>NZ_PDDW01000001.1:0-4800000 GCF_002554515.1 Nocardia sp. FDAARGOS_372 | reverse complement strand
CGCGGCGGACTACTCCGGTCGCGGCACCGCGAGCGGATCGGGCTCGCGGCCGGCGCCGGCGGCGGCCCGCCTGCGCTTGCGGATCAGCATCGCGGCACCCGCTGCCGCGGGCAGCAGCGCCGCCAGCGCGAGGCCCGCGACCGCGGACAGCGCGGGCGCCAGCGCCGACAGCAGCGTGGCGCCGCCGAAGAGCAGGAACAGCAGGCCCGAGGCGATACCGATGATGTGCTCGGGCAGGTGCTTGCCGAGCAGGATGCCCAGCGCGATGGCCAGGCCGTCGGCGGCCACCATGCCGACGGTGGAGCCGATCCACACGCCGAACCAGTGGTTGTCGGTGGCCAGGGCCGCGGTCGCGAACATGGTGCGGTCGCCGAGCTCGGCGAGCAGGAAGGCCGACAGCACCACCAGGAACGGCGCCCGGCTGCTGCGCGGGGCGGGCGGTGCGTCCTCCTCACCGCCGACCAGGTGCTCGCGCAGGGTCCACAGGCCGACAGCGAGGAAGGTCAGCGCGGCCACCAGGGCGATGGCGCGGGTCGGCAGCGCGGCACCGAGGAAGTGGCCGACGGCCACCGAGAGGATGTGCACGCCCGCGGACGCGGTCGCGATCCCGCCGAGCACGACCCACCAGCGGTAACGCAACGCGAAGGTCAGCGCCATCAGCTGGGACTTGTCACCGAGTTCGGCGAGGAACACGATGCCGATGCTCAGCGCGATGGTGGTGATCATGAGTGTGCGTTCTCTTCCGGGTCTCCGGCCCGCCGGCCGAGACGCGGGGCGCTCCGGCCGACAACGGGGTGGTTGTCAGGGCCGAAGGTCTCGCCCACCGGCCTCGGCCGGTTCGTGCGACCGGACCCGTGCCCTGCCGGGCGGCGGATCAGTATGTCGACCGCACGATTGGGGGCTACTCCCCTTCGCTGTCTGCGACCCTACCTCGAGCAACCCGCCCGCGCCAGCGAGCCGACATCGAAAAGCCAATGCGCACAATAAGTTTGGCGGACCAGCCCACGGAGTTCGGTAACCCTTACGCAATTGTCGGCAAACCCCGGCGGGCACCGTCCGGGCGACACGAAAAGGCCCCCGTCCACCGGAAAGTGAACGGGGGCCGAGCTTTTCGGGTGCCGCCTACAGCGTGCGGGTGAGCCGATCGGTGAGGATGTGCGCGAAACGCGCCGGATCCTTCAGCTCGCCGCCCTCGGCGAGCACCGCGGTGCCGTAGAGCAGCTCCGCGGTCTCGGTGAGCTCGGGCACCTTGCCCTCGTCGGCGTCCTGCTTGCGCTGGTCGTAGGCGTCGCGCAGGCCCGTGACCAGCGGATGCGTCGGATTCAGCTCCAGGATCCGCTTGCTGACGGGCACCGGCTGACCCGACGCGCGGTACATCCGCTCCAGCATCGGCGTGAAATCGAACACATCCCCCACCAGGCAGGCGGGTGAGGTGGTGAGCCGGTTGGTCAGGCGCACCTCCTTGATGTTCTCCTCCAGCGTCTTGCCCAGCCAGCTCAGCAGGTCGGCGAACTCCTTGTCCTGCTGTTCACGCAGCGCCTCGGAGGCCTTCTTCTCCTCCTCCGACTCCAGGTCGACCTCGCCCTTGGCGATGGACTGGAACCGCTTGCCGTCGAACTCCGGCACCGAGCCGACCCACATCTCGTCGACCGGGTCGGTCAGGATCAGCACCTCGCGACCCTTGGCCTTGAACGCCTCCATGTGCGGCGAACTCTCCACCTGCTGGCGGGATTCGCCGGTCATGTAGTAGATGGCGTCCTGCCCCTCGGGCATCCGCTCGACGTACTGCGCCAGCGTGGTGAGCTCGGAATCGGAGTGCGTCGAGGCGAACGAGCTGACCTGCAGGATGGTCTCGCGGTTGTCGAAGTCCGAGAGCAGGCCCTCCTTGAGAACCCGGCCGAACTCGCGCCAGAAGGTCTGGTACTTGCTCTGGTCCTCGGCCTGCTGGAGATCCTTGACGGTGGCGAGCACCTTCTTGACCAGGCGCTTGCGGATCATCTGGATCTGGCGGTCCTGTTGCAGGATCTCGCGGGAGACGTTGAGCGAGAGGTCCTGCGCGTCCACCACGCCCTTGACGAAGCGCAGGTACTCCGGCATCAGCTCCTCGCAGTTGTCCATGATGAACACCCGCTTGACGTAGAGCTGCACACCGCGCTTGTGCTCGCGGGTGAACAGGTCGAACGGCGCCTGCGAGGGCAGGAACAGCAGCGCCTGGTATTCGAAGGTGCCCTCGGCCTTGAGCGGGATGATCTCGAGCGGCTCGTCCCAGGCGTGGCTGACGTGCTTGTAGAACTCCTTGTACTCCTCGTCGGAGACCTCACCGCGCGGGCGCGTCCACAGCGCCTTGCGCGAATTGAGGGTCTGCTCCTCGACGATGGTCTTCTCCTGCTTGTCCTCGCCCTCGCCCTCGGTGACGGTGCGCTCGACCTGCATGCGGATCGGCCAGGCGATGAAGTCGGAGTACTTCTTGACGATCTCGCGGAGCTTCCACTCCTGCGTGTAGTCGTAGAGGTGGTCTTCCTCGTCGGCGGGCTTGAGATGCAGCGACACCGCGGTGCCCTGCGGCGCCTCGGCCAGATCCTCGATGGTGTAGGTCGAGGACCCGGCGCTGGACTCCCAGCGGGTGCCGCCGGTCTCGCCCGCCTTGCGGGTGGTCAGCGTGACCTTGTCGGCGACCATGAAGGTCGAGTAGAAGCCGATGCCGAACTGGCCGATCAGTTCCTCGGCGGCGGCCTCGGACTTGGCTTCGGACAGCTTGCGGCGCAACTCGGCGGTGCCGGACTTGGCCAGGGTGCCGATCAGGTCCACGACCTCGGCGCGGGACATGCCGATGCCGTTGTCCCGGACGGTGAGGATCCGGTTGTCCTTGTCGACCTCCAGCTCGATGTGCAGGTCGGCGGTGTCGACGTGCAGATCCTTGTCCTTGAAGGACTCCAGCCGCAGCTTGTCCAGCGCGTCGGACGCGTTCGAGATCAGCTCCCGGAGGAAGGTGTCCTTGTTGGAGTAGACGGAATGGATCATCAGCTCGAGCAGCTGATGAGTTTCTGCCTGGAACTCGAGTTGTTCGACGTGCTCTGTCACGTCGCGATGGTACCGCCGCGACCGAGCGAACCGGCTGCCGGTCGCGGGCCGGCGGCGGCCTCCGCGTCGGCCGCGCCGCCCAGGTCGGACCGCCGGGCGAAGTCGGCGAGCGAGGGCACCTCGAGCGCCGCGCAGTGCGGGTCGGGCACCCGCGGCGACATCCACTCGCGCAGGGTCATGGTGGCGCGCACGTCGTCCTCGTTGTATTCCAGCAGCCGGGTGCGCTGGCCGAGGTCCGGCGCCGCGTCGTAGCCGACGGCCAGCCGGTACCAGCTCATCGACGCCTCACCACTCGCCTCGGGATCGCGCCAGGCGAACCCGGCGACCGGAGCGATCTTCTTCAAGCCCTTGCCGTTGGGGCAGATGAACTGCTCGGTGACGGCCTGGAACATGTCCACCCATTCCGGGCCGTCCACGAAGGCGCGCACCTGCTCGACCGTCGGCACGCCCGGCCTGCCCGCGAACCGGCGCGCCGACTCGTAGAGCCACTTGTCCTCGGCGGTGCGCGAATAGCAGTAGGCGGCGAAGGTCTTGCCCGCGGCATGGGCCTGCGCGCGCACCGTCATCAGCCAGGTCCAGAACTCGCCGAAGGAGCGGCCCTCGTCCTCGGTGGGCAGCGGGTCCCAGGTGACGAACGGGCGGTACTGCCCGTCGAGCAGGGTGCCCCACAGGTAGGCGCCGTGCTCCTGGTAGCTCTCCAGGTCGACGTCGACCTCCACATCGGCGCGGCGGACCCGGACCTGCTCGAAGCGGCGCACCAGCGGCGCGCCCGCCAACCACGCCCGCGCGGTGACCACGGCCTCGTCGAACGGCCCGTGCTGCCAGTCCTCGGGGTCGGGGCCGGTCCAGTCGGCCAGTTCGTCGATGGTGGTGACGCCGTGCGCGCGCAGCACCTCGGCGCGGGAGCCCGGCGCCACCAGGCTCACATCCCGCCGCTGGATCAGCCACTGCTCGCAGCTGGGGCCGCCCATGCCCCTGGTCCACCACGGGCACTGCCTGCACTCGGGCACCTTCGCGGGGACGGTGGGCACCTGCCCGCGCACCACCGCGATGCGGTCGGCGTAGCGGCGGTCGTATTCGGCGAGCAGGGGGGCCACGTCGTGCACCAGGATCCGGTCGAACTGCAGGCCGATGACGCCACCGAGCAGGCCGTGGCTGGCCAGGCCGTGCCGTTGCAGCATCCGGTACAGGTGGGCCAGGCGTTGCTGGTCGCGCGGCTGCTGGCGCAGTTTGCGGGCCGGATCGGGTTGCGGATCCCAGTGGAACGGGTCGGAGGTGGTGGGGTGGAAATCGGCGGGCTCGGGCCTGCGCGGATCGGTGACCTTGTGATTGACCACGATGACCGGGATGTAGCCGCCGCGGTCGGCGTCGCGCAACAGGATCTCCACACCGCCGCGCCGTCCGGTGTCGGGTTCCTGCGGCAGCAGCGCGCCCCAGATGCGTTGCGCCCCCGCGGCACAGGCGCGCACGGTGGCTTCGGCGCGGTCGGCGGCGCGCAGCGCCGGGTCGATGATCACCCACTGCTCGGGTGCGGCGGCGACGAGCAGATCGCGCACCCTGGCCCGGTGCGCGGCGGCGGCCTCGCGGCGCTGGCGCACCCCCGCGTCCTCGGTGACGTCGGCCAGCGCGCCAGGATGCGCCGAATCCATGTGCAGGCGGTGCCTACAGCCGATCAGCGCCCGCGCGTCGAGGTATCCGGCGGACGCGGCGGTGGCGGCCGACCGCTGCCCGGTCGAGCCGTCCTCGTCGTGACCGTCGCGGTCGCCGCTGCCCGAATGCACGTAAGCAGTATGGTCCAGACCCCCGACACATCCGCGAACCGCACTCACCCGGCCCGCGACCGCCCGCTCGCCGCGCGGCGCGGGCGCGACGGGCTCGCAGCCCGGCGGCGCGACCCGATAAGGTGGGCGCGAACCGCGAGGTACCGGGGCAGACAGCAGTGACGGAGGGCCTTTTCGATGGGGTTGTTCACGAAGCGCACACGGCGCCCTAGCCGCCGAGCCGAGGCCAAGGCCCTCAAACACAAGGCCGGGCTGGAGGCCAAGCTGGCCGCGAAGAACGAGCGCAAGGCCCGGCGGGTGGAGGCGCGCACCCAGCGCAAGGTCGCCAAGCAGCAGATCGCCACCCTGAAAGCCGAGGAGAAGGCCGCCGTCAAGGCCGCGGCCAGGGCCGAACGCGATCCGTTCAGCGCCGGGCAGGTCAAGAAGTACATCGGCGTGGCCCGGGTGCTGGTGCCGGTGCTCGCGCCGCTGGCCTACCGCGGCGCCACCTACCTGCGCGGCCAGCTCGACACCCGGCGCGCCCAGCAGCTCGGCATCGGCGTGCATCAGCTCGCCGACTACAGCGGGCACGGCGCCAAGCTGCAGGCCCGCATCGCCAACACCGAGGCCGCGCTGGGCCGGGTCGAGGACAACGGCGAGGAGACGCGCACCTTCGTCGCCGCCACCCGCGACCGGCTGGCGAGCCTGGACACCGCCGTCCGCACCGCCGAGCAGATGCCCGCCGGGCGCAGGCGCGCGGTGCACGCCTCGATCTCCCACGAACTGTCCGGCATCGAAGCCGACGTGCTCGCCCGCCTCGGCGTGCGCTGAACCGATGTCCTCCGGCCCGAGTCTCGGCTGGCCGCGCGGCGGTCTGGTCGGGGCCGTGGTCGGCCTGCTCGGCGTCGCCGCGCACGGTGCGGCGGGCGGCGGGTATCCCGATACCGCGGAACTGGCGCTGCTGCTGATGGTTTCGGCGGCGGTCGGGGCAGCGGCGGTGCCGCGTGCCCAATCCGCCGCCGCGCCGGTGCCGGTGCCGGTCCTGCTCGCGCTGGGGCAGTTCGCCGCGCACGTCGTGCTCAGCGGGTTGTCCGGCCATCCCGCGCACGGCACCGCGCCGACGGCCGTTCCGTCCGGCTGGATGATCACCGCGCATGTCGTGGCGACCGTGGCCTGTGCCGTGCTGCTGGCGAGTGCGGAACGCCTGTACCGCGCCGCGTCGGGCACGATACGCGCCTTGTTCGGCGCCCCGCGGCCACCCGCTCCGGTGGCCGTGCTCCCGGTGCCCGCCGTGGGCCGGCGCCACTACCGCAGTGTTCCGAAGGGCGTCGCCGCGCCGCGCGCGCCGCCGGTGTGGTCGTCGTGAACCCACCATTCCCCTTCGGACAGAGAGCTTTTCCTCATGCGTAGTTCCCTTTCGCGCGCCTGCGGTACGGCGGTGGCCGCCGTGGGCGTCGTGCTGCTCACCGGCGGCACCGCCGCGGCGCACGTCACCGCCGACGCGCCCGGCGCCGCCCAGGGCGGGTACTCGGTGGTCACCTTCCGGGTGCCCACCGAGTCCGAGACCGCCGCCACCACCGCGCTGACGGTGACCCTGCCGAACGTGCGCAGCGCCCGCACCGAACCACTGCCCGGGTGGACGGCCCGGGTCGACCGCAACGACAAGTCCGAGGCGGTGTCGGTCACCTGGACCGCCGACCCGGGCAACCCGGGCGTGCAGCCCGGGCAGTTCCAGCGCTTCGTCGTCTCGATCGGCCCGCTGCCGAGCGCCGAGACCGTGAGTTTCCCGGCCGAGCAGACCTACAGCGACGGACGAGTCGTCGCCTGGAACCAGCCGCCCGCCGCCGACGGCAGCGAGCCCGAGCACCCCGCACCCACTCTCACCCTGGCCACGGCGCCCGGTGATACCGCCGCCGACGGCCACCACGTCGGCACCGAGGCCGCACACGCCGACGACGCGAGCGACGAGACCGCCCGCTGGCTCGGCGGAATCGGCTTGGCGCTCGGCCTGTTCGCGGTCGCGCTCGGTCTGGGCACCGTCATCCGAGGACGGCGCGCATGACCGCCCGCCTGCTCCGGATCGTCCTCACCGCGTTGCTCGCGGTCGGGCTCGCACTCACGGCGGGCGGCGTGGCCGCCGCGCATTCCAGCGCGGTCGGCAGCGTGCCCGAGAACGGCGCGCGCGTCGACAAGGGCCCGGAGCGGATCAGCGTCACCTTCAACGAGGACCTGCAGCCCAACTTCCCCTCGCTCACGCTGGTCGGCCCCGACGGAAACCTGTGGTCCAGGGGCGAACCCACGGTCGAGGGCAAGACGGTGAGCGTCGCCGCCGGCGAGCTCGGCCCGGCGGGCGAGTACACCATCGCCTTCCGCGTCACCTCCGCCGACGGTCACCCCGTCAGCGGCACCCGCACCTTCACCCTCACCACCCCCGGCACCGGGACGCCCGGTGACCGCGCCGACGCAGCGGCCGAGTCCGCGAACGGCGACGGCGGTGTGCCGCTGTGGGTGTTCGTCCTGGGCGCCGTGGCGCTGTTCGGCGCGGGACTCGCCGTGGCGCTGTTCGGCTTCCGGGGCCGGGGTCGCGGCTGAGCGGGCCCCGGTGAGCGCACCGACGACCGGGCGGGACGCCGCCGCGCTGCTCGCCGTCGTCCCCGCCGGACTGCTCGGGGTCGGGCTGGCCTGGCTGCTGGCCCGCCCCGATCCGGCTCCGGTCGCGGGTGTCGTGCGGGTGCTGGCCGATTGCGCGGGCGCGACCGTGCTCGGCCTGGCCGCGCTGCCCCGCCTGCACGACCGGTTGCGTCCGCCCTGGCTGGCGCTGGCGGTGCTGGGCGGCGTGTGGTGGGTCGCCGAAGGCGCGGTGCTGCTGTTCGAAGCGGCCGACGTCGTCGGCGTGCCGGTGGGCGAGCTGGACCCGCGGCGCTTCGGCACATACCTCACCGGGGTCAGCGGTGGCCAGATCGGCGTCGCCGTGCTCGTGGGCACCGCCGTCCTCACCGGGTACGCGGCCCTGGCCTACCGCCGCGGCGACGACCCCTCCCCCGACCTGGTCCTGGTGTTCGCCGCGGTCGCCCTGGCGCTGCGCCCCGTCACCGGCCACATGTCCCAGCAGCCGCTCGGCTCGATCCTGGCCGCCGTGCACGCCCTCGCCGCGGGCACCTGGTTCGGCGTCCTGGTGGCGCTGGCCCTGGTCGTCCGCGGCCGGCGCGAATGGGCCGCGACCCTGCCGCGCTACTCCGCGCTGGCCGTGCCGCTGGTCGCGGTGGTCGGGGTGACCGGCATCGTCAACGGCCTCATCCGCCTCGGTGGCCTCACCGCGCTGCTCGACACCGGCTACGGCCGCATCCTGCTCGCCAAGGCGACCCTGCTGGCCGTCCTGCTCGCCCTCGGCTGGTGGTGGCGCCGGGACTGGGTCCGCCGCGCCGCTGACCACCGCATGGACGCCGCCGCCTCCCTCCGCCGCGCGGTGCTGGAGGTCGCGGTGATGGCCGTGGCCTTCGGCTTGGCCGCCGTCCTCGCGGTCACCGCCTGACCGATTCGGCTGTCCCGGCGGGAACTGTTGAAAACCATTACCATCAGTGCGTGGCTCAGGACGATCGGTTCACCCGTGCATTCGACACCGCCGGAAGCGATTTCGATCGCCTCGGCGTACATCTGTGGAACCCCATCGGGTCCGCGACCGTGGCGGCCACCGCGCCCAGGCCCGGCGAGCGGGTGCTGGATGCGTGTTGCGGCACGGGTGCGTCGGCGCTGCCCGCGGCCCGCGCGGTCGGGGCGGGCGGCCACGTCGACGCGGTGGACCTCTCGGCGGCGTTGATCGGCGAACTCGCCCGTCACGCGGCGGAATTGCCGCAAGTGCACACGCATGTGGCCGATGCGACCACCTGGCCGCACGACGGCTACGACGTGGTGCAGGCGGTGCTGGGCGTCTTCTTCTTCCCCGACATGGCCGCGGGCACCGAGCACCTGATCTCCCGGGCACGGCCCGGCGGCCGGGTGGGGTGCACGATCTGGCGGCGTGGGTCGATGGTGCTCGCGGGCAAACATCTGGGAAACGCGATCGCTGCGGTCACCGGCACGCCGGTGCGGGAGCGGCCCGAGCATCCCGTCGATCGGATCGACAACGCCGAGGCCTTCGGGTCGTGGCTCACCGAGCGGGGACTGACCGATGTCACCGTCGTCGAGCACCCGCTCCGACTGGCACTGACCCCCGAGCTCGCCTGGCTGATCGTCACCGGCTCGGGCTTCGTCGGCGCGTTGGCCGACCTCGACCCCGACCAGGTCGCCGCCGTGCACCGCCGCTACCTCGACTCGCTGGCTGCCGCCGGCGTCACCGACATCGACGCGACCACGCTGATCGGTGTCGGGACTCGCGTTGCGGCAAACTCCCCGCGTACCAGGGCCGATACAGTGGCCTCATGACCGTTGTGAAGATCGTCGGCGAATGCGCCGCTTCGGCCGAGTCGGCGTTCCGGTATGTGAACGACTACCGCAACCTGCCGCGGTTCCTGCACGGCATCCAGTCGTTCACGCCGGTGGGGAGTCGGACCGAAGGGGTGGGAGCGGTGTTCGACGGGACGATGAAGCTGGGCCCGGCGACGCTGCACTCCCGGGTCGAGGTGGTGCGCTGGGAGGAAGGCGCGGCCATCGGCATCAAGTCGATCAAGGGCTTCGACCTCGAGTCGACGTTTCTGTTCCATCCGCGCGGGGAGGACCGCTCGACGGTCGACGCCATCGTGGACTACCGGGTGCCCGGCGGGCTCGCGGGCAAAGCGCTCGGCCGCACGATCGAGCCGTTCGTGAAGATCGCGGTGAAACACACCAACGACAACCTGCTCCGCCAGATCGCCGAGTTCCACGCCCGCGGCGCGGCCTGAGCCGGTGATGGGATGCTGTCCGGTATGAGCGGACGCACCTGCCCGAACCCGGCGCAGCGCCTGGCCTACATCTACGGCGCCACGCTGCCGCCGTCGATGTCGGAGTGGGTGCTCGCCGATCTCACCGGTCCGGGCGCCACCCGCCGGTACCTCACCCGCATCCTGCTGCCGATCATCCCGGTGCTGTGCCTGTTACTGCTGCTGCCCGGGCCGTTGTGGATGGGGTTGGCGATGATGGCGCTGCTCTACCTGCCGCTGATCTACTTCACGATCGCGTTGATGTACGTCTACCGCAGGCACCGGTTGCTCCAGCACGGTCTGGATCCGGCGCTGGCCGACGCGGACGTGCGGGCCAGGGGCGCCGCCGAGCGACTGGCCTACGAACGCAAGCACGGGCGGGCCTGATCGGAGCCCGCCCGCGCCACGCTGTTCGGTGCGGCCGATAATCGATCCCATGTCCGACCCTGTCGACGTCCCCATCACCGACGACCTGATCAAGCTCGGCCAGTTCCTCAAACTGGCCAACCTGATCGACTCCGGCTCGGAGGCCAAGACGGTGATCGCGGCCGGATTGGTGCGGGTGAACGACGAGGTCGAGCTACGCCGCGGCCGCCAGCTGCAGGTCGGCGACGTCGTGGTCCTCGCCGGTCACAAGGTGCGGGTGGCGGCCGCCTGAGCGGCGGCGCCTCACTCGGCCCGCACCACGATCCCGTCGTGGTCGCTGTAGAGCATCTCGCCGGGCACGAAGGTCACGCCGCCGAACTCGACCGGCACGTCGCGCTCGCCGCTGCCGGTCTGGGTGCTCTTGCGCGGGTTGGTGCCCAGCGCCTTGATGCCGATGTCGAGGGTGCGCAGGATCGCCGAGTCGCGCACGGCACCGTTGACGATCACGCCCGCCCAGCCGTTGTCCACGCCGCGGCCGGCGATGATGTCGCCCACCAGGGCGGTGTGCACGCTCGCGCCGCCGTCGACGACGAGCACCTTGCCCTCCCCCGGCTCGCCGAGGGTCTGCTTCACCAGCAGGTTGTCCTGGAAGCAGCGGATGGTGGTGATGCGGCCGGAGAACGCGGCGCGCCCGCCGAATTGGATGAACTGGGTGTCGCAGCTGCGGATCTCGGGGCCGATCTCGTCGGCGAGATCGGCGGTGGCGACGACGGTTGACTCGGTGTTCGCTGGTTCGGGCATACGCCGATTCTCCCCGCGCCGGGTGCGCGTCCGCGCACGACCCCCGTCCACGAAGTGGACAACCCGCCGCCGACCGGCGTGGCACCCCGGCACTTACCGCCCGGCAGCGTCCACACTGGGAAGGTGACTGCCTCGCTGTCCCATCGACGTCCCGATTCCGTTCAGGACGCACCGCCCGCTCCGGTGCCGCATCGCGCGCACGGCAGGCTGCGGGAGGTTCCGCACATCGCGGGACTGGTGCTCGGTGTGTTCGCGGTGGCCTGCCTGCTGTGGAGTCTGTCGCCGGCGCTGCGGTTCCTGACCGGGCCGCCGCGCCGCTTCGTCGACGACTACTACTTCGACGCCCCCGACACCAACGTGATGTGGGCGCTGATCGTGGGCCTGCTCGCCGGCGCGATCGCCAGCCGCAAGCGGATCGCCTGGTGGTTGCTGGTGGGCTATCTGACGCTGTTCGCGGTGGCCAACGGGTTGCGCTTCGCCGCCGAGCAGAACATCAACGCCCTGGTGGCGATGATCGTGCAGGTCGGCGTGGTCGGCCTGTTGATCGCGGCGTGGCCGGAGTTCTACACCCGGGTGCGGCGCGGGGCCGGCTGGAAGGCGCTGGGCGTGCTGGTCGGCGGGCTGGCGATCGGCTGCCTGCTGGGCTGGGGCCTGGTGGAGGTGTTCCCCGGCTCGCTGCCGCCGGGCTGGCAGCGGCCCGGCTGGGCGGTGTACCGGGTGACCGCGGCGATCCTGGTGGAGAACGAGCATTTCGACGGGCACCCGCGCCCGTTCGTCAACGTGCTGCTCGGCCTGTTCGGCGCGATCGCGTTGCTGGCGGCGGTGCTCACGCTGCTGCGCTCCCAGCGCGCCGCCAACGCGATGACCGGCCTGGACGAGTCCGCGATCCGCGGCCTGCTGGAGCATTCGGACGTGGAGGACTCGCTGGGCTACTTCGCGACCCGGCGCGACAAGGCGGTGGTGTTCGCGCCCAGTGGCAAGGCGGCGGTGACCTACCGCGTCGAGCTCGGCGTCTGCCTGGCCAGCGGCGACCCCGTCGGCGTGCGCGAGGCCTGGCCGCACGCGATCGACGCCTGGCTGCGGCTGGCCGACCGGTTCGGTTGGACACCGGCGGTGATGGGCGCGAGCGAGGAGGGCGCGACCGCCTATCGCCGCGCGGGCCTGTCGGCGCTGCGCCTCGGCGACGAAGCCGTGCTCGACACCCGCGATTTCTCGCTGGCCGGTCCCGAGCTGCGGCAGGTGCGACAGGCCGCCAACCGGTTGCGCAAACAGGGTGTGCGGGTGCGCATCCGCCGCCACCGCGAGATTCCGTCGGCGGAGTTCGAGCAGATCATGGCCCGCGCCGACGCCTGGCGCGACACCGAGACCGAGCGCGGCTTCTCCATGGCGCTCGGCCGCCTCGGCGACCCACTGGACGCGGACTGCCTGCTGGTGGAGGCCGTGGCCGCCGACGACCGCGTGCTGGGCATGCTCTCGCTGGTGCCGTGGGGCCGCACGGGGGTGTCGCTGGAGTTGATGCGCCGCGATCCGCAGGGGCCCAACGGTGTGATGGAGCTGATGATCTCGCAGCTGGCGCTGAACTCCGAGCAGTTCGGCATCACCCGGGTCTCGTTGAACTTCGCGGTCTTCCGCTCGGTGTTCGAGGAGGGCGGGCGGATCGGCGCGGGCCCGGTACTGCGGTTGTGGCGCGGCGTGCTGTTGTTCTTCTCCCGCTGGTGGCAGCTCGAGGCGCTGTACCGGTCCAATGTGAAGTACCAACCCGACTGGGTGCCGCGGTTCTTCCTGTTCGAGGAACGCAGGCAGCTGCCGCGGGTGGCGGTGGCCAGCGCCCTCGCCGAAGGCTTCCTGCCGCGTCTGGGCCAGGATCCCGACGCGAGCGCGCACACCGGTGCGCAGAGCGCGGTGCCCGACACGCTCACCGGCCTGCACGCCGACGGCAGCCCACCGGACTGGCCGAAACCCGACCTCCTCGACAGCGGCCCGCGCAGGCCCGAGCAGGTCCGGGTGCGCATGGCGAAGCTGGACCGGATGACGGCGGCGGGTGTGGACGCCTACCCGGTGGCCTACCCGCCGACCCACACCGTCGCCGCGGCTCGGCGTTCGCCACGCGGGACTACCGTGCGGGTGTGCGGGCGGCTGCTGCGCATCCGCGACTACGGCGGCGTGGTGTTCGCGCTGCTGCGCGACTGGTCCGACGACATCCAGCTGGTGATCGACCGCGAGCGGGTGGGGGCGGCGCGCAGCGCGGAGTTCGGCGAGTACTTCGACCTGGGCGATCTCATCGAGGTCAGCGGGCAGATCGGGCGCAGCCGCAGCGGCGAGCTCTCGCTGCTGGCCGCGGACTGGCGGATGCTGGGCAAGTGCCTGCACCCGCTGCCGGACAAGTGGAAGGGCCTGGCCGACCCGGAGGCGCGGGTGCGTCAGCGCTACGTCGACATGGCGATCAACCCGGAGACCCGGGACGTGCTCGCCAAGCGCAGCGCGGTGGTCCGCTCGCTGCGCGAGTCGCTGAACTCCTGGGGCTATCTCGAGGTGGAGACACCCATCCTGCAGCAGGTGCACGGCGGCGCCAACGCCACCCCGTTCACCACCCACATCAACGCCTACGACCTGGACCTCTACCTGCGTATCGCGCCCGAGCTGTATCTCAAGCGGCTGTGCGTGGGCGGCATGGAGAAGGTGTTCGAACTGGGCCGCACCTTCCGCAACGAGGGCGTGGACTTCAGCCACAACCCCGAGTTCACCATCCTCGAGGCCTACGAGGCGCACAGCGACTACATCCGGATGATGCACACCTGCCGGGTGCTCATCCAGAACGCCGCGCTCGCGGCGAACGGCTCGATGGTCGCGATGCGGCCGGGCGCGGACGGCGCGCTGGAGCCGGTGGACATCTCCGGTGACTGGCCGGTCAAGACGGTGCACGGCGCGGTGTCGGCGGCCGTGGGCACCGAGATCACCCCGCGGACCGGCGTCGCGGAACTGCGCGAACTCTGCGACCGGGTCGGCGTGCCGTATCAGCACGGCTGGGACGAGGGCCAGATCGTGTTGGAGATGTACGAGCACCTGGTGGAGGCACGCACCGAGGAACCGACCTTCTACGTCGACTTCCCGACCTCGGTCTCGCCGCTGACGCGGGCGCACCGCAGCACTCCCGGCGTCACCGAACGCTGGGATCTGGTGGCCTGGGGCGTCGAACTGGGCACCGCCTACAGCGAACTCACCGACCCGGTCGAGCAGCGGCGCAGGCTCACCGAACAGTCGGTGCTCGCCGCCAACGGCGACCCGGAGGCGATGGAGCTGGACGAGGACTTCCTACAGGCGCTCGAGCACGCCATGCCACCCACCGGCGGCCTCGGCATGGGGGTGGACCGCATCGTCATGCTCATCACCGGCCGCAGCATCCGCGAGACACTGCCGTTCCCGCTCGTCAAGCCCCGCTGATGCGAATCCCGCTCGGAGCCCGGTGTTTCCGGGCGGGGTTAACGAATCCCCGCGCGCGGCTATAACCTTGGAGACTCGGCCGGGAGGAGCCGAAACCAACGAGAAACGGGACGGGGGATTCATGTACCTCGACGTGCTTTCCGGAGCGAGCGTGCTGGACCATTCGGTCTGGGCGAGCCCGGACACGCTGCTGGCGTCGGACACCTACGCGCAGGCGATCGAACACCTGGCCAAGCGGCGCAGGAACCGGGGCAGCGGAGGCGGCGGCGGCCGCGGCGGCCTGATCTTCGGCGCGATCTGCTGTGTGCTGGTGATCGTGGCCATCGGCGTCGGCATCTACCTGATGACCAAGCGGAAGAAGAACAACGACCAGGGCGGGCAGGCACCGTACGGCCGGCCGGACGGCCAACTCCCGTACGGGCAGGCCGCGTACGGGCAGGCGCCCTACGGGCAGACCGGCGATCAACCGCTGTACGGCCAACAGCCCTACGGCCAACCGCCGTACGGCGCGCCCGGCGGCCAACCGCCTTATGGCGGGCCCGGCGGACAGCCGCCGTACGGTCACTGACCCGTTTCACCTATCCGACAACGGGCATGCCCCCATCGCTATACCGTGAAGATTCGGCCGGGGAGCAGCCGTGACCATCGAGGACGGGACGGGACATGTACCTTGACCTGCTGACCAACGCCAACCTGCTGGACCACGCGGTCTGGGCGAGCCCCGACACCTGGGGCAGCTCCGACACCTATACCCAGGCGATGGAACACGCCGCGCGTCGGCGCCGCCGTGGCGGTGGCGGCCTGGTCTTCGGCGCCATCTGCTGCGTGGCGGTGATCGCGGCCATCGGCGTCGGCATCTACCTGATGACCAAGCGGAAGAAGAACAACGACCAGGGCGGGCAGGCACCGTACGGCCAGCCGGGCGGCCAGCCGCCCTACGGCGCACCGGGCGGCGGCCAGCCGTACGGGCAGGGCGGTGAATCGGGCGGCCAGACCTACGGCCAGTCCTACGGCGCGCCGGGCGGCCAACCGCCCTACGGCGCGCCCGGCGATCAGCCGCCGTACGGCGCACCGGGCGATCAGCCGCCGTCCGGTCCGAGCGGTCCGCCGCCCACCGGCAAGTCCTGACATCACGCACGGGGCCGGGAGCCTTCGCTCCCGGCCCCGTCGCATGTCCGCCCACCGAACCGGTGCCCGGTGGCGTGTCGGCCGCCCCGCCCGAGCCCGACGCGCACGCCCGCTTCCCCGTGCGGCACAGTGAACGGGTGCAGTTGATTCTTGTCCGTCATGCCCAGCCGCTCCGGGTGGTCGACGCCGCGGGCCCCGCCGATCCCGACCTGTCGGAGATCGGCCGCGAGCAGGCGGAGCGGGTACCCGCCGCCCTGAGTCACTATCACCGGATCACCCGGGTGCTCAGCAGCCCGCAGGCGCGGGCCCGCCAGACCGCGGCCCCGACCGCGGCCAAGCTCGGTCTGCCGGTCGAGATCGTCGACGATCTCGCCGAGTACGACCGCGACCTGCCCGCCTACATTCCCATCGAGGACGCCAAGCTGGAGTTCCGCGACGCCTACGAGCGGATCAAGGCCGGGCACCTGCCCGAGCAGATCGACGGCCCGGCCTTCGTGCGCCGGGTGCTGGCCGCCGTCGACACCGTGGTGGCAGGCACCGAGCCGGAGGACACCGTGGTGGCGTTCGCGCACGGTGGCGTGGTCAATGTGCTGCTCCAGGACGTGCTCGGCCTGGCGAGACCGTTGACCTTCCCCATCGACTACTGCTCGATCACCCGGATGTTGTTCTCGCGCACCGGTCGCCGCAGCGCGGCCACCGTCAACGAGAACGGCCACGTCTGGGATCTGCTGCCGCGCAACCGGGACCGCTGACTCACAGCGAATTCCCCGGCTCGTCGCAGCGTGGCCCCAGCCCCGCCGCCTTTCCTGGAGAGGTGCCGCCCCACCGGCGCGGCGCCCACGCAGAGAAAGGACATCCGTTGACTTCCCAGAGGTTCTCGCTCTCCCGCACGTCCCTCCGCCGCGGCTCGGCCCGGGTCGCCCTGGCCGGTGCCCTCGCGCTGGTACCGCTCGGCGCGCTCGCGGCCACCGCCTCCGCGGAAGCGCCCGCCGACGACGCGGTGGTGGTCCAGGAGGCCGCCCCGCAGGCGGCCGACATCAGCAGGCCGTTCGATCGCGACCGTCCCGGGCCGGGACCCGACCGCATCATCTTCCGCGACGAACGCGATCCGCGCGGCGACGGCCCGGTCGTGCTCGAACGCCGCCTGCTGCCGCCCACCGGCTCCGCGGGCTGAGCCGACGAAGGCCCGCCGCCCCCATGCGGGGCGACGGGCCTTCGTGAGGTGTTGCCGCTCAGGCCATTCCGGCGATCCAGTTGTGCATCCAGGAGATCGCGGTCTGACCGCCACCGACGGAGTAGCTGCCGTACACGGTGTGCGCCTGCGAGCGGTAGAAGCGCTCGAGATCCTTGGCGCGCTTCTGGTTCGCCGATTCCGAGAGCTGCGCCTGCAGGGTGGGCATGCCGCCGTGCGCCATCAGGTCGTTGATGATGGCGCCCGCCTCGAGCTGGTACCGCCAGATGTTGGCGGGGTTGGCGTCCGAGCTCTGCGCGAGGAAGCCCGCGAAGCGGGTGACGAAATCGTCGGGCGCAGTGGCGCAGTAGAGATCGTCGACCGCGCAGATGGTGCGGACCCGGTCGCTGACCCAGCCGAAGCCGCCCGGCCGCGGGCCGCTGGCGCCCGCACCGGGCGCGGGCGGGCCGACCTGCACGTCGGTGGGCGAGCGCCGCGGGTCGGAGATCAGACCGACGCCGGCGAGCCGGTCCGGCGGCACCACACCCAGGCCGGTGCCGATCTCGGCGGCGAGATCACCGGCGGCGTCGGCGCCCTGGCTGTAGCCCACCAGGGCCATCCGGGTGCCGCCGCACCGCTGGGCCATCGCGCCGATCAGACCGCGGGCGGCGGAGACGGCCTCCTTCTTGGAGTTGCCGTACACCTCACCCTCCCACGGGAAGGCGGTGGCCGCGTAGGTCACGTAGTCGACGTCGACGTTGCGCGGCAGGCCGCGGGTGACTCCGGAGAGCATGCCGGGCTGCGGCTGCTTCTCGTGGCCGGTCTCCCAGGTGCCCGGGATGGCCACCACGTAGAGGCTCGGGCAGTCGTCGGCCACCGCCGTGGCCCCGCCGCCGAACACCAGGCCGGAGGCAATCGCCGCCGAGGCGCCCAGCCCGGCGACCACCTTCTTCCACCGCATACCGCTCCAGTTCGAACCCGTGCCCCACGCGGGAGCAGATCCCGACAAGTTTGCGCTGATCATGCTGAACCCTGCGGATGTCGCGTCAGTGCACGCTCGGTGAACTCCCGTTACCACCCCGAGATCCCAGCACGACCGAGATCACAATAGGGCGACCGCGGCCCGAACGCCATTCGAGAGCGATATCCGGCCGGAATTCGAAAGCCGGTGGGGCGGGTGGACGCACGAAAAGGCGCCCGTGGACGAGTTGTCCACGGGCGCCCCGAGTTTCGGTACGGGCAGGGTCAGCGCTGGGCGACCATGGTGGGCGTGATCGGCGCGGGCAGCGCGGTCTCGCCCTCCAGGAACTGGTCGACCGCGGCGGCCGCGGCCCGGCCCTCGGCGATGGCCCACACGATCAGCGACTGACCGCGCCCCATGTCACCGGCGACATAGACACCGGGCACGTTGGTGGCCCAGTTCTTGTCCCGCTGCACGTTGCCACGCTGGTCGTAGCCGACACCGAGATCGGTGAGCAGGCCACCCTTCTCCGGGCCGACGAAGCCCATCGCCAGCAGCACCAGATCGGCCTCGAGGGTGAAGTCGGTGCCCTCGACCTTCTCGAAGCGGCCGTTGACCATCTTCACCTCGTGCGCCTCCAGGCCGGTCACCTTGCCGTCCTTGCCCACGAAGCGCTCGGTGTTCACCGAGAACACCCGCTCGCCGCCCTCCTCGTGCGCCGAGGACACCCGGTACATCAGCGGGTAGGTCGGCCACGGGGTCGACGCGGCGCGCTCGGCGGGCGGGCGCGGCATGATCTCGAACTGGTGGACGCTGGCCGCGCCCTGCCGGTGCGAGGTGCCCAGGCAGTCCGCGCCGGTGTCGCCGCCACCGATGATGACGACCTTCTTGCCCTTGGCGTGGATCGGCGGCAGCCCGTCGGCGTCGGTCACCGGGTCACCGAGCTGCACCCGGTTGGCCCAGGGCAGGAACTCCATCGCCTGGTGGATGCCGTCCAGCTCACGGCCGGGGATCGGCAGATCGCGCGCCTGGGTGGCGCCACCGGCCAGCACGATCGCGTCGTACTGCTCGCGCAGTTCGTCGGCGGTGATGTCGACGCCCACGTTCACGCCGGTCTTGAAGATGGTGCCCTCGGCCTCCATCTGCGCGAGCCGGCGATCGATGAAGCGCTTCTCCATCTTGAACTCGGGGATGCCGTAGCGCAGCAGGCCACCGATGCGGTCGGCGCGCTCGAACACCGTCACCGTGTGACCGGCGCGGGTCAGCTGCTGGGCCGCGGCCAGGCCGGCGGGGCCGGAGCCGACCACCGCGACCTTCTTGCCGGTCAGCCGGGTCGGGTAGACCGGAGCCACCCAGCCCTCGTCGAAGGCGTTCTCGATGATCTCGACCTCGACCTGCTTGATCGTGACCGGATCCTGGTTGATGCCGAGCACGCAGGAGGCCTCGCACGGCGCGGGGCACAACCGCCCGGTGAACTCCGGGAAGTTGTTGGTCGCGTGCAGCCGGTCGATGGCCTCGCGCCAGCGGTCCCGGTACACCAGGTCGTTCCACTCGGGAATCAGGTTCCCGAGCGGACAACCGTTGTGACAGAACGGGATACCGCAGTCCATGCAGCGGCTGGCCTGGGTCTGCAGGGTCTGGTGGGAGAAGTTCTCCTCGTAGACCTCTTTCCAGTCCATCAACCGCAGCGGAACCGGACGCCGGTCGGGCAGTTCCCGCTTGGTGTGCTTCAGAAATCCCTGGGGGTCAGCCACGTGCGGCCTCCGTCTTCCTACCAGTCGTCATGTCGGTCACGCGCTCACCCACGAGCCGCCTCCATGATCGCCTCGTCCACGTCCTTGCCGCTCTTCTCGGCTTCGGAGATGGCGAGCAGAACCTTCTTGTATTCGCGCGGCATGACCTTCACGAAGTGGTTCACCTGCTGCGACCAATCGCTGAGGATGCGATCGGCCACGGCCGAACCGGTCTTGTCGCGATGCTCGGCGATGATGTCGCGCAGCCAGGTGAAGTCGTCACCGGCGAGCTGCTCGAGCGCGTCGCGCTGCTCCGGATTGACCCGGGCGGCGAAGGTGCCGTTCGGGTCGTAGACGAAGGCGACGCCGCCGGACATACCGGCGCCGAAGTTGCGCCCGGTCTCACCGAGGATGACCACCCGGCCGCCGGTCATGTACTCGCAGCCGTGGTCGCCCACGCCTTCGACCACCGCGGTGGCGCCGGAGTTGCGCACCGCGAACCGCTCGCCGACCACGCCGCTGATGAACGCCTTGCCGCTGGTCGCGCCGAACAGGATCACGTTGCCCGCGATGATGTTCTGGTCGGCCACGAACTCGGCCGGCGCGTTGGGCGCCGGGCGAACGACCAGGTGGCCGCCCGAGAGACCCTTGCCGACGTAGTCGTTGGCATCGCCCTGCACCCGCAGCGTGATGCCCGCGGGCACGAAGGCGCCGAAGCTGTTGCCCGCCGACCCGGTGAAGGTGATGTCGATGGTGTCGTCGGGCAGGCCCGCGCCACCGTAGAGCTTGGTCACCTCGTGGCCGAGCATGGTGCCGACCGTCCGGTTCACGTTGGTGATCTTGGTGTCGATCTTCACCGGCTTGCCGCGCTCGAGCGCCTCGCGCGCCTCGGTGATGAGCTGCTGGTCCAGTGCCCGGTCCAGGCCGTGGTCCTGGCTCTTGGTGCAGCGGCGATCCTGGAACATGAACGCCGTCTCGATGTCGTCGAGGATCGGCGAGAGGTCCAGCTTGCTGGCCTTCCAGTGCTGCTTGGCCTTGCTGGTGTCGAGCAGGTCGACCCGGCCGATGGCCTCGTCCAGCGTGCGGAAGCCCAGCTGCGCCAGCAGTTCCCGGACCTCCTCGGCGATGAAGAGGAAGAAGTTCTCCACGAACTCCGGCTTGCCGGTGAAGCGCTCGCGCAGCACCGGGTTCTGGGTGGCGACGCCGACCGGACAGGTGTCGAGGTGACACACCCGCATCATCACGCAGCCGGAGACCACCAGCGGCGCGGTCGCGAAACCGTACTCCTCGGCGCCGAGCAGCGCGGCGATCATCACGTCGCGGCCGGTCTTCATCTGGCCGTCGACCTGCACCACGATGCGGTCGCGCAGACCGTTGAGCAGCAGCGTCTGCTGGGTCTCGGCCAGGCCGAGCTCCCACGGACCGCCCGCGTGCTTGAGCGAGGTCAGCGGCGAGGCGCCGGTGCCACCGTCGTGGCCGGAGATGAGTACCACGTCCGCGTGCGCCTTGGACACACCGGCGGCGACGGTGCCGACGCCGGGCTCGGCGACGAGTTTCACGTGAATCCGCGCCTGCGGGTTCGCGTTCTTCAGGTCGTGGATCAGCTGCGCCAGGTCCTCGATCGAGTAGATGTCGTGGTGCGGCGGCGGCGAGATCAGGCCGACGCCCGGCGTCGAGTGCCGCACCTCGGCGACCCACGGGTACACCTTGTGCGCGGGCAGCTGACCGCCCTCGCCCGGCTTGGCGCCCTGGGCCATCTTGATCTGGATGTCGGTGCAGTTGGTCAGGTAGTGCGCGGTCACGCCGAAGCGGCCGGAGGCCACCTGCTTGATGGCGCTGCGCCGCCAGTCGCCGTTCTCCTCGACCTCGAAGCGGGCCGGGTGCTCGCCGCCCTCACCGGAGTTCGAGCGGCCGCCGAGCCGGTTCATCGCGATGGCGAGGGTCTCGTGCGCCTCGGCGGAGATGGAGCCGTAGCTCATCGCGCCGGTGGAGAAGCGCTTGACGATCTCGCTCGCCGGCTCGACCTCGTCGATCGGGATGGGCGCGCGCTCGCCCTTCTTGAACTTGAACAGGCCGCGCAGCGAGGCCAGCCGCTCGGACTGGTCGTCGACCAGCTTGGTGTACTCCTTGAAGATCGAGTACTGGCCGGTGCGGGTGGCGTGCTGCAGCTTGAACACCGTGTCCGGGTTGAACAGGTGGTACTCGCCCTCGCGCCGCCACTGGTACTCGCCGCCCACCTCGAGCTCGCGGTGCGCGCGCTCGTTGCGGTTCTCCAGGAAGGCGATCCGGTGCCGGGCCGCCACGTCGTCGGCGATCTCGTCCAGGCCGATGCCGTCCAGGTGCGAGCGCAGGCCGGTGAAGTACTCGTCCACCAGCTCCTGCGACAGGCCGATCACCTGGAAAAGCTGCGCGCCGTTGTAGGAGGCCAGGGTGGAGATGCCCATCTTGGACATCACCTTCAGCACGCCCTTGCCCGCTGCCTTGATGTAGTTGGCGACCGCCTTGCGGTAGTCCGAGGCCAGGTCGCCGGTGCCCAGGTCGAGCGCGCCGCGCTCGAGCATGTCCTCGATGGTCTCGAAGGCCATGTAGGGGTTGATGGCGCCGGCGCCGAAGCCGACCAGCATGGCCATGTGGTGCACCTCGCGGGCGTCACCGGCCTCCACGATCAGGCCGACCTTGGTGCGGGTCCGCTCGCGCACCAGGTGGTGGTGCACCGAGGAGGTGAGCAGCAGCGACGGGATCGGCGCCAGCTTCTCGTTGGACTCGCGGTCCGACAGCACGATGATGCGCGCGCCGCCCTCGATGGCCGCCGAGACCTGGGTGTTGATGGCCTGCAGGGCCTTGCGCAGGCCCTTGCCGCCCTTCTTCACCGGGTACAGGCCGCGCACGACCACCGACCGCAGGTCCGGCTGGGAACCGTCGTCGTTGATGTGCACGAGCTTGGCCAGCTCGTCGTTGTCCAGGATCGGCTGCTCGATGGCGATCTGCTTGCACGACTCCGGGCCGGGGTGCAGCAGGTCGGCTTCCGAACCCAGGTTGCGCTTGAGGCTGGTGACGACCTCCTCGCGGATCGCGTCCAGCGGCGGGTTGGTCACCTGCGCGAACAGCTGGGAGAAGTAGTCGAACAGCAGCCGCGGCCGCGAGGAGAGCACCGCGATCGGGGTGTCGGTGCCCATCGAGCCCAGCGCCTCACCACCGGTCTTGGCCATCGGCGAGATGAGCAGGCTGAGTTCCTCGGTGGTGTAGCCGAAGATCTGCTGGCGGATCAGCACGCGGTCGTGCGACATGTGCACGTGCGGGCGGTCGGGCAGGTCGGCCAGCCGGGTGACGCCCTCGTCCAGCCACTGCTGGTAGGGGTGCTCGGCGGCGAGCTGGGTCTTGATCTCGTGATCGTCGACGATGCGGCCCTGCGAGGTGTCGACCAGGAACATGCGGCCCGGCTGCAGGCGCGCCTTGCGCACCACCTTGGCGGGGTCGATGTCGAGCACGCCGACCTCGGAGGCCATCACGACCAGGCCGTCGTCGGTCACCCAGATGCGGCTCGGGCGCAGGCCGTTGCGGTCGAGCACGGCGCCGACGACGGTGCCGTCGGTGAAGCACACCGAGGCGGGGCCGTCCCACGGCTCCATCAGCATCGAGTGGTACTCGTAGAAGGCGCGCAGCTGCGGATCCATGCTGTCGTGCCGCTCCCACGCCTCGGGGATCATCATCAGCACGGCGTGCGGCAGGCTGCGCCCGCCCAGGTGCAGCAGTTCCAGCACCTCGTCGAAGCGCGCGGTGTCGCTGGCGCCCGGGGTACAGACCGGGAAGATCTTCTCCAGCCGGTTCTTGCCCGCGGCATCGGTACCGAAGACGTCGCTGTTCAGCAGCGCCTCGCGGGCCCGCATCCAGTTCTCGTTACCGGTGACGGTGTTGATCTCACCGTTGTGCGCGACGCGGCGGAACGGGTGCGCCAGCGGCCAGGACGGGAAGGTGTTGGTCGAGAAGCGCGAGTGCACGATGCCCAGCGCCGACTCCACCCGGTCGTCCTGCAGGTCCAGGTAGAACGCCCGCAGCTGCGGGGTGGTGAACATGCCCTTGTAGACGAAGGTCTGGCCGGACAGGCTCGGGAAGTACACGGTCTCGCGGCCGGTGGCGCCCTCGCCGGCACCCTGGGTGCCCAGTTCGTGCTCCACCCGCTTGCGGATGACGTAGGCGCGCCGCTCCAGGTCCATGCCCGAGAGCTGCTCGGCGCCGTTGCGCGGCGAGGCGATGAAGATCTGCCGGAAGGTCGGCATGGCGTCGCGGGAGAGAGCGCCCAGCGACGAGTCGTCGATCGGCACCTCGCGCCAGCCGAGAACCTCGAGGCCCTCTTCCTTGACGATCTTCTCCACGCCGTAGGCGGCCCGGGCCGCTTCGCGCCGCGCCTGCGGCAGGAAGGCGATACCGGAGGCGTAGGAGCCCTCGGGGGGCAGCTCGAAGTCGACGATGGCGCGGAAGAAGCGGTCCGGAATCTGGATCAGGATGCCCGCGCCGTCGCCGGAATTCGGCTCGGCGCCGGCGGCACCGCGGTGCTCCAGGTTCAACAGGGCCGTGATGGCCTTGTCGACGATGTCGCGGCTACGGCGGCCGTGCATGTCGACGACGAATGCGACACCACAGGCGTCGTGCTCGTTCGCCGGGTCGTAGAGACCGATGGGTCCAGGTGACCTGTGGCCAGGAAGTTGCGTCATGCCTCTGCCTTCAAGAAAGTGGCCTTCGAAGAAAAACGGCCTTTCGTCGAACGCCTCCGTCAAGACTGCGCCCGTACGGTCCGGAAACCAGCCGCGCTGATGGTCTTCGGCGTGCAGTCACGTCTCCAGTTGTCCACCCGCTGGGAATACGAAGTGGGTGCTCGGCGGTAACGGAACGCTGACGTGTTCCTTACCTCCGCGCGGGTGCTCGCCCGCTACTCTGGGCACCGGCTTCGTGAGCCCGAGCAGGCGAGGTGCCGACCGTTTGTGCGTTCGGCGTAAGAGCAAACGATAAGTCAGGTCCGGGGCCCAACCAACTTAGGTAGTACTAATAACCTGGTCTAGCTGGGCTTCTGCATTTCGGTCCTCCACGTGTGCGCGTTGTCCAGTGTAAAGCAGCGGTTGGACCCCGATCGATCCCCCGGCACCCCGCACCGACGGGTGGACAACGGGTGCGCCCACGGCCTCCGGCGGGCAGGGCCGAGCTCCGGAATCCGCCGCCACCTGCATCGAAGATGATTTCCCAGCCGCGTCCAGCGGCAAACCCGCGGGCGCGCGGCTAACCGGACAGCCGTACGGTGAGATGTTCGCGACACCGGTCGTGACAGGCCATTCACTCGATCCGACCGTCCGGGTTCTTTTTTCGCTGTGGCTTTCAGCACACCTCTGGCAAACCTTGCGGCGAGGGACTTTTCGGCGTCGGGCCGCCCGGTCCCACGCCGATCGCAGCGGCACCCCTCGCGCTCGGTCCGGCCGGGCGGTCCGGGCGGGGTCGTCGGCGGAGAACGCAGCCTCACCCGGCCGTCGCGAGGCGTCGAAATTCACCGGTGTGAGGCTGACCACATCGCGTCGCCGACTCTCGGTGTGTCGGGTTCGGGCCTGTCACTCTGTCAACGAAATCCGCCCGCGGCCGCAGGCCGAAGCTTCCGGAGGAAGTGGGGATCCATGTCCGTCACCGGTGCGTTCACCTGGCTGGGCGGTGCGCGTCCGGGGGCGGTCGACGAGCCGCACGAGCGCGCGAGCTATCTGCTCACCGGTGCGGCCGTCGCCCTGTTCGCCCTGGTGACCGGCGGTATCGTCACCGCGGCCGCCGCGCGGGCGTGGCCGCTCGCCGCGGCGATCGCGGTGGGTGCGGTCCTCGCGGCCGCGGCGCTGCTCGTCGGCCGGGCACTGGCCACCCCGCGGGTGGGCCCGATGCCCGACCGGTTCGGCGTCGCGGGCCGGGCCACGGCCGCGGTGCTGATCGGTGTGCTGGTCGCCGAGGCGGCGACCACCCTGCTGTTCACCGCGGGCGTGGACCGGGTCCTGGACGAAAAAGCGCACGCGGCAGCGGAATCCGCGCCCGCCGTCCGCGCCGCCCGCGCCGGATACGAGCGGGCGGTCGCGGACCGCGCGGCCCTGGACCGCACGATCGCCGAGGCGAAGGCCGAGACCGATCGCGCGCTGGTGACGGCCCGCTGCGAATACAACCCCGCCCCCCAGTGCCCGCCCACCAGGATCACCGGCGTACCGGGCGACGGACCGGAGCACCGGACCGCACAGGAGATGCTCGCCGAGGCCAGGGCCCGGCTCGCGGCCGCCGAGGCGCGGGTGCCGGGCCTGGACGCGCGTGTGGCCGAGGCCGAGAAGAGCACGGCGGCAGCTCTTTCCGACGCCCGCACCGCGGGTGACCGAGGCGTCGGCGCCCGCTGGGCGGCGATGCACGACCACACCACCGATTCGATGGGGGCGCTGCTCCCCCGGCTGGCGACCCTGCTCGCCTGCCTGCTGCTGGCCCTGCTGCCGCTGCTGCTGCGCTGGTGGCGGGGAGTCACCTCGGTCGACCGGCACGCCGCGGCGCGGGCGGTCATCGACGAGGCCGACCGGGATGCCGAGGCCGCCATCGCCGTCACCAGGGCGAACCTGCGGGCGGCCACCGCCGAGCTGCGCGCCGAACAGGAACTCACCGCCGCGCGGCTGGCCGCCGAGGCCGACACCGCCATCGACCGGGAACGCCAGCGCACCAGGATCATCGCCGCCATCGGCGGGTTGGAGATCGGCATCACCGAACCGCCCCGCACCCCGATCCGTCCGGCGGCCGGACAGCCCGAGCTGCCCGCCGGACCGGTCCCCCGAGAGGACACCGCCGTGCCCGAGACCCCGAACCTGCCCGCCCGCACCGCCGACGAGCGGCCCGGCGGCGGCCTGGAGTTGCCGATCATCGGCACCGTCCCGTTCACCGACACCGCCGCCCGCTGGATCCGGCCGCTGGTGCCCGGCTTCGTCGCCGACGCGATCGACACCGCGACCCACCCGCTGCGCACCGCCCGCCAGGCGTTCGAGGAGGTGGAGGAGATCACCTTCACCTTCCGCCGCACCCGAAAGGTCACCGTCGACGACTCGGCCTCGTCCCGGTCGTACCCGGCGGCCGATCCGTGGTACGCCCAGCGCGTCGCCGCGGCGGTGGTGGACGTGCCCGTGCGGGAAGCCGCTGCCGCACAGCCGAACCCGGGACGAGCCGCGCTCACCACCGCCGAGCCCACCCCCGCCCTCCTCGACCGCGACCAGCCCGCCGTATCCCAGCGGCAGGGACCGCCCGCACTCCCGCCCGCCCACTGATCGTCCGCGGAGTCCGTGCACCGAATCAGGCTGCCGTAGCGGCATCGCAGCCCGGGCGACCACCGGCCACCACGGCCCCCCACTCGCACGCGCCCGCACCTCCGCTCGCCCACCGATCACTCGCAAGGCCGTCCGCCGAGGCAGGCCGCGCCGGCCACCAGCCGCAGCGGCATCGCAGCCCAGGCCACCGCGCGCCCACACTCGCACGCCCCGCGCTCCCGCCCGCCCCCCATCCGCCGCGGGATCGGTGCCCGGACGAGCCGCACCGGCGACAAGTCGCGGCGGCATGGTGCGGCCACCGGATCTTCCTGCTGCGAGCTCTTCCCGCTGCGAGACGGAACTCCGACCGGGCAAGCGACCACGCTTGTCGCGCCCGCGCGCCGACGACTGCCCGCCGCCGCACTCCCCCGGCGTCCCGGTCCGTTTCCATTAGACTCCGAACCGTGTTGCCAGCCGCTGACCCGGCCGGTGTCGTCGGGGCGGGGGATGATCCGGTGCCGGAGTCGCCCGGACCGGTGGTCCCGATCCGTCCGCTCACCTTCCGCGAGCTGCTCGATCTGCCGTTCGCGCTGATCCAGGCGAATCCCGCCGCGCTGGCGGCGCTCGGCGGCGGCGCGGTGCTGGTGGCCGAGGTCGTGGTGGTGCTGCTCACCGCGAGCGTCGCGCGACTGACCGACGACGCCGATGCGGCGATCGCGTGGACCGCGGTGCTCACCACCCTGAGCTGCGCGTGGCTGGTACGGGTGCTGCTGCGCGCCACCGTGGTGCCCATCGCGCTCGCCGCGGCGTTCGGTCGCCGGACGGGTGTGCGCGCCGCCGTGTCCCACGCGAGCCACCTGGCCGGGCCGGTGTTGCTCGCGCACGCGCTGTTCACCCTGGTCGGTGTCGGTGTATCGGTGCTCGGGATTCTGCTGATCACCCTCCCGTTCGTCGTGGTCTGGCTGGGATATCTGCGCGGCACGCAGTTCCCCGCGCCCGTCGTCCTGTTCGCCGAGCCCACCACCCACCGCCAGAGCGTCGCGCGCGCCAAGCTGCTGACCGAGGGCACGCGGTGGCGGCTCACCGGGCTGTGGCTCGTGCAGCGGACCCTGTTCACGCTGCTGGCGGTCCCGCTGTTCGGCGTCATGCTCTTCGTCTCCGACATCACCGGCACCCACCGCTGGCCGGTGATCGTGTTGTTCACCGTGACGGGGCTGGTGCTGGCCGCGTTCGGGGAGATCGTCGAGTCGTGCGCGCGGGTGGTCTGCTACGTCGACCTGCGCTGCCGCCGCGAAGGCATGGACATCGTGGTGCCACGCGGCGGACAGGCTCGCGGAGGATCGGCATGACCGAGCCGGACCCGATCGCTCCCGACACCCCGAAGCTGGGTGCCGCGGCCGAGCATCGCGCCCGCGCCGAGGAGGCGGCCGCGCGCCGGGATTTCGATCGCGCGCTGCGTGAGCGGTTCCGCGCGGTGCTGCGCGGTATGGAACAGCAGGGCGTACTCGAGCCGCGCCGCTCGCGTACCGCGGACGAGACCGTCGACGATGCGTCGACGGTGCTCGCGCCGGAGATCACCACCGAATTGCAGCCCGCGGCACGCAGCTTCGACGAGGTCGTCTACGGCGGCAGGCGGGCCACCGAGGACGAGTACCGCAGGCTCGAATACGCCGACCGGTTCTCCGGATCCGCGCCGCCGCCCGCGGCCGAACCGGTCGAGCGGGAGGTGGCCGAGACCGCGCCACGTGGACGACGCACCCTGCCCGCGCTGCCCGCCCTGCTGCGCGATCCGAAGTTCTGGGCTGGGCTCGCCGCCCTGCTGGTGCTGGGTCTGCTGCTCTACGCCGCGCTGAACTCCTGCGGCGCGCCGACCGCGCCGAAACCGCCCCCGCCCGAATTCCCGCCACCCGGCGACGGCGGCAACGGCGGCGACGTGGACCTGCCGCCGGTCGGGCCCGGCGAGGATTCGCTGTTCGCCCGGCTGCCCGCGCCGGTGGCCTTCGGCGGACTGCAGTTCCTCGTCGCCGCCGTGCTGCTGGTGTGGTGGCGGGCCCGGCGGCGCGGCGCTCTGGTGCGCGAACCACGACCGGTGGAGGTCGCGGCCAACGAACTGCTCACCGGCCAGGCCGCGCTGTATCGCCGCAGCGGCGACCACGATCACGTGGCGGCCAAGCTCCGGGCGGCGACGCTGCGGCGGATCCGTCCGGAACTCGGCGTCGCCGCCGACGGTGGCGCCGACCGGATGGTCGCGGCGGTGGCGGCCCGCACCGGCCTTGACCCCGGGCTGGTGCACGACGCGCTGTTCGCCCCCGTGCCCGACGCGGCCACGCTGCCCGTGATCGCCGCCCAGCTGGAACTGATCGAGACGGAGGTCCGATGACCACGGACATCACCCACGCCCCCACCGCGCAGGACGCGCACGCCGCGCTCACCGCGTTGCGCGCCGAGATCGGCAAGGCTGTGGTCGGTAACGACAACGCGATCATGTATCTCGTGCTCGCGCTGCTGTGCCGGGGCCACGTGCTGCTCGAGGGCGTGCCGGGCGTGGCCAAGACGCTGCTGGTGCGAGCGCTGGCCACGGCGCTGGATCTCCAACACGCCCGCGTGCAGTTCACGCCCGACCTGATGCCGGGCGATGTCACCGGTTCGCAGATCTACGATCCGCATTCGGCCGAGTTCACCTTCCGGCAGGGTCCGGTCTTCACCAACCTGCTGCTCGCCGACGAGATCAACCGCACGCCCCCGAAAACCCAGTCGGCGCTGCTGGAATCGATGGAGGAGCGGCAGGTCTCCGTCGACGGCACACCGCGACCGCTTCCGGATCCGTTCGTGGTGATCGCGACCCAGAATCCGATCGAGCAGGAGGGCACCTATCCGCTGCCGGAAGCGCAGCTGGACCGCTTCCTGTTCAAGGTCGACATCCAGTTGCCCGGCCGCGACGACGAATTCCGCATCCTGCAACGGCACGCGGCCGGTTTCGACCCCCGCGATCTGGCCGCGGCGGGTCTGCGCCCGGTCGCCGGGGCCGCCCACATCGCCGCCGCCCGCAACGCCGTCGGCGGTGTGACCGTCAGCCCGGAGGTGCTCGCCTACACGGTGGACCTGTGCCGGGCCACCCGCAGCGCGCCCGCCGTCCAGCACGGCGCCTCCACCCGCGGTGCGACCGCACTGATGGCCGCGGCCCGCGCCTTCGCCTGGCTCACCGGGCGCGGCTTCACCACCCCCGACGACGTGAAGACGGTCGCGGTCGCCGTGCTGCGCCACCGGCTGCAACTGCGTCCGGAGGCGGAACTGGACGGCGTCACCGCCGAGGGCCTGCTGACCGGGCTGCTGCACGCGGTCCCGGTGCCGGTGTAGTCGTGGTCGTCAGCGGTCGGCTGGTCGCGCTCGCGGCGCTGCTCGCCCTGGGGGTCACCGTGCTGCTGCCGTCGGTGACCGGGGTCGTGCTCGCCACGCTCGTGCTGGTCGCGGCGGTGCTGGCCGATCTCGCCGCGGTGGCGCGCCCACGCGATCTGCGGCTGGAACGCCCGGCGCTGACCACGGTCCGGCTGGGCCGTCGTACCGAAGTCGAACTCACCGTGGTCAATTCCGGTTCCCGGACCGCCCGTGGTGTGCTCTGGGACGACTGGCCCGCCGGCGCCAGGGTCGAGAACCGCACCCACGCCATCGATCTCGCCCCGAACACGAAGGTGCGCCTGCGCACCGCCCTGACCCCGGTGCGCCGCGGTGACCGGACCGCGGGTCCGGTCACGCTGCGGCTGTTCGGCCCGCTCGGACTGGCCGGCGTGCAGAGCCGGCACGCCGTGCCTGCCCGGGTGCGCGCGCTGCCCGCCTTCCGCAGCGAGTACCTGCTGCGTTCGAAGGTGCAGCGGCTGCAGCATCTGGAGGGCCGCAACGTCGCCAACACCCGCGGCCAGGGCAGCGAGTTCGACTCCTTCCGCGAGTACGTCGCCGGTGACGACGTGCGCGCGATCGACTGGCGCGCCACCGCCCGTGCCACGGACGTGCTGGTGCGCACGTGGCGTCCCGAACGCAACAGGCATGTGCTGATGGTGCTCGACAGCGGCCGCGTCGGCGCGGGCCGCGTGGGCGCGGGCACCCGGCTCGACGCCGCGATCGAGGCCGCGCTGTTGCTCGGCGGGCTGGCCGCGGCGGCGGGCGACACCGTCGACCTGCTCGCCTACGACCGCACCGTGCGCACCGAGGTGCGTGGCATCGCAGGCAACCGGTTGCAACCGCAGTTGATGCACGCGCTGGCCGGGCTCACCCCCGCGCTGGCCGACACCGACGCGGCCGGACTGGTGCGCGCCGTGCTGGAGCGGGCGCGGCGGCGCTGTCTGGTCGTGCTGTTCACCGGACTCGACGCCGCCGTCGTGGAGCAGAACCTGCTCCCGGTGCTGCCGGTGCTGACCCGGCGCCACCGCGTGCTGGTCGTCTCGGTGGTCGACCCGGAGATCGCCGCCGCCGCCGCGACCCGCGACACCCTGGCCGACCTCTACACCGCGGCCGCCGCCGAGTCGGCACTCGCCGAGCGGGACCTGGTGCGGGAATCGTTGCGCCGCAAGGGCGTCGCGGTGGTGTCCGCCGCCCCGGACCGCCTTCCGGGCGCACTGGCCGACGAGTATCTGGAACTCAAACAGTCCGGCTCGCTGTGAGCAGAAGGCGGCACCTCCGGCCGCTGACCCGCTCAGGGGGTGCGCAGCAGCCCACCCGGTGCGCTCGGTGCGAGCGCGCGGCGTTGGCGTTCGGCGACGACCGCGCCGAGGATCTGCACGGGCGGACAGTTCGGCGGCGCGGGCACGCCGAGCCGGGCGCACACCGCCGCGACCAGTTCGCGGCCGAGCCCGTCCTGGGCCTGCGGGGTGAGCGTGCGCAGCCGGGTGAGGTACTGCCGCACCGCCAGCGCGAGATCCTCCGGAAGGCCCGACAGGTCGAGCCGGGTGGCCCACTCGATCAGCCAGGGCGGTGCGACCGCCAGCGCGGGAGCGGGCAACGCGGCCTCGGCGTGCACCACCACCGTTCCGGCGAGCACGTCACCGACCCGGCGGGCGGTCGGCGAGCACAGCGAGGTGAGCACGGCGATCGCGCCGAAGCCGCCGAGTATCCAGAAATCGACGATGGCGCCGGCGAGACCGCGGGTCAGCGCGTGCCGGAAGTCGATCGGCCCGCCGTCGGTGCGCAGCACGCGCAGGCCGAGCACGAGCTTTCCCAGCGTGCGGCCGCGGCTGAGGGTTTCGCAGGCGACCGGGTAGCCGACGAGCACGCTCACCATGGCGAGCACGACCGCGGTGTCCACCCAGGCGGTGTCGGCGCCGGTCTGCAGCAGCAGCACCCCGATCCCCGCCATCAGTCCGACCGCCAGCCCGATCTGCACCACCAGGTCGATCAGGAACGCGGCGGCGCGGGTCGGGATGCGGGCGATCGGAAGCTCGAGGGCGACCGCTTCGCCGGTGGTGAACTCTGCCATCTCGTTAGCATTCTTTCGACCGGCGGTAGTGGGAGGCAACCGACATGGACGTAGACGCATACAGTTACGCACACCGACGGTCCTGGCAACGACTCGACCAGCTGGCGCGGCAGCGCAGACTCACCGGCGCCGAGGCCGACGAGCTCGTCGCGCTCTACCGGCGCACCTCCCAGCAGCTGGCCCGCCTGCAATCCCACAGCCCCGACCCGCAACTGGTGGCGGGTCTGAGCGCGATCCTCACCCGGGCACGCGCCCGGGTGCTCGGCACCAGATCCGACACCTGGGCACAGATCGGCCGCTTCTACACGCACACCTTCCCCGTCGCGGTCTACCGTGCCTGGCCGTGGTGGGCCGGCGTCGCGGCGGCCTTTCTGCTGGTGTCGGCCTGGCTGGCCATCTGGGTGCAGGGCTCGGGCCGCGCTCGCGAAGTGCTCGGCATCCCGGACGACAACGACTACCTGACCGCGCCGGGCGGTGCGTTCGAGACCTACTACACCGAGCATCCCGGTGACGCCTTCGCCGCGCAGGTGTGGACCAACAACGCCTGGGTGTCGGCCATCGCCCTGTTCACCGGCGTGCTGATCCTGCCCGCGGTGTACCTGCTGTTCATGAACGCGCTCAACCTCGGCATCACCGCCGGCCTGATGGCCGAGGCCGGCCGGCTCGAGCCGTTCTTCGGCTTCCTGCTCCCGCACGGGACGTTGGAGTTGACCGCGGTGTTCGTGGCGGGCGGTGCGGGCCTGCAATTGGGCTGGACGCTGATCGACCCGGGCGGGGCGAGCCGGGTGGCCGCGGTGGCGCGCCAGGGCCGGGCCACCGCCGCGATCGCGCTGGGGCTGGTCGCCGTGCTGTTCGTCTCCGGCCTGCTGGAGGGCTTCGTCACGCCGAGCGGACTGCCCGCGCCGGTGCGGGTCGGGATCGGGCTGCTCGCCGAAGCGCTGTTCCTCGGGTACGTCGTCGGGCTCGGGCGGCGCGCGGTCCGCGAGCAACACGACGGGGAGGCCGGGGCGATCGGAGCGCTCGGAACGGCGAACGTGTCGAGCCGGGTGAACGAACAGCCAACGGTGAGCACACCCGCGCCACGCTGACTCCGGTCAATGAACAGCAACCGTGATGTCCGAGATCGGTTGCGGTATCCCCCATTTGAGTTCCGCTGGCCGCAGCGAGTCCAGCTCAGCTGCGGCCAGCGTTGCCGATGACTCTACACAATCGTTATGCCCGCGCAACCCCTGCGCGCCGATGTCAAGCGTATAAATCGCAGCCCAGTTAACCCCGATCCGCGGCCGGATCGACGGGCTGCCAGCTAACCCCTGGCGGACTCTGCTGGCAATGATTGTCAGCCCGGAAAAGACCTCGGGAATCTCTGTGCGGCAGTTCGACCGAACGGTTCCGTAGACCCCTCGATGGCGATCGGATTCGGTAGCTGCGGCCGCTCGGAAATTTCGGTATGTCCAGTAAGAAGACGCTACTACCTGGTCTTTTGCGACCCATCGAACGGTAGCTGGACATTTCGTGAACAAAAAGAGACTTCGAGTTGGTTTACCCCGGAATATCCCTGATACACATACCGCTCCGTCGGTCGGCGGTCAACGTGTGCCGTCGGTTCGGAAAGATAGCCAGAGCTGAGGAAATGGCTGCCCGGGCGCGGCTCGACACCGACGCCGGCACCGTCGGCGCAACCCAAAAAATGCGGTGTGATCTTCGCCTCACCACCACCGCGACCTGCGGCTTCCGGCCGCCAAGAGGGTGAGTACCCCTGCGCCGCCCGGTCAAACACGACGGGTCCGGCCGGTCGGAAACCGGCCGGACCCGAGGGCCGCGACGTCCCGGCGTCAGGCCTCGGCGAGACCGAAGCGCCGGTGCACCACCCGTAGCGGGCGCGGGGCGAACCAGGCCGCCGGGCCGAGCAGCCGCATCGCGACCGGCACCAGCACACCGCGCACCAACGTCGCGTCGATCAGGATCGCCAGCCCCGCACCGAGTCCGAAGAACTGGATGAACCGCACATCGCTGCTCACGAAGGCGAGGAAACTGATCGAGATCAACGCCGCCGCGGTGGTCACCAGCCTGCCCGTGCGCGCCACGCCCTCGATCACCGCCGTCTCGGTGTCCGCGCCGCGATCGTGCACCTCCTTGATCCGGCTCACCACGAAAACCTCGTAGTCCATCGACAACCCGAACGTGATGCAGAACAGCAACAGCAACATCGACACGTCCAGCGGAGCGGGGGTGAAGCCAAGCAGGCCGGACAGGTGACCGTCCTGGAACACGAACACCATCAGTCCGAGCGTCGCGGCCAGGCTCAGCGCGTTGGACAGCAGCGCGCGCACCGGCTGGACCACGCTGCCGGTGAACAGGAACAGCAGCACGAACGTGGTCGCCACGATCCAGCCGACCACGATCGGCAGCCGGGAACCGATGGCGGACAGGCTGTCCCGCAGTTCGGCGACCTGCCCGCCGACCAAGGCGGTGGCACCCGCGGGCTCGGGTACCGCGCGCACCCGGTCGACCAGCTCGCGCGCCTCGGTGGAATTGCGGTCCAGGCCGGTGTGCACCTCGAGGCGTTGCGCGTCGGGCCGGGCGAATCGCAGGTCCGCGGGCGAGGTCGCGACGGGCCGACCGGCGACGAACGTGCCCGCCGCCGAGTCGACCCGGGTCACGTGCTCCACCCGCGACAGCTGCGCCGCGTAGTCGGCCAGCGGTTGCGCGGGCACGGCCGCGCCGATCACCACCGACAGCGCGTTCGCTTCGCCCCCGCCGAACTCGGTGCGCATCGCGTCACCGACCTGGCGGACCTCGGTGGTGGTGGGCAGCACCCGATCGTCGGGCGTGCCGAACCGCACCCCCAGCAGCGGGGCGGCGGCCAGCAGCAGGATCAACACCACGGGCACGCCGGTCAGCAACGGCCTGCGGGTGGCGGTGCGGGCGACCGCCGCCCAGAACGGCGCCGCGTCACCGCGGATGCCGCGCACGCCGCGGATGTGCCAGGCGTCGGACCGGTCACCGAGCACGGCCAGCAGCGCGGGCAGCGTCAGCACCGCGGCCAGCGCCGAGATCGCGACGACGCCGATGCCGGCGTAGGCGAACGACCGCAGGAAGTACTGCGGAAAGATCACCAGCGAGGACAGCGCGGCCACCACGGTCGCGGCGCTGAACACGATGGTGCGGCCCGCCGTGGCGACCGCACCCACCACGGCCTCGTCGGTGGTGGCGCCGGCCGCGCGCCGCTCCCGGAACCGGGCGACCATGAGCAGGCCGTAGTCGACGGCCAGACCGAGGCCGAGGGCGGTGGTGAGGTTCACCGCGTAGATCGACACGTCGGTGAGCGAGCCGAGGACCGACAGCTCGGCGAAGGTGCCCAGGATCGCGATGCCGCCGGTGAGGAGCGTGAGCAGAGCCGCGACCACATTGCCGAAGGCGAGCACGAGCAGCGCCAGGATCAACGGCACCGCGATGCCCTCGGCCAGGCCGAGATCCTTGCCGATCTGCTCGGTGATCGCCTCGAAGGTCGGGTCGGTACCGCCCACCTGGACCTGGGCCACCGGGCCCGCGGACCGGTAGTCGGCGATGATGCCGCTCGCCGCGGAATGGTCCTCGGTGTCGGGGTCGGCGTTGCCGGCCAGGATCACCGCGGCCGTGCCGTCGGCGGCGCGCATCGCCGGCGACCCGGTGTCCCAATAGGACACCACGTCGGCCAGCCGGGGATCGGCGGCGAGCCGGGCGGTGAGGTCGCGCCCGAAGGCGGCCGCGGCCTCGTCGTCGATGCTGCCGCCGGTGGCACGGACCAGGAACAGATAGTCGGTACCGGAACCGAACTTCTCGCGCAATTGCGTCGCCGCCAGGCTGGATTCGGCACCGGGGTCGTCCTGGCCGCCGGATTGCATCTTGCCGAAGGCGGTGACGCCGAGCGCGGCGCCCGCGACGAGCGCCAGGACGCTCGCGACGAGGATCCAGCGAGCGCGCCGGACGATGAATCCGCCGAGTACGTCGAACATGGGGGCCTCCCGGTCGAGCATGTTTACACACGCAAACTTTGTGGGTGTTAACTTGCCACCGATGTGTGCGGGTGTCAACATCGGGCAGATGACGACTTCACAGCGGCCGCGCCGGTATCACCACGGGGATCTCCGCAACGCACTGGTCCGCGCGGCCGCGGAACTCGCCGAGACGGGCGGGCCCGAGGCGGTCACCGTGCGCGCGGCCGCCCGCTGCGTCGGGGTCACGCCCACGGCCGCCTACCGGCACTTCACCAATCACGAGCAGTTGCTCCGCGCCGCTCAGGAGCAGGCACAGCACAGCCTCTTCGCGGCCATGCAGGAGGCGCTGGCCCTCCTCCCGCCCGACGCCGCCCCGGTGGATCGGCTCGCCGCCGTCGGCCGCGGCTACATCACCTTCGCCCAGCGCGAGCCCGGGCTCTTCCGCACCGCGTTCTGCCCGAACGAGGAGAACAGCGGCCCGCAGGACTGGCAGGCGCCTGCCTTCCAACTGCTGTCCAGCCTGCTCGACGAGCTGGTGGAGGTGGGCTACACCGACCCGGCCCAACGACCCGACGCCGAATACGCCGCGTGGGCGGCGGTACACGGCATGGCCGGGCTCATCGTCGACAAGGCGGTCCGACACCTCGGGGCTCAGGAGCGGGAGGCCGCGATCGACCGCACGCTGGAGGTGGTGCGACTCGGGCTGGCGACCGGGCCGAAGGCCACGCCGGGGAATTGAGCACCGAGGCGGCCACACCATCGAGGCAGCCACAAGCGAGAAGCTGGGCGCGCGGCTCGTGGCCGGAGAAGCGAGAAGGCCCGCGTTCCGGGGAACGCGGGCCTTCTCGTCGGAGTGGGCGAAGGGGGACTTGAACCCCCACGTCCTTTCGGACACTGGCACCTGAAGCCAGCGCGTCTGCCATTCCGCCACTCGCCCGAGCGACTCGAAGACAGTAACACGCCGGTGCACGAGACAAAAAATCGGCAGCTCAGCGGCGGTTGTGATGTGCAATGGACATCACGGGAACCCACTGGCGTTTCCGAGAGTTACAGGTGTAGACGATCGCGGATATCATGCAAAGGACGTGGTCGTTCGACGACACGCCATGCGCGTGTGTCGTTGTTATGAAGCTGGGAATGACGTAGGAAGACGCTCACCGAAGGGAGGCCGAGATGGGCATCGTTTCACGGTTCGAGCGTCGCCTGCAGGGCGCCGTCGGTGATGTGTTCGCCCGGGTCTTCGGGGGCAGCGTCGTGCCCCAGGAAGTCGAGGCGGCGCTGCAACGCGAGGCCGCCGACAACGTGCAGGACCTCGGTGGCGGTCACCTGTTGGCGCCCAACAGTTATGTGATCACCATCAACTCTTCCGACCACCAGCAACTGGACGCCGATCACGACCTCACGACCCGCGCGTTCGCCAAACACCTCCAGGACTACATCCGTGATCAAGGGTGGCAGACCTATGGCGAAGTACACGTAGCGTTCGAGGCATCACCTACGCTGCACACCGGACAGTTCAGGGCGAGCGGCCGCGTCGATCCGGACGTCGGCCGTCGGGCCACCCCGGCCCGGAGCCCAGAACCCACGCCACCACGACCTGCAAACCCGCAACCAGGAGCTGGCCCCATGACGCAGAACTCTGGCTACGACCCGAGCCGTGAGCCCGCGGAGTCCGATCCACGCAATCGCGGGTACGCTCCGCCGCCCGCGGGCCGTCCCGCCGCTCCGCAGAACGGCGCCTACCGCGACGAGTACGCCCGCGGCGGCGCGCCCTATCCGGCCGGCTCGGACTACCGCGCGCCGGAGTCGCAGCAAGGGTACGGCGACTACCAGAACGGCTACGACTACCAGCAGGGCGCGCCCGGGTACGGCCAGCCCGGCTACGACCAGCAGGGCGGCTACGGCAGGCCGGGGTACGGCGAGCCCGGCTACGACCAGCAGGGCGGCCAGCAAGGGTACAGCGATCAGGGTTACGGGCAGCCCGGGTACGGCGAGCCCGGGTACGGCCAGCAGGGTGCGGGCTACGGCCAGCCCGGCTACGACCAGCCGGGTTACGGCCAGCAGCCCGGCTACGGTGACCAGGGCTATGCCGAGCCCGGCTACGGTCAGCAGGGCTACGGCCAACCGGGTTACGGCCAGCAGGGCGGCAGGCAGGGTTACGCCGAACCGGCGTACGGCGAGCCCGGATACGCCGAGCCCGGGTACGGCCAGGACGAGCAGGCCGGCTACGGCCAGGGCTACGCGCAACAGCCCGGCTACGGTCAACAGCAGCCCGGGTATTCGGCGCCCGCCTACGGCGGCGCGGCCACCGGCTCCGGCTATTCGGCCACCCTCCAGCTCGACGACGGCAGCGGCCGCACCTACCAGCTGCGCGAGGGCAGCAACATCATCGGCCGCGGCCAGGACGCGCATTTCCGCCTGCCCGACACCGGTGTGTCGCGGCGCCACATCGAGGTGCGCTGGGACGGCCAGACGGCCATGCTCTCCGACCTCGGCTCGACCAACGGCACCTTGGTCAACGGATCGCCGGTCCAGGATTGGCAACTCGCCGACGGCGACGTGATCCGGGCCGGGCATTCGGAGATCCTGATCCGAATCGTCTGATCCCGTAAGCTCGCGATCATCGAAATCGGCTGACCGCCCTATGATGCTGCCTACGCGCGGCTCCGCCCGGAGCCGACGTGGCCAGCAGCTGTGGGGGTGGGTCGATCCGCACCGACGGCACCGACGTACCCATAACGGCCGAACAGGAGGTGGAACGCCGTGCAGGGTTTGATCCTGCAATTGACCCGTGCGGGGTTCCTGCTGCTGTTGTGGCTGTTCGTCTGGGCGGTGCTGCGGACCTTGCGCAGCGATATCTACGCGGCATCCGGCATTCGGATCCAGCCCAGGGCCGCGCGCGGTTCCGCGGTGCTGCCATCCTTGCGTCGAGGCCAGAAGGGCGCCAAATATCTTGTGGTGACTCAAGGTTCACTCGCCGGCACCCGCATCACGCTCGGCACCCAACCGGTGCTGATCGGACGTGCGGACGATTCCACGCTGGTGCTCACCGACGATTACGCCTCCACCCGACACGCGCGGCTCTCGCCACGGGGTGACGACTGGTACGTCGAGGATCTCGGCTCGACCAACGGCACCTATCTCGACCGCGCGAAGGTCACCACCGCCGTCCGTGTTCCGCTCGGCACCCCCGTCCGGGTCGGCAAGACAGTGATCGAGCTCCGATCGTGACACTTGTTCTCCGCTACGCAGCGCGCAGCGACCGCGGTCTCGTTCGAGGCAACAACGAAGATTCCGTGTACGCGGGCGCCCGGCTGCTCGCCCTCGCCGACGGCATGGGCGGGCACGCCGCGGGCGAGGTCGCCTCGCAGTTGATGATCGCCGCGCTCGCCCATCTCGACGACGACGAACCCGGCGACGACCTGCTCGGCAAGCTCGACCGCGCCGTGCGCGAGGGCAACGCCGCCATCGCCGACCAGGTCGAGGAGGAACCCGAACTCGACGGCATGGGCACCACGCTCACCGCCATCCTGTTCGCGGGCAAGAAGCTCGGCCTGGCCCACATCGGCGACTCCCGCGCCTATCTGCTGCGCGGCGGCGAGCTGACCCAGATCACCCGCGACGACACCTTCGTCCAGTCGCTGGTCGACGAGGGCCGCATCACCCCCGAACAGGCGCACACCCACCCGCAACGGTCGCTGATCATGCGGGCGCTCACCGGCAACGAGATCGAGCCGACGCTGATCATGCGCGAGGCCCGCGCCGGGGACCGCTATCTGCTGTGTTCGGACGGACTCTCGGACGTGGTCAGCGACGAGACCATCGCGAACACGATGCGCGAGGGCAGCACCGACGAGTGCGCCGACCGGCTGATCGAGCTGGCGCTGCGCAGCGGCGGGCCCGACAACGTCACCGTGGTGGTGGCCGACGTCATCGACCTGGACTACGGGCAGAGCCATCCGATCGTGGCGGGCGCGGCCTCCGGGCAGGACGACGACACGCCGCCGCCGAACACCGCCGCGGGCCGGGCCGCCGCCATGCGCCCGCCGCGGGCCACCCCGCCGCGCCGGGCCGCCGCCGCCGAGCCGCCGCCACCGGCCAAATCGCACAAACTGCGCTGGATCCTGCTCGCGGTCGCGCTGATCGGAGCTGTCGCGGTCGGCCTGGTGGTCGGCTACAAGATGATCCGCAACAACTACTACGTCGGTGCCGACGACGGCCGGGTCGTGATCCTGCGCGGACTGCCGGGCTCGCTGCTGGGCTACTCGATCCACGAGGTCTACACCGTCGGCTGCGTCGACCGCGGCGGCAGCCTCACCACCCTCGCGGCGAGCGATCCGCTGCCGTCGGGGTGCAAGGAACTGCGGGTGAGCGACCTCGAGCAGACCGGCCGCGACAAGGTGGAGGCGGGCTTGCCGCCCGGTTCACTGGACAAGGCCCAGGAGCAGATGCGCGTGATCGCCCAGCAGGAGCTGCTGCCGCCCTGCCCGGCCAAGGCGGCCACGCCCGCGCCCGGGACAACACAGCCCAGCGCGGCGCCCACCGGTTCGCCCGCCGCCCCCGCGCCGGGCGAACCCGTGCCCGCGCCCGCCCCCACCGGGGAACCGGCGCCGCCCGCGGGCAATCCGCAGCCCGTGCCGCCGCCCGGTGGCGAGCCACGCGCGCCCGAGACCGGTACCGCGTCGCCGGCGGTGCCGACGACGACGCCGGCGCCGAGCCCCCAGACCGCGGGGGAGAACTGCCGGGTGACGGACTGATGTCCGCGCCGGCACCGCCGTCCGCCGGGGCCTATCCGAGTCCACCCGGTGGGTTCGCACCCGCACCGCCGCCCTCGACCCGCCGCAACGTCGAGTTGCTGCTGCTCGGCTTCGCGGCGCTGCTGACGACGGTTTCGCTGTTCCTGGTCGAAGCGTCCCAGGAACAGTCGATCACCTGGGACATCGCCAAGTACGGTCTGGCCTTCCTCGGGCTGTTCGCGATCGCGCATCTGGCGGTGCGCCGCTTCGCGCCGTTCGCCGACCCGCTGCTGCTGCCGATCGTCGCGGTGCTCAACGGGCTCGGCCTGGTCCTGATCCACCGCCTCGACCTGGGCGCCGAGCAGAACGCGGTGTTCAACTCCGCACCGATCCCCTCCCCCGACGCCAACCAGCAGATCCTGTGGACCGCGCTGGGCATGGTGGTGTTCGTGGCGGTGTTGATCGTGCTGCGCGACTACCGCACGCTGGCCCGTTACGCCTACACCCTCGGGCTGGTCGGCCTGGTCGCGCTGATGATTCCCGCGCTGCTGCCCAGCAGCCTGTCGGAGATCAACGGTGCCAAGATCTGGATCCGGCTGCCCGGGTTCAGTGTGCAGCCCGGTGAGTTCGCCAAGATCCTGCTGATCATCTTCTTCGCCTCGGTGCTGGTCGCCAAGCGCGATCTGTTCACCACCGCGGGCAAGCACATGCTGGGCATGGACTTCCCGCGGGCGCGCGATCTCGGCCCGATCCTCGCGGTGTGGGTGATCTGCATCGGCGTGCTGGTCTTCGAGAAGGACCTGGGCACCTCGCTGCTGATCTTCAGCACCGTGCTGGTGATGCTCTACATCGCCACCGAGCGGGTCGGCTGGCTGATCATCGGCGTCAGCCTGCTCGCGGTCGGTTTCGTGTTCGCCTACCAGGCCTTCGGCCATGTGCGGGTGCGCATCGACACCTGGCTCGACCCGTTCTCCGACTACAACAACACCGGTTATCAGATTTCGCAGTCGCTGTTCGGCCTGGCCACCGGCGGCCTGGCGGGCACCGGACTCGGTAGCGGCAGGCCCAACCAGGTGCCCTTCGCCAAAACCGACTTCATCGTCACCACCATCGGCGAGGAACTGGGTCTGATCGGCCTGACCGCGGTGCTGATCCTGTTCCTGGTGCTGGTGGTGCGCGGACTGCGCACCGCGCTGGCGGTGCGCGACAGCTTCGGCAAACTGCTCGCGGCGGGCCTGGCCTTCACCCTGGCGATCCAGGTCTTCGTCGTCGTCGGCGGCGTCACCAAGCTGATCCCGCTGACCGGTCTCACCACGCCGTTCATGTCCTACGGCGGCTCCTCGCTGCTGTCGAACTACGCGCTGCTCGCGCTGCTGATCAAGGTCTCCGACGCGGCTCGCGCCCCAGCGCCGGTCCGCAAGAGCGGCGCAGCGGCACCGCCGATCGCCGAGGCACCGACGGAGCTGCTGCGCCGCTCGGAGACGAGGCAACCCGAATGAACACTCCGCTACGACGTGTCGCGGTCGCGGTGATGGTCATGGTCGTCGCGCTGCTGGCCAACGCCACCTACGTGCAGGTCTTCAAGGCCGACGACTACCGCAACGACCCGCGCAACACCCGCGTGCTGCTCGACGAGTACTCCCGCCAGCGGGGGCAGATCTCGGCGGGCGGCACCGTGCTGGCCTCCTCGGTGGAGACCGAGGACCGCTACAAGTACCTGCGCACCTACCCCACCGACCCGCAGGCCTACGCCCCGGTCACCGGGTACTACACCATGCAGAACGGCAGCGGCGGGCTGGAGCGCTTCGAGGATCCGCTGCTCAACGGCTCGGACAGTCAGCTGTTCGGCCGCAGGCTCATCGACCTGGTGTCCGGGCGCGACCCCCGCGGCGGCAACGTGCTGACCACGTTGAACCCGGTGATGCAGCAGGTGGCCTACGAGCAGCTGACCGCCAAGGGCTACACCGGTTCGGTGGTGGCCATCGAGCCGAGCACCGGCAAGATTCTCACCATGGTGTCCACGCCCAGCTACGACCCGAACGTGCTGGCCGGCCACGACGCCGCCGAGACCACCGAGGCGCTGGAGGCGCTCAACAGCGATCCGGACAAGCCGATGCTGAACCGGGCGATCTCGCAGACCTACCCGCCGGGCTCGACGTTCAAGGTGGTCGTGACCGCGGCCGCGCTCGCCAACGGGGTCGCCACGCCGGAGGACCAGTTCACCGCCGCGCCGAACATCACCCTGCCCGGCACCGCCACCACGCTGGAGAACTACAACGGCAGCTCGTGCGGCCCCGGCCCGACCGCGTCGCTGACCGACGCCTTCCGGTTGTCCTGCAACACCGCCTTCGTCGAACTGGGTCAGCGGGTCGGGGCGGCGGCGCTCAAGGACACCGCGGCGGCCTTCGGTGTCGGCCCGCACAACGGAATCCCGATGCCGGTCGCCGAGAGCACGGTCGGGCCGATCCCGGACAACGCCGCGCTCGGCCAGTCCAGCATCGGTCAGCGCGACGTCGCGCTGACCCCGCTCGACAACGCCGTGATCGCGGCCACCATCGCCAACGGCGGCGTCCGCATGGAGCCCTACCTGGTGGACCAGCGGCAGGGGCCGGACCTGAGCGAGCTGTCCAAGACCAAGCCGGTCTCGGTCGGCCAGGCCGTCAGCGCGCAGGTGGCCTCGCAGCTCACCGGCATGATGATCGCCTCGGAGGCCAACACCGTGGGCGGCAACCGCGCCGGCTACACGATCGCGTCCAAGACCGGCACCGCCGAGCACGGCACCGATCCGCGCAACACGCCGCCGCACGCCTGGTACATCGCCTTCGCCCCGGCACAGAACCCGAAGATCGCCATCGCGGTGATCGTGGAGGACGGCGGCGACCGGGCGTTGGCGGCGACCGGCGGCTCGGTGGCCGCGCCCATCGCCCGAGCCGTGCTGGACGCCGGTCTGCAAGGGGGCTGAAGGATTTGAACGTGCGAGGAGAGGTACGGGGGCCCCGATGCTGACCAACGGTGCGATGATCGCCGACCGCTACCGACTGCAACGCCTGATCGCCACCGGCGGCATGGGCCAGGTCTGGGAGGCGCTGGACACCCGGCTCAACCGCCGGGTCGCGGTCAAGGTGCTCAAGGCCGAGTTCTCCGCCGACCCGACCTTCCGGCAACGGTTCCGCACCGAGGCGCAGACCACCGCACAGCTGAACCACTCCGGTATCGCGGGCATCTACGACTACGGCGAGACCTACGACCCGAGCGCCGGGGAGACCTCCTACCTGGTGATGGAGCTGGTGCAGGGCGAGCCGCTCAACGCGGTGCTCTCCAGGCTCGGCAAGCTCTCCGTCAACCAGGGCCTGGACATGCTCGAGCAGACCGGACGGGCGCTCGAGGTCGCGCACGCGGCGGGCGTGGTGCACCGCGACGTCAAGCCGGGCAACATCCTGGTGACGCCCACCGGGCAGGTGAAGATCACCGACTTCGGCATCGCCAAGGCGGTCGACGCCAGTCCGGTCACCAAGACCGGCATGGTGATGGGCACCGCGCAGTACATCGCGCCGGAGCAGGCCGTCGGCGAGGACGCCACCGCGGCCAGCGACGTCTACTCCCTCGGCGTGGTCGGCTACGAGGCGCTGGCGGGCAAGCGGCCGTTCAGCGGCGACGGCGCGATCACGGTGGCGATGAAGCACGTCCGCGAGACGCCGCCGCCGATGCCCGCCGACGTGCCCGCCAACGTGCGGGAACTGATCGAGATCACGATGGGCAAGGATCCGCAGCTGCGCTACGCCAGCGGCGGCGAGTTCGCCGACGCGGTGGCGGCCGTGCGGGCCGGGCACCGTCCGCCGCCCCCGATCGGCGCGGCCGCGGCCGGGCCGATCGCCGAGGATGCCACGCACGTGCTGCCGCCCGGCCCCACCGTCGTGCTGCCCGCCGGACAGGGCGAGGGCCCGACCGTGCGCTACAGCCGTCCCGCCGCGGCCGCCGTGGGAGCAGGTGCGGCGCCGACGGCCGCCGGCGCGCCCGCGACGATGATGAACGAGCACGGCGGCGCCACCGCCGTGCCACCGCAGGGCGGCAAGAAGCCCTGGACCACCACGCAGAAGGTGCTGGCCGGGTTGAGCGCGGCCGCGGTGCTGCTGGCCGGCGCGGTGCTGTGGCTGCTGTTCGGCGGCGACACCGATCCCGAGCCCGACCGTCCGCCGGTCACCACCACCATCGCGCCGCAGCCGCCGCTGCCGCCCACCACGCAACCCACGACCACGCGGTACGTGCCGCCGCCTCCGCCGCAGACCAGCGAGCCGGAACCGACCACGACGCAACCGCCGACGACGACGCCGGAACCCACCACGGCGGCGCCGACCACCACGCCGGAACCGACCACGACGGCCCGGCCGACCCGGACGCAGCGCCCGACGACCAGTCGCACGTTGTTCCCGACGTTCGACTTACCATTTCCGGAGGATTCCGGTGCCCGAGGCCCCTCGGGCACCGTCAGTGCGCCCACCACTTCTCCGCAAGGACAACAATGACGACCCCGAAGAATCTCTCCGCCCGCTACGAGCTGGGCGAGATCATCGGATTCGGCGGGATGTCGGAGGTGCACAAGGCCCGCGACCTGCGGCTGAGCCGCGACGTGGCGATCAAGGTGCTGCGCGCCGACCTGGCCCGTGACCCCACGTTCTATCTGCGGTTCAAGCGGGAGGCGCAGAACGCGGCCGCGCTGAACCATCCCGCGATCGTGGCCGTCTACGACACCGGCGAAGCCGAGATCGACGGCGGTCCACTGCCCTACATCGTCATGGAGTACGTCGACGGTGAGACGCTGCGCGACATCGTGCGCGGCAAGGGCCCGCTGCCGCCGCGCCGCGCCATGGAGATCATCGCCGACGTCTGTGCCGCACTGGATTTCAGTCACAAGCACGGCATCGTGCACCGGGACATGAAGCCGGCCAACATCATGATCAACCGGTCCGGCGCGGTGAAGGTGATGGACTTCGGCATCGCCCGCGCGCTGGCCGACAGCTCCAACCCGATGACGCAGACCGCCGCCGTCATCGGAACGGCCCAGTATCTCTCGCCCGAGCAGGCGCGCGGGGAGACCGTCGACGCGCGCTCGGACGTGTACTCGGTCGGCTGCGTGCTCTTCGAGATCCTCACCGGCGAGCCGCCGTTCACCGGCGACTCCCCCGTCGCGGTGGCGTATCAGCATGTCCGGGAGGATCCGCGGCTGCCCTCGCACGTGCACCACGGTGTGCCGCGCGAACTCGACTCGGTCGTGCTCAAGGCGATGAGCAAGAACCCGGCCAACCGGTACCAGACCGCGGCCGAGATGCGGGCCGACCTGATCCGGGTGCTCGGCGGCCAGAAGCCGAGCGCGCCGATGGTGATGACCGACGAGGACCGCACCACTTTCATGGGCGGCGCCGACGAGCCGGGCCCGCGCACCTACCGCGCCGTCGAACGCGACGACGACACCGCCGAGCAGGAACCGGCCGAGCCGAACAGCGGCAGGCGCACGGCCTATCTCGCCTTCGGCGCGGCCGCCGTGCTCGCGGTGGCCTTCGCGCTGTTCTGGGTGTTGATCGGGCCGGGCAGCAAACCGGACCAGGTGGCCGTCCCCGACCTGTCCAACAAATCCGCCCAGCAGGCCCAGGACACGCTGCAGCGGCTCGGCTTCACCGTCGCCATCCAGCAGAAACCCGACAGCAAGGTGGCCGTCGGCAACGTCATCTCCACCCAGCCACTCGGCGGCTCGCGGATCGACAAGGGCAGCACCGTCACCGTGCAGGTGTCCTCCGGACCCGCCCAGGTTCAGGTGCCACGGCTGGACGGGCTGTCGGTGCAGCAGGCCGAGCAGGAACTCAACGCCGTCGGCCTGCGGATGGACCCGAACGTGGAGCGTCGCGAGTCCAGTGCCCAGGATCTGGACAAGGTGATCGGCACCGAGCCGGGCGCCGGTGCCCGGGTCGACGTCGACCAGGCCATCGTGGTCTGGGTCGGCAAGGGTCCGGAGAAGGTCCGGGTGCCGAGCGTGGTCGGCCAGGACATCAGCGTGGCCCAGCCCAACCTGGTCGACAGCGCCGGCTTCAAGATCGATATCGAGGAGGTGGCGTCCTCGCGGCCCAAGGGCGAGGTGGTGGCCACCAGCCCCGCGGGCGGCAGCAGCGCCGACCGCGGATCGACGGTCACCGTGCAGGTGTCGGCAGGCGACGAGATCACGATGCCGACCCTGGTCGGCCTGACCCCGTCGCAGGCGGTGGAGCGGCTGCGCCAGAGCGGCTGGACCGGCAACGCCGGCCAGATCAATCAGGCCACCACGGGCACTTTCGAGGCGGGCAGCGTCGGGCGCATCCTGCAGCAGCAGCCGCAGGCGGGCTCGTCGATCTCCAAGACGGCGACCATCACCATCACCGTCGGCACCCTCGGCCCACCCTGATCGATCGTTACCGGAACGACGCGGCCACCCGGTGTCCCCGGCATGAGAATGGGCAGTGCTCCACCCGAACCGACCAGGACGAGGAGGCAGCTCATGACCACAGCCAGGGACATCATGAAGCCCGGCGCGCAGTGGATTTCCAAGCAGGACACCGTCGAACGGGCCGCGCAGCTGATGGCCGATCTCGGCGTCGGCTCGCTGGTCGTCGCCGACGAGAACGAGCGGATGTGCGGCATCGTCACCGACCGCGACATCGTGGTGAAGTGCGTGGCGCACGGCGCGAATCCGGCGACCACGCCGGCGGCCGAACTGTGCGAGGCGACGCCGCGGTGGGTCGCGGCCGACGCCGACGTCGAGGAAGTGCTCGACGCGATGGAGAACCACCGCGTCAAGCGCATGCCGGTCATCGAGAACAAGCGCCTCGTCGGCATGATCAGCGAGGCCGACCTGGCCCGGCATCTCGACGACAATCAGCTCAGCGAGTTCGTCACCGCCGTCTACGGCAGGCCCTGACGCCTCAGCTCAGGTCGAGGTGGCGATTCATCGCCGTCGCCGCCTCGGCCAGCTCGGGCAGTTCCACCACGTCCACGCCGTGCTCGCGCAGCTTCTCCACGCCGACGCAGTTCACCACGAAGGTCGACGGCTCGCGCCAGGCGATGACCACGCGCGGGATGCCCGCGGCCAGGATGCGGTCGGTGCACGGCGGCCGTCCGGCCGTGGCCCGCTGTGAGCACGGCTCCAGCGTGCTGTAGATGGTCGCCCGGGACAGGCGCGGATCCCGCGGGTCCAGCTTGTTCAGCGCGGCTTCCTCGGCGTGCACCTTCGGGTCGGTCTCCCGCGAGTATCCGGTGGCGATCTCGGCGCCGTCGGCGACGATCACCGCGCCCACCGAGAACGCGGTCGGACTCGGCGGGCTGGCGTGGGCGAGTTCGATCGCACGGCGCAGGAAGCGGCGGTCCCGCTCGACCGCGGACTCCGGACGCAGCAGATAGCGCAGCACCGCCATGTCGCCCACCCGGGACACCTCCGCCAGGGTGAGCCGCCGGTCCGGGAAATCGGCCGGGTCGACGAACCGCGGCGCGCCCGCCGCGCCGACCAGAAGCGGCGCCACCGCCAGCTGCAATTCGTCGGCCAGATCGGCGGCCAGGAACGCGGTGTGCACGCGGGTGCCGCCCTCGACCATGAGCCGCTCGACACCGCGGGCGCCGAGGTCGTCGAGCAGCGCACCGAGATCGATCGTCTCCCCCAGCACCACGACCTCGGCCAGACCGGTCAGTGTGTCACCGAGCGCGGCGGCGCCGGCCGCGGTGGTGTAGACGAGTTTCGCGCCGCCCTGGTGCCACACCCGCAGCCCGGCGTCCAGCCGTCCGGTCGCGGTGACGGTGACTTTCAGCGGATGTTCGGGCTTGCCGGCCGCGACCCGGGCGGCGCGACGCGCCTGGTCGGCGACGAGCAGGCGCGGGTCGTCGCGCCGCAGGGTCTGCGCGCCGACCAGGATCGCGTCGGATTCGGCACGCACCCGGTCGACCCGGTCGAAATCGGCGGCATCGGACAGCCGCAGCCGCTCGGGGCCGACGTCATCGAGGTGGCCGTCCAGGCTCATGGCCGCGGACAGCAGGACATAGGGCCGCCCGCTCACTGCGGCACCAGCGCGGCGACCTCCGACTCGAGCATCTCGACGAGGCCCTCCGGCGGACGCGAACCGCACACCCCGAGCCAGTTCGCCAGCATCCGGTGCCCGCCCTGGGTGAGCACCGACTCCGGATGGAACTGCACGCCGTGGATCGGCAGCTCGCGGTGCCGCATGGCCATGACGATGCCGGATTCGGTGCGGCCGAGCACCTCGATCTCCGCGGGCAGGGTGTCTTCGAGCACGGTCAGCGAGTGGTATCGGGTCGCGGTGAACGGATCGGGCAGGCCGGCCAGGACACCCGCCCCGACGTGGAACACCGAGCTGGTCTTGCCGTGCAGCAGTTCGGGAGCGCGGGTGACCGTGGCGCCGAACGCCTCGCCGATGGCCTGATGGCCCAGGCACACGCCGAGCAGCGGGGTCGCCGTCCGCGCACAGGCACGCACCAGATCGATGCTGGCGCCCGCGCGATCCGGGGTGCCGGGGCCGGGGCTGATCAGGATGCCGTCGAAATCGGCGGCCACGGCGTCCGGGTCGGCGAGGTGCTGATCGTCGTTGCGCCAGACGACCGCGTCGGTGCCGAGCTGGCCCAGGTACTGCACCAGGTTGAACACGAAGCTGTCGTAGTTGTCGACGACCAGAACACGCATGGTTCGAGATTACGTGCCGGTTCAGCCGACTGCCGCATCGATTATCGGGTGGGATCACTGGGTGGGATAGCCTAAACACACACCGGAGGGCGTCGGCAGCCCCGCCCGGGCTTCCGGTGCCACTTGCACGCCGATAACGAGGACGTCATGCCCAAGTCGAAGGTCCGTAAGAAGACCGACTATACGATCAACCCTGCCAGCCGCACCCCGGTCAAGGTGAAGGCGGGGCCGTCGCCGGTCTGGTATGTCGCGATCATGCTCGGCTTCATGCTCGCCGGGCTGCTCTGGCTGCTGGTGTACTACCTGGCGGCCGAACAGATCAGCTGGATGAACGACCTCAACGCCTGGAACTTCCTGATCGGCTTCGGACTGATGGTCGTCGGGTTGATCATGACGATGCGGTGGCGCTGACCGGCGCTGACGTGCGCGGCAGCGGGATTACATGCGTGTCATTCATGCACACCTGTGGATGACCCTGTGGACAACTCGAGGACCGATTGGGGAGAGCGTCGCGTGAATCCGGAACCCTCCGCCTCGCCGTCGCTGTCCTGGGCCACTCCCGCGCCCGCCCTCGTCGCCGTCGGGCTCGGTGGCGCGGTGCTCGCGGTCGCCGCGTTCTTCGCCGGTGATGCCCCGAGCCGGTTGCTGGTCGGCCTCGCCGCGGCGGGCCTGCTCGGCCTCGCGGTGCTCGGAGCACGGCAGCGCCCCCGGCTCGAGGTCCGTCCCGGCTCACCTCGGGTGCTGGTCGTGCGCACTTTCCTGGGGCCGACCGAGTACCGGCCCGAGCAGATCATCCGAGCCAGGATCGTCTCCTACCGCCGGTTGGGCCGACGCAGCCCCATGCTCGAGATCGACGTCCGCCACCACGACGGCGAGCGGCTGCTCATCTTCGGCCGCTGGGATCTCGGCACGAATCCGGAGGACGTGTTCGACGCGCTGGTCGTCCACCGGCTGGCGTTCCTCCCGAAGGACTGACCAGGGGGTTCGCCGGGCTCCAGCGTCCCCGAATGCCCACGGCGGTCGAAGTTGTCCACAGGTTGTCCACCGTTCGCGGGTCACTTCCCGCGTGGTTTCACGTGAAGCAATCCCCGGATTCACAGCATCGCCGCCGCGACGGCGATCGCCGCGACCGACGCCACGCCCACCGCGGCGATGGCGGCCCAGCCGACCGTGCGGGCGGTGTCCGATGTCCGCACGCCCAGCCACTCCGGTAGGAACAGCACGCCCAGCGTCGCCAGGGTGCCCGCGAGGAGCCCGCCGAGATGCACCCACAGCGAGATCCCCGGCAGCGACAGGCTGAGGAAGACGTTGATCCCGATGACCACCAGGATCTGCGTTGGATTCAGCCGCAGCCGGAAGATCACCACCGCGATCGCGCCGAACATTCCGTACACCGCGCCGGAGGCGCCCGCACCGATCGTGTTCGCGGGTTCCAGCAGCATGCCGCCCGCCGACCCGCCGAGCAGCGCCACCAGGTAGACCGCCAGCAACCGCCACCGGCCGAGCACCGGCTCCAACTGGATGCCGATGATGTAGAGGGCGAACATGTTGAGCGCCAGGTGCAGCGGCCCCCAGTGCAGGAAGCCCGACCCGATCACCCGGAGCCATTCACCGTCGGCGACGTAGGCCGGGATCAAGGCCAGCCGGAAGAACAGCGGGGACTGGAAGTTGTCGACGATGCTGCGCGCCTGCACCGCGGTGATGGCGAAGAACACCAGGTTCACCGCGATCAGGCCGTAGGTCACCAGCGGCGTGGCCGATCGGGCCACCGGGGCACCCGCGACGGTGCGCACCGGGCGGACACCGGCGCTACCCTCCCGGACACAGTCGACGCAGTGCTGCCCCACGGCGGCGGGCCGCAGGCATTCCGGACAGGCGGGCCGCCCGCACCGGGTGCACGCCAGGCCGGTCGCGCGGTCGCGGTGGCGGACACAGGTGGGCGGTCGGTCGTTCATCACCTTCGCCATGCTATCCAGCCCGGTCGGGGATGCCGGTTACCAGCGGTTACTGCATGATTTCCCCGGCTGTGCGAGAGTGGTCGAATGACCTTGGGGCGTCTGCACGTATCCGCACGTTCTCGTAACCGGCTCATCGCCGCGACCCTCCTCGGCCTGGCGGGCGGGGCGGCCTGGCTCGTCCGCAGCAAGCGGCCGTTGCCGCCGGAGCCCGCGCCGGAGCCGCCGCGCATCGGCTACTCCCGCAACGGCTCCGCGCCGACCCCGCACGCGGGGGCCGACGCGAAGCGCTGAGCGGGCTCAGCGGCTCACGGCGCGCTTGTACTGCCGCAACGCCAGCGGGACGAACACCACCAGGATCACCACCACCCAGATCAGGGTCGTGGCGATCGGGTGACGCATCGACCAGGCGTCGGATTGCGGTCCGAGCGCGCCGGTGTTGCCGAACAGCTCGCGGGTGGCGAGCGTGAGCGCCGAGACGGGGTTCCACTCGGCGAACACCCGCAGCACCGTCGGCAGCTCCTCGATCGGCACGAACGTGTTGGCCAGGAACGTCAGCGGGAACATCACCATGAAGCTGGCGTTGTTGAACACCTCCGGCGACCGGACCAGCAGGCCGACCACGGCCATGATCCAGGACACCGCGTAGGCGAACAGCAGCAACAGCACATAGGCCAGCACCGCGTCGAGGAACGAACCCCGGATGCGCCAGCCGACCAACAGGCCGGTCACCGACATCACCACCAGGCTGACGAGGTTGATCACCACATCGCTGACCGTGCGCCCGACCAGCACCGCCGAGGGCGCCATCGGCAGCGAACGGAACCGATCGATGATGCCCTTCTGCATGTCCTCGGCCAGGCTCGCGCCGGTGAACGAGGAGCCGAACACCACGGTCTGCGCGAAGATGCCCGCGATGAGGAATTCGCGGTAGCCGCCCTCCAGGCCCGGGACCTCGATCGCCGTGCCGAAGACGTAGGCGAACAACAGCACGAACATGATCGGCGACAGCGTCGAGAAGATCAGCACGTCCGGAACGCGCTTGATCTTGATGACGTTGCGTTTGGTGACCGTGATGGTGTCGGCGACGACCATGCCCAGCCTGCTGCCCAGGCCCGGGTCCGCCGGAGTGTCGAAGGTGGTGGTGCCCGCGGTCATCGGCGGCTTCCTTCCGAGGTGTCGAGGCCGGACTCGGCGTCGTCGGCGAACTGCTCGGCCTCGCGGCCGGTGAGGGTGAGGAACACGTCGTCGAGCGAGGGCCTGCGCAGCCCGACGTCGTGTATCTGCACGTCGCCCGCGGTGAGCAGCCCGATCGCGTCGACCAGGGCCTGCGAACCGTTGCTCACCGGGACCGTGATGCGGCGCAATCCGGGCTCGAGGTGGATGTCGCCGTCGGCGAGCGGTTTCAGGACCTGCTCGGCGACGGCGAGCTTGTCGGCGGTCTCGACGGTGAGTTCGATGCGGTCGCCGCCGACCAGGGTCTTGAGCTCGTCGGCGGTGCCGCGGGCGATGACCTTGCCGTGGTCGATCACCGCGATCGCGTCGGCGAGCCGGTCGGCCTCCTCCATGTACTGCGTGGTGAGCAGCAACGTGGTGCCGCCCGCCACGAGCTCGGAGATGACATCCCACAGGTCGAGCCGGGCGCGCGGGTCGAGGCCGGTGGTCGGCTCGTCGAGGAACAGCACCGGCGGATTGGCCACCAGCGCGCCGGCCAGGTCGAGCCTGCGCCGCATACCGCCGGAGTAGCCGCGGACCGGGCGGTCGGCGGCGTCGGTGAGCCGGAAGCGCTCGAGCAGTTCGCGGGCGCGTTCCTTACTGCGCTTGACACCCATGTGGTACAGGCGTCCCACCATCTCCAGGTTCTCGAAGCCGGTGAGGTATTCGTCCACGGCCGCGTACTGCCCGGAGGCGCCGATCCGCGAACGCAGGGCCTGCGGCCTGCGCAGGACATCGATGCCTGCGACGGTGGCGCGGCCCTCGTCGGGAACCAACAGCGTGGTGAGGACACGGACGGTCGTGGTCTTACCCGCCCCGTTGGGGCCGAGCAGGGCGGTGACGGTGCCCTCGGGCACCGTGAGGTCGAGGCCGTCGAGGGCGACCAGCTTGCCGTAGCGCTTGACCAGACCCTCGGCGACTATTGCGTCGGGCATTCTTCTCCTGACGTCGAACGGGAACTCGAGTTCGGATACGGGCCGGCGCGCCGGACTGCGCACCGACATGTCGCCGGGATTCGGACGGCGCCCCTGTCGCCTGGCCAGTATCGGCCGTGCCGGGCGCGGTCGCAGCTCGTTTTCGCACGCCGCGCCGTACGCGCCGCCGGTCGCCTCCCGCTCGTCACGCGGGCATCCTCGCACCGGGGTGTGACACATTTCGCAGTCCGGGACCGGGGCGTAACCGGCCGAATGCCGGGACCGCGGGCGGCGCGCCGAGCCGCCGTCCCAGGCCGCGGCCGCGCTCGATCCCGCGCAGGTAAGCCAAACCGAAAAACTCGCCGAAATTCGCGGCGCCGCTGCACGCACAATCGCGTCTTATCGCGTAGGATCGTTCACGTCGGCCCCTCCCCCCCGGGCCGACCTTACGCGGGCCTCGGCTAACTCCCCCCCTTCGCCGAGGCCCGCTCCATGTCCAGGGTCGGTCCGGCCCATCCGAGGTCGGCCCGCATCGACATTCGCGGACCGATCCGGGGCCTCATCCGGGGCCTCACTCCCCCGGTTCCCCCACCGCTCGCCAGGCGGTTGCCAGCCGCTGCGCCCTGACCCGTCCGGCGACCGAGAGCAGCGGGCGGTCGCGCTCCCAGCGCGACCGGGTCGACTCGTCGACCGCGTCCCACCGCGGCGCGAGTTCGCCGAGCAGGCGCTCGAATTCGTCGAGCACACCACCGAGCGCCACATGCACCCCGGGCGAGTCCGGCCGCACCGCGCCGAGCCCACGCAACGCCGCCACGGTCGCCAGCAGGCGCTGCCGGACCGGCGGCGGCCACCCCGCCTCCCGCGCGACCCGCACCAACCAGCCCGCGGCCGCGGCGATCACGTGGATGTCCTCCACCGTCCGGAACGGCTTGAGCACGTCGGCGTACCCGTCCCCGGGCAGCGCGGTCGCCGGGGTGTCGGTGAATGTCACGGTGGCGTGCGGGATTTCGGGAGCGAAGGCGAGCGCGGGCCGATCGGTGACGTGCACGCCCGGCGCCGTCGCGTCCACGAGCATCGCGCGCAGCCGATTGCGTCCATCCGCCCCGGCGCCCACGCTCGTGATCACCACCAGCCTGCGGGCCAGGCTGCCCAGGGTGGCGAAGGTCTTCGTACCGCTCACCGACCATCCGTCGGCCCGCTCGGTCGCGGTGGTGCGGATCGCCGCGGGATGCCCGCCGCCCTCCTCGGTCGCGGCCAGCGCGAGCGGCCGGTCGCGCGGCAGTTCCGGCAGCAGCGCGGCCACCGCGGCCTGATAGCCGGACAGGAAGGCGTAGCCGAGCCGGTCGGCGGCGAACCCGCCCGCGACGGCCACGTCCACCGTGTCGGTGAAGCGGCGCGCCACGTCTCGATGACGCTCCCACGCCTCGGTCACGGACCCGAGCGGCCCGCCCGGCTCCTCGGTCAGCAGATGGTCGAACACTGTGTCCACCCCTGCACGCTAACCCGGCCACGCCCGCGGCGGTCACCGCACCGAATCGCCGCTACCCGCGTCCGGAACGACGACAGGGCCCGAACCTCGGCCGACAGGTCGGCGGCGGGTTCGAGCCCTGTGTGGTGGAGCCTAGGGGAATCGAACCCCTAACCCCTGCCTTGCAAAGGCAGTGCTCTGCCAATTGAGCTAAGGCCCCGAGATCTGGGAAATCAGCGGGTGGTGACCTCGTGCCAGAGATCGGCCTCGTCACGCTTGCGCAGCTTGGTGATTCCGATGAGAACCGCGAGCACGACACCAACCGTGAGAAGAATCTTCATGGTTCCCACCCTACTGTGGTGATGATCGGGAGTGGGCCTAGGAGGACTTGAACCTCCGACCTCTTCGTTATCAGCGAAGCGCTCTAACCGCCTGAGCTATAGGCCCGTGTGGGTCTCGCACCGTTCGGGCGAACCGAGGACAAAGGTTACCCGACGCGACCGGAAACGACCAAAACGGCTGGTCACGGCCCCGACAGCCGGACGGAGCCCACCACCGCCGACGGCCGGCACCGGCCCTCGTGGGCGGTACCGGCCGTCGCCGAGATCCGGCTGGTCCGGGTGGCCGGCTAGTCCGGGTCGGCCAGGGTCACCTGGATGCCGCCGACCAGGTCGCAGCACTGGTTGTAGATGAACGTGCCGACGGTGCCGAGCGCGGTGAACAGCACGACGTTGATCAGACCGATCACGCCCGCGTAGCCGAACACCGTGCCGGCATCGATCAACCCCGCCGAACCGCTGTCCTGCGACACCATGTCGGTGAAGGTGTTGTTCAGCCGCTCCCACACGCCCATGCCCTCGAGCACGATGTAGAGCAGGCCGACCGCCAGCATCCACACGAAGAACAGCGCCACGCTGATCACCAGCGAGATCTTCAGCGTCGACCAGGGGTCGATGCGGCGGATCTGGACGGTGGCCCGCAGCGGCTCGCCGCCCGCGACGGCGGCGGCCACCGCGACCGGCACCGCGGGCGAAACCGCCTGCTGCGCGCCGGTATTGCTCGTCTTGTCCGAGGGCGGCAGCGGATGCCGGATCTCGGACAGGTCGGGCATGTCCTTGATCAGCTCGGGCCGGGCGATGCTGCGGGTCGGACCGTCGATGCCGACCGACTTCACCATCGCGGCCTCCTTGCGCGCCGCCTTGGCCGCCAGGTCGGCGGTGGTGCGCGCGTTGGAGACGCCGCCGTTGAGGCCGACGCCCCCGCCCGAGGGCGGCCGTCCCGCCACCGGGGACTGGCCGGGCCGGTACAGGTTGGACTGCGGCTCCCGCTGCGGCAGCTGCGACCAGCCCTCCTGGTAGCGATCCTGCCCCTGCGCCTGGCCGCCCTGTTGGCCCTGTGGCTGACCGCCCTGTTGGCCCTGCGCCTGACCGCCCTGCTGCTGACCGTTCTGCGGACCGCCCTGACCACCCTGCGGCTGACCGCCGGGCGCGGTGTCGGCGCCCGGCTCCTGACCACTCTGCGGCTCGCCCGCGGCACCGCCCATCCGCACGGTCTCCTGGTCGGACGGGCCGCCGGGCTGCTCCGCACCGGGCGCGAAATCGCCCTGCCGCTGCGGGTTTTCGGGCGACTGCCCGCCCGGCCTGCCCCCGCCCTGCGGTCCGGATTCGGCCGAGCCGGGCCGGGGCACCGGCCGCGGCGGAATCGGGGACGGTGCGATCCGCTCGGTCACACCGTTGTTCTGGTGCCCGTCATTCGGCTGATTCGGAGTGGTCAATGGGAATCCTTAGATCCGTTCGTTGCCGCCGCTGTGGAGGGTTACTGCTGGGAGGAACCGGTGTCGTCGCCACCGTCGACCGCATCGGGCTCGTCGGCGTTACGCGCGATCGCAAGCAAGGTATCGCCCTCGCCCAGGTTCATCAATCGCACGCCCTTGGTCTGACGCCCCGCCTTGCGAACCTGATTCGCCGCGGTGCGGATGACGCCACCGCCGGAGGTGATCGCATACAACTCGTCGTCGTCGTCGACGATGAGCGCTCCCACCAGCGTGCCACGCCGGGCATCGAACTGGATAGTCAACACACCTTTACCGCCGCGGCCCTGCGCGGTGTACTCCTCGATCGCGGTGCGCTTGGCGTACCCGCCCGAGGTCGCGACCAGCAGGTAGGTGCCCGGCCGCACCACGTTGAGCGACAACAGCTCGTCTTCGGCGTTGAACCGCATGCCCTGCACGCCGGAGGTGGCCCGGCCCATCGGCCGCAGCGCCTCGTCGGTGGCCGAGAAGCGGATCGACTGGCCCTGGGCGGAGACCAACAGCAGGTCGTCGTCGGCCGAGCAGAGCACCGCGCCGACGAGTTCGTCGTTGTCACGCAGGTTCACCGCCACGATGCCGCCGCTGCGGTTGGAGTCGAAGTCCGACAGCCGCGACTTCTTGACCAGGCCGTTCTTGGTGGCGAGCACCAGGTACGGGGCGTCCTCGTAGGTCTTGATCTGGATGATCTGGGCGATCTTCTCGTCCGGCTGGAAGGCCAGCAGATTCGCCACGTGCTGACCGCGCGCGGTGCGGTTGGCCTCGGGCAGCTCGTAGGCCTTGGCCCGGTACACCCGGCCCTTGTTGGTGAAGAACAGCAGCCAGTCGTGGGTGGAGGTCACGAAGAAGTGCTTGACGATGTCGTCCTGCTTGAGACCCGCGCCCTGCACACCCTTGCCGCCGCGCTTCTGCGAGCGGTACAGATCGGTCTTGGTGCGCTTGGCGTAGCCGGTCTCGGTGATGGTGACGACCACGTCCTCGCGGGCGATCAGGTCCTCGTCGGCCACATCGCCGTCGGCCGACACGATCTGGGTGCGGCGCTCGTCGCCGTACTTCTCCACGATCTCGGCCAGCTCGTCGCGCACGATCGCGCGCTGACGCTCCGGCTTGTCGAGAATGTCCTTGTAGTCGGCGATTTCGGCTTCGATGCGGGCCAGATCGTCGATGATCTTCTGCCGCTCCAGCGCCGAGAGCCTGCGCAGCTGCATGTCCAGGATCGCGGTCGCCTGGATCTCGTCGATGTCGAGCAGCTCCATCAGCCCGGTGCGCGCGGTGTCGGTGTTGGCCGACCGCCGGATCAGGGCGATGACCTCGTCCAGCGCGTCGAGCGCCTTCACCAGGCCGCGCAGGATGTGGGCGCGCTCCTCGGCCTTGCGCAGCAGGTACCTGGTGCGCCGGATGATGACGTCCAACTGGTGGTTGACGTAGAGCCGGATCATCTGGTCCAGCCGCAGCGTGCGCGGCACGCCGTCGACGATGGACAGCATGTTGGCGCCGAAGCTGGTCTGCAGCTGGGTGTGCTTGTACAGGTTGTTCAGCACGACCTTGGCGACCGCGTCGCGCTTGACCGTCACCACGATGCGCAGGCCGACCCGGTCGGAGGACTCGTCGTGGATGTCGGCGATGCCCGCGATCTTGCCGTCCTTGACCTGCTCGGCGATCGCGTTGATGAAGTTGTCGGTGTTGACCTGGTAGGGCAGTTCGGTGATGACGATCGTGGTGCGCCCGCGATTGTCCTCCTCGATCTCCACCACACCGCGCATCTTGATCGAGCCGCGGCCGGTGGTGTACGCGTCGTGGATGCCCTGGGTGCCGACGATCAGGCCGGCGGTCGGGAAGTCGGGGCCCTTGATCCGCTCCATGCACGCGGCGAGGGTGGTCTCCTCGTCGGCGTCGTGGTTGTCCAGCGCCCAGTAGATCGCCTCGGCCAGCTCGGTGAGGTTGTGCGGCGGGATGTTGGTCGCCATGCCGACCGCGATGCCGTTGCTGCCGTTCATCAGCATGTTCGGCACACGGCTCGGCAGGACGACCGGTTCCTGGGTCTTGCCGTCGTAGTTCGGGATGAAATCGACCGTCTCGTGGTCGATTTCGCGCAGCATCTCCATCGCCAGCGGCGTGAGGCGGCACTCGGTGTACCGCATGGCGGCCGCGCCGTCGTTGCCGCGGCTGCCGAAGTTGCCCTGGCCGTCGACCAGCGGGTACCGCATGGCCCACGGCTGCGCCATGCGCACCAGGGTGTCGTAGATGGCCGAGTCGCCGTGCGGGTGGTAGTTGCCCATGGTGTCCGACACCGGGCGGGCGGACTTCACGTAGCCGCGATCGGGGCGGTACCCGTTGTCGTACATCGCGTAGAGGATGCGGCGATGCACCGGCTTGAGGCCGTCGCGCACCTCCGGCAGCGCGCGGCCCACGATCACGCTCATCGCGTAATCGATGTAGCTGTTCTGCATCTCCTGCTGGATGTCGACCGGCTCGACGCGGTCGCCCGCGCTCTCCGGTGGCAGGGTGATGTCGGTCATGAGGTCTCCTTGTACGGGCTGACGTGCGAGAACGGCCGAGCGCCCGCGAGTCGCGCGGGCGCGTCAGGCGGCTACACGTCGAGGAAGCGGACGTCCTTGGCGTTGCGGGTGATGAAACTGCGGCGGGCCTCCACGTCCTCGCCCATCAGCACGCTGAACAACTCGTCGGCCGCGGCCGCGTCGTCCAACGTCACTTGACGAAGCACCCGGACACTGGGATCCATGGTGGTCTCCCAGAGTTCCTTCGGGTTCATCTCACCCAGACCCTTGTAGCGCTGGATGCCGTCGTCCTTGTTGATCTTCTTGCCCGCGGCCAGGCCGCGCTCGAGCAGGCCGTCGCGCTCGCGGTCGGAGTAGGCGAACTCCGGCTCGCTGCGCTGCCACTTCAGCTTGTACAGCGGCGGCTGGGCCAGATACACGTGACCGTGCTCGACCAGCGGGCGCATGAACCGGAACAGCAGCGTCAGCAGCAGCGTCGAGATGTGCTGGCCGTCGACGTCGGCGTCGGCCATCAGCACGATCTTGTGATAGCGCAGCTTGCTGATGTCGAACTCGTCGTGGATGCCGGTGCCGAACGCGGTGATGATCGACTGGACCTCGTTGTTCTTGAGGACCTTGTCGATGCGCGCCTTCTCGACGTTGATGATCTTGCCGCGCAGCGGCAGGATCGCCTGGTACATCGAGTCGCGGCCGGACTTGGCCGAGCCACCGGCGGAGTCGCCCTCCACGATGTAGATCTCGGACTTGCTCGGATCCTTGGAGCGGCAGTCGGCCAGCTTGCCGGGCAGCCCGCCCAGGTCGGTGGCCGACTTGCGGCGCACCAGCTCGCGCGCCTTGCGGGCGGCCACGCGCGCCTGCGCCGAGGACACCGCCTTCTGCACGATGGTCTTCGCGTCGGCGGGGTTGGCCTCGAACCAGTGCGTGAGGTGTTCGTTGCAGGTGCGCTGCACGAACGACTTCACCTCGGTGTTGCCGAGCTTGGTCTTGGTCTGGCCCTCGAACTGCGGCTCGGCGACCTTGACGCTCACGATCGCGGCCAAGCCCTCGCGGATGTCGTCACCGGTGAGGTTGCCGTCCTTCTCCTTGAGGAGCTTCTTGTCCTTGGCGTACTTGTTGACCACCGTGGTCAGCGCCGCGCGGAAGCCCTCCTCGTGGGTGCCGCCCTCGTGGGTGTTGATGGTGTTGGCGAAGGTGTGCACCGACTCGGAGTAGCCGGAGTTCCACTGCATCGCGACTTCGAGCTCGTGCCCGGTGCCCTTGCCGGTGAACGAGACCACCGAATTGTGGATGGCCTGCTTGGTCCGGTTGATGTGGCGGACGAAGTCCTCCAGACCGCCGGGATAGTGGTAGGTCCGCGTCTTGACCTTGTGCTCGGAGGCCGCTTCGCCGGTCGGTTCACCGTGCTTGGGCGCCTCGGCGGTCTCGCTGACGATTTCGTCGGTGACGTCGGACTCGGAGACCCGCTCATCGGTCAGGGTGATGGTGAGGCCCTTGTTCAGGAACGCCATCTCCTGCAACCGCCGGGCGACGGTCTCGAAGTTGTAGGTGGTGGTCTCGAAGATCTCCGGGTCGGCCCAGAATCGGACCGTGGTGCCGGTGCGGTCGGTCGGCTCCCCCTTGACCAGCTTGGACGGCGTGGCCTCCTTGTAGGTCTGGCTCCAGTGGTAGCCGTCGACGTCGATCTCCACCTCGACCCGCGAGGACAGCGCGTTCACCACGGAGATACCGACACCGTGCAGGCCACCGGAGACCGCGTACGACTCGGAGTCGAACTTGCCGCCCGCGTGCAGCTGGGTCATGACGACCTCGACGGTCGGGATGCCCTGGGCGTGCATCTCCACCGGGATGCCGCGGCCGTCGTCGACGACCTCGACGCCGCCGTCGGCCAGGAGGGTGACGTCGACCCGGGTGGCGTAGCCGGCCATCGCCTCGTCGACGGAGTTGTCGACGACCTCCCAGATCAGGTGGTGCAGACCGCGCTCACCGGTGGAACCGATGTACATACCGGGACGCTTGCGAACCGCCTCGAGGCCTTCGAGAACGGTGATGGAGGAGGCACCGTAGTTCGTCGACTTGGAGCCCGATTCGTTGGAGTGCTTGGCAGCCACTGGTCGGTAGCTCTCCTTACTTGCTGACCTCCGCGTGGCGATCGCACAACACACCTGCGGCCCGAGGTCCGACTGGTCGAGATTACGGGCCCACCGTGGGGCTGAGCGGAACGCGCCGAAGGTTCGCCGCTAGTTACCTCTCCATCCTACTGGTAGGCCCGAACCAGAATGCACCTCCGACACCCCTGACAGGTCCGTGAGTGCGAGAAATCGATCACCGGCGGGTCCGCTCCGCCTCCCGGCCGTTTCCGGCACTCTCAGCTGGGCTCAGACTGCCCCGGCCGAGCAGTGCCGGTGCCGGCTCGCGCGGTGATCGCCTCGATGTAGTCGGCGGTGCGCCCGGCCACCTCGTCCGGATGGGAGAGCGGCGACCAGTGCCGCGCCCGGATCTCGGTGCGGGTGAGGTCGCGCACCCAGCGCTCGGCCTCCTCGTGCACCACCGGACGCACCGCACGGTCACCGGTGGCGATGAGCACCTGCACCGGCACCTCCACCGGGCGCGGACGCGGGTGACGCAGGCGCGCACGGATATTCGCGCGGTAGAGCTTGAGGTTGTTGATCATGTCGGCGGGCAGCGTCGGCGCGGCGGGCACCGCGGCCGCGTCGAGACCGTCGAAGAAGGCCAGGAAACGCGGCCAGCGGCGCGACAGCAGCCGCATGACCGGGACCGGCAGCCCCGGGATCTGGAAGGCGACCGTGTAGGCCGACGCCACGCCCTGCTCCAGGGCGCCGCGCAGCCGCCGCGCGGAGACCGGCCCGCGCAGGTAGGCGCCGAGGAAGTCCAGGTTCGGCCCGGACAGCGAGGTGAACGAGGCGATCCGTTCGGCCGCGCCGGGCGTGCTCACCACCTCCCAGCCGATCACCGAACCCCAGTCGTGCCCGAGGATGTGCACGCGCTCGCCCGGGACGAGCGCGTCCAGGACGGCCCGGACATCGGCGGCCAGTTCCTCGATCCGGTACGCGGCGACCTCGGCCGGCACCGTGCTCGCGCCGGCGCCGCGATTGTCGAAGGCGATCACGCGGAAACGGCCGGCGAGCCGCGCGGCGACCTCGTTCCAGAGCAGGTGCGTGTCGGGCCAGCCGTGGATCAGCAGGAGTGGCGGCGCGGCGGGATCACCGCACTGGAAGACGGCGAGCTCGACATCGCCGCGGCGGACGACGGTGCCCGAGGCGAACGGGCTCTCGGCGCGGGTTGCGGTCATGGCTGCGGCACTCCTGCTGGTCGGCGACCCCGGCGTGCTCGACACGGCGGCGGGTCGGGCGTTCCACGTGAAACTCGGAGCCTCACGAGCGAGGCGAAAGTTACCGTAACACCAAGTACTAGCTACTTCTACGGGTCAGCCGTAGGTATCGCGCGGGCCCCGGCCTTTGATGTGCCGCTCGCCCTTGCGCCAACTGGGCGCGGCCGGCCCGGTGATCTTGAGCTGGCGCACCACCCCCTGCCCGACCGCGGCATTGATCTTGGCCAGGATCTGCGGTTGCAGCAGGCGTAGCTGGGTGGCCCACGCCGTCGACTCGGCGGCGATGCTGAGCACACCGTCCTTCAGGGTGACCGGGGTGGCGTGCGCGGCGATGTCCTCCCCGACCACGCCCGCCCAGCGCCCGAAGACCGTGCCCTCGGCGACCTTGCCGTCCCAGCCCCGACTCTTGGCGATGCGGGTGGCCAACTGCGAGAGCAGCTGCGGATCGCGGTCGTCGGGCCGGGCACCGGACCAGCCGCTGCGGCGCCGACCACCGGCGCGCAGCTTGCGCACCGGGGACGCGCGGCCCTGGCCCACCGACTTCCCGCTCGCCCGGGCGGCGGCCCTGGCCTCCTCCAGCGCACGGCGGGCCAGGTCGACACCGCGCAACGGTGGTTCCTGGGGTGTTCCCGCCCCACCCGGGGTCTGGTCGGATTCCTCGCTCATCGGCTTCCATTCTCCACCGGCGCCGGTTTGTCCCCAGTTCTACCCGAGTTGTCCCCAGCCCCGCGGGCGTGTCGGGAGTTCCGCGACGCGGGTGACGACAGCGCCACCCCGGGTGATCGAACGCCTGTTCGTGGGCCTTTTCCGGGTGCGTTCCGGCCGCAGCGCCCCGACCTGGGCAATCACCGGCATCGTCAAGTTGTCCACAGGCCCTGTGGATGACCTGATGACGGCACGATCACAGTTCGGACGCGAGCAAACGCCGTGCCGGGCGAGCCCACCGGCCATCCTCCCCGTCCGCAGTCGCATTACCACGGGAAAACCGGGTGAGTGATCATCGTTCCAGACGACTGCGCAGGTCACGACGGGGAACCGAGCCGATTCCCAGCTATCGATGTCGAACCTGTGGATAACTATGACGATTCTGTGTACAGCCGGATCCGAGCCGGTCAGCCGGTGACGATGTGCGAGGTGCGGTGGCCGGCCTCGCCCGCGGTCTCCACCTTGATCGGCGTCGCGGACAGCTCCGCGGGCACGTCCTCCGGGACCGCCGCGGTGATCAACACCTGTTCGGCGTCGGCCGCCACGGCGGCCAGGGCGGTGCGCCGGCGCCGATCGAGTTCGGCGAACACGTCGTCGAGCAGCAGTACCGGTTCGGCCGAGGTGCTGCGCAACAGATCGAAGGAGGCCAAGCGCAGCGCCAGGGCGAACGACCACGACTCGCCGTGGCTGGCGAACCCCTTGGCGGGGGTGTCGCCGAGCATCAACTCCAGCTCGTCGCGGTGCGGGCCGACCAGGCAGACGCCCCGCTCGAGCTCCTTGCGCCGGGCCGCGGCCAGTTCCCGCAGGATGATCTCCTCGAGCGCCGCGGCGTCGTCGTCGCGCGGCACGCGCGCCGGGTCGAGGAATTCGCCGGGCAGGTACGCGCTGCGATAGCCGATGGCGGCCGGTCGCGATTCCGGGGCCAGCGACCGGTAGGCCTCGGCCAGGTACGGGAACAGGTCGTGGACCAGGCGCAGCCGTTGCGCCACCAGCACGGCGGCGTGGCCGGCCAGATGCCCGTCCCAGACATCGAGGGTGCTCAGATCGGCGGTCGAGCGGGCATGGCGGCCCGCGGTTTTCAACAGGGCCGAGCGTTGCCGCAGCACCCGGTCGTAGTCCGCGCGTACACCGGCCAGCCTGGGGAGCCGGGCTGTGCACAACTCGTCGAGAAACCGGCGCCGCTCGCCCGGATCACCCCGCACGAGCGCCAGATCCTCCGGCGCGAACAACACGGTCTGCAATATCCCCAGGACTTCCCGGGTCCGGCGCACCGGGGAGCGGTTGATCTGCGCGCGATTGGCCGAACCCTGGTTCAGCTCCACATCGATGCGCAGTTCCCGGCCCGCGTTGACCACGGTCGCCCCCACCCGGGCGCGCTGGGCGCCGGAACGGATCAGCGGTGCGTCCGCCGACACCCGGTGCGATCCCAGGGTCGCCAGATACCCGACGGCCTCGAGCAGATTCGTCTTGCCGTTGCCGTTCGCCCCCAGGAACACCGTGCGTCCTGTGGACAACTCCAGCTCGACGTGCTCCCAGGAGCGGAAATCGCGCAGCGACAGCGCCCGGACGAACATGCGCTACCGCGCCCCCGTCGACCGACGCGGCGAATTCGGTGCCACCACGCGCGCGATCAGCCCGGCAGCCGCACGGGCATCAACAGGTAGGTGTAGTTGCCGGTGAGGGCGGCGAACGCACCGGAATCGAGCGTCTGCGGCTCCTCCTCCGACGCGGGCAGCAGGACCGCGGGCCTGCTGGGGGTGGTGAACCCGAAGGTGACCCGGTCGGCGTGCAGCGCGGACAGCCCGTCCACCAGGTAGCCGGGATTGAACGCGATGGTCAGCGGCTCGCCGCGGAAATCGGCCTCCAGCCATTCCTCGGCGCGGCCCGCGTCGTCCCCGCCTGCGGAGAGCAGCAGGCCCTCGGTGGAGAACTCCAGCCGCACCTGCGCGCCGCGCTCGGCGACCAGGGCGACACGCTTGATGGCCTCGGTGAGAGCCGCGACCGCCAGCGTCGCGACCGAGGTGTGTTCCTTGGGGAGCAATTGGCGGAACTTGGGGAATTCCGCATCGAGCAGCCGGGTGGTGGTGCGGCGGCCGGCGTTGACGATCCCCAGCAGTCCGTCCGAGCCCGCGCCGGTACCCAGCGAGAGCTGGACGGGGGCGTCGGAGGCGCCGAGCGTCTTGGCCGCCTCGGACAGGGTGCGGGCCGGAATCAGCACCGCGGTCTCGATGTCGGGGCGCGCGGGGGTCCATTCGATGTGGCGCACGGCGAGGCGGAAACGGTCGGTGGCCGCCAACACCACCTGCGAGCCCTCGATCTCGACCCGGATACCGGTGAGCATCGGCAGGGTGTCGTCCCGGCCCGCGGCGACGGCGACCTGGCCGACGGCCTCGGCGAAGACATCCACACTCAATTCACCGGTCTGCTGCGGCACCTCGGGCAGCTGGGGATAATCCTCCACCGGCATGGTCGGCAGCGAGAACTTCGCGCTGCCGCAGGTGATCAGCACGCGGGTGCCGTCGACGGAGACGTCGACCGGCTTGTTCGACAGCGCCTTGGTGATGTCGGCCAGCAGGCGACCGGACACCAGGACCTCGCCGGGGCCCGCGACCTCGGCGGCGACGCGCATCTGCGCGGAGACCTCGTAATCGAATCCCGAGACGGTCAGCCCGTCCTCGTTCGCGACCAGCAGCACCCCGCCGAGCACCGGCACGGGCGGCCGGGACGGCAGGCTGCGTGCGACCCACGCGACGGACTCGGCGAAATCCTCTCGGGCGACCCGAAACTTCATGCTCGAAAGCTCCATCGCCCGATCTGTCCTCTCCCGGTTGGCGTGTTCGACGTCGGTAGGCGGTTCTCGACCGTGTGGTTGTCGCCCCCGTGGGTAGCCCGTGGACGGGTACCGCTGCCGGGGTCCGCGGCGCCCTCGCAGTCTCGCAAGGGTGACCGACATAAAACCGTACCCCGCCCGCGCCGGAGGAACCTAGCCCGGCCCGTCGCCCGGGCGTGTGCCGTACGGAGGGCCCGCCGAGAGTTCGGCCGGGAGTCCACACCTCCGCTCCCTGCCCTGTGACGGCCTCCCTCGTCGGCCGAGCCGCCGCACCCGAGTTTCCACACAGCCTGTTTTCAAGAGAGATCTCCTAGAAGAAGAACCGAAGTAGTAGTAGGCGCTGTGGATTCTGTGGAATCGGCCCATCTGCGCAGGTCAGCAGGCGTGGTGTGGTGGGGATGGACATCGGGTGACCGGTGGATGAACGGGGGACGTCTGTGGAGACTCCGAAGTTGTCCCACATCCATCCACCGTTCGTCCTCGAGTTGTTCCACCGGATTCACCCACTTGTCCACACGTGTGCACCGAATCGTGGAAAAGCGGTGGATTCCTCGAGGACTCCACACGAAGTCCTCGAGGAATCCACAGGCATGCACAGCGCTGTTGCCTGGTCAGTGCCTGTGGGTGAATCGGGGTGTGGAAGCTGTGGACAACCCCCTGTGCACGGCGCCGCGATCGTCCGGCGGCGAGCCTGTGTACGAATCGGTGGACAAACCGGTGGATTCCTCGAGGACTCCACAGGGATTCCTCGAGGAATCCACAAGGCACAAAAAAGCACCGCCCCTGGTCAGGGGCGGTGCGAGGGTGTGGAGGACGCTCAGCGCGAGCGCTGCTTGATCCGGGCTGTGAGTTCTTGGACCTGGTCGTAGACGCGGCGCCGCTCGGTCATCTCCTTGCGGACCTTTTTCTCCGCGTACATCACCGTGGTGTGGTCGCGACCGAACGCCTGGCCGATCTTCGGCAGCGACAGGTCGGTGAGCTCCCGGCACAGGTACATCGCGATCTGCCGGGCCTGCGCCAGCGGCCGCGCCTTGCCCGGCCCGGTCAGTTCCTCGAGCGTGGTGTTGAAGTACTCGGCGGTGACGGCCATGATCGTGGCCGCGTTGATCTCCAGCGTCGCGGTGTCGGGCATCAGGTCGCGCAGCACCACCTCCGCCAGCGAGAGGTCCAGCGGCTGGCCGTTGAGCGAGGCGAAGGCCGTCACGCGGATGAGGGCGCCCTCGAGTTCACGGATGTTGCGCTCGACGCGGCTGGCGATCAGCTCGAGCACGTCGTGCGGCACGTCCAACCGGTCCATCCGCGCCTTCTTGCGCAGGATGGCGATCCGCGTCTCCAGTTCGGGCGGCTGCACATCGGTGATCAGGCCCCACTCGAACCGGGTCCGTAGTCGCTCCTCGAGCGTGGCGAGCTGCTTGGGCGGCCGGTCGGAGGAGACCACGATCTGCTTGTTGGCGTTGTGGAGGGTGTTGAAGGTGTGGAAGAACTCCTCCTGGATGCCTTCCTTGCCCTCGATGAACTGGATGTCGTCGACCAGCAGGATGTCGGTCTCGCGGTAGCGGCGTTTGAAGGCGACCTTGCGGTCGTCGCGCAGGCTGTTGATGAAGTCGTTGGTGAATTCCTCGGTGGAGACGTACTTGACGCGCATGCCCGGGAACAGCCGCTGGGCATAGTGCCCGGCCGCGTGCAGCAGGTGGGTCTTGCCCAGGCCGGAGGCACCCCAGACGAACAGCGGGTTGTAGGCGCGGGCCGGCGCCTCGGCGATCGCGACCGCGGCCGCGTGCGCGAACCGGTTCGAGGCGCCGATGACGAAGGTCTCGAAGGTGTATTTGGCGTTCAGGCTGGCCGAGGAGTTCGCCGGGGCCGGGGTGCTCTCCTGGTTCTTGGCGAAGTACGTCGGCCAGGAATCGCGGATGTTGACCACGGGCTCGTCGTCGCGCTCGACGGGGCCGTCGGACTCGCGCACGTCGTGGCCGGCCGCCGGTTCCCGCAGCGGTCGGTCGGTGTCGCGCAGCGGCTGGTCGCCGGGCTCGGGGGTGAACAGCGCTTCCTGTCCGGGTGGCGTCGCATCCCGGCGCGGGCCGTGCCCGTCGCGACGCGGGGTGGAGATCTCGGGAACGCCGCCGGGGCGCCCGTCGCCCGGCGGTTCCGCGAACCCGCCCGGCGGGAGACGGAAGACGGTCGTCGGATAGTCGTCCGCGCCCGGGTAGTCGGTCGTCGGGGTGTACTCCGGTTCGGGGCTGTACTCGGCAGCGGGCGCGTACTCGGCCGCCGGCGCGTATTCGGCGGCCGGCGGGTATTCGGGGGTGGGCGGGTAGTCGCCGCCGGGCGGGTAGTCCTGGGCAGGCGCGGGGTAGTCGCCGGGGCGGGAGTGGTCTTGGCGCGCCGGGTACCCCGGGGCGCTCTCGGCGGCCTGGCTGTAGCGCGGCAGGGTCTCGGGCCGGTCCACCGCCTCCTGGCCGGGAAGGCCCGGAACCGGCCGCTCCCCCCGTGGGCGCTCCGGACGGCTGGTCATCCGGGCGTGGCGCGGATTCGCGGCGGCACGCTCGGCGGTGGGGGTGGCCGGCGCGGCGATCCGCACGCCGAGACCTTCCACCTGCGGGCCGAGCCTGCGGCCGAGGGAACGCAGAATGGGTTCGCGCAGATCGCGCTCGATGGCCTCCTGGGCCAGCGACGAGGGCACCGACAGCAGCGCGAAGCCCTGCGCGACGGTGATCGGCTTGACGAGTTTGAGCCATGCCTGCTGTGCTCTGGTGACCGCGGGAATGCTCCCGTCGGCCGATCCTGTGGTGAGCTCGGCAATCACCTCGGGCCACACGGTGGCCAACACGTTCTGCTCGTCGTCCATGCAGTGTCCTCCCCGGAAAGTAGGTCGATAGGAGCAGACGGCCGGGGCACGCGAGCATCGGCGAGGATGGGTTATCCTGTGATCCCGCGTACGTCCGTCGCCGGTTCGGACGCTGCCCGGATCACCCCCGTTCCCGGGGCAGCGGCGTGGCACCGTCGGCCCTACGAATATGCCACTCCAGGGGTCTTTCCACACAATTATCCACAGATGTGGAAAACCCTGGGGAAATCTGAAACGACGGTGGATTCGGCCTGGATAGGGCGTCGACCAGGGATTCTTCGGCAAACAATCGGCAAGCGCGGTCGGCGGCGTCGCTCGCCCCCGGGTAGGGGTGTGGACGAACTCACCCGCCGAGGCCGGCCCGTGACCGCCCCGACGACCGCGCGCCGACGGCAACCGGGCAGGTCGGAACGGGTCCGGGCACCGGGGGCGCGGTTTGACCCGTTCTGAACGGATCAGTACTCTCTTACAGTCACCCCTTGGTGCGGTGAGCGGTCCTGTGCTGACCGCGTCCGGTCGTCACCGACCGCTGTGCGCCAGGGACGTATCAACGAACAGCTTCGGGTACCGAACGGTGCCCACCTACTCGAGGAGTGTTGACCGTGGCCAAGGGCAAGCGGACGTTCCAGCCGAACAACCGTCGTCGGGCGCGCGTTCACGGCTTCCGTCTCCGGATGCGCACCCGTGCCGGTCGCGCCATCGTCTCGGCGCGCCGCCGTAAGGGCCGCGCTACCCTCACTGCCTGATCCTCGCCCTCGGACGCTCGGGTGTTGCCTGAGCCGTATCGGTTGCATCATCGTGCCGACTTCTCCCGGACGGTGCGCCGCGGCCAGCGAATCGGGAGGCGAGATCTCGTCGTACACGCATTCGTGCACACCTACGACGAGCTCGCGCACGCGACAGAACGACACGGCGACCCAGTAGCCGCCGGGTCGTTCGTTCGCGTCGGCGGACCGAGGTTCGGATTGATCGTCAGCAAGGCGGTGGGCTCCGCGGTGGTTCGCCACCGGGTGGCCCGCCGCCTGCGTCATATGTGCGCCACCCTCGTCGACGAGGTGCCCGCCGATGCCGATGTCGTGATCCGCGCACTGCCCGGCGCGGCGACCGCCGACAGTGCCGAACTCGCCCGGCAGCTGCGCAGCGGACTGCGCAAACTCGGCGTCACCCCCGGCGGCGGTCGCTCATCCCCCGCACCACGTGCGCACTCCGGTGCGCGGCCACGGACGGACGCCCGGTCGTGAGATCCGCAGCTGCCGCCCTCCACCGGTTGCCCGCGCGGGCGCTGATCTTCCTGATCGAGCTCTACCGGACCTATGTCTCCCCCACCCGAATGCCGGTGTGCCGGTTCACCCCCACCTGCAGCGAGTACGCCGTGACCGCGTTGCGCACCCGCGGCCTCGTCGTCGGCCTCGGATTGACGGCCGTGCGCCTGGCCAAATGCGCGCCCTGGCACCCTGGTGGGTGGGATCCCGTTCCGCAGCGCCGTCCGCGCCGCCGGGACGCGGCAGCCGCCGACGCCGCGATGTCGGCGCCACACGCTTGTAAAGGATCGCCGCACGCGGTGGTCGGCGACACGAACGACGGGAGTACATAGAGCCGTGCTCGACTTCATCTATTGGCCGGTGTCCTGGATCTTGTGGTTCTGGCACCGGGTGTTCGGGTTCGCTTTCGGCGCGGACAACGGTCTCACGTGGGCGCTGGCGGTGGTGTTCCTCGTGTTCACCCTGCGCATCGTGCTCTACAAGCCGTTCGTCAAGCAGGTGCGCACGACCAAACAGATGCAGGAACTGCAGCCCCAGATCAAGGAGCTGCAGAAGAAGTACAAGAACGACCGCCAGAAGATGGCGCTGGAGATGCAGAAGCTCCAGAAGGAACACGGCTTCAACCCGCTCATGGGCTGCCTGCCGGTGCTGGCGCAGGTGCCGGTGTTCCTCGGTCTGTTCCACGTGCTGCGTTCCTTCAACCGCACCGGCCACGGCTTCGGTCAGCTCGGCCTGACCCCGGAGCAGAACGCCAACACCGCCAACTACGTCTTCAACGCGGCCGACGTCCAGTCGTTCCTGAGCGCGCGTATCTTCGGTGCGCCGATCTCCGCGTTCATCACCACGCCGCAGGCGGAGTTCCTGGCGTTCGAGGACTACGGCGGCATCCCCAGCCGGTTGAGTATCGCGTTGGTCGCCATCCCGCTCATGGTGATCGCCGGCCTGGCGACCCACTTCAATGCCCGTGCCTCGGTCGCGCGGCAGACCCCGGAGGCCGCGGCCAACCCGCAGGCCGCGCTGATGAACAAGCTCGCGCTGTGGGTGTTCCCGCTCGGCGTGCTCGTCGGTGGCCCGTTCCTGCCGATCGCGATCCTGCTCTACTGGGTCTCGAACAACATCTGGACCTACGGGCAGCAGCACCTCGTCTTCGGCCGCATGGCCAAGGAAGAAGAAGCCAAGAAGCAGGCCAAGCTCGAGCAGCGGGCGCAGAACGCGCCGAAGCCGGGCGCGAAGCCGGTGAACACGAAGAAGAAGCCGGCCACCGCCGCGTCCGCCGAATCCGCGGACGACACCGGCCAGCCGACCGAGCCGTCGACCAACGGCACCCCGAAGCCCGCCAAGGCCGGGCAGCGGAAATCGGGTGGGCAGAAGCGCAACCCCAACCGGGGCAGGCCCAACCAGAAGCGCCGCCGCTGACCGCCACCGCCACCCGTGAGATTGAGGAAACCAGATGACTGTTGAAACCGACGGAGTGAACGCCGATGCCGACGACCTCGTGAGCGATGCCGAGGAAGCGCTGATCGAAGAGGGCGAGATCGCCGGCGACTATCTCGAGCAGCTGCTCGACGTGTTGGATTTCGACGGCGACATCGATCTGGACGTCGAAGGTGATCGCGCGGTCGTGAGCATCGACGGCGGTCGGGATCTGTCCAAGCTCGTGGGTCGTAACGGCGAGGTGCTCGATGCGCTCCAGGAACTGACCCGGCTGGCCGTCCAGCAGGTGACCGGTGTGCGCAGCCGCCTGATGCTCGACGTGGCGGGCTGGCGAGCGAAGCGGCGCGAGGAGCTCAGCGCGCTGGGCACCGCCGCCGCCCAGCGCGTGCTCGAGTCCGGCGCTCCGGAGGCGCTGGAACCGATGACCCCCTTCGAACGCAAGATCGTGCACGACGCCGTGGCCGCGGTCGAGGGTGTCAGCAGTGAGAGCGAAGGCGTCGAGCCCAACCGGCACGTCGTCGTCGTGCCCGCCTGACGACGCGCGGGTTTCCCACACCGGGACACCGGGTGATTGGATAGGCCTCTGGTCTTCGGACCGGGGGCCTTCTCCATGTCACGACCCACTCCCCCGGCCGGGCGAGCCTCGCCGCACCCGGACCTTGTCGGACTCGAGCACGGAAGGACGTTTCACGTGGAACCAGATCTCGGTGGAAGCGCCGCGCCGCCGCCCGAGTCGGATCCGCCCGCCGCAGCCGCCCTGGTCTTCGGCGACCGGCTCGACGTCGCCCGCCGCTACTACGACGCCCTCGCCACGGCGGGCGTCGAGCGCGGACTCATCGGCCCCCGCGAGGTGCCGCGCCTGTGGGACCGCCACATTCTCAACTGCGCCGTCGTCGCCGAACTGATGCCCGAGTCGGCGACCGTCGTCGACGTCGGCAGCGGCGCGGGCCTGCCCGGCATCCCCCTCGCCATCGCTCGCCCCGATCTGCGCATCACCCTCGTCGAACCCCTGCTGCGCCGCACCGCCTTCCTCAGCGAGTTCATCGACGCGGCCGGCCTGGACATCACCGTCGTCCGCGGCCGCGCCGAACACTCCGGCGTCATCAAGGAAGCCGGCGGCGCCGACGTCGTCACCTCCCGAGCCGTCGCCCCCCTCGCCAAGCTCGCCCAGTGGTCGCTGCCCCTGCTCCGCGACCACGGCCGCATGCTCGCCCTCAAGGGGGCCAGCGTCGCCGAGGAACTCGACCGCGACGCCGAAACTCTCGAAAGACTGGGCGCCGGGAAATTCGAAGTACTCGAATGCGGAGTAGGGATCGTCGCCACCCCGACCGTCGTGTTCAGCGCCGAACTCCTCCCCCGCGGCGAACGCCCGTCGCGCCACCGCGAGAAGAAGCCCCGCAGGCAGGCGGGCGCTCCCGGCGGACGCGGTGGTGTCGCCGGCAAGGTGCGGAGGCGGGGGAAGAGCGAGCGGTAACGGGTGCGGGCCTCCTCCCGACCATCGAAGTGGCGGGCGCGGCATCGGTCGTTGTGCCCGGCGGGCGACATCGACTTCGGAGTTCGGAATGCGAGCTTTCCGCTCGAGTCGGCGCGTCCACGCGCGCTGAACGTCACCGGCCACGAGTGCGTTGTCGGCACTGAGGGCGCGACTCACCGAGGCACGACTACTGTCGGCCGCTCCCACCGAGCGGTTGAGCTCTGAGGCGAGAATCCCCGCGTCCGAACGGCTCAGGCTGCGTAGCCCTGGTGCCGTCACGTGACTGTCTGCGGTACGGCCCCATCACAGGCGGTGGGCAATGAACCGCCGGAGGTCCCTCGGTCAGCACTGCGACCAGATCCGCGAGGCACCCCACCGGCGCAATCCGATAAGCGGTCCTTTACCTCGATCGGCCCGCTCGGCTGGACCTCGGGCGGAGTCGGACCCGATGATTCTCGACAGTCACCACACTGGCGATCGTCCCGGCTCGTCGAGGCACCGCGGGTCGCAACGGCGGCGCTCGACCGGAGGTATCGCAATCGCGTGACGTGCCGGGCTTGGGTTGGTGGGCGCGGTCAGGCCGGTGTCGCACAGCTCCGGCCAGTGGCTGCGCGTCGGATACCGGAAGCCGTGAATAGCGTGAATAGAACGTCGACGGAACCACCAGGCAGTCGGCTGTGCGCTCGACCGCCGGGATTCCGCTGACACCATGATCTCGCCCCCACTGGCAACCGTTCGACAGCACGACCACGTCGACTCGCGATGCTCTTGCGCAATTAGTCCCGCAGGGGTTGCCGACGCGGCGCTCGACCTACGGCCACGATGCAACTGTCGCCCGGATTCCCTCCGGGACAGGGCAGTCGACGGCGCAGCGGGTCGAGCCTCGCGCGTCGTCGGGTTCGTGTCGGCTGCAGATGGTCCGGTTCGCGCTTGCCTACGCGTGGGCCGATTCGCACGGTCACCACACCTGCGGAAACGGAGCGCCCACGAGCCGCACAGTACCCACGCCGAAGAAGGCGACGATCGCCGTTCAGGAGACCCGAACTGGCTAAGGGTGGGGCCACTCTCGCCCATATGGGTTCGACTGGTGGTCGCTTCGCACCCCATCCCCTCGGCTGTGACCTCGCTTCGACTGGACCGAGCATGTCGTCCGCAGCGGCACACCCGAGCGCCAGGTCCGTGATGGTCCCCGCGAGTCGGTCTCGTTCGGAGCCCCCCGGGCGCGGCCAATCCCCTACGCGAGCCGAGCAGGTCTCGACCCTGCCCATTCGTGGGCTGCGTCTCCTACTCGGTGCGCGGCCGACGCTCACGATCCTCGCGCTCTCGGTGAGGTGAGCACATCCATTACTGAACAGCGACGTCTTCGGTACCGATGCCGCGGGCAAGAACCGGCTGGAGTTCTTCCCGGTCTGTACCCCGGGCGCCAGCGACACCGCGCGCACTCGACCGCGGGGTGGAGAAGCCTGCCCGCGCCAAGTCCCCACCGAGTGGGACCCGCCCGGTGAGTCTGGTCGTCATGCCCCGGTGCTTTCGGCAGCCGTGGCGACGGCCGAGCGGGAGCTGGCGTCCAACGCGGTTCTCAGGTCGCCCGGTTCGCCACGGTCGGCGATCGAACTCGCCCGCCGGCAGGCCGCCGAGGACGTCGACGCCTCGCGGGCCAAGGCCGCCGAGGACGCTGACGCCTCGCGAGCGAAGGCCACCGAGGGGGACCATCCGCGGCTGGCAGGAGCTTGCCGTGATGGTCGAGCCCGGACAGCATGTCATGTTGACTCGCTGGCGGGATTCACAACGATGGCGAGCGCAGCAGTGGTGACGAATGCGGCAGCGGTGACCGCGAGGGCAAGGTGGCGGAAGAGCGGAGAATGCCGACCCGGGTACTCGCTGACGAAGTGCCCCGGTGCGGTTGCCGGCAGTCCATCTGGGCAGCGGTACCTCACGCCCAGACAGATGCTGGGACCTACTCACACCGGTGGTCCGGCCGCGGGCAGTAGCCGCGCAGCCGCTGACCGTGCTCGGCAGACGTGTTGCCCGGCACTGGCCCCTGAGCCCCACGATCGATTCTCGGAACAGACCGGCGCCCGCTGGACCACGCTGCCGACGCCGGGGCCGACGACCGAGTGCGGGCGCTGATGTCCGAGTCCGACCGGCTGCGGTTCGTCGATCCCCGACTGCTGGGTGGGCGTGGATTCGTGGGTGGGCGTGGATTGGTGGGTGGGCGTGGACTGGTGGGTGGGCGCGGACTGGTGGGTGGGCGCGGACTGGTGGGTGGGCGCGGACTGGTGGGTGGGCGCGGACTGGTGGGTGGGCGCGGATTCGTGGGTGGGCGTGGACTGGTGGGTGGGCGCGGACTGGAGGGTGGCGGCGAACTCGTGCGTGGCGGCGAACTCGTAAGTGTGCGCTGGATGGGTGGCTGAGCACCGACGTGCAGCTGAGCACGGACGGGTGGCTGTGGCGCGATGTCGGCAACCGGCGGCGGCCGCGGAGGCGGGATCGGAGGCGACGGTGACGGTGCCTGCGTCGCAGCGATCAGGATCTGCGCGCCCGGCGGCACGTCGTCGAGACCGTCGACCGTGACCACGCACGGGATAGGACCGGCGGCTGAGCCCGGACCGGCGGCTGAGCCCGGACCGGCGGCTGAGCCCGGACCGGCGGCTGAGCCCGGACCGGCGGCTGAGCCCGAACCGGCCGCTGAGCCCGAAACAGCGCTCGACCATGGAATCGGAAAGGCGCCGAGGCGGTGCGCGAGCCGGCGGAATTTGGGGGGCGGAACCGTCTGTCGGGGTTGACTCGGAGATGTCATGGTTGGACGTGCTCGTGATCGGCCCGGTCCGATCAGCGTGCTCGACTGACCGCAGCCGCGCGTAACCGCAATCCGAGCTACTCCCCGGTCGCTGGCGCTGGCGCTGGCGCTGGCGCTGGCGCTGGCGAGGGCGCTGGCGCTGGCGCTGGCGAGGGCGCTGGCGCTGGCGCTGGCGAGGGCGCTGGCGGGGGGGCGAATTAGTTCGTCATCCGACCACCTGCCGGGAGTTGAGGATCAGTGGGATTCGCCGACTGGAGGCCGAGCCCTCCGTTGCACTCTTCGTCGAGTTCGCAGCGGCGACGCGGGCCATGATGGTCGCTCCCGCCTTCGGAGCCGCCGCGCCGGAACCCAATCCGCTCCGCACTCTACGAACCGCACTGGTCGTCGGGTTCGCCGCGAACTCGGAGTCCGCCGATGCCCGCTGCGAACTCGGAGTCCGCCGATGCCCGCCGCGAACCCCGAGCCCGCCGATGGCCCCTGGGAATCTCGTAGGCCACCCATGTCCGCTGCGACCCCGAGCGCCGCTCCTCCGGAAGCCGCTACTAGCCCGGGAGGACAGCCGCTGCGATCTCGACCGCTGCGAACTCCGAAGCCGCAGCGGTCCGTGCCGCCTTGCCACCGCGCATCGGGGAGCCGGCGGCGATGATGTCGCAAAGTGCGGTGCGCGAACGGCCCCGCCCGAGGTCGGCGCAGCGGCCCCGGCAGCGCCGCGGCCCGCCGCGCTGCGACCCACCGATTCGCTACTGGTTCGACGAATGAGCCGGCTTCGTCGTAGGCGCCCTCGCCCTGGCCGCCCCGGCGTCGGACTACAGCTCCGTGTGCGCAGCGGTATTGCGCCAGCCCGCGATGTTTCATGTGAAACATCGAGCCGACCGCTGAACTCCAGACACCTCACCTCCCGACCCGAACCGCGCCCGCACCCAGCAAGGGACAGGCGCGCCCTACCCCCATCCCGTCAGCAGTGCGGCGACTACCAACGCGAACAGCCTCGCGCCCCGCAGGATGACCAAAGCCGCCCCGCCGCAGCCGCAGTCGGAACCCCACTCCACCCTCCCCCCGCGTTTCACGTGAAACGAAACGGTGTCGATCCGCGTGTCCTCTGCGCCGCACCGCGATTCAACTTTCCTCGCGCGCTCAGTGCTGGCAAGCTAATGGGCGTCGGGCGTGAGCGTAGGTGCCACGGAGGGATACGGGTGTGCGGGGCGAGCTCCGCTCGGAGGAATCGGGCGCAGTCCGCCCACGATGAAGCATCATGTTCGATCCGACACAGCGGTTTACGACACGGCGTCGGCGTTCGGCCGGCAGCGCGTGGTCTGAAGTTCTCGGGTTAGGAGCTGTCTATGTCGAGCGGTCCGGCGAATGTTTCACGGGAAACAACGTCGCGCGTGCCGGGGATGCTGGACTCCAGCAACTTCGATGCGGACGCATTCGGAAGCACACCGTTCGGGCACATCTCCCCCAGTGAGACCCCGATCGCTGCCGAGGCTCAGCGGGCAAGTCAGATACTGCATCCAGGAAAGGTGACTGTGCCGAAACCTCGCGAGCAACGGATCATCACCATCGCCAACCAGAAGGGCGGTGTCGGGAAGACGACGACCGCGGTGAATCTCGCCGCGGCTCTCGCGCATCAGGGCATGAAGGTGCTCGTGATCGATCTCGATCCGCAGGGGAACGCGAGTACCGCGCTCGGCATCGATCACCATTCCGGCGTCCCCTCCAGCTATGAACTCCTCATCGGTGAGGTCACCGTGAAGGATGCGATTCAGCAGAGTCCGCACAACGAGAATCTGCTGTGCATCCCGGCGACCATCGACCTGGCCGGCGCCGAGATCGAACTCGTCTCGATGGTCGCGCGGGAAGGTCGTCTGAAGGCGGCGATCCAGGAGGCGAACATCGCCGGGTACGACATCGACTACGTGATGATCGACTGCCCGCCGTCGCTGGGCTTGCTCACGGTGAACGCGCTCGTCGCCGCCAAGGAGGTGCTCATCCCGATCCAGTGCGAGTACTACGCGCTGGAGGGGGTGGGCCAGCTGATCCGCAACATCAGCCTGGTGCAGGCGCACCTCAATCCCGAGCTGCACGTCTCCACGGTGATCCTGACCATGTACGACGGCCGGACCAAGCTCGCCGACCAGGTGGCCGAGGAAGTACGCGGACACTTCGGTGATGTGGTGCTGCGCTCGGTGATCCCCCGCAGCGTGAAGGTGTCCGAGGCGCCGGGCTACGGCATGACGGTGCTCGATTATGATCCAGGCTCCCGGGGTGCGATGAGCTATCTCGATGCCGGGCGGGAGATCGCGCAGCGCGCGATGGCCCGTCAGATCACGAGCGGTACGGAGTGACCCGGGTCGCGGTGACCCGGTTGTGGCGGAACGAGGGAAGGGATCGGTAAGCCGATGAGTCAGGCGAAGAAGGGCGGACTGGGACGCGGTCTTGCGGCGTTGATCCCGACAGGACCGGACACCATTCCGAACGGACTGACCACCCCCACCGCCCCGCCCGGGACAGCCAAGCCCAAGGGACTGGTCACGCCCAACGGGCTTGGCACCGCGGCCGCGAACGTGATCATCGGCGTGGACCCGGCCGGGGCCAAGCCCGCCTCCCCGCTCCGGTCCGACACCCAGGCGGAGGAACTGACCTCGCCGAGCGGCGCGGTCTATCGCGAAATTCCGCCGGATCAGATCGAGCCGAATCCCAAGCAGCCGCGCCAGGTCTTCGAGGAAGACGCCCTCGCCGAGCTGGTCCACTCCATCCGCGAGTTCGGTCTGATGCAGCCGATCGTCGTGCGGCGGCTGGAGCCGGGTGTCGACAAGTACCAGCTCGTCATGGGCGAGCGGCGCTGGCGGGCATGCCAGGAAGCGGGCCTCGAGGCGATTCCGGCGATCGTGCGCGAGACCGCCGATGATGCGCTGCTCCGCGACGCGCTGCTGGAGAACATCCACCGGGTCCAGCTGAACCCGCTCGAAGAGGCGGCCGCCTATCAGCAGCTGCTGGAGGAGTTCGGCGTCACCCACGAGGAACTCGCCGCCCGGATCGGCCGGTCCCGCCCCGTCGTCACCAACATGATCCGGCTGCTGAAACTACCCATTCCCGTGCAGCGTCGGGTGGCGGCGGGCGTGCTGTCCGCCGGGCACGCGCGGGCGCTGCTCGGGTTGGAGGCCGGACCGGACGCGCAGGAGGCGTTGGCCGCGCGGATCGTCGCCGAGGGGATGTCGGTGCGGGCGACCGAGGAGGCGGTGACGCTTGCCAATCGCGAGCCGGACTCCGCCGCCACTCCCCCGGCACCCAAGCGCAAGCCCATCCACATGCCCGGTCTGCAGGACGTCGCGGAGAAGCTGTCGAACTCGTTCGACACGCGCGTGACGGTGAGCCTGGGCAAGCGCAAGGGCAAGATCGTCGTCGAATTCGGGTCGGTGGAAGACCTCGAACGGATCGTCGGTCTGATGCAGCAACAGCAGCTTCAGATGTCGTCCGAGTGACGAAATCAGCACTGATTTCTCGATAACCAGGGACCCGGCGCCGAAACGTCACTGTGACGGCGCGTTCGATCGCGGTCCGGTGTGCGCTGTTCGCCGGAAAGTCGCCGCGGTCGGGCCTCCTGATCAACAGCACAGCGACGTGGAATGAGGCAGGTTCTAAGATGATCTGTGATGCGGCGTGAGCGTGGATGAATCGGACAGCTGGAGGCTGAGCAGAGCGGTGTCGACCAGCGTCACAGCACTTACCCTCGACGGGTTGGACAAGCTGCCCGCACACGCCAGGAGGTGTGTGTTCTGGGAGATCGATCCCGCCGTCGCCGCGGACTCCCACGGATTCAGCGACCCGGTCTTCGAGAAGGAGGCCTGGCTCTCCACGGTCATGCTGGAGTGGGGGTCCTGCGGTCAGGTCGCGCACGTGGACGGTAAGGCAGCCGGCTGCGCGCTGTACTCGCCGCCGACCGCGGTGCCCCGGGCGACGCTGTTTCCCACCTCCCCGGTGAGCCCGGACGCGATTCTGTTGACGACCCTGTGCACCGAGCCCGCGCACCGCGACGACGACATCGCCCACCGCCTGCTCCAAGCCGTCGTCTCGGATCTGGTGCGGCGCGGTGTCCGGGCGCTCGAGGCGTTCGGCATCCGGTCCGGGCCCGCGTCGAAACCGTTGTCGGACCGGATCGCCGGGTCGATGCGGCTGATGGAGCGGATCGGCGGGCCGGTGCGCGGCAAGTCGGCGCCGTCGGCCGACTGCTCCCCCGAGACCTGCATGATCGAGGCGGATCTACTGGAGGACTTCGGCTTCGAAGTCGTGGCGCCGCACCACCGGTTCCCGCGGCTGCGGCTCGAGCTCGACTCCGATCACGGCTGGAAGGAAGATGTCGAACGCGCGCTCGACCAGTTGCTGGCGGCGGCGTCGCTGACCGTGCCGACCCGCGCCGGAGCACGCTGACCCAGCGCACGAGAAAGCCCCCGTCGAATCACGGTCGACGGGGGCTCTTTCGGTGGTTCAGGAGCGGTCGGCGGCGGCCAGTTCTTCGGCGAGCAGCTCGGCGAAGGTGTAGGTGCCGGTGGGCTGGTCGTCCTGGCCGAGCAGGTAGAGCCGCTTCACCGAGATCAGGATGGCCTCGGCGATCACGTCGCGCATGCGTGGGTTGGTGAGCACCGACGCGTCGTATTCGTTGGTCAGGTACCCGATGTCGACCTGGACGGTCGGCATCTTGGTCAGCCGCAGCAGATCCCAGGTCCGCGCGTGCGTGCGGCAGTCCTGCAGCGACGTGCGCGCGACCACCTCGCGCTGGATGAACCCGGCCAGCACCTGACCGATCATCGAGACCGACCCGTGCGAGTTGCCGAAGTGGAAGCTGGCCACTCCGTTGGCGGATGGGCTGGGATTCGTCGCGCAGCGCAACGAGATCATCAGATCGGCGTCGAAGGCGTTGGAGGTCTCGGCGCGTTCGGCATCGGTCGGGTTGGACCCCCACGGCCGCGACAGGAAGGTCTCCATGCCGGTGGCCGCCATCCGGCCCTCCAGCCGGCTGGCCAGATCCCAGAGAATCTCCGACTCGTACACGTCACCGAACTCCGACGGCACGGCGTAGCCCTTGTCGGGACCGCCGAGACCGGGATCGATGACGATGCGCTTGCCAGTGAGCTGCGGTCCCGCGCGGTGCACGACCTCTTCCTCGGCGATCCGGTGCGGATTGCCGCCGGTGACACGGGCACCGAGCAGTTCCAGCGAACGCAGCGTGTCGGGGCCGCAGATGCCGTCGGCGGACAGGCCGATCTCGCGCTGGAACGCGGTGAGCGCGTCATGGGTGTGCGGGCCGAAGTAGCCGTCCACCCGGTGCACGTAGAACCCGAGATCCTGCAACTTGCGCTGCAAGGTCGCCACGTCGTCGCCGTAGAGGGGCGCCGAGAGCTGATAGATCAGGGTGCGGGCGCCGAGCCGGTAGGACGCCTCCTTCAGCGCCCGGTACGTCGCCGGGCCGACCACACCGTCGACCAGCAGCCCGCGATGTTGCTGGAACGCGCGGACCGCGGAGTCGAGGTGATGGTCGAAGGAGGCCTCGGTGTCCTTCCAGTACTCGGGCGACTGCGACTCGTCCGAGCCGGCGTGTGCGTGCAGGAATCCGAGACTTGCCAGGGTGCTCCGGACCTCTGCTACAGCTGGGCCGGTGTCGCCGTGACGAAGTCGGTGCATGCGTGAGAGCCCTTTCCTTCCGTCAACCCGGGTACCCACTCATGCGATGGCGCACACACCCTCGCACGACCGGAGCGTCGGTCGATTGTCTCAGACCTGGCCCGGAATTCGGCAATTACCGGGTGCAGGCATCCTACGGCGCGTCGTGATCTCCCGGCGTCAGATGACGCCGTCCAGTTCGCGCAGGAGGGCCGCTTTGCCCTTGGCGCCGACGATCTGCTTCACCGGCTTACCGCCGCGGAACAGCATCATAGTGGGCAGCGACAGGATCTGATAATCGCGGGCGGTGGCGGGGTTGGCGTCCACATCCAGCTTGGCGACGGTCAGCTTGTCGGCGTGCGTGCCCGCGATCTCCTCGAGCACCGGGGCGACCATCTTGCACGGGCCGCACCAGTCCGCCCAGAAGTCCACCAGCACGGGCTTCTCGCTCATCAGGACGTCGTCGGCGAAGGACGCGTCGGTGACGGTGACCGTCTTGCCGTTCTCGGACATGGGGTATCTCCTTGCTGTCGTGCTCGAAGCGCAGTCGTGCTCGAAGCTGTTCGGCGACGAAATCAGTTGGCGTTCACCGCAACCGGCTCACCGGCGTTGTCCAGGGTGTTGTCGGTGATGTCGCCCTGTTCGGCGAGCCAGCGCTCGGCGTCGATCGCGGCGCGGCAGCCGGTGCCCGCGGCCGTGATGGCCTGGCGGTAGGTGTGGTCGACGAGGTCGCCCGCGGCGAAGACGCCGGGGATCTTGGTCGCGGTGGTGGGGTGCTCGACCACCACGTAACCCTCGGCGTCCAGCTCGACCTGGTCGCGCACGAGTTCGCTGCGCGGGTCGTGGCCGATCGCCACGAACAGGCCGGTGGCCGCGAGGTGCGAGGTCTCGCCGGTGCGGGTGTCGCGCAACGTGAGGCCGGTCACGGAGGTGTCGCCGTGCACCTCGGTGACCTCGGCGTTCAGCACGAACTTGATCTTGCTGTTGGCCTTGGCGCGCTCGAGCATGATGCGCGAGGCCCGGAACTCCTCGCGGCGGTGCACGATGGTGACGCTGCTGGCGAACTTGGTGAGGAAGGTCGCCTCCTCCATGGCCGAGTCGCCGCCGCCGACCACGACGATGTCCTGGCCGCGGAAGAAGAAGCCGTCACAGGTGGCGCACGCGCTCACGCCGCGTCCGAGCAGGCGCTCCTCGCCCGGGACGTTCAGGTAGCGGGCCGCCGAGCCCATCGCCAGGATCACCGCGTAGGCCTCGTAGGTCTCGTCGCCGACGGTGACCTTCTTCACCGGGCCGGTGAGGTCGAGGGCGTCGACGTCCTCGGTGCGGATCTCCGCGCCGAAGCGCTTGGCCTGCTCGCGCATCTCCTCCATGAGGTCGGGGCCCATGATGCCGTTGCGGAAGCCGGGGAAGTTCTCGACCTCCGTGGTCGTCATCAGCGCGCCGCCGAACTGGGTGCCCTCGAACAGCAGCGGCTTCAGCTCCGCGCGGGCCGCGTACACGGCCGCGGTGTAACCGGCCGGGCCGGAGCCGACGATGATCAGGTCGCGAACTGGCGTGCTCATGAGACCCTTCCGAAAGATCTGCGGGGAACGTGACGATCAACAACAGCCTAAACGCTGTTGTTCCCGGGCCGGGTCCGCCCGCGGCGGGTCAGCCGATGTCGGTGATGTTGCGCACTTGCGGATCGCCGGTGGTGCAGCCCGGTCCGACGACCAGTGCGGTGATCTTCGGCGTGGCCGGTCCGCTGAGCAGGATCAGCACCGCGTTGTCGCCGCGATAGGTCATGTTCATGGCACCGAGCACCGGTCGGTCGAGCCCGGCGGCCTGTACGCAGCGGTCCAGCGCGGCGTCGTTGGCGAGGGGGCCGGTGACGTCGTGACGGCCGAGTGCGGCCAGCGCGGCGGTGGCCGTGAGTTCGTCGCCTATCCGGGCCGTCGAGGTCGGTTGCGCGACCGGCGGACCCTCGGTGACCGACGTGAGCCGCAGGCCGATGCCCGCGCCGGCGAGGATGGCCACGGTGGCGGCCGCGGCGGCCGCCCACCGCAGGGCACCGCGCCGCCGCGGGCGCATCGGGGTGACGGTCCCCGGCGCGTCGGCCGGGTCGACGGGTGCCGGGAAGCCGGTCGCGCCGAACGGCACGTCACCGAAATCGCCCGCGCCGACTGCTTCGGCATCCGGAATCCGAGGCATGGGTGACTCGGAATGGGTTGGGCCCCAGCCGTTTGCGTTCGTCGGCGCACCATTCGATGCCGCGGACTCCGCGCCGCTGTCGAGGGCGTCGACGAAGGCCGCCAACCGTTCCGCCACGTCGGCGGGCATGGGGTGGATGATGCGGTCGTCGGTGCCCAGCGCGCGGACGCGGGCGCTCACCTCGTCCAGGTCGTGTAGGTAGCGCGACGCGCTCGCGTCGGCCCGGACGACCGGCCGCAGTTGCGCGCCGAGTTCGGGATCGATGTTGTCGGCGTGCAGGTCGGCCAGCAGCTCCGCCGAGAAGGGAGGCTGCGGTACGGACCGGGTCGCCATCGCACCTCCGTTTTTCCCATTCGACATCTGTGTCTCGTCGTCCGACGTCACGGTCGCTGGTCTGCGATCGTCACGTACATTCGTGCGGCCCCTGGTCGGGGGTCACGTTGTGAACATCGCCAACTGGCTCGTCACTATTAATGACGCACCACGATTACTTCCGGTTCCCCGGATCACGCAGAAATTCCAAACGTTCCTGCAGCCGTTGCCTGGCCCGGGCGCACCGGCTCTTGATCGTCCCCTCCGGCACGCCGAGCATCGCGGCCGCGTCGGCCACGCTATACCCCTCCAGGTCCACGGCGACCAGCGCGGTGCGCTGATCGGGCGGTAGCGAGAACAGGGCGCGGTCCACCACCAGCGACATCTCCAATTCGGCGAAGGCGTCGCGTTCCTCGGTGCGTTCGGGCAGGCTCTCCGGCGCGAAGGAGACCGCACGCCGGGTCTTGTTGCGGCGGATGCGGTCCAGGCAGGCGTTCACCACGATCGCGTGCAGCCAGCTGCGCACCTCCGCCTCGGCGCGGAACGTGCCCGCCGTGCGGTGCGCCGAGAGCAGCGCGTCCTGGAGCGAATCGGCGGCGTCCTCGCGGGTGTAGGAGGTGCGCAGGGCCGTCTGCCACAGATGATCGTTGTGCCTGCGCAACAGCTCGGCGAAGGCATGCCCGCGCCCGGCCGCGTGCGCCTGCAGCAACTCGACGTCGGAGAGTTCGTGGAGCGCGAACGAGCGTTCGCGGGCCGTGACCGGCCGCGAACTTCCCCCTCGGGAATCCTCGTTCAATTCCGACGACAAAACCAACCCCTTGGACGGCGCTCACCTGACGACAGCCACCGTCGACCGTCATCGAGAATTCTTCGCAGCATCCGGGATCGCGACACCAGAACCCGGGAAGCTCCCCTGCTGAGAGCGCCAGCCGATCATATCGGCAGTGCCGAACGGGCAGCAACCAGACCAGGTTTGGATCCGGGGCCCGCCGGGTAGCGGGGTGCCGTCAGGGCGCGGCGTCGAAACGCAGGTCGGCGATGGCCGACTGGAATTGATTGCCCGTGTTGCCCAGGCCGGTGATCCACACCAGCACATAGCGGGCGGATTGATCTGTGCTGACCGGAATTTCGGTCACACCCGCACCGAGCTGGGCGGTGCCGATCAGCTGCGTCTGATCCAACGTCGGCGAATTCGTCGGCGAGGTGCGAATTTCCACCGAAGTACCCGGCGTCGGCGAATTGATCGACACGTTCGTCAGTTTCGCCGGGCTCGGCAGCGTGGCCATCAGGCCGACCCCCTTCTTGAGGGCCGGGAACTGCTGGAAGTACTGATCGGTGCGCCACACCGTCGCGGGGTCGTTGTCCAGCACCGCGTTCACCGAGTTCACCCCGTCCGGTGTGCCCTGTGGGGAGAAGACCGTGACACCGGTCACCGGCACCGGGACACCACCGGCCACCGGGTTGTTCGGCACCGCGCCGGGCGCGGCGGGGGTGGGCGCCGGGGTGCTGTTGGTGGTCAGGCCGATGTTGCGCTGCTCGTCCAGCGGTGCGTCGGAGGCGCCGGGGGCGAAGATGCTCACCAGCCACCAGATCACCACGCCGACGACCAGCGCCGCCAGCACACCGAGGCCGACCATCACCCAGACCATGCGCTGCGAACGTTCCCGTTCCTGCGCCAGCAATTCCGGGTCGGCCAGCGAATCGTCGCCGGGCGGCTGGGCACGCTGCCCGAGCCGCAGCACCGGGATGAAATCGGTCTTCTGATCCACCACCGACGCCTGCTCGAGCACATGCTGCACGGTGGCGGCGGTACGGACACCCTTGTTCGACTCGAGCGAGCGCACCGCGACCGCCGAGATCTCGAACGGCACCTCGGGCCGGATCTGGCGCGGCTCCACCGGCGTGCCGTCCGGGCCGAAGTCGGCCAGGCGCAGTCCGCCGACCGTCGCGGCGCTGCCGCTCACCCCGCCCGGCCGGATCGGCCAGCGCGCGGTGATCAGGGCGTACAGCATCGCACCGAGGCCGCGCACGTCGGACTGGGCGTCGGAGTCGGCGAGTGTGCCGGGGAAGGCGAGCACCGCGTCACCGGACGCGCTGATGCGGATCCGGTCGGGGTGATCGATCGAGAGCGAGCCGCCGCCGCGATGGGCCAGTTCCGCGGCCGAGGCCAAGGCGCGGATCGCGCGCGCGGCGCCGATCGGCGACGGCACGGTCTCGGCCATCTCGCGCAGCGAGCGGCCCGGCGTCCATTCGGCGACCACGATGCCGCCGGAGCTGCCGCGCACCACGTCGAGGACACGGGCCAGGCCGGGCGAGTTGATGCGGCCGAGCCGCAGCGTGCGCGACAGGATCGCCTGCGGGCCGTCGTGGCCGGAGTTGTCGCCGGCCTTCTGGTCGGCGTCGACGAAGGTGAGCGCCACCTCGCGGTCGAGCTTGATGTCGAGCGCCTGCCAGAACTTCAGTCCGCGGGCGCCACCGTGGCTGGCCAGCAGGCGGTACCGGCCGCCGGCCACCGAGGCGCCGGGGATCAGCTTCGGACCGCGCGGCACGCGCCGGGTGGGATCCTCGGCGGCGGGCGGGGGCACCTGCCGCGGCGGGATCGGGATCATGCCGGTGTCGTACATCGGATCGCGCGGCGGCGCGTGGCGATCCTCGCGCGGACCCGGCGCGGGCTCGGCTGCGGCGGCGCCGGTTTCGTGCCCGGCTTCCGACGGCTTCTCCGCGGCGGGCGGTTTGTCGGTCGACACGCCGGCCGCCGGCGTCGCAGAAGAATCGGCGGCTGGGACGCCGCCCACCGCCGCGTCGTCGCTCACCCTCATTCCTCCTTCGCCAAGATTGGTCGCTTCGCCCTGATACGCCGAACTGCCGGCGAACTCGCCACTTGTGCTCTTCTGCCGAACAGGGTACGGGAACTGAACTCGGCCGGTGGCGTCAACAGCTTCGGGGCGGATCACGGGCAGCACCATCGTCTGGGCATCCATGACCGGGTCGAAGCCGGAGTACATGTAGTGATCGGGCCTGCGCAGGACCTGGGTCGCATATTCCTCCTCGACCGGGCCGTCGAGATCGAGATCGGGCGCGGGCGGGGTGATCCCGAGCCGGCGCGAGATCGCGACGGTGATCGCGACGATCTCCGGAATGCCCGCCAGCCGCATCAGCCCGAACGCGACGGCGAACAGCACGATGCCGTCGATGGCGACGCGGATCAGCGAGCCGGGCCCGCCGAGCGCGTCCGACAGCCGGTTCAGCCCGAGCACGATGTCGACGATCAGCATGACCGCGCCCGCGGCGACCGAGGACAGCACCACCCGCGTCACGGTCCGGCCGACGTTCGCCATCCGCAGATCGCCCAGGCTGCGGTGCAGCAGGTATCCGCCGATGCACGCGCCGACGGCGAAGCTCACGCCGTTGACGACGCCGAGGACGATGACCACCTGCTCGTCGGATCCCGCGAGGTAGGGGGCGAGCGCCGAGAGCACGATCTTCACGCCGGTGATGCCGAGGATGATCCAGGTCGGCGTCCACGCCTGCTCCCTGGCGTAGAACACCCGCAGGTGGATCAGCACCAGCGCGTACGGGATCAACGAGAAGGCCGACCAGCTCAGCGCGTGACCGAGCCGTTCGGCGTCGCCGGAGAACCGTGCGTAGCCGAACAGCGCCTCGCCCACCTGGGGGCCCGCCAGCGTGAAGAACGTGACGACCGGGACCAGCGCGATCATGGTCAGGCGGGTGGCCACCGACAGGTCGTCCACCACCGCGGGCGTGTCGTCGGCGGCGGCGTTGCGGCTGAGCCGGGGCATGATCGCGGTCAGCAAGGTGACGCCGAGGACGCCGTAGGGCAGCTGCAGCAGCAGCCAGGTGTAGGAGTAGATCGCCGGACCGGCCTGGTCGGCCTGCGAGGACACATGGTTGGCGAAGATGAGGCCGATCTGGCTGATCAGCACGTACAGGATGATGGCCGCGCCCATGGTGCCGAACTGCTTGAGGCGGTCGTCCACACCCCACAGCGGCCGCAGGTCGATGCCCTCGCGACGGATCGCGGGCAGCAGCACCAGCGCCTGGGTCACCACACCCAGCGTGACGCCCACACCGAGGACCAGCAGTTTCGGATCGCTCATCCGTACCGGGTCCAGCGTGATCTCGCCGGGGGTCAACGCGTAGGTCGCCAGCACCACGAGCACGACCACGTTGTTCAGCACCGGTGCCCACGCGCCCGGCTTGAAGTTCTGCCGGGTGTTCAACACCGCCGTGAACAGCGCCGACATGCCGTAGAAGAGGATCGCGGGCACCAGCAGGAAGGTCAGGGCGGTGGTGAGCGCGGTGTCCACCTGGCCGTCGGCGTCGACGAAGACGCGACTGGCCAGGATCGGCGCGGCGGCCGTGGTCAGCACCGTCGCGGTGGCCAGGACCACGAACGCCGCGGTGACCAGTCGCCGGACGAAGGCGGCGCCGCCGTCCGGGTCCTCCTGCTCCGCGCGCACCAGCGTCGGCACCACGATGGCGGTGAGCACCGCGCCGAGCACCAACTCGGCGATCATGTTGGGGATCAGGCTCGCCGAGGTGAACGCACTGGCGATCTGGGGGCCGAGCACGGCCGCCAGCATCAACACCTTGGCGAAGCCGGTGATCCGGCTGACCAGGGTCGCGATGGCGATCGATCCCGAGTCGCGCAGCAGCCGCGCCGCGGCGCTCTGCTTGGGCTGCTCGGCCGATTCCTCGGGCTCGGTTTCCCATTCCTGCGTGCTCGGCCGGGCGTCGCGAGGTCGCGGCGGTGGCACCACCCGGCTCGCGCCGACGGGTTTACCGGCCGCCGCGGGCACCGGCTCGGGAATCCGCTCCGGAGCGGCGACCGGCCGCGCGCCGTGCGCGGGCGTCGGGAACGGCCTGCCCGGTGGCGGGGTGCGGTCGGGGCGCTGCGGCGGGATCCGGGTGGGCTGCGCGGGACGCGGTGCCTCGGGCGGCAGCGGTGGCACGGGGCGCTGACCGTGGCCCGGGGTTGGCGTCGGGGCGCCGCGACGGGGTGCCGGTCCGCCGGGCGGCACGGGGCCACGCCGGGGTGAAGCGCCGTCGGGTGCGGGCGGATAGCCCGGAGCCGGGCCGGGGGTCCGCTGTCGGCCGGGCGGCTGATCGGACGCGGGTGGTACCGGCGGCCTGCCAGGTGCGGGGACGCGGCCCGGCGCGTCGGGGGCGAAGCCCGCTGCGGGTGGCGCGACGCGCTCGGCGCCGGGCCGCTGACCCGGCGCGTGACCGGGACCGAAGTCCTGGCCCGCGGCCGGTCGCCCGGGCCCGGGCTGGGGACCAGGAGCAGGCACCGGGCCGGGGGCGTGGCCGGGGTGACGAGGATTTCCGCCCGGCACGGGTGCGCGCCCGGGCGTCGGCTCGGGTCCGGTAGGGCGGCCCGGCGCTGCTCCACTGCGGGGCGGCACGGGTCGTCCCTCCGGTGCGCGCTGGGTGGGCAGCGGACCCGAGGGCGGGGGCATCGGCGCGGTGGGCGGACCCATGCGATGGCCCGGCGGCACCTGCGGACGGCTGACCTGAGGAATTCGCGGTGGTCCGCCTTGGGGATCGGGACGGTTCATCCCCGGCTCCTCCTGCGGTCCGCGCCCGCGTTCCCAGGGCGCGGACGGCGCCCGGCGGACCGGGGGCGTCTCGGGCCGGTCGTCGGGTCCTGGCCGATGAGCGGAGAGATCATCGTCGCTCATCATGCCTCCTGTGTCGTACCGGACCCGCGCCCCGGCCTGCCGGAACGGCGTTTCGCCCACCGGGCTCCCCCGCAGGCCTCCGCCGCACGGACCGATGCGGGCGCGACCGTGACGCCGCTGCCGCTGCCGGCCCGTGCTCGTCTGCCCCTCGATTGTCCCTCACCGGGCACACCGGACGAGCCCCGGTCACTCGTTCCCCGCGTGCTCCGCGCTCAGCAGCTGTTTGCGCGCGCGCCGGTAGCGGCCGAGCCGACGTCGCGCGACGGCGTCGAAACCCTCGTCGGCCGGATCGGGCTTGCCCCGGAACCGGTGCCACAACCGGCGCCCGGCCAACAGGAACAGCAGCAATCCGGCACATGCGGTCATTATCGCCAGTGTCTGGCCGTAGGCGTTCGAGCGCACCGACACCGACGTCGACTCCCCGAGCAGCACACCGTCGGCGGTCGTCATCGAGATCGGGATCACCAGTTTGCGGCTGTCGTTCACCTGGGTCGGCACCCGGAACGAGCGGGTGCCCTTGGGCGGCAGCTGCTGTTCGCCCAGGTCGGTGATCTCCGCACCGTCGGGCACCTCGATCCGGAACCGGATCCGGATGGCCACCGGCAGGTCGTTGCGGGCCACCAGCAGCAGCGGACTCTGCTCGGTCGCCAGCGTGTAGGCACCGCCCGGCGGCAGCACGGTGACCGAGCGGTACAGGTTGTCGACGGTGCGGGTGGTCTGGTCGAGCCTGCGCTGCGCCCAGGCGTCCGGCTGCCCGGAGTTACCGGTGCGGCGATCGGAGAGGCTCAGCACCCGCAGCAGGTCGTCGCGCAACGGTGTGACGAACTCGCGCGGGCTCGGCTGGATCTCGGGCACGTCGACCATCGACCGGAACAGATCGGTGATCCGGCGCCCCTGCTCGCGGATCGGTTCGACGAAACGGGCCGGTGCGCCGTCCGTGGTGGCACGCGGCAGCAGATCCAGTTCGTAGGGTTCGGGATCCGGCGGCTGGGCGAGCAGATCGGTGAACGCCCGCGGCGTCGCCAGCCCGGCACGCATCAGCGACTCGACCTGACGCAGCAGCTCGGTCGCCTCGTCCGCGTTGACGCCCCACTGCTGGGGCGGCATCACCAGCAACGACCGCGGACCCGGCGCCTGCGGGTTCAGCGCGCGCCACGAGACCGCGCCGAGGGCGTCCTGCAGGCGGGCCGACCGGGAATCGTTGGTCACCTCGTACCGCACACCCGACGGGGTGAACGACGGCGTCGGCGGATTGGACCCCACCGCGGCCAATGCCGTGGCCGACCAGATGTCGAACGTCGCCACCCGCAGCGCGGGATCGGGCGCGGCGGCGGGCGGCTCGGCGGGAGCGCCCGCCACCACCGACGTGGCACCCGCGGGCGCGGGTTCGGACGCCGGCGCGCCGTGCTCGGGCGCCTGCGGTGCGGTCACCTCCGGCAACCGCACCAGCGCCGGCGCGGGCGCGGTGTCGGGCGCGGTCGTCTCGCCGTCGGCGTAATACCCCTCGTCCAGATCGGCGGAGGCGCCCACCGTGCCCAGCGGCGCGGTCGCCGAATCGGCCAGCACCGCGGTGGCGAAACCGTGCCGGCGCAGGAGCATTCCGGCCGCGGCGTCGATCGTCCCGGCATCGGGCAGGCTCACCCCGCGCACCGAGCGCACCCCGAGCACCGAATCCACGATCTCCGCCGGTTCGTCCAGGGCGCGCGCGGACAGCTCCGGGTCGTTCACCGCGGCGAGCGCCGTGACATCCACCTGACCGAACGGCAGCGCCACCGTGCACAGCGAGGGCGCGATCGCGCGCAGTCGGTCCAGCCACGTCGTGGCCTGCTCCGCGCCGGTGCCCTCCCTGGTCGCGCCGTCCGGATCCGACGGGCTGGCCAGCACCCGGTAGCCGTTCGTCATCGCCTGCACCGTCACCAGCAGATCGGGATCGACGGCCAGGCAGATCGACGACGCCAGCTCCCGGTTGCGCGTCGGGCCCGAACCCAACACGGCCTCCAGCGAGCCGAGCAGCTGGTCCAGCCTGCCGCCCTTGCCGAGCGAGGCCGCCAGCTCGTCGTCGGTGAGCTCGACCTGCCCGTCCACCGAACCCGGCGCGCCCGCGACCAGCCGGGGCCGATCCGCCAACGGCCACAGCATCGTGGTGGCCACCGGTGCGCCCGCGGGCGGCGGGACCGGCGGGTGCCCCTCGGTGGCGGTCTGCGGCAGGCTCAGCACCGGCAGCAGGAACCGGGCGTCGTCCAGCCTGGCCTGGCCGCCGTAGGCGGGCACCCCGTTGACGTTCAACAACACCGGGTACACCCCGGGCTCGGTGATCTGCAGCGAGGCCGCCGCATCCGAACGCAGCGGCAACGTCACCGTGAACTGGCGCCGCTGCCCCGGATTCAACTGCGACACCACGTCCTCGAACGGACCCGCGATCTCGTAGTTCACCTGATCCAGCTGCAGCGCCGACCGCAACTCCGACGGCGCGGACACCGCGGCGGCGCGCTGTAGGCGCACACTGACGTCCTCCACCACGCGGTCGCCGATGTTGGTGACCGTTCCCGCCACCGTCAGCACCGGATCCGACGAGGCCGTCACCGTCGACGGTGTGACCGAATCCACCGACAGCTTCACGAACTTCGGCGCCGTCGTACTCGACCCGTTCGGCTGGGCCGCCGCCTGCGGCGCGGGCGCCCCCGTCACCATCGCGACCGAACCCAGCAGAGTCAGGACCGCCACGAAGAACCGGAACAGCCCACGCGTCATCGCTTACCGGTCTCCATCCGGTCGATCAGCCGATTCGCCACCTCGGCCAGCCGTCGCTCGTCCGCGTACGCCAACCGGGAATTCAACTCCGTCAACGGAACCCACGCCACCGACGTGACCTCCACATCCGCGTCGGACAACTCCCCACCGACCGAACGCAGCAGGAAATGATGCACGGTCTTGTGCACCCGGCGGCCCTCCGTGACGAACCAATAGTCGATACTGCCCAGCTCGGCCACCACGACCCCCTGGATGCCCGTCTCCTCGGCCACCTCACGGATCGCGGTCTGCTCCGCCGTCTCCCCCTCCTCGATATGCCCCTTCGGCAACGACCACAGCAGGCGACCGCGACGATCGGTACGCCCGATCAGCGCCGCACACCGCAGCTCGCTCGGGCCGTCCAACCCGTCGACCACCAGCCCCCCGGCCGACGTCTCCCGCACCGTGCGCATACGCGGCTTGGCCGCATCGGCCGCCGAACCGCGGCGCCGCGGCTGGCGGCGTCGACTGTTCGCGCGATCGGCCGGAGACACCTGGCAAGCTTACTGTGTTGGATTGCCGCTCCTTCGTCGCGGCGGGTCGCGGCCCCCTTGTGTCTCCCGGGTGTGGGGCCGTGGGGACGGGGTGTGGTGGGGGGTCGGCCTCTATATACAGTTCCGTTGTGGTTTCGCCCGAGTCCGAGGATGTTGTCGTGCCCGATACAGCTCCGCTTCCCTCCGAGGATCGGCGTACGCGGTTGCTTGCTTCGGCGGCGGTGACCCTCGGGGCGCTTGCCGACGTGCTCACCCCGCTCGGTGGGTTGTTCGCGGCGCGCGGGCACGAGTTGTACCTGGTGGGCGGCAGTGTGCGGGACGCGGTGCTCGGACGGTTGGGCACCGATCTGGATTTCACCACCGACGCGCGGCCCGAGCAGGTGCTCGAGATCATGCGCGGGTGGGCCGACCATATATGGGACACCGGGGGCCTGGCCTTCGGCACGGTGAGCGCCGCCAAGGCGGGGCAGCAGCTCGAGATCACCACCTTCCGCAGCGACACCTACGACCGGGTCTCGCGGAACCCGGAGGTGACCTTCGGCGACACGCTCGAGGGTGATCTGGTGCGCCGGGACTTCACCGTCAACGCGATGGCGGTGCGCATCGCGGCCGACGGTTCGCTGGAGTTCGTCGACCCGCTCGGCGGAATGGACGCCCTGCTGGCGGGGGTGCTGGACACCCCGGCCTCGCCGGAGGACTCCTTCGACGACGATCCGCTGCGGATGCTGCGGGCGGCGCGGTTCGTCTCGCAACTCGGCTTCGAGCTCGCCCCGCGGGTGCGGGCGGCGATCGGCCGGATGGCCGAGCAGATCGACCGGATCACCGCCGAGCGGGTGCGGGTCGAACTCGACAAGCTCATCGCCGGTGACCACCCGATCGACGGCATCGACATCATGTGCGAGACGGGCCTGGCCCAGCGGGTGCTGCCGGAGGTGCCCGCCATGAAGCTCGAGATCGACGAGCACCACCAGCACAAGGATGTGTACCGGCATTCGCTGACCGTGCTCGAGCAGGCCATCGACCTCGAGGACGGCGACCCCGACCTGGTGCTGCGCTGGGCGGCCCTGCTGCACGACATCGGCAAGCCCGACACCAAGCGCAACGAACCAGGCGGTGGCGTCAGCTTCCACCACCACGAGGTGGTCGGCGCGAAGATGGTGCGCAAACGGATGCGCGCGCTGAAGTACCCGAAACAGTTCACCGAGGACGTGGCCCGCCTGGTGTTCCTGCACCTGCGCTTCCACGGCTACGGCAAGGGCCAGTGGACCGATTCGGCGGTGCGGCGCTACGTCACCGACGCCGGTGACCTGCTGCCCCGCCTGCACAAGCTGGTGCGCGCCGACTGCACCACCCGCAACAAGCGCCGCGCCAGTGCGCTGCAGGCCACCTACGACGAGCTGGAGGAGCGCATCGCGCGGCTCCAGCAGGAGGAGGACCTGGCCAAGGTCCGGCCCGACCTGGACGGCAACGCCATCATGGAGCTGCTCGGCCTGCCGCCGGGGCCCGAGGTCGGCCGCGCCTGGCGGTACCTGAAGGAACTGCGCTTGGACCGTGGTCCGCTCACCCGCGAGGAGGCCGAGGCCGCCCTGGTGGAGTGGTGGAAGAGCCAGAGCTGACGCTCAGAAGACGATCAGCGTGGTGCCCGCCACCACGGCGTCGCGGATCTGCGCGAGGTCGAACGAGGCCGTCGTCTCCGGCAGTTCCAGCTCGAACCGCACCAGGTCGCCGTCCAGGGCCGCACGCACGATGCGCAGGTCACGCGGGAGATCGCGCAGCGGCAGCACCGGCGGGTCCACCAGGCGCCGCGGCAGCGGGATGCCGCGCCAGCGGGCCCGCCGCACCCGTAGCGTCAACCGGTTGTCGGTGACCGCGCCGTCCACCAGGGCGGTCAGCGCGTGCCGCCGATGACGCGCCCGCACGTCACCCTCGGCGGTCACATCGAGGTGCCAGGCCAGCGGCAGCGTGTTCAACCAGGCCACCAGCGCGGCGAGGGTCACGGTCCCGGACACCTCGAGCCGGGCGGTGCGCACCCGGCTCGGCACGCCCGGGATCAGCCGCACACCGTGCGCGATGACGGTCACCGTCTCGAGCGGGTGGTCGTCCCAGCGCAGCCGGGACAGCACCGTCTTGGTCTGGAAATGCGCGCCGCGCCTGCGCACCTTCAACACCTGCAGGGTCGCGTGCAGTTCGTGACCGACCAGCGTCACGGTGATCTCCTGGCCGCCGAACCGGCTCAGGATGCCCTCGCTGAGCACCGTCATCAGCACATCGGGCAGCAGCGCGGTGACGGTGCCCGACCCCAGGTCGACCACCGGGTCCATCCACGCGGCGGTGGTGGTGAGCCACTGCTCCAGCCAGGACTGCTCGAACAGCCGCCTGCCGATATCGATGGCCCGCAACGGAGACCATGACGTCGGATCGAAATACGCGGCCATGACCGTTCCGAGCGTACTGGATCGAGGTACCGGTCCGCGCGTACCGGATTGGCCGGCGGGCACCGGCCGACGACAATGGAACCGCACGCGCCGCAGCGACGGGAGGAGTCACGATGCCGCTGGATCTCAACAGCGATCTGGGCGAGGGCTTCGGCTCGTGGACGATGGGCGACGACGCGGCCATGCTCGACCTGGTGACCAGCGCCAACATCGCCTGCGGCTTCCACGCCGGTGACCCCTCGATCATGCGCCGCACCTGTGCGCTGGCCGCCGAACGCGGCGTCCGCATCGGCGCCCACGTCGGCCACCGCGACCTGGTCGGTTTCGGCAGGCGCCGCATCGAGATCGACCCCGCCGATCTGCGCGACGAGGTGCTGTACCAGATCGGCGCCCTGGACGGTTTCGCGCGTGCCGCGGGCAGCCGGGTGAGTTACGTGAAACCGCACGGGGCGCTCTATCACTCGGCGGCCACGCGCCGCGACCTCGCCGACGCGGTGCTGGCGGCGATGACCGACCTCGATCCGAAGCTGGTGTTGCTGGGCCCGGCGGGTACCGAGCTCGAGCACGCCGCGACGGCGGCGGGCGTGCGGTTCGTCGGCGAGGGCTTCGCGGACCGCGCGTACACGCCGGAGGGCCGGTTGGCTCCCCGCGGCCGGGCGGGCGCGGTGCTCGACGCCGACGCGGCGGTGGCGCAGGCGGTATCGATCGCGACCGAGGGGCGGGCTCGGGTGGTCGAGGGCGGCACCGTCGAGGTGGGCGCGGGCAGCCTGTGCGTGCACGGCGACACCCCCGACGCGGTCGAGATGGCGCGGCGGATCCGGGACGCGTTGGCCGCCGCCGGTGTGGTCGTCGAGGCGTTCGGGTGAGCGCGCTGCGGGCGTGACGGGGATCGGTGCCGTGGCGAAGGACGCCGAACAGTGGTGGATCCGGGCCGCCGGTGACCGCGCCTGGCTGCTGTATCCCGGAAGTGCGATCACCGCGGCGCGCGTTGCCGCGCAGCTGCGCGAGCGGCCGATCGAGGGGGTGCAGGATGTCCTGCCCGCGGCGGAAACGGTGCTGGTGACGGTGCTGTCGCCCGCGCACGCCGAGCCGGTCCGGCGCGAGTTGGCGGCGCTGCTGACGCCGGGCGCCGCCGTTTCCCGTGAAACAGTCGGCGTGGCAAGTCTTTCCGACTCCGAAACGGCACCCGAGCCGGTCGAGATCCCGGTGCGATACGACGGCGCCGACCTCGCGCACGTGGCCGAACTGCTCGGTACGACCGTGCCCGCGGTGATCGAGGCGCATACCGGCACCGTGTGGCGCTGCGGATTCGTCGGCTTCGCACCGGGTTTCGGCTACCTGGAAGCACCGGACGGACGCCTGACCGTCCCGCGTCGCGACCGCGCCCGCACCGCCATCCCGGCCGGCGCGGTCGCCCTGGCCGGCGGGTACTCGGCGGTGTACCCACGCAGCACCCCGGGCGGCTGGCAGCTGATCGGGCACACCGACGCCGTGCTGTGGGACGTCGATCGCGATCCGCCAGCGCTGATCCGCGCGGGCTCGGCGGTCCGGTTCGTGGCGGTCGACCGATGATGCGGGTGCTGGCGGTCGGTCCGGCGGCCACGGTGCAGGACCTCGGCAGACCCGGGTGGTTCCATTCCGGGGTCGGTGTGGCGGGCGCCGCCGATCGCGGGGCGCTGCGGTTGGCGAATCGGCTGGTCGGGAATCCGGAGGACGCGGCGGGCATCGAAGTACTGCTCGGCGGTCTGGTCGTACGCGCCGAGCAGCACCACACCGTCGCCGTCACCGGTGCGTCGGCGCCGGCGACCGTGGACGGCGTCCCGGTCGGGCACGCGAGCGTGCTCGAACTCGCGCCGGGAGCGACCCTGCGCCTCGGTCTCGCCTCCCACGGACTGCGCAGCTACGTCGCGGTGCGCGGCGGCGTCGACGTCGCGCCGGTGCTGGGCTCGCGCAGCCGCGACACGCTCGCGGGCATCGGGCCCGAACCACTGCGCGCCGGTGACCGCCTGCCGATCGGGCCGCCGCCGCGCACACTGCCGCTGGTCGATCTCGCACCGGTCGCGCCGCAGCCCGACCCCGTGACGGTGCGCGCCCTGCCGGGGCCGCGCGCCGACTGGTTCACCGACCCCGACGCGCTGTTCACCGGCCTGTGGTCGGTCACCACCGACACCGACCGGGTCGGCGCCCGGCTCGCGCGGGTGGCGGGTCCGCCGCTGCGCCGCGCGGTCGCGGGCGAATTGCGCACGGAGGGCATGGCATCGGGCTCGGTGCAGGTGCCGCCGAGCGGCGAGCCGGTGGTCTTCCTCGCCGACCATCCGATCACCGGCGGCTATCCGGTCGTCGCGGTGGTGCTCGACGCCGATATCGATCTGGTCGCCCAGATCAGGCCCGGCGGACGGTTGCGGTTCCGCCGGGCGGACCGATCAGCGTGAGCGCACCGGCGAGCGCATGAGATAGACGTTGTAGCTGTCCCAGGCCGACATGGTGAAGTACAGCTCGTCGCCGGTGGACCAGGGATGGATGAAGCCGCCGTAGGCCTTCGGATAATCCGAGGTCGACACCAGCGGCACCCCGTCGGTCCACGCGCCCTGCGGGGTGGTCGCCTCGCGCAACACGATCGCGCCGCGCGCGGAGTCCAGGTAGACCATCTGCCAGCGTTCGGTGCCCGCGTCGTAGCGCACCGAGAGCTCGCTGGCGATACCGAGGAACAACGGCGTGGCCTGGTTCTCCGCCGCGGGAGCCCAGTCACCGTTCACCCAGTACTGGTAGGCGGACTTGTTGAGCACGTGCTCCTTGGGCACCCTGGCCAGCCCCACCACACCGACCCGCCCGTTCGGGGTGCCGAACATGTAGACGTAGTCGCCCTGCGGCACCATCGCGGCGACCTGGAACCGGCCGAGCCCGAACAGGTTGTCCCACTTGGCGTGCTGGTCTTTCACCCAGGTGGAACCGTTGTCGTCGGAGTAGGCGATGCCGCCGTAGTTGGTCCACCACATGCCGGGGATGCGGCTCCAGCGGTTCACCGACATGTAGCTCATGTACTGCCGGTCGCCGAGGGCGAAGCCGGAGGTCGGGATGACCGTGGTCTCCCAGTTCTTGATCTTGCGGCTCGACAGCAGCTCGGCCGCATGGCACCGGCTGTCCTGCACCATCCGGTCGATGCGCACGCCGTCGGAGAGGTCGGTGTCGGTGCTGTAGGCGAGCGCGTTGCTGCGCCAGTCCGATCCGCCCGCGCCGCCGTACTCCCAGCCTTCGCCGAAGGTGTCGCCGAAGACCATCGCCACCTCACCGGGCTTGGTCTCCCACATGATGCCGAGGTCGGTGCCGTTGATCGCCCAGCGCACGTCGGTGCGGTTCTCCGAACCGTGCCCGGTCACCTGCTCCACCAGCTCCGCGGTGTCGACCACGGGGGCGGCCGGGGCGGGCGCGAGCGGTCCCGGCTCGACCGGATGCACGACCTCCGGCGGCGCCGGCTGCGGATCCTGTTGCGGCCCACCGGGTACCGGGATGGGAATGGGCTCGATCTCGGGGCGGATGCTGATGCGCGGCACCTGCACCCCGGCGAAGCTGCTCCCGGTGTCGCCGCTGCCCGCCGAGGAGCCGCTACCCGCCGACGAGCCGCTGCCGGTGTCCGCCGACCCGGGCACGTCGACCGACAGTTCCTCCTCCTCGGGAGTCTCCTCGGTGCCTTCCTCGGCCTTCGTGTCGTCCTCGGCCGGCGGGGCGGTCTCCGGCTCCACCGGTTCACGCAGGTCCGGGCACGGGTCGCCGCACGGGTCCTTGGGCAGCGGGTCGGCGGCCACCCGGGTGTAGTCCGGAGGCGGGTCGGGCACCGGGACCAGCGTGAGTTCCGGGATCGGCACGGGGATCTCGATCTCGGAGGGGATCTGGACGGGCGGCGGCGCGGGCTGCCCCGGCATCGGCAGCCGGGCCAGCGGATCGAAACCCGTTTCGCCGCAACTGTTCACCGGTGCGGGCATCCAGGGATGGGGCGCGGCCGCCGCGGTCGGCGCCGGAATCCCCACCAGACCCGCGACGAGAACACTGAAGAACGCGGAGGTCTCCAGCTTTCTCGGTACACCCATGTCGGTCGGCTCCCCGGTTCGTAGCGGTCGGGTGATCAACTTACCGGACCGTGCTGCGCGGGCCGGTGATCCGGCCGGAACCGAATGGCACAGGGCCGCGTCCAATCCCATATGAACGAGATCGGGTACTCCTTCGGCACCGGCGACGGCGAGGTCCACCACTGGTCCTCCCTCACCGACCTGGACCTCGCGGGCACCGGTGCGCTGGACGCGGTCTGCCTGGATTTCGACGGCGACGGCCTGGCCGACGACGCGCTGTGGGAAACCGGCGGCGAGTACCCGGTTCCGCAGGCCGGGCCACCCGACGGGTTCGCCGGCCTCGACCCGGTCGCGCTCGACGACATCGGGCGGTTGGCCGATCAGCGTCCCGACCGCGCCGCCGGTGTGCCACCGAGCCCGCCGTCCGTGCCGTGGGCGGGCTGAGCGGCTACGGCGGGTCCGGCGCCGTCCCGGCGTCCGCGAGGTGGCGGTTGACGCGATCGAGCAGTGCGAACAACTGGGCGCGCTCGTCGGGGTCCAGCGGCGCCAGGATGTGCTGGTCGACCTGTTCGAGGACGCGGTCGAGCTCATCGAGGCGGCGTGCGCCCGGCTCGGTGAGGGTGATGACGTTGCGGCGCCGGTCGGCCGGGTCGGGCGCCCGGCGCACCCAGCCGCCCGCTTCGAGGTCGTTGAGGACGGCGACGAGGTCGCTCGTGAAGACATGGCTGCGCGTCGCGAGCGCCGCCTGGCTCGCCGGTCCGAACTCGGCGAGCGCGGCCAGCACGACGTAGTGATCCTTGTGGGCTCCCACCGCGCGGAGCGCCGTGCGTGCCGCGCGGGTCATCTGGGCGGCAGTCATCGCGGCAAGGCGGGATATCCGCCTGGTCAGGCGCTCGGGGGTGTCCGCGCCGCGGTCGAACCGCAGTTCTTCGCCGGTCTCCATGTCGGCAGCCTACCGCTATTGCATTAGTACTTCTAACGGTCTATTTTTGTTAGTACTTCAAACATTAGTTCTACTAACAGAATGGGAGATCGTCGTGACCGGCACTCCAGCTCTCCTGCGTGACCTCGCCGACCGCGCCGAACTGTCCGAGCTCGTCGCCCGGCACAGCGTGTGGGTCGACGAAGGCTTCGCCGACACCGACCGGCTCTTCACCGCGGACGTCGAGGTCAGTTCCCCGCGCGGCGAAGCGCACGGCATCGCCGAACTCGACGCGCTCGTGCGCAAGGGTCACGCGGTGTACGCCCGCACCCTGCACACCAAGGGCAATCTCGTCATCGAGATCGACGGCGACACCGCGACGGTGCGTGCGCACGACCTCGCCGTCTTCGTCATCGACGACACCACCGAGGCCGTCGCCGCCGGAATCCACCACTACCGGGCACGCCGGACCGCCGAGGGCTGGCGCTTCGACCGCCTCGTGGTCTCGCCGGTCGCGCTCACCGAGGCGCTGGGCCGGGCCCGCTAGCGCGCCTGGCCGGTGCGCCGGGAATTGACGGCGACGAGGACGACACCGAGGCCGTAGCCCGCCGCACCGGCCAGCACGACCGGGAGTGAACGGCCGTCCGCCGGGACCACCAGCGCGGTGAGCGCGATGGCGGCCACGAAGGCGAGGTTGAACACGGTGTCCTGCAACGCGAACACCTGGCCGCGGCGGCGGTCGTCGATATCGATCTGCATCGCCGCGTCCCCGGTGAGCTTGATGGTCTGCCCGGCCAGTCCGAACAGGAAGGCTCCGACGAGCAGGAGCTGATGGGCGCGGTGCCCGGCGGCGCCTGCCCCGGCGAGCGCGGTGGGTGTGACGAGCAGTAGTTGCACGAGCATCGCGCCCACCAGCCCGACCACCACGGTGCGTGGTCGGCCGAGCCGTGGGATGACCAGCGGCGCCACCACCGCGGCCACCAGCATCCCGGCCGCCGTCGCGGCGATCGCGACACCGAAGCCGATCAGTCCGGCGCCCAAGGCCGACCCGTCGGCGGGCTGACGCAGCACCAACACCATGATCAGCGTGTTCGCCCCGAACACCACCCGGTGGGTGCCGATGCCGATCATCGCCGTGGTCACCGACGGCGCGGCCCACACCGCCGAGGCCGCCGTCCGCAGCCCGGCCGCGATCGCTCGCACGGTGCCCCGGTCGGCGCCCGCGGTCTCGCTGCCGGTCGCAGCGCCGTCGTCCGCCCGACCGGCGTCCGCCGTCTCCCCCGAGGCCGCGCGACCGCTCGTATCCCCGACGGCCACGTCGGCACCCGCCTCGGTGCGCCGACGATCCGCTCGTGCCGCCGGGCCGGGCCCCAGCACCCCGGCGCGGAACCCGACCGACAGCACCGCGCCGATCACCGACCCCACCGCGCTGCCCGCCACCGCCACCGCCGACCCGGTATCACCGGCGCCGACCACCCCGATCACGGCCACGGCAGCGCCCGCGCCCACCCCCGCGCACCCGGAGGCGACCGTCGCGAGCGCCGAGTTCATCGCCACCAGCCAGTGCTGATCCAACACCCGCGGCAGCGCCGCCGACACCCCGGCCTGGACGAACCGGCTCACCCCCACCACGGCCAGCGCCAGCAACAACAGCGGCGTCTCACCGATGCCCGCGAGCAGGCCCGCCGCGGCGATCCCGATCAGCACCGCGCGCACCACGTTGGCCAGCAGCAGCACCGCGCGCCGATCCCAGCGGTCCAGCAACGCGCCCGCGTACGGGCCGATCAGGGAATACGGCAGGAGCAGCACCGCGAAACCGGCGGCGATGGCCAGCGGATCGGTGTGGCGTTCCGGATTGAACAGGATGGCGCCGGAGAGCGCGGCCTGGAACATGCCGTCGCCGAATTGCCCGGCGAACCGCACCACCGCCAACCGCACCACGCCGGGGCTGTCCCGCAGCGCGGTCCGCAACGACGGTGGTTGCGGGGCGGCGGGGCAATCCGGGGGGTGACCGATCGACACCGCCCCGATTGTGCCGTGTCCGCGGCCACGGTCGGGCCACGGCCGTGCCTCAGTCGGGGTGAACCAGCGCCCGCACCGCCGTGCGCGTGTCCGGTGCCATCGGCAGGTCCTCCAACGCGCCCGCGTCGATCCAGGCGAACGCGTCGTGCTCGCCGGGCGCCAGCGCGACCTCACCCGGCTCGGCCTCGACCAGGAAACTGAACTTGCGCACCCGCGGTTTGCTGCGTGTCGCGTAATCGATCGCGCCGAGAAACCGCTCGATGCTGCGCAGCCGCAACCCGGTCTCCTCGAACAACTCTCGGGCCACGCATTCGGCGAACGATTCCCCCGTTTCCACCCCACCGCCCGGCAATTCGTACATTCCGCCGTAATAGTCGTCGGGCACCCGGCGGACGACCAGCAACCGGCCCTCCCGGAATACCGCGATTCCCACCACGAAATCGGTGATGCCCTGCGCACGCGCTTGTTCGCGCAACTGTTCCTCGACGCGAGCGAGCGCCTCCGGTCGCATCTGCTCGTCACCTCCGGTTGGCATTGTGGCCCACGGTGTTTCCCCGCTCGTAATCCGGTACTGCTCGCCTGCCGTTCACCGGCGCGACGCTCGCGTAAAATGCCGAATGCGGGACAATTTACTAGGAATGTGGCGCACCGCGAGGTGAGGTGCGCCCCCGACCATCGATGCACGGCCGCAGAGAGGAGGACCGATGTCCACACTCGCGACGCCGCACATCGATGTCCACCGGGGCGGCGACCGGATGAAAACACGCGTGTCCTGGCTGGATTCCAAGCATTCGTTCTCCTTCGGCGCGCATTACGACCCCGACAACACCCATCACGGCCTGCTGCTGGTGAACAACGAGGACATCGTGTTGCCGGGGCAGGGCTTCGACACCCACCCGCACCGGGACATGGAGATCGTCACCTGGGTGCTCGGCGGCAGCCTGGTCCACCAGGACTCGCTCGGGCACAGTGGCGTGATCTACCCCGGTCTGGCCCAGCGGATGAGCGCGGGCACCGGCATCCTGCACTCGGAGAAGAACGACTCGTGGCGGCTGGACAACAGCGTCGAGCACGACGAGCCGGTGCATTTCGTGCAGATGTGGGTGGTGCCCGACGAGCCGGGTGGCGACCCGGGCTACCAGCAGCTCGAGATCGATGACGAGCTCGCCTCCGGCCGGCTCGTCACCGTCGCCGCGGGCCTGCCCCGCTACCGCGACCGCACCGCCATCGCGATCGCCAGCAGCCATTCGGCCCTGCACGTGGCCAGGATGCCGGGTGATCCCGCCGCCCCGGTGCACCTGCCCGAGGCGCCGTACCTGCACCTGTTCGTGGCCCGTGGCGAGGTGGAGATGGAGGGCGTGGGTCCGCTGTACGCAGGGGACGCGGTGCGGCTCAGCCACAGCGGCGGCCAGCGGGTGACCGCGCACGGCCCGGCGGAGATCCTGGTCTGGGAGATGCACGCGCGCCTGGGCGGGCAGTGAGTTCGGCACGCTGAGGGCCGCGCTCGTCCCGGGCGTGGCCGGTTCGTCCGATTAACATCGGGGACCAGGGAGCGCGATCAGGTGTGGACCGTCGCGCGCGAGCGCCCGTCCGAGCGATGAGAGGAAGACTCATGTCGCAGTACCCGCCCCCGGGCCAGTATCCGCCTCCCGGCCAATACCCGCCGCCGCCCGGCCAGTATCCGCCCCCGGGCGGTCAGTACTGGCAGGAGTCGCCGCGGGGCAAGGGCATGGCGATCACCGCGCTCGTCCTCGGCATTCTGGCCCTGATCAGCTTCGTCACCGTCTTCGGCGGCTTCCTGTTCGGCCTGTTCGGCCTCATCTTCGGCATCATCGCGCTGGTCAAGGCGCGCAAGGGCACCGGAGGCGGCACCGGGATGGCGATCACCGGCCTGGTGCTGAGCGTGCTCGGGCTGATCGGGGCGACCCTGGTGGCGATCGTCGGCTGGAGCTTCTTCGTCGACACCGGCGGCAAGGATCTGGTCGACTGCCTGAACAAGGCGGGCACCGACCAGGCCAAGATCGACGAGTGCGAGCGCAAGTGGACCGAGAACGTCGAGGACCGCTTCAGCATCACGCTGACACCGGCGCCGACCCCCTGATCCGCGCTCAGTACGCCGCGCGCTGCCGCGGTGTGGTGGCGGTGGTGCGGGTCGCGCCGATCACCTCGGCCAGCTCCGGCCGGTAGTCGCCCTCCGGCGCCGAGACCCAGGTGCGATAGCCGGTCTGCTCGTCGGCCGGTGAGGGCAGCACGATCCGGCTGCCCGGCAGTGCGACCGACGCGCACACCCGGAACAGGTCCGCGAACAAGACCATGTCCAGGTAGGAGTTGTCGTTCGGCCCGGTGAGGAAGGTCCACCGGTCCGAGCGCGGGTGCGCGATGATCGGGCAGCGCGGCGGCCCGCCGAGCAGCTCGCGCACCTTCGCGCCGAGCGGAGCGGGCATCACCACCGCGCCGACCGCGCCCACTTCGAGCATGATGCGCCCGAGCGCGGGGTCGACGACGGCGAAGAGCCGATGATCGGTGCGGTAGCGGCGACAGCGGACGAAAGCGTCTTCGCGGAGCGGAGTGCGGCCCGCGGCCGAGCGCGGTGACCGCGGCTGCGCGGTGTCGAGCGAACGGTGACTGCCAGAACCAGTGCGGGACGTGCTCATGACGAACCTCGCCTCGGTGCGGAGTGGACCTTTCGGGTGTAACCAACCGCTGTCTCGACAGTAGACCCGGGCAACTGCGCTGACAATAGTCACCGCCGATGCGGTGGTCACGAAGTAGCATCGCCTGGCATGGCACCCGTCTCGCCGACCGTCGCGCGCTGGGAGCTGGTGTTGCGGCTGCGTGAGCTGCGCGAACAGCGCGGTTTCGATTCCGCGGGCTTCGCCCGCCGGGTCGGCTTCACCCCGGCCAACTGGTCGCACGTGGAGAACGGCAGGCGAGTGCTGACCGCACGGACGATCGGCCCGGTGCTCGACGTGCTGGAGGTGCCCGACGACGAACGCGCGGAACTGCTGGCGCTGTTGCAGGCGGGCAAGCAGCGCGGCTGGTGGAGTCGGTCCTCGGCGCTGATCGGCCCGGAGTTGCAGCGGTTGTACGGGATGGAGTACGGCGCGCAGAGCATCCGCAGCTACGACAGCCTGATCGTGCCGGGCCTGTTGCAGACCGAGGACTACGCGCGTGCCCTGATCAGCGCGGACGTGATGATCCGTCCGGTGCAGGTCGACCAGCTCGTCGCGATCCGCCTGCGCCGCCAGCAGCGGCTGCGCGGACCCGACCGCGTGGAACTCACCGCGATCGTCGGTGAGGCCACCCTGCGGCAGCAGACCGGCGGCCCGCAGGTGCTGCGCGGGCAGCTCGAGCATCTGGCCCGGCTCGTCGACGAACTCGACACGCTGGAGGTGCGGGTCATCCCGTTCACGGCGACGGCGGGCGCGATCCTGGGCGGGTCCAGCTTCCATCTGCTCGACTTCGCAAGCGAGCAGCTACCGACGTTCGGCTGGGCCGAGAGCGCTGTGTTCGGCGGCCCGGTGGAAGATCCCGAGCTGGTGCGCGATCTCGGCTTCGCCTATCTACGCGCCCTCGACCAGGCACTCTCTCGCGCCGACTCCGCAGCGCTGATCAGGCGTTACGCTTCCGGAGTAGACTCCTGATCATGGCCACCACCGCGGGGGCCCGGTCGGGTGACACCGGCTGGTTCACCTCGAGCCGTTCGAACAACGGCAACCAGTGCGTCGAGGTCCGCTTCGACGGCGAGGCCGTGCTGATCCGCGACAGCAAATATCGTCGCGACCCGGCCGCCGATCCCGCCGCCGAGCCGGTGATCACCGTGCCCGCGACACTGTGGTCCGACTTCCTGGGTGCCCTGCGCGCGGGCCGCCCCCATCCCGGTCTCGGCACCGAGCCCACCGTCGACGGCGGCATGTTCCTGCGGCACGGCGCGATCACCCTGCGCTACACCGCCGCGGAGTGGCAGGCGTTTCTGGCGGGCGTGCACGACCGCGAGTTCGACCCCGCGCTCGCCGCACCCGGCCGCTGACCCGGCCAGGTGGGCATACTGGACTGCGTGACCTCCGAACTGACCAGTCCCTCCGGTATCGATCTTTCCCATCTCGACGAGTCCGTCCGGGTGCAGGACGACCTGTTCGCGCACGTCAACGGCAAGTGGCTGGCCGACCACGAGATCCCCGCCGACCGAGCGGTCGACGGCGCCTTCCGCGCGCTCTACGACCAGGCCGAACTCGATGTCCAAGCGATCATCCAGCGCTGCGCGCGTGACGATCAGGACGACGCCGACGCCCGCCGGATCGGCGACCTCTACGCCAGCTTCATGGACACCGACACCGTGGCCGCGGCCGGGCTCTCGCCCATCTCCGCCGAACTGGCCGCCGTGCGCGACGTGACCGACCGCGGTGCCTTCGCCGCGCTGCTGGGCAGGCTGGCGCGCACCGGCGTCGGCGGCGCGGTCGGCTGCTACGTCGACACCGACGACAAGGATTCCAGCCGCTATCTGGTGCACCTGACGCAGTCCGGCCTCGGCCTGCCCGACGAGTCCTATTACCGCCAGGACGAATTCGCCGAGATCCGCACCACCTACATCGCGCACATCGGGCGCATGTTCGCCCTCGCCGCCGCCGACCCCCGCATCGGCGCGCTGTTGCCGCAGGATCCGGACACGGTGGGGCAGCGGATCTTCGAGCTCGAGCGCAGGCTGGCGGCAGGCCACTGGGACGTGGTGCGCCGCCGCGACGCCGAATTGAGCTACAACCTCACCACGTTCGACGCGCTCGTCGCCGAGCAGCCCGAATACGACTGGGCCGCATGGACCTCCGCACTGGCCGAGGGCGTGGATCGCGACGGGCCCGAGCTGTTCGCCGAAGTGGTCGTCCGCCAGCCCGATTACCTGCGCACCTTCGCCCGTCTGTGGGCCGAGGCCGACCTCGCCGACTGGCAGGCCTGGGCCGCCTGGCGCATCCTGCGCGCCCGCGCCCCGTACCTCACCGACGAGCTGGTCGAGGAGAACTTCGCCTTCTACGGCCGCACGCTCACCGGCGCCACCGAGAATCGGGAGCGCTGGAAGCGCGGTGTCTCGCTGGTGCAGGAGCTGCTCGGCGAGGCCGTCGGCAAACTGTACGTCGCCGAGCACTTTCCGCCCGCGGCGAAGGCCAGGATGCAGGAGCTGGTGGCGAACCTGCAGGAGGCCTACCGGCGCAACATCGCCGAGCTCGACTGGATGAGCCCGGAGACCAGGCAGGCCGCGCTGGCCAAGCTGGAGAAGTTCACGCCCAAGATCGGGTACCCGGACCGCTGGCGCGACTACTCGGGCGTGCGGATCGATCCCGCCGATCTGGTGGGCAACTACCGTCGCGGCTACGCCGCCGAACACGACCGGGACCTGCGCAAGCTCGGTGGCCCGGTGGACCGCGACGAGTGGTTCATGACCCCGCAGACGGTCAACGCCTACTACAACCCCGGCATGAACGAGATCGTCTTCCCGGCCGCGATCCTGCAGCCGCCGTTCTTCGACATGAACGCCGACGACGCCGCGAACTACGGCGGTATCGGTGCGGTGATCGGGCACGAGATCGGCCACGGGTTCGACGATCAGGGTGCCAAGTACGACGGCGACGGCAACATGGTGGACTGGTGGACCGACGCCGACCGCGCCGAGTTCGCCAAGCGCACCAAGGCGTTGATCGAGCAGTACAACGTGCTCTCGCCCAAGGACCTGCCCGACGAGCACACCGTCAACGGCGAATTCACCATCGGGGAGAACATCGGCGATCTCGGTGGCCTGTCGATCGCGCTCGAGGCCTACAAGATCTCGTTGAACGGCGCCGAGCCGCCCGTCATCGACGGTCTGACCGGGCTGCAGCGGGTGTTCTTCGGCTGGGCGCAGGTGTGGCGCACCAAGGCTCGCGCCGAGGAGGCGATCCGCAGGCTGGCCATCGACCCGCACTCGCCGCCGGAGTTCCGCTGCAATGCCGTCGTGCGCAACATCGACAGCTTCCACGAGGCCTTCGACGTGCGCCCCGGCGACGCGCTGTACCTGGACCCGGCCGAACGGGTCAAGATCTGGTGATCGAACGCGAGACGCCGACCGCGCACGCTGCGCGATCGGCGTCTCGTTCGTTCGGGTCGGGCGATCAGTTCCAGTCGCCGAGACCGTCGCGGGCGTTGAGGGTGCCGCCCGCGGTGTTCTGCACGATGACCGGGTCGCCCTTCTGCGCGTTCTCGAAGAACCAGCGCGCGTCCTCGGTGCTGACGTTCAGGCAGCCGTGGCTGACGTTGGCGACACCCTGCTGGCCCACCGACCACGGCGCGGCGTGCAGGAAGATGCCGCTGTTGGAGAGCCGGGTGGCGTACTCGACGTCGAGCTTGTAGCCCTCCGGCGCGTCGATCGGCACACCGTAGGTCGAGGAGTCCATCACCATCTGGCGGTGCCGCTCGCCCACGATGTAGGTGCCGTTGGGGGTCTCGTGGCCGGGCTTGCCCAGCGAGGTCGGCATCGTCTTCACCACTTCACCGTTGCGGGTGATGGTGATGGTCTTCGTCGCGTCGTCGGCGGTGGTGATCTGCGCGTCGCCGATGCGGAACGAGCTGGTCGTGCCGCCCGCCTCCACGCGGACATCGGTGTTGGCGGGCCAGAAGTCGTTCGGCCGCCAGCGCACCTGCTTGTCGCTCCACCAGTAGAAGTGGCCGGGCGCCTCGTTCGAGGAGGTGATCTTGATGGCCTTCTCGGCCGTCGCGCGATCCTCGATGGGCTCCTTGAAGGTGATGATGATCGGCTGCGCCACGCCCACCGTCTCACCGTCGGCGATGTTGATGTTCGGCGGCGCGAAGTTGGCCTGCGGCGTCGGCTCGGTCACCGCGGACGCGGATCCGGAATCGAGACCCGGGAAGAGCGGCTCCGCCTGGGCGGGCGCGACGATCACGGCACCGGCCGCGGCGATCGCCGCGGACAAGAGGACGCCCCGGCGTAGCCGGCGGGTCAGCCGGTCGTGCGTGGGCATCGGCCTGTCGTTCGAAGCGGCATGCATTGGTTTCTCGTCCATTCCATCTCCCGCGCGCACGCAGCGGGCGAGACATTTCATCGGCGTGTAGTGACGGCCCCCGACCTCGTCCATTCCTACCTTCCGCACACCGCTCGGGGCCAGTCGTCCCGATCGGTGATAGGCAACCGGAGCCGGTAGTGACTGCCATCACAAAAGGGGTTGTGCGCGGCGGCCTTTCGTGAAAGTCGCCGGTCACGCCACTGCCCGGCAATCTCGTGGCCAACAGGCCGTCCGTCCGGTTTCCCCGGCTGCCAAACCTGCTGTGAGCTAAATCACCCGATCACGGTGAAGCTGATTCCGCGCCACGGCCCGGTGGCGATGTTGTGCGGGACGGCGCGCGGTGCCGGGCCGTACCGGTAGCGCGGGGTCAGCCGCAGTCGCGCCGCGCCGAGCACGGTGTCGAGCACGACGCGCAGTTCGAGTTCGGCCAGCGCCGCGCCGGGGCACCGCCGGTGTCCGCCGCCGTAGGGCGCGAACTCGAACGGTCCGTAGCCGCGCTCCCGGAACCGCTCGGGACGAAACCGCCACGGGTCGGGCCAGAGCTCCGGCTGCGAGTGCAGCAACGGTACGGCGACCCCCACCGTGTCCCCGGCCGCCAGCGGTGTGCCGAACAGGGTGCGTGGCTCGCAGAGGCGGCGCAACACGATGGGAACCGGCGGATGCAGCCGCAACGTCTCCTGGCAGGCCGCGTCCAGCCAGGCGGGCTCGCCGCGCACCCGGTCGAGCGTTCCGGGGGTGCGGTGCAGGTGGTAGAGCGCCCAGACCAGGCTCGTCGCGGTGGTTTCGTGACCGGCGACCAACAGCGTGCGCAGCTGATCGCACAGCTCGTCGTCGGTGCGCCCGGCCGCGATCAGCGCGGCGAGCAGATCGCCCGACGGACCGCGGGTCCGGCGGCGGACCACGTCGGCGCGGATGAGGGCGTCCAGGCGAGTACGCGCCGCCAGGAAGCGGTCCCACGGTGCCCGTCCCCCGCACCCGCGCCGCAGCGCCGGTACCAGCAGCAACGGACCGGAGAAGGCGGTGAGGAAATTCGTGACCGCGGCGCGGTAGGTCGCGTGACGGGCTTCGTCGTCTGCGCCGAACACCACGGCCAGGATCACCCGCAGGGCCACCGCCCGCGCGGCCGCACGGGCATCGATCCGCGTGCCCGGCCGCCAGCGGGCGACCTCCGCCGCCGCCGCGGTGCGGATCAGTTCCGCGTATCCGCGCGGTCCCACGGCGCGGAGTACCGGGGTGAGCAGCGCGCGGTCGGCCCGGTGCCGCTCCCCCGCGGCCAGGATGAGCGACCCGGGCCCGACCATCGGTTCGATCGGGTTCGGCCGCGGCGGTCGGACCGCGTGGGCGGGCAGCCGGAACACCTCCCGCGCCCCCGCGGAGCTGCCGGTGAAGACGACGGCCCCGAATCCGGGAAAACCCACGACGAAGGGATCGCCGGTCCGCGCGCGCCGCCACCGCAGGTACCGCTGGAAGTCGAGCCCGGCGGCCACGGCGTGCAGCATGCCCGGTCCCGGTGCCACCGGTCCCTCGCACGTCATGCCGATGCCACGAACCACGGGCGCGCCCGGTTCGATCCGGGATCGCAGCGCGGCGTAGCCGACCGGGCCCGGCGGGTCGTGCGGCTCGGGGCGCCTGCCGGGCTCCTCGCGCCGGGCGGCTGTCGTGCGGGCCGGGTCTCAGCTGCGATCGGCGGCCGTGACCGGCAACGTCGGTTTCCAGCTGCCGAACGGCGTGGTCAGGCAGGTCGCCCCGCTCTGCATGTTCCACGCGATCGCCCCGGAGCCGAGGCACACCACCGACCCGTCCGGCGTACCGCCCACTTCCGCCCGTGAACCCTGGAACGCGATCGCCACCGCCATCGCCGGACCGGCGGCCGGGTCGGCGGCGATCATGCTCAGCGCCATCGCGTCGGGCCCGACGCCGACCGCGATCGGGATGCCGCCGGTGCCCTCGCTCGCTCCGACCCCACCGGCGGCGCCCACGCCGAGCGCGGCCGCGCCCTGGCTCGCACGGGCATACCCCACCCCGTCGTACCCGGCGGAGCGAGCGTGGCCCGCCGCGTCGCTGGCCGCGCGGCATCCGGTGCTGCCCTCGATGACGGTGATGTCGGCCCCGCCCTCGGCCGTGCAGTGCACGGAGGTTGCTGACGCCACCCCCGGGATCATCAAGGAGCCGCCCACCGCGGCGGTCGAGCAGAGAATCGCGCTGATCAGGTTCATGGACTGCCCCTTTCGCACCGTGCTTCCCACCATACCCAGCCCGGTTGCTGGCGGTGGTCGCGCACGGTCCACCCTGTCCAGTGTGCCCACCGAGCGCCGACCGACTCGACGGTTACCGGCCCGGTGGTGTATGCATGGCTTGGTATTTCAAGCTCAGCTCGTCAACTGCGGGTCTACCGGCCGGGTGTGAGTTCGGAGCGTTACAGCTCGGGAGGACTGTACGTGTCTCGTCAATTGGTATCCGGCCTCGCGCTCGCGGTGGGCGCCACCGTCGCCGCGTTCACCCTGTCGGCCTGCTCGTCGACCATCGACGGCCGGGCGCAGCCGGCGATCGACGGCACCATCGACGCCGTCACCACCAGCACGCCGAAGCCCAGCTCGCCGCGCTCGAGCAGCAGGCCGTCGCCGACCAAGGAAGAGGGCGACACCGATTTCGAGGCCAGCATCGGCGATTGCGTGACGCTGGGCGGCACCACCATGAACGCCACCATCGAGAAGGCGTCCTGTGGGAGCCGCGCCTCCAATTACAAGATCATCGCCAAGACCGCGACCAGCTCGTCCTGCCCCAGCGATCGCGACAACTACTACGCCGAAACCCTGAACGGGATCGAACAGGGTGCGTACTGCCTCGACATCGACTGGGTGGTCGGCGGCTGCATGGATGTCGGCGGCGACGACCCGAAGCGGATCGACTGCACCGAGCGTGGGCTGCAGGGCGTGCGCGTCACCGAGATCGCCGAGGGCGCCTCGGACGCAGGCGCGTGCGGCTCCGGGCTGGGTTTCGAGTACCCGGAGCGCCGGTTCGTGGTCTGCGTCGAGGAGCTGTAGCGCGCGCGTCGACCCGTCGTTGTCCCGGTGCGGCCGCGCCGGTCCGGTTACCGTGGACCGGTGAGTACCCCGGCGGAGCTTCCGCGGTTGCACTCGGCCACCGGCCGCTGGATCCTGCTCGCCACCATTCTGGGGTCCTCGGTGGCCTCGCTCGACGCCACCGTCGTCAACATCGCGCTGCCTCGCATCGGCGAATCCCTCGACACCGATGTGGCGGGCCTGCAATGGACGCTCAACGGCTACACCCTCACCCTCGCCTCGTTCATCCTGCTCGGCGGCTCGCTGGGTGACCGGCTCGGCCGCCGCCGGGTGTTCGTCTGGGGCACCGTGGGATTCGCGGTCACCTCGGTGCTGTGCGGGCTCGCGGTGAACATCGAGATGCTGGTGGCGGCCCGCGTGCTGCAGGGTGTCGCGGGTGCCATGCTCACCCCGGGCAGCCTGGCGCTGATCTCCTCCTCGCTCGACGAGCGCGACCAGGGCGCGGCGATCGGCCTGTGGTCCGGCTTCGGCGGGGTGGCGGGTGCCCTCGGGCCGTTCCTCGGCGGCTGGCTGATCGACTGGGCGGGCTGGCAGTCCATCTTCTTCATCAACGTGCCGCTGGCGCTGATCGTGGTCGTGGTGGCGCTGAAACATGTGCCGGAGAGCCTGGATCCGCAGGCGCGCGGCAAGCTGGACGTGCCCGGTGCGCTGATCGTGGCCGCCGCGCTCGGCGCGCTCACCTTCGGCCTGATCGATGGCCTGCCGCTGTTGACGGTGGCGGGTGTGCTGCTGCTCGCGGTCTTCGTCGTGGTCGAACGGCGCAGCGACCACCCGCTGGTGCCGCCCGCCCTGTTCACCGGTGCCTTCCCCGCCGACCGGCCCGGTGCCGCCGCCGCGAGCGGGCGGGTGTTCACCGCCGCCAATCTGGTGACGCTGGCCGTCTATGCCGCGCTCGGCGGCGTGTTCTTCCTGCTGGTGCTGGAATTGCAGCTGGTGGCCGGCTTCTCGCCGATGGCATCGGGCCTGGCGACGGTGCCCATCACGCTGATCATGCTGGTGCTCTCCGCGCCCGCGGGCCGCTGGGCGCAGCGGCACGGCGCCCGGGTTCCGATGACCGTCGGCCCGCTGCTCGGCGCCCTGGGCCTGGTGCTGCTGCTGCGCATCGGCGAGGAGGCGAACTACCTCACCGATGTACTGCCCGGCGTGCTGGTGTTCGGTCTCGGCCTCGCCGCCCTGGTCGCGCCGCTGACCGGCGCGGTCCTCGGTGCGGTCCCGCCGACCGAGGCCGGCGTCGCGTCCGGGGTGAACAACGCGGTCGCGCGGACCGCGCAATTGCTCGCCGTCGCGGCCCTGCCCGGCCTGGCGGGGATCTCCGGTTCGCTCACCGACCCGGCGGCCTTCGACGCCGGTTTCGAGACCGCGATGTGGATCTGCGTGGGCCTGCTGGTGGTGGGCGCCCTGCTGGCCGCGGTGTTGCTGCGGCCGGTGCGGCGGGCGCCGCGGCTGGACGAGGTGGACTGCCTGCCGCAGTGCGGGGTCACCGGCCCGGCACTGTCGCCGACGCGCCCGAGTGTCGTGGGTGAATCACGCGAGAAGTGACTCGACAAAAGAAATAAGGAGCGGGCCGTTCGCTGCCCGCTCCTCGTCTTCCGCGCCCGTCGATCAGATCGGGACGTACCCCGAGCCCACTCCGCCGCGCGCGTTGAGGTCGTTCATGATCGCGGTCATGTTGGTGCCGACCTCGGGGCCGAAGCAGGCGATGGCCAGGTAGGCGTTGACCATGCCGACCAGGGTCGAGCCGACGACCACCGGCGCACCGGAATCGCCCTCGACCACGCACATCTGCGCCCAGGTCTCGACGTTGGTGCCGAAGACGTCGCCCCAGGCGACACCGCAGGTGTTGCCGGTGGTGCGGCCTTCCTTGCACACGATCATCGGGAACTGGGCCGGGCCGCCGAGCCCGGTGATGGTGACGTTGCCGATCCGGTTGACCGGCGTGATCGCGCCGGGCTGGAACTGGATGACGGCGTAGTCGAGTTCGTGGTTGGAGTAGACGAACCGGCCGACCACGCCCGCACCACGGTCGGCCTCGGAGTACACCTCCGCGCCGGGCTCGCCGCAGTGCCCCGCGGTCAGCCCGACGAGCCTGCCCGCGCTGTCGTGGCCGACGGTTGTCACGGTGCACTCGTACATGTCGTCGACGATGATGCCCGAACCGCCACCGATCACCGGCGCGCCGGGATCCGCGACCGCGGCCCCCGCGCCGGTGCCGAGCAGCGCCGCGCCCAGGGCGACGGCGAGGACGGCATTGGCCGCCTTGGCGAGTGTGCTGAACATGTCCCTCCAGATGTCGGAAGCCCGCACGATATCAATGTGTCGCATTCATCGTGTCAGTATTCGGTCTCGGTAGCGTCTCGTACTGCGGTCGGCTCGGCATGCCGCGCGGGTCCGCGCATAGCGGTCTGCTATCGAACGGGCGGGCCGGGCCGGTATCTTTAACGTTTCCAATCGGTGGCGAAGTACTCCCACCGGATTTCGATACGGCGGCAATTTTAGATGATTTCTTTCCGCCCAAATGCGGCGCGTGAGCCGTCAGCAGCCCTTATGAACGGCCTGTTTCTGCAACATGTTCTAAATTTCGGCCGCCGTTATTGGGTTTCGCAACAGCGTTCGTGTGGCTTCTCCTAGCATTTTCCCCGAAGTGCTCCCTATCTATGACTGCGATCACATGTCGGTGGTGTGTTCCGCACTACCCCGTAGTAAGGTGCGTCAAGCAAACAAGTCGTCGGGGTACGCAACCGGCGTCGAGAGGGGTTAGCCAGTGCAGTCGACCAAGAGTCCTCCCCGAGGATCCCGCATAAGTGAAGCGGTCGATTGGACGAGGGCCTATTGGGACGACCATCCGAAGCGCTCGCTGGAGACCTTCGGACGTCAGATCACCATGGGGATCTCGGCGGTCGCCGAGCTGTTCATCGCCATCTTCCGGCGGCGGTTCCCGTTCGACGAATTCGTCCGGCAGTGCGCCTTCATGGCCAACGTCGCCGCGGCGCCCACGCTGCTCGTCGCCATCCCCATCGGCGTCATCGTCTCGATCCAGGTCGGCGCCGTCGCCGGCCAGGTCGGTGCGACCTCGTTCATCGGCGCGGCCAACGGTCTCGGCATCGTCCAGCAGGGCGCCCCGCTGGTCACCTCGATCATGATCGCGGGCGCGGTCGGCTCGGCCATCTGCGCCGACCTCGGCTCGCGCACCATCCGCGAGGAGATCGACGCCATGAAGGTGATGGGCGTCGACCCGATGCGCAGGCTGGTCGCCCCGCGGCTCGGCGCGGCCATGCTGGTCAGCGTGCTGCTGTGCGGCTTCGTGGTGTTCGTCGGCTTCCTGACCGGCTACATCTTCAACATCTTCGCCCAGGGCGGCACCCCCGGTTCCTACATCGGCACCTTCTCCTCCTTCGCCGTCACCCGGGACCTGCTCGTCGCGCTGGTGAAGTCGTTGATCTTCGGTCTGCTGGCCGCGATCATCGCCTGCGACACGGGCCTGAACACCCGCGGCGGCCCCGGCGGCGTCGCGAACTCGGTCAACTCCGCTGTGGTGAGCTCGGCGATCATGCTGTTCGGCGTGAATCTCGGGATCACGCAGATCTACAGCGCCCTATTCCCCCCACAGGTGGTCTGAGCCGGTGTCGTCAACGTATGTGCCGCCGCTGCTGCGGCCGCTCCAGCAGCTCAAGCGATCGGCGCAGGCGCCGGTCGACCTGATCGCGCGCATCGGCCATCAGGTGTTCTTCTTCCTGCGCTCGGTGGGCTCGATCCCGTTGGCGCTCAAGCAGTATCCCAAGGAAGTCTGGCGCCTGCTCACCGACGTCACCTGGGGCAACGGCAACCTGGTCGTCGGCGGCGGCACCATCGGCGTCGTCGTCATCCTCAGTGCCTTCGGCGGCATGACGGTCGGCATCCAGGGCCACACCTCGCTGAACCTGCTCGGGCTGAGCCCGATCACCGGCGCGATCTCGGCCTTCGCGACCACCCGCGAACTCGGCCCGCTGCTGGCCTCGTTGGCCTTCGCCGCGCAGGCGGGCTGTCGCTTCACCGCGCAACTGGGCGCGATGCGCATCTCCGAGGAGATCGACGCGCTGGAGTCGGTGGCCATCCGCCCGCTGCCGTACCTGGTGAGCACCAGGATGTTCGCGGCGATCGTCGCGATCGTGCCGCTGTACTGCCTCGGCCTCGCGGTCGCCTACATCTCCTGCGCGCTGACCGTGCAGTTGGTCGGCGACACCGCCGAGGGCACCTACCAGCACTACTTCTACCAGTTCCTGATACCGACCGATGTGCTGTACTCGCTGCTCAAAGCGATCTTGTTCGTCGCGATCACCACGTTCATCCAGTGCTATTACGGATTCTTCGCCTCCGGCGGCCCGGAGGGCGTCGGTGTGGCGGCCGGTCGCGCGATCAAGATGTGCATCATCCTGGTCGTGTTCGCCGACCTGTTCATGACGTTGGCCATCTGGGGAGTCAATCCCGGAATCCGGATCTCGGGGTAAGGGCAGATGATCATCGATCCCAGTGGGCGTGGACCCACGATGCGGCAGTTGCTGATCGCCGGCGTGTGCGGACTGTTGGTCTTCGCGGTGGTGCTCGGCTTCCTGATGGCCCGCTACCAGGGCTACTTCGTACCGAAGGTGAACGTGGTCGCGAATCTGACCACCACCGGTGACGGCCTGCCCTCCGAGGCGGACGTCAAGTTCCGCGGCGTGCTGGTCGGCGCGGTCGACGAGGTCGAGGTGGCCGCCAAGGGCGAGTTGCAGAAGGTGCAGATCGAACTGAAGCCGGAGTACGCCAAGAGCATCCCGGCCAACGTGACCGCCCGCGTGGTGCCGAGCAACCTGTTCGCGGTGACCTCGGTGGAGCTGGTCTTCAACGGCCCCTCCGACACCTACCTCAGCGAGGGCTCGGTGATCGAGGAGGACCGCAGCAAGGGCACCATCGCGCTGCAGGACACGCTGACCACCGTCCGCAACATCCTGGACAAGATCGATCCGGTGCAGTTCGGCCGGGTGCTCGGCACCCTGTCGCAGGCACTCGACGGCAGCGGTCGGATGCCCGGCTCCACCATCGAGCGGATGGACCGCTGGGTGCAGTCGGTCGACGACGCCATCCCGGATCTGGGCGTGCTGCTGACCGATTTCTCGAATTCCTTCGCGGCGCTGAACGAATCGGCTCCCGAACTGGTCGACGTGCTCGGCAGCTCGGTGTTGACCGCGCGTACCGTGGCCGATCGCCGCAGCGAACTGGTCGCGTTGATCACCGGGACCGGCGGCACCGTCGACGCGGTGAACAACCTGTTCGCGCGCAATCCCGACGTCGGCAAGCAGGTCACCGCCGGAACCGCCGACGCGTTCGGCGCGCTCGCGTCCGACCCGCAGGCGATCACCCGGTCGCTGCTCAACCTGAGCGAGTCGGTGCGCAAGCTGAACACCACCTTCCACTGGGGTCCCTCGCAGCAGATGGTGTGGGACGCGGGCATCACGCTCACCCCGTACAAGCCGTACACGGTGGCGGACTGCCCCCGCTACGGCGAGATGGCCGGGCCGAGCTGCTTCACCGCCCCCGCGGTGAACGAGCTGCCGCCGCTGCCGGAGAACCTGCGCCCCCGCGCGCTGGAGTCGGCGAAGGGGCTGCCGCCGGTGGTGCCGATGCCGGGCTTCCCGCTGATCCCCGGCGTCACCACGCCGGACCCGAGCCGGGCCGCCGCCGCGCAGTCGCCCGCCGCGCCGTCGCCGTTCGCGGGCACGCCGCTGGAAGGCCTCGTGCCTGCGCTGCCGTCGCTGCCCGGTCTGCCCGGTCTGCCGGGCCAGGCCGCGCAACCGCAGGCCGCCCAGCCGGGCGCGACACCGGCCGCGGCGACCAGCACCCCGCAGGCGGGCGCGATCTCCTACCGCGGGGACGACGCGATCACCGCGCTGCTCGGTCGCAAGCCGACGGCCGCGGAGTACCTGCTGCTGAGCCCGATCCTGAAGGGCGGAACCATGACCGTGTCCGAGAGCGGGGCGAGCTGATGAGCATCCGCAAGCCCCTGATCGGCTTCTCCATCTTCGCCATCGTCTCGATCCTGGTGACCGTGCTGGTGTGGAACACGTTGGCGCGCACCGTGAGTGGCGGCACCAACACCTACACCGCGGTCTTCACCGATGTGCTCGGGCTGCGCGAGGGCGACGACGTCCGGATGGCGGGCGTGCGCGTGGGCAAGGTCGACAAGATCGAACTGGCCCGCGACGACCGCAACGCCTCGGTCGCCGAGGTCACCTTCATCGTCCAGCGGGATCAAACGATCTACGAGGACACCAAGGCGCTGGTGCGGTACCAGAACCTGATCGGCCAGCGCTATGTGGCGCTCGAGCCCGGCGAGGCGACCGCGCCGGCCGCCCTGCCGAACAAGGGCACCATCCCGGTCGAGCGCACCGAGCCGTCCTTCGACATCTCGGCGCTGCTCAACGGCTTCCAACCGCTGTTCCAGGTGCTGCAGCCCGAGCAGGTGAACCGGCTCTCCGAGACGTTCATCCAGGCGCTGCAGGGCGACGGGGTGTCGCTGAGCTCGTTCATCGTGCAGGCGGCCCAGCTCGCCACCGATTTCCAGCGGCGCGACGCGATCCTGTCCGATGTGATCGCCAATCTGTCCGGCGTGATGGCGGGCCTGGCCAAACGAGGTGAGGAGTTGGAGACCCTGGTGACCCAGACCCGCGCACTCATCGGCGGACTCTACGAGCAGGGCCAGTCCCTGCTCGGGTCCACCGAGCAGATCGCGAGCGCGACGACCTCCCTGGTCGACATGGTCGACCGGATCCAGCCGGGCCTGCAGCAGGCACAGAACTCGACGACCGCCGCGCTGAACATGCTGCTCTACAACGGCGCCAAGCTCGACCGGGCGGCCATCGACGTGCCGAACCTGATCTCCGCGGCGGGCCGGCACACCTCCGAGGGTGCCTACGCCAACGCCTACCTGTGCGGCCTGGACGTCTCGCTGTACGGCGTGCTCTTCCCGCGCGGTCTGTTCTCCCAGATCGGCGGCAACTCCCACTCGGCGGTGTGCAGGCCATGATCGCGAAGATGAGAAGGCGTTTCGACAGCAACCGCTACTTCTGGCTCGGCGTCCTCGGCGCCATCCTGGTCGTGGTGCTGCTGGCGGTGTCCAGTGTGTTCCGGCTCCTCGGCGTCGGGCAGCAGGAGATCAAGGCCGAGTTCGTGCAGGCGGCGGGCATCAAGGTCGGCGACAAGGTGAACGCGGCCGGTGTGTCCATCGGTACCGTCTCCGGCGCCGAGATCGAGGGCGACCACGTGCTGCTCACCCTCAACGTGGACAAGAGCGTCGAGCTGGGTCCGGACGCGAAGGCCTCGATCAAGATGGCCACCCTGCTCGGGGCCCGCTACGTCGACCTGGTGCCCGGTGACGGTTCCGGTCTGCCGGACGGGCGGATCCCGGTGTCCAACACCACCGTTCCCTACGACCTGGCCGACGTGGTGCAGATCGGCACCCCGAAGTTCGAGGAGCTCGACACCGCCAAGCTGGCCGAGTCGCTGAATCTGATCAACCAGCAGATGGGTGACTCCCCCCAGCTCACCGCGCAGGCGCTCGACAGCGTCGGCGCGCTGGCGAAGATCATCGACACCCGGCGCGAGCAGGTCGACACCCTGTTGAAGGACCTGGACCGGGTCACCGGGATCCTGGCCGACAACCGCAACAGCGTGCTGCTGGTGATCACCCAGGGCGAGGCCATCGCCAACCGGGTGATGGAGCGCCAGGACCTGCTGCGCCAGCTGCTGGACAACATCGCCACGCTCACCCGCCAGCTGCAGCAGATCGGCGCCGACAACAACAACCAGATCGGCCCGACCATCGACCAGCTCAACACCATGGCCGAGGGCCTGCAGAAGAACAAGGACAACCTGGACCGGCTGTTGTCGATCCTGCCGCCGTCGCTGCGCTACCTGTCCAATTCCTGGGGTGGCAACGGCCCCTACGTCGATGTGGCGGTGCCGTGGCTGTTCCCGGACAACTGGTTGTGCTTCGCCCAAGTCATCGAGGGGTGCCAGTGAGGATTTCCGTGCCGACGACGAAGATCAGGGCCGCTGCCAAGGCGGTGGTGATCGGCGCCGCCGCGCTCACCCTGGGCAGCTGCTCACTGCTGCCCGACTCGGTGAGCCTGCAGGACAAGACCAGGATCACCGCCGATTTCGAGAACATCGCAGGCATCTACGAGGGCAACCCGGTGACGGTGCTCGGGCTGGAGGTCGGCACCGTCGACAAGATCGTGCCCAAGGGCACCCTCGTCGAGGTGCACATGACGATCAACGGCGACGTCAAGATTCCCGCCGACGCCGAGGCCGCGATCGTCTCGCCCTCGATCGTCACCAACCGGCACATCGAACTCACCCCGGTCTACACCCAGGGTGCGGAGATGGCCGACGGCACGCACCTGCCGAAGGCGCGGACCAGGACGCCGGTCGAGCTCGACACGCTCATCAAGACCATCGACCAGTTCGCCGCGGCGCTCAAGCCGCAGGAGGGCTCGGAGGGGCTCGGCCCGCTGTCGGGCCGGGTGCTGTACCCGATGCTCGACGGCAACGGCGAGAAGATCCGCGACACCCTCAACGCGCTCTCCGGCGCGCTGAAGGTCGGCGTCGACAACAAGGACGCCATCTCCAACATCATCGTCAAGCTCAACGAGCTGACCACGATGCTGGCCGAGAACGACCAGTCGGTGCGCGACTTCAGCAACCGGGTCACCCAGATGAGCGGCCTGCTCGCCGAGCAGGCGCCCGGCCTGCAGGCCACGCTCGATCAGCTCAACGCGTTCCTGGTGAACACCTCGACCACCTTCGCCGAGCACCAGGACGAGCTGCAGGGCACGCTGACCGGCCTCACCAATGTGACCAACCAGCTGCGCGCGAACGCCTACGGCCTCACCGAGGTCGTGGACGTGGCCCCGCTGGCGTTGCAGAACATCGACCGCATCGTCAGCCGCGAACACGGCTGGGTGCGCCTGCACGCGCTGATCGGCACCGCGCTCAACGGCGAGATCGTCAGCCTGTTCTGCGAGCGGATCCAGATGCGCGCCGACGGCTGCCGAACCGGGAACATGCAGGACTTCGGGCCCGACTACGGGTTGACCGCCGCACTGCTCGGACTGACGAAATGACGAACCGCATGAGGATCAAGGCACGCCGGGCACTGATCGCCCTGGCCGCGGTGACCGCCGTCGGCACCACCTCCGGGTGCGGCCTCACCGTCGAGGACCTGCCACTGCCCAAGCCCGGGCAGGCCGCGGAGACCTACACGCTGCACGCGGTCTTCGAGAACGCGCTGAACCTGCCCGATCAGGCGAAGGTGAAGATCGGCGGTTCGGACGTCGGCGTGGTCACCAACATCACGACCAAGAACTTTCAGGCCGTGGTCGACCTGAGCATCGACAAGAACATCGAGTTGCCGCGGGGCAGCACCGCCGAGTTGCGGCAGGCGACCCCGCTGGGCGATGTGTTCATCGCGGTGTCCAAGCCCAAGGCCGAGCCGGGTGCGGCCATGTTGCAGGACGGCGACACGCTGACCCTGGAGCAGACCTCGGCGGGTGCCACCGTCGAACAGCTGCTGATCTCGGTGTCGATGCTGTTCAACGGCGGCGGCGTGGCCGCGCTGACCAAGCTCGGCTCCGAGCTGGACGCCATCGTCGGCGGTCGCGGCCCGCAGCTGGCGCACCTGATCACCGAGCTGACCGGCGTGGTGGGCAGCCTCAACGAGAACTCCCAGCGGGTCGACGCGGTGCTCGGCGAATTCCACACCCTCGCGAACACCATCGAGAGCAAGCGCGGTGAACTCGGCGAGGTGGCCGACACGCTGCCGCAGATGATCGGCGCGGTCGCCGAGAACAACCGCGCCATCGGCGACATGCTCACCAAGCTCTCCACCGCCAGCGCGGCCATCGGCGACTACTCCAACACCTCGAGCGAACAGCTGCAGAGCCTGCTGGAGAACACCCATCAGCTGATGAACGCCCTCGCCGCCACCGGCAGCGATTTCGAGGTGCTGCTCGACCGGCTGCACGAGATCCGGCCCAAGGTGGACAACACCTTCCGCGGCCGCAGCTTCGCCGTGTACGCGACCGCGACCAACCTCGACATCAGCGCGCTCACCGATCCGGCCAACGCCGGCCTGTGGGACCTGCACGACCTGCAGGACTTCGCGGGCAGCCTCATCCAGGTGCTGCAACTGGTGCAGAACCGGGTGGAGGGGGGCCACCGATGAAGAAGCTCTCGCGCAAGCAGCTGCTGTCGGCGCTCGGTCTGGTGCTGGTGCTGGTGGTCGGTGCGAGCTACCTGCTGGTGTACGTGATGCGGGTGAATCCGCTGCGCGCGGAATACACCGTCACGGTGCAGCTGGATCGTTCCGGCGGTCTGCAACCGGGCAACGACGTCACGCTGCGCGGGTACCGCGTCGGCAAGGTCGACTCGATCGAACTGATCGACCGCGGCCAGGCCATCGCCGCCACCGCCAGGATCGACCAGCGGTACCGGATCCCGGTGGACACGATGGTCTCGGTGCAGGCGCTGTCCGGCGCGGGCGAGCAGTACATCGACTTCCGCCCCGCCACCGAGGACGGCCCGTACCTGGCCGACGGCGCGGTGATCGAGTTCGACAGCGAGCGGGTGAAGACGCCGACGCCGGTGTGGTCGGTGCTGGACAACTCCAGCGCGCTGATCTCCCAGATCGATCCGGACAAGTTCAGCGTGATCCTGGCCGAGCTCGACATCGCGCTCAGCGGCGGCCCGGACCAGCTGCGCGGCCTGATCAACGGGATCAGCCTGGCGATGGCGGGCCTGGACTCGCTGCTGCCGCAGACCACCAACCTGATCACGAACCTGCGCACGATCGCGAACACCACCTCCAACGCCCAGCCGGACCTGGCCACCCTCACCGCCAATTCCGGGGCGCTGTTCGAGCAGTTCAACAACGCCAACGCCGAGGTCCAGCGGATCCTGGACGAGGCGCCGGGCCAACTGGCCAGCCTGGGCGCGGTACTCGACACCACCACCGACCCGATGACCAGCCTGGCGACCAACTTCGTCGCCATCACCCGGGCCGCGCAGCTGCGGCTGCCCGCGATGCGGGCGCTGTTCCCCTCGCTCGCCCTCGGTGCCGAGGCACTGGGTGTGCCGGCCTACGACAACGAATTCCACGCCATGATCGACATCTGGCCGCGTCCGTACTGCACCTACGACACCCCGGTCTACCGCAACGAGGTGGTGCAGGACGGCGCGATCCCGAAGTGGAACTACTGCGTGAATCCGCCCCCGGGGCAGCAGATCCGTGGCGCCGCCAACGCGCCGCGACCGGACGTGCCGAACAACGGCGCGCAGATGCCGCCGGGTGTGGATCCGAACGAACGGACCCTCCCGCCGGTCCGCTGAGTTGCCCCGGGCCCGGGGAGTTCACCCCGGCCCGGCATACTCGCCGCCAGAACGCGCACGGTTCCGCGCAGGGACCGGCCAGCCGAGCGGTGCGTCCGACGCGCCGGGAAAGTGCAGGTTTTTATCGATGGCCACCGACGACGCCGACACCAGCAAGGACGCCGAGAACACCGACAGCGTCGAACTGAAGAAGGACACCTCCGCCGCGGCCGCCGCGCAGAGTGACGCCGCGAAGACCGACGCGCCGCAGGCGGACAAGGACGCGGGCAAGGACGACGCGGGCAAGGACACCGCCGGTAAGGACCCCGCCGACAAAGCCGAGGACGCCGCGGCGGGCAAGGCCGGCGGCGGCGCCACGGCGGTGGGCGAGCGGCGGTCCTCGTCGCTGCCCCTGATCGCCGCCTTCGTGGCCGGCGTCCTGCTGGTCGGCGCGATCACCGCGGTGGTGGCCTTCTACCTGATGGCCGATCGGCGGGGCGCGGAGCTGTCCGCGGTCGACGACGCCACCCGAGCGGCCTGCGACTTCGGCCGGACCGTCTCCGAGTACGACTACGCCAACAACCTCGAGGGCTACTTCACCAAGGTCAAGGACAACGCGACCGGTGAGTTCCGGCAGGAGTTCGAGGACGCCAGCCAGGCGCTCACCGACGCGATGGTGCAGGCGCAGGTCAAGTCCTGGGTCGACGATGTGCAGTGCGGTTTCCAGAACGGTGACACCGAGCAGGCCAAGGTGCTGGTCACCCTGACCCAGTTCCGCACCAACTTCAGCCAGCAGACCCCGGATCGCCAGTACGTCGTGGTGATCGCCGATCTGCAGAACGAGGACGGCCGCTGGAAGGTCGCCAAGCTCGACTCCCCGATGCTCAAGGGCACGGGCACCGGACTGCCCGGTGGCGCGCCCGCGCCGGTCGAGCCGCAGCCCGGCGGCGAGCAGCCGACCGAGCCGCAGGAGCCGGCCGAGCAGCCGCAGCCCGGTAACTGACCGCCTGCGCCACAACCGAATACACCTCCGGCGGTGGGACCGAAGTCTCCGCCGCCGGAGGTCTTTCGGGCGGACCTACCGCGGTCGCCCCGCGGGCTCAGAACAGCGTGAGCGTCTGAGCCGCCGAGGCGACCGCCTTCCCCGAGGTCCGCGCGTCCTGGGGCACCGCGACCGGCGCCGCGGCGATCTCGCTCGCGGGCTCGGCGGGTGCGGCGGCGGCCTTCCTGGCCGCTTCGCCGGCGAGCGCGTCGGCGCGCTCGTTGAAGTAGTTGCCGACGTGGCCGCGCACCCAGCGGAACCGCACCGGGCCGGGACGCCCGGCGATGGCGCGGTCGATCTGCTTGATGAGCTCCACGTTCTTCACGGGGCCGCCGCTGGAGGTGCGCCAGCCGTTGCCGCGCCAGCCGTTGATCCACTCCGAGGCGCACTTGATGGCGTAGAGCGAATCGCTTTCGATCAACAGGGGTTCCGGGCCGGGATGGGCGAGGATCGCCTCGAGCACGGCGCGCAGTTCCGCGATCTGATTGGTGCCGGTGGCGGCTCCTCCGCTGTGCGAGGCGCCGCCCTGATGAGCGACCCACGCCCAGCCGATGGCGCCACCGGGGTTGCGCAGGCAGGATCCGTCGGTGCTGACGATGATCATGGCAGGCACCCTACGCAATCCGGCCGACAAGATCGGTACCGTGGAATTCTTCGATCTCCCTTCGCAATCGCGACTCGGTGCGCCGCAGTGCCCGTCGCACCGCGGATTCCACCAAGCCCGCGCACATCCGGCCGAACAGGCCGCGCGGTGCGGAGTAGTCCGCTTCCGACGTCAGGACCGACCTGCCGTACCCGAGTGGGTCGAAGCGCAGGGTCAGCGTCCCCGAGAGGCGCCCACGCAGCGTATACCCGATCACCGCGTTACGGCGGTATTCGGTGATCTCGCAGGACAGCCGCGTCTGCCACACCGCGAGTCGCACGGTGGTCGCGTAGCGGGCGCCGAGGCCCTGTTCGGTCTCCCCCGTCGGTTCGAAGGCGCTGACGCCGAACATCCAGTCCGGTACGAACAGATGGTTGTCCGTGTAGGTGAAAGCGACCTCGACGGGTGCGCCGACGTCACTCGCATATTTGATGTGGCCCATAGGCCCTCCCTGATCCACGGCTGCGACAAAAGTACTACAGCAGTCCTCTTTATTCGAGGGTTGCTCGCGAATCCGTGGTAGCGAACGGGCGTTCGCGACCGTGCGGTCGCTTGCCGGTCAGAGCTGGTCGACGATGTGTTCGGCGATCGGCATCGCCGAGGTCGCCGCCGGTGAGGGAGCGTTGAGCACATGCACCGAGCGGGGCGTGCGTTCGAGGAGGAAGTCGTGCACCAGCGTGCCGTCCGGGAGTACCGCCTGTGCGCGGATACCGGCGGGCCGCGGCCGCAGATCCGCTGGCCGCAGTTCCGGGCAGTAGCGGCGGCATTCGGCCAGATAGCCCCGCTTGAACAGCGAATTGCGCAGCTCGCGCGCACCCGTGCGCAGGTGGGTGCGGGCGACGCGGCGCATCCCGCCGAAGCTGAGGATGTCGAGCGTGTCGCGCAGATTCACGCTGCCCTTGCGGTAGCCCTCCCTGGCCAGGCCGAGCACGGCGTTCGGGCCGACGGTGAGGGCGCCGTCGACGGTCGGGCTGAGGTGCACGCCGAGGAACGGCAGACTCGGATCGGGGATCGGGTAGATCAGCGTGCGGACGAGATCGGCGCGAGCGGGCGGCAATTGGTAGTACTCGCCCCGGAATGGCACGATGCGCAGGTCCACCGGCAGCCCGGCCAGTCGCGCCATCCGGTCGGCCTGCAGGCCGGCGCACACCACCAGCGTGCGGGCCCGCCAGCTGCCGGCCGGACCGGCGACGGTCACCGCGGTGTCGGTCTCGGTGATGGTGGTGATCTCGGCGCCGAGCACGACCGTGCCCCCGCGGCGGCGCACCTGTGCGGCCAATTCCTCGGTGACCGCGCGGTAGTCGACGATGCCGGTGCTCGGCACGAACAGCGCGCCGACGCCGCGCACATGCGGCTCGCGTCTGCGCAGTTCGGCGGCGTCGATCAGCTCGACCTCGACGCCGTTGGTCACCGACCGCCGGTGGAGGGCCAGCATCCGCTCGTGTTCGACCTCGTCGGTCGCGACCAGCAGCTTCCCGCAGATCCGGTGCGCGATCCCGTGGGTACGGGCGAATTCGGTGGTCCACGCCGCGCCCCGGCGGCACAGTCGCGCCTTGAGGCTGCCCGGTTCGTAGTAGATCCCGGAATGGATGACGCCGCTGTTGTGCCCGGTCTGGTGGACGCCGAGGCGCTCGGCCTTCTCCACGAGCACCAGGCGGGCGCCGGGATTCCTGGTCAGCAGCTCATGGGCCGTGGCGACGCCGACGATGCCGCCACCGACCACACAGAAGTCGTACACGACGGCCACGTTAGTGCGGCGCCGGACCCGACCGCGCGGGGTGTCCGTCGTGCGCGACGACTCAGGCGATGGTGTGATCGGGGCCGACGGCGTGTTCCGGGCCGAAGGTGTGATCGGCGACGACGGTGGTGGGCGCGGCGGTGGCGTCGGAATCCCGTGCCTCCGCGGCCATCCGGGCATCGGCGGGTGAGGCGACGGCGGATGAGGTCACGGCGGCCGGTGCGTCGACCGGGCGCGAGGGCGTTCGGCCGCGCTGGAATTCCATCGTGTGCTCACCGAGCGCCGGATCGCTGAAGGCGACCGCGATTTCCCCACGGCGGGTATCGATCTCGGTGCTCAGCCGGGTGGTGCCCGCGGTCGCGCCCGGTTCGGCCAGCACGTCGAGCAGTGTGGCGACGACGTTGGTGTCCACGGTGACGGCGATCGTCCCCGGATCGCTGGGTCGCACCTGGGCGTCCACGTAGGCACCGGCCAGCCCGAGACGGCCACCGAGACCGGAGCTTTCGGTCGCCGAGGCGGGGTTCACGACCGGCGCGGCGGCGGCCCCCGGGAGCGCGACGACGGGAGGAATCGGCGCATCGGCGGGGAAGACGGCCGCCTGGTAGATGGGACGAGGCCGTTCGACCGCGACCGGTTCGACCGTCGTCACATCCGGGAACGACGGCGCCGGACCCGATGCGCGCGAATCGGGCGCGGCGGGAGCATGATTCGATTCCGTGCGGGACCCGTCGACGGACATCTGACCGACGATGTAGGCGCCGGAAGCGACGGTGAGGGTGAGACTGGCCGCACCCGCCACCACGATCGCGGTGTAGCGCGCGACCTGAGCCGGACGGTGTGTGGGCACGATGCGTTCCTTTCCTCCACTCCCCGAGCATCCACTCCTCGAGTGTTCCACTCCCCGAGCGTCGGCCCGCATCGTCGAAAGCCGGACGCCTGTCCAGACTACGGTACCCCTATCGACCGACATCGTCCTGAGGGCCGGATCACAAATCTCTCCGTCGCGCGGGTTTCCGCGCAGTGGCCAACGGGTAAACCGCAATGAGCAGGCGAGCGCCATTCTCGACTGCCATCGAGACCCCCGGCCAACGGCGTCCGGCCGTCGACACGAAACGGCGCACCCAAGTTTGGCGCTCGCCCGCTCCGACTTCCCGGGTGGTCAGGCGAATTGACCGGCTTCCCGGCCCGCGCCGGTGGGACCGGCGAAGGCCTGCGCGATCGTCAGCCATTCCGCCGCGTCCTGCCCTTGCGCGCGCACGGCCAGATCGTCGGGGTGGCGTCGCTGGGTGACCAGCAGGCAGAAATCGACGGCCGGGCCGGTCACCCGCTGCGCCGCGTCCGCGGGACCCCAGGTCCACAGGCTGCCGTCGGGTGCGGTGAGTTCGACCCGGAATTCCTCGGCGGGCGGGGTCTTTCCGCGCACCGAGTAGGCGAAGTTCCTGGTGCGGACGCCGATGTGGGCGACGCTGCGCAATCGCATGGCGGGTTCCCGGGTGACGCCGAGCGCGTCGGCCACGTCCTGCCCGTGCGCCCAGGTCTCCATCAGCCGCGCGGTGATCATCGAGGCCGGGCTCATCGGCGGCCCGAACCACGGCAGTTTGGTGCCCGCGGGCACCTCCCGCAGCGCCGTCACCAGGGCTTCGCGTCCGGTGCGCCACCGGCGCAGCAGGTCCGCGGGCGGCTGGGTGGCCGCTTCCTCGGCGGCCTCGTCGACGAAGGTCAGCGCGCGCGGTCCGGCCTCGGCGACCATCCCGGCGAACTTCTCGGCGTCGGTGGCGGCGACGGTGGCCACCTCGTCGGTCCAGGCCAGGTGCCCGATCTGGTGGGCGATGGTCCAGCCGGGCGCGGGCGTCGGGGTGGCCCACTGCGCCTCGGACAGCGGGGCGACGAGTCGTTCGAGGTCCGCGCATTCCTCGGCGTAATCGCCGAGCAGCGCCTCCAGGTCAGCCATGGTTCCCCTTGCCGGTCGCGGCACACCGCGGCGTGTGCCAGGTGGGCCCAGCATCGCAGTGCGGGGAAGCAAATGCAAGCACGCATGCTTGTTTATCGCCTCACCAGCCGAACAGCACCAGGTGGATCCCGCCGACGGCCAGGCCGAGCACCGCGCCGTGCAGGTAGAGCAGCCACGCGTCCTGCTCCACCGAGGCGTAGAACATCTCCATGAACTCCCCCGGACTGAGCATGCGCAGCTTGCGGGTGGCGAACTCGTCGATCTTCTTCGCCTGCTCGCGGGCGAACTCCTCGTCCTCGACCAGGCTCGGCGCCAGCCCCACCGCCGCACCGGCGGCGCCCACGGTCAGGTTGTCGAACTGCCGTCTGCCGAAGGCGGCCCGCACCACCGAGTGGGTGGGGCCCAGCTGGCGGTGGATCTCGTCGGCGATCAGGCGCTGCACCAGCTGCCTGGTCTTGTCGCCGTTGGGTCCGTCGAGCAACTCGGCGGAGAGATTCGGCAGCGTCAGCACCTGGTAGGCCAGGATGTGCGCGAGGTCGGTGGCGGCCTGCGGCTGGCGTTTGGCCAGCAGGGCCTGGCGCCACAGGTACTTGTAGCGCGGTTGCGGTTCGCCGGGCTCGAAGACCATCTTCACCGCGATGACGTTGACGATCACGCCGATCGCGGCCGAGGCCAGCAGGACGACCACCCACGCCGGGATCCAGCCGAGCACCGGGATGCCGCTGTGCACGTGCAGGTACAGCGCCATCAGCAGGCCGAACGGCGCGCCGAGCAGGCCGATGCGGACCATGAACTTCAGCTCGGGCTCGGCGATGGTGGTGGTCAGGTCCTTCAGGATGGTCGGGTTCTCGCGCAGGTAGCGGATGACGAAGGACTTGATGTCGATGAGCTGGTCGATGTTGTCGCCGAGCGAGTCGAACGCCCGTCGGCACAGGCTCGGCAGCTGCGCCTCCACCCGCTGGTAGACCACCTGTTTCACCTGCCGCGGCACCGCCCGCCACAGGTCGGGATTCTCCCGGTACATCACCTCGTCGACGATCTGCTGCACCTGGGCGCGGGCCAGCTCGGCGATGTAGTCGGCGACACCGTCGAGGTCGAGTTCGTGGATGAAGTCGCGCGGGCTGCCGATCCGCAGCAGCGCCTTGTCCACGCAGATGCTGGCCATCTTCTCCGCGCGCGCCGGGATGAAACCCTGGAAGCCGAGGCGCCTGCCGTCGCCGGAGAAGGTCGGCAGCACCTGCACCCGGCGCGGCAGATACGGGTAGAGCACGTGCAGGCCGGGCACGCGCACGCCACGGAACTGCACCGGCCAGAACAGCATCAGCACGCCGGTCCAGTTGGTGAGCCAGCCCGCGGCGGCGGCGAAGATCGGGAAGGTCACCAGATCGACGACGAACTTGGACTGCCCGGTCAGGTTCTCCCAGTCGATGAACACCCCTGCCGCGAGTGTCGCCATCGTGGGAGCCCCCTCATGCGAATGCGTTGGACGAAGGCCCTCACATTCTCACTGCGCTGAGCAGGGTGTCAACGCGCCCCGCGACCGCATGCCGCGAGCCTGGGATTCGCCCTCGGCGAACGCCGGATCGGCGCGGAACAAACACGGTAACCCCCGGGTTGAGTAGGTATCGCTCAACTTTTGGAAGGGTCGAAGACGTGACTACACCTCGTGATCTGCCGGTGCTGTTCCTGACCGATCCGATCGTGCTGCCGGGCATGGTCGTGCCCATCGAACTGGACGAATCCGCGCAGGCGGCGATCGACGCCGCCCGCGCCGCCGGGACCGACGCCGTGCTGCTGGCGCCCCGCCTCGCCGAGGGCTACGCCTCCTACGGCGTCATCGCGACCATCGAACAGGTCGGCCGGATGCGGGGCGGCGCGCCCGCGGCCGTGCTGAAGGCCGAACGCCGCGCCAAGATCGGGCACGGCGTCACCGGCCCCGGGGCGGCGCTGTGGGTCGAGGCCGAGCCGGTCGAGACCCCGCCCGCCGACGGCCGCACCAAGGAACTGGCCGCCGAATACAAGAAGCTGGTCGTCTCGGTGTTGCAGCGCCGGGAGGCCTGGCAGCTGGTCGACGCGGTCAACCAGCTCACCGACGCCTCCGCCATCGCCGACACCGCGGGTTACGCGCCGTACCTGACGGCCGAGCAGAAGCGCGAACTGCTGGAGACCCCCGACGTGGCGCAGCGGCTGACCGTGCTGATCGAGTGGACCAAGGCCTACATCGCCGAGGCCGAGGTCACCGAGAAGATCAGTGACGAGGTCCGCGAGAGCATGGAGAAGAGCCAGCGCGAGTTCCTGCTGCGCCAGCAGCTCAACGCCATCCGCAAGGAACTCGGCGAGGACGAACCCGACGGCGCCGACGACTACCGCACCCGCGTCGAGCAGGCCGACCTGCCCGAGGCGGTGCGCGAGGCCGCGTTGCGTGAGGTCGGCAGGCTGGAACGCGCCAGCGACCAGAGCCCGGAATCGGGCTGGATCCGCACCTGGCTCGACACTGTGCTGGAACTGCCCTGGCAGGTCAAGACCACCGACAGCACCGACATCTCGGCCGCCCGCGCGGTCCTGGACGCCGACCACCACGGCCTCGACGAGGTCAAGGACCGGATGGTCGAGTACCTGGCCGTGCGCGCCCGGCGGGCACAGCGCGGTCTGGAGGTGGTCGGCGGACGCGGGTCCGGCGCGGTGCTGGTGCTGGTCGGCCCGCCCGGCGTCGGCAAGACCTCGCTGGGTGAGTCGGTGGCGCGGGCGCTCGGGCGCAAGTTCGTGCGCGTCGCCCTGGGCGGTGTGCGCGACGAGGCCGAGATCCGCGGCCACCGCCGCACCTACGTCGGCGCGCTGCCCGGCCGGATCGTGCGCGCGATGAAGGAGGCCGGGTCGATGAACCCGGTGGTGCTGCTCGACGAGATCGACAAGGTCGGCTCGGACTTCCGCGGCGATCCCGCGGCGGCCCTGCTCGAGGTGCTCGATCCCGCGCAGAACCACACCTTCCGCGACCACTACCTGGACCTCGACCTCGACCTGTCCGACGTGCTGTTCATCGCGACCGCCAACGTCATGGACACCATCCCTGGCCCGCTGCTGGACCGGATGGAGCTCATCACCGTCGACGGATACACCGAGGCCGACAAGGTGGCCATCGCGCGTGACTTCCTGGTGCCCCGGCAGCTGGAACGCAACGCGCTGACCGCCGAGGAGGTGCGCATCACCGAGGCGGCGCTGCGCGAGATCGCGGCGAACTACACCCGCGAGGCCGGTGTGCGCCAGATGGAGCGGCTGATCGCCAAGGCGCTCCGCAAGGCGGCCACCCGGCTGACCGAGAGTGCTTCGGACCCAGCCGATTCCGACTCCACGGTGACGCCGATCCGCACCGGATACGATCCCGAACTCGGCTACGACGAGGTGGTCACCGACCGCGGACAGACGCCGCTGACGATCGACGTGGGCGATCTGAAGGAGTACCTGGGCCGGCCGCGTTTCACCCCCGATTCGGTGGAGCGGACCGCGGTGCCGGGTGTGGCGACCGGGCTCGCGGTGACCGGCGCGGGCGGTGACGTCCTCTACATCGAGGCCAACGCCGCCGAGGGTGAGCGCTCGCTGACCCTCACCGGCCAGTTGGGCGATGTCATGAAGGAATCGGCGCAGATCGCGCTGACCTACGTGCGTTCGCACCTCGCGGAGATCGGTATCGAGCCGTCGGTGCTGGATCGCAACATCCACATCCACTTCCCGGCGGGTGCGGTGCCCAAGGACGGTCCGTCCGCCGGCGTGACGATGGTGACCGCGCTGGTCTCGCTGGCGCTGGGCCGCCAGGTCCGCGCCGATGTCGGGATGACCGGTGAGGTCACCCTGAACGGGCGGGTGCTGCCGATCGGCGGGGTGAAGCAGAAGCTGCTCGCCGCCCAGCGCGCGGGGTTGAAGACCGTGTTCATCCCGGCCCGGAACGAGCCGGATCTGGACGAGGTCCCCGCCGAGGTGCTGGCCGCGCTGGACGTGCGTCCGGTCGCCGACGTGGCCGACATCCTGGCCTACGCGATCGAACCGGTCGCCGAACCCGCCGCCGACGGCAGGCCGCTGGCCGCCACCGCCTGACGGCGCACGCGAAGGCCGGGCACGAACCCTCGTGCCCGGCCTTTCGCCTACTCACCCGAGGGCGCGGTCCACCGCTCGGGTGATGCCCTGCGCGACGGCGCACAGCACCGGCGCGGCGCCGTGGGTTTCGAGACCGTCGGCTGCCGCGGGCTCGGATTCCGCGTAGATCTCGCAGTTCACCACGGCCTGGCGGCGGGTCGAGCCGGTGACCCTGGCTTCGGCGCGCAGGCGCTCGCCCGCGGCGGGCCGCAGGTAGGTGATGCTGAAACCACCGGTGAGGACGTTGGCGCCGAGCACGGTCCCCGCCGCGAAGGTGAGCGCGTTGTCGGCGAGGTAGGACAGCACGCCGCCGTGCACGTAGCCGAACTGCTGGCGCAGTTCCGGCCGGATCGGCACCACCAGGGTGGCCGCGCCGTCACCGAAGGCCGTGAGCTGTGTGCCGACCAGTTCGGCGAAGGGCTGGGCGGCCAGCACCTGGGCGGCGGTGCCGTAGTCGAGGGCGAGGGAGTCGGTCATCGGGTGCCTTCCTGCGTGGGGTGCGCCTGCCCGGCCAGGACCTGCCAGGCCGCGGCCGCGAGCTCGTCGGCGATCTCGGTGGGGGCGACCGGGACGGCGCCGCCCAGCCATTGGCGCGAGTACTCCTGGGCGGGGCCGAGCCACAGCGCGTAGAGCACGTCGAAGTCGAGCGCGCGCACCGCGCCGTAGCGTGCGTGCGTGCGCCACCAGCGGTTGACGTCGGCGAGGAAGGTGCGGTTGCTCTCGCTCTCGCGCACTCCCGGTGGCCGCGCGGAGAGCAGAATGGTTGCCCGCGAACGATTCTCGGTGACCCATCGCAGGTGCGCGCGCACCCCTTCGGTCACCCCGGTGCGCGCGTCGACGCTCTCCCCGACCGCCGCCCAGAACCGGTGTTGGTAGTCGGCCAGCGCGTGCGCCCACACCTGGCGGTACAGGTCCGCCTTGTCCGGGAAGTGGTGGTACAGCGCGCCGACGCTGGCCCCGGCCGCCTCCCGGATCCGCGCCAGCGTGGCGTCGAGCGCGCCGTGCTCGGCGAATTCGCGCTCGGCCGCCAGCAGCAGCCGATCTCGAATCTTCATATCCAGAATCTAGTTCTGTTTTCCGGGTGTGGCAAGAGAAGAACCGCTGCTCGTGGTGGCGGATGGGCTGAGGCGGCGCGGTGGGGTAAGACGGAGAGGTGGCCAGATGGCTGTTGCACGTCGATCTCGACCAGTTCCAGGCGGCGGTGGAGTTCCGGCGCCACCCGGAACTGCGCGGCCGTCCGGTGATCGTCGGTGGCAACGGTGACCCGCAGGAACCGCGCAAGGTCGTCACCTGCGCGTCCTATCCGGCACGGGCGTACGGGGTGCGGGCGGGCATGCCGTTGCGCGCGGCGGCCCGCAAGTGCCCCGACGGCGTGTTCCTCCCGTTGGACATGGCCGCCTACGAGGAGGCCTCCGACGAGGTGATGGCGGTGCTGCGCACGTTTCCGGGCACCGTGGAGGTGTGGGGTTGGGACGAGGCGTTCCTGGCCGCCGACACCGACGACCCGGAACTGCTGGCCCGCGAGATCCGCGGCGCGATCGCGGAGCTGGATCTGGGCTGCGCGATCGGTATCGGCGACAACAAGCTCACCGCCAAGCTGGCCACCGGCTTCGCCAAGTCGGCGGGTAAATCCTCCGCCGCACCCGTCGACGACCCCGGCGCGGCCACCGGCACCTTCCGGCTCACCGCCGCGAACTGGACCGAGGTCATGGGCCACCGCCCCACCGCCGCGCTGTGGGGCATCGGCAACCGCATCGCGGCCCGGCTGGCCGGCCTGGGCATCGAGACCGTCGCCGACCTGATGGCCGCCGACCGGCACCGGCTGGCCGCCGAGTTCGGGCCGAGCACCGGCCCGTACCTGTGGGTGCTCGGGCACGGCAGAGGCGACACCGAGGTCAGCAGCGAACCACGAGTGCCGGTGGGCCGCAGCCGATCCGAGACCTTCCCCCGCGACCTCACCGACCCCGCGGAGATCAGGGCGCAGGTCGCGCGGATCGCCACCGCGGTCGCCGAGGAGATGGCCGAGGCCGGACGGATCACCGTCCGGGTCTCGGTCACGGTGCGGACCAAGACCTTCTTCACCCGCAGCAAGCAGACGAAGCTACCCGAACCGACCGCCGACGTCGCCACCATCACCGAGGCGGCGTTGCGGGTGATCGACCGGTTCGAGCTCGACCGTCCGGTCCGATTGCTCGGCGTGCGACTGGAATTCGCGCCCTGAACCCGGTGCTGGTCAGCGGCGCTGCAACCAGACCGAGGCCAGCGGATACGGCAGGATCACCGGCGTATCGGCGACGTTCACCGTCCCGGTCCACATGCCCTGGCGCGGATCGATGTCGCGCAGTGCGAGCCCGAGCGGCACGCCATCGAACACGACGTAGGTCTCGTCCGGGCCCACCGGCCGCTGTCGCCCGCCGAGCGCGAAGGCCGGGCAGGCCAGCCGGACGGACGTGCCGTTGTCCGCGACCTGCAGATCGCAGCCTTCGAGCGGGGTGGGCAACACGTTCGACGGGCCGCGCCCGATCCGGTAGTCACCGGCCGGGATCACCCCGTTGCGCGGGAACTCGGGGTCGTCGGCGTGGGCAACAGCGGGGGCCGCGCACAAGGCCGCGCCGATCAGCGCGGCGGTCGCGGCGAGCCTGCGCAGTGTCATCGTGGCTCTCCTGTCGTTCGAATTGTCCACCTGCACGGTAACTGCCGCGGAGCGCGAACCGCCCGTGACGGGGCCGATGGCCCGGCATCGCCCCCGGCCGCCCGGCTCGGCTCGTATGCTCGACCGCATGGAATTCCGCGCGATGGTGGCACACGAATCGGACAGCGGGATCGTGCTGACCCGGCAGGAACTCGACGAGAATTTCCTCGGCCAGGGTGCGGTCACGATCAAGGTGCACTTCTCGAGCGCCAATTACAAGGACGCACTGGCCATCACCCCGGGCGGTGGCGTCGTGCGCAAGTACCCGATCATCCCGGGCATCGACCTCACCGGCGAAGTCGTCTCCTCCGACAGTGCGGAGTTCGCGCCGGGCGACCAGGTCGTCGCACACGGCTACGACATCGGTGTGGCCCACCACGGCGGCTTCGCCGAGTACGCCAGGGTGCCCGCCGAGTGGGTGGTGAAACTCGACGGGCTCAGCACCCGCGACGCCGCCGCCATCGGCACCGCGGGCTTCACCGCCGCCCTCAGCGTCCAGGCCCTGCTCGACCGCGGCCTCACCCCCGACGACGGCGCCATCCTGGTCACCGGCGCGACCGGCGGCGTCGGCAGCGTCGCCGTCGACATCCTGTCCGGACTCGGCTTCGAGGTCATCGCCTCCACCGGCAAGACCGACGCGGGCGACCTGCTGTCGGAGATCGGCGCCAACGAGGTCATCGGCCGCCTGCCCGAAGACCCGGACGCCAAGCTGCGCCCGCTGTCCAAGGCCCGCTGGGCCGGCGCGGTCGACAGCGTCGGCGGCCGCTCGCTCGCCTACATCCTCAGCAGCATCGGATACGGCGGCACCGTCGCGGCCAGCGGCCTCACCGGCGGCCCCGACCTCCCCGCCACCGTCATGCCGTTCATCCTGCGCGGTGTCGCCCTCATCGGCATCGACTCGGTGGCGTACCCCATCGAGAAACGCCGGGCCCTCTGGTCCCGCCTCACCACCGATTTCCGCCCCCGCCACCTCACCCAGCTGGAGAACCACGCCCCGGTGACGGACGCGGAGCGGGTCCTGCACGCGATCAAGAACGGCACCCACTCCGGCCGCACCGTGCTCGGCGTCGCGGGCGAATTCTGAGCATCGACGGTCGAATCCCCCCGGGACATCACGGGGGGATTCTCGTTCAGCCCCGGTCGAAATCCCCCGCGCGCACCCCGGCGAGAAAGGCGCGCCATTCACTCGCGGTGAAGGTCAGGACGGGCCCGGTGGGGTTCTTGGAGTGGCGGACACCGACCGCGCCGTCCTCGAGGAACGCCACCTCGACGCACGCCGCGTCACCCTGGCTGTGCGTGCTCTTGAACCAACGCGCGCCGACCGGGTCGGTACTCATAGGAACTCCTTCGCGATCTTCCTGATCAGCACGCGGCTCTCGGCCGCGTTCAAGGATGCGTTGTGGAACGCCGCCCATACCGAGCGATACCGGTCCACGTCGTGCTCTCTCTCCAGATAGATCTTCCCCGTCAGAACGCTTTCGAGGTAGACCACGGAAGGTTCTCGGCGACGGCCTTTCCCGTCCTGGCCGAAATCCAAGATGACGAACGTGCCCGGCAGCAGGCCCATCGGTATGCCTGCGGCGAACGGCAGGACACGAACCGTGATGTTCGGGCGTGTGCTCTCGTCCGCGAGGTGCCGCAATTGGTTGACCATCATCCGGGGAGTGCCGACGGCCCGGCGAAGCGCCGATTCGTGGAGGACGACGGCGAACTCGACAGGCTCGGTCTTCCGCTTGATGATCATCTGCCGCTTCATAACTCCGGCTCGCTCCGGCCGCACGGTGCTCGGTGTCGCGGGCGAATTCTGAGCATCGACGGTCGAATCCCCCCGGGACATCACAGGGGATTCTCGTTCAGCCCCGGTCGAATTCCCCCGCGCGCACTCCGGCGAGGAAGGCGCGCCATTCACTCGCGGTGAAGGTCAGGGCGGGCCCGGTGGGGTTCTTGGAGTGACGGACACCGACCGCGTCGTCCTCGAAGAACGCCACCTCGACGCACTCCGTCGACTGACTGAATGTGCTCTTGAACCACTGGGCGGGGGTGGGTTTTCCGTTCACGCCAGATACTCCTTGGCCATTCTCCGCAGCAACGTTCTGCTGCCTGCTTCGTCCAGCGCCGCCTTGTGCCAGATACCGCGCTGCGGCAATCTCTTCCGGTGCGCGTTCGTAGATCTCGCACAGCTGTTGAACAACGCCGAGTCGTACCTTGTTCGCCTGTCCTTTCTCCAGTCGGTGCAGCGTGGTCGTGCCGATGTCGACCAGCCGCGCGGCTTGGGACAAGCTCAGCCCTACTTCGTCTCGGTAGCGGTGCAGGAGGCGCCCCAGTTGGCGGCGGGGCAGGGTGCTGTCGTCGTCGGCCATCGATCGTTTCCCCTCGTGGGCGGAACGGTGGACAGCAGGGAGCGGGAGACAGTGTGGCACGGACGGGGAACACGACAAGGGCGAATGCGCGAGATTTCCGGGTGATCCGCTCGGCGGACGCGGTGGGGGCCGCGCGATGGTGTCCTGGTGTCGGCCGGTATCCGGTGTGCAGGGAGCTGATTCGCCCTCGACGTGTGACGCCGAACACGTCCGCGGGGGGAATGCCGGATGCCGCGCCATCTGCGAAAACCACCCATCACCAGGAGGGGGCGCCGATGCGTCCGGCATTCGAACCATGTGGCACGCGCAACAAACCGGCTCGGCGCCCCGAGCACGCGCTCCCGCAACGTTTTCCGCGCCGGATCGGTGGCACCCCGATCACGGGAAGATCGGACCCGCTCTCCGCCGAGGTGGTGGCGCGCTTCGCGGTGGCGATGCGCGGGTGGGGGTGCGAGGGGTCCGGGACAGCTTCCCGGTGCCGGGATGTCGCGTCTCCCGGCACCGGGAAGAACCAGTGAGAGGAGGGCTCGGATGCGCCGGAACCCGTTGCGCACCACGGAGACGAGAACGGGGAAGGTGGCGGTCTGGCAGATCGTCGATCGCAATGTGCGGGTGGTGCGGCTGCGGGTGGCCGCCGACGCCACCCCCGCCTACCTGTATCCACGGACTCCGCTGCCCGCGGTGCAGCCGGGCACCGTCGTGTTCGACAATGCCCGGCTGCCGGATCTCGCGCAGGTCAGGGAGTGGTTCCCGCGGCACGAAGACCTCTGGAACGCCGTGCGCGACGATTACTGGTCGGCCCTGCTCGAACAGGTCGAGGTGCGCCGGGCCCACGGGTGACCCGGCGCACCGCTCACGCCGCCAGCTCGACCGGGTCCGCGAATTGGGTGCGGTACAGCTGCGCGTACCGGCCGTCGGCGGCGAGCAGTTCGGGGTGCGTGCCCTGTTCGACGATCCGGCCGTGCTCGAGCACCACGATCTTGTCGGCGGCGCGGATGGTCGAGAGCCGGTGCGCGATCACCAGCGCCGTGCGACCGTCCAGTGCCTCGGTCAGCGCTTCCTGTACGGCGGCCTCGGAAGTCGAGTCCAGCGAGGCGGTGGCCTCGTCGAGGATCACCAGGCGCGGCTGCTTGAGCAGCAGGCGCGCGATGGTCAAGCGCTGGCGCTCGCCCCCGGAGAGCCGGTAGCCGCGCTCGCCGACCACGGTGTCGAGCCCGTCGGCCAGCGACTCCACCAGGTCGGCCAAGCGGGCCCGGCGCAGCGCGTCCCACAGCTGCGCCTCGTCGGCTTCGGGCCGCGCCAGCAGCAGGTTGGCCCGGATGGTGTCGTGGAACAGGTGGCCGTCCTGGGTGACCAGGCCGACCGTCTCACGCAGCGACCGGGCGCTGATCTCCCGCACGTCCACCCCGTTCAGCCGCACCGCGCCGGAGTCCACGTCGTACAGCCGCGAAACGAGCTGGGCGATGGTGGATTTCCCGGCGCCGGAGGAGCCGACCAGCGCCACCATCTGTCCCGGCTCGGCCCGCAGCGAGATGTCGTGCAGCACCTCCACGCCGCCGCGGGTGTCGAGCGTGGCGACCTCCTCGAGCGAGGCCAGCGACACCTTGTCCGCCGACGGGTACCCGAAGCGGACCCCGTCGAGTTCGAGATCGACCGGGCCGTCGGGCACGGGGACCGCGCCCGGCGCGTCCTCGATGAGCGGTTTCAGGTCCAGCACCTCGAAGACCCGCTCGAAGCTCACCAGGGCCGCCATGATCTCCATCCGCGCGCTGGCCAACGCCGTGAGCGGGGTGTACAGCCTGGTCAGCAGCAGCGACAGCGCGACGACGGCACCGGCGTCGAGCCGCCCGACCAGCGCGTACCAGCCGCCGAGCCCGTAGACCAAGGCCACCGCCAGCGCCGACACCAGCGTCAGCGAGGTGACGAACACCGTCTGCAGCATGGCGGTGCGCACCCCGATGTCGCGCACCCGCCGCGCCCGCACCGCGAACTCGTCGGACTCCTGCTCGGGGCGGCCGAACAGCTTCACCAGGGTGGCGCCGGGCGCGGAGAACCGCTCGGTCATCTGCGTGCTCATCGCGGCGTTGAGCCGGGCGGCCTCGCGCTGCATGGCGGCGAGCCGGTTGCCCATCCGGCGGGCGGGCAGCACGAACACCGGCAACAGCAGCAGCGCCAGCAGGGTGATCTGCCAGGAGATGCTCACCATCACCGCGAGCGTCAGCGCCAGGGTGACCAGGTTGGTGACCACCCCGGAGAGCGTGTCGCTGAAGGCGCGCTGCGCCCCGATCACGTCGTTGTTGAGCCTGCTCACCAGCGCGCCGGTGCGGGTACGGGTGAAGAACGCGACCGGCATCCGCTGCACATGGTCGAACACCGCGCGGCGCAGATCCAGGATCAGACCCTCGCCGATGCGCGCCGACAACCACCGGATCACCAGTCCGAGCCCGGCGTCGGCGACCGCGAGCAGGCCGATGGCCGCGGCCAGCAGCACCACCGTCCGCGGCGGCGAGGCGCCGACGATGCCGTCGACCACCCGGCCCGCCAGCACCGGTGTCGCCACCGCCAGCACCGCGGCGACCACACTGAACAGCAGGAACACCCCGATGCGGCGGCGGTGCGGCGCCGCGAACCGCAGGATGCGTCCGGCGGTGGCGGCACGGAACGGCCGCTGCTCCTCCGGCGCGTTCGCCTGCCGGTACATCTGGCTCCACGCCACCGATTCGATACTCACGTCAGCTCCCTCTCGACCCCGCCCATTCCACTCCTGGCCACCGACACTAAGACCTCAACCAAAGTTCAGGGCAAGACGATTCCGCGACCTTTCGCTGTCCGCCGTGAGCGAACACCGCCACCCCTCGCTCGCTAGGCTGACCGGGATGACCGAGGAACGGCTCCTGGCTGCGCTGCGCGCCCGGCTCGACGGCGAGGTCGACGCCTCCGAGCGGCGCCGCGCCGAGTACTCCTCCGATGCCTCCAACTACCGGGTGCCGCCGGCCGCGGTGGTGTTCCCGCGCAGCGCCGAGGACGTGGCGGCCACCCTCGTGTTCGCCCGGGACAACGGCCTGCCGGTGACCGCCCGCGGCGCGGGCACCTCGGTGGCGGGCAACGCCGTCGGCACCGGACTGGTCCTGGATTTCAGCAGGCATCTGCACCGCGTCCACGCGCTCGATCCGGACGCCGGGATCGCCCGCGTGCAACCCGGCGTGCTGCTGTCGGACCTGCAGCGCGCCGCCCGCCCGCACGGCCTGCGCTTCGGCCCCGACCCCTCCACCCAGAACCGTTGCACCCTCGGCGGCATGATCGGCAACAACGCCTGCGGCCCGCGGGCGGTCGCCTGGGGCCGCACCGCCGACAACGTGCGCGCGCTGCGCGTCCTCGACGGCACCGGCGCCGAACGCGTGCTCGCCGCCGACCCCGCCGCCGTTCCCGGCCTGGCCGACTACACCCGTACGCACCTGGCCCTGCTGCGCACCGAACTCGGTCGCTTCGACCGGCAGGCATCCGGCTACGGCCTGGAACACCTGCTGCCCGAACGCGGTTCGGCCGTGGCGAAGGCGTTCGTCGGTACCGAGGGCACCTGCGGCCTGCTGCTGGACGCCGAACTCGACCTGGTGGCGCTGCCCGGTGCGACCGTGCTGACCGTGCTCGGCTACCCCGACATCGCCACCGCCGCCGACGACGTGGCCGCGGTGCTGTCGTGCGCGCCGATCGCGGTGGAGGGCATCGACGCGGGCCTGGTGGACGTGGTGCGTGCGCATCGGGGCACGGTGCCCGAGCTGCCGCGCGGCGGTGCCTGGCTGTTCGTGGAGACCGGCGGCGCCGACCCCGGGCACGCGCTCGACGCCGCCCGCGGGCTCTGCCGCGCCGCGCACGCGCTGGAATCGCGCATCGTCACCGACCCGGCCGTGGCCGCGACCCTGTGGCGCATCCGGGCCGACGGCGCGGGACTGGCCGGGCGCACCGCCGCCGGGCAACCGGCCTGGCCGGGGTGGGAGGACGCCGCGGTCCCGCCCGACCGGCTCGGGGCCTACCTGCGCGATTTCGCCGCCCTCACCGCCGAGCACCGCGTCGAGGGCCTGCTCTACGGGCACATCGGCGACGGCTGCATCCACGTGCGGCTCGACCTGCCGATCACCGACGCGCCCCGCCGGTTCCGTGACTTCCTGTTCGACGCCGCCGAGTTGGTGGTGCGGTACGGCGGCTCGCTGTCGGGTGAGCACGGCGACGGCCGGGCCCGCTCGGAGTTGCTGCGCGTGATGTACTCCCCCGCCGTGCTGGACGCCTTCGCGGAGTTCAAGGCCCTGTTCGATCCGGACGACGTGCTCAATCCCGGCGTCCTGGTCCGGCCCCGTCCGGTCGACGCCGACCTGCGCCTGGCCGGACTCCCCCCGATGCCACAGGCCGGTGGTTTCGCCTTCCCGCGCGACGACGGCGACCTGTCCACCGCGGTCCATCGCTGCGTCGGGGTCGGCAAGTGCCGCGCCGACACCCGGGCCGCGGGCGGGTTCATGTGCCCGTCGTACCTGGCCACCGGTGACGAGAAGGACACCACCCGCGGCCGGGCCCGGGTGCTGCAAGAAGTGGTGCGCGGCGCGGTGGCGATCGACTCGCCCGCCGTCGCGGAATCGCTCGACCTGTGCCTGTCCTGCAAGGCGTGCAGCGCGGACTGCCCGGCCGGGGTCGACATGGCGACCTACAAGTCCGAGGTGCTGTACCGGCGGTATCGCGGCAGGCTGCGGCCCGCGGACCACTACGCGCTCGGCATGCTGCCGCGCTGGCTGGCCGCGGCCACCAGGGCCCCTCGGCTCGTCAACGCCCTCGCCGAACGAGACCTGTTGCGCCGCTGGGGACTACGTGCGGCGGGTCTGGATCCGCGTCGGCCGCTGCCGCGATTCGCCCGGCGGAGCTTCCGTCGTGACCACCGGCAACCGCACTCGGCAACCGACCGCCCGGAGGTGATGCTCTGGGTGGACAGCTTCACCGACGCGTTCGCCCCCGAGATCGCGCACGCGGCGGTCACGCTGCTGGAATCCCTCGGCTACCGCGTGCGGATCCCGGCCAGGCGGGTGTGCTGCGGCCTCACCTGGATCAGCACCGGCCAGCTCGACGGCGCGCGGGCGCGGTTGCGCGCCACCCTCGACGCGCTCGACGAGCACGTGCGCGCGGGCGGCACGGTGATCGGGCTCGAACCCTCCTGCACCGCGACCCTGCGCGCCGACCTCCCCGACCTGTTGCCGGACGATCCGCGCGCCGCGCCGACCGCGCGTGCGGTGCGCACCCTGGCCGAATTCCTCCTCGACCACCCCGGCTGGCGGCCACCGGACCGTTCCGGGGTGCAGGTGGTGGTTCAGCCGCACTGTCACCAGCACGCGGTGCTCGGCTTCGCAGCCGATCGCCGGGTGTTAGCCGCCGCGGGCGCGCAGGTGCGGGAGATCAGCGGCTGCTGCGGCCTGGCCGGGAACTTCGGCATGCAGGCCGGCCACTACGACATCTCGGTCGCCATCGCCGACACGGCACTCACGCCCGCGCTGCGGGACGCGCCCGAGGCCGTCTTCCTGGCCGACGGCTTCTCCTGCCGCACCCAGGCCGCCCAGCTGACCGGGCGTCCCGGCCTGCACCTCGCGCAGTTCCTGCTGCCCGGCGATGCGGCCGGAGCTCAGAGACCGAACGGCAGCGTGCCGGGCGGAATCTGATAGCCGGAGCTGCCCGCGGAGACGCCACCCCAGGCGTTGAGCAGCCAGTTGAGCGCGTTGGTGATCATCCGGTACCTCCTCGTGGCGAATGCCAGCTGTTTGCCGATCGCTCGGTTATCGACCACACCGGAACGCTCGTTACGCAACGGTGATCTATATCCGTCATATCGAACGGCTATGGCGGGGTGTCCGCGGCCCGCCGCGCGCCGGGCGCGCACAATGGACCGGTGCGCGAACCGATGGCAACAGCGACCGACCGCGGGCGGGCCAGGACGCTCACCGCGGCGCGGCCCGTCGACCTCGCGCACACCCTCGCTCCGCTGCGGCGCGGACCGGGCGATCCCTGCCGGCATCGCGACGCGGCGGGCGGGCACTGGCACGCCTCCCGATTGCGCAGCGGTGCGGTGACCTACCGCCTGGTGCAGGGCGACACCCACACCGTGCACGCGACCGCTTGGGGGCCGGGCGCCGAGGAATTCCTCGACGACCTGCCCCGGATGCTCTGCCTGGACGAGGACCTCAGCGGCTTCGTACCCGAGCACCCGCTGGTCCGGGACGCGCACCGGCGCTTCCCCGGCCTGCGGATGCTGCGCACCGGGCGGGTGTTCGAGGCGCTGGTGCCCGCGGTGCTCGAACAGAAGGTGCACACCCGTTCGGCGCGCATGTCGTGGCGAAAGTTGGTGTGCCGCTACGGCGAACCGGCACCGGGCCCCGCGCCCGCCGGCCTGCTGCTGCCCCCCGACGCGGACACCTGGCGCCGGGTGCCGTCCTGGGTGTTCCACCGCGCCAACGTCGGACCGCAGCGCGCGCAGACCATCGTGCGCGCGGCCGCGGTGGCCGACGCGCTGGAGCGCACCGCGGCCGCGGACCCGGCCGAGGCCGCGCGCCTGCTGCAGACGATCCCCGGCATCGGCGTGTGGACCGCCGCCGAGATCGCCCAGCGCGCCTTCGGCGACGCCGACGCTCTCTCGGTCGGCGATTACCACCTGGCCGCGATCATCGGCTGGACGCTGCTCGGTCGCCCCCTCGACGACGACGGCATGGTCGAGTATCTGGAACCGCTACGGCCGCACCGTTATCGGGTGGTGCGATTGCTGGAGGTGAGCGGGCACGCCAGGAAGCCGAAGTTCGGGCCGCGCACGCCGCTCACCGATCACAGCTGGCACTGAGGCGCTGAGTTCAACCGGCGCCGAGGTGCCGCCGCGCGGGCGGTGGCCGGACACCCCTCACGATACGACTGCGAACCGTGCAGCGAGGGGGCGAGTCATCGGACCCGCGCGGCGGCGAGCGGCATCAGATGCGGAGCGCGCGCTCGTCGAGCACGCATTTGCCCGCCTCGACCAGGGTCGCCCTGGCCCGTCTGCGCACCAGGCAGCGGTCGACGGTGCAATCCAGGTGGAGTTGCATCGCCGAATGTGCTTGCGCGGTGGTCATCACGCCGGGATCGCTGCCGCAACTGAGCAGCCCGGCCGTCCACATTCCCTGGTTCGCGATCTGCATCAGGCCACCGCCGCATCTCGGATCACCGGCGGCGACGCTATGACATCCACAGCCATGACTCCTCGGGCTCATCCCCGCACGCGGGGAACGGTTTTCACGGTGCTCGTCCCCGCAGGCGAGCGGGGAGCACACTTCCAGCACACCATCGCTACGGCGCGTCGGCGGGCGGCTCGCGGGATATCCGCGAGATTTCCCGCGAATCCCCAGCACGGCATCCATCCCGGGGTGCAGGATTTCCCATATTGGATGAACACGTCGGTAGCACGAGCACCCGAGCGACGTCGCGGCGAATGAGCGTGCGGGTTCGCCCGGCTCGCCCCTCCCGCCGGGGAGGAGCACAGAACGGAGCGATGACGTTGGCACCGAGTTCCACACGCACAGCAGTGAAACCGGCCCGCGCGGCCGGGACGGCTACCGCCGCGGGCGCGGGTCCGGCGGTCGCCCGGCGGCAGCTGGGCCGCTACCTGCGCGACTGGCGCACCCAGGCCGGTCTCACCATCGCCGAGGCGGCGCGGCTGATGGAATGGGGCGCGAGCACCTTGCAGCGCCTGGAGAAGGGGCAGGCCGACCGGATCCGCAGCCTGGACATCCAGGAACTCTGTCGCATCTACGGCATTCCGGACGACCTGCGGGATGCGCTCACCGGCCTGGCCCAGCAGAGCCCCGGCCCGAGCTGGTGGCACGCGCACGGCGAGGTGATCCCGGAGGACTTCGACCTCTATCCGGGCATCGAGGCGATCGCGGCCGAGTTGTCCTGCTACCAGCCAGAACTCGTGCCACCCCTGCTGCAGACGCCGGATTACGCCCGAGCGCTGCTGCGGCTCGCCCGGCCCTCCGCCGACGACGTCGAACTCGACCACCGTGTCCAGGTGCGCGTGCAACGCCAGGCCGTACTGACCAGGAAGTCGCCGGCCCGGTTCACGGCCGTGGTCCACGAAGCGGTGCTGCGCCGCATCGTCGGCTGCCCCAAAGTGATGGCCGCACAGCTGCGTCAACTCGCCGACACCAGTACGCGTCCGAACGTGACCGTGCTGGTGCTGCCGTTCGCCGCGGGCCTGCCCGTGGGCGAGCAGACCGGCGCGTTCACCGTGCTCCGCTTCGGTGCGGGCGCTGGGCGCACCGTCGAGCCACCGTTGGTGCACGTCGCCGGCTTCACCGGGGACCTATATCTGGAGCGGCCGCAGGACGTGGCCCGCTTCGAGGCCGCCCACGACTGCCTGCGGCACTACGCGCTGGACGCGCAGGCCAGCAGGCGCATGCTGCGGCAGGCGGCCAAGGAGTACGCCGCCCAGGCCGGGCACATCGGCAGGTGAGGGCGCGAAACGCCGGGGCGAAGATCACGAATGGACGCACATTCGGCAACGAAACGGGGTTTATGTCCGGACCGCCTCGGGTAACCGGAATACATGGACCGTGGGTTGAAGAATTACCCGCCACGGTACCGGAAACTGCGGCCGAGCGACTGGGTGGAATGGCTCATCGTTGCGCTGCTCTTCGCGGTGTCGACGGTGGGCGTGTACGTCCTCACCAGCGCGTTTCTTCCCGCCCTTTTCGTGGGCCTGCTGGTGTGGGCGGTCGCAGTCGGCGTGGTCGCGACACTGTGAATGTCGCGCCGCAGGAGTGTCGCGCCGTAGCCGACGCGTGCTGACAGGGGTGCGCCGACCGGCCGGGTGCACCCACCCGGCCGGTGCCGGCCGGATCAGCGCCGAAACAGCTTGTTGCCCAACCAGACCAGCGGATCGTACTTGCGATCGGCCACCCGCTCCTTGAGCGGGATCAGCGCGTTGTCGGTGATCTTGATGTTCTCCGGGCACACCTCGGTGCAGCACTTGGTGATGTTGCAGTAGCCCAGGCCCTGGTCGTCCTGCGCGAGCTGCCTGCGATCGGCGACATCGAGCGGGTGCATTTCCAGTTCCGCGATCCGCATCAGGAATCGGGGGCCCGCGAACGCCTGCTTGTTCTCCTCGTGATCACGCACGACGTGACAGGTGTTCTGGCACAGGAAACATTCGATGCATTTCCGGAATTCCTGCGATCGCTCGACGTCGACCTGCTTCATCCGGTAATCCCCCGGCTTCAACTCCGGGGGTGGGGTGAACGACGGGATCTCCCTGGCCTTCTCGTAATTGAACGACACATCGGTGACGAGATCCCGGACCACCGGGAACGTGCGCATCGGCGTCACGGTCACGAGCTCGTCGCGGGTGAAGGTCGACATCCGGGTCATGCAGAGCAGCCGCGGCCGACCGTTCACCTCCGCCGAACACGAGCCGCACTTGCCCGCCTTGCAGTTCCAGCGCACCGCCAGGTCGGGAGCCTGGGTGGCCTGCAGGCGGTGGATGATGTCGAGCACCACCTCGCCCTCGTTCACCTCCACGGTGAAATCCTGGAGCGCGCCACCGGTCTCGTCTCCGCGCCAGACGCGGAATTTGGCGTCGTAACCCATGGTCAGGCCTCACCTTCCGTGGCCGGTCCCGCGCCGGCGGGATGCCCCGCGAGTTCGGCCGAGTGGTAGTACTTCTCGAGTTCGGCCAGGTCGAAGAGCGCGAGCAGGTCCGGGCGCATCGGCGTCTGATCCTTCGGCGTCACCCGCACCCGCGGCACGACGGCCTCGGCGTCGTCCGGATCGACCGCGCACACCAGCAGCTTGTTGCGCCAGGCCGGGTCCATCGTCGGGTAGTCGTCGCGGGTGTGCCCGCCGCGGCTCTCGGTCCGCTGTAGTGCCGCCTGCGCCACGCATTCGCTGACCAGCAGCATGTTGCGCAGGTCGAGCGCCAGATGCCAGCCCGGGTTGAACTGCCGATGGCCCTCGACGGTGACGTTGGCGAAGCGCTCCCGCAGCTCGCCCAGCCGCTCGATCGCCTGCTCGAGTTCGTGCTCCTTGCGGATGATGCCGACCAGGTCGTTCATCACCTGCTGCAGATCGGTGTGCAGGGTGTAGGGGTTCTCCCCGCGCCCGTCCGCGGGCGGATCGAACGGCGCGACGGCGGTACGCGCCGCCGCGGCCACCCCCGCGTCCGAGACCTGCGGCCGCGCGTCGAGCTGCTCGACATAGGCGGCGGCGCCCAGCCCGGCGCGCCGGCCGAACACCAACAGGTCCGACAGCGAGTTGCCGCCGAGCCGGTTGGAGCCGTGCATGCCGCCCGAGCACTCACCGGCCGCGAACAGGCCAGGCACGCTCGCCGCGCCGGTGTCCGGGTCCACCTCGATACCGCCCATGACGTAATGACAGGTCGGCCCGACCTCCATCGGCTCCTTGGTGATGTCGACGTCGGCCAGCTCCTTGAACTGGTGGTACATCGACGGCAACCTGCGCTTGATCTCCTCGGCGGGCAGCCGGGAGGCGATGTCGAGGAACACGCCGCCGTGCTCGGTGCCGCGCCCGGCCTTGACCTCCTCGTTGATCGCCCGGGCGACCTCGTCGCGCGGCAGCAGGTCGGGGGTGCGGCGGGCCGAGTCGTTGTCTTTCAACCACTGATCGGCCTCGGCCTCGGTCTCGGCGTACTGGCCCTTGAAGACCCCCGGGATGTAGTCGAACATGAAGCGCTTGCCCTCGGAGTTCTTCAGCACCCCGCCGTCGCCGCGCACGCCCTCGGTGACCAGGATGCCCTTGACGCTCGGCGGCCAGACCATGCCGGTCGGGTGGAACTGCAGGAACTCCATGTTGATCAGCGTCGCGCCCGCGCGCAGTGCCAGCGCGTGCCCGTCACCGGTGTACTCCCACGAGTTCGAGGTGACCTTGTAGGACTTGCCGATGCCGCCGGTGGCCAGCACCACCGCGGGCGCCTCGAACAGCACGAACTTGCCCGACTCCCGCCAGTACCCGAACGCGCCCGCGATGCGGCCGGAATCGGTCAGCAGCTCGGTGACGGTGCATTCGGCGAAGACCTTGATCCGCGCCTCGTAGTCGCCGGTCGCGGCGTGGTCCTCCTGCTGCAGCGCCACGATCTTCTGCTGCATGGTGCGGATGATCTCGAGGCCGGTGCGGTCGCCCACGTGCGCCAGGCGCGGGTAGGTGTGCCCGCCGAAGTTGCGTTGGCTGATCCGGCCGTCGGCGGTCCGGTCGAACAGTGCCCCATAGGATTCCAGCTCCCAGACCCGGTCCGGCGCCTCCTGCGCGTGCAGCTCGGCCATGCGCCAGTTGTTGAGGAACTTGCCCCCGCGCATGGTGTCCTTGAAGTGGGTCTGCCAGGTGTCCTTCTCGTTGGCGTTGCCCATCGAGGCCGCGCAGCCGCCCTCGGCCATCACCGTGTGCGCCTTGCCGAACAGCGACTTGCACACCACCGCCACCGACAGGCCGCGCTCGCGCGCCTCGATGACCGCGCGCAGGCCCGCGCCGCCCGCCCCGATGACCACCACGTCGTAGTTGTGCCGTTCCACTTCTGGCATTGCCGCGAATACTCCTGAAGCTGGGGCGGGTCAGTTGATGAACCGCAGGTCCGAAATGGTGTCGCTGGCGACCAACATGACGTAGAAGTCGGTCAGCACGAGGGTTCCGAGCGTGGTCCAGGCCAGTGCCATGTGCCGGGTGTTGAGCTTGGAGACCTGGGTCCAGAACCAGTAGCGCACCGGGTGGGCGGAGAAGTGCTTGAGCCGTCCGCCCGCGATGTGCCGGCAGGAGTGACACGACAGCGTGTAGGCCCACAGCAGGATCACGTTGCCGAGCAGCACGATGTTGCCCAACCCGAACCCGAAACCCCCGTCGGCGCCGTGGAAGGCGACCAGCGCGTCGTAGGTGTTGATCACCGAAACCACCAGGGCCACATAGAAGAAGTAGCGGTGGGCGTTCTGAACGATCAACGGCAACCTGGTCTCGCCGGTGTAGCGCCGGTGCGGCTCGGCCACCGCACAGGCGGGCGGGGAGAACCACACCGAGCGGTAGTACGCCTTGCGGTAGTAGTAGCAGGTCAGCCGGAAGCCGAGCAGGAACGGCAGCACCACGAAACCGAGCGGGATCCACATCGGCAGTTCCGGGAACGGCTGGCCGAAGTGACTCGAGCCCGGCACGCAGGAAGCGCTCAGGCACGGCGAGTAGAACGGCGTCAGGTAGTGGTACTCGGGAACCCAATAGGCCGTTCGCACAAAGGATCTGATCGTCGCGTAGACGACGAAGGCGCCCAGGCCGAGCACGGTGATCAGCGGTGGCAGCCACCAGCGATCGGTGCGGAGGGTGCGCTCGGCGATGCGGGCTCGGGTCTTGCTGAATACGCCCGTCCCCGCCTCGGGGACGACGGTCGGTGCGGCACTCACGGGAGAACGCCTCGCTGTTTCGCTCGGCGGGCGGGTATCGATGCCGTCCGCGATCTTATGTGATGCACAGCACCTTACGTCACTGCGGCTATCGCATGAGTGCGGTCTCGCCGATCTACCCGGGCGGTCGGAGGGGTGATTTGCGCCACATTTCGCCACGGGGATGGCGGGTGATCGTCGCCGCGCGGGCGGCGGTTCGGCCGCGGGCAGATGTTCTCGGGTCTTCGTCGACAGGGGGATGGGTGGCGGCACCGACCGGCACGTCAACTGGCCGAACTCGGTCGCCGTCGACGCCGAGGCTGCGTTCCGTCTCCGACCACGCAGATGCCTTCGACCACGCAGGGTGCATCCGACTGCGCAGATGCCTCCGACCACGCAGGTGTTCGGCGCGTGCGGAGCCTGCCGCGGACCGGCACCGGACGGGGCGGCCCGCGACGGGGTGGTCCGGTGTCAGGTGGTGCGCGGGCGGGAGTGGAAGCCGAGCCCCTCGTCCTGGGCGCCCATCCAGGCCGCTTCGTCGGACTTGCTGTCCGGGACGTAGATGGTGTCCTGCGGTCTGCGGCGGATCTCCGGCGGCGGCGCCTGCTCGAACTCGTCGGCGTCGATCATCAGCCGCTCGAGGTCGTTCTCCAGTCGGCGCACGGTGTTCGCGTCGCCGTAGTGGGTGCGCAGTGCGCCGATGGATTGCCGGAGCTGGTTGACCGCGTAGCGCAGTTCGGCGATATCGCTGCGTGTCATCGTTACCTCCTGTGTTCCTGGCGGACGTGCGGACCCGGCCGCGGACCGGATCGGACGAATCTGCCCAGGCCGCGCATGACCGAGTCGTGTGACCCACCACACAACGTGATCTACAACACAGTACAGAAGGAATCGCGATCAGTCTCGTGGAATCCCGGGCGCGACGATTGCTTGGTGATTGCTCACAGGCGTTGGGTGCCGCGCGCTGGGAATGCTCCGCAACCGGATGCGTCGGCTGAAGCGTTGTGGTACAAGCAAATTCGGCGTGGTGGTGATCTTGCGCCTCGTTGCGGGCGGGGTTACCGAGCGATAGGTGGGGGTGAAGGCGGCCCGGGGGCTGCGAGCATCTCGTTCCCCGTCGAGAAATTTCTATTTAATTCTAGCTTCAAGACTAGATGAGGGAAGATTTAGGAATCACCGGCAGCGCGGTCGGAAGGAACCGCGTGCCGACGGCCGGAAGGACCGGAACGATGGCACCGGAAAAGATGTTGGCGTGCTCGTCCCGCGCTGCTACGTTTCGGGGGCCGTGCGAGCGAACGAGGAGGTGGTACCCGGTGAACGAATCGACATGGGTGCTCCCCTGCGGGGTCACGGTCGGACGATAGGTCGTCCGGGAGCGCCGCTCGACTGCACTCCCGAAAGGCACGACCGTGCAATTCACTTCCGAACAGCACCTCGATTCCGCATCCGGCCGCGGCGACGTCCTCGAACGCAGATTCGTCCTCGGCGACATTCCCGGAATCCTCTGGACGCCCGGCTCCGGGTCGGCACCGGCCCCGCTCGTCCTGGTCGGTCATCCCGGCGGCCTGCCCACCATGTATCCGCGGCTGGTGGCCCGGGCGGTGCACGCCGTGGCGAACGGCTTCGCCGCGGCGACCATCGAACTCCCCGGCTGCGGTGAGCGCCCCCGTTCCGTCGCCGCCGACGAGGCCAGGGCCGAGCTGCGCCAAGCGGTCGCGGCCGGGGCCCCGGTCGCCGACGAGATCGTCGACCGGCTCGTACTCCCGCTGGTCGAGCAGGCCGCCCCGGAATGGCGGGCCGCCCTGGACGCGCTGCTCGCGGTGCCCGGCATCGGCGGACCGGTCGGCTACTCGGGCGGGGTGTTCGCGCTCGGCATCCGGCTGGCGCTGGTCGAACCGCGCATCGCGGCAGCCGTGCTGTTCGCCGGGAGTTACGTGCCGCGCGCCATGCTCGACGAAGCCCGGCGGGTGCGGATTCCGCTGCTGGTCCTGCTGCAGTGGGACGACGAGGGAAACGACCGGCGACAGGCGCTGGAGGTGTTCGACGCGCTCGGATCGCGGGAGAAGACCTTGCACGCCAACATGGGCGGACACACCGGAGTCCCGTGGTTCGAGGGAGACGATGCGAACCGGTTCTTCGCCCGGCATCTGAAGTCGGCAGACTCTACAGATGTCTAATAATCCGGCTAGATCGCGGAAGATTCCTCGACAGATCCGCGGGCGTGGCGAATCCATGCCGCTTTCTCGGTATGTCTTGGATCGAAGCTAGAAATGAGTAGAAAGGGCTGATCACACGCTCCGCAGGTAGCGGCCGAAGTGCGGCACCGTGAACCCGATGGTGCCGCGCTCGGCGGAGTAGATCAGCCCCTTCTTGATCAGGCCGTCCCGCGCGGGCGAGAGCGAGGCGGGTTTGCGGCCCAGCTCGGCCGCCACCGCCGAGGTGGCCACCGGCCCGTCGTCGCCGGCCAGATCCGCCATCGCCCGCATGTACTCGCGCTCGGCCGGCGTGGCCCGCTCGTAGCGGGAGCCGAAGAAGCCGACCGCCAGCTCCTCCTCCGCCGCGGGGGCCGCGACCGCCACGTCCTCGGCGGTGATCGGGCTCTCCGGCGCCTGATCCCAGGTGGCCTTGCCGTAGGCCTGCACGAAATACGGGTAACCGTCGGCCTTCTGGTAGAGCGCGGCGAGCGCCTCGGGGGTGAACGTCACGTCCTCGCGTTCGGCCGGTGCGATCAGTGCCTGGTCGGCGGACTCGCGATCGAGCCGGTCGATGCGGTGGTAGCTGAACAGCCGCTCCGAGTAGCTCTTGGAGGCGGAGAGGACCGCGGGCAGGTGCGGCAGGCCCGCGCCCACCACGATCAATGGCGCACCGTCCTGGCTGAGCTCGTGGCAGGCACCGCAGATCGCGGAGATGTCGGCGGCGCCCAGATCCTGCATCTCGTCGATGAAGATCGCCATCCCGACGCCGATGTCGCCGGCGAGCGCGGCCGCCTCCTTGAGCAATTCGACCAGGTCGATCTCGATGTCGCCGGAATCGGCCCGGCCCGAGACCGCGGGCACGTCGATGCCGGGCTGCCACCGCTCCCGCATCCCCTTGTCCGCGGTGGCGCGCAGGGCGAAGGCCTTGAGGATGCCGAGGAAATCGTCGACCCGTTCCTGGTTGCGATGCGCCATCGCCACCGCCCTGGTCGCCATGTGCAGCGCCGAGGACAGCGGCCTGCGCAGATCCTGGTCGGGGCGGGCCTCGATCTTGCCGGTGCCCCAGCCGCGCGAGATGGCAGCGGAGCGAAGTTGGTTGAGCAGCACGGTCTTTCCCACGCCGCGCAGACCGGTGAGCATCACGCTGCGCTCGGGGCGGCCCCGGGCCACCCGCTCCAGCACGATGTCGAAGGCCTGGAGCTGCTTGTCGCGTCCGGCGAGTTCCGGCGGGCGCTGACCCGCTCCCGGGGCATACGGGTTGCGCACGGGGTCCATGCCCCGACACCGTACCGCGTGACCATCGAGAAATCTTCCGATGTATTTGGCAAGTCGTAGATTTGGCTATCGTTGATGCGGGTCCGCCACCCGAGGTGGCTACCATCGGAGCTCATGTCCGAGGAGCAGGTCCCCGCCACCACCGCCGAGGTCGTCGCGGGCTGGGCCGTGCCCGCCGGTGCCCGCAAGGCGGGTGTCATCAAGGCCGCCCTGCTACAGGCGCTCGAGGACGAGGATTTCCAGGCTCCGGAACTCGTCGCCGATCTCGTCGTCGGTCCGCTGCTCATCGCGGTGGGCGAACTGGAGGTGGCACTCGGCGACGCGCAGCGCCGGATCGCCGTCCTCGAACGCGCCCTCGCCGACCGATTGCCGCCTGAACAGCGCTGATCCCGACCGGGTGCCGGCCGGAAACGCCGCGTGGAGCGGGCGATATCGAAGTGTTATGTAACGGTCTCCCAGCGGTCTCGGCGGCTGTCCAGGGAATTTTCACAGCGTCGCGAAATCGCAGGTCTGTGCGCTGGACAACAGGGTCGCGACGTCGTAATCTTCTCGTGACTTAGTGGAGGGTGTCGCTTCGGAAGAGGAGGGCGCCACTGAGTCACCGCCTTAACGGCTGTCGGGGCCAGAGTGTTCTCGGCTGCCGTGCCGGGGATACCCACAGCGCACTGGGGTGAATCCGCGCCAGGTCGACAGCCTGCGCGGTAGGGCCGATCTTCCCGGCCCGAACCCGTCGGGTGAACCGGTCGGCGGGAGAGCAAGGAAGATCGGAGACTCAGCTCGGTGGGTAAACACAGCTTGCAGCGGGAATCGCGGCTGCCGAATTCCGTGAAGGGTGCTCTCGTCATGGGCGCAGTTGCTGCGACCGGCGCGATGCCCGCTGTTCCCGCGATGGCCGCCACGGTCAACATTCCCGGCCTCGGCGATTTCGACGTCCCGGTGCCGCAGGAGTTCGAACAGCCCGTCCAGCAGCTCAACCAGCAGCTGCAGCAGGCCCTGGCCGCCCCGCAGGGTGGCGTGCAGCAGGCGCCGCTGGCCGCTCCCCAGTTCCCCAGCTTCCAGATCCCGGCGCCGTTCCAGCAGACGACGCCCGGTGACATCGCCCTCGACGCCGCCAAGACCAAGGTCGGCGCCATGTACTCGTGGGGCGCGGCGGGCCCGTCCACCTTCGACTGCTCCGGCCTGGTGAAGTGGGCCTACCGGCAGGCGGGTATCGAGCTCCCCCGCACCAGCTTCGAACAGTCGCATGTCGGTGCCCCGGTCGCCTTCGAGGACCTGCGCCCCGGTGACATCGTGGTCACCAACGGCGGCGGCCATGTCGGCCTGTACGCCGGTGACGGCAAGCTCCTCAACGCGGTGCAGTCCGGTCAGCCGGTGTCCTACACCCCGCTGCGCCCCGACATGGTCGTCACCGCGCGCCGCATCGCCGACTAATCTGGATCGGGTGCCGCACCGAGAACACGACGCACCGACGCAGGCCAGGGTCGATTCCTGGACGTGGTCGGTGCGGCTGTTCAAGACCCGGTCCGCGGCAGCCGAAGCCTGCCGCGGTGGTCACGTCCGAGTCAACGGGGCCACCGCGAAACCGGCGCAGCCGGTCCGCCCGGGTGACGAGGTGCGTATCCGAGTCGGCGGCACCGAGCGCATCGTGATCGTCGAGCGGATCGTCACCAAACGGGTCGGTGCTCCGATCGCCGCCCAATGCCTGATCGACCGCAGTCCGCCGCCTCCGCCGAAGGAACTCCTCGCCGCCATGCCGCGGCGCGACCGCGGGTCCGGTCGGCCCACGAAACGGGAACGCCGCGAGACCGATCGCCTGCTCGGTCGCCGCGACTCCTGAATTTCCTCATTCGATCTCCCCGCTCCCGATCAGCAGATGCGGCACGCGGTGGCGCAGCGCCGCCCCGAGCAGCTCCGCACCGCGCCGAACGGCCGCACCATCGAGGTCGGCGGGTTCGCCACCCGGCTGCCGCCGGATCTCCCAGCCGAGAGCGAGCACCCGGCGTCGCCCGCCCGCGAGCGCATCGGCCGCTGCCGACGCGGCGGCATAGGCGGCGCGGCCCGGCGCGCCGAGGGTGCCCGCCGCCGAGGTGAACAGCAGGACGAAGTCGGTCGGGTCGTGCGCGGTGAGTGCCAGGAGGTGCCGCGCGGCGGTGACCTTCGGCTCGAACAGCCGGGTGAGCTGCCCCGCTGTCACCTCGGCGAACGCCGCGGTCTCGAAAACCTCCGCGGCGTGGACCAGTCCGCGGATGGTGGCGCCGTCCTCGCGGATGTCACCGAGCGCGGCCGCGAGTTCGGCGCGATCGGTCACATCGCAGCGGACCACCACGAACCGATCCTCGAGGCCGTCGAGGGGCGCGGGCACCGGCCGAGGCGCCCGGGTGAGGACGACGACGTCACGCGCGCCCGCGTCGAGCAGCCAGCGCACCGCGACCGCGCCGAGTCGCCCGAGCCCACCGGTCACCACGTAGGTGCCGCCCGGATCGATCCGGGGCGCGGGCAACGGATCTGCCGGTACGGCACGGAGCCGACGTGCGGTGACGCCGTCGGCGCCGATACGTAGTTCCGGGTCGTCGAGTGTGTGGCGTCCGGTGAGCAGGTCGGCGAGGCGCGCGAGCGTGGGCGGGTCGTCGTCGGCCCACACCACGCGCACCGGGGTACCCGTTTCCGCGCGCAGGGTGCGGGCGAGGGCCGCTGCGGCCCAGGCGGATTCGGCGTCCGCTCCGCCACGGAGGGCGGGGCGGGGCAGGACGAGGGTGAGTTGTCCGCGACAGCGTTCCCGGAGACGCCGCAACACGTCGAGGGCGTGGTGGGCGGCCGCGGCGGCGGTGGCGTCGGTGCCGTGCGGCCAGACGAGCACGGCGGCCGTGTACCCGGCGTGGTGGTCGGGCGCCGCCGGTTCCGGGGTGGCGCACAGGTCGGTGCGGATCGTCCGGTCGGTCGCCCGCGCGAGCCGCGCCGCCGTCGCGGAATCGCCCACCACCAGCAGCCGCGCCGGTTCGCCGTGGCCGGCGCCGGGAGCCGGGGTGACCGGCAGCCACACCTGGGTGCGGAAGGGCGCGCTCTCCGCGGGCCGGACCGTCGCGGCGTCGTCCCCTTCGCGGAACCGGATGCGGACGTCGCGCAGCGCGAGCAGCGGCACGCCGTCCCGGTCGGTGCCCACGACGTCACCGGTCAGTGCGTGCGGTGCGCGTTCCCGGACGGTGGCGTGCGCCTCGACGGCCGCGCCGCCGTCCGGAGCCAGCCACACCGTGCCGATCGCGGACACCTCCGGAACGAGCTTGCCGGTCAGCATGTCGCGCGCGGCGGCGACCACCAGGTGCAGGCACTGTTCGACCGCGATCGATGCCTCGCCGTCGGTGCTCAGGACGCCGAAGGTGCGGCCACCGCCGGTCTCGATCCGTTCCGGAATCGGGAATCGCGGGCCGTACTCGACGCGGTGGCGTCGCAGCGACGTGTAGTAGGCGCCGGGGCCCAGCGGCCGGAGGCGGCGCCGGGCGGTTCGGCCGTCGTCCACGAGCCGCATCCAATCGACGATGTCGGCGGGCGTCGGCCCCGGCACCGGCCGGGCCACGGCCACCGTACCGTCGGGGCCGGTACCGTCGGCCGCCGTACCGTCGGGCACCGTGACCCGGAAGCCACCCGGGCCGTCGTCCCGGAATCGCGCCTGGCGCAAGTCATCCGGTGCGACGAGACGACCGAGCGCCAGATCGGTCAGCATCTCGCTCGCCGCGTGCCGCCGGGCCAGGTGCAGCAACGCGCTCACCCAGTATCCGACGGGCACGGCCGGACGGCCGCCGTACAGGTGGTCGATCACCCCGGGATGATCGAAATCCGGTTCGGCTCCGGCGAGCACGGCCGGTAACGGTGAGCCGACGGCGGTGTGCCGCCAGCGGCGCCGTGGCGGTGGGACCGTGAAGGGGCCCTGCCGTGCCCAGTCGACGCGGCGGCCCTCGGCATGCAGCGCGGCCAGGGCGTGCAGCAACGCGGCGGCCTCGTCGTCGCCACCCGTGGTGTAGGTCGACGAGGCGAATTGCTCGAAACCTTCCACGGCGGCGGCGAGTTCGGTACTCGGACCGATCGTGAGCACCGACGATGCTCCCGCGTCGATCGCGCGAACGAGCGCCGCGTCGAAATGGACGGCGTCGCCGAGGTTGGCGCCCCAGTAGGCGGCGTCGGTCGCCGCCCCGGCGAGCAACCCGCCCCGGCGGACAGTGGAGTAGAACGGGATGCGCGGCGTGCGGGGGGTCAAGCCGGCCAGGTGTCCGGCCAGTTCAGCGCCCGCCACCGGATCCGCCGGGTGGTCCCGGCCGAGTGCGCGGGCACGCAGGCCCCGTCGCATCGCCCGCCGCACGACGGTGTCGACGTCGGGCGGGTACCCGGAGATGACCACCGATTGCGGGCCGCGGGCAGCGGCGATGGTCACCGTGTGGCGCAGCGGCGCGACCAGCCGGGCCGCCTCGTCGATGGAGGCCAGGAGGAGCGCCGAGGACCAGGGGTGGGTCTGCGCGGCGCCGGATCGGTCGAGGTTCTCCCACTGCGGTGGGGTCGGCTCGGCGTCGATGTGCCGCGGCACCCGATGTGCCACGGTCCTGCTGTACTCGACGGCGACCCGCGCCGCGTCGGCCGTGGTCAGGGCACCACTGACGGCAGCGGCGGCGATCTCGCCCGCCCCGTACCCGCAGACGCCACTCGGCCGCACGTCCCAGGCTTCCAGCAGACGGGCCACGGCCACCTGGTGCGCGAAGGTGGCCAGGTGGGCGAAGGCCGGTCCGGCCCACCCGCTGTCCGGCGCGACCCGGAAGCCGAAGCGCGCTGTCCAGATCCGTGGACCACCCGCCGACCGGATCGCGTCGGCGATCGCGGCCACCGCCGCGGCGTAGGCGGGGAACCGGGCGGCCGGCGCGCGGCCGAGACGCGGACCGGGTTCGCTGGGTCCGGCGAAGACGAACAGCAGGCCGCCGCGGTGCCGTGGGCCTGGCGCGACGATGCCGGGCCCGGTCGCGCCCGCCGCGAGCGCGCGCAGGCGGGCATCGGCCTCGCCCAGGTCGGCGGCGAGCACGGCGGCACGGAGGGCGAGCGGCAGTTGACGGGTGGTGGCGCAGGCCAGTTCGTGCAGCGCGAGCCGATCGCCACGGGCCCGGTCGTGCGGCGCGGCGTAGCGCAGGTGATGGGCCAGACGCAGGGCGGTCGTACCGAGTTCGCGCCGATCCCGGCCGGTGACGGCGATGACGACCGGTGGATCGATTGAGCGCGGAAGCGCCTGAGCCGCATTGCGATGCACCGTGATCCGGCTACCGGGAACCCGCGTTCCCTTGCCGCCCCATCCGGTACCCTCCTCGCTGCCGCTGCCGCTGCCGCTGCCGCTGCCGCTGCCGCTGCCGCTGCCGCTGCCGCTGCGGATTTCGTTGGGCAGCAGGGGCTGCGCTGCACCGATGGATGTAGCCGTTGCACCGTGGTCGAGTGCGCGGGTCTCCGACTCCATCGACACGATCGCGCGCAGCACCCGCATGACGGATCGTGCTGCGGGCAACGGGTCGGAACCGACCGCGGCCTCACCCACCGACCTGCCGTCGTCGATCTCGAGCACGGCGTGGACGCGAGAACCCGCGCGCCGGGCATCCGCGTCGCGCTGGAGCACCAGCACAGCACAACCGGCGCGGCGCGACTCACCCGCGGCAACCGGATCACGCTGTGCCACAGCGCCGTCCACGGCATCGTCGGGTTCGACATCGACCCCCACCACGATGACCCACGGCACCGCCCGGTCCACCAGCAACCGGATACCGGACTCGACCGCGCACTCCGCACGGTCCGTCACCACCGGCGAACTCGGCCCGTACAGCTCGAACAGCCGCGAAATACCCTGTGCCGGAGCGGAATCAGCACGACCGCTCTCGGGCTGATCGCGCCCGGGACGCACCGCGACGACGACCGCCGCGTCCGACCCGCGCAGCCGGTATCCGATCCCCGCGTCGTCGATCGCCTCGGCCACCACCTCGAGCGCCAACCGCAGCCGCGGATCGAGCACGGCCGCCTGCGGCGCGGTGAGGCCGAACCACTCGCTGTCGAACACGTCGACCCCGGCGACGGGCACGTCGGTGCCCGGCGGGCGGCGCAGGTCGTCGAGGTGGCCGATGCCGGGCAGGCGGCAGCCCATGCCGATGACGGCCACCGGAGGGCACCGCCGGGGCGGGGAAACGGAACCGGCTGTCATCGCATCGCGCGGACCATCGAGGCGGCGGAACTGCCACGCATCGCGTCCTCCCTCCCCGGCGCCGGTCGGCCGTGCGCGGTACCCCCGCGATTATGCCGCACCCCGGGCCCGCCCGGCAGGCGTCTTCGCCTGTGCCCGTTGCCCTTTCGCGACACGCCGCGATCCGATCCGAGCTGCCGCGTGTCGCGGCGGCCCTACCCGTGGTGGCGCCGATCGCCTACCGTGGCATCCGTGCCCGACTCCGAACTCGCGCCACGGGCGGTGCGTACTCCCACGCTGCCCACCGTGTTGCGCTGCTGCACCGCCCTGGCGGCCACCCCACCGCGGCTGCTCCGTCCGCGTCGCCCCGACCGGGCGCTGCTCGCCGGCATCACCCTGGCCGATCCCCCGCCCGCGCGGGCCGAGGTGCGGCTCACGGCACTGACCCAGGCACGCACGTCGGCGCCGGAGATCCTCGTGGCCGAGGGGGTCCGCAGCCTGCGCGAGGTGCCGATGACCTACGCCGCGTTCCTGGTGGAACACCCCCGCGCGCGGTTCCTCGTCGACCCCGCGATGTGCGCCGAGGCGCAGCGGCGGGTGCTGCGCGAACTGCCGTTCCCGGTGCCGCTGCTGGTGGGACCGGAGAAGCCGGTGCGCGGCCTGGCCGACGCGCTCGCGGCCGTCGGCATGACCGGTGACGACGTGGATTTCGTGATCGCCACCCATCTGCACTGGGATCACGTGGCCGGTCTGCTCGAGCTGCCCGGCTCGGTGCCGATCCGGCTGCCCGCGATCGAACGGGACTGGGCGATGGATGGCCCGCGCGCGCCACTGGGGGTGGCACGGGGCCCACTGCTCGGCCGCGAATTCGACACCGTCGAACTCGACGGTCCGCCCGTGCTGAGCTTCGCGCGCAGCAGGGATCTGTTCGGCGACGGCTCGGTGCTGCTGGTCGACCTGGCCGGGCACACGCCGGGCAGCATCGGGGTGCTGCTCGCCGTCGACGACGGCACCCGCGTGCTGCTGGCCGGTGACGCGGTGTGGAGCAACCTGCAGGTTCGCCTGTTGCGCGAGAAGGCCCCCATGCCCGGCCTGCTCTTCGACGCCGACCGCGAGGCCGCGTTCGCCACCATCCACCGCCTGCACGCGCTCCCCGCCGCGATCGAGATCATCGCCGCCCACGACCGCGCCGCCGTCGTGGCCCGGGCGCGCGGCTGAGCCAGGCGCGCCCGGGCCGAGCGAACCGATCAGGCCACGACGACGTCGGCCAGCCGGGACCGGATCAGCTGCTCGGCCTCTTCGACCATCCGGCCGATCAGCTCGGCACAGGTGGGGATGTCGTGGATGAGGCCCTGGGCCAGGCCCGCGGACCAGATGCCCGCGTCCAGGTCGCCCTCCTCGAAGACCCGGCGCCCGCGCGCCCCCGCCACGAGCTCGCGCACGTCCTCGAAAGTGCCGCCGGCCTTCTCGATTTCGACGACCTTGCGGCTGACCTCGTTGTCGGCGACGCGGGCGGTGTTGTGCATGGTGCGGAAGATCAGCTGGGTGTCGAGTTCGCTGTTGGCGACGATCTGTTCCTTGACCTGTTGCGCGATGCCTGATTCCTGGGTGCACAGGAAGCGGGTGCCCATGTTCACCCCGTCGGCGCCGAGGGCCAGCGCGGCGACCAGGCCGCGGGCGTCGGCGATGCCGCCCGAGGCGATCATCGGGATCTCGAGCACGCGAGCGGCGGCGGGGATCAGGATCAGGCCGGGGATGTCGTCCTCACCCGGGTGCCCGGCACATTCGAAGCCGTCGATGCTGACGCCGTCGACGCCGATCTTCTGCGCCTTGAGCGCGTGCCGCACGCTGGTGCACTTGTGCAGCACCTTGATGCCGGCGTCCTTGTAGTACGGCAGGTAGGGCTCGGGGTTGCTGCCCGCGGTCTCGACGATCGTGATGCCCGATTCGATGATGGCCTGCACGTACTCCGCGTACGGCGGGGGGTTGATCGAGGGCAGGATCGTGACGTTGACGCCGAAGGGCTTGTCGGTGAGTGCCCGGGTGCGCTCGATCTCCTTGCGCAGATCGTCCGGGGTGGGCTGGGTCAGTGCGGTGAGGAAACCGAGGCCGCCCGCGTTCGCGACCGCGGCGACGAGTTCGGCCCGGCCGACCCACATCATGCCGCCCTGCACGATCGGGTGCTCGATGCCGAACTCCTCGGTGAACCTGGTACGCAGCATTGCGCTTCTCCTCTGTCTCGCGCGGGCGTGCCAGTCCGCCCTGCCGCCACGATGGTGACACGACCTACTCCCGGCGTTCAACCCGTAAGTAAGCCAGGATTCGCATACTTGTTCGGCTTCTCTGGCCTGTTGAGGCGCCTGGACGCCGGGCGGAAGCGACTGTTTGCCCAGGTGGAAGTGTTACGAGTGGCACGACCGTGCCATCGAGAGGATTAACGTCGATTCATCTCATCGGCCCTTGCCGCTCTAAGAAGTTAGTTGTTATTCTCGTCTCAGTTCAGCCCGTCGATGATGCCGGCCACCCGGGATGGCACAGGACGGCCGAGAAGGAGTACGTGGGATGACCACTGGTGCACAGGCGCTCGACGAGCCCATCCGGTCGCGACGCAATCACTGGAACAACCAGCTCGCCACGCATGCGCTCATGCGGCCCGACGCGGTGGCGCTGCGGTTCAAAGGTGTCGACACCACGTGGAAGCAGCTGCACGAGCGCTCGGAGAAGTTCGCCGACGCACTGGCCCGCCGCGGAGTCGGCTTCGGCGACCGGGTGCTGATCCTGGCGCTGAACTACCCCGAATACATCGAGGCCGTCTTCGGCATCAACGCCCTCGGCGCGATCGCGGTGCCGGTGAACTTCCGCCTCACCCCGCCCGAGGTCGCCTACATCGTCAGCGACAGCGGCGCGAAGGCGATCGTCACCGACACCATGCTGCAGCCGCTGGCCGCCGCGGTGCGCGCCGACGCGCCCGCGCTGGAAACGCTCGTGGTGATCGGCGGCCGGAGCGATGAGGGCGTGCTCGGCTACGACGACGCCCTCGCCGAGGACGGCGCACCGCACGCCCCCCTCGACATCCCCGAGGACACCCCCTCGCTGATCATGTACACCTCGGGCACCACCGGCAGCCCCAAGGGCGCGGTGCTCACCCACGCCAACATGAACGCCCAGGCACTGACCTGTATCCGGGCCATGGAGATCACGCCCGAATCGGTCGGCTTCTGCACCTCCCCGCTGTTCCACATCGCGGGCCTGGGCAGCCTCGCGCCGTACTTCATGCTCGGCGCCAAGACCGTGCTGCATCCGCTGGGCGCGTTCAACCCCACCGAGTTCCTCGACGCCGTCGAGGCCGAGCAGGCGACCACCGCCTTCTGCGTGCCCGCGCAGTGGCAGGCCATCTGCGCCGAGCCCACCGTCAAGCAGCGCAAACTGGCGCTGAAGATGCTCAGCTGGGGTGCCGCCCCCGCCTCGGACTCGGTGCTGCGCGCGATGGCCGAGTGCTTCCCCGAAGCGCAGAACGTGGCGGTGTTCGGTCAGACCGAGATGTCGCCGATCACCTGCGTACTCGAGGGCAAGGACGCGCTGCGCAAGCTCGGCTCGGTGGGCAAGCCGATCCCCACCATCCAGGTGCGCATCGTCGACGACGAGATGAACGACGTCGCCCCCGGCGAGGTCGGCGAGATCGTCTACCGCGGCCCGACCCTCATGCAGGGCTACTGGAACAAGCCCGAGGCCACCGCGGACGCGTTCGAAGGTGGCTGGTTCCACTCCGGCGACCTGGTGCGCACCGACGAGGAGGGCTTCGTCTGGGTGGTCGACCGCAAGAAGGACATGATCATCTCCGGCGGCGAGAACATCTACTGCGCCGAGGTGGAGAACGTGCTCTTCAGCCACCCGAAGATCCGCGAGGCCGCCGTCATCGGCCGCTCGCACGACAAGTGGGGCGAGGTGCCGGTGGCCATCGTGGCGCTGAACAACCCCGACGACGAGCTCACCCTCGACGAACTCGAGCCGTTCCTCAACGAGAACCTGGCGCGCTACAAGCACCCCAAGGATCTCGTGGTGGTGGCCGAACTGCCGCGCAACGCCAGCGGCAAGGTCGTCAAGGTCCAGCTGCGCAAGGACTACTCGTCCTAGACCTCGCTCCGCGCACCGTCCGTGAACTGGGCACGGATCGGTGACCGACGGCGCGGGCGGACACGATCTCCACCGGAGCAGATCTCATCCGCCCGCGCCGTTGCCGTGTCCGGGGTAGGTCGCGATGCGGCCGCACCACGCGGCGCGCAGCGCTACCCTCCTCCGCTGACCATTCGCCGATCCGCTCCGTGTCGAACACCCGCAACTGCGACATGTCGACGGGGTATCGATGCAGGATGCCGTTGTCGCTCATCATCGTTTGCCTCCTGAGCAAACGTTGTCAGTAATCCTCACCGTCCTTGCCCTGTGCGTCCCAGTGGCGGTTCGCCATTGGACATACCGCGCGGTCCGGTCGGCACCCGCACATTTCCACACGCGCTAGTTCGACGTGCCGAAAATAGCTTCGTGCCAGTATTTTTGCGGGTCGCGGAACCAGGCGCCGATTCGACTGTTGTCGAGCTGGCGAAGTTGGGTCAGGTCGATGTGGTACCGGTGGAAGAGGGCTAGGAGTTCTCGCAGGGAGTCGTCGTCTACTGGGGTCTCGACGACAATCTCCAACGTGCTGAGTCGCCCACCGTACGAGCGGACCGCGGGGATCCTGTCGAGCCACGCGAAGAACGCCGCCTCATCACCACGCGAGTAGTACCAGACGTCGGTCGCCTCCAGTACCACCGTCGACCCGTCGCCCATCAGCTTCCTCCTCCTGGTCTGACGTTCTTGTAGCCGCCCTTCGGGAACTCCACATCCCAATGCGGGCCGCCGTGTGCCGCACCGCCCTGCCCGGTAGGCACCCACACATTTCCGTCGGCGTCCTCCCAGCCGAAGCCGCGACCGTTGGGATTGGGCACCCAGCGGTCACCGCCTTTGGGTGGCACGAATCCTTCCGCGTCACCTGGACGACCTGGCGCCTTGGGCCCGTTGGGATCGTAGGCATTGGCCGGGGGCTTGTAATTCGAGTTGAATGCCGAATCCCCGGCGATGGACAGAATGGTCAGGCCGGAGATGGTGGCGAGTGCACCGACCGCGAGTGCTGCGGCGCTGAACTTTATCCCGGCCAGTGCTGTGAAGAACGACCCGATGGCGCCGGCAATGGCGGTCGCGGCGGTGTCCAGCGCGGGGCCCTCCACTGTTGCCGCCCGCGGATTGCGGATAGACACGGCGGTTACGGCGATGACGACCGAGGCGACGACGAGCGTGGCGGCCACCTGAGTATTGATGTCTGCGCGAACCGCGACGACAGCGGCGTGGTGGCTGGTTGTCGATTTCGCAAGATCGTCGGCGACCAGCTGGATCTCGTCCGCCTTCTTCGCAAGTGTTCTGAGGTGGCCGGTCAGGTTCGGGATGTCGGGTGCATCGAACTTGCCGAGTCCGTCGGCAACGACTCGCAGCCGGGCTCCGGCGGCGAAGATCGTGTTGTTGTCGGCGAAGGATTTCCACGCCTGGGCCACCCGGTCGAGCTTGTCGGTGTCGCCGTCGGGGACTTTGTCACCCGCGAGCTTGGCGACGACCTTGTCGTACAACTCCGGAAAGTCAGTCTCTAGTCCGGGACCGTTGTCCCGCGACGACGCTACACCAACGACAACGCCAGCGCCGTAGGGCAACTCGGAGGGAATAGTGCGCGGACAAGCAGGACCGGTCCCCTTGTTCGGGTCGCGGTTTGCTGCGTAGTTGGAGCATTCCCAGTTATAGCCCGACGCGATCAGAATGTCGCCGAAATGCTGCAGCGCCCTGGCGAAGTTGGTCGCTGCGGTGGTGAAAGCACCCGCGCGCTCATCGTAGGCCTCGGACCATGCCTTCGCGGCCTGGCAACTACCGGCCATACCGCTGGTTTCGAGCAGCGCTGTCTGCAGCGGGTTGTACGCGGATTGAAACTCCCTCGACAGCTTGTAGCACTCCTCCGCGGCCGTGTAATAGGACTGGGGCGCAACAACAGCCACGTCATCCCCCCGTCATGCGCAGGTTAACTGTCGTCGCGTCCGAATAGGACTCGTGTGCCGTACGGCCTGCCTGTTCCATCTGAGCCAGCCCGTCGAGCAGCTCACGTGCCGCTGCCACCCAGACCCGATGTTCCTCGGCGTAGGCCGCCGCGGCCGCGCCTGTCCACTGCCCGCTCTGCATGAGGCCTTGGACGGTGCGGTCCAGTGCATCGAGATGGTCGGCGAAGAACTCTTTGAAGCCGCGGGCGCGGCCGGTCACCTGGTCGATGTGATCGAGATCGAACGCGAATTCAGAGGTCATGTCGTCAGTCCAACTGCAGCGAGCTGATCGGCGCCGCGTTGGAGGTGTCCTGATCCCGCAGCGTCGACGCACTGACGCCGAGCCTCGAGGCCAGGTCGGTGAGCGCATCCCATGCCTTCATCGCGCCGTCCTGCATGTCATCCCTCGCGATAGGCGTCTGCAGCGCTCCCCTTCCAGGTGTCGAACAACGCCTGAACCTCACGGTCCAACGCTATCGATCCCGATTTCAGCTGTTGCGCAATGTCATAGGCACGCCTGCCGACCGCCGTCACCGCGTCGGGAACGACGTTCAGCGGTTGGTCGTCTGTCGCCATGTCTCTCCTCCCCACCCCCAGACCCTACCCGCCCTTCGCGGCGCTCATCAGGTCTGGGCCTGATCGAACTGGCGCCGCTGACGCAGCACCGAAGCCGTCCCATTGCACCACCGGTGACGAGGGCCCCTCCAAGGGGGCGCCGCAATGGCTGGCCGGCCCGGTCACCGCCGCGGAACGCGTCGAGGCATACCGGGCGAATGCCCTGTTCGACGCGCACCGTGACGGCCCGGAGTTCGGTACCGATTCCTGGCCGACGAAGCCAGTGCCGCAGGTGAGCCGATGGCCGGTCGGACGGCGTGGCGGATCTGCTCGGCGAACCGATGGTGGAGTGTCTCTGACGGGACAATAGGCTACGTTACCGCCGGTTTCAGGCAGTTCCCGCCGTACATGGAAGTTCTCTGGATGAGCGTGGTGGATCACATCGAGGCTAGATCATGTCCTTCGCGGTCATCCACCGCATCGTCAGCCAGCCGCAGAAGACGGGCAGCCAGCAGGTCAGCACCCGGTAGAGCAGCACGGCGGGCACGGCGATGTCGGCGGGCAGGCCGAAGGCGGCCAGGCCGCCGATGAGCGCCGCCTCGACCGCGCCGACACCGCCGGGGGTCGGCGCCGCCGAGGCCAGGGTGCCGCCGATCATGGTCACGATGGTGACGGTGACGAATGTCGTTCCGCCGCCGAACGCTTCGACGCTGGCCCACAGCGCCCCCGCCATGCCGAGCGTGATCGCCGCGCAGCCGCCGACGATGGTGGCGAAGCGTTTCGGATCGCGCGCCAGCTGGCCGAGTTCGCCGAGGACTTCCTGTAATTGGGGCCGCACCGAATTGTTGAGCCAGCGGCGCAGCTTCGGCACGAACATGAAGGTGCCGATGATGCCGACACCGACGCCCGCCGCGAGGTAGATGATGGTGGGGTCCGGCACGAAGTGCGACAGGTCCGCCGAGGTGCCCGCCACGATGCTGAACAGCACGAGCAGGCTCACATGGGTGATCACCTGCACCGCCTGTTGCAGTGCCACCGCCGCGGTGGCCCGCACCGCACCGAGCCCGCCCTTCTGCAGGAACCGCACGCTCAGCGCGAGCCCGCCCACCCGGGCCGGGGTGGTGGTGGCGGCGAAGGTGTTGGCGATCTGCATGATGACCAGATCGCGCATCCGGACCAGGCCCGACGCGCACGCCCACAGCGCGGCCGCGGCGCCGACATAGGTCAGCGAGGACACCGCCAGGCCGAGCAGCGCCCACCACCAGTTCGCCGTGCGCAACTGGGTGAAGAACGTCGGCACCGCGCTGATGAACGGGTAGGCCACGTAGACCAGGCCGATGAGCAGCACCAGCTGGATGATCTGGTTGCGCGAGAAGCGGGTGATCTGGTCGGCCTCGATGCGGTCCTGCCCGGTCTGCTTGCGCACCTCCTCGCGCGCCTCGGACACCCGCTTGCCCCATTCCGGCAGCGCCACCCGGATTCCGGAAGGCATCGCCGATTTCGTCAGCCTGCGGGTCGCGGTCAGCACGGTCTGCTCGCCGAGGGTGGCGATGGCCGCGGCGACGGCGGCCTCCTTGCCGTGGATCGCGGTCGTGGTGACCAGCAGTTGCGCGATATCGGTCTGCAACTGGGTGTCGGTGGCGCCGAACTCGGCGTTGCCGAATCCGGTGAACAGCACCTTGTCGCCGTCGACGCGCACGTCGTCGGGGCGCAGGTCGCCGTGCGCGACACGGCCGGTGTGCAGCGCGTCCAGCGCCTGCCACACCGTCGGCAACATCTCGGCCCGGGCGGTGTCCAACGGCTGTCCCGCGGCGACGGTGTGCGCGTAGAGCACCCAGCCGCGGTCCAGCGCCGCCACCGACACCACGCGCTGACCCGCCAGCCCGAGATCGCCCACCGCGATGGCCATCAGCGCGCGGTGCTCGACGGCCCGGTGCATCGAGCCGTGCATGGCGGCGGTCTCACTGCTGCGGAAGGTGAGCCAGCGCCACAGCATCCGCAGCGCGCCGTGACTGCGCTGGTTCTTGCCGTACAACTCGACGGTGAGTTCGCGTTCCGGCCCGTCCACGGCCGCGGCCAGCACCAACGGGCCCGACCCGGCGGGCCTGCGCACGGTGAACCCGGTGACCCGGTGGCCTTCCCGCCGCAGGACCCGTACCGCGGCCTCGAGCGGCACCTCCAGCGCGGGCGTGCCGACCACCCACACGATCAGCGCGCCCACCAGCCAGCCGACGGCCAGGCCGAACATCGCCCGCGCCGGAACGACGGTGCTCACCACCAGGTGGATGGGAGCGAAGGCCAGCAGCAGGAACCACCACCACCGGCGCGGCCGGGTCGGCAGCCACGGGCTCGACACGGTGAGCACCGCGGCCAGCATGGCGATCCAGCGCGGATCGTCGAGGAACTGCGAGAGGAAGGTGTCGAGCCGGTCGGGCACCTGCAGATGCCACTGCGGTGCCGACAGGCCGGTGCCGGTGATGGACAGCAGCAGCCCGGCCACCAGACCGGCGGCGGCGTAGCCGGCCAGCAGTTTCCACTGCCTGCCGATGACGAGCTCGATGAGGATCGCGAACGGCAGGATCAGGATCGCCACGCCGTAGAGCAGGTAGACCAGGTTGGACTGATCGGGGGTGAGGAAGCCGACGATGTCGGAGACCGAGCGCTCCAGCGCCAGCCATTCCGGCCGGGTGATCACCGAGGCCGCGATCACCACCGCCAGCCACAGTGCCGCGAGCATGACTCGGACGATGTCGGTCGTCCGCCGGGTCAGCGGCTGTAGCAGGCTCCCGGTGACCGGGATCTCCCGCCCGTCGACTCGCATGTCGTATCGGCACTTTCGGATCGATTCGCGCTGGCTCGGCCACCCTCAGCGCACGCTCCGTGAGTATGCAGCAGGTCGCCGCGACCGCCGGGCACCAACACGCCGCAGCGGGCTCGCCGGCGCGCGGTGCCGCTCACGGCCGATCATCACCCTGCCAGAAACCCGGCGCCCGGGGGGAGCCCACCCCGGTACCGCCCGGCGTCCGGCCGGTGACCGGCGACCTGCCACGATCGAGCGCATGCTCGACGATGTCCGCGTCTGTTTCGCCGGCGACTCCTTCGTCGCGGGAGTCGGTGACCCGCACGCCCTCGGCTGGGTGGGGCGCCTCACCGCGACGGCCATCCGGGCGGGCGTGCCCCTCACCGCCTACAACCTGGGCGTGCGGCGCGAGACCACGCCGATGATCGCCGCCCGGCTGATCGCCGAATGCGGGCCACGACTGCCCGCGGACGTCGCCGCGGGAGTGGTGCTCAGCTGCGGCGTCAACGACGGCACCCGGGAGGACGGCACCGTCCGCGTCGCGGTGCCGACCGCGACGGCGGCGATGCGGGAGCTGCTCGCCGCGGTGCACGCGCGCGGCTGGCGGGCGCTCGTGGTCGGCCCACCCCCGGTCGACGACGACGCGCACAACGAGCGTTCCGCCGCGCTGGAACAGTCCTTCGCCACCGTCTGTGCCGCCGCCGGCGTCTCCTTCCTGCCCGTCCACCACGCGCTGCGGTCGAACGAGGTGTGGATGCGCGAGGTCCGCGCGGGCGACGGCGCACACCCCGGCGCCGCGGGTTACGCCGAACTCGCCGCGCTCGTCGAGCCCACCTGGGGCGCCTGGCTGGACGGCTTCGCCGACGGCGGCGCGGCGGGCCGCCACGTGCCGGGGTGACGATCTTCGGCAAGTCACCGGCACACCGACGAGCATCGCCCGTACCGTGGCCCTATGACCGAGTCAGCAGAACCGCTGCCCGCGATCCCTCTGGACTCCTGGCTCCCCACCAAGGAGACGCTGCACCGCTTCTCCCAGGTCGTCGGCAAGGTCGCCCTCGCCAAGGGCATCCGCCGCAATCACTGGTGGCACATGACCTTCCGGCTCACCGCCCGCGGCTGGACCACCGTCCCGCTCGGTGACGCCCGCACCGGGCCGGTGTTCACCTGCACCTTCGACTTCTTCGACCATGTCCTGCGCATCGCCACCGACGAGGGCGTCCAGGTCGAATTCGATCTGCCCGGCAAATCGGTGGCGGCCTTCTACACCGACGTGCTCGGCGCCCTGGGCGACCTCGGCATCGACCTGGTGATGCGCAACCCGCACCCGTTCGACCTGCCCGACGCCGACCGCCCGTTCGAGGAGGACACCGAACACGCCGACTACGACCCGGACGCGGTGCGCCTGGCCTTCCAGGTGCAGAGCCGGGTCGGGCGCATCCTCGAGGAGTTCAGCGCCACCTACTCCGGCAAGATCAGCCCGGTCCAGCTGTTCTGGCACACCTTCGACCTGGCCGTGCAGCGGTTCTCGCCGCGGCGGGTGGACATGCCGGCCAGCGTCGACCCGGTCACCCGTGAGGCGTACTCGCGGGAGGTGATCAGCGCCGGCTTCTGGTTCGGCGACGAGAAGGTGCCCGAGCCCACCTTCTACTCCTATGTGGCACCCGAACCCGACGGGCTCAGCGACCGCCCGCTGCGGCCCGCGGGCGCCCGGTGGGTGGCATCCGGGTCCGGCCATTCCGCCTACTACGCCTACGACGCCGCCCGCGACACCGAGGACCCGGTCGGCGCCGCGCTGGAGTTCTTCCAGACCGTCTACCGGCAGGGCTCCGAGCTGGCCGGATGGGATGCCGCGGCGCTGGCCTGCTGGGGCGGCATCACCGATCCGGTGCTCGAGAAACGCGCGGGCCGTTGGCCGGAATGGCCGGACTGATCAGCTGTTGAGCTTGTTCAGCCGCTCGCACGCCTCCACGTACTGGTTGACCAGCCGCTCCATCACGTCCGCGGACCGCTCGACCTTCTTCATCATGCCGACCACCTGGCCGACCGGGTTGAAGTTGACGTCCTTGGCCGCCTCCGGGTAGCGGTGGCCGCGCTTGACGCCCTCGATCGCGACCATCATCTGCAGCGGCATCGGCAGCGGGTCGGGGGTGTCGGCGCGTTCCCACGCCTCGGTCCAGTCGTTGCGCAGCATCCGCGCGGGCTTACCGGTCCAGGCCCGCGAGCGGACGGTGTCGTGGCTGGAGGCGTCGATCAGCGACTGCATCTGGGCGGGCGGCACATTGGCCTCCTCGACCGTCAGCCAGATCGAGCCGGTCCACGCGCCCGCCGCGCCCATCGCCATCGCCGCCGCGATCTGGCGGCCGTCGCCGATACCGCCCGCCGCGAGCACCGGCAGGTCCCCGACCGCGTCGATGACCTGCGGCCACAGCACCATCGAGGAGACCTCGCCGCAGTGGCCGCCGCCCTCGGTGCCCTGGCAGACCACGAAGTCCAGCCCGGCTTCCTTGTGCTTGAGCGCGTGCTTGACCGACCCGCACAGCGCGCCGATCAACCGGCCGGAGTCCTTGATCTGCTGCACCACGTCCTCGGGCGGGGTGCCGAGCGCGTTGGCCACCAGCTTGGCCTTGGGGTGCTTCAAAATCACCTCGACCTGCGGGCCCGCGGTGGTCGCGGTCCAGCCGAGCAGCTGGTTCGGGTGCTCGCCCTCGGGCAGCGGCGGCACGCCGTGATCGGCCAGGATCTTCTCGGCGAACTCGCGGTGGCCCTGCGGCACCATCTCGGCCAGCTTGGCCTCGAGTTCCTCCGGGCTCAGGCCCTCGATCCCCTTGCCCTCGTACTTCGAGGGAATCACCAGGTCGACGCCGTAGACGCCGTGGACGTGCTCGTCGAGCCAGGCCAGCTCCACCTCGAGCTGTTCGGCGGTGAAGCCGACCGCGCCGAGCACGCCGAGGCCACCGGCATTGCTGACCGCGGCCGCGACGTCGCGGCAATGGGTGAAGGCGAAGATGGGGAACTCGATCCCCAGCCGGTCGCAGATTTCGGTACGCATCGGGTGCTGGTCTCCCTTACCTGCGCCGCGGCCTGCGGAACGCGGGCGGCGAACGCTCTAGAACGGGTTACATAGACGCCGTCTCGTGTTCTAGTCGAGCGCGGCTCGATGACACCCGGCCCGGTCGAAACTGCCGCATACCGCGAGTATCGCCATGACGCGGTGGTGCGGCGACCGACCGGAGGGTGCACCATGCAATGACAGTAACACGTTCTAGTTTTGTAGCGGGATACCCAATTTTCCGCCCCGCGTCAGACCGCCTCCTCCAGCGCCGCCAAGGCGTCTTCCAGATGATCGAGCAACCGGTGCAGATCGGGCACGGCCCGACGGCAACCCACCAACCCGAAGTCCAGATTCCCGGCGTTGGAGGTGAGGGTGATGTTCACCGCCTGGCCGTCGAGCGGGATCGACAGCGGGTAGCTGGCATCCAGCCGCGCACCGTTCCAGAACATCGGCTCCCGCGGCCCCGGCACATTGGAGATGACGATGTTGAACGGCGGCGTGGTGAACGGGATCAGCGCGGGCAGCAGATTGATCGCGATCGGGCTGATCATCAGCGCCGACAACGCCATCGACTGCACCGGCGTCAACGAGCGATACACCTCCTTGCTGCGCCGCATCGACTCCGCGACCACCCGCAGCCGCTGCACCGGATCGGCCACGTCGGTGCCCAGGTTCGCCAGCAGCGCACCCACCTGCACCCCGTCCGGCTCGTCGTCGTCCTGATCGCGCAGCGACAGCGGCACCATCGCCACCAGCGGCCGATCCGGCAGCGCCGCACGGTCGAGCAGATACGCGCGCAGCGCCCCCGCCGACATCGCCAGCACCACGTCGTTGAGGGTCGTCCCGGTCGCCTTGCGCACCTGGTTCAGCCGCTCCATCGGCCACGACCGCACCACCGCCCGCCGCGCCCCGCCGATCGGCACGTTGAACAGCGTGCGGGGCGCCTCGAACGGCAGCGTCGACTGCTGGCGCAGCAAGGCCGTGCCCGCCGCCCGCGCCACCGCGGGCACCGAACCGGCCGCCGCGGTCAACTGCCGAGCCGCGCCGAGCACTCCGCCCGGCCGCGCCGGCTTCGACCGAGGCGAGCGCGGCAGATTCCACGGCACCCGCGGCGGCGCGGCCGGATCCTCGGTCAGGGTGCGCCGGATCAGCCGCTGGGCCGACACTCCGTCGATCAGCGCGTGGTGCATCTTCGAATACAGCGCGATCCGCCCGTCCCGCAACCCCTCGATCAGGTGCAGCTCCCACAGCGGTCGGTGCCGGTCCAGCAACGCGCCGTGCAGCGCGGCGACCAGGTCGAGCAACTGGTCGTGGCTGCCCGGCGTCGGCAGGGCCACGCGTCGCACGTGGTACGCCAGATCCACCTCGGCCGCACGCGTCCAGTTCAGCAGGCTCGGCGCCCCCAGCAGGTTCGCCGGGTGCTTGCGGAAGGTGGGATGCAGCTCCCCCGACGAGAGCAGTGCGGCGTGCGTCTGTGCCGCGAAATCCGGTCCCGCCCCCTCCGGCGGTTCGAACAATTGCAGTGATCCCACGTGCATCGGTTGCTCGCGGGATTCGGCCAGCAGGAAAACGGCATCGATCGGTGCGATGAGATCCATCGGTGAAGGTCGCCCCCTGACGACGGTGCCGGGCTCGCGAACCACACGAGCCCGTGACGGACATGGACGGTCGACCACGCTGTCGAATTGGGCACGTGCGGCATGAAGCCCCCTGCACGATGGCACCAAGGTACCGTCCGCCGGCCGCCACGGCAGCCGATCGGTGGCTCAGATCTCCTTCTTCACCAGCAGATACCCCTGATCGCCACGCTCATCGGGCAGCGGCGCGCGCAACATCCGGGCGACCACGGTGAAACCGGCCGCCCGAGCCACCGCGCCCAGCCGCTCCGGCGGCCACCGGAACGCCCGAATCACCTTGTGTTCGTACGGAACCGGATCGGCCTCGCCGTCCACCGCCTGGAACCCCAGCAGCGCGTGCCCACCCGGGCGGAGTACCCGGAAGAACTCGTCCAACACGGCGGGCACCCGCTCCGGCGGCAGGTGGATCAGCGAATACCAGGCCAGCAGGCCGGCCAGCGCGTCCGCGGGGAGATCGACCCGCTCGAGCGAACCGACCTCGAAACGCAACGCCGGATACTCCGCGCGCGCGATCTCGATCATGCGCGGGGACAGGTCGATACCGAAGACGTCCAGCCCGGCGTCGGCCAGGTATCCGGTGAGCCGACCCGGCCCACAGCCGAGATCGGCGACCGGCCCGTCGCCCACCAACTCCGCGAAGACCGCCAGCGCGGAACGCTCGAAGGGGTTGGCGGCGAGCACGTCCCGGGCCATGTCGGTGTAGAGCTCGGCGACGGCGTCGTAGGCGGCGGCGGTGTCCATCCCGCCATCATGCCGGGGCGAGCCACCGACCGCTCGGAGCGGTCGCCGCGAGATGGACGCGGGCTGATCTCCCCATCGCGTCGCGTGACCGGTGTCGTGGCGGGTTGGCGACGCGGCCTGGCCGCCCGTGTCCGCTACCGGCCGCTGGGTGCCGGGGTGGTGGTCGTCGGCGCTACCGGGACCGACGGCTGGGTCGCCGCGGCGTCGGTGGTCGGCACCGGTGCCGCGGTGGTCGTCGGCGCGGCGGTCTTCGGGTCGGCGGTCGTGGCCGGGGCGTTCGTCGTCGGTGCCGTCGAGTTGCCCGTCGTGGTCGGGGCCGCGCCGGTCGTCGTCGGTGCGACGGTGGTGGTCGGCGCTGCGGTGGTTGGCACAGTCGCGCTCGGGGCGGCGGTGCTCGGGGCGGCGGTGCTCGGTGCTCCGGTGGTCGTCGCCGCGACGGTGGCCTCGACCTCCTCGTACGCGGCGGCCAGTTCGGCGGGCGCGGGCTTGGTGGTCGTGTTCAGCGGCACCCCGGCCTGCGCCTGCTTGGCCAGGTGGGTGAGCCACGCCGCGGCGTATTCCGCGGAGGTCAGCGGCTTGCCGGCGGAGGGGTCGGCGTCGTCCCAGTAGTCGAAGTGGTGGCCGGAGTGGTTGGGGCCGAGGGTGAGGTTGTAGGGGTCGCTCAGGATCACCGGGATCGTGTTCTGGTTGGTCACCAGCAGCCCGATCACCTCGTTGAACAGCTTCTGCGGCAGATACGCCAGCGGCGACATCTCCTCGGCCGCGATCGCATCCGCCCGCGCGGGCTCCCGCGGCGTCTCGCCCGGCTTGTACTCCGGATCCGACACGCGCAGCAGCACCTCGAGGAAGGTCTCGTCGCTGGCCATCCAGTTCGGCTGCGCGGCGATGTCGGCGAAGGCGGCCATCGCGATCTGCCCGAGCACCGCGGCGACATCACCACCGGTCGCCGGGGTGAGACCCTCGCGTTCGAGCCGGTCCACGTCCAGCTGCCTGCCCACGTTCACCACCAGCTGTAGCAGCGAAATGTTCTGCGGCGCAGCACAGGTCAGGTCACCGTCGGAGCAGAACGAAGCGATCTTGCCGTTCAGCGCGCCGAAGTCGCCGCTGGTGCCGGGCAGCGCCCCCTGGCCGGGCACGGGAGTGTTGCCGTTCTGGTACTGCTGATCGAAACCGTCCGGGTTGGCGAACGGGTCCTCGGCGCCGGGGAACGGTCCGTCGCCGGCCGAGCGGCCCGCGTCGGCCAGGATCACCACGCCGACGACCTGCGTCGGATCGACCACCGCGTAGGTGCCGTCGGCGCCCGCCTCGTCGTGACCGATGCCCATCGCCACGCGACGCACCACATCGGCGCCCTCGCTGTAGCCGACGATCGCGAAGCGGGTGTCCGGGCAGGCCTGCGCGATCTCCCGCATCACCTGCTGGGTGTTCGCCACGCCCGCGTTCACCGCGTCCTCGTAGGTGGCCATGTTCGCCGGGTAGGCGATATAGACGGCGGCGTAGGAGCCGGGATCGACGTCGTCGGCGGGCGCGTTCACCACCGGGTTCAGCCACTCGCTGTTGTGATCGCCGGAGAGCGCGGCGGGCAACGGGTTGCCGTTGGCGTCGACGAGCATCAGCGTCGAGCCCTCGCGCGGGGTGTCGTTGCGCCCCGCCACCGAGATCGACACCATGTCGTGACACTCCGTCACCGACGCCTTGAGCTCGGTGTCGACGGTGCTCGACGGCGATGTCAGCGCCCACGACGCGGCCACCACGGCCGCCAGGCCGAGTACCGCGGGCGCCACGACAGCAGGCGCGATCCGATGCCGAACGAAGAACTCGCGAAGAGCCATGTCCCGGTCCCCAATCCATTTCCCACGAGCGGACGGACAGGCCCCCCGACGGGCCGTATGTCACCTAGCACGTCGGAACCGAGAACAAGATCGTTACTACCGGGCAACCGACATCACGATTCGGTCGCGCAACGCCCCAGTGGCCGCAGGCGTTCCCTACCGCCCCACTACCCTCGCGCCATGTCCACGAACCGGCTCAAGTGCAGCTGATGGGCGACGGTGATGGTGGCGGTCGGCCCGTTCCGGTGCTTGCCCACGATGAGGTCCGCCTCGCCGCCGCGCGGATCGTCCCGCTCGAACGCGTCGGGCCGGTGCAACAGGATCACCATGTCCGCATCCTGCTCCAGGCTGCCGGACTCGCGGAGGTCGGAGACCATCGGGCGCTTGTCGGTGCGTTGCTCCGGGCCGCGGTTGAGCTGGCTGATGGCCACGACCGGGACTTCGAGTTCCTTGGCGAGCAGTTTGAGGTTTCGGGAGAAGTCGGAGACCTCCTGCTGGCGGGATTCGACCTTCTTGCCCGAGGTCATCAGCTGAAGGTAGTCCACGACAACGAGTTTGAGGTCGTGGCGCTGCTTGAGCCTGCGGGCCTTGGCGCGGATCTCCATCATGGTGAGGTTCGGCGAGTCGTCCACGAACAGCGGCGCCTCGGAGATCTCGCTCATCCGCCGCGCCAGCTTCGTCCAGTCGTCGTCGCTCATCCGCCCCGACCGCATGTCGGCCAGCTTGATCTTCGCCTCGGCCGACAGCAGCCGCATCACGATCTCGGTCCGGCTCATCTCCAGCGAGAAGATGACGCTCGCCAGCCCGTGCTTGATCGAGCAACTCCGCATGAAATCCATCCCGAGCGTGGACTTTCCCACGCCGGGGCGGGCGGCGACGATGATCATCTGGCCGGGGTGCAGGCCGTTGGTGAGTTCGTCGAGCTCGGAGAAGCCGGTGGGGACGCCGAGGGAGATGCCGCCGCGGGAGGCGATGGAGTCGATCTCGTCCATCGTCGGTTGCAGGAGTTCTTCGAGGGGGAGGAAGTCCTCGGTGGTGCGGCGTTCGGTGACCTCGTAGACCTCGGCCTGGGCGCGGTCGACGACCTCGGCGATGTCCTGGCCGTCGGCGCCCGCGTAGCCGTACTGGACGATGCGGGTGCCCGCTTCCACGAGGCGGCGCAGGATGGCCTTCTCGGCCACGATCTCGGCGTAGTAGCCGGCGTTGGCGGCGGTCGGCACGGTCTGGGTCAGGGTGACCAGGTAGGGGGCGCCGCCGATGCGCTTGAGTTCACCGCGGCGGTCCAGGCCCGCGGCGACGGTGACCGGGTCGGCGGGCTCGCCGCGACCGTACAGGTCGAGGATGGTGTCGTAGATGGCCTGGTGCGCGGGGCGATAGAAGTCGCCGGGCCGGATCACCTCGACGACGTCGGCGATGGCGTCCTTGCTGAGCAGCATGCCGCCCAGGACGGACTGCTCGGCCGCCATGTCGTGCGGTGGCTGGCGCCCGAAGTCCTCACCGGGAGGCTCGGGCGGGAAATCGGTGTGCCCGCGGTCATCGGTGGTCGTCACCAGCTTCGACCGTCCTCTCTGCCCGACGATTCGGCCCCACGATCGGGTTCCACCGTATGGATGACTCGTGTTCTACCCCCGGGCACCGACAGGTCGGCGGTGATCGTCCCGGGCCGTCCAGCAACCTCGCGACCACCTCGTCCGGCGCGGGTCGGTTCTGGACAATGCGAGGACACTAGGCGACCGAATCCGCCGTCGCCAAACCGAGCTGTGCACGAATCTGTGGATAACTTGGGGAGTGTTAACCACAGGTGTGTGCACCCCCTGTGGAAAACTTGGGGAAAACCAAGGTCAACGCCGTGATTTGCGCTGATAGATGCTGATTTCCGCATCTATAAAGGTGTGGATAGACAAAGTCGCGGCGTGTCGCCCGAGATGAACAACCGGGCGTGTTGGGTAAACAGCATGCGCGCAGGATATGAACTGAATCACATTACAGGCGGTCGGTTTTCGTGGCTGTCCACCGGTGATCCACAGGACATCGCGGACGAGGGCATATCAGCGGCGCTGATCTCGTCCCCCTGTCCCGCCGGGTGGACGGCAGAACAGGGCAAACTCCTCGCAACAGGTACGGAGCGCAGCCGTCATCACCCCCGTGTCGGACACGGGGGTGATGACGGCGGAGAGAATCGCGCCCGGCTCAGGAGGCCGCGGCGTCGACCTGCAGGTCGAACTTCGCGGTCACATCCGGGTGCAGGTGCACCGCGATGGTGTGCTTGCCGGTCGACTTGATGTGCGTCTTCGGCAGCTCGATGCTGCGCTTGTCGATCACCGGGCCACCGGCGGCCTTGATCGCGGCGGCGACATCGGACTGGGTGACCGAGCCGAACAGCTTGCCGGTGCCCGCGGTCTTGACCGACAGCGAGACCGCGGACAGGCCCTCGATGGCCTGCTTCAGCTCGTTGGCGTGGTCGAGGTCGCGCACGCGGCGGGCTTCCTGCGCCCGGCGGATGCCCTCGACCTGCTTCTGCGCGCCACGGCTGGCGACGATGGCCAGACCGCGGGGCAGCAGGTAGTTGCGGCCGTAGCCGTCCTTGACCTCCACGGTGTCGCCGGGGGCACCGAGGTTGTCCACGTCAGCAGTCAGAATCAACTTCATTTGCGTGCCTCCCTTACTCAGCGAGCCGTCGACACGTAGGGCAGCAGAGCCACCTCACGCGAGTTCTTGACGGCGACAGCGATGTCCCGCTGATGCTGCACGCAGTTGCCGGTGACGCGGCGGGCGCGGATCTTGCCCCGGTCGCTGACGTACTTGCGCAGCAGCGTCGTGTCCTTGTAGTCGATGGACACGTTGCCGGACTTGCTCTCCTTGCAGAACGTGCAAGCCTTCTTCTTCAGCACCTTTTCGCGCGCGGGCGCTTTAGGCATGGTCTTCTACCTTCGTTTTCTGGTATGTGGCCCGCGCGGACGCGGGCCTGTGAAGCCGTCTCAGAACGGCGGTTCGTCATCCATGCGGCCGCCCCCGAAGGAGCCGGCCGCGGGCGCGCTGCCCCACGGGTCGTCCTCGGCCGCGCCGGAACGACTGCCACCGCCACCGGACCGGTCGGACGCGTAGCCGCCCCCGCCGCCGCCACCGAAACCGCCGCCGCCCCCACCGCCGCGGCTGGCCTTGTTGACCTTCGCGGTGGCGTAGCGCAGCGAGGGACCCACCTCGTCGACCTCGAGTTCGACGACCGTGCGCTTCTCACCCTCGCGGGTTTCGTAGGAGCGCTGCTTGAGCCGTCCGCTCACGATGACGCGAGCGCCTCGGGTCAGGCTTTCGGCGACGTTCTCCGCTGCTTCACGCCAGATGTTGCAGCGCAGGAAGAGCGCTTCGCCGTCTTTCCACTCGTTGGTGTTCCGGTCGAACACGCGGGGCGTGGACGCGACGGTGAAGTTCGCGACCGCCTGTCCCGCGGGCGTGAAACGCAATTCGGGGTCGGCCGTCAGGTTTCCGATGACGGTGATGACCGTGTCGCCTGCCATGTGGTTCCTCCTGCTCGGTGTGCAGTGCCCGGTCGAGGCTGCCCGGACTGTTCGCGGGACGCACTCGCGGTGTTTGCGCTAGAGCCTAGAGTCAGGCACCGACGCGCACGAGCGACATGCGAACAACCCGGTCGCGGCCTACTTGTCGTGGCGCAGAACCTTGGTGCGCAGCACCGATTCGTTGAGGCCCAGCTGGCGGTCGAGCTCGTTCACGGTCGCGGGCGACGCGGTGAGATCGATGACGGCGTAGATGCCCTCGGCCTGCTTGCGGATCTCGTAGGCGAGACGGCGGCGGCCCCAGATGTCGACCTTGTCGATCTTGCCGCCCTCGGTCTTCACGACGCCGAGCATGTTCTCCAGGGACGGACCAACGGTGCGCTCGTCCAGGCTCGGATCGAGGATGACCATCACTTCGTAATGACGCACGGACCAATCACCTCCTGTGGACTAGGAAACGGCCACGGACGGTCCGTGGCAGGAGGGTCGTTGCGTCAGCAACCCGACAAGGCTACATGAGGGGGTCCTGAGCAGCGAAATCGCCCCGTGACCGGCGCCGCTGGGCCCGGCGGCCCGCCCCGGCTCCGCCTAGGGTGGTCGACATGCCGACCGGAACCGCTGTCAGCGAGTTGCCCGCCGGCCGCGTGATCCGGCGCACCGCGATGACCGCGGTGGTGCTGCTGCTGTGCGGCCTGACCCTGGTGCCGGCCTACCTGAACAAGGCACGATGCGCGGGCGCGCCGTTCTACGAGGACGGTCGCAGCGTCGCCTTCGACATCGTCAAGGACGCCGAGGTCTGCTACTCCGACATCCAGTACCTGTGGCTCGGCCGCGACATCGATCGGCACGTGTTCCCCTACATCGACGGCGGGATCACCGCCGACGGCTGGCTGACCGGCGGCGCGGTGGAGTATCCGGTGCTCAGCGGACTGTTGATGTGGCTGGGCGCGATCGGTGCCCACGACGACGCCGCCTTCCTGTGGCATTCGGCGCTGCTGCTCGCGCCGTTCGCGCTGTTGACCGCGTGGATGCTGGCCCGGCTGGCGGGCCGGGCCGCGCTGCTGTGGGCGGCCGGGCCGCCGCTGGTGCTCTACGCCTTCCACAACTGGGAACTTCCGGTGGTGTGCACCGCGGTCGCGGCGGTGTACGTGATGACCGCGCTGACGCGATATTCGCTGCGCACCCGGGGCATTGTCGCGGCGGTGCTGCTCGGCCTCGGGTTCTGCCTGAAGCTGTATCCGGGGATCTTCGTGCTGCCCCTGGTCCTGCTGGTGCTCACCCGGGGAAAGGCCGGGCCGCGCGAGCGCGCGGAGTCCGGCTGGGATGTGCGCGGCGCCGCGCTGACCGCGGGCGCGGCCGTGGCGACGGTGGTGCTGGTGAACCTGCCGTTCGCGGTGGCCGGGTACGAGGGGTGGCGCGCCTCGATCACCTTCCAGCAGCGGCGTCAGGCCGACATCACCACCAACTCCATCTGGTACTGGGGGCATCACCTGCTGTTCGGGCGGTTCGCCGAGACCGGGCAGGCGTGGCAGGACGGTGTGGCGCTGGCCTCGCCGCTGCTGGTCGCCGCCACTTTCGCGGTGGCGGCATGGCTGGGCTGGCGGCGATACGCCGCGGGCGAGGTGTACCCGTGGGTGGGGGTGAGTGCGGCGATGCTGTGCGGCTTCCTGGTTTTCCACAAGGTGCACTCGCCGCAGTACACGCTGTGGCTGATCCCGTTCTTCGTGCTGCTCGCGGTGCCGTGGCCGCTGGTGGTGGCGTATCTGTGCGCCGACATCGCGATCGGCGTCGGGGTGTTCCACTACTTCTATCTGCTCGGTGCGGGCGAGCCGAGCGAATGGGCCGAGGTGGTGGTGCAGTTCGGCGTGTGGGGGCGCGCGCTGCTGCTGGTGCCGTTGTTCTTCCTGTTCGTGCGGGCGGCCCCGCGCGGCACGCCGGCGCGGCCGTCGGCGCGGTCGCCCGAACTCGTCTCGGCCGCCTGATGTTTCGCGTCGTGCCGCGCGGTGGTCACGGGCGCACGGCAGACTGAACCGATGCTTCAGTTACGGGTTCTCTCACCCGCCGCGCTGACCGACGGGGTGCTCTCGGTGTTGAACGAGGATCCGGCCGTGAGCGGTCTGGCCTTGATGCGTGGCGCCGCGCTGAAACCGCCCGGCGACATGATCTTCGCCGAAGTGGCGCGGGAGGCGGGCAACGACGTGGTCGAGCGGTTGCGCGCCCTGGGGGTGCACAAGCAGGGCAGTATCGAACTCGACCAGGTCCGGACGTGGATGTCGCGCAGCGGTTTCGAGGCCGAGGTGCGCACCCCGGGCAGCAGCGCCGACTCGGTGGTGTGGGCCGAGGTGGCGCAGCGCTCCTACGAGGAGTCCGAGCTGAACTGGACCTACCTGAGCTTCATGACGCTGGCCACGATCATCGCCGCGATCGCGATCGTGCACGATTCCCAGATCCTGGTGATCGGCGCGATGGTGCTCGGCCCGGAGTTCGGCGCCATCGCCGCGCTCGGCGTCGCACTGGTCCGTCGGAGGTACGTGCTGCTGCGGCTGGCCCTGCGCACGCTGGTCGCCGGGTTCACGGTCGCCATCCTGGTGACCTTGGCGCTGGCGTTGCTGGCCAGAGCCCTTGGCTGGATCACCGAGGGTGACGTGACCGGCCCGCGCCCGAGCACGGCGTTCATCTACACCCCGGACCGCTGGTCGTTCATCGTCGCGGTGGTGGCGGCCGCGGCCGGGGTGCTGGCGCTGACCTCGGCCAAGGCCAGCGGCCTGACCGGTGTGTTCATCTCGGTGACTACGGTGCCCGCCGCCGGCAACATCGCGCTCGGCGCGGCGTTCGGCGTGAGCGAGGCGGTCTGGGGCAGCCTGGCGCAGCTGCTGGTGAACCTGTCGGGCATGGCGCTGGCCGGTTGGGCGACGCTGGCGCTACAGCAGGCGGTGTGGACGCGGATCACCATCCGCCGCGCCAAGGCGCTGCACCTGCCGTACCGGATGCTCTAGCGCGGTCGGTGATCAGCGAAACGGCCCCCTCCCGTTCGGAAGGGGGCCGTTTCGTCGGGCCGGATTTCGCTCGGGCTCAGCCCACCGGGGTGACGGTGCGCTCGTTCTCCACCTCGCCCGCCTCGTCGCCGCCCTCGCGGCGGTTGCGCAGGACGCTGCTGATGAAGGCCGCGCCGATGAAGGCGACGCCGACGAGGCCGGTGATGATCTCGTTGATGTGCACGCCGATGGAGACGAGCAGGATCGCGGCCAGGGCGCCGATGGCCCAGTGCGCGCCGTGCTCGAGGTAGACGTACTCCGAGAGCGTGCCCTTGCGCACCAGGTACACGGTGATGGACCGGACGAACATGGCGCCGATCAGGCCGAGGCCCAGCGCGATGAGGATCGGGTCGGAGGTGATCGCGAACGCGCCGATGACGCCGTCGAAGGAGAACGAGGCGTCGAGGACCTCCAGGTAGAGGAACAGGAAGAAGCCCGCCTTACCGGTGGCCTTGGCCAGGTCGGAGGGGCCGCTCTTCTCGGCTTCCTCTTCGAGTTCCTCGGTGTGGAACATCGAGCCGAGGCCGTCGACGGCGATGTAGATGATCATGCCGAGCAGGCCGGCCATGAGCACGGTGGCGCGCTTGTCGTCGGGGGCGAGGAATTCGGCGGTGAGCACCAGGCCGACGCCGGAGACGACGACGGCGAGCATGTCCAGCTTGCCCGCACGGGCCAGCGGGCGCTCCAGCCAGCTCAGCCAGGTGATCTCGCGGTCTTCGAAGATGAAGTTCAGGAACAGCATCGCCAGGAACATGCCGCCGAACGCCGCGATCTGCGGGTGGGCGTCGGTCAGCAGGGTCTCGTAGCTGGGGCTGCCGTCGGGGAAGTAGGGAGCGTCACCGGCGGGCGGGTTGAGCGCCAGGTCGAGCGCATCGACCGGGTTCAGGCCCGCGGTGACCCACACGATGGCGAGCGGGAACACCAGGCGCATGCCGAACACGGCGATGAGGATGCCGATGGTGAGGAAGATCTTCTGCCAGAACTCGCTCATCCGCCGCAGGACGGTGGCGTTGATGACGGCGTTGTCGAACGACAACGAGACTTCCAGGATGCCGAGGATCGCGCAGAGGAACAGCGCGGTGGGGCCGCCGTAGAGGAACGCCACGACCAGTGACGCCACGGTGACGAGGCCGGAGAGGCCGAAGATGCGCAGGACCACGCGGGGACCTTTCGTGAATGGAGATGGATCGGCGTGCTTGGTTTCCAGCGTGGCCGCTGAACCGGCGGATGTCCAACGATGCGATGGCCGCCGCCGACGGTCATCGGATCACAGGAAGAGGGGGCTCGTCGCTGCGAGCCCCCTCCACCGTACGCGTGTTCGTCAGACGTTCACGCCGTAGTCACGGGCGATGCCCGCCAGGCCGGACGCGTAGCCCTGGCCGATGGCGCGGAACTTCCACTCGGCGCCGTTGCGGTACAGCTCGCCGAAGACCATCGCGGTCTCGGTGGAGGCGTCCTCGGTGAGGTCGTAGCGCGCGAGCTCCTCGCCGTTGCTGCGGTCGACGACGCGGATGTAGGCGTTGCGGACCTGGCCGAACGACTGCTGGCGGGTGTCGGCGTCGTAGATCGAGACCGGGAAGAAGATGGACTCGATGGTCGGCGGGGTGTTGGCCAGGTCGACGTTGATGACCTCGTCGTCGCCTTCGCCCTCACCGGTGCGGTTGTCACCCGCGTGCTCGATGGCGCCCTCGGGCGAGCGCAGGTTGTTGAAGAACACGAAGTGCTGGTCGGACAGCACCTTCTTGTCCGCACCGGTCGCGATCGCGCTGGCATCCAGGTCGAAGTCGGTTCCGGTGGTGGTTCGAACATCCCACCCCAGGCCGACGGAAACAGCAGTCAGGTTAGGCGCCGCCTTGGTCAGCGAAACGTTGCCGCCCTTGGACAAACTGACACCCATGCGGGAATCCCTTTCATTAGTCCGTCTGTGGTCCCAGCATGTCCGAATCGCCGGGTACGCCATACGACAGTAGTAGGTTTCGGGAAACTTGCGTAGGAACTGTGGTAACCACCGGCGAACAGCGCGATCTCCTACCATCGGGGCGTGGCAGGGCGCAGGCGGGGATGGTTCCGGTCCTCGGGGAACACCGAGTGGATCCAGCAGGTCCGAGGCCGCCTCGCGCAGGCGTTCCTCGACATGGATCGCAGGCAGAGCGCGGCCGAGGCCGCCGTGCACGCGGCCGAGGAGATGTTCCCGCAGCAGCGGCACGGTGCGGCCTGGGAGCCGGTGCGGGCGCGGTGCTACGCGGCGGCCGAAGCCTATCTGGCGTTGTCGGAGGAACTGGAGAACGCGGAGCGGACCGGCGCCCAGCCACCGCAGGGCCAGGCCCGCGCCGAGGCGGTGACCAGGCAGTTGGCCGACGCGGCGGCGGCGGTGGACGGGTTCTATCGCGGCAGGCAGGCCGAGCTCGAGCAGGCGGTGGCGCTGCTGCGTACCGTGCCGCAGCTGGCGCATCAGGTGAAGGTGGCCGCGGCGGCGGTGCGGCGGCAGGCGGCCGAGTCGGCGTACGCCGGCTACCCCTCGGTGCGGCAACGCGCGGCCGCGGTGGATGAGGCGCTGCTCACACTGGATGCCCTGGATCCCGGTGCCCAGGCGAGCCGGGTGAGGGCCGCGGCCAACCGGCTGGAGGCGGCCGCCAAGGAATTGGCAGATGCCTTGGCGCAGGCCCCTTCTCGGACCGCCGCCGCCGAGAACGCGCTCGCCTCGGCGAACACCAGGCTGGCCGCCGTGCGCACCCGCGCCGAGGGCCTCGGGCCTGCCTTTTCGGCGTTGCTCCGGGAGTTCAATGCTGCGAGTTCGGCGGATCTGGCGAACAATGAGCGTGAAAGTCAGGCAGCGATGGATGCCGCCGCCGACGCCCTGGCCAGGGCGCGCACGGCATTGCGCGAGAACGACCCGGAGACAGCCCTTGATTTGACCTCCAGTGCGCGGGGCAGCCTCGCCGAGGCCGAGCAGCGGATAGACGCGGTGACCAAACGCCTCGCCCTGCTGCGATCGGTACGTGACGACCCCGCCGACAAGGCCAAGGCCGTACGATTCCGGCTGCGGGACGCCCAGATGCTCGCGGTCAGCCGGGGACTCGTCGGCGAATGGGGCTCTGTGCTGGACGCGCAGGCCGAACGCATCGATCGGATCAGCGAAACACTGTCGGGGCGGCACCCCGACTACTGGGCCTATGTGACGGAACTGGATGCCGTCACCGAATTCATAGCCGGTGTGGTGGATCGAATGAGAAAGCAATCAGGACCACGACGACCATGAGAACGGAGCATCGATGACCGCTCCCGTCGCCCTCCGACAGGAAGTCTCCCTGCGGAAGCGACTGCCGTTGCGCCACTTCCGGCAGCTGCACGGACCCGACCTCAGACATCTGTTCCACCGGCAGCCGGAGCCGTTCGGCGACCGGGCCGATCGCGAGTTGCTGGCGATCGCGCTCGGGGCCACCCTCTACGCGCCCGCGACCAGGGCGGACCTGGCGGACACGATCCGCAGGCGGGCCGAGCGCGGGGTGTGCTCGATGGTGATCGATCTCGAGGACGCCGTCGCCGACCACGAGGTGGAGACGGCCAAGCGCCGCGCCGTCGCGGCGCTCGACGAGCTCGCCGCCGACGAGGATCCCGCACCCCTGCTGTTCGTGCGGGTGCGTGACGCCGACACCATCGGGGAACTGGTCGATCAGCTCGGCCCCGGCGTCGCGGTGCTGACCGGCTTCGTCTTCCCGAAGTTCGACAGCGCCTCGGGGCAGAAATACCTGGACGCGCTGGCGGCGGTGGGCGAGCGGCTGGCCAGGCCGGTGTACGGGATGCCGGTGCTGGAGTCGGCCGCCCTGGTGCATCGGCAGACCCGGGACGGCGAACTGACCCAGATCGCGGCGATGCTCGCCGAGCATCGCGAGCGGGTGCTCGCGGTGCGCGTGGGCGCCACCGACATGTGCTCGACCTTCGGCATCCGCCGCGACCGCGACCTGACCATCTACGACGTGCGGGTGGTGGCCGACGTCATCGCCGACATCGTCAACTACCTCGGCCGCGCCGACGGGACCGGGTTCGTCATCACCGGGCCGGTGTGGGAGTACTTCGCCGACCACGAGCGGATGTTCCGCCCGCTGCTGCGCACGGCGCCGTTCGAGGAGTCCGACGCGGTGAAGTTCCGCCAGTACCTGGTGAGCCGGGATCTGGACGGGTTGCTGCGCGAGATCACCCTGGACCGTGCCAACGGCATCCAGGGCAAGACCGTCATCCATCCCTCGCACGTGGCCGCGGTGCACGCACTGTCGGTGGTGACGCACGAGGAGTACTCCGACGCGCTGGACATCCTGCAGGCCGACGTCGGCGGGGTGGCGGCCTCGGAGTACCGCAACAAGATGAACGAGATGCGCCCGCATCGCAGCTGGGCCGGGCAGACCATGCTGCGGGCCAGGGTGTTCGGGGTGGCGAACAAGGGAGTGTCCTTCGTGGATCTGCTGACGGCGTTGGTGAAGGTATGAGCACGCCGTGGGCGACCCGCACGCTCGGGCTCGCGTTGCGTCATCGGGACGGTGCGGCGGGGACCGTCGCACCCGAGTTGTCCGTCGAGGCGCTGGTGCAGCCCGGATTGCGGCGCAATCCGAAGCGGGCGCACCTGCTCGTGTCCACTGTGTTGGGCAAACATCTGCCCACCGATCCGCGGGTGGTGCTGGCGGCCGGCGACCGGCTGGGTGATCTCGTGCTGGCGGCGCTGGCGGGCACGTCCGCCGCGGAGCAGGCCGGCGCGAACGGACCGCGCCGCGCCGGAACCCCGGCGCTCGTGCTCGGTTTCGCCGAGACCGCCACCGGCCTCGGACACATCGTGGCCGCCAGGATCGGGGCCGCTTGCTACCTGCACTCCACCCGCCGCGACGTGCCGTCGGTCGAAACCCTGACCGGGTTCGAAGAGGGGCACTCGCACGCCACCTCGCATCAGTTGCAGCCGGTGCCCGCGAGCATCTTCGCCGACGATCTGCCGCTCGTGCTGGTCGACGACGAGATCTCCACCGGTGCGACGGCACTCGACGCGGTGCGCGCGCTGCACGCGTTCGCGCCGCGCTCGCACTACATTCTCGCATCCCTGGTGGACATGCGCACCGATGCCGACCGGGCACGGTTCGCGGCGGCCGCCCGGGAACTGGGGGCGCGCATCGACACCGTCTGCCTGGCAGCCGGAGCGACCGTGCTGCCCGACGATTTGATCGACGCGGTTCAGGCGCTGCCCGAGCCCGCGTTGAACCCGGTCGCCGCGCAGCGCGGATCGCTCGACCGGATCGAACTGCCCTGGCCGGACTCGGTGCCCGAGGGTGGGCGGCACGGGTTCCTGCGTGCCGACACACCGGCGTTCGAGGCAGCCGTCGCCGCCGCGGGCAAGGCGCTGCGCGCGCGGCTGGAGGTCGCCGCGCCCGGCCGCCCGGTCGTCGTGCTCGGTCACGAGGAACTGATGTACCTGCCGTTGCGGCTGGCCGAATCGTTGGCCGGCGCGGGCGTTCCCACGCGCTTCCAGACGACGACCCGCTCCCCTGCCTACGTGGTGGACGAACCCGGCTACCCGCTGCGCCGCGGATTCCGTTTCCACGCACCCGAACCCGGGCAGGCCGAGCCGCGCTACCTGTACAACGCCCACTGGTTCACCGACTACGACGGGGGCTTGGCGGCGCTGAGCACGGCGGAGAGCGCCGAAGGGACGGCCGCCGAATCCGCTGTGCGCCACGGCGGCTCCGATCCGGCAGCGGCGCAGGCGAGCGCCGGCGGCGTTGGACGCCGGCATCATTCGATCGCGGTCGGGTCGGGACTGGACCCGATTCTGGTCATGGTCGTGGATCAGCCCGCCGACACCCCGGAACTCGTGTCCCCCGGCGGCGTGGTGGACGTACTCACCGCCTCGGGCGCGGATGTGCTGGTCGCGGTCGTGCCCGGTGCGGATCCCCGCACATTGCACGCCGAGCGGGCCGCCGCCGAGGGTGCTGCCGCCGAGCGCATCGCCGAGGGGGCTGCCGTCGAGCGGACTATCCCCGAGGGCACCGCCACCGACCACACCGCCGACCAACCGATCGCACCGCACGGCCGCCGCCCGGACCGATCCTTCCCCCGTCCGCTGCACGGTCCCGAGTTCGGCTCGTACGCCCCCGACGAGGTGTCCTGGCTGCTCAAAGATCTCTCCGACGTGGACCTCGAGGCCGATGTGGCCGAGCGGGAGCGGCGGATCCAGGCCGGCGTCGCCCACTACGCTGAGACGCTGCCGATCGAATACCAGCCCGATGCCGAGTACCGGGAGCTGTTCGAGAAGGTGCTCGCCGACAGTGCCGAGCGGCTGGCGTTGGCCGTGGCGACGGTGGCCGAACTGGTCGTCGCCGAGCGTGGCCCGGACGTGACGCTGGTGTCGCTGGCGCGGGCGGGCACGCCGATCGGCATCCTGATGAAGCGCTGGCTGGCAGCGCGGGATCGCAGCGGTGCCCCGGCGCTGGACGTGCCGCACTACGCGGTGTCCATCGTGCGCGATCGCGGCATCGACGCGGTGGCGCTGGACTACCTCGCCGCCCACCACGATCCGGCCGCGGTGGTGTTCGTCGACGGCTGGACCGGGAAGGGCGCCATCGCCAGGGAGCTGTCCGCGGCGCTGGCCGACTACCACGCCGCGGGCGGTGCCCGCTTCGACGACGACCTGGCGGTGCTGGCCGACCCCGGTTGCTGCGTGCGGACCTACGGCACCCGCGACGACTTCCTGATCGCCTCGGCCTGCCTGAATTCCACCGTCTCCGGCCTGGTGTCGCGCACGGTGCTCAACGACACGCTGATCGGGCCGCGCGATTTCCACGGTGCCAAGTTCTACCGGCAGCTGGCGGACGAGGACGTGTCCGGTCGCCTGCTGGACACGGTGGCCGCGGCCTTCGACACCGTCCGTCCGCGCGTGCCCGCCGAACTGGCGAAGGTGCGCGGCGGTGACCGGACGCCGACCTGGTCGGGGTGGGCCTCGGTGGAGCAGGTGCGCGCCGAATACGGCATCGGCAGCGTCAATTTCGTCAAACCCGGCGTCGGCGAGACGACGCGGGTGCTGCTGCGCCGGGTGCCGTGGCGGGTGCTGGTCCGCGAGGCCGACGCCCCCGAGCACGCGCACATCAGGATGCTCGCGGCCGCCCGCGGCGTTCCGGTGGAAGTCGTGCCCGATCTGGCGTATTCGTGTATGGGATTGATCAAGGAAGTGCGGTGAGCGTGGCGATGTTCCAGCGAAGACCCCGGCTCCAGGCGCTCGTCGCCACCGACCTGGACCGGACGATGATCTACTCGCGCAACGCGTTCAGCACCACCGCCGAGATACCCACCGTATGCGTGGAACACCTCGAGGGCGCTCCCCTGTCGTTCATGACCACCGCCGCCGCGCTGCGCATGCAGCGGCTCACCGAACCCGCCGCGGTGATCCCCACGACCACCCGAACCATCAAGCAGTTCACCAGGATCCAGTTGCCGGGCGCGCCGTGGCGGTACGCCGTCACCAGCAACGGCGGCAACATTCTGGTCGACGGCGTCCCGGACATGCGCTGGCGCATCGACATCGACGCCAAGGTCCGTGCCGGTGGCGCCACCCTGTCGGAGGTGAGCGCCGAGCTGCGCGGGCGCATCGACGACAGCTGGGTGAGCAAGTTCCGCATCGCCGACCACCTGTTCTGCTACCTGGTGGTGAAACCGAAGGCCGTCCCCGCGGATTTCCTGGCCGAATGGGACCGGTGGTGCCGGGACCGCGGCTGGACCGCCTCCCAGCAGGGCCGCAAGATCTACACGATGCCGCAGGCGGTGTGCAAGAGCGTCGCCGTCGCCGAAGTGCGTAACCGGATGCTCGCGGCGGGCGAACTCGCCGACACCGCGCGCACGCTCGCCGCCGGTGACGGCGCGCTGGACGCGGAGATGCTGCGCGCCGCCGACCGCGCCATCCGGCCCCGGCACGGCGAACTGGAGCAGCTCAACTGGACCAGCCCCAATCTCACCGTCACCAAGGCCAGCGGCATCCTCGCCGGTGAGGAGATCGTCGACTGGTTCATCGAGGCGGCCCGGCCCGCCGCCTGACGGCTACCAGCCCTGCTGCTGCTGTTGCCCGAGTTGGGCGGCGATGGTGGCCTGCAGGCGCTGCAGCCCGCCGACGGTGATCCCGCTCTGCAGCTGGCCCTCGATGGTGCGGACCAGCATGGAGTCGCTCATCACCTTCTCGCTGGACTGGATGAGCACCGTGCCCGCGCCGGTGAAATCGAACTGCCGCTCCTCACCGGAGTTCACGCCGAACCGGGCGGCGCCCGCGGCCAGGAAGTTCGAGATCCAGCCCTCGTCGTAGTGGTGGCTCGGCGACGGGCAGTCGGCCCAGCCGACCAGCGCCTCCGGGTCCACCCGCAGCGGCGGTTCGGCGAACATCACCGGGCCGTTGGAGGAGGCCAGGAACTTGCCGGTGCCGATGAGGGTGAGGAAGCCGGGCACGATCGACTGGTTCAGCGACAGCCCCGGCTCGAAGGCGAGCAGGTTCGCGGCGCGGATGGTGAGGTTGCCCTCGTCGAGATCGTAGGAGTTGATGTCGTAGCCGCGGTCGCCGATCACCAGCTTGCCGTGGCCCTCGGCGACGACGTAGTCGCCGGTGAACAGCGGCGCGGAGAACTGCTGCGAGACCATGTGCAGCAGGCCGCCCTGCAGGCCGTGGGTGAGCGGCTGGAAATTGATCTGCCCGTAGTAGGCGATCATCGCGCCCTTGCGCATGAACCAGGGCCGGTTCAGGTCGATGCAGTAGGCGTAGCTGTTTCCCGGGATGTTGTCGCTCTCACCGAGATTCATCGGGTTCAGGATCTGGGCCATGACTCACAACTTCTCTTCGGAGGCCTGCACGTAGACCACGCCCTGCCCGGTGCACTGCAGCTGCATCGCCTCACCGGACCCCTTGCCGACGGCGTCGCGCCAGCTCAGCGCGGTCTTCAACTCGGTGTTCACGTTGCCGTAGGCGGCCACGAACGCCTGCGGGTCGACCACCACCGGATGCGGCCCGCCCACCTGCAGTTCGAGGAACCCGCCGTGCGCGAGCAGCACCGCCGCGCCGTGCCCGGACAACTGGGTGGTGAACATGCCCTGGCCGGTGAGCGCACCACTGGCGGCGCCGCGCAGCGCACCCATGAGACCGCCGCCGCCACCACCGCCGCCGGAACTCATCACCGACACGATCGAGGACTGCAATCCCGCCGTGTTCGCCAGCAGCCGGGAGGCTTCCACCCGCAGCGTCGCGCCCGGCTGGATCTGCACCACGTGCACCTCGAGACCGGCGAAGCCGTAGTGCACCTCGCCGGTGCCCCGCGCCAACATGGTGCGCTCGTGCTCACCGGCCATCATCCGGCCCGCCATGCGCATGAGGCCACCGCCGCCGCCCATTCCCTGTGCACCGGGGATCTGGTGCGGGGCGAAGGAGACGGCCCCGGTGTAGAACAGCATCGCGCCGGTGCGCGCGACCACGCCGCCCGCCGCGCCGACGTTCACCTTGACGACCTTGCCGTTGACCTTCTCGAACATTCCGCTGCCCCTTACCGTTCCGCCGGCTGGATCAGCACGACGCCCTGCCCGTCCCAGCGCAGCGAGAAGGCCTCGCCGGCATCCGAACCGGTGAAGGTCCGCCAGGACACGTCGGTGACGAAGGACTGGCTGACGTTGCCCTGGGCGGCGACGAACGCGTCCGGGTCGACCACCAGCGGGTACTGCGGGGACACCTCGAGGTGGATGAGCGGCCCGCCCGCCGACAGCAGCGCCACCTGGCCCTGGCCGGTCACCGTGGTGGTGAACAGGCCCGCGCCCGAGGACGCGCCGCCGAGACCGGCGAACCGCACGTCGGTGCGCAGGTTTCCGGCGAAGGCCAGCAACTGCTGCGATTCGACCTGGAGCGTCTCGCCGTTGAGGTCGACGACGGTGACGTGCTGGCCGTTGACGGCGAAGAACACCCGGCCGTTGCCCGAGCACTCCATCAGCGAGAGTTTCTCGCCGGTCGCCCGGCGTTTGAGTCCGGCGAGGACGCCGTCGCCGCCGCCGAAGCCGGCCGCCTTGAATTGCACGTTGCCTTCGTAGGCGACCATCGACCCGGAGATCGCGCGGATGCTGGTACCGGCGAGGTGGGCCTCGATCACCTTTTTCGAGTGTTCGAACAGTTGCGCCATGGGGTGGTTTGCCTGCTGTCTGGTCCGGGAGGAGGGCATCCGCTCACCCGCATGCCCTCTGCGTGTCGTCACAGTAACCGATGCGGCGCCGGGTGCCCTGTCGTGCGGGAACTTCGGTGCCGTCCGCGGCCGCGCGCTTTCTCGTAGAGTGGCAACCGAACGCACCGACGAGCGAAGGGTCGACCTTGTCCGCAACACTCGCCAAGGGGCAGAACGGTCCGCTGAACACCGCCGATGTGGTGATCTCCGTGCAGTTGACCGCACCGGCGGATCTGTCCGCCTTGTTGGTGACCGAGCGGGGCAAGGTCCGCTCCGACGCCGACTTCGTCTTCTACAACCAGCCGTCCGGGCCGGGCGTGCAACTGGTGCCGGGGCCCGCCGGGCAGGCCGCCTCGCTGGCGGTCTCGCTGAACGCGGTACCCGCCGACATCGATCAGATCCGCGCCGTGATCACCCTCGACGATCCGTCGGCGAGCTTCGGCCGGTTCGCCCCGCCGACCGCGATCGTGTCCGACGCCGCGGGCGCCCGGCTCTACGAGTACCGCATCGACGGGCTCGACCGGGAGTCGATCGTCATCGCGCTGGAGCTCTACCGCCGCCAGGGTGCCTGGAAGGTGCGCGCGGTCGGTCAGGGTTACGCGGGCGGGTTCGCGGCGCTGGTCACCGATCACGGTGTGAACGTGGACGATTCGTCGTCCGCCGCCGCCCAGCAGCCCATCGCCCAGCAGCCCGCGCCGCCTGTCCAGCCGACGGCGCCCGCCTACCCGCCGCCCACGCCCGCCTACCCGCCCACCCAGCAGGTGCCCGGCGGGTATCCGCCGCCGACCCAGCAGATGCCGCCCGCCGCGGCCGGCGCCTACCCGCCGCCGGGTGCGGGCGGCTATCCCCCGCCGCCCGGCGCCGCCCAGCCGAGCACGCAGGGCGAGGTCAGCCTCAGCAAGGACCGGCCGGTCAGCCTGCAGAAGGGCCAGCGGGTCACGCTGCGCAAGGAAGGCGGCGCCGCGCTCACCTTCGTCAAGATGGGCTTGGGCTGGGACCCGGTGCAGACCCGCGGCATGTTCGGCAACCGCACCGTCGACATCGACCTGGACGCCTCGGTGATCCTGTTCGCCGACGCCAACCCGGCGGATTTCGCCTACTACGGGCAGCTGTCGTCCAAGGACGGCTCGGTGCGGCACCAGGGCGACAACCTCACCGGCGAGGGCGAGGGCGACGACGAGGTGATCCTGGTCGACCTCACCCGGATTCCCGCGCACATCACGACGCTGCTGTTCATCGTCACCTCCTACAAGGGGCACACCTTCGAGCAGGTGCGCAACGCCTTCTGCCGCCTGGTCGACGGCGCCAACAACGCCGAGCTGGCCCGCTACACCCTGGCGGGCGGGATGCCGTTCACGGCCATGGCGATGGCGAAAGTGTTCCGCGCGGGTGGTGAGTGGAAGCTGCAGGCACTCGGCGAGGGCTTCCAGGCCAAACATCCCGGCGAGGCCATCCCGCAGCTCGGCCGCTTTCTCTGAGCGCGGCGAACGAGGGGGCGCGACAGCATGGTTCGACTCCGGGCCGGACAGAACATCGCCGTGCACGCACCGGTGCTGCGCTTCCGCGCCGAGGCCGAGGTGCCGCTCGATCTGTGCGCGCTGGTGGTCGGCGCGGACCTGCGCGTCGCAGGCAGCGCCGACGTCGTCTTCTACAACCAGCCGGGGACGGCCGGAGTGGCATTGGCGGGCGCGGAGATCGGCGTGACCCCGGCCGGCCTGCGGCCCGGCGCCACCGCGGTGCTGCTGGTGGTGAGCGCCGAGGAACCGGGCCGGGCACTCGGCGCGGTGCGGGCGAGGTTGACCGGGGACGACTCCGAGGCCGTGGAATTCGCGATCGAGCCCGGCGCCGGTGAGACCGCGCTGATCTGCTTCGAGATCTACCGGCGCGGTGCGGACTGGAAGGTGCGGGCCGTCGGGCAGGGTTACGCGGGCGGGCTGGCCGCGCTGCTGCCCGCGCACGGCGTCGAGGTCGACGAGCCGCAGCCCGCGCCGAGCCGCGCCGACACCGGCGACGGCGGGCGGACGGTCGAGGTCGGCTACGGACTCGAACGGCTGTGGATGATTTTCGAGGACGCCGCCCGCTCGGCCGCCGCCCTGGTCGCCGCCCGCGACTACGCCGCCAAACGGCTCGACGACGAGCTCTCGGCCGCGGTATCGGACCCGGCCGTGCGCAACACCCCGGCGGCCGCCGATGCCCGGCAGGCCGCCCAGCGCCGCTGCGACGAGCTGATCGCCGCCGCGGAAGCCGATCACCGCCGCGACAGCGAGCAGCTGATGCGCGAGCTCGCCGACGCCGACCGGCACCTGCCGCCGGCACTCGCGTCGTGGAACTCGCCGTCCTGGGAGCGGCCGCCGGTGCCCGCCGACGGTATCCGGCTCGGCGAGCTGTACGCACCGGACCGCGGCGCGCTGCGCATTCCGTACTGCGTGCCCGTCCCGCTGACCCGGCCGCTGTGGATCGACACCGAGGTGTCCGTGGCGGTGGTGCCCGTGATCGGCGCGCTGCTCGCCCGACTGCTGGCCGCCGACCCGCACCGGCGCACGCGGGTCGACGTCATCGATCTCACCGGCGCGTTCACCGGCCTGCTCGCCCCGCTCGCGCCGGTGCTCGACGGCCCGCCGATCACCGACCACGGCGCCATCTCGGCCCGGCTACAGGCGTTGGTCGAGGCCGCCGAACTCGCCGAAATGGCGTATCAGGCCGGCGATTACACCGCGCCGCCCGAGCATCGGGTGCTGCTCGCCGCCGATTTCCCGCACGGGTACCGCTCCGCCGACGCCCAGCGCATCTCCGCGCTCACTCTGCGCGGCGACCTGATCGGGCTGTCCATCGTGATCGTCGGCAGCGACGAATCCGGTTCGCCCGACGACGCGGTCGCCGCGCTCGCCCAGGCGGCGCGGCACCTGCCGACTGTCGCGGACACCCCGCTGTTCGACCCGTGGACCGGCAGTGCCTGGCAGCTCGAACTCGACCTGCTGCCGCGCGACCCGCAGCGGGCGGCACGACTGCTCAGGTCGGAGTAGCGCCGAGCCCCCGCACGCGGTGCGGGCCTCCGCTCACGGAGTGCGGGCGGGAGCGTCGCGCGGTCGCAGCCAGGTGGGCAGCCAGGGCAGCAGGGGATCGGGTGCATGGTCGAGGACCCCGCCCACCGGGTCGTCGGCGCCGTCGCGGCGCACCAGATCCTCGTCCGGACGGAAGATCTGGCGCACGATCAGTGCGCACAGCCCGATCACCGCGAGGTCGCGCAGCACGACGGTGCCGGTGAACCACTGCTCGGGCAGGCCCTTGCTGCCGGTGCCCAGGTAGTAGTACATGCGCGGCACCCACACCAGCGCGTCGATCGTCATCCAGGCCAGCAGGATCCGCCGGTGCGGCAGCGCCAGCACCGCCAGCGGCACCAGCCACAGCGAGTACTGCGGGCTCCACACCTTGTTGGTCAGCAGGAAGGCGGCCACCACCAGGAAGCACAGCTGCGCCAGCCGCGGGCGGCGCGGCGCGGTGAGCGCGAGCCACGCGATCGCCCCGCAGGCCAGCACGAACAACGCCAGCGACACCGCGTTGAGCACGGTGGGCGCCTCGCCGTGCCGCAGCGGACCGTCGAATCCGGTCCAGCCGGTGAACGACGTGACGACGTTGTAGATCGAATCCGGGTCGGCGTGACGGGTGGTGTTGAGCCGGAAGAACTCCCGCCAGCCCTGCGGGAACAGCGCGGCGATGGGCAGGTTCACCACCACCCAGGTGACCAGCGCGCCCGCCACCGTCACCGCCGCGGCGCCGAGCGGGCGCAGGCTCAGGAAGCGCACCCGGTAGGGGATGTCCCGCAGCCAGTCCAGCACGGCGGCCGGTCCGTCGAGGTCGGCCAGGGTCGTGACCCGGCGCGGCCGCGGCAGCCGCTGCATCGGGTCCGCGCGCAGGCAGAGCACCAGGATCGGGCCGAGCAGCAGCAGCGGATACAGTTTCGCCGCACCGCCGAGCCCGAGCAGCACCCCGGCCAGCAGGGGCCTGCGCCGCGCCCAGGCCAGCAGGCCGGTGGCCGCGAAAGCCGTTGCCAGTGCGTCGAAATTGGTGAACGCGTGCACGATCACCAGCGGTGAACAGGCCACCAGCGCTGCGTCCCACACCCGCCGGCCCGCCAGCAGCGCCGACGCCCACACGGTGACCAGCCAGGCCATCGCCAGTCCGACCGCGACCACGTTGAAATAGATCACGACCTGCAGCGCGCCGGGCAGCGGCAGCGCGTCCCAGGTCTTGGCGACCTGCATGGCGAGGTACTGGTACAGCCCGGACAGCACCGGGTACTCCATGTACCTGACCTCGGTGCCGCCGTCGGGGGTCTGCTCCACCCACGACTTCTTGTACGGGAAGGCGCCCTCGTCGAGCCGTTCGGCCCCGTACAGCGGCACCGTGTCGGAGTAGCACATGGCCACGTATTGGCGGCCGTCGTGCCAGTCGAGGGTGAGCGATCCGTCGGCCGCCTCGGTTTGTTGGATACAGCCCGCCTTGGTGGCCCACCCGAGCGCCAGGAAGATCACCGTGAAGGCGAACAGCACGCGCAGCGGCGTCCAGAACCGCACCCGTCCGATCAGGGCGTGATCGCCGACCGGGCCCCCGATGACCGTACTGGCCTGCGCGGTCAAGGAATCGGTGCGACTCGGCCGGTCCCTGGCATCGGCCGATCGGAGATCCGCCGCCACGGGCCCCGGCGCCGCGAGCCGAGCGGGCACCGCCGCCTCCCCGACCGACCGCGCACCCCCGCGCTCGTCCACCACCTGCTGATCGGTCACGCCCACCGAGGCTACCGGCCCGGCGTCCGCACCCGCGGATCACCCGCGACCAACCGGTCCGCCCGCGGGTGGGTCAGCGGCTTCGCGTGGGTTGCGGGCTGTCGCTGCCCTCCTCGTCGTCGGCGTTACCGCCACCCCCGCCGTTGCCGTTGCCGTTGCCACCGCCCGGTGACGCGCCGCCGGTCGGGGCGACCGGCTGGCCGGGCAGCGGGCCGGACTCGGAGTTCTGTTGCGGACGCTGCTGCTGGGTCTGCTGCGGCGCGGGCTGCACACCGGGCACCGGGATGGTGATACCGGGCAGGATCTCCACCTGGGTGGGGGTGATCACCACCGGGGGCAGCAGCGGGGCTTCCGTGGTCGACGGCGGGGTGTACGGCGCCGTCCACTCGGGCACGCCCGCCTGGCCCTTGATCGGGGCGGGCTTGGGGAAGGTCTCGTTGGGCGTGCCGGCCAGGGCACCGTCCATCGTGGCCTTCCAGATGTCCGAGGGCAGGCTGGAGCCGTAGATCATCGCGCCCGCGTAGTTGCGCAGCGGCGAGTTGTCGACGCTGCCGACCCACACCGCGGTGGACAGCGACGGCGTGTAGCCGACCATCCACGCGTCCTTGTTCTCACCGGTGTCCAGCAACTGCGCGGTACCGGTCTTGGCGGCCGACTCGCGGCCACCGGCCAGGCCGTGGTTGCGGGAGTAGGCGGCGATCGGCTTCATCGCGGCGGTGACGTTGTCCGCCACGGCCGCCGAGACACGCTGCTCGCCCGGCACCTCGCCGCGATCGAGCAACACCTGTCCGTCGGCGGTGACGACCTTCTGCACGAAGTGCGGCTGGTGGTAGACGCCCGAGGCGGCCAAGGTGGCATAGGCCGAGGCCATGTCCAGCGGGCGGGCCTGGTACTGACCGAGCACGATGCCGTTGTTGGGGCCGGAGCCGTCCGGCTCGGACAGCGTCTTGCCGACGCCGGGCAGTTCCTCGGGGATGCCGAGCCGGTGTCCCATCTCGGCGATCTTCTGCGGCCCGTTCTGCATGTCCAGCTGCATGCGGTAGAAGCTGGTGTTCAGCGACCGCTTGAGCGCCTCGGCGATGGTGCACATACCGCAGGACTCGCCCTCGACGTTGGTGATCTTGATGCCGTGCACGGTCAGCGGCGAGCTGTCGTACATCTGCGAGAGCGGAATGCCCTGCTCGAGGTTGGCGGCCAGGCCGATCACCTTGAACGAGGAACCGGTCTGCAGCGGCGCGTTGGCGAAGTCGTAGCCCTGGCCGTCGGTGCCGCCGTAGTACGCGCGCACCGCGCCCGTGCGCGGATCGATCGACACCACCGCGGTGCGCAACTGCTCGGGCTCGCCCTGCATCTTGGCGGTGGCGGCCTCGACCGCGGCCTGCTGCGCCTGCGGGTCGATGGTCGTGGTGATCTGCAGGCCCGCGGTGTTGAGCTGCTGCTCGCTGATGCCGGCGGCGGAGAGTTCCTCCAGGACGCGGGTCTTGATCAGGCCCTCGGGACCGGAATCGAGCTCGTTGTCCTGGTTCGCCGCCAGCGACACCACCTGGGGATACTGCATGTTCTGGCGCTCGGCCGCGGACAGGTTGCCGCCGCTGACCATGCCGTCGAGCACGTAGTTCCAGCGCGACTTGGCACCGTCGGGATTCTTCTCCGGGTCCAGCAACGAGGGCAGCTGGATGGTGGCCGCCAGCACGGCGCCCTCGGCCACGGTCAGTTCCTGGACCGGCTTGCCGAAGTACGCCTTGGCGGCGGCGTCGATGCCATAGGCGCCGCGCCCGAAGTAGATGGTGTTGAGGTAGGCGGCCAGGATCTCGTCCTTGCTCCACTGCCTGGCCATCTTCGCCGAGATCACCAGCTCGCGCATCTTCCTCGTCAGCGAGCGTTCGTCGCCGACCAGCGCGTTCTTCACGTACTGCTGGGTGATCGTGGAGCCACCGCCCGCGCTCTCCTTGCCCAGGACGTTGTCGCGGGCCGCGCGGGCGAAGCCGGAGATGGAGAAGCCGGGGTTGGTGTAGAAATCCCGGTCCTCGGCCGCGATCACGGCGTTGCGCACGTGCGGCGGGATCTGGTCGATGGTGACCTCGGTGCGGTTGCCCTGCGGCGGCACCACCTTGCTGATGACGGTGGAGCCGTCCTGGGCGTAGATGGTGGCCACCTGATTGGTCTTCAGGTCGCCGGGCTGGGGCACCGACACGGTGGTGTAGGCGATGAGGAACACCGCGCTGGGCACCATGATCGCCAGCGCGGTGAGCACGTACATCACCCGCCGGATGGTGCGCCACGGCATCCGCCTGCCCTGACCGGGGCCGCGACCGCCGCCGGACCCGCCCGAGCCGCCGCTGCCGCCCCGCGGCGCGGCGGCGGGCCGGACGGTGGCCCGGATGCGGCGCGGCGCTCGCCGGTGGTGGCGCCGCCGGCCCGGCGCGCGCCGTCGACGGCCGGGCGCGGGCCGGTCGCGCTGCGCGCCGTGGCGGGCTTGGGTCCGGTCGCCGCGCCGCCGCGGCGGGCCACCGCTTCACCCAGCGACCCCGGCCGTGCTGCCGGGTCGCCGCGGGTGTCTGGTTCGGGCGCTGGATGCGTTGGGTCGCGCCTGCCGCGCCGCCGGGTGCGCCGGTGGGCGGCGCGGGCCGGCCGGGCGCGGGCGCACCCTGCGGCGGCCTGCCCTGGGGTGGCCTGCCCTGCGGCGGGCGGCCACCCTGCGGGGCGGGCCGGGGCGGAACGGCGGCTGCCCGCCACGCGGCGGCGCGCCGTTCGGGCCGGGGCGCGGCGCACCGGGCGGTGGACCGCCCGGCTGGGGCCGGAATCCGGGCGGCGGAGCCTGCCGCGGGGGATACGGGTTCGGATCCGGATGTGAACTTCGCTGAGCACGGCCACCGCGCGGTTCATCGCCGTAGGGGGAAGTCTCGTAAGGCGAATTCACTGACAAGATCTCCATAACTCGTATCGGTCAAGCGTGGTCGGTGCCGTGGTGGGCACCGCGCCGCGGGTGCGCGGGCGCCGCGGGTCACCCGATCGGCAGATGACCAAGCACATCACTCGGCGGCGGTACGCCGGTTGGCCCGGGTACCGGAGCGGCGCCGGGTCGGCGCCGGGGCGTTGCCGAGCACATAGGACTGCACCAGATGATTCCAGCTGCAGGTGCGACACACCTCGACGACGTGGACCGAGAACTCCTCGCGGGTCTCGGCGAGGCGCATGAGCTCCTCGGGTGTGCGAGCCGAGCCTGCCACGGGTCCGAGGCCGTCGCCGTAGACCCAGGACACGAGCGTCAACTGCTCTTTCCGGCAGATCGGACACGTGACCTCGCTCCCCCGCCCGTGGAACTTCGCCGCACGCAGCAGGTATGGATTGGCATCACACACCTCGGCGACGTCCACGCGGCCCGCATAGACGTCGGCCAGCAGCGACCGGCGCCGGAGCGCGTAGTCGACCACCTGCCGCTGAATTCGCACGCCACCCAGAGTAGCGGGGCGCGGCGCCGACCGCGCCGGGCTATGGGGATTGCCCCAGTCTCGCCGGGCCCGCGATCGGGCGCGTTCGCCCAGCTCGCGCTCTACGATGCAGCGTGTGTCCACAACATCGGGGCGCACGCGGGCGCGTGACATCGATCGCGCGAACGCCTCCAGCGTGCTGGACGCCGCGTACGCCGAAGGCCAGCTCGGCGCCGCCGAGTACCACGACCGCACCGCGCGAGCGGCCGCCGCGAAAACCGTCGGTGACCTGGCCGGGTTGCTCGCCGATCTGCAGGTGCCCGCCACGGTCCGCGACCTGGTACCGTCCTCCGCCGCCGCCCCGCGAAAGCCGTTGCGGCGCAGTGCTTCCCCGTCCGGTTATCCCGGTCACACCCGTGCCCGTGCCGACGACCGCCGCCGTGTCCACGCCCAACTCGACCACGCCCGCGCCGAAGGCCAGCTGACCGAGGACGAGCATCAAGCCCGCCGCGACCTGGCCGACGAGGCCCGCACCCTCGGCGACCTGGCCGTCCTGGTCGACGACCTGCGCCTGGCGCCGAGCGCCGAGCCCCGCCCGCCGCGCTCGCGCCGGCGGCACTGGTTCCAGCTCGGCGTGGCGGCCGCCGCCGTGGTGGCCGCGGTGGCGACGGCCACCCTGACCGCGCGGGCGGTGCGGCCCGAACCGCCCGCGCCGGTCGCCGCCCCGGTGGCTCCGGTCGCCGGGCTCGACGGCGTCGCACCGGTGGTGATCGGCACCCCGAACCTGCTCACCGAGACCGGCCTGCGCCAGCTCGTGGCGGACCTGCGCACCCGGTTCGGTGACCCGACCGTCGACGAAATGTCCGTTCACCCCGAGTTGGCCTCGCTGACCAAGGCGGTGCCGGGCCAACCCAACCGAAAGGTCGGCTACTCCTACCGCTGGGGCTTCGCACCGGACGGTGCCCCCGTCACCCGCGAACCCGACACCCCGACCGTCGACCTCACCGCGCTCGACCTGACGGCACTGGCGGCACTGATCGCCGAGGCGCCCGCCACCCTGCGCGTGCCCGACGGCACGACCAGCCACATCGGCGTGGAGATCATGGACAACGACTTCTACGCCGCCTACGGCCTGCCGCGCGGCGCCGTGGCGGTGAGCGTCTACGCGCGCAACGAGGCACGCGAGAGCGGCCATCTCCTCGCGGCGGCCGACGGCAGGATCGCCCGTACCTGGGAATTCGGGAGGTAGGCGATGAGCTCCGCCACGTCCGGCGCACTGCGCGCCGCCGACTCCGACCGCGCCGACGTGTGCGGGATGCTCGACGCCGCGCTGGCCGACGGCCAGCTCACCGCCGCCGAACACACCACCCGCACGTCCGCGGCCATGCGCGCGGTCACCTTCGCCGACCTCGAAACCCTGATCGCCGACCTGCAGCTGCCCGAAGCCCTGGTCGACACCCCGGTCGTGCGCGCGGACCTGCGCCGCCCGCACCGGCTGCGCATGCCGGCCGCGATCGTCGCCGGGGCCGCGGCGCTCGGCGCGGTGGTCGGGCTGGCCGTCGGATGCGCGGGTGGCGGTGCCGAGACCGCGGCGGAGGCCGGCCGGCCTGCCTTCACCACACCGAACGGCCTGGCGCGGTTCATCGCCGACTACCGTGCCCACTTCGGCGACACCTCGGTCGACGAGGTCACCCTGCACCCCGAGCATGTGAGCATCGTCCGGCCCGCCGCCGACAACCCCGCGCAGGAGGACCGCTGGGACTACGACGGCGAGTTCGACCACTCGGTCACCACCTCCCGCGATCCGGACGACCCGACCATCGATCTGGCCGCACTCGACCTGCCCGCGATCGCGGCCGTGCTGGCGGGCAGCACGCGGACCGTCGGGGTGCCCGAGGGCGCCGTCACGCACCTGGGCATCGAGCCCAGCGAGCACGCGGGCATCGCGGGCGGCCTCGAGGTGCAGATCTTCGTCGCCGACGAGCGCGGCGGCCGCGGCGACCTGACCGTCGCCGCCGACGGCGCACCCGTGGCGGTGTTCCCCGCCGGTCGCTGAGCCGGCCCCGGCACGTTTGCGCGCCGCCACCTGTGGTTATCCGTCCCCAGTGGGCCTGACCCTGTGCCTGGTTATATCGCTCCGATATAGTGGGCAGTCGCATCCATCGGTTAGGTCTGCATGACAGTCAGGGGGTGAAGCCCGTGCTCGAATTGGCGATTCTCGGGCTGCTCCTCGAATCGCCCATGCACGGTTACGAGCTGCGCAAGCGGCTGACGGGCCTGCTTGGGGCGTTTCGGGCCTTCTCCTACGGGTCGCTCTATCCCACGCTGCGCCGCATGCAGGCGGACGGACTGATCGCGGAGGAGGTACCGGAGGGCGCGGCCACGCGCCGGGCCCGCCGGGTCTACCAACTGACCGACAAGGGCCGGGAGCGGTTCAACGAACTGCTCGCCGACACCGGCCCGCAGAACTACACCGACGACGGCTTCGGCGTTCATCTCGCTTTCTTCAGCCGCACCCCCGCGGAAGCGCGGATGCGGATCCTGGAAGGCAGGCGGCGCCAAGTCGAGGAGCGCCGAGAGGGGCTCCGGGAAGCGATCAAGAAGGCCAGCGGGTCACTGGATCGCTACACCCGGCAACTCCATCAACTCGGACTCGAATCCAGCGAGCGCGAAGTGCGCTGGCTCAACGAGTTGATTGCGGCGGAGCAATCGACGAAGGCGGCACCACAGAAAGAGGGAAATATCGGCCATGAGTGACATCAACACGGCTGAGAACGCCACCGAAGTGCGCGTGGCCATTGTGGGCGTGGGCAACTGCGCCTCCTCCTTGGTCCAGGGCGTGCAGTACTACAAGGACGCGGACGAGAGCGCGACCGTGCCCGGCCTGATGCACGTCAAGTTCGGCCCCTACCACGTCCGCGACGTCAAGTTCGTCGCCGCGTTCGACGTGGACGCCAAGAAGGTCGGCTTCGACCTGGCCGAGGCGATCTTCGCCAGCGAGAACAACACCATCAAGATCTCCGACGTGCCCCCGACCGACGTGGTCGTGCAGCGCGGCCCGACGCTCGACGGCATCGGCAAGTACTACGCGCAGACCATCGAGGTCTCCGAGGCCGAGCCGGTCGACGTCGTGCAGGCGCTCGTGGACGCGAAGGTCGACGTCCTCGTCTCCTACCTGCCGGTGGGCTCGGAGGAAGCCGACAAGTTCTACGCCCAGTGCGCCATCGACGCGGGCGTCGCGTTCGTCAACGCGCTGCCGGTGTTCATCGCCTCCGACCCGGTGTGGGCCAAGAAGTTCACCGACGCGGGCGTGCCGATCGTCGGCGACGACATCAAGAGCCAGGTCGGCGCCACCATCACCCACCGCGTCATGGCCAAGCTCTTCGAAGACCGCGGCGTGCAGCTCGACCGCACCATGCAGCTCAACGTCGGCGGCAACATGGACTTCAAGAACATGCTCGAGCGCGAGCGGCTGGAGTCGAAGAAGATCTCCAAGACCCAGGCCGTCACCAGCAACCTGAAGAAGGAGCTGGGCGCCAACGACGTGCACATCGGCCCCTCCGACCACGTCGGCTGGCTCGACGACCGCAAGTGGGCCTACGTGCGCCTGGAAGGCCGCGCCTTCGGCGACGTGCCGCTGAACCTGGAGTACAAGCTCGAGGTGTGGGACTCGCCGAACTCGGCGGGCATCATCATCGACGCGGTGCGCGCGGCCAAGATCGCCAAGGACCGCGGCATCGGCGGCCCGGTCATCCCGGCCTCGGCCTACCTGATGAAGTCGCCGCCGCAGCAGCTCGCCGACGACGTCGCCCGCGAACAGCTCGAGGCTTTCATTGTTGGTTAGCCGCTGGCGCGGCGGGTTCGCGGCCCGGTGTGGCTCGCGGGTCCGCTACCGCTGCTTGCCTTCGGCGTGCGCAGCGGCAGCGGACCCGCGAGCCGGCCGCGAACCTCCGAGGCTCGGTCTCGCTTCGCTCGAAATCTGACGTGTTTCGAGTCCGGAGTGTGGTTGGGCATTGTGGCGAAAAGGCCGGTCGGGGTGTGTCCGACCGGCCTTTCGTCTGTCTCTGTTCAGTCCCTGTCGACGTATCAGTCCAAGGAGACGTAGACCTCTACCGAGGTGGGGCCGGTGTAGCGCTCGATCTCGGCGGTGTGGGAGCGGGTGATGACGCCGCTGGCTTCGGCCTTGGCCACCTGGGCCCATGCGGTGCGTAGTAGGTCGTAGGGCTTGTCGGAGACGACGAACTTGGCGTAGCGGCCCTGGGGGATGCGGGTGAGGACGTCGCCCTGGTCCATGTCGGCCAGACCGGCGACCTCGTAGCCGAGCACGGCGACGGCGTGGTCGTTCTGGCCGATGTAGGCCGCCACGCGGGGCACGTTCTTCTCCCTGGCCAGGTAGCGGTCCCAGGTGAAGTTCACCAGATCGAGGTCGCGGGCGGTCACCTCGCGGCCCGCCAGCGGGACGGTCAGCCCGGCCACCAGGCTCTCGTCCAGGGTGACGATCTCGAAATCCACAGTGCGTTCCTACCCGTCGCTCGGTTCGTCGGCCAGCGCCACGAAGACTTCCGCGGTGTGGGCGTCGGGATAGTGCTCCCAGTCCCCGGTGTAGGAGCGGACGAAACGTCCGGCCGCCTCGGCGTCCCACACCGCCCGCCAGATGCTCACGATGGTATCGCCGAGATTGTCACCGCTGGCGATGAAGCGGGCGAAGCGCCCGCCCGGCACCCTGGCCAGCACATCGCCGGGCAGCAGGTCGTCGAGGCTGCGACAGCGATAGCCGACGATGTGGGTCAGATAGGAATTGATCTCCGGGGCGTGGTCGACATACGCGGTGGTCGGCGGGCCGGGCAGCCGGCGCGACAGATTCCGCTTCCACGCCTCCTCCACCTTCGCTCGCCGCGGCCCCTCGACCGCGAGCGCCGGGCTGCGAAGTACTGTGCCCGCCACCAGCGTCTCGGGACGGTCAACGACATTGAAATCCACCGGCGTAGCCCCTAAGTCTCGTCTGTTCCTGCGTCGGCGGCGCGCGCTGCCCGCCCGCGTACCGCTGCCCTCGTCGCTCGATGCGCATATCCTCGCGCATCCGCCCGCACAACGGGCGCCGACCCTGGCTGGATGTTCGCCGCCGTACGCCGCCTCACTCTGGCAAACGATGCTGCCACGTCGCACGTTCCCTCGCGGGGCGCTAGATAACAAGATCGATGCAAGATGGCGGCGTTCGGCATCGGCTCAGCCCGGCACCGGCACGGTCAGGCCGGGGAAGATCTCGATCTGCCTGGGCGGAGGCGGCGGCGCGGGAGCCGGCGCGGGCGCGGGCGGGATCACGATCTGCGGCTCGGGTTCCGGCGCGGGGGTGTTCGGCGCCGGGGGGATCACCACGGCGGGCGCCTGCGGACGGGTGGCCTGCGGCGGGTTGAGGATGTCGTACGGATTACCCGACGGCGGTCCCTGCCGGCCCACCTGCGAGGGCGGTCCCTCGGCGGCGGTGTCGGGTACCGGGAACTGCTCGACCGGCGCGCCCTCGTGCGCGTCGTCCATCATCTGCTTCCAGATGTCCGACGGCAGCCCCGACCCGTAGATGCTGGCACCGCCCGCGGTACGGATCGGCTGGGAGTGCTCGGTGCCGATCCACACCGCGGTGGACAGCGACGGCGTGAAGCCGACCATCCACGCGTCCTTGTTCAGGTCGGTCTCGCCGAGCTGCGTGGTGCCGGTCTTGGCCGCCGACGGGCGTCCGCCCGCCAGTGCGTGCCCGTTGGAGTAGGCCGCGATCGGCATCATCGCCTGAATGGTCTTCTCCGCGATCGGCGCCGGAATGCGCTGTTCGGGCGCCGGTAGTTGCTCGCCGACCGGCCGCTCCGGCACGCCGCGGTCCAGCAGCACCCGGCCGTCGCCGGTCACCACCCGCTGCACGAAATAGGGCCGGTGGTACCAGCCGGAGGCGGCGATGGTGGCGTAGGCCGAGGCCATGTCGATCGGACGCACCAGGTACTGACCGAGCACGATGCCGTTGTAGGGCGGGCCGCCGTCCTCGGTCAGGGTCTTGCCCGCCACGCCCGGGATGTGCTCGGGGATGCCCGCCTGGTGCGCGGCGTCGGCGATGGCCTGCGGGCCGTCCAGCATCGACATGGTGAGCCGGTAGAAGCTGGTGTTGAGGGAGCGCTTGAGCGCCTCGGCGATGGAGCACCGACCGCACGTCTCGTTCTGCACGTTGGTGATGGTGGTGCCGTGGTCGGTGATCGGGGAACTGTCGATCGCACGGGTCAGCGGGATGCTCTGCTGCTGGGCGGCGATCACGGCGAACACCTTGAACGCCGAACCGGTCTGCAACGGCGCCTGCGCGAAGTCGTAGCCGGTGCCGTCCTCGCCGCCGTAGTAGGCGCGCACCGCCCCCGAGCGCGGGTCGACCGAGACGACGGCGGCGCGCAGTTCGGGCGGCTGGCCGGCGAGCCGGTCCCGCACCGCGGTCATCGCGGCCTGCTGAGCGCGCACGTCGATGGTGGTGGTGATCTGCAGCGCGCCGGTGTTCAGTTCGCGTTCGCTGATCCCGGAGTCGCGCAGTTCGCGCAGCACCTGGGTGCGGATCAACCCCTCGGGGCCCCGGGCGGCGCTGGCGTCGGGGAGTTCGGTGATGGGCACGATGTCGGGGAACGCGGTGGCGTCGCGGTCGCCGGGGGCGAGCACGCCCATCTCCACCATGCCGTCGAGGACGTAGCGCCACCGCGCCTTCAGGTCGTCGAGGTGGGTCTCGGGGTCCAGGATCGACGGTGTCCGGATCACCGAGGCCAGCACCGCGCCCTCGGCCAGGGTCAGCTGCGCGGGCGGCTTGGCGAAGTAGGCCTGGGCGGCGGCGTCGATGCCGTAGGCGCCGCGCCCGTAGTAGATGGTGTTGAGGTAGGCGGCCAGGATCTCGTCCTTGGTCCACTGCCGCGCCATCTTCGCCGCGATCACCAGCTCGCGCATCTTGCGGCTGATCGTGCGTTCGGAACCGAGGAAGGCGTTCTTCACATACTGCTGGGTGATGGTCGAACCGCCGCCCGCGTCCTCCTTGCCGAGCAGGTTGTCGCGCGCGGCACGCAGGAACCCGGAGGTCGAGTAGCCGGGATTGGTGTAGAAGTTGCGGTCCTCGGCCGAGAGCACGGCGTCGCGCACGTGCTGGGGAACCTCCGACAGCGGCACCGGCGTGCGGTTGCCCTCCGGCGGCACCACCTTTGCCAGTACGGTCGTGCCGTCTGAGGCGGTGATGGTGGCGATCTGATTGGTCTGCACCGCGGCCGGATCGGGGATCTCGGCGCTCCAATACACCAGCGCCAGCAGCAGGCCGGGCACCGCGACGAAGATCACGAACAGCGCCAGTGCCAGCCGCCGCAACCGCTCGCCCCTGGTCCGGCGCCGCCGCGGTGCCGCGCCCCGATCGCGGTCGGCCGCGGTGTCCTCGGCAGCGCTGTCCGGATCGGCAGCGTCGTCCCGATCGGTGGAGCCCTCGGCGGTGCCGGTCGCGGGGTCCTTCCACCCCGCGATGGACGCGTACGGCGCCGATCCCGGATCGCCCCCGGCGCCGCGCCGCCCCCACCGCCTGCCGAACGCGCCCACGATCATCTCCTTCCGGAGCGTCGGTACCACACGAACAACGACCGAGCCTGAACCTCGACTTTACAGGGTCGGTGTGTCGGTACCGCGGGGCGGCAACGTTCCGGCAACCGCGCGGGTCAGCTCTTGACGCCGCCCGCGGTGAGGCCGGAGATGATGCGGCGCTGGAACAGCAGGACCATGATCACCAGCGGAATGGTGACGATCAGGCCCGCCGCCATGATCGCGGCATAGGGCTGGACCAGCGGGTTGTTGCCGGAGAACCGGGCGATCGCGACCGTCACCGGCTCGGTCCGGCCACCGGACAGCAGCCGGGCGAGCAGGTACTCGTTGACCGCCGCGATGAAGGCCAGGATCGCCGTGGTGAACACCGCGGGCGCGGCCAGCGGCAGCATCACCAGCCGGAACGCCTGCGCCTTGGTGGCGCCGTCGATGCGGGCGGCCTCCTCGAGCTCCCACGGCAGTTCGGCGAAGAACGAGGCCAGGATGTAGACGGTCATCGGCAGCACGAACGAGATGTTCGGGATGATCATCGCCTGGTACTGCCCGATCCAGCCGAGGCTGGTGAACAGCTGGAACAGCGGGGTGACCAGCACGACGACCGGGAACATCGAGGCGCTCAGGATCAGCCCGGCCACCACGTACTTGCCGCGGAAGGCCAGCCGCGCCAGCGCGTAGGCGGCGAACACGCCGATCACCAGCGCGATCACCGTGGTGATCGACCCGATGAGCACGCTGTTCAGCAGTGCCCGCCCGAAGTTGTTGCCCCGGGTGGTGTCGAAGGCGTTGCGGAAGTTCTCCAACGTCACGTGGGTGGGCCACGGCGTGTTGTCGAAGGTGTAGTCCGGATCGCGGAACGCGGTGACCGCCATCCAGTAGAACGGGCCGAGACCCCACACCAGGATGATCAGCGCACCGAGATAGATGCGCGCCCCCGCGAGCCGTTTGGTCCAGGGCACCGGTCGTTTCGTCGTCGCAGTGGCCATCAGTGCGCCTCTCGCTGTGCTTCCTGGGTGCGGACCGCGTTGGCGCCCAGGAACTTCACCAGGACGAAGGCGATCGCGAAGATCAGCAGGAAGGTCAGGGTCGACAACGCCGCCGCGCTGTTGGGGCCCTGGCGGACCTGCTCGACCACCAGGATCGAGATCGTGCGGGTGGACGGGTTGCCCAGCGTCATGATCGCGGGCAGGTCGAACATGCGCAGCGCGTCCATCGTGCGGAACAGGATCGCCACCATCAGGGCGGGCTTGAGCAGCGGCAGGGTGATCTGGGTGAACCGCTGCCAGGCCGAGGCACCGTCGACCTTGGCCGCCTCGTACACGTCGTTCGGGATGACCTGCAGACCCGCCAGGATCAGCAGGGCCATGAACGGGGTGGTCTTCCACACGTCGGCCACGATCACGGCGAACCGTGCCGCCCACGGGTCGGAGGTCCACAGGATGTGGGTGCCGAGCACCCGGTTCACCACGCCGTCGTACTGGAACATGAACTCCCACAACCGCGCCGTGACCGCGGTGGGGATCGCCCACGGGATGAGCACCGCCGCGCGCAGCAGCGAACGACCGGCGAAGGTCTTGCCCATCACCATTGCCATGCCGAGGCCGATGGTGGCTTCCAACGTGACGGTGATGCCGGTGAAGAACAGCGTGATCCCGACAGCCGTCCAGAACTGCGAGCCCAGGTTGCCGGTGGGGCAGGCGATGGTCTCCCCGGTGGGCAGCGTGCACTGCTGCAACACCCAGTGCAGGTAGTTGTCGAATCCGGCGCTGCCGCCCTCGACGAACATGCCGGTGCTCGGGTCGAGCCCGGAGTCCTTCTGGAAGGACATGTACAGCGCGCGGCCGACCGGGTAGCCGATGACGACGGCCAGGGCCACCAGCACGGGAGTGACCAGCAGCCACGCCCGGCCGGACGCCCGCAACTCGGCGAACAGGCCGGTGCGGGCGGGGGGCGCATCGTCTTTCGGCACGCGGGTGGCCGCTGTCGAGGGATCCGACACCGTTATCTCTCTCCTACGGGCTGGTCGGGTCCGTTGCGCGACACCGCTTACGAACCGGCGGTCTCGATGCCCTTCTGCATGCCGATGATCGCGTCGTCGACGGACTTGGCTCCGGTCAGGGCAGCATAAGCGTTGTCCTGGATGGCCTTCGACACCGCCGGGTAGAACGGGGTCACCGGGCGCGGCACCGCGCTGGCGATGGACTCCTTGAGCGCGGGCAGGTACGGCATCTTGGCGATCAGGGCCGGGTCGTCGTACATCGAGGCGCGCACCGAGGGCAGCGCGCCGGAGGCGATGATGTGCTGGGCGTCCTCGCTGATCAGGAAGCGCAGGAAGTCCAGCGCGGTGGCCTTGTGCTTGGAGAAGGCGCTGATGGCGGCGTTGTAGCCGCCCAGGGTGGAGGCGCCGACGCCGTTCTCGCCCGGCAGCGGCGCGACCGCGAACTTGTCCTTCACCAGCGAGGATTCGGCACCGGCGTCACCGAAGGTGGAGGGCCAGGCGCGCAGGAACAGCAGCCTGCCCTGGGTGAAGGCGTTCGCCGATTCCGGTTCCTTGAAGGTGACCGCTTCCTGCGGGATGTCGCCGTTCTTGTACGCGGTGACCAGGGTGTTGAGCCCGGCGCGGGCCTGCGGGCTGTCGACGGTCGGGGTCTTGCCGTCGGAGCCGACGAAGCTGCCGCCGAAGGCGTTGATCACCTCGGAGGTGTTCACCGTCAGGCCCTCGTACGGCGCGAACTGCCCGGCGTAGCAGCCGATGTTGTTCTCCCGGGCGATCCGGCACTGGCCCAGCATCTCGTTCCAGGTCTTCGGCGGCTCGGGGACCAGGTCCTTGCGGTAGAACAGCAGGCCGCCGTTGGTGTTGCGGGGCGCGGCGTAGAGGGTGTTGTTGTAGGTGGCGCTGGCGACCGTCGGGGACAGCAGCGTGGAGGTGTCGATCGCGAAGGAGTCCTTCAGCGGCTGGATCCAGCCCTTGGCGGCGAACTCCGCGGTCCACGGCACGTCGAGGGCGACCACGTCGTAGTCGGACTGCTTGGAGCGCATGTGCTCCACCAGGTCGTCGTACTGCTGGGAGGCGTCGTTGGACTGCTCCTTGAAGGTCACCTGCTCGTCGGGGTGCGAGGCGTTCCAGCGCTCGATGAGCTGCTTGACCACACCGGTCTCGGTGGTGTCCTTGCCCTCGACGTAGGTGATCGGGCCACGGCCCTCGAGGTTCTCGGAGGTGGGGTTCCCGCCGTTGTCGCTGGAGCAGGCGGAGGCGAAGGTGGCCGTCAGCAGCGCGGCCGAGGCGACCGCCAGCGCGGCCCGCGGCACGAGCATGGAACGTAGGGACGACGCCTTTTTCACAGCCATCGCGGACACTCTCCAAGGTTTACGACGTGAGCGGCAGCACACCGTGGGCCGGTGCATCACGCAAGATACATGGTGTCCACGGTCGGCGTCCGATCATGTCGCCTTATTCCCGGGCCGGGCACCGCGGCCGGCCCCGGTTAGGCTGGCGGGTGATGTCTTCGCCGAACCCGGTTCCCGATCGGATGCTCACCCGCATCGGCGGGCTGCTGCGCAAGGCCGAGGCCACCGACAACGAGCACGAGGCCGAGGCGTTCCTGGCCGCCGCCCAGCGCCTGGCCACCCGCTCCTCCATCGACCTGGCGGTGGCTCGCGCGCACGTCGCCGGGCGCGAGCGGCGACCGACGCCGGTCCAGCGGGTGATCCCGATCGGCGAGCCGGGCCGCAAGGGGCTGCGCACCTACGTGCAGCTGTTCGTCGCGATCGCGCACGCCAACGACGTGCGCTGCGATGTCGCCCGCACCTCCACCCAGGTCTATGCCTACGGCTTCGACACCGACATCGACACCTGTGAGGCGCTCTACACCAGCCTGCTGGTGCAGATGGTGCGGGCCAGCGACCACTACATCAAATCCGGTGCCTACCGCGAGGCGACGGTGGAGAAGGTGGTCACCGAGCAGCGATGGGGCCGTACCGTGCGCCGTCGGGTACAGGCGCCCGCCGCGCCGGTGACGGCGCGGCTGAACTTCCAGATGGCCTTCGCCGAGCGGATCGGGCGGCGGCTGGCCGAGGTGAAGTCGGAGGTGGAGGCCGAGGCGGTGGCCGAACCGGCCGCGGCCACCGGGACCGCGCTGGCGTTGCGGAACAAGGAGGTGGAGCTGGTCGACTTCTACACCCGCACCTCCGAGGCCCGCGGCACGTGGCGGGGGCCGCAGGCCTCGGCGGGTCGTTCGGCGGCCGCGCGGCGCGCCGGGGACCGGGCGGGCCGGGCGGCGCGGCTGGGTCCGGCGCCGGAACTGGGCGGTGTCCGCGGACAGTTGGGCCCCGGCGCGGGGGCATGACCGCCAGGGACACCCAACGCGCCCGGGTCTACGACGCCGAGCAGCTGGTGCGCGGAATGTTCGACCGGGCCGACGAATTCGGCCATCGCACCGTCGAGTTCCACGGTTCGCAGCTGACGTTGCCGGTGGAACGGCGGTTCGCCTCGGTGGCATCGGTGCAGGACTACGTCGACCGGGTGCTCGCATTGAACTGGGTACGCGCGCAATGGGATCGGGCCGCCGAGCCGGTGCGGGTGCGGGCGCGCGCCGGGGCCCGGGCCGCCCACTACGAAGCCGTCGGCGCGGTGCTGGCCGTGCCGCTGCACGCGGGCGGGTCGGCGTGGGCGTTGCGGGAGCTGGTGGTGCTGCACGAACTCGCGCACCATCTCGCGCCCGGCCCGGCCGCACCGCACGGTCCCGAGTTCTGTTCGCGCTATGTGGATCTGGTGGACGGCGTCATCGGGCCGGAAGCGGCGCTGGTGCTGCGGTCCGCGATGCTGGGGTGCGGGGTGCGGATCGGCTGACGGGTGGCGCCCGCGCCGCCCCCGCCGATCAGCGCGACTTGAGCAGGGCGCGGACCCGGTGGAAGCGGTTGTGCCACCAGGCCACCCGCTCCCGGTCCGGGTGCCGGTACCGCTCGACCAGCTCCGGGTCCGGGCCGAGCGGGGCACGGGGCACCGGCAGGTACCCGTCGACCGGGCGCAGCGGTGCGGCGACCAGGTCGCCTTCGAACAGCGATGTCGTGCCGAGCCCGCACGCGTGGTCGAGTTCGGGCAGCGCACCGGCCAGCGCCAGCTGCGCACCGAGCCCGATGCTCGTCTCCAGCGCCGAGGACACCACGCACGGCAGCCCGGCGGCCTCGGCCACCGCCAGCGCCCGCCGCACGCCACCCAGGGGCGTGCACTTGATCACCGCGACGTCGGCGGCCCCGGCCACCGCGACGCGTAGCGGGTCCTCGGCGCGCCGGATGGACTCGTCGGCCGCGATGGGCACCTCGACCTGCGCGCGCACCGCCGCCAGCTCCTCGATGGTGCGGCAGGGCTGTTCGACGTATTGCAGACCGCCCGCCGCGCGATCCAGTTCGGCGATGTGGGCGACGGCGGTGTCGACGTCCCACGCGGCATTGGCGTCCACCCGCACCGCGCCGTCGGCGCCGAGCGCGTCCCGCACCGCCGCCACCCGCTCCAGGTCCTCCCGCAACGACCCGGGGTGGTCGGCCACCTTCACCTTGGCTGTGCGGCAGCCGGATTCGGTGACGATCCGGTACGCGCGGGCGGCGTCCACCGCGGGCACGGTGCAGTTGACCGGCACCCGGGTGCGCACCGGCTCGGGCCAGCCGGTGCCGGCCTGCTCGAGCGCCGTGGCCAGCCAGCCCGCCGCCTCCCGGTCGTCGTACTCGGGAAAGGGGCAGAACTCGCCCCATCCCAGCGGGCCGGGCACCAGCATCCCTTCGCGCACCGTGATGCCGCGGAACCGGGTGCGCAGCGGAATCGCGTAGACGATGGGTTCACCGAAGTCGCTCATCGCCGCCAGGATACGGGCGATTCCGCCGCGCCCGAGTTCAGAGCCGTTCGAGGATCATGGCGTTGGCGAGTCCGCCCGCCTCACACATCGTCTGCAGGCCGTAGCGGGCGCCGCGCTCGCGCATGGCGTGCACGAGCGTGGTGGTCAGCCGGGCTCCGGAGGCGCCGAGCGGGTGGCCGAGCGCGATGGCGCCACCGTTGACGTTGACCTTGGCCAGGTCGGCTCCGGTCTCCTGAGCCCAGGCCAGCACCACCGGCGAGAACGCCTCGTTGATCTCGACGAGGTCGATGTCGGCGAGCTGGAGGCCCGCCCGTTGCAACACCTTTCGGGTCGCCGGGATGACGGCGGTGAGCATCAACAGCGGATCGTCACCGGCGACGGCGAAGCTGTGCAGCCGGGCCAGTGGTGTCAGCCCGAGCTGCGCGGCGCGCTCGCCGGTCATGATGAGCACCGCCGCGCTGCCGTCGCTGACCTGGCTGGCCGACGCGGCGGTGATCTGCCAGCCGATCTGCGGGAACCGTTCGGCCATCGCGGGGTCGTAGTAGGCGGGCCGCAGCCCGGCCAGGGTCTCGAGCGTGCTGCCCACCCGGATGCCCTCGTCGGTCTCCAGCCCGGCGAGGGGCGCGAGCTCGGCCGCGAACTGCCCGTTCTTGGTCGCGCGGGCGGCCTTGTCGTGGCTGGACAGGGCGAACTCGTCGAGCTGGGTGCGGGTCAGTCCCCATCTGGCGGCGATGAGCTCGGCGCTGATGCCCTGCGGCACCAGCCCCTCGGGGTACCGCTCGGTGGATGCCACGCCGCCGAGGTCGGCCGAGCCCGCGACGTTGGCGCCCATCGGGATGCGGCCCATCGATTCCACGCCCGCGGCGACCACCACGTCGTAGGCGCCGGCGAGCACCCCCTGCGCCGCGAAGTGAATGGCCTGCTGGCTGCTGCCGCACTGGCGGTCGACGGTGGTGGCGGGCACGGATTCGGGATACCCGGCGGCCAGGGCGGCGCGCCGGGTGATGTTGGCGCCCTGCTCCCCGACCTGGGTGACCACGCCGCCGATGACGTCGTCGATCAGCACCGGGTCGATCCCGCTGCGTCGCACCACCTCGCGCAGGCTGTGCGCGAGCAGGTCGACGGCGTGCACCTGGTGCAGCGCTCCGTTCGGCTTGCCCTTGCCGATCGGCGTGCGAACGGCTTCGACGATGACCGCGTCTCTCATGGGAGGTTCCTTCCGAACCGCGAGCCGGGGCGCCGGTGCCCTGACTCTACTGACGTATAGTCAGGCTAACGCATGGATATAGTCGACTCAAGTCAGAAGTCGGTATGATGTGCGTCATGGCAGCCGTGATGGAAGGACCGCTGGCCGATCTGTCGTCGTGGCGGACCGACGAGTGCTCGATCGCCAAGGCGATGGACCTGGTCGGCACCCGATCGGCGATCCTGATCCTGCGCGAGGCCTACTACGGCACCCGCCGTTTCGACGGTTTCGCCGCGCGCGTCGGCATCACCCCGGCGGCGGCCGCGGCTCAACTGCGCAAACTCACCGAGGCCGGGCTGCTCGCCAAGCACCCCTACCGCGAGGAGGGCAAGCGCACCCGGTACGAGTACGTGCTCACCCCGATGGGCCGTGACCTGCTGCCCGCGGTGCTGGCGCTGATGCAGTGGGGCGATGCCTACCTGCAACCGGGGCCGCCGCCGCTGCGACTGGTCGACGCGGCGACCGGCGACCCCGTGCGCGTGCAGGTGCGCAGCGCGAGCGGCCGGGAGATCGAACTCGACGAACTCGGCGTCCGGGTGAACGAGGAGTACCTGCGCGCTCGCGGGAAGTAGTGAGCCGGGGCGTCCCGGCTCGGCTCAGTTGAGTCGGCGGCCGTCGTCGGCGCCGAAGAAATAGACGTGCTCGGGCGAGGTCGACAGGAACAGCCGCTCGCCCTTGGCGGGCGGGTTGCGCCAGTCCGCGCGCGCCACGATGGTCTCGCCCGCGTCGCCGATGGTCCGCCCGTAGACGTAGGCGTCCGAGCCGAGCTCCTCGACGACCCCGACCTCCATCTCGATCCCCGAGCCGCCGATCTCGAAGTGCTCCGGCCGGATCCCGACCTGTGCCGTGGCGCCCGCCGCGTCGGCCACCGAGCGCGGCACCGGCAGCCGGTATCCGCCGAGCAGCACCGCGCCGTCCTGGATCGGCAGCGTGAACATGTTCATCGCCGGTGAGCCCATGAATCCGGCCACGAAGGCGTTGGCCGGATCGCGGTAGAGATCTCGCGGGCTGGCGCACTGCTGCAACAGGCCGTCCTTCAGCACCGCGACCCGGTCACCCATCGTCATGGCCTCCACCTGATCGTGGGTGACATAGACCGTGGTGGTGCCCAGCCTGCGCTGCAACTGCGCGATCTGGGTGCGCGTCTGCACCCGCAGCTTGGCGTCGAGGTTCGACAGCGGCTCGTCCATCAGGAACACCTGCGGCTGCCGCACGATCGCCCGGCCCATCGCCACCCGCTGCCGCTGCCCGCCGGACAGCGCCTTGGGCTTGCGGTCCAGGTAGGGCTCGAGGTCCAACAGCGCGGCCGCCTCCCGCACCCGCTGCTCCTTCTCCGCCTTACCGACCTTGGCCAGCTTCAGCGCGAAGCCCATGTTCTCGGCCACCGTCATGTGCGGGTAGAGGGCGTAGTTCTGGAACACCATCGCGATGTCGCGATCCTTGGGCTCGGCGTGGGTCACGTCCTTCGCACCGATGAGGATGCGCCCATCGCTCACCTCCTCCAGTCCGGCCAGCATCCGCAGCGAGGTGGACTTGCCACATCCGGACGGGCCGACCAGGACCAGGAACTCGCCGTCGGCGATCTCCAGTTCCAAGCGATCGACGGCGGGCTTGCTCGCCCCCGGGTAGAGCCGGGTGGCGCGCTCGAAGGTAACCGTGGCCACGGCAGATACTTCCCTTCACCGGCAGGAACGTGCCGGACGATCCGAGTACAGGGTGTCGGCAGGACTCTAGACCACGGCGGTCCCGGGCCGCCGATTTGCTCGGTGCGATCAGCGGCCGCCCGGTGTTTGCGGGAGTAGCCTGCGGGTAGGCGGAAATGACCGGACTCGCGAGCAGAGGAGCATTTCGATGACCGATGTCGCGTCGCAGGGCGCTGCCCAGGGAGACGACCGCCGCGTCCTGACCAACAGGCAGGGACATCCTGTCTTCGACAACCAGAACCAGCGCACGGTGGGTGCCCGTGGACCCGCGACTCTGGAGAACTACCAGTTCTTGGAGAAGATCAGCCATTTCGATCGGGAACGCATCCCCGAGCGTGTCGTGCACGCCCGCGGGGCCGTCGCCTACGGCTATTTCGAGGCGACCGGCAAGTGGGGTGACGAACCGATCGAGAATTACACCCGCGCAAAGATTTTCGCCGAAGCCGGCAAACGCACCGACCTCGCGATCCGTTTCTCCACCGTCATCGGCGGTCGGGATTCCTCGGAGGCCGCCCGCGACCCGCGCGGCTTCGCGATCAAGTTCTACACCGAGGACGGCAACTGGGATCTGGTCGGCAACAATCTCGGCGTGTTCTTCATCCGGGACGCGATCAAGTTCCCCGATGTCATCCACGCGCTCAAGCCCGACCCGGTGACCTTCCGGCAGGAGCCCGCGCGCATCTTCGACTTCATGTCGCAGACGCCCGAGGCCATGCACATGCTGGTCAACCTGTTCAGCCCGCGCGGCATCCCGGCGAACTACCGCACCCAGCAGGGCTTCGGCGTGAACACCTACAAGTGGGTCAACGCCGAGGGCGTCACCCACCTGGTGAAGTACCACTGGATCCCGAAGGCGGGCGTGAAGAGCCTCACCGAGGCCGACGCCGCCGCCATCCAGGCCCAGGATCTCGGGCACGCGAGCAAGGATCTGTACGAGCACATCGAGGCCGGCGACTATCCCGAATGGGAGTTGCGGGTGCAGATCATGAGCGACGACGAGCATCCGGAGCTGAATTTCGATCCGCTCGACGACACCAAGGTCTGGCCGGAAAACGAGTTCCCGCCGAAACCGGTCGGCAAGATGGTGCTCAACCGGAACGTGAGCAATCACTTCCTGGAGAACGAGCAGATCTCCTTCGGCACCGGCGTGCTGGTCGACGGACTGGATTTCTCCGACGACAAGATGCTGGTCGGCCGCACGTTCTCGTATTCGGACACCCAGCGCTACCGCGTCGGCCCGAACTATTTGCAGCTGCCGGTGAACCAGGCCAAGAACGCGCACGTGGCCACCAATCAGCAGGGCGGGCCGATGGCCTACGGCATCGACGATGTCGGCGAGAACCCGCACGTCAACTACGAACCGTCGATCACCGGTGGTTTGCGGGAAGCCCAATATCCGACCCACGACGAACAGGGCCCGGAGATCAGGGGCAGGCTCACCCGCAAGCGCATCCCGCGCACCAACGACTACGAGCAGGCCGGCCAGCGCTACCAGCTCATGGAGCAGTGGGAGAAGGACGACCTGGTGACCAACCTGGTCGCCAACATCGGCCAGGCCACCCGCGAGGTGCAGGAGCGCATGGTGTGGCACTTCTACATGTGCGACGACGAGCTGGGCGAACGCGTCGGCCAGGGGCTCGGCATCAGCGCCGACGACGTGCGCGGACTGCCCCCGCTGCAGAGCCAGACGCTGTCCGACGAGGAATTGCAGCGCGCGGCCAACCTGGGCAAGAACGGCCCGCGCGACGTCGAGGGATTGCAGATGACCCACTGCGTCCCCGACGAACGCGAAGTGCACGCCGCCGCGTGATGGTGTGATCTCCGGTGGGGCGGGCGCGGGCCCGCCCCACCGTCGTCTGCCGGTACCCCGCCACGAGAGGACAGCCATGAGCCGACCGGTTCGGATCGGAGTTCAGCTCCAGCCCCAGCACGCCCCCGACTACGGCCGCATCCGCGACGCGGTGCTGCGCGCCGAGGACGCGGGCGTGGACATCGTCTTCAACTGGGACCACTTCTACCCGCTCACCGGCGACCCCGACGGCGCGCACTTCGAATGCTGGACCATGCTCGGTGCGTTCGCCGAGCAGACCGAACGGGTCGAGATCGGCGCGCTCGTCACCGGTGGCGGCTACCGCAACCCCGACCTGCTGGCCGACATGGCCCGCACCGTCGACCACATCAGCGGCGGCAGGCTGATCCTCGGCATCGGCGGCGGCTGGTTCCAGAAGGACTACACCGAGTACGGCTACGAATTCGGCACCCCGGGGACCCGGCTGAACCTGCTGAAACAGAACATGGAGCGGATCACCGCCCGCCTGCGGGCACTGAACCCCGCTCCCCTGCGCGACATCCCGATCCTCATCGGCGGCGGCGGCGAACGCAAAACCCTGCGCCTGGTCGCCGAATACGCCGACATCTGGCACAGCTTCTCCGATCTGGACACCCTCGCCCGCAAGAACAAGATCCTCGCCGACCACGCCGCGGCAGCAGGCACCGACGCCGCCCGCATCGAACGCTCGGTCCAATGGCCCGGCCTCGACCAGGCCCCCGCCTACCTCGCCGCGGGCGTCAGCCTGTTCACCATCGGCACCAGCGGACCGGACTACGACCTGTCCGAGGTCGACACCGCCCTGCGCTGGCGCGACGAGGTGAATCCCCCGGACGTCAGCGGCGCGGCCTGAATCGCAACCGACGCGGCGGCTCCGCCGCGGCTGACCGTGGACCGACCCCGCCCGCGGGCTCGACCGCCGACTCAGGTGAGGAAGGTGGCGAAGGCCGACCAGAGGAGGGGGGAACGGTCGACCGCGCCGGTGGCCCGCCAGGCGTCCAATTGGCCACGCTGCCAGGCGAGTTGGATCGCCAGCGGGTCGTCGTGGTCGTGGGCGACGTCGAGTTCGCGGATGGCGGACTGGAGGGGGGTGGCGGTCGAGCCGGCGAGGCGCTGGACGGCGAGGTCGGTGGGCAGCGGCCAGCGGGTGGCGGTGACGAGTTCGGCGCCGCCGTGGAGCATGGCGGCGACGAGGCCGAGTGCCTCGGTGAAGCGCAGGTCACCGCCGCTTTCGCAGGCGATGAGGGCGACCCGGCTCGGGATCGGCCAGAGGTCGTGGCCGGCCACCGGGTCGGCGGTGAGGGTGTGCGTGCCGAGCAGGAGATCCTTGGCGGAGAGGGGGCGGTGGGTGCGTTGCGGGTCGGCGAAGCCGACGGTCTCGGCGGTGCAGGCCAGGTGGAGTTCGGCGGTCTCGCTCTGCCCTGATCCGGGGCGCGCCGAGGTGACATGGCCGACGTAGACGAGGCGAGAAGCACCTTCCCGCAACGTCGTCGACAACCAGGTGCGGTCGAGATCGGTGCGGCGGAACAGGTCGTAGGGCTCGTCGACGGCCGGGCGGAGGCGGCCGCGTCGGAGGTGTTCGGTCATGCAGGCCGTCAACGGCGTCGGCGTGGTCATGCGGCCGAGCACCGAGCCGAGGGCGGAGTCGGCGCGGAAGCCGGGGACGCGGGGGTCGAGGATCGCGACGACGGGAAGGTCGCGGTCGGTGGCCCAGCGCCGGGGCGTGCGGCCGGGGGCCTGCACGATGCCCGCGGGGGCGAGCAGGCTGAGGTCGGCGATGTCGAGCAGGCGCAGGTCGGGGTCGGGCGCGAGGATTTCCCACGGCACCTGGGCGACGCGCGGGGAGGGCTGGATCCGGATATGGGGGCGGATCGCGCGGGTGTGCAGGTCGTGGAGGTCGACGGCCAGACCGTGCGGGAGCAAGGCGCGGGAAAGATGCTGCGCCAGAGCGGCTTCGCGAGCCGGATCGGCCAGCGCGCCGGTGGTCAGGCTGCGTTCCAGTGCGCCGGGGGCGGCGGGGTCCGGCAGTGCCCCGGCCAGCGCGCGCACGGCGGCGTCGACCGCCGCGGCCGGTATGGCCGCCGCGCCTCGGCGCGCCGGGTCGTGCGCCCATCGCCAGGAGACGTAGAGGTCACCGGCGTCGGCCATCTTGACCAGCACCGTGGGTCGCTGATCGGGCATGGCAGGTCGCGGGATCGCCGCCGCCGCGTTCGGCGATGTCATGCCCGCACCACCTGCCCGGCTCGAACGGAACGGCCGTACTTCTGTTCGGCGACGGCGATGTAGTCGGCCAGGGCGATGTGGCCGTCGGGGAGGACCACGCGCGGAGGCGGGCCGACGGGCAGGCCGGCGGCCGCCGCGACATGGGCCAGGGCGGCCCCGAGCGCGAACGCGGGACCCGCGCTGTCGGTCGGTTCGGCGGGTGGTTCCAGCGGGGTCAGCGGGAGATCCGGCCGGTCCGCCTGCTCGGTGCGTGACAGGTCGAGTGTTGTTCCGGCGCAGCGCGTTTCGATGAGGTCGGTGACCAGTTCCCCGTCCCCGCAGAGGTGGGCGAAGCGGAAGGCCAGGCGCATGGCCGGGTCGGCGATCTCGCGGTTCCACTGTTCACGGTGGCTGCCGTTGGCGAAGGTGTAGCGGACGGCGTCGATCGCGATGGCGGCGGGGACGGCGAGTGCGCGGCCCTCGGCCAGCAGTTCCGGGGGCGGCTCGGCCATGCTGTCGACGACCGACTCGAGCAGGGCGGCGTGCCAGTAGTCCAGTTGCGCGCAGTGCAGGCCGAGGCCGTGCTCGGCGTAGGTGCGGTAGGCGGCGTCGAGCAGGTCCCGGCCTTCGGCGAGGTCGGCGCGGGCGTAGGCGAGGGTGGCCAGGCGGGTGCGGACGGCCGCCAGATCGAGGACGGCGCCGGAGGAAGCGAAGTAGTCGAGCGCGCGGCGGTAGCGGTGTTCGGCCTCGGCCGACTCGCCCCGGCGTTCGGCGAGGAAACCGGAGGTCTTGAGCCCGACACCGGCGCGGTAGGCGAGGCCGCCGCGTTCGAAATACGCCTGCGCGGCCGAGAGCGGGCCCTCGGCTTCGTCGAGACGATCCATGCGCAGCAGCAGGACGGCCAGATTCTGCTGGGTCTCGGCGACGGCATTGGCATCGCCCGCCGCCTCGAACGCCGCCAGTGCCTGCTGCGCGAAATCGACCCCGAGGTCGCGGCGTCCGGTCTCGAAGTAGGCGCCCGCCAGGTTCATCAGCGGATGGCCGCTCAGCGCGGGGGCGAACCGCACCGCCACGTCCAAGGATTCGGTGGCGAGCTCGATCACGCGCGACCACTGCGAGCGGTGGAAGGCGACGGCGGTGAGCGAGAGCAGGCAGGCCACGCGCAGGGTGCCGAGGCTGTCGTCGCCGGCGACCAGCGCCCGGGCTTGCGTCAACGCCGACTCGGCCTCGTCCAACGCGCCGAGATGCTGGAGCGCCTGCGAGTAGTTCACCAGCGCCGACGCCCGCTTCTCCGTGGCATCGGCCGGTATCTCGGCGAGTGCGGCGCGGTAGCGGTCGGCCGAACCCCGGTGGTCGCCGAGTTCGTCGGACATGGCGGCGGCGTTGATCAACGCGCTCACCCGCACCCCGTCCGCGCCGACGCGTACCGCTTCCTCGAAGATCCGTAGCGCCTCGGCGGCATCGCCGCGCTGGTACGCCGCGGCGCCCGCGTGCAGGAGGTCGAGGCCGACCGGCTCGGTATCGCTCATCGCGCCGCCCCCGCGGTGCGGGCCGTTCGCGCGGGGGCGCTCGCGTCGTCGAGGCGTCTCATCGCTAGAAATCCGTGTCCTCGGCGGCCGCTGCCAGCTCGGCGCGCAACGGGCGGTCGTCGTCGGCGGCCGACGCGGCGCGGTGCAGTCGGTTCCGCGCGAATGCGCGAATCTGCTCGCGCGCAACACTGCCGGACTCGTCATCGATCGCAGGTCCGACCCCGGGCACGTACACCCACACGCTCGACACCGTTTCGGCGTCGGTGTCCGCGCTGCCGGACCAGGTGTCGCCGACCAGCTCGAGTGCGATGTCGACCGCCTCGTGGCCGGTGTCGACACGGGCGTGTGGGCGCAGGTGGACGGGGACCCCGCCGCTCAGGCCGGGTGCGGCGACGGCGCGGACCCGCACGAGCGTGCGGCCCGCGGCGCGGGTCAGCTCCCAGGAGACGGCGTGTTCGGAGGCGTCGAGCAGGCCCGGTGGGCAGCGCCGCCAATCCCAGCCGCCGCTGCCGCGACCGAAGGTCAGGGCGCCACCCGGGTCGCCGGTCGCCGCCCCGGCGGCCAGCGCGTAGTCCTCGGCGCGGGCCGTCACCGGGACCGGGGTGGGTTCGTGGACCGGTGGCTGGGCGTCCGCACCGTCCACGAGCAGATCGCAGTCGTCGGTGAGGGTGGTGATCTCCTCGTCCAGCAGGCGCTGGTCGAGCGCGGGGATGCCGTCGACGGTGGAGGCGGGCCACCAGCGGGCCGCCCAGTGCGCGTAGGCGAGCCGCCACGCGGCTCGGAGAATTCCGGGACGCGCAGGTTCGGCGGTGAGTGTCACCGGCGGGCCGCCCCCGGCGCCGGGCGGCGCCACCGAGGCCGCGGCCACCGCCACGGGCTCGCCGTAGACGGCCCACAACCAGTCCTGTGCCGCGTCGAGATCGTGCAGGACGGCCGCCGGAACGCGACTGCCGGACAACAGGCTCCAGCTCAGATGTCCGCCGACGACCTCGAGGACCAGGGTGTCCAGCGCGGGCGCGGGATCCAGTACCGAGGGAGCGCCCGGCGGGGCGATCGCCCACAGGTCGGACTCGACGCGGCGCAGCTGGACGGTGTCGGGCATCAGCTCGCCCTCGGTTCGGTCGTGTCGACGGCCGGAGCCGCCGCAGCCGCGCTGAGCGCGTTCTTCACCCGGGTCCGGTGGTCGAGGATCACCGACCGGGCCACCCCGTCCAGCAGATCCCACAGTTCCTCGGGTTCGTGCACCGGCAGTCCGCGCACGTCGCGCCCGTGCAACCGCACCCACAGCCTGCGCAGATACGGACGCCACGGCGCACGGAGTTCGGCGGCGACGACGGTCAGCGGATCCCGGTCCTCGGCGGCATCCGGGACCAGGTGTACCGCGAGCCGTCGCGCTTGCAGCACATACGCCTCACGACGCCACCGGGAGTTGACCACGCGATGCGCCGCGGACTCGGCGGCCGCGCCGCCCGGGCGGTCGATCGGCTCGAGCCCGAGCCCGAGTTCGGTGCCCGCCGCGGCGGCCGCCCGCAGGGATTCGTCCAGCAGGGCCCAGGGCGCGCAGCTGCGGGCGATCTCGTCGGTGACCAGGTCGGGGATCGGGGGCAGTTCGGCGCGTTCGGTGGATGCCTGCAGAACGGTGAAGACGCGTTCGTAGATGGTGCGGTCGAACGGCAGGGCGAGCGCGGCGGTGGCGGCCGATGCCCCGAGCGCGGGCCGGGCGGGCAGCGGGTGCGCGGTGAGGCCCAGTTCGCGGGCGGTCACACCGAACTCGCTGTACCACAGCGCTATTCCGGTGTGGGTGCCCGCGTTGGCGGCGATCACCGCGGCGAGCAGCCGCGCGCCCTCACCGCGGTGCGGGCTCGTGCGGTCGGCGGCCGCCGTCAGCAGGTCGAGGAGCTGACCGGAATGGGACGGGTCCCGCGGTCGCGGTGGGGGGCGGCGCGTCCACGCCGTCTCGACGAGTTCGGCCAGCCGGGCGGTGACCCCGGCATCGGACAGATGGTCCTTGAGCGCCTGGGTGGTGCGGCCCGCCGCGAACGAGTGGATCTCGCGAAGGGTCGCCTCCGCGCGCGGCCGGTCGCGGGTCGGGTGCGGATGTCCGTATTCGGTGGCGAGTTCGAAACACCGCTGGAAGTACAGGTCCTGGGCGTTGCCCTCGGTGATGCGCAGCGCCCGGCGCACCTGCTTGAGCAGGGTGAACCAGGCGGCGGTCGCGCGCAGCACGTCGGCGGCGGCGTGCACGCGGGTGGCCAGCAGGGTGGCGCCGTCGGCGGTGAGGACCGCGCCCGCGCAGGCGGGATGCTGCACCGGCCGGATGACCAGTGGATCGAGGATCAGCTTGACGGTGCGGCGCAGCGGTCCGCCGTGCGGCCCGCTCAACGCCTCCACACCGTCGAGCCCGCGCCACACCTCGTCGAGCACCGAGGCGCGGGGTCGTCGCATCGGCTCAGATTAACGGCTCACCACCGGGTACGCAGTCGCTCAGTCCCGGTCGTGGTGGCAGACGGCCTCGAGCATGATGCCGAAGGGATCGAGCCAGAAGGTGGCGTAGTAGGGCTGCGGATACTCCGGGAAATGCCGCGGCGGATGCAGGATCGGCGAGCCGAGCGCCAGCGCCCGCTGGTGCACCTGCTCGACGCGGCGACGGCCCGGCACCATGAACGCGATGTGCTGCAACCCGGTGCCATGCCGCGAGTAGGCGGCGTCCTCGGCCGCCGGGTAGACGAACAGGTAGGTGCCCGGCTTGCCGCGAGCCGGCCGGTAGGCGAATTGGTCGTCGGCGCCGAGGAACTCCTCGAAGTCGAGCAGCGGCACGAGTTCGTCGTAATACGCCTTGGCGGCGGCGAGGTCGGGGACGTTGATCCCGAAGTGGCCGATCATGAGACCACGCTCGCACAGCTCGGCGCCGAAATTCCCAGAAATTTCTCGGATCGGTCCTGACCTGCGGTTTCAGCTCTGCCGAGCGGCTCGGATCCCCGTGCTCGGCGGACAAAAGTTGGGATCGGTAGGCGGCGGGTGTCTTCCTACCTTTCTCTCGACGGCCCGAGCGAGGCCGGACCGACCGAGAGACAGGACGAACACCATGAACACCACCCTCCGCAGCACCGCCCTCCGCGCCACCGCCATCGCCTCCGCCGCCGCCCTCGCGCTGCTGGTCTCCGCCTGTGGGGACGACACCGAGACCGCGGCCCCCACCACGTCGGCCACGACGTCGGCCGCCGCCCCGGCCGCACCGGCGGGCAAGTCCGCCGCCGCGGTGGACGGCAAGGCGCTCGACGCCGGATTCGAGACCACCTGCGCCAAGCAGGGCGACACCCTGGCCCTCGCGCTGACCGACAACAACAACGCCACCTACGGCCAGCTCACCGTGAGCGCCACCGTCACCGGCGACACCGTGCAGGCCGTCGGCATCGCGGGCAGCAAGGGCGGCTCCGCGGGCATGCCGTACGCCCTGGGCTACGGCAACGGCCAGCCCGGCGGCTCGGCGAAGCTGGCCAAGGACGGCAACACCTTCACCATCACCGGCGAAGGCGTGGGCGCACCGGACATGACCAACCCCCTGGCCGGGCCCAGCACCGCCACCTTCGAAATCACCTTCGCCTGCACCGACATCGTCGGCGCCTGAGCGGGTTGCGGCCGGAGGCGGTAGCGCAGCGTCACCACGTAGGCCGCCCCGCTCAGGCGAAATCGGACACCGCCTGAGCGGGTTCGCGCGAAATCCGACGCCCGGATTCTCGGCTCCCCGTCGTCCCCCACCGGGACGACGGGGTGGCCCGGAACCCGGAAACACCCACACCACCCATAGAGGAGCACATCATGATCCGCGCACTCCGCATCGCCGTCGTCGTCGCCGCCCTGCTGGCTGTCGGCCTCTACCTGTGGCACGGTTTGACCTACGAACCCGTCAGCCGCTGGGAGCCGGGCATCACCGCCTGGGCCAACGGCTACCTCGCCCTGCCGATCGTCGCCTTCGTCGCCGTGACGATGGTCTTCACCTTCACCGCGATGGCCGGTGACCTGTTCGGCGGTGGCGTGCTCCAGGCACTGACCGGCCGCAACACCGGCGCCTTCCGCGCCGGCCTGACCGGCTTGGGCACCGTGAAGTCGGTGCGGCAGACCGGGGTCCAGGTCAACGACCAGCCGCAGGTGCGCATCGAGTTCGGTGTGGAGGGTGCCGACGGCAAGGTCTTCGACGCCACCGCCCGCCTCGTCGTCCCGCTCACCGAGCTGGCCCTGCTGCGGCCCGGCGTGGTGCTGCCGGTGCGGTACCTGCCGCACCGCACCGACACCGTGCAGGTCGACCTGTCCGGCGACACCGCCGAGGCGCAGCGGGTGATGAACCAGTCGATGATCCGCAAGGGCTTCACCACCGCGGCCAAGCTCGATATCGCCGCCCGCGGGATCGCCGCACAGGCCGTGGTGCAGTCGCTGGCGGTGACCGGCCGGATCCGCGAGGGCTACGCCGAGGTGCGGATCGGCCTGGCCGTCACCCGCCCGGACGGCAGCACCTTCACCACCCGCACCGAGAAGTTCCTGCCGCCGGCGGGCGTCGCCAATGTGCAGGTCGGGCGGATCGTCCAGGTGCACTACCTGCCGGAGAACGAGCACGAGGTGGTGTTGTCGATCCCGGTGAACGCGTGAGCCCCCGGCCTACCCGGACCCGCCGCCGTTCCGCCCGCGCACGTCGCCCGACGTTCGCGGACGGTCCGGCGGCGGGCCGGGTCGTCCGTGTTTCCGCAGGACCTGCCAGGACCGGGGCAATTGGTCGGATGTTCACCGATGCGTTCCCTGCGAATCGACTACGGCGTCTAGCGTGCCGCCGTCAGCTGTGTTCGGTGTGCCGGAGCGGGCGGCCCGCGTGCCGCGGTGCCGTCGTCACCGGCCACCGGACCGCTCAGCCCAGTCAGGAGTGATCGTGACCCCGAAGCCTCTCGCCCTCTTCGTCGCCCACGACGGCCGCTCGTCCCGCTCCGCGGTGACCTGCGAATACAAGTGCGCCAACGCCTGCTTCCACGAGGCGCCCAACACCTCCGGCGGTGAGTACTTCGGCGACATCGTCAGCTCCCTCAACCGGCGCGGCCTGCTCAAGGGCGGTGCGGCGGCGGTGCTGGCGGTCGGCGCGGCCGGCGTGCTCGCGGCCTGCGGCGACGACGAGCCCGCCCCGGCGGCGTCGGCGGGTGATCCGGGCACCGGCACCGATTTCACCGCGGTCACCCCCAACACCGAGGACGCGGTGGTCATCCCCGAGGGCTACGAGCAACAGGTGGTGATCCGCTGGGGCGACCCGATCTTCCCGGACGCCCCCGCCTTCGACTTCGAGAACCAGACCGCGGCCGCGCAGGCCCGACAGTTCGGTTACAACAACGACTTCGCCGCTCTGCTGCCCGTCGAGGGCCAGGCCAACCGGTACCTGCTGGTGGTCAACCACGAGTACACCACCGGCCCGCAGATGTTCCGCGGCTACGACAAGAACGCGCCGACCGACGAGCAGATCGCGATCACGCTGGCCGCGCACGGTCTGTCGGTGGTGGAGGTCGAGGGCGAATCCGGTTCGGGCAGGCTGAAGCCCGTCTTCGGCAAGTACAACCGCCGCATCACCGCGACCACCGAATTCACCCTCACCGGTCCGGCCGCGGGCAGCGACCTGGTCAAGACCTCCGCCGACCCGACCGGCACCAAGGTGGCAGGCACCTTCGCCAACTGCGCGGGCGGCGTGACGCCCTGGGGCACCGTGCTCTCCGGCGAGGAGAACTTCCACGGCTATTTCGCCAACGGCGACAAGGTCACCGAGCCCACCGCGGCCGCCCGCCTGAAGCGCTACGGCTTCGCCGAGGGCGCCACCGCCAACCACTGGGAGCGCGCCGACAAGCGCTTCGATCTGGCGCAGGAACCCAACGAGGCCAACCGATTCGGCTACGTCGTCGAGGTCGACCCGTGGGACCCGGCATCGACACCGGTCAAGCACACCGCGCTGGGCAGGCTCAAGCACGAGGGCGCCACCATCCACGTGACCGCCGACGGTTCCGTGGTCTCCTACACCGGCGACGACGAGCGCTTCGACTACATGTACAAGTTCGTGTCGTCGCGCAAGATCCAGCCGGGCACGGGTGCGGCGAGCAGGCGCGCGAACATGACCATCCTCACCGCGGGCACCCTCTACGTCGCCAAGCTCACCGGCGACCACGCGGACAAGATCGACGGCTCCGGCACGCTGCCCTCGGACAAGGGCTTCACCGGCACGGGCCGGTGGATTCCGCTGCTCGAATCCGACGGTGACGGCAAGGGCCGCTCGCTGGTGGAGGGCATGACCGCCGAGGAGGTGGCGGTGTTCACCCGCCTGGCCGCCGACAAGGTGGGCGCCACCAAGATGGACCGCCCCGAGGATTTCGAGGCCAACCCGGTGACCGGCAAGGTGTACGTCGCGTTGACCAACAACGACAACCGCGGCAAGGAGGGCAAGGCCGCCGCCGACGAGGCCAACCCGCGCAACCTCAACAAGAACGGCCAGGTCCTCGAGATCGACGACGACCACACCGGCACCGAGTTCACCTGGTCGCTGCTGCTGGTCTGCGGTGATCCCAAGGCCGCCGACACCTACTACGCCGGTTTCGACAAGGACAAGGTCAGCCCGATCTCCTGCCCGGACAACCTGGCCTTCGACCAGTACGGCAACCTGTGGATCTCCACCGACGGCAACGCGCTGAAGTCCAACGACGGCCTGTTCTCGGTGGTGCTCGAGGGGGCCGCCCGCGGCGAGACCAAGCAGTTCCTCACCGTGCCGCGCGGGGCGGAGACCTGCGGGCCGATCGTCACCGAGTCGCGGGTGCTGGTCTGCGTGCAGCATCCCGGCGAGGAGGACGACGCGACGCCGGACAACCCCGCCTCGCACTGGCCCGACGGCGGCAGCGCGCAGCCGCGGCCCTCGGTGGTCGCGGTGTGGCGTGCCGGTGGCGGGCGGATCGGCGTCTGACCCGGCGGGTCAGCTGCTGCCGAACAGTCCGCCCATGTTGGCGTAGCGGGCGAAATCGCCCTGGGCGCCGCTGTAGACGTTGAGGTCGGTCGGGCCCGCGATGCCGGGCACCGACCCGCTGTCGGTGGTCTGCCAGAACGTCCAGGTCGGCCAGCCGCCCGGCACCTCGGGCTGCGCGTTGCCCCGGTAGTCGGCGATCCACAGCGGATAGCCGGTGAACTGGTCGGTGTCGGCCATGGCGGTGCGCCAGAACGTCGGATAGGTGTAGATGATCGGCACCCGGCCGGTCAGGGCGCGCACGGTGTTCAGGTAGCGGTGCGTCCAGTCGATGAGGGCGGCCGGGGCCAGCCCGCCGGAGTGTTCCAGGTCGAGCACCGGCGGCAGGTCCAGCGGGCCGTTCTGACCGAGCACGGTCGCGGCGTAGAGCGCGGCCTGCGGCTCGGGCGGCAGCTCGGGGCGGGCGTAGTGGTAGGTGCCGCGGGCGACACCCGCGGCCCGCATGAGCAGGCTGTCCGGCACGAAATAGGGGTTGACGTAGCCGAGGCCCTCGGTCGCCTTCACCATGGCGAAATCGTGGCCGGCGCGCTTGACGGCGAACCAGTCGATCAGCCTGCCGTCGATGTGCTGCCAGGAGGACACGTCGGGTCCGGTCGGTGCGGCCGCCGCGGGTGCGGTCGCGGCGAGGAGGCCGCCGAGGGTGAGCGCGGACAACGCCAGGGCGCGGGTCGATCTGCGGGAGCTGCGGTCCATGCCGGACGACGATAGCCACGGCGACGCGCGGGTGACCAGCACCGCGCGCGAGTGTTGCCCAGTGTTCACTCCACCGGCGTTCACTCCCGTCGGGGTTCACTCCCGTCGGCCGACCCGTTCCGCCGGGCCGCGTATTGATCGCCGCGATAGTCCAGCAGGGCCGCCGTCCACCCGGGTAGGCCGCCCGGCACCGGCCACGCCATCGTGCGCTCGTGGCCGTAGGCGAACCGGGCCATCCCCGCGCTCATCCGCGCGGTGACGTCGCGGCGTTCCCGCTCGTCGCGCAGCCCGGCCAGCACCCGGCGCTGATGATCGATGGCGCCGAGGATCGCGTCGGTCTGCTTCTGCATGCTCCAGCCACGCGCGAGCACGATCGAGGCGGGTTCGTGCCCCTCGGCCAGGGCCGCCACCGCACGGTCGTGCCCGTCGAGGATCACCCAGCCGTCGAAGCCCGACACCTCCCACAGCAGCACCGGCGCCAGCGTGCCCGCCCGGGCTCGCCGCCGCGCCGCCGCCAGCTCCGGTGCGTCCGGATCGGTGAGCGGCCGCAGCGGGATGATCGCGGTGCAGCCGCGCCGCCAGGCGAGGTAACCGCCCGGCCAGTCGCGGATGAACTCGCCGTGCCAGGTGCCGTGGGTGAGCGTCGACCGGTATTCGAGCAGCCAGCGCCCCGGGTGCAGCGGCCCGTTGTCGGCGGCCGAGAGCGCATCGGCGAATCCGGACAGCCACTGCTGCTCGGTGCCCGTCTCCGCGGGGTCCAGCGGTGGCAGCGGCGAGCGGTAGCCGACCCGGCGGAACAGCTCCACGCCGGTCCGATCGCCGTCGATGCGGCCGAGCAGGATCGCCCGCCCGCACTGGCGCAACAGCATCCGATCGGTGCCCGCCACCTCCATGTGCAGCGGCGGCGGCAGCAGCGGGCCCGTCGAGGTCAGGACGACGGCGTCGTCCAGGTCCTGTCTTCGCATGGGTCAGCCGAGCCAATCCAGTACCGAGGCGGCGGTCCAGGACTGCTGCATGCTGCCCAGCGGCTCGCCGGTGAACGGCTCGTAGTACTCGGCGAAGCTGCCGTCACTGGCCTGGCGCAGGCCCTCCGCGCGCAACATGAAAGCCCGCTCGGCCCAGCCGCGGCGGGCGAACACCCAGGAGAACAGCCAGCTCATCACCGGCCAGACCGGGCCGCGCCAGTACTCACGTGGCCGGAAATCCCGCGAGACCGGCGAGGTGGACGGCGGCAGCGCGTACCGCAGATCCGGGTGCCCGCAGAAGCGCGGGCCCTCGAACAGGCGCAGCAGACTGCGTTCGGTGTCGCGCGGCAGGCCGCCGCACAGCAGCGGCGCGAAGCCGGCCAGCGTCTCGGTGCCGATCCAGCGCCCCAGCCGCACGTCGTAGTCGCGGGCCACCCCGGTGCGCGCATCGGTCGTGGCGATCACCCCGGCGCGGAACCGCTCCGCCCACCCGTGCAGCTCGCGCACGTCGGCGTTGGGCTGCTTGTACTCCTCGCCGATGTGGGCGAGCACCTCGCAGGCCAGCGCGAAGATCGCCGTGACGAACACGTCCTGCACCGCGAAGCTCATGGTGGAAGCCAGCTGGTAGTCGTCGTAGCCCGCGCGGCGCATCTGTTCGACCAGCCACAGGTACCGGTCGTACTCGCGGTCGGTCGGGCGCTGCGTCGGGTCGGACACCACCAGCACGTCGGCGCGGCGGTAGGGCGGCAGATCGCCGGGCACGACATTGTCGTAGGCGCGGTCCCAGCGCGGCGAGTTGTCCATCCCGGACTCCCAGCCGTGATAGAGCGTGATGCGCCCGCTCTCCTTGGGGTCACGCGCGGTGGCCAGCCAGCGATGCCAGCGCACCAGATCCGGCCAGCGGCGGTTGAGGAATTCCTCGGCGATCGCTCGGGTGGTGCGGCCGTGCCTGCGGGAATGGTCGAGGATGCGCTGTACCGCGATGGCGTGCACCGGCGGCTGGGTGATCCCGGAGGTGTCGAAGTGCTCGGGGGCGTTGGCGGCCAGCGCACGGCACTCCCAGCGGGCCGGGCCGGGGAAATAACCGTCCACGCCGTTGGCGAACACGATGTGCGGGATCATCCCGTTCTTCCACTGCGCCGACAGCAGCGTGTCCAGTTCGACGACCGCGCGTTCGACACTCAGCGGCGCCAGCCCGACGGCGACGAAGGCCGCGTCCCAGCTCCACATGTGCGGATACAGCCGCGGCGCCGCGCTGGTCATCGTGCCCAGGTCGTTGCCCCGCAGCAGATACGCGGCGCGTGCCGCGAGCTGGGTGGGGGTGAAACCCGGATGTGCCATCCCCCTATTCTGCGGTGCGACCGGCAAGTACGCCTGTTCAGCGGTGGGTTCGTCCGGTACGTGCCGGTTCACGACCGGCCGATGTGCGGCGGTTGTCACTTCTCGCGTTGCCCCGTCCCTGGCGATGGATTGGTTCCGGTATCCGCATCGTCGGGCGGCGCCGCCGTGCTACGCGATCGGCACACTACCGTGGGGCCCATGACGACCGCTGTGACGAGCCTGCCGAAGCCCCCCGCGTTGATCACCGGCGCCAGCCGCGGTCTCGGTGCCGCCATCGCGCGCGAACTCGCGCCGACCCACGACCTGCTGCTCGGCGCCCGCACCGCCGACTCGCTGCGCGCGGTGCTCGACGAACTGCCCGGCGCGAGCGCCTGGCCGGTGGAACTGACCGACTACGAAGCGGTCGCCGCCGCCACCGAACCCATCCGCCGCCTCGACGTGCTCGTGCACAACGCGGGCGTCGCCGACCTCGGCACCATCGCCGAATCCTCGGTGGCGCAGTGGCGTACCACGCTGGAGGCCAACCTGATCGCGGTCGCCGAATTGACCAGGCTGCTGCTGCCCGCCCTGCGCGCGGCCGAAGGCCATGTGGTGCTGATCAATTCGGGCGCCGGGCTGCGCGCCAACGCGGGCTGGGGCTCCTACGCCGCGAGCAAATTCGGCCTGCGTGCCTTCGGTGACGCGCTACGCCTGGAGGAACCGACGCTGCGGGTCACCTCGGTGCATCCGGGCCGCATCGACACCGACATGCAGCGCGCGATCGTCGCCGACGAGGGCCGCGAATACCGACCCGAGGAATTCCTGACCCCCGAGACCGTCGCCCGCGCCGTCCGCCACGCGGTGGAGACTCCGCGCGACGGGCATCCCACCGAGATCGTGCTCCGCCCGACGCCGCCGCGCTGACTCGACACCGCCGGATAACCGGATGGTTGCGCGGAATCCGCCACCGGCTCACCTATCATCCGTACCGTGCCGCGGGGACCGGTCGTGAGCCCCGGCGCGCCGGCGGCGAACATGCGAGGTGGGGATGGTGGAGAGGCGACAGCTGCTGTCGATGATCGCGGCGGGCACTGCCCTGTTGCTGACTGGTTGCACCGCGGCGAGTGAGGCCGCCGACAGTGCCGTCGACGCCGCCGCGCCCCCCGTGCCGCCCGCGCCCCCCGAGCCGCCGGCCCCGCTGCTGCCGCCCCCGCCGGGCGGCCCGCGCACGCCCATCGGCCGCACCACCATCACCGCGCTGCCCGGCCCCGGCACCAACCTCGCCCTCACCGTGGACGACGGTGCCAGCCCCGAGGTGGTGGGCGCCTACCTCCGGTTCGCCCGCGACACCGGCGCCCGCTTCACCTTCTTCGTCACCGCGCACTACGAGTCGTGGACCATCCACCGTGCCGAACTGGCGCCGCTGGTGGAATCCGGGCAGATCCAGCTCGCCAACCACACCTGGAGCCACGCCGACCTCACCGCCGTCTCGCGGACGGCCGTCGCCGAGGAACTGTCGCGCGCACAATCGTTCCTGCGCAACACCTTCGGCGTGGACGGCATGCCCTACTACCGGCCACCCTTCGGCAGGCGCAACGCCGCCGTCGACGCGGTCGCCGCCGATCTCGGCTACACCGTGCCGACCATGTGGTACGGCTCGCTGTCGGACTCCGGCCTGATCACCGAGCAGTTCCTCGTCGAATGCGCGCACCGCTGGTTCAACCCGCAGGCCATCGTCATCGGCCACGCCAACGCGCCCACCGTCACGAAATGCTACGGGCAGCTCGTGGACATCATCCGGGCGCGCAACCTGTCGATGGTCACGCTGAACGACGTCCTGGAACGGCCCGCGTAAACGGGAGCACCGGGGCGGCCTGCGTGGTGACGCTGCGCTGCCGTCTCCGGCCGCTGACCGCTCAGGCGGTGTCTGATGTGCCTGAGCGGGGCGGCCTGCGTGGGGACGCTGCGCTACCGCCTCCGGCCGCTGACCCGCTCAGGCGGTGCCGAACCGAACCCCCGGTCAGGCGACGATGTTCACCAGGCGGCCGGGGACGACGATCAGCTTGCGCGGGGTGGCGCCGGCGAGCAGGGCCGCGATCTTCTCGTCGGCCAGTGCGGCGGCCTCGATGGCGGCGTTGTCGGCGTCGGCGGGCACCTGGATGCGGCTGCGCACCTTGCCGTTGACCTGGATCGGGTACTCGACCGTCTCCTCCACCAGCCACGCCGGATCGGCCACCGGGAACGGACCGTGCGCCAGGGATTCGCTGTGCCCCAGGCGTTCCCACAGTTCCTCGGCGACGTGCGGCGCCAGCGGGGCCAGCATCAACACCAGCGGCTCGACGGCCGCGCGCGGCGTGCCGTTCGGGTAGCTCTTGGTGAGATGGTTGGTCAGCTCGATCAGCTTGGCCCCGGCGGTGTTGTCGCGCAGCGCGGCGAAATCCTCGTCGACGCCCGCGATCGTCCGGTGCAGGAAGCGCAGCGTCTCGTCGGTCGGCGCGTCCTCGGTGACGCGGCTCGCGCCCGTCTCCTCGTCCACCACCAGTCGCCACACCCGCTGCAGGAACCGGTGCGCGCCCACGACGTCCTTGGTCGACCACGGCCGCGAGGTGTCCAGCGGACCCATCGACATCTCGTAGAACCGGAAGGTGTCCGCGCCGAACTGGTCGCACACCTCGTCGGGGGAGATCGCGTTCTTCAGCGATTTGCCGATCTTGCCGTACTCCTGGGACACCTCGATCTCGGTGCCGGTGGCATCGGTCCAGAAGAACGCGCCGTCGCGCTCCACCACCTCGGCGGCCGGCACGTAGGCGCCGCGCGGGTCGGTGTAGGCGTAGGCCTGGATGTAGCCCTGGTTGAACAGCCGCCGGTAGGGCTCACTGCTGCTGACGTAGCCCAGGTCGAAGAGCACCTTCTGCCAGAACCGCGCGTAGAGCAGATGCAGCACGGCGTGTTCGACGCCACCGACGTAGAGGTCCACCCCGCCCGGGTCGTCCGGGCCGTGCTCGGCGGTGCGGGGGCCGAGCCAGTACTGCTCGTTCTCCTTGGCGCAGAACGCGTCCGCGTTGGTGGGGTCGGCGTAGCGCAGCTGGTACCAGGAGCTGCCCGCCCAGTTCGGCATGACGTTGGTGTCGCGCCGGTACTTCTTGGGCCCGTCGCCCAGATCCAGCTCGACGTGCACCCAGTCGGTGGCCTTCGCCAGCGGCGGCGACGGCTCGGAATCGGCGTCGTCGGGGTCGAAGGTCACCGGGGCGAAGTCGTCCAGCTCCGGAAGCCGCACGGGCAGCATGGATTCCGGCAGCGCGTGCGGGGCGCCGTCTTCGTCGTAGACGATGGGGAACGGCTCGCCCCAGTACCGCTGGCGCGCGAACAGCCAGTCGCGCAGCTTGTACTGGATGGTGCCGGTGCCGTGCCCGTCGGCCTCCAGCCTGCCGATGACGGTGGCCTTGGCCTCCTCCACCGACAGCCCGTTGAGGTAGTCGGAGTTCACCAGCTCGCCCTCACCGGTGTGCGCGGCGGCGGTGATGTCGCCGCCGGAGATCACCTCCACGATCGGCAGGCCGAAGGCGGTGGCGAATTCCCAGTCGCGCTGGTCGTGGCCGGGCACCGCCATGATCGCGCCGGTGCCGTAGCCGCTGAGCACGTAGTCGGCGATGAAGATCGGCACCCGCGCGCCGTTGACCGGGTTGACCGCGTGCACGCCGAGGAAGACGCCGGTCTTCTCCTTGTTCTCCTGCCGCTCCAGATCCGACTTGGCCGCGATGGATTTGCGGTACTGCGCCACCGCCTCGGCGGGGGTGGCCGCACCGCCGGTCCAGCGGGGGTCGGTGTCGGCGGGCCACTGCGCGGCGGCCAGCGCGTCGACCAGGTCGTGCTCGGGCGCCAGCACCACGTAGGTGGCGCCGAACAGGGTGTCCGGGCGGGTGGTGAACACCTCGATCTGCCCGGCCGGGGAGTCGAAGCGCACCTGCGCGCCGCGCGAACGGCCGATCCAGTTGCGCTGCATGGCCTTGACGTTCTCCGGCCAGTCCAGCAGGTCCAGGTCGTCGACCAGGCGGTCGGCGTAGGCGGTGATGCGCATCATCCACTGCCACAACCGCTTACGGAACACCGGGAAGTTGCCGCGCTCGCTGCGGCCCTCCGCGGTGACCTCCTCGTTGGACAGCACCGTGCCCAGGCCGGGGCACCAGTTCACCATCGAATCCGTCTGGTACACCAGGCGATAGGAATCGATCACGGCGGCGCGCTCGGCCTGCGACATGCTCGCCCAGTCCTTGCCGTCGGGCGCCGGGCGGGCGCCGGAGGCGAACTGTTCCTCCAGCTCGCTGATCGGGCGGGCCCGGTTCAGCTCCAGGTCGTACCAGGCGTTGTAGATCTGCAGGAAGATCCACTGGGTCCAGCGGTAGTACTCGGGGTCGGTGGTCGCGAAGGAGCGGCGGCGGTCGTGGCCGAGGCCGAGCCGGTCCAGCTGCCGCTGCATGGTGGCGATGTTGGATTCGGTGGTGTCGCGCGGGTGTGCGCCGGTCTGCACCGCGTACTGCTCGGCGGGCAGGCCGAAGGCGTCGTAGCCGAGGGCGTGCAGCACGTTGCGCCCGCGCATGCGGTGATAGCGGGCGAACACGTCGGTGGCGATGTAGCCCAGCGGGTGCCCGACGTGCAGGCCCGCGCCCGACGGGTACGGGAACATGTCCTGCACGAACAGCTTGTCCGCGGGCAGCGTCGCCGTCGGCCCGGCGAGCGGCCCGGTGGGGTTCGGGGCGTGGAACGTCCCGCGCTCGAGCCAGCGCTGCTGCCACCGGCGCTCGATGCGGCCCGCGAGCGCGGCGTTGTACCGGTGCTCGGGTACATCGCTTTCGGTTGCACGAGTGTCCTGCACGGTCCTGCCTTCTTGTTTCTCGCCGATATCCCGACAGACGTCGGCTATCAGGGTAGAACGTGGGCTCGACCGGACCGGCAGTCGGGCCGTACCGGCGCTGCGATACCCTGACGTGGTGTTCGTCGTCGCCCTCGTCCTGTTCGTGCTGGCCCTGGTGGCCATCGCAACCGGCCTGCTCGGCCTGACAGGCAGGCTGCCGCGCAACCGGTTCGTCGGGGTGCACACCGAAGCCGCTCTCAGCTCCGAGCAGACCTTCCGCATCGCCAACCGCGTCGCCGCCCCCACCTCGGTGGGTGCGGGCGCGCTGCTGTTCGCCGGTGGCCTGGTGGTCCTGGCCGCGGGCACCCCGGTCGCCCTCGTGGTCGCGTTCGTCGCCGCGGTGATCGCCCTGTTCACCCTGGGTGCGGGCGCCGACGCGGCAGGCCGGGCCATCGCCGATCTGGTCCCCGCCCAGCCGAGCGGCGCCTGCGGGCAGTCCTGTGGCGCGTGCTCGCTGCGGGAAGCCTGCGGCCCCGCCCACTGACGCGGTTCGCCGACCTGCCCGCGAGTTCCCGGGGCGGCGTAAGCACCACCTCTTGCCCATCCGCAACCCGCGCGTGCTGACGTTCTCGCCGGTACGCTGGTCGTGAGCCCGTTCACAGCGGGTTCGGCACGGGGGAGGTTTCCATGTTCTTCGGCTCGGCGTGCTTCGGTTCGGCGATCGTCGCTCTCGTCCTCGGGGTCGTGCTCGCGGAGGTGCTCCATCCCGCGTTCGGGTGGATTCTGCTCGCGGTGGCCGTGGCGCTCGTGATCGCGGGCACCGTGCGCGGCCGGAACGATCCGCCGGGCGGTCCGCGGCGCGCCGCTTCCCGTCGCTCCGCGCGACGCGCGGCAGGCGGCTGGAGCGCGGGCGGTATCGGCTACTACGGCAGCGGCGGTGACAGCGGTGGCGCCTGGGGCGGTGATTCGGGCAGTGGCGGGTCCGGCGGTGGTTCGAGCTGTGGGGGTGGTTCGAGCTGTGGCGGAGGTTCGGGCTGCGGCGGTGGTTGCGGCGGCGGTTGAACCGTCTCAGGGCGCCAGGCCCGGCGGTGGATCGACGCTGCGGGACAGCGGGCTGCCCGCCGGATTGAGGTACAGCACGAACAGCGTCACCGGATCGCGGCCTCGGTTACGCGCGACGTGGCAGTTGGCGGGCCCGCTCGGCTCGCGGAACACGCGCGGGCGGCGGTAGGTGACGGGCGCGCCGTCGGCGTAGGGATGGTCCAGGGTGCCGCGGGCGACCAGGACGACCAGCGTCCCGTCGTGGTAGTGCCAGCCGCTGCTGCCGCCGGGCGCGATCACGGTGTGGCGCACCACCACCTCCCGCCGGCCCAGCCGCAGCCGCAGCAGCACCCGACTGGCCGTTCCCGTCGCCGGGGCGGGGTTCGGCCGCAGGGCCGGTTCGTATCCCGGAATCACCCGTCCATGGAACCACCGCCGGTGAGCGCGGCGAGCACGGCGCGCCCGGCCGCCGGGTCACCGACGGCGATGCGGGCGCTGCCGTCCGGATAGGCCTTGGCGGTGATTCCGGCCCGGCGCAGCGCGGTGGCGACCCCGGGGCCGGGTAGGTAGAGGAAGTTGGCGTGGCTGCGGGGGACCGCGCGACCGCGCGCCCGCAGCGCCGCGCGCAGCCCGTCGCGTTCGGCGGTGATGCGGGCGACCCGGCGGGTGAGTTCCGGCCGGGCGGCGTAGCAGGCGGCGACCGCGGCCGTAGCGGTGGCGGGCACGCCGAAGGGCAGCTGATGGCGCCGGACCGACGCCATCCGCGTTCGATCGCCGAAGGCGTAGCCGATACGCAGCCCGGCCAGTCCGTAGGCCTTGGAGAAGGTGCGCAGCACGAGCACGTTCGGATGCGCGCGCAGGAGGGCGGTGGTGTCGAGCCGGTCGGCGGGCGCGAGGAATTCGACGTAGGCCTCGTCGAGCACGACGGTGACCCGCTCCGGGAGCCCGCGCAGGAAGGCGCGCAGCGCGGCGGCCGTGATGAGCGCGCCGGTCGGGTTGTGCGGGCGGCAGATCACGACCAGGGCCGTCCGTTTGTGCACAGCCATCCCCAGGGCGGCCGGGTCGGGCGCGCCCGCGGCGTCACACGGCACGGGGACCAGGACCGTTCCGGTCATTTCCGCCAGGATCGGATACCCGTCGAATGTCGGTGTCGCGGTGACCAGTTCCGCGCCGGGACCGGCGAGCGCCGCCATGATCTGTGCCGCCACCCCGGTCGCGCCCGCGCCGACGACGACCTGCTCGGGATGCAGGCCGAGGTGCCCGGCGATCAGCTCGGGCAGCGTGCGCGGCCGGAACTCGGGATAGCGGTTCGCCCCGGCCAGCGTCTGCTGTACCGCGTGGAGCACCGACGGCAGCGGCGGGTACGGGTTCTCGCTCAACGACAGGTCGAAGCGGCACGGTGGGCGCCGCCCGGACCGGCGCGCCGAGCGCGAGTCCTCGGCCAGGTCCAGGGTCATCGCGGTGCACCCCAGCGCAGCGCCGCCGCGGCGGCGAAGTCACCGGCGTGCGCGAACGCCGCAAGCAGCACCAGCGCGCCCTCGCGCAGTCGTCCCTCCCGGTTCGCGATGTCGAGGGTGACCGGGATGCCCGCGGCGAAGAGGTTGCCGCAACGGTCGAAGGTGTCGGGGTGGCGTTCGGGCGGAAGTTCCAGTGCCTCACGCCAATTGCGCAGGAACAGCCGGTTCGGTTGATTGGTGACGAACGCGTCCACCTCGCGACCCGCGATCCCGAGCCGGTCGCACACCGCCAGCGACACCTCCGGCACCAGCCGGTTCCCGCGCGCGAACACCTTGGCCACCTTCGACTCGGAGAACCGCACGCATCCCTGCCCCTCCCCGGGTTCCCAGTACTTGCGCGCGCCGCCGGTGGAAAACGCCATGTCACCGGCGAATTCGGGGTAGGTGCGGCATTCGATGTCCAGAATCGGCGCGCGGTCGTCGGCGACGAGCAGCCCGACCCCGCAGCCGTCACCGGGCACCGGCGCCTGCGCCAGCCCGCGGATCTCGGTCTGGGTGAACACCGGTCCCGCGCAGTTCTGGGTGACGGCGATCAGTGCCGTGCGCGCCGAGGTCGTCCGCAGGAGCATCGCGGCGAGGCCCATGAGGTGTATGAACGCCGCACACCCGCCGTTGTGCACGTCGTAGACCCAGCCCGGCCGCATGCCCAGCCTGCGCGCCACCTCCGGCCCGCAGCCGAGCACCGGATTGTCGGGCAGTTGGGTGTGGGTGAGCAGCACGTCGACGCTGGTGAGCAGATCGGGGCCGTGCCGCTCGACCAGCGGGGCGACCGCGCGCTCGACCATGTCCACGGCGGTCTCCTCCCGCCCGACGTGATGGCGCGTACGCGGGGCGCGGAACATCACGTTGGCGGCCATCCGGTCCGACCGGGAAAACCGGGTGAAGTACTCGGTGCCGACCGGTTCGCCCGGCAGGTAGGACGCGACGTCGGCCAGGCTCACCGGCGGAAGCCCCTGGGGATGGTTGTGGATCATCGCACCCACCTCATTCCATCCAGGACGGCTTCAGCGGAAGCCCGTGGGCGGCACGGTATTCGCAGATGGCCTTGAGATTGTCCAGCTCGAGGCGATGCCCGGCGGAGAACATCTCCCAGAAGTCGCCCACCCAGACCGGCCTGCCGGGCGGTGCGGTGTCCGGATAGGGGTTCTCGTCGTAGAAGGGGTGGCGGCAGTTGTTCCACAGCACCACCGACCCGGGCCGGTTCAGCACCACCTGGGCGTCGACGACCCGCATCAGGTAGATCATCCACAGGTGCTCGCCCTGGTCCCACGCGCAGTGATAGTCGACGGTCATCGCGTGCGGATCGGCCACGGTCCTGGTGTAGATGGTGGTCGCGTCACCGAGCCGGTCGTGGGCGCGCCACAGTCCGGGTTCCGCCGTTTCGGTGAATCCGCGCAGGCTGTAGGTCCATTCCTCCAGCGACCGCGTATCGGCCAGGTACTCGTACACCGCCCGCGGCGGCGCGGCGACGAAATCCTGCACCGGACAGAAGCGCCCGTAGATCTGATCGTGCGGATACACCGACCGCAGCATGTCCATGATGATCGGGGTGGTGGCCTCGCGGTCGGAGTTCTCGATCCGCAGGATGCCCGGTACGTCGTCGGGGAGGTCGCTGAGGGCGGGCAGGGCACTGGTGGTCACGGTGATCTCCTCGGGAGGTCGTGGAAGGGGGCGAAGGGCGGCATCTCGTCGGGGTCGCAGACGATTTCGAGGAAGGCGGGGCCGTGGTCGGGCAGGCAGACCGGCAACGCGGCGGCCAGTTCGGCCGGTGTGCGCGCGGTGCGCACCGGCAGGCCGGGGAACATCGCGGCGATGCCAGCGCCCAGGTGGGCGGGCCGGAAACGGTTGTAGCTGTAGCGGTCTCCGTAGTAGACCTGCTCGCGGGTGACGCACATCGCGTGCGCGTTGTTGTTCAGCACCACCACGGTGACCGGCAACCCGTACTCGACGGCGGTGTGCACCTCCATGCCGTGCATGTAGAACGCGCCGTCGCCGGCGATCACCACGGTGCGCCTGCCGCGAGCGAACGCCGAGCCGATCGCGGAGCCGAACGCATACCCCATGCCGCCCATCCCCAGCGCCACCGTGAACCGGCCGTCGGGCGGCACGCGCAGGTGATGGACCACCGCCGCGCCGGTGTTGCCCGCGTCGCAGACCACGTCGGTGCCGGTCGGCAGCGCGTCGGAGAGCTGTTCGACCAACGCGCGATAGCGCAGACCTGGCCCACTCGCCGGCGGGACGTCCATCGCGGTCAGCCGGATGCCCGGCCGTGGCGTCGGCGCCCGCGCGGCCGCGGTCCGGCATCCGGTGTCGGCGCCGAACTCCTCGGCCAGCTCGGCCAGGGTGACGGCCAGATCGGTGCTGGCGGCGTGCCGGGCGGGCAGGAACGGCGAGGACGCGCCGACGCTCACCAACGGGATCGCCGCCAGCTGCTCGGTGAGCCCGGCCCGCGCGGTCACCGTCATGGTGGCGCCGACCAGCAGGCACACCGCGCCGGTGCGTAGCGCCGCCGCCGCCTCGGCGTGGCCCATCGTGCCGACCACGCCGCAGAAACCGGGGGCGGTGTCGTCGTAGCAGTCCTTCGCCTCGGGGGTCACCGCGACGGCGGCGTCCAGTGCCCCCGCCAGGGCGGCCAGCTCGGCGCGCGCGTCGTCACGGGCGACCTGATCGCCCGCGACGATCACCACCTTGCCCAGCCGCCGGGCGGTGTGCAGCATGGCTCGCACGTGCTCCAGCCCGGCGCGATCGTGCACGTGCCGTGGCTCCAGCGGCACCGGCACACACGGGTAGCCCTCGGCCTGCTGAACGTCCTTGGGCAGCAACAGCACCGCGGGACCGCCCTGTCGCGCTGCCGTGACCGCGCGGTCGAGCCGGACCGGCAGCTCGCGCGCGGAGTCGACCCGGGCGCAGTAGCGGCTGATCGAACCGAACAGCACGGCCGCGTCGATCGTGCCCGCCGCCCCGCTGGTGTCCTGGAACGCGCCGCGCCCGGCCAGCCCGGTGGGCGGCTGGCCAACCAGGGCCAGCACCGGCACCCGCGAGGCGAACGATTCGGCCAGTCCGGCAACGAGATTCATGGCGCCACCGCCGGAGGTCGCCGCCACCACCCCGAAGCCGGTGGCGCGCGCGTACCCGTCGGCCATGGTGGCCGCGGAGAACTCGTGCTTGGCGATCACACCGGTGACGGGTGAGTCGTACAGCGCGTCGTAGAGATCCTCGATGTTGGCGCCGTCCACCCCGAAGACGTGGCGCACGCCCAGGTGCGCGAGGGTGTGCACCAGCTGGTCGGCTACCCGGTCCGGCATGGGCGGCTCCTTCCGCGCGCGGTCCGCGTTCAGGAGGTACACGGGCGGGATGGGTGGCCGGTTCACGGGAATCCGAGCCCGGGGCTTGCATCTACGTATACATCTACATATAGTTGGTTCATGCCCAACAAGACGATCTACGTCGCCGACGACGATCTCCCGCTGTTCCAGCGTGCGCAGGAGTTGGTCGGCGGCAACCTGTCCGGCGCGGTGGTGACGGCGCTGCGCCGCTTCATCGAGCTGGAGGAGGGTCGCCAGGAAGGCTACGAGGAGGTCGTCCTCAAGGTCGGCCACAACGGGGTGCGCCAGGTGCGCTTCGCGGGCACCCTGCTCACCGAGTGGCGCGAGATGGGCGACGAGGGGTTCGCGCGCATCCGGGTCTACCGCAGCCGCAAGGGCAAGTTCGTCCTGCACACCCAGGACTCGAAGTGGTCGGACTACCCGACCACCGACAACTGGAACTGGCGGCGGATGCTCGGCATCGGCGACCCGGACTGGGGCGAATTCGTCCTGACCATCGTCGATTCCGTGTCCGAATTGAAAGGCAAACTGCCGGACCCGCTCTACGAGCGGGTCGTCGACGTCACCGAACATCCGAAGATCGAGGACCTCGACATCTGAGCCGACGCGCGGCAGAGACTCGCGCCCAACCGCACATCCAGACCACACCGCGCCCCGGGGCGTGGTGGCGATGAAACATGCGTTTATTCGAATTCAACTATGAAAGGACCATCCGATGAGGGACACCCAGCGCGCGCCGGCGATCTCGGCGCGCGGGCTGTGCAAGAGTTTCGGTGAGCAGGTGGTGCTCGACGGCATCGACCTCGCCGTCGCGCCCGGCACCATCTTCGCCCTGCTCGGCCCCAACGGCGCGGGCAAGACCACCACCGTGCAGATCCTCACCACATTGATGCGCGCGGACGCCGGTGAGGTCAGGGTCGGCGGTTTCGACGTGGCGGCCGAACGCACCGAAGTCCGCGGGACGATCGGGGTGACCGGTCAGTTCGCCGCGGTCGACGAACTGCTCACCGGCCGGGAGAATCTGCTGCTCATGGCCGACCTGCACCACCTGCCCCGCGCCGAGGGCAAGCGGCTGGCCGACGAACTGCTGACCCGCTTCGACCTCACCGAGGCGGCCGACAAGACCGCCGCCACCTACTCCGGCGGCATGACCCGCCGTCTCGATCTGGCGATGACCCTGGTCGGCGACCCGCGCATCATCTTCCTCGACGAGCCGACCACCGGCCTCGACCCGCGCAGCAGGCGCGACATGTGGCAGATCATCGCCGACCTGGTCACCGACATGGGCGTCACCGTCTTCCTCACCACCCAGTACCTCGAGGAGGCCGATCAGCTCGCCGACCGCATCGCGGTGCTGAACCACGGCCGGATCGTGGCCGAGGGCACCGCCGCGGAGCTCAAGCGACTGGTGCCCGGTGGACACATCCGGCTCGACTTCGCCGACGCCACGAGCCTGCGCAGCGCCGCCGGTGTGCTCGACGGCGCCCGCGTCCTCGACGGCGAGGGCGGCGGGTTCACCCTGGCGGTGCCCAGCGACGGCGGCGTGCGTTCGCTGCGCGCGGTGCTCGACCGGCTCGACGCCGCCCGTGTGGAGGTCGACGGATTGTCCGTGCACACCCCCACCCTCGACGACGTCTTCCTCACCCTCACCAGCGCACCGACCGCCGACACCACCTCGAAGGAGGCCCTGCGATGAGCGCGACCGCACTCACCGATTCGATGACCATGCTGCGGCGCAACCTCGTGCACGCCAAGCGCTACCCGAGCATGGTGTTCAGCGTCGTGCTGATGCCGGTGGTGCTGTTGCTGGTGTTCGTGTTCGTCTTCGGCGGCGCGCTGGAGAAGTCCTCCGGCGGCAACTACATCGACTACCTCACCCCCGGCATGCTGCTGATGATCCCGGCCTACCTCACCGCCTCGGTGGCCGTCTCGGTCTCCACCGACGTCACCAAGGGCATCGTCAACCGGTTCCGCACCATGGCGATCGCGCCCTCGTCGATGCTCACCGGGCACGTCTTCGGCACGGTGCTGCTCGGCATGCTCGGCACCGTGGTGATGATGGCGGTGGCGTTCCTGGTCGGCTGGCGGCCGCAGGCCAACCCGCTGGAATGGCTGGCCGTGTTCGGTCTGCTCGCCCTGCTGGTGTTCGCCCTGGCCTGGTTGTCGGTCGCGCTGGGACTGCTCTCGCCCAACCCCGAGGCCGCCAGCAACGCCGTCTTCCCGGTCATCATGCTGCCCTTCCTCGGCAGCGGCCTGGTCGCCACCGACACCATGCCGGTCGGCATGCGCCAGTTCGCCGAGTACCAGCCCTTCACCCCGATCACCGAGACCGTGCGCGGGCTGCTGATGGGCACCGAGATCGGCGGCCAGGGCATCGCCGCGCTGGCCTGGTGTGTCGGGCTCGGACTCGCCGGCTACCTCTGGTCGGCGCGGATCTTCGCCAAGCAGGCGGGCTGATCACCCCGCCGCGCGACGACATGCCCCACGGGTACGCACCCGTGGGGCATGTTCTCGTGCGCCGGGGCGGTCACACGTCGCCGGTGAGCAGCACCCGGTTCGTCTCCGCCGAGGTGATCTCCACCCGGCGCACCTGCTCGGGGGCAAGATCGACGCTGCTGTCGACGGTGAGCGAGGTGCCCGGGCCCGCGGGCCATTCACCCAGGTCGACGCGGCTGCCGTCGGCGCCGATCACCGCGAGCCGGTAGCGGCGGGTGTAGGCCTGCTCGCCCGCGCCGTAGTCGCAGGTCATCACGACACGGGTGCGATCGCCGTCGGCGAGCAGCCGGAAACTCGCCGCGATCGGCGTCGGCTCCACCGGACTCATCGACCGTTCCGCCAGCACCTGTTCGGCGGTGGCCGGCGGGGCGGTCTGCTCGCGACCGGCCAGCACCGGCACGGCGATCGCGACGGCGGCGGCCGCACCCGCGAGCGCGGCGCCCACCGCGACCCAGCGGCTGCGTCGCCTGCGCCGCTCCGCAGCGGCGGCCAGCGTCGGCAACAGGTCGGGGGCGGCGGGCGCCGGTGCCTGTTCGTCGCCCGCGCCGATCATCGTCTCGGCGGTCTCGGCGTCCACCAGGGCGAGCATGCCGGGCAGACCGGCGAGTTCGGTCACCGCCGCGCGGCACTCCGGGCAGCCCGCCAGATGCTCCTCGTACTCGCGGCGTTCGGCACTGCCGAGTGCACCGAGCACGTACGCCGCGTCCCACGTCGTGTAGTCGTCGGCGATCTCGGTCATCGGTCGGTCACCCCCATCTCCTGCAAGGCCAGCCGCAGCGCGCGCATCCCGTAGTGCATCCGCGACTTCACCGTGCCCGCGGGAATGTCGAGCTCGGCCGCGATCTGGTTGGTCGACAGGCCGCGATAGTAGGCGCGCACGATCACCTCCCGGTGGTCGGCGCTCAGCCCGCCCAGCGCGTCGGCGACCAGCCAGCTGTCCAAGGCGCGATCCGAGCGGTCCGGCTCGGCCTGCTCCGGCGGATTGTCGGTGCGGAACTCGCGACGGTTGCGCGCGCTGCGGAAATCGTCGACCACCAGGTTCCTGGCCACGGTGAACAACCACGCCCTGGCCGAGGTGGTCGACTGGTCGAGCACGCTCGGGCGCTGCCAGGCGCGCAACAACGTCTCCTGCACGATGTCCTCGGCCCGGCCCGCGTCGCGCACCAGGCCCAGCGTGTACCGCCACAGCGCGGGCGCGTGCTCGCGATAGAGCACCCGCATCAGTTCGGCCTGGTCGTCGGGCATCGATCACCTCCCGCCCATCCCACGACGCGGGAGGCTCCCCGGTTCACCCGGCGTCGCTCAGTTCCGTTCGACCTCGATCGGGTGGGTCGCCAGCAGCGACATCGGCAACGGCTGGCGGCGGAGCACGTCGGCCCACAGGTCGGGGCGCGCCGCGCTGATCGGATCCGTGGGCAGCGCGGACAACACGATCCAGTCCTCGTTGTCCAGCTCGCCCTCGAGCTGGCCGAAGGTCCACCCGGCATATCCCGCGAACACCCGGATGCCCTCGACCAGCGGTGCGATGCGCTCGGGATCGGCGGCCAGGTCGACGAGCACGACCCGGCCATCGATGCGGCGCAACCCGGGCACGCCCGCGGTGGAGGCACCCACCTTCAGCGTGCCGAGGCACAGTGCGGCGTCGCGTTTGACCGGTCCGCCGAAGTAGAGGGTGCCCGGGTCGGCCGCCAGCGCCGACCAGCGCGGTAGCACGTCGGCGAGCGAGGTCTCGCTGGGCCGGTTGATCACCACGCCGAGACTGCCCGAGTCGTTGTGCTCCATGATGTAGACGACCGAGCGGCGGAACGTCGGCTCGGTCAGATCGGTGGCGGCCAGCAGCAACGTCCCGGCGCGGACCACCTGCTCGCCGCCGCGGAATTCGCGCCGTCGCCGGTCGCCGTGCCCGCCCTGAGTTTTCCGCTCGTCCGGGTCGTCTGCGCGTGCCACACCGACATCATCGCAGTTTGTCGGGCGAAGTGCTCGCCCCTGTCGGTGCCGATCCGGTCGCGGATCTAGAGTCGGGCGTATGCAACCGCCCGAGGTCGTGCTCGAGAACGCCGACGCCGTCTACGACTACTACCGGGATCACCGCCAGAACCGGCTCCAGGCCTGGGCGGCGTACGCGCTGCTGGGACGGCGCTTCCACCCGCGCATCCACTACGCGGGCCAGGCCGAGCAGAAGGTGCGGGAGCTGCTGCGTTCCGGGCGGCCGACGATCTTCGCGATCAACCACCTGTCGCGGCTGGACCCCTACACGGTCGCGGCGGCGGCCTGGCGCAGCCCGCTGCGCCGGATCATCGGCCGGGTACGCGTGCTGGCCAAGGACGAGTTGTTCGTCGACCCCGCTCAGCGCCGCAAGGTCGACATGATGGGCGGCATCCCGGTGTTCCGCGGCAAGGACCACGGCATCCGGGCGGTGAACGCGGCGGGACAGCAGATGATGGACATCTGCGCGCAGCGGCTGGCCCGTGGCGACCACCTGGCGATCTTCCCCGAGGGCACCTGCAACGAGGTCGATCCGAGCCGGGTGCAGGCCGTCGGCAGCGGCATCGGGCACATCGCCTTCCGCGCCATGAAACTGGGTGCGCAACCCGCACTGGTGAGCCTGGCGCTGAGCTACGGTCCCCGCCCGCCCGGCGCGGGCGAGCCCGGCAAGGAGGAGGTGAAGTCGGCGAGCTTCTACTTCGGCATGCCGGTCACCGAGCTGCCCGCCAAGCCGGCCGAGATCGCGCGCCTGGTGCGCGCGGATCTGCAACAGGCCGTCGACGGCGCCGTCGCGAACTACTGACCGGGGCCGCTACTGCGGCAGCCCCATCCGCTGCCTGGCCCACTGCGGCACCGAGGCGATGTACTCGGTGTGCGTCTCGACGAAGTGGCGCACCATCGGGCACAGCGGCAGCACACCGAAACCCTCGGCGCGGCTGGCGCTCAATGCCGCGCCCACCAGCTGTTTCGCGTAGCCCCGGTGTTCGTAGCCGGGGTGGATCTCGGTGTGCACGAAGGCGCGTTCGGAGGCCGTGTCCTGGTATTCGGCGTAGCCGGCGAGGTCGCCGTCGACGAAGATCTCGAAACGTTCCAGTGCGGGATTGATGCGGACCTCGGTCGACATGGTTCGACGCTACTCCGCCGGGGCGCGACACGAGACATCGCGACGCGCACGAGTGGGAAATCTCCCGGTCGACTTGTCTGCGCGTGCCGGGCCGATCAGAATGCTCTGTGGCCGAGAGGTACGAAAGATGATGAGGACACGGCTGTTCCGGGCGGTTTCGGCCCTGACCGCGGTGGGCGCCGTCGGTGCGTCGCTGCTCTGCGCAGTCGCGACCGCCGCGCCGGGACCGGTGTTCGGGGACTGCCCCGAGGGCGCGGTCACGCCCGGCGTCGGGGTGCGCTGCGCGGTGGTGAGCGTGCCGATGAACCATGCCGAACCCGACGGTCCCCGAATCGAACTCACCGTCAGCCGCATCGCCGCCTCGGGCGAGCGCCGCGGCGCGCTGTTCACCAACCCCGGTGGCCCGGGTGTCGACGCGCTCGACTTCTGGGCGCAGCGGCTGTCCGCCGTACCCGCCGAACTCGTCGAGCACTACGACCTGCTGGCCGTGCAGCCGCGCGGGCTGCGCTGGGCCACGCCGTTGGCCTGCGCGGTGGATGCGGCCGCGCCCGGCCAGGTCTCGACCACCGACGAGGAACTGAAGCGGGCCTGCGACGCCGCCCAGCCCGGCTACCTCGACACCATCACCACCGAGAACACCGCGCGCGACCTGGATGCGGTGCGCGCCGCGCTCGGCCTCGACCGGATCGACTACCTCGGCACCTCCTACGGCACCTACCTGGGCGCGGTGTACGCTACGCTGTTCCCGGATCGGGTCGGCCGCATGGTGCTCGACTCGAACGTGCACCCGGGCTGGATCTGGACCGAGGAATTCGCCCAGCAGCAGGCCGCGGGCAAGCAGCGCATGGACGACCTGTTCGGCTGGATCGCCGAACGCGACGCCGAATACCACCTGGGCAGTACGCCGTTGCAGGTCTACCGCACCTGGGTGCGGCTGGTCTCGGTGCAGGGCGGCGGCTGGTACGCCAATCTCACCCCGCCGCCCGCGAGCGTCGCCGACTTGCCGGGCGATCTGCCCGAGCCGCTGGCCGAGATCGCCCGCGACGGTTTCAACGGCACGGTCGAGCACCTGGTGAAGGTGCAGAACTTCCTGCGCACCTTGGTGTCCGGCGGCGCCTCGGCCCAGGTACCGCTGATCGGGGCGACGTCGGTGGCCACCTACACCCGAGCGTTCTGGCCGACCTTCGCCGAGGCGATGGCCGCCGCGAACGCCGACCCGGCGAACGTGGCCCGGCTGCGCGCCATCGCCGGTGCGACGGCGACCGATCCCACCGGGCGTTTCGTGTTCTCCGCCATCACCTGCAACGAGAACGCCGTACCCGGCAGGCCGGAGATGCTCGGCGCGGCGGTGGGCACCATCGCCTCGGGCGGCAACGCCCTGGACGCGCGCGCCGATCTGGTGCGTTCCGGGATGAGTTGCGGCACCTGGAAGCCGGTCACCACGCCGGTGCCGATCGATGGCTCGGGCCTGGCGACCACGCCGCTGCTGCTGCAGAGCCGCAACGACGCGCTCACCCGCTACGAGGGCGGACCGGCGATGGCGCGGGCGCTCGGCGGCGCCCTGGTCACCGTCGAGGGCGGCGACCACGGCACCTTCGGGCGCGGCAACCCGGCCGTCGACGAGGCCGTGCTCACCTATCTCCGCACCGGTCAGGTGCACGCGACCGTGCTCCCCGAGGCACCGCTGCCCGGCTGAGCAGCCCGCCTCGGCGAAATTCCCCCCGGCGGTCGAGAATGGCCCGATGACCTCCGTGCCCCGCGTGCTGCTCGCCCCGGACAAGTTCAAGGGCTCGCTGACCGCGCCCGCGGTGGCCGACGCGCTCGCCCGCGGCATCCTCGCGGTCGCACCCGCGGCCGATCTGCGCCTGGTGCCGGTGGCCGACGGCGGTGACGGCACCGTGGACGCGTTCGTCGCCGCGGGGTGGCGGCGGGTGCGGTTGACCGCGCCCGGGCCCACCGGGCAGCCCACCGACGCGTGTTACGCCGTGCGCGGGGACACGGCGGTGGTGGAACTGGCCGCGGTGGTCGGGCTGACGAAACTGCCCGCGCGACAACCCGATCCGCTGGGTGCGAGCACCTTCGGCCTCGGGGTGGTGATCGCCGATGCGGTGGCGGCCGGTGCCCGCGAGATCGTGCTCGGTCTCGGCGGCAGTGCGTCGAGCGACGGCGGCGCGGGGATGCTCCAGGCGCTGGGCGCGCGGATCCTGGACGCGCACGGGCGCGAGGTGGGCCGGGGCGGTGCGGCACTGGCCGCGGCGGCGCGGTTCGATCCCGCCGAGCTGCCCGGCAGGCTGGCCGGGGTGCGGTTCACCCTCGCCTGCGACGTCGACAATCCGCTGCTGGGTGCCAACGGCGCGGTGCGGGTCTACGGCCCGCAGAAGGGCGCCGGCGTCGGTGATCGAGCGATCCTCGAAGCGGCACTGGCGAATTGGGCGCAGGTGATCGATCCGTCCGGTGCGGGCCTGCCCGGCGCGGGGGCGGCGGGCGGCACGGGTTTCGCGGCCATGACGGTGCTCGGCGCCCGATTCCGCAGCGGTATCGAGGTGATCCTGGAGCTGCTGGGGTTACCGGCGCTGCTGCCGGGCGCGGGCCTGGTGATCACCGGGGAGGGTTCGCTGGACGAACAGAGCCTGCACGGGAAGGCACCGATCGGGGTGGCGGACGCGGCCGGGGCGGCGGGCGTGCCCGTGGTCGCCGCCGTCGGCCGGGCGCTCCTGCCCGCCGATCGCCTGCGCGCCGCCGGTTTCACCGCCTGCTACGCGCTCACCGACCTGGAGCCGGACCCGCGGCGCTGTGTCGAACAGGCGGCCGCGCTGCTGGAACACCTCGGGGCGCGAATCGCCGCGGATCACCTGGGCTGAGCCCGAATACGTGACGCCGCCGGGCACGCGACGCCGCCGAGTGCGCCGCACCGCGGAGTACGCGCTGCCGCCGGGCGCGCGCCGCCGCCGGGCACGCGACGCTGCCTGGAACGCGACGCTGCCGGGAACGCGACGCCGCCGAGTACCCCCACGCCGCTGTACTCGGCGGCAGGCGGGGTTCAGCAGCTGGCGGCGAGCCTGCCCAGTACGGTGTCGCGATGCCGTTCGCCCCAGGCCTCGAGCGGGCGCAGCGCGAGTGCGAGGTCCTCGCCGAGCGGGGTGAGCGAATACTCCACGCGCGGCGGGATCTCCGCGTACACCTCCCGGCACACCACCCCGCTCGCCTCGAGCTGGCGCAGGTTCTCGGTGAGCACCTTCTCGCTCACGCCGTCGAGCAGCCGCCGGATCTCGCCGAAGCGCCGCGGCCCCTCGCCCAGCACCCACATCAGGTGCAGCTTCCACTTGCCCCCGACCACATCGATCGCCACGGACATGCCGCACACATCGTGAGCCGTGTCACTGCTGCTGTCCACACCGGCCTCCTGACCATATTTCGGACCTCGGGGTAAGCAACCCCACCTCGACGTACGGTCTTGTCGACTCTACCTGCGCGGACGAGCATCGGACCCACCGCGGAACAAGCAACTCCGACCAGTACACGAAGGGGCATACGATGTCCGAGCAGTCCACCCGTTCGGTCTCCGTGATCGGTCTCGGCCCGATGGGCCAGGCGATGGTCCGGGCCTTCCTCGCCGCCGGTGTCGAGGTGACCGTGTGGAACCGCAGCGCCGCCAAGATCGACGCGATGGTCGCGCTCGGCGCGCGGCGCGCCGCCACGGTCGCCGAGGCGCTGGACGCCAACCAGGTCACCGTGCTGAGCCTGACCCACTACGCCGCCATGTACGACGTGCTCGGCCAGGCGCTCGACCACCTGCCGGGCAAGACGGTGGTCAACCTCTCGTCGGATTCGCCGGAGCACGCCCGCCAGGGCGCGGCGTGGGTTCGCGAACACGGCGCGCGCTTCCTCAACGGCGGGGTGATGTCGGCGGGTGACGACCTCACCCATCCGGCGTCCTACATCTTCTTCAGCGGGCCGCGCGAGGACTTCGACGCCGTGGCCGGCCTGCTGCGCCCGCTGAGCCCGCAGGAGTACCTGGGCACCGACGACGGGCTGGCCCAGCTGTTCTACCAGGGCCTGTTGACGATCTTCCATCCATGGCTGCTGGCGTTCGACCAGGCCACCGCGATGATCGCCAACGCCGGGCACGACATCGGCGCCTTCGTCGAGTACGCGGTGCGCTCCAACGCCGCCTTCCCGCACTTCATGCAGCAGATGTCGGCGGCGAACCAGCAGGGCGGCTGGGCGGACCTGGCGAGCCTGAAGATGATGGACGCGGGCGCGCAGCACGTCATCGACGCGAGCGAGGAGGTGGGCGTCGACGCCACCCTCGCCCACGCCGCACAGGCGTTCTGGCGCAAGGCCGTCGCGGCGAGCGAGGAGGCGGGGCAGCCGGTGTCGACCTACGCGCTGATGCGTGGCGGCGCGGCCTGAACGGCGTGGCGTGCGCGGCGAGACCCGAACCGTGGCCGCCCGAGCCGGGAAGTCTACCGGCTCAGGCGGTTTCGGCGCCGAGGCGTGGAAACGGCGTCGTGGAGAAGACGACCTCGACGGCCACCTCGAAGTAGGCCGCGATGCGCAGCGCCAGGTGCAGGCTGGGGCTGTACTCGCCGCGCTCGAGGTAGCCGATGGTCTGATAGTGCACGCCGAGCGCCTCGGCCAGCTCGCGGCGGGAGATGCCGCGCTCGGCGCGCAGCATCGCGATCCGGTTGTAGATGACCTCAGTAGGCACGCTGCATAGCCTTCTCCCGCCGGGCGGCGACGCTGGAACCGGACTCCCGGCGCGCCATCCTACGCAGCAGCACCGGCGCCACGACGAGCCCGACGGCCGACCAGGCGCCGAGCACCGCCACGGTTGCCGGCCACCGCCACGAACCGCCGAGTTCCACCGCGGCGGCGGCGTCGGGCAGCATCGCCGCGCGCATGCCGAGGCCGAGCCAGTACACCGGGAAGCACTGCGCCAACCCCTGCACCCAGCCCGGCATCGCGGTGATCGGGTAGAAGATGCCCGACACCGCGACCAGGCCCATGATCGGCATGGAGGCGAACCCGACGCCGCGGGGGCTGGTGAACAGCGAACCGATGATCGCCCCGATCGGCAAGGTGGCCAGCATGCCGAGCAGGACGACACCCGCCAGCGCGAACCAGGCTCCGGCAGAGTCCAATTCGACTCCGCCGACCATGAACATCCCCGGGAGGAGCACCACCACGAACGGAACCAGCACCCAGCCGGACACGAGCACGATCTTGCCGACCAGGTAGCCGACCATTCCGTTGGGCGTGGCCTTGGCCTGCAGCAGCGTGCCGTCCTCGCGTTCGGTCGCCAGCAGCTGCGACATGCCGAACATGCCGTTGAAGGCCACCAGCATGCCCAGGATGCTCGGCAACGCCAGCGCGCCCAACCCGAAGCCGCTCGACTCGAAGGTCGCGTCGCGCATGAAATAGAGCACGACGAGCATGATCACCGGCCAGAACAACATGCCGAACAGGTCCTGCCCGTTGGTCAGTGACTGCCGGAACTCGATGCCGCCGCGCGCGAGCCCCGCGCGCACGGCCACGCTGGTCGGATTCATCGCCGTACCTCCTCCAGGGTGCGCACCTCGTCGGTGAGGTCGCCGGATTCGAACTGCCGCACCAGGGTCATGTAGGTGTCCTCGAGCGAGGCGCGGCGGACCTCGAGCTCGCGGATCCGGTCGCCGTGCTGGATGAACAGGTCGTGCACGAACTCGGTGGACTCGGCGGTGGTGTGCACGAAGCGCTGGCCGTCGCGGGTCCAGCGCACTTCGGCCTCGCCCGCGATGCGGCGGGAGAGCTCGTCGGCCGAGCCGTCGGCGATGATCCGCCCGCCGGCCAGGATCAGGATGCGGTCGGCCAGCTTCTCGGCCTCGTCGAGGTCGTGGGTGGTCAGCAGGATGGCGGTCTGTTGGTCGTCGGCGAGGCGGTGCACCAGGTCGTGGAACTCCCGGCGCGCCTGCGGGTCGAAACCGGCGGTCGGCTCGTCCAGGAACAGCAGCTCCGGTCGGCCGACGATGCCGATCGCCACGTCCAGCCTGCGGCGCTGACCGCCCGACAATGCCATGATCTTGCGGTCGGCCTGCTCGCCCAACCCCACGAGATCGACGAGTTCGTCGACGTCCCAGGGCTTCTTGCGGCGTTCGGTGCTGTAGGGGGCGTAGTAGGAGCCGAGGTGGGCGAGCAGTTCACGCACCCGCCACTTGCCGTGATCGCGCCAGGACTGCAACACCACCCCGATCCGCGACCGCCACTGCTCACCGCCCTCGGCCGGGTCGGTGCCCAGCACCGACACCCGGCCCGCCGAGCGCATCCGGAACCCTTCGAGGATCTCGATGGTGGTGGATTTGCCCGCTCCGTTGGGGCCCAGCAGCGTGAGTACCTCACCGTGGTGCGCGCGGAAGGTGACATCGCGCAGCACCTCGGTCGTCCCGTAGCGCATGCGCAGGTTCTCGACATCGATGACTATTCCGTCGCCCACGGTCATGGCGGTCCCTCCCGTTGTAGTGAGCGGATCGCTCGTAGCATATCTACTACATTCCGCAGCAGCAATGCAGTTTCGGCGGAGACGGCGTTGACATGCAGCCGAACGGCTGCCTAAAGTGTTTATGCAGCCGAACGGCTGCCTATGTTGGATCGGTGAGCATGGACGAGGTTTTCAAGGCGCTGGCCGACCCCGGCAGGCGCCGGCTGCTGGACAGCTTGAACGCCCGCAACGGGCAGACGTTGCGCGAGCTGTGCGCGGAACTGGACATGGCGCGCCAGTCGGTGAGCAAGCATCTGGCCGTGCTCGAGGCGGCCAATCTGATCACCACCCGCCGCCGCGGTCGCGAGAAGCTGCACTACCTCAATGCCGAGCCGATCAACGCCATCGCCGACCGTTGGATCAACCGCTACCACCGCGGGCGCGTCGAGGCGCTCGCCGACCTGAAGCACGCACTGGAGGCACTTCCCATGAGCGACAACGCGTTCGTCTACACCACCTACATCAAGACCACGCCCGAGCAGCTCTGGCGGGCGCTCACCGACCCCGCCTTCACCAGCCGGTACTGGGGAGTGAGTTTCGATTCCGACTGGCGCACCGGCTCGCCCGTGGTGTGGCGGCAACGCGGGTGGGTGGGCAAGGATCCCGAGCAGGTGGTCCTCGAATCCGACCCCTATCGCAAGCTGTCCTACACCTGGCACACCATCGACGAAGCGTTCGGCGCCGAATTCGGGCTCTCCGGTGCGGAATTGGCGCAGTGGGCCGCCGAGCCGCGCTCGAGGGTCAGCTTCGAACTCGAGCCGCAGGGAGAGGTGGTGAAGCTGACCGTGGTGCACGACGGCTTCGCGCCGGGCAGCCGGGTGCTCGAAGGGGTCAGCGGCGGCTGGCCCGCCATTCTGGCCGCTCTGAAGACGCTGCTCGAGACCGGGGAGGTGCTGTCCATCGACTGACGGCCGGGAAAACAGTGAGCACTGCTCTTGACGGGGCCGAAGCGGCGGTGAATACTGGTCTCAACAGAGAGCACTGCTCACAAAGGAGTCGATATGACCACCGCCACCCGCTACCTCGCCCCCACCGGCCTCGACACCGTGTTCAACCGGATCATGCCGTGGCTGCCGCGGCTGGGCATCGACCTGATGGGTGCCCGCATGCTCGCCGTGCGCGGCCGCACCAGCGGGCAGTGGCGCACCACGATCGTCAACCTGCTCGAGGACGAGACGGGTGCGCGGTATCTGGTGGCCCCGCGCGGACGCACCCAGTGGGTGCGCAATCTGCGGGTGGCCGGTGGCGGCGAACTGCGGCTGGGCCGCACGGTCGAGCCGTTCGTCGCCGCCGAGCTCGACGACGCGGACAAGACGCCGATCCTGCGGCTGTATCTGCGCAAGTGGGGCTGGGAGGTCGGCCGGTTCTTCGAGGGCGTCACCAAGGATTCCAGCGACGCCGAATTGGCGGCCATCGCGCCGGGATTCCCGGTCTTCCGAATCCAGGAAACTTCGGCGGCCTGACCCGTCGGGCAGGCAAACGGCCTACCGGGTGGCGAGGAATTCGATTGCCGCGGCGTAACCCTGGATTCCCATTCCGGCGATCACCGCCGTCGCGATCGGGGAAATGTAGGAGTGGTGCCGGAATTCCTCGCGCGCATGCACATTGCTGATGTGCACCTCCACGATCGGCACCTCCGGAATCACCAACGCGTCCCGCAGGGCCACCGAGGTGTGCGTGAGTCCACCCGGATTGACGACAATGGCCGATGTCGCCCCGCGTGCCTCGTGGATCCGATCGATCAGCGCGCCTTCGTGATTGGACTGGAAGGCGGTGATCGTGCGGCCGAACCGCGCCGCCGTCCGCTCGCACAGCGCGACGACGTCGTCGAGGGTGTCCGCGCCGTACACCTCGGGCTGGCGGGTGCCGAGCATGTTCAGATTCGGTCCGTTGAGAACCAGGATCGGGGCGATGCGGTCGGCCATGTGCTCACCCTAGCCGCACCGCATCGCCGTCGACGGCGCAGCGCTCACAACCCCTTCGGGCCCTCCGAACGCAGATCCTCGACCTTGCGCATGGCACTGCGCAGTTCCGCCAGCCACTCCTCGGCATGTTTGCCGGCCAGTCGCACGGTCCAGGCCAGCGCGTCGGAACGGGACCGGGCCACGCCCGCGTCCACCAGCGTGTCGAGCACCTTGCGCTCGGGCTGGCGCAGCCGGGTCATCACCGGGACCGACAACTGGGTGAACATGATCCGCTCGCCCTCGACCGTCACACCCCAGGCGACCCGCCTGCCGTAGCGGTGCTGGGCCTCGTTGGCGATCTGCATCCGGGCAGGCCGGGTGCTCTCGCGGAACCGGGCGACCGCGCCCTCCTTGGTGGCCTCCGGGACGGCCGCGGTCGTCGCCTCCCCCGCTTCGTCGCCGGACGATTCGGGTCGTGGCAAGGGGAGCTCGCCGACGACCACGATCTCGTCGCGGTCGATCTCGATCTCCGGCGGACCCGTGAACCAGTCGCTCGGCAATCGACCGGCGAACCAGTCCGGCGCATCCACCGGGTCGGGCAGGTCGGCCTGCTGCCACCCGCCCGGTCGTCCGAATCCCCGTCCGTGTCGCATAGGGCTCACCCGCTCACTTCTGCTTTCGTTGTTACAGTGATTACAACGTTACGCCGCAAGGGCGCGGCGCGGTTCTGCTCAGCGTGAACAGGCACGGTGGCGGCCCGGCTCCCCTCGCGCCGCGCGGCCCGGTACGGTGGCTGCGCGGGTTATCGGCTTGTAACCGGAACGCCGACCATGATCGACCACTCGAGCCCGGGTATTCGGGCACAATTGGGTAGCTGAGCATGGGTAACGCCCCGGTCACCGGGGCGTCGCGGGCAGATCCTTTTCAGGTACGGTGGTCTTGTTGCTGGAGTGACAAGAGTGAAGAGTGGGCGACATGGATGTGTGGGGATCCCGCCGCTTTCGCGTCCGGGGCGCATTGGCACTCGCGGGGGTGGCGGCTGTGGTGCTGGCCTCGGGTGCGTGCGGGGTCCGCGCGGAAGCGACTGAGCCCGAAGCGCTCGTCGACCGTTTCACCGAACTGCTCGACGAACAGGACTACCGCAAGGCCGCGGAGCTCACCTCCTACCCGAACGCGGCGTCGGCAACGATGCAGCAAATGTTCGAGGGATTGCAGCCGGGCACCGTCGACTACGAGAAGACGCAATTCATCGGCCTGGATTCCGAGTCCGCCATTTTCAGCATGGACGTCGACTGGAACTTCGGCGAGAACAAGAACTGGGGCTACAGCCTGCAGGGCACCGTCCGCAAGCTGGCGATCGGCTGGCGGATCTCCTGGGAGCCCGCCCTGGTGCTGCCGGAACTCCAGGGCAACCGCACGGTGAAGCTGGTGCGCACGATGCCCTCCCCGCCGCCGCGGGTGGTCGACATCGTCGGCGAGCCGCTGATGCACGAGCAGATCATCAACGTGATCAAGCTCGACCCGGCGAAGATGCCCGATCCGGTCGCGTCCACCAACGCGCTGGCCGAGGCGATCGAGCCGGTCGCCCCGCTGATCACCGGGCCGAGCCTGATGCAGCAGCTCGCCACCGCACAGGGCAAGCCGATCGTCGCGGTGAACCTGCGCGAGGGCGACTTCGCGATCCTCGAGCCGCGGATGGCCCCCATCCCCGGCGTGGTGATGGAGAAGCAGCCGCGGCTGATCTCCTCCGACCGCCGGGTCTGGTCGCCGATGCTCGACGCACTGCGCAAGGTGTGGCAGGACAGTCAGGACCAGCACGCGGGCTGGGGCGTCCAGGTGTTCGAGCCGGACGGCCGGTTCATCCGGCAGGTCGCCGGCCACCAGGGCCCGCCCGGACCCGACATCGCCGCGACGATGGATCAGCGGCTACAGCGCGCCGCCGAGGACGCGGTCGTCAGCGTCGGCACGCCCGCCTCCATCGTGGCGATCCAGCCGTCCAGCGGCGCGGTCGTCGCGGTCGCGCAGAACAGCCAGGCCAGCGAGCACGGGCCGGTCGCGTTCACCGGGCTCTACCCCGTCGGTGGCGCGGTCGAGCTGCTGCGCTCGGTGGCGGCGCTGGACAAGAACAAGGCGCCCCAGGACGTCACCGTGCAGGAGGCCGCCGAGGCCGCGGGCAGGCTCGGCATCGGGGTCGACTTCCAGGTGCCGGGTCTGGACGAGGTGACCGGGCGGCTCGCCATCGGCGGTCGCGGTGCCGAACAGGTCCGCCAGGGCGGAGCCACCGACGCGGTGCTGGCCAGCCCGTTCGGCATGGCCATCGCGGCCGCGGCCATCGCGCGCGGCGAGGTGCCCGCACCCGCCATCGAGCGCGACCGGCCGGGCAGCACGGACGCTCAGCTCACGCCGCTGGGCGGACCGGTGACCGACCGGCTGCGCACCATGTTGCAGGAGGCGATGGCGAGCCCCGAGCTGGCGCCGCTGCGCCCCTACCCGGTCATCGCCTACGCCGCCACCGCGGGGTCGGACGGCTGGCTCGTCGCCAACATGGGCGATTTGGCCTTCGCGATCCACATCGACGAGGCCGACAGCGGCAACGCCACCGCTCGGATGGCCGCGCGCATGCTCCAGTCCCTGGCCCAGCCCGAGACCCCCTGACCGGTGGTCAGGTGAGTGCCGAGACGGCCGCTCGCCAGCCGATCAGGAACAGCGCGAGCACGGTGCCCGCCACCAGGACGAAGCTCGGCGCCGTGCCCTGCCCGGCGACCACCCGCAGCAGCATTCCGCCGACCAGCGTGCCCGCCCACACCAGCACCGCGGTCGGCCACACCGCCGTCGGCACGAACGGCACCCGACGCTGCCTGCTCACCAGCACCGCGAGCAACCAGCCGAGCGCCAGCCCGACCGCGAACGGCCACAGCGTCTTCGCCAGACCCGCGAGCACCGCCTCGTCGTGACTGCGCCGCCCGATGGCGCAGAACAGGGCCACCAGGACCACGTCGACCACGACCGCCAACACCACTTTCCGCACGGGGTCAGCGTAGTGGCGGCCCGGCGGAGCTCGGCTCGGGCGGGGCTCAGCCGCGCCGCCCGGCCTCGAATTCCTTCTCGAATTCGGCGTCGTCGGCCTGCGGGGTGCGGAACAGGAAGGCGAAGACGATCCAGCCGACGATCGCCACCAGCACGAAGCTGACCATCCGATACACGAAGGCCGCGGCCACCGCCTGCGCCGCGGGCAACCCGGCCGCCGCGGTGAGCCCGTAGATGAGGGTGGCGTCGACGTAGACGATGCCACCCGGCGCGAACGGGATCGAGCCGACGGCCTTGCCCGCGCTGAACGCGATCAGCAAGCCCGCGATCTTCGGGTCGGCACCCACCGCGTAACAGGCCGCGCCGAGGCAGGCCACATCGGCGAGGCGGTGCACCAGTGCCCAGACCGTCACCCAGGCGCCGTCCCCGGTGCCGAGGTCGACCGATTCCAGCTGGGCCAGCAGGTCGCGCACCTTGGTCGTCCCGTGTTCGCGCGGCTGCTTGCGGATCCGGTTGACCACCCCGAGCACGCGGCGGACCAGGGCCTCCAGTCCGCCGGGGTGGTCGGAGAGGTGGTTGCCCGCCCACACCAGCACCACCACCGCGGCCAGCGTGAGGATCAGTTTCACCGGACCCACCCGCTCGCCGACCAGCAGCGCGCCACCCACGGCCAGCAGCGCCAGCCCGGCCGCGGAGATCACCCCGGAGATCACCAGCTGCCAGGAGGCCACCATCGGGCTCGCGCCCCAGCGGCGGGTCTGCCGGTAGGTGAAGGCGGTGGAGAAGACCTGGCCGGCGGGCAACGTCACCGACATGGCGGTGGCGCCGTAGACGACGGCGACCGAGCGGCGCTGACTCACCGCGACCCCGCCCGCGCGCAACAGTTGTTTCTGCACCCGGCCGAAACCGCTCATCGACAGGGCCTGCAGGAGGACGCAGGCGGCCAGGAAGCCCCAGTGCATCTCGGTGAGGCTGCGCCAGGACTCGTGCAGCCGGGGCCAGAGATAGACCCCCTCCCCGACGAGCAAGGCGATCAGCGCGACGCCGAGGACCCAGCGCACCCAGCGGAACCGGCGGCTCGGCGAGGGCGCCGCCGGAGCGGGTCCGCGCGCCGAGTCCCCGTTGGCCGTCACCCGGTCAGCCTAACGAACGCGCCGTTTCGCCGTCCGTCTCCGCCGGCGCGGTCACGCTGTCCTTCGGCCAGGCCAGCTGCGTCTTGCGGCGTCTGCCGCGCAGCTGGACCTCCTCCCCGGTGATCCACAGCCGCTGCTCGGCCTCCTCGGCGAAGTACAGCGCGCTGCCCGAACCGAGCACCCGGCCGGGATGGTCCTTGGCGAGTTCGGTGAGCCGGGATGCCTCGTTGACCGGGTCGCCGATGACGGTGTACTCGAACCGGTTGGCCGCGCCGATGTTGCCCGCGACCGCCAGGCCCGCCGACACCCCGATGCCGATGTCGAGTCCGGGCACCTCGCGCAGTGCCTCGCGCAGCTCCCTGGCCGCGGCCAGCGCGGCGGTCGGCGCGTCGGGCCGGTCCAGCGGGGCGCCGAAGATCGCCAGCGCCGCGTCGCCCACGAACTTGTTGACGAAACCGTGGTGGCGGTCGATGACGTCGACGACGATCCGGAAGAACTCGTTGAGCAGGCTGACCACCTCGGTCGGTGGATGCTCGGCGGCGGTGGCGGTGGAGCCGACCATGTCGACGAACAGCACCGCCACGAACCGGGTCTCCCCGCCCAGCTCGGTGCCGTAGTCGAGGGCGCGCTGGGCGACCTCCTCGCCGACGTGCTGGCCGAACAGCTCCTGCAACTGCCTGCGCTTGGCGGCCTCCTCCATCATGCGGTTGAAACCGACCTGCAGCAGCCCGATCTCGCTGCCGTCGAACACCTCCACCTGGACGTCGCGGGCGCCCTCCTGCACCCGGTCGATGGCCTGGCTGAGCTGGCGCACCGGATCGGAGATGCTGGAGGCGGTGAGCATCGACAGCGCCAGCGCCTGCATGATGACCACCCCGCACAGCAGCAGGATCGAGATGGCCAGCGACTGCGCGGAGAACTTCACGTCCGAGGAGATCTGGGTGACGCACAGCAGCACGATCGCGATGGTCGGGGCGAACGTGCCCATGCCCCAGGTCATCGCCATCCTGGTGCCGACGCCCGGGGTGAGGGTGTGGTCGAAGGTGCCCTCGGTGAGCGCCTGCGCGGCGACCGGGCGCAGGATGCGCTCGCCGAGCATGTAGGTGAAGCCGAACACGATGGTCGCGGCCATGCACAGCGTGACGATCACCGCGCCGGCCAGTCGGGGCGATTCGGAGATGATCAGCGAGGCCAGCACCGCGCCGCCGAACAGCCACAGCACCAGGTGCAGGATCGCCTGCCGCAGCGGCGCGTGCAGGGCGGCCATCTGCTCCTGCCTGCTCGGCGGACCGCCGCGCATCTGCCACCGCATCACCGGACGCAACATCAGGGCCGAGGCGGCCAGGCTCAGCAGCCCACCGGTGACGAAGACCAGGCCGGGGACGAGCAGGCCGGTGCGCCTGGCATCGGCCACCTCGCCTTCCGGAACGGGGAGCCCGTATTGCAGGAACGCCCACACCAGAACCGCGCCGAAGGCGTTGGCCAACAGCATCGATGTCAGGTACAGCGGCCAGCGCGTTCGCATGGTCTGTTTGACCGCTTCCAGGGGCGCCGACACGCTCACCAATCTAGCGTTTCGATCATGTGCGCATGTTCGCGGCGGTGACCGGCCATTAGGCTCACCGAGGTGAGCGACCCCGAGGACGATGCGCCGCGCAGCGCCGCGGACGCCGTGCACCCGATCGTCCGCCAGAGCGCGGAGTGGGCATGGCGGCTGCTCGTCGTCTTCGCGGCCGTGCTCGCCGTGGCGATGCTGGTGCAGAAGCTGGCCACCGTGGTCATCCCGATGGCCATCGCGCTGCTCGCGGCCGCGTTGCTCGCGCCGCTGGTGGACTTGATGCAGCGGCTCGGCGTGCCGCGCTGGATCGGGGTGTTCGTCTCGCTGGTCGGTTCGCTCGGACTGGTCGCGGGCATCATGACCTTCGTCGTCGAGCAGTTCGTGGCCGGTGTGCCGCAGCTGTCCGACGAGGTCACCGCCAGCATCCACAAGATCCAGGACTGGCTGATCAACGGCCCACCGCACCTGAGCGACGAACAGATCCGCAACGCGGGCGACGCCCTGGTCAAGGCCATCCAGTCCAATCAGGACAGCGTCACCAGCGGTGCGCTCACCACCGCCACGGTGATCGGGCACATCCTCACCGGTACCTTCCTGACGCTGTTCATCCTCATCTTCTTCCTCTACAGCGGTGATCAGATCTGGGAGTTCGTCACCAGGATCGTGCCGACCAAGCACCGCGAGCGGGTGCGGCTGGCCGGTGAACTCGGGTTCGGCACGCTGGTCGGCTTCGTGCGGGCCACGGTCGCGGTCGCGGCAGTGGACGCGATCGGCATCGGCGCGGGCCTGGCGATCCTGGGGGTGCCGCTGGCGCTGCCGCTGGCCTCGCTGGTGTTCATCAGCGCGTTCATCCCGATCATCGGCGCGTTCCTGGCCGGCTTCATCGCGGTGTTCATCGCCCTGGTCACCAAGGGCCTGGTGACGGCGCTGATCGTGCTCGGCATCATCATCGCCGTCATGCAGCTGGAAAGCCATGTGCTGCAACCGCTGCTGCTCGGGCGCGCGGTGAGCATCCACCCGCTGGCGGTGGTGCTGGCCATCGCGGCCGGCCTGGTGCTCGGCGGGATCGCGGGCGGTCTGCTCGCGGTGCCGTTCGTGGCGGTGATGAACACCGCGATCCGTTCGCTGCTGGCCGAGAGCCCCGAGGAAGCCTACGGCGAGCTGCTCGGCGGCGAACCCAAGCTGTATTCGGCCGAGCCGGACAAACCCGATCTCGGCCGGTTCGACGTGGCCGCGACGCTGGCCGGGGAGTCCATGCGCCCGGACAGCCCGCTGCGCGGCCGACCGGCGACGGCTCAGGACGAGGGGACCACCGATGAGCCGGATCCCGCCCGGTGAGCTGAGCGCCGACGACGCCGCCACCGTTCCGCTGTGGCGGGCGGTACAGGCCTTCCGGCTGGTGACCCTGCTGTATGCGATCGGCCAGCAGATCGCCTCGGTGCCCTACTACCACAACCAGCGGCTGAGCTGGGTGTTCATCGCGCTGATGGTGGTCTGGTCGGGTGCGTCGGCGCTGCTGCTCTCGCAGTGGCGCAGCACCGGTATGGCGCGGGTGCGGGCCGGGGTGGTGGTCGGCGACCACGTGGTGGTGATCGGGTTGATCGCGGCGACCCGGCTGGTCGCCGACTACGACTGGTACCACGGCCACCAGACCCTGCCGACCACCATGTGGGCGGCCAACGCGGTGATCTCGGCGGCCATCCTGCGCGGGTGGGGGCTCGGCATCGCCTCCGGGCTGCTGATCTCGGCGGTGATCATCACCGTGCGCGAGCAGTGGGGGCAGGACGTGTGGACCGACGCCACCGCGCCGGTGCTGGTCTCGGTCGGGCTTGCGCTCGGCCTGGCCGCCGACACCGCCCGCCGCGCCCAGGACCAGCTGCGCCGGGCAGTGCGGCTGACCGCGGCCGCCGAGGAACGGGAGCGGCTGGCCCGCGAGGTGCACGACGGGGTGCTGCAGGTGCTCAGCTACATCAAGCGTCGCGGCGCCGAGATCGGCGGGCCCACCGAGGAGTTGGCGCAGCGGGCCGGTGAACAGGAGGTCGCGCTGCGGGTGCTGATCTCCGAGCAGGGCGGCCGGGAGGACGCCGGAGGCAGCGAGGTGGACCTGCGTCCCCTGCTGACGGCGCACGCCACCCCGACGGTGTTCGTGTCCACGCCCGGCGAGCCGGTGCGGGTCGGGCGCTGGGTCGCGGGTGAGATCGCCGCCGCCGTCGCCACCGCGCTCGCCAACGTCGACCTGCACGCCGGACCCGACGCGAAAGCCTATGTGCTGCTGGAGGACACCGGTGCGGAGCTGATCGTCAGCGTGCGCGACGACGGCGTCGGCATCCCGCCGGGACGGCTGGCCGAGGCGGAAGCCGAAGGGCGGATGGGTGTGTCGCGTTCCATCGTCGGCCGCATCGCGGCGCTGGGCGGGCAGGCCGAACTGCTCAGCGACGGCGGGGACGGCGAGGGCGTGGAATGGGAGTTCCGGGTGCCGCGCGGCTGAGCCCGGCTCTGGCACGATGAACAGGCGGGAGAGGAGTGCGATGACCGAGGACGCTGCCCCCGGGACCATCACGGTGATGGTGGTCGACGACCACCCGATGTGGCGCGACGGCGTGTCCCGCGACCTGGGCGAAGCCGGGTTCACGGTGGCCGCCACCGCCGACGGGGTGGGCTCGGCCACCCGGCGGGCGGCCGCGGTGCGACCCACCGTGGTGCTGATGGACATGCAGTTGCCCGACGGCAACGGCGCCCAGGCCACCGCCGAGGTGCTGCGCGTCTCGCCGGACAGCCGGGTGCTCGTGCTCTCGGCCTCCGCCGAACGCGACGACGTGCTCGAAGCCATCAAGGCGGGCGCCTCCGGCTACCTGGTCAAGAGCGCCTCGGCCGCGGAACTGATCGAGGCGGTGCGCGCCACCGCCGCCGGACAGCCGGTGTTCTCTCCCGGCCTGGCGGGCCTGGTGCTGGGCGAATACCGCCGGATGGCCAGTGCCCCGGCCCGTCCCGACGAACCGCACCGGCCCGCGCTGACCGAGCGCGAGACCGAGGTGCTGCGCATGGTGGCGAAAGGACTGTCCGCCAAACAGATCGCGGCCCGGCTCGGCCTGAGCCACCGCACCGTGGAAAACCACGTGCAGGCCACACTGCGCAAACTGCAACTGGCGAACCGGGTGGAACTGACCCGCTACGCGATCGAGCAGGGGCTCGAATAGCGGTCTCGCCGCGGGTCGGGGGGCGAATCAGGGATCGCCCTGATGCCGTGCGCGCGGGGTCGTCGGTAACCTCGATGGCATGGGCGGCCCCGAATCGGTATCCAAAGACGTCGGCTCCGGTCAGCCGGTGGGCGACCGGGACCTGCGCGTGTCCGATGCCGAACGCGAGCACGTCGGCGAATTGCTGCAGCGGGCCGTCGGCCTCGGCATGCTCTCGCTCGGCGAGTTCACCGAACGCATGGACACCGCCCTGGCCGCCAAGACCCGCGGCGAACTCAACTCGGTGCTCATCGATCTGCCCGGCGTGCGGCTGGTCGGCCAGCCCGCCGCCCCCGCCACCGGGTTCGTCAACACGAGCGCGCCCTACCAGCCGCCCGTCGCCCCGCCCGGCACCAACCACGGCGCGGTGATCCGCAGCCGCCTGTCCGGGGTCAACCGGCGCGGCCCCTGGCACGTGCCGCCGACCCTGCACCTGAACAACTGGTTGTCCTCGGTCACCCTGGATTTCACCGAAGCGGTGATGGCGACCCAGGTGGTCGAGGTGGTGATGGACGATTTCTGCAGCTCGCTCACCCTGGTGGTGCCCGCCGAGGCGACCGTCGATCTCAACTCCCTCGACCTCGTCGGCTCCAGCGTCAACAACAAGGTCCGCACCGGCCCGCCGCTGGGCCCCCTGCACCTGGTGGTCCGCGGCCGGGTCCGCTTCGGCTCGGTGACAGCCAAGCGCCCCCTGATCGCCCACTGGCGCAAACTGATGGGGCACTGAGCCGTTCGGGGCCGTTCGGGCCGTTTCAGGTGTTGACGCCGAGGCGGCGGGCGAACGCGCGCAGCGGGACCCTGCGGTCGTTGTCGAGGAGTTCCGAGACGATGTGGCGGGGCAGGGACTGGTATTTCATCCAGTCCGGGCCGCCCACCCGCTCGGCGGCGAGCAGCGCGTCCAGGGCGCGCTGATACTGGCCGGTCCGGGTCCAGGCCACCGCGGTGTCGGCCAGATGCCGGGCCCGTGACGCCTGCGGCAGGCCGGCGCCCGCGGGCATCTGCGTCGCCGCGGCCAGCGCTTCGGGGTACCGCTCCGCCGAGACGTTCACGTCGACGGTCTGCATGACGACCTGCGACGGGCCGAAATAGGTTTCGTAGTCCTGCCGGTCGGCACCGATCCGCAACGCCACCTCGCTCGCGGACTCCAGCAGCGCCAGCGCCTCGGGCACCTGCTGCGCCCGGCCCGCGGCGGTCGCGCCCTGCAACACCAGCGACCCGTAGGCGGCCAGGTGCGCCGGGCCGACCTCACCGGCGGGCTCGAGTTCCGTCGCCGCGCGCAAGGCCACCCCGCGCGATTCCGCGTAGCGGCCCTGCACCAGCAGCTGCCAGGCGATCGAGCCGCGAATGGTGGCCAGCAGCAGCGGATCGTCGCCGTGCTCGGCCGCGGCGAGTGCCTGCCGCACCGCCAGGAACGCCGGGTCGGTCTGCCCGAGATGCACCAGCGTGCAGCCGGTCACCCAGTACATCCGCGCCAGCAGTTCGTTGGCCGGGGCGAGCGCGCCGTTGTGGGCGGCATGCACGGTGGCGCGCAACTGGGTCAGGCCCGCGGGCAGGATGGAGGTGAGCAGTTCGTAGCGGCCCGACCAGTAGGCGCCCCAGGCGTATTCGACGGTGCGGCGGCCGTCGTCGAGCGTCACGGCGGCCTCCTCGGGCACGGTGCCGAGCAGGTCGTCGACCGGGGTGAGGGCGCGGCGGACGGCGACGATGCCGGCATCCGGATTGCCGGAGGGAATGCCGTGCCGGTTGCCGATGAGGTCGGCGATGTCGACATCGAGGGCGCGGGCGATCTTCTGCAGGCTCGCGATCGAAGCCGTCTGCCTGCCGCCCTGCTCGAGTTTGCGCACCAGATCGACGCTCACCCCGGCCAGGTCCGCCAGCTGACGCTGGGTGAGCGCCTTCCCCCGGAAGCGTCGGATGCGCACGCCGATCGATGAATCGTCCATGACCTCGAGTCCTCGTGTTACATCTGCGTTTCAGGGTACCGACGGTAGGCGTCGCTGTTCACGAGAAGTGGGACATTACGTACGACTCGACGCCCGCCGGTTGGAATACCGTTGCCTTTCCGCAACTTTGAGAAGGCCCGCGCTGTAAAGGCCGGTTTGAGAAGGCAGGGCGGCGATGACCACGATGCCGAATACCACCGCACCGCAGGCACTCCTCGAAATCCGTGCGCACCACCCGCGCGCACGCGCCGTGATCGCGCGACTACCGGCGCCGATCCGTCACTCGCACACCACCACCGTCTGAGGAGCCGCGCGATGTTCGAACGCTGTCACACCCCCCACGAAGCCGCCCTGGTGCTGCGACATCGGTACGGGTTGCCCGTCCAGCTGCTGGCGGGCCGCCCCGTCGTCACCACGGGCAGCGTGCTTGGCGCCGTGGTCATGCCGCCCGCGCTCGGCCGCGACGTGCTGGTCACGCTCGCGACTCCGTTCCCGGTGCCGGTCGTCGCCGACCCCGGCGAACGCACCTGGACCTTCCTCGTCACCCCGCCCAGCCCCGCCGCGCCGGTCGACGTGCGCGTGCGCCGCGGGCTGGCCGAGCATCGGGTGACCGTCGTGCCCGGCGGGCGTCACGTGCTGCTGCCCACCACCGATTCGCCGCGCGGCTGGCACTGGGTGGGCGAACCCGACCCCGAGGTGCTGCGCATGCCCGCCCGCTCCTCGGTGATCGAGGCCGTGCACCGGGTGACCTCGCTGCCCGCGGCCTCCCGCTGAGCGGCGGACTCCCCGGGTAGATGTCCCGCGCCCGCCCGGGTGTTTCTACTCATGTCCGGGCCCGCCGGGCGATCGACCATGAGTGCCATGACTGGTTCGATCGACCCGGCGCTGGTCTCCCGCCTCTCCGGTGAGTTCACCGCGCTGGGAACACGGATGGGCGCCCTCGGGCGCGACTTGGAAGTTCTGCACCGGCAGGTGCTGGCCGGCGCGCCCGCGGCGGGCTCGTCGGGCGGTGCCACCCGCGTGGTCGGGGACGGACCGCCGCCGGGATCGCCTACGGCCGGTGGCCGAGATGCGTCGACCGGGCCTGCCGCACCGGTTCCGGCGCCACCCTCGGCCGCGCACGCCACGGCGCCGCCGGCCGTTCCGGGGACGGGGAGCACGCCCGAGGGGTGGTCGTCGAGCTCCGTCGAGCCGGGTGGGTCGCCGTCGACCGGCGCGGTCGACGCGGCGATGGCGCCGGATTCCTCGGAGGACGGGACCGCGTCGCCGTCCGGTTGGGCCGAGCAGGGTGCCGTGCCGCCGAGGGATGCTGCCCAGCGCGGGGTGGTGCCATCGTCCGGCCGGGCCGAGCAGGGCGCGGTGCCGCCGAGGGAAGCGAGGGGGCCCGGGGCGGTGCCACCGCCGGGCTGGGGCGTGCCTGCCGCGGTGCCGCCGGTGGGCCCGGCCGGTCACTGGTCCGTGCCGCCGCCGGGTTGGGCCGGGCCGGGTGCGGTGCCGCGGCGGGCTCCGCGGGCGGGGAGCGGCGCGCCGCCCAGGGCACCGCCGCGGCGTGGATGCCGAAGGGCACCGGTGCGCCCGGCGACCCGGTGCCGTCGGCGGGCGGTGCCGGCGGGCGCGCGGTCGCGACGGGGGCCGGTCGCGGCGGGCGCGGGATACCACCGGTGCGGGCCGGGGTGATCGGCGACGGCACGCCGTGGTGGCAGCGCGACGGTGTGATCAGCCGGATCCTGGCGGTGGCCGGGGTGGCGGTGACCCTGATCGGTGTGGTGATGCTGCTGGTGCTGGCGGCCCAGGCCGGGCTGTTCGGTCCGGTGCCGAGAGTGGTTGCCGGAGCGGTGTTCTCGGCCGCGCTGGTGGGTGCCGGTGTCCGCGTGTTCGGGCGGGCCGGTGGCCGGGTCGGCGGCATCGCGTTGGCGGCGACGGGTATCGCGGGCGCCTATCTGGACGTGGTCGCGGTGACGGCGATCTACGACTGGCTGCATCCGGTGCCCGGATTCGCGGTGGCGTTCGCGGTGGCCGCGTGCGGCGTGGCACTGGCGGTGCGGTGGCAGTCGCAGCCGTTGGCGGTACTCGTGGTCGCGGGTGCGGCGCTCGCGGCACCGTTCGTGACGGTGCAGCCGGTGCTGCTGGTGTTCCTGATCGCGTTGCAGGCGGCCTGCCTGCCGGTGCACCTCCAGCGGGACTGGCCGTTCCTGCACGTGGTGCGCACGTCGCCCGCGGTGGTCGCGATCACCGTGTTCGTCGCGGTGGAGGTGATCTCGTCGCAGAGCGGCCGTGGCGGCGCCCTGATCGCCGCCGCGGTGGCCGTGGCGGTGATCGGCTCGGTCGGCACGCTCGTGGTGGTCCGCGCCCGGCCCGCCGACCTCACGGCGAGCCTGGCGCTGGCCGCCGCCGCGACACCGCTGTTGATCGCCGTGCCCGCCCTGCTCGAACGCCGCACCGCGGTGCCCGCCGCCCTCGCCTACGCGGCGGTGCTGCTGGCGGTGGCGTTCGCGTATCTGCTGCCGAGAGTGCGTGCGGCCGTGCGCATCCCGAATCACACCGCGGTCGTCGCGGCCGTCGCCGGTGCGCTGGCGCTGCTGGAAGCTTGTGTGGCCGGGACGGATTCGGCGACCTTGCCGATCGCGCTGTTCCTGGTGGGGCTGGGCTTCCTCGGGGTCGCCGGGCAACAGCGGTCGCGGGTCGCGGTGGTCATCGGCGCCGCGTTCGGTGTGCTGGGCGGGCTGGCCCTGCTCGCCGACGCGTCGCCGGAAACGCTTGCCTCGCAGCACTTCGCGCAGCAACGGCTGGGAACGGCGAGCGCACTGGCCGCCGTCGCCGGACTCGGCGTTCTGGCCCTGCTCGTGTGGAGTCTGCGCCGCATCGCGGGCGAGCGCCGCGGCGAGGACGAGGTGGTCGGGGTGGGGGCGAGTGTGGCGGCGCTCTACCTGGTGACCGTCGCGGCGGTGTCGATCGGCGTCGCGGCGGGCGGCCGCGACGGTTTCGTCGCCGGGCACAGCGTCGCCACGATCCTGTGGATGGGCGCCGCGACCGCCGCGCTGCTGTACGGCTTGCGCAAGCTGGCGACATCCGGTGCGGTGGCGAAGGTGGCGCTCGGGTCCGGCCTGCTGCTCACCGGCGCCGCGCTGGCCAAGCTGTTCCTGTTCGACCTGGCCACCCTCGACGGTTTCGTCCGGGTGGGCGCCTTCCTCGCCGTCGGCGTGCTGCTGCTGCTCACCGGCACCCGGTACGCCCGCGCCTTCGCCGAGGCGGGCGAACGCGCGAGCACCGCGGCACCGGAGGATACGGCGGGCGGACCTACTCCTCGTCCTGGCGACGAAGCAGTTCGTTGACGCTCACCGACCGGCCGTCACCACTGTGGTGGCGGCCTTCGTCGCCGCCGGTGCTCCGGCGGCGCGAGGACCGCAACTCGGCCATCCAGTTCTCGATGCTGGTCCGGTTGTCCTCCGGCGCCTCGCCGTGTTCGGCTACCGGATCACCGGCCGGCGTCGCGGCGGCACCCTGCGGGTCCGGTGCGTTCGGAACATGGCGAGGTCCATTCGGCGCGGGCGACGGTCCGTTCGGTACCGGCGGTGGTGGCTCCGCCGCCGGTCTGTGCCCGTGCGCCGCCGGGAGCGTGCCCGGGGTACCCGGATCTGCCGGTCCTCCCGGCGCAACCGACGGCCCGCCCCGCATCCCGGGCTCGTCCGGAACCCGCGAAGGTCCGCCCGGCGCCCCGGCGGTCGGCCCGTTCGGTCCGCCCGGCGTGCCGGCGAATCCACTCGGCCGGTCAGCGGGTCCGCTCGGCGCTCGATGCGGCCCGTGTCCGCCCTGGACCGGTCCGCTCGGAACAGCCGCACCACCCGCGCCGGGCGGACCGACCGGCCGTGCGGGTCGCGGCGGCGCCTGCGGACGGGTCGGCTCGCCCACGGAGGCACCCGGCGCACGCGGCGGCGCTGGCCGGGCACCGGGCAGCGGCGCGCCGCCCCCGGCCTGCGGCGATGCCGGTCCGCCCGGGTGGGGCGGCTGCGCCGAAGGGCCGGGTTCCGGTTCCGGCGGTGCGGAGCGACCGGGCTGCGGTCGGCTCGGCAGCGGGCGTCCGAGCCCGGGCACCGACGACTGACCGCTCGGGCCCGCGGGCTTCCCCGGGTGACCGGGCTGCTTCGGCCCGGTCGCGGGCTGGTCCACCGAGGGCACCGCTTGGAACGCCGATCCGGCCTGGAACGGCGAGGCGGGACCGGGCCGACCCGGCCGCGCACCCTCCTGGCCGGGCTGCGGATGCGCCCGCGGCCGGGTCGGGTCGGGCGCGACCGGCATGGCGGTGCGGGGGCGCGGCGGCGTCTTGCCCGCCTTGGCCCGCGCCTCCGGCAGGTCCTCGATGCGCTGCGTCGGCGCCTCGGCCTCGATCTCCTCGATGGTGCGCACCCGCCGCGGCGACTTGCGCTGCTTCTCCTCCGGCATGGCAGGCATCTGCATGGTGACCGGGTCGGTGACCGGGGTGGTCTTCACCAGATCGACCACTTCGCCGCCGCCGGGGCGCTCGTCGTCGAGGATCGGCTCGCCGAGGCCGATCCTCTCCTGGATGCGCTTCATCCAGGCGGGCGCCCACCAGCAGTCGTCGCCGAGCAGTTTCATGGTCGCGGGGACCAGCAGCATGCGCAGGATCGTCGCGTCGATGAACAGCGCCGCGATCAGGCCGTACGCGATGTACTGCATCATCACCAGGTCGGAGAACGCGAACGCGCCGACGACCACGAGCAGGATGAGCGCCGCCGCGGTGATGATGCGGCCGGTGTGCGCGGTGCCCGCGCGCACCGCCTCCGTGGTCGAGGCGCCCATGCTGCGCGCCTCGACCATGCGGGACAGCAGGAACACCTCGTAGTCGGTGGACAGGCCGTAGATCACCGCGATGATCAGCACCAGCACCGGCGACATGATCGGCTGCGGCGTGAAGTTCAGCAGGCCCGACCCGTGCCCGTCGACGAAGATCCAGGTCAGGATGCCCAGCGTGGAGCCGAGGCCGAGCGCGCTCATCAAGGCGGCCTTGATCGGCAGCACCAGCGAGCCGAAGGTGAGGAACATCAGCAGCGTGGTGACGAACAGCACCAGCGCGATCATCAACGGCATGCGTTCGAGCAGGGCGTCGATGCTGTCCTTCTGGATCGTCGGCTGCCCGCCGACGTAGAGCTGTACCGAGTCGGGCACGTCCATCGACCGCAGATAGTCGATGGTCGGGTTGGCGTTCTCGGAGTCCTCGAGTGTCGCGCTGGTGCGGTAGACGTCGGGCTGGGTGGTGGAGCGGCTGGGCACCTCGAAACTGCCGACCAGGCCCGGCGCCTCGCTGGCCTGCTTCCACACCGCGCCGACGGCGGCGCTGTCCTCGGAGACCATCACCAGCTGCACCGGGTCGGTCTTCTTCAGCGGGAAGACCTCGTAGAAGTTCTCCAGCGCGACGCGGGTCTTGTTGTCCGGCGGCAGGTAGCGCTCGTTGATGCCGCCGAAGGCCAGGTTCTTCACCGGGATGATCAACAGCAGCAGCACGATGCAGATCGGCACCGCGATCTTGAGCGGATGCCGCATCACCCACTGGGTGGTCTTGCCCCAGAAACCGTTCTCCACCTCTTCGGCGGTCTTGGTCTTGCGGAAGCGCTTGAGGCCCAGCATGTCCACGCGCGGGCCGAGCACGCCGAGCATGGCGGGCAGGATGGTGATCGCGGTCAGCGCGGCCAGGGTGACCGTGGCGATGGTGCCGTAGGCGACCGATTTCAGGAAGCCCTGCGGGAACAGCAGCATGCCGCCGAGGCTGGCCACGATCATGGTGGCCGAGAACACGACGGTGCGCCCGGCCGTCATCACCGAGCGGCGCACGGCCGCGGGAGTGTCGTAGCCCTCGGCCAATTCCTCGCGGAAGCGGCTGACGATGAACAGGCCGTAGTCGATCGCCAGGCCGAGGCCGATCATCGAGACGACGCCGCCGACGAAGGAGTTCACCTCGGTGAACTTCGTCAACGCCATGATGATGCCGTTGGCGCCGATGACGGTGAGGCCACCGACCACCAGTGGCAGGCCCGCCGCGACCAGGCCGCCGAAGATGAAGAACAGCAGCACCGCGACGGCGGGGATGGCCAGCAGCTCCATGCGCTTCTGGTCGCTGGCCATGGTGTCGTTGAGGGTGCCCGCCACCGCCTGCAGGCCGGTGACCTGCACGTCGACGCCCGGAATGTAGAAGACGTCCTTCACTTTCCGGTAGTTGCGCACCATGTCGGTGTCGTTGTCGCCGACGATGGCGATGGAGGCGAAGGTGTACTTCTTGTCCTTGGACCCGAAGGTCAGCGGCACGCCGGGACCGGTCTCGGTCTGCCAGTAGGCGCCGTTGACCTTGTCGATCTCGTCCGGGTGCTCCCGGGGCAGCCGGTTGAGACTGTCGACGATCTTGTCCCGGAACTCCGGGTCGTCGATCGTCTTGCCCTCCGGCGCGGTGTAGAGCACGATCACATCGCTGGTGTGATCGCGGCCGAACGCCTCGTCGGCGATGCGCGCGGCCTGCGCGGACTCGGAGGTGGGGTCGTCCCACCCGCTGGAGCTGAGATGGTTCTCGAGGCCGAAGCCGTAGCCGCCGAGCGCCAGGAGGGCCGCGGCGACGATGCCGATGACGGCGAACCGAAACCGATAGACCAATTCGCCCCAGCGTGTGAACACTAAGCGACTCCTTGGGCGGGGCGAGAGGTGAGCAGTGCCGACAGCGGCCGGAACGGCTGCAGCCAGGCACCCTCGTCGGGCAGCGAGTCGAGGCTCACCCGGGGCAGCGGTTCGCGGAACACGCCGGGGATGTCCTCGAGGTCGATGAACTCGAGGGTATCGGATGTCACCGCCCAGCTCGCATGCTCACGGAACCCGAGCACCTGCACCGGCACCCCGCGCGCGGCCAGCCGCTCGAGCGGCTCGCGGAAGGCCTGGCCGTCGGCGGAGGCGACCATGATCCCGGCCAGCCCGGCGCCGCGGCTGCGCAGCTCGATGTGGGCGAGCATGTCGGCGTCGACGTCGGAATCCTCGTCGATCTTGGGCTTGGCGAACACCGCGTAGCCGACGTTGCGCAGTGCCTCGACCCAGGGCCGCACCACGTCGGCGGTGCCCGGGGCGATGTTGGTGAAGACCGTGGCCTCCGGCTCGATCCGGGAGCTGCTCCCGGCGGAGAGTTCGGCGGTGCGAGCGAGCAGCCAGCGGCCGAGCGCGTCGAAGCGGGGCCGGTAGGCGGCGGTGGGGCGGCCGCCGAGGATGGCGCCGAGGCCCATGTCGAGGTTCGGTGCGTCCCAGACCAGCAGCACCCGCCGCACGTCCGGTGTGGCGCCGCCGAGCCCCTCGGCGACGGTTCCCTGCACCTCCCCCGCAACACCCACGGCCTGCTCGGCCATCTCACTGACGCTCATCATTCGATCTTGCCCCAAACGAACTCGGTGATGGCGCTTCCCGCTCGATGTGCCTTGTCCTCGAATTTCGTGACGGGGCGGTCCAGACCGATCGGCGCGAGCGCACGGGCGCGCTCGTCGTCGCCGCCGGTGGCCTCGTTCAGGCCGACGAGCAGCGGTTCCGCCGCGCCGACCGCGGCGATGTGCTCGGCGTAACCGGCGTGGTCGGTGGCCACGTGCAGGACGCCGCCGGGGCGCAGCCTGCCCGCGATCAGCGCGACGGTGGCCGGCTGCAACAGCCGCCGCTTGTGGTGGCGGGCCTTCGGCCACGGGTCGGGGAAGAACACCCGGACCCCGGTCAGCGACTCCGCAGCAATCATGTGTTCCAGCACGTCGACCGCGTCGCCGCGCAGCAACCGGATGTTGTCGATGCCGTCGCGCTCGATCCGCTGCACCAGCTGCGCGAGGCCCGGCTGGTACACCTCGATGCCGATCAGGTTGACGTGCGGTTCGGCCGCGGCCATCGCGGCGGTCGCGGTGCCGGTGCCGCAGCCGATCTCGATCACCAGCGGCGCCTGCCTGCCGAACCAGGCATCGGCGTCCAGCGGCTCGTCGCCGACCTCGCGGCCGATGCGCGGCCACATCCGATCCCAGGCGCCCTGCTGGTTGGGCGTCAGCGCGCCGCGGCGCGACCGGAAGCTGGTCACGCGCGGGTAGAGCCGGGAGCCGGTGGGGGATCGTCTGCCTGCTTCGAGCGGGGCCGATGCTGTGGACGGCCTGCCCGGAACCGACTCGACAGTGTGGTTGGCGGCGTCGTTCACGCCGTCCATTCTCCAGCATCGCCGCATCGACGCAGCAATCGAACCCCGCCGCCGTGCTCCAGCGGTGCTCAAGCGGCGCGTTCACCGACGATCCGCGGCGCCGTCGGCGACTCCTGGCGCAGCGGCCTGCCGAGCACCACCTTCACCGCCGTGGTCGCCATCTCCACCAGGCCGCGCAGGCCCGACGGGGAGGCCGCCACCGACCACACGGTGGTGTCGACGTCACCGGTGGTCGGTTCGCCCGCGAACCGGTCGGCCAGCCAGTTCAGGCTGACCGGGGCGGCCAGCGCCAGCATGGAGAAGTGCTCGCTGAGCCGGTCGAGCACGTAGGTCACCTCGGCGCCGCCGCGGCGGTAGCGCGCCACCTGGCCGTTGATCTCGGCGACATGGATCACCTGGTCGTGCACCGGCTGCACGACCAGCAGCGGACAGGTGGGGGCGTTGCGGCCCAGCCGCAGGTCGTCGAACATCTCGACGAAGGCCGGGGTGGCGAGCAGCTCTTCGAGCGGGGTCGCGAGGAAGTCGTCGAACTTCTTGCCCGCCAGCCGCAGGATCGCGGCGGCCGGGGTGGCGCGCTCGGCGATGGCGACGAACCGGCGGCCCTCCTCGGTGAGTTCGTCGTCGATGACGCGGCCCAGCGCCGGGTAGAGCCTGCGCAGCGCGGCGATGACGATGGCGGGCAGGCCGGCGAAGTGCCCGCCGTTGAGCCGCACGAACACCTGGCCTGGGTCGCCGACCGGGGCGCCGAGGGCGGCCCCGACCAGGTTCAGTTCCGGCGCGTAGGTCGGCGCCATCTCGACCACCCAGGAACTGGCCATGCCGCCACCGGAGTAGCCCCACACCCCGATCCTGGCGTCGGGAGCCAGCCCGAGCGGGGCGAACCGCAACGCGGCGCGCAGGCCGTCGAGCACGCGGTAGCCGGGTTCGCGGGGCGCGCCGAAGTTGCCGTGCGGGCCCTCGTGGTCGGCGATGGAGACCGCCCAGCCGCGCCGCAGCGCGTTGGCGACCAGCAGCCATTCGATCTGGGTGACGGCGCCGAGGGCGTTGGCGCCACGGCGCAGCGCGTAGGAGGGGGCGCAGCGCTCGCTGACGGCGTCCATCGCGGTCTGGAAGGCCAGCAGCGGCCGGTCCTCGCCGGGTTCGGCGTCGGCGGGCAGTAGCACCGTGGTGACCGCCACTTCGGGGACGCCGTGCAGGTCGCAACTGCGGTAGAGCAGCTGCCAGGCCGAAACGCGCTGCGGCACAAGGCCGAACAGGGCCACCTCGACGCGGCGGCTGCGCAGCACGGTGCCCGCGGGCGCCGAGGCGAACCCGCGGGGCGGCCGATGGAAGGGATCGGCGCTCGGCAGCAGCGGCAGTGTCATCACAACCTCCTCGACCGGGCGGCGTCGTCGCCGGTGCCCGGCCATCAGAGCAGGGTAGGGGACACCGATTTACCTGTGAACCCCGGTCACCACAGCAGATTCCGGCACTAGACTGCCCGCATGAGCTCACCGACGGTGTTCCTCACCGGTGCGGCCGCGGGCATCGGCCGGGCCACGGCCCTGCTTTTCGCTGCGCAGGGCTACCGGGTGGGCGCCTACGACATCGACGAGGTCGGCCTGGGCCGGCTCGCCGCCGAGATCGACGCCGCCGGTGGGCAGGTGCGCACCGGCGTCCTGGATGTGACGAACGACACGCACTGGCAGCAGCGGCTCGCCGAGTTCCACGAGGCACACGGCCGGCTCGACATCCTGATCAACAACGCGGGGATCCTGCGCGCGGGTCCGTTCGAATCCATCGATCTGCGCACGCATCGCGCGATCGTGGACGTGAATCTCGATGGCGTGATAGCCGGCTCGCATCACGCGTTCCCCTACCTGCGGGACACCGCGGGTGCCCAGCTGGTGAATCTGTGTTCGGCGTCGGCCATCTACGGCCAGCCCGAGCTGGCCAGCTACGGCGCGACCAAGTCGGCGGTCAAGAGCCTCACCGAGGCACTGGATCTGGAATGGGCGCGCCACGACATCCGGGTGCTCGCGATCTGGCCGTTGTTCGTCGCGACCGGCATGGTGGACGGCGTGCAGACCGGCACCACCCGGTCGCTGGGCATCCGGCTCACCGCCGAGGATGTGGCCCAAGGCATCTGGGACGCCACCCGCAACCGCCCCCGGCTGCCACGGGTGCACTACGCGATCGGCAGGCAGGCCAAACTGCTGGCACTCACCGCCAAACTCTCCCCCGGGTGGGCGGTGCGCACGGCCAACAAGTACTTCTCCGGTTCCTGACCCCGCGGCCGACCGGATCCGGTGGCGCGGGGGCACCGGTGGGCGTCGCGCGCACGGCCTCGGGAGCTGTCAGAATTCGTCCGAAGGGGGTTACCGATGCCGACAGTCACCGAATCCGCCGCGCCCGCCCGGGGATCGCGGGACCACGACGGGCTGACGCGGCTGCTGGCCGACCTGCGCGCGCTCGGCGGCCCCGACGCCGCCGTCGCCGCCCACGCCGACCGGGCCGCCGAGCTGTGGCGCAAGCCGCCGCGTATCCAGGTGACCGGTCGCGCACACGCCGGGCGCACCACCGTGCTGCACGCGCTGGCACTGCTGTCGGCGGTGGAGACCGCGCCGATCGACGAGCCGGGCAGCCCCGACCCCGAGCTCGACGCCGACATCGTGGTCTACGTGCTCGCGGGCGCGCCACTGCCCGCCGACCGCCGGGTGCTCGCCGGCCTGCCCCGGCAACACACCGTGGTGGTGCTGAACAAGGCGGACGCGATCGGCTCGCGCTGGGCCGACGCGGTGAGCGCCGCCGAGCAGTACGGCCGGGAGCTGGGCCTGCCGACGGTGCCGGTGGTGGCCTCGCTGGCCATGCGCACCAGGGCGGGCGTGGTGACCGAGGCGGATCTGGCACTGCTGCGCCTGCTCGCCGCCGAGGCCGACCCCACCCTCACGCTCTCGCCGGAGCTGTTCGTCTCGGCCGCCGCCGGCCCCGATGCGGCCGAGCGCGAGGAACTGCTGCGCCGCTGGGACCTCCACGGCATCGCCTGCGCGGTGACCGCCCTGCGCCACGATCCCGGGCTCGGCGCGCCCGCCCTGCTCCAGGTGATGCACGCCGCGAGCGGCATCGACGCGCTGCACCGGTTGCTGCACCGCCGCTACGAGCAGGTCTCGGCGTTGCGCGGCGGCGATCTGCTCGACCGCCTGGCCCGGCTCGCGGCGCGCTCGGTGCCGGGTGCCGGTGGCCGGGCCCGCGATCTGATCGAGGAGTACCTGCACGGCGACGAGGCGCGGTGGCTCGCGTTGTGTGCCGGGCTGGCCCATCCCGCCGTCGCGCATCTCGCTGCCGGGTATCCGGCGGCGGCGCCCGCGGACGCCGACGACGCGCTGACCCGCGCGGCCCGCTGGCGGGCCGTCGTGGCGAGCGATCTGCCGCCGACGGCGCGCCGTGCCGCGCTGCGGGTGCACAACGGCTACATCCGGCTGTGGGAACGGATGAGCAGTGCCGGACTCTGACAGAACCGCGGTCGGCGCCTCGGCCGATCCCGGCGTCCCGCCCGAGCTCGATGCCGTGGTCGCCCGATGGAACCCGCAGGGCATGGCGCTGCTGACCGCCCTGCGCGCGCCGGGTTCGGCCGGGCAGGTGGCGCTGGTCGCCCCGGACGATGCCAACACGACGCTGCTGCGTACCGAACTGGCCCGCTTCGAGCCGCGGATCGCCCTCACCGAGCCGCTCACCGATGTCGTCGGCGTCGAGACCACACTCTCGGCGGCGCCCACCCCGCCCGCCGCCGCGCTGATCCTGCTCGACGCGGGCAGCGCGCTCGGCGCCGACGCGCTCGCGCTGATCGGCAGGCTGCGCGCGGCGGGCACCACCATCCTGCTCGCGATGAACGGCATCCACGCCTACGCGGACTGGCGGCGGGTGCGCGAGCACGACCTGGCGCTGCTGGCCGCCCACGGCTTCGGCGACCTGGACATCCTGCCGGTCTCCGCGCGCCTGGCCGTCGCCGCCCGCACCGGCGACACCGCCCTGCTCGACCGCTCCGGCCTGAGCGCGCTGCACGCCGCGCTCACCGCCGCGACCGCGGCCGCCGAGGGTGACGGACGCGACCGCAGGGCGGCCGTGCTGTCCCGGGTGCTCACCGACACCCGTCGCCGCATCACCGAGCAGATCGAGGCGCTGCGCTCGGACGCCGAGACCGCGCGCTGGCGCGCGGAGCGGGCCACGCTGCTCGCCGCCCGGGACGGCGGCCGCGCCAGCGCCACGGCGGCGTTGCGCGGGCAACTGCACCTGGCGCGCGTCGACCTGATGACCGAGACCGGCGCCCGGGTGCGCACGCTGCACGTCACCGCCCGCGCCGAGGTCGACCGGCTGGCGCGCGGCGAGCTCACCGGTTACCCGCGCCGGCTCCAGCAGTCCGTCACCGACCTCACCGCCGGTCTCGACCAGGACATCGACCGCAGGATCGCCGAGCTCGCCCACGGCGTCGACGCCGCCGCCGCACCGGTGGCCCCGGACGCGAGCCGGGCACCCGCGTTCGCCCCGGGCGCGCACCGCGCCGCCGAGCTGCCGCCGCGCCGCGTGGATCCCGCGCCGCGGGTCGGCCCGGATCCCGAGCCTCGGCAGGCCGGGGTGGAAGACCACTTGATGGTCGCCCTCGGCGCCAGCGCGGGCGCCGGTCTGGGCAGGCTGCTGGTGTCGCCGCTGTCGCTGGTGCCCGCGCTCGACGTCGCGAGCATCCCGGTCACCTTGGCGCTCGGCGCGCTGGCGGCCTGGTGGGTGGTGCGGGCGCGGCGGCAGGTGGCCGACCGGGCACATCTGCGGCAATGGGTCGCCGACGCGCTGGTCAACGTCAAGGCCCAACTCGAGCAGCGGGTGGCGACCGCGCTGGTGGCGGCCGAGACCGCGCTGGCCGAGCGGGTGATGCGGGAGAGCGCGCAGCGGATCGTCGACAACGACCGCAGGGTCGCCGAATTGGAGGCCCGCATCCGGCGGGCGTCCGCCGAGCGCCCCGGCCAGCTGGCGGCATGTGAACGCGACATCGCCGTGCTCGACCGGCACCTGCCCGTAGCCGGGTGAAAAGCGCCCTACCGGTCGGTTCTGCGCATCGTGGCTGTTGAATCGGTCACTGTCTGGGTACACATTGACCAACCCGGCTCCGTTCGGGTGGTCACATCGCGTTAACCTCTAATCAGGAACCTGGGCGTCCGCTTCGTCCTTGTACGCCGTCCAGCCGGGGCCGCGTTGTCGACTGGTCGTAGCGGGTGCCTTCCCGCCAACGGTGGCGCTCGGTGTGTTCGCGCTGGTCATGGGCCTTGTGCCAGGGCGGTGCATCGCGGAGCCGCCCATCTCAGGAGAGTTTTCATGACCTCAGCGACCATTCCTGGTCTTCGTGGATCCGACGGCCAGGCGCCGACCGAGCACAGCGAACTACTCGCCTGGGTACAGGAAGTCGCAGAACTCACCCAGCCGGAGCGGGTGGTCTGGGCGGACGGTTCCGACGAGGAGTGGGAGCGGCTGACCGATCAGCTGGTGGAGGCGGGCACCTTCAAGCGCCTCGACCCGAAGAAGAAGCCGAACTCGTTCCTGGCGCTCTCCGACCCGTCCGACGTGGCCCGGGTGGAGTCGCGCACCTTCATCTGCTCCAGGTCCGAGGCCGACGCGGGCCCGACCAACAACTGGGTCGACCCGGCCGAGATGCGCGCCACCATGACCGAGCTCTACCGCGGCTGCATGAAGGGCCGCACCATGTACGTGGTGCCGTTCTGCATGGGCCCGCTCGGCGCCGAGGATCCCAAGCTCGGCGTGGAGATCACCGACTCGGAGTACGTCGTGGTCTCGATGCGCGTGATGACCCGCATGGGCAAGGCCGCGCTGGAGAAGATGGGCACCGATCGCCCGTTCGTCAAGGCCCTGCATTCGGTGGGCGCTCCGCTGGCCGAGGGCCAGCAGGACGTGCCGTGGCCGTGCAACGACACCAAGTACATCACCCACTTCCCGGAGGATCGCGAGATCTGGAGCTACGGCTCCGGTTACGGCGGCAACGCGCTGCTCGGCAAGAAGTGCTACTCGCTGCGCATCGCCTCGGCGATGGCGCACGACGAGGGCTGGCTGGCCGAGCACATGCTGATCCTCAAACTGATCTCCCCGGAGAACAAGGCCTACTACATCGCCGCCGCCTTCCCCAGCGCCTGCGGTAAGACCAACCTCGCGATGATCCAGCCCACGGTTCCGGGCTGGCGCGCCGAGACCCTCGGTGACGACATCGCCTGGATGCGCTTCGGCAAGGACGGCCGCCTCTACGCGGTGAACCCGGAGTTCGGTTTCTTCGGCGTCGCGCCGGGCACCAACCACAGCTCCAACCCGAACGCGATGGCGACCATGGAGGCGGGCAACACCGTCTACACCAACGTCGCGCTCACCGACGACAACGATGTGTGGTGGGAGGGCCTGGAGGGCGAGCCCGACCACCTGATCGACTGGAAGGGCAACGACTGGTACCTGCGCGAGACGGAGACGCTGGCCGCGCACCCGAATTCGCGCTACTGCACCCCGATGTCGCAGTGCCCGATCCTGGCCCCGGAATGGGACGACCCGCAGGGCGTGCCGATCTCGGCGATCCTGTTCGGCGGCCGCCGCAAGACCACGGTCCCGCTGGTGACCGAGTCCTTCGACTGGCAGCACGGCGTGTTCATGGGCGCCACCCTGTCCTCGGAGCAGACCGCCGCGGCCGAGGGCAAGGTCGGCACCGTGCGCCGCGATCCGATGGCGATGCTGCCGTTCCTGGGCTACCACGTGGGCGACTACCTCGACCACTGGATCCAGCTCGGCAAGAGCGCCGACGCGACCAAGCTGCCGAAGATCTTCTACGTCAACTGGTTCCGTCGCGGCGAGGACGGCCGCTTCCTGTGGCCGGGCTTCGGTGAGAACTCGCGCGTGCTCGAGTGGATCGTCGGCCGGATCGAGGGCAGCGCCGACGCCGAGGAGACCGCGATCGGCAACGTGCCCAGGGCCGCGCACCTGGATCTCGACGGCCTCGACGTCGACCCCGCCGACGTCGACGAGGCGCTGGCCGTGAAGGCCGAGGAATGGCGCAAGGAGATCCCGCTGATCGAGGAGTGGTTCGAGTTCGTCGGCGACAAGCTGCCCAGCGGCGTGCGTGACGAATTCGAGGCGCTGAAGCAGCGTCTGGGCTGACCCATCCGAACCAGCGGCCGAACCCCGGAGCATCGTGCTCCGGGGTTCCGCCGTTTCCGGCGGTTGTTTGATCACCGCGCCCGGCGGTATTCCCCGCTCAGGTCGGGATGATGAACGCTGCGTGGGTTCAGCGTGGTATCGGCGGATTCGCCGGGGGCCCCCGCGGCACACGCGCGGTTCGCGCATTCCGAACCTGTTGTCACGCAGCGGGAGAAGTGGGTGTTCGTGGACGTCGAGCAGCCGGGAAACGAAACGCTTTGCCGTTACCGGGGTGTCGGTCGGCGTCGGCTCGATCGCGTTGTGCCGCCGCGTAATACGGCGTGTGAAAAGTACATTCTTCGCACGAATTCGATCCCTGGAACCTGACCGACCAGTACAATCCAGACAACCACTGGTCGACTGAACTGCTTCCCGATCGCCTTCGCGACACCGTGGCGGCGGCCACGGCGAGCGGGGGTGGCGACACGTGAGAGGTGGTCCGAGCATGGCCGATCAGGACATCCCCGGTGCCGCGGCGTTGCCGAGCACGCCGACGCGTCGAGCGGCGGGACGGTTGCAGGAGGTGCTGCCACCGGGCTATCGCGTCCAGGTCGCCGACCTGCCGGTCGACCTGCTCGGCGACCGGTCGAGCGACCGCCGCGAGCCGGTCATCCGAGTGCTCGTGGCCCCCGAGCGACGGGAGTGACCCGGGACGAGCCGCGTCGTCGTCCCGGGTCCGACACCGCCGCCCCACGCCCGTAACAGGCGGCGGTACCTCTGTGGGGCCGGCTAGCCGGTCCAGCCCATCGGCATCAGCAGCGACTTCTGCTCGCAGAACGAGTCGAGACCCTCGGGCCCGTTCTCGCGTCCCAGCCCCGAGTTCTTGTAGCCGCCGAACGGCGCCGTCGGGTCGAAGGCGTACCAGTTGATCGCGTAGGTGCCGGTGCGCACCCGCGCGGCGATGGCGGCGCCGTGCTCGACGTCGGTGGTCCACACCGAACCGGCTAGGCCGTAGGCGGAGTCGTTGGCGATGGCCACGGCCTCGTCCTCGGTCTCGTAGGGGATCACCGAGAGCACCGGGCCGAAGATCTCCTCCTGCGCGATGGTCGACTTGTTGTCGACGTCGGCGAAGATGGTCGGCTCCACGAACCAGCCGCGGTCGAGCCCCGCGGGCCTGCCGCCGCCGAGCACCAGTCGCGCGCCCTCGGCCTTGCCCTTGGCGATGTAGCTCTCCACCCGCTCACGCTGGCGCTCGGAGATCAGCGGGCCGAAGGTCACCGACGGATCGTTCGGGTCGCCGGTCTTCAGCGTGCGCACGTGCTCGACCAGCGCGTCGAGGATCTCGTCGTACCGGCTGCGCGGCGCCAGGATCCTGGTCTGCGCGACGCAGCCCTGCCCGCTGTTCATCAGCCCGGAGAAGGCGAGTACCGGGATGTTGGCGGCCACGTCCATGTCCTCGAGCAGGATCGCGGCGGACTTGCCGCCCAGTTCGAGGGAGACGCTCTTGAGCTGTTCCCCGGCGATGGCGGCGATGCGGCGGCCGACCGGCGTGCTGCCGGTGAAGGTGACCTTGTCGACGCCGGGGTGGGCGATCAGGTACTCGGCGACCTCGGCCTCGGCGGGCAGCACCGAGATGACGCCCTCCGGCACGCCCGCCTCGGTGAAGATGTCGGCGATCATGTTGGCCGTCAGCGGGGTCAGCGGTGCGGGCTTGAGCACCACCGTGCACCCGGCGAGCAGGGCGGGGGCGAGCTTGTTGACCGCCAGGAACAGCGGCACGTTCCAGGCCGTCACGGCCGCCACCACGCCGCGCGGTTCGCGGCTGACCCGGGTGGTGCCGAAGGAACCGGTGCGGGTCTCGGTCCACGGGAACGTCTGCGCCAGTGCGGCGTAGGTGTCGAGAGTGGCCGTGGCCGGGAGCTGGTTGAGGGTCATCGCGGCCATGCCGGGCGCGCCCATCTCCGCGGTGAGGGCGGCGACCAGATCGCCGGAGCGCTGCTCGATCAGGCGGGCGGCCTTGGTCAGCACCGCCGCGCGCTCGGTGGGCGGGGTGGACGGCCACGGGCCGTGATCGAAGGCATGCCGGGCGGCCGTGACCGCCGCGTCGACGTCGGCGCGTTCCACGACCGGGACGCTGCCCACCGGCTCTACCGTGGCAGGCGAGATGACCTGAAGGCGCTCGGAGCCGGCCGGTTCGGTCCAGCGGCCGCCGATGAACAAGCTGTCGTAATGCATGAGAACACGTTACAGTTTTGCCCCGCGCTTGTCTGTAACCTGTTTCAGTTTTCCTCCGGTCGGGCCCGGTGCGGTTTCGTGGCCACCACGACGAGATTGCTCACCGACAACTCTCGTACCAGCGGCACGCGGACCAGCCACCAGGCCCAGCGCGGGTGGTAGCGCGGGAACACGGTGTGCACGTGCGCGGTGGTGGTCGACGCCCAGCGCAGTCCGTCGGCCGCGCGCACCGCGAACAACGAACGGCCGAAGCGGTTCTTCGGCTCGCGTCCGTGCTTGCGCCGGTACCGGCGGGCCGCGTATTCCCCGCCGAGGTAGTGCCACGGGCCCGTCTCGTGCCCGCCGAACGGGCCGTGCCAGACGGTGTAGGACAACACGATCAGCCCGCCCGGGCGGGTCACCCGCACCATCTCCTCGGCCATCGTCCACGGCTCCGGCACGTGCTCGGCGACATTGGAGGAGAAACAGATGTCCACGGCGTCGTCGCGGAAGGGCAGCGCCATTCCGGAACCGCGCACCGCCGCGGGGACCGACAGTCCGGCGGCGTGCATCTCGGACGGGTCCGGCTCGACGGGGATGTACCGTGCGCCGGCCTTGGCGAATTCGTCGGCGAAGTAGCCGGGGCCGCCGCCGACGTCGAGGACGGTGGCGCCGCGCAGATCGGCGCCGACGAGGTCGGCGTAGAAGTCGGCGAGCATGGCGGCGCTGTCGGCGGCGATGCCGCCGTAGAACAGGGCGGGGTCGGTCTGCTCGAATCGGAAGCTGCCGAGCAGTCGCAACGAGCGGCGCAGGGTCGCCCGCCGGGCGAATCGCGGTGCGCGCGGCCGGGGTGGGACCGCTCGGTGCGGCCGCGTGATCTCTGCTGTCGGCACGGCGCCGAGTTTCGCACACTGCGGCGAGCGGGACGTCCTCGGTCCGGGAGCGCGCGGACGCCGGTCCACGGGCCCGGCCGCCGCGCACGGCCGGGCCCGCGGGGCCGCTCAGCCGACGCCGCTGTTGGCGCCGCTGCCGGTCGACGCCGAGGTCCCCAGCAGGCCGAGCAGGATGCCCAGCAGGCCGTCGATCTCGATACCGGTGCCGGTGTCGCCACCGGTCCTGGTCATCGTCTTCTTCATGGCGACTCCTCATCAAGCTGGCCGGTCAGCCTTCGACCGGCCGCCCCCAGAACTCGGGGGTGGCCGGAGACTATCCGCCCGCGCTGTGAAATGGAAGCGTTTCAGAGAAATTCGCCGGAGCGTCTCGGCAGGTCCGCGCGTCGCGGGCGGAGCCGAACTCGCGCGGGTGCGCCCCGGGCGTGCCGGTGATCGGGTTAGGGTGTAGCCCGATATCCGTTCCGGCACCCGACCGACGAGAGAAGCTCCACCGTGCGCGAAGTCCTCCTGCTCTGCTGGCGCGACTCCGGGCATCCGCAGGGCGGCGGCAGCGAGCGCTACCTCGAGCAGGTCGGCGCGCAACTGGCCGCGCGCGGGGTCAAGGTCACGCTGCGCACCGCCCGCTATCGCGGCGCGGCCCGGCGCGAGCGGATCGACGGCATCGACATCAGCCGCGGCGGCGGCCGCTACACCGTCTATCCGCGCGCGCTGGCCGCCATCGCGCTCGGCAGGCTCGGTCTCGGCCCACTGCGCGGGGTACGCCCCGACGCGGTGATCGACACCCAGAACGGCATCCCGTTCTTCGCCACCGCCGCCACCGCGGCGCCCTCGGTGGTGCTGGTGCACCACGGGCACCGCGAGCAGTGGCCGGTCGCTGGCAGGCTGGTGGGGCGGATCGGCTGGTGGATCGAATCCCGGCTCTCGCCGCGCGTGCATCGCGGCAACCAGTACCTGACCGTCTCGCTGCCCTCGGCCGAGGAGCTGGCCGCGCTCGGCGTCGAGCGCGAGCGCATCGCGGTGGTACGCAACGGCGCCGAACCGGTGCCCGCCGACGTGCCCACCGGTGCGGCGGTCACCCGTGCGCCCGAGCCGCGCGTCCTGGTGCTCTCACGGCTGGTTCCGCACAAGCAGATCGAGGACGCCCTGGCCGTCGCCGCCCGACTGCGGAGCCGCTTCCCCGGCCTGCGGCTGGACGTGGTCGGCGGCGGCTGGTGGGCCGACAACCTGCGCGCGACCGCCCGTGAGCTGGCCATCGACGACATCGTCACCTTCCACGGCCACGTCGACGAGCGCCGCAAACACGAGCTGCTGGCCCAGGCCTGGGTGCACGTGCTGCCCTCCCGCAAAGAGGGGTGGGGCCTGGCGGTCATCGAGGCCGCCCAGCACGGGGTGCCGACCGTCGGCTACCGCAGCTCGCGCGGACTCACCGACTCCATCGTCGACGGGGTCACCGGCACCCTGGTCGACGATGTCGCCCAGCTGACCGACGCGGTGGGTGAACTGCTCGCCGATGCGTCGACCCGGACGGTGATGGGGGAGAAGGCGCGGGCGCGAGCGCGCGAGTTCTCCTGGGAGCAGACCGGCAACGGCGTGTACGAGGTGCTGTCGGCCGTCGCGCGCGGCGAGCGTGTGTCCGGCCTCGTCGGCGGACCTGCTCAGGGGGAGTGACGGAGCGTCACCGGACGGCGACACCGGGCGGCGACGAGTAGCCCGCCGAGCAAGGCGCCCGCCCACGCCAGGTGCGCGAGACCGGCCCAGCGGCGTCGTCCGGCGCCGGCGTCGGTTCCGTTCGCCGCGCCCGGCACCCGGTAGAGCGCCAGATCGGCGTCGGCGTATACCGGTTCCAGGTCCGCCAGCGTGCGCGCCGACTCGCCCAGCGGTCCGGGGGTCCGCCGTTCCACCAGCACCCAGCCCACGCCCTGTGCGGCCAGCTCGGCCGGTGAACCACCGTGCAGGAGCAGCTGTTCCACCGTCCGCGCCCGCGTGCCCTCACCGGCGACGACCCGCCCGCGCACCGGCAGTTCCCCGGTCTGCAGCACATCGGCGGGCAGCATGCGCGGGGCCGGATCGAGCACCGGTGCCGGGCCGCTGTACTCGAACCGCCGGAACATGCCCGCGGGCAGCACCGCGACATCGGCGTCGCCGGTGACGGTCGCGGCCACCCGGGCCCAGCCGTCGGGATAACGCACCGGGCGCACCGCCCCGCCGACACCCCAGGCGAGATCGAACAGCGGCGCGACGAGCAGCACGACGAGGACCGTGGCGACGACCGCCGGACCGGGTTCGCGCGGGCCCGCCTGTTCGGTGGTCCCGTCGTCGGCGGCGGTGTTCCACCGGCGCAGGGCCGCGGCGATCGCCGTGCACCCCGCCGCCGCGCACAGGGTGTAGCCGGGCACGGCCAGCGCGACGTACTTCTGGGTATCGCGCAGCAGCCCGGCCCCGGGGACGTGGACGACCAGCCACTCGAGCACGCCCGTCCCCCAGCCGGTGGCGGCGAGCGCGGGCAGCACGACGGCTGCCGCCGCCAGGCCGAGCAGCGCGCGCCGCACGGCGGTGGCCGGATCGGGGTCGTGGGCCGCCTGCTGTGTGCCCGGTGCGCGCGTCGATGCCGCTACACCGCGCATCCCCGCGGCGACCAGAGCCAGCAAGATCAGGGTGCCGATCAGGGCGAGCGGTGTGGCGCGTGCGGCCGGGACCGCGTCGGCGTTCCAGATGCCGCCGAGGCCGGCCAGGCTGCCGAGCGTGCCGAGGCCGGGTTCCGCGCGGGCGGCGAAGGCCGCCACACCGGTGGGATCGGAAGGTTCGGCGCCCGCCCCGGACAGCAGCGTCGCCGCCAGCCAGGGTGCGGCGGTCAGCAGGATGGGCGGCAGCACCCACGGCAGCCGCCGCCACCCGATCGTCACGACCGCGACGAGCGCGGCGAGCAGCGCGCCGGTCGGGGTCAGGCCGGCCGCCGCGAGACACGCGGTCAGCGCGGCCCATCCGCCGATCGCCTCGCGCCGCGGCAGCGGTGCCGTCGATGCCGGTTCCGGCGCCGATGGGTGGGCACGCGAGGCGGCGCAGTGGATCCGGTAGGCGGCCAGCGCGGTCCACGGCAACGCCGCATAGCCGGTCAGCAGACTCCAGTGCCCTTGCAGAAGCCGTTCGGCGACATAGGGGTTCCACATCGCCACGGTGATCGCGACGAGTTGCGCGGCCGTCGGCGCCCGCAGCAGCTCCCGCGCCGCCACCGCCGCCCCGTAGCCCGCCGCCCACAGCGCCAGCACCAGGACCACCCGCACGACCGAGCCGCCGTCGACCACCGCCGACAGCGTCGCCACCGCCGCGTCCTGCGGCACCGCGCGCGGGGCCGCGTCGCCGAGCCCGAGCGCCGAATCGGTGAGATAGGACCGCGGCGTGCTCACCGCGTCTCGCAGCAGGAGGTACCCGGGTCCGAGCAGCGGCCCGGCGATCAGCAGCGCGAGTGCACCGCTGTAACCGGCGGTGACGAAACGCTGTCCGCGCGCGCTCGCCTGCCTGCCGTCGATCACGCAGCAGACCCTAGCCGGTGGCCGCTCACCGGTGCCGGCACCGGCCGTCCCGGAGCAGCGTTTCGGCGAGGCCACGTCGTCGGGCGAGGACACCGGGTGCGACCATTACCGAATGCCTGTCACGCGTCGTCCTCCGCTGGTCGCGGACCTGACGCTGGTGACGGCGGGGGCGATGACCGCCAACGTCGCCGGGTATCTGCTGCAACTGCTCGCCGGGCGCTGGCTGGGCGCCAGCGGGTACAGCGAGTTCGCCAGCCTGCTGGCCGTGCAACTGCTGTGCGCGGTGCCCGCGCTCGCGTTGCAGAACGTGGTGGCCCGCGAGTTCGTGCGCGGTGCCGAGGTCGCCGCGCTGCGGGCACTGCAATGGCGGTGCGCGGCAATTGTCGCGGTGGTGGCCGCGGCCCTGATACCGGTGGTGACGGCGGCGCTGGAGGTCGGTGCCCTCGCCTGCGCGGGCGCCCTGCTCGCGGCGCCGGTGCAGGTGCTGCTCACCGGGGAACAGGGAATCCTGCAGGGCGACCGGCGGTTCCGTGCGCTGGCGGTGGTGCTCGGCGCGGCGGGCATCGCGCGGGTGCTGCCCGCCGTCGTCGTGCTCGCCCTCGGCGCGGGCACCGCGCCCGCCCTGTGGGCCGCGGCGGCCGGCTTGACGGTCGCCGCCGCCCTCGCGCGGGTGCTCGCGGGCGACCCGGTTCCGCCGCTGGAACCCGACCGTGCCGAACCGGCCGACCACGCCGAGCAGTCCGGGCCGATCGCGGACCCGGCGGGCATTCCCCGCCCGGCGGGTCGGTCCGTCGGCGTCCTGCCGGTGTTGCGGGCCGCGCAGGTGCAGGCGGCGTTGATGGCGATGTCGTCGGCGGATCTGATCGTGGTGCGGATGGTGCTCGAGTCCGACGAGGCCGGGCGGTACGCGCTCGGCACGATGGCGACCAAGATCGCGTTCTGGCTGCCCGCCGCCGTCGGCGTGGTGCTGTATCCGCGGATGGCGCAGCCCGCGCATTCCGCGCGGGCGATTCGCGACGCGCTGGCGGTGCTGTCGGCGATCGGCGTGTGCGCGGTGCTCGGCGCGGCGCTGGCGGCGCCGCTCGCGTCGGTGTTCGCGGGTGCCGACTACGCACCGATCGAGGGGCTGCTGTGGGTGTTCGCGCTGCACGGCGCGATCCTGGCGGTGTTGCAGGGCGCGGTGCTGTCCGCCATCGCCGTCGACCGCACCGCCCCCGCAGCGTTGACCTGGCTGGGGCTCGCGGTGGAAGTCGCGCTCATGGCGCTGTTCGCCCGCTCGGTGCCCGCCCTCATCGGCACCGCCGTCTCCGTCGCGGCCGTCACGACGGTGTTCGCCGCTCTGGTCGTCCTCCGCACCGGCGACCGCGCGGTCGCCGACAGCCGCCTGCCGATCGGCTGACCCGCGATCCACCACAGGTTCGACGCAACGAAATCGGCTCCCCACCCGGACGGGTGAGGAGCCGATTCGGCGAACTCCGTGGATCAGAGGTTCTTCTTGATGTTGATCTGCTCGGTCGGCGCATCGTCTTCGCCGCGCCGCACCGCACCCGAGCCGGGGGCCGCCGCGGCGCCGCCGGTCGGAGCCGGACCGCGGGACGGACCGGCACCACCGCGCGGACCGAAGCCACCACCGGCCGGGGCCGGGTTCTTCGCACCGCGGATGCCCAGGAGCGCACCGGCGATCAGCGCGATCACACCGACGATGCCCAGGATGATCGGCACGACCCGGCCGAACAGCGACAGCGTGTCGATGTTGTCCTTGGCGATGGCGATCTGCGACTCGATGGTGTTCTCGTCGAAGACCAGGGTCGACTTCAGCGCGGTGACGTCCTCCTGCTGCGGGCTGCGGCCGTAGAACAGGTGCAGCTGCTCGCTGCCCTTGACGACGGTGCCGGTCTGCGGCTCGATCCACAGGTCACGGACGTTGGTGTAGTAGCGGGTCATGGTGACCGGGGTGTCACCGCCCTCGAGGCCCCACTTGGCGGCGGGCAGGGTCAGCCGGTTGGTCGGCGCCTGCACCACGTCCCACATGCTCGTGACCGGGACGGTCTGCTGGAAGTGGTAGACCTTCAGGTTGTTGATCTCGGTCTCTTCGATGAAGTTGGCGTCGAAGGTCGCGCGCGCGTTGAGATCGAAGTAGGGGTAGCTCTTCTTCTCGGTGCCGATCGGGAAGCGGTACTGCAGGCCGGTGTGCTGCACCGGATCGGCGATGCTCTCGCCCGCGGCGTTGGTGGTGACGGCGATCGAGCCGTTGGGCTCGGTGTCGACCGGCATGCCCGTCTTGCGGTCGATGGTGACGCGGTCGATGCTCGCGGTCAGCAGGCCGGTGTCGCCCTGCCGGTCGGTGCGGCGCAGCGTCTGACCCGCCTGGACCGTCATCTCGGTCGCGTTCGACGGCTCCTCGACGGTGAGGAACCGCTGGGAGATCAGCGGCACGTTCGAATCCACCTTCGCCGAGCCCTCGGGCGCGGTGAGCGACTTCGAGTCCAGCACAAGGCTGTCCTGGCCCTGCTGGCTGTTGGCGATGGTGGTGATCTCCAGGTCGAGAGGAGTCTTGGCCAGCTTGTCGACGGTGTAGGTCGGGATCAGCAGCGCCATGACGATCAACAATGCGCCGAGACCTACGAGCAGGCAGGCCACCGTCCTTCTGGTACCGGCACTCAGTGCCATGCAAACACTCCTCGTCGTAGAACACAGGTCATTCCGGCCAGTGTCGCGTGCCAACGGCAGCGACACTCGTGAGCCCCGACACTAACAGTCCGATCGCGTACGATGCGGTGCCGAGGCCGAATCCGGCCGGAAATCGCCCGAGTCTAGCGCGAAAACTGAAACCCCCGGTTCTCAACCCGCATGCTCGGACGGCCACACTGGAGCCCGATGACGATCACCCCTGCGGCCACGCGCCGTTTCCTCCCCGCCCTCGAAGGCATGCGCGGGCTGGCGGCGCTCGGTGTGGTGCTCACCCACGTGGCGTTCCAGACCGGTGCCGGGGGAACGCCGGTGCTCGGCCGCATCTGGGGCCGGTTCGACATGGCGGTGGCGGTGTTCTTCGCGCTCTCCGGTTTCCTGCTGTGGCGCCCGCACGCGGCCGCGGCCCGCGGGCTGGGGCGGGCCCCGTCGACCGGCTACTACCTGCGTCACCGCGCGGCGCGCATCCTGCCCGCCTACTGGGTGGTGGTGTGCGCGGTGCTGCTGCTGTTGCCCAACGCCGCCGACACCGCGGGCGCGCGGGTGTGGCTGTCGAATCTCGCGCTGCTCCAGGTGTTCGTCCCCTTGACACTGACCGACGGGCTGACCCAGATGTGGAGCCTGTCGGTGGAGGTGGCCTTCTATCTGGTGCTGCCGCTGCTGGCGCTGGCACTGGTCCGGTTGCGCGGACCGGCCGCCCGGTGGCGGGTACCCGCCGTGCTGGCGCTGGGCGTGCTCAGCCTGGGCTGGAACTTCCTGCCGATTCCCACCCCCGACGCCATCCACGCCGACAACTGGCTGCCCGGTTATCTGCCGTGGTTCGCCGGCGGCATGCTGCTGGCGGAACTGGCCGATCAATCCCCGGCCGGTTCGCGGGTGCGGCGCTGGGGCGGCAGCCGGGCGCTGATGTGGCCTCTGGCGCTGGTCGCCTTCCTGCTCGCGGCCACCGATCTGGCCGGGCCCGCCGGGCTGACCCGCGCCGAACCATGGCAGTACGCGGTGAAGATGGGGCTGGGGGCGATGATCGGCGGGTGCCTGATCGCCCCGCTGGTGCTCGGCGACCGTCCGCATCGCTGGCTCGAATCACCGCCGGCCGCGACCATCGGCCGCTGGTCCTACGGCATCTTCCTGTGGCATCTGGCGGTGCTGTCGATCGTGTTCCCGGTCTTCGGCATCCTGCCGTTCGCGGGCGATTTCGTCTGGGTGCTCGTCCTCACCGTCGCCCTGACCCTGCCCGTCGCCGCCGCGAGCTACGCGCTGGTCGAGGAACCCGCCCGGCAACTGGCCCGCCGCATGGACCGGCGGGCGCGCGACCGCGGCGAGCACCGCGAACCCGCCGCGCAAACGGCTGCCTCGCCCGACCCCGCCGCGGTCGGCGCCCCCTGACCGACCCGCGGCCCGCGCGGAGGCGGCCGGCGGCCGTTGGCGCTTCCTGCCCCGGTCGGCACCACGACGAATTCTCGTCCGGTACCCCCGCTGTCGCGCCGCTCACCGCCGTCGCGGGGGCAACGCCGCGAGTCCCACGGCGATCACCGCGATCAACGCCGGCAGCTGCACCCACAACGAGCCACCCATGTACCCGTCCGGCGACCGCCACGGCCCGGTCGAGAGCGCTGCCGCCGACACCGCGGTCCCGATGCCCGCGATCGCGGCCGGGGCGGGGATGCGGCGCGCACCGGCGAAGCGGGCGGCGAGCAGTCCGGCGACGGTCAGCGCCGCACCGGTCACGCCCGCGATGACGCCCGCGGCCGCGGTCAGCGCGACGACCGCGACCGCCCGACCCGACCACGGCCGCGGTGCGGGGTCGTGTTCGGCCGCGGCACGACGGCGGGGAATCGCCGACGCCGCCAACGGAATCAGCAACAGCAGACCGCCGAATATGCCCCACCGGTACCACCGGTCGACCGGGAACGAGACCGTCACCGGCCCGGTGGCATCGGCGGGCATCAACCACCCCTGCTGCCATCCGTCGACGACCACCGGTTCCAGCGCACGCCCGTCGGCGGTGTGCGCCTCCCAGCCGACGTTGGTGCTCAGCGGCAGCACCAGAAGCCGTGTGCCGCCGGGGTTCTCACGCGCGGGCAGTGGTCCGGTGCGCGTCAACCGCAGCCGGTCGACGCTGAACAACTCGCCCGGCGCCACGGTCACCTCGGCGGTACCGGCGGGCACCGGCAGGCTGGTCGAAACCTCGCCGAACACATCCGCTTCCGCGCACGGCCGCGCCGCCACCGGTGCGCCCGACCGCAATTCGGCCACGGTCGCGGTCACGGTGGTCCGCAGCACCCGGCCACCGAGCGCCACCGTGGGGCCGCTCTCGCACGGCACCGTCACGACCCGGTCGGGTCCTTCGGCGGGTGGGTGATCCGGCCCGAGCACCTCGATCTCGGCGACTCCGGGCGGCTGGGTCTGCGCGAAGCCGAGGGCGGTGCGGTCCAGCACCGGCCGCCAGCTCTGGATGCTCAGTTCGATGCGGTCGGTCACGGCGGGGTGCAGGTCGACGCGCGCGGGTACGCCCGGCTCGCGGTCCTCGTCGAGGGTGCGGACCTGCGGGCCGTTGCCGAGGTTCACCGACACCGCGGTCGGCTGGGCGGGCAGCCCGCCGAGCGAGGTGGTGATGTCCAGGCCGGTGACCAGCGCGGGTTCGGGCAGCTCGATGGTGAGCGTGGGTTTCGGGCCGGTGGCCTCGCGGACGGTGTCCTCCGGCGCGGTCCAGGTGGTGCGCGGGTCGCCGTCGGTGGCCGCGAACGCCGAGCCGCGCAGGTCGCCGACGTCGGCCTGACCGCGTGCGACCGGCCGCCCCGGCTCGGTGAGCAGGGCCTCCAGCGCGGGGCCCTGCCGGGTGCGCACCGTCAGCTCGGGCGTCACCGTCATCGGTTCCGGCACCGCGAGCATCCGGTCGAAGGCGCCCGGCTCCTCCGGCGAGAGCGCCAGGCCCTTGCTGCAGCGCACCCGGTCCGGGGCGTCGAAACAGCCGTTGCGGCCGGGGAATTCCTGGCCGAGGTCCCAGCCGAGCACCGTGCCGTCGGCCGGGGTGGGCGGCAGCACGGTGTGGTGACGGATCTGTACCGGCACGGGCGCGTCGCGCACGCTGTAGTCGTCGAGGGAGAGTTCGCTGATGCCGAACTGCCCTCCGCCGGTGCCGCCTTCGGTGCGGATGGCGGTGATGGTGAGCCATTCGGTGCGTCCGGCGGGCAGCGACAGCGAGACCGGCGCACCGGGTTCGGTGATCCGCGCGGACACGCTGCCGTTGGCGGTGCGCACCTCCACCCACTTGACAGGGTCGCCGATCGCGGCCGCGCTGGTGGTCAACCGCAGCAGGCCGTTGGTCACCGGCTTGTCGAGATCCAGCCGCAGCCACTGGCCGATCGCGATCTCGGTGCCGTTGCTGATCCACGCCGTCGCCGGGTCGCCGTCCACGGCGGCCGCGGTCGAACTGCCCGGCGCGGCGCCGCCGAGCTGGGTGGCGTCGGCGGCCGAGCTGGAGGCGGTGACGGTGGCGCCGCTCCATTCGCCCCGGACCGGTTCGGCGCCGGGCACCGGGTAGTCGGGGACCAGGTTGTGGGTGCGGCGGGCGTCGTCGGGCGCGCGCAGCGCGGAGTTGTGGTTGTCCACGCGGCCGAAATCGGCTTCCCGGTCCATCGGGGTGTCGGTCACGGTGACCGGCCCGACCGGAATCCCGGCGCGGGCGGCGTCGGCGGCCAGCAGCGCGGGCCCGGCCGGACTGCCGTCGCGGCGCAGCCGTTCCAGCACCTCGGGTCCGCCCTGCACGACCGGGACCGCGTCCAGCGGCACGGTGTAGGCGCCGAGGAAGGTCTCCGGCGCGCCGGTGCCCGCAACCACCTCGGCCGGGGCGAGGGCGGGGGAGCGCGGCGCCTGCACCCGGTAGATCTCCACGGCGGGGTAGGTGGGGCGCAGGTCTCCGTCGACGACCAGATCCTCGGCGACGGCCAGGTTCTCCACGGGCGCACCGAATTCGGCGACCTTGGTCAGTCCGGGTGAGCCCTCGATCGCCTGGTGCGCGAGCAGCGGCCGGGTCGAGCGCGAGGTCTCCGGGTCGAGGTCGTTGCGCAACACCAGCACGCCGATGCCCTGTCCGGCGAGCGTGGCGGCCAGCCCGGCCGAGGGGCGGCCGTCGGCGATGAGCCGCTGCACCGAGTCCATCGCGCGGATGGTGCCGGGGGGATTGAGCGGCACCGCGTCACGCACCGCCCAGGGGGTGCGCGCGAGCGCCTGCAACGGTTCGTCGCGCGTGAGGCCCCACACCTGGCTGCCGAACGGCGCACCGGGCACCACGAGCGCGCGGGTGTCGGCGGCATGGGCGGCCAGCCAGTCCGCGGTCTCGTGCCAGTAGGCGGGCACCTCGTCGTAGGCGCCGCGCGGGGCGAGCTTGCCGGTCCACGCCAGCGAGGTCGACAGCGCGAGCGCGGTCAGCACGAGCGCGGCCACCGCGACCAGCTTGTCGCGTTCGGGGTGGGCGAACGCGCCGAAGACCCGCGGCATCGGGGCCGAGGCGGGCAACGGCACCCGGGTCAGCAGGTGGGCCAGGCCGAGCACCAGCGGGATGCGGATGAGGGGTTCGAGCTTGTGGACGTTGCGCAGCGGCGCGCCGGTGGAATCGAGGAACACCCGGACCGATTCGGCGAACGGCCCGCTCAGCTCGCCGACGAAGCCCGCGCAGATGCCAACCAGCCCCACGAGCAGGATCAGGCTCAGCCGCCCCCGGTGCGGCATCGAGCGCATCGCCAGCCCGGCCATGCCCGCGGCCGCGATCAGCCCGGTCGCCAACACCGCCGCCGGCTGGGTGACCAGCACCGCGCCCGCGATGCGTTCGGGGGAGACGAACGGCGTCCAGCTGTCGGTGCCGCGCAGCACCTCCGCCAGCGACGCCCACTGCGTGGTGACACCGGAGGACTCGATGTAGTCCAGGAACGGCGGGCTGACGCGCCCGAGCAACAGCAGCGGCACCACCCACCACAGCGTCGCCAGCACCAGCAGCGGCACCCACGCGGCGGTGAACCGCCACCAGCGCCGATTCGGGCGGTAGGAGGCCCACCACAGCAGCGCGGGCAGGAAGGCCGCGACGGTGGCCACCGCGTTGACCGCGCCCATCAACGCCAACGCCAGCGCACTGCCCGCGGGCGACTCGGCGCCGCCCCGGCGGCGTCGGCGGTAGGCGTTGCCCAGCGCGGCGGGCGCGATCAGCACCCACGGCGCCAGCACCATCGGCAACGTCTCCGAGGAGATCGACCCCAGCGTGGTGAGCACGCGCGGGGACAGGGTGAACGCGACCGCCGCCACGATCCGCGACCCCCGGGTGCCGATGCCGAGCGTCTCGCACAGCCGCACGATGCCCCAGAATCCGGCGAGCAGCAGCAGCGCCCACCAGATGCGCTGGGTCACCCAGGCGGGCAGGCCGAGCAGATCACCGGCGGAGAAGAACGCGCCGTGCGGGAAGAAGTACCCGTAGGCCTGGTTCTGCACCTGACCCATCGGGGCCTGGCTGCTCCACAGGTGCGCGGCGCGGTCGAGAAAGCCCAGCGGATTCTGGGCCAGGTCGTACTTGGTGTCGGCGACCGTGAGACCGGGCGCCTGCAGGAAGGTGAGCAGGAACGCCGCGACCACGGTGCCTGCGAACCATCGTCTCCCGAGTGGCGCGGACTCGGGCCTGGCCCGGTCCGCGCCCGAGGTGCCGAGCGAGTCGGCGGATGAAGCGGAGGTCAGCGGATCAGCGGCTGCCGTATTCAACGCTGTTGAGCAGCGAGGAATCGGCGTCGCCACTGCGGTCGATCTCGGGGCGCGAGTTCTGCTGCACCGCCGCCGTGATGGCGAAGACCGCGATCACGCCCAGCACGGCGCCGGCAACCGCACTCGCAACACCAGGGACAGCAAACTTCATCGCGGCACTCCAATACATCGTGGCAGGCACATTCCGGGTCAACCTACCGCATGGCACCCGTCACAGGTGCGGAAGGTGAGGATGCGGTCTTTCAGTGCGTGGGCACCGCGCAGTCCAGCCCACCGAGGAAAGTGCGCAGTTTGGCGGTGGTCTCGTCCAGTTCGGCCTGCGGCTGCGAGGCCGCGACGATCCCGCCACCGGCGTAGGCGCGCAGCGAGCGCCCGTCGGCGGCGAGTTCGGCGCACCGGATGGCCACCACCCAGGTGCCGTCGCCGTCGGCGTCGCACCAGCCGACCGCACCGCCGTAGAACCCGCGGTCGCCCTCGACCCGGGTGATCGTCTCCAGCGCCGCCGCGGTCGGCGTCCCGCACACCGCGGGCGTCGGGTGCAGCAACACCGCCAGATCCAGCGCGGTCGGGGCGGGCTCGCGCAGGGTGCCGACGATGGGCGTGGCCAGATGCCACACGTCGTGGGTCTCCACCAGCCGCGGACCCTCGGGGATGCGCAGTTCCGTGCACAGCGGGGTGAGCACGTCGCGGATCCACTCGATGACGTAGGAGTGCTCCTCGCGGTTCTTCGCGCTGTCCAGCAACTCCGCGGCCTGCGCCGCGTCCGCGTCCGGGTCGGCGCGGCGCGGCGCCGTGCCCGCGAGCGGGTGCAGCGTCACCGTGCGTCCCTGCCTGGCCACCAGCAGCTCCGGCGAGGCCCCGATCAGGGTCGCCCCGGTGCGTCCGGCAGCGGTGAGGTCGACCGCGAACACGCTCGCGCCGGGATGCCGGGCGGCCAGCTGCGCGGCCACCGTCTCCGGTTCCAGCACGCCGTCGGCCTCGGCGAGCACCGAGCGCGCCGCCACCACCTTGCGCAACTCGGTGTCGGGATCGTCCAGCTGCTCCACGAGTTTCGCCACCCGCGCCAGATGCTCACCGGCACTGGGGAATTCGCTGACGACCTGCACCCGCTGCAGCGGCGGCAACGCGGCGGGCCGCCACGGACCGGCGGTGTGCACCTGCTCCGCGGGCGCGACCAGGGCCGCGGGCCGCGCCGGATCGAACGGCAACGCCCCCACCACGATCGCGGCGGCACCCGTCCGCAGCGCGGCGCGCGCGTCGTTCACCGCGTCGAACGCGGCGCGCACGCCCGACGCGCGCAGCACACCATCGGGCCGGGCCAGCAGGAAACCGTTCATGATTCCCGACCATAGCCCGGTCGACGCCGGAACTGTCGGGCTCGTGTCCGACACCACCACCGGCCCCGGGCATCCGCACGGCAACTCGCGATTGGCGTGCCTGTGCGGGGCCGCGCTCGACGTCGCGCACGTCGCCGCCGCCGGAGCACCCGGGGTGCGGTGGTTCGAGCGGGCGCCGAGGCCCTTGCAGCACCGGTGGTTCGCGCTGATGCGCCGCGCGGGGGCGACGGCACGGACCGGTCCGAGCGCCTTGCCCGGCGGGCCGTCGTCGGCCCCGGCCGTGATCAGGAGGTTGTCCCGGTCCGAACGGCCCCGACTACGGGTGAAGGTGTCTACACCCGGGTGGATTCGGGCACGGCGGGTTCGGCCGACACCACGACGGGCTCGTGTCTCGCGAGGACCACCGACGCTCCGATGGGCTCGGGCGTCGCGTCGGCCACCGGTTCGGTGACGATCTCGCGCTTCTCGACCACCGCGATCTCCGGGGACGGCACTGCCACACCCGCCCGGTCGGCGACGGACCCTGGCATCGCCGGGTTTCCGTGTGTCAGGGCGAGCGCGTAACTCCTCATACACATACCGGAACGCTAGGACCGTGAGCGCGGTCCACGCTTCTCCATTCCTGACCGATCGCAGTTCCTGCCACGACACTCGAGAGCGTTCAGCGCGCGGGTTCCTTCCCCGGCGGCACCATCAGCACGGGCCGATGGCAGTGCTTGAGCACCGCGTCGGCGACGCTGCTGTGCAACAGGGCGCGGATGCCGGTGGCCCCTCGGGTGCCCGCGACGATGATGTCGACGTCGAGTTCGTCGGCGCATTCCACGATGGCGTTCCAGATGGTGGTGGTGCATTCGACGGTGCGCGCCTCGGCGTTGAGCCCGGCCAGTTTCGCCAGGCGCACGCCCTCGGTGTTGATGGTGCGGGCGTCGACGTAGGCGACGTCCTCGAGTTCTTCGTCGGGCACCCAGTCCGGTTGCATCACCCCCGAGAGCCCGGAGAGCCGCGCGGCCTGCCGCACCATCGGCTCCCAGGCGGTGAGCACCACGGCGCGCTGCGCGGAGAGGAAGCGGCCGGCGTATTCGATGGCGCGTTTGGCGTTCTCGGAGCCGTCGTAGGCGATGAGCATCAGATCGCAGGGCACGTCCGACCTCCTGCCGGGAGTCTCGTGCTGTCAGGTTACTCCCGCGGGCGTGGCTACCGGCCGGTCGACGCGCGGGCGTTGGCGGCGACGCGCCGGGCGCGACTACCGTGGAATCCCATGCGGAAGACGCCTCTGGTCCTGCTCGCACTGTGCGCGGCGATCGCCACCGCCTGCTCGGGCGGCGGCACCACCGCCACCTCGACGTCGACGGCCCAGCCCGCCGCGTCGACCTCGGCCACCGAGCCGTCCACCGGCACCGGCACGCCGGTCGCCCGCGACTGCGGCGCGGAGTTCCTCGGCTCGCTCACCACCCGGCAGAAGCTGGCGCAGCTGCTCACCGTGGGCATCACCGGCACCGCCGACGCGCTCGACGTGGTGAACCGCGAGCAGATCGGCGGCATCTTCGTCGGCAGCTGGACCGATCCGTCGCTGCTGGCGGACGGGCAGCTCCCGCAGGTGCAGGCCGCCGCGCGGGTACCGGTGATGGTGACGATCGACGAGGAGGGCGGCCGCGTCTCGCGCGCCCGTGACCTCGTCGGCGCCGCCCCCTCGGCCCGCGACACCGCGCAGACCATGACGCCGGAGGAGTTCTACCAGGCCACCCTGACCCGCGGCCGGGCGCTGAAGGACCTCGGCATCACGGTGAACTTCGCCCCCGACGTCGACGTCAGCGCCCAGCCCGACGACTCGGTGATCGGCGACCGCTCCTTCTCCGACGATCCCGCGGTGGTCACCCGCTACGCCGAGGCCTACATCCGCGCCATGCGCGAGGTCGGCGTCGGCACGGTGATGAAACACTTCCCCGGCCACGGCTCCGGTTCCGGCGATTCGCACACCGGCGCGGTGCGCACGCCGCCGTTCGAGCAGCTCCAGGCCGTCGACCTGGTGCCCTACCGCGAGCTGATCGGCTCCGGCGCGGCGGTGATGGTCGGCCACCTCGACGTGCCCGGCCTCACCACCCCGGACGTGCCTGCGAGTATCAGCCCGCAGGTGATGACCCTGTTGCGCCAGGGCACCGGCTACGGCGCCGCGCCGTTCCAGGGTCCGATCTTCACCGACGACCTGGGCGGCATGGCCGCGATCACGTCCCGGATGAGCATCGAGGAGGCGGTGGAGGCCGCGCTGGTCGCCGGCGCCGACAACGCCCTGTGGATCACCACCGACGCGGTCACCTCGGTGCTGGACCGGCTGGAACAGGCGGTCGCGAGCGGCCGGTTGCCGATGGCGCAGGTGGACGCCTCGGTGCTGCGCATGGCGGCCTACAAGGGCGTTCTGCCCTGTTGAGGTCACGGGTCGGCACGGCCGGACGGCGCACGGATCCGTCTCGGCCGAACTTACCTTGGAGTAATATCAGAGTCTCGGTTTGCGGTAGGAGAGTGGATGGCGGGCGGAACGAAACGACTTCCCCGGGCGGTTCGTGAGCAGCAGATGCTCGACGCCGCGGTGGAAGTCTTCGCGCGCAAGGGGTTCCACGATACCTCCATGGACGCCATCGCCGCCGAGGCGAAGATCTCCAAGCCGATGCTCTATCTCTACTACGGCTCCAAGGACGAGCTGTTCCGCGCCTGCATCCAGCGCGAGGGCATCCGGTTGATCGAGGCCGTCGCGCCCGCGGGCAACCCGCTGCTGTCCCCGCACGAACAGCTGCGCACCGCGTTGGAAGCGTTCCTCGGCTTCGTCGACCGCAACCGCCGCTCCTGGCAGGTGCTCTACCGGCAGGCGATCGGCCAGCAGGCCTTCGCCTCCGAGATCGACAATGCCCGCGAACGGGTCATCGAACTCACCGCCAAGCTGCTGGAGTCCAGCGCCAAGCACGCCGAGCCCGGCACGAACTTCGACATCGTCGCCGCCGCCGTCATCGGTGCGGGGGAGGCCATCGCCGATCGCGTCGCGGGCGGGCGCATCGAGGTCTCCGAGGCCGTCGATCTGCTCGACGACCTGGCCTGGAGCGGTCTGGCGGGCCGCAAGAAGAGCGAGTAGCCGCTGGCGTTGCGCGGTGCTCGCCGCTCTGTCACGATGTGGCGCGATCGACTGCGGACAGGGCGGTATGCCGCCCGGCGGGAACGGGGGGCGGAATTGTTCGGAATGCTGCGGCCGTGCGCGCACGCGGCGCCGCGATACGGCATCGACGCGTCGCAGTGGCGTGCGCACATGTGCGGATTGTGTCTGGGGCTGCGGGACGGGCACGGACAGGTCGCCCGCGCCGCGACCAACACCGACGCGATTCTGCTGAGCGTGCTCACCGAGGCGCAGGCGCCGCCGCTCGCGGCCCGGACCGAGGCGGGCCGCTGCCCGCTGCGGGGGATGGCGCGCGCCGAGGTGGCCGCGGCCGACGCTCCGGGTGTGCAGCTGGCCGCGACCGCATCCCTGCTGCTCGGTGCGGCCGCGCTGCGCGACCGGGTCGACGACGGCGACGCCGCCCCGCTGACCGGGCGGCCGATGGTCCGGCTGTCGGCGTCGTGGGCGGCGCGGGCGCGCACCCAGGCACGGCGGATCGGCTTCGACGTGGACCCGCTGGTCGCGGCGATCGCCGCGCAGACCGACCGCGAGCGGTCCGCCACCGACCTCGCCGAGCTGACCGCGGCCACCCAGCTGTGCGCCGCAGAGTTCTTCGCCCACACCGCCGTGCTCGCGGGCCGCGCCGACAACGCCGAGCACTTACGCACGGCCGGAACACATTTCGGCCGCATCGCACACCTCGCCGACGCCGTGCAGGATCTCGACGCCGACCGCACGACCGGCCGGTTCAACCCACTCGACGCCTCCGACACGTCCGTGGCCCAGGCACAGGCCCTGATCCAGGAGTCCGACGCGCAGATCCGCCGGGCCCTCGCGGCCGCCGAACTCGCCGAGGTCCCCACGGTGCGCTGGATGCTGCTCGACCCACTGCACGCGGTGCTGCACCGCGTGGGTGCCGGCACCCGTCATCGCCCCATCCGGCCGGGCATCGGCGCGGCCATCGGCATCACCCTCACCCAGTACTGCACCGGGTACGCCTGCTGCGCCGACCACACCAATCCCTGCACCGGCCGACGGGAACAGGCCTGGCGCAAGAGCTGCGACTGCGGTTCCTGCTGTGACTGCGCGAATTGCTGCTCCGGCTGCGACGGCAAGGGCGGCTGCTGCGACGGGTGCGGGTGCTGCGACTGCTGAACCGCCCCCGGGAACAGCTTGTCCCGGGGGCGGTTTCGCCTCGAAATATCAGCGCAGCGTCGCGGTGAGGTGCGGATACCCCTTCTTCGGGTGCCGCAGCGCCAGATCCCAGCCGCCGTCGACCTGATCGGCGTACACATTCACGGTGGCGGGCAGCAGGATCGGCTTGCCGAACTTCACCGAGTAGGCCACCTTCTCCGGAATCCGGCCCTCGACATTGCTCAGCACGTTGGCCGCCGACCACATGCCGTGCGCGATCGCCCGTGGGAAACCGAATGCCTTGGCGCCCAACGCCGAGGTGTGGATCGGGTTGTGATCGCCGGAGGCCTGGGCGTACCGGGTGATCATCTTCTGATCCACCCGGATGGTGCGCAGCGGCGGCGGGGGCACCTCCTCCGGTTTCGGCTCGGGCTTCGGCCCGCCCGACAGTGAGGTGCGCTGCTGGTGCAGGAAGGTGGTGACCTGCCGCCACACCTGCTCGCGGCCCACGCTCACCTCGGTGATCGCGTCCACCAGGAGCCCGCGCGGATGCTCGCGCAGATTCTCGATGTGGGTGCGCAGATCCAGCGGCTCGCTCACCGAGATCTCCCGGCTCCGCTCGATCAGGTTCTGCGCGTGCACCGCGCCCACCGCCACGAACGGGAAGTCGCGCGCCACCACAAGCCGCATCGCCAGCGGGAAGCTGAGGATGAACGGATAGGTCAGCGGCAGCTCGTCACCGAAGCGCAGCCCGGTGGCCCGGCAGTAGTCGGCCAGGTGGTCGGGATCCACCCGCAGCCCGCGCAGCTCGACCACCCGGTCGGGCAGCGTCTGCTTGCGCGCCGACAGCGGCAGCGGCACCGCGCCCAGGGCCGCCTGCACGAAGAGCTTGCTGTTCTTCGGCGGCTCGGTGAGCGTGATCACCTGCGTCTTGTCCGTCATGCGCCGCCTCACGCCCCGAGCATGGCCTGGCCGCACACGCGCAGAACATTGCCGTTCACGGCGTTGGACGCGGGGCTGGCGAAGTAGGCGATGGCCTCGGCGACGTCGACGGTCTGGCCGCCCTGCAGCAGCGAACTCATCAACCGGCCCGCCTCGCGGGTGGCCAGCGGGATCGCGGCCGTCATCGCGGTCTCGATGAAGCCGGGCGCGACGGCGTTGATGGTGATGCCCTTCTCGGCCAGCTTCGGCGCCTCGGCCTGCACCATGCCGATGACACCGGCCTTGGAGGCGCCGTAGTTGGTCTGGCCGCGGTTGCCCGCGATGCCCGCGATGGAGGACACGTCGATCACCCGGCCGCCCTCCTTCAGCACGCCCTTGGCCACCAGGGCCTCGGTGATGCGGTGCGGGGCCGCGAGATTGACGTTGATGACGGCGTTCCAGCGCGCGTCGTCCATGTTGGCGAGCAGCTTGTCGCGGGTGATGCCTGCGTTGTGCACGATGATGTCGAGGCCGCCGAAGCGTTCGGTGACGAACTCGGCCAGCTTCTCGGCCGCGTCGGGCGCGGTGACGTCCAGCGCGAGCGCGGTGCCGCCGACCTTGTTGGCGGTCTCCGACAGCGCGTCGCCCGCGGCCGGGATGTCGGCCACGATCACCTTCGCGCCGTCCCGGGCGAACACCTCGGCGATGGTCGCGCCGATGCCGCGGGCCGCGCCGGTGACCACGGCGACCTTGCCCTCGAGCGGGCGCGCCCAGTCGGCCGGGGCCGCGGAGTCGTCCTTGCCGACCCGGATGACCTGGCCGTCGACGAACGCCGACTTGGCCGAGAGCAGGAAGCGCAGCGTCGACTCCAGGCCGGTGGCCGAGGGCGAGGCGTCCGGGTGCAGGTAGACCAGCTGGGCGGTGGCACCGCGCAGCAGCTCCTTGCCCACCGAGCGGGTGAAGCCCTCGAGCGCGCGCTGGGCGATCTGCTCCTCGACGCTCGCGGCCAGCTCGGGCGTGGTGCCGATGACGACGAGCCGGCCCGAGGCCGCGATGCTGCGCATGGCGGGCTGGAAGAACTCGTAGAGCTGGGCGAGATCCTCGATCGAGCCGATGCCGGTCGCGTCGAAGACCAGCGCGCCGTACTTGGTGCCCTGGGTCAGCGAGTCGGCGAAGGTGTAGTCCGACAGCAGCGCGCGCACCGGCTCGGCGACGCGGCCCTTGCCGCCGAGCAGCACCGGGCCGGGCAGGGCGGGCTCGCCGGGGGTGTAGCGGCGCAGCGTCTCCGGCTGGGGCAGGCCCAGCTTGCTCGCCAGGAACTGGCCCGGGGCGGAGTGGACGAACGATCCGTAGAGGTTGGGTGCACCCTTGCTCTTGGCTGCCACAGTTCCTACCTTTTCTCTCTCGTTTTCCGGGTGTCTGTGTTCGCCCCGCCTGCGCCGGGTACGGCAGCACAGCGGGTGCGTGCGTTCCGAACCACATTCGCGGGGTGCGGTGTCGACAACAAACTTACTCCAGAGTAAGTTTAATGTAAACCGCAGCGACGAGACCCTTGGAGACTCGAGTGACCAGCAAAGCCCGTAGCGCCAAGAGCACGGCAAGCACTGCCAAGACCGCGCGCCCGGTCGCCATCGTTGGCGGCAACCGCATTCCGTTCGCTCGCTCCGATCGGGCGTACGCGAAGGCCAGCAACCAGGACATGTTCACCGCGGCGCTGGACGGCCTGGTGAGCCGGTTCAACCTGCAGGGCGAGCGGCTGGGCATGGTCGTCGGCGGCGCCGTGCTCAAGCGCGTCGGCGAGCACGGCATGATCCGCGAGAGCGTGCTCGGCAGCAAGCTCTCGCCCTACACCCCGGCCCACGACCTGCAGCTGGCGTGTGGCACCGGCCTGCAGTCGATCGTCACCGTCGGCGACGCCATCGCGCTCGGCCGGATCGAGGCGGGCATCGGCGGCGGCACCGACACCACCTCGGACGCGCCGATCGGCGTCAGCGAGTCGATGCGCGAGTGGATGCTGCAGGCCAACCGCGCCAAGACCAACAAGGACCGGCTCAAGCTGGTCGGTCAGCTGCGCCCGGGCATGCTCGGCATCGAGATCCCGCGCAACGCCGAACCGCGCACCGGCCTGTCGATGGGCGAGCACGCCGCCATCACCGCCAAGGAGTTCGGCATCAGCCGCGAGGCGCAGGACGAGCTGGCCTACCTCTCGCACAAGAACATGGCCGCCGCCTACGACCGGGGCTTCTTCGACGACCTGATCACCCCCTTCCTCGGTCTGACCCGCGACGACAACCTGCGCCCGGACTCCTCGCTCGAGAAGCTGGCCAAGCTGAAGCCGGTCTTCGGCGTGCAGGCCGGTGACGCGACCATGACCGCGGGCAACTCCACCCCGCTCACCGACGGCGCCTCCGCGGTGCTGCTCTCCAGCGAGGAGTGGGCCGCCGAACGCAACCTGCCGGTGCTGGCCCGCCTGGTCGACAGCGAGGTCGCCGCGGTCGACTACGTGCACGGCCCGGACGGCCTGCTGATGGCCCCCACCTACGCGGTGCCGCGCCTGCTCGCCCGCAACGGCCTGACCCTGCAGGACTTCGACTACTACGAGATCCACGAGGCGTTCGCCTCGGTCGTGCTCGCGACGCTGCAGGCCTGGGAGTCCGACCAGTACTGCAAGGAACGGCTGGGCCTGGACGGCGCGCTCGGCTCGATCGACCGCAGCAAGCTCAACGTCAACGGTTCCTCGCTGGCCGCGGGCCACCCGTTCGCGGCGACCGGCGGCCGCATCGTCGCGGCCACCGCCAAGCAGCTCGCGGAGAACGGCGGCGGGCGCGCGCTGATCTCCATCTGCGCGGCCGGCGGCCAGGGCGTGGTCGCGATCCTCGAGCGGTAATCGCTCGGCGAATGCGCACAGGCGGCACCGGGAACCATCCTGGTGCCGCCTTTCTTTTCGTCGCGATGCAGCGCGATGCGGCCTTGTGAGCTTTATCATCGGTGCGCGGCAACCTTCTCAGATTTTCTTCCGCGGGAAAGTAGCGGATCGGAGCAATGACCTGGCAAATCGCTGCGGTCGCGAAACGGCAGAACCGGTCGTCCGCCGCCGCAAGGGCTTGCCTGGAAATGATCTCTGTGTTTACGTGCTCGTAACCCTGCCGCGTGGAGGGGTTCGCGTGCTGTTCGCACCCGGAGCGCGGTGAGGTGGGACAGGAAGGCTGAAAATCTGATGCGAATCGGTGTCACCCTGCGCGCCGCCGCCGTCGCGCTGGCGGCGGCCATCGGCTTCGCGCTCGCGGCCACCGGCCCGGCGGGCGCGACGAGCGAACTGGATCGCTATCTCGATCTCCCCCTGGTCAACCGGGACGCCGCGGCCGGTCCCGGTGGCGTGCACCCGGACCTGCCCTACGACGCAGCGCAGCTGCGCGAGCTGCTGGACCGGGCTCGCGCGCAGGGCGTCGCGCCCACCCGGTATGCCGCGCTGCTGTTCCAGTACTGGCTGGTGGCGGCGACCGACCGCGCGGGCATCGACCTGAGTTCCTGGGATCCGCGGGCCGGTGTGCAGGCCAACCGCGAGAACCTCATCAAGTCCTACCGCTATTACGAAGACCTGCAACTCGAGCACCGCGAACTGCAATGGGCCGGAATGGCCGGGCAGGTCGGCGCCGACTTCGGCGGCGGACTGCTCGATTTCGAGCTGATGGGCACCATGTATTCGCTGCCCGGCCTGTCCGAATCGGCGCGCTCGGTGGTCGCGGCCGTGCAGCAGGCCGCGGGCCCGGCCGCGGTGACGATGCTGCCCCGCGGACTGGCCGCGCTGGCCGAGGCGGGTTCGCAGATCACCCCCGAGGACATCCGCTACATCATCGGAATGATCCTGGTGATGCAGAAGAACATCTTCTCGGATCTCATGCCGCTGCACACCGCGTATGTGCGCGAAGGACTGCCGGCCATCGAGGAATTCCAGCGCGCGGGGCTGATCGACGCGTCGGTGCTGACCGCGTGGCGCGACATCGCCTCGGGTGACCACGACCGCATCGCGGCGGGCAACGCCACGCTGCTGCGCCGCGAGCAGGAATGGGCGATCGGCGCGCAATGGGATCATGTCCGCGAATACAAGGGAAGCGTCGGCGAAGCCATCACCTATGTGAGCGGCGCCGCGGGCTCCCCGTCGGTCGCCGGTGTGCTGCCGCCACGCGAATTCCGCCCGGTGCAGATCCCCTTCACCGGAACCGACGGCCGCGCCATGATTCTCACGCTGCCGCTGCCGGGGTGGAATTGGTCGGTGCTGGACGACCGGTGGGATTACATCACCACCGAACTGCTGCCCAAGTACAAGGATCAGGTGGCGAACAACTGGCCCGCGCTGGAAGCCGTGATGCGGACACCCTACGAGGTGCAGATGGAAACGCATAGGCCGCTGCTGACCATTCCGCAGCTGCTCGAATCGGCGGCCAGGGGCCTGCGAATCACTCCCGCGGAAACGGAAATGGCGGTGCGCTGACATGGGTTGGAAGACGATCACGGCCGCGCTCGCGGGCGCGGCACTGACGATGTCGGCTGCGGGCGCCGCCGTGGCGGAACCGCTGCCGCCGCGCACGCCGGGCCTGAACGAGGTGTTCAACGGCTACGTCGTCGGCGCGCTGCAAGGCGCCACCGTCGCCTCCCCCGACGAGATTCTCCGTGGTCTGCGGGCCGACGACCCCTTCTACGAAGAACCGCCGCTCACCGGCGCCGAGCAGCCGGGCACGGTGCTGAAGTCGAAGAAGGTCGACGTGCTGTTCACCGGTGTGAAGCCGGCGAACCTCGACGCTTACAAGCTCATGTACGTCACCACCGGGCTGGACGGGGTCACGCCGATCATCAGCACCGGCATCCTGATGATCCCGGTGGACGGGCAGCCGGTCGGTGAGAAGCACCTGATCTCCTACCAGGAGGCCAACGACAGCGTCGGTCCGTCCTGTCATCCGAGCACCCAGTGGACCGGCGGGGCGCCCATGGACGGCGCGTCCTGGTCGGCCCTCGGCCCGCTGGCGCTGATGTTCGGCAAGGGCCACGCGGTGATGATCTCCGATGTCGGCAACGACGCCGACCGGGATCCGCACGGTGTGTTCGCGGGCAAGTTCGCCGCGCGCGCCCAGCTCGACGGCGCCCGCGCCGCGCTGAACTTCACCGAGGGCGGGCTGAATCCCGACGCGCAGGTGGCGCTGTTCGGCATCGCGGGCGGCGGCGTCGGCGCCGCCTTCGCCGCCGAACTCCAGCCGACCTACGCCCCGGACCTCGACGTGAAGTCCACCGTGCTCGAGGGCATGGTCGTCAACCCGCGCAACTTCATGCGCGTCGCCGACGGCTCGGTCGGCTCCGGCTTCGCCTTCGCCACCCTGCTCGGCCTCGAGCCGTGGTACCCGGAGATGGAGCTGGACGCGAAACTGAACCCGGCGGGCAAGGCCGTCGCCGACTACTACCGCACCCAGTGCCAGACCCCCGCCTACTTCACGCTGCCGTTCCTCCCGCTGAACACCCTGTTCACCTCGGGTGTGCACCCGGCCGACGAGCCCGCCTTCCAGCACGTGTTCGAGGACAACGTGCTCGGCCGGTCGGGCACCCCGGGCGCGCCGGTGCTCATCGCCTCGTGCGCGGCCGACGATTCGTTCATGTCGCTGGTGCCCGCCCGCGACGCCCGCGAGCTCGCCGACACCTACCGGGCGGCGGGCGCCGACGTCACCTACGCGCCCACCGACTGCAGCATGGTCACCATGCTGACCAACCTCTACCAGTGGGGCACGGACCTGTTCGGCATGCAGACCATCGACTGGCTCGACAGCCGGTTCGAGTGACGAGGTGACGGAGGCTCCCCCGGGCGACGCCGGGGGAGCCTTCGCTCATGTCCGCGGCAATTCGTTGTGCCCGCCGAAGGCCTTGCGCATCGCCGAGAGCACCTTGTCGGCGTACAGCGACTCCCCGCGCGAGGAGAACCGCCCGAACAGCGCCGCCGCCAGTACCGGCGCGGGCACGCCGGTATCGATCGCCGCGTCCAGCGTCCACCGACCCTCGCCGGAATCGGACACCCGGCCGCCGAAGGAATCCAGGTTCGGGTCGGCGTGCAGCGCCGCCGCCGTGAGGTCCAGCAGCCAGGAGGCCACCACCGAACCACGCCGCCACACTTCGGTGACTTGCGGCACATCGATGCGGTAGCGGTAGTGCTCGGGGTGTTCGAGCGGCGTCTCCTCGGCGGAGAACTCCCCGGAGTGCGACAGACCGTAGTCGGCCTTGTGGAGAATGTTGAGCCCTTCGGCGTAGGCCGCCATCGCCCCGTATTCGATGCCGTTGTGCACCATCTTGACGAAATGCCCGGCGCCGGCCGGTCCGCAGTGCAGGTAGCCCTGTTCGGCGGGGGTGGGCTCGCCGGTGCGGCCGGGCGTGCGCGGCGCCGCGTCCACGCCAGGGGCGATCGACTTCAGCAGCGGGTCGAGATGCGCGACCGGCTCCGGCTCCCCGCCGATCATCAGGCAGAATCCGCGGTCGAGGCCGAACACCCCGCCCGAGGTGCCGATGTCGACGTAGTGGATGCCCTTCGGCTTCAGCTCCTCGGCCCGCCGGATGTCGTCGTGGTAGCGGCTGTTGCCGCCGTCGATCACGATGTCGCCCGGCTCCAGCAGCTCGGCCACCTCGGCGATCACCGCCCCGGTCGCGCCCGCCGGGATCATCACCCACACCACCCGCGGCGTCTCCAGGGCGGCGACGAACTCGCGCAGGTCGGTCGTGCCCTGGAAGCGTTCGCCCAGCTCGGCCCGCAGTTCCTCGATGTTGGCGCTCTTGCGTTCGTACCCGACGGCGGTGTGCCCGTCACGGACGATCCGGCGGACGATGTTGCCGCCCATCCGGCCCAGGCCGATCATTCCCAGCTGCATTCGATCCCTCTCTCCTCGGGGTGAGCGGTGCTCCGGTGGCCTTCTTCTCGATTCTGCGCGCGATGTGTAACGCGCGGTGCGCTGCCCCGATAAACAGATCGGCTCCGTGCAGTTGCCAGACCCCCGACCCGGCAACTGCGCGGAGCCTTATTCGTGTGCGCTCACCGATGCCCCGTCCGACCCGTTGCGTGCTGTTTGCTGCCCCTTTTCGCCGGGCTGACGATGTCCGGAGAGGTCGGTATCGTGGCCGGGGGTCCGCAGGTGGCGGGCCCGCGAGGGAGATCTGCACGGAAGGACGGTTCGTGACCAGCGAGTCGAGCACCGGACGCCACGGTCAGGGCCGCCGAGCGGGCGGCGAGGTCGGTCTGCGCCAGCTCCTCGAATCGAACCGGCTGGCCGAGGCGCCCACCACCCAGTTCCGTGTCCCCCAGCAGACCGACGGTCCGCAACAGAGCGACGTCCCGCGGCAGAGCGCGGACGGCGCGGAGTGGCCCGGTGATTCCTCACCCACCGTGCCCATCGGCACCGGCCGTGCCGGCGCACCCGCGCCCGGAGCGGGCGCCCCGCCGCGACGCCCGACGGTACCGCCCGGACGCACCGGCGGTGAGCGACCCGGGCCATGGTGGCAGCAGCGCACCGCCCGGCGCGCGGGACTCGCCGTCGGCGCCGTGCTGGCCGTCGCGGGTATCGCCTACGCCGCCGACGCCGCGCTCAGCGCCGGTGAGGTGCCGCGCGGCGTCGTGGTCGCCGGCGTCGACATCGGCGGCATGGACATCGACGAGGCCGACACCAGACTGCGTGCCGCCCTCGACGGCCGCGCCGACCAGGAGGTGCCGCTGCGCATCGGCGACGTGCAGGACCGGATGGTCCCCGCCGCCGCGGGGCTCGGCATCGACTGGGCGGGCACCTGGGACCGCATCGGTGGTCAGCCCATCAACCCGGTCACCCGCTTCATCTCCCTGTTCGGTACCCGCCACGTCGCGGTGGCCAGCACCGTCGACGACGCCGCGCTCGACCGCCAGCTCGACGCGCTGAAGGTGCACGACCAGCCCACCGTCGAAGGCACCATCCGCTTCGACAGCGCCCAGCCCGTCGCCGTGCCGCCGGTCCCCGGCCGCGTCCTGGACCGCGCCGCCGCCCGCACCGAGATGATCGAGCACTGGATCGAGGGCGACCCGCTCACCCTCCCGGTCGTCCCCGCACCGCTCACCGTCCAGCCCGAGGCCGTCGACCGCGCTCTGCGGGAGATCGCCCTGCCCGCCGTGAGCGGTGACGTCGTGTTCGAGGGCAAGGGCGCCAGGGCCGTGCTCACCCCGCAGCAGATCGCGACCGTGCTGTCCTTCACCCCCGACGGCCAGGGCGGACTCGCGGCGAACTACAACCACGACGCCGCGGTCGCCGCGCTCGCCCCGCAGCTGGCCACCTCCGAGATCGAACCCAAGGACGCCACCTTCGCCCTCACCGGCGGCAGGCCCCGGGTGGTGCCCGCCGTCGTCGGCGACAAGGTCAACTGGGCCAAGACCCTCGAACAGCTGCCCGCGCTGTTGGTCGCCCAGCAGCGCACCGCCCAGGCCGTCTACGAGAAGGTCGAGCCCAAGCTCACCACCGAGGCCGCCGAGAAGCTCGGCATCGTCGAGCCCATGGGCGAATTCACCACCAGCGGTTTCAGCGGACCGTCCGGGGTGAACATCCGCACCGTCGCCCGCAAGGTCAACGGCGCGGTGGTGCGCCCGGGAGAAACGTTCTCGCTCAACGGGTTCACCGGCCCGCGCGGCACGGCCGAAGGGTACGTCGAGTCCGGCATCATCGACCACGGCCGCCCGAGCACCGCCGTCGGCGGCGGCATCAGCCAGTTCGCCACCACCCTCTACAACGCCGCCTACTTCGCCGGCCTGGAGGACGCGGGCCACACCGAACACAGCTACTACATCTCCCGCTACCCCGCCGCCCGCGAAGCCACCGTCTTCGACGGCGCCATCGACCTCAAGTTCCGCAACAACACCGAATCCGGCGTCTACATCGAAGCTTTCGCCACCGACTCGGAGGTCACCGTGCGCCTGTGGGGCACCAAGACCGTCAACGTCGAGTCCATCACCGGCGAACGCACCAAGCCCACCGAGCCCACCACCATCACCCTGCCCAAGGGCAAGGATTGCATCGCCTCCGAGGGCGCCCCCGGCTTCACCGTCAGCGACACCCGCGTGATCACCGACCGGAAGACCGGCCGCGAGATCTCCCGGACCACCCGCACGGTGAAGTACGACCCCATCCCGATCGTCAAGTGCGAGTGAACCGCTCTTGATACCCCTGAATAGGGGGCAGGGAAACGTTACAGTTCATTTTTGTGAAACAAATCACACGCTAGCTTTCCGGTTGCTGACCTGCCGGTAATTCTGGGGGCACGGCGCCTTCGCGACGGTTGCCGTCGAATGGTGGGAATTGCCGGGGATTTCATGGGCGGGCGGCCGCCACCCGCTGCTCGGAAACACGCATCGACCGGGGAATCCGTCGCTCGTGCCCAGCTCGGGCGTACCGCAGCCACCGACGGTCGGCTCCGCGGGCCGGTCGCTCGGGTGTCTTCGAACCGAGAATTTCACCGCGCGAACAGCTAATAATCAGCGAAAACCGCCGGATCGGCCGGTGCGCGAAATAGTGTGCGCGCCGAAACGCCCGTGATAGAAAAATTCTCGATTGATCACATACGTGATCGACGGAAATAAACTGTCCCGGAGGGGTATTCACTGTGAAGATTCGTACGTTCGGCATCGCCCTCGTCGCCGCCGCCGGCCTGGTGCTCGCCGGCGCCGGTGCCGCGACCGCCGAAGAGACTCCGGCCACCGGCACCGGTTCGGCCGAGGCGCTGCCCGCGCTGCTGGAGCTGCTGTCGTCCGGTTCGTCCGAGGCGCCTGCCGGTGAGGTCGCTGATGAGGCGCCGGTCGGCACAGGCTCGGCGGAGGCGCTGCCCGCGCTGCTGGAGCTGCTGTCGTCCGGTTCGTCCGAGGCGCCTGCCGGTGAGGTCGCCGACGAGACGCCCGTCGACACCGGTTCGGCCCAGCTGCTGCCCGCGCTGCTGGAACTGCTGTCCTCCGGTTCGTCCGCAGCCCCCGGCGAGACCCCCGCTCCCTGACCGCCGCCGGACAATTCCGAACGGAAAACCACGCCGGTGCGCGCGTAAATCATTGAACCGGCAGGACTTTCCGACCGACACGCAGCATTCGCACCCTGTTCACCGACCGGACGACCCACGCAAATCTCGGGCGTCGAGCATATGCCGGTCGGTGGCACGGTGTCGCCGATGATTGTCGAAAGAGAAGAATCATGGGCAAGATGCGCGCGCTCGGAATCGCTGTCGCCGCCACCGCTTTCGTGCTCGCCGGCACCGGCATGGCCGCCGCCGACGAGGTCGGCACCGGCTCCGCCACCGGCTCGGCGAACTTCGTCGACGGCCTGGCCACCCTCATCACCACCGGCTCCGGCGGCGTCAAGCCACTCCCCACCGCCGGCTACACCAACCCCTACCTCGACGGCTGGAGCGCCGGCTCGTCGAACCTGCTGACCGCGCTCGGCAATCTGATCGGCACCGGCTCGGCCGCCTGAGCGGGCCCTTCCAGGCTTCGGACGGCCCGCACTCCGGGCCGTCCCCCCGACCTCTCGACCCGCACCGGCGTCGCTCCGTATCCTCCCTACATGGATCCATTGAGCCTTGTGGTCGGTGGCGGTCTGGTCGGCATCGGCTGGCTCCTCGGCCGGTTCGTCCCCCGCCGCCGCACCCGGTCCAACCCGCAGCTGACAGCCCGCTGCGGCTGCGGCCACGACCTGGCCCTGCACGACCGCACCGACGGCACCTGCCACGCCGAAACCTCGCGCCGCGGCACCCACGGCCTGCGCGAATGGGTCCGCTGCAACTGCCGCCGCTACACCGGCCCCACCCCGCTCGAAGACGTCTTCGCCCCGCCCATCCTCCCCCCGGAGAAGTAACCCGCGCGGAGAAGCCGAGAAGGCCGTTTCTGCGCACTCCGGAGGAGTTCGACGTCCTGCGAAAGGTGCTGTACGCCTGCCGGGTGCCGGCGCGTGACTGCCGGTAGGTCGACAATCGGGATACCGTCGTTGCCGGGGTCGTCGGCGAAGGACCATTGGATTCCCGCGGTCGGAGGAGAACATTCCGGCGTGGTTTCGTCCGCGGATGGAGGAGGCGCGTTTGGAGGGGCTACGGGCCGAGGAGTTGTGGGCGCGCGAGAACTGACGCGCGGATACGTTCGGTTTTCTCCTGCGAGCTGGAAAGGCTGGGTATACGGCCATCACCCGTTCTGGTGGAATACGTGGACGCGGTGAGGCCGCTCCCTTATCCGTGACATGGGATACGTTTTCCCGGGTGGGGGAAATCTCCGCTACGGGGCGGACGTCTATTCGAAACGTCCCCTCACAACGGTGTTCGCATGAGCAGCACGTTGTATTGGCTGTGCACGGTCAGCAGGAAGTACAGATCGTCCCCGGTCTGGTAGGGGAAGATCATGGGCGCGTAGGCGGACGGCAGGTCCCGCGCATCCACCAACACCCGTGGCGGGCTCCACGGTCCTTCCGGTGCCGAGGCTGTCCGCATCACAACGGAATTCGCCGGGTCGGTGGTGAGCATGACGAACTGTCCGAGGTGGTCGTTCCACTGCACCGACAGTTCACCGACGTTGCCCACGATCGGCGCGGATGCCTTGGGGTCGTTGAGCTTCCACTCCCGCCCGTCCCAGTATTCGTAGGCGTCGATGTTGGCGATGTCGGCTTCGCGCACGCGGGAGATGAAGCCGGGATTGTCCCGTCCGGCGGGGGTGCCGAAGCGGTAGACGAACCCGTCGTTCTTCAGAAAAGCGTTCTGTTGGAACCGTTCGTGGCCGTCGATGTTGGCGCGGCGGGTGTGGGTGAGTTGGGCCCAGGTCTGGCCGCCGTCGCCGGAGGCGGCGAGGGTGGCAAAGTTGGTATGCCACTTGCCGTGGTCGCCCCATTCGCGCACCGACATCATGCTCATGTACTGCACACCGCCGACGGAGACGCCCGCGGTGGGGATGAGGCTGATCTCGATGCCGGGGATCTTCGGGCTGGGCAGCGGGTTGGGGACGACACTGTCGAAGTAGATGCCGTCGGAGGGGTCCTTGGTGCTGCTGCGGAACAGCACGTTGGAGGTCCAGGCCCACATGCTGCCCGCGAGCAGGTTGGGGAACCCGAGGCCCGCGCTGTCGCCGAAGGCGGTGATCATGCGGCCGGCGCCGTCGTCCCACATGATGCCGAGGTCGGTGCCGAGGACGTTGACGTTCTGGGTGCGGTTGGGGCTGTCCATGCCCGTCATCTGGAAGACGGCCTCGGTGGGGCCGGGCAGGTCGGGCAGGCCGCGCCAGCCGTTGAGCACCGGGATGGGGTTGACGTTGTTCGGGTCGGCGACGGCGGGGGCCGCCAGCGCGACGCTGCAGGCGGCGGCGAGCACGCCGAATCTGGCGAGTGCGGACAGCGATCGTTTCATCCGGGGATCCCTTCTGGGTGGCGCGCGGTCTGCCCGCCATATTCTGCCTGGTTCCGCGCGGAAGGGAAGCGGGCGGGCCGGTGTCGGTGAAACGACGAGAGCGGCCCGGAAGATCCGGGCCGCTCTCAGCGGATGTCGGGCGGAGCCGCTCAGAACGCGGCTTCGTCGAGCTCCATGATGTCGTTGTCCAGGTTGGCCAGGATCGCGCGGGTGGCGGTCAGCTCGGGCAGGACGTTGCGGGCGAAGAACTGCGCGGTGGCGATCTTGCCGTGGTAGAAGGGCTCGTCGGAGCCGTTGTCCAGGGCGGCGATCGCGACCTCGGCGTGGCGCAGCAGCTGCCAGCCGATGAGCAGGTCGCCGACGGCGAGCAGGAAGCGCACCGAACCCAGGCCGACCTTGTAGAGCTCCTTCGGGTCCTGCTGGGCGCCCATCAGGTGGCCGGTGAGGGTGGCGGCCATGGCCTGCACGTCCTCGAGGGCGGTGGCGAGCAGCTTGCGCTCGGCCTTGAGGCGGCCGTTGCCGGACTCGGCGTCGATGAACTTCTGCACCTGCCCGGCCACGTGGGCCAGGGCGACGCCGCGGTCGCGGGCGATCTTGCGGAAGAAGAAGTCCTGCGCCTGGATCGCGGTGGTGCCCTCGTAGAGGCTGTCGATCTTGGCGTCGCGGATGTACTGCTCGATCGGGTAGTCCTGCAGGAAGCCGGAGCCACCGAAGGTCTGCAGCGATTCGGTCAGGTACTGGTAGGCGCGCTCGGAGCCGACGCCCTTGACGATCGGCAGCAGCAGATCGTTCACGCGCGCCGCCAGGTCGGCGTCGGCGCCGGAGACCTGCGCGGCCACATCGACGTCCTGGTGGGCGGCGGTGTAGAGGTACACCGCGCGCAGGCCCTCGGCGTAGGCCTTCTGCATGGCCAGGCTGCGCCGCACGTCGGGGTGGTGGGTGATGGTGACGCGCGGGGCGGCCTTGTCGGTCATCTGGGTCAGGTCGGCGCCCTGCACGCGGTTCTTGGCGTAGTCCAGCGCGTTCAGGTAGCCGGTCGACAGGGTCGCGATGGCCTTGGTGCCGACCATCATGCGGGCGTGCTCGATGACCTCGAACATCTGCGCGATGCCGTTGTGCACCTCGCCCACCAGCCAGCCCTTGGCGGGGACGCCGTGGCCGCCGAAGGTGACCTCACAGGTGGCCGAGACCTTCAGGCCCATCTTGTGCTCGACGTTGGTGACGAACACGCCGTTGCGCTCGCCCAGCTCACCGGTCTCCGGATCGAAGTGGAACTTCGGCACGAAGAACAGCGACAGGCCCTTGGTGCCCGGCCCGGCGCCCTCGGGGCGCGCCAGCACCAGGTGCATGATGTTCGGGAACAGGTCGTCGGAGTCGGCGGAGGTGATGAACCGCTTGACGCCCTCGATGTGCCAGGAGCCGTCCTCCTGCTTGATGGCCTTGGTGCGGCCCGCGCCCACGTCGGAGCCGGCATCGGGCTCGGTGAGCACCATGGTGGCGCCCCAGCCCTGCTCGACGGCGATCTTGGCCCACTTCTTCTGCTCTTCGGTGGCGTTGTTGTAGAAGATGTTGGCGAAGCCGGCGCCCGCGGCGTACATGAAGGCGGCGGGCTGCGCGCCCAGGATCAGCTCGGCGATGGCCCAGTAGGCGGTGCGGGGGAACTTGATGCCGCCCAGCTCCTCATCGACGGAGAACTTGTCCCAGCCGCCCTCTTCGAGGGTCTTGTAGCTCTTCTTGAACGACTCGGGCAGGGTCACCGAGTGAGTTTCGGGGTCGAAGACCGGGGGGTTGCGGTCGGCGTCGGCGAAGGACTCACCGAGCGGGCCCTCGGCCAGGCGACGCACTTCGTTGAGCATCTCCTTGACGGTGTCGGTGTCCAGGTCGCCGTAGGCGCCGCTGTCCAGGATGCTGCCCAGACCCAGGACCTCGAAGAGGTTGAACTCCAGGTCGCGGACGTTGCTCTTGTAGTGACCCATGTCTTGTACTCACTCTCCGTTGAGTTGGTGCGGTCGGTGTGGTGCCGTTCCCGCCCGTTGTCGCCACCGGCGAACCGGCTTTCCGCATGCTACTCGCGGGTAACTTTAACCGATATTACCGCCGGGTAATGCCCGCGCAAAAGTCCCCGGACGGCAATGTGATGTGAAAAACAGGCCGCTGACCGGGACGCGGATATCACCTGCACGCTGCGGTTACGGTGAGGTGTGCGCATCGAGACCAGTGCGGGTCCGGCCGAGGTCGAGCTGGACGTGCCGCCCGACCCCCGGTTCCTGCTGCTGCTCACGCACGGCTCAGGTGGCGGCGTGGACGCGAAAGACCTACTGGTGGTTAGGGATTCGGCGCTGGCGCTGGGTGGTGTCGTGGCCAGGGCGAGGCAGCCCTACCGGGTGGCCGGCCGGCGGGCGCCGGGAGCCGCGGACAAGCAGGACGCGGCCTGGCTGGAGATCGTGGCGGCTGTGCGTGCCCGGTATCCGCAGGGACCCCTGGTGCAGGGCGGGCGTAGCAACGGGGCGCGGGTGGCCTGCCGGACCGCCGTGGCGGCGGGGGCGCGCGGGGTGCTGGCGCTGTCGTTCCCGCTGCATCCGCCGGGCAAACCCGAGAAGACCCGGCGGGACGAGTTGCTGGCGGCCGCGCCGGTGGCGGTGGTCGTGGTGAACGGGGCCAACGACCCGTTCGGGGTGCCGGATGCCGCCGACGCCGCCGAGGTGCGGGTGATCCCGGGGCAGCCGCATTCGTTCCGCGGCGGATTCGACGTCATCGTCGCGACGGTGGAGCCGTGGTTGCGGCGGTGGTCCGGTCAGGACTGAGCGGGATCGCGACTCGCCACCACCAGCGCGTCGATGGCCTCGCCCGCCTCGGTCGGGCGCAGGACGCGGTCGGCGATCCTGATCCTGATGTCCGGTTCGTCGGCCAGGTCGGCGGCGATGTCGTCGGGGGTGAACAGGATCGCGGGGTCCTGCGGGCCGCCGTGACCGTCGGTGAGGTTGGTGCTGTCGTGGCCGAGCACCAGCAGGGTGCCCTCGGGCGCCAGCCGCCGGGCCGCCGCCCGCACGACCGCGCGCCGCTGCTGTTCGGGCAGGTGCAGGAACACCATCAGCACCAAGTCGAACGGGCCGCTGACGCCCGCCGCGTCGAGATCGGTGACGTCCGCGCACTGCCAGGTGATCCGGCTCCGCACCGAGCGCGACAGCCGGGTCGCCACCGTCCGCCCCTTGTCGATGCCGACCTGCGAGAAGTCGACCGCGTGCACCTCCCAGCCGTGGGTCGCCAGCCACAGCGCGTTGCGCCCCTCACCGCACGCGAGATCCAGCGCGCGCGGCAACCGGCCCTCGTCCTCCGCCGTCGTGCGCCGCTGCAGGCCGTAGACGTACTCCACCACCGTGTTGTTCGGCGGCGCACCCCAGACCAGTTCGCTCTGCGCGTACCGCTCGTCCCAGTCGGCCGCATCCATGCTGCGAGTGTATTGCGGCGGAGCCGACGGTCCGGTACCGCTGCCGGTGCCCTGTTCCCTGCGACGGAACCCGACACCGTCGACCGGATCGCGAAAAGCCCTGGGGCCGTGTAGAACCGCATGCGAAGTTCCAGATATCCGGCCGTGCTGACCTGCGGGAGCGGATGCGGCCTCTGGTGGCGACGGTGTGAGGAGGGGGTCGGGCATGGTGCGGATCGGTGTCAGCGGGCACATGAACATCACCGAGCCCACTGCGGTGAAGGTCTACGACGCGGTGCGGGCGTTGCTCGCCCAGCACGATCCGAACGAGGTGGTCGGGGTGTCGTGCCTGGCTCGCGGTGCCGACAGTGTGTTCGCGCGGGCGGTGCTCGACGTGGGCGGGCGACTCGAGGTGGTGTTGCCCTCGCGCAACTACCGGGCCGTCAAGGTGAAGCCGGATCACGCGGCGGAGTTCGACGCGTTGGTGGAGCGGGCCGCGCGGGTGCGGGTGATGGATTTCGACGACGCCGGGCGCGACGCCTACGAAGTCGCGAACGAGGCGGTGCTGGGGAGTGTGGACCGTCTGGTTGCCGTGTGGGACGGTGCCGCCGGACAGTCCGGTGGCACCGCCTCGGTGGTCGAGTCGGCGCGGGCGCGCGGCCTGCCGGTGGATGTGATCTGGCCGGAGGGCGCCGCTCGCGCCGCAGGCAAGAAGCAATAGCCCCTTACCGCCCGTCGAACTCCGGGAACCACTCCACCGGCGTCGTCTCCCGGACGAACACCAGCGCGTCGAACGCCTCGGCCGGCGAGGGGACCGTGATGTGTGCCTTCTCGTCCTCGGCCGGGTCGTAGACGCCGCTGATCACCCGCAGTTTCGCCGGACTCCGCAACCAGGCCCGCACCGGCTCGGGCGCCGAAGCCCTCAGGTCGAGAGCGAACGCGGGCAGGTCGACCGTCCCCAGAACGGCGTCCATCAGGTCGGGGCGCGGGGCAGGCGCGTGCGCGACGCCGAGGTCGCCGTGGTGAAACCCGATCGCCACGGACGCGTACTCCGCGCCGTGCCGGGCCCGTAGGTGGCTGCCCGCGCCCGCGAAGGCGGACGCGCCGACGCCGAGGGCGACGCCGCTGGTGTGCGCGATGCCGTCCCAGTAGGCGATCTTCGCGCCGGTGCGCTGCTGCCAGTCGTCGATGCGGTCGGCGGCGTCCCGCTCGTCGGCGGCGAATCCGGTCGCCGCGACGCTGGTGCGGTGGAACCGCAGGATGAGGCGCATCGCGGCGCGGGCGGTGTCGGTGCCGGGCGCGGTGGGCAGGCTTTCGACGATGGCCAGCGCGTCGGCGGCGTGCTCGGCGAACGGGCGGCCCGGGTGGATGCCCTGGTGTCGTTGGACGTGCTCGTCGATCCGGTGTGCGGTGCGGATCGGGGCGAGATGGGCTTCGACCTGCGGTGCCCGCTCGGGCGCCACGCGGCGCACGTGGTCGAGGACGAGGTCGTAGTCGGCGGGTTCGGCGGCGGGCGGCTCGACGCCGAAGACCGCGACCTGGTCGTCGGGATGCCGCTGGTTGAACGCGCGGATCCACGCCAACGTCGCCGCCATCTGGACGGTCCGCCACGGCCGCCACGCCCCGGCGAGCACGCCGCGCGGATCGCCCGCACCGGTGCGCACGTACCGGTCCAGGCGTTCGCCGGACCGCGCGCCGTCCTGCACGGCCAGCGCCCGGAATCCGTGCTCGGTGACCAGGGCCCGGAAGATGCGGTCCCTGATGCCGAATGTCTCGCGCGAGAACCGGGTGGATTCGCCCAGCCCCACGATGCGCGCCCGCCCGAGTCGCTCGACCAGCGCGGACAGGCCGGCGTCGGATTCCGTGACCGGTACGGCGGTGGCCCGCAGCCACTCGCGGACTGCGGGCTCGGCGACAACGGTGTTCATGGTTCCTCCCAGCGATCGAACGGTTCGCGCCCAGCCTCGAACATCAACTTTTGTTGAGGTCAAGACCTCGTCGCCGGGAGGACGGCGATCACAGCGTGGTGCGCATCAGCACGACGTTGTACTGGCTGTGCACGGTGGTGAGGAAGTACAGGTCACGGCCGGTCTGGTACGGGAAGATCGACGGCGCGTAGGCGGTCGGCAGCTCGCGGGTGTCGATGAGCACCTCCGGCGCGCTCCACGGCCCCTCCGGTGACGACGCGCGGCGCATGACCACCGAATTGAACGGGTCGGTGGTGAGCGAGATGTACTGGCCCAGATAGTCGTTGTACATCACCGAGAGTTCGCCGACGCCGTGCATGATCGGTGCGGCGGCGTTGACGTCGTTCTTGCGCCAGCCGTTGCCGTCCCAGTACTCGTACTCGCCGAGATTCTCGATGTGCTCCTCGCGCACGCGCGCCACGAACGCGGCGTTGTTGCGGCCGGAGCGGGTGCCGTATTCGTAGATGTAGCCGCCGCTCTTGAGGAAGGCGTTCATCTGGAAATTGGCGTTGCCGCCCTCGTTCGGCCTGCGGGTGTGCCCGAGATCGGCCCAGGTCTCGCCGTTGTCGGCGGATGCGGCCAGGCCGGAGAAGTTGGTGGTCCACTGGCCGACGGTGTCCCAGCTCTTCACCGACATCAGGCTCATGTACTGCACGCCGTTGACCGAGATGCCCGCGGTGGGAATGCGGCTGATCTCCACGAACGGGATCTTCGGGCTCGGAATGAGATCCCGCGCCTGCCCGAACACGTCGCGCACCACGCTGTCGAAATAGATGCCGTTGGCGGGGTTCTTGGTGTGGCTGCGCACCAGGATGTTGCTGCGCCACGCCCAGGTGCTGCCCGCCAGCAGATTCGGGAAGCCGACGCCCGCCGTGTCGCCGAAGGCCGTCAGCATCTCACCGTGCCCGTTGTCCCACATGATGCCCAGATCGGTGCCGAGCACGTTGTAGGCGTGGGTGTTGTTGGGGCTGGCCATGCCGGTCACCTGGAACACCGCCTTGGTGCGGCCGAGTAGGTTCGGTAGGCCGTTGGTGCCGTTGAGCACCGGGATCGGGTTGATCGCGTTTGGGTTTGCCGCGGCGGGGGTAGTCGCCGTGAGAAGCAAGGCCGTGGCACCCGCCAGTGACGACAGCAGGATCGAGGCGGTCTTCTTCAAGGTCAGTGGGCCCTCCGGTTCTCGCCGAATGGGCACGCGACACACAGCCCCCTCATGTGTCCCGAACCACAATCCGACTGGCTGGCAAATCGTCGGAAATGCTAGCAGTGAATCCCGCGAAATTGGGGTCTTGCGCTGTTCTTCTGGGAAAAGGGTCCCTATGCAGGGCATGCGCTGATGAAACCGCACAAGCCCGCGCCGCTCGGGATGCCTCTGACTACCGCTGGATATCCCAGCATCCGCTCGGCTAAGGCCGGTCGTGCCCTGCGATTGTGCTACGGGATGGCCTCTGCTGTAATCGGAATCGAAGTAACCGTCAAAGATGACGGTATTTCGCGAGCGGAGGAACAATGCTGCCAGCCGGAATGGACCCGCGGACGCCGGTGCTCGTCGGCGTCGGTCAGGTCGTGCACCGCAGCGGTGAACCGGGCCTGCCGGGCCCGGTGGAACTGGCCGCCGAAGCGCTGCGTCGCGCGGGCGCCGACAGCGGCGCGGGCGATCGGCTGGTGCGCGCGGCCGACGTGGTCGCCGCCGTCGCGCCGGTGAGCAAGCCCTACCCGGACCTGGCGGCGATGGTCGCCGGCGAACTCGGCGCGACGCCGAAACGCACGGCGCAGACCGCGCGTTTCGGCGGCGACGGCCCACAGCGGCTGGTCAACTGGGCCGCGCAGGCGATCGCCGACGGCCGCGCCGAGGTCGTGCTGATCGCGGGCGCGGAATCGGTAGCCGCCGCGAACGCCGCGAAACGCGCCGGGACCGTGCCGGACTGGCCGGACCAGCCCGCCGACGCCGCGCCGGACGAGGTGCTCGGCTCGGACAAGGGCCCGAACTCCGAGATGGAAACCGGGGCGGGACTGTGGGGGCCGATCTACTTCTACGCCCTGATGGAGAACGCCCTGCGTGGACGCCTCGGCCTGAGCGAGCCAGCCTACCTCGAGCGTATCGGCGGGCTGTGGTCACGATTCTCCGAGATCGCCGCCACCAACCCCTACGCCTGGCTGCCCGAACGGCACAGCGTGCGCGGCCTGATCACGGCCACCCCGGACAACCGCATGGTGACCAGCCCCTATCGAAAGCTGTTGGTCGCCAATCTCTCCGTCGACCAGGGCGCCGGGCTGATCCTGTGCAGTGCGGCGGCCGCCGATGCCGCGGGCGTGCCGCGTGAGCGCTGGGTCTTCCCGCACGGTGGCGCGACCGGCAACGAGGTGTGGTTCGTCAGCGAGCGCGCGGACATGGCCGCCTCGCCCGCCATCGCCGCGGTCGGCGCGCAGGCGTTGTCCGACGCGGGCGTGGGCATCGACGACATCGCCCACATCGACCTGTACTCCTGCTTCCCGATCGCCGTGCAGGTGGGCGCCGAAGCCCTCGGCCTGCCGCTCGACGACCCGAGCCGCCCGCTCTCGCTCACCGGCGGACTCACCTTCGGGGGCGGCCCGGGCAACAACTACACCACCCACGCCATCGCCGCCCTCGCCGAACGCCTTCGCGCCGAACCGGATTCGTTCGGTCTCGCGACCGCGCTCGGCTGGTACGCCACCAAACACGGCGTCGGCGTGTATTCCACCCGCCCGCCCGCGCGGCTGTTCCGCGCCGTCGAGGTGCCCACCCCCGACGCCCACCGCGCGACCGCGCCCGGCTACACCGGCCCCGCCACCGTCGAGTCCTATACCGTGCCCTACCGCAAGGGTCCGGCCCCCGAACGCGCCGACGAGCCCGAGGCCGTGGTGGTCAGCGCGCTGAACCCGGCCGGGGCCCGCACCCTGGTGCGGGTGAGCGACCCCGGGATCATCGCCGCGTTCACCGAAACCGACCCGCTCGGCGCGAAGATCGATATCGTCGCCGCGGACCGGATCACCCTGTCGGAAAGGACTGCCCGATGAGCGACACCCTGCGGGTCGAGCGCCGCGAGGCGGTCACCGTGCTCACCGTCGACCGTCCACGGGCGCGCAACGCCATCGACCTGGCGACCGCGCAGGCCATCGAGGCGGCCGTCGACGCCTTCGAAGCGGACGCCGACGCGCGTGTCCTCGTGCTCACCGGTTCGGGCGGAACATTCAGTGCTGGAATGGATCTCATCGCCGCGAGCAAGGGTGAGATGCCGATCACGCAACGGCGCGGCCCACTCGGCATCACCGCCGCGCCGCCGTCCAAACCGATGATCTCGGCCGTCGAAGGGTATGCGCTGGCGGGCGGTTTCGAACTCGCGCTGGCCGGGGATCTCATCGTCGCCGCTCGCGACGCCCAGTTCGGGCTGCCCGAGGTCCGGCGCGGCCTGGTCGCCGCCGCCGGTGGCGTGCTGCGGTTGACCCAGCGGCTGCCCCGGCCGATCGCGGCGGAACTGGCGCTCACCGGCGGGCGGATCGGTGCCGAGCGGCTGTGTCAGCTCGGGATGGTCAACCGGATCACCGAACCCGGTGAAGCGTTGGCGACAGCGCTCACGCTGGCCGCCGAGATCGCTTCCGCCGCACCACTGGCGGTGGCGGCGAGCAAGCGGATCATCGACGAATCGCCGGACTGGTCGTCGGGCGAGGCGTTCGCCAAGCAGGGCGAGGTGGCGTTGCCCGCGCTGGTGTCGAAGGACGCCGCCGAGGGCGCGCTCGCGTTCGCCGAGAAGCGCGAACCCCGCTGGCAGGGACGCTGATCCGGTGCCCGAGACGCAGGCGCGGCGCCGGGCGCGCACCCGCGCGCGGCTGCTGGACGCGGCCGTGGCGAGCCTGGTCGAGGTCGGCTACGCGGGCACCACCACCCTCGAGGTGCAGAACCGCGCCGGCGTGCCGCGCGGCACCCTGCAACACCACTTCCCGACCAAGCCCGCCCTGCTCGCGGGCGTGGTGGAGCATCTGGCCGAACGCCGATTCGAGCAGCTGAGTACCGAATTCGCGCAGATTCCGCCCGGCTGCGACCGTCTCGCGGCGGCGGTGGAACTGACCATGGGCATGCTCTCGGGGCCGTCGTTCCTCGCCACCCTGGAATGCTGGGTCGGCGCGCGCACCGACCCGGACCTGCGTGCCGCGTTCCTGCCCCTGGAACAGCGCCTGCTCGAGCAGATGCACATCCGCGTGCGCGATCTGTTCCGCGCCGAATTCCCCGACGATCCCCGCGTCCCCACGATCACCGAGTTCACCATCGAGATCATGACCGGCCTGACGATGCGCGCCCTGCTCACCGGTCACGTCGAGCAGAACCGCCTGCTGCGTGACCGCTGGGTGAACGCCGTGCGCATCCTGCTCGGCGGAGCACCCGCCGACACCCTGCTGGATGCGGGCGGTCAGCTCGGGCTGGGGTCGAACTGTTCGAGCAGGACTCGGGCGCAGGCGTCCGGGTCGTCGTAGAACGGGGTGTGGCCGCTGCCGAAGAGGGTCCGATGGCGGGCGGTGGGCAGCGCGAGGCGGGCGCGGCGGCTCTGGGTGGCGTAGGTGAGCAACACGTCGCGGTTGCCCCAGGCGATGGTGACGGGAATGTCTGCCAGGGCGCCGATCTCGCCGAATGCCACGTCGGTGAACGAGGCAAGTGCCTCGCGGAAGCCGGGGGCGTCGGCCGCGCCCTGCGCGGTGTCCATCGCGGTCTGCCGATCCAGCGCCCACGGTCGGCCGAAGACCAGGTACAGGAAGGCGGTGCGTCCGGCGGCGGTGCCGAGCAGTCGCGGCATCACCGGTTTCAGCACGCGCGCGAGGACCACCGAGTTCCCGAGCGTCTGCTGGCACCAGATGCGGCCGGGGGTGTCCCAGAACCCGATGGGGGAGTAGGCGGTGACCGATCGGGCCAGCCCGCGCGCGCCGAGCCGTAGCGTGATGTACCCGCCCATCGAATTGCCGGCCAGGTGCGGTCGCTCGATGCCCTCGGCCGCCAGGAACTCGGCGAGCGCGTCGGTGAGGGTGTCCACGGTGGTGCGCGGCAGGGGCGCGGAGGCGCCGAAGCCGGGCAGATCCACCGCGATCACCTCGAACCGCTCGGCCAGCAGCGGGATGATCGGCTCCCAGACCTGCCACCGGCTGCCGATCCCGTGCACCAGCACCAGTGGTTCGCCGCTGCCCGTCCGAAAGTGGTTCACGCTCGTCATATCCGTCCCCAGACTCGTTGTTGGCGCTGTGCCAACGCTAGCAGCCGGGTGCTCGGCGGAGGGCTCGTCTCGGTGGGCCGATCACGAGTACGATAAAAGGTATGGCAACGCGTAAGGTCACCCTCTCGTTGGACGAGGCCGCCTGGTCGTTCGCCGAACAGGCGGCGGCACGGGCGGGCATGTCCCCCTCGGCGTGGATCTCCAAGGCCGCCAGGCGGGAGGCGGTGCGCACCGGCGTCGGCCCGCTGCCCGAGCCCGCCACCATCGCTGCGGCGGCCGCGGCCGACGAAGCGGAACTGGCCGCCGCCGAGGAGGCGATGCGTGCGCAGGGGTGAGCTCTGGAGCTATCACCCGCACGGGTCCACACGGCAGCGCACCGTCGTGCTCATCAGCAGCGACGGCATCAACGAATCCGCCCGGCAATGGTTGATCGCGGCCGAGGTCCTCGACGACGACCCGCAGGACATCCTCGCCGTCGCGGTACCCGATCGTGGCTGGGTGCACGCCGGCAACATCGGCCGGATCTATCGGGGCTGGCTGGCCGAGCGCATCGACGACATGGACGCCGAGGTGCTGGAACGACTCGACACCGCCCTCCGTGCGGCGATGGACCTCTGACCACCGGCGGTCACATCGCCACCTCGACCTCCACCGCCGCCGTCGACCCGTCGGCGAGCCCTTCGGCGGTCCGCACCGCCTTCTTCACCGGCAGCACATAGGTTCCCCGGCCCTTGTCCGGGAACAGCGAGGTGGACCACCGGCTGCCCCCGATGCGCACGCGCACCTTCACCGCGCCGAACCCGGTGGTCCGATGGCCGTACTTCTCCTCGATCTCATCGGCCACCTCCTCCGGCACGCTCAGGAAATGCCACGCCCCCGCCCCCTCGTGCTCCCACACCCGCGCCGTGAACGAATACACCCCGCGACGGTAACCGCTCCCACCGACAGGAGTCAGCGGGCCAGGGGATGCCGCCCCGGTTGCTCGGGTGGACTCACTCGACCCCGTCACGCGCGACATATCGACCAGTACTGCTCGGCCAGATCGTCCGGATCGGCCACCGGCAGTTCGGCGCCCGTCGACGCACGGCCGCTTCGGCGATCACTTTCGACATGAGTCTTTCCCTTCCCACTCGTGCGCGGGTATCGCCGCCGACCGCCTGGATGCCGTCCGCAAGGTGCTCGACCGGGTGGGCGACACCTGGAGCCTGCTGGTGCTCGCCGTCCTCGCGGACAACCCGTTGCGCTACAGCGACCTGGCCCGTGCCACTTCGCGCGTGTCACCCGGCGGGTATGCCCTCGCCCGTACGACACCGCCCGTATTCGGATCGCGGTGCGCGGAACCGGTGAACCCGCCGCCGTTGCCGGTCATCGTTGGCGGATGACATCCATCGAAGCGACAACCACGTCCGATGCCGAGTTGGACGAGATCTTCCAGCCGATCTTCCGGCGCATCGCCGAGGGGGCGGTGGCGCGCGAGGTCGATCGGCGGCTGGCGTACGAGGAGGTCGACCTGCTCCGGCAGGCCCGGTTCGGGGCGCTGCGGGTGCCGGTCGAGTCCGGCGGCTACGGCGCGAGCGTGCGGCAGCTGTTCCGGCTGCTGATCGACCTCGCGGCGGCGGAATCGAATCTGCCGCAGGCGCTGCGGGTGCACTTCTCCTTCGTGGAGGACCAACTGCTGGCCGAGCCGGGCCCGCAGCGCGAGCGTTGGTTGCGCGCGGTCGCCGACGGCACGCTGGTCGGCAACGCCATCACCGAGCCGGGCGTGGGCGCGGTGGACCGCTACCGCACGACGCTGACCCGCGCCGGCGACCGCTGGCTGCTCAACGGCACCAAGTACTACAGCACCGGCTCGCTCTACGCCGACCACATCCTGGTCGCCGCCGACCGTGACGGCGAACGGGTGAGCGTGCTGGTGGACGCCGACGCCGACGGGGTACGCCAGCACGACGACTGGGACGGTTTCGGCCAGCGCCTCACCGCGAGCGGCACCACCGAGTTCACCGACGTCGTGGTGCCGGAGGATCGCGTGCTCGGCCCCGGCTACGGCGCTCCCGGACCCACCTACGCCACCGGCTACCTGCAGCTCGTGCAGCTGGCCGTGCTGGCGGGCATCGCCGCCAGGGCCGAGGCCGACGCCCGGGACTGGGTCGCCCGCCGCACCCGCGGCTACACCCACTCCGCCGCCGACCTGCCCCGCCACGACCCGCTCGTGCAGCAGGTGATCGGCAGACTGTCCGCCGCCGCGTTCACCGCCCGCGCCACGGTGCTGGCCGTCGCGGACCGTCTCGACACGGTGCTGGTCGCGGGCGCGCGCGACGAGAACGACCTGGTGTCGGTCGAATTGGCCGCGGCACAAGCACAATTGGGTGTGATCGACGTGGTGCTGCCCGCCACCGGCCTGCTGTTCGAGGTCGGCGGCGCCTCCATCGTCGCCGAGGAACTGCGGCTGGACCGGCACTGGCGCAACGCGCGCACCATCTCCGTGCACAACCCGGCGATCCAGAAGGCGCGTGCCATCGGCGACCACCTGCTCAACGGCGCCGACCTGCCCTTCGCGTGGAGCGCGGGCGAACGCAAGCCCGCCTGATCGGAGGGCGCCGCCTGGTCAGAGAGCGTCGCCTGGTCAGAGAGCGTCGAGGAACACCCGTGCGACAGCCTCCAGCCCGTCCCGGTCGACGGTGTCGAACCGGCCGGGCCGGGGGCTGTCCAGGTCGAGCACGCCGATGACGGTGTCGCCGCGCACCAGCGGCACGACGATCTCCGAGCGCGAGTCCGCATCGCAGGCGATGTGGCCGGGAAAGGCGTGCACATCCGGCACGAGCTGGGTGGTGCGCGTCGCCGCCGCCGTACCGCACACGCCCTTGCCGAACGCGATCCGCACACACGCGGGCTTGCCCTGGAACGGCCCGACCACCAGCTCGTCACCCGCGGCGAAATAGAAACCGGCCCAATTCACTTCGGGCAGACTGTGATAGATCAGCGCCGACAGGTTCGCGGCATTCGCGACCCGGTCGGGTTCCCCCGCGATCAGGGCCGCTGCCTGCGCGACGAGCCTGCGATAATCCTCGACCCGGTCTCCGGTCGGTTCCGCCACGGTGAACGACATGCCCGGATGGTAGATGCCCGGCACGCACCCCACGACCATAGCTGTCGCACTGATCGTAATCGGTGCACGACCTCAGGACGGGTGCGGTTTCACCGCTTCGACGAGGGTGCGCGTGGCGTGGGCGATGAACGGGCCATCCCGCTCGATCCTGTCGTGGAGTTGCCGCAGCCTATCGCGGTGCGCCTCGACGGTGAATCCCGGCACGATCCAGATCACCTTGCGTAGGAAGTAGATCACCGCGCCGACATCGTCGAACTGCATCCGTAGCCGTTCGGTGCGTTGCTCGACGATGCGCAGCCCGGCCGCCCGGGCCGCCGCGGCCTCGTCGTCGGGATGGCGTGCCCGGCGAGCTTCCGGTTGTGGTCCGAGAAAGAACTCCACCAGCTCGAACACGCTCGCCGGTCCGACGTGCTGAGCGAAGTAGGTCCCACCCGGACGGAGGACGCGATGGATTTCCGCCCATCTGATCGTGGCCGGGTGACGGCTGACGACCAGGTCGAACGCGGCATCGGCGAACGGCAGCGGAGCCGCGCCGGAGTCGGCGACGACCACCACACCGCGCGGATGCAGCAGCGCGGTTGCCTTCGCGACGTTCGGCGGCCACGATTCGGTAGCGACCATCGTGGGTGGAAAGGCTCCGACTCCCGCGAGGACCTCACCGCCGCCCGTCTGGATATCCAAGGCCGCCGTGGCCGCTTTCAGTCGAGCACCGAGCAACCGCTGATACCCCCAGGACGGCCGCGCCTCGGTGGCCCGGCCGGCGAGCCAGGAGAAGTCCCAGCCCTCGACCGGCGCCGCCTCCGCCTCCGTGACCAAGTCCTCGAAATTCCTCATACCGTCGCACTCTGCCTGCACCGTCACGATTGATCGAGCCCTTTTCTGCCCACCGGATTCGCCCACCGACGGTGACCGGTCCAGGCGAGGAAATGCGTCGGCGCTTCGACCGGGCCGAGGCAGAAGACGTGACTGGCACTCGAGCGTCAGAAGCGCGCCGCACCCGTGCCAGATCTCCCAACGGGCAGCGGCGAGGTCGGCGATCGGGCTGCGCCCTGCCTCGTCGGTGGTGCGGTCCAGAGCGAGAATTTCGCTGAGTCTCAGCAGGGGCATCATCCTTCATCGATGTCGGTTCGCGGTGCGAGCGAACGGTATGTTCACCGGCGATCGGTCAGCAACCGGTTTTCCCGCACTTTGCCGCGCAGGCCGTGGTCGGCCGGCCGTGGTGGCAGACGGGGAGCAGACGGCCTGTCGCGGGGCGGCGGGCAAGCCGGGCCGGGATGGTAGGACCTGGCGCGCCGCCCCCGCGACCATAGGTTCTCGTTGATCGCAATACTCCGATCGCGGCGGCGCGCATCGCACCATCCCTGCATGACATCCACGAATCCCGTTTCCCGTTCCACCCGTAAGGCGGCGGTGATCGGTGCCGGCCAGACCGGCGTCACCGCGGCGCTGGGCCTCCTCGACGCAGGATTCGAGGTGACCCTCTACAGTGAGCGCGATCAGCGCGCGCTGCGCGACGACGTGCCCGCCACCGGCACGGCGCTCGAATTCGGTGAGACCCAGCAGGCCGAGGCCGCGCTCGGCCTCGACACCTACACCGCCCGCGCGCCCCGGCACACCGGATTGAGCGTCCGTATCGCCGGGCCTGGGCCCGAGCGGCCCGAACTCATCCAATTCGACGGGCATTTCGACGGTTACGTCGGCGTCGCGGTGGACACCCGGCTCAAGGCCGACGAGCGGCTGACGGCCTTCCAGGAGCGCGGCGGCCGCTTCGTCGTCGAACAGGTGACGCTGGAGACCATCGACAAGATCGCGGCCGACGCCGATCTCACCCTGGTGGCCACCGGCCGCGGCGGGCTGTCGGAACTGTTCCCGATCGACGAGTCCCGCACCGTCTACGACGCACCGCAGCGCTCACTGCTCACGGTCACCGTGACCGGTCTCGGCCACGACGAGCACGTCTTCGCCCACCGCAGCAAGGCGGGTGGTGCGCACAGCGGCTTCTCGATCCTGGCCGACCAGGGCGAGGGCTGGTGGGGCCCCTACCTGCACAAGGACGCGGGCCCGAGTTGGGCGTTCCTGGGCTGGGCGCGGCCGGGTAGCGAGTGGGAGCAGCGGTTCGCGACGGCCGATTCGGCGGAGTCGGCCCTCGGGGTGGTGCGTGAGCTCTACCGCGACTACATCGACTGGGATCTGCCCGAGGTGCTGGCCGCCCGCACCATTGCGGAGGACCCGCATTCGTGGTTGAAGGGCGCGGTCCGCCCGGTGGTGCGGGTCGGTGTTGGCCGCACCGCGCAGGGGCACGCGGTCGCCGCCCTTGGCGACACCGCGGTGGCCTACGACCCGATCGCCGGGCAGGGCGCGCAGAGCGGGCTCATCCAGGCGCAGCGGCTGGTCGCGGCGGCGGCCGTGCATGACGGCCCGTTCGACGAGCAGTGGCTGCGTGACCGCTACACCGAGTTCCTGACCGCTCGCAGCGACGCCGCGAGCAAGGTGACCAGGCTGTTCCTCAGCGACCCGGAGTTCGGCGAGATCGGCAACAAGTTCTTCGCCGCCGCGGCCGTCGAGCCGCGCTTCGCCTCGGCGCTGGTGGGTCTGCTGCACCGTCCGCAACCGTTCCTCGGGATCGATTCCGCCGAGGCCGCCGACGCCTACATCACCCAGGTGACCGGCGTCGAGGCCGGCGAACTGCTGGCCCGATTCGCTCCCGCGGGCCGGTTCACCCGGTCGGCCTTGGCGGACGCGCTCGCCACGAGCTGAGCCCGACGGGCGCCCGCCGCGCAGCGGGCGCCCGATCGGATCGCATGGATTCAAACCCTCCCTTCTCCTCGCCGTCGCGTGTTGCATGACCGACGACGAGTTGTCACCCGAACCAACGGAGCGACCATGACCACCGAGCGGATCGCCGATCAGCTGAAATTCGCCTACTGGGTGCCCAATGTCAGCGGCGGCCTGGTGACCAGCGATATCGAGCAGCGCACCAGCTGGGATTTCGAATACAACAAGAAGCTGGCCCGCACCGCCGAGAACAACGGATTCGACTACGCGCTCTCCCAGGTCCGCTACACCGCCTCCTACGGCGCGGAATACCAGCACGAGTCGACCTCGTTCAGCCTCGCCCTGCTGGGGGCCACCGAGCGGTTGAAGGTCATCGCGGCCGTGCATCCCGGGCTGTGGCATCCGGCGGTGCTGGCGAAGTTCGGGGCGACCGCCGACCATCTGTCCAACGGCCGCTTCGCCATCAACGTCGTTTCCGGCTGGTTCGCGGGCGAATTCACCGCACTCGGCGAGCCGTGGCTCGAACACGACGAACGGTACCGGCGCAGCGCCGAATTCCTCGAGGTGATCCGCAAGATCTGGACCGAGGACAACGTGAACTACGGCGGCGACTTCTACCGCATCCGCGATTTCACCCTCAAGCCCAAGCCGCTGCACACCCCCGAACGCCCCAATCCCGAACTGTTCCAAGGCGGCAACTCCACCGCCGCCCGCCGCAACGGCGGCCGCTACGCCGACTGGTACTTCTCCAACGGCAAGGATTTCGACGGCGTCACCGAACAACTCGACGACCTGCGCGCCGTCGCCCGTGCCCACGACCGCGAGGTGAAATTCGGCCTCAACGGCTTCATCATCGCCCGCGACACCGAGAAGGAAGCCCACGACACCCTGCGTGAGATCATCGAGAAGGCGAACAAGCCCGCCGTGGAGGGTTTCCGGGACGCCGTGCAGCAGGCCGGCCCCGCCACCCGCGACGGCAAGGGCATGTGGGCCGACTCCACCTTCGACGACCTCGTGCAGTACAACGACGGCTTCCGCACCAAGCTCATCGGCACCCCGGAACAGGTCGCCGAACGCATCGTCGCCTACCGCGACCTCGGCGTCGACCTGATCCTCGCCGGATTCCTGCACTTCCAGGAGGAAGTGGAGTACTTCGGCGAAAAGGTCCTCCCGCTGGTGCGCGAACTGGAAGCCGCCCGCGAACCCGCCGCCGCCCGCGCGTGAAAGAAGCTGCGTCGTGACCGTTTCCGTCGTCGTCGGCAATCCCAGACCGGCCTCCCGCACCCTGACCGCCGCGACCAGGCTCGCCGAAGGGCTGGCGCCCGGCGGCGAACCCCGGGTGTTCGACCTCGTCGCACTCGCCCCCAAGCTGCTGACCTGGGGAGACGAGGAGGTCGCGGCGGCGGTGCGGGCGGTCGCCGAATCCGACCTGGTGGTGTTCGCCAGCCCCACCTTCAAAGCGACCTACACCGGGTTGCTGAAACTGTTCCTCGATCAGTTCGCCGGCGGGACGGGATTGGCCGGTGTGCTCGCGGTCCCGTTGATGCTCGGCGGCAGCCCGGCCCACTCGCTGGCACCGGTGGTACATCTCGAGCCGGTGCTGGTGGAATTGGGCGCGACGACGGCTCTGCCCGGTCTTTATCTGTCCGACAGCACATTCGGCGACGACGGAGTGCTGGAGACGTATGTGGAGCGCTGGCGCCCGGTGGTGACGACACTGACCGAAGCGAGGGTTCCGCACCCGACCCGATGACGCGCCCGCAAGTCCACAGCGGATTCGTGGAACCGCGCGGAGCTCGCATGCGTCCAACCTCATGTTCGACCAATTCCGGTCCACGAGGGGGAGCAACATGGGAAAGGCGAGATGGGTGGTGCCCCCGGACCCGCAGCGCGGCCCTGATCCGGTCGTTCACGTCAAGCAGACCCCGCAGTTCGTCAACCAGCCCGACGGCACGGTGCGCGCCTACTATCCCGGCGACGACTGGTTTGTGGTCGGCAGTGACCGGCAGGATGCGATCAGGCTGCTGCATGCGGAGTTCGATCGGCGAATGAACGATCCGGAGTATGTGGCGCAGCACTGGGAGCGCACCAAGCGGCATCGTGACGGACTCGAGAGCACCCCGGGTTTCGAGGTGAACGAGATCGGTGCGGGTGAGTATGAGCGTCGGATCGCCGAGGCCGGTGAGCAACTGCGCCGACCCGACCCCGAGATCTGAGCAGTGGGCTGTCGTGCCGACGGTCGTATGCGCGGGCAGTTCCTCACGTGCGCCGCTGCTGCGCGCGAACCAGAGCTGAGCCGAGGAGGGCCCGAATGTGCACCGGGTCGGCGTCCCGCTCGCCGAGAAGGATTGCCGCGCAGAGCCCGTCGCAGAGGGCGACGAACGCTTCGACCGTGTCGGGGTCGTCGGTTCGGGTGCGGGCCAGTTCGGCGACACTGTCGCGCCAACTCCGCGCGGCGGGGCGCAGGGCGGGGCGCCGCGCGGCGAGGGTGGAGAGTTCTCGTTCGGCGAGGGCGCGCTCACGGCCGGGGCCGGCGGATTCGGCGATGAGGTGGGCGAGACCGTCGAGTGGGTCTTCGGCGGTGTCGATGAGCTGGCGGATTCGTGCGGTGTAGGCGTCCGTCACGCTGGTGAGTGCCGCCACGAGCAGGTCGTCGAGGGTAGCGAAGTAATACAGCGTCAGGCTGGTGGTGATCCCTGCTTCCTTGGCGACGGTGCGGTGGGTGACGCCGGCAGCGCCGTCGCGGTGCACGATTCGCAGTGTCGCCTCGATGATCTGGGCGCGGCGGCGCTGGCCGCGGACTCTGCGCCCGTCGTCGGTGTCGTTCTCACCCACCGTGGTCCTCTCGCCGATCGTCGCCGCTGCTGTGCGTCGAGGCTAGCGGCTGCACCGCCGGGGCGGTGGCGCCGATGGGGCGTAGATGGCGCAGCACGGTGAAGCACGCGATCGTCACTGCCACGATGCCGATTCCCGCGACGATCGCGGCGACGTTGAGGCCGTCGGCGAATGCGGCCTGCGCGCGCTGCACGGCCAACGCGGGCAGCTGGTCCGACACGAGGACCGCGCCGGAGAGGCTGTCCCGGAACAGCTCGCGCGCGGGAGGGGGAAGCTCGGCGGGCACCTCGACCCTGGTCCGGTAGATCACCGTCGTGAGACTGCCCAACAGCGCGACGCCCGCCGCGATACCCAGCTCCTGCACCGTCTCCGACAACGCTGCCGCCGATCCCGACCGCGTCGGCGGCGCCGCGCTCACGACGATATCGGTGCCCAGCGCCGCGATCACGCCAAGCCCGAGATACAGAAACGCGAAGCCGGTGACGATGACCGCCGTACTGTCGGTCCCGGCGACGGCGAGCAATCCGTATCCGACCGAGGACAGGGCCAGGGTGCCCGCCATGACGGTGCCCGGCCGATTACGCGCGGCCAGAACCGGTGCACCGATGCCGCCGATCAGCATGGCCAGCGCCGGTGGCCCCATCCACAGGCCCGCCACCAGCGGGGAGAAGCCCGCGACGAACTGCAGATACTGCGTGACCAGGTACATCATCCCGCCGAAACCGACCAGGCCGACCAACAAGACCGCCAAGGCGGCGGAGAACGCCCGGCCGCGAAAGAGCCGGATGTCCAGCAGAGGTGCGTCCAGGCGGAGCTGTCGACGGACGAAGGCGACTGTCGAGCTGCCGCCGATCAGAACGGCCACCACGGCTTGCGCATCGATGCCGTGGGCAGCGACGTGCTTGATCGCGTAGACGACCGGCAGCATCGCCGCGAGCGACAGCGCCACACTACGCAGGTCGAGCCGCGGTGCGTCGCTGCGGTATTCCGGCAGCAGTGCGGGCGCCGCGATCACCACCGCCAGGCTGATCGGTACCGCGATCAAGAAGACTGCGCCCCACCAGAAATGGTCGACGAGGAGACCGCCCGCGACCGGCCCCGCCGCCATCCCGAGCGCGAACATCGTGGCCCACACGCCGATGGCCGACGCTCGCTGCCTGGCATCGGTGAACATGTTGCCGATCAGAGCGAGGGTGGAGGGCATCAACGTCGCCCCGGCCACCCCCAGTAGTGCCCGCGCCACGATGAGCCAGAGGGCGCTGGGCGCGAACGCCGCGAGCACCGAGGCCGCCCCGAAAGCGGTCATGCCGATCATCAGCAGGCGCCTGCGTCCGATCCGGTCGCCCAGCGTGCCCATCGTGATCAGTAACCCGGCGATGAGGAAGCCGTAGGTGTCCATGATCCACAACGTCTCGGTCGCCGTGGGATGCAGGTCAGCGGCCAGGCTAGGCACGACCAGGTAAAGCGCCGTGACATCGAGGCCGAGCAGTGCGGTCGGCAACGCCAGCACCGCGAGACCAGCCCACTCGCGTGCCCCGGCACGGGGCGCATGTACTACGGGCATTCGCGCTCTCCCATCTAGTTGAACATACGTACTAGTTGTACCATCGTTCAATATTTATGAGAAGGCGGACCTGAGCGTCGGGTTCCAGTGCGCGTCAGATCACCCGTCATGCTGTTTTCGCCACCGCGCGCAGCAGCGCCGCGCGCGCCGACGCGGGCCCGCCGGCTCATGCCTTGGAGGGTGGTGGCGACGAATCGGGCGAGGCGACGCGGGTCGGCATCCTTCGGTAGCGCGCCGGATCGCGACTGTATGCGGTCGGTCTCACGCTCACCGAGCGCGGCCGGAAATGGAAAAGGCCTGCTCGGGGGCAGGCATTTCGGAGGTGGAGCCGATGACGGGAATCGAACCCGCGCTGTCTGCTTGGGAAGCAGAAGTTCTACCATTGAACTACATCGGCGCTGCGTATCGCCGGTATCGACCCCTCGGACCGACACGGCGTCGACGCGTTCGAGACTCTATCAGATCCGGGGCGGGGGTGGGCAAGTGCCCCGCGCGGTCAGAGGTCGTCGTCGGGGACCGTTCGCGGGTCGGTCCGGGTGGGTGACTCGGCATCCGGGACGGGTTCGTCGGGCACCTCGCGCCGGTAGTGGAACACCGTCAGGCAGAACAGGATCCATGCCGCGCTGACGCACCAGGCGCCCAGGACATCGGTGGGCCAGTGCACCCCGAGGTAGACGCGCGAGCACCCGACGGCGACCACGAACAGGGCGGCCGCGGTGCCGGTGGCGATCCGGGCGAGGGTCCCGGTCAGCTTCGGGATCAGTACGACGGCGACGATCCCGATCACGACGAAGGTGCCGACGCTGTGCCCGGACGGATACGCCAGGCTGTTCTCCACCGCCAGCCGGTCGACCACCGGGGGCCGCTCCCGGCCGATGATGCGTTTGCCGCCGAACACGATCAGTGCCGCGCCGAGCCCGGCGACCGCGACCAGGGTGGCGTGGGCGCGGTCGCCCGCGCGGTACAGCAGCAGCGTGACGGCCGTGGCCACGACCGTCATCGGGAGGGTGCCGCCGATCGCGCTCAGGAAGTGGGCGAGCGGGGTGAGGACGGCGTTGCGCTGGGTGACCGCCCAGCCGGAGACCTCCGGATCGATGACGGTCAGGCCGCTGCGGTCGACCACGTTGTGGGTGAGCACACCGAAGGCGACCGCGAACAGCACGGTCAGGCCGGCGAGCGTGGGCACGGTGGTCGGGCGCGGCGGGGAGGTCACCGTTCCACGATGCCGGAATCGCTCAGAACTTGCTGTAACCGCCGTCGATGAGCAGGGAGTCGCCGGTGTGGAAGGCGCTGGCGGGGCCGGCCAGGTACACCGCGACCGACTCGAAGTCCTCCGGGCGGCCCCAGCGACCGACGGGCATGCGCGGCAGTACCCGTTCCCGGAAGCGGTCCCAGGCGAAGATGCCGTCGGTCATCGGGGTCTCCACCCAGCCGGGCAGCACCGAGTTCGCGCGGATGCCGTGCTTGGCCAGCTCGACGGCGATCGAGTTCATCACCGCGATGATGCCCGCCTTGCTGGCGGCGTAGGACTGGCCGCGCGGCGCGCCCTGCTTGGCCACGAGGCTCGCGGTGGCGACCAGGCTGCCGCCTTCGCCCTGGGCGACCATCACCTTGGCGGCTTCGCGCAGAGTGGCGAAGGCGGCGTCGAGGTTGACCGAGGTCACCCGGCGGAATTCGGCGAGGTCGGTCTCCAGGAACGGGGTGGTGCCCTGGGGTACGCCCGCGTTGACGAAACAGGAGTCGATGCGGCCGAGCTCGCTCGCGGCCCGGGCGATGGTGTCGACGACCTGCTGTTCCTCGGCGACGTCGCAGGTCAGCGGCAGCACGCGATGGCCGAACGCGCGGAGTTCGGCGGCCGCGGCCTCGTTGCGTTCGGTGTTGCGGCCGACCACGCACACGTCGGCGCCCGCTCGGGCGAGGCCGCGCGCGTAGGCGAGGCCGATGCCGGAGTTGCCGCCGGTGACGACGGAGACGTGGCCGGTGAGGTCGAACGGGGAGGCGTCGGTCATGGTGGTGCTGTCCTTCCGTGGCGAGTCGACGAGAGGGTATATCTCGCGCTGTATCACTGTGCTGTCTTTGCCTGAGCGGGGCGGCCTGCGTGGTGATGCTGCGCTGCCGCCTCCGGTCGCTGACCCGCTCAGGCTGTGCGGGCGTCGCGCGGATCAGGGCGGACGCTACGCTCGTGGCGTGCTGCTTTCCGATCGCGACATCCGTGCGGAGATCGCCGCTGGGCGTCTCGGGGTCGAGCCGCTGCTGGAGAACCTCATCCAGCCGTCCAGCATCGACGTGCGACTGGACCGGATGTTCCGCGTCTTCGACAACTCGCGCTACACCCACATCGATCCGGCGCAGCGCCAGGACGAACTCACCAGCCTGGTCGAGCCGGGCGAGGGCGAACCCTTCGTCCTGCATCCCGGCGAGTTCGTGCTGGGCTCCACCCTCGAGGTCTGCACACTGCCCGACGACCTGGCCGGGCGCTTGGAAGGCAAGTCCAGCCTGGGCAGGCTCGGGCTGCTCACGCACTCCACGGCCGGGTTCATCGACCCGGGGTTCAGCGGGCACATCACGCTCGAGCTGTCCAACGTGGCGAACCTGCCGATCACGTTGTGGCCGGGGATGAAGATCGGCCAGCTGTGCCTGTTCCGGCTGAGCAGCCCCGCGGAGCACCCCTACGGCAGTGCCGCGGCCGGATCGAAGTACCAGGGCCAGCGCGGGCCGACGCCCTCGCGCTCCTACCTCAACTTCCCGCTGCCCTCCGACGCCGTCGACGCCGTCGAATCCCGCTGACGCCGTCGTATCCCGCTGACGCCGTCGGGTCTGGGACGCCGTCGGGTCTGGGACGCCGTCGGGTCTGGGACGCCGTCGGGTCTGGCTGATGCCGTCGGGTCTGGCTGATGCCGTCGGGTCTGGCTGACGCGTCGGGTCCTCGTCGACGCTGTCGGCTCTCTGCTGTCGCCGGCGACACCCGTTGTCGCTGTCGAAACCTCGCTGTCGCCCTCGATCCCCGCTGTCGCCCTCGATCCGGCTGACACCGTCGATCCCGCTGTCGCCCTCGAATCCCGGCTGACGCCTCGAATCCCCGCTGACCGCCGAATCGCTCCGGCGCGCCGGTGTTCCCGCCCGTCGACCGGCCGGGCGGGAACGGCGCGCGGTGATCGGTGCCGGGGACCGGCGACGCACGACCGGTCCCCACCACCGCACTCCCGCCGCTTCCCTGTCGTCCGGCGGGAGTGTGTCGCCGCGATCCGTCCTCGGCCCTCCGGGAGCACCCGGGCCCGGCGGCCGTCGGGGGATCCGGCGGCGACTTCGCCGCACTCCGTCCAGGGTCGCGCGGCACGCCGGGCGCGGGGGAGGGCGCCACGCCCGCCTTTCCCTGCCCTTGCGCCGCCCCCGGCCGCCGACTCGCGTCGAGTGTGGCCGAGGACACACTCGAAACCGTACTCTGAGAAGGGAGTTCGGTCGGGGAAGGGATGACATCGTGGTCCGGCAGTGGTCAGGGAGAGAGACCCGGGCCCTTCGCGATGCCAAGCGGATGAGCATCCGGGAGTTCGCGGCACACCTGGGTGTGCACGAACGGCTGGTGTCCAAATGGGAGGCGGGGGGTAGCCGGGTGCATCCGCGTCCGGTCAACCAGGCCGCCCTGGACACCTCCCTGGCCAGGTCCGACGAGGTTGTGCGGGCGCGGTTCGCGGCGTTGGTCGACCAGCCCCTGCTGGATCGCCCATCCGTGGCCGAAGTGCGGACGGGCCCGGCGGCGCCGGTGCCCTCCGGTGTTTCCAGCGACGCGGACCTGCTGGCTCTCATCGACGCCGGTGCGATCAGAGGTGATGCGTTGGCGTCGATTTCGGAGAGGGATCTGATCATGGCGGCTGCCCACGAGGCCAGCGATCACGTCGGCCGGGCCGAGAGCACCAACGTCGGTGCCAGCACCTTGGAGCAGCTCGATGCCGATGTCGTGCGCATCGCCAACGACTACGTGCATATTCCGCCGGTGCCGATGACGGTGGAGATGTTGCGGGTGCGTCGCCGGGTCTACCGCCTGCTCGAAGGCCACCAGCGGCCCGCCGACACCAGCCACCTGTATCTGCTGGCGGGCACGCTCACCGGGTTGCTCGCCAACGCCAGCACCGACCTCGGCTATCTCGACGCCGCCGCTGAGCAGGTCAGGGCGGCCTGGGCGTATGCCGAACTGTGCGGGCACAACGGGCTGCGCGCCTGGACCCGCGGCATGCACGCGCTGATCGAATATCGTTCGCGGCGGCCGCGCCGGGCGCTGCTGCTCGCCCAGAGCGGGCAGGAGTACGCCGAGTCCGCCACCGCGCGGGTGCGGCTGCTCAACATCGAGGCCAGGGTGTGGTCGACGCTGGGCAGCGCGGCCGACACCGACCGCTGCGTGCGCGCCGCCGACGCGGCCCGCGAACACGGTGCCACCGACGACCTGCACGACGAGATCGGCGGGGTGTTCGGCTTCCCCGACGCCAAGGCCCAGTACTACGCGGGCGCCACCTACATCCACCTCGGCCAGGCCGAGCAGGCGCTGGCCGCGACCCGGCGGGCCATCGAGCTGTATGCGAACGGGCCGCTGGAGAAGCGGTCCTACGGCGCCGAGGCGCTGGCCAGGGTCGACAGCGCGACCGCGCACCTGATCAACGGCAGTCTCGACGGCGCGGCGGAGGCGCTGGACCCGGTGCTCGCCCTCGACGAGGACAAGCGCATCGCCCAGCTCGAGGAGCGGCTGAGCGGGGTGCGCGGGCGCATCGCCGACCCCCGCTACCGTGATTCGGCGCAGGCCCGCGCCCTCGACGAACGCATCGAGGAGTTCTGTGCCGCGACGGCGGCCAAGGGCATGCCCACGGGCGGCGCCTCGATCCGCGCGTGAGTACCGACACTGCCGTCGACCTCGGCAAATAATCGGCTTGCCGAAGATGGCACCATGGGACACGTGAGTCCTCATCTTCCGCATCGCCCGCCGCGCGTTCTGGAGCAGTCCACGAAGCTCCAGAACGTCGTCTACGAAATTCGTGGACCGGTACACGCGCACGCGGCACGGCTGGAGGCGGAGGGGCATCGCATCCTCAAACTCAACATCGGCAATCCCGCGCCGTTCGGCTTCGAGGCGCCCGATGTGATCATGCGCGACATCATCGCCGCGCTGCCGTATGCGCAGGGCTACTCGGAGTCCAAGGGCATCCTGTCGGCGCGGCGGGCCATCGTCACCCGCTACGAGCTGGTGCCGGGCTTCCCCGAGTTCGACGTCGACGACGTCTACCTCGGTAACGGCGTCTCCGAGCTGATCACGCTCACCATGCAGGCGCTGCTCGACAACGGTGACGAGGTGCTCATCCCCGCGCCGGACTATCCGCTCTGGACCGCGATGACCAGCCTCGCTGGTGGCACGCCCGTGCACTACCTGTGCGACGAGTCCAACGGCTGGCAGCCCGACATCGCCGACATCGAAGCCAAGATCACCGACAAGACCAAGGCCCTGCTGGTGATCAACCCGAACAACCCGACCGGGGCGGTGTACTCGGCGGAGGTGTTGCAGCAGATCGTCGACCTCGCCCGTAAGCATCAGCTGCTGCTGCTGGCCGACGAGATCTACGACAAGATCCTCTACGACGACGCCAAGCACATCTCGCTGGCCACGCTGGCCCCCGACCTGCTGTGCCTGACCTTCAACGGGCTGTCCAAGGCCTACCGGGTGGCGGGCTACCGCTCCGGCTGGATGGTCATCACCGGTCCGAAGGAGCACGCGACGGGGTTCCTGGAGGGCATCGACCTGCTCGCCACCTCCCGGCTGTGCCCGAATGTGCCCGCGCAGCACGCGATTCAGGTCGCGCTCGGCGGCCATCAGAGCATCGAGGACCTGATCCTGCCCGGCGGCCGGTTGCTCGAGCAGCGCGATGTCGCGTGGGAGCGGCTGAACATGATTCCCGGAGTGTCCTGTGTGAAGCCCAAGGGCGCGCTCTACGCCTTCCCGCGGTTGGACCCCGAGGTCTACGAGATCCACGACGACTCGAAGCTGATCCTGGATCTGCTGCTGCAGGAGAAGATCCTGATGGTGCAGGGCACCGGGTTCAACTGGCCCGCCCACGATCACCTGCGCATCGTGACGCTGCCCTGGGCGCGCGATCTGGCGGTGGCGATCGAACGGTTCGGCAACTTCCTGGCCAGCTATCGGCAGTGAGTGAGGTCCGGAATCGCCCCGGTTCCGGACCTGAAACATACCGCGTGTACGAATACCTGCGAGTTTTACAGATGGCCTAGCGCAAAACGGGAAGTTTTGTGTACAGTGGCTCTCGGCACTTCGAGTGCCCGGTCACGTTGCCTACCCCCCCTGGGCAACCTGGCCTCGGGTTCCGGCCGCCTACCCCCCTGGGCCGCCGACCCCGCGGGCGGCGGAGACATCCCCCTGCTCTCCGCCGCCCCCTCCCGACTCTCCTTTTCTCGCTCGTCGCCAAGCTCCGCTGTGGATGCCGTCCGCGGAACCGGTGCTGACAATCACATCCTTTAAGCTCGGCACCGCGCAGCTTCCCGGGACGACGTCCGCATCCTGCCCACCGGCACGAACGGCTCCCGGGACACCACGGACAGGTAGGAGCCCGGTGAGCGACCACCACCACCATCACCACCACGACCATTCCGAACCGCTCGCGATCGGCGCCACCGCCGCCCGCGTGGTGATCGGGCTACTGACGGTCATCGGCTTCGTCACCCTGCTCGCCACCGTGCTGTTGTGGCCGCAGCGCCAGCAGATCGACATTCCGCTGCCCATGCAGAACGCCGGCGGTGGGGCGGTGGAAACCGAGGCGGGCACGGTGCTCGCGCACGACGTCGGGCCGTGCGGCAGCCCGTCCATCGGCCGGGTCTTCGCCGACAAGCCCGAGGCGCCCCGCAACGACGCCTACTCCTGCGAACGCAGTCTCATCGCCATCGAGTCGGGGCCGCACGAGGGCAACCGCACCTTGCTCGAAATCGCCCCCGGCCCAGGGCAACCCTCGCTCGCCGAGGGCGACGAGATCCGCATCGTGCGCCAGACCGACCCCTACGGCACCCCGATGTACTCCTTCGACGACTACGCCCGCGGCCTGCCGTTGACGTTGATCGCGTTGGCGTTCGTGATCGTGGTCGTGGTCGTCGCGCGCTGGCGCGGGGTGCGGGCGCTGCTCGGGCTGATCTTCGCCTTCGGCGTCCTGGTGATCTTCCTGCTGCCCGCGCTGCTCGACGGGAAACCGGCGATCCCGGTCGCGCTGGTCTCGGGCTCGCTGATCCTCTATGCCGTGCTCTATCTCGCGCACGGGGTGAACCTGCGCACCTCCTCGGCGTTGCTCGGCACGCTGACCTCGATGGTGCTCGCCGCGGTGCTGTCCTGGGTGGCGATCGAGGCCACCAAGCTCACCGGCCTGTCGGAGGAGCAGAACACCAACGTCGCCACCTACATCCAGCACGTCTCGATCACCGGATTGCTGCTGGCCGGGTTCATCATCGGCTCGCTCGGTGTGCTCAACGACGTCACCATCACCCAGGCCTCGGCGGCCTTCGAACTCGCCGCCTTGGACGAAGGGGCTTCCCGCCGTGAGGTTTTCGCCGCCGCCATGCGAGTCGGGCGTGACCACATCGCCAGCACCGTCTACACCCTCGTGCTCGCCTACGCCGGTGGCGCCCTGCCGCTGCTGCTGCTGTTCAGCGTGGCGGGCCGCTCCATCCGGGACGTGCTCGTCGGCGACGCGGTGGCCATCGAGATCGCCCGCTCCGCGGTCGGCGGTATCGCGCTGACCCTCTCGGTGCCCTTGACCACCGGTATCGCCGTGCTGCTCGCCCGGCCCTTCGGCAGCCGGCGCGAACCCGCACCCGCGCCGCGCCACGGACGCCACGCGCGCGGAGCCTGACCGGATGCGCGGATCGGCGGTGCCCGCCGCCGCCGATCAGCGCGGTGGCGGCGGGAAGGGGAAGGCTTCCGGCGGGATGGTCGGAATCACGATCGGCGGCAGGCCGGGGACCACGAAGGTGTTCGGGCCCGGCGTGGGCGGCGGCGGTTCCTGCGTGGTGGGACGCGGGGGCGGCGCCGCGATCGACTCCTGGACCTCGGTGGTGGCGGGAGCGACCGCGATCTGTGGATCGAGGGTGGTGGTGCGCGCCGGGGTGGTGGTGGGCACGGTGGTGGGGCCGTCGCTGCTGCGATCGCGTTCGAGCACCTGCGGGCCGTAACCCAGGCCGAGACCGATGGCGGCGACGACCACCAGCGCGCTCACCGTCAGCACCGCGCCGTTGAGTTCGGGCTTGCGCTCGGTGCCTGCCGCGGGCGCCAGCCAATCCGGCATGCTCGCATCCAGCTTGGTGCGCTTGGCTTTGCGTTTCGGCGCCGCCGAGAGCCAGGCGGGGGACAGTTCCTCGTCGAAACCGCCGATCTGGCCCGCGGGTGCGCCGGACGGCACCGCCCGCGTCGGTGCGGGGGCGGACTGCACCGGCCGGGCCAGCAGCGCGGCACCGCGGGTGATCACCGTCTCCGGGCTCTCCGGCACGATCACCGGCACGCCCATCCACCGTTCGAGCACCTTGCCCAGCAAGGGGATCCGCGCGCAGCCACCGATGGCGAGCACGCCGTGCACCGGGCGGTCCGAGCGCACGATCACGTCTCGCGCCATCCGGGCCGAGGACTCGATGGCCAGCATGATCAGCGATTCGAAGTTCTCCTGCGCCAGCAACACCAGCCCCTGTTCGCTGGGCAGCGCGACGGCGGTGTTGGACGACAGCTGTTCCTTGGCCTCCCGGCACAGCGCGTCCAGCGCCGCCAGCCCGGCGGGATCCTGCGGATGCGCGATGCGGCCGGAGGCGATCTGCTGTTCGCGGATCAGCGAATCGAGGTAGTCGCCGCTGATATCGCTGGTGCGCTCGCTGTGGCGGACCTGCCTGGTCTGGGTGTCCACCACGCTCACGGTCAGACCCGAACTGCCCAGGTCGTAGACGACCAGCGAGGAGATGCCGCGAATGTCACCGGTGGCCTGGGCGAACTCGACCGCCGCGTAGACCTCGGGAATCAGCTCGTAGTTGGTCAGCTGCTGGCGGGCCATCGCGGCGCGGACCGCGCGGGCCTGCTGTTCGCTGCGGTAGGCGATGGCGGTGGCGGCGATGTCGGGGGTGGTGGCCAGCGAGACGCCCACCGCTTCGGCGGCCAGTTCTTCGGCGCCGTGCTGCGCCACCGGAATCGACTGGAGATCGAAGGCGTGCGGGGCGACGTGCCCGGCGGAATTCCCGGCGTGCGGGCGCGCGAGACGAACAGCGCTGGCCCCCACCGACACTCCCAGTACCGAACTCATTCGTTGCCCATCTCGTTTCACGCCTCACGTCATCGCGAACTCGCGCGACCGTCGACACGATCCGCTGCCGGCGACCCTACCGGCGGCGCTCGGCCGCATCCGAGGCCGCCGGAACCGGGGAGTACCGGCACACCTCGCCAGGCAACTCTACGGGGTGCCGAGTCCGGCGTACACCCATCCCGCCGCCCGCCACCGGTCGCGGTCGAGGCAGTTGCGACCGTCGATGATCGAGCGCGCGCGCACGATTCCGTCCAGGTCGCCGGGAACCAGGGCGGTGAATTCGTCCCATTCGGTGAGAACCAGCACCACGTCGGCGCGGTCGCAGGCCTCGGCCACCGAAGTCGCGTAGTTGAGCGTGGGGAACACCCGGCGCGAGTTCTCCAGCGCCTTCGGGTCGTACACCGTGACCACGGCGCCGTGCAGCTGGATCATGCCCGCCACGTTCAACGCCGGGGAGTCGCGCACGTCGTCGGATTCCGGCTTGAAGGCCGCGCCGAGCACCGCCACGTTCGCGCCGAGCAGCGAGCCGCCGCAGGCCGCGGCGGCCATGTCGACCACCTTCGCGCGGCGGCGCATGTTGATGTTGTCCACCTCGCGAAGAAACGCCACCGCGTGATCGGCGCCGAGTTCCCCCGCCCTGGCCATGAACGCGCGGATGTCCTTGGGCAGGCAGCCGCCGCCGAAACCCAGACCGGCGTTGAGGAAGCGGCGGCCGATGCGCGCGTCGTAGCCGAGGGCGTCGGCCAGCACCGTCACGTCCGCGCCGGTCGCCTCGCACACCTCCGAGACCGCGTTGATGAAGGAGATCTTCGTGGCCAGGAAGGCGTTGGCCGAGACCTTCACCAGCTCCGCGGTCGCCAGGTCGGTCGACAGGAACGGCACCTGCTCGTCGAGCAGCTGGGCGTAGAGCTCGCGCACGAGGTCCTCCACCCAGTCGGCGTTGGCGCGCTCGCGGTCCACGCCGAGCACCAACCGGTCCGGGTGCAAGGTGTCCTGCACCGCGAAACCCTCGCGCAGGAATTCCGGATTCCAGGCCACCTCCACCTCGGTACTCGCCAGCGCCCGCGCGCGTTCGCCCAGCGCGGCCGCGGTGCCCACCGGCACGGTCGACTTGCCGATGATCACCGACGGTTCGCTCAGCAGCGGCGCCAGCGAATCCACCACCGCGTGCACGTACTTCAGGTCCGCGGCGTACTCGCCCTTCTTCTGCGGGGTGCCGACGCCGAGGAAATGCACCCGCCCGTGGTCGGCGGCCTCGGCATAGGAGGTGGTGAAACGCAGCCGGCCCGCGTCCAGGTTGCGGCGTAGCACCGCCTCCAGGCCCGGTTCGTAGAACGGCACCACGCCGTCGGAGAGCTTGGCGACCTTGCCGGGATCGATGTCCACCCCGACCACGTCGTGCCCCAGTTCGGCCATGCACGCCGCGTGGGTCGCCCCGAGATACCCGGTTCCGAAGACTGTGCATCGCATGATCGATTGGTAAGCCGCCGCGGTGGACACGCCACGTCAGCGAGGCAAGGGTCACGGCAACATTGGATGTACAGGCGGAAACAACCAGTTCAGGGCGGTGTCGCCCCGGCGAAGGCCGATACTCGGGGGACGGCGCGGCTTAGCATCGCAGCGATGCGGAATCGTCGTTTCGTCGTGGTGCTCGGTGGTGTGCTGGTCGTGCTCGCCGTCGCGGTGGCGGCGCTGTGGCCGGTGTACGTGCGGCCGCGGACCGACGCGCCCGCGCCCGCCGACGCGATCCTGGTGCTCGGCGGCGCCCACGACGGGCGCGAGGAACTGGGCCTGCGGCTGGCCCGCGACGGGTACGCACCGCGCGTGCTGTTCTCCGACCCGTACGAGTACAGCGCCCGGATGAACCGCATCTGTCACGGCGGCTACCGCTTCGAGGTGATCTGCTTCGACCCCGACCCGCGCACCACCCGCGGGGAGGGCCGGGAACTGGCGCGCCGCGCCCGCGCCGAGGGCTGGCAGCGCGTCATCGTCGTCACCTTCACCCCGCACATCTCCCGTGCCCGCTACATCATCGGCAAATGCTGGGACGGCGAACTCCTCTTCGTCGATCCCCGCCCCGCCCTCTCGATTCCCCGCTGGGCCTACGACTACCTCTACCAATCCGCCGCCTACCTGGAAGCCTTCTTCGAAGACTGCTGAGCGGCCGTGTGGTGCGCCCCGGCGGCGGGCGCGTGCGCGCCTAACTGCTGGCGTGTGGCATCAGTTTGATTTCGGCTGGCCGGGGGCTTAGATTGGGCTCGTGTTGGCCGTCGGCCAATAGGGCTCATGCCGGGAGGACAGATGGATTTCAACTGGTCAGCGGCCGACCTGGCCTTTCGGGACGAGGTGCGGGCCTTCCTCGACGAGAAATTGACCCCGGAGATCCGCCGGGCCGGGCGCCTGATGACCAGCGTCTACCCCGACCACGAGGCCAGCATGGCCTGGCAGCGGATCCTGCACGAGCGGGGCTGGGCCGCGCCGCACTGGCCGGTCGAGTACGGCGGCTGCGACTGGAGCCTGACCCAGCACTACATCTTCAGCCGCGAATGCACCCTGGCCGGTGCCCCGGCGCTCTCGCCGATGGGCATCAGGATGGTCGCGCCCGCGATCATCGCCTACGGCACCCCCGAGCAGAAGGCCTACTACCTGCCGCGCATCCTCACCGGCGAGATCTTCTTCTGCCAGGGCTACTCCGAACCGGAGGCGGGCTCGGACCTGGCCTCGCTGTCGATGGCCGCCGTCGACGACGGCGAGGACTTCCTCTGCACCGGCAGCAAGATCTGGACCACCCACGCCACCGAGGCCAACTGGATCTTCTGCCTGGTGCGCACCGCGCGCACCGGCAAGAAGCAGGAGGGCATCACCTTCCTGCTCATCGACATGACGAGCCCGGGCATCGAGATCCGCCCGCTGGTGATGACCTCCGGCGAGGAGGTGCAGAACCAGGTCTTCTTCGACAACGTGCGCGTGCCCAAGAGCAATGTGCTCGGCACGATCGACGAGGGCTGGACCGTCGCCAAATATCTGCTGGTGCACGAACGCGGCGGTGCCGCGGCACCGATGCTGCAGGTCATGGCGCAGGAACTCGCGCAGTCCGCGGCCGGCCAGCCCGGTCCGGACGGCGGTGCGCTCATCGACGACCCCGCCTTCGCCGCCCGCCTGGCCGATGTGCGCATCCGGACCGAGGTGCTCGAGGTGCTCGAGTACCGGACCATCTCGGCGATGGCGCAGGGCAAGAACCCCGGGCCCGCGTCCTCGATGCTGAAGATCCTGTCCACCGAACTGAGCCAGCAGCTCACCGAGCTCGTGCTCGAGGCGGCGGGCCCGCAGGGGCGGGTCTATCAGCCGCACGCCACCGCGCCGGGCGGCCCCGTCGCGCACTACACCCCGCCCGCCGACGGTTACCGCAGCGGCGCGGAGTGGCAGGCGGTCGCGCCGCTGCGCTACTTCAACGACCGCGCGGGCTCGATCTACGCGGGCAGCAACGAAATTCAGCGAAACATCCTCGCCAAGGCAGCATTGGGACTCTGATGGACTTCACACTCACCGAGGAGCAGCAGCTCCTGCGCGACACCGTCGCCGGCTTCCTCGCCGCCCGGTACGACCTCGAGAAGAGCCGCGCCGCGGTGAAGTCGGGTGAGGGCTGGCAGCCCGCCGTGTGGCGCGGGTTCGCCGAAGAACTCGGCATTCTCGGCGCCACCCTGCCGGAGCGGGTCGACGGCATGGGCGGCGGCGCGGCCGAACTGCTCGTCATCGCCGAGGAATTGGGCCGGGCCCTGGTCGTGGAACCGTTCGTCGACACCGTGGTGATCGGCGCCGGCCTGCTCGACCGGGCGGGCGGTTCGGAGGATCTGTTGCGCGGCATCGTCGCGGGCGAGGTGCGCACCGCCTTCGCCGCCACCGAACCGAGCTCCGGGCACAGCCTCTGCGATGTGCGCACCACCGCCCGCCGCGACGGTGACGGCTGGGTGCTCGACGGCACGAAGGTGGTCGTCACCAGCGCGCCGCTGGCCACGCACCTGATCATCACCGCGCGCACCGCGGGCGAGCACCGCGACCGGGACGGCATCTCGCTGTTCTGTGTGCCGTTCGATCCGCAGCACCCGCCCGCGGGTGTCGAATACCACCCGTACCGCACCATCGACGACCGCCAGGCCGCGGATCTGGTCTTCACCGGCTACCGGGTGCCCGCCGCCGCCCTGCTCGGCGCCGAGGGCGATGCCTGGGCGGCGATCGAACCCACCGTCGACACCGCCGTGGCCGCGATCTGCGCCGAGGCCGTCGGCTGCCTGCGCAAGGTGTTCACCGACACCGTCGCCTACAGCAAGCAGCGCCAGCAGTTCGGCGTCCCGATCGGCAGTTTCCAGGCCCTGCAACACCGCATGGTCGACATGTACATGGAACTCGAACAGGCCGCCGCCGCGGCCCAACTCGCGGGCGCGGCCCTGTCCGCCGCCCCCGCCGAACGCAGCCGCGCCATCGCCGCCGCCAAGGTCACCGTCGGCCGCGCGGCCCGTTTCATCGGCCAGAACGCCGTCCAGCTGCACGGCGCCATGGGCATGACCGAGGAGCTGGCCATCGGCCACTACTTCAAGCGCTTGACCGTGCTGGAAAGGGAATTCGGCACCGTGGACCACCACCGCGCCCGATACGCGGCCCTGACCCGGCCGTAGCACCCCGCGCCTGTAGCCCGGAACCGTCCAGGTTCCGGGCTACAGGCGCATCCCTGTCCGGCACGCGCCTTGCCCTCGGCTGCCCCGGTACGGCGGCGGCCTTTGTGGTACTTCGTGGACCACGCGCCGAAGGGTCGCCGGACGGCGGGGCGGGTGTTGCTCGAGCGGTGTATGCCGGGGCATCCGAAGGAGACCGAACAGTGGTGTGAGAGAAGGGCAACGGCCCCGGACCGGAAGGTCGATCCGGGGCCGTCGTGTGGACCGCTGGGGTCAGTTCTTGCGGCCGGGGGCCTTGGCGCCTGCCTTGAAGCCGAGGCCGCCGGGCTTGGCGGTCGGCGGGGCCGGGCGGTCGGCGCCGTTGTCGGTGGACTCGGCGGGCTTGCCGTTCGACTCCGTGGCCGACGTGGTGGCCGGTGCGTCGGCGGCCGGCGATTCCGGCGCAGCGGATTCCTCGGCCAGGTCCGGTTCGGCGGGTTCGGCGGAAGCTGCTTCCGCCGGGGCCGTGGCGGGCTTGGCGCCCGGTGCCTTCGCGCCGGGGCGCTTGAAGCCGGACTTCATCGCCAGGCCCTTGGCCGGGATGGAGGGCTTGGTCTCGACGGGTGCCGACGCCGTTTCGGCAGCGGCGGCCTCCGTGGTCGATTCCGGAGCGCTCTCGGCGGCCGGGGCGGATTCGGCGGCCGGAGCCGACGCCTTCGCACCGGGCGCCTTCGCCGCGCCCTTCATCGCCAGGCCCTTGCCACCGGGGGCTTTCGCCCCGCCCTTCATGCCGAGCCCCTTGACCGGAGGCGCGGCCGGAGCCTCGGCCGCCTCGGCTGCGGCGGTGTCGGCGGTGGGCGCCGATTCGGCCTTGGCGCCGGGCGCCTTGGCGGCGCCCTTCATCGCGAGACCCTTCCCGCCCGGTGCCTTGGCCGGGCCCTTCATGGCCAGGCCCTTGACGGGCGCGGCCTCGGACGCGGTCGACGCCTCCGCGGGCGACTCGGCGGGCTGCTCGGAGGTCTTGGCACCGGGTGCCTTCGCCCCGCCCTTCATGCCCAGACCGCCGCCGGGCGCCTTGGCGCCGCCCTTCATGCCCAGACCCTTGGCCGGTGCGGCCTCGCCGTCGGCCGCGGGCGCCTTGCCACCGGGTGCCTTGGCCGGGCCCTTCATGGCCAGACCGCCGCCACCGGGTGCCTTGCCGCCACCCTTCATCGCCAGGCCACCACCGGCCGGCGCGGCCTTCGCGGCCGGAGCCGCCGCCTCGGCGGCCGGTGCCTGCGCGACCGGCTCGGGTTCGGGTTCGGCCTCGGTCTTGGGTTCCTGGATGACGACCAGGTTCTCGCTGAGCTTGGCCGGCTCCACACGTTCGATGGCGTCGAGCATCAGCTGAGCGACGTCGACGACCTCGACGCCTTCACCCTCGCCGTTCTCCTGCCGAGCCGTGACGCCGTCGTTGAGCATGACGCGGCAGAACGGGCAGCCGGTGGCGATCTTCGCCGGCGAGGTCGACAGCGCCTCGTCCACGCGGTCGATGTTGATCCGCTTGCCGAGCTGCTCTTCCATCCACATGCGGGCACCACCGGCGCCACAGCACATCGAGCGCTCGCCGTGGCGGGGCATCTCGACCAGGGTGGAGCCGGAGGCGGCCATCAGTTCGCGCGGGGCGTTGTAGACCTTGTTGTGCCGGCCCAGGTAGCAGGGGTCGTGGTAGGTGACGTTCTGCGACACCGGCGCGACCGGCACCAGCTTCTTCTGCCGCACCAGCCGGTTGAGCAGCTGGGTGTGGTGCACCACCTCGTAGGTGCCACCGACCTGCGGGTACTCGTTGTTGAGCGCGTTGAAGCAGTGCGCGCAGGTGACCACGATCTTCTTCTTGCGGTCGTCGACGCCCTCGAACACCGTGTTCAGCAGTTCGATGTTCTGCTGGGCCAGCTGCTGGAACAGGAATTCGTTACCCGCCCGGCGCGCGGAGTCACCGGTGCAGGTCTCCTCCTGGCCGAGCACCATGAACTTCACCCCGGCGGTGGCCAGCAGTTCGGCCACGGCCTTGGTGGTCTTCTTGGCGCGGTCCTCGTAGGCGCCGGCGCAGCCGACCCAGAACAGGTACTCGTAGCCGTCGAAGGAATCGGCGTCCCGGCCGTAGACGGGGATGTCGAAGTCGACCTCGTTGATCCAGTTCAGCCGGTCCTTGGCGTTCTGGCCCCAGGGGTTGCCCTTGTTCTCGAGGTTCTTGAACAGACCAGCCAGCTCGGAGGGGAACTCCGATTCGATCAGCACCTGGTAGCGGCGCATGTCGATGATGTGATCGACGTGCTCGATATCGACCGGGCACTGCTCCACACACGCACCACAGGTGGTGCAGCTCCACAACACCTCGGGATCGATGATGCCGTTGGCCTCGGCGTCACCGACCAGCGGCCGCTCGGCCTCCGCCCGCGCCGACGCGGGGATCTTGGCCAGCTTGGCCTCGTCGGGATTGCCCTCGGCGTCGACCAGGCCGATCTCGTCGCCACCCATGTCCTTGCGGCCACCGGCGAGCAGATAGGGCGCCTTGGCGTAGCCGTGATCACGCAGCGACATGATCAACAGCTTGGGCGAGAGCGGCTTACCGGTGTTCCAGGCCGGGCACTGCGACTGGCAACGACCGCACTCGGTGCAGGTCGTGAAATCCAGAATGCCCTTCCAGGTGAAGTCCTCGAACTTGCCCGCACCGAAGGTGTCGGTGTCCGGATCGGCGGTCTCCATGTCGACGGGCTTGCCCTTCGACATCATCGGACGCGCCGCGCCCAACGCGACTCCACCGTCCTCTTCCCGCTTGAAATAGATGTTCGGGAACGCCGAGAAACGGTGCCAGGCGACACCCCAGGTGATGTTGCGACCGACCAGGTACAGGAACACCATGCCGGACATCAGCTTGATGAAGGCGAAGATCGACACCAGGGTGGGGCTGGCGGGCAGCAGCTTGGCCACCTGCATGGTGAAGAAGTCGGTGGCCGCGTTGGCGTGACCGTAGGTCGCGATCTTGCCCGCCTTGACGAAGATCATGCCGAGACCCTCGAGCAGCACGATGGTCTCGATGACGTAGGCCGGGCCGAACTTCGATCCGCTGAAGCGGGACAGGCGCTCGGGATCGCGCGGGTGATTGCGCTGCCGGATGAAGATCAGCGTCAGGATGCCGACGACGGTGCCGATGCCGAGGATCTCGTCCCAGAGGTGGTAGGCGGCCGTGTTGCCGATGATCGGCCAGTGGAAGGCCGGATCGAAGGTCTGGCCGTAGGCCTCGAACCAGAGGATCGCGCCGCCCATGAAGCCGATCATCACCAGCCAGTGGGCCCAGCCGACGGTCCGGAATTTGTTCATCCGCGTATGCGCGAGGAACTCCACGACCATCTGCTTGAAACGGGGGACGATCGGTCGCCAGCGGTCCGGCGCCGGTTGGCCCACCATGATGGTGCGGGCGATATCGCGGACGCCGCCGAAGAACGACGCCCAACACAGGAGGCTGAGCGCCGCCCCAATCGTGCCCAGCGTCACTGTCAGGGCATTCATGTCGCGACCTTTCTTTAGAGGCAACACGAGCGAGCTGGCCGACGTGCGCCGACCGGTTGGCTCGTATCGTAACCGCCGGTAAGTTACCCACCGGTAACTTGTACGGTCCATCGTACGATCTGTTGTTGACTCGAAACCCCGCGTGCAGGCACTTGACCCTGAAATGACCTGTGATGAATGTCACATTGTGAGCTGTTCCAGCTGCGAGTTCGGACGCTGTTCACCGTAAAACAGCGAGCTGGCGGACCATGTGGTAAGGACAGGCTTACTCGGGGATTTCGTGGGGAATATCGCATTCGCGCGTGCGTTCGGCTACGCTCACGTGCGATCTGTTTGCTGTGCCGGCTTCACGCTGCTCGGGGAGAATCCGAAGGGCCCGACCACCTTTCGGATCGAGTGAGCTCTCGCGCGGGACGACGGCCATTGCGAACACAGCCCGAGGATGGATTGGACACTGAATTGAATCTCCGCAGAAGCGCCATTGCCGCTGCGTTGGTCATCGGCGCGATGACTGTGGGTGCGGGCGCTGTGCACGCCGAACCGGCGCCCGCGGCTCCCGAGCCCATCGACTACTCGGTCAAGCTGGTCGACAAGACGATCGTCACGACGCTGCGTGGGGGGACCTTCTCGCTGGTCGAGAAGGAAGAGGACAGCGCGGCCGTCGACGCGGCAACCGACCAGGCCGCCAAGCCCGAGGCGATCGATGTCGCCGAGATCAAGGACGCCAGCGGTAACACGGTGCTCGAGCTGCCGCTCGTGTTCAACGTGCTCGGCACCGAGATTCCGGTGAAGCCGGAGCTGAAGAACGACGGCACCGTTCTCGAGATCACTCCCGAGAAGCCCGCCGGCCTGAACCTGGACAAGCCGGTCGCAGTGAAGCCCGTCGCTTCGGCCGTCGAAAACCAGCGTGCGCAGAACGACTTCGCCAGCAAGTTCGGCATCGGCACCGCGATCGGCGGCTTCGTCGGGACCGCGATCGGCGCCGTGATCGGTTGCGTAGTGACCATTCCGGCGGGCTGCCTGCCGGGCCTGATCACCGGCGCGAGCGTCGGTGGCATTCTCGGCACCGTCGCCGTCGGCGGACCGACCCTGGTCGCCGCGGGCATCGAGCTGATCAACACCCTGCAGGCGCCCGAGGGCACCACGCAGTGGGCCGACAAGCCCAAGGAGGCGCAGGCGACCAAGTAGTCGCCCGGATTCCCGCGAACGGCCCGCTCTTCGGAGCGGGCCGTTCGTCGTTTCGGGATTCCTCAGTCGGCCAAGACCATTCGGCTGGTGAACGACACCGCGCCGAGTGGGCGGCCGAAGGTGGTGAAGGATCGCTCGACCATGTCGAAGCTGCCGTCCTCGCGGACGAGCAGGACGGTGCTCGCGCGGGTGCCGTGCTGGTCGTTGGCGATGAAACGGGCCGAGAGCGCCCGTTCCATCGACAGCGGGACGCCGGTGTGCGGCAGCAGGTCGTCGGGCGCCTCGGTGCGGTCGGCGAGGATGTCGAAGTAGCGGTCGACGGCGCCCGGATCGGATTCGACCACCTTGCGCAGTTCGGTGAGACCGTTGCCGACCTTGGGCCAGACGGGCTGCGGCGCAACGAGTTCGGCGTCCGGGCCGGGGCCTGCCGAGGTGACGAAGGTGCCGTTGGACAGGCCGTGGAAGCCGGGTGTCAACTCGTGCGGTGGCCGGGTGCTGCGGTTGGAGTGCCACCACAGCGTGCTCAGGTCGGAGACGAGCACGTTGTAGCCGTTGTAGTCGTCGGGGGCGGCGGCGACCTCGGCCAGATAGCGGGCGGGGCCGGGGAAGTCGGGTTCGGGCGCACGGTCGCTCGCGCCGCGCAGGAAGTCCATCAGCAGCGCGCCGCGGGAGCGGGCATCGGCCCGCTGGTCGTCGGGGTTGCGCACATTGGTGACGGCGGCGAAGCGGCTGTGCGGGCCGATCGCGGCCAGGCCGAGCCAGGTGCCGGGGGGAGCGCCGGGCTCGCGGCGCTCGGCGCCCAGATCGCGCCCGGCGAGGAGGCCGGGCACCTCCGGCCACCAGCGGGCGGGTTCGGCGGGACGGGTGTAGAACTCGTCGCGGTTGGCCGCCACGATCAACCGATAGTCCGGATGGGCACGCCAACCGAGCAACACCAAACACATGCTCCCAGGATGCCGGACCGCCCGCGGCCCCGGAATCGGTTCCACCCCGGCCGCGGGGCCAGTGGCAGTGCATGGGCGGCCCGGGACAGCGGAAAGGCCGCCCGCGCGAACGTGGGCGGCCTTTCCGGGCTCCTGGCGGCCGGACTCCTAGGTGGTGCGGATGCGCAGCCCCGGGTTGTCCGAGAGCACCACGCTGACCGGCTGCGCGAACAGCTGCGGCGCGTTGCCGGTGAGGGCGCCGATCAGGTTGGGGATCGCGCACATCGGGTAGTCGGCCACCGACGAGGCGCTGGAGATGCCCAGCGCCATCCGGCCGGTCACGATCGGGCCACCGCTGTCGCCGGGCAGCGCGCAGATGTTGGCGGAGAAGCTCTGGGTGAGTTCCCGCTCGCCGACCTGCACGGTCTGGTCGACGGCGTTGACGATGCCGCAGCTGAACCCGGTGCGCGAGCCGGACTTGCAGACCGGGGCGCCGACCACCGGGGTGGCCACGCCCTCGATGCGCACCGGCGCCGCGCCGGGCACCCGCACGCCGTTGTTGGCGAAGCGGCCGGTCACCGCGTCGTCGATCTTGATGATCGAGTAGTCCTGCGAGCCGAGCACCGACTTCTGGAACACGCCGAGGCGGCCGCCGTTGCGCTCGCCGGACAGCAGCTCGTGCACGGCCGCGGCGTTCGGAGTGCCCGCCGAGGCGACGTCGGGGTTGCAGTGACCGGCGGAGATGTTCACCACCGCGCCGGAACGGTCGGTGCCGTTGAAGCCGAAGGAGCAGCGCAGCTGACCCTCGCCACCGACGGAGGTGTAGCCGTCGCCACCCGCGAGTTCGCCGCGGGCGAGTTCGTCGGCGATCGCGCCCGCCTGGGGCACCGGCTCGCCCGCCGCGGGCGGCGTCATCACGATGACCCGCGAGGGGTCGACGAAGCTGGGCATCGGCACGCCGGGCTGGTCGACCCGCACGGCGATGCTGTTGTTGACGGTGTCGATCACCACGCCACGGATCAGCGCCGACACCGCTTCGGGCTGGGTCTCCAGCCAGCGCTCGAACGCGGTCTTCTCCCCGCGCAGGGTCGCCTCGCTCTTGGCGACGTTGCGAACCTCGAACCCGGCGGATTCGGCGGCCGCACGGGCCTCCTCGGCGCCGGGGCCCTGCGCCAGCGCGACGATCGCCTTGCCCGCGTCGTCCAGCCACGACCCACCGAACACCTGCGGGTACTGCCGCTGCGCGGTGGTCGCGAAGGCCGCGACCTGCTGGGCCAGGTCGGCGCGGCGCAGGTATTCCTCGGGCGAGAGCTTCAGGTCCCGGTTCAGCGCCTCCACCAGCTGCGCGGGCAGATCGGTGGCGGGCGCGGGCTCGGCGTTCGCCACGGCCGCTGTCGGGCCGAACAGCAGAATCGCCGCCGAGGCGGCGATCACCGACTTGCGGAACCGGGTCTGTCGCGCAGCTGGTCTGGATCGACCTATCCGTGGCAGGAGCATGACCAGACTATATGGGGTTCGGGCCGGTATTCCCACTCAACCGGATGGTCTGCATTCAGCCGGCGTGCCCGCCCGTGCGCACCTGGATTCCGCTGCCGACACCGCCGCCCGAGGTCGCGTCGATATCGGCGAGGATGGCGCGGATCGGGATGCCGAGGGTGGCCGTGCCGCCGTAGGGTGCGAGCGCGACATTGGCCTCGTTGCAGTTGGGGGCGTCGGCGGCGTTGGAGCCGCTGGTGATGCCGAGCGCCAGCGTGCCCGACACGATCGCGCCGCCGCTGTCACCGCCGAGGGTGCAGGCCGAGCTGGCGAAACCGCGGATGGTCCGGCTCTCGCCGTTGGCCGTGTACAGCTGGGTCTCCACCCGGTCGGCGACCACGAAGCCGCAGGTGAAGGTGGAGGACTGGCCGGACTTGCAGACGGGCGCCCCGGTGATCGGGTCGGCGACACCGGTGATGGTGAGGGTGGTGCCGTTGGCGCCGCGCACGATCGGCCGGTCCATGCCGCCGCGCACGGCCCGCTCGTTCAGCTGGATGACCGAGTAGTCCAGCGCGCTCGGCCCGCCGAGCTCCGCGCGCACGAAGGAGCCCAGCTCCGGGCTGTTCGCGATGTCCTGGACGTTGGGCAGGTACACCGAGGCCCGCTCGTCGGATTTGTCGATGTTGGGGTCGCAGTGGCCCGCACTGATGTTGAGCGCGTTGCCCGCCGCGTCGACGCTGTTGAACCCGAACGAGCAGACGTCGACGCCGCGCAGCGACTCGTCCTGCAGGCTGGTGGGTGCGCTGATGTAGGTGTCGCCGCCCATCGGCCGCCGTTCCACCGGGCCGCCGCTGTCGGGGGAGAGGATGACCTTGATGTTGGCGATCAGGGTCGGCAGGTTCAGCATGTGCCCGGCCGGGGTGTTGGCGACGCTGACGATCAGCTGGCTGTTCAAGAAGTCGATGGCCACCGAGTTGACCGCCTGCGACAGTTCGCGCGGCAGCGAGTTCATCCAGTGGGCGAGCTGGGTCAGCGAGCTCTCCAGGCTGTCGGCCGAGACCGGCGCCAGGTGGGTCTGGTAGCCGTCGGCGGCCGCGATCCGGGCGGCGTCGGCCGAGGTGACCGCGACGACCGGCTTGCCGTCGGCACCCATCCACGCCCCGGCGAAGTCGTCCGGCCGTTCGGCGCGGAAGTCCTGGGCGTAGTCGCGCAACTGCTGGGCGCGGGCGGCGCGATCGAGGTACTCGGTCGGGGTCATCTTCAGATCCCGCGCGATGGCTTCGACGAGTTCGGCGGGCAGGCTGTCGGCGCTGAGCTGCCCCGGAACGGGGTCCGCGGTCGCGGTGCCGGACAAGGGGGCCAGGAGAACGGTCGCGGCGACTCCGAGGGAAGCTGCCCTGACCGCGGCGCGACGCGCCACCAACTTGCGCATGAAGTCCCTTCGTCGGCACGCGGGCGTGCCAGGTGAATCCGTGCCCCAGCGGCGGCGAATCCGTTGGCGCACAGTCGTGGTCCAGCTCGACCGGGAGTCGGCGTGACGGCGACTACAACGGTCAGCGACACACTCTAAGGCACGAACCCCGATCGGTGTTCAGTGAACTGTCTCAGCGGTCCTGCCGCCAGTCCTCGGGGTCGAACGGCACGAAGGGGTTGCGCCGGGTGGTCGTGGTCGGCTTGCTCCGGGTCGTGGTGGTCGGTTCCGGGGTGGTGGTGACCGGCGGCGCGGTGGTCGGCTCCGGGGTCGGTTCGGGTGTCGCCGGTTCCGGTTCCGGTTCCGGAGGCGGTGCGGGCGCCGGGGCGGGCACGAGGGTGACCGGCGGCTGCGTGGTCGGTGGGGGTGGCGGGGCCACCACGGTCGTCGAGGTGTCGGACCTGGCGTCGGGCAGGGTCGGCGGGGCGGGGGAGTCCTCGCCCCGGAACAGCAGCGCGACGCCGACACCGCCGAGTGCCAACCCGATCAACGCCGCCGCGGCGATCAGTATCGGGATCCGTCTGCTCGGGGTGGGCGCGGCGGTGGCGGCGGTCGGCGGCGCCGCGACGGTCTGCGGTCCGGCCATCACCTCGGTGGCGGCGGGGGCGGGCGGTGCCGCGTCGGCGGCGGGCATCGCGGCCGAATACGCCTGCGGTGTGGGTTGCGGGGCGGGCACCGCGGGGATCACGTCGGTGACCACCGTGGAGTTCTCCGCCGATCCCGGATCGGGCGGTGCGGCGCCCGCGGGCGTGGACAGCACCGCGGCCAGTGCCGCGCGGGCGGCGTCGTAGGCGAAGGCCTTGCCCGGTTCGGCGGTGTCGACCGCGGGCAGATCGGCCTCGCTGACCAGCACCACCGACCGCAACCCGAGATAGTCCAGCGCCTCGCGCAGGGCCTGCACCAGCGGTGCGGGCCAGGTGCCCGGATGGGTGGCGTAGAACTCGGCGGCCCCGCTGAGGTGCTCGGTGGTGAGGTTGATCAGGCAGAACAGCGCGGTGGCGACCAGGTCCTCGGCGCGGTAGGCCTCGCCGTCGTCGACCGGGATGCCGGCCGGGTCGCCGACCTTCGCGACGAAGCCGGTGATCGAGTGCGAATGGCCTTCGGGAGCCTCGCTGCCCAGCACGGTGTCGCCGTCGTCGGACATGTGCAGCACACAGTCGCGCTCGACGTAGTGCAGGTCGCCACCGTCGGTGACGACCGCGGCGGTGCAGCCGTCGTCGGCGATTCGCAGGCCCACCCCTGTGGCCATCACATTCCTCGCTTCGGCATAGATCGGCGCGCGCCGAGCGATCACACGAGCAGTGAGCCGTGTCCCATGGCGCGGAGCATCGACAATAACTCCGAGCGGGACCCGGCACCGATCCGACGCCGGATCCGGGCCACGTGGTGCTCGACCGTCTTCGCCGAGATGTAGAGCCGGGCGCCGATCTCGCGATAGGTCAGGCCGAGCAGGACCAACTCGGCCACCTCGCGCTCGCGATCGCTGAGGACCGCGGTCGGCTCCGCGGCGGGCGCGGTGTCCGGCGCCTGCGCGCGCGGGGCGGGGCGGGGTGCCGGGCTCGGGCGGGCGCGCCTCGGCGCGGACCGTGCGGGCCAGCTTGAGCAGGGCGGTCGCGGTGGCCGAGTCGGCGGCGGCCAGAGCGGCCTCGCTGGCCAGCCGCGCGGCGTCCCAGACCAGGCCGAGTTCGCGCAGGCCCGCCACGGCGGTGGTCACCGGTTGCGCGGCCACCTCGCCGCGCAGCACCAGCACCCAGGTGCGGCCCGCGTCGGCGAGGACGGCGGCGTGCCGGTCGCCCGCCTCGGCGGCGTCCTTGAGCAGCCGGGCGGGTGGCAGCAGTTCGTCGGGGCTCTCGTGGGCGATGGCGGCCTGCACCCCGTACCAATGGAAGGCGTTGGCCCAGGCGGGCGGCTGGCCGAGGCGGCGCAGCAGCGCCAGGGTCGCGTCCACCAGCGGCTGGACGCGGCGTTCGTCGCGCAGCCGGATGCCCGCCAGCCACAGCTCGCCGATCGGCAGCGCGGTCAGCAGATCGGCGTCGACCTCGTCGAAGATCGGATAGGCCGCCTGCCAGGCCTTCGTGAGCGCCGCGTGGTCGCCGCCGCGCCGGGCCAGGCCGACCGCGGCGCCGTGGGCGAGCAGCCGATCGCGCCGGTCCAGGGTCGCCAGGTCGAGGGCGGCGAGGGTGGTCGCCGCGGCCTGCTCGTCGCCGCCGAGCATGGCGGTCCACGCGGTGAGCACCGACAGGTGCGGCGAGCGCAGGCCTGCGGCGTTCGCGCGGCGGATGGCATCGCCCGCGCGGCGCGGCTGCCCGGTGCTCAGGCACAGCAGCGTCGCGGGGCCCACAGCGGTGCAGGGCAGGAAGCGGTCGATGGTGGCGTCGCCGTGGGCCGTCTGGATCAGTGCGGCGACCGCGGCGGCGGTGCCGGATTCGGTGCCGCGCAAGCTGTCTTCGAGAGCGCACGCGATCGCCCTGGTGTGCTCGCCTGCTTCCGTGGGCGGCCATTGCTCGGCGGTGGCCGAGAGTTCCCGCGCGCCGTCGAGGTCGCCCGCCAGCGCCAGCACGGTCGCGCCCACGGACCAGTCCGCGCCGACGCGATGCGCGCCCAGCCAGCGGTACAACTGCGCGGCCCGTCCGACGAGTCCGCGCCGGGTCAGCACGCCCGCGCAGATCCGCACGGCCGTGGCGAGCTCACCGACGCCGACGCCGGGACGCGCGAGCACCGGTTCGGCCAGCCGCATGGCGGTGTCGCCGTCACCCGCGCGGGCGGCGGCCTCGGCCCAGCGCAGGCCGATGGTGTCGACCTGCGCGCCGGCCGCGGCCGCGGCGGCGTAGTAGCGCACGGCGTCGGTGCCGTTGTGTTCGGCTGCCGCCGCGAGGAATTCGGCCAGCCGGGTGTCGCGGACGCCGGATTCGGCCAGCATCAGCGCGGTGTGGTCGCGCAGCAGCCCGGCCTCGAGCCGGGCGTTGAGCAGACGGCGCTGCACGGCCACGAACCGGCGATCGCCGAGCATGGTCCGCAACGGCGCGACGGCCGGTTCGAGCAGCAGGTCGGCGTCGGTGATCAGGGCGCTCGCGCGGGCCCGGTCGATGAGGGAGTGGGCGGCGTCGGGTTCGACGCCGAGCACGTCGGTGAGTTCGCTGGCGTCCAGACCGGTGCCGGTGGTGGCGACGGCCAGCGTCTCCAGCAGGTCCGGGTCCAAATCCTCCAACTGGGCGCGCGCCCAGCCCGCGACGGCCTCGTCGACGGCACGGATGCCCGCGTCGAGGCGGGCCGAGCAGGCGGCGGTGAGCGCGGCGACCACACCGCCGCGGATGCCGCCGGTCTGCTGATGGATGTGCTGGGCCACCGGGCGCGGCACCATCATCCCCAGTTCGCGGGCGAACGGCAGGATGTCGGCGGTGCCGAGCGGGCGCAGGTCGAGGACCCGGCCGCGGCGCGCGACCGCGTCGGTGAGCGCGCGTAGCCGCTGATCGTGCGGGCGCGGTTGGGTCGCCACCACCACGGTGCGCGCGCCACTGTCGACGGCGGCGCAGAGAGCATCGAGTTCGGTGGCGGACAGGGTGGTGGCGTTGTCGACGATCAGGGCCGCGGACGTGTCGTCGGTGGCCGTGGCGGGGGCGTGGTCGCGGAAGGGGATGCCCCTGGCTTTCAGCCGCGACCGGATCAGGGTCAGCATCGTCGACTTGCCGGTGCCGGATCGGCCCCGGATCAGGTAGATGATCGGCTCCTGGTCGACGGTGTCGAGCTCACGCAGCAGGTCGCGCGCGCACGGCAGCGTGTCGAAGGCGATCTCAACCACCGAGGCCTCCGAGGACCCCGCCGACGCCCTCGCCCAGGCCGCCCACCACACCGCCGACGCCCTCCCCGACGCCGCCGACGACCCCGCCCACGCCCTCGCCGACGCCACCGACCACGCCGCCGACGCCCTCGCCGACGCCGCCGAGGGTGTCACCGACACCGCCACCGGTCGGTGGGGCGGGTGCGGGCGGCGGGGTGTAGCCGCCGCCGGGCGACGGGGCGGGGCCGGAGCCGGCGCGGGGCCGGTGCGGGCGCGGGTGCGGGTTGGCCCGGCTGTGGCTGGACGGCGGTGTCGCCCGGTGCCGGTGCCCCGGCGGTCGGGGCGCCGTTCGCCGCGGCGGTGCCGGGTGCGGGCACGCCACCGGTGGGGGACGAACCGGGCTGTCCCGGAGCGGGATTCGACCCGCCGGCGGTCGCGGCCCCCGGGTCCGCCGCGGGCACGTTCGCGGCTCCGGTCCCGCCGCTGCCCGCGGGCGCGGCACCGCCGGTGCCCGCCACCGTGGTGGACTGCTGGGTGGAGGCCGGGGAATCGGTGCCGGTGGGCATCGTGGTGTAGGCGAGAGTGCCGGTGGCCAGCAGGGCCAGCACCGCGACCGCGCTGCCGATGACGGCGCCGCGCTGCCTGCCGCTGAGCCTGCGCGGCTTGTCGGCACGGGGTAGTACCGGCGCATCGGCGGCGAGACCGGTCGCGGCGGCCCGGTCCACCACGCTGAACTCCTCGGTCGGGGTGTCCGCCTCCGCGATCGCGGCGGGCACCGTGTCGACCTCGCTGGCGAGCAGATCGGCGGCCAGCGCCGCGGCGCCGCGGGCGCTGGTGTGCGCGGGCTCGGGCGCCGCGGGCACCGGCAGCCCGAACTCGGTGGAGACCAGTTCGGCGACCAGGGGGATCGCACCGCCGCCACCGGTCAGCAGGACCCGGCCCACATCGTGCAGGTCGATGCCCGCCCGGTGCACCGCGTCGCGGATCAGGTCGAGGCAGGAGAGCAAGGGGCCGCGCAGCAGGTCCTCGAGCTCGTCGCGCACCAGCCGCACCTGGTCCTGCGGGCCGTCGAGAGCGACCGGAACGACCGTCGCCGTATTTCTGGAAAGCGATTCCTTCGCTTCTCGGCAACTCTCCCGCAAAATTGCCAGCCTCCGCTCGGTGACCGGATCGAACGGATCGAAGTCCGCGCCGCCGAGCGCGTTTGCCAGCACGTAACGCATGGTCAGCAGATCGAATTCGTCGCCGCCGATCTCGGTCGAGCGCAGCGATGCCAGCACCGCGGTGTGGGCGCCGGTGCGGACCACCGAGGCGGTCGCGCCGGTGGCGCCCAGATCCAACACCACGATCGCGCCCTCGCCCAGCGGTCCCTGCGCGGCCTCCAGCCAGCGGGCGGCCGCCGCGGGCTCGGGCACCAGCGTGACCTCGCCCAGCCCGGCCGCCTCCAGCGCCGCACGCTGCACCTCGACGGTGTGCAACGACCACCACGCGGGATGGCAGGCCACCACGGCGCCCGGGCGGGCGCCGGTGGCGGCGCTCACCTCGTCGATCAGGCAGCCGATCGCGGTGGCCACCAGATCCTGTGCCGCGTGCGCCGAACCGTCCTCGGCCAGGATGTCCACCGGATCGCCGACGCGGGGTAGAAAGCCCTCGAGCACCACGTCGTCGGAATGCCGACCGCGGCTCGAACCCGCGAAGGCGGGGGCCGCTTCCCGGCTCAGGCGCAGCGCGCTGGGATGCGCCGTGACCGCACCGCCCGACACGGGGCCTGCGTCGACATCGGCGACCTCCCCCGCCGTGGCGACCGCGACCGCATTGGACGCGCCGACGGTGATGCCGAGCGCCAGAAGCTCTGTCATGGGGAACCTCTTCGGAAACTGTGTGGTCCGTGGGACCGCTGTGCTGACCGATGGTGCGGAACCGAGGGGCCCGGCCGACCTGACACCTCTGTCGGTTGCCGGATAGCCGCCGTTACCCCCTCGGGGCGTTCGTGGGGAAATTCCCCTAATGCCCACCCGTCCCCTAACGGGACGGCGCGGGGGATGTTGGGGGGCGTCCCCGTTTCGGAGTAACAGCCTGGCTACCTAGCGTGAAATGCATTCCAACGAGTGCGGATCACTGAGGTCCGCCCATCCTCAGGAGACGATTCTCGATGACCCCCAACGCGATTCTCGAGTTCATCCTCAGCCTGCTGCGCGACCGCGAAGCCGCGGCGGGGTACTGCGCCAACCCGCAGGGCGCGCTGGCCGCCGCAGGCCTGTGCGAGGTCACCCCCGAGGACATCGCGGCCGTCGCACCGATGGTCGCCGAGTCGGCCCTGGTGACCGGTGGCTCCCAGCTGTCGGCGATCGTCGCGGCCGGCGGTTCGGCCACCGCGGGTGCCGCGGCCGCCGCCGTCATCGGTGCCGCCGCGAGCGCCGGCATCGACGCCGCCGCCGACGTGGCCGCCGATCTCGGACTCGATCTCGGCGCCGGGGCCGGAGGCAGCATCGACCTCGGCCTGGGCGGTGACATCGACCTCGGCATCGACACCGCCATCGACGCGGGCATCGACCTCGCCGCGGGCATCGGCGCCGGACTCGAAGGCGCCATCGACGCCGGGGTGGACCTCGGTGCCGGACTGGGCGCCGGGCTCGGCGCGGGCCTCGGTGTCGTCGGAGGCGTCGGCGCCGGACTGGAAGGCGCGATCGACGCGGTCGCCGGTGTCGGTGCCGGGCTGGGTGCCGGGATCGGTGGCGCCGTCGATGCGGTCGCCGGTGTGGGCGCGGGCGTCGGCGCGGGGCTGGAGGGCGCGCTGGATGCCGTTGCCGGTGTGGGTGCAGGGGTCGGTGCGGGGCTGGAGGGCGCGGTGGATGCCGTTGCCGGTGTGGGTGCGGGGCTGGGTGCGGGCCTCGAGGGTGCGCTGGAAGGGGTCACGGACGTGACGGCCGGTCTGGGCGGGGCGCTCGGCGGCGTCGCCGGCCTCGGCGGTGGCCTCGCGGGCAGCCTGGACGGCGTGGTGGACGCGGGCGCTGGTCTGGGCGGCGCGCTCGACGGTGTGGTCGAAGCCGGTGCCGGTCTCGGTGCCGGGCTCGGGGCTGCCGTGGGCGGCGCCGTAGATGCTGTCGCGGGCGTCGGTGGCGCTCTGGATGGGGCGGTGGAAGCCGGTGCGGGTCTCGGTGGTGCTGTGGGTGGCGCCGTGGACGCTGTCGCCGGTGTCGGTGGTGGCTTGAACGGTGTTGTGGACGCGGGCGTCGGCGGGGCTCTCGGCGCGGTGACCGGAATCGGTGGTGCGCTCGACGGTGTGGTCGACGCGGGTGCGGGCGTCGGCGGTGCGGTCGATGGTGCGCTCGGCGCGGTGGCCGGAATCGGTGGTGCTGTGGGTGGCGGTGTGGATGCCGGTGCGGGATTGGGTGGCGCCGTGGACGGTGCGGTGGACGCGGTTGCCGGAATCGGCGGTGCCCTCGACGGCGCGGTCGACGCGGGCGCGGGCCTGGGGGCGGGTATCGGCGGCGCGATCGACGGCGCCGTGGACGCCGCCGCCGGTGTCGGCGGCGGTCTCGAGGGTGCCGTGGGTGCGGGCGCCGGTCTCGGTGGATCGCTCGAGGGTGCCCTCGACGGCGCCGCGGAGGCGGGCGCGGGCTTGGCGGCCGGACTCGACGGCGCGGTCGGCGCGGTCGGCGGTGCCACCGCCGGGCTGGCAGGTGCCATCGACGCCGGGACGGATCTTGCCGCGGGCCTCGACGGTGCGGTCGACGGTGCGCTGGGCGCCGGTGCCGGCGTGGGCGGTGCTCTCGACGGCGCGCTGGCAGCGGGCGCCGATCTGACCTCCGGCCTGAACGGCGCCGTGGACGGTGCGCTCGGTGCTGGCGCGGGTCTCACGAGCGGCCTCGAGGGAGCCCTCGGCGGTGCGGTCGACGCGGGTGCGGGCCTGACCACGGGCCTGGAGGGCGCGGTCAATGGTGCGGTCGGTGCCGGTGCCGGTCTGGAAGGTGCCCTCGAGGGTGCTGTCGACGCGGGGGCCGGTGCGGCTGCCGGTGTCGGGGGTGCTGTGGGTGGTGCTGTCGAGGCGGGCGCGGGTCTGGCGGCCGGGCTCGAGGGTGCCGTGGCGGCCGGTGGTGACGTGGCCGCCGGGCTGGAAGGCGGGTTGTTCGGTGGCCTCGACGGTGCGGTGGACGCGGCTTCCGGTGTCGCGGGCGGGCTTTCCGGTGCTGTGAACGCCGGTGGGCAGGCCGTCGGTGGGTTGGAGTCGAGCCTGTCGGCCGGGCTGGGGGCGGCGCTCGGTGCGGGCGGCGAACTGTCGACCGAACTGGGTGGTGCGCTCGACGGTGGCGCGGACCTGGCGGCGGGGTTGGACGGCCTGGTGGACGGTGAGCTGGTCTCCGGTGTCGACGGTGGGCTGACCGCCGCGATCGGCGGCGTGCTCGGCGGAGACGCAGGCGCGGGTCTGGAGACCGGTCTCGGCGGCGTGGTCGACGCGAGCGGCGGTCTGACCGGCGCTCTGGACGGCACCGCCGAAACGGCGGCGGGCCTGGAAGCCGGTCTGGGTGGTGCGGCCGATGCCGCCGCCGGACTGACCACGGGCCTGACCGGCGGCCTGGAATCCGGCCTGGGCGCCGCGACCGATGCCGGTGCCGGTCTCACCGGCGGGTTGGCAGCGGGCCTGTCGGGTGTCACCGGTGCTACGGCGGGTCTGGAAACCGGTCTGTCGGGTGTCACCGGCGCCACGGCGGGTCTGGAAACCGGCCTGTCCGGCGTCACCGACACCACCACGGGCCTGGAGACCGGCCTCACCGGCGCCCTCGATGGAACCCTCTCCGGCGCGGGCGAATTCGGCTCCGGCCTGGAATCCGGACTCGGTGGCGGGTTCGCGGCGGGTTCGGGCCTCACCGGCGCTCTCGACGGCAGCCTCACCGGCGCCGCCGACACCACCGGCTCGGTGGGCGCCGGCCTCGAGTCCACCGCGGGCTCGGCGCTGGGCACCACCGGCGAGCTGGGGGGCAGCTTCGGCTCCACGGCCGCGAGCACCGCGAACACCTGGTCGACGGTGGACGTGTCGAGCGCGTTCGGGTCGGGCCTGGACAGCGGGATCACCGGTTCCGGCGAGTCCTCGCTGTTCGGCACGGCAGAATCGGGCGCCGAGGCCGCCGGGTCGACCGACCTGACCGGCGACGGATTCCTGAACTGATTTCCCGGCACGAGCAACAGAATCAGCGAGGTCGACACGCGCGATGGTGACACCAGCACAGACTCCGGCCGTACCGCTGCTGTCGGTACTGGGTGAAACCATCGCCGTGGCACGCGCCGCGGGTCGCACCGACCTGGTGGGCCGCCTGGAGGCGGCGGCCGCCCGGGTCCGCGACCCGCGGCGGCGCATCGTGGTGGCGGGCCTGCTCGGCCAGGGCAAGAGCCGTTTCGTCAACGCGCTGATGAACGCCGAGATCTGCCCGGTCGGCGACGACACCACGACCACTGTCGCGACCGTCCTCGCCCACGGTCCGCAGGCGAAAGCCGAACTGGTGCTGACCGATCCGCGCGGCGGCGGCCCGGAGACGCGGGTGGCGGTTCCGCTCGACCAGCTGGCCGCCGTGGACGAGCGCACTCCGCTCGCCGAGGGCCGCCGCGTGCTGCGGCTGGAGATCGAACTGCCGAATCCCCTGCTCGCCGACGGCATCGTGCTGGTGGACACCCCGGGCGTCGGTGGTCAGGCGAGCGCGGGCGCGGCGACCGTGCTGAGCATGGTGCCCGCCGCGGACGCCGTGCTGGTGGTGTCGGACGCCTCCACCGAGCTGACCGAGCCCGAGCTGGGCTTCCTGCGTCAGGTGCGCGAGCTGTGCCCGACGGTCGCGCTGATGCTCACCAAGACCGACCTGTACCCGCACTGGCGTCAGGTGCACCGGGCGGATCTGGGTCATCTGGAGCGGGCCGGGCTGTCGGTGCCGATCCTCCCGGTCTCCGCGCTGCTGCGCGCACACGCCATGCGCACCAAGGACGCCCAGCTCGGCCTGGAATCCGGCTACGGCGAGCTGTTCCGTTTCCTGCGCGAGCAGGTGGTGGCGCGCGATCAGGCCGCGGTCCGCGAGGCGGTGGCCCGCGACATCCACGCCGCCGCCGAACATCTCGCGCTCGCGCTGGGCAGCGAGCTGCTCGCCCTGCGCGATCCCGATCAGGGCGCGACGGCGATCCGGGAACTCCAGTCGGCCAAGACGGCCGCGGAGGACCTGCACCGCCGCACGGCCGCCTGGCAGCAGACGCTGGCCGACGGCATCACCGACCTGGCCGGCGACGTCGACCACGATCTGCGGGATCGGCTGCGCGGGATCACCCGGGAAGGGGAGGAGTGGATCGACGACCACGACCCCGGCAGGCACTGGGACCGCATCGCCGAGTGGCTGACCATGACCGTGGACAGCGCGCTCGGCGACAACCTGCTGTGGACGCACAAACGGGCGGTGGAGCTGGCCGAGCGGGTGGCCGAGCACTTCTCGCACGTCGGTGCAGTCGAATTGCCGGACGTGCGTGCCGGTTTGGACGGGGAGAGCCGCGCACCGGTCGCCACCCTCGGCGAGCTGGAGCCCGACATCGGCCTGGGCAGCAAGCTGCTGGTGGGCATGCGCGGCTCCTACGGTGGCGTGCTGATGGTCGGCCTGGCCAGTACCTTCGCCGGTTTGGCCATGTTCAACCCGCTCTCGCTCGGCGCCGGTGTCCTGGTGGGCGGCAAGGCGTTCCGCGACGACAAGCAGGCGCGCCTGGCCCGCCGCCGCGCCGAGGCCAAGACCGCGATCCGCCGCTTCGTCGACGACGTGGCCTTCCACGCGGGCAAGGAGTCCAAGGACCGCCTGCACCGCATCCACCGGGCGCTGCGCGACCACTACAGCGGGGTCGCCGAACGCAGCCTGCGCTCGATCGACGACTCGCTACGCGCCGCCCAGGAGGCCGCCACCATGGCCACCGCCCGGCGCACCGAACGCTGTGAGGTGCTCGAACGGCAACTGCGCGTGGTCGCCCAGCTGCGCCGCTACGCCGAACAGTTGACCACCGAGCAGAAGACCACCGAGCAGAAGAACACGAGCACCGCCGGGACAGCGCCCGCCGCCGTGGAGGGCGCCGGTACGGTTGCCGGGTGAGAACCGACACACCGATGGCGCCGGGAATCGTCGGCGAGGCACATCGCCTGATCGGCGCCGCCCGGCAGTCCTTCGCCGATCAGCCGCGCCCGCGCGCCCTGCTGGCCGACTGCGCCCGCCGGCTGGATCAGCCGTTGCGGGTGGCGCTGGCGGGTTCGCTGAAGGCGGGCAAGTCGACACTGTTGAACTCACTGGTCGGCCAGGACATCGCCCCGACCGACGCGACCGAGTGCACCCGCGTGGTCACCTGGTACCGCAACGGCACCACCCCCAGTGTCACCGCCTACGCCGCCGACGGCGCCACCGCGAACGTGGTGGTCCGCCGCGGCGGTGGCGCGCACGGCCTCACCTTCGACCTGTCGGGGCTGGCCTGGAACGCGCCCGGCCCCCGCGAGGTCGATCATCTCGAGGTGGAGTGGCCGGCCGCCGCGCTGGCGAGCACCACCATCATCGACACCCCCGGCACCTCCTCGCTCTCCCGTGAGGTGTCCCGCCGCACCGCCCGGTTGCTGACGCCGGGCGCCGACGAGGGGCGCGCCGACGATCTGTCCGTCCCCGGCGCCGACGCCGTCGTCTACCTGTTGCGCCGCCTCGACGCCACCGACATCGATTTCCTGGAACGGGTGGGCGCGGGCGACCGCGGCGCGGCCGGGCCGCTGGGCGTGGTGGGCGTGGTCTCGCGCGCGGACGAGATCGGTGCGGGCCGCATCGACGCACTGCACTCGGCCCGCGACGTGGCCGCCCGCTTCGCCACCGAACTGGAGCGCACCGGCCTGTGCCAGGCGGTGATCCCGGTCGCGGGGTTGCTGGCCTTCGCGGCGGCCACGCTGCGGCAGCAGGAGTTCGCCGCCTTCCAGGCACTGGCCGGAATCCCGGTGGAGGAATTGAGCGCGGCGATGCTGTCGGCCGACCGGTTCGCCCGCCCCGACATCGCGTTGCCGGTGCCGCCGGAACTGCGTGCCCAGCTGGCCGAGCGGTTCGGCATGTTCGGCATCAGGATGGCGGTCACGCTGATCCGCCTCGGCGTGCGCGATTCGGCGTCGCTGGCGGCCGAGCTGGCCGCGCGCAGCGGTGTCGACGAACTGCGCGCGGTGCTGGACGTGCAGTTCGCCCAGCGCGCCGACCAGCTGAAGGCGCATTCCGCGCTGACGGCGCTCGCGCGGGTGCTCGCCACCTACCCCGGCACCCGCGCTGACGCGCTGCTGCCACGGGTGCGCACCCTGCTCGCCGACGTGCACGGTTTCGCCGAACTGCGCCTGCTCGGCCGCCTGCGCACCGACGAGCTGCCGCTACCGCCCGACGACCTCGCCGAACTGCACCGCCTCATCGGCGGCGCCGGGGTCGCTCCGCACCTGCGCCTCGGCCTGCCTGCGGACGCGCCTGCCCCGGTGGCGCGCGCTCGCGCCGCGGAACTCGTGCGCAAGTGGCGCGAGCGGGCCAGGCATCCGCTGGCCGACCAGCTCACCCGGTCGGCCTGCCAGATCGCCGCCCGCAGCGCCGAGGGCGTCCTGCCGCTGCTCCCGCCGGGCCGCTGAGCCGGGGTCGGCGAACCCCGGAGGAAAATTTTTCCGCATCCCGGAATAGAACCCCCCAGGCCAGTGGTTGAGTCGATCGACAACATTGAGTGTGTCGGGCTCAACTTGAGGTTGACGCCCACCGGCGACAGGTGCAGGATTGAGTCGACCACGCTCAGCGTTGCTGGGACCGTGCTCCGTGACGTGCTAGGGGCGAAGGTCTCGAAGCACTCACACAGCTACTTCTACGAGGAGGAACCACAATGGCTCGTGCGGTCGGAATCGACCTCGGGACCACGAACTCGGTCGTCGCCGTTCTCGAAGGTGGTGAGCCGGTCGTCGTCGCCAACTCCGAAGGTTCGCGTACCACGCCCTCGATCGTCGCCTTCGCCAAGAACGGTGAAGTCCTGGTCGGCCAGCCTGCCAAGAACCAGGCGGTCACCAACGTCGATCGCACCATCCGGTCGGTCAAGCGCCACATCGGCACCGACTGGACCGTCGAGATCGACGGCAAGAAGTACACCCCCCAGGAGATCAGCGCGCGCACGCTGATGAAGCTCAAGCGCGACGCGGAAGCCTACCTCGGTGAGGAGATCACCGACGCGGTGATCACCGTTCCCGCCTACTTCGAGGACGCCCAGCGCCAGGCCACCAAGGAAGCCGGCCAGATCGCCGGCCTGAACGTGCTGCGCATCGTCAACGAGCCGACCGCGGCCGCGCTGGCCTACGGCCTGGACAAGGGCGACAAGGAACAGACCATCCTGGTCTTCGACCTCGGTGGTGGCACCTTCGACGTCTCGCTGCTCGAGATCGGCGAGGGCGTCGTCGAGGTCCGGGCCACCTCCGGTGACAACCACCTCGGTGGTGACGACTGGGATCAGCGCATCGTCAACTGGCTGGTCGACAAGTTCAAGGCCAGCTCGGGCATCGACCTGACCAAGGACAAGATGGCCATGCAGCGGCTGCGGGAAGCCGCCGAGAAGGCCAAGATCGAGCTCAGCTCCTCGCAGAGCACCTCGATCAACCTGCCCTACATCACCGTCGACGCCGACAAGAACCCGCTGTTCCTCGACGAGCAGCTCTCGCGCGCGGAGTTCCAGAAGATCACCTCCGATCTGCTCGACCGCACCCGTGCGCCGTTCCAGCAGGTCATCAAGGACGCGGGGATCAGCGTCTCCGACATCGACCACGTGGTCCTCGTCGGTGGCTCGACCCGTATGCCCGCCGTCTCCGACCTGGTGCGCGAGCTGACCGGTGGCAAGGAGCCCAACAAGGGCGTGAACCCGGACGAGGTCGTCGCCGTCGGCGCGGCCCTGCAGGCCGGTGTGCTCAAGGGTGAGGTCAAGGACGTCCTACTGCTCGACGTGACCCCGCTGTCGCTGGGTATCGAGACCAAGGGCGGCGTGATGACCAAGCTCATCGAGCGCAACACCACGATCCCGACCAAGCGTTCGGAGACCTTCACCACCGCCGACGACAACCAGCCGTCGGTGCAGATCCAGGTCTTCCAGGGCGAGCGCGAGATCGCCGCGCACAACAAGCTGCTGGGTTCCTTCGAGCTCACCGGCATCCCGCCGGCTCCGCGCGGCGTGCCCCAGATCGAGGTGACCTTCGACATCGACGCCAACGGCATCGTGCACGTCACCGCGAAGGACAAGGGCACCGGCAAGGAGAACACGATCAAGATCCAGGACGGCTCCGGCCTGTCCAAGGAAGAGATCGACCGGATGATCAAGGACGCCGAGCAGCACGCGGCCGAGGACAAGGCCCGGCGCGAGGAGGCCGAGACCCGCAACCAGGCCGAGACCCTGGTGCACCAGACCGAGAAGTTCATCAAGGACAACGAGGACAAGGTGCCCGCGGACGTCAAGTCCAAGGTCGAGGCCGCCATCGCCGAGGCGAACGAGGCCCTCGAGGGCACCGACATCGCCGCGGTGAAGGCCGCCGTGGAGAAGCTGGCCACCGAGTCGCAGGCCCTCGGCCAGGCGATCTACGAGGCGCAGGGCGCCGACGCCGCCGCGTCCAGCAACGGTGCCGCGAGCTCCGCGAACGATGACCAGGTCGTGGATGCCGAGGTCGTGGACGAGCCGGTCGACACGGAGAAGAAGTGACCGAACAGGACACCGAACGCAACGCCGAGAAGGAGCCGATCACCGTGGTGGACAACCGCAAGATCGATCCGGAGACCGGCGAGGTGCGCACGGGCGGCGCGGACGAGCAGTCCGCGCCCGCCCCGGAATCGGAGAACGGCGCCGCCCAGGCCGAGCCCGCGGCGCCCTCCGGTGACGGCGCGGCCCCGGATTCGGATCGGGTCGCCGGTGAGCTCGCCGAGCGCACCGCCGACCTGCAGCGGCTGACCGCCGAGTACGCCAACTACCGGCGACGCGTCGAGCGCGATCGCAAGGCCGCGGTCGACGCGGCCAAGGCCGCCGTGGTCACCGAGCTGCTCGGTGTCCTCGACGACCTGGATCGCGCGAAGGCGCACGGTGATCTGGAGTCCGGACCCCTGAAGTCGGTGGCCGACAAGCTCACCGACGCGCTGCGCAAGCAGGGCCTCGAGGAGTTCGGCGCGGAGGGTGAGCCCTTCGACCCGACCCTGCACGAGGCCGTGCAGCACGAGGGTTCGGGCCACGACCCGGTGATCGGCGTGGTCATGCGCAAGGGCTATCGGTTCGGCGAGCGGGTGCTGCGGCACGCGCTGGTCGGGGTGACCGATGGCGTGGCAGACGCGGCCGCGGCCGCGTCGGACGAGACAGAGGCATCGGATGAAGATGCCGCGGACGACAACTGACAACGGTCCCGACGAGCGTGGGAGAGGAGGAGACGACCGGTGAGCCAACGGGAGTGGATCGAGAAGGACTACTACAAGGAGCTGGGCGTCTCCTCCACCGCCTCGCAGGACGAGATCAAGAAGGCCTACCGCAAGCTGGCCCGTGACCTGCACCCGGACGCCAATCCGGGGGACAGCAAGGCCGAGGAGCGCTTCAAGGCGGTGAGCGAGGCGCACGCGGTGCTCTCCGATCCGGCCAAGCGCAAGGAGTACGACGAGACCCGCAGGCTCTTCGCCGGCGGCGGCTACCCGCGCGGCGGCTTCGGTCCCGGTGGGGCGGGCGGCTTTTCGCAGGGTTTCGACATCGGCGACATCTTCGGCGGCACCGCCGCCGGGGACGGCGGGCTCGGCGACATCCTCGGTGGCCTGTTCAACCGGGGCGGCACCCGCACCACGAGCAGGCCCCGCCGCGGCGCGGACGTGGAGACCGAGACCACCCTGGGCTTCCGCGAGGCCGCCCAGGGCGTCACGGTGCCGCTGCGGATGACCAGCCCGTCGCCGTGTACCACCTGTCACGGCAGCGGCGCGAAGCCGGGGACCAGTCCCCGGGTCTGCCCGATCTGCAACGGCACGGGCGTGGTCAGCCGCAACCAGGGCGCGTTCGGCTTCAGCGAGCCCTGCGACGGCTGCCGGGGCACCGGCTCGATCATCGACGACCCGTGTGTCGACTGCCACGGCAGCGGCATCCAGAACCGGACCCGCACCATCACGGTGCGGATTCCGCCGGGCGTCAGCGACGGCCAGCGGATCCGGTTGGCGGGCCAGGGCGAGGCGGGCCTGCGCGGCGCGCCGTCGGGCGACCTGTACGTCACCGTGCACGTCAGCCAGGACAAGGTCTTCGGCCGCAACGGCGACGACCTGACCCTGGTGCTGCCGGTGAGCTACGCCGAACTGGTGCTCGGTACCACGGTCTCGGTGCCGACCCTGGACGGCCGGGTCGGGGTGAAGGTGCCGCCGGGCACCGCCGACGGACGCACCCTGCGGGTGCGCGGCCGCGGCGTCCCCAAGCGCGGGGGCGGCGCCGGTGACCTGCTGGTCACGGTGAAGGTGGCGGTACCGCAGAAACTGGACGACGATGCTCTGGAAGCGCTCGAGCGCTACCGGGAAGCGGAGAAGGCCAGCGGATTCGATCCGCGTGCGGGATGGGCAGGTGCGTGATGTCCACTGATCCGAAGAAGGCGTCCGGCGGGGCGCGCGGCGAGTTCTTCATGATCTCGGTCGCGGCCCAGTTGGCAGGTATGCACGCGCAGACACTGCGCACCTACGACCGGCTCGGACTGGTCACGCCGCAACGCACTTCGGGCGGCGGGCGGCGCTACTCGGCCCGGGATGTCGAGCTGTTGCGCGAGGTGCAGCGGCTGTCCCAGGACGAGGGCGTCAACCTGGCGGGCATCAAGCGCATCATCGAGCTCACCAATCAGGTGGAGCGGTTGCAGCAGGAGGTCTCCGAGCTGCGGGCGGAGCTCGACCGGGTCCGGTCCGGCTACCGGCCGGATCTGTCGCCGCCGCAACGGAGTACGGCGCTGGTGGTGTGGAAGCCACGGCATCAGCGCTGAGCACGGTCGAGGGCCGGATCGCATCGGGCGATCCGGCCCTCGTCGTCTCTTTCGGAGTTCGCCGGGGCATCCGCGAGGAGACCGTTCGGTACCGGCGAATCGGCCATCGCCCTTCCGGTTTCGGGCGGACGGTCGATGCCGGGAGTATGCCTGCCGGGTTGCCCGGGTGCGCGGTCCGGATAGCCGGGCGGTCGCTCGTCGGCGACGCGGGTCGTCGCGACGGCGGCGCGACGCGCCGATGCCGAGCATCGGATATCGTGGAATTACGCACCATTCCGGGTTTTCGGTTTGTTATGGGTCGAATTTCGCCCTGCCGTTCATGTTTTCGCGGAATTACACCGCTGATGTTCATTGTTACCGTTCCGTTGCCCGCAACCCTCGCCTACACTCCAACCATCGGCTGCTGTCGAGTGTCCCGCAGCACCTCACTCGCCGGCGCGGTCAGTGTTTCGAGTGCGAAATGGGGTTGTGAGGCACATGGATTCGCGGTCCGTCGCTCTGATCCGAACGACGTTCAAGGCGGTCGCCGCGGACGATGCGGGACCGGACGAGCTGGCCAGGACGTTCTACGCGATCCTGTTCACCGACCACCCACAGATCCGCGACTTCTTCCCCGCCGCGATGGACGTCCAGCGCGACCGGCTGGTGAAGGCCATCTCCTATGCGCTCGACCGCCTGGAGGAGCCGGACAAACTGCTGCCCTTCCTCGCCCAACTCGGCCGTGACCACCGCAAATACGGCGTGCGCCGCGAGCACTACGCCGCCGTCGCCGGCTCGCTCAAGGCCGCGGTGCGACGATGCGCGGGCACCGAGATGTGGACCGACGAGGTGGACCGCGCCTGGGACGAGGGTCTGGCGCTGATCTCCGAGGCCATGATCGGCGCGGCCGAGAAGGAGACCTCGCCGTCGGCGTGGACCGGGCGCGTCGTCGAAACCCGCCAGATGTTGCGCAATCTCACGATCGTCCGGCTGCAACTGGACCAGCCGATGGAATACGCCGCAGGCCAGTACATGAGCGTCCAGATTCCCTCCCGGCCACGGATGTGGCGGTATCTCTCGCCCGCCGTTCCGGCGAATCCGCAGGGCGAGATCGAATTCCACGTCCGCAGCATCCTCGGTGGCTGGGTGAGCCCCGCGGTGGTGAGTCAGACCCGCGTCGGCGACCAGTGGCTGATCGGCTCACCGCTGGGCGGGCTGGGCGTCCCGCGCAATGCCAAACGCAAGATGCTGATGATCGGTTGCGGTACCGGTATCGCGCCGTTGCGCGCGCAATTGCTGGAAATGGCACAGCGGCGCAGTAATCCCAAGGTGCACCTGTTCGTCGGCGGTCACCACCCGTGCGATCTCTACGATCTGGAGATGCTCAGCACCCTGGCGGTGACGAACAAGTGGCTCACGGTCACGCCGGTCACCGAGCACGAGGAGAATCCCTGGTGGTTCTACCGCGCTCCGGACGAGCCGGAGCCGGTGTTCCCCGCGCTCGAACCGCGGCTGACCGGTCAGCTCGGCAAGGTCGTCGCCGAGGCGGGGCCGTGGGCCGACCGTGACGTGCAGATCGCCGGCTCGCCCTCGATGGTGCAGACCACCAAGTTCCGCCTGATGGCCGCGGGCATCCCGGCCAAGAACATCCGGCACGACCCGCTGTTCTGAGCCGTCAAACCCCTTCGTACTGGATGCGGTCGGCGGGAGTGCCGGTCTCGATCAGCCGGTCCACCGTCGCCCGCGTCATGGCCGGTGAGCCGCAGACCAGCACCTGGTGCCGGTCGAAGGCGCCGTGCGAGCCGACCACGTCGGCCAGGGTGCCCTCGAGCAGGTCGTCGGCGGGGAAATCGATGTCGACGCGCGCGTGCTCGTACCACTCGTCGGCCCAGTTCGGATCGTCGAGCCGGTCCACCACCGGGATCACCGTCAGCCACGGCAGTTCCGCCGCCAGCAGCACCAGCATGTCCGAGGCATACAGGTCGCGCGGACTGTGCCCGCCGACGAACAGGTAGGTGCGCGGCGGCTCCGGCGCCCTGGCCAGCTCCAGAATCTGCGCGCGCATCGGCGCCAGCCCGGTGCCACCGGCGATCATGACCACCTCGTCACCGTCCGGGTCGACGTGGAAGGTGCCCGCGGGCGCGTCGATCCGCCACTCGTCGCCCACCTTGGTGTCGGCGACCAGCGACCCACTCAACCAGCCGCCGGGCACCGTGCGCACATGGAACTCCAGCTTGCCGTCCAGCGAGGGCGGCAGCGCCGGGGACAGCCTGCGCCGGACCTCCGGATGCTGCGGTGCCCGCACCTGGACCGACTGCCCGGCGCGGAACGGCACGAACTCGCCGATGAGACGGATCACCGCGACGTCGTGACGCAGCCGATGGTGCCCGACGACCGTTGCGGTCCATTCGCTCTGCGCGACGCCGTTGTCGAGCGCGCCCGGCTCCGTCATGCGAACTCCTTGTTCTCGCGGTGTGCCCGGCGATTATGACCGATCAGATCGGGTCGCTGGTGATGATGTGCTCGGGGGTGCCGACCGCGATCAGCGCGCGGCGGGTGTCGGCGATCATCGGCGCCGATCCGGCGATCTGGATCTGGCGGTCCTCCCACGCCCCGAAACTGGCCACCACCGCGCCGAGATTGCCGATCAACGTGCGGTGCATGCCGTAGGGGGCGTCGGTCGCCGGATGCGGGTACCACCAGGGATTGGTCTTCTGCTCACACACCGGCACGATCGTCAGCCAGGGATTGCTCTGCGAAAGCTGCCACATGTTTTCCACGTCGTAGAGATCGCACGGGTAGCGGCCGCCGATGAAGAAATGCACCCGCGGGTTCACCCCGCGCTGGCTCATCTCGATCAACTGGGCGCGCAGCGGCGCGATACCGGTCCCCGCGCCGATCATCAGCACGTCCTTGCCGCTGTTGCGATCCACGTGCAGCCCGCCCAACGGTCCGCCGATCAGCCAGCGGTCCCCGACCTGGGTTTCGTTGACGATGGCCGGACTCACCCAGCCGCCGCGCACCTTCCGCACATGGAATTCGATCTCGCCGTACGGGTTCGAGGGAATCGCGGGGGAGAAGTAACGCCACATCTTCGGCCGCTGTGGCACCGCCACCGGTACGTATTGCCCGGCCTGGTAGGGCACCGGGGTGTCGGACTGCAAGCGCACGATCGCCAGGTCGTCGAGAACCCGCCGGTGCCCGACGACGGTGGCTTCCCAATACGGCTGCGAGGTGTCGGAATTGGCGCCGATCGCCATCGACGCCGAGATGAGGATGCCGACATCGCGCCAGCCCTCCTCGAGTTCCCGCGTCCAGGCCGGGCCGTTGTAGGTACGGAAGGCGTCGAGCAGCGCCCGGCCCGCCAAATCGTAATGCGCCGCCTCGACGCCGTATTTTCGGTGATCGCGCGCCAATTGTTCGAGAAAGTTCTGTGCCCGGTCCCAGTCCTCGAGGTGATCGAGTACGAACTGGATCGCCGTGGTCAGCCGCTTGGGCTGCATGTCCATCGCCGGTGGGAAGAGGTCACGAAGCCCGGGGTTCTCGGCGAACAGATGACCATAGAACGCACTGATCAACCGCTCGGGTCCGTGCGGTGAGTCGATCACCTCACGGAGATTGGCGCGGACCAGCGCTGCCGAACGCGCATCCACGACGAGGAGCTTCCTTTCTACCCGCGACAGCTGCGCATTCGTTGGGGTCGTGCGCAGGGACCGGCCGTGCGGTCCATCGGATCCAGTATCCCCGAAAAACCCGAGGTCGTGTGACCCGATATCAGAACCGGACGTGGCCGATACCACGGGGCCGCGCGGACGGCTACGGCGCGGCGCCGACGCTCCCGTCGATCCGCTGCACCCGCCCGTACCGGTCGAAGGAGAACGTCGCGGTCAGCCCCGGTACGTCGACGCGAGCTCCGACCAGTCCTGGCTCCACTGCGCCGCCAGTCCCCGCTTGGTCACGTAGCTGTGCAGGGCACGGCGATGGTCGCTGGCCGTCGGCAGCGTCAGACCCTCCTGCATCACCCGGAGGGGCGCTCGCGGTCGTGCCGAACCGTTCGCCCGCCCCGCTCTGCCTCGCTCCGCGGGCCGCCGTCCGGCCCCACCCCGGCGTAGCGTCGAGGTGCGGGAAAAATCTAAACTTGAGCGGAACAGACTCAACCTATCCCACGTTGGATCCGGTAGGAGCAGTAGAGCCGCGGCCCTACTGCACAGGCGACTAGTAGGAAGGTGTCCCGTGGACTCGTTCAACCCCACCACCAAGACCCAGGCGGCCCTGACCGCGGCCTTGCAGGCCGCCTCGGCCGCGGGCAACCCGGAGATCCGGCCCGCACACCTGTTGGTGGCGTTGCTGGATCAGACCGACGGCATCGCCGCACCGCTGCTCAAGGCCGTCGGGGTGGACCCGGCGACGGTGCGGCGGGAGGCGCAGGACCTCGTCGACCGGCTGCCCCGCGCCACTGGCGCGACCACCCAGCCGCAGCTGGGCCGGGAGGCGCTGGCCGCCATCACCGCCGCGCAGCGGCTGGCGACCGAACTCGGTGACGAGTACGTCTCCACCGAACACGTCCTGGTGGGGCTGGCCGACGGCGATTCCGACGTCACGATGCTGCTGAAGAAGTACGGCGCCACCGCCGACGCGCTGCGCGAGGCATTCACGACCGTGCGCGGCAGCGCGCGCGTCACCACGCCCGACCCCGAGGCCACCTACCAGGCGCTGGAAAAGTACTCCACCGATCTCACCGACGCCGCGCGCACCGGCAAGCTCGATCCGGTGATCGGCCGGGACACCGAGATCCGCCGCGTCGTGCAGGTGCTGAGCCGGCGCACCAAGAACAACCCGGTGCTGATCGGTGAGCCCGGCGTCGGCAAGACCGCGATCGTGGAGGGTCTCGCCCAGCGCATCGTGGCCGGTGACGTGCCGGAGTCGCTGCGCGGCAAGAAGGTGATCTCGCTGGATCTGGGCGCGATGGTGGCGGGTGCGAAGTACCGCGGCGAGTTCGAGGAGCGGCTCAAGGCCGTGCTCGAGGACATCAAGAACAGCGCGGGCCAGATCATCACGTTCATCGACGAGCTGCACACCATCGTCGGCGCGGGCGCGACCGGCGAATCGGCGATGGACGCGGGCAACATGATCAAGCCGATGCTGGCGCGCGGTGAGCTGCGGCTGGTCGGCGCGACCACGCTGGAGGAGTACCGCCAGCACATCGAGAAGGACGCCGCGCTCGAGCGGCGCTTCCAGCAGGTGCTGGTCGGTGAGCCCTCGGTGGAGGACACCGTCGGCATCCTGCGCGGCATCAAGGAGCGCTACGAGGTGCACCACGGCGTGCGGATCACCGACTCGGCGCTGGTGGCCGCGGCGGCGCTGTCCGACCGCTACATCACCTCGCGCTTCCTGCCGGACAAGGCGATCGACCTGGTCGACGAGTCCGCTTCCCGGCTGCGCATGGAGATCGACTCCCGCCCGGTCGAGATCGACGAGGTCGAGCGCGCGGTGCGGCGGCTGGAGATCGAAGAGGTCGCGCTGAGCAAGGAGACCGACGAGGCCTCCAAGTTGCGGCTGGAGAAGCTGCGCCAGGAACTGGCCGACGACCGGGAGAAGCTGAACCAGCTGATGACCCGGTGGCAGAACGAGAAGAGCGCTATCGACCAGGTCCGCACGCTCAAGGAACAGCTCGAGGCGCTGCGCGGGGAGTCCGAGCGGGCCGAGCGCGACGGCGATCTGGGCAAGGCCGCCGAGCTGCGCTACGGCCGCATCCCCAGTCTGGAGAAGCAGCTGGCCGAGGCCGAGAAGGCCTCCGGTGCGGCCGCCGACGGCGAGGTGATGCTCAAGGAGGAGGTCGGCCCCGACGACATCGCCGAGGTGGTGTCCTCGTGGACCGGCATCCCGGTCGGCAGGCTGCTCGAGGGTGAGACCCAGAAGCTGCTGCGGATGGAGGACGAGCTGGGCCGTCGCGTGGTCGGACAGAAGGAGGCCGTGCAGGCGGTGTCGGACGCGGTGCGCCGGGCGCGGGCCGGAGTCGCCGACCCGAACCGGCCGACCGGCTCGTTCATGTTCGTCGGACCGACCGGCGTCGGCAAGACCGAGCTGGCCAAGGCGTTGGCCGACTTCCTGTTCGACGACGAGCGCGCGATGGTGCGTATCGATATGAGCGAGTACAGCGAGAAGCACGCGGTGGCTCGCCTGGTCGGCGCGCCTCCCGGCTACGTCGGCTACGACCAGGGCGGCCAGCTCACCGAGGCGGTGCGGCGCAGGCCGTACACGGTGGTGCTGTTCGACGAGATCGAGAAGGCGCACCCGGACGTCTTCGACATCCTGCTGCAGGTGCTCGACGAGGGCAGGTTGACCGACGGCCAGGGCCGCACGGTCGACTTCCGCAACACCATCCTCATCCTCACCTCCAACCTGGGCGCGGGTGGTGACCAGGAGTTCGTCATGAACGCGGTGCGGGCCGCCTTCAAGCCGGAGTTCCTCAACCGGCTCGACGACGTGGTCATGTTCCACGCGCTCGACGAGGAACAGCTCGAGCACATCGTCGACATCCAGCTCGAGCAGCTGCAGAAGCGCCTGGCGCAGCGGCGGCTCACCCTCGATGTCACCGGCTCGGCGCGGTTCTGGCTGGCGGTGCGCGGCTACGACCCCGTCTACGGCGCGCGACCGCTGCGCAGGCTGATCCAGCAGGCCATCGGCGACACCCTCGCCAAGGAACTGCTGGCGGGCACCGTCACCGACGGCGACACCGTCAAGGTGGGTGTCAGCCCCGACGGCGACAACCTGGTCGTCGAACCGGCGTCCTGATCACCGAACGTCCCCATCGGCGCACGCCGGTGGGGACGTTCCGCGTGCCCGGCACGGTGGACACAGCCGGGCCGAAGGTGCGGCGAATCGCATCCCGCGCCCCTAGTCTGGGAGGCATGACCAACCCGAAGGATCCCTGGGGGCAGCGGCCGGAGGACGCGCCGACCGAACACCTCGGTCCGCCCGGGTACGGTCAGCAGTACCAGCACGGCGGCGTGGAGTATCCGCCGACCGAGCACTACGACCCGTGGTCGGCTCCGCCACCGCCGAACGCGACCCGCGAGTTCCCGCCGATGGACACGCAGTGGGGCGCCTACGAGAGCGGGGCGCAGCCGGCCGGCCAGTGGACCGGCAACCAGTGGGTCGGCGCGTCCGGGCAGCAACCACCGGGGCAGCAGCCGCCCGGCGGACAGTATCCGCCGCAGCAGGAACCGCCCAAGCGCAACACCGGGCTGTGGATCGCGCTCGGCCTGGGCGTGGTGGCGTTGGTCGCCGTGGTGGGCGTCGCGGCGGGCATGCTGCTCGGCGGCGACGACGAGGACACCGCGGCCGCAGGCACCAGCACCACGCACACCCTGCCGTTCCCCACGGCGGGGCCGAGCACCACCCGGGAACTACCCGGTCTGCCCGTGCCGAGCGGGCTGCCCGGCCTGCCCGAGATGGACGGGCTCGGCGCGACCATGGGCACCATCACCGCCAACGACGGCGGCACCCTCACCCTCAGCACCGTCGCGGGCGGCACCGTGACGGTGCGGACCGACGCGAGCACCCAGGTGATCTCGCTGTCCGGGGTGACGCCCGGCGATCTGCCGGTCGGTGACATGGTGATGGTGCAGGGCGACAAGGGCCAGGACGGCTCGATCACGGCGAAGATCATCATCAGTACCGCGTTGCCGGGCGGCGGACGATGACCGGGATATTAGGGTAGACCGCGATGACGGCTATGTGGTTCGGATTGGCGGCGATCGCGCTGGTGGGTGCGATCGTGCTGCTCTATTTCGATCGGGTCCAGCGGCAGCGCTCCGGGCACGCGCGACAGGTGTGGGCCAAGGCCCAGGGATACACCTACGTGTCGGTGGAGCCCGCGCTCACCTCGACGTGGCGGCGCGGCGCGCTGGCCAAGCTCGGCTACCTCTCGGCGGTCGACGTGGTGACCGGCATCCGCAAGGGCGAGAAGTTCGTTTTGTTCGATCTCGAGGACGCCGCGACGCTGGTGGCCGTGCGCCGCCAGATCGGCTCCGACATCGACATCGACATGCGGCTCAAGACCGCCTCCCCGCCCAAGGACGCCGACCTGGAACTGCTCGGCGCCATCGGCGACCGGGTGGTCTTCGCGACCAACCCGGAGATCGCCCGGCACGCGGTGGACCAGCGGATGGTCGCCTTCATCGAGACGCTGCCCGACACGGTGCAGATGCTCTGGAGCGAGGGCAACTGGACCCTGGGCATGCTCAACGTCGGCACGTCGGCCCGCGACTGGGAGACCGCGATCGACGTGGTGTTGCGCCTGTCCGGCCTGCTGCACGTGCTGCCGCCGGTCAGCGAACCGCGCCCGAACGACGAGGACCGTCGGCGTCCCCGCCCGCCCGCCCGCTCCCGCGAACCCGAGTTCGACGACGAGACCGATTGGCGCGACGAGGAATCCGACGACGACCGGTTCGACGACCGCCGCCCGGCCGACCGGACGTTCGACGACCGGGCAGTCGATCCCGACGAGTTCGGTCCCGACGAGCTCGATGCCGGCGGACCGGACGCCGACGAAGCCGCGCCCCGCCCGGAGCGCCGCGCCGAACCCGCCGACACGCGCCGTCCCTCGCTGGCCGTCGTCCCCGACGCCCGCAGGCGCGAGCCCGCCGAGGACCGCGAAGCCGCCGACCGCCCCGACGACCGCGAACCCCGCGAGCCCTCGGAGCCCGCCGCGCCGCGCTCCGGGGAGCGCCCGGGCGGCCCGTTCCACCCCGGCTTCCGCCCCTACCAGGGTCCTGTCCCGCAGTGACCGCCCCGACGCACCGCTGATCGGATTGCCTCGATGACCGACAGTCCCGCCCCCGCACGCCTGCCCGGCGCCACCCGGCCCGTCGCCCTGATCACCGGACCCACCTCCGGCATCGGCCACGGCTACGCCACCCGACTGGCCTCGCTCGGCTACGACCTGGTGCTCGTCGCCCGTGACGCCGATCGGCTGCACGACCTGGCCGCCGAGCTGGAACGCCGATACGCCACCCGCTCGGAGGTGCTCACCGCCGACCTGGCCGTGGCGCACGACCGTGAGCGGGTCGCCGCGCGTGCCGCCGACGGCATCGAATTCCTCGTCAACAACGCGGGATTCGCGCACTCCGGCGAATTCTGGACGTTGCCCTACGAGCAGCTCCAGGCCCAGCTCGACGTCAACGTCACCGCCGTGCTGCAACTCACCCACGCCGCGCTACCCGCCATGATCGCCGCCGCCAAGGGGTCGATCGTCAACGTCGCCAGTGTCGCGGGCCTGATCCCCGGCCGCGGCTCGACCTATTCGGCCTCCAAGGCCTACGTCGTATCCTTCACCGAGGGGTTGGCCGGCGGACTCGCCGGAACCGGTGTGCGGATCCAGGCGCTGTGCCCGGGGTTCGTGCGCACCGAGTTCCATCGGCGGGCAGGCATCGAGATGTCCTCGCTGCCCGAGCCGTTGTGGCTCTCGGTCGACCAGGTCGTCAGCGGCTCGCTGCGCGATCTGGACGCCGACCGCGTGATCAGCGTGCCCGGCGTGCAGTACAAGGTGCTCACCACCGCGGCCGGACTCATCCCGCGGGCCCTGCAGGTCCGAATGAACCGGGGCCTGTTCAACTCACGCGGAAGGACATAGACGACAGATGATGGATCAGGCGAGGGTCACGCGGCCCGAGCTGACCGGCGGCGACCGCGACGCGCTGGCCGCGCTGGTGCGCGAGCTGGCCGTCGTGCACGGCAAGGTGACGCTCTCCTCCGGCAAGGAGGCCGACTACTACGTCGACCTGCGCCGGGCGACCCTGCACCACGAGGCCGGTCCGTTGATCGGCAAACTGCTGCGCGAGCTGGTCGCCGACTGGGATTTCGACGCCGTCGGCGGGCTCACCATGGGCGCCGACCCGGTCGCGCTGGCCGTGCTGCACGCACCGGGCCGTCCGATCGACGCGTTCGTGGTGCGCAAGGCCGCCAAGACCCACGGCATGCAGCGGCAGATCGAAGGCCCCGACGTCACCGGCAAGCGGGTGCTGGTCGTCGAAGACACCACCACCACCGGCAATTCCCCGCTCACCGCCGTGCGCGCGCTGCGCGAGGCCGGGGCGACCGTGGTGGGCGTGGCCACGGTGGTGGACCGGGAAACCGGCGCCGACCAGGTGATCGCGGCCGAGGGGCTGGAGTATCGGTCGATCCTCGGACTGAAGGATCTGGCGCTGGGTTAGCCTGGACGTCGGCAAGTGTGTCGGTGTGGTTTGAAGGACGTGTGAGTCACCTGTGGTGAGCATTGCAGTGAATAAGGGTCGCGAGAATGTTGCGATGCTCGGTATCGGGGCTTACCGACCGCAGCGCATCGTCAGCAATGACGAGGTGTGCGAGGTCCTCGACTCGACCGACCAGTGGATCTACGAGCGCACCGGCATCCGTAACCGGCGCTGGATCAGCGGCGACGAGACGCTGCGCTCCATCGCCGCCGCCGCGGGTGAGCGCGCGCTGAACAACACCGGCATCGACCGGTCCAAGATCGGCGCGCTGATCCTGTGCACCTCGAGCTGGCTCAAGCTCACCCCGCACGGCGCCCCGACCGTGGCCTCCGACCTGGGGATGAACGGCATCGCCGCCTTCGACCTCACCTCCGGCTGCGGCGGCTTCGGCTACGGCCTCGGGGTGGCCGCCGATCTGATCCGCGCGGGCTCGGCCGAATACGTGCTGGTGATCGGCGCCGAGACGATGACCGTCGGCCTCGACCCGACCGACCGCGGCACCGCCATGATCTTCGGCGACGGTGCGGGCGCGGTCGTGGTCGGCCCCAGCGAGGAGAACGGCATCTCCCCGACGGTGTGGGGCAGCGACGGCGAGAACGCCGAAGCCATCGCCCAGGACGTCGACTTCCTCGAGTTCATGAACAAGGCGCAGGCGCTGCAGGGCACCGACCCGGCCGTGGAGCCGGTGGGCCGGATGTCGCTGCGCATGGAGGGCCCGCGGGTGTTCCGGTGGGCGGCCGTCACCCTGCCGCGCGCGCTGGCCAGCGCCCTCGAGGTCTCCGGTGTCTCCAAGGAGGACATCGAGGTCTTCGTCCCGCACCAGGCCAACGCCCGGATCAACGAGTTGATGAAGAAGAACCTCGGGCTCGCCGACGACATCCCGATGGCCAACGACATCGAGAACACCGGCAACACCTCCGCCGCCTCCATCCCGCTGGCCATGGAGGAGATGCTGGTCACCGGCAAGGCCAAGGGCGGTCAGCTCGCGCTGCTGCTCGGCTTCGGCGCCGGGCTGAGCTACGCGGGCCAGGTCGTCACCCTGCCGCCCGCCCCGAAAGAGGCCAGCTTCAGTGTCTGATCGGCGGGTGCGATCCGATCGGCGGGTGCGCCCGTTGCGCGCGGGCTTCCTCGCGGCCGCCGCGGTGACCGTCTACGGCGCCGCCACCGGCCGCGACACGCTCCAGTGGCTGGCCAAACCGCTGATGATGCCGCTGCTGGCCGCCGACGTGGCCACCGGCGGCGCCGACATCGAGCCGGGCGAGCGCACCGTGCTGCTCGCCGCCCTCGGCGCCGCCACCGTCGGCGACGTCCTGCTCATCGACCCCGACGACGACCGCCGCCTGGTCGCGGGCGCCGCCGCCTTCGCCGTCATGCAGACCGGTTACGCCACCCTGTGGTGGCGGCGCGGCGCCCGCCCCACCCGCCCCGTCACCGTGCAACGGCTGGCCGCCTGGCTCGGCGCCGCCGCCCTCCTGCGTGCGAAGGCCCCCACCGTCGCCCTCCCCCTCACCGCCTACGGCGCCACCCTCGGCACCGCGGGCGTCCTGGCGTCGGACCCCGAACTCGCCCCCGCGGCCCTGACCGTCGGCGGCCTCAACCTCCCCGACTCCGACCCCCGCAGCCGCCTCGCCCTCGGCTCCCTGCTGTTCACCCTCTCCGACGGCCTCATCGTCCTGCGCCGAATCTTCGCCCGCAGCACCCGATCCCGCCGCACCACCGAAGCCGTCATCCTCACCACCTACGCCGCCGCCCAATACCTCCTCGCCGACCCCCGAGCCCACACCCGCCCCTGAACCCACCGTTGTCCCCCGCCGAACGGGTTGGTTAGGCTCGGAGAGACCTGATCGGCCCGGATCACGGAGGGGGAGCGGATGCGGCGTGTACTGGTGGTCGTTGCCGCGGCAGCGGTGGTGCCGGTTCTGGGGGCGTGTGGGGGGACGACCAGCGGGACGGCCACGACGTCGACCAGCGCGGTGGAGGTTGCGCTGTGGAACCCGTGCACGGAGATTCCGGATGATCTGTTGCGGCAGGCTGGGGTAGACCCAGCTGTAGTCGAGAGCGGTGTCGCCGGAGTTCACCAGTCCGGTTGGGAAATCTGCACTTGGCGCGGGCCTACGTACTCGATGGCGGTGTACTCTTCGACCCGGTCCGTGCAGGAGATCCGCGAGAAGCCAGGGAACACCGACTTTCGAGATGTCCAGATCGGCGGGCGGCAAGGGGTGGAATACCGCGTGGCTGGCGCGTCGCGGGATCTCGACTGTGACATTGTTTTCCCGGCATCGCAGGGCATGGTTTCGATACGGATCGGAAACAGCGCCCTTGTCGACAATCCCCAGGATCCGTGCCGCCTCGTGAACAAGGCCGCAGAGATCCTGGTTCCGGTTCTGCCTGCGTGAACGATCGGGGGATCATGAGTGAGCACAGTCGCAACCAATGGGAAGGGTTCGCCGCGAGTGCTCGGGCCGGCGAGCTGTTTCTCGACAGCGAGCAAGTAGCGCGGGAGTGTCTGGCTGCCTGCGATGAATTCTTGCTCGCCTACGACGGCCTCCGACAGGTCGCAGCCAACGCCCAACGTGTCTCCGGCTTCGGCGACTTCAAGATCGCCGACGAACTGGCGGACCTGTTCCACAAACAAGCTACCGGCGAACCCGACTCCATCGATCAGGTCATCCTCGACACGATCGCCGTCGTCAAGGACATGCGCGAGATCATGCAGCTCTCCATCGACCGCCTGACCGAGCAGGACAGCTTGAACGCAGGTCAGGTCTCTTCGGCCGCAGTGGATTTAGGGTCTACGTCGTGAACGACCCTTTCATGCGAGGGTGGTGGTAGTACCGGGTGCGGTTGGCCTCCTCCGCATTGCTGATCCCGCTGGCTTCGGTGGGAGCCGGGGGCTGCGGGGAGTTCGATCCACTGCCTGACGGTCTTCTGCACGAGCCGGACGGTGGAGGAGATCCGCAGCAAGTCGGGTACACCGACTTCTCCGAATTCACGATCGGCGGCCGAACCGGAACGCCTACAGCGCAGTTCAGGACATGCCGGCAGATCCGTGCGAGACAGCCACCCGGTCAGCCGCTGTACCCGTACCGTTGTTTCCGGCCTGACGGCGCCGATGAGATGATGTGACATGAAAAGGCGTGGTGTGGCAGCGGAAGCAGCTGGGCTGAGGCCTGCGCACGGAGGGTGCGCCACTGTTGTGGGCTGTCGAGCGGGTTGGTTAGGCTCGGACGAGATCTGATCGGCCCGGATCATGGAGGGGGAGCGGATGCGGCGTGTACTGGTGATCGTTGCCGCGGCAGCGGTCGTGCCGGTTCTGGGGGCGTGCGGGGGGACGACCAGCGGGACGGCCACCACGTCGACCAGCAGCCCGCAAGCTGCCATCTGGAATCCCTGCACGCAGATCCCTGATGATCTGTTGCGGCAACTGGGTGTCGATCCGGCAACCGAGGAGATCGGCGTAGCGGGCCAGCATCAGTCCGGGTGGGAGATCTGCGGATGGAAGGGTGCAACGCACTACTTGACCGTCTTCTCCACGGGCAGAACGGTTCAGGAAATTCGCGAGAAGCCGGGCAACGTCGATTTCACCGAGGTATCGGTCGGTGGGCGAGCGGGAGTCCGGTATCGAGTCGAGGGGGCATCGAAGAAGCTCACCTGCGATATCGCTTTTGCTGCCGCCCAGGGGTCCATCTCGGTGATGATCAGCAACAACCCTGTCGCCGATAGTCCTGAGGATCCCTGTCAGATCGCGCAGCGTTCGGCAGCCCAACTGGTGCCGCTTTTTCCGCAGTAGATCATCCGAGGGGGTAGCCGATGAGTGAGCACACGATATCGCAATGGCAGCAGTTCAGAGACCAGGCGAGGGCCGGTGAACTGTTTCTCGATGATGCGGCCGCAGCACAAGCGTGTCTTGATGCCTGCGACGAGTTCGCTCAGGCATATGCAGATCTTCTGGTGGCCGCGCAACGCGCCCAACGTGTCTCCGGCTTCGGCGGCTTCAATATCGCCGACGAACTGGCGGACCTGTTCCACAAACAGGCCACCGGCGAACCCGACTCCATCGATCAGGTCATCCTCGACACGATCGCCGTCGTCAAGGATATGCGCGAGATCATGCAGCTCTCCATCGACCGCCTGACCGAGCAGGACGCGGTGAATTCGAACCAGATCACCTCCACGGCGGCGGATCTGGGGGCGCCGCGATGAGCTTGCCCGGCATGAGTTTCTTCGAGAACTACACTTTCGGTGCGGCCACGCTCCGCAATCTCACGAATTGGATTGCCGGTGAGGAACTCGAGCCGGGTACCCGGCCGGGTGATGTGCAGGGCCGCTACAACAATCAGCGGGAGGCGGTGCGGAACGAGGCCGGGCAGATCGGTTTCGTCGGGGATTTCCGGTCCGGTATCCGCAGCCAGGAGTTCTTCGAGGAGCCGCTCGAGGTGTTGCGCGCCAAGGTCGACAAGATCGATCTCACCGCGGTGGATGACCTGCGCGCGGCGTGGGACGAGATCGGCAAGCGGGCCGAAACCGCGCAGGCGCAGTTCAGTACACGGATGCAGCGCGCGACCGACGAGAGTGTGTGGCGCGGCGAGTCCGCGCGTGCCGTTGCTCAGGGGGTGGCCCAGTTCCTGGAGTCGGCGACCAAGGCGTCCCAGGCCGCCCGGTTGATGGCGAAGAAGACCGAGGAACTGGCCACCGGGCTCGCTCCGACCAAGGAACTGGTTCCGCAGGTACCCGAACACAATACGAATTGGGAGAACACTCGCCGTTGGATCGCGGGGCGTGGCTGGCGTGACAACGAGGAGGCGTACGAGACGGCGCTGGCCGAGGCGCGCCGGGTGCTGCGGACCGTCTACGCCCCGGTGTTGCGCGAGACCGACAACGTGCCGGTGATCCCCAAACCCTACAACCCGACCTCCGAGCCGGGCGGTTCCGATCCTGGCTCTTCGACGAATCCGGGCACGCCGGGGTGGAACGGCACGTCGACACCGTCGGGCAGCACCGGGCCCGCGTCGCAGCAGCCGGGCGATCCCGGGCCGGGCGAGGACCAGGCCGCCCCGGATCAGCAGGACACGGGCCGGCCGTCGAGCCAGACGCCCGGCGACCAGACGCAGCAGTCGACCGATCCGGCGGGCGCGGGCGACTCGACCAATCCCGCGGGCACGACACCGGCTTCGGCCACCCCGACCCTGCCGGGCAGCCCCGGCTCCCCGACGACACCCGGTTCCCCCGGCCTTGGTTCGCCGGGTTCCGGCTCGCCCGGTTCGGGCTACCCGGGTTCGCCGGGCGCGGTGCCGGGTGCGGGTTCGAGTGTGCCGGGCGCGCCCGCCGCCGCCCAGGCCGCGATGAGTTCGGCGGCCGGTCGTGCCGCCGCCAACGGGCGGGCGGGGATGATGGGCATGCCCGGTATGGCCGGTCGCGGTGCGCAGAGCGACGAGGAGCACACCAAGGGCGTCCCCGACTACCTGATCAACCAGGAGAACGGGGAGGAACTGATCGGCACCGCGACGCGGCCGAAGGCGGTCCCGCCGGTGATCGGGGAATGAGCGCGGTCGCCCGCTGGCAGTTCACCGCGCTCGAGTTCCGGGTGCTGTGGGAGTCGACCGGCCGCGACGTGCTGCCCTATCCGTTGCGGCACCGCTGGGTCGACACCGGTGAGCCGAACGATTTCCGGCTGGCCTGGCAGGCGGCCGCGCGTTCGGTCCGCGACCGGCTCGACGACAACCTGATGCGCGCGGTGGATGTGCTGCTGCGGCCGGAAGCCAGGGTCGAGGTCGCCGGGTTCCGCGGCCGTGGCCGGGACCAGCGCATCCGCGCGCACGCGGGCGTGCATTACCAGCACGGGGCCATCGCGGTGCAGGAGCCGGGCATCGACCACGAGCACGGCGGCGACGTGCGGTTGACGTTCCTGCCCGCCGAGCAGGTGCCTGCCGCCGTCATCGGGACGCTGCCGAAATGCCCACCCGGGAAAGGCGATTCGCTGCGCGTGGACGTCCGCGATCTGGCGCCACGGGCGGGCGTGCACACCGATCCGTGGCGGCGCGGCCCGCGCGAGGTGTTCGACGAGTTCTTCGCCCGGCCGACCACGTGCCTGGCGCACGTGGCGGTCTACCCGCACGGCAGTGTCGACAACCGGCACACCGAAGGGCGAAAGGACTTCCAGATCAACGATTTCGAGGACGGGCGCTACATCAGTTTCGGCGAGGACGTGGTCGTCGCCAAACCCGCCCCCGAACAGGCCCTCGTGCATACTCTCGCCCAGCGCATCGAACAAACGGTGCGGGCGGTCCGCGACGGCCGCTACGCCGCGCGGTGACCGACACCTCCGCCGATACCCCCGCTGACCAGGCCGGGCCCGGATAGCATCATCGCCATGACTCAACCTCCGCAGTACGGGAACCCGTACGCGTCCTACGGTCCGCCGCCGCCGGACCACCCGCAGGCGACGACGATCCTGGTGCTCGGCATCCTCGGCCTGGTGTTGTGCCAGCTCTGCGCGCCGTTCGCCTGGATCATGGGACGCCGGGCGTTGAACGAGATCGAGTCCTCCGGCGGCACCATCGGCGGACAGGGCAACGTCAAAGCGGGCTACATCTGCGGAATCATCGGCACCATCATCCTGGCGCTGTATCTGCTGGCGCTGGTCGTGGTGATCGTGATCGCGATCATCGGCGGTATCGCCTCGTCGTCCTCGTCCTACTGAGCCCTTCCTGTCCCGGGCCGCCCCACCGGGCCCGGGCCGAGCGCAGCCCCGCGACCTCGTGCGCGGTGCGCGGATCTAGCATCGGCGGCGTGGAGCAGCAGTCGCAGATCGCCGAGGAGTCGCAGGCCGGGCCGACCGAGTGGGGCGAACACCCGCACGGGGTCGGCCCGTGGCCGGCGGAGTTCGGCACCCCGCCGCCCGACGATCCCCGCCTGGACCCGGAGCTGCTCGCGCACGGCGACCGCCGCAACGTGGTGGACGCCTACCGGTATTGGACGCGTGAGGCGATCGTCGCCGACATCGACCGGCGCAGGCATCCCTTTCACGTCGCGATCGAGAACTTCGCCCACGACGCCAACATCGGCACGGTGGTGCGCACTGCCAACGCGTTCGCCGCGGCCGCGGTGCACATCGTCGGCAGGCGGCGATGGAACCGCCGCGGCGCCATGGTCACCGACCGCTATCAGCACATCCGGCATCACGCCGACGTGGCGGAACTGCGCGACTTCGCCGACCGGACGGGCCTGACGGTCGTCGCGGTGGACAACGTGCCGGGTGCGGTGCCACTGGAAACCGTGGAGTTGCCGCGGGAGTGCCTGCTGCTGTTCGGGCAGGAGGGCCCCGGCGTGACCGAGCCCGCGAAGCAGGCCGCGGCCATGACCGTCTCGATCGCACAGTTCGGCTCGACGCGCAGTATCAACGCCGGGGTGGCGGCAGGCATCGCCATGCACGCCTGGATCCGCACCCACGCCGACCTCAGCCAGAGCTGGTGAGGCGAGCATGCACAATTCGGACGCCGTTGGGTAACAATTCAGCGGCATGAATCGGGACAGAACTGGCACCATTGTCCTATGACCTCGCGGAGCCCGAAGACCGGGCAGGATGCTGCGCCGACGCCCGCGCTGTGGTCCGAGCGGGCCGACATGGCCGAATCCGCGATCGTCTCCCGGCACCTGCGCGCGCTCTGGGCCGTCCCGGGAACGGAATTGGGGGTGGTCGGCTGGCCCGCGACCCGGCGCGAGCGGATGTTCGCGTCCTGGCACTACTGGTGGCAGGCGCATCTGATCGATTGCGCCGTCGACGCCGCCAATCGCGCGCCGACGCCGACTCGCCGCAAACGGCTCGCCGAGCTGGTGCGTTCGCATCGAATCCGCAACATCACCGGGTGGACCAACAACTACTACGACGACATGGCGTGGTTGGCGATCGCGCTGGAGCGCGCCGAACGCACGCACGGGGTGTCCGCCGCCCGCGGCGCGCTGACCGCGTTGGAGAAGAAGCTCTACACGGCGTGGCAGCCGGACGTCGGCGGCGGCATCCCGTGGCGGGTGCGGTCGGACTACTTCAACGCTCCCGCCAACGGGCCTGCCGCGATCGCGCTGAGCCGCCTCGGTAGGCACGCGCGCGCACAGGAGATGGCCGATTGGATCGACGCCACCCTGCGCGACCCCGGCAGCGGGTTGATCCTCGACGGCATTCACCTGCCGTCCGGCGAGATCGAGCGGCCCACCTTCACCTATTGCCAGGGTGTGGTGCTCGGCCTGGAAGCCGAGCTCGCCGTCCACACCGACGAGCCGCGACATCTCGACCGGGTGCACCGGCTGCTCGGCGCGGTCGAGGAGCACATGACCACGCACGGCGTGATCAACGGCGGCGGTGGCGGCGACGGCGGCCTGTTCAACGGGATCCTGGCCCGCTATCTGGCGGTGGTCGCGCTGATGCTGCCCGGCGACGGACGCACCCAGGCGGCCGACCGCCGCGACGCCGCCGCGATCGTGCGTGCTTCGGCACAGGCGGCGTGGTCGAACCGGCTCGAGGTCGAGGGCGAGCCGCTGTTCGGGGCCGACTGGAGCAAACCCGCGCGGTTGCCGGGCAGCACGGCCGGCGCCGGGTACTTCACCGCGGGCGGTTCCGTGACAGCCTCGAAGGTGCCCGAGCGCGATCTCTCGGTGCAACTGTCGGGCTGGATGTTGATGGAGGCGGCGTACCAGGTGAGCGCGGCCGGGCTGTGAGCGGCGAGCGGGCGCGTCAGCGGCGCTCGGCGTCGGGCTCCCAGCGGGGCAGCACCACGGTCGGCGCGTCCATGTCGAACTCGTCGACGCGGGCGTTCATCTCCTGGCGGTAGTGCCTGATCCCCACGATGGTGCCCACGATCAGGCCGAGCACCAGCGCGGCCGTGACGCCGTGCATCAGCCACGGCACCCGCTTCAGGTGGTTGCCCGCGTAGAAGCCGATCAACAGCAGCACCGGCGCCCACGCGATCGCGCCGAGCGTGCTGGCGATGGTGTAGCGGCGGTGATCCATCCGTGCCGCGCCCGCGACCAGCGGGCACAGGGTGCGCACCCACGGGATCCAGCGGGCCAGCAGCACCGCCCAGAACCCGTGTTTGTCCAGCATCAGGGTCACCCGGCGCAGGTTCTCGGCATTGACGTATCTGCCGTTGCGTCTGGCGACGAACCCGGTACCGGTGCGATGCCCGATCACGTACCCCACCTGGTTGCCCGCGATGGCCGCCACCATCGCGCCCAGCGCCAGCGCCCAGATCTGCTTCTCCCCGGCGTGGTGACCGGCCAGCACCACACCGGCGGTCAGCAGCATGGAATCGCCGGGCAGGAACAGGCCGACGATCACCGCGCATTCCAGGAACACGAAGCTGATGACCACCACCCAGACCAGGGTGGGACCAGCGGATTCGAGAAAGTTCAATCCGCCCGACGCGGCGACCATGTGGCTCAGCTCTGACCGGGCGTGGACTTCACCGTCTCGGTGTCGGCGGCGGCGTTCGCGGAGCGCGCGGCGCGCATCCGCTTGACGATCTCGACGAGGATCGGCAGCACCGAGACGAACACGATCAGCAGGAAGATCAGGTCGATGTTGTCGCGGATGAACGCGATCTGGCCCAGCAGGTAGCCGAGCACCGTCACACCGGTGCCCCACAGCACCGCGCCGATGGCGTTGTAGGTGACGAAGACGCGGTAGCTCATCGCCGAGGCACCCGCGACCACGGGCGCGTAGGTGCGCACGATCGGCACGAAGCGGGCCAGGATGATGGTGATCGGGCCGTGCTTCTCGAAGAAGGCGTGCGACTCGTCGATGTACTTCTTCTTGAAGATCCGGGCGTCGTCGGACTTGAACAGCGCCGTGCCGCCGCCCTTGCCGATCATGTATCCGACCTGGTCACCGGCGAACGCGGCGATGGGGATGAGCACCAGCAGCACGCCGATCGGCGCGAACGGCGGGATCTCGGCCGACTTCGACGCCGCGATCAGGCCCGCGGTGAACAGCAGCGAGTCGCCGGGCAGCAGCGGGAACAGCAGTCCGGACTCGATGAAGACGACGAGCAACAATCCCGCGAGCACCCAGCTACCGAAGGAGTTGAGCAGATTCACCGGATCCAGGAAGCCCGGCAAGAGGGCGAGATTCGTCGTCAGGGTTTCCGAGCCGGCCTGCGCAATCACGCCGCCCAGGGTACCGGCGTGGCGGGACCGTGCCTAATTGTGGCGAGGATCTCGGCGGGGCGGGCGGCCGTCGTCGGGTCCCCTGTCGGGTGGGTCGGCGTCTCCCTTAGGCTGATCAGCAGGATCAGCACCCTTCGCGCCTGCGGGCGGCGAGCGTCGTACATGGAGGTCTGTCAGTGCCCATCGCAACCCCCGAGGTCTACGCCGAGATGCTGGCTCGCGCCAAGCAGAACTCCTTCGCGTTCCCGGCGATCAACTGCACCTCGTCGGAGACCATCAACGCGGCCATCAAGGGCTTCGCCGATGCCGGCAGCGACGGCATCATCCAGTTCTCGACCGGCGGCGCGGAGTTCGGTTCCGGGCTCGGCGTGAAGGACATGGTCACCGGCGCGGTCGCGCTGGCCGAGTTCGCGCACGTGGTGGCGGCGAAGTACGACGTGACCATCGCCCTGCACACCGACCACTGCCCGAAGGACAAGCTGGACGGCTTCGTCCGGCCGCTGATCGCCATCTCGCAGGAGCGGGTGAACGCGGGCAAGAACCCGCTGTTCCAGTCGCACATGTGGGACGGCTCGGCCATCCCGATCGACGAGAACCTCGAGATCGCCAAGGAGCTGCTGAAGGCCACCTCGGCGGCCAACATCATCCTCGAGGTCGAGATCGGCGTCGTCGGCGGTGAAGAGGACGGTGTCGAGGCCGAGATCAACGAGAAGCTCTACACCTCCCCCGAGGACTTCGAGAAGACCGTCGACGCGCTGGGCACCGGCGAGAACGGCAAGTACCTGCTCGCCGCCACCTTCGGCAACGTGCACGGCGTGTACAAGCCGGGCAACGTCAAGCTCCGCCCCGAGGTGCTCGCCGAGGGCCAGCGGGTGGCCGCGGCCAAGCTCGGCCTCGGCGCCGACGCGCAGCCGTTCGACTTCGTCTTCCACGGCGGTTCGGGCTCGCTGAAGACCGAGATCGACGACGCGCTGCGCTACGGCGTGGTGAAGATGAACGTCGACACCGACACCCAGTACGCCTTCACCCGTCCCGTCGCCGGGCACATGTTCACCAACTACGACGGTGTGCTCAAGATCGACGGCGAGGTCGGCAACAAGAAGACCTACGACCCGCGCAGCTACCTCAAGAAGGCCGAGGCGTCGATGTCGGAGCGCGTCGTGGAGGCGTGCAATGATCTGAAGTCCGCGGGACGGTCGATCAGCGCCTGACCCACAACGTTCGAGGGCCCGAGCTCATGAGTCTGGATGTGCGTGTGCTCGGGCCCGTCCGGTTGTTCGTCGGTGGTGAGCCGGTGGCGGTCGGCGGGCCCAAGCCGCGAGCCCTGCTGGCCGCGCTCACCGTCAACCGGCGCCGCGCGGTCGCCTCGTCCGCACTGGCCGACATGGTCTGGAACGAGGATCCGCCGGATTCGTATGCGGCCAGCCTGCAGGTGTTCGTCTCCAACATCCGTAAGGCGTTGCGCAATTCCGGCGTCGACCCGGCCCAGGTGCTGCGCACCGAGTCCTCCGGGTACCGGCTCGAGATCCCCGAGGACGCCTGCGACATCGGCCGTTTCGAAGCCGCCTGCGCGGCCGGCGCCAAGGCCGCCGACCTCGGCGACCAGGTGCGTGCCGCGCAGCTGTACGGCAAGGCGCTCGACGAGTGGAGTGGGCGCGCGATGTCGGATCTGGCGGGTCTGCAGTTCGCCGACGGCTTCGCGACCGCGATGGAGGAGGAGCGACTGCTGGCCGCCTCCGCTCGTATCGACGCCGAGATCGCCTGCGGGCGCGCCTCCTCGGTGATCGGCGAACTGGTCACCATGACCACCGAACACCCGTTGCGCGAACCGCTGTGGGGGCAGCTGATCACCGCCCTGTACCTGTCCGGCCGCCAGGCCGACGCGCTGGACGCCTGCCGCCGGGTGCGCACCGTGCTCGCCGACGAACTCGGCATCGATCCCGGTCCCGCCCTGGTCGAGCTCGAGCAGCGGGTGCTGCGGCAGGAACCGTTGAGCACCAAGGAGTTCAAGCGCGTCGAGCGGATGGCCGCGGCGATGACCGAGACGGTCACCGAGGGGCCGCGCGCGGTGCGCAGCGGGCAGCTGCGCCTGCCGGACGGCCGGGCGCTGCCGATCTCGCACGCGGGTATGCGCATCGGCCGCATGATCGACAACGACCTGGTCCTCGACGACCCGAAGGCCAGCCGCTACCACGCCCACATCCTGCCCAGCCGCGCCGGCCTGCTCATCAAGGACCTGCATTCGGCCAACGGGGTGTACATCAACGAGGAACCGATCGAGAGCGCGTTGCTCGGCGACGGCGACATGATCCGCATCGGCGCGACCGTGCTGATTTTCCAAGCGTTGCAGTAGGTCCGCAATCCCGGATCGACACGGCTGTGGATGGTGGGCTGCCTCCCCAGGCCGCGCCGGGAACTCGCGCATACCCGCCCACGGGCGCGGTAGGGTCGGGCGCTGGTCGGATTCGTGGCGCGAGGTGAGGGGTGCTGATGGCGGTGCGCATGGCGGCGGTGATCGGTGCCGCGGGATTGCTGGTCGCTGCGCAGGGGGCGGTGGGCTCGGCCGAGCCCGGCGGCGCGGTCGCGGTGCCCGGCGCCGGGCCGTGTCTCACCGATCCGAAACCGGTGCACGAGGATCTGATTCCGGAGACGCTCGAGGTGCCCGTTCCGTACCCGGTGGTCACGGTGCTGCCGCCGGAGCCACCCGAGCCGGAGCCGGTGCGCACCGAGATGACGTTGCCGAGCGACCCGTGCGTCAACCCCTGCCCGGACCTCACCGACCTGCCGGAACCACCGCCGAGCCTGGCGAACCGGCTCGGCATTCCCGAGATCCTCGTGAACCCCAAGCCCTTCTATTTCGCGCTGCCCGGTCCGAGCCCCGATCCCGGCGAGGTGCCGCCCCCACCCGAACCGGTCACCCCACCCACCGAGGCCGCGCCGCGCGAGGCGGCGCCCGCCGCGCCGCGCGTGGTGCAGGTGCGCGAAGTCGCCAAGCAGACCGGCGCCAACTCGGTGAACCGCACCGACAAGCGGTGGCAGGTGGACGGCACCGACCTGGGGATCATGTGGGAGAGCGGGCCCGGGGAGGTCGCGGTGGCCTTCGGTGACACCGTCGGGCGCGGGTTCCATCCGCCCGGCGGCATGGGCGGGGACTGGCGCAGCAACGTGCTGGCCTTCAGTACCGACCGTGACCTGAGCGACGGGATGACCTACGACCGCATGGTCACCGACAGTCGCTGCCATGCCGCGGAGGTGCTGTCGAGCCGCAAACTCGACAACGTGGAGATCACCACCATCCCCACCTCCGGCTTCGCCCTCGGCGACCGGCAGTACCTGAGCTACATGTCGATTCGCACCTGGAACAGCGGGCCCGGCACCTTCTACACCAACTACGGCGGGATCGCCTACTCCGACGACCGCGGCCAGACCTGGACCAAGGACCCGCACGCCCGCTGGGACAACATCTTCGGCCTCGCCAACTTCCAGGTGAGCGCGATGGTCCCGCACGGCGACCACGTCTACATGTTCGGCACCCCCAACACCCGCCTCGGCGCGGTCGGCCTCGCCCGCGTCCCGGCCGACCAACTGCTCAACAAGACCGCCTACCAGTACTGGCGGGACGGGCAGTGGACGCCGGTCGGCGGGGCCGCCAGCGCCACACCCGTCGTCGACGCCCCCGCGGGCGAACTGTCGGTGCGCTTCGACGCGAGCCGGGGGGTGTGGCAGATGAGCTACCTCGACACCGCGCGCGCCGCCATCGTCGTCCGGGAGGCGACCACGCCCCAGGGCGCCTGGTCGGCCCCGACGCCGACGGTCTCGGTGCTCGACTATCCCGAGCTGTACGGCGGCTTCATCCATCCCTGGTCGAGTGGACGCGATCTCTACTTCAACATCACGACCTGGAGCGACTACAACGTGTATCTCATGCACGCCGAACTGGCGCAGTGAGTCCGGTCAGGAGAGCCGGACCTCGGCGATGGCGCGGCCGAAGAGTTTGCGGCCGCCGGAGGTGGCACCCAGCACCACGGTGGCCGCGCGGCGGTCGGGATCGAGGGATTTGATCTTGCCGGTGAACTCGATGGTGCTCGGCTCCTCGACGGTCACCGGGACGAAGCCCGCGAATCGGACGCTGAACTTCGTCAGGGCGGTGGGGTCGCCGAGCCACCCGGTGAGGTAGTCGGCGGTCAAGCCCATCGTCAGCATGCCGTGGGCGACGACGGTGGGCAGGCCGACGAGCTGGGCGGCGCGTTCGCTGAAGTGGATCGGGTTGGGATCGCCCGCGACGCCCGCGTAGTTGACCAGGTCGCCGCGGGTCAGGCGGGCGGTGCCGGCCGGGAGTTCGTCCCCCTTCGCGAGGCGGTCGAACGAGGGGATGGTGTGCACCGGGCCGGGGACGGCGGCGCGTGCCGGCGGCAGGTCGGCCTCGTCGATCGGGATCAGGACTCCCGTCTGTGCGAGATCTGCGGTCGGCTCGACGGGCCGGGTGTGCATGAAGATGCTGCGCACCACCTCCGCAAAGTTCGGATCGACCTCGGCGCCGCGGCGCGCGACGATCGTGGTCGACGCGATCTGCGCGATCTCGTCGTGCTGGTTGAGCATCTCGGCGCGGACGGTGACGAAATCGTTGTCGCCGAAGCTGCGAATCGACTCGATCAGTACCCGGGTGTGGATGGCGTCGCCGGCCAGGAACGGGCGGCGCAGCTCGAAGATCTGATCGGTCTGCAGCACCTGGGTCAGGTCGTATTCGGTGAGCACCGAATCCAGCAGCGCGTTGGTCGCCGCCATGCCGATCACCGAGGAGAAGGTGGGCGGGGCGACGACGTGGTCGTAGCCGAGGCGGGCGGCGTCGGCCTCGCGGTGGTGCGCGCCGTGCCGGTTTTGCACGGCGCGGGCGAATTCGCGCACCTTCTCGCGGCCGACCTCGTAGCGGTCGCGCACCAGAAACCGGCGCCCCGCCAGGCTCTTCGTCGCCAGGATGTCGGCGTCCGGTTCCATCATCGTCTGCTCACTGCCCATGACCGGGCCATGCTAGTGGCCCGGCCGGTCGCTTGACCAGGTGATGTGACGACCGCTACCGCCGAGTAGTCACTCCGCCTCAGTGGGGCGGTCGCACACCTTCCAGCCGCTGTCGGTCTTTTCCAGATCGAACGTTCGTGCCGAACGGTTACCCGGGTCGGCCTCGGTGTACACGGTCGCCTGGGCCAGGGCGGTGTTGTCGGTGATCTTGATGGCGTCCACCCCGTCCACCACCGGGATGCTGCGCCGTTCCCGCGACTGCTGGTGCACGCTGGCGAACTGCTCGGGCGTGATGTTGCGGTAGAACTCGTGCAACGGCCCGCAGGTGCTCTCCCGCAGCGCGGCCAGATCACCGTCGTGCAACGCCGAGGTGTAGTCGCCGATCGCCGCGCGCACCTGGTCCTCGGGCGAATCGCCGCGCAGCAGCGCCATCGCGATACCGGCCAGCACGAGCACCAGCACCACCGCCGCGGCACCGACCGCCAGCAACCACCGTCGGGACCGCTTCGCGCCCGTCGGCTCCGCCGCACCCGCGGGCTCTTCGGCGGCGGGCGGAACCCGCTGCGGCTGCGCGATCGCCCGCGGTCCCGCACTCACCTGTTCGGCCGGGCGCGTGGCGTTCTGATCGGCAGGCGAGGGGGCCGAACCGGCGCGGGCCGGCGGCGGACCGGCCTGGCCAGGGGCGTTCGGCACGCCCGAGGGCGGTCCCGAGGGCCCCTGCGGACCCGGCTGCCGCGGACCGGGCGCGGGCCGCGGAGTCGTCGGCGGTTTGCTCAGCGGCGGACGACCCGCCACCCGATCGGTCGGCTCGGGACGCTGGATCGGCAGCGCCATCGTCTTCTGGTCGTCCTCGCCGACGGGCGCGACAAGCGGCATGGCGACGGTTTCGGCGTCGGCGTCGGCGTCGATGGGTTGCGTGGCGGATTCGCCTTCGGCCGGTCGGCCGGGGGGCGTCCGGCCGGGTGCGGCCGGTGGCTCGGGCGGGTTCTGTTCGGTGCTCTCGGAGCCCGACTTGCTTCGACCCTGCCCATCGGTCGGTCCGGCGGGAGCGCCGGGCGCCGCGGGCGCGGTCGGTCCGCCGGATGCAGTCGGTGCGCCGGATGCGGCGGGCGCGGTACCTCCGGCGGGTCCGGTCGGTCCGGCGGGTGCGGTCGGTCCGGGGGGTGCGGTTTGTCCGGCGGGTGCGGTCGGTCCGGGAGGTGCGGTTTGTCCGGTGGGTCCGGTCGGTCGGGCGGGTGCGGTCGGTCCGGGAGGTGCGGTTTGTCCGGCGGGTCCGGTCGCTCCGGCGGGTGCGGTCGGTCCGGCAGGTGCGGTTCGTCCGGCGGCTGCGGCCGCGGCCGAGGTCCCGGAGGCGGCGGCGCCGGGCGCTCCGGCTCGGTTTCCGGGGTCGTCGGAGGTGGAGGCCGGTGCGCCCGGCCGTCCGGTCTTGTCCGCGCTGCCGGGTTGCGCGGGCAGGTCGACGCGACGCATCACCATCGTCTTGTCGTCGCCACCCGTCTTGTCGTCGCCACCCGTCGCCGCTGCCCCCGCCGCCTGCGCCGCCGCTGCGACGTCCTCCCGGCGGAACACCATCGTCGGCGCATCGGCGCCGGGCGCCGTCGGAACATTCTCATCTCCGGCACCCGCCGCCTCCGAGGTGGTGTCCTTGCCCGCCGCAGTCGGCGGAGTTCCCCTCTCGCCAGTGCCAGTGCCAGTGCCAGTGCCAGTGCCCGGACTGGCCCCCGCCTCCGGGCGTGGGCCTGAACCTGCGTTCGCTCCCGCGCTGGTGCCCTCGCCGCTACCCGCGCGCGGGTCGTTGCCAGCGCCCGCGTGGGTTCCCGCATCTGCGTCGGTACCCGCGCGCGGGTCGGTACGCGCACCCGCGTCGGTACCCGCGCGCGGGTCGTTGCCCGCGCCCGCCCGGCTTCCCGCGTTCGTGTCGGTGCGTGCGCCTTGGCCGGTGCCCGCGCCCGTGTCGGTGCGTGCGCCTTGGCCGGTGCCCGCGCCCGTGTCGGTGCGTGCGCCTTGGCCGGTGCCCGCGCCGGTGTCGGTGCGTGCGCCCTGGCCGGTGCCCGCGTCCTCGCCGGTGCCCGCGGCTTCGCCGGTACCGGTGCCCGCGCCTGCGTCCATGCGTGTGCCGGTGCCGCTGTTCGGGTCGGCGCTGGTGCTGACGTCTGCCTTGGGGCTGCCACCCGTGCCTGCGCCGGTGTTGGCGCCCGCGTCGGGAGCGGCGGCCGTGCTGGTGCGGTCGCCACCGCTGCCCGGCCCGGTGTCGGCGTCGATGTTCGTGCCCGCGCTGGTGCCGGCGCGGGCACCGGGATTCGTGCCGGCGCCAGTGTTGGTGTCTGCCCCCTCAGCGGCACCGGTGCCTGCGTCCGCGCCGGGGCCGGTATTCGCGTTGTTCCCTCGGTTGACCGAGGGGTCGGTGCCGGCGCTCGGCGCAGCGTCGCGGCCCGGAACCGCGCTTCCTGCTGCCCCAGCAGCCCCTGCACCCGTGGTGGTCTGTCCTCGGTCGGCGCCGGAAGGACCCTGCTGGCCGGCGGACGCGTCCCGTCCGGGGCGGCCGGTGGTGCCACCGGCGGCACCGGAAGTACGGGAACCGGCGGCGTCTGCTGCCGACGGCGCGCCGGGAGCGGTGTGTGACTGCGCGGCGGACCCCGACGCGCTCGTCGCTGCCGCACCTGTCGGCCGCGCGTCGGCGGCAGATCGGCCGGGTTGGTCCGCGGGGGTGCTCGGAGTGCTTCCGGGTCGGTTGCCCGCCGGACCGCCCTGCGCTTGCGCACCCTGCACGGTCCGGTGCTGCACGGTCGTCTGGTCGGCACCCGAACCCGAGGGCTTCCCGGCTCCCTGCCCGGAACCCTCCGCGACGGAGGATGCCGCTCCGCCCGAGTCGCCGAGACGGGAGCCGGTTGCCCCGCCCGCGGGTTCCCGCCCGGCGTCCGCGCGCTGTCCGGAACCGGCCGCCATCGGCGCGGTGGCGTCCGACCGCCCACCGGCGGCATCGGCACCACTGTTTCGCCCTGGTGCTCCGGCGTTTTCGGGACGCGCCGGGTGTCCGCCCGCGGGCCGGTCGGCGGGTGCGGCGGACCTGTTGATCTGCTCCGTCGGCTCGTTCCCGGAACGGCTCGGCTCGTCCCCCGCGCGTGCGGCAGGGCCCGCGGGCCGGCCGGCGCCGGGGTTGCCCGTCCGATTGGGGCCGACCACCGTCGTCCTGGTGAACGGCACCGCCTGGGGACGCGCGTCGGCCGGATTCGCACCGGATGTCGCGGGCCGTTCCCAGCCGTCCTCGGCACCGCTGTCGGCGGGGCGGCCCGCGCCCGAACCCGCCTGCCGCGCGGGAGGATTCCCCGAAGCGGGAGAGTCTGCGGGCATGGGGCGGGTGGCGTCGCCCGAGTCGGTGTCTTTCGGCTCGGTGGCACCGGCGGCGGCCTGCGCAGGCTTCTTCTCGTCGTTCGGGTCGGACACCACTACCCCTCGGTCAGGCGGATCTGATGTGAGCTCGACGGCCAGCCTATCGACCGAATCGAGTGCGGGTGCCGATTCCCCCGTCGCTGCCGCACGGCCGGGACCGGTGCACAATGAACCGCATGACCTCCTTCGGTGACCTGCTCGGACCGCAACCGGTACTGCTTCCCGAAAACACCGACGCCGAGGAGGCCTTGCTCGACAAGGTCGACCCGGTGCAGGTGGCCGCGGCGCACCCGGCCGCCTCCATCGCCTGGGCCCATCTGGCCGAGGCGGCGCTCGCGCGCGGCGAGGCCGAGGCGGCGGGTGCGGACGGCGCGGTCAACCACGACATCGTGGCCGCCTATGCCTTCGCCCGCACCGGCTACCACCGCGGACTGGACCTGCTGCGCCGCAACGGCTGGAAGGGCTTCGGCCCGGTGCCGTGGAGCCACGAACCCAACCGGGGTTTCCTGCGCAGTGTCGGCGCGCTGGCCAGGGCCGCCAAGGCGATCGGCGAGACCGAGGAGTACGCCCGCTGCCTCGATCTGCTCGAGGACTGCGACCCGCGCGCCGCGGGCGAGCTCGGCCTCGACTGAGCCGGACTTGATCGATCCGGAGTCGCGTATCGGCGCGGCCAGGGCGAGCACGGCCGAGCAGGTGCGTGCGTCCTGGGCGCGGTTGCGGTTGTCCGCGTTGCCGATCGTGCAGTGCGCGCTGGGTGCCGCGCTGGCGTGGTTCATCGCGCACAACGTCGTCGGGCACGCCAACCCGTTCTTCGCCCCCACCGCGGCGGTCGTGTCGATCGGCGTCTCCTTCGGCGCGAAGATCCGCCGGTCGGTGGAGTTGGTGGTCGGTGTCGCGGTCGGGATCGGCATCGGCGATCTGTTCATCTCCGGGGTCGGCACCGGCGTCTGGCAGATCGCGCTGGTGGTCGTGGTGGCGATGGCGCTGGCGGTGTTCGTGGACGGCGGCTCGATCATCAGCATCCAGGCCGCCACCTCGGCGGTGCTGGTCGCCACGCTCATGCCGCCCTCGTCGAACGCCAGCTTTTCCCGGATGATCGACGCGCTCGTCGGCGGCCTGGTCGGCGTCGTGGTGGTGGCCGCGATCCCGCTGCATCCGGTGCGCCGGGCCCGCGAACACGCCGCCAACGTCCTGAAGGTGATGGGTGAGTCGCTGGCCGCCTGCTCGGAAGGCCTGCTCGAACAGGATCCGCAGAAGATCAGCACCGCGCTGGAGTCGGCCCGCAACACCCAGCAGACCATCGATTCGCTGCGCTCCAGCCTGGAGGGCGGCAAGGAGATCAGCCGCATCTCCCCGCTGTACTGGAATTCCCGCCAGCGGCTGGAGCGGATCCGGCAGGCCGCCGACCCGCTGGACAACGCCATCCGCAACACCCGTGTGCTGTTGCGCCGTTCGCTGACGCTGGTCCGCGACGACGAGATCCTCGATCCGCGCCTGATCGACGAGGTGGAGCGGCTGGCCGACGCGGTGGACGTGGTGCGCCGGATGATGCTGGCCGACCCCGGCGAGCAGCCCGACCAGGCCGAGGCGGCCCGGGTGCTGCGGTCGGTGGCCAAGGAGGCGCGCCCGGAACTCGTTGCCGGCGCCGGGCTCTCGGCGCACGTGGTGTTCGCGCAGGTCCGGTCGATCCTGGTGGATTTGATGCAGGTGTGCGGGGTGAAGCGGATCTCGGCGATCGCGCTGCTGCCCCCGACCGTGCCCAATCCCTATGTGCGTCCCGAGGACTGAGCACCAGGTCAGGAACGGCACCAGCTCAGGAACGGCACCAGCTCAGGAACGGCACCGAGTCCGGAACGGCACTAGGTCCAGAACCGCACCAGTCCGGCGCCGCGCGCGACCCACACGTCGGGCACGCCGAACAGTTCGCAGATGGTGTAGATGGCGTCGAAGAACGGCCGGTTCACCGTGGGCGTGAGGATCAGCGCGAACAGCAGCAGCATCCCCAGCGGCTTGAGCTGATCCAGCGACCGGCGGGTCCGGTAGCTCAGCGAGGGCTCGAGGATCCCGTAGCCGTCCAGGCCGGGGATCGGCAGCAGATTCAGCAGGGTCGCGGTGATCTGCAGGAAGCCGAGGAACGCCAGGCCGTACCAGAAGGCCGCGTGACCGGTCGTGCTGCCGAACACCACGACCACCAGCAGCAGCACGACACCGCAGACCGCGTTGACCGCCGGGCCCGCGCCGCTGATCATCCGCTGCCGGGCCGGGCTCACCGCGTGCGGGTGCACGTACACGGCGCCGCCGGGCAGGCCGAACCCGCCGAGCGCGATGAACACCACCGGCAGCACGATCGACAGCAGCGGGTGCGAGTACTTCAGCGGGTTCAGCGTGAGGTACCCGCGCAGCTCCACCTCGCGGTCCCCGGCCCGCCAGGCCAGGTAGGCGTGCGCGAACTCGTGCAGGCACAGCGTGACGATCCAGCCCGCCACCACCAGGACGAACACCCCGACACCCGCGGCGGTCTCGCCGTAGTCGGAGATCCACGCCAGCACGGCGCCCGCCACGGTGACCGCGACGACCAGCAGGAACACCGGACTGGGCCGCACCGCGCCGCGACCGAGCCGCCGGTCACGGGAGAACGGCAGGCTCATCGGACCAGCAGCCAGGGTTCGTGGTGGCGGTAGAAGGTGGAGCGCGGCACCGGCCGGGTGGTGCGGATGCCGTCACGGGTCACCACCGCACCGGGCGTGCCGAGCTGGGCCGCCCTGCCCTCCACCCAGCGGCGCTTGCGCAGCACGCCGCGCTGGGCGGCGGCGCGCACGCCGGGCATGTGCAGGGTGGGGGAGATGTGCATGGCCGTGACCCGGCCGGTGAACAGCAGGGTGTCGTCGACGTAGGCCTCGCCGTCGAGCTTGGCGCCCTCCGGGCCGGTGATGGTGGCGCGGCCGACGAGCACCTTGCCGGTGTCGTCGCGGATCAGCGGGGTCGCGGTGGCCTTGCCCTCGATGGCGCGTTTGGCCGCGGAGTTGCCGCTGCCGATCTCGTAGGCGCGGGCGCCGTAGGTGCGGTCGATGGGCACGTAGCCGATCTCCACGTGCAGCCGCTCGGTCTTCATCAGGTGGGTGAGCACGGCGGCCAGCGCGGCGTCCTCGCCGAGCACGATCAGTCGCGGCAGGCTGTCGGCGGCCAGCACGGGAAGCAGTTCGTCGACCACGGCCGGGTCCGGGATGGCGGCCGTCTGAGTGGTGGGCAGCGCGGCGAGGGCGATCGGGACGGGAGCACCGTCGCAGCGGAGAACGTGGGTACTCAAACTGCCGTACACCCTCCTAGATCCGGCCGATCGGGTCGACCCCACACGCGTGCGGCGAACCGTTGCCCGGCCCGCCCCGCAGCAACCATAGTCGCGTTCGGACGGCCGCGCCCGGGCCGAGTCGGCATTGTGACCGGGCTGTCGGGTGCCTGCTTCCCGGGGTGCGCGGGGCCATTGGGTAAGCTGTGCTTCCGGCCACCGCCTCAGTACGGCAGGTAGCCGCAGCACAGGAGTGCTGCGTGTCGATCCGTAGGAGACTCCACAATGCCGGCAATCGTCCTCATCGGCGCCCAATGGGGCGACGAGGGTAAGGGCAAAGCGACCGATCTGCTCGGTGGCCGGTTGCAATGGGTGGTGCGGTACCAGGGCGGCAACAACGCCGGACACACCGTCGTGCTGCCCAATGGCGACAAGTTCGCCCTGCACCTCATCCCGTCCGGCATCCTGACCCCCGGCGTGCGCAACGTCATCGGCAACGGTGTCGTGGTCGACCCGGGCGTGCTGCTCGACGAACTCGCCGGCCTCGAGGCCCGCGACGTCGACACCTCGGGCCTGCTGCTCTCCGCCGACGCGCACCTGATCATGCCGTACCACGTGGCCATCGATAAGGTCACCGAACGCTTCCTCGGCAACAAGAAGATCGGCACCACCGGCCGCGGCATCGGCCCCTGCTACCAGGACAAGGTGGCGCGGGTCGGCGTGCGGGTGGCCGACGTGCTGGACGAGAAGATCCTCACCCAGAAGGTCGAGGCCGCCCTGGAGTTCAAGAACCAGGTGCTGGTGAAGATCTACAACCGCCGCGCGCTGGACCCGCAGCAGGTGGTCGACGAAGTGCTCGGGCAGGCCGAAAGCTTCGCCCACCGCATCGCCGACACCCGGTTGCAGCTCAACGAGGCGCTCGAGCGCGGCGAGACCGTGCTGCTGGAAGGCTCGCAGGGCACCCTGCTCGACGTCGACCACGGCACCTATCCCTATGTGACGTCGTCGAACCCGACCTCGGGCGGCGCGGCGGTCGGTTCCGGCATCGGGCCGAACAAGATCAGCACGGTGCTGGGCATCCTCAAGTGCTACACCACCCGGGTCGGCTCCGGCCCGTTCCCGACCGAGTTGTTCGACCAGTACGGCGAGTTCCTCGCCAAGCAGGGCGGCGAGGTCGGCGTCACCACCGGGCGCGCTCGCCGCTGCGGCTGGTTCGACGCGGTGATCGCGCGCTACGCCACCCGCGTCAACGGCATCACCGACTACTTCCTCACCAAGCTCGACGTGCTCTCCAGCCTGGAGCGGGTGCCGATCTGCGTGGCCTACGAGATCGACGGGCAGCGGGTGGAGCAGATGCCGACCACGCAGACCGAATTCCACCACGCCAAGCCGATCTACGAGGAGATGCCGGGCTGGTGGGAGGACATCTCCGCGGCCCGCACCTTCGAGGAACTGCCCGCCAACGCGCAGGCCTACGTGCGCAGGCTCGAGGAGCTGTCCGGTGCCAGGATCTCCTGCATCGGGGTGGGTCCGGGCCGCGATCAGACGATCGTGCGCCACGACGTGCTCGGCTGAGCCACGACGGGCTCGGCCCGGCCTGCGCCGAGTTCCGCGCGCGCGGGGCGGTGCCGAACTACAGTTGGTACATGGCTCGGAATTGGCCGATGATCGAGCGCGAGACCGAGTTCGAGACCATCCGCGCGGCGCTCACGGGCCCCGACTACGTCGGCGCCGTGCTCACCGGCGACGCGGGGGTGGGCAAGACGACACTGGCGCGGCAGGCCGCCGCGGCGGTGGGCGGGCGCATCCGCTGGGTGGCGGGCACCGAATCCGCGCGCGGCATCCCGCTCGGGGTGTTCGCGCACATGGTGGGGGTGTACACCGCGCACGATCCGGTCACCTTCATGTCGGCGGCGCGCGAGGCGTTGCTCGCCGACGGGGCCACCATCATCGGTGTCGACGACGCCCATCTGCTGGACCAGCTCTCGGCCACCCTGTTGCTGCAGTTGGCCATCGACAAGGCCGCGCACGTGGTCGCGACCGTGCGCAGCGGCGTGCCGGTGCCGGACGCGATCACCTCGCTGTGGAAGGACGGGCACCTGCTGCGGGTGGACCTGAAACCGTTCACCCAGCACCAGAGCGTCGAGCTGGTCGAGTCGATGCTGGGCGGGCAGCTCGAGGGCTTCACCGCCAATCTGATGTGGGAGTCCTCCGGCGGAAACGCCCTGTTCCTACGGCATCTGGTGGAAGGCGCGCTGGAAGCGGGCACGCTGCGGCAGGTCAACGGCGTGTGGCAGCTGCGCGGGCGTGCCGCGGTCACCTCGGAGCTGGCCGCGTTGCTCGAGGATCGGGTCGAGCAGCTGCCCGAACCGGTGCTGCGGGTGCTCGAGCTGCTCACCTTCTGTGAGCCGATGGATCTGGACGTGCTGGCCGAGCTGGCCGGTGAGGACGCGGTGGAGGCGGCCGAAACCCGTGGTGTCATCCGGGTTGTCGAGCACGGCCACGAGCTCACCGTGCGCTACAACCACCCGCTCTTCGGCGAGGTGATCCGGCGCAGGCTGGGTATCGCCTCGGCGCGCAGGCTGCGGGGGCGGTTGTTCTCGGCGTTGCAGCAGCGGCCGATCAAGTCCGCCGCCGAACGCATCCGGCTGGCCGAATTGGCGTTGGACTCGGACAAATCCGCTGATCTGGAGCTGTTCGAGGCCGCCGCCGCCGACGCCATCGCGCTGGCCGACCTGCCGCTGGGCGAGCGGTTCGCGCGGGCGGCGGTGGAGCGGCGCGGCGGGGTGGAGGCGGCCGATCTGCTGGCCAGGGCGCTGCTGTGGCAAGGGCATCGGATCGAGGCCGAGCGGACGCTGGCCGGGTTCGATCCCGAGCAGCTCACCGAGGTGCAATTGGCCAACTGGGGCGGCACGCGGGTGTCGAACCTGTTGTGGGCCATGGGCGATGCCGACCGGGCCGACGAGGTGCTCGCGCTGGTGCGGGCCAAGGTCCGCCATCCCAAGATCGTCGCCACGCTGGCCGGGCTGGCCTCGGCGTGTGCGGTGAACGAGAACCGCCTCGACGACGCGATCGCCGAGGCCGAGACGGTGATGGGTGATCCGGGCGCGCCGCCGTGGGCGGTGTGGTGGGCGGCCTTCGGCGGCGGGCTGGCGCTGGCGCTGATGGGCCGCGGCGCCGAGGCGAAACGCTACGCGGCGCGCGGGCACGAGGTGGACAAGGCCATCGACGGACTCAACCGTTTCATGTCCACGCACGCGGAGGTGCTCGCGCTGATCTACACCGGCGAGTTGGCGGCCGCGCGGCAGTGCGCGGCACCGCGTTTCAGCTATTCCGAGCCGGGCCAGTACCTGGCGTGGGGCATGTCGAAGATCCTGCAGGGCACCGTCGACGTCGCGCAGGGCCGGTTTCCCGACGGTATCGAGCATCTCGAGCAGGCGCTGGCCGCGTTGACCGCCGAAGGCGCTGCCGCATGGACGTTTCCGGCGCGGATCCGGTTGGCCGAGGCCTACGCCGCGCTGGGCCGGGCGGGGGAGGCGGCCGAGTCGATCGCCGAGGCGAGCAGGCGCGGCGGCAGGCACAGCGCCGTGTACGAACCGCAGCTGGCGATCGCCCGGGCGTGCGTGGCCGCCGCCGAAGGCACGGTCAGCACGGCGGTGCGGCTCGCGATGGCGGCCGCCGATGCCGCGGCCCGCGCGCACCAGTACGCCATCGAGGCCACCGCCCTGCACGTGGCCGCGCGATTCGGTGATCCGGCGGTGGCCGACCGGCTCACCGAGTTGGCCGGGCGCGTGGACGGCCGCCTTGTGTCGTTGCAGGCCGCCCACGCCCGTGCCCTCGCCGCCCACGACGGTCCCGGATTGGATTCGGCCGCAGCGGGTTTCGAACAGATCGGCGCGCTGCTCTCGGCCGCCGACGCCGCCGCGCAAGCCGCCTCCGCGCACGAACGCGCCGGTGACCGTCGTAACGTGCTGGAATCCGCGGCCACCGCCAACCGGCTGGCGGCGGCCTGCGGCGGCGCGAGCACCCCCGCCCTCCGGGAGGCGGCCCAGCCGCTCCCGCTCACCGTCCGGGAACGGGAGATCGCCAACCTGGTGGCCGCGGGCATGTCCAATCGGCAGATCGCCGACCGGCTCACCGTCTCGGTGCGCACCGTCGAGGGCCACCTCTACCGCGCCTGCATGAAGATGGACGTCACCGATCGGGAATCCCTCGGCGCCCTCATCCGCGGCGAGAACGCGGGCCGCTGATTCCGCTCGGCCGCGCCCGCCACTAGGCTGGGCGGACCCCAGCGGTGCTCTTCGGGAGGGGTCGCGATGCTGAGACGGGCGGTTCTGCTCGGTGCGGTGGCCGTCGCACTGGCCGCGTCGGGCTGTACCGAAACCGGTACCCCGACGCCGGGCAGCGCGGCCGTGACCACCTCGCCGGGCGTCACCCTGAACCCCGAGCAGGAGAACAACCGCAGGATCGTCGAGCGGCTGGCCGAACTGGGCTGCACCACCAACAGCTGCATCCAGACCTACTTCGCGTGCAAGGACGGCTACCTCACCGGCGATGCCTGCGAGTTCTACCGCAGGCATCCCCTGTGAGCGCTTGACCCTCACACCGTGTCAGCCCCTACACCGGGAGCCGTCATGTTGAGCATCGGAGACTTCGCCAGGCACGGGCGGGTGTCGGTGCGGATGTTGCGCCACTACGACGCCCTCGGTCTGCTGCGCCCCGACCGGGTCGACCCGGCCACCGGCTACCGGTCCTACGGGATCGGGCAGCTGGCGCGGCTGAACCGGATCGTCGCGCTGAAGGATCTCGGGTTCACCCTGGACCAGGTCGGCCGGATTCTGGACGCCCGGGTCGGCGGCGCGGAACTGCGCGGCATGCTGATGCTGCGCCGCGCCGAACTCGAGCAGCGCATCGCCGCGGACCGCGCGCGGCTCGCCCAGATCGAGACGAGGCTCCGCATCATCGAAAGGGAGGGTGTCATGCCCGTCGAGGAAGTGGTGATCAGGTCGGTGCCCGCGGTGCGGGTGGCAGAGCTGAGCGAGGTCGCGGCCGATTTCGAGCCGTCGTCCATCGGTCCGGTGGTGGGCAAGCTGTTCGACGAACTCTGTCCGCGGCTCGAGCGCGCCGGGGTGGCGATCGTGGGACCGGCGATCTGCTACTACGAGGAACGCGGCGACGGTTCGGTGCTGGCGCACGCCGGGATGCCGGTGAACGTCGAGCCCGACGAGCGCTACGACTTCGCGGTGGTGGACCTGCCTGCGATGGAACAGGCGGCCACGATGGTGTATCGCGGGGACATGAACGAGGTGCTCGAACCCTGGCAGGGGCTGGGCCGCTGGATCGCCGACAACGGCTACCGCACGATCGGGCCGAGCCGGGAGGTCACCCTCGAGTACTCCGAGGACAGCGCGAAGTGGGTGACCGAGCTCCAGGAGCCGATCGCGCTCGCGTGAACTCAGATCGCGCCCTTGCCGGTGAGGAAATCGGCGGTGGGTGCGGCGATGAGCTCGACGTTCTGGTTGTGGCCCAGCCGTGGCAGTTCCCGGTGATGGGCCAGCGGCAGCGCGGCGGCGGTGGCCGCGGCGGCGGTCTTGACGCTCGCCGCGCTGTCGGTGCCGGCCAGCACCAGCACGGGCACGGTGAGTTCGGCCCAGTCGGCGGGCCGCAGTGCCTCACCCCGGGTATAGGGGCCGATCACCGCCCAGTCGTGGGCGGTCGAGGTCGCCAGGTTCTTCATCGTGCGCCAGTAGGGGGTCAGGCGCATGGTGGTGACCATCGTCCACGGCACGCCCATCACCTTGCGCAGGTAGTAGGCGGCGGCCTTGCCGGTCTTGCCCTCGGCCAGCAGCTGCTCCAGGCGCGTGCCCGCGTCCTGCGGCGGCACGTGCCCGGTGCGGTCGACGACGAACGGCGGTTCGAACGCGACCACCCGGGCGAGGCCGGGAATCCGGCCGGAGGCGGCCGCCCGCAGGGCCAGCACCGCACCCGCCGACCACCCGAACAGCGCCGCCGCGCCGCCCGCCGCCGCGACCAGCGCCGCCAGGTCGTCGATTTCGTGCCCGGCCTGGTACACACCCGGGGTGTCGCCGCTGTCGCCGCGGCCACGCCGGTCGTAGACGAGCACGGTGAGATCGAGGGCGGCCAGCGCCGCGGCCAGATCGGTCAGCTTGGGCGAGCGGCGGTCCTCGAGCGCTCCGCCGACGAGGATCACCGTGCCCGCCGTCCCGGCGCCGATCTGCTCGTACGCGATCGCGGTCCCGTCCGCGGAGGTCACCGTGTGCATGCCTGTGCTCGCCTTCCTCTCGGGGCCCGTCGCCGAGCCGGTCCGGTGTCCATCATCCGGTGCCGTGCCCCGGCTGCCGTCACCGCCTCAGAACAGCGTCGGCTCCCCGAATCCGGGTGTGCGCTCGATCTCGAGCAGGCGCGCCTTGGTGCCGATGCCGCCCGGTGCGGAGAAGCCGTGCAGCGCGTGGTCGGCGGCGAGCACCCGGTGGCACGGCACGATCAGCGGAACGGGGTTGCGGCCCAAGGCCTGTCCCACCGCCTGTGCCGCACCCGGCAGGCCCACCCGGTGGGCCACCTGCCCGTAGGTCAGGGTGCGGCCGGGGTCGATGGCGCGGGTGACCTCGTAGACCGCGCGGTGGAAGTCCGGCACTGCACCGAGGTCAACGGGGATCCAGCGCAGGTCGTCGAGCTCGCCGGACAGGTGGGCGCGGATGCCCGCGACGGCCGTGGCGATCGCGCCCGTCGGCTCGTCTTCCCGGACGCCTCGGCGTTCGAACCCGGCCCGCAGCGCCGCCGGATCGGGTTCGGGCAGCCGGAAGCCGACCACGGCGTCGTCGCGCCAGCTGATCGCACAGACCCCCAGCGGGGTCTCGAACAGCGCGGCGAGGGTGGGCGGCGCGGGCGCACTCATGCCGTCAGTGTGCACCGAGGGTACGACATCCGGAAACCAGTCCAGTCCAGTTTTTCGGAACTGGACTGGACTGGCTGTCGTCCGGTGCTCCCGTGCGCGGCAGGGGGCGTCGGTGCCGGCGCCGCCGCCGATCGGCTCAGGCGGCCCTTTGTTCGTCCTCGACGCTGCGCGCGGCGGCGATGTCGCGGTATTGCCGCTGGTCGTCGTAGTAGCCGGGATCCGAATCCCGGAGCAGGTCACTGGGCCGGAACTGCTCGAGCAGGAGCGAGGACACCGGCTCACGGCGGACCAGCCGGTAGGCGAAGGCGAAGACGGCGGCGGCGATGAGGAGGGACAGCAGCGTGGTCATGTTCTTCAGATTCCGCCGACTGGCCTTGCTTTCAAATAGCCAATCCGCGAATACTGGACTTCATGGCGACACGAGTGATCGGCGCGGCCGGGCTGGCGCGCGACCTGGGCAACTGGCGCAGCGCGGGCGAGGACGAGCACGGCCGCCGCAGCAGACCGGCCTACCTGGCCCTGGCCGAAGGCATCCGGCTGCTCATCCACGACGGCCGCGCCCCGCTCGGCGTCGCGCTGCCCAGCGAGCGCGATCTGGCCGCCACCCTCGGCGTCAGCCGCACCACCATCACCTCCACCTACGCGCTGCTGCGCGAGCACGGCTACCTGATCAGCCGCCAGGGTTCGCGCAGCACCGTCGCGCTGCCGCCCGCGGTCCCGAACGACGGCAGCCGTGCCGCCCGCGGCATCCTCGCGACGATGGTCCCGGCCGAGCTCACCACCGTCGACCTCACCTATGCGGCCATGACCGCGCCCGAGGAGATGCACGAGGCGTACGCGACGGCGCTACAGGCGCTGCCCGCGTATCTGGGCACCCACGGCATGGACCCGGTGGGCATGCGTGCGCTGCGGGAGGCGCTCGCGCGCCGCTACACCGCCCGCGGCCTGCCCACCGATCCCGACCAGATCCTGGTCACCCTCGGCGCCCAGCACGGCCTGCGCCTGCTGCTCAACGTGCTCACCGCGCCGGCGGCCAGGGTGCTGATCGAGCACCCCACCTACCCCAACGCCATCGAGGCGATCCGTGATGTCGGCGCCCGGCCCATCCCCGTGCCGCTCCTGCTGGAGAACCCTTCGGCCGGTTGGGATCTGGACGGGTTGCGCAGCGCCGCCCGGCAGACCGCGGCCACCCTGGCCTACCTGGTGCCCGACTTCAACAATCCGACCGGGATGCTGCTCGACGCCGAGGGCCGTGCCGAACTGGCCGCCATCGCCCGTGACACCAGGATGACCGTCGTGGTCGACGAATCGATGGTGGATCTCGGCCTCGACGTCGACACCATGCCCCCGCCGGTGGCCGCGTTCGGCAAGGGCGCGGAGATCATCACGATCGGTTCGGCCTCGAAGTCGTTCTGGGGTGGCCTGCGGGTCGGCTGGATCCGCACCAACCAGAGCCTCATCACCAAGTTGCTCGGCATCCGCTCCACCGTCGACCTCGGCACGCCGGTGATGGATCAGCTCGCCACCGTGCACCTGCTCGAACACGCCGAGGCGATTCTGGAGCGCCGCCGCGCGCAGCTGCGCTCCCAACGCGCGGCCCTGCTCGACGCGATCGCCGAGGAACTGCCGGACTGGCGGGTGCAGCCCGGGGCCGGGGGCATGTCGGTGTGGGCGCAGCTGCCCGCGCCGGTGTCGACGGCACTGGCCGCCACCGCGCCCAACCACGGCGTGCTGCTGGCCGCCGGGCCGCGGTTCGGCGTGCAGGGCGCCTTCGAGCGGTTCCTGCGGTTGCCCTATACCCACGGCGAGCCGGAATTGCGGTTGGCGGTCAAGGGAATCGCGGCCGCCACCGCCGCGCTCACCCCGCGGGCGGCCGATCCGCTCAACCCGTTGAACATGTCGATCCGCTGAGGGCCGCGCCCGGCGAACGCGAACGCCCCGTGGCACCCCACGGGGGGTTCGGGGCGAGAAGTCAGTCCGCCCAGACGTTCTCGATCGGCGTCGCCTCGGTCGGCGGCGGCGTCGGCACGGCGGCCGGCGTGCGCGAGAAGCGCGGCGCGGGCGCGTGCTGCACCACACCCTCGATCTCGACCAGGCCGTTGCGGGCGGCGATGTGCTCGTTCTCGGTGGCCTCGGTCAGCGTCAGCACCGGGGTGGTGCAGGCGTCGGTGCCTTCGAAGATCGCCGCCCACTCGTCGCGGGTCTTGGTCTTGAACTTCTCGGCGAACAGCTTGCGCAGCTGGTCCTGGCCGTTGGGATCGATCTGCATCGGCAGGCCCTCGGGATCGATCTCGAGCCCCTTCAACAGCTCGGCGTAGAACTGCGGCTCGATCGCGCCCACCGCCATGTACTTGCCGTCGGCGGTCTCGTAGGTGTCGTAGAAGGCCATGCCGGTGTCGAGCAGGTTGGTGCCGCGCTCGTCGGACCACAGGCCCATGCCGCGCATGCCCCAGATCATGTGCGACAGGGCCAGCGCGCCGTCGATCATCGCCGCATCGATGACCTGGCCCTTGCCCGAGCTCTGCCGCTCCACCAACGCGGCCAGGATGCCGAACACCAGGAACATCGAACCGCCGCCGAAGTCGCCGACCATGTTCAGCGGCGGCACCGGCCGCTCGCCCTTGCGGCCGATCGCGTTCAACACACCGGTCAGCGAGATGTAGTTGATGTCGTGCCCGGCGCGGTCGGCCAGCGGTCCGTACTGGCCCCAGCCGGTCATCCGGCCGTAGACCAGGCGCGGGTTGCGGGCCAGCGTCTCCTCCGGGCCGAGGCCCATCCGCTCGGTGACGCCCGGGCGGAAGCCCTCGATCAGCACGTCGGCCTTGTCGATCAGGCCGAGGACCTTCTCGATGTCGGCGGGGTCCTTGAGGTTGGCCTCGACGATGGTGCGGCCACGCCACTGCGGGCGCTCCATCACGCCGGGGAACAGGTTCGGTCGCTGGACACGCACCACGTCGGCGCCCAGATCGGCCAGCAGCAGCGCGGCGTGCGGACCGGGGCCGATACCGGCCAGCTCGACAACTCGGATGCCCGCGAGCGGGCCCTGCTTGGTGGCGGTGGATTCTGTGCTCACGCCCTACCTCGGTTCGTCGTTGATCCAGGTCACCGGCTGCCGGTGCCTCCCGTCCGATACCCACGGTTCCGGCGGGTGTATTGACAGTATGACAACAAGCCGGGGGTCATCCAGGGCAGCCCCGGGTGCGGCCGGGGGACGGATGGGCGAGAATCCGTGCGGCGGCGATCGGCGGAGGAGAGGATGCGGGCGTGAGCGTGTGGGGTGAGGTCGTCGTCGGGCTGGTGATCCTGGTCGGGCTCGTCGGCATCGTGGTGCCGATACTGCCGGGCGTGATCCTCGTCTTCGGGGCGATCCTGGTGTGGGCGATCATGACCGGCGGGGCGACCGCCTGGACGGTGTTCGCGATCGCGACGGTGCTGCTGGTGATCTCCGGCGTCGTCAAATACGCCTGGCCAGGCCGGAAGATGAAGGACGCGGGGGTGGCCAACCGGGCGCTGTTCCTCGGCGCGGTGCTCGGGATCGTGGGGTTCTTCGTGATCCCGGTGGTCGGCTTGTTCGTCGGATTCGTGCTCGGCGTCTACCTCAGCGAGCTGCAGCGCTTCTCCGACACCAAGCAGGCCTGGACCGCGACCACGCACGCGCTCGAGGGCGTGGGCCTGTCGATCGTGATCGAACTGCTGGGCGCCCTGCTGGCCACCGGCGTCTGGGTGATCGGCGCGATCCTGGCCTGAGCGCGGTCAGGCGCGGCCGTCGGCAGGCCGGGACGGTCAGTCGATCGCGCGGAACGGGATGGTGTCGGCGGGCTCCAGCGGCGCGGGGCGCCGCAGCGGCAGGGTCGGGTCCTGCGGTAACGGCAGGGTCGGGTCGGGATCGGTGAACTCGGGACGCTCGCGGGCGGGCAACCGGTAGAACGCCCGCGCGTTGTCCTCCAGCACGGCGTGCATATCGGTGCCCACCACATCGCACAGCAGGTCCACGTCGGAGTCGCGGAACGGGCGTCCCGCCCGGGTGCCGGGCAGATCGGTGCCGAACATCAACGCCTGCGGGTTCACCGCGTGGATGCGGCGCAACGTGTCGGCCACGTTCATCGACACCCGGCCGAATCCGGTCGCCTTGACCCGCGCGCCCCGGTCGACGAGGTCGAGCAGGAACGGCAGACCCTCCTCGGACATGCCGAGATGGTCCACCGACAGGGCGGGCAGCTTGGAGATCACCGGCTGCAACGACGCCAGCATCTGGCCGTCCATGTAGACCTCGACATGCCAGCCCACCAGCTCGTGCGCGCGCAGCGCCTGCACGGTCATGCGGGTGATGTCGGCGGCGGCCCGCTTGAGGTTGAAGCGCAGTGCCCGCACGCCCACCCGGTCGAGTTCGATGATCTCCTCGTCACCCGCGTCCAGGTCCAGCCGCGTCACCCCGACCCAGCCCGCACCGAGTTCGGCCAGCGCCGCCTTCAGATACGTCTGGTCGGTGCCCTGGAACGACGCGCTCACCACCGCGCCGCCCTGGACGTCGAAGCGCGCCATACGTTTCCGATAGTCGGCGATGGTGTAGGGCTCCGGCAGGTAGCCCTCGTTCTCGGTCAGCGGGAACCGCGGATCGATGATGTGGACATGGGCATCGAACACGTGTACAGAATGCCTCGAGATCGCCGGGCTGTCGCACCTGCCGCCCGCGTGGTGACACCGGCGCTGCTGCCACAGCCCGCGTGGTGACGCCGCGCTACCGCCTCCGGCCGCTCAGACCTTGTGCGGCTCGCTGGCGCGCAGCATGTCCTCGCGCTCGACGACCTTGACGCGCTCGCGGCCCTCCGGCTCGCCGAGCGAGCGCTCGTGCGCGTCCAGGCGGTACCAGCCCGCCCAGGTCGTGAACGGCAGGCCCTTGCTCTCCAGGAACTCGATGACCGCGTCCGGGTCCGGGTTCTCCGCCGGGGTGAACGAGGGGGCGTCGTCGAGCAGGCAGGCGATGGTCTCGTTGGCGTCGCCCTTGGTGTGGCCGATCAGGCCGACCGGGCCGCGCTTGATCCAGCCGGTGACGTAGGTGGCGGGCATGTAGCGCGCCGGGCCGTCGGCGTTCTCGTCGATCAGCACGCGACCGGCCTCGTTCGGCACGGTGCCTGCCTGGTCGTCGAACGGCAGGTTGCTGATGTTCTGCGACAGGTAGCCGACAGCGCGGTAGACGGCCTGGACGTCCCAGTCCTTGAACACGCCGGTGCCCTTGACGTTGCCGGTGCCGTCGAGCTGGGTGCGCTCGGTGCGCAGGCCGACGACCTTGCCGTTCTCGTCGCCGAGGATCTCCGCCGGGGACTCGAAGAAGTGCAGGTAGAGCTTGTGCGGACGGTCGCCCTGGTCGCGGATCGCCCACTGCTCGAGGGTGTTGGCGACCATGTCGACCTGCTTGGAGTGGCGGCGCGCGGCCTCCGAGCCCTCGTCGTAGTCGATGTCCTCGGGATCGACGATCACCTCGATGGTGGGCGAGTGGTCGAGCTCGCGCAGCTCCAGCGGGGTGAACTTGGCCTGGGCCGGGCCGCGGCGGCCGAACACGTGCACCTCGACGGCCTTGTTGGCCTTCAGGCCCGCGTAGACGTTCGGGGGGATCTCGGTGGGCAGCAGTTCGTCACCGGTCTTGGCGAGCACGCGCGCCACGTCCAGCGCGACGTTGCCGACGCCGAGCACCGCGACCTTCTCCGCGTCCAGCGGCCAGGTGCGGGGCACGTCCGGGTGACCGTCGTACCAGGAGACGAAGTCGGCCGCGCCGTAGGAGCCGTCCAGGTCGATGCCGGGGATGTTCAGCGCGCGGTCGGCGTTGGCGCCGGTGGAGAAGATCACCGCGTCGTAGAAGCGGCGCAGGTCATCGAGGGTGATGTCGGTGCCGTAGTCGATGTTGCCGAGCAGGCGCACCTGCTCCTTGTCGAGCACCTTGTGCAGGGCGGTGATGATGCCCTTGATGCGCGGATGATCGGGCGCGACGCCGTAGCGGATCAGCCCGAACGGTGCGGGCATGCGCTCGTAGAGGTCGATGCTCACGTCGGCATCGGACTTCATCAACGCGTCGGCGGCGTAGATTCCGGCCGGCCCCGCGCCGACGATCGCGATGCGGAGCGGGCGGGCGCCGCTGGTCGGCGCTGCACTCTGTTCGGTCATCTGTTACGCGCACCCTTATTGGTCGAATACGTTCACTGGCGTCCTTCTTAGCTTAGGCTAAGTTGACGCACCGATCTGGTTGCCCCTGGCGATGCGGACGCCGATCGGGCCCCCTGTCACGTCCCAGGTCACGACGTTCGCTGTCTTTTGCCAGGACAGCGGGCCGCAGATTCGCGATTCTATCGTCCGGCCGACAGCCGCCGCCGGGGCGGTGCCGCGGCGGACCCGGATCCGCGCGCTGCGCGCCTGCCGCCGCCGTCCACGGTACCCGCGCGTGCGCGGCGCCGGATGTGTGCTGCGTCGCGGTCGGGGGCCGCCGCCCGCGCACCACGGCGCACCGGGGATCATCGAGGTCATGGCCGACAAGCAGCCCGCCGGGCAGGACGAACCGATCCCCGTCGATCAGACCGATCACCGCTCGATGACCCCGTTCATCGCGGCCGCGGTGATCGCGGTGATCGTGCTGGTGGCCATCGTGCTCGGCGGCCTGCTCTCCCCCGCTGAGAAAAATGTCACAGAAGCCGACCGGATCACCGCCGCCGTGCAGAACTTCGTCGAGGGCACCAACGCCACCGACGAGGTGCCGCCGCCCGGTGCCGCCTGCGCGGATTTCGACCCGGCGCGCTCACCGCTGGCCGCGCAGGAAGGCACCGGCAAGACAATCGAACTGGCGTCGGTCACCGATCAGAGCGTCAACGGCAATCGGGCCAAGGCCACCGTCACGGTGCGGGTCGACGGGGCCGAACAGACCGCGACCTGGAACCTGGTCCGTGCCGACGGCACGTGGGTGGTCTGCACCGCCTGATCCGGTTGACACGGTGACTTCGGTCCAGGCAATCTCAGTGACCGAAGGTCATGAGCACCAGCGCCAAGCCCCGGCTCGCTGGTCGGCAACCCTCCTCCGCGGCGGGGTGCTCCGGGTGACGACCTGGCCGTACCGAAGACGGTGCGGCAAGTGCGGATTCACAGGAGGTTCGAATGAGTTACGCCGGGGACATCACCCCCCGCCAGGCCTGGGAACTGCTGCGTGAGAACCCCGCGGCCGTCCTCGTCGACGTGCGTACCGAAGCCGAGTGGCGCTTCGTCGGCGTGCCCGACACCAGCTCCATCGACCGGCCCACCCTGCTGATCGAGTGGGTGGACGGCACCGGCTCGCCGAACCCGCGCTTCGCCGAGCAGCTCGGCAAGGCACTGGCCGACCGCGCGCCGGAGGCGCCCGTGGTGTTCCTGTGTCGGTCGGGGCAGCGTTCGGCGCACGCCGCCGACGTCGCGACCGAGCTGGGAATCACCCCGTCCTACAACGTGATCGAGGGCTTCGAGGGTTCGCTGGATGCCAACGGGCACCGCGGCGGCACCGGTTGGCGGGCCGAGGGGCTGCCCTGGAGGCAGTCGTGATCACCGGCGGCGCGTTCGACAAGCCGCTGCCCGAGGGCGTCGGTCCCGCGACCCTCGGAGTGCGCGGCGGGCTGCGCCGGTCCGGCTTCGAGGAGACCGCCGAGGCGCTCTACCTGACCTCCGGTTTCGTCTACGAGAGCGCCGAGGCCGCCGAGGCCGCGTTCACCGGCGAGGTGGAGCACTTCGTCTACTCCCGGTACGGCAACCCGACCGTGGCGATGTTCGAGGAACGCATCCGCCTGATGGACGGCGCGGAGGCCGCGTTCGCGACCGCCAGCGGTATGTCGGCGGTGTTCACCGCGCTCGGCGCGCTGCTCGGCGCGGGCGACCGGCTGGTCGCGGCCCGCAGCCTGTTCGGGTCGTGTTTCGTGGTCTGCAACGAGATCCTGCCGCGCTGGGGCGTGGAGACGGTGTTCGTCGACGGCGAGGACCTCGACCAGTGGGAGCGGGCACTGTCGGTGCCCACCGCCGCGGTGTTCTTCGAGACGCCGGCCAACCCGATGCAGACCCTGGTCGACGTGCGCCGGGTCACCGAGCTCGCGCACGCCGCGGGCGCGAAAGTGGTGCTGGACAACGTGTTCGCCACACCGCTGCTGCAGAAGGGCTTCGATCTCGGCGCCGACGTGGTCGTCTACTCCGGCACCAAGCACATCGACGGCCAGGGCCGGGTGCTCGGCGGTGCGATCCTCGGCGACCGCGAGTACATCGACGGCCCGGTGAAGACCCTGATGCGCCACACCGGCCCGGCGCTGAGCCCGTTCAACGCCTGGACGCTGCTCAAGGGCCTCGAGACGATGCCGCTGCGCGTGCGGCACTCCACCGAGTCGGCGCTGCGGATCGCCCGCTTCCTCGAGTCGAACCCGGCGGTGAGCTGGGTGAAATACCCGTTCCTCGAATCACATCCGCAGTACGACCTGGCCCGGGCTCAGATGTCCGGTGGCGGCACCGTGGTCACCTTCGAGCTGAAGGCGGCCGAGGGCGAGGCCAAGAAGCGCGCGTTCGAGGTGCTCGACCGGCTGCGGATCATCGACATCTCCAACAACCTCGGAGATGCCAAGACCCTCATCACCCACCCCGCCACCACCACCCATCGCGCGATGGGTCCCGAGGGCCGGGCCGGTATCGGCCTGACCGACGGGGTGGTGCGCATCTCGGTGGGGCTGGAGGACGTCGACGACCTGCTCGGCGATCTCGAGCACGCGCTGAGCTGACCGGCTCATCCGGCCGGCCGCAGCAGTTCCGCGAGGTCGGCCGGGATCGGCATCGGCCGGCGCAGACCGACATTCGCGCGCCCGGTGTTGCCTTCCGGATAGCGCCCGGTCAGCGAGCCGGGCGCGGCGACGAGGACGCGGACGAGCTGGCCGACGGCCTCGCGGCGGTCGCGCTGCCGTACCGCCAGGGCGAACATCGCGACGTGGTTGCCGGTGTGCAGCCACGGGTCGGGCTGGGACAGGATGTGCGCGCGTTCGAGGTGCGTCCAGCGCAGGGCCGGGTCGGCGGTGGTCTTCGCGGCCGCCATCTCGGCGCGGTAGCGGGCGCGGGCGGCGGGGGAGAGGGCGGGCATCAGTGTCCTTTCCGGAACGGTTCGGCCAGTTGGGCCAGGTAGCCCACCGGATAGTCGGGTTTCGCGGCCATGCCGAGGTCGTCGCTGGTGAACCGCCGTCGCGGGTCGTAGCTGTAGGTGCCGAGCAGGTGGTCCCAGATCAGGGTGAACAGGCCGAAGTTGACATCGCCCACCCCCGCCCATTTGAGGTGGTGGAAGCGGTGGCCCTCGTTCAGCGCCAGCACGTGTTTGAGCGGCCCGACCCGGTAGTCGGCGTTGGAGTGCTGCAGCAGCAGTTGCACGGCCACGGCCAGTGCCAGCGCGGCGGCGACCGGCACCGGGATACCGGCGAGCAGCAGGGGCGTGACCCCGGCGATCATCTCGACCGTCTGGTGCAGTGGGTGTTTCATCAGGCCGTTGAGGCCGTAGCAGCGGGTGACGCTGTGGTGCACGGCGTGGAATCGCCACAGCACCCCGATGTGGTGGCTGGCGTAGTGGGCGAGCGTGATGCCCAGATCGGCGATCAGGATCGCCACCAGCACCTGGATGACGAAAGGCCAGCTGTGCGGCCATATTCCGGTACCCGGTAGCAGCGCGGCGAGGGCGGGGATGGCGGCGACCGAGCCGAGGACCAGCGTCTCGTTGACGACGGTGTGGACGGTGTCGCGGCCCGCGTCGCCGTGCGAGCGGTTCCAGGCCGGCCGGTAGGGCAGCACACGTTCGGCGGCGAACGACAACGCGACGGCCGCGGCGAGCAGCGCCACCAGCCACAGCTTGGCGGCGCCAGCGGCGGCCAGGGCGATGCCCGCGCCGTTGATGCCTACCAGCATCACCGGCACGTAGCCGTATCGGACAAGGGGGCGAACCACAATGGACATGGGTTCAGCGTCGCCGCCGTGCCCGGCCGTCGGCTTGAAGAAATCAGCTGACCTTCGCCGACGGCGGGCGCCAGCCGGTCGCGATGAGCGCTTCGGTCGGGCTGATGCCGATCAGGTCGCGGCAGGTGCGGGTCAGGTGCGCGCTGTCGGCGAAGCCGGCCGCGTGCGCGGCCTCGGTCAGCGAATCGCCCGCGCGGACGACGTCCATCGCGAGTTGGAGCCGGACCCAGCGCCGCCACGCCGCGTACGGCAACCCGACCTGTTCGGTGAACACGTGCGAGAGGCGACTGGCCGAAATGCCGACGCGGGCCGCGAGTTCCGCCAGCCGCGGCGGTCCGCCGGGGCGGTCGACCGCCATCCGCAGCGCGGCGGCGACCGCGGGATGGTTGCGCCTGCGCCGACCGGTCGGGTCGGCGGCGGTGGTGGCCGGGCGCGGCACGGCGGCCGCGACCCAGCTGGCGGCGTCGTCGGCGGGCAGCCCGCCCAGCCGGGCGACGGCGGCGTGCGCGGTGGTGCTGTCGGGATCGAGGAAGGCGAGGAAGCCGCTGGTGCCGGCTTCGGCGCGGACCCGGTGTGCGACGCCGGGCGGGATGATCGCGGCCTGGGCGGAGACGGTCCGCCCGCCCGCGTCGGTCAGTGTGAGCCCTCCGCGGGCCACGAACAGGACCTGCACGGCGGCGTGCGCGTGGGCGTCGGCGTCGCCGATCTCACCGGTGAACGCCATCAGCCCGGGGCGGAACACCACCCCGCCGCGCCACGCCGCCGAACCCATCAGGCCAGTGCGCGCAGGCGGGGTGCCAGATCGCGCTGGAACAGGTCGAGGAACCGGCGCTGGTCGTGGCCCGGCGCGTGGAACACCAGGTGGTTGAGGCCCGCGTCGAGGTAGGGCTTGATCTGTTCGACGGCCTGGTCCGGGTCGCTGGCCACGATCCAGCGCTTGGCGATCTGCTCGATCGGCAGCGCGTCGGCGGCGGCCTCCATTTCGATGGGGTCGGTGATGCTGTGCTTCTGCTCGGCGGTCAGCGACAGCGGCGCCCAGAACCGGGTGTTCTCCCGTGCCAGCTCGGGATCGGTGTCGTAGGAGATCTTGATCTCGATCATCCGGTCGATGCTGTCCACGCTGCGTCCGGCCTTGGCCGCGCCCTCGGCGACCGCGGGCATGAGCTTGTCGGTGTAGAGCTCCATGCCCTTGCCCGAGGTGCAGATGAACCCGTCGCCCGCACGCCCGGCGTAGCGGGCCACCAGCGGGCCGCCCGCGGCGATGTAGATCGGCACGCCGCCCTCGGGCACGTCGTAGATCGAGGCGCCGACGGTGCGGTAGTACTGGCCGTCGAAATCGACCCGGTCGCCGGTCCACAGCGCCCGCATCAGCTCCACCGCCTCGCGCAGCCGCGCGAACCGCTCCTTGAACTCCGGCCACTCACCCTGGTAGCCGGTGGCGATCTCGTTGAGCGCCTCGCCGGTGCCGACACCGAGCATGACCCGCCCCGGGTACAGGCAGCCCATCGTGGCGAAGGCCTGCGCGATCACGGCCGGGTTGTAGCGGAAGGTCGGCGTGAGCACCGACGTGCCCAGTTTGATCCGCTCGGTGCGCGCGCCCACCGCGGCCATCCAGGCCAGTGAGAACGGCGCGTGCCCGCCCTTGTGCCGCCAGGGCTGGAAGTGGTCGCTCACCGTGGCGCTGTCCATGCCGTGTTCCTCGGCGAGCACCGCGATGTCCACCAGTTCCCGTGGGCCGAATTGTTCCGCCGACGCCTTGAATCCCAGCTCGAGATCACCCATTGCGCGTCACTCCTGTCGCTTCGCTCTGCTCTCGCACGGCCGGTTCGACCATAACCAGGTCCGACGGCCCGCGTGTGCGCGGTCACGTCCGGGTGAGGCAACCCGCGGGGAGGTGTTGTCATTCCATCGGGAGTGAGTGTACAGTCACTCACATGAGCAAGAGCGGAGCCATCCTCTCCCGGTCGGACGCCCGGCGCGACACCGTCGTCGACGCGGCCATCGCCGAGTTCGCCCGCACCGGCTACCACGGCACGCCGATCAGCACGGTGGCGGCGGCGGCGCAGATCTCCCCCGCGTACGTCTTCAAGTTGTTCCCGAGCAAGGTCACGCTGTTCGTCGCCGCGCTCGACCGCTGTTTCGAGCGGATCGAGAGTGCGCTCGCGGCCGGCGCGGCCCGGGTGCCCGGTGCGAAGCCCGACGAGATCCTGTACGAGATGGGCGGCGCCTACGCCGAACTCATCGGCGACCGGAATCTGCTCATGCTCCAGGTGCATGCCCAGTCCGTCGTCGACGTCCCGGAGATCGGGGAGGCGATGCGGCGCGGTATCGCCCGGGTGACCGAACTGGCCAAACAGCGATCCGGCGCCGAGGACGCCGCGGTGCAACGCTTCATCGCCTTCGGGCAGCTCTGTCACCTGATCACCACCCTCGGGCTCGACGGGGACGCCAGTCCCTGGGCGGCGATCCTCACCGAGGGCATCCGGCACCCCGGCTGACCCGTTCCGACCATGCCCCTTCGGGGGCTTTTCTTCGACCCATCGAGTGATTGACCAGTCACACACTAGGAGAGAATCATGATCACCACAGCCACCGAAATCGTGCTGCCCGGCCGCGTCGAGCCGGACGGCCTGCTCGTCACCCGGCGCGAGCTGCCCGCGCCGGGCCCCGGCCAGGCGCTCGTGCGGGTCGAGGCGAGCGGCGTCTCCTTCGCCGAGCAGCAGATGCGACGCGGCAAGTACTACGACCAGCCACCGTTCCCGTTCGTGCCCGGCTACGACCTGGTCGGCATCGTCACCGCGGTGGGCCAGGACGTCGATGCCGCGCTGGTGGGACGCCGGGTGGCGGCGCTGACCAAGATCGGCGGCTGGACCAGCGCCGCCCTGCTGGACGCCGCCGACCTGGTGCCCGTGCCGGAGCCACTCGACGCCGCCGCGGCCGAGACCTTCGTCGTCAACGGGATCACCGCGTGGCAGATGCTGTTCCGCACCGCGAAAGTCCGTGCCGGACAGACCATCCTGGTGCACGGCGCGAACGGCGGGGTCGGATCGACCCTCGTCCAGCTGGCGCGCGCCCACGGCATCCATGTCATCGGCACGGCCTCGGCGCGCCACCGCCGCGCCGTCGAGGAACTCGGCGCGACCTGGATCGACTATCGCACCGACGTGGCACGGCAGGTACGGGAGCTGGCGCCGGGCGGGGTGGACGCGGTGTTCGACCACATCGGCGGTCCCGGCATCGTCGAGTCGTTCCGCCTGCTCGCCCCGCACGGCACCCTGGTCTCCTACGGCACCGCCGCGACCAAGGACCAGGAGGGCAATTCCCGGCTGCCGGTGTTGAAGCTGCTGGCGCGGTTGGTGCTGTGGAACGCCCTGCCCAACAAGCGGAATGCGCACTTCTTCAATCTGTGGGCGGGTAAGCGCAACCTGTCGCGCTTCCGCGCCCGGATCGCCGCGGACCTCGGCGCCGTCTTCGACCTCGCGGCACAGGGGGTACTGCGCGCCCAGGTCGCGGCCCGGGTTCCGTTGAGCGCGGCGGCCCGCGCGGTCGAGCTCGCCGAATCCGGTTCCGTCGTCGGCAAAGTCGTCCTCGTCGCCGACGAAAGCTGAACCCGTCCCACCCGCTCGCGCTACCGCCCGCCGATCCCTGCCCTCCGCCATCTTCGTCCCAGGAGAACTCCCATGACCCAGCATCTTCCGACCGCTGTCCCGCACACCGCTGCCCCGCACCCGTCCGCGATGCGCACCCTGCTCGACAACCGACCGTCCTACCTCGGATTCGGCGCCGCCTGGTTGCTCGGGCACGGCGCCTACGCCCTCTCGCACGGCAGCGATCCCGTCCTGCGCCTGCCCGCGGCGGTGCCGAGCATCCTGCTCATCACCGGCCTGGTCGCGGCGCTGATCGTCACGAGCGTCGTCTCCATGCGGGCACAGCGCACGGCCACCGGGAGCGAGGCGGTCGTCGGCAAACTGCTGGCCGCCTCCTGGCTGGTCGGCTTCGGTGCGCTGTTCTTCGTCATCACGGCGGTGAGCTCGGTGCTGCCCCACGGCGACCTCACGACGCTGCTGTGGCCCGCGGGCTCCGGCCTCATCGTCGGACTGCTCTACCTCGCGGGCGGCGCCGCCTACCGTGACGTGTTGCAGTACACCCTTGGCGCCTGGCTCGCGCTCACCTCCACCGCCGCCCTCCTCCTCGACGGGGCGAGCCCGTACTGGGTGCTCGCGGTCGCGGGCGGCGGCAGCTACCTGCTCGCCGCCGCGCTCGAACCCCGCCGCCGCGCCGCCGCGCTCGCCTGACCGCTGACCCCCGACAACCCCGCCCGGCACCGGGCGGGGTTGTCGGTTTCGTCCACGACGCGGACGCGTTCCCGACGTAGGCTGCCGAGCGGTATCAACCGGTCACCGGCGGTTTCCGCCGTGCGTCTTCTGGAGGATTCGTTGGCACGCGAATTGGTCTACACGGGTTTCATGACGCTGGACGGCGTGGTGGATTCGCCGGGCGGTCAGGTCGAGGGGCATCGCAGCGGCGGCTGGGTGATGGACACCGAGTTCCTGCCCGAGGCGTTCGCGCTCAAGGGCGAGGAACTGGCCGAGACCACGGCGTTGATGTTCGGCCGTCGCAGCTACGAGGCGTTCGCCCCGATCTGGCCGGGTTCGGAGGATCACGCCGCGTACAAGGAGCTGCCCAAGTACGTCGTCTCGACCGGCCTCGCCGACGACGCGCTGGTCGAGGACTGGGGTCCGATCACGATCCTGCGCTCGACCGAGCAGGTGGCCGAACTGAAGCAGACCGAGGGCGGGGCCATCTTCATCCACGGCAGCGCCGAGCTGGCCCGCCGCCTGTCCGAGGCCGATCTGATCGACCGGTACAACCTGCTGGTGTTCCCGGTGTTGCTCGGGGCGGGCAAGAGCCTGTTCAGCCGGGCGGACCGCGACAAGCAGCAGCTACGCCTGCGCGAATCCGCGAGCTACGCCAACGGGGTCACCAAACTCGTCTACGACGTGGTGCACTGAGGCCGGGTCGAGCGCGAGCGCACCGCCCGAGCCCTCGCGCAACTGCCGGGCCGTGCGTCCGACATAGCGGCGCAGGGCCCGGGCGAGGTGCGGCCCGTCGTAGTACCCGAGCCCGGTGACGACGTCGCTCTCGGCGGTGCCCGAAGACAGCAGCACCGCGGCGGCGCGGGCCCGCGCGATCTGACGGACAGCGCCGCGGGTGAGGCCGGTCGCCGCCCGGAACCGGCGCTCCATCGTGCGGTCGGAGACGTCGGTAGCCTCGCCGCGCAGGGCCGCGGTGACCAGCGGGTCACGACCGACGACGCCCTCGCGGACCAGCCGCGCGACCAGCGCTTCGGCGTCGTCGGGGTGCGGGGTCTCCCAGCGCGCGCCGTCGAGCCAGAAACCGCGTTCGGTGACATCGGGCAGGACGATGCCGCTGTCCACCAGGAACGGCGCGGCCACCGTACGCAGCGAGGTGCCGACCGCGAACTGGATGCCCACGAAGGTCGCGTCCTCGGGGACCGGGGCCGTGCCGGTGCGGCTCTCCGGGCCGGTGACCGCCGCGTACGCCCGGCCCTCCCGCTGCCAGAACACCAGCCCCCAGGTCTCGCTCGCGACGGAGGTCATCCGGGCGACGTGCTCGCTGCGGCACGTCCACACCGAGTCGATCCACGGCGACTCCGACGCGCGCGTCTGGAACAGCAATCCCACCCGCGGCATCATATGACGGACAATTGCCGGGTGACCATCGATGACGAGCCGATCCTGTCCTACCTGACCGATATGGACGGCGTGCTGGTGAGCGAGGACCATCTGGTGCCGGGCGCCGACGAGTTCCTCGCCGAATTGCGCGCGAACGAGACGCCGTTCCTCGTGCTCACCAACAACTCCATCCGCACCCCGCGCGACCTGCAGGCCCGGCTGCGCACCACCGGCCTGGACATCCCGGAGGAGTCCATCTGGACCTCCGCGCTGGCCACCGCGACCTTCCTCAACGACCAGCGCCCGAACGGCACCGCGTACGTGGTGGGGGAGTCCGGCCTCACCACGGCGCTGCACGAGATCGGTTACGTGCTCACCGACAGCGACCCCGACTACGTCGTGCTCGGCGAGACCCGCACCTACTCGTTCGAGGCCATCACCACCGCCATCCGCCTGGTCGAACGCGGCGCCCGTTTCATCGCCACCAATCCGGACGCCACCGGCCCGTCGCGCGAGGGGGTACTGCCTGCGACCGGCTCGGTCGCCGCCCTGATCACCCGCGCCACCGGACGCGACCCGTACTACGTCGGCAAACCCAACCCGCTGATGATGCGCTCGGCGCTGCGCCGCCTCGGCGCCCATTCCCAGTCGACGGTGATGATCGGCGACCGCATGGACACCGACGTCATCTCCGGTCTGGAGGCGGGCATGCGCACGATCCTGGTCACCTCGGGCATCTCCACCCGCGCCGCCGTCGAGCAGTACCCCTACCGCCCGACCATGGTCATCGACTCGGTCGCCGACCTGGTGGGACGCACGAAGAACCCCTTCGGCTGAGCCCGCCCCATCCCCTCCCGATCTCGATGCCGGGCCCGCCGAGCAGCGCCGGATCAGCGGGAAGGCCGGCACCCTGACCGTCACTCCTTCTCCAGGGCCTCCAGGGCACGGGTCAGGTCGGTGAGGGCGGACACTATTTCGGTGAGACGGGTGGGCCCGAGGTGCGCGGCGAGGGCGGCGGCGCGGGCGGCGTGCCCGGGGTCGATGCGGGCGACGGCGGCGCGGCCCGCCTCGGTGGGGGCGACGAGTTTGGCGCGCCGGTGTGCGGGGTTGGGTCGGTATTCGGCCAGGCCCTTGTCCACGAGCAGATCGGCGATGCGCTGCACGCTCTGGCGGGTGATGCCCATCGCGCGGGCGATGCCGGACACCGGCAACGGCTCGCGCAGAACCGCCCCGAGCACCTGCCACCAGGCCGCGGTGAGCCCGGCCGGGCGGGCCAATTCCTCGGCGACGGCGAGGAATTGGCCGTTCAGGCGGAACGAGGTGATGGCGGCCGTGCTGAACAGCTGCTGGGCCGAGAGCGGTTCGCTCATTCGGCCGCCGCGTGGTCCTGCAGCGCGAGGAACGCGCTCACGTCGTTGTGCGCGAACAGGCGATACCAGGCGTCGAGCACATGCGGCTCGTAGACGTCGAGCACGCGCAACACTTCGCGGGCGAACTCGAACGGCGCGGTGCCCGTCGCGGTGACGAGCACGCCGTCGGACACCGCGGGCTGCTCGACGTAGTGGTCGGCTCCGGCGTACCCGCTGGCCGCGAGGAACTGCGGCGCGTTGCTGGTGTGCTTCCTGGTGTCGAGCAACCCGGCCGCGGCCAGGCCGTAGGTGGCGCCGCAGATCGCCGCCACCGGCACGCCCGCGTCGAGGAAGCCGGCCGCGGCCGCCGCGAAGGGCGCCAAATCGCCGGGCACCCAGGTGTCGGCGCCCGGCAGGATCAGCCCGGCGCTCTGCTCGGGGGTGAGCTCGCCGAGCGCGAGGTCGGGCACGATGCGGACGCCGCCCTTGGTGCGGATGGGATCGCGGGTGAGTCCGACGGTGCGGACCTCGAAGCTGCCCGGGTTGCGCTGCCACTCGGGGTTGTTGATGTGCGCGATGGCCGCGCCGACCTCCCAGTCGGCGAGCGTGTCGTAGACGGCGGTGTGGACGGTCCTCGTTTCCATGACAGCATCCTGTCATCCTTGACAGGATGCTGTCAATAGCTGCGGGGAGGTTCACCCGGCGGCGCGCCGCGGGCTCACTAAGCTCGGGGCCATGGTCGAATCCGCTCCGTCCACCGTGTACATCGCCTCCCCGGAAGGAGACACCGGGAAGTCGACGGTCGCGCTCGGCGTCCTGCAGATGCTGTGCGCTACCACGGCGCGAGTCGGGGTGTTCCGGCCGATCGCGCGCTCGACCACCGAACCCGACTACATCCTCGAACTGCTGCTCGAGCACAGCACCGCCGACCTGGACTACGCCCAGTCCATCGGCGTCACCTACGAACAGGTGCACGCCGACCCCGACGCCGCGATCAGCGAGATCGTCATGCGCTTCCACGAGGTCGCCGACGCCTGCGACGCGGTGGTGGTGATCGGCAGCGACTACACCGATGTCGCCAGCCCGAGCGAGCTGCGCTTCAACGCCAGGATCGCGGTGAACCTCGGCGCGCCGGTGCTGCTGGTGGTGCGCGGCTCCGGCCGCACCCCGGTGGAGGTCAAGCAGCTGGTCGAACTGTGCATGAGCGAGTTGCACGCCGAGCACGCCGCCGCCGTCGCGGTGATCGCCAACCGTTGCGATCCCGACCAGCTCGACGAAGTGTGTTCGGTCCTCGGCGCGTTCGACGTCCCGTCCTGGGCGCTCCCGGAGGTGCCGTTGCTGATCGCGCCGACGATGGCCGAGCTGTGCGAGGCGGTGGGCGGCGAGATGTACAGCGGCGACCCGGAACTGTTGCAGCGCGAGGCGCTGAAGATCATGGTCGGTGGCATGACCGCCGAGCACATTCTGGAGCGGCTGGTCGACGGCGTGGTCGTGATCGCACCGGGCGACCGGTCCGACGTGCTGCTCAGCGTGGTGAACGCCCATGAGGCCGAGGGCTTCCCGTCGCTGTCGGGCATCATCATGAACGGCGGGATGCGCCCGCACCCCGCGGTCGCCCGGCTGATGGCCGGTCTCAAGCCCCGGCTGCCGATCCTCACCACCGACCTGGGCACCTACGACACCGCCAGCGCCGCCTACCGCACCAGGGGACGGATGTCGGCGGGCAACCCCCGCAAGGTCAACACCGCGCTGGCGCTGATGGAACAGCACGTCGACGCGCCGGAACTGCTGAGCCGCATCCGCGTTCGCCGCAGCGACGTGGTGACCCCGCAGATGTTCGAATACCAGCTCATCGAGCGGGCCAGGGCCGACCGCAAGCGCATCGTGCTGCCCGAGGGCGACGACGACCGCATCCTGCGCGCCGCGGGCCGGGTGCTCCAGCGCAAGATCGCCGACCTGGTCATCCTCGGCGACGAGACCGCGATCCGGGCGCGCGCCGCCGAACTCGGCGTCGACATCGCCGAGGCCGAGGTGCTCGATCCGCGCACCTCCGGGCACCTGGAGTCGTTCGCCGCCACCTACACCGAACTGCGCAAGCACAAGGGCATGACGCTGGAACGCGCGCGCGAAACCGTCGCCGACATCTCCTATTTCGGCACCATGATGGTGTACGAGGGCATCGCCGACGGCATGGTTTCCGGCGCCGCGCACACCACCGCCCACACCATCCGGCCCTCCTTCGAGATCATCAAGACCGTGCCGGGCGTGCAGACGGTCTCCAGTGTGTTCCTCATGTGCCTGGCCGACCGGGTACTCGCCTACGGCGACTGTGCCGTGGTGCCCGATCCCACCTCCGAGCAGCTCGCCGACATCGCCATCTCCTCCGCCCGCACCGCCCAGCGCTTCGGCATCGACCCGCGGGTGGCGATGCTGTCGTATTCGACCGGCGAGTCCGGCAGCGGCGCGGACGTGGAGAAGGTGCGGGTGGCCACCGATCTGGTGCGCGAGCGCGCGCCGGAATTGCTGGTGGAGGGTCCGATCCAGTACGACGCGGCGATCGAGCCCACCGTCGCCGACGCCAAACTGCCCGACTCCGAGGTCGCCGGGCGCGCCACCGTGTTCGTCTTCCCCGATCTCAACACCGGCAACAACACCTACAAGGCCGTGCAGCGCAGCGCGGGCGCCATCGCGATCGGCCCGGTGTTGCAGGGCCTGCGTAAGCCGGTCAACGATCTCTCCCGTGGCGCGCTGGTCGCCGACATCGTCAACACCGTGGCCATCACCGCCATCCAGGCGCAGGGCATCGCGGAACAGGAGGGCTGATGACCGCCGCATCCGAACACCTCGTCCTCGTGCTCAATTCGGGGTCGTCCTCGATCAAGTACCAGCTGGTCGACCCCGAGACGGGCGAGGTGTCCGCCGCCGGGCTGGTCGAGCGGATCGGTGAGGACGACAGCGCGATCGAGCATCGCTGCGGTGCGCGCACCATCGGTCACGAGGGCCGCATCCCCGACCACCGCGCGGGCCTCGAGCGGGTGTTCGAGATGTTCGCCGAGACCGGGTTCGACCTGGCGGGCGCCGGCCTGCGCGCGGTCGGGCACCGGGTGGTGCACGGCGGGGAGATGTTCCACGAGCCCACGCTGGTGACCGACGAGGTGGTCGCCGCCATCGCCGATTTCGCCGAACTCGCGCCGCTGCACAACCCCGCCAATGTCACCGGCATCGAGAACGCGCGTCGCCTGCTTCCGGGCGTCCCGCAGGTCGCGGTGTTCGACACCGCCTTCTTCCACGGCCTGCCCGACGCCGCCAAGACCTACGCCATCGACGCCAAGATCGCCGCGGAGTACGGCATCCGCCGCTACGGCTTCCACGGCATCTCGCACGAGTACGTGTCCGGCCGGGTCGCCGAGGTACTCGACCGCGACCCGGCGCGGCTGCGCCAGATCGTCTTCCACCTGGGCAACGGCGCCTCGGCGTCGGCCGTGCGCGGCGGCAGCCCGATCGACACCTCGATGGGCCTGACCCCGCTGGAGGGCCTGGTGATGGGCACCAGGGGCGGTGACCTCGATCCCGGCATCCTCGGGCACCTGGCCCGCGCGGCCGGCTTCGACGTCGACCGCATCGACAAGCTGCTCAACCGCGAGGCCGGCCTCAAAGGCATGGCGGGCGTCAACGACTTCCGGGAACTGCGCCGCCTGATCGACGAGGGCGACGCCGCGGCGAAGCTCGCCTACGACGTCTACGTGCACCGGCTGCGCCGCTACCTCGGCGCCTACCTGATCGCGCTCGGCGGCGTCGACGCCATCACCTTCACCGCCGGTGTCGGGGAGAACAGCGCCGACGTGCGCGCCGACGCCCTGGCCGGACTGGAGAACTTCGGCATCGCCGTCGATCCCGCCCGCAACACCGCGAAAGACCGCGGCGCCAAGGTCATTTCGCCGCCGGCGGCCCCGGTGACGGTGTTGGTGGTGCCGACCAACGAGGAGCTGGCCATCGCCCGCGCGGCCGACCGCCTGGTCGCCGCGGGCTGAGGCGGGCCCGCCCGGCGGATCAGAACCAGGTCTTCGCCCGGATGGAGTTGGCCAGGTCGACCAGCGCGTAGCGATGGTCGCGCCCCGGGGCGGCGCGGGCCAGGGCGCGCAGGCCCGCCTCGGTGCCCGCGCGCAGGTCCCGTTCGGTGAACGGGGCGCCGAAGAACGTGGCGTCGGCGCGTTCGGGTTCGTGGCCCGCGCCGAGCCAGGCCAGCGCGGCGCCGAGCACCAGCACGCGCAGCTGGAGCGCCCTGGCCTCCCCGGCCGGCAGGGTCTGCACCCGGGCCGCGGCGACATGCAGGGTCGACTCGGGCAGTTCGTCGATCGGCGCCGCGGTGAGCAGCAACCACACGGCGGTGAGGCGGGCCGTGGTGTAGGCGCGGGAGGCGGCGGGCACCTCGTCGAGGGCGCGCACGGCCGCGTCCACCCGGCCCGCGGCGGCCAGTTGCCGCGCCAGGCCGAACGCCGCGCTCACCACCGCACGGTCGGTGCGCCAGACGGTTTCGTAGTACTTCTCCGCGTAACTGCGCCACTGCTCCGGATCGGCCGTCTCCCAGTGCTGCAGGACCAGTTCGGCGGTGGCGGCGAGGGCGAGCTTGGGCGCGATCTCGCCGGGCAGTACCCGCAGCACGTCCTCGAACGCGGCGAAGGCCGACTCGTAGTGCTGCTCGCGCAGTTCGGCGAGCCCGGTGTACCAGTGCACCCGCCAGTCACCGGCGCCGAGCCGGGCCAGCAGCCGCAGCGCGGCGGCGGCATCGCCCATGTCCAGCCGGATGCGGACCTCGGCCAGCGTCAGCTCGACGCCCAGGGTGTCCGGGGCGGTGTCCGGGTCGGCCTCGGCGCGGGCGCGGGCCTCGCCCAGCGCGTCGAGCGCCCGGGCCGGATCGGGTTGCATGGCGGCGGCCAGCAGCGCCGCGGCGGGCTCGCCCGGATCGATCAACGGGATGGGCAGCGCGGCGGCCACGTCGGCCGCGGACAGGCGCGGATCCCGCCCGGCACCATCGGCGTAGGCGTCGGTCTGGCTGATCAGCTCCTCGGTGCCGAATCCGGCGCGCTGTGGACTGAACACTGTGGACAGCTGTGGATGTTCGGCGCCGGTGTCCAGCGCGAGGATTTCCCGCAGCACCCCGGCCAGCTGGGCCGACATCGCACGGGCGGACGGGAAGCGGCGGGCCGGATCGGGGTCGGTCGCGCACAGCAGCAGCCGGTGGAAGAACTCGTAGCGGCGCAGCACCTGGTGCTGGTCGGGATCGGGGATGCCGTCGCGGTAGCGGCCGTGCTCCATCGGCAGGTCGAGGGTGAGCACCGCCAGCGTGCGGCCGACGGTGTAGATGTCGGTGGCGACCGTGGGACCGGTGGTCGCGATCTCCGGCGCTTGGAAGCCCTTGGTGCCGTACAGGTTCCCGTACGCTTCCAGCGGAGTGACGGCACCCAGGTCGATGAGCTTCACCTGGTCCTCGGTGACCATGATGTTGTCCGGCTTGAGGTCGTTGTAGGCCAGCCCGATCGAATGCAGGTATTCCAGCGCGGGCAGGATCTCCAGCAGGTAGGCGATGGCCTCGGTGACCGGCATCCGCTGCGGCCGCCGGTAGTCGTCGAGCAGCGCGCGCAGCGACCGGCCGCCCACGTACTCCATCACGATGTAGCCGATCGGCACGCCGTCCCGGCCCGGGTGCTCGACGAAGTTGTGGATCTTGACGATGCTCGGGTGCGCGACCTCGGCCAGGAACTGCCGCTCGGCCACCGCGACCGCCTGCGCCTCCGCGTCACCGGCGTGCAGCAGACCCTTGAGCACCACCCAGCGGTCGCTAACGTTCCGGTCGATCGCCAGATAGATCCAGCCGAGCCCGCCGTGCGCCAGACAGCCCTGGATCTCGTACTGGCCGGCAACCATGTCACCGGCGTGCAGCGAGGGGCGGAAATCGTAGGGCGCGCCGCAGCGTTCGCAGAAACCGGTGGTGCTCGCCGCGTGCGCGGCCGTCGCGCGGCCGACCGGATTGGTGCAGCGCCCGCAGTAGCGCCTGCTCTCGGCGACGACCGGATCGGTGAGCACGGCCGCCAGCGGGTCGGCGGGCGGCACCGGCGGCACCGGCACCAGACCGCCGCCGAGCCTGCGCACCGTGGGCCGGGACCGGGACGTTCGCACGCTGCGGCCCGATGTCGTCCGGGCACCGCCGGAATCGGGGCGGTCCATCGCGCCCGTCGGCGCCACGGCCCGGGTGCCGGGGCCGTCGTCGTCCTCGAACGGGTGCGGGGTGTGCGAATCGTCCGCGGGGCTGGGCGTCCAGCCGGTCGCGGCCGGATCGATGGGCACGGCAGGCGGCTCGGGCGTATCGCGCGACGCGACGGGCCGGGCGGCGAGCGCGGTCACACCCGGGTCGAGTCCGGTCGGCGACGGTGGTGCGGCCGGTGCCGCGCCGAGTCGAGCGGCCGGTTCCGCGTGCACCGGTTCGGTCGGTGCGGCCGGATCCTCGGCGCGGTGTGGATCCTCGGCGTGGTGCGGTTCGACGGCGTGGTGCGGCTCGTCGGAGCGGTGTGGATCGATGGCGCGGTGTGAATCCTCGGAGCGGTGCGGTTCGTCGAGGCGGTGACGGCCGCCGGTGCCGGAGCGGTGCGGGACCGGGGGAGGCGCGGCGTCCGCGGGCTGGTCGGGTTCGGTCATCGCGGATCAGTCCTGATAGGTCGCGGCAGGCGGGGCGGGCGCGGGGCCGAGGACCGACAGCCACTGCCGGTACAGGCGGGTCCAGGTGCCGTCGGAGCGCAGGCGTTCCAGCGTGCGGTTGACGAAGCGCACCAGGTCGTCGGCCTCGCGCGGGATGCCGATGCCGTAGGGCTCGACGCTGATGCTCTCCCCGACCACCTCGGTGTAGGGGTCCTGCGCGGCCAGGCCGGCCAGGATCGCGTCGTCGGTGCTCACCGCGTCGACCTGGCGTTGTTGCAGCACCACCAGGCAGTCCGCCCAGCTGGGCACGGTCAGCACGGTCGCGGCGGGCTGCTCGCGGCGCACGTGCTCGAGCGAGGTGGTGCCGCGCACCACGCACACCCGCTTGCCCGCCAGGTCGGCCAGCCCGCGGATCCCGGAGTCCTTCATCGCCAACACCCGCTGGTCGGCCCGCAGGTACACCGTCGAGAACGCCACCTTGCGCCGTCGCTCGCAAGTGATCGTCATGGTCTTGGCGACCAGATCCACGGTGCGGTCCTGCAACGCCTGCTCGCGGTCGGCCGAACCCATGGACCGGAATTCGATCTGATCGGGACTGCCGAGCAGATCGCGGGCGATCTCGCGGGCGATGTCGGCGTCGAAGCCCACCACCGCCCCGGTGATGGGATCGCGGAAGCTGAACAGATTGCTGCCGGTGTCCAGACCGACCAGCAACCGGCCGCGACGGCGGATCGCGTCGAGGGTGGGCCCGGTGGTGGCGCCGGTCGGCCGCAGGCTGGCGGTGGGATCACCGCAGTCGGCCTCCGGCTGAGCGGGCAGTGGCGATTCCGGGGGCAGCACCGTCGCGCCCGCGGGCAACGGTGTCTCGGTGTAGGTGCCTGCCGGTGGCCGCGCGACCGGGGCCGGGCCGTCGGCGCAGCCGGTCAGCGCGGCCAGCGCGACCAGCAGGGCGGCGGGCAGGCCGCGCCGGGCTCTCATCGGTACTCCCGCAGTCGCGGCCAGATGCCCACGCCGACACAGCCGATCGCCACCATGCCGAGCACCAACGCGCCGGGAGCGAGGAAATCCAGCGCGCGGGCGGCACGCGAAATCTCGCCGCGCAGCGCGTTCCTGGTCTCGGCCAGCCCGCTGTCGAGGGCCCGGTCCAGCGCGGCGACGGCCGCGGCCGACTCCTGCGCGCCCGGCCCGGTGGCCACCACGGCGGCGCCGGTGTAGTCGCCGTTGGCCAGGGCCTCGTTCATCCGCTGGTGCGCGGCCCGCCAATGGTCCAGCGCGGCACGCGCTTCGGCGAGCCGGTCGGTCGCGGGCGCCTCGGCCGGGTAGCCGTCGAGCAGATCGGCGAGGCGCGCGATGCCCTCGTCGTACACGCGGTCGTAGTCCCCGGAAGCGTCCCGGCGCACCAGCTTCAACATCTCCGCAGACCGGGCCTGCTGGGTGAGGATGCGGCTCTCGGTGAGCCGCGAACCCGGCACCGCGCCCTCGTCGCGCCCGTCGATCATGGCCAGCGCCGAGATCGAGCCGGCGAGCACCGTCCAGGCCAGCAACACCAGCACCGCGGCCGAGGCCGACAGCAGACCGGCGTTCAGGGTGCGCCGCCAGCGCCGCGCCAGCATCGCCTGCACCCACACAAGCGCCGCCAAGGCCAGGAGCAACAGCCCGATCGCGGGCCACGGCGGACGCACATGGTGGCGTCCGGCGGCCTCGACCGCCGCGGCCCGATGGTCCTCGAGTTCCTCGGCCATCGGCAACAGGGTGGCCTGCATCTGGTGCGATGCCTCGCTGAGATAGGCCGCGCCGACCGGGTAGCCGCTGCGGTTGTTCGTCCGCGCGGTCTCGATCAGGCCGGTGTAGACGGGCAGACCGGTGGCGATGCCGGTGCGCAGTCGGGTGTCGGCATCGTGGCCGCCGGAACCGATCACCAGTTCCGCCGCCGCCTCGCCGACGGCCTGCGTGTAGCGGTCGCGCACGGCTTGCGGTTCCAGGCCGCCCGCGATGAAGGCGGTGCTCGCGGCGGCGTCGGCGATCGACAGCGACGTGTAGAGCCGGTGCGCGGAGTGGGCGTTCGGCTCGGTGTCGACGAGCAGGATGTCGAGCGCCTCCTGCCGCTCGCCCACCGTGGACGCGGTCACCACCGCGGCGGCCCCGCACAACAGCATCAACAGCAATCCGACCGCAATCAGCCAGCCGGGCGAGGAGGCGGCGAAGGCGCGCACATTGGCCGGGCTCAGCTGGTCGCGGACCACCACCGCCGACGCGCCCGCGAGCGGTTTGCGCGCCGGGTCGGCCGCGGCGCGATGCTCGCCCCCCGGCCGGCCGGGCGGCGCGGCGACCCGCCCTGATCCCGCCCGTGTCATGTCCCACCTCCGCGGTCCGCGCCTCACCTGTGCGCCTGCGTCGCAGTTTATTGTGGTCCTACCGATGCCGCGGTGCGTCGATCACCCCGGGGCGGGTGCGACGGGGGAACGCCGCCGCGGCGCAACGAGGATGGTTTGTGATGCGTGGTGACGGTGACGGGTGGTCGGAGGGCCCGGACGGGCTACGGCACTGGGGCAAGTACGGCGCTGCCGGGTTGTTGCTGCGGGCGCCGTTGGCGGGCGGCGGCTCGGCGGTGCTGTTGCAGCATCGGGCGCCGTGGAGCCACCAGGGCGGCACCTGGGCGCTGCCGGGTGGCGCCAAGGACAGCCACGAGTCCTCCGTGCACGCCGCCGTGCGCGAGGCGTGGGAGGAAGCGGGCATCGACCCCACCGCCGTGCGAGTGCGCGCCGAACGGGTGACCGCGTCGGCGTTGAGCGGCTGGACCTACACCACCGTCGTCGCCGACACCGACCAGACCCTGCGCACCAGCCGCGACCGGGAGAGCCTCGAACTGGCGTGGGTCCCCGAGGACGAGGTCACCGACCGCCCCCTGCACCCCGGCTTCGCCGCCGCCTGGCCCGCCCTGCGCGCCACCCCGGCTCGCGCCTGCCTGAGCGAGCTGGACGACGCCGACACCGTGGCCGCGGCCCTGCCCCGCACCGTCGACCTCGCCGACCAGGGCTTCCTCTGGTTGCACTCCGACCCCGACGGACCCGGCGGCTACGCCCGCATCGTCGCAGACACGGCCGACCCTGCCGACACCGCCGACACCGCCGAGTCCGGCGGTGCGCCGGAGGCGCAGACGGGCGCGCTGGTGCGCACGGTGTCGCTCACGGTGCGGCAGATCCTCGCCTGAGCACAGCGTGCCGCCGCCTCCGGCCGCCGACCTGCTCAGGAGGCGGCGAGCAGGGCTGATTTCAGCGCTCGCGCCGCCGCCTCGGGATCACGCGCCTCGGTGATCGCGCGCACCACCACGATCCGGTCCGCGCCGGCGGCCAGCAGTTCCGGCAGCCGTTCCAGGTCGATGCCGCCGATGGCGAACCACGGCCGCGTCGGGTGCGAATCGGCGGTGGAACGCACCAGGTCCAGGCCCGCGGCCTGCCTGCCGGGCTTGGTCGGCGTCGACCAGACCGGGCCGGTGCAGAAGTAATCGATGTGCTCATCGATGGCGGCGAGCCCGGCTTGGGCCCGGTTGTGGGTCGAACGGCCGATCACCACGTCGGGGCCGACGATGCGGCGCGCGTACCAGGGCGGCAGATCGCCCTGGCCGAGGTGCAGCACGTCGGCGCCCGCGGCCAGCGCGATGTCGGCGCGGTCGTTCACCGCGACCAGGCCGCCGTGGCGGCGCGCGACGGCCTTGAGTTCGGCCAGCGCGCCGAGCTCGGCCTTCGCCTCGAGCGGCCCGAACTTGGCCTCGCCGGGCGAGCCCTTGTCCCTGAGCTGAATGATGTCGACACCGCCCGCGAAGGCGGCTTCGGCGAACTTGGCCAGATCGCCCTTCTCCCGGCGCGCGTCGGTGCACAGATACAGCCGTGCCGTGGCGAGTCGGTCCCGGGGTGGCAGCGGTCGCTTCGGGTGGGAGGGATGCACGTCGTCGACGGTAGCCGCGCTACGGTGGGGAAGCGAGCAGAGGGGGACCCGAGCGCTATCCAGGAAGGTGGCAGACATGCGGACTCTGGCCGTCGTCGGCGGCGGCGCCATCGGTTTCGCGGTGGCCTGGCGGGCCGCCGAAGCGGGATGGCGGGTCACGCTGTTCGACGCCGCCGCCGGGTCCGGCGCCTCCCGGGTCGCGGGTGGCATGCTCGCGCCGCTGTCGGAGGGCTGGCCGGGGGAGGACCGGGTCCTCGAGTTCGGCGCCGCCTCGCTGGCGCGCTGGCCCGATTTCGCCGCTCGGCTGCGCAGCGCCACCGGCATCGATGTCTTCGTCGCCGACGCGACCCTGACCGTCGCGCTCGACGCCGCCGACGCGGCCGACCTGCGCACCGTCGCCGACTGGGTCGGCGAACGCGGCCACGACCTGCGCGTGCTGGATCGGGCGGGCGTCCGCGCGATCGAACCCGCCCTCGCCCGGACCGTGCGCGCGGGGATGCTCTCCGCCGAACCCGCCATCGACAATCGGCAGCTGTTCCGGGCACTGCACGCCGCGGCCACGGCGGCCGGGGTGGACGTGCGCGCCGAGTCCGTCACCGACCTGACGGCCCTGTCCTTCGACCAGGTGGTGCTGGCCGCGGGCGCCGCGTCCGCCGGGTTGTGGCCGGGCCTGCCGGTGCGGCCTGTGAAGGGCGAGATCCTGCGCCTGCGGCACCGGCCGGGCGCGGCGCCCGCACCCCGCCGGGTGGTGCGTGCCCGGGTGCACGGCCGCCCGGTCTACCTGGTGCCGCGCGCGGACGGCATCGTCGTCGGCGCCACCCAGTACGAAGCCGGGTTCGACACCACCGTCACCGTCGGCGGTGTCCGTGATCTGATTGCCGACGCCGAGGCGGTGCTGCCCGGCATCGGTGAATACGAGCTGGCCGAGGCGAGCGCGGGCTCCCGCCCCGGCACCCCGGACAACCTGCCTCTCATCGGCAGGCTGTCCGAGCGGGTCGTGGCCGCCACCGGCCACGGCCGCAACGGCATGCTGGCCGTGCCGCTCACCGTCGACGCGACGATGGCCGCGCTCGGTGACGCGCCGCTGCCCGAGGCCGCGGCCGCCGACCCGCACCGCTTCACCCCGGCGCCCGCCCCGGCGTCGCTGTCCGCGTCAGGAGGAATTCGATGACCGCACCATCCATCCCCATCGGTGTCACGGTGAACGGCGAGGACCACGAGTTCGCCGAGCCGCTCACCGTGCGGGAACTGCTGGACCGGCTCGCGCTGCCCTGCCAGGGCGTCGCGGTGGCCGTGGACGGCGCGGTGTTCCCGAAGTCGCGCTGGGACGAACAGGTCGGGCGCGGCTGGTCCATCGAGGTGCTGACGGCGGTCCAAGGTGGCTGAGCATCCCGACCTGCCGCCGCTGCGCATCGCCGACCGGGAGTTCGGTTCCCGTCTCATCATGGGCACCGGCGGTGCCGAGAACCTGGCCGTGCTGGAGGAGGCCCTGGTCGCCTCCGGCACCGAACTCACCACGGTCGCCATGCGCCGCGTCGACGCCGCGGGCGGCACGGGCGTGCTCGACCTGCTGAAACGGCTCGAGATCACCCCGTTGCCGAACACCGCGGGCTGCCGGACCGCCGCCGAGGCCGTGTTGACCGCGCAGCTGGCCGCCGAAGCGCTCGACACCACCTGGGTCAAGCTCGAGGTCGTCGCCGACGAACGCACCCTGCTGCCGGACCCGATCGAATTGCTCAGCGCCGCAGAGCAATTGGTCGACGCCGGCTTCACCGTGCTGCCCTACACCAACGACGACCCGGTGCTGGCCCGGCGGCTGGAGGACGCGGGCTGCGCGGCGGTGATGCCGCTGGGCGCCCCCATCGGCACCGGCCTCGGCATCGGCAACCCGCACAACATCGAGATGATCGTCGCCGCCGCGGGCGTGCCGGTGATCCTCGACGCGGGCATCGGCACCGCGAGCGATGCCGCGCTGGCGATGGAACTCGGCTGCTCGGCGGTGCTGCTGGCCACCGCCGTGACCCGGGCCAAGCGCCCGCCGCTGATGGCGGCGGCGATGGCCGACGCCGTACGGGCGGGTCTGCTCGCCCGCGAGGCGGGCCGCATCCCCAAGCGGTTCTGGGCTCAGGCGTCCTCCCCGCAGCGGTAAGGGCCGCAGCGGTAGGGGCAGGCCCCCCGGGGCACTGGGGGATCGGGTCATTCTCGAGGATGACCGAATTCCACCCCAGGTGGGGACGCGCGCGAGCCCGTCGTAGGGAATGCTGGACAGCATGATCGAAGTGAGGGGTCTGACCAAACACTACGGCCGGACCGCCGCCGTCGAGGATCTCACCTTCACCGTGAAACCGGGACAGGTGACTGGCTTCCTCGGGCCGAACGGCGCGGGCAAGTCCACGACGATGCGGATGATCCTGGGGCTGGACACCCCGACGGCGGGCACCGCGCTCATCGACGGCAAGCCGTATCACCAGCTGAAACAGCCGCTGCGCACGGTCGGCGCGCTGTTGGACGCCAAGTGGGTGCATCCGAACCGGTCGGCGCGCGCCCACCTGGAGTGGCTGGCCGCCTCCAACGGCATCGCGAAATCGCGGGTCGAGGAGGTCCTGCGGCTGGTCGGCTTGTCGGAGGTGGCGGGCAAGAACGCGGGCGGCTACTCGCTGGGCATGTCCCAGCGGCTGGGCCTGGCCGGCGCGCTGCTCGGCGATCCGAAGGTGCTGCTGTTCGACGAGCCGGTCAACGGCCTCGACCCGGAGGGCATCCTGTGGATCCGCCGGTTCATGCAGCGGCTGGCCTCCGAGGGCCGCACCGTGCTGGTGTCGAGCCACCTGCTCTCGGAGATGGCCCAGACCGCCGAGCACCTGATCGTGATCGGGCGCGGCAAGCTCATCGCCGACACCCCCACCAAGGAGTTCATCGAACGCGCCTCCGAGCAGACCGTGCGGGTGCGCAGCCCGCAACTGGACCAGCTGCGCAGCCTGCTCACCTCCAACGGCATGACCGTGCGTGAGGACGGCACGGGCGCCGAGGGGCCCGCGCTGCTCGTCGCGGGGGTGACCAGCGACGCCGTCGGCAAGCTCGCCGGCGCCAACGACATCACCCTGTTCGAACTCTCGCCGCAGCGGGCCTCGCTGGAGGAGGCGTTCATGCGGATGACCGGCGGCGCCGTGCAGTACCACGGCGAGGGCGCCGAGGCGGTGGGTGTGCCCGGACCGGGTGGCCCGTACACAGCGATGGGAGGTGCGCTCTGATGGGCGTGTTGGCCGCGGAACGGATCAAACTGACCTCGACCAGGTCGCCTTGGTGGTGCACGGCGTTGACGGTCGTGTTCGCCCTCGGCATCACGGCGTTGTTCGCCCTGCTGCTGAACGTCTCCATGAGCGCCTACCGGGAGGACCCGTCGCTCGGTCCCGAGCCGCCGTACGCCGAGAACGCGATGGCGGGCCTCGGCATCACCGGCGTCGCCTTCATTCCCGGCTTCGGCTACATCCTGATCATGATCCTGGCGGCGCTCGCGGTCACCAGCGAATACCGCTTCGGGACCATGAAAGCCACCTTCCTCGCCGTGCCCAACCGCACGTCGGTGCTGGTCACCAAGGCGGCGATGATCGCGGTGGGCGCGGCCGTGCTCAGCGCGGTGCTCACCCTGCTGAGCTTCTTCATCCTGCAGGTGATCACCACCGACGACGTGGGCGCCAAGCTGAGCCTCAGCGAGGGTGACACCAAGATCTTCTACGCCGTCCCGATCTTCGTCGCCCTGGTGGTCTTCCTGGCCGTGGGTGTCGGGGCGCTGGTGCGCCAGTCGGCGGGTGCCATCTCGCTGCTGATCGTCTGGCCCGTGCTGATCGAGCCGATCATCGGCGCGTTCGGCAAGTACGGACGTAATATTCAAGTGTTCCTGCCGTTCCAGAACGCGAACCGCTTTCTCGGCCTCGACGACAACAGCCTGCCGTGGCACTGGGGAGCCTGGCCCGCGCTGCTGTACTTCGCGGCGTTCGTCGCGATCGTGTTCGCCGCGGCGCTGGTCGTGGTGAACAAGCGGGACGCGTGATGAAGCCACCCGAGTAGCGCCCTCGCCGCTCGGGTTCCGCGGTGACGACCTTGTCGGGAGGTACGCACCGCGCAGGCACGATCCGTCACTGCCCGGCGGTCGTGCCCCCACCGGCCCGGTGTGTGAAGGCAATTCGCCTTCCACGCCGGGCCGTCGGCATTGTCGGTGGGATACGCTTCGGTGCGTGAGCGAGACACCCGGGGACGGTGCCGAGCCTCGGCGGGGGCCCGAGACCGAGGATGCCGCGCCCGCCCAGGACGGCCGCCCACCCAAGCCGCCGCGGCGCGAACGCCTGGCCGCGCTCGTCACCGACACCAACCGGCGCCCCGAGCTCATCGACGCACTGCGCTCGGTGCGCCGCAAACTCCCCGGTGACCCCTCCTTCGGCGATCCGCTCTCGGTCTCCGGCCCCGGCGGTGCCCGTGCGGTGGCGCGGGCGGCGGAGAAACTGGTCGGCGACTCGCCGACGGCGGCGCGGGAACTCGGCCTCGGCGCCCTTCAGGTGTGGCAGGCCGTGCTCGAGCGGGTCGGCCGCGGTCGCGGTGACACCGAGGTGACGGTGATGTTCACCGATCTGGTCGCGTTCTCCAGCTGGTCGCTCACCGCCGGCGACGAGGTGACGCTGCGCCTGCTACGCGCGGTCGCCACGGCCATCGAACCGCCCGTCGCCGAGCATCGCGGCAGCGTCGTCAAGCGGATGGGCGACGGCATGATGGCCGTGTTCGCCACCGCCGACGACGCCGTGCGCGCCGCCGTCACCGCCAAGGACAACCTGCGCGGCGTCGAGATCGAGGGCTACCGGCCGCGCATGCGGGTGGGCCTGCACACCGGCATGCCCCGCGAGATCGGCGGCGACTGGCTCGGCGTCGACGTCAATGTCGCCGCCCGCGTCATGGCCGCGGGCGGCAACGGCCACACCATGCTCTCCGACGCCACGCTGCGCGCCCTGCACCCCGACACCCTCACCGCCCTGGGCCGCACCACCAAGCCCTACCGCCGCAGTCTCTTCGCCGCCCCCCTCAACGGCGTCCCGGACGACCTGCGGATCTACCGCCTCACCCGGGTGTCGTCGCGAGCGTGAGCGTCAGGCCAGTAGTTCTTCGGCCCGGCCGACCTCCAGCGCGCGGCGCAGCCATTTCTGGAGCTGGTCGAGGTCTCGGCAGGAGAGAATGGTCTCGCGGACCTGATCGGACACGGTGATGCCGCGGGCGTCGAGAACAGTCAGGACCGACTTCGCCTCGCCGATCGCTTCGCCCTGCGCTTCGCCCTCGGCGAAGTACTTGCGCGCGAAGTCGCTGGTGAAGTTGTAGTCACGCAGACCGGCGGACATGAATGCCTCCCAAGCAGGACGAACCGCGCGCGGCAGCATCGTCAGGATGAAGTCATGGTATCGCAGGGCCGGGTCGGCTCCGAGTGTTCGAAGACCGATCGCCAAAGCGCGCCAGATTTCGGTGTGGTCGGGGTGGTCCGGATGGGCCACCGCCGACAGCACGGCCAGTTCCGGAAGTTCGGCCGCCAGATCGGGATCGGTGACCACCGGCACCGATGAGGGATCGAGCACCAGGGGTGCCAGGGTTGTCGGCGGGTTGCGGTAGCCGAAGTGCAAGGGTTGTGCCGCCCACGTGGCGGTACGGGGATCGGGACAGACGACAAGGAGCAGTACCGGACACCTCAGCCGCGCTCGCAGCGACGCGGTGTAGACCGGCCAGGACCAGAGCTTGTCACCATCGCGGCGGAGCTGGATCTCCACCACCACCGCGAGGACGGTGTCACCTCCCCGCCGGAACGCCAGCACCGCATCGGCGTAGTACTCGGTGGGCGCCAGTACAGCGGCACGTTCGGAGCGAGGTTCCACCGTTTCGTAGCACGGTAGTTGGCAGCCGAGCGCGGACAACAGCGGCGCGACCAGATCCGGTCGCGCGTTGAACATGTCGATCACCACTTCATGCGGAGCCGAAGGCATGCGCGCACAGTAATCGTCGGCGCCGACAGGTATTACGTACCAAACGATTTCGTAGTCAGGAGTCCTACTCGGTGTTCACTGGCCATGGGGACTGCCCGCGACTTCGCGGCAACTGCCCGTGCCGTTGCCTGTCTACCGGACGACCTGCGAATCCATCCCTCGCCCGGGTGACGCCGCCGCGTTGACAATCAGGCCAGCAGTTCCTCGGCCCGACTGACCTCCAGCGCGCGGCGCAGCCATTTCTCGAGCTGGTCGAGGTCTCGGCAGGAAAGGATGGTCTCGGCGAAGTACTTACTATTGCGCCGCAATCGGTTTCGCGGGGCGCGAGCCGGTGGGCAGCGCCTCACACTCCCATCTCGTCGAACAGGTCGGCGTTTCGGTCGAGGTGCTCCGGTGTGGCTCGATGGGCCGTGAGTCCCACGGTGTCGAACTCGTCGGCGCCACCCCCCATTGCGTGCCCACGCCGACATGGTAGTCGGTGTGGATCACCGCGAACGACGGCGCGGGCGAGCCGGACAGCTCCGCGGCGGGCAGGCGCACCACCCCTTCGCGGGGGAACAGGCCGGGAGCCTCCCGGGGCAAGCTCCAGCCATTCCGTCGCGCCGCGCCTGCCAGTAGGCGGTGTAGTGGTGCGTCAGGTGGAACAGCGCCAGCTCGGCGGTGAGGGGACCGGCTCGCCACCCCAGGCCGCGGCGGCGGAGGCGTCGTGGGGTCCGCGCAGGATCAGTGCGGTGATGGCGTGCGGCACCGTGTCAGGACAGCCCCCACGCCAGAGCGCCCGCGGCGGCGAGGACACCGCAGACACCCAGGCCGATGGCCAGCGGCCGCGCGGTCTTCCAGGTGGAGTAGGCGCCGCCGAGAAGGAAGCCGGACAGCGCGAGCAGGACGATCATCGTGACGTCGGTGGACATTGGTCCGATTCTGCCGTGTCGGCGGTCGCGGGGGTGCACCATAGCGGGTGATATGCCCCGAACCAGCGCCGAAGCGACCCGGTATCAGCGACCTGACCTGCTCGAACAAGTAACAAGCACGCGAGCTTGATTTTTTTCCGGCTGGGTGTGATGCTGGGGCGGACGCGAACTCCACCGACAGGGAGGCCCGGCTGATGGGTAGGTTGGCCGCCGATCCGGAAGTGATCAGGATCGGCAACTGTTCCGGGTTCTACGGTGATCGGCTCGCCGCGATGCGCGAGATGCTCGAGGGCGGCGACCTCGACGTCCTCACCGGCGACTATCTGGCCGAGCTGACGATGCTCATCCTCGGCCGGGACCGGATGAAGGACCCGAGCCTCGGCTACGCCAAGACCTTCGTCAAGCAGATCGAGGACTGTCTCGGCCTCGCGCTGGACAAGGGCGTGCAGATCGTCGCGAACGCGGGTGGGCTGAACCCGGCGGGCCTGGCCGAACGGCTGCGCAAGGTCGCCGCCGACCTGGGCCTGAACGCGCAGATCGCGCACGTCGAGGGCGACGACCTGCTGGCCCGCGCGGGCGAGCTCGGCTTGGGCTCCCCGCTCACCGCCAATGCCTACCTGGGCGCGTGGGGCATCGTGGAATGCCTGAACGCCGGGGCCGACGTGGTGGTCACCGGCCGGGTCACCGACGCCTCGGTGATCGTCGGGCCCGCCGCCGCGCATTTCGGCTGGGGCCGAACCGATTACGACGCCCTCGCCGGTGCGGTGGTGGCCGGGCACATCATCGAATGCGGCACCCAGGCCACCGGCGGCAACTACGCCTTTTTCACCGAACTGCCCGACCTGGGCAGGCCGGGCTTCCCCATCGCGGAGATCCGCCGCGACGGGAGCAGTGTCATCACCAAGCACGCGGGCACCGGCGGCGCGGTCACCGTGGACACGGTCGAGGCCCAGCTGATGTACGAGATCCAGGGCGCGCGCTACGCCGGACCCGACGTCACCGCCCGGCTCGACAGCATCCGCCTGACCCAGGAGGGGCCGGACCGGGTGCTGGTCGACGGTGTCGTCGGCGAGGCGCCGCCGCCACAGTTGAAGGTCTCGCTGAACACGCTCGGCGGATTCCGCAACGAGATGAGCTTCATCCTCACCGGCCTCGACATCGAGGCCAAAGCCGCACTCGCGCAACGCCAACTGGAAGACTGGCTGCCGGTGCGGCCCGCCGAACTGGAATGGACGCTGGCCCGCCTGGACCGCCCCGACGCCGACACCGAGGAGCAGGCCAGCGCGCTGCTGCGCTGCGTGGTGCGCGACCCCGATCCGAACAAGGTCGGCCGCGCCTTCTCCAGCGTCGCGGTGGAACTGGCGCTGGCCAGCTACCCCGGGTGCAGTTTCACCGCACCGCCCGGCAACGGTTCCCCCTACGGGGTCTACACCGCGGGGTACGTCGAGGCCGGACAGGTGCCGCACGTCGCGGTCCTGCCGGACGGCGCCCGCGTCGACGTCGCGCAGGCCACCGACACCCGGGCGCTCGCCGACGTACCGGAACCGGCACTGCCGCAACCGCTCCCGGTCGGCGAGACCCGCCGCGTGCCGCTGGGCACGATCGCGCTGGCCCGCAGCGGCGACAAGGGCGGGGACGCCAACATCGGCGTCTGGGTGCGCACCGAGGACCAGTGGCGCTGGCTGGTGCACACCCTCACCGTCGACCGGCTGAAAGCACTGCTGCCCGAGACCGCGCAGCTCACCGTCACCCGGCACGTCCTGCCGAACCTGCGCGCGGTGAACTTCCTCGCCACCGGCCTGCTCGGCAAGGGCGTGGCCTACCAGGCCCGCTTCGATCCGCAGGCCAAGGGACTCGGCGAATGGCTGCGGTCCCGTCACCTCGATATCCCCGTGGAGCTGCTGTCATGAATGTCGGTCCGTGGAACACTCCCGAACGCCGCGAATTGCGCGCCACCGTGCGCGGATTCGTCGAGCGGGAGGTGCTGCCCTACCTCGACGACTGGGAACGCGAGGGCGAGATCCCGCGCGAGCTGCACAAGAAGGCGGGTGCGCTGGGACTGCTCGGTATCCAGTTCCCCGAGTCGGCCGGCGGCGCCGGGGGTGACGCGCTGGATTCGGTGATCGTCTGCGAGGAGATGCACCAGGCGGGTGCCTCGGGTGGGCTGTTCGCCTCGCTGTTCACCTGCGGTATCGCGGTGCCGCACGTCATCGCCTCCGGCAACACCGATCTCATCGAGCGGTTCGCCGAGCCCACGCTCGCGGGCGAGAAGATCGGTTCGCTGGCCATCACCGAGCCCGGCGGCGGCTCCGACGTCGGCCACCTCACCACCACCGCGCGCCGCGACGGTGACCACTACATCGTCAACGGCGCCAAGACCTACATCACCTCCGGGTGCCGCGCCGACTTCGTGGTCACCGCGGTCCGCACCGGCGGGCCGGGCTCGGCGGGTATCTCGCTGCTGGTGGTGGAGAAGGACACGCCGGGTTTCACCGTGAGCCGCAAGCTCGACAAGATGGGCTGGCGGGCCTCCGACACCGCCGAACTGTCGTATGTGGACGTGCGGGTTCCGGTGGAAAACCTGGTGGGGCCGGAGAATTCGGGCTTCTACCAGATCGCGGCCGCGTTCGTCAGTGAGCGGGTCGGGCTGGCCGTGCAGGCCTACGCCCAAGCGCAGCGCTGCCTGGACCTCACCCTGGAGTGGGTGCGCAACCGCGAAACCTTCGGCCGTCCGCTCATCAGCAGGCAGGCCGTGCAGAACACGGTGACCGAGATGGCGCGGCGCATCGATGTCGCCCGCGTCTACACCCGCGAGGTCGCCCGGCGCAGCGCCGAGGGCGAGACCGATCTGATCGCCGAGGTCTGCTTCGCCAAGAACACCGCCGTGGAGGCCGCCGAATGGGTGGCCCACCAAGCCGTCCAGCTCTTCGGCGGTCTGGGCTACATGCGTGAATCCGAGGTGGAGCGCCAGTACCGCGACATCCGCATCCTCGGTATCGGCGGCGGCACCACCGAGATCCTGACCGGCCTGGCGGCCAAGCGATTGGGGTATCAGTCATGACGATCCTGCGCAGCACCCTCGACAGCGCGGCACCGGAATACACCGCCGCCGCCGAGGCGATGACCACCAAACTCACCGAGATCGAAGCCGAATTCGCCAAGGCGGTCGCCGGTGGCGGCCCCGAGAAGCTGGCCAGGCATCGCAAGCGCGGCAAGCTCACCGCCCGCGAACGCATCGAACTGCTCATCGACGAGGACTCGCCGTTCCTGGAGCTGTGCCCGCTGGCCGCCTGGGGCAGCGAATTCCACGTCGGTGCCAGCGTGATCGCCGGGATCGGCATCGTCGAGGGCGTGGAGTGCATGATCGTCGCGCCCGACCCGACGGTGCGCGGCGGCACCTCCAACCCGTGGACGTTGCGCAAGAACCTGCGCATGAACGACATCGCCATGGAGAACCGGCTGCCGGTGATCGGGCTGGTCGAATCCGGCGGCGCGGACCTGCCCACCCAGAAGGAGGTCTTCGTCCCCGGCGGGCGGATGTTCCGCGACCTCACCAAGCTCTCCGCGATGGGCATTCCCACCATCGCGCTGGTGTTCGGCAATTCCACCGCGGGCGGCGCCTACATCCCCGGCATGTCCGACTACACGGTGATGATCAAGGAGCGCTCCAAGGTGTTCCTCGGCGGCCCGCCGCTGGTGAAGATGGCCACCGGGGAGGAATCCGACGACGAATCCCTCGGCGGCGCCGAGATGCATGCCCGCACCTCGGGCCTGGCCGACTATCTGGCCGCCGACGAGCAGGACGCGATCCGCATCGGCCGCTCCATCGTCAAACGGCTGAACTGGCGCAAGCAGGGCCCGGCGCCGCGCGGTCCGGTGCTCGAGCCGCGCTACGACCCCGAGGAACTGCTCGGCATCGTGCCCGCCGACCTGAAGATCCCGTTCGACCCGCGCGAGGTGATCGCGCGCGTGGTCGACGACTCCGACTTCGACGAGTTCAAGCCGCTCTACGGCAGCAGCCTGGTCACCGGCTGGGCGCAGCTGCACGGCTACCCGGTGGGCATCCTCGCCAACGCGCGCGGCGTGCTGTTCTCCGAGGAGGCACAGAAGGCCGCGCAGTTCATCCAGCTCGCCAACCAGTCCGACACGCCACTGCTGTTCCTGCACAACACCACCGGCTACATGGTCGGCAAGGAGTTCGAGCAGAAGGGCATCATCAAGCACGGCGCGATGATGATCAACGCGGTGTCGAACTCGAAGGTGCCGCACATCTCGCTGCTAATGGGCGCCTCCTACGGCGCGGGCCACTACGGCATGTGCGGCCGCGCCTACGATCCGCGCTTCGTCTTCGCCTGGCCCAGCGCGAAATCCGCGGTCATGGGTGGTGCGCAGCTGGCCGGTGTGATCTCGATCGTCGGCCGGGCCGCCGCCGAGGCGCGCGGCAAGCCGTTCGACGAGGAGGCCGACGCGGGGATGCGCGCGATGATCGAGGCGCAGATCGAGGCCGAGTCGCTGCCGATGTTCATGTCCGGCAGGCTCTACGACGACGGCGTGATCGATCCCCGCGATACCCGCACGGTGTTGGGCATGGCGCTCTCGGCCATCCACAACGCCCCGATCAAGGGCGCCGAGGGCTTCGGCGTCTTCCGGATGTGAGGCACGCGATGACGATTTCCACTGTGCTGGTCGCGAATCGAGGCGAGATCGCCCGGCGGGTGTTCGCCACCTGCCGCCGGATGGGACTGGGCACCGTCGCGGTGTACTCCGACGCCGATGCCGCCGCACCCCATGTGCGCGAGGCCGACGCGGCGGTCCGGCTGCCGGGCAACGCCCCGGCCGAGACCTATCTGCGCGGGGAGCTGATCATCGAGGCGGCACTCGCCGCGGGCGCCGACGCGGTGCACCCCGGCTACGGCTTCCTCTCCGAGAACGCCGAGTTCGCCCGCGCTGTGCTGGACGCGGGACTGGTGTGGGTCGGGCCGCCGGTCGCCGCGATCGAGGAGATGGGCTCGAAGGTCGCCTCGAAGAAGCTGATGGACGCCGCGGGTGTGCCGGTGCTGGCCGAACTCGATCCGGCCGAGGTCACCGAGGCGCATCTGCCGGTGTTGATCAAGGCCTCCGCGGGCGGCGGTGGCCGCGGCATGCGGGTGGTGCGCGAGCTGGCCGATCTCGAACCGCAGATCGCCGCCGCCCGCCGGGAAGCCGAATCCGCCTTCGGCGACCCGACCGTGTTCTGCGAGCGCTACCTCGAGACCGGCCGCCACATCGAGGTGCAGGTGCTCGCCGACACGCACGGCACCATCTGGGCCGTCGGCGAGCGGGAATGCTCCATCCAGCGGCGGCACCAGAAGGTCGTCGAGGAGGCGCCCTCGCCGCTGGTCGAACGCATCGACGGCATGCGGGAGCGGCTGTTCGACGCCGCCCGGCTGGCCGCGGGCGCGATCTCCTACACCGGCGCGGGCACCGTGGAATTCCTGGCCGACGACGCGGGCGAGTTCTACTTCCTGGAGATGAACACCCGGCTGCAGGTGGAACATCCGGTCACCGAGTGCACCACCGGGTTGGACCTGGTGCGGCTGCAACTCGAGATCGCCGCGGGCGCGGCCCTGCCCGCCCGGGCGCCCGCGCTGCGCGGACATTCGATCGAGGTGCGCCTCTACGCCGAGGACCCGGCCCACGAGTGGCAGCCGCAGAGCGGCACCGTGCACCGCCTCGACATTCCATTGGTGCGCACCGAATTCGATCTGCTCGACCGGGCCGGCGTGCGGCTGGACACCGGTGTGGTGGACGGTTCGGTGGTCGGCGTGCACTACGACCCGATGCTGTCGAAGGTGATCTCCTACGCCGAGACCCGCGCCGAGGCCGCCCGCCTGCTGGCCTCGGCGTTGCAGCGGGCCCGCATCCACGGTCTGGTCACCAACCGGGACCTGCTGGTCCGGGTGCTGCGCCACCCGGCCTTCCTCGCCGGTGACACCGACACGGCATTCTTCGCCACCCACGGCCTGGACACCCTGTCGGCGCCGCTGGTGAGCGCGGCCGACGAGCGGCTGTCCATCGTGGCCGCGGCCCTCGCCGACGCCGCCGCCAACCGGGCCGCCGCCCGGGTCGGCGGCGGGTTGCCCAGCGGCTGGCGCAACCTGCCCTCGCAGTCGCAGCGCAAGTCCTACGAGAGCCGGGTCAGCGGCGTGCACGACGTCGACTACCGGTTCACCCGTTCCGGCGTGCTGGTCGACGGGCACGACGGACTCGAACTGGTCGAGGCCGGCCCCGAGCGGGTCGTGCTGGCGGTGCCGGGCGAGCGCGGCCCGGTGCGGCGGGTGTTCGACGTCGCCCGCTACGGCGATCTGGTGTGCGTGGACTCGCCGCTGGGTCCGGTGAGCGTGCGCAGGCTGCCGCGCTTCAGCGATCCGGCCGACCAGGTGGCCACCGGCTCGCTGCTCGCCCCGATGCCGGGCAGCGTCATCCGGCTCGGCGCCGCCGTCGGTGACCGCGTGGACGCGGGTCAGCCGGTGCTGTGGCTGGAGGCGATGAAGATGGAGCACACCATCGCCGCGCCCGCCGCCGGTGTGCTCAGCGCGGTGAACGTCGCGGTCGGCCAGCAGGTCGACATCGGCACGGTATTGGCCGTCGTGGAACCCGCGGCCGACGACACAGAGAAGGACTGAGCCATGAGCTTCATCGAGAGCGACGAGCGCAAGCAGCTGCGGGCCGCGGTGGCCGCGCTGGCCGCCAAGTACACCTATCGCGACTACGTGCTGCCCAAGGCCCGCAAGAACGAGCCCCTCACCGAGTTGTGGGACGAGGCAGGGAAATTGGGCTTCCTCGGGGTGAACCTGCCCGAGGAGTACGGCGGCGGCGGTGCGGGCATGTACGAGCTGGCACTGGTGATGGAGGAACTGTCCGCCCAAGGCGCGGGCCTGCTGCTCATGGTGGTCTCCCCGGCCATCTGCGGCACCATCATCAGCCGCTACGGCACCGACGAGCAGAAGCAGCAGTGGCTGCCCAAGCTCTCCGACGGCTCGGCCAAGATGGTCTTCGGCATCACCGAACCCGACGCCGGGTCCAACTCCCACCAGATCACCACCACCGCCCGCCGTGACGGCGACGACTGGCTGCTGACCGGCCGCAAGATCTTCATCTCCGGCGTGGACCAGGCCGAGGCGGTGCTGATCGTCGCGCGCACCGAGGACCACAAGACCGGCAAGCTCAAGCCCGCCCTGTTCATCGTGCCCACCGACGCCCCCGGCTTCACCAAGGTGGCGCAGGAGATGGACATCATCGAGCCCGACCACCAGTTCAGCCTGTTCCTCGACGACGTGCGCCTGCCCTCCAGCGCACTGGTCGGCCGGGAGGACGCCGCGCTGATGCAGCTGTTCGCCGGGCTGAATCCCGAGCGGATCATGGGTGCGGCGATGGCCGTCGGCGTGGCCCGCTACGCCATCGACCGTGCCGTCGAATACGCCAAGGAGCGCACGGTGTGGAAGACGCCGATCGGTGCGCACCAAGGCATTTCGCATCCGTTGGCGCAGGTGAAGATCGAGCTGGAGATGGCCAAGCTGATGATGCAGAAGGCCGCCACCCTCTACGACGCGGGCGACGAGATGGGCGCGGCGGAAGCCGCCAACATGGCCAAGTACGCCGCCGCCGAGGTCAGCATCAAGGCGCTCGACCAGGCCATCCAGACCCACGGCGGCGCGGGCCTGACCGCCGACTACGGGCTGGCCGCGATGCTCGGCGCCGCCCGCATCGCGCGGATCGCGCCGGTGAGCCGGGAGATGGTGCTGAACTTCGTGTCCCAGCACTCGCTCGGCCTGCCCAAGTCGTACTGATCCGCGCCGTACCGATCCGCCGGAAGGGGAGCACGATGACCGACACCTCCACCGCGCCGCTGGTGCGCTACGACGTCCGCGACCGCTTCGCCGTGCTGACGTTCGATTCCCCGCACAACCGCAACGCGCTGTCCGCACGCCTGGTCGCGGACCTGCTGCGCGGTCTCGACGACGCGGCCGCGGACCCGGCGGTGCGCGGCATCGTGCTCACCCACACCGGCAACACCTTCTGCGCGGGCGCCGACCTGAGCGAAGCGGGCGACACCGATCCCGCGGTCGCCGCCGATCAGCGCACCCGCACGATGATCGGCGTGCTGCGCAGGCTCGTCGAGATCCCCAAGCCGGTGATCGCCCGGATCGACGGCAACGTCCGCGCGGGCGGCATGGGAATCGTCGCGGGCTGCGACATCGTAGTCGCCGGGCCGGGCAGCTCGTTCGCGCTCACCGAAGTGCGCATCGGGTTGGCGCCGTTCATGATCTCGCTCACCCTGCTGCCGCGCCTGGAACCGCGCGCCGCCGCCCGCTACTACCTCACCGGGGAGAAGTTCGGCGCCGCCGAGGCCGAGCGGATCGGCTTGGTCACCGTCACCGCCGAGGACCCCACCGCCGAGGTGGCGCGGCTGTGCGCGGAACTGCGCAAGGGCGCCCCGCAGGGCCTGGCCGAGGCCAAACGACTCGTCAACGCGCCCATCCTCGCCGAATTCGACCGGTCCGCCGAGGAACTGGCGCAACGCTCGGCGAGCTTCTTCGGCACCCCCGAGGTGCGCGAGGGCATGACGGCCTTCCTGCAACGCCGCCCGCCCACCTGGGCAGAATGACGATCATGGCGACACCCCACGAACCCAAGCAGGACCGCAGCCGCGCCACCCGGCAGCGGCTGCTCGAGGCGACCATCGACTGCCTGGCCGAGATGGGCTGGGCCGCCGCCACGGTCGCCGTGGTCGCCGAACGGGCCGGGGTGTCGCGCGGCGCGGCCCAGCACCACTTCCCGACCAGGGAAGACCTCATCACGGCCGCGCTCGAGTACATGTTCGACACCAGGAACGAGCAGGCCAGGCGCGAAGCCGAGGCCATGTCCGAGCAGCTCGACGGCATCGCCCGCACCGAAGCCGTGGTCGAGGGCCTGGTCGAGTCCTACACCAGCCCGCTGTTCAAGGCCGCCCTCCAGGTGTGGACCCACGCCGCCGCCGACCCGGTGCTCCGCGAACGCATCGTCCCCCTGGAAGCCAAATTCGGCCGCGCCTCCCACCGCCGCGCCGTCGAAGCCCTGGGCGTCGACGACTCCGACCCCGTCGCCCACCACCTCGTCCAAGCCACCCTCGACCTTGCCCGCGGACTCGGCCTCGCGGACGTCCTCACCGACGACTCCGCCCGGCGCAAGCAGATCATCCACCAGTGGGCCGTCACCCTGCACTCGGCACTGCACACGGGTGTGGTGTCCGTGGCCGCGGAACCGGCGTAACTCCTGGTTGTCGCCCACGGCGCAACGCAGGCCGTCTTCGCATGGCCGGTCGGCTCGCTGCGGCAAACCTCTTATCGTTGTCGCGGCAGAGTTAAGGCGCTGTCGTCGGTGCGATCTGGGAAGTCCGCCACTTATCGTTGTGATGGCAATGTTGCACCGACTCGGCAAGAACCTCTCCATCCTTCGGGCGCCGAGCGGGATCTGGGAGGTCACCCCCGCCTACGACCTGCTCACCACGCAGCCGTACCTGTCCTGGAAAGACCCGATGGCGCTGGCACTGTACGGCCGGAATGCCAGGCTCGGGCACCGATGGTGGATGGAGGCCGCCGAGCGTCTCGGTGTTCCCCGGCGCGCGCTGGCCCGCAGCCTGGACCGCATCAGCGAGGCGGCCCAACCGTGGATCGGGAGGCTGGGCGAGATCGGGTTCGACGAAGCCTCGACGCGACGACTCGCGGAGCTGATCGAGCAGCGGCGGCAGGAGTTGTCCGCCCCCGAGTGAGTCCGATCGAGTCGTTGCCCCTCTGTGAGGGCCGGTGGATGGGAGACTGGCCGTGGGGGTCGCGTCATATGGGTGGACCGGATTCGGAGGAACGAGAGGAAGCACCATGACGGCGTCGAGGAGTTTCGGGCGGATGGCGGCACTGCTGGCGGGGCCGCTGATGGTGGCCGGTGCCGCCGGGGTGGCGGGCAGCGAGCCGCCCCCGCCGCCCGCGGTGGCAGTCGCGACCGGGGCGAACTGGATGGTCGTGACGGTCACCCCGCTCGGCGGTGACGCGCCGGAGTGGTGCCGCGTCGACCCCTACTTCGGCACCCCCGAAACCCTCAGCCTCGCCGTCGCCCCGACCGGCAACGTGTTCGTCGACGCCGTCCCCGCCGGGACACACACCGTAGCCGCCTGGTGCCCCAACGGCGGCTCCACCACAACAACGGTCACCGTCACGGGCTGATGCTCATCCGGCCGCAGCCCGTCTACGGCTCGACGTAGAGCCGCTCGGTCGGCAGTCGCGGGTATGCCGCGGCGGGGTCGTCCACCACGAGCACCCGCCCCGGCCATATCTGGACGAAGATCAGCGCTGCCGTGAGGCAGGCAACGTACCGTAAAGACATTCCAGCGAGGATCACGGCCAGGCAGACGTCACGTTCGTACGGAAGCGGTGAGGTCACCGGTCGTTCTCCTGGCATGACCATCGAGTGCCTCTCCGGCGTGAGCGCTCGCCTTCCCACGCTTCTCGGATGGCATTCCAGACGTCGCGAGGCATCGTCTCGAAGCACATCCCGAGGTCGGGAGAGCCCGGAAGCTCGATGATTCGACCCGTCGCGAACTGTATCCGGGCGACGTGGATAACGCCTTGTTCGACGAACCATTCGACGACTGTCCCGGATGTGGATTCCGTTCGGAAAAGCCCTCCCGCCGATGACATCTCGATCGCCTCGGTGACGGTCATCGAGGGAGGGAGAGATCGGTAGGCCCTGTTGGTTGGTGGTTCTGGTGCGTCGGCCCATCGCCGCAGCGCGGCGCGGTACCGCTCGAGGAGTTGGGCTGGGAGAGAGCGGTATGTGCCACGGGAACGAGGGAAGGGCACCCGCTGGGGCAATTCGCTGTCCATCTGGTCTCCTCCGCGTGTCGTGCGTCGGGCTGTGATGCACGGCAGAACAGCACGCCCGGAAGCGAAATGGGTCACCCATCGGGTGACCCGTCGATTCCGCTGCATCTGCCCAGGAGATCGCCCATACTTGCAGCTGGAGCCACCCCGCGCCGTTGGTTTCCATCACCCGGGGTCGGCCGATCGTGTCACCCACGAAGCAAGGGGCGCACCGAGAGTGAGGGGGATCAGCACGCCATGGGCAAGTCGGTGACCAGGGGAAGTGCCGACGATCGGGAGCGTGAATCGTCACCCACGCCGGGGCAGGTGGTCCCTGACGGGCCGGTGGTGACGGGGGTTCCGCACCGCCAGCTCGGCCGGATTCTTCGCGAAATGCGCAGCGAAACCGGGCTTTCCATTCTCACGGCAGCAAAAGCGGTAGGAATGGGGTCGGGATCGCTTCAGCGCCTCGAGTGCGGACAGGCGTCCAAGATCCACGACGCCAAGCTGGTCAAGCTCTGTCGGCTCTATCAGGGGATGGACCGGCTCGAGGAACTCAAAACGCTTGCTGCGCAACGCCGAGAACAGAGTTGGTGGGATGAGCGTACGGATATGCTCGCCCCGAGTTTCAAGGTCTATCTGGGACTGGAAGCCGCAGCCGAGCGGCTCACCGTGTATCGCCCGGACATCATCTCCAGTCTTTTCCAAACCCAGGAGTACGCAGAGGTTTTGGATCGAATCTACTTCCACGACGATTCGCCTGGCGAACGGGCGCAGCGAATGGAAGTGCGCAGAAAGAGGCTTGGGTTGATCAACCGCTCCCTGTCACCGCTGGAGGTCGACTTGGTGCTCGACGAGGGAGTCTTGCGCCGGATCGTCGGAGGCGCCCGACTGATGAGCCGACAGCTCCGACATCTGGCAGATATGCCGCCGAATGTATCGGTACGGGTGTTGCCGGATTGTGCGGGATACCCGATGGGCAAGGCGGTCGATGCGTTCACGCTCCTCGACTTCGGCGCGAACAGCGGGAAAGCGAACGAGCCGCCGGTGGTCTATGTCGAAAGCTTCGCTGGCAGTATGCATTTGGAAACGCCTCGCAGTGTGCGCGCCTACCGGGAGGCGTTCCGGCGCATCCAGCGGGTAGCGTTGGATCGGAGTGAGAGTAAACGCCTGCTCAGGCGGGTAGCAAAGGAGTACGGGCCGTGAGCACGAACCTGTCCCGGGCGCGTTGGTTCAAGAGCAGCCACAGTGGGGGGAACGACAACTGCGTGGAAGTTGCGTTCCTGGATGGCGGCATGGTGGGGGTCCGCGACTCGAAGGACCCGTCCGGGGGCGTGTTGGTGTTCACTCCGGCGGAGTGGGACGCTTTCCTGAACGGCGTGCAGGGCGGCGAGTTCGATCGTCCGTGAGCGCTCGAGGCGCCTCGAGGTGGAGTTCGGCGGGTGCCCGCCGCCGCGAGCACGACGGTGCGCAATTGGTATCCGATCGGATCGCACACCGCTGCCCACCGGCGGTCGGGGTGCCGGTGGGCAGCGGGATGGGTGGTTATTTCGGGGTGGTCAGGTCGTAGAGGGTGACGCCGTCGACGACGGTGGGGGTGAAGTTTTCCTCGACCCAGGTGCTGATGCGGGAGCTTTCGGAGGTCGATCCGCCCGGTCCGCCGCGGCCGCCGCCGATGAAGTAGTGGATCTTGCCGTCGCGGACGTACTGCTGGAATTGCTCCAGCGTGGGGGAGGGGTCGCTGCCGTTGAAGCCGCCGATGGGCATGACAGGGAGTTCGGTGGCCAGTTGGAGGCCGGCGGCGCTCTGGGAGCCGATGGCGGCGGCGGCCCAGGTGTAGGTGTCGGCGTCCGTCTCGATCAAGCTGACGACCTGGTCGCTGGGGGTGCCGGCGCCGAGTAGTCCGCCCATGCCGAACAGTTCGCGGCCCGTCCCACCGGCGGTGCCGCCGTCACCCGGGAAGCCGTTACCCGGCGCGGTGCCGGGAGTCGCTGCGCCACCACCGGGCGCGGCACCGGCGTTCGGCACGGTGCCTCCATCGGGCATGGTTCGCCCACCGCCGTCGGAGCGGGTAACGCCGTCGGGGCCGCCCATCAGCCGCATGCCGTCGCCGCCCATGCCAGGCCCGCCGCGCCCGCTCACCTGTGGACCGGCGGTGGGGATCGACCCCTGATGCGAGGTCCCCACCGTCTGCACGGTGTAGGCGACCGGCCCGGCGAACCCGGCCAGCGCGGCCGCCACCGCGACACCGGCCGCGAACTCGCGCCGGACGGGCACGAGCATGCCCACGGTCGCGAGCCCACCCACCACGAGCACGGTCCACCGCAACCACGGCAGGAAATCCGCGCTGCGCGACAACAGCAGCCACGCCGTCGCCGTGGTGAGCCCGACCGCCGATGCCAACGCGATCCGCACCCACCACCGATCGCGCTCCCGCCAGGCCTGCACGGCTCCGGCGCCGACCAGGACGGCGACCGCAGGTGCCAGCGCGACCGTGTAGTACTGGTGGAAGATCCCCGCCATGAAGCTGAAGACCAGCCCGGTCACCACCAGCCAGCCGCCCCAGAGGATCAGGGCGGCGCGGCGGCCGTCGGTGCGGGGTGCCCTGCCGCGCAACACCGACCCGGTGACCATGAGCACCAACGCCGCCGGGATCAGCCAGGCGATCTGACCGCCTTGCGCGGGCTCGAACAGCCGGGTGATTCCCGTGCTGCCCCACATGCCGTTGCCGCCGGGCGGCAGCTCGCCGCCGGGACCGACGCTGCCGGTCTCGTTGCCGTTGAGCCTGCCGAGACCGTTGTATCCGAGGGTGAGTTCGATGATGGAATTGCGTTGCGAGCCACCGATCCACGGCCGGGACGACGCCGGCCACAGCTCCACGGCCAGCAGCCACCACCCCGCGGCGACGACCATCGCGGCGCCGGCGGCGAACAGTTGCGCGATCCGTTGGATCAGCCGCGGCGGACCGGCGACCAGGTAGGTCAGTGCCAGTGCGGGCACCACCAACAGCACCTGCAACTGCTTGGCGAGGAAACCGAATCCGATGAACGCGCCGGTGAGTATCAGCCAGCGCCAGCGGCCGTCGGCGACCGCGCGGGTCGTCGCCCATGCCGCGGCGACCATCAGCAGCACCAGCAGCGCGTCGGGGTTGTTGAAACGGAACATCAACGCGGCCACCGGGATGACGGCCAGGACGAGCCCGGCCAGCAGGCCCGCGGCGGCGCCGAAGTTGCGGCGCACCGTCGCCCACAGCAACGCCACACTGCCCACCCCCATGAGCACCTGCGGTACCAGGATGCTCCAGCTGTTCAAGCCGAACAGGCGCACCGACAGCGCCATCGGCCACAGGGCGGCGGGCGGTTTGTCGACGGTGATCGAGTTCGCGGCGTCGGAGGAACCGAAGAAGAACGCCTGCCACGACCGCGACCCCGCCTGCACGGCAGCCGAGTAGAAGGCGTTGGCCCACCCGTTGGCGGACAGGTTGTACAGGTAGGCCACGGTGGTGCCGACCAACAGCAGGGCCAGCAGGACGTACTCGCGGTCGAGCCGCCGTCGCCGCGGAACCGGCTGCGCGGCAGCGTGTTCGGGTGGGGAGAGGAGTGTGGTCACCGGGCGGCTCCTGTCTGGCCGGTGCGGATCGGGGTCGCGGCCGGTGGATTGCGGAACACCCAGCGCAGCCCGAGGAAGCGGGCCAGCGTCGCGACGAGGTTGGCGGTGACGAGCACGACCAGTTCGACGTGCACCGGCGCGGCGGGCGCCCAGCGGTGCAGCGCGAACAGCGAGCCGCTGGTCACCAGCAGGCCGAACCCGAAGATCAGCATTCCTTGGAACTGGTGGGTGAGCACCCGGCCCGGCCCGCGCACCCCGAAGGTGAACGCGCGGTTGGCGGCGGTGTTGGCGATCGCGGTGAGCAGCAGGGCCAGGAAGTTCGCGCCCTGCGCGCCCGCGACCGGCTGCAACACCAGATACAGCAGCATGTAGGCGAGCGTGGACAGCACGCCGATGATCGCGAACCGCACCACCTGCCCGACCATTCCCAGCGGCACGCCCGACACCAGCGGCTCACGGCCGATCGCGGCGCGGAGCTCGTCCAGCGGCAGCGCGCCCGTGGAAATGGCGCGCGCGAGCCGCCACACTCCGCGCAGATCCTTGATCGCGGTGTCGACGATGTCGACGCGGCTGTCGGGATCGTCGATCCAGTCCACCGGCACCTCGTGGATGCGCAGCCCGGCCCGCTCGGCCAGCACCAGCAGTTCGGTGTCGAAGAACCATTCGCCGTCCTCGACCAGCGGCAGCAGTTGCCGCGCGACCGCGGTGCGCACGGCCTTGAAACCGCATTGCGCATCGGAGAAGTGCGCGCGCAGGGAGGCTTTCAGGATCAGGTTGTAGCAGCGGGAGATGATCTCGCGCTTGGGTCCGCGCACCACCCGCGACGAGGTGTCCAGCCGGGTGCCGATCGCCAGGTCGGAGTGGCCGGACACGAGCGGGGCGACCAGCGGCAGCAGGGCGTCGAGGTCGGTGGACAGGTCGACGTCCATGTAGGCGACCACCTGGGCGTCGGAGCGTTCCCACACCGCCCGCAGCGCCCGCCCGCGGCCCTTGGCCTCCAGGTGCACCACCCGCAGGCCCGGATACCGGGTGGCGAGTTCGTGCGCGACGCGCAGGGTCGCGTCGGTGCTGGCGTTGTCGGCGATGGTGATGCGGGCCGGGAACGGGAAGCCGCCGCGCAGGTACTCGTGCAGCCGGTGCACGCAGTCGCCGAGGTCGGCCTCCTCGTTGTAGACGGGGATCACCACGTCCAGCACGGGCGGGCGGCCCGTGGCATCGATGTCTTGCGCCGTCCTGGCGACGGCCACGGTCTCGGTCATGGCCACCACCTTCGGTGGCGTCGCTCCGGCGCCGCTGGGACCGAGCTGGGAGGTTCCTGGGAACCGGTCAGGCGGGTTTGCGCATCCGCAGCACGGTGTCGGCGCGGGTGCCGATCTGCCCTTCGGGGCCGGTCATCTCCTGCTCGATCCGTTCCGCGGTCTCGACCGTCCAGCGGCCGTCCGGATCGAGCAGCGCGAGGGTGCCCTCGAGCGTCGGGAACTCGAACGACGGCGGCTCGGTCATCCAGCTCGGCCAGCCGGCGTGCGCGACGACCACCAGCAGTCCGCCCGGCGCGACGGCCGCGGCGGCGCGGGTGAGGATGCCGTCGCGCTCGCCCGGCGCGGCGACCGGCGAGTGCAGGAACTGGGCGGCGACCAGGTCGAAGGAGCCGGCGGGGAAGGACTCGAGCAGGTTGTGCCTGGCGAAGGTGATGCGGTGGTCGACTCCGGCTTCGACCGCGTGGGCGGCGGCGCGTTCGAGCGCGACGGTGGAGATGTCGACGGCGGTGACCCGCCAGCCGCGCTCGGCCAGCCAGATCGCGTCGGCCCCCTCCCCGCATCCGAGGTCGAGCGCGGTGCCGGGCGTCTGGTGCTCGACCTCGCGGGCGAACAGGGCGTTCACCTTGCCCGACCACACCGCGTCGCGCTCGCGGTAGAAGTCTTCCCAGAACTGTTCGGGGGTGGTCTCGGTCATCGGCCGTCTCCTCCTCGCGTGATGGTCTGCGGTGGCTCCGCGAGGGAGATCGTGCCCGGACATGCGGGCTGACGGCAAAGTTTGTTGCCGGTTCGGCAAATGTGCCGGACGCGATCGCGGCCCCGGCCTGCCGCCGCGGACGACGCCGGGGCTCGAAGAGCCGTTGCCACCGGGAACGCCGTTGTTCGGGACGGTCACGTCGTTGGGACCGGGGTGGTGACGACTGTCCTCAGTATGGACCCGGGCACCGACAATTCCGGTGCGCCGCTCCCGCTGACCGGTCGGCGTGTCTCGCCGCTCAGGACCGATGCAACCGCCACAGCGGCGACACCGGGCCGTGGCCGGCGCCGAGATCGTAGGCCGCGGCCAGGCAGCGCCGGGTCCACTCCTTGCCGAAGGCGACCGCCTCCGGCACCGGGTAGCCGTGTGCGAGTGCGCAGGCCACGGCGGCGGCCAGGGTGTCGCCGCCGCCGTGGTCGTTGCCGGTGGCGATCCGCGGCGCGGTGAACTCCTGGAAGGTGGTGCCGTCGAAGAGCAGGTCGGTGCTGACCTCGGAGGAGCGCAGGTGCCCGCCCTTGACCACCACCCAGCGCGGGCCGAACGCGTGCAGCGCCTCGGCGGCGCGCCGGGCCGACGCCTCGTCGGTGACCCGGATGCCGGTGAGCAGGCGGACCTCGTCCAGGTTCGGCGTCACGACGGTGGCCAGCGGGAACAGGGTGTGCCGGACGGCGTCGAGCGCCTCCTCGTGCAGCAGCGGGTCGCCGTGCATGGAGGCCGCCACCGGATCGACCACCAGCGGGGTGGGGCCGTCGCCGCCGATGCCCACCTCCCGGCAGACCGCCGCGACCGCCTCGATGATCGCCGAGGAGGCCAGCATGCCGGTCTTGGCCGCGCCGACGCCGATGTCGCCGGCCACCGAGCGCACCTGATCGGCCACGATCTGCGGCGGGATCTCGTGGAACCCGCTGACCCCCACCGAGTTCTGCACCGTCACGGCGGCTACGGCGACGAGGGCGTGCACTCCGCACAGGGTCATCGTGCGGGAGTCGGCCTGGATTCCGGCGCCGCCGCCGGAATCGGTGCCTGCGATGGTGAGGACGCGCACCGGCGTCTGGCCTTCGGCGGGGAGCGGCAACAGCTTCACAGATGTGCACCATACGGTGGCGCGGCGGGGAATGGGCAGCCGGTGCGCGGTGTTAATTGAAAATGATTACCATTTACAGGATGACGACTTCATCGCCTTCCGACCTGCTGCCCGTCACCGTGCTCTCCGGCTTCCTCGGCGCGGGTAAGACCACCCTGCTCAACCACATCCTCGCCAACCGGGAGGGTCGCCGCGTCGCGGTGATCGTCAACGACATGAGCGAGGTGAACATCGACGCGGCGCTCGTCGCGGGCCAGGGCCACCTGGACCGCACCGAGGAGAAGCTGGTGGAACTGACCAACGGCTGCATCTGCTGCACCCTGCGCGAGGACCTCATCGAGTCGGTGGGCAAGCTCGCGCGCGAGGGCCGCTTCGACCAGCTGGTCATCGAGTCGACCGGCATCTCCGAGCCGATGCCGGTGGCGGCGAGCTTCGAATGGGAATTCGAGGACGGGTTCCGCCTCGGCGATCTCGCGCGGCTGGACACGATGGTCACCGTGGTGGACGCCTCGACCTTCCTGGCCGAGGTGGTGCGCGGCCACACGCTGGCCTCGCGGGATCTCCAGGCCGGGGAGGGCGACGAGCGCACCATCGCCGACCTGCTCGTCGACCAGGTGGAATTCGCCGACGTGCTGTTGCTCAACAAGACCGATCTGGTCAGCGAGAACGCCGCGGGCACCGTCGAGGCCACCCTGCGGCGGATGAACCCGCGCGCCCGCGTGCTGCGCACCGCACACGGCGTGGTCGATCTCGCCGAAGTGCTCGGCACCGGGCGCTACAACCCGGTGCTGGCCGCCGCATCCGAGGGCTGGACCGAGGAACTGGCGGGCGGGCATGTTCCCGAGACCGAGGAGTACGGCATCCGCAGCCTCACCTTCACCGCCGAGCGGCCGTTCCATCCCGCGCGCCTGGCGGCCGTGCTCGACCAGCTGCGGGGACTGTTGCGCAGCAAGGGTTTCTGCTGGATCGCCAGCCGCAGCCAGTTCGCCGCGCTCTGGTCGCAGGCCGGTCCGAACCTCAGCTTCGAACCGGCCTCCTGGTGGTCGGCGTTGGACATCCCGCCGGGGCAGGAGATCGTCTTCATCGGTGTGAAGCTCGACGTCGACGGGCTGCGTGCCCAGCTGGCCGACGCGCTGCTCACCGACGCCGAGTTCGCCGCGGGCCCGGCCGCCTGGGCGACCTACCCGGATCCGTTTCCGGCGTGGGGCGAGCTGCACGAGCACGCCTGAGCGCCGCTAACGCGGGGCGAGGAACAGGGTCTGGGTGCTGCGTCCGAGCGGGCCCTTCTCGTCGAACAGCGCCGACTCGGCCATGCCGAGACCGCTGGGCTGCGGATGGGTGACGGCGTCGAGGCACACCCACTCGCCGACCGGCTGGCGGTGCAGGGTGACGGTGAGGTCGGTGTTGATGAACAGGAACCGCGACCAGTCCAGCACCGCGCTCACGCCGTTGCCCGAATCCGCCGCGGCCAGGGTGCGCTCCAGCGCGCTCGGGGTGGTGCCCGCGACGATCGGGTACTTCAGCCGGATCCAGCACACGGCGGGGCCCGGTTCGGTGAACGAGCCGGAGATGAAACGGTATTCGATGGCGGTGTGGAAGCCGACCGGCTGCGTGGCGGGGAACGGCGCGGGCGGCGGGGCCGTCTCGGGCCCGGGCCGGGTACCGGTGGGCTGGAACTGTTCGGGCAGTTCGAGTTCCGGCTCGGCGCGCCGGAACCGCCACGCGTTCGCCTTCATCACCGGCCCGCGGTCGGCGGACAGCGTCGCCTCCACGAGTTCGACACTGCGACCGGGCCGGGCGACGCGGGTCTCGACGGTGAGCGGGGCCAGCGGCACCGGCCCCAGGATCTCGACCGCCACCCGGCCCACCTGGAAGCCCTCGCGCGGCTCGCACCGTTCGATCGCGTGCCCGAGCAACGCCGAGGGCGGGCCCGCGTGCTGGGCGTCCGGGGACCACGGGCCGCGGGTCAGCTCGGTCGAGAGATACCGGTCGGGCCGGTCCGGGTCCGGCAGATAGAAGGCGTCGTTCACGGTCGATCCCGTCCATCGGACCGGCGGCGTCGCCGGTCGCGGATAGTTCCTACGGGAAGGATTCTGCCACCGCCGCCGCCGCGCCCCGGCCGAGGCCGGGCACCCTGACCCGCTGACCGACCAGGGCGCGGCGCGTGATCGACGCCGCGCTCGGGTGAGCGGCCCGGCGGGGGAGCCGGGCCGCGGCACCGGTCAGGACACGACGGGCAGGTAGACCTTGCCGCCGGATTCGGCGAACTCGGCGGACTTGGCGGCCATGCCGGCCTCGATGGCCGCGACGTCGGTGAGGTTGTTGGCCTCGGCGTACTCGCGGACGTCGGCGGAGATGCGCATCGAGCAGAACTTCGGGCCGCACATCGAGCAGAAGTGCGCGGTCTTGGCGGGCTCGGCGGGCATCGTCTCGTCGTGGTACTCGCGCGCGGTGTCGGGATCGAGCGAGAGCGCGAACTGGTCGCGCCAGCGGAACTCGAAGCGCGCCTTGGACAGCGCGTCGTCGCGCTGCTGGGCGTGCGGGTGGCCCTTGGCCAGGTCGGCGGCGTGCGCGGCGATCTTGTAGGTGATCACGCCGGTCTTCACGTCGTCGCGGTTGGGCAGGCCCAGATGCTCCTTGGGGGTGACGTAGCAGAGCATCGCGGTGCCCGCCTGCGCGATGATCGCGGCGCCGATGGCCGAGGTGATGTGGTCGTAGGCGGGGGCAATGTCGGTGGCCAGCGGGCCGAGGGTGTAGAACGGCGCCTCCTCGCACAGCTCCTCCTCGAGCCGCACGTTCTCCACGATCTTGTGCATCGGCACATGGCCGGGGCCTTCGATCATCACCTGCACGCCATGGGATTTCGCGATCTTGGTGAGTTCACCGAGGGTGCGCAGCTCGGCGAACTGCGCCTCGTCGTTGGCGTCGGCGATGGAGCCGGGCCGCAGGCCGTCGCCGAGGGAGAAGGTGACGTCGTAGCGGGCCAGGATCTCGCACAGTTCCTCGAAATGGGTGTACAGGAACGACTCCCGATGGTGCGCCAGGCACCAGGCCGCCATGATCGAGCCGCCACGCGAGACGATGCCGGTGACGCGCTTGGCGGTCAACGGCACGTAGCGCAGCAGCACGCCCGCGTGCACGGTCATGTAGTCCACGCCCTGCTCGGCCTGCTCGATCACGGTGTCGCGGTAGATCTCCCAGGTGAGCGCGGCGGGATCGCCGTTGACCTTCTCCAGCGCCTGGTAGATCGGCACGGTGCCGACCGGCACCGGCGAGTTGCGCAGGATCCACTCGCGGGTCTCGTGGATGTTCTTGCCGGTGGACAGGTCCATGATGGTGTCGGCACCCCAGCGGGTGGCCCACACCATCTTCTCCACCTCCTCGGCGATCGAAGAGGAGACCGCCGAGTTGCCGATGTTGGCGTTGATCTTCACCAGGAACTTCTTGCCGATGATGGTCGGCTCGAGTTCGGGATGGTTGTGGTTGGCCGGGATGACGGCACGACCGGCCGCCACCTCCGCGCGCACCAGTTCCGGTTCGACGCCCTCGCGGGCGGCGATGAAGCGCATCTCCGGGGTGACGATGCCGGCGCGGGCCCAGGCGAGCTGGGTGCGCGGGCCCTCGACGGTCGGCTTGTCCCAGCTGTCGCGCAGCTTGGGCAGACCGGCCTCCAGGTCGATGGTGGCGTTCTCGTCGGTGTACGGGCCCGAGGTGTCGTACACGTCGAAGGTCTCGCCGTTGGTGAGATTGATGCGCCGCACCGGGATTCGGAGCCCGTCCACCTCGCGGTAGTGCTTGACGCTGCCCTCGATGGGGCCGGTGGTGACGGTGTCGACGGGTGCGGTGACGCGATCGGCGGATGCCATGGTTGTTCCTCCCTACGCCGGCATTACCCGGTCAGGTTCATACGGTCGACGGCCCTGACCGCCCGAATGGGCTAGCCGTCCTCTCAGCCCGCTGGTGCGAGCCCCCGTTGGCGATGAAGTTGTCCGCGCCCGACCATACCCGCCACCGCCACCGACGCGCCCGGGGATCGGGAGCACGAGTGCGGCGGCGGGCCGTGTCGCCCGCCGAAAGCGTCCTCGGTCAGCCGTTATAGGCGTCGCGCATGGCGTCGAGGTCGATCTTCTTCATGCCGAGCATCGCCTTGGTCGCGCGATCGACGGCCGCCGGGTCGCCGGTGAGCAGGGCGTCGGCCTCGGCGGGCCAGATCTGCCACGGCACGCCGTAGCGGTCGTTGAGCCAACCGCAATCGATCTCCTTGCCGCCGTCGGCCAGCAGTGCCGACCACAACCGGTCCACCTCCGCCTGGCTCTCGCAGTTCACCAGCAGCGACATCGCGTGGGTGTAGTGGTACTCGCCGCCGCCGTTGATCGCGGTGAAGCGCTGGCCGTCGAGTTCGAAGTCCACGGTCATCACGGTGCCCGCTTCCCGCATGCCCGATTCGGTGAAGCGGCGGATCTCGGTGATGCGCGAATCGGGGAACAGCGAACAGTAGAACTCGGCCGCCTCCTCGGCCTGGGTGTCGAACCAGAGATTCGTGACGATCTTCTGCATGGTGTGCTCCTGCCGTCGGGTGTGCTCGTAGTACGGACTGCGCGGCGCGGCGGAACTCATCGCTATTGTCGGTTTCCGTGACCCGTGAGGAAGCGCCCGCCCCGCCCGCCACGGAATCGATCGCCGCCGACGATCGCCGCGCACTGCTCGATGCGGCCACGGAACTGTTTGCCGATCAGGGGTATTCACGCACCACCGCGGCGCAGATCTGCGGGCGCGCCGGGGTGGCGCCGGAGCTGTTCGACGCCGCCTTCGACGGTACCGCCGACTGCTACCTGGTGTTGCTCGAATCGGCCGCGGCCAGGATCAGGGACCGGGTGAGCACGGCCGCCCTCCGCTACGCCGACCGGCACTTCACCGAACGGGGCGCGGTGGTGGTCGCCGCCTTCGTCGGCGCGCTCGCGGAGGACCCGCGGCTGGCGAGGGTGGCGTTCGGGGAACCCGCGGAGGTCTCGCCCGCGGTGCGGCGCCAGCGGCGGGTGCACCGGCGGTGGGCGGCGGCGTTCCTGGACACCCAGTGGCCGCCCGAACCCGAGGCGGGGGAGCGGGCGGCGCGGCGGCGCTTCGCGGTCGCGATGGCCACCATCGGCGGGATGTTCGAGCTGGTCGCGGACTGGACCCGGCACCGCGAGGAGTCCGGGGCCGACGCGCAGGCGCTCGTCGACGACCTCACCGAGTTCGTCGGCGTGGTGTACACCGGGCGCGTCCACCGGCGCTGAACCCGGCGCTCACTTGCGCAGCGCGACAGGCTCGCGGTCGACGGCCGGGTCCGGTGAGGCGGGAGCTTCCTGCTCGGTGAGTCCGAAACGCGCGTGCAGGGCGGCCAGCGGCTTGGGCGCCCACCAGTTGGCGGTGCCGAGCACCCGCATCAGCGCCGGGGCGAGCAGCGCGCGGATGACGGTGGCGTCGCTGAGCACAGCCAGCGCGCAACCGATGCCGAACAGCTTCATCGCCGTCACCCCGGAGGTGGCGACCGCGAAGAACACGATGCTCATCAGCAGCGCCGCGGCGGTGAAGATGCGCCCGGTGCGGGCCACGCCGAGCGCCACCGCGTGCGTGTTCCCCGCGGCGGTTTTCGGCCCCGCCAGCCATTCCTCCCGGATCCGGGACAGCAGGAACACCTCGTAGTCCATCGAGGCGCCGAAGGCGATGGCGAACATCAGGATCGGCATCGCCAGGTCCAGCTTGCCGGTCGGGGTGAAGCCGAGCAGCCCGCTCAGGTGCCCCTCCTGGAACACCCACACCATCGCGCCGAAGGTCGCCGCCAGCGACAGCATGTTCAGCGCCAGCGCCTTCACCGGGAGCAGCAGGCTGCCGGTGAACAGGAACAGCAGGATCAGCGTCGTCACGGCGATGAGGATTCCCGCCGCGGGCAGCCGCTCGGCGATCGCGGCCACCGAATCCCGGTTGAGCGCGGCGGGCCCGCCGAACAGGGTCGGGCCGGGTGCGGGCACCTCGCGCAGCCGCGCCAGCTGCGCCTTGCCTTCGCTCGAGTACGGGTCGAGCCGGGTGCCGACCGATACCAGCGCGCCCGCCTCGCCGACCATGCCCGGCGGCGGTGCGGCGACCTTCGAGCCGTTGAGGTACACGCCCGCCCCCGACAGCACCGCGGGCACGTCGGGCACCGTGGACAGTGCGGCGGCGTAGCCGGCGAGCGCGGCCTCCTCGCCGCGGAATTCCGGGAGCACCACGAATGTGCTCGTGCCCAGGTCGGCGGCGAAGTTCGCGCGCAGTTCGTCACCGACCTGCCTGCTCGGCGCGGCCTGCAACGCGCGGTCGTCGGGGTAGCCGAACTGCGCGCCAAGGAACGGCGAGCCGAGCAGCAGCAGCACCACGGTGGTGACCACCGCGATCGGCGCCGCGCGCCGCATGACCGCCACCACCCAGCGGTACCAGCGGCTGTGTTCGGCCGGCACGGCCTGTGGCGCGGGACGGCGCAGCAGCCTGCGCAGCACCGGCCGCAGATCCCAGGCGTTGATGCGCGCGCCCAGCAGCATCAGCAGCGCGGGCAGCACGATCACCGCCGCGGCCGCGGCGGCCAGCACCACCGCGACACCCGCGTAGGCGAAGGACTTGAAGAAGTACTGCGGGAACACCGCCAGCGCGGCCAGCGACAGCGCCACCACCAGGGCCGAGTAGATCACCGTTCGTCCGGCGGTCTGCACCGCGCGCATCACCGCCGCGGCGGGTGCGAGCCCCCGCGCCAGTTCCTCGCGATAGCGGCTGACGACGAACAGGCTGTAGTCGATGGCCAGCGCCAGGCCCAACGCGGTGGTCATGTTCAGCGCGTAGATCGACACGTCGGTGACGGCGGTGAGCGCGCGCAGGATGCCCAGCGCGGCCACCACCGCGAACAACCCGATCGCCACCGGCATGGCCGCGGCGACCACGCTGCCGAACACCAGCACCAGCAGCAGACCGGTGAGCGGGATCGCGATCGCCTCCGCGACGATCAGGTCCTTGCTGATCTGGGTGTTCATGTCGGCGAAGGCCGCACCGAGTCCGCCCGCCCGGACGGTCACGCCGTCGGCATCGGTCTGCACCTGGTCGCTGATGCGGGCCGCCCGCTCGGTCAGTTCGGAGTCGTCCCCGGCGATCTCGGCGACCACCAGCCCGCTGCGTCCGTCCTTGCCGCGCAACGCGTTCGCCAGATCGGGCCGGGTGGACCAGTAGGACTGGATTCCGCTGACCTCGGGATGCTCACCGAGTTGCGCGACCGCGCGCTCGGCGGCCGCCCGCGCGGCCGGACTGTCGACACCGTCCTCGGCGGTGATCAACAGGATGTAGTTGGGCGCACCGCCGGGGAAGTGCTGGGAGATGTAGTCCGCGGCCCGCACCGATTCGAGCTCGGAGGTGACGAAGCCGCCCGACTTCATGTGCGAGGACGCGCTCGCCCCGAACGCGCCGCAGACCAGCATGAGCAGCAGCGCGGCCGCGATCACGACACGGGGACGCGTCGTCGCGAACCGAGCGAGGGTGGTCAACATCGACGCGAACTCCCCGTCCGAAGGAATGATTCTCGAACGGTAAACCGGACGGTCGTCCGAACAGAATCCGCTGCGGCCGTGATGCTGACCACCTCTGAAGACCTGAGTGATTCAGATCACTCCGCGTGGGAAGTGGCTGCCGCACAAGGCGCCCCGCGGCTACCCGCGGTCGGGGGTCACCAGGGTGGTTCGCACCGGGGTGGTGTTGCGGGTGAGGTCGAGGACCGGGCAGTGCGCGTCGACGGCCTCCTGGAGCTCGAGGTAGCGCTCCCGCGATTCCGGTCCGGTGATCTCCACGGTCACCCGCACCTCGCCGAACCCCGGCCGCACGGCGTCGTCGAAGCCGAAGAAGCCGCGCACGTCCAGATCACCCTCGGCCGCGGCACGGATCTCCTCGACCGCGATACCCAGCTTCTCGGCCCACACCCGCCAGGTCACCACCTGGCAGGACAGCAGCGAGGCCAGGTAGTACTCCACCGGATTGGCCGCGGTGTCGGCGCCGCCGAGCGCGGGCGGCTCGTCCACCTCCACCCGGAAGTTGCGCAGCACCACCGAACTGGCGACCGCGTCGTGCGCGGTGGCCTCGGCGCGGAACACGACGGCGGCCTTGGCGGGATCGGACTCCACCGCATCCCGGTTTGCGGCGATCACCGCGCCGAGCGCGGACGTGGACGTGGTCATCGGCGAACTCCTTGGGCGAGGGCGGACGGGTCGATTCCCCGAATCGGTGCGTCGAGCGTAGGTCGGCGCACCCGGTCCGCCAGGCCGCGTGACCCCTAGGTCAAGGCGCTGACCTGCACCTTCGAATTCGATTCGCGCTGAGGGAAACTGCCCACCCGGCCCACCCGGAGGCGATCAGGACATGGAGTTCTCGGCATCGTCCGATCCAGAGCGGCACCTCACCTGCCCAGGTGGATGGGGAAGTGGGACAGGTCGTTCTGGGTGAGGACGGGGAGGTTGGGGATCTGGTCGAGGGGGAGGGCGGGGTGGAGGTGGGGGAAGCGGGTGAACAGGGCGGGGAGGGCGATGGCGGCTTCCAGGCGGGCCAGGGCGGCGCCGGGGCAGATGTGCGGGCCGTGGCCGAAGGAGATGTGCCGGGCGGCGGTGGCGCGGGTGATGTCGAAGTCGTCGGCGTCGGCACCGTGCACGGTGGTGTCGCGGCCGATCGCGCGGTAGGACATGACCACGCCCTCGCCGCGCGGGATCACGGCGTCGCCGAGGTCGATGTCCTCGGTGGCGAAGCGCATCAGCAGATGGATGACGGGCCCGTCCCAGCGCAGGGTCTCTTCGATGGCGGTCTCCCAGCCGATCTCGCCGTCGCGGACCAGCCGCAGCTGCTCGGGATGCGACAGCAGCGCGCGCACCGCGGTCAGGATCAGGCTCACGGTGGTTTCGTGGCCCGCGGCGACGAGCGCCTGGAGATTGCCGATCACCTCCTCCTCGGTGAGCGGCGTCTCCCCGTCGGTGGCGTAGATGAGCGCGGAGGTGAGGTCGTCGCCGGGTTCGGCGGTCTTGCGACGCACCATCTCGGTGAAGTACCCGTGCATCTCGTCGATCACCCGCAGCCGCTCGTCCTGCGGGGTGAGGATCGAGAAGAACGCCTTGTACCAGGTGAGCAGCTGTTCCTGGTCCTCGCTCGGCACCCCCATCAGCGCGCTGATCACCCGCATCGGCAGCGGGTAGGCGAACACCGATTTCAGATCCACCACCGCGCCGTCGGCGCCCGCGCGCTCGAGGTCGTCGAGCAGCTCGGCGACGTAACGTTCGATGGTCGGCTTCAGCGCGTCGAGGCGGCGCCGGGTCAGCGCCTGGGTGGTCTTGATGCGCAGGCGGCGGTGTTCCGGGCCGTCCACGGTGAACATCGAGCGGTCCACGTCGATCATGCCGATCAGCGGCCACTGCCTGGTCACCGTGCCGGACTGCCACAGCGACCAGGCGTTGATGTCCTTGACCAGCCTGGTGTCGGCGAGCAGCTGCCTGGCCAGCGTGTGACCGGTGACGGCGAGGGCGGGAACGCCGAGCAGGTCGATCCTGGTGAGCGGGCCGGCCGCGCGCAAGCGGCTGGTCTCCCCGGCCAGGTCGGTGATCATCGGGTCGATGATGAGGGTGTCCGAATGGGGGCAGGCGTTCACGAGAATCCTCCGACGGCGGGAACGGGAGTGAAGTGGACCGGCAGCGAGACCATTCCGCGCAGGAACGGAGACGGGCGGCGGGTCAGGTCGGGCACCGCGACGGCCAGATCGATGTCGGGCAGCCGGTCCAGCAGCACCTCGATGGCGGTCCGGGCGATCACCTCGGCCATCTGCTGCGCCGGGAACGGGCAACGGTATTCGCCGTGGCTGAACGCGAAATGCGCGCTGTTGCCGGTCTGCGCCGGTTCGGCGCCCGCACCGGCGAACTGGCGCACGTGCGGGTCGGCGTTGGCCGCGGCCAGGCCGAGCAGCAGCATGTCGCCGGAACGGATCACCTGATCGCCCAGGCGGGTGTCGCGGGCGGCCCAGCGCCCGGCCAGGATCTGGGTGGGGGTGTCCTCCCAGAGCACCTCGTTCATGGCCTGGCCGATGCTGTGCCTGCCGCCGCCCAGCGCGGCGGCGAACCGGTCGTCGGTGAGCATCAGGCGCACCGAGTTGCCGATCCAGTCCGCGGTGGGCAGGTGCCCGGCCGCGGTGACCGCCATCAGGTCGAGCACGTACTCCTCGTCGGTGAACGTGTCGTGATGGGCGAGCATCCGGGTGACCAGGTCGTCGCCGCGGCGGCCGCGCGCCAGCGCGAGCAACCGGCCCATCTGCTCACCGAAGGCCAGGTGCGCCGACTGCGCGTCGGCGCCGCCGTCGGCCAGCGCCTTCATCGTCCAGGCCAGGTGCGGGCCGTCCTCGGCGGGGAAACCGAGCACCGAGGCCAGTGCGAGCACCGGCAGCGGCTCGGCGTATTCGGCCACCAGGTCGGCGCGCCCGCGCCCGCAGAAACCGTCGATGAGCCGGTCGGCGAGGTCTTCCACGGTGCGGCGCAGCGCGAACGGGTCCACCGCGTCCAGGGCGGGTTCGACCATCGCCAGGTGCCTGCGGTGTTCGGCGCCCGCGGTGAAGTAGATCGAGGGCATCGGCCTGCCGACCATCGGCAGCAGCGGCCAGTCCTCGGCGATGTTCGGCCACTGGTTCCACCGGCCGACATCGCGGGGGAACAGCTCCGGGTCGCTGGTGACCTGGTGCAGCTCGCGATAACCGATCACCAGCCAGGCCGGGATGCCGCCGACCAGTTCGACCGGGACGACCGGGCCGTGGTCGCGGCGCATCCGGCTGTAGAGGTCGTGCGGGTCGCCGTGGAAAACGGGGCCGTTCAGCGGTACCGCGTTCCGGTGCGCGGGGCAGCCACCCGGGGCGGTGGTGAGATCGGGGACGTTCACGCCGGGCCCCCCGAGGACCGGACCGGTTGCGGTGCGGTGACCGACGACATCTGCCTGGTGCGCGCGTAGAGCTGCTCGACCAGGGTGACGAGCACGCGCTTGCAGGATTCGCGTGAGCGGGCATCACAGTCCAGCAGCGGCACGTCCGGGTCGAGGTCGAGCGCCTCGCGCACGCTGTCGAGCTGCTGCGGCGCGCCGCCGAAGTTGTTGCACGCCACCACGAATGCGGTGCCCTGGTGCTCGAGCCGGTCGATGGCGTACCAGGAGTCGGCGATGCGGCGGCGGTCGACGAGCACGATCGCGCCGAGCGCGCCGGCGAACAACCGGTCCCACAGGAACCAGAACCGTTGCTGCCCGGGCGCACCGAACAGATACAGCACGTTCTCGGCGTCGATGGTGATGCGGCCGAAGTCGAAGGCCACCGTGGTGGTCGACTTCCCCGGCGCGGCGGTGGGGTCGTCGATGCCGATGCCCGCGTCGGTCATGGTGGCTTCGGTGTCGAGCGGCCGGATCTCGCTGACCGAGCGGACCATCGTGGTCTTGCCGACGCCGAATCCGCCCACGATGACGATCTTCAGGCCCTGGCTCGCGGTGCCGAGCAACGGAGCCTGGGCACGGGCGGGGGTGTTCTCAGAGACTACGGAGTCCAACGAGCACCTTCTCGAGGGTGGAGGAGTCGAGCACCAGGTGGTCGCCGACGCGTCGTGGATGACGCACGGTGATCTTGCCCGCGTGCAGCAGGTCTGAGAGCAGGATCGTGGTGATGCCGACCGGTAGCCGCAACTCGGCCGCGACCTCCACCACCGAGGTCGGGGCTTGGCACATGCGCAGGATCACCGCGTGCTCCGACGGCATGCCCGGGGCCGGCGCCGATTCGCTGACCACCAGCGTCACCAGGTCGAAGGCGTCGGAATCGGGTCGGCTCCGCCCGCCGGTGAGGGTGTAGAGCCGGTCGGGGTCGTCGTCGCGGCCTGGCCTGCTCACGACCGGCTCGCTCCCGCGACCCGCGGCGCCGCCGACAGCTGGTCGCCGAGCTGTTCGACCAGCTCGCGCATGTTGTGCCCGACCAGTCCGGCATCGGCCTCCTCCTCGGCGAGCACCGCCAGGTGCGCGCCGAGGCCGGCTTCGACGATGAACAGGATGCCGCCGTAGAACTCGGTCATCGACTGGCGCACTCCGCTGCGGCCGTCGCCGAATTCGGCGGAGGCGCCGTGGGCGAGGCTCTGGATGCCCGCCGCGATCGCGGCCAGCTGGTCGGCCTGGTCGATGGTGAGTTCGGGGGTGTGGCAGATCTTCAGTCCGTCGCCGGACAGCAGCAGCGCGTGTCTGCTCTGCGGGGTCCGGTGCAGCAATTGCTCCAGCAACCAGCCGAGCTGGGCGGGACTCGCGGAATTCATCGTTCGTTCTCCAGTGCGACGGGCGTGGACGGTGGCGCCTGGTCCTCGGTGTCGTGTCCGGCGACGGCACGCTGGAAGGCTCCCAAGGCAGCGGGCCGCGCGGACGACGTCGTCGGCGCGGCGGGGGTGCGGACGGTGGCGGCGCCGGGGCGGCGCTCGACGAGTCCCTCCGGATGGGCGGCGGCCAGGGTGCGGCCGCGCTGCCGCTTGGGCAGGGGTGCGTCCGCCCCGGACACCACGACGGGTTCGGGCTCGGATGCCGCGGCGGGCCGCCCGGCGGGCAGCGACGCGGGCTCGACGCGTGCGAGCCGGGCGGTGAGCTCGCGCGGCACCACCACCACGACGGCGGTGCCGCCGATGGCCGAGGGCCGGTAGGAGACGGTGAGCCCGTGCTTGCGGGCCAGGTGCCCGACCACCGCGAGACCGAGGCGGGTGCCGGTGAGCGCGGCCAGGTCGGCGTCGGCCTGACTGTCACCGTCGCGGGCGCCGGACACGGCGAGTTCGGCACGGCGCAAGGCGGATTCGCTCATCACCAGGCCGCTGTCCTCGATGGTGACCACCACACCCGCGGGCACCTCGGAGGCGTAGACGTGCACCTCCGTGGTGGGCGGGGAGAAGTTGCACGCGTTGTCGAGCAGTTCCGCCAGTGCGTGCATCACGCCCTCGGCGGCGTGCCCGGCGACGGCGATCTCGGCGACCGCGCGCAGCCGCACCCGCTGGTAGCCGGCGACCCGGCCCATCGCGCCGCGCAGGATCGACTCCATGCTGATCGGCTTGGCCCAGCGCCGCCCCGAGCGTGCGCCGCTGAGCACCGCGATGCTGTCGGCCAGGCGGCCCGCCTGGGCGGTGCGGTGATCGAGCAGCAGCAGATCGGCCAGCACCTTCGGGTCGTCGTGGCGGTGTTCCATCTCCCGCAGTTCGGCCAGCATGGCGGTGGTCATGGCCTGGATGCGGCCCGCCGCGCCCGCGAAGGCGGCCAGCGCGGCGGTGCGGTGGTGTTCGTCCCGGCGCGCCACCTCGATCGCCCGGGTGGTCGCCGCGCGCTCCTCGGCGATCATGGATTCCACTGCCGCGGCGCGCTTCTCGGCCTCGAGGCGCTGGTCCTCGGCGGCGTCGCGGTGGAGTTCGGCGGCCGCCGCGGCGCGCAGCGCCGACCGCGCCTTCCTGCGGTACCACACCGCGGCGAGCAGCGCCGCGGTGACGAGCACGCCGAGTGCCGCGCCGGTGGCGGCGAACGGGATGCGCAGCCGCTCCTGCGGGATCAGCGACATGGCCGCGGCGGCCGGTCCGGCGCCGAGGGCGAGACCGAGGACGGGGATCACGACGAAGGCTGCTCGTCCTGGCTCCCCGGAGACCGCGGCCCCGTCGGCCGACGGCATGGATGACTCTGACACGTCCTGCACTTTCACGCTCGCGGGAACCGCGCGAACGCCCGGCGATCCCCTTCTGCGTCGCCGAGTGCGATCGAAATCCACCCCCCGACAAGCAGTTACCGCGCACGAGCATAACCACGGCGGTGGGTCGCTGCCACCCGAACGGAAACGCGCTGGCAGGGTGGGTCGCCCGGTGTTCAGCCCGCCCGCGGGGCGGGCCGGACGCGCCCGCGGACCTCCCCGAGACCCAGCCGCGTGCCGTCCGGACCCGGCGCTGTCGCGGTGATGACCACCTCGTCGCCGTCCTCCAGGAAGGTGCGCACCGAATCGCCGACGTGAATGGGCACGGTTGCGCCCCAACTCATTTCGATGAACGACCCGTAGGTGTCCGGTTCCGGCCCGGAGACCGTGCCCGACGCGAACAGATCACCGGGCCGGGTGCCCGCGCCGTTGGCGGTGAGATGCGCGAGCATCTGCGCGGGCGACCAGTACATCCGGGCGTAGGGCGGACGGGAGACCTGGTGCCCGTTCCAGTGCACGGCCAGCTCGATGTCGAGGCTCCACGGGTCACTCGCCCGCAGATAGGGCACGGGGACCGGATGCTGGGGCGGCAACGGAATCCGCGCGTGGGTCAGCGCTGCCAGCGGAGTCACCCAGGCCGCCATCGAGGTGGCGAAGGACTTGCCGAGGAAGGGGCCGAGCGGCTGGTATTCCCAGGCCTGGATGTCGCGCGCGGACCAGTCGTCGACCAGGGCGACGCCGAACAGGTGCGCCTCGGCGTCGTCGACGGCGATCGAGGTACCGGTCGGGGAACCGACCCCGATCACGAAACCCAGCTCGGCTTCGATGTCCAGCCGCGTGGTCGGACCGAAAACCGGTGTGTCCGAGTCGGTTCGGCGTTGCCCGCGCGGCCGGACGATGTCGGTGCCCGAGACCACGACGGTGCCCGCGCGTCCGTGATAGCCGACCGGCAGATGCCGCCAGTTCGGCAGCAGCGGTTCGCTGCCCGGCCGCAGCAGCCTGCCGAGGTTGGTGGCATGATCGATGCCGGCGTAGAAGTCGACGTAGTCGCCGATCCGGACGGGTAGGTCGAGCCGCACGGTGTCGAGGCGGTGCACCGCGGCGTCGGGCACCTGGCCGTCGACCAGCTCGCGCACCCGCTCGCGGGTGCTGTGCCAGCGCGGCGGTCCGGCGGCGAGGAAGGGGTTCAGCTCCGGCTGCGCGAAGAGCGGATCCGCCAGCGCCACAGCCAGATCGATGACGTGCTCACCGAGCCGCACGCCCACCCGCGGTGGCCCGCCCGGTGGGGCGAACACACCGTAGGGCAGGTTGTCCGGGCCGAAGACGGAGTCGGCGGGCACCTCGATCCTCATGCCGGGCCCCGGCCCGACCAGGTCCAGGCGTACCCGGGGTCTTCGCAGGCCAACGCCCCCTCGCCGAGCTCGAGCGGCCGGAAGGTGTCGACCATGACGGCCAGCTCGTCGAAGAACTCCGCGCCGATGCTGCCCTCGTAGGCGCCCGGTTGCGGACCGTGGGCGTAGCCACCGGGGTGCACCGACACCGAACCCTGCCCGATGCCCGAGCCCTTGCGCGCCGCGTAGTTCCCGCCCGCGTAGAACATCACCTCGTCGGAATCCACGTTGGAGTGGTAGTAGGGCACCGGAATCGACAGCGGGTGGTAGTCGACCTTGCGCGGCACGAAGTCGCAGACCACGAAGCCGTTGCCCTCGAACGCCTGGTGCACCGGCGGCGGCTGGTGCACCCGTCCGGTGATCGGCTCGAAATCGGCGATGTTCAGGATGTACGGATACAAGCAGCCGTCCCAGCCGACCACGTCGAAGGGATGCGTGGCGTGCACCATGCGTGTGCCGACCACCCGTCCGCCCGCGCGGTGCTTCACCAGCACCTCCACGTCGGTGCCCGTCCGCAGCAGTGGCTCGACGGGCGCGCGCAGATCCCGCTCGCAGTAGGGCGCGTGCTCGAGCAACTGCCCGAAGCGGGACAGGTAGCGCCTGGGCGGGGTGATGTGCCCGGTGGCCTCCACGACGTAGGTGCGCAGCGGGTCGGGGCCGGCGGGCAGCCAGCGGTGCGTGGTCGCGCGCGGGATGAGCACCTGGTCGCCCTGACGCACCGGCAGCGCGCCGAACACCGTCTCCACGATCGCGGCGCCGGATTCCACGTAGACCAGCTCGTCCCCGAGTGCGTTGCGGTACAGCGGGGAGACGCCCTTGGCGGCGACGTAGGACAGGCGTACGTCGGCGTTGGCGAGCAACAGCCGCCGGCCGGTCACCGGGTCGGTGCCCGCCGGGGTGTCGCCGGGAAAGAGCTCGTGCGGGCGCAGATGCCGGTGGCGCAGTGGGTGATTCGGAACGGTCGTCTGATCGGGCAGCGGCTGGTCGGCCGCGTCGACGATGGCCGGGGGCAGGCCGCGGTGGTACAGCAGGGCGGAGTCGCCGGAGAAGCCCTCCTCGCCCATCAGCTCCTCGTAGTAGAGCCCGCCGTGCTCGTCACGGTGCTGGGTGTGCCGTTTCGGCGGCACCGCACCCACCTGTCGATAGAACGCCACCGCAGGCACCTCCCGCCGGGACCGGACGGATCAGTCGCCCTCCATGGTAGTGCCCTCGACAGCGCCGACCTGGGGTTTTCCCGGCGGCGACACGATCGGCGGCGCGTCGCCGAGATCGAACTCGGCGATCACCGGCGCGTGGTCGGAGGCGCCCTTGCCCTTGCGCGCCTCCCGGTCCACCCCGGCGTCGACCACCCTCGCCGCCAGCGCGGGCGAGGCCAGCACGAAATCGATGCGCATGCCCTCCTTGCGGGGGAAGCGCAGGCGGGTGTAGTCCCAATAGGTGTAGACGCCGGGGCCCGGCGCGAACGGGCGCATCACATCGGCGAAACCGGTGTCGAGGATGGCGGCGAAGGCGTCGCGTTCGGGCTGCGAGGTGTGCGTCTTGCCCGCGAAGAACTCCACCGACCACACGTCGTCGTCGGTCGGGGCGATGTTCCAGTCGCCCACCAGCGCGATCTTCGCCGCGGGATCGGCGGCCAGCCAGTCCGCGGCGCTCGCGCGCAAGGCCGCCAGCCACTCCAGTTTGTAGGCGTAGTGCGGGTCGTCGAGGGCGCGGCCGTTGGGGACGTACAGGCTCCACACCCGCACCCCGCCGCAGGTGGCTGCCAGCGCGCGCGACTCCACCACGGGTGCGCTGATCAGCGAGTCGGCGGCGTCCTTGTCGAAGCCGGGCTGGCCGGGGAAGGCGGGCGCGATGTCGGCGAGCCCGACGCGGGAGGCGATGGCGACGCCGTTCCACTGGTTGACGCCCAGATGCGCGACCTCGTACCCCAGCTCGGCGAAGCGCTCGAACGGGAACTGGTCGTCGCGGCACTTGGTCTCCTGCATGGCGAGCACGTCGATGTCGTGCTCGTCGAGCCAGGTCGTGACCCGGTCCAGGCGCGAACGGATCGAATTGACGTTCCAGGTCGCCAGACGCAACGAAAAGCCTTCCTGCACGGTTACGCCGGCGCGGCGTACCGGTAGCGATGGTGGTCGAGGAAGCCGAGGTCGCGGTAGAGCGCGAGCGCGCCCGCGTTGTCGGCGGCCACCTGCACGTAGGCGTGGGTGGCGCCGCGGTCGCGGCCCCAGCGGATGAGCTCCGCGCAGACCAGCGTGGCCAGTCCGTGCCTGCGATGTTCGGCGGCCACCGATACGCAGGACAGCCCGACCCAGCGGCGGTCGTCGGGTGCGGTGGTCACCGCGCCGCGCGCGATCGCGATCGGCCGCGGCAGGCCGAGCGAGGCGAAACCGGTGACGCCTTCGCGCACGGCGGTGAGCACGCCGGTCTCCGGCGGCGGAACCGGCTGGGCGGCGGGGTCCTCGCCGCGGTAACGGTGCATCGCCAGCCATGCCGCGTCCGGCTCCGGCGCGATGCGCACCATCGAGGGGCCCTGCGGGAGGACGAAGTTCTCGATGTCGATGCCGAGCACCAGCGTTTCGCCCCAGGTCTGCCAGCCCGGCGGCGGCGGAGCCAGCCGGTCGGGCAGGACCAGCCGCGGCGGCAGGCCGCGCGCGGTGTACCACTCGCCGATGCGATGCAGCACATCCACGCCGAGGCGGGCGGGTTGCCCGGTTTCGCCCAGCGGCACAGCGGAATTCGCGCGGTCGGTGTAGCCGTGCCCGGCGCGCAGCAACCAGCCGTCCAGCCGGGCGTGCTCGACGCCGGGCCAGGCGTCGGCGGCGGCCGCCTCCAACGCGCGGATCTCGGCGGTCCGAACCGGCCTGGGGCCCACCGCCTTCAGCGCGACCACCCGGTCCGCGGCCACCGCCACGGTCCGGCCGTCGCCGTCGCGCACGGTCGGCGGGTCCAGCGCGATCAGCTCGCCGATCACGTCGGTCATCGGCTGGGGATATCCGGCGGGCAGCAGGTACCGCATCACCACCCGGTGGCCCAGCGGAATCGCGTGCGGGCTCGTCGGCTCAGTCGTCATGGCCGAACGGGTCGGGCACCTCGCCGGGCACCCAGCTCAGGCCGGGCACGCCCCAGCCGTTGCGCTTGATCGTCTTCTTGGCCGCCCGGGCGTGGCGGCCGACCAGCTTGTCCACGTACAGATAGCCGTCGAGGTGGCCCACCTCGTGTTGCAGCATCCGCGCGAAGAAGCCCTTGCCCTCGATGTCGACCGGTCCGCCGTTCTCGTCGATGCCGGTGACGCGCGCCCACTCGGCGCGGCCGGTGGGGAACTGCTCACCGGGCACCGACAGGCAGCCCTCCTCGTCGTCGTCCGGATCGGGCATGGTCTCGGGGATCTCGGAGGTCTCCAGCACCGGGTTGATCACCGCGCCACGGCGCCGCACGGGCTGCCCGTCGGGGCCCGCGTCGGGGCAGTCGTAGACGAACAGCCGCAGCGGCACGCCCACCTGGTTGGCGGCCAGGCCCACGCCGTTCGCGGCGTCCATGGTCTCGTACATGTCCGCGATCAGGCCGGCCAGTTCCTCCGGGGTCTGGGTGACCCGCTCGGTCGGGTTGTGCAGCACGGGGTCACCGACGATCACGATGGGGAGGATTGCCATGACCGGAAAGCCTACTCGGCGGGCCCGCCTGACCTGCGGCGGACCGCGTGACGCCGGACACGGACCTACCGCCCGGTAAACAACACGCCGGGGCGAAGGCCGAACCATCCCCGGCCGCCGTGGTTCAATGATGCGCGACGTACAAGCACCATTTTCGTCTGGTGGTCACTCGGCGAGGGAGCGAGATGGACGGCGCAGCGGCTCGGAATCCTTCCGCGATCCAGAACAGCCCTTCCGAAGAAGACGACAGCGGCCTGTCCCGCCGCGAACTCGACATCCTGGCCTTCGAACGGCAGTGGTGGAAATACGCCGGTGCCAAGGAGGAGGCCATCCGCGAGCTGTTCGGGATGTCGCCGACGCGCTACTACCAGGTGCTCAACGCGGTCGTGGACCGTCCCGAGGCGCTGGCCGCCGACCCGATGCTGGTGAAGCGGCTGCGCAGGTTGCGCGCGAGCAGGCAGAAGGCAAGGGCCGCGCGGCGTCTCGGTTTTCAGGTATGACCGGCGTGACGCGGGCGCACCGGCGCCGTGAAGGACTAGGGTCGGCACCGTGAACTACCCCAATCCCACCTCCGGCGGGCCGCCGTTGCGCGCGCTGGCGATGGTGTTGATCGCGCTCGCCATCGTGTTCGCCGGTCTGGGCGCGATGTCGATGTCGAGTTCGGATTCCGACGGCGAGGAGTCCGCCGCGCCCACCACCACGAGCGCGGCCGCTCCGGCGGCGACCACGACCACCACCGCGGCACCGGCGACGACGGCGACCACCACGGTGGCGAGCACACCGCCGCCGCCCCCACCGCCCGAACCGCAGGTCGCCGCCCCGCCGGCGCCTGCCGTGGATCGCGCGGTGCCGGTGCGGGTGCTCAACAACAGCCTCGTCGCCGGGCTGGCCAACCGCACCGCCAACCAGCTCGCCGCGAACGGCTGGACCAATGTCACCGCGGGCAACTACGCGGCCGGCACGCTGGCGAAAACGACCGTCTACTACGGTAATTCGGCGGCCGAGCGGGAGGCGGCGCTGGCCATCGCGCAGGAGCTGGGCGCGGTCGCGGAACCCAAGTCCGCCGGTGTCGGGGACGGATCGGCCGGTGTGATCGTCATCCTGACGGGTAACTGATTGCCGAGCGCTCCCGCGCGGCCCCGCAACCGGGCAGCACCGGGCGCGTGGCATCATCGTGACCGGTAACGAACCTGTCCACCCAGCTTTACTCGTAAACTCGGTACTCGTAAAGGAGTTCCCCCGATGGCCCCGTCCACAACTCGTCGCCCGTCCTGGCGGACTGTGACCCCGGTGCTTGCGGTCGCGGTCCTCGGCCTGGCCGCCTGCTCCAACAGCCAGGAGTCCAGCGACGTCAAGGGCACGACGCCGCCCGTGTGGACCGGCGCCTCCGCGCCCGCCACCACCGGCGCGGACCACGGCGAACACGCTTCCGGCACGGGCGCCACCGCCGAGCTGAAGGATGCCTCGGGCGCCTCGGTCGGCACCGCGAACATCACCGAGGAGGGCGGCCACCTGGTGATCACCGTCGAGGCCCGCGGCCTGCGGCCCGGCTTCCACGGCCTGCACTTCCACCAGAACGGCGCCTGCGAGCCGAACTCGGTGGCCCCCACCGGCGGCCCGGCGGGCGACTTCCTCTCCGCGGGCGGCCACCTGCAGGTCGGCAACGCCAACTCGCATCCGGCCAGCGGCGACCTGACCTCCCTGCAGGTGCGCGGCGACGGCTCGGCGCGGCTGGTCACCACCACCGACTCGGTGACCCTGAACGACGTGAAGAACCGGGCGCTGATCATCCACTCCGGCGCGGACAACTTCGGCAACATTCCGGACCGCTACCAGCGTGAGGGCGGCGCCGGCCCGGACGACACCACGCTGGCCACCGGCGATGCGGGCAGCCGGGTCGCCTGCGGAGTGGTCCACTAACCGAGTAGACGGGGGACGGAGATGGCCGGGGTAGTCGAGAGCGTTCCGTTCGAGGGTTCGCCCCGGCCCACGATCGGGATCGAATGGGAAGTCGCCCTGGTCGACAAGGTCACCAGGGATCTGTCCAACACCGCGGCCGCCGTCTTCGACGCCGTCGGTGACCTACGCGCCTGGGACGGCACTCCGCAGGTCACCAAGGAGTTGCTGCGCAACACCGTCGAGATCGTCACCGGCGTGCACGAGACGGTCGGCGCGGCGGTGGAGGATCTGCGCGGCACCATGGACAAGGTGCGCCGCGCGGCCGACCCGCTCGGGGTCGACGTGTTCTGCGCGGGCACCCATCCCTTCGCGCAGTGGTCCACCCAGCAGCTCACCCGTTCGCCGCACTACGACGAGCTGATCGAGCGCACCCAGTGGTGGGGCAGGCAGATGATGATCTGGGGCGTGCACGTGCACGTCGGGGTCTCGCACCGGGAGAAGGTCTTTCCGATCCTGAACTCGTTGCTGACCACCTTCCCGCACCTGCTGGCGCTGTCGGCATCCTCGCCGATGTGGGCGGGGTCGGACACCGGGTACGCCAGCAACCGCACGCTGATGTTCCAGCAGTTGCCCACCGCGGGCCTGCCCTTCCAGTTCGAGAACTGGCGCCAGTTCGAGCACTTCGTGCACGACGAACTCAAGACCGGGGTGTTCGAGCAGCTCGGCGGCCTGCACTGGGACATCAGGCCCGCACCCAAGTGGGGCACCATCGAGGTCCGCATCTGCGACGGCATCCCCACCCACGCCGAACTGGCCGCCATCGCGGCGTTCATCCACTGCCTGATCGTCGATCTCGACCAGCGCATCGAGGACGGCGAACAACCGATCACGCTGCCGCCCTGGCACGTCCAGGAGAACAAGTGGCGCGCGGCCCGCTACGGCCTGGACGCCATCGTCATCACCGACGCCGACAGCAACGAGCGGCTGGTCACCGACGACCTGATGGACCTGCTCAACCGGCTCGAGCCCACCGCGAAGCGGCTCGGGTGCGCCGACGAACTCGCCTATGTCGCGACCATTCCCGAGCGGGGCGCGTCCTATCAGCGGCAGCGCAAGGTCGCGGCGGCCTCGCAGGGCGATCTGGTGGCCGTGGTGGACGCCCTGGTGCACGAACTGGACCGGTAGCGCCCCGTTCGGTCGCCCGCCGTTCAGCCGGTGACACGGGCGGTGTTCATCGTCCGTTTACTATGGTCGGCGTGCTAGTCGAAAACCCGGGCTCCAGCGTAGGAGGCGCGGCGCGGCAGATGCCGTTGCCCCCGCGCCGGACTCGGGTGGTCGCCGCCGTCGCCGCGGTGCCGGTGTTGCTGGTGGTGCTGCAGGTGATCGCGATCCGCGGTGGTTTCGAGGGGCCGCTGGAGAGCCTGTGGCGCGACTACGCGGGCACGCCGAAATCGATGTCCGTGCCGTGGGCCGGGCTGATCCTGGCGCTGGTCGGAATCTCGATGCGGCGCAGGATCATCGCGTTGGGCGCGGCCGTCGGGATCGATCTGGTCGCGGCGGGCGCGCGGCTGCTGGCGGGGGAGTCGCCCACCGTCGGCAACGGGCCGGTGCTCGTGCTCACCGCGCTCGCGCTGATCGCGTGGCTGCGCTGGGAAGGCGTCGAACGGCGCAACGCCCTGCACGCGGCCGCGCTGGGCGCGCTGCTGGTGCTGGCGACCAAGGTCGGCGACGTCTGGTTGCACGTCACCGTGCTGGCCGGTCCGGGTGTCCTCGACGAATACCTGATGCTCGCCGACCATGCCCTCGGCGACCCGTCCTGGGTGATGGGCCGGGTGCTCGACACGCTCGGGCCGGTGGCCTACGCGGTACTGCACTGGGTCTACATCGAACTGCCGGTCGCCGCGATCGTGGTGGCGGTCTGGCAGTTGCGCCGGGTGGTCGATTCCGGCCGCTGGCCCAGCCACTACCTGGTGCGCACGTTCCTGGTGCTCGGCCTGGTCGGTCCGCTGGTGTACGTGATCTTCCCGGTGGTCGGCCCGATGTTCGCGTTCGGGCCGGACGGCCACGGCCTGCAGGTCGGCAACTACTGGCCGGACGTGGTGCCGCCGATCGATCGCAGCCCGGGCGCGCTGCCCTTCGACGAGGCCACCCCGCGCAACTGCATGCCGTCCATGCACACGGCGTGGGCGCTGGCGGTGTTCCTGCACAGCCGCCGCGACGTGGACGGCTCACCCGCGCCGCGCTGGCTGCGCTGGGGCGGGACGTTCTGGTTGCTCGCGACGCTGGCGGCCACCCTCGGTTTCGGCTACCACTACGGCGTCGACCTGGTCGCCGGTGCGGTGCTGTGCCTGACCGTGGAGTCGGCCCTGCGCGAGCCCGAGCGCGGCTGGGGCTGGTTCCGGGTGCGGCTGGTCGGCGCGGGCGCGGTGATCCTGGTGACGCTGCTGCTCGGCTACCGCTTCCTGGCCGTGCCGATGGCCGACTACCCGGTGCCGGCGGGCACCATCGTGCTGGCGTTGCTGGCGGGTATGACGGCCGCCTTCCACGCCACCTGGTTCGCCCACCGCACGCCCGCCGCCGAGCCGGTCGAGGCCGCGCGCTGACCGGTGCCGGTCAGAACCGCTCGTCGGGATTCTCCAGGGCGTCGCCGAGTTCGTTGACCATCAGCAGACCGTCGCGGTGCCGCTGTTCGCGGTAGGCGGTGCGGCCGAGCAAGTGCGCGATCACGGGCGCGGTGAGCAGGGTGAACACCCCGACCAGGGCGAGCAGCCAGACGTTGCCCCGGCCCGCGAGTTCGATGGCGGCACCGGCCAGCACCAGGATCAGCCCGACGATCTGCGGTTTGGTGGCGGCGTGCATCCGGGTGAGGGTGTCCGGGAACCGCAGCAGCGCGATGGCGGCCGTGCACGACAGGCCGGCGCCGCCCAGGATGAGCACCGCGGACAGCCACTGCCAGCCGCTCATCGGTCGTCCCGGACGCGGAAGCGGGACACGGCGGCCGAACCGAGGAAGCCGACCAGCGCCAGCGCGATGATGCCGGGCAGCACGGTGGTGTCGCCGGTGTAGGCGGCCCACACGGCCAGACCGGAGGCGGCGATCGCGGTGAGCGAATCCATGCCGACGACCCGGTCGAGCGTGCTCGGCCCGGCCAGGATGCGGTAGCTGGTGATCAGGGCGGCGGCCGCGAGCAGCACGGCCGCGACGGTCACGACGACGGTCACGCACTCACCTCCGGTTCGGTCGGGGAACGCGCCGCTCGAAGGCGGAGATCAGCAGGCGTTCCAGGGTGCGGGTCTGCCGGTAGAACTTCGCCACCGCCTCCTCGCTGCCCACGTCGAGCACGTGCACATACACCAGGCAGCGGTTGCGATCGATCTCGAGCACCATCGTGCCGGGGATCAGGTTGAGCAGGTCGGTGGTCAGTACGAGCACCAGGTCCGAGCGGGTGCTCAGGCCGACGCGCAGCACACCCGAGACGGGCGCACCGGCGGGCCGCACCGCGAACCAGGCGATCTGCAGGCTCGATTCCAGCGCGTAGTAGGCGCCCAGCACGATCGCCTGCACGAGCGCGATCGGATTGAACCGGCCCGCCACCGGCATCCTGGGCAGGGGCAGCGCGAGCATGACGATCACGCCGATCACCAACCCGGCCAGCACGTTGGCCACGCTGAGGTCGCCCCACAGCGCGGTGTAGACCGCGGCCAGCCACAGCAGCAGCCCGAGCCGGATCGCGGTCTCCTTCGTCGGGCGCCACCAGGCCCGGCGTTCGGGGCGGTCGCCGGTGCTCGCCGCGTCGATGTCGGTCATCGGAACTCCCCCGGGTCGCCGAGTACGGCGACGACGTAGACGTCCGGATCGTGCAGATCGGCCGCGGCCCGGTCGGCGATGCCCAGGATCGGCCCGGCCAGCACGGTCAGGCTCAGGCCCGCGGCGACCAGCCCGGCGGTGGCCAGCAGCATCAGCGGCGGTATGCGGCCGGGATCGACCCGCTCGTCGTAGCGCACATCGGTGGACTCCTCCACCAGGGTGGGCGGCTTGGCGGCGGCGAGGTGGCCCTCGGGCGCTTCCGCGCGGGGGCGCCAGAACGCCTTGGCCCACACCAGCGCGACGACATAGAGGGTGAGCAGGCTGGTCGCCACCGCACCCGCCACCAGCACCCAGGCCAGCACACTGCCGTCGGCCGCGCCCGCCTGCAACAGCGCGACCTTGCCGATGAACCCGGAGAACGGTGGGATGCCGCCGAGGTTGAGCGCGGGCACCAGGTACAGCACCCCGAGCACCGGGCTGGCCGCGGCCAGCCCGCCGAGCCTGCGCAGCGAGGTCGAGCCGGCCTGGCGCTCGATGAGACCGGCGACCAGGAACAGCGCGGTCTGCACGAGAATGTGGTGGGCCACGTAGTACACCGCACCGGCCAGTCCGGCGGCACTGGCCAAGCCCACGCCGAAGATCATGTAGCCGATGTGGCTGACCAGCGTGAACGACAGCAACCGGCGGATGTTGCTCTGCGCGATCGCACCGAGGATGCCGATCAGCATGGTCAGCAGACCGCACACCAGCAGGATGTCGTCGAAGGCGCCGTCGGGGAAGAACAGGCTGTTGGTGCGGATGATCGCGTACACGCCGACCTTGGTGAGCAGGCCCGCGAACACCGCGGTGACGGGCGCGGGCGCGCTCGGGTAGGAGTCGGGCAGCCAGTTCGACAGCGGGAACACCGCCGCCTTGATGCCGAAGGCCACCAACAGCACCGCGAACGCCGCCGTGCGCACGCCCTCCGGGGCCGCGCCCAGCCGCACGGCCAGCTGGGCCAGGTTCACCGTGCCGGTCACCGCGTACACCAGGGCGATGCCGATCAGGAAGATCAGCGACGACAGCATCGACACCATCACGTACGCGATGCCCGCCCGGATGCGTTCGGCGGTCGCGCCCACGGTGAGCAGCACGAACGAGGCGGCCAGCAGCACCTCGAAGCCGACGAACAGGTTGAACAGGTCACCGGCGAGGAAGGCGATCGACACGCCCGCGCTCAGCACCAGGTAACTCGGCCGGTAGATCGAGGTGGGCTGGCGGTCGTCGCCGTCGCGGATGTTCTGGCCCGCGCCGTAGATCGACACCGCGAGCAGCACCACCGCCGAGACCAGCAGCATGCTCCCCGAGAGCCGGTCCACCACCAGGGTGATGCCGATCGGCGGGAACCAGCCGCCCACCTGCACCGCGGTGGTGCCGTCCCGATCGGCCAGGTAGAGCAGCACCGCGGTGATCACCACCACCGCCGACAGCGCGACCAGCATGACGGTGCCCTGGATGCGCGGGCGCCTGCCGAAGATCAGGCAGGCGGCGGCGGCGAGCAGCGGCACCAGCACCGGCAGCGGGGCGAGCGCGGGGAGCAGTTCGGCGGAGAGGGTCACTGTTCGGGGTCCTCCCGCTCGCGGCGGGCGGCGACCTCCGCGTCGTCTTCGTCGGTGGCCACGTGTTCGGTGGTGGTGAGCTTGTAGGCGCGGTAGGCCAGCGCCAGGACGAAAGCCGACAGGCCCATCGTGATCACGATCGCGGTGAGCACCATCGCCTGCGCGAGTGGGTCGGCCATCTCCTCGGTCTCCGCCTTGCCGACGATCGGCGGTTCGCCGCCGGCACCGCCGACGCTGATCAGCAGCAGGTTGACGGCATTGCCGAGCAGGATCATCCCCAGCAGCATCTTCGACACCGCCCGCTCCAGGATCAGATACACCCCGGTGGCGGTGAGCACGCCGATCAGGACGAGCATGGTCAGGTTCGCGCTCATGACCGGGCCTCCTCCGATTCCCGGTCGAGCTCGGCGTCCAGCCGGGCGCCCAGGCTGCGCAGCACGTCCAGCACCAGGCCGACCACGATCAGGTACACGCCGAGGTCGAAGAACAGGGCGGTGACCAGCTTGATGTGCCCGAGCACCGGCAGCGTCACCTCGATGATCGCCGAGGACAGCGGCGGTGCGCCGAGCAGCAGCGAGGTGACCGCGGTGCCCGCGGCGAGGGTGAGACCGGCGCCGAGGACGTGCCCGGCGTCGACCGGCAGCGCCTCGCCCAGTTCGTACGGGCCGCCCGCCAGGTATCGCAGGGTCAGCGCCAAGCCCGCCGTGAGGCCGCCGGCGAAACCACCGCCGGGGGAGTTGTGGCCGGCGAAGAAGAAGTAGATGGACAGCACCATGATGGTCGGGAACACCAGGCGGGTGGTGATCTGCAGGACCATCGAGCGGTCGCGCCGGTCCACCAGCCGCCCGGCGGGCAGCCAGCTCAGCAGGTCGGGGTCGTAGAACGGCGAGTCGGCGGCGCGGGGCGCGCTGCCGTAGCGGCGGGTGCGGAACACCAGCGAGGCGACACCGGTCGCGGCGACGATCAGCACCGAGATCTCGCCCAGGGTGTCCCAGGCCCTGATGTCGACCAGCAGCACGTTCACCGCGTTCTTGCCGCCGCCGAGTTCGTAGGCCGCGTCCGGGATGAGGTGCCAGATCGGCGCGCCGGAGCGGGCGGCGATGGCGAAGGCCGCGAGCGCGGTGACCACCGCGCCGGTCGCGAGGCCGATCAGCGCGCGGCGCGCCTTGAACGCGGCCGCGCGGCTCGGCTCGATCTCGGCCGGGAACCCGCGCAGCACGAGCACGAAGATCACCAGCGTCACCGTCTCCACCAGGAACTGGGTCAGCGCCAGGTCGGGTGCGCCGTGCAGGGCGAAGATCACGCCGCAGCCGTAGCCGGTGACACCGACGACGATCACGCTGGCCAGCCTGTTGCGCAGCACCGTCGCCGCCAGCGCCATCGCGATCATGATGATGGCGATGGCCACCTGCAGCGGCGAGTCCCACAGCCGCAGCTCGACCCCGGTGCGGGTGCCGACGGCCAGCAGCACCGCGGGCAACACGATGAGGGTGACCAGGATGGTGCCCTGGCTCAACGGCAGCGAACCGCGCTGGACCGCGCCGGTCATCCGGCGCGAGAGCGCGTCCATCCCGCGCAGGGTGGCGTCGTAGGCGCGGTCGGCGTTGCCGAGGCGGGGGTGGCGCGGGTCGACGATGCGTCCGCGGGCCAGGAACAGCGCGAGGCCCGCGACGATCACGATCACCGTCAACAGCAACGGCAGCGTGAACCCGTGCCACAGCGCCAGATGCTCGCGCAGCACACCGGGCAGGCTGCGGGCGTAGGGGCTGGCCAGGTCCTCGGTCCAGCCCGGGACCAGGCCGAGGACCAGGCTCACCGCGGCGAGGATCGCCGGCGGCGCGATCATCAGTGGGCCGGGTGCGTGCCAGTGCGGCCGCACGTCGGGCACTTCGGGTTTGACCGCGAAGGCGCCCCACAGGAACCGCGCGCTGTAGCCGACCGTGAAGGCCGACCCCGCGACCAGCGCGAGGGTCAGCGCGATCCGCGCCGGGGTGTTGAGCACGTCGGCGTCGACCTCGGCCGCGAGCGCGGTCTCCTTGCCGACGAAACCGACCAGCGGCGGGATGCCCGCCATGCTCAGCGCCGACAGGGTCGCGACGGCGGCGAGCAGCGGCTCGCGGCGGCCGAGGCCGGACAGCTTGCGCAGATCGCGGGTGCCCGCGCCGTGATCGACGATGCCGACCACCATGAACAGGCAGGCCTTGAACAGCGCGTGCGCGACGACGAGGGTGACACCGGCCAGCGCGGCGTCCGGCGTGCCGAGGCCGACCAGCACGATCAGGAAGCCGAGCTGGCTGACCGTGCCGAAGGCGAGCACCAGCTTCAGGTCGGTCACCTGCAGGGCGCGCAGGCCGGCCAGCACCATGGTCAGCGCGCCCAGCGTCAGCACGATCGGATGCCAGGGCGGCGAACTCGCGAACACCGGCGCCAGCCGCGCGACCAGGTACACACCCGCCTTCACCATCGCCGCCGCGTGCAGGTAGGCGCTCACCGGCGTGGGCGCGGCCATCGCGCCCGGCAGCCAGAAGTGCAGCGGCACGATCGCCGATTTGCTCAGCGCGCCGATCAGCAGCAACACCACCGCCACCGACACGGCCACGCCGCTCGGCGGTTGTGGCATGGCCAGCAGGTCCGAGAGCAAGTAGGTGCCGGTGGTCTGGCCGAGCAGCACGATGCCCACCAGCATCGCCAGCCCGCCCGCCGCGGTCACCAGCAGCGCCTGCAGCGCCGCGCGCCTGCTCGTGCGGATGGTGTCGTGCCCGACCAGCAGGAACGACAGCACCGTGGTGATCTCCCAGAACACGTACAGCAACAGCATGTTGTCGCTGGTGACCAGGCCGAACATGGCGCCGGCGAAGGCGACGAGCTGGGCGGCGAAGGCACCGAGGCGTGGTTCGTCGTCGGCGAAGTAGCGGGCGCAGTAGAGCAGGATGAGCGAGCCGACGCCGAGCACCAGCGCCGCCAGCACACCGGCGAGCGAGTCGAACCGCAGGTCGATGTTCATCTCGATGCTGGGCGCCCAGCTGATGCGGACCTGCTCGGTGTCGCCCCAGTGCGCGATCACCCAGCCCAACGAGGCCAGGGGAACCAGGGCGAGGGGGATGAACGCGTTGCGGCCCAGCATCCGCACGCACACGGGCGCGACGAGCGCAGCACAGGCGTGTGCGAGCAGAATTACGAGCAAACTGCACTCCGTCGGGTCGTAGCGGCGGGGTGTTGTCCCATGATCCTACGGGGTCCGCGGTCCGGATCCGGACCCGGGTACGTATGGCGTCGGCCATGCCGCACGGCCACGGGCTATGAATCGGCTAACACGATACCGCTGCATCACGTCCGCGATTCGGCGTAACGGCGCAGCGATTCCACCTGGTCGGGATCCAGCGACGGGCGCACCGCGGCACGGGCGGCGGCCACATCGGCGGCGGTGACGTCGGCGGTGTCCACGTCGCGGCGCATCGCGGCCAACGCCGCCTCCCGCAACAGCGCCGCGCAGTCGGCGGCCGAGTATCCGGTGAGATCCGCGGCCAGCGCGGTCAGGTCGACGTCGGCCGCCAGCGGCACCGACCGCCCCGCCGTGCGCAGGATCGCGAGCCTGGCCTCGGCGTCCGGCGGCGGCACGAAGACCAGGCGCTCGAGCCGCCCCGGCCGCAGCAGCGCCGGGTCGATGAGTTCGGGGCGGTTGGTCGCGCCGAGCACCACCACATCGCGCAGCGGTTCGACCCCGTCGAGTTCGGTGAGCAACGCCGCCACCACCCGATCGGCGACACCGGAGTCGCTGCTCTGCCCGCGCCGCGGCGCCAGCGCGTCCACCTCGTCGAGGAAGATCAGCGACGGCGCCGAATCGCGGGCCCGCTGGAACAGCTCGCGCACCGCCCGCTCGGACGAGCCGACCCACTTGTCCATCAGCTCGGCGCCCTTCACCGCGTGCACGCTCAGCTGACCGGAACCGGCCAGCGCGCGGACCAGGAAGGTCTTGCCGCAGCCGGGCGGGCCGTAGAGCAGCACACCGCGCGGCGGGTCGACGCCGAGCCGGGCGAAGGAGTCGGGGTGGCGCAGCGGCCACAGCACCGCCTCGGTGAGCGCCTGTTTCGTCTCGGCCATGTCGCCGACGTCGTCGAGGCCGAGGCTGCCGATGGCCAGCTCCTCGGTGCCCGATCGCGACAGCGGGCGGATCACCGCGAGCGCGCCGAGCAGATCCTCCTGCGTCAGCCGCGGTGGGGCGCCCTCCCGGCTGGCACGTGAGGCGGCGCGCAGGCCCGCCTCCCGGCACAGCGCGGCCAGGTCCGAGATGACGAAACCGGGAGTCCGGGCGGCCACCTCGTCCAGGGCCAGGTCGCCGGTGGGCACCTTGCGCAGCAGCTGCTCGAGCAGCGCGTGGCGCACCGGCGCGGTCGGCAACGGCAGCGCCAGTTCCCGGTCGCAGAGGTCGGGGGCGCGCAACCGGGCATCCACCTCGGTGGGGTGCGCCGTCGTCGCCAGGAAGGCCACCCCGGGTCCGGCGACCGCCGCGCGCAGCTGGTCGAGGATCAAGGTCGCGACCGGTTCGGGCTGGGCGGGCAGCAGCGCGTCGATGTCGGTGACCAGCAGGACACCGCCCTGCCCCGAGCCCACCTCGGCCACCGCGGAGGCCACCTCACGCAGCCGGGTGCCGCTCTCCGCGGCGCCGACGGTCGGGCCGTCGAGTTCGATCACCCGCCGCGGCGCCGCCACCGACCGCGCCAACGTCGCCTTGCCGACCCCGGCGGGCCCGGTGATCAGCACACCGAGGTGGGCGTTCGCGCCGAGCGCGCGCAGCAGTTCCGGTTCGTCCAGCGCCAGGCTCAGCCACTCCGCGAGCTTGGCGGCCTGCGCGTGCACCCCGGCCAGATCCTCGATCGGCACCCGCGCCTCGGCCTCGCGCACCGCCCACTGCCCGGTGGCCGCGCCGTTCGCGCCCGCACCGGCGAAGGCCGCCGCCTCCGCCGCGCCGCGCGCGGTCTCGCCCACCGCCACCGGCGCGCCGGTGGCGGCGCGGTCGGCGGCCTCGCGCGCGGCCATCGCGCCCGCGGCCCACGACACCGCCGTATTGGGTTGCACGCTCACCGGCCCGCGCGCGGGATCGGTGGCGGTCACGGTCAGCAGTTCGGTGGTCCAGGCGATGCCGAAGGTGCGCGAGAGCGCCTGGCTGGCCGCCGAGGAAGGGATGTCGGGGCCGAGGTCTCGCGGCAGCAGCGACACCGTGTCGCCGACGGTCACCACCTTGCCCAGCAGTGCCTGCCGCAGGGTGGCCGCCGGAATGCTGCGCGTGGCGTGCACCGAGCCGCTCACCGAGACCTGCCGGGCCCCGTAGACCGTCGCGGGCGCGACGACCACCGTCTGGTTCTCCCGGATCCCCGCGTTCGACAGCGTCACGTCGTCGAGCAGGGCGACCCCGGCGGGGGTGCCCGCGGGCGCGAGCCCGGCCACCGCCGCCGTGCGCCGCGACCCGGCCAGCGCCACCCCGTCCCACTCGCGCAGGCCGAGGGCGGTCAGCGCTTCCGGATGCAACCGCACCACCCCGCGTCTGGCGTCGGCGGCGGACGGATTCAGTCGAGCGGTGAGCGCCAGTTCTGCCACCGTGCCATTCTGCCTGCGATCGCCCGGTGCGGGCCGGGTCGCGCGGAAACCGCTACTTCCCAGCGGCCAGCAGTCCGGCCGCCGCGGCGACGGTCTTGCCCGCGTTGGCCTCCGACAGGCACACCAGCTTGGCGGTACCGAGCGCGACGTTCGGGCTGCCCGCGTAGGGGCTGTCCGGGTTCTCCGCCAGAATCGCTTCCACCACGGCCTTCTCCGCCTCGGTGTCGAGGTTCTTGAACTCCGCGCAGGTGGTCTGCGCGGCCTCGCCGGTGGTGGAACTCGCGGCGGTGGAACTCGCCGCGGCGGAGCCGGAATCGGAGTCCGACCCACCGCAGCCCGCCAGGGCCGCGGCCATCGTCGCGACAGTCAGGACGACGACGGAAAATCGTTTCATTCTCGTGCTTCCCGGGTGCCATCAGGCGCCGGAGCCTCCGGCGCGATGGCAGAGCCTACCGCGCGGGCTCAGTGGATGTGCTCGCGCCAGTCGGCCGGTACCCGCCCGCTGGGGCCGGGTACCCCCTGCGCGGCCGGATAACTGTGCGGCGCAGCCAGTTCCGGCCCTTCGGTGAACATCTCCTCGGTGCGGAAATCCCAGTACCAGTCCTCGCCGGGCTCGTAGCTCTGGATGAACGGATGCCCGGTCTGCCGGTGATGCGCGGTGGCGTGCTGCGACGGTGAGGTGTCGCAACAGCCGATGTGCCCGCATTGGGCGCAGCGGCGCAGGTGCACCCACCACCCGCCGGACGCCTCGCACTCCACACACCCGGGCCCGCTGGGCGGGACCGACGGGTCGATGCCTTCGATCGCGGTCATGGTCTCAGTCTGGCGGTTGCGCGGCGTCGGCGCCGGATTCCGGGGCGGGAATGTCGCGATGCAGCGGCAGCCGCACCACGAACCGGGTGTCACCGGGCGCGCTCTCCACCCGGATGTCGCCGTCGTGCTTGTTCACCACGATCCGGAAGGAGATGTCGAGGCCGAGGCCGGTGCCCTCGCCGACCGGCTTGGTGGTGAAGAACGGCTCGAACACCCGGCGGCGCACCTCCTCCGGCATGCCCGGCCCGGTGTCGCCGACCTCCACGACGGCGCAGTCGTTCTCGCGGTAGGTGTGCAGCGTCAGGGTGCCCTCGCCGCCCATCGCGTAGACGGCGTTGTCGATGAGGTTGGTCCACACCTGGTTCAGCTCGGCGGCGAAGCACGGCAGCGCGGGCAGCGTGCGGTCGTAGTCCTTCACCACCCGGACGCCGTCGCCGAGTTTGCGGTTGAGCATCACCAGGGTGCTGTCGAGTAGTTCGTGGATGTCGACCACCTGGAAGGGGGCGCGGTCCATCTGCGAGTACTGCTTGGCCGCGCCGACCAGGGTGGAGATGCGCGCGGTGGAGTCGGCGATCTCGTTCATCAGCAGTTCGGTCTCGATGGTGTAGTTGAGCCAGCGGATCGCGCCCTCGAACACCGTCTCCGAGCACCCCTCCAGCGTGCCGTGCACCCGCTCCAGCCAGTCCACGTCGAACCCGGCCTGCACGAAGTTGGGCGCCAGCTCCCAGCCGTCGGCGATCCCGTGCTCGTCGAGCCAGTCGCCGAGCGCGTCCTCGCGGTCGGCGGCCTCCAGCGGCGTCAGCGCCGGAGCCTTGGCCACCTGCTCGGCCGCCTCCTCCTGCAGGCGCACCAGGGTCACCAACACCTCCGGCGCGAACCTGCCCTCGGCCAGCATGCCCAGTTTGTGCCGCATGCCCGCCACCCGCTCGCGCAGCCCGGAGGTGGCGCGCACGGCCGCGGCGGCCGGATTGTTCAACTCGTGGGTCAGGCCCGCCGACAACGAGCCGAGTGCCATCAGGCGTTCCCGCTCGGCCACCCGCTGGTGGGCGTTGCGGTTGCCGAAGAACGCGCCCTCGAGCAGATGCACCGCCATCGGGAACCAGGCGTGCATCATCCGCGCGAAGATCTCCGCGTCCAGCACGAAGAACCGCGAGGGCCGGGTGACATACAGCGAGCTGTTGTAGGTGGGCTCGGCCTGCTCGCCGAGGTAGGCGGTCCACGCGCCCGCGTAGACGCCGCGGTGGTCGGTGCGGTTCAGCTCGATCTCCATGCCGCCGGCCAACTTGGTCAGCCGCAGCTCGCCCTCGATGAGCACGTAGAAGCAGGTGGCCGGGTCGCCCTGGCGGTAGACCGGGCCGGGTTCGATGAGCTCGATCCGCCCGTCCGCGCACAGCCAGGCCAGCTGCTCGTCGTCGAGTTGCTCGAACAGGAACAGCGTCCGCAGTTCGGCGGGGTCACAGCCGGGGGCAGTGGTATCGGTCCGGTCGCTTTCGGTCATGTCCGGCTCCGTCTCAGGCCAGGTAACGATGGACGAACATCACGGCCATCGCGCCCTCGCCGACGGCGGAGGCGACCCGTTTGGCCGATTCGGCGTGCACGTCGCCGGCCACGAACACGCCGGGCACGCTCGTCTCCAGGTGGTGCGGCGGCCGGTCGAGCTCCCAACCCGCCGGCCGGGTGCCCTCGACCAGCAGGTCGGGACCGGCCAGCACATACCCGGCCGGGTCGCGCGCGACGACACCGTCGAGCCAGTCGGTCTGCGGCGCGGCACCGATGAACAGGAACAGCCGCTCGGTGTCGGCCTTCTCCTCGGCGCCGGTGCGGTTGTCGCGCAGCACGATCTGGCGCAGGTGGTCGTCGCCGATCGCGCCGACCACCTCGGTCTCGGTGTGCACCTGGATGTTGGGGATCTGGCGGATCTGCTCGATCAGGTAGTGCGACATCGATTTCGCCAGCGAGTCCGCCCGCACCACCAGGTGCACGGTGCGCGCGTTGCGGGACAGGAACACCGCGGCCTGGCCCGCCGAATTCGCCCCGCCCACGATGTAGATCTCGCGGTCGGCGCATTCGGCCGCCTCGGTCATGGCCGAGCCGTAGTAGACGCCACGGCCGGTGAACTCGTCGACGCCGGGCGCCGGATGCCGCCGGTAGTCGACACCGGTGGCGATGATGACGGTGTGCCCGCACAGCCGCCCGCCGTCGGCGAAGCGCACGGTGCGCGCCGAGCCGTTGACCTCGAGCCCCACCACTTCGCGGGTGGTCACCACCTCGGCGCCGAACTTGGCGGCCTGGCGCCGGGCCCGGTCGGCGAGCTGCGCCCCGGACAGTCCGTCCGGGAAGCCGAGATAGTTCTCGATCCGCGAGCTCTGCCCGGCCTGCCCGCCGGTGGCGGTGCGCTCCACCAGCACGGTGCGCAGGCCCTCGGACGCGCCGTACACGGCCGCGCCCAGCCCGGCCGGCCCGCCGCCGACGACGATGAGGTCGTAGAACTCGCCCGCGGGATTCACCGTGAGACCCACGTGCTCGGCCAGCACGCTGTCGGTCGGCTGAAGCAGCACCTGTCCCGCGGAGGTGATCACCACCGGGCAGCGCTCGGGTTCGGCGCCCGCGGCCTCGAGCAGGCGCGCGCCCTCGGGCTCGTCGGCCAGATACCAGCGATAGGGGAGCTGGTTGCGGGCCAGGAACTCGCGAACCTGCGAGGCGCGCGGCGACCACCGGGTGCCGACCACCTTGGTCTCGGTCACCGGCCGGTGCTCGCTGCCCCGCCACGCCTCGAGCAGCGCGTCCAGCACCGGATACAGCTTCTCCTCCGGCGGGTCCCACGGCTTGAGCAGATAGTGGTCCAGATCGACGACATTGATCGCGTCGATGGCGGCGTCGGTGTCGGCGTAGGCGGTGAGCAGCACGCGGCGCGCGTACGGATGCAGGTCCATCGCGTGTTCGAGGAATTCGATGCCGTTCATGCCCGGCATCCGGTAATCGGCGATCAGCACGGCCACCGGCTGGCCCCGCAGTTTCATCTCCCGCAGCGCCTCGAGCGCCTGGTCGCCGGACTCGGCACGCAGGATGCGGTAGTCGGCGCCGTAGCGACGGCGCAGATCACGGACGACGGCGCGGGAAACGCCGGGATCGTCGTCGACGCTGAGGATGGCCGGTTTGGCGGCGGGGGCACTCACCCGTCGAGTATGTCGCGTGCGGTACTCGCCTGTCGCGTCGTCGCGGTCAGACGCGGTGCTCGAGCACCATCTCCAGTTCGGTGGGGGTCAGCAGGCGTTCGAGGCGTTCCTCGTCGGCCAGATCCGGCCGACGGAGATCGGAACGGCCGGTGGCGCGGACGGGGCGCCCGTCCTCGGGTTCGATCACCGGGAGCAGCGGAACGCGGGCCGCCTGGCGGCGGTGTAGCAAGGAGCGCAGTTTCACGGCCGATCACCTCACGCTCGACGGAAAGCTGGTGGCTGTGTCAAAGCTCTGGCAGTGTCTGGTCTCTCGTCTATCCGTCATTGTGCGCCCGCCATTACAACGGTCCGGAAACGGCGTATCGAACTGTGACCGAATTGTCAGCGCGCCTCGCACATTAGGATGTGCGGCACGCGTCGTCCCCCGCGCTCGGCCACGGTGCCGGGACGCTCGAACACGGAGGCAGAGTTGCCCAAGAATCTCGAAGCGACCGTCGACATCCTCGCCGCGCCCGAGCGCGTCTGGCAGATCGTCAGCGATCTGTCCCGGATGCCCGAGTTCAGCCCGATGACCCGCAAGATGATCCCGCTCGGCACGCCGAAGGCGGGGACCTGGACGGTCAACTGGAACAAGGACGGCTGGAAGGTCTGGCCGACCAGTTCGCGGATCGTCCGGTTCGAGCCGGAACGCGAATTCGCCTTCCGGATGAACGAGAACGGCACCACCTGGAGTTTCACCCTCGAACCCATCGCGAACGGCACCCGGCTCACCGAGCGCCGTGACGTCTCCGCGGGCGTGCGGTGGCCGGTGCGCAAGGTCATCGACACCGTGCTGGGTGGCGAGCCGGCGTTCGAGGAGAACCTGCTCGACGGCATGAAGAAGACACTGGCCGCGATCAAGGCGGCCGCCGAGGCCGCCTGATCGGCGGTGTCCTACTTCAGCCTGGGCAGCGACACCACCTGGGCCGCGTAGGAGAGCCCGGCGCCGAAGGCGATCAACAGCGCCGTGTCGCCGGGCTTCGACTCGCCCTTGCGCAGCAGCGCCTCCATCGCGAGCGGGATCGAGGCCGCGGAGGTGTTGCCGGTCTCCTCGATGTCGTTGGCCAGCGCGCAGTCCTCGGGCAGTTTCAGCACCCGCGCCATGATCTCGATGATCCGGCCGTTGGCCTGGTGCGGGATCATCGCGCGCAGGTCGTCGGTGGACAGCCCGGCCCGGTCGATGGCGTCGCGGCAGACCTTCTCCAGCGAGTGCGCCGCCCAGCGGAACACCGCCGTGCCCTCCATCGTGAGGTAGGGGCGCACCGCGTCGAGGCCCTTCTCCTCGATCTCGGTGAAGAACTCGATCCAGTCCTTGTTCTGGCGGATCGCGTGGTGCTGGGTGCCGTCGGAGCCCCACACGGTCGGGCCGATGCCCGGCTCCTCGGCGGGGCCGACCACCACCGCGCCCGCGCCGTCGGCGAACAGGAACGCCGTGGAGCGGTCGGTCATGTCGATGGTGTCGGTCAGTTTCTCGACGCCGATCACCAGGACGTTCTTCGAGGTGCCCGCGCGCACCAGGTCGGAGGCCAGCGCCAGCGCGTGGCAGAAGCCCGCGCACCCGGCGGAGATGTCGAAGGCGGCGGCGCCGTTCATGCCGAGTTCGGTGGCGATGCGCGGGGCCGCGGCCGGGGTGAGCAGCAGGTGGGTGGAGGTGGCGACGATGACGCAGTCCACCTGGTCGACCGCCACGGCGGCGGCCTCGAGCGCATCACGGGCGGCGGCCACGCTCATGCTCTGGACGGTCTCGGTCTCGTCGGCGAATCGCCGGGTCTTGATGCCGGACCTGGTCCGGATCCATTCGTCGCTGGAGTTGATCGGCCCGGCGATCTCATCGTTGGTGACGACGCGGGCGGGGCGATAGACGCCGAGCCCGAGGATCGCGGTGTGCTCAGCCCCAGTCGTCTGGGCGATTCGAGCAGACATGTGCGTCTCCCTATTACCTGCGGCGCTGCGACCGGGGTTTCCGGCGAAGCCTCTCGAGTATCGATCGTGCGGCCCGCCACCTACGTTTCCGTAGACATGAGGCAACCTCATATTAGCCCTCCGGTTGCGAGCGCGCGTGGCGATTTCCACAATCGCCGCCGCGGCTCGGCGGGTGTGGATCCGGTCGCGGTGGACGGCGCGGGTACGGCGCGTTTCCCGTAAGGTGTGGTGGCTTGCGCCGGACCTATCGTGGAGGGGCGCAGGCCGACCCCATCGAGCCGCGACCGAGCACCGAAGTACGAGCACTGAAAGAGGAATCTGTGGCACGCCGTCCCACACCGCCCGGCACGCCCGAGACCACCGGAGTCGGCCACGTCGTCGATCTGGTGCGGGCCTCGATCCCCCCGCTGCATCCCGCCGGGCTGCCCTTCGTCGCCGTGCCGCTGGCCGTCGCGGTCGCGGCGGGCAAGCGCAAGTGGGTGCGCCGGGCCGGGCTGGCGACCGCCGCCGCCTGCGCGGGCTTCTTCCGCCACCCCAACCGGGTGCCGCCGAACCGGCCGGGCGTGGTCGTCGCCCCCGCCGACGGTGAGATCGCGCTCGTCGACACCGCCGCCCCGCCCGCCGAGCTGGGGCTGGGTGACCAGCCGCTGCCGCGGGTGAGCATCTTCCTGTCCGTGCTCGACGTGCACGTCCAGCGCACCCCGGTCTCCGGTGTGGTGCGCGAGGTGCGGCATCAGTCCGGCCAGTTCCGCTCGGCGGATCTGCCGGAGGCCAGCGCGGTCAACGAGCGCAACAGCATGCTGCTCGAGACGCAGTCCGGGCAGCAGATCGTGGTGGTGCAGATCGCCGGTCTGCTGGCGCGGCGCATCGTCTGCGACGCCCGGGTGGGCGACGTGCTCACCATCGGCGACACCTACGGCCTGATCCGCTTCGGTTCCCGCGTGGACACCTACTTCCCGGTGGGCACCGAACTGCTGGTGCAGCCCGGCCAGCGCACCATCGGGGGCGAGACCGTCCTCGCGACGTTGTCGTGACGGGAGCGCTGTCGTGACGGAGGCGTTGTGGTGATGGAAGAGCTGTCGTGATGGAAGAGCTGTCGTGATGGAAGCGGCGGTGCCCTCCCCGAGGCGCAGGCGTCGCAGTATCCGGCTGCTGCCCAGCATCGTGACGATCCTGGCGCTGTGCTCGGGGCTGTCGGCGGTGAAGTTCGCGCTCGACGGCAAGCTCGACGTCGCGCTGGCGATGGTCGGTGCCGCGGCGGTGTTCGACACCCTCGACGGCCGGCTGGCCCGCATGCTCGACGCCACCACCAAGATGGGCGCCGAACTGGATTCGCTGTCCGATGCCATCTCCTTCGGCGTCGCGCCCGCGCTGGTGCTGTACGTGGCGCTGCTCAACGAGAGCAGCGCGGGCTGGATCATCGCGCTGTTGTTCGCGGTGAGCATCGTGCTGCGGCTGGCCCGGTTCAACACCCTGCTCGACGACGACAACCGGCCCGACTGGGCGCGCGAGTACTTCGTCGGCGTCCCGGCGCCCGCGGGTGCGTTGATCGCGCTGGTGCCGATCGCGTTGCTCGAGCAGTTCGGTGACGGCTGGTGGGTCGGTTTCTACGAGGTGGCGGCCTGGACCGTGCTGGCCTCGGCACTGTGCGTGAGCACCATTCCGACGCTGGCCATGAAGTCGGTGTCGGTGGCGCCACAGGCCGCCGCCGGGCTGCTGGTGCTGGTCGCCCTGGCCGGTGCCGCACTGGTGACCTATCCGTTGGTGCTGCTGCTGGTGCTGGTCGGGCTGTACCTGGCGCACATCCCGTTCGCGTGGCACTCCCAGCGATGGGTGGCCGCGCGGCCGGAGACCTGGCAGCACAAGCCCGCCGAGCGGCGGGCCCAGCGCCGGGCGCAGCGGCGGCGTCCGGCCATCCGCGCGTCCAGCGCCCGGCTGCGGCTGCGCAGGCCGGGCGGCAGGCGCACCACCCCGGAGGATCTGGAACTCTGAGCACAGCGGCGGGAGGTGACGTGGAACCGGACGGATTGCGCGAGTTCCAGGCGCATCGCCCGCGCCTGTTCGCACTCGCCTACCGGATGCTCGGCTCGGCGACCGAGGCCGAGGACGCCGTGCAGGAGACCTATCTGCGCTGGGCGGGCGCCGATCGGTCCCAGATCCGCACGCCCGAAGCGTGGTTGACCACCGCGGTGGTGAATCTGTGCCGCACTTGGCTGGTCTCCGCTCGGGCCCGCCGGGAGAGCTACGTGGGACCGTGGCTGCCCGAACCGGTGCCGACCGCGGAACTCGGCCCGCTGGAGACCGTCGAACTGCGCGAGTCGGTGTCGCTGGCGCTGCTCACCGCGCTCGAGCGGTTGAACCCGCTCGAGCGCGCGGTGTTCGTGCTGCACGCGGCCTTCGGCTACCCCCACCGCGAGATCGCCGAGATGCTCGACGTGTCCGACAGTGCCGCGCAGCAGGCCTATCACCGGGCGACGCAGCGGGTCCGGCTGGGCCGCAACCGTTTCGAGGTCTCCGCCGAGCGGGCCCGCGCGCTGCTCGAGCGGTTCCTGGCCGCCGCGAGCACCGGTGACGTGGCCGCGCTGCGCAACCTGCTCACCGCCGACGCCACCGCCACCGCCGACGGTGGCGGTGTGATCAACGCGGCCCGCCGTCCGGTCGAGGGCGCCGACCGGGTCGCCCGCTACCTGCTCGGTCTGTTCCGCAGGCAGGTGCCCGGCATGGTGATCGGTGTCGAAGATGCCAACGGCGCGCCCGCGCTGGTGGTCCGGGTGGCGGGCGCGCCGATGCTGGTGGTGGGTATCGACTACACCGAGGACGCCATCGCCGCGCTGCGGCTGGTGGTGAATCCGGCCAAGCTGGCCGCGTTCGGGCGGCTGAGCCCCGATCCGGTGTGACGTAGCTCATCGCGGCGGCGGTCAGATTTCCGGCGCCTGTCCGGTCTGAGGGGTATCGGCGAACGGAAGGAGCCTCATCATGACCGGACAGCATCGGATCGTCGTTCTTGGCGCGGGGTACGCGGGCCTGTCGGCGGCGCGGCGGCTGGCGAAGAAGGCGCGCGGCGCCCAGGTGACGGTGGTGGACGCGCGGGCGCAGTTCATCGAACGGGTGCGGCTGCACCAGCGGGTGGCCGGGCAGCCGCTGCGGCAGTGGGAGCTGGCGCGGGTGCTCGGCGACCAGGGCATCGACTTCGTGTGTGCCCGTGCCACCGACCTCGACCCGGCCGCCCGCACCGTCGGCCTCGACACCGGCCGGGTGCTGAGCTACGACTCGCTGATCTACGCGCTCGGCAGCACCGCCCCGCACGACGTCCCCGGTGTGGCCGAGTTCGCCCGGTCGGCGGACACCGCGGACGCCGCGGACTGGCAGGTCGAGGGCGCGGGCCCGGTGGCCATCGTGGGCACCGGCGCGACCGGCATCGAACTGTCCACCGAACTCGCCGAATCGCACCCGGGCACCCGGGTGCTGTTGCTCGGCACCGACGAACCGGGGGCCTGGCTCGGGGCCGAGGCGGTGGCGCACATCCGCGCGGTGCTGGACCGGCTGGGCGTCGAGGTGCGGACCGACGTCAAGGTGGTGGAGGTGACGCCGCAGGGTCCGCGCCTGGCCGACGGCACCGTCGTCCCGGCGGCCGCGACGGTGTGGGCCACCGGTTTCGCGGTGCCCGACCTGGCGGCCCGCGCCGGCATCGCCGTGGATGCGCTCGGCCGCGTCCGCACGGACCGGTTCCTGCGCTCGCTCTCGCACCCGGACATCCACGCCGCGGGTGACTGCGCGCTGATCGAGGGCCCCGGCGGCCGTGAATTGCGGATGGCCTGCGCGACCGCCCTGCCCACCGGCAAACACGCCGCCGACACGGTCGCCGCGCGCCTGCGCGGCGCGCAGCCGGCCGAATTGCGCTTCCGCTACTACCTGCAGTGCCTGAGCTTGGGCAGGCAGGACGGCCTCATCCACCAGTTGCGCGCCGACGACACTCCGGGCCGTTTCATGCTGCGGGGCCGCGCAGCGGCCTTGGTGAAGGAGCAGGTGGTACGCAGCGCGGTGGTCGCGGCGGGACTGCGCTGACCCATCCGTCAACTGTAGGTTGACGCACCGGAGGTCGTCAACCTACAGTTGACGCATGACCACACCGCAGATTCGTCTCGACGACCTCATCACCGCCATCAAACGAGCCAGGCCCGACAACGTGTTGGAACAGCTCTCCGACGCCGTGGTCGCGGCGAACCATCTCGGCGAGGTGGCCGACCATCTGATCGGCCACTTCGTCGACCAGGCCCGTCGCTCCGGGGCGTCCTGGACCGACATCGGCGCCAGCATGGGCGTGTCCAAGCAGGCCGCCCAGAAGCGTTTCGTGCCGAAGGGGCCCGCCGCCGGGGGCATCGACCCCAACGACGGGTTCGCCCGCTTCACTCCGCGTGCCCAGCAGGTCGTCATGGCGTCCCAGGAAGCGGCTCGGCTGTCCGGGCACGCCGAGATCAGCGCCGCGCACCTGATCCTCGGACTGATGAGCCAGCCGGACGCGCTGGCCATGCGGGAGATCACCGCGCGCGGCGTCACCGAAGACGCGCTGCGCACGGCGGCGGTCGCGGCCTTCCCGCCCGCGCCGAGCGAGAAGCCCGCCGACAGCGGCTTGATCCCGTTCGCGAGCGACGCCAAGAAGGTCCTCGAGCTGACCTACCGCGAGGCGCTTCGGCTGGGCCACAACTACATCGGCACCGAACACATCCTGCTCGCGTTGCTCGAGGAGGAGCACGGCGCGGGCCCGCTCAGCGGTCTCGGCATCGACAAGGAGCAGACCGAGGCGCACCTGGTGGAGGTGCTGTCGCAGCTCGTGGCGAAGGAGTCTTCCTGACGCTGCCCGTTAAGCTATAGCAATGGCGGATGAGACGGCCGAGGATTCCGACCTGGTCGCGGGGGAACGCCGGATCGACCTGCTGCGTGCGCTGTCGTACGTGCAGACCGAGTCCGGTCCCGACGGCGAGTACATCGTGCACGGCGACCTGCCCCCGGAGGTGGCGCCACCGTTCATCCGGGCCGTCATGCGGGTGGAAGCCGAGCTGTTGCTGCGCGACGCCGAGCTGGTCACCGTGGGCAACGAGGAACCGCGTACCCCCGAGGAGCGCCGCACCGACGCCTTCGTCGCGCTGTTGCTGCGGATCGACGACCGTTCCTGAGGGCCGGGCAGACCTTGCACTCGCCACCCCCGAGTGCTAGAAATGGGTTTGGCACTCTCGACCTGTGAGTGCCAGGTCGGGACGGTGAGACCGGGTTCCATCGACACCCTCGGTCGTCCGTCGCGGGCACCGCACCTGGCCAGCGTACCTGGGACGACCCAACCTGCGGTCGTCCTGCGTGTCAGCCATCCACATGGAGGATCTCAACAACGCCATGGCCAAGACAATTGCGTATGACGAAGAGGCCCGCCGCGGCCTCGAGCGCGGTCTGAACAGCCTCGCCGACGCGGTCAAGGTGACGCTGGGCCCCAAGGGTCGCAACGTTGTCCTGGAGAAGAAGTGGGGCGCCCCCACGATCACCAACGATGGTGTGTCCATCGCCAAGGAGATCGAGCTGGAGGATCCCTACGAGAAGATCGGCGCCGAGCTGGTCAAGGAAGTCGCCAAGAAGACCGACGACGTCGCGGGCGACGGCACCACCACCGCCACCGTGCTCGCCCAGGCGCTGGTGCGCGAGGGTCTGCGCAACGTGGCCGCGGGCGCGAACCCGCTGGGCCTCAAGCGCGGCATCGAGAAGGCCGTCGAGGCCGTGACCGCCAAGCTGCTCGACACCGCCAAGGAGGTCGAGACCAAGGAGCAGATCGCCGCCACCGCGGGCATCTCCGCGGGCGACGCGTCCATCGGTGAGCTGATCGCCGAGGCCATGGACAAGGTCGGCAAGGAAGGCGTCATCACCGTCGAGGAGAGCAACACCTTCGGCCTCCAGCTGGAGCTGACCGAGGGCATGCGCTTCGACAAGGGCTACATCTCCGGCTACTTCGTGACCGATCCCGAGCGTCAGGAAGCGGTCCTCGAGGATCCCTACATCCTGCTCGTCGGCTCGAAGGTCTCCACCGTCAAGGACCTGCTGCCGCTGCTGGAGAAGGTCATCCAGGCCGGCAAGCCGCTGCTGATCATCGCCGAGGACGTCGAGGGCGAGGCCCTGTCGACCCTGGTCGTGAACAAGATCCGTGGCACCTTCAAGTCCGTCGCCGTCAAGGCCCCGGGCTTCGGTGACCGCCGCAAGGCCCAGCTGGCCGACATCGCCATCCTGACCGGTGGCGAGGTCATCAGCGAAGAGGTCGGCCTCTCGCTGGAGACCGCGGGCATCGAGCTGCTCGGCCAGGCTCGCAAGGTCGTCGTGACCAAGGACGAGACCACCATCGTCGAGGGCGCGGGCGACGCCGAGGCGATCAAGGGCCGGGTCGCGCAGATCCGCACCGAGATCGAGAACTCCGACTCCGACTACGACCGCGAGAAGCTGCAGGAGCGGCTGGCCAAGCTGGCCGGCGGCGTGGCCGTCATCAAGGCGGGCGCGGCCACCGAGGTCGAGCTCAAGGAGCGCAAGCACCGCATCGAGGACGCCGTCCGCAACGCGAAGGCCGCCGTCGAGGAGGGCATCGTCGCCGGTGGTGGCGTGGCCCTGCTGCAGGCCGCCCCGGCCCTGGACGAGCTGAAGCTGACCGGTGACGAGGCCACCGGCGCGAACATCGTGCGCGTCGCCCTCTCGGCTCCGCTGAAGCAGATCGCCTTCAACGCCGGCCTCGAGCCCGGCGTGGTCGCCGAGAAGGTCTCGAACCTGGAGGCCGGCCACGGCCTGAACGCCGACTCGGGCGAGTACGAGGACCTGCTGGCCGCCGGCGTCGCCGACCCGGTCAAGGTCACCCGCTCGGCGCTGCAGAACGCGGCCTCCATCGCGGCCCTGTTCCTCACCACCGAGGCCGTCGTCGCCGACAAGCCGGAGAAGGCCGCCGCTCCCGCCGGCGACCCGACCGGTGGCATGGGCGGCATGGACTTCTGAGTCCCGCCGCACGGCAACACCTTTGAGAGAACCCGAGAGCCGGGCCACCGACGGTGGCCCGGCTCTCGGCCGTTCCGGCCCGGCATACCCGGCCCGCAGGCGGGACGACGCTCGATACAGTCGGTCGGACGACCGACGTGGAGGGAGCCGGTGCCGATGAGTACGGACGGGAGCAGACCGATCCCGCTGCCCGCCGTCAGCCGCCGTCGCGCGCTGGCCGCCGTGGTGGCCGTGTTCGCCGCCGCCGGGTGCGCGGCCGGCGAGCGAACGTCCGCGCCGCCGAGTGTCGTCACCACTCCCGCGGGCCCGCCGCCCGCCACCCCGGACGCGCCGCTGCGGATCGCCTACGGCCCGGACCCCGACCACATCGGCGACCTGTATCTCCCCGAGCGCGGCGCCGCGCCGTATCCGGTGGTCGTGATGGTGCACGGCGGCGGCTGGTCGCAGTGGCGCGACCTCGACGACACCGCCGCCAACTCCACAGCGCTGGCCCGGCACGGCGTCGCGGTCTGGAACATCGAATACCGCCGGGTGCGCGGCGGCGGTGGCTGGCCGAGCACGCTCGCCGACGCCGACGACGCCGTGGAGGCGCTCGCGACGGTGGTCCAGGAACGCTCCGGACACCGGCTCGACCTGGAGCGCGTCCACGTCGCCGGGCATTCCGCCGGTGGGCACCTGGCCGCGTGGGTGGCGGGCAGGCACACGCTGCCGCCCACGGCGCCGGGTGCGCAGCCGCGCGTCCGGCCGCGCAGCGCGACGCTCATGGCGGGCGTGTTCGATCTCGAACTGGCGGTGACCCGCGGCCACGACGCCTTCGTCCGCGCCCTGCTCGACGGCGCGCCGGACGAGGTGCCCGACCGCTACCGGATCGCCTCGCCCATCGCGCACCTGCCGGTCGGCATCCGCATCGACGCGCTACACGGCGACGCCGACCAGGTCGTCTCGATCGAGCAGAGCCGCCGCTACATCGCGGCCGCGCGCGCCGCGGGCGACAACGCCCACCTGCACGAGCTGCCCGGCGTCACACACGCCGACTTCCTCGACGTCGGCTCGCCCGCCTGGGCCGCCGCCCAACGCGTCATCCTGCACAACATCGACACCCTGGACTGAAACCAGCGCTGCCGCCTTCGGCCGCTGACCCGCTCAGGCTGTGCTGGATTGTGCTTGTGCGGGGGCGGCCTGCGTGGTGATGCTGCGCTGCCGCCTTCGGCCGCTGACCCGCTCAGGCTGTGCTGGATTGTGCTTGTGCGGGGGCGGCCTGCGTGGTGATGCTGCGCTGCCGCCTCCGGCCGCTGACCCGCTCAGGCGGTGGCAGGCAACCGTAGTCGTTCGGCGAGTTCGTTGAAGATGTAGAAATTCGGGATGGTGCCGACCGGGGCGAGCGAAACCCAGTTGCCGTCCACCTTGATCCGCACCAGTCCGCTGCGCGCGTCGATGAGCTGGATGCGGTCCCACGGATACTGGTCGCCGCGGAACACCAGCGCGTCGAGATTCAGCGCGAAATCGCCGAAACGCGCGGTGTCGCCTTCGTCGATCACCGTCACCGCGCGCGGGAGTTGGGTGGCGGTGACGGCGGATTGGATGGCTCTGGCCCATTCCCGGCCCTCGGCGAAATGGGTTTCGTCGAATCGCGCGTGCGAGCCGTCGGGGCCCGACATCTCCAGGGAGTACTCGATGTGGGCGGTGTTCTGGAAGGGAATGGCCTGCTGCCGCACTTCGGCGGTGTCCCAGCGGAATCCGGCGACCCGTTCGCCGGAGCGATACACCGTCATGCCGTGTTCGAAGAGGTCGAGCCGGGCGGCGCGATTGCGGTTGTTGAGCCGGCCTCGGTACAGGGCGAGTCCGGCGGGCACCGCCGCGACCAGCCCGATCGCCGCCCCGCCGCTCACGGCGCCGACGGCCGCGCAGATCACCGCGACGGCGCCGAGACAGCCCGCGACGATGCCGCACCCGCGCACGAACGTATCGCTGACGGGGGCGGCGAGAAACGTCTGCCGGTGCGCACCGAGTTTCTGGTATTCGGCCATCAGGTGCACGAGCTGCGACAAAGGTACTGTGCGCCGGACCTCGGTTCCGCCCGCACCGTCCTCCGGCATACTCGGAGTGGTCAATCGTTCCTCCATGCGGCGGTTTTCATCCGCGCGAAGCGTATTGCACTCGCCCCGATAGCGCTACCGTTGCGCGCGACTTCCGCCGCCGCGGTATTCAGCCCGCGAGCACGAAGGCGACCAGAAATCCTGCGGCGGTGGCCATTCCGACCCACCAGCCGCCCTCCCGATAGGCTTCGGGCATCAGGGAATCCGCCAGCACCGCGATCGTCGCACCACCGGCGAACGCCTGGACGACCGCGATATGGGTGGCCGACAGGTTGCCCGACAGCGCTTTCCCGAGCACGGTCACCGCGACCAGCACCGCCGCCGTCACCGTCCACAGGGCCAGTGCGCGCCGGGCGGAGAAGCCGGGGCGCTGCCGCATCAGCGCGGCGCCGCCGATCGCCTCGGGCACATTGCCCACCGCCACCGCGACCAGCAGCACCACGCCCGCCTCGGCACTGAGCGAGACACCGAGGGCGGTGTTCTCCGGGACGCCGTCCAGCACCGTGCCCAGCATCAGGGCCCAGCCGATCGCGCCCGCGCCGAGTTTCGTCTCGATCAGGTGGTTGGCCACCACGTAGACGCCCGCGCCGAGGAACAGCGCCGCGCCCGCGACCAACGCCCCGGCCTGCCGGAAGGCGGGGGCGAACAACTCCGAGGAGACCGCCGCGATCATCGTGCCCGCGCCGAAGGCCATCAAGGAGGCGAGCAGCGGTTTCGGCAACGTCCATCGCAGTCCGATCGCGGCGCCGACCAGCAGCGGAACCGCGGTCCCCAGCCCGTACAGCAGTGCGGTCGACATGCGGCAACTGTAGGTCAGGATCGGCGGGCCGACCGGGTGCGCGCGGCGGGCGCGCCGCTCGCCGCGCCCACCGGTGCGACGAAGGGCCCGATCCATGACGAGGGGTTCCCCGCCTTCGGTATTGTCTGGCGCAATGTCACAGGATGCGAATACGGGACGAATGTATGCCGGGCAACCCGTAGAGGACCGGCAACGCCAGCGGCGTGCGCGTTTTCTGGAATCAGGACTGACGGTCTTCGCGCGCGACGGATACGCCAACAGCTCGGTGGGCGCCATCTGTAAGGACGCCGGACTTTCCTCGCGTCAGTTCTACGAGGAGTTCACCGGCCGCGAGTCCCTGCTGCTCGAGCTCTACGAGCAGATCGACCGGGAATCGCGCGACGCCGTGGCCGCAGCCCTGGACAAGAACGCCGAGGGGACCGCGCTGGAGCGGATCGATGCCGCCGTGCGCGCCTACATCGAGGCGATCGGCTCGGACCCGCGGAAGGCGCGGGTCGTCCTGGTCGAGGTGGTCGGCGCCGGGCCGAAGGTGGAGAAGTTCCGCCTGGAGCTGCGCCGCGCGTGGGGCGCGTTGCTGGCCAGTGCGACCGAGGACGCCGCTTTGCAGGGCGAGATCCCGCCCGGTGACTACGAGATGCGGGTGCTGGCGATCATCGGCGCGGTGAACTACGTCGTCGACTCCTGGAGCGGCACGGACCCGCGCCCGCCGCTCGACGACGTGATCCGGGTGCTCAGCCGGGTGATCATGGGGGCGGTGCGAGCCTGAGCGGTATGCAGACGGTTCCGATCCAGGTACCGGACGGCAGCACCGTTCCGGTGCGGCTGATCCCGGCCGAGGGCAGCCATCGGCATCCCGTGACACCCGACGCGCCCCGGCCGGTGGTGGTGATCATGCCCGGGCTCGGCGTGCCCGGTGCCTACTACGAGGCCGTCGCCCGGCAGCTGGCCCGACGCGGCTTCGACGCCGCGATCGGGGAACTGCGCGGCAACGGCGACAGCAGGCCGCGGCCGGGACCGGACAGCACCTACGGCTACCACGAACTGGCGTCGGTCGATTTCCCGGCCATTTTCGAGGTCGTGCGCAGCCGCTTCCCGGCCAGTACCCCCTACCTGCTCGGCCACAGCATGGGCGGTCAGTTGTCGGTGATGTACGCCGCGCGGATCCGGGGCAGGTTGGGCGGGCTGATCCTGGTCGCCTCCGGCACGCCCTATTACCGCGGCTATCGCGGGCTGGCCGCCCCCGGCCTGCTGTTCGGCACCACCGCCGCCGTGTTGACGGCGAACCTGGCCGGATTCTGGCCGGGCCACCGGATCACGGTGGGCGGCTTCGGCCCCCAGTCGAAGGTGCTGATCTCGGACTGGGCCCGGCTGGCGCGCACCGGCCGGTTCGTGCCGGTGGGCGCCGACATCGACTACGAGGAGCGGATCGCGCGGCTGAAGCTGCCGGTGCTGTCGATCACGATGACCGGCGACGAGCTCACCCCGCCCAGCTCGGCGCGGCATCTGCTGGACAAGATGCCCGCCGCCGAGATCACCACCTGGCACCAGCCCGAGCCGCTCGGCCACAACGGCTGGATCCCCGATCCGGTCGCCACCGTCGACCGGATCGAGAAGTGGTTGCGCGACCGCTGATTCAGTCCCGCGCGGCGGTTCGGCGCTCCATCAGCATCTGGGTGAAGAACTCGTAGATCAGCGCCGCCTGGAAGGCCATCTGCTTGTTGTCGGCCGCGCCGCCGTGCCCGCCCTCGATGTTCTCGTGGTACCAGAAGGTGTGCCCCTGCTCCTCGAGCAGCGCGGCGAACTTGCGCGCGTGCCCGGGATGCACCCGGTCGTCGCGGGTGGAGGTGGTGAGCAGGATCGGCGGGTAGTCCGCGTCCGCCCGCACGTTCTGGTAGGGGGAGTACTCGCGGATGTAGGCCCATTCCTCCGGCTTGTCCGGGTCACCGTACTCGGCCATCCAGGACGCGCCGGCCAGCAGCAGGTGGTAGCGCTTCATGTCCAGCAGCGGCACCTGGCAGACGATGGCGCCGAACAGTTCCGGATAGCGGGTGAGCATCACGCCCATCAGCAGGCCCCCGTTGCTGCCACCCACCGCGCCGAGCTGATCGGGGGTGGTGATGCCGCGTGCGACGAGGTCGCGGGCGATGGCGGCGAAGTCCTCGTACACCTTGTGCCGGTTGGCCTTCTGTACCGAGGTGTGCCATTCCGGGCCGTACTCACCGCCGCCGCGGATGTTGGTCATCACCCAGGTGCCGCCGCGCTCGAGCCAGCCCATGCCGGACGCGCCGCTGTAGGCGGGCGTGCGGGACACCTCGAATCCGCCGTAGCCCGACATCACCGTCGGTCCCGGGCTGCCCTTGCGGTCGCGATGCCGGATCACGAAGTACGGCACCATGGTCGAGTCGTCGGAGCGGGCGAAGAACTGTTCGGTCTCGATGCCCGCGGCGTCGAAGAAGCCGGGTTCCTGTTTGAGCGTGGTGGTCGGCCCGCCCACCGAACCGGCCAGCAGAGTCGCCGGGGTGGTGAAACCACTTGTGGTGAGCATGAACTCGTCGCCGCCCTCGAGCGGGTCGAGGTTGATGACGCTGGTGGTGGCCATCGGCGGGGTGTCGGCGAGCGGTTCGATCGCCCAGCCGTCCGCACCGGGGGTGAGCACGTGCAGCTTGGTCTGCACGTCCTGCAACGTGATGAGCAACAGGTGGTTCTCGGTCCAGCCGTAGCCGTGCAGTGAGGTGTGCGCGTCCGGGGTGAACAGCACGTCGAAGCGGCGCTCACCGGCCAGGAAGGACGGGAAGTCGGTGGCCAGCAGTGCGCCGGTCGGGTAGGTGGTGCCGCCGACTTCCCACGGCGACCGCAGCCGCACCAGCAGCCAGTCCTTGTACCAGGATTCGCTGGCGTCGGTGGGCACCTCCAGCAGCCGCGGGGTGCCGTCCGGGTCGAGGAGGTAGACCTCCTCGTTGAAGAAGTCGGTGGCGCGGCCGACGAAGTGCCGTTCGTAGCCGGGGGTCCGGTCGTAGCCGGCCGAGACCGCCACGTCGCCCGGTTCGCCCTCGAACACCGTGCGCGCCTGCTCCAGCGGGGTGCCGCGCCGCCACCGCTTGGCGATGCGCGGGTAGCCGGAGTCGGTGAGCGAGCCGGGCCCGAAATCGGTGCCGACGTAGACCTCGTCGGCGTCGATCCAGCGGATCTCCGACTTCGCCTCGGGCAGGTAGAAGCCGCCGTCCTCGGGGGCGACGAACTGCCGCGTCTCGATGTCGAATTCGCGCACCACCTTGGCGTCGGCGCCGCCGCGGGACAGGCTGATCAGGGCGCGGCGCTGCTCGGGGCGCAGTACCGCCGCGCCGCCCCACACCCAGTTCTCCTCCTCTTGATCGGCGAGCGCGTCGAGGTCGATGAGCACGTCCCAGTCCGGCGACGGCTGGGCGTACTCGGCGAAGGTGGTGCGCCGCCACACTCCGCGCGGGTGCTCGGCGTCGCGCCAGAAGTTGTACAGCCACCGGCCGCGGCGGCCGGGGTAGGCGATCTTGGTGTCGGTGTCGAGCATGTCGAGGATGCGCTGCTCGAGCCGGGCGAACCGCTCGGTGGCGGCGAAACGCGCTGCGACCACCTCGTTATGGGCTCGGGCCCAGTCCAGGGCGCGCTCGTCGGTCACATCCTCGAGCCAGAGGTACGGATCGGTCACATTCTGCTCCACGCCGCTCATGCCCACATTGTGGCCGAGCCGATTCGCGCCCGCGTGCGCGGACGGCGGATGCGCTCGGCGCGGCGCGCGGCAGGGATGCTCATGAGTTGCCGTGGCCTCGTAGGATCGCCACCACGCACGAGCGAACAGGAGTCCGATATGTCTCCCTTCCTCTGGGAGCAGCATTGCTGCCTGCCGCTGACACCCGATGCCGAGGTCGCCGAGCTGGCTCGTTATCCGCTCGGCTCCTATCTGTCGGTCAACGTCGGCTATTCGCGTCAGCGCACGACAGACACCCTGGAGCTACTGCACGCCTTCCGGGCCGCCGCGGTGGCCGACGGCCGCTTCCGCCTGGTCGACACCCTGGCCGACGTCGGCGCGCCCGGCGCCATCGCGTTGGCTTTCGACCTCGAGGACGCCGGTCCGCTCGGCGGTGACCTGGACACCGTGCGCGTCTTCCACGAGCTCGGTGTCCGCTCGCTGCTGCCCGCCTACAACCACGCCAACGCCGCGGGCTGCGGCTGCCTGGACACCGAGGACACCGGCCTCACCGCCTACGGCCGTGACCTGGTGCGGGTGCTCAACGAGGTCGGGGTGTTCGTCGACGGCGCGCACTGCTCGCGCCGCACCGGCCTCGACCTCGCCGAGCACACCGACGTCCCGATGATCTACAGCCACGCCAATTTCGCCGCGCTGTGGGAACATCCGCGCAACATCACCGACGACCAGGCCCGCGCCTGCGCGGCGACCGGCGGGGTGATCGGGATCAACGGCGTGGGCATCTTCCTCGGCCGCAACCGGCCCGAGCAGGCCGCCGAGCGGGTCGAGGCGATGGCCGATCACATCCAGTACGGCGCCGAGCTGGTCGGTATCGAGCACATCGGCATCGGCTCGGACTACTCCTTCGACGCCGCCGATTTCAACGCCGAACTCACCGAGAACCCCGGCGCCTTCTCCGACGCCTACACCGCCTGGGGCCCGCTGCAGTGGACCGCTCCCGAGGAACTGCTCGGGCTCGACAGCGTGCCCGGTCTGGACCAGGTGCTCGCCGCCCGCGGTTTCACCCCGGCCGATCTGGCGGCGGTGTTCGGCGGCAACTTCTGCCGCGCCGCGGCGAAGGTGTGGCGGGAGCGCTAGTCGGCCAGCCGGACCAGCATCTTGCCGACGTTGGCGCCGGACAGCACCCCGAGCAACGCCGTGGGGGCCTGCTCGAGTCCCTCGTGGACGGTCTGCCTGGTCCGCAGTTCGCCGCGCGCCAGCCAGCCCGCCGCCTTGCCGATGTACTCGCCGAAACGGTCGAAGTAGCTGTTCACCAGCATGCCCCGCAGCGACACCTCCCGGGTGGCCGCCTTGTACAGGTCGGGGCCGGGTTCGGCCGCCGCACCGTTGTAGCCGCTGATCGCCCCCACGAGCGCGATCCGGCCGCGCGGGCGCATGGCCTCGACCGCGACCCGCAGGTGTTCGCCGCCGACGCTGTCGAGGTAGACATCGATGCCCTCGGGCGCGGCCGCGGCCAGCTGCCCGGCCAGATCGCCCGCCCGGTGATCGAGCGCCGCGTCGAAGCCGAACTCCTCCCGCAGCAGCGCGTTCTTGGCCGGGCCGCCTGCCGCACCGATCACCCGCCCCGCGCCGAGCAGTTTCGCGAGCTGACCGGCGACGCTGCCGACCGCGCCCGCCGCGGCGGACACGAAGACCGTGTCCCCCGGCCGCACCGGCGCCACGTCGGTGAGTGCGGCGTAGGCGGTGAGGCCGGTGGTGCCCAACGCGCCCAGGTACTGCCAGGGCGGCGCCAGGTCCGGGTCCACCGGGGTCACCGCGGCCGCGTCGAGCACGGCGTAGTCGCGCCAGCCCGCGAAGTGGGTGACGGTGGTGCCCACCGGCACCGCGGGCGCGCGGGAGGCGATCACCTCGCCCACCGCCGACCCCTCCAGCGGCGCGCCGATCCGGAACGGCTCGATGTAGGAGGGGCGATCGTCCATCCGCCCCCGCATGTACGGGTCCACCGACATCCAGGTGTTGCGCACCAGGACCTGGCCGGGCGCCGGTTCCGGGACCGGTCGCGTCACCAGGGCGAAGTTCGCGGCGGTGGGCACGCCGTCCGGCCGGGCGGCCAGCTGGAACTCCCGGCCCGTCCGGGGCAGCCCGGTCGCGGCGGCCTGTCGCGGTGCTGGCTCGGTCATCGAATTCTCCTTCTGTGCCAACGATTTTCGGATCCTGCGATCCGTTGCTGTCGACACTAGGGGCGGGTACCCGGGCGGCCCAGGTCCGCCGACGACAGGGACCGGTCCCTTCGCGCCACGCGCGGGACGGCCGCGAGCGGCGGGGTGCGATCCGGCTAGCGGTGGTGCAGGCCGGTCGGCGAGACGCCGCGCCAGCGTCTGCTCGCCTTGCGCAGCGCGCGGTCGTCGGTGAAGCCGAGCCGCTCGGCGACCGCGGCGGTGGTGCGCCCGCCGGCCAGCAGGACGCGGGCCCGTTCGTGGCGGGCCAGATCCAGTTCCTGCCGCCAGGTCGTGCCGTGTGCGGCCAGCCGCCGTTGCAGGGTCCGCGGGCTGGTCGCCAGCCGTCGCGCCACCGCGGGCAGTGCGGGTTCGCCGTCGTCGAGGGCGGCGTCGAGGGCGGCCCGGAAGGCGTCCAGCGGGCCGGGGATCGGCCGCGCGGTGGCGAGCACGAGGTCGGCGTGGTCGCGCAGCAGGTGCGCCAGCGCCGGATCGGCCCGGGTCAGCGGCGCGTGGGCGTCGTCGGGGGCGAAGGTGATGCTGTCGGCGCCTGCGCCGAACTCGATGCGGCGGGTGCCGAAGGCGTCCACCAACGCCGAATGCTCGCGCGGTGCGGGACCGGCGAAGGTGACCCGGGCCGGCGTCACCGCCCGCCCGGTCGCCTCCCGCGCGCGGCGCAGGTAGTAGGCGAGCACGTACTCGTTGATCACCGCGGCCACGGCGGGATCGCCCGCGGTGGTGCGGAATTCGACGGTGAGGCCGTCGTCCTCGCGCAGCGCGAAGCCCTCGGCCGCCGCGGTCACCAACCGGTGATAGGGCTGGGCCGCGCGCAGCGCCGCGGCCAGCGTGGGCCCGGTGGTCACCAGGTAGTCCCAGGTGGCCAGCGTGCCGAGCGGCGCGGCCGCGGCGACCGCGAGCCCCGCGCCGCGGCCGTTGCGGGCCAGCAGCTCCCACAGCCGCACCAGCGAGGTCAGCGGAATGCGGTGCAGTTCGCCGCCGAGCACCGCGTCGTCCGTGCCGGGAATCCGCGCGATCGCGACCGGATCGGGCTGTGATAGCGAAACGACATCACGCACCAGGCGGACCAGCTGGGTCGAGGCGGTGTCGTCGATCGGACGCGCCGGTGGCGGAGCGCCCGCGAGCGGCGCCGGCGCGGACATCGCGACCGGTTGCCGACCGCTCGTTCCGCCGTTCACCACGGTGACCAGCGTAGTCCCGCCCGCAGGCGGCGGCGCGGCCCGGCGCGGCAGGCGCGGACGCCGCCGCGGCTGTGGCCTGGATCTCACCGAGGCGGGGGCACGGTGGGTGAACCGAGCGCGGCAGCGTTAGGCTCGCAGACGTGACTTCCCACTACGATGTCGTCGTTCTCGGTGCTGGTCCCGGCGGTTACGTCGCCGCGATCCGGTCCGCGCAACTCGGCCTGCGAACAGCGGTTGTCGAGCAGAAATACTGGGGTGGTGTGTGCCTGAACGTGGGCTGCATCCCGTCGAAGGCGCTGCTGCGCAATGCGGAGCTCGCGCACATCTTCCACAAGGAAGCCAAGACGTTCGGAATCTCCGGCGACGTCAGCTTCGACTTCGGTGCGGCGTTCGACCGCAGTCGCAAGGTCGCCGACGGCCGCGTCAAGGGCGTCCACTTCCTGATGAAGAAGAACAAGATCGACGAGTTCGACGGCAAGGGCACGTTCGTCGACGCCAACACCCTCTCGGTGGAACTGAGCAAGGGCGGCACCGAGTCGATCACCTTCGACAACGTCATCATCGCCACGGGCACCGTCACCAAGCTGCTGCCCGGCACCTCCCGCAGCGCCAACGTGGTTACCTACGAAGAGCAGATCATGACCCGTGACCTGCCGGGTTCGATCCTCATCGTCGGCGCGGGCGCCATCGGCATGGAGTTCGGCTACGTCCTGAAGAACTACGGCGTGGACGTGCGCATCGTGGAGTTCCTCGACCGCGCGCTGCCCAACGAGGACGCCGACGTCTCCAAGGAGATCACCAAGGCCTACAAGAAGCTCGGCATCACCATCACCACCGGTGCCGCCGTGCAGTCCATCGACGACGACGGTACCAAGGTGACCGTCGCCATCAAGGACAACAAGTCCGGTTCGGTGGAGACCGTCACCGTGGACAAGGTGCTGCAGGCCGTCGGCTTCGCGCCGCGGGTCGAGGGCTACGGCCTGGAGAACACCGGTGTCGCGCTCACCGACCGCGGCGCGATCGCCATCGACGACAACATGCGCACCAACGTCCCGCACATCTACGCCATCGGTGACGTCACCGCCAAGCTGCAGCTGGCCCACGTCGCCGAGGCGCAGGGCGTGGTCGCGGCCGAGACCATCGCCGGCGCGCCGACGCTCACCCTGGGCGACTACCGGATGATGCCGCGCGCGACCTTCTGCCAGCCGCAGGTCGCCAGCTTCGGCCTCACCGAGGAGCAGGCGCGAGCCGAGGGCTACGACGTGAAGGTCGCGACCTTCCCGTTCACCGCCAACGGCAAGGCGCACGGCCTCGGCGATCCCACCGGTTTCGTCAAGCTCATCTCCGACGCCCGCTACGGCGAGCTCCTCGGCGGCCACCTCATCGGCCCGGATGTCTCCGAGCTGTTGCCGGAGCTGACGCTGGCCCAGAAGTGGGATCTCACCGTCAACGAGCTCACCCGCAACGTGCACACCCACCCGACCCTCAGTGAGGCGCTGCAGGAGGCCTTCCACGGCCTGGCCGGGCACATGATCAACTTCTGATCGCCGGACCCGCTCGACGGCGCCCGTGGCCCCGACGGCCCGGGCGCCGTCGTCGTAGCAGGCGGGTTGCTCGCCGCGCGGTGCCGGATCGAATCGCGCTGGCGCGCTGCCGTTCCGGTGCCGGTGTGTTTGACTGGCGCGATGCGTCGCTCATGGATCATCGGGACCGCCGCCGGACTCGTGCTGGTGCTCGTGGTGCTGATCGGTGGATACCGTTTGGTCGGTTCGCGCACCTATCAGGTGGCCGGCCGGTTGGTCGACCGCGTGGACACCACCGAGAAGCTGGTCGCCCTCACCCTCGACGACGGGCCGAGCGAGCGCGCCACCGAAGTCCTGCGCGTTCTCGCCGAGCTCGACGTCCGCGCCACCTTCTACCTCAACGGCCGCGATCTCGACGCCCGCCCCGAGCTCGGCCGCGCCATCGCCGCCGCGGGCCACGAGCTGGGCAACCACACCTACAGCCACCGCCGCATGCTCTTCGTTTCCCCCGCCACCGTGCGCGAGGAAGTCGAACGCACCGACACCGCCATCCGCGCCACCGGCTACCAGGGCCCGGTCACCTTCCGCCCGCCCTACGGCAAGAAACTCTGGTCCCTGCCGCGCTACCTCGCCGACCACGACCGCACCACGATCATGTGGGACGTGGAACCCGACTCCGGCACCACCGCCGACGCCGCCACCATCGCCGAGCAAGCCGTGCGCGAAACCCGCCCCGGCTCGATCATCCTGCTGCACGTCATGTACGGCAACGCCGCCGAATCCCTCGCCGCCATCCCCCGTATCGTCAGCGACCTGCGCGCCCAGGGCTACCGTTTCGTCACCGTCTCCGACCTCCTCACCCACTGACCCGTTCCAGGAGGCCGTAGGCGCGGCGCGGGGTGAGGCGGGCGAGGACGCGGCGGTCGGCGACCATGGCGCGGCGGTAGTCGGTCCAGTCGGGGTGTTCGCCCGCGGCGAGGCGGTAGTAGTCGACGAGGGCGTCGATCGCGGGGTCGTCGGGGGTGGTGGCGACGGGGGTGAGGGTGACGTCGGCTTCTAGGACGACGTAGGAGCGGAAGTCCGCGCTGGTGACGTGCAGGGCGGCCCAGGGCTCGCGGCGCAGGTTGTGGTATTTCGCGCGGTCGGCGGTGATCGAGATGAGGACGGCACCGTCGGGGGCGACCGTGTGCAGGACGTTGGACAGTTGCGGCCGGCCGTCGCGCCGGATCGCGGTCAGCACGGAACGCTGGGTGCCGCGGGCGAATTCGAGTGCCTGATCGAGGTCCATGCGCACTGCAACCACGCCGGGCGCGGCAACCTTCCCGCGGGTGCGGGGCCGGACCCGCCTGCCCCGCACGAGTGGCGGCTCAGACCCACTGCACCAGCTGGAAGATGATGCCGTTCGGGTCGCGCATCTGGAAGTAGCGCTCGCCCCATTCCTCGGTCTCGATCGGGGTCACGATCGGCACGCCCGCCGCGCGCAGCCGGTCGTATTCGGCGTCGATGTTCTCCACCACGAAGACGACCAGCAGGCCCTGACCCGCACTGCCCGCGATCTCGGCCGGTTTGAAGGTGGACAGGCCGGTGCGCAGGAAGATCAGGTTCGGCGCGTCCGGCCGGGTGAGCGAGACGAAACCGTCGGCCGACATCTGTTCGGTGAAGCCGAAGTGTTCGGTGACGAACTTCGCCGAGGCGGCGGGGTCGGCGACGTTGAGCGAGATGGCGTTGGCGGTGATCTGCAAGGGCGCTCCCAGGGTCGGTTCGAGCAATACCGTACATAGTACGCTGTACAGCATACGGTAATTCCCGGCATAGCATGTGAACCCGATCACAACCCGGTCTTCAGAACCGGTCGCGTTGGATCCGCAGCGCGGTGATGGTGGCCGCCAGGCCCTCGTACTGGTTCACCAGCAGCACGATCTCGACGAGTTCGCGCTCGTCGTAGTACTCGGCGAGCTCCGCCCAGGCCGCGTCGTCGATGTCGCGGGTGGTGGTGAGCTGGTCGACGGCGTCGAGCAGGGCGCGGTGTTTCGGTGTCCAGGCCGGATCGGCGGGACCGATCCGCAGCCGGTCGAGGATCTCCGGGGTGACGCCCGCGCGCCTGCCCAGGCGGATGTGGTGGTCCATCTCGTACTCACAGCCGCGCAGGTGCGCGACCCGGATGATGACGAGTTCGGATTCGTGGCGGGGCAGCCGCCCGCCCGGCATGAGCTTGCCGGAGAAGTGCAGCCAGCCGCGGAACAGGCCCCTGGTGCGGCCGAGCGTGCTGAACAGATGCGCGTCCGGTACGCCCGCGACCCGGGAAAGAACCTGCCAGACAACCCAGTTGATCGGACCGAGTTCCCGCAACCGACCCGGTTCGATGCGCGCTCGTGAGGTCGAAGTCATCGCCGCCGCCTTCCGCCGTCCACCGGGCCCGGGCGCCGTCGCCGGACCGTGCGCCGAGCCTACCTTCCGGTCGTCCGGCACGGCCGTTCGCGACCTTCCGGTGGTTTTCCCCGCCGCGTACCGGCATCATCAGTACCGGTGCGGGGGTGGGGCGCCTCGTGCCACGGTGACGAAGAGGGGCTGAGGTCGACGGATGCTGGTGAAGATCAGGCCGGACGCGCAATTGTCCGCGGCCGAAGGCGAATTCGTCGACTGCCTGCGCTCGCTGCCGATCACCTGCCTGGCCCTGGTCGACGTGCGGGTCGATCGCGGCACCCGCCGGGTGGGCGCGGTGCTGGTGCTGCCCCGCGGGGTGGCGGTGGTCGAGATCCGCGGCTTCCGGCGCAGGCAGAGCGGTATTCTCAGCGCCCGCGCCGACGCCGCCTGGACGATCAGCGGCGACCCTGCCGACCTCGACGGCGAGACCGTGCCCGCGGACCGTCTCGAACACGCCCTCTACGCCGTGCGGACCACGCTGGAGCGGGCCCTGCTCGATCCCGGTCACGTCTGCGGCCTGGTGGCCCTCGTGCCGTTCCGCGGGGTGGTGGTGCGCCCGTCCCGCATCGGCCTGCGCCCCGGCCGCGAGGTGCTGGTCGCCAACGTGACCGACGCCGCCGACCTGCGCGGCTACCTCGAGAAATTCAATGCGGGGGAACGGGAATGGACCCCCGATCAGGTGCTCGCCGCGGCGCACGCGCTCGGCATGAGCGACGGTGTGGGCCGCGAGGACCTGACCGCGGACGGTTTCGGCGGCCCCCCGCCGGGCCCCCGGACCCGCCGCAACCCACTGTCGGCATTCCGCCGCAAACCCGGCCCGCCACCGCCCTCGGCGACCCCGCCCGGAACCGAGCCCGGCATCAGCGCGGCGCCCAATGCCGAAGGCTTCGCCCCGGCCGGCGGAATCGACCGTCCCACCGCAGGATCCGGCCCGGGAGAGCCCGCGCCAACCCCTCCCGAGGCGCACCCGACGACGCCGGTCGTGGACCCCGCGGTCCCGCGTGCGAATCCCGTTGCCGACGCCGCCGACCCGGACACCTCCCCGCCCGCGGTGCCTGTCCAGGCCGCCGAACCTACGCCCGTTCGGGCGCCTTCCGAGTCGGCCGGACCGACCTCACCACCTCAGCCTGCCGCGCCCTCCCGGGCCGCCGATCCCACATCGGGTCGGGCGCCTTCCGACGGGTCGCCCGGCCCGACCTCACCACCGTCGCCCGTGGTGCCCGTCCGGGCCGCCGACCCCATGCCGGTTCGGACGCCTACCGAGTCGCCTCGCCAGAGTCCGCCAACTCAGCCGGCGGCGCCCGTCCGGGCCGCCGCCACACCGGGCCGGTCGCCGATCGAGTCGGCCGGCCCGACCCCACCACCTCGGCCCGCGACCGGCGGCCCGCGCCCCGGCGGCTACGCCCCCGCGTTCGCCCCGCCCCGCTCCGCCCCCCGCCCGCCGGGCCGCCGCTCCCCGCACCTGGCGAGCTGGTTGGTGCTGGCCGTGGCGTTCGTGGGGATCCTCGCCGTGTTCGGCATGGTCGTGACGGCCGTGGCCCGTGACGACGACGATCCGCCCGCGGCACCGGCGGTCACCACCACCACCTCCACCACCGGCGCCATGCCGACCGCTCCGCCGCGTCCGAGCGCGTGTTTCCCGTTCCAGTCCGGCTGCTGACACCGGCGGCTCGCCCGCGCCGGGCTGCGGTCAATCGCGCACGGCGCGACCGAGTTCGGCGAGTTCGAGGGCGTGTTCGGCACGGGCGAGCACGTGCGCGCGGGAGCTCTCGATGTGGGTGACCAGCAGTGCCAGTGCCCGTCGCGGCTCACCGGCGAGAAGCTGTTCGGCGATGGTGATGTGCTCGGCGGTCATGGTGGCGATGCGCGCGCCGGTGGGCAGGTCGAGGGTACGGACGGGGCGCAGTCGACCGTGCACCGCGGCCAGCGCGTCGGCCAGGGCGGCATTGCCCGAGGCGGCGAGCAAGGCCGTGTGGAAGTGCTCGTCCTCGGCGACGACGGCCGGGCCGGGTACGGGTGGGTCGTCACGCAACCGGACCCAGTGGCGCAGCTGGGCGCCGAGCGCGGCGCGGTCGTGGGCGCGCCGCGCGCCGGGCTCGAGGACGCGGTGAATTCCCCTGGCCTCCAGCGTCACCCGGAGTTCGTAGAGGTCGTCGAGTTCCTCGAGCCGGGGCCGATACGGATAGAGGCCGTCGGCGTGCCGTTCCACCAGCCCGTCGGCCTGTAGGCGGGTCAGCGCCTCCCGCACCGGCGTGCGGGAGACGCCGTAGGCCTCGGCGAGCCGTTCCTCGCCGAGCCGTTCGGTGGGCACCACGGCGCCGGTGGCCAGATCGTGGCGCAGCCGGTGGTAGACCTGTTCACCCAGCGGCACCCGCCCCCGGCGCGCCACGGCGGCTCAGATCGCCATCGCGGCGCGCACGGCGGTCTCCGCGCCCGCCCCACCCGCGCCGGTCGAGCTCACCCGCCCGGATTCGAGCACGTAGTAGCGCTGCGCTGCCTGCAACGCGAACCCGATGTGCTGCTCGACCAGCAGCACGCTGAGCCCGCCGCGCCGGGTGAGATCGATGATGGTGCGCTCGATCTCGGCGACCACCGACGGCTGGATGCCCTCGGTCGGCTCGTCCAGGATCAACAGCTTCGGTTCGGTGATCAGCGCCCGCGCGATCGCCAGCTGCTGGCGCTGACCGCCGGAGAGCAGCCCCGCCTTGCGGGACAGCAGCTCTCGCAGGGCCGGGAACAGGGTCAGCGCTTCCTCGATGAGCTCTTTACCGCGCTTGCGGCCGTCGGCCACCACCTGCAGGTTCTCGGCTGTGGTCAGCTGGGGAAAACTCTGTTGCCCCTGCGGGACGTAGGCGATGCCGCGCGCGACCCGCCGGGAGGGCGCGAGCCTGGTGATCGTCTCGCCGTCGAAGCGGATCTCCCCGGACTTGGCGCCGAGCAACCCGACCGCGGTGCGCAGCAGCGTGGTCTTGCCCGCGCCGTTGTGCCCCATGATCGCGACCACGGAATCGTCGGGCACCGTGAGCGAGACGCCGTGGATCACCTCCGTGCGTCCGTAGCCGGAGCGGATGTCAACGAGTTCCAGCATCGCCGGCCTCCTCGGTGGTCGCGGACGCGGCGACGGCGTCCTCGAGTTCGGTGCCGATCGCGGCCGCGGTGCCCAGGTAGACCTCCTGCACCTTCGGGTCGGCCTGCACCTGCTCCACGGTGCCCTCGCTGAGCACCGTGCCGCCGGCCAGCACCGTCACCGAGGTGGCGAAGGAGCGCATGAACTCCATGTCGTGCTCCACGACCACCACCACGCGCTCGGCGCCGATGCGGCGCAGCAGGTTCCCGGTCTCCTCGCGTTCCTCGGCGCTCATGCCCGCCACCGGTTCGTCGAGCAGCAGGACCGAGGCGTTCTGCACCAGCAGCATGCCGATCTCGAGCCACTGCTTCTGCCCGTGCGCGAGCACCCCGGCGGGCTTGTCGCGCAGCGCGGCCAGCCCGGTGGTCTCCAGCGCCTCCTCGATGCTCGGCAACACCGACTTGCGCCTGCGCAGCAAGGTCAACGCGGAGCGGCCCGCGCCCGCGGCGATGTCGAGGTTCTGCAACACGGTCAGCTGTTCGAAGACGCTGGCGGTCTGGAAGGTGCGCCCGACGCCGAGCCGCGCGATCTGATGCACCTTCTTGCCCAGTAGCTCGGCGCCGGATTTCTGCGCCGATCCGGTGGCGGGCACCAGGCCGGTGATCGCATCGATCAGCGTGGTCTTGCCCGCGCCGTTGGGTCCGATCAGGAACCGCAGGTCACCCTGCAGCACCGTGAGATCGACGTCGGTGACCGCCTTGAACCCGTCGAAACTCACCGAGAGTTTGCGGATTTCGAGGTATTCGCTGGCCATGCCCGCGTTCCCGCCGAAGCGTGGTTCGGTCGCCACTGCCGCTGTCGCTTCGTTCGACGCTGCGTTCATCGCGATTCCACCTTCTCTGCCTCGTCGACCGCCGGTGCGGCGGCCGGGACCGGCGGTGGGGATGGCGGCGCGGCGGTGCGGGAACCGAACCGCGCCTTCAGCATCGGCCACACCCCGGCCAGCCCGGCCGGGATGAACCCGACCACCACGATGAACAGCACGCCTTGCAGGTAGGTCCACCCGGACGGGAACTGCTCCGACAGCGTGGTCTGCGCCCACGCCACGCCGATCGCCCCGAGCACCGGGCCGAGCAGTGTGGTCCGTCCGCCGATCGCCACCCCGATCAGGAAGGCGATCGAGGGCACCACACCGATGTCGGCGGGGGAGATGATGCCGACGATCGGGGTGAACAGCGCACCGGCGATCCCGGCGAAGAACGCCGCGACCACGTAGGCCACGATCTTGATGTCGGCCGGGTCGTAGCCGAGGAAGCGCACCCGTTCCTCCTGATCGCGCACGGCGACCAGGAGTTCGCCGTAGCGGCTGTGCATGAGCTGGCGCACGATGGCCACCACCACCAGCAGCGCGCCCGCGGCAAGGAAGAACAGCATCCGCCGGTTGGCCGGGTCCGACAGTTTGAACCCGAAGAACGCCCGGAAGTCGGACAGGCCGGTGAAGCCGCCCAGCGCCTGCTGCCCGGTGAGCAGGATCGCCAGCGCGGCGGCCAGCGCCTGGCTGAGGATCGCGAAGTACGCGCCCTTGACCCGGCGCTTGAACACGCCGTAGCCGAGCACCGCCGCCACCAGGGCGGGCAGCACCAGGATCGCCAGGATCGCCACCGGCGCGGAGGCGAAGGGCTGCCAGAAGGTCGGCAGCTCGCGGATACCCGCGATCTCCATGAACTCCGGCACGTCGTTGCCCAGCCGGGCGGCGTCGGCCATCTGCAGGTGCATCGCCATGATGTAGGCGCCGATGCCGAAGAACACGCCCTGGCCGAGGGTCAGCATGCCGCCACGCCCCCAGGCCAGCCCGATGCCGGCCGCCACGATGGCGAAGCACAGGAACTTCGCCAGCAGGTTCAGCCGGAAATCGCTGAGCACCGCGGGTGCCACCGCGAACAACAGGATCGCGGCGACGGCGAACCCGGCGAGCGCGGTGAGCGAGGAGCGCTCCCGCCACGACCCGATCAGCGTCGTCATGCCAAACTCCTTGTCCGAACGGTGAACAGACCCTGCGGGCGGACCTGCAGCACGATCACGATGATCACGAAGACGATCACCTTGGCGATCGAGGCGGTGGTCTCGTACTCGATGTAGGAATTGAGCAGGCCCAGCGCGAACGCCGCGATCACGGTGCCCTTGATCTGGCCGAGGCCGCCGATCACCACCACCAGGAAGGCGTCGATGAGATAGCTCTGCCCGATCGTGGGGCTGGTCGACCCGATCAACGTCAGCGCCACCCCGGCGACCCCGGCCAGGCCGGAGCCGATGAAGAAGGTGCTGATGTCGGTGAAGCGGCTGGAGATACCGCTGGTCTCGGCCAGGCCGCGGTTCTGCACCACGGCCCGGATCCGCCTGCCCAGCGGCGTCGCCTTGAGCACCGCGGCCAGCGCGGCGACCGCGACCACCGCGAGCACCAGGATGAAGATGCGGGTCTTGGGGACGACGGCGCCCAGGATCGTGACGCCGCCGCCGAGCCATTCCGGTGCCAGCACGTTCTTGGCCGGGGCACCGAAGACGTCGCGGGCCAGCTGCTGCAACACCAGGCCCACACCGAATGTCACCAGCAGCGTGTCCAGCGGCCGGTCGTACATCCAGCGGATCAACCCCATCTCCAGCACCGCGCCCAGCGCGCCGCCGACCAGGAACCCGATCACCAGGGCGACGATCAGCGACACCCCGGCGTCGGAGATCACCTTCTGCACGACGTAGGTCGTGTAGCAGCCGGCCATGATGAATTCGCCGTGGGCCATGTTGATCACGCCCATCTGGCCGAAGGTCAGCGACAGGCCGAGCGCGGCGAGCAGCAGAATCGAGCCGAGGCTCAACCCGGTGAAGAGTTGTCCGACGAGAACATCCACGAGCTACAGACCCTTCGCCCAGTCGTAGGACTTCAGGTACGGGTCGGGCTGGATCGGGCCCGCGGACTCCCACACCGTGTAGATCAGGCCGTCGGGACGGATCTCCCCGATGCGGGCGGTCTTGGTGATGTGGTGGTTGGAGCCGTCGATGGTGACCCGGCCCTCCGGCGCGTCGAAGCTCACTCCGTCCGCGGCGGCCTGGATGTCGGCGACAGCGAAGGAGTTCGCCTTCTCGACGGTGTTCTTCCACAGGTAGACCGAGGTGTAGGCGGCCTCCATCGGGTCGGAGGTGGGCTTGTCCGCGCCGAAGGCGGCCTTGTAGGCGTCGACGAACGCCTTGTTCTGCGGGGTGTCCACGGTCTGGTAGTAGTTCCAGGCGGTCAGCTGCCCGGCGATGTGCTGGGCGCCGATGCCCGCGACCTCCTCCTCGGCGATGGACACCGAAACCACCGGCATGTCCGCGGCTTTCAGGCCCGCGTTGCTGTACTCGCGGAAGAACGCGACGTTGGAATCGCCGTTGAGGGTGTTGAACACGGCGTCGGCGTCGGCGGTGCGGACCTTGTTGACGATGGTGGAGAAGTCGGTCGAGCCCAGCGGGGTGTAGTCCTCGCCCTTGATCTCGATGCCGTTGGCGGCGGCGTAGGCCTTGATCTCACGATTGGCCGTCTGCGGGAACACGTAGTCCGAGCCGACCAGGTAGAGCGATTTCACGCCCTTCTGCTTCAGATAGTCCAGCGCGGGCACGATCTGCTGGTTGGTGGTGGCGCCGGTGTAGAAGATGTTCTTGCTGTCCTCCAGCCCCTCGTACTGCACGGGGTAGTACAGCAGCGAGTTGAGGCTCTCGAACTTCGGTTTCATCGCCTTGCGGCTCGACGAGGTCCAGCCGCCGAACACCGCGGCCACGCAGTCGGAGCTGATGAGCTTCTCGGCCTTCTCCGCGAAGGTCTTCGGATCGGAGGCGCCGTCCTCGAGCACCAGCTCGATCTGCTTGCCCAGCACCCCGCCCGCCGCGTTGATCTGGTCCACCGCCAGCTTGGTGGAGTTGGCGACGGTGACCTCGGAGATCGCCATCGTGCCCGAGAGGGAGTGCAGCGACCCGATTTTCACGGTCGGGCCGGAGGTGTCGACGCAGGAGGCGGCGGCCGCGTCGCTGGACGCGTCGTCCTTGGCGCCACAGGCGGTCAGCAACAGGCCGGTGAGGGCGAGCGCGGTCGGGACGACCAGCGCCTTGGTCACCCGGCGAGAACGATGCCGACGGGCGGAACGTGGATCTGACATGTGGCGGAACCCTTCTGACACGCGTATACAGCGGCTGTATTCGTGCCGCGAACGTTAGACAGAAGTTGTTGCGCCGGAATATCCCTCGGTGACAAGTGGATTGCCGATGTTTCAGTGATGTGAACGTTTCCCCGGAACGCCCGGAGCGGCGCTCATCTCAGGACGTCGCGCTCATTTCAGGACGTAGGGCGAGACCGAGCTGCGGTGTTCGCTGATGTCGAGTTTCTTGCCCAGCGGCGGGAAGGCGCGCTGCGGGCAGTTGGCGCGCTCGCACACCCGGCAGCCCGCGCCGATGGGGGTGGCCTTGACCTGGTCCAGGTCGATGCCGTCGGCGTAGACGACCCGGCTCGCATGGCGCAGTTCGCATCCCAGGCCGATCGCGAAGGTCTTGCTGGGCTGGCCGTAGCGGGTGGCGCGCCGCTCGACGGTGCGCGCCACCCACAGGTACTTGCGACCGTCGGGCATCTGCGCGATCTGGGTCATGATCTTGCCCGGATAGGCGAAGGTCTCGTAGACGTTCCACAGCGGGCAGGTGCCGCCGCTGGAGGAGAAGTGGAACCCGGTGGCGGACTGCCGCTTGGACATGTTGCCCGCCCGGTCCACCCGCACGAACGAGAACGGCACCCCGCGCAGCGAGGGCCGCTGCAGGGTGGACAGCCGGTGGCAGATGGTCTCGTAGCTCTGGCTGAAGAACGCCGACAGCCGCTCGATGTCGTAGCGGAAGTCCTCGGCGATCTCGTGGAAGTGCGTGTAGGGCAGCACGGTGGCGGCGGCGAAGTAGTTCGCCAGGCCGAGCATGGCCAGCTTGCGGGTGTCCTCGGAGGCGAAATTGCCCTCGTCGACCAGCTTCTCCAGCAGGTCGCCGCATTCGAAGTAGGCCAGCTCGGCGGCCAGCTTGAAGGTGCGCTGCCCGCCGGACAGGTGCGGGGCGATCTCGAGCCTGCGGGTCTCGGGGTCGTAGCGGTGCAGCACGCCCTCGCCGAGATCGATCCGCTCGATGATGCGCACGTCGTGCTCGCGCAGCAGCCGGGTGATCTCGGTGCTCACGTCCCCGCCGTGGAAGCGGATCCGAGCGGTGAGTTCCTCGGCGGCGGTGTCGAGTTCGTGGATGTAGTTCTGCCGCTGGTAGAAGTAGTCGCGCACTTCCTCGTGCGGCTTGCTGATGGTGGCGCTGCCCGCGCCGTCGGCGAAGCGGTCCTCGGTGGCCGCGGCCAGCTGGGCGCTGGTGTTGCGATACCGGTTGTGCATGGCCACCATCGCGCGGGCCAGGCTCGGGTGCGCGGACACCATCTCGGCGATCTCCTGGGTGTCGGCCTCGATGCCGAGTTCCTGGTCCATCACCACCTCCTGCAACTCGGCGATGAGCCGGGTGTCGTCCTGGGAGGAGAAGAAGGTGGCGTCCACGCCGAACACTTCGCTGATCTTGAGCAGCACCGGCACCGTGAGCGGGCGGACGTCGTGTTCGATCTGGTTCAGGTAGCTGGCCGAGATCTCGAGCTGCTGGGCCAGCGCGACCTGGCTCAGCCCGCGCTCGGTGCGCAGCTGTCGCAGCCGCGCGCCCACATAAGTCTTGGCCATGCGACCAGCTTAGGCGGTCTTCACAGCAGTGCCAATGTGAAATTAACAGGATGTGCGAGAGCGCGGGGAGCGCCCGCGGCCGCGCGGTCCTGGCGTGGATCCGTGCGGATGTCGGTACCGGCGGTTACGGTCTGATTCGTGCTGTTCGCTGACGTGGTGCGGACCTCGGAGGCGGTGCGGGCCACCAGGTCGAGGAAGACGAAGGTCGCGGCGCTGGCGGAGCTGCTGCGCGCGGCGGAGTCCGCGGAGCTGGCCCCGGTGGTCGCGTGGCTGTCCGGTGAGCTGCGGCAGGGCCGCATCGGCACCGGCTGGCGCACGCTCACCGGGGTGCGCGTGCCACCGGCGCTGGACGCCGCGCTGGAGGTGGCGACGGTCGACGCGATCTTCGACGAACTGGCCGCCGTGTCGGGCGCCGGCTCGGGGAATCGTCGCAAGGAACTGCTGACCCGGCTGTGGTCGGCGGCGACCGGACCCGAACAGGAGTTCCTGCTGCGGCTGCTCACCGGGGAACTGCGGCAGGGCGCGCTCACCGCGTTGGTCGCCGAGGCGGTCGCCGTAGCCGCGGACGTGCCGGTCGAGCAGGTGCGCCGGGCCTACATGCTCTCCGGGCAGCTGCCCGTGACGGCGGAGGCCGCCCTGCGCGGTGGCGCGGCGGCGCTGGCGGAGTTCCGGCTCGAGGTGGGCAGGCCGATCCAGCCGATGCTCGCCGCGCCGGGCGCCTCGCTCGAGGAGGCGATGACGGAGTTCGGCGGGGAGGTCAGCGTCGAGCACAAGCTCGACGGCGCGCGCATCCAGGTCCATCGCGACGGCGATCGGATCGCGGTGTTCACCCGCACGCTGCGCGACATCACCGCGGGTGTCCCGGAACTGGTGGAGCTGGTGGCCCGGCTCGACTGCACCAGCGTGGTGCTCGACGGGGAGACGCTCGCGCTGACCGATGCGGGCCGCCCGCGCCCGTTCCAGGAGACGATGAGCCGCTTCGCCACCGCCGACCCCGCCCGCGCGGCCGAGGTCGACCTGCCGCCGGGCACGCCGGTGGTGCCGCCGGTGTCCTCGACGCGCGAACTGCTGCTGCACCCGTACTTCTTCGACTGCCTGCACCTGGACGGCCGCGACCTGCTCGACGCCCCGTTGTCCGAGCGCCGGGCCGCGCTGCTGGCGGTCGCGGGCGAACACGCCATCCCGGCGCTCATCCGGCCCGAGGCCGAGGCCGCCGCCGAGTACTTCGACGGCGCGCTGGCGGCCGGACACGAGGGGCTGATGGTCAAGTCGCTGAGCGCGCCGTACGCGGCGGGCAGACGCGGGCGGTCCTGGCAGAAGATCAAGCCGACGCACACCCTCGACCTGCTCGTGCTCGGTGCGGAGTGGGGGTACGGGCGGCGCACCGGGTACCTGTCCAACCTGCACTTGGGCGCGCGCGATCCGCGCACCGGCGAGCCGGTGATGGTGGGCAAGACCTTCAAGGGCCTCACCGACGCCCTGCTGGCCTGGCAGACCGCGGAGTTCCCGCGCCACGAGCGGGCCCGCGACGAACACACCGTGTACCTGTGGCCGGAGCTGGTGGTGGAGATCGCGCTGGACGGTGTGCAGGTGAGCCCGCGGTACCCCGGCGGCGTCGCGCTGCGGTTCGCGCGGATGGTGCGCTATCGGCCCGACAAGACGCCCGACCAGGCCGACACCATCGATACCGTGCGCGGCCTGCTGCCCTGATCCGGTGAGGCGCGCACTTTAGCGCATCGGGGTGAACGCCCGACACGCGGCGACCGCCTGGCAGGCGAACAGACGGTTACCGCACACTGGAGACGTGACCGCCGAATTACTGGTGCTGCTGATCGTCATCGCGACGGCACTCACATTCGATTTCACCAACGGCTTCCACGACACCGCCAACGCAATGGCCACCTCCATCGCCACCGGGGCGCTGCGGCCACGCATCGCGGTGGCCCTCTCGGCGGCGCTGAACCTCATCGGCGCCTTCCTCTCGGTCGCGGTGGCCGCGACCGTCGCCAAGGGCATCGTCCAGCTCGACGCGGTGGGCGGGCAGGACCTGCTCGTGATCGTCTTCGCCGGGTTGGTCGGCGCGATTCTCTGGAACGTCTTCACCTGGTTGCTCGGCCTGCCGTCGAGCTCGTCGCACGCGCTGTTCGGCGGTCTCATCGGCGCCACCGTCGCCGCGCTCGGCTGGGGCGGGGTGATCTGGGCGTCGGGCTCCGAGGGCGTGCTGACCAAGATCGTGCTGCCCGCGGTGCTGGCGCCGGTGGTGGCCGCGCTGGTCTCGACCATCGGCACCTGGGGCGTGTACCGGGTCACCGCGTCCTCGGATCAGGCCAAGGTGCGCTCGGGCTTCCGCTGGGGGCAGGTGGGCTCGGCGTCGCTGGTCTCGCTGGCGCACGGCACCAACGACGCGCAGAAGACGATGGGCGTGATCTTCCTGGCGCTGGTCGCGCACGGCACGCTCACCAAGGACGACGAGATGCCGCTGTGGGTGATGGCCGCCTGCGCGTTCGCCATCGCCGCCGGCACCTACCTGGGCGGCTGGCGGATCATCCGCACCCTGGGCAAGGGCCTGGTGGAGATCGACTCGCCGCAGGGCCTGGCCGCGGAGTCCTCCTCGGCCGCGATCATCCTGACCTCCGCGCATTTCGGGCTGCCGCTCTCGACGACGCAGACCGCCACCGGCTCGATCCTGGGCAGCGGCATCGGCAAGGGCGCCGAGGTGCGCTGGGCGGTGATGGGCCGCATGGCGGTGGCCTGGCTGCTGACGCTGCCGATGGCCGGCCTGGCGGGCGCGATCTGCTGGGCCGTCGCCCACCTGATCGGCGGGTTCGCGGGCGTGCTCGTGGTGTTCGCCGTGCTGGTGGTGCTGTGCACGCTGATGTGGGTGCGCTCGCGGCGCGACAAGGTCGACACCACCAACGTCAACGAGTGGCCGGGCACCGGCGCGCACCCGACCCCCCGATCCCCCTCGCTGTAGAAGGAGTCCGCAGTGCACACCCTCGCCACGAACCTGTCCGCGCTGTGGCAGGTCGTCGTCGCCGCGCTGGTGCTCGGCGCGGGCCTGCCGATCGTCTTCGCGCTCGGCGTGCGTTGGTGGTCGGCGGCGGCTACCGTCGATGCCGAGGGCGGGATCACCCGGCGCAACCACGTCGCCGCCGCGGGCGCGTACCTCTGCTTCGCGCTGATCGTCGCGGCGATCGTCACCGGAATCCTTTACACCGCCAAGGCCTTCCTGGCCGCGCGGTTCGGCATCCACCTGTTCGGAGAGTGAGGGGCGCACCGTGACCGAGTCGGCATCCGACACCACCAGGCCGAAGGTTCTCGGCCGTATTCTCGGCTGGCTGCGGGCGGGCTATCCGCAGGGCGTGCCGCAGTCGGACTACGTCGCGCTGTTCGCGGTGCTGCACCGGCACCTCACCGACTACGAGGTGGTCACGGTCGCCGAGGAACTGGTGCGCGACAACCCGGAGTCGACCATCACCCACGACGACATCGTGGCGGCCATCGCCCGCTTCGCCAAGGAGCAGCCCGACCCGCACGACGTGGCCCGGGTGGCCGCGCACCTGGCGGCGGGTGGGTGGCCGCTGGCCCAGCCCCCGGCCGACGACCCGGACTGAGGAAGCGGTGCGTCGTGCCCCCGTTCCTCCAGGCCATCATCGACTGGTTGCGGGCCGGCTACCCGGAGGGCGTGCCGGAATCGGACTACATCCCGCTGCTCGCGGTGCTGCGGCGCCGACTCTCCGACGACGAGGTGGCCGAGATCGCGTCCGCGGTCTACGGTTCCGGCGACCGCACCGACATCCAGGTGCTCATCACCAAGGTCACCAACGAGATGCCCTCGGAACAGGATGTCGCCCGCGTGCAGGAGCGGCTGGCGGGCCGGGAGTGGCCGGAATCGGAGCGGCCCTAGCGCGGGTCGAGTTCTTCGATGCGCACGGTGGGCGCGAGTTCGGTGCGCAGCCCGCGGTCGATCTCGCCCGCCACCGGGATGACCACCGCCGCGGCGGCCGTCGCGACCGCGTCGGTGAGGATCGCGGGCCAGTCCGGTTCGCCGCCGCCGGCCAGCGCCGCGATCACCGCGGCCGCCGCGGAATCACCCGCCCCCGTGGGGTTGCCCGCCAGCGGCTGCGGTAGCCCGCCCCACCAGGCGCCCTCCGGGGTGACCGCCACCATGCCGCGCGCACCCCGGGTGGCGACCACCGCCCGCACGCCCGCGTCCACCAGCGGCCGGGCCGCGCGCACCACCTCCCGCGCGGTCTGCGGCTCGTCGCCGGTGAGAAAGGTCAGCTCGGCGGCATTGGGCATGAGAACCACGCCGGGCACCTTCGCGACCAGCCGCAGCGCCTCGTCCTCCACATCGCAGATCGTGGGCACCCCCGCGGCGACGGCGCTGTCGGCGATCTGCGCGGGCAGTCCGGCGTCGATCCCCCCGGGCAGCGACCCGGAGATCACCAGCCCGCCGAGATCGGGCAGCAGGCCCGCCACCCGGACCGCCAGCTGCTCGCAGGCGTGCGGGTTCGACACCCGCGCACCGGGCTCGGCCAGCGCGGTCGCGGTGCCGTCGTCGGATTCGCTGATCACCACCGTGCGCCGGACCCAGGGCAGCGCGTGCACGAAATCGACCGGCAGCTCCAGTTCGGCCGCGGCCGCGAAGGCGTGATCGGCGAATCCCGTCGCGCGCGCGTAACGGCCGAGCTGGTTGAGCACCCGCGTCACGTTGATGCCCTTGCCGCCGATACGCTGCTCGACCGAACGCACCCGGTGGGCCCGCCCGCGCTCGAACCGCTCGACCCGGTAGGTCGTGTCGTACGCGGGATTCATTGTCACAGTGAGGATCACGGTAACCACTGTCCACGTCTGGGCACCCCGCGCAACTGTCGCCCGTCATAGCCCGCCGGGGTGCGGATCGGCTACTGGTCGGGAGAACTACAGTCCCACAGTGGCTTTCCCCTCGAAAGCGCCGACCGGGCGGATCATTCCGGTGTCCTCGCGGCCCGGCGTCCCCGCGCGCCCGGACCGGACCGCCAGCAGTTCGGCCGCGATCGCGACGGCCGTCTCGGCGGCGGTGCGGGCGCCGACGTCCAGACCGGCGGGGGAATGCAGCCGCGCGAGCGTCGTCTCGTCGAACCCGCCCGCGCGCAGGTCCTCGAGCCGTCGCAGGTGCGCCGAATACGAGCCCGCCGCACCGAGGTAGCCCAGTTCGGGCAGCCGCAGGGCCACGGTGAGCAGCGGGATCTCGAACTTGGGATCGGGCAGCAGTACCACGATCGCGGTGCTCGCGTCGATCTCGTCGGCCGCGGCGAGGGTGTTGAGGTAGCGGTGCGGCCAGTCGACCACCACCTCCGCGCCCGGGTAGGCCTCCGGCCTGGCGAACTCCTCGCGGGAATCGCAGACGGTGACGCGGTAGCCGAGCATCCTGGCCTGGGTGGCCAGCGCCGCCGCATAGGAGTTGGCGCCGAAGATGATCAGGCGCGGCGCGGGTGCGAACGAGGCGACGAAGATGTCGGATTCGGGCAGGGCGACCAATTCGGTGTTGTGCCGCTTGTCGGTGATGAGGTGCTGGCCGATCAGGTCGGTGTCGGGGTTCCAGACCACGGTGAACACGGTGACCCGCCGGTTGGCGGCGATCTCGGCGGCGACGGTGGGGAATTCGGGAAAGTCGTGCTGGGAGAAGGGTTCGGCGAAGACGTCGATGCTGCCGCCCGCCTCCAACCCGGGCTCGCCGGGCGGCACGGACAGCCGGTGCATGGCTCGGTGGCCGGTGCGCGCCGCGCTCGCGGCGGCCTCGCGGATGCTGTTGTCGAGCGTGCCGCCCAGCCCCGCGCCGAAGACGGCGCCGTCGGCGTCGACCAGCATGGCCGTGCCGACCGGCAGCCGCTCACCGCCCGCCGCCCGCACCACGGTGGCCAGACCACCCGTGCGGCCCGAATACCACACCCGCAAGAGGTCGTCGACGATGTCGCGCATGCAGTTCTCAACTCCACTCAGTGTGCGGTGGCCGGGAAATCGTGATCGACTCCAGTCGCCAGATCGTCGCACGTGACGCACACCATATCGCTCCTGGACGCGGTATAGGTCCCGGCACCTCGATCTGCTGTGGCCATCGCGAGCGCCCCGGCCCAGTGCTTGTGCTCCATCACAACCGGATGCCCCGGCGTGCCCGCGAAAACGGCTCTGGCCAGCCCGCTCGGTGCGTGGAGCGCGGCCTCGACAACCCGGGCGACGACGGCGGCGCCGACATCGGGGGTGTCCACCGGCATGATCACCGCGTAGTCACCGCCCGCCGCGGCGCGCAACCCCGCCCGCAGTGAGGCCGACAGCCCGCGGGCCCAGTCGGGCGCCCAGACCGGGGTCGCCTCCGGAGGCAGGTCCAGCGCGTGCGGGTGCGGGCCGGTGGCGCCGAGCACGACGACCACCCGCTCGCAGCCGCCGCCGTGCAGGGCGGCGATGGCCGAACGCAGCCAGGCGCCGCCCTCGGCGAGCGCCTTGGGACGGCCGTAGCGGGTTCCCGCGCCCGCGGCGAGCACGATGCCGACGCGGGATACTGCCATGCCGGTCACCGTAATCACGGATCGTTGCTTGTGGGTTACACGCGGGCGGCGGAACGGCGTAGGCCCGACACGCCGGCGCGCCCATCCGTCCCTGCGCTGGCGCCGGGCGGTCGCGTCACCGATGCTGGACCGATGACGCACCCCGCACCGGCGGGTATCGCCGCCTTCGACGCGCTGCCGGCGGCCGCGGCCACCGCGGCGCTGCTCGAGGTCTGCGCGTCGCCGGAATGGGCGCGCCGGGTGGTCGCCGGTCGCCCCTACGGCACCGCCGAGCGGCTGTACGCCGCGGCCGAGCGGGTGCTCGCCGACCTGTCCGAGCGCGAGATCGACCGGGCCCTGGCCGGGCATCCCCGCATCGGCGAACAGCCGGGCGGCGCGGCCTCGTCGCGCGAGCAGGCGGGCGTGGCGGGCGCCGACGCCGCGACGCGCGCGGCACTGGCCGCCGGGAACCGGGCCTACGAGCGCCGCTTCGGCCGGATCTACCTGGTGAGCGCCGCGGGCCGGTCGGCCGACGAGCTGCTCGCGATCCTCGAGGCCCGCCTGCGCAACGACCCGGAAGTCGAAAAACGCGTCGTCCGAGAGGAATTGGCGAAGATCAATCGGTTCCGGCTGGCCCGCCTGCCTGCCGTCACGGGAGAGGACCCGGTATGAGCACACCCGGTACGAGCACACTCAGTACCCACGTGCTGGACGCCGTGCGCGGCGTCCCTGCCGCCGGGGTCGCCGTCACGCTGTACGCCGGAGCCGAACCGGTCGCCTCGGGCGCGACCGACGCCGACGGGCGCATCGGCGGGCTCGCCGAGGTGTCGCCGGGGACCTACCGCCTGGTGTTCGACACCGGCGCGTATTTCGCCGCGCAGGGCACACCGACCTTCTACCCGGAGGTCGCGATCACCTTCGCGGTGACCGAGGAACGTCACCACCACGTGCCGTTGCTGCTGTCGCCCTTCGCTTTTTCCACCTACCGAGGGAGTTGAGCGCCCGTGCCGCTGACCGGACCGATCGTGCTGTCGGACAACCGCTACGGCAAGTCCGAGAACCGCATCGTGCGCATCCACCGGGACGGGCCGCGGCACGAGATCCGCGACGTCACCGTCTCCACCCGGCTGCGCGGTGATTTCGCCGACGCCTACGTCACCGGCGACCAGTCGGCGGTGCTGCCCACCGACAGCCAGAAGCAGACCGCCTACGCCTACGCCAAGACCCAGGGCCTGCACCACATCGAGGACTACGGGCTCGCCTTGGCCGGGCATTTCGTCCGCGACATCGCCCCGGTCCACGCGGCCAGGGTGGAGATCGACGAATTCGCCTGGGAGCGCGCGCGGGTCGGGCCGGGCGAGCACGACCACACCTGGGTGCGGCGGGGCCCGGAGGTGCGCACGGCGGCGGTGACGGTCACGGGCACCGGGTCCTGGGTGGTCGGCGGCGTGCGGGATCTGGTGCTGCTCAAATCGACCGGATCGGAGTTCGCGGGCTTCCTGCGCGACGAATTCACCGTGCTCGCGCCGACCGACGACCGGATGCTGGCCACCGCCCTGACCGCGCGGTGGCGCTTCGCCGACACCGCGGCCGTGGACTGGGCGGCCATGTATACGGGCGTGCGCGCCCGATTGATCGAAGTGTTCGCCACCCACCATTCCAAGGCGTTGCAACAGACGCTGTTCGAGATGGGCTCGGCGGTGCTGGCCGACTTCCCGGTGCTGGCCGAGATCCGGCTGGTCGCGCCCAACAGACACCACTTCGACTACGACCTGTCGCCGTTCGGGATCGCCAACCACGGCGAGGTGTACTACGCCGCCGACCGGCCCTACGGGCTCATCGAGGCCGCGCTGCGCCGCGCCGACGCGCCGGACGCCGGGCAGGCATGGGAGCTGTGAACGCGCCGACGCTGGTGCTGGACCGCTGCGCGGTCGTCACCGTCGACGCCGCGGGTACGGAGTACCGCGAGGGCCACGTCGTGGTGCACGGCAACCGGATCGGCGCGGTCGCGGCGGGCCCGGCGCCCGCCCTGGACGTCCCCCGTATCGACGGGCGGGGCTGCCTGCTCACCCCGGGCCTGGTCAACACCCATCATCACCTGTACCAGTGGATCACCCGCGGGATCGCCGCCGATGCCACCCTGTTCGAGTGGCTGCGCACGCTCTACCCGATCTGGGCGGGCATCGACGAGGACACCGTGCGGGTCGCGGCCACCGGCGCGCTCGCGGCGCTGGCCCGCACCGGCTGCACCACCACCGCCGACCACCACTATCTGTTCCCCCGCACCGGCGGTGACCTGCTCGGCGCCGAGATCGCCGCGGCCGCCGCGGTCGGCGTGCGATTCCACGCGTGCCGCGGATCGATGGATCTCGGCGCGAGCGACGGGGGTCTGCCGCCCGACTCGGTGGTCGAACGGCTCGACCACATTCTCACCGCCGGCGCCGCGGCGATCGATCGCTGGCACGATCCCGGCTTCGACGCCATGGTGCGGATCGCGCTCGCGCCCTGTTCCCCGTTCTCGGTGACGCCGGACCTGCTGCGCGAGTCGGCGGCGCTGGCCAGATCCGCCGGGGTCCGCCTGCACACCCACGTGGCCGAGACCCGCGACGAACTCGACTACTGCCGCACGCGCTTCGGCTGCACGCCCGTGCAGTACCTGGAACAACTGGGCTGGACCGGGCCCGACGTCTGGCTCGCGCACGCGGTGCACCTCGACGACACGGCGGTCGCCACACTGGCTCGCACGCGAACCGGCGTGGCGCACTGCCCGACCTCCAACGGACGGCTGGGTGCGGGCATCGCGCGGGTGCCCGAGCTGGTGGCGGCCGGGGTCGCGGTGGGGCTCGGGGTGGACGGCGCCGCCAGCAACGAGGCCGCCGTGATGCTCGAGGAGCCACGTCACGCCCTGCTGTTCGCCCGCGCCGCGCACGGGCCGCGCGCGATGAGCGTGCGCCGGGCGCTGGAGCTGGCGACGATGGGCGGCGCGCGGGTGCTCGGGCGGGCGGCGGAGATCGGGTCGATCGAGCCGGGCAAGCTGGCGGATCTGGCGCTGTGGCGGCTCGACACCGCCGCGCACGCCGGAATCGAGGACCCGGTCACGGCACTGATCCTGGGCGCGCCGCCGCCGCTGGCGGCGATGGTCGTCGATGGCCGGGTGATCGTGCGGGACGGGCGGGTGCGCACGGTCGACGAGGCGGTGGTGGGGCGCGAGGTCGCGGCGGCGCAGGCGGCGCTGCTGCGCGCGGCCCGGTAGCCGTCGGATTGCTCCGCGCGGGTGTTCGCGCGTGCTCGGCCGCGATCACCTGCGGATTTCGGTTCGGTCGTGTCGGGCGTGGACCGGTCGCCCGCGGGGCATACTGCGGAAGCGGCTGGTAGGGGTTACGCCCGCGAAACGCGGACGTGGCCGCGGCGCAACGCCGCGGCAATCGCACACCCCTACCGTGAGCCCTCCGAGGACGGGTCGGGCGACGGGAGCGAGGTGAGCGGTGGACCTGGACACGATCCGCGAGGTGGTCGTGGCACGCGACCGCCGCGACCTGGCCGAGGTGGGTGGCGGCACGGCGGTGCTGGCCGGCGGCACGTTCCTGTTCTCCGAGCCGCAGGAGCATCTGCACCGGCTCGTCGACATCACCGCGCTGGACTGGCCACCGCTCACCCTGCACGAGGCCGGCCTGGAGATCGCCGCGACCTGCACCCTGGCCGAGTTCGCGGGCGCGCGGCCGGGCCGCGAACTGGGGCGGTCGCCGCGATTCCCCGGTCTGCCCGCGACGACGTGCTTCGCGGCGGCCTGCCGGGCGCTGGTGGCCTCGCACAAGATCTGGCGAACGGCGACCGTCGGCGGGAACGTGTGCCTGGCCCTGCCCGCGGGTGCGGTGCTGGCCGTGCTGGTGGCGTTGGACGCGGTCGCGGTGGTGTGGCCGCGCGCGGGTGGGGAGCGGCGGATTCCGTTGCGCGAGTTCGTGACCGGGCCGGGCCGGACCGTGCTCGCCGAGGGGGAGGTGTTGCGGGCGCTCGTCGTACCGCGGCGGACCCTGTCGGCACGCACCGTGCTGCGCAGGATCGCGCTCGCCCCGCTCGGTCGCTCCGGCGCACTGGTGATCGGCCGGCTCGACGCCGCGGGCGTCGTCCTGACCATCAGCGCGGCCACCGTGCGGCCCGTCGTCCTCGGCTTCGACGGCGTGCCCGCGCCCGACGCCGTCGCCGCGGCCGTCGCGGGTCTGGATCCGCGGTTGTGGTTCGACGATCCGCACGGCGCCCCGGACTGGCGCGCGCATGTCACCGGGCTGCTCGCCCGCCAGGTGGTCGCGGAGCTGAACGGCGGTGCGGCGCCGTGAGATTCGAGGTCGACGGCCGCTCCGTCGAAGCCCGGCCCCGGCCCGGCCAGTGCCTGCGCACCCTGCTGCGCGAACACGGGGCCCGCGCCGTCAAGAAGGGCTGCGACGCCGGCGACTGCGGCGCCTGCTCGGTCCTGCTCGACGGCCTCGCGGTGCACTCCTGCCTCGTCCCGGCCCATCGCGCCGCCGACGCGCGCGTCGTCACCGCCGCCGGCCTCGGCACTCCCGCCGATCCGCACCCGATCCAGCGCCGCTTCCTCGCCGAATCCGCCTTCCAGTGCGGCTTCTGCACACCCGGCATGGTCGTCACCGCCGCCGGGCTGACCGGGGCGGCCACCCCGCCCGAGGCCGATCTCCCCGAACTGTTCAAGGGCAACCTCTGCCGCTGCACCGGCTACCGGCCGATCCTCGCGGCGGTCTCCCCGGCGCCCGCGGGTGCCGCCGAGCGTCCCGCTCCGGTCGGCGCACCGGCCGGGCCGCGGGTCGTCGCCGGACTGGAACCGTTCACCCTGGATTTCGAGCCGGGGGACGACGAGCGCACCCCACCGGCCGCGCCGCTGCACCTCGCCGTGCTGCCCAGCCCGCACCCGCACGCGCGGATCGTCGCCATCGACACCGCCGCCGCCGAGGCGCTACCGGGCGTGCACGCCGTGCTCACCTACGCCGACGCCCCCGCGCGCGCCTTCTCCACGGCCCGCCACGAACTGCGCACCGACGACCCCGACGACACCTACGTCCTCGACCGCACGGTGCGATTCGCCGGGCAGCGGGTGGCCGCCGTCGTCGCCGACACCCTCGACATCGCGCGCGCCGGCTGCCGGCTGCTGCGGGTGACCTACGCGGAGTTGCCCGCGGTGTTCGATCCCGCACTGGCACTGGCGGAGGGTGCGCCCGCGCTGCACGGTGACAAACCAGCCGAGGCGCGCATCGCCGATCCCGCCCGGAACCTGGTCGCCGAGATCCACGGCGAGGTCGGTTCGGTCGCGGCCGGGCTGGCCGACGCCGCCCACGTGGTGCGGGGTGTGTGGCACAGTCCACGGGTGCAGCACGTGCACCTGGAAACCCACGGTGGCGTCGGCTGGCTCGACCGGGCCGGGCGACTGGTGATCCGCTGTTCGACCCAGGTGCCGTTCCTGGTGCGCGACGAACTCTGCGAGGTGTTCGGGCTCGCCCGCGACCGGGTGCGGGTGTTCGCGGCCCGCGTGGGCGGGGGTTTCGGCGCCAAGCAGGAGATGCTGGTCGAGGACTTGATCGCGCTGGCCGTGCTGCGCACCGGGCGGCCGGTGCAGTACGAGTACACCCGCACCGACGAGTTCACCGCCGCGACCAGCCGCCATCCGGCGCGGGTCGAGGTCACCGCGGCCGCCGACGCGGCGGGCATCCTCACCGCCTTGGCCGTGGATGTGCTGCTGGACGCGGGCGCCTACGGCAACCACAGTCCGGGTGTGCTCTTCCACGGCGTCGGGGAGTCGGTGCAGCTCTATCGGTGCCCGAACAAGCGGGTGGACGGCCGCGCCGCCTACACCAACAACGTCCCCTCCGGCGCCTTCCGCGGTTACGGCCTCGGCCAGCTGGTCTTCGGCATCGAATCCGCGCTCGACGAGCTGGCCCGTGCGCTGGGCATCGACCCGTTCGAGTTCCGCGCCCGCAACGCCGTGCGGCCCGGCGATCCGTTCGTCGGCGCCGAGGCCGAGCCCGGCGATCTGCGCTTCGGCAGCTACGGCCTGGACCAGTGCCTGGACCTGGCGCGCGCGGCGCTGCGGCGCGGCAACGGGGTGGCCGCACCGGGCCCGCGGTGGCGGGTCGGGGAGGGCATGGCCGCGGCGATGATCGCGACCATCCCGCCGCGCGGCCACCACGCCGAGACGGTGGCCGTCCTGCGCGCCGACGGCCGCTACGAAATACGGGTCGGCACCGCCGAATTCGGCAACGGCACGACCACCGCGCACCTGACCCTGGCCGCCACCGCGCTCGGCGTGGCCGCCGACCGCATCGACATCCGCCAGTCCGACACCGACCTCGTCGGCCACGACACCGGCGCGTTCGGCTCCACCGGCATCGTCGTCGCGGGCAAGGCCACCCACCTCGCCGCCACCGCGTTGCGCGAACGGATCCGCACCCGCGCCGCCGAACTGACCGGCCTGCCCGCCGACGCCTGCGTGCCCGGGCCGGACGGCGTGCGCTGCGGCGACCGGCTGGTCACGGCCGCCGAGCTGTGCGCGGCGGGGGAGTTGCGTGCCCGCGGCACCCACGCGGGCAGTCCGCGCTCGGTCAGCTTCAACGTGCAGGCCTTCCGCGTCGCCGTGGATCCCGACACCGGCCGGGTCCGGATCCTGCACTCGGTGCAGTCCGCCGACGCCGGCACCGTGTTGCACCCGGCGCAGTGCCGCGGCCAGGTGGAAGGCGGTGCGGCGCAGGCGATCGGCACCGCGCTGTACGAGGACATGCGCGCCGAGCGCGGCGTGGTCACCACCCGCACCCTGCGCCACTATCACATTCCGCAGGCCGCCGACCTGCCCGTCACCGAGGTCGCCTTCGCCGACACCGCCGACGAACTCGGCCCGCTCGGCGCCAAATCGATGAGCGAATCCCCGTACAACCCGGTCGCGCCCGCACTGGCCAACGCGATCCGCGACGCCGTGGGCGTGCGGATGTACCGGCTGCCGATGACGGCGGACCGGATCTGGCGTGCCCTGCAGGAAGGAGAGTCGCGATGACCGCGACGCGGTTGCCGGAGAACGTGCGAGCCAGGATCGAGGCGATGCTCGACGCCGTCGACACCGAGCTGCGCACCCGATATCCCGGTTCCGACGGGCGAGCCCAGCCGATCCACACGGTCTACGTCCCGGCCGACCGGGCGGCGGCCGACACCCCCGCTCGGTGGGGCGCCGCCGCCGTCGACCTGCTCGACCGGCACCGCGACACCCTCGCCGAGCTCGACCCGATCGACGTGCTGCCCACCGTGCGCGACCGCCTCAGCACCGCACCGGTGCAGGATCTGCGCATCGACTTCGAGGACGGCTACGGCCCGCGGCCCGACGACGAGGAGGACGCGGCCGCGCTCGCCGCGGGCGCGGTGCTCGCCGCCTGGGCCGCCGACCCCGCCGGACCGGCCCGCTTCGGTATCCGGACGAAAGGGCTGGCCGGGCTGGAACGCCGGCGCGCGGTGCGCACCCTCGAACTCGTGCTCGACGGGGCGGGTGGCGTCCCCGCCGGGTTCGTCGTCACGGTGCCGAAGGTGCGCGCGCCCGAACAGGTTTCGGCGCTGGTGGCGCTGTGCGAGGGGCTGGAGCGCGGCGCGGGCCTGCCGGAGGGGGCGTTGCGGTTCGAACTGCAGATCGAGAGCCCGCAGGCCATCATCGGCGCCGACGGCGGCACGCCCGTCGCCCGCATGCTCACCGTCGCCGAAGGTCGCTGCGACGCGCTGCATTTCGGCACCTACGATTACACCGCCGACTGCGGCGTCGCCGCGCACTGCCAGGCGCTGGACCACCCCGCGGCCGACCACGCCAAGGCCGTCATGCAGGCCGCGGCCGCGCAGACGGGCGTGTGGGTGTGTGACGGCTCCACGCTGATCGTGCCGGACGGGGATCCGCCCGCCGCGCTGCGGGAACATCACCGGCTGGTCACGCGGGCGCTGCGGCGCGGGTACTACCAGGGCTGGGACATGCATCCCGGCCACCTGGTGACCCGCTGGGCCGCCACCTACGCCTTCTTCCGCACCGCCGTCGAGGCGGCCGTCCCGCGGTTGCGCTCCTACCTGGCCGGGCGCGCCGGTGCCGGGCACGGCGGCGGTGCCGGGCACGGCGTTGTCGACGAACCGGCCACGGCGCAGGCGCTCGCCTCGACCGTGCTGCGCGCCACCCGGTGCGGCGCCGTCACCGAGGACGAAGTGCGAGCCGACGCACCGGAACTGGACGCGGCGGTGGTGCGCGCGCTGGCCTTGCGCAGACCGCTGCCCGAGCTGGAACAGGAGACGCCGTGAACGAGACGGCCGCCGACCGCGTCGCACCGCGCGGCTTCACCGAACTGCCGGATCTGGCGGTGCGCTCGCTCGGCGGTGCGGTGATCTGGGCCGACGACGAGTTCTTCGCCGAGAAGGAGAACCTGATCGTGCCCGAGGCACCGGAGTTCCGGCCCGCGACCTACGGGCACAGAGGCCAGGTGTACGACGGCTGGGAGACCCGCAGGCACCGTGGCCTGCCCGGCGACGACGCCGCCGTCGTCCGGCTCGGCGTGCCCGGGGTGATCCACGGCGTCGTCGTCGACACCTCCTGGTTCACCGGCAACTATCCGCCCGCGATCTCGCTGTCCGCCCTCGCGATCGACGGCTACCCGCCCGCCGCGGACATCGCCGCCCGCACCGACTGGGTACCCCTGCTCGACCGGGTGCCGGTTCGCGGCGACGCCCGCAACCCGTTCCCGATCCCCAGCCGCGACCGCTGGACCCATGTGCGCCTCACCATGCACCCCGACGGCGGCATCGCCCGGCTGCGCGTCCACGGCGAGGGCAGGCCCGACCCGGCGCTGCTCGGCCTCGGCCCGGTGGACCTGGCCGCCCTGGAGAACGGCGCCCTGGTGCTCGACTGCTCCGACCGCTTCTACGGGTCCCCGCACCAGCTGCTCCATCCCGGCAACGCCCGCCGGATGGGCGACGGCTGGGAGACCGCGCGCCGCCGCGACGACGGCAACGACTGGGTGCGCATCCGGCTCGCCGGTCCCGGCCTGATCCGGCTGGCCGAACTCGACACCTCCTACTTCCTCGGCAACAGTCCCGCCGCCGCGCGGCTGACCGGGCGCACCACCGACGGCACCGAGGTGGAGCTGCTGCCGCGCACGCCGCTGCAACCCGACACCAGGCACCGCTTCCCGATCGCCGCGGTCGCCGCCTCCGTCGAGGAGGTCCGACTCGACATCTATCCCGACGGCGGCCTGGCCCGGGTCCGGCTGTTCGGGGAGCTGGGCGGATGACCCGCGATTTCGTCGGCTACGGAGCACACCCGCCGCACCCGCACTGGCCCGGTGCCGCGCGGATCGCCGTCCAGTTCGTGCTCAACTACGAGGAAGGCGCCGAGCGCAACATCCTCGACGGCGACCCGCACTCCGAGACGTTCCTGACCGAGCTGACCCCCTGCGAACCCTTCCCGAACCGGCACATGAGCGTCGAATCGCTCTACGAGTACGGCTCGCGCGCGGGCCTGTGGCGGGTCTTGCGGGTGTTCGAGCGGCGCGGGCTGCCGCTGACGATCTTCGCCGTCGCCCGCGCGATGCAACGCAACCCCGACGCCGTGGCCGCCTGCGTCGAGCTCGGCCACGAGATCGCCTGCCACGGCCTGCGCTGGATCTCCTATCAACTCGTCGACCGGGAGGCCGAACGCGCGGACATGGCCGAGGCGGTCGGCATCCTCACCGAACTCACCGGCGCGCCACCGCTGGGCTGGTACACCGGCCGCGACTCACCCCACACCCGCGAACTGGTCGTCGAACACGGCGGCTTCGTCTACGACGCGGACTCCTACGCCGACGACCTGCCCTACTGGGTGCGCGTGCACGACCGCGACCACCTCGTCGTGCCCTACACCCTCGACACCAACGACATGCGCTTCGCCTCCCCCGCCGGATTCCCCAGCGGCGACCAGTTCTTCACCCACCTCCGCGACGCCTTCGACGTCCTCTACCGGGAGGGCGCACAGGGCGCGCCGAAAATGCTCTCCGTCGGACTGCACTGCCGGCTCGTCGGCCGCCCCGCCCGCACAGCCGCCCTCGAGCGATTCCTCGACCACGTGCAGTCCCACGACCGGGTGTGGGTCACCCGCCGCATCGACATCGCCGAACACTGGCGGCGGGTGCATCCGGCCCCGGGTTAGGGCGGTGTGGACAAGGCCGGTGACAAGGACGACCGATTGCTCGACGAGGCCGCACGCAGGCTCGAGGATGTCGACGAGTAACCGTAAGCAGGCTCCGTCGGGACCGAACCCTGGTGGATGTCGACCCGCGCGAACGGCGTCGACAGGTCGCGTCTGCCGGCCTGTCTGGGCGGCCCGTCGAAGCACCGGATTCAGCCGTAGCCGTGGTTGGGCCGGCCGTCGCGCAGATAGACGGCCTTGCCGGTTCGATCCGCGTCGAGAGCGGCCTCGACTCTCGTCCACAGCGCGGTGCCGAGCCGCTGCCGAGCCTGACTTTCCGAGCAGAACTCGAACGCCGTGAGTTCTTCGTCCTCGATACGGAGGCCGGCGATCTGCGAATCCGTCAGGCGGAGGCCCCCGAAAATGAACTTCAGCCAGTCGTCCCATCTACTGTGTGGCGACACCCAGTCGACGCACAGTAAGTCCAGGTCGTCCGGGGACAGTTCGAGGCCGAGCTCCTCATGTAGTTCACGTAGCGCTCCGGCGTCCGGCGGTTCGTTGGCCTCGACATTGCCGCCGGGCAGATCCCACCCGGGCTTGTAGTTCGGATCGACGAGCAGAATTCGCCCCTGCTGGTCGAACAGCAGTACATCAGCGCTGACCAGCTTCCGAGGCAGTATCGCGTTGCCCTCGGCGATATGCGCCGCATAGGCCTCGGGGTCACGTTCGTACAGGGGCTTCTCCACGGCACTCATGACACCATCTTCTTGCGCAACTCCACTCGGTGATCCGATCGGAATCTCGCCCGCGTCGCCGTCGATGGTGCTACGCGCCGGAAAACTGGTCCGGTTGGCTGGTCACCATAGCCAGTATCCAGGTACGGGAGCGGATGGTCTCGCGCAGGTGCTCGAGAAAGGCCGTCACCGGCGGACTGTTGCGGTACGGCTGGAGGCTGTCGACCAGGTCTCCGAGATGCCGGACGACGACATGGGATGCCAGGTCGGAGGTTGCCGCGATGACGCCGTCGGCGATCGTGCAGGCAGGCTCCGGGTGCCCTTGGTCGGCGAGTATTGCCGCCAGCATGAGTTGAGAGAGCGCGCGGGAGCGCGCCCGATCGGGTGACCGGAGGTCGATCGCCCGCTGCGCGTATTCGGCGGCACGGGCACGATCACCGAGTAGCCTGGCGCATCGCGCAGCTTCGGCAGCGAGACTGCCGTGATCGAATCGGCTGACCCACGGCGACAGTGGGTACGCGGTAGGAGCGTCGAGCGCGTCCGCCGCCCGTTGCAGGGTGGCACGGGTTTGGCGGGCTTCGCCCAGGGCCGCGAACCCGCGGGCCTGCATCGCGGACAACCGGGCTTTGAGTTCGGGATGCGCCGGTGCTTTCGCCAGGGCGGATTCCGCCTCGTAGGCATGTTGGATCGCGCGCTTGGGATTCCCCCGATGCAGCTCGAGATGGCTGAGGCTGGTGCGAATATGCACCGGCAGCTGCCGATCGGGGCCGAGCTTGGCGAACTCGCGGGCACGCGTGAATTGGTGATGAGCCAGTTCATCGTGTCCTGCGTCGTGCGCCATCCACCCGGACATCTCGATCAGTCCGGCGGCGACGACGAACAACGCGGGATCGGCATGGCCGAAGAGCAAGCGCGGCCCGAGATCGGTCGTGAGGTAACGGATCAGTTCGCGGTAGAGATGGCCGCCGCCCATCCTGAGATCTGCGGACCGCAAAGACTCGATGACGGCCATATCACGTTGCGCCGCCGGAAGACGAGCATCCAAGCGCAGCAGCCGAAACCCGCTGGCGGTCGGAGAATCCGTGGCAGCCTGCCGTGGCACAGACATCGAGTGGGTGCGGCCGGGCATCTGGAACCACAGCAGGTGATGCGGAATACCGAGCAGCTCGGCCCAGTAGGCAAGACTGTCCATCTGCCGCATCGGTGGACCGTTTTCGATTCGGCTGATTCGCACCTGGCTGGTCCCGGCCCAGCGTGCGATATCTGCTTGGCGTACTGCGGACCCATGGTCGGGATGGCGGCGGTAAGCCGCGATGACCTTGCCCATATGCCGCTCGGCAAGTGCCTGTTCGAGCGGTGGATGGTCCCAGAAGCCTGGTGAGAGCGTCGGCGGTTCCGCGATACGGTCGCGGGCCTCGGTTGTGCAGGGGCCACATAGCACCGTGGAATTGTCGGCGGCCAGCGGTCGACTGCACGAGCGGCAATACGGTCGTCCGCTGCCCGATGCCGTTCCCAAATTTCCCCCTGAGTCCGATCAACGTGTGTATGCGCGCTGCCGATCCGCTGAATCAAGACGAGCCTACCGATCTGAACTGGGGAGATAACCCGAACCGCAACCTGCATAACCATTTGGTCATACGGCGGCCGCGTCTGGGCGGTGAAGGTGAGAGCCATTCGAGCGCAAAGGAGTACGAATGGACCTCAACCAGGCAAGGCCTGCTGTTGACCTGCTGCACACCGAACACGGCCAGGCCGCAAACGAATCAATCGCCGAGCCGAGTCAGGAACGACCGAAACTTCCCACCAGACAGGCACGCAACCCGTCGATGGCCGCCACCATCCGGCTCTGGCACACTCGCGATCGCGACCTCCTCGAACGCGTCGCCGCCGGCCTCCGCCACCTCAACTGCCCGGTCGCCTGCGATTGCACCGATCCCGTCCGCGGGCGCGCGCACGCCATCCACCTGATGGCCGACCACGCCGGGCACGACTGTCCCCGGTTCCGGCTCGCCGCGCAGTACATCGAGGACCGCCAGTGACCGGACCCGGCAGTCCGACACGGGCGATCGCCCTACTGCACGGCACCCACGACCCGGCCACCTTGGAGGCGCTCACGCGGAAACACCGGCTCCACCTCGTCTACACCGTCCACGCCGACGTCACCGCCGTCCTGGCCGCGCTGATCGCCGTCCAGCACGTACTCGATCGCGCCGCCGACGCGGTCGTGATTCCCCATCTCGACGACCTCGAAGCCGGCACTCCGTGGTGGGTTGTCACTCGAGTCGCCGACCTGATCACCGCAACACAGCGCTATCCGCGGCGATGGGGAATCACCGCACCGACACCGCCTGAACAGTGATCACGCTCGGATACGCCCTCGCGGTCGGCCTGCCACTGACCGTGCTCATCCTGGCGGTGGTGCTGCCCGAACGCCGAGACAAGCGATGAAACCATCCTTGTTTCGAGAGGTTGGAACTCGAGCTACGCGAACAGGTTCCGTACGAACGGCAGGCTGTCGGGCAGTGAGGCGTTCACCGCGCCGTTGTGGTCCTCGTCGTAGACGTGCAGCGTCACCGGCTCGCCGCGCGATTGCAGGGTGGCGGCGAACCGTAGCGTCTGGGGGGTGATGACGTCCGTGTCGCGCAAGCCCTGGCCGAGGAACAGGGGTCGGTCGTAGCCGGATTCGGGCAGGCCGAGGTAGCGGGCGAGCACGCCGTGCAGATCCGGGATTTCGGCCAGCGGCCGGGCGAACAGGTCGCCGAGCACCACATCGTGCGCGGCGAGTTCCGTGCCGAACGCCTCCACGCACGAGGTGCGCGCCCGCGCCACCCAGTCGCGTCCGGCCTCGGTGAGGTAGGAGCCGATGTTCAGTTCGGGGTGCGTGGTCTCCAGCCCGGCCAGGATGTACAGCACGTAGGCGGAGGTGTGCGGGCCCAGCTCGATCGGTGGCATTCCCGGCCCGAGCGGTATCAGGATGTCCTCGATGTAGGCGGGCACACCGGTGCCCACCGCGCCCCGATAGTCGAGTTCGGGCCCGCCCAGCTCGGTGGCGTACCGCGCGGTGACCACCGCCGCGCCGCCGCCCTGGGACTGGCCGACCACGGCCCACCGGCGCGCCAGGTTCGGGTACTGCGCGGTCGCCGCCCGCACCGCGTCGACGATGTTGTGCGCCTCGACCATTCCGTTGAGGTACGGATGTTCTCCGGCCGTTCCCAGCCCGGCGTAGTCGGCGGCCACCACGGCGTAGCCCTGGTCCAGCCAGGTGCCCAGGTAGGCCCAGTCCCGTTCGCGTGCCGACGGACCAGCGACGCTGTAGGCGCAGTCGTCCCCGAGTCCCACGGTGCCGTGCGCCCACGCGATCACCGGCCAGCCGCCCGCGGGCGCTTCGCCGGGCGGGAAATACACGGCCGCGCTGGCGACGGTCGGCGCATCGCCGACGGTGACGGTGTCGTAGTGGATGCGGGCCGCATCGCCGGCCCCGGGCGGGGTGGCGACCGCCGCGAGCGGCGCCACCGAGACGACGGTGCCCGGCTCGGCGTGCGCGGTGCCGGGAAGGGCGAGCAGCGTGCCCGCGCAACTGACGGCCACGGCGGCCGCGGCGACGAACTTGCGCATGGATGACTCCTGTCCGGTCGACTGCGGACCAGTCTCGCGCACGACGGCCGTGCCGGCGCATCCGGCGCGGCCGTGCGGTCTACCACGGCAGTCGGTCGCACTCCTGTGCCCGGCTCGCCGATTCGACCTGCAGGGTGGCGTGGTCGAGGTGATAGCGATCGGCCAGGAGTTCCTGCGCGGCGGCCAGCACGCGGTCGGTATCGGCGCCCGCCTCGACGGCCAGGTGCGCGGAGGCCACCTCCATCCCGGAGGTCAGCGTCCAGATGTGCAGGTCGTGGACCTGCGCCACGCCGGGGAGATCCGCGAGGTCGGTGCGGACCTGCTCGACGTCCATCCCGGCGGGGGCGTGCTGGAACAGGATTCGCAGCGCGTGCCGACCCAGACTGTAGGCGCGGGGCAGGACGAACAGGCCGATGCCGATACCGATGACCGGGTCGGCGTAGCGCCAGCCGAACACCAGCGTCACCAGACCGCTGACCAGGACGCCGACGGACCCGAGCAGGTCGGCCAGCACCTCCAGGTAGGCGCCGCGCACGTTCAGGCTCTCGCCGGCGCCACGCCGCAACAGCAGCAGCGCGGCCACGTTCATCACCAACCCGACGACGGCGACCACGGCCACCGGCAGCCCCGGCACCTCGGGTGGCTCGGCCAACCGCCCCACCGCCTCGTAGAGCACCCATCCGGCGACACCGAACAGCAGCAGCGAATTGACCAGCGCGGCCAGCACCTCCGCGCGATACATCCCGTAGGAGCGGTGGGCGCGATGCGCGGCACGGCGGGCCACCAGGATCGCCACCAGCGCCATCGCCACCCCGAACACATCGGTGAACACGTGCGCCGAGTCCGACAGCAGCGCCAGTGACGACGTCGACAACCCGACGACGAGCTGCGCCACGAAGGTCACCAGCCCGAGCCCGATCACCAGGCCGAGCCGCCGCACGTACTTCCCGGACGCACTACCCGCCTCGACCACCGCCACCCCGTGATCGTGTCCGTGTCCCACCGTGACCTCCTTCTCCATCGGCACCGACACCATCGGCCGACGCCACTTCGCATTGCCCGGCTGCCGCCCAACTGGAAAGCATACTAACATGCGTATGTATTTATGTATTGGCCCTGGCTGCCCTGTCGGCGGCTTCGTGGCACGGGCCACAGCGCGGGCAGTCGCCCCCTCTTGTGAAACCGATCACAAATGCGGACTGTCGGCGTGTTGGCGCGCCGTCAGTTGGTGACGGAAAACAGTACGGGCGTTACGGTAAAACCCGAGGTCAGCGCTACCCGCCGGTAGGTTACACGCGTGCAATCCGCAGGCTAATTTTGCAAACTTTGCAAGCCGGGGGTGAAAGCTAGCTGGAATTCGCATTTGCAACAGGTAGACGGCTATTTCCTGGTGTGCCATCGTGTGGAAGTACACCCCGAAGGCATAGCAAGCCTGCAAAACGCCGCTCCAGCAGTTCGAGCGTCACGCTCGGCCTCGCGGCACCGACCGACCAAGGAAGTGGAGTCAGAGATGTCGACCACCGGCACCCCGAAGACCGCTGAGGAGATCCAGAAGGATTGGGACACCAACCCTCGCTGGAAGGGCGTCACCCGTAACTACACCGCCGAGCAGGTGGTTGCGCTTCAGGGCAACGTCGTCGAGGAGCACACCCTCGCCCGTCGCGGCTCGGAGATCCTGTGGGACCTCGTCAACAACGAGGACTACATCAACTCGCTGGGCGCCCTCACCGGCAACCAGGCCGTGCAGCAGGTCCGCGCCGGCCTGAAGGCCATCTACCTGTCCGGCTGGCAGGTCGCCGGTGACGCGAACCTCTCGGGTCACACCTACCCCGACCAGTCGCTGTACCCGGCCAACTCGGTTCCGGCCGTGGTCCGCCGCATCAACAACGCGCTGCTGCGCGCCGACGAGATCGCCAAGATCGAGGGCGACACCTCCGTCGAGAACTGGCTGGCCCCGATCGTGGCCGACGGTGAGGCGGGCTTCGGTGGCGCGCTCAACGTCTACGAGCTGCAGAAGGCCATGATCGCCGCCGGTGTCGCCGGCTCGCACTGGGAAGACCAGCTGGCCTCGGAGAAGAAGTGCGGCCACCTGGGCGGCAAGGTGCTCATCCCCACCCAGCAGCACATCCGCACCCTGACCTCCGCGCGTCTGGCCGCCGACGTGGCCGGTGTGCCGACCGTCGTCATCGCCCGCACCGATGCCGAGGCCGCCACCCTGATCACCTCCGACGTGGACGAGCGCGACCGCCCGTTCATCACCGGTGAGCGCACCTCCGAGGGCTTTTACCAGGTCAAGAACGGCATCGAGCCCTGCATCGCCCGCGCCAAGGCCTACGCGCCCTACGCGGACCTGATCTGGATGGAGACCGGCACCCCGGACCTCGAGCTGGCCAAGAAGTTCTCCGAGGCCGTGCGCAGCGAGTTCCCGGACCAGCTGCTGGCCTACAACTGCTCGCCGTCGTTCAACTGGTCGGCGCACCTGGACGACAGCACCATCGCCAAGTTCCAGAAGGAGCTGGGCGCGATGGGCTTCAAGTTCCAGTTCATCACCCTGGCGGGCTTCCACTCGCTCAACTACGGCATGTTCGACCTGGCCTACGGCTACGCCCGCGAGGGCATGACCGCCTTCGTCGACCTGCAGAACCGCGAGTTCAAGGCCGCCGAGGAGCGTGGCTTCACCGCCATCAAGCACCAGCGCGAGGTCGGCGCGGGCTACTTCGACGCCATCGCCACCACCGTCGACCCGAACACCTCGACGGCCGCGCTGAAGGGCTCCACCGAAGAGGGTCAGTTCCACTGAGCCGAAACGGCCGGTGACTACCGGGTTTTCCGCTAGTCCCCTACGCCGGTAGGGGTGTACCGCCCTCCCTCGCTGAACAGCCCCGGCGAGGGAGGGCATCCCTATACCTTGGACCAGAACCAGCCACCGCAAGCCAGACCAGAACAGCAGGAGCGGGACGTGAGCAGCGAGAAGATTCAGCGCGTCGGAGTCATCGGCGCCGGACAGATGGGCGCCGGAATCGCGGAAGTGTGCGCGCGTGCACACGTCGACGTGCTCGTCTACGAACAGACCAGGGAACTGGCCGCCGCAGGCCGCGCCCGCATCCTGCGTTCGCTGGATCGTGGCGTCAGCAGCGGCAAGATCACCGAGCGCGAGCGCGAGCAGGCCGCCTGGCGGCTGCGCTTCACCTCCGATCTCGGCGATTTCGCCGACCGCCAGCTGGTGGTCGAGGCCGTGCTGGAGAACGAGGAGGTCAAGACCTCGATCTTCGCCGAGCTGGACAAGGTCGTCACCGACCCGAACGCGGTGCTGGCCTCCAACACCTCCTCCATTCCGATCATGAAGATCGCCGTCGCCACCGCCAATCCCGAGCGCGTGGTCGGCATGCACTTCTTCAACCCGGTGCCGGTGCTGCCGCTGGTCGAGCTGGTGACCACGCTCAAGACCAGCGAAGCGGTGTCCGCGCGGGCCGAGGCGTTCGCCGGTGACGTGCTGGGCAAGCAGGTCGTGCGCTCGGCCGACCGCTCCGGGTTCGTGGTCAACGCGCTGCTGGTGCCCTACCTGCTCTCGGCGATCCGGATGGTCGAATCCGGTTTCGCCACCAAGGAAGACGTCGACAAGGCGATGGTGCTCGGCTGCGCCCACCCGATGGGCCCGCTCGCGCTGACCGACCTGGTCGGCCTCGACACCGTCAAGTCCATCGCCGACTCCATGTACGCCGAGTTCAAGGAACCGCTGTACTCGGCCCCGCCGCTGCTGATGCGCATGGTCGAGGCGGGCCTGCTCGGCAAGAAGACCGGCGCGGGCTTCTACCAGTACAACAAGTAACCACCTTCCGGTCCCCGGGGTTGCGCACACCCCGTTACTGCACGGCGCGGTAGCGGGGTGTTTCGCACCGGTGCTTCGCGGTGCTCCCCGCGGCGGCCGACATAAGCTGCAAAGACGAGAGCGCAGCGCTGCGCGCGGCCGCCCGGCGGCGGGCACGCAGCCGATCGAAAGGGAGTTCCCGCGCATGGTCAACGTCACCGAGGGCTACGGGTCGAGCATTCTGGGCTACCCCAGGATCGGGCCGCACCGGGAACTCAAGCGCGCGCTCGAGTCCTACTGGCGCGGGTCGCTCTCGCGGGAGGAACTGCTCGAGGTCGGCCGCGACATCCAGGAGCGCCAGTTCAACGAGCTGGCCGCCACCGGCCTGACCCAGGTGCCCGGCAACACCTTCTCCTTCTACGACCACGTCCTGGACAACGCGCTGATGTTCGGCGCGGTGCCCAAGCGCTTCCAGCCCTACCAGGACGTGATGGATCCGCTGGACTTCTACTTCCTGATGGCGCGCGGGCGGCCGGACCTGCCCCCGCTCGAGCTGGTGCGCTACATCAACACCAACTACCACTACCGCCAGCCCGAGCTCGCGCCCGACACCGAGTTCTCGCTGCACCCCGAGGCGCTGCTCGACGAATTCGACCGCGCGATGGCGCAGGGCATCGAACTGCGCCCGGTCGTGCTCGGACCCGCTTCGCTGCTGCTGCTGTCCAAGGCCGGTGACCAGCCGGGCGAGGCCGAGTTCGACACGCTGAGCCTGCTCGACAAGCTGCTGCCGGTGTACGAGGAACTGTTCGAGATCCTCGCCAAGCGCGGCGCCACCTGCGTGCAGCTCGACGAGCCCGCCTACACCAGCGAGCGCAGCGAGGCCGAGCTGGCCGCCTTCGAGCGCGCCTACCAGCGGCTGTCCAAGGCGCCGCTGCGTCCCCGCATCCTGGTCACCGGCCAGTACGGCGATTTCGGCGAGGCGCTGACCATCCTGGCGGGCACCGGCGTCGAGGCGATCGGCCTCGACCTGGCCAGCCACCGCATCGACCCCGACGAGCTGGCCAAGGTGCCCGGCATCCGCCGCAAGCGGCTGTACGCGGGCGTGATCAGCGGCCGCAACGTCTGGCGCGCCGACCGGTACGTGACGCTCGAATACCTCAACGAACTCGCCAAGGTCTGCCCGGACCTGGTGGTCTCCACCGGCTGCACGCTGCTGCACGTGCCCTACGACCTGCTCGTCGAGTACGACCTCGAGGGCAACGTCGCCGACCGGCTCGCCTTCGCCAAACAGAAGGTGGGCGAGGTGGTCTCGCTGGCCAAGGCGCTCACCGAGGGGCCGTCGGACAAGTGGCGCAAGCGTCCGCGCGAGGTGCACTTCAAGCAGAAGCACGCGGTGCGCCAGCGGGTGTACTCCATCACCCCGGACATGCGCTCGCGCGAGCCCTACGCCGAGCGGCGCGCCGCCCAGCAGGCCAGGCTGAACCTGCCGCCGGTGCCCGCCACCACGCTGGGCTCGTTCCCGCAGACCGGCAAGATCCGCCAGGCCCGCTACGACCTCGACCAGGGACGGCTGTCCTACGAGGAGTACCGCAAGCGGATCGAAGCCGAGATCGAGGCCACCATCCGGTTGCAGGAGGACATCGGCCTGGACGTGCTGGTGCACGGCGAGCACGAGCGCAACGACATGGTGCAGTACTTCGCCGAACTGCTCGACGGCTTCGCCACCACCCACTTCGGCTGGGTGCAGGTGTACGGCTCGCGGTGTGTGCGGCCGCCGATCATCTACGGTGACGTCTCGCGCCCGGCGCCGATGTCGGTCGACTGGATCACCTACGCCCAGTCGCTGACCGACAAGCCGGTCAAGGGCATCGTCACCGGACCGGTCACCATGATCGCGCGCTCGTTCGTGCGCCAGGACCAGCCGCTCTACGAGACCGCCGACCAGGTGGCGCTGGCCATCCGTGACGAGGTGGTGGATCTGGAGAAGGCCGGCATCGCGATCATCCAGGTCGACGAGCCCGCCATCCGCGAGATGCTGCCGCTGCGCGCCGAGGGCCGCGCCGAGTACCTGCGCTGGGCGGTCGGCGCGTTCCGGCTGGCCACCTCCGGCGTGCGCCCGGACACCCAGATCCACACGCACATCGGCTATTCCGGGCGCACCGAGGTGGTGGACGCGATCGAGGAACTCGACGCCGACGTCACCGCGATCGTGGCCACCCGCTCCATCGAGTGGGTGCTCAAGGCGCTCAAGGAGGACGCCGCGGGCGGCCACGGCCTCAGCCACGGCGTCGGTCCCGGCGTCTACGAGAGCCGCTCGGCCCGCATCCCCGACATCGACGAACTCGACGAGCTGCTCTCCGCCGCCGCCGAAGCCGTCACCCCGGAACGCCTGTGGGCCAACCCCGACGGTGGTCTCAAGACCCGCCACTACTGGCAGCTCGAGCCCTCCCTGCGCAACATGGTCGCCGCCGCCCGCCGCATCCGCAGGCGGGTGCAGGCCACGGACTGATTCCGCAGACGCTCCGGCGAGCGGGCCGTCTCTCCACGGAGAGGCGGCCCGCTCGTCGCGTCAGGGGGAGGTGCGGCCGGGGGAGTCGGTGCCGGTGAAGCGGATGGTCAACTGGCGGGCCCAGTTCCGCGGCTTCTTCGGGCGTGGGGCGGGTGGGGGCGGGGTGGTGTCGAGGTCGGTGCGGACTTCGTATCGGCGGACGTAGGCGCCGGCGAAGGCCTGGACGGTGGCGGTGACGGGGATGGCGAGCAGGGCGCCGGTGGCGCCGAGCAGGGCGGCACCGGCGAGTACCGCGCCGAACGCCACGGCGGGGTGCATGTCCAGGGTGGTGGCGGTGATGCGCGGTTGCAGCACGTAGTTCTCGAATTGCTGGTAGAGGACGATGAATCCGAGCAACCACAGCGCCGAGCCCGGATCGTGGACGAGGGCCACGACGATCGGGATCGCACCGGCGAGATAGGTGCCGACGGTCGGAATGAACTGCGACACCACGCCGACCCACAGCGCCAGCGCCAGCGCCGAGGGCACCCCGAGCACCCGCAACGCGGCGTAGTGGGCGATCGCCGAGCACAGCGCGAGCAGGCCGCGCGAGTAGATGTAGCCGCCGGTCTTCTCCACGGCGATGTCCCAGGCCCGCAGCACGTGCACCTGCCTGCGCAGCGGCAGCAGCGAGCAGACCGCGTTGCGGAAGCGCGGCCCGTCGGCGGCGAAGTAGAAGGTGAACAGCAGCACGCCGAGTGCCTGGAACAGCGCGCCGACCGCGGCCGTGCCGATGCCCCAGGCGTTTCCGGCGAAGCCGACGAGGTAGCCCTCGAGCTTGTCGCTCCATTCGGTGGCGTACTTCTCGATGTCCTCCCCCGAGAGCTGGGTGCGGAAGGTCCGGTTGATCCAGTCGACCACCTGGTCGGCGTAGTCGGGTGCGTTCTGCACCAGCGTGGTCACCTGATCGACCAGCAGCGCGCCGAGCGCGCCGAAGAACGCGACGACGACCGCCACCAGGCCCAGGAACACCAGCCCGGTCGCGGGCCCGCGCCGCATGCCGCGCGCGGCCAGCCAGTTCACCGCCGGCTCGATCGCGAAGGCCAGGAACAGCGAGATCATCAGCACGGTGAGCAGCCCTTGCAGGCGCTGCAACACCCAGAAGCCGAGCACCAGCCCGCTGACGGTCGCCGCCGCGAGCAGGAAGGCCCGCAGCAGCCACGGCGGCGGTCCCGCGCTCAATTCGGCGGTCACCACCGCTTCCTGCGGTGCGGGGGCGTTCTCCTCGGTCGATTCGTCGTCGGCGGCCACAGCACCAACGTAGCGACGCGGCCGCGCCCCCGCTCACACCGCGCCGCGGCTACATGGTGGCGGCGTCGATCACGAAGCGGTACCGCACGTCGCTGGCGACCACCCGGTCGTAGGCGTTGTCGATCTCGTCGGCGGAGATGAGCTCGATCTCGGCGCCGATGCCGTGCTCGGCGCAGAAGTTCAGCATCTCCTGGGTCTGGGCGATGCCGCCGATCATCGAACCGGCCAGTGAGCGGCGGTAATTGGCGAGGGTGAAAGGCCGCACGCTGAGCGGGTTCTCGGGCAGGCCGAGGATCACCAGGGTGCCGTCCAGGCGCAGCAGGCGCATGTAGCTGTCGACGGGCAGGTCGGCCGAGACGGTGTTGATGATCAGGTCGAACCGGTTGCGCAGATCGCGGAAGGTCTGCTTGTCGCCGGTGGCGTAGTAGTGGTGCGCGCCGAAGCGCTTGCCGTCCTCCTGCTTGCTCAGCGAATGGCTGAGCACGGTGACCTCGGCGCCCATCGCGGCGGCCAGCTTCACCCCGATGTGGCCGAGCCCGCCCATCCCGACGATGGCGACGCGCTTGCCCGGCCCGGCCTGCCAGTGCCGCAGCGGCGAGAACAGCGTCACGCCCGCGCACAGCAGCGGCGCCGCGACGTCGAGGCCGATGCCCTCGGGGATGCGGACCACGAAGTTCTCGGTGACGACGACCTGGGTGGAGTAGCCGCCCAGGGTGTGCCCGCCGGGCTGCACCTCCTCGGGCACCGGGGTGTTGTAGGTCATGGTGGCGCCGCGCAGGCAGTACTGCTCCTCGTCGGCCAGGCACGGCGGGCACTGACCGCACGAGTCGACCATGCAGCCGACACCCACCCGGTCGCCGGGCCGGTATTTCGTGACCGCCGAGCCGACCGCGGCGACGAGGCCCGCGATCTCGTGGCCGGGCACGCACGGGTAGCGGGTGCCACCCCACTCGTCACGGGCGGTGTGGATGTCGGAGTGGCAGATGCCCGCGTACTTCACATCGATCAGCACGTCGTGCGGCCCGAGCTCCCTCCGGGCGATGGTGACCTTCTCGAAGGATCCGTCGGCGGCGGACACGGCATAGGCGGCGGCAGCGGTGCTCATGAATACATGCCTACCGTCGCATGCGCCGGATTGCCAACCGATCGCCGTCCCCGGCCGCCACAATGGGATTCGTCACGGCCGTCGGGCCAGGTGAGGGTGGAGGGCGCATGCAGGACGAACCGCGCGGCAGCGGCGGCCGATGGTCCGCGCTGCTGGTGGCGGCCGTGCTCGCCCTGGCCGGGTTCCTCGGTTTCCGCGGTGAGCTGCCCGGATGGCCGTTCGGAGACACCGGGACCACGGCCGCGCCGACGGTCCGGCCGCCGAATCCGCCGCTCGACCAGGCTGCCGTCGCGGCCGAGGTGACGCCGGCGCTGGTGAACATCAGCACCCGGACCCGCCCGCTCGGCCAGGGCGCGGCCGGGACCGGCATCGTGCTGACCGCCGACGGGCAGGTGCTCACCAGCCATCACGTGGTGAAAGGCGCCGAGCAGGTCGTGGTCACCACGCAGGCGACCGGCGCCGAGTATCGCGCGACCGTGCTCGGCTACGACTCGACCGCCGACATCGCCCTGCTGTCGCTGCCGGGGGCGAACGGCCTGCCGACCGCCCGGCTGGGCAGTTCGTCGAGCGTGCGGGTGCGTGACGAGGTGCTGGCCCTGGGTAACGCCGGTGGCACCGGCGGCCCGCCGACCGCGACACCCGGCCTGGTCACCGCGCTCAACAGCACCATCGTGGCGCTCAACGCCGCGGATCTGTCGCGGAAGGCGTTGCGCGGGATGGTGGAGGTGGCCGCCCCGGTCAGCTCCGGGCAGTCCGGGGGCGCACTGGTCGACTGGCAGGGCGCGGTGGTCGGCGTCGTCACCGCGTCGTCGGGGGAGGCGGCGGCCGAACTGGAACGGCCGAACGGCTACGCGGTGCCCATCGACACCGCCATGCGGGTGGTGCGCCAGATCCGGTCCGGCATCCCCACCGACACCGTGCACATCGGCCCGACCGCGACCCTCGGCGTGCTCATCTCCGACGCCAGCCCCAGTGGCGCCCGCATCGACGTGGCCCTCTACGGCCTGCCCGCCTACGCCGCCGGTCTCGCCGACGGCGAGGTGATCGTCTCGATCGACGGCCGCCCGATCGGCTCGGCCCGAGTGCTGCGCACGGCCATCGACCGGCGCAGGCCGGGGGAGACCGTGCGCCTCGGCGTGCTCGGCGCCGACGGGGTGGAGCGCACGGTCACCGTGGAACTGGGCCTCGGCACGCCGAACTGAGCCTCACACCAGGCTCAGCCAGTAGTCCTGGAAGCGCAGGAACACCAGCAGCAGGACCACCGCGTAGAACAGGGCGACCAGGGTCCACCGCCATTCGGCCAGCACGCCGAGGGGGCCGCTCGCGCGGCCCCAGAGCTGGTCGGTGACGACGGCGAGCAGCGGGGTGATCACCGCCCAGACCACCATGCAGTACGGGCACAGCGCGTTGATCCGGTAGAGGCTCTGGAAGATCAGCCAGCACACGAAGACGGTGCCGAGCACCGCGCCCAGCCACAGCCCGCCCCAGATCCAGCGCGGCAGCGCGACCCCGGCGACCGCGAGCACGGCCAGCGTCACCACCACGGAGAAGCCCGCGATGCCCATCAGCGGGTTGGGGAAGCCGAACACCGCCGCCTGATCGGTGACCATCACCGAACCGCAGGACAGCACCGGGTTGAGGCTGCACGAGGGCCGGTAGTCGGGATCGAGGAACAGCTTGTACCGCTCGACGGTGAGGGTCACCGACGCGATCCAGCCCGCGAGGCCGCAGACCAGCAGCAGCCACGCGGACCTGGGCGGAGCCGCGATCACCGGCCCGCGGCCGCCGCGGCGATGGCCTGCTCGAGGCCGTTGGGCTGCACCTGCTGGCCGTTGACGAAGACCGTCGGGGTGGACTGCACGCCCTCACCGAACACGGCCTGGGTCTTCGACGTCACGTACTTGGCGTAGGTGCGGTCCTGGATGCAGCCCGCGACGGCGTCGGTGTAGCCGACCTCGCGGGCGATCTCGATCAGTTGGTCGTCGGTGTGACCGGCGCCGCCCTCGGCGGGCTGCTGGGCGAACATGGTCTTCAGCCAGGTCTGGAACTTGGCCGGGTCCTGCTCGGCCACGCAGTAGGCGGCGTTGGCGGCGCGGCTCGAGTACTCGTTGGTCGAGGCGCGGTCCAGGAAGGAGATCACGTTGTACTCCACGGCGGCGGTGCCGTTGTTCACCGCGTCCTCGAGCAGCTGCCCGTAGGTCGCTTCGAAGTTCTTGCACGCCGGGCACTGCAGGTCGGCCACCACCCGCACGGTGACGGTGGCGTCGGGCTTGCCGATGCGCACCGCGCCGCTGTCGGTGATCGAGCCGGTGACCGCGGCGCCGGTCTGGGCGGCGATGGCCGGTGTCGGGCCGGGATCGTCGCGCTCGGCCTTCTTGACCGCGATGCCGATGCCGATGGCGGCGACGAGGCCGATCAGCACGGCCGCCACGCCCGCCTGGATCGCGATCTTGCGCTTGCGGTCGGCGCGTTCCGCCTCCAGCAGCGGATTCCTCCGGCCCGGATTGTTGCTCACCGTGCGTTCACCACGCCTTTCCCTCGCCTGACGGTTCGACCTGCCGCCCCGATGGTAGTGGCGCGGGTGGGCGCCGGGCGGCCGGGCACGGCGCCCATCATCGCGGGTCAACCTGAGAGTTTCCGAAAATGTGGCGTCCGGCTCAGCGGACGCGTGCGCCGTCGAGCACCAGGCCGACGGCTTCGCGCGGCCAGGTCGCCGGGATTTCGCCGCCGAGGTGGGTCACTTGCAGGTGCACCAGGCCGCCGAGCGCGAGCATGATCAGTCGCGGGTCGGCGGTCGCGGCGAGTTCGCCCCGGGCGATGCCGCGCCGGACGATCTCCTCCGACGCCGAGAGCCGGCGCACCCAGAACTCCCGCCTGGCTTCGGCGACCTCGGGGTCGGCGCCGACGATGGCGGTGCCGCGGATCAGTGCGGCGCCCGACGGGGTCTCGGCGAAGCGGATCAGGTCGGCGAGGAAGGCTTCCAGGTCGGCGCGGGCGGAGCCGCTGTCGGCGATCGGGATCTCCGTGTCGATGCGCGAGAGCAGCGCGTCGAGCAGCAGTTTGGGCAGGGTTTTCCAGCGGCGGTAGATCGAGGTCTCGTGCACGCCCGCGTCGGCGGCGACATCGGCGACCCGCACCTGCTCGATACCGGCGGATTCGATGCGCGCCAGCGTCGCGTCGAGGACGGCGCGGCGCAGCCGCGCGCCGCGGAGCTGGGGGGTGGAGGACGTCATGCCTCAATTATCGCAAGACCTCTTGCGTTATTGCCCAGGGGGTTCTAGCGTGAAGGGGCATCGCAAGTCGACTTGCGTTAGAGGCGGGAGTGGCATGGACAACGTGGTCGAAGCGCCCTCGGGAGGCTGGCGCGGCGTCGTCGCGGACGGCGTGCGGACGTTCCGGGGCATCAGGTACGCGCGGGCCGAACGGTTCGCCGCACCGGAGCCGGAGCCCGCGCACGACGGCGTGATCGACGCGAGCACCCGCGGGCCGAGCGCGCCCCAGCTGCCCTCCCGGCTGGAAGCGGTGATGGGTGCGCCCGCGCCGTTCGAGCAGTCCGAGGACTGCCTGCGGCTGACCGTCACCGCGCCGGTGCAGCCGCCGCCCGGTGGGTCCGCGGTGCTGGTCTGGCTGCACGGCGGCGCCTACCTCTCCGGCGGCGGCGAATGGAATCTCTACGACGCCGACCGGCTGGTGCGGGAGACGGGCATCGTCGTCGTCTCGGTGTCCTACCGGCTCGGTGTGCTGGGCTGGCTGCGCGCGGCGGGTGTGTCCGAGGGCAATCTCGGCCTGCTCGACCAGCTCGCCGCGCTGGGGTGGGTGCGCGAGAACATCCGCGCGTTCGGCGGCGACCCCGCGCGGGTCACCGTGGCGGGCCAGTCGGCGGGCGGTCAATGCGTGGCGGCGATGGTCGGTATGCCGCGGGCGCGCGGTCTGTTCGCGCAGGCGATCGTGCAGAGCGCGCCCTTCGGTATCGGATTCCACGACGCCGCCGCGGCCGAGCGTGCCGCCGCCGTGTTCCTGGCCGAACTCGGCACCGATCCGCGCAGCGCACCGGTGCCGGAACTGCTTGCCGCCCAAGCCCGCACCGCGATCCGCCGGGCCGGACCGGGCGGCCTGAACGCCGCGCCGCCGTTCCTGCCCGTCGAGGAGACCGACGTCCTGCCGGGGCGCGCGCAATGGGCGGCCGCGGTGCGCGCCGCCCCCGTCCCGGCCCTGGTGGGCTGCACGGCCGCGGAGATGCGCGCGTTCTTCGGCGGGCCGCACCCGGTGTTCGGGCGGGTCCGGCGGATACCGGTCGCCGGACCGCGCGTGGTGACGCTGGCCGAACGGGTGGTCGGCCGAAAGGCCTTCGAGGACGGTGTGTTCCGCTTCGCCGACCTGCTCACCGACGCAGGTGCGGTGGCGCGCTGCTACCGCGTCGGCGCACTGCATCCCGGCAGCCCGCTCGGTGCCTGCCACTGCATCGAACTGCCCCTGCTGTTCGGCGACCCCGACGACTGGCGTGCTGCCCCGATGGTGCGCCCGACGACCCCGGCCGAGCTCGACGAGCTGGGTGCCCGTACCCGGCGCAGCTGGGGCGAATTCGTGCGCACCGGCGCCGTCGCCGACTGGCCGGCCCACCGGCACGGATCACGTGCCGTTCGACAGCTCCCCTGAGCGAAGGCAGAAAGGAACCGGCCGTGAACCGACGGCATGCGGACGTGATCGGCGGCGGTATCGGCGGGCTCAGCGCGGCGACCGCACTGGCCCTGGCGGGCTGGCGGGTCCGGTTGCACGAACGGCAGCCCGCCATTCGCGCCGTCGGCGCGGGAATCTACGTGTGGGACAACGGGTTGTCCGCCCTGGCGGCCATCGACGCCTACGACGAGGCCACCGCGGGCGCGCACATCGGTCCGGCGGTGGAGGCCCGCTCCCGCAGCGGCCGCACCCTCTACCGGATCGACATCAACGGTCCCGGCGGGCCCCGCTGCTACACCCTGCTGCGCGACCGGCTGATCGCCGCGCTGGTGCGGGCCGCCGAACGGGCGGGCGTGGACCTGATCACCGAATCCCGCGCCGTCGCCGCCGCACCCGACGGCACCGTCACCTTCGACGACGGCCGCACCAGCACCGCGGACCTGGTCGTGGCCGCCGACGGCGTGCACTCCCGGCTGCGTGACGGGCTCGGCCTGACCCACCGCCGGGTGCGCATGCGCCAGGGCGCGGCCCGGCTCATGGTGCCCGCCGGGGACTACCTGCCCGCCGACGACCTGCCCAAGCACCTGGAGTACTTCCAGGGCCGACGCCGGCTGCTCTACACCCCCTGCACCCCCGAGCACGTCTACCTGGCGCTCGTCTCCGACGCCGACGACCCCGCCACCACCGGCACCCGCCTCGACCTCGCGTCCTGGCGGCGCAGCTTCCCCGGACTGGGGGACCTGCTGGACAGCACCGACGGCATCCCGATCCGCTGGGACACCTTCGAGTTCATCCGCCTGCGGTCGTGGTCGTGCGGGCGGGTGGCGTTCCTCGGCGACGCGGCGCACGCCCAGCCGCCCTACCTCGGACAGGGCGGCGGCACCGCGATGACCAACGCCGTCTCCCTCGCCGCCACCCTCGCCCGGCCCGGCCTCGACCTCCCCGCGGCGCTGACCATCTGGGAACGCGAGCAGCGTCCCGGCGTGGAACGCACCCAGCGCACCTCCTACCGGATGCGCCTGCTCAACACCGTGCCCGACGCGGTGCGCGACCCGCTGATGGGGCTGCTCGGCCGCACCTCCGGCTTCGCCGACACCCAGTTGGCCGCCACCCGCCTGCGTCCGGCCTCGTCCTGACGCATCCCGAGAAACAGGAGAACACCATGCTCAACACCTATCGGATCAACGACGTCGAGATCGGCTTCGACGATCAGGGATATGCCCCGGATCGTCCGGCCATCGTGCTGCTGCCCGGCTGGGGCCACGACCACCGCGCCTTCGACCGCATGCTGCCGCATCTGCGCCCGCACCACCGGGTGATCCGAGTGTGCTGGCGCGGCCACGGCATCGACCGCACCCTCGTCGGCGATTTCGGTGTCGCCGAACAGGTCTCCGACACCATCGGCCTGCTCGACGCTCTGGAGGTCGAGCGTTTCGTGCCGCTCTCACACGCGCACGGCGGGTGGGCGGCCATGGACATCGCCGACACCCTCGGCGCCGACCGCGTGCCCGCGCTGCTGCTGATGGACCTGATCATGACCCCGCCGCCGCCGGAATTCGCCGCCGGCCTGCGCGCGCTGCAGGACGAGCGGACCTGGCGGGCCGCCCAGCGCGGCCTGCTCGACAGCTGGCTGGCAGGCAGCACCGACCAGGCCGTGCTCGACCACGTGCGCTACGAGGCCGGCGGTCACGGCTTCGACATGTGGGCCCGCTCCGGCCGCGTCATCGAAACCGCCTACGCCACCTGGGGTTCCCCGATGGGCCGGCTGGACAAGTTCACCGAACCGCGCCCCGTCCGCCACGTCTACTCCCACCCCGAGTCGGCCGAGTACGACGCCGTGCACGCCGAATTCCGCCGCACCCACCCCTGGTTCAGCTACACCCGCCTCGACGGCCACACCCACTTCCCGGGCATCGAACTCCCCGAGCGCGTCACCACCGAACTGTTCGACCTCATCGGCACCCAGACACCCGCGACCTGACCGGCCGCTGACTCGTGCCGGTCCACCGCACCCGCCTAACATCTCCCGGGTGACCGACTACGACTTCGAGCATCTCGACACCTCGGCGCTGCCGGTGCGGCAGCGGCGGATCCTGGAGGTCATCCGGGACTGGGTGGTCGAGCACGGGTACGCGCCGAGCACCCGGCAGATCGGTGCGGCGGTCGGTCTGCGCTCGATGTCGTCGGTCGCCCGGCATCTGCGCAGCCTCGAGGAGCGCGGGTTCCTGCGGCGGGGGAAGGGGGTGGCGCGGCCGATCGATGTGCGGCTGTTCCTGCACGGCACGGCCGCCGCGGCGCCCAGCGAGGACGCGGTGACCGTGCCGGTGGTGGGCGACATCGCCGCGGGCGCACCGATCCTGGCCGAGGAACACACCGACGACCTGCTCACCCTGCCGCGCGAACTGGTCGGCCGCGGCACCGTGTTCGCGCTGCGCGTGCGCGGCGACTCCATGATCGACGCCGCCATCTGCGACGGCGACACCGTCGTGGTGCGCAGTCAGCGGGAGGCGAACTCGGGCGACATCGTGGCCGCCATGATCGGCGAGGAGGCCACCGTCAAGGTCTTTCGCCGCCGCAACGGCCACGTCCTGCTGGAACCCCGCAACCCCGCCTACGAGGTGATCGACGGCGACGAGGCGGTCATCCTCGGCAAGGTCGTCTCGGTTCTGCGCCGGATCTGAATCCTCACGCCCGGTCGAGGCGGCGCAGTTGTTCGGCGACGTCGAACTGGGCGGGCGGCCAGTCCAGCTGGAACGTGGACAGTGCGTCGATGAGCAGTTCGGTGACGGCGAGGCGGGCGTACCACTTGCGGTCGGCGGGGATGACGTACCAGGGGGCGTGGCCGGTGTGGGTGCGGTCCAGCATCGCCTGGTAGGCCTCCTGGTAGGCGGGCCAGTAGGCGCGTTCGTCGATGTCGGCGGGATTGAACTTCCAATACTTGTCCGGGCGTTCGAGACGTTCGCGCAGCCGCCGCTTCTGCTCGTCGAGCGAGACGAACATCGCCACCTTCACCAGGGTGATGCCCTCGTCGGTGAGCTCGCGCTCGAAGTGGTTGATCTCGTCGTAGCGCGGCTCCCACTCCGCGCGCGGCACCAGGTCGTGCACCCGCACCACGAGCACGTCCTCGTAGTGCGAGCGGTCGAAGACCCCGAGCTGACCGCCGCGCGGCAACGCCTTGCGGATGCGCCACAGGTAGTGGTGGCGCTTCTCCTCCGGCGTCGGCACGCCGAAGGCGGCGTGGTCGACGCCCTGCGGGTCGACCGAGCCGATCACGTGCCGCACGATGCCGCCCTTGCCCGCGGTGTCCATGCCCTGCAACACCAGCAGCACACTGCGCTTGTCGCCGGATCGGCCGTTGGCGTAGAGCTTCTCCTGCAGGTCCGACAGCACCGCGGTGCGTTCGGTCAGCAGGTCCTGCCCCTGGGTCTTGTCACCGTCGAAGCCGGGCGTGGCCGAGGTGTCCAGGTCGGCGATCCGCACGCCGTCGGCACGCAACGCCTCGGTCGCGGGGATGGTCCAGTTCTGCGCCATCGTCCACAACTACCACGGTGGTCACCGAATCTGCGCCAGACGCAGCAGATGCACGGCGAAGTCCTCGTCCGAGGCGGGCGCCAGAACCAGATCGTGGGCGGTGGTGAGCAGGTAGCGGCCGTCGCCGCTGACGTCGAGCCAGCTGCGGTGCCGGGTCGGCGGCGACATCGGGTTCTCCGGGTCCACGGTCACCGTGATGAACCCGCGGCCGTCGAGCGGTTTGCGCAGCGTCTGCCGGAACCGTTCGGCGCCGTCGTCGCCGCCGCTCGGTTCGCCGAGCACGCGGTCCTGGGGTTCGCGCAGCGGTCCGAGCCGCCCGGGCCGGGCCGAGCCGATCACCTGCACCAGCCGGGCGCCGACGGTGCGGGCGTGGCACATCAGCACGGTCATCTTCTCCGGGGTGGCCACCAGGATGCTCGCGTGATGGTGCACGACGGCGGCGAAGGCGAGCACCCGGTCGCCGGTGCCGTTGTCGGTGCGATACCGCTCCCCGGACACGGTGATGGTGGTGGCGTCGGTGCGCGCGCACAGCATCAGCGCGGCGGCCAGGTCCGGATCGGCCTGCCGGGCGAAGCGTTGGTGCAGGCGCAGCGCCTCGTACTCGGATTCGGTGCGCACCAGCGAGGCGGGCACCATGTTCACCGGGTACGGCCGCCGATCCAGGTTGGTTTCGCTTTCCCAGACATGGGTGAACTCGTCCGGGGTGAGGACCCATCTCACCGTACGCCGCTCCCACCCGTCGGGCCCGCCCCGGGCGGTGTGAACCGGGGCACGCTGTCGCCGGTGGCGGGCATGGTGGGGGTGTAGACGTAGGTCATGATGTCGCGCACGTCGGCCTCGAGCTCGGCCGCGGCGCGGTCGTGTTCCATCCGGCGGCGGCCGCCGTGCACCGCCTCGGCGACCGGATCGGGCAGCGGCAGATAGTGCGGCGGCGCGGGGACGGCGGCCCGGATCGTCTGGGCCACATCACGGTTGAGCTCCATCAGGCGCTGCACGGCGCGGCACACGTCGTGCGCGTCCATGCCGAGGGTGACGAAGGAGCGGGTGGCCTGGGCGGCCGCCTCGCCGGAACGGCCCGACCAGCGGGCGAATTCACGGGCGGTGGCGTCGGCGAAGGACTGGAACGCCGCACCGATCGTGTCCGCGCCGATCCGCCACGCCTCGGCGGTCTCCCCGAGCGCGGCGGGATCGAGCGCCTCGCGCACCCGCTCCCAGATCTCGGCGTGGGTGTAGGCGGCGAAGCGTTCCCGCTCCGGCGCGTAGGCGGGATCGGTTCCGGCGCCGGAGGTTTCGGCGGCGTTCGCGAGCGCGCGTCCGCGCGCCAGCATCTCCTCGGCGGCGGCCCTGGCCGCGGCGTCCACCACGGTTCACCGCACCCGGAGCGCGGCGACGGCGCTCATCGCTGATCCAGGTAGTCGGCGACGGCGTGCAGCGCGGCGCGGTGGGCGGCTTCGGCCTCGGCGAGCCGGTGCCCCGCGGCGAGGTAGGCGGCCTTGAACAGCAGCGCCGTCTCCTGGAACGCCGCCACCGTGGCGCGCAACTGCCCGCCCTTGGCGGCGAAGCCGGCGGCCAGCGCGCGGCCCGTCGGCAGCTCGGGGAACCCGCTCACCGCGGCGGCGGCCTCGCTCGCGGTCAGCGCCGCGCCCAGGTCCTCGACCAGCTTGTCGCAGGCGGCGGCCAGATTCACCGCGACGTCCTCGGCGAGTTCGAAACGCTCGTCCACCGCCGCCGCGTACAGCCCCCTGGCCACGCCCTGACCGGTATCCGGTACCGCCACGGGCTCACCCCCCTTGCGCTCGGTCCACTCACCGCCCTACCGATCCGCACTCTAGCGGCAGGTCAGGGCGACGCGGATCGGCTTGGGGCCCAACTGTGACGGGCCGCACGTGCCGGCCGGGTCAGGCGCGCGCCACCTCGATCGTCATGCCCGCGGCCCGCAGCCGCTCGGTGAGCGCGTCGCCCATGGCGGCCGCGGGGGTGAGAATGCCCGCCAGCTCGGGCAATTCGTCGAAGGCCAGGCAGAGTCCGGACTGGCCGAGCATCACCGCGGTGGCCTGGTAGCCGGGATCGCCCTTGCCCGCGAAGGTCGCCACGTACTTGGCGCCGGAGGTGGTGCGCGCGAAGGTCTTCATGGTGAACCAGCCCGAGCGCCTGCTCTCCTCGCTGGGGCCGGTGCCCGGCTTGGGCAGCACCGTGTCCAGCAGCTTGCGGCCCGCCCGCGCCCGCGAGAGCACCGCGCCCGCGGCCAGGCCCGCCACGATGCCGCCGCTCATGACGGTCGCGATCACCGGGGACAGCCGCGAGGACCCCGCGCTCATCACCTCGCGGTACCGGAAGTTCTTGCCGTACACCCAGCCGAGCAGGCCGTTGGTGCGGCGGACGATCTTGGTGTTGTGCGCGGCCATCACGAAGGTGCCGACCCAGCCGTCCAGGCTCGGGTCGATGTTGCTCGCCCGCTCCAGCGCCTGATCGGACTGCCGGCCCACGTCGGGATCCATCGACTTGTCGGGGCTCAGCGAGTACGGGTGCGCGAGCACCGCGGCCTTGGACGAATCCGCGGCCACCGCCTCCATCATGGCCCGGCCGGAATCGATGGTGCCGCCGCTGACGCCGCCCTTGAGCGAAGCGACCAGCGTGACGTCGGTCAGCTCACCGGTGTTGTCCGCCACCGAACTCCGGTAGAGCTGGTAGACGCTCAGGTCGGAGGGCACCGAGTCGTAACCGCAGGAGTTGACGATCTTCGCGCCGGTCTCGACGGCCCGGTCGTGATGGGCGTCGATGGCCTCGCGGATGAACAGCGGCTCACCGGTGAGATCGGCGTAGTGCGTGCCCGCTTCGGCGCAGGCGCGCACCAGCGGCATGCCGTAGCGCAGGTAGGGGCCCACCGTGGTGATCACGGCCGTGGTGCGGGCGGCCAGCGCGTCGAGCGCGGCCTGGTCGGTGGAATCGGCGACGACGAGTTCCCAGTTCGCCGCGCGCGGGCCCAGTTCCTCGCGCACCTTCGCCAGCTTGTCGGCCGAGCGCCCGGCCAGCGCGATCCGCGCGCCCTCGGGTGCGGCGTCGAGCAGGTATTCGGCGGTGAGCTTGCCGACGAAGCCGGTCGCGCCGAACACGGTGAGATCGAAATCGCGGGTGTCTGTCATGTGGTCCGTCACTCCTGAGCGTCACGACCGGTGGCCGGGACGGTGGTAGTCGATGCGGTGCGGGATTCAGCGCCGGGTGGCGGTCTTCTTGCGGGCGCGGGCGGGTTTGGGCGGTGTGCGCTGCGCCAGCCACTGCCGGTGCGCGCGGCCCAGCTCGGTGACGGGGTCCTCGTCGTAGAGCCATTCCCGCGCGATGCGATGCCAGTTCGCGGTGGTGTGCAGCTGGCCGAGCATGCCGAAGGTGAGGAAGTCCGCGCGCCGGGAGAACAGGTGCTCCGGGGGCAGATTCTGCTGCTTCATCCCGGCGAACTCGCTCGCGCGCGGGTCGACCGCGAGCAGGAACGCGCCGCTGGCCAGCTCCGGGGTGATGGTGAGTTCCTCGTCCACCAGACACCATTCGGACGCGGCCAGCACGTACTCGAGGCACTCCTCGGCACCGATCTCCTCCGGCGAATCGATGACACCGCGCTGGATCATCAACTGCCGCAGATCTTCGGCGCGTTCCTCGGCCGCCGCGCGCAGGCAGGTGATCTCGAAACGCACGTGTGCCGGGTCCATCCGGTTGAACAGGCCGAAGTCGAGGAAGCCGACCCGGCCGTCGTCGAGCAGCAGCACATTGCCTGGATGCGGGTCACCGCAGAACTCGGCGAACTCGAACAGCGACCCGACATAGAAGCGGTAGATGATCTCGCCGATGCGGTTGCGGTCGGCGTCGGGCAGGCCGCGGATCTCGTCGAAACCGCGGCCGGGCAGATACTCCGAGACCAGCACCCGGGTGGTGCTCAGCTCGAGCAGCGTGCCGGGCACCACGATGAACGGATGGTCGGCGTAGAGCTCGGCCAGCTCGGCCTGGGTCTGCGCCTCGGCGCGGTAGTCGAGTTCGCTTTCGATGTTGAGGCGTAGCTCGTCGAGCACCGCGGGGGTCACCCACGGCATCGCCGATTGCAGCACCTTGCGGAACATCGTCAGGTTCTTCAGGTCCGCGCGCACGGCGGCGTCGATGCCCGGATACTGCACCTTCACCGCGACCACCCGGCCGTCGTGCAGCCGGGCGCGGTAGACCTGCCCGATCGAGGCCGCCGCGATCGGCTCCGGCTCGAACTCGGCGAACACCGTGTCCAGCGGGGCGCCGAAATCCTCCTCGACCACCCGGCGCATGCCCTCGAAGGGCACCGTCGGCGCGGCGTTGCGCAGGACGGCCAACCGTTGCTGGAAGCGTTCGCGATGGGCTTCGGGCACCAGGTCCAGGTCGAGCACCGACATCATCTGGCCCAGCTTCATCGCCACGCCCTTCATGGTGCCCAGCACCGCGACCACCTGCTCGGTGGTGCGGATCATGGACTCCTCGGCCATCTTCGCGCGCACCGCCTCCGAGCGTCCGCGCATGGACAACCGGGTGCGCTGGGTGCGCAGCACCGATCCGGCCGCGACCGCGCCCAATTTGGTTCCGCGAGCAAGCCGCGAGGTCGGCACTTGCTTCGCCATCGAGGTACCTCCATCGGTGCCGACGCGATCCACGGTGATCCGGTCCGCCCCCCGGGCGCACCACCCGCGTTCAGACTAACCGCCGACAGCGCGATGTCGACCCGGGCCGGTCAGGCGGGCGACTCGGTCTCCGGGGTGGGCAGCACGTGCTGCTGGGTGTTGAAGATCTCCCGCGAGCCGCCGGCGCGGGCCATGCCCTCGATCGCGCTCCAGGCCATCATCGTCAGGTAGTCGATGACCTCTTCGCGATCCATCGACTTGTCCGTGGTCCACCAGTGCGTGGCCAGCTGGATACCGCCGACCAGCACATACGACCACAGCTGGGAGCCCTTGGTGTCGATGCCGCGCGAGCCGGCGCGGTCGATGATCACCGCCGAGACCACATCGGCGAACAGCTTCTCGAACTCCGCCAGCGAGGAGGCGTCCGAACCGTTGCCCATGATGAACCGGTAGACCTCGGGGTCCTCGTCGACGGTGACGACGTAGGCGGCCAGCGCCGAGCGGGTCAGCTGGAACTCGTCGGCGTCGACGCTGATGGCGCCGTAGACCCGGGGCATCAGGGTCGTCTCGATGAAGCGCTGCATGGTCGCGTGGACCAGGTCGTGCTTGTCGGCGAAGTACCGGTAGAGGACGGTCTTGGAGACGCCGATCTGGGCGGCGATCTCGTCCATGCCCGCGGTGGCGCCGCGCGTGCGGACAGCCGCCAAAGTGCCGTCGACGAGTTCTTCGCGCCGGTCGATCTTGTGCTGGCGCCAGCGGCGTTTGCGGCCGTCCACCCGGCCGGTGCGCACCGCAGCCGGTCGCTCGGCGCGCTCACCGATGTCGACAAGGTCTTCGGTGGACAGGGCAGGCTCCTTGGTCGTTGGGGTGGGGGGTCGTGTCGGGTGGGTCGGCCTACAGCTTATGGCACAGCAGAATGGAGGACATGGAGAAAGCTCCCGGCAACCTCACCGCCCCCGAGATCGCGGCGCCGCCCGCGCCGGCGGTGACCCCCGCCGCGCCGACGGGATTCTTCGTCGACGAGACGGCCAAGCGCCGTGACCTGCGCAAGATGAAGACGCTGGCGACCGGCCTGCTCGCCGCGGCGACGGCGATCTACCTGCTGTGCCGCTGGCTGGAGTCGCGCGGCGGCGGCGGTGAGTGGGTCGGCTACGTGCGCGCCGCCGCCGAGGCGGGCATGGTCGGCGCGCTGGCGGACTGGTTCGCGGTCACGGCGTTGTTCCGGCATCCGCTCGGCCTGCCGATCCCGCACACCGCCATCATCCGGAAGAAGAAGGATCAGCTCGGCGCCAGTCTCGGCAGCTTCGTCGGCACCAACTTCCTCGCACCGGAGGTGGTGTCGGCGAAGGTGAACTCGGCCGAGGTGTCGTTGCGCGTCGGCCGCTGGATGGCCGATCCGGGGCACGCCGCGCGGGTGGCGCAGGAGAGTTCGACGATCCTGCGCGCCGTGGTCGGGGTGCTGCGCGACGAGGACGTCGAGCAGATCATCGACAACACGATCGTCAAGCGCATCGCCGAGCCGCTGTGGGGTCCGCCGATCGGTCGGGTGCTCGCGGAACTGATCGCCGACAACCGCCAGCTGGCGTTGCTGGACCTGCTTGCCGAGCGCGCGCACCAGTGGGCGCTGGGCAGCCAGGAAATCGTCGACAAGGTGGTCATGGAGCAGGCGCCGCAATGGGCGCCGAAATTCGTCAACATTCTGTTGTCGGAAAAGATCTATCGGGAATTGGTCGAATTCACCTGGAAGGTGCGCTCCGACCCCGAGCACGAGGTGCGCCTGGCCGCCAACCGGTTCCTCGAGGAATTCGCCCGCGACCTGCAATTCGACGACGCGATGATCAAGAAGGCCGAGCGGGTCAAGGCGCAGGTGATGGGCCGCGAGGAGATCACCGGCCTGGCCGAGGCCACCTGGCGGGCGGCCAAGCGGCTGATCCTGGAATCGGCCGACGATCCGAACAGCACACTGCGGCGTAAGGTCGGTGAGAACGTCCAGCAACTGGGCGAGCGCTTGCGCGACGACGCCGAGATGCGCGCCAAGGTCGACGGCTGGATCGATCGCGGCGTGCGCTATCTGGTCGCCAACTACGCCGGCGAGATCACCACGCTGGTCACCGACACGGTCGCCAAGTGGGACGCCGAGGAGGCGAGCAAGAAGATCGAATTGCAGGTGGGACGGGATCTGCAGTTCATCAGGATCAACGGCACGGTGGTCGGCGCGCTGGCCGGGCTGGTGATCTACACCGTCTCGCATTTGTTGTTCCCCGGCTGAGCCGGCGCGGGCGGTAGCCCCCGGAATTTCTGCTAACACAGTGCTTGCAAGAGCTAGCACCCTGACCTAGACTCGTTCTCGTACAACCGCCAGAAGGTGAGTGATGGCTGACCATCCCGAGGGCCGCGTGGCGAACGCGGCGCACGACATCGGAGGTTTCATCAGGGCACAGCGGGAAGCTGCGCAAGTCTCGTTGCGTCAACTCGCCGCCCTGGCGGGGGTGAGCAATCCGTATCTCAGCCAGATCGAGCGGGGATTGCGCAACCCGTCCGCGGAGGTACTCGCGCAGATCGCGAAAGCGCTGCGGGTGTCCTCGGAGGTCTTGTACGTACGGGCCGGCTATCTCGAGCAGCGGCCGCACGGTCCGGTCCGGGACGCCCTGCTTGCCGACACCTCCATCACGGAGCGGCAGAAGCAGGTGCTGCTGGACATCTACGAATCGTTCCGTCGAGAAAACGGCGAGAACGAGACAACCGACACTCCGCCACGCCAGGAGAGCGAACAACCATGACCGAGAAGACCGCCACCGTCACCAAGCCTCTGCTCGCCGCGGTCGGCGCCGGGGACGCCGTTTACACGGCGGCCCTCGACGTCGTCACCCAGGTGCGCGAGAAGGCCACCACCACCGACGTCTCCGGCCGGGTCGAGGAGGCGCGCGAGCGCTTCGCCCACGTGCCCGCCGATGTGCAGGCCCAGTTCGAGTCGCTGCGCGAGCGGCTGGCCGGCCTGCCCACCGAGCTGCCGGACGAGCTCGCCGAGCTGCGCGAGAAGTTCACCGCCGAGGAACTGCGCAAGCTGGCCGAGGAGTACTACGCCAAGGTGCTCGACCTCTACTCCGACCTCGCCGTGCGCGGTGAGGAGACCGTGGAGCGGCTGCGTGCCAACCACCTGGTCGAGGATCAGATCGAGCGCGTGGAGAGCCTCTACAAGGACGCCGCCTCGCGCGCCGAGGAGGTTGTCGGCCGGGTGAACGGCCTGCTGGGCCGTCCGGCCAAGGCGGAGGAGAGCGCTCCCGAGGCCACCGCCACCGCGGCGCCGGTCGTCGACGCCGAGGTCGTCGAGGTGACCACCGAGACCACCCCCGCCCCGGCCAAGAAGGCCGCCCCCGCCGCGAAGAAGGCGCCGGCCAAGAAGGCCGCCCCGGCGAAGAAGGCCGCCCCGAAGAACGTCTGATCGCGTCCGGCAGCCCGGACCGGGTTTTCCGACCGCCCTCGCGCACGCTGCTGCGCGGGGGCGGTTTTCGTATCATGGGGGAGTGCAAACGGTGAACGGGTTGACCGGCCTGATTCTGCTCGTGCTGTGGCTCGCCGCGCTCGGCGCGACGATCTTCGCGCTGATCCACGCCATCCGGCAGCGCCCGGACGCGTTCACCGCTGTTGACAAGCAGACCAAACCCATCTGGCTGGCGATCCTGGGTGTCGCCGTGCTGTTGTTGCTGCTCTCGGCGGGTGGTCTCGGCCTGCTGGCCTTCGTCTCGATCATCGCGACCGGCATCTACCTGGCCGATGTGCGACCGAAGGTGGACGAGGTGCAGCGCGGACCGCGCTGGTAGCGCGCGCAGGCACTGGAATCTCCCGCGCATCGGCGTTACTGTATCTAGCAGTAACACAAAGGAGTGTCCGATGCGTGCACAGCTGCCTGCCGTCCTGGCGCAGCTCCCGGCCAAGATCGCGGAGCTGCTCACCGCGCACCGCGCGAACCTGCGGGCGCGCACCTACCCGACCACGGCGCTGAATCCGCCGACCGCCCAGCGCGAGGTCATCCCCGTGACCCGCCCGGACGGCGCCCGGCTGCGCGTGCACGCCTACGGTCCCGCGGGCGCGCCGACCATCGTGCTCGTGCACGGCTGGACCTGCGCCATCGAATACTGGAACCCGCAGATCAACGCCTTCGCCGGGAACTACCGGGTGGTCGCCTACGACCAGCGCGGCCACGGCGAGAGCGAACGCGGCACCGCGCCCCTGACGATGGACCTGCTCGCCGACGACCTCGCGGCCGTGCTCGACGCCGCGGTGCCCGCGGGGGAGAAGGCGGTCCTCGTCGGGCACAGCCTCGGCGGCATGACCTTGCAGGCCTGGGCGGCGCGCAACCCCGGCGAGGTCACCCGCCGCGCGCACGCGGTGCTGCTCACCAATACCGCCCCGCACGGCCTGGTCGACACCACCACGGTGGTGCCGTTCTTCAACCGGCCGATGCGGTTCAAGCGCACCGGTGTGTCGCTGCCGCTGGCCGTCGGCAAGGTCGGCCTCGGCACCCCGATCGTCTTCCCGCCCGTGCGGCCGGTGCGCTGGCTGTTCGCCCGCCAGGTGATGTGCCTGGCCTGCGACAGCGACCGGGTCGATTTCGGCATGGCGATCGTGCGCTCGTGCCCGGCCGCGGTGCGCGCGGAGTTCGGCAAGCTGCTCGCGGTGATGGACCTCGGCGAGGCGGCCCGCAACCTGGTGGTGCCCACCACCGTGCTGGCCGGGTCGTTCGACGATTTGACGCCGCCGGTGCACTCCGAACTGATCGCCGAAATGCTCGAGTCGGTGGGCAGCCTGGACCGCTACGCGGTGTTCGAGACCGGCCACCTGGGCAATGTCGAGATGTTCGAGCGTTTCAACGACGAACTGGCGCGCGTGCTGGACTCGGTGCACAGCAGGCGCGCCGAAGCCGTCGGTTGAGGTTGTCGCAGCCGTCGGCTGAGGTTGTCGCAGCCGTCGGCTGAGGCCGTCTTCAGGAGAAGACCACGGTGCGGCGGCCGTGCACCAGCACCCGCCCCTCCAGATGCCAGCGCAGGCCACGGGCCAGTACCACCCGCTCGATGTCGCGGCCCTGCCGCACCATGTCGCGCACCTGGTCGGCGTGGTCGATGCGGATCACGTCCTGCTCGATGATCGGCCCGGCGTCCAGTTCGGGCGTCACGTAGTGGCAGGTGGCCCCGATCAGCTTCACTCCGCGGGCGAACGCCTGGTGGTAGGGCCTGGCCCCGACGAACGAGGGCAGGAAGCTGTGGTGGATGTTGATGGCGCGGCCGGCCCAGTGCTCGCACAGCTGCGGCGGCAGCACCTGCATGAACCGGGCCAGCACCACCGCGTGCGGATCGTGCGCGTCGACCAGTTCCCGCACCTGCTCGAAGGCCGGACCGCGCTCGGCGGGGTCCTTCGGGAAGGGCACGTGGTGGAACTTCACCCCGTGCGCCTCGGTCATCGCGGCCAGATCGGGATGGTTGCCGATCACCGCCTCGATGGTGGCGGGCAGTTCCCCCGAGGCGGCCCGGCCCAGCAGGTCGTGCAGGCAGTGCCCGTCGCGGCTGACCAACAGCACCGCGCGCCTGCGCGCGCCGGAGTCGTGCACCTGCCATTCGGTCTCCGGGCTGAGCTCCGCGGCCACCTCGGCGAAGCGCTCGCGCAGCTCGTCGAGCTCGAAGGGCACCGTCGCGGCCTTGATCGCCTGGCGGGTGAAGAACCAGCCGGTGTCCTCGTCGGAGTGGTACCCGGCCTCGGAGATCGACCCGCCGAATTCGGCGATGAAGGACGTGATCCTGGCGATGATGCCCGGACGGTCCGGGCATCCCAGGGTGAGCACGTAGCGACGATCTTCCTGACTGGGCACGGCGGGACTCATGAGCCCATTCTCACAGGCCACCGCCGCGCACCGGCCGGGTGCCCGGGTCCGTGCCGCTCACAATTCGTAAAAGGGCTCCGCGTAATGGAATTCGCCGGCGATCTGCGGCTCGAAGGCGGTCAGCGGCCGCACCTGGAAGTGCGAGGCCCATTCGGGCTCGTCCGGCGCGATGCCCAGTCGCGCCGCCGGCACGAAGCCGAACCGGGGGTAGTACTCCAGGCTGCCCAGCAAACCGATCAGCGACTCGTCCAGCGCGTCGGCGGCGCCGAGCGCGGCGTGCATGAGCGCCGAGCCGACCCCGCGGCCCTGGTGGTCGGCGCGCACGCCGAGCGGGCCGAGGCCGAGGGCGGGGAACGGGCCGACCGCGGCCCTGGTGAGGCAGACGTGGCCGACCACGTCGTCGTGCTCCACCGCGACCAGGGAGAGCGTCGCGATCCAGCCGGGGTCGCGGCGCAGCCGCTCGACCAGCGCCACTTCGGGCGGTTCCGGCAGGTTCGCGGACCCGGGGGCCGTGGCGAAGGCGCTGCGATGCACCTGCGCGATGGCGGCGGCATCCGCGGCGCGTTCGCGTCGGATCAGCACGGTGTCGTCTCCTCCCGAACGAAGTTGGCCATGCACGCGAAACCACCGATGCGTAGGCAGTCTGCGGGACGCACCACCGGCCTGGCAACGCAATTCGGTGGTGTGCCGCGCTTCACGTGCGGTGTGCCGAGCTTCGCATACGGCGTGCCGGACCGCGCAGACGGTGTGCCAGACTGCGCAGCATGGCAGAAACCGCGTTGCCGACCAGGGCCGAGGTGGCCGCTCGCATCGACCACACGCTGCTGGCGCCCGAGGCCACCGACGACGACGTCGCCGCGCTGGTGGCCGAGGCGCGCGACCTCGGCGTGTACGCCGTCTGCGTCTCGCCGTCGATGCTGCCGGTGCGCGCGCCCGGACTGGTCGTGGCCACCGTCGCGGGATTCCCCTCGGGCAAACATCATTCGCTGGTCAAGGGGGCCGAGGCGCGGCTGGCGGTGGACCAGGGCGCGGCCGAGGTCGACATGGTGATCGACGTGGGCGCCGCCCGCGCGGGCGAATACAGCGCGGTGCTCGCCGACATCGTGACCGTGCGCGAGGCGATCTCGGATCGCGCGGTGCTCAAGGTGATCATCGAATCGGCGGCGCTCTCGGACGAGGCGATCGTGGAGGTCTGCCGCGTCGCCGAACGCGCGGGCGCCGATTTCGTCAAGACCTCGACCGGTTTTCATCCCGCGGGCGGGGCGAGCGTGCACGCGGTGCGGCTGATGGCCGAGACGGTGGGCGGCAGGCTCGGCATCAAGGCCAGCGGTGGCATCCGCACCGCGGCGGCGGCCGCCGAACTGCTCGCGGCGGGCGCCACCCGGCTCGGGCTGTCCAAGTCGGCGGCGGTGCTGGACGGTTTCCCCTCCTGACCGCATCCGCTCAGCAGCGGACGTCGCTGCTGCCGGTGCTCTGGAGTTCGGTGCGACCACCGGCCAGGTGCACGTCGATCCCGTTGTCGGTGACCTCGATCTCGGTGGCGCGCAAGCCCATCGGATAGCTCTGCAGGCTCTCGGTGAAGACGTCGACGATGCCCGCGACCAGGTCGGTCGGCAAGCCGATGCCCAGTACCTCGGCGGACATGGTCTGCACGTCCACCGCGCCGTCGCGCACCTGCGGGCGGACCTGGAGCTGGGCCAGGCCGCCGAGCACGTCGAGGGTGATGACGTCCGACGCCGCCGACGACCGCACCCCGCTGACCATGCCGGCCAGGGTCTGCTCGATGCCGTCGTTGCTCCAGGTGACATCGGCCTCGGAGCTGCCCACCGTGCCGCCCTTGCCGTTGTCGGCGACCTCCACGTCGCGGAAGGTGGCGTGCACGTTCATGCCGACGGCGGGGCCGAACTTGTCGTCCTTGCTGTCCACGGTCACCGAGGAGACCTTGCCGTCCAGCCAGGTGATCAGCAGCGGCTTGGCGCCGAACCCGACGTCGATCTTCGAGCCCATCTCCTGCTCGAACTGGCTGCTGATGCACTTGGAGACCGCGTGGCGGGCGTATGCCTCACCGGCGACCAGCGCCGTGACCAGCAGCGTGGCGACGACAGCCAGCGCGATCACCAGGGTGCGCCTGCTGACGCGCGGTGCGGCGGGGGGTGAGGTAGTCATGACGGAGATTCTTCCGCACGTTTCTGTGGCGGCTCTGAGGTCGGGGTGAGGGATGCGAATGTGACATGTGACACAGAATTCCAGCGTAGCCTGAGTGTCATGGCTGGTGAGGCGCGGGGCAGCGCACCCGGATCCGTCGATCGACGGTGGCGGGTGCTGCGGCGACTCGCCGGTCGACACGCCGGATTCTTCACCACCCGGCAGGTGCTGCGCGCCGGATGTGAGGCGCGGGTCCGCGCCGCCCTCGCCGAAGGGACGGTCCGGCGCGCGGGCGTCGGCATCCTGCGCCTGTCCGAATGGCCGGAAGGCCCGCTCGACGAGTACGCGATGTGGTCGGCCTGGTTCGACGGCGCGGTCGCCGTCTCCCACCACAGCGCGGCCGATCTGCACGGGCTCGGCCGGCTGCGCCCCCGGTTCCTGCACCTGTCGGTGGGCGCGGGCCGGCCGCCGGTGACGCCGCGGCTGGTGGTGCTGCGCCGCGCCCTGCCCGCCGCCGATCTGGAGTCGGCGGGCGCGTTCCTGGTCACCACCCCGGTGCGCACCGTCGTCGATCTCGCCGAGACCGACATCGGCCAGGCCGCCCTCGACGAGGTGGTTCGCGACGCCGTCGTCATCGGGCGCTGCACCCACGACGAGATCGCCACCGCCGCAAGCACTCTCGAGCTCCGCTCGGCCGCCCGTGTGCGCCGTGCGCTGGACGGGGTGTGATCAGCGCGGCGCCACCGCCGACCACGGCACCGACAGCACGTTGTCGCGCATCCGCCTGCGGTACTCGCGCACCGGAAAACCCTGATCCCGCAACAATTCCGCGGCCGCGCGCCAGCGCACTCGCGGGCCGAACGGCGCCATCGGCGCCGCGCGCGACCAGGCCCGGTCGGCGGCGGCGAGCAGGGCGTGCACCTGCTCGCCCGCCACATTGCGGTGGATCAGCGCCTTGGGCAGCCGCTCGGCCAGATCCGACGGTCTGGCCACGGTGAACGGATCCCAGGCCAGCGTCAGCGACAGCGGGCCGTCGCGGTCGAGCAACACCCAGGCACAGCGACGGCCGAGTTCGTCGCAGGTGCCGTCCACCAGCAGCCCGCCCGGCGCGAGATTGGCCGTCACCGTCGCCCACGCGCCGGCCACCTCGGCCTCCGGGTACTGGCGCAACACGTTGAACGCGCGCACCAGCACCGGCCGCAGCCCGGCCAGCTCGAAACCGCCGCGCGCGAACGAGACTCCGTCCCGGCCCGGCACCACCCGTGCCGGATCGATCTCCAGGCCGACCAGCCGCACGTCGGACCGCACCGCGCGCAACCGCCCGGCGAGCTCGAAGGTGGTCCAGGGGCTCGCGCCGTACCCGAGATCGACCACCAGCGGGTCCGCGGCGGCGAGCAGGGTCGCGCGCACGAGGTCGTCGTGCACGAGCCAGCGATCGCTGCGTCGCAGCCGGTTGATGCCGGTGGTGCCGCGGGTGATGGTGCCTATCGGAGGGGTCAGCCGGCCGGCTTGCGCTCGTCCAGCCACCGCACGGTCTCCTCGGCTTCCCCGCGGAACAGGTCGACCAGATTCACCAGCATCAGTTGTTCCAGCCGGGGACCCACCATCGGGATGTAGACCTTGGCTTCCGAGGAGAACCGCATGGTGCAGCCGGTCTCGGTGGGGAACAGCTTGATCGTGCCGCCCAGGCTGCCGGGGCCGGCCGGGATCGAGGCCGAGTACTTGCCCACCGACTCCGCGGCGTCGAAGGGGCCCCAGCTCTCCTTGCGGGTGATGACCATGTCCTTGCGCATCACCGTCTGCGCGATCTCCGGCAGCATCTCGCGCGGCAGGATGTGACGCAGCTCGACCCGGATGCCCGATTCGTCGACGTCGAGGCTGACCACCTCGTTGCCGGGGGTCAGCTCGCGCATCTTCTCCACCCGCGCCTCCCAGTAGTCCCGGGAGGACAGGGCCTCATACAACTCCGCGGTGGTGTGCAAGGGGTAGCGGGCGGAGTAGTCCAGACGACGTGCCATGGGTCTTAACGTTAGGGGGTGCCTTTTTCGCCCGGGCTAGCGCCCGGCGAGCCAGGTGTTGGTGAACTCCTCCTCGGCGCGCAGCAGCTCGAGCAGGTGTTCGTTGATGGCGGCTTCGATCTTGCCGCCGAACAGCGGGACCTTGACCTCGATGGTGCCGTCCACCACGGCCGTGGCCGAGGTGTCGTCGCCGGAGAGGGCCACCGCGCCGCTCATCTGGGCGGGGGCGTTCTCCACGCGGGCCTCGAACGCGCCCGTGGTGCCGGTCCAGGTCTCGGTGCGGGGGATGATCAGGTCGCCGGGCCGCACGGCGGTGACGGCGGGCGGCAGCAGTTCGGCGGCGATGGCCTGCACCATGTGGATGCGGGCGGTATCGCCCTCGACGGTGACCGATTCCAGGCGCGCGTTGGGACCGCCGACCTCGGCGATACGGTCCTTCCAGTACTGCTCGTCGGAGAAGGCCGCGCGCACGGCGGAGACGGGATGGGTGTAGCGGGCCGTGAACGCCAAGGGTGTCGCCATGACTGGACACGCTACCGTCTGGGGCGTGCGAATTTCACGGGTGGTGCCGGGCCGCGCGGTGACCGGCGACGAGGTGCGCGAGCTGCTCGCCGGCACCGGCGCGACGGTCCGCGAGGCGGTGCGATTGGCGGAGCTGACCACGTTGCGCGTCGGCGGCCCCGCCGTGCTCGCCGAATGCGGTACCACCGAAGCCCTGGTGGCGACCGTGCGGGCGCTCGACGCCGCCGGTGTGCCGGTGCTGCTGCTCGCGGGCGGCTCGAATCTGCTGGTCGGTGACGACGGTTTCGACGGTGTCGTGGTGCGGGTCGCGACCAGCGGGGTGGAGCTCGGCGCCGACGGCGTGCTCGCCGAGGCGGGCGCCGACTGGGACGCGGTGGTGGCCGCCACCGTCGCGGCGGGTCTCGGCGGGCTGGAATGCCTGTCCGGCATTCCCGGTTCCGCGGGTGCGACGCCGGTGCAGAACGTCGGCGCCTACGGCGTGGAGGTCGCCGAGCTGTTGCGCCGGGTGCGGCTGCTGGACCGGGCCACCGGCGAGATCCGTTGGGCCGGTCCCGGTGAACTCGGCTTCGGCTACCGCACCAGCGTGCTCAAGCACAGCGACGCGGCCGTGGTGCTCGCCGTCGAGTTCGCGCTGCGCCCGGACGGCAGCAGCGCGCCGCTGCGCTACCGGGAGCTGGCCGCGGCGCTGGCGGCGGACGAGGGCGAGTCGCGGCCCGCGGCCGCCGTGCGCGAGGCCGTGCTGCGGTTGCGCGCGGGCAAGGGCATGGTGCTCGATCCGGCCGATCACGACACGTGGAGCGCGGGCTCGTTCTTCACCAACCCGGTGGTGCCCGCCGACCGGATCGAGCAGGTACGCGCCGCGATCCACGCCCATGTGGGTGAGGTCACGATTCCCACCTATCCGGCCGCGGACGGTGTCAAGCTCTCGGCGGGCTGGCTGATCGAGCGCGCCGGCTTCGGCAAGGGCTGGCCCGGTGCGGAGGCGCCCGCCCGGCTGTCCACGAAACACACTCTGGCGCTGACCAATCGGGGTACCGCCCGGGCCGCCGACGTGGTCGCGCTGGCCCGCGCTGTGCGCGACGGTGTCGCCGAGCGCTTCGGCATCCGGCTCGAACCCGAACCGGTCACCGTCGGCGTGCGGCTGTAGACGGCGCGCCACCCGAACCCGGCGGGGCGCGCCGCGCGTGCGGCCGCGCGGCCCGCCCCGCGCGTAGATTCGACAGACGTGAGCTACCGCCCGTTGACCCGACCGGCCGCCGTCGTGGCGGCACTGCTCGCCGTGCTCGCGCTGCTCGCGGGCTGCACGATCGACCGCTCCGGCGACGACAACGGCGGCGCCCGCGGTCCCGTCGCCGAGGTCACCATGGACCCGGGTGACGGCGCGACCGAGGTGAATCCGGTGGCCCCGGTCTCGGTGCGGGTCGAGGACGGCACCATCGCCCAGGTCGCGCTGACCAACGCCGCGGGCAAGCAGGTGGCGGGCGAGCTCGCCGCCGACCACCGCTCGTTCCGGATCACCGAACCGCTCGGCTACGGCGCCACCTACACCTGGTCGGGCACCGCGGTCGGCACCGACGGCGCCCCGGTGCCGATCGAGGGCAGCTTCACCACCCTCACCCCGGCGAACACCCAGCCGGCGACGGTCAACATCGGCGACGGCCAGGAGGTCGGCATCGCGGCGCCGATCATCCTGCAATTCCAGGGCGCGGTGCAGGACAAGGCGGCCGTCGAGAAGGCGCTGACGGTCACCACGAACCCGCCGACCGAGGGCGCCTGGGCCTGGTTCCCCGACGACAACGGCGGTTCCCGCGCGCACTGGCGGCCGAAGCAGTACTGGACGCCCGGCACCACCGTGCACGTCGCGGCGCGGCTCTACGGACTGGACCTGGGCGGGGGCAACTACGGCGCCGCCGACCTGACCACCGACTTCACCATCGGCCGCAGCCAGATCGTGCGGGCGCACGCGCCGAGCCACCGGATGCAGGTGGTCCGCGACGGCGAGGTGATCTTCGACTTCCCGGCCAGCTACGGCGAGGGCAACGAGGCGCGCAACGTCACCCGCTCGGGCATCCACGTGGTCACCGAGAAGTACGAGGACTTCCTCATGTCCAACCCGCCCTACTACGAGAACGTGCGGGAGCGCTGGGCGGTGCGGATCTCCAACAACGGGGAGTTCATCCACGCCAACCCGGCCTCGCTGGCCGCGCAGGGCTCGGCCAACGTCACCAACGGCTGCATCAACCTCTCGCCCGAGGACGCGCAGGCCTACTTCCCGACCGCGTTGTACGGCGACCCGGTGGAGGTGACCGGTACGTCCATCGCGCTGTCCGCCGCCGACGGCGACCTTTACGACTGGACCATCGATTGGGACACCTGGCGGACCATGTCGGCGCTCGACGGCTCGGCGGCCCCGGTGGTCTCGGCGACACCGGTCACCCCGGGCCCGCCGCGCTGACCGCGCGGCTCAGGCGTCGGGTCGCGCGGTCGAGTCCAGCACCCACTGCCGGTATCCCGGGTGGGCCTCGACGACCGGCACGGCGAGCACCTGCGGCGTGGTGGCCGGGTGCTCGGCGCGGGCCCGGTCCAGGATGGCGGGCACCAGGCTGCGGCGGGTGTGCAACACCACCAGCGCCTCGCTGTCGTCGCAGAGCGCGCCCTCCCAGCGATAGATGGAGCGCACGCCGCTGACGATGTTGCCGCACGCCGCCAACCGGTCCCGCACCAGTCCGCGGGTGAATTCCGCCAGCCACTCGGCGGATTCGGCGGTGACGGAGACGTCCACGATTTCCTCGGTCATGGCACCAGTCTCCCGGCCGGGATCAGCCGCGGCGGGCGAAGCGGCCGGGATCGGCCTGGTCGCGCGGCTTGACGATGATCTGGTCCAGGTTCACGTGCGGCGGCCGCGAGGCGACGAAGCCGACGATCTCGGCGATGTCGGCGGCGACCAGCGGGTCGATGCCCTCGTAGACCTTGGCCGCGCGCTCGGCGTCACCGTCGAAGCGCACCAGCGAGAACTCGGTTTCCACCGCGCCGGGCGCGATCTCGGTGAGCCGCACCGGCTGCCCCAGCAGCTCGCCGCGCAACGTGCGGTGCAGCACGGCCTGGGCGTGCTTGGCGGAGGTGTAGCCGGAGCCGTTGTCGTAGGCGTGGAAGGCGGCCACCGAGGTGATGGTGACGATCAGGCCGTCGCCGGAGTCGATGAGCTTGGGCAGCAACGCCTTGGTGACCCGCAGGGTGCCGAGCACGTTGGTCTCCCACATCCACCGCCAGTCGTCGAGGTCGGCCTCGGCCACCGGCGCCAGGCCCTTCGCGCCACCGGCGTTGTTGACCAGCACGTCCACCCGCTCGACCGCATCGGTGAACGCGCGCACCGAATCCTCGGAGGTGACGTCGAGTTCCAGTGCCGTGCCACCGATCTCCTCGGCCAGCGTCCGCAGCCGGTCCATCCGGCGCGCGCCGACGTAGACGTGGTAGCCGTCGGCGGCGAGCTGCCGCGCGGTGGCCTCCCCGATGCCGGAACTTGCTCCCGTGACGACGGCGGTGCGAGTGCTCATGGCCCTCGATCCTAGGTCCGTGCCCACGGCACCTAGCATGCGGTGCATGGCTACACGGGACGCGGTCAGCGCGGATGGCACCAGGATCGTCTATCGGGTGAACGGGCCGGAGGGCGCACGCCCGCTGCTGCTCGTGCACGGCTGGTCGGCCGACCTGACCTGCTGGGGCGCCGCCGCCGACGAGCTGGCCCGGCACTACCGGGTGATCGCCATGGACCTGCGCGGCCACGGCTACTCCGACATTCCGGACTCCGGCTACGACGATCCGAAGAACTGGGCCGCCGACGTCGCGGCCGTGCTCGCCGCGGAGGCGGCCGGCACCCCGGCGGTGCTGCTGGGCTGGTCCTACGGCGGCATCGTGATCAGCGACTACCTCACCGCCCACGGCACCGACGCGGTCGCCGGGGTGATCTACACCGGCTCGATGGCCAACATCGGGGTGGACGTGCCGGGCGCGGAGATGGGCTCGGCGCTGCGGCAGGCCATCCCCGGAGTGTTCGACGAGAGCCCCGGCAAGGCGGTGCGCGGGTTCATGGCCTTCGGCAACGCCAACACCGGCGAGGGCACCGACAAGGGCGTCGACGCACAGCGGCTGTTCGGCATGAGCCTGTCCACCCCGCCCGCGGTGCGCAAGGCGCTGTTCTACCGCACCGTCGACAACACCGAGACGCTGCGCGCCCTCGACGTCCCGGTGCTGGTACTGCACGGCACCGCCGATCCGGTGGTTCCCCTCGCCAACGGCCGCTACGTCGCCGAGACCGTGCCGACGGCCCGCACCTCGTTCTGGGAGGGCGCCCAGCACGGCCTGTTCATCGAGGATCGAGCCCGGTTCGTGGCCGAAGTCCGCGAGTTCGTCGACGGGCTGTAGCCCGCGGGCAACGCTGTGTGATAGCGGTCACTCGCCCGGTGGCGGGGCAATCGAGCGTGGAAGTGGGCGTGCACTATGGATGGTGTGAGTCAGCGTGTGGACCAACGGCCGAACCGGATCGCGGTGTTGTCGGTGCACACCTCCCCGCTGGCCCAGCCGGGCACCGGTGACGCGGGCGGGATGAACGTCTACGTGCTGCGTACGGCTGTCGAGCTGGCCCAGCGCGGCATCGAAGTGGAGATCTTCACCCGGGCCACCGCCTCGCACATCCCGCCGGTGCAGGAGGCGGCCCCGGGCGTGCTGGTGCGCAACGTGGTCGCCGGTCCGTTCGAGGGACTCGACAAGCAGGACCTGCCCACCCAACTGTGCCCGTTCACCGCGGAGGTGCTGCGGCAGGAGGCCAGGCAACTGCCCGGCTACTACGACCTGGTGCATTCGCACTACTGGCTGTCCGGCCAGGTCGGCTGGCTGACCCGGGACCGCTGGCGCGTGCCGCTGGTGCACACCGCGCACACGCTGGCCGCGGTGAAGAACGCCGCGCTCGCCGAGGGCGACGCCCCCGAGCCGGTGAGCCGCGAGATCGGCGAGAAACAGATCATCGCCGAGGCCGACCGGATGGTGGCCAACACCGCCGAGGAGGCGCGCCAGCTCGTCGAGTTGTACGGCGCCGACCGCGACCGCATCGACGTGGTACCGCCCGGCGCCGACCTGACCCGCTACCGCCCCGGCGACCGCGCGGCCGCCCGCGCCGAACTCGGCCTGGCGCCGGGGGAGCCGATCGTGGCATTCGTCGGCCGCATCCAGCCGCTGAAGGCACCCGACGTGCTGGTTCGCGCGGCGGCGGAGTTGCTGCGCCGCGACCCCGGCCGCGCCCTGCGGGTGTTGATCGTCGGCGGCCCGTCCGGCTCCGGGTTGCAGCGGCCGGACGCGCTGATCGAACTGGCCGCCGAACTCGGTATCAGCGAGCGGGTCACCTTCCTGCCGCCGCAGCCGCCCGAACGGCTGGTGCAGGTGTATCGCGCCGCCGACCTGGTCGCGGTGCCCAGCTACAGCGAGTCCTTCGGCCTGGTCGCCATCGAGGCGCAGGCCAGCGGCACTCCGGTGCTGGCCGCCGACGTCGGCGGGCTGAGCACCGCCGTGCGCGACGGTGCGACCGGTCTGCTGGTGCGCGGGCACGAGACCGCCGACTGGGCCGACGCCCTCGGTGCGCTGCTCGGCGATCGGGACCGGTTGCGCCGCATGGGTCTTCGTGCGGTCGCGCACGCCGCGGGCTTCTCCTGGGCGCACACCGCCGAAGGACTGCTGGAGAGTTATTCCGCCGCGCTCTGGGAATTCCACGGTGCGCGCGCCGGCGTCGGCGCGGGCCGGATGACGCCGAACCAGGCCAGATCGCGGGCGCTGTGGCGGCGCCGGATGGGAGTGCGCCGATGAGCGAGATCACCGACACCGCGGAGGTCATCGACCGGACCCTGCGCGAGCGCGAGATCGAGTACACCCGGCCCGGCGACGACGTCTTCGTCGTCGTGCTGCCCGGTGAGCGCAAGCTCAAGACCACGGTGATGCTCACCGTCGGCAAGCACGGCGTGCGGATCGAGTCCTTCGTCTGCCGCAAGCCCGACGAGAACTTCGAGGGCGTCTACAAATTCCTGCTGCGCCGCAACCGCAGGCTCTACGGGGTGGCCTACACGCTGGACCGGGTGGGCGACATCTATCTGGTCGGCCGCATCGCCACGCACGCGGTGACCCCCGACGAACTCGACCGCGTTTTCGGGCAGGTGCTCGAGGCGGTGGACGCCGACTTCAACGTGCTGCTCGAACTCGGTTTCGCCGAATCCATTCGGCGGGAATGGAAGTGGCGGGTCTCGCGCGGGGAATCGCTGAAGAACCTGCGCGCCTTCGAGCATCTGGTGGACACCGCCGAGGACGAGTGAGCTCGGGCACCTGACGCCACCCGCGGCGCGGCAACCACGTAGCGTTACCGCCCGACACGAACATGCACGCACCGGGCCGCCGCCGTGCGCGGCGGTCCGGTGCTGCCTGGGCAGTTGGGGGTTTTGGGCAGATGACGGTTCTCGCACTGGACATCGGCGCCACCAAGATCGCGGTGGGGCTGGTCGGCGCCGACGGGGTGACCCACGAGGTGGGCCGGATCCGGGTGCCCGAGAGCGGCGTGTGGGAGGCGGTGTCCGGACTGCTGCTCGCGGCCGCCAACGGCCACGAGGTGGCGGTCGTCGGGATCGGGTCGTGCGGCCCGGTGGACGCGCCCGCCGGGATCACCACCCCGCTCAACATCCCCGAGTGGCGCGAGGGATTCGCCCTGGTCGACGCGGTGCGCGAGCTGTTCCCCGGCGCCTCGGTGCGGATGGCCATCGACGGGGTGTGCCTCGCGCTGGCCGAGCGGCACTTCGGCGCGGCGCGGGAGACCCCGGACGCGCTCGCCATGACGGTGTCCTCCGGAATCGGGGGCGGGATCATCGTCGGCGGCATGGTCGCGGTCGGGCACACCGGCAACGCCGGGCACATCGGGCACATGATCGTGCCGGGGAGCACCGATCCGTGCGCGTGCGGCGGTGTCGGCTGCGTGGAGGCCGTGGCGAGCGGACCCTCGGCGGTGCGCTGGGCTCGGGAGCGGGGCTGGACCGGCAGCGACGGCGTCGAACTGGCGGCCGCCGCGCAGGCCGGTGACCGGATCGCCAAGGCCGCCCTGCGGCGCGCCGGAATCGCGCTGGGACAGGTCATCTCGTCGGCGGCCGCGCTGCTGGACGTGGACCTGGTGGTGGTCGGCGGTGGTTTCGCCCAGTCCGGCGAGCCGCTGTGGCGGCCGCTGCAGGAAGCCCTCGGCGCGCACGCCCGCATCGAGTTCCTCGGCGATCTGCGGGTGGTGCCCTCCGAACTCGGCGAGCAGGCCACGCTGGTGGGGGCGGGCCTGCTGACGGCGCTGGGCGGCCGCGGCTGAGTCGCCGCGGCGTCGTTACACTACGCGGCATGACGTACACCCTCGTGCTGCTGCGCCACGGCGAGAGCGAATGGAACGCCCTGAACCTGTTCACCGGCTGGGTGGACGTGCACCTCACCGACAAGGGCGTGGCCGAGGGCAAGCGGGCCGGTGAGCTGCTCGCCGAGCACGGGATCCTGCCCGACATCGTCTACACCTCGCTGCTGCGCCGGGCCATCTCCACCGCCAACATCGCCCTCGACGCCGCCGACCGGCACTGGATCCCGGTCGTGCGGGACTGGCGGCTCAACGAGCGGCACTACGGCGAGCTGCAGGGCAAGAACAAGGCCCAGATCCGCGACAAGTACGGCGAGGAGCAGTTCATGCTGTGGCGGCGCAGCTACGACACCCCGCCGCCGCCCATCGAGGCGGGCAACGAGTACAGCCAGGAGGGCGACGCCCGTTACGCGGGCATCGACATCCCCAAGACCGAGTGCCTGCTCGACGTGGTGAACCGGATGGTCCCCTACTGGGAGTCGACCATCTCCAAGGATCTGCTGGCGGGCAAGACCGTGCTGATCGCCGCGCACGGCAACTCGCTGCGCGCGCTGGTCAAGCACCTCGACCAGATCTCCGACGAGGAGATCGCCGGTCTGAACATCCCGACCGGCATTCCGCTGCGCTACGAACTGGACGAGAACCTGCGTCCGGTGCGCCCCCGCGAGTACCTGGACCCGGAGGCGGCGGCCGCCGGCGCGGCCGCGGTCGCGAGCCAGGGCGGTAAGTAACTCGTCGTTCGCGCGTGGGGCCCGGCGGATTCCGCCGGGCCCCACGTGTGTTCAGGCCCGTGTGTCGAGCTGTTGTCCACAGGGCACGGGTTGTCCACACTGTGGTGGGTCACGTCTTCTTACCGGCGAGTAAGTGTGCAAGAATTCCGCTGTCCCATTTCAAAGGAGAGGTGGACCACTCGCGATGAGAAGAGCGTTCCGGGTCACCGTGGCGGGCCTCGCCGCTGCCCTGTTCCTGCCGTTCCTCGGCTCCGGCGCCACCGCCGCGCCGCTGCCCACCGGGCCCGACGGTGGCGCGGCGGGCCAGGCATGGGCCGCGACCCACGACGGGCCGCAGCAGTTCCCGAACATCCACATCACCTGGGATGTTCCGATCACCATGAGCGACGGCACGGTGCTGAAGGCGAACCTGTACCGCCCGGCCGACGTGCTCGGTAATCCGGTCCCCGTCGCGACGCCGACGGTGGTCAACATGACGCCGTACACCAAGCTGGTGTCCAACCTCGCCGACCACGCGGGCTCGGTGCCCGGCCTGTCGGACGCGATGATCGGGCTGTTCCGCGAGATCGACATGACCGGCACGCCGTTCTCCGGCGTCACCGATCTCACCAAGGCATTCGGGGGCGGCCAGCTGCGCAACTTCGCCGTCGACCGCAGCCTGGTCCGCAGCGGCTACACCCAGCTGGTCGTCGACGTCCGCGGCACCGGCTTCTCGCAGGGCGAATGGGACATGCTGCGCGACCGCGAGCAGCAGGACACCGTCGAGGTGATCGACTGGGCGGCCCGCCAGCCGTGGTCCAACGGCCGGATCGGCATGAGCGGCATCTCCTACTCCGCCATCAACCAGGTGCAGGCGGCGGAGAAGGCGCCGCCCGCGCTACAGGCCATCTTCCCGATCGTGCCGGGCAGCGACCTCGTCACCGACGTGCTCGCGCCCGGCGGCGGCTTCGGGTTCAACTTCATCCCGCTGTGGCTGACCGCGATCAACACCCTCAAGTGGGTGCCGGACGTGCAGTCCCTGGTCACCGGCAACTTCGACCAGCAGTGGCTCACCGACCGCATGGACTCGCCACTGACCTACATGGACGTGTTCCTCAACGCCTACAGCAAGACCCGGCTCGAGGATCTGGACCCGCGGGTGCGCAGCATGCTCACCGACGGCAGCCCCGAACGCAAGGCGTGGCTGGGTGATCCGAGCCGGATCACCATCCCGACCTTCGTCGTCGGTGGCTGGCACGACCTGTTCACCTACTCCGAGTCCCAGATCTACAACCAGATCTCGGCGCCGCCCGGGCACAAGCAGCTGTTGATGGGCAACACCTACCACCTGAACTCCGGCAACGAATACGCCGAGCCCGGTCTGCCACCCCGGCTGGACGTGCTGCAGCGGGCGTGGTTCGACCGCTGGCTCAAGGACATCGACAACGGGATCGATCGCTACGGTCCGGTCACGCTGCGCCAGCAGGGCGGTGGCTGGATCACCCAGAACGGCTTCGGCGACTCGGCCGAGGGCGCGGAGGGCGCCGAGCATCGGCGCATGTACCTGTCGGGAGCGCCGAGCGGTACCGCGCGCAGCGTGTACGACGGCTCGCTGCTGGCCGAGCAGGACGGCAGCACCCAGCGCCTCACCGTCGCGCCGGGCCTGACCGGCCTGTGCTCGAACGACGCGGGCCAGGCCACCGCGGGCGTGCTCGCCGCCATCGACGCCTGCGGTGCCGATTCGCGGATCCAGGAGACCAACGGCCTCACCTTCACCAGTGCGCCGGTGGCCGAGCCGACCGTCATCTCCGGGCCGATCGCGGTGCGGTTGAACACGGTGCAGGACGCCGCCGACGGCTACTGGTCGGTGACCGTCAACGACGTCGCGCCCGACGGCCGCTCCACGGTGCTGTCCTCGGGCCAGTTGATGGCCTCGTTGCGGTCGATCGACGAGTCGCGCAGCAGCCGCTCCGCCAACGGCGACTACACCGACCCGCGGCCGTTGGCCTCCCTGGAGGACCGGCTGCCGGTGATCCCGGGCGAGCCGACCACCCTCGACATCGCGCTGCCCGCCACCGAGGCGGTACTGCAACCGGGCCACCGGCTGCGGGTGGACGTGTACGCGGGCAACTTCCCGAAGGGCCTGCCGATCCTGCCCATGCTCGTCGACACCGGGCTGAAGCCGCAGCACCTACAGCTGGACCCGGAGCGGCCCAGTTTCGTGAACATCCCGGTCCGCGGCAACCCCGGCTGGTAACCGCGACGGCGCCGCCGAATCCGGCGGCGCCGTCTGCGTTTCGACCGACACGCCGGGCCGCCGCCCGCGTGGCGAACGGCGGGTAAACACCTGCCCAACAGGACAGGAATGGCCTGTGACCTGCGTGGAACTTCGCGAACCCGGCGTTGGTCACGCGGTCGGCGACCGTACGATTCAGGTGTGAGCGTTCCGCAGGCCGTGTTGTTGGCAGTCCTCGCGGCTGTCGTCGGACTGGCCGTCGGCGGCTTGCTCATCCCGTACGTGAACGCACGGCAGGCCGCCCGTCGGCAGGCCGATTCCGGGCTCACCATGAGCCAGGTGCTCGACCTGATCGTGCTCGCTTCCGAGAGCGGTATCGCGGTGGTCGACCAGTACCGCGACGTGGTGCTGGTGAACCCGCGCGCCGAGGAACTCGGTCTGGTCCGCAATCGGCTGCTCGACGAGCGCGCCTGGGCGGCGGTGGAGAAGGTGCTGGCCACCGGCGAGTCCGCCGAGTTCGACCTCACCGCGAAGAACCCGCTGCCCGGCCGCAGCCGCATCGCCGTGCGCGGTGTCGCGCGGCCGCTGTCGCAGGAGGAGACCGGCTTCACGGTCCTGTTCGCCGACGACGATTCCGAGCAGGCCCGGATGGAGGCCACCCGCCGCGATTTCGTCGCCAACGTCAGCCACGAGCTCAAGACGCCGGTGGGCGCGATGAGCCTGCTCGCGGAGGCATTGCTGGAATCGGCGGACGACCCCGAGGCGGTGCGCCATTTCGGCCAGCGCGTGCTCGGCGAGTCGCGCAGGCTCGGCAAGATGGTGACCGAGCTGATCGCGCTGTCCCGGTTGCAGGGCGCGGAGAAGCTGCCCGAACTCGAGGTCGTCGACGTCGACACCGTGGTGATGCAGGCGGTGGACCGCTCGCGCACGGCCGCGGAGGCCGCGGGCATCACCGTGAGCACCGACCGGCCAAGCGGCCTCGAGGTCCTCGGTGACGAGACACTGCTCGTCACCGCACTGTCGAACCTGGTCGAGAACGCGATCGCCTATTCGCCGCCCGGCTCGCACGTCTCGGTGAGCCGGTCGTTGCGCGGCAAGTACGTCGCGATGGCGGTCACCGACCGCGGCATCGGCATCGCCAAGGAAGACCAGGAGCGGGTGTTCGAACGGTTCTTCCGTTCCGACAAGGCGCGCTCGCGTGCCACCGGTGGTACCGGTCTCGGCCTCGCTATCGTCAAGCACGTGGCGGCCAACCACAACGGTGAGATCACCCTGTGGAGCAAATTGGGCACCGGTTCGACGTTCACCCTGCGAATACCCGCCCACCTCGAGGCCGACAGCGGCGACGACGACGTCGACGCGGACGGCGCCGTGGTGAGCACGAAGGAAAACGGCTCGCGTCCCTCGGGGCCGGGCAGACCCAATGGTGTGGAGGCACGCAGATGACGAGTGTTCTGATCGTCGAGGATGAGGAGTCGCTGGCCGATCCGCTCGCGTTCCTGCTGCGCAAGGAGGGCTTCGAGGTCACCGTGGTGGGCGACGGTCCGTCGGCGCTGGCCGAATTCGACCGCTCCGGCGCCGACATCGTGCTGCTCGATCTCATGCTGCCGGGCATGAGCGGCACGGATGTCTGCAAGCAGCTGCGCACCCGCAGCGGGGTACCGGTCATCATGGTGACCGCGCGCGACAGCGAGATCGACAAGGTGGTCGGCCTCGAGCTGGGTGCCGACGACTACGTCACCAAGCCGTACTCGGCGCGGGAGCTGATCGCCCGCATCCGGGCCGTGCTGCGCCGCGGCGCGGGCGACGAGCTCGACGGCAACGGCGAGAGCGGCGTGCTCGAAGCCGGTCCGGTGCGGATGGACGTCGACCGGCACACCGTGATGGTGAACGGCAAACCGGTGACGTTGCCGCTCAAGGAGTTCGACCTGCTCGAGTACCTGCTGCGCAACTCCGGCCGGGTGCTGACCCGCGGCCAGCTGATCGATCGGGTGTGGGGCGCGGACTACGTCGGCGACACCAAGACCCTCGACGTGCACGTCAAGCGACTGCGCTCGAAGATCGAAGCCGACCCCGCCAAGCCGGAGCACCTGGTCACCGTCCGCGGCCTGGGGTACAAGCTCGAAGCGTGAGCGGGTCAGCGGGTATGGCCGACGACGGCCCCGGTCCATCGACCGGGGCCGTCGTGCTGTCTGCCGTTCGCGTGGTTCAGGGCAGGTAGATCCAGGTGGGGCCGATGCCGGGAACGTCGGTGAGGCGCAGGGTGATCCAGCCCAGGTCGTCTTCCTGCATGCAGTCGTAGAGCGGCACGGTGGTGCCGTTGCCGCGGCAGGCGATGGTGCGGCTGACGCCGTAGGGGCTCATGACGACGTTCTTGCCGTCCGCCTTGGCGGTGAGCGCCGCGGGGTCGGTCGCGGCCACGAAGGTGGCGGTGACGTCCGAGAACTGGGTGGGGTCGGCGGCGGGCTCGGCGTGTGCGAGGCCGGTGCCGGCCAGCGCGGCGCCGATCAGCAGCGACGCGACGGTCAGGGCTTTCTTCATGCGGCAATCCAATCGCACGGTGGTGTCCGGGGGATTGCCGGGAGGTGTCCTGGTGCCTGCGCGGGTCACGGCACCGACCCGCGCAGGCCGCCGGTTCAGCTGCCGCTGCTGCTGCCGGACAGCAGGCCGCGCAGCAGTGCGCTGCCGGTGCCGGATCCGCCGCTGCCGCTGCCGCTGCCCGGGGACGCGGCCTCCTCGACCTCCACGACGATCGACTGGGTGCTGCCGCCCTGTTCGGCGGTCAGGATGTGCCTGCCCGGGGTGCTGGGCTGCCAGTCGATGGTCGCGCTGCCGGGCGGCCACGGCACCGTGGGCGCTCCGATGAACTCGCCGTTGTCGCTGAAGTAGACCAGCAGACCGCCGGAGGCGCCGCCGACCTGGGCGGTGAGGGTGTAGGTGCCGCCGACGACGTGGGTGCTGCCCTCGACCGCGAGCGACTGCACGGAGGCGTGCGCCGAGGGCGCCACCAGGACGGTCGCGGCCGCGGCGGCGAACAGCGCCGCGGCGGTGCGTGCGGTGCGTGTCATGTCCGCCTCCTAGCTGCTGCCCGCGAGGCCGCCGAGCAGGTCGCCGAGCCCGCCGGAGCCGGCGCTGCTGCCGGAGCCGGGATCGGTGCCCGGGTCGGGATCGGGGTCGGGGTCGGGGGCGTTCGGATCGATGACGTTCACCACGACGGTTTTCGTGCTGCCGCCCTGGGATGCGGTGATCAGGTGCTGGCCCGGGGTGGTCGGGGTCCACTCGATGGAGGATTCGCCGACCGGCCACGGCACCTTCGGTCCGCTGATGTCCTGTCCGTTGTCGGTCCAGTACACGAGCAGGCCGATGCTCGCGCCGCTCAGCTTCGCCTTCAGGGTGTAGGTCTGGCCGAGTTGGTGCGTCGCCCCCGACACGGTGACCGAGTCGACGGTGGCGTTGGCGTGGGGCGCGGCGAACACGACGATCGCCGTCGCGGCCGTGAGCCCGGCGACGGTCGAGCCGATCCGGCCGAGTCCGCGCTGTGTGGTGATGCTCATGATGTTCGTCTCCTGTGCTGCCCACGCAGGGTGTGGGCAAGCGCACAGTAAATGACCGTCACTGTGAAATGTCGTCGTTTCGCAAAATCTCCCGAAACCTCGTCGGCCGGGTGAAACGCCTGGTATCAGCCGTGCTCGGCGGCGCGAGCGGCGTGTACGGTCGCCGGATGCACGGCGATCAGGCCGAGCCCCTCCCGCCTGCGGCAGTGCCTGGCCAGTTCCTCGTAGGCGGGCGCGCCGAGCAGTTCGGTGAGTTCGGGTGCGTAGGACTGCCAGACCGGCCGGGCGCCGACATGCGCGTCCGGGGAGCCGGAGCAGTACCAGTCCAGATCCTCGCCGCCGGGGCCCCAGCCGCGCCGGTCGTACTCGGTCACCACGGTGCGCAGGATCTGCACCCCGTCGGGCCGGTCCACCCACTCCTGGGTGCGCCGGATCGGCAATTGCCAGCACACGTCCGGCTTGACGGTGTGCGGCGGCAGGCCGCGGCGCAGCGCCATCGTGTGCAGGGCGCAGCCGACCCCGCCCGCGAAGCCCGGCCGGTTGAGGAAGATGCACGCGCCCTCGTGGCGGCGGGTGCGGAGCGCGGGCTCGTCATCGAGTTCGTCGAGCTCGAGATAGCCCTTCTTGGTCACCCGGCCCTTGGCGTTGCGGGCCTGGTCCATGAGCTGCCAGTCCTGCGGTGTGAGCATTTTCACAGCGGCGCGCAGGCGTTCCTGGTCCTCCTCGTCGGAGAGGAACGCCCCGTGCGAGCAGCAGCCGTCGTCGGGGCGGTCGGCGATGATGCCCTGACAGGCGGGTGTGCCGAAGACGCAGGTCCAGCGGGAGAGCAGCCAGGTCAGGTCGGCGACGATCAGATGCTCGTCGTTCGCCGGGTCGAGGAATTCGATCCATTCGCGAGGAAAGTCCAGATCCACCTCGGGGGCGGGGTCGATCTTGCCTGCTGGTCGGGGCCGGGTCCGGCTGTCCGCCGCTGCGCCTACCGTCACAGCATTCGACGCTAACAGTTCACCTCGCCCACTCGTAAGTGCTGGTCGACCCAGTACCGTGTTCATGTGCGGCTAGGGGTACTCGACGTCGGAAGCAATACCGTCCACCTGCTCGTGGTGGACGCCCACCGGGGTGGGCACCCCATGCCGATGAGCTCCACCAAGGCCACGTTGCGCCTGTCGGAGAACATGGACGACGAGGGGCGCATCACCACCCAGGGCGCGGAGCGGCTGATCTCCACGGTCGCCGAGTTCGCCAGTATCGCCGAGACCTCGCAGTGCGTGGAGCTGATGCCGTTCGCCACCTCGGCGCTGCGCGAGGCCGCGAACTCCGAGGAGGTGCTCGGGCGGGTGCGCGCCGAGACCGGGGTGGACCTGCAGGTGCTCAGCGGTGTCGACGAGGCGCGGCTGACGTTCCTGGCCGTGCGCCGCTGGTACGGCTGGAGCGCCGGGCGCATCCTCAACATCGACATCGGCGGTGGCTCGCTGGAGATGAGCAACGGCGGCGACGAGGAACCCGATGTCGCGTTGTCGCTGCAGCTCGGCGCGGGCAGGCTCACCCGGCAGTGGCTGCGCGAGGACCCGCCGGGCAAGCGCCGCGTCGCGGTGCTGCGCGATTGGCTCGACGCCGAACTCGTCGCGCCCGCCAAACAACTGCTCGACGCGGGCAAACCCGACCTGGCCGTCGGCACGTCCAAGACGTTCCGCTCGCTGGCCAGGCTGACCGGCGCGGCGCCCTCGGGCGCGGGCCCGCGTGTTCGACGTACACTGACCAGCTCCGGCCTGCGGCAGCTGATCGCGTTCATCTCCCGGATGACCGCCGCGGACCGGGCAGAATTGGAAGGCGTGAGTTCGGATCGGTCACAGCAGTTGGTGGCCGGCGCACTGGTCGCGGAGGCGAGTATGCGAGCGCTGTCGTTGGACACCCTCGAAATTTGCCCGTGGGCGCTGCGGGAAGGGCTGATCCTGCGCAAACTGGATACCGATATGAGCGGTGGACCACGAGCGGCAGCCATGCCGGGCGCGGTGGGCGGCGGCCTGCCCCGGCCCGGTGGTGCGGCCGCGTTGTCCGACCCGATCGAAACGGTGTCGTCATGAGCGAGGAATCCAAGCAGCTCTCGGTCGCGGAGCTGCTCGCCCGCAACGGCCGCGAGGCGGCCTCCGGTGGGGGCAGGCGGCGGCGCGCCGGGCGCGGCATCTCGGTGGCCGAGCTGACCGGTGACCTGCCGGTGATCCGCGAGGGCGGTTCGCATTCGGCGCACTCGGCCGCCGACGACGAAGCGTCCGCCGGGCCCGTGGCCTTCGATTCCGGCGGCTTCGTCCCGTCGAGCTTCGATTCGCCCGCGCCCGAGCGTGATTCGTTCGCCCCGCCCGAGCCCGCGACGGAACTGCCCACGCACTCGCCGATTTCGGGCCCGATCACCCGCTACAACCCGCTCGCGCCGCCCTCGGAGCCCACCGGATCGCGGCACGGCGCCCCCGCCGCGAGCGAGCCGGCGCCCGAGGAGCCCGCGCGACCCTCGCGCGGCGGCCGCAGGCACAAGCTCGATCCCGACGACAACGTCACGATGATCGTCGGCCGTCCCACCGCCGGCTTCGACCCGGCGTCGTTCGGCGCGAGCGCGGCTCCTATCGAACCAGCCGCACCAATCGCACCACCCGCACCAACCGCACCACCCGCACCACCGGAGCCGGCCGCGCGCCCCGACAGCGGCCGGATGAGCCGCGCCGCGCGCCGCCGTGCCGCCGAGGCCGCCGAGGAGACCCACGTCGAGGTCGGTCAGGAGCCCGGCCCGCCCACCGCCGCCTGGGCCCCGCCCGTCCCCGATCCCGACCCGGCCCCGCGCCCCTCTCGCCGATGCCGCCGCGCCCGGGCCCCGCACCACAGCCCGCCGAGCCGCTGCCGCCACCGGCTCGCGACCGCGGCGCGCTGCCCGCCTGGTCCGCCCGCAGGCACAAGCCACCCGCCCCGGCGCCCGCCGCTCCGCCGCCGGAGCGGGCGCCCGAATCGGGTGGCCTCCCCACCGCCGCGTGGAGCCTGGCCAGCCAGGACCAGCAACTCGTCTCCGGCTCCACCGTCGCGGGCGACCTGCTGCGCGACGGCGTCGAGCGCGCCGAGGCGGCCCGCCGCGCCGGCCGGGCACCCGCCCGCGACCGCGACGGCGAGTTCGATGCGGATCTCGCGGACGACTTCGGCGGTGCGGAGTTCGCCGACGAACACCTCACCGACGTCTACGGTCCGTTCGCCGACGAGGACGACGATTTCGACGACGACCTGGCCGACGAGGACTTCGACGACGACCTGACCGACGACGACCTGGCCGACGACGACCTCGCCGACGACGACGCCGCGCCGCGCCGCAAGCCGGCGTTGTCGGGCCTGGCCGCGCGGGTGAAATCGGCCACGCCGCAGCGGTTCCCGGGGCTGAAGAGCCGGGCTCCGGCGGCGGGTGCCGCCCGGGCGGGCACCCGTGGCAAGGCGCGCGACGCCGAGCACGACGCCAACCGTCGCCAGTGGATGATCCTCGGCGCGCAGAGCACCGGGGCCGCCGTCGCCGGCATGCTGATGTTCAAGGGCTTCGAGCGGATGTGGGAGATGCTGCCGTGGGTCGCGCTGGCCCTGGCGATGATCGTCATCCTCGGGTTGGTGGCGCTGGTGCGCATCCTGCGCCGCACCGACGACATCCTCAGCACCGTCATCGCGGTGGTGGTCGGCATCTTCGTCACGCTCGGGCCGCTGGCATTTCTACTCAGTACGAACTGATCAGGGGAGCGTTGGTCGTGGGGCACATCGGGCAGTCGGATCGGACCCGGGTGGGCACCTCCCGGCGCGACATCCTGGTCGGACTGTCGACCGCCTCGGTCTACCCGCAGAACACCGAGGCCGCCTTCCGGTATGCGGCCGAATTGGGCTACGACGGCGTGGAATTGATGGTCTGGGCCGAGCCGGCCAGCCAGAGCATCGCGACCGTGCAGAGTTACGCGCGCCGCTACGACGTGCCGGTGCTGGCCGTGCACGCGCCGTGCCTGCTCATCTCGCAGCGGGTGTGGGGCGCGGACCCGATCGCCAAACTCGAACGCAGCGTGCACACCGCCGAGGCGCTCGGCGCCGACACGGTCGTGGTGCATCCGCCGTTCCGCTGGCAGCGCCGCTACGCCGAGGGCTTCGCCGACCAGGTCGCCGAACTCGAGGAGCACCACCGGGTGATCGTCGCGGTGGAGAACATGTTTCCCATGCGCGCCGACACGTTGTTCGGCCGCGGTGAGAAGGCCGCGCGGCGGTTGGCGCGCCGCGGCGGCCCCGGCTGGGGACTGACCGCGTTCAGCCCCTCCTACGACCCGACCGACACCGGCTTCCAGCACTACACCCTCGACCTGTCGCACACGGCCACCGCGGGCGCCGATCCGCTGGCGCTGGCCGCCAGGATGGGGGCGGGACTGGCGCATCTGCATCTGGCCGACGGCCGCGGCGCCGCGCACGACGAGCACCTGATTCCCGGCACCGGCAGCCAGCCCTGCGCCGAGGTGTGCGCGCACCTGGTGCGCAGCGGATTCGCCGGGCACGCCGTCGCCGAGATCAACACCCAGAACGCGCGCAGCACCACCGAGCGCGCGGCCATGCTGCGCCGCACCCTCGCCTTCGCCCGCGAGCACCTCAACGGCGTCGCGCCCGCACCGAGCCCGGCCTCGGTCCAGGCGAACTCGCAGTAGCTCCCACGGGCGCCACGAGGTCGGCGCAACCGTCGTTCTACGCTGTACGAACGGCCCGCGCGCTGCCGCGCCGGCCCGCGAGGCGACGAAGGAGTGACGATGACGACCGACGTGAGCGGTGACCTCGACCGGTCCACCGCGACCGACGCCCCGTTCGCCGCGGTCTGCGCGCTGACCGTGCTGCCCGGCCCGACCCCGGACGCCGGGCGCTACCGCGGTGTCATCGACCCCGTGTGGACCATCGGCCCCAAGGTGCACGGCGGCACGATGGTGGCCGCCAGCGCCGCCGCGGCCACCGCCTGGCTGCGCGCGGACGGATCGGCGCCGGCCGGGATGGCCCCCATCGCCGCGAGCTCGGACTTCCTGGGCGCGCCGGAGCCGGGCGAGGTCGGCTACGAGGTGCGCACCCGCAAGATCGGCCGCCAGATCTGCCTGGTCGACGTCACGCTGACGCAGAACGATACGGCGAAGGTGCGCACCGCCTTCACCTTCGGCAGGCTCGACGACGCCGAACCACGGTTCGCCCACCGCCACGACGACATGCCGGTCGAGCCGCCCGCCGGGGCGATGGAATACGAGGGCTCGCCGCTGGGCAAGGTCGTCAACGTCGCCAAGGGCGCCGACCTCGCGCTGGATCGGGAGTGGGCCCGCTTCCTCGACGGCGAACAGGGCGTGCCCCGGCTGCGGATGTGGATCCGGCCGTTCGAGGGCGACCAGCGCGATCCCGACGTGGCCGCCTACTTCGCCATGATGGCCGCCGACATGAGCCCGCCGGTGCCGATGAACCTCGGCCACTTCGGCTGGGCCCCGACCGTGCAGATGACCACCTACCTGCGGCGCAGGCCGGCGCCGGGCTGGCTGCGCGTCGTCGCCACCACCCAGGAGGTGGGTGCACGCATGTTCGATTGTGACCAGCTCGTGCTCGACAGCACCGGCGCGGTGGTCGCCCAGAGCAGGCAACTCGCACTGCTGCCACAGCCGAGGGACGGACGAGGCTAGCCTTTAGGGCCATGACGAGAATTGCGGTGATCGGTGGAGGCCGGATCGGGGAGGCGTTGATCGCCGGGCTGCTCGAATCCGGCCGGGCGAGCAAGGACCTGGTGGTCGTCGAGACCCACCAGGACCGGGCCGAGCTGGTGGCGAGCCGATTCGGGGTGCGGGTCACCGGGGAGGTCGCCGATGCCGCCATCGGCGCCGACCTGCTGGTGATCGCGGTGAAGCCCGGCGATGTCGACACCGTGCTGACCCAGTTGGGCAAGGCCGAGCTGAACGCGGGCGACCTCGACCAGGTGCTGGTCTCGCTGGCCGCGGGTGTGCCGACCGCCCGGCTGGAGGCCAAGATGCCCGCCGGGTTCCCGGTCGTGCGGGTCATGCCGAACACCCCGATGCTGGTCGGGCAGGGCATGATCGTGCTCGCGCCGGGCCGCTACACCAAGCCGAGCCAGCTCGAGCTGGTCACCGAGGTGCTCGGCACGGTCGGCAAGGTGGTCACGGTCGCGGAGTCGCAGATGGACGCGGTGACCGCGGTGTCCGGCTCCGGTCCCGCCTATTTCTTCCTGGTCGTCGAGGCCATGATCGATGCGGCCGTCAGCCTCGGCCTGTCCCGCGACATCGCGACCGATCTGGTGGTGCAGACGATGGTCGGCTCGGCCGCGTTGCTGGACGAGGCCGAGCAGAGCGCGGTGGAATTGCGCGCCGCGGTGACCTCGCCCGCCGGCACCACCGCGGCGGCCCTTCGCGAGCTCGAGCGCGCAGGAGTACGCTCGGCATTCCTGGAGGCTTTGCACGCGGCGAAGGAGCGTTCGGCCGAACAGGGCGCGTCGGCGGAGTGACCACGGTATGAATCCGGCGTGAGCGGCTGATTTCTCACACCCGTCGCAGTAATCCCACTGGTCCCGCTAAGCTTCAAGGAGCACGTGCGTGTCTGTTCCGCCGGTGGGGAAGCCGGCGGCGCGGACGTGCCGGAGGTCGATGGTGCAATGATGTCTTCGAACAAGATGTCTGGAAACAGCTCGGGATCGTCACCAGGAACGCCGGGCCCGTCCGGCGGCCGCGGCGGCTCCCGGGCGCAGAACGGTCCCGGTTCGCCGGGCCAGTCCGTGCTCGGCGGTGGTACCCAGTTCCTCACCGTCGCCGAGGTGGCCAATCTGATGCGGGTGTCGAAGATGACCGTCTACCGCTTGGTGCACTCGGGCGAGCTGCCCGCGGTGCGCGTCGGCCGGTCCTTCCGCGTCCATGCCAAAGCCGTCCACGACTACCTGGAGACGTCCTACTTCGACGCCGGGTGAGCCACGGTCCTCCCCGCGGCCGAGGCGGGTGGGGCTACCGGTAGGATGAAACCTCGGTTCGTGTCCGCCTGCCTGCGGCGCCAGTTCGTGGTGTCCGGCGGCGCGGGCGCCGAAATCAGCTAGGCGTACGTCACCGCGTGCGCGCCGAGTAGAGAGAACGCGAGGACACCCTATGGGTTCTGTGATCAAGAAGCGCCGCAAGCGCATGTCGAAGAAGAAGCACCGCAAGCTGCTTCGCCGCACGCGTGTCCAGCGGCGCAAACTCGGCAAGTGAGCCTGCGCGATCACCGCGAAGCGAGGCCCGTCACCGATCACGGTGGCGGGCCTCGCTTTTTGAAATATTTCGGTTTGAAACCGCTGTGTATCCGGTGACTGAAGTCATCGTTAGATCCTCGTAAATACTCTCCGCGATCGCGGAGTTCAGCGGTTACTCTTGTGACGAATAATCAACCGGGGGCCTGGCAGGTGGGATTCGCACGTGGGTTCTGAAGCGAGGGACGCACACGCACCCAAGGTGGTGCTGGTCACCGGTGCGAGCCGATTCTTCGGCGGGCACGTCGTCGCCGAACTCGCCCAGGACCCGGCGGTGGAACGTATCATCGCGGTGGACACCATGACGCCGGGCCGCGAGCTGCAACGCCGCATGGGGCGCGCCGAATTCGTGCGCGCCGATATTCGGAATCCGTTGATCCGCAAGGTGATCGGAGGCAACGAGGTGGACACTGTGGTGCATACCGCGGTGCTGTCCCGTCCGCCGTCGCCCGGTGGCCGCGCGGTGATGAAAGATCTCAACGTCCTCGGCGCCATGCAACTGTTCGCCGTCTGCCAGAAAACCCCGTCGGTTCGTAGAGTGGTCGTTCGCTCGAGTTCGGCGGTGTACGGCTGCAGTCCGAAGGATCCGGCGAAATTCACCGAGGAAATGAGTGCGCGTAAGCCGCCGAGCGGGTGGTTCGCGCGCGACATGATCGAAATCGAGGGATTCGTACGCGGCATGGCCCGGCGCCGTCCCGATATCGGCGCCGCCATTCTCCGCCTGGCGCCCACGGTGGGGCCGCGGCTGGCCCGCCGTGGCGTGCAGTACCTGCGCTGGCCGGTCGCGCCGACGGTCTTCGGCCGCGATGCCAGGATGCAGCTGCTGCACGAGCAGGACGCGGTCGCGGCTCTGGCGCACGCCGCCCGCACCGCCCGCGGCGGCACCTACAACGTCGCGGGCGACGGCGCGCTCACGCTCTCCCAAGCCGTGCGTCGTTCGGGCAGACTGGAACTACCGCTTCCGTTCGCCGTGTTCCGCACCGCGGGGCGCGCGCTGATGGAAACGGTGATGCGTGACTTCAGTGCCGAACAGCTCGACTACTTCCATTTCGGGTGTGGCCTGGACACCACCCGCATGCGGACCGAACTCGGGTTCGAGCCGCGGTGGACGACCGTTCAGGCGTTCGACGACTTCATCGGGGGCGCAGCGCTGCGACCCGTCATCGATCCGCGCTGGATCGATGCCGCAGAACACAAACTGCTCGGCCTGCTCGGGGCCGGTACGGGAGCACACACATGAACGACGTTGCCAAAGTCATCCACCTGCACGACGTGACCGCCGAGACCCGGCCGCGTCCGGCCGCCCGGCGCTGGCCCGAGCCGCCGCCCGGCGCACCCGCGGGCCGCGTCACCTCCCTGCTCGAGCGTCGCGCCGCGAGCGAACCGCCGGTGCCGCAGTCGCTGGGCGACCTCGTGCGCGGGAAGCTCGGCAAGCAGATCAGCGCCACCGCCGAGTTCGCCCGCCGCAGGCTCGCCGGCGACTACCGGGTCGACGAATTCGGCTTCGACGCCGACCTGCTGGAGAACGTCCTGCTGCCGGCGCTGCGTCCGCTGGCCGAGCACTGGTTCCGGGTCGAGGTCCGCGGCATCGAGAACATCCCGGCCACCGGCGGCGCGCTCATCGTGGCGAATCACGCGGGCACCGTGCCGGTGGACGGGCTGATGCTCCAGCTGGCCGTGCACGACCGGCATGTCGCGCACCGCGCGTTGCGGCTGCTGGCCGCCGATCTGATCTTCGAACTCCCGGTGCTCGGCGTGCTCGCCCGCAAGGCGGGCCACACCCTGGCCTGCCGCGAGGACGCCGAACGGCTGCTGCGTTCCGGTGAGCTCACCGGAGTGTTTCCCGAGGGCTTCAAGGGCGTAGGCAAGAGCTACGCCGACCGCTACAAGCTGCAGCGCTTCGGCCGGGGCGGCTTCGTCGCCGCCGCGGTGCGCACCGGCGTGCCGATCATCCCGTGCTCGATCGTCGGCTCGGAGGAGATCTATCCCAAGCTGGCCGACATCAAGCCGCTGGCTCGGCTGCTCGGCCTGCCCTACTTCCCGGTGACGCCGACCTTCCCGCATCTCGGCCTGCTCGGCGCGGTCCCGCTGCCGTCGAAGTGGTACATCGAATTCGGCGAGCCGATCCCCACCACGGCCTACGAGCCGGAGGCCGCCGACGATCCGATGACCATGTTCGAGGTCACCGACCAGGTCCGCGAGACCATCCAGCAGACGCTCTACAAACTGCTGACCAAGCGCCGCAACCCGTTCACCGGGTAGGGCGCGCTACAGGTTCTCCCGGCGGCGGGTCACCGCCGCCGCCACCGCGCCGCCCGCGGCACCCAGTGCGAGCGCGGTCGGTACGCCGATCTTGGCGGCCTTGCGGCCGGTGCGGAAATCCCGGATCTCCCAGCCCCGGTTCTTGGCCACCTCGCGCAGGTCGGCGTCGGGGTTGATCGCCACCGCGGTACCGACCAGCGAGAGCATCGGTACGTCGTTGTGGCTGTCGGAGTAGGCCGTGCAGCGCTTGAGGTTCAAGCCCTCCCGGATGGCCAGCGCACGCACGGCATGGGCCTTGCCGAGGCCGTGCAGGATGTCGCCGACCAGGCGCCCGGTGAACTTGCCGTCCACGCTCTCGGCGACCGTGCCGAGCGCGCCGGTCAGCCCGAGCCGCTTGGCGATCACCTGCGCCAGCTCCACCGGCGTCGCCGTCACCAGCCACACCTGCTGGCCGGCGTCGAGATGCATCTGGGCCAGCGCCCTGGTGCCCGGCCAGATCTTGTCGGCGATGATCTCGTCGTAGATCTCCTCACCGAGCGCCGCCAGTTCGGCGGTGGAGCGCCCGGCGATGAAGGCCAGCGCCTTCTCCTTGCCGGAGGCCATGTCGGTGCTGCTCTCCTTACCGGTGACCCGGAACTTCACCTGCTTCCAGGCGACATCGAGCAGATCGGAGGTCTTGAAGTACTTGCGCGCGGCCAGCCCGCGGGCGAAGTGCACGATCGAGGCGCCCTGCACCATCGTGTTGTCCACGTCGAAGAACGCCGCCGCGGTGAGATCGCGCGGCACCTCGGCGGTGTGGTCCTCCAGCTCGGATTCGTGCAGCGAGAGCGCCGCGTCGGCACTGGCCTCACCCGCGAGGTTGGCGCGTAGCTCCTCCTCGCTGGGGCCGAAGGGGCTCCGCGCGATGCGCGCGAGCTGGTCCTGTAGGCCCTGCCCCAGCGGACCCAGGTTCCACCGCACCGGAAACTCGCCGAACCGGCCGGCGATGAAACCCGTCCTGTCCACCTTCGATCGTTCCGGCACCACAACCTCCGCCCGTCCGCGCGAACCACGTCCACACTAGCGCCGAATCCTCGTCGCCCACGATTTAATAGCCGCCATGACAGATTCCACGGAAAACGGCTCGCGGCGCGGCGGATCGGGCCCGGCTCACACTGTGACATTGCTGACGCGGGCGGGCTGCGGAATGTGTGCCACCGCACTCGAGCAACTGCGCGCGATCTGTGCCGATTTCGATATCGAGCCCGGCACGGTGGACGTCGACGAGGCCGCCGCGACCGACCCCGGCCTGCGCGCCGAGTACGGCGACCGGCTGCCGGTGGTGTTGCTGGATGGCAACGAGCACAGTTATTTCGACGTCGACGAGGCGCGGTTGCGCGCCGATCTGGGGCGCTGAGCGGGCGCGATCGTAGTCCGTTTTCGATGCCGTGCTGGTCGCGGCGGAAAATGAGGCCAATTTCACCGACTTTGTGCATGGCTTCACAAGCGGTTACGGTGGTGGCACGCGACCCGCATGCCGAGGCTGCGGAGCCGCCATGAAATCCGACAAAATCGACCAGGGTACCGGGGCGCGTGCGCCCGGGCCGGAGGTCGAGCGACGTACCGGGCCTGCCTGTGCGCAGGTTCGGCAGCGAGGAGCCGACGACGTGACAGAGCAGCATGAGACGCCAGGTGGCGTCTCCGGCGGGGCTCTGCGCGCTGTGCAGAAGGACATTCCGCAGGCCACGGTGGCGCGGCTGGCCGCCTATCTGCGGGTCCTCGCCATGCTCGCCGACGACGGTGTGCTCATCGTATCGAGTGAGGAACTCGCTGTCGCGGCGGGTGTCAATTCGGCCAAGCTGCGCAAGGATCTGTCGTTCCTCGGGCCCAACGGCGTCCGGGGTGTCGGCTATGACGTGGCCAAGTTGCGGGCCAGGATCGAGGACGTGCTCGGACTGTCCGACGGACACCGCGTGATCCTCATCGGCGCGGGAAATCTGGGCCGCGCCCTGGTCGGTTACGGCGGTTTCCGGCGGCGCGGCTTCACCGTCGTCGGCATCTACGACAACGATCCCGCCGTCATCGGCCGGTCGGTGGCCGGACTGGTGGTGCGCGACATCGCGCGGCTGGCCGCCGACGTCGCCGAACTGCACCCCACCATCGCGGTGCTCGCGGTGCCCGACGAGGCCGCCCAGGGCGTGTGCGACCAGCTGGTCGCCGCCGGGCTGCAGTCCATCCTGAGCTTCGCCGCCCTCGGCCTGAGCGCCCCGCCCACCGTAGAGGTGCGCCGGGTGGACCTGGCCGTGGAGATGCAGTTGCTGTCCTTCGAGCGGGCGCGCAATGCCGAGCCCGAGCCGCTGCCCGAAGCGGCCTCCTCGGGGCGCATCGCCCGCCGGGTACCCGGCGGGCACACCCCGGCCGCGCCCGCGGCCATCCAGCGTTCCGCCGCACACGCGGCTACCTCGCACACGGCAATGGAGCCAACCAGCAAGGGATCGGTGGTCACACCATGAGCGTTCTTCTCGTCGGGGTCTCGCATCGCAGCGCCCCCGTCTCGGTGCTCGAGAAAGTAGCGATCACCGACGCCGACCGACCCAAGCTGATCGACAAGATGCTCGCCTCCAGCCACATCTCGGAGGCCATGATCGTCTCGACCTGCAACCGCGTGGAGGTCTACGCGGTCGTCGACGCCTTCCACGGCGGTCTCGCCGAGGTGGGTGAACTGCTCACCAGGCATTCCGGGCTCGCCATGCCCGACCTGACCAAGCACGCCTACGTCCGCTACAGCGAGGCCGCCGCCGAGCACCTGTTCGCGGTGGCCAGCGGGCTGGACTCGATGGTGGTCGGCGAGCAGCAGGTGCTCAGCCAGATCCGCGGCGCCTACGCCACCGCCGACGCCCAGCAGGCCGTCGGCCGCACCCTGCACGAGCTGGCCCAGCACGCGCTGCGGGTCGGCAAGCGGGTGCATTCGGAGACCGGCATCGACCGCGCGGGCGCGTCGGTGGTCTCGGTCGCGCTGGGCCGCGCCGGGCAGGTGCTCGGTGACCTGGCCGGACGTACCGCCGTCGTGGTCGGCGCCGGCGCGATGGGCGGGCTGTCGGTCGCGCACCTGGCGCGCGCCGGGATCGGCCGCATCATCGTGGTCAACCGGACCATCGAGCGCGCGCGCAGGCTGGCCGAGACCGCGGCCTCCTACGGGGTGGAGTCCTCGGCGCTGGAACTCGACCGCCTGCACGAGGCGATGTCGGCCGCGGACGTGGTGCTCTCCTGTACCGGCGCCGTCGGCGCCGTGGTGACCCTGGCCGACACCCATCGTGCGCTGGCCGACCGGGACCGCGCCGAATTCCCGGCCGGTGACCGGCCGCTGGTGTTCTGCGACCTCGGCCTGCCGCGTGACGTGGAACCCGCCGTCGCCGGGCTGCCCGGTGTCGCGGTGATCGACATCGAGTCCCTGCAGCGCGATCCGGCGGCCGGCGCGGCCGCCGACGACACCGCCGCCGCGCGCTCGATCGTCGCCGAAGAACTCGCCAAGTACCTGGCCGGCCAGCGGATGGCCGAGGTGACCCCGACCGTGGCCGCGCTGCGGCAGCGTGCCGCCGAAGTGGTGGAAGCCGAACTGCTGCGGCTGGATTCGCGGCTGCCCGGCCTGGCCGAGCCGGAACGCGACGAGGTCGCGCGCACCGTGCGCCGCGTGGTCGACAAGCTGCTGCACGCGCCGACCGTGCGGGTCAAGCAGCTGGCCTCCACCCCGGGCGGCGACAGCTACGCCGAGGCCCTGCGCGAGCTGTTCGAGCTCAAGCCGGGTGCGGCGCAGGCGGTCGCGGCGCCGATGGAGATCACCGCGATCGGCCCCGATCGTACGGCCGGACTGGCCGACGACTTCACCCCGGGCCACCGCCTGGATTTCGAGCAGCACCTCGGCGAGGAGGGAAAGCCGGCATGATCGTCGCGCAGGAACAGGGCAACGTGGGCGCCGCGGCGACGGGTACGCCGTTGCGGATCGGCACCCGCGGCAGCCTGCTGGCGATGACCCAGGCGGGCACGGTCCGCGATGCGCTCATCGCGGCCGGCCGCCCGGCCGAACTGGTGGTGGTCAAAACGCCCGGCGACATGTCGTCGGACCCGGTGCAGAAGATCGGCGTCGGGGTGTTCACCTCGGCGCTGCGCGACGAACTCGCGGCGGGCACCATCGACCTCGCGGTGCACTCCTACAAGGACCTGCCGACCGCGCCGGACCCGCGGTTCGTCATCGCCGCGATCCCCCCGCGCGAGGACCCGCGCGACGCGCTGGTCGCCCGGGACGGCCTGGTGCTCGGTGAACTGCCCGCGGGCGCGAAGGTCGGCACCTCGGCCCCGCGCCGGGTGGCTCAGCTGCGCGCGCTCGGGCTCGGCCTGGACATCGTGCCGCTGCGCGGCAACCTCGACAGCAGACTCGCCCGGGTCACCGACGGTGAGCTGGACGCCGTCGTGGTGGCCCGCGCGGGCCTGTCCAGGATCGGGCGGACCGCGGTGATCACCGAGGCGCTCGAACCCGTGCAGATGCTGCCCGCGCCCGCCCAGGGCGCGCTCGCGGTGGAGTGCCGCAGCGAGGACGCCGCCCTCATCGAGGCGCTGGCCGAGCTCGACGACGCGGCGACCAGAGCCGCGGTGGTGGCCGAGCGCGCGTTGCTCGCCGAACTGGAGGCCGGCTGCACCGCCCCCGTCGGCGCGCTGGCCGAGGTCGTCGAATCGCTCGACGACGACGGCAGGATCGTCGAGGAGCTCTCGCTGCGCGGCTGCGCCGCCGCGGTGGACGGCTCGGAGGTGCTGCGCGCCTCGGTGGTCGGCGATCCGGAGCGGGCGGCCGAGCTCGGCCGCGCGCTGGCCCGCGAACTGCTGGAACTCGGCGCGCGCGAGCTGCTCGTCGAGGTGGCGGCCACGGAGCCGGGCGCGCGCTCCGGGACCGGCGCGGTGCGCCCGCCAGAGACAGACCTCAGCAATCCCAGTCCGATGGAGAACCCCCAATGAGCCGAGCCACCAAGAAGCACCCCGGTCGGATCCTGTTCGTCGGGTCGGGTCCCGGGGACCCGGCGCTGCTCACCGTGCGCGCGCGGGAGGTGCTCGGCCGAGCGACACTGGCCTTCACCGATCCCGACGTGGACAAGGGTGTGCTCGCGCTGATCGGCACGGCGGTGGAGCCGAACGAGGACGGCACCAGCCCGGTCGATGTGCGGCCCGCCCTCGGCGAGCCCGCCGAGGTCGCCAAGACCCTGATCGCCGAGGCGCGGGGCGGTCACGACGTGGTGCGCGTCGTCGCCGGTGATCCGCTCACCACCGATTCGGTGATCACCGAGGTCACCGCGGTCACCCGCTCGCACATGGTCTTCGAGGTGCTGCCCGGCCTGCCGAACGGTTCGGCCGTGCCCAGCTACGCGGGCATCGCGCTCGGCTCCGGCCACACCGAGGCCGATGTGCGCGGCGAGGTCGACTGGGCCGCGCTGGCCGCCGCGCCCGGCCCGCTGGTCCTGCACGCCACCTCCGGCCACCTCGCCGAGACCGCGAGCGCGCTGGTCGAGCACGGCATGGCGCCGCAGACCCCGGTCGCGGTGACCGTGCGCGGCACCACCCGTCAGCAGCGCACCATCGAGGCGACGCTGGCGACCCTCAACAGCGCGGCCTCCGAGCTGGTCGGCCCGCTGGTGGTGACCATCGGCAAGGTCGTCGCCTCGCGGTCGAAGATGTCGTGGTGGGAGTCGCGGGCGCTCTACGGCTGGACCGTGCTGGTGCCGCGCACCAAGGATCAGGCCGCCGAGATGAGCGAGCGGCTGGTCACCCACGGCGCCATCCCGATGGAGGTGCCCACCATCGCCGTCGAGCCGCCGCGCAGTCCCGCCCAGATGGAGCGCGCGGTGAAGGGCCTGGTCGACGGGCGCTACCAGTGGGTGGTCTTCACCTCCACCAACGCCGTGCGCGCGGTGTGGGAGAAGTTCGCCGAGTTCGGCCTGGACGCGCGCGCGTTCTCCGGTGTGAAGATCGCCTGCGTCGGCGAGGCCACCGCGGACAAGGTGCGCTCGTTCGGCATCAACCCCGAACTGGTGCCCTCCGGTGAGCAGTCGTCCGAGGGCCTGCTGGCCGACTTCCCGCCCTACGACGACGTGTTCGACCCCGTCAACCGGGTGCTGCTGCCGCGCGCGGACATCGCCACCGAGACGCTGGCCGAAGGGCTGCGCGACCGCGGCTGGGAGATCGACGACGTGACCGCGTACCGGACGGTGCGCGCCTCGCCGCCGCCCGCCGAGACCCGCGAGATGATCAAGACCGGCGGTTTCGACGCGGTCCTGTTCACCTCCTCGTCCACCGTGCGGAACCTCGTCGGTATCGCGGGCAAGCCGCACGCGCGCACCATCGTGGCGTGCATCGGGCCCAAGACCGCCGAGACCGCCGTGGAATTCGGTCTGCGGGTCGACGTGCAGCCCGAGGTCGCCCAGGTGGGCCCGCTGGTCGAGGCACTGGCCGAGCACGCCGCCCGGCTGCGCGCCGAGGGCCTGCTGCCCCCGCCGCGCAAGAAGAGCCGTCGCAGCCGGTAGCGAATCAGCGGCTGTAGCGCAGCAGGGTGCGGACCATGCGGCAGGTGGCGTCCGAGGGTGGGCGGATGCCGACGAGTCGTGCTGTCTCCCTGATGCGCTCGTTGCCGGCCTGGCTGGGCAGGTAGACGCCGGAGTCGAGCAGGGCGATGCTCAACCGCATCGCCTTGAGCCGCCGGTTGTGCCTGACGTACCAGCTGCGCGGCTTGCCGGGCGGCAGCGGACGGCGGCGCAGCGGGTGGTAGGGCGTGATCGGCTCGTTCCTGCGGCCGGTGGACGGGTTGTGCGCGGTTGCGGTAGCGGGCACCTGAATCCTCCCCTCGCGACCGGGATGCGGACGATTCCCGGTCGAACACACTGTCGATTCTAGCGGTGACCACCGACAGAAACGGCGGTGGCGCAAGGGAATTCGTGTTGCGGAAGGGTTGCCGTCGGCTGCGCAACGGTGCGCGGGCCGACCGAGCGCGGCTCGGCCCCGGATTCGCTTCGGGCCACCGTTCGCGGCTGGCGGCGGGGAACGGCCGCGCGGGCGAATCGGGCGTTCCGGAGCATCCCCGAGGCCGGCGCGACGTCCGTTTTCCGCAGGCGTATGGTGCGAATATGACCGGAATGGACCGCCCACGGCGGTTGCGCCGTACCCCCGCGTTGCGTCGCCTGGTGGCCGAAACCACAGTGGAGCCACGCCATTTGGTGCTGCCCATGTTCGTCGCCGACGGGTTGGACGAACCGCGTGAGATCGGGTCGATGCCCGGCGTGCAGCAGCACTCGATGGATTCGTTGCGCAAGGCAGCCACGGAGGCGGTCTCGGCGGGGGTCGGCGGTCTGATGCTGTTCGGCGTGCCACGGCCGGAGGACAAGGACCCGGCGGGCAGCCAGGCCAGCGACCCGGACGGCATCCTGAACCGCGGGCTGCGCGCGCTGGCCGAGGAGGTCGGCGACGCCACCGTGATCATGGCCGACACCTGTCTCGACGAGTTCACCGACCACGGCCACTGCGGGGTGCTCGCCGCCGACGGCCACGTCGACAACGACGCCACCCTGCACCGCTATGTGGACATGGCGCTCGCGCAGGCCGAGGCCGGGGCAGACCTGCTCGGCACCAGCGGCATGATGGACGGCCAGGTGGGCGCGATCCGCCGCGGTCTGGACGCGGTCGGTCGCACCGACACCGGCATCCTCGCCTACGCCGCCAAATACTCCTCGGCCTTCTACGGGCCGTTCCGGGAAGCGGTGTCGTCCTCGCTCCAGGGGGACCGCCGCACCTACCAGCAGGACCCGGCCAATCGCCGCGAGTCGATGCACGAGCTGGATCTGGACCTGGCCGAGGGCGCCGACATCGTGATGGTCAAGCCCGCCATGTCGTACCTGGACATCCTGCGCGAGGTCGCCGACCGTTCCCCGGTGCCGGTGGCGGCCTACCAGATCTCGGGGGAGTACTCGATGATCACCGCCGCCGCCGAGCGGGGCTGGATCGACCGGCGCGCCGCCGTGCTGGAGTCGCTGGTCGGCATTCGCCGGGCGGGCGCGGACATCGTGCTGACCTACTGGGCGACCGAGGCCGCGCACTGGCTGTCGTGAGGTATCCGCCCAGCCCTCTCGGTCCGCCCGCGGAGCCTGCCCCCGCACCGGAAGAGGTGCGCATCGCGACCCAGCTGTGGTGGGGCGTGGTCGCGGTCGGCCTGGTGCGCGTGATCGCCGGGGTGCTCGCGCTGCTCGACCGGCGCGCCGAACTCGAGCGCGGCATCCTCGACGCCGCCCGGGCCTCCGACCCGAACGCCCCGCTCGCCGCCGCCCAGCTGGCGGTCTCGATCATCATCGTGTTCACCATCGTGGCCGGGCTGGGCTTGCTGGCCGTGACCGCCGCCGTGGCCCACCAATTCGGCCGCGGCCGGTCCTGGGCGCGGGTGGTGCTGACGATCGGCGGCATCCTGCTGTTGTTCGACCTGCTCACCGCGCTGTTCGCGGTGAGCGGCGGTACCGGCGCGGCGGCCTTCGTGGCCGGTGCGGCGGGCGTTCTGCAGGGTGTGCTGGCCGCCGGTGCGCTGTTTCTGGGTTATCGGCCCGCCGCGAATGGGTACTTCTCTGTGAACCGAAGGTAAACCGGTGACGGCCTCATCGCCGAGTTTGTCCCGCCGACCGGGACATGTATGGTGAGAGTTGTCACAGGAGACATGGGAACCGGTGGTCGGTGGTCATGCGTTGTCTAGCGTTGCGAGAACACGGTGTCCAGCTGCCTCCGGGAGATCGGAGGCATCGATGCGAGTGGTGATCCAGCAGCCGCAGAGCATTCGGAAAGACGTGGTCGTTCTCAGCCTGCTGATCCTGTTCGGATTGGTCACCGTGGCCGTGCTGCTGCTGCCGGGGCTGGCCGGCTGAGCGAAGTCGTCGATGGACATGCCGGCATGACCGAGGGGGCTGCCGAGCCCGTCCTGTTCACCGAACCGGGAGCGCGCTGGCGCGCCGTGGCCTACGGGCCGGTGCTCTGCCTGGTGATTCTCGTGCTGGAGCTGGTGACCGGTGGTCCGGTGCACTGGTTCGCACTCGTTTTCTGCGCGGTGCTCGTCGCGGCTTTCGTGGCGTTGCAGGTCTATGCCGCGCGCACGCATGTGAGTGTCGAACTCACCCCCGCGGCCCTGCGCCAGGGCACCGAGACCCTGCCGCTGGCCGCGATCGACGAGGTGCTGCCCGAGCGCGACGAGGATTCCTGGGACGACGAGGAATGGGAATCGGCGCGGGCGCTCGGTGAACTCACCGGAGTGCCACGGCGGCGCAAGGGAATCGGGCTTCGCCTGCGCGAGGGTGGCATGGTGCAGGCGTGGGCGCGCGATCATCGCGGGTTGCGGGCCGCGCTCACCGGCGCCCTGGTCGAGCAGGCCGGTAGCGCCGACCGGCCGGGAACCGACACGATGGCGCAGCCGGACGAGCACGAGGACGGAGGGCACGGATGAGGCGGGACGTATTCCTCGCGGCGGCGGAGACCGTCGTGGCGGTGCTGTGCCTGGTCGGGCTCGTGGCGGCATGGCAGCGCGGCGTGGTGAGCACCGCGTTCCTGCCGGTCGGGGACATTCCCGGATTCGAGTCCAGCCGCTATGCGGGACCGTGGCTGATCCTTGCGGTGTTCCTCGTCGCGGTGGCCGGACTGTGTGTGATCGACGCGCTGGCGCGCGTGCTGGGGAGCCGAAACCGCTGACACCCAGCCTGTTTCACGCGGGCCCGCGCGGGAATCCCACCCGTCGTGAACGTCGTCCTGTTGCCCACGGTCCCCGCCCCGCTGCTGCACCTGCTGCCCGAGCCGCTGGCCTGCCTGGTCTCCACCGGGTCGGCGGGGTTCTGCACCGGCCTGACCTAGACAGTGAAGCAATCGCGCCTCAGATCCCGGCCGATGCGCCTACCCTGATCGGCAGGACGGTGGACCGGAACCTGCCGTGGCCCACCGATGTCGACGAGAGGTGCCCATCGTGACGTCCCCGATCATCCGGCTCGGCCTCGCTGCCGCCGCCGTCGCCGCCCTCGGCACGGTGGCGGGTCCCGCCGCGGCCGAGCCCGCCGGACTGCCGCTCGAGCCGAGCCCCGTCGCGACGCTGGTGCCCGAAACCGGTTCGGCCGGAGCGGTCAACGGCCTCCTGTGCGCGCTGCAGACGATCTCGGCCGAACTGCCCTGCCTCCAGACCTAGCCGGGACTCGGAAACAGCGCGCCGCGGCTATCGCGTCCAGTTCTGGTACACGTCGAGCACCCGGCCGTTACGGGTGCCCGGCGCGTTGAGGTAGATCGACACCGTGCCGTCGGGGTGGCGGGCACTCTCGGCGATCACCTGCCGCAGCGAGGCGTGCACGGAACCGTTCTCGTCGCGCCACAGCCGGGTCTCCGGGTGCAGGCCCGCGCCCATCCGGTTCAGCGGCACCACCATGGAGACCACCGCGGGCACCGGCCCACCGGCCAGCGCGACGGTCTCGTCGTGGTTCAGCTGGACGCCGATGCGGCCCTCGCCGAGGTCGAGAAGGGGATCGGCGGCCGCGGCGGTGCCCGCGCCCAGCCAGGCGCCGGCGGCCGTGACGGCCAGCGCGATCGAGCCGACGAGTGCGTACCGCATGTGAACCCTCCCGATGCGCGAGCTGCGTGACGCATCGAGATTACGCATCGGCAAACGTTCGGCGACCGGAATCGGCGGAAACGGCCACCCGGCGCGTCGCTGCGGTGAGGGTCACCTCTCCTACACCCTGTCGTCGACGGCTGTCCGGCGGGCTGCGACACTGGAGGCCGTGAGTGCTTCTCCGCGCGCGACCCATGCCTCGGCGGCGGCTTCGGCCCGGCTCTTCGACCGGGCCGCCCAGGTGATCCCCGGCGGCGTCAACTCGCCGGTGCGGGCCTTCCGATCGGTCGGCGGCACCCCCCGCTTCATCGCCTCGGCCGACGGCTACACCCTCACCGACGCCGACGGCAACGAGTATGTCGACCTGGTGTGTTCGTGGGGCCCGATGATTCTCGGGCACGCGCACCCCGCGGTGGTCGACGCGGTGCGGCAGGCGGCCACCGGCGGCCTGTCCTTCGGTGCGCCGACCGAGGCCGAGGTGGAGCTGGCCGAGCACATCGTGGCGCGGGTCGCCCCGGTGGACCGCGTCCGGCTGGTCAACTCCGGCACCGAAGCCACCATGAGCGCGGTCCGGCTGGCCCGCGGTTTCACCGGCCGCACCAAGATCATCAAGTTCGCCGGCTGCTACCACGGGCACGTGGACGCGCTGCTCGCCGACGCGGGTTCGGGTGTGGCGACCCTCGGGCTACCGACCTCGCCCGGCGTCACCGGCGCCCAGGCGGCCGACACGATCGTGCTGCCCTACAACGACCTGGACGCCGTCGCCGCGGCCTTCGAGGCCAACCCCGGCGAGATCGCCTGCGTCATCACCGAGGCCGCCGCGGGCAACATGGGCGCGGTCGCACCACTGCCCGGTTTCAACGCGGGCCTGCGCGAACTCACCGAGAACCACGGCGCCCTGTTGATCATGGACGAGGTGATGACGGGCTTCCGGGTCAGCCGCTCGGGCTGGTACGGCCGCGAGGGCGTGGCGGGTGACCTGTACACCTTCGGCAAGGTGATGAGCGGTGGACTGCCCGCCGCCGCGTTCGGCGGACGCGCCGAGGTGATGAACCAGCTGGCTCCGCTCGGGCCGGTGTACCAGGCGGGCACGCTGTCGGGTAACCCGGTGGCCGTCGCCGCGGGCCTGGCCACGCTGCGCGCCGCCGACGACGCGGTCTACGCCGCGCTGGATCGCAACGCCGAGCGGCTCGGCGGACTGCTCACCGAGGCGCTCACCGCGGCCGGGGTCGAGCACCAGGTCCAGTTCGCGGGCAATATGGTGAGCGTGTTCTTCAGCGACCGCCCGGTCACCGACTACGCCACCGCCAAGGCCAGCCAGACCTGGCGTTTCCCCGCCTTCTTCCACGCGCTGCTCGACGGCGGTGTGTACGCGCCGCCGAGCGCGTTCGAGGCGTGGTTCGTCTCCGCGGCGCTCGACGAGGACGCATTCGCCCGTATCGCCGCAGCCCTGCCCGCCGCCGCTCGCGCGGCCGCGGCCGCCACCCCCGAAGGATCCCGCGCGTGAGTCCCGACCACGACCAGCCCGCCGAGCGCCGCGAACCACTCGAGGCCGACAACCCTGCCGCCGACACCACCGCCGACCTGACCGTCGCCCCGCCCGCCGCCGACGCGACAGCGGCCCCCGCCGCGGATTCGGCCGTCCCCGTGCCGTCGGCGACCGAAGCAGAGCCGGGGTTCGATCCGGACCGGCCCGCGCCCACCGTCGCCGAGCAGGCCGCGCCGCCGGACGCGCCCGCCGCCGAGCAGGCGGTGGCACCCGACGCGCCCGCCGCCGCGCAGTCGGCGAGCGCCGAGGAGACCGAGGCCGGTTTCCCGACCATCGATGCCCCGTTCAGTGAGGCCGAAGCCAGGGGCTCCGCCGCTGCCGATGCCGATTCGCCGGCCGCCGACCGGGCCGCGCGCGCCACCGTGGCGCACACCGAAACCCGTGCGCCGCAGGCTGATTCGCTCGATGCCGACGACGAGGTCGAGACCATCGTGCATGTGCTGCGGCACGGCGAGGTGCACAACCCCAACGGCATCCTCTACGGCCGGCTGCCCGGCTTCGGGCTCTCGGTCACCGGCCGGGCCCAGGCGGGCGCGGTCGCGCGGGCGCTGGCCGATCACGACATCGCCCTGGTGATCGCCTCGCCGCTGCAGCGCGCGCAGGAGACCGCCGAGCCGATCGCCGCGCAGCACGGGCTGCTCGTGCGCACCGACGAGAACCTCATCGAGGCGGGCAACACCTTCGAGGGCCTGCGCGTGTCGGTGGGCGACGGCGCACTGCGCAAGCCGCGGCACTGGTGGAAGCTGCGCGATCCGTTCACCCCGTCCTGGGGCGAGCCCTACCTGCAGATCGCGCACCGGATGCTGGCCGCGGTGAACAAGGCGCGGGTGGAGGCGGCGGGCCACGAGGCGGTCCTGGTCTCGCACCAGCTGCCGGTCTGGACGCTGCGCCGGTTCCTGCAGGGCCAGCGGCTCTGGCACGACCCGCGCACCCGGCAGTGCTCGCTGGCCTCGCTGACCTCGCTGGTCTACCGCGGCGACACCCTGGTCGACATCGTCTACTCCGAGCCCGCGGGCGGGTCGGATCCCACGGTGCACGGCGCATGAGACGCCCCGCGTCGTTCCCGGCGCACCGGTCCGCGCGGCCGGTGCGGGTCGTGGCGGCTCTGCTCGCGTGCGTGGCGCTGGTCGCCGGGCTGGCGGGCTGCTCCACCGGGACCGACGCGGTCGCCACCGGCGGCACCTTCGAATTCGTCTCGCCGGGCGGCAAGACCGACATCTTCTACGATCCGCCCGCCGCGCGCGGCACCATCGGTGAGTTGTCCGGCCCCGACCTGATGACCGACGGGAAGACGATCTCGGTCGCCGACCACCCCGGCCAGGTCGTGGTGCTCAACATCTGGGGCCAGTGGTGCGGGCCGTGCCGGGCCGAAGCCCCCGCGCTCGAGCGGGTCTACGAGGCGACCAGGGACTCCGGGGTGGTCTTCCTCGGCATCAACGTGCGCGATTTCCAGCAGGACAAGGCGCGCGACTTCGTCACCGACAACAAGGTCGGCTACCCCTCGATCTACGACCCGGCCATGCGCACCCTGCTCGCGTTGGGCGGCAACTTCCCGACCAGCGTCATCCCCACCACGCTGGTGCTCGATCGCGAGCACCGGGTCGCCGCGGTGTTCCTGCGCACCCTGCTCGCCGAGGACCTGCAACCGGTCGTGCAGCGCATCGCCGAGGAGGGCAGGCAGTGACCGTGCTCGCCGGGGTGGGGGAATCGTTCCAGCAGACCGCGGCCACCGGCCCGGTGCTGCTCGCGCTCGGCGCCTGCGTGCTGGCGGGGCTGGTGTCCTTCGCCTCGCCGTGCGTGGTGCCGCTCGTGCCGGGCTACCTGTCCTATCTGGCCGGACTGGTCGGCGCGGAGGCGCCGCCCGCCACCGCGGCGGAGGCGGCCGAGGGGCGGGTCGCCACCGTCACCACCGCCGACCGCGCGGCGAAATTGCGTGTCGCCGGTGCGGCCGGCCTCTTCGTCGCCGGGTTCACCGTGGTCTTCGTGCTCGCCACCGCGACGGTGTTCGGACTCATCCAGACCCTCAACGTCAATCGCGACCTGCTGCAACGGGTCGGCGGTGTGGTGACGATCGTGATGGGCCTGGCGTTCCTCGGCCTGATCCCGGCGTTGCAGCGCGACACCCGGATGGCGCCGCGCAGGCTCACCGGCATCGTGGGCGCGCCGCTGCTCGGCGGCGTGTTCGCCCTGGGCTGGACGCCGTGCCTCGGCCCGACGCTGTCGGGGGTGATGGCGGTGGCCGCGGGCACCGAGGGCACCACCGCGGTTCGCGGCGTCGCCCTGATCGTGGCCTACTGCCTCGGTCTCGGGCTGCCGTTCATCGTCCTGGCCTTCGGCTCGGCGGGCGCGCTGCGCGGCGTCGGGTGGTTGCGCCGCAACTCGCGCACCATCCAGATCATCGGCGGCCTGCTGCTCGTCGCGGTCGGGATCGCGCTGGTCACCGGAGCCTGGGACCAGTTCGTCGGCTGGGTGCGCGACGCGTTCGTCTCCGAGGTGACCCTGCCGATATGACCGTGACCGAACAGCCCGCCGCCGACCCCGCCCCCCGGACCCCGCCCCGCCAGTCGCTCCCCGGGCGCGCCTGGGCGCTGGTGCGCAACACCTGGCGCGGCCTCACCAGCATGCGCACCGCGCTGGTGCTGCTGTTCCTGCTGGCGTTGGCCGCCATTCCCGGCGCGCTGCTGCCCCAGCGCAGTCTCAACGAGCAGAAGGTCGAGCAGTACATCGCCGACCGGCCGACGCTCGGGCCGTGGATGGACCGGTTCGAGTTGTTCGACGTGTTCGGCAGCTTCTGGTTCACCGCGATCTACGTGCTGCTGTTCATCTCCCTGGTGGGCTGCATCCTGCCGCGCTCGCTGGACCACTACCGCGCGCTGCGCACCCCGCCGGTGCGGGCGCCGCGCAATCTGGCGCGGCTGCCGCACCATCACGAGGACCGTTCGGCGCGCACGCCGCAGCAGGTGATCGACCATGCCCGCACCCAGTTGCGTGGCTGGCGCACCGAGGTGCGGGAGGGCGGTCGCGAGGGCGAGCTCACCGTGTCGGCGGAGAAGGGCTACTTCCGCGAATTCGGCAACCTGGTCTTCCACCTGGCGCTGGTCGGGCTGCTGGTGTCGATCGCGGTCGGCAAGCTGTTCGGTTACGAGGGCAGCGTCATCGTCATCGCCGACGACGGGCCCGGCTTCTGCACCACCTCGCCCGCGGTGTTCGACTCCTTCCGCGCGGGCAACGTCAACGACGGCACCGGTATGACCCCGATCTGCGTGCGGGTCAAGGACTTCCGTGCCGACTACCTCGACACCGGCCAGGCCGAGATGTTCACTTCCAATATCGCCTACCAGGCCGGGGACGACCTGCGCACCGGCACCTGGCGCGAGACCACCTTGAAGGTGAACCATCCGCTGCGCGTCGAGGGCGACCGGCTCTACCTGCAGGGTCACGGCTACGCGCCGACCTTCACCGTCACCTTCCCGGACGGGCAGACCAGGACCGAGACCATCCAGTGGCGGCCCGACGACGCGCGCACCTTCCTGTCCAGCGGCGTGCTGCGCATCGACCCGCCCGGCGGCATGTACGCCACCGACGAGGAGCGCCGCCGGAACCAGATCGCCATCGAGGGCCTGTTCGCGCCGACCGCCATGCTGCACGGCAGCCTACTCACCTCGGTGTTCCCGCGGATGGACGACCCGGCCGTCGCGGTCGACATCTATCGCGGCGACACCGGCTTGGACACCGGCAGGCCGCAGTCGTTGTTCGCGCTGGACCAGGAACTGGTCCGGCAGGGCAGGCTCGCCAAGGAAGCCAGGGTGAACCTGCGCCCCGGCGAGTCGACCACCCTGCCCAACGGCACGAAGGTCACCTTCGACGGCGCGAAGGAGTTCGTGAACCTGCAGGTATCGCACGACCCGGCGCAGCAGTGGGTGCTGGTGAGCGCGCTGACGATGATGGCGGGCCTGCTGGTCTCGCTGCTGGTGAAGCGGCGCCGTATCTGGATCCGGGTCTACCCCGCCCGCGACGATGCCGGTACCGTGGACCAACGACACACCGTAGTAGAGATGGGCGGTCTGGCCAGGACCGACCAGGCGGGCTGGGGCGCCGAGTTCGACCGGCTGCGCGCGCGCCTGCTCGAACCGGACACCGACACGGCGGCCCGCACCGGGGCCGACACCACGGGAGACTGACGATGCCGATCGACGACACCCTCGCCCAGTACAGCGATCTCGCCTTCAAGACCGCGCTGATCGTGTACACCCTGGTGCTCGGGCTGCTGATCTGGCAGTACTCCTCGGCCCAGGTGCGCAAGGTCGGCGAGCGCGAACTGGTCACCGCCGGCGGCGGGGGAGAGCGGCCGACCGGGCCCGGCAAGCTGGTGGAACCGGCGGCCAGGCCGCTGTCCGAGCGACTGGGCAACATGGCGTTCTCGGTGCTCGTCGTCGGCTTCGTGCTGCACGTGGCCTCGATCGTGTTGCGTGGCTTCGCCACCGACCGGTTCCCGCTGGGCAACATGTACGAGTTCGTCACCATGGCCTGTGCGGCCGCGGTGCTGGTCGGCTTCGGACTGCTGCGCGAGCAGCGCTACCGCTCGATGTGGGTGTTCCTGCTCGTGCCGGTGCTGATCCTGATGTTCCTGGCGGGCACCGTGCTCTACGCCGACGCCGCGCCGGTGGTGCCCGCGCTGCGCTCGTTCTGGCTGCCGCTGCACGTGACCATCGTCAGCGTCGGCAGTGGCGTGTTCCTGGTCTCGGGTGTGGCCAGCCTGCTGTTCCTGTACCGGATCCGCCAGCCCGAGGGGCAGGAGTCGGGCAACGTCCTCGGCGCGATCGCCAAGCGCCTGCCCGACGCCCGCACCCTGGACCGGCTCGCCTACCGCACCACGATCATCGGCTTCCCGTTGTTCGGCGCCGGCGTCATCCTGGGCGCCATCTGGGCCGAGGCCGCCTGGGGCCGCTTCTGGGGCTGGGACCCCAAGGAGACCTGCTCCTTCATCGCCTGGGTCCTCTACGCCGCCTACCTGCACGCCCGCGCCACCTCCGGCTGGCGCGACACCAAGGCCGCCTGGATCAACGTGGCCGCCTTCGTCGCCATGCTCTTCAACCTGTTCATCATCAACCTGGTGATCAGCGGCCTGCACAGCTACGCGGGACTCACCTAGGAAGACCGAACGGCGGGGGCGGGTGCACTGCTCGAGGATGGTGCGGGCCCTGGCCCCGACTCGGGCCCCGCACGGCGGGATCTGTCACTACATCATGGGCATGTTCGGGAACATCATGTTCCACATGTTCCGGAGCATGGCCATCATCTGCATACACATCTCGTTCATCGTGGCGATCTCTTTCTCGAGCGCGGCCCACAATTTGCGGGCCGTTCACCGGCTACCCGGAATCGCGGGTGCCATGCCGGTGATCGTCACGTGACCGAGTACGTGGTCAGCGGTGGGTGGGTCAGCGGTCGGGATTGCCCTCGGTGTCGGGGTGCTGCTTGCGGGAGATCCGCCAGAGGAAATCCGGGTCGTCGTCGGGGCCGAGCACCGGGCGGCGATGCGGGGGCGGCGGGGCGGGATCGGCGGGCTTTCCGGGGCCGAACGCCTTCCAACACAGCACTGCCACCGCGACCACAGCGATGAGGGCCAACAGGTACGTCACGTGGCTCACCTCCTGCCACCGAGGGTAGCCCCGTACGCGGTCCACGCCCAGCGTGGACCGCGAGAATCGAGCCCGCTCAGCGCTCGGGAGTGCCCGCCTCGGTGGTGAGCGACTTCAGCAACTGCATGACCTCGGACTCGCGGAAGCGGCGATGTCCACCGGGAGTGCGCAGCGACCCGAGGCGGCCCGCGTGCGCCCAGCGGGTGACGGTCTTGGGATCGACGTGGAACAGGGCGGCCACTTGGCCCGGGGTCAGCAAGGTGTCCTGGCCGCCGACGGTGATCGCACTCATAGCAAACCTCTCCGTTCTCGACAGTTCCCTCATCAGATGGCGCCATCGTCGCACCCGAACCCCTAGGTACTCGAACCACCTACAGTTGGTAAAGGCGAAGTAATGGACAAATCGGATGCCCGTTCGAGGTGGCCGGACCCGGGCAACTCGGACGCGGCTAACCCGTGGCCTACCCTGGTTCAGGTGAGCGAATCCACTGGATCGGAGAGTGCGCGGCCCGCCGGGAGTCCGCGCGTCGGACGCAGCCTGGCGATCAACCTGGCGCTGTACACCCTGGCCAGGCTGGTGCTGGTGGCCGTGATCACGGTGGTGATCGTGCTGGTGGCCCAGCTCGTGGATGTCCAGGTGCCGTTGGTGGTGGCGATTCTGTTCGCGCTGATCATCGCGATGCCGCTGTCGCTGACCCTGTTCAAGGGCCTGCGGGCGCGGGTGAACGCCGACATCGCGGCCGTCGACGCCAAGCGCAGGCAGGACAAGGCCCAGCTGCGGGCGCGGCTGCGCGGCGAAGGCGACGGCGCGCCGTGACCGGGGCGGGGCGGTGAAGTTCTGCGACCGCAGCGTCGCGCGCGACTGGGTGGACAACGCGGTGCGCCTGATCGACGCCGACGCCCAGCGCAGCGCCGACACCCATCTGCTCCGCTACCCGCTGCCCGCGGCGTGGAACATCCAGCTGTACCTCAAGGACGAGTCCACCCACATCACCGGCAGCCTGAAGCACCGGCTGGCCCGCTCGCTGTTCCTGTACGCGATCTGCAACGGCTGGGTCACCGAGGGCACCACGATCGTGGAGGCGTCCTCGGGGTCGACGGCGGTGAGTGAGGCGTATTTCGCCAAGCTGCTCGGACTCGATTTCGTCGCGGTGATGCCGGCGAATACCTCGCCGCAGAAGATCGCGCTGATCGAGGCCCAGGGCGGCCGCTGTCACTTCGTGCGACGCCCGCCGGAGATGTACACCGAGGCCGCGCGGCTGGCGGCCGAGTGCGGCGGGCACTACATGGACCAGTTCACCCACGCCGAACGGGCCACCGACTGGCGCGGCAACAACAACATCGCCGAGAGCATCTACCACCAGCTGCGGCTGGAGACCCATCCGGTGCCGGAATGGATCGTGGTGGGCGCGGGCACCGGCGGAACCAGCGCCACCATCGGCCGCTACATCCGCTATCGCAGGCACGCCACCAAGCTGGCGGTGGTCGACCCGGAGAACTCCGCCTTCTACGGCGGCTACGAGACCGGTGACGCGGGCTATCAGACCGGGATGCCGTCGCGCATCGAGGGCATCGGCCGTCCGCGGGTGGAGCCGTCGTTCGTGGGGCAGGTGGTCGACCGGATGATCGAGGTGCCCGACGCGGCCTCGATCGCGGCCATGCGCCATGCCGGCCGGGTGCTGGGGCGGCGGGTCGGCGGCTCGACCGGCACCAACCTGTGGGGGGTGTTCGGCCTGATCGCCGAAATGCTGGCCGAGGGCCGCTCCGGCAGCGTGGTGACGCTGCTGTGCGACGGCGGTGACCGCTACGCCGGCACGTACTACGACGACGCGTGGGTGGCGGCCCAGGGGTTGAGCCTGGCCGAGCCCACGGCGGTGCTGGAGGAGTTCCACGCCACCGGCCTCTGGAAGGGCTGACTGTCCCACTCTCGATGACGGCGGGGTCGCCGCGCGCTCGCAATGTCAATTTTTCTTGACATCTGCCGTGAATGTCAACGAAAATTGACGCATGACGGAAGCGACCACTCTGGCAGCCGCGGCGGGCAGCCCGGATCCCGCGACCGGGCTCCGCGCGGTGCGCGCCCTGCGCCGACTGCTCGAACGACTGGAGGCGATCCAGGTGGCCAACGCCCGCGATCAGGGCTGGTCCTGGCAGGCCATCGCCGACGCGCTCGAGGTCAGCAAGCAGGCGGTCCACCAGAAATACAACCGGAAAGGCACCCGCTGATGTTCGAACGATTCACTCGCTCGGCCCGGACGGCCGTCGTCGTCGCCCAGGAGGAGGCCAGGGAACTGCGTTCCCCGCGCATCGAGGTGGAGCACCTGCTGCTCGGCCTGCTCGACCAGGGCGAGCCCGGGCTGCGCGAGCTGCTCGCCGAGGCCGGGCTCACCCGCGACGGCGTGCGGCGCACCCTCGCCGCCGACGCGGCCGGCGACCCGCTCGGCCCCGAGGACGCCGCGGCGCTGCGCTCGATCGGCATCGACCTCGACGCGGTACGCGAGACGCTGGCCGCGGAGTTCGGCGAGGACGCTCTCGACCGCGCGGCCCCCGAGCCGCAGCGCCGACGCTGGACCGGCGGGCACATTCCCTTCACCAAGGAGGCGAAGAAGGTGCTCGAACTGGCGTTGCGGGAGGCCCTGGCGCGCAAGGACCGTGGCATCGAATCCGGCCACGTCCTGCTCGGCATCCTGCGCGCGCCCAACGCCACCACGGAGCGGTTGTTCGGCGGTGCGGCCCGCGTCGAGTCGTTGCGTCCCCGCGTGCACGAGCTGCTGGACCGGCAGCGCGCGGCGTGAGCGACGCGTTTCGCCGCCGCCCCGCACGCTGCGGTGCCGCTTAGCATGGGCGCATGCAGCTTGTGATTCGGTTGGTCATCAACGCGGTCGCCCTGTGGCTGGCCGCCGCCTGGGTGAGCGGGATCGAGATCCTCAGCCCCGCCGAAGACGGCACCGGCGCCAGGATCGTCGTCGTGCTGGTGATCGCCGCGGTGTTCACCCTCGTCAACGCGTTGGTGAAACCGGTGGTGAAACTGCTGTCGCTGCCGCTGATCCTGCTCACCCTCGGCCTGTTCCTGCTGGTGATCAACGCCCTGATGCTGTGGCTCACCGCGAAACTGACCGAGCTGGCCGACACCAACGGCTACGGGCTCGAGGTCAACGGCTTCTGGGCGGCGGTGTTCGGCGGCATCATCGTCTCGATCGTGAACTGGGTACTGGGCGCCCTGGTGCCCGACAACGACTGAGCCGTACCCGAGTCAGCCCAGCGCGAGCGCGAGCGCGCCGAGCACCGACCAGGCCAGCAGGGCGAGACCGGAATCACGGAGCGCCGGAATGAGTTCCAGGCCATGGCCGCCCGTGCGCACCGGCGCGTTGGCGCGGATCGCCAGCGGCGCGGCGAGCAGGCCGAGCAGCGCCAAGGGGGTGCGCAGCACCAGCAGCAGCGTGATCACGAACGGGATCAGCAGCAGCACCAGGTGCAGTGTGCGGGTGCGGGCGTCGCCGAGTTTGACCGCCAGCGTGGTCTTTCCGGTCGCGGTGTCGGTGGGGATGTCGCGCAGGTTGTTCGCGACCAGCACCGCGCTGGAGAAGGCGCCGACGCCGACGGCGAGCGCCACGCCCACCCAGTCGATGCGCTCGGCCTGCACGAACTGCGTGCCCAGCACCGCGATCAACCCGAAGAAGACGAAGACGGCGATCTCGCCGAATCCGCTGTAGCCGTACGGTTTGCTGCCGCCGGTGTAGAACCAGGCCCCGGCCAGGCAGACCGCGCCGATCAGCAGCAGCCACCAGGCCGTGGTCAGGGCAAGCACCAGCCCGAGCGCCGCGCCGAGCGCCAGGCTCAGGATCGCCGCGTTCTTGACCGCGGCGGGCGAGGCCAGCCGGGAGCCGACCAGGCGCAGCGGCCCGACGCGCTCGTCGTCGGTGCCGCGCACGCCGTCGGAGTAGTCGTTGGCGTAGTTCACCCCGACGATGAGGGCCAGCGAAACCAGCAGGGCGAGTACAGCTTTCCACCAGACGACGGCATCCAGCGCGGCCGCCGCGCCGGTTCCGGCGATCACCGGGGCGATCGCGTTCGGCAGGGTGCGGGGCCGGGCGCCCTCGAGCCATTGCGCAGCTGTTGCCATGCACGCAGCCTATGCCGTGCGCGCGGCCCGAGCCGTGCCGGATTCCCGCGCGGTGCCGCCCGCGGGGTGACGCCCGCGGGATGACGCCGCGGTCAGGCGCCCGATTCGGCGGCGACTCGCAGCCTGGCCAGTCCCTTCTCGAAATCCTTACCGATCAGCCGGTCCATCGGGATCACCGCGGCGAACACGGCCCCCAGACCGCTCCGCTCGCCACGCATCCGCCACGCCACCTCGGTGCTGGTGGTGCCGACCGGCGCGAGGGTGAAGGTGACGTCGTTCGTGGCGCGCATCGGCTTGCGGAACTCGAGCCGCACCCCCACTTCACGGCCGGTGTCGGTGACGATCTCCATCGTCCCCGCGCCCGCCTTGCGATTGCCCTGCCAGGAGTACCGGGCGCCCGGGCCGGACTCGGGCCCGGAGTATTCGCGCCGCAGCGCCGGATCGAGGTCCTCCCACGGGGACCACTCGCGCCACCGGCGCAGATCGGCGATCAGCGCGTGCACCTGTTCCGGTTGCGCCGAGATCACGGTGTGGCGCACCACTTCGAACTCACCCATGCGGCCAGGCTAGGCGCAGTGCCGCCGGTTACGGCGGGAAAATGCGCGGGGAATCGGCGGTGGCTCTCACCTACGATGACGGATGGCATGTGTGCACACCAGCGCGGCCTCGCCGGCCCGGCCCCCACCCTCACCTCGTCGGGCGACGAGGCGATCGTCGTAGGTCTGCTCGGCGAGGTCGCGCTGCGACGCGACGCCGCGCTCGTGCCGGTGCCGGGGGTGCGCGCCCGGCTGCTGCTCACCGCGCTGGCGCTGCGGCCCGGCCGGCACCGCGGTGCGACGTCGCTGATCGAGGACGTCTGGGGCGACAGCCCGCCGCGTGCCCCGATGAACGCCCTGCACACGCAGGTCTCCCGGCTGCGCGCCGCCCTGCCCGACGGTGCCGTGGAGGCCGGGCCCGCCGGATATCGACTGCTGCTGCGGCCGGCGCAGGTCGACCTCGCCCGGGCGGGGGAACTGCTCGCCCTGGCCCGCCAGCACGTCCGCGGTGCGAACGGTTCGGCGGGCGACGTGGCCGCCGGCCTCGCCGCCGTTTCCGCCGCCCGCGCCCTGTGGCGCGGGGAGCCCGCCGCCGACCTGCCACCCGGCCCCGTCACCGATGACCTGCGCACCGCCGCCGGTGCCCTCGCCGTCGACCTCGACGCGGTGGAGCTGACCCTGCGCGAAGCCGACGGCGACACCGAGGCCGCGCTGCGAATCGCCCGGCGCGCCGCGGCGGCGGACCCGCTGAGCGAGCCCGCCCAGCTGGCCCTGCTGCGCCTGCTCGCCGCCACCGGTCGCCCGACCGAGGCCCTGGAATCGTTCGCCGCCTTCCGCGCCCGTCTCGCCGACGAACTCGGCGCCGATCCCGGCCCCGCGCTGGTCGCGATGAACACCGCGATCCTGCGTGGTGAGCCCGTAGTTCCGGTCCCGCCCGCGGCTTCGGCCGGACCGGCGCGGGATGCCGGGCACGAGCGAGCGGCGGCCGGCGGTGGCGCGCCGACTACCCCGGGCACCCATCCCGCCATCGGCCTGCGCGCCGCCCCGAACCCGTTGCTCGGGCGAGAAGCCGACCTCACGGCGCTGCTCGGGCTGGTCGAGCAGGCACGGGTGGTGACGGTGCTCGGCCCCGGCGGCACCGGGAAGACCCGGATCGCCAACGAACTGGGCGCGCGGATGACCCGCCGCGAGCCGGTGGTGCTGGTGGAGTTGGCGTCGGTGCGTTCCGGCCCTGGTGCCGACGCCCGCGTCGAGGTGGAGGCCGCGATCAGCGCGACTCTCGGTCTCGGCGAGGTGGTGCGCGAGCCGGGCGGCCTGCTGCGCCCGGGCCGCGTCGACTTCGGGCGGCGGCTGCGCGAGGCGTTGGCCGCCCGGCCGATCCTGCTGATCCTGGACAACTGTGAACACCTGGTGGACGCGGTCGCCGCGGTGGTCGCCGATCTGATCGGCGCCTGTGAGCACCTGACCGTCGTCACCACCAGCCGGGCGCCGCTGGCCATCACCGCCGAAACCGTCTATCCCCTGGACCCGTTGGCGATCGACCCGGCCGGTTCGCCCGCGACCGAATTGTTCGCCGCGCGTGCCAGGGCGGTGCGGCCCACGGTTCGCCTCGACCCCGAAGTGGTCGCGCGGCTGTGCGCGATGCTCGACGGACTGCCGCTGGCCATCGAACTCGCGGCGGCGCGCACCCGCACCATGAGCGTCGAGGAGATCGAGCGCCGCCTCGAACACCGCTTCGCGCTGCTGCGTTCCGGTGACCGCACCTCGCCGGAACGTCACCGCACCCTGCACGCGGTGATCGCCTGGAGCTGGAACCTGCTCGACGAACCCCAGCAGCGCGCGCTGCGCCGGATGTGCCGCTTCCCGGCCGGTTTCACGCTCGCGGCCGCCGAGATCGTGGCGGGCGGACCGGACGCCGCGGAGGCCATCGAAGGGTTGGTGAGCCAGTCGCTGCTGACCGTGCTCGAGGGGGCCGAGGGCACGGGCGTGCGGTATCGGATGCTGGAGACGGTTCGCGAGTTCGGTGAGGAACAGCTCGGGGCCGAGGAGGCCGACCTGGTCGTCGCCCGCATGGCCGCGTGGGGGCGCAGCTACGCCCGCGACGCCCTGCGCCGCTACCGGGCCGCCGAGCAGCTGGCCACGGTGCATTCGGTCGCCGAGGAGGTCGACAACCTGGTCGCGGTGCTGCGCGCGGCGGCCGACCGCGGTGACGGCGCGACGGCGTACCGGGTGTTCCCGGTCGCGGGACTGCTGTGGATGATGCGCGGCGCGCATTTGGATCTGCTCGCGTGGGCGCCGCGCGTGCTCGACTGCCTGCCCGAGGGCGACGATCCGGCCGGTATCGACGCCGACCTGCACATGTTGGCCTGCCTGTTGATCGCGGTGCACACCGTCTACATCAGCGCCGAAGCACGTCCGTTCCTCGCCACCCGCATGCGGATCCGGCGGTTGCTGCGCCGCGCGCGCGACCTCGATCCGAGCCTGCGCCTGCTCGGCGAACTCGCCTGCGCCGACCTGTCCGGCCGGCGCCTGCCCCGGCTGCTGGCCGAGGGAGCCCGCTCGCCGGACCCCGACGTGCGCATCGCGGCGCTGGTGGCCAGAGCGAACCTGCGCGAGAACGCCGGCCTGGTGCACGGGTCCACCCGCGACGCGCAACGGGCGCTCGAACTGCTCCGCGACCGCGATCCGTGGGGCACCGCGCTGGTGTGCCAGCACCTGGGCCAGCTCGGCGGGCAGACCGCTCACTACGCCGAATCGGTGCGGCACTACCGCCGGGCGGTCGAACTGCTGCGGTTGCTCGGCGCGCACGAGGAGATCATGGAGATCCGCAGCTTCCTCGCGGTGGCGTTGATCGCCGACGGCAGGCCGCACGAGGGCGCGCGGGAACTGGAGTTCGCGTTCGAGGGGGCCGACCGGTCCCATCCCGCGCCCGTCGACGATCCCGGCATCCTGCGCAACCACCGGCTCTCCGCGGTCGCCGCGGCCGTCGCCGAATTGCGGTTGGCCCAAGGCGATGTCGATGCGGGCTTGCGCTACTACCACCGCGCCCTGGATCTGCTCGGCTGGCCGCAGGACAACCTGGTGCCGGGGCCGGGCGGGTTGATGCTGGCCGCCGCCGCGATCGGTGCGCACGTCCTGCACGGGCGGGCGGACCGGGCCGCGACACTGGCCGATCAGGTGGCCGCGGGCGCCGCGGTCCGGCTCGCCCAGTTCTACGACCTGCCGCAGGTCGGGTCGGCGGCCTGCGCGATCGGGTCGTGGCTGCTGGCACTCGACCCGTCCTCGGCGACCGGCCTGGAACTGCTCGTGCTCGCCGCCCGCGCCGTGGCCCGCCAGGACTATCCGTCGATGACGCTGCGCCGCCACATCGACCTGCACACCCCGCGGGTCGGCGCCGACCGCTTCGACGCGGCGGTGCGCGCGGGCGCGGTCACCGGCAGGCTCGCCGCCGCGCACCGCATCATCGAGCTGCTCCGGGCGAGCTTCCCGGTGGCCGACGGCGTAGGCCGGGACCGCGACGCGCGATCCCGGCCCGACGCTCAGGCGCGGCGCATGTAGGCCCGCACGGTCAGCGGCGCGAAGATCACGATGACCGCGGCGGAGCCGATCAGCGACCAGGCCAGGTTGCTGCCGTAGAAGTTGTCGTTCATCAGTTCACGACAGGCGTTGACCATGTAGTAGACCGGGTTGGCGTGGTTGATCGCCTGCATCCAGCCGGGCATGGTCTGCACCGGGGCGAACGCGCCGGACATGAACGTCAGCGGGAACATCACCATCATCGAGATGCCCTGCACGGACGCCGCGCTCTTGCCGGTGACCCCGACCAGCGCCCAGATCCAGCTGATGGCGAACGAGCACAGCACGATCACCAGCGACGCGGCCAGCACGCCGGCCGCGCCGCCGCCCGGCCGGTACCCCAGGCACAGACCGACCACCACGGTGAGCGCGGTGGCGATGCCGTAGCGCACCATGTCGGCGATCAGCGCTCCGGCCAGCGCCGAGATGCGGGCGATCGGCAGGGATTTGAAGCGGTCGAACACGCCCTTGTCCATGTCCTCACGCAGCTGGGTGCCGGTCACCACGGAGGTGAGCACCACCGTCTGCACGAGGATGCCGGGGATCAGGATGGGCAGGTAGTCGTGCACGTTCCCGGAGATCGCGCCGCCGAAGATGTAGGTGAACAGTGCGGTGAACAGGATCGGCTGCACCGTGACGTCGAAGAGCTGCTCCGGTTTGTGTTTGATCTTGAGCACACCGCGATAGGCCATCGTGAACGAGGCGGCCAGGGTGCGGCGCAGGCCGATGTGGTTGTCGGCCCGGGGAGTTCGGGTGGGTGCGGTGGCGGTGGCCGCGGTGCGGGTGGCGGTGGCGGTGGTCATGCCGCGCTCCGTTCGGTGTCGTCGTCGGCCGGGTGGCCGGTGATGGTGAGGAAGACTTCGTCGAGGCTCGGTTTGCTGACCGAGATCTCGTCGATGGCGATGTCGTGTTCGCGCAGCCGGATCAGCAGGTCGGTGGTGAGGCCCGCCTCGCGCAGCGGCGCGGTGAGCCTGCCCGCCTCCGGCGTGATCTGCGCCTCCACGCCGAGCAGTTCGCCGATCACGCGGCGCGCCTGCTCGAGCAGTGCCCGGTCGGCCAGGGTGAGGTGCAGGGACGACCCGCCGATGCTGGCCTTCAGTTCGTCGGCGGTGCCGTCGGCGATCACCCGGCCGCGGTCGATCACCGCGATCCGGTCGGCCAGCTGATCGGCTTCGTCGAGGTACTGGGTGGTCAGCAGCACGGTCGCGCCGTCGGCGACGAGTCTGCGGATGGTGTCCCACATCTGGGCGCGGGTGCGCGGGTCCAGGCCGGTGGTGGGCTCGTCGAGGAACAGCAGCGGCGGGGTGGAGATCAGGCTGGCGGCCAGGTCGAGCCTGCGGCGCATACCGCCGGAGAAGTTCTTCAACGGCTTGTTCGCCGCCTCGGTGAGGTCGAACTCCTCGAGCAGGTCGGCGGCGCGGGTGCGGGCCGCGGCACGGGGCAGGCCGAGCAGCCTGGCGAAGATCACCAGGTTCTCCACGGCGGTGAGATCCTCGTCCACCGAGGCGTACTGGCCGGTGAGCCCGAGCAGCGAGCGCACCGCGGTGGGCTCGGCGACCACGTCGTGGCCGAAGATCCTGGCGCTGCCGCCGTCGGGGCGCAGCAGGGTCGAGAGCATGCGGATGGTGGTGGTCTTGCCCGCCCCGTTCGGTCCGAGCACGCCGTAGACCGCACCCTGCGGCACGGTCAGGCTGACGCCGTCCACGGCCCGCTGCTGTCCGAACACCTTGACCAGGCGGTCCGCCTCGACGGCGGGTACTGCGGTCGGTGAAGTCATGGCGGTTGGTGATGTCATGACAACGACTGTGCGCGGCCCCGCTTGCACGGGGCTTGCACCGCGATGGCGTCGCGCTTGCGCCGACCGCCGATCAGGTGTGCGAGCGGGTGAGCAGCAGTTCGCGCAGCTTGTTGCGGTTCGGCTTGCCGGGTCCGTGCAGCGGCAGTTCGTCGAGGATCGCCAGCTCGCGCGGCGCGGCGATGGCGTCGAGTTCGCGCACCACGTGCTCGCGCAGTTCCTCGAGCGTCGGCCGGGCGCCCTCGGCGGGCACCACCGCGACCGCCACCCGTTGACCGAGCCGCTCGTCGGGCAGCCCGAGCACCACGCATTCGCTGATCGCCGGGTGGGTGACGAGCACGGCCTCGACCACCTGCGGGATCACCAGCAGGCCGCCGGTGGTGATGGCTTCGTCGAGACGACCGGTGACCTGGAGGACGCCGTTGTCGTAGGTGCCCGCGTCCTCGGTGCGGAACCAGCCGGGTTCGGCGAAGGCGGGATGGTCGGGCTGGCCGCGATAGCCCTTGGCGATCATCGGCCCGCCGAGCACCACCCGGCCGTCCTCGATCCGCACCAGGGTGCCCGCCAGCGGCACACCGTCGTAGACGCAGCCGCCGCAGGTCTCGCTCATGCCGTAGGTGCGCACCACGTTGATGCCGAGTTCCCTGGCCCGCTCGTACACCGGCGCCGGCGTGGCGGCGCCGCCCACCAGCACCGCGTCCAGGTCGGCCAGTGCCGCGGCGGCCTCGGGCTCCTCGATCGCCTTGATCAGCTGGGTCGGCACCAGCGAGGTGTAGCGGCGCTCGCCACGCATGCCGGAGATCGCCCCGGCCAGCGCCTCGGGCAGGAAGCCGCCGGAGACGTCGAGCACCGCCGGCTCGGTTCCGGCCAGGATGCTGCGCATCAGCACTTGCAGACCGGCGATGTGATGGGTGGGCAGCGCCAGCAACCAGGTGCCCGGCCCGCCCAGCCGGTCATGGGTGGCGGTGCCGCTGGCTCGTAGTGCCGAGGAACTGAGCATCGCGCCCTTGGGCACGCCGGTCGTGCCGGAGGTGGTGACCACCAGGGCCACGTCGTCGTCGATCGGGTCGCCGGGGCGCAACGCGTCGGCCAGGCGGCGGGCCTCGCGCCGATCGGTGGTGGGGATGGGCAGCCACGCCGGGCCGTTGCCCTCCATCGCCTCGCGCAGATGCGGGAGCACATCCCCGACGCCTGATCCGGTGGGCATCGGCAGCGTTCGCAGGGTGTTGCTCACGACGCGACCTCGTTCCAGCTCATGGTTCGCTCGCAGCAGGGCCTCACGATAGGGATCGTGTCATGGGCGCACGGCCGCGCGCGGAACGGGTGGGTCGGAACGTCACGGGGTGCGCGGAGCCAGGCATCGAGACTGCGATTCACTCGTCGGACAGGACGGGGACTGCGGGTCCCGGGCATCGACGGCCGGGTGCCGCTACGCCGTAATGGTCCTCGCCGGGTAGGCGCTTGGCAACTCGGCAGCCGCCGCCCGACCGGCGCTTCCGCCCGCACTCAGGGCTCCGACCAGCGCGAATCCCGCCGGATCGGGTGTTCCGGCGGCACCTCGACCAGCACGATCGGCACACCGTCCGGATCTTTGATCCACATCTCGATCAGCCCCCACGGCTCCTGTTGCGGCGCCCGGTCGATCGGCACCCCCTTGAGCGCGAGCTCCACCGAGGCCGCGCCCGCGTCGCGCACCTGCAACCACAGCGCCCCCTCGAAGCTGTTCGCCCGGCCCGAGCCGCCGTGCGCGGCCACCTCCACCAGCGACTGCCCGGCGAAGAACACCGTGCCGCCCGGATACTCCCTGGCCACCGCCAGCTCCAGCACGTCGCGGTAGAAGGCGAGCGTGGTGGCGTAGTCCTTCGGGCGCAGGATCACTCGGCTGCTGAGAATGTCCATTCGCGGATCCCTTCGGTGTGGTCGCGCGGTGTCGGTCGCGGAAGTCCCGCATGCTCAGAAGTACCAGGAATCCGGGGTCTCGGGGCGCAAGGCTCCCGGCATTGTGGACAGTTGCCGTGTCGGACGGACGGCCTGTGGAGAAGCGGCGGTCGCGGGTGCGTGGGCCGGTCTACCCTGGGCTGGACGGATCCGATGCGCGGAGGGGTGGGGCCGGATGAACGAGATTCCCCCGAACGAGGTGGGTCGGCGCGTGCGCGAAATCCGGCTCTGGAGGGGATTGAGTTTGACGGCCGCCGCCGGTCTGGCCGGAATCTCCTACGGCTATCTCGGCCGTCTCGAACGTGGTGAGCAAGCCCTCACCAACCGCCGGACCCTGGAGCACATCGCACAGGCGCTGCGCGTCGCGCCGTCGGAGTTCAACGGCCAGCCGTGGGAGCCCGGCGGTGCGATGACGTCGGAGGCGCATGCCGGCCTGCTCGCGATCGAGAGTGCCCTGGAGATCTGCGAACTCGGTGAGGACCCGGGCGGCGGGCTGCGCGAGTGGCCCGCGCTCGAGGCCGATCTGGCGAAGGCCGAGAAGCTCCGCGAAGCCACCGATTACGCGGCGGTCTGCGCGTTGGCGCCACGCCTGCTGATCGAATTGCACGCGGCCTACGTGCGCCGCCCGGATCTGCGGCCGCAGGTGCTGGTCGGACTGATCCGTTGCTACTACCCACTGGCGACCACCGCCAAGCGGCTCGGGGTGCGCGGACTGCCGATCATGATGGTGAAGGCGGCCCAGTCGTGCGCGGAGGAACTGGCGGCACCGGCGTGGATCGGGTTCGCGTCCTGGCTGCGCGGCATCGTCTCCGGCGCCATGTCGCGCGAACAGCAGTACCGGCGATCCATCGCCACGGCCGACCGGATCGGCAGCCACCTCGGCGATCCGGAGGTGGCCCAGGCCTACGGCATGATCCACCTGTCCGCGGCATTGGCCGCCGCCGTACAGCGCGACCGTTCCACCGCGGAAACCCACCTGGCCGAAGCCGCGTCGGTCGCCGCACGGCTGGACGAGGAGATCGGCGCCTTCGGCCGCCTCTGGTTCGGGCGGACGAATGTCGATGTGTGGCGCGCGTCGATCGGCTTGGAGTTGGGCGACGGCGTCGCTGCCGTGCAACGCGCCGCCCATGTCGCCGTCGACGCCATTCCGTCACCGTCGCGCCGGGCCAACTACTACGCCGAGGCCGGGTGCGCGCTGCTCGCGGAACCGCGTTACCAGGACCGCGGTGTGGAGCTTCTGGTCAAGGCGGAATCACTTGCGCCACAGCAAGTCCGAAGTGACATCTTCGTTCGCGACGCCGTGGCGGGCAAGCTGCGCTCCGCTCGACGCGACGCCGCCGGGCGCGAGTTGCGCGGTCTGGCCTGGCGTCTGGGCATCGCCCCCGAGTCGCCGCCCCTCCGACCGTGAGCCGTCCGCTCCGCGGCGCCTGTCCTCCGAGGACAGATCCGTCGCGTGCTGGCTCGTAGCGTCCTTCCCGGCACCCGCCCGGTGTTGTCGCAGCCGCCTTTCCGTCCGGCGCGCCAACCCGGTGTCATCAGTGACGGCTCGAGGGAGGGAGACGGTCTTGCGCGCACACCCCACCGCGTTCGGGTGGATCGCACTCGAGGTCAGCCGGTGGCCGGAGGGGGACAAGGCCGCGATCCGACGCCTGGCCCGCCACCTCGGCTACCGCCTGTACTGGCCCCGCCCCTCCGTCCTCCCGCTGATCGATCAGATCCGCTCCGCCGACGTCGACGCCGTGCTCACCCCGTCCCCGGCCCACCTCGACATGATCCAGCTGAACGCGATCATGAGCATCGCCGACGTCGAAACCCTCCACCCCCGCCTGAGTTTCGCCCGCTGGGCAACCACGCACGGGCAGCGATGAGTGCGGTTCCTGGGATGGATCACCCGGTCGGTGCTGTCAGAAATACCAGGGGTAGGGCGTCCAATCCGGGGCGCGCTTTTCCAGGAAGGCGTCGCGGCCTTCGACGGCTTCGTCGGTCATGTATGCCATGCGGGTCGCCTCGCCGGCGAACAATTGCTGGCCGACGAGGCCGTCGTCGAGGAGGTTGAAGGCGTATTTGAGCATGCGCTGCGCTTGGGGGGACTTGCCGTTGATGTCGGCCGTCCATTCCAGGGCCTCGTCCTCGAGGCGGTCGTGGTCGACGACTTTGTTGACCGCGCCCATCCGGTGCATTTCCTCGGCGGTGTAGGGGCGGCCGAGGAAGAAGATCTCGCGGGCGAATTTCTGGCCGACCATCTTGGCCAGGTAGGCGCTGCCGTAGCCGCCGTCGAAGCTGCCGACGTCGGCGTCGGTCTGCTTGAACCGGGCGTGCTCGCGGCTGGCCAGGGTCAGGTCGCACACCACGTGCAGGCTGTGGCCGCCGCCCGCGGCCCAGCCGTTGACCAGGGCGATCACCACCTTGGGCATGAACCGGATCAGTCGCTGCACCTCGAGGATGTGCAGGCGGCCCGCGCGCGCCGGGTCGACGGTTTCGGCGGTCTCGCCGCTGGCGTACTGGTAGCCGCTGCGGCCGCGGATGCGCTGGTCGCCGCCGGAGCAGAACGCCCAGCCGCCGTCCTTGGGGCTGGGGCCGTTGCCGGTGAGCAGCACCGCGCCGACGTCGGAGGTCATCCGCGCGTGGTCGAGCGCCCGGTACAGCTCGTCGACCGTGTGCGGGCGGAAGGCGTTGCGCACTTCCGGCCGGTCGAACGCCACCCGCACCGTGCCCTGTTCGATATGCCGGTGATAGGTGATGTCGGTCAGGTCCTCGAACCCGGGGACGGGGCGCCACAGCTCGCTTTTGAACGTCACGCGGGCATTATCGCCCCGTCGGATTCCGCCAGACCGAGGGCCACCGGCCGCCCCGTCGACTTGACGGTGTAAAGCCGCGCGATACCGTGCAGGTATGAGCGAGGAAGTGAAACCTGTTCCGGACGGCGCGCACGCCGAAGGAACGGCCAACGGCGCCGGGACGGCGATCCGCCCGCGCATCGACACCAGCGCCATCGACCCGGACCGGTACGAATCGCACGGCGGCTTCCCCAAGGTGGCCCCCGCGCAGGTCGGCCCGAACTTCGGTCCCTTCGTCGAAGCGATGCGCACCCTGCAGGATCTGGCCGTCTCCGCCGACGCCCCCGACGAGGTGTACGGCGCCGCCCTCGCCAAGGCCCGCGAGATGATCGACCTGCTCGAGCCCTACCGCGCCCCGGAAATGCACTCCCCGGCCGGGCGCGCCGTCGACCTGCCCGGTCGCGGCAGCCTGCTGATGCTGCCGTGGACCGTGCTCGAGGCCGGGCCCGACGGCATCACCATGACCGGCGTGTTCCGCCGATTCCACCTGGGCGGCAACGGCGCAGCGCACGGCGGCGTGCTCCCGCTGCTGTTCGACGACCTGTTCGGGATGATCGTGCACTACTCCGGCAGGCCGATCAGCCGCACCGCCTTCCTCCATGTGAACTACCGCAAGATCACACCGTTGGAGACGCCGTTGACCGTCACCGGCCGGGTGGATCGAGTCGAGGGCCGAAAGACCTTCGTCACCGCCGAATTGCGCGATGAGCAGGGCGAATTGCTCGCCGACTCGGAAGCGCTGATGGTGCAGCTGCTGCCCTGGCAGCCGTGATCGGGTCGGCTGCGGCCCGATAGCCGGGTCGGCCTCGCGTGCGCGCGTGCGCCGGTGCGTATAGTGGCGTGCGCTCGTTCATCGACATCGATCCGGAGGACCCTCAAAGTGGTTGCAGCACTGTCTGAATCCCTGCTCGACGACGCGAAGCGCTCGGCCTTCCTTGCCGAAGCCAAGGAGGTTCTGGACGCCGAGGTGTCGGACAAGGGTGGTGCGTCGGGCCTGGCCGTCAAGGGCGGCTACGCGGCTGTGAACAAGATCAGCCCCTCGATCGTGCCGGACGCCCTGGAGTCGCTGGCTCCCAAGCTGCTCGAGCAGCTGGAGCCGTTCTGGCAGGAATTCAAGGCCGCGGGTGGCCAGGGCCGCTTCGCCGACCTGCTCGTCGCCAAGTCCGACGAGGTCGCCGAGGCCCTGCTGGCCGTCACCGATGCGCGCGCCCAGGCCTCGAGCCGCCCGGCGCTGCAGAAGGTGTACAACTCGATGCGTTCCTCGGCCAAGAAGAACGTCATCGAGGCGCTGCCGCGCGTGGGCGACCTGGTTCAGCGCCACGCTGTGTAGTTTGCCGCGCCTTCGGCGCGGCGGGTCGCGGCCCCCTCGTGTCTCGAACGCGAGACGGGCCGCGACCACTCGGTTGGTTTCTCGCTGTGCTCGAAAGCCGCCGTTTTCCAAGGGGGGAGCTCGTGCGGGGCGGCATCATGCTGTCGGCCCGGGCGGGCGTTGTCGATCAGGGGGTTTCGGATCCGCGCGGGGGCGTGGAATCCGGTCGTGTTCCCGGGGAGGAATAGAGCTGCGCTATCTCCGTGCCCAGTTCGCGTAGTCGGGTGCGGGCTTGCGGTGGGGCGGTGACGGTGAGGCTGCTGCCGAATTGCAAGAGGATTCGGATGTCCTCGGGGGTGCGCAGGGCGATGGTGACGGGGATTCGCCCGCCCGGTGCGCCGGGGTGGGGTGTGAGCCGATGGCCGAGGATTCGGCTGGCGCGGGGGAGTTGGGCGGGGTCGATGTCGGCTTCCACGCGGTAGGTGTGGGTGTCCTTCCAGGTCTCGACCAGGTCCGCCGCCACGTCGGCGAGGGTGGCGCCGGGGCGTAGCCGGCGCGGGGAATCGAGCGCGCGCCAGGATGTCACGCGGTCCAGGCGGTAGAGGTGGGGGCGGCGGTCGTGGTCGGCCACCAGGTACCAGGTTCCGGCTTTGGCGAGCAGTCCGTAGGGATCGACGACGCGCCAGCGGGGACGGTCTTCGTGGGAGTGCCGGTACCGGATGCGTAGGCGGACGCCGCGGCGCACGTCGTGGACCAGGGCGGCCGGGGAACTGTCCGGTGGCGGCTCGTGCGCGGACCACGGACGGCTGTCCGGGACGACGACCGCGCTCAACGGAAGCAGGCCGTCGGGGGAGCGGCGGGGGCCCAGCCGCATCTTCCGCCGGACGCGCTCGCCCTCGGCCGCGACGCCAAGGGCGGCGCGCTGGGCGTCGTCCAGGCCGGCGAGGGCCAAGTGGTCGCGGTCGGCCGGGGTCAGTCGCGCGATGTCGAACGGACCGCCGGGCAGCAGCGTCACCCCGCCGTGGCGGCCGCGCTGCACCACGAGCGGAAAACCCGCGTCGCGCAGCCAGTTCAGATCGCGCAGCACGGTACGCACCGAGACGCCCAGCTGGTCGGCCAGGTGCTCGGTGGTGAGCGGTCGTCCGGGGCGCAGGGCGAGCAACAGGGCGAAGAAGCGGTCGGGCGTCACCGTTGCAGTGTGTCGGGAAATCACGCCGGAATGTGTCGGGTATCTGCCCGACAGTGGCGGGGCAACAGCAACCGATCCTGGAAAGGACCGCCATGACGGCATCGATCGTCTTCCTCGTCTACGTCAACGACACCGCCGCGTCCGCCCGCTTCTACGGCGACCTGCTGGACATGAAGCCCGATTTCGAGACGCCCGGCTACATCACCTTCGACCTCGGCCCCGGCGCCGATCTGGCGCTGTGGTCGGGCCGGTTCGACGGTCTCTCGCCCGCCACGCCGCGCACCTCCGAGGTGTGCCTGGCGCTGCCCGACGGCGCCGAGGTGGACGCGAAGTTCCGGGAGTGGCAGGCCAAGGGCGTCACCGTGGTGCAGGAGCCGCACGACGAACCGTTCGGGCGCACCTTCGTCGTCGCCGATCCGGACGGCAACCTCATCCGCGTCGCACCGCAGGACTGACCGCGCCGGAGACCACGGCGGCCGGCCCTCGGCGGGCCGACTGCCGCGGTCTGTGTGACCAGGGTGACCGCGCTCGGGGCGGGTCGATCTGACAGGCTGGAGGCGTGAACCCGTCAACTGCGCAGGCCCGAGTTGTCGTCGACGAACTGGTTCGCGGCGGCGTCCGCGACGTGGTGCTGTGCCCGGGGTCGCGCAACGCGCCGCTGGCGTTCGCGTTGCAGGCCGCCGACGCGGCGGGGCGGCTGCGGCTGCACATGCGCATCGATGAGCGCACGGCCGGATTCCTGGCGATCGGCCTGGCGATCTCGGCGGGTGCGCCGGTGCCGGTGGTGATGACCTCGGGCACCGCCGTCGCGAATCTCGGACCGGCGGTGCTGGAGGCCAATTACGCGCGGGTGCCGCTGATCGTGTTGAGCGCCAACCGGCCCTACGAGATGCTCGGCACCGGCGCCAACCAGACGGTGGAACAGCTCGGCCTGTTCGGCAGCCAGGTGCGGGCCACCATCTCCCTCGGCCTCGCCGAAGCCGACGGTGCGGGTGCGGGCTCCTACGACCAGCAGAACAGCGTGTGGCGTTCGGCGGTGTGCCGGGTGCTGGCCGCGGCCCGCGGCACCCGCTCGGGCAACGCCGGGCCGGTGCACTTCGACATCCCGCTGCGCGAGCCGCTGGTGCCCGACCTCGCCGAGGGCGAAGCCGAGCCCGCGGGCCGGGCGGGCGGCGCGCCGTGGACGGCTACCCAGTACGCCACCCTCGACGTGCCGCTCGAGATCGACCTGACCCCGGACACGGTCGTCGTGTCCGGGCACGGCGCGGGTCTGCGTCCCGAACTCGCGCATCTGCCCACGGTCGCCGAACCCACCGCGCCCATGCACGGCCCGGCCCTGCATCCGCTGGCGCTGCCGCTGCTCACCCCGCGCCAGGCGATCATCACCGGCCGCCCCACCCTGCACCGGCAGGTGTCGCGCCTGCTGGCCGACCCGGCGGTCACGGTCTACGCCCTCACCACCGGCCCGCGCTGGCCCGACGTGTCCGGCAACGTCGTCGGCACCGGCACCAGGGCGGTCACCTCGGGCGCCCCGCGGCCGGAGTGGCTGGCGCACTGCCGTGAACTCGACGACAAGGCCCGCCAGGTGGTCCGCGCCGAACTGGCCGGGCATCCCAAGCCGACCGGCCTGCACGTGGCCGCGGTGGTGATGGATGCGCTGCGCGAAGGCGATCAGCTGCTGCTCGGCGCTTCCAACCCGGTGCGCGACGCGGCACTGGTGGCCACCCCGCGGCCGGGGGTGCGGGTGCTGTCCAACCGCGGCGTGGCCGGCATCGACGGCACGGTCTCCACCGCGGTCGGCGCCGCCCTCGCCCACCCCGGCCGCACCATCGCCCTGATCGGTGACCTGACCTTCCTGCACGACGCGGCCGGGCTGCTGATCGGGCGCGGCGAACCGCGCCCCGCCGATCTGACCATCGTCGTCGCCAACGACGACGGTGGCGGCATCTTCGAACTGCTCGAACAGGGCGACCCGCAGTACGCGGGCGTGTTCGAGCGCGTGTTCGGCACCCCGCACGGGATGGATCTGGCGGCGCTGTGCGCGGCCTATCGCATCCCGCACCGCCAGGTGGACCCGGCCGAACTCGCCGCGGAACTGGCCGGTGACGCGCACGGCCTGCGCGTGCTCGAGGTGATCACCGAGCGCTCCAGCCTCCGGGAACTGCACGCCACCGTGCGCGCCAAGATCGCTCCCTGAGGCTGAAGCCCCCAGGCTGCGGACCGGGACTACTCGACCTCGCGGTCCTCGTCGTCCATCGGCACCGGGATCGACTGTTCGAGGACGTCGGCGGGGTCGGCCTCCCAGACCTCGCGCCCCACCGCCGTGGGGTGCGGATCCTCGACGGTCACCTCGGGATCCTCCGGGTCGGGGTAGGCGGGGGTGGCCTGTTCGGCGAGGTCGGCCTCGGAAACCTCCTGCACCGGAACCTCGTGCACCGCGCGAGACGTGCTGCGATCGACCATCGTGCGCTCCTCTCCGATCCTGTCTGCCGCCGGAGCCGTTGCCCGGCCTGTCGCCGCGGGGTACCCCGACGACGGGCCCTCAACAGTCCGGCAGTTCGAGCATGCTCCCGCGCCGCAACCCCGGCAACCGCCGCGTGGCGCGCGTCTCCCGGCCGATGATTCCGCGGCGCCCGCATCGTCTGCATCGATGAACCGCACCGTCGCCCGGGAGGACCCGCATGCAGCCCCGCTTCGACTTGGAACCCGCCACCACCGCGCTGGCGTCGGTGGTCGCCGGTATCCGCGACGACCAGCTCGACGCGCCGACGCCGTGCGCGGACACCACCGTGCGCGCGCTGCTGGTGCACGTCGACGGCTTGGCCGAGGCGTTCCGCCAGGCAGCCACCAAGGAGTCGGTCGGCCGGTCCGGGCCCGCCGACATCCCCGCGGACCCGCAGCTGCCCGCCGACTGGCGCACCCGCATCGCCGCGCGGCTGAAGGCGCTCGCCGCGGCCTGGCAGGAACCGGCCGCCTGGGACGGCAGGACCGAGGCGGGCGGTGTCACCGACGACGCCGCCGCGATGGCGGTCGTGGCACTCGACGAGGTGGTGGTGCACGGCTGGGATCTGGCCCGCGCCACCGGGCAGCCGTTCGACTGCGCCGACGCCCACGCGGCGGTGCTGCTGGAGATGCTCGACGGCGTGCCGTCCGAGGGCGTGCCCGGCCTCTTCGGCCCGACCATGCCGGTGCCGGCGGACGCCCCGCCGCTGCACCGCATCCTGTCCAAGACGGGTCGTTCGCCGCGCTGGCCCGCATAGGGCCTGCGTCAGGAGACGAACACGCCCGCGGTGACGGCCGCGACCGCCGCCTCGGCCGCGGCCACCGCGGCCGCGTCGTCGATCGGGTCCCCGCTGGCGAGCAGTCGGTAGTAGAGCGGCGCCGACACCGCCGCGAGCACCGCGCGCGGGTCGGTGCCCGGCGGCGCCTCCCCTCGCCGCACGGCGTCGTCCACGCACGTGCCCCATTCGGTGAGCCGGACGTCGTAGAAGCGGTGCAGCGCGTTGGCGGCGCCGGAATCGCAGGTCGCGGCGGCGATGACGGCGCGGAAGAGCCTGCCCTGCCGCGGGTCGGTGAGGGTGCGCGCGACCAGCCGCGCGTTGGCGACGAGGTCGCCGCGCAGCGAGCCCGTGTCGGCGCGTGGCACGGACTGTTCGGCCATGTCGGCGAGCAGATCGGCGACCACGGCGGTCGGGGTGCCCCAGCGCCGGTAGACGGTGGTCTTGCCGACCCCGGCGCGCGTGGCGACCTCGGTGAGATCGAGGCCGGCGAAGCCGTGCTCGGCGAGTAGGTCGCCCGCCGCGCGCAACACCGCGGCGCGCACCCGGGCGGTACGCCCGCCGGGCCGCACCGAGCCGGGCGGCAGGTCGTCGGTCCGGTGGTCATCCACACCATAACGGTACTCCAGTTCCATTTGCTGGCGAAAGGGCGTACAGTCCGAGGTGTTAATGGAACTACAGTCCCTTTAGGGAGGAATCATGGAGTACCGGCGACTGGGCGCCTCGGGTCTCGAGGTCCCCGCACTGAGCTTCGGGGCGGGCACGTTCGGTGGGCGCGGCGAACTGTTCGGCGCCTGGGGCGACACCGATGTGGCCGAGGCCAGGCGGCTGGTCGACATCTGCCTGGACGCGGGCATCACGATGTTCGACACCGCCGACGTCTACTCCGACGGCGCCTCCGAGCAGGTGCTCGGCGCCGCGATCAAGGGCAGGCGCGACCGCGTGCTCATCTCCACCAAGGCGAGCCTGCCGACCGGCCCGGGCCCGAACGAGGCCGGTTCCGGCCGGGCCCGCCTGATCGCGGCCGTGGAGGGCTCGCTGCGGCGGCTCGGCGTCGAACACATCGACCTGTTCCAGCTGCACGCCTTCGACGCGCGCACCCCCGTCATCGAGGTGCTGGCCACGCTCGACGATCTGGTGCGCGCCGGCAAGATCCGCTACGTCGGTGCGTCCAACTTCGCCGGTTGGCAGCTGATGAAGTCGCTGGCGGCCGCCGAGGAATGCGGCTATCCGCGCTATGTCGCCCACCAGGTCTACTACTCGCTGGTCGGCCGCGACTACGAATGGGAGCTCATGCCGCTGGGCCTCGACCAAGGCGTGGGCGCGGTGGTGTGGAGTCCGCTGGGCTGGGGCAGGCTCACCGGCCGCATCCGCCGCGGTGCGCCGCTGCCGGCGGGCAGCCGGCTGCATCGCACCGCCCAGGCCGGGCCGCCCGTCGACGACGAACTGCTCTACCGAGTGGTCGACGTGCTCGACGACATCGCCGCCGAGACCGGCCGCACCGTGCCGCAGATCGCGCTCAACTGGCTGCTCACCCGCCCGTCGGTGGCCACCGTGCTGGTCGGCGCCCGCGACGAACACCAGCTGCGGCAGAACCTGGGTGCGGTGGGCTGGCAGCTCGATCCCGACCACCTCGCCCGCTTGTCGGAGGCCGGCGCCGTCACCCCGCCCTACCCGTACTACCCGTACCACCGGCTGCCGGACTTCGCGCGGCTGAATCCACCCGTGGGTCAGTAGACGTCGCGGACGTAGCGTTTCTCCGCGACGAGTTGTTTGCGGAAGGCCAGCGCCCCGTCCTCGTCGAGCTTGCCGTGGATGCGGGCGATGGCCAGCAGCGTCTCGTCGACGTCCTTGGCCATGCGCGCGGCGTCGCCGCACACGTACAGGTGCGCGCCCTCGCACAGCCATGCCCACAGTTCGGCGCCGTGCTCGATCATGCGGTGCTGCACGTAGATCCGCTCCCGCTGGTCCCGGGAGAACGCCAGGTCGAGCCGGGTGAGGAAGCCGGTGCGGAACATGTCCTCGAGTTCGGCGCGGTAGTAGAAGTTCTGCGCCGCGTGCTGATCGCCGAAGAACAGCCAGTTCCGCCCGGTGGCGCCGAGCGCGCGCCGCTCGTGCAGGAACCCGCGGAACGGCGCGATGCCGGTGCCGGGGCCGACCATGATCATCGGCGCGGCCGGGTCGAGCGGTGGCCGGAAGTGCGGTGCCCGTTGCAGGAAGATCGGCACCCGGGTACCGGCCCGGTCGGCGAGGAAGGTCGAGCACACCCCGCCGCGTCGCCCGGACTCGCCGTAGCGCACCACGCCGACGGTCAGCTGCACCTCGTGCGGGTCGACCAGCGGGCTCGACGAGATCGAGTACTGGCGTGGCTGGAGCTTTGTCAGCACGCCCTGCCACTCGATCAGGTCGGCGCGCACCGGGAAGTCGCGCAGCACGTCCACGGCCTGCCGGTCCCACAGGTAGCCGTCGAGTTCGTTGCGGTTGTCGCGGCGCAGCAGCTTCGCGAGCTGCTGGCTCGGGTTGCGCTCGGCCACGAAGGTCAGCAGGTCGTGGCTCACCCGGGTGATGTCGTAGTGCGTGCGCAGCGCCTCGGCCAGCGGCAGCTCCCGCCCGTCGATCTCGATGCCGCGACCGCCGTCCAGTCCGGTGGCGGCCAGCCATTCGGCCACCAGATCGGGGCAGTTCGACGGCCACACACCGAGCGAATCGCCGGTCTCGTAGGACACGCCCAGATCACGCAGGTCGAAACCGACCCGACGCACTTCCTTGACCGAATCCGGATGCGAGAGAACCTCGTTGCGGATCAGCGGGGCGGCAACGGGGGCGTTGCGGGTGAACGGCGCGGCCTGCCGGGCGGGCTTGGTGAGCACCGCGGTGGCGGTGGCCGTCGCGCCGCCTGCGACACCGTCCGCCACACCGTCGGCACCGGGCGGACCTGCCCACCGGGTGCCGGATGCGGCCCCTCCCGGTACGCCGCCGCCCTGCCCCAACACGGCGACGATCTCGTCGAGCCACCGCTGCGCCCGCTCCGCGTAGTCGGGTTCGCAATCCACCCGCTCGAGCAGCCGCCGCGCTCCGCGCTCGGCCAGCAGCCGGTCGATCTTGCGGCCGTGGCCGCAGAAGTCGTCGTAGGCCGAATCACCCAGGGCGAACACGGCATAACGCAATTCGGGGAACCGCGTGGCCGAGCCTTCGAGCCGGTCCCAGAAGTCCGCGCCGTTGTCCGGGGGTCCGCCGTCGCCGAAGGTGCTGGTGACGATCAGCACGTCACCGTCGAGCGCGTCCAACGCGCAGGAATTCATGTCGAGCAGCCGGGGCGCGAAACCCGCCCCGCTCAATCGCTGCGCCACCGCCGCGGCCAGATCCTCGGCGTTGCCGGTCTGCGACGCCCACAGCACGGTCACCGGCTTCGCCGCCGGTACGGGGCCATCGGCAGCCACCGCGGCCCGCGAGTACATGCCCGCCAACAGCCCGTCGATCCACACCCGGCTCGCCCCGGCGATCGGCGCGGAGTCCGGCAGCACCGGCTGCCCGGTCACCGGAATCGATTGCAGCGCGGCCAGATACCCGCCCAGGTAGATCCGCTCGGTCTCCGACAACGTCGGCGTCGCCGCCGCGTCCAGGCCCAGCAGCGCGACCAGCGGATGCTGCGGCGCCGCGGCCTCGGGACGTGGCTCGTCCGCCCGCGGCACCGGCGCGACCCGCCGCAACGCCACCGCGCACTGCTTGAACTCCGGCTGCCAGGAATCCGGGTCGACCGCGTCGTTGGTGACGGCGTTGATGGTCAGGTACTCGCCCTGCTCGTCGTTCCAGTGGAACGGCGCGAAGCAGCCGCCGGGCCGCACCCGGTCGCTGATCCTCGCGGGCAACACCGCCCGCCCACGCCGCGAGGCGATCTCGAGCTGGTCGCCGGGCCGCACCCCGAGCCGTTCGGCGTCCTCGGGGTGCACCTCGACGAACGGCTCGCCGTCGAGTCTGGTGAGCTTGCCGATGCGGCCGGTCTTGGTCATGGTGTGCCACTGGTGTTGCAGGCGGCCGGTGTTCAGCACGAACGGATAGTCGTCGTCGGGCAGTTCGGCCGGGTCCAGGTGGGGGCGCGGCCAGAACACCGCGCGCCTGCTCGGGGTGGGGAAGGCCAGCCGGGGCCGGTGCCCGTGCTCGTCGACGAACAGCTCCTGGCTCACGCCGTCGTTGCGGTAGCGGATCGGATTGCGCCGCCGGGCCGGGTCGGGGCACGGCCACTGCATCGGGCCCTCGGCCAACGCCGGGTAGCTCATGCCGCGCAGGTCGTAGCCGGTGGCCGGGTTGGCGAAACCGGTGATCTCGGCGAACACCTCGGCGCTCGAGCCGTACTCGAAGCCGGGGAAACCCATCGCGGTGGCGACCTGCGCGATGAGCAACCAGTCCGGCCGGGCCTCGCCCACCGGGTCAACGCACCGCGGCATCAGGGTGACGTTGCGCTCGGAATTCACCATCACCGCGTCGGCTTCGGCCCACAGCGTGGCCGGTAGCAGCACGTCGGCGTAGGCGTTGGTGGCGGTGTCGGTGTAGGCGTCCTGGGTGATCACCAGCTCGGCCGCTTCCAGACCCGCGATCACGGTCTTGCGGTTGGCCACCGAGGCGACCGGATTGGTGCAGATGATCCAGGCCGCCTTGATCTCGCCCGCGGCCATGCTCCGGAACATCTCGATCGTGCCCGGTCCGGATTCGGCGCGCAGGCTGCCCGGCGCCAGCCCCCACGCCGATTCCACGAACGCCCGGTCCGCCGCCGAGAGCAGCGAGCGCTGGCCGGGCAGGCCCGGCCCCATGTACCCCATCTCGCGCCCGCCCATCGCGTTCGGCTGGCCGGTCAGCGAGAACGGACCCGAGCCGGGCCGGCAGATCGCGCCGGTGGCCAGGTGCAGGTTGCACAGGGCGTTGGTGCTCCAGGTGCCGTGCGTGGACTGGTTCAGGCCCATCGTCCACAGCGACATCCACTCGCCCGCCTCGGCGATCCAGCGGGCCGCGGTCCGCAGATCGTCCTCGGCCAGGCCGGTGATCGCGGCGACCCGGGCGGGCGGGTAGTCGGCCAGGAACTCCGGCATCGCCGCCCAGCCCTCGGTGTGCTCGGCGATGAACTCCGCATCGATCGCGCCGTCGGCCACCAGCAGGTGCAGCAGTCCGTTGAGCAGCGCGAGATCGGTGCCCGGCCGCAGTTGCAGGAACAGGTCGGCCCGGTCGGCGGTCGCGGTGCGCCGCGGGTCCACCACGATCAGCTTGGCGCCCGCCTTCAACCGGTCGGCCATGCGCAGGAACAGGATCGGATGGCAGTCGGCCATGTTCGCGCCGATCACGAAGAACAGATCGGCGTGGTCGATGTCGTCGTAGGAGCCGGGCGGGCCGTCGGCGCCGAGCGACTGTTTGTAACCGGTCCCGGCCGAGGCCATGCACAGCCGCGAGTTCGCCTCGATGTGCTTGGTGCGCAGGAAGCCCTTGGCCAGTTTGGTCGCCAGGTACTGCGCCTCCAGCGACATCTGCCCGGAGACGTAGAGCGCGATCGCGTCGGGCCCGTGCTCGTCGAGGATGGCCCGCAACCGGTCGGCGACTTCGTGCACGGCCTCGTCGACCGGGATCGGGACCGGGACCTGGTCGCGTTGCGGGCGGCGGTAGGCGGTCTCCATGCGGCCGGGCGCGCGCATCAGCTCCAGGTGCGTGGCGCCCTTGGTGCAGAGCCGGCCGGCGTTCGCCGGGTGCCGCGGATCCCCGCCGACCTTGGCGAGCACGCGCTTGCCCGCACCCGCGACGCCGTCGCCGCCCTGCACCGTGGTCTGCACGCTGATGCCGCACCCCACGCCGCAGTACGAGCACGCCGTGCGGGCGGTGCCCGGAGCGGGGCTGGTGGGTGCGTCCGACATGCCCTCGATCATGCGGATCGCCGATTGCGCCGGATTTACCCCGCGTTATCGGCAGATCACAATCGCCCTCACCGCGCCGATTACGGGCCGTGAGGTGTGGCCGGGCTCACCGTCAGCCCAGTCGATAGCCGCGGTGCAGCGCCACCACGCCGCCGCTGAGGTTGCGCCACTGCACCGACGACCAGCCCGCCGCCGCCATCCGCATCGCCAGCTGCCGCTGGTTCGGCCACGCCCGGACCGACTCGGCCAGGTACACGTAGGCGTCCGGGTTGCTGCTGACCGCCCGCGCCACCCGCGGCAGCGCCTTCATCAGGTACTCCATGTACACGGTGCGGAACACCGGGATCACCGGGGTGGAGAACTCCGCGATCACGAGCCGCCCGCCGGGTTTGGTCACCCGCAGCATCTCCCGCATCGCCAGATCCGGGTCGGCCACATTGCGCAGGCCGTAGGAGATGGCCACCGCGTCGAAGCTCTCGTCGGCGAACGGCAGCGCCATCGCGTCACCTGCCACCATCGGCACCTCGCGGAAACTGCCCGCCGCGAGCATCCCCTTGGAGAAATCCGCGGCCACGCACCACGCGCCGGACTTGGCGAACTCGACCGTGGACACCCCGGTGCCCGCCGCCAGATCGAGCACCCGCTCGCCCGGCCGCAACGCCAGCGCCTTACGGGTGGCCCACCGCCAATACCGGTCCTGGCCCATCGAGATCACGGTGTTGGTGAGGTCGTAGCGCTCGGCGACCCCGTCGAACATCGACGCGACCTCGTGCGGTTGCTTGTCCAGCGACGCCCGAAACGACTCCCGCTGCTCTGTTCTCGCCACGTCCTCGACACTAGTGGCCGCGACGCGCGCGCCGCGACAACTCGGTCATGCCGTACGCCACAACCGGTTGTCGATGCCGGTGACCGCCGCGTAGTGATCCGTGAGTTCGGTGCAGATCGCGGGCCAGGTGCGGTGCAGCACCGACTTGCGGGCCGCCGCGCCACAGCGGGCCCGCGCCCCCGGATCGCGCAGGGCCGCCACCGCGCTGGGCAGCAGCTCCTCGAAACGATCCACCGGCAGCAGATAGCCGTTGCGGCAGTGCGCGATCAGATCGCGCGGCCCGCCCGCGTCGGGGCCGATCACCGGCACGCCGCTGGCCAGTGCCTCCTGCACGCCCTGGCAGAAGGTCTCGTGCTCTCCGGCGTGCACCATCACGTCCAGGCTCGCGTAGGCGGTGGCCAGTTCCTGCCCGCCGAGCTCGCCGGTGAACACCGCGTCGGGCATCAACCGCGCGAGCCGGGCGCGCTCGGGGCCGTCGCCGACGATCACCAGCCGCAGGCCAGGATCGTCGGCCAGCACCGCGAGCCGTTCCACGTGCTTCTCCGGCGCCAGCCTACCGACGAAACCGACCAGCAGCCGGTCGCTGCCGCCGCGCCACCGCTCGCGCAGGGCGGCGCTGCGCGCCGACGGGGTGAAGCGGGCGATGTCCACGCCCCGCCCCCAGCGGTACACCCGCGGAATGCCGTGCGCGGCCAGATCCGCCGCCGCCGCGCGCGAGGGCGCCAGCGTGCGGGTGGCGCGCAGGTGGATGCGCCGGGTCCAGCCCCAGGCCGCCCGCCCGGCCAACCCGAGACCGTAGCTCTGCGCGAACCCGGCCACGTCGGTCTGGTACACCGCGACCGTCGGCAGATCCAGCCGCAGCGCGGCCGCCAGACCACCGGCGCCGAGCAGGAACGGGGAGGCCAGGTGCACCACATCGGCGTCGAAATCGGCGATCACATCGGTGATGCCCGGCTGCGGCAGCCCCACCGGCAGCGAACTGATCTTCGGCACCATCACCGCGGGCACCCGGTACACCGGCACCCCGCCGTGCTCGCGCGGGGCCGGGGGCAGGCCGCGCGGGGTGTCCGGCGCGATCACCAGCGCCTGGTGGCCGTGCCGGGACAGGTGGTCGAGCACCCGGAGCACGGAGTTGACCACGCCGTTCATGTTCGGCAGGAACGACTCCGAAACGATGGCTACGCGCACGACTCCAGGGTGACCCGCGCGCCGCGCCACCGCGCCACACCGACGTGAAGGCTGCGGAAAGTTCCGGCGAACTCCTCGCCGTCGGCCCAGCTCAGTCGACCGCCACGGGTTCGCGCCTGCCCGCCCGCACCAGCAGCCACCACACCGGCAACGCCAGCAGCCAGGCCACCACGATCACCGACAGGGCGGGCTGGATGGCCACCCGCACGTCGCGCCCGGCCACCCGCACCAGATCCGGATCGCTGCGGCTGTACTCGACGTTGATGCGCTCGCCCGCGGTGAGGTTGGTCGGATACAGCACGCCGACCTTCGGGTTGTGCGTCTCCCCGTCCGGGGTCACATACATCACCGCCGAGCGCAGCCTGCCCGCCGAGAGCACCTCGGCGGTGGTGACGCCCTTGTCCGAACTGATCAGATAGTCGTTGCGCCAGGCCGCGAACACCAGCAGCACCATGAGGACGCTGACCACGGTCGCCGCGGTGAGCACGCCGATCCTGGCCCGCCGCAGCCGGGTCGTCCGCATTTCGGACTGGCTGGTTTCCGACACGGCCACAGGCTACCGAGGGGCTCGGCTACGGTGGCGGCCATGTCCCGAAAATTCCGCTTCACCGTGCCGTACAGCGTTCCGGTCGAAGATCTGCACCGGGCACTCACCAGCGACGACGCCTGGCAGGCGCGTTTCGCCGAGGCGTCCACCGCGACGCTGGACATCTCCCATCCCGGCGGGCCGGGTACCGCCCGCATCCACATGACCGAACGAGCCCGCCGGGACAAGATCCCCGCCCTGGTGAGCAAGGTCCTCTCCGGCGAGCTCGTGTTCGACCGCACCGACGACTGGCGCCCGCTCACCGGCGGTGCCGCCGAGGGCGATTTCCGGGTCACCACCAGCGGCATCACCGCCACCATGGCGGGCATCCAGCGGTTGCGCGGTACCGCGCAGGGCAGTGAGATCGAGGTCGACGGTTCGCTCGAGGTCAAGGTCCCCCTGGTCGGACGCGCCATCGAACCGCTGGCCGAACAGTTGCTGCACCGTGTGCTCGGCAGCGAACGCAAGTTCTTCGAACAGTGGTGTGCCCAGACCAGATCCTGACCCGGCGGCGTCAGCCCGCGACGTTCGGATCGAACTCCCGCCGCTCCACCAGCACCAGCCAGTTGCCGGAGTTGTCGCGGATGATCGCCTCGGTGCCGTAGGGCCGCTCCGCGGGCGGCTGGACGAACTCGACGCCCTTGGCGGTGAGTTCCTCGAACGCCTTCTGGCAGTCGGGTGTGCGCAGGCCGAGCGCGCCGTGCGTGCCGTCGGCCAGGGCCCGCCGGGTGGCCTCGGCCAGCTGGGGATCCTGCGGCGGGCCGGGCACCATCAGGGTCACCTCGAGTTCGGGGTGGTCGGGGTGGGCCACGGTCACCCAGCGGAAACCGTTCTCGCCGAGGGTCACGTCGCTGGCCTCGACGAAGCCGAGCTTGTCGATGTACCACCGCTTGGCTTCGTCCTGATCGGTGACGTACACGGTGACCAGGGAAATGTTGGAGATCGTCGTCATGAGCCCAGGCTAGGGCGGCGGCGCCGGGCCGGGCTTCTCCGAAATTGCGGAGTTGCCCGCCCGCGGCGTCACCCGGTCGGACAGGCCGTGCATGAAGACGTAGCAACCGGGGATGTGTGGTGCGCCGTGGGCGAACTTCGCCTGGTACTGCGCGGGCGTCATGCCGACGAGCTGGCGGAACTTGCTGCTGAACGAGCCAAGGCTGTGGTAGCCGACCAGCATGCACACCTCGGTGACGGTGAGGTTGGTCGCGCGCAGCAAATCCTGTGCCCGCTCGACGCGCCGCTCGGCCAGATACGCGCCCGGCGTCATGCCGTACACGGCGGCGAAGGCACGCAGGAAGTGATATTTGGAAATGCCCGCGGCGCGGGACAGTTCGTCGAGATTCAACGGCCGGTCGTACTGCCGGTCGATCAGGTCCCGCGCCCGGCGCAGGTGGGGGAGCAGATACAGCGGGGGCAGTCCGCTCGGGCGGGGCACGGCGTCCCTAGGCGAACGGCGCCGGATCGTCGGCGCGCATCGACAGCCTGCCCGCGGTGCGCCAGGCCCGCGCGGTCAGGTCGACGTCCTCGTCGGTGACCAGGTTGCCCATCACCCGGACGGCGGTGCGCTGCAAGAACTTCGAGCGCATCACCGGCGGGCCGCCGGTGGGCACCATGCGTGGGTGGGTCGCCAGGCCGGCGATCCGGCGGGCCACCGAGAAGGTGCGGCCGTAGCGGTCTCGCAGCAGTTGCGGCCACAGGTGCGTGAAGTCGTCGGCGTCGAGGATCCCGGCCAGCATGTGTCCGCCCTCGAGGCCGTAGTCGATGCCCTCGCCGTTGAGCGGGTTCACACAGCCCGCGGCATCGCCCACCAGCACCCAGTTGCGCCCGGCCACGTTCGAGACCGCGCCGCCCATCGGCAGCAGCGCCGAGGCCACCGCCCGCGGCTCGCCCTCGAACTGCCATTCCGCGTACCGCTGCGAGGTGTAGTGCCGCAGCAGCGATTTCAGCGCGACGTGGGAGGGCCGCCGCTCGGTGGCCAGCGAGCCGACACCGATGTTCACCTCGCCGTTGCCCAACGGGAACACCCAGCCGTACCCGGGCACCAGCGCGCCGTCGGCATCGCGCAACTCGAGGTGCGAGGTGATCCACTGATCGTCGCTGCGGCCGGAGCGGATGTAGGCCCGCGCGGCGGTGCCGTAGGCGAAGCGGCGGTGCCAGACCCGGCCGAGCTGCTTGCCGATCGGGGAGCGCACGCCGTCGGCGACCACCAGCACGTCGCAGCCGACCGTGCGCGGGCCGGTCGCGGTCTCGAACGTCACACCGCTCACCCGCTCGCCCGCGCGCACCACCTCGAGCGCCTTGGTGCCGTCCAACATCGTGGCGCCGGATTTCACGGCCGTCTCGCGCAGCTTGTCGTCGAGTTCGGTGCGCGCGACGGCACTTCCATAGGAGGGGAACGACCCGCCCGGCCAGGGCAGCAGCGCCTCGCGGCCGAAACCGGTCATCCGCAGGCCGTGGTTCACCGTGTGCGCGCGCAGCCAGCCGCCGAGCCCGAGCAGCTCCAATTCCTTGGTCGCGCGGGGCGTGAGGCCGTCACCGCAGGTCTTGTCCCGGGGAAACACCGCCGCGTCGGTGAGCAGGACGTCGCGGCCCGCGCGCGCCGCCCAGGCCGCCGCCGCCGAACCGGCCGGGCCCGCACCGACCACGAGCACCTCGACGCGATCGGGCAAGCCATCCTCCGAAGCCATGCGATCCATAGTGGCACGCCGCCCGACCAGGCCGTCGCCGCGTGTGGAAAAGTGTGCCGGACACGCTAGGTTCTCTACCGTGGGGTCGGACGCGGCGCTGGGAGACGAGATGAGCACATCGGCAGTGAGTGGCTCGGCAGTGAGTGGCTCGAGCACGGTGGTGGCCGGGGTCGAACTCGGTGACGCCGAGCTCGCCGCGACCGTGCGCAACGGCCTCGAAGAGGTCGAGAAGCTGCTGATCGCCGAACTCTCCGATGGCGAGGACTTCCTCCAGGACGCGGCCCTGCACCTGGCCAAGGCCGGCGGCAAGCGGTTCCGCCCGCTGTTCACCATCCTCACCGGTCAGCTCGGCCCGCGCCCCACCGACCCGGCGCTGATCACCGCGGGCACCGTCGTGGAACTGGTGCACCTGGCCACCCTCTACCACGACGATGTGATGGACGAGGCGACCATGCGCCGCGGCGCCCCGAGCGTGAACTCCCGCTGGGGCAACAACATCGCCATCCTGGCCGGCGACTACCTGTTCGCGCACGCCTCCCGGCTCACCTCCACGCTGGGCCCCGACGCGGTGCGCATCATCGCCGAGACCTTCGCCGAACTGGTCACCGGCCAGATGCGCGAGACGATGGGCGCGCGCGAGTCCCAGGACCCCGTCGAGCACTACCTGCGCGTGGTCTGGGAGAAGACGGGCTCGCTGATCGCGGCCGCGGGCCGGTTCGGCGGCACCTTCTCCGGCGCCGACACCGCGCACATCGAGCGGCTGGCCCGGCTCGGCGACGCGGTCGGCACCGCCTTCCAGATCTCCGACGACATCATCGACATCTCCTCGGCCTCCGAGCAGTCCGGCAAGACGCCCGGCACCGACCTGCGCGAGGGCGTGCACACCCTGCCGGTGCTCTACGCGTTGCGCGAGGAAGGCGCCGAGGCCGACCGCCTGCGCACCCTGCTCGACCATCCGCTGCACAGCGACGACGAGGTGGCCGAGGCACTCGAGCTGCTCGGCCGCTCCCAGGGCATGGTGCTGGCCAAGGAGAAGCTGCAGTCCTACGCCGATCAGGCCTACGCGGAACTGGCCGCGCTGCCCTCCGGCCCGGCCAACGACGCCCTCGAGCAACTGGTCCGCTACACCATCGAACGCGTCGGCTGAGCGGGGTCAGCGCCCGGAGGCGGCAGCGCAGTGTGACCACGGAGGGCGGCCCCGGCTCGGGCCGGTCGGGCACGGCCTGAGCGGGTCAGCGCCCGGAGGCGGCAGCGCAGTGTGACCACGGAGGGCGCCCCGGCTCGGGCCGGCCAGCACAGCCTGAGCCGGGTCGGCGCCCGGAACTCCGGTGACTTCCGGTTCGTTGTCGGTATGTCAACGATCGACGGACGGGGGAGTGGGCAGGGAGGCGTATGCACGGGCGCGGTTACGCGAACGGTCTCAAGACGTTCGGCCTGATGGTCGGGCTCTCGGCGTTGATCGTCTTCGCCGGGGCCATGTTCCGCAACACCACGATTCTCGTCGTCGCGATCCTGCTGGCCGTCGGGATGAACGCGTGGGCCTATTTCAACAGCGACCGCATCGCCCTGCGCGCGATGCACGCGCTACCGGTCAGCGAACTCGAGGCGCCGGTGATGTACCGGATCGTGCGGGAACTCGCGACCGCCGCGCGCCAGCCCATGCCGCGGCTCTACATCAGCCCCACGAACGCGCCCAACGCGTTCGCCACCGGGCGTAACCCGCGCCACGCCGCGGTCTGCTGCACCAGCGGCATCCTGCAGATCCTCGACGAGCGTGAGCTGCGCGCCGTGCTCGGGCACGAGCTCTCGCACGTCTACAACCGCGACATCCTGATCTCCTCGATCGCGGGCGCGCTGGCCGCCGTGGTCTCCGGCCTGGCGAATCTCGCGTTCTTCGCCGGCGCCTTCGGTGGCCGCGGCAACGGCGAGGGCCCCAACATGCTGGGTGTGTTGTTGGTCTCGTTGCTCGGCCCGATCGCCGCCACCCTGGTGAAGCTCGCGGTCTCGCGCTCGCGGGAGTACGAGGCGGACCGCTCCGGCGCCGAACTCACCGGTGACCCGCTCGCGCTCGCCTCCGCGCTGCGCAAGCTCGAACGCGGCACCCAGGCCGCGCCGCTGCCGCCGGAACCGCAGCTGACCGCGCAGTCGCACCTGATGATCGCCAATCCGTTCCGCGCGGGCGAGCGGGCCGCCCGGCTGTTCTCCACGCACCCGCCGATGGCCGAGCGGATCGCCCGGCTCGAGGAGATGGCGGGCGGGCGGTCCGGCGGCTACCGGTAGTTCACGAACTGCAGGGCGATCCCGAAGTCCTCGCTCTTGAGCAGCGCGATGACCGCCTGTAGGTCGTCGCGCTTCTTGCTGCTCACCCGCAGCTCGTCGCCCTGGATCTGGGCCTTGACGCCCTTGGGGCCCTCGTCGCGGATCTTCTTGCTGATCTTCTTCGCGTGCTCGGCGTCGATGCCCTGCACCAGGGTGCCGGTGATCTTGTAGGTCTTGCCGGAGGCGACCGGCTCGCCGGCGTCGAACGCCTTCAGCGAGATGTCGCGGCGGATGAGCTTCTCCTTGAACACCTCGAGCGCGGCCTTCACGCGCTCCTCCGCCTCGGCCGTCAGCACGATCTTGTCCTCGCCGGACCATTCGATCTTCGCCCCGGTGCCGCGGAAGTCGTAGCGGGTGTTCAGCTCCTTCTCCGCCTGATGCAGGGCGTTGTCGACCTCCTGCCGGTCGACCTTGCTGACGACATCGAAAGACGAATCGGCCACACTGCGCTCCTGTTCCTCACGGATCCGACGGCTCACGGGTCCGCACCGCCCACCGGGGCCGCGGACACGGGCAACGTCGGCACACTACCCGGACAGTTCTACTCCCCTCGCCCGCGCGTGGCCGCGCCGCCATGCCGCCTGCCAGCCGGTTTGCATTTCGGACGGGGGTACGTTGTATTCTGCTCTCCGCACCCGAACGGTGAACGGCAGGTTGCCCGAGCGGCCAATGGGAGCAGACTGTAAATCTGTCGGTGAAAGCCTACGTAGGTTCGAATCCTACACCTGCCACCCATATCGAAAACGAGCCTCAGATGCGGAGAACCGCATGTGGGGCTCGTTTTCGTTGGGGCGGTCGGCCGGTCTGCCACCGGCTCGGCGCCGCGGTGTGCGCGAACGGCCGAGAGGGACCCCCGACGGACGGCGAAGTCGGGCAGAGACGCCGAAAAGCCCGCGCTGACCAGCCAATTTGGAAGTCTCGGCGGCCAGTGTGTAATCTCGTTCAAGGCTTCACCGCCCCGGGGTCGCGAGTCAGTGATGAGCGAGCGACATCGGAGCGGATGTAGTCATGCCCCCTTAGCTCAGTCGGCAGAGCGTTTCCATGGTAAGGAAAAGGTCAACGGTTCGATTCCGTTAGGGGGCTCGCCGGATTGCCGGTGGTGTCCGACTCGGCAACCTCGCCGCGGCGTCGCCGCTGGCAAGACCGCGCAATGGCGGTGTAGCTCAGGCGGTAGAGCAAACGACTCATAATCGTTGTGTCGCCGGTTCGAGTCCGGCCATCGCTACCCATACTGATTAATCAGGTCGACCGGAAAGAAGGCATAGTCGTGGCCGCGAAGTCCACCGATGTCCGGCCAAAGATCACCTTGGCCTGCGAGCAGTGCAAGCACCGCAACTACATCACGAAGAAGAACCGGCGTAACGACCCGGATCGGCTGGAGCTGAAGAAGTTCTGCCCGAACTGCGGCACCCACCGGGCGCATCGCGAATCCCGCTGATCTCTCGCACGCGTGACATCCACCGCGTGATGGCCAGGGCCGGACGACATCGTCCGGCCCTGAGCGCTATCTGCGGTGGGCTCTCCTCGGTGTACGCCCCGGCCGACCCCCTGCCCGGGGGTCAGATAGGTACAGTCCTCCCGTGACAATGAACACCGGCACAGACGAAGCCGTCCAGGCGAGCGAGGCGGAGTTCGACGCCGCGGCGCACGCGGCGGCGATGGTCGGCCACCACTACCGCGTCGACGACTACTACGAGGTCGGCCGCGAGAAGGTCCGCGAGTACGCCCGCGCCGTCCAGGACTACCACCCGGTGCACTGGGACGAGGACGTCGCCCAGGAGTACGGCTACGACGGCCTGGTGGCTCCGCTCACCTTCATCTCCCTGGTCGGGATCCTGGCCCAGCGCAAGCTGTTCGAGACGGTCGTCACCGGCTACGACCTGAGCCAGATCATGCAGACCGACCAGATCCTGGAGTTCCACCGGCCGATCAAGGTCGGCGACCAGCTGACCTGTGATGTGTACCTGCACTCGTTCCGGCAGGCGTTCGGCGGCGACATCATCGTCACCAAGAACATCGTCACCGCCCAGAACGACGAGCTGGTGCTCACCACCTACACCACGCTGGTGGGCCGCAGCGGCGCCGACATCGACCCGAATCTCACCGACGCGGTGCACAACGTGCTCATGCACGGCATCGGCCCGGAGGAGCCGGATCACCACCCGCGCACCGAGGCGCCGATCGTCTCCGCGTCCGCGCCGGTGGTCTCGGTGCCCGAGGTCACGCCGAGCAAGCATGCCCTGGCCTTCGACAGCGTCTCGGTCGGCGACGAGCTGCCCACGCGCGTGGTGCGGCTGACCCGTGGCGACCTGGTGAACTACGCCGGTGTCTCCGGTGACGCGAACCCGATCCACTGGAGCGACGAGGTGGTCAAGCTCGTCGGCCTCGACGACGTGGTCGCGCACGGCATGCTCACGATGGGCCTGGGCGGCGGCTTCGTCACCTCGTGGCTGGGCGACCCCGGCGCGGTGAAGGAGTACAACGTGCGCTTCACCAGCCCCGTGTTCGTGCCCGCCGACGCGGCGGCCGAGGTCGAGTACACCGGCAAGGTGAAGTCGATGGATCCCGAGACCCGCACCGCGGTGGTGGCGATCGTCGCCAAGTCGGCGGGCAAGAAGATCTTCGGCCGGGCCACGGCGACGGTGCAGCTGTCCTGACCTGGACGAGTGGCCCTGATTGGCTATTGCGCCGGTCGGTAACGTACACTCGGGTTTCTGGGGTCACCAGCCGTTGCGCGCTGCTCTGTGGGGCTGGTTCCTGCGGGAGCCGGCAACGCCGAAGCAGCGCGCGTGTTGTGTGCAGCAGCAGCGCCGGTGCCCCGGAACAACCGAAGAACGCACAACTGAATATCGAACGGTGGTTGGACGAGGTTCCAGCAGTCCAACCGAAGGGGCGTAGCTCAACTGGCAGAGCAGCGGTCTCCAAAACCGCAGGTTGCAGGTTCAAGTCCTGTCGCCCCTGCCCTGATGCCAGCGACGAGAGAGGATCGACGTGAGCGACGAGCGGGACACTCGCCACGGCGCGCATGCGGCCGACGACGGCGATGGCACCGCCGCGGTGAGTCGGCCGAGCGGCAAGCGTTCCGCTCGGCGGACCCGCTCCGTCTCGTCCTCCTCGGCCGACACGGGCGCGGTCGCCACGATCGACCGGCCGTCGAAGAAGGCGGGAAAGACTGCCGGCAAGGCCACGCGCGAAGGAACGGGCAATCCGTTCAAGCGCCTGATCAAGTTCCTGCGTGAGGTCATCGCGGAACTGCGCAAGGTGATCTGGCCGAACCGGAAGCAGATGGTCACCTATACGAGCGTTGTTCTGGTGTTCGTGGTCTTCATGGTCGCGTTCATCAGCGGGTTGGATCTGGCGTTCATCAAGGGTGTCAACTGGCTGTTCGGCTAGAGGCCGTTCGGTTGGGAGGAAGGCGCCGACGCCGGTAGCCGATCCCGGGGCGGACCGGCGGAACATTCCCGCCGCGCCCGGCCCCGGCACGCAGAGGATGTACGTGACGACACAGGAAGCGAGTGCCCCAGTGAGCACCCCGGAGAACGACACCAACGACGAGTTCCCGGTCGACGACGCGGTGGCCGAGCCCGCCCGCGACGAGGTGGAGGACACCGCGGCCGTCGAAGAGTCTGTGGCCGAAGAGTCTGTGGTCGAGGAATCCGCGCCCGCTGCCCCCGTCGACGCCGAGCCGGCCGACCCGGTCGCCGAGATGAAGGCCGCGCTGCGGCGCGCCCCCGGCGACTGGTACGTCATCCACTCCTACGCCGGGTACGAGAACAAGGTGAAGGCCAACCTCGAGACCCGCGTGCAGAACCTCGATCTCGAGGACTACATCTTCCAGGTCGAGGTGCCGACCGAAGAGGTCACCGAGATCAAGAACGGCCAGCGCAAGAACGTCAACCGCAAGGTGCTGCCCGGCTACATCCTGGTCCGGATGGAACTCAACGACGAGTCGTGGGGCGCGGTGCGCAACACCCCCGGTGTGACCGGTTTCGTCGGCGCCACCTCGCGGCCGTCCCCGCTGTCGATCGACGACGTGGTGAAGTTCCTGGTGCCCGCCTCGCAGCAGAAGAAGGCGCCCGCCGCCGCGGCTGCCGCGAGCACCGAGACCAGCACCGATGTCGCGCCGAAGCCGGCCATCGAGGTCGACTTCGAGGTCGGCGAGTCGGTGACGGTGATGGACGGTCCGTTCGCGACCCTGCCCGCCAGCATCTCCGAGGTGAACGCCGAGCAGCAGAAGCTCAAGGTGCTCGTCTCGATCTTCGGACGCGAGACCCCGGTCGAGCTGGCCTTCACCCAGGTCGCGAAGATCTAGTTGCTTCCGTCGCGGTTCCCAGGACCGGCGACGGGATGATTCGGCCCGCGCCGCGGGTTCGAATTCCCCAGGGCTTGCAAAGAGCAAGGACACCAACACCCTAGGAAAGAAAGATGCCCCCCAAGAAGAAGAAGCTCGCCGGGATCATCAAGCTTCAGATCCAGGCCGGCCAGGCGAACCCGGCTCCGCCGGTGGGTCCCGCCCTCGGCCAGCACGGCGTCAACATCATGGAGTTCTGCAAGGCGTACAACGCCGCGACCGAGTCGCAGCGTGGCAACGTCATCCCGGTCGAGATCTCGGTGTACGAGGACCGGACCTTCGACTTCAAGCTGAAGACGCCCCCCGCCGCCAAGCTGCTGCTCAAGGCCGCCGGCGTGCAGAAGGGCTCGGCCGAGCCGCACCGCAACAAGGTCGCGAAGGTCACGATGGACCAGGTGCGCGAGATCGCCAAGACCAAGATGGAAGATCTCAACGCCAACGACATCGACCAGGCCGCGAAGATCATCGCGGGCACCGCGCGCTCGATGGGTATCACCGTCGAGGCGTAAGCCCGGAATTCGGTGGGAGGGTCGGCCAGACCCGGCAAACCACTTCTGAACCACGAAGGACAGACAATCATGGCAAAACGAAGCAAGGCGTACCTCGCCGCGGCCGAGAAGGTCGACCGCACCAAGCTCTACTCCCCGCTGGCCGCCGCGCGGCTGGCCAAGGAGACCGCCACCACCAAGACCGACGCGACCGTCGAGGTCGCGGTGCGGCTGGGTGTGGACCCCCGCAAGGCCGACCAGATGGTCCGCGGCACCGTGAACCTGCCGCACGGCACCGGTAAGACCGCCCGCGTCATCGTGTTCGCGGCCGGTGAGAAGGCGGCCGAGGCCGAGGCGGCGGGCGCCGACGCGGTGGGCGCGGAGGACCTGATCGAGCGCATCCAGGGCGGCTGGCTGGACTTCGACGCCGCCATCGCCACCCCGGATCAGATGGCCAAGGTCGGCCGCATCGCGCGTGTCCTGGGCCCGCGCGGTCTGATGCCGAACCCGAAGACCGGCACGGTCACCACCGACGTGGCCAAGGCCGTCAGCGACATCAAGGGCGGCAAGATCAACTTCCGTGTCGACAAGCAGGCCAACCTGCACTTCGTCATCGGCAAGGCCTCCTTCGACGAGGCGAAGCTGGTGGAGAACTACGGCGCCGCGCTGGACGAGATCCTGCGTGCCAAGCCGTCGACCGCCAAGGGCCGCTACGTCAAGAAGGTGACGGTCTCGACGAACACCGGACCGGGCATCCCGGTGGACCCGAACCGCACCCGCAACCTCCTCGACGAGGACGCGTGAGCGCCAGGTAGCCCCTGAAAGCCGTCCGTGAGGGTGGGAACGCGAGCAGCGTTCCCACCCTCACGGCGTTTCCGGGCCCGTTCAGCCGTCGTCGCGCTCACGCCAGGCGAGCAGGACCGAGTCACCGCCCGCGGGCCGCCACGGCAGGAAGATCGCGACCACCACCGCGCAGACCAGCACCGCGCCCGCGGCGACCAGCGAGGCGGCGTGCGAGCCCTGCAGGGCCGCGGTCTTCATGGCGAGGATGAGGTTCTCGCGCTGGGATTCCAGGAACGCGGGCAGTTCCCGCTTGCGGATCTCGAGCACGCTGAGCGGGCTCGCGCGCACCAGGCTCTTCTGGTCCTCGCTCATCAGGGTCGTCGGCACCCGGTCCAGCAGCGGCGACACCCGGGTGGTGTAGTACGAGGCCACGATCGAGCCGAGCACCGCGACACCGAGCGTGCCGCCCACCTCGCGGGTGGTGTCGTTGACCGCCGAACCCGCGCCCGCCTCGTCCAACGGCAACGAGGCCATGATCGATTCGGTCGCCGGGCCCTGCACGATGGCCAGGCCGAGCGCCATCGACACCATCGCGGGCAGCACGTCGGTGACGTAGCCGCTGTCGACGGTGACCTGCCCGCCGAGGTAGAGCCCCACCGCGGTCAGCACGAGCCCGAACACGACGACCGCGGTGGTGCCGAGCCGCTGCGCGAGCAGCGTGGCGACCGGCGCTCCGATGGCCACGGAGAACGCGAACGGCAGCGAGGCGATGCCGAATTCGAGCGGCGTGTACTCGCGCACGCCCTGGAAGTACTGGGTGATCAGGAACAGGAAGCCGAACATCGAGAAGTACCCGGTGGCGATGGCCAGGGCGGGCAGCGAGAACCGGCGGATACGGAACAGGCGCATGTCCAGGATCGGCGCGGCCGTGCGCGCCTCCCACCACACGAACGCGGCGAGCAGGGCGACCCCGAGGGTGCCGGTGCCCAGCGTCGTCACCGAGAGCCAGCCGTAGTGCGGTCCTTCGATGATGGCCCACACCAGCAGGGTGATCCCCGCGATGGACAGCGCGATGCCGGGCAGATCGAGCCTGCCCACCTGCGCGGCTCGCGATTCGGGCACCAGCAGCCACGCCGCCACCAGGGCGAGCAGGGCCACCGGGACGTTGATCCAGAAGACCGAATGCCAGGAGAAGTGTTCGAGCAGATAGCCGCCGGAGATCGGCCCGATGGCGATGGCGAATCCGGCCATGGCGGTCCACGCGGCGATGGCCAGCGCCCGCTCGCGGCGGTCGGTGAAGATGTTGATGATCAACGCCAGGGTGGCGGGGAAGACCGCGGCGGCGAACACGCCCATCGCGGCCCGCGCGGCGATCACCGTGGTCATCGAGTCCGACAGGGCCCCGGCGATCGACATGACGGCCACGCCCGCGAGGCCGACCAGCATGACCCGGCGGCGCCCGTAACGGTCGCCGAGGTTGCCGAAGGCCAACAGCAGGCCCGCGAAGGTGAGGGTGTAGGCGTCGACGACCCATTGCAGGCCGCTGACGCCGGTGGCCAGTTCCACCCCGATGGAGGGCAGCGCCACGTTGACGATGGTGTTGTCCAGGACGACGAGGAGTTCGGCCAGGCAGATCACCGCGAGAGCGAGGAAGCGCCGATGACGCCGCTCCAACAGCACTGGTGGATCGACTGTGGTGATGGTCATAACGGCAGCCAACCATGTAGGTGTCACTCGAGGTAACACCTTTCTGTCGCAATATCGCTCACATCGCGCCGGTGGAAGTGTCGTCGGTCACAGCGAGCCGGCCAGGGGAGGGGGCGTTTTGGCAGATAGGGGCGGCTTCGGCTACTCTGGTCGACAGTTATCGACAAGTTCGATCGCTACCCAATCCGTTCTACCGAAGACCGTTGGTCGCCGATCCCGCACGGGTTCGGCCGAAGGTCCGGCATCGCGCCGGCGGCCCACGCAGGGAGAGCCGAGGCTGGGAGCCCCATTCGAGCGCATGCGCTCGTGTAGGTCTTTCTGATGCGCCCCGGAACGCTCTGCGTCCGGGGCGTTCGTGTTGTTCACGAGCTTTCTCGCGCGGTGCTCGGTAGGGGGACACACGAACCGACCATCAGAGAGGAGGCGAAGTATGGCAAAGGCTGAGAAGGTCACCGCGGTCGCGGAGATCGCGGAGCAGTTCAAGAGCTCGACGGCCACCGTGGTCACGGAATACCGTGGCCTGTCGGTCGGCAAGCTCACCGAGCTGCGGCGTGCGCTCGGCGCCGAGGCCACGTACTCCGTCGCCAAGAACACCCTGGTCAAGCGGGCCGCCGCCGAGGCGGGCGTGGAGGGTCTGGACGACCTGTTCGTCGGCCCCACCGCGATCACCTTCATCAAGGGTGAGCCGGTCAACGCGGCCAAGGCGCTCAAGACCTTCGCGAAGGAAAACAAGGCGCTCATCATCAAGGGCGGCTACATGGACGGCGCCGCGCTGTCCGTCGCCGAGGTGGAGCAGATCGCCGACCTGGAGACCCGCGAGGTTCTGCTGGCCAAGCTGGCCGGCGCGCTGAAGGGCAACCTGGCGAAGGCCGCAGGCCTGTTCAACGCTCCCGCGTCGCAGGTGGCCCGCCTGGCCGCCGCGCTCGAGGAGAAGAAGCGGGCCGAAGGCGGCGCGGAGTAATTCCGGCCATTAAACACCACCCCCATACTTTTAAATCGAAAGGAAACAACAATGGCCAACGTTGACGAACTGCTCGAGACCTTCGGCAACATGACCCTGCTCGAGCTGTCGGACTTCGTGAAGAAGTTCGAGGAGAAGTTCGAGGTCACCGCGGCTGCCCCGGTCGCCGTCGCCGCCGCCGGTGGCGCCGCTGCGCCGGCCGAGGCCGCCGAGGAGCAGGACGAGTTCGACGTCATCCTCGAGGGTGCCGGCGACAAGAAGATCCAGGTCATCAAGGTGGTCCGCGAGATCGTCTCCGGCCTGGGCCTGAAGGAAGCCAAGGACCTGGTCGAGGGTGCCCCGAAGCCGATCCTGGAGAAGGTCGCCAAGGACGCCGCCGACGCCGCCAAGGCGAAGCTGGAAGAGGCCGGCGCCAAGGTCTCCGTCAAGTAATTCCACCGAATTACGCGAACGGGCGGTCCCATTTCGGGGCCGCCCGTTCGGCATTTTCCGGGGCTGTGCCGGGGTGGGGTGCGAAACGGTTCGAGACACCGGGTTACTCTTCGGTCAGGTAGGGGTGTGCCCGTCTCATCGATGAGTTAGAGTGACCGAACCCACTGTGACGTGACGCACCGATCGTCACGGTGCACCCGGTGGGGGGCTCGCCGAGTAATTGTGGAGGTTTGCGTGGGCGTCGAGGTCAGGACCGAGGGTGTGACGAAGTCCTTCGGTTCGCAGCGTATTTGGCAGGATGTTTCGCTGACGCTGCCCGCTGGTGAGGTGAGCGCCCTGCTGGGTCCCTCGGGTACGGGTAAGTCGGTGTTTTTGAAGTCGTTGATCGGGTTGCTGCGGCCGGAGCGTGGGTCGATCTACATCGGTGACACCGATATCACGACGTGTTCGAACAAGGAGCTCTACGAGATCCGCAAGTTGTTCGGTGTGCTGTTCCAGGACGGTGCGCTGTTCGGGTCGATGAACTTGTTCGACAATGTGGCCTTCCCGTTGCGCGAGCACACCAAGAAGAGCGAGTCCGAGATCCGCAAGATCGTGATGGAGAAGCTCGAGCTGACCGGTCTGTTGGGTGCGGAGGGCAAGCTGCCGGGGGAGATCTCCGGTGGTATGCGCAAGCGGGCGGGGTTGGCGCGGGCGTTGGTGTTGGATCCGCAGATCATTCTGGTCGACGAGCCGGACTCGGGTCTGGATCCGGTGCGTACCTCGTATCTGTCGCAGTTGTTGATCGATATCAACGCCCAGATCGATGCGACGATCCTGATCGTGACCCACAACATCAACCTGGCGCGGACGGTGCCCGACAACATCGGGATGTTGTTCCGGCGTCAGTTGGTGATGTTCGGTCCGCGTGAGGTGTTGTTGACCTCGGAGGAGCCGGTGGTCAAGCAGTTCCTCAACGGTCGCATGATCGGTCCGATCGGTATGTCGGAGGAGAAGGACGAGGCGCAGATGGCCCGCGAGCAGGCCATGGTCGATGCCGGTCATCATCACGGCGGTGCCGAGGAGGTCGAGGGCATCATCCCGCAGATGCGGGCGACGCCGGGCATGCCGGTGCGGCAGGCGGTGGAACGGCGGCGGGCGCGGGTGCGCGAGATCATGCACACCCTGCCACCGGCCGCCCAGGCCGCCATCCGCGAATCGCTGAACGAAAACGACGACACCCAGGTACTGCCCGCCTACACCGGCGACTCCGGGGGAAACGCGTTCCAGACCACTGCGCCGCAGAACCTGACCAACGGGTAACATACGCCACGTGAATTCGACTTTGGCGCGTCTGCGCACACCGCTGGAGTCGGGGTTTGCGCAGGCGGGCAACGTGTTCGCGCTGTTCGTGGACGTGCTGCGCAAGATGTTCCGCCGCCCGTTCCAGTGGCGTGAGTTCATCGAGCAGAGCTGGTTCATCGCGAGCGTTTCCATCCTGCCCAGTGCCCTGGTGGCCATCCCGTTCGGCGCGGTGGTGGCGTTGCAGACCGGCTCGTTGATCAAGCAGCTCGGCGCGGAGTCCTACACCGGCGCGACCAGCGTGCTCGCCACCGTGCAGCAGGCCGCGCCGGTGGTGACCGCGCTGATCATCGCGGGCGCTGCCGGGTCGGCGGTGGCCGCGGACCTCGGCTCGCGCACCATCCGCGAGGAGATCGACGCGATGGAGGTGCTCGGTGTCGACCCGATCGCCCGCCTGGTCGTGCCGCGGGTGCTGGGCATGACGCTGGTCGCGGTGCTGCTCAACGGCCTGGTGTCGGTGGTCGGCATCGCCGGCGGCTACTTCTTCAACGTGCTGCTGCAAGGCGGCACCCCGGGCGCGTACCTGTCCTCGTTCTCCGCGCTGGCCCAACTGCCCGACCTGTGGATCGGGGAGATCAAGGCGGCCATCTTCGGGCTGCTGGCGGGGGTCATCGCGGCCTACAAGGGGTTGCATCCCAAGGGGGGTCCGAAAGGAGTCGGTGACGCAGTGAACCAGTCCGTGGTGATCACGTTCCTGGTGCTCTTCTTCGTCAATCTGATCTTGACGTTGGTGTACCTGCAGGTCGTCCCGGCCAAGGGTTCCTGATCGATGGCAACCACCTATCGCAACCCGGCCCTCGCCAAGACCGTCCGCCGGGCCGGTGAGATCGCGCGTGCACCGCTGAACGTGGTGGACCGCGCGGGCGAGCAGATGTCGTTCTACGCCCGCGCGATCGCCTGGATCCCCCGCGCGGCGGTGCATTACCGCAAGGAGGTCATGCGGCTGCTGGCCGAGGTGACCTTCGGTTCCGGCGCGCTCGCGGTGATCGGCGGCACCATCGGCGTCATCGTCTTCATGTCCGGTTCGGTCGGCGTCGTGGTCGGCCTGCAGGGCTTCAAGGCGCTCGACGCGATCGGCAGCTCGGTGCTCACCGGCTTCCTCACCGCCTACATCAACACCCGCGAGATCGCCCCGCTGGTGGCGGCATTGGCGCTCTCGGCCACGGTCGGCTGCGGGTTCACCGCGCAACTGGGCGCGATGCGGATCTCCGAGGAGATCGACGCGCTCGAGGTGATGGCGGTGCCCGGGGTGCCGTTCCTGGTGACCACCCGGGTGATCGCGGGCTTCCTCGCGGTGATCCCGCTCTACATCGTCGGCCTGCTCGGCGCGTACTTCGCCTCGCGCTCGATCAGCATCTGGTTCAACGGCCAGTCCAGCGGGTCCTACGACCACTACTTCAGCCTGTTCCTGCCACCGGAGGACGTGCTCTATTCGTTCCTCAAGGTGCTGGTGTTCGCGTTCGTGATCATCCTGGTGCACTGCTACTACGGCTTCACCGCCACCGGCGGCCCCGCGGGCGTCGGCGTCGCGGTCGGCCGGGCGGTGCGCGCGGCGATCGTGCTGGTCAACGTGCTGGATTTCTTCCTGTCGCTGGCCATCTGGGGCACGACGACCACGGTCCGGGTGGCGGGGTGAGCGCATGAGGCAGACCTGGCGGGCCACCGAGAAGCTGCGCGTGCGCGTGCTCGGACTGGTCTTCTTCGTGGTCGTGGCGCTGTTCCTGTGGACGACCGTCGCGATCTACAACAAGCAGTTCACCCGTTCGGTCGAGGTCGAGCTGATCACCGACAGCGTGGGCAACGCGCTGACCCGCAACGCCGATGTGAAGGTGCGCGGGGTGACCGTCGGCGAGGTCCGCTCCAGCCGCGCGGGCGACGGCGACGTGGTGTTGCAGCTGGCCATCGACCCCGACAAGGCCGAGCAGATCCCGGCCAATGCCACCGCGCGACTGTTGCCCAAGACCCTGTTCGGCGAGCGCTACGTCGACCTGGTGATCCCGGCGGACCCGAGCCCGCAGCGGCTGCGCGACGGGGTGACCCTGCATCAGGACCGCAGCGGCAACGCGATCGAGATCAGCAAGCTGCTCGACGACCTGCTCCCGCTGCTGCAGGCGATCCCGCCGCAGGACCTGGCCGCCACCCTCGGCGCGCTGTCGCAGGCGCTGGCCGGGCAGGGCGCGATGCTCGGCGAGAGCATCGACAAGCTCGACACCATCTTCCGCGACGTCAACGGCGTGCTGCCGGAGTTGCAGGAGGGGCTGCGCAGCTTCGCCGAAACCGCCGCGATCTACTCCGACGCCGCCCCGCAGCTGGTGACCGCGCTGGACAACCTGCGCACCACCAATGCCACCATCGTGCAGCGGCGCTCCGACATCGACGCCCTGTACGCGACGCTGACTCCCGCCTCGACCCGCACCGCCGACTTCCTGGCGGCCAACCGCGACAACATCATCGACGTGGCCGCCGACTCGCGGCCCGCACTGGAACTGCTGGCCACCTACTCGCCGACCTACGCCTGTGCCATGGCCAATTTCGCGAAGATGAAGCCCCGGATCGACGAGATCTTCGGCAAGGGGACCGACCGGCCCGGCTCCCGGGTCACCATCGAGCTGACCAACACCCGTGGCCGCTACCTGCCCAACCAGGACGAGCCGCGCTGGCTGGACACCCGCGGCCCGTGGTGCCTGGCCGAGTACCCGCTCGGTGTCGACCCCGGCCAGTACACCGGCGGCTCCGGCAACGACGGCTCGTACCAGCCGCCCACCCGCTACCCGGGTGACCAGGACACCGGCAAGCTCGCGCCGCCGCAGTTCGGGGTGTACCCGGCGCAGGTGCCGACGCTGGCCGGCTCGCCGGGCGAACAGCAGTCGCTCGGCGCGATCTACGGTGCGGCGCACGGTGTTTCCCCCGACGCGGTACCGGGCTGGCTGACCAGGGTCGGTGCGCCCGCGTTCCGCGGCAGCGAGGTGAGCCTGCGATGAAGGAGACGTTGCGCGGCCTGGGCGGGCCGCTGACCAAGCTGGCCGTGTTCGTGGCGGTGACCCTGTTCGTCACCACCGTGCTCGCGCTCTCGATCGCCAACTACACCGGTGGCGGCACCGAGTTCAAGGCCAGGTTCACCGACGTCACCGCGCTCAACCCCGGCGACGAGGTGCGCATCGCGGGTGTGCGGGTCGGCAAGGTGACCGACGTGGCGATCGTGGACAAGCGCCTGGCCGAGGTGAAATTCGAGCTCACCGACCGGGACTGGCTGCCCGCGTCCACCACCGCGACCATCCGCTACCGCAACCTGGTCGGCCAGCGCTACATCGCGCTGGAGCAGGGCGCGGGCGAGCAGGGCCGCAAGCTCAACGAGGGCGCGACCATCCCGCTCGAGCGCACCCGGCCCGCGCTGAACCTGACCACGTTGTTCAACGGTTTCCGGCCGTTGTTCCGCACGCTGACCGCCGAGGACGTGAACAAGCTGTCCTACGAGATCATCCAGGTCTTCCAGGGTGAGCAGGGCACGATCCACGACCTCGTGGTGAGCACCGCGAGCCTCACCAACAAGATCGCCGACAAGGACGCCGTGATCGGTGAACTGGTGCGCAATCTGACCGCGGTGCTGGAGGCGGTGAACCAGCGCGACGACCAGTTCGACCAGCTCATCGTCAACACCGAGGCACTGGTGTCGGGGCTGGCCGCCGAGCGGGACACGATCGGGCGTTCGGTGAGTTCGCTGGGCAATCTGGCCGAGGCCACCGCGGATCTGCTCGTGCCGACCCGTCCCACGCTGCAGGGCTCGATCGCGGGCCTGTCCCAGCTGACCGGCGAACTGAACAGCCGCTCCGGCGAGGTGAACGAGGCGCTGGCGAATCTGCCGCTGAAGATGGAGAAGCTCGGGCGCGCGGCCAGTTACGGCTCGTGGTTCCAGTTCTACCTGTGCGGTATCGACATCGTGGTCGGTCCCGGTGTCGCCGACGCACCGCAGCTGAATCTGCCCGCGAACATGCCGACGGTGAACCAGCCGATCTACACCAACGCCGCGCCGCGCTGCGAGGGGAGGGCCCGCTGATGGACGACCGCATCCTGCTCGGCCGCCGCAGTCCGGCGTTCCTCGGCGTGCTCGGCCTGGTGCTGGTGCTGCTGGTGACGATGTCGGCGTTCTTCGTCGACCGGCTGCCCTTCATCGGCGCCGGGGTGAAGTACACCGCCGAGTTCTCCGAGGCGGCCGGGTTGAAGAAGGGCAACGAGGTCCGCGTCGCGGGCGTGAAGGTGGGTTCGGTCGCCGACGTGCGCCTGGCCGGCGACCGCGTGCTGGTGGACTTCCGCACCAGCGACACCTGGATCGGCAACGAGACCACGGCCTCCATCCAGATCAAGACCGTGCTGGGGCAGAAGTACCTGGCGCTGGACCCGCGGGGTTCCGAGCCGCTCGACCCCGGCACCCGGATCCCGCTCTCGCGCACGGTTTCTCCCTACGACGTGATCGACGCCTTCTCCGACGCGGCCAAGACCATCGACCAGATCGACACGGCCCAGCTGGCCACCAGCATGCGGGTGCTCTCGGAGGCGTTCGAGACCACGCCGCCGGAGATCCGCGGCTCCATCGACGGCATCGCCCGGCTCTCGGAGACGCTGGCCAAGCGCGACGAGGAACTGAAGCGACTGTTCTCCGCGACCCGGCAGACCACCGAGGTACTGGCCGAGCGCAACGCCGAGTTCGAGCGGCTGCTCGCCAACGGCGGTCAGCTGCTCACCGAGCTCAACATCCGGCAGCAGGCGATCCACCAGCTGCTCACCGGCGCCAGGACGGTGGCCGCCGAGCTGAGCGCGCTGGTGGCCGACAACGAGGCCCAGATCGGTCCGGCACTGACCAACCTGCGCGGCGCGATCGAGATGCTCAACGACAACCAGGCCAACATCTCCAAGACCCTGGAGCTGGCCGCGCCGTTCTACGGCCTCTACGCCAACGTGCTCGGTACCGGGCGCTGGTTCGACGCGGTGATCGTCAACCTGGTACCGCCCGGTCTGCCGGACATCCCGGGCTACCGCGATCCGGTCCGTGAACTGGGAGGTAACTGACGTGGCCGCCGGAGTGCAGGGCAGGCGCGGCGCGCGGGTCGCGATCGCGCTGGTGGTCGCGGTCGCCGTGGTGGCCGCCGGTGTGCTGTGGTGGGGCCTCGACCGCTGGACCACCACCAGGATCACCGCCTACTTCGACCGTTCGGTCGGCATCTACGAGGGTTCGGACGTGCGGATCCTCGGTGTGCCGGTGGGCTCGGTGGAATCGGTGGAGCCGCAGGGCGATCAGGTGAAGGTCGTGCTGGCGGTGGACGGCGACTACGACGTGCCCGCCGACGCGCAGGCCGCGCAGATCACGCCGTCGGTGGTCGCCGACCGCTACATCCAGCTCACCCCGGTCTACACCGGCGGGCCGAAGATGGACCGCAACGGCACCATTCCGCGCGAGCGCACCGTCACGCCGGTCGAGGTGGATCAGCTCTACAACAGCATCACCGAACTGTCCGAGGCGCTCGGCCCCGACGGCGCCAACCGGGAAGGCGCGGTCAACGAGCTGGTGCGCACCTCGGCGGCCAACCTCGCCGGCAACGGTGCGGCGCTGGCCGAGAGCATCACCCAGCTCTCCGGCGCGGCCAGGTACCTGTCCGAGGCGCGCGGCGACATCTTCGAGACGGTCAAGCACCTGCAGACCTTCGTGAGCATGCTGGCCACCAACGATGCCCAGGTGCGCCAGTTCAACGCGCAACTGGCCGACCTGGCGAGCTTCCTGGCCGACGAACGCCAGAATCTCGGCGAGGCGCTGCAACTGCTCTCGGTGGCGCTGGGCGATGTGGCCCGCTTCGTCGACGACAATCGCGCGCTCGTCGAGCAGAACGCCACCGCGCTGACCACCCTCACCCGGACCCTCGCCGAGCAGAGCGACGACCTCGCCGCCGCGCTGCCGGTGCTGCCGGTCGCGCTGAGCAACCTGATCAACATCCACAACGCCGAATCGGGCACGCTCGACATGCGCCCCAACCTCACCGATCTGCAGGACCCCTTCGGCATCGTGTGCAAGATGCTCGACCTCGGCAAACTCATGCCGGGCGATCCGCGCTTCGAGGCGCTGGGCAGGCAGATGCGGCCGGTGCTCGACCACTGCAAGGAGATCACCGACCAGATCACCGCCGGTGTGCAGACGCCCACGCTGATCCTGCCGTTCGGCATCCTCAGCGGTGAGAACCAGCAGCGGGCGCCGGTGCCCGGCACCGTGCCCGGCACGCCCTCGGATCAGCTGCCGCCCTCCGAGCAGGGAGACCGGTGATGCGTATGCGCTTGCCCGCCACGAGGATGCTCGCCGCCGTCGCGATCGCCGCGACCGCCGCGCTGGTCGGTTCGTGCTCGGCCGACGGCATCTACAGCGTGCCGCTGCCCGGTGGCGCGGACCTGGGGGAGCACCCCATCCGCATCGACATCCGCTTCGACGACGTGCTCGACCTGGTGCCGCAGTCGGCGGTGAAGGTGGAGGGCGTGCCGGTGGGCCGGGTCGAGGAGATCGGCCTGGCCGAGGACGGCTGGACCGCCACTGTGCGCACCATCGTCAACGGGTCGGTCGACCTGCCCGCCGATGCCAGGGCCGAGGTGCGCCAGTCGAATCTGCTCGGTGAGAAGTTCATCGAACTGTCCGCGCCGCCGGAGGGCGACGCCGGCTCGGCGCGGCTGGGCGACGGGGCGGTCATCCCGGTCGAGCGCACCAGGCACGCCACCGAGGTCGAGCAGGTGCTCGGCGCGATGTCGCTGCTGCTCAACGGCGGCGGGGTCGCGCAGTTGCAGCCGATCATCACCGAGGTGAACAAGGCGCTCGGCGGCCGCGAGGAGCGCACCCGCTCGCTGCTCGAACAGGCGAACACACTCATCGGCGGATTGAACGAACAGGTCGAGGACATCACCCGCGCCATCGACGGACTGGCGACGCTCAGCAGCCGGGTGAGCGGACAGACCGAGCAGATCGCCAAGATCATCGACGAACTGCCCGAGGGTATCCGGATCCTGGAAGAGCAACGGCCGCAGCTGATCTCGCTGCTCACCCAGCTCGACCGGGTCGGGCAGGCCGGGTTCGACGTGCTCGACACCGCCAAGGACGACCTGATCCGCGACCTGAGCGCGCTGCGCCCGACCCTGCAGGAACTCGCCCGGTCCGCGCCGGACCTGGTCACCGCGCTGCCGCTGGTGCCGACCTATCCGTTCCCCGACGCGGCACTGGAGAGCACCTTCGGCGGGCAGGTCAACACCTGGCTGTCGGTGGACCTGCAGATCGGCACCACGTTGAGCAACCTCGGCGTCGGCAAGGGCGACCCGGTGTACATGCCGCCGCCCTACGGCCCGCCGGTGAACGTCGATCCGAGCAACCCGTACTACAACGGCAACGGCCCGCGGCCCGGCTGGCCGACGGTCTCGCTGCTGCCGCTGCCGCCGACGATGGCCGCGGTGCCGCTGCCCGGCGCGCCCGCGCTGCCCGATCCGCTCGGCCCGATCCTCGAACAGTTCGGGGTGCGGCCGCCCGCGACCGAAGGGGGTGCGCCGCGATGAGCAGGCTGGTGCGCGTACAGCTGGTGATCTTCGTCGTGCTCGCGGTGGTGGGCGTGCTGTTCGTCGGCGGGAAGTACATCCGGGTCGACCACATGCTCGGCTTCGGCCAGTACCGCGTGGAGGTCACCGCCCAGCAGACCGGCGGCCTGTACAAGGGCGCGGAGGTGACCTACCGCGGCGTGCCGGTCGGCCGGGTCGGCGACCTCGCCCTCACCGACGACGGCGTGCGCATGATCCTCGACATCGACAACGGGGCGCCGAAGATCCCGGCCTCGGCCAAGGCCGTGGTGGCCAACCGCTCGGCCATCGGCGAGCAGTACCTCGATCTCCAGCCCGACAGCGACGGTGCGCCCTACCTGCGGGAGGGCTCGGTCATCGACGGCGCGACCACACCCGTCGCGGTCGAGCAGCTGGTCGCCAGCGTGGACGAGTTCACCCGCACGGTGGACCTGGCCGCGCTCAACACCACCGTCACCGAGCTCGGCAAGGCCCTCGACGGCAAGGGCGAGGACCTGCAGGTGTTCCTCCGCTCGCTCAACGAGTTCACCGCGACCTTCCACGACACGCTGCCGCAGACCATCCAGCTCATCCGCGACGGTCGGCTGGCGCTGGCGACGCAGGCCGAGCAGGGCGAGGCGATCCGCCGTTTCAGCGACGGGCTGGACCGGCTGACGCTGCAACTGAAGGCCAGCGATCCCGCGGTGCGCAGGCTCATCGGCACCGGCACCGACGCGGGCGCGCAGCTCGACGCGCTGCTCGCCGAGAGCGGCGGCGCGCTCACCGAGGACCTCACCCACCTGCGCACACTGCTGAAGGAGATCTCGCCGAAGTTCTACGCCCTGCGCCCCCTGCTGCAGATGCTGCCGCAGCTGTCGCTGGGCGCCTCGGCGACCGCGCCCGGCGACGGGACCAGCCACTTCGGCCTGGTGCTCGAGGTGAACAACCCGCCCGCCTGCACCGTAGGCTACGAGGGGACGCAGCGCATCCTGGAGGAGATGAAGGCGGCCGACCCCGACTTCGACGACACCCGCGACGAGTTCCCGTTCAACAAGGACGCGAAATGCACCGTGCCGTTCGGTAATCCGACCGCCGTACGCGGCGGTGAGCGGGCCGAACTCGCCGACCCGAGCGTCCCGCAACCGTGGGACGGCAAGCCCAAGACCGATCCGGACAAGCTGAACCTGAACCCGGTGGCCGTGCAGCTGGCGACCCTGCTCGGGGTCACGCCGAAGCGGTGACCGGCAGCGACGACGTTAGGGTGTCCCCTCGTGAGTGAGCAGTCCAAGGAACCGGTCACGCCCGAGGACGCCGCGCCGCAGCCCGCCGAGGTGGCCGCGCCGCCGACGGAGGCGCAGGCGGCGGACGGCGCGGAGCAGGAGCGCGCCCCGGACGACGGCGCCACCCGCCCGCCCGCCCTGGTGACGGCCCTGGCGGTGGCGGCGCTCGTCGCCGCGCTCGCCGCCGCCCTCTGGTTCGGCGTCGGCTGGGCCCGCGCGGCGTTCGTCGACGGCGCGCGGGCCGATGCCCGCGACAGCGCCCTCGACGCCGCCCGGCAGGCCGCGATCAACATGACCTCGATGAACATCGACGACGTTCCGGGCTCGCTGGCGCTGGCCCGCTCCTCGATGACCGGGGCGATCCTCGAATCGGCGGAGAAGAACCGCGCGCAGTCCGAGCAGATGGCGACCCAGGCCGGGGTGGGGATGTCGGCCAAGGTGCTGGGTGCGGCGCTGACCGAACTCACCGGCGAACGCGACCACGCCACCGCCCTGGTCGTGCTCCAGGTGACCGAGACCAAGCCGGACCGGGCCCCCTCCGACTACCGCTACACCTGGAGCCTGTCGATGGCCAAGGACGGCGAGGTGTGGAAGGCCGAGCAGGTCGCCTCGCTGAGTCAGCCGGTGCTGCTCAGCGGCCCCGGCCCGCAGGATCAGCCCGGCGCGCAGGATCAGCCCGGCGCCGATGAGCCCGGGCAACCGGCGCCGACCGAACCCGCGCAGGAGGGGAACCGATGAACGAGCGCAGGCCGGTCAACCGCGTCACCCCCAAGCGCAAGCCCGCCGCCGACTCCGGCTCGGACGCCACCCGGCGTCGGGCGTCGGACCCGCGCGGCCGCCCCACCCCGGACACCGACGCCGCCCGCCGTTCCGCCGATACCGGTCGCCGGAGCGCGGGCACCCCGCCCGCCCGCGGCGCGTCGGAGCAGGCAGCCGGTCGCCCCGCCCGGGTCCGGCCCACCCGGCGGCGCACCACCCGCGGACAGGAGCCGGCGAGCCGCCCGGCGGCCGTCCGGTTGGACAAGTCGGCGGCAGCGCGAACCGAGCCCACCCCGTCCCGGCAACGGTTCGGGGCGAGCTGGACGACGGTCGCGGCCGCGGTGGTGGCCGCCGCCGTGCTGGCCGCGTTCGCCGCGGTGGCCGCGCTGCGGCCGGGGGTGAACGACTCGAACGCCGCCTTCGTCGACGGCGCGGCCACCGAGGAGGTGCGCGCCGCCGCCGACAACGCGCTGCGCACGATCTACGGCTACGACATCGCCGACATCGACGGCTACCAGGACAAGGTTCGCCAGGTGGTCACCGACAAGATGGCCGAGGACCTGGACAAGTTCGCCGGCACCACCATCGAGGCCATCAAACAGGCGCAGACCAGCGCCGATGCCAAGCCGGAACCGGTCGGGGTGACGATGCTCACCGAGGACCGCGCCGAGTTGCTGGTGAACCTGGTGGTCAGCGCCACCAAGGACGGTGTCGCGCAGCAGAGCGTCGCGGGCCCGGTGGTGCTGCGGATGCGCAAGGTCGACGGGCGCTGGCTGGCCGCCGACATCGTCGACCAGTGATCTTGTACTGGCCCAGCGGTTCTCGGCGGGCCGCCGCCGGGCCTGCCACTTGACGAGTTTCGCCCGACACGTCACGCTATTCACAACAGCGGCAGCTGTCACAGGTGGTCCCAGCGGCTCCGTGGCTCCCGGCGCAGCCAGCGTCCCGGGTGCGGAGGTGTGGGTCGGACACGTGTCGGCGCGCCACCGCTGTGTGACATCACACGGATGGTACTTTGACACATCCGTGGTCAGGGGTGTAAGTTTGGACGTTGCGCTGGCTGCCTCCTGTCCATACCTCGATTCGCACACGTGAGTTCCACCTTCCGGTGTTACTTCCGTTGTTGCCTGTTCGAGTTTCGTTCGGGTCGTGACCAGCGGAATTCGTAGCAGAAGCAAGCGACGGTCGCGGACCACCACGCGACGCGCGTGAGGTGCTGGAAGGACGCATCTTGGCAGTCTCCACCCAGACCAAGGCAGTTGCCGGAATCCCCGGAGCCCCGAAGCGGGTGTCTTTCGCGAAGATTCGTGAGCCCTTGGAGGTGCCCGGTCTTCTCGATCTACAAACGGAATCGTTCGCCTGGTTGATCGGCTCGCCGGAATGGCGTGAGCGGGCTGCCGCTCGCGGCGACGTCGGGCTGGTCGGTGGACTGGAGGAGGTGCTCGAGGAGCTCTCGCCCATCGAGGACTTCTCCGGCTCCATGTCCCTGTCCTTCTCCGATCCTCGCTTCGAAGAGGTCAAGGCCTCGATCGACGAGTGCAAAGAAAAGGACATGACCTACGCGGCGCCGCTGTTCGTCACCGCGGAGTTCATCAACAACAACACCGGTGAGATCAAGAGCCAGACGGTCTTCATGGGTGATTTCCCGATGATGACCGACAAGGGCACGTTCATCATCAACGGCACCGAGCGCGTGGTCGTCTCGCAGCTGGTGCGTTCGCCGGGTGTGTACTTCGATCACAGCATCGACAAGGGCACCGAGAAGGACCTGCACAGCGTGCGCGTGATCCCGTCGCGCGGCGCGTGGCTGGAGTTCGACGTCGACAAGCGCGACACCGTGGGCGTGCGCATCGACCGCAAGCGCCGTCAGCCGGTCACCGTGCTGCTCAAGGCGCTGGGCTGGACCACCGAGGAGATCGCCGAGCGCTTCGGCTTCTCCGAGATCATGATGTCCACCCTGGAGAAGGACAACACCGCCGGCCAGGACGAGGCGCTGCTCGACATCTACCGCAAGCTGCGTCCGGGCGAGCCGCCGACCAAGGAGTCGGCGCAGACCCTGCTGGAGAATCTGTTCTTCAAGGAGAAGCGCTACGACCTGGCGCGCGTCGGCCGCTACAAGATCAACAAGAAGCTCGGCATCCACGTGGGCGAGCCGGTCACCGGTTCGGTGCTGACGAAGGAAGACATCGTCACCACCATCGAGTACCTGGTGCGCCTGCACGCCGGTGACAAGACGATGACCGCCCCCGGCGGCGTCGAGGTGCCCGTCGAGGTCGACGACATCGACCACTTCGGCAACCGTCGCCTGCGCACCGTCGGCGAGCTGATCCAGAACCAGATCCGGGTCGGCCTCTCGCGCATGGAGCGCGTCGTGCGTGAGCGCATGACCACCCAGGACGTCGAGGCCATCACGCCGCAGACCCTGATCAACATCCGGCCGGTCGTGGCCGCGATCAAGGAGTTCTTCGGCACCTCGCAGCTGTCGCAGTTCATGGACCAGAACAACCCGCTCTCGGGCCTGACCCACAAGCGCCGCCTCTCGGCGCTGGGCCCCGGCGGTCTGTCCCGTGAGCGCGCCGGCCTGGAAGTGCGCGACGTGCACCCCTCGCACTATGGCCGCATGTGCCCGATCGAGACCCCGGAAGGCCCGAACATCGGCCTGATCGGTTCGCTGTCGGTGTACGCGCGGGTCAACCCGTTCGGCTTCATCGAGACCCCGTACCGCAAGGTCGTCGACGGCCGGGTCACCGACGAGGTCGTCTACCTCACCGCCGACGAGGAGGACCGGCACGTCCGGGCCCAGGCCAACTCGCCGGTCGGCCCCGACGGCCGTTTCCTCGAGGACCGCGTGCTGTGCCGCCGCGGCAACGAGGAGATGGAGTACGTCGCCGCGACCGAGGTCGACTTCATGGATGTGTCGCCGCGGCAGATGGTGTCGGTGGCGACGGCGATGATTCCGTTCCTCGAGCATGATGATGCCAACCGTGCGCTGATGGGTGCGAATATGCAGCGTCAGGCGGTGCCGTTGATTCGGTCGGAGGCGCCGATCGTGGGTACCGGTATGGAGCTGCGTGCGGCGGTGGATGCCGGTGATGTGGTGGTGAACGAGAAGGCCGGTGTGGTCGAGGAGGTTTCGGCCGATTACGTCACGGTGATGGCCGATGACGGGACTCGTAAGTCGTATCGGATGCGGAAGTTCAACCGGTCGAACCAGGGGACGTGTTCGAATCAGCGGCCGATCGTGGACGAGGGTCAGCGGGTCGAGGCCGGGCAGGTGTTGGCTGATGGGCCGTGCACCGAGAACGGTGAGATGGCGCTGGGTAAGAACCTGTTGGTGGCGATCATGCCGTGGGAGGGCACAACTACGAGGACGCGATCATCTTGTCCCAGCGGTTGGTGGAGCAGGATGTGTTGACCTCGATCCATATCGAGGAGCACGAGATCGATGCTCGTGACACCAAGCTCGGTGCCGAGGAGATCACTCGCGACATTCCGAATGTCTCCGATGAGGTGTTGGCGGATCTGGACGAGCGTGGCATCGTGCGGATCGGTGCGGAGGTGCGTGATGGTGACATCCTGGTCGGTAAGGTCACGCCCAAGGGTGAGACCGAGCTGACGCCGGAGGAGCGGTTGCTGCGGGCGATCTTCGGGGAGAAGGCGCGTGAGGTGCGTGATACCTCGTTGAAGGTGCCCCACGGTGAGTCGGGCAAGGTCATCGGGATCCGGGTGTTCTCTCGGGAGGACGATGACGATCTGCCGCCCGGTGTCAACGAGTTGGTGCGGGTGTATGTGGCGCAGAAGCGCAAGATCCAAGACGGTGACAAGCTGGCCGGTCGGCACGGGAACAAGGGTGTGATCGGCAAGATCCTGCCTACCGAGGACATGCCGTTCCTGCCCGATGGCACCCCGGTCGACATCATCCTCAACACCCACGGTGTGCCGCGGCGGATGAACATCGGCCAGATCCTGGAAACCCACCTCGGCTGGATCGGCAAAGCCGGCTGGAAGGTCGAGGGCAACCCCGAGTGGGCCAAGGATCTGCCGGAGGAGATGTGGGAGGCCCCCGCGGACTCCAACATCGCGACTCCGGTGTTCGACGGTGCCCGCGAGGAGGAGCTGACGGGTCTGCTGGGCTCGACGCTGCCCAACCGTGACGGCGAGCGGATGGTCGACGACAACGGCAAGGCCGTGCTGTTCGACGGTCGTTCCGGTGAGCCGTTCCCGTACCCGGTGGCGGTGGGCTACATGTACATCCTGAAGCTGCACCACCTGGTCGACGACAAGATCCACGCTCGCTCCACCGGCCCGTACTCGATGATCACCCAGCAGCCGCTCGGTGGTAAGGCCCAGTTCGGTGGCCAGCGCTTCGGTGAGATGGAGTGCTGGGCGATGCAGGCCTACGGCGCGGCCTACACCCTGCAGGAACTGCTCACGATCAAGTCCGACGACGTCGTCGGCCGCGTGAAGGTCTACGAGGCGATCGTCAAGGGCGAGAACATTCCGGAGCCGGGCATTCCGGAGTCGTTCAAGGTGCTCCTCAAGGAACTCCAGTCGCTGTGCCTCAACGTCGAGGTGCTGTCGTCCGACGGCGCCGCGATCGAGTTGCGCGAAGGCGAGGACGAGGACCTGGAGCGCGCCGCGGCGAACCTGGGCATCAACCTGTCCAGGAACGAAGCGGCCACTGTCGACGATTTGGCGAACTAGGCGGTCGGGGCGGATGCGAGAACCGCGCATCCGCCCTCCCGCGCTCGATACGAGTGCTCGGCCGGGTTTCCGCCCGAACCTCACTAGTGAACTTTTGCTCGAATTCGACCCGCACAGGGGAAAGGAAGTTACGTGCTAGACGTCAACTTCTTCGATGAACTCCGGATCGGCCTGGCCACCGCCGACGACATCCGCCAGTGGTCCTACGGCGAGGTGAAGAAGCCGGAGACCATCAACTACCGCACGCTCAAGCCGGAGAAGGACGGCTTGTTCTGCGAGAAGATCTTCGGTCCCACCCGGGACTGGGAGTGCTACTGCGGCAAGTACAAGCGCGTGCGCTTCAAGGGCATCATCTGTGAGCGCTGTGGCGTCGAGGTGACCCGCGCCAAGGTGCGTCGTGAGCGGATGGGCCACATCGAGCTGGCCGCCCCCGTCACCCACATCTGGTACTTCAAGGGCGTCCCGTCGCGCCTGGGCTACCTGCTGGACCTGGCGCCGAAGGATCTCGAGAAGATCATCTACTTCGCCGCCTACGTCATCACCTCGGTCGACGAGGAGCTGCGCCACAACGAGCTCTCCACCCTCGAGGCGGAGATGGAGGTCGAGAAGAAGGCCGTCGCCGACCAGCGCGACGCCGACCTCGAGGCCCGCGCGCAGAAGCTCGAGGCCGACCTGGCCGAGCTGGAGGCCGAGGGCGCCAAGTCCGACGTGCGCCGCAAGGTCAAGGACGGCGGCGAGCGCGAGATGCGCCAGATCCGCGACCGCGCCCAGCGTGAGCTGGACCGGCTCGACGAGATCTGGAACACCTTCACCAAGCTGGCCCCCAAGCAGCTCATCGTGGACGAGGTGCTCTACCGCGAGCTCACCGACCGCTACGGCGAGTACTTCACCGGCGCCATGGGTGCGGAGTCCATCCAGAAGCTGATGGAGAACTTCGACATCGACGCCGAGGCCGAGTCGCTGCGCGAGACCATCCGCACCGGCAAGGGCCAGAAGAAGCTGCGCGCGCTCAAGCGGCTCAAGGTCGTCGCGGCCTTCCAGGCCAACGGCAACTCGCCGATGGGCATGGTGCTCGACGCCGTTCCGGTGATCCCGCCGGAACTGCGCCCGATGGTCCAGCTCGACGGTGGCCGCTTCGCCACCTCCGACCTGAACGACCTGTACCGCCGCGTCATCAACCGCAACAACCGCCTCAAGCGACTGATCGACCTCGGCGCGCCCGAGATCATCGTCAACAACGAGAAGCGGATGCTGCAGGAGTCGGTGGACGCGCTGTTCGACAACGGCCGCCGCGGCCGTCCGGTCACCGGACCGGGCAACCGTCCGCTCAAGTCGCTGTCGGATCTGCTCAAGGGCAAGCAGGGCCGGTTCCGCCAGAACCTGCTCGGCAAGCGTGTCGACTACTCGGGCCGTTCCGTCATCGTCGTCGGCCCGCAGCTCAAGCTGCACCAGTGCGGTCTGCCCAAGCTGATGGCGCTCGAGCTGTTCAAGCCGTTCGTGATGAAGCGCCTGGTCGACCTGAACCACGCGCAGAACATCAAGTCCGCCAAGCGGATGGTGGAGCGGCAGCGCCCGCAGGTGTGGGACGTCCTCGAAGAGGTCATCGCCGAGCACCCGGTGCTGCTCAACCGCGCGCCCACCCTGCACCGCCTGGGTATCCAGGCCTTCGAGCCGCAGCTGGTGGAAGGCAAGGCCATCCAGCTGCACCCGCTGGTCTGTGAAGCGTTCAACGCCGACTTCGACGGTGACCAGATGGCCGTGCACCTGCCGCTGTCGGCGGAGGCGCAGGCCGAGGCGCGCATCCTGATGCTGTCGTCGAACAACATCCTGTCCCCGGCGTCCGGCCGCCCGCTGGCCATGCCGCGTCTGGACATGGTGACCGGCCTGTACTACCTGACCCGCCTGGAAGAGGGCGCCAAGGGCGAGTACCGTCCGGCCACCGCGGACGCCCCGGAGTTCGGCGTCTACTCCTCGCCCGCCGAGGCGCAGATGGCCGTCGACCGCGGCGAGCTGACCGTGCGCTCGAAGATCAAGGTCCGCCTGACCGACCAGCGTCCGCCCAAGGACGTCGAGGCGGAGCTGTTCCCCGAGGGCTGGCAGCGCGGCGACGCGTGGACCACCGAGACCACGCTGGGCCGGGTGCTGTTCAACGAACTGCTGCCCGCGGACTACCCGTTCATCAACGAGCCGATGCCGAAGAAGCGGCAGGCGACGATCATCAACGATCTCGCCGAGCGGTACCCGATGATCGTGGTCGCCCAGACCGTCGACAAGCTCAAGGACGCCGGCTTCTACTGGGCCACGCGTTCGGGTGTCACCGTCTCCATGTCCGACGTGCTCGTGCCGCCGGAGAAGGCGGAGATCATGGAGCGCTACGAGGCGCAGTCGGATCAGATCGAGAAGAAGTACCAGCGTGGTGCGCTCGATCACCAGGAGCGCAACAACGCCCTGGTCAAGATCTGGCAGGAGGCGACCGAAGAGGTCGGTAAGGCGCTGCGCGCGCACTACCCGGCCGACAACCCGATCATCACGATCGTCGACTCGGGCGCCACGGGTAACTTCACCCAGACCCGTACCCTCGCCGGTATGAAGGGCCTGGTGACGAACCCGAAGGGTGAGTTCATCCCGCGGCCGATCAAGTCCTCCTTCCGTGAGGGCCTGACGGTTCTGGAGTACTTCATCAACACCCACGGCGCGCGTAAGGGTCTGGCCGACACCGCGCTGCGTACCGCCGACTCGGGCTACCTGACCCGTCGTCTGGTGGACGTCTCGCAGGACGTGATCGTGCGCGAGCACGACTGCGGCACCGAGCGCGGCATCGTGGTGCCGATCGCGGAGAAGCAGCCCGACGGCTCGATCATCCGCGACCCGCACGTGGAGACCTCGACCTACGCCAGGACCCTGGCCGCGGACGCGGTCGACGCGAACGGCAACGTCATCGTGGCCAAGGGCGCCGATCTGGGCGACCCGGCGCTGGAGGCGCTGCTCGAGGCGGGCATCACCGAGGTGAAGGTCCGCTCCGTGCTGACCTGCACCACCGGCACCGGCGTCTGCGCGACCTGCTACGGCCGCTCGATGGCCACCGGCAAGCTGGTCGACATCGGCGAGGCCGTCGGCATCGTCGCCGCCCAGTCCATCGGTGAGCCCGGTACCCAGCTGACCATGCGTACCTTCCACCAGGGTGGTGTCGCCGGTGACGACATCACCGGTGGTCTGCCGCGTGTGCAGGAGCTGTTCGAGGCCCGCGTGCCCAAGGGCAAGGCCCCGATCGCGGAGGTCTCGGGCCGCGTGCGGCTCGAGGACGACGACCGCTTCTACAAGATCACCATCATCCCGGATGACGGTGGCGAGGAAGTCGTCTACGACAAGCTCTCCAAGCGTCAGCGCCTGCGCGTGTTCAAGCACGACGACGGCACCGAGCGACTGCTGTCCGACGGCGACCACGTCGAGGTCGGCCAGCAGCTGCTGGAGGGCGCGGCCGATCCGCACGAGGTGCTGCGCGTGATGGGCCCCCGTCAGGTTCAGGTCCACCTGGTCCACGAGGTCCAGGAGGTCTACCGGAGCCAGGGTGTGTCGATCCACGACAAGCACATCGAGGTCATCGTGCGCCAGATGCTGCGTCGCGTGACGATCATCGACTCGGGTTCGACGGAGTTCCTGCCCGGCTCGCTCACCGAGCGTGCCGAGTTCGAGGCCGCCAACCGCCGGGTCGTGGCCGAGGGCGGCGAGCCCGCCTCGGGTCGTCCGGTGCTGATGGGTATCACCAAGGCGTCGCTGGCCACCGATTCGTGGCTGTCGGCGGCGTCGTTCCAGGAGACCACCAGGGTCCTGACGGACGCGGCGATCAACTGCCGCTCCGACAAGCTCATCGGTCTGAAGGAGAACGTGATCATCGGCAAGCTGATCCCGGCCGGTACCGGCATCAACCGCTACCGCAACATCCAGGTTCAGCCGACCGAGGAGGCGCGTGCCGCGGCGTACGCGGTGCCGTCCTACGACGACACCTACTACAGCCCGGACAGCTTCGGCTCCTCCACCGGCGCCGCGGTGCCGCTGGACGACTACGGGTTCAGCGACTACCGCTGACCCGCGTCCGAACGACCGAACGGCCCCCGCTCCGATCCGGAGCGGGGGCCGTTCTGCTGTTCGCGGAGCTGGTGGTCAGACAGCCACGCCGCCGTTGTTGCTCTGCGAGCCCGCGGAACCGGTGACGAACGCGTTGAGGAAGTTGGTGATGATCATGGTGGAGTCGACCGAGTTCGCGGTGGCAGAGTCGATCAGGGCGATGAAGCTGAACATGCTGCAGGTCCTCTTGCTAGGCGGATCTCTGGGATCCGGTGCGTGGTGTTCCGGAAGCCCGGTTCGATGCGTGAGCGCAATCGGAACAGCAGCATAGTCACATTTGCGCCAGTGTGACGAGGGTTTGTTTCGGATTTCTGGATCGGCGCTGGTCGTGACTCAGGGCTGGCCGGTCAGATACGCGATCGCGGCATCCACGGCGGGTTGTCCACCACCGGCGTAGAGCCCGGCGAACGCGCCGACCGCCGCGCCGATCACGGTGCCGAGCGGCACGGTGATGAAGTCGAAGACGAACAGCCCGAGCGGGAAGCCGAGCAGGAAGCCGATCACCGCGCCGATCCCCGCGCCGGCCTGGATCTGCGGCATCGCCCGGTTCACCTCGTCCCAGAACCGGTCCTGGGAGCTGACGTCACGCAGCGGTGCCGACGCGCCCGCGGCCGGGGTGAGGGTCAGCCGGGTGCCGCCCTCGCTCACCGTCGGGGTCAGCTCGACCGCGCGATCCGCGACGCGCACGAGCATCGGCAGGGCGGCCAGGATCTCCCCGTCGGGTCCGGTGACGGTGACCACCCGGCCGTCGTGGACCAGGTCGAAGCGGCCACCGGGCAGATCGGCCACGGTCGTCCGCCGGTCCTCGCTCACCGCGACGACGTAGTCCAGTCCCGCGACGCTGCCGTGCAGATGGGGTGGGGTGTCGGCGGTGATCGGGGCCGAATGGTCGGGGGCGGGATGGGGGTGGGCGTCGGCGGTACCCGCCGCCAGACCGATGGCCACCACGGCCAGCATCGTCGTCGCGCTCAGACGCATCGCAAGTCTTCCTGTCGTGCCGTTGTCCGGAAAGTCCGGAGATCTTCGGTCAACCTACCGGGCGCGAGCGGATGTCGGGAGCAACCGCGCGCGAGGGGTTGACGTGGTCCGCCTCATATCCGATACTGAACTAGATGGTTCAGTATGACTTCCTCGACGCCTCGTTCGGGGCACTCGCGGATCCCACCCGGCGTGGGATCCTCGAGCGCCTCGCCCGCGGGCCCGCGACCGTCTCCGAGCTGGCCGAGCAGTTCGACATGACCCTCACGGGCATGAAGAAGCACCTGCGACTGCTGGAGGAGGCGGGCATGATCGACACCGAGAAGCGCGGCCGGGTCAGGTACTGCCGGCTCGGTGCGAACGTCTTCGACCGTGAGCTGGCGTGGCTGCAGGGCTACCGGCGGATGGTGGAAGCGCGGATGGACCGTCTCGGTGAATTCCTCGAACGAACGGAGCGGGACAGATGAGCACGACAACCAACGAAGCCACCGTCACCAAGAGCGGCGATCGGGAGATCCACGTGGAGCGGATCTTCAACGCCCCGGTCGAGCGGGTCTGGGAGGCGTACAGCCGCATCGAGCAGCTGGTCCAGTGGTGGGGCCGGGGCAACACCCTCGACGTCGAACGATGGGAGTTCCGCAAGGGCGGGCACTACCGCTTCGTCGAGCACGCCGACGGCGAGGCGCACGGCTTCGAAGGCCGGTTCCGCGAGATCACCCCGCGCGAGCGCATCGTGCAGTCCTTCGAATGGGACGGTATGCCCGCGCACGTCGCGATCGACAGCACCACCTTCGTCGACCTCGGTGACGGGCGCACCAAAGTGGTCACCGACAGCCAGTTCCACACCCCGTTCGAACGCGACGGCATGTTCGAGTCGGGGATGTCGGAGGGGCTGGAGGCCAGCTACCGCGCGCTGGACGCCCTGCTGGCCCGATCGGCTTGAGCCACCGATCAACCCGAGCCACAGCCGTTTCCGGCGCCGTCGCGGTCACTCGCGGGCCGCGCCCAGCCTGCGCTTGCGCGGTTTCAGATGCAGCGGGGGCAGCGGCGGCGCCGGAATGCGCTGCTCGGGACGGTGACCGGCGATGTCGGGGAACCGGCCGACGTCGTGGCGCTCCCACTGGGTGCGGGCCGCCACGATCTCCTCGTGGGTGCGGCCCACGAAGTTCCACCACATCACCAGTTCCTCGCCGAACGGCTCGCCGCCGATCAGCGCCACGTGCGCGCCGGGGCCGCTGCTCAACCGCAGCTCGCGGCGATCGGTGCCCAGATACAGCAGCGGGCCGGGTTTCAGCGAGGTGTCCGCGACCGTCACCTCGCCCTCGATCACCAGCAGCGCGTGCTCGAAGGACGGGTCGACCGGGATGCTCACCTCGGCGCCCGCCGCGACCCGCATGTCCGCGCCCACGATCGGCGTGTAGGCCCGGGCCGGGGAGGTGAGCCCGGCCAGCGTGCCGATCAACACGACGGCGCGCACGCCGGCGGCCTCGTACACCGGCAGGTCGCGGTGCTGCTCGAAATGCGGTGCCACCCCGGTGCTCTCGCGCGGCAGCGCGATCCACAGCTGCAGGCCGTGACTGGCGGGGGCCTCGGTGTCGTAGTACTCCGAATGCGCGATGCCGACACCCGAGGTCATCAGATTGAGCTGGCCGGGATTGATCACCACGTCCGAGCCCACCGAATCACGGTGCCGGATCCGGCCCTGGAACGGCCAGGTGACCGTCTGCAGCCCGATGTGCGGGTGCGGATCGATGTCCGGCGGGGCGTCGGTCTTGGTGACGGTCGGTGCGCCGAAATGATCGAGGAAACACCAGGCGCCCACGGTCGGCAGATCCCGTTGTGGCAGTACGCGTTCCACGTACACGCCGCGCACCCCGCCCAGCGGCACCTCACGCGCCGGATACAGCTCGGCCACCGGGCCGGGACCGGGCGCCGGGGCGCACACCGCCTCGTCCGGATGCGGATCCAGATCGCTCACCGCTGGATGCCCTTGCCCACCACGTGCGGGTCGTACTTCGGGTGCTTGTCGATGAACGCCTTGATGAACGGGCAGTGCGCGATGATGGTGCGCCCACGCGCGACCGTGTCGTCGAGCGCCCGCTCGGCCAGGACGGTGCCCAGGCCCTTGCCGCCGAAGGCCTTGTCGATCTCGGTGTGCACGAAATCGGTGTCCTCGCCGCGCTCGACGTACTCGGCGAAACCGGCGAGCTCGCCCCCGTAGAAGATGTCGTAGCGGCTCTTGTCCGCATTGCGGGTGACCGTGGTTTCCGCGGTATCGGTCATGTCGGCGTTCTCCTTACGCGCCCGCACCGGGTGCTTGCTCAGGATCGACACGCGGTTGAACGCGCCGATCGTGGTGGCGATCCAGACGATCACCGAGATCTGGTCGTCGGACAAGTGCTGACGTGCTCGAGCGTACTCACGCTCGAGCAGCGATTCCTCCGGCAGCGTCGCCGTGACCTCCGCCAGCCCGAGTGCCGCGCGGTCGAACGCGGAGAACGGCCCGCCGCGGCGCCACGCGGCCAGCACCGCGAGCTCCTGCTCGGTGGCCCCGGCCCGCACGGCCGCGCGATAGTGGGTGTCCAAGCAGTGCGTGCAGCCGTTGATCTGGGAGACCCGCAGGTTCACCAGCTCGACCAGCCTGCGGTCCAGCCCGGCGGCTCCGGCCGCGATGCGCACCTGCGCGGCCACGGCCGTCTGGGCTCGGTACACGGCGGGAGTCTGCCTGTCCACCCCCACACGGTCGGGCGTCGCGTCCGGCGTCATGCCCCGATGCTAGACGGGCGCCCGCTCGGCCGACCGCGCCGAGCGGATCAGTCGTACTTCGGCAACTGCTGGACCGCCCACTTGTTGCCGTCCGGATCGCTGAAGAACGTGAACAGGCCCCAGCCCATGTCCTCGACGGGCGTGGCGTCGACGCCCGCCGCGCGCAACCGGCGGTACGCCTCCTCGGCGCTGTCGACCACCATCTGCACGCCCTCGACGCTGCCCGGCGTCGCCTCGGTGATGCCGCGGCCGATGCAGATCGAGCACGCCGAACCCGGCGGGGTGAGCTGCACGAAACGGATGTCCGGGGTGGGCGACTGGTCGTGATCGGCGTGGAAGCCGATCCGGGTGTAGAACTCCTTGGCCCGGTCCACATCGGTGACCGGGATGGCTACCAGCTCGATTTTCCAATCCATCACCCGAGCATGGCAGTGACCACTGACACATTCGATGCCTTTCGAGTATCAGTGGGTCCGTGCGTGTCAGCGCGGAATGTGGAAGGTCACCAGTTCGCCCGCGCCCTCGTCGACCTGCGACCACGGCCGGTCGAAGGTGAGCACCGCCAGGGCCGAGGTGGGGAACTTGCGGCTCAGCTCCACCGCGGCGGCCGAGTCCCGGTTGCCCGCCAACTCCCAGGCCGTCCACGGCATGCCCGGAGCGTGACCGATCAGCAGCAGGGTCCGCACGTCGTCGTCGGAGAGCTGGATCAGCTCGATGAGCGTGCGCGGCGAGGCCTCGTAGATGCCGCGTTCAAAGACCACGGGTGCGCCGACCCCGGTGGCCGTCAGCGTCTGCCTGGTCCGCGTGGCGGTCGAGCAGCGCACCGCGTCGATCGGGGGCTGGGTCGCGCGCAGCCACTCACCGGCCAGGCCCGCCTCGCGCTGCCCGCGCGGGGCCAGCGGGCGGTCGTGATCGTCGACGCCCGCGGGATAGCCGGATTTGCCGTGCCGCATGAGGATCAGGGTCCGCGCCATGCCGACACGGTATTCCGTCCCCGGCACGCCGCACACGCTGTGGTCGAATTCACCGCGACACACGGCGTGTGGTAGTCAGGTAGGCGTTCCGGCGAGAGGCACACGCCACTCTCGAGGCACACTGAAAGCGGCGTCACATATCGCTATCCGCCCACTGTGATGCCTGTCCACCGACCCGCGGGTGGCGCCAGCCCACGTACGTTTCGAGGATCTGCACACTATGGCCTACGTAATCACGCAGCGTTGTTGCAACGACGCGAGCTGCGTCTCCGAGTGCCCGGTCGACTGCATTCGCCCCACCCCGGACCAGCCGGAGTTCGCGACGACCGAAATGCTCTACATCGACCCGGACACCTGCATCGACTGCGGTGCCTGCGTGGACGCGTGCCCGGTGGAGGCCATCTTCTCCGAGGACGACCTGACGGCCTCGCTCGCGCGGTTCCGCGACGTCAACGCCGCCTACTTCCAGCGTCATCCGCTCGAACCGAACTTCGATCCGATCGTGGCGCCGGTGCGCCCGCCCAAGGAACTCGGCACGCTGCGGGTCGCGATCGTCGGCGCCGGGCCGGCCGCCTGCTACGCCGCCGAGGAACTGCTGCGCCGCTGCGATGTCGAGGTCGAGATGTTCGACCGGCTGCCCACCCCGTGGGGCCTGGTGCGCGCGGGCGTCGCCCCGGACCACCCCGGCACCAAGACCGTCTCGCGCATGTTCGAGTCGGCCTTCCGCCGCGACACCCTGCAGTACTACCTCAACGTCGAGGTGGGCACGCACATCTCGCACGAGGAACTGCTCGCCCACCACCACGCGGTGATCTACGCCGTCGGCGCCGCCTCGGACCGCCGGATGAACATCCCCGGCGAGGACCTGCCCGGCAGCCACTCCGCGACCGAGTTCGTGGCCTGGTACAACGGCCATCCCGATTTCGCCGACCGCACCTTCGATCTGTCGGGCGAGCGCGCCGTGATCGTCGGCAACGGCAACGTCGCCCTCGACGTGGCCCGCGTGCTCACCGTCGACCCCGACGAGCTCGCCAAGACCGACATTGCCGACCACGCGCTGGCGGCGTTGCGGGCGAGCAACATCCGCGAGGTCGTGGTGCTCGGCCGCCGCGGACCGCTGCAGGCCGCCTACACCACGCCGGAGTTCATGGCGCTCGCGCACCTGAAGGGCGTCGACGTGGTCGTCGAGGACGCCGAGCTGGTGCTCGACCCGGTCAGCCAGGCGCTGCTCGACGACCCCGACGCCGAGCCGTCGCTGCGGCTGAAGTACACCCTCGCCCAGGAGTACGCCGCCACCACTCCCGACCCGGCCAACAAGCGCATCGTCTTCCGCTACCTGGCCTCGCCGACCGCGCTCACCGGCAGCGACCGGGTCGAGGGCATCGAATTCGTGCGCAACGAGCTGGTCGAGGAGGGCGGACAGCTGGTCGCCCGGGCCACCGGCGAGACCGACCGGCTCGACGCGTCGCTGGTGCTGCGCTCGATCGGCTACAAGGGCGAGCCGGTGGGCGAACTGCCCTTCGACGAGCAGCGCGGCGTGGTGCCCAACGCGGCGGGCCGCGTGCTCGGCGCCGACGGCGAACCGTTGACCGGCGTGTATGTCAGCGGCTGGATCAAGCGCGGTCCGCGCGGTGTCATCGGCTCCAACCGCACCGACTCGCAGGAGACCGTCGAACAGCTCATCGCCGACTTCATGGCGGGCAAACTCGCCGCACCCGGCGCAGACCGCGCGGCACTGCAGACGCTGGTCGCCGAACGGCAGGCCGACCTGGTCGACCGGCAGGGCTGGAAGAGCATCGATGAGGCGGAGAAGACCGCGGGCAAGTCCGCGGGACGGCCGCGGGTCAAGTTCACCACGCGCGAGGACCTGCTGAAGGCCGCGCGCGGCTGAACGGATCGACGGGCGGCGGGCGGCCACGAGGGCGTCCGCCGCTCGTGTGGGTGCCGGCCGGTCAGCCGGGTAGCGGCATGATGCGCACGACGGTCGTCGTCGTGCCGCCGACCACGAACCACAGCCGCAGCTGCGGCCTGCCGGTCCGGTCGCCGGGTTCGTACCGGCTGCGCACACTGATGTGCTGCCTGGCCAGCACGGGGGCGACGTACTCGATCACGGCCCGATGCGGCCCGGCGACCAGCTTGGGGTACTCGACGAGGAACTGCTCGACCGCCTGCCAGTAACAGGCGTTGTTCACGTGGTTGTACTGGTCGATGTCGGTGGCGCGGACCGGGAACGGCAGGTCGGTGTCCGATTCCGGCGGGGTCGCGTCGGTCAGGTACGGGCGCCAGCGCAGCCGGTGCTCGTCGGTGGTCTTGGCCAGGTAGGACAGGCCCTCGTCGCTGATCCTGGCCGGCATGCCGGTCGATTCGCTGATGTTGATCCAGAAACCCTCGGTCTCGATCAGGCCGCCGTTGCCGCTGGTGATCCGCACCCGCATGTTCGTCCACCGGGTGGACATGCTCGAGCACCAGCGCAGCAACCGCACGTCGTCCGGCCACAGCACCGGCCGGATGACGTCGACCACCGTGCGCCGCACGATCCAGTTCGGATCCGAGCGATGCAGGAAGGTCTGATGTAACTCTTCCCAGGCGATATCCTGCAGGTACCTCGCGACCGCGTCGAAACGCAGCCGGTTGTACGGATCCACATCGCCAGCCCGGACGGGCCACGCCGAAACAAAGCCCATGCCCTCCTCGGGAAGCGGGGCGAGTGGCTGATCGAGTGACACTGGTGCTCCTCGCGCTGCACGTTGTGCCGCGGTCTTCTTGCGGTGCTGTTGAGAGACGACTTTACGGGGCGTACGTCACACCCTCGCGTCGAGCCGACTGTACTCAGGTGTACCCGCAGCTCGGGCAGCACCCGCGCCCTTCGCTCCGGCCGGCAACCGCGCGGTCACCCGAGGTGGTCCCAGGACCGTCGGTGCGTTCCCGGCGCCGGCCAACGTGATGATGCGTCCCTGCCGGGCCGTCCACGATCCCCGTTCGGTCGCCACCCACCAGACCGGCTCCCGCCGGCACGCCCGCCTGTCATGGAACATCGAAGGCGCTGAGTGCGCCCGCGCGATACCGATGTTCCCGGAGGGACGGAAACCGCGCTCGGCGGCGCGCAGGCGGGAATAGGTCGGACGGTGCCCGGCGAGGAAGACCACGAGCTGGATCGCATTCTGCAGCTCGCCATCGACCTGGGTGATGCGGGTGAAGCCGTCGCGGGTATGGCCAGCCCGTAGTGCGCGTAGTGGGATCGAAACCCAGTGTCTCTTCGCCGAGCCGCAGCTGATCGGGCCGGAGCCAGCCGCGGCGGGTGAGGACGGCGGTTTCCCCGGGAACACCCGGCGTCCGAGCGCCGAGTGCGTCAGTAGCCCTGATAGGCACCGCCCTGATTCACCGCCGCCACGCCGGGCACGTTCGACAGCGAGCCGTACCGGTCGATCGAGTACCGAACAGCGGCGACGATGTTGTCCACAGGATTCCAGATATCGTCGTGACCCGGCGCTTTGTATGCGTTGAAGGTGCTGTCGATCGTCTGCATGATTCCCTTGGAAGGGTGGCCGGCCAGCCAATTGCTGTCCCAGCGGTTCTCGGCATACGGGTTGCCGCCGGATTCGTGCTGGATGATCATCGCGATGGCGCGTTCGTCGATCTCCTCGGGCTTGTATCCCATCTCGATGAGGATCTTCTTCGCGTCCTCGATCCACTTCGCCACGTCGCCCGTGGGCAACGGACCCGTGGGGGCACTGGAGCTCTGCCCGCCAAGAGAACCCGACGTTCCCGAATATCCGGACCCGCCCGAGTACCCCGAACTCCCCGACCCCCCACCACTGCCCGACATGGCGTAGCTCGGCCGCTCCTGGGCGGGGGGTGTGCCCGCGACGGGGGCGGCGGCCGGGGTGGTCGAGGTGTCGCTGCCCTGGGCCGGGACGCCGAGTTTCGGGTCGCCGAGGGCGGCGAAGGCTTGTTCGACGGCGGTGTTGGCGGTGGCGACCGCGGTGCGGGCGGCCGTGGCGGCGTCCTCGGCCGCTTTGAGGGCCAGACGCAGGTCGAGGGTGCGCTGGGCCGCGGCGGCCTCCTCGGCGAGAACGAGGGTCGTGACGTCGGTGTCACCGGCGTTGTCCCGCAGCCGCTGGATGCGGGCCGCGGCGGTGACCAGCCCGTCGGCGGCGACCTCGAAGCCCACCGGCGGCTCGTCGAGGAAGGTGGTGCGCAGTCGCACCACCTTGTCCTTGCAGGCGCTCAGCGCGCCGACCTGGGTGCGATAGGCGGTCTCCAGGGCGGTCAGCGCGGCGCCCACGGCGGAGGCGCGGGATTTCTCGGTGTCCATCCGGGTGCGGGCGGCCGCGCCCGCGACGCCGGACCAGGCATTGGTGTCGGTGAGTGCCTGGGTGTCGGTGAGGGCCTTGCCCACGATGCGGTCGATGCCCTCGTACACGGCCTTGGCGTGGTCGGCTGCCGCGGTGAGCTGCTCGGGCTGCCAGGCGGCGACGTCGTCGACGGTGAGGGTCATGGCAGCTGCAGCCCGATGGTGGTGAGCGCGCGGGTGAAATCGGCCTCGGCCATCTCGTAGCTGCCCGCGGCGGTGCGCATGCTGTCGGCGACGGTGGTGAGCCGTTCCCCCATCCGCGCCAGGCAGCGGTTCACCACGTCGGCGGACTGCTGGGCGACGGCGCCGAAGTCGGTGCCGGGCAGCGCGCCGACCGCGGTGCTGAACGCGGTGCCCGCGCCGAGGCCGGTGAGTTCCCCCGCCTCGGCACCCAGGTTGGTCGCGAACGTCTGCAGCGCGGCCGGGTTCACCTGCAACCCGGCGTTCTGCGCCCCTTCGGTCATGGAAAATCCCCCTTCTCCCCGTCCCTGAAAGCCGAGCAAGCATAACAAAATCAGGGCCCAGGACAGGGGCCGTCGGGACGCCTGTGGACTGTGCGCCGAGCAGTATCCACAGCCTGCCCGTTATGTTGGTCACGGTGTCATCGACGACGACCGATGTCGTCGAATCGGACAGAGAGGTCGGCCCATGCGCGCAGCTCAGGTCAGCAGGTTGGAAGGACCGGAAGCGGTCGAGATCGTCGACATCCCCGAACCCGCCGCCTTCCCCGGCGGTGTGGTCATCGATGTGCATGCCGCCGGCGTGGCGTTCCCCGACGTGCTGATGACCCGCGGGCTCTACCAGATGAAGCCGGAGCTGCCGTTCGTGGTGGGCGGCGAGGTGGCGGGCGTGGTGCGCGAGGCACCCGAGGGCGCGCATGTGCGCCCCGGCGACCGGGTGCTGGCGCTGACCATGCTCGGCAACGCCATCGCCGAGGTCGCGGTGACCCCGGCGGAAATGGTGTTCAAGCTGCCGGACAACATCTCGATGGAGGCGGGCGCAGGCATTCTGTTCAACGACCTGACCGTGCACTTCTGCCTGCGCAACCGCGGCAGGCTCGCGCCGGGGGAGACGGTGCTGGTGCACGGCGCCGCGGGCGGCATCGGCACCTCGACGCTGCGGATGGCCGCCGCGCTCGGGGCGAGCCGGGTGGTCGCGGTGGTGAGCACGCCCGAGAAGGCCGAGGTCGCCAAGGCCAACGGCGCCACCGACGTGGTGCTCACCGAGGGCTGGCTGGCGGCGGTGAAGGAACTGACCGGCGGGCGCGGGGTGGACATCGTGCTCGACCCGGTGGGTGGGGACCGGTTCACCGACAGCATTCGCTCGCTGGCCTCGGCGGGCCGCCTGCTGGTCGTCGGCTTCACCGCCGGTGAGATCCCGACGGTGAAGGTGAACCGCCTGCTGTTGAAGAACGTCGAGGTGGTCGGCGCGGCGTGGGGCGAATGGGTGATGTCGCACCCCGGTTACCTGGCCGAGCAGTGGGCCGAGGTGGAGCCGCTGTTGGCCTCGGGTGCGATCGCGCCGCCGCAGCCGGTGCTGTACCCGCTGGACCGGGCCGCCGAGGCGGTCGCCTCGCTGGACAATCGCACCGCCACCGGCAAGGTGGTCGTGACGGTCCGCTGACGTGCCGCTGTCGGCCAGGGTGCTCAACCGCACCCTGCTCGAGCGCCAGCATCTGCTGGCGCGGTCGGAGCTGTCGGTGCCGCGGATGTGCGAGCACCTGGTCGGCCTGCAGGCGCAGGACGTCACCCCGCCGTTCGTCGGATTGTGGAGTCGCACAGCGGATTTCGATCCGGCTTCGGTGTCGGTCGGGCTCACCGAACGCACCCTGGTGCGGATCACGGCGATGCGCGGCACCATCCATCTGCTGACCGCGGCCGACGCGCTGCGCATCGCGCCGATGATCCAGCCGGAACTGGAGAAGATCCCGTTCCGCAAGGGCTTCAACTACGGCGCGATGGTCGGCCTCGATCCCGAGCGGGTGCGCGCCGACGGCGAGCGGGTGCTCGGCGACGACCCGGTGCCCGCCGCCGTGCTGCGGGAACGCGCCGCGCAGCGGTATCCCGATCGCGATCCGGGCGCGGTCGTGCAGACCTGGCTGTATCAGCTGCCGGTGCTACAGACCCCGCCGCGCGGGCGCTGGAAGGACAACAGCAGGCCGGTGTGGTCGCGGGTGCAGCCGTGGCTGGGGGCGGCGCTGGAACCGGGCTACCCGTTGACCGAGCTGGCCGTGCGCTACCTGCGCGCGTTCGGCCCGGCGAGCACCGGTGACATGCAGACCTGGTCGAAGCTGCCGGGTTGGCGCGCGGCGGTGACCGCGCTGGGTGACCGTCTGCGCACCTACACCGACGAGCGCGGTCGCACCCTCTACGACCTCGCCGACGCGCCACTGGCCGACCCGGACCGTCCGGCTCCGGTCCGGCTGCTCGGCTGGTACGACAACGCCCTGCTCAGCCACCAGGACCGGGCGCGGATCGTGCCGGAGGGCGCGGCCGCGGCTCTGCGCTCCTACGCCACGATGCTGTCGCCGGTGCTGGTCGACGGTTTCGTGGCGGGGGTGTACAAGGTCTTCCCGCGGGCCGGGCGGGCGCGGCTGCGCATCGTGCCTGCGCGTGCCTGGACGGCGGCCGAGCGCGAGCAGGTGGCCGCCGAGGCGGCCGCGCTGCTGGCCTTTCTCGAGCCCGAGCTGACGCCGAGCGTGGAGATTCTCGGCGTCGGCGCGGATGTGCGGCCCTGATCCGGACCGTCCCGGAACTCAGTGCGGGTCGCGATAGGCGGGCGCTTTGCTGGTCGTGGTGGGGGTCAGGGTGCGCAGCAGTGGCAGGGTGCGGCGCGGGACCACCGTGGACAGCACGATGACGCTGTGCGAGCGCACGACCGAACTGGTCCGGTCGATGCTCAGCAACACCGCCTGGAGTCCCGCGTGCGAGTCGGCGCCGATGCGGCACAGCACGTCGCCGGTGCCGGTGGTGGCGTAGGCCTCCAGGACGCCGGGGATCGCGTCGAGTTCGGCGGCGAGGGTGTCGAGCGCGCCCTGGGCGATCTCCAGCGTGACGAAGGCCTGCACGTCGAATCCGGCCGCGGTGACGTCGATCTGGGGATCGTAGGAGGCGATCACCCCGGCCTCCTCCATTCGCGAGATCCGCGACTGCACCGTCGCCCTGGCCACCCTGGTGCGCCGGGACAGCTCCAGGATCCCGGCCTTCTGGTGCTCGTGCATCGCGGTGAGGATGGCCAGATCCAGTTCGTCCAGTCTCGCCGGGGTACGGGACACGGCTGCCTCCTCGGGCGCGATGAGTCGATGTCCCCATGCTAGGCAATCTGCACAGCTCATCGGGGTTGTTCCTGGCCGATTTCGCCAGACTGTGCACCCGGCGGCGGCGCTGTTGCCCAGGTCACACCGCCGGGATTTCCTTGGACCATGACCCTCGAGAATCTGCCGACCGACGGCGAGTTGCGCGATCTCGTCGGGCTGGTCGACCACGACGTGAGCATCGACCCGTTCCCGGTGATCGGCTGGGACGCGCTGGTCTGGGTCGTCGGCAACGCGACCCAGACCGCCCACTTCCTGGAATCGGCGCTCGGCATGCGGCTGGAGGCCTACGCCGGGCCGGAGACCGGTGTACGTGATCACAAGGCGTTCGTGTTGCGCAGTGGCGCAGCGCGTTTCGTGGTCCAGGGTGCGGTCGACCCCGACAGCCGCCTGGCCGAGCATCATCGCCGCCACGGCGACGGCGTGCTCGACATCGCGCTGGAGGTGCCCGATGTGGACCGCTGTGTGCGCTGGGCGCGCGGGCAGGGCGCGCGCGTGCTGGCCGAACCGCACGACGAGCGCGACGAGTACGGTATCGTCCGCACCGCGACCCTGGCCGCCTACGGCGCGACCAGGCACACACTGGTGGACCGCTCCGGCTACGACGGCCCCTACCGGCCCGGCTTCGTGCCGCGGCGCTCGGGATTCCGGCCCCGCCCCGGCAGGCCCGCTCGGCTGTTCCAGGCCATCGACCACGTGGTCGGCAATGTCGAACTGGGCATGATGGACCACTGGGTGGAGTTCTATCGCCGGGTCATGGGCTTCACGAACATGGCCGAGTTCGTCGGCGACGACATCGCCACCGAGTACTCGGCGCTGATGAGCAAGGTCGTCGCCAACGGCAACCACCGGGTGAAGTTCCCGCTCAACGAACCCGCGCCCGGCCGGCGCCGCTCCCAGATCGACGAGTTCCTCGAATTCCACCGCGGGCCCGGTGTCCAGCACATCGCCCTGGCCACCGGCGACATCCTCGCCACCGTGGACGCGATGCGCGCCGAGGGCGTGGAGTTCCTCGCCACCCCCGACGCCTACTACCAGGACCCCGACCTGCGCGCCCGCATCGGCCGGGTCCGTGTCCCGGTCGAGGAACTGCGCCGCCGCGGCATCCTGGTCGACCGCGACGAGGACGGTTACCTGCTGCAGATCTTCACCAAGCCGATCGGCGACCGCCCCACGGTGTTCTTCGAACTCATCGAACGCCACGGTTCCCTCGGTTTCGGCAAGGGCAACTTCAAAGCCCTCTTCGAGGCCATCGAGCGAGAACAGGCGGCCCGGGGAAACCTGTAGCGCCGCAACGTCGCTCGTCGCGGCGCCGGCGAGACCCCGGAGGTGCTGCGCGAACCCCGGTAGAGTGCCTGGCATGCGGATCCCGTCGGCGCTCATCACAGGTCTCGCCCTGGTCCTGACGTTGTCGGCGTGCGGTTCGGGGGGCGATTCCGGCTCCGACACCCCGTTGCGCCCGCCGCCGAAGGTGGCCTCGCTCGGGCCGTTCGTCGGCGAGTGCGGGCACGTCACCGACGACGAGGTACGCGACATCGCGGGCCTGGGCACGCTGTCGCAGGTGTTCAAGAACTCGGTGGGCTGCAACTACCAGTCCGCGGGCATCGGTTCGCCGAGTGTCACCTTCGCCTCCTATCGGGGCAGCCCGATCGAGCGGGAGAAGGCGTGGGTGTCCAACGTCGGGCGGGCACCGGATGCGATCGAGGTGGGCGGTAGGCCGGGCTTCGCGGCGCTCGACCCGAGCGGCGCGGTCTGCGATCTCGCCGTGCAGCTCGACGACGACTTCTTCGAGTGGTCGATGTCGTACGGGTTCTTCGGGCCGTTGGACAACCCATGTGACAAGACCAGGAAGTTGGCCGAACTCACCGTGGCGCGGTTGAAGTGAGGGGTGGGGCGTTGATGCGCAGGGTTCCCGGCCGCCGGGCGGCGGCGCTGAGCGGCGCCGTGCTGGCGCTGGTCGCGATGGTGGCCGGGTGCGGGCGCACCGTCGAGGGCGCGGCCTTTCCGGCCGGCGGCAGCCAGGAGATCAACACCAACTTCGACAAGCTGCTCCGCGAATGCGACGTGGTCGAGCCGGCGAAGATCGGTGAAGCGGTCGGCGACGCCAGGTACGTCAACGGCTCGTTCAACGGCGCGGTCTGCATGTGGGATGTGGAGGACGCGCCGGGCGGGCTGGCGATGGTCACGCTGAACTGGTACGAGATCGGCTCGCTCAACAACGAGAAGATCACCGCCGACAAGCTCGGCTACAGCACCGAGACCATCACCGTGCAGGGCAGGCGGGGCCTGCAGGTGCGTCGACCCGGGGATCCGGACTCCTGTGGGGTGACCGCCTCGGCGGCCGACACCGGGGTGGTGGGCTGGTGGATCAACTACCGCGCCGGGTCCGCGCACCCCGACCCGTGCGGCGCGGCCAAGACGCTGTTGGAGCTGACGCTGAATCTGGCCAGGTGATTCCCCGCCCGCCGGACCCCCGCTTTGACCATCTGCGCAGGCCGCGGGTATCGTGGATCGCTGTGCCCGGAAGCATGCGGGCAAGTTCGTGCGTAGACGTAGGCCAGCGAGAGCGGCTGACCTCTCCGGCGTGCCCGGATCAAGGGTCCTAGCCCGCGCACGACACGCCCGACCTCGGGACGCGAGAAACGTGGTTGGACGTGCGAGTACAGCTCGAAAACCAGCCATGAAGTTCCCGACACCGCGTTAATCAACAAGGAAAGCCGGTCTATGCCAACCATCAACCAGCTGGTCCGCAAGGGTCGCCGTGACAAGGTCGCCAAGACCAAGACCGCGGCCCTCAAGGGGAGCCCGCAGCGTCGTGGCGTGTGCACCCGCGTGTACACCACGACCCCGAAGAAGCCGAACTCCGCGCTGCGCAAGGTCGCGCGTGTTCGCCTGACCAGCCAGGTCGAGGTCACGGCGTACATCCCCGGCGAAGGCCACAACCTGCAGGAGCACTCGATGGTGCTCGTCCGTGGCGGTCGTGTGAAGGACCTCCCCGGTGTGCGTTACAAGATCATCCGCGGCTCCCTCGACACCCAGGGTGTGAAGAACCGCAAGCAGGCCCGCAGCCGCTACGGCGCCAAGAAGGAGAAGAGCTGATATGCCGCGCAAGGGCCCCGCTCCCAAGCGTCCGTTGATCAACGACCCGGTCTACGGGTCGCCGCTGGTCACGCAGCTGGTCAACAAGATCCTGCTCGACGGCAAGAAGTCCACCGCGGAGCGCATCGTCTACGGTGCGCTGGAGCAGGCGCGCGAGAAGACCGGCACCGATCCGGTCGTCACCCTCAAGCGCGCGCTCGACAACGTCAAGCCCTCCCTTGAGGTGAAGCCCCGCCGCGTCGGTGGCGCCACCTACCAGGTGCCGGTCGAGGTGCGTCCCGGCCGTGCCAACACCCTCGCGCTGCGCTGGCTGGTCAACTTCGCCCGTGCGCGTCGTGAGAAGACCATGGTCGAGCGTCTCGCCAACGAACTGCTCGACGCCAGCAACGGCCTCGGCGCCTCGGTGAAGCGGCGCGAGGACACCCACAAGATGGCCGAATCCAACCGGGCCTTCGCGCACTACCGCTGGTGATCGCCGCCCGGCCCGTCGCTCGTGTCGGCGCCGGAAGGCCTCACGGTCGGAAGGAGGGCACTTCGGTGCCCCTTCCGGCGTTGACATAGTGAGGACCCGACCAGGGTCTCCGAACGCAAGATCCCAACTAGCTATCGCTTACAGAGCAGAGCGGGGAAGATTTCCGTGGCACAGGACGTGCTCACCGACCTGAAGAAGGTCCGCAACATCGGCATCATGGCCCACATCGATGCCGGTAAGACCACCACTACCGAACGCATCCTCTTCTACACGGGTGTCAACTACAAGATCGGTGAGACGCACGACGGCGCGTCGACCACCGACTGGATGGAGCAGGAGCAGGAGCGCGGCATCACCATCACCTCCGCCGCGGTGACCTGTTTCTGGAACCAGAACCAGATCAACATCATCGACACCCCCGGCCACGTGGACTTCACCGTCGAGGTGGAGCGGTCGCTGCGCGTGCTCGACGGCGCGGTCGCGGTCTTCGATGGCAAGGAAGGCGTGGAGCCGCAGTCCGAGCAGGTGTGGCGCCAGGCCGACAAGTACGACGTGCCGCGCATCTGCTTCGTCAACAAGATGGACAAGCTCGGCGCCGACTTCTACTTCACGGTGCAGACCATCAAGGACCGCCTCGGCGCGCGTCCGCTGGTCATCCAGCTGCCCATCGGCGCGGAGGACACCTTCGAGGGCGTCGTCGACCTGGTCGAGATGAACGCCAAGGTGTGGACCGGCGAGACCAAGCTCGGTGAGAAGTACGAGGTCAAGGAAATCCCGGCCGATCTGGCCGAGAAGGCCGAGCAGTACCGTCAGGAGCTGCTCGAGGCTGTCGCGGAGTCCGACGAGGCGCTGCTGGACAAGTTCTTCGGCGGCGAGGAGCTCACGATCGATGAGATCAAGGGCGCCATCCGCAAGATGACGGTCAACTCCGAGGCCTACCCCGTGCTCTGCGGCTCGGCGTTCAAGAACAAGGGCGTGCAGCCCATGCTCGACGCCGTCATCGACTACCTGCCTTCGCCGCTGGACGTCGAGAACGTCGAAGGCCACGTCCCCGGCAAGGAGGACGAGGTCATCAACCGTCGTCCGAGTGCCGACGAGCCCTTCGCGGCGCTGGCGTTCAAGATCGCGGTGCACCCCTTCTTCGGCAAGCTGACCTACATCCGGGTGTACTCGGGCAAGGTCGACTCCGGCGCCCAGGTCATCAACGCGACCAAGGGCAAGAAGGAGCGTCTGGGCAAGCTGTTCCAGATGCACGCCAACAAGGAGAACCCGGTTCCCGAGGTCTCCGCGGGCCACATCTACGCGGTGATCGGCCTCAAGGACACCACCACCGGTGACACCCTGTGCGATCCCCAGAACCAGATCGTGCTGGAGTCCATGACCTTCCCGGACCCGGTCATCGAGGTCTCGATCGAGCCGAAGACCAAGTCCGACCAGGAGAAGCTGGGCACCGCGATCCAGAAGCTGGCCGAAGAGGATCCCACCTTCTCGGTCAAGCTCGACCCCGAGACCGGTCAGACGGTCATCGGTGGCATGGGCGAGCTGCACCTCGACATCCTTGTCGACCGCATGAAGCGCGAGTTCAAGGTCGAGGCGAACGTCGGCAAGCCCCAGGTGGCCTACCGCGAGACCATCACCAAGACGGTCGAGAAGCTCGAGTACACCCACAAGAAGCAGACGGGTGGCTCGGGTCAGTTCGCGAAGGTCATCATCGCCCTCGAGCCGTTCGTGGGCGAGGACGGCGCGCACTACGAGTTCGAGAACAAGGTCACCGGTGGCCGCGTGCCGAAGGAGTACATCCCTTCGGTCGACGCCGGTGCCCAGGACGCGATGCAGTACGGTGTGCTCGCCGGTTATCCGCTGGTCAACCTGAAGGTCACGCTGCTGGACGGCGCCTACCACGACGTGGACTCGTCGGAAATGGCGTTCAAGATCGCCGGCGCGCAGGCCCTGAAGGAAGCGGCCCGCAAGGCCGGTCCGGTGATCCTCGAGCCGATGATGGCGGTCGAGGTCATCACGCCCGAGGATTACATGGGCGACGTGATCGGCGACTTGAACTCCCGCCGTGGTCAGATCCAGGCCATGGAGGAACGCAGTGGTGCCCGTGTCGTCAAGGCGCTGGTTCCGCTCTCGGAGATGTTCGGTTACATCGGTGACCTGCGGTCGAAGACCCAGGGCCGGGCGAACTACTCCATGGTGTTCGATTCGTACGCGGAGGTTCCGGCCAACGTGTCGAAGGAGATCATCGCCAAGGCGACCGGGGAGTGATCCCTTCCGGGGCAGGTGGCACACTTGCCTCGGAAACTCCCGGGCGCTCTGTACGACCCGAAATTTCCCTGCATCCGCAGGGATGACCCCCCGCACTGCTGCAACTGCAGGAACCAACACAGTCCAGGAGGACAAAACAGTGGCGAAGGCGAAGTTCGAGCGGACGAAGCCGCACGTCAACATCGGCACCATCGGTCACGTCGACCACGGCAAGACCACGCTGACCGCGGCGATCACCAAGGTGCTGGCTGACAAGTACCCGGATCTGAACCAGAGCTTCGCGTTCGATCAGATCGACAAGGCGCCCGAAGAGAAGGCGCGTGGCATCACGATCAACATCTCGCACGTCGAGTACCAGACCGAGAAGCGCCATTACGCCCACGTCGACGCGCCGGGTCACGCCGACTACATCAAGAACATGATCACCGGTGCGGCGCAGATGGACGGCGCCATCCTGGTGGTCGCCGCGACCGACGGCCCGATGCCGCAGACCCGCGAGCACGTGCTGCTGGCCCGCCAGGTCGGCGTGCCCTACATCCTGGTCGCCCTGAACAAGGCCGACATGGTCGACGACGAGGAGATCCTCGAGCTCGTCGAGATGGAGGTCCGCGAGCTGCTGGCCGCCCAGGAGTTCGACGAGGAAGCCCCCGTCGTGCGCGTGTCCGGCCTGAAGGCCCTCGAGGGCGACCCCAAGTGGGTCAAGTCCGTCGAGGACCTGATGGACGCCGTCGACGAGTCCATCCCGGACCCGGTGCGTGAGACCGACAAGCCGTTCCTCATGCCGATCGAGGACGTCTTCACCATCACCGGCCGTGGCACCGTCGTCACCGGTCGTGTCGAGCGCGGCATCATCAACGTGAACGAGGAAGTGGAGATCACCGGCATCCGTCCGGAGACCACCAAGACCACGGTCACCGGTATCGAGATGTTCCGCAAGCTGCTCGACCAGGGCCAGGCGGGCGACAACGTCGGCCTGCTGATCCGTGGCATCAAGCGCGAGGACGTGGAGCGCGGCCAGGTCGTCATCAAGCCGGGCACCACCACCCCGCACACCGAGTTCGAGGGCCAGGCGTACATCCTGTCGAAGGACGAGGGCGGCCGCCACACCCCGTTCTTCAACAACTACCGTCCGCAGTTCTACTTCCGCACCACCGACGTGACCGGCGTCGTGACCCTCCCCGAGGGCACCGAGATGGTCATGCCGGGCGACAACACCGAGATGAGCGTCAAGCTGATCCAGCCGGTCGCCATGGAAGAGGGCCTGCGCTTCGCGATCCGCGAGGGTGGCCGCACCGTCGGTGCCGGCCGCGTCACCAAGATCATCAAGTGATTTCCTGAAATCACGATCTGCCACGGCGCCGCTCCGCAAGGGGCGGCGCCGTTCGGCGTTTCCGGGGGCCGTCCTGATTTCGGTCCACTGCCGATTGCTGCAATGTTGCCGGACCGGCCCGCGGTGACCGACCCGAGTGCGACACTGGACGGGCCCGCGAGTGCCGAACCTTCGGGAGGACCGATGCGCACCTCGTCCCGTGCGGCCGATCTCGACATCGTCGAGGGGACTCTGCCGCTCGGCCTGCCCTACCGAGCGCTGGGATCGGGGCCGCCGTTGGTGTTCCTGCGCTGGTTCACTCCCGACCACGCCAATCCGGCGGGGCTGATGGCCAGGGCGGAGATCGCGGCGCTGGCGCCGCTGGCCGCGCATCGGCGGGTCTATGCGGTGAACCGAGCGCCGGACATGCCGTCGGGCACCACGATGGCCGAGATCGCCGACGATCACGCCGCCGCGCTGCGCACCGAGTTCAGTGCCCCGGTGGACGTGCTGGGCATCTCCTCCGGCGGGTCGGTGGCGCTGCAACTGGCCGCCGACCACCCCGACGTGGTGCGCAGGCTGGTCGTGGCCGCCTCGGCGTCGCGGCTGGAGGAACGGGCCCGGGTGGCGCAGCTGCGGTACGCCGAGGCCGCCGCGGCGGGTAAGCGCGCCCTGCACCACATGGAACCCGAGCCGCGAACCGTGCGGGCCAGGATCAACGCCGCGGTGATGTGGTTGCTCGACCCGCTCGCCCGGCCCCGCAATCCCGCCGACACACTGGCGTTCGTCCGCGCCGAGGACGCCTTCGACGTGACCGACCGGCTGGCCGCGATCACCGCGCCCACGCTGGTGATCGGCGGCGAGCGCGACGAGTTCTACTCGCCGGAGGCCTTCCGCCGGACCGCCGACGGCATCCCCGACTCCCGGCTGGTGATCGTGCCCGGCGCGGGCCACATGGGCGCGGTGCGGCATCCGCGGTTCGCGGCCGAGGTACTCGCCTTCCTCGACCACTGAGGGATCGGACCACTGAGGGATGGCCCGGGCCGGCCGCCTGCCGGATCAGCCGAGCTGGGTCATCCCCGCCGCCACCACCTTCGCCACCCCGAGCAGTTCCTCGCTGGTGGGCAGGGCCACGCCGTCGAGCGCGTGCAGCCGGTCGGTGCTGGCGATGGCGAACATCGCCGAGACCCAGGCGGCCGCGCAGGCGCGAACCGTGCCCGGCCGCACCGGTTGCGGCGCGCTGGCCTGCAGTACCCGCGCCGTCACGTCGAGCAGGTGGTCGCGCAGGCGCCGCAGTTGGGCGCGCACGTCGGGATGGGTGTCGGCCTCGCGCCACATGATCACGCGCAGCACCGAGGAGTGGTGCTCGCGCAGGTTCAGCGCGGTGTCGAGGTTGAGCAGGCTGGCGGCCGGGTCGCCGGGGGCGACCACCGCGCCGATGTCGGGCACCGGGTGGGCGGGCACCCGCTCGGCCATCAGCGCCGACAGGATCGCGTCCTTGGTGGGGAAGTAGTAGAAGACCAAGCCCTTCGGCACACCCGCGACCGCCGCGATGGCGGCGGTCGGGGTGGCGTCGAATCCTTTGGCGGCGAAGAGCTGTTCGGCGGCGTCCAGGATGAGTTCGCGGGCGTCGCCGTCGAGCTTGGCGCTGCGGCGGCGCCCGGTCCGGGCGGGGTGCTGCGTGCGCGTCACGGCGTCCTCCGTGGCGGTCCGCCGACCACCTTCGGCCGCCTCGGGGTCAGTGGTGCACGGCGGTGCGATGCATGCGTCCGGTGACCGCGGGCAACGCCGCGATCGCGACCACCACCGTGACGACCCCGACCACCCATGCGGTCCAGGATGCGCCACGGAACTCGGTGAAGTCCATCGCCCACGGCGAGAGGAACAGCAGCGCGCCGAACAACGCCATCGCGTAGTCGGCCATCGCCATCGCGGGCCGGGCCATCTGCGCCAGGCCGGTGAGGGCGATGAGCACGCCGAGCACGATCAGCGTCCACATGGCCCGGTCGCTGGTGTCGAGCCACAGCGGCGAGAGTGCGGTGAAGGCGCCGAGCACGACCGCGAGCAGGTCCTGTGCGCGACTCTCGGTGAACATGGTGTGCCTCCTGCGAGAGAACAATGGTCCTGACCTCGGTATAGACCTGATTGACCGCCCGGTCGATATCGGGATGGATACGATTGCGCGGCGAAGTGTGATACGCCCGCACCGGGTGCATCGCGCTCGGAAAAGGAGCGGTCCCACGATCGACCAAGCGCTTGCTAGGGTGAGATGTCGCCGAGGGAAGGGACCACCGCAATGAGCGCGCCGATCGTCATCGTGGGAGCCGGGCTGGCCGGACTGCGGACCGCCGAGGAACTGCGCCGCGCCGGGTACGAGGGCGACCTCGTGCTGCTGGGCGACGAGGCGCGCCTGCCCTACGACCGCCCGCCGCTGTCGAAGCAGTTCGTGCGCGGCGAGACCGACGACACCACGTTGCGCCCGGCCGAGTTCTTCACCGACAAGCGCATCGAGCTGCGGCTGGGCACCACCGCGACCGGAGTGGACACCGCCACCCGCCGGGTCCTGCTCGCGGACGGCTCCGCGCTCGCCTACGACCATCTCGTCATCGCGACCGGCCTGCGGCCCCGCACACTTCCCGGGCTGCCGACGCCGGCCGGCGTGCACGTGTTGCGCGACCATGCCGACGCCACCGCGTTGCGCGACGAATCAGCTTCCGCCACAGCGGCTCTGGTGATCGGCGCGGGCTTCATCGGCTGCGAGGTGGCGGCCAGCTTCCGGGCGCGCGGGCTGGACGTGGTGCTGGTCGAGCCGCAGCCGACTCCGTTGGCCTCGGTGCTCGGCGAACAGGTCGGCGGGCTGGTCGCGCGCATGCACCGCGCCGAGGGGGTCGACCTGCGCTGCGGCACCGGGGTGCGGACCCTGCTGTCCGACGACCGGGGCCGGGTGCGTGGGGCGCTGCTCTCCGACGGCGCGGAGGTGCGCGCCGACCTGGTCGTCCTGGGGGTGGGCTCGCGGCCCGCCGTCGAGTGGCTGGCCGATTCCGGTATCGCTCTGGCCGAGCAGGCGGCCGGCGGTGGCGTACTGGCCGACGAGGTGGGCCGCACGTCGGTCGAGCGGGTCTGGGCGGTCGGCGACGTGGCGGCCTGGCGGCACGAGACCGGCGCACAGCAGCGGGTCGAGCACTGGACCAACGCGGGGGAGCAGGCCAAGCTGGTGGCCTGTGCGCTGCTCGGCGCCGAACCGCCGACGGCCGCGCGGGTGCCGTACTTCTGGAGCGATCAGTACGACGTGAAGATCCAGGCGCTCGGCACCCCGAGCGCCGACGACGACGTCTCGGTGGCGGCCGACGACGGCCGCAAGTTCCTCGCGTACTACTCGCGCGCGGGCGCCCTCACCGCGGTGGTCGGCGCGGGCATGACGGCGCAGGTCATGAAGGCCCGCGCCAAGGTGGCCGCGGGCGCTCCGGTGGCCGATCTGCTGGCCACCACCTGAGCCGAGCACCGCGGAGACCGATTCGCGTGCCCGCGTGGGGCGTCACGCCGGCGACCCCGCTCGGGCGAATTCGTGGCCGCGGGGCCCTGTAATACGGTGGTCGATGTGATCGTCGCGCTCATCGACTCGGGTCTGGGGCTGCTGCCAACGGCCGCGTGGCTGCGCAAGCTGCGCCCGGATGTGGATCTGCTGCTGCAACTGGACCCCGACGGCGCGCCCTGGGGGCCCAAGCCGGAGCAGTGGACGATCGAGCGGGTGGTGGCGGCGGCGCGTACCTCCATCGCCGCCGGGGCCGAGGTGATCGTGCTGCCCTGCAACACCGCCAGCGTGACCGCGCTCGAGCAGGTACGCGCCGAGGTCGGGCCCGAGGTGCCGGTGATCGGCACGGTGCCCGCGATCAAGCCCGCCGCCGCGGCCTGCCGCCGGGTGGCGGTGTGGGCGACGGCCGCGACCACGGCCAGCCGCTATCAGGCGGAGCTGATCGAGAAGTTCGGTGGTGACGCCGAGGTGGTCGGGGTGGCCTGCCACGGCCTCGCCGACGCCATCGACCGCGGTGACCTCACCGCGGCCACCGACGCGATCGCCCGCGCGGCCGCGCAGACCCCGGCGGGCACCGAGGGCGTGGTTCTGGGCTGCACGCACTATCCGCTGGTCGTCGACGCCATCGTCGCCGCGCTGCCCGCGGGGGTGCGGCTGTTCGACAGTGCGCAGGCCGTTGCGGCGCAGACCATCCGCAAGATGGAGGGGCTCGGCAGGCCGACCACCGGGGAGGGCGTGGTCCGCGTCCTCAACAGCGGCAGGCCGGGCACGCTGCCCCCCAGCGCCGCCGCCTATGAACCGGGACGCATCCTCGGCGCCCAGCCCTGACACCGCGGTCGGCGGCCGCCCGCCGGTTAGCCTTGCGCGAGATGCGTGTCGAGGAGGTCCGCGATGAGTCCATCGGAGTCCACCGCCGAGCAGGTCCGCGCCGCGCTGGCCGAGGTGGCCGATCCCGCGGACGCCGTGCATCTGCAGCGCTTCTTCAAGACCGGGCCGGGTGAATACGGCGAGGGCGACGTCTTTCTCGGCGTGCGGGTGCCCGCTACCCGGGCGGTCGCCAAGCGTTTCGCCGACCTGCCGCTGGACGAGATCGACGCCCTGCTCGACAGCGCCGTGCACGAGGAGCGCCTGGCCGGATTGCTGATCCTGAACCTGCGGTACGCCCGCGCGGGCAAGGCGCGCCCCAGCGACCCCGACGCGCAGCGGGAAATGGCCGACGCGCAGCGGGAGATGGTGGAGCGGTACCTGGCCGCGGTGCGGCGCGGCCGGGTGAACAACTGGGATCTGGTCGACTCCTCGGCCGAATACGTGCTCGGCGCCTGGCTGCTCGACAAGCCGCGCGATCTGCTCGCCGAGCTGGCGGCCGCCGATTCGCTGTGGGAGCGGCGGGTCGCGTTGCTGAGCACCTTCGCCTTCATCAAGGCAGGCGACGCCTCGACCACCTTCGCGCTGTGCGAGCGGCTGCTGGACGACCGCCGCGACCTGATCCAGAAGGCCGTCGGCTGGATGCTGCGCGAGGTCGGCAAACGTATCGACCCCGCGCTGCTCACCGGTTTCCTGGACCGGCACGCGGCCCGGCTGGGCCGCACCGCGCTGTCCTACGCCACCGAGCATCTCGACGCCGAGCGCCGCGCGGCGTACCGGGCGATGCGCTGAGCGCCGCGGCGGGGCCGATGCCGGGCGCCGCGCGGGCCGGAAGCCGGGCGCCGCTCAGAACTGGATGCGGAGCCGATCGGTGACCGGGCGCGCCTGGCAGCCGAGGATGTAGCCGTTGGCGATGTCCTCCGGGTCGAGGATCTCGGCGTTCTCCATCGCGACCTCACCCTCGAGCACGGTGCAGGCACACGATCCGCACTCGCCCTCCTGGCAGGAGTAGGGCACGTCGATGCCCTTGGCGAGCATGATGTCGACCAGGGTCTGCTTGCGCGGCCAGCTCAGCTCGTGCACCTCGCCGTCGAGTTCCACCTCGACGGTGGCGGCGTCGGCGGCCTCCTCGTCGCTCACCTCGACGGGGGCCTGGTCGGCGAACGGGTCACCGGCCAGCGAATTGAAGACCTCGGCGTGGGTGCGGTTGCGCGGCACCCCGAGCCGGGCCAGCGCGTCGTGCACCAGATCCATGAACGGTTTGGGGCCGCACATGAACGCTTCGTAGCTCGCGTACGGCGCGGTCAGGCTCGCGAGCGCGTCGGCGGTGGGCAGGCCCTGCAGCGGCTCCAGCCAGTGGATCACGGTGAGCCGCTGGGGGTGCTTGGCGGCCAGTTCGCGCAGCTCGTCGGCGAAGATGACGGTCTCGGCGTCGCGGTTGGCGTAGACCAGCACGATCTTGCCGGTGCCGCGCGCGAGCGCCGATTTGAGGATCGACATCACCGGCGTGATACCGCTACCGGCCCCGAACAGCAACAGGTTCTCGTCCAGATCCCTTGGCGTGAACACGCCCGAGGGCGGCAACACCTCGAGCTGGTCGCCGGGCTTGACGTTGTCGCAGACCCAGTTGGAGCCGTAGCCGCCCTCGGTGCGCTTGACCGTCACCTTGGGCTTGTCGTCGGTGTAGGGCGAGCTGGCCAGCGAATAGCAGCGTGCCACCGATCCGGTGAGGTCACTGGGGATTCGGAGGGTCAGGAACTGGCCGGGCCGGTAGGCGAACTTCTCGGTGAGATCCTCGGGCACGTCGAAGACCAGCGAGCAGCTGTCGGCCGTCTCGGCGATCACCGCGGCGACCCGCAGGACTGCCGAACGAGAACCGTGTGGAACTTCGACGGTGGTCATGTCGTCCTCTCGAACGCGAAAACTAGAACGTGTTTCAATTTCATCGTACGTCGCGGTCGGCCCGTGCGACAAGCCGCGCCTCCAGTCCGGCGATCAGCACCTCCATGCCGAAGTCGTAGACGTACTTCCCGCGCAGGTCGGGCATGTAGGCGGTGGCCCGTGCGACGACCTCGGGCAACTCCACCTCGCTCAGCTGCGCCGGATCGCGCGGGTTCACCCGCCTGCGGCCGAACAGATAGGTGTGCACGGTCGCGTAGGCGGCGAGCACGTCCCGGTCGCCGAAGCCGGCATCGGCCAGGATGCCCATGATGGCCGCGATCAGGTCGAGCTGCTTACCCAGCATCTGCTCGATGAGGATGTCGCCGAGGCCGGGGTGCCTGCGCAGTTTCTCATCGATCTGATCCACCAGTTCACGCAGCCGCTGCTGCCAGGGGCCGGACTCGCGCGGCGGGGTGCGCACGCCGGTCAGCGCGGCGCTGGCGACCAGGTCGAGCAGCTCGCGCTTGTCGGCGACGTAGTAGTACGGCGCCATCGGCGAGACGCCCAGCTCCCGGGAGAGCCGGCGCATGGACAGCTTCTCCACACCGTCCTCCCGAACCACGCGCAGGGCTGCCTCGACGATCTCGGACTCCGACAGCGTGCTGCCGCCCCCGTTGGCCTGCATTCGTCCGACTCCCATGCCACCTCTACCACCGCGGGCATGTGTCGCCCGTCACGATCCGTTCCGCTGCTGTACATCCGAAGTCTAGAGGCGGTATCCCCGGCCCAGGGCAGTGCGCCGGTTGCCCTCCCGTTGCGGCCCGGCTCGCGCCGGGGCCCGGCGGACCGGCGGCAACACGCCGTACCCACCGGACGACCCGGGTGTCCTGGCGATTCCTGTCGTTTCCGGTCGATTTCGCGCACCGATGCTGCCCGCGGGCCGGAGATTGCCTAGCATGCCAGGAATGCGCCACGATCGATTGCCCGACGGCTTCGGGGTACGGATCGATCCACGGGTACGCGCATACTCCGGCAACCGCATCCTGATCGGCGGGACGCCCGCCAGGGTGTTGCGCCTGGCGCCGGAGGCCGCCGAGATGATCGGCGACGGGTACCTCGAGGTCACCGGACCGAAGTCCGCCGTCGTCGCCCGGCGGCTGCTCGACTCCGGCGTCGCCAACCCGCGCCCGCGCCTGCTGCCCTCCACCGACGACGTCACCGTCGTCGTCCCGCTGCACAACAACCCCGAGGGCCTGGCCAGGATGCTGGCGGTGTTGCGCGGCCACCACGTCATCGTCGTCGACGACGGCTCCGACCAGCCGGTGCGCATTCCGGAGACCCGCGGCACCCGCTGCCGCGTGACGGTACTGCGGCACGACACCGCGCACGGCCCGGCCGCCGCGCGCAACGCCGGACTGCGCGCGGCGACAACCGAATTCGTGGCGTTCCTGGATTCGGACGTGGTGCCGCGCAGCGGCTGGCTCGAGGTGATGCTCGGACACTTCAGCGATCCCGAGGTCGCGCTGGTGGCCCCGCGCATCGTCGCGCTCGACGCCGAATCGAACGCCCTGGCGCGCTACGAACACACCCGCTCCTCGCTCGATCTCGGCAGGCGCGAGGCGGCGGTGCACTCGCGCGGGCCGGTGTCCTACGTGCCGAGCGCGGCGATGCTGGTGCGGCGTCAGGCGTTGCTGGCCGTGGGCGGCTTCGACGAGTCGATGCGGGTGGCCGAGGACGTGGACCTGTGCTGGCGGCTGGAGCGGGCGGGCAGGCGGTTGCGCTACGAGCCCGCCGCGCACGTCGCGCACGACCACCGGGCCGCCTTCCGCGCCTGGTTCGGCCGGAAGATGTTCTACGGCACCGGGGCCGCGCCGCTGGCCCGCAGGCACGGCCCGGCGGCGGTCTCGCCGCTGTCGCTGCCGTACTGGACGGCACTGGCGGCGGTGCTCTTCGCGACGCTGACCCGGTGGGGACTGCTCGGTGGGCTGGTGGCCCTGGCGACCGCGCTGGTGCGGTTGCGGCGGGTGTTCGCCGGGCTGGACAACCCGACCAGGATCGCCGCGCTCTATCTCGCGCGCGGGTTCTTCGCCGGACTGTGGCGCATCGCCTCGGCGATGTGCCGGCACTACTGGCCGATCACCCTGCTGGCCGTGCTGGTTTCGCGGCGGGTGCGGCGCATCGCGGTGACGATGGCGGTGGCCGACGGACTGGCCGACTGGTTCACCCATCGCGACGCGGGCGGGCTCGACCCGGTGCGCTATCTGGTCTACAAGCGGCTCGACGATCTCGCCTACGGCACCGGGCTGTGGGTGGGGGCGGCGCGGGCGCGCAGCCTCGACGCGCTGCGGCCGGCCTTCTCGCGGCGCTGAGGACGGCGGGCGGCGGTGACGGACACCCTGATCGTCGGCGGTGGCACCGCCGGTTGCGTGCTCGCCGCCCGGTTGAGCGAGGACCCCGCGCACACCGTCCGAGTGCTCGAGGCGGGCCCGGTGTGGCTGGAACCGCAGCGGTGGCCCGCCGCCCTGCGCGACGCCGGCCGCATGCCCATCGATCCGGCCGCGCCGTGGCTGTGGCGCTACACCTCGACCCTCGACGACGGTGCGGGCGCGGCCGCCGCCGTGGTCGGGCAGCTGGTGCGCGGACGGGTGCTCGGCGGCTCGAGTTCGGTGAACGGCAGCTACTTCGGGCGTGCCCGCGCGGCGGACTTCGCGGCCTGGAGCCGGATCGCGGGACCGCTCTGGGACTTCGACGCCGTGCTACCCGCGTACGAGCGCAGCGAACGCGACCTGGATTTCGGCGACCGGCCCGGCCACGGCGCGCACGGCCTGATCCCGGTGCGCCGCACCGCGACCGGGGTCCCGGTGAGCCGTCTGTTCGCCGACGCCGTGCGAGCGGCCGGGTTCGGCGAGCGCGCCGACCTCAACGGCCTCCCCGATGCCGGACCGCCGACGGGGCTGGCGAAGGTGCCGTGCAATGTCGCCGACGGCCGCCGGGTCGGCACCGCGGCCGCCTACCTGCTGCCCGCCGCGACGCGACCGAATCTGCGGGTGGACGGTGAGGTTCCGGTCTCGCGCATCCTGTTCCGGCGCGGGCGCGCGGTGGGTGTCGAGTACCGGCGCGGCCGGGCCACGGAGACGGCGTGGGCCGATCGGATCGTGCTGTGCGCGGGTGCGGTGGAATCGGCTGCGCTGCTGCTGCGTTCGGGCATCGGGCCGCCCGCGCAGCTCCGCGCACTCGGGATCACGCCGGTGCAGGCCGCCCCGGTCGGCAGCTGGTGCACCGACCATCCCGAGATCGGCGTGGAGTACCGGCTGGAACCGGAACCGGATCGGCCGCCGACCGTGCCGCTGGAATACGTGCTCGACCTGGACGACATCGAAATACGGCCGTACACGGTGTCTTTCACGCCGGACACGTATCGTCTCGGGGTGGCCCTGATGCGACCGCTGGCCGCGGGCGAGTTGCGGTTGCGGTCGGCCGATCCCGCCCAGCCGCCGGTCCTCGAACACCGGTACCTGTCCGCGGCGGCCGACCGGGATCGGTTGCGCGCGGCCGCGGTGCTTGCCACCGATCTGCTCGCCGCGGTGCCCGGCGCCCGGCCGAGTACCGTCGCGCCACCGGCGGCGGGGGAGCGGACGGCGGCGTGGCTGCGGGCGTGCCTCGCCACCTCCCAGCACCTGTCGGGCACCTGCCGGATGGGCGGGCCCGAGGATCCCGCGGCGGTGGTCGACGCGCAGTGCCGGGTACACGGGGTGGCCGGGCTGGCCGTGGTCGACCTGTCCATCGTCCCGGTGCCGCTGAGCCGTGGACCGCAGGCCAGCGCCGTCATGCTCGCCGAGCGCGCCGCCGAGTTCCTGCGCGACGGAGAGTTCTGAAAGACAAATAGGTCACAATTCGCGAAGGTATGGAGCCGATGTGACCTGTCGGACAAACCGAACATCCACCCCTCGCCGGGGAAAACGCGCCGGTACAGTTTGGGGCGGAAAGAAAGGCAAATGGTCAGCAATCTTGCAGGTGGGCGGCCCCCACGGCACGGCGTCGAGCCCGGCACGCAACTCGGCGCACTGGAAGCCTATGCCGCACAAGCCCATGGATATCTCAGCGCGGGCGGTGAACAGCTCTCGCAGCTGGCCGGACTGCTGCGCCCGCTGGTGCTGGAATCCTGGCTGCGCAGCCTGCGCAGCGGCGTCGACCCGATGGATGTGCTCAGTGATCGCGGGCTGCGCGGTGCCGATCTGCACCGCTACCGCGACGCGCACCCGTTGGCCGCGCTGATGCCGCTGATCGACAAACTCCTCGTCCAGGACGCCGCGCGCAGCGGCCTGATCGTCGCCGTCGCCGACCAGTTCGGCCGGGTGCTGTCGGTGCACGGCAATCCCGACCGGGTCGCCGCCGCGGCCGAGGTCGGCCTGCGCGCGGGCGACGATCTGAGCGAACGCCGCATCGGCACCAACGCCGTCGGCCTGGTGGTGCGCACCGGCCGGGCGACCTGGATCCACGGCCCCGAGCACTTCCTGCATCGCATGCACCAGATCACCGGCGCCGCCGCGCCCGTGCACGATCCCGACGGCAGGCTCGTCGGCGTGCTGATGATCGCCGGTGGCGTGCGGGTGGCCAAACCGGAGATTCTCGCGCTGGTCAAGGCGACCGCGACGGCGGCGGAGATGGACCTGCTGCTCACCGCCATGCGATCCGGTGGCGGCAAACGGGAGCCTGCGCCGCCGGAGTCGCGAGCGCTGTCGCTCGAGGTGCTGGGTCTCGGTCAGCCGCAACTGACGGTCGACGGCGATCGGGTGCCGCTGTCGCAGCGGCACGCCGAGATCCTGCTGCTGCTCGCCGAACATCCCGAGGGACTCGGCGCCGACCATCTCGCCCTGCTGCTCGACGACACCGACCTGGACAACGGCACCATCCGCGCGGCCATGTCGCGCCTGCGGACGGTGGTCGGCCCCAGTGTGGTCGGCTCGCGGCCCTACCGTCTGCGCGTGCCGGTCGCAACCGATGTCGACGCCCTGCGCGCGGCGCTGGACACCGGTGATGTCGAATCCGCATTACGCCTCTACGCCGGTCCGGTGCTGCCCCGGTCGAGTGCGCCGGGGATCGCCGACATTCGTGACGAACTGCGGGTGCGACTGCGCGCCGCGGTCCTCGGCTCCGGCGACAGCGCGGTGTTGCGCCGGTGGACGGCCGGGCCGGAAGGGCGGGACGACGCCGCCGCCTGGGCCGCCTATCGCGCCTCGGTCGATCGCGATTCGCCGCTGTATGCGCAGATCGAGGCCAAGATCCGGGTGCTCGACCGCCGACTGGGCGCCGATGCAACGCGGATGCAACGTTCCGGCTCATAGTCTGCACACCCGACAGTGTGGTAGCTCACACACGCGGCCGATCGGCGTCGCGTGCCTAGCGCTGTGCCCGGGTTTTCTACCCCGTAAGACCATCTGGTCAGTTGCCCAGAAGTTTTTAGCGGAACCGGTTCCTTTTTATTGACTCACCGCCTAGTGTTCGCAATGCACACCAAGTACGTGTGACGCAGGGAACACTTTCGCCGCGCTCGTCGCGAGCCGGCAGCGACGTGGGAGGAACGATCACAAGCTAGGCCAAACCCGGGTGCGGAGCATTTCTCCGCCGCGGTGGTGGTCCGACCGGGCCACCGTTTCGTTCACGCAATCTGTGCGCGGGTGACGTCGTCGCCGTTCGCGCTCTCATCGAATCCGCCTGTGGTGGCGCACCTTCCGCGTACCGGGCCGTCGCGGCCAGGTACGGGGCCGGTCTCGTGCTGCCCGAAACGGGTTCGGCAGTGGTTCTTTCGCCGATCGAGGAGGCTCTGGTGCACGGTACGGAGTTGGGTGGGTTCAGCGTGCGGCCCGACGAATACGCCGCCGATCCGATGTCGCCGGCGGCCCCGTTCCCGCTCTCCCCGGCGCAGACCGGCGTCTGGTACGCCCAGCTGCTCGACCCGCAGGTGCCGATCACCGTCGCCCAGTACGTCGATCTGCGCGGCGACCTGGATGTCGATCTGCTGCAAGAGGTTTCGGCCGAGGCCGCGCTCGACTACGGCTCCGGGTTCGTGCGGTTGTGCGAGATCGACGGCGTGCCCCACCAGGTGGTCGACCCCACCCTGTCCCGGGAACTGACCGTGCTGGACCTGCGCGAGCACGCCGACCCGGTCGCCGCCGCGCACGAATGGATGCGCGCGGACGCCGCCGCCCCGCTGGACCTGCTGCGCGATCGGCTGACCCGCGGCGCGATCCTGCGCGTCGGCACCCGGCGCTGGTTCTGGTACCTGCGGGCGCACCACATCGTGCTGGACGGCTACGGCGCGCTGGTGAACACCCAGCGCGTCGCCGAGCGCTACACCGCGCGGGTGCACGGCACCGAGCCCGCCCCGGTGCGTCCGGCGCCGCTGCCGGAACTGGTCGCCGCCGAGCAGGCCTACCGCGACAGCAGCCGGTTCGCGGCCGACCGCGCGCACTGGGCGTCCCGGGTGGCCGGACTGGACGGCGTGACCAGCCTGGACGGGCGGGTCGCGCCGCGCGCGGCGAGCAACCTCGTGGTCGGGCGGGCACTGCCGCAAGCCCTGGTCGAGCGCATGAATACCGTTGCCGCCGACCAGGATTCGACCATCGCCACGGTGCTGATCGCGGCATTCGGCGGCTACCTCGGCCGCCTCACCGACCGGCCCGACGTGGTGCTGAGCCTGCCGGTGACCGCACGGACCACCGCGGCCATGCGGCGCTCGACCGGCATGATGTCCAATATCGTGCCGCTGCGGCTGCCGGTCGGCGAGGTGCGCTGGGCCGAGCTGCTGCGCGCCACCCGGGTGGAGCTGGCCGGGGCGCTGCGCCACCAGCGCTACCGGCACGAGGACATCCGCCGCGACGCCGAGCACGACGGCAGGCCCGCGCACCGGGCGCTGTTCGGGCCGCTGGCCAACATCATGCTGTTCGGGCGCGACCTGACCCTGGGCACCACCACGGGTCGCTACCACGTGCTGTCCACCGGTCCCGTCGAGGACCTGAGCATGAACGTCTACTACGGCGAACGCGACAGCGTGCACGTCGATTTCGAGGCGAACCCGAACCTCTACAGCACCGACGAGCTGGCCCGGCACCACGCCCGCTTCCTCGGCTATCTGGACCGGCTGGCCGACGCGGGCCCGGAGACGGCACTGGGCGCCGTGCCGGTGACCTCGGAGCTGGAGTTCGAGGTCAGCACCCGGATCTGGAACGCCACCGACGTCGACGTGCGGGCGCTGCTCACGCCGGTGCGCGCGGGTGGATCGGCGGTCGGCGGTGCGGCGTCGGTGTGCGGGCCGGCCCGCCCGGGCGCCTCCGAGACCGCGCCGCCCACGCTGGTGTCGATGTTCGCCGCGCAGGTGGCGCGCACACCGGACGCGGTGGCGCTGCGGTTCGCCGGTGCGCCCCCGACCGTGCTGACCTACCGGGAGCTGGCCGGACGGGTGGACCGGCTGGCCCGCCACCTGATCGGCCTCGGCGTCGGACCGGAGACCCTGGTGGCGCTGCACATGCGGCGCTCACCCGACCTGGTGATCGCGATGTACGCGGTGCTGAGCGCGGGCGGCGCCTACGTGCCGCTCGACCCCGATCACCCGGCCGAGCGCACCGCGCACATCCTGGCCACGGCCGCGCCCGCCTGCGTGCTCACCGCGGGCGAGACCCGGCTCTCCGCCGACGCCCCGGTGGTGCACCTGGACGATCTCGACCTGTCCGCCCACCCGGACGGCCCGGTGTGGGACCGGGAGCGACGTCGTCCGCTGCGGCCACGGAACCCGGCCTATGTCATCTTCACCTCCGGCTCGACCGGCGCGCCCAAGGGCGTGGCCGTCACGCACGAGGCGATCGTCAACCGGCTGGTGTGGATGCAGCAGACCTACCGGCTCGGTCCCGGCGAGGTGGTGTTGCAGAAGACCCCGGCGACCTTCGACGTATCGGTGTGGGAGTTCTTCTGGCCGTTGCAGGTCGGGGCCGAGCTGGTGCTCGCCGCGCCCGACGGCCACCGCGACCCCGCCTACCTGCGCCGGGTCATCGACGACTACGGGGTCACCACCGCGCATTTCGTGCCGTCCATGCTGGAGGCGTTCCTGGCGGGGCAGGACATCGCCCGCGCGGGCACGCTGCGGCGGGTGTTCGCCTCCGGCGAGGCGCTGCCCGCGGCGACGGCCCAGCGGCTGCGGCTGCTCACCGGCGCCCGGCTGCACAACCTCTACGGACCCACCGAGGCCGCGGTCGACGTCACCTTCCACGAGGTGACCGACGCCGACACCGGTGCTGTGCCCATCGGTGCGCCGGTGTTCAACACCCGGCTCCACGTGCTCGACTCACGGCTGCGGCCGGTACCGGTCGGGGCTCCGGGTGAGCTGTATCTGTCGGGGGTACAGCTCGCCCGGGGTTATGTCGCCCGGCCCGGCCTGAGCGCCGAGCGGTTCGTCGCCGACCCGTTCGGACCGGCGGGCACCCGCATGTACCGCACCGGCGATCTGGTCCGCTGGAACACCTCGGGCGAGCTGGAGTACCTGGGCCGCACCGACTTCCAGGTCAAGCTGCGCGGACTGCGCATCGAGCTCGGCGAGATCGAGGCGGTGCTGGCCGGGGTCGACGGCGTCGTGCGGGCGGTGGTGCTCGTGCGCGACGACGTGGGGAGCCCGGCCCTGGGCGAACAGCTGGTGGCCTACGTGGTGGCGGCCGAGCCCGACGCGGTGGGCGCCGAGCAGCTGCGCGCCGCCGCGCTGCGCGCGCTGCCCGCCTACATGGTGCCCGCGGCCTACGTGGTACTCGACGAGCTGCCGGTCAACGCCTCCGGCAAGCTCGACCGCGCCGCCCTGCCCGCGCCCGCCCGCACCGTCGTCGCCTACGCCGCGCCCGCCACCCCGGTGGAGCGGGCCGTGGCGCGGGTGTTCGGCGAGGTGCTCGGCCGCGAGCGGGTGGGCCGCGACGACGACTTCTTCGCCCTCGGCGGCAACAGCCTGGTGGCCACGCAGGTGGCGGCCCGGCTCTCCGCCGACCTGAACTGCTCGCTCGGGGTCCGGGAGATGTTCACCGCGACGACGGTGCGCGATCTCGCCGAGCTGATCGAGCGAGCGGGTGGAACCGGCGGCGGCACGCACCGTCAGCTGCGGGTGGTGCCGCGGCCGCCGCTGGTTCCACTGTCACCGGCTCAGCAGCGGATCTGGTTCCTGAGCCGCCTGGAACGCGACGACCCCCGCTACCACATGCCCGTGCTGCTGCGCCTGGACGGCGCCCTGGAGGTGGCCGCCCTGCGGGCGGCGCTGGCCGACGTGCTGGACCGGCACGAGATGCTGCGCACGGTGTTCCCCGTCGACGCCGACGGCGCCGCCCATCAGCAGATCCTGCCGGCGACGACCGTCGAGCTGCCCGTCGAACCGGTCGAAGCGGCGGAGTTGACCGCGGCGGTGCGGGTCTTCGCCGCCAGTCCGTTCCAGCTGGAGACCGAAATACCGTTGCGGGCCATGCTGTTCCGGCTCGGATCGGACGAGTACGCGCTCGCGCTCGTGCTGCACCACATCGCCGCCGACGGGCTCTCGCTGCCGGTGCTGGCCGCCGACACCGCCACCGCCTACGCCGCGCGCCGGGACGGCGGCGCGCCGCAGTGGGCGCCGCTGCCGCTGCAATACGCCGACTACGCCCTGTGGCAGCGCGAGCGGCTGGGCGACCCCGCCGATCCCGGCTCGCTCGCCGCGCGGCAGCTGGCCTTCTGGACCGCCGCCCTCGACGGCGCACCCGATCACCTCGAGCTGCCCGCCGACCGGCCGCGCCCCGCGATCGCCGACGGCGCGGGCGCCACGTACCGGATCGACATCCCCGCCGAATTGCACACCCGCATCACCGAACTCGCACGCGAGGAAGGCGCAACCGTCTTCATGGTGCTGCACGCGGCGCTGGCGGTGCTGCTGGCGCGCCTGTCCGGGGTCGACGACGTGGTGATCGGCGCGCCGGTCGGCGGCCGCGATGCCGCGGGGCTGGACGCACTGGTGGGCATGTTCGTCAACACGGTGCCGCTGCGCACCCCGGTGGACCGGTCCGCGCCCTTCCACACGCTGCTGCGCGCGGTCCGCGAGCACGACCTGGCCGCTTTCGCCCACGCCGACGTGCCGTTCGAGCAGTTGGTGGAGGTGCTGCGCCCGGCCCGTTCGCTGGCCAGGCACCCGGTGTTCCAGGTGGCGCTGTCCGCGGCGGTGACCGGCGATCTGGCCGTCGCACTGCCCGGGGTCGCGGTCCGGACGAGTACGGTGGAGACCGGGGTGACCAAGTTCGACCTCGCGGTCGAGGTCACCGAACGCTTCGCCGGTGCCGGTCGCGGGGAAGGTCCGGCACCGGCGGGGATCACCGCGGAATTCACCTACGCCACCGCGCTTTTCGACGCGGCGACGGTCGCGGCCACGGCCGCGCGCTTCGTCCGGTTGCTCGCCGCGGCCACCGCCGGTCCGGACCTGCCGGTGGGCGCGTTGCCGCTGCTGGACGGCGCCGAGTACGCCGCGCTGACCACCCGCTGGGCGGGCCCGGCCGCCGCCACCACGCTGCTGCCCGACCTGTTCGCCGCGGCCGCCGCCACGGCTCCGGAGCGGGTCGCGATCGTCGGCGGCGACCGCGAGCTGACCTACCGCGAACTCGACCAGACCTCCGCGCGGCTGGCCAGGGCGCTGATGGCCCGCGGGGTCGGCCCCGACGACGTGGTCGCCGTCGGCGTACCGCGCTCGCCGGAGTTCGTCACCGCGGTGTGGGCGATCGCCAAGGCGGGCGCGGCCTGGGTGCCCGTCGACCCGGCCTACCCGGCCGAACGGATCGAGCACATGCTGCGCGACAGCGGCGCGGTGCTCGGGCTCACGGTGGGCGCGGTGCGCGCCGACCTGCCCGGCCAACCGCACTGGCTGGTGCTCGACGACGTCGAATTCGGCTTCGAATGCGCGCGTTTCGGCGGCGAGCCGGTGCGCGACGCGGAGCGGGTACGGCCGCTGCGCCCGCACAACCTGGCCTACGTCATCTACACCTCCGGGTCCACCGGCACCCCGAAGGGCGTGCTGGTGACCCAGGCGGGCGTGGCCGGTTTCGCGGCCGAGCAGACCGCGCGTTACCCGATCGACGCGACCGCGCGGGTGTTGCACGTCGGTTCCCCGTCGTTCGACATCACCGTGGCCGAGCTGCTGATGGCGTTCGACTCCGCGGCCACCCTCGTCATCGCACCCGAGGAGGCGCGCTTCGGCCGGGAGCTGGTGGAGCTGCTGGCCGCGCAACGGGTGACACACTCGATCATGACGCCCTCGGGCGCGCTGACCATCGACCCGGCCGAGGTGCCGGACCTGCGGGTGCTGGTGGCCGGTGGCGAGGCCTGCCCGCCGGAGCTGGTGCGGCGCTGGCACGCGGCCGGACGCAGGCTCGTCGACGCCTACGGCCCCACCGAGGCGACCGTCGCCGTGGACATCAGCGACCGGCTGGAGCCGGGCAGGCCGGTCACCATCGGCCGTCCGCTGCGCGGGGTGCGCGAGTGGGTGCTCGACGAGCGGCTGCGTCCCGTGCCGGTCGGCGTTGCGGGCGAGCTGTACGTGGCGGGCGCGCAGCTGGCCCGCGGCTATCACGGCAGGCGCGCCACCACGGCCGAGCGGTTCGTGGCGTGCCCGTGGGCGCCGGGGGAGCGGATGTACCGCACCGGCGACCTGGTGCGCTGGACGCTCGCCTCGGGCGGTCGGGAGCTGGAGTACCTGGGCCGCAACGACGCCCAGGTGAAGGTGCGCGGCTTCCGCATCGAACTCGGCGAGATCGAGGCGGCCTTGGCGGCGCGGCCGGGGGTCGCACACGCGGTGGTCACCGTGCACCGCGATCCCGCGCGCGGTGACCAGCTCGCCGCGTACGTGGTGCCCAGCGGCGGGCACCCCCTGGATGCCGGAGACCTGAAGGCCGGGCTCCGGGCCCGGCTGGCCCCGCACCTGGTGCCCGCCGCGATCACCGTGCTCGACACGCTGCCGCTGACCCCCAACGGCAAACTCGACCGGGCCGCCCTGCCCGCTCCCGAATTCGGTGTGCGCGCCTACCGCGCGCCGGCCACCGACGTGGAGCGGACGGTGGCCGCCACCTACGCCGAGGTGCTCGGGGTGCGCGCCGAGCCCGGCGTCGGCCGCGACGACGACTTCTTCGAACTGGGCGGTAACTCCCTGATCGCCACCCGGCTGGTGGCGCGCCTCGGCGCCGCGCTGGACATGACGGTGCCGGTGCGCGCGGTGTTCGAAGCGCCGAGCGTCGCGGGCCTGGCCGCGCTGCTGGCCGACGGGGTGGGTTCCGGCGCCCGCGCGCCGCTGCGGGCCCGGCCCCGGCCACCGCGCGTGCCGCTGTCCTACGCCCAGCAGCGCATGTGGTTCCTCAACCGGTTCGACGCGGACTCGACCGCGAACAACCTCACCGCCGCCCTGCGGATCACCGGCCCGCTCGACGTCACCGCGCTGGCGGCGGCGGTGACCGATCTGGTCGCCCGGCACGAGATCCTGCGCACCCGCTATCCGGAGGCCGACGGAGGCGGGTACCAGCAGATCTGCTCGGTCGAGGACTCCGGCGTCGCGCTGGAGCGCGAAGATCTCGCCGCCGACGCGGTCGAGGCCCGGGTACGGGAGCTGGCCGCCCGGCCCTTCGACGTGACCGCCCATCCGCCGCTGCGGTTGCACCTGCTGCGCGTGGCCGCCGAGGAGCACGTGCTCGTGGTCGGGTTGCACCACATCGCCGCCGACGGCTGGTCGGTCGCGCCGCTCACCCGGGACCTGCTGCGCGCCTACGATTCCCGGCGCGCCGGTACCGCACCGGACTGGGCGCCGCTGCCGGTGCAGTACGCCGATTACACGCTGTGGCAGCGGGAGCTGCTCGGCACGGCCGATGACCCGAACTCGCTGCCCGCCGCGCAGCTGGCCTTCTGGTCCGCCGAACTCGCCGGCCTGCCCGACCTGCTCGAGCTGCCCACCGACCGCCCGCGCCCGGCCGAAGCCTCCGGTCACGGTGCGCGCCACCGCTGCGCACTGCCCGCGTCGACGGTGGCGGAGCTGCGCGCGCTCGCCGACGCCACCGATTCCTCGCTGTTCATGGTGCTGCACGCCGCGTTCGCGACGGTGCTGGCCGCGCTGTCGGGCAGCCGCGACATCGTGGTCGGCACCCCGGTCGCCGGGCGTGGCGAGGCCGCGCTCGACGAGCTGGTCGGCATGTTCGTCAACACCCTGGTGCTGCGCACCGAGGTGCGGCCGGATCTGGCCTTCGCGCAGCTGGTCGCGGCCGTGCGCGAGACCGACCTGCGCGCCTTCGAACACGCCGACGTCCCGTTCGAGCGGCTGGTGGAGGCGCTGGAGCCACGGCGCTCGGCCGCCCGGCACCCGCTGTTCCAGGTGATGCTCGATCTGAACAACACCGCACCCGCCGCCCCCGTCGACCTGGCGGGGATGAACATCGCACCCCTCGAACTCGACCACGCGATAGCCGAATTCGATCTCCAGCTGAGCCTGACCGAGACCGCCGACGGCATGGACGCGGTGTTCACCTACGCCACCGACCTGTTCGACGAGGCCACCGTCGCCTCCCTCGCCACCCGGTGGCGGCTGGTCCTGGACGCGGTGTGCGCCGACCCGGATGTGCGGCTCGGCGCGATCGACCTGCTCACCGCCGCCGAGCGCACGGTGCTGCTGCGCGAGCGCAACGCCACCGCGCGCCCGCTCGGCCCCGCCGCCACCCTGATCGGCCTGTTCGAGGAGCAGGTCGAACGCACCCCCGACGCCGTGGCGGTGGTGTTCGAGGACGAACACCTGACCTACCGGGAGTTCGCGGCGCGGGTACACCGGCTGGCCTGGTTGCTCGTCGCACACGGCGTCGGACCGGAGCGCACGGTCGGCCTCGGCATGCACCGGTCGATCGAGTTGGTCGTCGGCATGTACGCGGTGCTGGCCGCGGGCGGCGCGTACGTGCCGCTCGACCCCGCCCATCCGGCCGAGCGGCTGGCCCACATCCTCGACACGGCCCGCCCGGTCTGCGTGCTGACCCGCGGTCGCGACGGGCTCGAGGTCACGGGCCCCGCCGTGCTCGACCTCGACCTGCTCGACACCACCGGCTACCCGGACACCCCGCTCACCGATGCCGATCGCCGCGCCCCGCTGCGGCCTGCGCACCCCGCCTACGTCCTGTTCACCTCGGGCTCGACCGGGCGGCCCAAGGGCGTGACGATCGAGCACGCCGCCATCGTCAACCGGCTGCGCTGGATGCAGGACGAGTACCGGATCGACGCGCGCGACGTGGTGTTGCAGAAGACGCCGGTGACCTTCGACGTGTCGGTGTGGGAGTTCTTCTGGCCGTTGCAGGTGGGCGCCCGCCTGGTGCTGGCCCGGCCCGACGGCCACCGCGACCCGCGGTATCTGGCCGAGCTGATCGCCGCCGAGGCGGTCACCGTCGCCCACTTCGTGCCCGCGATGCTGGCCGTCTTCGTCGCGGAACCGGCTGCCGCACAGTGCGGTTCGCTGCGTGCGGTGTTCTGTTCGGGCGAGGCGCTGCCACCCGCGCCCGCGCACCGGTTGCGCGCGCTCACCGGCGCCGCGGTGCACAACCTCTACGGGCCGACCGAGGCCGCCGTGGACGTCACCCACCACGAGGTCACCGACGCCGACACGCAGAGCGTGCCGATCGGGTCGCCGGTCGCCAACACCCGCGTCTACGTGCTCGACGACCGGCTGCGTCCGGTGCCCGCCGGGGTGCCCGGCGAACTGTATCTGGCCGGTGTGCAATTGGCGCGCGGGTACGCCGGGCGACCCGACCTCACCGCCGACCGGTTCGTCGCCGATCCGTTCGCACCGGGCGCGCGGATGTACCGCACCGGCGACCGGGTGCGCTGGTCGGCGGCCGGTGAGCTGGAATACCTGGGCCGCACCGACTTCCAGGTGAAGGTGCGCGGAATGCGGATCGAGCCGGGCGAGATCGAAGCCGCGCTGACCGAACTCGACGGCGTCGACCAGGCGGTCGTCGTCGCCCGCGACGAGCACCTGGTGGCGTACCTGATCCCGGCGGGGCCGGTCGATCCGGACGCGGTGCGCGTGGCGCTGGCCCGGCGACTACCCGCCTACCTGGTGCCCGCGGCGTTCGTGCTGCTGGACGCCTTCCCGCTCAACGCCTCGGGCAAGCTGGACCGCACGGCCCTGCCCGCGCCCGTCTTCGCGGCCGCCGCCTACCGCGCGCCGGTGACCGCCGTGCAGCGGCAGGTGGCGGCCGTGTTCGCCGACCTGCTCGGCGCCGAGCGGGTCGGCCTGGACGACGACTTCTTCGCCCTCGGCGGCAACAGCCTCACCGCCACCCGGGTGGTCGCGCGGCTGGGCGCGGCGCTGGACGCCCAGGTGCCGGTGCGCGCGCTGTTCGACGCGCCCACCGTCGAAGGTCTGGCCGCGCGGGTGGCACCGCTGTGCGGCAGCGGCGCCCGCCCGGCGCTGACGGCCCGGCCGCGTCCGGACCGGATTCCGCTCTCGGCCGCCCAGCAGCGCATCTGGTTCCTCAACCGTTTCCTCGCCGACGGCCCGGGCGACGCGGTGAGCAACATCCCGGTCGCGCTGCGGTTGACCGGCGAGCTCGACGCGGCCGCGCTCACCGCGGCCCTGCACGACGTCGTCACCCGGCACGAATCGCTGCGCACCGTCCACCCCGCCGACGTGGCGGGCCCCTACCAGGTCGTGCGGCCCGCGGGAGAGCAGCGGTTCGATCTGCGGCCCGTCGCGGTCACGGCCGACGCCCTGCCCGCCCGGCTCGCCGCCCGGATCGCCGAACCGTTCGACCTCACCGTCGAAACGCCGCTGCGCGCCGACCTTTTCGCGCTCGCGCCGGACGAGCACGTGGTGCTGGTGGTCCTGCACCACATCGGCGCCGACGGCTTCTCGCTCGGCCCGCTGGCCGCGGATCTGATGACCGCGTACACCGCCCGCCGCGCCGGCGTGGCACCGGCGTGGACGCCGCTGCCGGTGCAGTACGCCGACTACGCGCTCTGGCAGGCCGAACTCCTCGGCGACGACGCCGACCCCGGCTCCCGCGCCCACCGCGAACTCGCCTTCTGGCGCGCCGCGCTGGACGGGCTGCCCGAGCAGCTCGACCTGCCCACCGACCGGCCGCGGCCCGCGGTGGCCAGCCACCGCGGCGCCACCCACCGGCTGCGGATCGACGCCGACCTGCACAGCGAACTGCGCGAACTGGCCCGCAAACGCGACACCACCCTGTTCGCCACCGTGCACGCCGCGCTCGCGGTGCTGCTGGCCCGGCTCTCCGGTACCGCGGACATCGCCATCGGCACCCCGGTCGCGGGCCGCGGCGACCAGGGCCTCGACGGCGTGGTCGGCATGTTCGTCAACACCCTGGTGCTGCGCAGCCACATCGACCCGCGGGACCGGTTCGAGGCCGTCCTGGACGAGACCCGCCGCCGCGACCTCGACGCGCTCTCGCACCCGGACCTGCCCTTCGAACGGCTGGTGGAGGTGCTGGCCCCGGCCCGGGCCCGCAACCGGCACCCGCTGTTCCAGGTGGCCCTGACGATGCAGAACTTCACCGTGCCCCCGCTGGAACTGCCCGGCCTGCGGGTGTGCCCGCTGCCGCTGGACGCCGTCGCCGCCGAGTTCGACCTGCAGTTCAGCGTGCTCGAGAACGCCTCCGCCGACGACTCCGACGGCCGCGCCGACGGCATGGACATCGAGATCACCTACGCCACCGACCTTTTCGACGCCGACTCGGTGGCCGTGCTGGCCCGGCGATTCACCCAGGTGCTCGCCGCCGTCGCCGCCGACGCCACCGTGGTCGTCGGCGACATCCAACTGCTCTCCGCCGAGGAGCAGTACCGCACCCTGCACGACTGGGCCGCCACCGGCCGCGACCGCGCCGCGGGCGACCGGACGCTGCCGGACCGGTTCGCCGCCGCCGCGCGCCGCGACCCGGCGGCGACCGCGGTGCGCGCCGCGGCGACCACGCTCAGCTACGGCGAACTCGACGCCAGGTCCAACCGGCTGGCACGGCGGCTCGTCGCCGCGGGCGTCGGGCCGGAAACCCTGGTGGCGGTGGCGTTGCCGCGCTCGGCCGAGCTGGTCGTCGCCCTGCTCGCCGTGCTCAAGGCGGGCGGCGGCTACCTGCCGATCGACCCGGACTACCCGGCCGACCGCATCGAGTACATGATCGACGACGCCCGGCCGATCTGCGCCCTGACCGCGCCCGGCACCGCGCTGGCCCGCGACTGGTTCGGCGGCCCGGTGCTCGACGTCGAACGCGACGCCGACCCCCGCTACTACGCCTCGACCCTGCTCACCGACGCCGACCGGCGCGCGCCCCTGCGGCCCGAGCACACCGCCTACGTCATCTACACCTCCGGCTCCACCGGCAGGCCCAAGGGCGTGGTGATACCGCACCGCAACGTCGTGCGGCTGCTGGACAACACCCGCGAGCTGTTCGGTTTCGGACCGCACGACGTGTGGACGATGTTCCACTCCTACGCCTTCGACTTCTCGGTGTGGGAGCTGTGGGGCGCGCTGCTGCACGGCGGCAGCGTGGTGGTCGTCGACTACTTCACCTCCCGCTCGCCCGAGCAGTTCCGCGAACTGCTCGTGCGCGAACGGGTGACCGTGCTCGACCAGACCCCCTCGGCGTTCTACCAGCTCGTGGCCGCCGACACCGCGGCCGAGCCCGCCGAGTACGCGCTGCGCTGGGTGATCTTCGGCGGTGAGGCGCTGGAGCCGCAACGCCTCGGCGGCTGGCTGCGCCGCTACCCGGACGCACCGCGCCTGGTGAACATGTACGGCATCACCGAGACCACCGTGCACGTCTCGCACCGGGCGATCGACGCGGGCACCGGCGCGGCCAGCGTCATCGGCGGCGCCATCCCCGGCTTGACCGTGCGGGTGCTCGACACCCGGCTGCGGCCGGTGCCGGTGGGAGTGCCGGGCGAGATCTACGTCTCCGGCGGACAGCTGGCGCGCGGTTACCTCGGCAGGCCGGGGCTCACGGCAGGCCGCTTCGTGGCCGATCCCTACGGCCCGGCGGGTGCGCGCGCCTACCGCTCCGGCGACCTGGCGCGCTGGACCGCCACCGGAGAGCTGGAATACCTCGGCCGCGCCGACCAGCAGGTGAACCTGCGCGGCTTCCGCATCGAACTCGGCGAGATCGAGGCGGCGTTGCTGGCCGAGCCCGAGGTCACCGAGGCCGCCGTGGTGGTGCGCAGCGACCTGGTCGACGAGGCCAGGATCGTCGGCTACCTGGTCACCGCCGGGCCGGTGGACACCGCCGCGCTGCGGGAGCGGGTGCGCCGCACCCTGCCCGAGCACATGGTGCCCGCCGCGCTGGTGGAGATCGACCGGATTCCGTTGACCGTCAACGGCAAACTGGACCGGGCGGCGCTGCCCGCGCCGGTGTTCACCGCCACCGCCTACCGCGCGCCGGCCACCCTGGTCGAGGAGATCGTGGCCGGGGTCTACGCCGAGGTGCTCGGCCTGACCGACCAGCGGGTCGGCGCCGACGACGACTTCTTCGCCCTCGGCGGCAGTTCGCTGCTCGCGGCCAAGGCGGCGGCCCGGATCGGCACCGCCCTGGACCGGCAGGTGTCGGTGCGCACGTTGTTCGAGGCGCCGCGAGTCGCCGAGCTGGCCGCGGCCGTGGAAGCCGCGGCGGCGGCGACCCGCCCGCCACTGGTGGCGGGCGCACGCCCGGCCCGCCTGCCGCTCTCACCGGCGCAGCAGCGGATGTGGTTCCTCAACCGCTACGACGCGGCCTCGACCGCCTACACCATTCCGGTGGCACTGCGGCTGCGCGGCGCGCTCGACCCGGCCGCGCTGCGGGCCGCGCTCGACGACCTGGTCGCCCGCCACGAAGCACTGCGGACCCGCTATCCCGAGGTGGACGGCGAGCCCGTCCAGGAGATCCTGCCCGCGGGCCCGGCGCTGCCGGACGCCGAGACCGTCACGGAATCGGAGCTGCCGCAACGCATCCGGGAACTGGTGCACGCCCCCTTCGACGTCACCGCAGAGGTGCCGGTGCGGCTGCGGCTGCTGCGGGTGGCCGAGACCGAGCACGTGCTCGTCGGCGCGCTGCACCACATCGCCGCCGACGGCTCCTCGATCGTCCCGTTCGTGCGCGACCTGATGACCGCCTACACCGCCCGGGTGGCCGACTCGGCGCCGTGCTGGCAGCCGCCTGCCGTGCAGTACGCCGACTACGCGCTGTGGCAGCGCGCGGTGCTCGGCGACGAAAGCGACCCGGCGTCGCGGGCCGCCGAGCAGATCGGCTACTGGACGCGGGCGCTGGCCGGACTGCCCGATCAGCTCGCGCTGCCGACCGACCGCCCGCGCCCGGCCACGCAGAGCCTGCGCGGCGACACCGTCTCCGTCGCGGTCGACGCCCGGCTGCACGCCGGGCTGGTGGCACTGGGCCGGGCCCACGGCGCGACCCTGTTCATGGTGGTGCACGCCGCCTTCGCCGCCCTGCTGGCCCGGTTGTCGGGCACCGCGGACATCGCCGTGGGCACCCCGGTCGCCGGACGTGGCGCCGCCGAACTCGACGACGTGATCGGCATGTTCGTCAACACCCTGGTGCTGCGCACGGTCGTCGACGCCGGCGCGCCGTTCACCGCACTGCTCGACCGGGCACGGGCCGCCGACCTGGCCGCTTTCGCACACGCCGACGTGCCGTTCGAGCGGCTGGTCGAGGTGCTCGACCCGGCCCGCTCCACGGCCCGGCATCCGCTGTTCCAGGTCGGGTTCTCCTTCCAGAACCACGAGCGCGGCACGCTGGAGCTGCCGGGACTCACCGTCGAGGAGATCGAATTCGACAGCGGGGTGGCGCAATTCGATCTGCACCTGTTCGCCGTCGACCGGTACGGCAGCGGCGGCGCCCCGCAGGGCGTCGAGCTGGTCCTCGGCTACGCCACCGACCTGTTCGAGGCGAGCACCGCACGGCGCTTCGCCGATCAGCTGCACCGGGTGCTGGCCGAGGTGGTCCGGCAGCCGCAGGTCGTGGTCGGCGATCTGGACCTGCTCGGCCCCGCGGGCCGCGAGCTGCTCGGCACCTGGAACGCCACCGCGCATCCGCTGCCCGCAGCCACCCTCGCCGACCTCGGTGCCCGCCAGGCCGCGGCCACCCCGGACGCGGTCGCGATGCTGGACGCGCACCAGGGCCGCACCCTCACCTACCGTGAGTTCGACGCGGCCGCGAATCGCCTGGCCCGGCGGCTGATCCGCGCGGGCGTCGGCCCGGAGCAGACCGTGGTGCTCGCCCTGCGCCGCTCGGTGGCACTGGTGGTCGCGATGCACGCCGTCGTGCGCGCCGGTGGTGCGTACGTGCCCGTCGACCCGGACCATCCGGCCGAGCGGATCGCCCACATCCTCGACACCGCGGCCCCGGTCTGCGTGCTCGCGACGGGGGACCTGCCGTTCGACACCGCCCTGCCGGTGCTCGACATCGACGGCGGCGCGGCGCTGCCGGACGATCCGATCCGTGACGAGGAACGGGTGCGCCCGCTGCGTCCCGAGCATCCGGCCTACGTGATCTTCACCTCCGGCTCGACCGGACGGCCCAAGGGGGTGGCGGTGCCGCACACCGCCGTGGCGAACCAGATCCGCTGGCTGTGTGCGGAATTCGGGCTCGGGTCCGCGGACGCCTGCCTGCTCAAGACGCCCGCGACCTTCGACCTGTCGGTGTGGGAGTTCTGGGGGCCGCTGCTCTCGGGTGGGCGGCTCGTGGTCACCGCGCCCGGCGACGAGCGCGACCCGGACCGGCTGCGCGACCTGCTCGACCGGCACGCGATCACGCTGCTGTGCACGGTGCCCTCGATGCTGGCCATGCTGCTCGGTGCCACCGCCGGCCTGCCCGGCGCCCTGCGGCACGTGCTCGCCATCGGTGAGGCGCTGCCGCCCGCCGTCGCCGCCGACTTCCTCGACCGCGCCGCGGGCACCGGCGCGGCGCTGCACAACCTGTACGGGCCGACCGAGGCGGCGGTCTCGATCACCGCCCACGAGGTGCGGGAGCGGCCGCGGCACACGGTGCCGATCGGCACCCCCGCCTGGAACAGCCGCCTGCACGTGCTCGACCGGCGCATGCGGCCGGTTCCGGTCGGCGTGGCCGGCGAGCTGTACCTGGCGGGCGCGCAGCTGGCCCGGGGATACCAGGCCGCGCCCGCGCTGACCGCGGGCCGCTTCGTCGCCGACCCCTTCGATCGCGGCGCCCGCATGTACCGCACCGGCGACATCGTCCGCCGTCGCGCCGACGGCTCGCTCGAGTACCTCGAACGCGCCGATTTCCAGGTCAAGATCGGCGGCTTCCGCATCGAACTCGGTGACATCGAATCCGCGTTGCTCGCGCTGCCCGGTGTGCGGGCCGCCGTCGCGCTCGCCCGGACCGACGGCGCGGCCGGCGCGCGGTTGGTGGCCTACGCGGCGGTGGACGGCGTGCTGTCGAGCGCGACGAGCGGGTCATCGAACGACGGCGCCCCGGCCGCCGATGCCACGGAGCGCGAGGACGACGCGGTGAGCGCGACGACCCGGATCGGCGCCGAACTGCGGGCCGAGTTGCGGGAGCGGCTGCCCGGGTACATGGTGCCCGCGGCGGTGATGGCGTTGCCCGCGTTGCCGCTCACCGGCAACGGCAAGGTGGACCGGGCGCGGTTGCCCGAGCCGGTCTTCGCCGAGGGTGCGTTCCGGGAACCGCGGGGACCGGTGCAGCGGTTGGTGGCGGCGACCTTCGCCGAGGTGGTGGGGATTCCCCCCGAGCGGGTCGGCGCCGAGTCCGACTTCTTCGACCTCGGCGGGAACTCGCTGCTGGCCACGAAACTCGCGGCCCGGCTCGGCGCCGCGCGGGGTGTGCGGGTGCCGGTCGCCGCGGTCTTCGAGGCGCCGACGGTGGAGGCGCTGGCCCGCCGCCTCGACGCGCTCGACGGCGCGGCCAGGCCGCCGCTGGTGCGCCGCACCGGCACCGCGCCGGTGCCGCTGGCGCCCGCCCAGCAGCGCATGTGGGTGGTCAACCGGCTGGCCCCGGATTCGGCGGCCTACAACATCCCCGCCGCGCTGCGCCTCACCGGCGACCTCGACCACGCCGCCCTCACCGCGGCCGTGCGTGACGTCCTGGACCGGCACGCGACCCTGCGCACCCGCTACCCGGACGGCCCCGAGGGACCGGTCCAGGAAGTCCTGCCGGTCGCGGCGCTCGCGCCGGACCTCACGCCCGTCCCGGTGCGCGCCGACGAATTGCCCGTGCGGCTGGCGGAATTCGTCTCGCGCGGGTTCGACGTCGCGGCCGCGCCGCCCGCGCGCATCGCCCTGTTCGCCTGCGCCGACGAGCACGGCGGAGGGCACGACGGGCCGTCGTCCACCAGCACCGAGCACGTCCTCGTCGTGGTGGTGCACCACATCAGCGCCGACGGCTACTCGGTCCTCCCGCTCACCCGCGACCTGATGCGCGCCTACGCCGAGCGCGCGGCCGGGCACGCACCGGGCTGGGCGCCACTGGCGATCACCTACGCCGACTACAGCGTGTGGCAGCACGACCTGCTCGGCGCACCGGATGCCCCCGACAGCGCGGCGGCGGCCCAGCTGGCGTACTGGCGGGGCGAGCTGGCGAGCGCGCCGGAGTTGCTGGCACTGCCCACCGATCGTCCCCGGCCCCCGCATCGCGACATGCGCGGGGCGAGCGTGGAGGTGACGGTCGACGCCGAACTGACCGGCGCACTCGACCGGGTGGCGCGCACCCACGGCACCACCCTGTTCACCGTGCTGCACAGCGCGCTGGCCGTGCTGCTGGCCAAGCTCTCCGGCGGCACCGACATCTGCGTGGGCGTGCCGGTGGCCGGGCGCGGCGAACGCGAACTCGACGACCTGGTCGGCATGTTCGTCAACACGGTGGTGCTGCGCACCGAGATCGAGGCCAAGGCCGGGTTCGCCGACCTGCTCGCGCAGGCGAGCAGGCGCATGCTCGGCGCGCTCTCGCACGCCGACGTGCCGTTCGAGCAGGTGGTGGACGCGCTCGGCCGCACCAGGTCCAGCGCCTACACCCCGCTGTTCCAGGTGATGTTCACCTTCCAGAACATGCCACCGGGCACCGTCGAACTGCCCGGACTGGCCGTCGAGGTGATCGATCCGGCGCCCGCGGAGGCGAAGTTCGATCTCCAGGTCACCGGTATCGAGCGGTTCGACGCCGACGGCGGTCGCGCCGGGCTGACCCTGCGCCTGGGCTACGCCCTGGACATCCTCGACGCCGACACCGTGCGCGGCTACGCCGACCGGCTGCTGCTGGTGCTGGCCGCCGTCGCCGCCGACCCGTCGATCGCCGTGCGCGCCATCGACATCCGCACCGACGCCGAGCGGAACACCACCCCCGCCACCCTGGCGGACCTCCCGGCACTGATCGCCACCGCGGCGCAGCTCGCGCCGACGGCCGTCGCGTTCGCGCACGGCGAGCATCGGGTCACCTACGCCCAACTCCAGGACAAGCTGGCCGGCGTCGCCACGGCGATGGGCGCCGCCGCCTCACCCGAAGCGCTCATCAACGTCGCTCTCGCCGGGTTGGTCCCCGGCATCCTCACCGCGCTCGGCGGCACCGGTCTCGCCGCCGCGCTGCACACCCTCCTCGCCGAGACCCAGACCGTGGTCTCCGAAAGGAACAGCTGATGTCCCAAGCAGAATCGCTCACCTCCCGTGGACTCGGCAACCGCCCCGCCACCGCACGCCATGCCGCACTACGCCGCGCCTACGGTCTCGCGGATCTGCCGCGACTGATCGAGACCGTCGCCGATCTGGAACCCGACCGGGTGGCCCTGCGCACCGGCGACACCGCGATCGGCTACGCCGCCCTGGCCGCCGAGGTCGGCACCCTCGGCGCCGCGATGGGCGGCGCGCTCAGCCAGGACGCGTTGATCTCGGTGGTGGTCTCCGGCCTGCTGCCCAGCCTGGTGGAGGCGGGCGAGGGCGCGCTCGGCGAGGTCCTCGAGCAGCTGCTCGACGACGCCCTGGTCGCCGCCGACCCGCTGCTGCCGGTCTCCTTCGCCCCGGTGGAGACCCTGGTGACCGAGTTCGCCGAGCAGGTACGGCGCACTCCCGACGCGATCGCGCTCGAGTTCGAGGACATCACCCTCACCTACGCCGAATTCGACGCCCGCGCCGAGGCACTGGCCAGGCACCTGGTGCGATGCGGCGTCGGCCCGGAGACCCTGGTCGGCCTGGCGGCGCGGCGATCGATCGAACTGATGGTCGGCATGTACGCCATCCACAAGGCGGGTGGCGGTTACGTGCCGATCGACCCCGAGCACCCGGCCGAGCGGATCGCCTACGTGCTCGACACCGCTGCCCCGGTCCTGGTGCTCACCACCACCGCCGACGAACCCGCCGGACTGGGCGATGCGCGGGTGCTGCGCATCGACGAGTTCGAGGCGGCCCCGCCCGCGGCCGAGCCCGAGCTCGCGCCGCTGCCCGGCCCGCACCCCGACACCGTCGCCTACGTCATCTTCACCTCCGGGTCCACCGGACGGCCCAAGGGCGTTGCGGTCTCGCACCGCTCGGTGATGGCGAACCTGCGCTGGCGCCAGCGACTGCACCCGATGCGGCCCGACGACGTGGTGATCCAGAAGACCCCGTTCACCTTCGACGTGTCGGTGTGGGAGTTCTTCTGGCCGCTCCAGGTCGGTGCCCGGCTGGCCATCGCGCGGCCCGACGGCCACCGCGATCCCGCCTACCTGGTGCGCTTCCTGGCCGAACGAGGCGTCACCATCGCGCATTTCGTGCCCTCCATGCTGGCGATGTTCGTCGCCGAACTGGCGAGCAGCGGCGTCACGCTCGACGCGCTGCGCATGGTCGTCGCCTCGGGTGAGGCGCTGCCCGCGGCCACGGCGGCCGCTCTGCGCGACGTCAGCGGCGCGACGCTGCAGAACACCTACGGCCCCACCGAGGCCACCGTCGACGTGACCGCGCACGAGGTCACCGCCGCCGACACCGTCACGGTGCCGATCGGCACCGTCGCCGACGACAACGAACTGCTGGTCCTGGACGAGAGCCTGCGCCCGGTGCCCACCGGCGTGGTGGGCGAGCTGTACCTGGCGGGCGTGCAACTCGCCCGCGGGTACGTCGCGCGGCCCGGCCTGACCGCGGAACGGTTCGTGGCCAACCCGCACGGCGCGCCGGGGGAGCGCATGTACCGCACCGGCGACCTGGTGCGCTGGGGCGGGGGCGCCGACGGCGGACCGCTGGAACTGGAGTACCTGGGTCGCATCGACTTCCAGGTCAAGCTGCGCGGGCTGCGCATCGAACTCGGCGAGGTGGAGGCGGCGCTGCTGCGCTCGCAGCAGGTCGCCCAGGCCGCGGTGGTGGTGCGGCAGCACGCGGGCGGCGATCACCTCGTCGGCTATGTGGTGCCCGCGGGCGGCCCCGTCGATCCCGCCGCGGTGCTCGCGGTGGCGCGCGAGCACCTGCCCGAGTACATGGTGCCCGCACTGGTGCAGGTGCTCGACGAGCTGCCGGTGAACGCCAACGGCAAGCTCGATCGCGCCGCGTTGCCCGAGCCCGACTTCGGCGCGGCCGCAGGGGAATACCGGGAACCGGAGACGGCGGCCGAACACGCGGTCGCGGCGGTGTTCGCCGAACTGCTCGGGGTGGACCGGGTCGGCGCCGACGACAACTTCTTCGCCCTCGGCGGCAACTCCCTGCTGGCCACCCGCGCCATCGCCCGGGTGGCGGCCGCCCTCGGCGTCACCATCGACGTGCGCGACTTCTTCGACCGTCCGACGGTCGCGGCCCTGGCCGCCCTGTCGGGCACCGCCGAGGCGCGCCCGCCGCTCACCGCGCAGCCGCGCCCGGAGCACATTCCGCTCTCGCCGGCCCAGCGGCGCATGTGGTTCCTCAACCGGCTCGGCACCGACTCCGGCCGCGACCCGGCCGCGGGCGCGGTGGACAACATCCCCGTCGCGCTGCGCCTGCGCGGCCCGCTCGACGCGGCCGCGCTCGCCGCGGCCATGTCGGACCTGGTGGCCAGGCACGAGATCCTGCGCACCGTCTACCCGCAGACCGAGACCGGCCCGGTGCAGGTGATCCGCCCCGTGCACCCGGTGCCCGCGTTGGCGCCCGGTGCCGTCGCCGAGTCCGAACTCGTCGAAACCGTGCAGGCCATCGCCATCCAGGGATTCGATGTGGCCGAGGAGATCCCGATGCGGGTCCGGCTGCTGCGCTGCGGACCCGAGGACCACACGCTGGTGTTCGTCGTCCATCACATCGCCGCCGACGGCGTCTCGATGGGTGTGCTGGTGCGCGACCTGGTCACCGCCTACGCCGCCCGGCGCGACGGGCACGCACCGGACTGGGCGCCGTTGCCGGTGCAGTACGCCGACTACGCGCTGTGGCAGCAGCGCGTGCTCGGCGATGCGCAGGACCCGGAGTCCGCGCTGGCCCGCCAACTGGACTTCTGGCGCGCCGAACTCGTCGAGCTGCCCGCCCAGTTGGATCTGCCCACCGACCGGCCCCGGCCCGCGGTGTCCACCTACCGGGGCGCCTCGCACGCCTTCGCCCTCGACGCGGGCCTGCGGGCCGACATCGACCGGGTCGCGGCGCGCTACGGCGCGACGCCGTTCATGGTGGTGCACGCCGCGCTGGCGGCGCTGCTGGCGCGGCTGTCCGGCACCGCCGACATCGCCGTGGGCACGCCGGTGGCCGGGCGGGGCGAGGCGCTGCTCGACGACGTGGTGGGCATGTTCGTCAACACCCTGGTGCTGCGCACCGAGGTGCGCCCGGCCGCCACCTTCGCCGAGCTGGTCGCGCACGCCCGCGACCGGGACCTGCGCGCCTTCGCCCACCGTGACATCCCCTTCGAACAACTCGTGGAGGCCCTCAACCCGGCCCGCTCCCGGGGCAGGCATCCGCTGTTCCAGGTGGCGTTGTTCATGCAGAACATCGGCCCGGTCGCGCTCGCGCTGCCGGGCCTGCGCGTCGAACAACTCGACTTCGATCCCGGCTTCGCCAAATTCGACCTGCAACTGACCCTGTCCGAGCCGTTGGACGACGCGGGCGGCTACCGCGCCGAATTCACCTACGCCTCCGACCTGTTCGACGCGGCGACGGTGGCCGAGTTCGCCGCCAAGTTCGACCGGCTGTTGCGCGCGGCACTCGCCGATCCCGATCGCGTGCTCGGCGACATCGACGTGCTCGACGCGGGTGAACGCGACTACGTGGTGGACAGCTGGAACGCCAGCGGTCACAAGGTGGCCGAACGATTCCTGCACGACGGCTTCGACATCCAGGTCCGCCGCACCCCCGACGCGATCGCGGTGCGCGCCGACGACGGCGAAACCCTCACCTACGCCGAACTGTCCGCGCGCGCCAACCGGCTGGCGCGGCTGCTCATCGCGGCCGGCGTCGGCCCCGAATCGCTGGTGGTGCTGGCCATGCCGCGCGGCGTCGAGCTGGTGGTGGCGATGTACGCGGTGCTGCGCGCCGGCGGTGCGTACGTGCCGGTGGATCCGGCGCATCCGGCCGAGCGGGTGGGACACATCCTCGCGACGGCCGCGCCGCGGGTCGTGCTGACCACCGCGGCGGCCGGTGTCGCCCCGGCCGCGCTGCCCGCCGGCGTGCCGGTGCACCGGGTCGACGAACTCGACCTGTCCGGGTACGCGCCGACCCGGATCGCCGACCACGAACGCGCCCCGCTGCACCCGGACAACCCCGCCTACGTGATCTTCACCTCCGGCTCCACCGGCAAGCCCAAGGGCGTGTCGGTGAGCCACCGGGCCATCGTCAACCAGCTGGCCTGGATGCACGCCGAGTACCGCGTGCGGCCGGGAGATGTGTACCTGCAGAAGACCGCCGCCACCTTCGACGTCTCGCTGTGGGGCTACTTCCTGCCGCTGCGCGCGGGCGCCACCCTGCGGCTGGCCGCGCCGGACGGACACCGCGATCCGCGCTACCTGGCCGAGACGATCGCCGCCGACCAGGTCACGCTCACCGACTTCGTGCCCTCGATGCTCGCGGTGTTCGCCGCGCACGCCCGGCGCGGTGAGCTCGACTCGCTGCGTGAGGTCTTCGTCATCGGCGAGGCGCTGCCGCCGGAGACGGTGGCCGCCTTCCACGCCGTCTGCGATGCCGGGCTGCACAACCTGTACGGCCCGACCGAGGCCGCGGTCTCCATCACCTACCGGGAGGTCACCGCGGCCGACGGCCCGCTGGTGCCCATCGGGGAACCGGAGTGGAACTCGCAGGTCTATGTGCTGGACGCGCGGCTGCATCCGGCGCCGATCGGCGTACCCGGTGAGCTGTACCTGGCCGGCGATCAGCTGGCCCGCGGCTACCATGGCCGCGTCGACCTCACCGCCGACCGATTCGTCGCCAACCCGTTCGGCCGCGGCGGCGAACGCATGTACCGCACCGGCGATCTGGTGCGGTGGAGCCCGGACGGCGAGCTGATCTACCTGGGCCGCGTCGATTTCCAGGTGAAGTTCCGCGGTCAGCGCATCGAGCTCGCCGAGATCGAGACCGCGCTGCTGGCCGAACCGGAGGTGGGGCAGGCCGCGGCGGTGCTGTGGTCACGCGAGCAGGGGTCCGGCGAGCCGGGCGAGCACCTGGTCGGCTACGTGGTCGCCGCACCCGGCGCGGAGGTGGACACCGACCGGCTGCGCGCCGCGCTGACCCGCCGCCTGCCCGCCTACATGGTGCCGACCGCCCTGGTGGAGCTGGCCGAGTTCCCGCTCAACACCAGCGGGAAGCTGGATCGGCGGGCGCTGCCCGCACCGGTGTTGCGCGCGGGCGTCTTCCGCGCTCCCGTCGATCGGGTGCAGCGGCTGGTGGCCGAGGTGTTCGCCGAGGTGCTCGGCGCCGAGCGCGCCGGACTCGACGACGACTTCTTCGCCCTCGGCGGCAGTTCGCTCGACGCCACCCAGGTGACGGCGCGGGTGGGGACGGCACTGGACGCCCGGGTGCCGGTGCGGACGCTGTTCGAGGCGCCGACGGTGGCGGCCTTCGCCGACGCGATCCGCCCGCTCGCCGGGTCGGCGGCCGACCGGCCCGTCCTGGCCCGCCGCGCCCGCCCGGACCGGATCCCGTTGTCCCCGGCCCAGCAGCGGCTGTGGTTCCTCAACCGGGTGGAGACCCAGGACGGCGCCGACAGCGTCTACAACCTGCCGGTGGTGCTGCGGCTCACCGGTGAGCTCGACATCCCCGCGCTCGAACACGCGGTGGGCGACGTGCTCGGCAGGCACGAGAGCCTGCGCACCGTCTTCCCGCAGGACGAGCGCGGCCCCTGTCAGGCGGTGCTGCCCGCCGCCGAGGTCGGACCCGCGCTGGACCTGATCCCGGTGACCCCGGACGAGCTCGACGATGCCGTCGCGTCGCTGGTGCGCGCCGGCTTCGACGTCACCACCGAACTGCCCGCCCGGATCGCCCTGCTCGGCATCGAACGCGAAAATCCCACGGAGCAAGCGGAATACGTGCTGGTGTTCGTGGTGCACCACATCGCCGCCGACGCCCTGTCGGCGGCCCCGCTGGTCGCCGACCTGATGCGCGCCTACCGGGCCAGGCACGCCGGTGCCGCCCCGGACTGGGCGGAACTGCCGGTGCAGTACGCCGATTACAGCCTCTGGCAGCACGAACTGCTCGGTTCCCCCGACCGCCCCGGCGACCTCGCCGCCGACCAGCTCGACTTCTGGCGCGCCACCCTCGACGGCGCGCCCGCGCAGCTGCCGCTGCCCACCGACCGCCCCCGCCCCGCGCACCCGACCCTGCGCGGCGCCGCCGTCGACCTCGCCCTCGATGCCGCGGCCACCGAGGGACTGCGCGCACTGGCCGCCCGCAGTGGCGCCACCCTGTTCATGGTGGTGCACGCCGCCTTCGCCGCCACCCTGGCCCGGCTGTCCGGCACCGACGACATCGTGGTCGGCACCCCGGTCGGCGGCCGGGGCGATCGCGCCCTCGACGCGCTGGTCGGCATGTTCGTCAACACGCTGGTGCTGCGCACGCCCATCCGGCTCGACGCCACGCTCGCCGAGGTGGTCGCGCAGGTGCGCGAGGTCGACCTGGCCGCCTTCGCCCACCCCGAACTGCCTTTCGAACAGCTCGTCGACGCCCTGGTGACCGACCGCTCCGGCGGTGCGCACCCGCTGTTCCAGGTGATGCTGAGCTTCGGCGCGGCCGACCAGCCCAGCGCGGCGTTCGCACTGCCCGGTGTGCGGGTCGAGACACTGCCGGTGCCCGACAACGGCGCCAAGTTCGATCTGCACCTGGTGCTCACCGAACAGCCAAGCGGCGGCCTGTCCGGCAGCCTGCGCTACGCCACCGACCTGTTCGACCCCGCCACCGCCGCCACGCTCGCCGCCCGGTTCACCCGCGTGCTCGGCGCCGCGGCCACCGCTCCCGACACCGCCGTCGGCGCGGTCGAGCTGCTCGACGCCGAGGAACGGGCCCTCGTCCTGCACCGCTGGAACGACACCGCGCACGCCCTGGCCCAGGACGGCACCCTCGCCGACCTGTTCGCCCGCCAGGCGGCCCGCACCCCGGACCGGCCCGCTCTCACCGCCGACGGCGTGACGCTCACCTACGCCGAGTTCGCGGCCCGGGTGAACCGGCTCGCCCGCTGGCTCATCGGCCAGGGCGTCGGCCCGGACGCCCTGGTGGCTCTGGGCATGCGCCGGTCGATCGACCTGGTGGTCGGCATGTACGCGGTCACCGTGGCCGGCGGCGGCTACCTGCCGCTGGACCCCGACCACCCGGCCGAGCGGACCCGCCACATCCTCGACACCGCCATCCCGGTCGCCGTGCTCACCGCGGGCACCGACCTGGATCTGCCGGTCGCGCAGATCCGCATCGACCGGCTGGATCTGGAGCGCTACCCCACCACCCCGGTCGGCGACGCCGAGCGCCGCGCACCGCTGCGGGCCGCGCACACCGCCTACGTCCTGTTCACCTCCGGCTCCACCGGGCGACCCAAGGGAGTGGCCGTCGCGCACGCCGCCGTCGTCAACCGGCTGCGCTGGATGCAGGAGGCCTACATCGCGTTGCGGCCCGACGACGTGCTGTTGCAGAAGACACCGGTGACCTTCGACGTCTCGGTGCCGGAGTTCTTCTGGCCGCTCCAGGTCGGCGCCCGCTTGGTGCTGGCCACCCCGGACGGCCACCGAGATCCGCGCTACCTGGCCGAGGTGATCCGCGCCGAGGGCGTCACCGTCGCGCATTTCGTGCCGTCGATGCTCGCGGTGTTCCTGGCCGAGGCGGCGTCGGGCGACACCCGGTTGCGGCACCTGCTGTGCTCGGGCGAAGCGCTGCCCGCCGCCACCGCGCAGCGGGCCCGCGAACTCACCGGCGCCCGCGTGCACAACCTGTACGGTCCCACCGAAGCCGCCGTCGAGGTGACCTGCCACGAGGTCACCGACGCCGACACCGACACCGTGCCGATGGGCAGGCCGGTGTGGAACACCCGGGTCTACGTGCTCGACGCCCGCCTGCGGCCGGTGCCCGTCGGGGTGCCCGGCGAGCTGTACCTGGCCGGGTCGCAGCTGGCGCGCGGCTACCTCGGCCGCGCCGACCTCACCGGCGACCGGTTCGTGGCCGACCCGTTCGGCGAGCCGGGCGATCGCATGTACCGCACCGGCGATCTGGTGCGCTGGAACCGCGACGGGGAACTGGCATACCTGGGCCGCACCGACTTCCAGGTGAAGCTGCGCGGCCTGCGCATCGAACTCGGCGAGATCGAGACCGCCCTGCTTGCGGTGCCCGGCGTCGAGCAGGCCGCGGTGCTGGTGCGCGACGATCACGGCACCGGCCCGCGATTGGTGGCCTATGTGGTGGGCGCCGAACCGGTCCCGGCCGAGGGGCTGCGCGCGGAACTGGCCCGGCGCCTGCCCGGGTACATGGTGCCCGGTGTCTACGTCGCGTTGGATGCCTTGCCGCTCAACGTCTCCGGCAAACTGGACCGCGCCGCCCTGCCCGCCCCCGCACCCGTCGCCACGGATTTCCGCCCGCCCACCGGAGCCGCCGAAACCCTCGTCGCCGGGATCTTCGCCGACCTGCTCGGCCACCCCGCGGTCGGCGCGGGCGACGATTTCTTCGCCCTCGGCGGCAACTCGCTGATCGCCACCCAGCTCGCCGCCCGCCTCACCACCGCCCGCGGTGTGCCGGTGCCGGTGCGCGCGGTGTTCGACGCCCCCACCGTCGCCGAACTCGCCCGCGTCGTCGGTGCACCGGCGGAATCCGCCGCGCCCGACCTGCCGCCGCTGACCGGCGGCGCGCGGCTGGACCCGGTCCCGCTGTCCATCGCCCAGCAGCGCATGTGGTTCCTCAACCGGTTCGACAACCGTGGCGGCGGCTACCAGATCCCGTTCGCGCTGCGCCTGTCCGGTGCGCTGAACGTGCCCGCGCTGGATGCCGCCATCGCCGACGTGATCGCCCGCCACGAGACGCTGCGCACCCTCTACCCCGAACAGGACGGCGCCGCCCACCAGGTGGTGTTGCCCGCGGGCACCCGCCTGGTCGACCTGGTCGCCCGGCCCGTGCGCGCCGCGGAACTACCCGAACTCGTCGCCGCCGCCGCGAGCACGCCCTTCGACGTCACCGCCGAGGTGCCGGTGCGGGTGAAGCTGCTCGAGGTGCGCGACGCGCGCGGTCCCGAACACGTGCTGCTGTTCGTCGTGCACCACATCGCCGCCGACGGCTGGTCCTTCGCCCCGCTGACCCGCGACCTGGCCGCCGCCTACGTGGCGCGCTGCGCGGGCGTCGCCCCCGCCTGGGCGCCGCTGCCGGTGCAGTACGCCGACTACGCCTGCTGGCAGCGCCGCGCCCTCGGCGCCCCCGACGAGCCCGGCTCGGTGCTCGCCGGCCAGCTGCGGTACTGGACCGAGCAGCTGGCCGGACTGCCGGACGTGCTCACCCTGCCCGTCGACCGGCCGCGCCCCGCGGTCGCCACCGGCCGGGGCGGCGCGGTCACCGGACACCTCGACGCCGCCCTGCACTGCGGCATCGTGGAACTCGCCGCCGCGCACCGGGCGACACCGTTCATGGTGCTGCACGCCGCCCTGGCCGCGTTGCTGAGCAGGCTCGCCGTCACCGACGACGTGGTGCTCGGCGCCCCGGTGGCCGGGCGCGGCGACGCCGCGCTCGACGAGCTGGTCGGCATGTTCGTCAACACTCTCGTGCTGCGCACCCGGGTCCGCCCCGACGCCCCGCTCGCCGAGCTGATCGACACCGTGCGCGACACCGACCTGGCCGCCTTCGACCACGCCCTCGTCCCCTTCGAACAGCTCGTCGACGCGCTCAATCCGGTGCGCTCGCAAGCGCATTCGCCGCTGTACCAGGTGGCGTTGACGCTACAGAACCAGGCCGCGCCGCAGGTGCGGCTGCACCGCCTCGAGATCACCGCGCTCGAGGTCGGCCCGGCGCCCATCCAGGTGGATCTGGACTGGACGCTCACCGACCGCTACGACGCCGAGGGCGCACCGGCCGGCATCGACGTGTACCTGCACTACGCGCTCGACCTGTTCGACGAGCCGACCGTGACCGGTTTCCTGGCCGGTTTCGAACGCGTGCTGCGGGCGATGGTGCGCGACGCCAGGACCGTCGTCGGCGATGTCGAACTGATGTCGGTGGCCGAACGCGGCATGCTGCTGGCCGACCGCAACGCCACCGCACACCGGCTGCCCGCCGAAACCCTCGACGACCTGCTCACCACCCGGGTGGCCGCCGATCCAGACGGTCACGCGGTCACCGTCGGCGCCGACACCCGCACCTACACCGAACTCGCCGAGCGGGTGAACCGGTTGGCCCATTACCTCATCGGCGCGGGAGTGGGGCCCGAGCGCGTCGTCGGCCTGGTCGCGCACCGGGGCCTGGACATGCTGGTCGCGATGTACGCGATCGTGCGCGCGGGCGGCGCCTACCTGCCGCTGGACCCCGCGCACCCGGCCGACCGACTGGCCCACATCGTCGAATCCGCGCAGCCGGCCCTGGTGCTCGTACCAGCGGGCGCGGACCTGCCACCGCTCGGGGTCCCCGTCCTGCAAATGGCCGACCTCGACCTCGCCGACGCACCGGCCCGGCCGGTCACCGACGCCGACCGCACCGCCGCCCTGCGCCCGGACAACACCGCCTACGTGCTGTTCACCTCCGGCTCCACCGGGCGGCCCAAGGGCGTCGCGGTGACCCACCGCGCCATCATGAACCAGCTGCGCTGGCTGGAGCACCGCTACCAGGTGACCGGCGCGGACCGCATCCTGCAGCGCGCGCCGTTGACCTTCGACGTCTCGGTCTGGGAGTGCTTCCTGCCGGTCGCCGTCGGCGCGCCGCTGGTGATCGCCGCGCCCGGCGCGCACCTGGACCTGGCCGCCTTCGCCGACCTGCTGCGCGAGCACCGCATCACCATCGCCGAATACGTGCCTTCGGTGCTGGCCGCGCTGATCGCCGAGGGCATGGGCGACGCGCTCGCGTCGTTCCGGCACCTGCACTGCGGCGGCGAGGCGCTGACCCCCGACCTGCTCACCGCCCTGCGCGCAGTGTTCGACGGCGCGGTACACAACGCCTACGGCCCCACCGAGGCCGCGATCTCGGCGGTCTACCACGAGTTCACCGACGCCGACGTGGCGCAGGGCCGCGACGTGGCGATCGGGCGGCCGTGCTGGAACACCAGGGTCTACGTGCTCGACACGCGGTTGCGGCCGGTGCCGATCGGGGTGCCGGGCGAGCTGTACCTGGCCGGTGACCAGCTCGCCCGCGGCTACCACCGCCGGCCGGGACCGACCGCCGAACGGTTCGTCGCCGACCCGTTCGGCGTACCGGGCAGCCTGATGTACCGCACCGGCGACCTGGTGCGCTGGAACCGCGACGGCGATCTGATCTACCTGGGCCGCAACGACTTCCAGGTGAAGCTGCGCGGACAGCGGATCGAGCTCGGGGAGATCGAGGCGGCGCTGGCCGCGGTACCCGGCGTCGCGAACGCCGCGGTGCGGGTGGTCGCCGACTCGGCCGGGCGCGACGCGCTGGTCGGGTATGTCAGCGGTGACGATCTGTCGGCGGCGGCGGTGCTGGACGTCCTGCGTGACCGGCTGCCCGGGTACATGGTGCCCGCGCACCTGGTCGTGCTGGCGGAGATGCCGCTGACCACGGTGGGCAAACTGGACCGCGCGGCGCTGCCGCGGCCGGAGTTCACCGCCGCCACGACCGCGTATCGGGCGCCTCGCGAGGGCGCCGAGACGGTGCTGGCCACCCTGATCGCCGATCTGCTCGGCGGCGGTGTGCGGGTCGGCGCCGACGACGACTTCTTCGCCCTGGGCGGCAACTCGCTGCTGGCCATGCGCCTGGTCGCCCGCGCGGCCAGCGCGCTCGGCGTGGACCTGTCGGTGCGGGAGGTCTTCGAAGCGCCCACGGTGGCGCAGCTGGCCGAGCGGGTGCGCGCGGCGGCGGGCGCGCCGTCGCGGGCCCCGCTGGCCGCCCGGCCGCGTCCGCAGCGCATCCCGCTGTCGGCGGCGCAGACCCGCATCTGGCTGCTGAACCGGCTCGACCCCGAGTCGCCGGTGTACAACATCCCGCTCACCATCCGGCTCACCGGCGCGCTCGACGTGCCCGCGCTGGGCACGGCCCTCGCCGACGTGACGGCGCGCCACGAATCCCTGCGCACCGTGTTCCCGGCCGATGCCGAGGGCCCGCACCAGGTCGTGCGGGCACCGGGCCCGGCGCCGGACCTCGATCCGGTCCGCGTCGAGGGCGATCCGGCCACCGCCGTACTCGGCTTCCTGGCCGACGGGTTCGACCTGCGCACCGAACTTCCGGTGCGCGCCAGGCTGTTCCGGCTCGCCGCGGACGAGCACGTGCTCGCCGTCGTGGTCCATCACATCGCCGCCGACGGCGTCTCGACCGCGCCGCTGGCCCGCGACCTGATGACCGCCTACGCCGCCCGCGCGGCCGGCGCCGCGCCGGGCTGGGCACCGCTGCCGGTGCAGTACGCCGACTTCGCGCTCTGGCAGCGCGAAACACTCGGTGACCCCGACGATCCCGCCTCGGTGCTGGCCCGCCAATCCGCGCACTGGCGCGCCGAACTCGCCGGACTCGCCCCGGTGCTCGAGCTTCCCGCCGACCGCCCGCGGCCCCCGGTGGCCTCCGGCCGCGGCGCGACCGTCGAGTTCGCGCTCTCCACCGAGCTCACCGCCGCGATCGCCGACACCGCCCGCCGCCACGGCGTCTCGCCGTTCATGGTGGTGCACGCTGCCTACGCGGTCCTGCTGGCCCGGCTGGCGGGCACCGCGGACGTGGCGATCGGCACCCCGGTCGCCGGCCGGGCCGAGGCGGCACTCGACGACCTGGTCGGCATGTTCGTCAACACGGTCGTGCTGCGCACACCGGTACCCGCGGGGCAGAGCTTCGCCGAACTGCTGCACCGGGTGCGCGAGATCGACGTGCGCGCCTTCGCCAATGCCGACCTGCCGTTCGAGCGGCTCGTCGAGGACCTGAACCCGGTGCGCTCGCAGGCGCACGCCCCGATCGTGCAGGCGCTGCTCACCTACGAGCACCGCGACGACACCGTGCTGCGGCTGCCCGGTCTCGAGGTGGCGCCGTACCCGCTCGACAGCGGCATCGCCCAGTTCGATCTCGCCCTGGAACTGGCCGAACTCGGCACCGAGGCGGGCACCGCCGTGCGCGCGGTGCTGCGGTACGCCACCGACCTGTTCGACGAGGCGACCGTCGCGTCCTTCGCCGAGCGCCTGATCCGGCTGCTGTCGGCGGCGGTGGCCGACCCGGCCCGCCCGGTCGGCGACCTCGACCTCCTCGCCACCGGCGAACGCGCACTGGTGCTGCGGCACTGGAACGACACCGCCCACCCGGTCGCCGCCCCCGACGACACCCTGGCCTCGCTGTTCGAGCGGCAGGTGCGCCGCACCCCCGACGCGATCGCGCTGACCTTCGAGGGGACGAGTCTGTCCTACGCCGAGTTCGCCGCCCGCGCGCGGCGATTGGCGCGGTGGCTGGTCACCCAGGGTGTCGCGCCGGGCAGCGCGGTGGCGCTGGGCATGCGGCGCTCGGTGGACCTGGTGGTCGGCATGTACGCGGTCACCCTGGCCGGTGGCGCCTACGTGCCGATCGATCCGGAGCATCCGGCCGAGCGCGTCGCGTACGTGCTGCGCACGGCCCGCCCGGTCTGCGTGCTCACCGCGGGTGCGGACCTGCCCGTCGGCACCGCGCCGCAGGTGCGTGTCGACCGGCTGGAGCTGAGCCGGTTCGCCGACGGCCCGATCCGGGACGCCGAACGCCGCGCCCCGCTGCGGCCCGGCCACCCGGCCTACGTCCTGTTCACCTCCGGCTCCACCGGCCGCCCGAAGGGTGTGGCGGTCGCGCACGCCGCCATCGTCAACCGGTTGGTGTGGATGCAGGACCGCTACGGCCTGCGTCCCGACGACGTCGTGCTGCAGAAGACCCCCGCCACCTTCGACGTGTCGGTGTGGGAGTTCTTCTGGCCCTTGCAGGTCGGCGCGCGCCTGGTGGTCGCCAGGCCCGACGGCCACCGCGACCCGGCCTACCTGGCGCGGCTGATCGTCGACGAGCGCGTCACCACCGTGCATTTCGTGCCCTCGATGCTGGCGGTGTTCCTCGCCGAGCCCGCCGCCGACCGCACGGGCCTGCGGCGGGTGTTCGCCTCCGGCGAGGCGCTGCCCGCCCCGATCGCCCAGCGCGCCCGCCGCGTCCTCGGCGCCCGGGTGCACAACCTGTACGGGCCGACCGAAGCCGCCGTCGACGTCACCTTCCACGAGGTCACCGACGCCGACACCGGTGCTGTGCCTATCGGTAGGCCGGTGTTCAACACCCGCCTGCTGGTGCTGGACGCCCGGCTGCGCCCGGTACCGGTGGGCGTGCCCGGCGAGCTCTACCTCGCCGGGGCCCAACTGGCGCTCGGCTACGTCGCCCGGCCCGACCTGACCGCCGAACGTTTCGTGGCCGACCCGTTCGGCGAGCCGGGCGATCGCATGTACCGCACCGGCGACCTGGTGCGCTGGAACCGCGACGGGGAGCTGGAATACCTGGGCCGCACCGACTTCCAGGTGAAGCTGCGCGGCCTGCGCATCGAACTCGGCGAGATCGAGACCGCGCTCACCGCGCTGCCCGGCATCGAGCAGGCAGCGGTCCTGGTCCGCGGTACCGCGGGCGGCGAAGACACCCTCGTCGGCTACCTCGTCGCCACGGACCCCGACCTCGACGCGGTCCGCGCGGCGCTGGCGGCCCGGCTGCCCGCCTACATGGTGCCCGCCGCGTTCGTCGTGCTCGACGAGCTGCCGGTCAACTCCTCCGGCAAACTCGACCGGGCCGCACTGCCCGACCCGGTGTTCGAGTCCGCCCGCTACCGCGCCCCCGAGACCGAGACCGAACGCCTGGTGGCGGCCGTCTTCGCCGACGTGCTCGGCCGCGCGGACATCGGCGCGGACGACGACTTCTTCGCGTCGGGCGGCAACTCGCTCAGCGCCACCCGCGCCGTCGCCCGCCTCGGCGCCGATTTGGCCGCCGACCTTCCGGTGCGCCTGCTCTTCGACGCGCCCACGGTCGCCGGATTCGCCGCGCGCGCCGCCGAATTCGCCGCGACACCGCGCAAACCCGCCCTGGCGCCGCGCCCGCGTCCCGAGCATGTGCCGCTCTCGCCCGCCCAGCAGCGGATGTGGTTCCTCAACCGGTTCGATCCCACCGAGACCGTCCACAACATCCCGGTGGCCATCCGCTTCACCGGCGAGCTGGACCGCGCGGCCCTCACCGCGGCCGTCGCGGCGGTCGTCGACCGGCACGAGACGCTGCGCACCCGCTATCCGGACCGCGACGGTATCGGCCACCAGCAGATCCTCCCGCCCGGCCGGGTGCCCGAGATCATCGACCTCGACGGCGCCGACCCGGCCGCCGCGCTCACCGAGTTCGTCGCGACACCGTTCGACGTCACCGCCGAGGTGCCGCTGCGCATCGGCCTGGCCCGGCTCGGCGCGCGCGAGCACCTGCTGGCACTGGTGGTCCACCACATCGCCGCCGACGGCTTCTCGATGGGTCCGCTGGCCCGCGACCTGGCCGCCGCCTACACCGCGCAGCTGACCGGAACCGGCCCGGACTGGCCGGAACTGCGCGTGCACTACGCCGATTACGCGCTGTGGCAGCGGGAACTGCTCGGCGCCGAGGACGACCCGGACTCGCCGGCCGCCGTCCAGCTCGGCTACTGGCAGGAGACGCTGCGCGGCCTGCCCGCCCAGCTCGACCTGCCCGCCGACCGGCCGCGCCCGGCCGTCGCCTCGCACCGGGCGGCGAGCGTGTGCGTGCCGCTGCCCGACGAGCTGCGCGCGGGGGTCGACGCCGTCGCCGCCCGCTACGAGGCCACCCCGTTCATGGTGGTGCACGCCGCGCTGGCGGTGCTGCTCGCCCGGCTCTCCGGCACCGCCGACATCACCGTCGGCGCCCCGATCGCCGGACGCGGTGCTCGCGGCCTCGACGACCTGGTCGGCATGTTCGTCAACACCCTGGTCCTGCGCACCGCCGTGCCCGGCGCCGACACCTTCGACGCCGTGTTGCGCCGGATCCGCGAGCGCGACCTGGACGCCTTCGCCCACGCCGATGTGCCGTTCGAGCGGCTGGTCGAGGTGCTCGACCCGCCGCGCTCGGAGTCCAGGCACCCGCTGTTCCAGGTGGCGCTGTTCTTCCAGAACCTCGCTCCCGTCCAGCTCGAGCTGCCGGGCGTCGTCGTCACCGAACATCCGGTGGAGCACGAGGTCTCGCGTTTCGACCTGCAAGTGACCGTCGCCGGGGAGACGCTGCGGTTCACCTACGCCACCGACCTGTTCGACGAATCCACCGTGCGCGGTGTCGCCGACCGGTTCCTGCGCCTGCTCGGCGCGGTGGTGGCCGACCAGCACGTCCCGGTCGGTGACATCGACCTGTTCGGCCCCGGCGAGCTGCACCGGGTGGTCACCGAATGGAACGATTCCGCCCACACCACGCCGCTGGCCGAACTGCTGCTCGACGAGTTCGAGCTCCAGGCCGCCGCCACCCCCGACGACCCGGCGGTGATCCACGTCCCCGACGACGGCTCCGCCGCCGCCGTGCTCAGCTACGGCGAACTCGACCGGCGCGGCAACCAGCTGGCCCGCCACCTCATCGGCCTCGGCGTCGGACCGGAATCGCTGGTGGCACTGGCCATCCGGCGCTCCACCGACCTGGTGGTCGCGATGTACGCGGTGCTCAAGGCCGGTGGCGCCTACGTCCCGATCGATCCGGACCATCCACCGCTGCGCATCGCGCACGTCCTGGACACCGCCGCACCCGCCGCGCTGCTGGTCACCGCCGATGTGGCGCTCGACTACGACGGCCCGGTGGTGGCGGTGGACACCGTCGCGCTCGACGGCTACGCCGACGACCCCGTCGCCGCCGAGGAACGCCGCGGCCCACTGCACCCGGACAACCCGGCCTACGTGCTGTTCACCTCCGGGTCCACCGGAAAACCCAAGGGCGTGAGCGTGTCCCACGCCGCCATCGTCAACCAGATCACCTGGATGCAGTCGCGCTACCGGCTCGACTCCGGCGATGTGTATCTGCAGAAGACGGCCACCACCTTCGACGTCTCGCTGTGGGGCTATTTCCTGCCGCTGCGGGTGGGCGCGACGGTCGTGCTCGCCTCCCCCGACGGGCACCGCGACCCCGGCTATCTCGCCGAGGTGATGGGCGCCTACGGCGTGACCGTCACCGACTTCGTGCCGACCATGCTCGCCGTGTTCGCCGGGCACGTGGCCGAGTCGGGGCGGGCGGCCGCGCTGGCGGCGCTGCGGATGGTGTTCGTCATCGGCGAGGCGCTGCCGGGGGAGACCGTGCGCGCGTTCACCGCGATCAGTTCCGCCGCCGTGCACAATCTGTACGGCCCGACCGAGGCCGCGGTCAGCATCACCCACCGCGAGGTCACCGGCGAGACCGGCCGCGCCGTCGCGCCGATCGGCAACCCGGAGTGGAACAGCCGGGTCTACGTGCTGGATTCGCGGCTGCGGCCGACCCTGCCCGGCGTGGCGGGGGAGCTGTACCTGGCGGGCGTGCAGCTGGCCCGTGGCTATCACGGCAGGCCCGCGCTCACCGCCGACCGTTTCGTGGCCAACCCGTTCGGCGCGGCCGGGGAGCGCATGTACCGCACCGGTGACCTGGTGCGCTGGGAAACCCGCGGCGACACCGCCGAACTGGTCTACCTGGGCCGCACCGACTTCCAGGTGAAGTTCCGCGGCCAGCGCATCGAGCTCGGGGAGATCGAGGCCGTGCTGGCGGCCGTGCCCGGGGTGGCGGGGGCCGCCGCGCGGGTGCTCGGCGAGCACCTGGTCGGCTACCTGCTCGTCGCGCCGGAGGCCGCCGACGACCACGACGCGGTGCTGGCGCGGGCCCGCGCGGCCGCGCACGAGGCACTGCCCGCCTACATGGTGCCCGGCGCGCTGCTGGCCCTCGACGAGTTCCCGCTCAACGTCTCCGGCAAGCTCGACCGGGCCGCGCTGCCGGAACCGGTGTTCGACGGGGCCGCCTACCGCGCCCCCGTGACCCCGGCCGAACGGCTGGTCGCCGCGGCCTTCGCGAGCGTGCTCGGCGTCGACCGGCCCGGCGTCGACGACAGCTTCTTCGACCTCGGCGGCAACTCCCTCAGCGCCACCCGCGTGCTCGCCCGGCTGGGGGAGCGGCTGGGCAGGCGCATCCCGGTACGGCTGCTGTTCGAGGAGCCGACCGTGCGCGGCCTCGCCGCGGCGCTCACCGCCGGCGCGGACGCCGAGGCGGTCGTGCCGCTGGTCGCCGGCCCCCGGCCGCCGGTGCTGCCGCTGGCGCCGGTGCAGCGCGGCATGTGGTTCCTCAACCGCCTCGATCCGGAGTCGCCCGCGCACAACATCCCCGTCGCCCTGCGGATCACCGGCGAACTCGACGAGAACTGGCTCACCGCCGCCTTCGCCGACGTGGTCGCCCGGCACGAGGCGCTGCGCACGGTCTACCCGGCCGACGCCGACGGTGTCGGACACCAGGTGGTGCTCCCCGCCGAGGACGCCCCTGTCCGGCTGGCGATCGAAGCCGTCGACCCCGCGCGGGTGGACGCACGGATCGCCGAATTCCTCGCCGGCGGCTTCGACGTCACCGCCGAGGTACCGGTGCGCGCCGTGCTGTTGCGGGAGAGCGCGACCAGCCGCGTCCTGGTGGCGGTGCTGCATCACCTCGCCGCGGACGGGTTCTCGATGCGCCCGCTGCTGCGCGATCTGCTGGTCGCCTACATGTCGCGGGCGCTGCGCACCGAACCCGCCTGGCCGCCACTGCACGCCCAGTACGCCGACTACGCACTGTGGCAGTCGGCGGCGGCCGACGCGGCCGCCGACCGCGAACTCGCCTACTGGCGCGAGCAGTTGCGCGGGCTGCCCGACGACCTGGCGCTGCCCACCGATCGCCCCCGCCCCGCGGTGGCCTCCAAGCGCGGCGCGACGGTACGGGCCCGGCTCGGGGCACCGGTCGCCGCCCGCATCCGCGCCCTGGCGCAGCGGCACGAGGCGACCCCGTTCATGGTGGTGCACGCCGCCTTGGCGGTGCTGCTGGCCCGGTTGTCCGGCGCGACCGACGTCGCGGTGGGCACCCCGGTCGCCGGGCGCGGCGCCGCCGCGCTGGACGACCTGGTCGGCATGTTCGTCAACACCCTGACACTGCGCAGCCGACCCGAACCCGGCCGCAGCTTCGACGCGTTGATCGAGGAGTCGAAAACCACCGCTCTGCAGGCGTTCTCGCACGCCACCGTGCCGTTCGAGCGCATCGTCGATGACCTCGGCGTGCCCGCCGACCCGGCCAGGCACCCGCTGTTCACGGTCGTGCTCAACTACCAGAACCTCGGCACCGACACCGTCGCCGTGCCCGGCCTGGAACTCGCGCCGGTGGAGTTCGCCGAAACCGTCGCGCGGTTCGATCTACAGTTCGGCGTCGCCGACACCCCGGACGCCGACGGGCACCTGGCTCTCGAACTCGAATACGCCACCGACCTGTTCGACGCCGCCACCGCCGCCGCGCTGCTGCGCCGCTTCGGCAGACTGCTCGGCGCCCTCACCGCCGCGCCCGACCGGCCGATCGGCGATGCCGAACTGCTCGCCCCCGGCGAGCGCGCGGCCCTGCTCGGCCGCTCCGGGCCGCCGGTGCGGCCGGACACGCTCGCGACGATGCTGGTCACCGCCGCGGCGGCGAACCCCGACGGCATCGCCGTCGTCTGCGGCGACCGTCAGCTCACCTACCGCGCGCTGGACGAGCAGTCCTCGCGGCTGGCGCGCATGCTGATCGGGCAGGGCATCGGCGCGGAGGACATCGTCGCCCTCGCCATCCCCCGCTCGGCGGAGTACCAGCTCGCGCTGTGGGCGGTCGCCAAGACCGGCGCCGCGTTCGTCCCGGTCGACCCGACCTACCCGGCCGAGCGCATCGCCCACATGCTCACCGATTCCGGCGCCGCGCTCGGGCTCACGGTCGAGCGCGCCCGCGCCGGACTGCCCGGCGACACCGAATGGCTGGTGCTCGATGCCGCCACCACCGCGGCGCGGCTGCGGCACACCAGCGCCGCGCCGGTGTCACCCGGCGAACTGGTGCGCCCGGTGCGCACCGACGACGCCGCGTGGATGATCTACACCTCCGGCTCCACCGGACTGCCCAAGGGCGCGCTGGTCACCCACAACGGCATCGCCGGGGTCGCCTACACCCAGCGCGACCGCTACGACGTCACCGCGCGCACCCGCGTGCTCGGCGTCGCCTCACCGAGTTTCGACGCGTCGATGCTGGAGCTGCTGCTGGCCGTGGTGGCGGCGGGCACCCTCGTGATCGCGCCGCCGGAGGTCTTCGCCGGTGCCGAACTGACCGAGCTGATGGCGCGGGAGCGGGTCAGCCACGCGTTCATCACGCCCTCGGTGCTGCGCACCCTCGACCCGGCCCGGCTACCGGACTTCACCCATCTGATCATCGGCGGCGAGGCGTTCGGTACCGAGACCGTGGCCGCTTGGGCGCGTGATGGGCGTGCGGTGTTCAACGGCTACGGGCCCACCGAGACCACCATCGTCGCCACGGTCTCCCCGCCGCTGCGGCCGGACCGGCCCGTCGAACTCGGTGTGCCGCTGGCCGGCATGTCCGCGGTGGTGCTGGACGCCCGGTTGCGGCCGGTGCCCGCCGGGGTGCCGGGGGAGCTGTACCTGCGCGGGCACGGCCTGGCCCGCGGCTACCACGCCCGTCCCGGGCTGACCGCCGGGCGTTTTGTCGCCGACCCGCACGGTCCCGCCGGCGGCAGGCTCTACCGCACCGGTGACCTGGCGTGCTGGACCGCCGACGGTGCGCTGCGGTACCTGGGCCGCGGCGACCATCAGGTGAAGGTGCGCGGCCTGCGCATCGAACTCGGCGAGATCGATACGGTGCTGGCCGCCCATCCGAGCGTGCGCGCCGCCGTCACCGTCGGACACGCCGTGGCCGACGAGGACGTCGCGCTGGTGTCGTATGTCGTTGCGGCGCAGGGCGAGATCGTGGACACCGCGGCTCTGCTCGCGCACGCCGCCCGCGCGCTGCCGCCCTACATGGTGCCCGCCGCGGTGACGGTGCTCGACCACCTGCCGCTCACCCCGGTGGGCAAGCTCGACCGGGCGGCTCTGCCCGCGCCGCACTTCCGTGCCGCGACCTTCCGCGCGCCCGAGACGTCGGCGCAGCGAGCGGTGGCCGCGGTGTTCGCCGAGGTGCTGGGCTTGCCCGCCGACCGGGTCGGCCTCGACGACGACTTCTTCGCCCGCGGCGGCAACTCGCTGACCGCGACACAGCTCGCCGCCCGCCTGGGTGCGGCGCTGTCGGTCACCGTCGGCGTGCGGACCGTGTTCGAACACGCCACCGTCGCGGCCCTGGCGGACGCGCTGGCCGGCGCGGGGTCGGCACACGGCCCGCGCCTGGTCGCGCGCGAGCACGACGGCCCGGTGCCGCTGTCGCTCGCGCAGCAGCGCATGTGGTTCCTCAACCGCTTCGACCACCAGTCCACCGCGTACAACATTCCGCTGGCGGTGCGGTTGACCGGTGAGCTGGACGTGGCCGCGCTCGGCGCCGCGGTGGCCGACGTGGTGGCCAGGCACGAGGTGCTGCGCACCGTCTACCCCGAGCAGGACGGCGCTCCCGTGCAGGTGGTGCTGCCGGTGCGGCGCGCGGACGCGCCCTCGCTCACCGCGATTCCGGTCGCCCTCGACGACCTGCGCACGGCCGTCGTGGATTTCGTGAGCGCGGGCTTCGACGTGACGGCGGCGCCGCCGGTGCGGGCCACGCTGTTCCGGCCGGTCGCCGACGCCGACCCGGACGCGGGCGCGGTTCCCGCGCGCGAGCACGTGCTCGTCGTCGTGATGCACCACATCGCCGCCGACGGGTCCTCGCTGGTGCCACTGGCCCGCGACGTGATGGTCGCCTACGCCGCGCGCAAGCGCGGCCTGGCACCGGACTGGGCGCCGCTGCCGGTGCAGTACGCCGACTACGCGATCTGGCAGCGCGACGTCCTCGGCGCGGAGGACGATCCGGATTCGCTGATCGCCCGGCAGCTGCGGTTCTGGCTCGACACCCTGGCCGGGCTGCCCGCCGAACTGCCGCTGCCCACCGACCGGCCGCGTCCCGCGGTGGCCTCCACCCGGGGCAGGCACGTCGACTTCACCGTCGACGCCGCCACCCACGCCCGCCTGGTCGAGCTGGCCCGCGCGCACGGCGCGACCCCGTTCATGGTGGTGCACGCGGCGTTCGCGGTGCTGCTGGCCCGGTTGTCGGGCACCACCGACATCGCGGTGGGCACCCCGGTCGCCGGGCGCGGCGCCGCCGAACTGGACGACGTGGTCGGCATGTTCGTCAACACGCTGGTGCTGCGCACCGAGGTCGAGCCGGGCGCGTCGTTCACCGCGCTGCTCGACCGGGTGCGGGCCGCCGACCTGGCCGCCTTCGCGCACGCCGACGTGCCGTTCGAGCGGCTGGTCGAGGTGGTCAACCCGGAGCGCTCCACCGCGCGGCATCCGCTGTTCCAGGTGGGCTTCTCCTTCCACAACCAGGCCGACGCCGACCTGGAACTGGACGGGATCACCGCGAGCCCGGTCGAGGTCGACACCGAGGTGTCCCAATTCGACCTGCACCTGGTGGTGAACGACCGCTCCGACACCGACGGCACGCCGCGCGGGCTGGCCGCCGCGCTGACCTACGCGACGGCCCTGTTCGACGAGGCCACCGTCGCCGGATTCGCCGGACGGTTGCAACGCCTGCTGGCCGCGGTCTGCGCCGCGCCGGATCTCCCGGTGGGTGACCTGCCGTTGCTCGACGCCGCCGAGACCGAGCGGGTGCTGCGCACCTGGAACCAGCCGGACCGCACCTGTGCCACCGGCGCCCTGGCCGCCGGATTCCATGCCCAGGCCGCGCGCACGCCGCAGCACATCGCCGTGGTCGAGGGCGACCGCAGCCTCACCTACGGCGAGTTCGCGGCGGCCGTCAACCGGCTGGCCCGGGTGCTGATCGGTCGCGGTGTCGGGCCGGAATCCCTCGTGGCACTGGCGATTCCGCCCAGCACCGAGCTGCTGGTCGCCATGTACGCGGTGCTCACCGCGGGGGCGGGGTACGTGCCGCTGGACCCCGCCCATCCGCTCGAACGCACCACCGCCGTGCTGGCGGCCGCCGACCCGGAGCTGGTGCTGGTGTCCACGCGCGCGCCGATGCTGCCCGAGCGGGTGTCCGGGCTCGAGATCGTGCTCGACATCGCCGGGATCGGCACCGATGTGCCCGCGCACCCGGTGCGCCCCTACGAACTGGTGCGCCCGGTGCACCCGGCGGACACCGCCTACGTCATCTTCACCTCCGGTTCCACCGGTGCGCCCAAGGGCGTGGTGGTGCCGCAGGCGGCGGTGACCCATCAGCTGGAGTGGATGCAGTCCGAGTACGGGCTCGGCGCCGACGACGCCGTGCTGCTGCACACCTCGGCCGCCTTCGACCTGTCGGTGTGGGAGTTCTGGTGGGCGCCGCGCACCGGAGCGCGACTGGTGCTCGCCCCCGAAGGTGCGCACCGTGACCCGCAGGGCCTGCTCGACCTGCTCACCTACGCCGCCGTCACCACCGTGACACTGGTGCCCGCCCAGTTGGCGATGCTCACCGAGGTGGCCGGGGAGCGCGGTCTGCCCGCGGCGCTGCGCAGGCTGCTGGTGATCGGCGAGGCGCTGCCCACCGACACCGTCCGGCGCACCGGCGAATCGACCCAGGCGAGGCTGGACAACTTGTACGGCCCGACCGAGGCGACCGTCTCGGTGACCCGCTACCGCACCGGCGCCGACGAGCACGGGGCGATCGCTCCCATCGGCGCCCCCGAGGCGGGTACCCGGGTCTACGTCCTCGACGACCGGCTGCACCCGGTGCCCACCGGCGTGGTCGGCGAGCTGTATCTGGGTGGTGCGCAGCTGGCCCGCGGCTACCATCGCAGGCCCGACCTCACCGCCGAACGGTTCGTCGCCGACCCGTTCGGTGCACCGGGGGAGCGGCTCTACCGCACCGGCGACCTGGTGCGCTGGACCGTCGAGGGCCAGCTGGTCTTCGTGCAGCGCCGCGACTTCCAGGTCAAGGTGCGCGGGTATCGCATCGAACTCGCCGAGATCGAGCACGCGCTGCGCGCCCATCCGGCCGTGGCCGAGGCCGTCGTCCTCGCGCACGGCGCAGGTGGTGCGCACGGCACGGGCGGTGCGCACGGCGCGGGCGGTGCCGAGGCGATGCTGGTCGGCTACGTCACCACCCGCACGCCGGTCGACACCGAGGACCTGCGTGCCGCGCTGGCCGGGACGTTGCCCGGCTACATGGTGCCCGCGGCGCTGGTGCGGCTCGACGCGCTGCCGCTGACCGCCAACGGCAAACTCGACCGCGCCGCACTGCCGCGGCCGGACCTGCGCGCACGCGAGTATCGCGCGCCGGAGACCGAGCTGGAGACCGCGGTGTGCGCCGCCTTCGCCGAGGCGCTCGGGGTGGAACGGGTCGGCCTGGACGACAACTTCTTCGAACGCGGCGGCAATTCGCTGCTGGCGACCCGGCTCGCCACCCGGTTGGCCGCACGGCTGGCCGAACCCGTGCCGGTGATCTGGCTGTTCGCCGCACCCACCCCCGCCGGGATCGTCGATCAGCTCGACCGGGCGCGTGCCGGCCGGGGCCGGGTCGAGGCCGACGCCGCCTTCGACGTGCTGCTGCCGCTGCGCCGTGGCGGCAGCAGGCCACCGCTGTTCTGTGTGCATCCCGCCGGTGGCGTGGCATGGTCGTTCGCCGGGCTGGCCGCGCACCTCGAGCCCGACCGCGATCTCTACGGCCTGCAGTCTCCGGTGCTGAATTCGGCGGCGCCGCTGCCGGATTCGATCGAGGAGTGGGCGCGCCGCTACGTTCGCGAGATCCGCGCGGTGCAGCCGGAGGGCCCGTATCACCTGCTGGGCTGGTCGCTCGGCGGCGTGCTCGCGCACGCCGTCGCGGTGCAGCTGCAGGACGAGGGACAGCGGGTCGCCACGCTGGCGATGATGGACAGCCCGCGCCTGGTCGAACCCGTCGCGGTCTCGACCGTGCCGGTGGCCGACCTGCTCGGCGGGTTGCTCGGCGACCACGCGGCCGTCCTGGACGCCGAATTCGATCCGGCGCAACTGGATTCGGCTCGGCTCGCCGAGCTGATCGCCGACCTGCCCGAGCCGTTCGCCTCCTTCGGCGCCGAGCGGCTGAGCCGGCTGCTGGCCGAGGGTGCGCGCTCGCTCGACCTCATCGCCCGCTACCGGCCGCGCCGCTACAAGGGCACGCTGCTGTATTTCACCGCCGCCCACGACGACCCCACCGGTGCGGGCGGCGCGGCGGGCTGGGCCGAGGCCGTCGACGGCACCGTGCACAACCACGCCGTCGCCGCCACGCACTGGCGGATGACCTCCGACACCGCCCTCGCCCGCATCGGCCACGTGTTGACCACGGTCTGGGCCGACTCCGACCGCGCATGATCGACAACCACACCCACGGAAGGTGATGCCATGACCAACCCGTTCGACGACGACACCGCCCAGTTCTACGTGCTGACCAACGAGGAGGGCGAACACTCGCTCTGGCCGGTGTTCGCGGCCGTGCCCACCGGCTGGACCATCGCCCACGGGCCGGGCACCCGCACCGCGTGCCTGGACTACGTCGAGCGCCACTGGCTCGACATGCGCCCCAACTCGCTCATCGCCGCCACCACCGAACGCTGACCCGCCCAGCGACCCCGCAGGCCCCCGCCGCCGCGCCGTGTGTCCCACCGGCGCGGCGGCGGCGTTTCCGGTCCGAGGTGCCCGGAGCGGCTCACACCAGCCCCCGCCTGCCTATAAGTGAGTAGAGATTCCGCGAATCAATGCTTCGCTACTTGCGGGAACATCCTGTATGTTAATGACTGTTCTCACAGTCACCTGCGGTGCGACGATGTCATCGGGGCACGTCGTGGCGCATCGGACGACGTCGTCCCGAACGGTGCCCCTCGAATCGGGCCCGGTTCCGTGCGGGACGGGATTGGTCGGGGGTCATGCGTACATCTGCTCCACTCACTGCCTCGGCACTGCTCACCGCCGGGCTCCTCATGGCGGGCTCCACCGCGCAGGGTGCGCAGGCGCCCGCCGAACCGGTGGAGCCGCCCGCCGAGTTCGTGCCCGCCGCCGACCGCACCGTCGGCCTGTTGACCGTCGCGTCGGACACGCCGCGCGCGCTGCGCAGCATCACCCCACCCGCCGACGCCGCGGTCGCGGTGCCGCTGCGCGAGATCGCGCTACCCAGAAGCGGTGGGGTCCTGGGCATTCCGGAGATCGTGCTGGCCGCCTACCGCAATGCCGAACTGGCCCTGGCCTCCTCGATGCCCGGCTGCGGACTGAGCTGGCACCTGCTCGCCGGCATCGGCCGCATCGAATCCGCGCACGCGAGCGGTGGCCGCACCGACGCCGCGGGCACCACCGTCTCGCCGATCTTCGGTCCCGCGCTGGACGGCACACTGCCCGGCAACGAGATCATCGAGGCCGCCGACGGCGGCTACGTCCGGGCCGTCGGTCCCATGCAGTTCCTGCCCAGCACCTGGTCGCTGTACTCCGCCGACGGCAACGGCGACGGCGTCGCCGACCCGCACAACGTGTTCGACGCCTCGCTGGCCGCGGGCAAATACCTCTGCTCCGGGGGCCTTAACCTGCGTGATCCGCAGCAGGAACTGCGAGCGGTGCTGCGCTACAACAATTCCGCCTCCTATGCCGCCGACGTGTTGAGCTGGTCGGCGGCCTACCGCACCGGCGGCGCTCCCACCCCGGTCACCGTCGCTCCCGATCGCGTTCCGCCGTCGAGTACCCCCGGCGCGCCCCGCGCCGTCGACGGCCCCGGCATCCTCGCCCAGTCCCCGACCGGCGACCGCCCGCTCACCTTGGAACCGATGGCACCCACCGAAATCCCGCGCCGCGAGCAACCCACGCTGATCACCCTCCCCGGTATCGGCGCCGTCTCCTGCGGTCTGCTCTGCGCGGGGCCGGGCGAACCCCTCGTCCCGGACCCCGAGCCCGAACCGTCCGTCCCCGCCGACCTCCCCGAGCAGACCTACGGCCCCGCCGCGCCCCTGGAGCTCACCACGCCCGAGGCCGAAGCCCCCGCCCCGCCCCCAGCGACCCCGCACACCCCGAGCATCGAACTGCCCTTCGGCGTCACCATCCCGCTCCCCATGCCCCCGACCTGAGCGGATGCCGGCGGGCGCGCCCGCCTACGGGGCGTAGCTGCCCGGCGGCAGATCGGGCATGAGATAGCGCCAGGGCGCCACACCGGGCTCCAGCGGCATGGGGACGACGATCACCGACGGCAGGTCGCGATCGACCGCCGCGGCGACGGCCCGCTCCAGATCCTCGGGTGCGTCCACCCGGCAGCCGTGCGCCCCATAGGCCCGCGCGACCGCGACGAAATCCGGATTCCGCAGCTCCGACCCGACGGCGCGGCCGTAGATGCGCTCCTGGTCCGCCTTGACGTTGCCGAAGGCGGCATTGTCGAACACCACGACGGCGACCCCGAGCCGGTGCTGAACGGCGGTCGCGAGTTCCTGGATGCCGAACTGGAATCCGCCGTCGCCGGACACCGCGACCACCGCGCGATCCCGGTGCGCGGCCTTCACCCCGAGCGCGGTGGGGAAGCCGTAGCCGAGGTTGCCCTGATACCCGCAGGTGACGAACTGCCGTGGCGCGGACACCGGAAACGAGAAGTACGAGGCGAAGCCGATCTGGGAGACCTCCTCGACGAAGAAACCGTCGCCCGGCAGCGCGCGGCGGATCGCGGCCAGGTAGTCGCGATGGGGTTGCAGGTACGCATCGATCTCGGCGCGGATCGCGGCCTTCAGTTCGGTGAACTCGGCGGTGCGATCGGGGCGGTGGACACCGGCGGCTACCAGGGCGTCGAGCAGTGCCGCGGTCGCGGCTGCGGCGTCGGCGGTGATCGCGACGGTCGGTTGTAGGCGCGTGTGACCGGTCGGATCGATATCGATGTTGATGCTCGGCACCGCCGCGGGCTTCTTCGGCCAGCGGAACCAGAGGAGTTCGGCGCGGGTGCCGATGGTGAGCACCAGATCGCAGTCGAGCCAGCGGGCGAAGCCTTCGGCGCAGGTGAAGCCGAGCGGTGCGGCCTCGTCCACGATGCCCTTGCCGCTGCGATGGGCGACGACCGGCGCCTGCAACACGGCAGCGAGCGCGTTGATCTCGGCGACCGCACCGCGAGCGCCACCACCCACCAGGATCATCGGGTGGCGTGCGGTGGCGATCAGCTCGGCCGCCGCGGCGACCGCGGACGGATCGACCGCGGGCTGCACGATGTCGAGGGGGACGGCCGGGGCGACCGGCGCCGACTGGGTCAGCACGTTCCAGGGGGTCGCCACCACCGCCGGTCCGGGCCGCCCCTCACGGGCAGCGCGGATCGCCCGCGCCAGAACCTGTTTGGCCTCGGACGGATGCAGCACGTTGTCCGCGGACTTGACGAAGCTGCGCAGCGTCGTCAATTGGTCGGGCATCTCGTGCAGGTGCCCGAAGCCCTTGCCCATGAAGTCGGTGGGGATCTCCCCGGTGAGGCAGAGCACCGGCGAGTTGGTGCCGCGCGCGGTCAGCAGACCCGCCGCCGCGTTGAGGATGCCCGGCCCGGGCACCACGGAGCAGACGCCCAGCCGGCCGGTGGACTGGGCGTATCCCATCGCCATGTACGCGCACGCCTGCTCGTGTCATGCGCTGATCAACTCGATCCGATCGCCGGCCCGCCCGAGTGCTTCGAACAGTTCGTAGGTCTGCACCCCGGGGATGCCGAAGACGGTGTCCACGCCGTGGTCGAGCAGGCCGTCCACGAGGGCCGCACCCGCCGTTGCCGTCTCGACACCACTCACCTCGGTCACGGTGATCGTCTCGGTCATCCGCTTGCCTCCTGCTCGACGCGTCGCCCACTCCGGCTCCGCCCTGGTCGCTGAACGCGAGTGAGAAAACCGGAACGACGGCAGGTCTGCAACAAGGACAGATTTCGCTGTAACAGCTGCGCATATAGGTCAGCAGATGCGCGATATTTCTATCCGATCTGTATAGGAAGGCCGGTGGACTGTGGTGTCGACCGAATGCCGGTCGAACGTGCCGGCGCACTCGAAATCCGCCGGAGGCGACCGCAATTGGTGCCCGCACGCCGTAAACCGCGGCGGCTAGACCTTCTTGGTGCTGCGGACTTCCTTGGCGCAGGTGTCCAGAGCCAGCCGGAAGCCGGCGGCGATGAGCGGGACCATCAGCAGGGTGAGGGGGCCCCGGGCGAACGGGCTGTCGACTTCGAACCGGGAGTACCACCGGACGCGGGTGCCGCCGGGAACTTCGCGGAAGGCCATGTAGCCCTCGTCGTGCCGCAGCGGCGGTGCCGAGCGGGTGATGCGGTAGCGCATCAGCGTCGGACGCCGGTACTCGACGATCTCCTCGGTCATCCGCAGCAGCGGGGTGTTGACGATGCGGATGGCGCCCGCCCCGTGCCCGTGGGTGTCGCCGGGGCGGACGAGGGTGACGCGACGCACGGCGGGCACCCGCGGATAGTTCGTCGCGTCGGTCATCCAGTCGAACACCTCGTCGATCGGCGCGGCGATCGTGCGTTCCATGTCGACGATGCGCCCCGCCTGAGCCGGGTCAGCGGCCGCAGGCGGCAGCGGAGCGTCACCATGGCGGCCGCCCCGGGCAGGCGTATCGGGCATTGCCTCAGACTAAGTTCTTGCCCCGCCTTTTGCGGCGTTTCAGATCGGCCATCAGCAGATGGCTGCCGCCGTGCCGGACGAAGCGCGGGATGAACCGGTTGACGAAGCCGACGAACAGGAACAGATGCTCGAATCGCCGCTGGTCGGCGGCGGTCCATTCCAACCCCATCTGTTCGCGGAAGTAGGGCGCCAGGAAGCCGGTGGTGAGGAACTTCAGCAGGTTGCGGAACGGTAGCCGCAGCGACCAGTGGATCATCCGCAGGTTCAGCAGATCGTCGATGTAGGCGCGCACGTGGTCGTCGAGCACGGCCTGCTCGCACGCCTTGTTCCAGTAGGCGTCGAACTCGGCGCGGGTGGCCGGCCACATGTCCTCGGTGACCTGCAGCGTGGTGCCCAGCGTCGAGGACGAGGCGTAGAAGGCCTCCGCCTGCTCGTCGCTCATCTTGCCCGACAGCAGCTGGTAGGTGTCCTCGAAGCCGATGTAGAGACAGGCCGCGACCCACAACTGGAGGTGGCGGTCGAAGGCGTTGTACTTGACCTTCGCGCCGGGCTCGGAGCGCACGTGCCGGTGCACGGCGTCCACCGCCTCGCGGTAGGCCCGGCGTTCCTCGTCGGTGCCGAGGATGGCCACCGCGAGATAGGTGGTGGTGGTGCGGGCCCGCTTCCACGGGTGCTTCATCAGCGCGCCCGAGTCCACCTTGCTCTCGGCCACGCCGTAACCGACCCCGGGGTGCGACATCTGCATCGCGACATTGGCCGCGGCGCCCGCGAACGACCAGAAGTCCAGTGCGTCACGCAGTTTCAGGGGGCGCTTGGTGAACGGCCGGTGCGCGGTGGGGATGTGGATGCGCGTCTGCTCCGTGGTCAGGGGCGTGGATCCGTGCCGGTGATCCGGCGCAGCGACTGCGGTCATGAGCGTCCTTCCTCCGGACCGGCACGGTCGGCGTCGGCCCCTGGTCATTATGTTACCGATGATTCTGTCAGGCAACAGGCCGTTGGTCCTCGGATTCAGAACGAGAATCATCAATAACTTATCTCGCCCCGGCGCGGAACTCGGCCGATCGATCCGCGCTGGTCGGTCGGCGGCGTACCGGCCGCGACGGATTTGCCCCCAGCGCTTCCGTAAACCGATGAATCGTGCGTAACATACCGGCGGATACCGGACCGGGTGCCACCGGTGCGGGCCCGGCGCCACCACGCCGGAGCCGCGCCACACCGGGCCGCGCGCGGTCGCCGGCAGAAAGGAAGCGACGTACATGCTCAAGAGGCTGGATCGAATATTCAGCTACGAGATGAAGGTATCCGAGTTCCTCGGCACCCTGATCATCCTCGGCATCCCCTACGGTCTGGTCGGGGTCGTCTGGACGTTGACGCACACCTCGCATCTGCGGGACATGCACGGCGTCGATGTGATCGTGTCGTTCCTCGGATCGATCGTGTTCTGGCCGGTGCTCACCTTCGCGAATGTGTGCATGACATGATGGCGCTGGTCTGGCTCATCGACATCCTGGTCATCGGCGTGAAGATCCTGGGCGGGCGGATGAAGGTCAATCCGGTACTGCGCCTGGCGCTCTGGCTGGCCGTGCTCGGCACCGCGGCGGCGGGGGTGGCCGCGCTCGGTCTCGGCATGCTCGCCTTGCAGCAGTATCTGAGCAATCCAGCGTGAACCGGCGCGGGTCGGTGCGCGTCACAGTGTGAAACGATGATGAACGTGCATCACTCGTTGGTTCCGGAGTCGCGTCCGGAATTCACCCTGGATTCGGACGATATCCGCTGATCAAGGCCACTTATCCGGTGTGATCGGCGATACCGCCGCATGGGGATCAACGGCAATACAAGACAGAATATCTATTCACATAGAACTTGTGGTGCACGGCCAGGCTGTGTAACACTTCACACGCTCCGCGCCCTCGCCGGGGAGAGCCGCTATCGGCAGGCGAGCGAGCGAAGAGAACGCCCAGAAAGGACTCGGGCAGCGTGACAATCACGGAAAGCCCCACGGCGCGAACCGATCTCGAACGCGCCGTCGACGATCTGAAGGGTCTGTGGCGACGCCACCCCCAGCAGTCGCTGGAGACCCTCGGTCGCCAGGTCACGCTCGGCCGGGACGCGGTGATCGAACTGTTCCGCGCGCTGGCCGCGCGGCGGTTCCCTTACCACGAGTTCATCCGGCAGTGCGCGTTCATGTCGAACGTCTCGGCGGCGCCGACGGTGTTCGTCGCCATCCCGATCGCGGTGGTGGTGTCCATCCAGGTCGGCGCGCTGGTCAACCAGGTCGGCGCGACGACGTTCATCGGCGCGGTCGCCGGCCTCGGCATCATCCGCCAGGGCGCGCCTCTGGTCACCTCGCTGATGATCGCCGGCGCGGTCGGTTCGGCCATCTGCGCCGATCTCGGCTCGCGCACCATCCGTGAGGAGATCGACGCCATGATGGTGATGGGGGTGAACCCGGTGCGCAGACTGGTCGCGCCGCGCCTGGTGGCGGCGGTGCTGGTGAGCATGCTGCTGTGCGGGTTCATCGTCTTCGCCGGCTTCGCGACGGCCTACATGTTCAACGTCTACGCCCAGTCCGGCACGCCCGGGTCGTTCATCGGCTCCTTCGCGTCCTTCGCGGTGGCGAGCGACCTGATCGTGGCGCTGGTCAAGGCGGCGATCTTCGGTGCGCTCACCGCGATCATCGCCTGCGACATCGGCCTGCACGCCAAGGGCGGCCCGGGCGGGGTGGCCAACGCGGTGAACTCCGCGGTGGTCACCTCGGCGCTGATGTTGTTCGCCACCAACATCATTCTCACCCAGCTGTACAACACGCTGTTCCCCACGAAGGTGATCTGAGGTGGGTTCGAAATACACGCCGCCCGCCCTGCGGCCCGTGCGGGTCGTCGGCGCCGCGGTCGCCGTGCCCTACCAGGCCAACCAGCGGCTCGGGCACCAGGCCATCACGTTCTTCCAGGCACTGGGTGCCGTCCCGTTCGTGCTCAGGCACTACCGCAAGGAGGTGCTGCGGCTCACCGCCGACGTGGGCTGGGGCAACGGCTCGCTGGTGGTGGGCGGCGGCACCATCGGCGTCGTGGTCATCCTGTGCGCCTTCGGCGGCATCACCGTGGGCATGGAGTCGTTCAACGCGCTCAACCTGCTCACGATGGGTCCGCTCACCGGCGCCATCTCCGGGTTCGCGACCACCCGTGAACTCGCGCCGATCCTGGCCACGCTGGCCTTCGCCATCCAGGCAGGCTGCCGGTTCACCGCACAGCTGGGCTCGATGCGGATCTCGGAGGAGATCGACGCGCTGGAGTCGATCGCGATCCGGCCGCTGCCGTACCTGGTCAGCACGCGGATGATCGCCGCGACACTGACGATCGTCCCGCTCTACACCATCGGCCTGGCGACGGCGTACCTGGCGACGAAGCTGTCGGTGCTGTTCCTGGGTGGCACCTCGGCGGGCACCTACGACCACTACTTCTTCCAGTTCCTCATCGGCACGGACGTGTTCTTCTCGCTGCTCAAGGTCGTGATCTTCGTGCTGCTGGCGACCTTCATCCAGTGCTACCACGGCTATGTCGCCACCGGCGGGCCCGAAGGGGTCGGGGTGGCCGCCGGGCGCGCGATCAAGATGGTGATCGTCGTGATGGTCTTCGCGAATCTGTTCCTGACACTGGCCATCTGGGGCATCGACCCCGGCTTCCGGATCTCGGGATAGGGGGAATCAATGCTTCTCGATCCCAGTGGCCGCGGCCCGACCGCGCGCCAACTCTCCCTGGCCGGGCTCGCGATGATCCTGGCCACCCTGCTGGTGCTCGGCCTGCTCATGCTGCGCTACAACGGCTACTTCGAGGACGAGGTGCCGGTCACCGCCGAGCTGACCAGCACCGGCGACGGCCTGCCCACCCGGGCCGACGTGAAGTTCCGCGGCATGGTCGTGGGCATGGTCGACGACGTCGAGGTGGTCGCCAAGGGCGAACGCCAGCTCGCCCGGATCCACCTGAAGCCCGAGGTCGCGCCGACCATCCCGGCCAGTGTCACCGCGCGCGTGATCCCCAACAACATCTTCGGTGTGACCGCGATCGAGCTGGTGGACAACGGCTCCGCGGGTGCCACGCTCACCGCGGGCGCGACCATCCCGGAGGACACCAGCGCCGAGACGACGCAGTTGCAGACCACCCTCACCACCCTGCGCGACGTGCTGGAGAACATCCAGCCCGAGAAGCTGGGCCGGGTACTGGCCACCCTGGCCGCCGCCCTCGATCCGGCCGCCCGCGTGCCGGGATCGACGGTGGAGCGGCTGGACCGGTGGGTCACCGAGGTCAGGGCGATCCCCGGCATCGGGGAACTGCTCGGCGATCTGGGGGCCGCCACCACAGCGCTGAGCCGGTCGGCGCCGGAGCTGGTCGGCGTGCTCACCGAATCGGTCACGGCCGCACGGACATTGACCGAGCGCCGGGCCAATCTGGTGGCGCTGCTGGCCAACGCCTCCAGCACCATCGACTCGGTCAACAGCCTGTTCGCGCGGAATCCGAACGCCGCCAAGGAACTGGTGCCCGGCCTGGACCAGCTGTTCGGCGGCCTGGCCGAGGATCCCGATGCCATCCCCTACACCGCGCGCAACCTCAACGACACGCTCGCGAAGATGGCCGAGGTGTTCACCTGGGGGCCGAAGAAGCAGATGGTCTGGAAGATGGACGTCAGCTTCACCCCGTTCCAGCAGTACACCGCCGAGGACTGCCCGCGCTACGGCGAGCTGGCCGGTCCGCGGTGCGGCGGTCCGACGGTGCCCACCGAGGCGCCCGCGCAGGAATACCCGCCGCAGCTGATGCCGCGCTGGCTGGACGCGGCGGGCCCGGCTCCGACGGTGGTGGTGCCCGGCGTGCCGGGGGCGCCGGGCACCACCACCGCACCGTCGGCGATTCCCACCATCCCGGGTCTGCCGGCCATTCCCGGCCTGCCCGCGATCCCCGGAATCACCGTTCCCGCAGGCGATCCCGGCACCACCGAGCCCGCGAGCACGATGCGCCCGATCGCCTCGGGCCGCGGCTACGCCGGGGTGGCGGCGGTGGTCGGCGGCCGGCCGACGGCCGCGCAGCTGCTGCTGCTGACACCGGTGTTGGCCGGCGGCGAAGTGACGATGTACGAAGAGGTCCCCGCGGAAGGGGGTGCGTGAGCGTGAAATCCGGAAAGGCGCTGGCCGGGTTCAGCCTCTTCGCCGTCCTGGCGATCGTGCTGACCTACACGATCTGGTCCACCCTGCAACGCTCGGTGCCCGGGGACACCCATTCCTACTCGGCGACATTCACCGACGTGATGGGGGTTCGTGTCGGTGACGACGTCCGCATGGCGGGCGTCCGGGTGGGCCGGGTCGACAAGATCGACTTCGACGAGGGGTACCTGGCCCGCATCGACTTCCGCATCGAGCACAAGCAACGGCTGACCACCACCACGAAAGCCCTGGTGCGCTACCAGAACCTGATCGGCCAGCGCTACATCGCGCTGGTGCCCGGCGAGGGGGAGGGGGAGCCGCTCGCACCCGGCGGGCACATCCCGGTCGAGCGCACCGAGCCGTCCTTCGACGTGTCGGCGTTGTTGTCGGGGTTCGAGCCGCTGTTCTCGGTGCTGCAACCCGACCAGGTGAACTCGCTGTCGGAGACGTTGGTCCAGGCGTTGCAGGGCGACAACGTGTCGCTGTCGACGCTGATCATGCAGGCCGCCGACCTGGCGGCCACCTTCGGTCAGCGCGACGAGATCCTCGGGCAGGTGATCGCCAACCTGAGTTCGGTGATCTCCGGCCTGGCCAATCGCAGCACCGAACTGGAAACCCTCATCACCCAGTCCAAGGCGCTGGTCGAGGCCCTCTACGCCGAGGGTGAGCTGCTCAAGTCCTCGGTCGATCAGGTCGCGACCTCCACCGATTCGCTGGTCGGCCTGCTCCAGCAGGTCAAGCCGGACATGGCGCGGGCGCAGAACGAGGCGACCACCGGTGTGGCACTGCTGCTGCTCAACGGCGCCGCACTGGACCGCGCCGCGGTCGAGGTGCCCGGGCTGCTGACCTCGCTGGCCCGCTTCACCAGCTACGGCGCCTACGGCAACGCCTACTTCTGCAGCCTGGACGTCTCGCTGTGGGGTGTCGTCCTGCCCCCGGGCCTGTTCTCCCAGGTCGGCGGCAACTCGCATTCGGAGGTGTGCCGCTGATGGCGCGACTGCCCCTGCCCCGGTTCGGGGCCAACCGCTTCCTCTGGCTCGGCCTCGCCGCGGCCGCGACGGTGGTGCTGCTGCTCGTCGGCTCCAGCATCGTCAAACAGGCGAGGGTGTCGGACAAGACCATCCATGCCGAATTCGCCCAGGCCGCCGGGTTGCGTCCGGGTGCCACCGTGGACGTGTCCGGTATCGAGGTCGGCGCGGTACGCGCGGTGCGCCTGGCCGGCGACAAGGTCGTCGTCGACCTGCGGGTGCGCCGCGATCTGCGCCTGGGCGCCAACGCGCGGGCGGCCATCAAGATGTCCACCATCCTCGGCAGGTTGCATGTCGAGCTGGTCCCCGGTGACGGCAACGGCCTGCCCGGCGACACCATCCCGCTGGAGAACACCTCGGTGCCCTACAACCTGGGCAAGGTCATCCAGGACACCCAGTACAAGTCCTCCTTCGAGCGCATCGAGCGCATCGACCCGGAGAAGCTGCGCCAGGCCCTGGACGTGCTCGACGCCCAGATGGGTGACTCGCCGCAGCTCACCGTGGCCGCGCTGGACAGCATCGGCGCGCTCGCCGAGGTCATCAACGATCGCCGCGACGAGGTCGACAAGCTGCTGAAGAGCATGGACGAGGTCTCGGCGCTGGTGGCCGACAACCAGAACTCCGTGCTGCTGCTGCTCACCCGCGGCGAGGCGATCGGCAACGCCGTGGCGCAACGGCAGCAGCTGCTGAAGCAGCTGCTCGACAACGTCGCCGCGCTCTCGGCGCTGCTGCAGGAAATGGGCATCGAGAACAACGGCCAGCTGGGACCGCTCATCCACGACCTGAACACGATGACCGAGGGCCTGCAGAAGAACAAGGAGAACCTCGACCGGCTCTACGAGGTCATGCCCGTGGCCGTGCGGCAGTTCAACAACGCGCTCGGCAACGGCCCCTACGGCGAGGTGTGGGCGCCGTGGGTCCTACCCGACAACTGGCTGTGCTTCGCGCAAGCGATTCCGGGGTGCAACTGATGAAGAGACTGATCCACCGACTCGGGCTCGCGGCGAAACTCGCGACGCTGTGCCTGACCGCCGCCGTCGCGTCGGGATGTTCCCTGCTACCCGACAGCATCGCCGGCCTGCCGGAGGAATACCTCGGCGAAAAGCTGCGCATCAGCGCCGATTTCGAGAACGTCGCCGGGCTGTACGCGGGCAACGAGGTCGCGGTGCTCGGCGTGGCCGTCGGGCGGGTGGACACCGTCACCCCCAAGGGCAGCTACGTCCAGGTGACGATGTCGCTGGACAAAGACGTTCAGGTGCCCGCCGACGCGATGGCGGCGCTGGTGTCGCCGCAGCTGATCACCAACCGGCACGTCGAACTTGCCCCCGCCTACACCGGCGACGGTCCGACGCTGGCCGACGGCGACCACATCCCGCTGGCCCGTACCCGCGTGCCGGTCGAGCTGGACCGCATCCTGGAGAACTTCGACCAGCTCGGCGCCGCGTTGAAGGGGGACAACCAGGAGGGCCCGATGGCCAGCCGGGTGCTGTTCCCGCTGCTCGACGGCAACGGCGACCGGCTGCGCGAGACGCTCGACGAACTGGCCGGCGCGTTCGAGGTGACCTTCGCCAACAAGGACCAGATCTCCAACACCATCATCAAGCTCAACGAGATCACCCAGGTCATCGCCGCCAACGATCAGACCGTGCGCGATTTCAGCGGCAGGCTCACCGAACTGGTGCAGCTGATGGGGGAGCAGGCCCCCGGTCTGCACGCGGTGCTGACCCAGCTCAACGACTTCGTCGCCAACACCTCCGCCGTGGTCGGCCAGAACCAGGACCAGCTGGCCGGCGCGCTGACCCGCTTCGTCGCCATCACCGAGCAGATGCGCGCCAATGCCCGCCAGCTCACCGAGATCGTGGACGTGACCCCGCTGTTCTTCGAAAACCTCGCCAACGCCACCAGTTTCGAGCACCGGGCGATCCGGTTGCACGGCCTGCTGGACAAGGCGGTGCTCGACGGCGAGGCGCTCGCCCTGTTCTGCGAGCGCGTGCAGATGCGCTTGGACGGGTGCCGCACCGGCAGGATCATGGACATGGGGCCGGACTTCGGCCTAACCGCCGCACTGCTGGGGCTCACCAAATGAGGGCCGCGCGCATCGCCGCCGCGGCGCTGAGCCTGGCTGTGCTGGCCGGCACCACCGGCTGCGCGGTGACCGTGGACAACGTGCCGCTGCCGAAACCGGGCATCGGCGGACCGGGCTACACCATCCACGTCGTCTTCGACGACGCGCTCAACCTGCCCGAACGCGCTCACGTCAAGATCGGCGGCACCGACATCGGTGTGGTCGAGGAGATCAGCACCACCAACTTCCTCGCCGACGTGGAACTCGAGATCCGCGAGGACATCCGGCTGCCGCGCGGCACCACCGCCGAACTGCGCCAAGCCACGCCGCTCGGCGACATCTTCGTGGCGATGACCCTGCCCGAGCACGACCCGAACGCGCCCGTGCTCCAGCCCGGCGACACCATCGGCACCGATCTGACCTCGGCGGGCGCGTCCGTGGAGCAGCTGATGGTCTCGATCTCCATGCTGCTCAACGGCGGCGGCCTCAACCAGGCCGCCAAGATCACCTCCGAGATGAACTCGATGTTCGCCGGGCGCGCACCGCAACTGGCGCACCTGCTCAACGAGCTCGGCGCCGCGATCACGGCGCTGAACCAGCGCACCGCCGACATCGACAGCGTGTTGCACGGGCTCACTGTGCTCACCGGTGAAATGGCCGCGCGCAAAGCCGAACTCGGCGAAGCCGCCGACACGTTCCCGGCGCTGCTCGGCCTGGTCGCGGAGAACAACCGCGACATCTCCGCGTTGATCGGCAAGGTGTCGGTGACGATGGCCGCGCTCGGCGACTTCACCGAGACCACCGGCGGCGATTTCGTGAGCCTGTTCGACAGCATCCAGAAGCTGATGGGCGGATTCACCGCCATGGGCGACGACCTGGGCCAGATGCTGCAACGCTACGAGCAGCTCTATCCATCGATCGCGGCGTCGTTCGAGGGTGAGGCGCTGTCGGTGGCGGCCACCGTGTCGTACCTGAGCATCGGCGCGCTCACCGACCCGTCCGGTAGCCGTCCGCCCGAACTGAACGACGTGCCGCTGTTCATCGGCAGTCTCGCGCAGGTCATCGAGAAGGTGATCGGCAGGCTCACCAGCCCGCCGCGACAGGAGGGCGGCCGATGAACATCCCGCTGTGGAACTACCTGGTGCGCCGCCGGGTGGCGATCGCCAACCTGGGCCTGGTCGCGGTGCTGCTGGCCGGGTCGGCCTACCTCGGGCTGGCCGTGCTGCGCATCAACCCGCTGCCCGACACCTACACGGTGACCGTGGAACTGAGGAACTCCGGCGGACTGCTGGCGAACAACGACGTCACCTTCCGCGGCAGCCGGGTGGGCCGGGTGGCCGAGGTCCGGGTGGCCGAGGTCGGCATCGTCGCCGAGGCCGAGATCCAGTCCTGGGCCAAGATCCCGGTCGGCGGCACCGTGGCGGTCGGGCGCCTGTCCGCCGCGGGCGAGCAGTACCTCGACTTCCGCCCGGACGCCGACAGCGGCCCCTACCTGCGCGACGGCGACGTGGTGGAGGTGGCCCGCACCACCACGCCGGTGACCGTGCCCTCGGTGCTCGACAACATGAGCGGGCTGATCGGCGGCATGAACCCGGCCCGGTTGAACGTCATCATCGACGAACTGGACAAGGCGCTGGCCGGCGGCCCGGACCGGTTGCGCAACATGATCTCCGGCATCAGCCGCGCGATGGCCGGACTGGACGAGCTGCTGCCACAGACCAGGCAACTGATCGAGAACCTCGAGATCATCGCCGACACCACCTCGCACGCGCAGCCCGACCTGACCACCTTGACCACCGGCGCGGGCGCGCTGTTCGAGCAGCTCACCGCCGCCGACCAGGAACTGCGCCGTTTCCTCGACCTCGCGCCCGGCCAGCTGGCCACCGTCGGCGGCTTCATCGCCGACACCGAGGACCCGATCACCAACCTGACCACCAATTTCGTGGCCATCACCCGCGCGGCGAAGCTGCGCCAGCCCGCCATCGAGGCGCTGTTCCCGGCACTGCGGGCCGGCTCGGCCGCCATCGGCGTGCCCGCGCACGACGGCGCCTACCACACCCTCGTCGACCCGTGGCCCCGCCCGACCTGCGATTACCCCACCGTCCCGAAGATCCCGGTGGTCGCCGCCACCGACAGCAGGGTGCGGCTCTACAACTACTGCGTCACCGACGATCCGGCGTTGCAGATCCGCGGCTCGGCCAACGCGCCACGGCCGAACGTGCCCGACAACGGCTCCGGCCCGCCCCCCGGCGTGACCGGCGACGAGATGTCCCAGCCCGCACCCACACCCCGGTAGGCCCGCGCCACGCCGGAGACAAGGAACCGAACTGCCATGAGTGACAACGACGTCGACAAGGCCGCCACTCCCGAGCCGGACCGCGACGCCGCGGAACCGGCCGAGGGGGCGGGCGCGACGACCGGCTCGGCCGCGACCTCGGCGGGCAAGGACGCGACCGACGACAAGGCGGTCACGCTCGACAAGACGGAGCCGGCGGCGGCCCGAGACTCCACCGACGATCCCGGAACAGCCGCCGCCGCACCGGGATTCGCGGCGAAGCTGCGATGGCCCGCAGGCCGTGCCCGCACCGTCACCGCCGGTGCGGCGGTCGCGGTGCTGGTCGGCGCGTCGGTCGGCGCGGCGGGCTGGTTCTCCAGCCAGAACAGCGAACACGAGGGCCTGCTGGCCGCGCACGAGGAGGCCAGGCAGGCCGCCTGCGCCTACGCGCCGGTGCTGGCCGACTACGACGCGAAGAACCTCGACGCCTATTTCGCCAAGGTGCTCGACGGCGCGACCGGCGACTGGCGCAAGCAGTTCGACGACACCAGCAGGGAACTGCGCGAGGTGCTCACCCAGGGCGAGGTGGTGTCCAAGGCCGACGACGTGCAGTGCGCGATCAAGACCGGCGACGAGACCTCCGCCGAAGCGATCGTCGTCATCGGCCAGACCATCACCAGCGTCGGCACCCAGGGCAAACCTTCGCCCGGGCAGCTGTCGATGATCATGCGGATGGAGAAGACCGACGGCCGCTGGCTGGTCAACCACGTCAACTCGCCGCTGGCCTCGGTCCCCCAGCAGTGACGCCGCGCCGCCGCACCCGGTCCACGGAGTGACGCGGCGCGGCCGCCGCCCCTGCCGACCGCGCTCAGGCGGTGGCCGGGCGGCCGAACAGGATGACCTGCATCAGGTGGATCACCCGGGCCTGCGAGCAGATCGGGTTGTCCGGCCCCAGCCACTGGCCGATGTCGACGACCTGCGCGAGCGCGGCGTGCACCAGCACGCGCGCCTCGGCGGGGGAGAGCTCCGGGCGCACCCCGACCACCAGCTTGGCCCACTCCTCCACGTTGAGCCGCTGGATGTTCCGCAGCACCGTCCGGTCCTCCGGCGGCACGTTGCTGATCTCGGCGTAGTAGACGAAGGTCAGCTCCCGCTCGGCGAACGAGCCCGCGACATACAGCTCGATCAACGTCACCAGGGCCTGCTCGGGGCCGTCGGCGCCGGCGATCGCGGGACCGATGGCCGCCGAGACCCGATCGGCCGCCCGCCGGAACGCCGCGGCCAGGATGTCGCCCTTGCTGCGGTAGAACCGGTAGACCGCCGAGGACGCCGGTAACCCCGCGGCATTGGCGATGTCCTCCACGCTCACGTTCGGGTAGCCGCGCTCGTGGAACAGCTCGATCGAACGTTTCAGCAGCAGTTCGTGTTTGAAGGTCAACGGCACTTCCGAGGGGGTGTGCGCCGCGGTGCGCTCGCCGATCGGCGGCAGCTCACAGGCGAGCACGGCATCCGAAGCCGAACGCAGCAGCTTCGCCAAGGCGCGCACCGGAATCGACACGTGGTGATCGGAGATGCTGCCGATCACACTGAGCACCGAGGTCGCCAGTACCGCCCGGTCCGCCCGGGACAGCTCGGGGCGGCTGTCGGCCAGCAGGGAGCGCAGCATCGCGTAGACGTCGCCGAGTTGCCCGATGAGCACCCGGTAGTCCTCGGGCCGCAGGTAGCGGGACTGCCAGCGCAGCAACGACGCTCCGCGGCGATCGGTGATGGACCGGTCGACCAGCGCGTCGAGAATGTGCGCGAGCCGTTGTTGCGCGGGCGCGTCGAGAAGGTGCTCGGGCAGGTGGACGGCCTGCTCGCACAGCGCGCTCAAGCGCAGCGCCTCCTCCCGGAACAGCGCGTATTTGCTGGGGTAGTGGCGGTAGAGCGCGGTGGAACTGATGTCGAGGCGGGAGGCGATGTCCTCCATGCTCACCCCGTGGTAGCCGAGCGCTCCGAAGGCCTCCGCGGACGCGGCCGCGATCTGCGCACGCCGATCCCGCGGACGTTTGCGGACCACTCGCCCGGTGACGGGATCGCCGCCTGCCGAGCCGCGTGTGGTGCGGCGTTTGTGCGCGTCCATTCCGGCATGTTATCCCAAACAGATGCTTGGGAACGGCCTGTTCCTGCGCCCCGACGCGAACTGAACGAAAGGTCACAAAAAGCCGGTAACGCTGCTGCTCATGTGGCCGATGATAAGGACCAGGGTGGGAATACCCGTTAACATCCAGCGGATTCCGGCGGACCGGTTCACCGGGCGGTGACGGGACGGCCGAACAGCACGATCTCCATCGCCGTGCGCACCCGCTGCTGCCCGGCGACGGGGTCGCTGCCGAATGCCCGGCCCAGGTCGACGACGAGCGCGAAGGCCGCGTGCACCAGGAAACGCGCTTCGGCGGGGGACAGTTCGGTCCGCACGTCGCGCACGAGCTTGCTCCACTCCTCCACGTTGAGCCGCTGGATGTTACGCAGCACAGTGCGTTCCTCGGCGGGCACGTGCTGGAACTCGGTGTAGTAGACGAAGGTGAGCTCGCGCTCGGCGAACGATCCGGCCACGAACCGTTCGATCAGAATGCTCATCGCCGCTTCGGGATTCGGCGCCGCGGCCACCGCGGGACCGATCGCCGCGGAGACCCGGTCGGCGGCGCGGCGGAAGGCGGCCGCGAGCAGGTCGCTCTTGCCGCGATAGAAGCGGTAGACCGCCGAGGCCGCCGAAAGCCCCGCCGCACCGGCGATCTCCTCCACGCTGACGTTCGGGTAGCCGCGGTCGTGGAACAGCTCGACGGCCTTGCGCAGCAACAGCTCGTGCTTGAACGAGTCGGGGATCTCCACCGGCGGCGCCTCCTCCGACTCGGCCGAGGCCGGCGGCAGGTCGGCGTGCGCCAACGCCAGGCAGGCCGAGGAGAGCAACCGCACCAGCGCCTTGGCAGGCATCGCGGCGTGGTGGTCGGCGATGCTGGTGACCACGCTGAGGATGGCCGCCCGCAACACGCGCGTGTCGTCGGCGGTCAGTTCCGGTCGCAGCGCGCGCAGTTCGGCGCCGATCGCCTCGAGCACGGTGTGTTGCTGGTCGGCGAGGGTCTGCTGATCCTGCTCGTCGAGGTAGCGCACCTCCCAGCGCACCAGCGTCAGGGTGGGCCGGTTGTCGATGGCCGCGCCGATCAGGGCCTCCAGCAGATGGCGCAGGCGGTGCTCCGGGTCCCGGTCGGCGGCTTCCTCGGGGAGCCGGACCGATTCGGTGAGCGCCTGGCCGACCCGCAACAGCTCCTCGCGGAACAGCGCGTACTTGCTGGGATAGTGCCGATACAGCGCCGCGGAGCTGATGCCAAGACCCGAGGCGATGTCCTCCATGCTGACACCGTGGTAGCCCAGGGCGCCGAACGCGGCGGCCGAGGCCGCGGCGATCTGGGCGCGGCGGTTCTTCGGCCTGCGCCGGATCTCACGGGGTGCCGAGTCGCCGTCGACCACGTTTCGCGCCGTGCGGCGGTTGTCGACACTCATGCCCTTCATCGTAACGACCCGGACATCCGGCGGATTTGTCCAGGTCGGGCCTGTGCCACCCCCGTGTGCTCCGGGCCGGTGCTACGGTCTGTCCACCGGTTCGACGAAGGGGGTGCGCCGTGCCCGCCCGACAGGTGGCGATCGTGCTGTATCCGGGGATGACCGCGTTGGATGCCATCGGGCCCTACGAGGTGCTGCGCTTCGCGCCCGACACCGAGATCCGCTTCGTCGGCCACGAGGTCGGCCCGGTGATCACCGACAGCGGCGTGCTCGCGCTCGGCGTCACCCACACCTTCGCCGAGACTCCCGCCCCGCAGATCGTCGTCGTGCCCGGCGGGCCCGCGGCCACCGCCGTCGCCGCGGACACGGCGGTGCTGGACTGGTTGCGCGCGGCGCACCGCACCGCCGAATGGACCACCTCGGTGTGCACCGGCGCCCTGGTGCTCGCCGCCGCCGGACTGCTCGACGGCAAACCAGCCACCACCCACTGGGCCGCCCAGTCCGCGCTCGGCCTGCTCGGCGCCCAGCCGCGCAAACAGGAGCGGGTGGTGCGCGCGGACGCGCGGATCGTCACCGCCGCGGGCGTCTCGGCGGGCATCGACATGGCGCTGTGGCTGGTCGCCGAGATCCACGGCGCCGACCGGGCCCGCACCGTGCAGCTCGACATCGAGTACGACCCGCGCCCGCCGGTGGACGCGGGTCATCCGAGCAAGGCGTCCTCGGCGGTGCGACGGGCGTCCATGGCCGATCAGGCGAAGTTGATGCGCGCGTTGACGGCGGGCGAGCTGGTGCGCACGGTCACCGGCGCCCAGCTGGCCCTGTGGCGGGGCGCGCTGCGCCGGGTGCGGGCCCGGATCGGCTGAGCCCGCTCAGCGCGCGGCCGGGCCTGAGCCCGCTCAGCGCCCCGCCGGGCGGACCGCGGCGTACCAGTCCAGCAGGTCCGGATTGTCGACCGCACTGCGCTCCACCACCGCGCCCGGCTCGGCGCCCTGCAACAGCTTCTTGATCGGCACCTCGAGCTTCTTGCCGGTGCGGGTGTGCGGAATGCCGGGCGCGAGCAGGATCTCGTCGGGCACGTGCCGCGGGGAGACCTCGGTGCGGATGGTCTCGCGGATGCGGGCCACGAGGTCCTCGGTCAGCTCCGCGCCCGGGGCGAGCAGCACGAACAGCGGCATCCAGTAGCCGCCGTCGGATTGTTCCACCCCGATCACCAGCGCCTCGGCGATCTCGGGCAGGCCCTCCACCGCCTGGTAGATGTCGGCGCTGCCCATCCGGATGCCGTGCCGGTTCAGCGTGGAGTCGGAGCGGCCGTGCACGATGACGCTGCCGTGGTCGGTGATGGTGATCCAGTCACCGTGCCGCCACACGCCGGGGAACATGTCGAAGTAGGCGTCGTGGTAGCGCTTGCCGTCCTCGTCGCGCCAGAAGGACACCGGCATCGACGGCATCGGCGCGGTGACCACCAGCTCGCCGACCTCGCCGCGCACCGGCCGCCCCGACTCGTCGTAGGCGTCCAGCGCCACACCGAGGTAGGGCACCGACAGCTCACCCGGCCACACCGGCACCGTGCGGGCCCACCCGAGGAACGCCGACACCACGTCGGTGCCGCCGCTGATCGAGGCCACCGGCACGTGCTCGCCGACGTTGTCGCGCAGCCACAGCGCCGAGGACGGCGGCAGCGCCGACCCGGTGATACCGACCAGCCGCAGCGCCGACAGGTCGTGCTCGGTGCGCGGCACCGCGCCCGCCTTGATGCAGGCCAGCACGTAGCCGGGGCTGGTGCCGAGCACGGTCACGCCCAGCTCGGCGGCCAGCCGCCACAGCCCGTCCGGGCCGGGATGGGTGGGGCTGCCGTCGTAGGTGACGATGGTCGACCCGGTGAGCAGCCCGGCCACCTGGAAGTTCCACATCATCCAGCTGGGGCTGGTGTACCAGAAGAAGGTGTCCGCGGGACCGATGTCCGATTGCAGCGCGACCGCCTTGAGATGCTCGAGCAGCACGCCGCCGTGCCCGTGCACGATGCCCTTGGGCAGCCCGGTGGTGCCGGAGGAGAACACGATCCACAGCGGATGGTCGAAGTCGACCGGCTCGGTCTGGATGAGCGGGGCCGCGTTGTCGGTGTCGGCGACGGCGTCGGCCCAGCTGGTGGCTTCGGGCACCGCCGCGCCCAGGCGCTCCACCACCACCGTGGCCCGCAGGGTCGGCAGGCCCGCGCGCAGCGCCGCGATGTCGGCGCTCTTTTCGTGCGCCTTGCCGCCGAAGCGGTAACCGTCGGCGGTCACCAGCACGGTCGGCTCCAGCTGGCCGAGCCGGTCCAGCGCCGCCTTGGGGGAGTAGTCCTGCCCGCACGCGCTCCACACCGCCCCGATGCTCGCGGTGGCGAGGAAGGCGATCACCGCCTCGGGAATGTTGGGCAGGTAGCCGACCACCCGGTCGCCGGGCCGCACCCCCAGCGACCGCAGGGTGCGGGCGAACGCCGCGGTGCTGTCGATCAATTCGGCCCACGACACCTCGCGCACCGGCGCGTCCTCGCTCGCGGCCAGGATGGCGGGCCGGTCGGTGCGCGCCTGCCGCACCACCTGATCGACATAGTTCACTCGGGTGCCGGGAAACCACTGCGCGCCCGGCATGTCGGCCGTCGCCAGCACGTCACCGGCGACCTCACCGAGTTCGAAATAGTCCCAGACGGCCCGCCAGAACCCGGGCAGATCCCGCACCGACCACTGCCACAGCGCCCGGTAGTCCGGTGCCGCCGAGCCGCTGCGCGCGGCGGCGAACCGGGCGAAATCGGTGATCCTGGCCTCGGCGACGTCCTGCTCGGTGGGCACCCACTGTGGTTGCACCGCGAATCTCCTCCCTGGTGCTGTTCAGTCCTGGCCCGCGCGGCGCAGGATCTGTTCGGCGTGCCGCAGCACCGGACCGTCGACCATCCTGCCCTCGAAGGCGAACACACCCCGATTGTCCGGCACCGCCGCCAGTACCCGCCGCGCCCAGTCGATCTCCGCCGGCGCCGGCGCGTATGCGGCCCGGATCACCGGCACCTGGCTGGGGTGGATGGCGACCTTCACGTCGAAACCGACCGCCACCGCGTCCTCGGCTTCGGCGCGCAGGCCGTCCAGGTCGGCGATGTCGAGGTAGACCGAGTCGAGCGCGAGCTTGCCGTAGGCCTTGGCCGCCAGCAGCGACGTCGAGCGCACGTGCCGCGCGACGTCCCGGTAGGAGCCGTCGGCGTGCCTGCTTCCCGTGCCACCCAGTCCCGCGACCAGATCCTCCGCACCCCACATCACGCCGATCGCGTTGCGCGCCAGCACCGCCCGGCCCACGGCCAGCGCACCCAGCGGCGATTCGATCAGCGCGATCACCTCGTAGTCGGCCAGCCCGGAGAGCTGTTCGGCCGATTCGGTCTTGGGCAGCATCACCCGCCGGTAGCGGGTGTCCGCCAGCGCCAGCAGATCGAGTGCGTGCTCGTCGGTGCCCACCGCGTTCACCCGCACCACGGTGCGCTCGGGGTCCAGCGGCGTCGACACCAGCGCGGTGCGGGCCGCCGCCTTGTCCGCCGGTGCCACCCCGTCCTCGAGATCGAGGATCACCACGTCGGCCGCGGCGGCGGCCTTGGCGTAGCGCTCGGGCCGGTCGGCCGGGCAGAACAGCCAGGCCGGGCCGGGCGGCTGCCAGCTCGTCGCCGCGGTCACGACGCCGCCGGCCGCAGCCGGACCAGGGTCTTGCGGGTGGCCGTGGCGACCACCTCGCCGTGCTGATTGCGGGCGGTGTGGGCGAAGGTGACGATGCCCTCGCCGGGCCGCGACTTGGACTCCCGCTTGTCGGTCACCACCGTCTCGGCGTAGATCGTGTCGCCGTGGAACAGCGGCTTGGGGAAGGCGATGTCGGAGAAGCCCAGGTTGGCCACGATGGTGCCCTGGGTCAGCTGCGCGACCGAGAGCCCCACCAGCGTGGACAGCGTGAACATCGAGTTCACCAGCCGCTTGTTGAACGGCGGCAGCGCGTCGCTGAACGCGGCGTCCAGGTGCAGCGCCTGGGTGTTCATCGTCAGCGTGGTGAACAGCACGTTGTCGGCTTCGGTAATGGTGCGCCCCGGCCGGTGCTCATAGACCACGTCGGTCTCGAACTCCTCGAACCACAGCCCGCGCTGCACGATCCTGCGCGGTTCGCTACCGGTGTGCTCGGTGCTCACAGGCCCAGCTCCCGTCCGATCAGCATCAGCTGCACCTCCGTCGTGCCCTCACCGATTTCCAGGATCTTGCTGTCGCGATAGTGCCTGGCCACAGCGTATTCGTTCATGAAGCCGTTGCCGCCGAAGATCTGGGTGGCATCGCGCGCGTTGTCCATCGCCGCCTCGCTGGCGACCAGCTTGGCGATGGAGGCCTGCTTCTTGAACGGCTTGCCCGCCAGCATCAGCGCGGCGGCGTCGTAGTAGGCGGCCCGGGCCGCGTGCGCGCGCGCCTCCATGCGGGCGATCTTGAACGCGACGGCCTGGTAGCTGCCGATCGGTTTGCCGAAGGCCAGCCGCTCCTTGGCGTAGCGCACGCTCTCGTCCACGCAGCCCTGCGCCGCGCCCACCGAGAGCGCCGCGATGGCGATGCGGCCCTCGTCGAGGATGCGCAGGAAGTTGGCATAGCCGCGGCCGCGCTCGCCGAGCAGGTTCTCCTGCGGCACCCGCACGTCGGTGAAAGAGAGCGGGTGGGTGTCGGAGGCGTTCCAGCCGACCTTGTTGTAGGCGGGCTCGGCGACGAAGCCGGGGGTGTCGGTGGGCACCAGGATGGTGGAGATCTCCTTGCGGCCGTCCTGGCTGCCGGTCACCGCGGTCACCGTCACGAGCTTGGTGATGTCGGTGCCGGAGTTGGTGATGAACTGCTTGCGGCCGTTGATGACCCAGTCCTCGCCGTCGGCGACCGCGGTGGTCCTGGTGCCGCTCGCGTCGCTACCCGCGTCCGGCTCGGTGAGGCCGAAGGCGGCCAGCGCGCGGCCGCTGGTCAGCTGCGGCAGCCACTCCTGCTTCTGCTTGTCGTTGCCGAAGCGGTAGACCGGCATCGCGCCGAGCGAGACGCCCGCCTCCAGCGTGATCGCCACGCTCTGATCGACCTTGCCCAGCTCCTCGAGCGCCAGGCACAGCGCGAAGTAGTCACCGCCCATGCCGCCGTACTCCTCCGGGAACGGCAGGCCGAACAGGCCCATGTCGGCCATGCCCGCCACCACCTCGTACGGGAAGGTGTGCGCGGCATCGTGTTCGGCGGCGACCGGTGCGACGACCTGCTGGGCGAAGTCCCGCACCGTCAGGGCCAGATCGCGGTAGTCCTCGGGCAGTGTGCCGGTGGACAGGAAGTCGGTCATGCGGAAAGTCCTTCTGCTCTGTCGGTTTCGGGTTCGGCCGCGTCGGCGGCGGTGATGCGGGCCAGCGGCTGGTCCAACCGCACCTGGGTGCCCGGTTCGACCAGGATCTCGACGGTGCCCGCGACCGGGGCGGTGAGGGTGTGCTCCATCTTCATGGCCTCGACCACCACCACCGGCGCGCCCGCGGCGACCACGCTGCCGGTGGCGGCCGGGACGGCGATCACCGCGCCCGGCATGGGACTGCGGATCTCGGCGTCGCCCACGTGCTCGTCACCGCCGCGCACGCTCGCCTCGGCCACCGCGCGCAGCATGGTGACCCAGCCCGGTCCGGCCACCCACAGCGCATCGGCGTGCTCGGCCACCCGGTAGGTCTGCCGCACCCCGTCGAGGGTGAGGGCCAGCAGGCCGCGGCCCGGCGCGGTCGCCGTGAATTCGGCACGCACCGCTCGGTTCTCGCCGTCGCCGACCCGCACCCGCCCGTCCCCCGGCAGGCCGGTCAGGTAGACGTGCTCGGTCCGGTCGTCGGCGGCCAGCCGGATCGGGATCGGCGCGTGTTCGCCGACCCGCCAGCCGGTCGGCACCGCCCACAGATCCCGGGCCGACGACAGCGCGGCGTCACCACGCGGACCACCCTGCTCCTGCGGGAACAGGCCCAGCCAGTGGTAGGCCGCGGCCGCGACGAACGCCTCGTCGGTGGCGGGCGCCGGGGTGAAGTCACCGACGCGGCGGTCGAGCAGACCGGTGTCGAGCCTGCCGGCGGCCACGTCGTCATCGGCGAGCAGGAACCGCAGGAACTCGATGTTGCTCGTGACACCGAGCAGCACCGTGTCGGCGAGTGCGCGATCCAGGCTCGCCAGCGCGGACGCGCGGTCCGGGCCGTGCGCGATCACCTTCGACAGCATCGGGTCGTAGTCGCTGCCGACCACCGTGCCCACCCGCAGGCCCGAATCCACCCGCACCCCCGGCCCTTCCGGCTCGCGCAGGTCGAGCACGGTGCCGCCGGTGGGCAGGAAGCCGCGCCCCGGGTCCTCGGCGTACACCCGGGCCTCCACGGCGTGCCCGGTGAGCCGGATCTGCCCCTGGTCCACGCCCAGCTGCTGCCCGGCTGCGATCCGCACCTGGCACTCCACCAGGTCCACCCCGGTCACCATCTCGGTCACCGGATGCTCCACCTGGAGGCGGGTGTTCATCTCCATGAAGAAGAACTCGTCGGGCCGGTCGGCCGAGACGATGAACTCCACCGTGCCCGCTCCCACGTAGTCGACGCTGCGCGCGGTGTCGCAGGCCGCCGCGCCGATGCGCGCGCGGGTCTCGGCGTCCAGCAGCGGCGAGGGCGCCTCCTCGATCACCTTCTGGTGCCTGCGTTGCAGGCTGCACTCGCGTTCGCCCAGGTGCAGGACGTTGCCGTGCCGGTCGGCCAGCACCTGCACCTCGATGTGGCGCGGATTGGTGACGAAACGCTCCAGGAACAGCGTGTCGTCGCCGAAGGCCGCCCCCGCCTCGCGCCGGGCGCTCACCAGGGCGGCGGGCAGGTCGGCGGGGTCGTCGACGCGGCGCATGCCCTTGCCGCCGCCGCCCGCGGAGGGCTTCACCAGCACGGGATAGCCGACCTCGGCGGCCGCGGCGATCAGGTCGTCGTCGCTGAGGCCGGGCTCGGCGATGCCGGGCACCACCGGCACGCCGAAGGCCGAGACGGTGTTCTTCGCCGCGATCTTGTCGCCCATGATCTCGATCGCCCGCGCGGGCGGGCCGAGGAAGACGATGCCCGCCTTGTCCAGCGCGGTCGCGAAGGCGGCGTTCTCGGAGAGGAATCCGTAGCCCGGATGCACGGCCTGTGCCCCGGTGCGCACCGCGGCGTCGACCACCTTGTCGATGTCGAGGTAGCTCTCGCGGGCGGGGGCGGGTCCGAGCCGCACCGCGACGTCGGCCTCGCGCACGTGCCGCGCACCGGCGTCGGCGTCGCTGTAGACGGCGACCGAGCGCACGCCGAGCGCGCGCAGCGTGCGGATGACCCGCACCGCGATCTCGCCGCGGTTGGCGACCAGCACGGTGTCGAAGCCGATGGGGTGGGAGTTGTTCATCATCATCGCGCTCACATCCGGAAGACGCCGTAGGAGACCGGTTCCAGCGGCGCCTGCCCGCACACCGAGAGTGCGAGGCCGAGCACCGTTCTGGTGTCGGCGGGGTCGATGACGCCGTCGTCCCACAGTCGTGCGGTGGAGTAGTAGGGGTTGCCCTGGTGCTCGTACTGTTCGCGGATCGGGGCCTTGAACTTCTCCTCGTCCTCGGCCGACCACGGGTTGCCGCTGCTGTCGAGCTGGTCGCCGCGCACGGTCGCCAGCACCGAGGCGGCCTGCTCGCCGCCCATCACCGAGATCCGCGCGTTCGGCCACATCCACAGGAAGCGCGGCGAATACGCGCGCCCGCACATGGAGTAGTTGCCCGCGCCGTAGGAGCCGCCGATCACCACCGTCAGCTTCGGCACCCGCGCGCACGCCACCGCGGTCACCATCTTGGCGCCGTGCTTGGCGATGCCGCCCGCCTCGTAGTCACGCCCGACCATGAAGCCGGTGATGTTCTGCAGGAACAGCAGCGGGATGCTGCGCTTGTCGCACAGCTCGATGAAATGCGCGCCCTTCATGGCGGATTCGGCGAACAGCACGCCGTTGTTGGCGACGATGCCCACCGGATGGCCGTGGATGCGCGCGAACCCGGTGACCAGCGTCTTGCCGTACTCGGCCTTGAACTCGTGGAAACCGGACTCGCCGCCCGGTGCGCCGTCGACCAGGCGCTCGATCACCTCGCGCACGTCGTAGGGCGTGCGCAGGTCCACCGGCACCACGTCGTAGAGCTCCTCGGTGGGCGCGGCGGGCTCGATCGTGGGCAGCACCTCCCAAGGGGCCTGCGGGCGCGGGCCCAGGGTGGCCACGATGCGGCGCACGATGCGCAGCGCGTCCTGGTCGTCCTCGGCCAGGTGGTCGGTGACACCGGAGGTGCGCGAATGCAGTTCGCCGCCACCGAGTTCCTCGGCCGTGACCACCTCGCCGGTCGCCGCCTTCACCAGCGGCGGACCGCCGAGGAAGATCGTGCCCTGGTTGCGCACGATCACCGCCTCGTCGCTCATCGCGGGCACGTACGCGCCGCCTGCCGTGCACGAGCCGAGCACGGCGGCGATCTGCGCGATGCCCGCCGCGCTCATGGTGGCCTGGTTGTAGAAGATGCGGCCGAAGTGCTCGCGGTCGGGGAACACCTCGTCCTGGCGCGGCAGGAACGCGCCGCCCGAATCGACCAGGTAGATGCACGGCAGGTTGTTCTGCAACGCCACTTCCTGCGCGCGCAGATGCTTCTTGACCGTCATCGGGTAGTAGGTGCCGCCCTTGACCGTCGCGTCGTTGGCCACGATCACGCATTCGCGCCCGGACACCCGTCCGATGCCGGTGATGATGCCCGCCCCCGGGCACTCGTCGCCGTACATCCCGGTGGCCGCCAGCGGCGACAGCTCCAGGAACGGGCTGCCGGGGTCGAGCAGTTGGTCCACGCGCTGCCGTGGCAGCAGTTTGCCGCGCGCCACGTGCCGCTCGCGGGCCTTCTCCGGCCCGCCGAGCGCCGCGGCGGCCAGGCGTTCGCGCAGTTCCGCGGTGAGCGCCTGATGCGCCGCGCGGTTGCCGACGTCCTGGGTGATCGTCATCCCGCCTCGCTTCTCGAATGGAGGTGGAGCGGCCGATCCGGCCGATCCAGTTAGTCGCCGATAACTGAGATTCAGGTTAATCTTGATTAACTGAGTTGTCCAGGCCCGGGTCAGGGGCGTGTGGGAGAGGGGTGTGCGCGTGGTCGGCACCGAGGCGTCCGAAGGCACCCGCCGTGAGCAGTTGAAAGCCGAGCGGCGCCGCAGGCTGCTCGAGGCCGGCGCGCGCCTCATCGCCGACCGCGGCTTCCTCGGCGTCCGGCTCGACGACCTCGGCGCGGCCGTCGGCATCAGCGGCCCCGCGGTCTACCGGCACTTCCCCAGCAAGGAAGCGCTGCTGGTGGAACTCCTGGTCGGCGTCAGTGAACGCCTCCTCGACGGCGGCCGGGCCGTGCTCGCCGACCACGATGGCGGAGACCCGCGATCGGTCATCGCCGGACTCGTCGACTTCCACCTCGACTTCGCCCTCGGCGAGCCCGAACTCATCCGCATCCAGGACCGCGACCTGGACCAGATGCCCGACGACGCCCGCCGCCGCGTCCGCCGCACCCAGCGGCAATACGTCGAACTGTGGGTGGACGCGCTACAGCGGGTCCACCCACAGCTGTCCGAAGGCGAAGCCCGCGTACGGGCCCACGCGGTGTTCGGACTGATGAACTCAACCCCGCACAGCGCCACCGCCTCCGACGCGGAGCGCGTCCGACCGGCCCTACGCGAAATGGCGTTGGCGGCGCTGGTGGGGGTGAGCTGACCCTCCGGTCCAGCCCCGCGCCCGTGCCCTCAGCGTTCGCGGCTGAGGCCGCGTTCTCTATCGGCCCTCTCGCGAGCCCTGGTCAGGCTTGCGGAGCCCGCTGATGGACGCTCGCGCTGCGGCGAGATCGGGACCGGCGGCATCGGAAATGTGACGACGAGGATGTCTCGGACCTCTCGCCCGGTCATCGGAAGCCTCTCGCCTCGCGCGTTGGCGGCCCGTTCCCGGCGAGCACTGGCGGCCAACCGGTCGGCGGCGTCGCGCTGTCGCCGGTCGGCTTCGTGAGTTCGACGCTCGCGATCCGCTCGTTCGACCGCCTGGCGGGCAGCGTCGCGGGTGCGTTCCTTCTCCTGGAGTTTCTCGCGGCGCTCCTTGATCCGTTGCAGACGCCGAAGTTTGCCCGAGTCGACCAGCTCCATCTGATGCCGGCCTCGCTCCAAGCGCATCCCCACATCCCGGGCCTTCGCCGCCAACTCCCGGGTGACCTCCACGACTCGGAATCGACCAGGAAAGTCCTGCACCATCTGGTCGAGTTCCCGGCGGGCTTCGACGTCGGCGGAACCTTTCAGGAGCACCCAGGTGCCGCGTGCGTGCTCATCACACTCGAGAACTCTCCGATCCTTGGCCATCTGGTCCATATGGAACGCGCCGCCGACCCGTCTACCGCACTTGTACTCGACGAAGTCACGTCCGCCCTGCGTGTTGACCTTGACCGCGTCGTGCACGCGAGTCCGGCCCGGTTCCACCGTTACCGGTTGTTCGTGCAGCCAGCCGTTCGCGCAAGTCTCGCCGCGCAATTCGGCTATGCCATAGTGAAATTCGCGACCGATGTCCTGCGATCTGCGTGCGCGTTCGGACGCTTCGCGCTGTTGACGGCGAGCCTGTGCGACGGCTCGGCGCCGGAATTCCTCCTCTTGCGACATCCCCCCGGGACTCCGATCAATCCCGTCGATGCTTCCGCCGAATATCGAGACCCTCGTGCGCGGTTCCATGAGCCTCGGCGTAGTCGATCGTCCGCGAAAACCACTCGGAGGTGACACATCGGAAGTCGCCCTCCTCGACTGCGCTGAACAGCAAATCTTCCGGGTTGTCGACGATTCCGGTCCAGTCGTACCGAATCGTCGGACCGAATCGGTACAGCACCTTTTCGCCGGGTTCGTTGATCCATCGGCCCTCGCAATGCCGAATGAAATACTCGCCTATGTAGCAAACGAACTGGGTCACGACCTCGGCTCGGGCGGGCTCGTACAACGCGTCTTCGTCGGGCAGGAAGAAATCGAAAACATCCGAGATCCAGTACAGGGCCATTTCGTCGCTGTACCTGTCGACTCCCTGGGGCATCGGGCCCACAGGCTCGCCTGCGGGAGTCGTCCATCCTCGTTCCCCGCCGATCGGAACCCTCGGCAGCGTTTCGGTGAACAGGCGATCTATCGCATCGGCGGTGTGCTGGTTGCTCGACCACACGACCCACTCCGGGTCGTCCTGCGCGTTTGCGTCGACGTCGTCGTTCACTGCCGATCCTTCCCCTGCCGCCGGCCGACCGAGACTTGCGATGTGTCGACCGTAGGGCCTCGCCCTGGGCGGTCTCGTTCAGGGTTGGGGTGCCAACGTTGGAGTGTCGGGCCGATGGGTGCGAATTCATCGACCGAACCGATTGCCCGCCCGGTCGCAAGGTCGATATCGAACGAATCGCGGGGCCTGCCGGTCGTCGTAGCGATCATTTCCCGGGCGGTCGGCTCGATGGCGCGTTTGTCGTCCGTAACCGTCCACCGGTCCACGGCCGGTACGTGGATGAGCCAACGAGACCTACAGCAGTGAACCTTGACGTAGTACTGGCGCACGGTCGCCTTCCTCGGCACGGTGGGAACCTTGGCGAGCACTCGGCACCGGGAGGAGACTCTCCGGTGCCGAGTGCCTGTTGAGACGGTAAGAGCCAGAAAGGGCCGCAGGCCAGGACCTTGACAGAACTTGACGTGACTTCGCTGAACAGGGGAAGTTTCGGGTTCACGTGGTGCAGGATTGCCGTGGGGGTGTCACAAGGGGTCACACTCCTGGGGAGGAGTCAGGTCATGCGCTTGAAGTTTCTCGGTAAGGGTGGCTCCGGGCAGGGGCAGTGCCCGTCGCTGTACGCCACGGATCGCAACACATATCTGGTGCAGGGCTGGCAGACCGGGCAGGCGGGACGAGTCGAGATCCCGCATCTCCTGCTCGGCTTCGTCGAGCCCGATACGTTCGTCGGGGCGACGATGACCGACACCGGCCGGGGTACGTTCACTCTCTCCGGGCATCCCGTCAACGATGCTGAGGCACTGGCGCATCTCGTCCTCGCCGAAGACGAGATGGTGATCGAGGTGCCGAAGCTAGAAAGGGAGTTCTACGGTGCGATTGCTGCAAGGTCAGGCGTTCTGGGAGCTGTTTCGACAGGCTGAGAGCACTGCGTTCCATCTGGAGACCCGCGATGCCTACGACGTGGACGACGAGAACCCCCACCTGGCGCGGTTTCTCGCCGGTCGCCGAGACGACGACTACGCATGGTTCCAGCCGTGGCTCGACCTCATGCGCGCTGCCACCGATCGAGGCGTTGCCGTTTCCCGCGTTCGAGTCGTCACCGTGCCGCTGCCCGACTACCACCGCTGGCTGCTCTCCATCACGCAGGAGAACGAGCGGGCGGGAGAGGACATCCGGTATGTCCCCAGGCATCTCGCGGGAGAACTACCGGCAGACGATTGGTGGCTCCTGGACGGCTCGTTGGTCGCATTCAACCTGGTCGACGTCCACGGTGCCGGTGCGGGCGTGGCGGTGACCGACGACCGGCGCATTGTCCACTACTGCCGGTCGGTGCGAGAACGGTTGTGGGATATCGCGACCCCCTACGCCGAGTTCGCGCACGCGGCGCTGTGACCGGCTCGGTCCACGAACAACGGGAAGCGCTCGGCAAGCGGCTGCGGGAACTCCGGAGAGACGCCGGACTGACGGGACGTCGGCTCGCCGCCTTGGCGGGCTGGCACGAGTCCAAGGTATCCAAGATCGAAACCGGAGACCGCAGCCCCTCCGAGGCTGACCTGCGCGCCTACTGTGCCCACACCGGTGCCGAAGACCAGCTTCCCGACCTGGTCGCCACGGTCCGCAGCCTCGAGTCCGCCTACCTCGAGTACAAGCGCCTCCTACACACGGGCACCGGGCGGCGACAACAGCAGTCGGTGACGCTTGCCGAACAGACCAGGTTCATGCGCGTGTACGAACCGGTGCTGGTCCCCGGCATCCTCCAGACCGCCGAGTATGCCGAGGCGGTCCTCCGTCGAGTGACCCAGTTCTACCGGATACCCGACGACGTCGACCGGGGCGTCTCGAAGCGGCTGGAACAGCAGAAGGTCCTCTACCGTGGCGACCATCGGTTCCACATCCTGATCGCTGAACAGTCGTTGTCGACGACTGTCGGGAACAACGACGTGATGGTCGGCCAGCTGGATCGTCTGCTGGCTGTCATGGGACTGCCTCGCCTGCTGCTGGGCATCGTCCCGTCGGATGCGCAATGGCTGACTCCCGCCACCAACTTCTTCATCTTCGACGACCGCCTGGTGATGGTGGAGGCCATCACCGCGGAGCTGAGGATCACCCAGCCCCGCGAGATCGCGCTGTACGCACGTGCCTTCGAGACGCTGGCGCGACAGGCAGTGACGGGTGACCGCGCGCGCGAGCTCGTCAGGAATGCGCTTCGCCGCCGCCGATCGGACTGACTTGATTCGCAGTGCGCGGCCTGTCACCGAGTCACCAGGACAGCATGGCCACCCGCGCTCGCTGTTCCGCTCGTGTCGTGCGCAGACCGCTTAGGGTGGCGGCATGACCTCATTGTCGGATCCCAAGGTGCGCGAGTTCCTCGATCACGGGACGCGGACGGGCAAGATCGCCTTCGTCGCGTCGGACGGCAGACCTGTGGTCACACCGATCTGGTACCTCGTCGAGGGCGACGAGATCGTATTCAACACCGGCCGCGACACGGCGAAGGGCAAGGCGTTCGCGCGCGACGATCGGGTGGCGCTGTGTGTCGACCTGGAAGAGCCGCCGTATGCCTCGGTCCAGGTGCAGGGACGGGTCACGCTCTCCGAGGATCCGGACGAGCTGCTGCGCACCGCCACCGCGCTGGGCGGGCGCTACATGGGCGCCGAGCGGGCCGAGGAGTTCGGTCGGCGCAACGCGGTGCCCGGTGAGTTGGTCGTGCGATTGCGCCCGACCAAGGTGATAGCGCACTTCGACGCCACCGCCTGATTCGGGAGGACCCCACCGCGCCGAATCCGGTCCCTCCCGTCGGTGACCACCACCCGGACCGCCCCGTTAGCTCTGGTGACGGGCTCATCCCCGCGTGCGCGGGGAGCACAGCGGCGGCGGCGTGCACGCGCTTCCGGGAGGGGGCTCATCCCCGCGTGCGCGGGGAGCACGCGCTGGCCGACCTGTCACCGAACGCGCAGGCGGGCTCATCCCCGCGTGCGCGGGGAGCACACTTCCTGACCTGCGAGTTCTCAGCCCCCAACCCCGTTTTCATTCACTTTCCACCGCTGTACCTCGCTGAAGGACAAGACGGACAGGCCGCCGTCATCGTACGTCGCCGATCCTGCGGGATCCCATTTCAGTTGCCGGCGATCTTCCCACGGGGCGCGTGAGAGACCGACCACGCCCCACGTGCCTGGTCCGGCGACGACCCATGACCACCGCAGCCCGGACAGCCGGAGATCCCTACACTCACCCCCATGACCGTGCATTTCATCGGGGCCGGGCCGGGCGCGGCGGACCTGCTGACCGTGCGTGCGGTGAATCTGCTGCGCACGAGTCCTGTCTGTCTCTACGCGGGGACCTATCTCGATCCGGCGGTGCTGGCGCACTGTGCGCCGGAGACCGAGTTGATCGACACCCAGCATCTGGATCTGGACCAGATCACCGCGCATCTGGTGCGGGCGCACGGCGCGGGCAAGGATGTGGCTCGGTTGTGTTCGGGTGATCCGTCGGTGTACTCGGCGCTGACCGAGCAGACCCGGCGGCTGGACGCGCACGGTGTGCCGTGGGATGTCACGCCCGGTGTGCCCGCCTATGCGGCGGCGGCGGCGTTGCTGGGGACCGAGCTGACCGTTCCCGAAGTGGTGCAGTCGGTGGTGCTGACCCGTACGCAGCGCCGGTCGACGGCGATGCCCGAGTCCGAGGCGCTGGGGGAGTTCGCGCGCACCGGCGCCACCCTCGTGCTGCATCTGGCGATCACGCGGACCAGGGAGCTGGCCGCCGAGCTGGCCGCGCATTACGGCGCCGACTGTCCGGTCGCGGTGGTTTACCGGGCCAGTCAGCCCGAGGAACTGGTGCTGCGCGGCACTCTCGCCGACATCGCCGACCGGGTGGAGGCGGCGGGGCTGCGGCAGGCGGCGGTGATCCTGGTCGGGCGGGCCCTCACCCCGGGCGTCGCCTGCACCACCTCACACCTGTACGACCCGGCCCGTGAGCGACATCTCACCCCCTGATCCGGGCCGGGCCGATGACCTGCGGTGTCCAGGATGTGAGATGGGTGACAGGGGTTTGCCGGAAGGGTGCCGCCCCGTTCTGCCTGGTGTGATGCACTGGGACTATGGATCTTGGTTGGTCGGGTGCCTGCGGCGACGGTAGATTGGTCCGGTGATCAGCAACGAACGTCCCGGCTCGGCCGGTCGGTGGGTAGCGAGCACAGTCGGGCCGATGTAACAGCGGCGGCCACAGACAGATAGTGCCAGTGAACTTTTTTGCCTGATTTGTTCGAGAACTGAAACCGGGACGCAGGCGCCACGATCTCAGTCGTGCGCGTCGGCGTCCGGGTGTCGTCGGGGAGCGCTTGCGTGGTGTTCCGGAAGCGAGGTTACGGTTGGACCGGCTGGATATCGGCGGGAACGGCGAAGCTGGTGGCGAGTACTTCCCACTGTCGCCCGCGCAGCTGGGTATCTGGTATGCCCAGCACGTCGATCCGCAGGTGCCGATCAACATCGCCCAGTACGTCGACCTCCGGGGTGACCTGGATGTCGACGCGCTCGAGCGTGCCAGCGCCGCCGCTGCCCGGGAGATGGGCTCCGGCTTCCTGAAGATCGTCGAGCGCGACGGTGAGCCGTTCCAGACGGTCGACTTCACCCTCGACGCGACCCTCGAGTACGTCGACCTGCGCGACGCCGAGGACCCCGAGGCGGCCGCGGCCGAGTGGATGCGCGCGGAGTACAGCCGCCCGCTCGACATCGTCGCCGACCGGCTGATCCGCGCGGCCGCGCTGCGCCTGGCCGACTCGCGCTGGTTCTGGTACTCGCGCGCGCATCACATCGCGCTCGACGGCTTCGGCGCGATGACCTTCATGAACCGGATCGCCGAGCTCTACACCGCCGAGGTCACCGGCACCGAGCCGAGCCCGGCCAAGGCGACCGACCTGAAGACCCTCTACGAGTCGGAGATCGCCTACCGCGACAGCTCCCGTTTCGAATCCGACAAGCAGCACTGGGCCGAGCGCGTCGCGGGCCTGGAGGAAGGCTCCAGCCTGGCCGGGCGCTCCGCTCCGCCCGCGCCGGTCAACGGGGTCACCAGCGCGGCGTTGAGCCCCGAGCAGGACGCCCTGCTGACCGAGGCCGTCGCCCGCCACGACAATTCCCCGGCGGGCCTGCTCATCGCGGCGTTCGCCACCTACCTGGCGCAGATGACCGGCGCCGAGGACGTGATCCTGAGCCTGCCGGTGACGGCGCGCACCACCGCGGCCATGCGCCGCTCCGGCGGCGCGGTGTCCAACATCGTGCCGCTGCGTCTGCGCGTCGCCCACGACACCACCGTGGCCGAGCTGCTCAAGTCCGTGCAGGTCGAGGTCTCGGGCGCGCTGCGCCACCAGCGGTACCGGCACGAGGACATCCGCCGCGACGCCGCCGGTGACGGTGTGGTGACCACCGAGTTTTTCGGCCCGTGGGTCAACATCATGCTGTTCCACAGCGAGATGACCCTCGGCCCGATGGTCGGTCAGCTGCACGTGCTGTCCACCGGCAGCATCGAGGACCTGGGCGTCAACTTCTACCAGTCGGTGGCGGGCAGCCGTTCGCACATCGACTTCGAGACCAACCCGAACCTCTACAGCGCCGAGGAGGCCGCCGCCCATCACGGCCGTTTCCTGGAGTTCTTCGACCGCTTCCTGGCCGCCGACGCCGCGGCGAAGGTGTGGGAGCTGCCGGTGGTCACCGCCGCCGAGCGCGAGCGGACCCTGGTGGAGTGGAACGACTCCGCCCAGGACGTGCCGGACACCACGCTGGTCGCCCTGCTGGACGCGCAGATTCCGCGCACGCCCGACCGCATCGCGCTGGACTTCGAGGGCGCGACGCTGACCTACGCCGAGTTCGACGAGCGCGTCAACCGCCTGGCCCGGTTCCTGATCGCCGACGGCGTCGGCCCGGAATCGCTGGTGGCCCTCGGCATGCGCCGCTCGCTCGAGCTGGTGATCGGCATGCACGCGGTGCTGAAGGCGGGCGGCGCGTATGTGCCGATCGACCCGGACCATCCGGCCGAGCGCACCGCCTACATCCTGTCCTCGGCCGACCCGGTGTGTGTGCTGACCGTTTCCGGTGACGAGCTCGAACTACCGGAGTCGGTGCGCCGCGTCGAGATCGACACCCTGGACGTGTCGGCGTACTCGCCGCAGCCGCTGACCGACGCCGACCGGCGCGCCCCGCTGCGCCCGGAGAACACCGCCTACGTCATCTACACCTCGGGTTCCACCGGCCGCCCCAAGGGCGTGGCCGTGACCCATCACGCGATCGTCAACCAGCAGCTGTGGATGCTCGACGAGTACCGGCTGACCGCGGACGACGTGTACCTGCAGAAGACCGCGACCACCTTCGACGTCTCGCTGTGGGGCTACTTCCTGCCGTTGATGGTGGGCGCGAAACTGGTGATCGCCGCGCCCGACGGGCACCGTGATCCGCTCTACGTCGCCGACATGATCGCCCGCCACCGGGTGACCGTCACCGACTTCGTGCCGTCGATGCTGACGGTGTTCGTCGCGCACGCCACCCCGGCGCAGGTGCAGAGCCTGCGCGCGGTGTTCGTCATCGGTGAGGCGCTGCCGCCGGAGACGGCCGCGCAGTTCCGCGCGCTCACCGCCGACGGCGCGGGCCTGCACAACCTCTACGGCCCCACGGAGGCCGCCGTCTCGGTGACGTACTGGGAGGCCACCGCGGCCGACACCGTCACCGTGCCGATCGGCATCCCGGAGTGGAACGTCGAGGTGTACGTGCTGGATTCGCGGCTGCGCCCGGCCGCGATCGGCGCTCCCGGCGAGCTGTACCTGGGCGGTCGGCAGCTGGCCCGCGGCTACCGCGGCAGGCCCGACCTCACCTCGGACCGGTTCGTCGCCAACCCGTTCGGTCCGGCGGGCTCGCGCATGTACCGCACCGGCGACCTGGTGCGCTGGAACGCCGCGGGCACGCTGGAGTACATCGGCCGCACCGACTTCCAGGTGAAGTTCCGCGGTCAGCGGATCGAGCTCGGCGAGATCGAGACCGTCACGCTGGCCCATCCGGCGGTCAGCCAGTCCGCGGTGCTCGTCGTGGACACCGCCACCGGCCAGCAGCTGGTCGCGTACGTGGTGCCCGCCCCCGGCCAGAGCATCGACCCGCTGGAGCTGACCCGCTTCGCCGCCGAGCACCTGCCCAGCTACATGGTGCCCGCCTCGGTGATGGTGCTGGACGCGTTCCCGCTCAACACCTCCGGCAAGCTCGACCGCAAGGCGCTGCCGGAACCGGTGTTCGCCGCCGACGCCGGCTACCGCGCCCCGCGCACCCAGGCCGAGCAGATCGTGGCGAACATCTTCGCCGACGTGCTCAGCCAGGACCGGGTCGGCATCGACGACAACTTCTTCGACCTGGGCGGCAACTCGCTGGTCGCCACCCAGGTGGTGGCCCGCATCGGCGCCGCGTTCGGCACCCAGATCGGGGTGCGCGCACTGTTCGAGACGCCCACCGTGGCCGGTATCGCCGCGCGCGCCGAGCACGCCGCGCCGGCCGAGGGCGGTCGCCCGCCGCTGGTCGCCCAGGAACTGCCGGACCGGGTGCCGTTGTCGCTCGCGCAACAGCGGATGTGGTTCATCAACCAGTTCGACCCGACCGCGCCGACCTACAACCTGCCGTTCGTGGTCCGGTTGCGCGGCAACGTCGACATCGCGGCGTTGAAGGCCGCGCTAAACGACGTGATGGCGCGCCAGGAGTCGCTGCGCACGATCTTCCCCGAGTCCGGGGACGGCGGCTACCAGCAGGTGATCCCGGACGACGAGATCAACCTGGCGATCGCCGTGCAGTCGATCGACGAGAGCGAACTGCCCGCCACCCTGGCCGAATTCGCGGCCACCGGGTTCGACGTGGCGCGCGAGCTGCCGATCCGGGTGCGGATCTTCCGGGTGACCGGCGGGTCCACCAACGGCACCCCCGATCACGCGGTCGCCTTCGTGGTGCACCACATCGCCGCCGACGGCTTCTCCTTCGGCCCGCTCTCGCGTGACGTCGCGGCCGCCTACCTGGCCCGCGCCGCGGGCGAGGCGCCGCAGTGGGCGCCGCTGCCGGTGCAGTACCAGGACTACAGCATCTGGCAGCGGGAGCTGCTCGGCTCGGAGTCCGATCCGGAGTCGATGGCCGCGCGTCAGATCGCCTACTGGCGGCGGCAGCTGGCCGGGCTGCCCGATCAGCTCGAGCTGCCCACCGACCGCCCGCGTCCGCCGGTGCAGAGCTTCCGCGGCGCCACCACGCATTTCGAGATCGACGCCGAACTGCACGCGGAGCTGGCGCAGCTGGCCCGCGCCCAGGGCGTGAGCCTGTTCATGGTTGTGCACGCCGCGCTGGCGGTGCTGATGGGCAGGCTGTCGGGCACCACCGACGTCGCCATCGGCACCCCGATCGCGGGCCGCGGCGAGCAGGCGCTCGACGACCTGATCGGCATGTTCGTCAACACCCTGGTGTTGCGCTCGGACGTCGACGGTGGCCAGCCGTTCACCGAATTCCTCGCTCGCACCAGGGAAACCGATCTGCAGGCGTTCGCGCACGCCGACGTGCCGTTCGAGCGGTTGGTCGAGGTGCTCAACCCGACCCGCTCGCAGGCGCGGCACCCGCTGTTCCAGGTGATGCTGTCGTTCCAGGAGATGGCGCACGGCACCCTGGAGCTGCCCGGCCTGACGGTGAGCGCCGCCGAGGTCGAGGTGCCCATCGCCAAGTTCGACCTGCTGTGGACGCTGACCGAGCAGCGCGCGAGCACCGGTGCGCCCGCGGGCATCTCGGCGGTGCTGTCCTACGCGACCGATTTGTTCGACCGGGCCACGGTCGAGGAGTTCAACCACCGATTCCTGCGGGTGCTGCGCGCGGTCACGCGCGAGGCGAGCACGGCGGTCCGCGACATCGAGATCCTCGATGCCGCCGAGCGCGAGACGGTGCTGACCGGCTGGAACCGCACCGCACACGAGGTGCCGCCGGTCACCACGGTGATCGAGCTGTTCGACGCGACCGCGCGCAGGCGCGCCCATGCCACCGCGCTGCTCTTCGATCCGGGCGAACGCTCCGAGGGCGAGTACGGCCCGGCGGCCGCGTTGACCTACGGCGAGTTCGCCGCGCGAGTGAATCGGCTGGCGCGCAAGCTGATCGAGGAGGGCGTCGGCCCCGACACCCTGGTCGCGGTCGGCATCCGGCGTTCGTTGGACATGCTGGTCGCGGTGTACGCGGCGGTGGCCGCGGGCGGCGGCTACGTGCCGATCGACCCCGATCACCCGGCCGAGCGCACCGAGTACGTGCTGGCCAGCTCGCGCCCGGTGGTGCTGCTGACCACCTCCGGCGACGACGTGACCGGCGGCGACTGCCCGGTGCTGCACGTCGACACCCTCGACCTGGACGGTTACCCCGACGGCCCGATCGACCCGGCCGAACGGCGCGGCGTGGTGCGCCCGGAGAACACCGCCTACGTGCTCTACACCTCCGGCTCCACCGGCCGTCCGAAGGGCGTGGCGGTCACCCATGCCGCGATGGTCAACCAGATGGCGTGGAAGATCGCCGAGAGCGGTCTCGACGAGACCGACGTGGTGCTGCACAAGACGCCGTTCACCTTTGACGCCTCGGTGTGGGAGCTGTTCGCCACGCTGATCGTGGGCGCCCAGGTGATCGTGGCGGCGCCCGACGGCCACCGCGACCCGCTCTACCAGTCCGAGGTGATCTGGCGGCACCAGGTCACCATGACCTCGTTCGTGCCGTCGCTGCTGTCGGTGTTCGCCTCCACCGCGCCCGCGGCCGAATGCAGCTCGCTGCGCGCGATCTTCGTCGGCGGCGAGGCATTGACCTCCTCCACGGTGGCGCTGTTCCGCAGGCTCAGCCCGGCCACGGTGGTCAACCTGTACGGCCCCACCGAGTTCACCGTCAACGCCACCTCGTGGCGGGTGATCGACAACGGCGGCGGCGCGGTGCCGATCGGCCGCCCGGTGTGGAACGCGCGCGCCTACGTCCTCGACGAGGCGCTGCGCCCGGTGCCCGCCGGTGTCGCGGGTGAGCTGTATCTGGGCGGCGCGCAGATCGCGCGCGGCTACCACGGCAGGCCCGACCTGACCGCCGAGCGGTTCGTCGCCGACCCGTTCGGCGCGCCCGGCGAGCGGCTCTACCGAACCGGTGACCTGGTGCGCTGGAACCGCAACGCGCACAGCGAGTTCGGGGTGCTCGAGTACATCGGCCGCACCGACTTCCAGGTGAAGTTCCGCGGCCAGCGCATCGAGCTCGGCGAGATCGAGGCGGCGCTGCTCGAGCAGCCCGCGATCAACCAGGCCGTGGTGCTGGTGATCGACACCGTCGCAGGCGATCAGCTCGTCGCCTACGTGGTGGGCGCGGGCGAGATCGACACCGAGGAGGTCAAGACCGCGCTGCGGCGCAGGCTGCCCGCCTACATGGTGCCCTCGGTCGTGGTGGCGCTGCCGGAGTTCCCGCTCAACGCCTCGGGCAAGCTGGACCGCAAGGCGCTGCCCGCGCCGGTGTTCGAGGTGCGCGAATTCCGCGCTCCCACCACCCCGATCGAGGAGATCGTCGCTCAGATCTTCGGCGAGGTGCTCGGCCTGCCGCGGGTCGGCGTGGACGACGACTTCTTCGATCTGGGCGGCAACTCGCTGATCGCCACCCAGGTCGCCTCCCGCCTCGGCATCGCGCTGGACACCCGCGTCCCGGTGCGGATGCTGTTCGAGGCCAGCACCGTGGCGGCGCTGGCCGCGCGGGTGGAGTCGCAGGCCGGTGACGGCGCCCGCAAGGCGCTGGTCGCCAAGGACCGGCCCGAGCAGGTGCCGCTGTCGCTGTCGCAGCAGCGCATGTGGTTCCTCAACCGCTTCGACGGCTCCAACGTCGCCTACAACATCCCGGTCGCCATGCGACTGTCCGGCGATCTGGACATCGCCGCGCTACAGGTCGCCGTCATCGACGTCATCGACCGGCACGAGTCGCTGCGCACGGTCTTCCCCGAGACCGAACACGGCCCGGTGCAGGTGGTGCTCGACGCCGCCCAGATCGTGCCCGACCTCACCCCCTACCGGGTCACCGAGGAGACGCTGATCGACCACCTGGTCGACCTGGCGTCGGTGGCCTTCGACGTCACCAGCGAAGTGCCGTTGCACGCGCGCCTGTTCGAGATCAGCGAGTCGGAGTACGTGCTCGGCATGGTCGTGCACCACATCTCCGCCGACGGCTGGTCGATGGTGCCGCTGGCCCGCGACGTGATGCTGGCCTACGCCGCGCGCACCTCCTGGGAGGCGCCGGCCTGGACCGAACTCCCGGTGCAGTACGCCGATTACGCGCTGTGGCAGCGCGAGGTGCTCGGCTCCGAGGACGACCCGCAGTCGCTGATCTCGAGCCAGATCCGGTACTGGACCCGCCAACTGGCGGACCTGCCCGACGAACTGGTCCTGCCCGCCGACCATCCGCGTCCGGCGGCCGCCTCCTACCGGGGCGGCACCTACCCGTTCGTGATCTCCGAGGAGACCCAGCGCGCGCTGGTCGAGCTGGGCAGGCGCTACAACGCCTCGCTGTTCATGGTCATGCACAGCGCGCTGGCTGTGCTGCTGGCCCGCGCGAGCGGCACCTCGGACATCGCCATCGGCACCCCGGTCGCCGGCCGCGGTGAGGCCGCCCTCGACGACCTGATCGGCATGTTCGTCAACACCCTGGTGCTGCGCACCGAGGTGTCGGGCTCGGCGAGCTTCGCCGACCTGCTGAACCAGGCCCGCGAGACCGACCTGCAGGCGTTCGCGCACGCCGACGTGCCGTTCGAGCGGCTGGTCGAGGTGCTCAACCCGGCTCGTTCGCAGGCCAGGCATCCGCTGTTCCAGGTGATGCTGGCGTTCCAGAACACCAAGCAGGCCACCCTGCAGCTGCCCGGCCTGTCGGTCAGCGGCATCGATTACGACGCCGGGCTGGCCAAGTTCGACCTGCAGCTGACCCTGCAGGAGGCGCAGGACGAGCGCGGCGAGCCCGCGGGCATGTCGGCCGAGTTCTCCTATGCCCTCGATCTTTTCGAGGAGCCAACGGTCGCGGCGTTCGCGCGCCGCCTGGACCGGGTGCTGGCGGCCGTGGTGGCCGACCCGGACGTGCCGATCGGCGACATCGATCTGCTCGCGCCAGAGGAGCACGCCCGGGTGCTCGTCGACTGGAACGACACCGCGCACGAGGTGCCCGCGGCAACGCTGGTGTCGCTGTTCTACGCCCAGGTCGAGGCGACCCCCGACGCGGTCGCGCTGGTCTACGCCGACGAGCAGCTGACCTACCGCGAGCTGCGCGAGCGGTCCGCCCGGGTGGCCCGCGACCTGATGGCCGCGGGTGTCGGCCCGGAATCGTTGGTGGCGTTGGGCATCCGTCGTTCGACCGAGCTGGTCGTGGCGATGTACGCGGTGCTGCAGGCCGGTGGCGCGTACGTGCCGCTCGACCCGGATCAGCCCGCCGACCGCATCAACCACATCCTCGACACCGCCCGGCCCGCGCTGGTGCTGACCACCCGCCGCGACAACTTCGCCGACGTGGTCGCGGACGCGGTGCCGACGCTGTTCGTGGAGGATCTGCCCGCCGACGCCGCGACCAGCGGCGCGCCGATCACCGATGCCGAGCGGCCGGCGCCGCTGCGCCCCGGCAACACCGCCTACGTCATCTTCACCTCCGGCTCGACGGGCCGCCCGAAGGGTGTGGCGGTCGGTCATGCCGCGATCGTGAACCGGCTGCTGTGGATGCAGGCGCAGTACCCGATCGGTGCCGAGGACGCGGTGTTGCAGAAGACCCCGGCGACCTTCGACGTGTCGGTGTGGGAGTTCTTCTGGCCGTTGCAGACCGGCGCCCGGTTGGTGGTCGCGAAGCCGGACGGCCATCGCGATCCGGTGTACCTGGCTCAGATCATCGCCGAACAGGGCATCACCACCGCGCATTTCGTGCCGTCGATGCTGGCGGTGTTCGTCTCCACCCTCGGCAACGACAACGGTGATTCGCCGCTGCCCGCGCCGCGGTTGCGGCAGGTGTTCGCGTCGGGTGAGGCGTTGCCTGCGGCGACGGCGCGGCGGTTGTGTGAGTTGACCGGTGCGCGGTTGCATAATTTGTATGGTCCGACCGAGGCTGCGGTGGATGTCACTTATCACGAGGTGACGGCTGCGGATGTGGTGTCGGTGCCGATCGGTCGTCCGGTGTGGAACACGCGGGTGTTCGTGTTGGATGCGCGGTTGCATCCGGTGGCGCCGGGTGTTGCGGGTGAGTTGTATCTGGCTGGTGATCAGCTGGCGTTGGGGTATTTGGGTCGGCCGGATTTGACGGCGGATCGGTTTGTGGCGAATCCGTTCGGTGGTGTGGGTTCGCGGTTGTATCGCACCGGTGATCTGGTGGCGTGGACGAAGTCCGGTGAGTTGGAGTATTTGGGGCGTACGGACTTCCAGGTGAAGTTGCGTGGTCTGCGGATCGAGTTGGGTGAGATCGAGGCGGCGTTGTCGGCGCAGCCGGGTGTTGCTCAGTCGGTGGTGGTGGTGCGTTCGGATCCGCATGCCGGTGATCAGCTGGTGGGTTATGTGGTGGCGGGGTCGGATGCGTCGGTGGATGTGGCTGCGGTGCGGGCTGGGTTGTCGGCGGTGTTGCCGGGGTACATGGTGCCTGCGGCGATTGTGGTGTTGGATGCGTTCCCGACGAACGCGTCGGGCAAGTTGGACCGCAAGGCCCTCCCCGCCCCCGTCTTCGAGGCCAAGACCTTCCGCGCGCCCTCGACCCCCATCGAGGAGATCGTCGCCGACATCTTCGCCGACCTGCTCGGCGTGGAACGCCTCGGCGTGGACGACGACTTCTTCGCCCTCGGCGGCAACTCGCTGGTCGCCACCCAGGTCGCCGCCCGGCTCAGCAAGGCGCTCGACACCGAGGTCGGTGTGCGCACGCTGTTCGAGGCGCCGACCGTCGGCGCCCTCGCCGCGCGGGTCGAATCGCACGCCGGAACCGGTGTGCGCCAGGCACTCACGGCCGTCGGCAGGCCCGAGCATCCGCCGCTGTCGCTGGCCCAGCAGCGCATGTGGTTCCTCAACCGCTTCGACACCGGGCCCGACGCGGGCGGAGCGGCGAGCACCTACAACATCCCGGCCGCGGTGCGGCTGCGCGGCCTGCTCGACGTGGCCGCGCTGCGCGGCGCCGTCGCCGACGTGGTCGCTCGCCACGAGACCCTGCGCACCGTGTACCCCTCACACGAGGGCGTCGCCTACCAGCGGGTGCTGCCCGCCGCCCGGGCGATTCCGGAGGTCGACGTGGTCGAGACCGCCGAGCAGGACCTGCTCGGCCGGCTCTACGACTTCGTGAACGCGGGCTTCGACGTCACCGCCGAACCGCCGGTGCGCCTGCGCATCTACGAACTCGGCGAACGCGACTACGTGCTCGCGCTCGTGGTGCACCACATCGCCGCCGACGGCTTCTCCATGCGGCCGCTGGTGCGCGACCTGATGACCGCCTACGTGGCGCGCACCGGCAACACCGAGCCGGGCTGGTCGCCGCTGGACGTGCAGTACATCGACTTCGCGCTGTGGCAGCGCGAGACGCTCGGCGACGAGGAGGACCCGACCTCCCTCATCGCCCAGCAGCTCGACTACTGGCGCACCGCGCTGGCCGACCTGCCCGACGAACTGCGCCTGGTGCACAAGCCGCGCCCGAACGTGGCCTCCTACCGGGCGGGCACCCACCGCTTCCGCGTGCCCGGCGAGCTGATCGACAGGCTCAACCGCGTCGCGCACGCCAACGGCACCACCCTGTTCATGGTCGTGCACGGCGCCTTCGCGACGCTGCTGTCGCGGCTGTCCGGCGCCGACGACATCGCCATCGGCATCCCGGTCGCGGGTCGTGGCGAGCAGGCGCTCGACGACCTGGTCGGCATGTTCGTCAACACCCTGGTGCTGCGCACCCAGGTGGACACCGCCACCCCGTTCACCGATCTGCTCGCGCAGGTCCGCGAGCGCGACCTGGCCGCCTTCGCGCACGCCGACGTGCCGTTCGAGCGGCTGGTGGAGGTGCTCAACCCGGCCCGGTCCCAGGCGCGGCACCCGCTGTTCCAGGTGATGCTGTCGTTCCAGAACCTCGGCCGCACCTCGCTGGAACTGCCCGGTCTGACCGTCGAGGAACTGGGCATCGACCCGCCGACGGCGAAGTTCGACCTGCAGCTGACGCTGAGCGAGATCCCCGGCGCCGAGGCCGAGATGGACGCCGAACTGGTCTACGCCACCGACCTGTTCGACGCCGGCTACGCCGACGCCTTCGCCGCCCGCTTCCTGCGGGTGCTGCACGGCGTCGCCGCCGCCCCCACCGCCGCCGTCGGCGACATCGAACTGCTCGACACCGCCGAACGCGAACTGGTGCTGCGGCGCTGGAACGACACCGAATTCGCCGTCGACGCCGCGCTCACCTCGCCGGTGGGCGACTCCGCGGCGACCCTGGTCGCGCTGTTCGAGGCCCAGGTCGCCCGCACCCCCGACGCGGTCGCGCTCACCTTCGAGGGGACCAGTCTGACCTATGCCGAGTTCGCGAGCCGGGTGCACCGGCTGGCGCGCTGGCTCAAGGACAACGGCGTCGGCCCGGAATCGTATGTCGCGCTGGGAATCCGGCGCTCTCTGGATCTGCTGGTCGGCATGTACGCGATCAGCGCCGCCGGTGGCGCCTACGTGCCCATCGATCCGGACAACCCGGCCGAACGCATCGAGCACATCCTCGAGACCGCGGGACCGGTCTGCGTGCTGACCTCCGGGTCCGACCTCGACGTCACGCTGTCGCGGCAGGTCCGCATCGACCGGCTCGACCTGTCCGGCTACTCCGACGCGCCGCTCACCGACGCCGACCGGCACCGGCCGCTGCGCACCGGCAACACCGCCTACGTCATCTTCACCTCGGGTTCCACCGGCCGCCCCAAGGGCGTTGCGGTGAGCCACGCGGCGATTGTCAACCGCCTGGTCTGGGGCCACGCCCAGTACGGGCTGGCTGCCGACGACGTCGTGCTGCAGAAGACCCCCGCCACCTTCGACGTGTCGGTGTGGGAGTTCTTCTGGCCCTTGCAGGTCGGCGCGCGCCTGGTGATCGCCAAGCCCGACGGCCACCGCGACCCGGCCTACCTGGCGCAGCTGATCATCGACGAGCACATCACCACCGCGCACTTCGTGCCCTCGATGATGTCGCTGTTCGTGGTGGAGCCCCGCGCCGCCGAATGCATCGGCCTGCGCAACGTCTTCGCCTCCGGTGAGGGCCTGCCCGCGGTCACCGCGCAGCGGCTGCGCGAGCTGACCGGCGCCCGCCTGCACAACCTGTACGGGCCGACCGAGGCCGGCGTCGAGGTGACCTTCCACGAGGTCACCGACGCCGACACGGTGACCGTGCCGATCGGCGCCCCGGTGTTCAACACCCAGGTGTACGTGCTGGATTCGCGCCTGCGGCCGGTGCCGGTCGGCGTGCCCGGCGAGCTGTACCTGGCCGGCGCGCAGCTGGCCTACGGCTACGTCACCCGCCCGGATCTGACCACCGAGCGCTTCGTCGCCGACCCGTTCGGGCACGGCGTGCGCATGTACCGCACCGGTGACCTGGTGGCCTGGACGGCCGACGGCGAGCTGGAGTACCTGGGCCGCACCGACTTCCAGGTGAAGCTGCGCGGCCTGCGCATCGAACTCGGCGAGATCGAGGGCGCGCTCACCGCGCTGCCCGCAGTCTCCCAGTCGGTGGTCGTGGTCCGCCACGACGAGCGCACCGGCGATCAGCTGGTCGCCTACCTGATCGCCGAGCCGAACTACACCATCGACGTGGACGCGGTGAAGGCGGCGCTGTCGACGCAGCTGCCCGCCTACATGGTGCCCGCGGCCTTCGTGGTGCTCGACGCGTTCCCGCTCAACGCCTCCGGCAAGCTGGACCGCAAGGCGCTGCCCGAGCCCACCTTCGAGGCCAAGACCTTCCAGGCGCCGGTCACCCCGGTGCAGCAGATCGTCGCCAGCGCCTTCGGTGACGTGCTCGGCATCGACCGCGTCGGCCTGGACGACGATTTCTTCGCCCTGGGCGGCAACTCGCTGGTCGCCACTCAGCTCGCCGCCCGCCTCGGCGCCGCGCTGGACACCCAGATCCCGCTGCGCACCCTGTTCGAGGCGTCCACCGTGGCCGCGCTGGCCGCGAAGGTGGAGTCGGCCACCGGACAGGGCGGTCGCGCACCGCTGACCGCCCAGGAGCGACCCGCGCCGGTGCCGCTGCCCGACGGGCAGACCGCGCAGCTGGTGCCGCTCTCGCCCGCCCAGCAGCGGATGTGGTTCCTCAACCGGTTCGACAACCGCACCGGGGTCAACAACATCCCGGTCGCGGTCCGGTTGACCGGCGCGCTCGACGCCGCCGCCCTGCAGGCCGCGATCCGCGACGTGGTCGCCCGCCACGAGACCCTGCGCACCGTCTACCCCGAGGTCGACGGCGAGGGCTACCAGCGCGTGCTGCCCGCCGACGAAGCGCCCGTGGACCTGGTCACCGAATGGGTGCCCGCGTCCGAGGCGCCGCGGCGCGTGGTGGAGCTGGCGAGCACGTGGTTCGACGTGACCGCGGAGATCCCGTTCCGCGCCACCCTGCTCACCCTCGACGAGCGCAGCAACCTGCTGGTGCTGGTCATGCACCACATCAGCGCCGACGGCTTCTCGCTGCGGCCGCTGCTGCGCGACATCGTCGTCGCCTACACCGAGCGTGTCGGTGGCGAGGCGCCGAACTGGGCACCGCTCGAGGTGCAGTACGCCGACTACACGCTGTGGCAGCGCGGCGTGCTCGGCGCCGAGGACGACCCGGAATCGGTGGCTGCCGCCCAGATCGCCTACTGGACCGAGCAGCTGCGCGATCTGCCCGATCAGATCGAGCTGCCCGCCGACCGGCCGCGGCCCGAGGTGGCCTCCAATGCCGGTGCGCTGCACCACTTCACCGTGGACGCGCAGCTGCACCGCGCGCTCGAGGACGTCGCCCGCGCGCACGGGGTCACCCTGTTCATGGTCGTGCACGCCGCCCTGGCGACCTGGGCCGCGCGCCTGTCCAACAGCACCGACATCGCGATCGGCACCCCGATCGCGGGCCGCGGCGAACGCGCGCTCGACGACCTGGTCGGCATGTTCGTAAACACCCTGGTGCTGCGCAACGAGATCGACCTCGGCGCGAAGTTCAGCGACCTGCTCGAGCAGGTGCGCCGTACCGACCTGGCCGCGTTCGCGCACGCCGACGTACCGTTCGAGCGGCTGGTCGACGTGCTCAGTCCGGCCCGCTCGCAGGCCCACCACCCGCTGTTCCAGGTCGGCCTGACCTTCGAGGCGGCCTCGGCCACCGAAGCGGGCACCGTCTCGCTGCCCGGCCTCGACCTCGACATCGTCGATTTCGACGCGGGGACGGCGAAGTTCGACGTGCAGCTGACCGTCGGCGAGGCCGCGGGCGGCGCGCTGGCGATGTCGTGGAACTACGCCACCGAACTGTTCGATCCCGAGACGGTGGCCGCCTTCGCCGACCGGCTGGTGCGCATCCTGCGCAGCGTCGCCGAGGACCCCGCCGTCGTGGTGGGCGACATCGACCTGCTCGGCGAGCCCGAGCGGCTCGACGTCGCGCAGCGCTGGGTGTCCGCGGGCGCCGACGGCGGCGCCGCGCGGTTCGCCGACGCCACCCTGGTGTCGCTGTTCGACGAGATGGCCGCCGCGCATCCGGAGCAGGTCGCGGCGAAGTTCGGCGCCGACGCGCTGACCTACGCCGAGCTGGACCGGCGCGCGAACGTGTTGGCGCGCAGGCTGATCGAGGACGGCGCGGGTCCGGAGAAGCTGGTCGCGGTGTTGCTGCCGCGCTCGCTGGACCTGGTGGTCGCGCTGCTGGCGGTCGTGAAGACCGGTGCGGGTTACGTGCCGATCGATCCGGCCTACCCGGCCGAGCGCATCGCCTACGTGCTCGCCGACGCGCGCCCGGCGGGCGTCGTGCTGGACTCCACCGTCGAGGCCGAGATCCCGGCCGGGCTGCCGGTGATCACCGTCGACGGCTTCGGGGTCGAGACCGGCGACATGGCGGATGCCGACGACGCGCCGATCACCGACGCGGACCGGCTCGCGCCGCTCTCGCCGGACAACGTCGCCTACGTCATCTACACCTCCGGGTCGACCGGCCGTCCGAAGGGCGTCGCCGTCGCGCACCGCAACGTGGTGCGGCTGCTGGCGAACACCGACCGCGACTTCGGGTTCGGGCCGCAGGACGTGTGGACGCTGTTCCACTCCTACGCCTTCGACTTCTCGGTGTGGGAGCTGTGGGGTCCGCTGTCGTTCGGCGGCACGGTCGTGGTGGTGGACTACTACACCTCGCGCTCGCCCGAGCAGTTCCTCGAGCTGTTGCGCGCCGAACGGGTGACGGTGCTCAACCAGACGCCGTCGGCGTTCTACCAGCTGGCCGAGGCCGACCGCACCGCCGCGCCCGGCGCCGCGCCGCTGTCGCTGCGCTATGTGGTGTTCGGCGGTGAGGCGCTGGAGCTGCGCCGCCTGTCGGACTGGGTCGCCCGGCACGGTGATGCCTCGCCGGTGCTGGTGAACATGTACGGCATCACCGAGACCACGGTGCACGTGTCCTACCGGGCGCTGGACGCGGCGACGATCGCGTCCGCGTCGGGCAGCATCGTGGGCCGCGCGATCGCGGGCCTGCGGGTGTACGTGCTGGACAACCGGCTGCGGCCGGTGCCGGTGGGCGTCGCCGGTGAGATGTATGTGGCCGGCCCGCAGCTGGCGCGCGGCTACCTGGGCCGCCCCGACCTGACCGCCGCCCGGTTCGTGGCGAACCCGCTGGGCGAGGCGGGGGAGCGGCTCTACCGCTCCGGTGACCTGGCGCGCTGGAACCGCTTCGGCGAGCTCGAGTACCTGGGCCGCGCCGACGACCAGGTGAAGGTGCGCGGTTTCCGCATCGAGCTGGGCGAGATCGAGGCCGCCGTGCTGGCGCAGCCGGGCATCGCGCAGGCCGCGGTGATCGTGCGCGAGGACCAGCCGGGCGACCAGCGGATCGTCGCCTATGTCGTGGCCGAGCCCGGGGTCACCCCGGACCTCGACGCGGTGCGCTCCGGCGCGGCCGAGCAGCTGCCGTCCTACATGGTGCCCTCGGCGCTGGTGCGGCTGGAGTGGATCCCGCTGACCGTCAACGGCAAGCTGGACCGCCGTGCCCTGCCCGCGCCCGCGGTGCAGGCCAAGGCATTCCGCGCGCCGGTCACCCCGGTGCAGGAGGCGGTCGCCGCCGTCTTCGCCGAGGTGCTCGACGTGCCGCGGGTCGGCGTCGACGACGACTTCTTCGAACTGGGCGGCAACTCGCTGATCGCCACCCGGGTCGCCGCCCGCATCGGCGCGGCGCTGGGCACCACGGTCCCGGTGCGCACCCTGTTCGAGGCCTCCACCGTGGAAGCGCTCGCCGCGCGGGTGGAATCGCACACCGGCGGGCCGGCGGTCGCGCGCCTGGCCGCGCGTCCGCGCGCCGCGGGCGAGCTGGTGCCGCTGTCCTACGCGCAGCAGCGCATGTGGTTCCTGAACAAGTACGACACCTCCTCGGCGGCCTACAACCTGCCGATCGCCATCCGGCTGACCGGCGCGCTGGACGTGCCCGCGCTGCGGCTGGCGCTGGCCGACGTGGTGCGCAGGCACGAATCGCTGCGCACCCGCTACCCCGAGCACGGCGGCACGCCGGTGCAGGTGGTGGTTCCGGCCGAGCAGATCGAGATCGACCTGCGTCCGGTGGCCGTCGCCGCCGACGAGCTGCTCGAGACGGTGACCGAGTTCGTCGGCACCGGCTTCGACGTGGCCGAGGAGGTGCCGTTGCGCACCCGCCTCTACGCGGTGTCCGGCACCGACGAGCACGTGCTCGTGGTGGTGGTGCACCACATCGCCGCCGACGGCTTCTCGATGGGTCCGCTGACCCGCGACGTGATGACCGCCTACGGCGCCCGCACCCAGGGGGCGGTGCCCGGCTGGGCGCCGCTGCCGGTGCAGTACGCCGACTTCGCGCTGTGGCAGCGCGAGGTCCTCGGCGCCGAGGACGATCCGGAATCGCTGCTGGCGCGCCAGGTGGCGTACTGGCAGCGCGCGCTCGCCGGGGTGCCCGACGAGCTGACCCTGCCCACCGACCGGCCGCGCCCGGCGGTGGCCTCGCACCGCGGCGCCACGCTGTCGGCCGAACTGCCCGCCGAGCTGATCCGGGCGCTCGACGACGTCGCGCGCCGGCACGGCGCGTCGCTGTTCATGGTCATGCACGGCGCGCTGGCCGTGCTGCTGGCCCGGCTGTCCGGCTCCGACGACATCACCGTCGGCACCCCGATCGCCGGACGCGGTGAGGCCGTGCTCGACGAGCTGGTCGGCATGTTCGTCAACACGCTGGTGCTGCGCACCGGCATCGACGAGGCCGAGCCGTTCACCGCGCTGCTCGACCGGGTCCGCCGCACCGACCTGGACGCCTACGGCAACGCCGACGTGCCGTTCGAACGGCTCGTGGAGCTGCTCGCGCCGGAGCGTTCGCAGGCGCGCAACCCGCTGTTCCAGGTGATGCTGGCCTTCCAGAACCTCGACCGCACCACCCTGGAACTGCCCGGGCTGTCGGTGCAGGCGCTCGATCTCGAGGAGAACGTCGCCCGTTTCGACCTGCAGTTCACCTTGTCGGAGAACGCGGCCGCGGGTATGACGCTGGCGCTGACCTACGCCACCGAGCTGTTCGACGCCGCCACCGCCGACGAGATCGTGCGGCGCTGGCAGCGGGTGCTGGCCGCGATCGCGGCCGACCCGGCCCTGCCGGTCGGCGCGATCGACGTGCTCGAGCCTGCCGAACAGGCCGATCTGGTCGCGCGCACGGGCGCCCCCGCGGTGCCGCCGCGCACCCTGCCCGAGCTGCTGGCCGAGGCCGCCGCGCGCGACCCGCAGGCGCCCGCGGTGGTGTTCGAGGGGACGAGTCTGTCCTACGCCGAGCTGGACGAGCGCTCCAACCGGCTGGCCCGGCTGCTCATCGCCGAGGGCATCGGCGCCGAGGACCTGGTCGCGGTCGGTGTGCCGCGTTCGGCGGATTCGGTGTTCGCGGCCTGGGCGGTCGCCAAGACCGGTGCGGCGTTCGTGCCGGTCGACCCCAACTACCCGGCCGAGCGCATCGCGCACATGGTCACCGACTCCGGCTCGCCGGTCGGCCTGACCGTGGCCGCCGTGCTCGACGGCCTGCCGGATTCGACGCGCTGGCTGGTGCTGGAGGAGCTGGATCTGGACGCCTTCGACGGCGGCCCGATCACCGAGGCCGAGCGGGTCCGCCCGACCCGGCCCGAGCAGCCCGCCTATGTCATCTACACCTCCGGTTCCACCGGTGTGCCCAAGGGCGTCGTGGTGACCCACGCGGGCCTGGCGAACTTCCGGGCCGAGCAGGTGCAGCGCTACGACATCGACTCCGACACCCGCGCACTGCATTTCGCGTCGCCGAGCTTCGACGCCTCGATCCTCGAACTGCTGCTCGCGCTCGGCGCGGGCGGTGCGCTGGTCGTGGTGCCGCCGGGCGTCTACGGCGGTGAGGAACTGTCCGAGCTGATCCGCCGCGAGCGGGTCACGCACGCCTTCATCACCCCGGCCGCGCTGGCCACCTTCGACCCGACCGGCCTGGACACCCTGCGGGTGCTGGTGGCCGGCGGTGAGGCCTGCCCGCCGGAACTGGTCGCGAAATGGGCGGTGCCGCTGGGCGACACCGGCCGGATCAGGGCCTTCCACAACGGGTACGGCCCCACCGAGACCACGATCATGACCAACATCAGCGACGCGCTGGTGCCGGGCGAGCTGGTCACCATCGGTGGCCCGATCCGCGGCATGCGCTCGTTGATCCTGGACAACCGGCTGCGGCCGGTGCCGGTGGGTGTCGCGGGTGAGCTGTACCTGTCGGGCATCCAGCTGGCGCGCGGCTACCACGCCCGCCCCGGCCTGACCGCCGACCGGTTCGTCGCCAACCCGTACGTGCCGGGTGAGCGCATGTACCGCACCGGTGACGTGGTCCGCTGGACCCGCACCGGCGAAGTGGAATACGTGGGCCGCTCCGACTTCCAGGTGAAGGTCCGTGGCTTCCGTATCGAGCTGGGCGAGATCGACGCCGCGCTGGCCTCGCACGAGTCGGTCGACTTCGCGGTCACCGTCGGCCACGACAACGCCGCAGGCGCGACCGTGCTGGTGTCGTATGTGGTCGCCGCGCCGGGTCATTCGATCGACGTGCCGACGCTGACCGGCCACGTCGAGCAGCGCCTGCCCGCCTACATGGTGCCCTCGTCGATCATGGTGATCGACCGGGTGCCGCTGACCCCGGTGGGCAAGCTGGACCGCAAGGCGCTGCCGGAGCCGGTGTTCGCGACCGAGGTCGTGTTCCGTGCGCCGCGCACGCCGCTCGAGCAGACCATCGCCGAGGTGTTCGCCGAGGTGCTCGGCGTCGAGCGGGTCGGTGTCGACGACTCGTTCTTCGCCCTCGGCGGCGACAGCATCGTCTCCATCCAGCTGGTCTCGCGGGCGAAGGCGCGCGGCGTGGTGTTCACCCCGCGGCACGTGTTCGAGCAGAAGACCGTCGCCGGGCTGGCCGCGGTCGCCGAGACCGGCGACGCCGCCGCGCCCGCGGTCTCGGCGCTGGCCGAGCCGCCGGGCGGTGGTGTCGGCCCGATGCCGCTCACCCCGGTGGTGCGGTTCATGGCCGAGCGGCCCGGTTCGTTCGGGCGGTTCAACCAGACCGTCGCGCTGGAACTGCCCGCCGGCATCGACCGCGCGGGCATCGTCAGCACCGTCGGCGCGGTGATCGACCGCCACGACATGCTGCGGGCACGGCTGTACCACGACGGCACCGACTGGGTGGTCGAGACCGCCGCGCCGGGCACCGTCGACGTCGACGCACTCGTCGAGCGGGTCGAGATCCCGGCCGACGCCGACGACGACCGGCTGGTCGAGATCGCCTCGGCGGCATTGGATTCCGCGCTCGACCGGCTCGATCCGGCCGCGGGCACGGCGATCCGGTTCGTGTGGCTGGACCCGGCGACCCCGCAGCGGATGGGCAGGCTGCTCGTGCTCGCCCACCACCTGGTGGTCGACGGCGTGTCCTGGCGCATCCTGGTGCCGGACTTCGTCACCGCCTGGGGCCAACTCTCGGCCGGACAGCAGCCCGAGCTGGTCGCCCCGGCCACCTCGATGCGGGCCTGGGCGCACGCGCTGGCCACCGAGGCCGAGCGCCCCGAGCGGGTCGCCGAACTGGACTACTGGCGCACCGTCGCGGGCGCCACCGACCCGTTGCTCACCGAGCGTCCGATGGACCCGGCGGTGGACGTCTCCGGCGCGATCGAGAAGGTCGCCGTCGAGGTGTCGCCCGAGGTCACCAAGGCCCTGCTCACCACGGTCCCGGCGCTGTTCCACGGCGGCGTCAACGACGGTCTGCTCACCGCGCTGGCGCTGGCGACCGCGCAGTGGCGGGCCCGCCGCACCGGCGCCGCGCACCAGGACTCGCTGCTGATCCGTCTCGAGGGCCACGGCCGCGAGGAGGACGTGGTGCCCGGTGCCGACCTCTCGCGCACGGTCGGCTGGTTCACCGCGATCTTCCCGGTCCGCTTCGACCTGTCCGGTGTCGACCTCGACGCCGCGCTGGCCGGCGGGCCCGCGGTCGGCAAGGCCGTCAAGGCGGTCAAGGAGCAGCTGCTCTCGGTGCCCGACAAGGGCATCGGGTACGGCCTGCTGCGCTACCTCAACGCCAGGACCGCGGGTGAGCTGCCCGCGCAGCTGCCCGGCCAGATCAGCTTCAACTACCTGGGCCGGGTGTCCGAGGGCGACGTGCCCGAGGCACTGCGCGGCTTCGGCTGGACCCCCGCGCCGGAACTGGGCGCGCTCGGCGGCGCCTACGACGCCGACATGCCCGCGATGGCGCCGCTGGACGTCAACGCGATCGTGGTGGGCGACAAGCTCACCGCCAACATCGGCTACCCGGCCACGCTGCTGAGCGAGGCCGAGGTGCGCGAGTTCGCGCAGCTGTGGACCACCGCGCTGGAAGCGGTGGCCCGGCACGCGAATTCGGCCGAGGCGGGCGGGCACACCCCGTCCGACTTCGCCCTGGTGCGCGCCACCCAGCGCGACATCGAGGACTGGGAACGGCGCTTCCCGACGCTCACCGACGTGTGGCCGCTCTCGGCGCTGCAGTCGGGCCTGCTCTTCCACGCCCGCCTGGCCGCGGGCTCGGTGGACGTCTACACCGCCCAGGCGGTGCTGACGCTGACCGGGCACGTCGACCCGGCGCGCCTGCGCGCGGCCGCCCAGGCGGTGCTGGACCGCTACGAGAACCTGCGCACCGCGTTCCTCACCGACCACGACGGCAACGCCGTGCAGGTGGTGCTGGACGGGGTCCGGGTGAACTGGTCCGAGCACGATCGCCGCGACACCGGCGCGGCGGAGGACCTGATCGAGGCCGACCGGATGCACCGGTTCGACCTGGCCGCCCCGCCGCTGATCCGCTTCACCCTGATCCGGGTCGGCGAGCAGCGCTGGGAGTTCGTGGTGTCCAACCACCACATCCTGCTCGACGGCTGGTCGATGCCGCTGCTGATGCGCGACCTGCTCATGCTCTACGCCACCCACGCCGACGCCGCGGCGCTGCCCGCGGTGCGCAGCTACCGCCACTTCCTGGAGTGGGCGGCCCAGCAGGACACCGCCGCGTCGCTGGCCGCCTGGCGGGATGCGCTGCGCGGGGTCACCGAGCCGACCCTGCTGGCCAGGGCCGACGCCGGTCGCGAGATCACCGCCCTGTCCGGGGAGTACCTGTTCGACCTGGACGAGGCCGCCACCGCGCGGCTCACCGAGCTGGCGAGCTCGCTGGGCGTCACGCCGAACACGGTGCTCCAGGTGGCCTGGGGCATCCTGGTCGGCCGCATGGCGGGCAGCGAGGACGTGCTGTTCGGCACCACCGTGTCGGGCCGTCCCGCGCAGCTGGCCGGCGTCGAGTCGATGGTGGGCCTGTTCATCAACACCGTGCCCGTGCGGGTCCGGTTCGACGCCGCCGAGTCGGCGCGCGAGCTGCTCACCCGGGTGCAGGGCGAGCAGGCCGACCTGCTCGACCACCACTACGTGGGCCTGGCCGACATCCAGTCCGCCGCCGGGGTGGGCGCGCTGTTCGACACCCTCGTGGTGTTCGAGTCCTACCCGGTCGACGCCGAGGGCATCCAGGCCCAGGCCGCCGACATCGACGGCATGGCCGTGGCGGGCATCGAGGCCGCCGACGCCACCCACTACCCGCTGACGCTGATCGCGCAACTGGATTCGCGCCTGCGGATCCGCGCGGGCTACCTGCGCGACCTGTTCGACGAGCCGACCGTGCGCCGCATCGCCGACCGGCTGGTGCGGGTGCTCACCACCATCACCGCCGACCCGGCCGTCGCGGTGGGTGACATCGACCTGCTCGACGCGACCGAACGCGACCTGGTGGTCTCCGGCTGGAACGCCACCGCGCACCCGATCGAGCCCGCCGCGCTGCTCGGCGAGCTCGCCGGCACCTCCGCGCTGACGCTGGTCTCGATGTTCGAGGCGCAGGTCGCGCGGACCCCGGACGCGCCCGCGCTCACGTTCGAGGGGACAGGTCTGTCCTACGCCGAGTTCGCCGCTCGCGTGCACCGGCTGGCGCGCTGGCTGATCCAGCGCGGCGTCGGCCCGGAATCGTATGTGGCACTGGGCATGCGCCGCTCGATCGACCTGGTGGTCGGCATGTACGCGGTGTCGGTGGCCGGTGGCGCGTACGTGCCGCTCGACCCCGATCACCCGGCCGAGCGCACCGAGTACATCCTCGCCACGGCCGATCCGGTCTGTGTGCTCACCTCCGGCGACGATCTGCCGATCGACACCGCGCAGGTGCGCATCGACCTGCTCGACCTGGATGGGCTGTCCGAGGCACCGGTCACCGACGCCGAACGGCGGATGCCGCTACGGCCGGAGAACACCGCCTACGTGATCTTCACTTCCGGTTCGACCGGCCGCCCGAAGGGTGTCGCGGTCAGCCATGCCGCGATCGTCAACCGCCTGGTGTGGATGCAGGCCGAGTACGGCCTGACCGCCGCCGACGCGGTGTTGCAGAAGACCCCGGCGACCTTCGACGTGTCGGTGTGGGAGTTCTTCTGGCCCTTGCAGGTCGGCGCGCGCCTGGTGGTCGCCAAGCCGGACGGGCACCGCGATCCGGCCTATCTGGCCGAGGTCATCTCGGCCGAGCGGGTCACCGTCACCCACTTCGTGCCGTCGATGCTGGCGGTGTTCGTCGCCGACGCCGCGGCGGCCCGCTGCGACGCGCTGCGGATGGTGTTCGCCTCCGGTGAGGCGCTGCCGCCCAAGCCCGCGCACCGGCTGCGCGAGCTGACCGGGGCCGAACTGCACAACCTGTACGGCCCCACCGAGGCCGCGGTCGACGTCACCTACCACCGCGTCACCGACGCCGACATCGACACGGTGCCGATCGGCGCACCGGTGTTCAACACGCAGGTCTACGTGCTCGACGCCCGGCTGCGGCCCGCCCCGGTGGGTGTCGCGGGTGAGCTGTATCTGGCGGGTGCTCAGCTGGCCCGTGGCTACGTGGCGCGGCCGGATCTGACCGCGGATCGGTTCGTGGCCGATCCGTTCGGCGACGGGCAGCGGATGTACCGCACCGGCGACCTGGTGGCGTGGACGGCCGAGGGTGAGCTCGAGTACCTGGGCCGCACCGACTTCCAGGTGAAGCTGCGGGGTCTGCGGATCGAGCTCGGCGAGATCGAATCCGCGCTCACCGCGCTGGAGGAGATCGCGCAGGCGGTCGTCGTGGTCCGCGGCGACCAGCGCACCGGTGACCAGCTGGTGGCCTACGTCGTGCCCGCCCCGGGCGCGCAGGTCGACAGCGACCTGGTGCGCGAGGACCTGGGCAGGCAGCTGCCCGCCTACATGGTCCCGGCCCTGGTGATGGCGCTGGACGCCTTCCCGCTCAACGCCTCCGGCAAGCTGGACCGCAAGGCGCTGCCCGCGCCGGTGTTCGAGGCCGCGGTGTTCCGCGCCCCGACCACCCCCGTCGAGGAGATCGTGGCCCGCACCTTCGCCGATGTGCTCGGCGTCGAACGGGTCGGCCTCGACGACGACTTCTTCGCCCTGGGTGGCAACTCGCTCAGCGCCACCCAGGTCGCCGCGCGGCTGTCGGCGGCGCTGGAGACCGAACTCGGCGTGCGCGAGCTGTTCGAGGCGTCCACGGTCGCGGCGCTGGCCGCCCGCGCCGAGACCGGCGCGGGCGCCGGTGCGCGGGCCGCCCTGGTGCCGCAGCGCAGGCCCGAGCGGGTGCCGCTCTCGCTGGCGCAGCAGCGCATGTGGTTCCTCAACCGCTTCAACATCGGCACCGGCGGCGGCGAGCACAACCTCGCCGCGGCCGCGGACAACATCCCCGCCGCGGTGCGACTGTCCGGTCTGCTGGACCGGCAGGCGCTGCAGGTCGCCGTCGCCGACGTGCTCGCCAGGCACGAATCGCTGCGCACCTACTACCCGGAGATCGGCGGCGTCGGCTATCAGCAGGTGGTGCCGACCGCACAGGTGATCCCCGACCTCGCGCCGATCGAGATCACCGAGGCCGAGCTGCCCGAGCGGATCGCCGACCTGGTGCTGACCGCCTTCGACGTCACCGCCGAGGTGCCGTTCCGGGCCAGGCTGTTCGAGATCAGCCCCACCGAGCACGTGCTCGCGCTGGTGGTGCACCACATCTCGGCCGACGGGTTCTCGATGGGCCCGCTGACCCGCGATGTGATGATCGCCTACAGCGCCCGCGTCGAGGGCGACGAGCCCGCGTGGCGGCCGCTGGAGATCCAGTACGCCGACTACGCGCTGTGGCAGCGCGACGTGCTCGGCGCCGAGGACGACCCGGAGTCGCTGATCGCCCGCCAGATCGCGTTCTGGCAGCGCGAACTCGGCGGCCTGGTCGAGCAGCTGGACCTGCCGACCGACCGGCCGCGTCCGGCCGTCGCCTCCAACCGCGGCGCCACCGTCGGCTTCACCGTCGACCCCGAGGTGCACGCGGGGCTGCGCGGCCTGGCCGCCGAGCACAACTCGACGCTGTTCATGGTCGTGCACGCCGCGCTGGCGGTGCTGCTGGCCCGGCTGTCGGGCACCCGCGACATCGCCATCGGCACCCCCATCGCGGGCCGTGGTGAACGCGCGCTCGACGACCTGATCGGCATGTTCGTCAACACGCTGGTGCTGCGCACCGAGATCGATCCGGGCGTGGCCTTCGACGACCTGCTGCGCACCGTGCGCCGCGTGGACGTGGACGCCTTCGGGCACGCCGACGTGCCGTTCGAGCGGCTCGTCGAGGTGCTCGACCCGGTCCGCTCGCCGGGACGGCACCCGCTGTTCCAGGTCGCGCTGACCTTCCAGAACACCGGCCCGGCCGAACTGGAACTGCCCGGCCTGACCGTCTCGCCCGTCGACATGGCGGTGCCGCTGGCCAAGTTCGACCTACAGCTGACGCTGGAGGAGAAGGTCGGCGCCGACGGCGCGGCCGCGGGCATGGCCGCCGAATTCAGTTACGCCACCGACCTGTTCGACGAGTCGACGATCCGCGAGTTCGCCGACCGGTTGCAGCGGATCATGGCCGCGGTCACCGCGAACGCGAGCGCGGTCGTCGGCGACATCGACCTGCTCGCCCCGGGCGAGCGCGATCTGGTGCTGCGCGCCTGGAACACCCCGGGCGTCGAGGTGCCCGAGGTCACCATGGTGGACCTGATCGCGGCGCAGGCCGCGCGCAGGCCCGACGCCGACGCGATCCGCTTCGGCGACACCACCCTGTCCTTCGGCGAGATGCAGCGCCGCGCGAACCGCATCGCCCGCACCCTGATCGACCGTGGTGTCGGGCCGGAATCCCGAGTCGCCGTTGCGGTTTCGCGCACCGAGCACCTGCCGGTCGCGCTGTACGCGGTGCTGCTGACCGGCGCCGCCTACGTGCCGGTGGACACCACCTACCCGGTGCAGCGGCTCGAGTTCATGCTCACCGACGCGGCACCGGTCTGCGTGCTGACCACCGAGGCCGACGCCGACGCCGTGCCTGCGGTCGACGTTCCGGTCGTGCTGCTCGAGCAGGCCGCGACGGCCGGCTCGGACGCCCCGGTGACCGACGCCGACCGGCGTGCGCCGCTGCGCCCGGACAACCTCGCCTACGTCATCTACACCTCCGGCTCCACCGGTGTGCCCAAGGGCGTCGGCGTGACCCACCGCGACGCGGTGCAGCTGTTCGCCAACACCCAGCCGCTGTTCGGATTCGACGAATCCGACGTGTGGACGCTGTTCCACTCCTACGCCTTCGACTTCTCGGTGTGGGAGCTGTGGTGCGCGCTGGCCTACGGCGGCTCGGTGGTGGTGGTCGACTACCTCACCTCGCGCTCGCCGGAACTGTTCCGCGAGCTGCTGGTGCGCGAGCGGGTGACGGTGCTCAACCAGACCCCGTCGGCGTTCTACCAGCTGGTCGAGGCCGACCGCGCCGCGAGCGCGGCCGCCGACGCGGGCGAGTTCGCGTTGCGCTACATCGTCTTCGGCGGTGAGGCGCTGGATCTGCGCCAGCTGCGCCGTTGGTACGAGCGCCATCCGGCCGACGCGCCGCGCCTGGTGAACATGTACGGCATCACCGAGACCACGGTGCACGTGTCGTTCCTGTCGCTGGACGAGCAGGTCGTGGACAACCCGGCCAGCGTGATCGGGCGCGCCCTGCCCGGCCTGTCGGCCTACGTGCTCGACGAGCGGCTGGCGCCCGCGCCGGTCGGCGTCGCGGGCGAGATCTACGTGACCGGCGAGCAGCTGGCCCGCGGCTACCTCGGCCGCCCCGGCCTCACCGCGTCCCGGTTCGTCGCCAACCCGTTCGGTGCCCCCGGTTCCCGCATGTACCGTTCCGGCGACGTCGGCCGCTGGGTCGGCTTCGGCGGCGCGGCGAACCTCGAGTACGCGGGCCGCAGCGACCAGCAGGTGCAGCTGCGCGGCTTCCGCATCGAGCTCGGCGAGATCGAGGCCGCGCTCGAGCAGTGCGACGGCGTGCGCCAGGCCGTGGTCATGGTGCGCGCCGACGAGCACGCCGGTGACCGGCTGGTCGGCTACGTCGTGCCCGACACCGGCGCCGCGGTCGACCCGGTCGCGGTGCGCGAGCAGGTGGCGCAGTTCCTGACCGCGTACATGGTCCCGGACGCGATCGTCGTACTCGACACGCTGCCGCTGACCCCGAACGGCAAGCTCGACCGGCGGGCGCTGCCGGAGCCGGAGTTCGTCTCCACGGCGACCTTCCGTGCCCCGAGCACCCCGATCGAGCAGGCCGTGGCCCGGGTGTTCGCCGAACTGCTCGGCGTCGACGAGGTCGGTCTCGACGACGACTTCTTCGCCCTCGGCGGCAACTCGCTGCTGGCGACCCGGGTGGTGGCCCGCATCAACGAGGCGGTCGACGCCGGTCTCGCGGTACGTGAACTGTTCGAGGCGCCGACGGTGGCCGCGCTGGCCGCCCGCACCGCCGACCAGGTCGGCACCGGCAGGCGCCGGGCGCTGGTGGCGGGCCCGCGGCCGGAGCGGATTCCGCTCTCGCTGGCCCAGCAGCGCATGTGGTTCCTCAACCGCTTCGACAGCGCCACCGCGGTGAACAACATCCCGCTGGCCGTGCGCATGGTCGGCGAGCTGGACATCGAGGCGTTGCGCCAGGCCGTGGCCGACGTGATCGACCGGCACGAGGTGCTGCGCACCGTCTACCCGGAGACCGCCGACGGCCAGGGCGTGCAGGTGATCCTGCCCGCGGGCAGCCACACCCTGGATCTGCACCCGATCGTGGTCGAGGAGGCCGAACTCACCGAGCGGGTGCGCGAGCTGGTGCTCACCGGCTTCGACGTCACCCAGTCGGTGCCGGTGCGCGCCGCGCTGTTCCGGGTGGCCGGATCGATGGACGGCTCGCAGCCGCCGACCCACGTGCTGGTCTTCGTGGTGCATCACGTGTCCGGCGACGGCTGGTCGGTCGGCCCGCTGGCCAGGGACGTGATGGTCGCCTACGCCGCGCGTTCGCGCGGTGAGGCGCCGGGTTGGGCGCCGCTGCCGGTGCAGTACGCCGACTACGCGATCTGGCAGCGCGACGTGCTCGGCTCCGAGGACGACCCGGATTCGCTGATCTCCGAGCAGGTGGCCTACTGGTCGCGTCAGCTGGCGGGCCTGCCCGATCAGCTGGATCTGCCCGCGGACCGCAAGCGGCCCGCGGTCGCGTCCAACCGGGGCGGCGTCTACGAGTTCGGCTTGGACGACGCGCTGGTCGCCGAGCTGGACGAGCTGGGCCGCGCGCACGGCGCGAGCCTGTTCATGGTCGTGCACGCGGCGTTCGCCGCGCTGCTGGCGCGCCTGTCCGGCAGCGACGACATCGCCGTGGGCACCGTCGTCGCCGGCCGCGGCGAGGCCGCCCTCGACGACGCCATCGGCATGTTCGTCAACACGCTGGTGCTGCGCAGTGCGGTCGATCCCGCCGAGTCGTTCACCGACCTGCTGACCCGGATCCGCGAGACCGACCTGGCCGCCTTCGGCCACGCCGACCTGCCGTTCGAGCGGCTGGTGGAACTGCTCAACCCGGCCCGCTCGCAGGCCCGGCATCCGCTGTTCCAGGTGATGCTGTCGTTCCAGAACACCGGCGAGACCACCTTCGAGCTGCCCGGCCTCGAGGTCTCCGGCCTGCCGCTGGACGTGGTGACCGCGAAGTTCGATCTGCACCTGAACTTCCACACCGGCGCCGACGGCACCACGGCCGAGATCGCCTATGCCGCCGACATGTTCGACGCGCCGACGGTCGCCTCGTTCGCCGAGCGGCTGGTGCGGATGCTGTCCGCGGTGGCCGCCGACGCCCGCGTGGCGGTCGGCGACGTGGAACTGCTCGACCCGGCCGAGCACGCCCGGCTGGCCCGCTGGAACGCCACGGACCGCCCGGTCGACACCGAGGCCACCCTGGTCTCGATGTTCGAGGCGCAGGCCGCGCGCACCCCGGAGACGGTCGCGCTCACCTTCGAGGGGACGAGTCTGTCCTACGGCGAGTTCGCCGCCCGGGTGCACACGCTGGCCCGCCACCTGGCCGAGCTGGGCGTCGGCCCGGAGTCGATGGTGGCGCTCGGCATGCGCCGCTCGCTGGAGCTGGTGATCGGCATGTACGCCGTGAGCGCCGCCGGCGGCGCCTACGTGCCGCTGGATCCGGACCACCCGGCCGAGCGCATCGCCTACGTGCTGGACGTGGCCGCGCCGGTGTGCGTGCTCACCACCTCCGGTGACGAGTTCGACGCGGGCACGGTGCCCACCGTCGAGATCGACCGCCTCGATCTGGACGGCTACGCCGACACCCCGCTCACCGACGCCGAGCGCCGCGCACCGCTGCGGCCGTCCAACACCGCCTACGTCATCTTCACCTCCGGCTCCACCGGCAGGCCGAAGGGCGTGGCGGTCACCCACGCGGCGATCGTCAACCGCCTGGTGTGGATGCAGTCGGAGTACGGCCTGGATCGCACCGACGTGGTGCTGCAGAAGACCCCCGCGACCTTCGACGTGTCGGTGTGGGAGTTCTTCTGGCCCTTGCAGGTCGGCGCGCGCCTGGTGGTCGCCAAGCCGGACGGCCACCGCGACCCGGCGTACCTGGTCGAGCTGATCACCGGGCAGCGCATCACCACCGCGCACTTCGTGCCGTCGATGATGTCGGTGTTCGTCGCCGAGGACCGCGCGGCCGAGTGCACCAGCCTGCGCAACGTCTTCGCCTCCGGTGAGGCACTGCCTGCGGTCACCGCGCAGCGGCTGCGCGAGCTGACCGGCGCCCGCCTGCACAACCTGTACGGGCCGACCGAAGCCGCGGTCGACGTGACCTATCACGAGGTCGTCGACGCCGACACGGTGTCGGTGCCGATCGGTGCGCCGGTGTTCAACACCCGGGTGCACGTGCTGGATTCGCGCCTGCACCCGGTGCCGGTGGGTGTCGCGGGTGAGCTGTATCTGGCGGGCGTCCAGCTGGCGCGCGGGTATGTGGCGCGGCCGGATCTGACCGCGGATCGGTTCGTGGCCGATCCGTTCGGCGACGGGCAGCGGATGTACCGCACCGGTGACCTGGTGGCGTGGACGGCCGAGGGTGAGCTGGAGTACCTGGGCCGCACCGACTTCCAGGTGAAGCTGCGCGGTCTGCGGATCGAGCTCGGCGAGATCGAATCCGCGCTCACCGCACTGGATTCCATCGCGCAGGCGGTGGTCGTGGTGCGCTCGGACGAGCGGCTGGGCGACCAGCTGGTCGCCTACGTCATCGCGGCGGCGGGCCGCTCGATCGACATCGAGGCCGTGCGCGGCGAGCTCGCCGGCGCGCTGCCGGGCTACATGGTGCCCTCGGCCTTCGTGGTGCTCGACGCGTTCCCGCTCAACGCCTCCGGCAAGCTGGACCGCAAGGCGCTGCCCGCGCCGGTGTTCGAGGCCAAGGTGTTCCGCGCGCCGTCGACCCCGGTCGAGGAGATCGTGGCGGGCACCTTCGGCGACGTGCTCGGCGTGGCCCGGGTCGGTCTGGACGACGACTTCTTCGCCCTCGGCGGCAACTCGCTGCTGGCCACCCAGGTGATCGCCCGGCTGGGCAAGGCGCTCGACACCCAGCTGGCGGTGCGCGACCTGTTCGACGCCTCCACCGTCGCGGCGCTGGCCGCGCGCGCCGAGTCCATCGCGGGCAGCGGCCGGACCCGGCCGGAACTGACCGGGGGCACCCGGCCCGAGCGCATCCCGCTCTCGCCCGCGCAGCAGCGGTACTGGTTCCTCAACCAGTTCGACACCGCCACCTCCGCGGTGGACAACATCCCGCTCGCGGTGCGGCTGTCCGGCGCGCTGGACGTGGCGGCGCTCGAGCAGGCCATCGGTGACGTGTTCGCCCGGCACGAGGTGCTGCGCACCACCTACCCGAGCTCGCCCGAGGGCCCGCACCAGGTGATCCTGCCGGTGGTGCGCCCCCGGCTGGAGCCGGTCGACATCGACGAGTCCGAGCTGGTGCAGCGGGTCATCGCGTTCTCGATGACCACCTTCGACGTCACCACCGAGGTGCCGTTGGCGGTCACGCTGTTCCGCATCCGGCCCGACGAGCACGTGGTGGCCTTCGTGGTGCACCACGTCGCGGCCGACGGCTCCTCGATGGGCCCGCTGGCGCGCGACCTGATGGCGGCCTACGTGGCCCGCGTGGCCGGTGAGGCGCCGCAGTGGACGCCGCTGCCGGTGCAGTACGCCGACTACGCGCTGTGGCAGCGCGAGGTGCTCGGCTCCGAGGACGATCCCGACTCGGTGGCCGCGCGCCAGGTGGCGTACTGGAAGTCGGCGCTGGCCGGGTTGCCCGATCAGCTCGACCTGCCCTCGGACCGGCCGCGCCCGCCCGCGCAGTCGTTCCACGGCAAGGCCGTGCGTTTCGACATCACGCCGGAACTGCACGCCCGCCTGCACGAGCTGGCGCGCGCGAACAACGCCTCGCTGTTCATGGTCGTGCACACCGCCCTCGCGGTGCTGCTGGCCCGGCTGTCGGGCACCGACGACATCGCGGTCGGCACCCCGATCGCCGGGCGCGGTGAGCGCGAGCTCGACGATCTGATCGGCATGTTCGTCAACACGCTGGTCTTCCGCACCCAGGTGGAGCCCGGCGACCGGTTCGCCGACCTGCTCGCCGAGGTGCGCGAGCGCGACCTGGAGGCCTTCGCCAACGCCGACGTGCCGTTCGAGCGGCTGGTCGAGGTGCTCAACCCGGTGCGTTCGACCGCGCGCAACCCGCTGTTCCAGGTGGGCCTGTCCTTCCAGAACCTGGCCGAGACCACGCTGGCCCTGCCGGGCCTGCAGGTGAGCGCGGTCGACGTCGGCGCGCAGCTGGCCAAGACCGACCTGACCGTCACGCTGTACGACCTCTACGACGAGGACGGCACGCCGGCGGAGATCGTCACCGATTTCAGCTACGCCACCGACCTGTTCGACGAGGCCACGGTGCAGGGCTTCGCCGACCGCTTCGTGCGCGTGCTCGAGACGGTCGTGGCCGACATGGACGTGCCGGTCGGTGAGATCGACCTGCTGGCGCCCGAGGAAGCCGAGCGGATCCTGCGGTCCTGGAACGACACCGCGCACCCGGTCGATCCGGCCGCGACCCTGGTGTCGCTGTTCGACGCGGCGCTCGCCGCCGCCGATCCGGCCGCGGTGGCCGTGGTCGTCGATACCGCGCAGGGCCGGGTCGAGCTGACCTTCGCCGAACTGGACGCGCGGGTGAACCGCCTGGCGCGGCACCTGATCGCGCGCGGCGTGCGCACCGAGGACCGGGTGGCGCTGGCCATGCGCCGTTCGCTGGATCTGGTCGTGGCGCTGTACGCGGTGTCGCGGGCCGGCGCGGCGTACGTGCCGATCGACCCCGACCAGCCCGCCGAGCGGGTCGGCTACATCCTCGAGACCGCCGCGCCCGCCGTGGTGCTCACCACCACGGCCGACGCGTTCGAGACCGAGGTGGGTGAGATCGTCGCCGTCGACGCGCTCGACCTGAGCGCGGTGTCGGCGGCGCCGATCACCGACGCCGATCGCAACGGTGCGCTGCTGCCCGCCACCACCGCCTACGTCATCTTCACCTCCGGTTCGACCGGCAGGCCGAAGGGCGTGGCGGTGCCGCACGGCGCCGTGGCCAACCAGTTGTGCTACATCGCAGAGGAATTCGCGCTCGGCGCCGACGACGTGGTGCTGCTCAAGACGGCGGCCACCTTCGACGTCTCGGTGTGGGAGTTCTGGTCGGCGGTGGTGAGCGGTGGCCGCCTGGTCGTGGCGACCGCCGACGGTCACCGCGACCCGGCCTACCTGAACGCGCTGATGCGCGACACCGGGGTGACCACGCTGTACGTGGTGCCCTCGATGCTGGACGCGCTGCTGATCGAGTCCGGCGACCGGATGCCCGAGTCGCTGCGGCGCATCCTGGCCATCGGTGAGGCACTGCCCGCGGCCACCGCGCAGCGGTTCCGCGCGGCCAACCGCGCCGGGCTGTTCAACCTCTACGGCCCGACCGAGGCCGCGGTCTCGATCACCACCCACGAGGTGGACGACGACGACACCGTGGCGGTGTCCATCGGTGTGCCGCAGTGGAACAGCCAGGTGTACGTGCTGGATTCGCGACTGCGCCCGGTGCCGGTGGGAGTGTCCGGCGAGCTGTACCTGGCCGGCGCGCAGCTGGCGCGCGGGTACTTCAGCCGCCCCGACCTCACCGCCGACCGCTTCGTCGCCAACCCGTTCGCGGTGGGCGAGCGGATGTACCGCACCGGTGACCTGGTGGCCTGGACCGCCGACGGCGAACTCGACTACCGGGGCCGCACCGACTTCCAGGTGAAGATCCGCGGCTTCCGCATCGAGCTCGGCGAGATCGAGTCCGCGCTGCTGAAGCAGGATGCCGTGGCCGCGGCCGCGGTGCTCGCGCACACCGATCCGAACCTGGGCGACCGCCTGGTCGCCTACGTGGTGCCCGCGACCCCGGGCGAGATCGACACCTTCGCGCTGCAGACCGCGCTGTCGGCGGAGATCCCGTCCTACATGGTGCCGTCGGTGTTCATGCAGCTCGACGAGCTGCCGCTGAACGTCAACGGCAAGCTCGACCGCAAGGCGCTGCCCGAACCCACCTTCGAGAAGGCGGTGTTCCGGGCGCCGACCACCCCGATCGAGCAGATCGTGGCCACCACCTTCGCCGAGGTGCTCGGCCTCGACCAGAGTGCGGGCGGTGCGCGGATCGGCCTGGACGACGATTTCTTCGCCTGGGGCGGCAACTCGCTGCTGGCGACGCAGGTCGCCTCGCGACTCGGCGCGGCGCTCAACACCCGCGTCCCGGTCCGGTTGCTGTTCGAGGCGCCGACCGTGGCCGCGCTGGCGGTGCGGGTGGAGCAGCAGGCCGGGACCGGCAGGCTGGCACTGACCGCCCGCCCGCGGCCCGAGCGCATCCCGCTGTCGCTGGCCCAGCAGCGGATGTGGTTCCTCAACCGGTTCGACACCCAGTCCGCGGCGTACAACGTGCCGATGGCCGTGCGCTTGACCGGCGAGCTCGACGTGACCGCGTTGCGCACCGCCATCGCCGACCTGATCGGCAGGCACGAGGTGCTGCGCACCGTCTACCCGGCGGTCGACGGCGACCCGGTGCAGCTGATCCTGTCGCCCGCGCAGGCGCAGGTGCCGCTGGCGACCCGCGCGATCGCCGCGGCCGAGATCGAGAACGCCGTGGTGGAACTGGTCGGGCAGCCGTTCGACGTCACCGATCAGGTGCCGGTGCGGGTGACCTTGTTCGAGATCACCGACGCGGGCGAGGTGCCCGAGTACGTGATCGCGATGGTCGTGCACCACATCGCCGGTGACGGTTCGTCGTTCGCGCCGCTGGTGCGTGATCTGATGACCGCCTACGTCGCGCGCAGCATGGGCGAGGCGCCGAACTGGTCGCCGCTGCCGGTGCAGTACGCCGACTACAGCATCTGGCAGCGCGAGCTGCTGGGCAGCGAGGACGATCCCACCTCGCTGATGGCCGGACAGCTCGCCTACTGGAAGACCGCGCTGGCCGACCTGCCCGAACAGCTCGACCTGCCCGCCGACCGCCCGCGTCCGGCGACGCAGTCGTTCCGCGGCGGCGCGGTGCCGGTGCGCATCGACGCCGAGACCCACCGCAAGCTGATCGCGGTGGGCCAGGCCGAGAGCGCCACGCTGTTCATGGTCGTGCACACCGCGCTCGCGGTGCTGCTGTCGCGCCTGTCCGGCGCCGACGACATCGCGATCGGCACCCCGATCGCGGGCCGCGGCGAGGCGGCGCTGAACGACCTGATCGGCACGTTCATCAACACGCTGGTGTTCCGCAGCCGGGTCGCACCGGGTGAGCCGTTCGATGTGCTGCTGGCCCGCCAGCGCGAGATCGACATCCAGGCGTTCGCGCACGCGGACGTGCCGTTCGAGCGGCTGGTCGAGGTGCTCAATCCGGCCCGGTCGACCGCGCGGCACCCGCTGTTCCAGGTGGGTCTGTCGTTCCAGAACCAGACCCAGACCGCGCTGGAGCTGCCCGGCCTGACCGTCTCGGGCGTCGACTTCGACACCAGGATGTCGCAGTTCGACCTGCACCTGATCCTCACCGATCAGTACGACGAGCAGGGCGCGCCGATCGGTGTCGCCGGTGTGCTGACCTACGCCGCCGACCTGTTCGACCGCGCCACGGCCGAGGGCTTCGCGCAGCGCTTCCTGCGGCTGCTCGACGCGGTGATCGCCGCGCCGGACACCGCCGTGGGCGATCTGGAACTGCTCGACGCCGCCGAGCGGCGCGAGCTGGTCGCGGGCCGCAACGACACCGCGCACCCGCTGGCACCCGCGCTGCTGCTGGACGGCTACCGTCGCGCGGTGGCCGCGCACGCCGACGCGGTGGCGCTGTCCTACGAGGGCGCCGAGTTGACCTACCGCGAATTCGACGAGCGGGTCAACCGGCTGGCCCGGCTGCTCATCGCGCGCGGTGTCGGCGCGGAGTCGCTGGTCGGTCTGGCCGTGCGGCGGTCGCTGGACCTGGTCGTGGGTATGTACGCGATCGTCACCGCCGGTGGCGCGTACGTGCCGCTCGATCCGGATCATCCGGCCGAGCGCATCGCGCACATCCTCGACACCGCGCAACCGGCCTGCGTGCTGTCCACCACGGCGGATGCGGTGCCGGTGCCCGCGGGCACCGATCTGGTGCTGCTCGACACCGTCGATCTGGCGGGCTACTCGGCCGCGCCGGTCGAGGCGGCGGAGTTGGTGCGTCCGGTGCGTCGGGACAATCCGGCGTATGTGATCTTCACGTCGGGTTCGACGGGTCGTCCGAAGGGTGTGGCGGTCTCGCACGGGGCGATCGACAATCAGATCGAGTGGATGCTGTCGGAGTATCCGATGGGTCCGGGGGATGTGTATCTGCAGAAGACGGCGACGACGTTCGACGTTTCGCTGTGGGGTTACTTCATGCCGTTGCGGGCGGGCGCGAAACTGGTGGTCGCCACCCACGACGGCCACCGCGACCCGGCCTACGTGGCCGACATGATCGCCCGCCACGGCGTCACGGTCACCGACTTCGTGCCCTCGATGCTCAGCGTCTTCGCCGCGAACCTGGCGACCGGCTCGGTGCCGACGCTGCGCGACGTGTTCGTCATCGGTGAGGCGCTGCCGCCGGAGACCGTCAACGCCTGGTACCAGGTGTCGGACGCGGTGCTGCACAACCTCTACGGCCCCACCGAGGCCGCGGTGTCGGTGACCTATTGGCCCGCGCGCGGGCGCGACGAGCGCACCGTGCCGATCGGCCTGCCGCAGTGGAACGTCGGTGTGTACGTGCTGGATTCGCGGTTGCGGCCGGTGCCCGACGGCGTCGCCGGCGAGCTGTACCTGGCCGGTGAGCAGCTGGCGCGCGGCTACGTGGCGCGCCCCGACCTCAGCGCGGACCGCTTCGTGGCGAACCCGTTCGTGGCGGGGCAGCGGATGTACCGCACCGGTGACCTGGTGGTCTGGCGGGCCGCGTCCGGTGACCTGCCGCACCGGCTCGAGTACATCGGCCGCACCGACTTCCAGGTGAAGTTCCGCGGCCAGCGCATCGAGCTGGGCGAGATCGAGACCGCGCTGCTGGCGCAGCCCGCGATCAGCCAGGCCGTCGCGCTGGTGGTGCCGTCCTCGCTGGGCGACCAGCTGGTGGCCTACGTGGTGCCGCGCCCGGGCCAGGTGGCCGAGCAGAACGCGCTGCTGGCCGCGGTGTCGCAGACCCTGCCCGCCTACATGGTCCCGGCCGCGATCGTCGTGCTCGACGCCTTCCCGCTCAACGCCTCCGGCAAGCTGGATCGCAAGGCGCTGCCCGAACCGGTGTTCAGCAGCAAGGAGTTCCGCGCTCCGGCCACGCCGATCGAGGAGATCGTCGCGGGTGTGTTCGCCGACGTGCTCGGCCTGGAGCGGGTCGGCGCCGACGACGACTTCTTCGCCCTCGGCGGCAACTCGCTGGTGGCCACCCAGGTCACCGCGCGTCTCGGCAAGGCGCTCGACACCCAGTTGGCGGTGCGCGATCTGTTCGAGGCGTCCACGGTGGAGGCGCTGGCGGCGCGCGCCGAGCGCAAGACCGGCACCGGCCGGGCCCGGCCCGCGCTGGTCGCGGGTCCGCGCCCGGAGCGGATCCCGCTCTCGCCCGCCCAGGCCCGGTACTGGTTCCTCAACCAGTTCGATCCGAGCGCCTCGGCCGTGGACAACGTGCCGTTCGCGGTGCGGCTCACCGGCGCGCTGGACGTGTCCGCGCTCGAACGCGCCGTGGCCGACATCTTCGCCCGCCACGAGGTGCTGCGCACCGTGTACCCGACCGTGGACGGCGAGCCGGTGCAGGTGGTGCTGCCCGCCGGGCAGGCCACCCCGTCGCTGCGGCCGGTGGAGATCACCGAGTCGGAGCTGATCGCCACGGTGATCGACTTCGTGCTCACCACGTTCGACGTCACCGCCGAGGTGCCGTTGAAGGTGGCGCTGTTCCGGATCGCGGACTCCGCCGCGCCCGCGCAGCACGTGACCGCCCCCGAGCAGCACGTGATCGCCTTCGTCGCCCACCACGTCTCGGCCGACGGCGCGTCCATGGGTCCGCTGGCGCGCGACCTGATGACCGCGTACATGGCGCGGGCCGCCGGTGAGGCGCCGCAGTGGGCGCCGCTGCCGGTGCAGTACGCCGACTACGCGCTGTGGCAGCGCGAGGTGCTCGGCACCGAGGACGATCCGGAGTCGGTGGCCGCCCAGCAGGTGGCCTACTGGAAGTCGGCGCTGGCCGGGCTGCCCGACCAGCTCGAGCTGCCCGCCGACCGGCCACGTCCGCCGGTGCAGTCCTTCCGCGGCAGCGCGGTGCGGTTCGAGATCGACCCGGCGCTGCACGCCCGGCTGCACGAGGTGGCCCGCGCCAACAACGCCTCGCTGTTCATGGTCGTGCACGCGGCGTTGGCGGTGCTGCTGGCGCGGCTGTCGGGCACCGACGACATCGCCGTCGGCACCCCGATCGCCGGGCGCGGCGAGCGCGAACTCGACGACATGATCGGCATGTTCGTCAACACGCTGGTCTTCCGCACCCAGGTGCGCCCCGGCGACGCGTTCACCGATCTGCTCGCCGAGGTGCGCGAGCGCGACCTGCAGGCGTTCGCCCACGCGGACGTGCCGTTCGAGCGGCTGGTCGAGGTGCTCAACCCGGTGCGCTCGACCGCGCGCAACCCGCTGTTCCAGATGGGCCTGTCGTTCCAGAACCTGGCCGAGACGGCGTTCGAGCTGCCCGGTCTCTCGGTGAGTGCGGTCGACTTCGGCGCCCAGCTGGCCAAGACCGACCTGCACGTCACCGTGTTCGACCGGTACGCCGAGGACGGCACCCCGGCCGAGATCGTGGCCGAATTCGGTTACGCCACCGACTTGTTCGACGAGTCGACGGTGCGCGGTTTCGTGGACCGGTTCCTGCGGGTGCTCGACACCGTGGTCGCCGACCAGTCGGTGCCGGTGGGTGACATCGACCTGCTCGGCGCCGACGAGGCCGAGCAGATCCTGCGCACCTGGAACGACACCGCGCACGAGGTCGACCGCACGGCGACGCTGGTGTCGCTGCTGGACGCCGCGGTGGCGGCGGTCGACCCGGACACGGTGGCCCTGGTGGCCGACGTGGTGGAGGGCGAGCGGGTCACGCTGACCTACGCCGAGCTGGACGCGCGGGTCAACCGCCTGGCGCGGCACCTGATCGGACAGGGCGTGGGCACCGAGGACCGGGTGGCGCTGGCGATCCGTCGCTCCGCCGACCTGGTGATCGCGATGTACGCGGTCGCCAAGGCGGGCGCGGCGTACGTGCCGGTGGACCCGGATCAGCCTGCCGAGCGCGTCGGCTACATCCTGGACACGGCGGCGCCGGTCTGCGTCCTCACCACCGCCCGCGACGGTTTCACCACCGATGCGGCGCCGACGGTGATCCTCGACGAGCTGGACCTGTCCGGCTACGCGGCGACGCCGATCGCGGCGGCCGAGCGGGTGCGCCCGCTGGCCGCGGCCAACACCGCCTACGTCATCTTCACCTCCGGTTCCACCGGTGTGCCGAAGGGCGTGGCGGTGCCGCACGGCGCCATCGCCAACCAGTTGTTCTGGAAGACGGCCGAATTCGGGCTCGGTACCGACAACGTGGTGCTGCTCAAGACGGCGGCCACCTTCGACCTGTCGGTGTGGGAGTTCTGGTCGGCGGCGGTCAGTGGTGGCCGCCTGATCGTGGCGACCGCCGACGGTCACCGCGACCCGGCCTACCTGAACGCGCTGATGGGCGAGACCGGGGTGACCACCCTGCACGTGGTGCCCTCGATGCTCGACGCGCTGCTCACCGACGCCGGTGACCGGATGCCCGACACACTGCGGCGCATCCTGGCCATCGGTGAGGCGCTGCCTGCGGCCACCGCGCAGCGGTTCCGCAGGAATAACACCGCCGAGCTGTACAACCTGTACGGCCCGACCGAGGCGGCGGTGTCGATCACCAGCCACCGGGTGGACGACGACGACACGGTCTCGGTGTCCATCGGTGCGCCGGAGTGGAACAGCCAGGTGTACGTGCTCGATTCGCGGCTGCGGCCGGTACCGGTGGGCGTCGCCGGTGAGCTGTACCTGGCGGGCGCGCAGCTGGCCCGCGGGTACTTCGCGCGGCCGGACCTGACCGCCGACCGCTTCGTCGCCGACCCGTTCGGTGTCGCGGGCACACGCATGTACCGCACCGGTGACCTGGTGGCGTGGACCGCCGACGGCGAGCTGGAGTACCGGGGCCGCACCGACTTCCAGGTGAAGATCCGCGGCTTCCGCATCGAGCTCGGCGAGATCGAAGCGGCGCTGCTGCGCCAGGATTCGGTGTCGGCGGCCGCGGTGCTCGCGCACACCGATCCGAACCTGGGCGATCGCCTGGTCGCCTACGTGGTGCCCGCGGCGCACGACGCCGACCTCGACACCCGGGCGCTGCAGTCGGCGCTGACCGCCGAACTGCCGTCCTACATGGTGCCCGGCGCCTTCGTGGTGCTGGACGCCCTGCCGCTCAACGCGAACGGCAAGCTGGACCGCAACGCGCTGCCGGAGCCGAGCTTCGAGCAGGCCGCCTACCGTGCGCCGGTGACCCCGGCCGAGCGGATCGTGGCCGAGGTGTTCGCCGACGTCCTCGGCGTCGACGGCGCGGGGGACACCAGGATCGGCGCCGACGACGACTTCTTCGCTCTCGGCGGCAACAGCATCCTGTCCATCCAGCTGGTCGCGCGGGCCAAGGCCGCCGGTGTGGCGTTCAGCGTCCGCGACGTGTTCGACCAGCGCAGCGTGGCGGCGCTGGCCGCGGTGGCCACCCTCAGCGGTGCCGCCGACACCGAGCTGCGCGAGCTGCCCGGCGGCGGCGTCGGCGAGATCCCGGTGGCGCCGCCGATGGCCGCGCTGCTGGCGCAGGACCGCTACCGCGGCCTGGCGCAGGCGACGGTGCTGGCCATGCCGCAGGCGCTGGACTGGTGGACGCTGCTCGACGCGCTCGCGGTGATCCTGGACCGCCACGACGCACTGCGCACCCGTGTGCGCGAGACCGACGGCGGCCCGGTGTTCGAGGCGCCGGCGCGCATCGAGGTGGAGCCGCTGGTACGGGAGGTGCGCGTCGCGCGCGGCGCCGACCTCGCCCGGCTGCGCGCGGCCGAGCAGGCCGCGGCGGTGGATCGCCTCGATCCGGCCGCCGGCGTGATGACGCAGTTCGTGCTGTTCACCTTCGAGGACGACCGCACCGACGAACTGCTCGTCGTGGCACACCGTTTCGTGGTCGACGGGCCGTCGTGGCGGATCCTCGGCGCCGAGCTCACCGAGGCGGTCGAACGCCTCGGCGTGGACGCGCCGCTGGAGCTGCCCGAGACCGGCACCACCCTGCGGCGTTGGGCGCACCGTGCGGCCGAGCTGGACCGCGCGGCCGAGCTGCCGTTCTGGCAGGAGGTCGCGGCCACCCCGGACCCGCTGCTCGGGGCCAGGGCCTTCGATCCCGCGATCGACACGGCCGCCACGGTCGAGCGGATCCGGGTCGAGACGCCCGCCGAGATCGGTACCGCGGTGCTGGACACGGTGCCCGCGCTCTACCGCGGCTCGGCCCGCGACGCACTCGTCGCCGCGCTGGCGCTGGCGCTGGTGCGCTGGCGCGGCGAGGGCACGGCGGCACTGCTGCGCCTGGACGCCGACGGCCGCGCCGCGGGCGCCGCGCTGGGGGCCACGCTGGCCCGCACGGTCGGCTGGATCGACACCGCCTTCCCGGCGCGGATCGAGCTGTCCGGCATCGACCTCGACGACGCGTTCGCCGGTGGCCCCGCCCTCGGCGCGCTGGTCAAGGCGGTCAAGGAGCAGCTGCTGGCGGTGCCGGACCACGGCATCGGGCACGGGCTGCTCGGCCTGCCCGAGGTCGGCCAGGTCGGCTTCCACTTCCACGGGCCGGTGCACGCCGAGGTCGCCGAGGTGCGCGCGGGTGAGCTGCCCGCCGCGGGCGTCCTCGACATCGACGCCGTGGTACTGGAATCCGCGCACGGGCCGCGGTTGGCCGCGACGTTCGCCTTCCCGGCCGGCGTGCTCGACGCCGATCGGGTGCGCGAGCTGACCGAGCTGTGGGCCGCGGCGCTGGGCGCGCTGGCCGAGCACGCCGGGCGGCCGGACGCGGGCGGGCACACCCCGTCCGACATGCCGCTGGTGCGGGTCGGCCAGACCGACATCGAGCTGTGGGAGCGGACCTACCCCGGCATGACCGAGGTGTGGCCGCTGACGCCGCTGCAGTCGGGTCTGCTCTTCCACGCGCTGATGAGCACGGCCACCGTCGACGTCTACACCATGCAGGCCGTGGTCGACCTCAGCGGCAGCGTGGACGCCGAGCGACTGCACGCCTCGGCACAGGCGATCCTGGACCGGTACCCGAACCTGCGCACCGCCTTCGTCGCCGACTCCGACGGCCAGGCCGTGCAGGTGGTGCTGGACCGGGTCGAGGTGCCGTGGCGCGAGGTCGACCTGCGCGACGTGCCGGAGGACCGCCGCCTGGACGCGCTGCGCAAGCAGCTGGCCGCCGATCAGGCCGATCGGTTCGACATGGCCACCCCGCCGCTGGTGCGCTACACCCTGTACCGCACCGGCGCGGACGAGTGGCACCTGTCCATCACCACGCACCACGTGCTGTTGGACGGCTGGTCGATGCCGCTGCTCATGCAGGATCTGCTGGTGCTGTACGCGGTGCACGGTGACGTGTCCGCGCTGCCGCCGGTGGCCTCCTACCGCACCTTCCTCGAATGGCTGGCCGAACGGGATCCGCAGGCGTCCCTGCGGACCTGGGCCGAGGCGTTCGAGGGCCTGACCGAGCCGACCGAGCTCGCGCCGCAGGCCAGGGCGACCGAGGAGTACCAGACCGGCAAGGTGGTCGTGGAACTCGACGCCGAGCGGACGCGTCAGCTCACCAAGCACTGCGCGGAGCTGGGCATCACGGTCAACACGCTGGTGTCGGCGGCGTGGGGCATCCTGGTCGGCAGGCTGGTCGGCCGCTCGGACGTGGTGTTCGGCACCACCGTCTCGGGTCGCCCGGCCGAGCTGCCCGGCGTGGAGACGATGGTGGGCCTGTTCATCAACACCCTGCCGGTGCGCATGCGCATCGACGAGCACGCCACCATCGGCGACCAGCTGCGCCGGATGCAGCGGGAACAGGCGGATCTGCTCGATCACCACTACGTGGGCCTGCCCGACATCCAGCGGGTGGCCGGCCCCGGTTCGCAGTTCGACACCCTGTACGTCTTCGAGTCGTACCCGGTCGACCGGGCCGCGATCGCCGAGGCCAGCTCGATCGACGGCATGTCGGTCACCGGTGTCGGCGTCAGCAACTCCACGCACTACCCGCTGACGCTGCAGGTACTGCTGGAGAGCAGCCTCGAGATCACCCTGGAGTACCTGACCAGCAGGTTCACCGAGGACGAGGTCCGCACGCTGGCCCGGCGCCTGCTGCGCGTGCTCGACGCGCTGCTCGGCGACCCGGTCGCGGCGGTGGGCGAGATCGACATCCTCGACGAGTCCGAACGCGCCGCCCTGCTGGGCGATCACGGCCTGGCCGGGCACGCGCCGGAGCCCAACCGGCTCGGTGCCCGCACGGTCGCCAAGGTGCTCGCCGAGGTGGTCGAAGCCGATCCGGAGGCGCCCGCGCTGTTGGACGGCGACCAGGAGATCGCCTACCACGTGCTGGACCGGCGGTCCTCGCAGCTCGCCCGGGTGCTGATCGGGCGAGGAGTCGGACCGGGCGACGTGGTCGCGGTGGCGCTGCCGCGTTCGGTGGACTCGGTGGTGGCGGTCTGGGCGGTGCAGAAGGCCGGTGCGGCCTGCCTGTTCGCCGCCGGCCTCGACGCCGGACAGCTCGCCGCCGCGGGCGCGGGCTACGGCATCACCGCCGAGCCGCGGTCCGGCGACGCGATCCGGTGGGTGGTGTCGGGCGAGCAGCAGGTGCGCGACGAGATCGCCGCCGCGCCCGGCCACCCGGTGTCCTACGCCGACCGGGTCCGCCCGCTCGGTGCGGAGCATCCGGCGTTCGTGGAGCTGGTCGACGGCGCGCCCGTCACGCTGAACCAGGAGGAGGCGCTCGATCTGGGTGACCGCCTCCGGCGCAGCGAGGACATCGACTACGAGTCGACGACCTTCACCACCGCCGCCGCCGGACGGGCGGCACTCGCCGAGTTCCTCGCGACCTCGGTCGCGGGCGCGCTCTCGGTGCTGCCGACCGGCTCGGTCGCCGACGACCTGGCCGAGGGCGAGGTCACGCACTGGTTCGTCGCACCGGGCGAGGCCACGGAGGCCGCCGACGACGGTGTCCGGGTGATCACCGCGGAGTAGCACGGACGTGGGCCGCTGTCGGATTCGACAGCGGCCCACGGTCTTTCCCGGCCGGTTCAGTCGGCGGGGGCGAGGTCCTCGGCGAAGACCTTCCGGCAGCCGGGCGCACAGAAGTAGTGCTCGACGCCGTCGTGGGTCAGCCGGATCCGCGCCGAGGCGATCTCCACCGTCATCCCGCAGACCGGGTCGACCGCATACCCCTCGGGCGCCTCGACGGTGACCCCGGAATCCCGGAACTCCCGCGTCATCATGCGCACGATCTCACCGCTCGTCACCGGCGCACCCAGCACACCCAGTGCGTGCTCGCGCAGGCCGACGATCTGGACGACACAGTGCGGCTCCCGGGCCAGCCGCGCCGGGTCGGGTTCGGTGCCGGCGATCGTGCTGGTGAGTGCGGAGACGATGTGCGCGCCGAACTCGGGACTGTTGACCCACGCGCCCGGCGCGGTCACCCGGGCCAGATAGCGCGGCCGGTCGCCGGGACCGCCCGTGGCCCACGCGGCCGGACGGTGCACGACCACGTGCGTGAGTTCGCGCGCCTTGCCCAGCACCTGTTCGGGTGCACCGTCTTCGGTGGTGAGTGTCCGTAGTAGCCGCTCGGCCAACTCGGCATCGACGGTGGCGGGAACCGTGGGGGACAGGAACAATTCGACGGTCATCATGGCGGCCTCTTCTCGTTGCGGTGTGGTGACGGCACGGCGGTCGTGAGCGGCTCAGGGTGTCGGTTCGGGTGCGGTGACCCGGGCCAGGAGTTCGTCGACCGACCATTGGTCGTCGGCGTGGACGCCGTGGTGGGATGCCAGGACGCGGCCGTCGGGGGCGATGAGGAAGTCGGCGGGCAGGCCGAGGCTGCCGCCGTCCGGGCGCAGCGGGGGAGCGGGGCGGCCGCGCAGGGTGGCGAGGGCGGCGTGGGCGACGGCCCGCAGGATGGTGGGCCAGGCGCGCGGGTCGAGGACGGCGCGCGGCGCGGTCTCGACACCGAATTCGCGGTAGAGCGCGCGGCCGGGGTCGGCGACGACCGCGAACGGGAGATCATCGGTGTATTTGCGCAGTTCCGCGGCTGCCGAATGGAACACGACCACTTCGCGGACACCCGCAACCGCGACCTCGTCGGCACGGGTGACGAACGAGCGCAGGTGCAGGTGGCATACGGGGCAGCCCGCGAAGCGGCGGAACTGCAGGTGGATCAGGCGGGTCGGATCGGGGACGGGCACCTGATCACCGGTGACGGTGTCCAGCGTGCGCCCGGGCACGGTGCCGAGCAGGGACATGGCGACTCCTCGTAGGTGTACTTCGTACGCTTACGACCAGTATGCGCGTATCTTGTACGCTGTCAATCCGTGCCCCGTCCTCGCTCCCTGACCGGCGCCGATCTCGTGCGCGCCGCCCTCGCGGTGATCGATCGCGACGGTTTGTCGACGCTCACCATGCGCGCCGTCGCCAAGGAACTCGGCATGGCGACGATGGCGCTGTACCGCTACGTGCCCGATCGCGACGGGCTCGAACGGTTGATCGTGGACAGCCTGTTCGAGTCCGTCGACGTGCGCGTGCCTGCGGACACGCCGTGGCGGGAACGGGTGATCCTGCTGCTCGACCGGTTACGGGTGGCCGTCGCCGCGCACCCGGAGACGGTGCCGCTGCTGCTGGCGCACCGGCAGTCCTCGCCGACCAGCCTGCGCTGGATGGAGGCGATGCTCGGGGTGCTCACCGAGGCAGGCTTCGACGGCGCCGAGCGGGTGATCGCCCAGCGCACCCTGGTGGCGTTCCTGCTCGGCTTCCTGCAGAACGAGCACTACGCCTCGGTGCGCGGGCGCGGTACCGCCGTGATCGCCGAACTCCCGGAGGCGGACTATCCGCACCTCACCGCGACCGCCCGGACGGCACTGCGGATCGCGCCGGACGAGGAGTTCCGCGGCGGCGCGCAGATCGTGCTGCGCGGATTGCGGCCGGACTGACGGCCTCCGGAACGCTGTGTGTACGGCGGCGTTCTCCATGGCGTGTCGGCTCGGCCCGCCCGGCACAATCGGCCCGGAATACGGTGCCGAGCAGGAGGAATCACCGTGAGCGAGCCGATGCGGATGACCGACGAACACCGGGAGAACTTCTGGCGCCGCTGCGGGTGGTCGCCCGAGCTGCCCGAATCCGAACGGATGCGGATCGAGCAGCGCTGGGACGACGAATCCATCGATCTCGCCGAACTTTTCGGCTGGTGAGATCGACGACGGGACAGCGGTGGGCGGTCAGTCCTTCCCGCGACCGGCCTTGAAGCCGAAATCCCAGTTGTAGAGCCGCGCGATCTCGATGATGCCCGCACCCGGACGCCCCGCGGGCGGGCGGATGAAGGTGCCTTCGCGGCGAACCACCAACTCGCCGTTGATGTTCTCGATGTGCGCGAGCACGGCATCCCGGGAGTCGTCGGTGCAGCCGTCGAGGGTCATCTCGATCGGCGGGCAGTTCAACGGATACAGCGTGGCGGTGGCGTGCACGCCGCGGAAATCGTTGGCGCCCTCGTAGATCGAGGTGAACACCAGGATCCGGCGGAACTGGGCGGTGTAGTCCAGGTTGATGTCGAGGTTCTCACCGGTCGCGCTGGATCCGGTGCGGTCGTCCTGGTCCAGCCGGATGAACGGCGGGCGGTCGAGGGCGCCGAAGGAGCGATCGAGCGCGCGCACCGAGCCGATCCGGCCGTCGGCGAGTTCGAAGAAGCAGCTCAGGTCCAGATCGAGACCGCCGCCGCGGCGCCTGCCGAACAGACCGGTGCGCTGCTGGTTCTGGCTGGTCCAGTTGAGGTTGATCCGCATGGTGCCACCGGTCGCGCCCTGCTTGGTGAGCGAGACCGACGGGGATTCCTTGGTCAGCGAGATCTTGCCGAGGTTCACCGGCGCGCCACCGGTCGCGGGCTGCGCGGGCGGCTGCTGGACGGGCGGTTGTACCGGCGGCGGGGGGAAGCCACCGGTCGGCGGCTGCCCGTATTGCGGCGGGGCCGGATAACCCTGGTGCTGTGGCGGGTACGGCTGCTGGCCCTGCGGGAACTGCTGCGTGGGCGGTGGGGTGAACTGCTGCTGCGGGGTGGTGGCGGGGTGAATTGCTGCTGCGGGGGCGGCGGTGGCGTGAATTGCTGCGGGGGCGGTGGTGGCGTGAATTGCTGCGGCGGTGGTGGTGGGGTGAACTGCTGCTGCGGCGGTGGCGGTGGGGTGAATTGCTGCTGCGGTGCGGCGGCGGGGGCATCGTCGACGGAGATACCGAAATCGGTGGCCAGACCGGCCAATCCGGAGTCGTAGCCCTGGCCGACGGCGCGGAACTTCCACGCGCCCTGCCTGCGGTACAGCTCGCCGAGTACGAAGGCGGTCTCGGTGCTCGCGCCGGTGCTGTCGAAGCGGGCCACCTCGGCACCGTTCGCCGCGTCCAGCACCCGCACGTACAGTCCCTGGAACTGGCCGAAGGTGCCGCCGTCGGCCGACGCGGCGATCACGATCGTCTCGACCTGGGGTTCCACACCGGCCAGGTTCACCGACAGCACGTCGAGCACCGTCGGGCCCTGCCGCTTGCCCTCGTGGCGGACCGCGCCGGAGGGATGCGCGGGCTGGTTGTAGAACACGAAATCGTTGTCGGAACGGACCTTGCCGCCGACCAGCAACAGTGCGGACGCGTCGGCATCCGGCACACCCGGACCCGACTGCCACCCCAGCTCGATGCGGACCGCGGACATCGGCACCGCCACGTTGGCGCCCTTCATCATCGACACAGCAGTCAACGTATACGAGAGGCTCGGGCCCGTCACGCCGGAACACCGAGACCGTGCGCGACGCGCCGCAGGCCTGCGACGGACGCGGGCGTCAGCGTGTCGGCGGCGCGATCTTCCAGAACTCGCTGAGCGCACCCGCGATCTCCGGTAGCACCGTCACCGGAACGCGTTTGCGCCGCAGGAACTCCCGGATCTCGTGCACCTGCTCGCGCTTGCGCATGTCGTAGGCGCCGGACACCGGGCGCACCACCGGGGGTATCGACAGCAATACCAGCTCGCCGTGCCGTTCGTCCCCGCCCGCCAGATCCAGCGCCAGCGACCACCGCGCCCGCTCGTCGAGCGCGAACCGCGCCGCGCGCACCCGGTCCCAGCCCACGGTCTCGTGCGTCAGCGGGGTGCGCAGCTCGATGGCCTGGTCGGTGAGCACCACCGCGTCCCGCCGGAACAGCGCCACCAGCACCGCCACCCCGGCGACGATCCCGACCAGCAGCCCGGTGAACACCCGGTTCCAGCCGAACACGGCCACCACGCCGAGCGTCACCGCCACCAGCACGGCCAGCCCGGCGCCCGCGTACACCGCCGCCCGCGGGGTCGGTACCACCCCGGCCCGCACCGTCATCCGTACCTCCTGCTCACCGCCCACCCGCTGCCGGCGAGCACGGCGTTTCTCCTGGGGAGCGCGTCACCGGCGCAGGGCGACGGCGGCCTCCGCGGTGTGGACGAGGAACTGCATGGTCTGCTGGAAGTACAGTCGCACGGTGTCGGCGTCGTGCGAGAGGTAGCCGATGGAGACGTCCTGGCCGAGGGTGAGCTCGTAGTCGCCGCCTCGGGTGGTGAGCACGAACGCGCCGTCGATGGCGGGAGCCCAGATGATCTCCCCGTCCGGGATCAGGCGCTCGATGTGGGTGCGGATCGGGTAGCCGTGGTCGGAGGTCTCGCTGACCTCGGTGTAGAGCTCGGCGCTGAGCAGCACCGAGTACGGGCCGTCCACACCGGCCAGCCGCAGCGCGGTGAGCGCCTGGGTGATGGCCTCGGGCACCAGCCGCGCGTCGTCGGGGACGGTGATGGGCGCGTTGGACCCGGCGGCGCGGATGCCGGTGATGCCCGCCGCGGGGTAGCCCTCGAAGATCGCCCGGTCCTCGGCGAAGGCGATGCGGCGCGCGGCCTCCTTCACCGCGTCCAGATCGGTGTCCTTCGCGCCACGTTCGACGTTGTCGAGTTCCTCGCGGGAGAGGGTGAACGGCACGCGCAGTTCCACCAGTGGCGCCACCACCCGCTGCCGCGCCTGGACGCCCTCGTCGGGCGCCGCGATGCCGGTGGTCCGGCCCAGCCCGACCGCCGAGAAGTCCACTCCGTGCGGCCCGGCGACATCGACCACGCGGCGGCCCGCGATGTGCCGCTTGAACGTGCGCCCGGCCTCCTCCTCGATCGCCGCCCATGCCTCGGAGGTGATCGGCGCCAGTTCGCGATGGAGGTTGTTCACAGCGTGCTCCTTTTCAATGTGCCGATACCGAGTGAGCCGTCGCCGAGGACGCGCAGTTCCGATGCCACCGCGGCGGCGGCCTCCGCGTCGTCGTCGACGGCCGCGGCGGCCGTGGGCGGATCGGGCAGGTCGTCGAAGAAGTCCAGCGGCGGGGCGAAGAACAGGGTGCCGGTGACGGCGACCGAGAAATCCAGGATGCGGTCGTAGGCCGCCTCCTCGGTGCCCTCGAACATGCGCGAGAGCATGGTCTCGGTGACGGTGGGAGTGGCGGCGTAGGCGATGTAGTAGGTCCCGAATCGGCCCTCGCGGACGCTGCCGAAGGGCATGTTGGCGCGGGTGATCTGGCGTTCGGTGCCGTCGGGGTCGACCACGGTGTTCACCGCGACGTGCGAGTCGGCCGGTTTCACGTCGTCGGGCAGTTCGAAGTCGTCGAGCTTGGTGCGTCCGATGATGCGTTCCTGCTCCTCCACCGACAGCGCCCGCCACTCGTCGAGGGGATGCAGGTACTTCTGCACCACGACGTAGCTGCCGCCCGCGAAGTCCGGGTCCTCCTGGCCCACCAGCGTCGCCGCCGCGGCGGCCGCGCCCTCGGGGTTCTCCGTGCCGTCCACGAAGCCGAGCAGGTCGCGCTGTTCGAAGTACCGGAAGCCGACCGTCTCGTCGACGATGGTCGCCGCGCCGGCCAGCCGGTCGCCGATCGCCATCGCCAGCTCGAAGCAGGCGTCGTGCACCTCGGCGCGGATGTGGAACAGCAGGTCGCCGGGCGTGGAGGGGGCGCGGTGCTTGGCGCCGACGAACTCGCGCAGCACGTGCAGTTCGGCCGGTCGCGGCCCGGTGAACAGCCGGTCCCACGCCTGCGAGCCGATCGAGGTCACGCAGCTCAGGTTCGCACCGGGGATACGGAAGCCGACCGAGCGGCGCAGGCCGGGCAGATCCTCGAGCAGGTCGCGCACGATCGCCTCGCCGCCCTCGTCGATGGTCGCGACGAGGAAGATCGCGGCGGGCGTGAGCGGTTCGAGAATCGGCTGCGGCTCACCCATGAGCAACAGCCTAGAGGCTACTTGGCGACGGTCAGCAGGAAGACCACGTCCTCGGTCGCCTTCACGCTGTGCCTGGCCTTGGGCACCACGATCAGGTCACCGGCCGAGCCCTTCCACTCGTTCGCGCCGCTGATCAGCACCAACGTCCCGCTGAGCACATAGATCGTGGCGTCGCCGAGGTTGTCGTGCTCGGCCAGGCTCTGGCCTTCGGTGAGGGCCACCACGGTCTGGCGCAGCGACTGGGCGTGTCCGCCGTAGATGGTCTGCGAACTGCGTCCGCTCGAGGCGGTGGCGGCCAGCTTCAGTTGCTGGCGGGCGACCGCGGTCAGCGATTTCTTGTCCATGAGACTGCCTTTCGCGTCCACATCTCGCCGGCGGCCGGGCTGGTGCCACCGGCGCGGCGGGCGGGCGGAACCGGTCGGGCTGAGACAGGATCTCTTCCCGCCGCCGCATACACCTGGAGTATGCCCGACTTGCCCGGGCCGCGGGCGGCGTTTGCCCGCCGCGGTGGCCGTACGCGTGTCGGCCGCCGGTCAGCTGCGGGTGCGGCGGACGTAACGGTTGATGCGGAATTTCAGGCCGGTGGTCGAGGTGCGCTCGGGCCCGGCCTCGGCCAATCGCCACTGGGCCCCGATGACCGGGGCGTGCGCGTCGCCCTGCACGCTGACCTGCACCTCGGTGACCAGCAGCTCGGTCGCGAAATCCATTGCGGTCTCGTAGATCTGCGCACCGCCCGCGATCCACACCGACTCCGGCTCGGTGAGCGCCAGCGCCTCGGTGAGCGAGCCCGCGCGCTCGGCGCCCGGCGCCGACCAGTCCGGCTGCCGGGTGACCACGACGTTGCGGCGCCCGGCCAGCGGCCGGAATTTCGGCGGCAGCGAATCCCAGGTGCGGCGGCCCATGATCACCGGGTGCCCCCAGGTGACGGTGCGGAAATTCGCCATGTCCTCGGGCACCCGCCACGGGATGGTGTTCTCGAAACCGATGACGCCGTCGGTGGTCTGCGCCCAGATCAAGCCGATGGTGCGGGTGGAGACGATCGTGTTCACACCGCCACCGGAGCTTTGATCGCCGGGTGATGCCGATAGTCGGTCACCGTGACGTCCTCGAAGCGGTAGTCGAACAAGCTGGGCGCCGGGCGCAATTCGAGCCGCGGGAACGGATAGGGCTCGCGGCCGAGCTGCTCGGTGACCTGCTCGACGTGGTTGTCGTAGATGTGGCAGTCACCGCCGGTCCAGATGAACTCACCGGGCTCGAGCTCGGTCTGCTGGGCCACCATGTGGGTGAGCAGCGCGTAACTGGCGATGTTGAACGGCACCCCCAGGAACAGGTCCGCGCTGCGCTGGTAGAGCTGGCAGGACAGCTTGCCGTCGGCCACGTAGAACTGGAAGAACGCGTGGCAGGGCGCCAGCGCCATCCGGTCGAGTTCGGCCACATTCCACGCCGAGACGATCATCCGCCGCGAGTCCGGGTCGGTGCGCAGGGTCTGCAACACCTGGGAGATCTGGTCGATGTGGGTGCCGTCCGGGGTGGGCCACGACCGCCACTGCACGCCGTACACCGGGCCCAGCTCGCCCCGCGGGTCGGCCCATTCGTCCCAGATGGTCACCCCGTGCTCGCGCAGCCAGCCCACGTTGGAGTCGCCGCGCAGGAACCACAGCAGCTCGTAGACGATCGACTTCAGGTGCACTTTCTTGGTGGTGATCAGCGGGAATCCCGCGGACAGGTCGTAGCGCAGCTGGTGCCCGAAGATGCTGCGGGTTCCGGTGCCGGTGCGGTCGCCCTTGGCCGTGCCGGTGTCGAGCACGAGCCGCAGGAGGTCCTCGTATTGCCTGTCCGTCGCCACGCCTGGCAGCTTAGTCGGGCCGCGCCCGGCGCCCGCCGGTGATCCTGGCATGCTCGGGCGAATGCGCAAGCTCTACGTGATCGGCATCGGCGCCGGCGACCCCGGCCAGGTGACGATGCAGGCCGTCGCGGCCATGCGGCAGGTCGAGGTGTTCTTCGTGATCGGCAAGGGCGAGCAGAAGCGCGAGCTGGCCGAGCTGCGGACCGCGATCCTGCACGCGCACGTGGACCGGCCCTACCGGGTGGTGCCGATCCCGGATCCGCCGCGCGATCGCACACCGGACGACTATCGCGGGGTGGTCGAGGACTGGCACGAGCGGCGCTCGCTGCTGCTGGAACAGGCGTTCGCGGAAACCGGCGGGGTGGGCGGCATCCTGGTCTGGGGCGACCCGTCCCTCTACGACAGCACCCTGCGCATGGTCGAGCGGGTGCTCGCGCGCGGCGCGATGCGCTTCGACTACGAGGTGATCCCCGGCATCACCAGCGCGCAGGCGCTGGCGGCCCGGCATCGCATCGTGCTGCACGACATCGGCGAGCCGGTGCACATCACCACCGGCCGCAAGCTGCGCGAGGAAGGTCTCGGGCCGGGCTCGACGCTGGTGATGCTCGACGGGGAGTGCTCGTTCACCACCGTCGCCGAGCCGGACGTGCACATCTGGTGGGGCGCCTATCTCGGCATGCCGGACGAGACGTTGATCGCGGGGCCGCTGCGCGAGGTGGGGGAGCGCATCGCCGCGGTCCGGGCGCGGCTGCGGGACCGCAAGGGCTGGATCATGGACATCTACCTGCTGCGTCGTACCCCGGGGAATGTCGGTGCGGCCGGGTAGCCTGGCGATGTGCCCGAGCTACCCGAAGTGGAGGCGCTGGCCCAGTTCCTGCGCGAACACGCCGTCGGCGCGGTGGTGGGGCGAGTCGATGTGGCCGCGCTGAGCGCGGTGAAGACCTTCGACCCGCCGGTCACCGGGCTGTCCGGCCGCGACGTCAGCGGCGCGGCACGCTGGGGCAAGTTCCTCGGCATGGACTGTTCGGGGCTGTGGCTGATCACGCATCTGTCCCGCGGCGGCTGGCTGCGCTGGATCGACGAACCCAACCCGAATCCACCCAAGCCCGGCGGCAAGAGCCCGCTGGCGCTGCGGGTGCACTTCTTCACCCCCGAGGGCGCCACACCCGCGTTCGACCTCACCGAGGCGGGCACGAAAAAGCGTCTGGCCGTCTACGTGGTCGACGATCCCAAGCTGGTCCCCGGTATCGCCCGGCTCGGGCCCGACGCGCTCGAGGTGAGCGAACCCCAGTTCGCCGAACTCCTGCACGGCACCTCGCAGCGGCTCAAGACCGCGCTGGTGGATCAGGCGCTGCTCGCGGGCATCGGCAACGCCTACTCCGACGAGATCCTGCACACCGCCAAGATCTCGCCGTTCGCCAACACCAAGACCCTGCCCGCCGAGAAGATCGCCGAACTCTACGCGGCGATGCGCGCCGTGCTCACCGACGCGGTGCAGCGCTCGGTGGGGCAGGACGCGGCCCGGCTCAAGGGCGAGAAACGCTCGGGCATGCGGGTGCACGCCCGCACCGGCCAGCCCTGCCCGGTGTGCGGGGACACCGTGCGCGAGGTCTCCTACGCCGAACGGTCGTTCCAGTACTGCCCCACCTGCCAGACCGGCGGGAAGGTGCTCGCCGACCGGCGCATGTCGCGGCTGCTCAAGTGAGCGGGTTGCGTGCGCTGGGCGGTCGAGTCGAACTCAGCGGCCGCTGGACCGAGCGTGGCCTGAGCGGGTGAGCAGGCGGGCGCCGATCAGGTCAGGGTCGGCACCCTGACGCCCGACCACGCCAGTCGTCGCTCGCGGTCCGGATCGCCGATCACCCGGGTGGGGTCGTCGATGATCAGGGTGAGCCGGTTCTCCTCGGTGTACTCCGGCCAGGACGGCAGTGGCGTGCCGGTGCGGGCGAAGGCCAGCCAGTTGTCCTGGAACTGCCGGGTCACGGCGGCCAGGCCCCGGGCACCGCCCGCCGCGGTGAGCGCGCGTCCGAGCGGGGTGTCGGCGGCGCCGAAGACCGGGATGAGGTCGGTGGCGTGGGTGGCCCCGATCCCGGCGAGTTGCAGTGCCCGGGGGGCGTAGTCGTAGCGGTAGGCGTAGGTGGGGGCGTGCCTGCTGTGGCCCTCCATCACCTCCACCGAGGGACGCCAGAACACGTAGTCGCCACCCATCCGCACCGCGGCCCGCGCCCCCGGGTAGCCGGGATAGGCCGCCACGACCCGCTTTTCGACCTCGTCGCCCTCGGCGGACAGGATGCGGTGCAGCCGGTCGGGATTGGTGGGCAGGTAGTCGGCGAAGCGGGCGAAGAGCTGGCCTTCGTCGCGGCAGGTGCCGATGATCAGCGGCACGGCCGCGGCAGTGCCCGCCGCGATGGCGTCGACGGGCGCCTGCGGCAGGTAGTCGCCGTCGGCGACCGGGCAGATGGGGAAGAAGCCGGGACGCTGGCGTCCGGCGGCGGCCATCGCGCGGTCGGCGGCGCGGCGGATGTCGTTGGCGGGCAGGTCGGTGAGGGCACGTGCCGCATCGGCGGGGTCGATGCCGAGGCGCTCGACCAGGCGGCGGGCGAATTCGGCGGCGTCCGCGGCGCTCAGGCCCCAGTCCGCGGGCGGGCTCTGGGCGATGCCGCGATGGAAGAGACCGTGCGCGGCGGGGGTGGCCAACAGTGCGAGCACGGCGTGCGCACCGGCGGATTCGCCGAAGATGGTGACGTTGTCCGGGTCGCCGCCGAACGCGGCGATGTTGCGCCGCACCCACTCCAGTGCCGCCACCTGGTCGCGCAGGCCGAGGTTGTTGTCGAACGGCCTTGCGGGCGTGGCGAATTCGCTGAAGTCGACGTAGCCGAAGGCGCCGAGCCGGTAGTTCAGCGTCACGACCACCACGTCGCCGCGCAGCGCCAGTCGCGCGCCGGAGTACAGGCCGAGCGCGGAGGTGCCCATCACGTAACCGCCGCCGTGGATGAACACCATCACCGGACGCGGGGTGATCGCCGGGGTCGCGGGCACGATGACATTCAGTGTCAGCGAATCCTCGCTGGTCGGCTGATAGGTGCGCGCGCCGATACGGGCACCGCCGCGATGCTGGAACGACGCCGAGGCGAACTCGGTCGCGTCCCGCACGCCCGACCAGGGCTGCACCGGTTGCGGGGCGCGGAAGCGCAGCTCGCCCACCGGTGGCGCCGCGTAGGGCAGGGCCCGCCAGCGCAGCACCCGGCGTCCGCGGCGACCGCGGACGACCCCGTCGGCGGTCGTGATGTCGATCGTTGCCACCATCGGTCGATCGTAACTAGCCCCGGTAGGCCTCCGACAGACGCAACCAGATCTCGCTGACCGTCGGATATGCCGGCACCGCGTGCCACAGCGTCTCCATCGGCACCCGCCCCACCACCGCGACGGTCGCCGCGTGCAGCAGTTCACCGACGCCGGGTCCGACGAAGGTCGCGCCGACCGGAACCCCGGCCTCGGCGTCGACCACCAGTTTGGCGCGCCCGCGGTAGTCGTCGCGCGCCAGCGCCGACCCGGCCACCGCGATGTCGAGTTCCACGGCCCGCACGGTCAGCCCCTGCTCGCGCGCCGCCGCCTCGGTGAGCCCGACCGCGGCCACCTCGGGGTCGGTGAACACCACCTGCGTCACCTGCCCGTGGTCGGCGGAGGCGGTGTAGCGGGCGCCGGTGAGCGGACGGCCTTCGGCACGCGCGGCGATCACGTCACCGCAGATCCTGGCCTGGTATTTGCCCATGTGCGTGAGGGCGGCGCGATGGTTGACGTCCCCGACGGCGTAGAGCCAGTTCCCGGCGACGCCGGTCGCGGTGAGCTGGTCGTCGACCTCGACGTATCCCTCCGGCAGCCCCACCCGGTCGAGCCCGAGGCCTGCGGTGGCGGGGCCGCGGCCCGCGGCGACGACGACCTCGTCCACGGCCAGCGTCTCGCCGCCGCGCAGGTGCAGGGTGACCGGACCGCCGTGCACGTGTCCCTCGCCCGTGTCGCGGGGGTGTTCGCGCGCTACCCGTTCGGGTTCGGTGCCGAACCGCACCGTGACCCCCGCCGCGCCCAACGCCTCGGCCACCCGCTCGCCCGCGAACGGCTCGGTCCCGGTGAGCAGCGCCTTGCCCCGCACCAGCAGCGTCACCTCGGCGCCGAGGGCGCGCAGCCAGGTCGCCGCCTCGCAGGCGACCACGCCGCCGCCGATGATCGCCACCCGGCCGGGCACCTCGTGCAGGTTGGTGGCGTCGCGCGAGGTCCACGGCAGCGCATCGCGCAGGCCCGGCGTATCCGGGACATTGGCTTTCGTGCCGGTCGCCAGCACCACCGCGTGCCGGGCCCGGTAGCGGCGGCCGTCGACCTCGACGAGCCGTTCGCCTGCCAGCCGCCCGGCGCCGCGGATCACCTCGATCCGGTTCTGGCGCGCCCAGTCCACCTGGCCGGAGTCGTCGTGGTCGTGCACGATCGCGTCGCGGCGGCGCAGCACGGCCGCGACGTCGAGGCCCTCGGCCCGCACGCCGGGCAGCGCCCGGGCGGCGGCCAGCACATGGCCGGGCCGCAGCAGGGCCTTGCTGGGCATACACGCCCAGTAGGAACATTCGCCGCCGACGAGCTCGCGTTCCACGATCGCGGCGGTGCGGTCACTGCCCGCGATGGCGTAGGCGGCGGCGTTCTCCCCGGCGGGCCCACCGCCGATCACGATGACGTCGTATTCGGCGGCGGGAGCCGGTGCGGTCACTGCAGATAGCCCTCGACCTGGCGGGGCGAATTGACCTGCGCGTCATCCGGCGAGTCGCCCGCATCGATCCGGGCGCGCCGCTGACGCAGCAGATCCCAGCACTGGTCGAGCATCACTTCCAGCTCGGCCAGTCGCTTGCGTTCGGTCACCGGGTCCACCTCGCCCGCGGTCGCCTTCGCGCGCAACGTGTGCTCGTCGTCGACCAGTTGCTTGATGCGTGCCAGGATGTCCTGTTCGGTCATGCAGACCATGCTACGGCGGTGTCGGCCTCCCGGCAGGGCCCTCGGCGGCGGCGTCGGCCAGGCATTTCGCCGCCATCGGCACGGCCGTGACCAGGTCGGCCCAGGCCAGCGCGGTGTAGCCGAGCGGGATGCCGTAGGTGCGCTCGCCGCCGTCGGGCTGGTGCGCGCCGTCGAGATGGTGCTGCCCGAGCGGGTCGAAACCCAGGCCGGCGGCCGCGCCCGCGCGCACGGCGGCGCGTTCGGCGGCCGCGTCGGGCAGCGGCACCACCACGTGCGAGCCCGCGTCGTCGCCGACGACGGTGAGCCCCCGCTCGCGCAGCGCGGTGACCACGAGTTCGCGGCGCGGCGCGACGGTACGGCGCAGGCGGCGCAGATGCCGGGCGAGGTCGCCGTGCCGGGCGAACTCGGCCAGCATCGCCTGCCCCGCCGGGCTCGGCGAGGTGCCCGTACGCTCCCGGTGCGCGAGCACCGCGGCGGCGACGGCCGGCGCGGCGACCAGCCAGCCCACGCCCAGCGTCGGGGACAGGATCTTGCTCGTGGTGCCCAGATGCACCACCACGTCCGGCGCGAGCGCGGCGAGCAGCGGCAGCGGTGCGGTGTCGTAGCGGAGTTCGCCGTCGTAGTCGTCCTCGACGACCAGCGCGCCGGTGCGCCGGGCATGTTCGATCAGCTGCACCCGCCGCGCCGCGGGCATCCGCGCGCCGAGCGGAAACTGGTGGGCCGGCGTGCAATACACCGCGCGCACCCCCGCCGGAATCAGGTCCACGCGCAGACCGTGGTCGTCCACCGGCACCGGGCACACCCGAACCCCCGCCGCGCGGAACGCGCCGATCGCCCGCTGATAGCCGGGGTTCTCCACGGCGACGGCGTCACCGGGCCGCAGCAGCGCCGCCGCGAGTTCGCCGACCGCCGCGCTGGTGCCCGCGGTGGCCAGCACCACGGTGTCCGCGCCCGCCACCAGCCCGCGGTGCCGCAGCAGATGGTCGGCCACCGCCGCCCGGTAGGCCGGGTCGCCCGCGCGGTCCTTGCGCACGAGGGGCGGATGGTCCGCCGCCGCCCGCCACGCGCGCCGCCACGCCGCCCGGTCGAGTGCGTCGACGCAGGGCGCGCCGGGTGCGAAGTCGTAGCGGCGGCCCGGTCGCGTGCCGGTGGTCGAGCCGTCGCGACGCGCCGGTGCGGCGGCCGGGGCCGTGGTCAGATAGGTGCCCGAGCCGCGGCGCCCGTCGATCCAGCCCTCCGCGTGCAACTGCTCGTAGGCCGCGGCGGTCACGCTGCGGCTGATCGCGAGCCGCTGGGCCAGCGCCCTGGTGGACGGCAGCCGGTCGCCCGCGCGCAGCAGGCCGCCGGTGGCGGCGGCGCGCAGGGCGTCGGCCACCTGCACGGCCAGCGGCCGCGGGCTCTCGCGGTCGAGGACGATCGGCAACTCGTCGAGCACGTTCCCTCGATTGGCCTGTCGAAGTAATGCGGAATTGGCCCTTCGATCATGCCACTCGCGCGCCCATGCTGGGTGCATGGACGCCACCGCCCGCCCGCCGCTCTCACCTACCCCGCGCAGCACACCCACCCGGCTGAAGGATCGCGCCCGTGCCGACCGCGCCGCTCTCGACGCGGTGCTCGACGCCGGGTTCGTCTGCCACCTCGGTGTCGTGCTCGACGGCAGTCCGCTGGTGCTACCGACCGTCTACGGCCACGACGGCGCCTTCCTCTACCTGCACGGCTCGACCGGCGCGGGCAACCTGCGCGCCGCCCGCGACGCCGAGGTGTCGGTCGCCGTCACCCACGTCGACGGTGTCGTCTACGCCCGTTCGGCCATGCATTTCTCGGCCAACTACCGCTCGGCGGTGATCCGTGGCCGCGCCGTCGAGGTGACCGACCACGCGGCGCGCCTGGACGCGTTGCGCCGCATCGTCGAGCACACCGCGCCCGGCTCCTGGGACCGGGTGCGTCCGCCGAGCCGCAAGGAGATGGCCGCCACCCTCGTCCTGGCCGTGGATCTCACCGAGGCGTCGGTGAAGGTGCGCACCGGCGATCCACGCGACGACGCGGACGACATCGCCGCGGGTGGCGTGTGGGCCGGGGTGCTGCCGATGCGGCAGGTGTTCGACGCACCGGTACCGAGCGCGGATCTGGCGGCGGGGGTGCCGGTGCCACCGTCCGTGCTCGGGCGCGGGGCGGTGGCGGTGGGGTGAGCGGGCCGGCCCGGTGGCTCACCAGAAGCGCAGCGGTAGGCGGAGTTCCGCGCCGACCCGCACCGCTGCGTCGCGCAGGGCCGCCGGGGAATCGATCCCCGGTGGGTCGAGGGCGACCAGACACAGCGTGTAGTCGCCGCCGATCCGGCACAGGTAACCGGACAGGCGGGTGCGCGGCCGGGTGCGCGCGTCCAGCCCGGGGTGGATGGCGCGCGCCGCCACACCGGTGCACCGGCTTTCGCCGAGCGTCAGCAGCGAGTCGGGCAGGTCGCCGATGTTGGAGCACAGGATGTCGCGTTCACCGGCGCCGCGCGCCATCGCGTGCGCGACCCGGTCCGGCACCACCTGGAGGATCTCCTCCGGCAGGCCGGCCGGTGCCGTCATTCGGCGCTCGTAGGCGGCGCGCGCCTTCGCCCGCACGGATGCCGGGGTATCGGAGCGACGCACGACGATCGAGGTCATCGCCAGATCGTTGGCGACGCGTGGCTCGTCGCGCGTGTCCACGGGCAGGCTCGCCGTCAGCTCGTCGCGGGGAAAGCCGGAGGCCAAGAGCACCTGGGCGACGAGGTGGATGAACAGGCTGTTGGCCGTCCCGCCCGTTTCCGCGGCCACCCGGTCCCACGTCGCGGCGTCGACGGCGGCGACCACGCTGTGCGCCGCGTGTGCCACCACGTTTCCCGTGTCCGACCGGCACTGCTGCGGTGCGCCGCCCCGATGCCGGTCGCCGCTCGGTGCGCCCCGCCGGCCCGGTCGCAGCGCCGACAGTGCCGCGCGGGCCGTCCCGCCGATGACCGTCGTCCACTGATGCAGCGCGTCGGCCCACTCCGCCGCCGCGTCGGCGGTGTCCGCGCGGCTGCTGCTCGGGGTCGCGGGCGCCGCGCCCAGGTCGTTCCCGTCCGCCGGGACATGTGCCCGCGCCAGCGCCCGGTCCACCGCGATCACCAGCCCCCGCGCGTCCGCCAACGCGTGCGAGCAGGTCAACGCCACGACGGTGCCGCCGTCGGGCAGCGGCGCGGCCGCCAACCGCCAACCCGGCCCGAACTCCGGGTCCAGGTCGAACCCCTGCCCGTCGGCCCATCCGAGCAGGTCCGCGACGGGACGCGGTTCCAGCACGAGCGGATGGGCGCGCACATTTCGTCGCCAACCCCGGCGGGCCCCCGGCACCCGCGGACGGACCACGCGCCGCCCCAGCTCGCCCACGGCCAGCGCCGCGTGCACCCGCTCCAGCAGGACAGGGTCGACCGGGTCGGCGGTGCGCCAGAGTCCTTGCAGCGCAATGGGAGTGCCCATCCCGCGATGGGTTCGCAGGAAGATCTCGTCGACGACGCCGAGCCGCGCGGACCTCACGCCCGCGCGCCGTGCCTGCCCGCGCCCGCGGCGAAGCGCTGTGCCCCCTCCAGTGCACCGTCGGCCAGGGCTCGCAGCCCGTGCCGGAACTCGTTGCGCAGCGCGTCCTGTTCGTCCATGCCCTGCTGTTCCAGCAACGACATCCGATCCGAGCGCAGGCAGGTCTGCGGGAGCGCGGCCAGCTCGGCGGCCAGCTGCTCGGCGGCCGTGCGCGCCTGCCCGGCCGGCACCACCCGATTGACCAGGCCCATCGCCAGTGCTTCCGCGGCGTCGACGGCGCGACCGGTGAGCACCAGATCCATCGCGCGGCTCGCGCCGATCAGCCGGGGCAGCCGCACGGTGCCGCCGTCGATCAGCGGCACACCCCAGCGGCGGCAGAACACCCCGAGCGTGCTGTCCTCCTCGGCCACCCGCAGATCGCACCAGAGCGCCAGCTCCAGCCCGCCCGCCACGGCATAGCCGGAGATCGCCGCGATGACCGGCTTGCTCAACACCATCCGGGTCGGCCCCATCGGCCCGTCCCCGTCCTCCTCGGCCCGATTGGATCGTTCCGTCCCGAGCGATTTGAGATCCGCCCCCGCGCAGAACGTTCCGCCCGCGCCCCACAGCACCGCCGCGGCGGCCTCGGGGTCGGCGTCGAACTCGCGGAAGGCCGCGGCCAGCGCGGCGGCGGTCGGCCCGTCCACGGCGTTGCGCGCCTGCGGGCGATCCAGGATCACCGTGGTGACCGGCCCGTTCTTCTCCACCCGCACGCTCATGGCACCCCGTTCGACGTCCTCGCTCCGGCTCATCCCGTCGACGATAACCGCGCGGACCCGTCCCGCACGACCCCTTGCGTGAAGAAGTGAAGCCGTGATTCACTTCTTGTGTGCCGTATCGCAGAACCCCCGCCGTGCAGGCCAGGCTCGACGCCCAGGCCGGCCAGATCGTGCAGGCCGCGACCAGGGTGCTGTCGGAGGCGGGCTTCGCGGGACTGTCGATGGCGGCGGTCGCGGCCAACGCCGGCGTGGCCACCGGCACCGTCTACAAGCACTTCGCCGGCAAGGCCGAGCTGGTCACCGCCGTGTTCCGGGCCGTGGTCGCCCGCGAGGTGGACGCGGTCGCCGCCGCCGCGGCCGAGGGCGGCGCCGTCGAGCGGGTGGTCGCCGCGGTGGAGACCTTCGCCGGCCGCGCCCTGAAGAACCCGAAACTGGCCTACGTGCTGCTGGCCGAACCGGTCGACGCGGTGGTCGACGCCGAGCGCCTGCGCTTCCGCCGCGCCTTCGCCGACGCGTTCGCCGCCGCCGTGTCCGACGGCGTCGCCGCCGGCGAGCTTCCCGGCCAGGACGCCCGCACCACCGCCGCCGCCCTGGTCGGCGCGATCGGTGAGGTGCTCGTCGGCCCGCTGGCCGACGCCCCGCACAGCGAATCCGTCGTGCCCCAACTCGTCACCTTCGCCCGGCGCGCACTCGGTGTGCCGGAGCGGGCTCGCGCGGCCACGACCGCGCCGGAAACAGGAGTGTCCGATGCAGACTCATGAGGTCTTCAACCAGGTCCCGAACATCGTGCCCTTCGACGTCTCGCGCAATCCCGCGCTGCTCGAGGGCCTGCACCGCGAGGGCGCGGGCTGGGCCGAGGCCGAGGTGCGCGAACTCGGCGCGCTCGCCGGCGGTGAGCGCGCGCAGGAGTGGGGCAGGCTCGCCAACGAGTACCCGCCGGTCCTGCACACCCACGACCGCTACGGCCATCGCATCGACGAAGTCGAATTCCACCCGTACTGGCACGAACTCATGACGGTCGCCGTCGGCCACGGCCTGCACGCCGCCCCCTGGCTCGACGAACGCCCCGGCGCGCACGTCGCCCGCGCCGCCAAGTTCTACACCTGGGGCGCCGCCGACGCCGGTCACATGTGTCCCATCTCGATGACCTACGCCGCCGTGCCCGCCCTGCGCCACAACCCCGAGCTGGCCGCGAAGTACGAGCCGCTGCTCGGCTCCCGCGTCTACGATTTCGGCCTGCGCGAGCCCACCGGCAAGGCCGGACTCATCGCGGGCATGTCGATGACGGAGAAGCAGGGCGGCTCCGACGTGCGCGCCAACACCACCACCGCGACACCGCAGCCCGACGGCACCTACCGCATCGTCGGCCACAAGTGGTTCACCTCCGCGCCGATGTCGGACATGTTCCTCACCCTGGCGCAAGCCCCCGGCGGCCTGTCCTGCTTCCTGCTGCCGCGCGTGCTGCCCGACGGCACCCGCAACCCCATCCGCATCCAGCGCCTCAAGGACAAGCTCGGCAACAAGTCCAACGCCTCGTCGGAGATCGAATACGAGAACGCCACCGGCTGGCTCGTCGGTCCCGAAGGCCACGGCGTGAAGACCATCATCGAGATGGTCAACATGACCCGCCTGGACTGCGTCATCGGTTCGGCCACCAACATGCGCCAGGCGACCGTCCACGCCGTGCACCACGCCCGGCACCGGGAAGCGTTCGGCGCGAAGCTGATCGACCAGCCCGCCATGCGCAACGTCCTCGCCGACCTGGTGATCGAATCCGACGCCGCCACCACCGTCATGATGCGGCTGGCCGGCGCCACCGATCGCGCCGCCCACGACCCCGCCGAAGCGAACCTGCGCCGCATCGCCCTCGCGGTCACCAAGTACTGGGTGTGCAAGCGCGCCCCCATGCTCACCGCCGAAGCCCTCGAATGCCTCGGCGGCAACGGCTACGCCGAAGAATCCGGCATGCCCCGGCTCTACCGCGAGTCCCCGCTGATGTCGATCTGGGAAGGCTCCGGCAACGTCGCCGCCCTAGACGCCCTGCGCGCCATGGGCCGCCAACCCGACACCGTCCAGGCCTACTTCGACGAGGTGAACAAGGCCCGCGGCGACAACCCCCGCCTCGACGACGCCATCGACCGCGTCGGCAAGGAACTCGCCGACCTGTCCGACATCGAATACCGGGCCCGGCGCGTGGTCGAACTCATGGCCCTGGTCCTGCAAGGCGCCCAGCTGGTGCGGCACGGACACCGCGCGGTGGCCGACGCCTTCTGCGCCACCCGATTGGGGGATGACTGGGGAATCGCGTTCGGGACACTGCCGACCGGGGTCGACACCGAATCGATCATCGAGCGCGCATTCGTGGAGTGAGGGGCTGATCTCGCCGGCTACCTGTGGGGTCGGTGGCGGGCCGCTGGTACGAGGGCGGTCTGGTGCGAGTTCGGGGAATGCGCTGACGGTCAGTTGATTTCGTCGCCCTGGGCGGTCAGCGTGCGGCTGGACTCCTCGTCTACTGCCTGGAGTCGGCCGATCGCGGCCAGGTAGGCGTCGCGCATGGTGGTGACGATCTCGATGTGCTGGTCGATGCGGGCGAGGGCGTTGTCGTTGGGATCGTGGGGTGCGCCGCCGGTCGCCTTCTGCTCGAACTTCACTCGCAGTTCGTTGGCGGACGGGAGGCCGCCGTAGCCGGAAAGGTAACGTACTCCTTCCACGTCCTGCCTGATGCGCAGCAATTGTTGCCGGAGCTCTTCGCATCGGTTGTACAAGGCCCGGCCTATTTCGGTGTCGAGCTTGAACTGGCCGTTGATGCTCTGCTCTTTGAAGTTCTGCCAGGTCTTCAGGTGTGATTCCGTGTCGGCCATGCCGTCCCCCAGTAGAGGCTCGATTACTTGGGTAGGTGCGGTTCGAGGGTGGTGGCATGTTCGATCGCGAGATTGCACGCTTCCTGGATCGGTCGGTCATCGAACCAGCCGACCGCGATTGCGAACATGCCTTGCTCGGCGGGCAAATTGACGTAGCAGGATCGACCGCCTTCGATCTTGTTCCTGTTCACGAGTCCCTGCCGACCTCCGATGGTTATCTCGCGAATGATCTCGACATTGGGATTCTTGCGAGTGTCCTCGATGGTGTGGCTGGTCGACAGCAGGTCCATGCGGTAGCTGAAGACCGACGGTTCCCACCCGCAGATCCGCCACGACGAGACCTTGTCCGGGTTGACGATGTTGCGTTCGGTGGACGGGTCGAGCCCGAGCTCGATGAGCCATTCGTCGCGGATGTCGGTGCAGGGGTCGAGCAGGTTGTCCATCGCGGGCTCTGCCGCGGTCGGCGTGCCGGGCCGGCTGCCGCCGATATCGATGGTTCCGCAGCCGGTGAGCACGCCGAGAAGCGTGGCAACGGCAATGGAGGTGCGGGCGGCGGTGGCGGTGATGTGCATGTCCCCTCCCCGAATCGACGACACTGTCAACATATACGACGTGCGGTGTTCCACCGGCCGTGGTCGGACGTGCTCGGGCCGGCCTTCACACCGCCGTGGTTTCCCGGCCTGATCGCGGTCGCCGGTCCCCGGTTCCTGCCCCTGGTCGAGGTTTCGAGGGCGGCGTTTTCGAGGGCGATGGTGTGAGAACCATGTGAAGCCCGAATCTCTCGATACGCTGACGCCGTGGGCGACGACGAGATCTCACCGGCTGCGCTGGCACGCGATGTGTCGGCCCGAGCGCAGCGGCTCGACCGCCGCTACCTGCTCGGCATCGCCGGCCCACCCGGCGCGGGGAAATCGACTTTCGCGAAAGCCCTGTGCCACGAGCTGAACGAGCTGGCCGGTGAGAACATCGCCGCCGAAGCCCCGATGGACGGCTACCACCTCCCCAACGTCTGCCTGCGGGAAATGGGCAGGCTGCCGAACAAGGGCGAGCCGGACACCTTCGACAGCGCCGGCTACGTGGCGAACCTGGAGCGCCTGCGGGACACTCCGCTCGGCCACGAAGTCACGTGGCCGACCTTCGACCGTGCCCTCGACGAGCCCACTCCCGCGGGCGTCGTGTTCACGACCGAACGCATCGCCGTCACCGAGGGCAACTACCTCCTCGTGGACGATCCCGCGCTCGGCGCCTGGCACGAGGTCCGCAACCTCCTCGACGCCTGCTGGTATCTCGACGCCGACCCGAGCGTCCTCACCCCCCGGCTGATCCGGCGCCACCTCGACGGCGGGCGCTCGCCCGCGGCCGCGCACCGCAAGGTGACCGACAGCGACCTGCGCAACGCTTGTCTCGTCGCCGGGACCCGGCGGCGCGCCGATCTGGTGCTCCGGGAACGCGACGGCCGCTACGTCCGCGCCTGACCGGCGGAATCCGGCGCGTACACCACCGATCGGTGCCGGCAAAGGCAGATCATGAACGAATGACCTCGACCCGCACCCGCGCCCGCGTGCTGCGCAACGGCGCGGCCCTGCTCTGTGCGCTGCTGCTGTACTACGGCCTGCCGCTGGATTGGGGCACCGACACCCCGGTGCTCACCCGGGTGTTCGGGCTGGTCGCGTTCCTGGCCGGGCTCGGCGGGACGGTCTGGCTGGCGGCACGCCAGCTGCGGCGCTACCTCGCCGCGCCGGAGGGGCCGGGGCGGCAGGTCGACGGCATCCTGCTGGTGCTCGTGGTGGTGATCGTGTTCTTCGCGCTGTTCTACTACCGGCTCGAGGTGCACGATCCGGGGCAGTTCGCGGGACTGGAGACGCGCACCGACGCGCTCTACTACACGATCGTCACCCTCGGCACGGTCGGCTTCGGCGACATCCACGCGGTCGGGCAGGCCGCGCGGGTCGCGGTGATGGTGCAGATCGTGTTCGACCTCGTGGTCATCGGCACGCTGCTCGCGGTGATGACCACGACGATCATGCGCAGGCTCGATGCCGACCGGCCGCGCGAATGACGGTCAGCGGTGGGCCCGGTACCAGCGGATCAGTGCGTCGGTGGAGGAGTCGTCCTGCGGGGCGGGGTCCTCGGCGGCGGTGAGCAGCGGCGCCAGCGCCAGCGCCTGCTGTTTGCCGAGTTCCACACCCCACTGGTCGAAACTGTCGATGCCCCAGATGACGCCCTCCACGAAGACCTGGTGTTCGTAGAGCGCGATCAGCTGGCCGACCACCGCGGGGGTCAGTTGCGGGGCGAGGATGGTGGTGCTCGGGCGGTTGCCGGGCATCACCTTGTGCGGCACCAGGTTCGGTGCGGTGCCCTCGGCGGCGATCTCCTCGGCCGTTTTGCCGAAGGCGAGCACCTTGGTCTGGGCGAACAGGTTGCTCATCAGCACGTCGTGCATGCTGCCGGTGCCGTCGGCGGTCGGCAGGTCGTCGGTGGGGCGGGCGAAGCCGATGAAGTCGGCGGGGATCAGTCGGGTGCCCTGGTGCAGCAGCTGGTAGAAGGCGTGCTGGCCGTTGGTGCCCGGCTCGCCCCAGAAGATCTCGCCGGTGGCGGTGGTGACGGGGGTGCCGTCGGCGCGCACCGACTTGCCGTTGGACTCCATCGTCAACTGTTGCAGATAGGCCGGGAAGCGCGCGAGATCGTTGGAATACGGCAGTACCGCACGTGATTCCGCGCCGAAGAAGTTCGCGTACCAGATGCCGAGCAGGCCGAGCAGCACCGGGGCGTTGGCCTCGAGCGGCGCGGTCGCGAAATGCGTGTCCACGGCGTGCATTCCGGCCAGGAACTCCGCGAAGCGCTCCTTGCCGATGGTGGCCATCACCGACAGGCCGATCGCCGAATCCACCGAGTAGCGGCCGCCGACCCAGTCCCAGAAGCCGAACATGTTGGCGGTGTCGATGCCGAAGGCCGACACCCGCTCGGCATTGGTGGACACCGCCACGAAATGCTTGGCGACCGCGTCCTCGCCGAGCGCGGCGACCAGCCAGCGGCGGGCGGCGGTGGCGTTGGTGAGGGTCTCGAGGGTGGAGAAGGTCTTGGAGGCGACGATGAACAGCGTGGTCGCCGGATTCAGGCCGGCGAGCTCGGCGACCAGGTCGGCCGGGTCGACGTTGGAGACGAACCGGGCGGCGATCCCGGCGTCGGCGTAGTGGCGCAGCGCCTGGTGCACCATCACCGGGCCGAGGTCGGAGCCGCCGATGCCGATGTTGACCACGGTCTCGATGCGTTCGCCGGTCGCGCCCCGCCACTGCCCCGAGCGCAGCGCGTCGGTGAATTCGCCCATCCGGCGCAGGACTTCGTGGACCTGGGCGCCCGCGTCGGCGCCGTCGATGGTCATGGTCCGGCCGGCAGGCAGCCGGAGCGCGACATGGCCGACGGCACGGTCCTCGGAGGTGTTGATGTGCTCGCCCGCGAACATCGCGTCGCGGTGGGCCTCCACTCCGGCCTCGCGCGCCAATTCGACCAGCAGTTGCAGGGTTTCGCGGGTCGCGCGATGTTTGCTGTAGTCGATGTGCAGGTCGGCGACCTGGAGGGTCAGCTCACGTCCGCGCTCCGGGTCCTCGGCGAAGATCTCTCTCAGGTGCCGCTGGGCGAGGGCGCCGTGATGATCGTGCAGTTTCCGCCATGCCGCCGATGCGGTGATGTCGCTGCTCACGTCCGCGAGGGTACTCACCGGCGCGGCGGCGTGCACGGGCAACGCAGCTCGCCGACCTGCCTGCCGCGGCCGCCGCTGCTGTCTACGCTGGCGACATGGTGTCCGTACCCGAACTACTCGAATCCGTCCCGACGCAACTGTGGATCGGCGGGCCCGTCGATGCCACCGGTGGCGCCACCTTCCCCGTGCACGATCCGTCCACCGGTGAGGTGCTCACCCACGTCGCCGACGCGACCCCCGAGGACGCGGTGCGCGCCCTCGACGCGGCGGTGGCCGTGCAGGACGAATGGGCCGCCACGCCCGCGCGCACCCGCGGGGAGATCCTGCGCGCGGTGTTCGACGCGATCACCGCCCGCGCCGAGGACTTCGCCCTGCTGATGACCCTGGAGATGGGCAAGGCGCTGGGGGAGAGCCGCAACGAGGTGCGCTACGGCGCGGAGTTCTTCCGCTGGTTCAGCGAGGAGGCCGTGCGCGTGCACGGCCGCTACCAGCACGCGCCGTCGGGGACCGGCCGGATCATCGTGCACAAGCAGCCGGTCGGCCCGTGCCTGGCGATCACCCCGTGGAACTTCCCGCTGGCGATGGGCACGCGCAAGATCGGCCCCGCGCTGGCCGCGGGCTGCACGATGATCGTCAAACCCGCTTCCGAGACGCCGCTGACCATGCTGTTGCTGGCCAGGCTGTGCAGCGAGGCGGGCCTGCCCGACGGCGTGCTCTCGGTGATCACGACCAAGCATTCGAGCGCGGTCACCAAGCCGCTGCTCGACGATCCCCGGCTGCGCAAGCTCACCTTCACCGGCTCCACCGAGGTCGGCAAGAAGCTGGTCGAGCAGTCGGCGAACAAGCTGCTGCGCACGTCGATGGAACTCGGCGGCAACGCCCCGTTCGTGGTGTTCGACGACGCCGACGTCGACGCCGCCGTACAGGGCGCGATGCTGGCGAAACTGCGCAACGGCGGCGAGGCGTGCACGGCCGCCAACCGCTTCCACGTGCAGCGCGGGGTGGCCGAGGAGTTCACCGACAAGCTGGTGGAGGCGATGCGCAGTTCGGTGCGGCTCGGGCCGGGCACCGACCCGGAGACCACGCTGGGGCCGCTCGTCAACGCCGACCAGCTGGCCACCGTCACCGAGCTGGTGGACGACGCGGTGTCGGCGGGCGCCCGGGTGCGGCTCGGCGGCGAGGCGCCGGGCGGCCCCGGCTGGTTCTATCCGGCGACCGTGCTCAGCGACGTCCCGGACCGGGCACGGATCCTGAACGAGGAGGTCTTCGGTCCGGTCGCGCCCGTGGTCACCTTCGACACCGAGGAACAGGGCCTGGCCGCCGCCAACGACACCCGATTCGGCCTGGTCAGCTACATCTACACCCGTGACCTGGACCGCGCGCTGCGGGTGGCCGAGGGGCTGGAATCGGGCATGGTCGGCATCAACCGAGGAGTCATCTCCGACCCGGCCGCGCCCTTCGGCGGCGTCAAGGAATCCGGCTTCGGCAGGGAGGGCGGCTTCGAAGGCATCGAGGAGTACCTGTCGACGAAGTACATCGCCCTGTGAGCGGCTACCCCGCCCGTGAGCGGTGATCTGGCGATGAGCAGCGGTCCCCCCGCGCGGAACGTCGCGCAGTCCGGTTGCCGGCACTGCGCGGCGTTCGTCCCCCCTCGGTCGGACTAGCGGCCCAGCCTGCCCCGCCCGAGACGCAGCAGCAGCATGGCGAGGGTGTGGCCCTCCTGGCCCAGCTCGCTGAAGCGCTCCAGCACCTTCATCTCGCGGCTGTGGACCAGGCGCGGGCCGCCGGAGGCCATCCGGGTGCGGCCGATCAGCCGGGAGATCTCGGTGCGTCGCTTGATGGCGGCGAGGATTTCGGCGTCGAGCTGGTCGATCTCCTTACGGAGCTTGTCGATCTCCGCCTCGGTCTGCGGCAGTGCCGCGTCGGACCCGGTGGTCGTGGCAGGGGTGCTGCTCATATTCATCTCCTCGTGTCAGAACGTGGATCGGTGGGTGCGCGCCGCGCGTTACCGTCCGGTTCTTTCACCGTGAAACAGACCTGGTGGGCCTTCCATAGTCCCCCCAGAAGTGCGATCTCAGCTACAGGTTCCGCGAACACGATATCCGGCGGGTAGCCGACTCGGATGCGTCGCGGCGAGACTGATCATGTGGCCAGTCTGCCACGGGTCCTGAGCGATGCAAAACATGTGATGGCGGGGGCTTCGCCCCTGTCGGTGGGCGCCGGTAGCGTGGATGGGCAATGGACATGACGGTGGTTCCCCAGACGACGGCTCCCCAGACGACGCCGGCCGGCCGTTCGCTGGCCGAGCAAGCACAGCAGCGCGCCGACGACCAGGCCCGACGCCGCGCCGACCGCGATCGGCAGCGGGCCGAACAGGTCGAGCGCCTGCTCGACGGCCTCAACCCGCAGCAGCGGGCGGCGGTGGTCCACGCGGGCTCGCCGCTGTTGATCGTCGCGGGCGCGGGCTCGGGCAAGACCGCGGTGCTCACCCGGCGCATCGCCTACCTGCTCGCCGCACGGGACGTCTCGCCCGGCCAGATCCTGGCGATCACCTTCACCAACAAGGCCGCCGCGGAGATGCGGGAGCGCGTCACGGGGCTGGTCGGCCCGCGCGCGGCCACCATGTGGGTGTCGACCTTCCATTCCAGTTGCGTGCGGATCCTGCGCATGCAGGCGGCGCTGCTGCCCGGCCTGAATTCCAATTTCTCCATCTACGACGCCGACGATTCGCGGCGATTGCTGACCATGATCAGCCGCGATCTGGATATCGACACCAAGAAATACTCCGCGCGGCTGCTGGCCACGGCCATCTCCAATCTCAAGAACGAGCTGATCGGCCCGGAGCAGGCTAGCGCCGACGCCGAGTCCGACGAATCCGAGTTGCCCGGCCTGGTGGCCCGCGTCTACACCGAATACCAGCGCAGGCTGCGCGCGGCGAACGCGCTGGATTTCGACGACCTGATCGGCGAGACCGTCGCCCTGTTGCAGAACCACCCGCAGGTCGCCGAGTACTACCGCCGCCGGTTCCGGCACGTGCTGGTCGACGAGTACCAGGACACCAACCACGCGCAGTACGTGCTGGTGCGCGAACTCGTCGGACATCACAGCGCGGCGGACGACACCGAGGACGCGGTGCCGCCGAGCGAACTGTGCGTGGTGGGCGACGCCGACCAGTCGATCTACGCCTTCCGCGGGGCGACGATCCGCAACATCGAGGAATTCGAGCGCGATTTCCCCGACGCGGAGACCATTCTGCTCGAGCAGAACTATCGCTCCACCCAGAACATCCTGTCCGCCGCCAACGCGGTGATCGCCCGCAACGAGGGCAGGCGCGAGAAGCGGCTGTGGACCGATTCGGGCGAGGGCGACCTGATCGTCGGCTACGTCGCCGACAACGAGCACGACGAGGCCTCCTTCGTCGCCAGGGAGATCGATCGCCTGGTCGACCAGGGCGAGGCGAACTACGGCGACGTCGCGGTGTTCTATCGCACCAACAACAACTCCCGTGCGCTGGAGGAGATCTTCATCCGCATGGGGCTGCCGTACAAGGTGGTCGGCGGCGTGCGCTTCTACGAGCGCAAGGAGGTCCGCGACATCGTGGCCTACCTGCGGGTGCTGGAGAACCCCGACGACGCGGTCAGCCTGCGCCGCATTCTCAACACCCCGCGCCGCGGCATCGGTGACCGGGCCGAAGCCTGCGTCGCGGTGCACGCCGAACAGCGCGGCATCGGCTTCGCCGCCGCGCTGCGCGACGCCGCCGAGGGCAAGGTGGCACTGCTCAACACCCGTGCCCAGCGCGCCATCGCCGGGTTCCTCGACCTGCTCGAAGAGATCCGGGCCGCCGGTGAGCAGGCCGACGCCGACTTCCCCGACGTCGGCAACGTGGTGGAAGCGGTGCTCGACCGCACCGGCTACCGCGCCGAACTGGAAGCCTCCGACGATCCGCAGGACGGCGCCCGGCTCGACAACCTGAACGAACTGGTCAGCGTGGCACGGGAATTCAGCTCCGAGGCCTACAACAACGCGGTCGCCGCCCGCGAGGAGGGCATCCTGCCCGAACAGGCCGAGGGCGAACCCGATCCCGGCTCGCTGGCGGCCTTCCTCGAGCGGGTCTCGCTGGTCGCCGACACCGACCAGATCCCCGACGAGGGCGCCGGGGTGGTCACCATGATGACCCTGCACACCGCCAAGGGCCTGGAGTTCCCGGTGGTCTTCGTGACCGGCTGGGAGGACGGGCAGTTCCCGCACATGCGCGCGCTGGGCGATCCCACCGAGCTGGCCGAGGAACGCAGGCTCGCCTACGTCGGCATCACCCGGGCCAGGCAGCGGCTGTATCTGACCCGGGCGGTGGTCCGCTCCGGCTGGGGCCAGCCGGTGTCGAACCCGGAATCGCGGTTCCTGCAGGAGATTCCCGACCACCTGATCGAGTGGCGCAGGCTGGAGCCTTCGCCCGCCACCCGCGGCATCCGTAAGCGTGGCGGCGACGAGGGGCTGGAGCGGGACTGGACCCGCGGTGACGGCTGGTCCGAGCCGCGTCCCGGGGTGCGCGACCGCGGTCCGCGCCGGCCGGCGCCGGGCGGGGCGAGCCGCAACAACACCAATCTGGTGCTCGCCGTGGGCGACCGGGTCAGCGACGACAAGTACGGGCTGGGCCGGGTGGTCGCCGCCGACGGGTTCGGGCCGCTGGCCACCGTCACGATCGATTTCGGCACGGCGGGCAAGATCCGGCTCATCCCGCAGTACAGCCGGACCCTGGTCAAGCTCTGACGGGCTGGGTAGCGTCGGGGCCGTGGAAAGCCTCGCACAGCACCTGGTGTGGTTCCTTCCGATGCTCTGGCTCGGCATGGTGGTCGCCATCTCGTTCCTCGAGGCGCCCCTGAAGTTCCGCGCCCCCGGCATCACCGTCCCGCTGGGGCTCGGCATCGGGCGGATCGTGTTCAAGGCGCTGAACACCGTCGAGGCGGTGCTGGCGGTGCTGCTCGTGCTCGCCTGCCTGGTGCTGGGCCCCGCCACGGCGGTGTGGGTGTGGCTGGGTGTCGCGGTGGCGGTGCTGGCGGTGCAGATCCTGGTGGTCCGCCCACCGCTGTCGCGACGGTCGGATCGGGTGCTGGCGGGGGAGGAGCTGCCGCGCTCGACGGCGCACTACTACTACATCGCGCTCGAGGTGGCCAAGGTGGTCACGCTGATCGGTCTGGCGATCGCCGCGGCGCCGTAGCCGGGGCACGGGCGATCAGCAGGCGCGTGTCCGCTGCGGCAGCAGGTCGCGCAGGGCATCGTCCAGGCACGGGTAGCGGAAGCGGTAACCCGCCTCCCGCAGCACCGTCGAGGTGGCGTGCCTGCCGGTCAGTCCCAGTGCCGGATCGGTGCGCAGCACGAGCGCGCCCAGGCGCAGCACCGCGGCGGGCGTCGGCGGCGCGGGCGGGCGGCGCAGGTGCCGCCGCAACGCCGCCATGAGGTCGCGGTTGCGCACCGGGAAATCGGTGGCCGCCACCACGATCCCGCTCGGAAGCGTGACGTCGGGGTCGAGTCCCAGCGCGGCACGGACGACGGCGAGCCAGTCCGCAAGATGGATCCAGCTGAACCACTGCTCGCCCGAGCCGATCCGCCCGCCCAGGCCCGCCGAGGTCAACCGGCACAGCATGCGCAGCGCGGGCGCCTGCGGGTCGAGCACGACGGACGTGCGCAGCACGACGTGGTGGCGGGTGTTCGCGCCGGTGAGGGCGTCCTCCCAGGGCCGCGCCACCCCGGTCATCTGCGGGAGCCCGATCGGCAGCGGCGTGCTCTCCGTGCAGCGGGTCTCGCCCGCGTCCGACCAGATCGCCGTCGTGCTCGCCTGCACCCAGTGCGCGAGCGGACGATCCAGCGACGCGGCGGCCTCGACCAGCGCGCGGGTGGGCCGCACCCTGCTGTCGCGCAGCACCGCGATGTTGGCCGGGGTGGGACGGCAGTCGACGAGCTGGCCGGCGAGGTTGACGACCGCGGTCGGGCCCGGATTGTCCAGCGCCGCAGCCCATTCGCCGACGGTCTCACCGTCCCAGCGCTGCTGCTCGAACGGCAGCCGGGGGTCGGGCGTGCGAGTGAGCACGACCACGCGCACCGCGCGGCAGGTGAGGTCGGCGGCCAGGTGGCGACCCAGGGAACCGGTGCCGCCGGCGATCACGACCGTCAAGGCGTCGGGGCCGGGCTCGATCCCGACGAGCCGGGCCAGCCGGGCGAAACTCACCCGCAGGTCGCCCTCCAGAACCCGGCCGAGTACGGCCCGGGCGGGGGCGGCGAAGGGGCCGGTGCAGGTGAGTTCCTGGGTCAGCTCCGTGCCCGCGCCGGACGGCCGCAGCCGCCACGAGATCCGCACGCGGCCAAGGGGATCCGGCTGGTCGATGGTGATCGCGCGGCCCGGGGTGAGTTCGGTGATCGTGAACGGCTCGGCGGTCCTGCGGTGCAGCGGGCCGAGCAACCGCCCACTCGGCGCGCAGTCGCCGGTCGTGCCCGGTTCCGCCGGGCCGTGCAGCACCACCGAGGTGATCCCCGGATGCCAGTGCGGCCAGCGGCCCGGGTCACCGACCACCGCCCAGACGGCTTCCGGTGGGGCGGCGAGGAACTGGGTGTACGTCGTTGTACGAGCCATGAGGCGACGCTACTGCCGGGCGTGAGCGCCGGGAAGCGTGCCGTCGGTCACCCCGGGGCGGGGTGGTCAGTCGCGCTGCGGGCCGAGGCTGATGCCGCGAGTGGCCAGCCACGGCACGGGATCGACCTTGTCGCTGCCGTTGAGCCACACCTCGAAGTGCACGTGCGGACCGGTGGAGAAGCCGCGGTTGCCGACGGTGGCGATCTGGTCACCGGCGAGCACCCGCTCGCCCGCGGACACGGTGGCGGTGTCGATGTGGCCGTAGACGGTGACCGTGCCGTCGTCGTGCAGCAGCCGGACCCACATGCCGAATCCGGAGGCGGGGCCCGCTTCGATCACGGTGCCGTCGGCGACGGCGTAGATCGGGGTGCCGATGGGCGCGGCGACATCGATGCCGAGATGCTGGACGCCCCAGCGGGCGCCGAAGCCGGAGGTGAAGTTGCCCGCGGCGAACTTGGCGAAGAGCGGGCGCAGCTTGGCGGCCTCGGCGGCGGCCAGCTCCTCGGCGTACTTGCGGCCCTTTTCAAGCATGTCGCCGAACTGGCCGATGTTCGCGGGCGAGGAGACGTTGAGCACCTGCGGCGAATCGGGCGAGGCGGTGGGGTCCTCGAGGCTCATGGACTGCGCGGCGATCTCGTGGATCTGGCCCGCGGCCTCGTAGTCGATGGTCTGCGAAGGCTGCTGCGGCGAGGCCATCGCGGCCTGGCCCGCGGCGACGACCGCGCCCGCGGCGACCGCGACGACGGCGGCGCGGCCCTTGAGCGCGGTGGGCGGCGCGGGCATGCGGTGCGCACCGCCGCGGCGGCTGCCCGCGCGGGCGGGGATGACGGCGGGGGCCGCCGGGCTCTCGGGCTCGTCCCAGGACGCGTCGGCCTCGTCGTCGGCCGTCCACCGCTGGTCACGGTCGCCGGTCCACTCGTCGGCCGGCTCGCCGGACCAGTCGTTCCCGGTCCAGGGTTCCTCGCCGCCGGGCGTCCACTGCGCCGGCTGTTGTGCCCAGGCGTTGTTGTCGCAGGCGCCCTGCCACTGGCTCGGGTCGGACTCGGTAGCGGCGGTCGCGTCGGCGATCGTCGCGTCGGCGGCCGACCGGGTCCGCTCGCCGCCCCAGGCGCCGCCGTCGGACCAGGACGCCTGCTGGTTCCACGAGTCCTGCCTGCTCCACGAATCCTGCTCGGTCCAGGCGGACTGCTGATCCCACTCCTGCTGATGCCATGCGGCCCGGTCGTCCTGGCTCCACGCGGGCTGCTCACCCTGGTGCCAGTCGCCCTGGTTCCACGCGGCCTGCTCGTCGCGGGCGGTCCAGGCGGACCCGTCGTGCCAGGCGGCGTGCGGCTCGGGCTCGACCTGCGCGCCGAATCCGGCGGCGGTGGCGGCCGCGGCGGGAGCGGCGAAGCGATACCCGGACTCCGCGTAGGACGACTCCGCGTAGGACTCCGTGGCGGGAGCGAAGGGCTGATCGTCGTCGCGATAACGATGACCGGTGCGCGGACGATGACCGGGCGCGAGGGTGGAGCGGTGATTCATCGGCGGTGCCACATCGTGAAGCGGGAGTTGGTCACGGTGCCGACGACACGGCAGGTGAACGATGTCGGGGGTGTCGCGATCGAACGGCTCACCAGTTGCGGAGCATTGTGCTGCATCAAGGCTTGCCGTCCTCCTCATCCTCTGGAACAGGGGAGTCGTGACCTAGTTGTGACATCGACCGCATGACGGTAACGAAGCGATTGCGTCGCCCGCAAGCGGTGCGCCCCTTCTGTCCAAACATGTGAGATTCATCACGGTAACGTCGCGGAATAGTTCACCGTGAATCGGGCACCGAAGTGAGAATGGGTTCCCCGCGGTTCCGGTGGTCGCGCACCGCCTTCCGGCGGAGCCGCCCCGCCGAGCGGAACCTACTCGCCAGTAGTGTTGGCCAGCGGTTTTATCGATCCCCGCCGTCTGCGCGTGACCTGCGCCACTTAGGATGAACGTGGCCGATTGGCCCTCCATGTGACTGGTTAGAGTCCGACCCGACCCGCTTCCGACGTCGGGCCGCCAACAAAGACGTTGTCATAGCAACGCAGACGAGACGGTGAGTACATGGATCTCTTCGAATATCAGGCGAAGGAGCTCTTCGTTAAGCACGGAGTGCCTTCGTCCGAGGGCCGCGTCACGGACACGGCCGAGGACGCCCGCGCGATCGCGGCGGAAATCGGCAAGCCGGTGATGATCAAGTCCCAGGTCAAGGTCGGTGGCCGCGGTAAGGCCGGTGGCGTGAAGTACGCCGCGACGCCGGAGGACGCGTTCACCCACGCGCAGAACATCCTCGGCCTGGACATCAAGGGACACATCACCAAGAAGATCCTGGTCGCCGAGGCGAAGGACATCGCCGAGGAGTACTACATCTCCTTCCTGCTCGACCGCGCCAACCGCACCTACCTGGCCATGTGCTCGGTCGAGGGCGGCATGGAGATCGAGGAGGTCGCCGCGACCAAGCCCGAGCGCCTGGCCAAGGTGCCCGTCGACGCCGTCAAGGGCGTCGATCTGGCCTTCGCCCGCTCGATCGCCGAGCAGGGCCACCTGCCCGCCGAGGTGCTCGACGCCGCGGCCGTGACCATCCAGAAGCTGTGGGAGGTCTTCGTTGCCGAGGACGCGACCCTGGTGGAGGTCAACCCGCTGGTGCGCACCCCCCAGGACGAGATCCTCGCCCTCGACGGCAAGGTCACCCTGGACGAGAACGCCGGCTTCCGGCACCCCGAGCACGACGAGTTCGCGGACGTCGACGCCACCGACCCGCTCGAGCTCAAGGCCAAGGAGAACGACCTCAACTACGTCAAGCTCGACGGCGAGGTCGGCATCATCGGCAACGGCGCCGGCCTGGTCATGTCGACCCTGGACGTGGTCGCCTACGCCGGTGAGAACCACGGCGGCGTGAAGCCGGCCAACTTCCTCGACATCGGTGGCGGCGCCTCGGCCGAGGTGATGGCGGCCGGGCTCGACGTCATCCTCAACGACGCGCAGGTCAAGAGCGTGTTCGTGAACGTGTTCGGTGGCATCACCGCGTGTGACGCGGTCGCCAACGGCATCGTCAAGGCGCTCGAGATCCTGGGCGACGAGGCGAACAAGCCGCTGGTCGTGCGGCTGGACGGCAACAAGGTCGACGAGGGCCGCAAGATCCTCGTCGAGGCCGCGCACCCGCTGGTGACGCTGGCGCAGACAATGGACGAAGGCGCCGACAAGGCCGCCGAACTGGCAGCCGCCCGCTAACGACGGCCGAGCAAGGGACCACACGACATGTCAATCTTCCTGAACAAGGACTCCAAGGTCATCGTCCAGGGCATCACCGGCGGTGAAGGCACCAAGCACACCGCGCTGATGCTCAAGGCGGGCACCAAGATCGTCGGCGGCGTCAACGCGCGCAAGGCGGGCACCACCGTCTCGCACACCGACAAGGACGGCAACGCCGTCGAGCTGCCGGTCTTCGGCACCGTCGCCGAGGCCATCAAGGAGACCGGCGCCGACGTCTCCATCGCGTTCGTGCCGCCGAAGTTCGCCAAGGACGCCATCATCGAGGCCATCGACGCGGAGATCCCGCTGCTGGTGGTCATCACCGAGGGCATCCCCGTGCAGGACACCGCCTACGCGTGGGCATACAACGTCGAGAAGGGCAACAAGACCCGGATCATCGGCCCCAACTGCCCGGGCATCATCACCCCCGGCGAGTCGCTGGTCGGCATCACCCCGGCCAACATCACCGGCAAGGGCCCGATCGGCCTGGTGTCCAAGTCGGGCACGCTGACCTACCAGATGATGTACGAGCTGCGCGATTTCGGCTTCTCGACCTCCATCGGCATCGGCGGCGACCCGGTCATCGGCACCACCCACATCGACGCCATCGAGGCGTTCGAGAAGGACCCCGAGACCAAGCTCATCGTCATGATCGGCGAGATCGGCGGCGACGCCGAGGAGCGGGCCGCGGCCTACATCAAGGCCAACGTCACCAAGCCGGTGGTCGGCTACGTCGCGGGCTTCACCGCTCCGGAGGGCAAGACCATGGGCCACGCGGGCGCCATCGTGTCGGGCTCCTCGGGCACCGCCCAGGCCAAGAAGGACGCGCTCGAGGCCGCGGGCGTCAAGGTCGGCAAGACGCCGTCCGAGACCGCCGCGCTCGCGCGCGAGATCCTGGAGAAGGCGTCCATCACCGCCTGATCCGACCAGCACGTGCCGAAGGCCGCCTTCCGATCGATACGGAAGGCGGCCTTCGTCTTCGGCGGGGCGGCGGCGCCGATCGCGCCCGAACGGCGCTGTTCGGTCGAGGATGACCGGGGCGGGCGCGTGCAGTAGCGTCAGAAGCAATCCAGCCGAAGTTAACGACTCGACCTAGGAGACGACGACATGTCATACCCGACCGGGGGCTCCGGGTACAACACACCCGCGACGCCCTCCGCACCATCCGGTTCCGGCCAGTCGACCGGTGGCGGCACCGGCGCGAGCGCGACCGGTTCCGCGGCGGCTCCCGCGGCGAAGGGGTTGCCGTTCTTCCTGGTGGTCGGCGTCGCCGCGCTCGGCGTGATCAACTTCCTGCTCGGCTTCCTGCCGTTCGTGGAGCCGCAAGCCACCAACCCGATGACCGGTGCGCGGGTGACCGGCGATTCGATCAACGCGTTCGCCACGCTCGGCCTGGCCGGCCTGCTGGCGATGCTGCTGCTCGGCGGTCTGCTGGCGGCGCTGTCGATCCTGCCCGGCCAGGACTGGAAGGGCGCGGCCGCCGCGGCGTCGGCGGCGGGCTTCCTCGCGCTGCTGTTCCAGTCCTTCTCGCTGCCCGAGGGCGCGGGCGCCGCGTTCGGCTTCTGGGTGGTGCTGTTCCTGGCGCTGGTGCAGACCGCGCTCGCGGTCGCCGCGGTGCTGTTCGCCGCGGGTATCCTCAAGCCGCCTGCGCCGAAACCGGCGGCACCGCAGGCTCCGCAGCAGGGTGGCTACGGCCAGCAGGGCGGCTACGGTGCCCCCTCGTACGGCCAGCAGCCCGGTTACGGCCAGCAGTCGCCGTACGGCCAGAGCCAGCAGCCGTCCTACGGCCAGCAGCCGGGCTACGGCACCGGCCCCCAGTACCAGCAGCCCCAGCAGCCCTACGGCCAGAGCCAGCCGGGCCAGTCGCCCTACGGCCAGCAGCCCGGGTACGGTCAGCAGCCCGGCCAGTCCTACGGTCAGCAGCCGGGTTATGGTGCGCCGCAACAGTCTTCGCCCTACGCGAGCGGCGCGCAGCCCCGTCCGGACGAGAGTGCCACCCAGCACTTCGGTGGCCAGGCCGGTCAGCAGTACGGCCAGCAGGGGTACGGCCAAGCCCAGCAGCAGCCGGCGCAGCCCGGCCAGCAGGCGGGGCAGCAGCAGGGGCAGCCGTTCGGCGGTGAGAAGAGCGCCGACCCGGCCGCCGACGCCACCCAGGCGTTCCGGCCCAACGACGACAACAAGTAGTTCGTTCTTCCTCCGCGAGCACCCGGCCCGAACCAGGGCGGGTGCTCGCGGCGCGCCTGCCCCGATCCCGTCGCGAAGGCTGTCACGCTGAATCTCCATGAGCTCCCCCAGAAACTCGCTCGTCCGCTGGACCGGGGAATCGCCTGCGGAGCCGGAGCCCGCCGTGCGTAGCGGGCCTGCCACCGAGGAGCCGGGTTTCCTGTCGCTGACGCCCGAGCGGGCCAGGGTGCTGCTGTTCGTCGCGGCGCGGCCCGCGGCGCTGGCGCTGCTGGTGGTCACCGTGCTCGTCGTGTCGACCCTGCTGACCTCCGGTGGCGCGATGACCGGCACGTCGGCCGCGATCGCGGCGAGCTGGCTCGGCATGCACCAGGTTCCGCTGGAGGTCGGCAAGACGACGCTCGGTCTGTTGCCGCTGCTGCCGACCGCGGTGCTGCTCTGGGCCGCCGCCCGCGAATGTGCCAGGGCCGCGGTGCCCAACGGCACCCGCACCGACCTGGCCTGGCTGCTCGGCGCGGCGCTGGGCGGTCCGCTGCTGGTGACCGCGGTCTGCCTGGCCGTGGTCACCGACGCCTCCGGCGTGCTGCCGGTGCGGCCCCCGAACACGCTGGCCGCGTTCGCCTGGGTGCTCGGACTGCACCTGCTGGCCGCGGGCGCGGGGATCGCGAGCCGAGAACTGCCGCGGGTGGTCGACACCCTGCGGTTGCCGCCGTGGGCGGTGTCCGGCATCCGGGGCGCCGGGCGCTCGCTGGTGCGGCTGCTGGCCTGCGCCGCCGCGGTCACCGTGATCTCGTTGTTCGCGCATTACTCGACCATCGGCGACATCTACAGCGGTGCGGGCGACGGATGGGGTGTGCTGGGGCTGACCGTGCTGTCGGTGCTCTACCTGCCCAACGTCGTGATCGGCGCCCTCGGCGTGTTGCTCGGCGCCACCGCCGAGTTCGGCACGGCCTCGGTCGGCCTGTTCTCCGTGGTCGGCGGTCCGGTCCCGGCGGTGCCGGTGCTGGCGGCGATGCCGATGGGCCCGGCCGCCGGGTGGTGGGCGCTGTTGCTGGTGGTACCCGCCGCGGTCGGTGTCCTGGGTGGCCTCGATCTGGCCCGGCTGACCCGGGACGAGATCCGCGCACCCTGGGCCACGCTCACCTCGGCGGCGGTGACCACCGTGCTGCTGCTCGTCGCGGCCGTCCTGGCCGGTGGCGAGCTGGGTGGTTTCGGGCACGTCGGGCTGGACCTGCCGATCCTGGCGGCGGCCGGTTTCGGCTGGCTCGCGGTGACCGGGTGGATCGGGTTGACCGCCGCGCGGTTGTTCCCCGGCCGGACCGCGACCGCCGGCGGTGACCACCACGGCCACGCGGACGAGCACGACGACTATTACGACGACGAGCACGACTACTACGGCGACGACCGCTACGAGGACGACCGCTACGAGGACGACCGCTACGAGGACGAGCACTACGAGGACGAGCACTACGACGACCACGACGACGGCGAGTACTACGCGGACGACGATCAGTACGACGACGATGCCCGTGCGGCGGACGACGACTCCGGCGAGGACGGCCACCACGACGACCGCGATCGCCGGGACCGGTTCGCCGCCGACGATTCCGAGACCCTCGAGGGCGAACTCGTCGACGAGCCCGCCGCGCTCGCCGGACCGCGCCGCGACCACGACGCCGACATCGTGGACGCCGAAGTGGTGGAATCCGAGACCGACCGCTGAGTGCCGCCGCACCCGGCGGCCGGAACGGATCGTGTGCGCGCAGGGCGCTCCGCTCGGGCGAAGCGGGCACCGCTAGGCTGATCACCGGCGGTGATGTCCCCGCCGTCCGATCGACACGCAGGAGTAGAGCGCTGACGTCCTCGCACGCCCAGTGGGTGCCGACGGTATCGCCCCCGTCGAACGCACCGGCCACCGTCGTCGTGCTCGCCTCGGGCACCGGGTCGCTGCTGCGCGCCCTGCTCGACGCGGCGAGCGCGCCCGGCTACCCGGCCGAGATCGTCGCCGTCGGCGTGGACCGGGTGTGCGCGGCCACCGAGCACGCCGAGGCCGCGGGCGTCCCGCATTTCCGGGTGGCGCTGAAGGACTTCCCCGATCGCGGCGCCTGGGACACCGCGCTCACCGAAGCCGTCGCCGCGTATCGCCCCGACCTGGTGGTGTCGGCCGGTTTCATGAAGATTCTCGGCCCCGCGTTCATGGACCGTTTCGGCGGACGAATCATCAACACCCATCCCGCGCTGCTGCCGTCCTTTCCCGGCGCGCACGGCGTGCGCGACGCGCTCGCCTACGGGGTGCGGGTCACCGGCTCGACGGTGCATCTGGTCGATTCCGGTGTCGACACCGGCCCGATCCTGGCGCAGGAACCCGTGCCGGTACTGCCCGACGACGACGAGGCCACCCTGCACGAGCGCATCAAGGTTGTCGAGCGACGGCTGCTGACCGAGGTCGTGGCCGCCGTCGCCACGCGAGGCATTGTCTCCGACGGACGAAAGGCAGTAATTCCAGATGAGCGGGTGCTCCGGTGAGTGAACGTAAGCCGATTCGCAGGGCGCTGGTGAGCGTCTACGACAAGACCGGGCTCGTCGAGCTCGCGACCGGTCTGCACGCCGCGGGTGTGGAACTGGTCTCGACCGGCTCCACCGCGGGCCGGATCGCCGACGCGGGCATTCCGGTGACCAAGGTCGAGGAGCTGACCGGCTTCCCGGAGACCCTCGACGGCCGGGTCAAGACACTGCACCCGCGGGTGCACGCGGGCATCCTCGCCGACACCCGCAAGCCCGAGCATCTCGACCAGCTCACCGAGCTCGGCGTCGAGGCGTTCCAACTGGTGGTGGTGAACCTCTACCCGTTCACCCAGACGGTGGCCAGTGGCGCGAGCCCGGACGAGTGCGTGGAGCAGATCGATATCGGTGGCCCGTCGATGGTGCGCGCCGCGGCGAAGAACCACCCGTCGGTCGCCGTCGTCGTGGACGCGGGCGACTACGACGACGTGCTGGCCGCGGTGCGCGCCGGCGGGTTCACGCTGGCGCAGCGGACCGCGTTGGCGGCCAAGGCTTTCCAACACACCGCCGGCTACGACGTGGCGGTGGCGAGCTGGCTGACCGGTGTGCTCGCCCCGAGTGTGGCCGACCAGCCGCCGAGCACCCCGTACCCGGCCTGGATCGGCGGCAGCTGGGAGCGCGCGGCGGTACTGCGCTACGGCGAGAACCCGCACCAGTCGGCGGCGCTGTACACCAGCAACGACGGCAGCCCGGGGCTGGCGCAGGCGCAGCAGTTGCACGGCAAGGAGATGTCGTACAACAACTACACCGATGCCGACGCCGCCTGGCGCGCCGCCTACGACCACGAGGCCCCGGCCGTCGCGATCATCAAGCACGCCAACCCCTGCGGTATCGCGATCGGCGCGGACATCGCCGAGGCGCACCGCAAGGCGCACGCCTGCGATCCGGTGAGCGCGTTCGGCGGCGTCATCGCGGCCAATCGCGAGGTCACCGTGGAGATGGCCGAGCAGGTCGCCGACATCTTCACCGAGGTGATCGTCGCCCCGTCCTACGCCGACGGCGCGGTGGAGGTGCTGCAGCGCAAGAAGAACGTGCGCATCCTGATCGCCGAGCCGCCGCAGCGCGCCGGTGTGGAGCTGCGCCCGATCAGCGGCGGCGCGCTGCTGCAACAGCGCGACATCCTCGACGCCGAGGGCGACGATCCGGCCAACTGGACGCTGGTGGCCGGTACGGCCGCCGACGAGCAGACCCTCGCCGATCTGGCGTTCGCGTGGCGGGCGTGCCGCGCGGTGAAGTCCAACGCGATCCTGCTGGCCAGCGACGGCGCGTCGGTGGGCGTGGGCATGGGCCAGGTGAACCGGGTGGACGCGGTGCAGCTGGCGGTGCGCCGCGCCGGTGACCGGGCCAAGGGCTCGGTGGCCGCCTCGGATGCCTTCTTCCCGTTCCCGGACGGTCCCCAGCAGCTGATCCAGGCCGGTGTGCGCGCCATCGTGCAGCCCGGCGGTTCGGTGCGGGACCAGGAGACGATCGATCTCGCCCGCGAGGCGGGCGTGACGCTCTACCTGACGGGGTCGCGGCACTTCGCGCACTGAGTCCCTCGCGACGAGAGGCGGGTCCGGCGTACGGGCCCGCCTCTCGTCGTCTCCCGGGATGGTGCCGCCGATCAGACCGCGCTGAGCACCTGCCGTGCGCCCAGCGGCGCGTCCAGCTGCACCTCCACCGTGCCGAAGACCGCGATCATCACGCACATCCGATCGGCGGCCTCGGCGAGCCGGCCCGAGCGCAGTTCGATGGTCACGGCGCTGTCGGTCTCGGTGGTGGTGACGTCGATGCCGTAGCACTCCGGCGTGCCGGTCTGGAAATGCACGGCCAGCCGATCCGGGGCCAGTCGCGTCCAGGAGGTGAACGGGATCGGGTGGGCGTCGACGATCGTCGGGTCCGGGGTGAAGGTCGTTCCCGGCGGCGCGTCGGGCGCCTCGGTGGGTGTCTGCGCGGTGCTCGTCACGGCGCTGGTCGCGGTGTCCTGGGGTGCGGTGTCGTTCTCCTCGCCGCAACTCGCGGCGAGCGGGCCGATGAGCGCGACGGCGACGACAACGGCAAGGCGGCGGCTCGACCTGCGATACATGCCTCAACCCTAGTCCCGGCGCGTGACGGCCCCCACAGTGAACATTCCGCGAACCCTGCGCGTAATGCCTCCCGGTGGCGGGCGCGGACTGTAGATTCTGCGTTCGGTGCGGGCCATGGGCTTTCGGCTCGCATCGCAAGTCGGATGCTGTGCACAGAAAATCTTCGAAAGGAACAACGTGGGCGACACGCTGCGCGTAGGCGAAGAACTCGGACTCGGTCAGTCCCTGACCGGAGGTGCCTACACCCTGACCCTGCAGCCGGACGGCAACCTCGTGCTGTCCGAGCCCGGCGGAAACGTCGTGTGGGCCACCCAGACCCACGATCAGGGCGTCGACAAGGCCGTCCTGCAGCACGACGGCAACTTCGTGCTCTACAAGGGTGCCGACGCCGCGTGGTCCACCGAGACCAACGGCAAGAGCGCCGATCGCCTGGTCGTGCAGGCCGACCGCAACGTCGTGCTGTACGGCACCGACGGCGCCGCGCTGTGGGCGTCGGGCACCAACACCGACAACCCGCTGCCCGCCCCGGAACAGCAGGCCGAGCAGGCGCCCGCCGCCGCGCCGGTCGAGGACGTGCCCCCGCCGCCGCCCGCGCCGCAGCCGCGCACCTACACCGTGGAGCCGGGCGACACCCTGTGGGCGATCGCCGAGCGCTTCTACGGCGACGGCAACCGCTACCAGGAGATCGCCGACGCCAGCGGCATCCCGAACCCGGACGCGATCAACCCCGGTCAGGTGCTGACCATTCCGTGATCCGCGGCCGCGCGACAGCGTGAAACCGGCAGGGCCTCCGGGGATTTCCCGGAGGCCCTGCCGCTGTCCACCCTCAGTACCGCATGGCGTAGGAGATCTTGCGCCACAGCGATTTCTGCCGCTGCGCCGCCTTGAACCGGTCGTCCTGTTCCAGCACCGCCGTCGCGGCGGCCACCCGTCGTTCGCCTTCGGCGATGGCGTCCTCCACCGACATCACGGTGGGCAGATCGAACAGCTCGATGATGCGGGTGACCCGCTCGTGCACCGTGCCGCCGACCACCTCGTAGGGCAGGCCGAGATCGGCGACCACCTCGAGCAGGGTGTCGTCGGACAGCTTGCGGAACGGCTCGGACACCGGCCGGTGCCCGTCGGTCTTCATCGGAAACTCCACCGGCAGATGCACATACGCGTCGTAGAGCCTGCGCGCGCGTTCCTTGACGATGTCGCCGATGATGTCGGTGTACTCGAGCAGCGGCGCCTTGCGGCCCACCCCGGCCAGTGTCTTGATCGAGCGCAGCAGGAACCCGGCGCCCGGATTGATCCCCACCGCCATCCGCGCGGTGCCGTACACCCACTCGTGCACCACCGATCCGTCGGAGATGAACGAACCGTCGCACGACTCGTTGGCGACCCGCTCCTCGAACCGGCGAGTTCCGAGTTGCAGCAGCTCGATCGAGTTGAGCTCCATCACCGTCTTTCCCGGCGCGAGATCGATGAGCAGCTCACGCGACGTCAGCGCGTGGGTGCGGGGAATGCCGGTCGCGATCGAGAGCGTTTCGGTCGTGGTGCTCTTGCCGACGCCGTAGGTGCCCGATATCGCGAGTTTGATGGTGTCGCATCGACGGCCGCCGACGAGATACATGGGTGCTCCGATCCTTGCTCTGTGCCCGCGCCGCAGAATTCAGTTCTCCGGCGCACTCCCGGTGTCGTCCGACCGAGCCCGCGTCGATCGCGTCGATTTCTGTGCGGTGGACGATTTCGCGCCGGTCGCCGAATCGGCACCGGTCGATTTCGCGGCGGGCCGTTTCCGGGCAGTGGATTTCGCGGCGGTCGCCTTGGGGGTGGTGGATTTGGCCGCGCCCGATTTGGTGGGGGTCGATTTGGTGGCGGCCGATTTGGTGGGGGCCGATTTGGTGGGGGTCGATTTCGCGGCGGACGGCGAGGGTTTCGTCGACGCCGACGATTTCGCGGGTGCCGCGGGTTGCTCGGGTGCGGGTTGCGGGGCCGGCGCGGTCGTTTCGGCGGGTGTCGCGGAGTCCGCGGGAGTCCCGGCGGTCGCGGGGACCTGCTCCGCCGTCGCGGCTGCCTTCGCGGCGGTGGTCGAACTGCCCCGGGTGGTGCGCCTGGTCCGGGTGCGCTTCGTGCCGGTCGTCGGTGCCGTTGTCGCGACGGCGGGCGACTCGGCGGTGGCGTCCGCGGGAGTGACCGAGGCGGTGCCCGGTGCGGCGGCGGGCGTCGACGGCGCTGTCGATCCGGCGTGGGAGGCGTCCTTCGGCGTGGCGGACGCACTCTCTACCTGGCCGGGCGCTGGCTGGTCGGGCGCTGGCTGGTTGGGCGCTGCCTGATTGGCCGCGGTCTGGCCGGGCGCGATGTGCTTCGGTGCTTCGGCGGTCGTCCCGGCCGGGGTCTGGTTGTCGTCCGGCGAGGTTCCTAGGTCGGCGGTGTTGTCACCGTCCTTGCCCGACTGCTTCCCGGCGGTGGTACGGGTGCGGGTGGCGCGCGCGTGCCGCCCGGCACCACCGGAGGTGCGTGGTGCGGTTGTTCGCGGCGCCGGAGTTCCGGTGGCGGCGGCCGTCTGCGCCGCGCGCCCGGCGACCGGTGCGCTGTCGGTCTCGGCGCGTGGCTGCTCTGTCGCGGACTCGGCGCGCGCGGCGCTCGGCGCGAAACGGCCCGAGTTGCCGCGGTTCTCGGGCGCGGCGGTCTTCTGCGGCTCCCGGGCACCGCGGTCGCCCGTCATGCGCGCCGACTTCCGATCGGCGGCCGACGGGCCGCCGACCGTGGCGCGTGGCCGGTCCGTGGTGCCGCTGGTGCGGGCATGCCGCCCACCGGTGGCGCCGTTCCCACCGGTCGAACGCGACCGCTGGCCCACGCCACCGTTGCCGTCCGCCGTGGAATCCGACTCAGCGGTTGCACCGGCCGGGCCGGTCCCCGCCGTCTCGGCGGCCGACTCGGCGGGGGTGCTGCCGGACCCGGTGGGAGTCGAGTCGGCCACACGCTCGCTACCCGTGCCGGCCGTGCGCTGGGCATCGGTGGCGTTGGTCCGCCGTGCCGTGGGTGCGCCGCCGGTCGTAGCGGCGTCGCCCGGTCGCCTGGTGTCTGCGGTGTCGTCGGCCTGCCGGGTGGGGCGCGGGGCGGCGCCGTCGCCGGATCGTGTTGTGCGCGCGGCGGTCGTCGCGGCCGAGGGCTCGCCCGGTTCGACCGCGGGGCCGTCGTCGGTCCGTGTCGTGGGCGTGGTCGCGGTGCCGTCGCCGGGTCGCGTTGTGGGCGTGGTCGCGGTGCCGTCGCCGGGGCGCGTCGTGGGCGTGGTTGTGGTCGCCGTTCCGTTGCCGGGTCGCGTCGCCGGGGTGGTGGTGGGCGCGGTCCTGGTGTCGGGTCGTGCGGCGGGCGCGGCGCCGCTGCGCGAACGCGCCGCACCGGCGTCGGCGGCCGTGGGGTCGCCCGCTGGTGTGGTCCGCGCGGGATTGCTGCTCGACCGCGCGGTCCGGGTGCCGTTGGTCGACCGGGTCGGCGTGTTGGGCTCGTTGGCAGTGGCCGATTCGGCCGCGCGGGTCGCGTCACCCGCGGTCGTCCTGCTGCCGGTCGTCCGCGCCGATTCCCGGGTACGTCGGGTCGTCTGGCGGGTGTGCTCGGTATCCGTGCCGGTGGTGCGGTTCGGCTGTCCGGCGTTGCCGCTGCGCGGGCCACCGGACCGGGTGCGCTCCGCCGATGCCGATGCCGATGCCGATGCCGACGAACGGCCGGCCGGTTCGCCGGGGGAGGCCGACTTCCGTGCGCCCGGCCGCAGCTCGGCGCCATTACCGGCACCGTTCCCGGAGCTCGCCCGTCCCCGCCGCGCCCGCGGTTCGGCGGCGCCGTCCACGTCGGTGGTCCGGGTCCGGGACGCGGCGGTGGTGCGGCCGGCCGTGCCGGCGCGGTCGGCGGCGCCGGTGCGTCGGGTGCCCTTCCCGAGGTCGGGCTTCCCCGCGGTCCTGGCGTCCGTGGCCGTGCGGCCCGTGTCGCCCGCGTTGTCGATACCGATCACCCGTTGCGCCTCGGCCTTCGCCTCGGCGATGATCTGCGCCGCGCGCTGGGCGGCGGCCACCGCACCGGGATGCTTGGCCATCCGCACCGGCATCGGCGTGGTGGGCACGTCGGCGGAGGCGGCGTCGGCCGGGACGCCGGGGTTCTCGAGTGCCGCCGGGTCGAGATCCGAACGGCGCATCGTGCAGAAGGCGATGACGCCCGAGACCGCGGCGAGCACGGCGGCCAGCACCATCGCGGTGCGCAGGCCGTCGACGAAGGCGGTTTCGGCCGCGGCGCGCACGGCGCCGCTCACCGAGGCGGGCAGGCCATCCAGCACCGCCGAGGGGCCCGCGGCGGCGACGGCATCACCGGCGGTGTCCACCTGCTCGCCGAAAACCCGCCGCGCGGTGTCGGTCTCGGTGAACGCACCGGCCACCCGGTTCTGGAAGAACGCGCCGACGGCGGCGATGCCGATCGCCACACCGGCTTGCTGGAAGGTCTCGTTGATGCCGGAAGCCATGCCGGACTTGTCGGGAGTGGTGACCGCGATCGAGAACGCCGCGCGGGGCGGGTTGAACACACCCATGCCCAGACCGATCAGGATCATCGCCGGAATCAGCGCCGTCCACGCCGAATCCACGTCCACCAGCACCACGGCGAGCAGACCGCCCGCGATGAGCAACTGCGACACACCCACCAGCACGGCGGGCGGGAGCTTGGTCACCAGGCTGCCCGCCACCGCCGCCGCCACGAACAGCAGCAGGGTCAACGGCAGGAACCGCAGGCCGCTGGCGAACGCCGAATAACCCAGCATGTTCTGCACATAGGAGATGAGCAGGAACAGGGCGGGCATCACGGTGAGCGCGCACAATGCCGTCACCGCCGACAGGCCGTTGAAGGTGCGGCTGCCGAACAGCGACAGGTCGAACATCGCCCGGCCCGGCCGGGTGATCTGCAACCGGGTGAAGACCGCGAGCAGCACGACGGCCAGCGCGAAGCAGCCGATGATGGTGAGGCTGGTCCAGCCGTCCTGTTCGCCGCGCATGAAACCGAGCACGAGGAAGAACAGGCCGGCCGAGAAGGTGATCATGCCCGGCCAGTCCACCGGAGGCGGTGTGTCGCTGCGGGATTCGCGCACCTTCAGATAGCCGATCACCAGCGCGGCGATCGTGACGGGCACGTTGATGAGGAAGATCCAGCGCCAGCCCGCGGTCTCGGTGAGCCCGCCGCCGATCAGCGGACCGAACGCGATGGCCAGCCCGGTGACGCCGCCGAACACGCCGAACGCCATTCCCCGGTCCTTGCCACGGAATTCGTGTCCGAGCAGCGCGGGCCCGACCGCGAACAGGATGGCCCCGCCCAGGCCCTGCACGAACCGGGCCACGATCAGCACCAGATCGTTGGGCGCCAGCCCGCACGCCAGCGACGACAGCACGAAGATCACCAGGCCGGCGTCGAAAACCCGCTTGCGGCCGAGCCGGTCGGCCAGCGAACCCGCCGCGAGCAGCACCGCGGCCAGGCCGAGTGCGTAGGCGTCCAGGATCCACTGCAACGCCGAGAACGACGAACCGAAGGCGGCGCGGATGTCGGGCAGTGCGACGTTGACGACCGTGAGGTCGAGCATGAGCATGAAGGTGGCGAGCGCGACGACCACCAGGGTCCATATCGCGCCGGCGGACCGTCGGGTCGCGGTCTCGGCACCTACGGTTGCCATGGACATTCCCTTCGGAGTTCGGCCCGGTGGCGACTGCTCAGGCGGCCCGCAACGCTGCGGACACCGCATCGCCGACCGGAATGCGTTGCGGCAGTTGGTACATCCCGGCCACCTGCGCGACGATCTGCTCGATCGAGCCGCCGATCACCAGATACGGCAGTGCCGATTCGTGCAACGTCGCCAGCAGCAACCGATCGACGACCGCGCGCAGGGCACCGTCGTCGCCGGCGCCCGCGTCGTCGGGCAGACGCAGATGAACGACACCGTCGTAGGTGTCGTTCGCGCGTCGGATGACGATGCGGTGATGCGCGAGCAGGAAGCGCTGTTCGAAGATACGGTACGGCAGATCACGGGGATTGAGCACCCAATGCCGCAGCCGCCTGGTCTGCCGCAGCGCTTCGGCCATCGCCCACTCGTGCAGCACCGAGCCGTCGGAGACGAAGCCGCCGGGCATCCTGGTCTCGGTGTCCACCCGCTGTTCGAAGCCGCGCACGGTGGCCTCGACGGTGTCGCCGAGCCGCCGTCCGCTCCGGGGCGCGGTCAGCTCGGCGGAGACGGTGGCGCAGTCGAGGCCGGTGGCGAGGGCGAGGGCGGTGCACACGGTGTGGCGGCCGGTGCCCGGCGCGCCGGTGACGGCGAGCCGGACCGGCGGTAGGTCGTCCACGGCCGCCATCAGTCGGGGAGCCGATGGGCCAGCAGGCACGACCCGGTCACGCCCTGGAACTCCTTGATCAGCAGGTCCGCGCTGCGCCACCGCTGCCCGCCGCGATCGATCGTGGAGGTGCGCCGGATCTCCACCGTGCCGTCGAAGTCGGTCGCGCTGGACCGGTGCGGCGGCTCGCAGAAGAACTCCAGCTTGCGCATCCACAGGGTGTCGCTGTTGGTGCGATCCAGCGAGTCCATCCGGTAGAGCAGGATCTGCGAGAGCTGGGCCGCGCCGACGATCGCGTCGATCGGGGAGACCGAGTTCCAGTAGGCCGACTCGGCGCCGACGTAGCCGCCCTCGGCGCCGGGACGCACGGTCTGCCTGCTGGTGATCCGGGTGGCGTCGTCGTCGACGATCAGGTCCGTGGCCGTCAGGGTGTGGTCCTTGACACCCGTCAGGTAGTAGTGCGGCGCCGGGCCGTAGAGGTCGGCGAGGCTGTCGAGGTGGTCGATCTGCTCGCCGGGTTCGGCCGAACCGGTGCCGAGCGGATGCACCAGGGTCAGGGTGCCCGCGAGATTGCCGACGGTGAACTTGAAGGTGGTCTCGGCCTCGCTCGCCTCCTCGGTGACCGCGGTGATCTCGGCTTGCACCGGGATGTGGTCGAGGTCCTCGTGTGGGGCGGCGCCGGCACGCACGGTGCCGTGGCTGACCCACATCCGCGCCGCCTCCTCCGGCCGCAGCCCGCGGGCGCGGGTCACCGCGGCGTCGCACAGCGCGGTGGCCAGCATGACGGTGTCGACGCTGCTGACGTGCGGCACGAGTTCCCGGTGTTTTTTGGTCGACCAGGCCGCCGGATATTCGAGCCGAGCCATTGCCGTGTGCTTTGCGCCGGGGCGAGCGGAATTGCCGAGACGCAGGTCCGCCAATTCCGGGCCTACTTTTCGATAACCCTCTCCGAAATACCGGGTGGCCCGGGGCCCGAGGGGTTCGTCGTAACTGGAGAAAGAAACGCTCATGAGTACAACCTTCGAACAGCGACAGAATCCGGCTTCAGGCGACGCGGGGCAATTCGAATACCTGTCCCGCGTACGACAGACCCGCTCCGAAGGAAACCTGCAGAGCGAGTTGTCCCGGCTTGGCTCGACCCGAGGAGATCAGGTCGTCGATCGCCAGCGGCAGTGCCGCGGCGGACGTGTTTCCGGCGCGCCGCACATCGTCGGCCACCACCACCGAATCGTCGCGCCAGCCCAATTTGCGCACGACACCGTCGATGATGCGCAGATTGGCCTGGTGCGGAATGAACACCTCGATCTCGTCGAGACCGACACCGCCCGCGGCGGCGATCTCCTCGACGATCTGTGGCACGGCGGCGGTGGCCCAGCGGAACACCTCGGTGCCCTCCATGCGCAGCATGGGGGTGGGGGTGTCGGCCGGTGCCGCGCGTTGCTGTTCCCAGGTCGGTTCCTGGCGGATCAACCGGGCCTGTCGACCGTCGCTGCCCCAGACGGTCTTGCGGATGTGGCCCGACTCGGTGCGCCCGATGAGCACCGCGCCCGCACCGTCGCCGAAGATCGGCGCGACCGCGCGCTCGTCGGGATCCACGACATGGCTGAGCTTTTCCGAACCGATCACCAGTATCGTGTCGGCCTGGCCCGCGTTGATCAGCGCGGCGGCCTGGCCGACGCCGTGGGCCAGGCCCGAGCAGCCCGCGGAGATGTCGAAGGCGGCCGGACCCGAGCACCCGAGCTCGGCGGCGACGATCGGGGCGGCCGCTGGTGTCTGGTTCAGATGGGTCGAGGTGGCGAGCATGAGCACGTCCACCTCGGTGGCGGCCACGCCGGCGGCGGTGAGCGCGCTGTCGGCGGCGCGCACCGCCATCGTCACGACCGTTTCCTCCGGGCCGGCGAAACGCCGTTCGGTGATTCCGGTGCGGGTGCGAATCCACTCGTCGTCGACACCCAGGTGGGGAGCGAGATCGGAATTGGAAATGACCCGGTGTGGCCTATATGATCCGATCATGAGCATCCCGGCTCGCGTAGCGGTCTCGCTGCTCGTTGCCGTCATATTGCTCACCCCCCTGAGATTTATGAAGTGAATCACGTGTGAATCAACTTATCACCGTCCTCCAAAACCGGGATGAGATCACACGGCTATAACGCCAGCATAACAGCGGTGAGTGATGAAGGTCACGTTTTTTGATGCGGTATTGACATAACCGAACCTACTCGTCAGTCGCAAAATTGCGTACGCGATTGTTCACTTGAACCGGCAACCTCGGACCTGGGCTTTCGGGCCCGGTGGATGGCGAACAATTCGGTACGGGAAGGCGGAGTGCTCGCCGAGAAATAGCCGGTCAGCCCCTGTTTTCCGGGTCTGGGCGCACGGGTTGGGGGCGTCGAACGCGACGAGGGCGGGTTCCTGGTCGGTGGACCAGGAACCCGCCCTCGGGAAGCGTGCCCGCCGTCGGTCAGCGGCTGGTGAACGGCAGCAGTGCCATCTCGCGGGCGTTCTTCACCGCGACGGCGACCTGCCGCTGCTGCTGCGGGGTCAGGCCGGTGACGCGCCTGCTGCGGATCTTGCCGCGATCGGAGATGAAGGTGCGCAGCAGGTTGACGTCCTTGTAGTCCACCGTCTCGATCCCCGCGGCGATGAGCGGGTTCTTCTTCGGGCGGCGGGCCTGCTCGGCGCGGACCTTCTTCGACGGTGCTCGCTTGACTGCCATATCAGGGGTTCCTTCTTGCGGTATCGGTGGTCTTACCAGCTCGATTTGTGCACACCGGGAAGTTCTCCGCGGTGGGCCATCTCGCGCACACGCACACGGGAGAGGCCGAACTTCCGGAGGTGACCGCGCGGACGTCCGTCCGCGGCGTCCCGATTGCGCAATCGTACCGGACTGGCATCGCGCGGCAGTCGCTGCAGTGCCGCCTGGGCGGCGGCCCGGTCCGCCTCGGGCGTGCTCGGCTTGCGGATCAGTTCCTTGAGTTCGGCCCGGCGCGCGGCGTAGCGGGCCACGATCTGCTTGCGCTGCTCGTTCCGGGCGACCTTGGATTTCTTTGCCACTCAGCGCTCCTCGCGGAAGTCGACGTGCTTGCGCACGACCGGGTCGTACTTGCGCAGCACCATCCGGTCCGGATCGTTGCGCCGGTTCTTGCGGGTGACGTAGGTGTACCCGGTGCCCGCCGTCGACTTCAGCTTGACGATGGGGCGCAATTCGGTGGATTTCGACGCCATGGGGCGCTCCTCCTAGATCTTCTCGCCGCGGGCCCGTAGCCGCGCCACCACGGCCTCGATCCCGTCCCGGTCGATGGTCTTGATGCCCTTCGCGGAGACCGTCAGCGTGATGCGCCGGCCTTCGCTGGGCAGGTAGTAGGTCTTGCGCTGGATGTTGGGATCCCAGCGGCGGTTGGTCCGCACGTGGGAGTGCGAGACGGACTTGCCGAAGCCGGGCTTGCGCCCGGTGACCTGGCAGTGGGCGGACATGGCCCCGGCCTCCTCCTGTTGATGACAATCGTTTTCGACAATGAACGCCGGAGACTGTACCGTTATGCCCGAGCAAATGACAATCGTTATCGAAAGGGGTTCCGGTGGTGCTGCCTGATCCCGCTCCACTCCCGCCCCGGCCCGACCGGCGGACGCCGGTCCTGCTCGTGGCCGGCCTGCCCGGCCGCGCGAGCGCCGCGGTCGACCGGGCGGCCGCGGCGCTGGCACATGCCGAGGGCGCCGTCGTCGTCCGGCATCACCTCGAAGACCTGCGCGAGGGCGTCGTGCGCCGCACCCTGCGCACCGTCCTCGCCACCACCGAGACGGTGCTCGAGTTGGCGCACGGCTGTGTGTCCTGCACCCTGCGCGCCGACCTGCTCCCGCTGCTGTGCACGCTGGCCGCCCGCGAGTCGGTGCACCGGATCGTGCTCGAACTGGATCCGGCCTTCGAGGCCGAGGCGGTCTGCCAGGCCATCGAGGATGTCGTCGTCACCGGGGTGGTCGGCCGGGTGGACGGGCCTGCGGCCCGCGACGTCCGCATCGAGGCGGTGCTCACCTGCGTCGACGCCGCGTCCTGGCTCGCCGACGCGACCGGTGAGGAAACCCTCGCCGAGCGCGGCCTGGCCACCGCCGACGACGACCGTACCGTCGCCCAGGTCGCGGTCGGACAGGTCGACTTCGCCGACGCCCTCGTCGCGCTCGGCCAGGCATCCGATCCGATCGAGCACGACCGGCTCACCGCCGTGCTCGCCCGGCTGGTTCCCGAGGCGCCGGTGACGTGGGTCGACTCGCCCGACGCGATCACCGCCGCCGAGATCGAGGCGCTGCTCACGCGGATCCCCGCGCACTCGCGGCGCGGCCGGGTCTTCGACGCGCACGCACCGCTGCTGCGTGGACAGCCCTCGCTGCTCACCGAGCACGGCGTGACGCTGGTGGAGTTCGCCGCGAGCAGGCCGTTCCACCCGGCCCGGCTGCACGACGCCCTCGACGTGCTGCTCGAGGGCGTGGTGACCGCCCGCGGCAGGTTGTGGCTGGCCACCCAACCCGACGAGGTGGTGTGGTTGGAGTCGGCCGGTGGCGGCCTGCGGGTCGGCGGTGCCGGTCCGTGGCTGGCCGCGATGAGCGCTGAGGACTACGAGCGGGCCGACCCGACCCGCCGCGCGCTGGCCGCGCTCGGCTGGGACGAGCGGTTCGGCGACCGGCACATCTCGCTGGTGATCCTGGCCCACGAGGCCGACCCCGCCGAGATCCGCCGCGCACTGCACTGGGCCCTGGTCGAGGACGACGAACTGCGCCTGGTGGACCGGGCACCCGAGCGGGTCGCCCGCTGGGAGGACCCGTTCGGCGAGTGGCACGAGGAACCGTGCGCCGACCCGGGGGAACCGATCGAGGACATCGCGTGGCCGAAAGGCCGGACAGGAGAAGGACAATGAAGGCGGGCATCCACCCCGACTACCACCCCGTGGTGTTCGAGGACTCGAGCACCGGCAAGCGCTTCCTCACCAGATCGACCGCGACGAGCGAGCGCACCGTGGAGTGGACCGACGGCAACACCTACCCCCTGCTGGTGGTGGACGTGACCGCGGACTCGCATCCGTTCTGGACCGGCGCCCAGCGCCTGCTGGACACCCAGGGTCGGGTGGAGAAGTTCAACCGCAAGTACGGCCGCCGGGTGCGCGGCGGACAGGAGGGCTGAGATGGCGGTTCCGAAGCGGCGGATGTCGAGGTCGAACACGCGCAGCAGGCGCAGCCAATGGAAGGCGAAGGCGCCGGATCTGGTCGAGGTGACCGTCGCGGGCGTGCCGCGCAAGGTGCCGCGGCGGCTGGTCGCGGCGATCCGGCGGGGTCTGATCGATCCCGAGCGGCTCTGAGCAGCCGACGGCGAATGGCAGTCGGCGACGAATGGCAGCCGACGGCGAATGGCAGTCGACGACGAATGAGGGGGAGTGGGGTGGGTCCGCCGGGCCCACCCCACTCGTCGGTTCAGCCCTCGAGCTTGGCCAGATCGGTCAGCGCGGCGGCGAGCCGAAAGTACTTGTTGTTGCCCAGGTCGGCGATGGTCTTGATCTTCAGTTCGGCGAACACCTTGTCGTGCGCCTCGGTGAAGCCGGCCAGCGCCGAGGGCGGCGCGGACAGGATCTCCGCGAGCGGCTTGTTCTCGTACGCCTTGTCGAGAGCCTTGTCGAGCACCACGTTGACGGCCATGCGAACTCCTTAGGGAACGAACCTGACTGCTGCGGTGCCGGAGAAAACCGAGCGCATCCGGCCAGCCGACGATAACCCGGTTGCCCGTGCCGGGCAGGGTGAACGGCGTGGCAAACCACTGGCAATTGTCGTGAGACAGATCACATGGAAGAATTACGGCCCGACCGCTTGCCGGTCGCTAGCTGACCGGCGAAACCCGTGCTGCGGGTGGGTTTTTCGAGCCGAAAAAGTAGTGATTTCCGGGCCGATCCGAGGTACCCTCATCCATCGAGGGCGGGTTCTCCCGGTTCCGGGAGAACCCGCTCATCGCCAAGCATCCGCCGCCGGGCGCGTGCCGGCGATCCGCCAGCGGCCCATCGCCGCGAAACCCCGCCTCACCCCGCATCTTCCGGGCCGCGACTCGAGCGTGCGGTCCCGCGCCCCGGCTCGCGTCGATCCGCCTCCGGCAGCAGCGCTTCCAGGCGGGCGGCGATCGACTCCACCGACTCCTCGATCAGTGACAGCGGCCACGGCAGCCGCCGCTGCGCCTGCCCGCGCAACTGCGCGGTCAATTCCGCCGACGTGGCCTCCAATTCGCTGATCTCGGTACGCAGATCGTGCACCTCCGCGCGCAACCGAGCGGTCTCGGTCGCCAGCTCGTCCACCCGGCGCAGCGCCACGGCCAACCCGTCCACCAGGGTGCGCGCCCTGCCCTCGGCGTCGGTGCCCAACTGCGGCCAGCCCGCCAGGCTCGGCCCGCGGAGCTGCGTGAGGACATCGCGCAGCATCGCATCCTGTTCCGGCGTCACGTCCGGTCCTTCCCTCACCCGGCGCGACGGTTCAGAACCGCGGCGCGCCGATCACCATCGTCTCGCCCGCGTCGAACGCGCGATCGTGCCCGCCCGGTCCGGACGGCATGCCGGGGCCCGACGGCGCGGGCGCGCCGGACGGCACGGCCCGGGTCGCCGGGGCGGCCGCGGGCTGGGCCCGCCGGTCTGGGGTCACCAGCACCGCCGTGATCGGCACGGCCAGCGAGAGCATCCCCAGGACGAACATCGGCACCAGGAAGGCGAACAGATCCTCACCGGGTGGCGGCACCGAACCGGGCTCGAGCTCGACGCTCACCCCGGCCAGCCGCACGTAGTGCATGCCGAGCATGCCGACCGCGTACAACACCGCGGCGGCGACCAGCACACTGACGGGCCTGCGCTGCAGCAGGAACCACAGCGTCGCGGTGGCGGTGCCGATCGCGAGCACGGCGGCCACCGTGATCGACCACCACGCCGTGCGCACCACACCCTGGACGTGGATGCCTGCCATCGCGACGAACAACATCGCGCTCATGCCGACACCCATGATCAGTCCCGCGCCGGCCAGGCGCGGCACCAGCGGACGGCCGCCGAGCACGAGCAGCGCCGCCAACGTCGACGACACCGCGATCACCCCCGCCACGACCAGGCGCGCGACCTCGTACCGGATCTGCCCGCCGTCGCCGGGCGCGACGCCGAGCATCGACACGAAGATCGCCAGCCACGTCCCGATCCCGCCGATCGAGACCGCGGCGGCGGCGAGCCACACCAGGCGGAACTTCGCGGTCACCGACTCCGTCGACTGGCGGACGCAGACCAGCCCGACCAGGGCGCCGACCATCGAGACCACGGCCGCGAGGCCGAGCACCCAGTACCCCATGGAGAAGTAGCTCACCGCGGCAGCACCCTCACACCTGTCCGACGGGCTGTTCCCGCTGTTCGGCGGCCAGCCGCTGGATCGCGTATTCGGTGACCGCGGCCAGCGACTGACGCACCTCGGTCGCGTTGCGCGCGTCGATGTCGACGATGGGGACGATCGGCCGCACCGACAGCGCCTCGCGCAGTTCCGCCACCGGGAACCGCGGCGAATCGGGAAAACGGTTGACCGCGATGAGGAACGGCAGCCCGCGCGCCTCGAAGAAGTCGACGGCGGCGAAGCTGTCCTCGATGCGGCGGGTGTCCACCAGCACCACCGCGCCGATCGCGCCGCGGATCAGGTCGTCCCACATGAACCAGAACCGGCGCTGCCCCGGCGTGCCGAACAGGTACAGCGTCAGGTTGCCCGGCAGCATGATGCGGCCGAAATCCATGGCGACCGTGGTGGTCTCCTTGCCGGGCGTCGCGGCGAGGTCGTCGATGCCGTCGGAGAAGCCCGTCACCATGGCTTCGGTCCGCAGCGGCACGATCTCCGAGACCGCGCCGACGAAGGTGGTCTTGCCCGCGCCGAAACCACCGGCGACAACGATCTTGGTCGAGGCGGTGCGGTTGTCCATCGGCGCCGAGCCGCCGTACGGCTTGGTGTTATAGGGCGCGGAGTCCACGCAAAGTCCTCTCCATCAGGGACAGGCGCTCGTCATAGCTCGCCTGGTCACTCAGGGTCCAATGCACACGCAGCGTTCCAGCGACGACGAGATCACCGATCACGACGCGCACCAGACCGAGCGGACGCTGCAGTTTGGCCGTGATCTCGGCGACCGAAAGGCGTGCGGTGCCCAATCGGACGATATCGGTACGGATATCGCCGACCGGCCATTCGAGATGGGCAGTGTAGGAGATGGTCTCGATGACCGCCTCCAGGGGAAGGTCGACCGCGGGTTCGGTCCGTCCCGAGGTCAGCGCATACGGGCGAACTCGGGTAGGTGGCGTGCCCGGCCCCCCGCCGGATGGAGTCGACATGCCACGCTCAGACCGCGCTGCGCGCGGTCGCCTGGACCACCGAGCCGACCCGGTCCACCAGCAGCGCCATCTCGTAGCCGATGCGCCCGATGTCGTGGGTCTTGTTGGCCAGCACCGCCAGGTGCGAGCCGTTGCCGACGGTCATCACGAGCAGGTACCCGCGCTGCATGTCCACGATGGACTGCATCACCTTGCCGCCGTTGAACAGTTGCGCCGCGCCGGTGGAGAGGCTGGCCAGACCCGCGGTCACGGCGGCCAGCTGCTCGGCGCGGTCGGGCGGCAGATGCGGACTGGTCGCCTGGAGCAAACCGTCGGCGGAAACCAACACCGCGTGGGTGACCCCGGGCACGTCCCTGGTGAAGCGGGTGACCAGCCAGTTCAGGTTCTCGTCCGTTGTGGTGCTTGGTTTCTCGGTCACTCGAGCCCTCCGTCGTTGTACTGGGCGTCGGCCCGCCCACTGCGGACCCCGCTGAGATGCCTTGTCAAACTATTGCGGATCTCTTCAGGATCGCGCGCGTTCGATTCGTTGGTCGGAGCAAGGCCGCCGGGCACGAGTTGCGCGCCGGGACGGCGGATCGGCAAGCCACCGTTGGTGCGGCCGGAGACCTGAGGCTTGCTGGCCTCGGCCGCGGCGGCCCACCCGATGTCGCCGGGGGACGACCAGCCGCCGCCCTCGCCCTCGGACCCGGAGGAGGCCGGCTCCACCAGCCACTCCGAGACCATGCGCTGATAGATCGGCGTCGGCGATTCGGCGTTGACCGGCCGCAGCCCGGTCATCGTGGTCTGCGCGGGCTGGGCGGGTTCGGCCGGCTCGTAGCCCGCGGCCTCGTAGGCGTCCGGCTCGGCCTCGGCCCACACGTCGACCTTGGTCGGCTCGGCCGGGAACGATCCGGTGTGCGCGGGCGGATCGAGCGGCCTGCCCGGCGCGGGTTCGGGCGCCTCGGTACCCGGCCTGCCCGCCTCGCGCTCGGGCGCGGGCGCGACCCGGATGGCCGGACGGCGCTGCGGCAGTCCCGAGCCGCTCAATTCGAAGGAGGAGGTGTGCTCGGGCAGCGCCGGGCTCGGCACCGGCACCAGGATGCGCGGCGGCGTCGGCTGGCTCGGAGCGTCGTAGGACGGCTCGGGCATCGGCGGCGGCGCGAGCAGCTCCTGCGGATGCTTGTCGTTGGGCGGCACCGCGGTCACCAGCGAACCGGGCAGGTGCACGCTCGCGGTGATGCCGGGTTGCTGGGTCATGGCCGAGGTGCGGCGCAGGTTGACGGTGATGTTGTGCCGCTTGGCCAGGCGGCCGACGACGAACAGACCCATCCGGCGGGCCGTTTCGACGGTGACCTCACCGCCGGAGGCGAGGTGGCTGTTGACCGTCTGCAGGTCCTCGGCCGACATGCCGAGGCCGCGGTCGATGATCTCGATCAGGTAGCCGCCGTCGACGGAGCGCGCCACCGAGACCGCGACCGAGGTGGTCGGCGGCGAGTAGCGCAGCGCGTTGTCGATGAGCTCGGCGAGCAGGTGCTCGATGTCGACGGCGGGCTCGCCGGGCACCACGCCGTCGGGCGCTGCGCCGATCTCCACCCGCTGGTAGTCCTCGACCTGCGAGACCGCGCTCCACAGCATGTCCGACAGCGGCACCGGCGGCAGGTGGCCGCGGCGCAGTGCGGTACCGGCCAGCACCAGCAGGTTGTCGCCGTTACGGCGCACGCGGGTGGCCAGGTGGTCCAGCCGGAACAGGCTCTGCAGGCGCTGTGAGTCGTCCTCGTCGTGCTCGAGCTCCTCGATGAGCGAGAGCTGCTGCTCGACCAGCGACTGGCTGCGTCGCGAGAGGGTCTCGAACATGCTGCCGATCTGCAGGCGCAGGCGGGCCTGCTCGGCCGCCAGGTGCAACGCGGCGCCGTGGATGTCGTCGACGGCGCGGGCCAGCTGGCCGATCTCCTCGGTGGTGTGCACGTCGACCCGGGTCGGCTCCGGGGTGGCGCCGCCGGAGCGCACCACCTCGAGCTCGTTGGGCAGGTCGACGTGCGCGACCTGCAGAGCGCCGTGCCGCAGGCGGCGGATCGGCAGCACCAGCGAGCGGGCCACCGCCAGCGCGAGGGCCAGACCCGCGAGCAGGGTGGTCACCACGATCGCGATGTCGCGCAGCACCACGCCGCGCACGTCGGCGGTCCGGTCGGCCAGCCTGTTGTCGATCGCGTCGACCAGGCTCAGCGTGCTCTCGTCGTAGGCCTTGACACTGGTCCGCAGCGAATCGATGACCGGCTGGCTGCTCGCCGGATTCTCGATGTTCTGGGCGAAGGCGCCGAGGCGCACGTTGACCGCGTCGATGAGGATGTTGGCGTTGAGCGCCGAGGCGGGCTGCAACTGCGCGTACTGGCTGAGCAGCACCAGCTCACCACCGGCGGTGGTGAGCACCGTCGGGCGGACGGCCGGGTTGCGTTCGGCGCCCGGTGAACCGATCAGCAGGTACTGCTGAGTCAGCAGCCTGCGCGCGTTGGTGGTCACGCCGAGCTGCAGGAAGTAGCGCTGGATGCTGATCTCCTCCAGCGAGGTCGAGCGCGCGATGGCGTTACCGATGTGGGCGGCCACCTGGTCGGCCTGCTGTCCGATGCTCACCGGCGAACTGCTGCGCAGGCTGTTGCGCATGGTGCGGCCGGTGGTGACCGCTTCGTCCAGTTCGTTGATGACGTCCTCGGGCGCGCCGCCGGACCGCAGCACCGTCTGCAGATCGACGGCGGCCTGATCGAACCGGGTACCCGCCCGGTCGACCGCGCCCTCGTCGTTCTCCCAGACCGTCGCCGTCACCACCGCGAGTTGCTCGGTCGCCGACGCGAATTCGAGCATCGGCCGGATGATCCTGGCCTGGTCGGTGGCCGCGTCGAGATCGGCGATCGTGCGTAACTCGTCGTTGATCCGCAGCACCGCGAACGTCGACGCCAGCACCACAGGGAGCAGGAGCACGATCCCGACCTTGCGGGTGACGGGCCAGTTCGACAGGCTGAATTGCCGGGAACGCGGTGCTGCATCCATCCGCTTCCGTCGCCTCCACTCCGCGCGGGTTCCCCGGGATGGTTAGTGGCTGTTCAACATAAGTCAGGGAACCAACCCGCTGAGAACCAACTCGAGGTCTTGTTTTTACCGCAGGGAACATACCGTGCTGGCTGTGTAACGGCAATCTGGGGCATGCGGCCCGATTATTCTAATATGGCCGCCGCGAACGGGTTTCGTGGCGAAACGGCGGAAGCTCGTGCACACCCGTCTTCCGGGTGCCGGGAAAGACGCTGGTCACCGCGCGTGGCTCGGCGTGTCGCCGGTAGCGGGGACTTCGCGGCGTGTCGCGCGCGGCCTCTCAGTCGCCTCTCAGTCGATGCGGTCAAACTGGTCGCATGCGCATTCTGGTAGTCGACGACGATCGCGCCGTCCGGGAATCGCTGCGCCGGTCGTTGACCTTCAACGGCTACACCGTGGACCTCGCCGTGGACGGGGTCGACGCACTGGAGAAAGCCACCGCGCAGCGGCCGGACGCGCTCGTGCTGGATGTCATGATGCCGCGTCTGGACGGGCTGGAGGTTTGCCGGCGTTTGCGCAGTACCGGTGACGATCTTCCGATTCTGGTTTTGACGGCGCGGGATTCGGTTTCCGAAAGGGTTGCCGGGCTCGACGCGGGCGCCGACGATTATCTGCCCAAGCCATTCGCGCTGGAAGAATTGCTGGCCCGGCTGCGTGCCCTGTTGCGCCGTCGCGCGCCCGATCCGGGTGACACCTCCGAGACGTTGCGCTTCGCCGACCTGTCGCTGGACCCGGTCACCCGCGAGGTCTCCCGCGGCGACCGCGCGATCAGCCTGACCCGCACCGAGTTCTCCCTGCTCGAGATGCTGATGGCCAACCCGCGCCGGGTGCTGACCCGTAGCCGCATTCTCGAGGAGGTGTGGGGCTACGACTTCCCCACCTCGGGTAACGCGCTCGAGGTCTACATCGGCTACCTGCGACGTAAGACCGAGGCCGAGGGCGAGCCGCGGCTGATCCACACCGTGCGCGGCGTCGGGTACGTGCTGCGCGAGACCCCGCCGTAGGCGCGCGATGGCACGAAGCGCGCCCCGGCGGCCCGCCGTCGCCCCGGTCGGCCGGCCGGTCGAACCGCCGCCGATGCGTCCGCCGATGCCCCTGACCAGTTCGGTGTCGCTGCGCTGGCGGGTCACCCTGCTGGCCGCCTCGGTGGTGGCGATCGCGGTGGCGGTCACCTCGATCGCCGCCTACGCGATGGTGGCCAGGGCGCTCTACGCCGATGTCGACGAGCAGCTGCGCGCCCGCGCCGCAACCATGATCGACAACAATTTCGACAGCCTGGGTTTCCAATCGATCATCCTGGCCGGGCTGTACTCCAACGATGTCGGCGTGGCGCTGATCTTCGCCGACCACAAGTCCTACATGCCCCCGCAGCAGACCATTCCGCCGGTGGGCGAACAGGAACTCGCGGTCGCCGACGGGCAGCTCGCCTCCTCGCTGCGCACGGTGAGCAGCCAGCGGGTGCTGGCCGTGCACACCAACTCCGGCGCCACGCTGGTCATCTCGCAGCGGCTCGAACCGACCAGGGAGGTGCTCGACCGGCTGGCCTGGCTGTTGTTCGTGGTGGGCGGCTGCGGCGTGGTCCTCGCGGCCGCGGCGGGCACCGCGGTGGGCCGCACCGGCCTGCGTCCGATCGCCCGGCTCACCGCAGCCACCGAACGCATCGCGCGCACCGACGACCTCACCCCGATCCCGGTGACCGGTGACGACGAATTGGCGCGGTTGACCGAGAGTTTCAACACCATGCTGCGGGCGCTCGCCGAATCCCGCGACCGCCAGCGCAGGCTCGTCGCCGACGCGGGACACGAACTGCGCACCCCGCTGACCTCGTTGCGCACCAACATGGAACTGCTCATCGCCTCCAGCCGCCCCGGCGCGCCGCAACTGCCCGAGCAGGACATGGCCGAACTGCGCGCGGACGTGGTCGCCCAGATCGAAGAACTGTCCACCCTGGTCGGTGACCTGGTCGACCTGGCGCGCGAGGACGCGCCGGAGACGGTCTACGACCGGGTCGACCTCGGTGAGGTGGCCGAACGCGCGCTGGAGCGCGCCCGGCGCCGTCGCGCCGATGTGGAATTCGTGGCGGAACTGCGGCCCTGGTTCGTCTACGGCCACGACGCCGCGCTCGAACGCGCGATCCTCAACGTGCTCGACAACGCCGCGAAGTGGAGCCCGGCGGGGGAGCAGGTCGGGGTGCGCATGCGCGAGACCGGCCGCGGGCTGCTCGAGCTCACCGTGGACGACGCCGGTCCCGGTATCCCGCCCGAGGAGCGCGAGCTGGTGTTCGAGCGCTTCTACCGCACCACCGCCTCCCGGTCGATGCCGGGATCGGGGCTCGGCCTGGCGATCGTCAAGCAGGTGGTGACCAAACACGGCGGCACCATCACCATCGACACCTCCGACCGCGGTGGCGCCTGCATTCGTATCGTGTTACCCGGTGAGACGGGTGCCCCCGGTCCTGGCCTGGACCAGCGGGAATGACGGCCGGGATTGACGTGTGATCCGCCGGGCACTCACCTCTCGGAAAACTGAAAGCACGGTCTCAGTCCGCTCTAAGCCGACCCGGCCAGGCTCGACGGTGGACGTGAGGAGAAACGAGTAGTCATGACCGAGGATTTCCAGGCCGCGCCGCAGCACGCGAACCCGCAGCATCCGCACGGGCACTACCCGACCCAGCCGTTCTCCGGACCGCATCCGGGCATGCCTGCCGCCACTCCGCCACCGCAGGCGCCCGCGCGTCCGGCGCGGACCGGCCTGGTCGCCGCCGCGGTGGCCTTGGCCCTGGTCAGCGGCGGCGTCGGCGGCGCGGTGGGCGCGGTGGTCACCCGTTCCGACGACGGCAGGGCCCCGGTCACCAACGCGCTCGACGCGCCGAAACCCAGCGTCAGCAATGTCTCCAACGCCCCGGCCGGGTCGACCCAGGCGGTCGCGCAGAAGGTATTGCCGAGCGTGGTGATGATCAAGGTCGCCAGCAATCGCGCCGAGGGGGAGGGCTCCGGGGTGGTGCTGTCCTCGGACGGACTGATCCTCACCAACAACCACGTGGCCTCCGGCGGCGGCACCGGCGCCCGCATGGAAGTCCACTTCGCCGATGGCTCCACCGCGCCCGCCACCGTGGTGGGCGCCGACCCGGTCTCGGACCTGGCGGTGATCAAGGCGCAGGGCCGAACCGATCTCACCCCGATCGAGCTGGGCACCTCGGCGAGCCTGCAGGTCGGCCAGCCGGTCATCGCCATCGGCTCGCCGCTCGGCCTGGCGGGCACGGTGACCACCGGTATCGTCTCCGCGCTCAATCGCCCGGTCTCCACCAGCGGTGAGGGCACCCAGAATCCGAACGCTCCGCAGCCGGTGATCGACGCCATCCAGACCGACGCCGCCATCAATCCCGGCAATTCCGGTGGCGCGCTGGTGGACTACGAGGGCAAACTGATCGGCATCAACACCGCCATCGCCACCCTCGGCGCGGGCGAACTCGGCGGCCAGCAGAGCGGTTCGATCGGCCTGGGCTTCGCGATCCCGGTCGATCAGGCCCGCCGGGTGGCCGACGAGTTGATCAAGACCGGCCAGGCCACCTACGCGCAGATCGGTATCAAGCTGCGCCCGCAGGACACCGCCGCGCTGGTGCTGGAAGCCACGCCGGGCGGGCCCGCCGCGGCGGCGGGCATCCCGGCCGGCGCGATCATCACCAAACTCGACGACCGCGTCATCGATTCCGGCGAGGCACTCATCGCCGCCGTCCGATCCCATCAACCAGGAGACAAGGTGAAGGTCACCTATACCGACGAGAACGGCAACAATCCGAAGACGGTCGAGGTCACCCTCACCGGCGCGCCCGGGGACGGTGGCCGATGATGCGCCCGACCCGGCTCGACCGGGTGCGGCTGATCTCGGTCGACGGCCTCGACCCGGAATTGTCCAGCGCTGCCGCCGACTTGCTCGACGCAGGCGCTACGGTGAGCACTATGGATATCGATGCTCCTGTCGCGGGGCGCGCCCTGGTGGTGGTCGTGGACGACCGGACCGCCCACGGTGGTGTGGACTCGCTCGGCCCGCTGGTCACCGAACTGCTCACCGAGGCGGGCTTCCTGGTCGACGCGTCGGTGACCGTGCAGGCCGACGAGGTGGAGATCCGCAACGCGCTCAACACCGCGGTGATCGGCGGCGTCGATCTGGTGATCTCGGTCGGCGGCACCGGGATGTCGCCGCGCGATGTGACCCCCGAGGCGACGGCACAGGTGCTCGACCGCGAACTGCCCGGCATCTCCGAGGCGCTGCGCTCCTCCGGCCGCGTCGCCGGTTCGCTCGACGCCGGGCTCTCCCGTGGCCTGGCCGGCGTGTCCGGCTCGACCCTGGTGGTGAACCTGCCCGGTACCCGTGCCGCCATCCGGGACGGCATGGCCACCCTCTCGCCGCTCGCCAGCAAGGTGATCGGCGAGCTGTCCGGTTTGGCGGAGTGACTCCGCAGCCCGGCGATTCCGATACCCCTCGCCCGGCGGAGCGCCGGGCGAGGGACGCCGCGCGGCTGGCGCGGATCTTCGGCGAGACCCTGCCCGACACCACGCGCGACGAGCGCGACGACGACCCGGCCGATCGCGACCGTGGCGACGACTGGTGGCGTTCGCAGGTGCCGCCGCATCACTCCTGAACTCGACTTCGTTCGTCCCGCACCGGGCGGCCCACCCCGCTGTGATCTTGGTCATCGACCCTTCCCGCGGAGCCGTGTGCCGGTCACGTGACGAGTCTCGCACTGCCCCTCATGAGTCAGTGAACGACTTTGTGCTGCATTTATGCACGTCAAGCGATATCGGCATGTTGCTTCTTGTGAGTCAGATCACAGGCACCCACTTGTTCGATTGACGTTGCCGCACCGTAACCCAACGTTTAATGTTCGGCTCGAGCCATCCCGCTCACCGGCCGTTCAACCGCGGGCCATCGCAGTGGTCTGCGGCGGTGAGCGCTGGCTCGGGTCCCCCTCGACCCGGCCCGACGTAGCGCCGAAATAACAACCGGTTACGCACCGGCAACAAATGGGCGACACACTGGGCTGGGCCTGAGAGGACCACCCGTCCACCTCGATGGTCGAGGTCGACTGTTTGAACCTGATGAGGGGAAGTATGAGCGAGAACCGCACCAAGGGCCTGCGCCACGGCGTCCGCGCCGCGGGCGTCGGCGCGGCCGCGGCCGTGGCCATGGGCCTGCTTTCGACCGGTGCTGCCAACGCCGACACCTTCGTGCCGTTGCCGGACGGCCAGAAGGTGGGACCGGGCGTCACTGTCACCCGCACCGGTGAGCACGCCATCGTGTCGCCGTCGATGGCGGCCAACGGCGCCGGCCGCGTCGTCTGGGTCTCCGGAAACGCGTCGGCCGATGTCACGGTGACCCCGGAAGGCGAGGTCGGTCCGAACAACGGGCCCACCGGCAACCCCGGCTCCAACAACTCGTCGACCCACGGCGCGTCCCAGCTGAACACCGGCTACATCGTCGGTTGCCAGGTCAGCATCGGTGACGACGCCATCTCCGCGGGCTTGGCCGGCGGTATCGACCTCAACGGCGGTTCGATCGGTGGTTCGATCGGCCTGGACCTGGGTCCCGGCGAGGTGAAGTTCGTCCAGATCGATTACAAGGACATCCTGAAGCCCGGCGTGTACTCCGTCGAGTACCAGGACGTGGAGATCGAGATCCAGGGTTGCGCGGGCTACGCCCAGGCGCGGTCCTACACCGTGGTCGAGATCATCGGCGACCACTACTCGAAGACCACGCTCTACGGCATGCCGTTCAGCATCGGCTGACCTTCCACGAACTTCACGAACCTCCAATCGCGTGAGCGATTCAACCCTCGAAGGGTATGAAACACATGATCAACCGTAAGAACCTGGCGCGGGTGGCGGGCGTTGGTGCCGCCACCGCGGTTGCCATGGGCCTGTTCTCCACCGGCGCCGCCAACGCCGACACCTTCGTTCCGCTGCCCGGCGGCGAGATCACCAAGACCCTGTCCGACGGCACGGTGGTGACCGTGCGTCTGGTGGGCGAGTCGGCGACCATCAGCCCGTCGATGGGCTCCACCCCGGTGCACCGCAACGCGTGGGTGTCCGGTAGCGCGCAGGTCGAGATCAGCGGCGGCGGCGAGGATGTCGGCGGCAAGATCTACCCCGGTTACGTGGTGGGCTGCCAGGTCAACATCAGCGGCGGCGGCGTCGAGGGCGGCGTGGAAGGCTCGGCCGACTGGAGCGGTGAGACCGTGACCGGTGGCGTGGGCGCCGAGTCCGGCGGCTCGTTGTCGCTCGGCCCCGGCCAGGCCGCGTCGTTCTACATCCTCGACCGTGAGGTCCCGGACGACTACGGCAACGAGGATCACGCCACGAACAACAAGTTCAAGGGCAACAGCGGCTCGGTCACCTGGGCCGATTCGACCATCGGTCTGTCGGGCTGCGCGGGCTACGCCCAGGCGCGGTCCTTCGTGAAGGTCAAGGTCGAGACCGACAACGTGATGTCGGTGGTGACCCTGTGGGGCCAGCCGTTCAGCCTCGGCTGATCCGGTAGGACACATGGAACGGGCCCGTCACCCTCGGTGACGGGCCCGTTCGTCATGGGAAGCCTGGAACCGCTCGGCGCGGCTTCAGAATTCGTGACGGCCGCCCGCGCTCTCCTGCCCGGCGGCGAGCAGATCGCGGATCTGGACGAGCAGTTCGGTATCGCTCAAGGGTTCCTCGACCTCGCCGCCGAAGCGCTTCTTCATCTGCGTCGCGGGCAGCACCAGCACGAAATACAGGACGGCGGCGACGATCACGAAGTTGATCGCGGCGGTGATCACCGGACCGATCGCGATGAATGTCGCGGGCTTGTCGGCAACCAGCCGGAAACCCAAGCCGAGTTCGTCTTCTCCGCCGAATACCGCGAGCAGCGGATTGATGATTCCATTGGTGAACGCCGTGACGATCGCCACGAACGCGGTGCCGATGACCACCGCGACCGCCAGGTCGACGACATTTCCACGGAACAGAAAATCCTTGAAACCCTTGAGCATGCCGATATCTCCTCTTCGGGATGGAGCTGACGGTCGCGCCCGGCGAATCGGGTCGCCGTATCCCGGGATGCTAGTTCAGATGCTCAGCTATTGCCCGGCGAATTCCCTGCCGCCGCGCGAACAATCAATGAAATACCACCGTGAGCGCGGTGTGCAGCGAGGCTGCCGCGACGGCCACCGCGTGCTCGGCGTCCATGGCGACCAGCACCACCCGCTCGGCGCGGCCGCGCTCGGTGGGCTCGGAGACCAGCACCACCGCCGCATCGGCGGCCAGCGTCCGCACGGGCCGGGTGCCGCTGTCGTCGTCGGTCTCGCCGCCGATGACATCCACCCGGTCGCCCGCGCGCAGGATCTCGGCAACGGCGGTGTCGGCCAATCGGATCGGCACGATCCTGGCATCCGGCGTGCTCGCCGCCACCTCGGCCAGGCGCGGGCCGACCACGCGCAGGTCGGTGAACACCTCGCCGGGGTGCATCGCGGCGGTGAGGGTCGCGCCGGTCAGGACGGCGGGGTCGCGGACCGCGCCGGTGGGGAGGCTGCCCGCTTCGTGCGGTGCGAGGGTCAGGTCGGCGGCCGCCAACACGGTGCCCGGCGGTAGCTCGCGGGCCGCCACGACCACGGGAATCCGGGCCGCGCCGGGATCACCGCGCAGCTGCAGCACGACGGCCACCGCGACCAGGGCACCGGCGAGGATGCGGCGGGCGAGGGTGGCATCCACCCAGGACGGCCGGTTGGACAACGCGAAACGCAGCCCACCGCCGCGCCCGAGGTCGGCGAACAATCGATCCATGCGGGCACGCTATCGCCGCGATCCGGCCGCGTGCGCCGGGCGAACCGCCGGGTGGGGACAACTCGGCGGCTGGGGAGAACGCGTCAGCCGGCGACGGCGGCGCTGGTCGAGGTCGACGAGGAAGCGCTGCTCGACGACGAGCTCGACTCGGAGCTCGACGACCCGCTGTCGGACTTCGCGGGCTCGCTCGCGGTCGAGGATCCGCCGCGGCTGTCGGTGCGGTAGAAACCGCTGCCCTTGAACACGATGCCGACCGAGTTGAACAGCTTGCGCAGCTTGCCGGAGCACTTCTCACACACGGTCAGCGCATCGTCGGAGAACGACTGAACGATGTCGAAGCGGTTGTCACACTGGGTGCACGCGTACGAGTAAGTTGGCACAGGATCCTCCGCAGGGTTCGTCGATCTAGCACTCTACCGCCGACAGTGCCAACGTCGCCAGTCGGTGTGTCATTCCTCGCTCCCGTCCAGCGCGCGCAGGCCGCCGCCGGGGGTGAGCACCCAGCCCACCCGCAGGTCGTGCGCCTCCTCCGGCAGCCGGTCCACGAACTCCTCGTCCCGCACCACCGCCACCAGCCGCGCGCCCGGGCGGGCCGAGCCCAGCGTCCGGTCGTAGTAGCCCGCGCCGCGGCCGAGCCGCACCCCGCGCCGGTCCACCGCCAGCGCGGGCACCAGGATCACCTCGGCCCGGGCGACGACCTCGGGCCCGAGCACCGGCCCCGCCGGTTCGAGCAATCCGAAGCGCGCCGCACGCAGCCCGGCCACCCCGGTGTATTCGGCCCAGTCCAGCGCCCCGGGCGCCCCGGTGACCGGCAGCAGAATTCGCGCGCCTGCGGCCCGCAACTCCTCCAGCAACGCCGTGGAACCCGGTTCTCCGCGCACCGGCACATACGCGCACACCCATTCGCCGACCGCCAGCGCACGCACGCCTCGCGCGAGCGCCGCGGCCTCGGCGGCGTGTTCGGCGGCGGACAGCGCCGACCGGCGCGCCAGAATTTCCCGGCGCCATGCATGTTTATCGCGCTCACCGGGCATCTCCATGGGGATCACCATAAGCTCACCCGCAGCCGAGCCGTGCGCGACGGAGTTCGGGCGGTGTGATGGATGGATAGGGTATGCGTATGACAGCAAAGGCCGGACAGTCCGACGGGGTCGTGTCGTGCTTCCGCACGGCGGTGGTGCCGGCAGCGGGCCTGGGAACCCGGTTCCTGCCCGCGACGAAGACGGTGCCCAAGGAATTGCTGCCGGTGGTCGACACCCCCGGCATCGAGCTCGTCGCCACCGAAGCCGCCGATTCCGGCGCGCAGCGACTGGTGATCGTGACCTCGCCCGGCAAGGACGGCGTCGTCGCGCATTTCGTCGAGGATCTGGTGCTGGAGAGCACGCTGGCCGAGCGTGGGAAGTTCCAGCTCCTGGAGAAGGTGCGCAAGGCGCCCGCCCTGCTGGACGTCACCTCCGTCGTGCAGGAGGAGCCGCTCGGGCTCGGGCACGCGGTGGCCCAGGCCGAGCAGGCGCTCGACGACGACGAGGACGCCGTCGCCGTGCTGCTGCCCGACGACCTGGTGCTGCCCTGCGGCGTCCTGGACGTGATGAGCCGGGTGCGCCGCAAACGCGGCGGCACCGTGCTGTGCGCCATCGACGTGCCCAAGGACCAGGTGAGTTCTTACGGTGTGTTCGATGTCGCACCGGTGCCCGACGCCGCCAACCCGAACGTGCTGCGGGTCAAGGGCATGGTGGAGAAGCCCGCCCTCGCCGACGCCCCCTCCACCTACGCCGCGGCCGGCCGCTACCTGCTCGACCGGGCGATCTTCGACGCGCTGCGCCGGATCGAGCCGGGCGCGGGCGGCGAGTTGCAGCTCACCGACGCCATCGCGCTGCTGATCGAGGAAGGACATCCGGTCCATGTGGTCGTCCACCGTGGGTCGCGCCACGATTTGGGCAACCCCGGCGGCTATCTTCGAGCTGCGGTCGATTTCGCGTTGGAACGGGAAGAATACGGCCCCGCCCTGCGGGAGTGGCTGCAGCATCGCCTGAGTTCGGACTGGGATCCGCAGCTGACGACCTACGAGTAGGAGTCGTGCGCCGTTTTCGCCAGCCGTGCACCGTCGGGTACCAATGGTGCAGGCGAACGCGGCCCGTCCGGGACAGGTGATCGCGGACAGGTAGCGGAGAGGATCAGGAAGGGCTGGATGCGCTCGGTTGAGGATCAGCAGATCAAGGTGACCGCGGCGGCGGTCGCACCACGGCCGGTCCGCGTCGCGATCTCCGAGGCCCAGGGCCTGCTGTGCGCCGAGGACGTGGTCACCGAGCGCCCGCTGCCCGGTTTCGACCAGGCCGCGATCGACGGTTACGCGGTGCGCAGTGTCGATGTCGCGGCCGCGGGGTCCGACATCCGCGACGAGGACGGCGAACTCGTCGACCTCACCCTGCCGGTGGTGGGGGAGGTCGTGGCGGGCTCGCGCCAGCCGATCCGGCTGCAACCGCGCCAGACCGTGCGGGTGGACACCGGCGCCCCGCTGCCCACCCTCGCCGACGCGGTGCTGCCGCTGGACTTCACCGACGGCGGCCGGGCCAGGATCAAGGTGTTCGAGCCGGTGCGTTCGGGCGACTACGTGCGCCGCATCGGCGACGACGTGCAGCCCGGTGACGTGGCGGTGCGGGCAGGCACGATCATCGGCCCGGCCCAGGTGGGTCTGCTGGCCGCCGTCGGCCAGGACAAGGTGCTGGTGCATCCGCGCCCGCGGCTGTCGGTGATCGCCGTCGGCGGCGAGCTCATCGACATCGACCGCACCCCCGGCCCCGGCCAGGTCTACGACGTCAACTCCTATGCGCTGGCCGCCGCGGCCAGGGATGCGGGCGCCGACGTGAACCGGGTCGGCATCGTCAGCACCGATCCGCGCCGGCTGCGCGACGTGGTCGAGGGCCAGCTGGTGCGCTCGGAGGTCGTGGTGATCGCGGGCGCGGTCGGCGGCTGGGCCTCCGAACAGGTCCGCGAGGCGCTCGAGGGCCTGGGGGAACTCGAGATCGCGCGGGTCGCCATGCATCCCGGGTCGGTGCAGGGCTTCGGGCGGCTCGGCCGCGACGAGGTGCCGACCTTCCTGCTGCCCGCCAACCCGGTGGGCGCGCTGGTGGTCTTCGAGGTGATGGTGCGCCCGCTCATCCGCATCGCGCTCGGCCGCAGGCACCCCATGCGCCGCGTCATCCGGGCCAGGACGATCACCCCGATCAGCTCGATGGCCGGTCGCAAGGGCTACCTGCGCGCGCAGTTGATGCGCGACGAGTCGACCGGTGAATACCTGGTGCAGCCGCTCGGCGGCGCGGCGGGTTCCTCGCACCTGCTGGCCACCCTGGCCGAGGCGAACAGTCTGATCATCGTCGATCCCGACGACACCGAGATCAGGACCGGCGACGAAGTGCAGGTCGCGTTTCTCTCCCAACGCGGCTGAACCGTGGAGAGCATGAACGTGTTCCGGGCGACGCAGCACCCCGGATGGCCCGCCCGACTCGGCCCGGTGCGCGTCGCGGCCGGACAGATCACCCTGCGGCCGGTGCGGTTGCGCGACGCGGCTGCCTGGAGCCGCATCCGGTTGCGCGACCGCGAGCACCTCGAGCCCTGGGAACCGACCGGGCGCGGCACCTGGGAGGCGCGTAACCACGCGTCGAACTGGCCCTCGTTGTGGTCGAGCCTGAAGGCCGAGGCACGGCGCGGGGCCATGATCCCGTTCGCCATCGAGGTCGACGGCGCGTTCGCCGGACAGCTGACGGTCGGCAACATCGTGCGCGGCGCGCTGCGCTCGGCGTGGATCGGCTACTGGGTGGCCAAGGACCTCAGCGGGCAGGGCGTCGCGACGGCCGCGCTCGCGTTGGGGCTCGACCATTGTTTCGGACCGGTGGGACTGCACCGGGTGGAGGCCACCGTGCGGCCGGAGAACCTGGCCAGCCAGGCCGTGCTGCGCAACGTCGGCTTCCGCGAGGAAGGACTGCTGCGGCGCTATCTCGACGTGGACGGCGCCTGGCGCGATCATCTGCTGGTCGGCATCACCGTCGAGGAGCTCGCGACGCCGGTCATCGAGCGGATGGCCCGCGCCGGCCGGGTGATCCTGCCCTGAATCCAGCACCGAACACCGACCGCTCGAGCCCCGAACCCTGAACCGGAAGCCTGAATCGAAGACGCGGAGTGAACACCGGCGGATGATTGGTGGCATTGTGACAGGTGTGGCCTGTGTGCACGGCGCGCCTGCCCGACTCGGGCGCGTCGCCGAATTAACCTACCGACGTCGGAGGTGTGCCGTCCGCCCGCGACGGCATCGTGAACAGATCAGCCCGCACACGGGCCGAAAGGACGGACAGGTGGGGACGGAGGTGATGACCTGATGCCGAATTCGATCTTGTGGATCGGCCTGGTCGTGCTCTGGGTCTTCGTCCTGTTCCCGATTCTCGCCGACCGGCATCCGAGGATCCGGCAGACGACCGACGCCGCGCTCGCGACCCGGGTATTGCACCGCGGCGGTTCCAAACGGCGCCTGCGCTATCGACCGAACCGAGCGCGGAGAAAGCGTTTCCACAGCGATGATGCGGAGGACCGGATGAGCACACCGGCCGACGAGAAAATCACCGATACCGACGACGACGCCGTGACCGGCACGTCCGACGAAGCCGGACACGGCGGTACGCCGTCCGACTCCGACATCGCCGATTCCGCACCGCGGGAACCGGATTCGCCGGACGCCGACGCGTCGCGCCGCGCCCGCGGCGAGCGGGACGGCGAAATCGACGCGGACGCCGATGATTCCGCCGACGCGGAGATCGCGGAAAAGACGCAGGACGGCGAGAAAGCCCGCGTCCCGGCCGATTCCGACGACGAACCGGCCGCCGATGAGACCGGGGGCGGCCGGACCCGCGCCGAGTCGTCCGGCGAGGACGGTCGGGCGGCCTCCGACGAGGACGACACCGACGAGGACGCCACCGCCGACGACCACGCAGCCCCCGGACACGAGGACGAGCCGCGCCCGCGCCGCGAACGCGTCACCGCCCGGATTCCACCCGCCAGGTCGGCCGTGCCGGTCCGCGCGCCCGAACCGGCGGCCGAGTACGACGCCCAGTTCGATCAGGCAGGCGAAGATCGAGCCGGGTTCGACCACGCCGAGGATTCCGCCGACGAGGACGAGCCGGACTTCGTGCCGACCCGGCGGGGACGCGGCGGCTACGACCCCGAAGCCGACGCGATCGCCCGCGCCGCCCGCTACACCTTCCGGCAGCGCGCGGTGCTGGCCCTGTTGCTCACCGCGATCATGTCCGGCGCGCTCGCGTTGATCCTCACGCCGCTGTTCTGGTGGGCGTGTGGCCTCTCGGTCGTCGTGCTGGCCACCTACCTGGCCTACCTGCGCAAGCAGGTGCGCATGGAAGAGGAGATCCGCAGGCGCCGCGCCGCCCGGCTGGCCCGCCGCCGCGGCGAGCCGGTGCCCGAGCAGGCCGACGACCACGAGGACGACGAGGACGAGCACGCCATCGCCCGCGGCGGCATGGACCGCGCCACCGCCCGCGCCCTCCGCCGCCGCTCCAGCCTGCTCGACGTCGACGACGAAGACCCCCTCTTCGAACACCTGGAGGCCTTCGACCCCGCCGCCGCGCGCGCCCTGCGCCACCGCACCGGCACCGACATGCGCCGGGCAGTCGGCGAATAACCCCAGCTCAGGCGGGCGATTCGGTATCCGGGCCGCCCGCCTGATACAGTGTCACAGCGCGGTTCCCCGGAACCGCACGGGGCTATAGCGCAGTTGGTAGCGCGTCTCGTTCGCATCGAGAAGGTCAGGGGTTCGATTCCCCTTAGCTCCACCATAGGGTCACTACTAGAACCCGGGGCTGAATGAACGCCCTGGAGTAGGACCCCTACTCCTCCCTTCATTCGGGAGTTGCCTGATTCAGGAGCATCCCGGCTTGTCTTGTGCCGGGTTGCGCCGCATGTTCCTGCTTGTGCCCGTTGGGCGGCGTGTAGCTGTCCGAAGGGTTCGTGCAGGCGGTGGCCGTTGATCTGCTCGTCGTCGATGTAGAGCTGTTGGAAGATTGCCTGATTGAACAGGCGGCGCTGGTGTTCGTTGCAGCGGCGATACAGTTCTTGGGGGTTCTCCAGCAGTGTGAGCGCGGCGTCGATGAGTCGGGCGCTGGATGACAGGTCTTCGGTCGTTGTTGCCAGGCGTTCGGTCAGTCGTCGCCGTTGGTGGGCGATGTCGCGGAGTTTGGCTTTGATCTTGGGCTGCGGAAGGGTGGCGTCGGCTGCCAGGTCGATGAGGTTCTCTTCCTGGGCGTCGAGTGCCTGCAGTTCGGTGGTCAGTTGTTTCTGGAGGAGTCGGTCGGCGGTCTCTTGAGCGTTGATGGCTTCGGCGATCTGGTTGCGGATGCTGGTGATGAAGTCGCTGCGGAATCGGATCGTCGCGTAGTGCGCCTCGACGGCGTCTTCGACAAGGGCGACGTTGATGTGTGGCGCGTTGCAGGTGCCCTTCTGTTTGTTGCGGCAGAAGAAGTAGAGGTATTCGTTGCCGTGTCGGTTGGTTGTTCGCTGGATGATCATCCGCCCGACGGTCCCGGTCCGCTGGCAGCGTCCGCAGAACAGTGACCCTTTGAGGTAGTGGTGGTGGACGCGTCGGCGTTCGTGGGCGTTGGTCCGGGATTCGAGGATCTCTTGGACGTTGTCGAAGAGGTTCTCGTCGATCAGCGGCTCGTGTCGGCCCTGCATCTCCTCGCCCTTGTAGATGACGTAGCCGAGGTAGTAGCGGTCGCGCAGCATCGTCGAGAGCTTGTTTTTGGATACTCGTTGGGCGGGGTGGCGGTGGGTCGGTCGGGTGCGCAGTCCGCGGTCGTAGAGTTCCTCGGATAGTTCGTCGAGGGTGTAGTCGCCGGTGGCGTACAGCTGGAACGCGAGCTGGACGAGCGGTGCGCGTTCGGGGTCGACGCCGATGGTGCGGATCTCGCGGCCGTCGAATCGGTCGAAGATGTTGAGGTACCCGAGCCGGGCGCGGCCGAGTGTGCCGCCGTTGCGGGCTTTCTGGCCCATCTTGTAGGAGATGTCGGCGCCGGACTCGCGGGACTGGTACTCGTTGAAGGTGGCGAGGATGCCGTGCATGAGCTGGCCGACCGGCGAGTCGTCGATGGATTCAGTGGCGGAGACCAGGGTGACGTTTCGCTTGCGGAGGTCGGCCATGACGATGGCGTCGTCGAACCGGTTTCGGGCCATACGAGACAGTTTGTAGACGATGACGTAGTCGACGTCTTGATGGTTTCGAATTCGAGCGAGCAGTTTTTGGAACTCGACTCGTTTCGACATTTCGGTCGCACTCCGGCCAGGCTCGATGTATTCGTCGACGATGGTCAGGCCGAGTTGATTTGCCTTGTTCTGGCAGGCGACACGTTGAGCGGGAATCGATATGCCTTCCGGGTCGTAGTCTGTCTTGAACTGCCCCGGCGATGAGACACGTAGGTAGATGACAGCACGGTCGCCCGCCTTCAAAGGTGCTGGCAGTGATGGGAGTTCGGATGCCAAGTCGTCATCCGCATCGTTCCCCGGGCCTACGTACGCGCTCACCATGGAGATTCCTTATTCTCGACGTCACGGTATTTTCGCGATCGATATTATTATGATTCGACAGAGGGTGTTACATTCCCTGACGGTCGTCGATTCGAGATCCGTTGTATTTGCGAATCGGGGAGGTTAGGGCAAACTTTTGCCGGAGTTTAATTATGTAGTTTCGTCCAGGATTGATAATTTGGCCAGTCCCCGATAACGCGACCACCCGGTTTCAGAGTCGGTGTCGTTCGGTCGGTGTTCAGTTGATGTCGCAGCCCACGGGGTGGTGGGTGTGGGTGCAGGCCGCAGCGTACTCGGCCGGGGTGCGGTAGCCCAGCGCCGAATGCCGGTGCCGGTGGTTGTGCTCGTGCTTGAAATCCGCGATCACCACCCTCGCTTCGAGCAGGCTGGTCCAGTGGTTGCGGTTGAGGCATTCCACGCGCAGGCGCCGGTTGAACGATTCCACGTACCCGTTGTTCCAGGGGGTACCCGGCGGAATATACGAGATCCCGACCCGGTCTCGGCAAAATGTTTGCAGTGCTGCCGAAATCATTTCCGGCCCGTTGTCCAGGCGCAGCACCTTCGGCGCCCCGTGGACGGCGAAGACCCGCTCGAGTTCGGCGACCAGATGCTCGCCGGTGATCGACCGCTCGACCAGGTGCAGTAGGGATTCGCGGGTGTGCTCGTCGATCATCGACGCGATCTTCACCACCCGCCCGTCGACGGTAGAGTCGAACTGGAAATCCAGCGCCCACACCACGTTCGGCGCATCCGCATCCACCGCCGGCACCGACGAGGTGCCGGCCCGTTTACGCGGGTGATGCGCCCGCACCTGCAAACCTTCTTCCCGCCAGAGCCGGTGGACTTTCTTGATGTTCATCCGGTGGCCTTCGTCGAACCGCAGCACTGCCCAGGCCCGGCGGAACCCATGACACGGGTTCTTGGCCGCATAATTCCGCAGCCACGCCCGCGTCCCGGCGTCGGGGTCTGCCGGTGTTTGCGTGGCAGGGCACCGGCGGTATGTCGACCGAGCGAGCCCAACGACCTTGCACGCGAACCGTTGCGACATGCCCATGACCTCGCTGAGCATGTCCACGGCGCGGCGCTTGGCCGCTGGGCCTAGAATTTTCCCTTCGAAATCTCGCGCAGCGCGTCTTTCTCCAGTTCCGCGTCGGCGAGTAGCCGCTTCAATCGGGCGTTCTGTTCCCGCAGTTCCTTGAGTTCTTTGGCGGCGTCGGTGTCCATGCCGCCGTACTGGCGACGCCAGTTATAGAGTGTCGCCGCCGAGACTCCCAGGTCAGCGGCGATTTGCTCGCCGGTCAAGCCTTCCGCGGCCAGTTCATCGGCGCGCCGCAGCTTGCGCACGATGTCCTCCGCGGAATGCCGTTTCCGTCCAGCCATGGTTCCCATAGTCCCTTCTAACCCCTGATCAGGGCCAACGAGACTCTAATTCCGGCTGGTCGCATCCATGGGGGACGGGTCATGATCACCATGTTGCAGGGTAACGAGAACACCAAAAATCTGATCGACCGCCCGATGGAGTTCTTGGGCAACCTCTTGTTGCTGATCGTCGGTGGCAACGACACGACCCGGAACTCGATGAGCGGCGGTGTGCTTGCACTCAACCGCTTCCCTGACCAGTTCGATAAGGTGAAGGCGAACCCGGGCTTGATCCCCAATATGGTCTCGGAGATCATCCGGTGGCAAACTCCGCTGGCCTACATGCGCCGGATCGCCAAGGCAGACACAATTCTGAACGGCCAGTTCATCCGCAAGGGCGACAAAGTGGTGATGTGGTATGCCTCGGGCAATCGCGACGAGCGCGTGTTCGAACGACCGGACGAGTTCATAATCGACCGGTCCAACGCCCGCAACCATATCGCTTTCGGCTTCGGCGTCCACCGCTGCATGGGCAACCGGCTGGCCGAGCTGCAGCTTCGGATCCTCTGGGAGGAGCTGCTTCCTCGCTTCGAGAATATCGAGGTCGTGGGGGAGCCCGAGTACGTGCAGTCCAACTTCGTGCGGGGCATCAGCAAGATGATGGTCCGCCTCACTCCGAAGGCAGACGTATGAGTGTACAGCGAGCTCTCATCGTCGGGGCCGGCCATGGTGGAGTCCAACTCGCGGCCAGTCTGCGCCAGGATGGGTGGACGGGCGAGGTCGTCCTCATCGGTGAGGAGCCGACTCTACCCTATCAACGCCCTCCGCTGTCGAAAGCCTATCTGGCCGGGAAGAGCACAATTGACGAGCTCGCGATCCGCAGCGCGGAATTCTATCGCAAGCAGGGAATCAAACTCGTGGATGCGACAGTAGAGGCGATCGATCGATCGGCTGGTCGCCTCGCACTGAGCACTGGCGACGCATTGCCCTATGACAAGCTCGCGCTGTGCACTGGTGCCCGCCCTCGTCGGCTCGCCACCTCGGGCGCCGATCTGGCAGGGGTCTACTACCTACGCACCGCCGCCGATGTCGAGATGATCCGAGCCGCTGCCCGCCCCGGGCGGCGGGCCGTGATCGTCGGCGGCGGCTACATCGGACTGGAGACGGCCGCCTCCCTGCGAGCGTTGGGACCCCGATATCGTCGCGGCTGGGGACTGCGCCAGTCACCGGATGGCCCGTTATGGCCGCCGTATACGCCTGGAGTCGGTGCCGAGCGCCAGCGAGCAGGCCAAGGTCGCAGCCGCGACCATCAACGGGAAGTCCAGGAAGATAGCGGCGCTTCCGTGGTTCTGGTCGGATCAATACGATCTCAAGCTCCAGATCGCCGGCCTCAACACCGGATACGACGAAGTCGTCCTCAGCGGGGACCCATCCGGGGACCGCGACTTCACCTGCTTTTACCTCCGCGCCGGCGAGCTCGTTGCCGCCGACTGTATCAACCGCCCCCGCGACTTCGTATTCAGTAAGCGGGCAATCACGCAGCAACTCCACATCAACCGGGACGAACTGTTGCTCGCCGGCTCGGCCTGAGGCCACGGTCTGTTGGGTGATGGCTACGCGGCAGTGCGTGGGGCGTAGGCCGGCTCAGCGGTGGCTGACCCGCTCTTGCTTCGATGCACCGGTTTTGCCCAACCCCAGCCGATTGCGCGACGTTCAGTGCATAGCAGCCCGTCTCGTGTTCGGCCGATGGTTGCAGCCCCAGCAGTGCACGATTCGGGACTTAACCAGCCGACTCAGTCCTCGCTGAGGAGCTCGACGTCGTCGAGCCGGGTGAGCGGATCGGCGCCGAAACAGGAATCGCTGGGGATCGCGTCGGTTGTGTGGAACCGCATCGTGGTTGCTGCCTACGCGTTGGCGTAGGCGTCACCGACCGACCCGACCGACCCGATCGACCGTCGGAGATCCGAGACCGCCAGTGCTTCCACGAGTTTTACTGCGGTGTATCGAGACCTCACATCGGAATGATGTATCGCTCCACCGACCGGAAGACCTTCGCGAGCCCGCAGAGCGACCGCGGGCCGGATCGCCTTCTCCGCAAACGTGGCGTCTTCGCTGGTCGAGCATTCCGAGCCGAGGACGCAGCCGGCGTAGGCATCGACGACGAACGCGGTAGACGAACATCGGTGATCAGGCGGATGTAGGTGAATCGGCCATGAGCCGCGTGTTCTGCGCCAGAACCCGAAACTGCCGGTCCGCCAGGTCGGTCGCTCTCGACGCGGCCTGGTTCGGTTTGGTCATGCCGACCTTCTTGCCGCGCACGATCAGCCACTGCTATCGCGGCCGCTAGTCGCACGAAGAAAGATGTTGCCGCTTCGCGGATTCCGATCGTTCCTCGGATTCCCTATTCGTGCGGTGCAGCTGGCAAATCTCCCTCGCTGCCTCCGTCGACACGCCTTCGGCGCCGCCGGTGTCGACCGCGGCGCGGCGCACCCAATTGCGCAGGGCTTACGGGTCGCTCCGAGCCTCGCAGAGACCGCTTTCATTCCGCCGAAATGCGTGGGCACCACACCCGGGCGGTTCATCTGCCGGAGCTGCCTGGTCGCGATCATTCCCGTCGATCAGGGCTTATGGGTGGACTGGCAATGCCGAAGCAGGCAGTGCGAAACGGCGCCACCCAGCGACGGAAGCGGAGCAAAGTGCAGCCGGAGTAGTGACCGAGGGAGTATCTTCGGTGGCCGATGCCTGCCAACCGCCCCTGCACCACAACCGCACTTTCCTCGGCCGTAGATGGGCGAGACTGCTCATGTGGATGGTGTCGTCGCACGTCGCGGTTGCTATCGGCCGACTTTCGCCGGGGCGATATCGCTCGGTTGCCAGAGGGTCGCTCGCGCGTCCCGGGATCGATCGAAATCCTCTATTGACACTGCGTGAGCAGCACCACATACTCATACCCAGAGTGTCTGGTACTTGCAGTAGTGCACAAGGAGGTGCCGTGAGCAGGGTGCGCTCGATAATGACCCGACGAGGTACGTCATACCGGCGAAGCCATTCCGATCATTCGGAGAACGAGCTATGCCGGATCGTCGACACTTTCCTAGCGGGCGCGCCAGTTGCGTTGCGGAGCGATACTCTTGGTTAGGACGGGAATCTGTGGTAATGCCTGAACGTAGCGCGCTATCGACGTCGACGAGGTTGCTCAGGGAAAACTTTTCCGAAACCGTAGTGTCGGCGCTCAGAACTTTTGGCCGGTCGACGCAGATGGCTTCTGAGTCGGCTGCGGGAGCAGTAAGCGATATCGTTCGTTTGAGATTCCAGTGGCGAGAGGCACTGAATCAAGCTTGGTATCTGATCACCGTTACTGCGATTCCGGCCATCCTGATGGCCGTGCCTTTCGGTGTCATCGTTTCCGTCCAGGTCGGAAACTTGATTCATCAAATCGGGGCGGACTCCCTGCTCGGTGCCGCTGGTGGATTGGGTGTGATCAAACAGGGCGCCCCCATGGCAACAGGGCTGCTGCTGGGTGCGGCCGGAGCGGCCGCAATCGCGGCGGATCTGGGTGCACGTAACATTCGCGAAGAAATCGATGCCATGCGAACGATGGGCATCAGCCCCTTGCACCGACTCGTTATTCCTCGGATGGTGGCGATGGTTTTCGTCGCGCCGATGCTCAATATCTTGATCATCTTCACGGGCGTGATAGCTGGATATGCGGTCGCAATCGGCCCCCAGGGAGTGACCCCCGGCAGCTACTGGGGAACGTTCGGCTCTTTCACCGTTGTCGCGGACATCGGTGTCTCGATAGCCAAGTCCGTGCTGTTCGGATTCATCGTGGTCGTGATCGCGTGCCAGCGGGGGCTCGAGGCAAAAGGCGGTCCGCGCGGAGTGGCGGATGGCGTGAACGCGGCTGTAGTTCTCTCCGTAGTTTCCATCGCCATCACGAACCTCATAATTACTCAGCTGGTGTCGATGTTCCTTCCGACGAGGCTGGCCTAGATGTCGGAGGTAAAGGTTACTCCACCTCGGCTGGCGAGGCTCAGGAGAAGAATAGCGCCGTTCGGAGCGCGCATCGCGCCCCTGGAGTCGATCGGTTTCGTACTCGCGTTCGTTTGGGAGGCGCTGTCCGCGATCCCGTTCACGATCAGGCGATATCGAGCCGAGACTATGCGCGTGATCACGGATATGACATGGGGCCAAGGGTCCATTATCGTCGGCGGTGGAACTGTGCCGATGCTGGTGGTACTCGGTCTGGTGATCGGAGGCTCGGTCGGTGTAGAGTCCTTCACCACTCTCAACCTGATCAGCATGGGGCCGGTGACCGGCATCGTTTCGGCCTTTGCCAATACACGGGAACTTGCACCGATTGCTGCGGGCGTCGGGTTCGCCGCACAAGCCGGATGCCGTATTACGGCCCAAATCGGCGCTATGCGGATCTCCGAGGAGATCGATGCACTCGAGTCGCTTGGACTGCGATCGATACCGTTCGTTGTGACCACCCGGGTCATCGCCGGGGCCGTGGCAATCATTCCGACATTCTTGATCGCCTTGATCCTGAGTTATGCCGCTTGTCGCGCGGTGATCGTGCAACTTCATGGCCAAGCCGCCGGTGTCTACGATCACTATTTTTATCAATTCATCAGCGGCTGGGATGTGACGGCCTCGGTGATAAAGGTTCTCGTATTCGGGACGGCTGTGATTCTTATCCATAGCTATCATGGGTTCTTCGCCGTTGGTGGGCCAGAAGGCGTCGGAATCGCATCTGGACGTGCTGTCCGAGCAAGCTTCGTGGCAATCATCGGTTTGGATATGGTGTTGACCCTCCTCCTGTGGGGCGTCAACTCCTCCATCGAATTTACGGGGTGAGAAACGATGTCTCGCTATGAAATGCCGGGTGTGTCGACATCGAAGCGGTCATCGGTCATGCTGGGTGTTCTCGCCGTGATCACAGTGATCGTAGTAGCCTTGACCTGGACTGTTGTGATGGCCCTACAGGATGATAATCGAATAGTGGTACTGCTGCGTACCGAGTCCATCGGCGACGGAATCACCGTCGGAACACCCGTTCGATTCGACGGTATCGAGATAGGTGATGTTTCGGCGATCGAATCGGACGATGGGGCGAAACAATTGATTCTCAGACTGGAAAGCGCCGAATCGGCAGGTCTCACGGACGGGCTGTTCGTCGACTACTCGCCATCGAACTTGTTCGGCATCAGTGAAATTGCGCTGAAACCAGGTGATGGTGGGGCTCCATTACGGGATGGCAGTATCGTCGATTTGACGGGGCCGCGAGCCGACCGGCAACGAGACGCAACGATGGGTGTTCTCATCCGCAGCGTAGCTCAAGCAACTGGAGACATTCTCGTCCCGGAATTGACCGAGATCCTGACACGGGGCGCGACAATAGCCCGGCAATTCACACCTCTCATGGAGGCAATCGTTGTATCCAGCCGGAACATTGCTGAAACCCAGACGATGCCGATATCGCAGCTGCTGGACCAATACGGTTCCATGCTAGTCGGGACTGCATCGATGATCGACGGTACGGTCGGCCTCATAAATCGGCTCACCACGATCGAGATCTTGAATACAGATCGTGAGCTGTTCGATTCGACAGTCAATACTGTAGGTCGGGAGTTCTTTCCTGGGCTGGCGGAAACTCTATTCGCGGCTCAGGGTCATCTGTCGGACTATGCGGCTATGCTCGCTCCGGTTCTGTCAACGGCAACTAAAATGGTACCTACCCCCGGCGCCTCGAGCATGCAGCTCACTGAACTCCTATCACGTCTAGACCGATCATTCACGTCGACTCCAGACGGTCCGATTCTGAACATCGAGTTGGTTCTCGATATGGTTCCAGCGTTCACCGCGTTCTTGCCGGGTCTTCCGCCGACATCCAACATCGGAGGTGGCCGATGACAAGACAGCGAAGTTTTCTGGCGACCAGCGCAAAACTTATCGTGTCTGCCGTCGTGATCACTGTGCTGCTCGCGATCATCGTTCAGACGGTGCAACGCCCCGTATCTGGAGACGTGGTAGAATTCTCGGCTGAATTCGTCGACGCGAACGGCCTCAAGGCCGGCGACGATGTCCGTATGGATGGTCTTCGAGTTGGCGAGGTACGATCGATTACCTTGGATGCCAGTGGTCGAGCGGTGGTTGGATTTGCGGTCCAGCGCAATCACCCGATCTACGAGAACACTGTGCTGGCGATTCGCTATCAGAACCTCGTAGGACAGCGATATCTCGATGTTCAACAATCATCGCCGACCACAGCGGAGTTGACGGCCGGACATAAGATCGATATTGCCAACACGATCCCGTCGTTCGACATTACGGATTTATTCAACGGCTTACAACCGGTACTCGCAGAGCTGTCGCCCGAAGCGGTGAACAAGTTCGCAGAGAACATGATCGCTGTCATCGAGGGAGACGGAGCGGGCGTCGGTTCCGTCCTCGACTCTATCGAAGCCTTGTCCAACTATGCGCTGGACAGGCAAGCGGTAGTCACCGTTCTGGTCGGAAATCTCAAAGAGATATCCGACCATATCGGTGGCCGATCCTCGCATCTCGTCCGACTTGTCTCGGAGCTGGCCTCGGTTGTGTCCACGTTGCGTAGCAAGGTGGATGGAATTGTCGAATTCGCCCTCATGGCACCAGACGTGATCGCGCCATTGAACGGCCTTCTCGAGGCCTTCGGCTTGACGGCCGGACCTAACGCCGATGCCGATGCCCTGTTGGGGGCAGTATTTCCGGACCCGGAACAGGCGGTCGAGGTGCTGCGGAAGCTGCCGGCCGTTCTCGAGACACTGAATGCGTGGGTTCCCGCCGATGGACCGGTCATCAATCGTAACTGCTCGAACGGCAACGCCGAAGTTCCGGCGCCGTTACATGTGTTGATCAGTGGGCAAAGGATCTCGATATGCGAGCGGTGATCAGTAAGCTATTCCGTGTTCGCGGGGGTACCGCGTTGCAGACGGTGAGTGCTCCCCTTCGAAGCATGGACCGAGAATTGCGCTGGGCTGCCGTCGGGGCCGCAGTGATGGGAGCGGTCTTGACGGCGAGCGTAGTAGTCTACGTAGTACCTTTCGACGAGTCCACATACTGGGCGGAAATGCCGGAAGTGGGCTCGGTCAAGGTTGGCGATGACGTCCGAATCGCGGGTGTGCCGGTTGGTGCGGTGAAGTCCATCGAGCTGAGCCGAAGGAACGTTCGAATGAGCTTCACCGTCGACAGCGACATCTTCATCGGTGACCAGACGAGTCTCGATATCCGTATGCTGACACTGATCGGCGGCCGCTACCTCGCGGTGACGCCGGCGGGGAATTCTGCGTTACACTCGTCCATTCCCGCCGAGAGGGTCCATCTTCCGTACAGCTTGGGTCGGACTTTTGAGGACGCGATTCGGCCGATCGATGATATCGATGGCGATACGTTGCGGCAGAATTTGACGAACATGAACGCTGCGATTGCCAGTGGACCGTCCGGCATTCGCCGAGCAACAGAGGCATTCGGATCTCTGGTCGACATCCTCGACCGCCAGAACCGTGACATTTCGGACACGCTCGCGATGGCGGACGAGTATCTCGGCGCGATCAACGAGTCGAAGGCGACACTCGGCGGAATGATCGACAGCGTCAATCTGATGGAGACAGTGGGCCTCGACAAAAAGGCCGAGATCTACGAAGCCGTCCGGCTGATGGACGAGCTTCTCGCGCGTATCGCGGGCCTCGAGCCGGCGTATCGATCCAGGTTGCAATCCGTTGCGCGAGCCCTGGCCGACGTCATCCCTGAGCTGGAACGTCTGGGTGAAGAAATGGGACAGGTTGTCACGAATACGCGCGACCTACTGGCGCGGCTCCAGCCGATCGCGTCGTCGAAGGATGGGCTCGTGGTCGACCAATCCGCGACAGTTGTCCAGGTACCGTCGGTGTGTATTCCGGTCCCCGGAAAGGAGTGCTGACGATGAATAAGCTCTTGGCGTCCCGGGGTCTCATGTCCGTTCTCGGTGTCGCGGTCGTATGTGCAATTCTGATCGTCGGATACTTCGTGATCATCGAGCCTCCCAAGAGGATGCGTAGCTATTGCGCGAATATGCCGGATGCAATCGGCTTGTACGCCGGGAACCATGTCACCATGCGAGGGGTCAGAGTCGGCTCGGTGACGCGTATCGAACCTCATGGTGACATGGTCCGTGTCGAATTCGAGGTAGAGGTAAGCCATTCGCCCCGCGGTCAGGTGTCAGCTACCACCGTATCCGACACAATCGTCGCGGACCGATCGCTTGCATTACTCGATGACAGCGAAGCCGAGCATGAATGGGATTCTGGACAGTGCATTACCCGTACACTGACGCCAAAGAGCATGTCGCAGACTATGAATGCGCTGGGCAACCTCGCTGCAGAGATCACCGATGGAAATGATTCGACACAGCGTGAAAGGCTTGCGGATGAGCTCGCGGCCTTAGATGCCGCATTATCCGGAACAGGACCTGAAATGAATGATACGATCCTCAAGTTGGGTCGTGCTCTCAATTCCCCCAATGCTGCTATCGGGCATATCGGTGCGCTTATCGACTCACTGCGATCATTATCGGACAGCATGGCCGGCGGATGGGGCGATATCAAGGCCATGATCACTCGTCTGGCTCCAGGTCTCGAAGTGATCGATCATGGCATCTTTGAGCGCACCGTGTCGATTATCGATTCGTTGCGGATCATTGTGCCATGGTTGAACGAGATTACTTCAATGTTTGGTGACCAAATTCTCGAAGCGTTGAACGCGACAGTCCCATTAGCGCGTCTCGCCCGTGCGAATATCGGCTCGGTACAAGAAATAATCGACCTGACGCCACCGCTGGTGCAGGCTTTTCAGAGGGCGACGGCGCAGGAGGGTGGTTCACCGATCCTGACTTACGCGGCGCCGGTGGCTCAGCTGCCGCCGGCGGACGCAGAGCGGGTATGCGCGGCCATCGAGCGTGTCGTGCCAGGTAGCTGCAAGTCCGCTGAGAACGAGTTGGAGAAGGTTTCGGTTCTTCCGTTGATATTCGGGACGGCAGGTGCGCGGTGATGGTTCTGCGACGAGTCGTATGGGCGCGATCTGCTCGTGAGCGTGGTGGTCGGTTCATCGCTGCGGCCGCGGTGGCAATGGTGTGCATAGTTCCCGGATGTGGATTCGATCCCGCGGAGGTTCCCGTTCCGGGGACCGGAATTTCTGGAGACCGGTACGGTATCCGGATTCTGTTCGCTGACGCCTTGAATCTGCCAGCGCGAGCGAAGGTTACAGTCGATGGTCTGCGAGCAGGGGTCGTGCGCGATGTGTCACTGGTCGACGCGGGCGAGGACCACGACGGGTATGTTGCCGTCGATGTCGACCTGATGGCGTCGGTTCGATTGCCGGTCGGCACCACCGCTGAACTCCGCCAGCCGACGATACTTGGCGATGTCTCCATCGCGCTGATGACTCCGCCGACCGGCACGCAGGATGCCCTTCCCCCGGGCGCCACCATCGGATTGGACAAGACGAAGCCGCTGCTGCAGGTTGAGGACACCATGAACGTACTCGCGACCTTCGTCCAAGGAGGAGGGATTCAACAGGCTCAGGAGATAATGAACCGCGTGAACGGGGTGCTGCCGATCGACACTCGGCAGACTGCTTCGATATCCGAGGTAGTCGGTGCGGATATCATTGACCTGGCCAACCACCTGGATGCCGTCGACGCAATGCTGAACGGTCTGCGCGCGAACACGGACGTGGTGCAGCGTAGAACCCCTGAACTGGAGTATTTGCTGACCGAGTCGGGGGTGAGTCAGGCCGCTGCTTCGATGACTTCCATGATCGGGTTGATCACGTTGTACGACGGATTCAAATTGCTCACAGAATCTCTCCGGTGGGTCGGCCCCCTGGCGCAATCGGGCAATGAGGCCGCACGTGCCTTCGTGCCGCTATTGTTCACTCGCCGCCCGCTTGATCTGAACGCCCCCTCGAATTTGAACAAAGCCGTGGCCATTTTGCGCGAAAAGGTTATTCCATTTGTTGAGCGCGGTCCGAAGGTTGATATTGTAGGCATTGAAGGCGTCGGCCCCATATCGGACGACGATCGGATAGACAGTATTCTTGCGTCGCTGCGGATGATCGGAGTGGTTCGATGAAGTCGAGTTCCGTGCTATCCCTGGTGTCGATCGGAATCGTGCTGGTCTTGGGCACCGCATACCTAGCATTCGGTGTGCTTCGAGTTGATTGGTTTTCTGGCAGGACTGTTGTGACCATGGCTCTGCCGAGGACCGGGAGTTTGCTACCCGGTTCCCCGGTCCTGTTGAGAGGAGTGAAGGTAGGAGAGATCGACTCTATCGACAAGGCCGAGCGTGGTGTCGAATTGGTGCTGGGTCTCGATCCCAAGTACAGGGTTCCTGCGACCGGCAGCGCTACTGTTGAGGACCTTTCGGGGTTGGGGGAGCCCTATATCGAGTTCGTACCGGATACTGATGCCGGGCCCTACCTGGCCGACGGTCAGCGTATCGACGCGGTTGAAGTGGTTCTACCCCGCTCGATACCTGATGTGGCGCATACTGTCACCCATCTGGTCGAGCAACTGAACCCACAGGCGATCAGCAATATCGTCAAGACCTTGGATCAGACGTTGTCGGGAACGGAAGCCGTGATGCCGCGTCTGGCGGCATCGACAACGCTGCTTTCGGAAACGATTCTGAGTAGGTCACCCGAAATCCGTAATATCTTGACGAATTTGCAAACAATGGGTGCTGATATGGAGTGGGCCGAGGAGTCGATGACCGCCGCCGGCCCTCTGTGGGAGGAAGCCGGAGCGTGGGGCGCACTCATCGCGGACTCTCTGGCGCGACTGTCTCGAATCGGCAATATGCCCGGGGACTATATCGAAGGAAACGGACTTATTCCCTTCCTTGATAAAGTGACGTCTTACATCAATGAGATCGGCCCCGATCTTCGTGATCTGGTCCCGGCGGTACAGCCACTGGCGGAAAGCGCGTCGAACTCCATGGCGCAAATCAACATAAGCGACCTGATAGATCGTGCACTCAGTGTCACGGGGGACGGTGCTTTGCGAATGCGGATCGCCGTCAAATAGATGTGAAAGAACGAGAGACACCGGAGCTGATTATGCCCACAGAAGATTCTCATGATACTGACCGCGAAGCTGCGGAAGAAAAGCCGGTTGACGCGGGTGTGCCTCGGACGTCGGTCAAGGGTGGCTCGAGCGCACGCGGGTCGGAGAGGTCGTTCTCGATAAGCCTGCGTTCTCTGGCCTTGGGAACCGCAGTAGCCCTCCTTGTTGTCGCGGTGGCCGTTTCGATTCCGTTGTGGCTCTCGGCTAGGAGCGAGTTGAAAGATCGGGACGCTGTCGTAGCCGCGGAGAAGCGCGCCGAAGAAGTAGCGTCTGAGTATGCAGTCGGAGCCTCGAATATCGACTATCAGAATTTCGACCAGTGGGTTCGTGGTTTGAAGTCCAACGTCTCGCCCGTTCTTGCAAACAAGTTCGATGCCACTGCTCCGCAGCTGAAAGAAATTGTGCTGCCACTGAAGTGGAGTTCTAGTGGAGTTCCCATCGCGGCGACAGTGCGCTCCGAACGATCGGGTGTCTATGTCGTCAATGTGTTCCTGAATGTGACATCGAAGAGTGCGCAGATACCGGAGGGTGCGCAAACGACTGTTACCTATACCGTAACAGTTGACAAGAATCTGGATTGGAAGGTAACAGATGTCGGTGGTGTCGACTCGGCACTCCCGGCCAAATAGTCACCGGGGTTTTTCGACGTTGAGGAGCTTGGAATAATGACTTCGATTTCCAGCGCGGGTGTTCCCTGCCGCCGACTCGCTCTCACACGGGACGACGGTCCGACATTGCAGATCACCGAATGGGGCTCGCAGACCCCGCGAGTGACTATGGTCTTGACCCATGGACTCGCGTTGTCGCACGAGAGTTGGGAGGACGTTGCTCAGCTTGTGATCGCTGCGGACCCGACTATTCGCGTCGTCACCTACGACCATCGGGGACACGGGGATTCGGAGTCGGCTCCGGCCAGCCTCGAGATTCTTGCGGACGATCTTGCGACTATTCTTTCGGAAACTGTGCCTACGGGTCCGGTCGTATTGGGTGGTCATTCGATGGGAGGGATGACTCTCATGGCCTTGGCTGAACGTCACAGTGAGGTGCTCGGACCGAGAATCCTCGGCGTCGCGTTGGTGTCGACAGGGGCGGGCGATATTCTGGGAAATATGCTGCGCAGCAAATTCTGGCGAAGGCTGATAATGCTGGGTCTGGAGGCGCTACCCTATATCAGGATTCCTTCCCGGCCGCTTTTCCTGATGCGGCAGTCGACACGAGGCATCCTATTCGGAGCGCGTCCTCGTCGGCACGATATGAACCGTGCTGTGCTGCAGCTCGCGAAGAGCAATTCTCGCAATGTCGCGGAGCTGACCCGTTCGATACTCTCTCACAAGCGTTACGGCGTGCTGGGCAGATTCAGCTGTCCCGTCGTCGTGCTGGTCGGGTCTCGTGACCGCCTGACCCCCGTTCATCACTCGCGTGCGCTTCGGCATCGTATTCCAGGGAGTCATTTGGTCATCTTCGAAAAGGCTGGGCACTACCTGCCCTACGAACGCAGCGGTGAGGTGGCCGTCCATCTCCTCGGATTGACTCGGGAAGCGCGCATACGCGAAGCAACCGTCGCATAGCGGCATTAACATTCGTCATACGCTGAGGGTAACGATAGGCGAATAGTTCGCTATCAGAGCTTGATATCGGTCCGGGAACCGCGGAACGCCCTTTCTCAACAGCCGGATGATGACTGTCAGGGTAGTGGGTGCAGCCGCAGCGCGCTGGGGCCGATGTCGTATAGTCCAGCGCCGGCTGCCGGTGCCGCTAGTTATGGTCGGCTTTGAAGCCACCGATTTCAATGCGGGTTCCAGCTGGCTGTTTCAGCGGTTGCGGCCCGGCGCGCGGGTTCGCAACCTTGTTGTCGAACGTCTCGGCGAAGCTGTTGTTCAAGGTTGTGCCCGGCGGCAGGTACCGAGCTACAGAACATGCTGGTCACCATCATCGGTCCGCCGCCCCGGTTCTAGGTTGGACAACGGTCGGGAGATGATTTCGGTTGCCCTGCAACCAGTTCTGCGCCGACCGGGTCGGAGTATCCTGAGCGGTGACGGGACCCGGTAGTCGGTCCGCCGCGTGTGAGAACCAGTTGTAGGGGATGCAGGGTTGTAGCGTATCCGGCTGGGGCGTTGCAGCCCAGGCCGGAATCTCTTCGGCGGTGATTGTATTCTTCCTTCCAGTCGCTGATCACGACGCGGGCTTGGGCCAACGACCAGAAGCTGTTGATGTTGGGGCATTCGTCGCGTCGGCGGCGGCTGAACCATTCAATGTAGCCGTTGCGGCAGGGTCGGCTAGTGTGACGAACGCTGAGCAGACCCGTTCCGCCGCCCAGTCGCCTGGCACGCGAAATTGGTCTGTTGCCGCAGCGCAGGGCGGCGGGGTAGTTGCGATCGACAGCGATTCGTTGATGAGTCCGTCGGCGGTGATCGATCGTTCCACCAGCCGGCCCAAGCATTCGCGGGTGTGTTTCATCGACGATGGAGACGATCTGGACTGGGCGTGCGTCGTCGCTGGCATCGAATCGGAAGTCCACTGCCCATACACGGTTGGGTGCCCTTTGCCTCCGTCGTGGTGGTGGTTTCCAGGCGTTTCGGCGCCGCAGCGGCCCTCGTAATCCCTCGTCGCGCCAGAGGCGTTGGATTTTCTTGTGATTGACTGTCCAGCACTCGCTGCGGGCGCCGTGGTAGGCGCGGCGGAATCCTTGCCGTGGATGGGTTTCGTCCAGGCACGCAGCCATTCACGCAAAGCCGCATCGGGATGTGCGTTGGTGTCGGTGGTTCGAACGCGCCGTTGTGTACTTCGATGTTCGCCGGTAACCGGCAGGCGAACCTTTCGCGGACCCCGAGCACCCGCACCAGGTGCGCCACGGCCGCCCGCCGGCGTTCCGGGTCTAGAAGGTTCCCTTGGCGATCTCGTTCAATGCAGCTTTCTCTAGCTTCGCCTCGCCGAGAAGACTTTTCAGAGTGGAGTGTTCGCGTTCGGGGCCCTTCAACCGTTTGCCGTCGCCGGCCTTCAGCCCGCCGAACTGGTTGCGCCACCGTTAGTAGGTGGCCATGGTGATCTGCAGTGACGGCGACTTCCTTATTCTCGCCCAGCAGGTGGACGGCCTTGCTCAGCTTGCGCACGGCCTGTGGAGGTGTGTGCCCTTTTCGTGTCGCCATAGTCATCGAGCGTTCCTGCCCACTACGTGGGCGGCAATGCTCTCACAGCCGCCGGACCAAATGTCATCGGGTCAGGTCAGACGAATTCGCAAAGCGCGCACCACTTGAACCTACCTATCCTCGATGATCAGACACTGCCCATTCGACCTACGGGCCGCTATGCGATGCATGGGGGACAACGCAACTGACTATGGATCGAGTGTTCGCCGCACTGATGCCATCGATCGGTCATTGGCGTGGGCATCCGATCGACTGGTTCGAGCGGCGTGTGTAGGCCAGGGGAGGTGACGTCGGCGGCGCCGTCGGATACCGCTTTCGGCGGCTTTTCGTGGAGGGGAAAGTGGGACGAGGATCAGAACCCCGGCTATGGTGATCGCTGCCAGCGCGAGCGCCGAATGTTCCACCCCACTCCAAAAGGCATCCTTCGCATAGTCGGCGAGAGGCCTTCCTACATTACCGGCACGCTCAGCGACTTCGAGGGCACCGGCCAGGGAACTGCGGACCGGAGCGCGCGCGGGCTCGGGAAGGCGGTCCAGCACCTCGTTGATCCTCGAAGTATAGCTCGCGGACAAAATGCTACCGGAGACGGCAATGCCGATGGCCGCGCCGACTTCGCGAGTCGCGTCGTTGACCGCAGCGGATACCCCGTGCTTCTCCAACGGTGTGTCGAGCATGATCGCGTTGGTCGCGGGGGCGGCCGACAAGCCCAGCCCGGCGCTCATGATCAACAGGGGCCAGAGAACGTCGAAGTACGACGAACCGGTGTCGAGGCGAAGGATGGCGAGTAAGCCGACGGCGATGGTCAGAAGACCGGTCGCTGTCGTCACCCGCAATCCCGCCCATGCAGCGATTGCCGGCGACACGAGTGACATCACGATAAGCGGAACGACCATCGGCGCCAGCGCCAGCGCCGAGCCGAGGGCATCGAACCCGAGGATGAGCTGGAAGTGCTGTACCAGTAGGTACATCACACCGAAAGTCACGAGGAACTGGATGGTTATCGATAGCGCGCCGCTCGAGAAGCCCCGGCGGCGGAACAGGCTCACGTCCAGTAGCGGGTGCTCGGCACGCACCTCGGTGAGGATAAATGCCACGGTGCCGATTACTCCCGCCGCACCTGCGACAAGAACCCGGACATCCGTCCAGCCGCGCGACGGACCCTCGATGACCGCGAACACCGACGTGCCGATGGCGAGCACGACCCAGAACATGCCGAAAAGATCGAACGGCGGGAGTTCGGCGTCCTGTGAATCAGGCACGGTGAAGGCCAGAACCAGCAGTAGTAGTGCGACGACGGTCAGACCGACGAAGATCGAATGCCACGACCACTGGGTAAGAAGCAGACCGGATCCCACCATGCCGATCACGCCACCCGAGCCGGCGATCCCGGCCCAGACTCCGACCGCGTACGACCGCTTCTCCACTGGGAGGTTGCTTGTCAGAAGCGAGAGGGTCGCCGGCATGACGAAAGCTGCTCCTGCGCCCGCCAAGGCCCGGGAGGCAATGAGTGCCGCAGGAGTATCGAGAAATACAGGCACAACTGAAGCGGCCGCGAAGACCGCCAGGCCGACGATTAGAACGCGTCGGCGCCCATACCGATCGCCGATCGCGCCAGCGGGCAAAACCAAGCAGGCGAGGACCAGCGTGTATCCGTCGACGATCCATGTGAGAGCATTTTGATCTGCGCCGATGTCGAGCGCAAGGGCAGGCAGAGCGGTGTACAGCGCTGCCATGGCCGCAACAACCAATGCTACTGCGGCACAGGTTATGGCCAGCGTCCAAGCCGCGGAGTTGCGGTCGCGAAGCCGGTCTCCAAAGCTGATCATGTCGGTATCCTGGTCCCTTCGGGGCGTCGTCGGCATTCGCGTAGGTCCTACGGCTCAGCTTTGCGTAGCTTCTACTTCCTCCAGCGTCGTCGGCACGTGATAGGGCGGTCGTCCTCTGCCCTGAACTCGATAGCGGCCCCAGAAGTCACGATCGCCGATGGTCGCCGGCGCCTCGCCCGTACTGGTCCGGATCAGCACGGAACGTCGGCGTCCCCCTAACAGATTGTCGAGTTCGTCGTTCTGGCGGATGCGCCCGTACCAGCTGAAGCGGCCGTCGATGGGTTGGAAATAGCCGCGCAGTTCGACTTGCACCTCGACGTCGTCGGTTGCGATCACCACTGTGGCCGGCCCGATGTAGTCAGAGGCATCGTGCGGACTCTGAGACTTCACTGTGAACTCCTCCGTTTGGTCGATAGTCGACGCCAGCGATCGGATCGCCCGGCACTGGGGCCAAGTAGCCCGGCGTCGGGATCGGGGCCGGCCCTTGACAAGCCGCGCCGCCGGGGTCAAAGTTACCTCATACCCAAAGTATCCGCTACTGCCCGTATTGCACTCTTGAGCGGATACCGGGTTACTGCCACCGGACGTTGATCCGGACTGGATGTATCGATGCAGAGTCATCGATCGAGTCTCAAAGGAGCGACAGATGACGACCAGTGACGTCAGGGCCGAGACCAACGGGCAGATTGCCGTAACCACCGACGGTATGGCGCGCGTGAGCGGTCGGCGACCCATTGACCTGCAACGATCGGCCGGACGACTGCTCAAGACTTCCGTAGAGAAGTTCTACGACGCCGAAGTCGACATCGACTGGGATAGTCCGTGGTTGCCGGATAAGGCGTGGTTCCCCGAGCATCGCCTGTCCCTCTACGGCACCGGTCTGTGGAACCGGCTTTCCGAGGAACAGAAGATCGACCTGGGCAAACATGAGTTGGTGAGCATCCTCAGCTTCGGGATCTACGCCGAGAATTTGCTGAGTATGGCGTTGCTACGGCTGAACACGACGGGTGATCTCGTCGACAACAAGGCCCTATACGCACTTGCCGAGGTTGGCGACGAGAGCCGCCATTCCACAATGTTCGCGCGTCTGATCGCCAAAACGGGGATCCCGCCCTACAAGCTTCCGCCGGGGTTTCTGTCGCTGGCGAAGATCCTGCATTTCGTCCCGCTCGGGCCCTCGATCCAGGGCGCGACCTTGCTGATCGAGGAGATTCTCGATCGGGCACAGCGTGAAGCGATGAACGACGAACGCCTACAACCGCAGGTCCGGCAGTTGATGAAAATTCACGTGCTCGAGGAGGCCCGCCACATCACGTTCGCGCGCTCCGAGCTTGTCGAGGGTATGCGGTCGCGAGGCCGGATCTCGCGGGCATGGCACCGCGGCGTCCTCGCAGTTGTCGCGAACCTGTCCTACCCGATCTTGATCAATCCCAAGCTGTACCGTGCTGTCGGCGTGCATCCTCTGCGGGGGTTCCTCGCTTGCCAATTCGGCCCGCACTACCGGGAGAACCTGCAGTTCATGTCCGAGCCGATGATCCGATTCTTCGATGAGGCAGGAATGATGGAAGGTCGCTTCACCATGTTCCTTTGGCGCCTGACGAGGAGCCTGCCCGACGATATCGCCCGGCGGTGAACAGACTCGGACCGGCGTGAACAGCACCACGCATATTGCTGAGCGCAAGTCGCGCCGTGATATGTTGCGGCGGGCACTCGTCGAATCCCGCGAACTCCTCGGTCCTGCCGCCGGTCCGACATATCCGCAGTAGCTGAGTAGCTATCGAAAATTTGTGGCCACCTGTACCGCACGTGAGCCAACGTCCAGAGGAAATCGATGAGTAATAACCGTTCTGCCAAATACACGGGAAAGACCAATGGTTCGGGAGGTCGTGCAGCGAGCGAGAGGGTGCACACAACAGAGGTCCTCATCGTCGGGAGCGGATTCTCCGGCATGGGAATGGCGATTCAACTGCTGAAATCGGGAATGAATGACTTCTTGATAATCGAGAAGGATTCCGAAATCGGCGGAACCTGGCGCGACAATACATATCCGGGCTGTGCCTGCGACGTCCCTTCTCACATGTACTCGTACTCTTTCGAGCCCAAGCCGGATTGGAGTCACTTGTGGGCAGGACAGGATGAAATTCAGCAGTATCTCCTGAGTCTCGCACGCAAGTACGATCTCTATAGCCGCACGCATTTCGGGCGGGCCTTGCAATCCGGATACTGGGATCCTGGTGATTCCGCGTGGCATGTTACGACCTCCGACGGCAACGAGTACGTTGCCCGATTCCTGGTTTCAGGCGTAGGCGCACTCCATATACCGAATATCCCCCAGATCAAGGGGCAGAAGAAGTTCGCTGGTGCAGCATTTCACTCGGCGCAGTGGGATCATGACTGCACACTGGATGGCAAGAAGGTCGCTGTTATCGGGACGGGTGCGAGCGCAATCCAATTCGTTCCGGAAATTGCCAAGGTAGCCGATGAACTGCATCTATACCAGCGGACGCCGGCGTGGGTACTGCCCCGTAGGAACGTCAAGGTCCCGAAGGCGATCCAAGCCCTGCTCACGAGGGCGCCGATCCTCGCCAAAGCCCTCCGGACTGCCATCTACTGGTCAGCGGAGTCACTGTCGATAGGACTGAACGGACATATCAATTTCATGCGTCCGCTCGAGAGTGTCGCAAAGTGGAACATAGCGCGGGGAATTGATGATCCCGCGCTGCGCAAGAAGCTCACCCCCACGTATCGCATCGGGTGCAAAAGAATCCTCGGTTCCAGTGACTACTACCCAGCGCTGAATCGGCCCACTACATCCGTCATCACCGACGGGATCGCCGAGATCACCGAGGACGCCATCATATCCCAGTCCGGTGACAAGCGTCCGGTCGACGTGATCATCTATGCCACCGGTTTCCACGTAACCGACGGGTTCGACCACCTCCGGCTCAAGGGTGCGTCCGGTCGTGAACTCTCCTCCGTATGGTCGGACGAAGGGATTCAAACCCATCTCGGCATCACCACCGCAGGTTTCCCGAACTTGTTCTTCCTGCTCGGCCCCAACACCGGGCTCGGTCACAACTCGGTGGTATTCATGATCGAATGCCAGATCAGGTACATCATCGGCGCGATTCGGCTCGCGAAGCAACGTGGCGCAGCTGCGCTCGAGGTGCGTGAACCCGTTCAGCGGGAATTCAACTCGGACATCCAGCGGAAATTGGTGAACGGGGTCTGGAGCAGCGGGGGGTGCACCAGTTGGTACCTCGATGCACAGGGTGTCAATCGGACGGTCTGGCCAGGTTTCACCTGGCAGTATTGGCGGCGTACCCGCAATGTCGCGGACTCTGATTTCGCGTTGGTCGGCGAGTCGACAGGTGATCGAAGCGGCGACCTCCTTCCGAATTCGATCAAGAAGGGTAGCTTGCCGAGATGAGAGAGTTCAGCGACCGAGTCGTCTCGGTAACCGGGGCAGGTTCAGGAATCGGCCGTGCAGTTGCAATTCGACTCGCCGGCGAGGGCGCGCGGCTGGCCATTGCCGACATCGACGGCGAACGGGCCCGCGAAACCGCCTCCATGTGTACCGCGCTGGGTGTCGAATGCCAGCACTATCAGCTCGATGTGGCCGATCGTAGCGCATTCACGGAATATCGTCGTCAGGTCCTCAGCGACTTCGGTTCGGTCAGTATGGTAATCAACAATGCCGGGGTCGCACTCGGCGCCGACATACTGGATATGCAATGGATCGACTTCGAATGGTTGATGTCGATCAATTTCTGGGGAGTCGTGAACGGCACGAAACTATTTCTTCCGGATCTGATCGACTCGGGCGACGGCCATGTTGTCAACGTGTCGAGTGTCTTCGGACTGATGGCCATTCCCAGTCAGAGCGCATATAATGCTTCCAAATTCGCCGTCCGAGGCTTTACCGAGGCGTTGCGCCAGGAGATGCGAATTAACCGGCTACCGGTGGGTGTAACATGCGTGCATCCGGGTGGTGTTCGCACAAATATTGTGCGCGGAGCTCGAGGTGTCGGCGCGATGGGTGATCAGGAGAAGATTGTCGCCGGTTTCGATCGTATTGCGCTCACCACTCCGGAAAGCGCCGCCGAAACGATCCTGAAGGGCGTGCGACGGAACAAACCTCGAGTCCTTATCGGACCCGATGCCCTGGGTTTCGATTTCGTCGCCCGCGCGGTGGGGCCGAGGTATCAGGACCTGAACGCGCCGCTGGCCCGTGTCGGCTATGCGATCGGCCGTCGTTACGGCCTTGTCAAGCGCGACAGTTGAATCTGGGCCACGGGCCGGAATAATAGAGAAGGAATATCCTGGAAGATGAGCATGCCATGTGAACTCACGGTCTCCCGTGTAGTGCAGGAAACAGCGGATGCGGTGTCCATTTGGTTCGAGGTGCCCGAGCAGCAATTGGGCGTATTTGCCTACGACCCCGGGCAGTTTCTTACGTTGCGTATTCCCGGAGCCGGCGACGGGGAATATGTGGCCAGATGCTATTCGCTCTCGAGTTCCCCGCATGCAGACGACTCGCTAGCTGTCACAGTGAAACGCACGGAGGGCGGGTACGGATCTAACTGGCTGTGCGACAACATCAAGGTTGGAGCTGAGGTAACCGTTCTGCCGCCCACCGGGCACTTCACACCGAAAGACCTGGATGCGGACATGGTTCTGTTCGCAGCTGGTAGCGGAATCACCCCGGTGTTATCCATCGTCAAGTCGGCTCTGCTCGAAGGTGGCGGCCATCTCGTTCTCTTCTATGCCAACCAGCATGCCGAGAGCGTCATCTTCGGTGAAGACCTCCGTTACCTCGCCAAGCAGTTTCCCGAGCGACTGACTCTCATCGAGTGGCTGGAGAGCGAGCGTGGGCTACCGGACCGAAGCGCAATCCTTGAAATCTGCCGTGAGTACCGAAATCGGATGTATTTCTTGTGTGGGCCGGCGGCGTTCATGGATTTGGTGGTAGACGCGGCGCGCGAAGCCGGCGTGCAGCACCGGAACCTACACCGAGAAGTATTCCAATCTCTGCACTCCGATCCCTTCGACGTGGAGAACTACGTCAAGGAATCAATGACGAACGAACAAGCCCGTCTAGTAGTATATCTCGATGGTGATCGCGCCGAGCTGGAATGGCCGAAAGATTTGACCCTCGTCGAGGTCTTGTTGAACGAGGGGTACTCGCCTCCGTATTCCTGCCGGGAAGGCGGATGCGGTGCATGTGTGTGCAAGGTTATCGACGGCGATATAGAGATGAGAGTAAACGAGGTACTCGATGATGATGATATCGAGGAAGGTGATCGGCTGGCATGCCAGTCGGTACCCGCCACCAATTCGGTGACTGTGACATTCGACTGACCATGCGTTCGCGCAGGCCCCGTAACGGCGTTCATGCTCGCCCGATCCAGCGCGCAATTGCCGCCCGCGCTATCGGTCACTTGTCCGATAGCGTATACTCGGCCAGATGGCGGGCGCACAAAAGCGGATTCGGGAGGTCGGTAGCTCGGTGGTTCGGCGAATTGACGCACGCTCGAGCCGATGGGAAGAGCACCGGGTCCTGGTTCGAGCAGAACTGGTCGACGCAGCGTACCGTGCCTTCGGCAAGTACGGTCCGGACGCGAGCATGGACGACATCGCTCGGGAGGCGGGTGCGACAAAACCCAAGCTGTATCGCCACTTCAAGGACAAACTGGGCCTTCGTGCAGCTGTTATCGAACGTGCGAAGGAACTCATGTGGTCGAATGTGCTTGCTACCGTTGATTTCGGATCCGATCCGATTCGAAGTGTGATGAATCAGCTCGTCGAGCAATACGCGCAGCTGGTCGACGAGCACAAGAACGTCTTCCAGTTTCTCGTTCGTAGTCATTTTAGCGACAATTCATCGGGATCGGATCCAGCTCTTGAGAACGCACGTGAACTGGCAGGTTTCATTGCGGGTCATTTCGTCACGGTTTTGGACACCGCTGGGGCTGACACGTCGGGCATAGACTTGGTGGTGCAGTCGATCGTAGGGGCGAGCCTCTCCGCGACGGATTGGTGGATAAACTCGCAATCCGATCCGACCTCGGCTATGCCGAGAAAGGCTTTCGTCGAGCATCTCAGCGCAATCATTTGGGGGATTATCGATTCCTCGGCGCGAGCTCGTGGAATCCGGATAGACCCGGATTCGACTTTGCGGATTGAGAATATTGGACTGATCGAGGCTTAGCTGAGCGAATTCGAGCCAAACGCCGGTCGAAGACGACGCGGGATGAGCTTATCTGCCATAGCGCGGTGACACTGCCGGATTGCATCCCCGCGGGGCAAAAGACCCGTGAGCAATGCCGTTTTCGCGCCATCGCCGGTGGGCGGGACGACCGCCGATCGGCCTGGTCCGCATCGATTGCTCGGTGCGTCAGCGTCGTCGGTGCTGCTCTACCCAACGCAGCAGCTGGTTGGGCTTGCCCGGCTTGTGCATGACAGCTCATGTGTCATTTTTCGGGATTGCTTTCGTGCGAACCTGCGGACCCGAATCGATGGATCCGACGCGAACTTGGTTCAGACCGCCCGCAACCGCTGGCGACCACTTCGCGCTCGACGTTCCTCCGGCCGAGTCCGAGCTACGTTTCGAGAACGTCGCCGCCTACTTGTCGTTGAACCAGCTGCTGTGGAATCAGGGGAAACGAGGGTACCGCTGCTTCAATGGCTCGGTACCGCGTTGTGGCATGCAGCTGAGGCATCTGGTCTGAGACCCGCAGAGCCCACCCCGAGATAACGTAGGGCAATCTCGGAGATCCGGCGTGCCGTTTCGGCGCTGTCGCTGGCCGGTAGTACGAGATGGCTGATCGTCAATCGAATGAGCGCATCGACTGCGTCGGCCACGTCATTGGCGTCGATGGTGGGGTAGTGGTGGAGGAACGCGGTGACCAGTCGCTCGGACGCGAGTTGAAGCATGGAGGCAGAGGTTGTCAACAGGGGGAGGACGCCGGTTTCATCGCGCGGGCCGCTACCGGGTGTAGTCAGGACGGCTTTGAGTAAGGGGCTGGTTGCAGCCTCGTCGAGCGTGTAGCGAACTATCGCTCGGATCGATTCAGGCAACGCGCTGCGGTTGGAAGCAAGCAAATCCTCGATCCCGGTCAGGAATTGCTCCGCTTCGTGCAGAACGAGTGCATCTCCAAGCCCTTGCTTGTCGCCGAACTCTCGATACAGCGTGGCGCGTGATACTCCGATCAGACCGGCTACCTCGCCGAATCGTACACGTTCCCAGCCCTTCTCGACCGTCAGGGCGCGGGCGGCGCGGATTGCTGCCTCGCGGAGGTGTCGCCTGAACGACAGCCTCACCGATTCTTCCACCACCCCTCGGATGGTAACAGAACGTGGGTTTTGTTCATGAGTGGACAAACTCCCGGACACTTCGTCATGTCCGCGCGTTGCTTGATCGCGAGCTATGCGCGACAAGCAGCGGAGATCTGATCAATTGTTGACAAAATGGTTCTGATTGTCTCCAATGTAGTTGTATCGCGGTCCTGCTCGAGTCTGATGTTGGGCGCGCGTTAGTCGACAGAGAGGTCTGGCCATGGACAAGGCTTCGGATGCGGTCAGTAGGTTGTCTGACCCAGGCGTGGAGGACTGGGTGCGCTCGTTCCGGCTCCTGGAATCCGGATCGCCAGAGTTGCCGCCGCACCATCCCGACTGTCTTGGTTGTGGGCCGGCCAACCCGCACGGACATTCCCTATCGGTGCGGCGTTGCGAGGGCGGCGTCGTTGCTCACCATCTTTTCGACCAGCGTCATGTCGGAGCGCCGGGGATCGCGCACGGTGGCGCGGTGGCGACCGTCATCGACGACCTGTTCGGCTTCTTGCTGTACACGGTCGGCGAACTCGCCGTGACCCGGAATCTCGACATGGATTATCTCGCCCCGGTACTGCTCGATACCCCCTACACGCTGCACGCCGAGGTACGGTCGCGGCATGGCCGTAAGTTGAATCTCGCGGCCAGGATGGAGGATCTAGAAGGGCGCTCGGTCACTACGGCAACCGCCGTGTTCATCGTGGTCGAGGCCGAACACTTCCTGCAGTCGCGGGCGAAGGCTCGGAGGCAGGCGTGACTGCTGGACCAACTGAGAGGGAACTACTCCTCGACGTCTTGCTGACCGATCACGGCTCAGCCGGCCCCTACGAGGCGTTCCGACGCTTGCGCGAGACTCAGCCCGTGCTTGTCACGCGATCGGGGGCCCTGGTACTGAGTCGCTACGACGACTGCGCAGCTGCGCTCCGTAACCGTAGCCTCGGCAAGGCCGACGAGTCGCTGGGATTCGGCTTGTCGGAGATTCCCGAAGAGTTGCAACGTCAGGCTATGCATCGATTCCGGCGCACCATGCTGTTCCGCAACCCGCCTGACCACCACCGGCTGCGTCGGCTGGTCGCTGACGTTTTCACCCCTCGGCACATCGACGAGTTGCGAGGCCGCGTTGTCACGCAGATCCGTGATCTGATCGATGTCATCGAGGACCAGGGTTCCGCCGATATCATCAGCGATCTCGCCCTCCCGCTGCCCGTGAATGTAATAGGCGATCTTCTTGGAGTGCCAGTGACCGATCGAGCCGTGGCCGCTCCTCTGGTACGCGCCCTGGTCGCCTCGCTCGAGCCCAGCGCGGACGCCGCGGCGCTGACTGCCGCGTGTGAAGCGGAAGACCAACTCGCAACGTACTTCACAGACCTCCTGGCGGCCAAACGCGCCCACCCGGACGACGACCTGCTCAGCCGTCTCGCCGTGGCGCATGGCGACGACGTCTTGGACGACGACGAATGCGTTGGCACCGCGATACTGTTGTTCGCGGCAGGGTTCGAAACCACCACAAACCTCATCGGTAACGGCGTTGCTGCACTGCTCGCCCATCCCAGCCAAATGGACCTATTGCGGGCCAGGCCCGATCTGGCGAGCAACGCCGTCGAAGAATTGTTGCGTTACGACTCGCCGGTCCAGACCAATGGGCGCACGGTGCTCGAGCCAACACGGGTGGCAGGAGTCGACCTGGATCCTGGCCAGGTTGTATTGACCTTGCTCGGGGCGGCCAACCGAGACCCGGACCGATTCTGCGACCCCGATAGCCTCGATATCACCCGAACCGGGACCCCGCCGCTATCGTTCGGTGCCGGCATTCACTTTTGTCTTGGCGCGCCGTTGGCGCGGCTCGAAGGAGCCGTACTGTTCCCACTCCTCACGGCGCGTTTTCCCGGTCTTAGGCTCGTCGAACAACCTCGCTGGCGTACGGGGTTGTCCTTTCGCGGGCTGTCGAGTCTGAAGGTGGTCACCGGATGCTGATCCAGCCTTACCCGCACCTGAAGGGCGGCCATTGTGGTTCGGGTGCGTTGCGCGATCTTATGTCCTGGGCCGGGCTTGGCTGGGACGGCGAGCTGAGCGAAGGACTCGTGTTCACACTCGGCGGCGCACTCGATTTCGCTTACCTGCGCGCCGATGCGATCAATCCTCCGATATACCTGGTGGGGCGTGGTGGGGATTTGGAGGTCGACCTGTTGAGGCGCCTCGGTGCGAAGACCGAACTACGTCAGACCGAGGATCCCGACCTCGGTTGGAAATGGGTGAGGACCGAACTGGACTCCGGACGGCCCGTCATGGTCTGGGCCGACATCGCTGAACTCCCATACCTGCGGGTACGACTGCGCATGAGCCGCCACGACATCGTTATCGTCGGCTATGATGACGAGGCTCGCGACGCGTATATCGTCGACAACGACCGCGATGAGATCCAGACGGTGTCGTATGACGCATTGGCACGGGCACGAGCCTCCACGGGGTTCCCGACACCCACACGCCACGCCACGTACATAGTCGATTGGCCGTCCGACGTGCCTGACCTCCCGTCCATGGCTGCCGCAGCGCTCGAACAATCGGCGGCAACCCTGAAACATGGGGGCCCCAGTTCGATTGCCGCGCCGGCCTCGAACGGTGTCTCCGGCACCGGGCTCGACGGCGTTCGCCGCTTCGCTGAAGACGTCTCCAGTTGGCCCGACATCTTCGGAGACGAAGACCTCGAGGCTGTGCTCAGGTCACTCGCTGCCTTCATCGAAAAAGCGGGTACCGGAGGCGGTCTGTTTCGACGCCTCATCGCTCAAGGGTGCGTCGATCTCGCCGATTACACGCGCAATCCGAAGGTTCACGCGGCCGCACGCGCAGCACGGCTGGCCGCACAGTCTTGGACGAGGCTCGCCCAAATCGCCGTCTCCGATGAAACCCCATCGCGACGCTCGGTTCAGGTAGCCCGGCATGCCGCCGTGCTGCCAGAGTTGGAGGAAACCTTGGCAGATCTTCTCGCCGCCGCCGCCAACTCACTCTGAACCAGCTTGTCTGCAGACAGGTACATCCGCTACGGCTTCGAGACCGGTGGTGAAGTGCGCCTGTGGGGGATGGGGTAGCCCCAGGCGGTGGCCCGGGACCGGGCCGACGACGTGAACCGTCCTGGACTGGCTGGAGACTCCTGATTTAGCAAGGGAGACTGTCAGCCATGGCGGCACCACGGAAGTTCGACGAGGAAACCCGCGCTCGGGCGGTGAGGATGTATCAGGATCGGATCCGCGAGCACGGTGACTCGATGGCCGGTGCGCGCCGGCATGTCGGTGCGCTGCTGGATATCAACCCGGCGACTCTGCGGAACTGGGTCACCCGCGCCGAGCAGGGCGAGACCGGGCCGGCGGCCGCGGCGGAATCGGAGTATGCGGAGTTGAGGGCTCTGCGGCGTGAAGTAGTCGAATTGCGCAGGGCGAACGAGCTTTTGCGGACAGCGAGTGCGTTTTTCGCGGCGGCGGAGGTCGACCGCCGACTGCGGTGATCGTCGACTACATCGACGACCACAAGGGTTGCTTCGGGGTTGACCCGATCTGCCGCGTGCTGACCGAGCACGGGCTCAAGATCGCCCCGTCCACCTACTATGCCGCCAAACAGTGCGGTATCAGCGACGCCACCTGGGCCGATGCTCACACCGCGAACGTGTCGTTCGACCTGTGGAGCGCGAATCGGGGCCTGTACGGGGTGCGCAAACTCTGGCACACCGCCCGCCGCGCCGGTCACAATATCGGCCGCGACCAGGTAGCGCGGCTGATGCGGCTGACCGGGATAGACGGGGTTGTGCGCGGGTGACGGACCACGAGAACCACCGAACCCGGGCCCGCGTCGACGCCGCGGCATCCGGACCTGATCGGGCGCGCCTGGTCGACGCCGATGCGTCCAGATCAATGGCGGGTTGCCGATTTCACCTACTGCTGGACTCTGGCCGGGTTCTGTTACACCGCGTTCTGCGTGGACGTGTATTCGCGACGGATCTTGGGCTGGCGGGTTATGTCGTCGAAGACGACACCGTTGGTTATCTCGGTGCTCGAACAGGCGTTGTTCACCCGCCGTAGAACCGCTTTCCGTTTCACCGCAACAGGATTGATACATCATTCCGATGCGGGGTCGCAATATACGTCGCTGGCCTTCACCGAGGCATTACGGGATTCGGGAATCGCCGGATCCATAGGCAGCGTGGGAGATGCGCTCGATAACGCGCTCATGGAATCGGCGATCGGGCTCTACAAAACCGAGTTGATCGACCGGCACACCACGTTCTCGGGGCGGGCCGAGCTCGAACGGGAAACCGCATCATGGGTGCACTGGTACAACACCCAACGGCTACATTCCGCGATCGGATACCGGCCACCGGTCGAATACGAACACCTCTACCATCAACAGACCATCTCGGCCGAGGTGGCCTGAACTAGGGTCTCCACCGCATCCAGGACGGTTCAAGGCGACGCGACCTGCGCGGCGAATTCGTCGAACGTGGCGATCTGGTCGCCCAGCGCGTTGGGCGTCTGCCACCCGAGGCCGGGGTAGGACCCACCGGCGAGGGCATACCCGTCAGCGAGCAGTATGCTGCTCACCTCGGCCGAGTTGGCGTTCTGGGCGGGGTTCGACGGTCCGGGGTTGTAGCCATGGGAGAAGAGCAGCACGGTGCCGTTCCAGTTGGCCGGCACCTCGAACAGATAGGTGGATCCGTCGGGCAGTGTGCCGGTGATCTTGCGGGCAGCACCGTCCGCCGTTTCAGCGCATCCGACGTTACTGCCGGCGAGTGCCGCAACTGTGATGGCGGCCGCAGCCGCGATAAGAAACTTCTTCTTGGTGCGCATCAGGAACAGACCTTGCTTTCTCTGAACTATGAGGGATATGGGTTGCCGGCCTCGCCGGCGGCAGGGGGAGAGAAAGTGCTGCCAGGACGAGATTCAGGAGCGCTGCACCCGCGGCGATCAGGAATGAGATGCGGAAGCCGTCCAGCGTGGGTATCTCGGTGTTCTCTACGTGTTGAGCCGTGCCGGCGAGGACCACGCCGACGACGGCGCTGGACATCGCCGTGCCGATGGCGCGCATCAGTGAGTTCAGTCCGTTGGCCGCGCCCGATTCCGACGGGTCGACGGCGCCGAGGATGAGGGCGGGCATTGCCGCGTAGGCGGTGCCGACGCCGCTGCCCGCGAGGACGGCGACGATCACGATCTGCCACACCGCACCCAGCAGCATGGTGCCCGCGAGATATGCGACGGCGAGCAGTGCGAGCCCTGTCATCAGGGTGACCTTCGGCCCGCGCGCGGCCGAGAGCCGGGCGGCGAGCGGGGCGGCGATCATCATCGCGAGACCCATATGGGCAGCGCAGAGGCCGGTGACGATCATGGACATCCCCAACCCGTACCCGGTGGACTCGGGAAGCTGCAGTAGTTGCGGCAGGACGAGTGTCACCGCGAAGAACGCGAGGCCGGCGGTGATCGCGGCCAGGTTGGTCAGGAGGACCTGGCGGCGCGACGCCGTGCGCAGGTTCAGCAGCGGGTGCTCGGTGCGCAGTTCGAAGAGGACCCACAGCGCGAAGATCACGACGGTGGCGGCGAAGAGTCCGAGCGTGGTGGTGCTTGTCCAGCCCCAGTCGGCGCCCTTGGAGATGGGCAGCAGCAGGGCGACGAGGCCGAGGGCGAGTCCGAGCGCGCCGATCACGTCGAAGCGGCCGGGGGCGCGCTGCGCGCTCTCGGGGACGACGGCGAAGATCGTTGCCATGGCTGCCGCGCCGAGGGTGGCGGCGCCGAAGAACAGCCAGTGCCAGTCGAGGTTCTGGGCGACGACCGCGGCCAGCGGTATGGCGAGCGCGCCCCCGACGCCGAGCGAGCTGCTTATCAGGCGCCATTGCCGATCCGTGCCGTTCGGGCGGTAATTCGTCCCGGATGATGCCGATGCCTAGCGGGATGGCGCCCAATGCGAAGCCCTGTATGGCGCGGCCCAGGACCATCGGCACGAGGTCGGAGGTGAATCCGGAGATCAGCGAGCCCCAGCACCATCAGTGCGAGGCTGACGAGGACGAAGCGGCGCTTGCCGTAGAGGTCGCCGAGGCGTCCCATGACCGGAGTGGCGACGGCGCTGGACAGCAGGGTCGCGGTGATCACCCAGGCGGCGTTGGACGTTGTGGTGTCCAGCAGTCGGGGGAGGTCGGCGATGACGGGGACGAGTAGTGTCTGCATGACGGCGACGACGATGCCGCTGAAGGCGAGGACGGGGACGAGCCCGCTCGCTGTGGGAGTTGTGGCGGCGGGGGAGGCCGATATGGCCGATGTGGACACCGCGGCGGCGCCCTGGGGCGGTTCGTCACTACGGAAGGTGCCATGGTCGGTGGCCAGCGGAGCGTGAACCATGCGGGGGTCCTCCCGGGGCGGCGCGAATGGTCCGCCGTGCTGCGCCTGGTCGCTGCCGGAAGTGACGTCGGGAAATTGGGCGAATGAGCGTTTCATGGTTGGTTTCCTTGCTGCCGGCCCCGATGAAGGTCGCGGGAGATGTGTTCTGTGGCGTCCTGTGGTCAGGCGGCCCGCGTGGTGTGCGTACCGAAGGAGCGCTCGTGGGTAGATGAGGGGCCACGGGCCGTCCGCGCCCGCCTCGCCGGTGGGGTGGTCATGCTCAGGCCGGCTCGGTGAGGCGCGGGTCGAGGCCGTATTGCGCGTGGGCGCCGAGGTTCTCGCGCAGGGTGGATCCTTCGTAGTCCTCGTGGAACAGGCCACGTTCCTGCAGGATCGGGACGACCTGGTCGACGAAGGCGTCGAAGCCGTCGTGGAAGGCGTCGAGGGCGATCGAGAAGCCGTCACAGGCCCCGGCCTCGAACCACTCCTGCATGTGCTCGGCCACGTCGGTGGCGGTACCGGCGACCACGGGGTGATAGTCGATCACACCGTGGGCGATGACATCGCGCAGCGTCCAGCCTTCCCGGGCCACTTCCAGGGCGCGGCCGGAGCGCGGGTCGCGCGGACTGGGCACCGCGGCGGCCAGCTGCTGCACGGTGAGCGGCTGGTCGAGTTGTTCGGGGCCGAGCCGGAGGCCGATCATGGCCCCGAGATAACGGACGCGCTGGTCCAGGTCGACGACCTCGTCCAGGAAGCGTCGTCGCTCCAGAGCGGCAGCGCGGGAGCCGGCGATGGTCGGCATGAAGCCGGCGAGCATTTTCACCTCGTCCGGGTCGCGTCCGGCGCGCTCGGCGGCGTCCCGCAGGGCCTGGCGCTGAGCCCGGGCATCCTCGATGCTGTACGGGTTGGCGTACACGCCACTGGCGTAGCGGCCCGCGATCTCGAGGCCGTAACCGCCGCCGCCCGCCTGGAAGATGACCGGCTGACCCTGTTCGGACGGGGGGATGGGCAGCGGGCCGCGGGAGGCGACGTGGCGGCCCCGCAGGTTGACCGGCCGGATCCTGTCCATATCGGCGTAACGCTTGTTCTCGACGTCGAGCAGCAAGGCGTCCTTCTCCCAGCTGCCCCACAACGCCTGCACGATCTGGATGACCTCGTGGGCGCGCTCGTACTTCTCCGCGCGCGGCGGGACCTCGCTGCCGAAGTTCGCCGCGGCAGCGGGATCGGAGGTGGTCACCGCGTTCCAGCCGGCTCGGCCGTGGCTGATCACATCCAAGGCCTTGAACTGGCGGGCGAGGTTGTAGGGCTCGTTGAAAGTGGTGGAGGCGGTGGTGACCAGGCCGATCCGCTCGGTCTCCCGCGCGAGGACGGTCAGCAGCAGCAGCGGCTCGATCGCCTGGCGCGGTGCGTGGTGGGTGAGGTCCATATCCAGGACCGGGGTGTCGGCAATGAACAACAGTTGCACCTTGCCGCGTTCGGCGGCCTGCGCGTAGCGGACGAACTGGTCCATGTCCGTGTAGCTGTTCAGGTTCGCACCCGGCAGCCGCCAGGCCCCGGGCTCGGCCCCGTAGCCGCCGCTGAACTGCATGCCCAGGATCATCTGCCGGCTTGTCATGGTTGCCCTACCTTTCTGAGTAGGTCGTAGGGGCGGGTCGTAAAGTCCCTGAGGCCCAGGGGAATCGGGTGTGGCTTACATGGTTGTGCCGCGTGTGGCTCCAGGAGCTTGGCCGCCCGGTTCCCCGTGACGACCCGGCCGCATATTGGGATGTGCGAGCGAATCGCTGTGTAGGGCAACGTCGGCGCGGTCGTCTGTGGCGTGAGGTTCCAACGAGCTGATGGAGGCGGGCATGGCCCAGATCTGGGCTGGTGTGGACATCGGGAAGACCGGCCACCATTGCGTGGTCATCAACACCGACGGCAAACGACTGCTGTCGCGGCGAATAGCCAACGATGAACCCGAGCTGGTAAAACTCATCGACGAGGTTCGGGAGCTGGGCCAGGACACGGTCTGGGCGGTGGACCTGCCCGATGGCGGTGCGGCGCTGCTGATCGGGCTGCTGGTCGAACGCGATCAGCAGCTGCTGTATATCCCCGGCCGAACGCTGAACCGGGTCGCCGGCGGCTACCGGGGCGAAGGCAAGACCGACGCCCGCGACGCCGCGATCATCGCTGATCAAGCACGGATGCGCCGCGATCTGCATCCGCTGCGCCCCGGTGACGAAGTCACCATCGAGCTGAAGCTGCTCACCACCCGCCGCGCTGACCTGGTGGCCGACCGAACCCGCGCGATCAACCGGCTGCGTGGCCTGCTCAGCGGGATCTTTCCCGCGTTGGACCGCGCGTTCGACAACCTCACCCTGGTCGGACCGCTGACTCTGCTGACCGGCTATCAAACCCCTGCCGCTCTGCGCAGAACAGGTGCGTCCCGACTCGAAACCTGGTTGTCGACCAGAAAAGTGAGAAATCCCGGCAAGGTCGCCGCCGCAGCGATCGAGGCCGCGGCCCGCCAGCACACCCGCTTGCCCGGCGAAGCGCTGACCGCGTCGATGGTCGCGGCGCTGGCCGAGGAGGTGATGGCCCTCAACGAGCGAATCAAAGAAGCCGACAAGCTCATCGAGGGCCGATTTCACCGCCACGAACTCGCCGAAGTGATCATCAGCCTGCCCGGCATCGGCACCTTGCTCGGCGCGGAATTCCTCGCTGCCACCGGCGGTGACATGGACTACTTCGGGACCCCGGACCGACTCGCCGGATTTGCCGGGCTCGCACCCGCTGCCTGGGATTCCGGTCGAATACGCGGAAACCTGCACCGCCCCAAGCGATATCACCGCGGACTCAACCGTGTCTTCTACCAGTCGGCGATGATCTCGATCAGCTGCAGCCCCGAATCGCGCACCTACGACAGGAAACGCGGCGAGGGCAAAAAACACACCCAAGCCGTCCTCGCCCTGGTCCGCCGCCGCGTCAACGTGCTGTGGGCACTCATCCGCGAGAAACGGCCCTACCAACCGCTGCCACCCGTCGCGGTGGCAGCCTGATCCCGTCATCGGAAATCAACTTCCGAGGTTGACAACTTCATTGGGAAGCTCCTCCCAACGAGGCAATGGAAACGGAGGGTGCCTCCGTGGACTCCCAAGAATACGGAGGCAGCCTCCGAATTGTCAAGTGGTGCGATCTGCCGGCGGGAGGAACCCGAGACGGATGCCGCGCGTGTGGACCGAAGTGAGCGCGGGCTCCGGATCCGGGCCGGCCGTGTGGCGGCCCGGATCCACGCGCCGGGGGCATCTGTGGGCTGACGGACTATTGACCTTCGAGGACGCCGGGAGTGCCGTGCAGGATCACACTCTGCTGGAGCAGGATGCGTGTCCTACCGAACGGATTCACCGGCCCCGCAGGGTCGGCCGTGCCGAAGGAGATACCGAACAGCAGCTTGAGATCCTCACGAACATCCAGGAACTCGCGGACGGTATCGGCATAGATCCCGAGCATGGTCTGCGGAATACCGGCGAACCCCCGGGATGCCAGCGAGAGCAGGAAGTTCTGCGCGTACATACCGATGTCACCGGCCGTCCGCACCCCGTCGCCCAGGGCTGGCATGAACAGGAAAGCGACATGGGGAGCCCCGAAGAACTCCAGGTTTTCGCGGACCGCCGCCCTCCTGCCTTCGAGATCCGTGCGCGCGACGCCGAGGGATCCGTAGTAGCTCGCGGCCAGGGCCTGCGCCCGCTCGAGATAGATGCCGTCGCCGTAGCCATCGGTGAAATCCGGGGAGGTGCGTCCCTCCGTGTCGGCCTGAAGCAGTTCCTCGGCGAGCGCGTCGCGCTCCGCGCCCGAGACAACATGCACGGTCCACGGCTGGGTATTGCTGTTCGAAGGGGCCGTCTGCGCGTCTTCGAGCACGCCGCGGATGTCCGCCGGGGAAAGCGGGGCGGGCAGGAACTTGCGGGGGGAGCGCCGGGAGCGTACGAGGTCGGTGAAGAGGGACGCTGTGCCGGACAAGGCGTTTCCTTTCCAAGGCGCGCAGTCGCCGACAGGGCGGCCGGGCACAATGCTGTCTGCTCCAAGGCGACAGCCGTCGTAAGGGCCGGGTGTGGCACGCACTTTGCAGGTACCGGCAGGCTGCTTGCAGACCGCGGCACGGCACGACCACCCGGTCGAAGTGTGGGGACTGCGCGCTCTTCGTGTTCGTGTATGTGACGTGTTGGGTGTACGTGACGTACCAGCGGGGTCGGTCGGCGGCGGGCGGGGCGCGATTCATCTCCACGATGGGCTGCGAGATGGCAGTAGCCGGGAGGGCGCGAAACGCTCCGGGACGCTGTCGCGGAGACGATCGCGCCGACGCATGCGTTGCCGTCAGTCCCGGATTCCCGCCACCTCGACCTCGATGGCTTCGATCCGGCCCGTGGTATCGAAGCCGTTGACGAGGCGCTCGGGGCTTGTATCCGAGATGAGCAGGTAGAGGGTCCGCATCTCCGGTCCGCCGAGGATCGCGTCCACGGCGAATGTGCCGCCGTCGGGATACGCGGCGTCGGGTTCGATCCGGATGACGTCGGTGACCTCGCCGCCTTCGCGGACACGCCGGAATTCACCGATCCATGGGAAGGCCGCCCACACCGCACCCTCACTGTCGATGCCGATGCCATCGATGGACTCGGTGTCCGTTGACCCGAATTCGGCGAACACTCGCTGGTCGGTCAGCGCACCGTCGTCGGTCACGGTGAACGCGGTGAGCCTGGTACGTGGTGCCCGGAACGATTCTGCGACGACCAGGGTGCGCCCGTCGCCGGAGATCGCGATGCCGTTGGGAATATCAGGTCCTCGCCGCCCGTGTCGATCCGGCCGTCGGGATGGCGGATGATCAAACTCACGCCGACGGGATCGGTTCCGAAGGGAAAGCCCTGCGGGCCGATATATGCGCGGCCCTCCCGGTCCACTGCCATATCGTTGGGATGGAACGCGACCGGCGCGAGATCGGCGAGTTCCTCGAGCCCACTACTTCCCACGCGCAGCAGCCGTCCGTCGTCGATGGAAACAACCATCGGTGTCCCATCGGGGCCGAACCCGAGACCCGAGGGGCGCCCGGGTACATCGGCGATATCCTCGGGTGGCTCGCCAGGGGAGAGGCGACTGATCTTGCACCGGGTCATATCCGAGAACCAGAGCGCCCCGCGGTGCCACCGGGCGCCCTCGAGGTAGCCGAGATCACCCTGCGCCACAATGCGGCGAGCGTCGGCGGGCCAAACCCTTGGCGAATGACTCATAAATCCTCCTTGATGAAAACTGCGGTCCCGGACGTCGGCGGCTCGAGCCTGAGCGCGGGGCCCGGCGTTTTACGCCTTCTCGTCCCGCTGGCGGTAGCCGCTCGCGAGGAGGGTGCGGAGCCGGTCGAGTGATTCCTCGTCGGCGCCGTTGCCCTTGATCCAGGCAATGGAACAGGCTGCGAGGAACAGGTCGTAGCCACGCACCGACGCGCGTACCTGTCCCGTGCTCTGGGCTGCTTCCACGTATTTGTCGGTGGCGGCGATGAAGATGTCGCAAGGAATGGTGAGCGGATTGTCCGGGTCCTGCTCCTGGGCCGCGGCCATGAGCGGGTCCGGGAGCCCGCTGAAGGCGCTGAAGTACTCCTCCATTGCCCGTAGCCACAGTTCCAACGCCTCGCCGGCATCGCCCAACTGTTCGATGTCCGCTCGGCGGGCCACCAGCTCCTCGGAGCGTGTCTGCAGAACGGCCGCCAGCAGCGCTTCCCGGGTGGGGAAGTGCCGGTACAGGGTGCCGGGCCCGACGCCCGCCTCCTTGGCCACCGCCTCCAGGGAGGTGCCGACCCCATGCTGGAGGAAGTGACGCTGCGCGGTCTCCAGCAGAGCCGCGCGGTTGCGCTGGACGTCCGCGCGGGGCTTGCGCCCCCGTTGCTCACTGACGTTCATGTGCCCTCCTACCTCCGGTGATACTGCTGCCATTCAAAACGGATGCGACCTCCGTATGAAATTCGAGCATAAAGCGGAGGTGGCATCCGGTCAACTCGTGGGTCGGTCACCGAGGTCTTACCGTGACCCTGGGGACGGTTGTCTTATGTCCGAGGGACTGTTCCTGCTGGACGATGGGCGCGACCTTCTGGCCTCCGCTACGGCGGAAAATCGGACCGCTCCTGACACCGTGCTCGCAATCGTCGGCGGCACGAACACCGGTCCGCACCGCCAACCGAATCCGCCTCCACAAGCGGCGATCGACAACGCAGCCGCAGTTCACGCGGTTCACCACTGCACGATCTGGTCGAGTTCGGCGCGACGCGTTGGTAACTGTTGGCCGGGTGGTCACGGTCCGGGCGGCCGAACGAGATTCCGAGAAGTACAGCGCGGTCTGCAAGGATTTCGAAGAACTGCCGCAGGAACGGGGCGTAGGTGGCGAGTGCTGCTCGAGGTGTGGCCCACAGGCTCAAAGGTGGGCGCAGACTTGAGCAAGCCCCGCGGTTACCCCGCGCTTTCGTTGTCGAGGTGGCGTCGGCGTCAGGTGTCTATCGGGGGAGGGCGATGCTCGTGGAGTCGAATGCGCATCGCCGGTCGTGTAGCTTTTCCCTGGTCGGCCGTCTGTTGAGGTGTCGTGCGTCGTCTTGGGCGTAGCCGGCCGGCCGCTGTGTGGTTTACGGGTCGACTTGACGTCTGACGACAGGTCATCGAGGGGCGAGTGTTCGTTGTTGCGGTAGCTTCCGGCTGGTTCGCCCCGGGGCCCGTGCGGTAGGGTCCCGGCGGTAGTTTCTCACTGGGACGCTGTATTCTGTTGTGGCTGGACGTAATTGCCCGGATTGCCGCGTGCTGGTGTGCCCGTCTGCGTTGCCATCGCAGGGACCGGTCGCTGGGGTCGATGCCGAACGTCGATACCGCGCCCGGTCGATGAGTCTTATGAACCTCTTTGTGGGGGTCAGGGGTTCGAGTCCCCTTAGAGGACGTCTTACGTGGTGAGTTTCTTGTAGCAGGTCAGCGCTGCGGCGAGTTGTAGAAATGCTGCGAAGAGGCGGCCGTGTCGTTCGTAGCGGATCGTCAAGCGCCGGTATCCGGTCAACCATGCAATGGTCCGTTCGATCTTCCAACGGTGCTTACCCAGCCTCGTGGGATCCTCGATCCCACGACGAGCGATCCGAGGCACGATCCCGCGAGCACGCAGCCACCGGCGATGGACATCGAAGTCGTAACCCTTGTCCGCCCGCAGTTTGGCGGGCTTGCCGCGACGAGGGCCGCGCTGCGAGCGCACCCGCGGAATCGATTCGACCATCGGGGCGAGCATCACCGAGTCGTGGGTGTTCCCGGCAGAAACACCGGTGACCAGCGGTATCCCGTTCGCGTCCGAAATGACGTGGATCTTGGATCCTTTCTTGCCACGGTCGACCGGGCTGCGGCCGGTCAGCGATCCCCTTTTTTCGCTCGCACACTCGCCGCGTCCAGGATCGCCGCGCTCCAATCGAGATCGCCGGCGAGGCCGAGCCGGTCGAGGATCGCCCGATGCAACGCCTCGAATACCCCGGCATCAGCCCACACCATGAACCGGCGATGTGCGGTCGGAACGCTCACACCGAATGACGGCGGCAGATGCCTCCAAGCGCAACCGCTGGTCAATACGAACACCACCGCAGTGAAGACCGCTCGCTCGTCCGCCGGAGCTGTCCCGCCGCCCTGAGGTCTCGGCGTGAACTCGGGGAGCAGCGGTTTCACGATGTCCCACAACGCATCCGGGACCAGCCGTTGAGCAAGCCTGTCGACCACGGGTCACATCATGCCGGACAACGAATTACACCCACGTAAGACGTCCTCTTAGCTCCACCCTAGGGGTCTTACTAGAACAAGTGCCTGAATGAAGGCCACGAAGTAGGACCGTGACGCTTGACGGCGTGCAAGGACCACCCGCGTTGCGGGTGGTCCTTTTGTTTGTGTCCTCCGCGTTGGGTGCGGCGGTCCGCTGACCTTGGATGGCGTGGAGTTCGCCGAAGGGTTCACGGAGCTCACCGTCTGTGATCTTGTCGTCCTCGATGTAGAGGGCGTGGAAGATCGCCTGGTTGAGGAGGCGGCGCTGTTGGTCGTTGCAGCGTCGGTACGGCTGGTCGGGCTGTTCGAGGAGGGCAAGGCTGGCGTTGACGAGCTGGGCGCTGTCGGTGAGGTCGGCGTTGGCTGTGTCGAGGCGCTCCTCCAGCCGGCGGCGCTCGCGGGCGATGTCGCGCAGCTTCTCCTTGACCTTGGTCCGAGGCAGCGTGCTGTCGGCGGCGAGGTCGATCAAGTTCTCCTCCTTCGTGTCGAGTTCCTTGAGCTGTGTGGTGATTTGCTTGCGCAGCAGGCGTGCGGACTTTTCCTGCTCGCCGAGCACGGCATCGATCTGGTCGCGCATGTCAGCGATGAACGGCTGGCTGAAGCGAATCGCGGAGTAGTGGCGCTCAACCGCGTCCTCGACGAGTGTGACGTTGACGTGGGGTGCTTGGCACAGCCCCTTTTGCCGGCCGCGGCAGAAGAAGTACAGGTACTCCGCGCCCTTCGAGTTGATGGTCCGTTGGATGATCATCCGCCGCTTGATGCCGTCGCGTTGGCAGCGTCCACAGAAGAGCGATCCCTTGAGGTAGTGGTGGTGGACGCGACGGCGTTCTTGTGCCGTCATGCGCGATTCGAGGATCTCCTGGACGGTGTCGAAGAGGTCCTCGTCGATGAGGGGCTCGTGTCGCCCTTGGATTTCTTCGCCGTCGTACTCGACGTATCCGAGGTAGTAGCGATCGCGCAGCATTTGCGAAATCTTGTTCTCGGAGATCTTCTTGGCTGGGTGTCGCCGGGTGGCCCTGGTGCGGAGGCCGCGGTCGTAGAGCTCGTCAGCTAGCTCTTCTTGCGTGTAGTCGCCGGTGGCGAAGAGCTCGAAACCCAGCTGGACAAAGGGCGCTCGTTCGGGGTCGACGATGATCGTGCGGATCACGCGGCCGTCGGAGTGGTCGATGTGGTTGAGGTAGCCGAGCTTCGCGCGGCCGAGGGTGCCGCCGTTGCGGGCCTTCTGGCCCATCTTGTAGGCGATGTCGGCACCGGACTGGCGGGATTGGTATTCGTTGAAGGTGGCCAGGATGCCGTGCATCAGCTGGCCGACCGGGGTGTCGTCGATGGCTTCGGTGGCCGAGACCAGGGTGACGCCGCGCTTGCGCAGGTCTGCCATGACGATCGCGTCGTCGTAGCGGTTCCGTGCCATGCGCGAGAGCTGGTAGATGATGATGACGTCGACGTCGCCCTGGCTGCGGACCCGCGCCAGCATCTGTTGGAATGCTTCGCGTTTGGTCATCTCCGTTCCCGAACGTCCGGGTTCGACGTACTCGTCGATGACCGTGACGCCGAGGTCTCGCGCCTTGCGAAGGCACGCTTCCCGTTGGGCCGGAATGGATATGCCTTCCGGGTTGTAGTCGGTCCGGACTTGCCCGGTCGAGGACACGCGCAGGTAGATCACTGCGCGAGTGCCGGGGGCAAGGTCGTCCGTCGGCGGCTGGATGGGGATGGTGACATCCTGCTGCAGTTCGTCGATGAAGTCGGCATAAGCGCTGGTCATGACACCTCCTTCTGAGGACGGCTTGGACGGGGGACCGTGCAGCCGGCGAGTGGGTCCTGGCGGCTGGATCGCGCGCTTCCGGCGAGCGGCGAATTCGTGGCCGGGTTGCTGTTTCTCACCGGCTGCGGAACCGCGCGAGCATGCGTCGGAACAGTTGGCGTTTCGGCCGTCGCCAGAGTCGAGCGTTTGGGTCGACGTACTCGTCGATGAGCCAGACGCCCAGTTCCCTGGCCTTGCGCAGGCATGCCGCACGCTGGGCCGTGACGCTGTGGTCGGTCTCGGCCCGTCCGAGCGAGGCCACGCGCGTGTAGATCACCGCGCGGGTGGTGGGCGCAGGGGCATCCGACGGCTGGAGGGGCTGCTGCAGGGGTAGGTGACACCTGATGTGGCTTGCCTTCGGGTGGGCTGGAAGGATGTCGCTGTGCCCAAGCCTTATCCCCGCGAGTTCCGTGACGATGTCGTCCGGGTGGCTCGCAACCGTGATGACGGGGTGACGTTGGAGCAGGTCGCCGCGGATTTCGGGATCCACCCGATGACGCTGTCGAAATGGATGCGGCAAACCGATGTCGACGATGGTGTGAAACCGGGCATGACCTCAAGCGAGGCGGCGGAGCTTCGGGAAGCCAGGCGCCGGATTCGGCTGCTGGAGCAGGAGAACGAGGTTCTCAAACGAGCCGCCGCCTATTTTGCGCAGGCGAATCTGCCGGGAAAATGACCTACCCGCTCGTCCGTGAGCTGGCCGACGACGGGATTCCCGTCGCGGTGACGTGCCGGGTGTTGGGGCTGGCCCGCCAGCCCTACTACCGGTGGCTCGCCGAACCGGTTACGACTGCCGAACTCGACGAGGCGTATCGAGCGAACGCGCTGTTCGATGCTCACCGTGACGATCCGGAGTTCGGGTACCGGTTTCTCGCTGACGAGGCTCGGGCCGCGGGCGAGCCGATGGCCGATCGCACCGCGTGGCGGATCTGCTCGGCACGAGGTTGGTGGAGCGTGTTCGGCAAGAAGCGCGGCGGGAAGGGCAGACCGGGCCCGCCGGTGCACGAGGACCTGGTCCGCCGCAACTTCACCGCCGATGCCCGAACCAGCTGTGGCTATCGGACATTTCCGAACATTGGACCGGTGAGGGCAAGCTCTACATCTGCGCAGTGAAGGACGTGTTCTCCAACCGGATCGTCGGGTATTCCATCGACTCCCGCATGAAGTCGGTGCTTGCGGTCCGGGCACTCAACAATGCTGTCGCCCGGCGCGGCGACGTTGCCGGATGTGTGCTTCACAGCGACCGCGGGTCGCAATTTCGAAGCCGGAAGTTCGTGCACGCCTTGACTCGTCACGGCATGACAGGGTCGATGGGCAGGGTAGGCGCGGCCGGTGACAACGCCGCGATGGAAAGCTTCTTCGCGCTCTTGCAGCGCAACGTCCTGGACCGCCGATCCTGGTCCACGCGTGAGGAGTTGCGCATCGCGATCGTCACCTGGATCGAACGCACCTACCACCGGCGGCGCCGGCAGACCGGCCTCGGGCGTTTGACGCCCGTCGAATACGAAGTAATCATGACCCCACCGGCCAGTCAGGCCGCGTGACCGAACCTGTCACCGAATCCTGCATCAGTCCCCCTCGTGGCGTGGCCTGACTTCTTCGGCGACTTCGCCACCGCCCAACCAGGCGTGCACACCGGCATCCACGTCACGTCACCCTCGATCCTGCTGGAGAACAGGGACTGGCTGACCGAGCACGCCGAGCACGCATTCGTCGATCCCGAGATCGGCCCTATGGGAGTTGCAGCACGCGACGCCGGGATCGATTTCGGCTACCTGCATGTCATTTCCAACAACCTTGCTCGCCACTACCCCGCGGACTTGTCCAACGAGCGTCACAGCGACGTTGTCCGGCGGCGCACCGTCCTAATTAGACAGATTCAAGACATCGTCGCCAACCGACTGGCCGCCCGGCCGATCTGATCCCTTGGAGCGCACCAACATGACGAACGCAGCACCACTTTTCAACCCTGCGCGCGGGCGCGAGATCACGGTCGTCGGCATCGACGGCGCGGGCAAGTCCACCCTCGCCACCCGCCTGCACCAAGCGCTCAACGAGGCCGGCCACGAAACGATCCTGATCGGCAAGCACAGCACCGAAGTCCCGATGGACGCCGAGTTGTCCGCCTACGTCGACAGGCTCAACGCATTGGTCTATCGCCGCGACGCGCGCGTCGCCCAGGCGTGCGGCGATCACTACTGGCTGCTGGCGCTGGCCGCCTGGTACACCCTCCAGGACAAACTCGTCATCCAGCCCGCCCTCGCCGCCGGAACCCACGTGATCCTCGACAACGCCCACCACAAGATCCTCGCTCGCTACGCGGTGAATCCCGACGTCTCCACCAGCCTGGCCGAGCAGGTCTTCGCCCACCTCACCGAACCCGACCTGGTGTTCTTCCTGCGCATCAGCGCCCGCGACGCGCTCGCCCGCAAGGGCGAATTCAGCTCCCTGGAAACCGGCCACTCCGGCGGCGCGGACGAGGACTTCATCCGCTACCAGGACACCGTTCTCGCGAAGCTGCGCGAGCACGAGCAGCGCGGCGGATGGCTGTCGATGGACGTGACCGACATGGACCGCGACGCGGTCTTCAAGACCGCTGCCGAAGCGCTCGCCGACCGCCTCCAGCTCGCCATCTGACCCCGCCAACAGTCATCACGAGGAACGCACCATGCCAGCGACCCGACCAACCGGCGGCGAGTACGTGTGCCACGGCATCACCTGGGCGACAGGAAATCCCCGGCTGCTGCTGGCCCCGCTGCCCGACGGGCCGCTGGTCTACGCCGAGATCATGAACCAGCGACTCGGTTTTGCGGTCGGTACCGGCCGGTGGTGCACCGGCCGGTACCAGTTCGCCGACACGGTGCGCGTCGAGGCCCTCGCGTGTCCCGACCGCGCGCCGACCGAGCAGGGCGACCAGTGCGCTCGGTGCTTGCGCCAGGACGAGTTCCGCTTCGCCCACCAGTTCCACCAGGACGGCAACGTCCCCGCGGCCCTGCGCCAGTACATGGACCAGCCGCACTGGCTCTACCTCGCCACCTTCGCCGACGGCGCCACCAAGGTCGGCACTGCAGCCGAACCACGCAGGCAATCCCGCCTCGACGAACAAGGCGCCCTGATCGCGACCTATCTGACCAAGAGCGCCGACGGCCGCGCCGTACGCCACCTCGAAGACGCCATCACCCGCGGCCTGCAGGTGCCCCAGACCATCCGGGCCTCGACCAAGCTCAAGGCGCTGGCCAATCTGACCGACCTGTCCACCGCGAGCGCGACCCACGACCGTCACGTCTCCCGCGCCGCGGACGCGCTCGCAGCGATGAACACTCCGGCAATGCTGGAGACGTGGACTCCTCCTGCCGAAGGCGACCGAATGCGCGTCGCCGACGGCGTACGGATGCTGTACCCACACGATCTGCGCGACGGTGAGCACGGCTTCACCGTCGTCTCGTGCGTCGGCACCCAGGTGCTGGCCGCCCTGGACGGTGACGACGAAGTGGACTACGTGCTCGACCTCGGCACCCTCAAGGGTCGCCGCATCACGCTCGGCCCGTTCACCTCGCCCGCCGCCGCCTTCCAGAACTCCCTCTTCTAACCGACCCCGGCTCGTCGCGTCCGTCCGCAACGAGCCTGGCCTGCGCCCTGAAGCGAGGTACCCGCGATGGCACCACTGGACGCCCTTCTCGGCTGGGACGAGGACACCACTGCCGAGGCGTACGCCGCCTTCACCCGTGCCTTCCCCATGTATTCGGCCACCAGCCGGGACCTTGCTCGCCGCGCCGATCTCACCGACAGCCGGCTGGTGGTCGACCTCTGCGGCGGAGCCGGCGCGACCGCGGAGGCAATCCTCGAACTCGTGCCGATCGACGCCCAGGTCGTCTCCCTGGACAACGCCGCTGCCATGCAGCGCGTTGGCCGACGCACCCTGGCCGACCCACGCCTGAGCTGGGTCACCGCACCAGCCGAAGATCTGGTCGGCCACGTTCCCGGCGCGGCAGACGCGGTGGTGTGCAACTCCGCGATCTGGAAGACCGACGTGCCACAGGTGTTCGCCGCCGTCCACCAGGTCCTACGACCCGGCGGCCGGTTCGTGTTCAACGTCGGCGGCGGCTTTGCCGGCGTCCGCCACCCCGACGAGACCAATGTGCGCACCGGCCCCTCGCTGAACACCTTGATCCGTCAGGTCGCGGCCCGTGACCACGGCTACGCCCCGCCTCCAGCCGCCGAGCCAGCTCCGAAGCTGCCACTGGACACGATTGCCGACCACCTGTCGGTCGCCGGACTGACCGTGCTCGACACCGAGGTCGTCGCCCAGCGCAGCACGATGGCCGAGAAGAAGGCGTGGTTGTCGATTCCGGTCTTCGCTCGACCCGACGGGGACTTCACCCACGCTCAGCGGATGGACATCCTCGACAAGGCGTACTCGCTGACCACGCCCGACACGCCTACCGTGACGAGCTGGCTCGTGGTTGTCGCACAGCGACCCAGGGAACTACGTTGACCGCCCCGCCACCGACCAGTAGCCACGGCAGCAGGATCAAGTACTGCGACCACGCGGCCGTCGGCGTGCTCATCTCCTCACCGGACGGGCTGCTGGTCTTCGAACGCGCGAGGCCCCCTGCGGGGATCGCGCCGGTCGCTGGTCATGTCGACCAGCACGGAGGCCCCGAGCAAGCCGCCCGCATTGAGGTCGCCGAGGAAGTCGGCCTGACCGTCACCTCACTTCACCTGCTGCTGACCGCATGGCGGCCCAACCACTGCCGCCGACCGACCAGCGACCGCGTGGGCCATCAGTGGTGGATCTATCGGGCCCAGACCTCTGGCCCGATCCGACCCTCTGCCCAAGAGGTGCGCGCACCCCGATGGCTGCACCAAGACCAGCTCCAGCAGCACGCGCACCGCACCGCGGCCTACGCCGAAGGGCAGCTGAGCGAGGAGCAGTTCACCGCGAAGCCCGGCTTGGAGCCGGTGTGGGTTCGATTCCTGCACGAGCTCCAACTGGTGACGCTGCCCGACGACATCCTGAGTCTGATCGACAAGGTCCTCTGACCGTGCACCGGCGACGGGTCTCAGCGCGCCCCCACCACGTTCCCCGCTGCCAATCGGCGTACGTACGCGCGGATACGTTCGCGGTCCTCGGGGAACACGCTCTCCCACGTCTCGTCCAGGTCAACCCACCTCGATGGCTGCCCAGTCTCCCCGCCGAGCGGCACGTCGCGGTCGACGACGGCGCCGTAGGACAGGCTCAGCGTCGGCGCCCAGTCGGCGCGGAAGGAGCGGACAGCCACCGCGGCCGGCATAGGCAGCAGCTCGCCCGCTACGCCGGCCTCCTCCACGAGTTCACGAGCTGCGGCTGCCCGCGGCGTCTCGCCTGGCTCGACCTTGCCGCCAGGCGGCACCCATCCGCGCACGCGGTGCCGTACCAGCAAGACGTGGCTGTACGTCGGGTCGGTGACCCAGACCTCGGCCGCGAGCGGCTTCAGCAGCGACTGGTGGGCGTGGAGCCACGTCTGGGCGTCATCGAACTCCATCGCGGCAAGGCGAGCGTCCGCGACCGCCGCTTCCACGGTCAACTGGTCAATCACCTGACCCAGCCTAAGCCGACGTCGCAGCCGACCCGGACATTGCAGGGGGACAAGGCCCGCCGTGTCCTGGCCTGTGAAGGAACGACCCGGAGGTTGGATGCCCCGAATGGTGGAATCGTCAGCGACGAGTCGCGATATTCATGCAGGTCAAGCTTGGTGACGCCTCAACCGCGCCTCCACGGCACTGCCCGAACGCGCTTGATGACATGGCCCATTCGCAGTTGACTACCTCGGGCTGCGCCGAGAGGGAGGTGCTGCCTTAGCGGCGCGCTCTGTCGAGAGCATTTCTGCCCGAACAACCCAGGGTGTCCGCCCTGTCTCATATCTGGATGCGTCGTAACCGGGCCATGCTGACCATGGCCGTCCACATAGTTGATCGTTGAACTAGAAGGGAAGCGATGGGCACCGATACCACCACCGTGTCGCCGGGGTCGCTGCGCGCGGAGATGGTCGCCAAGGTCCGCAAGTCGGGATACGCGCAGCTCAGTGAGGTCGCGCGGGTCCTGCTGGACACACCACGTCATGAGTTCGTGCCCGACGCCCCACTGGCCACTGCCTACGACCCGTGGCAGGCGGTGATCACCCACCGGTTCCAGGATGGCCGGTCGTTGTCCTGCGCGTCGGCGCCGTGGCTGGTCGCGGCGATGCTCGACCAGCTTCACGTCCAACCCGGCAACCGCATCCTGGAAATCGGCGCGGGAACTGGCTACAACGCCTGCCTGCTTGCCCAGTTGACCGGCCGCGCGGACCTGGTGACCACGATCGACATCGACCCGGACGTCACCGCGAAAGCCAAGCGGGCCCTGACCGCCACCGGCTACGGCGACGTGCATGTGATCACCGGCGATGGTGGGCTCGGCTATCCCGACCACGCCCCGTACGACCGCATGATCGCCACCGTCTCGCCGTGGGACATTCCCGCGCAGTGGTGGCAACAGCTCGCGCCCGGAGGACGGCTGGTCGCCCCGCTGCGCTTCCCTGTCAAGTCAGCGTGTTGAACCGTTTCGTCGGGCGGTGGTGGCGTTCCCAGCCGCCGCTCGGACCGATTAACGTGGGTGCTGAGGGTGCTCAGCCGGTGCGCGAGCCGATGGTCAGGGTGACGGATTGGGATGTGTCTGCGCGGATGAGGGTGGCCGGCACCTTCTGTCCTGGCTGGGTGTGTCGGAGGGCAGCCAGGAGGTCCTCGACGCTGCGGATTGGTGTGCCGGCGAATTCGGTGATGACGTCGCCGGTGCGGATGCCGCTGGCGGCGGCGGGACCGCTTTGGTCGATGCCGAGGACGAGTGCGCCGTGGTCGGTGTGTACGCCGAGTTTTTGTTGGATGTCGGGGGTGAGCCGGCCGAGTGAGATCCCGAGGTAGGGGTGGGTCGCGGTGCCCTTGGTGAGCAGCTGGTCGGCGATGTCGGTGACGGTGGCTGAGGGGATGGCGAACCCGAGAGACACCGCCCCTGCGGCGGGTGGGATGTATGCCTCGTTGATGCCCACGACCCGGCCTTGCGTGTCGAGCAGTGCACCGCCGGAGTTGCCGGGGGAGATCGAGGCGTCGGTTTGAATGAGGTCCACAAGGGACTGGGTTTGGCCGGCGGATCCGGGGATCTCGCGGTGCAGCCCGGAGATGATGCCGGCGGTGACCGAGTTCTCGAAGCCCAGGGGGCTGCCGATGGCCAGGGCTCGTTCACCGGGCCGGGGCAGGTCGTTGCGGTACTGCGGCACGGGCAGGTTCTTGCGGTCGGTGCGCACGACGGCGAGGTCGGTGATGGTGTCGGTGGCCAGGACGGTGCCGGGTGAGCGGGCGCCGTCGGCGTAGGCGATGGTGACCTCTCGCTGGGTTCCCACGACGTGCTGGTTGGTGACCACGACGTCCGGGCGCAGGACGACCCCGCTGCCCAGGTCCTGGCCTGCCTGGACGGTGACCACGCTGGGGCTGACCCGGTCGACCACGTCGGCGTACCCGGCCTCTGGCCCCGCGGGGGCCGGGGTGGTGGTGGTGGCGTTCGGCTGGGCGGGATTGCTCGATCCGGTCGTGCAGGCTGACAGCGCAATGGCCGCCGCCGCGACTGCACCGCAGATCCGCGCCGTTCGAGGGCTAACTGTGCTGTTCATCGCGCGAGGCTCCTCATCGTGGGGGCCAGTGCACCCGCCCAACTCGACCGGGGCGCGGGGCGCGCTGGACCCGACGGGCCGGCCGCTACCTGGCTGGCTAGCTGCCGCAGGCGGCGGATGCGCTCGGCGGTCGGCGGGTGGGTGCTGAACAGCGCCGCCACCCCGTCGTCGCTGAGCGGGTGAGCGATCATGAGGTGGGCGTAGGCGGCGTGTGGAGCGTCGGCGGGCAGCGGCAGCCGCCGTGTCCACTGGTCGATCTTCTGCAGGGCGCTTGCTAGAGCGAGCGGGTCGCCGGAGAGATCCGCGCCGTCGACATCGGCTTGGTATTCGCGGCTGCGGCTGATGGCGAGCTGGATCAGCCCGGCCGCGACGGGGGCGAGGATCAGCATCAGCAGCGCGGCCACCGGGTGGGGTCCGTCGTCGTCCTCGGTGGACGAGCCGATGGGCAGGAACAGGGCGAGGTTGGCCAGGCTGGTGAGGATCCCGGCCAGGGCGGCGGCGACGCTGGAGGTGAGGATGTCCCGGTTGTACACGTGGGACAGTTCGTGGCCCAGGACCGCGCGCAGCTCGCGTGGGGTGAGCAGACGCAGGATGCCGTCGGTAACGCAGACCGCGGCGTGGCGGGGACTGCGGCCGGTGGCGAACGCGTTGGGCTGGGCGATGGGGCTGACATACAGCCGCGGCATCGGCTGGCCGGCACTGGTGGCCAGCTCGCGCACCATCGCATGCAGCTCGGGTGCCTGCGCTTCGTTGACCGGGCGGGCGGCCATGGCGTGCAACGCGATCGTGTCGGAGTAGAAGTAGGCGGCCCCGTTCATCACCAGCGACAGCACGGTGGCCACGATGAGTCCGGTGCTGCCGCCGAGCGCGTAGCCGATGGTGAGGATGAGCGCGGTGAGCACACCGAGCAGCAGCGCGGTCTTGAGCGCGTTGGTGTAGCGCCGCACCATGAGGATTCACCTCCCGTTGTCGTCTGGTGTTGTGGGTTATGACCCGGTGCCGGCGGCTACTCGGTCGGCCGGGTCCTGGCTCGGGCCGGTGTTGGGGTTGTCGAAGCTGACCGTCAGCCCACCGTCGGATAGTCCGATGTGGATGGTGGCGCCGTCGTGCACGTCGCCGCCGAGCAGGGCGCGGCCGATGCGGGTTTCGACCTCGCGGGCGATGAACCGGCGCAGCGGTCGGGCGCCGTAGACCGGATCGAACCCTTGCTGGGCGATGAAATGCCGCGCCGGGTCGGACAGATGGAGGGTCATCCGGCGTTCGGCGAGCCGGCCGCGCAGCTCGTCGGTCATCAGCTCGACGATGCGCTCGATCTCGGCCTCGGTCAGCGGTTTGAACAGCACGATGTCGTCGATCCGGTTGAGGAACTCGGGCCGGAAGTGCCCGCGCAACGCCGCCATCACCCGCTCCCGCGCCTCCGGTTTGATCTCCCCGCCCGCCGTCGCGCCCTCCAGCAGATATTCCGAGCCGATGTTGGAGGTCATGATGATGACCGTGTTGCGGAAGTCGACGGTGCGGCCCTGGGCGTCGGTGAGCCGGCCGTCGTCGAGGACCTGCAGCAGCGTGTTGAACACGTCGGTGTGGGCCTTCTCGATCTCGTCGAACAACACGACCGAGTACGGCTTGCGGCGCACCGCTTCGGTGAGCTGGCCGCCCTCCTCGTAGCCGACGTAGCCGGGTGGGGCGCCGACCAGGCGGGAGACGGTGTGGCGTTCCTGGTACTCGCTCATGTCCAGGCGCACCATGTTGTCGGCGGTGTCGAATAGCGCCGCTGCAAGGGTTTTGGCGAGTTCGGTCTTGCCGACGCCGGTGGGGCCGAGGAAGACGAACGACCCGATCGGGCGGCGCGGGTCCTTGATGCCGGACCGGGCGCGGATGATCGCGTCCGCGACCAGTTGCACGGCCTCGTCCTGGCCGACCACTCGCTGGTGCAGGATTTCGTCCAGCCGCAAGAGTTTGTCGCGTTCGCCTTCTTGCAGGCGGGACACGGGGATGCCTGTCCAGCGCGACACGATCGCCGCGATTTCGTCCGCGGTGACGACTTCACGCAACAACCGCTGCCTGCCCTGCTTGGCCGTCAGCTGCTGTTCCTCGGCGTCCAGGCGGCGTTCCAGCTCGGGCAGCCTGCCGTGACGCAGTTCGGCGGCACGGTTGAGGTCGTAGTCGCGTTCGGCCAGCTCGGCGTCATGGCGCACCTGGTCGATCTCCTGCCGCAGCGACTGCACCTTGCGCAGCGCGGCACGTTCGGCCTCCCACTGCGCCCGCATGGCGTCGGCTTCGGCGCGCAGGTCGGCCAACTCCTTGCGCAACTCCGTGAGCCGGGACTGGCTGGCCGGGTCGGTTTCCTTCGCCAGCGCCGCTTCCTCGATCTCCAGGCGCATCACCCGCCGGGTCAGCTCGTCGAGTTCGGCCGGCATCGAGTCGATTTCGGTGCGCAGCATCGCGCAAGCCTCGTCGACCAGGTCGATGGCCTTGTCCGGCAGGAACCGGTCGGAAATGTAGCGGTGGCTCAAGGTCACGGCGGCGACCAGGGCGCTGTCCTGGATCTTCACGCCGTGGAAGATCTCCAGCCGCTCCCGCAACCCACGCAGGATCGAGATCGCGTCGGCCTCGTCCGGTTCGTCCACGAGCACGGGCTGGAAGCGGCGTTCCAGGGCGGCGTCTTTCTCGATGTGCTTGCGGTACTCGTCGACCGTGGTGGCGCCGATCATGTGCAGCTCGCCGCGGGCCAGCATCGGTTTGAGCATGTTCCCGGCGTCCATCGCCCCTTCCGCGGCGCCGGCACCGACGACGGTGTGCAGTTCGTCGACGAACAGCAGGATCCGGCCCTCGGCGGCTTTCACCTCGTTGAGCACGGCCTTGAGCCGCTCCTCGAACTCGCCGCGGTACTTCGCGCCGGCGACCAGAGAGCCCATGTCGAGGGCGAAGACGGTCTTGTCGCGCAACCCTTCGGGCACGTCGCCGCGGTGGATGCGTTGCGCGAGGCCCTCGACGATGGCGGTCTTGCCGACGCCGGGGTCGCCGATGAGGACCGGGTTGTTCTTGGTCTTGCGGGACAGGATCTGCACCACGCGGCGGATCTCAGCATCACGCCCGATGACCGGGTCGAGCTTGCCTGCGGCGGCGTCGGCGACGAGGTCGCGGCCGTACTTGTCCAGCGCTTCGTAGGCGACCTCGGGCATCGCGGAGGTGACCCGCTGGTTGCCGCGGATCGCGGTCAGCGCCTGCAGGAACCGGTCGCGGGTCAGGCCGTGCTCGTGCAGCAGCCGGCCCGCGGCGGTGGTGGTCCCTTCCTCGATCAGCGCGATCACCAGGTGTTCGACGGAGACGTACTCGTCTTTGAGCCGCTTGGCCTCGCGCTCGGCGGTGTCGAGCAGCCGGACCAGCCGCTGGGTGAGGAAGATCTGCCCCGGTGCGGCGCCGGGCCCGGACACCTTGGGACGGCGTCCCAGTTCGGTCTCCAGCGCGGTGCGCAGCGTGTCCGGGTCCGCCTGGGCCTGGGCCAGCAGCCGCGGCACGAGTCCGTCCGGGTCGTCCAGCAGCGCCAGCAGCAGGTGCTCACCGTCGACCTCGGTGTGGCCGAAGCGCACCGCCTTCGTCTGGGCGTCGTGCAGTGCCTGCCGGGATTTCTGGGTCAAAGGGTCGGTCTTGTCCACGGGTCACCTCCACGGTTGTCGTTGACTACGGCGCAGCGCGCGTTCCAGCTGGTCGACCCGGTCCAGCAGATCCAGCACCAGCCCCAGAGCGGCGTAGTTGACCGAGAACGCGGCGCGCAGTCGCTGCATGCGGGCCAGCCTCGCCAGCTGGTCCGGGGCGAACCACAGCGCCCCGGCCCGGTCTCGCTCTGGGTCGAGCAACCCGAGCGCGACGAACCGGGTCACCAGGTCCGGGTGGGTGCCGGTGGCGCGGGCGAAGGATTCCAGGTCCAGCCACCCACGCCGGTTGTGGTCGGGATCGCGCTGGTAGCGGATCAACGCATAGCTCATCGGGGCACCTGGGATCGAACTGTCGGTCATGACCGCCTCCTCGCCGACGTGCCGCGGGGGTCGAAGGTCGAGGCTGTGGCCAGTTCGGCGAACAGCCGGCGCTCGGCGTCGGTAAGCCGGTCGGGTACCACGATCCGCGCCTCGGCGTAGAGGTCACCGGCCTGGCCGCGCGGGTGGGGCATGCCCTGTCCGCGCAGCCGCAACCGCCGGCCGCTGGAGGTACCCGCCGGGACCTTCACCTTGGTCTGCCCGCCGGGGGTGTCCACCGCGACCGTCGCGCCCAATGCGGCTTCCCATGGCGCCAACGGCAGATCGACGGTCAGGTCTCGTCCGTCGACGCGGTAGCGCGGGTGCGGTGTCAGCCGCACCACCAGATACAGGTCGCCCGCTGCCGCGGCGTTGCCGATGCCCTGGCCGCCTTGCCCGGCCAGCCGGATCCGCTGCCCGTCGGTCACCCCGGCGGGAATGGTCACCCGCAGCGTGCGCGGCCCGTCGGGGCCGGGCAGGGTCAGCGAACGCTGCCCGCCCCGGTATGCCTCCTCGACAGTCAATTCGAGTTCGGCCTCCTGGTCCGCGCCCCGCACGGACTGCCCGCGGGCGCGGGCGGTGCGCTGGCCGAAGATGCTGCCGAACAGGTCCTCGACATCGAACTCGCCGCCGAACCCGGCACTGAACGGCGACCCGCCGAACCCTCCGCCGGGCCCGGTGTTCACCCAGACCCGCTCACCACCGGAACCGGACCGCGCGCCGGTGCCGGCGCGGGCGCGCTGCCAGGTCTCGGGGTCGACGCCCTCGGGCACCTGCCGGAAGTCCGGCCCGAACGCGTCGTAGCGGCGCCGCGTCTCCGGATCGGAGAGCACCTGGTACGCCTCGGAGACCTCCTTGAACCGATCCTCGGCCCCCGGTTGCTTGTTCACGTCCGGGTGGTACTTGCGCGCCAGCGTGCGGTAGGCGCGCTGGATCTCCTCCTGACTGGCGGTGCGCGACACCCCCAGCGCCTCGTAGAAGTCACGAGCCACCGAGCGTCACCCCCTGTCCCGCTCGTCTCGGGATCCGTCATCGGCGGCGCGGGCGGCGACCACGACCGTCGCCGGACGTAGTTGCCGGTCGGCGTCACCGTAGCCGGGGCGCAGTACCTCGACCACGGTGCCGGGCTTGGCCTCGGTGTCCGCGCGGGTGGACACGGCCTCGTGCCGGGTCGGGTCGAACGCCACGCCGTGGTCGTCGCGGCGTGGGTAGCCCAGTCCGGCCAGCACCGTCAGGGCCTGGTCGCGGACCGCGCGGATGCCCTGCACGATCGAGCCGGGGTCGGCGTCGGCGTGGGTCAGGGCGAGGTCGAGGTTGTCCACGACCGGCAGCCAGGCCGCGGCCACCCGGCCGCGCTCGTCAAGGCGTTGCCGTTCGCTGTCTCGGGCTACCCGCTTGCGCAGGTTGTCCAGCTCCGCGGCGGTACGCCGCCACCGGTCTTCCAGCTCGGCCACTTGTGCCCGCAGCCGAGCCACCTCGTCCTCGGGCTCGGCCTGGTCGGCCGGGGCGGCCGGGTCGGTTTCGGGAGCGGGCGGCTCGGCCCGCTCCCGCACGAACCGCTCCTCCCGCGGCTGCTGCTCGCCGACCGTCGCTCGGCCGCCGGGGTCGAGGTGCTCGCCGGGGCCGGAGCGGATGCGGTCCTCGGCCATGGCGTGCCCTCCTCTCACTCGCTGGTGAACTCGGCGTCGATCACGTCATCACCGCCGCCGTCCCGCCGGGCGCCGCCACCGGCCTGATTGCCGGCGGTGCCTCCGGCCGCGGTATCCAGGCCGTAGAACAGCTGCTGCAGCTCCGAAGTCAGCTCCCGCAGCCGCTCGATACCGACGGTGTCGTCCTTGACGGCCTGGTGAGCGTCGCCGATGAGTAGCTCCGCGCGGGCCTTCTCGTGCGCGGGCGCGGCGTCACCCAACTCACCGAGGCGCTTCTCGACCTGGTAGGCGATGGTGTCCAGGGTGTTGCGGGCGTCGACGCGCTCGCGGATCTTGGCGTCCTCGCCGCGGTGCCGTTCGGCGTCGGCGACCATCCGCTCGACCTCACTCTGGTCGAGGTTGGAGCTTTCGCTGATGGTGATGGTCTGTTCGGCGCCGGTGTCCTTGTCCTTGGCGGAGACGTTGAGGATGCCGTTGGCGTCGAGGTCGAAGGTGACCTCGACCTGCGGCACCCCACGCGGGGCGGGCCGGATGTTCTCCAACCGGAACCGGCCCAGCACCCGGTTGTCCGCCGCGCGTTCCCGCTCACCCTGCAGCACCACCACATCCACGGCGTTCTGGTTGTCCTCCGCGGTGGAGAACACCTCGCTACGCCGCGCCGGAATGGTGGTGTTGCGCTCGATCACCTTGGTCATCACCCCGCCCAGGGTCTCCACACCGAGCGACAGCGGAGTGACGTCGAGCAGCAGGACGTCGGACATCTCGCCCTTGATCACCGCGGACTGCAGCGCCGCGCCAAGCGCGACGACCTCGTCCGGGTTGACCGTCATGTTCGGGTCCTTGCCGCCGGTCAACCGGCGCACCAGCTGCTGCACCGCCGGGATCCGGGTCGAACCGCCGACCAGGATCACCTCGTCGATGTCGTTCGCGGTCACCTTCGCATCCGCCATCGCCTGCTGCACCGGGCCCATGCAGCGCTCCACCAAGTCCGCGGTGAGCTGGTCGAACTTCGACCGCATCAGCGTGGTGTTCAGGTGCTTCGGCCCGCCGGCGTCGGCGGTGATGAACGGCAGGTTGATCGTGGTCTGGGACACCGAGGACAGCTCGACCTTCGCCTTCTCCGCCGCCTCGTACAGCCGCTGCAGCGCCTGCGGATCCTTGCGCAGGTCGATGCCGTAGTCCTTGCGGAACTCCTCGGCCAGCCAGTCCACGATCCGCCGGTCGAAATCGTCACCGCCCAGGTGCGTGTCGCCGGCGGTGGCGCGGACCTCCACGACCCCGTCGCCGACGTCGAGCAGGCTGACATCGAAGGTGCCGCCGCCCAGGTCGAACACCAGCACGGTCTCGTTCTTCTTCTTGTCCAGCCCGTAGGCCAGCGCCGCCGCGGTCGGCTCGTTGATGATCCGCAGCACGTTCAGCCCGGCGATCTTGCCGGCGTCCTTGGTCGCCTGCCGCTGGGCGTCGTTGAAGTACGCCGGCACCGTGATCACCGCTTCGGTGACCTTCTCGCCCAGGTACTTCGACGCGTCGTCGACCAGCTTGCGCAGCACCGCCGCAGAGATCTCCTCCGGCGCGACCTGCTTGCTACGCACATCGAACCGTGCCGCGCCGTTCGGGCCGGACACCACCTCATAGGACACCGTGTCCCGTTCGGTGGCCACCTCCTCGAACCGACGGCCGATGAACCGCTTCGCCGACGCGATGGTGCCTTTCGGGTTCAGGATCGCCTGGCGGCGCGCGAGCTGCCCGACCAGCCGCTCGCCCTGGTCGGTGTACGCCACGACCGACGGGGTGGTGCGGCTGCCCTCGCTGTTCGGGATCACGGTCGGCTGGCCGCCCTCCACGGTGGCGATCACCGAGTTGGTGGTTCCCAGGTCGATACCGACTGCCTTAGCCATGAGAAGCGCCTCCCCTCACGTGATCAGGACTGGCTGGTCTGCAGCAGTTCGCGGGCGCGTTCGGCGTGCGCGGGGTCGACCAGCACCTCGTAGCGGTCGGCGATCAGCTGGCTGGCCGAGAGGAAGTCCCGGCGGCCACCGGAGAGCGCGTGCCAGATCAGGGCCGCCACGGCGCCGACCACCGCGCCCCACAGCAGCGCCCACAAGATCACCGCGAACCACGCGACCGCGTTGGTGGTGAACAGCGCCAGGAACACGCCGAACAGCAGCCCGATCCACAGCCCGTTGAGGGCACCCAGCCCGGCCGCCTTCGGATACGTCAGCCGCCCGAGCACGTCTTCCACCATGCGCAGCCCTACGCCGCTGATGGTGGTGTGCTCGACCGGGAAACCCTTGTCGGACAACGAGTCCACCGCGCGTTCCGCGTCGGCGTAGTTGTCGAAACCCGCCACGACCTCCCGGTTACGGGAGCTGGTCACCTGAGCCAATCGAGCCATTGCTTCCGCCTCCCTGTTGTTCCTGTTGTTGTCAAGTCGCCTTCCATGGGGCCTCTCCGGCCACGAGCGCCACCACACGCATGCCGCGCGTAGCGGGAGAGAAATCACCGGCCAACCACCCGCATACCCGCCGCGGCTCGCACTAACCGGGTCCGCGGTCACCGCCGCCGACAGGTCGACGGGGTTCACCTGTCGGCTGGTGCGGATGCTGCGCCTAGCGTGATGCCGCGGGGCTGCGGTGCCGGTGTCGGTCGCCGTGCCCGCTGCGCGCCGTGCGCCTGGTTTTGCTGCCGTGCGCCGCACTGCCGGGATGGAGCACCCGCTCACCACGCAGTCGGCGTGGCGTGCAGGGCGCGGCGGGAGCGCTGGTCCGGGGTGGTCGATGCGGGGCCGGCACCAGCCGGGCGTCGGCGAGCAGGTCGAGCTGGCTCAACGTCGCCGCGACGTGTCCGGCCGCCTCGGTGATCACCACCGGAACTCCGAGTACGTCGCGCAGCAGGCGCAGCAGCAGCCCGAACCCGGTGAAGTCCAGGCGCCGGACCCGGTGCAGGTCGATCACGACCTGCCGGGCGCCGCCGGTGCGCAGCCGGGCCAGCCAGCCGGGCAGGTGCCGGCACAGGCGCTCGGCCTGCTCCGCGTTCGGACGCAGAATCCACACGCCGTCGCCGGAGTCGGCCAGCACGCGCCCGGCGGGCACCCCGCTGGCACGGGTCGGGCAGTCAGGCGTCCACGCCTGGGGCATACGCCGGTTGGTGCCGGTGCGCGCTGGCGGGGCGCCGTGCCCGGTGCTCGGCGCGGGCGTCGTTACGAACGTCGGTGCACTCGCCATCCCGAACACCACCTCCCATCCTGGCGTCCGCGAGCAGAGCGGGATGAGTTGGCCGTCGTTCACCCAACAAGACGTGCACGACTCCATCCCGTGTTCCCGACACCACCCGTGTTTGTGACTCACATCACACAAATCTTGAGTCTGTCAGGCTCAACTTCGGGAACAAGTGGCGGCTCAGGTTCGTCGTCATGGGTGTCCGGCCGCCGGGGCGGCAGGCTCTGGCGGACGCGGTATCGACACGTGATCAAGTTGTGGAGGTGAGAGCCATGACGCTTCCTGCTGTGCGATCGTCGAGCTCGCTGCGGCACTGGGACCCGTTCCGGGAGTTTGAGGACCTCTACAGCCAGATGGGCCGCTGGATGGACTCGGTGGCCGGCCGCCTCGACGAGGGTGTGCGGGCCTGGGCGCCGCTGGCCGACGTGACCGAGACCGAGGACGCCTACCTGGTCGAGGTCGACCTGCCCGGCATCAAGCGGGACGACATCACCATCGACGTGGTCGGCACCGAGCTGGCCATCAACGGTGAGGTCAAACAGAAGGAGCGACAGGGCTGGTTCCGGCACCGCACCCGCCGCACCGGCCAGTTCGCCTACCGGGTGACGCTGCCGCAGGACGTGAACGCCGACAAGATCGAGGCCACCCTCGACGAGGGCGTGCTGACCGTCCGCGTGCCCAAGACCGAGGCGGCCAAGCCGCGCCGCATCGCGATCACCGGCAAGTGACCGTCCCCCGGCAGTCCACAGGCAATGCCCGCGCCACCTGCCCCGCCCAGCAGGGCCGGGGGTCGGTGGCGCGGGCGCGGCTGTGGCTGTGAGAAACCGGGCTGCTAGCTCGTCGCGGCTCCCGCTGTGGTGGCGTCAAGCCGGAACTTGGCCAGGGCGCTGGCGAAGGTGTCCTGTTCGTGGGCGGCAACCAGCGTCTCGGCGACGTCCCGGAGTTTGGTGTTGGTGTTCTGCGAGGCTCCCTTGAGCAAGTGGAACCCGCCATTGGCGTCGCAGCCGAAGTGGCGCATCAGCAGGCCCTGGGCCTGCCCGATCGTCTGCCGGGTCTCCAGCGCCACCTTGAGCTGGTCCACCAGGCGGCGGCTGTCGTGGAACAGCTGCGCGTTGTCGAACACCACGCCGGCGTGCACCGTCAGCAGCAGCGCGACATCGTGGACGGTCTCGTCGAATCGGTGCGGCTCATCGGAGAACACCGTCAGCACCGCCGACCCGCCCGATCCGCCGCGATGGCGGGTCGGCACCGGCAACACCAGGACACTGCGATAGCCCTGTTCGGCCAGGTGCGCACTGAACCGCGGCCACCGCTGATCGGTGCGCGTGTCGTCCACCCGGCGGGGCTCGCGATACCGCAACGCGCCCACGAGCGGCCCGTCGCCGGTCAGCAGGTCCTGCGCGGGCACCGCTGCACCCGGCGTCGCGCATGCCGCCACCACGTCCGCTTGCTCGGCCCGCGCGCCGGTCACGGTGACGGTGACCGCCGCGCAGCCCGGCACGGTGCGCAGCACCCGCTCGGCGAAGCGCCCCAGCGCGCCCGTCACGTCGTCGTCCTCGACCAGCCGCGACACCTCGGCCAGCTCCTGGGCGATGGTCAGCAGCTCGGTTTCGCCGGTCATGCGCACAAACCCCTTTGTCGCGGCAACGGCCACGGTCACGCGGGCTCACCCCGGCCTGCCGCGGGAGCGCCGGAGGCGACCTTCATCGCATCCGATGCTGCGCTGCTGAACACCGACCGTCGATGACCGTACCGAAGTATCGAGGTCGCCCCCGACGACCCCAAGTCTCGGCACCGCCCGCGCCGGCCGCAACCGTCCAGCCCACCACCTCCCCGAAGTCCCTCGCCCTCTGGCAAGCGGGCAGCGCCGTCACTAGCATGTCGGTCAGCCGCGGTTGTGCAGTCAGCCGGGACGTGCTGCAAACCCACTCAGGTGGAGCAGGACAACCAGGCCCATCCGCACCTGCGACGGCTCGCGCACCGCACGACTCCGGCGCGGGCCACGGCCGGCGTCCCCTCCGCCGCATCGCGAGACGGAGGTCTGGCCGTGTCCCCTGCCCACCCGCTGCCGCCGGGACGTCCCAGCCGACCTCCCTGGGGCGTGTCATGACCGACCGCCTCATTCGGCCACCCGCCGCCGGCGAGCCCGACCACCCGGACCACACGCCCGCCGGCCACGGCACGTGTCCCGCGTTCCGGGTTGCGCTGAGCAGCCCCACACCCACCGCGCTGCTCGCAGAGGTCCACGGCGAGCTAGACCTGCTCACCGCGCCCCACCTGCGGACCCGGCTCAGCCACGCCCTGACCAGCACCGAGCACACCGTGCTCGTCACGGACCTCACCGACGTGCGGTTCCTGGGCGCCGCCGGCATCACCGCGCTCCTGCAGGCCCGCGAAGACGCACACCAGCACCGGATCGCGTTCCGGGTCGTCGCCACCCACCGGCCCGTACTCCTGCCGCTGACCCTGCTCGACCTGACCACCACGTTCGACGTCCACCCCAGCCGTGCCCAGGCCCTGGCCGCACCGTCATATCCCGCAGGCAACGGCCGCGTCCGGCGCGAACAACCACCGACCCCGGACGGCGGCGAGCCAGGTTCAGAAGGCCACGGCCCCTGACACGACCAGGCGGCACGCGCAACCCGAACTCCACCAGGCGCGCGACGACACAACATCCATAGACCGTGGTGAGGGGATGCAACCTCATCGCCATCAGGCTGTCCGGCGAGTGCGAGCCCACTCCAGCGCGCAACCGACTCGCGGATCGCCTCGTCACCTGGCAGCGTTGCCGGGCACGCCGCTGGGTTGCGATGGAAACACCGCCCACGCCGTGCCTGGGCGCCGCTGGGTCAGTGAGCTGGTCGAGTGGAAGTCGGCCCAGGGAACGACACGGCACCTAGCGTGGACACCGCTCAGGTTTGCTGTGGTGAACCGTCGGGTATCTCCGGGGATGACTCTTCGCCGTGGAGAGTGTTCTCGGACGAAGGTGGTGTGGTGCCATGTCCACCCAGGCGTGGGAGACGGCAGGCAGCACCTCGACAGCGCCCGGCGTGAGCTGCGACCTCGATACGACACCGACCAAGCACGTGCGTCGGCTGGTCCGCGGCTTGGTGGCCGACCACGGCGGCGTGGTCGTCGAGGACGCCGTTCTGGTGGCCGATGAGCTGGTCAGCAACGCGCACCGACATGGTGCGCCCCGGCGCACCTGCCGCGCCACGCTGATCCATCATGGTCGGCGGCTGCGGATCGAGGTCGACGACACCGCGAGCGGGCTGCCCCGGATCCGTCCGCCGGATCACTCGGGGGGACGCGGCCTGCTGCTGGTCGACCGGCTGGCGTCGGCCTGGGGCGTGCAGCACCGCGCCGGTGGCAAGACGGTGTGGGCCGAGCTGGCCCTGGACGGCGCAGGACATAACGGTGCGTCCCGGCATCTGGCGGTGGCACGCGCGCGAGGCACCGAACCCCGTAGTGGCGGCTCGCTCACCTCGGCATCCTGGCCCGCCCTCACCGACACCTCCCACGTGCCGACGTGACCCCTCCCAGCGAGCAACCGCCGCCGGTGGAGTTGAGCATCCGCTCGCACCGAGAGGCCGACGACGGCACCCTGGTGATCGAGGTGACCGGCGAGGTCGACCTGGACACCGCGCCGCACCTGGCCGCGGCGATCATCGAGTGCCTCGATCGGGAGGCCGGCCGCGGCCCCGGCATCCTGGATCTGACCGCGGTCACGTTCCTGGACTCCGCCGGACTGACCGTGCTGCTGCAGGCCACCCGGCACGCGGGACGGCGGCACGCATCGCTGCCGGTCGTGGTCGACGCGAACCGTCCCGTCATCAGGCCCATCGAGGTCACCGGCCTCGACGACGTCCTGGCGCTCTACCACACGGTCGACGAGGCGCTGCAGGCTCCCAGACCCTAAGCCGCCCCCTGGGTTGCTGAGAGAGCGTCGGCGGCCACCGACCTCCGGCTGATGCATCCGAGCGATGCGCGGCGACCGGTGGTGCACGATCGCGCCGACCCTGGGGTGGAGCGGTCACGGTTCACTCGTTCGGGTTGAGTCCGCCGTCGGGCCGCGGCCATTGTGGTCCGCCGACCGTAGGGTGGCCGCGTGCGCGCCATCACCCGCAGCAACCAGGTCGCTGGCGGTGCGCACGGCACACCCCCACCACGGGATCACCTCATCATCGGGTGCGCGGGCGCCGAGCAGGTGCCAGGCCCGACCGTGCGCTACGCCGTGATCACACCCGAGGGCCTGTTGATGGTGCGCGAGGCGGTCGGCGACACGGGGCCAGACGAGTGGGGTGAGCCCTACCAGCACGAACTGTGGACCGCGGTACGCGACCAGGTCGATCCCGACGGCGGCGCCGTCAACGGCGTGCCGCTGGCCGGCGGGATGCGCGCCAAAGTGGCCGACGCGGCCGATCACCTGCCGCGAGTCCACCCGCCCAATCCGGTCGGCTCGGCCGTGCTGATCTCGCTGAGCTGCGCGCCGCGGGTCTGGCGCGGCAGCATCGCGATCATGGGCGAGGAGACCGACGAGGGCATCACGACCTCGCTCACCGCCGACCAGCTCGACACGCTGGCCGGGGCACACCGGCGGGCCCTCTCCTTCTACGCGCGCTGCCGTTGATCCCCGCACCGGCGCGGACTGAGCCGATGCGGAGCCGTGACTGAACGTGCCGGGCGATCAGGGTTGCGTCGCGGTGTCCAGCCGGCTGCGCAACTCGGCGATCTGGGCGTGTGCGGCGGCGAGTTCGTCTTCCAGCGCGATAATCCGGGCGCTCGCGACGATCCCGTGGCCGTCGTCGAGCAGACCCCGGATGCGCGCGGCGAGGTGCAGCTGGCGGCGGCTGTAGCGGCGGTGCCCACCACCGGAACGCTGCGGACGCACCAGCCCAGCGGTGTCCAGGCTGCGCAGGAACGCCTGCTGCACACCGAGCATCATCGCGGCCTGCCCGGTGGTGTACGCCGGATAGTCGACATCATCGAGATCGCGCAGATCAGTACTGGTCACGAGCGGGCCTCCCACGGACACCACGGGTCGACCTGACCCTCACCCGACACTCTCCGAACCACGGTACCTCCAGTGGCGCCTTGACATAATCTACAGTACTCACTATAAGAAAAGTATCGGTCAGAACCTGGTGGACACACAGCTGGGGAGTGATCGAGATGGATGGCACGAGCATCGCCCGCACGGCGGGAAGCGACCTCGCGTGGCCCCTGGAGGTCGGGCCGGCTCGCTTCGCCGACCTGATCTGCGCGGAGCCCGCGTGGGTGCGCGCGGAGTTCGACGCGATCGTCGCCGCCAACTTCGGCTCCTCCGCGACGCGGCCTCTCCCGCCGCACGACCGGCCACCAGGACCAGCGCCCACCCGTCGCCACCGCGGCGACGAGGCGTCGTCGCGCCGCGACCCGCTGTCCCATGCTGTCAGCGGTGATCTCGCGCGGACCGCGCGGCGAGTCGGAGCTCGCGAACGGTCTCCTCCGCCGCCGCTGTGCGACGCCGCGCCGACCGCGCGGACCCTCTTCCCGGATCGCAGCACCAGCGAACACGTAAGGAGGTGATAACGGCACGACCGTACCGGGGCACCATCACGTGAACCTGCCCGTGGCAGCCGGCTCTCGTCGTTGGCTGGCACACCGGTGAGCAATGCCAGCACCGCGTCTCGTGACGCACCTACCGACCCGCCACGGCCAGCACCGGTCACGGTCGTCGCTGGGGACAGCGTCCAGCCTTCCTCGATCATGTGAATCCGCGAGGCCCGCCACTGCATCGCCAGGGCGGGCTTCGGCGCGTCCGGGCACCCCCAGGTTCCCTCGCCGTCGTCGCCGAAGTTGTGGTCACGGGAACAGAAAAGCTGAGCGGACCGTTAGCAAGAATGAGCGGCGGGGATGCAGCCCCGTCCGATCGGAACTGACCTGATCGACAACCTGATGGTGTGGAAGGAGACTGTGACATGTTGATGCGTACCGACCCGTTCCGCGAGCTCGACCGGCTGACCCAGCAGTTCTTCGGCGCCAACGGAACCGCGGCCCGTCCCGCGGCGATGCCGATGGACGCCTACCGCACCGGGGACGAGTACGTGGTCGCATTCGACCTGCCCGGCGTCAGCCCGGACTCGATCGAGGTGAACGTCGAGCAGAACGTGCTGACCGTCAAGGCCGAACGCCCCGGCCAGACCAAGGAGCACGTGGAGTACCAGGTCGCCGAGCGGCCCCGCGGCGTGTTCAGCCGGCAGCTGTTCCTGGGCGAGGCTCTGGACGCCGAGCACATCCAGGCCGGCTATGAGGCCGGTGTGCTGACGCTGCGAATCCCGGTGGCTGAGAAGGCCAAGCCCCGCAAGATCGCCATCAGCGCCGGCAGCGACCGCAAGCAGGTCAACGCCTGACCCGCACGCCCTCGCCGGCCCCGCCGACGCGCCCCGTCGGCGGGGTGTTTCCGGGGCCGTGCCGGGGGAAGCCGACGAGGTGCGGGAAAGGAGGGAACCGATGACCGACACCAGGCATGACGGCGCGGCGCCGATCGACGCAGCGCGGACCGAGGTCGCGCGCGTCGGCGGGACGCGGATCGACGGGGCGCTGGCCGATGCCCGGCGGCGGCTCGCCGACACCGCCACCGCCCTGCGCACCGGTTTCCCTGGCGCGGCCGAGGTGTCCGCGGTCATCACCGGCACGCACGAGGTCACCACCACCCTGGCCGACCTGGTGCAGACCCTGATGGACCGCACCCCGGCCCTCGCCGAGCGGCACGGCCCGCAGGTCAGCAACGAGATCCACGCCGATCTGCGGGCACTGCACGGCTGCCTGACCACCGGCGCACTGCTGCTCGCCCCCGCCCTGGACGACCTGGCCGGTACCAACCGCGACGGGAAGACGCCGCAAGGGGAGGAATGACGATGAGCCTGGACAAGCCCTGGAACGACGTGGCCGACCAGCTGCGCCCCGCCCGACCCGACCTGGAGGACGAGTCCGGCGCGGACCCGCTCACCGAGCCGATCGACGTGGTCGAGGCCGACCCGGCCGACGTGGCCGATCAGCGGCGCGTCGTGCCGCTGCCCGACGAGCCCGCCGACGACCAGTCCTGGCCGTGATCGACGGGAGCAACGTGCGATGCCCCGTTCCCGCACTCTTTCAGGATCACCGCCCGGCGCGTCGCTGGCCGTCGCGCTGACGAGGGTGACCGAGGCCGTGCAGCACGCGGTAGGCCGCGTGACAGCCGGCCACGGGCCCGGCCCTGCCGGCCTGCGCGAGGAGACCTGGCAGCTGATCTATCTGCTAGGCGCGTTGGGTGACCTGGCCGCAGCGCTGGCACCGCAGGTCGGCGGCTATCCCGAGCGGTATCGGCTGCGTGCCGACGACGACGTCGACCCCGCCGAGCACGTCGCCCGCACCTGCCGGGAACTGGCCGCGCTGCGCCACGCGCTGGACGAGGCGGAAGGTGCCGCCCGCGAGGTCTACACCGCCGTCAGCCACCTGCACACCGTGCCCGAGAACACCGTGCCCGAGGACACCACGGGAACGGCGAGCAGGACCGACCATCCCTGACGGAGCGGATGACCATGTCACCGTCACCGGTACCCGACCCGTACGAAGTACTCGGCGTCTCGCGGGAGGCGACGCCGAGCGAGATCGCCGCGGCCTACCGGGCACTGGTGCGCCACCTGCACCCCGACGCCGCGCACGCACCCACCGATCCGGCCCGCCTGACCGAGGTGCTCGCCGCCTACGCCGAGTTGCGCGATCCACGCCGACGCGCGACCGACGACCGCGACCATCCCGCCCCGTCACCATGTCGAGAGCCCATCTCCATTCCCGTGCGGATCCACCGCCCCGGTGCGCGCAGCCAACCCGACCTGCGAGTCGGCCCCGTCCGCCGCCACCTCCACTGACCGCGCGACTGACCGCCTCCGCACCGACTTTCACCGGGTCCGCGACTTGATGCCCGGCAGGCGTGTCACCACCGGTTCCCGCAGGTCATGTGGCATCGACTGCGCTGGCGCACCGGATGCACCCCAGGGTTCATGGGTAACGGGCGGCCTGACGGGATACCCGAGGTAGTCAGGCGTTGCGGCGCCCGGCAGCCGACGAGAGGCAATCATGGACCGCGCACGGGACGAGATGTGGCCACAGGTGCTGGACGAGGTCACCGGCGCGCTGGAAAGCCTGACTGCGGCGTTGGGCAGCGTGGACGACTTCACCGTCTTGCTGCAGCAGGTGTGCGCCCAGGTCACCAAGGCCATACCGGGCGTGGACGAAGCGACCGTGACCCTGCTCGACGATGGCAACGCCCGGACCGCGGCCACGACCAGCGACGTCGTCGCCGGCCTCGACGGTGACCAGTACGCCCTCGGACACGGACCCTGCCTCGACGCCGCGCGATCAGGCGCGCTGGTGCGCGTGTCGATCGCCCAGGCCCGTGACCGCTGGCCGGACTTCGCCCGCGACGCCACCGAGGCAGGATTCGCAAGCTTCCTGTCCGCGCCGATCGTCATCGACGACGGGCACGCCGGCGCGGTGAACTGCTACAGCACCCACGCTCACGGCTTCGCCGAACTGGACGAGAAACTGCTCGACCTCTACACCAGCGCCGTCACGGCGGCCCTGCGCGTCTACCACCGCTACCAACACGCCCGCCGCACCGCCGCGCACTTGCGGACCGCGCTGGAGAGCCGGGCGGTGATCGACCAGGCCAAAGGCATCCTCATGGCGGTCAGGCGGATCGACGCCGACCAGGCATTCACCCTGCTGGTCGAGCAATCCCAGCGCGACAACATCAAGCTGCGTGACCTCGCCACCCGGTTCGTCGCGCACGTCACCAGCGCGTGATCCCCGACGAGGCGGTGATCGTCGTCAGCCAGCACTCCGGTTGTCCACCGACCGCTTCGGCGAGCAGCTGCTGGGTGGTGCGCAGCGCGGCAGCCAGTCGCGTGCGCCGGTCCCTCCAAGTCGTCGACGCGACGCTGGGTAGATCTCCACCCCACCTATGCTCTCGCACTCACCGCACAACCCACCCCGCATGTCTGACCACCGCCTGGCCACCTGTCCACGCAGGCGCACACCGTCACACCTGCCCAGGCTCGGCAGGACAGCAAGTGCGCGCCGCCGGTCAACCGTGCGGCCCTGCCAAATCAGGACGGTCCGCGGTGCTGATGTGCTCTTGCGTCTGATTCCCGAGTCGACAGGCCGTTCCAGCACTGCCGTCACACCATCCTTGAACTGCACCTTCATACTTCAATCCATTTAGCAATAGATCGACGCGTGAACTACATCGCATAGGGAACATAGGTCAGGAGTAGTGCGTTGCTAGGGATGTCAGCGACGTGATGGTGCTGACGCGACGCGGTTGTCCGCGACGCGAGCACACGGACACGACGAAGGGAAGGAGGAGAACGCCATGCTGATGCGTACTGATCCGTTCCAGGCGCTGGACCGGTTGAGCCAGCAGTGGTTCGGCAGTGGTTTCGGCGGCGGCCTGTCGCGGTCGGCGGTCATGCCGATGGATGCCTACCGCTCCGGCGATGAGTTCGTGGTGCACTTCGACCTGCCCGGCGTGAGCCCAGAGTCCATCGATGTCGATGTGCAGAACAATGTGCTGACGGTCAAGGCGCAGCGCACCACGGTCATCGACGAGAACGGCGAGAAGGTCGAGACGATCATCAGTGAGCGGCCGACCGGCACGTTCAGCCGGCAGCTGTTCCTGGGTGACACCCTCGACACCGGCAACATCCAGGCCAGCTACGACGCCGGGGTCCTGACCCTGCGCATCCCGGTCGCCGAGGAGGCCAAGCCGCGCAAGATCGCCATCACCAGCGGCACCGGGGAACGCCAGGCGATCAACGCCTGACCCCTGGTCGCCGCTCCGCGGTGATAATTCGGCGCTCACCTCAGTGCACGTGGTGACGCGGTCATCGACGCCTGGGCGCCCCTGACCCTTTCCGGCGGCCTGGGCGCGAGCCGCCCGGCGTCCTGTCGACGCGGCAGCACGGGTGAAGTGCCGACCGTCCCGTCTCTTACGAGCCGGTCGTCGTGCGCGGTATTTGGCCGCGCACGACGACTGGCTCTGTTCTGTTGGTGGGGAACATCGGGAAGCGGTGGGAGGAGAGATCCACGATGGGCACGAATATCGGGCCGTACGTGGTGGCGGCGGGACTGGTGCTCGCCGTTGTCGGCGTGCTCGCGTGGACCGGTGGGCTGTCGTGGTTCGATCGTCTCCCGGGCGACATCCGCCTCATCGGCGAGAACGTCCGCGTCTACATGCCACTCACGTCCATGCTGTTGGTGTCCGTCGTGCTGTCTCTGGCCATGACGCTGCTTCGCCGATGAGGCTCGCGCCGACCGGCGCCGCGCCACCCGAATCTTTGTCAGGGAGGTGAGGATCATGATTCCCGCTCGTGGCTGGGATCGGCTGCACGAACTGGAGCAGCGGTTCGCCGACCTCGGTGACCGTCTGGACGCGGACTCCCCGGTGACCGAGGCACTGTCGGTGCTGCACGCGATCACCCAGGAAATCGTGCAGCACGTCCCCGTGACGGGGGAGACACAGGCCGTGGGGCACCAGGCGCCCGACGGCATCACCACGCAGGGCGTGACGCTGGAAGACGTCGCGAACTTGCACCGCAGCGCGCCCCCGATGCAGGGCGCCCGCGAGTCCACTGGCCTGGCGGTAGGCACCCGAGCACCCGATTTCACGTTGCCAGACGCGAAGAACCGGCCGGTGAGCCTCGCCGATTTCCGCGGGCACCCGGTCCTGCTCGTGTTCTACCCGCTGGACTGGAGCCATGGGTGCAGTCGACAGTTGGAGCTCTACCAGCAGGAGCTGCCGGAGTTCGCCAGCCGGGGTGTGACCGTGCTTGGCATCTCCGCGGACTCCCTCTACAGCCACGGCGCCTGGGCGGCCGTGCGCGGCATCACCTTCCCGCTGCTCGCGGACTTCCACCCCAAGGGTGAGGTCGCCCGCCGCTACCAGGTCTGGCGCGAGTCCGACGGGTTCAGCGAACGCGCGCTCTACCTCGTCGACGCCGACGGGGTCATCCGCTACGCGCACGTCTCGCCACAGGTGGACCACATCCCGGACATCTACGAACTGTTCGACGCGCTCGACCAGGTCGCCCAGCAACCCGCGTCGCGCGAACCCCACGACCTGACGAACCTGTGACCTGTCGAGGAGGTGACGACAATGACGATCCCGATGGTCGCCCCGATCAACCGCGCCGCCCGCACCGTCGGCACGGTCGCGCCCGCCGCGGTCGTCGTGTACGGAAACCGCTGGTGTGGCATCACCCAGATGGTGCGCCGCCTGCTGGACCGCGCCGGCGTGCCCTACCAGTACGTCGACCTGGACCTCAACCCCCAAGCCAGGCAACGACTGCGCTGGCTGGCCGGCGGAGACATCCGCAACCCCGTCGTCTACATCGGCGGCCAGTGGCTGGAACAACCCACCATCCAGGAGCTGCAATGGGCACTGACACGACACGGACTGCTGTAACCGGGGCGATCACACCGTGCCCTCGGTGCGGGCGCCGCAACCGGACTCCGGTTGCGGCAGCCGGCCATCCCCGCTGCGGGGCGTGCAAGACCGACCTGCCCTGGCTGGTCGACGCCGACGACACCAACTTCGAACCCGCCGTCCAGCACGGCACACTGCCCGTCCTCGTGGACATCTGGGCGCCCTGGTGCGGCCCCTGCCGCACGATGGCCCCGGTCATCGATCAACTCGCCCGCGACCAGGCCGGACGGCTCAAAGTCGTCAAGGTCAACGCCGACCACGCGCCCCGCACCGCCCAGCGACTCCAGGTCCGCGGTATCCCCACCCTCATCCTGATGAGCAACGGCACCGAACGCGGCCGGATGGTCGGCGCTCAACCCGCGCACGCCCTCCAGAACTGGCTCACTCAACAGGGGGCCATCGCCGGGACAGGAGGACCAAAATGATCTCGACCACCGGCGACGAGGTGATCGACCTCGAAGAACAGGGCTGGCAGGCCCTGTCGTCCACCCCAGAGACGGCGCGACGGTTCTACGAGCACATCCTCGACCACACCGCGGTCATGCTCCTACCCGGTGGCCTCGTGCTAGACAACCGGACGGCGATCCTGGACTCGCTGTCCGGCCCACCCTGGTCCGCCTACCAGCTGCGCGACCCACAAGTGCTCCACCCCACCAACGACACCGCGATCGTGACCTACGAAGCGACCGCCCACCGAGACGACGCACCCACCTACACCGCCCTGACGAGCAGCGTCTACGTGCGCCGCACCGACGGCTGGAAGCTGACCTTCCACCAGCAGACACCCCGATAGCACCCGCAGGAGGCAGCGCGTGCCGACAGCGTTCCCAGGCAACAGCGGGCACACCGGCCGCTGAGCTGGGTCCTCCGGCTCAGTTCAGCGGCCCGATGCTGCCCGCATCGACCAACTCCCGCACATCGGCCGGCAATGCCTCGCACACCTTGTCGACCACGCCGCCGGTCGTGGCTTCGCGGAACACCTCGAACACCACCCGTGCCCGGTACACCGCCGCCGGCTCGTCGGCGCGGTCCCGCTGGACGACTCGCATGACGAACTCGCCACGGTCGAACCGCACGCCGCTGCCCGCGCCGCCCATCGTGACCGTGCGCCGCAGGTGCTCGCTAATCTCCTGTGGCAGCTGCACCGCATCCCGCGACACCCAGAACACGCCAACCCGCCACGCCACCATCCCTCCCGAAGTGGATCAACACCCACCTTCAATAGGGAACTGCGGTGGCGCGGCCAGGGACGCAGCGTCGCCTTCACCTACACCGATGGCCGTCTGGTGTCCGATTCGCTCCACCTGTGCGGCTTCGTGTACCTGGTCGGCGACGACGAGGGCGAACTCAGCGGCGCGATCACCACCGACGAACTGGTCACGCTCCACTGGGACCGCGATCAGGCCGTGGACCTCGATGCGCTGCGTGGGGTGCTCGACCAGCCGCGTGTCACCGCCTGGTCCGGAACGACGCTCGGCAGGAACGAGTCGCATGACGGGCTCTGGCTCCGCCTGACCGTGACCGACCCTCGCGTGTGCCGGATCAAGGTTCACGCCGACGTCCCACCCGAGGTGTGCGACCCCGTAAGGGGATGGTGGCGCATGGCGCTGGTCGACGGCGACACGCTGGTCTACCTCACTGCCCGGCGACTGGAATCCGGCGACGAGGTGTGCTGGGAACTGGGCGCGATCGGTCATGGCCCGGCCGCCGCCGAGGTAACCGAGTACCTCTGCGAGGAGATCCGATCCTGGGCGCCCGAACGGAACCGGCACACGCCATCGCTCATCGTCTATCCGGCTGGTACTCCGGACAGCGAACTGGCCGGCTCCGCCATCGACAAGACCCACAGCAGGTTCGTCCTCACCTACGGCGACCTGACCAGGGTGACCTAACGCTGGCCTCAGCTGTGACCGGCGCTTCAGTTGGCCCAATTGAGCGCGGCTGTTGGCCAGTCGGAGCTCAAGCCGGGCTGGGTGCTCCGGGCTGCAACGTCCGCGCGGGAGCCAAACACGTGAACTCCCAGCTGACAGCACCAGCGCGTACCCTGCATCCGTGGATCAGATCACCGTTGACACGGCCGCCGTCGTTGTTCTCGCGGAGGGCTCATCGACGAGCGAGATATCTAACAGGCGCGGTCACCTCTTCGAGATGTTTATCGCAAAGCTTCTTGCGACGCAGGGATACGGCGATCCCCACCCTGAAAATCTAAACTTCACCAGCGAAGGTATCGAGCTGGACGTCCAGGCCCGTCACACCGTTACCAACGAGCAGCTGATTTGTGAGTGCAAAGCCTACAGCTCCAATGTGCGGGTCCCCTTGTTGACATCCTTTCTAGGGAAGTTCGCTCTAGCCCGAGCCGATGATGACCGGATTCACGGACTCTTCATTGCGCTCCCTCGTTTGACTCCCGAAGCGAAGGAGAAAGCCGACGCAGCTCAAGCAAAGTTGCCCGGCTTTCGATACCTCGGCTCTTATGAGATTTGCCAACTACTGCAGGCGGCAAATGTTCTGCCAAGTTGGGACGAAGGGCCAGAGATTCGATCAGACCCGACCGTCATCGTTACCGAGCATGGCGTCGTCCTGGCCGCCTGTGAACTTGACTCTCAAACTCGCCGAGCGTCCAGGTGGGTGACATGGACGCGGACGCAAGATGTTCCGGCTCCTGTTGTTCGCCTAATCGAGCGACATCTATCAAAGGGCCTTCCGGTTGTTCGCGCAGGCCATGAAGCGGGAGCGGTGCCGATTCGCGTCCCATCCTTGCCCAAAATTGTCGAGGTCCAGGGCAGCACGTCTGATTTCGAGTACCAACTTCCAGCGGCACCCGAATTCTTCATCGGCCGGAAAATCCTCGCGCAGTCGCTACTTGAAAAGCTCAGGGATCGCGACACGGCTGGTTCAATAGTAATTAATGCCAAATCCGGCTGGGGTAAGAGTTCGCTAGTTCTGCATCTGCAGAAGGGGATCGAGAAGGCAGGCGGCGTCGGCATCGTTATCGACTCAAGAACGGCGGAGCGATCCGAATTCGTTCCCGCCGCAATGGAACGCATTATTCGGAAGGCGGTCGAGAGAAAGGTTCTTGAGTTGCCGCCCCAGGCTGCGTTCAGCAGTCTGCAGAGCATCGTGGAGACTCTCAAGCGTGCCACCTGGACATCTCCCGCCCGGCCAATCTTTCTCGCTTTTGATCAATTTGAGAATGTTTTTCGAGACTCGGATCTTACCCGAGAGTTCCGCGATCTCGCATTTCTGATCCGCGAAATAAATGCGCCGTTGACGATCAGCTTTTCCTGGAAGACTGACGTGGTTGCATGGACCGAGGGGTACCCATTTGGGCTGCGAAATGATATACGTGACGCATCCCTAGTTTCCATCCTTGAACCGTTCGGGCCACGCGAGGTCGAGGCCCTTCTGCGACGACTTGAGAAGTCGCTCGGCAGTAAGCTCAATCGCGATCTGCGACAAAGGCTTCGCGAGTACAATTCACAGGGCCTCCCGTGGCTCTTCAAGAAGTTCGGCGCCCATATACTCGCCGAGGTTGATCGCGGCGTCACGCAAGACGATCTCGCTAAGCAGGCACTGAACGCCCGCGGCCTGTTCGAAAGTGACCTTGCCCGGTTGAGCCCAAGTGAGCAAGCCGTTCTCCGAACCGTTGCTCAGGCGGCACCAGTCGCGATATCCGATCTTGACTACGATGTGGCCACTGGCGCCGTTCTGGATAGCCTGCTTCATCAACGTTTGGTAGTGCAGGTCGGTCATACTATCGACGTCTACTGGGATACCTTCCGTGACTATCTTAATAACGGCAGCGTGGCGATCGAGGACTCATACGTCGTCCGCTACGCCCCTCTCGGGGCCGGCCGCCTGTTGCGCGTGGTTGTTGCCGAAGGTGGTAGCGTTTCAGTCCCAGATGCAGCTGCGAGGTTGGATACGACAGCAACAGTTGTCTTTAACTACTCTCGTGAGCTTCGGCAATTCGGCGTGCTGAGTGCAGAGTCGAACCGCGTCACGCTTGAGCCGGACCTGCTCGATTCCCCCGATAGGGAAGAAGCTATTAGGGCGCGCGTTTCTCAGGCACTGCGTAGACATAAGATGTACAAGCTTGCTGCCGATATGCTCACCCGCGAGGACATCGTCTCAATTCCACAGTTTGCAGCTGTTCTTGCTGCCGAATTCAGGGCCGTGGCGGCGAAAAGTGATAGTTGGGTTACATATGCTCGCTCTTTCTGTCAATGGATGGAATATGCCGGTCTAGTGCGGCTTCTAGCAAACGGCATGACAAGGATGACGGAAAGCGATAGCGAACCCCTTGGTCGACTCTTGAGCGGAGCAGTACCTGTCCGGGTGCGGAGCCCTTTCCCTGGCGCAAACCCTGGGCCCGCCCTGCAGCTCCTGCTGCATCTCTCTGATCCAGCCGGGCACACCCGCCCTTCCAAGAACGGATTTGCGACCGCAGTCCGCGACCTAACCGCACTCGGCTTGGTGGATACCGATGAGGGCGAGCGTATCGTTCTGTCGGGCAACAGCGTGTTTTCGCACGGCGCGGTGGAGCCGGGACGACTCCGCGAGATCGTAGAACGGCAGCGGGGCATGCGCGAGGCGTTTGCTGCGCTGGAGTCAAATCCCGGCCTTTCTCCACTATCGCTTGGCATTGCACACAGGGACGCACTCGGCGCCGAATGGGCAGAATCGACGATGCTTTCGGCTGGAAAGTTTATTCGTGCATGGGCCAGAGCGTGCGGAATCTCTACACAGCTACGCACGACTGACCGACAAGACTGATCGCTTCTTGGCCGAACCCGACCATGAGCATCACGTTAAGTAGCCGCGAAGCGCGCTCACGGCTACGGTCGCCACAAGTGATCGAGTCCTGGCCGACAGCTGAGCACCGGACTGGCCAACTGACGCGCTCTCTCACACCAATCGCCGTTAGGTCGAGGCTCGGCCTGCTCGCTGTTCGGGCTGCGTCGACGTGGTCAACCGGGAAGCGGACAAACCGGCGGTCGCCGCGGACACGGATGTCAGTGAGTTGGGCGGCCGAAGGGCCCTCGCTGTCGCGCGGTGTCTGCACGTGACGTAGGAGTAGGAGCATGGTGACCGCGGTTGTGTTCGACGTGGGCGAGACGTTGCTGGACGACTCGCGGGAGTGAACGAGCACCTCGACCACGCCACGATGCTCGGCGTCCGCGATCGGCTGATCGCGCCGCTGGTCGCCGAAGGCAACCGGGTGTTCCGCTTCGGGGCCGAGCAACCGGCCGACCATGCCGAAGAATTCGGATACGGGCTGCCGTGGCCCACGGTGGAGGCAGTGGCGGTACTGCTGGGCCGAGTCGCCGAGAGCACGCTGATCGGACTTGCACGCGCCGACGGTGCGCGGGTCGAGCGGGTCCTGGTCCGCGAGACCCAGTTGAACACTGCCGTCTACGAACCCCGGTTGTGCGATGAGCACCACCACGTTGGCCTCTTTGAGGCGTCACCTCGGTTATCGTCCTGTCCGTCGATCGTGAGAGCACCATGATGACCTCCACCACCACTCCAGCTCTCGGTCCGCTTGTCGGGGCATACGGCCTCGTCGGGCACGAGGAGCGTCTCCTGCTCGTCCGAGACCGGGACGCCAGCGCCTTCCGGCTACCCGGCGGTCGAGTACAACCAGGTGAATCCGTTGAGGACGCCCTGCGGCGCTCCGTGCGGGAACAGACCGACGTCGACCTCGCCTACCTCGACTTCTGTGCCACCGTGGAACTGCGCGATCACACCTCACCGAACGGGCCTGCCCTCTACGAACTGGCCCTGCTGTTCGACGTGACTCTCGCTGGCCCCGAAGCCGCCCGGTCCAGCGAACACGAACTGCGGTGGCTCACCCAAGCGGACCTCCACCAAGTCGAGCTGCGCCCCGCGGTCATCGCGGAACGACTGCGAAGCGACGCGCTGACTGTCGAACACCCGTGGTGGCCGCACTACTCCTGACCCTCACCGTCCACGGCCCGGTCCATTTGGCGCAGCTACGTGAGCCGGGCGCGCCCGAAGAACCGAAGGAACCATGCTGTCGGCACCCGACCTCACCGCTGCCCTGCCCGCGGCACAGGCCGCGATCGATCTTGCGGTCGAGCATGTCCTCAGCCACCGTCCTCGCTCGATCCGGTACAAGGGCGACCGCGACCCTGTGTCCGAAGTGGACGAGGACGTCGAACACGTGGTCCGCCAACGGTTGATTGCCGATGGACGCACCGAAATCGGGTTCCTCGGAGAGGAAACCGGCTCGGTTGGCAACCAGGAGACGTACTGGGTTCTCGATCCCATCGACGGCACGATCAACCACCACCACGGCAGTCCCTTGTGCGCGATCGCGCTCGGGCTCGTGCACAACCACCGCCCCATCCTCGGCGTCACAGCGCTTCCCTTTCTCGGACACCGCTACTGGGCGACCGACGGGCAGGGCGCTTACCGCGACGGAGAACCAATCGCCGCCTCGGGCACTGAGTCGCTCGATCGAGCCCTGATCGGGTTCAGCGACTATGGCAGCGGCCAGGACACTGCGCTACGAGACGTGCTCTGCTCCACTGTGGACCGGGAACTCACGGCACGAGCACAAGGGCTTCGCCGTTACGGCTCGTCCGCACTTGACCTCGTCTGGGTCGCCGACGGCACCCTTGATGCCTGCGTCCTGCTCGGCAACCGGACGTGGGACACCGCGGCCGGGGCCGTCATCGCCCGAGAGGCCGGAGCCCTCGTCCTGGATGCCGACGCCAGCCCACACACCACTCGTTCCCGGTGCGCGATTGCCACCACGCCAGGACTTCGCGAGGAGTTGCTGCCCTTCCTGCACGTCCTGCGTGGCACCCGTTTTTGGCCCGATGGCGACCGACACGAACCCGTCATGAGTCCGACCAGTTTGCCGCAGAGCAGTGAACCACAGTGAGGAGCCGGACACGAAGGCGGACGCGATGGTGATCCTGCCGAGTCCTCGCTGCTCGCCGGAAACCCCCGAACTGCCGTTCGATGCTGTCCACGGTAAAGCCGCGTGCCGCCATGCCGACAACGGACCACTCACCGAGTACCTCCCCAGCCTTGGACAACTGCCCGCCACGGGGCCGTCCGCGGTTCCGCTCGACCTCGACGAGGAACGAGCCGCCGCGCGGCGGGCCGCGCTGGAGGGACCGCGGCCCGACGACGAGCACCTGGCGCTTCTCGACCGCGTGCTGCAAGCACTGCGCCGCCTGTGACCAGCGCCGCCGCGACCTTGGCTGGAGTCCGTTTCATGCACCCGGCAACCGATGGCCTCAAGATTCCCGACCCGATCCCGGACGCTTCGATCTTCCAGCCCGCGCCGTGGGTCGCTCCGTCTTCCGAGCAGCTTCCCTTCCTCCGCCGGCGGCTTCACGAGCACTACGCCAACATCGCGGCCGAGGGCGCCCAGCAAGGACGTACAGGCCAGGTCGCCCGAGCCGCCGCGGCGGAGAGCGAGGGCCGGGAAGTGCGTCGATACGCCCGCGATGAAGCCGACCGCCTCCAGAACGCGAGCCTGACGTGGGTCGACCACGAGGCGATCGAGATGGCCGTGACCTACTCGTCCACCCCGTCCACCGAACCCGCCCGCTCGGACCGAATGCCCAGCATGACCGGCTTCATGCTGTTCGAGAGCTGCATCGGCGGCGCCCTCTATGACGCCGCGCGTGCGCAAGACCTGCCAGGCTCAGGATGGATACCAGCCCCCTGGCTCTACGACGTCTCCGGTTACGTCGAGGCCCCAATCGTCGCCATTAGCTGGTCACACCTGCCACCGCCGCACGAGGACCGGGTCCAACTGTCGTTCTACACCCCAAATCGGCCGCCCCACTGGACCGGCCTGCCCCCGGACACGTTCGTCGCCCAGTGGGCAGCGACAAAGACCCGCTACAGCGCGGGCTACTTCGCCGACCATGTCCGCTCGGTCTCGGCCCGGATGAGCCCGATGCCGGTACTCGCTACCTTCACCGCGACCCTTCAATTCGGTGAACTGCTCCCCGAACCCGACGCGAACCACTGCGCCGGGTGGGTCCAGACCGTCTACGGCCTATGGCAATTGCTCGACCACAAAGTCAAGAAACCGCTGACCCAGACCGATGTGATTGCAGCTCCGCGATCAGTGACCCGAGGCGACGCCCGAGCCGGCATCATCGCGACGAGCGCCGTGAACGTCGTCCGGGTACACCCGCGGTTCAGGACTGAAGACCTGCCTCCCCACGACGGAGACGACAACGCCGACCACGACACGTCGGACGAAAGCCGCAGCTCGCCTCACTATCGCCACCGGTACTGGCGCGGCCCGTATCGCGCAAACATGTGTATGAACACCTGGGGGCATAGCGAAGGAAACTGCGAACACAAAGAGGTGTCCGTGGGTCGGCATTTGTGTCGTCTGCCACGGCCGTGGGACCACCACGTGGCCAGTCATGGGACCACCGACAGCGGTGCAGAACTGGAACAGGTTATCGCGATGGCGATTGGCGGACGCTGTGTTCCCGGATGGCCGGTCAGCGGCTATGAGCGGACGTTCAGGCGGCCCGGAATCTGGCTGCTGATCTTGATAGTGCGGGCCAGCGGCCGAACTTCACCTGTGAACACAGTCAGTGCTGGGCGGCAGCAGCAACCGCGGTGGATTCTCAGACCGTGCGGCGCTCTTGCCGGTCGAGTTCGGCCAGCGTGCGTAGCGGATTCACGATCAGATCGAACAGACAGCTCGTCCGACGAGCCCATTGCATCGGGTTGTTGCCCTCGTCGAACGCAGCGGCGGACGCGAACTGGTCCTGGAGGTTCACCGGCAGCTTGCCGGCCAGAGCCGCACCGAGCTCGCGACGCAGGAGAGCTTGCGGAGACGACGGCCGAATGAATCGACTAAGCCTGTCGGTGGCCGGGACAGGGGTGTCGGAGGTGCCATCGAGAGCCGTGGCGGCTTCTCGCACCCAATCGTCGTCGCAGGCGTCAGGGAGCGGTACGGCGACCTGCTGGACGCTGGCGATCGCGCTCCGTCCCAGGGCGAGTGAGAGTCCGCCGGGGTCCTCGTGATAGTTGAGGTAGCGGGCGACGTCCACGCCTGGAGGGCAGACCTCGTCGAGAACTACGTCACCCATGAAGTCGCTGGGGTCTATGAGCCAGCCCTCCCGCACAACGACGGACGGCACCAGAAGAACGCGGTACAGGTAGAACTGGCTGCCGCGGTCAGCTTGGTCGCGCATCCGCCTCAGCATGTTGTGGACCGCGGACTCGTATGTGCCGACATGGAGGGCTTTCCCGCGCTGGCGCGCGGCCCACGCGGCGACCCGCTTCGCGCCGCCCATCACTCTTCGTGTCTCGGGCGTGAGATCGGCCGCCGGGTCGAAGTCCCTCGTCGGCCAGTCCGGCACCGTGGTCGTGTGGTACCAGGCGAACTGTGCGATCTTGTCGGCGTCGAGCGCAAGATCGTCGGGATTGACCGTCACCCGGGGAGCGTTTTCGTGTTCGCACGTCGTTCCGCACCCAGGGCACACCTCTCTACCTTGCTCCCAGCGGTCGATCCAATCGAGTCCGACCAGCCACTCGTGGGCGCAGATCCCGCACAGCATGCGGCGGTCGCGCGAGAAATCGATCGGCCGTTCCATGGCTCCATTATCCGGAGGGAGGTCGATGGCGGCGGATCGAGCCGTTGTTACCGCAGGTGCAGCGCTGGCGTCCGTGTCGGGTCGGGCCACTCTCGGCCGTCTCATCGCCGACCCATCCATAGAGACACTGCCGTGTTGATCGCGTCGCTCAGTGGCCTGTGCCAGCGGCATCAAGGTCACTGCGCAAACAATCGGAATCGGTCATCCACCGTTCGACCGCACATCGGCATTACAGGACATTCGGTCGCCATCGCCATGATCGCTCCGCGACGCAGATCTGGAACACGTTTCTCTCGGTAGATTACCGCTGTCGCTGGTCCCATGACTGGCAACGTGGTTGTCCCACGACGGTGGCAGACGACAATTTGCGCGGGCCGGTCGGCGCGCCATTCCGCGAGCGTGTCACGGAACTGCGCGGCTCACCGGCTCGTAACTCCGGCACCGGCCAGCCCAAGCCGTAGACCGCGACCTGCACGTCGATGATGAGGCGAGGCGCCCTCGGGCTCGATACGTCGCATGCTCCGAGGTAGTCGGCTCGAAACATCAGATCAGAGCTGGCCTGCCTGTTACGCCTTCTCGGCCGGCGGTCATGGCTCGAATCGGAAACCGTAGGTTCGGTCGCCGATGGGCACGCGACCGTAAGGCGATCGGCGCTGCAGGAGGATGCCCGCCAGCGCCTGGTCGACGAGGTCTTCAAGATCGACGATGCTGCGTCGTTCCAAGAGCATGACGTAGTGCGTTGCGTGGGGGCTTTCCCTTGGGAGGTTGCCAGTCGGAGTCTTCATTGATGCGGAGGCAATGTTCGACGCCGTGTCGCGGGCACCTCCAGACGGCGGGTATCTCGGCGTCTGTCGAGAACGGCACAGTGAACTCGTGTCCTCTTCGGCACGCGAAGCGGACTTGAATCCGCGGCGCCGGCCGCGCATCGCGATCCGGTTCGCCAGTGGGCGTTCCCAGGCGGTAGCCCCGCAAGACGCGTCTGGGCATCATGATCTCCGCTCGCGTATCGGATGGCTGGTGTCGCGAGCCGTTCTCGTGCCCGCTGTCGCTTGGCTATGGGGCTTTGGTTTTGGTCCGGGTAGCGCCGCCGCGTCCACGCAGCACCACGCCGGACTCGGTCAGGATTCGGTGCACGAAGCCGTACGAGCGGTCGGTGGCCTCGGCCAGTGCACGGATGCTGGCGCCCTTTTCGTACTTCTTCTTCAGGTCAGCAGCCATCTTGATGCGGGCCTCGCCGGTGATCCGCTTTCCCTTGACCGTGGTGTGTGCTGCCATGTCGTTCGCTCCTCTTCGCATTCAGGCGGTCGGTTGGTCGGAGTCGAGGGCGTCGCGCCGGGCGATGACGGTGGCCTTGCTCTTGTCGGCGCCGGGGCCGGCGGCGGTGTAGTAGTCGATGGCCTGGCTGTAGCAGCGGTGGGCCTCGGCGGTGTCGCCGAGCGCGGCGTGGACCTCGCCGAGCACAGTGCATAGGTCGGCCAGGTAGCCGACCGAGCCGTAGTCGCGCACGGCCTGCTCGATCTCGGCCAGCTCCGACACTGCCTCGGCGGCTTGCCCGTTCAGGGTCAGGGCCCGCGCCAAGTGCAGGACGGTGCGGGCGTGGCCGATGTCATCGCCGATGCCGGTGAACATGCTCGCCGCCAGCCGCAGGTGGTGGAGTGCGAGCTGGGCGTCGGCGATCTTGGGGTGCAGGGCGGTTTCGCCGAGGCGTCGGTGTCGCAGCGCGATGCTGCGGGCGTCGTTCATCCCCTCGGCGACTTCCAGGGCATGTTCGAGGTCCGGGAGGGCGGCGTGCGGGTCGTCGGCCTTGAGGTGGGCGCGGGCGCGGGTGGACAGCGCGCCGGAGTGCAGCCACGGGTCACCGACTTCGGCGGCCAGCTCGACGGCGATCGTGCAGATGGCGACTGCGGCCTCGTGGTGGCCGAGGTTGGTCTCGCCGAAGCCCTGGCGGGTGCGGCAGACGACCTCCAGGATGTGCCCGGCGTCGGCGGCGGCATTAGCCCCGAGGAACTGCGAGCTCACCAACTCACCGGCGGTGTAGTTGGGTCGCAGCGGGTTCCACAGGACCTCGCCGAACTGGTACACCAGCTCCGTCCAGCCCTGGTCGGCGGCGTCCTGTTGAGCGGCGAGAAGGTTGGCGCGTTCGGTCTCGGCCCAGTCCAGGGCGGCCTTCGCGTCGGCGAACATGCCGGTGTCCAGATCGGTGTAGACGGGGCTGAACCGGCGAGGGAAAGGATTGATGATCTTGTCGGCCGCCGCCCCGCGCCGCAGGTACCACTCGATCATCCGGCGGCGCACCGCCAGCCGCTTGGCCTGGTCATCCTGGCCTGCCAGGGCTCGCACGTGCTCACGCAGGACGTCGTGCAGCCGGTAGCGCTCGTCCCCGGACTCGGTGACGAGGTTCGCCTCCACCAGCCGCCCGAGCCCGCGGCCGACGTCGGTGACCGGCACGTCGAGCCCGGCGGCGAGCGGCTCGGCTGTGAACTCGACGCCGGGATGCTCGGCCAGACCGCGGTAGAGCCGGGCGGTGGTGGCGTCTAGGTCCTCGTAACTCATCTGCAGCACTCCTTCAACGGACAGCTCGTGCGGGTCCAAAGCGCCAGTGGACGCCTCGGCGAGGTGGGTCAGCCGGGTGATCAGGCGCGCCGGGTCGCGCCGGGGGTAGGCGGCGAGATGGGCTCCGGCGATGGTTAGGGCCAGCGGATGCCCGTGACAGCGGATGGCCAGCGCGTGCAGCAGCTCCTCGCCGATGGGCTGTCGATCCTCGTCGAGGAGGCCGGTCAGGAGCGCGGCGCCGGTGGCGGCGGGGAAGCAGTCGAGGTCGAGGTGGCGGAAGCCCGCGATGGCCAGCTCGGCGAGCCGATTGGGGCTGGTGACCAGGATCGTGCCGCGCGCCGTGGCAGGTACCAGGGGCTGCACCTGCTCGGCGGAACGGGCGTTGTCGACCAGCATGGCCACCGCCTTGTCCGAGGTGACCGTTCGGTACAGCGCGACCAGCTCGGCCACCTCGCCCGGCAGGTCGTCGGCGGCGACGCCGAGCGCGCGGAGCCATCCGGCGAGGACCTGCGCGGTGGCCGGTGGCGGGTGGCCGCTCCAGCCGTTGAGGTCCACGTGCAGCACGCCGTCGGGGTGGCGCTCGTGGTGTCCGTCGAGCCAGCGCACCGCCAAGCCGGTCTTGCCGACCCCGCCCAGGCCGGTCACCACCACGCGGGTCGGGCCCGCCGTGGTGAGCAGACGGTCCAGCCGCTCCAATTCATCTGCGCGGTCGACCCAGGTGTGCGCGGGCGGCGGAAGCTGCCGGGGAACCGGCACTCGGTGCTCGGGAGCGTGCAGGACGATGGTGTCGGCGGTTACCGTGCGGGCTTGCAGCACCTGGCCGTGGGCCGATCCGGACACGGTGTTGATGTGCTCGGCCTTGTTCATGCGCGCTCCGCGGGCTCGGGACGGCGGTCGGCGAGCACGGCGTTGCCCCACAGGCACTCGCGTACGGGCAGGGTGAGCCCGTCCGGTCGCCACAAGCCGATCGGCGCCACGCCGTCCGGGTGTGGTTGCCACGGTCCCAGCAGGTCGGCGAACTGCCGCCGGCTTCGGTGGACGAGCGTGATCCCGGCCCTGGCGAGACAGTCCTCGATCGCACCGGCCGATTCCAGCCCGAGGACGATGCCGTCGGCGTGTGAGGCGGCCAACAGCGAGCCGGGTGCCAGCCGCTCGTGGTACCTGGCCAATGCGGCGGCCGGATCCTCGGCGTCGGGCAGGCAATGCAACACCGACCCGGCCACCACGCCCACCGGGCGAGTCAGATCGAGCAGCCGAGTGGTCACGGCATGGTCGAGCACCTCGTCAACGTGCCGCAGGTCGGCCTCGATCACCCCGGTGCTCGGATCGTCCGCATGGACGATCAGACCGAGACCGGCGATGGCTATGGGGTCGCGATCGACGTAGACGACGCGGACGTCAGGACGTTCAGCCTGGGCGAGATGGTGCACGGGGTGGGCGCTGAACATGCCCGCACCCAGGTCGAGGAACTGCTCGATTCCGGCCGTGAGCATGTGAAGGACTGCGCGGCGGACGAAGGCGCGGCTCTCGCGGACGAATACGTCATACCCAGGCACCAGCGTGGTGATCTTGTCGGCCACGGCGCGGTCGGACGCGAAGTTGTGCCCACCACCGAGCAGGTAGTCGTAGATCCGGAACAGCGACGGCGCGTCGGGGTCTACCTGTTGTTCAAGACCTGACGCGCTCTCATGCGTCGCCATCACCGTGACGTTCTCCCACCCCGTCTCGCCATCACGAGCCGACTCACCGTGCGTCTGGTCGACCCACCTGCCGTGACCTGCGGCGCACCAGCACCAGTCGAACCGGCTGGGTCGATTCGTGTGGGCGATTAGACGGCTGTATCAAGATCTGAACCAGAGCGGCGGCGAGGCGCTGGTGAGGCGCCAATGAGGCGACACCACACGTGAGCTCGACAGCAGCGGCGGCATGGTTCACCCGGTTGAGTGGGAGGGCGGATAGGTAGGCTTCGAACGTGCTGGCCCTGACGGGACCGCTTCGACGAACGGCGCTTGGAGGGCCTGCTCATGGGCGAGCTCGGTGTGATCCGGAGTTACGCCTACTGGTCGGATCGCCGTATCCGGGACATCGCGTCGGCAAACGGCATCGCCCTCGAACGGCGCGTGAGTTGGAAGGCCAAGACGGCGTCGATTCCCTTGATCGGTGGGCTCGAATTTGCGCAGGAGGCGCGCACGCTCGACCGTGCTGAGGTCGCACGTCGAATCGAAACGGCGATCGGAGACCTCGCAGTCGAGGACTTCGTCACCCCGCCGCCGGCGGTGTTCGCCAAGGGCGTCGGCCGTGTCGAGTTCGCCCAGTTCACGGGCGGTATTGAGAAGCGACAAGGCGTCGTGATGTACGTCAGCACTCGCAGCAGCACTGGCGTCCGCGTCGATGTGTGCCTGTTCGGCAGCCTTGAGAACACCGCCGACTACGTCGGCGGCTCCGACAAGCCACCGGAAGGATGGTCGTCCTCCGCAGCTCGGGCGATTGCTCTGTACATCCGGAGCCGCGGCACGATCAACAATTCACAGTGGGACGACCCAGAGTCCATCGCGGTCGAAGCCCTGAAGATCGCGACCGAGCAGGGCGTGACCGGAACCTGGGACGAACACGAGGACAAGCCCTGGACGCGGGGCTTCACGCTCGGCCACGCGACTGAATCCGAGTGGTTCGCGCAGATCTACAGCGACGTCGTGCTCGACAAAGACCGGTGGACCTTTGACCGCGACGGCGGCATCAGCCCAGACGTCGAACGCATCCTCATCGGCGCTCCACTGTGGGTACGGACTCCGGGCGCACACGCCGTCACCCGCTACCGGGACCTACGTCGAGGGAGCGGCGGGGAACATGACGGTCGGCTCCTGCCTGGCCTGGATGGCCAACGCCTACGTCGTTGACGGGACACAATGATCGAGTGAGCGACGACTGGGAGCTGCGCTGGGCATCGGGAGCCCGGCGGTTCTACGTCGCCGAGATCGTGCGGCAGGCGAGTTACGCCTTGGCCGCGGTGCAACAGGCTCTCATTCTCAGCCGGGATCCGCAGCGGCGTTCCGAGGCGTGGCCTGCGGTCCAGTCGTTCCTCACCGCGTCCGCCATCATCAGCAAGCTGTTGTGGCCCGTCAGGGCCGATGGAGCGGATCCCAAGTCCCGTTGGCGTCGCTTCCGCGCCGACCGACTGCGGACAGAGCTGATGATCAGCGACACCTCGGCCCTCCGGGACAGGAAGGTCCGGGACTCCGCCGATCACTTCGACGAACGCATCGACGACCTTGTCCGCGACCAGCGCATCCCACAGTCGTGGACAGACCTGGCGGATGCGGAGTTCGTGCGGCAGCCAGCCCCGTTCCGCGCCATCGACCCTGACACTGGCGAGGTGCTCGCAGGCCATGATCGAATGGCTCTGGGGCCAGTCATCGCGGAGCTGAATGCGGTTCTGCGGCGGTGCGAAGACATCGAGCCCGGATTAACCAGCGCTCCAGACATCGCCATGCTGCTAGCCACGCTGAGGTGGCCGCCGCTGCCGTCCCTGTTCGCCCCCACCGAACGCCCTGACGAACCGGTCATTGCCGGGGCTACGTTTGGAACGACCGGGCCTCAGTCCCTGGAAGAGCTCATCGCACTGGTTGCCGACCAACTCTCCGACCACCCGGAGCCGAACCGACCACACGGCGCAGACGGATAGTTACTACGACCGGCTGGCTCAGTTCTCGTCGAAGTGCGCCTCGGCGGCCCGGCGGATCTGCGCTAGGCGCTTCGAGACGGCGCTGTGGTTGGCGTACCCGAGCACGTCCGCGATCTCGGTCTTCCTGGTCACGCCGCTGTTGAGCAGCACGACGATCTGCCGGTTCCGGGCGTCCAGCAGTGTGAGGAAGTCGTTGGTGACCAGGTTGTCCAGCACCTCGCTCTCCGGCCCTTGGACCGGGATGGTGTCGGTCAACTCGACGAACTTCACCGTGACCTTGCGTCGTTTGCCGTGCAGCTTGCGTTCGAAGTCTTCGCGTGCGTACGACCAGTGGCTGGAGAAGTCGTCCTCGATGCGGTGGGAGCGGACGGCGTCCAGGATGCCGCGGAGCTGGCCGGTCCGGTCGGCGGCTTCCACGGTCTCGACCACGGCGTCGTGGGCGTCGTCCTCGCCGAACCACACGGGCCCGCCCATCCGCGGGTTGCCGGCGATGGCCCCGGCGAGCACGCTGCCGTCCTCCAGGAGGACCGGGCCGGGCGTCTTGCCCTTGTCGACCTCGGGGAAGTCCCGCAGCCGGTCTTGGATCGTGGCGGTGACCGCGGGCACCCAGAAGTCGAGGTTGTGGGCCAGCAGCCGGATCGGGTCGTCGGCTGAGAACGCCTTCATCTTCGACCCCGACATCAGGTGCGGCCAGACCGTCCACGCCCAGGCGCGGGCGAGCCGGGCTTCGAAATCGGTCGGCAGGAAGTCGTCGATGCCGGCCCAGTCGGCCATGAACGGCCACTGGCCGCCACGCAACAGCGGGAGTCCGAACATGTCCAGGATGCGCTTGGGCAGCAGGTGGAACAGCGGCGCGTACTCGAAGTACCGCGCCCGCGTCCGGGGCACGAATGTGACATTGACGTCGCCGAGATCGGCGATCTTCGCCATCGGCTTCGGCAGGTCGTCCAAGTCGAAGAAGCGCCGCCGGAACTGGGCCGCTTCCCACAGCATGTTCCACTGCGCGAGTGCGACGAAGTCCCGGTCCGAGGTGTGGGACATCGGGAGCGTCGCGTACTCCGGCGGAGCCGGTTCGCGCGGGCGGACGACGCCGCCGAAGATGAATCCGGCTGAGATGTTCCGCAGGGATGGGAACTCCTCCGGAGTGGCCTCGGCCTCGGGGAGGAACACGTCATCGCGCCGCCACGCCAGCACCTCGGCCGCAGTCGGCTCGCGATCCTCGCTCACCTCATCCTCCGCCGTTCGCTGCTCCGTGCGCTGACCGGTCCGCTCGTCGATCTGGGTCATACCTACATCACGACAGTCTCCGCGGGATTCGTTCCGAGCGCCGCGAGAGTCACCGGACGTCACCGCACTCCTCGCCTCCGACGCAACCGCCGAGGACGCTCCTAGACCTCAACCGGACACCGTCCGACACACTCGAACGTATGTGCGAAGAGATGGTACGTTGCTGGTCATGGACCCGCGGCTACTCCGAACTGCTCAACCGGACGGCAGGCTGGCATACGGGCGCGACAGCTCCGGCAGGCCCGTGGCGCTCCTGCCGGCCAGGTGCAAGCTCGGCTTGCACACGCTCCCTCCATCCGAGTATCGGGCGGTTGTGCACGATGGCGAGGTCCATATCAGCTGTCCGGCTTGCGCTGCCGAGGGTGCTGATCATTGCTGGCGGCTGACTACCAATGGCCCGACTCCCGACCGCGCTGAACTGGACGAGGAGACCTATCGCGACCTCGTCCTCCGTCGAGCGAGGACAACACCGTCGTCGGCGGGTGGCCAACGTGATCAATAGCCCGTTCACCACCTGGGAAGGCGACGACGTTCACGGCCGAAGGCCCGTGCTCACCAGCGTCTGGGTCCTGCTGGACGACCTGTTCCCTCGCCCGCCCGATGCCCCTCGACACGTCATCGTGACTGGCCTGGATCTGACGGGCAAGGTGCAAGGCCGGCTCCACGGACGCTTTCCCAGCGTCGATGGCAACTGGCTCGGAGTGGTCAACTACGAGATCAGCTACGCCGATGGCCGCCGAGAGAAGCTGCACCTGGTCGACCAGTTGCTGCCGTTCTCGGTGCTGCGAGAACCGAAATAGCTCGATCGAGCATGCGCCCCGCGCCGTAGAGTTCATGCCCTACGGATGGAGGAGTGAGCGGTGGCGGAACCGGCGGCAGTACCCGACTTCGACGAACGGCTTGCCGGATTCCAGTCGACCACGTTCAAGGAGCTTCGGCCTGGTCAGAGGCAGGTACTGGCCGCCTACGCGGCTCACCACCTCACGACACCGGACGTGGCGATCGAAATGCCGACCGGTGAGGGGAAGACCCTGTTGGCGCTGTTGATCGCCGACTACGCCCTCGACCAGGGAATGTCGGTTGCTTACCTGACCGGCACCCGCCAGCTGGCAGAGCGGGTTGAGGACGAAGCCACCAAGTTGGGCCTGGAGGTCGTCCGGTTCGCCGCGAAGGACTACGGCGGCGCCAAGCTCGACGACTACCACCAGGCCCAGGCGGTGGGCGTGATGAACTATTGGGTCTACTTCAACAGCAGGCCCGTTCCGAAACCCGCCGACCTGGTCATCTTCGACGACGCCCATCTAGCGGAACAGCCGCTCAGCGGGCTACAGACCCTGCGCATCCCCGACAAGCCTGGCCCTGCTCGCGTCCTGTATCGAACGATCTGTGATCTTGTCGTCGCGCACACCGACGCATACGCCGGACTGCAGGCGATGCGCGATGGCACCGCTCGGCCGGGCACCCCGCCCGAGCTGCTGTCGTTCAGCGACTGGGCGGCGATCGCCACAGCGTCGCGGGACGCGATCGAGGCGTCGCCGCTGGTCGCCGACCTCGCGCTCAAGGACGAGTCGGACGAGATCAAGGCAGAGGTCAAGAAGCTCCGGGACGAGATCAAGTGGGTGTGGCCGAAGGTCCGTGAGCACCTCACCCACTGCGGCGTGCTTGTCGGGCCGTCCGGAATCGAGATCCGCCCCTACCACCCGCCGACGGCGCTGAACGCGGGGTACAGCCAGGCCAAGCAGCGGATCTATCTCTCGGCGACCCTCGGTTCGATGGACGACCTGCAACGCCGCATCGGCGGCGGCCGGGTCACCCGGCTGGAGACCGAGCAGCCGCTGCTTTCCGGCAGCACCGGCGAGCGCATGTTCGCGTTGAACCCCTCGTCCGAGCAGGCACTCGACCTCGGCGTGCTCAGCTGGGCACTCGAACAAGTCCAGGCAGCCGGTGGGAAGGCGGCCTGGCTGTGCGCCAGCCACAGCGAAGCGGACACACTGCAAGCGATCCTCGGTGGGCTCGGCCATCCCGTCTACCGCCTCCGGGCCGGCGACGACACCGCAGTCGACGGCTGGAGCCGCGCTCCCCAGGGGCAGTTGATCACTGCGGGCCGCTATGACGGGCTCGACTTCCCCGGCGACATCTGCAAGCTGGTGATCATCACCACGGTCCCGCAGGCCAGCAGCGAGTTCGAGCGGTTCGTGGTCGCCTACCTCGGTGACGCGACCTTCATGCGGCACCGTGTCGGACAACGAGTCACCCAGGCTCTCGGCCGGGCCAATCGCACCGCGACCGACCGCTCGCTGTACCTGGGACTCGACCCGACGTTCGCCCAGATCCTCGCCGACCCAGCGGTTCGCGCGTCCATTCCCGAAGGCACACAGCCGATCGTTCGCGCCGCGCTCGAACTCTACGACCAGGGCTCGGTCGCCACGACCGACGCCTGCCGGGCGTTCTGGCAGGTGGCCCAACCGTCCGGCCCCACCGAACCCGTCAAGCAGGCAACGCCGCGGCGACGGCCACGCCCAGGACGTAGCACCGGCGGCAGCGGTGAGGTCGCTAGCGCCGACGCTGAGGTGTCGGCGGCCACCGACCTGTGGATCGGCGACCACGGCCGCGCTGCTGAGCGAGCACGCGAAGCCGCGGACCTGCTCGCATCCGCCGGAGAGACCGAGCACGCCGCGTTCTGGCGCTACGTCCAAGCCCACGCACTGTTCGACCGCGGACGGAACGAGGACCTCGCCGCCGCGCGCACCGCCCTCGAAGACGCCACCACCAACGGGCCTCGCACCGCGTGGTTCCGCCGGTTGGGCCGCACGGTCGCCGACCTCAAGGGACACGAGCGCACCGCTGACGACACCGACCGCCTCTTCCTCGTGTGGGATGAATGGCGTCGTGAAGCCGGAGGCCGGCTCGACCGCGCACTCTCCGACGGGCGCACCCTGCTCGCCGGCAGCCACGATCAGCAATGCGACGGCCTCAAGGTGCTCGCACGTCTGGTCGGAGCCAGTGGAGAACGACCGCCCAAGACCGAACAAAGCGCCACCGACTGCCGGTGGACCTGGTCAACCGTCAAGCGCGGCGAACGTCGCGTTTGGGAGGTCAAGACCGGCGAACCGCACCCGGTGTCCCGCGGAGACGTCAACCAGCTGCTCGGCCAGATCGAAGTCGAGACCAAGCGCGCAGCCAAGACACGGGTCTACGGCTGCTTGCTCACCCCGGCCACCACCGTCCAGAGCGACGCCGCCGAGGCAGCCCGCGACAGGATCACCCTCATCAATCACGACGCCGCCGTCCGGCTCTACAACCTGCTGGCCGACCGCCTTCAGCAGTACGCAGCGCTCTGCGGCGACGGCAACGCCGAAGCCCGCGGCGAGGCTCGCACGAAGATCGAGGCCACACTGCCGCCTGACGGCTGGCTGGGCAAACTGCTCTCCCCAACCCTCGGGAAGATCATCACCGTGGACGACGTGGCGAGCTTGTTCCCCTCGCGCTGACCCGGCCTTCACCGCCGTCATCCTGAGTTCGACCGGGCCACGGCCGCAGGCGGCAACTGTTCGCGATCATCGGAATGGACAACCGCAAGGTGCCGTTGTGGGTGCATCCTGCCGTCTCCTGCAGGTGTGGCGAGGTGCTGGATCGCTGGTTCGGGATCGTGAATGACCACGATCCCGGCGACAGCGTCGGTAACCCACGTTGGCGGGGTCCGGCCAGCGAGCAGGTCTTGGACATAGGCCGGAGGTCGGTGACGTAGCCCGCCGAGGACGTGCGCCAGGTAGGGCACGCCGAAGTGGCCGCGATCACTCGGTAGGTGAGTGAACACTGCGTCTTCAACGCCGTCGTCTGCGTCTTCCGACAGCGCCGCTGAGAACTGTCCCATGCGGATGGAGTGCACGGCTTCCAGCATGGTCTTGGCGACCCGCCGGGCGCCGAGCTGCGGACGGCGCATGAACTCGGCGATGTCCGGGTGAACAGCCGCTAGGGGAGGCAACGGTGGCTGTGAGCGGCCGGGGTCAGCGACGTCCTCAAGTGGCAACGACCAGTGAAACGCCTCGACCGCGACGTTGTCACGCACCCGCGGCATCAGGTAGTGCGGGATGATGCTGGGCACGATCGACACCCCGGCCCGCTCCCGGTCGCGGCAGTTGGCGCCATCGTGATGCGTCAGTCCGCAGGCGAGGCCCGCACGGTATGCGGGCGTACCGCAGTACAGGACGTGAGCAGCCGGGACGCTGAACGTCATGGATGAGACGAGGAGCTTGTCGATCTGCGCGGGCTCGGTCTTCCTGCGGCGGTAGCCGAAGTCGACGTGCCAGCCGGTACCGCGGCGCTTCAGGATCTTGGCCTGGGTCAGCAGTCCGAAGCTGGTCCCGGTCGTGTCGATCCACCACCACAACCAGTCGGCGCCCACGGCGCTCTCTTGCCGCTTGGTGAACTTCCAGTACCGGACATCGGGAAATGCTTCCGTCAGCAGGATGTCCGTCGCGGTTTCCTCTGCCCACATGTCCTCGGCCTGGAGCACCTTCGACATGTGCTGGTCGACGGCGAGACGCCCGCGCTGGAACGCCTGGTACGGATCAGGCCGCCCATCGCCGCTGATCATCCTGCTCTCCAACCAATCACCCGGAGCGGGGCAGGCGCCTGGCCCCGCTCGTGCTCACCGAACGATCCTTCCACGGCCGGGGCAACCGGCCACGCTGGCGAGCACCGCCGCTCACGTCACGCCGCCAAGGCCGTCGGCACACCCCTCGCCGCATCCCCAGCGCCCGCGTCGACCGGACCCCCTGCGACCTCGGCTTGGTACTCCTCGCGGACAGCCTTGACAAGCCGCCGCGCCCGAGTCGCGCCAATCCCAAGCCGTACACGAAGCGTGTCCGCGGAGATCGGCTTCTGGTGAGCAGCACGGTGCGCCGCGTCTTCTCGCCGTGCCTGCGCCAAGAGCGCTTCCGGTGTCCGCCCAACGACTGGTCGCTCGCCACCTTGCTGCGGGACGTCCTCGTCGAGTTCGGGCCCCGTCTCCGGCGCACCGTCATCCGAGTCCACAGGGACAGCCGGCTCAGGCCGATCGCCTTCGCGTGCGGCTGGCACATGACTCGTTGCGCCGATCGCCTGCAATAGGCCAGGGCCGACCTCCGACCAGCCGATCAGGAGGAGTGGCCCTACCGCGTCGAAGGCCGCCTTACCAAACTCGCCTGCGACCAGAGGCTCTGCCACGTTCAACGCGAGCGTGACCACGCTTGCGAAGATCAGCAGCCGACGAGCAGGCCGCAGCACCTCCGGGGATGCACCGGCGAGCGCCAGGTGCCGTGTGCCGAGCAGCAGCCCGAGGATCGAAAGATCAACAGCGGGAGCCACCAGTGGCGCGACCCAGGCGGGCACGCCGAGCCGGAGCGCAAGGTTGAGGACGTTGCCGAAGCCGAAGAGAAAAGTGAGGCCAACGACGATGCCCATGATCACGGTGACGGCTTGAACCACAGCAGCCCTCTCCGAGCCTGATCGCGTCGACACAACTGCACGCCTGGTCATCGAGCACCACCTGCTTCGACGCGCGGACGCCCGTGGGTGTCTCGGGTGGGGATGCCGCGTTCACGCAGCTTATTCAGCACGGTGGTGTGGTTGACGCCGAAGTGGTCGCCGACTCGCGCCAGGGACCAGCCGAGCTTGTAGAGGTGGATGGCGTCGTCGACCTGCTCAGGCGAGAGGCCGCGGCGGCGCATCGGCACGCCGTGCCGGTGGAGGATGTTGCTGACCGTCCGCCGCTCGATGCCGAACCGGTCACCGAGTTCGTACACCGTCGCGCCGGACCGGTAGTCAGTGATCAACTGCTCGACTTGATCGGCACGGAGTTGCCGGGCCCGGCGAGGTCGGTCGCGCTTGATCACGGTCGGCTCGGGGGTATCGAGGCTGGGAAGCTTCTCGCGGAGCTCTTCCAGCGCCCTGACCTGGTCTTTTATGTTCGAGTAAGGTCCCCTAACCTCCACCATCTGATTCTCAACGACTCGCCACCTCGTCAGGTGGCGAGTCCTGTTTCTGGCCGATGCTGCCAAGCACGTCCTCCGGCGGGTGGCGAGGCTCCCGGAGCGGGCGGAGCACGCTCGGTTTGACAGGCTGCCGATACTTCGGTGAGTCTGTTGTGCGCGGACGGGGTAGCCGTGTTCGGATCGGTAGGGGGGGCGATGCAGATTTCGCGGTACATGGCCGTGCTGGATGCCAGCGGTAGTAGCAGAAGTGGGGTGGGCTGGTGACGAATCCCGGGTTCTTCAATCACTACGATGATCCGGACGAGTCTGATAACAAGTGGCCACCCGGCGTAAAGGGCGCATATGGCAACGGGCTCGATGGAATAGAGAACGCGATCGGCGACGCGACGGCCGACGACGGAGACAAGTCCGACTGGGAGTTGGGTCCGGCGCCGGTGGTGGTCGCGCAATGAGGATGATTCTCACGGCTGTAGGAGTGTCCGGAGTAATTGCTCTTGCGACCGGGTGCTCCGACATCCAGTCCACACCCTCAACGCCAACCGTTTCGACGATTGCCACGCCCGTGCCCTCCATGTCGCAGGCGCAACTGTGCGACACGGTTGCCGACTTCTTCCGTTACGGGTTGGGCGCGATGGACGTGCGGACGACAAGTTCGGTGCGAGGTCCGGATGCCGACGTCTCGTCGGGGGGAGTTTGCACGGTGCTGTTAGGGGGTGAGCCCGCCGTCTGGCAGTCGCGGCGCGCGCCCAGCGAACCGGATCCCACCGAAGGCATCGAGGACTACGTGGGGACAACCAAGTTCGGTCATCCAGTGTGGATGCGCCTGAAGCCGGTATCGGTGACGAGATTCGCGGACTTCGCGACGCGGGTGGGGGAGTGGAACGGACAGATAAGGGTTCCGCAGTCCGGAGTGCGGACCGTCGGCGGCACTTTGGTCCTCGATGATGAAACCGTTCGGAAGATCGTGGAGTTCCTCGTCGACTTGACGCAAAGGATGTCGTTGCTTCCCGGATGACGGGGGCTCTGATCGCAAACCGTGGAGCACAGAGATTCCCCGGTAAAGGGACGCTGCCAGTCGGTATGGTGGAATGCGGAACACGCAAAAATTGGCGTTGGGGTCATTGATCGAAGCGTTCGAGGAAATTGCGAGGAGTCTGGAAGAGGTCGCGAAGGCTGAACTGGTGATCTATGTAGAATTGGCCAACGTGACGGAGGCGGCGAGGACATTCATTGTAGGCACTATAGGATCAATGGCGGACAGTGCAGCTACGATGATGATCGAAAGCAACAGGATCGAGCAGAACGAGGGGTACCAGCGGGGTCTTCCGGACAACCGGTGGCCACCCGGCGTCAAGGGTGCCTATGGCAATGGGCTCGATGGAATCAAGAACGCGATCGGCGATGGGACGACCCAGGACGGCGACAAATCCGATTGGGTGTTGGGGCCGGCGCCGGTGGTGGTCGCACAGTGAGGAAACGCCTCATGATCGTCGGAGCGGCCGGACTGATCGCTCTCGCGACGGGATGCTCGGACATCCGGTCCGCACCCCCGGCGTTCACGATTTCGACTACGCCCATACCCGCGATGACACAGGGGCAACTGTGCGACAGGGTGCTCGGCTTCTTCCGTGGCGAATTGGGTGCGGTCGACGTGTCCGCGAGCTCATTGAGGGGGCCGGAGGCCGACGTCTCCGCCGGCGGAGTGTGCACCGTCCTGTTGGGCGAGGGCCAGTCTGCGGCATGGGAAGCACGCCGAGCGCCGAACGATCCCGATCCCACCGAAGGCTTCGAGAACTTTGTTGGTACCACGAAATTCGGTCACCCGGTGTGGATTCGCATGAATCCCGCAGACCCCGTACTGGACGCGCGCTTCGCCACACGGGTCGGCGATTGGAATGGACAGATCAGAGTCCCACAGTCAGGGGTGGTGACCGTCAACGGCAGCTTGATCCTCGATGACGCAACAGTCCGGAAAGTCGTGGAGTTCCTCACCGAGTTGACGCAAGAGCTGTCGACGCTACCCGAATGACGGTGGTGCCGCCCGGTCCGATCATCCCCTAACCTCGTTTTCCGCCCGGTCCCGGGCGGGGTGTGTCGGTTTCGGATTGGTGTTTTCCATCGTGCCTGGGTTGGTGGGTGTGGCTGGGTGGCCCGTGTGAGTAGGTTGGCTGCCGGGTTCCACGCCCGGTTGGTGGTCCTTTCGGTGGTTGTAGGTGAGGTTCCCCCGGCTCATTGAGCGGGTTGACTACCTCGTGGCCTGATCGTCACCCCACCCTCCCGCAAGATCTTCAGCACCGTCCCCTTGGCCAACTGGTGATCGACCATCAACTGGTTCGACGACGCCCCCGCCTCGTACCCGGCGACGACCGCAGTCGCCTGATCAACACGCCATTCTTGCGTCGTCCAGAACTTTCGTTCGAGGTCGGCCGCGGCTGGCGCTGCCCGCCAGGATCAATCCGTTTGCCCAGGTCAGTGAAGGCGTCACGAAGGTCTACCCGGCTCGAGTAAGTTCCCCCGCAAGGTCCACCATCTGGTTCTCACGACTCGCCACCTCGTCAGGTGGCGAGTCCTGTTTCTGGCCGATGCTGCCACACACGTCCTCCGGCGGGTGGCGAGGCTCCCGGAGCGGGCGGAGCATGCTCGGTTTGACAGGCTGCCGATACTTCGGTGAGTCTGTTGTGTGGGGACGCGGTAGCCGTATTCGGATCGGTAGGGGGGCGATGCAGATTTCGCGGTACATGGCCGTGCTGGATGCCAGCGGTAGTAGCAGAATTGGGGTGGGCTGGTGACGAATCCCGGGTTCTTCAATCGCTACGATGATTCGGACGAATTCTGGGACGACGAGCCGATCGTCAGGAAGCACCCAGCTGTCTCATCCAAGCCTTCCTCGATGCCCCCGCCGCGTTCCTATGCCCCTCGGGAGCCGGCGCCGCCCTGGGAGCCGACACATCATGTCGCACCTGTGGATCAGCGGGGGACTCCCAGGTGGCGGACGGGGCGGCGACAATGATGATCGAGAGCAATCGGATCGAGCAGAATGAGGGCTATCAAAGTGGCCTTCCTGGTAATAGGTGGCCTGCTGGCGTGAAGGGCTCCTACGGTCCAGGGCTCGAAGGGATCAAGAACGCTATCGGCGATGCGACTGGCCACGACGGTGACAAGTCGGATTGGGAGTTGGGGCCTGCGCCGGTGGTGGTCGCGCAGTGAGGAAGTGGTTCCTGACGGTCGGTGTGGCCGGCGTGCTCGTCTTCGGAACGGGCTGCTCCGTAACCCCGTCAACACCCTCGGCGCCCGGGGTGACCGCCACTTCCGCGGGTGCTCCTTCGATGACACAGGTGCAACTCTGCGAGACTCTCGTCAGCTTCTTTCGCGATGAATTGCGCGTCGTTGATGTGTCGTGGAGTTCGTCGAGGGGGCCGGAGGCCGACGTCTCGTCGGGGGGAGTGTGCGTTGTGCTGCTGGGCGAGGACAAGACTGCGGGTTGGCAGGCACGCAGGGTGCCGAACGACCCGGACCCAACCGAAGGTGCCGAGGGTTTCGTGGAGACCACCGAATTCGGTCATTTGGTCTGGATCCAGAGGTACCCGGACGACCCTGTGATGTCCGCGCGCTTCGCGACGCGGGTCGGGGATTGGAACGCCCAGATAAGGGTTCCACAGGCCGGGGTGCGGACCACAGACGGCATCTTGGTCCTCGATGGCGAGCGCACCCGCAAGATCGCGGAGTTTCTTGTCGACCTGACACGGAAGCTGTCGACGCTACCCGAATGACCGTGCTGCCGCCCGGTCCGATCTTCCCCCTAACCTCCCCCCGAGCGCCCGAGTTCTCGCCGATCGCGCGCGATCGCCCGGGTGTGCTGCATACTCTGTGCGGGGCAGCGCCGCTGCCCTGTACAACGGCGTCGTACTCCGGCGCCACGGAAACAATCCGGGGGTACATCTCGTGATCGACCTGACCAGGCAAGGCCGTGCCTTGCACCGTATTCGACCGCGCCGTCCGCGGCTGGCCGGGGCTGCTCCGGCGCTGCTGGCGGCGACCCTGATCACCGCGCTGGTGGCGGGGTGCTCGTCCTCGGACGACGGCGCCGACACCGCGTCCGCGCCGGCCACCGGGCCGCTGCCCGATGCCGCGCAGATCGTGCAGGAATCCGCGCGTACGACGCAGACGCTGCAGTCGGTCCACCTGGATCTGGATGTGAACAACATCCCGAACCTGCCGGTGGAGACCGTGTCGGCGGACGTGACCAACCAGCCGCAGGGTGCAGGCCAGGCCATGGGGGAGGCCAAGGTCAGGACCGCGCCGGACGCGCCGTTCGTCGACACGAAGTTCATCGTGGTCGACAAGACCCTCTACACCGCGGTCAACAGCACCAACTACGCGCCGGTCGGCCCGGCCGAGAAGGTCTACGACCCGGGCGTGATCCTGGACAAGGACAAGGGCCTGGCGAACGTGATCGCCCAGGTGCAGAACCCGAAGGCCGAAGGCCGGGAGACCATCGAGGGCACCAACGTCGTCAAGGTCACCGGCACCATCGACGCCTCGGTGATCGACCCGATCGTCCCGCGCGTCGGGGAGAACGCGGGCACACTGCCGATCACGCTGTGGATCGCCGACGTACCGCCGCCGTCGACCTCGGCCTCGGTGCTGCCGTCGCAGGCGGCCTCGCCGGGTGACGGCCCGAACCTGGTGCGCGCACTGGTCACCAAGGATCAGGGCACCGTCGAGGTGACCCTGTCGAAGTGGGCGGAGCCGGTCAACGTCGTCAAGCCGCAGGGCTGACGGCGACCGCAGGCACCGCGTCGACCGGTCCGGGAGCGCGAGGGGGGACACGCCCTTCGCGCTGCCGGACCGGCGTCGTCTGACGCGCATCTTCGCGCGGAGAACACATCACCCCAACGCAATTCGCGTGCGTCGGCGCCCCGCCGCCGCGGCCGGTCCCGGCCGCGCCCGGTGGCCCCTGCCCGCCGCGGACCCGCGGACGGCCGGCCCGGCCCGCCGCTTAAGAGATTGTTCAGTGAAGTCCAAGGCGCCACCGGAACCATTCGGATTCGACGACAGCGCCGGTAACCCTGATCGGCACTCGACAGACGCCGTTCAGACTCGGAGGAATGAGATGACGACAAGTGACCGCCCGGAGGTCGAGGAGCGGGACTTCCGTCGGCCCCCTGGACCTCCCGGCAGACCGCCTGTCTCGAACGTGTGGGTGTACAACGGCAGAGCCTACGACCTGAGCGACTGGATCGCCAAGCATCCCGGCGGCGAGTTCTTCATCGGCCGCACCAAGAATCGTGACATCACCTCGATCATCGGCTCCTACCACAAGGATCCCGAGCGCATCGAGCGCATGCTCGAACGGTATTCGCTGAACCGCGAGGCACTGCCCGAGGACATCCATCCCAAGAACAACGCGCCCGACTTCCTGTTCAAGGAGGGTTTCGACAGCTGGCGCGACACCCCGAAGTACCGCTTCGACAACAAGGACGACCTGCTGCACAAGGTCAAGGCACGGTTGAAGGATCCCGAGGTGGCCGCCCGCATGAAGCGGATGGACCGGATCTTCGACGCCGTGGTCGTGGTGCTCGCGATCGCCTACTTCGCGGTGCAGGGCGTGCGGTTGGCCGAACCGGCGTGGCTGCCGCTGCCGGTGTTCGTGCTGGCGATGGTGCTGCTGCGCAGCTCGCTCGCCGGATTCGGGCACTACGCGATCCATCGCGCCCAGAAGGGCATGAACAAGATCTACACGAACGCCTTCGACATCAACTATGTCGCACTGGCTTTCGTGACCGCCGACGGGCACGCGCTGCTGCATCACCCGCACACCCAGAGTGAAGTCGACATCAAGAAGAATGTCTTCACGATGATGATGCAGGTGCCGCGGCTGTACCGGATCCCGGTGCACACGCTGCACAAGTTCGGGCACACCGTCACCGGCATGACCATCCGGCTGCTCGATGTCGTCCGGCTCACCCGCAAGGTGGGGGTGAAGGAGATGTACGGCAGCATGCGCGGCGCGCTGCCGCACTTCATCGGCTCGTTCGGTATGCGTGCGCTGCTGCTGGGCGAACTGATCGTGTTCACCCTCGCGGGCGACTTCTGGGCCTGGGCACTGCAATTCGTGATCACCCTGTGGATCAGCACCTTCCTGGTGGTGGCCAGCCACGACTTCGAGGTGGAGACCGACGAGCTGCCGAAATCCGACACCGAGGACTGGGCGATCAACCAGATCGAGCAGGCCTACGACCTCACCGTGATCGGCAACCGCTACGTCGACTGCTTCCTGGCCGCGGGCCTGAGCTCGCACCGGGTGCATCACGTATTGCCGTATCAGCGCAGCGGATTCGCCAACATCGCCACCGAGGACATCCTCCGCGAGGAGGCGGCGAAGTTCGGCGTCGAATGGCTGCCCGCCAAGAGCTTTTTCACCGATCGCTTCCCGAAGCAGATAAGCACCTACCTGTTGGCTCCCTCCCGGGAGGCCGAGGAGAAGAACTGGGGCTTCGTACGCGAGCACTTCTCACCGACGGCGCTGAAGACCTGCGCGACCTACACGGTCCAGGGCTTCACCGGGATCGGCACCGTCTGAACCGATTCCATCACCGCTCACCGACGCACCGTCCGGAGGCAGCGCCGCCGACCGCCATTCCTCGAAGGGAAACAACCACCATGTCCATCACCGTCGACGAGGGCGGCGCCCGTCCCGCCACCGAGCCCCGTCAGCGCATCCATCCCGACCTCGGCCACGCACACACCCCGATGCCGCCGGCGCCGCCGGTCACCATCGGCGTGGTCGAGGGCATCGCGACCGGCTCACCCGCGCAGATCGTGGACCAGGCCGAGGCGGCCGAACGGGTCGCCGCCCTGTTCACCGATCCGGCCCAGCGCGCCCGCATCGCCCGGGTCTACGAGAAGACCAGGATCGAGACCCGGCGGATGGCGGTCGACCCGACCGCGCCCGAATTCCGGTCCTTCAGCAGGCAGCCCGGCACGCTGCGGGAGCGGATGAACCTCTTCTACCGGCACGCCGCACCGCTGGCGGTGGACGTCGCGGGCCGCGCGCTCGCCGACTCCGGCGCGGCGGCCGCCGACATCGGGCTGCTGGTGTTCGTCACCAGCACCGGTTTCATCGCTCCCGGCGTGGACGTCGCGGTGCTGCGGGAGCTCGGACTCGCGCCGACCGTGGGGCGGGTGGTCGTGAACTTCATGGGGTGCGCGGCCGCCATGAACGGCATTCGCACCGGCGTCGACTATGTGCGCGCGCATCCGGACAAGAAGGCGCTGGTCGTGTGCCTCGAGTTGAGCTCGGTGAACGCCGTCTTCGCCGACGATGTCAACGACGTGATCATCCACAGCCTCTTCGGCGACGGATGCGGCGCGGTGGTGCTCGGCGCGAGTCAGGCCAGGCAGCCGCTGGCGCCGGGCCGGGTCGTGGTGCGCGACAGCTTCAGCCACCTGTTCGACGCCGCCGAGGACGGCATCGTGCTCGGGGTCAACCACAACGGCATCACCTGCGAATTGTCGGAGAACCTGCCGCGGTACATCTACCGCGGGGTCGACCCGGTGGTGCGGGAAGTGCTGGCGCGCAACGGTCTGCGCAAGAGCGACATCGATCTGTGGGCGATCCACCCGGGCGGACCGAAGATCATCGAGGAATCGGTGCGCTCGCTGGGGCTTTCGTCCGAGCAGGCGGCGCCGAGCTGGGACGTGCTGGCCCGGCACGGCAACATGCTCTCGGTCTCGCTGATCTTCGTGCTGGAGCAGATGATCGCGCAGTCCGCGACCGCCGAACCCATCTCGACGGGTGTGGCGTTCTCCTTCGCGCCCGGGGTCACGCTCGAGGGCCTGATCTTCGACATCATTCGTCGCTGAGGCCATCATGCAACTCCTCCGATTTCTCGTATCGATCTCCTGGGCGCGCATCGCCGCGGTCGTCGCCGCTGGCCTGGTGTGCGGTGCGGCGAACACCTATCTGGTCACCCTGATCAACGGGGTGGTCTCGCCCGCGCCGCATCCGCGGGTCACCCTGGCGCAGTTCGCGCTCACCGGGCTGGTGGTGCTGGTCAGCGGCCTGCTGTCGCAGGTGCTGCTGATCCGGTTGGCGCAGGACGCCATCTACCGGCTGCGGGCCGACCTGAGTTCGAGCGTGGTGGCCGCGCCGCTCGAGCATCTGGAACGGCTCGGCACGCACCGCCTGGTGGCCACCCTCACCGAGGACGTGCGGGCGCTCTCCCAGGCGGTGACGGCGATTCCGGCGATCTGCATCGACGTGGCGACCATCATCGGCTGCTTCGTCTACCTCGCGATGGTCTCCGGACCGATCTTCGCGATCACCATCGCGGGCACGCTGCTCGGGGTCGCCTGCGTCGAGCTGTTCCTCGGCCGGGTGCGGCGCATCTACCGTGACGCCAGGGAGAACGAGGACGCGCTGCTGCGTTCGTTCCAGTCGGTCACCCTGGGGATCAAGGAACTCAAGCTGCACCGCGGCAGGCGCCGCGACTTCATGGACCGGCACCTGCTCGGCGCCGCCCGCGACCTGCGCACGCAGAACGTCGACGCCGGCTCGAAGTTCTCGGTGGCCCAGGGGCTCGGCCAGCTGCTGCAACTGGCGACGATGGCGCTGATCCTGTTCGCGGTGGCCGCCGCGATGGACCTGCCGCGCGAGGTGATGATCGGCTACGTCCTGGTGACCACGTTCCTGGCGATGCCGATGCAGAACTTCATGCACCGCATCCCGGACCTGCTGCGCGGCGACGTGGCGCTGGCCAAGATCCGCGCGATGAACCTGTCGCTGGAGACCATGCACGACGAGGAGCAGCTGCCCTACGCGCAGCGTCCCGCCGTCGAGTCGGCGCGGCTCGAGCTCGCCGGGGTGGAGTACAGCTACCGGCAGGACGCGCCGCCGCAGTTCCCGCCGGGCCCGCCCGGACCGCATCCCGGCGGCAGGCCGCCGCTGCCGCCGCCCGGCGCCGGCGGGCTGCCGCCGCAGGGTCCGCCCGACGTGAACGGTCATCGCACGGTCAGCCACGCGGGCGCCGACGGCAGACCGGTGCCGCTCGGACCGCCGCCGCCCGGCGCCGAGGACGAGGCCGGCTTCCGGCTCGGCCCGGTGGATCTGGTGTTCGAGCCGGGGCAGATCACCTTCGTGGTCGGCGGCAACGGCAGCGGCAAATCCACGCTGGCCAAGCTGATCACCGGACTGTATGTGCCGCGCGCGGGCACGGTGCGGCTCAACGGCGAGCCGATCGATCACCAGAACATCGAGTGGTTCCGGCAGAACACCTCGGCGGTGTTCACCGACTTCCACCTCTTCGAGGAGTACCTCGGGTTCGACGGCCCTGGTGTCGACGACGAGGTGCGGCGGTACCTGCGCGAGTTGCGGCTCGACGACAAGGTGACGGTGCGGGACGGGAAGCTCTCGACCGTGGCGCTGTCGCAGGGTCAGCGCAAGCGGCTCGCGCTGCTGACGGCACTGCTGGAGGACCGGCCGATCTACGTGTTCGACGAGTGGGCGGCCGATCAGGAACCGAAGTTCCGCGAGGTGTTCTACCGGGAGATCCTCGACGGGCTCAAGCGGCGCGGGAAGACGGTCATCGTCATCACCCACGACGACCGGTACTTCGACCGCGCCGACCGGCTGGTGAAGCTGGATTTCGGCCGGGTGGTGGATCCGGTCACCGTGCCCGGCTGACACCCGCCGCGTCGCGATGCCGGTGACTCCGCCGACGGGCGGGGTCACCGGGCTCGGTCATCTCCGCCGGTTCCCGGCCGTCATCTCGGCCACCCGGGTCGCCAGGGTCGCGCCCGCCGCCCGCAGCGGCTCGGTGCTGCGCAACGCCCGGCACAGGATGAACGCGCCTTCCAGCGCGGCCAGGATCGCCAGGATCAGTTCCCGGGCGTGCGCCTCCGGCAGCCCGCGGCGCTGGAAGTACGCGGCCCCCTCGGCGACCCAGGAGCCGATCACCTCGGCCGTCACCGCACGCAGGCCGGGCTCGCTGTCGGCGATCTCGCCGGCCACGGTGCCGACCGGGCACATGTTGATCCAGCCGGTCTGCTCGATCTGGTCGGCCGCGGCGGCGAACGCGGCCGGGACGGCGTCGCGCAGGTCGGCGTGCTCGTCCATCAGCAGTGGGATCAGCTGCAGGTAGGCCGCGCCGGACTCGCGCAGGGCGGCGGCGGCCAGCTGGGGCTTGCCCTCGGGGAAGTGGTGGTAGAGCGAGCCCATCGGCGCGGCGGCGGCGACGGTGATCTGTTTGACGCTGGTGCCGTGGTACCCCCGCACCCGCAGCTGCTCGGTCATCGCGGTGACCAGGCGTTCCCGCGTGCTGCTCGACATCTTCCCGGTTGACATCTGCTCGGCCACGGTTCCAGACTAGAGCAAATACTCTAGAGCGATCGCTCGAATGGAGGCTCGGGATGCCGACCGTCGAACTCGCCGCGGGCAGGCTGCACTATGTGGAGCGGGGGGACGGGCCGCCCGTCGTCCTGCTGCACGGCCTGCTCATGAACCACACCGTGTGGGACGAGGTGCTCGACCTGCTGCCCACCGGATTCCGCTACGTCCTGCCCGACCTGCCGCTCGGCGCGCATCCCGAACCGCTGCGCCCCGGCGCCGACCTGAGCCTGCACGGACTCAACCGCCTGGTCGCGGACTTCCTGGTCGCCCTCGACCTGCGCGACGTGACCCTGGTGCACAGCGATTGGGGCGGTGCGCTGTTCCTCACCGCGTACGGCCTCGACGAACGGGTCGGTGGCCTCATCGCACTGCCCTGCGAAGCCTTCGGCAACTTTCCGCCCGGATTGCCGGGCCGGATGGCCGTGATCGCCACGCGCGTGCCCGGCGGCGTGCCATTGGCGTTGCGGCAGTTGCGGACTCCGTGGTTGCGGCGCTCACCGCTGTTGTTCGGGTGGATGGCGCGCGGCGGGGTGTCCGACGAACTGGTGCGCGGGTGGACCGAGCCGGGGCTGCGCGATCCGGGCATCCGGCGCGACCTGCTCGCCTACGCGCGGAGCGGGTTCCACCAGCGTGAGCTGATCGCGAACACCGAAGCGCTCCGGCGCTTTTCCGGGCCCGCGTTGATCCTGTGGTCGTCCGCGGGGAAAGTGATGCCGCGCGAGCACGGCCGCGGGCTGGCCGAGTTGATCCCCGACGCGCGGCTGGTCGAGATCGATGACGCGTATGTCCTGTCGATGCTCGACCAGCCGCGTGCGGTGGCCGCGGCGATGGGCTCGTTCCTGCTCGCCCACCGGGCCGTCTCCGACCGCTGACCGCCCGGGCGGCGGTCCTACTGCGCGGCGGGAGCGGACTCCACCGGGACCAGCGAGCCCTCGATCGCGCCGACGCCCGCGCCGATCAGCGCACCCACCGCGACCGCGGGTGCGGCGACGAACGCGTAGCCGAGCACTGCGCCGATCACCGGCATCACGACCAGGCCGGCGGGCAGGAACGGAATGCCCGCGATGAACCCGGCCGCGGCGCCGACCATCGCGCCGGCGCTGGAGATGGGCGAGGCCACCGTGTTGGCGACGACCGCGCCGATCGCCGCGTCACCGATCACCCGTTCGGCGATCACGTCCGAGCGGGCCGGATCCATGCCGGTGCTGTCGAGCATGGTCGACAGCCCGTTCTCCACGTCCGCCGAGCCCTGGTTGATCTGGGCGGCGGTCTCCGCCGGGACGAAGTCCGGGCGCGGGATCGAGACACTGCCGATCGTGATGTCGTTCGCGACCGGCGGCGCGGCGGGCGCGGGCGGCACCGGCTCGTCGATCGCGGTCGCCGCGGGCACGACCGCCGGAGCGACCGGGTCGGCGACCGGTGCGGCGGCGGCCTGCGGTCCGGCCACCGGCGCGCCGAAACCGGCCGCGGCGAACGGGATCGCGCGCAGTGGCGCGCCGCCGTCGACCGGGCCGACGGGCAACTGCGCGATCGGCGCGGTGAACGGCTGGTCGTCGGCCAGTGCCGGCGTGGTCCCGACCACCGCCACACACATCGCCCCGCCGAGCAGGACGGTGGCGGGACGCAGGACGAACGAACGGTGTGGAGCGGTGGGCGTGCGATGTTTGCCCATGGGCTACCTCATTCCGAAGGGAGGACGACCTATCGGATCTGATTCGGAGCGAGGCAACCCGTGGATGAGGCGAGCGGGTCAGCTCGCCGGCGGCTCCGGCGGCAGCGGCGCGTTCGCGCCCTCGACCGCACCGACACCCGCCCCGATGACGGCGCCGGTCACGATGGCGGGCACGGTGATCATGGAGTAGACCAGCGTCGCCCCCACCACCGGCCCGACGACCAGACCGGTCGGCAGGAACGGGATGCCGAACAGGAAGCCGATGCCGCCGCCGACGAGCGCGCCCACACCGGCCGCCACCGGCGCGATCGCGACGCCACCGATCGCCGCGCCGATCGCCGCGTCGCCGACCACGTGTGCGGCGATCTGATCCGAGCGCCGCGGCTCGAAGCCGGTGCTGTCGAGCACATCCGACAAGCCGTCTTCCAATCCGGCCGCACCCGCGTTGATCTGGGCGGCCTGTTCGGGCGGGAGAGCGCCGGGACGATCGAGCTCGACCCGGCCGATCCGGACCCGATCGGTCTGCGGCGCCGCGCTGTCGGCGACGGGAACGAGGCCGGGGTCGGTGTCGGCCGGAACGGGGGCCGCCGCCGGGGCAGGCGTGGCTGCCCCGAAGACTTCGGGTGGGGCGACGGCCTCGACCGGCCCGGCCCCGAGCGCGGGCATCGGCAGCGCGGGCATCGGCTCGGCCGCCGGGGCAGGCAGGGCCGCGAGGGGCGCGGGCACGCCGGGCGGGGGTGGTGCGAGGGGCGCGGGTGGTGCGAGGGGCGGGGGCGCCAGCAGGCCGAGTGCCGCGTCGACCAGCTCGGCGAGCCCGCCCGGCGGCGCGCCGGGCACCTGCCCGACAGCGTGGATGACCGGCACCTGGATCGGCGGCGGGGCCGGGTCGGCCAGGGCGGGACCGGTCCCGACGACGGCCGCGCACACGGCTCCGCCCAGCAGGACGGTGGCCGGGCGGAGGATGAACGAGCGATACGGAGCTGCGGGCTTGCTGGATGTGCCCATGGGCTACCTCATTCCAGGAAGGGAGGACCTGTGGAACCGATTCGTAGCGAGAGCGCCGAGCGGATGAACGAGATCGAGCCGAGTTCGATCGTAGTTGGACCGGCGTCGGCGCGACGTGATAAGAGGGTTGTCATGTCACGTTCACCGCTCGTCTGCCCCGGAGACACCGTCGTCGCGCGCCGGGGCGTCCCCGCGCGGCGGGGCGCGGCGGCGGCGTGAGGACGCCGGAGGAGTCGCCGGCGGTTCGCGGGCGCACCGCGTCCGGCACCACGGCGCGCACCAGCACCTATCGCAGCGACCTGGACGGGTTGCGCGGTATCGCCATCGCGCTGGTGGTGATCTTCCACATCTGGATGGGCCGGGTGTCCGGCGGCGTCGACGTGTTCCTGGTGCTCGCCGGCTTCTTCTTCACCGGGTCACTGCTGCGGCGGGCCGAGACGGGGGAGGGGGTCGCGCTGCGGGCGACGGCGGCCCGGCTGGGCAGGCGCCTGCTGCCCGCGCTGGTGGTCGTCCTGGTCACCGTCGCCGTGGTCGGCGTGCTGACCAGGCCCTACACCCAGTGGACGGATCTGGCGTCCCAGACGCTGGCCTCGCTGCTGTACTACCAGAACTGGCACCTGGCGCTGTCCTGGTCGGATTACCTCGCGGCCGATCCGTCGGTGAGCCCGCTGCAGCACCTGTGGTCGATGTCGTTGCAGGGCCAGTTCTATGTGGCGACGTTGCTCGGCATCGCCGCGCTGGTGTGGGTGTGCCGGACGGTGGGCAGGCCCGCGGCGCTGCGCCCCGCGGTCGCGCTGGTGCTGGCCGTGCTGGCGGCGGCCTCGTTCGGGTACGCGGCGCGCGGGGTGGGACTGCACCAGGGCTGGAACTACTACGACAGCTTCGCGCGCGCCTGGGAGCTGCTGGCGGGCGCGCTGATCGCGGTCGCGTTGCCCGCGCTGTCGCTGCCCCGGGTGCTGCGGGTGCTGCTGGCGCTCGCCGGGGCGACACTGGTGCTGGCGTGCGGCTGGATCGTCGACGGCGCCGCGCGCTTCCCCGGCCCCGCCGCGCTGATCCCGGTCGGCGCGACGCTGGCGTTGATCCTGGCCGGGCAGAATCTCGCGACCGGGGCGCTGCCGTTGCCGAACCGGCTGCTGGCCGCCGCGCCGATGGTGCGGCTCGGTGAACTGGCCTACGCGCTGTATCTGTGGCACTGGCCGTTGCTGATCTTCCTGCTCGCCGAGCGCGGCACCCCCACCATCGGCGTGGAGGGCGGTGTGGTGGTGCTGGCCGGCTCGCTGGTGCTGGCCTACCTGACCCACCGCTACGTCGAGCAGCCGCTGCGCGCCCCCGCCCCGGCCCGGCCGCCGCGCGCGCAGACCGGGCGTCACGTGGTGCTGGCGCTCGGCGTGAGCCTGCTCGCGCTCGCCGTCACCGCGCAGGTGGTGGCCGGTCTGCTGCCGCCGCGCCCGGTCTCCGAACTCGATCCGATCCGCTATCCCGGTGCCGAAGCGCTGGTCGGCGGCGCGCACACGCCCCGCGCGGACATGCGGCCCACCGTGTTCGAGGCCCCGGCCGACGCCGCCTACCCCACCCACGACGGCTGCATCGCCGATTGGGACACCCGCGAGGTGATCACCTGCGACTACGGCGACACCGCCGCCGAGCGGACCATCGCGGTGGTGGGCAGTTCCCACGCCGAGCACTGGGTGCCCGCGCTCGACCTGCTCGGACGCGAGCACGGCTTCCGGATCGCGGTCTACCTCAAGATGGGCTGCCCGCTGACCGTCGCCGAGGAGGTGTCGTACAAGGGGCAGGCCATCCCGGACTGCCGGGACTGGTCGGCCGAGGTGATCGACCGGCTCGGCGTGGACCGGCCGGAGTGGGTGTTCACCACCGGCACCCGTCCGCGGGACAAGACCGGCGACGAGACCCCCGCCGACTACCTGGCGGTGTGGACGCGGCTGTCCGAACACGGCCTCAACGTGCTGGCCATGCGTGACACCCCGTGGCTGCGCCGCGACGGGGTGCGCTACCGCGCCATCGACTGCCTGGCCCAGAACGGCGACCGCTACAGCTGCGGCATGCGCCGGGCCGACGCGCTCGACCCGGTCAACCCGGCCGAGGAACCGGCGACGTCGTTTCCGAACGTCTTCCCGCTCGACCTCTCCGACGCCGTCTGCGAGGTCGACATCTGCCCGGTGGTGGAGGGCAACATCCTCATCTACCACGACGAGCACCACCTCACCGCCAGCTATTCGCGGTCGATGGCGCCGGAACTGGGCCGCAGGCTCGGCCCGATCCTCGGCTGGTGGTGACGGACCTCGTGACGCGGTGACGTCGGCCGGATCAGCGCGGTGTCTCCGCGCGCCGGGCCTTGCGCAGCGACAGCCTGCCCGGCTGGCGCTCCTCGATCGCCTCGCCGACCATCGCGCGCACGGCGTCCCGGAGGCCGTGCAGCGGCGGCCTGCTGATCAGGCCCGCGCCGGGGTCCTTGCTCAGTTCCCGCCACAGCGCCCAGCACAGGGCGAGCATCACCAGCACGAACGGTAGCGCCACCAGGATCGTGGCCGCCTGCAGCGAGGCCAGTCCGCCTTCGAGCAGCAGCACGGCCGCGACCGCCGACATCAACGTGCCCCACAGCACCACCAGCCACGACGGCGGATGCAGCGACCCGCGGCTGGTCAGCGAGCCCATCACCAGCGAGGCGGAATCGGCGCTGGTCACGAAGTAGGTCATCACCAGGATCATCGACACCCAGGAGGTGATGGTGCCCAGCGGCAGCGCCTCGAGCATGCCGAACAGCGAGGCTTCCGCGTCGGCGGCGATCGCGCCGAGATCGGCCACCCCGGTGGTGGTCAGCCGGATCGCGGTGCCGCCCATCACGCAGAACCACACCACGGTCACGCCGCTGGGCACCAGCAGCACCCCGACCAGGAACTCCCGGATCGTGCGCCCGCGCGAGATGCGGGCGAGGAAGGTGCCGACGAACGGCGCCCAGGACAGCCACCACGCCCAGTAGAAGACGGTCCAGGCGCCCATCCACTCCGGGTCGGCGTTGGCGCTGGTCCTGGTCGCCAATTGCAGCAGGTTCGCCAGGTAGTTCCCGACCGCGGGCGGGATGGTGTCGAGGATGTAGACGGTGGGCCCGAGCACGAACACGAACAGCATCAGCAGTGCCGCCAGCCCGACGTTGATCGTGGACAGCCACTTGACGCCGCGGTGCAGACCGGAGAACGCCGAGGTCACGAACGCCGCGCCGAGGGCGATGATGATGATCAGCTGGACGGTCACCGTGTCGGGCGTGCCGAGGGTGAGGTTGAGGCCCTTGGCAACCTGCAGCGCGCCGAGCCCGAGGCTGGTGGCGGTGCCGAAGACGGTCGCGAACACCGCGAGCAGGTCGACCGCCTGCCCGATCCAGCCGCGGGCCCGCCGCTCGCCGATGAGCGGCACGAACGCCGAGGACAGCCGGTTGCCGCGGCGTTTGCGGAAGGTCGCGTAGGCCAGGGCCAGCCCGACGATGCCGTAGATCGCCCACGGCGTCAGCGTCCAGTGGAACAGCGAGAACTGCATGGCCACATTGGCCGCGGCCGTGCTCTTGGCAGCGACGTCCATCGACGGCGGCGGGGAGACGAAGTGCTGCAACGGTTCCCCGACGCCGAAGAACATCAGGCCGATGCCCATGCCCGCGCTGAACATCATCGCGATCCAGGCCAGATTGCCGAACTCGGGTTCCTCGTCGTCCGCGCCGAGCCGGATGCGGCCGAACTTCACCGCGATCACCACACACAGCACCAGGAACAGGTCGGCGGCGATGACGAACAGCCATTCGAAGTTGTCCAGCACCCACTGCAGCGCGGTGTCGGAGGCCCGGCCGAAGCCGGTCTGGTCGACCGCCGCCCAGATCAGGACGGCGGCCACGGCGGCGACGCCGATGCCGATCAGGCGCGCGTCGGGTCTCGGTGTAGACGTGCTCTCGGTATCCATCACCCTCCACTATGGTCGGTAACGATGAGTTCGCCGAATGGACTCGCCGCGTCGAGTCGCGCGGAGATCGCCCGGTCAGCGGCCGATAGCGGGATCGCCACGCGGATGCGAGCTGCCTCGGGTACGCGCGTGTTCACCGGCGGCGCTAGGCTCACCCGGGAAGCAGCACCGGACGCGCCGGGCCGGCGGGGGCGGGGTGGGACCGGGTCCCGTCGTCGGCGGAGCGCGGCGGTGCATCGACGCGCCGAGGGGGGACGCACATGTGGTTCGTGGTCGACACCGCCGAGCCGGACAAGGGGATCCGGCACGTGCCCGAGGACGGGCCGGCGCGCACGCGCTCGCTGACCCGGGCGATCCGGCCGAATTCACTCGCCGCGGTGGCCGTTTCAGTGGTCGGGCGGGCGATCGAAGCGGCCCGCCCCATCGGCCGCGAGGTTCCGGTGCGCGGTGAGGACCACCGCGTGCTCGCCATTCCGGTGCCGGGCCCGGACGGGGCGCCGCTCGCGGTGCAGCTGTGGGCCGCGGCTGCCCGGGTGACGCCGCCGGAGCCGCCCGCGGTGGACGTCTTCGTCTGGGACGGGCCGCAGTGGACGGTGCGCAGCAGCGGTGCGGGCGGGCCGGTGCTGCCACCCGGGCATCCACTGCTGCACGGCGCCTGGTTCCTGTCCAGGATCATCGAATGCGAGGGCCGCGACCGGCTGATGAGCGCGGCGCTCGACCCGCGGCCGGGGGTGTTCTGGCAGGGGTCGATGCAGGTCCGCACGCCCGACGACCGGACGACGCGCGTGTTCGGGTTCTTCCGTCCGCACGGCACGAGCGCACTGCGGGCGGTGCTGTTGCAGATCGAATCGGCGCGCGCGCCCGGCCTGGTGCCGCCGACCTATCATCACGACGCGGCCGCCGCCCTGCTCGACGGGGCGACCGCGCTGATCGACCTGCAGAGCCTGCAGATCATCGAATGGCTCACCCCGCCGCCGGCCGGTATCGCCTGGCGTCACCACCCGGCCTCGCGTGAGCTCGATCCGGCGCCGGACGGACGGGAATTCTCCCTGGCGACCACGCATCTGGTGCACCCGGACGATCTGGCCCGGTATCTGGAGGCGCTGCGTGACCTGAGCGAGCACCGGCGCGACGAGGTGCGGATCCGGGTCCGGCTGCTGACGGTGCGCCGCGGCTGGCAGCTCGTCGAGTTGTACTGCGTGCGGCTGCCGAAAGGGTTGCCGCGCTTCGCCACCTGCCTGATCCGGATCGCTCGATGATGACTCCGGTGTTGCCCGCCGGGTTCCCGCATCGATAGCCGAGCGTTCGCCAGCGCGGGCGGGAGGGACGGGAGGCCGCGCGCGGACAAGGGGACACCGCAGCGGACGAGCCGATCGCCGGGCCGCGCCGCGCGGGCCGCATTTCAGGACATTCGTCCAGTTCAGCGCGGCCGTGGCCGGGGACAAGGGTGCGGACATGTGCCCGGACGCATCATGATCGAGTTGGTAGCATGGCGGTTCCAGCCGACCGGATGCGGGTGCGCTCGCGGATGCACCTCGAGAGAGTTTTTCCATGCAGTTTGAAATCGTCGAGCGGGACGAAACATGGGTCGCCGGTTTGCCCGTCCGCAGTCCGAAACGCGCGCTCGGGGAACTGCGTGACCACGACCTCGAGGCGGCCTGGGCGGCGGTGCTGCACCAGGAGCTCGGCGGGCCGCTGGCCAGCGCCTACACCGACTACACCGGTGAGCTCGGCACCTACAACACCCAGATCGTCGGCTATCAGTGCCGGTCGTTCGACGAGGTCACGCGGGGTCATCTGGTGGCGCGCCTGCCGCGCGGCAGCTACGCGCGGTTCTCCTCGGTGGGGAACTTCCCGCAGGTGATGACCGACCTGTGGACGCAGATCGCCTACGCCGAGGAACACAAGCAGATCAAGCGCACCTACACCGGAGATTTCGAGTGCTATCCGCACGCCTACAAGATCGAGCTGTACCTGGCGGTCGATCCACGATGACCTACACGATCGCGGTCCGCGGCGAGGCGATCTACGGCGGGCTGGTGGTACCGCGGGTGCGGCCGAGCTTCAAGGTCAGCAACAGCGATCTGATCGAGTTCCTCAAGGACCGGCTGCGTGACCGGGACGCGGGCGAGGAGCTGATGTACACCGTGTACGTGCCCGATCCCGCGGGCAACTACAACGCGATGGTGTGCTTCGAGTACGCCGAGCCCGGCCTGGTCCCGGTGGGTGATCTGCTCGTGCGGGTACCCAAGGGGGTGTACGCGCGGTTCGCGCCCAACGGCGACTATCACGATCCGGTGGAGGATGTGTGGGCCCAGGTCGACGACGCCACCGCGTCCGCCGAGATCACCCGGGCCTACCGGGAGGAGATCGAGGTGTGGCGGGGCCGCGACCAGGTGGAACTCTACATCTCCATCCTCGTCTGATTAGCTCAGCGTTAACTGTCCATGAACCGACTGGTCTTCAGGTTCTGTCATGTCCAGCCGATTTCATCGGCTTGACCTGCAGATTTGTCGGGTCGTGCGAAGAGTTTCCGCCGAAGTAACCAGATTCCTGGTGAATTCCTGTGAGATGACGGATACTGCCGTTGGCAACTCTCCCGATGTCGGCGACGGGGGAGAGTGGGTACGGCCGAGCCCGGGTCGGGCACGGTCAGCGGTGACAACGGAGTAGGAACACCATGACTGTCGAGACGGTCGCAGTCGGCGCCGGGGGCGCACGTGAGACCGAGGTGTTGCGGTTTCGCGACATGCAATCCGGTTACGTCTTCCATGTGACTACTCCGGATGCCCATCCGGATCTGTGGCGGCGCTACCTCGGCGGAGCATTGCAGGTGTATCGGCAGTACGGCGTGGAATCGGCACTCGAATACGACCGGGTGACCGACGGGCGATCCACGTCGCTGTTCTTCGCCGCGGTCGATCCCGAGGGCGCGATCGTCGCGGGACTGCGCGCGCAGGGCCCCTACCGCAGCGCCGCCGAGGCGCACGGCCTCGGCGCCTGGACCGGCAGGCCGGGAGAAGCCGCGCTGCGCACCATGATCGGCGACCGCATCGGTGAGGGCGTGGTCGAGGCCAAGGCCGTCTGGGTGTCCCGCGAGGCCGCGCACCGGCCGCATCTGGGTGCGGCGGTGGCCCGCTGCGTCGTGCACTCCGCCTGGTTGCTCGGCGCGCGGTGGGGTTTCGCGACCACGGCCGAACACAGCATCGCGCTGTATCGCTCCAGCGGCGGCCGCGTCGCCGGCGAGATCGCCCCGGTGCCGTACCCGGACGAGCGCTACCGCACCGTCCCGCTCTGGTGGGACACCACCTCCTACCGCCTGCACGCGACCCGGTCGCAGAGCGCGCTCACCATGATCGAGCGCGCCGCGCTGCGCGCGTGGGGCGTGCCGCGGCCGGTGCTCGCGACGAAGGGCGGGGCGGCGCGATGACCGACGAGGCCGACCAAGGCGCCGAGCACCGGCCACTGATCCTCGACGAGCACGCCGCCGACGACGCCGCCGCGCTGGCCCGGCTGCGCACCACCCGGTCGATCCGCATCCTCGACCTGCGCGACCCGCTGCGGGCGGAGCTGGCGAAGGTGTGCGATCCACCGGAGGGGCCCGAATCGGACCGCTGGGTCTACTACCCCTGGCGGCGGGTGCTGGTCGGCCTGCCCGGCCCGCGCACCTTCCGCGCGGTCCGGCTCGACCGCAACCGCAACAAGCTCACCCGCGCCGAACAGGCCGCCCTCGGCCGGATGAAGGTCGGCATCGTCGGCCAGAGCGTCGGACATGCCATCGCGCACACGCTCGCACTGGAGGGCTCCTGCGGGCTGCTGCGGCTGGCCGATTTCGACGACATCGAACTGTCCAACCTCAACCGGGTGCCGGGCACCCTGTTCGACATCGGCGTGAACAAGGCGGTGGTCACCGCGCGCCGCATCGCCGAACTCGACCCCTACCTGCCCGTCGAGGTCATGACCTGCGGTGTCGAGGACGGCAGCGTCGACGAATTCCTGCACGGGCTCACCCTGGTGCTCGAGGAGTGCGATTCCCTCGACGTGAAATTCGCCGTGCGCGAGGGCGCGCGCCGACACCGGCTGCCGCTGCTCATGGACACCAGCGACCGCGGCCTGTTCGACGTCGAACGCTACGACCTGGAACCCGATCGCCCGCCCTTCCACGGACTGCTCGGCGCCACCACCGCCGCCGACCTGCGCGGCCTGACCACGAAAGAGAAGGCGCCGCACGTCATGCGGATCCTCGACCCCGGCGAGCTGTCCGCCCGGATGGCGGCCAGCCTCGCCGAGATCGACGAGACCGTGACCACCTGGCCGCAGCTCGGCGGTGACGTGCAACTCGGCGCGGCGATCGCGGCCACCGCGGTGCGCCGGATCGGGCTCGGCCTCAAACTGTCCTCCGGCCGCACCCGGGTCGACCTCGAGCGCGCGCTCGACGGGCTCGCCGAACCCGCCCCGGTCGAGGATCTGGTGTGGGACGACGGACCCGAACCCGGCCTGCTCCCGCCCGGCCCGCCGCGCGCCAAGGTGGCGGGCACCGCGCAGCGCGCGCCCTCGGGCGGCAACGTGCAGCCGTGGACGCTGCACCTGACCGACGAAGAGCTGCGCATCGCGCTGGATCCGGGACGCTCCTCGGCCATGGACATCGGCTACCGCGGCAGCGCGGTCGCGATCGGCGCCGCCCTGCACAACGCCAGGGCGGCCGCCGCCGCGCACGGCCTGCTCGGCGAGCACCGCCTGATCGAGGACGAGAGCGCCCCGCTCACGGCGGTCCTGCGCTTCGGCGCGGGCAGCGACCAGCTGTTGGCGCGGGACTATCCCGCCGCGCTCACCAGGGCGACCAACCGCAGGCTCGGCACCGGCGCGCCCATCCGTGACGGCGTGCTCGCCGCCCTGGCGGCCGCCGCGCGCGCGGCGGGCGGGCGGCTGCACACCCTGACCGACCGCGCGGCGCTGGCCGAGGCCGCCGAACTGCTCGGCGGCTCCGATCGGGCCCGCTTCCTCACCCCGCGCCTGCACCAGGAGATGTTCGAGGAACTGCGCGGCCCCGGCGAGGATCTGCGCGACGGCATCGACCTGCGCAGCATGGAACTGGCACCCGACGAGCACGCCAAACTCCGCATCGCGGCCCGGTCCGATGTGATGGACCGGCTGCGCGAATGGTCCGGCGGCCGCGCGCTCGGCGAACTGACCAGGGACCGGGTGCTGTCGAGTTCGGCGCTGGTCGCGGTCACCCTGCCCTGCGAGGGCGGCCGCGACGCGGCCTCGCTGAGCGACTACGCCCGGGCAGGCGCGGCCCTGGAACGGGTGTGGCTGGAGGCCGGACGACGAGGGCTGGCCGTACAACCGGTGTCGCCGGTGTTCCTCTACGCACACCGCGCCGAGGAGCTGACCGCGATTTCAGAGGATTTCGCGGATACACTAACGTCACTTCAGGGCCGTTTCCTGGACCTGCTGGGAGTGCCAGGGCATGAGATCATGGCGTTGGTGCTTCGTCTGAGCTACGCGGCAGCAGCCACGGTCCGCAGCAGGCGGTTACCAGCGCCGGGTGCGGGCCAGGGCAGCTAGCACGATCGGAGACAAGGTGCCTCGGCGAACGCTCGACTCACTGGTGACGCAAGTCGCCTCCGAGTTGATGGGCGTCGACGCCACCACCATGGTGGCGTCGAGCGAACGGGTGCTGGCCAAGCTGGTCGAGCATTTCGACGTCGACTTCAGCTACCTGCGCCACACCAACCGGGAGAACCGCACCACCGTGCTGGTCGCCGAATGGCCGCACCGCGCCGACGTCCCCGACCCCGATCCGCTGCGCGTGGTCCGCTTCGCCGACGCCGACTCGGTCTTCCGGGAACTCGAGCACGCCACCGAGCCGATCATCGTCCGGCCCGGCCACGATTCGGCCGACTACCAGGAGACCATCCGTAAATCCTCGGGAATTCCGAAGGTGGCGATGGCCTGCGTGCCGCTGGTCTCGCGCGGGGAGTCCACCGGCGTGCTCGGCTTCATCAAGGAGGGCGACCGCAGCTGGAGCACCCGCGAACTCAACGTGCTCAAGGCCATCGCCGCGCTGTTCGCCCAGGTGCAGGCCAGGGTGGTGGCCGAGGAACGGTTGCGCTACATCGCCCTGCACGACGACCTCACCGGCCTGGCCAACCGCCGGGCCCTGCTCGAATACATGGAGGACCGGCTGCGGCCCGGCAGCCCCGGCCCGGTGGCCGCGTTCTTCCTCGACCTGGACCGGCTCAAGGCCCTCAACGACTTCCTCGGTCACACCGCGGGCGACAACTTCATCCGCACGCTGTCCTCCCGGCTGCGCGAGAACCTGGACCCCAACGACATGATCGCCCGGCTCGGCGGCGACGAATTCGTCATCGTGCCCGCCAAGCCGATGGACGCCGTCGCGGCCGAACTCGAGGCCACCCGGTTGCAGCAGTTGATCGGGCGGCGCGTGACCGTCGGCGGGGAATCGGTCAGCCGCGGCGCGAGTGTCGGTGTCGCCGTGGGCATTCCGGGCCAGACGACGGTGGCCGACGTGCTGCGCCGCGCCGACCACGCGCTGCTGTCGGCCAAATCCGGCGGCGGCAACGGCGTCGCGGTGTTCACCGACGCGATGCGTGCCCAGTTCGAACTCCAGGACGACGTGGAGCTGAACCTGCGCGGCGCGGTGTCCGACGGCTCCCTGCTGCTGCACTACCAGCCCGAGGTGGATCTGCGCACCGGCCGGATCGTGGCGCTCGAGGCGCTGGTGCGCTGGATGCACCCCACCCGGGGCATGCTGCCGCCCGCCGCGTTCGTCACCGTCGCCGAGGCCACCAACCTGGCCGGGGAACTGGGCCGCTGGGTGATCCGCACCGCCTGCGCCCAGTTCGCGGAGTGGCGCAGGCGTGGGCTGGCCGCCAACACCGTGATGCGGATCAACGTCTCACCGGTGCAGCTGGTGAGCCTGGATTTCGTCGAGCGGATCGAGGACATCCTGCGGTTGTTCGGCATCGACGGCAGCTCGGTCTGCCTGGAGATCACCGAACACGTCGTCGTGCAGGATCTCGCGCGCACCCAGGTCACCCTGCGCGGACTCAAGCGGATGGGGGTGCAGATCGCCATCGACGACTTCGGCACCGGCTACAGCTCGCTCTCCCACCTCAAGGCGCTGCCGGTCGACGCGGTGAAGATCGACCGCGGATTCGTGCAGCGGCTCGGCGCCAGCACCGACGACCTGGCCATCGTGAAGTCCATCATCGGCCTGGCCGGCTCGTTCGGTCTCGGTGTGGTCGGCGAGGGCGTGGAGACCGCCGTCGCGGCCCGCACCCTGGTCGGCCTGGGTTGCTATCGCGCCCAAGGGTTCCTCATCGCCCGCCCCATGCCCGCCGACGAAGTGGAGGCGCATCTGGTGACCGGGCGCATCCCGCTCGACCTCGACCTGCCGCGCGCGGTCCGCGGCGTCGCCAAGCGCTGACCGCCGCTTCCCGCGTTCTTTCCCGACTGTTCACCGGGCGTTGCCCGGCTGGGTTCCGGTGCCCGCCACCATCGGCGGAGTGCGCATCGTGCAGCTGGCCAACTTCTACGGCCCCCGCTCGGGTGGGTTGCGAACCGCGCTGCACCACCTGGGCGCCGGGTACGTCGCCGCCGGGCACGAGGTGGTGCTGATCGTGCCGGGACCGCGCAGGCGCGAAGAGGTGTTGCCCGGCGGCGCCGTGCGGATCACCCTGCCCGCCCTGCCCATCCCGTGGACCGGCGGCTACCGCGCCGCCGATCCGCGCCGCGTCGCCGACGTGCTCACCGGCCTGCGGCCCGACGTGCTCGAGGTCTCCGACCGGCTCACCCTGCGCGGCTTCGGCCGCTGGGCCCGCCGCCGCGACGTGGCCGGCGTGATGATCTCCCACGAACGCCTCGACCGGCTGCTCGGCCAGGTACTGCCCGGCCCGCTGGCCCGCCGCTGCGCCGACATCGCCAACCGCCGCACCGCCGCCGACTACGACATCGTCGTGTGCACCACCGAATTCGCCCGCGCCGAATTCCGCCGCATCGGCGCGCCGAACGTGGAACTGGTGCCGCTGGGCGTCGACCTCGACCTGTTCAGCCCCCGCCGCCGCGACGGCCGCCTGCGCGCCGACCTCGCCGCACCCGGCCACCCGCTGCTGGTGCACTGCGGACGGCTGTCGGTGGAGAAACGCGTCGACCGCAGCATCGAGGCCGTCGGCGAACTCAACCGGGCCGGTGCACCGGTCCGCCTGGTCGTCGCCGGCGACGGACCTCGCCGCGACGCGCTGGAGAAACGCGCCCGCAGCGTGCCCGCCCTGCCCGACGGCAGGCCCGCCGTCCACTTCACCGGCTTCATCTCCGACCGCCACCGGGTCGCCACCCTGCTCGCCACCGCCGACGTCTCCCTCGCCCCCGGCCCGCACGAAACCTTCGGCCTGGCCGCCCTCGAAGCCCTCGCCGCGGGCACCCCCGTCGTCGCCAGCCGCTCCTCGGCCCTCGCCGACATCGTCACCGCCGACTGCGGCGCCATCGCCGACGACGACCCCGCCGCCTTCGCCACCGCCGTCACCGACATCCTCGCCCGCCCCCCGGCCACCCGCCGCCGCGCCGCCCGCCACCGCGCCGAACAATTCACCTGGGGACGAGCGGTATCCGCAATGCTGAACCTCCTCGCCCGGTGAAGATCGTGGCGGGTGCGAGCGTCGAGTACCTGTGTCCGCCGGCCGCGGAGTACGTCGGCCCCGACATCCGGGACGCTGCGCCATGATGTGACGGACCCGCCTCCGGCGCGAAGCTCACCCCTCGGTGCGGGCGCTCAAGACCGCGTCGTAGAGCTCTCGCCGGGACACGCCCGTGGCGGAACTCACCTGGGCGCAGGCGTCTTTCAACCGGAGGCCGTCTTCGACGAGGGCTTCGACCTCGGGGACGAGGGTGGTGGGGTCGGTGGCGGTGGGGGTGGCGCCTGCGAGGACGACGGTGATTTCGCCGCGGGCGCCGTCGACGGCCCAGGTCGCCAGGTCGGCGAGGGTGCCGCGCACGACTTCCTCGTAGGTTTTGGTGAGTTCGCGGCAGACAGCGGCGCGGCGGTCGGGGCCGAGGACCTCGACGGCGTCGGCGAGGCAGTCGGCGAGGCGATGGGGTGCTTCGAAGAAGACGCAGGCGCGGGGTTCGGTGCGCAGGGTGCGCAGCCATGCGCGGCGGGCGCCGGATTTGCGGGGTGGGAAGCCGTCGAAGCAGAACCGTTCGACCGGGAGCGCGGACAGCGCGAGCGCGGTGGTCACGGCGGAGGGGCCGGGCAGGCAGGTGACCGGGAGGTCGCGGTCGACGCAGGCGGCGACCATCCGATAGCCGGGGTCGCTGACCGAGGGCATGCCGGCGTCGGTGACGAGCAGGACGGTGCGGCCCGCCGCGATGTCGTCGAGCAGCGCGGGGATGCGGGCGTTCTCGACATGGTCGTAGAAGCTGACGACCCGGCCGGTGATCTCGACACCGAGCGCCTTGGCCAGCGCCCTGGTGCGGCGGGTGTCCTCGGCGGCGACGACGTCGGCGGTGGTCAGTGCGTCGCGTAGGCGTTGCGACGCATCGCCGATGTCGCCCATCGGGGTGGCCGCGAGCACCAGCCGCCCGGTGGTCGGGCCGCTGGGATCGGACTCGCCTGTCACCGGGCTCCTGTCTCGCCGTCGTCGCTGGATCACCGCCAGCCTAATCGGGCCGACGAGTACCGCGAACGGGTGACTCCGCCCGAGCGCCGGACGACGCGCGGACACCCCGACCGCATACGATCGGGGTCGTGACCCAGGTGACCGACCGCGCGACCGCACCCGGGGCCGTGGCCACCTGGTCGAGCCCCGCCCCGCTCCGCCCGACACCGGATTTCGGCCCGACCGACCGGTTGCGCGGCTGGCTGGTCACGCTGGTACTCACCGCACTCGCGGCGGTGACGAGGTTCAGCGCGCTGAACTACCCGACCGACGCGGGCACCCCGGTCTTCGACGAGAAGCATTACGCCCCGCAGGCCTGGCAGATGCTCACCGGCGGCGGCGTGGAGGACAACCCCGGCTACGGGCTGGTGGTCCATCCGCCGGTCGGCAAACAGATGATCGCCATCGGCGAGTTCCTGTTCGGCTACAACGGCTGGGGGTGGCGGTTCACCGCGGCGCTGGCGGGCACGTTGCTGGTGCTGCTTGTCATCCGGATCGTGCGCAGGATGACCCGCTCGACACTGATCGGCGCGATCGCGGGCATCCTGATGATCGCCGACGGCCTGCTGTATGTGTCCTCGCGCATCGGGATGCTGGACATCTTCATGGCGTTGTTCCTCACCGCCGCGTTCGGCTGTCTGATCGTCGACCGCGACGACGTGCGGGCCCGGCTGGCCCGCGCCGACGCCGAGGGCCGGGCCGCGCTCACGGCGTGGGGGCCGCGGCTGGGCGTGCGCTGGTGGCGGTTCGGTGCGGGCGTGCTGCTGGGGCTGGCGTGCGGGACGAAATGGTCGGGCCTGTATTTCGTCGCGGCGTTCGGCATCCTCAGCGTCTGTTTCGACCTGGCCGCGCGGCGGGCCTACGGGGTGCCGAGCCCGTGGCGGGGCACCGCGCTGCGTGATGTGGGTCCGGCGCTGTATGCGCTGGTGGTGGTCCCGCTCGGGGTGTACCTGGCGACCTACTGGGCCTGGTTCGCCAGCGAGACCGGCGTCTACCGGCACGCCGTCGGCAACCAGATCGGCACGGACGGGCGGTGGTCGTTCCTGCCCGACGCGCTGCGCTCGCTGTGGTTCTACAGCGGCGAATCACTGCACTTCCACGAGGGCCTGACGAATTCGGCGGGCAACCATCATCCGTGGGAGTCCAAGCCGTGGACCTGGCCGATGGGCTTGCGCCCGATGCTGTACTACTACGCCGACAACGTCAACGGGTGCGAGCCCGGCCAGTGCGTGAAGGCCGTGATGCTGATCGGCAATCCGGCGATCTGGTGGATCGCGCTGCCGGTGCTGGCCTGGGCGCTGTGGCGCAGCGTGGTGCGCCGTGACTGGCGCTATGCCGCGGTGCTCACCGGATACGCCGCCGCGCTGTTGCCCTGGTTCCTCACCCTGGACCGGCAGATGTACTACTTCTACGCGGTGCCGCTGGCCCCGTTCCTGATGATGGCGGTGGCGCTGATGCTCGGCGACGTGATCGGCCCCGCCCGCGCGGCTCCGCGCCGCGTCGCCGACCCGCACGCCTTCGCCCTGCCCGATGAACGGCACAGCCTGGGCCTGCTCGCGGTCTGCCTGTATCTGGGCCTGGTGGTGGCCGCGTTCGTGTGGTTCTGGCCGATCATGTCGGCCATGGCGATCACCCCGGACGAGTGGCACGTCCGGCTCTGGCTGCCCAGCTGGCGCTAGCCGCGGCGTTCATCACCGGGTGCCGACCCGCTGGGGCGGCCAAGGGCGGCCCGCAGGTAGTGCAGCGCGTCCTCGTCGTCGAGGCCGAGCCTGCGGATCGCCGCGAGGTAGGCCGCGGCCGCCCGCCCGGCGGCATCGCGGGTGGGGTCGCCCGAGGAGGCGATGAACGAGCCCTGCCTGCCCCGGGTTTCCAGCACGCCGTCGGCCTCGAGTTCCCGGTAGGCGCGGGCGACGGTGTTCGGCGCCAGCCCGAGTTCGGCGGCCAGTGCCCGTACGGTCGGGATCTTGGTGCCCGCGGTGAGTTCACCGGAGCGGACCCGGGCGAGGACGGCCAGCCGCAGCTGTTCGTAGGGTGGTTCGGCGGATGTGGGATCGATGGTGACGCTCAGCACGGGCAGCTCAGATGGTGTCGCGGGACAGGGGACAGGACAGGCAGCGCGGGCCGCCGCGGCCGGAGCCGAGTTCGGAGCCGGGGATGGTGAGCACCTCGACGCCCGCATCGCGCAGCCGTGCGTTGGTCATCTCGTTGCGCTCGTAGGCGACGACGACGCCCGGCGCCAGCGCCAGCGTGTTGTTGCCGTCGTCCCACTGCTCGCGCTCGGCGGTGACCACGTCGAGCCCGGTGTCGATGACCCGCAGCTTGCCGATGCCCATCGCCTCGGCGGCGGCGGGCAGGAAGGGGTCGGGTCCGCTCATGGTGACCCCGCCCTGGTCCTCGCGCCCGCCGTAGTCCTCGTCGCGGCGGATGGTGAACGCCGTCAGTTCGTCGCGCAGCGCCGGGTACATCACCACCGCGTCGGTGTCGACCATCGTGCACACGGTGTCCAGGTGCATGGTCGCCCGGCTCTGCGCGATCGGTACCACCAGCACGGTGTGCGCGAGGCCGTCGTCGAACAGGCTGCGCGCCAAGGCTTCCGCGCCCGCCGGACTGGTCCGCTCACCGACCCCGACCGCGACCACACCGGGACCGAGCAGCAGCACGTCGCCGCCCTCGATCGGCGCGGTGTGCGACTCGTAGGCGCGGCGCACGCCGAGGAAGCGCGGGTGGAAGGCGTAGATGAGGTCGGTGAGCGAGGTCTCGCGCATCCGGGCGGGCAGGGCCAGCGAGGTGATCGCCACCCGCGGGCCGACCCAGAACGACGAGTCGCGGGTGAACAGCAGGTTCGGCAGCGGGTCGATGACGAAGTCGCCGCCGTGGTGCATCCGCCGGACCAGGGAGGTGCCGTCCGGGCCGAACGGCAGTTCGTCGAAGGTCATGCCCGCCATCAGGATCTCGGCCAGTTCCCGGGCGGCCACGCCACGCAGGAAGGCCGCGAGCTCGTCGGCGAGGGTGTGCCCGAGCCTGCGGGCGTCGACGGCCGCGGAGATGCCCTGGATCCGGGCCGCGCCGCTGACGTCGAGCGTCTCGGCCAGCAGATCGGCCAGCAGTAGCACCTCGACGCCGCGCTCGCGCAGCAGCCCCGCGAAGATGTCGTGCTCCTGCTGCGCCCGCTCGACCCAGGGGATGCCGTCGAACAGCAGCTGGTCGTTGTTGCGCGGGGTGAGCCTGCGCAGTTCGCCACCCGGCCGGTGCAGCAGCACCGTGCGCAGCACGCCCACCTCGGAGGTGACGCCGTACCCACCCGCGTTCGTCCAGCCGTGGTCCATGCTCCGACCGTAGTTCGCCCGGGCCCGCCGGGCACGGAATTCGTGGCCGGGAACGATCGCGGCGGCGGATCGCCCGCCGCCGGAAAGACACACACATGCGCATGTGTACGAAACGCTCCGAGGTGACCCTAACCTGAAGTATGGTTCAGCCGGAACGAAGGAGTGTGATGTCGACAGCCGACTGGCGTGCCAAGGAACTGACCCCGGGCCAACTGTCCGAGCGCAGCGGAGTCGCCGTGTCCGCCCTGCACTTCTACGAGCGCGAGGGGCTGATCTCCAGCCGCCGGACCAGTGGCAACCAACGCCGCTACGCCCGCGAGACGTTGCGCCGGGTCGCCTTCATCCGCATCTCGCAACGCGTGGGAATTCCGCTCAGCGAGATCAAGGCCGCGCTCGACCGGCTGCCCGAGGGACGCACGCCCACCCGCCGCGACTGGGAGACCGTGTCCACCGCGTGGCGCGCCGACCTCGACGACCGGATCGAGCAGCTGATCCGCCTGCGGGACAACCTCACCGGCTGCATCGGCTGCGGCTGTCTGTCGCTGGGCACCTGCAAGCTGGTCAACGAACACGACCGGCTCGGCGAACAAGGACCGGGCGCTCGCGTCCTCGACACCCACCTCAACTGCACCACGAAACAGGCGTCCTGCTGATCCGGGCGCGTGTCAGGGTGCGGCGGGCCCGGGCGGCGACCATGATCGAGTCATGACCACTCTGGAGAACAAGGCCAAGACCCTGCTCGCCCTGCACCGGCCCGGCGACCCCGTCGTGTTGCCGACGGTGTGGGACGCGTGGTCGGCGAACGTCGCTGTCGCCGCGGGTTTCTCGGCGCTCACGATGGGCAGCCACCCGGTCGCCGACTCGCTGGGCCGCCCCGACGGCGAGGGCATGACCTTCACCGAACTGCTCGGCCGGGTCCGCCAGGTCACCACCGCCACCGACGTGCCGGTCTCGGTCGACATCGAATCCGGCTACGGCCTCGCGCCCGCCCAGCTCATCGACGGGCTGTTGGAGGCGGGCGCGGTCGGGCTCAACATCGAGGACACCGTGCACGGCGAGGGCCGCAGGCTGCGCGGCGCCGAGGAACACGCCGACTTCGTGCGCGGACTGCGCGAATTCGCCGACGCCGCGGGCGTGCACGTGGTCGTCAACGCGCGCACCGACCTGTTCCTGCGCGGCGACGGCGACGACGCCGACCGGGTGGACCGCGCGATCGAGCGGCTGAGGCTGGCCGCCGCGGCGGGCGCCGACGTGCTCTACCCGGTCGGCAGGCACTCCGACGCCGATATGCGCAGGCTCACCGCGGAGCTGCCGTTGCCGGTCAACGCCATCGGCCTGCCCGACGTCTCCGACAAGGCCGAGCTGGCCGCGCAGGGCGTGGCCAGGATCAGCTTCGGGCCCTTCCTGCAGGCCGCGCTGGCCAAGGAGGCCGAACGCCTGCTCGCCCGGTGGAAATGACGTCCCACGGGCGGCGGGCACTCACTCCTTGGGTTCGACGTAGCGCGGGAAGACCGGCTCGGGCGCGGGCAGCGGGGTGCCGGGCGTGAGCGGGGTGGCCAGGTCGGCGAAGGTGCGGCCCTGCTGGGCGAGCAGGTCCAGAATGCGGCCCGCCGAGCCCGGCATCACCGGCTGCACCAGGATCGCGACGATGCGCACGACCTCGAGCGTCACATAGAGCACGGTCGCCATCCTGGCCAGATCCGCCTCGGTGCCGGACTTGCGCAACGCCCACGGCTGCTGCGCGGAGAAGTACCGGTTGGTCTCGCCGAGGGTCAGCCAGATCGCTTCCAGCGCCAGATGCATCTGCTGGGCGTCGAATTCGGCGCGGCAGCGGTCCAGCAGGCCGGCCGCGCGATCGAGCAGCGCCCGGTCCTCCGCGGTGAACTCGCCAGGCGTCGGCACCGCGGCGTCGCAGTTCTTGTGCACCATCGTCAGGCTGCGCTGCACCAGGTTGCCGAATTCGTTGGCCAGGTCGGCGTTGATGCGGGCGACGATCGCGTCGTGGCTGTAGCTGCCGTCCTGGCCGTAGGAGATCTCCCGCAGCAGGAAGAAGCGCACCGCGTCCAGGCCGTACTCGTCGACGAGTTCGAGCGGGTCGACCACGTTGCCGACCGACTTCGACATCTTCTCGCCCTTGTTGTACAGGAAGCCGTGCACGAAGACCCGCTTGGGCAGCGGCACGCCGGCCGACATCAGGAAGGCGGGCCAGTACACCGTGTGGAAGCGGGTGATGTCCTTGCCGATGATGTGCACGTCGGCGGGCCAGAACTTGCGGAACGCCGGGGAATCGGTGTCCGGGAAGCCCACGCCCGTCAGGTAATTGGTGAGCGCGTCCACCCACACGTACATGACGTGGTCGGGGTGGCCGGGCACCGGCACGCCCCAGTCGAAGGTGGTGCGCGAGATGGACAGATCCTTCAGCCCCGCCTTGACGTAGCTGACGATCTCGTTGCGCCGGGTGGCGGGCGCGATGAACTCCGGGTGCTCCTCGTAGTGGGCCAGCAGCCGGTCCTGGTACTTGGAGAGCCGGAAGAAGAAGTTCGACTCCTCGGTCCAGGTGACCGGCGTCTTGGTCTCGGTGGAGATGCGGCTGCCGTCCTCGAGCAGCGTGGTCTCCTCCTCGGTGTAGAACGCTTCGTCGCGCACCGAGTACCAGCCCGCGTAGTTGTCCAGGTAGATGTCACCGTTGGCGAGCATCCGCTCCCAGATCGCCACGCTGGCCGCCCGATGGTCGGCGTCGGTGGTGCGGATGAAGCGGTCGTAGGAGACGTCGAGGGCCTTGTCGAGCCGCTCGAACACGTCGGAGTTGCGTGCGGCCAGGTCCTGGACCGGGATGCCCTCGGCGGCGGCGGCCTGTTGCATCTTCTGACCGTGCTCGTCGGTGCCGGTCATGAAGAACACGTCGTAGCCGTCGAGCCGCTTGAACCGGGCGATGGCGTCCGCCGAGATGTACTCGTAGGCATGCCCGATGTGCGGCGCGCCGTTCGGGTAGGCGATGGCCGTGGTGACGTAGAAGGCTGGTGCGTCCGCGCTCATGGTGCTGTCTACTGTAATGCTCGTGCCTGTGCTGTCCCATTCCACCGGCGCGTGTGCGATGACACGCGGAGGTGATCGTTCGTGAGTGCCCGACGTCCGGCGCCGGACCTACCCGAGCCGCTCGCGCCGCTGGTCGACGCCCACACCCACCTGGACGCCTGCGGCGCGACCGATGCCGCGTCGACGGCGGAGATCCTCGACCGCGCGGCCTCGGTCGGCGTCGGGCAGGTCGTGACCGTCGCCGACGACCTCGCCGCCGCGCAGTGGGCGGTGCGGGCCGCGCACGCCGACCCGCGCGTGTTCGCCGCGGTCGCGCTGCACCCGACCCGGGCCGATGCGCTGGACACTGCCGCGCAGGCGGAACTGGAGCGGCTGGCGGCCGACCCGCGCACGGTGGCCGTCGGCGAGACCGGCCTGGACTACTACTGGCCGGGCAAGCTGGAGGGCTGCGCCGACGTCGAGACCCAGATCGAGGCCTTCCGCTGGCACATCGACCTGGCCAAACGGGTGCGCAAGCCGCTGATGATCCACAACCGGGAAGCCGACCACGACCTGCTCACCGTGCTGCTGGACGAGGGCGCGCCGCCGACGGTGATCTTCCACTGCTTCTCCTCCGACACGAACATGGCGCTGTCGTGCGTGGACGAGGGCTACATCCTGAGCTTCTCCGGAACGGTCAGCTTCAAGAACGCCCACGAGTTGCGGGAGGCGGCCACGGTGGTGCCGGACGGTCAGATCCTGGTGGAGACCGACGCGCCGTACCTCACCCCGCACCCGTTCCGCGGCGCCCCCAACGAGCCGTACTGCCTGCCCTACACCGTCCGTGCGCTGGCCGAGCTGCGCGGACAGGATCCGGTCGAGCTGGCGAAGATCACCACCGCCAACGCGCGGCGGGTGTACGGCATCTGACGGGGATTGCGCGCGCGGTTGTTACCCGACCCCGCAGGTCGGAAAACGTAAGTGTGTCTCAGGTCACTTCTCGCCTCGATAGATGTCCTCTAGCAGGGCGGTCGATATCGAATCGTGATGTGGAACGCCGCTGATCGCGCGCCCGCGGTTGTTCCGCCGTGCCCGCCTCGTTATGGTTCTGTGACCATGTCCCCCATCGCGAAGATCAACCGGTCACGCTCGCCGCTGCTGTACGCGGCGGTGGCGGCGTTGCTGCTGACGCTGATCGTGGGCGCTTCCATGGCCATCGTGAACCGCAAGACGGTCACCGTGGTGGTGGACGGCCAGCAGACGGTGCAGACCACCATGTCCCGCAACGTGGCGGGTGTGCTGCGCGCCGCGGGCTTCGAGGTGACCGACCGCGATCTGGTCCGTCCCGGCCTCGGGGCGGCCGTGGTCGACGGCGCCACGATCGTGCTGAACCGGGCGCGCGAGGTGGCGCTCACCGTGGACGGCGCCGTGCGCAAGGTCTGGACCACCGGTCTCACCGCGGGCGAGGCGCTCGAGCAGTTGAAGCTGCCCGCCGACGCCTACGTCTCGCCCGGCCGGGACAAGCCGCTGCCGCTCAGCGGCGCCGCGCTGACCGTGGCCACGCCGCGCACCGTCTCGCTGCTCGACGGCGCGGGCGCTCCGGTGGACGTGCGCCTCGCCGCGCCGACCGTCGGGGAATTCCTCTCCGTCGCCGGTGTGCCGCTGGTCGAGCAGGACACCGTCGAACCCGCCCCGGACACCCCGCTCGCGGACGGCCTGCGTGTGGTGGTCACCCGCAAGCGCGTCGAAAAGCTCACCGAGACACTGCCGCTGGATCCGCCGGAGAACGTCATCGAGGATCCGACGATGAACATGAGCCGCACCGTGGTGGAGAGCGAGGGCGTGCCGGGTGTGCACGACGTGACCTTCTCGATCACCAAGGTCAACGGTGCGGAGGTGGAGCGCACGCCGGTCGAGTCGGTGGTGAAGGTGCCGGCCCAGCCCAAGACCGTCCGCAAGGGCGCCAAGCCGGGCACCGAGGTGCCCCCGGTGCGTGACGGCGCGATCTGGGACGCGCTGGCGCAGTGCGAATCCAACGGCAACTGGGCCATCAACACCGGCAACGGCTACTACGGCGGCATCCAGTTCGACCAGAGCACCTGGGAACGGCAGGGCGGCCTGCGCTACGCCCCGCGCGCCGACCTGGCGACCCGCGAGGAACAGATCGCCATCGCCGAGGTCACCCGCGCCCGCCAGGGCTGGGGAGCCTGGCCCGCCTGCACCAGCAGGCTGGGCCTGAGCTGATCGCGGCCGGAGGCGGTAGCGGAGCGTGACCACGGAGGCCGCAGCGGGGCGCCATCCGTCGGGGGTGGCGCCCCGTTCCGTGCCCGTGCCGGGCCGCGCGGTCCGGCGGATTGGTAGGTTCGTCCGGTGTCCGAAGCCGATGTCACCGCCCGCGGCGATGCCGCGTTGCTCGGGCCCGCCGAGGTGCGGGCGCTGGCCGAGCGGTTCGGCGTGCGGCCGACCAAGCAGCTCGGGCAGAACTTCGTCCACGACGCGAACACGGTGCGCCGCATCGTCACCGCGGCGGGCGTCGGCCGCGCCGACACGGTGCTGGAGGTCGGTCCCGGCCTCGGTTCGCTGACGCTGGCCCTGCTCGACGTGGTCGATTCGGTGGTGGCCGTCGAGATCGATCCGGTGCTCGCCGAGCATCTCCCGCGCACGGTGGCCGATCGCGCGCCCGCGTTGGCGGGGCGGTTGCGGGTGGTGCGGGACGACGCGCTGCGGGTGCGGGCAGCCGACCTGCCCGCGAGCCCGACCGCGCTGGTGGCCAATCTGCCCTACAACGTGGCCGTGCCGGTGCTGTTGCATCTGCTGGCCGAGTTGCCCGGCCTGCGTACGGCGCTGGTGATGGTGCAGGCCGAGGTGGCCGACCGGCTGGCTGCCGAGCCGGGCAGCCGGGTCTACGGTGTGCCCAGCGTGAAGGCCGGATTCTTCGGCACGGTGCGGCGGGCCGGTGCGGTGGGCACGCAGGTTTTCTGGCCGGTGCCGCGGGTGGAATCGGGACTGGTGCGGGTGGAGCGCTACGTCGAGCCGCCGTGGCCGATGGACGAGCAGCACCGCCGCCGGGTCTTCGAGATCATCGATGCGGCCTTCGCGCAGCGGCGCAAGACGCTGCGCGCGGCGCTGGCGGGCTGGGCGGGCAGTCCCGCCGAGGCCGAACGGCGGCTGCTGGCCGCGGGGATCGATCCGACGGCCCGGGGCGAGACGCTCGACACCGCCGCCTATGTGCGGCTGGCGGCGCAGGCCTGACCGCGCGTTGTCCAGGAGGACAACGGTATTCGCCCGGGCCGTCGAGCGATCGGTGTCGCGGCGGCGGCGCCGGGTCCGCCGAACGAACCCGGCGGCCGCCGCCGGTGTGGTCGTCCGCCGCGGACGACCCGCAGGCTGCCCTCAGAGGACGACCTCGTACCCCGCTTCGTCCACGGCGGCGACGACATCGGCATCGGCCAGCGGCGCGGTGCTCTCCACGCGCACGGCGCCGCCCTTCAGGTCCACCTGGACGGACGTGACCGCGTCGATCTTGCCGATCTCCGTCTCGACCGCACTCGCGCAGTGGCCGCAGGTCATGCCCTTGACGGTGTAGGTGGTGGTGGTCATGGTGGCGACTCCTCCGGTTCGTGGGACAGCGGCGGATCCGATGTCCGCCGACACCACGAACATACCCTTGGGGGGTATGGTACGCAAGGCGGTGCGCGCATCGGGACGCGGCGGACACCGCCGTCCCGGCCGCTCGTGAGCCCGGCGGGTGTCGGGGCCAGCGGATAGGCTTGGGCCTCGTGCTGTCAGTTGTGCCCAGTCCGGTTCTCGTGCGCGCGCCCTCGAAGGTGAACCTGCACCTCGGTGTCGGCGACCTGCGCCCCGACGGCTACCACGACCTGACCACGGTGTTCCAGGCGCTGTCCCTCGGCGACGACCTGCGGATCTCGCCCGCCTCGGCGCTCACGGTGAAGGTGAACGGCGAGGGCGCCGCCGAGGTGCCCACCGATCGCACAAATCTGGTGTGGAAGGCCGCGGTGCGGTTGGCCCACCTGGTCGGGCGGGCGCCACTGGTGGAGATCGTCATCGACAAGGGCATCCCGGTGGCGGGCGGGATGGCGGGCGGCAGCGCCGACGCCGCCGCCGCGCTGGTCGGCCTCAACGAGCTGTGGGACATGGGCCTGGGCCGTGACGAATTGTCCGCGCTCGCCGCCGAACTCGGCAGCGACGTGCCCTTCGCCCTGCACGGCGGCACCGCGCTGGGCACCGGCCGGGGCGAGCGATTGCTTCCGGTGCTGTCGCGCAACACCTTTCACTGGGTGCTCGCCTTCGCCAAGGGCGGGCTGTCCACCCCGGCGGTGTTCGCCGAACTCGACCGGCTGCGCGAGCACGGCGACCCGCCGCGCCTCGGCGACCCGCAGGCCCTGATGCAGGCGCTGGCCTCCGGCGACCCCGCCCAGCTCGCGCCGCTGCTCGGCAACGACCTACAGGCCGCGGCGGTCTCGTTGAAGCCCGAGCTGCGCCGTACGCTGCGCGCGGGCGTCACCGCGGGCGCGCTGGCCGGGCTGGTCTCCGGCTCCGGACCCACCTGTGCGTTCCTGTGCGAGAGCGCGGACGCCGCCGTCGCGGTCGCGGCGGAGCTGGCCGGGGCGGGCGTGGCCCGCAGCGTGCGCACCGCGAGCGGGCCGGTGCCCGGCGCGCGCGTCATCGATCCGGAGAGCTGACCAGGTCCGACGAACCGGCCCCCGACCCCGCCTCGGTACCCTGGCTCGGGGCCCTGCCGGGCCCGCGGCACCGGTATGTCGGAAGGATCCATGTCCAACCTGATCAATCTCGAACAGGTCTCCAAGAGCTTCGGGATCACCCCGCTCCTCGACAACGTCTCGCTCGGCGTGCACGCCGGCGAGCGGATCGGCGTGGTCGGCCTCAACGGCGGCGGCAAGACGACGCTGCTCGAGGTCCTGACCGGCCTGGAGGAACCCGACTCGGGGCGGGTGAGCAGGCTGGGTGGGCTGCGGATGGCGGTGGTCACCCAGCGCGGCGTGCTGCCGGACGGCGCCACCGTCGGCCAGGTGGTGCTGGCGGGTCTCACCGACGACGCGGCGGGCGGCGAACTGGCCGAGCACGAGTGGGCCGCCGACGCGCGCATCCGCGCGGTGCTCGAGGGCATCGGCATCCAGGATCTCGGCCACGACACCCCGGTGACCAATCTCTCCGGCGGGGAGCGGCGCCGCGTCGCGCTGGCCGCCGCGCTGGTGCGCGACCTGGATCTGCTGGTGCTCGACGAGCCGACCAACCACCTCGACGTCGAGGGGGTGCAGTGGTTGGCCCGGCATCTGCTCGAGCGCCGCAGCGCCCTGGTCGTGGTGACCCACGACCGCTGGTTCCTCGACACCGTCGCCACCCGCACCTGGGAGGTCGTCGGCGGCAAGGTGGAGAGCTACGAGGGCGGTTACGGCGACTGGATCTTCGCCCGCGCCGAGCGGGCGCGCCAGGCCGACGCCACCGAGGCGCGCCGGCGCAACCTCGCCCGCAAGGAACTGGCTTGGCTGCGCCGCGGCCCGCAGGCGCGCACCTCCAAGCCGCGCTACCGGGTGGAGGCGGCCGAGGCGCTGATCGCCGACGTCCCGCCGCCACGCGACAGCGTCAGCCTGGCCGCCTTCGCCCGCAAACGGCTGGGCCGGGTGGTGATCGAACTCGAGGACGCCACCCTCACCACGCCCGACGGGCGCGAGCTGGTGCGCGACCTCACCTGGCGGCTGGCGCCGGGGGAGCGGGTCGGCCTGGTCGGCGTCAACGGCTCGGGCAAGACCACCCTGTTGCGCGCGCTGGCCGGAGACGTCGAGCCCCGCGCGGGCACGCGCATCCAGGGCCAGACCGTCCGCATCGGCTGGCTGCGCCAGGAACTCGACGACCTGCCCACCGACCTGCGGGTGCTCGAGGCCGTGCAGCAGGTCGCGCAGCGGATCATGTTGGGCGACAAGGAGATCTCGGCCGGGCAGCTGGCCGAGCGGCTCGGGTTCAGCCCGGCTCGCCAGCGCACCCCGGTCGGCGACCTCTCCGGTGGCGAGCGGCGCAGGCTCCAGCTCACCCGCATCCTGATGTCGGAGCCGAACGTGCTGCTGCTCGACGAGCCGACCAACGACCTCGACATCGACACCCTGCAGCAGCTGGAGGATCTGCTCGACAACTGGGCGGGCACGCTGGTGGTCATCAGTCACGACCGCTACCTGATCGAGCGCATCTGCGACTCCACCTGGGCGTTGTTCGGCGACGGCAAGCTCACCAACCTGCCCGGCGGTATCGAGGAGTACCTGCGCAAGCGGGCCGCGAATGCCGCGCGGCCGGCGAGCCAGACCAGATCGGCGAGCGAGGCGCCGACCACCGACGCCGCCGCCTACCGCGCCGCGCGCAAGGAACTGGCCAAACTCGAGCGCACCATCGACAAGCTCACCCAGCGCGAGCAGCAGTTGCACGCGGCGCTGGCCGATGCCGCCACCGATCCGGACAAGCTGGTGACCCTCGGCGCCGAACTCAAACAGGTGCTGACGGACAAGGACGCCGCCGAGGAACGCTGGCTGGAACTGGCCGAGGACACCCCCTGAGCGGGGCTAGCTGGTCTCGGCCTGCTCGCCCGGCGCGACGACCGGCAGGCAGGTGCGCACGAAGTCGCTGCCGAACGAGGTGAGCACGATGCTGCGGTAGCTGACCTTGGTGCCGAAACCGGAGCGCTTCAACAGTTCCCGCACCGCGGCCTGCGCTTCGATCAGCTGGTAGCGGTGCGGGTTGTCGACCGGTTCCGCGGCCAGTTCGATCAGGCCGAGCCTGCGCAGGTTGGTCAGGTACTGCGGTACCCGGTTGGGGAAGCGCACCCCGGCGTGCTCGCCGATGACGCTCGCGCCCTCCACCCGCCGTTCGCTGCGCAGGCCGCGCCGCCCGGCGCGGATGTCCATCGCGGGCTGCGGCCCGTCGCGGTAGAGCAGGCGCAGGACGCGGGCCTCGTCGGGGGTGAGTTCGGCGAGGATGCCCGCGAAGGCCGGGTGCGTCTCGGATTGTTCCTGGGTCGGGCTGGCCGACAGCCGCAGCAGCGCGGCGCCCTGTTCGCGCAGGGTGGGCAGCGCCGGATCGGCGGCGTCGGCGGCGGCGGGCAACCGCAGCGCCCGGCGGACGGCGTCGCGCACCTCGGCTTCGGCCTCGGCGAGCACCTCGCGCGGCGGCAGGCCGGCCATCGATCCCTTCACGACGGTGCCGGTGACGCCGAGCGCGGTGTCGACGGTCCACGCGGTGACCTCACCGGCCGCGGTCAGGGCGACCTTGGCGACGCCGCCCGCGGCGCGGACGGTGCGGACCGGGGAGATCGGCGCGCGACGCGAGCGCCCGGCCGGGGCGTCCTCGGCCAGCGGCCACGGGGCGAGCTCCTTCGACGGAGTATGGTCCTCGTCGGATGATTCCGTCATAGCCATGTCGTCGCCACTCCCGTTCCGAAGATCAGGATATGAGCGTATCCGGCCAGCAGGCCCAATGCGCCGCCATGCACGAAAAGCAGCCATTCGTCCTGTTTGATGGCCGATCGCAACATATCCACGAAGTCCGGGGGAGCCAGCGCCGACATCTGTTTGGCGATGTAGTCGTTGATCTGTTTGCCCTGCTGCACGTTGAAGTCCGGGTCGGCGAACGCGATCGGTGCGATCGACATCGCCTCGCTGGTCAGCGTCTGCTGCAGCGAGTCGTACTCGCGGCTGCCGAGCATGAACTTCACCGCGGGCCGGGCCGGGCCGAGCGCGCGGTCGGCGGCCGGGCGCAGGGTGTCCTCGAGCATCTGCAGGGTGCGGTCCGACCGCGGGCCGTTGAGCAGTTCGTCGCCGATGTTGGCGACCGTCATCACCTGGGTGGAGACGAGTTCGGCGTAGCCGGCGGTGATCTCGGGCTGGCGCTTGATCAGCAGGCCCTGCCGCCACGGGCACCACCACTTCGGGTAGGCCGGGGCGAAGATCATGTTGATGCCGATCCAGTTGACCACCCAGCCGATGATCACCCCGCCGATCGGCAGCACCACCCAGCTCGACCAGCCGGTCAGGTGCAGCACCGCCACCAGCACCACACCCATCGGCGCGCCGAAATAGAAGCCGAAGTTCTGCATGAAACGCAGTTCCTTGGCGCCGAGCACCTGGAACAGGGTGTTGAGCAGATGCGGGCGGGCCTGGAAATACCGGATCACCATCTGCTTGACATCGATGAGTTGATCGATGTTCTTGCCGAGTTCGTCGGTGAGTTCGCGCAGGATGTCCGGCAGTTGCTGGCGCACCCGCGCGTGCACCATCTCGCGCACCTGGCTGGGCAGGTTGTACCAGAGTTGCGGATGCTCGCGCCGCAGGATCTCCTCGACGATGTCGGTGATCTGCGCGTCGGCGATGGTCGCCAGGTGTTCGGCGAGCTTGTCCGGGTCGAGCTCGCGATAGAAGTCCGCGACGCTGCCGAGTTTGGACAGCCCTTTGTCGACGGCGATGCTGGCCATCTTGTCCGCCCGCGAGGGCACGATGCCCTGCCAGCCGAACCTGCCGTCGTAGCTGAGCAACGGCAGCACCTGGATGCGCTTGGGCAGGAACGGGTACAGCGCCCGCAGGCCGGGCACGTGCACGCCGTGGAAGGACAGCGGGCGGAACAACATCAGCACACCGGTCCAGTTGGTGATGTAACCGATGACGCCAGTGAAAAGCGGAATCGTCAGAAGTTCGAGCAGGATGGTCGGGTGAACACCGAAAACGCTCTCCAACACGACACCCTCCTGCCGAAAACCGGTGACCGCCGCCTCACCGGGACATCAAAGTAGCACCAGCCCGGCAAACCGGCCGCATTGTGCGCCGTCCCCCGGTGTCGGGAGATCGACGGGCCGCTGCACAGGGTAATGTCCGGTTCGGATGCGAACGGTCGGGGTTCGCGACGCCGTGCCGTCGGGCAATAATCTGTGGGCGGATTCGTTCACTTGGCGATACTTCGGAGTAGACGTGGCAGACGACAGGACCGGACAGGACGTGGCCCGGGCCGGTTCCCGCTCGGTCGAACGCAGTTCGGACGTCGAACAGCGGCAGATCAGCAACGAGGCCCGGCTGATCCGCGGCGTGTTCCGCGCCGCCGGGCTGGCCGCGGGCACGGCCGTGCGCGGGAGCCAGTGGGCGGTCAACACGTCGCTGGAGGTGACCAAGGAGCTCACCAAGGCCGCCCTCGACGGTGAGTCCTCGGCCGACATCGCCGAGCGCACCGGCAACGCGCTGCGCTCGATCGCCCGCAGCGCGCTCGGTGTCACCGAGGGGTCGGTGCGCGAGATCGTCAGCTACGTGCCCACCCCGACCGGGCCGAACCAGCAGGCCATCCCGGTGGGCTCCTACCTGCGCTCGGCCACCTCCGAGGAACTGCGCAGGCGCGGCGACGCCCTGCTGGCCCGCTCGGCCGACGTCTACTTCACCGAGGACGTGCACCCGGCCTACGACCGCATCCTCGACGAACTCGCCCCCGACGAGGCGCGCATCCTGCGGTTCATGGCGCTCAACGGCCCGCAACCCTCGGTCGACGTGCGCACCAACCGCCCGCTCGGCATCGGCTCGGAGCTGGTGCAGGGCGATCTGACCTCGGTGCCCGAGCAGGCCGGCGTGCGCTACCCCGACCGCGCCCGCTCGTACCTCATCAACCTCAACCGCCTCGGCCTGACCCGCACCTCCGAGGACCCGGTGGTGCTGAGCCGGTACATGGTGCTCGAGGTGCAGCCGGTGGTGGAGGCGGCGCTGAAGAAGGCGGGCCGCGCACCCAAGATCGTGCGCAAGAGTTTCCGGCTGACCGAGTTCGGCGAGGATTTCTGCCACACCTGCTTCACCCTCGGGCAGTGATTTTCCGGCCGGTTTCCGGTCCGCGGGTGATAGCGATCTGATACAGATCTGGAAAATTTCTCGGTGCCGCGCTCCCACGATGGGATCGTGAAAGGTATGCAGGAGCGCAGCGGCGAGCAGGAGCGTGCCGATTCGAGCGCCGAATCCGCCACGGCGGAGCGCCCGGATCGCGACGACGCCGCGCGCGGCCGGGCCGATCCACTCGATCCTCGCGTGGTTTCCGACCTGTTCGCCCGTGGTAATCAAGGGGAGGCGAAGGGGTCGCGCGCGCGAGGGGGACCGGCCATGGACGATGTCACGGCCATCAACCGGCTCAAATTCCGTTACCTGCGCACCCTCGACACCAAATCCTGGGACGAGTTCGCCGACACGATGGTTCCCGAGGCCACCGCGACCTACAGCGAATACCTGCAATTCGAATCCCGGGAGGCATTTCTGGCCTTCCTGCGCAACACGCTCGGGCCGCACGTCATCACCGAGCACCGCTGCGATCACCCCGAGATCGATGTCGACGGCGACACCGCCACCGGCACCTGGTACCTGGCCGACACCGTCCTCATCCCGGAGCACAACATGCTGCTGCGCGGCGCGGCCTACTACTCCGACCGCTACGTGCGCTGCGACGACGGCCGGTGGCGGATCGCCCACACCGGCTACGAACGCACCTACGAGGTGGTGCTCTCGCTCAGCGACCTGCCCAGCCTGCGTCTGACCTCGAGCCGCTGGGGCCTCATCGCCCGCGAGGACGGCATCGCCTCCGTCGAACGCGAACCCGGCGCCGCGGCCCAGGCCTACCGCGAACCCGACAGCGCCTGACGGGCGATCCAGGGGCGGTTCAGTCCGCGGCGGCGACCAGCGGTTCGAGGGTCAGGTTCGGGTGTTCCTTCTCGATGTACTGCAACCGCCACTTGTCGCTGAACAGCGCGAGCAGTGCGCCGTCGCTGCGGGTGAACACCTCGACCCCGCGCTGGCGGCCCAGCTCGTCGGCCGAGGCGGCGTCGGTGCGGCGGGCCAGCGAGTAGCCGAGGTGTTCCATCGTGGTCTCGACGTTGAACTCGGCCAGCATCCGCGCGGTGACCACCTCGAACTGCATCGGGCCGACGGCCGCCAGCACCGGCGCGGCGTCACCGCGGATGTCGTTGCGCAACACCTGCACCACGCCCTCGGAGTCGAGCTGGTCGATGGCCTTGCGGAACTGCTTGTACTTGCCCGCGCTCTGGGCGCGCAGCACCGCGAAGTGCTCGGGAGCGAAGGAGGGGATCGGCGGGAACTCGACCTTCTTCTCGACGTAGAGCGTGTGACCGGGCGCCAGGGCGGTGGCGTTCACCAGGCCGACCACGTCGCCGGGGTAGGCGGTGTCCACGGTGGAGCGCTCGCGGCCGAACACCGTCAGCGCGTACTTGGTGGCGAAGGGACGTCCGGTCTGGGCGTGCGTGACGACCATGCCGCGCTCGAACTCGCCGGAGACGATGCGCATGAAGGCCAGCCGGTCGCGGTGTGCGGTGTCCATGCCCGCCTGCACCTTGAACACCACCGCGCTGAACGGGTCGGTGGTCTGGCGCGGCACCCCGTCGACGTCCTTGCGCGGGCCGGGCGGCGGCGCGAAGGTCACCAGGGTCTCGAGCAGCTGGCGGACACCGAAGTTCAGCATCGCCGAGGCGTAGATGACCGGGGAGGTCTGTCCGGCCAGGAACAGCTCCTGGTCGTGGTCCTGGCCGGTGGCCGAGAGCAGCTCGCTCTCCTCGGCCGCGGTGGTCCATGCCTCGCCCTCGCGCTCCTGCGCCTGCTCGGGGGTCAGCGAGTCCTCGGGCGCGATGGTGGCGCCGCCCGCGGTGCGGGTGAAGTGGATGTATTCGACCGGCGCGCCCTCGGGTCCGCGACGCAGCAGTCCGCGGAAGTCGCCCGCGATGCCGACCGGCAGGAACAGCGGCGTCGGGGTGAGGCCGATGCGCTCCTCGATCTCGTCGAGCAGTTCCAGCGGGGCGCGGCCGGGCCGGTCCCACTTGTTGATGACGGTGATGACCGGGATGCCGCGGTGGCGGCAGACCTGGAAGAGCTTGAGGGTCTGCGGCTCGAGGCCCTTGGCGGCGTCGATGAGCATGACCGCGGCGTCGACCGCGGTGAGCACCCGGTAGGTGTCTTCGGAGAAGTCGGAGTGGCCGGGGGTGTCGACCAGGTTGATGACACTGTCGACGTCGCTGCCCGCGGCGCGGTAGTTGAACTGCAGCGCGGTGGAGCTGACGGAGATGCCGCGCGCCTTCTCCATCTCCATCCAGTCCGAGACCGTCGACTTGCGCCCCGCCTTGCCGTGGATGGCGCCCGCTTCCGAGATCATCCGCGCGTGCAGGGCGAGGGCCTCGGTGAGCGTCGACTTACCCGCGTCCGGGTGGGAGATGACCGCGAAGGTGCGGCGCCGGGCGACCTCGGCGGGCAGCCCGCGGGGGGTGGGCGCGACGACGTCTTCGGGGGCGGTCACGATGGGGAGCCTTTCGCACGGCGAGGGGAACGGGCAACCGCTCCAGCGTACGCGGCGCGGCCGGTCGCGACCGGTGCCGGGTGGCGGCCGCGACGGCCGCAGGGCGCTGACCACCCGATTCAAGCCGGGTGCTGACCTCGAGGTATGGTGTTCGGGTTGTCTCGGCGAGGGTGTCCTCCAGACGTGTGACGCAACAGACGTGTGATGCGACACCGTGATCGACGCGGCGCGGCTTCCGGCCGTCCTCGTTCGGTCTTCGCCCCGACGAGTAGACCAACCCCACCACACAGGGCGCCACCCACCCTGTTGGGCACCGTTGACAGCCCGGAAGAGCCGTAGGAGTAGATCCAGTCATGTCCGACGCCAACCTTCTCGAAGCGTCCGTCCGTACCGAGTTCGGCAAGGGCGCCGCGCGCCGCACCCGCCGCGCGGGCAACGTGCCCGCCGTGCTGTACGGCCACCAGTCCGAGCCGCAGCACCTGTCGCTGAACGCCCAGGCCTTCGCCGCCATCCTGCGTGAGCACGGCACCAACGCGGTGCTGAACCTCGACATCGAGGGCAAGAAGCAGCTGGCGCTCACCAAGTCGGTTGTCGTGCACCCGATCCGCCGCTACATCGAGCACGCCGACCTGCTGATCGTCAAGCGTGGCGAGAAGGTCACCGCCGACGTCGCGGTCACCGTCACCGGCGATGCCGCCCCCGGCACCCTGGTCACCCAGGAAGCCACCACCATCTCCATCGAGGCCGAGGCGCTGAACCTGCCCGAGGCCATCGAGGTCTCCGTCGAGGACGCCGAGATCGGCACCCAGATCACCGCGGGCTCGATCGCGCTGCCGCAGGGTGTCACCCTGGCGAGCGACCCCGAGCTGCTGGTCGTCAACGTGATCGCCGCGCCCGCCGCCGAGCCCGCCCCGGGTGAGGAAGCGGCCGAGGGCGAGGGCGAGAGCGCCGAATAACTCGCCGATGACCGGTCCTTCGACCGGGCCCGCGCTCGTGGTCGGCCTGGGTAACCCGGGCTCGGAATACGAGCGCACCCGGCACAATGTCGGTTTTCTGGTCGCCGACGTGCTCGCCGAGCGCGTCGGCGACCGTTTTGCCGTGCACAAGAAATCCGGCGCGGACCTGCTGCAGGCCCGGCTGGACGGGCGGCAGGTGCTCATCGCCAAGCCGCGTTCCTACATGAACCTGTCCGGTCGGCCGGTCGCGGCGCTGGCCCGGTTCTTCTCGGTGCCGCCGACCGAGGTCATCGTCGTGCATGACGAACTGGATCTGCCGTTCGGTGCCGTGCGGCTCAAGCGCGGCGGCGGCGAGGGCGGTCACAACGGACTGCGCTCCATCTCCAGCGCGCTCACCACCAAGGACTACCTGCGCACCCGCATCGGCATCGGCCGCCCCCCGGGTCGGCAGGACCCGGCCGACTTCGTGCTCAAGCCGTTCGCGGCCGCCGAGCGCAACGAGGTGCCGGTGATCGTGGAGCAGGCCGCCGACGCGGTGGAGCTGCTGCTGCGCGTCGGTCTCGAGGCCGCGCAGAACCAACTGCACTGAGCCACCGACCGCGTGGGCCGGGACCGCGCCGACCCGGGACCGCGCCGAGTCGGGAGTTGTCGCCGAGTCGGGAGTTGTCCTGAGCCGGGAGTTGTCCTGAGCCGCACCGGCTTTCAGAACCGGTAAGCGGTCTGGCTGTAGGACTCGCCCTTGGCGAAGGCCAGCACCTTGACCGGGGTGAGCGCGAAGACCACCGCCTCGCCGCTGCCGTGGACCTCGCGGAAGCCGCGGTCGGTGGCTTCGAAATCCCAGTCCAGCTTCGTCTTCCACAGCTGTGCCAGCGTCTCCAGGCGGGCGCGGTCGGTGACGGGGACGGCGGTGCCCTCGACCACGACGTCGAGGCCCTCGTCGTCGCGGCCGTTGCCGTGACTCAGCGCGCAGCGCGGGTCGGCCGCCAGGTTCACCGCCTTCTGTTCCTGCTCGCCGGTGCAGAAGTGCAGGGCGCCGTCGTGCAGCACCGCGGGCAGCGGAACGACGTGCGGCCGCCCGTCCCGGCGCACCGTGGACAGCCAGAACAGCGCGGCCGCGTCGAGCGCGTCGCGCACGGCCGACCAGGTCGGCGGCGTGGCGTCCGGGCTGCTGAAACGCGGATCCAGGTGGACGGTCGGTTCGGTGTCGGGCACGGCGGCCTCCTTCCGGGCAACAGCGGTCACCGGAGTAGACGGTCCGCGCCCGGCGGATTCATCGCAGGTGCGCGGCGGTGGCGGCGCGGCGCAACTTGCCCGAGGAGGTCTTCGGCAGCGCGCCCGGCCCCAGCACCGCGACCGTGCGCGGCCGCACGCCCACCTCGGCGAACACCGCGTGCGCGATGTCGCGCTCCATCCGCTTCACCGCCTCGGCGTTCTGGTGATCGTTGGATTCGACCACCACGGCGAAGCTCTCCCGCTTCTGTCCGGCGTCCAGCCGCACCGCCACCGCGTTGCCCGGCCGCACCCCGGACACCCGCATGGCGGCGCGCTCGATGTCGGTGGGGAAGATGTTGCGGCCGCCCATGATGATCACGTCCTTGATCCGGCCGCAGACCACCACCAGCCCCTCCTCGGTGAAGTAGCCGATGTCGCCGGTGTCGAGCCAGCCGTCGGCGTCCTGGGCGGGCCGGAACCCGTCGACCGTGACGTACCCGGCGGTGACCGCGGGCCCGCGCAGTTCGATCACCCCGACCGAGCGGGTCGGTAACGGCTGGCGGTCGGCGTCGACCACCCGCCCCTCCAGCTCGTCGACGAGGTAGCCGAGCGTCGGCAGCCTGCGGATCGTGCCGTGGTGGCCGTGCGGGGTGACCGGCACCGCCTTACCGAGCGCCTCGAGCAGGTCGGCGTCGACCAGATCGAGCACCTGGCCCCGGTCCGGGTCGGGGATGGAGACGGCCAGTGTCGTCTCGGCCATCCCGTAGACCGGCGTCAGCGCCAGCGGGCTGAGCCCGAATCGCTTGCCCGCCACCGCCAGTGCCTCCATGGTGTCCGGATCCACCGGTTCGGCGCCGTTCCACATGTAGCGAACGCTGCTCAGATCCAGCGAGCCTTCCTCGGCCTGCTGCAACCGTCGCGCCAGCAGTGAGTACGCGAAATTGGGTGCGGCCGTGACGGTCCCGCGATACTTGCTGATCAGCTCGGCCCACAGCAGCGGCCTGCGCAGGAAGTCCAACGGCGTCACGCACACCACCTCGGCGCCGAATTGCATGGGCACGCTGAGGAATCCGACCATGCCCATGTCGTGGAACAGCGGCAGCCAGCTGATCATCACATCGCTGTCGAGCTGGAACTTCACCCGGTCGAACATGGCGTAGGCGTTGACGTAGAAGTTGCCGTGCGTGATCCGCACCGCCTTCGGCGAGCCGGTCGAGCCCGAGGTCAGCTGCTGCAACGCGACGTCGTCCTCGGTGGTGGGCAGCGGATCGGTGTCGGCGCCCTCGCGCATGCGGTCGATGCGCACCACCGTGATGCCGCGCTCGCGCAGCAGCGGTTCGGCCGCCTCGAACGGGGCACCGAGCACCACCGCCCGCGCTTCGATCATGCGCAACACCGTCTCGGTGTCGCGGGCCCACACCACCAGATCGGTCCGCGGGGTGGGCTGGTGCAGCATCGTGATCGACCCGCCGCGCATCCACACCGCCTGACAGGCCGGCGCGATGTCGACCGGCATCCCGGCCAGTACCCCCACCGCGTCGCCGTGCCCGATCCCCGCCTCGGCGAGCGCACCGGCCATGCACCGCGCGATCCGATGGATCTCACCCCACGTCTGCCGCACCGGCGCGTCCGGCTCGCCCGTCACCAGCCCGCGCGCGGAGGTCCGGGCGGTCGCGTACATCTCCTCGGTGAACCTGCTCAACGTCGGACTCCTCCACGCCGTGGGGCCGCGAATCAACCCTGCCCAACTATCCCGCCCCCACCCTCCGGCGTTAACCCTTTTCCACCCGATCCAATCGCGGGACCGGCGATCGGCTGTGGGGAACCAGGCCCGGACCGGGGCGTACCAGCGGCACCGGAGGTCGGCGGCGTCGAGGCCGGCGGCGCGGGAGGCGGAGCTTCGGCCACTCCCGAGCCACCGCCTCGCCTGGCTCCTCGCCGTCTGGTTCCTCCCCCTGATCGGCCCGATCGCCTGGTTCCGTCGGAATCCCGGCGAGGCGGAGCCGGACACCGCGAGGTCGGCGTTCCAGGGTCCGCCGCGCCGGTGAGTCCCGGTCGGTGGCATCACCGCCGTGGGGGAAGGGGGATTCGGTGGAGGTCTTCGGCGACCACGACCTCGCCGGAGAAGTGTTTTTCGGCTTCGGCGCGGTGGTCGTCGAGGGTGCGGTAGCGCTGGGAGAAGTGGGTCAGCACGAGGGTGCGGACGTCGGCGTCGGCGGCGACGCGGGCGGCCTGGCCCGCGGTGAGGTGGCCGTATTCCTCGGCCAGGTGGGCGTCGGCGTCGAGGAAGGTGGCCTCGATGACGAGCATGTCGACGCCGGCGGCCAGCTCCGCGACGCCGGGGCACAGGCGGGTGTCCATGACGAAGGCGAAACTCTGGCCGGGACGCGGCTCGCTGACCTCGGCGACGGTCACCGTGCGGCCGTCGACCAGCAGACTGCCGGTGCGTTGCAACTCGCCGATGCGGGGTCCGCGGATGCCGAGCGCGGCGAGCCGGTCGGGCAGCATGCGCACCCCGGCGGGTTCGGTCAACCGGTACCCGAACGCTTCGACGGGGTGCGAGAGCGCGACGGCTTCGATCGTGAACGGGGCGTCGGGTGCGTCCAGCGGGCCGGGCCCGGCGATCGGATGCGTGCGCAGGTCGACTCGGCGGTAGAACGAGCTGGCCGAGCACAGCCGGTCGAAGTACTCCTGGCCGGAGGCCGGATAGTAGGCGTCGACGGGGTGTGCGACGCGGTCGAGGTTGATGCGCTGCACGATGCCGGGCAGACCGAGACAGTGGTCGCCGTGGAAGTGGGTCAGGGCGATGCGGGTGATGTCGGTGGCGGCCACGCCGGCGAAGGCCATCTGCCGCTGGGTGCCCTCGCCCGGATCGAACAGCACGCCCTCGCGTCCCCAGCGCAGCAGGTAGCCGTTGTGATTGCGCTGCCTGGTCGGCACCTGGCTCGCGGTGCCGAGCACGACCAGTTCCCGCTGCGACATCTACAGCTCCGCGACCGCGCGGACGAACCGGTCCAGCTCGTCGAAGCCGACGAAGCAGTGCGGCGAGGCGCGCACCACGGCGTCGAGCCCGCGGGCGCTCATGTCCAGCAACGTGGACCCGGCGAAGCTCACGGTGACGGTGATGTTCTGGGCGGCCAGCCGGTCGCGCACCTCGGTGGCGGGCACGCCGTCGACGGTGAAGGAGACGATGCCGCCGCGACGGACGCCGTTGTCGCGCACCGTGACCCGCGGCAGCGCGGCGAACGCCTCGCGCAGGTGCCCGGCCCGCTCGGCGATCGCGGCGTACACGTCGGCCGGGCCGAGGTCGAGCAGGTAGCGCACCGCCGCACCCAGGCCGAGCCGGGCGGCGACATCGCACTCCCAGAATTCGAAGCGGCGGGCGTCGGGTGCGAGTTCGTAGTCCTGCGGGCCGGTCCAGGCGGCGCTGTGCAGGTCCAGCCGCTGCGGTTCCATCGTCGTCGCCAATTCCGGTCGGACATAGAGGAATCCGGTGCCGCGCGGGCCGCGCAACCACTTGCGGCCGGTCGCCGAGAGCGCGTCGACACCGAGCTCGGCGACGTCGAGGGGCAGCTGCCCGGCCGACTGGCAGGCGTCCAGCAGCACCATCGCGCCCGCCGAGTGCGCGATCTTCGTCGCCTCGGCGGCGGGGTTCACCAGCCCACCGTTGGTCGGCACATGCAGCAGTGAGACCAGCGCGACCCGCTCGTCGACCATCCGCTCCAGCGCGTCCAGGTCCAGCTGGCCGGTGTCGTCGCTGGGGATCTGCTCCACGACGGCGCCGGTGGCGCGGGCTCGCTGCAGCGCGGCGATCGCGTTGCTGGCGTAGTCGGCGCCGCTGATCAGCACGCGGTCGCCGGGACGCAGCGGCACCGAGTAGAAGAAGTCCGCCCAGGCGCGGCTGGCGCTGTCGCTGAGCGCCACGCAATCCGGGGCGGCGTTGATCAGCTCGCCGATCGCGGTCTTCACCCCGGCCAGGTCGTCGAGGCGTTCGGCGGCGGCGCGGTAGCCGCCGATCTCGGTTTCCCGGCGCAGGTGCGCGACCTGGGTGTCCAGCACCACCCGCGGCGGGAGCGAGGAGCCGGCGCTGTCGAGGAAGACCAGGTCGGGGTCGGCGGCCAGCCCGGGGGTGTCGGCCCGCACGCGTGTGTCGTCCAGCATGCAGACGACCTTATCGGGGTGCGGAGTTCGGCTTCGCGCCGTTTTCTTGTCGGTATCGATCGCTACGCTGGTTTGGGTCGAGTTCCTCGGGCAGCGGAGGCTTGCATGGCAGCGGAGGCTTGCATGGCGGTCACACTCGAACAGCAGGGGTCCACCGGCCGGGTCGATCCCGCGACGTTGTCCTCCCGCGCGGCCGCCGAGGCCTTCGTCGGCGGCGTGTGTTTCAAGCTCGGGCCACCCGCGCTGATCGGCGCCGAACTCGAGTGGCTCACCGTGCAGGGTGGGCCGTCGGCGTCCGCCACCGTCGCGGCACCACGTCCGCAACTGTCCGCCCTCGCCGCCGCCCTCGGACCGCACGCCCCGCGGTCCATCGCCCCCGACTCGCCCGCGCTGCCGCTGCCCGGCGGCAGCAGGATCACCGTCGAACCCGGTGGTCAGATCGAATTGTCCAGCGCGCCGTATGCCGAGGCCGCCGAACTGTGCGCCCGCCTGCGCGAAGACGCGATCGTGCTGCGCGAGATGCTGGCCGCCGCCGCGATCCGGCCGCTCGCCCTCGCCGCCGACGCCGACCGCCGCGCCAAACGCCTGCTCCGCTCGCCCCGATACCGGGCGATGGAGCAGTCCTTCGCCGGCATCGGCCCGTTCGGCAAGCTGATGATGTGCAATACGGCCGCCACGCAGGTCAGCGTGGACGCCGGGACCGACCCCGCCGAGGTCCGGGCCCGCTGGACCGCCCTGTACACGATGGGCCCCGCACTGGTCGCCGCGTTCGCCTGCTCACCGGCGCTGCGCGGCGCGCCGCCGGGGCGGTGGGCCTCCCAGCGGATGCGGACCTGGCTGCGCCTGGACACCCTGCGCACCCGGCCACCGGTCGCGGACTGGGCGGACCCGATCACCGGCTACGCGCGGTGGGCGCTGGACGTGCCGCTGTTGTGCGTGCGCTCGGTCGACGACACGACGACCTGCGCCGGTGACCCGGGCGAGAACTGGACCGCGCCGCCGGGCGCGACCTTCGCCGACTGGATGGCGGGCGCGCTGGACGACGAGATCGGCCGCCGCCCCGATCCTGCCGATCTCGCCTACCACCTGACCACCTTGTTCCCGCCGGTCCGCCCGTCCGGGCATCTCGAGGTGCGCTACCTCGACGCCCAGCCGGGGGAGGACTGGACGGTGCCGATCCACACCTTCGACGCCCTGCTCGCGCACCCGGCCGTGGTCGCCGAGGCGACCGCGCTGGCCGCGCCGCTGGCCGACCAGTGGTCCCAGGCCGCGCGCTGCGGGCTCGCCGACGGCGTCGTGCGCACCGTCGCCGCCGAACTGCTCGACCTGGCGGCCGCGCATGCCCGCACGCCCGAGGCGGGCGCCGAGCTCGACCGCGCCGCGCGCCGCTGCCGGGCCGGGCGCACCCCCACCGAGGAGCCCGCGCGCGTGCATTCCTGACCGACCGTCCCGCCGACCGATCCGCCGCGAGCCCGCTCGCGACCCTTCTCCCCGGGAGAGCGTTACCGTGACGAAGTCCTTCGCCCCCTCCGACCATTCCGCCACCGACCGGCTGCGCGAGCGGATCGCCGAGGTGCTCACCACCGCCCGAGCCCGCACCACGGCCCTCACCGCGGCCGTCGACGAGGCCGATCTCGTCGCCCAGCACTCGCCGCTGATGAGCCCGCTGGTCTGGGATCTCGCGCACATCGGCAATCAGGAGGAGCTGTGGCTGGTGCGCGATGTGGGTGGGCGTGAGCCGGTGCGCGCCGACATCGACGAGCTCTACGACGCGTTCAAACACGCGCGCAAGGACCGCCCGGCCCTGCCGTTGCTGAATCCCGCCGAAGCCCGCGGTTACGTCGGCACGGTGCGGGAGAAGGTGTGGGACGTGCTCGAGCGCAGCGCGCTGCGCGGCAGCAGGCTGATCGAGGACGGCTTCGCCTTCGGCATGATCGCCCAGCACGAACAGCAACACGACGAGACCATGCTGGCCACCCACCAACTGCGCGCCGGCGAGCCGGTGCTGTCGGCCGCCGCGCCGCCGCCCGCCCGCGTCCGGGTGAGCGGCGAGGTGATCGTCCCCGGCGGCGAATTCACCATGGGCACCTCCGCCGACCCGTGGGCGCTGGACAACGAACGGCCCGCGCACCCGGTGCACGTGCCCGCCTTCGCCATCGACGCCGCGCCGGTGACCAACGAGCAGTACCTCGCGTTCCTCGAGGACGGCGGCTACGAACGGCCCGAGCTGTGGTCCGAACGCGGCTGGGCGCACCGGGTCTCGGCCGGTCTCACCGCGCCCCGGTTCTGGGAGCGCGACGGTGACGGGCGATGGTGGCGCCGGGTGTTCGGCGTGCTGTCGCCGGTGCGGCCGCGGCAGCCGGTGGTGCACGTGTGCTGGTTCGAGGCGGAGGCGTATGCCAGGTGGGCGGGCAAACGACTGCCCACCGAGGCCGAATGGGAGAAGGCGGCGCGGTTCGATCCGGCGACCGGCGGCTCGCGCCGCTACCCGTGGGGCGAGGACGAACCCGACGACACCAGAGCCAATCTCGGGCAACGTCACCTCGAGCCCGCCGAGGTCGGCGCCTATCCCGCGGGCGTCTCCGCCACCGGCGCGCACCAGCTGATCGGCGATGTCTGGGAGTGGACGTCCTCGGGCTTCGATCCCTACCCCGGCTTCCGCGCCTTCCCCTACCGCGAGTACTCCGAGGTCTTCTTCGGTGGTGACTACCGGGTGCTGCGCGGCGGCTCGTTCGGCACCGACCCGGTCGCCTGCCGCGGCACCTTCCGCAACTGGGACCACCCGATCCGCAGGCAGATCTTCGCCGGATTCCGGCTCGCGCGCGACCTGCGAGCGGACGAACGCTGATGTGCCGTCATCTCGGCTACGTGGGTGCGCCGGTCGCCGTCGGCGAACTGCTCACCCGGGGCACGCATTCGCTGCGCGAGCAGTCCTGGGCGCCGCGGGAGATGCGCGGCGGCGGCACCATCAACGCCGACGGTTTCGGCGCGGCGTGGTGGCGCCCCGCCACCGACGGCGTGGCCGTGAGCCGCTATCGCAACCGGGAACCGATCTGGAGCGACCCGGCGGTGACCGAGGTGCTCGGCCAGCTGGTCTCCCCGGCCGTACTGGGTTCGGTGCGGTCGGCGACGGTCGGTATGCCCATCGAGCGCAGCGCCTGCGCACCGTTCACCACCGGCCGCTGGGCATTCAGCCACAACGGTGTGGTGCCGCGCTGGCGGCAGGTGCTCAGCGCGGTCTCCGCCGACCTGGACGTGGCGGCGACCCGTTCGGGGGCGACGCGGCTGTTCGAGACGGCTCGCCTGCTCGACGCCGAGGCGGCGACCGACGCCGCGACGCTGTGGGTGCTGCTGGCCGACCTGATCACCTCCGCCGAATCCGGCGGGTACGGCGACGACCCCGAGACCGCCGTGCGGCTGCTGGTCGAAGCGGTGCTGCGGCACGAACCGGCCGCGCGGCTGAACTTCCTGCTCTGCGACGGCACCCGGCTGCTCGCCACCACCGTCTACCACTCGCTGTCGGCGCTGGTCACCGACGAGTTCGCGATCCTGTCCTCCGAGCCCTACGACGACGACCCGCGCTGGCAGCCGATCCCCGATCACTGCCTGGTCCGGGCGGAGCCGGGCCGGCTCGCCGTCGAACCACTCACCGGCGTCCCCGCCGCGCACACCGAAAGGCCGCTCGCATGACCGCACCGACCCTGGAAGTGCACCTCACCGACGCCGATCTCACCGCCGCGTTGCGCGCCGACGCCGAACGCGGCCTCACCGCACAGCCGAAAACGTTGCCGCCCAAGTGGTTCTACGATGCCCGCGGTAGTGAGCTGTTCGAACGGATCACCGAGCTGCCCGAGTACTACCCGACCCGCACCGAGCGGGCACTGCTCGAGCGCGTCGTCGACGAGATCGCCCGGCTCGCGCAGGCCGAGATCCTGGTGGAACTCGGGGCAGGCTCGGCGGCCAAGACCCGGCTGCTGCTGCACGCGCTCACCGGCGCCGGACCGCTGCGCACCTACGTGCCGCAGGACGTGTCCTCGGCGGCGCTGCGAGCCGCGGCGGCGGAGGTGGCCGCCGACTTCCCCGGCCTGGCCGTGCACGGGGTGGTCAGCGACTTCACCGACACGCTGCACAACCTGCCGAGCGGCGGCAGGCGGATGATCGCCTTCCTCGGCGGCACCATCGGCAATCTCGTCCCCGCCGAACGCGCCGAATTCCTGACCGGCATCCACGACGTGCTCGAACCGGGGGAGCGGCTGCTGCTCGGCGCGGGCCTGGTGATCGACCCGGCCGTGCTCGTGCCCGCCTACGACGACGCCGCCGGCGTCACCGCCGAGTTCAACCGCAACGTGCTGCATGTGCTCAACCACCGGCTGCGCGCCGACTTCGTGCCCGAGGACTTCGCGCACGTCGCGCTGTGGGACGCCGAGCACGAGTGGATCGAGATGCGGCTGGCGGCGACCCGCGACATGACGGTCACCGTCGCCGACCTCGGGCTCACGGTGTCGTTCGCCCGCGGTGAGCAGATGCGCACCGAGATCTCCGCCAAGTTCCGCGTCCCCGGCCTGTCGGCCGAGCTGGCGGCCGCCGGATTCCGTGCCGAGCAGGTGTGGACCGACCCCGACGAGCGGTTCGCGCTGGTACTCGCGACGCGGGTGTGAACGAGACGGCTCACCCACTCACGCGTTGGCCGGCCCGACCACGGCCGTGAGCCACTCCACCAGCGGTCGCAAGGCTTCCCAGGCCGCGCGCACCTCGTCGGCGGCGCGTGGCGTGGGCAGCCAGTCGGGTGCGCCGAACTCGCGCGAGCAGGTCAGCGATTTGTGCCGCAGCAGGGCGATCCGCGGATGGTCGGCGTCGTAGCCCTTGGGCTTGGTCTTGAGCACCTCGCCGCCGACGGTGAAGCCGGCGTCGGTCACGGCGGCGAGCACGGACTCGAGCTCGGCACCGCGGACGTCGTCGTCGATCGCGCGGCGCAGCAGCGCCACCTGCTCACCCGACCCGCTGTAGAAGCCGCCGCCGACGAACAGGCCCGGCGCCCCGATCTGCACGTACCAGCCGACGCCCGGGGCGGTTCCGACCACCGCGCCCTGGGCGGTCTTGTAGGGTGACTTGTCCTTGGCGAAGCGGACGTCGCGATAGGGGCGGAAGATCTTCGCCGGGCCGAAATCGTCCTCGAGTTCGGCGGTCAGCGCCGTCATCGGCTCGCGCACCGCCTGCTCGTAGTCGTGTTTGTGCGCGGTCCAGAACGCCTTGGAGTTGTCGGCCTCCAGGTCCTCGTAGAAATCCAGTCCCGCCAGCGGGAAACCACCGAATCCAGCCATGCGCCGACCTTACGGCGACGGTCCGGGTCAGCTCTGGTCGGGCATCATGTCGGTGTTGAAGAACGCCAACCCGGCGACGAGACCGACGACCAATGCCACGGCGGAGGCGATCGCGGCCCACTTGCCCAGCCGTTCCCCCTTGCCGTGCCCGATCACGCCGAGCACGATGCCGACCGGGCCGAACAGGATCGGGCAGAAGAACAGCGCGACCGCCGCGCACACGAACCCCACGATGGACATGGTCTGCGGGCCCTGATGCTGCTCCGGCTCGTCGGTGCCGTAGGTCTGGTACTGCGGCGGGTACGCCGGATGGCCGCCCTGGTCCGGACCGGGCGGGGGCGGGTACCCGCCCGGACCGGGCTGCCCGCCACCCTGGCCCGGATAGCCGGCGCCGGGCGCGGTGCCGTAGGTCGGGTCGCCGGCGGGGTAGTGCGCGCCGCCGCCCGGGTACGGCGGGATCTCGCTCGGATACGAGGTGGTCTCGGTGGGTTCGCCCCAGCTGGGCCGGTTGGGCGGCGGGGCCGACCCGGGCGTGGCGGGGGTGTCGGCGCCGGACGCGCCGCCCGTCGGGTCATCGGCCGGTGGGGGGCCGCCCGCGGGGGAGGCGCCGCCGGTCGAACCGCTGTCCTTCGGCGGCTGCTGCGGATCGTCGGGGTTCTTCGGATTGGTCATCGACGCCCTCCTGGTCGTGTCGGCCTCACCAACGCTGCGGGTACCACCTCACACGCTTCTGTACCGCCGGACCGCGCCCCGGGCCCGGCGCAGACGACGACGGATCAGAGATCGGAGTCGTCGACGATCTCCACCGCCTGCACTTCGGCGGGGCGCTCGTCCTCCTCGGCGTCCTCGGCGCGCTGAGCGCGGGGACTCCACTCCTCGCGGAGTTCGGCGTCGATGCCGAGCCTGCCGTCGTCGTCGTTCTCCCGGTAGCGGATGCGCTCGTCGGCGGGCCGATCCTCGATCCCGTGCTGGTAGGCCCGGATCTCGTCGGCCTGCTCGTCGTCGCCCATGTCCCGGTCCAGTGGTTCACGGCTCATGAACCCCAGTATCGTCGCGTCGGCGTCGCGGCGTGCGGAACCGGCGCCGGGGATTCGCGGACGGATCAGCTCGACCAGAACGCCAGACCGAAGCTGCCCGCCAGGAAGATCAGCAGCACCAACAGCAAGGCGAACACCACGATGTTGGCGATGGTGGCGGCCATGCCCAGCGATTCACCCCGGCGCTGCCCGAGCACGCCGAGGGTGATCCCCACCGGTCCGATGACCAGGATCGGAAAACCACAGAACAGGAACACCGACGCCAGCCCGGCCGCGACGCACGAGAAGCTGATGATCGAGTAGATCTGCGTCTGCGTCGGCTCGTACCCGGCCGGGCCGAGCCTGCCGGGTGGCGTGTACACCGGTGACGGGTAGGTACCCGGCCCCGGGCGACCGAACGGACCGGGCGGCGGCGCGGCGGCGGGACCGAACCGCGGCCCCGGGTAGCCGCCGGGCGGAGGATACGAGCCGGGAACTCCGGACACATGGATTCGGCTCTCCCATGCGTACCACGCGGACGAGCCGCGTGCCCATCCCAGAACGCTGGGAGCGGCCGAACGAGCGACGGCTCAGGCGTTGCCGTTGAAAAGCCCGGTGACCGAACCGTTCTCGAAGACCTCGCGGATGGTGCGGGCCAGCAGCGGCGCGATGGACAGCACCGTCAGCTGCGGGAACTTCTTGTCCTCGGTGATCGGCAGGGTGTTGGTGACCACGACCTCGCGGGCGCCGCAGGCGGCCAGCCGCTCGGCGGCCGGCGAGGACAGCACACCGTGGGTGGCGGCGATGACCACGTCGCCCGCGCCCGCCTCGCGCAGCACCCGCACGGCCTCGGCGATGGTGCCGCCGGTGTCGATCATGTCGTCGATCAGGATGCAGGTGCGCCCGTCGACGTCACCGACCGGACGGTGCGACTTCACCTGGTTGGGCACCAGCGGGTCGCGGGTCTTGTGGATGAACGCCACCGGCGCGCCCTCGAGGGCGTTGGCCCACTTCTCGGCCACCTTCACGCGACCGGCGTCGGGGGAGACGACGGTGATGTTCTCCATGCTGTAGTTCGACCGCACGTGCTCGGAGAGCTGGAACAGCGCGTGCATGTGATCGACCGGACCGTCGAAGAAGCCCTGGATCTGGTCGGTGTGCAGGTCGACGGTGATGATGCGGTCCGCGCCCGCGGTCTTGAGCAGGTCGGCGACCAGGCGGGCGGAGATGGGCTCGCGGCCGCGGTGCTTCTTGTCCTGCCGGCCGTAGGGGTAGAACGGCAGCACCGCGGTGATCCGCTTGGCCGAACCGCGCTTGAGCGCGTCGATCATGATGAGCTGTTCCATCAGGTGCTGGTTCACCGGGGCGGGGAAGCTCTGCAGCACGAAGGCGTCCGAGCCGCGCACCGACTCCTCGAACCGCACGAAGGTCTCACCGTTGGCGAAATCGCGGGCGGTCTGCGGGGTGACGTGGACGTCGAGTTCCTTGGCGACCTGCTCGGCCAGCTCAGGATGGGCGCGTCCGGAGAAGAGCATCAGGTTCTTCTGGTTCTCGATCCATGATGCGGTCACTACTGTTCGCCATCCTTTTGCTCTGTTGCCTGACTCGACTTCTCGTCGGCCGCGAGGGCCTGCGCCGCCGCGGTCGCCGCCGCGGTTCCCGGCCGGTGCCGCTGCACCCAGTTCTCGATGTTCTTCTGCGGCCCACCCGACACCGCGAGCGCACCGGGCGGAACGTTTCTGCGCAGTACAGTACCCGCTGCCGTATACGCGCCGTCACCCACGGTCACCGGCGCGACGAACATCGTGTCGCTGCCGGTGCGCACGTGCGAACCGACCACGGTGTGGTGTTTCTTCACCCCGTCGTAGTTGACGAACACACTGGACGCGCCGATGTTGCTGTGCTCACCGATGGTGGCGTCGCCGACGTAGGTCAGGTGCGGCACCTTCGAGTGCGCGCCGATGTCGGCGTTCTTGGTCTCGACGAACGCGCCGAGCTTGCCCGCCTCGCCGAGGATGGTGCCGGGGCGCAGGTAGGCGAACGGCCCGACGGAGGCGTTCGGGCCGATGGTGGCGCCCTCGCCGTGCGTGCGCACCACCTTGGCGCCGTCGCCGACCCGCACGTCGGTGAGGGTGCTGTCCGGGCCGATCTCGGCGTCCTCACCGATCACGGTGCTGCCGAGCAACTGCACGCCGGGGCGGAGCACGGCGTCCCTGCCGATGCGCACACCGGCGTCCACCCAGGTGGAGGCCGGGTCGATGATGGTGACCCCGGCGCGCATGTGGCGCTCGAGGATGTAGCGGTTCATCGTGCGGGTCGCGATCGACAGCTGCACCCGGTCGTTGACGCCGGTCACCTTGGCCGCGTCCAGCAGCCGCGCGCCGTGCACCGGATGCCCGGCCTCGCGCGCCAGGCGCAGCACGTCGGTCAGGTACAGCTCGTGCTGGGCGTTGGCGGTGGACAACCGGCCGATCATGGCGCGCAGGACGGTGGCGTCGAAGGCGTAGACACCCGAGTTGACCTCGGTGATGGCGGCCTGCTCCGGGGTGGCGTCGGCGTGTTCGACGATCTCCACCACCTGGCCGTCGGCGTCGCGGACGATGCGCCCGTAGCCGTTGGGGTCGTCGGGAACGAAGGTCAGCACGGTCACCGCGGACCGCTCCTGGTAGCTGCGGTGCTCGTCGAGCAGGGCGCCCAGGGTGTGTCCGTCCAGCAGCGGCACGTCGGCCGAGGTGACCAGCAGGTCACCGGCGAAGTCGGCGGGCAGCGCCCGCAGCGCGCACTGCACGGCGTGGCCGGTGCCGAGCTGCTGTTCCTGTAGGGCGGGGACGATCTCGCGGCCCAGTTCCCCGGCGACCGCGGCGACCGCGGCGCCGACCTGTTCCCGGTCGTGGCCGACCACCGTGATCAGATGGGTCGGGTCGATCTCGTTCGCGGCATGCAGCGCGTGGGCGAGCATGCTCCGACCGGCAAGCGAATGCAGCACTTTGGGGGTCTTCGACCGCATTCGCGTCCCGGCTCCGGCGGCGAGAACGACGACGGCGGTCTGCTGTGGCATGGATCTCCCTCGGCTGCCTGTCATCGTGCTTGCGTGTGCTTGGTCAGCGATGTGCGGGGCCAACGATAGTCACGGTGCCGGTGTGCTCCGCCGCCAGGACTCGAACCTGAACTATCTGAACCAAAATCAGAGGTGCTGCCATTACACCACGGCGGACCGTCACACCGGCGGATGCTGGCGTACCCGCCGCTGTGCCTCGGCACGGGATGAATACTCGCACGAGAACCCGCCCCGCGTCGAACCGCCGCACGGAGCGTGGAGTACCCGGCGGGGCGGCCGGGGACACCTCGGTGGGGGCGGTAGTGTCGACGGGCAGCCAGGACCGGCGAGCCCGCCGGTCGGCCACCGGACGCGAAAAGAGGGGACGAGTGTCTTCGGGTGAGCCGCACCGGGTGTCCCGACCGCGGATGACAGGGACCCAACGGCGTCAGCAACTCATCGAGATCGGCCGCGCCCTGTTCGCCGAGCGGGGCTACGACGCGACCTCCATCGAGGAGATCGCGCAGCGGGCCCAGGTGTCCAAACCCGTGGTGTACGAACACTTCGGCGGCAAGGAGGGCCTCTACGCGGTGGTCGTGGACCGCGAGATGTCGATGCTGCTGGACATGATCACCTCCTCGCTCACCCAGAACCGGTCCCGGGTGCGGCTAGAGCAGGTGGCGCTGGCGCTGCTCACCTATATCGAGGAACGCACCGACGGCTTCCGCATCCTGGTGCGGGACCAGGCCGCCACCGCCACCGCCGAGGAGAGCCGCTACTCGAGCCTGCTCAACGAGGCCGTCAACCAGGTCGCGCACATCCTGGCCGGTGATTTCGGCCGCCGCGGTTTCGACACCAGCCTGGCCACCCTCTACGCTCAGGCACTCGTCGGCATGGTCTCCACCGCCGCGACCTGGTGGCTCGACGTGCGGGTCCCGTCGAAGGAAGTGGTGGCCGCGCACCTGGTGAACCTGTGCTGGAACGGTCTGAGCCACCTCGAGGCCGACCCCGGGCTCAGTTCCGAATGGCCCACCGGAGCGGCGGCGGACTGACCGGACGGTGATAACCAGCGAATTGCGATGTGGGTCCGGACGGATGCTCGAATTGGTCGTCGGGCGTTCACCTGGTGGTACGGTTCACCCATCCTCTGGGTGCTGTTCGGGCGGTATGTCGGTCTACTTCGGGATGTCGGTCTACTTCAGGATGGCTGGTTTCAGGAATGACAGGCGGATCTGATGGCTAGGCAAGCGCGCGCGGAGATCACCCGCGATTCCGTCCTGGCGGGCGCTGCCGATGTCTTTCTGCGCTTGGGTTACGCGAACGCGAGCCTCAGCGAGATCATCGCGCAGTCCAATGTCACCAAGGGCGCCTTGTACTTTCACTTCGGCTCGAAGGAAGAACTGGCCCGCGCGGTCGTCGACCAGGGCAACGAGCGGCTGATCAGCTCCTGCCAGGGATTCTTCGATCCCCGGGTGCCCGCGCTGGAAGCCTGCATCGGCATCACCTACGTCGTGGCCGATCTGTCCATGAACGACCCGATGGTGGGCGCGATGCTCAAGCTCACCCACCAGATCGGCGACTACCGGGGCGCGCAGGGCGACAACATCTCCAAGACCTGGGGCGAGACCTACCGGCTGCTCGCCGAGCGGGCCATCGCCCAGGGCGACCTCGAGCCCGATCTCGACCCGGAGGTGGTCGGGCTGCTGCTGCACGAGGTGACCGCCGGTGTGCACATCGTCGCGGTCGGCACCGAATCGATCGACCAGATGGCCACCCGGATGGAACGGGCATGGCACTACCTGCTGCCCGCCCTGGTTCCGGCCGAGAAGCTGTCGTACTTCCGGGAATTCGCCGCGCGACGGTTGCGGCGCTACGTCCCCTGAGCCGCCGCGGACCCGCAGGCCGGGTAGGCGCGGAGACGCCGCGTGCGACGCGGACGGTGGGGGAGCGGGGTGGCAAGGGGGCCGGGGGCGGTGATTAGACTCGGTTGGCTGTCCATGCGCCCGCCCTGAGTTCAGGAGTCCTCGATGTCCTCCTCTCGTCCACCGCTCGCGGGACTGGCCGCGGTGGCCGGTGCCGATGCCGCGCTGCGGACCGTCGCCGACCTGGTCGGCACCACCACGGTCGACATGGTGGCGCCGGCGGCGGCCCGGTCGTTCGTGGCCGCGACGGTGGCCGGGAAGCGGCCGGTCGTGGTGGTGACGGCCACCGGGCGCGAGGCCGACGACCTGACCGTCGAGCTGACCGAGATCCTGGGCGATTCGGTGGCCCAGTTCCCGTCCTGGGAGACGCTGCCGCACGAGCGGCTCTCGCCGAGCGCCGACACCGTCGGCCGCAGGCTCGCGGTGCTGCGCAGGCTCGCGCACCCGGACGATCCGGTCTTCCCGGTGCCGCTGCGGGTGGTGGTGACCACCGTGCGGTCGCTGATGCAGCCGATGGCGGCGGGTCTGGGCGACATCGAACCGATCGTGCTGCGCGAGGGCGCCGAACTGGACTTCGACGACCTGCTGACCCGGCTGGTCGAGTTCGCCTACACCCGGGTCGACATGGTCGGCAAGCGCGGCGAGTTCGCGGTGCGCGGCGGCATCCTCGACCTGTTCCCGCCCACCGCCGACCACCCGGTACGTGTCGAGTTCTGGGGTGACGAGGTCACCCAGGTGCGCGCGTTCGCGGTGGCCGACCAGCGCTCGCTGCCCGAGATCGAGATCGACACCGTGGTCGCCACGCCCTGCCGGGAGCTGCTGCTCACCGCGCCGGTGCGCGAGCGCGCCGCCCAGGTCGCCGCGGCCAACGCCGCCGACGCGGCGCTGGTGGAGATGCTGGACAAGCTCGCCGAGGGCATCCCCGTGGAGGGCATGGAGGCGCTGCTGCCGGTACTGCAACCCGGCGAGCTGACCCTGCTCACCGAGCAGCTCGCGGCGGGCACGCACGTGCTGCTGTGCGATCCGGAGAAGATCCGCACCCGTGCCGCCGACCTGGTGCGCACCGGCGCGGAGTTCCTGGAGGCCTCCTGGACGGCCGCCTCCTTCGGCGCCGACGCGCCGCTGGGCGGCAACGGCCTGGACCTGGCCGCCTCCTCCTACCGCGCGCTGCCGCAGATCCGCGAGGACGCCGACCGGCACGGGCTGGCCTGGTGGACGCTGAGCCCGCTGGCCTCCGGTGACCCGGCCGAGGTGGTGCTGCCGCTGCAGCAGGCGCCGACCGCGCGCGGCTCCGACGAGCTGGTGGCGACCATCTTCGCGTCGCTGCGCGCGCACGTCACCACCGGCGGCCGCGCCGTGGTGGTGGTCGCCGGACACGGCACCGCGCAGCGCGTGCTCGAACGGCTGGCCGACGCGGAGGTACCGGCCACCGCGCTGACGGCGGGCGCCGAGCCGGCACCGGGCGTGGTCGGCGTGCTGTGCGGCACCCTGCACGACGGCGTGGTCTTTGCCGACGCCGCCCTGGTGGTGGTCGCCGAATCGGATCTGACCGGCAACCGCGTCACCGCGCCCGGGGAGGGCAAGCGGCTGCCCGCCAAGCGCCGCAACCAGGTCGATCCGCTGGCGCTGAGCGCCGGCGACATGGTGGTGCACGACCAGCACGGCATCGGCCGGTTCGTGGAGATGATCGAGCGCACCGTGGGTGGCGCGCGCCGGGAGTACCTGGTCATCGAGTACGCGCCGAGCAAGCGCGGCCAGCCGGGCGACCGGCTGTTCGTGCCGATGGAGTCGCTGGACCAGCTCTCCCGCTACGTCGGCGGCGAGATGCCGAGCCTGTCCAAACTGGGCGGGTCGGACTGGGCCAACACCAAACGCAAGGCGCGCAAGGCGGTTCGCGAGATCGCCGGTGAGCTGGTGCAGCTCTACGCCGCCCGCCAGGCCGCCCCCGGCCACGCCTTCGGCCCGGACACTCCGTGGCAGAAGGAGATGGAGGACGCCTTCGCCTTCACCGAGACCGTCGACCAGATGACCGCCATCGCCGAGGTCAAGGCGGACATGGAGAAGCCGGTGCCGATGGACCGCGTGGTGTGCGGCGACGTCGGCTACGGCAAGACCGAGATCGCGGTGCGCGCGGCGTTCAAGGCCGTCCAGGACGGCAAGCAGGTGGTCGTGCTGGTGCCGACCACGCTGCTGGCCCAGCAGCATCTGCAGACCTTCACCGAGCGGGTCGCCGGTTTCCCGGTCACGGTGAAGGGCCTGTCCCGCTTCACCGACCCGGCCGAATCGCGCGCGGTGCTCGAGGGCATGGCCGACGGCAGCGTCGACATCGTCGTCGGCACCCACCGCCTGCTGCAGACCGGTGTGCGCTGGAAGGACCTCGGCCTGGTCATCGTGGACGAGGAGCAGCGCTTCGGCGTCGAGCACAAGGAACACATCAAGGCGCTGCGCACCCACGTCGACGTGCTGACCATGTCGGCGACGCCGATCCCGCGCACCCTGGAGATGAGCCTGGCCGGTATCCGCGAGATGTCGACCATCCTCACCCCGCCCGAGGAACGTCACCCGGTGCTCACCTACGTCGGCGCCTACAACGACAAGCAGGTCACCGCCGCGATCCGCCGTGAGCTGCTGCGCGACGGCCAGGTGTTCTACGTGCACAACCGAGTGTCCTCGATCGACAAGGCGGCCAAGCGGATTCGCGATCTGGTGCCGGAGGCGCGGGTGGTGGTCGCCCACGGGCAGATGAACGAGGACACCCTCGAGCGCACCGTGCAGGGTTTCTGGCAGCGCGAATACGACGTGCTGGTCTGCACCACCATCATCGAGACCGGCCTGGACATCTCCAACGCCAACACCCTCATCGTGGAGCGCGCCGACACCCTCGGCCTGTCCCAGCTGCACCAGCTGCGCGGCCGGGTCGGCCGGTCGCGGGAACGCGGCTACGCCTACTTCCTCTACCCGCCGGAGAAGCCGCTCACCGAGACCGCCTACGACCGGCTGGCCACCATCGCGCAGAACTCCGATCTGGGCGCGGGCATGGCCGTGGCGATGAAGGACCTCGAGATCCGCGGCGCGGGCAACGTGCTCGGCGCCGAACAGTCCGGCCATGTCGCCGGTGTCGGGTTCGACCTCTACGTCCGGCTGGTCGGCGAGGCGGTGGAGGCCTACCGGGCCGCCGCCGACGGCAAGCCGATCACCACCGAGGAGGTCAAGGAGGTACGCATCGACCTGCCCGTCGACGCGCACATCCCGCCCGACTACGTCGCCAGCGACCGGCTGCGGCTGGAGGCCTACCGCAAACTGGCCGCCGCGCAGGACGATTCGGCGCTGGCGTCGGTGGTGGAGGAACTCGTCGACCGCTACGGGCCGCTGCCGGTGGAGGTCGGCAGGCTGGTGTCGGTGGCCAAGCTGCGGCTGCTGGCCCGCGAATACGGCATCACCGAGATCGCGGTCACCGGGACCACGCTGAAGATCTCCCCGCTGCTGAACCTGCCCGACTCCAAGCAGCTGCGCCTCAAGCGGCTCTACCCGAGCGCCGGCTACAAGGCGGCCAGCGGTGTGGTCCAGCTGCCGCTGCCGCGGGTGGAGGACAGCGTGGGCGCCGAGCGGGTGCGCGATGTGCAGCTGCTCCAGTTCGTCGCCGATCTGCTGCTGGCACTGGACGGCAAGGCGCAGGGCGCGGTGGACCTGACGGTGGCGACCGAGGCCACGGCGCACCGATGAGCACCGAACGCGCCGACGTCGACCTGGTGTCCGCGGGGCTCGCGGGCGCCGTCGAGGTGATGGACCGGCTGTGGAGCTTCGGCGGCTGGGAGGTCACCCAGACCCACGACTCGCTGCGCCCGTACCTGCTCGAGGAAACCTACGAACTGCTCGACGCCATCGGCCACGGCGACACCGAGACCATCAAGGAGGAACTGGGCGATCTGCTGTTGCAGGTGCTGTTCCACTCCCGGATCGCCGAGGCCGCGGGCGAATTCACCGTGCACGACGTCGCCGCCGCGCTGGTCGCCAAGCTGGTGAACCGCAGCCCGCACCTGGTCGGAGCCGCCATCGACCCCGGCGCGTCGCGGGAGGAGAAGATCGCCGCGCAGGAACGCGCCTGGCAGGAGCGCAAGTCCGCGGAGAAGACCCGCCGCTCCTGCCTCGACGGGATCGCGCCGGCGCAGCCCGCCCTCGCCCTCGCCGAGAAGGTCGTCGCGCGCAGCCGCGCCGCGGGGCTGCCCGACGACCTGGTGCCCGGCGAACTGCGCGTGGTCCACCTCGGTGGGCCGGAGAGCGCCGAGGAACGGTTGCGCAAGGACACGCTGGCCTTCGCCGCACGGATTCGCGCGGCCGAGGACGCCGCCGAAGCCGAGCGCGGGGCGCGGGCGCCGCTGGCCGAGGCGGACTGGCGGCGGTACTGGCCGAACTGAACCCGCGGTCAGCCCGGTAGCACCGAGTCCAGGTCGGCGGCCAGCGTCCGCGCGATGCCGGTGGCGACGGTGCTCAGCTCGGCAGTCGGGACCGGCTCCGGCGCCCCGCCCTCGCGAAGCGCCGCGTCGGTGCCCACCACCGACACGGTGACGACGGCATTGCTCACCCGGAACCCGATCTGCACGGCGCCGGTCTCCGCGAACGGCGGTGTCCCGGAATAGGACTCGTCGCCGACTTCGCGGCCGCGCACGCCCTCGGCACTGCCCGCCGCCACGTCGAGATACTTCGCCGCCCCGGCGACCGGGTCGTCACCGCGTTGGACGGCGAACACCACGCTCACGATCCGGCTCAGTGCCGCCCCCGGCGCGGGCGCGGCGACCGGCCGCTGCGGATAGGCGCCCCCGCAGGCCCGAGACGGACGGTCGGGGTCCGTCGCCGCCGCGGTCTGCGGCTGCTCGAAATCGCCCTCGGTGTACAGCGCGCCCGCGAACGCCCGGATCTCCGCGACCGCCGGTGCGAGCAACCGCGCACAGGACTGCGGCACCCCACCGAACCGCGCGGGCTCCCCGTTACCGCACCCCGCCACCACCGTGGCCGACGCCACGGCGGCGATCAACGCCGCCCCGATCCGCACCCGGGCGCTCATCCCTCGTCGAGCTTCCAGTCGGCGGGCGATTCGAAGTCCGTCGAGACCGAACTGGGCCAGTGATCCTGCCCGTCGGCGCCCAGCGGGAAGGCCGGCGGATGCATGATGATGTTCCGCAGCTCGTTCGAGGCGATCACCACCTTCGACTGCAGTTCGAGGAAACTGGTGATCGTCTGGGTTGCGTGGTCGACCGCGGCGGTGATCACACCGGCCAGGCGGTCTACACCCCAGAAGGCCTCGACGACGGAGGCGATCTCGGCGATGGCCACCGCCGCTTCGGCGATCAGCACCGTCCAACGATCCACGAAGCCCTTGTAGAAGGCCCGGCCTTCGGCGGCGAGGTTCAGCAGCTCGGTGTGGATCTTCTGCGCGATGTCCGACGTGGTGGTCATCGCGGTGCTCTGCGCCGTGCGCGAGGCCGAGAACCGCTTGTAGGCAGCTCCGTCCCAGTGGCCCTCCAGGCTGATCTCCGGCCTGTTCTGCTGGCCGTTCACCGCGCCCACCGCGTTGCCCACCGTCTGCCATTTGGCCGCGTATTCGATGAACAGGAACGGTGCCGCGATACCCTCGGCCGCTTCCTCGATCTTGTCGAACAGTTTCTTCAGGTTCTCCTGGATCCGGTCGCGCTCGTCGGTCTTCAGCCAATACATCTGCGGCCAGGCCCACTTGAGCTTGTCGAAGGCATCGTTGAGTTCGTCGGGCTTCTTGCGCCATTCGTCGGACTTGGCGTTGAAGTCTTCGACGATCTTGTCCAGGTCGGTCTTGGAAACGGGATCGCCCATCAGATCGTGAACTCCATGTCCCCGGTCAGCTCGGTGGTCGCCCGGCTCTGCCCGGCCTGTTGCTGCTCGTAGGTGTCGGCCACTTTCAGCAGTGCCGCCGCGACCTCATCGGCCTCAGTGCCACCCTCTCGCAGCCGGTCCTGCACGTATACCGCGGCGGCCGAATACGACTGCCAGGCGCCGAGGAACAACCCGAATTGGATCGCCGAGTACTTCAATTCGTCGATCGAGGTGGCGGCATTGCGTAGGCCGGTGGCGACCTCGGTGCTCCACGACCGCGAAGCACTGCGCAGCCGGTCCAGTTCGACTTTCAGATCAGCCATCAGATCTCGTTTCGCAGCAGATGGTGTTCGTGCCGGACGAGCCGTGCCATCAGCTGCTCGTCGGATTCCCGGTCCAGGTAGACGTCGTGGACGAAACGCGGCACGGCGGCCCGCACCTTGTCGCAGCAGTCCAGGATGTCCTGCGCGATGACGTTCGACTCCGTCCGCGCCGCCCAGGCGAAATCCATCGTGACCGATTGCAGGCGATGCGCGGTCGCCCTGACCGTCAGCGTCGGCTCGTCGTACTCGGTCAGGTCGGGACCGTGCATCGTGTAGGTGGCGACGCCGTAGATCCGGGCGTAGGTCGCGTTGTAGTCCTCGTAGGTGCGTTGTTGCAGCAGCAGCGGGGCGGCCTCGCGCAGGTCGGGTCGCACCTTCCGGGGACGGCTGTTCGTGGCGACAAGATGCGCCGCGTACTCGTACAGCGCGTACTCGTAAGCGTCCATGATCGAGCGCCCGTACTCGGGCGGCTCGAAGGCGTTCTTCCAGTTACGGCTCAGTTCGATGCGCGTGGGCAGGCGGTCGGCGCCGAGCTCGACGCGGACCAGAGCGGATTTGGGCGGCGGCGCGAAGGCGGCCGCGGGGCGGTCACCGGTGGTCATGTGGTTCTCCGTGGCGACGGTGCCGACGGTGCCGACGATGCGGCGGTGTCGGCGATGTGGCTGGATGGCATCGGTGATCCCCCTCGTGTGGCTGCGCGACGGCAGCGACCTGTCCGGGTCTCCCGTGCCCGGACGCCGCCACGCTACAACCGCCCCGGTCGCGTCGCAACGCCAGGTGGCGGGCGGGTGCGGGCCGGGCCGACCGGCGCCGACACCGAACCCTCACCCGCTCGCAAGCGTGTCGTCACCCGCGCGGGGGAACTCCGTCGATAGGGGTTCGATATTCTGGCGTCGAACTCCGAAGTCGATGGCGGTCGTTCTGCCGGGAGGGGTGTTCGGTCCGGTGCCGATCAGCAGAGTCGCGGAGTATCCGCGTCCGGATCATGTTCTGTTCCATTTCAGTGATACCCACCTCGTCGCCGGTGACGGGGATCTGTACGGCGACGTGGACGCCGAGCGGCGGCTGAGCCAGCTGCTCGAGCACGCCACCGCGAGCCGGATCAGGCCGACGGCGATCGTGTTCACCGGGGATCTCGCCGATCGCGGCGAGCCGGGCGCCTACGACAAGCTGCGCGCGCTGGTGGAGCCGTTCGCCGAGGATCTGGGCGCGCCGGTGGTGTGGGTGATGGGCAACCACGACGACCGCGGCACGCTGCGCAGGCACCTGCTCGACGAGCGCTCCTCCGGGCAGCCGTTCGACCGGGTGCACATGATCGACGGGCTGCGGCTGGTGGTGCTGGACACCTCGGTGCCCGGCCACCACTACGGCGAGATCAGCGACGAGCAGCTGGCGTGGTTGCGCGAGGTGCTCGCCGAGCCCGCGCCGTTCGGCAGCATCCTGGCCATGCACCACCCGCCGGTGCCGTGCGTGCTCGACCTGGCGGTGACCGTGGAGCTACGCGACCAGCGCAGGCTGGCCGACGTGCTCGACGGCACCGACGTGCGCGCCATCCTGGCCGGGCACGTGCACTTCTCCACCTACGCCACCTTCGCGGGCATCCCGGTGTCGGTGGCCTCCTCCAGCTGCTACACCCAGGATCTGGCCGTCGCCGAGGGCGGCATCCGCGGCCGCGACGGTGCGCAGGCGTTCAACTTCGTCCACGTCTACCCGGACACCGTGGTGCACTCGGTGGTGCCCATCGACGCGGGCCCGACGGTCGGTTCCCCGGCCACGCCGGACGAGGCCGCGGCGCGGCTGGCCGCGGAGGGCATCGTGATCCCGCCCGCGGCCCGTATCCCGCACGTCATGCGGCGCCGGCAGTCGACTCCGGAAGCGGACGACGAGACGGTGCGCTGACCCGTTCCCAGGGCGCCGGGTCCGGGAAGTAGCCGGCGAGGAACCGCGACACCTCGCGCACCCGCTCGGACTCGGAGATCTCCGGGAAGCTGCCGTCGTTGAGGCAGAAGAAATCGAGGTCGCGGTGTGCGGCGATGTCGTCGAGCACCGCGAGCCCCGCCCGGCTGGTGGTGTCGACGTAGGCCACCCGCGCGGCTTCCTGCGGCACCGCGCGGCCGGTGAGCAGCGCGTAGTAGTGGTAGAGCGAGTTGGTGACCGAGATGTCGGTGGCCGCGCGGAAGCGGCTGGTCCTGGTGCGGGCGAAGTCGGCGGCGAACTCCTCCTCCATCTCCCGCAGCACGCTGCGGCGCAGCGGCACCGGCGTGTGCTCGAGGTGGCGGGTGATGACGTGCCCGAACCGCTCGGCCAGCAGTGCCCGGTTCACCCGGGCGGCGTTCTCGTAGCCGCTGCGGCGCTCGTTGTTGCGGCCGGGGCCGATCCGCACGTCGGCCTCGATGAAGCGGCTGATGCCGGCCGGGGTGAAGAACATCGACGGCCGCACCGGGCGGGCGAAGAACATGTCGTCGTTGGAGTACAGGAAGTGCTCGCTGAGCCCCTCGATGTGCTGGAGCTGGCTCTCCACCGCGTGCGAGTTGAAGGTGGGCAGCCCGGAGGTGTCGCTGAAGTGGTCGATCGCGCGCACGATGGTGACCTTGGGGTGCTCGGCCAGCCAGGCGGGTGCGGGGGAGTCGGTGGCGATGAAGATCCGTCGGATCCACGGCGCGTTCTTGTGCACCGAGCGCAGCGCGTACTTCAGTTCGTCGATCTGGCGGATGCGGGCGTCGGCGTCGTCGCCCTCGCCGACCACGACCTGCGCCATCATCCCGGCCCGGCGGGCGCGGAACTCGGGGTCGGAGCCGTCCACCCAGGAGAAGACGATGTCGATGTCGAAGCCGACGTCGGTGGGCTGCGGGGCGAACATCTGCGCCAGCGTCGGCCAGCTGCGGTCGAACAGCCGGACCTCGGTGAACTCCACGTCGGCCAGGTCGAAGACGGTGCGGGTCAACGCGTTCGGGCGCGGGCATTCGACCGTGTCGCCGTGGTACTCCCACAGCTCCAGCTCCACGTGGTGGGCCGGGTCGCGGTCGCGGCCGAGCCGGACGACGTCGGGCTGCGGCTGCGTGCAGACGAAACCGGCCGCGGCCGCGGCCGAGGTGACCCGCCGGACCATCGCGCGATGGGCCGCGTCGGCGGCCAGCACCAGCCGGTGGTCGCGGTCGCGCACCAGCAGGAACGGCACCTCGGCCGCGGCGAGCTGCGCCCGCAGATAACCCAGGTCGGCGATCGTCGCCTCGGAGACGGCGAGGTTGCCCGCCACCTGCCCGGCGACCGCGTCCACGGTGCCGAAATCCATTCCACCCATGCCGGTATCCATGTCTGCCTCCACACGTTCGCTGTCCGAGAGAATTTGCCCGCACCTCGCTCTCACCGCACCGGGAGTCGGGCGACCGCCGCGGCGACGCCGATGCGTCACCGCGGTGCGGTCCGGCCCGGTGCGGTGCGGAGTCAGACGTGGGGAGCGGTGCCGTAGTGCCGGAACGTCGTGATCCGCCGAACTCGGGACGAGTGGTAAACCATTTCGTTCTCACCTCACTCACGCACCGGACGCGTCACGCGTCGTCAACAGGAGAGCGCGGTTCCGAGGTGGCGACCGAGCGCGACCGTGGAACAGCACGCAGGGCCGGACAGTCATCGGCCGGCGAAACGAAGAACGCCTGGTGAACAGGACGTTGCATAGGAATGATGCCCCCGTGGCGAGATTCCGTCAATCGGACCCTACCGGGGCGTAGCAGGGCGGCGCGGGCGGCCGGAGCGGGCGACGGGGACCACCGTTGCACCAGCGGGCATGTGCGCCAGCACCTTAGACTGGCAGGGGCGCGGCACAGCCCGCCGCGCACGAGATCCGCGAGGTGACGAAGTTGACAGCTGATCATCCCGAGCTCGACGTGCTACCGCAGTGGCCGCAGGAGACCATCGCCGTGCTCGTCACGACCGACCCTGCGCCCCATGCCATCCCGGTCTCGTGGCCGGTGCGCGCGGGCGATCGACGCATCCTGATCAGCCTGAAGTCCGACCGCGGTTCACTGGCACGGTTGCGGCAGCGCCCGGACGTGGCGCTGCTGATCCTGGGCGGCGGCGACGTGGCGCTGTGCGCGCGCGGCACCGCGAAGGTGATCGCCGAGGAGATGCCGGGGGCGCCGGACTACGTCGCCGTCCAGATCGATGTCGCGGTGATCGACGATCACCGCCAGTCCGCGTTCGCGGTCGCGCAGGGCATCCAGCGCACCGTGCTCGACGAGTCCGAGTTGAACGCGTTGAAGGGCCGCGTGGCGACGCTGCGCGACTGGGCCGAGCACCCGAACTGACCCGCACACAACGAGAGAGGCGGCGCCGCCGTGCGCCGAACGGAAGGGGATCATGAGCGTCACACTCGCCAAGGGCGGCAACGTCTCGCTGTCCAAGCAGGCGCCGAACCTGACGAAGGTCGCGGTCGGACTCGGCTGGGACGTCCGTACCACCACCGGTGCGGACTACGACCTCGACGCCAGCGCGCTGGCGTGCGGGCCGAACCTGAAGGTGCTGTCCGACCAGCACTTCGTCTTCTACAACAACCTGCGCTCGCCGGAGGGCACCATCGAGCACACCGGCGACAACCTCACCGGCGAGGGCGAGGGTGACGACGAGGTGGTCAACGTCGATCTGGCCGCCACGCCGCCGACGATCACCAACATCTTCTTCGCCGTGTCGATCCACGACGCCGACGCGCGCGGGCAGTCCTTCGGCCAGATCCGCAACGCCTTCATCCGGGTCGTCGATCAGCAGACCGGCGCCGAGCTGGCCCGCTACGACCTGACCGAGGACGCCTCCACCGAGACCGCGATGATCTTCGGCGAGCTGTACCGGCACGGCGGCGAGTGGAAGTTCCGCGCCATCGGCCAGGGCTACGCCTCGGGCCTGGCCGGCATCGCCCGCGACTACGGGGTCAACGTCTAGACCGCCGAGTCCGTGGGCACCGCGCTCAGGCGGTGCCCACGGTCTGCGGCAGCGGCCGCGGCCGCGGGAGGGCCAGGCCGTCGAGCAGGACGAAATACCGGCGCACCATGAGGATCGCCGTCGCGGCCAGGCCCGCGGTCAGCCCCCACCACACGCCCGGTGCGCCGAGGCCGACCGGCAGCGCCAGCACCAGCGCGGTGGGCAGACCGACGAGCCAATACCCGATCAGCGACAGCCGGAACCCGGCACCGGTCTCCTTCAGCCCGCGCAGCAGCCCGGTACCGATGTTCTGGGCGGCGTCGAAGAACTGCAGGACGATGCCGATCAGCAGCAGCACCCGGGCGATGTCGAGGGTCGCCGTGTCGGCCGGGTCCAAGAACGGGCGCAGCACCAGCTGCGGCGCCAGCACGTACAGCGCACCCGTCACCGCCGCCACCACACCCGCGTAGCGCAGCGCGAGCCACGCGACGTGGCGGGCGTGCGCGTGTTCGTCGCGGGCGACGGCGTGGCTGACCAGGATCGAGGCGCCGTGCGAGAGGCCGATCGCGACCTGGAACACGATGTAGATGATCTGGTAGACGACGTTGTGCGCGGCCAGCGCCGCGGGTCCGAGGCTGCCCATGACCAGCGCGAGTACCGAGAACATCCCGGCCTCGGAGCCGTAGGTCAACGCGATCGGCGTGCCGAGACGCAGCTCGGCGAGGACCGTGCGCCCGCGCACCGGCCACGGCCGGACCGACAGCATCGCCCCGAGCCGCTCGTCGTGGCGCACCATCGCCCAGAAGACACCGAAGGTGATCAGGAAGACCAGCGAGGTCGCCACGCCGACGCCGGTGAGCCCCAGTGCGGGCGCACCCGCCCAGCCGTGGATGAAGGCCAGCGCGAGCACCAGGTTCAGCGCGATCGATGCCAGCGTCACCAGCAGCAGGGCCTGCGGTCGCTGCATGCCGACGGTGTACTGCCGCAGCACCTGGAACCACAGGCACGGCAGCAGGCCGGGGGCGAGCGCGACCAGCAACGGGCGCGCCTCGGCGAGCACGCTCGCGTCCTGGCCCAGCCATTGCAGGGACCAGCCGAGCCCGATCAGCACCGCACCGCCGAGGAGTCCGGCCAGGGTGGCGACGAGGAAGCTGGCGCGCACGATCTCGCGCACCTCGCCCGCGGGCGAGTCACCTCGTTTGTCCGCGGCGCTCACCGCGGCCGCCACCTGGTTACCGGTGCCGGTGACCAGCCCCACGCACATCGTGCGGATCTGGTTGAACAGCACCAGTGCCAGTCCGCCCGCGGCGACCGCGCCGACCCCGAGGGTGCCCATGAGCGCGATGTTGGTGGTCGACACGGCGATCTGGGCCAGCTGGGTCAGCGCGATCGGCGTGGCCAGCGCGGCCAGCCTGCGCGTGTCCGGACCGAACGGAGTCATGGCTGCACCTCGGTGTGCGCAGGGCGATACGGCGGGGTGATCATCGCGCGTGGGCCAGGGCGGGGCGGCGGGCGGCGGGTGCGTACCGGCGCAGATGCTCGCGCACGCGGTCCTCGACGGCCGGGGCGAGCAGGTCACGCGCGCGCATCCAGTCGTCGTCGAAGACGGTGTCGAGGTACTTCTCCCCGCCGTCGCACACGATGGTGACCACCGTCGACCCGGGCGGGAACTGCTCGAGCCGCTCCAGGCCGACATACACCGAGCCGCCCGCGGAGCCGCCGAGCATGAGCCCGAGTTCGGCCGCGACGGCGCGCGCGGTGGCGAAGGCATCGGTGTCGGACACCTTCACGCCCTCGTCGAGCAGCGAGTAGTCGACGGCGGTGCCGATGGTGGCGCCGGGCGGCGTGCCGGTGCCGGACTGCCAGTACGGGCCGCCCGGGCCGCCGAAGGCGATCGAGCCCACCGGCTCCACCCCGATCACATGCGGCGGGCAGCCGAGCTGGCGCAGCCGGGTCGCGGTGCCGAAGAGCGAGCCGCCGGTGCCCACCGCCGACAGCAGGATGTCGACCCGCTCGACATCTTCCAGCAATTCTTCGGCGACCGGGTAGTAGCCGACCGCGTTGGCGTCGTTGTCGTGCTGCTCGGTGAAGTACCCCCCGCATTCGGCCGCCATCGCCTCGGCCAGGTCCTCCCGTGCCGAGGTCGCCAATCCGTCGTCACCCTCGTCGGCGACGTACACCAGTTCCGCACCCATCGCTGCCATCGCGCGCAGTTTGTCCTTACAGGCGTGGTGATCGACCACCGCGGTGAAGCGATACCCACGTTCGGCGGCAACCACCGCGAGGCCGAGCCCGGTATTGCCGGACGTGGACTCGATGATATGCCCGCCAACCTCCAGCAAACCGCGCCGCTCCGCGTCGAGCACCATTTCGCGCGCCATCCGGATCTTGGCGGCGCCGGTGGGGTTGAACTGCTCCAGCTTGAGCAGCAGGCGGGTGCCGGTGTCGGTGGTGGCGAGTTCGAACAGTGGCGTGCGGCCGATCAGATCCGTCACACGGGTGACGAGCATGGGTGGTCTCCTCGGGTACGGGGGCGGGCCGCGGCACGGCCGTCCGGCGCGCGTACCGGGGCCCGCGTGGTGGTGTGGATGGTGGGGTGACGGCGCGTCAGCGGGTGTCCAGGGCCCAGCGCAGTCGGCCGCCGTCGGTCTCGTGCAGTACGACCTTCGGCGGGATCGGTAGTTCGTGGAAGGCGGATTCGTTGGAATCCATCTGGTACCCGGCGGTATTCGGGTAGACGAGCAGGTCGCCGGGTTCGGCGGCGCGCGGCAGGGGGATGCGCCGCCAGCTGAGCATGTCCGACTCCAGGCAACTGGTGGCGCCCACGCAGGTGGGGGTGGGCGCACCGGGGCGGGTGGGCCACAGCAGCGGGTCGGGCAGGTATTCGCTGGCGAACCACTGCTCGGACAGGCTCAGGCTGGTGCCGTCGACGGTCAGCAGCCGGTACGGCCGCCCGTGCGCGTGGCGGGTCTTGGCGCCGCGCACGCCGAACACGGTGCAGCCCGCCCGGTCGAGCAGCGCGCGGCCCGGCTCGATCGCGAGCCGGATGCCGTTGCCGCGCAGCAACTCCGCGAGGCCACCGTGACGCAGGATCTCCGCGAGCATGGCGGCGCCGGGAACGGGGAAGTGGTAGGGGTAGTAGGAGTCGAAGCTCTTGCCCGCGTGGAACCAGGCGGGCCCGGCCGCCGCGGTGAACGCCGCCCACGCCTGCGCCGGGACGTAGTCGACACCGAAACCGCCGCCGATGGAGATGGTGTCGGCGGCGTGGCCCTCGGCGCGGGCGCGTACACACCGCTCGACCAGGACGGCCGCCAGCTCGGCGCGGGCGCTCGCCTCGTACCCGCCGAGGTGGAAGCTGAATCCGGCCAACCGGATCCGGGTGCCGGCGAGCAGGGTGAGCGCCCGGTCCAGTTCCTCGTCGGTCATGCCGAAGCGGCTGTCCGATGCCGGTGGTAGCACGCGCAGCAGCACCCGGGTGTCGAATCCGGCGGCGACCATCCGCTCGAGTTCGTCGACGGCGTCGACGGCGACCACCGCGCCGTGCCGGGTGGCCAGCCACAGCAACTCGTCGGATTTCGCCGGTCCGGTGACCATCAGCTCCGGGCCGCGCACGCCCTGGGCCAGCGCCGCGGTCAGCTCGCCGACGCTGGCCACGTCCACGCCCGCGCCCTGTTCCGCGCACGCCCGCGCGACGCAGACGGCCTTGTTCGCCTTCTTGCCGTAGTAGACGTATCCGTCGACCCCGGCCGTGGTGAAGGCGTCCTGGAACGCGGCGATGTTGGCCCGCACCCGCGCCGGGGCGAGCAGATGGAACGGCGTGCCGACGGCGAAGGCGATGTCGGCCAACAGGTCCGGGTCCGCCAGCACCCGCCGCTCCCAGTCGCCCAGGTGCGCGGGCATGGGCACGGCGGCGATCGAGGCGTCGTCGCCCGGCCGTTCCGGCCAGCCCGGGATCGGCAGGGGCACGGTCTCGTCGGGCAGCGCCGGTGCGGGCGCGACGTCCGCGGGCGCCTCGGCGCTCTCGTCGGCCGCCCGCGGGACGTATGCGGCCGGGTCGACCTCGAACAGCACCATCTCGCCCGCTCCGGGCAGGTCCACGCCCACCTCTGTTCCCACAGCGGCACCTCCGTGCCCTAATCCCACAGTGGCACCTCCGTGCCGCGGCCCTCGGCGATGGCGCGTTCGGCGAGGGCGTGGGCGACGGCGATGTCGGTGAGCACCAGACCGCTGTTGTAGACGAAGATCTTCTCCTCGTCCGAGCGCCTGCCCACCGCGCGCCGGGTGAGAATGTGCGGCAGTTCGGCGTCCACACCGCGCAGTGTGCCGTCCGGCCCGGCCATGTCGGTGCCGGTCAGCCGCATCTGCTCGGCGCTGGTGGCCACCACGCGGTCGGCCTCGACCAGGGTCGAGGGCGCCAGGCCGTAGCCGACCAGGACGACGGTGGAACCCGGTGCCAGATCGGCGGATTCGAGGGCGACCTCGGTGCCGGGGCCCGCGGTCGCCAGCACCACGTCCGCGCCCGCCGCCGCGGCACGTGGATCCTCGACGGTCTCGAGCAGCGCGTGCGGGTTGTGCTCGGCCAGGTGCCGGTGCACGGCCGCCAGCCCCTCGGCGTGCGTGCCGTAGACCATCAGCTTGCGCAGCTGCGGATTGGCCGCCAGCAGGTGCGGCAGCGCGTTACGGCCCTGGGTGCCGGTGCCGATGAGCAGCACGCTCTCCGCGCCGCGGCGCATCGTCTCGCGCACCAGCAGCGCCGACACCGCCGGGGTGCGCAGCGCGCCGACGCGCGCGCAGTCCATCATCGCGATGGGTGCGCCGGTGGTGTCGTCGTAGAGCGTGATGGTGGTGTAGTAGCGCTTGGTGCTGCGGTCGTGGCCGGGGTCGAACTTGTAGCTGGTCTTCATGGCGACCACCCGGCGCCGGCCGTCGCGGCCCAGCATGGCGTAGGCGACCGACCAGCCGTCCGGATTGGCCACGCTGAGCTTGCGCGGATTGTCCGAATCGCCCGCGGCGAAGGCGAGATACGCGTCCTCCACGGCGCGCACCACCTCGCCCGGCGTGATCGGCACGTCGGCGAGATCGCTGCGGCTGAGCACGCGCAGCGGCGTGCTCCGGTCACGAGTGTTCACGGCGTCCTCGTTCATCAGGTGTCGTTTCCCGCTCTGCTCCCGCTCGGCCGATCCGTTTCCGGAACGGGGCGACTGTGCGCTGCCCGTACCCATTCTCGTCGGCTTCGGCGGCCCGGCGCCGTCGTTCGGGCAGGCGGATGTTCACCCGCTTGAGCCAGCGATCGGTGCCGTCGTACCGCGCGGTGAACGGTACCCGACCGTGCACCGCGACATCGTTGTCCACCAACAGCATTTCGCCGGGCGCCAGCGCCACGGTGACGCAGACCCGTTCCAGCTCCGCACCCAGGCGGGCGTAGGCGAGCCGGAAGGCCGGGTCGGCGTCGTCGAGCGGAGTGTAGGCGGGGTCGTAGCGCAGCGTGGGAAACGATGCGGCTCCGGTGTTTTCGGCCGCGTCCCAGATGGTCGGTAGCGGTACGGCGGTGTGCCGCTCGTGCCCGTCGCCGTAGGAGACGTCCGGCAGGATCGGCAGCGTCGGTGTGGTCAGCAGCGCGCGATCGGCGGGGTCGAGGTCCACCCGGCGGATCGAGGACACCGTGGTGCCGACCGCGTCGACGTTGCGCAGGCACGCGAGCATCAGCAGATTCGCGCGCTCGGGGTGGAACGCGTCCTCGGTGTGCGGGCTGAGCAGCGTGGCGCTGCTGGCCCCGGACTGTTCGAATTCGTGGCCGGGGCTCGGCACGATGTTGTTGACCAGCCTGCCGTCCTGCTGGCCCACCCAGCCGAACGGCTCGCCCGCGCACCGGGCGAGCAGCAGCACGGCCAGGTCGAGACGTAACGACGCCGAGTGCGGATCCGCGGCGGCACTGCGCGCCGCCGCGCGCCAATTCGCCGGTGTGGGGCCCAATTCCGCGTCGGTGAGCGGGAGGCGACGCAGCACCGCGGCGCCCGCGTCGCCCTCGGGCGGGCGCACGGCGTGGCGTACCGCGTCGGGCAGTTCGCCCGCGCGCGCGTCGATCAGCTCGAGCAGCGCCGGGTCGGTCAGGGTCGTGGTGTGCCGTGCCGGGCCGGGCAGGCGCGCCAGTGTGGTAGATATCTCGTCGGCCAGCTCGCGCACGGCCCGCGCGGCGGCCGCGGGGAGTTCACGGTGTTCGATGTCCAGTGGGTGAAGCGTCTTACGTTCCGGGAGAACGCTTTTCACCAGGGATTCCCTTCTTCGCATCGGATCGAAAAGCGGTGGGGGCGAATCGAACTGCGAAGCTATCCGGTCAGACCGACTTAAGCAAGCCTTACCTAAGCGAGTCGGGGAAAAATAGCCGAATCGCATGACAGGCTAGAGCTTCCGTCGCCGGTGAGAGCGCTTTTCGGGGGCGCAGGCGCGGGTCGCGTCGGCGGCGCGGCGCCGTCAAGCCGGGTTACGCGGCGGCGTCTGGATGATGGAGTGGTGTTGTCGAAGAGAACCGGCGTCCTGGCCGCCGCGCTGGTGACCCTGGTCGTCGCCGGGTGCGGTCTCGGACAGGACCTGCCACCCATTCCCGAGGGCATCCCGCCCGGCCCCGGGGCCCCGTTGCCCGTCATCGACGTGGACGCGCCCGGCCGCGCCGCCCTGCAACTGCGCGACTGGGCCGAAACACAGTCCGGCACGCTCGGCATCCCCACCGTCGCACTCGAGGCCTACGGCTACGCGGCCGCGGTGATGGCGCGCTCCCGGCCCGGCTGCGGCATCGCCTGGACCACGCTGGCGGGCATCGCCAGTGTGGAGAGCAAGCACGGCACCCACCGCGAATCCGATCTGCACGCCGACGGCGTGGTGCGCCCGCCCATCATCGGCGTGGCGCTGGACGGCTCGCCGGGCGTGGCGGTCATCCGCGACACCGACGGCGGCGCGCTCGACGGCGACCCCGAGCACGACCGCGCGGTCGGACCGCTGCAGTTCATTCCCGAGACCTGGCAGCGCTGGGGTGTCGACGCCAACGGTGACGGGGTGCTCGACCCGCAGAGCATCGACGACGCCGCGCTCACCGCCGCCCGGTACCTGTGCGCCAGCGGCGGCGACCTCACCTCCCGGGAGGGCTGGCAGCAGGCGCTGCTCACCTACAACCAGTCGACCAGCTATCTCCACACCGTCCGGCACCGCGCGGCCGCCTACAGCGTGGGCCGGCGGGTGTGACAGGCCGCCCGGAGTGCCGGTTACCTCGGACGCGGCGGGGACGCTAGGCTCGGCACCGCACGGCCCAACCGTCAGACCCACCGTGCCAGCAGCCGAAGGAGAGTCGTTTTCGTGGCCATCATCGAACAGGTCGGAGCGCGCGAAATCCTGGATTCCCGCGGAAACCCCACCGTCGAGGTCGAGATCGCCCTCGACGACGGCACCCTCACCCGGGCCGCCGTGCCGTCGGGTGCCTCCACCGGTGAGCACGAGGCCGTCGAACTGCGCGACGGGGGCGACCGCTACAACGGCAAGGGTGTGCTCAAGGCCGTCGAGGGTGTCCTCGACGAGATCGCGCCCGCGGTGATCGGCCTGGACGCGGTCGAGCAGCGCACCGTCGACCAGGTGCTGCTGGACCTGGACGGCACCCCCGACAAGTCCCGCCTCGGCGCCAACGCCCTGCTCGGCGTCTCGCTCGCGGTGGCGCGCGCGGCCGCGGAGTCCTCGGGCCTCGAGCTGTTCCGCTACCTGGGCGGCCCGAACGCGCACGTGCTTCCGGTGCCGATGATGAACATCCTCAACGGCGGGGCGCACGCCGACACCGGGGTGGACGTGCAGGAGTTCATGGTCGCCCCGATCGGCGCGCCCACCTTCAAGGAGTCGCTGCGCTGGGGCGCGGAGGTCTACCACGCGCTCAAGGCGGTGCTGAAGTCCAAGGGCCTGTCCACCGGCCTCGGTGACGAGGGCGGCTTCGCCCCCGACGTGGCGGGCACCCGCGAGGCGCTGGACCTGATCGCCCAGGCCATCGCCAAGACCGGCCTGAAGCTGGGCAGTGACGTCGCGCTCGCGCTGGACGTCGCGGCCACCGAGTTCTACACCTCCGGCAGCGGCTACAAGTTCGAGGGCACCGTCCGCTCGGCCGAGGAGATGGCGCAGTTCTACAGCGAACTGCTCGGCGCCTACCCGCTGGTCTCCATCGAGGACCCGCTCTCGGAGGACGACTGGGACGGCTGGGTCGCGCTCACCGACCAGATCGGCGACAAGATCCAGCTGGTCGGCGACGACCTGTTCGTCACCAACCCCGAGCGGCTCGAGGACGGCATCGCCAAGGGCGCGGCCAACGCGCTGCTGGTGAAGGTCAACCAGATCGGCACCCTCACCGAGACCCTCGACGCCGTCGAGCTCGCGCACCGCAACGGCTACAAGACGATGATGTCGCACCGCTCGGGCGAGACCGAGGACACCACCATCGCCGACCTGGCCGTCGCCGTGGGCAGCGGCCAGATCAAGACCGGCGCCCCCGCGCGCAGCGAGCGTGTCGCCAAGTACAACCAGCTGCTGCGCATCGAGGACGCGCTCGGCGATTCCGCGCGGTACGCCGGCGACGTGGCGTTCCCGCGCTTCGTGTTCGACGGGTAAGGCTCGTGTTCGAAGGGTGAGGCGAGGAGATCCATGACGGAGCGACGCGCGCGCGGTACCAGTCCGGCAGGACGCGGTGACCGCCGCACGTCGCGCGCGGCCCGGTCGCGACCGCGGGCGGGCGCCGACGCGGAAGCGGCCGCCCGGCCCGCCGCGGCCCGCCCGCGCAGGCGGGTCGAGTCCGGGGACAAGAAGCGCGCCGAACCCCGCAAGATCGCGGTCCGCCGCGGCGAGGCCAAGGACAAGACCGAGCGCACCGTGCTCGGCCTGTCCACCGGCAAGGCCGTCATCCTCGCGGTGGTGATCTGCGCGCTCGCGCTCACCCTGTCGGTGCCGATGCGCACCTACTTCAGTCAGCGTGCCGAGGCGGCGCAGCTGGCTCAGGAGCGTCGCGAGCTCGAGGCCGATCTGGCCCGGCTGCGCGATCGCCGTGCCCAGCAGGAGGACCCGGCGTTCATCCGGTCCGAGGCCAAGGACCGGCTGCGGTTGGTGATGCCCGGCGAGACGCCCTACATCGTGCAGGTGCCCGGCATCGAGGCACCACCACGCCCGTCCGGCCCGACCCAGTCCAGGACCCCGGATCCCTGGTACACCGACCTGTGGCGCACCATCGCCCAGCCGCCGCCCGCCGAACCGGCCACCCCGCCGTCCGCCGTCCCCACGCCCACCGCACCGCCCCAGCCCGCACCGGAAGGACCACGGTGAGCGCACCGACCGACCGTGATCTCGAGATCGTCGCCGAACAACTCGGCCGCACCCCGCGCGGCGTGCTCGCCATCGCCTACCGCACGCCCGACGGCGTGCCCGCGGTGGTGAAGACCGCGCCGCGACTGCCCGACGGCACCCCGTTCCCGACGCTGTACTACCTCACCGACCCGCGCCTGACCGCCGAGGCGAGCAGGCAGGAGTCGGCCGGGGTGATGCGGGAGATGACCGAACGGCTGGCCCGGGATCCGGAGCTGGCCGCCGCCTACCGGGCCGCACACGAGAGCTACCTGGCCGAGCGCGACGCGATCGAACCGCTCGGCACCGATTTCACCGGCGGCGGGATGCCCGAGCGGGTGAAATGCCTGCACGTGCTCATCGCGCATTCGCTGGCCAAGGGGCCCGGGGTGAACCCGCTCGGTGACGAGGCCGTCGCGCTGGCCGCCGAGCACGGGTTGCGCGGCACCGTCGTTCCGGCCGACTGGCCGACCTACGAGCCGAAAGGCGGAGCAGCACATGAGTGATCGGGTCGCCGCGGTCGACTGCGGCACCAACTCCATCCGGTTGCTGATCGCCGATGTGCGACCCGACGGACGGCTGGCCGACGTACACCGCGAGATGCGGATCGTGCGCCTGGGCCAGGGCGTCGACGCTACCGGCGCGCTGCACCCCGACGCCATCGAACGCACCAGGGCGGCGCTGGCCGACTACGTCGACATCATGCGCGAGACGGGTGTCGCGCGGGTCCGCATGGTCGCCACCTCCGCGACCCGCGACGCCGCCAACCGCGCCGACTTCTTCGCGATGGCGCGCGCCGAACTGGGCCGGGCGGTCCCCGGCGCCGAAGCCGAGGTCATCAGCGGTGACGAGGAAGCCCGCCTGTCGTTCACCGGCGCGGTGGGCGAGCTGAGCGGCAGCGCCGGGCCGTTCGTCGTGGTCGATCTCGGCGGCGGTTCGACCGAGCTGGTCTTCGGTGACGCGAACGGCGTCGAGGCCGCGTTCTCCGCCGACATCGGCTGCGTGCGGATCACCGAACGTTGCCTGCACGACGACCCGCCCACCCGAGAGCAGATCGCCGAAGCCAGGCAGTTCGCCGCCGAGCGACTCGCCGAGGCGTTCGTCCGCGTCCCGGTCAGCCGCGCGCACACCTGGGTCGGGGTCGCGGGCACCATGACCACGCTGGCCGCGGTCGCGCTCGACCTGCCCGAGTACGACCCCGCCCGCATCCACCTCACCGCGCTGCCGCTGGACCGGGTGCGCGCCGCCTGCGACCGGCTCATCGCGATGACCCACGACGAACGCGCCGCGCTGGGGCCCATGCATCCGGGCCGGGTGGACGTCATCGGCGGCGGCGCGGTGATCACCGAGCTGCTCGCCGAGGAGCTGTCCCGCCGGGCCGGCATCACCGAACTGGTCGTCAGCGAGCACGACATCCTCGACGGTATCGCCCTGTCCATCGCCTGATCCGCCGCCGGAACGCCGGCGTTCGTTTCGGTCGAGATGATCGAGGTATTCCCGCCTCGTGCGACTCCTCCGAGCCCCGGGCGTCTACCGTCCGCAAACCGACACCCGGCTGCTGGCCGAGGCGGCCACCGCGGCCACCCTGCCGCAGCGGCCGCGCGTCCTCGATTCGTGCACCGGGACCGGGGCGCTGGCCATCGCCGCCGCCGAGGCGGGCGCCGAGTCCGTCACCGCGGTCGACCTGTCCCGCCGCGCCGTCGCCACCGCCTGGTTGAACAGCCGCCTGCGCGGGCTCCCCATCGAACTGCTGCGCGGTGATTTCGCGGCCGTGCTGGGGGAGCGGACCTTCGATGTGGTGCTGGCCAACCCGCCGTACGTGCCGTGCGCGGACCCGCACCCCGCCCGCGGCGCCGACCGCGCCTGGGACGCCGGCCACGACGGCCGCGCGGTGCTGGACCGGCTCTGTGACCACCTGCCGCGGCTACTCGCCCCGCGTGGCGTCGCGTTGATCGTGCACTCCGAGCTGTGCGGCGAGGAGACGTCGCTGCGGCGGCTGCGTGACAACGGCTTGAAGGCCTCCACCGTCGCCCGCCACATCATCCCGTTCGGGCCGGTGCTGCGCGAGCGCGCCGCCTGGCTCGAATCGGTCGGGCTGATCGCGCCCGGCCAACGTCACGAGGAACTGGTGGTCATCCGTGCCGACCGCATCGAACGCTGACGCACACACCGAAAACGACCGTGCCGGGACCGGATCGGTGACGGATCGCCGGGTGGTCCGCGCGGAACCGGAGCGGCGGCGCATCACCTACACCGACGACGGCCCCGCGCTGGTGGAAGGACCGGTCGAACTGGTCTCGCCCGCGGGCGAGGTGATCACCTGCGACCGCTTCCTGGTCGCCCTGTGCATGTGCCGTCGCAGCAAGACCTATCCGCTGTGCGACACCAGCCACCGCAAACGGGTACGGCCGGCGCCGGAGTGAACCGGCCTGCGTGGTGACGCTGCGCTACCGCCTCCGGCCGCTGACCCGCTCAGGCGGGGACCGGCAATTCCTTGCGGAGCGAACTGCGGCCTGCCGTCCAGTTGTCGAGTACCTGGGTGGCGAAGCGATCTTCGAGCAGGTTCGTCACCTGGATGCCGAAGACCACCGATTCGGTGAGCGCGGGTTCCTCGCGGACCAGCGAGCCGATCACGTCGCGGCGCATCACCTGTTCGTGCACGGCGTCGGCTTCGACGTGCTCGGCGTAGAACCGCACGCAGGCCGGGTCGGCGCCGAAGGCGTCCAAGGCCTCCACCATCCGCCGCGATCCGGGCGGGGAAGTGATCTCCACGTCGGCGAAATGGCCCACCAGCGCGCCGCGCAGCTCCCGGTGCAGTCCGAACAGCGACATCATGTTCACGATCGCCAGCATCGGCGCCGGCACGTGCTCCAGGTAGTGCAGGTAGCCGTCGTCGAGTCCGGCGCCCGCCATCAGGTCGGCGTAGAGCCGGGCGTGCACGCGGTCACCGTGGCCGCCGCCGTACTCGTCGAACTCCACCGCGACCAGCGAGGCCTTGGCCTGGCCCCGCAGCCGCGGGATCGCCCACACATAGGGATCGGCTTCCTTGTGGTGATAGATCGAGCGGTGCACGAAGTACTCCTGCACCTGCCACCACCGGCCCTCGTCGCGCAGATAGCGGCTCACCCCGGCCCCGTCGATCGGCTCGACCAGCAGCTGCTCGAGTTCGCCGCCGAGGTCCGCGCCGCCGGGCACGTCCGCCCGCAGCGCCGCCAGGTAGGGCCGTTCCAATCCGGCGCGGAAGCCGAGCAGACCCGGGTCCCATTCCCAGCCGGGATGCACGCCGTCGAAGCCGTAATAGTGCAGCTCGTAGCAGGTGTGCAGGGCCAGGTGCAGGTCCTCGCCGTAGGGATCGACGGAGTCGCCCACCCGCGGTAGGGCCGAGCCCGGTTCGCCGCGCAACGCGTCGACGACGGCGGCCGACAGCTCCCCGCGCGGTTCCGGCAACCTGGACAGCCCCGTCTTCCCGATCTCGATCATGACCGGCGAATACCCCGGCCGGCGCGGGTCTACCCGGCTGTGTCGGCGTTCACCCCGGTCAATCGCGGGTGCGTGCCCGTCCGACGATCAGATGGCACAGCCGCGCCAACGACTCCTGGTTGCGCGGTTTGATGGCGGCGTGCTGCAGCGAGTTCGGCAGCAGTGTGCCCGGCCCGCGCATGGCGTGTTCGCGCATGACGATGCGGGTGGTCTCGGGCCCGGTCGCGGTCAGCTCCAGGATGATGTGCGCCGAGCCGACCGGCCACAGCCGGGCCTCGAGTTCGAGGCGCCGGGGCGGCTCGGCGGCCCGCACCACGGTGACGTCCTTGGCGGTGAACGGCCACGGTCCGACACTGTGGTGGATGCGGGAGCCCACCGCGGGCCAGTCCGGATCCACGTCCCGGATGTGGGAGGCGCCGACCACCCACCCGGCATACAGCCAGCCGTCGCTGAGCACCGCGAAGGCGCGCTCGATGTCGGCGGGCACGATGATCTCCGCGTCGCTCATGGCCTGTCCCTTCGTCCCGTTCTCGCCCCCGACTTTCCCCGCCTGCGCGGACCGAAACCCGCGCCGGTGGGCGGCCGACGAATCCGGCGAGTTGTTCGCCACGCGGTAGCGGAATGTGTCAAGGTCTGCTCATGTCGCACGTCGTGGAATCCGATCCACCGATCCCGGGCCGGACGCTGTTCGGCCATCCGATCGGGCTGACCAACCTGTTCGGTGTGGAGCTGTGGGAACGGTTCTCCTTCTACGGCATGCTCACGATCCTCGGGTACTACCTCTACTACTCGGTGACCGAGGGCGGGCTAGGGCTCGCGCAGGAGACCGGCGTCGGCATCGTCGGCGCCTACGGCGGTCTGGTCTACCTGTCCACCGTGCTCGGCGGCTGGGTCGCCGACCGGCTGCTCGGCATGGAGCGCACCGTGTTCTACGGCGGCGTCGTGGTGGTCGCCGGGCATCTCGCGCTGGCCGTGCTGCCCGGACTGACCGGCGTCGGCGTCGGCTTGACGCTGGTCGCGCTGGGCAGCGGCGCCCTCAAGGCCAACGCCTCCTCCCTGCTCGGCACCCTCTATCCCGCCGACGACGCCCGCATCGACGGCGGCTTCACCCTCTTCTACCTCGGTATCAACCTCGGCGCCTTCACCGGCCCGCTGCTCACCGGCGTGTTGCAGACCCACTGGGGCTTCCATTTCGGTTTCGGCGCGGCCGCCGTCGGCATGACCCTCGGCCTGGCCCAGTACGTGATCTTCCGGCGCAACCTCGGCACCGCGGGCAAGACCGTGCCCAACCCGCTGCCGCGCCGCGCCTACGGCCCGATCCTGGCGGCGGTGGCGGGCGCGGCCGCGGTGGTCGCGCTCACCTGGGCGGTCGGCTGGGTCACCCTCGACAACCTGCCGGAGGTGACCACCGGCGTCATCGTGGTCGCCTCGGCCGCCTACTTCCTGGTCATGCTCACCAGCGCGAAGGTCACCCCGATCGAGCGCAGCCGGGTGCGCGCGTTCCTGCCGCTGTTCCTCGCCAACGCGGTGTTCTGGAGCCTGTTCCAGCAGATCTTCACGGTGCTGGCCGTCTACTCCGACGAGCGGATGAACTGGAGCATCTTCGGCTGGACCGCGCCCAGCAACTGGATCGGCTCGGTGGAACCGGTGTGGATCATCGTGCTCTCGCCGTTGTTCGCGCTGCTGTGGACGCGGCTGGGCAATCGAGCGCCCTCCACCCCGCGCAAGTTCGCGCTCGGCGTGATCGGCATGGGCGCCTCGTTCCTGCTGTTCATGCCGCTGGCCGGGTTCTCCGACGGCGGAGTTCCGGCCGTGCTCGTGCTGCTGGTACTGGCCGGTTTCGCGATCTCCGAGCTGCTGCTGTCCCCGATCGGACTGGCCGTCACCACCCAGCTGGCGCCCGAGGCGTTCCGCGCCCAGATGATGGCGTTGTATTTCTTCTCCGTGGGTATTGGTACGTCTATGTCCGGTGTCCTCGCTCGTTTCTACGATCCGCAGCACGAGGCGGTCTATTTCGGCGTCACCGGTGCCGTCGCTATTGTGATCGGCCTGATCGTTGCGGCCCTCGGTCCGTGGATCAGCCGTTACATGGCCGGCGTCCATTAGCAGAAGGAGTGACCAGATGGCGATCTCGAGTCCGCGCCGCCGTAGCAGCCTGCTACGCACCAAGTCGGTCGAGCAATCGATCCGCGACACCGACGAACCCGATTCCAAGCTGCGCAAGGACCTGACCGCCTGGGATCTGACGATCTTCGGTGTCGCGGTCGTCGTGGGCGCCGGCATCTTCACCCTCACCGCGCGCACCGCGGGCAACGTCGCGGGCCCCTCGGTCTCGCTGGCCTTCGTCTTCGCCGCCATCGCCTGCGGTCTCACCGCGCTCTGCTACGCCGAGTTCGCCTCCACCGTGCCGGTCGCGGGGAGCGCCTACACCTTCTCCTACGCCACCTTCGGCGAGCTGGCCGCCTGGATCATCGGCTGGGACCTGTTCCTGGAATTCGCCCTCGCGGTATCGGTGGTGTCCAAGGGCTGGTCGCAGTACCTCGGCGAGGTACTGAACATCACCCCGATCGTCGACCTCGGCGGGCTCGACTTCGACTGGGGCGCGGTGCTTCTCATCGCTGTGCTGTGTGTGCTGCTGGCGATGGGCACCAAGCTCTCCTCACGCGTCTCGGCCATCGCGGTCGCGATCAAGCTCGCGGTGATCGCGCTGGTGATCGCCGTCGGCCTCGCCTACTTCGACACCGACAACCTCTCGCCCTACATCCCGCCGTCGGAGGCAGGCCAGGGCGGCGAGGGCATCCACCAGTCGCTGTTCTCCTACCTGACCGGCGCCGGCAACAGCACTTTCGGCTGGTACGGCCTGCTCGCCGCCGCCAGCCTGGTGTTCTTCGCGTTCATCGGCTTCGACGTGGTCGCCACCACCGCCGAGGAGACCAAGAACCCGCAGCGCAACGTGCCCCGCGGCATCCTCGGCTCGCTGGCCGTGGTGACCGTGCTCTACGTCGCCGTCTCCCTGGTGCTCACCGGCATGGTCTCCTACACCGAACTCTCCGGCGAGAACGCCACCCTGGCCACCGCCTTCGGGCTGCACGGCGTCACCTGGGCGGAGAAGATCATCGCCGTCGGCGCCCTGGCCGGTCTCACCACCGTGGTCATGGTGCTCTACCTCGGCCAGACCCGCGTGCTGTTCGCCATGTCCCGCGACGGCCTGCTCCCGCGCCCGCTCGCCCACACCGGCCGCCACGGCACCCCGGTGCGGCTCACCATCATCGTCGGCGTCGCCTGCGCCGTGCTCGCCGGATTCGTCGACATGGGCGCGCTCGAGGAAATGGTGAACATCGGCACCCTGTTCGCGTTCGTCCTCGTCGCCATCGGCGTCATCATCCTGCGCCGCACCCGCCCCGACCTGCCCCGCGGCTTCCGCGTCCCGCTGGTCCCGCTCGTCCCCATCCTGGCCGTCCTCGCCTGCCTGTGGCTGATGGTCAACCTCACCGTCGAAACCTGGATCCGCTTCATCATCTGGATGGCGCTGGGCCTGATCATCTACTTCGCCTACAGCCGCCGGAACTCGTTGCTCGGCAAGGAGGAAGTCAGCCTCCGCAAGGAGTGAACGCGCCGCCCCGCGCGGGTGGTGCGGACCGTTCCCGCACCACCCGCCCCGCGCCCGCCGGATTCCGGTACAGCCGTACGACTCGGTAGTCTGACCCGAACGCCCCTATAGCCCAATTGGCAGAGGCAGCGGACTTAAAATCCGCCAAGTGTGGGTTCGAGTCCCACTGGGGGCACCGCGTTCACGCAGGTTGCGCCCGGTTCTGATCACCATTGGGCACTCTGTCCGTCCTGTCGGTCCGCAGGCAGTCCGCAGCAGCTTCGAGTGCACCGCGGTTCGTCGCGTCCGCGACCGGGTCCATGTCGTCATCGAACAGGTGCCCGTAGAGGTCCAGCGTCAGCGTCGCGGCCTTGTGTCCGAGCATCTTCTGCACAACCTTGATGTTCGCTCCCGCGCTGATCGCCAGTGACGCCGCAGTGTGACGCAGCCCGTGGGCACCATCCCGGTCAGGCCCGTCGCTGTCACCGCCTGATCGAACGCCCACCGGAACTGACCCAGCGACAGGAATCCGCCGTCGCGACCTTCGAACACCCGCTCGCTCGGCGCACCCTCATCCAGCAGGACGGCCAATCGCTCGGTCAGAAACAGCGGGATCGACACCGGCCGAGTGGTGTGGTTCTTCGTAGCGGATTCCGGTGTAGGCGAGCGTGAACACCAGCGTCTGGAATCGGCCAGCCGCCAACGCCAACTGCCGCACCTGCGCATGTGTCAAGTACCGCTTCTCGCCCGGCGAAATCTGCGGCAGGTCGATATCCCTCGGCCGGATTCACCGCCAGCCGCTTCGCCTTGATCGCAAACCGCAACACCTGGTCGAGCACCTGGTACGCCTGCACGACCCGCGACGCCGACAAGCCCTTGCCCTTGAACCGGTAGCCGCCGGACTCCGACAACACCACCACCCACGCCTGCACATCCTCGAACTAGATGTCTCGCAATGGTTTCGAGCCCCACGCGGGGAGCACGAGGGTATCGAGCAGCGAGCGGTACCCCCGGCGACGGCCTTCGGCTTCCGGAGCTTCTTCGTTGCGAACCACTTCTCCGCGACCGCCGAGAACAGGACTCCGCTGCGATCAGGATCGTCCCATGTCCCAGTCACGACCTTTGTCGTCACGTCGCTGTCGAGCCAGCACTGAGCCTCGACCTCGATGTCGAAGGACTAGCGGGCGCTCGACCCCGTTCGGGTCGACGTAGCGGGCACGCCACCGCTTGCCCTTCCCGAACCGCTCCGCGGACTTGACCTTCTTCTTCGACTTCGTGCCGGTCACCGGGTCGGTCACGACGACCGTGGGATACCAGCGATCCTCGATCCCGGACCGCGGCTTGCGTCGAGTGCCCATCAGGCAACCTCGCTCGTGCCGGTCAGCGGCTCCTGCTCGGCGATCCAGGCCAGCACTACCGACTTGCGCCACACCCGCCGGCGCGGGCCGAGCTTGAAACTAACTCGGCGCGGTCGGCTTTCTGGTCGGCCACGGACTTGCCGGTCCACAGGTTCGACGCCAGCACGCGCTGGCCGGGCAGGCCGAGGGTGTCGCGGCGATGGGCTTAGCCCTTGCACTGGCCGGGCACCATCTTGGCCTTGGCGCCCTTCGGAACGATCCCGAACCGCAGCCACACTCCCAGGTCGGGGAGCACGGAGTATGCTTCAACTCCTCCTCCAGGCGGTCGTAATGCACCGCCACCCGGGTGCTGTCTGCGGTCAGAATCTCGGCGACCGACTTGGTGAGGTACTGGTGGCCTGCATTGGTTCCCGCGCCCCTCCAGCGTCAAGGGCGCCTACGGCGTCAGCTCCGCTGATGGCTATCGCCACCCTTGACCCCGGAGCCTCTACGCGAGAAGGGCAGGCCCTATCGGGGCAGGCAGGTAGCCAGCCCCACCTATGCGCACGCCACCACCCAGCAGGGCCAACCCGTGGTGAGTCCGCGTGCAGCATACGTGCACCTTCGACCGGATCTCGGTGGTATCCGCCGGTCAATTCTGGGCCCCCCTCAGCCGACGGAAACCGAACATGGAAAATCGCCCTGACCAGGTGATAGGCCATGAGGATACGGTGCCAGGCCGGGATTGAGCCCGGCGACCTTTCGCTTTCACTCGTCGCATGCACGGCGGCCAGGGCGCTTGGTGGCAACGCATGCAACGAGTGCGCGATTGCGACCGATCTCAGGACCCCGAAGAGCCATCCGGAGCAGGATGCGCTGCAAGCCACAGCGCTATCATCTCGTCTCCTATGTCCTTCATTTGGCGTTTGGTCAGGCCCAGGTCGGCTAGGCGCTTTTTCACCGAATCGATTAGCTGCACGTCGGCGGTCCACGGCATGTTTTGCGACTTCGGGGCGTCGCCGTGGACTGGCGCCGTCAGGAGGTCTGCACGAGGGAACATCGTTCGCAGTCCGACCATCCGTTCGGTCGTCATCCCGACGAGGCCGTCGCTGTTGGCCCAGTTCAGAATCTTGTTGTTGGCGCTCTGCTTGACCCGTGATCTGTTGTGAATCACATCATTTCGAATCTTGTTCAGCTCCGCCATGAACTGGCTCTTGATGTCGCTCTTCACGAAGTTTTCACCGAGGCGCCGAGAGTATGCATCGGCCAGCCGCGGCCGATACCACTCGTCCCAGATCGCCTGGATGTAAGCGAACCACTGCCCGTACGTCATGATCTGGATCGGGGGGAACCGTTCGTATGTAACCCAACCGCGCTTCATGGATACCGAGTTCATGCCACTGTCCATCGCATTGTTGAGGTCGGCCACATGGATTCTGCCGGGTCCAGCAGTCTTCGTGAAGGCGTACTTGCCCACATCGAAGTACTCACCGTCTGTGGGCCGACGGGCCGCTAGCACTTGTGCCAGCGTCCTGTGCGCCGACAAGGCAGTAGCCAAAGTTGCGACGTATCGAGTCTCGAACTCCTCGATGACCTGCTCGACCTCTTCATCGTCAGGCATACTGTCGATCGCGGCGATCGCCGTGCCCGCGAGCGAATCGATGTCGTTCAGGCTATCCACCAGCAGTTTTGGGGTCGTAAACGGAGAGTTTAGGAACGCTATCACTGCATCGAGGACTGGCTGGACGATCTCCTTCAGTCGGGAGCTGTAGATCGCCTTCCGGTCGCGCTCCTCTAAGAGATGGGGAAACACCCCCTCCTTCAGGCCCTCCTTGGTTGTTCGCTCGGCTACGCCCTTCGAGTAAGGAGATGCCTCCAGGTTGTCCCGTGCAACCTGGACGAAGAACCTGATCTGACCAAAATGGTGGCGCCACAGCTCAGCCTCATCACTCATTGCGCTTGTCCTCCTTTGTCCATGCAGTCGACGTTGTTCGTCGCAATGGAGTCCGCGCTCGTTACGTCGGCAAGTATCAAAGGATTCGGGTTCGAGTCTCGCCCGCCTGGATGGGTCCGCATTCAGTCCGCAGTTGACCCAACCTCAGCCAATCGCGCCAACGGTCCAAACCGCCGTTTTCCCAGGTCGGCTCACAGTGCCCACGTCAACCAACGGTCCCGTGACCTGCAACGATGCCGGTGATCGAACCTAAAATCCGTTCAGTCTGGGTTCGAGTCACAGTGGGGCACGGAGTAAGCGCTTGTGACCGAGCGGCTCGGCTGCCCCGCGCGCTGGCCGGGACCGACCCGCCGAAACTACGGCTTCAGGAGCACCAAGGGGATCTCGCGGGTGGTCTTGCGCTGATATCCCTCGTAGAACTTCGCGGCGGCGACGACTCTCGGCCAGAGTTCGGCGCGTTCCTCCGGGGTCGCGATGTGGGCGGTCATCTTCGTCGTCGGGCCCTGCTGGACCGAGACCTCGACGGAGGGGTTGTCACGCAGGTTGAGGAACCAGGCGGGGTGGGTGGGGTCGCCGCCGCGGGAGGCGACGACGACCAGGGTGTCGCCGTCGACGATGGGGGCGGTGAGCAGGACGCTGTGTTTGCGGCCGGTCTTGCGGCCGATCGTCGTGAGTTCGAGGGTCGGCATGCCGGCCATGCTCCGGCCGATCCGGCCGCCGGAAATGGCCAGTAGTCCGCGGTGAACGGTGTTCTGCAGTTTGAGGGCGCGATCGCTCGGCATGCACCGATCTTTCCGCAGCGGACCTCTCCCGTCGAGGGGAACACGAGTAGGAGGATGTCCCCTGGTCAGAGGTTGTCGGGCAGGCGGCCGCTCGACCAGCGGGCGAATGTCCGCGGCTGCCAGACGGTGATGACGTCGGCGATGGCGACCAGCTCACGGGGCACCACCGCATCGAAGTGTTCGAGACCCGGGACGAACACGGCCTCGACTCGGAGGCGGTGCACGACGGCGACGAGGTCCGCCGTCGGATTTACTGAGCCAGGGCCGAGCACGATGGTTTTGCGCAGGTTGTAGCCGAGACGCAGCGCGGTGCCGCGCAGGGCGTTCTCATGCCATTGCTGACGAACACCGGAGATGTCGCGGCGCAGGTAGGCGATGGCGGGCGGCTTGCCGAACAAAGTTGTCTCCCCTCGAAGGCGGTCGGGTCGGCTTTCAGCCTCTGCTACCGAAACGACTGCCACGACGACGAATCCGGCGTCGATTCGCACGCATTGAGGGCGACATTTCGGCGTCGAAACGGCTACTGTTGCCCGCATGGGTGCCACGCCGAACACCGCGCTGCGAGCGGCTAGGAATGCGCGTCTCATGAGCCAGGACGACCTGGCCCGGGCTTTGCGCGCGGCGGGTGTCCCAGTGCCACAAAGCGTCTCGTGCAGCGGTGGGAGGCGGGGCACACCGTGCATCCGCGTCCGGCGCACGCGCGAGCCCTGGAGCGGGTGATGGGATTGCCGATCGAGACGCTCGGTTTCGGTGCGGTGATGGCGGGGCGTGACCTGTCCGGAGCACAGGACGGCAGCCACGAGGTGGATTCGGCGATCGGGGAAGTCGCGGCCGAGCAGCGCGCGACGAGCGCCACCCGATCGCGCCTGCCCGGAAATTATGCGGGCGTGTGGCTTTCGCGGTACGAATACTACTCGAGCGGGCGTGACGCGACGTTCACGGCGGCACACCATGTGGTCGTCCTGCAGCACGACGATCGCCTCACTGTTCGCAGCCTCCCGGGATCGGCACACTCGGCGATGGAGATGGACCTGACCGTCGACGGCCATGTCGCGACGGGCACGTGGAGTGAGCGCACGGCCTCCGACGGGTACTACGGCGGGGCTCGGTACCACGGGGCGATCCAGCTGTTGATCGAGTTGACCGGCAGGCGGATGGCGGGGAAGTGGGTCGGATTCGGGAAGGACTTCGAGATCAATTCCGGGCCGTGGGAGTTGGTGTTGCGGAATCCGTCCACCGCGAAGTCGGTGATCGATGCCTATAACCGTGCGCCGGAACAGGATTGGTCGGTGTCAGGTCGCGGCGACGAGTCCTCCGGCGAGTAGCAGCAGCACGGTCGCCGCGAGGTCGATGCGGGCGACGCGGCGGGTGCGGGGGCCGAGGTTTCCGCGGTCGCGGGCGGCGAAGGCGAGGAAGGACAGCATGCTGAGGAAGCCGGCGAGGATCATCGCCGGTCGCACGGAGGGGGTGAACGCCGCGTACATCAGGCCGGCGCCGACCAGCGCGAGCAGGACGGCGCGGTGCCGGAGCAGCAGCGCGAGGTCGGGATCGGTGGCGGCGGTGCCGTAGAGGTCGCGGGCGCGGTGCGGAGACAGGGCGACGATGCCGGGGGCGAGGTGGATCGCGCCTACGACGAGCAGCAGGGCCGAGGTGAGGAGGTACACGTCCGGGGCGTCCTTCCGGTTGATGGTTGATCGCGGCACGGCGGGGCGAACGGTGCGCCTGCGCCGAGTCCGGGAGCGGCGGGTGTTCCCGGTGCTGTGAGCATCACGGCGCACGGCAGGCCCCGCTTCCGGAAACGTGCGCTCACCGAACCCCGCTCACGAAACCCCGCTCACGAAACCCTCAGCCGACTCCGCCGGTGCGCACATCCGCCCTCGCTAGGCTGGCGCAGGTGAATGCTCCCGCCTTGATCTCGGTCGCCGCGGATCTCGACTCGGTGACCTGTTTCGGACCCGAGGACGACCCCGCCGATGCCGGGCTCACCCACGCCGACGTGGCCGCGGTGTGGGCCGCGGTGCAGGACTGGTACCGGATGGGCACCACGCCCGCCATCCAGATCTGCCTGCGCCGACAGGGCAGGGTGGTGCTGAATCGGGCGATCGGGCACGGCTGGGGGAACGCGCCGAAGGACGGGCCCGACGCCGAGAAAGTCCTGATCACCACCGACATGCCGTTCTGCGGGTTCTCCACGGCCAAGGGGGTGGCGGCGGCGGTGATGGCGATGCTCATGGAGCAGGGCGCCTTCGCCCCCGGCGACCGGGTGGCCGACTACCTGCCGGGGTTCGCCGCGAACGGCAAGGAGCGGATCACCATCGCGGATGTGCTCTCGCATTCGGCAGGCATCCCGTTCGTCACCCCGCCCTATCGGGGCTCGGAGCTGGTGGTGGACGAGGAGCTGGCGTTGCGGGCGCTGGCCGATCTGAAGCCGAGTTGGCCGCCGGGCCGTTTCCGGGTCTACCACGCGCTGACCGGTGGCCTGATCCAGCGGGCGCTGGTGCGCTCCGCGACGGGCAAGCGGATGCGTGACCACCTCGCCGAGCGGGTGTTGACGCCGTTGGGCTTCCGCTGGAACAACTTCGGGGTGGCGGCGCAGGACGTCGACCGGGTGGTGCCGAGCGTGAAGACCGGCCCGGCCGCGTCGAAGGTGTCGGTGTATCTGGCGCGGCGGGCGCTGGGCGGACGGATGGACGGCGCGGTGTCGGCGCAGGCGCTGCGGGACTTCCTCACCGCGGAGCTGCCCTCGGGCAATCTGGTCACCACGGCCGCCGAACTGTCCCGCTTCTACGAAATCCTCGCGCGCGGCGGGGAATTGGACGGTGTCCGGGTGATGCGGCCGGAGACCGTGCGCGCGGCGGTGCGGCCCGCGCCGTGGCTGCCGGGGGTGGCCGGGCGGGTGAGCCGCGCGGGCTACGAGCTCGGTGGGCGGCGGTCGAAGTTCGGTGCGCACACCGAAGCGCATTTCGGGCGCAGCGGGCTCACCACCCAGTACGGCTGGGCCGATCCCGCGCGTGGGCTGGCCGGTGCGGTCCTGACCAGCGGCAAGGCCAGGACCGACGGGGACCGGCCGTGGCGCCTGGTCGCGCGGATCTCCGGGCGGTTCGGCCGGATCGACCCGGCCGAGCGGGTGTTCGACCTGTGAAGCTCAGTCGCCCGGGCGCGGGGTGAAGCAGCCGAGGATGATGCAGCCGCTCGGCCAGTCGGAGAACGGCGGCGGCAGCGGTTTGCCCAGGCACACCACCGGGTCACAGCCGGGGTAGGCGTAGGGCCCGAGGCCGAGCGCGGCGAAGGTGGCGGTCGGGTCGGACATGCGCGGGTCGGACAGGCTCACGTCCGGCTGTGGCACGTACGGGCCGGGGTCGGGCAGCACCGGGTCGCGGAACGCGGCGCCGATCGCGCGCAGCACGTCGTGCGGGTAGCTGACCGCGCTGCCGGGGACGGTGACGCCGGTCCAGCTCACCACGAGGTCCAGGCTGGGGACGATGTAGTTGTCCTGGCGCAGCATGCCCGACATCTTCACCGCGTCGGCCGGTAGCCCGGCGAACTCCGAACCGCAGCCGGGGCCGTTGACCACGAACAGGAAGCCCCAGCACTTCATCGCGGGTGAGGGCTCGCTCGCGCGTGCCAGGTACGCGGCGGACACGACTTGACGGTCACCCCAGCGGCCCCGGTCGGCGACCAGCAGGCCGAGCTTGGCGAAATCGTCGGGGGCGAGAACCAGGTGGGCGTGGCCGTAGGTGTTGCCGCTGCGGTCGCGGGCCCAGTGGTAGTCGGCGCGGTCGATGCCGAGCGGGTCGAACAGGGTGCGCTGAGCGTAGTCCTGCAGGTCCTCGCCGACGGCCTGCGCGACGACGTAGGCGAGCAGGTCGACCCCGCGCTGGCTGTAGCCGTACTTGGTGCCCTGCGGTGCCTCGATGGGGGTGCCCAGTGCCTGTGCGACGACGTTGGCGTCCAGGCCGGTGACACCGGTGACGCCTTCGGCGATGATCGCGACGTCGATACCGGAGGACTCGGTGAGCAGATTGCGCACCAGGATGGCCCGGTGCGCCTCGTCGCCGAGTCCGGCGGGCAGGTACTCGCCGATCGGGGCGTCGAGGTCCAGCTTGCCCTCGTCGGCGGCGATGCCCGCCACCAGCGACACCACGCTCTTGGTGGCACTCCACAGATTCCACGGCAATGCGCCGGTGCGCTCGTTGGCCGGGCCGGTGACCACCAGGCAGCCGTTGCGGAAGATCTTGAAGTTCAAGCGCGTCGGGTTGGCGACCAGCTCGCTCACCTTCTGCAGGGCGGCCGGGTCGAGGCCGACCTCCTCCGGGGTGGCGGTCTCGAACTGCCTGCCCTGCGGCGGCGCGCAGTGCTTCCACTCCGCCGCCTGCGCGGTGCCCCCGAAAGTACCGGCTACCGCGCACAGCAAAAGTGTGATCCACAGTGTCGCAACGTATTTGGCTGGTTTCAAGGCGCCCGCCCCTCGGCTCGATCGACTTGCCAAGCACATCGGGGCGAGGCCGGGAACGTTACGAAACGGCGGCGGTGCGGTCGCGGTAGTTGCGCGTCACCACGGCCAGGCAGCAGCCGGCCAGCGCAGCCAGTCCGAGATACATCACCGGGTAGCCCAGGCCGGTGGCGTCGTGCAGGAACGACAGCAGCGCGGGCAGGCCGAACCCGAGGTAGCTGACCGAGTAGAAGACGGCGGTGAGCCCGGCCAGGTCGTCCGGCCGGGCCAGGCGCTCGACCTCCTGTAGCCCCGCGACCAGCGCGATGCCGTAACCCGAGCCCAGCACGACAGCGGTGAGCAGCGCCGCCCACAGCGTCAGCGCGCCCACGGCGTACGCGGCCAGCACCATGCCGCCGGTGACCAGCGTCAGGCCCACCACGGCGGCCCGCGCCGTGCCGGGCCGGTCGATGCGGCGCGCGACGGACTGGATGGCGAAACCGCAGCCGAGGGTGACCACGGTGACCAGGGCCGAGAACGCGATCGGCGCGCCGGGCAGACGGGCGGCCATCAGCGTCGGCAGCACGGCGTAGGCGGTGGCGCCGCAGGCGAACAGCCACAGCGCGGTGGGCAGCGCGACGCGCACGAAGCGGTGATGACCGGCGGCGGGGATCTTCAGGTCGTCGCGCAGCCGGCCCGGATGCTGCTGGCGCGGCACGGTCTCCGGCGCCGAGATCAGCCACCCGGTCGCCGCCAGGCACAGGGCCACGTTGATCAGGTAGGGCAACGTATGCGGCAGCGGGCCCCACTGGGCGAGCACGCCCGCCACCCCGGCGCCGAGGGCGAAACCGCCGGTCAGGCTCATCGCCGAGCGGCGGGGACCGGTGCCGGGCGGGGAGAGTTCCTTGAGCCAGCTGCCGCCGACCGCCATCGCCAGGCCGAGCGCGACGCCGGAGAGCACCCGGCCCGCCGCCAGCAGCGGCACCAGATCGGCGCCCGAGGCCAGCAACAGCGAACCGAGCGCGGCGATCAGCGGTGCGGGCAGCAGCAGCGCGCGTCTGCCGTAGCGGTCCGAGAGCGGGCCGTCGATCAGCAGCGCGGGCACGATGCCGAGCACGTAGTAGAACAGCAGCAGGTCGACGGCGGTGGTGTTCAAGCCGTCGGCCTTGTAGAGCACCAGCAGCGGGGTGAACTCGTTGCCGCCCCAGGCGATGGCGAAGACGGCGGCGGCCACGCCCCACCAGGCCCTGGTGTGCGGTTGGGGCCGGGCGACCGGCTCGGTGAGCACGGCGGTGGTCATCACAGACCCCGCATTTCCAGCTGGTGCACCCCGGACAGGTGCTCGACCAGGGCGGCGGCGAACCCCTCGACGTCGCCGGCGGTGAGGAGTTCGGCCAGCCGGGCGTGCTGGTCGATGATCTGCGCGCTGTCGAGCGGTCCGCGGCGCAATGCCAGGCTGTTCATCCGGCGCTGCCGCTCGCGCAGCGAATCGTAGAAGCCGGTGAGCAGCGGGTTGCCCGCCGCGACGACGTATCCGCGGTGGAAGTCGGTGTCGGCCAGTGCCAGGCCCTCGAGGTCGCCGTCGCGCGCGAGGTCGCGTTGGCGCTCGATGTTCGCCCGCAGCGCGTCGGCCAGGCCGCCCGGCCGGGCTGCCGCGACGGACCGTGCGGCGGCAGTTTCCACCACGTAGCGGGCGTGCACGACGTGCTCGGCCTCGTCCGGGGGCACCGGCACGACCAGCGCGCCGCGCTTGGGGTAGAGCTTCATCCAGCCCTCGGTCTCGAGGCGCAGGAAGGCCTCGCGCACCGGGGTGCGCGACGTACCGAGTTCGGCGGCGATCTCGCCCTCGCTGATCAGCTCTCCGCCGGTCAGTCCGCCGCTGAGGATGCGCTCCTTGACCGCGCGGTAGGCGTGCTCCGCCGATGAATACGTCTTAGACACAAGTTGTATCTTAGCGGCGCGCCTGCGGCTCCCTCCTGTGGGATCGACCACCCGCGCCAGCGGAACGCGCGGGTCGGAACGCGCGGTGGTGGGTCAGAACATCGAGACGATGAGGGCGACGGCGACCGCGACGAACACCGCCACCAGCAGGACCATCACCGCGACCGCGGCGACACCGGTGGGCGGGAAGTGCTTGCTCGTCCGCGGTTCCGGTGCGGACAGCCCCGAGGTCTGCGGGGTGTCCGGTGGAGTGTCGCCGGGCCGGACACCGCCGCCGGGTTCGAGGTCCGGGGTGCGGGCGGGATCGGGATCCATCGACATCGCGCTACTCCCCGTCGTTGCCGGGGGTCTCGGGCTCGTTCGGCCGCTGCCCCTTGGCTTTGCGAGACAGGATCACCGCACCGACCAGCACGGCGATTCCGATGATCACGAGTATCTCCATGCCGGGTGCGTACCCGTGATCGGCGCCGCCAATCAGGGGTACGGCGTTGTGTGATGTCCCCGCCTCGGCGCGAGTTCACTGGTGATTGTCCGATTGATGGGGCGAGCCGTTGCCGGGCGACCCCGCGCCGTTCACGATCGAAGCACACGATGAGTGTGGTACAGATCACCAATCGATCCGAGCGAGGGGCGACGATGGCGGCGCGGCACAGTTTTCTGACCTACCGGGAGACCTACGGGTTCCCGGTCACACTGACCGGGCGTCAGGTGGTGCTACAGGTCGGCACCGTCGGGGTGGTGACCATGCCCGAACCGGTCGGCAGTGTCGTGCAGAACCTGCTACAGCCCGCCCAGCTGGCCGGGCCGGTGTTCGCCGACCCGAAGGCGGGCCGCTGGGTGTTCCTCGTCGACGGCGTGCCCGGCATCTCGCCCGCCCAGCAGGTGATCCTCGGCGAGGTGGGGGTGCGGATCCCGGCGCGGGCGGAGGAGATCGCACTGCCGCTGCTCAGCGAATCGGGCACCGGGCCGGGCGACGAACGGCGTTGGCTGTGGCCGCCGGGCTACGAGTTGCCGCAGCCGGGGGCGTTCCTGGCCGAGGTGCTCGGCGCGGCGCGGCGGTTCGATCTGCGCGAGCGGGTGCGCGCGCTGAGCTGGTGAGCCCGGTCAGTAGGCGCGGCAGGCGTCGCGCGCGCCGTCCTTGGTGGCGTTGAACTTGTCGATCGCGGCGTTGAGGGTGTCCACGTCGGCGCGGCGTTCGAGCGTGTCGGCCAGGGCGTTGGTGTCGTCGCGGTAGGCGCGCAGCGGCTCGGCGACCGCGGCGGGCACGTCCCGGGTGAGCTTCTGGTCGACGCTGCGGGCGCCGTCGCGCAGGGCCCGCACGGCCGCGTCCGCCTTGGGTTCGGCGTCGGGAGCGTTGTTGTTGCCCGCGTCGATGTAGGCGTTGAAGGTGTCGACCGAGGTGTCGTTGGCGGCGGCGAAGGCGTCACAGGCCGCGCCGGCCGCGCGCTCGATCGCGGCCGCCCGCGAGGACGACGCGGCCGCGGAGGAGGCGGCCACCTCGGAGGCGTAGGCGGCCAGCTCGGTCTGGTCGACCTGGGCCCGGCCTGCGATCTGTTGCGAGCAGGCGCCGATGAGCAGCAGACCGCTCGCGGTGGCCGCGACCGCCGCGATCAGGCCGGTGCGTTCGAGTCGTCGCATGTCCTTCTCGCCCTTCCGTTCGTTCCGTCCGGCCGGGAGGAAACAGGTGGGGCGCCGGACCTTCCGACGTTACTCGGTGTCGTGCCGACCGGCAGGCCGGACAGGGGCTTCGTTGATCAACCGATATCGGAGTTCGTGCCGCGCTCAGGAGGAGGCGATGTCGATGACCAGCCGGGTGGGGCCGCTCAGCGCGCTCACCGAGAAGGCGGGGCGGTCGCCGTCGACACCGATGAAGGACTGGGTGACGCCCTCGAACACCAACGGCGTGGCGACGGCGATGCCCGGCACGTCCGGGTCGGTGGCCGGATCGGGGCCTGCGTAGGGGGAGACGCCGCTGTCGAACGGGTAGGCCGAGCCGGTGATGCGCACCTCGAGCACCGACCGACCGGGGATGTCGAGTTCGCGTCCGCTGCCGTCCTGTACGGCGCGATCGGTGTACTCGACGGTCCAGCCGGGCGTGCCCTTGCCGCCGAGGTCGAAGACGATGCGGTCGAAGCCGGGCTGGCGGCCGATCCGGATGCCCGCGACGGTGAGTGCCGCGTCCGGCGAGGCGGTGCCGCGCTTGGGCTGGGCGTCGACGGGTGCGGGCGCGGGTGCCTCGGCCAGGGTGCCCGCCACCGTCGTCGTGGTGGTGCGGGGCGTGGCGGCCGGTCCGGCGTCGTCGCAGCCCACGAGTACCGCCGCGGCCACCGCCACCAGCACTGCCAGTCTGTTGCGCATGAGGCTGATGTTAATCGTCTCCGGCGGGGGTGGTCGTGATCGCCGTGGCAACGATCTAGCACACTTGAGCCGTGCACGATGTGGAGGACGTACTCGGTCGCCTGCGGCGGTATCCGGACGTGGAGGCGGTCAACCTCTATGCCGTCGACGCCGCCGACCGGCTGATCCTCGACGTGGCCGCCGACGCCATCGAGGCAGCGGGCAGCGGGCGTGTCGCGGTGATCGGCGACAGCTACGGCGCGCTCACGCTCGGCGCGATCGCCCGCCACGACCTGCGCGAGGTGCGCGTGCACCAGGACCTGCTCACCGGTGAGCTGGCCCTGGCCAACAACGCACGCGCGGTGGGCCTGACCGACCGCTACGTGCCCCAGCCGCTCACCGAGGCACTGCTCGCCGACGCGACCGTGGTGCTGCTGCGGCTGCCCCGGGCGCTGGCCGGACTGTCCGAGGTGGCCGACGCCATCGCCCGGTACGCCGACCCCGCCGTGCAGGTGATCGCCGGTGGCCGGGACAAGTACCTGACCAAGACGATGAACGACGTGCTCGGCGAGTCGTTCGCCGAGGTCAGGGCCAGCCGGGGCAGGCAGAAGTCGCGGACGCTGCTGGCCTCGGGACCCAAACCGGTGGGGGCGCCGCCGTTCCCGGTTCGGGAGCGGCTGGACGAGATCGATCTGGAGGTGGTCGCGCACGGCGCGGCCTTCTCCGGTCCGCGACTCGACATCGGCACCCGCTTCCTGCTCGAACATCTCAAGCTGATGAAGCCCGACGCCCGCGATGCCATCGATCTGGGCTGCGGCACCGGCATCCTCGCGGTCGCGCTGGCGAAGGCACGGCCGGGCCTGCGCGTGGTCGGCACCGACCAGTCCGCCGCCGCGGTCGCCTCCGCGGAGGCCACCGCCGCCGCCAACGCCGTCGCCGACCGGGTGCGGGTGGTCCGGGACGACGCGATGTCCTCGGCCCCGGACAACAGCGCCGATCTGGTGCTGTGTAACCCGCCCTTCCACGTCGGCGCGGCGGTGCACACCGGGGCCGCGATCAAGATGTTCGCGGAGACGGGTCGCGTTCTGCGGCCGGGTGGGGAATTGTGGACGGTGTACAACTCACACCTCGACTACCGGGGTGTGGTGGAGCGGATGGTCGGCCGGACCGACGTGGTCGGGCGCAACCGGAAGTTCACGGTGACTCGGTCGGTGCGTGGGCTGCACGACGTCCGGCAACGGTAGAGTCCGAAATGTCCGCCTCGTGGTTCCTGTGGGAACTCGGCGGCGGAGCCGCACGTTGAACAGAACAAGTTGGAGCTCGAGCGCCAGCTCGATCAGACAGCCGCAACGACTCCAGAAAGGCACTCACGGTGCGCACATCCAGCAATCCGATATTCAAGAACCTCCCGAAGCAAGAGGGCGGTGGCTACGCCAACTTCGGATCGGGCGTGGCGGGTGCCGGACAGTTCGGGCAGCAGTTCGGTCACCAGTACCCCAACCAGTACGGCCAGTACCAGCAGCAGCCGTACCAGCAGCCCGCGCCGCCCACCACCACCCGGGCGATGACCATCGACGACGTGGTCACCAAGACCGGCATCACGCTGGGTGTGCTGGCGATCTCGGCGATCGTCGCCTACGCGCTCACCTCGGCCAACACCGGCCTCGCCCCGCTGTTCGTGATCGTCGGCGGCCTGGTCGGCCTGGTGCTGGTGCTGGTGGCGACCTTCGCCAACAAGATGGACAACCCGGTCATCGTGCTGTCCTACGCGGTCGCCGAGGGGCTGTTCCTCGGTGCGCTGTCGTTCATGTTCACCGATGTCAGCTTCGGCGGTGTCGGTGGCAGCGGCCTGATCGCCCAGGCGGTGCTGGGCACCTTCGGTGTGTTCGCCGGCATGCTCGTGGTCTACAAGACCGGTGCCATCCGCGTGACGCCGCGCTTCACCCGCATGATCGTCGGCGCCACCATCGGCGTCGTGGTGCTGATGCTGGGCAACCTGATCGCCAGCTTCTTCACCGACGGCGGCTTCGGTCTGCGTGACGGCGGCGCGCTCGCCATCGTGTTCAGCCTGGTCTGCATCGCCATCGCCGCGTTCAGCTTCCTGCTCGACTTCGACGCCGCCGACCAGCTGATCCGCGCGCAGGCGCCGGAGAAGGCGGCCTGGGGCGTGGCGCTCGGCCTGACCGTCACCCTGGTGTGGCTGTACGTCGAGATCCTGCGACTGCTGAGCTACTTCCAGAACGACTAGTCCGCGGCGCCGCGGGCGCGACGACAGAGGGCGGCCACCGGAGTTCCGGTGGCCGCCCTTCGTCGTAACCGGGGGAGCGCTCAGCTCAGGCGCTCGAGCACCATCGCCATGCCCTGGCCGCCGCCGACGCACATCGTCTCGACGCCGAACTGCTTGTCGTAGGTCTGCAGGTTGTTGATCAGCGTCGCGGTGATGCGGGCGCCGGTCATGCCGAACGGGTGGCCGAGCGCGATCGCGCCGCCGGAGACGTTGAGCTTGTCCTCGTCGATCTTCAGCTCGCGGGCCGAGCCGAGCACCTGCACCGCGAAGGCCTCGTTGATCTCGAACAGGTCGATGTCGTCGACGCTCATGTTCGCCAGCGCCAGCGCGTTCTTGACCGACTCGATCGGGCCGAGGCCCATGATCTCCGGCGACAGGCCGGACACGCCGGTGGACACGATGCGGGCCAGCGGGGTCAGGCCCAACTCCTTGGCGCGCACGTCGCTCATGATCACCAGCGCGGCCGCACCGTCGTTGAGCGGGCAGCAGTTGCCCGCGGTGACGGTGCCGTCCGGCCGGAAGACCGGCTTGAGCTGGGAGACGGCCTCGTAGGTGACGCCGGCGCGCGGCCCGTCGTCCTTGCTGACGACCGTGCCGTCGGGCAGCGTGACCGGGGTGATCTCGCGCTCGAAGAAGCCGTTGTCGATGGCCTCCTCCGCGCGGTTCTGCGAACGCACGCCCCAGCGGTCCTGGTCCTCGCGGGTGATGCCGGTGAAGCTGGCGACGTTCTCGGCGGTCTGGCCCATCGCGATGTAGACGTCGGGCAGCAGGCCGTCCTCGCGCGGGTCGTGCCAGATGCCCGCGCCGCCCTCGGCGGCCTTGGCCGTGCGCGCCTGCGCGTCGGCGAAGATCGGGTTCTGGGTGTTCGGCCAGCTGTCGGCCGAGCCGTGCACGTAGCGCGACACCGTCTCCACGCCCGCGGAGATGAAGGCGTGTCCCTCGCCCGCCTTGATGGCGTGGAAGGCCATCCTGGTCGACTGCAGGGACGAGGCACAGTAGCGGTGCACGGTGGTGCCGGGCAGGGTGTCGTAGCCGAGCATGACCGCGACGTTGCGGGCGATGTTGAAGCCCTGCTCACCCGCGGGCGAGCCGCAGCCGAGGATCAGGTCGTCGATCTGGGTGGGGTCGAGCGCGGGAACCTTGTCCAGTGCGGCGCGCACGATCTGGGTGGCCAGATCGTCGGGACGCATGTCGACCAGCGAGCCCTTGCGGGCACGACCGATGGGAGAGCGTGCGGTCGAAACGATAACTGCCTCTGGCATGAGGGCTCCTTTGGTCTTACTGCTCAGTTTGTTACCGGCTCCACTATGTGTACCGAACGGGTCCGGCGGAGGGAATGTCGGCCCGGCCGTTCGGCGACGCCGCCGGCACACCGGATTTCTGCGCGATGAGCGCCCGCAACCGGGCGGCGAGCCCGCGCAGGGTCGGCCCTGGTCCGTGGTCGGTGTCGACCCCGCGACCCTCGAGCGCCATGAGCAGGGTGGGCAGGATGCGCGCGGCCGCCAGCTGATAGCCGTCGGCCGAGGGGTGGAAGCCGTCGGCGGAGAACATCCGGTCCGGGGCGTGCAGGAACTCCGGGCCCAGATCCGACAGCGGCACCGGATGGCCGCCCGCGGCAGTGGTGGCGGCGAACTGTGCCTTGGCCAGGCGGGCGCTCCAGTTGTGCACGATGGTGCGCAGCGGCTGCGGGATCGCCGACACGGTGCCCAGGTCCGGGCAGGTGCCGACCACCACCACGCTGCCCGCCCGGTGCAGCCGGGCCACCGCGGCGCCGAGCCGGCGCGCGGAGGCGCTGATGGAGTGCTTCTTGGTGATGTCGTTGGCGCCGATGAACACCACGGCGGCGTCCGGCGGCGGTCCCGCCACGAACATGGCGTCCACCTGGCCGGCCAGTCCCTTGGAGGTGGCGCCGGAAATGGCCTTGGTGCTCAACCGGATTCGCTGTCCGGTGGCCTCGGCCAGGGCGCGGGCGATGCGCACGCCCGGCACGCCCTCGGCGGTCAGGCAGCCCACCCCGGCGGCGGTCGAGTCGCCGAAGATCATCAGGTGCAGGTCGAACTGCCCGCCGGTGCGCCACGGCTCGGGCTCGACGCACCCCGCGGTGTAGATGCCGTCCGCCTCCGGCGGTTTCGAGGTGTCCCGGCCGATCACGCCGCGGGCGATACCCGCCTGCGCCATCAGCATCCGGTACGCCAGCCAGGAGGCGGTGCCCGCCCCGGAGCCGGCCAGCAACGTCGCGGCACCCGTCACCGCGGCGGTACGCCTGTTGATCCGAGGTGCTCCCACGCCGCCCGATTTTACGGGCCGAAGGTGGCCGCGGCGGGGCCGCGAACGCCGGTCAGGCGGGAACGACGAACAGCCCCTTCGCCGGGATGCTCGGCGCGTCGGTGGTCACGGTGACCTCCACCCGGCCGGGCCCGGTGTCCTGGAACAGCGCGTACTGGATGCTGCCGTAGATGCCGGTGACGACGATGTTGTCGAAGGCGCCCGTCGCGCCGGTGTCGAGATTGCGCCACGCCGCCGTGGCCCGGACCTCGCACAGCGGGGCGAACGGGTACCTGCCGGGCCCGATGCCGCCGACCGGGGTCGCGCGCATGTTGAGCACCGCCCGCCCCGGCCACTGCGGATCGGTGTCGGCCCAGGTCTGGACGCTGGTCCAGCACAGCCCGCCGCGCGCCATCGTCGGCACGTCGGGGAACGGAATGGTCTCGGCCTCGGCCTGCGCGCCCGATCCGAGCACCACGCTCGCCGCGGCACCGGCGAGCACGGCGGCGATCCGGGCCCTGTGGGTCTGCCTCATGGTTGCCGATCCTAGAACGGGTACGCCTGCACGCGCCCGGCCTCCGGCGCGCCGCCGCGGGGTGTCGTGCCGACCCGCTGAGGCGACGTGCGCGAACTCACAGCGGGGCCTTCTGCAACGATGGGGCTATGCGCATCGCGGATCACGTCGTGGACCTCATCGGCAACACGCCCCTGGTCCGGCTCAACAATGTCGTCGGCCCGAACGCGGGCCTGGTCGCCGCCAAGATCGAGTACCTCAACCCCGGCGGCAGCTCGAAGGACCGGATCGCGGTGAAGATGATCGACGCCGCGGAGAAGTCCGGCCAGCTGAAGCCGGGCGGCACCATTGTCGAGCCGACCTCCGGCAACACCGGCGTGGGTCTCGCGCTGGTGGCGCAGCAGCGCGGCTACAAGTGCGTGTTCGTCTGCCCGGACAAGGTCTCCGAGGACAAGCGCAACGTGCTGCGCGCCTACGGCGCCGAGGTCGTGGTCTGCCCGACCGCGGTCCCGCCGGATCACCCGGACAGCTACTACAGCGTCTCCGATCGGCTCGTCCGCGAGATCGACGGTGCGTGGAAGCCCGACCAGTACTCCAACCCGGGCGGCCCGGAGAGCCACTACGAGACCACCGGCCCGGAGATCTGGCGCGACACCGACGGCCGGGTGACCCACTTCGTCGCGGGCGTCGGCACCGGCGGCACCATCACCGGCGCGGGCCGCTACCTCAAGGAGGTCTCCGGCGGGAAGGTGCGCGTCATCGGCGCCGACCCGGAGGGCTCGGTCTACTCCGGCGGCAGCGGCAGGCCCTACCTGGTGGAGGGCGTCGGCGAGGACTTCTGGCCCTCCGCCTACGACCCGGCCGTGCCGGACGAGATCATCGCCGTCTCCGACGCCGACTCCTTCGAGATGACCCGCAGGCTGGCCCGGGAGGAGGGCCTGCTGGTCGGCGGCTCCTGCGGCATGGCCGTGGTGGCCGCGATCGAGGTCGCGCGGCGGGATCCGGACGCCGTGGTGGTCGTGTTGCTGCCCGACGGCGGCCGTGGCTACCTGTCGAAGATCTTCAACGACCAGTGGATGAGCTCCTACGGCTTCCTGCGCACCCGCCTGGACGGCAGCCCCGAGCCGCTGGTGGGTGACGTGCTGCGCGGTAAGTCCGGCGAGCTGCCCGACCTGGTGCACACCCACCCGTCGGAGACGTTGCGCGACGCGATCGAGATCCTGCGCGAATACGGCGTCTCGCAGATGCCGGTGGTCGGTGCCGAGCCGCCGGTGATGGCGGGCGAGGTGCAGGGCAGCGTCACCGAGCGCGACCTGCTCTCGGCGGTGTTCGAGGGCCGCGCGCATCTCACCGATTCGGTGGCCCAGCACATGAGCCCGTCGTTCCCGCTGATCGGTTCCGGCGAGCCGATCTCGGCGGCGACCAAGGCGCTGTCGGACACCGACGCGCTGATGGTGGTCGAGGACGGCAAGCCGGTCGGCGTCATCACCCGGCACGATCTGCTCGGTTTCCTCAGCACCGGCAGCGTCGGCCACTGAGGCTCGACGGCCCTTTCCATTCCGGACGGTGAATTCCGCGCGGAAATACTACTACTGATTTCGGCTAATTGTTCGCAATCCGAGGGTTAGCCCAGCATCAGTCGGGTACAACCCGCCGTAGGAATCGCCTCGGCAAACTGCCCTGGCGCGGACCGGATAGCGAAGGGAAGGGCCGTGAACACCTCCAGTTTGGCTATCGATTTCCAGCAGGGGCTATCGGACGCGTGGAGTTCGGTGGCGACGTTCGTCCCCAAGCTGGTCGGCTTCCTGGTCATCCTCCTGGTGGGTTGGATCATCGCGAAAGCCGTGGCGACCATCGTGAACAAAGTGCTCGAACGGGTCGGTTTCGACCGGCTGGTCGAGCGCGGCGGGGTCAAGACGATGCTCGACAAGAGCAAATACGATGCCTCCGACCTGCTGGCGAAGCTCGCCTACTACGCGATCCTGCTGATCGCGCTGCAGCTGGGCTTCGGCGTCTTCGGCCCGAACCCGATCAGCACCATGCTCAACGGCATCGTCGCCTGGCTGCCGAGGGCCGCGGTCGCGATCGTCATCATCGTGGTCGCGGGCGCGATCGCCCATGCCGTGCGCGAGATGGTCACCAACATGCTCGGTGGCCTGTCCTACGGCTCGCTGCTGGGCAAGCTGGCCGCGGTGTTCATCTGGGGCGTCGGCATCATCGCCGCGCTGAACCAGATCGGCGTCGCCACCTCGGTCACCACCCCGATCCTGGTCACCGTGCTCGCCACCATCGGCGGCATCCTGATCGTCGGCGTCGGCGGCGGTCTCATCCGGCCGATGCAGCAGCGGTGGGAGAACTGGCTCAACGGCCTCGAGCAGGACATGCCCGCGATGCGCGGCCAGGCGCAGGCCTACCAGCGCGGCCGCGAGGACATCGCGCGCGAGCAGGAGTACGTCGACCAGCAGGCCGCCCGCAACCAGGAGCAGTGGCAGGAGGCCACGTCGGGTGCGGGTTACCCGCAGACCGGCGGCTACCAGCAGCAGCAGGGCGGCTACCCGCAGCAGGGCGGCGGCTACCCCCAGGGTGGCGCCTACCCGCAGGGCACCGAGTACCCGCAGGGCGGCGCCCAGGGCGGCTACCAGCAGGGCTACGGCCAGGGCGGTGAGTATCCGCAGGGCGGTGGCTACACCCGGTACGGCGACGAAGGCGATCGCCGCTAGGGCACCTCGACATCGAAACCACGTCCGCCGCGAAACTTCGCGGCGGACGTTGTCGATTGCGGCCGGAAAGTGACCGGTATGCCGCGCAGACTCGACTCATGAGCGAATCCGAAGCGACCACCGGTCAGCACGACATCACCGACTACGACGATCCCGACGCGCCGTGGAACCAGGCGTGGGACGAGGACGCCGGCATCGCGGGCTGGAACGACGATGTGATCAAGGAGTTCCGGGAGAACTCCGGCAAGGTGGGCGGTGCCTACGCGGGTGGGGATCTCATCCTGCTCACCACCACGGGAGCGAAGAGCGGCAAACGGCACACGACGCCGCTGGGGCCGCTGTACCGGGGCGAGACCATGTACGTGAGCTCGTTCGTCGAGGACAAGTACCCGGACTGGTGGCACAACATCAAGGCGAATCCGCAGGTCACCGTCGAGCTCCGGGACAAGACCTACCGGGCGACCGGCAGGGTGCTCGAAGGCGCGGAGTACGACGAGTTCGCGGCCTGGGTGCTGGCCGAAAACCCCCTGCTGGCGGACTTCCAGTCCAAGATCGACCGGCCCATGCCGCTGGTCGTGCTGACCCTCGACGGCGAGGTCGGCGCCGCGCCGGCGGAGTAGCCCCGCGACCCGACCGGCCCGCTGTGCGGTCGCGGTCGGGCTGTCGAGCCGTGCGCACGGCCGTCGGCCGACTGGTCGGGCTACTCGCGGGGAGGGTGCCCGGTTCTCACCGAGCGGCGGGGCGGGCGTGCAGGCAGATGCTCGCCAGGCGCAGTTGCAGCCAGTCCGCGTCGAGCCAGGCGGCGGGGTCGGCCGGGGCTTCACCGGTCATCGGGGTGGCGCCGGAGAGCACGGTGGCGACGGTGGCGCCGCAGTGGTCGAGCAGGCCGCGGGCGTACCCGGCGAGCAGGACCGGCACGGGTACGCGGTGGGCGTCGTCCACCCCGAATTCGAGGATGTCGCGGACGGCCGCGGCGTGCTGATCCAGTGCCGCCGAGACGGCCGGGTACGCCGCCGCGGCGGCCAGTGCCGGTGCCCCGTGCGAGCGGTGCAGGCGGTTCAACATGCGGCGCGCCGACACTTCGAGCAACGCGGGGCCTAGCAGAAACACTCGGACATGCTAGCAATCGGCGCGCATTTATCGAACTGTGATATTTCACCGATTGCGTTCGCGGTGGTCTCCGGCTAGCCGGCAAACCCGATGTCGAAAGAGTTTGTCAGCGAAAGGCATTCGCGTCGGTCAGGGCGCGGCCGAGCACCAGCTGGTGCACCTCCGAGGTCCCTTCGTAGGTGAGCACCGACTCCAGGTTGTTGGCATGGCGCAGCACCGGATAGTCGAGGGTGATGCCGTTGGCCCCCAGGACGGTGCGGCATTCACGGGCGATGGCGATCGCCGTCCTGGTGCTGTTGAGCTTGCCCGCGCTGATCTGCTCGGCGGTGATCCGGCCCGCGTCCTTGGCCCGGCCCAGGTGCAGCGCGAGCAGCATGCCCTTGCCGTACTCCAGCGCCATGTCGGCGATCTTGGCCTGGGTGAGCTGGTAGGCGGCCAGCGGCTTGTCGAACACCTCACGGGAGCGGGCGTAGTCGATGGTGGCGGCCAGGCAGTCGGCGGCCGCGCCCAGCGCGCCGAACACGATGCCGAAGCGGGCTTCGCTCAGGCACGCCAGCGGCGCGGCCAGCCCGTTCGACCCGGGCAGCACCGCGTCGGCGGGCAGGCGCACCTCGTCCAGATCCAGTTCGGCGGTGATCGAGGCGCGCAGCGAGAGCTTGCGGCGCATTTCCCGGGCGGTGAAGCCCGGTGTGTCCGTGGGCACCAGGAATCCGCGCACCACCGGCTTGGCGTCCCCACCCTCGACGGCGTAGGCCCAGACCACCGCCACATCGGCGACCGAGCCGTTGGTGATCCACATCTTCGAGCCGTTCAGCACCCAGTCCGAGCCGTCGCGCACCGCCCTGGTGCGCATGCCGCCCGGGTTGGAGCCGAAATCGGGTTCGGTGAGGCCGAAACAGCCCAGCGCCTCGCCCGCGGCCATCGACGGCAGCCACCGCTGCTTCTGCTCCTCCGAGCCGAACTTGTGGATCGCCGACATGGCCAGCGAGCCCTGCACCGAGACCATGCTGCGCAGGCCGGAATCCACCGCTTCCAGCTCGTGGCAGGCCAGCCCGTAGGCGGTCGCCGACAGGCCGGGGCAGCCGTAACCCTCGAGGTGCATGCCGAGCAGGCCGAGCTCACCGAGCGCGGGCGCGATTTCGCGCGCCGGGAAGGTCCCGGCCTCGAACCAGTCGGCCACGTGCGGGCGCAGCCGCTGCGCGGCGAACGCCGCCACGGTCTTCCTGATCTCGCGTTCCTCGTCGTCGAGCAGGCTGTCGATCGCGAAGAGTTCCTCCACCGTCACCATGCCCCGAGCCTAGAGTGGCCCCTCCGCCGTCGGGCGCCGATGGCCGCCCTCTAGGCTGGTCGCATGAGCGAGCTGGGATTCTCCACCAGGGCCGTGCACGCCGGATTCGATCCCGATCCCCAGACCGGCGCGGTGAACGTGCCGATCTACGCGAGCTCGACGTTCGCCCAGGACGGTGTCGGCGGCCTGCGCGGTGGTTTCGAGTACGCCCGGACCGGCAACCCGACCCGCAGCGCCCTGGAGGCCAACCTGGCCGCCCTCGAATCGGGCGCGCACGGCCGGGCCTTCGCCTCCGGCATGGCCGCCACCGACTGCGTGCTGCGCGCCACCCTGCGCCCCGGCGACCACATCGTCATCCCCGACGACGCCTACGGCGGCACCTTCCGGCTGATCGACAAGGTCTTCAGCCAGTGGGGCATCGAGCACACCCCGGCCCACGTCTTCGACACCGACGCCATGCGCGCGGCCATCCGCCCCAACACCAAGCTGGTGTGGGTGGAGACGCCGACCAATCCGCTGCTGAGCATCGGCGACATCCCGGCCCTCGCCGAGATCGCGCACGCCGCGGGCGCGAAGCTGGTGGTGGACAACACCTTCGCGACCCCGTATCTGCAGCAGCCGCTGGTGCTCGGCGCCGACGTGGTCGTGCACTCGACCACCAAGTACCTGGGCGGGCACTCCGACGTGGTGGGCGGCGCGCTGATCACCAACGATCCGGAGCTGGACGCGGCCTTCGCCTTCCTGCAGAACGGCGCGGGCGCGGTGCCCGGCCCGTTCGACGCCTACCTCACCATGCGCGGCACCAAGACACTGGCCGTGCGGATGGAGCGGCACTGCGACAACGCCGAGGCCATCGCCGGTTTCCTGGCGAAGCATCCGGCGGTGTCCACGGTGATCTACCCGGGCCTGCCGGAGCATCCCGGCCACGCCGTCGCCGACAAGCAGATGCGTCGTTTCGGCGGCATGATCTCGGTCCGGTTGCACGGCGGCCGGGACGCGGCACTGGACTTCTGCTCGCGGACGAAGATCTTCACCCTCGCCGAATCGCTGGGCGGGGTCGAGTCGCTGATCGAACACCCCGGCGCGATGACGCACGCCTCCACCGCGGGCTCCCAGCTCGAAGTGCCCGCGGACCTGGTGCGGCTGTCGGTCGGCATCGAGGACGCCGCGGATCTGCTCGCCGACGTCGAGCAGGCGCTGGCGAAGTAGGGGACCACGGAGATGACGAAGCGGCCGCACTCGACACCGAGTGCGGCCGCTTGCGTACGGGCCGGGTTCGGGGGCTGTGACGGATCAGCCGTGGTAGGGCTCCGCGCTGACCAGGGTCACCTTCATGGTGTTGCCGTTGGGCAGCGTGTATTCGCGCGTCTCGCCGACCTTCGCATCGATCAGGGCACCGCCGAGCGGGGAGTTGGGCGAATAGGTCTCGAGGTCCGAGTGGCCGAGGCCCTCCTCGCGGGTGGCGATGAGGAACGTCTCGGTGTCGTTCTCGTCACCGTCGTAGTAGACCTTCACGACCGAGCCGGGGAGCGCGACGCCGGACTTGGTCGGCGCGACGCCGACCTTGGCGTTGTTCAGCAGCTCCTGCAGCTGACGAATGCGGGCTTCCTGCTGGCCCTGCTCCTCGCGCGCGGCGTGGTATCCGCCGTTCTCCTTGAGGTCGCCTTCTTCGCGACGCTCGTTGATCTCCGCGGCGATGACCGGACGGTTGGCGATGAGCGCGTCGAGTTCGCTCTTGAGCCTGTCGTGCGACTCCTGGGTCAGCCAGGTCACATTCGTCTCGGTCATCTCGATCACTCCCTCGTAGTTGTTCCCGGCGCGCCGGGATTCCCTGATAACCGGGGCATTACCCACCCGAAGGTGGACATGCACCAGCAGGCGGCTGGAGCAATACCCGGGGGTGGTCCTTCCTACCCCGCCAGGCCCGGTCTCGGATGAACCCGTGAACCCGTGACCGCGTTGCGCCGGCCGCCAATGCAGCAAACACGGCTCCGAGGCACGGAACCGTGTATCACGCTATTTTAGCATGAATCGAAAATATGCAGGTAGGAAGTTATTTTTGCCCGGTCGGCCGGCGATTTCGCGGGTCCGCGGCGCCGGTTCAGCCGACCCGGAGATAGGCCGGAACGTCCTCGCTGCAGCCGTAGACCGTGCCCGACGCGGCCCGGGTCGAGGTGCGGATGGTGGTGGTGAGTTCCAGCGTGCCGTGCTCGGAGCCGGGGACGAGCACCTCGCGCCTGCCAACCTCGGCGGTGTCGCGGTCCATCGCGCGCACGAAGCACACCACCGCGCGGTCCGGGTGCGCGCGCGTCAGCTTGAACCGCAGCGAGACCGTGGAGTCGTCGACGACGGTGTAGCCGAGCTGTTCGGCCTGGATCTCGTCCGGGCCGTACTTCTGGAAGCCCAGGTAGGCGACGACGAGACCGGCGGCGAGCACCACCGATGCCAGGACGGGGGCCAGCCACCGGCGCGGGCCGCGCGGGCGGGTGCCGTAGCGATCGGCGGGACGCGCGGTGACGCTGGTCGGCACCGGATCGCTCATGACGGCTCGCTCCCGGGGGGTAGGTCGGAACAACGGAGACTCGAATGGAACTATAGGTAACGAAGACCAGACACCCGCGACCGAGAGCGATGGTGAACGAGACGTGAGTGGCCTTCGCCTCATGGCGGTGCACGCCCACCCGGACGACGAATCGAGCAAGGGTGCCGCGACGACCGCCCGATACGCCGACGAGGGCCATGAGGTCCTGGTCGTGACGTTGACCGGCGGCGAACGCGGCAGCATCCTCAACCCGGCGATGGACACCCCGGGTGTGCTCGAGCGGATCCACGAGATCCGCCGCGAAGAGATGGCCGCGGCCGCCCGCGCGCTCGGCGTGCGCCACACCTGGCTCGGCTTCGTCGACTCCGGCCTGCCCGAGGGCGACCCGTTGCCCCCGCTGCCGGAGGGCTGCTTCGCGCTGGTCCCGCTGGAGGAGGCCACCGAGGCGCTGGTGCGCGTCGTGCGCGAGTTCAAGCCGCACGTGATGACCACCTACGACGAGACCGGCGGCTACCCGCATCCGGACCACATCCGCTGCCACGAGGTGTCGGTCGCGGCGTTCGAGGCCGCGGGCGATCCGGAGCGGTTCCCGGACGCCGGTGAGCCGTGGACGCCGCTCAAGCTCTACTACGACCACGGCTTCAGCAGGCGCCGCCTCGAGGTGTTCGCCGAGGAGTACGAGCGGCTCGGGCAGCAGTTCCCGCTGCAGGGCTGGCTGGACCGGATCAAGGAACGGGCGGGTGACCGCGGCGACATCATGGGCCGGGTGACCACCCAGATCGAGTGCGGCAAGTACTTCCCGCAGCGCGACGACGCCCTGCGGGCGCACGCCACCCAGATCGATCCCAACGGCGCGTTCTTCGCCATCCCGTTGGAGATGCAGCAGCGGCTGTGGCCGACCGAGGAGTTCGAGCTGGCCAAGACCCGGGTGCGCACCTCCATCCCGGAGACCGACCTGTTCGCCGGTATCGAGGACGCGCAGCGGTGATTCTCGAGCTTCTCGCGCAGACACCGGGCACGCCGACCGGGCCCGAGTTCGGAAAGGCGTCGCCGCTGGGGCTGGCCATCGTGCTACTCCTGCTGGTGGGCACCTTCCTGCTGGTGCGGTCGATGAACCGGCACCTGAAGAACCTGCCGCCCACCTTCGAACCCGAGCATCCCGAGCCGGATCAGGCCGCCGACGAGGGCACCGACCCCGGAGCGGTGCGCCTGGAGGACACCGCCGAACCCGACACCGGCACCGATCGCTCGCCGAAGCCCGACCGCGGCTGATTCCCCTGCTGACGGCGCACAACGGTGCGCCGCAAGCCTTTTCGACCCGCCACCACGCTCGTCGCGGCACCTGTCGCCGGTCGCCCGCCCGTGGTTAGATGCTGCCACTCGAACGGGCGGGCCCGCTCGACCGGCGCCGCCGCTCGACCGCCGCCGCCCTCCGCACGACCGAAGGACGCCCATGGACACTGTGCTCGGCCGGATCGATTCCGCTCTGGACACCACCGCCGCGATCGTCGCCGCGGTGGACGACGACCGGCTCACCGCACCGACACCGTGCGCCGACTGGGACGTGCGCACGGTGCTGAACCATCTCGTCGGCGGTATGCACACCTTCGCGGCGAAGCTGAGCGACAACGACTCCGGTGCGGGCACCGCGCAGGGCTGGCTGGGTTCGGACCCGCAGGCCGCCTACGCCGCGGCGGCGGAGATCGATCGCGCGGCCTGGCGCCGTCCCGACGTGCCGACCGCCACCCTGCACCTACCGATCGGCCCGGTGCCCGCGCCCGCGGCGGCGCTGGTGCACCTCACCGAACTCGTGGTGCACGGCCTCGACGTCGCGGTGGCGGTGGACCGGGTGGACCTCGTCGACGAGGAGATGTGCGCGCACCTGCTGGAGACGATGCTGGCCTACCACGGCATCGACCCCTACCGGGCGCTGGGCGCTTTCGGTGCGGAGCTGCCGGTCGAGGACGACGCGCCCGCGCACCGCAAGCTGCTCGCCTACACCGGCCGGAAGTGGTGACCGGCCGGCGCACCCGGTAGCAGCCGGCCCGGGGACCGGCACGGCGGCCGCGTGGATCGGCGGTCGCCGGGCACTCTGTGTCCTGACCCGTTTCCGCGCGGGTGTGGAAGGCTGGAACCATGAATCGATTGGCCGCCGCGACGTCGCCGTATCTGCGCCAGCACGCGGACAACCCGGTGCACTGGTGGGAGTGGGAGCCCGCCGCACTGGCCGCCGCCAAGGAACGCGACGTGCCGATCCTGCTGTCGATCGGCTACGCCTCCTGCCACTGGTGCCATGTGATGGCGCACGAGTCGTTCGCCGACCCCGCGACCGCCGCGCTGATGAACGAGAACTTCGTGTGCGTGAAGGTCGACCGGGAGGAACGGCCCGATCTCGACGCGGTGTACATGAACGCCACGGTCGCCATGACCGGGCAGGGCGGCTGGCCGATGACCTGCTTCCTCACCCCCGACGGCGAGCCGTTCTACTGCGGCACCTACTACCCGAAGACCCCGCGCGGCGGCATGCCGTCGTTCACCCAGCTGCTCACCGCCGTCACCGACACCTGGCGTAACCGGCGCGACGAGGTGGACCGCGCCTCCGCTCAGGTGGCCGAGGCGCTGCGGGCGCAGAGTTCCGGCTTGCCGGAGGGGGAGCTGCGGATCGCCCCGGAGCTGCTCGATCACGCGGTGGCGGCGGTGGTACGCGAGGAGGACCGCGAGCACGGCGGGTTCGGCGGCGCGCCGAAGTTCCCGCCGTCGGCGCTGCTCGAGGGCCTGCTGCGCAGCTGGGAACGCACCCGCGACCCGGCCGTGTACGGCGTGGTGAGCCGCACGGCCGAGGCGATGGCCCGCGGCGGCATCTACGACCAGTTGCGCGGCGGCTTCGCCCGGTACTCGGTGGACGAGCGCTGGCTGGTGCCGCACTTCGAGAAGATGCTCTACGACAACGCGCAGCTGCTGCGCGCCTATGCCCACCTGGCCCGCCGCACGGTGCCGGACCGGTCCGATCTGGCGGCGCGGGTCGCCCGGGAGACGGCGGGCTTCCTGCTCGACGATCTGGGCACCGAGCACGGCGGCTTCGCCTCCGCGTTGGACGCCGACACCCACCTGGAGCCGGACGGTCCCGGCGTCGAGGGCGCCACCTACGTGTGGACCCCCGCCGAACTCGTCGCCGAACTCGGCCCGCAGGACGGCGCGTGGGCCGCCGAGGTCTTCGGGGTGACGACGGCGGGCACTTTCGAGCAGGGCACCTCGGTGCTGACCCGGCGGGCCGAGCCCGACGATCCGGAGCGGTTCGAGCGCGTCCGCGCGGTACTGCGGGCCGCCCGCGACCGGCGCCCGCAACCCGCCCGCGACGACAAGGTGGTCACCGCCTGGAACGGGATGGCGATCACCGCGCTGGCCGAAGGGGGCGCGGCGCTGGGCGAGCCCGCCTGGATCGAGGCGGCCGCCGCCTGTGCCCGCTTCCTGCTGGCCGAGCACGTCCGCGACGGGCGGGTGCGGCGCGCCTCGCTCGGCGGCACCGCGGGCACCTCACCCGGTGTGCTGGAGGACTACGCGTGGCTGGTCACCGGCCTGCTGGCGCTGTATCAGGCCACCGGCCAGGCGGATTGGCTCGAACCGGCCCAGGTGGTGCTCGACAGCGCCATCGCCCATTTCGCCGACCCGGAGGCGCCGGGCAACTGGTTCGACACCGCCGACGACGCCGAGACGCTGGTGGCCCGCCCGCGCGATCCGATCGACGGCGCCACCCCGGCGGGTGCCTCCGCGCTGGCCGAGGCGTTGCTCACCGCCGCCGCGCTGGCCGACCCGGAGCGCGCCGTGCGTTACCGGGAGGCGGCCGAACAGACCCTCACCCGCGGTGCGCTGGTGCTGGCCAGGGCCCCGCGCTCGGCCGGGCAGTGGCTTGCGGTGGCCGAGGCGGCGGTGCGCGGGCCGATCCAGGTGGCGGTCGCGGTGCCCGCCGAGCGGTCGTCGGCCGCCGAGGCCCTGCTCGGCACCGCACGGCGGGCCGCGCCGGGCGGATCGGTGATCCTCGCCGGCGAGAGCGGTTCGGCGCCGCTGCTGGCCGATCGCGCGCCGGTCTCGGGAGCGGCCGCCGCCTACGTCTGCCGGGGCTCGGTCTGCGATCTGCCGGTGACCGACGAGAAGGCGCTGCGGGAGGCTCTCGCCCGCGTCTGAGTGCGCCCGTCGGCGCCGGCGCGGGAGCCCGCCGTCAGGGCGGCCCGTCGGGCTGCTCGTGCTGCGGGGTGGCGGCGCGGATCTCGGTCATCCCGCTCATCGGCAGGCGCCGTGAGCCGTGGCCGGTACCCGACTCCGCGCCGTCGCCCGTGGTCTTCCACCGGTCCTCGCAAGGCGACGGCCGGGCGGGCGTCTCGATGTCGGTCCAGGTCGCGGTGGGCACCGGCATGCCGCGCAGCAGGATGTGCCGGTAGGCGGTCCACTTCACCCGTTCGTGCGGGGCGGCGGCCTCGATCAGCGCGCGGCTGACCAGGATTCGCCGTGGCACCCGCTTGGCCTCGGCGGTCAGGCGCGCCGCCTCGTTCACCGCGTCTCCGATCACGGTGTACTCGAGCCGGGTGTCGGTGCCCACGTCACCGGCGAACACCTGCCCGCGGGCCACGCCGATGCCGATGTCGAGTTCGCCGATCGCGGTCACCTCGTCCCGGATCCGCCGGGCCGCCCGCAGCGCGGGAGTGGCGTTGTCGCGCAGCGCGATCGGCGCGCCGAAGATGCACAGCGCCGCGTCGCCCTCGAACTTGTTGACCAGGCCGTTGTTGTCCTCGGTCGCGGCCACCACGATCGAGAGCAGCCGGTTGAGCTTGGCGACGAACTCCTGCGGCGCCAGCTCCGTCGACAGCGCCACCGACCCGGTCACATCCACGAACAGCGCGGAGACCACCCGCACGTCCCCGGTGAGGTCCAGCCCGCCCGCCAGCGCGCGTTCGGCCACCTCGGCGCCGACATGCCTGCCGAAGACGTCGCGCATCCGGTCGCGCTCGCGCAGGTTGGCGGCCAGCTCGTTCACCGAGTGCTCCAACCGGCCCACCTCGCTGGCACTGCCGACCGGCACCCGCACGTCGGTCTCGCCCTTGCTGATGCGGTCGAGTGCGAGCCGCAGCGTCCGCATCGGCGTGGCGACCGAGCGCGCCAGGAAGGTGGTGGCCAGCGCGCCCACGGCGATGCCGACACCGGAGAGGTAGATCGCGGTGCGGATGCGGTCGGGCGCGCCGGCGGCCGGGTCGGCCAGCACCACGATCAGCATGACCAGCGGCATGGCCCCGGAGACCGCCCAGGTGACCACCACCCGCACCAGCACCGAGGAACTCCAGTGCATGGTTGCGCCGAGCACCCGCGCCACCACCGGGATGGTCGGGCGGATCAGCCGGTCCACGATGAGGAAGGTCACGGCGGCGGATTCGAAGGCGCCCAGGGTGAACAGCGCCGCCGTCACCGCCGTGTTGTTGTGCGGGGTGAACTGGGAGAACATCGAGGTCGCGATGATCACGCCGGGGATCCACAGCGCCAGTGCCCTGGCCGTGATCGCGATCGGCAGCCGCAGGACCTTGCGAGCCTCCTCCGGGGTGGGTTTGCGCGCCTCGTTGAGCCACCGGAAGTAGACGTTGCGGTCGCGGACGGCCAGGCCGACGCCGATGAGCAGACCGATGATCGGGTAGACGGCGACCATCGTCAGGGTGTGCCGCCAGTCGGGGCCGAGCCTGCCGAGGAAGCCGCTGAGCCACAGCTGCGTGACGATGACCGCGAGGCCGGTCATGTTCGCGGTGATGACCACTGCGGCCAGCCCCCACCGGGCCTTGAGCGCCCAGACGACGAGCTTGGCGATCACGACCGGAGCACACCTGCTCGGGTCGTTCGCCGTCGACGCGGCGTGCGGGACACGGGGGACACGACTCAGCAGCTTAATCGCCGCGCACCCCGCTAGCCCAGGACGACGAGCCAGATCGCCACGTAGTGGCACAGCGCGGCCAGCACGGTCGCGGCGTGGAAGAACTCGTGGTGGCCGAACACCTCCGGCCACGGGTTCGGCCACTTGGTGGCGTAGAGGATCGCGCCACCGCTGTACATCAGGCCGCCGGCGAGCAGCAGGAGCAGCGGCACCCAGCCGACGGCGCCGTGCAGCTGCCCGGCGACGGGCACGATGGCCCAGCCGAGCAGCAGGTACAGCGGCACCCCCACCCAGCGCGGCGCGGTCGGCCACAGCAGCTTGAGCGCCACCCCGGCCAGCGCGCCCGCCCACACCACCGCGAGCAGCACCTGACCGGTGCGCCCGGGCAGGCCGAGCAGCGCGAACGGGGTGTAACTTCCGGCGATGAACAGGAAGATCATCGAATGATCGGCGCGTTTCATGCGGATTCGGGTGCGCGGGGTGCGCCAGGTGACGCGGTGGTAGACCGCGCTGATGCCGAACAGTCCGCACACGGTCACGCCGTAGATCAGCGTGGACCACCCGGCGGTGGCGGAGACGGTGGCCGCGGTGGCCACCAGTACCGCCACGGCGACCGCGGCGACGGCGAGTGCCCAGGTGTGGATCCAGCCGCGCATCCGCGGTTTCACCAGCGCGTCGAGCGCCTCGGCCGGTGAGGCCGCCTCGAGGGCGGCGTCGGCGGCCCCGGTTGCTTCGGACACGGACGTACCTCCTGGAGACCGGTGAGTAACCTACGGTACCGTAGGTTTGGGCGGGTAACCACTCCTCCACGGGGTAACGCAGTCGCTGCCGGTTTCACAGTGACGAGGCGTACTGTTGGTCGCCGTGGAGTTTCGGAACCGGGTGCGTGGCCTGCCGTACCGCATCTACGAGGCCCGGCTGGTCAAGCAGCTGGCCGGCAGACAACATCCCCGCCATGTGGCGGTGATGTGCGACGGTAACCGACGCTGGGCCCGGGAGAACGGTTTCACCGACGTCAGCCACGGGCACCGGGTGGGTGCGCTGAAGATCGCCGAACTGGTCGAATGGTGCTCGCAGGCGGGCATCGAGATGGTCACCGTCTACCTGCTCTCGACGGAGAACCTGCAGCGCGACCCGGAGGAGCTCGAGACCCTCTTCGAGGTCATCACCGACGTGGTCGAGGAACTGTCCGCGCCCGAGCGCGACTGGAGCGTGCGCATCGTCGGCTCGCTCGACGGCTTCCCCGAACTGATCGCCAAACGCATGCGCACCGCCGCCGAGCAGACCGAGGGCAGGCGCGGCGTGCACGTCAACGTGGCGGTCGGCTACGGCGGGCGCCAGGAGATCGCCGACGCGGTCCGCTCGCTGGTGCGCCAGGAGATCGCGGCCGGGGAGACCGGCGAGGACCTGGTGCAGTCGATCACCGTCAACGCCATCGGCCAGCACCTGTACACCTCCGGCCAGCCCGACCCGGACCTGGTCATCCGCACCTCCGGCGAGCAGCGGCTCTCGGGTTTCCTGCTGTGGCAGAGCGCCTACTCCGAGATCTGGTTCACCGAGGTGTACTGGCCGGAGTTCCGGCGCGTGGACTTCCTGCGCGCCCTGCGCGACTACGCGGCACGGCACCGGCGATTCGGCGTGTGAGGCAGCGCCTTCCGCGCCGCGGCCGGGCGGCGGTCAGAGCTTGCGCAGGCGCAACCGGTTGATGCTGTGGTCGGCGTCCTTGCGCAGCACCAGCGTCGCGCGCGGGCGGGTCGGCAGGATGTTCTCCACCAGATTCGGCCGGTTGGTCGAGTTCCAGATCTCCTGCGCGGCGAGCGTGGCCTGCTCGTCGGTCAGGCTCGCATAGTGGTGGAAGTGCGCGTCGGGATCGGCGAACGCGGTCTTGCGCAGCGCGAGAAAGCGTTGCACATACCACTTCTCGATGTCTTCGATACGCGCGTCGACATAGATGGAGAAGTCGAACAGATCCGAGACCATCAACCGCGGACCGGTCTGCAGCACATTGAGTCCCTCGACGATGAGAATGTCGGGCTGGCGGACACAGTGCAGCTTGCCCGGCACGATGTCGTAGGAGATGTGCGAATAGACCGGTGCGCACACCTCCTCGGCGCCGGATTTCACCTCGGTGACGAACCGCAGCAGTTTGCGGCGATCGTAGCTCTCCGGGAATCCTTTGCGGTGCATGATGCCGCGGCGGGTGAGTTCGGCGGTGGGATAGAGGAATCCATCCGTTGTGACCAAATCCACACGCGGATGGTGCTCCCAGCGCGCGAGCAGGGCTTGCAGCACGCGCGCGGTGGTCGATTTGCCGACCGCCACACTGCCCGCCACGCCGATCACGAAGGGCACCTGCCGATCCGGGTGTTTCTCCCCGAGGAAGGTGGCGGTGGCCGCGAACAGGCGCTGCCGCGCGGCGACCTGGAGGTGGATCAGTCGAGCGAGAGGGAGGTAGACCTCGGCGACCTCCTCGAGGTCGATCTGTTCGCCGAGACCGCGCAGGCCGATCAGCTCTTCCTCGGTGAGCACCAGGGGAGTCGATTTGCGCAGTGTTCGCCACTGCTTGCGATCGAATTCCACATAGGGGCTCGGCTCGCTCATTCGTGCCACTTACCCGACGCTCCGTTTCGGCAAACACGCACACATGCCGGGTCGGCACTGTGACATCCGGACCAGCTCTCGCCGCATGATCGGATTGTCCTCCCGGGTATCGGGACGGGAAACAGGGGGTACCGCTACCGGTTGGTAACCGCTGGTACACCGGCGGACAGGGCGGTGCCGCGCGCAGTAGGGTCGCGGACATGGATGCGCATCCGCTCGTGACCGAATATCTGCGCCTCGGCCTGGCCTTCGACCGGCTCGAGGAAGGCTTCGTCGACGCCTACACCGGTGACCCCGCGCTGCGCCGCGAGGTGGCGAACGCGCCCGCGCCGCAGCCGCGTGAGCTGGCCCGCCGCGCCGCCGAATTGCGCGCCGCCCTACCGGATTCCGGCCTGCCCGCCGAGCGGGTCGAATTCCTCGACGCGCATCTGCGCGCGCTGGAATGCTCGGGACGGAAATTCGCCGGCGACGACATCGGATTCGTCGACGAGGTGCGCGCCTATTTCGACGTCGAGATCGCCCCCGGCAACGTCGAGGACTACCTGGACGCGCACCGCCGCATGGACGAGGTGCTGGCCGGGGACGGCATGCTGGCCGAACGCATCGCCGCCCACCGCCGCGCCGACGAGATTTCCCCGGAACGGCTTTCGGCCTGCGTGGAGGCGTTCTCCAGCGCGCTGCGGGAGAAGGTGCGCGAGCGCTACCCGCTGCCCGACCACGAGCACGTCACCTACGAGGTGGTGGGGGACAAGCCCTGGTCCGGCTTCAACTACTACCTGGGCAACTTCCACTCCCGGGTCGCGATCAACTCCGATCTCAAACAGCACATGGCGAACCTGCCGCATCTGATCGCGCACGAGTCCTACCCCGGCCATCACACCGAGCACTGCCGCAAGGAGGCCGGGCTGGTGGCGGCCGGACAGGCCGAGCAGACGCTGTTCCTGGTCAACACCCCGCAGTGCCTGATGGCCGAGGGGCTGGCCGACCTGGCGCTGCGCTCGATCGTGGGCCCGGGCTGGGGCCGGTGGGCGCAGGAGATCTACGCGGATCTGGGGTTGCGCTTCGACGGGGAGCGGGCCGAGCGGCTGGCGCAGGCCTCGGCGCAGCTGCTGTCGGTGCGCCAGGACGCCGCGCTGCTGCTGCACGACCGGCGCCGGGACGAACGCGAAGTCGCGGAGTTCCTGCAGCGCTGGAGCCTGGTGACGCCCGACCGCGCGCGCCAGCAGCTGCGCTTCCTGTCCTCGCCGCTGTGGCGGGCATACATCAGCACCTACGTCGAGGGTTACCGGCTGCTCGGCGACTGGCTCGACCGCGCGGGCGACCCGGCCGAACGCGGCGAGCGGTTCCGCAGGCTGCTCGACGAGCCGCTCACGCCCGCGGCGGTGCGGCGGGAACTGAGCGCCTCGGTCTGAGGTCGTGGTCGGGGGTCCGGCGTCCTACTGGATGACGGCGCAGCCTTCGCCGGACGACAGGCCGCACAGCAGCAGGGACAGCTGCCGTAGCAGCGCTTCGACGGGGTTGTTCGGCACGGAGACCGGGTGCAGCATGGCGCCTCTTCTCGGTGGGGAGTCGGTCACCCGGTCAACCGTGGCGGGCGGGCCCGGTGTTACCGGTCAGCGGAAGATGACGCAGGTCGTGGTGCCGTGCGCGACCAGCCTGCCGTCCTCGTCGACGACCCGTCCTTCGGCGGTGGCGGTGGTGCGGCCCACGTGGATGGTGGTGCCGGTGGCGGTGAGCCGGCGACCGTCGGTCGGGGCCGCCCGGATGTAGTTGATCTTGAGTTCGAGAGTCGTGTAGCCCACCCCGGCCTCGAGGGTGGTGTGCACCGCGCAGCCCATCACCGAGTCCAGCAGGGTGGCGCAGATCCCGCCGTGGGTGGTGCCGAGCGGGTTGGCGAAGTCCTGGCGGGTCCGCACCGCGAAGACCACGCGGCCGTGTTCGATCTCGTCGACCTCCATGCCGAGCAGGTCGCCGATGAACGGCGGGCGGTCCGGCATGGTCATGGCCGTGCGCAGCAGGTCAAGGCCGGACAGGCCGGCGAGATCGACGGAGGAAGTCATGGCAGTCACGTCCTTTCGGTGAACCGATCGGTCCACATCTGCGATGATTGCAACATGGACCGATCGGTTCACGCAAGCGCCCGGCACGGCGGAGGAGGACGGCGGATGACCGTGGGACCGCGCGACCGGCTGATCGAAGGCACCATCGCCCTGGTGCGCGAGCAGGGCGTGCAGGGCGCCGGACTCGCCGCCCTGCTCGAACGCACCGGCACCTCGCGCAACTCGCTCTACCAGCACTTCCCGGCGGGCAAGAGCGAACTGGTCGAGGTGTCCACCCGGGTCGCCGCCGGGCGCCTGTCCGCCTACCTGGAGCGGGTGACGGCGACCGGGACGCCCGCCGACTGGGTGACCGCACTGGTGGCCTGGGGCAAGCGGCTGCTGGAGTCCAGCGAGTTCACCGCGGGCTGCCCGGTGGTCGGCGCGGCACTGGCCGAATCCGAGCCCGGCGTGCAGGCCGCCGCCGCCGACGCCTTCGCCGACTGGACCGGCAAGCTCGCCGCCGCGCTGGCCGGCACCGGCATCCCCGCGGACCGGGCGCGGTCGCTGGCGGGGTTCGCCTTCAGCTCGGTCGAGGGCGCGATCGTGCTGGCCAGGGCGAGCAAGTCGATCCGCCCGCTCGACGAGGTGGCGGAGAATCTGCGCGCGCTGCTGGCCGCGGAGACGGCGGGGCCGGGCCGGTAACCCCGTGCGCCGCACGCCACCGGCGCCCCCATAGACTGAGGCCGTGACGCAGACGACCGCCTCTGTCAATACCCAGTCTCTCGGTGAGCTCGATCCCGAGCTCGCGGCCGCGATGGCAGGCGAACTCGCCCGCGAGCGCGACACTCTCGAGATGATCGCCTCGGAGAACTTCGTGCCGCGCGCGGTGCTGCAGGCCCAGGGCAGCGTGCTGACCAACAAGTACGCCGAGGGTTACCCGGGGCGTCGCTACTACGGCGGTTGCGAGAACGTCGACGTCGTCGAGAACCTGGCGCGCGAGCGCGCCAAGGAACTGTTCGGCGCCGAATTCGCCAACGTGCAGCCGCATTCCGGCGCGCAGGCCAACGCGGCGGTGCTGATGTCGCTGATGGATCCCGGCGACCGGCTGCTCGGCCTCGACCTCGCGCACGGCGGCCACCTCACCCACGGCATGCGGCTGAACTTCTCCGGCAAGCTCTACGAGGTGCACTCCTACGGGGTGAGCAAGGAAGACCACCGCGTCGACATGGACGAGGTGCGCACGATCGCGCTCGGCGCCAAGCCGAAGGTGATCGTCGCGGGCTGGTCGGCCTACCCGCGTCACCAGGACTTCGCCGCCTTCCGCGCGATCGCCGACGAGGTGGGTGCCTACCTGTGGGTGGACATGGCACACTTCGCCGGTCTCGTCGCCGCGGGCCTGCACCCCTCGCCGGTGCCCTACGCCGATGTCGTCTCCTCCACCGTGCACAAGACCCTCGGCGGTCCCCGCTCCGGCCTGATCCTGGCCAAGCAGGAGTTCGCCAAGAAGATCAACAGCGCGGTCTTCCCCGGACAGCAGGGCGGTCCGCTCATGCACGCGATCGCGGCCAAGGCGGTGGCCTTCAAGATCGCGGGCACCGAGGAGTTCCGCGACCGCCAGCAGCGCACCCTGTCGGGCGCGAAGATCCTGGCCGAGCGGCTCACCGGCGCCGACGTCGCCGACAAGGGCATCAGCGTGCTCACCGGCGGCACCGACGTGCACCTGGTGCTGGTCGATCTGCGCAACTCCCAGCTCGACGGTCAGCAGGGCGAGGACCTGCTGCACGAGATCGGCATCACCGTCAACCGCAACGCCGTGCCGTTCGACCCCCGGCCGCCGATGGTCACCTCCGGTCTGCGGATCGGCACCGCCGCCCTGGCCACCCGCGGTTTCGGCGACGCCGAGTTCACCGAGGTCGCCGACATCATCGCCACCGCGCTGGCGGGCGGCTCCGATGCGGAGACGCTGCGCGGTCGGGTGCGCGCGCTGGCCCAGCGCGTGCCGCTCTACCAGGGCCTGGAGGATTGGCACCTGCTCGGCTGAGCACGCACCGACGACCGCCGTCCGAGGCCGGGCGGCGCCACTGCCGCCCCGCTCGGGCAGCTCGACAACGCGAACGGCCGGGTCCGCACCCCTCGTCCGAGGGATGTGACCCGGCCGTTCGTCGTCGGTGGAAGGCCCGTCAGGAGGCGAGGGCCCGCAGGTGCTCGAGTTCGGCGCGAGCCTGCTCGCCCGCATCGCCGAGATCCGTGCGCCCGAAGACGTTCCAGGTGCGCAGCAGCGGCGCGAACACCTTCTCGTTCTCGGCCGCGCGGTCGTAGATGCCCGCCTCGGCCAGCACCGCGTCGCTGGACCGGCCGTCGGGCAGGTCGACCCGCGGCACCTCGAACGCCGCGACCCGGTCGGCGACCGCCCGCATGGTCTGATCGGGGACGAGTGCGAAGGCCGCCGAGACCAGTTCGGCGAAGAACACCGACTGCAGCTCGTCGTCGACGGCGATGCGCTCGGCGATCGCGGTGACCATCGGGTTCTCGTCCATCGCGGCGATCGTGTGGTGCCGCACCGCCGAGGCCTTCTCCTCGAACGCCGCGTTGGCCAGCACGTCGAGCAGGTGCAGCGGCGGACGGCGGAAGCCCGCGGTCATGTGCGCCATCCGGGCACGTTCCAGATCCACCGGATCCACCGCCCTGGTCACCATCAGGTAGTTGCGGATGAGGATCTCGTGCCGGTTCTCCTCGGCGGTCCAGCGGCCCACCCAGCGCCACCACGGGCCCTTGCGCAGGTACTTGCCGAGTTCGCGATGGTAGGAGGGTAGGTTGTCGGCGATCAGCACGCTCACCGTGAGCGCGAGCGCGGTGACCTCGCCCAGCGAGGACTGGGCCGGATCCCAGTCCTCACCGCCGAGGAACGCGAAATTCCGTCCGTCGTCCCAGGGCACGTAGTCGTGCGGCTGCCACTCGTCGGCGGCGGCGACATGACGATGCAGATTCAGTTCCACCTCGTCGGCGAGCGAATCCAACAACTCGCGATCGGTCAAGAGTGTTTGCACACCGACAACCTAGCCGCTGCGGGAAAACCCGTGGGGCGGACGGTCGACAAACAGTGAAAAGCCCGGGCCGCGCCGCAGCGCGCGCCCGGGCGTTTCGTGACCGGTCACTACCGCATGGTGACGTTGGTCTGCCCGTTCACCCAGGTGATGGTGCCGCCGGTGAAGGTGCTCTGCTTGCCGCCGGGGATATCGGTCTCGTCGGAGGTGGGGTAGCCGAGTTCGCCGTTCGCGCCGCCGTTGGCCTCCCACGCCTTGCGGATCTCGCCCCACACGATGTGCGGCTCACCTTCGGCGGGCTCGTAGATGGTGCCGCCGACGAAGTCCTGGTACTTGCCGCCGTTGGGGCCGGCCTCCTCGGCCTGCAACGGTGCGCCCAGCGGGCTGCTCGGCCCGCCCACCGCCATGTACTTGTCGTAGATGTCGCCCGAGACGGTGACCTCGGTGCCGTCGGGCGTGGCCATCCTGGTCTGCTCACCCGCCTCGGAGTCCTCGCCGCCCGGGGAGGTCGTGGCGCCCGCGGTGCCGGTGGTCGTGCCACCCTCGGCCCCGGTGGTCGTCTCGTCCGCGCCCGCGGTGGTGGTCATGGTCGCCATCGGACCGGTGGTGGCGGTGGCCGCCGCGTTGTCGTTGTCGCTGTCGTCGGTGCAGCCCGCCACGATGAGCGTGCCTGCCGCCAATGCCGCGATGAATCCAGCCGAACGTCGAGCGTGGTGGTGCATTCCATCCCCTCTCGTGTTGCTACGCGCGGCGTCCCTGCCGACGCCGCGCGTAGCCTAGGCCGAAACTCGGCAACGATCCGGCGAATCACGCTGTGACACGCCGAATCTGTACCGAACAGGTAACTCGGCGGATATTACCCGTCCGAATATGGAATGAAACACACTCTGGAAGTTTGCCCGTTTCAGGCGTTCGGCCCGTATTCCTCGAGCATTTCCGTGACCAGCGCCGCGATCGGCGACCGCTCGCTGCGGGTGAGCGTGATGTGCGCGAAAAGCGGGTGTCCCTTGAGCTTTTCGATCACCGCGGCGACACCGTCGTGCCTGCCGACCCGCAGGTTGTCGCGCTGGGCGACGTCGTGGGTGAGCACCACCCGCGAGCCCGACCCCAGCCGGCTCAGCACCGTGAGCAGCACGTTGCGCTCCAGCGACTGCGCCTCGTCGACGATCACGAACGAGTCGTGCAGCGAGCGGCCGCGGATGTGGGTCAGCGGCAACACTTCCAGCATGTCGCGGCTGAGCACCTCCTCCATCACCTCGGGGGAGGCCAGGCCGTCGAGGGTGTCGAACACCGCCTGCGCCCACGGGCCCATCTTCTCGCTCTCGCTGCCGGGCAGATAGCCCAGCTCCTGCCCGCCCACCGCGTAGAGCGGCCGGAAGACGACCACCTTGCGCTGGGTGCGCCGCTCCAGCACCGCCTCCAGCCCCGCGGTGAGCGCGAGCGCGGACTTGCCGGTGCCCGCCTTGCCGCCGAGGGACACGATGCCGACGCTCTCGTCCAACAGCAGATCGAGCGCGATGCGCTGCTCGGCGGAACGGCCGTGCAACCCGAAGGCTTCGCGTTCGCGCACCAGCTGCACCCGCTTGTCCGGTGTCACCCGGCCGAGCGCGCTCGAACTGCCGCCGAGCAGCCGAATCCCGGTGTGGCAGGGCAGTTCCCGGGCCGCGTCCAGGTCGATGACGGACTCGGCGTAGAGCTGGTCGATCTGGCTCGACGCCACATCCAGCTCCACCATGCCCGACCAGCCGGAGGTCACCACGTCCTGGGCGTGGTACCCGTCGGCGTGCAGGCCGACCGCGCCGGCCTTGACGCGCAGCGGAATGTCCTTGGACACCATGACGACCCGGCGTCCCTCCGCGGCCAGGTTCAGCGCGCAGGCCAGGATGCGGGAGTCGTTGGTCTCGGTGCGGAAGCCGACCGGAAGGACCGACGGATCGGTGTGATTGAGTTCCACCTGCAACGTTCCGCCCTCGGTCCCGATCGGCACCTGCTGGTCGAGGCGACCGTGCAGCAGACGCAGATCGTCCAGGTTGCGCAAGGCTTCCCGGGCGAACCAGCCCAGTTCGTGGTGATGCCGTTTGCCTTCGAGCTCGCTGATCACGACCAGCGGAAGCACCACGTGGTGTTCGCCGAACCGGGTGAAGGCCCACGGGTCGGAGAGCAGGACCGAGGTGTCGATGACGAAGGTCTTGGCGGATGCCTGGGAGTGCGAGGAGCGGGCCCCCTTGGAGTCGGACGAGACAGCGGCGGTCTTCCCGGTGCCGGTGGAATGGGAGGTCGCCGAGGAGGCGGAAACGGAGCGTGCAGCAGTCACGGTGGGCTCCTTTTGCGTTCGCCCGGCACCCGCGCGAACGATCTCGCTGGACCGGTCCGTCCTGATGGCGCGATGTCAGTCGCGGCCACGAGGGCCGGGTGCCGGCCCCCTCGAACTGAGTAGCTCAGTCACGGTCAGGACCTCCCGTACGAACCACACCGACGCGGTCCGCACCACCGACGCTACAGGCCGGTGCCCGGTGCGCGCTCGGCGATCGGGTAGGCGTGTCGGTGAAGTTCCCGTTAACGCGCAGCTCATCGGGGCTGTGCCGAAGAACTCGCGGCGGCGGTCGGCGGCGCCGGTTAGAGTCGCGGACATGGCCGGTTACGAGGACCTCGAGAAGCTGTCGTCGAAGGAACTGCACGACCGCGCGGTCAAGACGGCCGTGCGGCACGGCGACGTCAAATACCTGTGGGATCTGCTCACCCGCATCCCCGCCGCCGAGGCCGCCGCGGGCAATGTCGGCGAGAGCGAGGCCGACATCAAATACGTGCTGCCGTTGATCGACGACTACATCCACGCCGGTGACGGCGCGGTGGCCGACCAACTGCGCCCCTTCTACATCCAGTACCTGGCCGAGCACTCCTGACCCGACAGCGCCGAGCACCCCCGGCGCGACCCCTCAGCGTCCCGGCAGCAGCGCGCGGACCAGGCCCACGGCCGTGCCGCGCAGGACGTTCTCCCAGCTGAAGTGGTCGTGCCACAGCACGATTCGGCCGTCGCGCAGTTCGAAGGTGCCCATCACCCAGAACGCGATCCGCACCGGCCCGAACCGGAGGATGTCGGTGCGATCGGTGAGCACCACGTCCCCGTCGGCGGCGATGTGGTGCATCTCGGCCGCGAACCCGACCCAGGGCCGGTTCAGCCCGCGCAACACCGCGTGCGCCCGCGCCCCCCGCAGATCCGGCAACGAGGTGTTCTTCCACACCACCTGCGGATCCAGCAGCTCCAGCGCCTCACCCACCGCGCCCAGCTCCATCGCCGCGAAGAACTCGCGCACCGTGGTGACCGCGTCCTGCCGCAGTTCGACTTCTTCGGACATGCCTCGACTGTAGGCCCCCGACGCGGTGTTCCGGCAGGTTCCGCGGCCGGAAAATCCGCGGGAACCGTCGGGCGGCATGTCGCGTCTATATCGATCAACTGCGACGCGAGGGGGACGCGATGGGCACGGCAGGTTTCGCGGGGGCGGAGAACCCGCACAGTTTCACCCACGCTCGGATCAGGACGGCGGCCGGCCAGCTACGGCCCGCGGAGGTGGCGCACGCGGCCGACACCTGGTCCGCGGTGGCAGCGCTGGTCGCCACGGCAGCGGACCGGTTCGCCGGGGTCGCGCGCCGGGTGTTCACGGATCACTGGGAGGGCGCCGCCGCGGCGGCCGCGCGCCGGTGGGCGCACGACTATCTCGCCCGGCTCGACGCACTGGTCACAGCGGTGGGGGCGCAGTCGGAGGCGGTCCGGGCCGCGTCCGAGGCAGCCGCCCGCTTCCGCGCGGCGATACCCGAGGTCGGTGATGACAGCGCAGACGCGCGGGAGCGTCAGCGTGCGGAGGAACAGGCGCGGATCGACATGGGGGAGTTGTATGTGCGGGCGTACGCGGAGATCGCGAGGTCGTTTCCGGAACTGCCGATGACCGACTCCGGCGAGGTTGCCGGGGTAGGCGCGTCTCACGCGGAGGGTGTCGGTGCATTCTTCGCGGGAGGAATCGGGGTTGTCGCGGCCGGTGAGTTGCCCATCGCGGGCGGTTCGAGCGCCGCCGCTACGGATGGTCCGGGCACCGGTGCGCGCGACGGTGGCGTGGAGGATCGTCCGGCCCCGGGGAGAGGTGGGGGTGCGGCATCCCCCGGACTGGTGACAGATCGAGGTGTCTCGTCGGGTGGGGTGTCGGATCGGGCCGGCTCGCCGCGACGGGTGTGGGGCCTGGATGCGCAATCGGGTGCGGTGTCGGGCCAGGTTGCGCGGCTGGGTGTGGTGTCGGACGAGGTTGTGCAGTCGGGTGTGGTGTCGGACGGGGTTGCGCGGCCGGGCGTGGTCTCGGACCCGGTCGCGTCGCCCGACCGGGTGCCGGATCGCGTTCCAACGGGGCAGGAACCGACGGGCTCCGGTTCGATGCAGGGTGGCGGCGCCCCGGCGGGAGAGTGGGCCGACGCAACCCGTCCGACCGGGGCGGGCACCCTGGCCCACCAGGGCGAGGTCGTCGACGGGTCACCCTGTCCTGTCCGCCCCGGCGAGGGCGCACTTGTCCTCGATGCCGATCGGGCCGGGACCGCTCCGGGCGCAGTAGTGGCGGCGGGCACATCCGCCGCCACCGTGGCCGGCCTGCCCGCCCTGCCGACTGGTCCCACTGTGCCTGCTATGCCCGGCCTGCCCGCTGTGCCCAATGTGCCTTTGGTGCCCGCCCGACCCGCTGTGCCTGCGATGCCAGCCGTGGCCGGCCCACCCGCTGTGCCTGCGGTGCCAGCTGTGCCCGGCCTGCCCGCTGTGCCTGCGATGCCCGCGGTACCCGCCGTGGCCGGCCTGCCCCCTGTGCTCGGCGTCCCCGCTGTCTCCGCGAATTCCGGTGGCCCCGCGAATTCCGGTGTCCCACCCACCGCCCCTGGTGCCACGGATGCGCCATCGGGTGCACCCATGCCGGTTCCTGCCCATCCCACCGACGCGTCCGACGCCCGCCGGCAGAATCCCACCACCCCGCCCCGCCCTCCGGCCGCCGACCACCCCCTCCACACCGGTGTCCTGACGTTCCCGCCGCCCGCGGACCAGTCCCGCGCGGACCGCCGGCTACCCGACTACCTGCGAACCACCGACCACGGGACCGAACTTCTCGGCAAGCCGAGAAAGGTGTTGCCCCCGGCGCTGGGCGCCGACGACGCACCGCCGCCGCCTCGCCCCCACCGCCGGACCCCGCTATGCCCGGCGCCCCCGACCCGTACCGGCAACGTCGGCCTCACCCTCCCAACGGCCCGCCGCCACCGCTCGCACCCTGCCTCCGTGTCCCACCGCAACCGCCACGAAAAGGAACTACTCGGGGACCCGCCGGCGACGGTCCCGCCGGTAATCGGTGAGGACAACGCCGGGGGCCGGTGATGTGGTGCTCTGTCTGCCGATGTCACGGGCGCACGGACCGTTCCAGCCCTGTCGCCCGCGCCGACCAGCGAGCGACGATGCCGCCGACCATCGCGGCCATTCGAGGTCGCCGAGTTTGCACAATGCCCGGGCGCCGCGTGCCCAGCGGAATGTGGCACGGTCGCCGACGAGTACGACCCAGGCGGAAGACTCAGCGAATTCCTCTACCGCACAGGATGTCTCGCGACACCCGCTGGGTGAGGAGTCGCAGTGCGTCCGCGGATGTCCGGTTGCCGGGGTGTACATCTCGAGCCGGTGGTCGGGGCTGTCCGGCTGGAGCCAGACGTGGTACGCCGAACTCGCCAACCTGATTGCGGGACTCGCCACGCGCAGCGACGATTTCGCGACACTGTGGGCCACCGGCCAAGCGCAGCCGCCGTGCCCGCACCCAGCAGCAGCGCACCGCGTGTGACCTCCAGGTCTCCGCCGAGCAGGGCACAGACGGCACCCCATCACTGCGCTCGAATGCGCAAACCGGTGGTGAAGCGCGCCATATTCCGTTCATTGGGAAAGGGGACTCATACGTTGGCCCAGCGCGCATACGGTCCCGTCCAGGCGAGGAAAGGCAGGGACGAAGATGGGTGTACTGGACGGCAAGGTGGCCCTGATCACCGGCGGCGCCCGCGGAATGGGTGCCGAGCACGCGCGGCAGTTCGTCGCCGAAGGGGCCCGGGTGGTGTTCGGCGATGTGCGTGACGAGGAGGGCGAGGCGCTGGCCGCCGAGTTGGGTGATGACGCGCATTACCTGCACCACGATGTCACCAGTGAATCGGAATGGTCCGAGGTCGTCGCCGCGACGATCGACCGGTTCGGCAAGCTCGACATCCTGGTCAACAATGCGGGCATCAACCGGTTCGCTCCCATCTGCGAGCAGTCGCTCGATGAGTTCCGCCTGATCCTGGACACCAACCTCACCAGCGCCTGGCTCGGGATCCGGGCGGCGGCGCCGGTCATGTCGGACGGCGGGTCGATCGTGAACATGTCGTCTGTCGAGGGATACGCCGGTGCCGCCGGTCTGTCCGCCTACGCCGCCAGCAAATTCGGCATCCGTGGATTGACGAAGGTGGCCGCTCGCGAGCTGGGTGCCCGTAACATCCGGGTGAACTCGGTCCATCCCGGTGGGATCGTCACCCCGATGAACACCGAGTTCGCGCCCGATCTCGATCCGGACAAACCGTTCGTGCCGTCGCTGCCCATCGCGCGATGGGGACGGGCCGCCGAGGTGACCCATGTGGTGGTGTTCCTCGCCTCCGATGCCGCCAGCTACTGCACGGGTAGTGAAGTCCTTGTCGACGGTGGTCTGCTCGCCGGCCCAGGCTACTGAGGCCCCGCCCGTTCGTTTACGGTGCGGTCATCACGGCAGGTTCTGCCGTGATGACCGCTCGATCTCGTGCGCGGCGGAAGCCGAGGTGTCCACTGGTCGCGTCCGGGTGGTTGCCGGTGCGCACAGATCGAGTTCGGGGACCCCTGACCTGAAAGCCCGGCCCCAACGCCCGATCGACATCTGGCGGAGCGGTCATCGGTGCGCCCGGCAACGCTCAGCTCTTCGGTGCTCCGAGAACGCCGATGTCGCCCAGCTCGATTCGGACGTCGAAACGCCGGTGCGTGATCCTCCAGCCATCGGAAGTGCGCTGTAGGCGATCGTGATAGGTCCCGATCGACTCGTAGGGCTGGAGGTCGGCGCGCTCACCTTGGCCGACGTGCACTACACGGACGTAGCAGCTCGAGACCGCCTCATCGCCATCAATGGTCACGTGGTAGTTCCCCAGCAGGTGCTGTGAGGGCCCGCAGGGGTCGAGGTATCCGGAGATGGTCTGGATGAGGGTGGCCCGACCTTCGGCCCGGAAACCGCCGTAGTCGCCGGTGGCGTTCGGGTGGAATACGTTCTCTAGCTTCGGCCAGTCGCGAGTGTCGAGTGCGTAGCTGTACTGGTTCAGCACATCGATGATGGCCTGGTGGTCGGAACGGTCGGACATGAATCTGGGTCCTCTCTCGGGGCGGCGCCGGGCAACGGTAAGAGGCGATCGAGCTGTTCGACAGTGCCGATTCCGTTGATCGGGAGAAGTGATCGACGCGCATCCGCTGTCCCGAAACATCTCGGCCGAGGCGCGCGCGGTGGTCGGTCAAGTCCGTTGGGGTGGTGTAGGTGGCCACCGTCCTCCAACTGCTGCTCGCCCTGGCCGCCCACCGCTGCCCTTCGCGCACCGGCAGTCCCGAACCGAAGGCTGCGGAGGTGATGACCCGATCTCACTGGGCAGGGGGCCATATTTCGTCAGAAGTACCAGTATTCGGGCGGGAGGGTGCCGCGCCGCCGCCGCGGTTCGTACCGTCGATTGCGTTATCCGGTTCTGAGGCGACCTCGTCGCACGTCTCCGGCGACGTGCGGTGAAATCGCGCCGGGCCGGGGGCGCCCGCGACGGAGGTATTCGCATGGACGTCATCGCACGCCGTCCCCCCGACGGTCAGCCGTGGGCACCTCCGCCGCCGCGCCCGGCGATGCGCCATATCCGGATCGTGCTCGGCACTCTCGTCCTCGACTTCCAGGCGTGCGCGGAACAGGCCAGGGATGTGGCCGCCGAGATCGCCAGGCGCACGCGACTGGACCTGATCGTGACGGTCGACGACCACGTCAGCGCGGACCTGCCGCCCCTGCCGTGTGCCCGGCTGTGGGCACAGTGACGGCCGACGCTCGGCCCGTCATCAGCCCGACCAGCACTGCGAGCCGTCGCCGCACCCGGTCGGAGTCGATCTGGCCGGGTATCAGGGCGAGCACCTCGCGCGCGTCGGCGAGCCTGCCCGCGCGTGCGAGCGCCTCCGCCAGCCACGTGCGATAGAGCGCCCGCTCCCGCTCGTGATGGGCCGGATACCGCTCGATCACGCGCGCCAGCAGCGGTTCGGCCCGCACGGGATCGCCCAGCTCGACGTGGCAGCGGCCCGCCATGACGTCGATCTCGTCTCGGTTCAGCCAGTAGACCCAGTCCGGGTCAGGTTCCGTGCCGCGGTGATCGAAGGCGTCGTCCACGGCGTCCAAGGCGCGTCGGGTGGCGGCCGTGTCACGGGCTCGCGCCGCCGCCCACGCGACTCGTTCGAGCAGCAGCGCACGCACCGCCGGTGTCGCCCCCTCGGCACCGGCGACCGCGGTCCGCGCCAGAAGCAGCGCGTCGGCGGGATCGCCCACGTTGGCGATCTGGTAGCTCAGGGACGAGAGCAGTTGGGCGGCGAGGGTGCGCGCACCGGCTCGGCCGGCCGCCGACACACCCTCCAGGTAGGTCCGCTGCGCCTCGCCGTACCTACCCGCATCCGAGGCCACCCATCCGGCGAGTTGGCAGAGTTCGGCCACGGCCGTGAAGAGACGCCGTCCCACCTCCGGTCCGTAGGTTGCTTCGCAGACAAGGGATTTCGCTCTGGACAACTCACCCGCCACCAGCGGGTACAGCGCGCCCGACCCGACCTCGTCGTCCAACCGCCGAAGCTGGGCCACCCGCCGCTCCATCGCCGCGGCGAGCCCGGCCCCCACCCGACGCCCGGCCGGCACCGACAGCGAGACACCTGCGGCCTCGCGCGCGGCACGCAAGGCGGCGCCATCGATCTCAGACCCCATACGGCCACGCTACGCCTCATGGCCGTTACCCAAATGCTCTCGCGGGCAGTGGAATCCGTTGTGAACAGCTGTCAACACCACAGCGCCCGAATTCGCGAAATTCGCCCGGTAGCGTTCCGCACGGCCTCGGCGTCCGGTGGCTCATCCCTGGCCGCCGGGAGCCTGCCGAACGGAGGCGTTCAGTATTCGAGTTCCGGCCAGGGGATGTCGATCGGGAAAGGGAATTCGATCCGCACACCCGCCGCGTCACCCGGCGCCCATTCGCCGACCAGCAGGTAGTTGGCCGGACGCAGCGGGCGCACGCCCTCGGGAATCCGGCCGTGTCCGGTCTCGAGGACATACGCCCGCACCGTCGCGATCGCGCTCGCCGTCCGTGCGATCGCCACTTCCCAGTACCAGGGAATACCGGCCCCGGCATAGCGGCCCTTTTTCGCCTCGATATCGGTGTGCGTGTCGGCGGGCGACAACACCTCACCGACCAGCAGGGTGTCCGCGGCGCGAACGTCCTGGAACGGTGCACCCAGGCACCGGTGCACCAGGAAGTCGGGCGTCAGGAAGTCGGATTTGCCGCTGGTGCCGAGGAAGACATTCGTCTCCACGTTGACCTTCCAGCAGGTTTCCGGGTGCTCCGACATGCTCTTGCGCGCACAACGTTCGATCTCGTTGCGCATGCGGACGGTGAACATCTGGTGTTCGGCCGGGCCGCGTCGGACCCACATGACCCGGCCGTCCCACAATTCGATCTGGTCAGCGATCTCGGCCGGGAGCTGTTCCAGCTCCTCCCAGGTCATGTACTCGGGGAGGTCCGGTTCCTCGATCCTCGGACGGGACATGAAGCCATCCTGGGCTGAAACCGGCTCGCCGACCTGGGACGGGACGACCGGATGGTTACCGGTCGTTCCACGCGTCGCGCCCTATTCCGCTTCGTTCACCTTCGTCATCGACAGCACGTCCAGCCGTCGGTCCAGCTCCTCCTCGGTCAGCTTCTCGCCGATCAGCCCGCGGTCGATGACGGTCTGGCGGATCGTCTTCTTCTCCTTCAACGCCTCCTTCGCCACCGCGGCGGCCTCCTCGTAGCCGATGGCGGAGTTGAGGGGGGTGACGATGGAGGGGGAGGATTCGGCGAGGGTGCGCAGGCGGTCGACGTCGGCGGTGAGGCCGCGGATGCACTTGTCGGCGAACAGGCGGGAGACGTTGGCCAGCAGGCGGATCGACTCGAGCACGTTGCGGGCCATCACCGGGATGTAGACGTTGAGTTCGAACGCGCCGCTCGCGCCGGAGAAGGCGACGGTGGCGTCGTTGCCGATCACCTGGGCGGCGACCTGGGTGACCGCCTCGGGCAGCACCGGGTTGACCTTGCCGGGCATGATCGAGCTGCCGGGCTGCAGATCGGGCAGCTGGAGTTCGGCCAGGCCGGTGAGCGGGCCGGAGCCCATCCAGCGGATGTCGTTGGCGATCTTGGTGAGGCTGACCGCCACGGTGCGCAGGGCGCCGGAGAGTTCGACCAGACCGTCGCGGGCGGCTTGGGCCTCGAAGTGGTCGGTGGCCTCGGAGAGGGCGTCGATGTCGGTCGACTTCACCAGCTCGGCAACGACTTTCGCGCCGAACCCGGCAGGCGCGTTGAGGCCGGTGCCGACCGCGGTGCCGCCGATGGGGAGTTCGCCGAGGCGGGGGAGGGTGGCCATCAGGCGGTCGATGCCCGCGGCGATCTGGCGGGTGTAGCCGCCGAATTCCTGGCCGAGGGTCACCGGCACCGCGTCCATCAGATGGGTGCGGCCGGACTTGACGACGGTGCGCCATTCGGTCGCCTTGTCCAGCAACGCCAGCCGCAGGTGTTCCAGGGCGGGCACGAGATCCTTGATGACGCCTTCGGTGGCGGCCACGTGGGTGGCGGTGGGGAAGGTGTCGTTGGACGACTGCGACATGTTGACGTCGTCGTTCGGGTGCACCTGCACACCGTTGGCGGCGGCGATGGAGGCGATCACCTCGTTGGCGTTCATGTTGGAGCTGGTGCCCGAACCGGTCTGGAAGACGTCGATGGGGAACTGGTCGTCGTGCTTGCCCTCGGCGATCTCGGTGGCCGCGGCGATGATGGCGTCGGCCTTGACGGGATCGAGCAGGCCCAGATCCTTGTTCACCTTCGCGCAGGCGGCCTTGAGCAGTCCGAGCGCGCGGATCTGCGCGCGCTCGAGACCGCGGCCGCTGATCGGGAAGTTCTCCACGGCCCGCTGGGTCTGCGCCCGCCACAACGCGTGCGCCGGGACCCGTACCTCGCCCATGGTGTCGTGTTCGATGCGGTACTGCGTCTCCTCGGTCATGGTTTCGACCCTATGCCGCGAGTCCGACGCGTGGGGCCGCCACGCACGCCGGAATGGGCCACGACACACGACAGCGGCCGCGCCCGGGGAGCCGGACGCGGCCGCCGTGTACGCACGGGTCAGGGCAGCGGCGGAACCGCGTCCTCGTCGCCGTGGAAGTCCACCGAGGAGTACTCGCGCAGCTTGGTGAGGCGGTGGTAGGCGTCGATCATGCGCACGGTGCCCGACTTGGAGCGCATCACGATCGACTGGGTGGAGGCGCCGCCGCCGTAGTAGCGGACGCCGCGCAGCAGGTCGCCGTCGGTGACGCCGGTGGCGCAGAAGAAGACGTTGTCGCCGGAGACGAGATCCTCGGTGCTGAGCACGCGGTCCAGGTCGTGCCCGGCGTCGATGGCCTTCTGCCGCTCCTCGTCGTCCTTGGGCGCCAGCATGCCCTGCAGCGCGCCGCCCATACAGCGCAGCGCGGCCGCGGCGATGATGCCCTCGGGTGTGCCGCCGATGCCGACCAGGATGTCGGTGCCCGACTCCGGCCGCGCGGTGGAGATGGCGCCGGCCACGTCGCCGTCGGAGATGAGGCGGATGCGCGCGCCCGCGTCGCGGACCTGCTGGATCAGCTCCGCGTGGCGGGGACGATCCAGGATGCACACGGTCACGTCGGAGACGCTCAGGCTCTTCGCCTTCGCCACCCGGCGGATGTTCTCGCCGATGGGGGCGGAGATGTCGATCACATCGGCGGCCTCCGGGCCGACGGCGATCTTGTGCATGTAGAACACGGCCGAGGGGTCGAACATCGCGCCGCGCTCGGCGACCGCGAGCACCGAGATGGCGCCCGGCGAGCCCTTCGACATCAGCGTGGTGCCGTCGATCGGGTCGACCGCGAAGTCGACCTCGGGCCCGGTGCCGTCACCGACCGCCTCGCCGTTGTACAGCATGGGCGCCTCGTCCTTCTCGCCCTCGCCGATCACCACGATGCCGCGCATGGACACCGAGCTGACCAGCTGCCGCATCGCGTCGACGGCGGCACCGTCGCCACCCTCCTTGTCACCGCGACCGACCCAGCGGCCCGCGGCCATCGCGCCCGCCTCGGTGACGCGGACGAGCTCGAGCGCAAGGTTGCGGTCCGGGGCCTCGCGGCGGCTGGGTGCTGGCGAAGATGCCGTCATAGCGGGGTGCCTCCTCGGGTTGTGTGTTACCGGACAATTGTCTCATTACATGGCCGCCGGTCCGTGCACCCCTCCGGGCGGCCGGGGTGCGTGCCCGGGGCCGGCCCGCGGATGTGGATACTGGGAGCGTGTCCTACCAAAAGCCACGCATCCTGCACGACTACCGGGATCTGTTCTTCTCGCTGATCCCGCTCGTGCTGATCGCCGTGGTCTTCGCCGGACTGGCCAGCCAGTGCAGCTTCTCCGCGCAGGGACCGACACAGGGACAGATCCCCCACTTCGACGTCGACGCGGCACTGCAGTCGGACGCGCGCTCGCTGCCGTTCCCGATCCGCAACCCCGAGGTGCCCGACTCGTGGACGTCGAACTCCGGCAGCCGCGACACCATCACCGGCGAGGGCGGCGGCCCGGTCAGCACGGTTGGCTACATCACCGAGCAGGGCACCTACATGCGTTTGACGCAGAGCAGCGCCACCGAGGAATCGCTGGCCCGCTTCGTGCTCGGCTCCCGCTACGCCGGCGGAGCCCAGCAGATCGGCGAGCAGAAGTGGATCGTCTACGCCGAACCGACCGAGGAAACCGCCTGGATCGCCGACTTCGGCGACGTGCGGGTGCTGATCACGGGCGCGGGCGACGAGGCGGCGTTCACCACGCTCGCGCGGGCGGTCACCGCCGCGCAGCCGCTCGCCCGCTGACGCCCGCCGGCCGGGACCGGGGGACTCGGCTCGGACTCGCCGGATTCAGGACTCGTCGGATTCGGATCGGGCGAGCGCGTCCTCGACCCGTTTACGCGCCCCGGCCAGATGCTCCTCACACCGGTTGGCCAGCGCCTCGCCGCGCTCCCACAGCGCCAGCGACTCGTCCAGATCCATGCCGCCCTGTTCGAGCATCTTCACGACGTTGACCAGTTCGTCGCGGGCGCGTTCGTAGCCGAAGCCGGCGATCTCGGCCAGCTCGTCCTTGTCCGAGTCGGCCAAGGTCAGTTCCCTCCTGTGTCGTCGGCGGTGCGGGTGCCCGCGGCGGTGGTGCCGAGCGCGGCCGCGGAGACCGCGCCGTCGGCGACGCGGATGCGCAGCTGGCTGCCCGCGGGCGAGTCGGCGATGCTGCGCACCACGTGCCGCTCCGGGCCGGTGACCCGTTGCACCACAGCGTAACCGCGGGCCAGGGTGGCGGCCGGACCCACCGCCGTGAGCTTTTCCCGCAGGTGCGCGGTCGCGGTGGATTCGGTGCGGATCAGATGCCGCACGCAGCGCCTGGCGTCGGCGCGCAGCCGTTCGATCTCGGTGGCGCGCCGGTCGATCTCGCGCAGCGGGTCGGCCAGCACCGGGCGCGAGCGCAGTTGCGCCAGCGCCCTGGCCTCCCGGTCCACCCAGCCGCGCAGGGCCGCCGCCGAGCGGGCGCGCAGCTCGCGCACGAGGGCGAGTTCGGCGGCGGCGTCGGGCACCACGCGCTTCGCCGCGTCGGTGGGGGTGGCCGCGCGCAGGTCGGCGACGTAGTCCGACAGCGGGTTGTCCGGTTCGTGGCCGATCGCGCTGACGATGGGGGTGGTCGCGGCGACGATGGCCCGGCACAGCGCCTCGTCGGAGAAGGGCAGCAGGTCCTCCACGCTGCCGCCGCCGCGGGCGAGCACGATCACCTCGACCTCGGGATGCCGGTCGAGTTCGGCCAGCGCGGACAGGATCTGCGGCACCGCGGTCGGCCCCTGCACCGCGGTGTTGCGCACCTCGAAACGCACCGCGGGCCACCGGTTCCTCGCGACGGTGAGCACATCGTGCTCGGCTGCGCCGCCGCGGCCGGTGATCAGCCCGACCACCTTCGGCAGGAACGGGATCGGCCGTTTGAGCCGCTCGTCGAACAAGCCCTCGGCGGCCAGCAGTGCCTTCAGCCGCTCGATCCGGGCCAGTAGCTCCCCGACGCCCACCGGCCGGATCTCCAGCACCCGCAGCGAGATGCTGCCGCGGGCCGGGAAGAACACCAGCTTGCCGTAGACGACGACGCGGCTGCCCTCCTGCAACGGCACCGGGCTGCGGCGGATGAGTTCGGGATCACAGGTGACCTGCAACGACATGTCGGCGGACGGATCGCGCAGCACCAGGAACGCGGTGCGGGCGCCGGGGCGCAGGTTGATCTGGGTGATCTGGCCCTCCACCCAGATGCTGCCCAGGCGATCGATCCACTGCATCACCTTGACCGACACCGAGCGCACCGGCCACGGGTGCTCGGCGGAGTTGGCGGGCGCCGAACCGTCCTGTGTCATGCGCACAGGTATACGCGCCGGGACCGACCGATACGCCGCACGGCCGGTCCACGGCGCGCCCGGCCGGGTGTCACTGGGCCTGGACGGTGGCGATCCGGTTGGTGAGCATCGTCACGAACGCCGCCCTGGCCTGGGTCCGCTGCTCGTAGTCGAGCAGAGCCTGCAGATCTTCCACCGTCAGCATGCGCAGGCGGGCCCGCAGCTGCGCCAGCGTCATGGTCGCGTAGTCGTACCGCTTGGCGACCTCGGGCTCGTCCACCTCGGGCTCGGCCGCCTCGGGCTCGGGCGCTTCGGCCTCGACAACTTCGGCCTCGGGGACAACGCTGAGCTGGGGTTCTTCGGATTCCGACGGCGCGTCCGCGGTATCGACGGCGGTCGCGGGCTGCTCGTCGGACCCGGCCCGCTGCGCGGTGGAATCGCTGCCGTTGTGATGGCCGTTACCGCTGGCGGGCTCGTCGGCGGTGTAGAGGTCGAAACGGCTGGCCCAGGCGGCGAACTCATTGCCGCCGGTTTGCTGATCGGTGAGGTCCTCGTCGAAGGTCGCCCATTCCGGCTGTTCCTGCGTGGTATGGGACAGTCGGTCGAAGACCGCGTCACCCTTGAGAGCGAGGCTGGTCACGAACTGCTGGACGTGCATGCTGGTCTGCAGGATCTGGCTGATCGCGGTGATCGGGAAGTTCATCGCGGCGGTCGGTAGCCGACGGGTTTCTTCCAGGGCATAGACGGCGGCGCCGGCGGCCACCCGGGCCAGGAACGGTGGTCGAAACATGCTCCTAGCCTGCCCGATGGGCTGTGATCTGCAAAGACCGCACCGCCGCCGGACGACCCGGCACCGGATGCACACGTAAGCTGTGGGCATGTCTTCGGCCATCCCCTTGAACGTCGGAATCGCCCGCTCCGCGGGCACCGCGACAGTCGACGCCGACACCGCCAAGCGCGTGCTGCTCGCCGAGCCACGCGGCTACTGCGCGGGCGTCGACCGCGCCGTCGAGACCGTGGAGAAGGCGCTGGAGAAGCACGGCGCGCCGATCTACGTGCGCAAGGAGATCGTGCACAACCGGCACGTGGTGGAGACCCTGCGCGAGCGCGGCGTCGTCTTCGTCGACGACACCGCCGAGGTGCCCGAGGGCGCGGTCGTCGTGTTCTCCGCGCACGGCGTCTCACCCGCGGTGCACGAGGCCGCCGCCGCCCGCAACCTGCACACCATCGACGCGACCTGTCCGCTGGTCACCAAGGTGCACCAGGAGGCCAAGCGCTTCGCCCGCGACGACTACGACATCCTGCTGATCGGCCACGAAGGCCACGAGGAGGTCGAAGGCACCGCCGGTGAGGCGCCCGAGCACGTGCAGCTCGTCGACGGACCCGACGCGGTGGACCGCGTGCGGGTGCGCGACGAGAACAAGGTGATCTGGCTGTCCCAGACCACCCTGAGCGTCGACGAGACGATGGAGACCGTGCAGCGGCTGCGCGAGCGCTTCCCCTCGCTCCAGGACCCGCCCAGCGACGACATCTGCTACGCCACCCAGAACCGCCAGGTCGCGGTGAAGGCGATGGCCCCCGAATGCGATCTCGTGATCGTGGTCGGCTCGCGCAACTCCTCGAACTCGGTGCGCCTGGTCGAGGTCGCGCTCAACGCCGGCGCCAAGGCCGCCCACCTGGTCGACTACGCCCGCGAGGTCGATCCGGCCTGGCTGGAGGGCGTGCGCACCATCGGCATCACCTCGGGCGCCTCGGTGCCGGAGATCCTGGTGCGCGGCGTGCTGGACATGCTGGCCGAGCACGGATACGCCGACGTGCAGCCGGTCACCACCGCCAACGAGACCCTGGTCTTCGCCCTGCCGCGGGAACTGCGCACCACGCGCCGCTGACCCTGCCCATCCGCTCGAACGGCCGCCCCGCATCCCGCGGGGCGGCCGTCGTCGTCACAGGCTCTCCGGCTTACGCCGCTGCGGGCGTCCCGGCTCGCGATCGCGGTACCGGACATTCGGCTGGGGATGCGGCGGCACCGCGCCGCGCGCCCGCGGCCGCGGAGCGGCCTCCGCCTCGGCGCGCGACATCGCCGCCGCCGGCCGCGCCGCACCCCGCACCGGCGGCCTGCCCTCCCGCGGCGGCCTGCCGTTGACCCGCGGCGGCACGTCCGCGACATCGCGCGGCGGGCGCCTGCCCAGTAGGGGCGCCTCGTACTTGTCCGTCTCGGGCTCATCGACCTCGGGACGCGGTCGCCTGACCTTCTTCCGCGCCGACACCGGCTCGGGCGCCTTCCGGGCAGGCTTCTTCTTCGGGGCCGGCGTGCGTCCCCAACTGGTCGCCCGCTTCACCTCGTCGCGATGGCCGGCACCGGTCTCCCTGCGATAGCTCACGATCCGGTAGCCACCGATCAACAGCACCAGCACGGTGGCCAGCATCATCGTCGGGAAGCGGTTCACCAGCGGAATCGCCAGATTGAGCAGGATGTCCTTCAGTCCGGTCGACCCACCCCCGCTGAGCTGCTGATACGCCAGCGGCACCGCGACGAACAACAGCAACGGCGGCAACACCAAAGTGGTGAACAACCCCCGCATCCGCACCGCAAGCACCGCCGCCACGCAGCCGACGACATAGAGCACCGCGAACGTGGAAGTCAGGTCGACGGCGTCGCCGCGCGCGTCGAGCAGGAAGCCCAGGAGCGTGCAGCCGATCGCGATCAGGACAGCCGACCATGCCGGCACACCCGGCACCGTCGGCAGGATCGAGCGCTGCAGCGCGGGCACCCGGGATCGCACACGTTGGGAAGCAGCCACACAAAGACCCTAACTGTGTTGCTTTTGTGCCGTCGATCTGCCGCGCTGGGCTTGTTTTGCCGCTCCTTCGTCGCGGCGACCATTATGTGCCGCCTCTCGCTTCGCTCGAACCGCGATGGTGTCCTGCCCTCACGCCGGTGGGGCACGGCCAGCACGCCCTTGCCGGGCTGCGCCGGCGTCGCCCGTCGCCGCTGACTCGAGCCCGGCACCGCACTTCCACAACCCCCGAAAGCAAGCTCACAGCGCACCGAGCCCACCACGCCCGACTCGGCCCCGTACACCCTCCACGCCGTCCGGCCTCCGGATCACCCGGCCTCCGCCACCGTCCGCGTTCGGGTTGTCCGGCCTGGGCCCCTGGCGAGTCTGTGCGCTGTCCAGCGTTCGGGTTGTCCGGTCTGGGCCTTCGGCGGGTCTGTGGGCTGTCCAGCGTTCGGGTCGTCCGGCCCGGGCCTCCGGCGAGTCTGTGGGCCGTCCAGCGTTCGGGTTGTCCCGCCTCCGCCCCCGTCCAGCCTGTGGGGCCGCCCGGCCTCCGCCCCGCCCAGCCGTCGCACCGCCCGGCCTCTGGGCCGTCCGGGTCATCCAGCGCCGATGGGGCCTGGTTGCACTCGCCCCCACCCACCTCCCACCTAAACGGAATACCTCCGTTTCGAGCGAAGCGAGAGACAACACACAAAGGTCGCGGCCCGTCTCGCGTGGGGGAGCCCGCGGCGCAAGCGACGAAGGAGCAAGCCGCGGGCTCCCCCACGCGAGACACCAGGGGGCCGCGACCCGCCGCGACGAAGGAGCGGCAAGAAGACACAGCCGCGACCCGCCCGACGAAGGAGGGCAAATCGAACCCTGTCGGTGGGAGGGCTTACGGTGTCGAACCATGCGGCTGCTGCACACCTCGGATTGGCATGTGGGCCGGACGTTTCACGGCGTCGATCTGCTCGTCGATCAGGCGCGCTCGCTGGCGGCGATCGCGGAGCTGGTGGCCGAGGAGTCGGTGGACGTGGTGGTGGTGCCGGGTGACGTCTACGACCGCTCGATTCCCAGTGCGGACGCGATCGCGGTGTGCACCAGGGGTTTGGAGGCGATCAGGGCCGCGGGTGCGGTGATCGTGGCGACGTCGGGCAATCACGATTCGCCTGCTCGGCTCGGGGCGGGGGCGAGTTTCGCGGCGGCGGGCGGGTTGTATCTGCGGACGCGGTTGGCGGAGGCGGACCGGCCGATCGTGTTGCGTGACGATGCGGGTGAGGTGGCCTTCTACGGCATTCCGTATCTGGAGCCGGAGGTGGTGCGCGGGGAGTTGGGTGTGCCGCGGGCTCGCTCGCACGCCGAGGTGCTGGATGTGGTGATGGATCGGGTGCGGGCGGATCTGGCGGGCAGACCGGGAGTGCGGTCGGTGGTACTCGCGCACGCGTTCGTGGTCGGTGGGGCGGCGACGGGGTCGGAGCGCTCGATTTCGGTGGGCGGCGTGGAGACGGTGCCGTTGTCGGCGTTCGACGGTGTCGACTACGTGGCGCTCGGGCATCTGCATTCGCCGCAGACGTTGTCGGCGTCGGTGCGGTATTCGGGTTCGCCGCTGCCGTATTCGTTCGGGGAGGCGTCGCACCGCAAGGCGGTGTGGATCATTGATCTGGACGAGTCGGGGGTGGCCGAGGTGCGGCGTCGGGATCTGCCGGTGGTGCGGGGTTTGAGCCGGTTGACCGGCACGCTCGAGGAGTTGCTGTCCGATCCGGCGCACGAGGACGCGGTGGCGCACTACGTGTCGGCGACGTTGACCGATACGGCGCGCCCGATCGACGCGATGCGCCGGCTGCGGAACCGGTTCCCGCACGCGGTCCACGTGGAATGGGTTCGGCCGGACGCCGATTCGGTGCTGCATTATCGGGAGCGGGTGCGCGGGCGCGATGACGCGGAGGTCGCGCGCAGTTTTCTCACCGATGTGCGGGGTGAGCCGTCGACGGCGGAATTGCGGTGGCTGGAGCGGGCGTTGGCCGCGGGCGTCACCGAGCCGGAGGGTGCCGCGGTGCTCGCCGGATCGGATGCGGCCGAGGAATTGTCGGCGTGAGGGAGTCGGGGGTGGGTGAGGTGGCCGGATGAGGCTGCATCGGCTGGAGATGACGGCGTTCGGCCCGTTCGCGCGGCCGACGGTGGTCGATTTCGACGCGCTCGGCGCCGACGGGCTGTTCCTGTTGCACGGCCAGACCGGCGCGGGCAAGACCACCGTGCTCGACGCCATCGCGTTCGCGCTGTACGGGCGGGTGCCCGGCGCGCGCGGGGAGAGCAAACGACTGCATTCCGACCACGCGCCCGCGCAGACGCCGCCGCGGGTGGTGCTGGAGGCGACGTTGGGTGGCCGGCGGCTGCGGCTGACCCGCTCGCCGGAGTTCGAGCGGCCCAAGCTGCGCGGCAGCGGCATGCGCACCGAGCAGCCGAAGGCGACGTTGGAGTGGCTGGACGGGCGCGGGGAGAACCTGTCCCGCATCCCCGATATCGGTGAGGAGATCGTGCGGCTGCTCGGCATGAGCGCCGACCAGTTCTTCCAGGTGGTGCTGCTGCCGCAGGGCGATTTCGCGCGGTTCCTGCGCGCGGAGAACGAAGACCGCGAGAAGCTGCTGGAAAAGCTGTTCGATACCCGCCGTTTCGGTGTGGCCGAACAGTGGCTGGCCGAGCGGCGCCGCGCGTCGGCCGCCGATCTCGAACAGCGCAAGCAGGGCATCGAGCGGCTGATCGCCCAGATCCGCGGCGCGGCGGGGTTGAGCGTCACCGAATCGGTCGGGGTGCTCGAGTGCGTGGACTGGTCCCAGGAACTGCTCGCCACCGCCCGGGACGAGCTGGCCGCCGCCACCGCCGACGCCGCAGCGCGCGAACAGGAATGCGCCCATCTGCGCAAGGAAGCCGAGGAACTGCGCACCCTCGACGACCTGCGCCGCCGGATGGCCGCCGCCCACGACCAGCTCACCCGCTACCACGCCACCGCCGATCAGCGTGGCGCCCGCCGAGCCGAACTCGAGGCCGCCCGCCGCGCCCAGCCGGTCACCGAAGCCATCGACGAAGCCCGCGCCGCCGTCATGGAATCGCGCCACCGCGAGAACGAAGCCCGCACGGCCGCCCGAGCGCTCGCCACCGCGCTCGCCGTCCCCGAGGCCGCCGACCTCCGCGCCGACCTGCTGGTCTCGGATGACGGTTCGGTTGCGCGGGATTCATCACGCGAAGGCGCGCCCGTCGCCGAAACCATCGGCATGGCTTCGGATCTCGGCTCTCAGGAGCCGGAGGTCGCCGCGGCGGGGCGTGCGGCGGCGGGCTCGGAGACCACCGACCCCCACCTGCGCGACGACGCCGACCTCGACGCCGCGGTGCGCCGGTGGAGCACCCTGATCGGCGCACTGGACGCCGTCCGCGCCGACGCGACGATCGCCGCCGAATCGACGGCCGAGCTGGCGAACCTGCGGGCCGAGGACGGCGACCTGGCACGTCGGACCGCGGAACTGATCGAGCGCCGGGCGGCCCTGCCGGAGTCGATCACCGCCGCGGACCGCCGGTTGCGGGAAGCGGGTGACGCGGCCGCCGCGCTGCCCGCACTGGCCGCCGAGTGCGAACGTCTGCAATCCGCCGCGACCGCCGCGGTGGAGCTGGCCAAGCGCCGCACCGCGCTGGACGCGACCCGCGTGGAATTCGAGACGGCCCGCGCCGCGCACAACGACGCGCGCGAGCAGGTGCTCGAGGTGCGGGAGCGGCGACTGGCGGGGATGGCCGCCGAGCTGGCGGGCGCGCTGGTCGACGGGCAGCCCTGCGCGGTGTGTGGGTCGCACGAGCATCCCGCCCCGGCCGAACCCGCCGACCGCGCGGTGTCGAAAGAGGCCGAGGACGCCGCCGTCGCCGCCGAACGGGCGGCCGAGCAGCGCCGCGACGAGATCGGCACCCGCATCGCGGGATTGGAGCGCGAGATCGAAGCGCTCATCGCCCGGGGCGGCGACACCGACCGCGTCGAGCTGGCCGCCGCGCTGCGCTCGGCCACTGCCCGCTACGAGGATGCGGCCGACACGGCGGCGCAGCGCGAGGCCGCCCAGGCGGAGCTGGACCGGTTGCGTGGCGAGGAGGCCCGCAGCCACGACGACCTGCGCGCGGCCGAGGCCCGGCGCAGCGCCGTGGCCGCCCGGATCGCCGCCACCGAGGATCGCCTGGCCCGGGCGACGGAAAGCCTGCGCCGGGCCGCGGGCGCGGACACCGATGTCGAGCGACGGCGCACGCGCCTGGAAGCGCTCATCGACACCGCGACCGTGTTGCTCCGGGCCCGCGCCGCCGTCGCCACGGCCCGCCAGCACGTCACCGTGGTCGCCAAGCGCGTCGAAAACCTCGCCGCCGCGGCGGGGTTCGTGCCGGATGAGGTGCCCGAGGACGAGGTCGCCCGGCTCACCGCGTTCGCCCGCGTGGTGAACGCGGCCGCCCGGCCCCGGCCGCGGCAGGACGAGATCGAGGCCGAACTGACCGCCGCCGACCGCGCCCGCGCCGCCGCCGAAGCGGTCTTGGCCGAGCCGGAGATCCAGGCCGCCGCCGCGGCCGAACCGGGCGACCTGGTCGCGGTCGAGCAGGCGCTGGCCCACGCGCAGCAGCGCTCGAACGCCGCGGTGGCGGCCAAGGCGGAGGCGGGCAGGCGGGTGCAACTGCTCGAGGAACTCGGCACCCAGCTGTGGACCGAGGTCGACCGCCTCGCCCCGCTGCAACGCGCCTACGACGAACTCGACCGCCTCGCCGACGTGGTCGCCGGGCGCGGCGAGAACAACCGCCGCATGTCGCTGCGCTCCTATGTGCTGGCGGCCCGGCTCGAGGAGGTCGCGCTCGCCGGCTCGGTGCGGTTGCGCAGGATGTCGGGCGGGCGTTACGAATTCGTGCATTCCGACAAGGCGGGCCCGCGTGGCCGCCGCGGCGGGTTGGGCCTGGACATTCGGGACGACTACACCGGCGCGGTCCGCCCGGCCAAGACCCTGTCCGGCGGCGAGACCTTCATGGCCTCCCTGGCGCTGGCCCTCGGCCTGGCCGACACCGTCGCCGCCGAATCCGGCGGCGTCGTGCTGGACACCCTGTTCATCGACGAGGGTTTCGGCAGCCTCGACGCCGACACTCTGGACGCCGTCATGGGCGTCCTCGACGAACTGCGGGCGGGCGGCCGGGTGGTCGGCATCGTCAGCCACGTGGACGAGATGCGCCAGCGCATCCCCAGCCGCTTGCACGTCATCCGCGGACGTGACGGTTCGCGGCTGGAGACGACGGTCGCCTGACGCCGCGCCGGGAACGTTCTCACCGTCGGCCGCGGGCCTCGTGGTCGAGCAGCCACCGCTTGGCGGGCAGTCCCCACCGGAAGCCGCCCAGCGCACCGCCGATCCGCAGGACCCGGTGGCACGGGACGAACAGGGCGGCGGCGTTGCGGGCGCAGGCGTTGGCGGCGGCGCGGGTGGCGGCGGGGCGTCCGGCGAGGGCGGCGAACTCGGTGTAGGTCACCGGGTCGCCGGCGGGGATCTTGCGCAGGACGTCCCAGGCGTGGGTGAGGAATTCCCCGGAGCGCTGGCGGACGGGCACCGGGTCGATCGCGGCGGTGTCGCCGCGGTGGTAGGCCAGCACCGCGCGGGTGATCGCGCCGAGGTCGTCGCGTTCGCGCAGCTCGGCGGGGCGCAGCGCCGGATGCACGAGCAGGCGCAGCTCCGCCGGGTCGGCGGTCCAGCCCGCGGCCAGGACGGCGCCGTCGCGATCGGCGAGTGCGGTGAACGGACCGATGGGGGTGTCGGTGATGGCGTAGTCGGCTGTGGTGATGGACATGGGAGAGGCTCGCTTTCGTCGGGAGTTCGGGTCAGCCCGCGCGGCGGCCGGGAACGCGGGCTGCCAGCGCGGTCTTCCACAGGTGCATGGACAGGTAGGACCGCCACGGCGCCCAGCGGGCGGTGTCGGTGAGGTCGAGGCCGAGCAGGTCGGCGCCCTGCCGGACGACCAGGTCGGTGCTGAGCAGGATGTCGGGGTCGGCGAGCAACCGCATGGTGACGTAGTCGGCGGTCCAGGGGCCGACGCCGTCGAGCGCCAACAGGTCGGCTCGCAGGTCGGTGGCCGTGCGGCCCTGATGCAACGCCAGTTCACCGGAGGCGACGGCGTCGGCGGCCCGCACGATCGACCGCACCCGGCGGGCGGGTCCGGTGAGCACGTCGGCGCCGTGTTCGGCGAGGGTGGCGGCGGTGGGGAACAGTCGCAGCGCGGCCCCGTCCACGGGCTCGCCCAGCGCCGCCACCAGCCGCGCGGTGTGCGTGGCCGCCGCACCCACCGAGATCTGCTGCCCGATCATGGTGCGCAGCAACAACTCCGCCGGTTCCAGGCAGCCGGGCACCCGGATGCCCGGCGCGACCCCCAGCACTTCGTCGATCCCCATCGGGTCGGCATCGAGGTCGAGCAGGTGCCGCACCCGCGCCACCGTCGGCGCCAGATCGCGCATGTCGTGCAGCGCGAGTTGGGCCCGCACATGGTCGTCGCCGAACCCCAGCCGCACGATCGCGTGCCCGTGCGGTGTCCGCAGGGCGCGGGTGTAGGTGCCGTCCGCCCACGACTCCATGCCGGGTGCCGCGTGCGCGCTCAGGAACCACTCCAGCCAGGCGCGGTCCAGCGGTTCCCGGAACGGCAGCCGCAGCGTCAGCGTGCCGTTGGTGGCCGGTGCGCTGCGCCGGGACCGCTTGGCCTCGGCGCGCATCACCGTCGGGCTGACGGCGAACACCTCGCGCACCGTGTCGTTGAACTGGCGGATGCTGGCGAATCCGGCCGCGAACGCGACATCCGACATCGGCATGTCGGTGGTCTGGATCAGCAGCCGCGCGGTGTGGGCGCGGTGGGCGCGCGCCAACGCCAGCGGGCCCGCGCCGAGTTCGGTGGTCAGCACCCGGGTCAGCTGCCGCTGGGAGTAGCCCAGTGCCGCCGCCAGCGCGGGCACGCCGCCGCGTTCGATCACGCCGTCGCCGATCAGCCGCATCGCCCGCGCGGCCAGGTCGGCGCGGGTGTTCCACAGCGGGGAGCCCGGCGCGGCATCGGGCAGGCAGCGGCGGCAGGCGCGGTAGCCCGCCTGCTGCGCGGCCGCGGCGGTCGGCAGGAACGTCACGTTGGCGCGCTTGGGGGTGATCGCCGGGCAGGACGGCCGACAGTAGATCCCCGTGGTGCGCACCGCCGTGAAGAACTGGCCGTCGAAGCGGGAGTCCCTGGTGGAGACCGCTCGATAGCAGCGTTCGAAATCCAGCGCGGTGATCGTCACGCAGTCCACGATCGCACCTGCCCGACGGCGGTGCTAGCGGAAATCGGACGCGACGACCCCCGCGCTCGACGCCTACGCGCTCAGCAGCAGCGGCTGGCCGGATTGCGCTCGGCCTCGGCGTGCCGGGTGCGCCAGTACTCCCGTTCGCTGGGGACCGGCAGATCCGGGTGCCTGCGGCGCAGGTGCGCGACGTAGCGCTGGTAGTCCTGCCCGCCGACCACCGAATCACACCACCAGAGCACCGCGCGCACCCCGTCGCGCAGCCGCTGCCCCGCGCCCATCACGCCCTCGATTCCGCCTTGTCGGGTGCCTGGTGCGCCGCGCCGGGCGCGCGCACCTTGCCCGCCGCGATCAGCGCGTCCCACTCCTTCTGCACCTCCCGCTCGGCGGGGGTGGCGATGAAGCCGCTGGGCGCGAAGATCTTCGACGGTTCCTCCGGCGACTCGGTGGTCGGACTCTCCCCGGCCCGCCAGGCCCGCAGGCACACGATGGTGCCGACGACGGCCACCACCAGCACCAGCACCGCGAACACGATCGAGAGCGTGCCCTGGATGAAGGTGTTGCGCACCACCACGTCCACCTCCTGCGGCGTCTTGGCCGTCAGGCAGAGTGTGCCCGCCTCCTGCGCCTGCTGGCACAGGCTGTGCTGCTTCCAGTAGCCGACCTTCGGGTCGGCGGAGAAGATCTTCTGCCAGGAGGCCGTCATCGTCACCAGCAGATCCCACACCAGCGGGATGCCGGGAATCCAGGCCCATTTCACCAGGCCCTTCTTCACGATGATGGTCAGCACGACGGTCAACGCCACCGCGGCCAGCAGCTGGTTGGCGATGCCGAACAGCGGGTAGAGGGCGTTGATGCCGCCCAGCGGATCGTTCACGCCCATCAGCAGGATCGAGCCCCACGCGGCGACCACGACCACCGAGCAGACCCAGGCGCCCACCCGCCACGACGGGTCCTTGAACTTGCGCAGCGGACCACCGAAGTTGCCCAACGCGTCCGAGACCATGAACCGCGCGACGCGGGTGCCCGCGTCGATGGTGGTGAGGATGAACAGCGCCTCGAACATGATCGCGAAGTGGTACCAGAACGACTTCATGCTCTCCCCGCCGAGGAAGCGGTGGAACACCTCGGAGATGCCGACGGCCAGGGTCGGCGCGCCGCCGGTGCGGGAGATGATGGAGTTCTCACCGACGTCGGCGGCCGCTCCCGCGAAGGTCTCCGCGGTGGCGGGCGGACCGGACAGGCCGAGCGAGTTGGTGTATTGGGCCGCCTTCTCGGGGGTGCCGCCGGTGAGCCCGAGCGGCGCGTTCATGCCGAAGTAGAGGTGCTGGTCGATGATGGTGGCGGTGATGATGGCCATCACCGCGACGAACGACTCCATCAGCATGCCGCCGTAGCCGATCATCTTCGCGTGCGATTCCTTCTCCAGCAGTTTGGGAGTGGTGCCGGAGGAGATCAGCGCGTGGAAGCCCGAGAGCGCGCCGCAGGCGATGGTGATGAACAGGAACGGGAACAGGCTGCCCGCGAAGGCGGGACCGGTACCGCTGGTGGCGAATTCGGAGATCGCGGGCGCCTTCAGCACCGGCATGGTGACCAGGATGCCGATGGCCAGCAGGCCGATGGTGCCGATCTTCATGAACGTCGACAGGTAGTCGCGCGGCGCCAGCAGCAGCCACACCGGCAGCACCGAGGCGAGGAAGCCGTAGCCGATCAGCAGCCAGGCGATGGTGGTGCGCGAGAGCGTGAACCAGTCGGTGCCCCAGTCGGTTTCCGACACCCAGCCACCGGCGACGATGGCCAGCAGCAGCAGCGCGATGCCGATCACCGACACCTCGCCCACCTTGCCCGGCCGCAGGAACCGCAGGTAGATGCCCATGAACAGGGCGATGGGGATGGTCATGGCGATGGAGAACACACCCCACGGGCTCTCGCCGAGCGCGTTCACGACGACCAGCGCCAGCACCGCCAGCAGGATCATCATGATCACGATGATCGCGGCGATGGCCGCGACACCGCCGACCACGCCGAGCTCGTCGCGCGCCATCTGCCCGAGGCTGCGCCCGCGCCGTTTCGTCGAAGCCCACAGCACCAGGTAGTCCTGCACCGCACCGGCCAGGCAGACGCCGACCACGATCCAGATGGTGCCGGGCAGATACCCCATCTGCGCCGCCAGCACCGGACCGACCAGCGGGCCCGCGCCCGCGATGGCCGCGAAGTGGTGGCCGTAGAGGACGCGGCGGTCCATCGGCATGAAATCCTTGCCGTTCTCCAGGATTTCGGCCGGGGTGGCGAGGTCGTCGCGCGGCTTGGTGATCTTCCATTCGATGAACCGCGCGTAGAGGCGGTAGGCGATCACATACGTACACACCGCCGCGATGACGATCCACACCGCGTTGACGTTCTCGCCGCGCGCGAGGGCGAGGATCGACCAGGCGACGGCGCCGAGTATCGCGATCCCGGCGAGGACGGCCTTCTTGGCCGGGGTCATGGGGGATCGGTCGACCACACCCACCGGGGGCAGGTCGGGGTCGGTCCGCAGATATTCGATTGTCGCCATCTGCTACTCCTGGTGACGCAGGACATGAAACAGATGACAACGTATCGGATGGTCCGGGCGCGCTGAGCGGTTTGGGGGCATCGTCGCCGCAGCGTTGTGCGGGGCCGGGTGGTGCCCCGGCCCCGGCGCTCAGTCGCCCCAGTAGGTGCCGAAACTCCAGATGTTGCCCTCCGGGTCGCGCACGGTGAAGCCGCGCGATCCGTAGTCCTCGTCGCGGAGCCCGAGCACCACCTCGGCGCCGGCGGCGGTGGCGCGGGCGAACAGCCCGTCGGGGTCGTCGCAGACGAGGTAGATCGAGTCGTTGCCCGGTGTGCGCTGTCCGAAGACGGAGTCGTCCTTGCCCGCCGAGCCGTACATGACGCCGCCGCCGAGCGGCCAGCGCAGTTCGCCGTGCTCGACGATCGAGGGGTCGTCGGCGCGGGTGTAGGCGGCGGTCTGCTCGAAGCCGAAGGCGTTCACCAGGAACGCGCTCATGGCGTTGGCATCGCGGAAGGTCAGGCACGGCCAGACGGCGGTGCGGGTGCGGGTTGCTGCCGGAGTGGTCGTCGAATCGGTCATGACTCCAGGGTCATCCGCGCGCGGTGTTCTCGTCTTGGACGGATGGAACCTCCTGCGCCAGCCACGTGGTCGGGCTGCACCCGGCCAGTTCGGCGAAATCACGGTTCAGGTGTGCCTGGTCGTAGTAGCCGCAGGCCGCCGCGACCTGGGCGATCGTCACGAACGACGGCGTGCGCTCCAGCATCCGCCTGGCTCGCTCGAAGCGGGTGATGCGCGCGGCCAGCTTCGGGCCGAGGCCGAACTCCGTGGCGAACCGCCGGGTGAGATGCTGGCGGCTCCACCCGATCCGCTCGGCCAACGCGCCCACGTGCACCGCGCCGCCGCTGTCGACCACCGCCCGCCAGGCCCACGCCAGCTCCGGCACCACCAGCCGGTCCGGGCAGGCGAGCCTGGTCAGCACCTCGTCGCACACCGCGAACCGCTCCCGCCACGACGCGGGCCCCTGCAACCGCTCCCACAACTCGTCCGCGGCCGGTCCCGCGATCTCCGCGCATTCCAGCGTCGTGTTCCACAGCGCTCCCGCGGGCAGCCCGAACAGCACCCGGCACCCCAGCGGGGTCAACTCGATCCCGACACCCTCTTGGTGCCCGTTGTGCGCGATCGCCGCCGCGCTCGCCTGGAGTCCGCTGAGCACGCAGCGGTAGTCGCCCGGGCTCTGGGTGCGGTCGGTCTGCTCGATCACGTCGATGGTCGGGCCGATGGCGACGATGAAGGTGAGGTGCCGCGACGGCAGCCCCCGGTGCAGGCCGGGCGGGTACCCGGTCATCCGGTAGCCGGTGTAGTGATCGATGAATCCCGCCAGCGCGGGGGCGGGCCGCGCGGTCACCACCTCGGTGGTCGGCTCCATGCGTTCACGCTACGCCCGCCCACCGACCGGCACGAGCGACGGCGCCGCTCGGCGCCCGCGGCCCGGCGCGTAGACTTTCCGACCTGTGAGTCTCACCCTCGGAATCGTCGGCCTGCCCAACGTCGGAAAGTCGACGCTGTTCAACGCGCTGACCAAGAACGACGTGCTGGCCGCGAACTACCCGTTCGCGACCATCGAACCCAACGTCGGCGTGGTCCCGCTGCCGGACCCGAGGCTGGAGAAGCTGGCCGAGATCTTCGGCTCCGAGCGCATCGTGCCCGCCGCCGTGTCGTTCGTCGACATCGCCGGCATCGTCAAGGGCGCCTCCGAGGGCGCGGGCCTGGGCAACAAGTTCCTCGCCAACATCCGCGAAGCCGACGCCATCTGCCAGGTGGTGCGCGTGTTCGCCGACGACGACGTGGTGCACGTCGACGGCCGCGTCGACCCCGCCGCCGACATCGAGGTCATCGAAACCGAGCTCATCCTCGCCGACCTGCAGACCCTGGAGAAGGCCGTCGTCCGTCTCGACAAGGAAGCCAAGGTCAAGAAGGACCGCAAGCCCGTCGCCGACGCCGCCAAGGCCGCCCAGGAGATCCTCAACAGCGGAAAGACCCTGTTCGCCGCCCGGAACGAGGTCGACACCGACCTGCTCAAGGAACTGTCGCTGCTGACCATCAAGCCGTTCCTGTACGTCTTCAACGCCGACGAGTCCGTGCTCACCGACGAGGCACGCAAGGAGTCGCTGAAGGCCTCCGTGGCCCCCGCCGACGCGGTGTTCCTCGACGCCAAGGTGGAAGCCGAGCTCCTCGAACTCGACGACGAATCCGCCGCCGAACTGCTCGAATCCATCGGCCAGACCGAACCGGGCCTGCACGCCCTCGCCCGTGCCGGCTTCCACACCCTCGGCCTGCAGACCTACCTGACCGCCGGGCCCAAGGAAGCGCGGGCGTGGACCATCCACCAGGGCGACACCGCCCCGAAGGCCGCAGGCGTCATCCACACCGACTTCGAGCGCGGCTTCATCAAGGCCGAGATCGTGGCGTTCGACGACCTGGTCGAGGCGGGGTCGATGGCGGCCGCCAAGGCCGCGGGCAAGGTGCGGATGGAAGGTAAGGACTACGTCATGGCCGACGGCGACGTCGTGGAGTTCCGCTTCAACGTGTAGTCCGATGGTGCGGTGAATCGGGCGATTGCCCACAGGAGCAGCCCCGACGCCGCATAGCCCGCGCCGAGCCAGCACGACGCCGCCCAGCCCCACGCGCTGTATGCCCAGGTCGTGGTGATCGCGCCCAGGGCGGATCCGAGGGAGTAGAACGCCATGTACGCCCCGATGACGGCGGTGGCGCGGTCGGGATGGGCGGTGGTCAGCAAATGTTGGCTGCTGACATGGACTGTTTGGACGGCGAAGTCGAGCAGGATGACGCCGAGGACGAGCAGCCACAGCGTTCCTTCGATCCGGGCGGTGAGCGCCCAGGACGCGGTGAGCAGTGCGAGTGCGCACCCGGTGCTCGCCTGCGCGTGACCTGAGTCTGCCCATCGGCCGGCGCGGGCCGCGCCGAGCGCTCCGGCCAAACCGGCCAAGCCGAACATGCCGATCTGCGTGGTGCCGAGGTTCCACGGCTCCGCGCCGAGCGGGAGGGCGAGCCCGCTCCACAGGGTGCCGAAGGATGCGAACAGGAAGAAGGCGATCAGCCCTCGGCTCAGGAACAGCCGGTCGGTGCTCGCGAGTCGCACCATCGAGCCGACCACCTGCCGGTATCGCCGGCCGGGCGTTCTGTGATCCGGGTCGAGTGTGGCGTGGACGGTGTAGGCGAGGACCGCGCACGACAGGGCGAGCAGGGCGTAGCCGACGCGCCAGCCGACCGTGTCGCCCAGCACGCCTGCCAGGACGCGAACGCCCAGGATGCCGAGCACCACACCGGAGGTGATGGCGCCGATGGTGCGCCCTCGCTCGCTCGGTGCGGACACGGCCGCGGCATAGGCGACGGTCACCTGGACAACGACCGCGAACAGCCCCGCGATCGCCAATCCGGCCACGGCCACGACACTGTTCGGGGCGGCGGCGACGACCGCGGCGCCCCCGCCGGTCAGTACCAGATGCGTGCTGATGAGCCGACGCCGATTCATCACGTCGCCGAGCGGAGTGAGCAGGACGAGGCCGATGAAGTAGCCGACCTGACCGGCGGCGGCCAGCACACCCAGCGTCTCGTGCGCGACCGCCAAGTCGGCTCCGACCGCCGCCAGCACCGGCTGCACCGCGTAGACCGTCGACACCGCGACGGCGCAGACCAACGCCAAGACGAATCGCTGCGTTCCCGCCACTTCGGTCACCGTGCCCTTCGAATCGGTGGCAAAATGCAACCATTCGACGGTAGGGCATAATGGTTTCGAATTGCAACCAATGGAGGGCTGATGGCCGTGGTGCCTACTGCGCGGGAGTGGACCGATCCCACCTGCCCCGTGGCGCGCACCATCGATCTCGTGGGTGATCGGTGGAGCCTGCTGATCGTGCGCGACGCCATGGACGGCGCGGGAACCTTCACCGAGTTCCAGCAGCGGCTCGGGATCGCCCGGAACATCCTGTCGGATCGACTGCGCCGATTGGTCGACAACGGCATCCTCACCACCAGCACGCCGCCCGGCGGCAAGCGGCACACCTACGCCCTCACCGAAGCAGGTCAAGACCTCTTCGCCGCCATCGTGGCGTTACGGCAGTGGGGTGAGCGCCACGCCTTCGTGGCGAACGAACCGCGCTCGGTCCTGGTGGATCGGGACGGCAGCCCCGTCGCGCCGCTGCGTATCGAAAACCGGGAAGGACAGCCGGTCACCGCGGTGACGGCCCGGGTGCGCAAGGTTCCCGACGCGGCGATCCGGCACCGATGAGTTCTCCGGCCGGCGGGCGTCAGTAGTCCCATGGGAACTCTGATCTTTGTCGCAACCATCTCCCTCGACGGCTATGTCAACGACGCGACCGGTGACTTCAACTGGTCGGGTCCGAGCGATGAGGTCTTCGCGGTCCATGTCGATCGGATGGGCGAGGTGTCGACCGAGGTGCTGGGCCGCAAGACCTACGGGCTGATGCAGTACTGGGAGACCTATCCCGACGACGAGGACCGGCCGGCGGCCGAGCGGGAGTTCGCCCGGCGGTGGCGGGGGATCGAGAAGGTCGCCGTGTCGACGACGTTGACCCGCGGAGAACTCGGTTCCGATCGCGATCGCCTCGTGCCCCACCTGAGCCTGGATGAGCTGCGACGGATCGTCGACGCCGCGCCGGGGGTGGTCGAGATCTTCGGGCCGACGACCGCCGCCGAGGCCATTCGGGCGGGGCTGGTCGAGGAGTTCCGGTTCTTCGTGGTGCCGAAACTGGTCGGCGGCGGTGTGCGTGCCCTGCCCGACGGCGTTCATCTCGACGTGACGCTCGTCGAGCACCGGATTTTCGACAACGGCATGGCGTATCTGCGGTATCGGGCTCGCTGACTCGACCCTCCCGGTGTCGGCCCGCGCAAGGCCGTCAGCCGACTTACTAACACCAACGTTACTAACACCAACGTTACTAACATCAGGGTTACTGACATTGCTGTTGGTGAAGTGCGGTCAGTCCGAGGGCGGCGCTGACAGGTTCGATGCACGTTCGGTTTTCGCTGACGCTGCCGCTGCGGCAACACGATCTCGCAGAGTGGTCACACCCGCCCCGCCGAGGTCGTCGCAGTAGCTGACCCGCCCCGCCATGACCATCACCAACGCGACCGTGGTCCCCGTGACGAGCGGGCCCGTTCCCGTGGCGAACGGTCCGTCGGTGGCCTCCAGCCGCAACCCTTCGATGCTCTTCTTGCTCGGCACGGTGAAATTCGTGGTGGCGAAGAAGCGGGCTACGTCGGTGGCCGCTTCCACCGACGGCGCGGTGGTCAGGCCGAGTGGTTGCCGGATGTCCTGGGCGTGCACGACCACTTCGCCGAGCCAGGCGGCGGTGTGCCCGGAGGCGGCGGTGGTGCTGGGAATGATCGACCGGAAGCGCGCGAGGGTTTCAGCCGGTGTGGCACCGCGGTTTTCGGCCAGGCGGCGGTCGTTGTGTTTGTCGAAGTCGAAGCGGGCGGACAGGACGCTGGCGATCCAGCGGAAGCGGCCGGTGCTCGCGGCGGCGGTGAGGTGGGCGACGACTTCCTCGACGGTCCAGCGGCCGCACAGGGTTTGGTGCGCCCACTGGTCGTCGGTGAGGGTGGCCAGGTCGTCGGCCAGCGCGGCGCGTTCGGCGTGTGCCAGGGTCCAGAGGCGGGCGCGGGAGTTGTCCTTCGGCACGGGGCGATGACCTCCAGTTCGTGCGGGCGTGCCCGGCTGGGGGTCGGGTCACGATTTCGTCGTTCCCGGTGTAGACGGGGTGGGTCGGGTGAACTCATCGTCCCGTCGAGTTCGCCGTACCCGAGGTGCGCCCGCCGTGGTCGCTCGGGTCAATTCAGCGCGCCGCGCACGGTTTGCGCCGTGACGGCGGGCAGGTCGTCGGGGATGGGAGTTCCCGACACGAGGTAGCGGCGGACCGCGGCGGTCGGCAGGTCCACCGCTGCCAGCAGTACGGCGGTGCGGCTGCGTCCGGTCCGGTCGCAGAGCCGGCGGACCAGGTCGCGGATCGCGGCGTTCCATCGTTCGTTCTCGGCCTCGCGTTCCGCCCGCACGGCCTCGGGCCACGCGTCGGCGCCGAACCGTGCCGCGCCCGTGAGCAGGACGTGTGCGTCGAGTGGGTTGTCCGCGCACCAGCGCACGGTGTACTCGGCCAGCGCTGTTGCCGCCTCGACCGGGTCGCCGTCGAACAGGGGATAGGCCGCGGTGTGATAGCGGGCGAGGGTGCGCGTCCACAGCGCGCCGAGCAGGGCCGCGCGGTCGGGGAAGCGGTGATAGACCGAACCGCTCGACACCCCGGCCGCCCGGACCACCGCGCTGACGGTCACCCCGGCCGGTCCGGTGTCGCGGAGCAGTCGGGCGGCGGTGTCCAGGATGTGGTCGGTGTCGTGAACCAGGCGGGCCATGCCTGGACACTACTGGGCACCACGCTCTAGAGTCACCTCTCTAGAGAGGGTTATCTAGAAGGGATTCGATCATGACCGTGACCGCGGAGGACATCTACGCATTCGCGCCATACGTGCGCACCCTGGGAGTGCGCTTCGATCGGATCGCGCCGGACCGGGTGGTCGCTCGGTTGGCGCACTCCGCGGCGCTCTCGACCACCGGCGGCGGACTGCACGGGGGAGCGGTGATGGGACTGGCCGACGCCACCGCCGCCGTGTGCGCGGCCTTGAACGGCAGCCCCGGCGTGGCGCCTGCGACGGCCGACTCGACCACCCACTTCCTGCGCCCGATCACCGATTCCGCCACCGCCACGGCGGTCCCGATGCGGGTGAGCGCCCGGCAGGTCGTCGTGACCGTCGAGGTGCGCGACGCGAGCGGTGAGCTCTGCGCGCACGTTGTTCAGACCGTGCGGTTGTTGCCGCCGAGCACATAGGGTCGCGAGGTAGCCGTGCGCACTCCGGGCGAACTGACCAGGCCGTCGCCGCCCGCCTGATGACCCGTCGATGGGCATTCGGCTAATCCCCGTAGTCCGACGGCCAGAAGATCATCGCGAGCACAACCGCCAGCGGCACAGCGATCACGAACACGAGGCCGAGTTGTGCGCCCGTCACCGGTGCAGCCCGCCGAAGAGCGTCCATCGAGCGAATGACACCCGGGGAGCGGCGCATTCGACGTCGGCCACGGCCAGCAGGCGGTCCAACGTGATCGCGTCGACGTGGGCGGAGGACGGCAGGATCACGGCATCGGCGCCGGACGCCTCGACTTGTTCCGCCAGACCCAGGACAGAGGAAGGATCGGCCCATCTGAGCGGGTAACCCAATCGACGAGCAACCCGCCGCACCTGGGCCGCATCCCATTCCGGTGTCGGTGATGACGGATCTATCCATCCCAACGCGTGCACCTGATCCCCTCCGTCCCCTCGCAGTGGCGTAACCGATCCCAGCCGGAGAACCGCAATCGAACCGGCGGCGGTACCGCCCTAGATTCGTGGGCTGTTCATCGATGAAGGGCCAAGCCGGGGCCAGTCCGCCTATCGTGGATGCATGGGTGCTCTCCACGCCGGTCAGCGCGTCGCGGCGGAGCGAAAGCTCGCCGGCCTCACACAGCGCCAACTCGCAAGTCGTGCAAACTATTCGCTCGGTTTGGTGAAGGCGGTCGAGCAAGGCCGGGAACCTGCGAGCCCCGCCTTTCTGGCCGCCGCTGCAAGGGTCCTGCGCGTCGAACCCGAGCGGCTGACCGGCGAGCCCTACCGGGATCTGATCGAGACCGACGGACCGCTGGAAGGCGTGACGGAGCTACGCGCGATCCTCACGGAGGGGCCCTACCTGGCCGCACTCGAGCCCGCGCCGCTCGACGAACTGCAAAGGGAGCTCGACGAGGTCGACCAGGCGTATCTGCAGGACCGGGGCCGGGATGCGTTGGCGCGGCTGCCCGAGCTGATCCGCCAACTGCACGGAGCGCTGCGGGAAACCAGGGACACCACCAGGGTGTGGACGATGCTCGCGCAGGCGTGGGCCGCCGTGGACCGGTCGACGCTGCAATACAACCTGGCAGGCTTCGGTCCCACGGTCCTCGACCGCCTCGATCATGCTGCCGAACGCGGCGACGACCCTCTCTACCGGACTCAAGCGCTCGTCAAGCGCGCTAGACGGTTGATGTACTTGGACCAGCACGTTGTCAGCCTGGATCTGATCGAACGTGCGCTCGACAGTGTGCACGGTGACGGCGCGGGAGAGCGGGCTTTGCGCGGGTCCGCCCATCTGACCGGCGCGGTCATTGCCGCCCGGGGTTTCCGTCCCGACGTGGCCGAGGAACACTTGCGCGAAGCGCGTCGCCTCGCTGCGCCCATGCGTAGCGAAACCAGCTTGTACGGAACTCTTTTCGGGCCGGTGAATGTCGGTATCCACACCACGGCAGTCGCCCTGGATTCCGGCGATCCCGGACGAGCTGCCCGTGAAGGCGCGTCACTGGTGATTCCGGACGCTGTGGTGGCACGTCCCCGGATCGGCCATCACTGGCAGGACGTTGCACGCGCCTGGCTGCTCACCGGGAAACCCGACCTCGCATTGGATGCCCTCAACCGGGCGCGCCGGGTCGCGCCCCAACAGACGAGAATGCACCCGAGCGTCCGTGAGACTGTTTTCGGAATCGCTGCAGCTCAGCGTCGACAGAAGAACAGCGTTTCGAGCTTCGCCAGCTGGCTCGGCGTTCAGTTGTGATCTTCGAGGACGTGCCGCCCGCTCGTGCGGGCGGCTTGGACCGATGGATCGGCCCAGTGCAGCGCATATCCCAACCGTCGGGCGATCCGCCGCACCTGCGCGGCATCCCACGCCGATATCGGCGATGACGGATCGATCCAACCGAGCGCGTGCATCTCGAGCCCCTTCCTGACCGCGTGCGTTGGCTACTGCTTGGTTCTTCGAATTACGGGGTTGTGGTTCTGTTCTAATGGCGGAATCGGTGTCGGGGCCGGATCGGTACCTCGGTTGCGCCGGACGGGCGCAATCGATCAGCTACGGAGTCGATAGGAGTCGCCATGGCGACAAGCCGATACCGAATCGTTCGTCAGCTGCTGATCTGCGGTGCCGCGATCACCGCGTTCGCCGCGACCGCCCTCGGGGTGGCCGGGGCGTCACCGGGCAGTGGGTCTGCGGCGCCGGTGCAGGGGCCGCCCGGTCCGCTGGTCGAGTTGAACGCGTACTGCCGGGATCATGGCGGGGTGGGGCACGTGGCGAACGGTCGCACAGTTTATTGCGTGCAGGTCTTTCAGACCGATGCCTTCGTCTGGTCGTACAGTCCCCGGCCCATGGCGTTCGATCCGAATCAACGGGGATATTCCTGCACCGATGTATGCCGTTGGCCGGACGGGTCGATCGTGCCGAATTATCAACGGTGTGGCGTGCTGTGCGGGGAGCCGCCGACCAGTGGGGATGTCCAGAGTGGGCTGAACGACTGCCTGGAATCCGGCGTGGATTTCGTGGAGTGTGAGCGGCGGATCGGGGGCTGAGAACAGCCGCCCGGCAGCCCGGACAAACGATTGTGTGCCCACAATTCTCGGGGCGTGGAAATGGTGTCCGGGTACTGATCTGGTCGGGCCGACCCGCCTACGAGGGCGCGCCGTGACCGGGTGCGGGGGGTGGGGAGGTGCTGTGCGACGGAGTGCGGCCGATCGTCCGCTCACCAGGGGCGGCTCGCTCCTGGACGACGGCGTTCGCGAGTACGGGAGCTCCCCGGTGGTGCGGTAGGGAATAAGTACCCTATTCGTTGTTGCCGGCTTGTGATATGTGCCGACGTCTCGCCGAGCACCGCTGGATCGTGCATTGTGAAACTTTCAATCTGTGCTCGGCGAACCCGCCCGCAAACAACACCGAAAGGTATGGAATACCACCCGGTTTAAATACCGCTAGGTATAGTTTGTTGCGCGAGCGGGGAAAACGCGTGATCGCTCAGATTTTCCTGGCGTTCGCCGTGCAACTTTCGCCCGCCGTGTGTAGCGTCTGGCACCTGTAAGCCCTTGTGCGACAAGCGGGGGCAAATCCTCGGATGACAAGCGGTGACGCGGTGCTCGGTATTGACGGCTGCCTGAAACGCATCATGGACATTCCCGGTGCGCGCAGCGTGACGATGGTGGATGGTGCGAGCGGTCTGGCGATCGCGGCGGCGGGTCGGCACGATCTGGTGGATCAGCACGAAGACGCCGCGGGCACAACGGATGTGGTGCGGGCGGTGCTGGGCTGTCCGGCGCTGGCGAGCGGGCCGGGCGGCGACGACGTGTGCGAGATCATCGTGTGCGGCAGCAGCGGATATCACCTGTTGTATCTGGTCAACGGGGATTTCGACGGGCGAATCTTCGTGCACGTGGTGTGTGACGAGGCTACCGGGAATCTGGGGCTCGCGCGCTATCAGCTGACGACGATTCTCACCCGATTCGTCGAGGGCGACGATGAGCGCTGACCTCGCCGTCGCGCTGCGCCGACTGGAACAGGAGGGACGCACCGGCGTGTTGCGGGCGGGGGACGGCGAATTCCACCTCGCCGACGGGGTCATCGCCTCGGCCCACTGCCGTCGCGCCACCGGGCTGGACCGGCTGGTGGTGGCGGCGGGCGTCGCCACTCCGGAGGACTGGCAGCGGGCGGGGGCGGGCGATCCGAGCCGGGTGCTGGCGCAACCACAACTGGAAACCCTTGCGCTGCTGTCGGTTTACGACGCCGCCTATTTCCTGCTCGCCTCGACCGCGGAACCGGAGTTCCGGCCCGCGCCCCCGCACTGGCTGGCCGGGGTCTGCCATGTGCGGCCGCGCGAACTGGTGCGCGAGTGTGCCCGGCGCGGTGATCCGGAGTCGGGGCCGTGGCCCGCCGAACTGGTCGACCGGGTGCCGGTGGTCCCGGTGCGCCGGGTGCACCGCCGCCGGGTGGTGCTCACCGCGGGACAGGTGGAGGTGCTCGCGGCCGCCGACGCCCGCCGCAGCATCACCGACATCGCGCGGGATCTCGGGCGCACGACCTACGGGTGTCTCGCGGCGGTGCGCGAGCTGACCGCCGCGGGACTACTCGAAGCTCCCGGGGCGCGATCGGAAACGGCATCCGCCGATGCCGGGCCGGAGCTCCGGCCTGGCGGGCAGGTCAGCGGTGAGCAGTCGCCGGGCCGGGGCACCGAGCGGTCCACCGGACGGCACTCGATCGATCGGGTCCGGACGAATCCGGGCTCGTCCCGCGCGACGGCACTGTCCCCGGTCGCCGCCGAGCGGGCCGCCGAGGAGACGGTCCGGAACGCCGTCGCGGCGGCGATGGAGGCCGCCCGTCATGCCCCACCGCGCGTGCGGCTGCCCGGCGGCGACTCTCGCCGCGCCCGGACCGCACCGGACACCGCCGCCGACAGCCCGATCGGACCGAAATCCGCACCGCCGCCACCACTTCGACGTCGGGTGCGGCAGCCGGTACCCGCTCCCGGCCCGGACCGATGGGAGCCGGTGGATGTGAACGTGCTCGTCCGCGTGCGGGCGGCATTGGAGGAGCTTGCGTGACCGCGCGGAAGAAACTGCTCGGCGATTGGATGGGAAGGTTGACCAAGGTGGCGATGTCCGGACCCGAACCGTACGCGGTGGTGCTGGCGGAGCTGAAGGCGCTGCGTGAACGCGTCCCACGGCTGACCGGCGCCCTGGTGGCGTCGGGTGACGGGTTGCTCATCACACACGATCTGCCGGGCCACATCGAGCCCGACGGCATGGCGGCGCTGACCGCCTCGCACCTTGCGCTGTCGTATCGCCTGGCCACCACCGCGCACGGGGGCGGCTTCGACGAGGTCGTGGTGCACGGCACCGGTGGCTACGTCGTCATCTACACCGCGGGCTGGGCGTCGCTGACCGTGCTCGCGGACTCCGCGGTGAACGTCGGTCGCCTCCACCTGGAGTCGCGGCCGGTGGCCCGCGCCATCGCCGACCACTTGGCCGTGCTGGCGAACGGGCCGAGACACAAGCAGCCGACGAAAACAGATTGAAAGGAACGGAAATGACCAATATGGATCTGGCCCTCAAGGACATGATGGTGATCGACGGGGCCGTGGGTGCCGCGGTGGTCGACTACAACTCCGGCATGGCGCTCGGCATGCTCGGCAGCTCCAAATCGCTGGACCTGCAGATCGCCGCGGCGGGCAACACCGAGGTGATGCGCGCGAAGATGCGCACCATGGACCAGCTCGGCCTCAGCGACGAGATCGAGGACATCCTCATCACCCTCTCCGGCCAGTACCACATCATCCGGCCCATGACCGGGCGCAAGTCCAAGGGCCTGTTCCTCTACCTCGCGCTCGATCGCGGCCGGGCCAACCTGGCGCTGGCCCGGCACCGGCTCAAGGGGATCGAAGAAGATCTCGAGATCTAGTGCTCACCGGTAGCGCTCACGCCGACAGGCGGTAGAAACGCCAGAAGCCGAAATCCTCGATCGGCAGGATCTCCACCTCCGCGAAACCGGCCTCGCGCGCGTAACGGCGCAGGGTGTCGTAGCGCATCACCGTGCCGGTGCCCGCGGAGCCGGGGTGCGAGAGGCCGTCGGGCAGGCAGATCAGCAGGCTGAACCCGTACATCAGCCGGTCGATGTCGCTCGCGGGCGCGTCGAAGGTGGCGGCGACGGCCTCGTCCATGACGATCGCCGCCCCACCCGGGCGCAACGCCCGGCGCATCCCCTCCAACACCCGCACGGGATGCGGCATGTCGTGCAGGCACTCGAAGGCGAAGACGGCGTCGTAAGCGTGTTCCGTGAGTGCCGTGGCGGCGTCGGCGAGGTGGAACCGCACCCGGTCGCCGACGCCCGCCGCGGCGGCGTGCTCGGTCGCCATCCGCACCGAGGGTCCGTCGACGTCGAAACCGTCGACGATCAGCTCCGGGAAGGCTTGGGCGAGGGCGATGCTCGACCAGCCCCCGCCGAATCCGACGTCGGCGACGCGCGCGCCCGGCCTGCTCAGCAGGTCTGTCATCGTGGTGACCTCGCCCAAAGCGGCGGCCAGCCGCTGCCGGAACCAGGGGCGATTCATGTCCGACTGCGCCTCGCGCATGTCGGTGCCGAACTCCGCCCAGCTCACCCCGCCGCCGGTGCGGTACGCGTCGAGCAGCGCGGGCAGCTGGACGGCCGCGGCGGCGAACATCCGTGCCAGCGGCGCCAGGTAATTCAGGCTGTCCCGGTCGGTGAGCACCTCCGCCACGCCCGCGGGCAGGGCGAACCGGCCGTCCAGGTGGGTCAGGATGCCCGCGGCGGCCTGCTGCTCCAGCCATTCCCGGGCATACCGTGGTCCGCCGCCCGCGCGGGCCACGAGTTCGGCCGGGTCGGCCGGACCGTGCTCGGCGAGCGCGCGGTACCAGCCCATCCGGTCGCCGAGGTGGACCGCGAGCAGGTCGACCGCACCCAGCGCGGCGGTGAGCATGCGCTCGGCGAATCGGTCGGCGTCGAGTGGCGGTGCGGGAATGGTGGTCACGGGGCGTCCTTCCGTCGATGCTCGTCCGGCCGGGAACGCCCGGCGCGGGCCTGCATCCGGATCGCGCGCGGCGCGCGGGAGGTTAACGAGCGACGCCTCGACCTCGGGCGGATGGCCCGACGGGTTCGATCAGTCCAGCAGCCCGTGCAGCAGCAGTGCCCACGCGTGCTCGGCGGTGGTCTGCCGGGATGCGACGTCGGTGCGCGCCAGCACCGCGGCCAGCATGGCGACCGCGAGCACGAGATCGGTGGCGCCCAGCCCGGCGCGGATGCCGCCGCGCTGCGCCGGGTCGGCGAGCTTGGTGTCGAGCAGGGTCAGCAGGCGACAGGCGGGCTCCAATACGCGCGGATCGTCGCTGGTCGGATCCAGCATCGCGATGAAGGCGGCCGAGGCGGTGACCTGATCGACGATGACGGCCAGCACATCCGCCACGGTGGTACCCGGATCGGCGGCCAGCGTCTCGACCTCGGTCAGGTTCTCCTCGAACACGGCCAGCGCGAGCGCCGCCCTGGTGGGGAAGTGCCGGTAGAGCACGCCCTGCCCGACCCCGGCGGTGCGGGCGATGAGGCTCAGTGGTGCGTCGAAACCGTTGGTGGCGAAGACTTCTCGTGCCGCGGCGATCAGCGCGGCGCGGTTGCCCGCGGCGGCGCTCGGACCTCGGTTGGCGCGGCGGGTTGCACTCACCCACACCACTCTAATTCCGGCCGATCCCGTGCTCGCCGGATCGCCCGATGACGGGAACCGGATCGCCGCCCCGCGCGTCTATAGAGGAGAAGACGGCGGCGTGGAGGTGGGGGATGACGGTACGACACTCGGGAACCAAGGCCGGGCGGTGGCTGGTGGCCGCGCTGGCGCTGGCGGTGGTGGCCGGGCTCGCGGTGGTCGGGGTGCGCTGGTGGCAGGGCGGTGAACCGGCCGTGGTGGGCGAACGGCTGAGCGCCTTCCCCGCGATCGACCACACCGTGCTCGACCCCGATCAGCGCGCGCTGCTCGCCGTGCTGGAGCGGGAATTCGCCGACCCACGGCCGGGGACGGCGTATGCCGAGGGGGTGCGCGAGTCCTGGTGCGCCGACTTCGTCAGCTGGACCATGCGCGAAGCCGGCCGCCCGCTGGCCAACCCGAACTCCGGCTCGTGGCGCATTCCCGGGGTGTATACGCTCCAGGAGTACTACGAGAGCGTCGGCCGATTCGTCCCCGCCACCGACGGCTACCGGCCGCGCACCGGCGACGTGCTGCTCTACGGCCCGTCGAGCCAGTTCGGCCAGCACACCAACATCGTGCTCGCCGCCGCCGACGGGGAGGTGACGACCATCGGCGGCAACGAGTTCGACCGGGTGGCGGTGCACCGCTTCCGCCTCGCGGACGTGCGGGATGTGGTCGGCTACGGACGATTCTGAAAATCATTGTTGTTCAGCTGAAATGGCCGGTGCGGGCGCGGGTCCGCGGGTGACCTCGCCGTACTATGGAATCGACAGTGCCCGGCAGCGCTGTCGACAGGGACCCTGTCCTGCTCTCCCCTCATCGGCAGGACAGGGTTCCGCCGATCGTGCCGTTCTCCCGAAATCCCCGTCGCGTAGCGTGTCGGATGTCCGTGGAGAGGTGAGGGTTGGCGAGAGCTGATGCAGCCGAGTGAGGAAGGCCCGCAGGAACCGGGCTGGATCGAGTACGCGCAGTTCGGCGAGCGGTTCGTCACCCACGCGGTGACCGAGGACCGCATCATCGCCGCCGTGTCGGGCATGGTGGGCCAGGGCGTCAGCATCGGGCCGGTGAACCTGGCGCCCGGCGGAATGGCGGGCTTCCTCGCCGAAGGCAAGGTCGGCACGCCCGCGGTGTCCCGCCACGAACGCAATCTCGTCTTCCACGTCACCGTCCCGGTGACGTTGGCGCTGAAGATCCTGCTGGGCGGCAAGCCGTTGCGGTTGGAGGCGATCGTGGAGATCGACCTGACCTTGCATGCCCGCACCGCCGAGCCGGTGCTCATCGTCATCGACGTGCCACCCATCGCCGCCGAGAACGTGAGCTTCGTGCTGCGCGCCTCCGCCGTCGACTCCGCCTGGGAGTGGATGCTGGACCCGATCGCGGGCCTGGTGCAGCGCGAGGTCGCCAATCGGGTCAACGCCATCCTCGCCGAACCGGCGGCGCGGCGCGGGCGGGTCTTCGATATCGAGGCGATGGTGGCGGGCACGCGCTCCGAACACCGGGGCCGGGAGCACTTCGACTGGATCGACTACGGCGAATTCGGTCACCGCTTCTTCGAGCGGGTGGTCACCCGGCAGCGGATCGAGGAGGTGGTCGGCCGGATGGCGGGCCGGCCGATCGAGATCGGGCCGCTGCGCACCGGGCCGCGCGACCGCGCGACGGTGACCGTGCGCGGCGCGATCGGCACGCCACTGTTGAGCGAACGCGAGGCGGTGACGCCGCGCCGATTCGGCCTGCTGCTGCCGGTCGGGCTCGACATCACCGTGGAGGTGTTCAAGGCCAACCGCTACCGCGCCGACGTCGAGATCCCGCTCGAACTGACCGCCCGCGCCGCGGACCCGCTGCGGGTGGTGATCGACGTGACTCCCCCCGAACCGGAGGATCTGCGCTTGCGATTCAAGGCGCACGGCGTGCGGGCCGCGACGCTGGGCGCGCTGGCCGGTATCAAGAAGCAGGTGATCGCCCAGGTGCTCGCCGTGGTGCGGCAGGAACTCGCGCGTGGGGAGGGGCGCATCATCGACGTCGCCGCCCGCATCGACAGCCTGGTGTGAACGCGCGCTGTGATCAGTGGGATCAGTGGTGTTCCTGGGGCCTAGCGGTTCCAGTGTGAATGTGGTGAAATGTGATCACGTTCGAGGCTCCCGGCGCGCAGATCGACCTGGGGAAGGTGCGCCGGGCACGCTGCATGTCGGTCCGGGGGAATTCGTCGAAGGAGCCCTGCGAATGCGTTCTCATCGGATGTCCCGGCGCGCCCTGTTCGCCTACTCCGCCGCCGCGGCCGCCCTGGGCGTCACCGCCTCCGCCACCCCCGCCGCCGCCGCGCCCCGCTACGGCACACTGCTCGACTACGCCGCGGGCGTGCCCTCGGCCGCGGCCATTCGCGAGGCCGGCCATGCGGGGGTCATCCGCTACGTCTCCGACCGGCGGCCCGGCGCGGAATGGATGGCGGGCAAACCGCTGCTCGCCGGAGAGGTCGAGGCGCTGCGGGAGCAGGGCCTGAGCATCGTCAGCTGCTACCAATTCGGCAAGGGACCGACCGCGGACTGGCGCGGCGGACTCGAAGCGGGCAAGAAGCACGCCGAGCGCGGTCTGGAACTGCACCTGGCCGCGGGCGGCCCCGACGACTCCCCGATCTACGCCTCCATCGACGACAACCCCACCCCGGTGGAATTCGCCACCATGATCGCGCCCTACCTGGTCGGCTGGCAGACCGTGCTGGGCAAGCAGAACGTCGGCGTCTACGCCAACGCGCCCACCATCGAACTGGCGCGGGTCGCCGGACTCGGCGCCTGGTACTGGCAGCACAACTGGGGAACGCCCAAGGGTTTCGTGCATCCCGGCGCCCACCTGCACCAGTTCGAGATCGACAAGCGCACTGTCGACGGCATCGGCGTCGACGTCAACGACATCCTGAAGCCCCAGTACGGGCAGTGGAGCTAGGTCTGACAGTGCGCGGCGGGGGTGATCCGCAGGTCCGGCTCGTCGTCGGGCACCACCCGCAGGCTCGGGCGCGAGTCCGGCGCCTCGTGATCGCCGCGCCAGGAGAACAGCGACCAGCGTGACAGGCCCGAGAACGCGGAACCCAGACTCGCGAACGAGCTGGTGGAGATGATCGACCCGAACGAGCCGATCGACCCGATCGACAGCACCGAGCCCACGCTGCCGATGGACAGGATCGAATAGGCCGAGCCGATCGAGAGGATCGAGCCCTCCGAACGGATGGACAGGATCGAGCGGCGAGAGCGCCTGCTCCGGATCGAGCGGGTCGTGCGTGCCGTGAGTTCGACAGTCGCCATGCTCCCGGTCTACCACAGTCGCGCGTGCCCCGGAGGGGTTCGCGGCATCGCCGTGCGTGTCGGGGAACGACGAAGCCCGGCCGCCGGAATCGGCGACCGGGCCTCGAATGCTCGGTGGTGTCGGCCGGACGCTCAGGCGACGGTGAAGAAGCCGAGGGTCGGCAGGAACGAGCAGGTGCGCGGCGCGGCGTCGGGTGCCTGGGTGGTCAGCGAACCGCCGACGACCGCCACGATCCGGCCGCGGCCGGTGTCCACGATGGCCGACAGGGTGGCCGGGCCGTCCGGGTTGATCTTGGCCTCGTCGGTGAGCGGCACGACGCCCGACTGACGGGTGTCGAGGTTGAGCCACTGCACCGTCATCGGCGGGTTCTGTACGGGGGTCGGCGACTTGGTGCCGAGCGCGGTGAACACGAAACCGGTCTGCCCCGCGGCCGGGCCGGGCGGCGGCAGCTGGGCCGGGCCGGGCACGGCGAGGGCGGTGCCGACCGAGTCGCTGGAATCGCCGATGCAGCCCTTGCCGATGGTCGGGTAGAGGAACTGCGCGATGGCGGGGCCGTCCTCGGGCAGGTCGGGGCCACCGCCGCCGCTGCCGTCGAGGAAGGTGATGATCCGCTCGAGCGTCGCCTTGATCTGCGGGGGCAGGTTCAGCGTCGCGAGCAGGGTGCGCGCCTGGGCGAGGATGCCCGCCTGCGGGCCCTCGGCGATGTCGGCCGGACCCGCGATGGCGCCGACGATGGCGGGGGTCAGCGCGGCGATCGCGTCGACCGGCACACCCTCGGGCACCATCGGGACGCTGTTCGGAACGGCGGCGGGAGCGGGGGCCGGTGCCGCTACTGCGGTCGGCATGGCGAGCGAAGCGCTCGCCGCCAGGGCGAGTGCGGTCAAGGCGATCCGCGATCCTCGGGTGCGAAGCACTGGTCTAGCCGTCCTTACCTCGGGTACATCTGGTCAACGGGAGCGGACCCGTTGGTATCGGGGGTCACTCTAAGGACATGGGGACCGGCTTGTACAGCCGCCGTAGTCCTTTGTTGGTGCTGTGGACGATCAGTGTTACCAGACAGTACTGCGATTCGATGTTACTGGAGTGAAAGTTGATGCAAACGTTACCGGTGTGCCGACGCCGATGGCGCCGGTCCACCGACTGCCGTGCGCGGCACTCCGGTTAATCTAGTCATCACCTTCGGCTCGCGTGCGCCGAACACTCCGAAACACCCCCGGCCGCGCCGGCGACCCGCACACCACCTCCGAAAGCCTGCGATTTGAACCGAGAGAGCGCTCGGACGGACGCACGTCCGGCCGCTGCCCCCCTGCGAACGGCGCTGGCGTTGCTCGGCCTCTCGGTGCTGGCCCGGCTGCTGTGGATGCTGTTGTCCGACAACGGGATGAATCTGGTCGACCTGCACGTCTACGTGGACGGCTCGGCCTCGGTGCTCACCGACCGGCTCTACGACTTCACCTATGCGGAGAAGACGCCCGACTTCCCGCTGCCCTTCACGTATCCGCCGTTCGCCGCGCTGGTGTTCTCGCCGCTGCACTTCCTGCCCTTCACCGTCATCGCGGTCGGCTGGCTGCTGGCCACCGTGGCCGCGCTGTACGGGGTGGTGCGGATCTCGCTGGAGTTGCTGCTCGGTCGCGAGCGGTTGCGCGAGCCGGGCTGGCGCACCGCGACGGTGGCCTGGACGGCGGTCGGGGTGTGGCTGGAGCCGGTGCGCACCACCCTGGACTACGGGCAGGTGAACGTCTTCCTGGTGCTCGGGGCGATGCTCGCGGTGCGCAGCTCGCGCTGGTGGGTCTCCGGCGGGCTCGTCGGGCTGATCGCCGGTATCAAGCTGACGCCGGCGATCACGGGGCTGTACTTCGTGGCGCGCAGGCGCTGGGGCGCCGCGGTGTTCTCCGCGGTGGCCTTCGGCGGCACCGTGGCGATCAGCTATCTGCTCAACAATCACGAGGCCACCCGCTACTTCGGCACCCTGCTCGGCGACGCGGACCGCATCGGACCGGTGGCCTCGGTGTGGAATCAGTCGCTGCGCGGGACGCTGAGCCGGATCCTCGGCTACGACGTGGAGACCGGGCCGATCTGGATCGCGGCGGTGCTGCTGGTCGCGGTGCCGGCGTTCTTCGCGTGGCGGGCGCTCGGCCCCGACGACTTGCTCGGCACGCTGCTCGTGGTGCAGCTGTTCGGGCTGCTGGTCTCGCCGATCTCGTGGTCGCACCACTGGGTGTGGTTGCTGCCGCTGGTGCTGTGGCTGGTGTACGGGCCACTGCGGCAGGCGCCGGGCGCGCGGGTGCTGGCCGGTTACTGGCTGCTGACCATGCTGGTCGGCGTGCCGTGGGTGCTGTCGTTCTTCCAGCCGACGATCTGGGAGATCTCCCGGCCCGGCCTGCTGTCCTGGCTGGGTGCGGTGGACGTGCTCGGCGTGCTGGCCTGCTACGTCTGGGTGATCGTGGCGGGCAGGCGCGCGCGGGCCACCGCGCCCGAGCCGGAGCGGGCCGGGCTGCGCTGACTAGCGCGCGAGTTCGTCGATCTGCCGGGCGAGATCGATGTCGCGGTCGGTGAGTCCGCCGGCGGAATGGGTGGACAAGGTGAAGGTGACGGTGCGCCAGCGGATGTCGATGTCGGGGTGGTGACCGGCCCGCTCGGCGGCCTCGGCGACCCGGTCGACCAGGGCGATGGCGGCGGGGAAGGACTCGGCCTGCACGGTGCGGGAGATCTCGTCGCCGGAGCGCGTCCAGTCGGGCAGGTCCTGCAGCGCGGTGGCGATCTGTTCGTCGGAGAGCAGCTCGGTGGTCATGTACCGGTACTACCCGATCGAGGCGGGAGACACCGGCCCATCGCCGCGCGGGCCTATGCCGCGCGTGCCTGCTTGAGCGCCTTCTTCAGATCCTTGCCGCACACGCCCGCGGCCTCGGCCTTCTTCATCCGCATGATGACGACAGGGCATTTCACGCAGCGCGTCTTCTTACGGCAGCACTTCTTCTTCGGTTTGAGGCTGGAAACCTTCTTCGCCTTGACCTTGCCCATATTGGTTAGCGTAACCTAACTCGTGGCTGGGGAATACGGGCCCTCGGATTGCCGGTAGTGTGTGCGATGGCCGCGATGCCCGGTGAGTTTTCATTCTCCACCTGTTTGCAGGGGTCGGCCGGCACCAATACCTATCAGCAGGAGGATCCAGCGTGTCGTCTGCACGCGATTTTCGCAACGTCGCCATCGTGGCGCACGTCGACCACGGTAAGACGACACTTGTCGACGCCATGCTCCGCCAGTCCGGCGCCTTCGCCGAACGCGCCGAACCCGTCGACCGGGTGATGGACTCCGGTGATCTCGAGCGCGAGAAGGGCATCACCATTCTCGCCAAGAACACCGCGGTGCACCGGCACCACCCGGACGGCTCGGTCACCGTCATCAACGTCATCGACACCCCGGGGCACGCCGATTTCGGCGGCGAGGTCGAGCGCGGCCTGTCCATGGTCGACGGCGTCGTGCTGCTCGTGGACGCCTCCGAGGGGCCGCTGCCGCAGACCCGCTTCGTGCTGCGCAAGGCGCTGGCCGCCTCGCTGCCGGTGATCCTGGTGGTCAACAAGACCGACCGCCCCGACGCCCGCATCGCCGAGGTCGTCGAGGAGAGCCACGATCTGCTGCTCGACCTGGCCTCCGACCTCGACGACGAGGCCGCCGAAGCCGCCGAGCTGGCCCTGGACCTGCCGGTCCTCTACGCCTCCGGCCGCGAGGGCAAGGCCTCCACCGAGCGCCCCGAGAACGGCAACGCCCCCGACGCCCCGAACCTGGACGCGCTGTTCGACGTGCTGCTGAAGCACGTGCCCGCGCCCAAGGGCGACGCGCAGGCGCCGCTGCAGGCCCATGTCACCAACCTCGACGCCTCGCCGTTCCTGGGCAGGCTGGCGCTGGTCCGCATCCACAACGGCACCCTGAAGAAGGGTCAGAACGTGGCGTGGATGAGTGCCGAGGGCACCAAGACGGTGAAGATCACCGAGCTGCTCGCCACCGTCGGCGTGGAGCGCAACCCGGCGGAGGAGGCCGAGGCCGGCGACATCGTCGCCGTGGCGGGCATCCCGGACATCATGATCGGCGACACCCTCGCCGACCCGGACAACCCGGTCGCGCTGCCCCGCATCACCGTCGACGAGCCCGCCATCTCGGTGACCATCGGCATCAACACCTCGCCGCTGGCCGGCCGCAACGGCGGCACCAAGCTCACCGCCCGGCTGCTCAAGGCGCGCCTGGACCAGGAGCTGGTCGGCAACGTCTCGCTGCGGGTGCTCAACACCGACCGCCCCGACACCTGGGAGGTGCAGGGCCGCGGTGAGCTGGCGCTGGCGATCCTGGTGGAGACCATGCGCCGGGAAGGCTTCGAGCTCACCGTCGGCAAGCCGCAGGTGGTCACCCGGATGGTCGACGGCAAGGTGCACGAGCCGTTCGAGGAACTGACCATCGACGTGCCCGAGGAGCACCTGGGCGCGGTCACCCAGCTGCTGGCCGCCCGCAAGGGCAAGATGGTGCAGATGACCAATCAGGGTCACGGCTGGGTGCGGATGGAGTTCATCGTGCCCTCGCGCGGCCTGATCGGCTTCCGCACCGACTTCCTCACCGAGACCCGCGGCACCGGCATCGCCAACGCCGTCGCGCACGGCTACGCGCCGTGGGCGGGCGAGATCCGCTCCCGGCACACCGGCTCGCTGGTGTCCGACCGCGCGGGCAGCGTCACCGCCTACGCGATGTTGCAGCTGGCCGACCGCGGCACCTTCTTCGTGGAGCCGGGCGCGGAGACCTACGAGGGCATGGTCGTCGGCATCAACCCGCGCGCGGAAGACCTCGACATCAACGTCACCCGCGAGAAGAAGCTGACCAACATGCGCTCCTCCACCGGTGACGTGCTCGAGACCCTGGCGCGGCCGCTGGTGCTGGATCTGGAAGGCGCGCTGGAGTTCTGCGCGGCCGACGAGTGCGTCGAGGTCGGCCCCGACGTGGTGCGGGTGCGCAAGGTCATCCTCAACGCCAATGAGCGCGCCCGCGAGCTGTCGCGGCGGAAGGCACGGGACCGGGCCGCGTTGTAGAGTGCGGGACGTGAATTCGGGGGCGAGACGACGCGCGATGCTGCGCGTGCTGCAGATCCTGCTGGCGGCCTCCGTCCTGGTGGTGGCCGGATGCACCGCGAATCCGCCCCCGCCGATCGAGAGCACCGACAGCCCGAAGACGACACCGGCCAAACCGGGCAAGAACACCGTCGTGGTGGCGATCGACGACATCGGCATCGGGTTCAACCCGCATCTGCGCGCCGATCAGTCGCCCGCCACCTCGGCGGTCAGCGCCATGGTGCTGCCCAGCCCGTTCCGCCCGGTGCCGGATCCGGCGGTACCGGGTGCGACGCAGTGGGTGCCGGACACGGCGCTGGTGACGGCGGCCGAGGTCACCGCGCAGGAGCCGTTCACCATCACCTACACGCTGCGCAACCAGGCCAACTGGTCCGACGGCGCACCCATCGCCGCGGAGGACTTCCGGTTCCTGTGGCAGCAGATGATCACCCAGCCCGGGGTGGTGGATTCGGCGGCCTACCGGCTGATCTCCGATGTCAGCTCCTCCGGCGGCGGCAAGACGGTGACGGTCGTGCTGACCCAGCCGTATCCGGCGTGGCGGGAACTGTTCGCCAACCTGCTGCCCTCGCACCTGATCAAGGACCAGCCGGGCGGGTTCGTCAACGGGCTGGCCGAGGGCATTCCGGTCTCCGGCGGCAACTTCTCGATCAAGTCGGTGGACCCCGGCCGCGACGAGATCCTGCTCGAACGCAACGACCGCTACTGGGGCACCCCGGCCGCGCCGGACCAGATCCTGTTGCGGCGCGGCGGGACTCCCGCGCAGCTGGCCGACTCGCTGCGCACCGGCGACGCCCAGATGGCGCTGGTGCACGGTGGCGTCGCCACCCAGGCGCAGCTGGCGGCGATCCCGTCGGTGCGGACCGCGATCATGCCGCAGTCGCGCACGTTGCAGCTGGTGCTCAACGGCCGCAACCCGGACCTGGCCGACCCGCGGGTGCGTCGCGGCGTGCTGGCGCTGCTCGATCCGGCGCTGCTGGCGACGGTGGGCGCGCAGACCGGCGGCTGGGTGGAACCGGTACGCGCCCAGATCCTCTCGCCCTCCGACCCCGGCTACACCCCCACCCAGCCGCCGCGGCCGAGCCCGGAGGAGGCGTTCGCGCTGCTGGCCGAGGCCGGGTTCGCGCGGGCGCCGGAGCCGCCGCAGGCGGTCTCGCCGACCTCACCCGCGCCGCAGCCGCGTCCGCTGGCCCGTGACGGCCGGTCGCTGGCGGTGCGGATCGGGGCCGTGGTGGGCGATGCCACCGCGCACGCCGTCGCCAGCACCGCCGCCGACCAACTGCGCAGCGCGGGCATCGATGCGAGCGTGCGCACGCTCACCGCCGACGCGCTCTACGGCAAGGAACTGGTCGACGGCGGCGTGGACGCCGTCGTCGGCTGGGAGGTCGCCGGCGGTGATCCGGCCACCGTGCTGGCCTCGCGGTACGGCTGCCCGCCCAGCGGCGCGCCGGTGCCGGACGGCGAGGCGGAGGCGGTGCTGGAGGCGGCGCGCCGGGCGCCGAGCAATCTGTCCGGACTGTGCGACGTGGCGTTGCAGCCCGCCATCGACGCGGCCCTGCGCGGCATCGATGTGCCCAAGGTGCTCGCCGACGCGGAACCGGCGCTGTGGGGCCTGTCGACGGTGCTGCCGATCGTGCAGGACAACCTGGTGGCCGCCGCCGGGCCCGGCGTCGACGGCGCCGCGCTGAACGGAGCGATCCAGGTCGGCATCTTCGGGGACGCGGCGATGTGGCGGAGGATCCCGTGAGTACGGCGACCGGCGGGCTGCTGCTGGTGCACGCGCACCCCGACGACGAGACCATCACCACCGGTGGCACCATCGCCCGCTACCGCGCCCGCGGCGTCCCGGTGACCGTGGTGACCTGCACGCTCGGCGAAGAGGGCGAGGTCATCGGCGAGCAGTGGGCGCAGCTGGCCGCGGATCGGGCCGACCAGCTGGGCGGCTACCGCATCCTCGAACTCACCAGGGCGCTCGACGCGTTGGACGCCGGACCGCCGCGGTTCCTCGGCGGTGCCGGGCGGTGGCGCGACTCGGGGATGGCGGGCACCCCGTCGGCCGAGCATCCGCGCGCCTTCGTCAACTCCGGTCCGGAGGCGGTCGAGGCACTCGTCGAGGTGCTGCTCGACCTGCGGCCGCGGGTGGTGGTGGGGTACGACCCGAACGGCGGCTACGGCCATCCCGACCACATCCGCGCGCACCGGGTGACCACCGAGGCGGTGCGGGCGGCCGCCGAGCGCGGCTGGGACGTGCCGAAGTTCTACTGGACCGTCACCGACGCCGACATGCTGCGCCTGCACACCGAGGCACTCGCCCGGCGCACGGCCGCGGGCCTGCCGGGCGCACTGCCGCGCGGCTGGCGGCTGCCCGCGGCGGACGAGCTGGCCTGCGTCGCCAGCGACACCGTCACCACCACCGTCGACGTCGCGGAGGTGCTGGCGGCCAAGCGGGCCGCGCTGCGCGCGCACGCCACCCAGATCACCGTCGCGCCCTCGGGCCGGGAGTTCGCGCTGTCGAACAACATCGCCCAGCCGGTGCTGCCCGAGGAGCACTACGTGCTGGTGCGCGGCAGGCGCGGTCCCGCCGGGCCGGACGGGCGCGAACACGATCTGTTCGCCGGGCTGGACGGCGACGCCGCCTAGACTCCATGACGTGTACAACTGGGATCTCCAGAACGCCATCGTGGCCTTCGTCGACAGCCTGCGCCCGAGCGCGCAGCAGCAGCACGAGCTGTACATGTCGGTGCTCTACGCGTTCGTCGACATGCAGAGCCATCTGTTGACGCTGCTCGGCTACCCGCCGGTGCCGTGACGGCCCTCGACACGCGCGCCGATGCGCAGGCCGAACCCACCCGCATCGGCGCGATCGCCCGCGTGGGCACGATGGTGGTGTTGATCCTGGCGGCGCTGTTCACACTCGCGGTCGAAGTGCTGTATCTGCCGATCTACCTGGGCAGTTCGCAGCTGGCCGGCGCGGGACCTGAGCTGGTCGCGGCGCCGCTGGCGGCGCAGCCGGGGTCGGGAGCGGTCCCGGTGCCGATCACGGCGGTGCTCGCCGCGGTCGTCAACATCGCGCTGGTGGCGGCCATGCGCACGCTCACCGACAGCGTCCGGGTGGCGATGCTGCCGGTGATGGCGTGGACGCTCGGGTTCCTGGTGTGCACGTTCCCCGGGCCCGGCGGCGACCTGGTGCTCATGAGCGAATGGCCGACCCTGCTGCTGCTCGTCTGCGGTGTGGGCGCGCCGCTGATCTACGTGTTCCAGCGGGCGACGGGGGTCGCGGGGCGTTGAGCGCGTGAGGGTGCCGCTCGGCGACGGCATCGGTCGTCGCCGGCGCGCGAACCCGCTTCGTCAGCCCGGGTTCCGCGCAATGGCTCCGCCCGGTCCCGACCTCGACCGGCCCGGCGCGGTTCCCTCGACGTGGGTCGGATCGTCTCGGCTCCCGAGCGCGCCCGGTGTCGCGGCCTCGATGATCGCCCACGCCCGGGCGAGCGGGACGTCGACGACCTGGTAGGCCTTCTTGCCGGCCGCCGTGGCGGCGACCACGGTGGCGATCCCGGCCCGGCGTTGCCAGAAGGTCTGGCGCACCGTCCAGCCGATGATGCCCGGCGCTTCGAGGCAGTCGCGGTCGCGGTCGAGGGAACCGGATCGGGTGATGAGCCAGGCCGGGCCGGTACCGGAGCGGGGGAGCACGGTGTGCCCGAGCCCGCGATACCGATCCTCCGCCAAGGCCAGCGCGAGGAGGAAGAGCACGGCGGGCACCAGCCACCACCAGGCCCCGGCCGCCCAGCCGAAGGTCGGCAGGGCGAACAGCGCCGCCGCCAGTCCGGCGACCGGAGCGATCGCGCGCACGTAGCGACGGCGGCGGGCCACGGGGCCGTGCGGGGTGAGCGGCGCCGACAACTGCGCCGTGCCGGGCGATGCCACCTCCGGTGCGGGCGTTTTCGCCAGCGCAGCGGGCGTCTCGGCCGACACCGTCGACAGGTGCCTGCTGCCCAGCAGTTCGGCCAGGGTGCGTTCGACCGCCGCGCGCGGCGCCTGCGGCAGGATCTTCTGGCGCGGGTTCTCGCCCACCATGATGGCTTCGAGTTCGGCCGCGCCCGCCAGCCGCAGCAGCAGCGGCTCGTTCACGGTGGCGCCGCGGAATCGGGCCAGGTCCAGGGTGATCTGGCGGGTGGTGAACAGCCCGTGGCTCAGGTGCAGGGTGCGGCCGGTGTCGAGCACCCGCAGGCCGAAATAGGTGCTCAGGTAGCGGGCGCAGGCGGCCAGGCTGACCAGCACGACCACGCAGGCCAGCACCGCGAGTCCGATCAGCACGACGACGGCGACGGCGCGGCCCTCCACCGCGTGCGCGGTCTCGGAGGTGATCACCACCTCGCCGAGGCCGAACTGGAAGGCCAGGCCGACGATCGGCGCGACGACGGCGAATCCGGTCAGCGACAGCGGCGCGTACCGCACCCAGGCGGGCTGCCAGTGCCCGATCTCGCGGCCCTGCGGCGCGCGGGTCGTCGGCACGGCCGAATCACCTTCGGCGGGAAGCTGTTCGGCGGTGTGCGCGAGCAGTTCGGCGCGCAACGCGGGTGCGGTTCCGGCGGCCAGCGAGTCGAGCCGGAACTTCTCGCCGCTGTCGGCGGCCTGCCCGGTGCCGACGACCACCACGGCCAGCCCGAGCACCCGGTGCAGCAGGTCGGCTTCGATGTCGACCGAGCGGATGCGCGACCGCGGCACCGACAGCGTGCGGCGTTGCAGCAGCCCGGTGCGCAACTCGACATGCGTCGGCCCGACCCGGTAGGTGGTGGTGAACCAGCGGCTCAGCGCGTATCCGACGATCAGCGCCAGCGGCACCAGGCTCCAGCCGTGGTTGCCGCTGCTCGTGCCGAGGATGACCGAACCGATCAGCACCGGGATGAACTTGGCGACCTCGTTCACCGGATGCACCAACAGCATTCGCCGATCCAACCGCGACCACGGCCGATCGGTCTGCGGTGCGTTCACGTCGCGTCCCCGCGGTGGCGCGCGGCGATCTCGGTGAGCCTGCGCACCGTCTCCTCGGCCACCGGCAGATCCAGACCGGTGATGGTGACCGCCCCGGCGGAGGAGGCGGTCGTGACGGTGACGGTGGCCAGGCCGAGCAGCCGCTCGAGCGGTCCGCGTTCGATGTCGACCGTCTGCACCCGCGAGATGGGCGCGACCCGGCTCTCCTGGGAGAGCCAGCCGACCCGGGTGTAGACGGCCTCGTCGGTGATCTCCCAGCGGTGCACCGCGTAGCGCCACCACGGGACGACCAGCGCGCTGAACACCGCCAGCGCCAGCCCGGCGCAGAGCGCGAGCACCTGCAGTGTGCGCCGCTCCGAATCGACGGCCGCCCAGACGATCAACGCGACGAACGGGATCACCCACCCGAGCACCGATTGCGCGGTCCAGAGCAGTTTCGCCCGTGGGCTGGGACGCCAGGCCGGATCGGCCATGATCGTGCGCGGCTGCGACATGCCTGTCATCGTCGCACGAGGCCGGAAACCGGCGGGTCGCCCACACGGGTGGAATAGGCCACGCGGCGGCGAGGTTGTGAACGCTCACGACGAGTCCGTGACCGGCCGGTCGTGAGCGCCGCCCCCACCCCGGGGATCGGCACCGCTAGGCTCGGTCGGACGCACTGGAGGGAGACAGTCCAGGATGGTTAGCGCATGATCGAGGGCGTGACCGAGCTAGCGACCCCGAACGTCCCGCCCGCTCCGCCCTCCCCGTCGGCGATGCGCCGGGCGTTGCGCCGGGCCCGCGACGGGGTGAGCCTCAATCTCGACGAAGCCGTCGTGCTGCTGCACGCCCGCGGCGACGACCTGGCCGACCTGTGCCGCAGCGCCGCGCGGGTACGCGACGCCGGGCTCGAGTCGGCGGGCCGGCCCGGCACCATCACCTATTCGCGCAACGTCTTCATCCCGCTGACCCGGCTGTGCCGGGACCGCTGTCACTACTGCACCTTCGTCACGGTGCCGGGCAAGCTGCGGGCCGAGGGCAAGGGCATGTTCCTCGAGCCCGACGAGGTGCTCGACATCGCCCGCCGCGGCGCCGCCCTCGGCTGCAAGGAGGCGCTGTTCACCCTCGGCGACCGGCCCGAGGACCGCTGGCCGGAGGCCGCGCAGTGGCTCGACGAACGCGGCTACGACTCCACGCTGGACTACCTGCGCGCCGTCTCGATCCTGGTGCTCGAGGAAACCGGCCTGCTGCCCCACCTCAACCCCGGCGTGATGAGCTGGGCGGAGATCGCGCGGCTCAAGCCGGTCGCCCAGTCGATGGGCATGATGCTCGAGACCACCGCCACCCGGCTGTTCACCGAGAAGGGGCAGTGCCACCACGGCAGCCCCGACAAGGACCCGGCGGTGCGGCTGCGCGCCATCACCGACGCGGGCAGGCTCTCGGTGCCCTACACCACCGGCATCCTGGTCGGCATCGGCGAGACGCTCACCGAGCGGGCCGAGTCGATCATGGCGATCCGCAAGCAGCACAAGGCCTTCGGGCACATCCAGGAGGTGATCGTCCAGAACTTCCGCGCCAAGGACGACACCGCCATGCGCGATGCCCCCGACGCAGGCTTCGACGAGTTCCGGGCCACCATCGCCGTCACCCGCCTGCTGCTCGGGCCGGACGTGCCGGTGCAGGCGCCGCCGAACCTCGTCTCCCGGCAGGAGTGCCTGGCGCTGATCGAGGCGGGCATCGACGACTGGGGTGGGGTCTCCCCGGTGACGCCGGACCACGTGAACCCGGAGCGGCCGTGGCCGAACCTGGACACCCTGCGCGAGCTCACCGCGGCCAGCGGCTTCACCCTGGTCGAGCGCACCTCGGCGCACCCGAAGTACGTGCGGGCGGGCAATCCGTGGATCGACCCGCGCATCGGCGCCCACGTCGCCGCGCTCACCGACCCGGTGACCGGCCTGGCGAAGGCCGACGCGCTGCCGGTGGGTCTGCCCTGGCAGGAGCCGGACGAGTCGTGGGAGTCGGCGGGCCGCACCGACCTCAACACCGCCATCGACACCGAGGGCCGCAACACCGAGGCGCGCAGCGACGCCGCCCTCGGACAGGACGTGGTCGGCGCCTTCGGCGACTGGGACACCATCCGCGAGCAGGTCCGCGACCTGGCCGTGAACGCGCCCGAACGGCTGGACTCCGACGTGCTCGCCGCGCTGCGCGCCGCCGAACGCGACCCGGCGGGGCTCTCCGACGATCAATACCTGGCGCTGGCCACCGCCGACGGTGCCGAACTCGACGCGGTCGCCGCGTTGGCCGACCAGTTGCGCCGGGACACCGTCGGCGACGACGTGACCTATGTCGTCAACCGCAACATCAACTTCACCAACATCTGTTACACCGGTTGCCGGTTCTGCGCGTTCGCCCAGCGCAAGGGCGACGCCGACGCGTTCACGCTGTCCACCGAGGAGGTCGCCGACCGCGCCTGGGAGGCCTACGTCGACGGCGCCACCGAGGTCTGCATGCAGGGCGGCATCGACCCCGACCTGCCGGTGACCGGGTACGCGGATCTGGTGCGGGCGGTGAAGCGGCGGGTGCCCTCGATGCACGTGCACGCCTTCAGCCCGATGGAGATCGTCAACGGCGCCTCCCGCGGCGGCGAGAGCATCGCCGACTGGCTGACCGCGCTCAAGGAGGCGGGCCTGGACACCATCCCGGGCACCGCCGCCGAGATCCTCGACGACGAGGTGCGCTGGGTGCTCACCAAGGGCAAGCTGCCCAGCTCGGCCTGGATCGAGGTGATCACCACCGCGCACCGTGTCGGGCTGCGGTCCAGCTCGACGATGATGTACGGGCACGTGGACAATCCGAGCCACTGGGTCGGCCATCTGCGCGTGCTGCGCGGAATCCAGGACGAGACAGGCGGTTTCACCGAATTCGTGCTGCTGCCGTTCGTGCACCAGAGCGCGCCGCTGTATCTGGCGGGCGCGGCCCGGCCCGGCCCGACCATCCGCGACAACCGGGCCGCCCACGCGCTGGCGCGGATCATGCTGCACGGGCGCATCGACAACATCCAGACCAGCTGGGTCAAGCTGGGCATCGCGGGTACCCGGGTGATGTTGCAGGGTGGCGCCAACGATCTGGGCGGCACGCTGATGGAGGAGACCATCTCGCGCATGGCCGGGTCACAGCACGGTTCGGCGAAGACCGTGGCCGAGCTGGCCGAGATCGCCGAGGGCATCGGCAGGCCGGTGCGCGAACGCACCACCGTCTACGGCCGGGTGGACCGGCGGCCCGCGCCGATCGTGCCGGTCGGCTGAACCGAAGCGACCCACGTGAATCCGGGTGAGTTAGGGCAGGCTGACCCGGAGTAACGTGGGTGCTCGGGATAGGGTTTCGCGTGGCGGATCATCCCCGCAGGTGAGGACAGACTAGGAGAACGGCAGTGCCGTACATCATCGCTGAACCGTGCGTTGACGTGAAGGACAAGGCATGCATCGAGGAATGCCCCGTGGACTGCATCTACGAGGGTGGCCGCATGCTGTACATCCATCCCGACGAATGCGTGGACTGTGGTGCATGTGAGCCGGTGTGCCCGGTGGAGGCGATCTTCTACGAAGACGACACCCCGGACCAGTGGAGTGGCTACGTGAACGCCAACGTGGACTTCTTCGACGAGCTGGGTTCCCCGGGCGGCGCGACGAAGGTCGGCAAGGTCGACTACGACCCGCCGTTCATCAAGGAACTTCCCCCGATGGGGGAGTGAGACCACCGGTGGTATCGCGTGGCCGGGTCAGCAGTCTGCTACCCGATTTTCCGTGGGACACCATCGCCGCGGTGAAGGCGAAGGCGGCGGCCCACCCCGGCGGGATCGTCGATCTGTCGGTGGGCACGCCGGTCGACCCGGTCGCCCCGGTGATCCGCACGGCGCTCGACTCCGTCGCGGAGGTGCCGGGGTATCCGACCACCCACGGCACCCCCGAACTGCGCGCCGCCGCGGTGGACGCGCTCAAACGGCGCTACGGCGTGACCGGCGTGGACCCGGCGGCGGTGCTGCCCGTCATCGGCACCAAGGAGTTGATCGCCGGGCTGCCGCGGCTGCTCGGCGTCGGCCCGGCCGACCTGGTGGTCATCCCGGAGATCGCCTACCCGACCTACGAGGTGGGCGCGCTGCTGGCGGGCGCGCAGATCCTGCGCGCGGACGGACTGACCCGGCTCGGGCCGCAGTCGCCCGCACTGATCTACCTCAACTCCCCGTCGAACCCGACCGGGCGCGTGCTGGGTGTCGAGCATCTGCGCAAGGTGGTGGCCTTCGCCCGCGAGCGCGGCGCCGTCGTCGCCTCCGACGAGTGCTACCTCGGCCTGTCCTGGGACGCGCGCGCCCTGTCGATCCTGGATCCGCAGGTGTGCGACGGCGATCACACCGGCCTGCTCGCGATCCATTCGCTGTCGAAGACCTCCAACCTGGCCAGCTACCGTGCCGGGTTCGTCGCCGGTGATCCGGAACTGGTGGCCGAGCTGCTCGAGGTGCGCAAGCACTCCGGCATGATGGTGCCCTTCCCGATCCAGGCCGCGATGACCGCCGCGCTGGCCGACGACACCCACGAGGCTCAGCAGCGCGAGCGTTACCGGGTGCGCCGCGAGCAGCTGCGCGCCGCGCTGACCGGCGCCGGTTTCCGCATCGACCACTCCGAGGCGGGCCTGTACCTGTGGTCCACCCGCGGCGAGAACGCCCGCACCACGCTGGACTGGCTCGCCGAGCGCGGCATCCTCGCCGCCCCCGGCGACTTCTACGGCCCGGCCTCCGGCGAGCACGTGCGCATCGCCCTCACCGCCACCGACGAACGGATCGCCGCCGCGGTCGCCCGCCTGACCACGAACTGACGGCACGAGTGTCCGTGCCACGTGCCGCGTCGTGGTTGTCAGGTCCATGCCTGTGAGGGTGACAGTGCTCCGGTCGTCTCAGGGTGCGTCCAGCACGCTCGCCGGCACGCCGTAGGGCAGAAATCGCACCCGTCGGCGCTCGTCGGTGTTGTCGCGATGTGCGCGTAGGGCCTCGAGTTCGCTCGGGAAGACCTGGTCGACCCTGGCTTCGCCGCCGTCGTCGAGGCGGTAGATCACCCATACTCCGCTGCCGCTCTCACCGGTGATCTCACCCTCGGGTTCCGGTGGCCGCGCCGGCCGCGGTGGGACGAACTGTGCCAGCAGCGACGTGAGCCCGGCGACGCTCGCGTGATCCACCCGATCGAGATAGACGCCGGCTTTGCCGAGCAGGTCGCGCAGCTCGGTGCCCGCTTCGCGTAGTGCGCGTTCGAAGTCTTCCGGGTCGATGCCGAAAGGTCCGTTGGTTGGCATCGCATGTACTCCTGGGACTCGTCGAGTGCTGTTTCCCCAGTGTCCTCGGACAACGCCGACTCCGCCACATCGGCCGCGCCGGGGCCGGTCGCATCCGCCGACGCGGCCGCGCACGTTCGACGGGACGCGCGACCGCTGGTCGGCCGTTCCGAGCGGGCGCGTAATGCGGCGGTGCGGCCGGGGTTCGGGCTAGCCTTGGTTATGGACGCTGTCACAGTTGTCCCTACGCCCGCCAACGAGCCGGTGCATTCCTACGCTCCCGGGAGTCCGGAGCGGGAGCGGTTGCTGGCGCGGCTGTCGGAGATCTCCGCCGAAACCCTCGATGTGCCCCTGGTGGTGGGCGGCAAGCATCGGCCGGGGATCGGGGAGCGGCACGACATCCGCGCGCCGCACCGGCACGACCTGGTGCTGGGGACCTACACCGATACCACCCACTCCGAAGCCCAAGCCGCCATCGATGCGGCGCTCGCGGCGGCCCCGGACTGGCGGTCGCTGCCCTTCGACGACCGCGCGGCGGTGTTCCTGCGCGCGGCCGACCTGCTGGCCGGGCCGTGGCGGGAGACGCTGGCCGCGGCGACCATGCTCGGCCAGTCCAAATCGGTCGCGCAGGCCGAGATCGACGCGCCGTGCGAGCTGGTCGATTTCTGGCGGTTCAACGTCGCCTTCGCCCGCGAGATCCTGGCCAAGCAACCGCAGTCCTCGCCCGGGGTGTGGAACCGGATGGAGTACCGGCCGCTGGAAGGGTTCGTGTACGCGATCACGCCGTTCAACTTCACCGCCATCGCGGGCAACCTGCCGACCGCGCCCGCGCTGATGGGCAACACCGTGGTGTGGAAGCCCTCGCCCACCCAGACCCTGTCGGCCTACTACACGATGCGCCTGCTCGAGGCCGCAGGCCTGCCGCCGGGCGTGATCAACATGGTCACCGGCGACGGGGTGCAGCTCTCGGAGATCGCGCTGGCCGATCCACGGCTGGCCGGCATCCACTTCACCGGCTCCACCGCGACCTTCCAGTACCTGTGGCAGGAAGTGGGCGCGAACATCGGCCGCTACCACGGCTATCCGCGGCTGGTGGGAGAGACCGGCGGGAAGGACTTCGTTCTCGCGCACCCCTCGGCCGACCCGGCGGCGCTGAGCACGGCGCTGATCCGCGGCGCCTACGAGTACCAGGGCCAGAAGTGTTCGGCCGCCTCCCGCGCCTACATCGCCCGTTCGGTGTGGCGGGAGATGGGGGAGCAGTTCCTGGCCACCGTGGAGGAGTTGCGTTACGGCGATATCGCGGACCTGTCGAATTTCGGTGGGGCGCTGATCGATCGGCGGGCCTACGACAAGAACGTGGCCGCGATCGAGCGGGCCAGGTCGGCGGGGGTGACCGTCGCCGTCGGCGGCACCTACGACGACACCGACGGCTGGTTCGTGCGGCCCACGGTGCTCGTCTGCGACGACCCGGCCGACGAATCGTTCCGCACCGAGTACTTCGGCCCGATCCTGTCGGTGCACGTCTACGACGACGGCGAGCCCGGCGCCTATTCCGCGATCCTCGCCGAGGTGGAGTCGGCCGCGCCCTACGCGCTCACCGGCGCGGTGTTCGCCCAGGACCGCAAGGCCGTCGAACAGGCGTGCACCGCACTGCGTTTCGCGGCGGGCAATTTCTACATCAACGACAAGCCCACCGGCGCGGTGGTCGGCCAGCAGCCCTTCGGCGGCGCCCGGGCCTCGGGCACCGACGACAAGGCGGGCTCACCGCTGAACCTGCTGCGCTGGGTGGCGCCGCGCACCGTCAAGGAGACGTTCGCACCGCCCACCGACCACCGCTACCCGCACATGCGGACCTAGTCAGACCAGCGGTTTGCCCGCCCGCAGGCGCCTGCGCAGGTCCCACAGGTAGAAGTTCATCGGGAACAGGCGCAGCGCCCGCGGCAGCCGCCGGTGCACCGCGCCGATCACGAGCAGCAGCAGTCGCAGCGCGTGCTCGCGCATCGGCGACCAGGTCATGCCCATCTCGTCGCGCAGATGTTGCGGCAGCAGGCCGGTGACGACGAACCGGTGGAACGGCGCGTTGAGACGCAGCGGCAGCGGCAGCATCCTCAAGTCGATGAGGCCGTCGAAGTAGGCGCGGGTGCGCGCGTCGATGGACTTGGTCGCGAGCTCGGCCGTCCAGTACTCCTGGAACGCCTGCCGGTCGGCGGGCCACATCTCCGGGCGCATCTGCAGGGTGGTGCCCAGTCGGGCGGAGTAGGCGTAGAGGGCGTCGGCCGTGGCGTCGTCGAGCGGGCCGTGCAGGCGCTCCTCGGTGTCGAGGATGCCGTAGAACAGGCAGGCCGCCACCCACAACTGCAGCTTCGGGTCGAAGGCGTTGTACTTGACCGGGCTCTCGGAGGTGGAGCGGACGCTGCGGTGCGAGGTGTTGACGGCCTCGCGGTAGGCCTCGCGCTCGGCGTCGGTGCCCATCATGGCGACGGCGAGGTAAGTGAGGGTGGTGCGCAGCCGCTTGAACGGGTGCAGCGTCACCTTGCCGGAGTCGACCGTGCTCTCCAGCACGCCGTAGGCGACCGGGGGGTGGCTGAGCTGCATGATCACATTGGCGGTACCGCCGAGGAAGGCGGCGATGCCGCTCCAGAACTCTTCCATGTGGAAGTCCTCGCCGGTACCGTAGCGGCTGCTCGGCGTCGGTTCGGGCGTCGTTGCACGAAGGGGCGCGCTCATCGTCGTCCTCGTCTTTCCGTCTGTGAGAGGATGAGAAGATTCTCACCTCAGACTCTCACTGCAACGGTCCCCTGTCAAAGGAGATGATGGCGGCGGAATGAGAGGAATGTCGGTGAACCTTCTCATCGGCCGTCGCCGCTGTCAACGGCCGGGCGGACGCTGACGGTATGCGATGCTGGCAGTGTCATCGTTTCGCGCAGGCGGATGAGGTGAGGAAGACATGGCGAGGTTGACCAAACTGCTCCCGCTGGTCCGCAACAGCGGCCCCGAGGACACCAATCAGAGCCGCGTCCTGGACGCGGCCCTGCTGGCGTTCCTCGACTTCGGCATCAAGCGGACCAGCATGGTGGAGGTCGCGCGCCGCTGCGGGCTCTCCCTCGCCACCCTCTACCGGCGCTTCGCCAGCAAGAACGATCTCATCGAGGCCGTCGCGCTACGCCAGACCCGCGACTTCATCACCGGGGTCGACGAGGTGCTGGCCCGCCAGGTCGACCGGGACGCGGGTGCCGAGGACCAGATCGTGGAGCTGTTCGTCGCCTTCCTCAAGGGGCTGCGCGAGAACCAGCTGGTGCATCGTCTGCTGGCCACCGAGCCCGAACTGGTGCTGCCCTTCCTCACCGTGCGCGGCGCCCCGATCATCGAGCTCGGCCGCGACTACCTCTCGGAGTTCATCCGCCGGCTCCAGGACGAGGGCAAACTGCCCGCCTACGATCCCGAACCGCTGGCCGAGATGATCGCCCGCACCGCGGTCTCGATGGCGCTCACCCCGCAGACGGTCATCCCGCTCGGCGACGACGAACAGGCGCGCCGGTTCGCCCGCGACCACGTCGTGGTGTCGTTCCGGGTGCCGCAGGCCGAGGTCAAGGCCCCGTGAGCAGCGTCGGCAGCTCGACCAGCGCGCCGAGGACGTCGGCGGTCTGCTCGTCCGGGCTGCCGTAGGTGTGGGCGGCGACGGTGAATCCGGGGCCGAAGGAGGCCGAAGCTACCTCGGGCACACCGAAATCCGACCAGCCCCACTTGGTGCCGAGCACGCCGGGGATCTGCGCGGTGCCCCAGTCCTGCGGGGTGCCGTCGGCGGCCGTCGGCGCGGCGGTGGCCATCCAGCCCAGGATCGGGGAGGCCGGGTCGGTCCGGGTCTTGGCGGCCAGGAAGGTCGCGACGTCGGCGGTGCTGGTGCTGGATGTCGTCCAGTCCGCGCCCGCGGTCTCGGTGAGGCCGTATTCGGCCGCGATCGCCTCGATCGCACCCGGGTACTTCGCGGCCAGCGTGCTCGCGGCGCCGTCGTCGGAGTAGCGGATCATCCGCTCGCCGAGTTCCAGATCCTGCGCCGACCCGTCCCCGTGCCGCAGCGCGTAGTCGACCAGGTAGAGCTTGGCCAGCGAGAGCGCCCCGCGCCGCTCGTGCTCGTTGCCGGTGCCCCAGGTCATCCCGATGTCGGTGCGCACCGAGATCGCGGTCCGCGGCGGCACCTGCTCGGTGTCCTCGGCCGGCTCGGCCGCGGCGAACCCCGCCGTGACCGTCAGCCACGTCCCCGCGACGAGCGCGGCCACCATCGTCCGGTTCCGCACGGCGCACCTCCGGCTGGCTCGCTGATGCACCGGTAATCACCGGGTACGCCGGTTTCAAACCTCCCGGGTGCGGCCGGATCCATTCACACCAGGGGCAAGCCCAGGCGGCGGCGCAGCCGCATGTCCCAGAGGAACGCGTTGACGGGGAAGGTCTTCACGGGGCGGGGCAGCCGGTCCTCGACCGCGCCGACGGTGGTCAGCAGGCGGGCGAGGCGGCGGTCGTCGCGGGGACTCCAGCGCATGCCCATCTGCTCGCGCAGGCGTTCGGGGAGCAGTCCGGCGACCATCCAGCGGTGGAACGGGGCGACGGCGAGTCGCACCGGGCGCGGGAACATCTTCAGGTTCACCAGGTCCCAGAAGTACTCCCGCACGGGCGGGTCGATGCGGGTGGTGGCCAGGTGCTCGCGCCAGTAGGTGTCGAAGGCGGCGCGGTCGGGCGGCCACTGGGCGGGGTGCATCTGCAGGGTGGTGCCGAGCCGTTCGGCGGCGCGGTAGAAGCTGTCGGCGGTGCCGGGGTCCATCGGGCCGTGCATCCGCTCGTACAGGTCGCGCGCGCCCCAGTACAGGCAGGCCGCGACCCAGAGTTGCAGTTCGCGGTCGAAGGCGTTGTAGCGGACGGGGCTGTCCGGGCCCGAGCGGACGGCGCGGTGCGCGGTGTCGACCGCGGCCCGGTAGGCGGCGCGCTCGTCGTCGCTGCCGAGCATGGCCACGGCGAGGTAGGTGAGCGTGGTGCGGGTGCGTTTGATCGGGTGCAGCATGATCTTGCCGCTGTCCACGGTGCTCTCGAGCACGCCGTAGCCGACGGGCGGCAGGCTCAACTGCATGATGACGTTGGCGGCCGCGCCGAAGAAGGCGGCCGAGCCGTCGAGGTGGTCGCGGATGTAGTAGGCGGGCGGCTCGTGCCGGGCTGGCGTGCGCAACGGGCTGGTCATCACGGCCCCGTTCTCGTCGTTGAGAGGGATATGCTTCGACGCTCTCACCGTGTCGCAGGCGTGTCAACAGTCGCCAGCGGGCCTCGTCCGATTCGTGACGCGACGGGGGAGACGGCGGCCGCCGCGGCCCCGCGCAGTAGGTTGACCCCATGGCGTTCGGTGCACCCCTGCTGCTCAGTTCCCTGAATCCCGCCGCGGTCGCCGCGGGCGCCGACATCCCCGACGCCGTCACCATCGACGGCGTGACCCTCTCGCGCAGCGATCTGCTCGGTGCGGCCACCTCGGTGGCCGAACGAGTGGCGCGCGCGGAGCGGGTGGCGGTGCTGGCCCGCCCGACGGTGCGCACCGTGCTCGCGGTGGTCGGCAGCCTGCTCGCCGGTGTCACGGTGGTGCCGGTGCCGCCCGATTCCGGCGCGGCCGAACTCGCCCACATCCTGGCCGATTCCGGCGCACAGGCATGGCTCGGCGACGCACCGGACGACACCGATCTGCCGGTGATCCCGGTCCGGGTGCACGCCCGCTCCTGGCACACCTATCCCGAACCCGACCCTGCCGCACCGGCTTTCGTGCTCTACACCTCCGGCACCACCGGCCCGCCCAAGGGCGTGGTGCTCAGCCGTCGCGCCATCGCCGCGGGCCTGGACGCGCTGGCCGAGGCGTGGGAGTGGACCGCGAACGACACCCTCGTGCACGGGCTTCCGCTGTTCCACGTGCACGGGCTGGTGCTCGGGGTGCTCGGCCCCCTGCGGGTGGGCAGCCCGCTGGTGCACACCGGCAAGCCGACCCCGCGGGCCTACGCCGAGGCGAAGGGCACGCTGTACTTCGGGGTGCCGACGGTGTGGTCGCGCATCGTGGAGGATCCGGAATCGGCCCGCGCGCTGCGGGATGCGCGCCTGCTGGTCTCGGGGTCGGCGCCGCTGCCGGTGCCGGTGTTCGAGCGGCTGCGCGAACTCACCGGCCACGCGCCGGTCGAGCGCTACGGCATGAGCGAGACCATGATCACCCTGTCCACCCGGGCCGACGGTGAACGCAGGCCCGGCTGGGTGGGCGTGCCGGTGCGCGGCGTGCAGACCCGCTTGCGGGACGAGTCCGGCGCGCCGGTGCCGCACGACGGCGAGAGCATCGGCGGCCTGCAGGTGCGCGGCCCGATGCTCTTCGACGGCTACCTGGGCCGCCCCGACGCCACCGCCGCGAGCTGGACCGAGGACGGGTGGTTCAGCACCGGCGACGTCGCCGCCATCGACCCGGACGGATTCCACCGCATCGTCGGCCGCGAGTCCGTCGACCTCATCAAGTCCGGCGGCTACCGCATCGGCGCGGGCGAGGTGGAGACCGCCCTGCTCGGCCACCCCGCGGTGGCGGAGGCGGCCGTGGTCGGCCTCGCCGACGACGACCTGGGCCAGCGGGTGGTCGCCTTCGTCGTCGCGCGGGCCGGGCACGACCAGGACGACCTGCCGACGGCGCTGATCGGCCATGTGGCCGACCAGCTCTCGGTGCACAAACGCCCCCGCGAGGTGCGGGTGGTCGACTCGCTGCCGCGCAACGCGATGGGCAAGGTCCAGAAGAAGGCCCTGACCGCCGGTGGCTGAGCACCGGCGGGCACGGACTCAGTTGTGGGCGTGCAGGTCCTCGTTGAGTTCGATGCCGGTGCCCTTGCGGTGCACCACCTCGACCGCGCCCGTGGTGGAGTTGCGGCGGAACAGCAGGTTGTCGCGGCCGCTGAGGTCGGCGGCCTTGACGACCTGCCCGTCGGCGGTGGTCACCTTGGTGCCCGCGGTCAGGTAGAGGCCCGCCTCGACGACGCAGTCGTTGCCCAGCGGGATGCCGAGGCCGGAGTTGGCGCCGAGCAGGGACCGCTCGCCGATCGAGATGACGGTGGTGCCGCCGCCGGAGAGCGTGCCCATGGTGGAGGCGCCGCCGCCGATGTCGGAACCGTCGCCCACCACGACACCGGCCGAGATGCGGCCCTCGACCATCGAGGCGCCCAGCGTGCCCGCGTTGAAGTTGACGAAGCCCTCGTGCATGACCGTGGTGCCCGCGGCGAGGTGGGCGCCGAGCCGGACCCGGTCGGCGTCGCCGATGCGCACGCCCGCGGGCACGACGTAGTCGACCATGCGGGGGAACTTGTCCACGCTGTAGACGGTCACCGGGCCGCGGGCGCGCAGCTTCAGCCGGGTCTGTTCGAAGCCGTCCACGGCGGCCGGGCCGTGGTTGGTCCACACCACGTTGGCGAGCAGGCCGAACTGGCCCTCCAGGCTCACCTCGTGCGGCTTGACCAGGCGGTGCGAGAGCAGGTGCAGGCGCAGGTAGACGTCGTGCGCGTCGACCGGCGCGGCGCTCAGGTCGGCGATGGTGGTGCGCACCGCGACGACCTCGACGCCGCGGGCCTCGTCCACACCGAGCAGCGCGGCGTAGCCCTCGGGCGCCTCGGTGAGGCGCTCGGTGCCGGTCTCGGTGAACGTGCCGAGTTCCGGGCTCGGGTACCAGGTGTCCAGGACGGTGCCGTCCGTGGTCACGTTGGCGATGCCGACTGCTGTTGCTCCCTGAGTGCTCACGTCGTCAGAGGTTACCCACCCGCCCGGCGCCCGTGGTGGGCTACCTCGCGGTCGTAGGCTGGCCCGGTGACCATCGACCTGTCCGCCGATCCCATCGCCCTCACCGCCGCCCTCGTCGACATCCCCAGCGTCTCACTGGACGAGCGCGCCATCGCGGATGTCGTGGAACGGGCACTGCGGGAGCAGACCACCGGGTTCGAGGTGCTGCGGCACGGCAACGTCGTGCTCGCCCGCACCCAGCGCGGCCTGCCGACCCGGGTGATCCTGGCCGGGCACCTGGACACCGTGCCGATCGCCGACAACGTGCCGAGCCGCTTCGGCACCGGCCCCGACGGTGAGCAGCTGCTGCACGGCTGCGGCACCGTCGACATGAAGTCCGGCGACGCGGTGTTCCTGCACCTGGCCGCGACGGTGACCGACCCCGTGCACGACCTCACCTTGATCTTCTACGACGGCGAGGAGATCGCCGCCGAGTACAACGGCCTCGGCCACATCGAACGCGACCTGCCCGAATGGCTCGACGGTGACCTGGCCGTGCTCGGCGAACCCTCCGGCGGCTGGATCGAGGCGGGCTGCCAGGGCACGCTGCGGGCGCGGCTGCGCACCGCGGGCGTGCGGGCGCATTCGGCACGGGCCTGGATGGGCGACAACGCGATCCACCGGCTGGCGCCGGTGCTGGCGCGGCTGGCCGACTACCGGGCCAGGCAGGTCGACATCGACGGCTGCGTGTACCGCGAAGGACTGTCCGCGGTGGCGGTGCGCGGCGGGGTGGCCGGCAACGTGATCCCCGATGTCGCCGAGGTGGACGTCAACTTCCGCTTCGCCCCCGACCGTGACCTGGACCAGGCGATCGCCCACGTGCGCGAGGTGTTCGCCGGGCTGGAGGTGGAGTTCGAGGTGACCGACGCCGCACCGGGCGCGCTGCCCGGCCTCACCGCGCCCGCGGCGAAGGCGCTCATCGAGTCGGTGAACGCGCACGGCGGCGGCGGGGTGCGGGCCAAGTACGGCTGGACCGACGTGTCGCGTTTCGCCGCCCGCGGCATCCCCGCGGTGAACTTCGGTCCCGGCGACCCGAACCTGGCGCACAAGCGCGACGAGCATGTGCCGACCGCGCAGATCACCGCGGTCACCGCGATGCTGCGCGCCTACCTCACCGGCGCGGTCTGAGCGTCACCGAGCATCCGTTCGGCGTTCACCGCCGCGGCCGAGTGCGGTGGCACCGGACCGGTAGCGTGAAAGCATGTCGATCGATGTCCCCGAGAACGAGGTAGGCGCCGAACCGCGCAACCGGGCAGCCGCCAAACCGAAGCCGACCGCCAAGTTCCGTGGCCCGATCATGTTCCGCCGGGACCGCAAGCCCGGCGTGCGTACCGCCGACCGCAACCTGCTCGACACCAGGGCCGACGGCGACTGGGTGCACACCGACCCCTGGCGGGTGCTGCGCATCCAGGCCGAGTTCGTGGAGGGCTTCGGCGCGCTGGCCGAACTGCCGCACGCGGTGACCGTCTTCGGGTCGGCGCGCACCCCGGTCGACCACCCCGAGTACGAGGCCGGTTACGCCATCGGCGCGGCGCTGGCGCGGGCCGGCTTCGCGGTGATCACCGGCGGCGGCCCGGGTGCGATGGAGGCCGCCAACCGCGGCGCCAGCGAGGCCGGCGGCTACTCGATCGGCCTCGGCATCGAACTGCCCTTCGAGCAGAGCCTCAACGACTGGGTGGACCTGGGCATCAACTTCCGCTACTTCTTCGTCCGCAAGACGATGTTCGTGAAGTACTCCGAGGCGTTCGTCTGCCTGCCGGGCGGCTTCGGCACACTCGACGAACTGTTCGAGGCGCTCACCCTGGTGCAGACCGGCAAGATCACCCGATTCCCGATCATCCTGTTCGGCAGCTCCTACTGGGCGGGCCTGGTGGATTGGATGCGCGGCTCCCTGGAGGGTTTCGGCAAGATCTCGCCCGGCGACATCGATCTGCTGCACGTGACCGACCACGTCGACGAGGTGGTCGACATCATCGTGCGCGCCGCCGAGCAGCGCGCCGAGCTGGACACCTACGGAACGGAGGATCAGTGGTGACTCGCGCACCGTTCGCGGTCTGCGTCTACTGCTCGGCCAGCACCACCGACACCGAACAGCTCGCGCTGGCGACCCGCGTCGGCGCCGAGATCGCCCGTCGCGGCTGGCAACTCGTCTCCGGCGGCGGCAACGTCTCGATGATGGGCGCGGTCGCCACCGCGGCCCGCGCGGGCGGCGCCAACACCGTCGGCGTGATCCCGAAACACCTGGTGCACAAGGAAGTCGCCGACGTCGACGCCGACGAGCTGATCGTCACCGACACCATGCGCCAGCGCAAACAGATCATGGAGGACCGTGCCGACGCCTTCCTCACCCTGCCGGGCGGGATCGGCACCCTCGAGGAGTTCTTCGAGACCTGGACCGGTGGCTACCTCGGCCAGCACGACAAGCCGGTCGTCGTGCTCAACCACGACGGCTTCTACACCGGCCTGTTCCGCTGGCTCGACGAACTCGCCGAGCGCATGCTGGTCGCCCCGGCGGCGCGCAAGCGGATCACCGTCGCCGACGACCTCGACAGCGCCTTCGCCGCACTGTGCCGGGCCGAACGGGGGAGTGCCGCGGCGTCCTGAGGGAATCCGGATGAGCAGCAGACAACGGCACACCCCGAGGAGACCACAGACGTGACCACCCAGACCCGCACCACGGTCGGCCTGCTCGATCTCGCCCGTGCCCTGCCCGGCATGGCCCTCGACGCCCCGGTCATGGCGCGCAACGCCCTCGGCATGCTCACCGGGCCCGGCGCCAAGGCATCGGTCGGGCTGTTCTTCCAGCGCACCGCGCACCGGCACCCGCACCGCGTCTTCCTGCGCTTCGAGGGCGCCGCCTACACCTACCGGGAGGCCAATGCCGAGGTGAACCGGTACGCGGCGGTGCTGTCCGGGCGCGGGGTCGGCCGCGGCGACGTGGTCGGGGTACTGATGACCAACCGGCCCGAGACGCTGTTCGTGGTGCTGGCGACGGTGAAGCTCGGCGCCACCGTCGGCCTGCTCAACCACAACCAGCGCGAGAAGGTGCTCGCGCACAGCTTCGGCCTGCTCGACAGCGTGCTGAACGTGGTCGGCGCCGAATGCCGGGAGGCGCTCGAGTCGCTGCCCGAGCCGCTGCCGAACGTCCTGGCCGCCGAGGAACTGCACGAGGCCGCCCGCGGCGCCGAGGCGAGCGATCCGGCGGTCTGCGCCGAGATCACCGCGCGCGAACGGGCTTTCCTCATCTTCACCTCGGGCACCACCGGCCTGCCCAAGGCCAGCGTGATGACCCATCACCGCTGGGCCAAGAGCATGCACGGCCTCGGCGGTCTCGGAATCCGCTTGCGCGGCGACGACGTCATGTACTGCTGCCTGCCGCTGTACCACAACAACGCCCTCACCGTCGCCCTCTCCGCGGTGCTTGCCGCCGGCGCGACCTACGCACTGGGCAGGCGGTTCTCGGCGTCCGCGTTCTGGGACGAGGTGATCCGCGAACGCGCCACGGCGTTCATCTACATCGGGGAACTGTGCCGGTACCTGCTGAACCAGCCGCCGCGGCCGACCGACCGGCAGCACCGGGTGCGGCTGGCCGTCGGCAACGGGCTGCGCCCGCAGCTGTGGGACGAGTTCACCACCCGCTTCGGCATCGACCGGGTGGTCGAGTTCTACAGCGCCAGTGAGGCGCCCATCGCCTTCGTCAACGCGTTCGGGGTGAGCCACACCGCCGGGTTCGGGCCGCTGCCCTACGCGATCGTGGAGTACGACGAGGAGACCGGCGCCCCGCGCCGCGGCCCCGACGGCAGGTTGCGCCGGGTGCGCTCCGGCGGCGTCGGCCTGCTGCTGGCCAAGGTCACCGGCAGGCAGCCCTTCGACGGCTACACCGACCGCGAGGCCACCGAGGCCAAACTGGTCCGGGATGCCTTCCGCCCCGGCGACGTCTGGTTCGACACCGGTGACCTGGTGCGCGATCAGGGCTGGTGGCACATCGCCTTCGTCGACCGGCTCGGCGACACCTTCCGCTGGAAGGGCGAGAACGTCGCCACCACCGAGGTGGAGAACGCACTGGCCCACCACGATTCGATCGCCGAGGCCGTGGTGTTCGGTGTCGACGTGCCCGGCACCGACGGCAAGGCCGGCATGGCGGCGGTGACCCTGCACCCGGACGCCGAGTTCGACGGCCGCGGGCTCGCCCGGGTCGCCTACGAGCAGTTGCCCTCCTACGCGGTGCCGCTGTTCGTGCGGGTCGTGCCCGAGCTGGAGCAGACCTCGACCTTCAAGAGCCGCAAGGTGGAACTGCGCAAGCAGGGCTACCAGCCGGACGAGCACAGCGAGCTGTACGTGCTGGCCGGACGGACCGACGGCTACGTGCCCGCCTACGACGACTACCCCGCCGAGGTGGCGGCCGGGCGCGCGCCGAAGAACTGATCGGGGCCCTCGGTACAGTCGTGGTCATGTTCAGCCCGCCCGCAGCGCCGCTGCCCACCCTGTGCGGCAAGCCGGTCGCGACGGACCGGGCGCTGGTGATGGCCATCGTCAACCGCACCCCGGACTCGTTCTACGACCGCGGCGCCACCTTCACCGACGAGGCCGCGATGGCCGCCGTCGACCGCGCGGTCGCCGAGGGCGCCGACCTGGTGGACATCGGCGGGGTGAAGGCGGGCCCGGGCAGCGAGGTCGACGCCGCCGAGGAGACGCGGCGGGTGGTGCCGTTCGTGGCCGCCATCCGCGCCGCCTATCCCGACCTGCTGATCAGCGTCGACACCTGGCGTTCGGAGGTCGCGCGGGCCGCCGTGGCCGAGGGCGCCGACCTGATCAACGACACCTGGGCCGGCGCCGACCCGGAACTGGTGCGGGTGGCCGCCGAACACGGTGCAGGCATCGTGTGCAGCCACACCGGCGGCGCCGTTCCGCGCACCCGCCCGCACCGCGTCCGCTACGCCGACGTGGTGGCCGAGGTCACCGAGACCGTCGTGGCCGCCGCCGAGCGGGCGGCCGCGGCGGGCGTGCGCACGGACTCGATCCTCATCGATCCGACCCACGATTTCGGCAAGAACACCTATCACGGGCTCGAACTGTTGCGGGGATTGGACGTTCTTGTAAACAGCGGGTGGCCGGTCCTGATGGCGCTGAGCAACAAGGACTTCATCGGGGAGACTCTAGGTGTCGGTCTTTCCGAACGACTGGAGGGCACATTGGCAGCAACGGCGTGGTCCGCCGCCGCGGGCGCCCGGGTCTTCCGCGTTCACGAGGTCGCGCACACGCGGCGGGTGGTGGACATGATCGCCGCGATCCAGGGCATCCGGCCCCCCGCACGAACCCTGCGAGGTCTGGTATGAAAATCCAACACCGCGAGTCCGCCTGGGCGAGCACGAATACCTGGGACAACCCCGAATGGGCGGTCGAGGAGCTGATCGCCGCCAAGAACGGGCGCACCGTGTCGGTGGTGCTGCCCGCCCTGAACGAGGAGCGCACCGTCGCCGACGTCGTCGCCAGCATCCGCCCGCTGGTGGGCACACTGGTCGACGAACTGGTGGTGCTCGACTCCGGTTCCACCGACGCCACCGCCGAACGGGCGCGCGCGGCCGGCGCCGAGGTCGTCACCCGGGAGCAGGCGGTCCCCGAACTCGACCCGGTGCCGGGCAAGGGCGAGGTGCTGTGGCGTTCGCTGGCCGTCACCAGCGGCGACCTGATCGCCTTCGTCGACTCCGATCTCATCGACCCCGACCCGGCCTTCGTGCCCAAGCTGCTCGGCCCGCTGCTGCTGGTCGAGGACATGCACCTGGTCAAGGCCTACTACCGGCGCCCGCTGCGGCAGGGCTCGGCGGTGGAGGCGCACGGCGGCGGCCGGGTCACCGAACTGGTCGCGCGGCCGCTGCTGGCCGCCCTGCGGCCGGAACTGTGCGCGGTGCTGCAACCGCTCGGCGGCGAATACGCGGGCACCAGGGAACTGCTTACCTCCGTGCCGTTCGCTCCCGGCTACGGCGTGGAGATCGGGCTGCTGCTCGACACCTACGACCGGCTCGGCCTGTCGGCCATCGGCCAGGTCAACCTGGGTGTGCGAACCCACCGCAACCGGCCGCTGTCCGACCTCGGGGTGATGAGCAGGCAGATCCTGGGCACCGTGCTCGGCCGCAGCGGCGTCGTCGACTCCGGCGCGGCGCTCACCCAGTTCCCGCTGGTGGACGACACCTTCACCGCCCGCAGCACCGAGGTCTCCCTGACCGACCGCCCCCCGATGAACACCCTCCGCCCCACCCGCGCCGCCGCCTGAGCGGGTCAGCGCCCGGAGGGGGAGCGGAGTGTGGCCGCGTAGGGCGTCTCGCTCGGGCGGAATCGGGTACAGCCTGAGCGGGTCAGCGCCCGGAGTGGGAGCGGAGTGTGGCCGCGTAGGGCGTCCCGCTCGGGCGGAATTGGACACAGCCTGAGCGGGTCAGCGGTGGATGGGGCCGCTCATTCGGTCCAGCGCCCGGCCCGTGGCTCCCGAGCGTTCGGCCAGGATCTGCGCGACGATGGATATCGCCGTCTCCTCCGGTGTACGCGCGTTGAGGTCCAGGCCGAGGGGGCTGTGCAGGCGGGCCAGCGTGGCCTCGTCGAGTCCGTCCTCGCGCAGCCGGGCCAGCCGTGCGGCGTGGGTGCGCCGGGAGGCGAGCGCGCCGACGAACCCCACGCCGGGCAGGGTCAGCGCGGTCCGCAGCATCGGCACATCGAACTTGGCGTCGTGGCCGAGCACACACACCACCGTGCGGGCATCGATCCGTCCGGCCGCCTGCTCGGCCGCCAGATATCGGTGCGGCCAGTCCACGACCACCTCGTGTGCGGCGGGGAACCGGGCGGGCTGGGCGAAGGCCGCCCTGGCATCGACCAGGGTCACCCGGTAGCCCAGTCGGCCGCCGACGCCGGTGAGCGCGCGGGCGAAGTCGTTGGCCCCGCTGACGATCATGCGTGGCGGAGCGGGCGCGACGTGCAGGAAGACGGGCGCCGCCGCGGCGACGGCACTACGGCCCTCGGCCAGCAGCGCGGCGGCCTCGTGCCGGAGCCCGTCGCCGGGTTCGCCATCGTCGAGCACGCTCCATGCCGCGTCGGCGTCGAGCGTCGTCGCCAGGACCACCGGTTCGCCCGCGGCCAGGGCCCGGCGCAGGCGTTCGAGTACCGGCAGGCGGGAGCTGTCGACCCGTTCCACGAAGACGCGGAGTTCGCCACCGCACGGCAACCCGACCTCGACGGCGTCCTCCCGCACGTATCCGAAGCGCTCGAGGGTCGCCGGACCACCCGCGATCACCGGCTGCGCGGCCGCGACCACCGCGGCCTCGACACAGCCGCCGGACAGGGAGCCGAACACGGTGCCGTCGGGGCCGAGCATCATCGCCGCCCCCGGCTCGCGCGGCCCCGGCCCGCTCGTGCCCACCACCCGGGCCAGCACCGTCGGTCCGCGCGGCACCAGCTCGAGCAGCCGTTCCACCATCTCCCGCACGGCAACCACCCCTTCCGACCGGCCGTCCCGCCCCGACCAACCGATGCTGTGATGCTATCCAGCGCGGCGGCCGCCGTCGCGGCAAATCGATGGGCCGCGCTGGATTTTCGGGTCGGTGCGACGCGGAATCGTTGCTCGAACCAGTGGGTTCTGGTCGCCGTGCGCCGCGGGAAGTCGCCGGCGCCGCACGGGTTTCCGGTGCCCGGCCTGCGCCGGGGCGAGTCGTCAGCCGGCGGCGGATTCGCGTTCGGCCGGCTTGCGGGCACCACCGTCGTCTGCGGGATCGTTCTCGCTCGCCGCGGCGCCGCCGGTGTTCGGCGGGGCCGGGTCCGCGGCCGCGTCACCGCCGGTGTTCCGTGGGGCCGGGGCCGCGGCCGCACCGCCGCCGGTGTTCTGCGGGCTCGGTTTCGCGGCCGACATCGGCTTCGCCGGGTTCGCTGCGGATTGCGGGGTGGTCGCGCTCGCGGTGGGCCGGCGGCTTGCCGGGTCCGGGTCGGGTTGCGGGGTCGTCGCGACAGCGGCAGCTCCGGCGGTGTCCGCCTCGCGGGTCTCGGAACGCGAACCGCCGTCCACCCGCTCGGCCGCCGCGTCCATGGCGCGGCCGGGCTCCTGCGCCGGCGTGCCGTCCTCCGCCGTCCGCGCGACCTGCGGGATCTCCCCGGTGTGCCCGGGCGAGCGAGCCTCCTCCGCCAATCTGGCCTGGAGTTCGGCGACGGTGATCTGCGGTCCCGGCCCCTCGGTGCGACGGATCACGCCGACGACGACGCCGACGAAGGCGGCCACGAAGACCGCGATGCCCACGATCACGATGAGGTTCATCGTCGCCTTCCCGCAGTGTCTGCCGCCGCGCCGTCGTGGCGGATGCCGAGTGCGGACGCCGGATTCGCAGAGTCCGGTGTCCACCCTATCCGAGGATAGTTATCTGTCGGCAATCTAAGCACCGTGCGGGGTGTCGCGAGTTCAGGGGTGGCGTGAGCAGGAACACAACGGCGGTGAGCGCACGAAAAACCCTGCCTTCGGACGGTTTCCAGTTACCGATCGGTCAACGGGGCCGCTGGCCGTTCGGGCGGGGGTCGCCCAGGTGCCGGTAGACGGGGGTGAGCAGGTCGGCGTCGACGGGTTCGCCGGTCGAGCGGTCGTAGCGCACCGCGATGAGCACCGAGAACAGGTGGTGCTCGGCGCGTTCGTGCAAGCCGGCCAGGCGGGTGGCGAGCAGACGCACCGCGCCGAGCGAACCGGGCGGGTGCAATCCGTCGATGATGAGGCAGCTGCCCCGGCCGTCGGGGCGCGGCAATCGGGCCAGGTAGGCGATGTCGTGCGGTTCCGGTCCGGCGGGCCGGTAGACCCGGCGGGCGGCGCGGTCCTCGATGGCGCGGCGCGAATCGCCGGGCCGGGCCACGGTGCGCCGCAGGCGCGGATCGGCGGCGACGAACCGGCGCAGGGTGGGGGAGAGCTCCGGTCCGCCGAGCACGATCACACCGTCGCGATTGAGGTCGACCGGGCGGCCCGGCGCGAAGTACTCGATGGTGGCGGGAAAGCCCAACTCCCGCAACAGTTCGGCGAGCCGGTCGGCCGCGGTCGGGTCGGGGGCGCCGGGCAGGCGACCGGCACGGGCCTCCGGGGTGAGCACGGTCAGCGCGCCGTGCCCGAAGAACAGGCCCTCTGGTGCGGGGCCCTGGGTGCTCACCTGGTGGATGCGGGCGCGGGAAAGTCCGGCGGCCGCACCGATTCTGGCGAAGGTCCAGCCTTCGGCGTGCAGTTCCCTGATCACCGCACGGCGAATTCTGGTGAGTTCGTTGATCGTCTGCTGCGCAGCCGCCACCCCCTCGGTGGCCGCCTTGAGTCTTTCGACCTTGTCCTCGATCGCGAAGACCCGCGCCACGTCATCGGCCGACATGTCCGAAGTTTAGACAGCTCGACAGCCGACGGCGTAAATCCGGCTTGACGGCCGTACTTTCCTACAGCCCAGTCGGTTTGGCGATCACTCGGCGTGCCGCGCGTGACACGCCGAGGACCTGTGACTCACGTGGCGTCGGTGTCGATCGGGGGATGCTCGTTGCGCGCCAAAGGTTTTTCCATTTTCGGCTTCGGGAAGTCCGGCATCCCGCTGTTCGTGCCGTAGAGATCGGCCGTGGTGGGGACCGCCTTCTCCAGATCGCGCAGCACCGTGTCGTCGCCGTTGAGCAGGTGCTTGGTGACCAGACCGCGCGGCGTCATCCCGCGCAGCTCGTTGAGTTCGGCCAGCGGCTTGCGCAGATCGTCGAACTCCGGGCCGAGCTCCTCCTTGAGCTGTGCGGTCGCGCCGCTGGCGTAGTCGCGGAGCTGGCGCAGGCTGCGCGTGGTCCAGCGCACGGCCCCGGGCAGACGCTCCGGGCCGAGGATCACGAGCGCGGCGACGAGCAGGATCATCATCTCGCCCCAGCCGATGTTGCTGAACACGAAACCAGGCTACCTGGGGATTCGGCGGCCGTGTCAGTCGGATTCCAACGTCACAGGCACGTCCACCTGCCTGCCGTCGCGGATCAGGGTCACCGTCACCGTTTCGCCGATCTCGCGCGCCTGCACCGCCACCGTCAGCTCCTCGGGCCCGGTGACCTCCCGGTCACCCACCTTCACGATGACGTCGCCCTCCACGATGCCCGCCTTGTCCGCGGGCCCGCCGGGCGCCACGTCGGCCACCGCGGCGCCGCTCATCACCTCGTTGGCGACCGTCTTGGTGCGCGCCGAGAGCCCGATCATCGGGTGGTGCATGACCCCGTCCCGGATCAGGCTCTGCGCGACCTCGGTCATGGTGTCCACCGGAATGGCGAACCCGAGGCCGACCGAGCCGCCCGTCTCGCTGCGGATGGCGGAGTTGATGCCGATGACCTGGCCGTCCATGTCCACCAGCGCACCGCCGGAGTTGCCCGGGTTGATCGAGGCGTCGGTCTGCACCGCGTCGATCACGGCGTTGGTGTCGCTGCCCTCGCCGGAGAGCTTCACCGGCCGGTGCAGTGCGCTGACGATGCCGGAGGTCACGGTCTTGCTCAGGCCGAGCGGCGAGCCGATGGCGAGCACGTCGTCGCCGACCTGCACGTCGTCGGAGCGGCCGAGCCGGGCCACGGTGAGGTTTTTCACATCCACCTTGAGCACGGCCAGATCGGTCTTCGGGTCGCGCCCGACGATGTTCGCGGGCACCCGGCTGCCGTCGGAGAAGGTGACCTGGATGCTCGCCCGGCCGCTCTTGTCCTGCGCGGCCATCGAGATCACGTGGTTGTTGGTGACGATGTAGCCCGCGCCGTCGATGACCACGCCGGAGCCGGTCGAGCCGTTCTCGCCGACCGTGGTGCGGATGGAGACCACCGAGGGCAGCACGGCGTTGGCCACCTGGGCGATCTGGCCGTGCGGCTGGTCGGTGCTCTCGGTCTGCTCCAGGGTGACCTTGCGCGAGGTGAGGTTGGTGCTCGTCTCGGCGGTGAGCCTGCCGACCAGTCCGCCGACCACACCGATGGCCAGGGCGACCGCGGCCAGCAGTGCCAGCGCCTTGGGCGCCACCCGGGCGCCGAACAGCACTTCCCGGGCGGTCAGCTTGCGGGAGGCGGGCAGCGGCTCGGGCTGCGGGGTGGCCACCGCGGGCGCGCCGAGGCGGGCACCGGAGTTCGGATCGCGCCACGGGTCGGCGGGAGCCGGGGGCGCCGGGGCGGCGTCGGCGGCATCGGGGTCGCGCTGGAGCAGTTCGTCGGAGCCCTCGGGACGACCGAAGGCCTCGGCGAGCACCGCGTCCGGCGGGCGGTTCTGGGTCAGCCGGTCGCCCGCCTGATCGCCGGTCTGCGGGGCGGGTGGTCGCTCGGCGAAGGAGCCGCGCTGGCCGGCCGGGCGGCGGAAGGCGTGCGCGGTGTGTGAGTCGACGTGGGGGCGATAGACCGGCCGCGGCCCCAGCACGGGCGCGTCCGGCGGCCTCAGGTTCCCCCTGTCAGCCGCCGAATCGGAGGTGTCGCCGGCAGCGGTTCGCGTGTCCGACACAGGTCCGTTGTGCTGCGATTCGGTGGTCACGCGCCAAACTCTACTTGCGCCACCAGGTGGTCCACCGGGTCGCGGTGAACGAATCGGGGAGAAAACCGAAAACTGCCTCGTGGCGGGCATTCCCGGCCTGCCGGGGGCCGGAGTTCTCGACCGGGCCGGGCAGTTCGGCGAGCGGGATGCGCGAGAGGCTGTCGTGCAGGCTGCGCGGCACCGCGATCGGGCCGGACTGCCGCAACGCGATACGCGCCTGCTGCTGCGCCTCGACCTCGGCCGCGCACTCCGGGCACACGGAGATGTGCTGGGCCGCGCGCAGGTAGGCGTTCATGCGGAGTTCGCCGTCGACGTAGGCGACGACGGCTTCGCTGGCCAGATGCTCGGTCGGAGCGAATCGCGGGGGCCTGCCCTGGCCCGGACGGCCCGCGCCGCGCGCGCGACCGGACGTGCTGGACTCGCCACTCATACGGTGCTCACCTTCCGACCGTCGTCCACCGGACGGGTGCCGACCGATTCCGGCGGTCACCCGATGTTCGCGTCAGCGGTGTACCGCTGCTGCGATCCATTATGCGCAAGGTACTCGCGCAGTGCCTGGCGGCCGCGGTGGATCCGGCTGCGCACGGTGCCCAGCTTGACGCCGAGCGTCGCGCCGATCTCCTCGTAGGACAGGCCCTCGATGTCGCAGAGCACGACGGCGGCGCGGAACTCCGGCGCCAGCGAGTCCAGCGCGGACTGCAGGTCGGGGTCGAGCCGGGCGTCGTGGTAGACCTGCTCGGGGCCGGGACCCTCGGCGGGCACCCGGTCGTAGTCCTCGGGCAGCGCCTCCATCCTGATCCGGTTGCGCCTGCGCACCATGTCCAGGAACAGGTTGGTGGTGATGCGGTGCAGCCAGCCCTCGAAGGTGCCGGGCTGGTAGTTCGACAGCGAGCGGAACACCCGGATGAAGGTTTCCTGGGTGAGGTCCTCGGCGTCCTGCGCGTCGCCGGAGAGGCGGTAGGCCAGCCGGTAGACCCGGTCGGCGTGCTCGCGGACCAGTTCGTCCCAGGAGGGCATGACCGAGCGGTCACCCGTCGCGTCGAAGGCGGCGGTGCCGGAGAGTTCCTCGGCGGTGGCAAGGTCGGCGGTGGCAGGGTCGGCGTCGGAAGCGGCCGGTTCGTCGTCGATCGGGGTGGTGGCGGTCGGCACCGTATAGTCGGCCGGGATGGTGGGCACACCGGCAGCGGCTGCCTCGGCCGCCTCGTGCCCCGGTAGTGTCGCGAACGAACCCTTGACCATGTGGATGGGGCTACCTCCTACTCGGGACCGTAAACACGCGGCTCCCGCTGCGGTCCGGATCTCGAACCGTCGCGTACGGCTTACAACGAACATCGGGTGTGCCGTTGTTCCCGCCGCCGGTGTCCGCGGTCGTCTGGTCTTGCCTGGGTCCACTCTTTCCTGTCCCGATATGCCCTGGATATGGAGATACTGAGGGACAGCTGAGAAAACCGGCGGCACCGGTTTGCTGTTGTCGTGACGCCGATCGCGCGTCCGTCCCATTAGCCTCATACCCGTGGCATCGAACCTGGAGCGAAATCTCGCCTACGTGGAGGAATCCGTCGTGGAGGACGAGATCCTCGTCAGCGCGCGCGAGCGGGCCACCGAACTCGGTGCGGCACCCGTGCCGCCCTCGGTCGGCGCCCTGCTCAGCATGTACGCCCAGCTGCTCGGCGCACGGGCGGTCGTCGAGGTCGGCACCGGCGCGGGCATCAGCGGATTGTGGCTGCTGGACGGCATGCGCGAGGACGGGACGCTGACCACGATCGATTCCGAACCCGAGCATCAGCGCGCGGCCAAGGAGGCCTTCCGGGCCGCCGACATCCCACCCGCGCGCACCAGGTTGATCAACGGCCGCGCCCTCGACGTGCTGCCGCGGCTGGCCGACGGCGCCTACGATCTGGTCTTCGTCGACGCCGCGCCGCTGGAACATCCCGAGTACGTGGCCCAGGGCGTCCGGCTGCTCCGCGAGGGCGGTGCGATCATCCTGCACAACGCGTTGCTGGGCGGCCGGGTGCCCGATCCCACCCAGCGCGACGCGGTCACCCAGGCGGTGCGCTCGGCCACCCGCGCCATCGCCGAGGACCCGCGGCTGACCTGCGTGCTGATTCCCGTGGGCGACGGCCTGCTCTGCGCCTCACGCGGCTGAATCCTGCGCCGCGGTTCTGCGCCGACGCGAGTTCTCGTCGCCCACGCGGATTCTCGGAGCGCGCGCGACTGTCCCCGCTCGCGCGGCGAATTGCCCTGTGGCACCGTTCATCTCACCCACGCTGATTCGCCGGGAGGTCGCCGGGTATCCGACGACGAGCCGGGCCGGGACGCCTCGGCGTTCCTCGGATCGCGTGTGGTGCCCGGGAATTCCCGGCGCCGCGCAGAATTCGAGAGGAGCGGCGGCGATGATGTGGAATCGGGCGTCCGAAATCATCTATTACGGCCATGTCACCGATGTGGCGAAGGAAAAGAGCACGGTCAATTGGCTGCTGGTCGGCGTGGGTTTCTTCCTGCTGGCCGTGCTGGTGGCGATCGGTGTGCTGGTCTGGGTCAGCAATGCCGATTTCGACACCGGGCCGGCGAAGGTGGTGCCGACCAGCGGCCCGTGCGAACCTTTCTGCACCGGGACTCCGCCACCCCCGCAGTGAGCCGATGCGGCGGCGGCCCACGGAAGGGACGGGTCCGTGTTCTTCCTCGACAACGACGACGACCGCCGCCGCGTCGAATGGGGCGGCGCCACAGTGGTGTTCGCGCTGCTGCTGCTGGCGGCGATCGTGCTGGCCGCGCTGGTGGTCACCGCGGATTTCGACGGCGACGACCCGGCGACCACCGCGCCGCGTACCCCGGGCCCGTGCGAACCGTTCTGTCCGGCCACCCCGGCGCCCTGACCGCGCCCGGGACGCATGGTCCGCACGGCCGCCGGGCGTCGGCCCGACTCAGACCCAGACGCCCTTGCCGACGGTGACGACACCGCCGTTGCTCACGGCGAACCGCTCGCGGTCGCGGTCGAGATCGACGCCGATGATCTCGCCCTCGCCGACCACCACGTTCTTGTCGAGGATGGCCCGGCGCACCACCGCGCCGCGGCCGATGCGCACACCGGGCATGAGCACGCTGCCCTCCACGGTGGCGCCGTCGTCGACCACGACGTTGGAGCTGAGCACCGAGTTGCGCACCGTGGCCGCCGACAGGATGCTGCCCGAGCCGACGATGCACTCCTGGGCCAGCCCGCCCTGCGCGAACTTGGCGGGCGGCAGGTTCTCCGCGGCGCCGCGGATGGGCCAGTGTTTGTTGTAGAGGTTGAACACCGGGTGCACCGACACCAGATCCATGTGGGCGTCGTAGAAGGCGTCGATGGTGCCGACGTCGCGCCAGTAGCCGTGGTCGCGGTCGGTGGCGCCCGGCACCTGGTTGTCGGCGAAGTCGTAGACCCCCGCCTCGCCCGCCTCCACCAGCGCGGGGATGATGTCGCCGCCCATGTCGTGGTCGGAATCGGAGTTCTCGGCGTCCGCGCGGATCGAGTCGACCAGCACCTTGGTGGTGAACACGTAGTTGCCCATGGAGGCGAAGGTCATGTTCGGGTCGTCCGGGGTGCCGGGCGGGTGCGCGGGCTTCTCCAGGAACTGCGTGATGCGACCGGACTCGTCGGAGTCGATGCAGCCGAACGCGCTGGCCTCGCTGCGCGGCACCCGGATGCCCGCCACGGTGACACCCGCCCCGGAATCGATGTGGTGGGAGACCATCTGCTCGGGGTCCATCCGGTACACGTGATCCGCGCCGAAAACGACGATGTAATCGGGGTCCTCGTCGTAGATGAGATTCAGCGACTGCATGATCGCGTCCGCGCTGCCGGTGTACCAGCGCGGGCCGAGGCGCTGCTGCGCGGGCACCGGGGTGATGTACTCACCGGCGAAGCCGGACAGTCGCCAGGTCTGCGAGATGTGGCGGTCCAGCGAATGCGACTTGTACTGGGTGAGCACGCACAGCCGTAGATAGCCCGCGTTGACGAGATTGCTCAGCACGAAATCGATGAGGCGGTACGCGCCGCCGAAGGGGACGGCCGGCTTCGCCCGGTCAGCCGTGAGCGGAAAGAGGCGTTTTCCCTCGCCACCGGCGAGCACGATCCCGAGTACGTGCGGCTGGCTCCTCACACTGCCCAAACTACAGTGTCGGCGGGGCGCGGGTGGCCCGTCGCGGGTGCAGCGTCTAGTTTGGACCGGTGAGTTTCGGCACGGACGACGGGCGCTCGGCGGCGGGATCCGGCGAGACGGGCGAGTCCCGGGAGCGGTTGCGCGTCGCGATGCTCACCCGCGAATATCCCCCCGAGGTCTACGGCGGCGCGGGTGTCCACGTCACCGAACTGACCGCGCGGCTGCGCACCCTGAGCGAGGTGACCGTGCACTGCATGGGTGCCCCGCGTGCCGATGCCGTGGTCCACGAACCGGATCCGGCCCTGGCCGGAGCCAATGCCGCGGTCCGGATGCTCTCGGCCCAGCTCCGCATGGCCGACGCGGCGGGCGAGGTCGATGTGGTGCACTCGCACACCTGGTACACCGGCCTGGCCGGGCATCTGGCGGCGACGCTCTACGGCATCCCGCACGTGCTCACCGCCCACTCCCTCGAACCGCGCAGACCCTGGAAGGCCGAACAACTCGGCGGCGGCTACCGGATCTCGTCGTGGTCGGAGCGCAACGCCATGGAGCACGCCGACGCGGTGATCGCGGTGAGCGAGGGCATGCGCCACGACGTCCTCGACGCCTACCCGGCCATCGACCCCGACCGGGTCCACGTGGTGCACAACGGCATCGACCCCACCCTCTGGCATCCGGGCGCGCCGGTGCCGGGCGAGCGCCCGGTCCTCGAGGAACTGGGGGTGCGGCCGGACCTGCCGATCGTCGCCTTCGTCGGGCGGATCACCCGGCAGAAGGGGGTGGGCCACCTGCTCGCGGCGGCCAGGAACTTCGATCCCGACATCCAGGTCGTGCTGTGCGCGGGCGCGCCGGACACCCCGGAGCTGGCCGCCGAGACCGCCGCGGCGGTGGAGCGGCTGCGGGCCGGGCGCGAGAACGTCTTCTGGGTGCAGCAGATGTTGCCCATCGAGCAGATCCGGCAGATCCTGGCGGCGGCGGCGGTGTTCGTGTGCCCGTCGGTGTACGAGCCGCTCGGCATCGTGAACCTGGAGGCGATGGCCTGCGCGACCGCCGTGGTCGCGTCCGACGTGGGCGGCATCCCCGAGGTCGTCGACGACGGCGTGACGGGGCGGCTGGTGCACTACGACGCGCTCGCCGCCGAGGAGTACGAACGCGGGCTGGCCGAGGCCGTCAACGCGGTCGCGGGCGACCCGGCGCTGGCCGCCCGTTACGGCGAGGCCGGGCGGGCACGGGCGATCGCGGACTTCGACTGGACCCGGATCGCCGCCCGCACGATCGAGGTGTACGAGCACGTCCGGAAGGCGTGAGCGGGCCCGCTGATCAGTGCCGCGTGATCAGTGCCGCGGCCGATAGACCGCGAGGGTGACCGAGGCGGTGACGCTCATCCGGTCGGGCAGCGCCGCCAGGCGCGCGGCGTCGGTGTCGTCGCGATGGTGCGCGGACGGGCCCATCCCCACCAGCTGCGCGATGTCCGCACGGCCCAGCGCCATCGGGTACTCGACCACCACGCGCTCGGCCGGGTCGAAATGCCCCGCCATCGCCGTCGCGACGCGGCGGTCCTTGTCCGGGTCGACCCCGACCATGCCGAGCGGGCCGACGACTTCGCGCAGATGAGCCGGTGTCGGCGTCACCACGAGGTAGCGCCCGTCCGGCGCCAGCACCCGCGCCGCCTCGGCCGGATTGCGCGGCGCGAACACCGTGAGCACCGCGTCGAGCACGCCGTCGCGCACCGGCAGCCCCCGCCAGGCGTCGGCCAGCACGGCCGCCGCCCGCGGGTGCGCGCGGGCGCAGCGCCGCGCCGCCGGTTTGGCGACGTCGAGCGCGATGCCGGTGGCGCGCGGCACGGCGTCGAGTGCACGGGCGAGGTAGTACCCGGTGCCCGCGCCGACCTCGAGCAGCGTCGCGGCACCCGTGGGGAGCGCCGCCGCCACCGCGTCGGCGATGGGCGTGAAATGGCCCCCGCGCTGAAAGGCAGCGCGGGCGTCCAACATGTCCGCCGTGTCACCGGTCATCTTGGTCGAGGCACCGGTGAGCAGGCCGACGTATCCCTGTTTGGCGATGTCGAAACTGTGGCCGCGGGCGCACCGCAGCGCCCGCTCCTGAACCTGCAAGGCCTGCCCACATTCGGGGCAGGCCAGCAGACAGGCCACATCGGCCAGGGCCGAGGTACTAGCTGGTGACACTCTTCAGTTCGTCACCCAGCGCAGCGGCTTCATCCGGCGTGAGCTCGACGACCAGACGCCCGCCACCCTCGAGTGGAACCCGCATGACGATTCCACGCCCTTCTTTGGTTGCCTCGAGGGGACCGTCCCCGGTGCGGGGCTTCATGGCCGCCATCCTCTGCTCCCTCCAGATCTGCGCGGTTTTCTGCGCACTTTCTTGGAACTACAGTTGTCACCAACCAGGTAGCCCACCGGCATTTGGTGAGCTACACCTGTCCTATTCTTCCCTATCGCCGTTCGGGACGGATACCTGAGTTCGAAATGTGATCGCGGTGGCGTCCCGGTGCGCGGTGCTGCCGACCCAGCAGTCGGCCAGGTGATCGTCGACCATTCCGGTCGCCTGCATCAGTGCGTATGCGGTGGTCGGGCCGACGAACCGAAAGCCGCGCCGCTTCAATTCTTTTGCCAGAGCGACGGATTCGGCACTGGTCGCGGGCACGTCGGCCAGGCTGCGCGGCCGCGGGCGCGGCGGCGGCGCGAACGACCACACCAGCTCGTCGAGGGGCACGTCCAGCGCCAGCGTCGCACGGGCGTTGGCGATCGCGGCGTCGATCTTGGCGCGGTTGCGCACGATGCCGGGGTCGGCGAGCAGCCGGTCCACATCGGCGGGACCGAACTCGGCGACCCGCTCGACGGCGAAGCCGGCGAACGCGCGGCGGAAACCCTCCCGCTTGCGCAGGATGGTGATCCACGCCAGGCCCGACTGGAACGCTTCCAGGCACACTCGCTCGAACATCGCGTCCACCCCGCGCAGCGGAGCACCCCACTCGAAGTCGTGGTAGTCGCGATAGGGCTCGGAGGCCAGCGACCAGGGGCAGCGGATGCGCCCGTCGTCGACGGTCACGAACGGTCCCGGCCGTTGGGCGCGGGCCAGGCGGGCTCGGCCCGGTCCGGCACCGCCGGCGGCGTGGTGACCGGGTTCGCGGTCTGCCCGGCCGCCGCTTCGCGCGCCGCGGCGAGCTCGGCCTGGAGTTCGTCGATGCGGGCGGCCAGCCGGGCCAGCGCCCAGTCCACCTCGCCCGCCTTGTAGCCGCGCACCACCTGCTGGAACCGCAGCGCGCGCACATCGGCGCCGGTGATGCCCTCGGCGGGCAGCACGGTGGCGGTGGTGCCCTCGGGCAGCGGACCGAGCTCCTCGCCCCGCCCGAAGACCACGCTCGCCAGCAGGAACAGCACCGCGGCGACCACGCCGACGATCAGCACGTACCCCAGCAGCGTCAGCATGGCGCGCTACAGGTGCCGGGTGGTGTCGATGCCCAGCGACATGCCCGCCAGGCCGCGCCTGCGCACCGCCAGCTTGTCGGCCACCTCGCGCAGCGCCGTCGCGGCGGGGCTGTCCGGATCGCGCAGCACGATCGGGGTGCCCTCGTCACCGGCCTCGCGCAGGCCCTGCTCGAGCGGGATCTGCCCGAGCAGCGGGACGTTCGCGCCGACCGCGCGGGTCAGGCTGTCGGCCACCTGTTGCCCGCCGCCGGAGCCGTAGAGCTCCATCCGGGTGCCGTCGGGCAGGTCCAGCCACGACATGTTCTCCACCACGCCCGCGATGCGCTGGCGGGTCTGCAACGCGATCGAGCCCGCGCGCTCGGCGACCTCGGCCGCCGCGGCCTGCGGGGTGGTGACCACCAGGATCTCGGCGTTGGGAATCAGCTGGGCGATGGAGATCGCGACGTCGCCGGTACCCGGCGGCAGGTCGAGCAGCAGGATGTCGAGATCGCCCCAGAACACGTCGGCCAAGAACTGCTGCAGCGCCCGGTGCAGCATCGGGCCGCGCCACACCACGGGCGTGTTGCCCTGGGTGAACATCGCGATCGAGATGACCTTCACCTCGTGCGCGATCGGCGGCATGATCATCCGCTCCACCTGGGTGGGGCGGGCGTCGGTGCCGAGCATGCGCGGCACCGAGTGGCCGTAGATGTCGGCGTCGAGCACGCCCACCGAGAGCCCGCGCGCCGCCATCGCCGCCGCCAGGTTGACGGTGACGCTGGACTTGCCCACCCCGCCCTTGCCGGAGGCCACCGCGTACACGCGGGTGAGCGAGCCGGGCTGGGCGAACGGGATCACCGGGTCGGCCGAGTCGCCGCGCAACTGTTTGCGCAGCTCGGTGCGCTGCGCGTCGTCCATCACGTCGAGGTCGACCGAGACCGCGCCGACGCCGGGGACGTCGGCCACCGCCTTGGTCACCCGCTGGGTGATCTCGGTGCGCAGCGGGCAACCCGCCGTCGTCAGGTAGACCTCGACATGGACATTGCTGTCGGCGTCGATCGCGACGCTTTTCACCATGCCCAGTTCGGTGATCGGCTTGCGGATCTCCGGGTCGTCGACCTTCGCGAGCGCGCCCCGCACGTCCGATTCCGTTACCACTGGCATGACGGAAATTTTAGGCGTCTCAGATTCGGGGCAACTGCGCGGGCTGCGGTGCGACCCCCGTGGCGTAGGCGCTCTCCCACGCCATGACATTCGCGACGTAGGCCATCGAGTTGTTGTAGCGCAGGATGGCGCGGCTCTGCTGGGAGAGATCGCGCATATCCAGATTGCCGTCGCACAGGTACTTGCCCGCGGTCAGCGCCGCGTCGAAGAGGTTCTGCGGGTCGGCGATGCCGTCACCGTTGCCGTCGGCGGCGTAGCGCTGCCAGGTCTCGGGCAGGAACTGCATCGGGCCGACCGCGCGGTCGTAGCCGTCGAGTCCGTCGAGCGCGCCGTTGTCGCTGTCGTGGATGACGTTGTTGCCCGCGAGCGAGCCGTCGAGCACCGGGCCGTAGACCGGCTTGATCGGGTTGCCGTCGGCGTCGGCCTTGCCGCCGAACGCGTGCGTGGACTCCACCCGGCCGATACCGGCCAGCATGGTCCAGGGCATGTGGCACTGCGGGTTCTCCGCGTGCAGTTTCTCCTCGGCGTTGCGGTAGGCCGCCTCGGCGATGCCGGGCATGCCCAACGGCCCCGCGGGCAGGTCGGCAGGCGCTCGATCACTCGACAGCGCAACGCTTTTCACGACCGGCGGGGTGGCGGTGTGCTGGGCGGCGAGTGCGTGGGTGAGGTGCTCGTCGGGATCGGCGGTGGCGGCGCCGAGCACGTCCTGACCGTCGGCGAGCGGCGCGACCGCGGGCTGCTCGCCGCTGTCGAGGTTCGATGCCGCGGCGCAGGCGACCAGTCCCGCGGGGACCAATCCGGTGAGTGCGATGACGGAGCCGCGCCGGACCGGCGCGGGGGATTGCTTACGGTGACGCCCCACGGTGTGGTGACCCTCCTCCAACGACACGGCAGGGGAAGCTCATGCGACACAACGCGATTCGGAAACCGATGCGCGGTGGGTCGGGCGAGCCTCCTTCGTGAACGAAGGAGAGATTACCGCATCCGAGACCTTTTTGTTACGCCTTCGTGATGTGTCACCAGGTTTGGGTCACGGAAGGGACTCGCGTCCGGGCGCTGCCTGCGCGCCTCGGCCGTCGGCCGCCGGACCCGCTCAGGCGGGCGGCGGCGCGGGGGCGGGCGGCAGCGGGATCACGATCCCGAACGGCAGGGTGATCCCGGGCGGAGGCGGGGGCGTCGGGGCGGCAGGCGCAGGTTCGGCCGGTGCCTCGGGTGTCGTCGCCGGTTCCGGGGCTGGCGTCTGTTCGACCGGCGGGGCAGGCGGTGGCGGAGTCTGGGCGAGCTGCGGCGCGGCCTCCGGCTGCTGCGGCAGGGCGCAGGCGGGGTCCGGCGGCGCGGGCTTGCCCGGCTGCACCGGTGCGGCCGGTGCCGCCTCGCCCTCGGCGGTGCCGAACTCCCGCGCGGGCGCGATCGGCTGCGCGGGCGCGCCGGGCGCCGGCATCGGGGCCGGAACCGCGGCCTGCACACAGGGATCCACCGGCTTGGGCGGCGGGCAGAAGATGCCGCACGGGATCGGCGGCAGGCCCGGGATGTGGATCATCGTCTCCTGCGGCGTCGGACCGGGGGTGACGGTGGTGCCCGGCGGCAGTTCGGTCGGCTTGTCCGGCACGGTGGTCGACGGGATGGTCGTGTCGACGGCGGTCATGTCCGGAGCGGGACCGGCCGCGACGACCGGCGCCGAGCCCGGCGGGACGAGGTTCGGGTCGACGGTGACCTGGCGCGGGGTGCCGCCGGTGCGGTAGGCCGCCGACCAGCTCAGCACGTCGGCGGCGTAGGCCATCGAGTTGTTGTAGCGCAGCACCGCGCGCAGTTCCTGCTGCGGATCACGCAGGTTCAGGCCCCCTGAGCAGAGGTATTTGCCAGCGGCCAGCGAGGCGTCGAACACGTTGTGCGGGTCGGCGACGCCGTCGCCGTTGCCGTCGGCGGAGTACAGCGACCAGGTGCTGGGCAGGAACTGCATGGGGCCGACGGCCCGGACGTAGCCGCCGTCGGCGGCCTTGATGATCTCGTTGCCGGGCAGCGTGCCGTCCAGCGCGGGACCGAAGATCGGCGAGACGGTGGTGCCCGCGGCGTCGGTGCGGCCACCGCTCGCGTGTGCGGATTCGATGCGGCCGATGCCGGCGAGCAGGTTCCAGCTCAGTCCGCAGCCGGGCATCGAGGAGGCCAGGGCCAGTTCGGCATTGCGGTAGGCGGCCAGCACGATCTCCGGGATGCCGAGCACGCCCCCGGTGTTCGGCAGGGCGATGTCGCGCAGCGGGACCGTGCCGCCGAACGGCGGCAGCCCGTCGGCGGGCGGCGTCATAGCTCGAAGTTTGCGGGGACTGTCCGGGGTGACCGGCAAGAGGCCAACCGTGGTCGCCGAAGGGGAGTCCGGATTTCCGGTGCCCGCGCCACCGCCACCGGTGGTGCCGGTCGAGGCGGCCAGCAGCGCCTCCGGCGCCTTGGGCGGCTCGCTCGCCGTGGTGCTGTGCGCCGCCGAACCGGAGGCGACCAGACCGGCGACGACAAGGGCCGACATGGTTATCGGAGCAGAAACACGCATTCGGCCACACCATTCCTCTATGTCGTGGGAGCGGGCCGGACGAGACCGCCGTCCCGGCGCGCTTCGGACAACGGACTCCAGGTTACCCAGGAGTCAGTATGTTGTCGGGCGTTTCCGTTCATTCCTCGGGCGCCTGCGAGGGAAGCTGAACTGTTGCTTGCTTCCCGCCGGAACCCTTCTTCCGATTCCCTTTACCCGCCTTGCCGCCGCGTGAACCGGAATCGTCTCCCACGGTGGCCGCTTCGATCCGGTCGAGCATCTCACGGACCTCGTCGAGTTCGCGGCGTAGATAGTCGCGCGTCGCCACATCACCCACCGCGATCCGCAGCGCGGCCAGCTCCCTGGCCAGGAACTCGGTGTCGGCCTTGGTCTGCGCGGCCCGCATCCGGTCCTCTTCCAGCGCCACCCGGTCGCGGTTGTCCTGGCGGTTCTGGGCGAGCAGGATCAGCGGCGCGGCGTAGGCGGCCTGGGTGGAGAAGGCCAGATTCAGCAGGATGAAGGGGTAGGGATCCCAGCGCAACGCCACCACGAACACGTTGAGCGCGATCCACACGACCACCACCACGGTCTGGATCGCCAGATAGCGCCCGGTGCCGAGGAATCGGGCCACCCGCTCGCTGCTACGCGCCAGTGCCTCGGCGTCCCAGTCGAACCGGAAGCGGTTCTGCATCGGGGTCTCGAGCCGCTGGCGCGCGACCGGCGTCTTGTCGGTCACCGGGTCGCCACCCCCTCCCGCTGTTCCTGTTCCCGCCAGTCCTCCGGCAGCAGGTGATCGAGCACGTCGTCCACACTCACCGCGCCGAGCAGGTGATTCTCCTCGTCCACGACGGGGCCGCACACCAGGTTGTAGGTGGCCAGGTACCGGGTCACCGCCGAGAGCGTCGCGTCCGGGCGCAGCGGGGTCAGGTCGGTGTCGAGCAGCCCGCCCACCAGGTGCGCGGGCGGCTCGCGCAGCAACTGCTGGATGTGCACGCAGCCCAGGTACCGGCCGGTGGGGGTGGCCGTCGGCGGGCGCACCACGAACACGATCGAGGCCAGCGCCGGGGTGAGATCCGGATTGCGCACCCGGGCCAGCGCCTCGGCCACCGTGGTGGCGGGCGTCAGCACCACCGGGCGAGTGGTCATCAGGCCGCCCGCGGTGTCGGGGGAGTGCTCGAGCAGCCTGCGCACCGGCTCGGACTCCTCCGGGTCCATCAGCGCCAGCAGCGATTCCCGTTCCCCGGTGGGCAGCTCGCCGAGCAGGTCGGCCGCGTCGTCGGGATCCATCGCCTCGAGCACGTCGGCGGCCCGGCGCACCTCGAGGTGGCCGAGCAGGTCGACCTGGTCGTCGTCGGGCAGCTCCTGCACCACGTCGGCCAAGCGCTCGTCGTCGAGCGCCTCGGCGACCTCGATGCGGCGCTTCTCCGGCAGCTCGCGCAACAGGTGCGCGACGTCGGCCGCGCGCAGCCCCTCGAACTGGCCGAGCAACTGGGTGACGTCCTGCCCCGGCCTGCCCAGCTCGTAGGGCGTGAGACCGGTGACCGCCTGCCAGTCCACCACGTGCACCGCGCGCCTGCGCCCGATCCTGCGGTGCCCGCGCACCGCGACCCGCGACACCACCCAGTCCCTGGTGCGGGTCCGTTCGATGCCCAGGTCGACGACGAACACGTCGACGCCGGTGAGGTCGGGCAGATCCGGGTCGTCGACGCGCACCTTGGAGTCGACGATCTGTGCCAGCGCGAGCATTTCGCCGGGACGTTGCTGGAACCGGCGCAGGCTCACCGTGCCGGTGTTGAGCGTGATCATGCCCGGCTCGATCGAGGTGACCCGCAACATCGGCACGAAAATGCGGCGCCTGCTCGGCAATTCGACGACGAGGCCGTGTACGCGGGGTTGCTGGCGGTCGTAGCGGACGGCGACGACGACGTCGCGCACCCGGCCGATAGACTCGCCGTCCGGTCCCAGCACCACCAGGCCGGCAAGCCTGGCGACGTACACCCTGGTAGCTGCCATGCTTGCCAGGCTAGAGGTTTGCGGGCCGGTGGTCGCCGTGACACAGGAGGGTTTATGAAGCCACGCCGCTCGGTCCTGGCCGTGCCAGGCAGCAATCCGAAGATGATCGAGAAGGCCAAGGGACTGCCCGTCGACGAGGTGTTCCTCGATCTGGAGGATGCCGTCGCGCCGGTCGCCAAGGCCGCGGCGCGGGCCAACATCGTGGCGGCGCTGAACGAGCCGGGCTGGGGCGAGCAGCTGCGGGTGGTGCGGGTCAACGACTGGACCACCCAGTGGACCTACAGCGACGTCATCACCGTGGTGGAGGGCGCGGGCGCGGCGCTCGATGCCGTCCTGCTGCCCAAGGTCACCGACGCCGGTCAGGTGCGGGCGCTGGATCTGCTGTTGAGCCAGCTCGAGCGCACCTGCGGGCTCGAGGTCGGCCGCATCGGCATCGAACCGCAGCTGGAGAACGCCCTCGGCCTGCGCAACATCGACGAGATCGCCACCGCGAGCCCGCGCGTGCAGGCGCTGGTCTTCGGGCCCGCCGATTTCATGGCCAGCATCAACATGCGCACGCTGGTGGTCGGCGAGCAGCCGGAGGGCTACGACACCGGCGACGCCTACCACCACATCCTGATGACCATCCTGCTCACCGCCCGGGCGCACGGGTTGCAGGCGATCGACGGGCCGTACCTGCAGATCCGCGATCTCGACGGCTTCCGCCGCGCCGCCGGCCGCACCGCCGCGCTCGGCTTCGACGGCAAATGGGTGCTGCACCCCACCCAGATCGAGGCCGCCAACGAGATCTTCAGCCCGCGCCAGGCCGATTACGACCGCGCCGAGGAGATCCTCGAGGCCTACGCCTACTACACCTCCGGCGCGGGCGGTGCCCGCGGCGCGGTGATGCTCGGCGAGGAGATGATCGACGAGGCGAGCGCCAAGATGGCGGCCGTCATCGCGGAGAAGGGGCGCGCGGCCGGGATGCGGCGCACCACCGCGTTCACCCCGCCCCGTGACTGAATCGGACACCCCGATCACCGCCTGCACCACCGCGGGCGACGGGCCTGCGCCCATAATGGACCTATGACGAACCCACTGGGGAACGCGAACAACCCGCGGGCGACGGGTCTGCCCACCCCGCCGTCGGGCTGGCCGGTCGGGTCCTACCCCACCTACGCCGAGGCGCAGCGGGCGGTGGACTACCTGGCCGACAACCAGTTCCCGGTCCAGGACGTCACCATCGTCGGTGTGGACCTGATGCAGGTCGAGCGGGTGCTGTACCGGCTCACCTGGGCCAAGGTGATCGGCGGGGGCGTGGTCTCGGGCGCGTGGCTCGGCCTGTTCCTCGGCCTGCTGCTGAGCCTGTTCACCACCGGCGGCGCCCTCGGCCCGCTGGCGGTGGGCCTGGTCGGCGGCATCATCTTCGGCGTCATCTCCACCTCGATCCCGTACGCCGCGACCAGGGGGCAGCGCGATTTCGCGTCCAGCATGCAGCTGGTGGCCGGGCGCTACGACGTGCTGTGCAACCCGAAGACCGCCGAGCAGGCGCGGGACATGCTGGCCCGGTTGGCGATCTGATCGATGGACGTGCTCGAGCGGGTCCGCACCGCGGTGCTGGACCACTTCGGCGTGGACGGCGCGCGCGTGGACTCGGCGTCGGTCACCTTCCTCGGCCTGGAGCCGATCGACATCCTGCGAATCCCCGACGGGGATCTCGTGCACTACGTGACGCTGGGCGGCGCGCGTCATCCGATGGGCGACCCGGCCGATCTCGTCGCCGACCCGGTGCGCGGGCCGCGGGCCGAACTGGTGCTGACGCTGCGGGCGAGTGCGCTGCCCGGCCTGCCGAAGTCACTGGGTGTGCTGGTGGCCAGCCCGGCGGTGGAGGGTGTGGTGCTGCAGCCCGACGCGCTGCTCGATCTCGGCGAACCGATGTGGCAGGGCTCGGTGTTCACCGCCGCCCTGCTGGGCGAGAGCGCGGTGCCCGACGTGGTGCTGCCCGAGCCCGCCGATCCGGTGCGCTGCCTCGCGGTCACCCCGGTGACGGCCACGGAGGCGGCGTGGGTGCGGGTCCGCGGTGCGCAGGCACTGCGCGACGCCTGGGCCGAGGCCGGTATCGACGTGCGCGACCCGAACCGGGGCGCGGCCTCGCTCTAGAGCCAGTTGTTGCGGTGGAAGGTGACATACAGCGCGCCGCAGACGCTCAGGATCACGATCCACACCGCCGGATAGCCCCAGGTCTGCTTCAACTCCGGCATGTGCTCGAAGTTCATGCCGTAGATGCCCGCGATCATCGTCGGCACCGCCGCGATCGCGACCCAGGCCGAGATCTTGCGCATGTCGGTGTTCTGCTGAACGCTGATCTTGGCCAGCGCCGCGCTGACGAGTTCGCTCAGTGATTCGTCGAAGTCGGCGATCCGCTCGGCGACGAGTATGTGGTGGTCGAGCACGTCGCGCAGGTAGCGGCGCACTTCCTTGGGCAGCGGCAGATCGGTCTTCTCCGCGAGTTGCTGCAACGGCGCCTGGAGCGGGTTCACCGCCCGGCGCAGCTCCACCACCTCGCGCTTGAGCTGATAGATGGTTTCGATGGTCACCTGGTCCCGCGGGGTGAAGACGGCCTCCTCCATCTCGTCGATGTCGTTCTCCACCAGTGCCGCCACATCGATGTAGGCGTCCACGACGTGGTCGGCCACCGCGTGCAAGACCGCGCCCGGCCCCAACGCGAGCTGCTGCGGCCGGGATTCCAGGTCGCGGCGTACGCCCGCGAGACCGGTGTGCTCGCCGTGCCGGACGGTGATCACGAAATCGGCGGCGGCGAAGACCATGATGTCGCCGGTCTCCACGATCTCGCTGATGCTGTTCATCTCGTGCGGGACATAGCTGACCGTGCGCAGCACCAGGAACAGGGTGTCGTCGTAGCGCTCCAGTTTGGGGCGCTGGTGGGCATGCACGGCGTCCTCCACCGCCAGCGGATGCAGGCCGAAGGTCGCGGCGATGTCGCCCATCTGCGCCTCGTCCGGGTCGTGCAGGCCGATCCACACGAAACCGGTGCCGCGTGCGCGCACCTCGGCCAACGCCTCGGCGTGGGAGAAGCGGCCGGGGATGCGGGCGCCGTCCACGTAGACCCCGCAGTCGACGATGGCGCGCGCGGTCGGCACCGGGATGCGCGGCAGCGGCGCGGGTGGGCGGCCGGGGCCACGGAACGACGGGAGGGAGGGCACGCCGACGATGCTACGTCGGCCGGGGGTGCGGGCCGATGATCATGCACTGTAAGACTGGATGCGTGCGCATCGACCTGCATACCCACTCGACCGCCTCCGACGGCACCGACACACCGGCCGAACTCGTGCGCCACGCCGCCGCGGCCGGGCTCGACGTCGTGGCGATCACCGACCACGACACCACCTCCGGCTGGGCGGAGGCCGTCGCGGCGCTGCCGCAGGGCATGACGCTGGTGCGCGGGATGGAGATGTCGTGCATCGGGCTGGGTGAGGACGGCTGGCCGGTGCCGGTGCACCTGCTGGCCTACCTGTTCGATCCGGCCGACCGGTCCTTCGCCGAGGAGCGGGAGCGGCTGCGGGCCGAGCGGGTCGAGCGGCTGCGGGCGATGGCCGAACGGATGGCCGCCGACGGACTGCCGATCGACCCGGACGCGGTGCTGGCCTCGGCCGGTCCCTCGGCAGGCCGCCCACATCTGGCCAGGGCGCTGGTCGCCGCGGGGGTGGTGCCGACGGTGGATGCGGCCTTTACCGACCTGCTCGCCCCGCACGGCCGCTACTACGCCGAGAAGGCCGACACGCCGCTGCACCGCGCGGTGCGGATGATCGCGGCGGCGGGCGGCGTCAGCGTGCTCGCGCACACCAGGGCCCGCAAGCGCGGCCGCCTGCTGGCACTCGACGACATCCGCGAACTGGCCGGGCTCGGGCTCGGCGGTCTCGAGATCGACCACCCGGACCACTCGGCCGCCGATCGGGCGCTGCTGACCGACCTCGCCGCCGAACTGGACCTGATCACCACCGGGTCCTCGGACTACCACGGCACCAACAAGACCATCCGGCTCGGTGAATTCACCACCGACCCCGAGCAGTTCGAGCGGTTGGTGGCGCGGGCGACGGGTGTGCCGGTGGTCGTCTCGTGAGACCGGTCCGCGCGCTCAGCGGGGTGGTCGCGGCGGGTACGGTGCTGCTGGCGCTGGTGGTGGTCGGGGCGTCGGTGATCGGCGGGCAACGCGGATTTCCCGGCCCCGGAGCCGAATCGGTGCGGTGGCACATCGTGGTCGCGATCGTCGCCGTGGCGGCGCAATTGTTTTCGGACAGAACCACCGGCGTGCGTGCCTTTTTCGCGAGCACGATCGTTTTCGCGGTCGCGGCATTATTGCTGTGGACACAGTGGTGGAGTTGACAGTTCGATAATGGTTGCGGCCCGGTGAATTGTGGCCGAACATTTCGATCATGACCGATATCGAGACGGACGTGCTGGTCCTGGGCGGTGGCCCCGCCGGGATCTGGGCGGCCCTCTCGGCGGCGGCGAGCGGTGCCGCGGTGGTGCTCGTCGACAAGGCGCGGTGCGCGGGCAGCGGTCCGGCTGCCGAGGGTGTGCACACGCTGTGGAACCTGCCGCCCGGTCCCGGTCGCGAGGAGGCGGTGCGGCGCACCCTGCTGCACGGCGGCGGCCTCGGCGATCCCACCTGGATGCATCGCGTGCTCGACGAAACATACCGTCGGACAACGGAATTGACCCGATGGGGATACCGGGTGCCCGGCGCGCGGCGTTCCGCGACGCCCGCCCTCGCACACCTGGACGGCGCCCGCTACCTGCGGTTGCTGCGACGCACGCTGCGGCTGCTCGGCGTGCGGGTGCTCGACCGTCATCCGGCCCTGCACCTGCTGACCGACCGCGACGGCGTGGTCGCCGGCGCGGCGGGCGTGCGCACCGGCGACCGGTGCCGGCCGTGGACCGCCCGCGCGGGGGCGGTGGTCCTGGCCATCGGCGGCTGCGCGTTCGGCTCCGGCGCGGCGGGCACCGCGGGCGCTACCGGCGAGGGGCTGCTGATGGCGGCCGAGGCGGGGGCGCGGCTGTCGGGCATGGAGTTCTCCTGCGGCTACGGCCTGGCCGTGGCCGCGCATCCGGCCGGGCCGGTGCTGCGGTCGGCGCGGGCGCTGCAACCGGCGTTGCGGTCGGCCACCCTGGTGGACGAGGACGGCGCGCCGCTCGCCGGGCACCGGTCCGCGGCGCTGGCCGCCCTGGCCGACGGCAGGCGGGTCTACGCGCTGCCCGCCGGGCTGCTCGTCGCCACCCGCGAACGGCTCGAACGCCTCGGCCTCATCGACGCGGCGGGCCGGGTGCCGGTGCGCGCGGTGCTGGAGGGCACCGTGCGCGGTACCGGTGGCCTGCGCCTCACCGGCGCCGACTGCGCGACCACGGTGGCGGGGCTCTATGCCGCGGGCGACGTCGCCGACCGGGAACAGATCAGCGGCGCGGTGAGCGGATCGGGCGGCCACCACGCCGCCTGGGCCATCGCCTCCGGCGCGTGGGCGGGCGCGGCGGCGGCCGGATACGCGCGCGGCCGCGGCATCCCCGCCGCGGCGTTCCCCGTGCCCGGCGCCGGGCTGGCCGCCCGGGCGAACCTGGATCCGCGCGCCGTGGTCGGCCTGGTGCAGGAGCACACGCTGCCCTTGCGGCGCAGCTATCTGCGCAGCGCCGACAGCCTGCGTGACAGCATCGCCGAACTCGACGCGCTGTGGCCGGGCGCCCGCTTCGAACTCGGCGGGTACGGGCACGGGCGGGTCCGCGCCCGCGAGGCCGCCGCGCTGCTGGCCGTCGCGCGCTGGGCCGACCACGCCGCGCTCGCGCGCACCGAGAGCCGGGGGATGCACCGCAGGACCGATCATCCGGGCGCCGCGCCGGACTGGCGGGTCCGGCTGCTGGTCGGCGGACTCGACGAGATCCGGGTCGAGCGCGAGCGCCCGCCCGCCGCGCGCGAGACCGGTCGCGGCCGGGGCAGCACCACCCCGCGTTCGGCGCGCGTGCGCGGGTCGAGCGGCCCCGGCCTCACGCCCGGCGGCGCGGTGCCGTTGTGACAGCTCACCGGTGCGCCTGCGGCGGCGGCGAGTTTCCCCTAACCCGGAGGTAATTCCGCGGTTCTAGGCTCCAAGCATGGCGAGCAACCGGGATCCGACACACCGGTTTGGCAAGTCGTCTGCTCGGCTGGCAGAATGTTGCGGATTCCGTACCTACGCCACCGCCGGGTTCGTGAATCCCGGTGACCCCGCCGCCCGACGTACCGTCGCAGCGAGGATCACCCTGTCTGTTCCGTCCGGACCCACCCGTCCGGCTCCCGCTCCGCGATCAGTGCAGCGCCACCTCTCGACATTTCCCGTGACCGATTTTTCGTGCGGTTCGCGACGACGAAACGTCCCGGTCGGCGCGCCCGATGAGCGGTAACAAGCATCACAAATCAACTACCCGGCGGTAACCGTCCCCCGGTTGAGCCCGACCCGAGCAGGAGTGAAATCGTGTCACCTGTGACTGACGCACCGAATGCCACCGCGAGTTTGTCCGAAATCACCCACGACGAAATTTTCGCCGGACACCTCGGGGGCAAGCTCTCGGTCGAACTCTCCGCACCGCTGGAGACACAGCGCGACCTGTCCATCGCCTACACCCCCGGCGTCGCGCAGGTCAGCCGCGCGATCGCGCAGGACGAGGCGCTCGCCAAGCGCTACACCTGGACCGACCGACTGGTCGTCGTCGTCAGCGACGGCACCGCGGTGCTCGGCCTCGGTGACATCGGCCCGCGCGCCTCGCTGCCGGTGATGGAGGGCAAGGCCGCGCTGTTCAAGAAGTTCGCCGGGCTGGACTCGATCCCGATCGTGCTGGACACCAAGGACGTCGACGAGATCGTCGAGACCCTGATCCGGCTGCGCCCCAGCTTCGGTGCGGTGAACCTGGAGGACATCTCCGCGCCGCGCTGCTTCGAGATCGAGAAGCGGGTCATCGAAGCCCTCGACTGCCCGGTCATGCACGACGACCAGCACGGCACCGCGATCGTGGTGCTGGCCGCCCTCAACGGCGCGGCCAAGGTGCAGGGCCGCAGCATCGAGGGCCTCAAGGTCGTGGTGTCGGGCGCGGGCGCGGCGGGTGTCGCGTGCACCAACATCCTGCTGGCCGCCGGTGTCGCCGACGTGACGGTGCTGGACTCCAAGGGCATCCTCAGCCGTGAGCGCGGTGACCTCAACGCGGTCAAGGCCGAGCTGGCCGCGCGCACCAACCCGCGCGGGCTGGTCGGCGGCGCCGCCGAGGCACTCGCGGGCGCGGACGTGTTCCTCGGCCTGTCGGCGGGCCTGATCGCCGAGGAGCTGATCGCTTCGATGGCGCCGGAGTCGATCGTGTTCGCGATGTCCAACCCGGACCCGGAGATCCACCCCGAGGTGGCGCGCAAGTACGCGGCCATCGTGGCCACCGGGCGCAGCGACTTCCCGAACCAGATCAACAACGTGCTCGCGTTCCCCGGCGTGTTCAAGGGCGCGCTCGACGCGGGCGCGCGCCGCATCACCGAGGGCATGAAGATCGCCGCCGCGGAGGCCATCCTCGGTGTGGTCGCCGACGAGCTCGGCCCGGACAAGATCGTGCCCAGCCCGCTCGACCCGCGGGTCGCCCCGGCCGTGGCCGAGGCCGTCGCGGCCGCCGCTCGTGCGGAAGGCGTTGCGTAACAGCTGAATACGCACGGAACGAGGCGCCCCGCTCGATGGTGAGCGAGGCGCCTCGGTGCTGTCCGGGCCGGGCGGCGGTAGATTCTGCACGAGCCCGTCCCCGGCCGGGCGGGTCCTTGGCCGTTCCCGACTACGGAGAGTTGGTGTCGCCGTATGCCTTCCACCGCGCCGCGGCGGGTGCTCGCCCGGATGCTCGTCGCCGCGCTGGCGGTGTTCGCGGTGTCGTGCGGGAGCGCCGAGGACGAACCGGTGTTCGTGGTCGGCGCGGGGGACAGCGCCGAATCCCGGGTGCTGGCCGAGATCTACGCGGGCGCGCTCGCCCGCACCGGCCTGCCGGTGCGGGTGCAGACCGGACTGGGGGACCGGGCGGGCACGCTGGCCGCACTGGACGCGGGCGCCGTCGGACTGGTCGGCGAGCACACCGGTGCGCTGCTCGCGGCGTTCGACGGCACCGCGCAGGCCACGACTCCGGCCGAGGTCGGCACCGCGCTGAATCGTTCCCTGCCCGAGGGATTGGTGGTCGCCGACCCGGCCGAGAGCGCCGACCTGCGCCCCCGCCTGCTCGTCGAGCCGGTGGCGGCTCGTCGTGACGGCCTCGACTCGGTGCGCGCGCTGATCCCGCGCTGCCCGGCGACCACGGCCGGTGTCGCGACGGTGCCCGGCCTGCTGCCCCCCGGCGCCGCGATCCGGGTGGCGGGGTGCGAGTTCGCCGCCGTCACCTCCTTCCCGTCACCGGAGGCGCTGGTGCAGGCGTTGCGCGCCGGCGTGGTCGGCGTCGGCGTCCTGACCGGCCCGCCCGAACTCGTCCCCGCCGCCGAGGGACTGACCGTGCTCGCGGACGAGGACTTCGCGGTGCGCGCGGAGAACGTCGTCCCCCTGCTGCGCAAGGGCGTGCTCGACGACCAGCGGACGCGGAAACTCAACTACGTCGCGGGTGAGCTGACCACCGCGGAACTCGTCGAGCTGGTCCGCGCCGTCGGCACCGGCAGCGCCCCTGCCGAGTCGGCCCGCCAGTGGCTCGACGCGCACGGACTCTGATCGACGCATCGCCGCCGGGGCGCGAGGCCCGGATCACAGTCAGTCCCCTTGTCGCCGCATCCACCGTCGCCGTATATTCCACGTGGAGTATTTCGTGTGGAGTATGTCGGTGGACCGCGGAATGATCGGTGGCGCATCCGGCGCGGACGAGACGGAAGGTGGCGAGAATGGGGCAGGGGCGCGGCAAGCCGACCGCACTGGCGGTCTCGGTGCTCGCGCTGCTCGAGGAGCGGCCCATGCATCCCTACGAGATGTATCAGACGCTGATCGAGCGCCGGGAGGACATGCTGGTCAAGGTCCGCCCCGGCTCGCTCTACCACACGGTGGCGCGGTTGGCCGATCAGGAACTGGTGCGCGCCGAGGGCGTGGACCGTGCGGGCAACCGTCCCGAGCGCACCACCTATCGCATCACTCCGCGGGGCCGCGCCGCGCTGCGCGACCGGATCACCGACATCCTGCGTGCCCCGGTGCCCGAGTACCCCGAGTTCCCGCTCGCCCTCGCCGAGGCACACAACCTGCCCGCCGAGGAGGTGCTCGCCCTGCTGGGTGAGCGCATCGCCCACCTCGACCACGACCTGGCCGATCTGGACGCGATGATCGCCTGGGCCGAGCGCAAGGGCATCGCCCGGCGCTACTGGCTCGTCCTGCCGTACCTGCGCGCGACCGTGCGGGCGCAGCGGGACTGGCTGGCCGGCTTCACCGCCGAGCTCGCCGCGGGCGAGCCGGCCTGGGAGGAGTTCGAGCCGACCGGCGCGCGCCGCACGCCCGCGCCGGCCACCCCGTGGGACGGCGACGAGGCCGACCCGCCCCCGGCGCCGCGCCGCGCGCACGCCGCCCAGCCGCCATCCCCCTCGATCGTCCCGATCGCCCCCAGATAGGAAGCATTTCCGTGTCGACCCAACGCAATCCGTGGCTGGCGCTGTTCGCGCTGGTCGTCGGCTTCTTCATGATCCTGTTGGACATGACCATCGTCGCGGTCGCCAACCCGGCGATCATGACCGACCTCGGCGCCGACATCTCCCAGGTCATCTGGGTGACCAGCGCCTACCTGCTCACCTACGCCGTGCCGCTGCTCATCACCGGCCGCCTCGGTGACCGCTTCGGCCCCAAGAACATCTACCTGGCCGGTCTGGCCGTGTTCACCGCTGCCTCGCTGTGGTGCGGCATGTCGAACAGCATCGAGATGCTGATCGCCGCGCGCGCCGTGCAGGGCCTCGGCGCGGCGCTGATGACCCCGCAGACGATGGCGGTGATCACCCGCACCTTCCCGCCGGACAAGCGCGGCGCCGCGATGGGGCTCTGGGGCGGCGTCGCGGGCCTGGCCACCCTGGTCGGGCCGATCCTCGGCGGCGTGCTGGTGGACGGCCTGAGCTGGGAGTGGATCTTCATCGTCAACGTGCCGGTCGGCGTGCTCGCCTTCGCGCTGGCGGTGTGGCTGGTGCCCGCCCTGCCCACCCACGAGCACAAGTTCGACATCCCCGGCGTCGTGCACAGCGGACTCGGCATGTTCCTGCTGGTGTTCGGCATCCAGGAGGGCAACACCTACGACTGGTCGGTGCGCATCTGGCTGCTGATCGCCGCGGGCATCGTGGTGCTGGGGCTGTTCGTGGTCAACCAGGCGCGCAACACCGGCGAGCCACTGGTCCCGCTCGGACTGTTCCGGGTCCGCAACTTCGCGCTGTCCAACATCGCCATCGCCGCCATGGGCGCGGCCGTGACCGGGTTGATGGTGCCGGTCTACTTCTACCTCCAGGCGGTGCGCGACATGTCGCCGACCAAGTCGGCGCTGGTGCTGGCGCCGATGGCGGTCGTCACCGGTTTCGCGGCGCCGGTCCTCGGCCGCTTCGCCGACCGGCTCGCGCCGCGCATCCTGCCCACCATCGGGTTCGCGTTGTTCGCCGCGGTGATCTTCTGGTGGGCGGCGATCATGACGCCGGATTCGGAGCTGGTCCTGTTCCTGGTGTCGGCGGGCTTCGCCGGTTTCGCCAACGCCTGCATCTGGGGTCCGCTGGCGGCCACCGCGACGCACAACCTGCCGGTGCAGCAGGCGGGCGCGGGCTCGGGCATCTACAACACCACCCGCCAGGTCGGTTCGGTGCTCGGCAGCGCGGCGATCAGCGCGTTGATCGCGTCCCGGATGTCGGCGCACGGGCTCGGCGGCGGCCGGGTCGCCGAAGGCGGCGTCGGTCAGGGCCCGATCCCGCCGCATGTGCTCGACGAATTCAGCGCGGCGCTGTCGGAATCGATGATCCTGCCCGCCGCCGTCCTGCTCATCGGCGTGCTTGCCTCGGCGCTGTTCATCGGCCACGGCCCGCGCACCACGGCCGATCAGCCCACCGCCGCGGACGCCGTCTCCGCCTGACCGGCGCGGCGGTGGTCAGCTCACCCGCACGGTGACGCTCGGATAACCGGTCGCGCCGTCCGGCAGGACGTCGGCGACCTCGGCGGTCTGGACCGCGCCGGTGCCGTCGGTGGCGCGGGCGCGCAGGGTGTGCGGTCCGGGCGTGGCGTCCCAGTCGTAGACCCACTGCCGCCAGGTGTCCACCGATTGCTCGGCGGACAGGCGGGCCTGCTGCCAGGGCCCGCCGTCGACCTGCACCTCGACCGCCGCGATGCCGCGGTGCTGTGCCCACGCGACACCGGCGACCGGCACCGGGCCGGGGCTCGGGCGCGAGCGCGGGCCGGGGGTGTCGATGCGGGTGCCGGTTTTGATCGGGCCGAGGGCCGACCAGCCGCGGCGGGTCCAGTACGCGGTGGCGCGATCGAACCGGGTGACCTCCAGTTCGGTCACCCACTTGGTCGCCGAGACGTATCCGTAGAGGCCGGGCACCACCAACCGGGCCGGGTAGCCGTGCCGCACCGGCAGCGGTTCGCCGTTCATGCCGATCGCCAGCAGCGCGTCGCGTCCGTCGGTCAGCACGGCCAGGGGCGTGCCCGCCGTCCAGCCGTCCTTGCTGCGCGAGAGCACCATGTCGGCCTCGGGCAGCGGGCCCGCCTCGGCCAGCAGTTCGTCGAGGCGATACCCCCGCCACAGCGCGTTGCCGACCAGGTCGCCGCCGACCGGATTGGACACGCAGGTCAGCGTGACCAGCCGTTCCACCGCGGTGCGCCGGGCCAGGTCGTCCCAGCCGATCCGGATCTCGCGTTCGACCAGCCCGTGGATCCGCAACGACCAATCCCGCACCGACACCTGCGGCAACACCAGGGCGGTGTCGATGCGGTAGAAGTCGTCGGCGCTCGTCAGGTACGGGGTCAGTCCGGGCACCCGCAGATCGGCCGCCGGGTCGATCGCCACCGGCGGCTCACCCGGCGCGGGCAGCTGCACCGCCGCCCGTTCCTGCGTCACATCCCCCCGCCGCACCGCGAGCACCCGGCCCGCCGCGCCCGCCGCCACCGCCGCACCACCGGCGATGACCAGGCCGCGCAACAGTTCTCGGCGGTCGGCGGCTGCGAGACCCCGCTCGTGCCGCGTCCCGCGCGATTCTCTCCAGGTGCCCGCCGCCCTCGGCTGGGACTCCGGCGCAGGCGTACGACGCGGGAGTCGGCCGGGGGCCGGATCGGGTCGGTGCGTCTCGTCGCGCGATGGTCCCGGGAGGCCGGTGTCGCTGCTCCCGGTCTGTGCGGCGGGTGTCCGGCGCGGCTGTGATCCTGCCTCGCCGCGGGTGTCGTCCACCGGGCCGGTGGGGTGTCGCACATCGGGCACCTGCTCGTCCGGCCGGCGCCGAGACGCCGACGCGCCCGGCCTGTGCTGCCCGGTCTCCGCGCCGCGCGCGCCGGCTCCGGCCGCGGCTGCCGCGTCGATCCGCCGCGCGAACGAGCGCAACGCCCCGATCCCGGCGCCCACGCCCAGCAGCGTCGGCACCGCGGCGAGCAGACCGTACCGGTCGGCGGCGAGCACCGCCGCGACCGCGCCGAACAGCGCGAACAGCGCCGAGCCGAACGTCCGTCGGTCGCGTTCGACGGCGCCCGCGACCCCGGCGAGCAGGACCGCGACCGCGCCCATGACGAGGAACAGCACGGCCTTGTCGGCGGTGCCGAAGGTCTGGATCGCCCACTCGCGCAGCCCGTCCGGGGTGTGGTCGACCACCGCGGCGCCCAGTACGTAGGGCGGGGCGCTACCCGGCCGCAGCAGGGCCGCGAGGAGTTCGGCCAGGGCGAGCGCCAGCCCCGCGCTCACCAGCCCGGCGGCGATCCGCCACCGCAGTACCATGCCGCGAGCCTACTGCCGCCCCGGCCCCGCCGGCCGACCAAGCCCTACCTCGGCTGCTCAGGCGTAGATCTTCTCCACCTCGGCCGCGTACTGCTTCATGACCACCGCGCGCTTGAGCGACATCTTGGGGGTCAGCTCGCCGCCTTCCTGGGTCCAGTCCACGGTCAGGATGCGGTGCTTCTTGATCTGTTCGGCGTGCGAGACCTTCTTGTTGGTCTCGGCCACCGCGGCATCGATCTCGGCGACCAGTTCGGGATGCTCGACGACCGTCTCGATCGCGGTGTCCGCGGCCAGGCCGTGCCGTTCCTTCCATCCCGGCAGCGCCTCCGGGTCGAGGGTGATCAGCGCGCCGATGAACGGCTGGCCGTCGCCGACCACCATCACCTGGCTGATCAGCGGATGCGCGCGCAGCGAGTCCTCGAGCAGCGCGGGGGAGACGTTCTTGCCGCCCGCGGTGACGATGATCTCCTTCTTGCGGCCGGTGATCGTGATGAACCCGTCGGCGTCGATCGCGCCCAGGTCACCGGTCTTGAACCAGCCGTCGGCGAATGCCTCCTCGGTGGCGGCCTCGTTGCCCCAGTAGCCGTTGAACACCACCGGGCCGCGCAGCAGCAGCTCGCCGTCCTCGGCGATCTTGGCGGCGTGGCCCTCGATCGGGCGGCCGACCGAGCCGACCCGGATGTGCTCGGGGGTGTTCACGCTGAACGCGGCCGTGGTTTCGGTCAGGCCGTAGCCTTCGTAGATCGTCACGCCGACGCCGCGGAAGAAGTGGCCGAGCCGCGCGCCCAGCGGGCCGCCGCCGGAGACGGCCGCCTCGCACTGCCCGCCCAGCGCGGTCTTGAGCTTGCTGTAGACCAGCTTGTCGAACAGGGCGTGCTTGAGCTTGAGCACCAGGCCGGGGCCGCCGTTGTCGAGCGCCTCGCTGTACTCGATCGCGGTCGCGGCGGCGGCGTCGAAGATCTTGCCCTTGCCGCCGTCGTGCGCCTTCTGCTTGGCGCCGTTGAACACCTTCTCGAACACGCGCGGCACCGAGAGGATGAAGTGCGGCTTGAACGCGCCGAACTGGTCCACCAGCGTGGTCCAGTCGGAGGTGTGGGCGACGATCACCTTGGCGTCGAAGGCCGCCAGCGCCACCGCGCGGGCGAACACGTGCGCCAGCGGCAGGAACATGAGGGTCTTCTTGCCCTCGGTGACGTACTTGCCCAGGGCGATGCGATCGGCGGTGGACTCCGCCCACAGGTTGGCGTGCGAGAGCATGACGCCCTTGGGCCGCCCGGTGGTGCCCGAGGTGTAGATCAGGGTGGCGGGCGAGCTCGCGCCGACCTGCTTGCGCCGCTCGTGTACGACCTGGTCGTCGAGGTCCTTGCCGCGCTCGATCAGGTCGTCGACGGCGCCCTTGTCGATCTGCACGATCTCGGCGAGGTCGGGCAGCGCGCCGGTCTCGATCTCGTCGATCACGGCGCGGTGCTTGTCGCTGTCGACCACCAGCAGCTTGGTGGCGGAGTCCTGCAGGATCCACTTGGCCTGCTCGGCGGAGGAGCTGTCGTAGATGGCGACGGTGCAGCCACCGGCGGCCCAGACGGCGAAGTCGAGCACCTGCCACTCGTAGCGGGTCGGTGCCATGATGGCCACGCGGTCGCCGAGTTCGATGCCCGCGGCGATCAGGCCCTTCGCCACACCGGTGACGGTCTTCGCGAACTGCGACGCCGTGACGTCCTTCCAGCCACCACTGCCGTTCGGCACGTTGAACAGCACGGCGTTCGGCGACTGTTCGGCATGGCGGAAGACGTTGTCGGAATTGTTCGCGTCATCCGGGATTGTGTAGGAAGCCGGGACTTCGAACTCTCGCATCAGTGCCCTTCCACGTGTGTTTACTCGCCAGTAATCTACGACACCTTGATCCGGGGTGTCAGTCCGGCCGCCGAATCCCGGCAGCGGATCAACCCAGGTGGCGCATGTCCACCGGTTGCAGTGCCTCACGCAGGAACTCCGACAATTCGCGCACCGCCGCGGCCGCCGGCGCCGCCAGCGACGCCTGCAGCTGCGCGACGTGCCACAGCCCACGGCTCTCGGTGAACCGCACGTGCACGCCCGCGTCGCGCAATGCCTGCACCAACTCTACGCACTGCTCATGCAGCAGTTCATCGATATCGGCCTGCACATAGGTGGGCGGCAGCCCGTGCATGGACGCGCGCAGCGGCGCGTATCCGGGCACGCCAGGATCGCCGTCGCCGAGGTAGGCGGCCGCGCAGGCGAGTGCCCACGGCCTGCTCACCACGAGATCGCGCTCGCGCGCCGGGGTGCCGGTCGGGTCCGTCCAGGGCGCGATCAGCCCCAGCGCGGCCGGGCGGCGGTTCTGCTCGGCCAGCAGGCGCTGCGCGGTCGCCAGGCTCAGCCCACCGCCCGCCGAGTCACCGGCGATGGCGATCGACTCGGGCGCGTACCCGGCGGCGACCAGCTCGTCGAAGGCCGCCACCGCGTCGTCGAGCGCGGCGGGGAAGGGATGCTCCGGCGCCAGCCGGTAGTCCAGCAGGAACACCGCCGCGCCCGTCTCGTGCGCCAGCCGCGCCGCCAGCGAGCGATGCGTGGCCATCGATCCCACGGCGTAACCACCGCCGTGCAGGTAGAGCACGGCGGTGGTGGGCTCGGCGCGCCCGGCGGTCAGCTGCTCGGCCGGCCTGCCGCCGAGCCGGGTGCGGCGCACCGTCGTGCCCGCGGGCACGAACTGGATGCGGGAGGCCGCGTCCATCAGGGTGCGCTGCACGGTGAACGGCAGGCGGGCGTTGAGCATCACCCGGAACAGGGGATTGATCGCCGCCCGCAGGACGGGCAGCGGAATGTTCAGATCGCGCAAGGTCGTTCGCTCTCGCTCGGCAACCGGACTCGGGTCAGGGCAGGTAGGGGCCGCTGACCGCGGCCGCGATGCGCTGGTAGCCCGAGGCGGTGACGCGCACGAACAGATCGAGCAGCTTGGCCTCCCAGCCGATCAGCACCCGGCCATGCCCCTTGCGCACGCCGTTGACGATCGTCTGCGCGGCCATCTCCGGGGTGTGGATGGCGAGCTTCTTGTCGAACATCGAGGCCGCCGACTTCTCGTCGATGCCCTCGGCGTAGGTGGCGTTGCGCGCCACGGCGGTCTTGATGCCGCCCGGGTGCACGCAGGTGACCTTGACCGGCAGCTTGCCGACCAGCATCTCCTGGCGCAGCGCCTCGGTGAAGCCGCGCACCGCGAACTTGGCCGAGTTGTAGGCGGCCTGGCCGGGCACGGCGATGAGCCCGAACAGGCTGGACACGTTGACCACGTGGCCGTCGCCGGACTCGATGAGCATCGGCAGGAACGCCTTGGTGCCGTTGACGACACCCCAGAAGTCGACGTCCATGATCCGCTCGATGTCCTTGAACTCGGACTTGATCACGTCGCCGTGGTGGGCGATGCCCGCGTTGTTGTAGATCTGGTGGACCACGCCGAAGTGCGCCTTCACCGCGTCGGCGTAGAGCAGCACGGCCTCGCGCTCGGCCACGTTCACCCGGTCCGACTTCACCTGCGCGCCGAGTTGTTCACAGCGACGCACGGTCTCGGCCAGACCCTCGGTGTCGATGTCGGACAGCGCCAGGCGCGCGCCGCGCCGGGCCAGGTTCTCGGCCAGGGCCCGGCCGATGCCGGAACCCGCGCCGGTGATCACACAGACCTTGTCCTTGAAGTAAGCGTCGTTGCTCACGGTCACACAACTTTCAGTTCGGCGGGCGCGGTGGTCGGCTCCGGGGCGGTGTTCTTGTCGGGGGTGGTGCTGGTCGCGTAGGCCGACACGTCGAATTTCCTTGTCAGACTACGGAACCGGAAGGTGAAATCGGGCCACAACGTGGTGTTGTTGCCGTGCTTGTCCAGGTACCAGCTGGCGCAGCCGCCGGTGTTCCACACCGACTTGCTCAGCTTGGCCTGCAGTTCGCGGTTGTATTCGTCCTGCACCTCGCGGCGCACCTCGACGGTGCGCAGGCCGAGGCGGTCGACGGTGGCCAGCGCGTCGGCGATGTAGTTGATCTGCGATTCGATCATGTACACCATCGAGGTGTGGCCCAGGCCGACGTTCGGGCCGAGCAGGAAGAACATGTTGGGGAAGTTCGCCACGGCCGAGCCCTTGTAACCCTGCTGGCCGATGTCGTCGAACACCTCGCTCAGTGTGCGGCCGTCCTTGCCGACGATGGTCTCGTAGGTCGGCGAATCGGTGACGTGGAAGCCGGTGGCCACGATGAGCGCGTCGATCTCGCGCTCGGTGCCGTCCTTGGTGACGATCGAGTGCGGGCGGATCTCGGCGATGCCGTCGGTGATCAGGTCGACGTTGTCGCGGTCCAGCGCCGGGTAGTAGTCGTTGGAGATCAGCATGCGCTTGCAGCCGATGCGGTAGTTCGGGGTGGCCTTGCGGCGCAGCTCCGGATCGCTGATCTCGTAGCGCAGCTTGGCTTTCGAGATCAGCTCGAAGGCCTGCATGAGCGGCGGGAACTTGGCGAGGCCGACCACCTGGGTCTCGCGCGCGGCGTAGATCGCGGCGCGGGAGAGTCGCTGCACGCCGGGAATGTGCTTGAACGCCAGTCGTTCCGGCAAGGTGTAGGGCCGATCGAAGCGCGGTAGCAGCCACGGCGCGGTGCGCTGATAGACGTCGAGGTGGCCCACCTGCGGCGCGATGGCGGGCACGATCTGGATGGCCGAGGCGCCGGTGCCGATGATGGCCACCCGCTTGCCGGTGAGGTCGGCGCTGTGGTTCCAACGGGCGGAGTGGAAGATCTCGCCGTCGAAGGTGTTGATGCCCTTGATATCGGGCAGCGCGGGCTCGCACAGCGCGCCGACCGCGGAGACCACGGTGTCGGCGGTGAAGGAGCCCTGGCTGGTGGCGATCTCCCACTGCGCGGTCTCGGCGTTCCAGCGGGCGCCGGTGACGTCGCAGTCGAAGATGTGCTTGTCGAGCACCTGGTACTTCTCGGCCACCGAGCGGATGTACTGCTGGATCTCGCCCTGGCGGGAGAACGAGCGCGACCAGTCCGGGTTCAGCGCGAAGGAGTACGAGTACAGGTGCGAGGGCACGTCGCAGGCCGCACCCGGATAGGTGTTGTCCCGCCAGGTGCCGCCGACATCGCTGCCGCGCTCCAGGACCAGGTAGTCGGTGCGGCCCTGTTGCCTGAGGCGGATGGCCAGGCCCAATCCGGCGAACCCGCTGCCGATGATGATCGTCTTGGCGTGGCGGGTGGGCCGGTCGCCGACAGCATTGTCTGTAACCTTGCGACTCATGTAACCCAGATTACGGCGCTATTGAGCAGGAGTCAACAGTATTGAACGACGTTCAGTAACATGAGTACCGTGAAGAGCAGCAGCCCCGGCGGAACCGCGAAACGAACCCGGCTCACCCCCGAGGAGCGCCGCAAGCAGTTGATCGCGCTCGGGGCGCGGATGCTCGGCGAGCGCGCCATCGAGGACATCTCCGTCAGCGAGATCGCCGCCGAAGCGGGCATCTCCCGCGGCCTGCTGTTCCACTACTTCCCGACCAAACAGGACTTCCAGCTCGCCATCGTCCGCCACGCCAACGCCGAACTGCTCGAGCGCGTGACCCCCGACCGGACGCTCGGCATCACCGACATGGTGCGCGACTCCATCGAGCGCTACGTCGACTACGTCAGCCAGAACCGCACCTCGTACCTGGCACTGCTGCGCGGACCCACCAGCGTCAACCCCGACCTCGGCCCGCTGGTCGAATCCACCCGCGACGCCATCGTCCAGCTCATCCTCACCGAGGCCCCGATCGAGGTCGCCGAGCCCGACCGCCCCCGCCTGCTGCTCGGCATGCGCGGCTGGATCGCCTTCGTCGAGGAGACCACCCTCACCTGGCTGCGCACCGAACCCATTCCCCGCGAACAACTCATCGACCTACTCGTCGACTCCCTGCTCAACCTCGCCGCAGCCCTCGAACCACAACTGGCGGCGGCACTGCGGGCGTGACGCTCAGTGCAGGTGGGCGGCCAGGTGCGGGACGGCTTCGGCCGGGTGTTCGGCGTCGATCGCGGCGGCGATTTCGTGGTAGGCCCAACCGGTTTCGGTGCGGTCGAGGGTGCCCACCAGGAAACCGTGCGCTGGATCTCCCAGGACGTAGTGGGCGAATTCGGTGCCGGTCTCGCCGTTCACCAAGCGGCAGAAGGAGTTTCGTACCTCATCCAGGGTCTGGCCGGTGTAGGAGGTCACCAGGAGCACCACCGTGGTCACCGCGGGGGCGATGCGGGTGAGGTCGAGGGTGATGATCTCGTTGTCCCCGTCGCCCTCACCGTTGGTGCTGTCGCCGAGCAGGCGCACCGCACCGTCCTGGGAGGACAACTGTTCGTGGTACACCACATCCGCCAGCGCGTCCCCCGCGAACAGCAACGCCGCGGCGTTGAGATCGATCTCGCGTCGCCCGCGCAACCAGCGGCTCCGGTCGGCCGGGTCCCACCCCAGCCCCATCGTCACGAACGACAACCCCGTCTCGGACACCCGCACCCTCTCGCCGAACCACGCGACGCCGGTGGGCATCGCGCCACCCACGCTATACCGGTCCAGGGGCAGCCGTCCGGCTTCGTCCACAGGTCGACCACCGTCGGTCTTCCGTAGCCTCAGGGGTTCAGCTCTGCTGCGGTGCCTGTCCCCGGCGGAAGCGCGACTGCTCGAGCTTCGCGCGTCGAATGGTTGCGCGCTGAACCGCGCCTCATCCGCCATCACGCGCACGAGGATTCCGGCCCCCGCGGTCTCGATCTCCAACCTGCCCGAGGACCCCGCCGACGGCGCGGGGCCGGGCAGCGTGCGTGCTGCCCGGCCCCGGCGCGTCGCGATGCGGAATTAGCTGGTCGGCTCGAAGGCTTCGGCGATGATCTCCGCCTGCTCGACGGCGTGCACCTTCGACGAACCCGAGGACGGGGCCGACATGGCGCGGCGGGAGATGCGGCGCAGCTTGCCCAGGCGGTCGGGGAGCATCTCGGGCAGGTTGAGGCCGAAGAACGGCCAGGCGCCCTGGTTGGCGGGCTCCTCCTGGACCCAGGCGATGTCGGTCGCGTTCGGGTAGCCGCCCAGCGCCTCGTTGATGCGGAACTTCGGCACCGGGTAGAGCTGCTCGACGCGCACGATCGCCACGTCCTCGCGCTTCTGCTTGGCCTTCTCCGCGGCCAGCTCGTAGTAGAGCTTGCCGCTGGTCAGCAGGATGCGCTTGACCTTGCTGCGGTCGCCGATGCCCTGCTCGTAGGCGGGCTCGTCGAACACCGACCGGAACTTGGACTCGGTGAAGTCCTTCAGATCCGAGACCACGGCCTTGTTGCGCAGCATCGACTTCGGGGTGAAGACGATGAGCGGACGGCGGATGCCGTCGAGCGCGTGCCGGCGCAGCAGGTGGAAGTAGTTGGCCGGGGTGGACGGCACCGCGACCGTCATCGACCCCTCCGCGCACAGCTGCAGGAAGCGTTCGATGCGACCGGAGGTGTGGTCCGGGCCCTGCCCCTCGTGGCCGTGCGGCAGCAGCAGCACGACGTCGGAGAGCTGGCCCCACTTGGCCTCACCGGAGGAGATGAACTCGTCGATGATCGACTGCGCGCCGTTGACGAAGTCGCCGAACTGCGCCTCCCACAGCACCAGCGCATCCGGGTTGCCCAGCGAGTAGCCGTACTCGAAACCGACGGCGGCGAACTCGCTCAGCGCCGAGTCGTGCACGGCGAACCAGCCCGGGTTGGCGCTGCCGATGTTGTGCAGCGGGGTGTACTCCGCGGCGGTCTTGCGGTCGATGATCACCGCGTGCCGCTGGGTGAACGTGCCACGACGGGAGTCCTGGCCGGTCAGGCGCACGGCCCGGCCCTCGTCGATGAGCGTGCCGAAGGCGAGCAGCTCGGCGAAGGCCCAGTCGATCTTGCCCTCGTAGGCCATCTCGCGGCGCTTCTCCAGCACCGGCTTCACGCGCGGGTGCACGTTGAAGCCCTCGGGCACGTTGATGAACGCGTCACCGATGCGCTGCAGCACCGACTTGTCCACCGCGGTGTGCACGGTGCCGGGCACCCGCTGGTCGTCTTCGACCGATTCGCTCGGGCCCGGTGGGTATTTCTCCAGTTCGCGGACTTCGTTGAACACCCGTTCCAGCTGGCCCTGGTAGTCGCGCAGCGCGTCCTCGGCCTCCTTGAGCGAGATGTCGCCGCGGCCGATCAGGCTCTCGGTGTAGCTCTTGCGCACCGAGCGCTTGGTGTCGATGACGTCGTACATGTACGGCTGGGTCATCGACGGGTCGTCGCCCTCGTTGTGCCCGCGGCGGCGGTAGCAGATGAGGTCGATGACCACGTCCTTGCGGAACTTCTGCCGGAAGTCGACCGCCAGGCGCGCGACCCAGTCGCACGCCTCCGGGTCGTCGCCGTTGACGTGGAAGATCGGCGCGCCGATGAACTTCGCGATGTCGGTGGAGTACTCGGTGGAGCGGCTGTTCTCCGGGGCGGTGGTGAAGCCGATCTGGTTGTTCACCACGATGTGGATGGTGCCGCCGGTGCGGTATCCGCGCAGGCCGGAGAGGTTCAGCGTCTCGGCGACCACGCCCTGACCGGCGAACGCGGCGTCACCGTGCAGCATCAGCGGCACGACCGAGAAGCCCTCGGGGCCGTCGCCCTTGTCCAGCAGATCCTGCTTGGCGCGCACCAGGCCCTCGAGCACCGGGTCGACCGCCTCGAGGTGCGAGGGGTTGGCGGTCAGCGAGACCTTGATCTCGTTGTCGCCGAACATCTGCAGGTAGTTGCCCTCGGCGCCGAGGTGGTACTTCACGTCGCCCGAGCCGTGCGTGGCGGCCGGGTTCATGTTGCCCTCGAACTCGGTGAAGATCTTCGAGTAGGGCTTGCCGACGATGTTGGCCAGCACGTTGAGCCGGCCGCGGTGCGGCATGCCGATGACGACCTCGTCGAGGGCGTGCTCGGCGCACTGGTCGATGACGGCGTCCATCATCGGGATGACCGACTCGGCGCCCTCCAGCGAGAAACGCTTCTGGCCGACGTACTTGGTCTGCAGGAAGGTCTCGAACGCCTCGGCGGCGTTGAGCCGGTTCAGGATGTACTTCTGCTGTGCGACGGTCGGCTTGACGTGCTTCTGCTCGACGCGCTCCTGGATCCACTGCAGCTGCTCGGGATCGAGGATGTGCATGTACTCCACGCCGACGTGGCGGCAGTACGCGTCGCGCAGCACCGAGAGCACGTCGCGCAGCTTCATGCGCTCCTGGCCGTGGAAGCCGCCCACGTTGAACTCGCGGTCGAGGTCCCACAGGGTCAGCCCGTGCTGGGTGACGTCGAGGTCGGGGTGGCTGCGGAACTTGTCCTTGACCAGGTGCAGCGGGTCGGTGTCGGCCATCAGGTGACCGCGGTTGCGGTAGGCCGAGATCATCTCGAGCACGCGGGTGCTCTTGTCGACGCCGCGCTCCTTGATGTCCTTGCGCCAGCGCACCGGCTCGTAGGGCACCCCGAGGCCGTGGAAGATCTCGTCGTAGAACTCGTCGGAGATCAGCAGCTGGTGGATGGTGCGCAGGAAGTCGCCGGACTCCGCGCCCTGGATGATGCGGTGGTCGTAGGTCGAGGTCAGCGTCATGAGCTTGCCGACGCCGATGTCGGCGATCCGTTCATCGCTCATGCCCTGGAATTCGGCCGGGTACTCCATCGCGCCCGCACCGATGATGGCGCCCTGGCCGGGCATCAGCCGCGGCACCGAGTGCACGGTGCCGATGGTGCCCGGGTTGGTGAGCGAGATGGTGACGCCGGAGAAGTCCTCGGTGGTGAGCTTGCCCTCGCGCGCCCGCCGCACGATGTCCTCGTAGGCGGAGTGGAACTGGGCGAAGGTCATCTCCTCGGCGCCCTTGATGGCGGCCACGACCAGCGAGCGGCTGCCGTCCTTGCCGGGCAGGTCGATGGCCAGGCCCAGGTTGGTGTGCGCGGGGGTGACCGCGTGCGGCTTGCCGTCGATCTCGGCGAAGTGGCGGTTCATGTTCGGGAACGCCTTGACCGCCTGCACGATGGCGTAGCCGAGCAGGTGGGTGAAGGAGATCTTGCCGCCGCGGGTGCGGGCCAGGTGGTTGTTGATGACCAGGCGGTTGTCGATCATCAGCTTGGCCGGGATGGCACGCACCGAGGTGGCGGTGGGGATGCTCAGCGAGGCCGACATGTTCTTCGCGACCGCCGCGGCGGCGCCGCGCAGCACCTTCGACTCGTCGGCGGCCTCGGCGGACTTGGGTCCGCCGGAGGTCGGCGCGGCGTTGGAGGTCGGCGCGGGGGTGGTCTGCGGCGTGCGCGCGGTGCCCTTGGCGGCGGTGGCCTTCGGGGCGGCGGCCTTGCTCTCGGTGGCCTTGCTCTCGGTGGCCTTCGGGGCGGCCTGCTGCGGCTTGGCGGCGGGCTGCTGCGGCTTGGCGGCGGGCTGCTGCGGCTTGGCGGCGGGCTGCTGGGGCTTGGCGGTGGACTGCGCGGGAGCGGCCTGCTGCGAGGCGGGAGCCGACGGGGCGGCCGCGGGTCGCGCGGGGGCCTGGCCGGGCGGAGAGGCGGTCGTCGGCGCGGGCGGCTGCTGCCCGTTGTCGCTGGCGTCGGTGGTGGTGTCAGGGGTGTAGTCGGCGAGGAATTCGTGCCAACTTTCGTCGACCGAAGATGGATCTTGCTTGAACTTCTGATACATCTCGTCGACCAGCCACTGGTTCTGACCGAACTGGGAAGTTGAGCTGCTCACAGCAGGTGTTCGCCTCATTTCGTTCTTCGCGCTGCGACGTTTGTGACGTGCCCGGCACGGGGATCGGCGGATGCGCGCCGATGCGCCCTCTGTCGAGGATATGCCCAGCAGCAAATCGGCGGTGTCACCACCACCCGCCGGAAACCGAACCCGTGTGTGTTCGACCCGTCCGGCATCGACCTTATTCCCTCCGCGCCGCGGTGTGTCGTCCGCCTCACCCTTACGCGGACGGCTCGCCGACCACCGTCGCGGACCCGGCCGACCACAGTCGCGCGTAGGTTCCGCCACCGGCCAGCAACTGCTCGTGGGTGCCGTGCTCGACGATGCGGCCACGCTCCACCACGGCGATGGCGTCGGCGCGGGCGGCGGTGGCCAATCGGTGCGCGACCACCACCGTGGTGCGGCCCCGCGCCACCGACGCGCTCGCCACCAGCACCGACGCCTCGGTCTCCGGATCCAGCGTGGCGGTGGCCTCGTCGAGCAGCAGCAGATCCGGGCGCACCAGCTCGGCCCTGGCCAGCGCGATGAGCTGACGTTGCCCGGCCGACAGGCCGCGCCCGCGTTCGCCCACCGGCTGCCGCAGCCCCTGCGGCAACGACTCGATCATCTCGGTCGCGCCGACCGCCGCGACCGCCGCGGCGATCTCGTCCTCGCTCGCGGACGGTTTCCCGAAAGCGATGTTGCTCGCCACGTCGCCGGTGAACAGGTGAGCTTCCTGCGGCACGATGCCCAGCCGGGCGCGGTAGTCGCGCAGCCGGTAGTCGCGCAGGTCCACCCCGTCCACCGCGATACGCCCACCGCCGGGGTCGCGCGGCAGGTCGTAGAGGCGGGCCAGCAGCTTGACGATGGTGGACTTGCCCGCGCCGGTCGGGCCCACCAGGGCGAGCGTGGAACCGGGCGGGATGTCGAGCGCGACGTCGTCCAGCGCGGGGGTGTCGGTGCCCGGATAGCGGAACCGCACGTGATCGACCGCGACCTGACCGCGCAGGCCGTCGGTGATCGGGACGGCGTCGGGCGGGTCGGCGGCGATCGACGACGGGGTCCGCAGCAGGTCGCCGATGCGGCGCAAACCGACCCGGGCCTGCTGGTAGCCGTCGAAGACCTGGGAGAGCTGGGTGATCGGGCCGAACAGCAGTTCGAGGTAGAGCACGAACGCCACCAGCGTGCCCGCCGTCGTCGCGCCGGTGGCCACCTCGCGGGCGCCGACGAACACCACCGCGGCCAGCGCCAGATCCGCCCAGGCCACCACGAACGCAAAGTACAGCGCGATCGCCCGCTGCGCCCGCATCCGGGAGTTGCGGTAGCGCCGGGAGTACTCGGCGAACCGGCGGGCCGCGACCGGCTCGTGCCGGTTGGCCTGCACGGCCCGCAGACCGGTGACGTTCTCCTGGAAGTCGGCGTTCACCGCGGACACGTGCTCGCGCGAGATCGAGTACGCGGTGGAGGAGACCCGGCGGAACAGCACCGTCGCCAGGATCAGCGGCGGCACGGCGGCCAGCACCACCAGCGCCAGCGAGAAGTCGATCACCAGCAGCGCCACCGCGATGCCGACCACCGTCAGCAGCCCGATCAGGGTGGTGGCGACACCGGTCTGCAGGAAGCTCGACAGCGCGTCGACGTCGGTGGTCATCCTGGTCATGATCCGGCCGGACAGTTCCCGCTCGTAGTAGTCGAGCCCGAGCCGTTGCAGATGCGCGTAGCTGCGCACCCGCAGGCCGTAGAGCACCCGCTCGCCGGTGCGGGCGGTGAGCACGATGGTGACCGCGCCGACCAGCAGCCCGGCGCCCACCAGCAGCGTGCCGAGGACCGCGGCGCGCACCAGGGCGCCGGAGTCACCGGTGCCCACACCGGTGTCGATGGCATAGCGCACCAGCGGCGGGAAGGCGACACCGAGCACGGCGTCGAGGGCCAGCAGCGCGACGACGGCGCCGACGAGTGCCCGCACCGGGCGCAGCAGCCGGGCCAGGCGGAAGCCGGGATCGGGGGTGCGCAGGCGCGCGTCGTCGAGGCCGGGCGCCTCGGTGGCGGGCGGGAGCTTCTCGATGGTGCGGCGCAGCTCCGGCGTCTCGGCGATGTCGGCGGCCGCGGCCCGCCCGAAGCCACCGCCCGGTTTCCCGACCGTCTTGCGCAACGGCACCGGTCCGGCCGGGTCGGGGGCGGGCAGCGCGCGCGGCGCGGCGGGCAGCCGGATCACCCGGTCGGCGTGCGCCAGCGTCGACTCGCGGTGCGCCAGGATGATCGTGGTGCGCCCGCCCCGGTCGGGCAGGGTGTCGAAGATGGCCGCCTCGGTCACCGCGTCCACCGCGGAGGTGGCGTCGTCGAGCACGAGGATGCGCGGGCGGGCCAGCAGCACCCTGGCCAGGGCGATGCGCTGGCGCTGACCGCCGGACAGGGTGAGACCGCGCTCGCCGACCACGGTGTCGTAGCCGTCGGGCAGTTCGCCGATGAACTCGTCGGCGGCGGCGAGCTCGGCGGCCTGCCTGATCTCGCTGTCGGTGGCGTCGGGTCGGCCGAGCGCGATGTTGGCGGCGATGGTGTCGGAGAACAGGAACGGGTCGTCGAAGACCACGCCGACCGCGGCGCGCAGGTCGGCGGCGCGCACGTCGGCCAGGTCCACGCGCTGGGTGCCGTCCGCGCCGACGAGCCGGATGTGGCCGGCGTCGGGGGCGTAGAAGCGCGGCAGCAGCAGCGACAGCGTGGTCTTGCCGGACCCGGCGGGCCCGATGATCGCGACCGTCTCGCCGGGGCGCACGGTGAGGTCGAAGTCGCGCAGGATCGGCCGGTCCGGCTCGAAGCCGAAGCTCAGCCCCTCGATCTCGACGCCGAGCGGGCCCGCCGGCAACGGGACGGGTTCGGGCGGGTCGGTGAGCACCGGGGCGGTGTCGATCACCTGGTAGACGCGCTCGGCGGCGGCCCTGGTCAGCTGGGCCAGGATCACCACCGAGGACATCGCGCGCGCCGCCGAGGTCATCGTCGCGACATAGGCGGCGAAGGCGAGGAAGGTGCCGACGCCGATCGTGCCGTGCAGTGCCAGCCAACCGCCGAAGGCGATCACCGCGACCAGTCCGGCCTGCGGGACGGCCGCCACCACCGGCGCGAACCGCGAATCGATCCGGGCCGCGCGCATCCGTTCGGCGTACAGCCGGCGCGCGTGCCGTTCGAGCACGTCGACCATCCTGGCTTCCTGCCCGAAGCCCTTCACCACCCGCACGCCGGTCACCGTCTCCTCGACGTGCTGGGCCAGATCGGCGGCGCGCTGCTGCGCCGACCAGGTGGCCGCGAACAACCGCGGCCGCATCCGGTACACCACCGCCGCGATGCCGGGCACCACCAGCAGCGCCGCCACCGCCAGCGGCGGCGAGAGCCACAGCATCACCGCGGCGGCGAGCACGAATTGCAGCAGCGCCATGCCGGAGAGCGGCACCATCGCCAGCAGGCCCTGCACCAGTTGCAGGTCGGTGATCGACCGCGACACCACCTGACCGGTGCGCAGCGCGTCCTGCCCGGCGCCGTCGAGCCGTTGCAGCGCGCCGAGCACCCGCACCCGCAGGCCGTGTTGCACGTCGAGGGAGAGCCGCCCGGCCAGCAACCGGCGGCCGAAGGCGGCGACGAACCGGCCCGCGGCCAGCACCGCCAGCAGCAGCGCGACCGTGCCGATGACGCCGGTGTCGCCGACACCGGCCGCGTCCAGGGCGCGTTTGGTGAGCAGCGGCGCGCTCACCTCCACCAGCGCGCCGGCCAGGATGGCGCCGCCGATGCCCGCGAGCGTGCCGGGATGGCGCAGGCATTCGGCCCACAGCCGCCTGATCCAGCCCGCCGTACGCCGCCCGCTCACGCTCTCACCGTCCCGTTCCACACACAACCACCGCATCCGACGGTAATCATGTCCGCCGACAGGTCGGCTGTTCCCCCGGCCACACCGGGGCGAGACGGTCGGGGGTGGCGGTCAGAGATCGCGTTCGCGTAGGCGCCACCAGCCCGCCGCGCCGACGGCGATGGTCCACAGCAGCAGCACCACGAGCGCGGCGGGGGTGGGTGCGAACAGTCCGCTGTCGTCGAAGGAGCCGACGAACACGGTGCCGACGGTGGCCGAGCCGGGCAGCAGCACCGCGAGGCCACCGATGCCCATGCCCTCGGCCACCAGCCACACCAGCGGCTCGAACACCAGCAGCCAGCCCAGCAGCAGCGCCACCGCACCGGTGGATTGGCGCAGCAGCACGCCGAGCCCCACCCCGATCAGCGCCCAGCACACCGCGGCGAACAACCCGGCCCCGAACACCGCGACCAGGCGCGCGCCGAACTCGAACTTCCCGCGCCCGAAACCGAACAGGCAGGCGACGGCGACGAGTTCGGTCAGCAGCGCCACCGCCAGCGCGGCGACGCCCGCGACGAGCAGTTTCGCGGCCATCAGCCGATCCCGGTCGGCGATGAACACCGCAGTCAGCGGTATCGAGCCGTACCGGAACTCACCGCCCGCGGTGGCCGCGCCGAACGCGCCCGCGCCCAGCACGGTGGCCAGGATCGCCAGGTAGAGGCCGAGGGTGGCGGCACCGGTGACCGGCTGGCCGCGCGGGTCGAGCGGCCCGGCCATGCCCGCGGTGACCGCGCTCGCGACGAGCCCGACAGCGGGCAGCAGCGCGGCCAGCAGCAGGCACCAGCGCAGCGTGGCGACCTTGCGGACCTCGGAGGTGACGGGTGGGATCAGGTCCGTGGGCAGCGGCGTCATCGCGGGATTCCGTAGGGCGTGGGCTGGGGCGGGGGTGGTACGAACGTGCTCGGGGCCGGGGGCCGCACCCGCGGTCTGGTGAGCGAGGCGAGCACCCGGTCCGGGTGGATCGGGTCGGCGACGATGCTGTCGATGCGGACCCCCGCGGCGCGCGCGGCGTCGCGGATCTGCGCCTCGGTGGCCTCGGCGACGGCGAGCCGCCCGTCGGGCCGGATCACCGCGTCGGTGTGGCCGCGCGCGGCCAGTGCCGTCGCCAGCGCGACCGGCACCCCGGCCGCCACGACCAGCCGGTCGGGGTTGCTGCGCCGCAGCGCGGCGGGCGTGCCCTGGTACACCGCTGAGCCCTCGCTGAGCACCACCAGCTGATCGGCCGTCGCCACCACCGCCGCCAGGCTCGCGCCGGTAACCACCGCGCTGCCGCCGCGGCGGGCGTGCCTGCGCAGGAAGTCGTGCAGCCAGCCCCGCTCGGTGTGGTCGAGCCCATCGGTCGGGTCGTCGAGCAGCAGCACCCGCGGATCGGTCAGCAGCGCGGTGGCCAGCGCCAGCCGGGTCTGCCGGCCGGGGGAGAGGTCACCGGCGCGCACCCGGGCCACGTCGCTCAGCCCCACGGTCTCGAGCACGTCGGCGACCCGGTCGCGCCCGACGCCCGCCGCGGCGGCGTAGACCGCCAGATGCTCGCGTGCCGCCCGGCCCGGATGCAGTCCCCGCGGGGTGAGCACCGCGCCGACCGAGCCTGCCCCGTGCACCGTGGCCGTCCCCCCGGTCGGTTCGACGAGACCGAGCAGCACCCGCAACACCGTGGTCTTCCCGGAACCGGCCGGTCCGACCAGTGCGGTGACGGTACCCGGGGCGACGGTGAAGCTGACGTCCTCGACACCGATCCCGCTCTCGTAGCGTTTGGCTAGCGCGCGGACGGTGATCGCGGGCGGCTTCGCCGTCATCGCGGCGGACCCGGCTTCGTCGGATCGATCGCGGGCAGCGGGTCGGCCTCGATCACGCGTGGCCGGTGCGCGGGCCAGGTGGCGGGCGGCGGGCCGAAGGCCTTGCGGGCGTTGTCCACGGTGGTGCGGCCCAGGGCCCGGTTGCCGACACCGCCGATCACCGCGCCGATGCCCATCGGGATCACCTTGCCCGCCATCAGCGCCATGCGCTTGGTGAGGAACCGGACGACGAAGCGCTTCATCAGCGAGTCGTTCATCCCCGACAGGCCGGGGATCCGGTTGGCCATCAGCGTGCCCCAGTTCTGCGCGGACCGCCCGACCGAGCGCTCCACGATCTGCATGCCACTGTCGCCGAGCACCACCGCGAGCACCAGTGCGCGGCGCTGTTCCTTGGCCTCGGGGGCGATGCCGTGCACGGCGGCCACCGCCAGCGTGTAGAGCGCGCTGGCCTCCAGGAAGAACGCGGTCTCGGCGGTGATGGTGGCCAGCGAGGCCACCGTGCCGACGCCGGGCATGGCCGCGGTCGCGCCCGCCGCGGTGCCGCTGCCGGTGACCGCGAGCAGGAACTGCCGCTCGATGCGGTCGATGATCTGGGCCGGGGACTCCTCGGGGTGCGCGCGACGGATGCGCTCGATGTACTTGTCCACCGCCGGGCCCTGCAGCTTGGCACCGTTCTCCAGCAAGCTGATCACGGTCTTCTCGAACGCGCCGTGCTTCATGACACCCCTTCGTCTCGGCCTCGGCTGAACTCGGCCTCGGCTGAACTCTATGGCACCGAACACGCGTCGGCCCAACACGGCAACGAACCGTGCCGCGGGCCGGGTTCCCGGGTCCGGCGACGACGAAACAGCCGCCTCAGGCGGGCGCAGGCAGCGCCGGGACGCGCTCGTCCGGTTTGGGCGGGGGCGGCGGTGTGCCGTCGCCGAAGGGCCTGCCGCCCAACGCTTCCCGGCCATGCGGGGTGAGCCAGCCGGACAGATCCGGGCCCTTGGGCACCACCCTGGTCGGGTTGATGTCGGCGTGCACCACGTAGTAGTGCGTCTTGATCTGATCGAAGTCGATCGTGTCGCCGAAGCCGGGGGTCTGGAACAGGTCGCGCGCGTAGGCCCACAGCACCGGCATCTCGCTCAGCTTCTGCCGGTTGCACTTGAAGTGGCCGTGGTACACCGGGTCGAACCGGACCAGGGTGGTGAACAGCCGCACGTCGGCCTCGGTGATGGTGTCACCGACCAGGTAGCGCTGGTCCGCCAGCCGCTCCGACAGCCAGTCCAGCCGGGCGAAGAGCCGGTCGTAGGCCCGCTCGTAGGCGTCCTGCGCCCCGGCGAAGCCGCAGCGGTACACGCCGTTGTTCACGTCGCGGAAGATGACGTCGGCGACCTCGTCGATCTCCGCGCGCAGCCGCTCCGGATAGAGGTCGGGGGCGCCGGGTCGGTGGTAGGCCGTCCACTCGGTCGAGAAGTCCAGGGTGATCTGCGCGTAGTCGTTGGTGACCACCTGGCCGGTCGGCACGTCCACGACGGCGGGCACGGTGATGCCGCGCGGGTAGTCGGGGAAGCGGGCCAGGTAGGCATCGCGCAGCCGGGGGATGCCGAGCACCGGGTCCACGCCGCCGGGGTCGAGATCGAAGGTCCAGCTGTACTTGTCGTGGGTGGGGCCGCACAGGCCGAGGGAGAGCACGTCCTCGAGCCCGAGCAGCCTGCGCACGATCAGCGTCCGGTTGGCCCACGGGCACGCCCGCGCGGCGACCAGCCGGTATCGGCCGGGCTCGACCGGATAACCGTCACGTCCGTCGGCGGTGATCCGGGTGGTGATGTAGTTGGTGTCGCGCTTGAACTCGCCCGGCTCGACATAGGAGCCGTTCTGGGTTCCCGGCGAGCCCTGTGCTTCCGCAGAGCCCGGTGCTTCCGCAGAGCCCGGTGCTTCCGAAGAGCCCGGTGCTTCCGAAGAGCCCGGTGCCGCCGACGAGCTTCGTGTTTCCGCCTCGCTCACTCTCCCAGTGTCGCAGACGCACCGCTTAGGCTGCTGCAATGAGCGAGAACAAGGCGACCCGATTGGACCGTGAGACCACCGAGGCCGGTGCCGAGGTCGCGATCCTGACCCTGGCCAACCCGCCGCTGAACCTGTTCGACCAGGCCATGTTCGACGGCCTGGTCGCCGACATCGCGGCGCTGACCGCCGCGCCGCCGCGGGCGGTGCTGTTGCGCGCGGAGGGCAAGGTCGTCTCCGGTGGTGTCGACGTGCATGTGTTCGACGGGCTGAGCACCGAGCAGGGCGCCGCGCTGTGGCAGCGGCTGTTCGACGAGATCATCCATCCCATCGAGGCGCTGCCGTGCCCGGTGTTGTTCGCCGCGCACGGGCTCACCCTCACCGCCGCGTTCGAGATCGCGCTGGCCTGCGACATCATTCTGGCCGCGCCCAAGGCCAAGTTCGGTCTGGTGGAGACCGTGGTCGGGCTGACCCCCTCGATGGGCGGGCCGCAGCGGTTGGCCGAGCGGGCGGGCTCGGGCCGCGCGCGCGAGTTCGTGATGACCGCCGACCTCTACGACGCCGCCACGATGGCCGACTGGGGCGTGGTCAACTACGTGCACGACGATCTGGACCCGGCCGCGCGGGCGCTGGCGCACAAGCTGGCCGACGGCCCGACGCGCGCGCACGCGGCGACCAAGCAGATCATCGAGGCGTGGCGCTCCGGCGGCGTCGCGCACGCCGACGCGGTGACCCCGAAGGTCTCCGGCGTGCTGTTCGACACCGAGGACCTGCGCGGCGGCGTGCGCAGCTTCCTGGAGAACGGGCCGGGCAAGGCGACCTACACCGGCCGCTGACGGGGACCCGCCGGAGGGACACAGTCCGACAACAACACCGCGCGATTGTGATCCGCGTCATATAGTGCAGGGGCCTGCTGGCTCTAGGCACGCGGAGGACGAATGTCGCAGCAGTTGGTCGTCGAATATCCCCTCACCCGTGCGCGCCTGTGCGACAACCCGCTGGCGCGCGGCGCCGACGGCGTGCTCCGGTACGGCAACCTCACCCCGGCGCTCACCGAGCTGCTCGACCTGCAGGTGCATGCCTTCGCCGCCCGGGAAGCGGTGGTGGAGCCGGGCGGGCCCCGGCTCACCTATCGCGAGATGTGGCATTCGGCCTCGCGGATCGCCGGTGGCCTGCAGGAGCACGGCATCGGCTACGGCGACCGGGTCGCGATTCGGATGCCCGCCGGGGTGCGGTGGGTGCAGGCGTTCCTGGGCGCGCTGCTCAGCGGCGCGGTGCCGGTGCTGGTGCCCGACGGGCTCGCGCCGGGCATCGCCGAGCGCGTGATCGCCGACAGCGCGGTCGATTTCGTGCTCGGCACCGGGACCCGCCTGCCCGACGGCGCGGCGTTCATCGACGACGGCGCCGCACTGGGCGATCTCGCGGTGCTCTGCTACACCGGCGAGACCCCCGAGCCCAAGGGGGTCGAACTCACCAACGAGAACCTGCTGTCGGCGGTGCGTTCGGTGGTCGCCGCGCTGGATCTGCCCACCGACGGCGTGCGCAATCTGGTGCTGTTGCCGCTGTCGGAGGCCGGTGGCTGCGTCGACCAGTTGCTGCCCACGTTCGCCGTCGGCGGCACGGTGGTGCTCGCGCCGGACCGGGCCGGGCTCGCCCGGGCGCTCGTCGCCGAGCGGGTCGACATGGTCTCGGCCACGCCGGAGATCTTCGCGGGTTTGTTGCCCACTCTCACCGAACTGCGCGCCGACGGGGTGCGCACCGACGGTGTCCTGCGGGTCAGCAGTGCCGGTCAGCGCGCCGAACGCCGCCGCGCGCCGCGCCCGGAGCTGCCGGCCGCGCTGCGTGAGCTGTTCCCCGCCGCCCGGCACTGGTCGGTGTGGGGCGCCACCGAGACCAGTGGTATCGGTCTCGCCCTCGACGTCACCGACGCCGACCGCACCGCCACCGCCGTAGACACCGCCGCCACCGACACCGCCACCGCGACCGTGCTCGGATTCCCGTTCGGCGGAACGGAACTGGCGCTGTGCGGGCCGCGTGCCGACACCGGCTACGGGGAACTGCTGTGCCGCGGCCCGAATGTCAGCCGCCGGTACTGGAACGACCCGGAATCGACCGCCGACCGGTTCACCGGCGGCTGGTTCCACACCGGCGACCAGGTACGCATCGCCCCCGACGGGCTGGTGTACCGGGCCACCGCGTAGGCGCTACTCGAGCAGCCGTTCGCGCAGCCGTTCCCGCAGCCGCGCGTCCAGGCCCGCGGCGGCGAGGAAGCTGTCGTGGTCGCCGTGCAGTTCGCGCACCGATTCGGTGCCGATGCGCAGGTACTCCTCCCGGACGCCCAGCAGGTCGGGCGAGGGCTCGGCGCCCGGCCCCATCGTGGCGGTGAGCATGGCGCGCAGCGCGGGCACCGCCTCGTTGCTGCGCAGGTAGTCGGCGAGCACGTCCTCCTCGCTGACGCCCACCGCGCGCAGCAGCGTCGCCACCGCCCAGCCGGTGCGGTCCTTGCCAGCGGCGCAGTGCACGAGCACCGCGCCGTCGCCGCGCACGATCGACTCGGCGAGTTCGACGATGGCCGCGTTGGCCTCGGGCAGGGCGGGGAAGGCCCGGTAGACCTCGAGCATGTGGGTGAACGCGTCGGTGTCGCCGGAGTCGTGCGGCGGCGCCTCGCCCATGCGCGAGTCGAACGGGGTCACCCGCAGGCGCACGTCGGCGGGCAGGTTGTCGTGGCCGATGTGGTCGATCTCGCGCAGTCCGCGCAGGTCGTGCACATCGGTGACGCGCAGCTCGCGCAGGGTCGCGTGGCCGCGGTCGTCCAGGCCGCTGAGCTGAGCCGAGCGCAGCAGGACGCCGGGGCGGACCTTGGCGCCGTCGACCGTGCGCAGGCCGCCGGTGTCGCGGAAGTTGAACGTGCCGGAGAGGTGGAACTGGTCGGCCGGAGGCGGGGAAGTCACCGGTTCAGGCTAACGGGCGCGGGGTGTGCGCGGCGGGCCGCCGCGGTGCGCTCGATCGACCGATTTGCCCGGCTCGGATGTGCGATCCGCCACAGCCGGGCGATTTGCCGAAAGGTGTCCGTAAGGTGGATCAAGGCGTGGATCTCGGTTCGAGAGGGTCCGAAGTCGCCGCCGCCAACGGGGATTTTGCGGGGCCGTCGCAACGTCGCGGTGGAGTCCCGGTCGGGTAACAAAACAATCTTGCAGTCCGAAAGTTAGTCGCTTACCCGTTCTCAAATCCTGGAAACCCTCTACCATTGATGAACGTTGGACCGGGCAGCCTGGGGATTCCCGGACAGTCCGCCAAGTTCAGCGAGTCGCGCCGACGCAGGTGCGCGAGTTCTTTCGCCGAGGGAGAGTCGTCGTTGAGCGCACGTGGAGAAACTGTAGAGGGTCGGTTGCGGCCGACCATCTGCGAGGCGGTCGAAAAGGCGGCCGCGTCGCTCGATCACACCGGAGTGCGGGCACTGCGGGTGCTGCTTCACGCGGGCGTCTCGGCCCATTGGCCGCAGATCAAGCAGGCCCCGTACCAGCAGATCCGGGCCTACGAGTCGACGGTGAAGACGATCCGCGAGCGCTGGGAGGTCAGCTCCGAGTGCGTGCCCGACCCGGTCGCGGCCACCACCTTCCATCGCATGGATGCCGAGATCGTCACCTTCCTCGAGCTGTGCGCGGACCTGTCCGGCACCCAGTGGCTCGAGCCGGTCGACGCGATCGCCGCCTATTGCGTGTCCATGTTGCAGGGCACGATGCTGCGCTGGCTGGCCTGCTGTGACGACGAGACCACGCTGGTGGTGCTCGACGATCTGGTGAGCGGCCTGACCTCGCGCGCCGTCGAAATCTGAGCGCCGTTCAGGTCCGCCTGAGCCCGCGCGCGCCCGATCGCGCGCGCCGGCGATGCTGGACGTTTGACCAGTTAGGTGGTTGAGTGGAAGGCGTGAGCGAGACCACGCCGATCCCCGGTCTGCACGCGGCCACCGCCGACCTCGATCCGCCGCTGGCTGCCCTCGATCTGCCGACCCTGCGGGCCAACGCCGCCGACCTCGAGCGGCGCGCCCACGGCACCCCGATCCGGGTGGCCGCGAAATCCGTCCGCTGCCGGGCCGTCCTGGAGACCGTGCTCGGCGCCGGCCTCACCCGATCCGGCGGCTTCGCCGGGATCATGTCCTATTCGCTGCGCGAGGCACTCTGGCTGGCCGGTCTCGGGGCCGGGGACGTGCTGCTGGGCTATCCGAGCGTCGACCGCGCCGCGCTGGCCGCACTCGCGGCCGACGAGTCCGCCCTACGCGCGATCACCCTGATGGTCGACGACGTCGCCCAGCTCGAGCTGGCCCGCGCGGCGATGGGCACCGACCGGGTCCGTCCGCGGGTCTGCCTGGACGTGGACGCCTCGCTGCGGCTGGGCCCGCTGCACCTGGGCGTGCGCCGCTCGCCCGTGCGCACCCCCGAACAGGCCGCCGACCTCGCCCGCGCGGCGCGTGCCGCGAACTTCGACGTGGTCGGCGTGATGACCTACGAGGCGCAGATCGCGGGCCTGCCGGACCGCAACCCCGCGGTGCGGCTGGTCAAGAAGGCCTCCGCGGCCGAGATCGGCCGCCGCCGCGCCGCGGTGCTCGACGCGGTGCGGTCGGTGGTCGGCCCGCTCGAGATCGTCAACAGCGGCGGCACCGGCTCCATCGAGGTCAGCGTGGGCGACACGCAGGTCACCGAGGTGACCGCCGGGTCGGGCCTGTATGTGCCGACCCTGTTCGACCACTACCGCTCCTTCACCCCGCGCCCCGCGCTGTTCTTCGCGACCTCGGTGCTGCGCAGGCCGGCGCCGAGCATCGCCACCGTGTTCGCCGGCGGGTACATCGCCTCCGGTCCAGCGGGCGCCTCCCGGGTACCGAAACCGGTGTGGCCCAAGGGATTGCGGTTGATCGGTACCGAGGGCGCCGGTGAGGTGCAGACGCCGCTGTCGGGAGCGAGCGAGCTGCGCATCGGGGACCGGGTCTGGTTCCGGCACGCCAAGGCGGGCGAACTGTGCGAGCGCTTCGACGACCTGCACCTGGTGGAGGCCGACGGCACGCGCACCACCGTGCCCACCTATCGCGGCGAGGGCAAGAACTTCGGCTGATCAGCCCAGCCGCAGGAACTTCGGCTGATCAGCCCAGCCGCAGGAAGCGCGCGAGGTCGGTGAGTTCCTCGGGCGTGTCCGGCAGGTAGCTGGTCAGCAGCGGCGAGCGGATGACGATCGCCTTCCACATCGCGCGACCGACGGCGGCGCGGATCAATCCGGGGGAGAACAGGGCCGCCGTCCCGTGCGGGGCGTCCTCCGGTGCCGAGGTGGTCATGGAGACCAGCACGACGGCGGCCTCCCGGCCGCGGAACCGGTCGACGGTGCCCACCAGCACGTCGTCGATCTTGGCCCGCGCCAACAGGGTGCGGATCCGGCCGACCTGGGCATCGTAGGGGGCGACCACGAACAGGTCGTGCGGGTGCAGCCGCCTGGTCGCGCCGCCCGCCGTCCACGGGCGTCCGAGCAACCCGCGCACCTGCCGGACGACCTCGCGGGCCTCGGCCACCGACTCGGTGGAGTCGCCGCGATGGGTCACGGTGACCGTCTCGATGCCCGGTGTCACTCCGTCGAGTTGCCGTGCGGTGGTGACGGTTTCGTTCGCGGCGAGCCTGCCGTCGTAATACAGCCGCGCCAGCGGCTCACACACCCGCGGGTGCATGCGCCAGGTGCTGTCGAGGAAGTAGCCGAGGTGGGCGGGCACGGTGTCGCGTCCCTCCGACAGCCAGCCGAGCACCGACTCCGCGGCCGCGGCCGGATGGGCGGCGCGCGGGGTGGCCGGCTGCGGGTCGCCGAGCAGCAGCAGGTTGCGCGCGGTGCCGGCGACCGCGGCCACCTCGGCGAGCGGGAAGCGGCCCGCATCGGCGATCACCAGCAGATCCAGGCCGCCGGCGGGCACCCGGCGACTGTCGGCGAAATCGCTCGGTAGACCGCCGATCACGCAGCCGTTGACCGCGTTGTCGAGGAAGCGGGGGTAGCGGTCGGCGTCGATGACCACCCACTCCGGCGCGACCGAGACGGCGTCGGCCTTGCCGACCAGCTCCGGCAGCACCCCGGCGGCGACGATCGCGTCGAACATGCTCTCCACCGTCGCGTGCGACTGGGCCACCACCCCGACCCGCCAGTGCCGCCCGGTCACCATCCGCGCGACGGTCCGCGCGGTGGTCGAGGTCTTGCCGGTGCCGGACGGGCCCTGCACCGCGAGATAGGAGCCGTCCAGGTCGGCGACCGCGGCGGTGAGGGCGGCGGCGTGGTCGCCGTGCACCGGCGGCAGCGGCCCGCCGTTCCGGAGGCGGGGAGCGCGGCGGGCGAGGATGTCGAAGAAGGCGCCGGTGGGCAGGTCGGGCAGGGTCATCAGCAGGCGCTGGGCCTGCGCTTCGACGGCGGCCTCGATGTGCTCGTCCCACTCCGGGACACCCGGCGCGATCGCGGTCGGCAACTCGTCGACCGGCTCCCAGCCCTCGGGCAGGATCTCCTCCAGCCGCACGGTGTCGTCGAAGTCGGCGTCCACCGCGCAGCCGAGCACGACGGCCGTGGCGGTGGCGCGCCTGCCCAGCGCGACCGGCCGGTCGTAGAAGGTGTGCACCCGGGTGCCCGGCGCCAGCGGGCCGCTCGCGGCCGGGCCGACGCCGCTCGCTCCGCCCACGCCGCCGCCCGCCCCGATCCGGCCGGTCAAGGTCAGGAACCGGCGCATGGTGGTGTGGTCGGGGCTGCGATGCCACTTCGTGTCCACCGCACCCCATTCGGCGATGAGCACGCCGGGGGCGTCGGCCCACTCGTGCACCGGATGGGTCAGCCGGTCGGCGTGCGCCCAGCTCGACGCGCGCCGCTCCCGGCGCTGATAGCCGAGGACGGCCGCCATCACACCGGCGGGATGCTGTGGATCGCCTTGGCCCGCCGCGTATTCGGTGAGCGCGGCCTCGAGCGAGGACGGCCGCGGCGGCGCCGGGTCGGCCGCCGAACGCGGCGGGGCGTACCAGGAATCGGGTTGGGCCGCGGCGCTCGCCGCATCGGCCCGCGCCCGCGGCGCCAGGCCGCGCAGCCACGGCGGCAGGCGCAGCACCGTCTCGATGCCGGTGGACGCGCCCGGCAGGAGAGCACGCACACTGTCGAGGCGGTACGACCCCGCGCCGATCAGCAGGGCGTTGCGGACGATGGGGTAGAGGTCGACCAGCGCGCCGGCCCGCAGGAGCTCGTCGAGGATCTCCTCGTCGGCGGGGCCGCCCGCGTACCGAAGCAGGGTGGCGCGGACCGCGCCGGTGTAGTGGTAGAGGTGGGCGCCGGGGTGTTCGCGCAGATGCGCGGCGGCCCGTTCGAGGACGCGGGTGACGGCGGTGCGGGTGTCCGCGGCGGCGGTACCGAACGGGCCGTCGACGGCGAGCAGCACGCCGTCCGCATCGCCGAGTTCGACGCGGCGGGGCAGACCGTCGGGGTCGAGGTCGACGGTCAGCGCCAGGTCGCCGGGTGCGGCGGGCGGCAGGGCGGCGAGCGCGTCGGCATCGAGCAGGGCATAGGCGGGCCCGCCCGCGGTTTCGGCCCGGGTCTGCATCTCGGCCTGCCTGCGCAGCGCCGTCACCGTGCGCGGTGACAGGCCGGGCACCTCGGTGGCGGTCGCCAGCCGATCCACGGTGTGCACGCCGGCGGCCCGCAGCCGGGCACGGGCGGGCCGGGACATGCCCGCCACCAGCAACAGGTCCCGTGCCGCGGTCAGCGCGGGACGGCAGGTCGCGCACTGCCCGCAGGCGAGGTAGCGCGGATCGCCCCACTGCACCGGCAACAGCTCGGCGAGCTTGTCCTCCAGGATCGCCGCGACCCGGCGCCGCCGTTCCCGGTACACGGCGGCGGCCGCCGGGTAGGAGTGGGTGGACGCGTCGCCGCCGCAGTGGATCACGAGGGTGATCGTCGGCGCGTCGGCGCGGGCCTGCCGCGCGGCGGCCGGGTCGGGCAGAAGGCCGGATTCGACCAGGATCGCGGCGCAGCCGGCCAGTTCGAGCAGGGCGGTCAACCGCGCCCGCGGCGTCGGCGCGACCGCGTGCAGCACCGCCGAATGTCCTTCGCGGACCAGGTAATCGCACCGCGCCGCGAACCCACCGTCGAAGACCGCCGCGCCACGGATCACCGTCGCGCCCGCGCGCACCGCCCGCACCGTCGCCGCGTGCGCCGCGCGCAGCAGATCCGCCGCCGCCGGGTCCTCCGAATGCCCGGCTACGCCGTCGGTCCGGGGAATGTCGACGATCGCGGCGCCGTGCCGGGCCCGCATCCGCTCGTGCAGCCGATCGTCCGGCGCGACGGCGGCGGCGCTGTCGGCCACCGGACCGTCGACGGCGCCGAGTTCGGCGTCCAGGGCACGCAGCAGCGCGAATTCGCACCGCGCCGTGCGCACCAGGTCGGCGGCGGTGCACACGACACGATCACCGAACACGAACAAACGCGCCCCTCCCGTTGGCTACCGGGACACCAGCGGCCGACGCGCCGGGGCGCCCCGCTCGGGCGAATGGTACACCGCCCGACCGGGTCAGCGGCCGGAGGCGGTAGCGCAGCGTGACCACGGAGGCCGCCCCGGTCGGGCGCAAATGGCACCGCCTGACCGGGTCAGCGGCCGGAGGCGGTAGCGCAGCGTGACCTGGGCGTCTCGCCCGTTCAGGATCGGGGCTTGCGTCGCTCCGGTCGTTTGCCCGCGTCCCGGTCGCGCCGCGGCCCGCGGCTGAACGCGCGCTGCGCGGGCGGTCCCTGGTCCAGCTGCAACTGGATGAGGACGCCGCTGATCCTGGTGCGCCGCAACGCCTCCAGCGTTTCGGGGGGCAGCTGCGCGGGCAGTTCGACCAGGCTGTGGTCGGGCCGGATGCTGATGTGCCCGAAATCGCTGCGCCGCAGGCCACCCTCGTTGGCGATGGCGCCGACGATCGCGCCCGGCACCACCCGGTGCCGCTTGCCGACGCTGATCCGGTAGGTGGCCAGTTCGGTGCCGGTGGCCCGATGGTGCGAGCCGCCGCCGCGTTCCTCGTCGAACCGCCGGGCCGGCCGCTCCCGCGGAACACGTTCGCGCCGTTCGGGTTCCGGTTCGGCCTCCATGAAGAAGTTGTCGCCGTCGTAGGAGCCCACGGCCAGCGCGGCCGCGATGTCGACGAGCGGAATGTTGTGCTCGCGCTCGTAGTCCTCGATGAGCTTGCGGAACAGCGGCAGGTTCGCCGAGGACAGATTCTCGGTGATGGCGTCGCCGAACTTGCTGACCCGCTGCGCGTTCACGTCCTCCACGCTGGGCAGCTGCATCTCCTCGAGCGGATGCCGGGTGGCGCGCTCGATGGCCTTGAGCAGATGCCGCTCGCGCGGGGCGACGAACAGCAACGCCTGCCCGCTGCGCCCGGCGCGGCCGGTGCGGCCGATGCGGTGCACGTAGGACTCGGTGTCGTGTGGGATGTCGTAGTTGACCACGTGCGAGATGCGGTCGACGTCCAGGCCGCGCGCGGCGACGTCGGTGGCGACCAGGATGTCCAGCGCGCCGGACTTGAGCTGGCCGATGGTGCGCTCGCGCTGGTTCTGCGCGATGTCGCCGTTGATGGCCGCCGCGGAGAATCCGCGGGCGCGCAGCTTCTCGGCGAGTTCCTCGGTGCCCTGCTTGGTGCGGACGAAGATGATCATCGCCTCGAACGGCTCCACCTCGAGCACCCGGGTGAGCGCGTCGAGTTTCCGCTGATGCGACACCTGCACCCAGCGCTGGGTGATGTTGGTGTTGGTCTGGGTCTTGGCCTTGACGGTGATCTCGACCGGCTCGCGCAGGTACTGCTTGGAGATCTTCCGGATCGCCGCGGGCATGGTGGCCGAGAACAGGGCCACCTGCTTCTCGCGCGGGGTGTCGGCGAGGATGCGCTCGACGTCTTCCTGGAAGCCCATCTTCAGCATCTCGTCGGCCTCGTCCAGCACCAGGTACTGCAGCTGGGACAGGTCGAGGGTGCCCTTCTCCAGGTGATCGATCACCCGGCCGGGCGTACCGACCACGACGTGCGCGCCGCGGCGCAGCCCGGACAGCTGCACGCCGTAGCTCTGGCCGCCGTAGATCGGCAGCACATGCAGGCCGGGCATGTGCGCGGCGTAGCGGCCGAACGCCTCGGCGACCTGGATGGCCAGTTCCCGGGTCGGTGCGAGCACGAGCGCGCGCGGCTGCCTGCCGGTCACTTCGAGGCCCATCAGGATGGGGATGGCGAACGCGGCGGTCTTACCGGTGCCGGTCTGCGCCAGGCCGACGACGTCGGCGCCGTCGAGCAGTGGGGGAATGGTCGCCGCCTGGATCGGCGAGGGGGATTCGTAACCGACATCGGCGATCGCCCGCAGGATGCGGTCATCGATGCCCAAGTCGGCGAAGGACGGGCCGGCCGAGCCGGAACCGGATTCGGCTCCGCCCGAGTCCCTGTCGTCGTCGCCAGGAACGCTGTCGACCTGATTGGTGCTCATTGACCAGGAGTTTACTGCCTGCCGGTGGCCTCCCGGGTCACCGGGCCAATACGGTGAGACCTATGCAACTCGAGCACGGTGCGCAGAAACGGGACCGGCGCGAGCCGGCGGTGGAGATCGCGGTCGTCCAGTTCACCCCGGGCGTCGAGCCCGCGGCGAACCTCGCGACGCTGCGCGAGCACGTCGAGGAGGCCGCGCGCCACGGCGCCCGGGTGGTGATCGCCCCGGAGTACGCGATGTACGCGGTGCGCAAGCTCGACGAGCGGGTGGTGGCCGTCGCCCAGCCGCTGGACGGGCCGTTCGCCACCGGACTGGCCGACCTCGCCCGCGATGCCGGGGTGTACCTGGTGGCGGGCATGGTGGAGACCGGCCAGCCGGGCGAGGAGCGCATCCGCAACACCCTCGTGGTGACCGGTCCGGCGGGCGAGCGGATCGCGATCTACCGGAAGGTGCACCTCTACGACGCGTTCGGGCATCGCGAGTCCGACGTCATCGAAGCGGGCCCGATCATCGAGCCCGCGCTGTTCACCGTCGACGGTGTCACCATCGGCTTGCAGACCTGTTTCGATCTGCGGTTCCCGGAGGGTTTCCGGCGCATCGCCGCGGCGGGTGCGCACGTGCTGGCCGTGCCCGCGCAGTGGATTCCCGGACCGGCCAAGGTCGACCAGTGGACCACGCTGCTGCGGGCCAGGGCGATCGAGAACACCGTCTACGTCGCCGCCGCCGACCAGGCCGCCCCGCTCGGCTCGGGCGCGTCGATGATCGTCGACCCGGCGGGCGCGGTGCTGGCCGAACTCGGCGACGCGCCGGGGGTGCTCACCGCCACCGTCGACCTGGAGCACCTGGCCGCGGTGCGTACCCGCAACCCGAGCCTGGCGCTGCGCCGATTCGCGGTCACCGCGCGCGCAGCGGAGTAGCGTTCGAGGGGAGATGAGCTACGCCGATCGCACCGCGGCCGGTCGGGTGCTGGCCGCCGAACTCGAGCACCTGCGCGAGGCGGTCCCGCTGGTGCTCGGGTTGCCCCGCGGCGGTGTGCCGGTGGCGGCGGCGGTGCGGGCGGCGCTCGGCGGCGATCTGGACATCCTGCTGGTCCGCAAGCTCGGGGTGCCCTGGCAGCCGGAGTTGGCGATGGGCGCGCTCGGCGAAGGCGGCATCCGGGTTCTCAACGACGATGTGCTGTACCACACCGGGGTGCGACCCGGTCAGCTCGCCGAGGTCGAACGGGCCGAGACCGCGGAACTCGCGCGGCGTGCCCGCGCATGGCGCGGCGACCGCGAGCCGCTGTCGACGACCGGCCGCACGGTGATCGTCGTCGACGACGGCATGGCCACCGGGGCCACCGTGGCGGCGGCCTGCCGGGTGGTGCGCTCGCACCGGCCGCGGCGGCTGGTGGTGGCGGTGCCGGTGTCCTCGGCGGAGGCGCTGGCCCGGGTGTCCGTGGAGGCCGACGAGGTCGTGTGCCCGTGGGTGCCGGAGGACCTGGGCGGGGTCGGGGCCGCCTACCGGGATTTCCATCAACTCGCCGACACCGAGGTCACCGCGTTGCTGTAGCCGATCACCACTGTTCGGCGCGGGCGGCCGCCTGCTCGGCCGCATCCACCATCGGCCGCAGCTGGGCCGCGAACGTCTCCGCGGTGACCGGGGTGACGTGCACGTCCGTGCCGGTGCGCACCGCGTACCGGCCGTCGCCGTCGACGTCGATCCAGCACAGCACCCCGAACGGCCGCAGCCGGTCGCCCCGGCGGGCCGACACCACGATCTGCCCGATGCCCCGGCGCGGGCGGTTGAGCAGGCGGCGGATGCGAGCCGGGGTCGTCGGTCCCGAGACCGGCACGGTCACCAGGTCGCGGCTGTCCTCCTTGACCCGCGCGAGAGGTGCGCCGAGCCGCTCACCCGTGCCCGGGCGGTTCTCCGGCAGCACCGAGACCACGCGAGCGGCCAGGTTCGCCGGACCGCCGACGTAGAGCCGTACCGGACCGCCCCGGGTCGCGTCCGGGCCGGGCCGCTGGGCGGCCACGACGGCGACATTCCCGGAGGCCGCGCCGAGGACTCGCACGGGCCTGGTCTCGCCCGCGGCGACCGGGGCGGGCTCGTCGGACACCGGCGCGATGGCGGGCGGCCAGTGCTCGGGCTCGGGCCCGGCGGCCCCGGCGTCGCCGGATCCGTGCTCGCCGTAGACCTCCACCAGCACCGTGGGCCGGGCCAGCACGCGCAGCGCCGCCGCCATGTCGGCATCCACCACCCGGTCGCACCACCGCGCCAGTTCGGCCTGCCGCGCGGCGTGCTCGGCGGCATCGCCCGCCGCGGATCGCACCGCCAGCGGATACGGAATGCGGTCGCCGTCCGCCCGCGCCCACGCCGCGGCGAACTCGTCGGGGGCCAGCGTCCAGTTCACTCCCGCTCGGTCCATTCGCCGACCACCGGCGGCGCCGCCGGATCCAGTTCCCCGATCAGCGCGTCGGCGTCCGGCTCGCCGGACGGTTCGTCACCGAAGTCGAAGTCGTCGTCCTCCCAGCGGAATTCGTCGTCGTCCTCGCGGTCGTCGTGTCGCTCGGCCCGCGCGGCGTTGGCCGCCACCGACGAGCCGGTGCGCGCGGTGTCACCGGCCGCCAGCGCCGCACCACCGATGAGGCCTCCGATGGCGCCCGCGCCCGCGCCGGTCACCTGCTCGGAGGTGCGCTCGTGCTCGCGCGCGGTGGACGGTTCGTCGCCCGGCGCCGTCCCGGTCGCGGTGGAGCCGGTGACGTGTCCGGTCGCCGCGGTGCCGGCTTCGCCGGTCGACGAGGTGGAGTGGTCGTCGCGTTTGCGCCGTGTGGCGGCGGGTCCGGCCCCGGCGGGGACGGCGGTCGCGCCGGGCGTGGTCGCCTCGGCACCGGTCGGCGGCCGCTGGGGCGTCACGCCGGTGGGCGCCACCGGGGCGGTCGGGGCAGAGACGGCAGCCGTTGCCGTGGACGTGCTGGTCGTCGTCGCGGGAGCGCCACCGCCGGCGGTCACGGAACCCGGGACGGGAACACCGGCGCCGGTCGGCTGCGCGGACGTCGCCGGACCGGGGGTGGCGGGTGCGGGCGGCGTGGACTGGGCCGGCCGGTCGCCGCCGGTCGCCGTCGTCCCGGTGAGCGACTGCGCGGTGACACTCTCGCCGCCGGTCGCGGTGTGGCTCGGCGCCCCCGCGGAGGGCGCCGCCACCGGCACACCGGGCAACCCGGTGTCGGCGTCGTCCGGGAAGGCGGGCACATCGGTGCCGCTCGCCAGGAACGCCCCGGTGTAGATGGTGTCCATCACCCGCACGACGTCCTGCCGGTCGTTCTCCGCGGCCTTCTGGGTGGCGATGTTGGCGGTCGCCTGGGCGGGATCGAGCAGCGCGGCGGCGAGGTCCGGACGCGCGCGGGCGGGCTCCCCGACGGCCGAGCGCAGCGTCTCCGCCGCCTCGGCGGCCGCGGTGAGCCGCTGGGCCACCGCACCGAACACGTCGGCGAGCTGCTGGCCACGCTGTTCGAAGGCGAGCACCGCGGCGGCCGCGGTCTCGGCGGCCGCGCCGCGCCAGCCGTCGGCGATCGCGGCGCGGATCTCGGTGTGCGCCTGCGCCACCGCCTCGCCGAGCCCGGTGGCGCTCGCCTGCCAGGCCTGCCCGCCCGCGTTCAGCACCGCGGGGTCGAGCAGTTGCACCTTGCGGTGGATCTCGTCGTGCTCGAGGCTGTCGAACACCTCGGCCCGCGGCGCGTACGCCGGATCGGTGCGGGTGTGCGGGGCGCGGTGCGCCTGGTAGGGGAGTTCACGCACCGGCCACCGCCGGATGCTGCTGCGGTTCGGCCGGGTCCACCGCCCGCACGGCAGCGGCGAGTCCGGTGTCGGCGGCGGTGTAGGCGGCCGCGGCGGCGCGGAACACCGCCGCCAATTCCCGTGCCGCCGTGGCGTACTCGCGCAACTGCCGCAGCGCCGCACCGGCCTTGTCCTCGAACCCGCTGCGCAGCATCGCGCCCGAGTCGAAGCCGCCGAAGCCGGGCAGCGACCGGGCCGGGGCGAGCACGGCAAGCTGCGCCTCCACCTGCTCGGCCAACTGCTCGTAGCGGCGCGCGCACCGCTCGTGCGCGCCCTCGGCGATCAGTACACCGTCGATCCGGAGTGAGCCCTGCTCGGCCGCCTGGGCCAGGGCCGCCACCTGTGGCCGCACCGCATCGTCCCCCTTACTTCGTCGTGCCGCCGCGCGGGTTCCCCCACGCCCCTCTCACGCCGGGATCAGTGCCGTCGCCCCGACCCCACGACCGCCTCCGCCGCCACGATCGCCCGCATCCACTCCGCGATGTCGGCGGCGACGCGCGTCTGCACGGGTTCGTGCAGCAGATCGTGCCCGGCCTCGGCGTACTCCCGCAAATCTACCGATTCGTGGCGTGCCGTCCAGCCCCGGATGCCCTCGACCGGCGCGCGCCGGTCCTCCACCCCGTGTACCGCCAGGACCGGCAGCTGCGCGGGCAGCGGCGTTCCCGGCGCACCGGGTGCACCGCCGCCGAGCGCGCGGCGCGGCACGCCGGAGAGCACCAGCCCGGCCAGCCACGCGACCGGCAGGCTCGGTGTCAGCGGGTAGCTGGCCTCCACCGCGTTGAGATCGGATTCGCTGGTGGTGTCCGGCACCGCCGCGCCCAACATGCCCAGCGCGGTCACCGCCCCCAGCGAATGCCCCATCAGCAGCAGCGGGCGGTCGGGATGCGCGGCGTGCACCCGCTCCACCAGCGCGGTCGCGTCGGCCACCAGCTCGGCCAGGGTGCCCGGCTGCTCCGGATCGCCCTCGCTCAGGCCGTGTCCGGCGAAGTCCAGCCCCCACACCTCCACGTCGACGGCGCGCAGTGTCCTGGCGAATCGGTGATAGTGCCCGCTGTGCTGACCGAGCCCGTGCAGCAGCACCGTGACCGCCAGGGGAGAGTCGACCGGCCACCGCCGATAGTGCATCCGGCCGCGCGCGCCGTCGAAGAAAACCATGCGTCGATAGTGCCAAAAGTTCTGCGCCTCAGGGTACTTCACCATTTCGGCGCAGAACCGATTACACTCCAGCCCCGGTCACCGGGGTGACCGGCGGGTAACCACCGTTGACTAGGCCGGAGCCGGTGCGGGGGCGGCCGGTGCCGGTGCGGGCAGCGGCGCGGGCTCGGCCGGAGCCGGCGGCGCGGGAGCGTCCGGGACAGTGAAAGTGCCCACAGTCGGGGTCATCACACAGTGCGCGCCGGGGTAGCCGATCACCCCCCACATCGAGGCGATGACGGTGCCCGGTCCGCTGGCGACGGTCTTGGACAGCGACGGCAGCCCGTACTCGGTGCGGTCGTCGAGGGCGTCGATGCCGCTGCGCCCGTTGTTGACGTTCACCCACGCCACCACCAGGCCAGAGGACAGGGGCGCGCCGGAATGAGCGGGGGTCGCGCTGAACCGCAGCGTGCCCGGTTCGGGGTTGGCCGCCTGGTCGGGAGCGTTGCCGTAGGTGGTGGCCGCGGCGACGATCGTGGTGATCGGACCGTTGCTGCCGCACCCGAAGGTCGGCGCGGCGTAGGCGAACGGCGCCCATGCCCCCGCGATGTCGCGCAGCTGGGCCACGTCGACCAACTCGGTGTACTTCGCCAGCGCGCCGACGCCCTCGCGGGCGGTGGCGTCCTCGCCCGCGCGTTCGGTGAGCTGAGCGATCGCGGCGTCGACGACGCTGTCGGGCGCGGCGGTGTCCGGCACGGCGTTCGCGGGCGCGAGGGGGACGGCCGCGCCCAGGCCGATCGTGAGGGCGGCCGCCGCGGCGCGTGCGATGGTTCTGCCGTTCACCGATTGAACTCCTCGATAGATCTCTGGCTTGCCCGACCTTCGGTCGCAACGTACCAGCTGAGGGCCGGTGCCGCCGCGCCGGGCGCTGTCCTTTGTGTCCGATTGGCCCCGATCCGCGGAGCCATCGGTGGTGTCTTGCCCCATCGGGTACACGTGATGTGATCCACTCGACAGTGCCGGATTACCGAGGGGTAGGTTCTACTCGGACGTACGAGACACAACGGGAGCTGCGTATGAAAATATCCCTGTCCCCTGACGAGGTGGCCTTCCGCGACGAATTGCGGCAGTTCTACCGCACCCAGATCCCCGCCGAGATCCGTGAGCGCGTCAAGCACGGCAAGGAACTGTCCCGCGAGGACATCGTGACCGCGCACAAGATCCTCAACGACCACGGGCTGGCCGTGCCGAACTGGCCGGTCGAGTGGGGCGGCAAGGACTGGACCCCCATGCAGCGCCACATCTGGCAGGACGAGATGCAGCTCGCCTCGGTGCCCGAGCCGCTGACGTTCAACGCCCAGATGGTCGGCCCGGTGATCGCGCACTTCGGCTCGCAGGAGCTCAAGGAGCGATTCCTGCCGCCGACCGCGGCCCTCGACATCTGGTGGTGCCAGGGCTTCTCCGAGCCCGACGCGGGCTCCGATCTGGCCTCGCTGCGCACCACCGCCGTGCGCGACGGCGACTCCTACATCGTCAACGGCCAGAAGATCTGGACCACGCTGGCCCAGCACGCCGACTGGATCTTCTGCCTGGTGCGCACCGATCCGAACGCGCCCAAGAAGCAGGCGGGCATCTCCTTCCTGCTCTTCGACGTCAAGAGCCCCGGCGTGACCATCCGCCCGATCAAGCTGATCGACGGCGGTTACGAGGTCAACGAGGTGTTCTTCGAGAACGTCCGGGTGCCCGCCGACCAGCTCGTCGGCGAGGAGAACATGGGCTGGACCTACGCGAAGTTCCTGCTCGGCAACGAGCGCACCGGCATCACCGGCGTCGGCCGCACCAAGGTCAAGATCGGCGTGGCCAAGGAGTACGCGCGCCAGGTGAAGTCCGGTTCCGGCACGCTGCTCGAGGATCCGGTGTTCGCGGCCAGGATCGCCGAACTGGAGAACGAACTGATCGCGCTGGAGCTGACCCAGTTGCGCGTGGTCTCCAACTCCTCGGACGGCAAGCCCAACCCGGCCTCCTCGGTGCTCAAACTGCGCGGTTCGGAACTACAGCAGGCCGCCACCGAGCTGTTGCTCGACATCGCGGGGGCCGACGCGATCCCGGTCGGCGCCGAGGGCATCGCCTCGCCCGGCTGGGCGCAGCGCAGCGGCCCCGGCTACCTCAACTACCGCAAGACCACCATCTACGGAGGCTCGAACGAGGTGCAGCGCACCATCATCGCCTCCACGATCCTCGGATTGTGAGGCCAGGTCATGGATTTCGATCTCACCGATGAACAGGTCATGCTGCGCGACACCGTGCGCGATCTGCTGGCCCGCACCTACGACCCGGAGACCCGGCTGAAGGTGACCGACACCGAGCTGGGCTGGAGCCGCGACGTGTGGCGCCAGCTCGCCGAACTCGGGGTGCTCGGCCTCGGTTTCGCCGAGGAGTTCGGCGGCGCGGGCGCGACCGCGGTCGAGACGCTGGTGGTGCTCGAGGAGATCGGGCGCAGGCTCGCGCCCGAGCCGCTGCTGGACGCGGTCGTGGTACCCGGCACCCTGGTGGCGGCTCTCGGCACCGACGCCCAGCGCGCGCAGATCCTGCCCGCCGTCGCGGGCGGGGAACAGCTGCTGGCCTTCGCGCACGACGAGCCCGGGGTGCGCTGGCCCGCCACCGACCTGTCGACCCGGGCCGAACAGTCCGGCGACGGCTACACGCTGACCGGCGTGAAGAACCCGGTGCCGCACGGTGATTGCGCCGATCGCGTGATCGTCAGCGCGGTGCTGCCCGGCGGCGGCGTCGGTCTGTTCCTCGTCGCGCCCGACGGCGCGGGCGTCACCAGGACGGCCTACCGCACCGTCGACAGCCGTCGCGGCGCGCAGTTCGAATTCGCGTCCGCGCCCGCCGAACTGCTCGGCGAGCCGGGCGCCGACGCGGCCGCCGCGATCCGCGAGGCGCTGGGGTACGCGCACGCGGGGTTGTGTGCCGAATCGGTCGGCGCGATGGCGGAGGCGCTGCGGCTGACCACCGAATACCTCGGCACCCGTAAGCAGTTCGGCGTCACGCTGTCGAAGTTCCAGACCCTGACCCAGCGGGCGGCGAACATGTACGTCTCGCTGGAGCTGGCGCGCAGCATGAGCCTGTACCTCACCGCGGCGGTCGCCGACGGGGTGGTCGACCCGGTGATCATCTCCCGCGCCCGGCTCCAGGTGGCCAAGGCCGCCCGCCACGTCGGGCAGGAGGCGATCCAGATGCACGGCGGTATCGGCGTCACCGCCGAGTACCCGGTCGGCCACTACGTCGCCCGGCTCACCGCGATCGGTCGCACGCTCGGCGGCGAGCTCGAGCATCTGACCGTGCTGCGGACGGCGACCAGCGGATACGACCTGGTCGAGCTCTAGCGGCGGGCGATCCGGGCGGCGGTGCGCGCGAGCGTGCCGCCGCCCGTCGCGTGTCCGGTCACTCGGTCTCGTCGGGTGATTCGGTGCGGGTGACCGGTTCGGTGCGGGTGACGACGGGCCGCCTGGTCGTCGTCTCCTCCTCGTCCTCGGCGGTGGTCGTCGGCGTGGCCGACAGGGTTCTGGTGCGGGTGGTGGTCGGTGGTTCGTCCTGATCCACGGGTGGTGCGTCCGGGCGCTCGGTGGTGGTGCGCGGCGGCCGGGTGTAGCCGGTCGCGGTGTCGTCCTCGGGCGTCGTCGTCATCGTGCGGTAGCCGGGTGGCCTGCGCGGCGGCCCGTTCGGCGCGACCTGCCAGGTGGGGGACGGGGGGATGAGCACGGGCGAGGCCGTGACGCTGGAACCGTCGTGCACCACCGCGGCGGCCGCCGGACCCTCCTTGAGCGGGGGCGGCGGCACGTAGGTGTCCTGCCTGCCGATGCCGCAGGACCCGATGACGATCAGACCCAGGGAGACCGCGCCTACGGCGATGGCCGGACCGGCGAGCTTGGTCCTGCTGCTCTCCATCGGGGCTTACTCCTCGTGCGTCTCTCGAGTGCCTCACAGTAATGCAGGTCCGCCATGGAAGCCACGCGGGAGGCGGCGGAACGGCCCGCGAACAGCAATTTTGAAATGTTGACACTCCACATCACGGAATGATTTCGTCGGCGTGTCGCGGGCACGTGTCGTGGTGGGCGACGCCACGTGGTCGTAGCGTGAGTGATCGAAGTTACGCGTGAGACGCCAGAACTTGGACGAAGGCGCGCTGAGCCCCATGCGCGACAGGCACTACCCGCACGGCGTCATCGAGGAGTTGATGATGGGAGCTTACTCGGCATCTCGGTTGTCCGCCGCAGATCCGGTCGCCGAGACCCCTGCGCCCGCACCGACGCAGGAACCCGTGACCCACGCACCGGAATCCGCCGGCCGACCCGCCCGCGCGACATCCACGATCGTGTCGAAAACCTTGGCCTGGCTGTTCTTCCTGGGCGGCCTGGTCGGCGCGGTCCTCGGCATCGCGAGCCTGCACGTCGAGATCACCGTCGCCGGGCTGATCCTGGCCTGCACGGCCGGGCTCGTCCTGCTCAAGATCCGCGCCGACCGCGCGATCGCCGCCGAAACCGCCTGAGCGGGTCAGCGGCCGGAGGCGGTAGCGCAGCGTCACCACGTAGGCCGCCCCGCTCAGGCGAAATCGGACACCGCCTGAGCGGGTCAGCGGCCGGAGGCGGTAGCGCAGCGTCACCACGTAGGCCGCCCCGCTCAGGCGAAATCGGACACCGCCTGAGCGGGTCAGCGGCCGGAGGCGGTAGCGCAGCGTCACCACGTAGGCCGCCCCGCTCAGGCGAAATCGGGCACCGCCTGAGCGGGTCAGCGGCCGGAGGCGGTAGCGCAGCGTCACCACGTAGGCCGCCCCGCTCGGGCGCATCCCACACCGCCTGAGCGGGTCAGCGGCGAAAAAGCCGATGTCCCAGCGGCATCCGCCGATTAGCCTGGCGGCGTGCGCATCGAGACGACCGCCGACGCCACCGCGTTCCGGGCCGCCGCGGGTCCGCTGCTGGCCGAGGATCCGCTGCGGCACACCGTGATCGGCACTGCCGCCGCGGCCGGGGCCGCTCCTGGCCGGCCGGGCCCGCTGTTCCTCACGGTGCGTGCCGACGACGGCACCGTCGTCGGGGTCGCGATGCACACCCCGGGCTACCACGCCTACCTCGGTGCCATGCCGTCCGTGGCGATCGGACCCGTCGCCGAGGCCGTGCTCGCCGCCGTGCCGGACAACGACGGTGTCGAAGGCGCCGCCGAGGACGCGCTCGCCTTCGCCCGGCACTGGGTCGGGGTGTGCGGGGGCGGGTATCGCCTGGAGCGGCGGTTGCGCCTGTACCGGCTGGGCGCACCGCGCCGACCGGTCGGTGTCCCCGGTGCGCCACGGCGCGCGGGACCGGCCGACGTGGCGTTGTGCGCGGAGTGGCTCGCGGCGTTCCGGACCGAGGTCGGCATGTCGGGGCCGTTGCCGGACCGCGCGGAACTGGCAGCGCGGATCGGGTCGGGGCGCTGGTGGCTGTGGGAGCACGACGGCGAGCGGGTCGCGCTGGTCGCCCATCAGGCGCCCACCGACGGCTGGTCGCGCATCGCGCCCGTCTACACCCCGCCGCACGCCCGCGGGCACGGCTATGCCGCGGCGCTCACCGCGCACGTCTCGGTGCTGCTGGCCGAGCGCGGAAGCGGGGTCTGCCTGTTCACCGACCTCGACGACCCGGTGCCGAACCGGATCTATCCGCGGGTGGGGTACCTCCCGGTGCGGGACTTCGCCACCTACGTGTTCGACTGAACCGGCCGGCCTGTCGCGACGCGGGTGGTCCAGGCGAACGGGGTGGATTCGGTGCGCGCGCCCTCGGCGGTGCGGGAGCGGTTCGGCTCGTCCAGGTCGGTCAGCAGGCCACCGGCGAGGTCGACAAGCTCCGCCAGCGCGGCCGGGGTGAGCCAACCGGGCCGGGTGGCGAACAAGATGTCCTCGGTGGAGGTGTTGCCGCTCGCGCCGGGGGCGAAGGGGCAGCCACCGAGGCCGCCGAGCGAGCCGTCCACCATCGTCGCGCCCGCCTCGATCGCGGCCAGCGTGTTCGCCACGCCCATTCCCCAGGTGTCGTGCCCGTGGAAGACGATGCGGCGGGCCGGGGAGTGCTCGCGTACCGCGGTGACCAGCGAGCGGACCTGCGCGGGATGGGCCTGGCCGAGCGTGTCGGCGAGCACGATGTCGGTCGCGCCGTCGGTGCGCGGGTCGGCGGCGATGGCCAGCACCCGCTCCGGGTCGATGTCGCCGTCGAACGGGCAGGTGAAGCTGGTGGCCAGGCACAGCTGGACGCGACCGCCCACCCGTTCGGCCAGCCGCAGCGCGTCGGGCATGGCGGCCACGCTGGTCTCGGTGTCGCGGCCGATGTTGGCCCGGTTGTGCGCGTCCGACACCGAGAAGCAGTACTGGAAGTTGCGCACGCCCGCGGCGGCGGCCTTCTCGACGTGCCGCGGGGTCGCGACCCAGACCCAGCAGCGGGCCAGCTCCGCCGGGGTCAGCGCCGCGACCAGGTCGAGGGTGTCGGCCATCGGGGGCACCAGGTCGGGCCGGGCCATCGAGCCGATCTCGAGTTCCGGCACGCCGAGGGCGAGCAGGGCGCGCACGATCTCGATCTTGCGGGCCGTCGGCAGCGGTTTGCCGGTGAGCTGCAGTCCGTCGCGCAGCGTCACATCGCGCAGCACCGCCTGGCCGCTCATCGCCCCTGCTCCTCCCTGGCCTGCGGCGGGACGCACATGACCCCGGCCCAGGACTTCTGATTCGCACCCGCGGGATTGGGGTGCACGGTCGGGCGGACGTGGCCCGGCGCGCGCAGCTCCCACCGGTCGCGCCCGCTCGGCCGCCGCCGTTCCTTGCGCCGCCGCCTCATCGTGCCGCCGCCCGGCCGGGCTGTCTTCTCATGGCCACCAGTGTGGACCATCGCCCGCGCGCCGCCCGCGACGGCCGGGGTGCCGGGCGTCTCACCCGACGTGCTCGCGCAGGTAGGCCAGGTCGTCGGCGACCCCTTCGGCGGGGGTCTCCAGCACCACCGGCGCGCCCGCGGTGCGGCACACCTCGGCCAGCAACTGCGGGTCGATGGTGCCGTCGGCGAAGTTGGCGTGCCGGTCGGCGCCGGAGTTGAACTCGTCGCGCGAGGAGTTCAGGTGCACCAGATCGATGCGGCCGGTGATGCCCTTGATCCGCTCGACCACCCCGACCAGGTCCTCACCGCCCGCCCAGGCGTGGCAGGTGTCCAGGCAGAAGCCGGCGCCGTACTCGCCGACCGCGTCCCACAGGCGGCCGATCATGTCGAAGTGCCTGGCCATCGCGTGGTTGCCGCCCGCGGTGTTCTCGATGAGGATCGGCACCGCGAAGCCGCCCTTGTCCTCCTGGCGCTGGAACAGCTTGCGCCAGTTGTCGATACCGGTCTCGATCTCGGCGTCGGAGCGCACGTGCCCGCCGTGCACCACCAATCCGAAGGCGCCGAGGTCGGCCGCCGCTTTCGCCTGCTGGGCCACGGCGTTGCGCGAGGGCATCCGCAGCCGGTTGTTCAGGCTGGCGACGTTGATCTGATACGAGGAGTGCACCACCACATCGATCGGGCTGGCCAGGATCTCCTCGGTCCGCGGGTGCGGCACGGGTTTGTCCCAGCTCTGCGGGTCGACGACGAACATCTGGATGACGTCGGCGCCGAGTTTCTCGCCGAAGCCGATGGGATCGCTGTCGAGCCGGACGTGTGCTCCAATGCGCATGCGGTCAGCGTAACGACTCGCACCGACAGCCCGGTCGCGGTGCCGATCGTCCCGGACCCGGCGCGCCGCGGCCCGCGATGGCCGACAATTCGAGGGACTGTTGCACCCGCGCGCTCCGGCGAGATACATCGGTAGGATCGCGTGCTTCGACCTCGACGGGGGGTGAATTCCACTGTGTTGCGTACGGGCGACACCTTTGCCGGGTACGAGATCAAGCGCGTGCTGGGGCAGGGTGGCATGGGCACGGTGTATCTGGCCAGGCATCCGCGGTTGCCGCGGCTCACGGCGCTGAAACTGCTGGCGCGCGAGCTCTACACCGACGCCGAGATCCGGGGGCGGTTCGAGCGCGAGGCCGATCTGGTCGCCCAGCTCGACCATCCGAACATCGTCACCGTCTACGACCGCGGCGCCGAGGACGAACAGCTGTGGATCTCCATGCAGTTCGTGCCCGGCTCCGATGCCGCCGCCGCCGACATCGACGTGCTGGCGCCGGGGCGGGCGGTGCAGATCATCGGTGAGGTGGCCGCCGCGCTGGATTTCGCGCACGCCAACGGGGTGCTGCACCGCGACGTCAAACCGGCCAACATCCTGCTGGCCAAGGCGCCCATCGGCCAGCCGGAGCGGGTGCTGCTCACCGACTTCGGCATCGCCGGGGTGCGCGACGCCGACACCACGCTCGCCTCCGGTGACACCATCACCGCGACGCTGGCCTACGCCGCGCCCGAACAGCTGAGCGGGCACACCCTCGACCACCGCGCCGACCAGTACTCGCTGGCCTGCACGCTGTTCTGGCTGCTCACCGGCAGCGTCCCGTTCCCCGGCGCCAACCCCGCCGTGGTGCTCAACGGCCACCTGTTCGGTCCGCCGCCCTCGGCCCGCGCGCTGAACCCCGCCCTGCCGCCCGCGCTCGACGCCGTGCTGGCCCGCGCCATGGCCAAACGCCCGGCGGACCGCTTCGCCTCCTGCGCCGAATTCGCCGGGGCCGCCCGCCACGCCCTGGCCGTGGCGCAGCGACCCGCCGGTCCGCCGATCCCGCAGGCGCCCTACCTCTCCGGGCCCGCCGCGGGCCCGGCCTATTCCGTTCCGCCGCGCCCGACAGCTCCCCACCCGGCAGGCCGCCCGCCGCACCTGCCGCCCGGTGCCGTCCCGCCCCCGGGCACCGGGGGCCCCTATCCGCGCCGGCCCGCGGCCACCGGGTACGGCCCGTACCCGATCCACCAGCCGACACCGCCCGGCTACGGCCAGGGCCGGCAGCCGACCGGCTACCCGCCGCCGGGACACGGCCATGCGCCGGGTACGCCGCCGACCGCCCCGGCGCCGGGCGGATACACCGGGAGCGCGCAGCCGGGCCAGGCCCAGCCGCCCGGGTACGCCGTGGGTTCGCCGCCGACGGGTCATGGACAGCCACCGGGGGGTTTCGCGGGTTCGCAGCCGACAGGTCTGCCACCGCTGCCCGGGCAGCCCGCGGGTCCGCAGCCGCCGGGACAGCCCGCCGGTGCGGGTGGTGATCCCGGGCCGGGCCCGAGTGTCGCGCACCCCGGATACTCCTCCGCACCCCATCCCACGGTGCACGCACCGGGTCCGGTGCCGGGGCGGTCGCCGCTGTCGGGGTCGGAGCATCGGGTCCAGCCCGGTCCGTCGACCGGGTCCGTCGACCTGTCGCGCCCGGGTCATCCGCCCACCGCGCGCCCGGCCACGGCGGCCGGGGCGGCGGCCCGGTCCTCGGGGCGCTCCCCGCGGCCGATCGTCATCGCGTTGCCGGATCGGGTCCGGCGCGGCCGTCCGCCCGCCCCGGCCACCGGCGGCGCGACCGGTCCGGCCACCGGTGATCCGCGCCCGCCGCCCTAGCTCGCGCACACCGCCGTGCCTGTCCCGACCTCGCCCGTCGAGCGGCCGAGCCGGCGCCCGACGACTGCTATGGTTTCGATGTTTTCGTACGCCTCCCGGTGGGTCCCGGGCTGGGCGGGAATTGGAGCAGACATGCTGGCCAGCGGTGAGGTTTTCGCCGGCTATGTCATCGAGCGGCAACTCGGCCGCGGTGGCATGGGTTCGGTGTACCTGGCGAAACATCCGCGGCTGCCGCGGATGACGGCACTGAAGCTGTTGAACCGGGAGATGTTCAACGACAAGGAGGTGCGGGCGCGATTCGAACGGGAGGCGGATCTGGTCGCCCGGCTCGACCACCCCAACATCGTCACCGTCTACGACCGCGGTCTCGAGGACGAGCAGCTGTGGATCTCCATGCAGTACATCGACGGTGTGGACGCCGCCTCGGTCGACCCGCAGACGCTGCCGCCCGCCCGCGCGGTGCAGATCGTCAAGGAGACCGCCGACGCGCTGGATTACGCGCACAGCATGGGTGTGCTGCACCGCGACGTGAAACCGGCCAACATCCTGCTCGCCCGCTCCACCGGCGGCCGCGGTGAACGGGTGTATCTCACCGACTTCGGCATCGCCCGGCTGCGGGACGACACCGGCCACCTCACCCAGACCGGCACCTTCACCGCCACGCTCGCCTACGCCTCGCCCGAACAGCTCACCGGCGCGAGCCTGGATCACCGCAGCGACCAGTACTCGCTGGCGTGCTCGCTGTTCTGGCTGTTCACCGGCAGCGGACCGTTCGCGGCCACCAATCCGGCGCAGGTGATCCAGGGCCATCTCCAGGCGCCGCCGCCCGCGCTGAGCAGCGCGCGGCCGGGCCTGCCGTACGCCCTGGACGGCGTGCTGGCCAAGGCGATGGCCAAGCGCCCGGAGGACCGCTTCGATTCCTGCTCGGAGTTCGCCGCCGCCGCGCAGGCCGCGCTGAGCGGGCAGAGTTCGCCGTCGATGCCGCTGGCGGGCGGGCGGCCGGTGACCGGCCCGCCCATCCCGGTCTCCTCCGGCCCGCACCAGGTCGCCGGTCCGATGACGGGCGCTCCGATGACCGCCGGTCCGATGACCGGCGCGCCGTATCCGGTGAACCACGGCCAGCCGACCAGCGGCCAGCACCCGATGACCGGCGGCCACGGCACCTCCGCCATGCCCCGGCACGGTGCCCCCCAGTACACCCCGCCGGGTTCCTACGGGTTCGCCGGCGCCACCGCGGCCGGGCGTCCCCCGGGCAAGTCCAACACCGGCCTGATCGTGGCGCTCGCGATCGGCGTGGTCGTGCTGATCCTGGTGACCCTCGGCATCATCGGCGCGCTCGCCGGTGACGACACCAGCGCCTCCGACACCGGTACCAGCGTCAGCACCACCGTGCGTCCGGTCGCCGCCGACGCCGCCGCGATCAGCAACGAGTTCCCGCGGATGGTGCCCGCCGAGGCCGATGGCGACACCGGCTACAACGGCGCCACCTGCGGCGCGTACTCCCCGGACCGGCCGTCGGTGCCGACCGAGGGCACGCCGGATTTCGGTGCCTGGGCCTATCAGTGGGACTGCTTCGGCGGCGGCAACAACGAGGACCCGTTCTTCACGATCTACGTCTACAAGTCCGCGGCCGACGCGCAGGCGGCGCTGAACAACCTGCCCGCCGACGCGCAGAAGTCCACCGACACCAACGGCGGCAAGACCTACACGAACTACAAGTTCGACGACAACGGCCCGAAGATGGTCACCGTCTTCACCGGGGAGCCCGACCGCGCGCAGTTCCTGATGTACACCGACGGCATCGTCGGCACCATCGACGAGGTGCTGCGCTGGTGGCGGTCGGCCCCGCTGAACTGACCGATGCTCGAGCAGGGATCGGTCTTCGCCGGGTACACCATCGAGCGGCTGCTCGGCCGCGGTGGCATGGGATCGGTGTACCTGGCGCGCCACCCGCGCCTGCCCCGGTGGACGGCGTTGAAGCTGTTGAACCGGGAGTTGTTCCACGACACCGAGATCCGGGCGAGGTTCGAGCGGGAGGCCGATCTGGTCGCCCAGCTCGATCACCCGAACATCGTCACCGTGTTCGATCGCGGGGTCGAGGACGAGCAGCTGTGGATCTCCATGCGCTACATCGACGGCACCGACGCGGCCGCGCTGGACGTGGCGACGCTGCCGCCGTGGCGCGCGGTGCAGATCGTCGGGGAGACCGCCAAGGCGCTGGACTTCGCGCACGCCCGCGGGGTGCTGCACCGGGATGTGAAACCCGCGAACATCCTGCTCGAACGGGCCGAACCCGGGGTGGGGGAGCGGGTGTATCTCACCGATTTCGGCATCGCCCGGCTGCGCGACGACACCGGCCACCTCACCCGGACCGGCACCTTCACCGCCACCCTGGCCTTCGCTTCGCCCGAACAGCTCTCCGGCGCGCCGCTCGACCACCGCAGCGACCAGTACTCGCTGGCCTGCACCCTGTTCCGCCTGTTGACCGGCACCGTCCCGTTCGCCGCCGACAACCCGGTCGCCGTCATCGGCGGGCACCTGCACCGGCCGCCGCCCGCCGCCGCCGAACTCCGCCCCGGCCTGCCCGCCGCCATCGACGCGGTGCTGGCGCGCGCTCTCGCCAAGGACCCCCGGGACCGCTTCGCCACCTGCCTGGAGTTCGTCGACGCCGCCTGGCGCGCCCTGCTCCCGGGTCGGCCGCAGCCGGCCACCCCGCCCGCCGCGACGCCGCTCGCCCAGCCGAGCGCCGCGGCCTTCCGGGGCGGGCCGCACGGACCGGCGCCGTCGGACGTCCCACCGGTCGTCTATGTTCCGCCCGGGTCGGGGCGCTCCCGCGCGCCCGTCGCCGCGCTGCTGGGGATCGCGGTCGTGGCGCTGGTGCTCGTGGCCGCCGTGGTCGTCGCCATCGACCGTGGTTCCGATGCCGGTGTGCCGCAGGCGCGCCAGACCACCGCGCCCGTGCTGCCGAGCACCGCGATGCCCGGTCCGGCCCCGGGCAAGGACGACGAGGACGACGAGCCCCACGCCGCGGATCTGGCCGCGGTGACCAAGGCGTTCCCCGGCATGACGCCCGAGGTGGACAAGCGCGCCCTCATGCATGTCGGTCCCGGCCACAACGGCACCACGTGTTTCTCCCGCGGCGCCGGGGCCTCGAACGCGATGGACTCCACCGCACCGGATTTCGGCGCCTTCCGCGCCTACTGGTACTGCTTCGGCGGCAGCGACGGCAACAAGGCCAACTACGAGCTGTTCGTCTACGACGACGCCGAGGCCGCGACGGCGGTCCTGGCGACGCTACCCGCGCACACCAGGTCCACCGCCCGGCACGGCGACAAGGCCGTCTACACCAACTATCTGCTCGACGATTCCCCGTCGAGCCTGCGCCCGCGCATGGTCACCCAGTTCACCGGCGACGACAAGCGTGCGCGCTTTCTGCTCTACAGCGTCGGATTCATCGCCACCAGGGAGGAATTCCTGGCCTGGTGGCATGCCGCACCGTTGAGCTGATCGGCTACAACACCCCTTCGAGGGCCGCGACGAGCGCCGGGTCCTGCGGTTCGGTGCGCGGCCGGAACCGGCCCGCCACCTTGCCGTCGCGGTCGATGAGGAACTTCTCGAAGTTCCACTGGATGTCGCCCGCGGTGCCCTCGGCGTCGGCGACCTGGGTCAGCTCCGCGTAGAGCGGGTGCCGGTTCTCGCCGTTGACCTCGGTCTTCTCCAGCAGCGGGAAGTCCACCCCGTAGGTGGTCGAGCAGAACTGCTCGATCTCCTCGGCCGTGCCCGGCTCCTGGCCCATGAACTGGTTGCACGGCACGCCGACCACGCTGAAACCGCGCTCGCCGTAGCTGCGGTGCAGCTCGACCAGGCCGGAATACTGCGGCGTCAGACCGCATTTCGAGGCGACGTTGACCAGCAGCACCGCCTTGTCGCCGACCAGCTCGGCCAGGGTGGTGTCCGCGCCGGAGAGGGTACGCAGCGGGATGTCGCGAATGCTCATTTCGGCCACGGTACCGGATCAGCGCAGCCGGGTGCGGCGCATGAGCCGCAGGCTGGTCAGCGTGGAGGCGATCTGTTTCGGGTAGGGCAGCTGCGCCCGCGCGGTCATCACCTGGCTCTTCAGCACACCGACGTTGACGGTGTCGGTGTACTTCAGCAGGCCCTGGTCGCCGTGGCGGGCGCCGATGCCGGACTGTTTGACCCCGCCCGAGGGCGTGGCCTTGGCCGCGTAGCTGGTGACGAAGCCGTCGTTGACGTTGATGTTGCCCGCGGCCAGCCGCTCGGCGATGCGCAGCGCCCTGGCCCGGTCGCGGCTCCACACGCTGGCGTTGAGTCCGTAGTCGGTGTCGTTGGCCGCCGCGACGGCCTCCTGCTCGGTCGAGAACCGGTAGACGCTGACGACCGGCCCGAAGGTCTCGCTGCGCGCGATCGCCATGTCCGGCGTGACGCCGGTGAGCACGGTCGGTTCGTAGAAGGCCGGGCCGAGGTCGGGGCGGGCCCGTCCGCCGGTGTGCACGGTGGCGCCCTGGGCGCGGGCCTCGTCCACGTGCGCGGCGACCCTGGCCAGGTGCTCCGGGGAGACCAGCGAACCGAATTCCGGTGTGTAGTCGTAGCGCGCGCCCGCCTTGGCGCCCAACTCCGCGGCGGCCTCGGTGAAGCGGCGCAGGAATTCGTTGTGCAGCCGCTCGTGCACGTAGATCCGTTCGATGTGCATGCAGGCCTGGCCGGAGTTGGCGAACACCGCGAACAGCGCGCTGGGCAGCACCGCGTCCAGATCGGCGTCGTCGAGTACCAGCATCGGGTTCTTGCCGCCGAGTTCCAGGCTGCACCCGATGAGGTTGCGGCCTGCGCGCTCGCCGACCACCCTGCCGGTGGCGGTGGACCCGGTGAACATGACGAAATCGCTGTGGTCGATCAGGTCGCCGCCGATGTCGGGACCCTCGCCGCACACCACCTGGAACAACCCCTCCGGCAGCCCGGCCCGGTGCAGCAGCTCGACGCCGAACAGCGCGCACAGTGCGGTCTTGTTGTCGGGTTTGAGCACGATCCCGTTGCCCGCCACCAGCGCGGCGACGGCGTCGGAGAGCGCGAGGGCGAACGGGAAGTTCCACGGCGAGATCACCCCGACCACGCCCTTGGGCCGGTGTTCTTCGATCGAGGTGCTCAGCAGCGGCATCGGCCCGCCGTGCCTGCGCGGTTTCAGCACCCGGCGCGCGGTCCTGAGGTAGTGGCTGATCACCATCGGCACGTCGCAGGATTCCTCGAACGCCATGCGGCGGGTCTTGCCGCAGCCGATCTGGATGAGGTCGGCGATGGTCTCGCGTTCGGTGAGGATGAGTTCGTGCGCGCGGGCGAACACCGCGAGGCGCCGGCGCAGCGGGGTGACGGCCCAGTCCCGTTGCGCGGCGCGGGCGGTGGCGAAGGCGGCGGCGACGTCGGCGGGCCGCGACTGCGGCAGCTCGCCGACCCGCGCGCCGGTGTAGACCTCGATCAGCTGGAACGGTGCACGGGCGTCGGCGCCGTCGCCCGCGCACACACGCGCGGTGAGGCGGGTGAGCAGTGCGGGGGTGATCCGCGGCGGCAGCGTGGCGGTGGACTCGGTGGTGGTCATCGGCTCTCTCCGGAGGTGGGGTGCTCGCAAGCTGGTCACCGGCCGTTCGGTCGTCGTCGTGCGCGCCCGTCCGGTGACCGGGACGGCGGCGTATGGCAACCGATTTCACCGCGATCATCGCACAGCTGTCCTGCGCGGAAGGCGGCAATAGTGAAACATGTTCTTGCGACGGCGTAACCACCTGGACTATATTCCGTACACCTGTCCAGACAGCAACGGAGCGACCATGAGCGGACTTCTGCCCACCGACGGCACGCGCCTGTTCATCGACGGCAAACTCCTGCCCGGCGGTGCGGGCGAGTTCGCGACGGTGAACCCCGCGACCGAGGAGGCGATCGGTACCGCGGCCAACGGCTCGGGCGCGGACATGGACGCCGCCATCGAGGCGGCCAGGACCGCGTTCGACCGGACCAGCTGGTCGCGCGATCACGCGTTCCGGGTGCGCTGCCTCGAGCAGTTGCGCACCGCACTGCAGCAGCGGGTCGAACAGGTGCGTGCGGTCACCGTGGCGGAGGCGGGGGCGCCGGTGATGCTCACCAGCGGACCCCAGTTGGAGGGGCCGGTCGCCGACCTGGCCTTTCCCACCGGCCTGGCCGCCTCCTACGCGTGGGAGACCGACCTCGGCACCGCCAGCCCGATGGGCATCCCGACCCACCGTCGGGTGCGGCGCGAGGCGGTCGGCGTGGTCGGGGCGATCACGCCGTGGAACTTCCCGCACCAGATCACCTTCGCCAAGCTGGGCCCGGCACTGGCCGCGGGCAACACCGTGGTGCTCAAACCCGCGCCCGACACCCCCTGGTGCGCGGGCGTGCTCGGCCCGATCATCGCCGAGGAGACCGACATCCCGCCCGGCGTGGTCAACATCGTCACCTCCGCCGATCATCAGCTGGGCAGCCAGCTGTGCGCGGACCCGCGGGTCGACATGGTCAGCTTCACCGGTTCCACCGCCACCGGTCGCACGGTCATGGCCACGGCGGCCGCCACCGTCAAGAAGACCTTCCTCGAGCTGGGCGGCAAGTCGGCGTTCATCGTGCTCGACGACGCCGACCTGGCGGCGGCGGTCTCGATGGCGGCGTTCTCGGTGTGCGTGCACGCGGGCCAGGGCTGTGCGCTGAGCACCAGACTGCTGGTGCCGCGCGCCCGCTACGACGAGGCGGTGCAGCTGGCCGCCGCCACGATGGGCGGCATCCGGCCCGGTGACCCCGCGGACCCTCGCACCGTGTGCGGCCCGCTGATCTCCGCGCGCCAGCGCAACCGGGTGCTGCACTACATCGACATCGCCCGCGCCGAGGGCGGCCGGATCGTGGTCGGCGGCGGCAGGCCCGCCGAGCGCGAGCGCGGCTACTACGTCGAACCCACCCTGATCGCCGGACTGGACAACACCGCCACCGTGGCGCGCGAGGAGATCTTCGGCCCGGTGCTGGTGGTGATCGGCTACGAGGGCGACGACGAGGCCGTCGCCATCGCCAACGACTCGCCCTACGGCCTGTCCGGTTCCATCTACGGCACCGATCCCGCGCGGATCACCGCCGTGGCCGAGCGGGTCCGCACCGGCACGCTCGGCGTCAACGGCGGCATCTGGTACAGCGCCGACGTGCCGTTCGGCGGCTACAAGCAGTCCGGCATCGGCCGCGAGATGGGCACTGCGGGCTTCGAGGAATACCTGGAGACCAAGCTGATCGCCACCGCGGTCTGAACCCTTCCCACCCAACGACTTCCGAGGAGCCCACCATGGGGCGTTTCACCGACCGAACCGCCGTCGTCACCGGCGCCGCGCAGGGGATCGGCGCGGCCTATGCCGCCGCGCTCGCCGCCGAGGGCGCCGACGTGGTCGTGGCCGACCGCAACATCGACGCGGGCAAGACCGTCGCCGCCGAGATCACCGCCTCCGGCGGCAGCGCGGTGTTCTGCGAGGTCGACGTCGCCGATCCCGATTCCGCCACCGCGCTGGCCGAGACCACGATGCAGCGCTTCGGCCGTATCGACCACCTGGTCAACAACGCCGCCATCTACGGCGACATGAAGCTGGACCTGCTCATCACCGTGCCCTGGGACTACTACAAGAAGTTCATGTCGGTGAACATGGACGGCGCACTCAACGTGACCCGGGCGGTGTACCCGCACATGCAGCGGTCGGGCGGCTCGATCGTGAACCAGTCCTCCACCGCGGCCTGGGTCTACTCCGGGTTCTACGGTGTGGCCAAGGCGGGCCTCAACAGCCTCACCCAGCAACTCGCGGTCGAACTCGGCGGCAGCAACATCCGCGTCAACGCCATCGCGCCCGGGCCCATCGACACCGACGCCACCAAGACCGTCACCCCCGGCAGCATCGTGGCCGACATGGTGAAGCGGCTGCCGCTCAAGCGGATGGGCACGCCGCAGGACCTCGTCGGGGCCTGCCTCTACCTGCTCTCCGACGAGGCATCGTGGGTGACCGGGCAGATCTTCAACATCGACGGCGGACAGATCATCCGGTCATGAGCGACATCCGGGTCGGATTCATCGGATTGGGCAACATGGGCGCGCCCATGGCGCAGCGGCTGCTGGCCTGGCCGGGCGGGCTCACCGTCTGCGACACGCGCGCCGAGGCGGTGGCGCCGTTCACCGACGCCGGCGCCGAGGCGGCGGATTCGGCGGCCGCGGTGGCCGAGCGCGCCGAGATCGTCTCGGTCGCGGTGCTCGACGACGCCCAGGTACGCGCGGTCGTCACCGGTCCGGACGGGGTGCTCAGCACGGCGCGGCCCGGCACGGTGATCGCCGTGCATGCCACGATCGCCGACAGCACCGCCGAGGACCTGGCGGCCGTGTGTGCCGAGCGCGCGGTGGCCTTGGTCGACGCGCCGGTCAGCGGCGGGGCGCCGGGGGCGAACAGCGGCAGGCTCGCGGTGATGGTCGGTGGCACCGAGACGGCGTTCGAGCGGGTCCGCGAGCCGTTCGGCTGCTTCGCCGACCTGGTCGTGCACGCCGGACCGGTGGGTGCGGGCACGCGGATGAAGCTGGCGCGCAACCTGCTGCACTTCGTCGCCTTCACCGCCGCCACCGAGGCGCAGCGGCTGGCCGAAGCGGCCGGACTCGACATCACCGCGCTCGGCAAGGTGGTACGGCACTCCGACGCGGTGACCGGCGGGCCGGGCGCGATCATGTTGCGCGAGCGCACCGGGCCGATCGCGGACGGCGATTTCTGGTCGCCGATTCTGGCCCACGTGCGGGACCTGGGGGAGAAAGATCTGGGATTGGCGCTGGGACTCGGCGAGCGGCTGGGATTGGACCTGCCGCTGGCCCGGCTCGCCCTGCGCGACCTGGGCGCGGGACTCGGCGTCGGCCCCGGCGCCGTCGCGGAAAGGCGGACACCGTGAGCGACAACGACGTCGACGAACTGAGCGCGCGCGATCGCCGGCTGCTGCTGCTCGGCGCCTTCACCCAGCTCGACCGCATCGACGACGCCGCCGAGCAGATGCGCGCCGCGCTCGAGGCGGGCGAACTCACCGAAGCGCAGCTGCACGAGATCGCGATCTTCCTGTGCCACTACACCGGCTGGCCGCGCGGCACCAAGCTCGACATGCGCATCGGCGGCGTGGTCGCGCGCTGGCGCAAGGCCGCGACCGCGGCGCAGAGCTGACCGATTCACGACGACCCCGAGGAAGCAACCATGCCCGATGCCAAGTCCATTCGTCCGCTGCGTGCCGCCGAGGTCACCGAGTGGGGCGCCACCGCCGACGTCGTGATCGCCGGATACGGCATCGCGGGAGTGTGCGCCGCCATCGAGGCCGCGCGCGCCGGGGCGAGCGTGCTGATCCTCGAGCGGACCGGCGGCTGGGGTGGTGCGGCCGCGATGGCGGGCGGCTTCGTCTATCTCGGCGGCGGCACCCCGTTGCAGCAGGAGCTCGGCTTCGAGGACACCCCGGAGAACATGGAGAAGTTCCTGGTGGCCGCCCTCGGTCCCGGGGTGGACAAGGCCAAGATCGCCGACTACTGCCGCGGTTCGGTGGAGCACTACAACTGGCTGGTGTCGTGCGGGGTGCCGTTCAAGGCCGAGTTCTGGGGCGAGCCGGGCTGGGAGCCGCCGCACGACGAGGGGCTGATGTATTCCGGCGGTGAGAACGCCGCGCCGTTCAACACCCTCGTGCCGCCCGCGCCGCGTGGGCATGTGCCGCAGTACTCCGACAAGCGGATCGGCCAGCGCGGCGGCGGATACATGCTGATGAAGCCCTTGGCCGACACCGCGGAATCGCTCGGCGTGCAGGTGCGCTACGACACCAGGATCCGCCGGCTGATCGTCGACGACGACGGCCGGGTCGTCGGCATCGCCGCCACGCAGTTCGGCTCCGAGATCTTCGTGCGCGCCGAGCGCGGGGTCGTGCTGGCGACCGGCAGCTTCGCCTACGCCGACGCGATGGTCGAGGGGTTCGCGCCGCGGCTGATCGGGCGCCCGGCCGCCGCCATCGAGGAACACGACGGTATCGGCATCCGCATCGCCCAGGCGCTCGGCGCCGACCTCGCCCACATGGACGCCACCGAGGTCGCCTTCTTCGCCGACCCGCAGCTGCTGGCCCGCGGCATCCTCGTCAACGGCCGCGGCCAGCGCTACATCCCCGAGGACACCTACCCGGGCCGGATCGGCCAGGCCACCCTGATCCAACAGGACAACCAGGCCTTCCTGGTGATCGACGAGCAGTCCTACGAGGAAGCGCTGGGCACCGTCACCGCGACGCCGTTCTTCCGGCAGCCGCCGACCTGGGCCGCCGAATCGGTCGAGGAGCTGGAGGCGGAGATGGGCCTGCCCGCGGGCGCGCTGCAAGCCACCGTCGACACCTACAACCGGCACGCCGCCGACGGCGCCGACCCGTTGCTCGGCAAGAAGCCGCAGTGGGTGCGTCCGCTGCGCGGTCCGCTCGCCGGCTTCGACATGCGCAACTTCACCGCGGGCTTCACCCTCGGCGGCCTGCGCACCGACCTGGACTCGCGGGTCCTGCACGTGTCCGGCGAGCCGATCCCCGGTCTGTTCGCCGCGGGCCGCTGCACCTCCGGTCTGGCCGCGGGCGGCTACGTCAGCGGTGCTTCCCTGGGCGACGGCAGCTTCTACGGCCGCCGAGCGGGTGTCGCCGCCGCCAAGAATTGATCACCGCCTGATACTGTCTGGACACATGTCCGAAGGAGAATCCAGGGCGGTCGAGGCGACCAGGCGGCGGCTCAGCGGCAAGCAGGCCGATACCGTCGACAAGCTGACCAGGGCGGCGGTGGAGGTGCTGTCCCGCGAGGGATTCGCGGGGATGACGATCCGGCTGGTCGCCGCGGCGGCCGGGGTGGGCACCGCGACCGCCTACACCTATTTCTCCTCCAAGGAACATCTGGTCGCGGAGATCTTCTGGCGCAGGCTGGTGGCCTCGCCCTCCCCGGCCAGCGACTCCGACGACCCGGTGGCGCGGGTGATCGCCGAGTTGCGCAACATCGCCCTGCTCGTCGCCGACGAACAGGAACTCTCGGGGGCGGTCACCAGCGCCCTGCTCGGCCGCGACCCCGACGTCGCCCACCTGCGCGACCGGATCGGCGCCGAGATCCGCAAACGCATCCTGCGCGCCCTCGGCCCCGATCCGGACCCCGACGTCGTCGAATCCCTCGAACTGCTCTACGCGGGCGCCCTCGTCCGCGCGGGGATGGGCTACGGCTCCTACTCCCAGATCGCCGACCGCATCGAGAAATCGGCGCTGATGATCCTGCGGTAGGTCCGGCCGACACGGCCGGCGACCGATCACGCGGACTCCCGCCGGCGGGGGAGCCCGGCCGGGTGCCGCAGCATCAGCAGGCCGATGGCGGCGACGGCGATGCCGCGCGGGGATTCCCAGACGAAGCCGGTGAGATGCTGCACCGCGGGCATGGGCAGGAAGAAGGCGACCATGCCGATCAGGGTCAGCACCGCGATCCAGCGGGGCACCGTGTGGTTGCGCAGCATGCTCACGCCCAACAGCGCCATGCCGAGCAGCATGACCAGGCCGCCGCCCTGGTTGAAGACGAGAAACGCGGTGGTGTCGACCATGTTGTCGTTGTCGGCGATCAGGTGCGCGGTGGCGGGGTCTTCGGCCAGCGGGTGCGCGACGAACAGTTCGATCGCCAGGTGCCCCGCGGCCGTGGTGACATTGCCGAGCAGGTACAGCACGATGCCGACGAACCCGGCGGTGCCGAGGCGCGGCCGCATCCATGCGTACATGCCGGGCAGGCCGAGGATCAGGCCCACCGTGCCGAGCGCGAGCAGGCTCTGCGCGATCGGGGTGCCGGGGCTGGTGAGGGCTTCGACCGAATGGCCCTTGCCGTCGACGATGGGGTGCAGGGTGCCGCCGGCGATGCACAGGACACCGCCGATGGCCAGCGCCGCACCGCACAGGCGCAGTACAGTCTCGCGAGAGGGGCCGGCGGCGACGGTCGGGGCGGCGGCCGGGGTTGGCAGGAGTGCTCGAGTGTGTGTCATGAGGTCAGCGTCGACGAGGGCGCTGGTGTGACGCTGGTGCGCGGCGGGTCCGGCGACCGACCCACCATCGCGGTGCTCGGACCGCTCGAGGTACGCGGTCCGGACGGCACCCCGATACCCGTGCCCGCGCGCAAGCACGCCGACCTGCTGGTGATCCTCGCCGCCGAACGCACCACCCGCAGCGCCGACCACCTGTGCGAACTCCTCTGGCGCGGTCACCCGCCCGCCAGCGCGCTGGTCACCCTCCAGGGCTATGTGGCGCGGCTGCGCCGCGCGCTGCGGCCGCTGCCGGACGTGCGGATCGAGACCGGCCCGAACGGCTACGTGTTGCGCTGCGACGGTTCCGGTACCGACCTCGACCTGCTCGACGTGCTGACCAGGGACGCCAGGGCCGCCCACGCCGACGGCGACGTCGCGCGCACCGTCGCGCTGCTGGAGCGGGCGTTGGCGCTGTGGCGCGGTGAACCGCTGGCCGACGTCGCCGACATCGCCGAGTTGGCCCCCGAGCGGGCCCGGCTCACGCAGCTGCGCGCGGAACTGGTGGAACTGTGCGCCGAAGGGCTGATGGTGCTGGGCCGGGAGCGGCACGCGGTCACGGTGCTCACCGACGAGCATCGGCGCCATCCGTACCGCGAAGGGCTGGGCAGGCTGCTGGCCCTGGCGCTGCGCGGCTGTGGCCGGACCGCCGAGGCGCTGGAGGTGCTGGTCGGATTGCGCGGTCGGTTGCGGGAGGATCTCGGCCTCGACCCCGAACCCGCCACGGTGCGCGTCGAGGAGCAACTGCGCCGCGCGCCCGCGACCGCCGCGCCCGTCGCCGCGCCGTCTCTGCTCGTCGGCCGCGCCGAGGCGGCGGCCCTGCTCGACCGCGCCGACGAACGCGCCCGGCACGGGCTGACCGTCGTGACCGTGCACGGCCCGGCGGGCATCGGAAAGACCGCCCTGGTCGAGGATGCGCTGCGCAGGCACGGCCACCGCGCCTTCGTCACCGCGGGGGTGCGCGGTGCGCCCGCGGTCCCGGTGCTGACGCCGTGGCTCGATCAGGCGGCGCTCGCCGGGCACGCGGTCCCCGACGCGCCGACCGCCCGCGACCTGGCCGCTCTGTTCGCCGAGGTGGTGCGCGAGGCCGGCCGCGCGGTCGCGGTCGTCGACGATCTGCAGTGGGCCGACGCCGATTCGCTCCGGCTGATCGCGGCGGCCATGCGGACCCTGCGCGCCCACCCCGTCCTGCTGCTGCTCACCCTGCGCCCCGGGCCCTACCCCGACGAGGTCGAGACGGCGCTGCGAGTGCTGCGGTCGGCCGGAACCCATGTCACCGTCGAGCTCGGCCCGCTTCCGGACGCGGCCGTCGCCGATCTCGTCACCGCGGCCATCGGGTCCACCGACCCCGCCGCCCGGGACCGGATCGTGGCGCTCAGCGCGGGCAGTCCCTTCGTCGCCGCCCAGCTCGGCGACCTGGTCCGGGCCGGCCGTCCGCTCGACGCCGCGGCCGCCGCCGAGATCGCCGCCGCCAAACTGCGCACCGTCTCGCCCGAGGCCCGCGCACTGGCCGAACTGCTCGCCGTCCTCGGCCCGGACACCCCGCTCGGTCTGCTCGCCGCTGCCGGAAAAGAGTCGGACAGCGGCCTTTTCGACGCACACTTGGCCGAGCTCGTCGCCGCCCGCATCGCGGTGGTCCGCGACGCCCACGTCACCTTCGGCCACGACCTGTTGCGCGCCGCCGTGCTCGCCGCCCTCGGCGACCGGCGCCGGGCCGACCTGCACGGGCGCGCCGCCGATGTCCTGGCCGAGTTGCGCCCGGAGGCGTTGTCGGCCCGGGCGCTGCACCGCAGTGCCGCCGCCCTCGGCGGACGCGACCCGGCCGCCGCCCGCGCCTGCCTCGACGCGGCCCGCGACGCCCTGCGCCGCGACTCCCCGGGCGAATGCGTCGATCTCGCCGAACGCGGCGCCCGGCACGCCGACCCCGCCGACGTGGCCCTGGCCATCGACCTGGACCTGCTGCGAGGCCGGGCGCACCACCGGCTCGGCCACTACGACGCGGCCGCCGCCTGTTTCGACCGCGCAGGCCGCCACTGCGCCGACCGCGCGGACTGGCCCGCGCTGGCCCGCACCGCGCTGCTGGCCGCGCCGCACGGTGTCGGCGGGTACTTCTCCGGATACGGTGTGGTGCAGGCCGGTTCGTCGTCGCTGCGTGCGCAGGTGCTGGCGCACCGGCACGACCTCGACACCGATGTCGTCGCGCAGGTGCAGGCGATCGAGGCCGCCGATCGCGCGATCCACGGCAGCGACGGTGATCTCGACGCGCTCGCCGAGGCGCGGGCCCGCAGTGCGCCGGGCAGCAGGTCGTGGCCGCAGGTGCTGCTCGCGGAATTCCTCTGCCTGTGGGACCCGGCGACGGTGGCCGACCGGCGCAAGATCGCCGAGGAGCTAGAGGACCTGGCCGGGCACGACCGGATGGCCCGCGCCACCGCCCTGCATCTGCGGCGGGTGTGCGCGCTGGAATCCGGTGACCTGCGGCTGGTGCGCCGGCTCTCGGCCGAGTTCGCCCGGCTCGCCGACGGTGGCGGCACCGACCTGGCCGCCACCCAGCTGTGGTGGCAGGTGATGCTGGCCGTCCTGCGCGGCGACTACGCCGAATCCCGCACGCTGATGGCGCGTTTCGCCGCCGATCTCGGCGCGGTGGACGAGCGCGCCCGGCTGCTGGCGGAGGCGTCCATGCTGACCAGCAGCTCGATCGAGCTGTGGCACCGCGGCAGGCTCGCCGAGGTGCTGGCCGATGTCGACCGCATGGCCGAGGATTTCGACGAGGATTTCGCGCTGGTGGTCGCGCTGGCCGCCGCCGAGGCCGGCGACCACCGCCGGGCGCTGGCGGCGGTCGAATCGATCCTGGCGTTGCCGGGCAGGCTGCACGGCCCGCGCGTGGCCGTGCGGGTGCCGCTGTTGACCGAGGCGCTGCTCGCGGTCGGGCAGCGCGCGCCGGACGAGCGCGCCCGGGTGGCCGGGTTCGCCGCCGCGCTCGAACCACTGACCCGCGGCTGGTCCGACACCCTGCTGGTGCAGTGGCCCGGCCTGGTCTGTCTCGGCCCGTCGGGCCTCTACCGCGGCACCGTGCGCGCCCTGCTCGGGCTGCCCGGCGCCGCCGACGAAGTGCGTGCCGCCGAGCAGCGGGCCAGGACGTCGGGCGCGCGGCCGTATGCGGCTCGCGCGGCCGATCGGCTGGCCCGCTGGCCGTTCGCCTGAGCGGAGGTCGGCGCCGGGCGGCCGCGCCCCCGCCGCCCGGCGTACCCGCGCCGGGCACGGTTCCGGGAATTCCCCGATGGCGCGGCGCGGGCCGGGACGACAGACTGGTGGACATGACTTCTCCAGCAGCGGCGGTCGCGGCCCGCGCCATCGACCTGACCAAGGTGTACGGGTCGGCGGACACGCAGGTCAGGGCGTTGGACGGGATCTCCGCCGAATTCGCCAAGGGCGAGTTCACCGCCATCATGGGCCCGTCCGGGTCGGGCAAGTCGACGCTGATGCACTGCCTGGCGGGATTGGACAGCGCCACCTCGGGGACGGTGCGCATCGGCGACACCGATCTCACCGAGCTGACCGACAAGCAGATGACGATGTTGCGCCGGGACCGGATCGGCTTCGTGTTCCAGGCGTTCAATCTGGTGCCGACACTCACCGCGCTGGAGAACATCACGCTCCCGCTCGACATCGCCGGCCGCAAAACGGACCAGGAGTGGCTGGCGACGGTGATCAAGCGGCTCGGTCTCGGCGACCGGCTCACCCATCGCCCCAGCGAGCTCTCCGGTGGCCAGCAGCAGCGCGTCGCGTGCGCGCGGGCGCTGGCAGGCAAGCCGGACATCATCTTCGGCGACGAGCCGACCGGCAACCTCGATTCCCGTTCCAGCGCCGAGGTGCTGTCGATCCTGCGCGCGGCCGTGGACGAATTCGGCCAGACCGTCGTCATGGTCACGCACGAACCGCACGCCGCCGCCTACGCCGACCGGGTGGTGTTCCTCGCCGACGGCCGCATCGTGGACGAATTGCGCGGGCCCACCGCCGAATCCGTGCTCGATCGGATGAAGGCACTGGAGACGGTGTGATGGCGGCCCGTCCGATGCGCAAGGTGGCCTTGCGCAACCTGGCCGCGCACAAGGTGCGGCTGGCGCTGACCCTGCTGTCGGTGGTGCTCGGCACCGCCTTCATCGCCGGCTCGTTCGTGTTCACCGACACCCTCCAGCGCACCTTCGACGGCATCTTCGCCGACGAGGCCAAAGGCGTGGACGTGCGGGTGAGCCCGAAACAGATGCAGTCGTTCGGTGTCCCCCTCGGTGTGGTGGATCAGGTGAGCCGGACCGAGGGCGTGCGGGCGGTGGCGCCGAGCGTCAACGGGCCGCTGGTGCTGCTCGACCCCGAGGGCAAGAAGCCGGTGCAGACCGGCGGCGCGCCGAGCATGGGCGAGTCCTACATCCCGCCCGAGCGCGCGGTGGCCGACGCCGAGACGTTCGTGGCGGGCGTGCCGCCCAGCCGCCCGGGCGAAGTCGCCATCAACACCGGCGGCGCCGAACGGGCGGGCCTGCACGTCGGCGACCGCACGAAGATCCTCATCCCCTCGCAGAGCACCCAGCGGCAGCCCGTGCTCGACGTGACCGTGACCGGCATCTACGAGGTGCCCGCCGACACCGGCGGTTTCATCGGCGTGCTGTTCGACGACGCCCAGGCCCGCGAGTTGTTCACCGACGGCACCCATGTCGCCTACATCGACATCGCCGCCGCCGAGGGCGTGAACGCCGACGACCTGCGCGACCGCATCGCCGCCGCGCTGCCCACGTTCAAGGTGCAGAACGGTGAGCAGGTCCGCGAGGACCTGAAATCGCAGATCTCCGAGGCGCTCAACTTCATCAACTACTTCCTGCTCGCCTTCGGTGCGATCGCCCTGATCGTGGGCACCTTCATCATCTACAACACCTTCTCGATGATCGTGGCCCAGCGGCTGCGGGAGCTGGCGTTGCTGCGGGCGGTGGGCGCGAGCAGACGGCAGGTGGGCGGCTCGGTGGTGGCCGAGGCGCTGGTGATCGGCGTGATCGGCAGCGTGATCGGCCTCGCCGCGGGCATCGGGTTGGCGTTCGGGCTGTCCGCGCTGCTCAACGCCTTCGACCTGGGCCTGCCCACCGGGTCGATGGCGGTGCTGCCGCGCACGGTGCTGGTCGCGCTGCTGGTCGGCCTGGCCGTCACCGTGATCAGCGCCTACGCCCCCGCCCGGCGGGCCGCCCGGATCCCACCGGTGGAGGCGATGCGCGAGGAGTTCGCCAGCGCGGGCGACTCGCTGCGGCTGCGCACGCTCGCCGGTGGTGTGCTGGCCGTGCTCGGCGTGGTGCTGGTGGTGCTCGGCGCGCGCTCGACCGGTGGCAGCGCCGCCGCGACCGTCGGTGTCGGTGCGCTCGGGTTGATCCTGGCGGTCCTGCTGGCCTCGCCCGCGCTGTCGCGTCCGGTGCTGGGCGGGCTCGGGGTGCTGGTGCGGCCCTTCGGCACGGTGGGGCGGATGGCGCGCAACAACGCCGTGCGCAACCCGCGCCGCACCGCCGCCACCGCCTTCGCGCTCACCCTCGGCCTGATGCTGGTCTCGGCGATCGGCATGCTCGGTGCCTCGGCGAAGGCCAGCGTCGGTGTGCTGGTGGACAAGGGCGTGGTGTCGGACTACGTGCTCGCCGGTCCGCAGCAGTCGCAGCTGATCGGGCTGCCGCTCGGTGTGCCGGACGCGGTGCGGGCCGAGGTGCCCGCCGCCGCCGAGGTGGTCGGCTTCCGCGGTGTCGCGGTGCAGGTCGGCGACGACCGGATGGCCGGGGTGGCGCCCGACGGGCCGATGGATCGCGCGCTGAACTACGAGATCCTCAGCGGTACCGGAACGTTGGGGGAGCGCGACATCCTGATCTCGGCGGACGAGGCCGACGAGCACGGCTGGCGCGCGGGGCAGCAGGTCGAGCTGACCGGGCTGGACCGCAACCAGAAGGTGCCGGTCACCGTCGCGGGCGTCTTCCGCGACACCCCGTTGCTCGGTGACCTGGTGGTCTCCCCGACCATCTTCGAGGAGGTCACGCCGCCGTCGTTCCGCAGCAACTTCTTCGTGCTCGTCAACGCCGCCCCCGGCGCCGACCTGGCCGCGCTGCGCACCGACCTGGAGAACGCCACCGCCCAGTTCGCGGTGGTGCAGGTGCAGGACCGCGAACAGTTCAAGGGCGCGCAGGGCCAGCAGATCAACACCCTGCTGGCGATCCTCTACGGCCTGCTGGCACTGGCCGTGGTGATCGCGATCCTCGGCATCATCAACACGCTGGCGCTGTCGGTGGTCGAGCGGCGCCGCGAGATCGGCATGCTGCGCGCGGTGGGCGCGATGCGGGCGCAGATCCGGCGCACCATCTACCTCGAGTCGGTGCTGATCGCGGTGTTCGGCGCCATCGTCGGCGTGCTGCTCGGGCTCGGCATCGGCGTCGGATTCCTGCGCACGCTGCGCGATTTCGGCATCGACCAGATCGCGGTGCCGTGGGGTCAGCTGGTCGCGGTGCTCGTCGCGTCCGCGATCGTGGGCGTGCTGGCCGCGCTGTGGCCGGGCATCCGTGCGGCCCGCACGCCACCGCTCGCCGCGATCGCGGACCTGTGATCAGGTCGCGTGCGCGGCGGTGAGATCACGCGCGCGGCCACCCACGGCGCGCACGGCAGCGGCGAGGGCGACCACGGCGGGCAACGCGCCCGTCTCGTCGAGCGCCGCCGCCCAGGCGGCGCCCGGGTCGATCAGGTCGGCGATCGGGCCGAGTTCGGCGCCGTCGGCGTGGATGCGGGCACCGGCGGCCTGTAATGCGCCCAGCGCCAACGAGGTTCGCGCCGAGACCACCGCGAGGTGGATGCGGCGCACGGGCGCGGCGCCGCCGCCGGGACGCGCAGGCCCGGCGGGGCCGAATTCGAGTACCGGGCCGGTGAGCCGGTTACGCGCCAGATAGCGCTCGGCGCGCGGCGCCAGCCCGGCGGGCAGTTCCACACCGACCACGCGCTCGTCGCAGCACAGCAGCACCTGCTCGCCGGACCGGGCCAGCGTCCACCATCGGCTGCCTCCGCACACCGGCCCGGCCGTGCGTCCGGTGCCCGTGCGGCGCGGGGCCGCCGTCCGGGCATGGTCGACGGCGCCCACCGGGCGCGGCAGATCCATCGGTCGATCACCTCTCCAGATGCGGTGTGGACGCGAACGCGCCGCCGTCGTCGAGCGGCGTCCCGGTTCGAGTGGCGGTGCCGCCGGTGTGAGGGGGACCGGCGGCACCGCCGTCCCGGCGTCGGCTGCCGTTCAGGGGGCTGATGGTCGGTCCCCATACCTCGACCGGGACTGATCCGGATGATTGCGGATCGATTGCCATCGTATGGCGACCGCCACCCCGAAGTGACCGAAACGACGAACATCCCCCGACGCAGGACACCCGTGGCTATCCCGGTCGCCGGTCCGCCCGTCCGGCATTGGCATCGGCCCAGGCGTGCACGTCCCCGCGATCGAGCGCCACCGCCAGCAGATCCGGGAACTTGTCCGGGGTGCAGGCGAAGGCGGGGATGCCGAGTCCGGCCAGGGCGGCGGCGTTGTCGTGGTCGAAGGAGGGGGCGCCGTCGTCGCTGAGCGCGAGCAGGACTACCACCTGCACGCCGGCGTCGCGCAGGGCGTTCATGCGGCGCAGCATCTCGGCGCGGATACCACCCTCGTAGAGGTCGGAGATGAGCACGAACAGGGTGTCGGCGGGGCGGGTGATCAGCGACTGGCAGTAGGCGATGGCCCGGTTGATGTCGGTGCCGCCGCCGAGCTGGGTACCGAACAGCACGTCCACCGGATCGGTGAGCAGGTCGGTGAGATCGACGACCTCGGTGTCGAAGACGACCAGCGAGGTGCGCAGCGACCGCAGCGAGGCCAGCACCGCGCCGAACACCGAGGCGTACACCACACTCGCGGCCATCGACCCGGACTGGTCGACCGCGAGCACCACTTCCCGGCGCACCGCCTGGCTGTTGCGGCCGTAGCCGACCAGCCGCTCCGGCACGACCGTCCGGTGTTCGGGCAGGTAGTGGGCGAGATTGCGGCGGATGGTGCGATCCCAGTCGATGTCGCGCAGCTTCGGCCGGGCGACCCGGGCGGCCCGGTTGAGCGCGCCGCCGACCGCGGTACGGGTGTGTGTCGCGATCCGTTCCTCGATACGGCGCACCACCTGTTCCACCACCGCCCGCGCGGTCGCCTTGGTGGTTTCCGGCATCACCCGGTTCAGGCTCAGCAGGGTGCCCACCAGGTGCACGTCCGGCTCGACCGCGGCCAGCAGCTCCGGTTCCAGCAGCAGTTCGGTGAGGTGCAGGCGGTCGATCGCGTCGCGCTGCAGCACCTCCACCACGGTGGACGGGAAATAGGTGCGGATGTCGCCGAGCCAGCGCGCCACCCGCGGCGCCGACCCGCCGAGTCCGCCCGCGCGCGGTCCGGCGCCCTGCTCGTCGCCGGTGTTGTAGAGCGCGCCGAGGGCGCGGTCCACGGCGACGTCGTCGGCGGACCCGAGCCCGCCGAGTTCCGGCTCGGCGGCCGCGCCGAGCACCAGACGCCAGCGGCGCGAAGCGGATTCGTCGTGCTCGTCGGGTGCGGTCATGACGGGACTCCCAGGATGTCGGCGACCGTGCGCAGGGCGCGGCGGCCGCGCTCGGGGTCGACGGTCGCGGCGGCCACGCGGACGGGGGCGGTGTCGCGCACCGCGTTGCCGATGGCGCGGCGCTCGCCGGATTCGAAGGCGCCGAAGGTGCGCCGCAGCACCGGCAGGGTTTCCAGGAACTGCTCGTCGTCGAGCCCGCGCAGCCAGCCGTCGATGAGGGCGAGCAGGTCGCGGTCGTGCACCAGCAGCAGCCCGCGCCCGCCGAGGAAACCGTCGATCCAGGCGGCCTTCTGGGCGGCGGTGTTGCCGACCGAGAGCGCCGCGGCCAGCCGGGTGGCGGCCGCGTCCGCGGCGATCCGGCCCGCGTCGGTGAGCAGCCGCACGGCCCGTCCGACCAGGGCGCCGTGCACGTCGTCGCGGTCGGCCAGCCGCGCCAGTGCCGCCAGCCAGGTGTCGGTGGCGGCGGCGTCGTCGCGGGTGTGGATGGCCAGGTGGGCGGCGTCGAGCAGGCCGCGCAGCTGCTCGGCGGCCTCGGTGTCCAGGCCGGTGACCGCGCCCGGCAGCCCCGCGCAGGCGCGTACCAGCAGGCCGTCGGCCACCCCGGCCAGCGCCTTGGTGTCGGTGCCGCGCACGTCGCCGTAGCGCAGCGTGCGCACCAGGCCGGGCAGCGCGGCCAGCAGATGGGTGACGTCGTGGTCCAGGGCGGCGACCGTGGCGAGCCGGTCGATCAGGCCGGGCAGGGCGTCGGCGAGATCGGCCGGCAGCGCCTGCTCCAAGGCTTCGGTGAGGTCGGCGAGGGTGCGGTCCGGGGCCGCGGCGGCGTCGAGCACCTTCGCCGCGGCCGCGGTGCGGATCGTCGTGCCCCAGCGCGACGCCTCGATCACCGCGACCGCGAATTCCGGGCGCCAGCGCAGCGTCCACGTCTCGCGGAAGGTGCCGGTGCCGCGCACGTCGCCGGTGGTGCGGGTGCCCCAGCCGATTCCGAGCAGGGCCAGCCGGTGCAGCAGCTGGGAGCGTTCGCGTTCGCGCTCCTTGCGCAGGTCCAGGTCGACGGTGCGGGCGGTGGGTTCCTGTTTGAGCCGCAGCCGCCGGGCGGTGGCGCGCAGGTCGGCGTCCAGCGGCACCGTCGGGGTGTCGTCGGGGACGGTGCCCAGCGCCTCGCCGACGACGAGTTCGGCGGTCACCACCCGCACCATCGTCTCGTCGCCGCCGCACATCACCGACCGCACCGCCTCGGTGACCTCCGACAGTCCGGCCAGCGGCCGGTCGCGCAGCGTGGCCAGCGTCTGCGCCAGCCGGACGGCCTCGATGACGTGCGCGCTCGACACCGGCAGGTCGTGCGCCCGCAACACCCCGGCCACCCTGGTCAGCCACCGCGCGATCGGCTGCTCGGGGGTGGTGAACAGGTGGTGGTACCAGCCGGGGGAGTCGATGCCCGCGCCGTAGCCGGAGGCCGTGGCCAGTCGCGAATGCGTCCACGGCACCCAGGTGAGCGTGGCCTTGATCTTCGGCATGCCCTTGAGCAGCCGGGCATCCGGGGCGGCGGGGCCGAGCGGCCCGGCCAGCGCCGGGGCGTGCCAGGCCCCGCATACCACCGCGAGCCGCCGCGCGCCGCCCTTGAGCGCCTTGCGCATCGCCTGCCGCATGTAGGCCTCGCGGCGCAGGGTGTGCTCGTCGATGTGGGCGGTGTCGCGCAGCGCGCCCATCGCCTCGGTCAGGGCACCGAAAATGGCGGCGTCGGAGGTGGATTCGACGACGGCGTCCCACCAGCGTTCGGCGTCGTCGTAGCCGCCCGCGGCGGCCAGCTCGGCCAGCGGGTCGTCGCGGTCGCCCGGCTCGTGGTCGGCGGCCAGCACCGCGGTCGCGGGCAGATCGCAGAAGCCCACCGGCACCTCGTGCCGCATCGCGTGGTCGAGCGCCTGCCATTCCGGGGAGAACACCGCGTACGGCCAGAACGCGGCGCGGTCGGGCCGGTCCGGTACGTAGGCCAGCAGCGCCACCGGCGGGCGCAGGTCGGCGGAGGCGACGAAGGCGGTGAGCGGGTCGGCGTCGGCGGGGCCTTCGATGAGGATGTGGTCGGGCGCGAACTGTTCCAGCGCAGTGCGCAGCGAACGCGCCGAGCCCGGCCCGTGGTGGCGGATGCCGAACACCTCGGTGACGGCGGTCGCGCGGTCCGGCACAGTGTTTCGCATCGGCCTAACCGGTGACCTCGCGGCACGCGCGATAGAAGTCCGCCCAGTCGGGCCGCTCCCGCACCACGGCCTCGAGGTATTCGGTCCACACCGCGGTGTCGGCGACCGGGTCCTTGACGACCGCGCCGAGCAGCGCGCCCGCGATGTCGGTGGGGCGCAGCACGCCGTCGCCGAAGTGGGTGGACAGCGCGATGCCGTTGGTGAGCACCGAGATCGCCTCGGCGGTGGACAGCGTGCCCGAGGGCGACTTGAGTTTGGTGCGGCCGTCGGCGGTGATGCCCGAGCGCAACTCGCGGAACACCCGCACCACCCGCCGCACCTCCTCGGCCGCGGCGGGCACCGCGGGCAATTCCAGTGCGGCGCCGAGCTGTTCGACGCGGCGCGCGACGATGGCGACCTCGTCGTCCTCGTCGGCGGGCAGCGGCAGCACCACGGTGTTGAAGCGGCGGCGCAGCGCGGAGGACAGTTCGTGCACGCCGCGGTCACGGTCGTTGGCCGTGGCGATCACGTTGAAGCCCTTGGCGGCCTGCACCTCGGTGCCGAGCTCGGGGATGGGCAGTGTCTTCTCCGACAGCACCGTGATGAGCGCGTCCTGCACGTCGGAGGGGATGCGGGTGAGTTCCTCGATGCGGGCCAGCGCGCCGAGCCGCATGGCCGTCAGCACGGGGGAGGGCACCAGCGCCCCTTCGGTCGGGCCCTCGGCCAGCAGCCGCGCGTAGTTCCAGCCGTAGCGCACGGCCTCCTCCGCCGTGCCGGAGGTGCCCTGCACGAGCAGGGTGGAGGTGCCCGAGATGGCCGCCGAAAGGTGTTCCGACACCCAGGTTTTGGCGGTGCCGGGCACGCCGAGCAGCAGCAGCGCGCGGTCGGTGGCCAGGGTCGCCACCGCGACCTCCATCAACCGGCGCGGGCCGACGTACTTCGGGGTGATGACGGTGCCGTCGTCGAGGGTGCCGCCGAGCAGGTAGGTGACCACCGCCCACGGCGAGAGCCGCCAGGAGGGCGGGCGGGGACGGTCGTCGGCCGCGGCCAGCGCGCTCAGCTCCGCGGCGTAGGCCTGTTCGGCGTGCGGGCGCAACAGCTCCGGCGCCGGGTCGGTGGTGGTCACTGCAACTCCTCGAGCATCATCGAGCGGTGGGTGAGGTCGTCGGCGAGCTGGTCGAACGCCCGCTGCCAGGACGGGTCGGCGCAGCGGCCCGCCGCCGACGCGAGGGCGCCGGTCAGATCCACCGGCAGGTGGGTGGCCGCCGCGGTGAGCAGCGACCGGTGCGCGGCGGGACCGGTGCCGTGCGCGCCGCCGCCCTGGGCCGCGATCCGGGCCCGCTCCAGCAACAACAGGATCACGTGCTCGCCCAGGGCGCGCGGCCACGGGTGCTCCATCGCGGGCAGCAGCGCCTCGAGTTCGGAGAGCCAGGAGCTGTCCAGCCGTTGCAGGTGCCGGACCCGATCCCCCCGGGGGCAGCAGCGCGAACAGCTCGCGGCGGCGCAGCAGCGCGGTGTCGGAGGGCACGCCGCCGGCGAACAGCGCCGCCGCCCAGTCCGGGTCGCGCTGGTGCAGGGCGGCATCCAGCCAGCCGTCGAACAGTGGCTGCCGGTAGCGGTCGGCCACCGTCACGCGCAGCGCCGCGCGCGGGTCGTCGAACAGGTCGGTCCAGTGGCTCAGCGGCGTCGCGGCAACGACCTGGCGCAGCCGGCCCGCGCCGACGTCGGGCACGCCGTTCCAGCGGTAGCTGAATTCGACGGTGCGGTCGGTGATGCCGTCGCGGCGGGCGGCGTCGTCGAGATCCTCGGGCACCCGGATGTCCAGGCGGGTGTCCGCGACCCGCACCCAGGCGGCGGCCCGGGCCCGCATCCGCCCCGCGAACCGGGACGAGGGGAGGCGGGTCAGCAGTCCGACGGCGGTGCGGCGGACCTCCGCGCGACGGTCGTCCAGCGCGGACTCGAGCAGCGGCTCGTCGCGCTCGGCCAGACCGTCGGCGAGGATGGCCAGCAGGTCGGCCCGGCTCGATCCCGGTTCCTTCGGCCATGCCGCGCTCAGCCGGTCCAGCGCCGCGGCGGGGTCCCGGCGGCGCAGGTCGGCGAGCCAGGCGCGGCGGCGGGCCTGCGTGCCGAACAACCAGGTGTCCGCGCTCGCGTCGGTGTGGTCCGGCTCGGTGCCCGGCAGCTCCCGCCACGCCGGATTCCGCCGCGCCAGCCACCGGCCCCGGGTACCGGCCAGCCGCAACAGCGGCCCGCGCAGGCCCGGGTCGACCATGGCGACCTCGAGCAGCTGCGCCGACAGTGCCTCCGGTGCGCGGTAGTCGTGCGGTGCGGCGGCGGCGAACCACTCGGGCAGGAACGGTGAACGCGCCCGCAGCATGTCCGACAGCCGCTGCGCGGCGCGGCGGGGCAGCAGGGGGCGCGGATCGTCCGGGGCGGGCGCGGGTGGGGTCGCGGTGCCGGGCAGGCGGCCCGCCCGGTGGTAGACCTCGCGCAGCGCGGCCGACTCCAGCACGGTCAGCGGCGGATCGACGGTGAGCCGGGCGGCCACGGCGGCCACCGGTGCGGGCAGGCTCGCCGGATCCGGCGCCCGCCGGGCGGTGCCGAGCAGGGCGACCGAGGTGAGGTCGTCGGGTGCGGGCGCGGTCTCGGTGACCCGCAGCGGTTCGGGCGGTGCGTCGGCGTCGTCGGCGGCATGGATCTCGCCCAGGGCGAACACCGAGATCGGGATCAGCCCGTCCGGTGTCCATTCCCCGACCACCGTCACCGGATGGCCGCCGGAGATGCCGAGCAGCCGCCAGGGCCGCGCGAAATCCACCAGCGGCAGCGCGGCGCCGGTGCTGTCCACCACCGCGCGCACGTCCTCCTCGGCCACCGGGACGACCTCGCGTACCAGCACCGGCCACGAACGCAGCCACGGATCGGCGGCCAGCGCGGCGGCGTAGTCGGCGAGCGCCGCGCGGCAGCCGCCGGTCTCGTCGGGGGCGGGCAGTGTGGTGAACGGCTCCTCGGTGCCGTGCCGCGCGCCCCACAGCACCCGCAGCGGCGCGGCGCCGGGGTAGAAGTGCACGTCCGCCTCGACCATCAGCCCGGGCGGCGGTGCGGTCACCGGGAAGGTGGGCGCGCCGAAACTGTGCTCGACCAGCTGCGCCCACCGGCGCGTGCGCCTGCCCAGCAGCCAGGTGCGCCGGGTGTGCAGGCGGTCTTCCTCGCTGACCCGGGTGCCGAGGGTCATCCATCGGTCGCGCACGGCCGGTTCGGCCCGCACCCGCTCGGCCGGCATCGGATAGCCGATGTGGGTGCGGACGGCGGCGCGCAGCCCCTCGGGCAGTTCGTCGAGCCTGCGGTGGGCGGCGACCAGCAGGTGCAGCGCCGCGTACTCGGCGAGCACGCGGCGCGGCCAGTCGGCGTCGGCGCGCGCGGTGCCCGCCAGACGGCGCAGCCGGGACGCGACGGCGGGTGCCTGCGCGTCGACCATCCGGGCCGCGATCGCCTCGAACGCGCCATAGGAGCGGTCGGCCTGGGCCAGCCCGGTGCGTACCTGGTCGGCGAGCCAGATGTCGAGTTCCTCCAGCCCCGCCGTCACCCGCTGCCTGCGCTGGGCCGCGGTCGCCGGATCCGGGGTGCCGGTCTTCGCCGACCGGGGTGCGCGGACCGCGGGCTGCGCGGCGAGCGCGAACTCGGGCGCCTGCGCGACCTCCGGTACCGCGCCCTGCGACCAGCGCAGCAGCAGCGACAACGCGTGCTTGCACGGCACCTTGCGGCTCGGGCAGTCGCACCGGTACGACGGGCCGGACACGTCGACCACCGTGGTGTAGGGCGTGGCGGAACTGCCCCGGCACCGGCCCCACACCAGTGCCTGCGACCAGCCGGTGTCGCGCCAGCGGTCGGCGAGCCCGCGGGCGGCGGACAGCGCGGCGGCATCCGGCGCGACAGCGCTCACCCGTTCTTCGGGCCACGGTGCGTTCATCTCGTCCGTTCGTTCCTCCTCGCCTCGATTTCTACCCGAGCTCACCGACAGCACCGGCGGCCGCCCACGGAATTCGCTGTGCCCGGCGCGGATTCGGGCCGATTCTGATCTTGCGCCGGAACACCCGGTCTGGCATTCTGTCCTGTTCGGCTCCGCCGGACCACCCCAACGGGTGCTACGCGTCGAGCCGCCCGCCGGGGTCGGTCGAGGGGTGGACATCGTTTCGGGCCACGGGTGGGCGCCGCGGCACCGCTTCGATGACCATAGCGATCCCCGCGGGCAGGTTCGCGTGTATTCGTCGCCGCCGGTGACCGGTGGGCGGAACCCGCCGGATCGGGTACCGTTTCGCTCGGTTTTCGACAACAGACGCCGGGCGCGCGGGGGGCGCGTCCGGCGATGCGGTGGAGGGGGATCGGCGCGTGGGCTGGAAGCGCGTGGCGGGCACGGCTCCGGCCGCGATGGTCGCGCGCCGGATCGCCGACGATCCGGCCGTTCCGCCCGATGTCCGCGCCGCGGTGCTGGATGCGCTGGGCGCGACCGATCCGCCGCCCGAGCCCGCCGTCGGTGGGCTGTCGGATGTGTTCCTGCGCGCGATCCGGGTGCGTGGTTTCCGCGGCATCGGCGCGGAAACCGAACTGGCCCTGCGGCCCGGGCCCGGCCTGACCCTGGTGGTGGGGCGCAACGGATGCGGTAAGTCGAGCTTCGCCGAGGCCGCGGAACTGGCGTTGACCGGCGGAAATCGCCGATGGGACGGCCGCTCGGCGGCGTGGCGGGAGGGCTGGCGCAATCTGCACGACGGCGCGAATCCTCGGATCGAACTCGAATTGCTCACCGGCGCAGCCGAATCCGCTCCCGTGGTGGTGAAGGAGTGGACCGCGCGGGCCGAACTGCACGAGGCGCGCTGGGTGATGCGCGGCGCCGACGGCGACCCGGCCGAGTTCGACGCCGACGGGTGGGCGCCGGTGCTCGAGCTCTACCGGCCCTTCCTGTCCTACAGCGAGCTCGGAGCGCTGGTCGACGGCAAACCGAGCGACCTGTTCGACGCGCTGCACCAGCTCCTCGGCCTCGACGATCTCATCGCCGCGCACACCCGCCTGCGCGGGCGCAGGCTGGAGCAGGAACGCGCCGTCAAACAGTGCAGGCAGCAGCGCCTCGAGCTGCGCACCGATCTCGCCGCGGTCGCCGACGACCGCGCCGCCCGGCTCCTGGCCCTGCTCGACACCGAGCGCCCGGACCTGGCGGCGGTGGACCGGGAGGTGCGCGGCGGGGCGCCCGGCGCCGACGGCGCCGCCGACCTGCGCGCCATCGTGGCGCTGACCGTGCCGAGCGCCGCGGCGGTCGCCGCGGTGACCGACCGCCTCACCGCCTGCGCGCGCACCGTCCTCGGCCTGTCCACGCCCGCGGCCGAAGCCGACCTGCGCACGGCGGAGCTGCTGCGCCGCGCCCGGGACCACGTCGGCGCCGCGCGCGGGTGCCCGTGCCCGGTCTGCGGGCAGGGCGCCCTCGACGCCGACTGGGCCGCGGCCACCGACGAGACCCTCGCGACCCTGTCCACCCGGTGCGCGCCGCTGCTCGCCGCCTACGCCGACCTGCGCGCCGCTCTGCGCGCGGCCCGCGCCCTGCCCGAACCGCCGCCACCCGAGCTCGTCCCGGGCCCCGCCGTCCCACTCACCGTCGACACCACCGCCGCGCTGCGCGCGTGGCGGCGGTGGGCCGGTGTCCCGGCCGCCGGCGAGGGGTGGCCGGATCGAGCGCGTCCCTCGGCGACGGCGGCCCTGGCCCTGGCCGAGGAGCTGCTCGGCGCGTACACGCAGCTGGCCGACGAACTGGCGGCCTTGCGCAATCGAACCGTCAAGGAACTCGAGCGGGTGGAGGGGGTCTGGGCGCCGTTGACGCCGCGGCTGGCGGCGTGGCTGGATCTCGCGCGGGAGGTGTCGGCGCGGGCGGGGGAGTTGCGCACGCTGCGGCGCGCCGAGGAGTGGCTCAAGGGGATCACCGCCGAGCTGCGCGACGAGCGGATGGCGCCGCTCGAGACGCAGGCGCGCTGGGTGTGGCAGACCCTGCGCCAGCAGAGCAACGTGGAGCTGGGGGGAATCCGCTTGCAGGGCAACGCGGGCAGCGCACGGCGGGTGCTGCTCGACGTGACCGTGGACGAGGTCGACGGCGCCGCGCTCGGCGTGATGAGCCAGGGCGAACTGCACGCACTCGGCCTGTCGCTGTTCCTGCCGCGCGCCACCGTGGCCGACAGTCCGTTCCGGTTCGTCATGATCGACGATCCGGTACAGGCGATGGACCCGGCGAAGGTCGACGGCCTGGCCACCGTGCTCGCCACCGTCGCCCGTACCAGACAGGTGGTGGTGTTCACCCACGACGAGCGGCTGGCCGAGGCGGTGCGCCGGATGGAACTCGACGCCCACGTGCTCGAGGTCCAGCGCCGGGAACGCTCGGTGGTCGAGGTGCGCACCGTCGGCGACCCGGTGCGCCGCTACCTCGACGACGCCCGCTCGCTGGTGCGCACCCCGCAGCTGCCGCCCGCGATCGCCGACGAACTCGTCGCCACCTGCTGCCGGTCCGCGGTGGAGGCGGCCGCGCTGGCCAGGGCCCGGCGCGAGCTGCTCGCCGCCGGGCTCGACCATCGCACGGTGGAGCGGCACGTGGCGGGCGCGCACACCACCCGCGCGATGGTGGCGCTGGCGGTGATGGGCGTCGACTACAACGTCGACCACCTCAACAAGCACCTGGCCCGGGACGGCCGGTGGTTGGTGGAGGCCCTGCGCGATGTGACCGCGGGCGCGCACGTCCCCATCGACCGCGGCATGCGCGCGCTGATCGCCGACACCGAGCGCTTCATCGCCTGGTTGCGCCGATGAGCGACCAGTTCGGGCACCGGCCGCGCCGCCGGCCCCGCCGCGCGCGTGCGCCCCGGCCGACGGTCGCGCAACGGTTGGCGGCGGTGGACCGGTTGCTCGACGGGGAGGTGTCGGACGCGGGTGGCGTGTGGTCGCGCGCGACCGCCTGGATCCTGCGCCTCGCGCTCGAGCAGGCCGTCGACGACCTGTGGCGCCGGGTCGCCCCCGACCTCGTGCGCTGTCCGATGCGGGCCCAGTTGCTGGCCCTGCGGGTGTACGCGACCCCCGCCACCGCCGCCCGGGTGGGGGCCCTGTGGGCCGCGCTGTCACGCGCGGCCCACCATCACGACTACGACCTCGCCCCGGCCGTCGCGGACCTGCGCCGCTGGCGGGAGCAGACCGCCGACCTCGCGGCCGAGCTGGCCACGACCGGTCGCGCACCCGAATTCGCCTGGGTACGTAGGGAACTGGACTGACTCGGCCGCCGCCGTGCGGCGCCGCCGTGGCCAGGTCCTCGGGACCGTCACCCGGACAGCTCGGTCTCCGTGATGGATTCGGCGCGGGACAGGTTGATGCCCAGGTTCGCGGCCGTCCGCTCGTGATCGTCGTCGACCCCGTGCGCCAGTTCGACCGCGGCACCGGCGGACAGCACCTCGACGTTGAGGCACAGTGCCTGGAGTTCCTTCAACAACACCTTGAACGATTCCGGCACACCGGGTTCCGGAATGTTCTCGCCCTTGACGATCGCCTCGTAGACCTTCACGCGGCCGACGACGTCGTCGGACTTGATCGTGAGCAGTTCCTGTAGGGTGTAGGCCGCGCCGTAGGCCTGCATCGCCCAGCACTCCATCTCACCGAAGCGCTGGCCACCGAACTGGGCCTTACCGCCGAGCGGCTGCTGGGTGATCATCGAGTACGGGCCGGTGGAGCGCGCGTGGATCTTGTCGTCGACCAGGTGGTGCAGCTTCAGGATGTACATATAGCCCACGGCGATCGGGTACGGGAACGGCTCGCCGGAACGCCCGTCGAACAGGGTCGCCTTCCCGTCCGGGCCCACCAGCACGTCACCGTCGCGGTTGGGCCGGGTCGCGCCGAGCAGCCCGGTGAGCTCCTCTTCCCGCACACCGTCGAACACGGGGGTGGCCAGGTTCGTTCCGGGCTCCGCCGCGAGCAGCTCGTCGGGTAGGCGCGCCGCCCAGTCCGGCCGTTGTCCGTCCACGGTGCGAATGTCCCAGCCGGCTTTGCCGATCCAGCCGAGGTGGGTTTCCAGGATCTGGCCGATGTTCATCCGCCGCGGCACACCGTGGGTGTTGAGGATGATGTCGACCGGGGTGCCATCGGGCAGGAACGGCATGTCCTCGGTGGGCAGGATCTTGCCGATCACACCCTTGTTCCCGTGCCGACCGGCCAGCTTGTCACCGTCTTGGATCTTGCGCTTCTGCGCCACATACACCCGCACCAACTCGTTGACACCGGGCGGCAGATCGTCATCGTCCTCCCGGGAGAACACCCGGATCCCGATGACCTTGCCCGACTCACCGTGGGGCACCTTCAACGAGGTATCACGCACCTCACGCGCCTTCTCCCCGAAGATCGCCCGCAGCAACCGCTCCTCCGGCGTCAGCTCGGTCTCACCCTTGGGCGTGACCTTACCGACCAGGATGTCACCATCACGCACCTCCGCACCGATCCGCACGATGCCACGCTCGTCCAGATCCGCCAACACCTCATCGGAGACATTCGGAATGTCGCGAGTGATCTCCTCGGCACCGAGCTTGGTGTCACGAGCATCGATCTCGTGCTCCTCGATATGGATCGAGGTCAACACATCCTGCTCCACCAACCGCTGGGACAAGATGATCGCGTCCTCGTAGTTGTGCCCCTCCCACGGCATGATCGCCACCAACAGGTTCTTACCCAGCGCCATCTCACCGTTCTCGGTGCACGGCCCATCAGCCAACACCTGCCCGGCCTCGACCCGCTGACCCTCGTCCACGATCGGCCGCTGATTCGAACACGTCCCCTGGTTCGACCGGTTGAACTTCCGCATCCGATACGACTTACGAGTCCCGTCATCGGCCATCACCGTGACGTAATCGGCCGAAACCTCCTCGACCACACCGGCCTTCTCGTTCACCACCACATCACCGGCATCCACCGCCGCACGCAGCTCCATACCGGTACCCACGATCGGCGCCTCCGACCGAATCAACGGCACCGCCTGACGCTGCATATTCGCACCCATCAGCGCACGGTTGGCATCATCATGCTCGAGGAACGGAATCATCGCCGTCGCCACCGACACCATCTGCCGCGGCGACACATCCATGTAATCCACCGCGGCGGAATCGACGAGTTCCACCTCGGAGTTCTTCCGGCGCACCGGGATGCGCGCGGCCAGGAAGCGGCCCTCGGCGTCCAGCGGTTCGTTCGCCTGGGCCACCACGTGCCGGTCCTCCTCGTCGGCGGTGAGGTAATCGACCTCGTCGGTGACCCGGCCGTCCACCACCCGCCGGTAGGGGGTCTCGACGAAACCGAACGGGTTGACCCGCGCGTACACCGACAGGTACCCCATCAGGCCGATGTTCGGCCCCTCCGGCGTCTCGATCGGGCACATCCGGCCGTAGTGGCTGTAGTGCACGTCGCGGACCTCCAGGCCGGCCCGTTCGCGCGAGAGCCCGCCCGGCCCGAGCGCGGACAGCCGCCGCTTGTTGGTCAGGCTCGCCAGCGGGTTGCGCTGGTCCATGAACTGCGACAGCTGCGAGGTGCCGAAGAACTCCTTCATCGCCGCGACCACCGGCCGGATGTTCATCAGCGACTGCGGCGTGATCGCCTCGACGTCCTGGGTGGTCATGCGCTCCCGCACCACCCGTTCCATCCGGGACAGACCCACGCGGATCTGGTTCTGGATCAGCTCACCCACGGTGCGCACCCGGCGGTTACCGAAATGGTCGATGTCGTCGACCTCCACCGGCACCTCGACCCCGCCGGGCGCGATCATCGTCTTGTCACCGGCGTGCAGGCGCACCAGGTACTCGATGGTGGCCGCGATGTCGTCCTCGGTGAGCACCCGCGGTGCCCCCGGAGCGCGCAGCCCGAGCTTCTTGTCGATCTTGTAACGGCCCACCCGCGCCAGGTCGTAGCGCTTCTCCGTGAAGAACAGATTCGCCAGCAGGTTCTGCGCCGACTCCTTGGTCGGCGGCTCGCCGGGACGCAGCTTGCGATGGATCTCGAGCAGGGCGTCGTCGGTGCCCGCCACGTTGTCCTTGGCCAGCGAGGCCATGATCAGCGGGGCGAACCCGAATCGCTCGGCGATTCGCTCCGCACTCCAGCCCAGCGCCTTGAGCAGCACCGTCACCGGCTGACGGCGCTTGCGGTCGATGCGCACGCCCAGGGTGTCGCGCTTGTCGACGTCGAACTCCAGCCAGGCACCGCGCGACGGGATCACCCGCGCACTGTGCACGTCCTTCTCCGAACCCTTGTCGATCGCGTGGTCGAAGTACACACCCGGCGAGCGCACCAGTTGCGACACGACCACCCGTTCGGTGCCGTTGACGACGAATGTCCCGTGCGCGGTCATCATCGGGAAATCACCCATGAAAACGGTCTGGCTCTTGATCTCGCCGGTGTTGTTGTTCACGAATTCCGCCGTGACGAACCACGGCGCGGCATAGGTCAGATCCTTGTCCTTGCACTCCTCGACGGAGGCCTTGACCTCCTCGAACCGCGGATCGGACAACGTCAGCGACATCGTGCCCGCGAAGTCCTCGATGGGGCTGATCTCGGCGAGCACCTCGGCCAGCCCGGCGACCGGTTCCGTCCCGCGGGCTGCCGCGCGGGCACACCAGTCGGGTGCGCCGATCAGCCACCCGAACGATTCGGTCTGGATGTCCAGCAGGCCCGGAACCGCCAGGGGTTCGCGGATTCTGGCGAACGAGAGCCGCCGGGGCGCACCCGGGACTCCGGGCGCGGCGAGCGGGGACTCGGTCCGACTCGAGACTGTCACGATGCGTCCTTCCAGCACCGTATGCCGCCCGTTGCTGCGGGCGGTCGCGGTGCTCTGGTCTGTGGCCGGGTATTCCAAAGGCACACCGCGGGGGGACACCGTCTCGGACACGACTCGACAACACCGGTGAAAACAACGGGGCCGGACGCAGCCCGTGTTCCACGGTCTTTCATATCTCGAGAGTCGGACAGCACGCGACGCGGAGCGCGAGGTCCCAAATTACACGGGGAAACGACGAATGTCGAGAGGCAAGAAAAAATAAACACCGGAATTCGGTGTCTTCCCACTTCGATATTGTCATTGCGGGTGGGCCGTCGTCAAGTCCCCGCCGAATTTCGGTGCGAAATACCCCGCTGGCCCCGCGGTGCCACTCCCGGGCGCGGCCGGTGTGAGAATCGCGGTATGAGCGCGCCCTCGAGCTGTCCCTGCCGCCACGGTGAGCCGTTCGATCGTTGCTGCGGCCCGGTCCTGGCCGGGCAGCGGCAGGCGGCCACGGCCGAGGCGCTGATGCGCTCGCGCTATGTCGCCTTCGCGGTCGGCGACGCGGACTATCTGCTGCGCTCCTGGCATTCGCGGACCCGGCCGAAACGACTCTCCCTCGACCACGGCCTGCGCTGGCGCTTCCTGGAGATCGTGCGCACCGAGCGCGGCGGCCCCTTCGACGACACCGGCGTGGTCGAGTTCGTCGCCCACTACCGCACCGATGAGGGCCGCGGCGAATTGCACGAGGTGAGCCGGTTCGCCCGCGAGGACGGGCAGTGGCGGTACCTCGACGGCGACATCGAGGACTGACCGGCACCGAGGACCGCCCCGGCGTACCGTTCGCCGATTCGGTAGCGTCGGCGAGCATGTCACGGGTGGCGATCGAGTACTGCACGCAGTGCCGCTGGATGTTGCGCGCGAGCTGGATGGCGCAGGAACTGCTCAGCACCTTCGGCACCGACCTGACCGAGGTCGCGCTCGTGCCCGGTACGGGCGGGGTCTTCCGGATCACCGTCGACGGCGAGCAGGTGTGGGAGCGCAAGGCCGACGGCGGCTTCCCCGAGATCACCGTGCTCAAGCAGCGCGTGCGCGACCGGGTCGCGCCGGACCGTGACCTCGGCCACGCCGACCGCCACGTGAGCGGATCAGGCTCCGACTAGGCGCAGCACCCGCCGCCGCAGCACCCGCCCCCGGCCGGCGCGGCGGGGGCGGCCTGGGCGGGGCCGGTGGCCTTGCCCACAGTCGCGAAGGTGGTCAGCAGCTTGACCGTGTCGTCGTGCCCGGCGGGGCAGCTGGCGGGGTCGCCGGACTGCGCCATCGGGCGGTTCACCTCGAAGGTGTCGCCGCAGCTGCGGCAACGAAAGCTGTAGTTCGGCACGGCCACAGGGTAGCGGGCCGGACCGGCCTGCGGTAGCGCGCCGGATGCGGGGTAACGGTTGATGTCCGTAACCGGACGTACTCTCGAAAGAGGACCACCAGTGCCGACCCCGAGGACGTGGCGCACTTCCGACGGGTCGCGGAGGCACCGCGGACACGACCAGGAGGTGCGGCCATGACCACCCGATACGACACCACCGTCGAGATCGACGACGCGGGGCCGGTCGCCCACACCACCCACGGCCGGGTCCGCGGCGTCATGGACGGGCCGATCGCGGTCTGGCGCAGCATCCCCTACGCCGCCCCGGTGACCGGTCCCCGCCGGTTCCGGCCCGCCGAGCCACCCGAACCGTGGGACGGCGTGCGCGACTGCGTACGGTTCGGCGACATCGCGCCGCAGACGATGGGCACGATGGTTCCGGTCGACTCCGAGCTGCGCATGGGCGAGGACTGTCTGTGGCTGAACGTCTGGGCGCCCACCGAGCCGCGGGAACCCGAGGAACCGCGCCCGGTGCTGGTGTGGTTGCACGGCGGCGCCTACTGCCTCGGCACCGCCGCGCAGAAGATCTACGACGGCCGCAAGCTCGCCGAGACCGGCGATGCGGTGGTGGTCACGGTCAACTACCGCATCGGCGTCCTCGGCTTCCTCGACCTCTCCTCGGTGGTGGACGGCTGCACCCCGAACCTCGGTCTGCACGACCAGATCCGGGCGCTGGAATGGGTGCGGGAGAACATCGCGGCGTTCGGCGGTGACCCGGACAACGTCACCCTGTTCGGCGAGTCCTCCGGCGCCGGGTGCGTGACCGCGCTGCTGACCGCGCCCGCCGCGGCCGGCCTGTTCCACAAGGCCATCGCGCAGAGCCCGCCCGCCACCACCGTGTTCGGCAGGCAACGCGCCGAACTGGTCGCCCACCGTTTCCTCGAGCTGCTGGACCTGTCACCGGACCGCGCAGCCGAGGTGGGTGAGCTGCCCATCGAGCGGCTGGTGCAGGCGGCGGGCGTGCTCTTCGACGAGGTGCCGCTCAGGGAACCCGGCCGGTTGGCGGCCGCGCCGGTGGTCGACGGGGAGCTGCTGCCCGACTACCCGATCACCCGCTTCCAACAGGGCCGCTCGCACCGGGTGCCGCTGATCATCGGCACCAACAAGGACGAGGCCTCGCTGTTCCGGCTGTTCCGCTCGCCGATCATGCCGGTCACCCCGGAAGCGGTGACCATCATGCTGCGCGACGTCGCCGAGAGTCATCCGGACATGTCGCCCGAGCGGGTGGCCGAGATCGCCTCCGCCTACCCGGACCTGGGCAAGGCCCGTGGGGCGCTGGCGATGTCGACCGACGCCGCCTTCCGCATGCCCGCGCACTGGGTCGCCGACGGCCACTGCACCCACTCGATGACCTGGGTCTACCGGTTCGACCACGCCACCCCGATGCTGCGGGCGGCTCGCGTGGGCGCCGGGCACGCCACCGAATTGCCGTATGTGTTCGGCAATTTCGGCACGCTCAACCACGACCCCACCTTCTGGCTCGGCGGGCGCAAGCAGGCCACCGAGGTGTCGGGCCGGATGATGCGGCGCTGGCTGGCCTTCGCCCGCCACGGCGTCCCGGCCGCGCTGGACGGATCCAAGCACTGGCCGCCCTACGACCGGGACACCCGCCACACTCTGCTCATCGACGCCATCGACCGGGTGGTCGACGACCCCGACCGCGACCTGCACACGGCCTGGGGCGACCAGGCGGTCGGCTTCAGCTGAGCGGGCTCATCTCCCGCGCGGCCGCGCGCTTGCCCAGGTGCACCGGCATCCGTTCGTAGCCGTGCAGGGTGAACAGCGCGCGGCGGTGCGGCGGCTCGGCCAGCGCGAGATCCGGGAACCGCTCGAACAGTGCCCGCAGCGCGTAGACGCCCTCCATCCTGGCCAGGCTGGCGCCCAGGCAGACGTGGATGCCGCTGCTGAACGACAGGTGGTCCTTGGCGTTGGGCCGCGCCACATCGAAGCGCTCCGGGTCGGCGAACACCTTCGGATCCCGGTTGGCCCCGGCCAACGACAGCACCACCGTGTGCCCGCGGCGCAGCAGGGCGCCGTCGAGTTCCACATCGGTCAGCGCCGTGCGCGCGGTGCTCTGCACCGGTGAATCGATCCGCAGGATCTCCTCGACGGCGTTGGGCCACAGGTCGGGTTCCTCCCGCAGCCGGGCCAGCTGGTCGGGGTGGGCGAGCAACTGGACCACGCCGTTGCCGATGAGGTTGACCGTGGTCTCGAAGCCGGCGCCCATCAGCAGGCTGGCCGAGGCCTTCAGCGCGTGGTCGTCGAGGTCGCCCGCGGTCACCAGGGCGCTGAGGATGTCGTCGCCCGGTTCGCGGCGCAGCCGGGCGATGTGCCGGTCGAGGTAGTCGTTCATCACCTCCATCGCCAGCAGCGCCCGCTTGTGCGCCCGCCACGGGATGCCGATGTCGAGCAGCGGCGTCATCCGGTCGCCCCAGCCGAGGAACATCTGCCGGTCGGCGTCGGGGAAGCCGAGCATCTCGGAGATGATCGCGATCGGCACCTGCGAGGCGTAGGCGGCCACCAGATCGACCGAGCCGTGCGAGGGGAGCGCGTCCAGCAGCTCGGTGGTCACGCTCGCCACCCGGTTCCGCAGCCTGCCGATCGCGCGCGGGGTGAACGCGGCCGCCACCGGTTTGCGCATCGCGGTGTGCTCGGGCGGATCGATCACCAGCATCGAGGGCGGCTCGACCGGGTTGGGCGGCAGCGGCGACCGGGCCGCCAGCCGCTTCAACGGCTCGAACGCGGTGAAGCTCTGCGGGGAGCGGACCCCGAACCGGTTGTCGCGCAGGATCGCGCGGCACAACTCGTGGTCGAAGGCGGCCCACGACAGCGGCGTGCGCACCGGGCCGCCGTCGCCGCGCAACTGCTCGATCAGCGGATAGGGGTCCTCGATGCCCTCGCGCCCGCCCACCAGCCGGGCGAACGGATCACCCCGGCGCGCCTGCGTGCGCAGGACCAGTCGCGGCGCGCCTTGCGCGGACAGCCATCGGAACCAGTACCGCAGCCTCATATCCCACCCACCCGTCGTCGTGTGATGGACACCACGGTACGGATCGCGGGCCGGTAGCGAAACGGCCCCGGGTCGGACCCGCGCTCCTACCCGAGTAGGAGCTCAGGGCGGTGTCCGATTTCGCCTGAGCGGGGCGGCCTACGTGGTGATGCTGCGCTGCCGCCTTCGGCCGCTGACCCGCTCAGGCGAGTTGCACCGTGATTCGCTCGGTCTCCACTCGCCGCGGTCGTTGCGCCGGGTCGGGATTCACCACCTGCACCAGCCCCGCGCCGGCGGCCAGGGTCGCGAGCAGGCCGTCGATCAGCTCGGCCGCGGTCTCCCACGGCAGGCTCGACAGCACCCGGTCGCCCTCGCCGATGCCCTGGCGCAGCGCGGCCTTGCGAGCCGCGGCGACCACGTCGGCCACCGGCATCCCGTCCAGGGCGGCGCCGACGCCGCGCGGCAGGAACTGGTCGCCGTGCACCCGCACCGAGGTGGCGAAGTCGGTGACGCCGATCGGCAGGTCGCGCACCGGCGCGCCCATCGGGTCCAGTGACAGCGCGGCGACCTCGGGGATGCCGTCGGCCTCGTCGATCCGGTCGGCGGCGACCAGCGCCAGCTCGGCGTCGGGATCCGGGCGCAGCACCACTTCGACACCGGCCCACCAGCAGCCGAGCAGCACCGCGGCGGTCTGCCAGTGCGCGGGCAGCAGCACCGCGACCCGCGCGCCCGCGGTGAGGCCGAACTCGTCGCGAATCAGGTTGGCGGTCTTGGCCGCCCAGTTCGCCAGGGTCGCCCCGGACAGCTCGATCCTGGCGCCGGTGGCGTCGTCGTAGTAGGTGATGCGCGGCGCCGCGGGGTCGCGGCTGAGGATCGGGTCCAGCAGCGCCTCGGTGAGCGTCATGGTCTGGGTCAGTTCACGCATTTCGGTCCGTTCTGGCCTGCGTCGATCGGTGGGGCGGGCGGGACGGGCGTCGCGGAGGTCGACGTTCCGGAGAAGTCGAACAGTGATCCCGCGGCCGAGCCCGGGCCAGAATAGTCGCTCGCCAGCACCACGCTCACCGCGTCCGGAGACATCGAGGAGTCGGCGACGACCGTCAGCCCGCCGAGCGCCTCGGCGACCGCCTCGGCACCCGGATTCGAGGTGTCCGCCGCGAGCACCCGGGAACCGGTGACGCCCGCACCCGAATAGTTGCCCACCCGGCCCGGCTGAAAACCCTTGCCCGCCAGCGCCTGCGACACCTGACCCGCCAGGCCGCCCACCGAGCTGGCGTTGAACACGTCCACCGTCACCGTCGACGGGTCCACCCGCGGGGACTGCGGCTCGTCGGCATCCTCGCCGACCAGCCCGGCGACGTAGGACTTCACCTCCTTCGGTTCGACCCGCACCACGGACTCGCCGTTGCTGGTCATGCCGTTGAGGTCGGCCACCGGGATCGTCTCGAACTTCACCTGACCGCCGGACAGGTCGCGCAGCTGTTGCAGGAAGGCCAGCACGTCCCAGTTCTCGTCGAGCACCACCGTGCGCCCGACCGCGTCGCTGAGTTCGTTGAGTTTGTTCGGGTTGCTGAGCGTCTTGGCGCTGAGCACCTGGTTGACCAGCTGGGCCATGAACACCTGCTGGCGCACGATCCGGTCCAGGTCGCCGCGCGGCAGGTCGTGGCGCTGGCGCACGAAGCTCAGCGCCTGCGGGCCGTCCAGCCGCTGCCGGCCGGCCGGGAACCGCGCGCCCGACATCCATTCGTCCACCGGATTGTTCAGGCACACCTCGACCCCACCCACCGCGTCGGTCAGCAGCACGAAGCCGAGCAGGCTGACCTCGGCGTAGTGGTCGACGGTGATGCCGGTGAGGTCGGCCACGGTCTTGATCAGCGCCTGGCGGCCCGCTCTGGTGGAGCGCTTCTCGGCCTCCGCCTCGGACACCCCCTGATCGAGCAGCTTCAACCGCTCGGTCTCCTTCGTCACGCCGTAGGCGCTGTTGATCTTGCCCTTGCCCAGACCGGGGATGTCGACGTAGGAGTCGCGCGGCAGCGAGATCGCGGTGGCGGAGCTGCCGTCGTTGGGCACCCGGACCAGCACGATGGTGTCGGTGTTGGTGCCCACCTCGTCACCGGCGTGCAGCATCGCCTTCTCGTCCTCCGACAGCGGGTCGCCGTGCGCGTCGGTGCGGCTGTCCACGCCGACCAGCAGGATGTCCACCGCGCCGTCGCGGGCGCCGCCGAGGCCGAGGTCATCGATGCGTTCGATGTTGCCGATCAGCGCGTCGACGCTGTGCCAGGCGAAGCCGGTGACCACGAACACCATCGCCGCCACCGCCGCGACGGCGATCCGCACGGGTCGCAGGCCGGTCGGCCCGCCCCCGGACGGCCGCGACGGCACCGGTTCCCTTCTGCGTGGCACTGCGCATCCTCTCGACTACCCGACTACGCCCCCGGGACGCCCCCGCCTCCCGCCGTCACCCCCGGGTCCCTTCCCCGCCCCGGGGCGGATTCGTGGCTCCAGGCTAACCAACGGCTACCGTCATCGACCGCACCCGCACGTGTACCGGCGTGCCAGACTTGCGGCCGTGACCGACGCCGTACCGCACCGTTCGCCCGCCCGTCTCGTCGTCACCGGCGCGGCCGGGCAGGTCGGCCGCCACCTGATGCGCCTGGCCCCGCACGCGCGCGGATACGACCGCGCGCACCTCGACATCACCGACGCCGACGCCGTCCGCGCCGTCGTCCACCCGGGGGATGTGGTGATCAACTGCGCCGCCTACACCGCCGTCGACAAGGCCGAGACCGAACCCGACGCCGCCTTCGCCGTCAACGGGACCGGTCCGGCCGTGCTGGCGTCGGCCTGCGCACGCGCGGGCGCCCGGCTCATCCATCTGTCCACCGACTACGTCTTCGGGGGTACCCACACCGACCCGTACGAACCCACGGATCCGACCGCCCCGGCCTCGGTGTACGGGCGATCCAAGCTGGCGGGGGAGCGGGCGGTGCTCGACCTGGCCCCCGCCGCGCACGTGGTGCGCACCGCCTGGGTCTACACCGGCGACCGGGGCGATTTCGTCGCCACCATGCGCCGCTTCGCCGCCGAACGTCCCACCGTCGTCGTGGTCGACGACCAGATCGGCTCGCCCACCTACGCCGCCGACCTGGCCGCGGGCCTGCTCGAACTCGCCGCCACCCCGGCGGCGCCGCCGCTGCTGCACGCCACCAACGCCGGGACGGCGAGCTGGTTCGAGCTGGCGCGGGCGGTGTTCGCCGAGATCGGCGCCGATCCCGAGCGGGTGCGGCCGTGCGCGTCCTCGGCCTTCCCGCGGCCCGCGCCGCGGCCGGCCTACTCGGTGCTGTCGAACCGGGCCTGGGTCGCGGCCGGTCTGACCCCGCTGCGACCCTGGCGGGCGGCGCTGCACGAGGCGTTGGGCAACCGCTGAACCGACACCTACGCTGGGCTGTCGTGAGCGTTTCCGATTCCGCCGCCTCCGGTGGCCTGGCCGTGGTCACGGTGACCTATTCACCGGGGGAGCACCTCGAGCACTTCGTCACCACGCTGGCCGCCGCGACCAGCGCGACGCCGCAGGTGATCCTGGCCGACAACGGCTCGGTCGACGGCGTGCCGGAATCGGTGGCCGAGGCGTCGGCGAACGTGCGGCTGCTGCGCACCGGCGGCAACATCGGCTACGGCGCCGCGATCAACCGGGCGGTCGCCGAGCTCGACCCCGGGATCGAGTTCGTCGTCATCGCCAACCCGGACATCCGCTGGGGTGCGGGCGCCATCGACATCCTGCTCGCGGCCGCCGCCCGTTGGCCACGCGCGGGCGCGCTCGGCCCGCTGGTGCGTGAACCGGACGGCAGCGTCTACCCCTCCGCACGCGCGGTGCCCGGCCTGCTCGACGGTGCCGGACACGCGATCCTGGGGGCGGTGTGGCCGGGCAACCCGTGGACGCGGCGCTACCGGCAGGAGCACGAGGAACTCGCCGAGCGCGCCGTCGGCTGGTTGTCGGGCTCGTGCCTGCTGGTGCGCCGGGCCGCCTTCGACTCGATCGACGGCTTCGACTCCCGCTACTTCATGTACATGGAGGACGTCGACTTCGGCGACCGGCTGGGCCGGGCGGGCTGGCACAACGTGTTCGTGCCCGCCGCCGAGGTGACCCACGCCAAGGGACATGCCGCGGGACGCCATCCGGAACGGATGCTGCCCGCACACCACGCCAGCGCCTATCGCTTCCAGGCCGACCGGCATCCGCACTGGTGGCAGGCGCCGCTGCGGCTGGCGTTGCGGGCCGGACTTGCGATCCGCTCCCGTCTTGCGGTTCGATCTGCGCTGCGCCAGCAAGCGCGCGAGCGCGGTCGGTAGTACCAGTGTGAACAGGGGAACAACGATGGCAGGACAGCAAGGCACCGACGCCGTGATTCTGGTCGGCGGTCAGGGGACGCGGCTGCGTCCGCTCACCCTGTCGGCGCCCAAGCCGATGCTGCCGACGGCGGGCCTGCCGTTCCTGACGCACCTGCTGGCGCGCATCGCCGAGGCCGGTATCACGCACGTGGTGCTGGGCACCGCCTTCAAGGCGGAGGTGTTCGAGGAACACTTCGGCGACGGCTCCGATCTGGGTCTCGAGATCGAATACGTCACCGAGTCCGAGCCGCTCGGCACCGGCGGCGGCATCCGCAACGTGCTGCCCAAGCTGCGCCACGACACGGTCATGGTGTTCAACGGCGACGTGCTCGGCGGCACCGACCTGGGCGCGGTGCTCGACACCCACCACAGCACCGGCGCCGACGTCACCCTGCACCTGGTGCGGGTGAGCGACCCGCGCGCGTTCGGCTGCGTGCCCACCGACGAGGAGGGGCGCGTCACCGCGTTCCTGGAGAAGACCCAGGACCCGCCGACCGACCAGATCAACGCCGGTTGCTACGTCTTCCGCCGCGAGTACATCGAGAAGATCCCCGCGGGCAGGCCGGTGTCGGTGGAACGCGAGGTGTTTCCGGCGCTGCTGGCCGAGGGCGCCCGCGTGCAGGGGCACGTGGACACCTCCTACTGGCGCGACATGGGTACTCCCGAGGACTTCGTGCGCGGCTCGGCCGACCTGGTGCGCGGGATCGCGCCCTCGCCCGCGCTGCCGGGTCAGCGCGGCGAATCGCTGGTGCATCCCGGCGCGGGGGTCGCGCCGGGCGCGCTGTTGATCGGCGGCACGGTGGTCGGCCGTGGTGCGGAGATCGGCGCGGGCGCGCGGCTGGACGGCGCGGTGATCTTCGACGGCGCGTGCGTGGAGGCCGGTGCCACCGTCGAGCGGTCCATCATCGGCTTCGGCGCGCGCATCGGTCCGCGCGCGCTGGTCCGCGACGCGGTGATCGGCGACGGCGCCAACGTCGGCGCCCGCTGCGAGCTGCTGCGCGGTGCCCGGATCTGGCCCGGCGTGGAGATCCCCGACGGCGGCATCCGCTTCTCCACCGACGTCTAGCGTTTCCACACGTAACGCGTCTTCGGCCGGCCCGCGCGACCGTATTCCGACCGGCGGGTCACCAGCCCGTCCTCGGCGAGCTTCTCCAGATACCGCCACGCGGTGATGCGGGAAACGCCCACGGCGGTGGCCGTTTCGGCCGCGGTGACGCCATCGGCGGTGGCGTCGCGGACCACCCGGGAGATCTCCGCCAGGGTCTGTGGTGCGACGCCTTTCGGCGCGCTCGCGCGCTGGTCCGGGGTGCGCAGCGCGTTGAGCGCCCGATCGATGTCTTGCTGGGAGACCGCGGTCTCGCCCGCGGGCAGGGCCGCGCGGAACTCCAGGTAGCGTTCGAGCTTGTCGCGGAAGGCCGCGAAGGTGAACGGCTTGAGCAGATACAGCACCACACCGCTGGCGACCGCGGCGCGCACCATCGCCAGGTCCCTGGCCGAGGTGATCGCGATGATGTCGGGGGCGGCGGGCAGCGTCGACAGGGCCGTGGCCAGCTCCAGCCCGGTGCTGTCGGGCAGCCCGAGGTCGAGCAGCACCAGGTCGATCGGTGTGCCGCCGGCCGCCGCGTCGGCGGCGGCCCGCATGGCCTCGCGGCCGCTGCCCGCCACCGCGACCGCGGTGAACCCGGGCACCCGGCCGACGTAGGCGCGGTGTGCCTCGGCGATCAGTGGTTCGTCCTCCACGATGAGCACCCGGATCACGACGGGCCACCATACGGAATGCGCACCGTCACCGTGCTTTCCGGGCTGCGCTCGGCGGTGATCGTGCCGCCGTGGCGGGTCACCAGCCGGTGCACCAGGGCCAGTCCGAGGCCGTGGTGGTCGTCCTTGGTGGTGTAGCCGCGTTCGGCCGCGCGCGCGAAATCCTCGGCCGACAGCCCCGGCCCGCTGTCGCCGACCCGCACGTGCAGCTGCGCGCCCGGTTCGTCGCGGCGCAGCGAGACCTCCACCCAGGCGTCGGCGCTGTCGGCGGCGGCGTCGATGGCGTTGTCGATGAGGTTGCCCAGCAGGGTCACCGCTTCACCGGGGGTGAGCGGGGCGAGCGAGTCCAGTGCGGTGTCCTCGGCGACGGTGAGTTCCACCCCGCGTTCGGCGGCTTGGTCCACCTTGCCGAGCAGCAGCGCGACCAGTGCCGGATCGCCGAGCGCGCCGGTCAGCCGGTCGATCAACGCCTGCGAGAGTTCCAGCTCGGCGGTGGCGAATTCGACGGCCTCCCGGTGACGACCCAGCTCGACCATGGTGACCACGGTGTGCAGCCGGTTGGCGGCCTCGTGTGCTTGGGCCCGCAGCGATTCGGCGAAACCGCGCACCGAGGCGAGTTCGCCCACCACGCCGCGCAATTCGGTGTGGTCGCGCAGGGTCAGCACGGTGCCCAGCGGGCGGCCCTGCGAGGTCACCACGTCCTGGTTGACCAGCAGCACGCGGTCGGCGGTCACGTGCGTCTCGTCGCGCACCACACCGGTGCCGAGCGCGCGCAGCGAGGGCGGCAGGTCGGCGCGGCGTACCACGCCGTCGGGCAGGTCGAGCAGCCTGCGCGCCTCGTCGTTGACCACCTCGGCGCGCTGACCCGGGCCGAAGACCACCAGGCCCTCGTGGATCGAATGCAGGACGGCGTCGTGGTGTTCGTACATCACCCGCAGCTCGTCGGGCGCCAGGCCCAGGGTCTGCCTGCGCAGTCGCCGCGCCAGCAGCAACGATCCCGCGGCCGCGACCAGCAGGCCCGCCGCCGCCACGGCGAGAATCGTCGGCACCCGCCGGGCCACCTGGTCGGCGATGCGGTCGCGGGTCACCCCGGCCGAGACGAGCGCGACCACCCGGTCGCCGTCGCGCACCGGCGTGACGGCACGGATGGAGGGCCCGAGGGTGCCGGTGTAGGTCTCGGTGAAGGTCTCCCCGGCCAGCGCGCGGTCGATGGTGCCGCTGAACGGCAGCCCGATCCGGGCCGGGTCGGTGTGGGTGTAGCGGGTGCGGTCCGGCGCCATCACCACGATGAAGTCCATCCCGGTGCGCCGCCGGATCTCCTCGGTGACCGGTTGCAGCAGCGCGGTCGGGTCGGGCGCGGCGACGGCGGCGCGGGTGGAGGGCGCGGCCGCGACGCTCACCGCCACGTCGGTCACGCGCTGTTCGATGGTGGCGTCGCTGCTGCGGCGGGCGTCGAACACCGCGAGCACCGCGAGGCCGCCGATCACCAGGGACAGCACCACCAGCTGGAGCAGGAAGGCCTGTCCGGCGAGTGTCGACCGGACTCGTCGCACCGCAACCTCCGCTGAACGTTATGTACCAAACAGTGACCGGCGTCACGCCTGCGGCAATCATTCTCCACACGAGGCCTCGACGGCAGGCAGTTCGGCATCACTGCGAGGAGACGACGATGAGCGACCCCACCCCCACCCGGCGGCGCGACCGCACCCACTGGTTGTATCTGGCCGTGCTCGTGGCCGTCGCCGCGGGCATCCTGGTCGGCTGGCTGGCGCCCGGGGTCGGCGTCTCGCTGGCGCCGCTGGGCACACTGTTCGTCGACCTGATCAAGATGATGATCGCCCCGGTCATCTTCTGCACGATCGTGCTCGGCATCGGCTCGGTGCGCACCGCCGCGACCGTCGGCCGAGTCGGCGGCCTGGCGCTCGGCTACTTCCTGGCCATGTCGACGGTGGCGCTGGGCATCGGCCTGGTCGTCGGCAACCTGCTCGACCCGGGCACCGGCATGAACATCGCCGAGCACGCCGGGGCGGGCGCCTCCTATGCCGACCAGGCGCACGGTGCGGGCGGTACCTGGGACTTCATCCACGGCATCGTGCCCACCTCGCTGCTGTCCTCGCTCACCGCGGGCAGCGTGCTGCAGGCGCTGTTCGTCGCGCTGCTGGTCGGTTTCGCGGTGCAGGCGATGGGCAGTGCGGGCGAGCCGGTGCTGCGCGGGGTGAGCGTGTTGCAGAAGCTGGTCTTCCGCATCCTGTCGATGATCCTGTGGCTGGCGCCGGTGGGCGCGTTCGGCGCGATCGCCAACGTCGTCGGCAAGACCGGTCTGGACGCGGTGCTGCAACTGGGCACCCTGATGGTCGCCTTCTACCTGACCTGCCTGGTGTTCGTCTTCGGCGTGCTCGGCGTGCTGGTGCGGGTGGTCTCCGGGGTGTCGATCTTCAAGCTGGCGCGCTACCTGGCCAGGGAATACCTGCTCATCGTCGGCACCTCGTCGTCGGAGTCGGCGCTGCCGCGGCTGATCGCCAAGATGGAACACCTCGGCGTGCAGCGCACCACCGTCGGCGTGGTGGTGCCCACCGGCTACTCGTTCAACCTCGACGGCACCGCGATCTACCTGACCATGGCCTCGATCTTCATCGCCGACGCGATGGGCAACCCGCTGGGTCTGGGCGAGCAGCTGGGCCTGCTGGTGTTCATGATCGTGGCGTCCAAGGGCGCGGCGGGCGTCACCGGCGCCGGGCTGGCCACGCTGGCGGGCGGCCTGCAGAGCCACCGTCCCGAACTGCTCGACGGCGTGGGCCTGATCGTCGGGATCGACCGGTTCATGTCCGAGGCCCGGGCGCTGACCAACTTCTCCGGCAACGCGGTGGCCACCCTGCTGATCGGCACCTGGACCAAGACCGTGGACGCCGACCGCGTCGCCGCCGTGCTCGACCGGAAGCTGCCCTTCGACGAGAGCGTGATGGTCGACGACCACGCCGGGGACCGTCCGGCCGAGACCACCGCCGAACCCGCTCCCAAGCAGCTGGTCTCGGCCTGACCGAGCCAGACCGAAGGGCCCGTGGACGATCCACGGGCCCTTCGGCTGTTCTCGCGGTACCGGCCGTGGCGGCCTCGGGTCCACTTCCCCTGTTGCGTATACCCCCAGGGGGTATTACTCTCTCGGGAGTCGAACGGACAACGAACCGAGGAGAGTCGCCATGAACGCCACCGCGCACGCGCACCACCACGCCGACCACGCCGCCGCCGGTCACGCCGCGCACGCGGTCGACCCGCGGATCGAGGGCCACGCCGAGCATGCCGCCGCCCCCGGCGGTTTACAGATCACCGAGGCCGGCTACACGCTCGAGCTCGACGCGCCCATCCTCGCGGCGGGGGAGGCCGAGCTGCGGTTCCGCATCCTCGGCCCGGACGGCGCCGCGGTCACCGACTTCGCCCCCATTCACGAGCGCGAGCTGCACCTCATCCTCGCCCGCCGCGAACTGACCGGCTTCCAGCACGTGCACCCGGTGCGCGACGAGCGGGGCGACTGGACCGTCCGGATCGATCCGATCCAGCCCGGCGCCTACCGGGTCTTCATCGACATCGAGCCGCGCGCCCTCGGCCGCACCATTACCTTGGGCGCCGACCTCGCGGTCGCGGGACACTACGATCCGCTACCGCTGCCCGCGCCCGAGCGCACCGCCCACGTGGACGGCTACGCCGTCACCCTCGACGGCGAACTCGCCGCGGGCGAAGGGCGCACGCTGACCCTCACGGTCGGCAAGGGCGGCGCGCCGGTCACCGACCTGGACCCCTACCTCGGCGCCTACGGCCACCTGGTGGTCCTGCGCGCGGGCGATCTCGCCTACGTGCACGTCCACCCGACCGGCGAGCCGGGTGACGGCAGCACCCCGGCGGGCCCCGAGATCGGCTTCCGCACCGTGGTGCCCGGCCGGGGAACCTACCGGCTGTTCCTCGACTTCCAGCACGAAGGCGTCGTCCGCACAGCCGCTTTCACCCTCGCCACCCCGCGCTGATCCGGTAACCGGAAATCACCGGGCCGACCGCTGCATAGGCAAATACCCTACCGGGGTAAGGTAAATAGGACGGACATTGTCATGAGTACGCAGGTACACACCACCACCACTCGGAAGTGGTGGGCTCTCGCGGTGATCGCCACCGCCCAGTTCATGGTCATCATGGACACCTCTATCATCGGGATCGCCCTGCCCCGCATGCAGGCCGATCTCGGCTTCTCGCAGGAGAACCTGACCTGGGTGTTCAACGCCTACGTCATCGCCTTCGGCGGCCTGCTGCTGCTCGGCGGCAGGCTCTCGGACCTGTTCGGCGCCCGCCGCGTATTCGCCGCGGGCTGGGTGGTGCTGTTGGTCGGTTCGGTGCTGGCCGGCGCGGCGGGCACCGTCGGCGTCGAACTGGCGGGCCGGGCGATCCAGGGCGCGGGCGCGGCCATGATCGCACCGTCGGCGCTGACCCTGCTGATGATGCTGTTCGGGTCCTCGCCGCAGGAACTGACCAAGGCGCTGGCGATCTACGGTGCCGCGGCACCCGCGGGCGGCACCGCGGGCGTGTTCCTCGGCGGTGTCATCACCGAATACATCAGCTGGCCCTGGGTGTTCTACATCAACATCCCGATCGCCGTGCTGGCGTTGCTCGCGGCACCCGCGCTGATGCCCGCCGCCCCGGCCCGCTCCGGCTCGCTCGACCTGCTCGGCGCCGTCACCGCCACCGCGGGCCTGGCCGCCGCCGTCTACGGCATCGTCCGCGCGCCCGAGGTGGGTTGGGCGTCGGGGCAGACCTGGGGCGTGCTCGCGGTGGCCGCCGCGCTGCTCGCCGGGTTCGTGGCACTGCAGTCGCGCCGCACCGAACCGCTGATGCCGCTGCGCATCTTCCGCGCACCCGACCTCGCCGCCGCCAACCTCGCCCAGCTGCTGCTCGGCGCCGCATGGGTGCCGATGTGGTTCTTCCTGAACCTGTACCTGCAGCAGGTGCTCGGCTACAGCGCCTTCCCCTCGGGCGCGGCGCTGCTGCCGATGACGACCCTGATCATGCTCGGCATGATCGTGCTCGCACCGCGGGCGATGCAGCGGTTCGGTGCGAAGCCGATGATCGTGACCGGCCTGGCGGTGCTCGGACTCGGCCTGGGCATCATGTCGCTGATCCGCCCGACCGGCACCTTCTGGATCGACGTCCTGCCCGCCTCGCTCGTTGCCGCCGGTGGCATGTCGCTGGCCTTCATCCCCTCGCTCGGCATCGCCATCGGCGCGGCCCGGCCGGAGGAGGGCGGCCTGGCCTCGGGCCTGGTCAACGTCAGCTACCAGATCGGCTCGGCGCTCGGGCTGGCCGCGATGACCGCCGTCGCCACGGCGTTCGGCGCCGACCGGCTCGGTGACCTGCCCCGGCTGACCGACGGCTTCTCCGCGGCCTTCCTCGGCGCCGCCGCCATCGCCCTGGTCGGCGCGGCAGTGGCCGCGGCCACCCTCTCCAGCCCCGCGAAAGCCGCCGCGCCACAACCCGAATGAGCCGGACTCGGGCGGGCAGCCCACCCGGATGCCCGCCCGAGCCGCCCACCCCACGCCGGTCGAGGAGCAACCATGTTCGCCGCACTGTTCACCCACCGCGACTACCGCCGACTGTTCGCCGCCCAGATCTCCGCCCTGTTCGGCACCGGATCGACCACCGTGGCGCTCGGTCTGCTCGCCTACGAACTCGCCGGCGCCGACGCCGCCGTCGTGCTCGGCACCGCGCTCACGGTCAAGATGCTGGTCTACGTGACGGTCGCCCCGGTCGCAGGCGCCGTGGCCCACCGGCTGCCGCGGCGGTCGTTCCTGGTCGCGCTCAACATGATCCGCGCCGCGGTCGTGCCCGCGCTGCCCTTCGTCGACCAGGTCTGGCAGATCTACGTCCTGATCGCGGTGCTGCAGACCGCCTCGGCCGCGTTCACCCCCACCTACCAGGCCGTGATCCCCGACATCCTGCCCGACGAACGCGACTACACCAGGGCGCTGTCGGCCGCGCAGCTCGCCGCGACCATGGAGACACTGCTGAGCCCGCTGCTGGCCGCGGCCGCCCTGGCCGTCATCGGATTCCACTGGCTGTTCCTCGGCACCGCGGTCGGCTTCGCGATCTCGGCCGCGCTCGTGCTCGGCACCCGGATCCCGGACGCGAAGGCCGCCACCGCGGCGGGTTTCGGCGCCCGCCTGGCCTCGGGCGCCCGGATCTTCCTCGCCACACCGCGCCTGCGCGGACTGCTCGCCCTGAATGTCGTGGTGGCCGCGGCGGGGTCGGTGGTCATGGTCAACACCGTCAACTACGCCCGTGACACCCTCGGCGGCGACCAGGCCGACGTGGCGGTGCTGTTGGCGGCCAACGGATTCGGCACCATGCTCGCCGCCCTGCTGCTGCCCCGCGTCCTCGACCGGCGCGGCGCCCGCCCGGTGCTGCTGGCCGGGGCGGGCGTCCTGGTGACCGGCCTGGCCGCCGCCGTCGCGCTGTCGGCGGCCGGGAGCGGGACCTGGCGGTGGGGCGCGGCACTCGCGGTCTGGGCGCTCGTCGGCGCGGGAACCGCGGCGGTGCTCACGCCCACCGGGCAGGTGCTGCGCCGCTCGGCCCGGCCCGCCGACCGCCCCGCCCTCTTCGCCGCGCAGTTCTCGCTCTCGCACCTGGCCTCGCTGTTCACCTACCCGCTCACCGGGTGGTTGTCGACCACCGCCGGGCTCACCACCACCTGGCTGACGCTGGCCGTGATCGCCAGCGGCGCCGCCGTCCTCGCCGCCCGGCTCTGGCCGCGGCACGACCCGGCCGAGCTGACCCACCTGCACGAGGCGGGCACCGTCGACCCCGCGCTGCTCGCCGACGCGATCCGGGTGAACGACCGCTACGTCCAGCACACCCACGTCTACGTCGCGGCGAGCCGTTCGACCGAGATCGATGCGGCGCACCCGCGGTGGCCGCGACGCGAGCACGCGACGGCCGCCTGAGCGAGGCGATCCCGGCGCGTCGTGGCCGGGACGTGCCCGGCCGCCTACCGTGGGTGGCATGGCGGATGTGGCGGTGGTGGGTTCCGGGCCGAACGGTCTCGCGGCGGCGGTGGTTCTCGCGTCGGCGGGGCTGTCGGTGGAGGTGTTCGAGGCGGCGGCGACCGCGGGCGGCGGATGCAGCACGGCCGAGCTGACACTGCCCGGCTTCCACCACGACGTCTGCGCCGGAGCCCATCCGATGGCGTCGGCGTCCCCGTTCTTCCGTGCCTTCGACCTCGCCGCGCACGGGGTGGAACTGCTGGCGCCCCCGGCCTCCTACGCCCATCCGCTCGACGGCGGCCGGGCCGGCGTCGCCTGGCGCGACCTCGACCGCACCGTCGCCGACCTCGGGCCCGACGGTCCCGCCTGGCGTTCGTTCTTCGAGCCGCTGGTGCGCGACTGGCCGGGCGTGGTCGGCGTGGCCATGTCCGACCTGCGGCATCTGCCGCCGGACCTGCCGACCGCGGTCCGGTTCGGCCTGCGTCTGCTGGAACAGGGCTCGCCGCTGTGGAATCTGCGTTTCCGTGGCGACGTCGCGCCCGCGCTGCTCACCGGCGTCGCCACCCACGCGATCACCTCACCGCGCGCGCTACCCGCCGTCGGCGCGGGCGTCCTGCTGGGCACCCTGGCGCACGCGGCGGGCTGGGTGATCCCGCGCGGCGGCAGCCAGGCCATCGCCGACGCCCTGATCGCCGAACTCGAACGCCTCGGCGGCAGCGTGCACACCGGTCACCGGGTGGACTCCCTCGACGAGTTCGGCGGCGCCCGCGCGATCGTGCTCGACACCTCGCCCGCCGAACTGCTGCGACTCGCGCAGGACCGGCTACCCGCCGGATATGCCAGGCGGCTGCGCCGATTCCGTTACGGCGGCGCCGCCTGCAAGGTCGACTTCGCGTTGTCGGGCCCGGTGCCGTGGGCTGCCCCGGACTGCGCCCAGGCAGGAACCCTGCACCTGGTCGGCAGCCGGGCCGAGGCGATGGCCGCCGAGGGCGCGGTCGCCTCGGGCAGGCACGCCGAACGCCCCTACGTACTGGCCATCCAGCCCGGCGTGGTCGACGATTCCCGCGCTCCCGCGGGCAGATACACCTTCTACACCTACGCGCACGTACCGCACGGCTCGGACCTCGACGTCACCGACGCGGTGATCGCCCAGGTCGAGCGGTTCGCCCCCGGCTTCCGCGACCTGATCCTCGCGCACAACACCCGCACCGCCGCCGAACTGCCCACCCACAACGCCAACTACGTCGGCGGCGACATCTCCGCGGGCGCGATGATCCTCCCGCAGGTCCTGTTCCGCCCCGCCCCCCGGTGGAATCCCTACGCCACACCGCTGACCGGCGCCTACCTCTGCTCCTCCGCCACCCCGCCCGGTCCGGGCGTGCACGGCATGAACGGCCTCAACGCCGCCCGGCACGTCCTGCGCCGCGAGTTCGACATCACCACCGACCCACTGGAACTCCTCGGCACCGCGGTGCGCACCTGAGCGCGCCGCCTTCGGCCGCTGACCCGCTCAGGCTGTGTTGGATTTCGCCTGGGCGGGGCGGGCTGCGTGGTGATGCTGCGCTGCCGCCTCCGGCCGCTGACCCGCTCAGGCGGTGCTGAAATCGCCGGCCGCTGACCCGCTCCCGCTCAGGCGACGGGCGTGCGGTAGAGGTCGGGCTCGAGGTAGATGATCCTGGCCGCGGGCACCGCCGCGCGCACCCGCGCCTCGGCGCCGTCGATGGCGGCGGCGACCGCGGCGATGTCCATGTCCGGCACGATGCCGATCTTCGCGGCCACCAGGATCTCCTCCGGTCCCAGGTACTGGGTCTTGAGGTGGATGACGCGGTCGATGCGTTCGCCGTCGACCAGTGCGGCACGGATCGCGCGGTCCTCCTCGGCGGTCGCCCCCTCACCGATGAGCAGGCTGTGCATCTCGATGATGAGGATGATCGCGATGATGCCGAGCAGCACACCGATGCACAGGGTGCCGATGCCGTCGAAGATCGCGTCGCCGGTGACCATGGTCAGGCCGACGCCGAGGAAGGCCAGGATCAGGCCGACGAGGGCGCCCAGGTCCTCGAGCAGCACCACCGGCAGCTCGGGGCTGCGCGAGTTGCGGATGAACCGCCACCAGCTCGCCCGGCCCTTGAGCGGGCGGGATTCCCGGATCGCGGTGACGAAGCTGAACGTCTCCAGGCCGATCGCGATCAGCAGGATCACGATGGCGACGATGGGCGAGGTCAGGTCCTCGGGATGCTGGATCTTGTGGATGCCCTCGTAGATCGCGTAGATCGAGCCGAGGGTGAACAGCACCAGCGCCACCACGAACGAATAGAAGTAGCGGCTGCGCCCGTACCCGAACTGGTGCAGCTCGTCGGCTTCCTTCGCCGCGCGCGCCTGGCCGAACAGCAGCAGGCCCTGGTTGGAGGTGTCGGCCACCGAGTGCACCGCCTCGGCCAGCATCGAGGCCGACCCGGTGATCGCCGCGCCGATGAACTTCGCGGTCGCGATACCCGCGTTGGCCGTCAACGCGGCGAGGATCGCCTTCTTGCCGCCACCAGCAGACATGTCGTGGATGTCCTCTCTCGTTTCACCGAACCCGGCTAACTTAGCCTGTCGCGGCGGCGTTGTCCGAGTGCGGGCGGCTCAGGCCCCGCCGCCGACGCAGGCGCAGAACACCTGGGCGGGTCCGTCCACGGCCCGGGCGCGGATGTCGCTGTCGGCGGCGGAGATCCACGCCGCCGAGCCGCGGCCCACGGTCAGCTCGTCGTCGCCGTGCCGCAGCAGCACCGTGCCCGCGGTGCACAGCACGATGCCGGGCCCGGCGTCGGTGAGCGGCACCTGACCCGCCCCTTCGACCAGGTCGAAGCGTCGCAGCGCGAATTCCGGGGCCGGGGTGCGGTAGTGCACCGAGCCGTCGCCGCCCGGCTCCGGCAACACCACCGGCAGCTCGATCGGCTCGAAGTCCAGGATGCGCAACAGTTCCGGCACGTCCACGTGCTTGGGGGTGAGCCCGCCGCGCAGCACGTTGTCGGAGTTGGCCATGATCTCCACGCCGACACCGCGCAGATAGGCGTGCAGGTTGCCGGCGTCGAGGAACAGCGCCTGGCCCGGTTCCAGGGTGAGCCGGTTCAGCAGCAGCGCCGCCAGCACGCCCGCATCGCCCGGATAGACCTCGGCCAGTTCGAGCGCGGTGCGCGCCTCCGCCACGAACGGACGCTTGCCCTTGCCGGACAGATAGCGCACGCAGCCGTCCAGCACCGCGGGCAACAGCGTCGCCAGCACCGGCTGCGGCAGGGTGATCCAGGTGGTGAACAGCGTCCGCAGTCCCGCCGAATCCGGTTGGGCGGCGAGCAGATCGGCGTACTGCTCGAGCTCGGGAACCGCCAGCGCCCGGAACAGCTCGACGGTGCGCTCCGGCGCCCGGAACCCGGCCAGCGCCTCGAAGCGGTCCAACGCCACCACCAGCTCCGGCTTGTGGTTGTCGTCGCGGTAGTTGCGCATCGGCGAGTCGAGCGGGACCCCGGCGCGGTTCTCCCGCTCGAACCCGGCGCGCGCCTGCTCGGCGGAGGGGTGCGCCTGCAGCGACAGCGGTTCCTCGGCGGCGAGGATCTTCAGCAGGAAGGGCAGCTTGTCGCCGAATTGCGCACCGGCGGCGCCGAGTTCGCGTTCGGGATCGGCGGCCACCAGATCCAGCAGCGATTTGGTGGTGCCCTCGGCGAGCGTCACATACGCGGGGTCGGCCGGGTGCGCGCCGAACCACAGTTCGGCCTCGGGATGGGCCGACGGCACCGGCCTGCCGCACAGCTCGGCGAGCGCGGTGCGCGAACCCCAGGCATAGGAACGCAGCGCACCAACGAGTTCGTGCACTAGAAACGTCCCCCGTCGTACTGGTCGGCGCTGGTGTAGTCCTCGTCCCGGTAGTCGTCGGAGCGGTAGTCCGGCGTCGCGTCGGCCGTGCCGTGCCCGCCGATCAGGCGCAGGTAGGCGGCGGCCATCTCGAGACGCAGGGCGAGCACGGCCAGCTGTTCGAGCTCGGTGCCGTGGTCGCCGGTCGCGGTGCGGTCCTCCGGTTGCGGTGTGAGCGCGGCCGGATCGGTCAGCGCGGACCGCAGCAGGTCGATGTCGGCGGTCACCAGATCGGCGTCGACCAGCCCGCCGGTGCCGAACACGGCGAGCCTGCGGCGGGCGGCGGTCTGGTCCGGGTCGGTGCTCAGCACGAAGACCCGGATCCGGTCGACCGGTGCCGGACCGTCGAGTTCCTCGTCGTGGAACAGCGGATCGAAGTCCGGCGCCTGTTCGCCCGCGGCCGCGGTCAGCTGCGGACCCGCGGCCACCGCTTCGGCGAGATCGGCCGAACTCGCCACCCGCCCCGCGGCCTGCAACAGCACCTCGGCGGCGTGGTCGGCCAGTTCGGCGGCGGCGGGGGAGTCGCCGACCAGTACCAGGCCGCGCTGCTGCATGCGCGCGGCCAGCGTCTTGGCCGGATTGTGGAAGACCTCGTTCTGCGGCGCGTCGCGCAGCGCCTCGGCGTCGAGCATGTCGGCCAGCGCCGTCAGCTCCGGCACGGCGGCGCCGCTGCGGGCGGGGTCGACCATGCGCAGCACCGCGATGCCCGCGGCGAGGAAGCGCAGCAGGCGATTGTGGTCGAGCACCGGCACCCGCGGTTCCAGCAGCGCGGCCCGGCCGGCCGCCGCCATCCGCAACGGTCCCTCGTTCGGCGCGGCCACCACGACCTCGGCGCCGCGGCGCAGCGCTCGGTCCACCGCGTCGATCAGCCGCGGATCGCCCGCGTCGTCGCCGGCCACCAGCACCACGTCCAACGGGCCCACCCAGGGCGGCAACCCGGCCGCGTGCACGACGGGCAGCCCGGCCCGGTCGCCCAGCGCCATCATCAGCAGTCCGGCCGCGCGCGCCGCCCGGCCCGAACCGGACACGAAGACCACGCTGCGTGGTCGCAGATCGGCGAGCCTGGCGAGCGCGTTCTCACCGACGGCCGCGGCGGTGGCACGCACCTGCGCACCGCCCGAGGCGGCCGAGCGCAATGCGCCGCCGCTGTCGGCCGCCTCGAGTGAAGCGGCATCGTCGAGGTCGAGCACCGGTGTCCCAGCGATCATCGGGCGTCCCACCTCCCCTCATCGCGCTGCGTCCGGATCGTCCACACCCAGCCCTGGTCGGGCGAATCCTCTGTCTGTGTTTCCACTATTCCAGCCGGGAGCGGCCGACGCTCGGAATCCGGTCGCGGGCACGGCCGCGCCCGGTCGAATCCCGAACGTGTGATTCCACTCCGTCGTAGTTCCACTATCCCAGTCAGGAGCGCACGATGGTCAGAATCTCGGTCACGAGTGCGTCTACTTCCTCGGCCGACCTGGCCTCCACGTTGAGCCGCAGCAACGGCTCGGTGTTGGAGGCGCGCAGATTGAACCAGGCGTCGTCGGCCAGCTGCACGGTCACCCCGTCGAGGCGGTCCACCGACGTGGCGCGGTCGGCGAACGCGTCGAGCACGGCGGCGGTGCGGGCCTGCGCGTCGTCCACCGTGGAGTTGATCTCGCCCGAGGCCGCGTACGCGCTGTAGGCCGCCATCAGCTCGGAGACGGGGCGGTCCTTCTCGCCGAGGGCGGCCAGCACGTGCAGCGCGGCCAGCATGCCCGAATCGGCGCCCCAGAAATCGCGGAAGTAGTAGTGCGCGGAGTGCTCGCCGCCGAACACCGCGCCGGTGGCGGCCATCTGCTGCTTGATGAAGGAGTGCCCGACGCGGGTGCGCACCGGCGTGCCGCCCAGCGAGCGCACCAGCTCCGGCACCGCCCGCGAGGTGATCAGGTTGTGGATGATGGTGGCGCCCGGCTCCTTGGCGAGTTCGCGCTCGGCCACCAGCGCGGTGATCGCCGAGGGGGAGACCGGCTCGCCGTTCTCGTCCACCACGAAGCAGCGGTCGGCGTCGCCGTCGAAGGCCAGGCCGATGTCCGCGCCGGACTCGCGCACCAGCTTCTGCAGGTCGACCAGGTTCTTCGGATCGAGCGGATTGGCCTCGTGATTGGGGAAGCTGCCGTCGAGCTCGAAGTACAGCGGCACGATGGTCACCTGCGGCAGCGCGCCGAGCACCGCGGGCACGGTGTGCCCGCCCATCCCGTTGCCCGCGTCGACCGCGATGGTGAGCGGGCGGATGTCGGTGAGGTTCACCAGCTCCCGCAGGAAGGTGGCGTAGTCGTCGAGCAGGTCGATCGTGCTCGTGGTGCCGCGCGCGCCGTCGTGGCCGGGCACACCCGCGACGAGTTCGTCCTTGATGGTGGCCAGGCCGGTGTCCTGCCCGACCGGCAGCGCGTTGGCCCGGCACAGCTTGATGCCGTTGTACCGGGCCGGGTTGTGGCTGGCGGTGAACATCGCGCCCGGACAGCCCAATCGGCCCGAGGCGAAGTACAACTCGTCGGTGGAGGCCAGCCCGATGTGCACCACGTCGAGGCCCTGCGCGGTGACCCCCTCGGCGAAGGCCGCCGCCAGCTCGGGGGAGGACTCGCGCATGTCGTGCCCGACAACCACCCGGGTCGCGCCCTCGCCGCGCATCAACCGCGCGAAGGAGGCCCCCACGTCCTCGACGAACCGCGCGTCGATCTGGTCACCGACCACACCACGAACGTCGTAGGCCTTGATCACCGCGTTCACGAACTCGGCAGAGCGGGCGACAGTCATGCCCCACACCCTAATGTGCCCGCACCACAGGCCGGACCACTGCCCACCCCAGCCGTGGCGGGGTCAGCTCGGCGGGTCGGGCAGCACGCGCAGATGCCCACGACGCCCCGTGCGGGTGGTCCGCTGCGGCGGCGGTACGTACTCCCGGTAACCACGCTGGTCGGCCTCGGGCGGACGCCGCCGCAGCCCGGCCTCGCGCACGGCCTCGGCCAGCGCGGTCAGATCGTCGTCGTCGGGACTGGTGGAGAAACCACCCTCGTGGCGGACCAGTTCCCAGCCCTTGGGCGCGGTGATGCGCGACGCGTGGGTCTCGCACAGGTCCCAGGAATGCGGCTCGGCCACCGTCGCCAGCGGCCCGACCACTGCCGTCGAGTCGGAGTACACATACGTGAGCGTCGCGACGGCCGGATTCTTGCAGCCGGGTCGGCAGCAACGACGCATGGGGATCACGCGGATGAGAGTATCGCGCCGATCCTCAGGATGTGCACAGACACGCGGGGCCGGGTGGCGGTGACCATCCCGTTACGCCGAGTCCGGGTCGATGATGTCCGGGTCGACCCCGAGGTAGGTCGCGACCTGCTGGATGAGGACCTCGCGCAGCAGATCGACCAGATCGTCCGGATCCCCGGCGCGGAGTTCCAGCGGTTTGCGGAACAGCACGATCCTGGCGCGGGTGGCGGCGCCGTGGCGGTCGAGCCCGGCGGGCACCAGCCGCGAGAGCGGTACCGGCCCGTCGGCGACCACCTCGTCCGGCCAGGAGACCGAATCCGGATGCAGCGGGCGGATTTTCGGCACGTCGTCGACGGCGATGTCGAGCTTGGTCAGCCGGTCGTGCCAGCGCGAATCGATGGGCGCGAAGGCCTCGAGGACGAGGCGGTCGAACTGTTGGCCGCGGGTGCGCCAGGCGGGCACGGTCGGCGGGAGCATCGGACCGCGCACACCGCGGCCGCGGCGGATCACCGACCGGGCGGTCGGCGGTCGTCGATTGCGAGAACGTGCCATGACTGAAATCTAGGTGAACTCGCACCGACCCCGGTATCGAGGTCGGTGCGAGGTGCCACGTCGTCCTCCGTCAGCCGGCCGCGCGGGTCAGCTGATGCCACGCTTGAGGCGACGGCGCTCCCGTTCGGAGAGCCCGCCCCAGATTCCGAAACGCTCGTCGTGTGCGAGCGCGTACTCCAGGCATTCGTCGCGCACCTCGCAGCCCATGCAGATCCGTTTCGCCTCCCGCGTCGAGCCGCCCTTCTCGGGGAAGAACGCCTCCGGATCGGTCTGCGCGCACAGGGCACGCTCCTGCCACTGCTCTTCGATGGATTCGAACAACTCGTCAAAGCCCGTGACCACCAGGCTCAGTCGAGGAGCCGACACCGCCTCACCCCCGTCGTGTTCGCGGCCGATGTCTGCGCAGACGCCACGTGCTGCGCCTGCTGTGGAATCGGTTCGCGCGACCATGTCTCCGGTCATCGCTCCGCCTCCTCACTGTGTGTTAGCGCAGAATGCTTCTTTCCGTCGGACCAACACGCACACCGACGGCCCTACCCCGCGACGTTGTCCCGCGGACATCCCCGAGCACGTCACCCCGATGCGAACATCTGTTCGAAAATCCGTTCGCGCCTTGCACTCTCGCGCGAACTCGGAATGACATGTCTGTGATTAGACACGCCGGATGTATCGATGGTCAAGCCGCCGTCGCTATTCCGTTACTATCCGGGACCGTTTTCTGCGTGGCGCTGGAGACGCAGAATAGCAAATGAGCAGCAAATATGCTGCTGCGGGAGCGCCGCCGCGCCAACGCATAGGCTGTGCGGATGTGACTGGACAACACGCGGACATCGCGCCCGCAGCGGGCCCCCGGATCGTCGTGCTCGTCGGCGGCGTCGGCGGCGCGCGCTTCCTGCAGGGCGTGCGAGAACTGCTGCCCGACGCCGAGGTCTCGGCGATCGTGAACGTCGGAGACGACGTCTGGATGCACGGCCTCCGAATCTGTCCCGACCTGGATACCTGCATGTATACCCTCGGTGGCGGCATCGATACCGAGCGCGGCTGGGGCCGGGTCGGCGAGACCTGGCACGCCAAGGAGGAGCTCGCCGCATACCACGCCAAGCCGGACTGGTTCGGGTTGGGGGACCGCGATATCGCCACCCACCTCATTCGCACGGAAATGTTGCGAGCGGGTTACCCCCTGTCGGCCGTGACCGAAGCACTGTGCAACCGCTGGCAACCTGGCGTGAAACTGATCCCGGCAACCGACGACAGGTGTGAAACGCATGTTGTTGTGACTGATCCGGAGAACCCTGGCGAACGCCGCGCGATCCATTTTCAGGAGTGGTGGGTGCGGTACCGCGCAAACGTCGAAACTCATGGATTCGCCACAATCGGAGCGGATGAAGCAAAACCTGCGCCGAATGTGATCGATCTCATAGAGACCGCCGATGCGGTGTTGCTGGCCCCCTCGAACCCCGTGGTCAGCATCGGCGCGATCCTCGCCGTGCCCGGCATCAGGGGCGCGCTGCGGACCACCCGGGCGAAGGTGATCGGCGTGTCCGGCGTGATCGACGGAAAGCCGTTGCGCGGCATGGCCGACGAGTGCCTGTCCGTGATCGGAGTCGAGACCACCGCCGAGGCGGTCGGCAGGCACTACGGCGCACGCTCGGCCACCGGCATCCTGGACGGCTGGCTGATCCACACCACCGACACCGCCGAGGTGCCCGGCGTCGAGGTGCGCAGCGTGCCGCTGCTCATGACCGACCCGCCGACCACCGCCGAAATCGTCGGGGAGGCCCTGGATCTCGCGGGGGTGAAGTGGTGAGCGCGCCCGGCGACCACGCGGGCGTGAGTCTCGAGGGGTTGCGGATCCTGCCCGTCACCGGCCTCCCCGAGTTCCGTCCCGGCGACGACGTGGCCGAGCGGATCGCCGCCGCCGCGCCCTGGCTGGCCGACGGCGACATCCTCGTGGTCACCAGCAAGATCATCGCCAAGGCCGAGGGCAGGGTCGTGCCCGCACCGGTGGACCCCGAGGAACGCGACGCCGTGCGCCGGGCGCTGGTCGAGCAGGAGGCCGTGCGGGTGCTGGCGCGCAAGGGCCGCACCCTCATCACCGAGAACAAGCTCGGCATCGTGCAGGCGGCCTCCGGTGTCGACGGATCCAACGTCGAGAAGGACGAATTGGTGCTGCTGCCCGCCGATCCCGACGCCAGCGCCGCGGCGCTGCGCGCGGGCCTGGCCGAGCGGCTCGGCGTGCGGGTGGCGGTGGTCGTCACCGACACGATGGGCCGGGCCTGGCGCAACGGCCAGACCGACGCCGCGATCGGCGCCGCCGGCCTGCGCGTGCTGCACGACTATGCCGGGGCGGTCGACGGACAGGGCAACGAACTGCACGTCACCCAGGTCGCCGTCGCCGACGAACTGGCCGCCGCCGCCGACCTGGTGAAGGGCAAGTTGCGCGGCGTTCCGGTGGCGGTGGTGCGCGGACTGCCGACGCAGGAGGACGGTTCCACCGCCGCCGATCTGGTGCGCGCCGGCGAGGAGGACCTGTTCTGGCTGGGCACCGCCGAGGCCGTCGAGCGCGGCAGGCGCGAAGCGGTGCTGCTGCGCCGCTCGGTGCGGACCTTCGCCGACACCCCGGTCGAGCCCGACACGATCCGCGCCGCCGTGTCGGTCGCACTGACCGCGCCCGCCCCGCACCACACCCGCCCGGTGCGGTTCGTGTGGGTGCGCGACGCGCAGCGACGGCAGCGGCTGCTCGCCGCGATGGCCGACAAGTGGCGTGCCGACCTGCGCGCCGACGGACTCGACCCGGAACGGATCGAACGGCGGGTCGGGCGCGGCCGCATCCTGTTCGACGCCCCCGAGGTGCTCATCCCGTGCTGCGTGCCCGACGGCGCGCACTCCTACCCGGACGAGCGCAGGCAGGCGGCCGAAACCACCATGTTCACTGTCGCGGTCGGCGCCGCCGTGCAGGGACTGCTCGTCGCACTCGCCACCGAGGGCGTGGGCAGCTGCTGGATCGGATCGACCATCTTCGCCCCCGAGGTCACCCGCGCCGAGCTGGACCTTCCCGCGGACTGGAACCCCTTGGGCGCCATCGCGGTCGGCTACCCGACCGAAGAGCTCGCACCTCGTCCGCCGCGCGATCCCGGCGACGGGCTGGTCGAACGGTGAGCGCGGAATCGCTGCACGCCTCCGCCACCGCCCTGCTGGAGAGCTGGTCGCCGCCGACGGGACCCGAGCGGTCGGTGCGCGAGGCGATGCTCGCCTTTCTGGGCTCGGCGCCGCGCGGGTGTCTGCGGGAGCACGCCCCCGGCCACATCACCGCCTCGGCGGTGGTGTTCTCGCACGACGGCCGGGAGGTGCTGTTGACCCTGCACCCGCGGGTCGGCCGCTGGATCCAGCTCGGCGGGCACTGCGAGGAGCCGGACGCGACGGTGGCGGCCGCGGCATTGCGCGAGGCCACCGAGGAGTCCGGCGTCGCCGGACTGCACCTCGAGCCCGGCCTCTACGGCGCCCAGGCCCACCCCATCACCTGTTCCCTCGGCCGTCCCACCCGCCACCTCGACCTCCTCTTCCGTCTGACCGCCCCACCCGGCGCCGTCCCGGTCCGCAGCCACGAGTCCACCGACCTGCGCTGGTGGCCGACCGACGCCCTCCCCCCGAACGCCGACGTCCTGCTGCGCTGACCGCTGCCCGGGCGGGCGCCGCGGTATCCCCGCGGCCCCTGCCCGGGTGCTGTCGTCTCGGCCTCGAACACCGCCCGGTGCGGCTCGAAGGTCCGCCCCGCCGCGCCCACCGCGGCCTCGAACTCGTCCAGCACCAGGGTCGACGCCCGTTCCGTCGGCTCCAGCGGCAGCGATGAATCGATCGCGACGTCGGGTCACGCTGCGCGCTCGCCTCGGGCGGCCGGCCCGCGCGCTCAGGCTGGGCGGGGTCCGGTACGGGGCTCGACGGCATTTCCGGGGTGCGTCACGGGCTGGTGTCGGAGCCCCGCCCGGGTAACAGCTTTACAAATCGGCTGATTTGTCTAGACAGACGACAACGCTGGCCCTATTGTCCAATCGAAGGTGTTGCATGCGTCACACTGATGGGAGACGACGACGATGTCGACGAATACGGACGCGGCGGGGCGGTCGGTGCAGGTGCCCGCCTGGCGGGACCGCAAGCGCTATCTGTGGCTGTGGGGGCTGTTCGCGCCGACCGGGCTGTTCACGATCGGGCTGCCGCTGATCTGGGCGCTCAACGAGATCGGCTGGCACGGGGCGGCGCATGTGCCGTTCTGGCTCGGGCCGATCCTGGTCTACCTGATCATTCCGGTGGCCGACATCTTCTTCGGGCCCGACGGCGACAACCCGCCCGACGAGGTGATGGAGTACCTGGAGAACGACAAGTACTACCGCTATCTCACCTACCTGTACCTGCCGTTCCAGTACGCGGGATTGATCACGGCCTGCTACCTGATCACCGCGGGCGACCTGAGCTGGCTCGGCATCGATGGCGGGCTGCACGTGGCCGACAAGATCGGACTGGCGATCACCGTGGGCATGATCGGCGGGATCGGCATCAACACCGCGCACGAACTCGGCCACAAGAAGGTCGATCTGGAGCGCTGGCTGTCGAGAATCGCGCTGGCCCAATCGTTCTACGGGCACTTCTACATCGAGCACAACCGCGGTCACCACGTGCGCGTCGCGACGCCGGAGGATCCGGCGAGTTCCCGGGTGGGCGAGACGTTCTGGGAGTTCTGGCCGCGCACGGTGTGGGGCAGCCTGAAGTCGGCGTGGCGGCTGGAGCAGACCCGGCTCGAGCGGCTGGGCTCCGGGCCGTGGACGTTGCGCAACGAGGTGCTCTCCGCCTGGCTGATGTCGGCGGTGCTGTACGCCGCCCTGCTTGCGGTGTTCGGTCTGGAGCTGCTGCCGTATCTGATCCTGCAGGCGGTGGTCGGCTTCAGCCTGCTGGAGGCGGTCAACTACCTCGAGCACTACGGTCTGCTGCGCCAGCACACCGCCTCGGGCCGCTACGAGCGCCCGGCACCGGTGCACAGCTGGAACAGCGACCACCTGGTCACCAACATCTTCCTGTACCACCTGCAGCGCCACAGCGATCATCACGCCTACCCGACGAGGCGGTACCAGACCCTGCGCAGCTGGGAGGGCGCGCCGAACCTGCCGAGCGGCTACGCCAGCATGATCATGCTCGCCTACGTGCCGCCGCTGTGGCGCAAGGTGATGGACAAGCGGGTGCTCGCGCACTACGACGGCGACATCACCCGCGCCAGCATCCACCCGCGCAAGCGTGCCGCGGTGCTGGCCCGCTACGGCGCACCGGACGGGGCGCGGTCATGAGCGCCTACCGCTGCCCGGTGTGCGACTACGTCTACGACGAGACGAACGGTGAACCGCACGAAGGTTTTCCGGCCGGCACGCCGTGGTCGGCGGTGCCGGACGACTGGTGCTGCCCGGACTGCGGGGTGCGCGAGAAGATCGATTTCGAACCGGTGGGAGTGACCCGATGACCGAATACAAGCTCTACCAATGCGTTCAGTGCGGCTTCGAGTACGACGAAGCCGAGGGCTGGCCCGAGGACGGCATCGCGCCCGGCACCCGCTGGGACGACATCCCCGACGATTGGACCTGCCCGGATTGCGGTGCGGCGAAGTCGGATTTCTTCATGGTCGAGATCGAACGGTCGTGACGTTTTGACTGCGCAGGGCGCCCGTGCCACGCTCGCGGGTATGCCGAGCGCAGGCCGCAGCGCCCCCGAGCCGCGCATGCCGTACCAGGAGGCGGCGCGCGAACTGTTGCGCGCCTCGATCCTGGACGCCATGCGCGGCCTGCTCACCGAGCGGGACTGGGCCAAGATCACCCTGGCCGACGTGGCGGGCCGGGCGGGGGTGAGCAGGCAGACGCTCTACAACGAGTTCGGATCGCGCGCCGGGCTGGCCCAGGCCTACGCGCTGCGCCTCGCCGACGATCTGGTCGATCACGTGCGCGCGGCGGTGACGGGCAACGTCGGCGACGCCAGGGCCGCCTTTCGCGAGGGCCTGTCCGGCTTCTTCCTCGATTCGGCGGCCGACCCGCTGGTGCGCTCGCTGCTGGCCGGTGAGGCCAAGCCGGACCTGCTGCGGCTGATCACCCTCGACGCGGGTCCGCTGGTCGAGCACGCCACCGACCGGCTCGCGGCGGTCTTCGAGCACAGCTGGGTCGCGGCGACGGCGGCGCAGTCCCAGGTGGTCGCGCACGCGCTGGTGCGCATCGCGTTGAGCTACATCCCGAATCCCCCCGGACCCGGCCGCAACGCGCCCGCCGAGCTCGCCGAGTTGCTGGCCCCCTATGTGGAGGGCATCCTCGCCGCCAGGGGAGTGCGCTAGGGGTTTCTCCGACCGCCCATCAGGGTTTGCTGGCCGGATGCCGTGCACTCGATCACAGAACGCGGATTTGACATACCAACCGTGCGGAATGTAACCGTGGCCACGTTTCAACGGCTGGGAGCGGTGTAACGCCCCTTGACCCTGTAAGTATTTTCATACATCGGAGTCAGTGGTTCTTTTTAGCGGGGCAAACGTGCAAACGGATGGCAAATCGGCGACAGTGCCCGATCCCAAACGCCACCTGTGGGTTCTGGGGTTGATCGCCCCGGCCAGTGCGTTGCTGCCGTCGCAGCTGGTGTTGCGGACGGGGTGGGAGGTGTTGTGGTGGGTCGGGCCGATCATCGTGTTGGTGATCATTCCGGTTCTGGATTGGCTGGTGGGGGAGGATGGCACGAATCCGCGGGATGAGGACTACGAGTTGTTGTCCAACGATCGCTACTACCGGTGGTGTACGTATCTGTTCTTGCCGGTGCAGTTGATCGGGTTGGTGATCGCGGCGGCGATGTGGGCCGGTGACGAGCTGAGTTTTGTCGACAAGCTGGGGTTGGCGACGACGTTGGGGCTGGTCAGCGGTATCGGTATCAACGCTGCGCACGAGCTGGGGCATCGGGTCGAGCATCTGGAGCGGTGGTTGGCCAAGATCGCGTTGGCGCAGTCGGCGTATGGTCATTTCTTCGTCGAGCACAACCGTGGTCATCATGTGCGGGTGGCCACTCCTGATGATCCGGCCAGTGCGCGGTTGGGTGAGTCGTTGTATGAGTTCCTGCCGCGTAGTGTGGCCGGTGGTTTCCGGTCGGCGGTGGCGTTGGAGTCCGAGCGGTTGGCGCGTAAGGGCAAGCGGTGGTGGAGCCCGCACAATCACATCCTGCAGGCCTGGTCGATGACGGTGGTGCTGTTCGGTGGGTTGATGCTGGTCTTCGGCTGGCACATCCTGGGCTGGTTGGTGTTGCAGGCGGTGATCGGTGCGGCGTTGTTGGAGACGGTCAACTATGTCGAGCACTACGGGCTGCTGCGGGAGCGTCGCCCCGATGGGCGGTGGGCGCGGTGTTCGCCGCGGGACAGTTGGAACAGTGACCGGCTGGTGACCAACATCTTCCTGTTCCATCTGCAACGCCACAGCGATCATCACGCAAACCCGGGTCGTCGCTATCAGACGCTGCGCAGCTGTGATGTAGCTCCGCAGTTGCCGGCGGGGTATGCGAGCATGATCGTCTTCGCCGCGATCCCGCCGCTGTGGCGGGCGGTCATGGATCACCGGGTGCTGGCCCACTACGGCGGTGACATCACCCGCGCCAACATCGTGCCCCGCAAGCGCGCCAGAATCCTCGCCGCCAACGGCCTGCCCGCCTGAGCGCGCGGGTGGCTCCCGCATGTCCACCGGCGCCGCCGAGGCGACTAGCCTTGCTTGCGAACAGCCGAACCAGGAGAGGCATATGACGACCTCAGAACTTCCCGCTCGCACGTCCCCGACCCCCGATGTCCGCAACGGCATCGACTACAAGGTGGCGGATCTGACGCTGGCCGAGTTCGGCCGCAAGGAGATCCGGCTGGCCGAGCACGAGATGCCCGGCCTGATGGCGCTGCGCCGCGAATACGCCGACGTGCAGCCGCTGAAGGGCGCCCGCATCTCCGGCTCGCTGCACATGACCGTGCAGACCGCGGTGCTCATCGAGACCCTCACCGCGCTCGGTGCGCAGGTGCGCTGGGCCTCCTGCAACATCTTCTCCACCCAGGACCACGCCGCGGCCGCGGTCGTCGTCGGCCCGCACGGCACCGTCGAGGAGCCGAAGGGCGTGTCGGTGTTCGCGTGGAAGGGCGAGACCCTCGAGGAGTACTGGTGGGCGGCCGAGCAGATGCTCACCTGGCCGGGCGAGCCCGCCAACATGATCCTCGACGACGGTGGCGACGCCACCATGCTGGTGCTGCGCGGCGCCCAGTTCGAGAAGGCCGGTGTGGTGCCGCCGGAGGACGCCGACCACTCCGCCGAGTACAAGGTCTTCCTGAACCTGCTGCGCGAGCGCTTCGAGACCGACCGCGGCAAGTGGACCGCCATCGCCGAGAGCGTGCGCGGCGTCACCGAGGAGACCACCACCGGCGTGCTGCGGCTCTACCAGTTCGCGGCGGCCGGCGAGCTGGTGTTCCCGGCGATCAACGTCAACGACTCGGTCACCAAGAGCAAGTTCGACAACAAGTACGGCACCCGCCACTCCCTCATCGACGGCATCAACCGCGGCACCGATGTGCTCATCGGCGGCAAGAAGGTGCTCATCTGCGGTTACGGCGACGTGGGCAAGGGCTGCGCGGAATCGCTTGCCGGACAGGGCGCCCGGGTGCAGGTCACCGAGATCGACCCGATCAACGCGCTGCAGGCGCTGATGGACGGCTACGACGTGGTCACCGTCGAGCAGGCCATCGGCGAAGCCGACATCGTGATCACCGCGACCGGCAACAAGGACATCATCACCCTCGACCACATGAAGGCGATGAAGGACCAGGCCATCCTGGGCAACATCGGCCACTTCGACAACGAGATCGACATGGCCGCGCTGGAGCGTTCCGGCGCAACGAGACTCACCATCAAGCCGCAGGTCGACCTGTGGACCTTCGGTGAGAGCGGCAAGTCGATCATCGTGCTCTCCGAGGGCCGCCTGCTCAACCTGGGCAACGCCACCGGGCACCCCTCGTTCGTGATGTCCAACAGCTTCTCCAACCAGGTGATCGCCCAGATCGAGCTGTGGACCAAGCCGGAGGAGTACGACAACGAGGTCTACCGGCTGCCCAAGCACCTGGACGAGAAGGTCGCCCGCATCCACGTCGAGGCGCTCGGCGGCACCCTGACCAAGCTCACCAAGGACCAGGCCGAGTACATCGGCGTGGACGTGGAGGGCCCGTACAAGCCGGAGCACTACCGCTACTGATGGGCCTGCTCATCGCGTTGGAGGGACTCGACGGCGCCGGGAAGCGCACGCTGACCGACGCCGTCGTCGCCGCGCTGGGCGCGCGGGGAGTGGGGGCGGCGACGCTCGGCTTCCCGCGCTACGGCCGATCGGTGCACGCCGACCTGGCCGCGGAGGCGCTGCACGGCGCACACGGTGATCTGGCGTCCTCGGTGTACGCGATGGCGCTGCTGTTCGCGCTGGACCGCGCCGAGGCCCGCGACGAGCTGTCGAAGGCGTTGGCCGACAACGACATCGTCATCCTCGACCGCTACGTCGCCTCCAACGCCGCCTACAACGCCGCCCGGCTGCACCAGTCGGCCACGGGCGAGATCGTCGGCTGGACAGCGGATCTGGAGTTCGGCCGGTTCGGCCTGCCCGAGCCGGATGTGCAGCTGCTGCTGGACGTGGACACCGAGGTCGCGGCCGAACGCGCGCGCAGGCGCACCGAACTCGACGCCGACCGGCCGCTGGACGCCTACGAGCGCGACGGCGGGCTACAGCGGCGCACCCTCGCGGTGTACCGTGAGCTGGCCGAACGCAACTGGCACGGGCCGTGGTGGCGGTATCGCTCCGGTGACGAGCCCGCGGCCCTGGCCGGGCGGCTCGCCGAGCTGATCGGCCGCTAGGGTTGGATCCGCAGCGGGTTCGCCGCGGTGTTTGGCGTGGCGGCCCGATCCTCGCCTGGGAGATGACAACATAGTAACTATGAAGCCGAAGATTCTGGTCGTCGACGACGATATGGCACTCGCGGAGATGCTCACGATCGTCCTGCGCGGGGAAGGGTTCGACCCGCACGTGGTCGGCGACGGCACACAGGCCCTGGCGGCGGTCCGCGAGATCCGCCCCGATCTGGTCCTGCTGGACCTGATGCTGCCCGGCATGAACGGCATCGACGTGTGCCGGGTGCTGCGGGCCGATTCCGGCGTTCCGATCGTCATGCTGACGGCGAAGACGGACACCGTCGACGTCGTGCTCGGGCTCGAGTCCGGCGCCGACGACTACATCGTCAAGCCCTTCAAGCCGAAGGAACTCGTAGCCCGCGTGCGCGCCCGGCTGCGCCGCACCGAGGAGGAGCCCGCGGAGCTGCTCTCGATCGCCGACATCGTCATCGACGTGCCCGCGCACAAGGTGACCCGCGGCGGCCAGCAGATCTCGCTGACGCCGCTCGAGTTCGATCTGCTGGTGGCGCTGGCCCGCAAGCCGCGCCAGGTGTTCACCCGCGAGGTGCTGCTCGAGCAGGTGTGGGGCTACCGGCACGCCGCGGACACCCGGTTGGTGAACGTGCACGTGCAGCGGCTGCGCGCGAAGGTGGAGAAGGACCCGGAGAATCCTGAGATCGTGCTGACCGTTCGGGGGGTCGGCTACAAGGCCGGACCGCCGTGACCGATGGGGATGCGGAGCGTCCCGGCGGCGAGCAGGGCAGCGCGGCCTCCCGCGTTGCCGAGCCGAGCGGGACGATTCCCCGTCTGGAGCGGTCGCTGGCGCCCGTCGGTGTCTGGTTCAAGGATCTGGGCACCGCGCTGGGCCACCTGTGGCGCCGTTCGCTGCAACTGCGCGTCATCGTCTCGACGCTGACGCTTTCGCTGATCGTCATCACGATCCTCGGGGTGGTGCTGACGAGCCAGATCACCGACCGGCTGCTGGACGCCAAGATCAACGCCGCGGTCGAGGAGATGGGCCGGGCGCGCAACACGGTGGAGAGCCAGCTGGCCGGTGTGCACGACCTCGGCACCCAGCAGCAGCGGCTGGCCGACGCGCGCAGCGCGCTGTCCAATCGCGGCGGCTCCGGCCGTTCCACGGGTGCCGCGGGCAGTTTCGATTCCGCGCTGAGCATGGTCGGCGGCACGCCGCAGCAGCAGATCGCCACCGGGCCGATTCAGGAGGTGCCCGAGGAACTGCGCCGGTTCGTGCAGCGCAATCAGGTCAGCTACCAGTTCGCCACGGTCGCCGACCCGGACGGCTATCACGGACGCGCGCTCATCATCGGCAGCCCGAGCGCGGAGATCCCCACCTTGGAGATCTACCTCGTCTTCCCGCTGGTCAACGAGGAGCGCAGCCTGGCGCTGATGCGGGGCACGATGATGATCGGCGGGCTGGTCCTGCTCGTGCTGCTGGCGGCGATCACCGCGCTGGTCACCCGGCAGGTGGTGCTGCCCATCCGGTCGGCGGCGCGGATCGCCAGCCGCTTCGCCGACGGTCGCCTCAAGGAACGCATGCTGGTGCGCGGTGAGGACGACATGGCGCGGCTGGCGCAGGCGTTCAACGAGATGGCCGAGAGCCTGTCGAACCAGATCACCCAGCTCGAGGAATTCGGCAACCTGCAACGCCGGTTCACCTCCGACGTCAGCCACGAACTGCGGACGCCGTTGACCACGGTGCGCATGGCCGCCGACCTGATCCACGGCTCCAGCGAGGACCTCGATCCGGCGCTGGCGCGCAGCGCGGAACTGCTGGTGACCGAGCTGGACCGGTTCGAAGGGCTGCTCAACGACCTGCTCGAGATCAGCCGCCACGACGCGGGCGTGGCGGAGTTGCAGGTGGAGTCGCTGGACGTGCGGATGTGCGCGCGGGCCGCCATCTCCACGGTGCGGCATCTGGCCAAGGAGGCCGGCGTGGAGGTCGTCATCGACCTGCCGGAGGAGCCGCTGGTCGCCGAGGTCGATCCGCGCCGTGTCGAACGCGTGCTGCGCAATCTGCTCGCCAACGCCATCGACCACAGCGAAGGCAAGCCGGTCCTGATCCGGATGCGCGGGGACAGCGAGGCCAACGCGGTCGCGTTCGTGGTGCGCGACCAGGGCGTCGGGCTGCGTCCGGGCGAGGAGAAGCTGGTCTTCAACCGGTTCTGGCGCTCGGACCCCTCCCGCATGCGCCGCTCCGGCGGCACCGGTCTCGGTCTGTCGATCAGTGTGGAGGACGCGAACCTGCACGACGGCAGGCTGGAGGCGTGGGGCGAGCCGGGTGTCGGGGCCAGCTTCCGGTTGACGTTGCCGCTGGTGCGCGGGCGCAAGATGGGACCGAGCCCGCTGCCGCTGGAGCCCGCGGTGCGCAAGGCCGCGCCGCCGCGCCCGGCCGAACCCGAGGCCGTGGACGGCGACGCCCCCACGATGCCGGTGCTGCGCACCGAGCCGGGGCCCGCCGACGGAGCGGGCTCCGCCGCCGTGTCCGGAGCGCCCGCGGCCGAGCCGGATTCCGGCGGCACCGGCGGCGCGGTGCTCACCGAACCGGGAGACGAACAGTCATGACGATGCGTGCTGCCAGGTTGTCCGGATCCACCGGCCTCACCGCGGCGCTGGTCGCGGTGCTGCTGGTGCTCACCGGGTGCGCGAGCCTGCCCGAGTCGTCGGCGCCGCAGGCGCTGGGCACCATCGATCGCGAGCCGACCAGCGAGGGCCCCACCCCGCCCATCGCCGGCCGCGATCCCGATCTGCTGTTGCGCGATTTCCTGCAGGCCACGGCCGACCCGACCAACCGGCACCTGGCCGCGCGCCAGTACATGACGCCCGCGGCCTCGGCGCAGTGGGACGACTCGACCAGCACCACCATCGTGGAGAAGCCCGACACGCTGCTCGAATCCCGCGACGGTGACCGGGCCACCTATCGCATCCGGGCGCAGCGGATGGCCGAACTGTCCGCCGACGGCGCCTACCGCGCGGTCAACGAGCCGACCCTCGAGAACAAGATCGAGATGGTCAAGGTCGACGGGGAGTGGCGGATCGCCGAACTGCCCGACGGCGTCGTCATGGACATCACCGCGTTCACCAAGTCCTACCGGCGCTACGTGCTGTACTTCGCCGACCCGTCCGGCAACACCGCGGTACCGGACCTGCGCTGGCTGTCGGTGCCCAAGAATCAGCTCACCCAGCGCCTGCTGTCGCTGCTGTCGGAGGGGCCGCACGGCGCCATCGGCGCCGTGGTGCGCAACCAGCTGGCCGCGCCCGTGGCCTTGCGCGGACCGATCACCAAGGCCAACGGCGACCCGGACGATGTGGGCGTCGGCCTCGGCGGCGTGCGACTGGACTTCGCGGGTGCGGCGGCACTGAGCCAGCGCGACAAGGAACTGCTCGCCGGCCAGGTGGTGCTCACCCTGGCCCAGGCCGACATCCCCGGACCCTACATGCTGCTGGCCGACGGCAGGCCGCTGGACGAGCGCTACGCCACCAACGGCTGGTCGGCCGCCGACGTGCAGTACCTGAGCCCCTCGGTGCAGGCGCAGAACCGGATCGGCCTACACGCGCTGCGCGATGGCGCGCTGACTCAGGTGACCGACAGCGGCGTGGTGGAGACGCCGGGCTACTTCGGGTCGGTGAACAACCTGCAGTCCGCCGCGCTCTCGCCGGACGGTCAGCTCGTCGCCGCGGTGGCCGATGCGGGCCGCCCCGCGCCGGAACCGCCGCGCACCCTGATGGTCGGCACCTACGGCGGTCCCGCCTTCCCGGTCGCCGAGGGCGGTAGCATCACCCGCCCGTCGTGGACCGGTGACGGCAGTGCCGCCTGGGCGGTGATCGACGGTGACCGGGTGATCCGGGCCGTCAACGATCGCGCCACCGGCACGGTGTCGGTGCAGGGCGTCGACATCTCCGGCCTGACCGCGGATCCGGCCGGACCGGCTCTGCGGCTGCCCATCACCGAGTTGCGCATCTCCCGCACCGGCGTGCGCGCGGCGCTGATCGCCGACGGCAAGGTCTATGTGGCGGTGGTGGAACGGCGGCCGGACGGCGGTTACGCGCTCACCGCCCCGGTGCCGGTGGCGGTCGGCCTGAGCACCAAGGCGACGTCGCTGAGCTGGATCGGCGGCGACACCCTGCTCATCGCGCGCGAGGGCAACATCGACCCGGTCTCGACGGTGCTGATCGACGGCTCGGAATGGACGCCGGTCACCTCGCAGAATCTCACACCGCCGGTGCGGGTGATCACCGCCGCGCCCGGTGCCCAGTACGTGGCCGATTCCCGCGGCGTGCTCGAACTGACCAGCAACACCACCAGCGAACTGCACTACTGGACCGAGATGCCCGGCCTCGTCGGCACCGACGCCGCACCCGTCCTGCCCGGCTGATTCCGCCGTGCGCGCGGCTGTGGACAACGGCCGAACTGTGCACAACACGGTCGTGGCGCAGCGCGGGCAACCGCCGTTCCGGGCACGCTGGTGCCCATGCGAACCCTCCTCGATCTGGTCCTGCCGGTGGCGTGTGGCGGTTGCGGGCGTCCCGGCACGCCGTGGTGCGATGCGTGCGCGACCGCGCTGGCCGGACCGCCGCTGAGGCTGCGTCCCCGCACCGATCCGGGCGTGCCGTGCTGGGCCGTGACGCGATATGCCGGGCCGGCGCGGCGGGCCGTCCTGGCGCTCAAGGAACGTGGCCGCACCGATCTCGCCGCGCCGCTGGGACATGCCATGGCGGGTGCCCTGCGCCGGTTGCGGACACCGGGCGTGCCGTTGCTGCTGGTGCCCGCGCCCAGCCGCCGGGCCGCGGCACGCAGGCGTGGTGGTGATCCGGTGGTGCGCACGGCGGCGGTTGCCGTTTGATCGCTGGATGGTTGCCAGCTCGTTCCTGTGTTGCGGGTGTGGCGTGGTGTACAGGATTCGGTCGGCCTGTCGCCGGGTGAGCGCAGGCACAACCTGCGCGGCCGGATATGGGTGTCGCGTGCGGCACCGGGCGCGGCCCGATCGGCCGCGAATGCCGAGGTAGTGGTGGTCGACGACGTGCTGACCACGGGCGCGACGGCCGCGGAGTCGGTGCGCGCGCTCGAGTGTTCAGGCCTGCCCGTGCGGGCCATTTTGGTGACGTGTGCTGCTTGACTCGGGGAAATTTGCGTGAACAGTGGCGGACGGCTCGCGGTCGTACTACCGTCGCGGTCACACACCCGAACCGGGAGTTTGGAGGTGGCGCCTCGGAAACTTCGTGCCGTGTGATTTCCCGGCGTCGACGGGCAGGAAGGAGCCCGCATCAGCACCTCGGGTGCCCGTGTTCGCCGGAATCGGTTCAGCTCGGCACGGCTCAACCCCGCCGCACGCGAAAAGGTCTGTGCGGCCAGATCCGGGAGGTACGCGTGACGACTTCTTCACGACCTTCAGTGACAGATCCTTCGGTGCCCGAGGAGGCCGCGGAGCGGCCACGGGCCACCCGCGCCGAGGTTGTGGTGAAAGGCCGCAATGTCGAGGTACCCGACCATTTCCGAATTCACGTGGCCGACAAGTTGTCTCGGCTCGAGCGGTTCGATCCGACGATCTTCATCTTCGACGTCGAACTCTTCCACGAACGCAACCGCCGCCAGCGTAAGGCGTGCCAGCGGGTGGAGATCACCGCTCGGGGCAAGGGCCCGGTCGTACGCGCCGAGGCGTGCGCGGACAATTTCTACGCCGCACTCGAGTCGGTGACGGCCAAGGTGGAGAGCCGGTTGCGCCGCACCAAGGACCGCCGCCGCGTGCACTACGGGGAGAAGACCCCGGTCTCGGTCGCCGAGGCCACCGCGGACCTCGTCGACGAGACGCTGTTCGCGCGCAACGGCTCCGAGCCGGCGCACCGGCACGACGAGGAGCGGGAGTTCGAGCCCGCCGAGCCCGAGTACCAGGGCCCCGGCCACATCGTGCGCACCAAGGTCCACTCGGCGACCCCGATGACCGTCGACGACGCCCTCTACCAGATGGAGCTCGTCGGGCACGATTTCTTCCTCTTCCACGACAAGGAGACCGACCGGCCGTCCGTCGTCTACCGGCGGCACGCCTTCGACTACGGCCTGATCCGACTCGCCTAGTCGCCCGGTCGCTCGCCCCTCCGGCCCGTCCGCCACCCGGCGGCGGGCCGGTCGCATGTCCGGGTTCCGGGCAAACCCTGGCCGCGCTTCTTACTTCAGAGTAAGTTCAGGGGGAGCTGTTCGATGTGGGAAAGGGAATTCCGATGGCTTCCACCGCCTCTCGGCGCGCCGTGATCGTGGCGGGTGCGCGCACCCCGTTCGTGCGCGCCTTCACCGACTTCACGAAGATGGACTCGATCGCGCTCGCCGACGCCGCCGTGCGCGGCCTGCTCGAGCGCACCGCACTGCCCGGCGACCAGGTGCAGGCGATCGTCTGGGGCGGGGTGATCCTGCCCAGCGCCGCGCCCAACATCGCGCGCGAGATCGCCCTGGACCTGAAGCTCGACCCCGGCTGCGAGGGGCACACCGTCACGCGGGCGTGCGCGTCCGGACTCCAGGCTGTCACCACCGCGGCCGCCGCCATCGAACGCGGCGAATACGACGTGATGATCGCCGGCGGCAGCGATTCCACCTCCAACGCCGAGATCAAGCTGCCGCAGAAGCTGGTGCACGCCGGGGCGCCGATCGCGCTCGGCAAGCCCAAGCTCAAGGACTATCTGTCGGCGGCCGCGCAGCTGGCGCCGTTCACCGACATCCTGCCGAGCAGGCCGCGCATCGCCGAACGCACCACCGGCGAGGTGATGGGGGAGTCCGCCGAGAAGATGGCCCGCATCCACGGCATCGGCCGCGCCGAACAGGACGAGTTCGCCGCGCGCTCGCACCATCGGGCCGCCGCCGCGATCGAATCCGGCCGCTTCGACGACGAGGTGCTGCGGGTGCGCACCCCCGACGGCGCCGAGATCAGCCGCGACGGGCTGGTGCGCGCCGATACCAGCGTCGAGAAGCTGGCCCGGTTGAAGCCGGTCTTCGCCGAGGGCGGCACCGTCACCGCGGGCAATGCCAGCCCCCTCACCGACGGCGCCTCGGCGGTGCTGCTGATGAGCGAGGAACGTGCCCGCGCCCTCGGCTACCGCCCGTTGGCCGCCTTCCGGTCCTGGAGCTATGTCAGCGTCGATCCCGCCGACCAAGTGCTCATCGGCCCCGCGATCTCGATGCCCCGGGCCTTGGACGCAGCGGGCATGACGCTGGCCGACGTGGACCTGGTCGACATCCACGAGGCGTTCGCCGCGCAGACGCTGTCGGTGCTGAGCGCCCTCGCCAGCGACGAGTGGGCCAAGACCCGCCTGGACCGCGACACCGCCGTCGGCGAAGTCGACATCGACAAGCTCAACGTGCACGGCGGCTCGGTCTCGCTGGGCCATCCGTTCGGGGCGACCGGTGCGCGGATGGTCACCACCATGGCCAACGAACTCGCCCGCTCCGACAAGCAGACCGCACTGCTCGGCATCTGCGCGGCGGGCGGCATCGGCGCCTCGGCGGTACTGGAACGCGTCTGAGCCGGTCCGGGCGAGCGGGGCGGCGGGCCGGGCGTAGCACGCACGCCACCGGACCGCCGCACGGCCGCGGCCGTCGGGTCAGGCTCGGGTGGCCGGTGCGCCGCCGAAGCTCTCCCGGTGCACCGCCTCGGCCAGCGGCCGTCCGGCCCGCCAGCCGAACCGCTCGAGATCCGGCACGGTCTGGAACTCGTGCACCGGCCCGACGCACAGCCAGGCCACCGGCCGGATGTCCGCGGGCAGCCCGACCAGCTCGGCCAGGAACGCCGGATCGTAGAACGACACCCAGCCCACGCCGACGCCCTCGGCGGTGGCGGCCAGCCACAGGTTCTCGATGGCCAGGACGGTGGAGAACAGGCCGGTCTCGGGCACGGTGGCGCGGCCGAGCACCTGCGGGCCGCCGCGGTCGTGGTCGTAGCTGACCACCACACCGGTGCCGCTCTCCACGATGCCCTCGATCTTGATCGGATCGAACGTGGCCGCGCGCTCGGGCGGCAGCGCGGCGCGGAACTCCGCCCGCTTCTCGGCGACATGATCGGCGAAGCGCCGCAGCGTGGCAGGCTCGCGCACCACCACGAAATCCCACGGCTGGGAATTGCCGACGCTCGGCGCCCGATGCGCGGCCTCGAGTATCCGCCACAGCACCGCGTCGTCGACGAGTTCCCCGGTGAATTCCGCCCGCACGTCCCGCCGCCGCGCGATGGCGTCGTAGACGCTGACCTGATCCGCACTCACGGCTGCCAGTCAACCAGGCCGACCGGCGAAGCGGACCGCCGGTCGGCACCGGCGCCCTGCGTGGTGACGCGTGCGCTGCCGGCTCCGGGCGCTGACCCGGCTCAGGCGGTGTCGGATCGGCCTGAGCCGGGGCGCCCTGCGTGGTGACGCGTGCGCTGCCGGCTCCGGGCGCTGACCCGGCTCAGGCGGTGACCGCGCGGCGGCGCAGCCGCCGCTTGCCCTGGGCGAGCGCCGTGCGCAGGCCGCGGCGCTTGCCGGTGACCGGGTCGATCGTCGGGGTGGTGTTGCCGCCGAACCGGCGTTCCGAGGCGGTCTCGGGGGCGTCGTCGGCGGTGTGACGCAGGTACTTGTTCGGCAGCGAGAGCTTCAGGATGGTGCGCCAGGCCTTGAAGTACTGCACCGGCAGCGAGCCGGTGGTGTAGGGCAGGTCGTACTTGTCGCACAGCTCGCGCACCCGCACCGCGATATCGGCGTACCGGTTGCTCGGCAGGTCCGGGAACAGGTGGTGCTCGATCTGGTGGCTGAGGTTGCCGGTCATGAAGTGCATGAGCGGACCGCCGGAGATGTTGGCGCTGCCGAGCATCTGGCGCAGGTACCACTGGGCCTGCGTCTCGTTGTCGATGTCCTCCTTGGTGAACTTCTCCGCGCCGTCGGGGAAGTGGCCGCAGAAGATCACCGCGTTGGACCAGACGTTGCGAATCATGTTGGCGGCCAGGTTCGCCGTGAGCGTCGATTTCCAGGCCGGGCCGGTGAGCGCCGGGAAGATCACGTAGTCCTTGAGGACCTGCTTGCCGACCTTGTTGATCACCTCGCGGCGCTTGCGCTCGAACTCCGCGCGCTCGGGCGTGCCCGGCTTGTAGCGCCCGGCGGCCAGCTTGCCCAGCTCCAGATGCTGGATGGCCACGCCGTATTCGAACATCAGCTGCAGGATCAGGTTGTAGACCGGGTTGCCGAGGTTGAACGGCTTCCACCGCTGATCGCGGGTGACCCGCAGCAGCCCGTAGCCGATGTCGTCGTCCATGCCGAGGACGTTGGTGTACTTGTGGTGCAGGTAGTTGTGGGTGTGCTTCCAGTGCTTGGACGGGCCGGTGTTGTCCCACTCCCACGAGGTCGAGTGGATCTCCGGATCGTTCATCCAGTCCCACTGCCCGTGCATGACATTGTGGCCGATCTCCATGTTCTCGATGATCTTGGCCACGCCGAGCAGGGCGGTTCCGGCGAGCCACGCCGGACGGAAGGGACTGGCGAAAAGGATGGCGCGACCGCTGATCTCGAGGCCGCGCTGCAGCCTGATGACATTGCGGATGTAGCGCGCGTCCGATTCGCCGCGTGAACTCTCGATTTCCCGTCGGATCGCGTCGAACTCCGCACCGAGGGCCTCCACATCGGCCTCGGTGAGGTGTGCGTACTCCTTGACATCCGAGATCGCCATGCCGGTTACACTACCGTAAGTTACGAGACCGTAGGTTGTGACGTCTGTGGTAAATCCCGCATTGCGATTGTGATCGGCGAATGATAATTCAGGCCGGGCGGCCGCGCATCCCGAAGCCGCCCAGGCGGATCCGGCCGCGCCCGCGCCGATTCGCCCGGCGCGTCGCCTGCTCCTCGCGTGCCTTGTCGCGCAGCGCGGTGCCCGCCTCGCGCAGCGCCGCGCGCTCGTGAGCGGCCTTGTCCTTCAGTGCCCGCTTGGCCTCGCGCAACACCTCTTTCTCGTGGCGCGCCTTCTCCTCGAGGGCGATCTTCGCCTCGTGCAGTGCCGAGCGCAGGCCGCGCCGCTTGCCGGTCACCGGATCGGTGATCAGCCGGTTGTGCTCGCCCCATCGCTCGGTGTGCGGCAACGTGATTCCGATGAACTTGCGCTCGGAGGAGGTCTCCGGGGCATCGTCGGCGGTGCGCTTGAGGAAGCGGTCCGGCAGGGCCAGCTTGTGGATGGTGCGGAAGGCCAGCAGGTACTGCTTGCCCAGCGAGCCGGTGGTGTAGGGCAGGTCGTATTTGTCGCACAACTCGCGCACCCGCTCGGCGATCTCCGGGTACCGGTTGCTCGGCAGATCGGGGAACAGGTGGTGCTCGATCTGATAGCAGAGATTGCCGCTCATGAACGCCATCGCCGGGCCCGCCTTGAAATTGGCACTGCCGAGCATCTGGCGCAGATACCACTCGGCGGGTGTCTCGTCCTCGAGCTGTTCGATGGTGAATTTCTCCGCGCCGTCGGGGAAATGGCCGCAGAAGATCACCGCGTAGGCCCACAGGTTGCGGATCAGGTTGGCGGTGGCGTTCGCCTTCAGCGTCGACTTCCAGGCCGGGCCGGTGAGCGCGGGGTAGATCACGAAATCCTTGGCGACCTGGCGGCCGATCTTGCGCGCGAAATCACGATTGGGCTTGGAGCGCAGTTCCCACGGCGGGGTCCCGGTCAGAACCTTCTCGATGCTCCAGTCGTGCAGCGCGATGCCCCACTCGAAGGTGGCCGCCAGCACCAGGTTGGCCAGCGGCTGCACCAGGTGGATCGGGCGCCACGGCTCGTCCCTGGTCATCCGCAGGATGCCGAAGCCGAGATCCTCGTCCTTGCCCAGGACGTTGGTGTAGGTGTGGTGGGAGTAGTTGTGCGCGCGCCGCCACTGCGCCGACGGGCCCGTCATGTCCCATTCCCAAGTGGTGGAATGGATTTCGGGGTCGTTCATCCAGTCCCACTGGCCGTGGCTGACGTTGTGGCCCAGCTCCATGTTCTCGATGATCTTGGCGACCGAGAGCAGGGCGGTGCCGGTGAGCCAGGCCCACCGGTTGCGGCTGCCGAAGAGCACCGCGCGACCGGCCACCTCCAGACCGCGCTGGGCCGCGATGGTGCGGCGGATGTACTTCGCGTCACGCTCGCCGCGCGAGAGCTCGATCGAGCGGCGCACGGAGTCGAGTTCGTGCCCGAGCGCCTCGATGTCGGCGTCGGTGAGGTGGGAAAATGCCTGGATATCGGTGATGGCCACCGCCAGTCCCTTCTGTGGCTGGACGTTGCTGTCGAGGGTACGCGCCGCTCAGACGTCGAGGGTGCAGTCACCGGCCGCGGCGGAGATGCAGGTCTGCACCTTGTCGCCCTCGCGGCGCTCCTCGCCGTTGCGCAGATCGCGCGCGTGCCCGGAAGCCACTGTCACCACGCAGGTCTGGCAGATGCCCATGCGGCAGCCGAACGGCATCTGCACGCCCACCTGCTCGCCCGCCTCCAGCAGGCTGGTCGCACCGTCCACCTCGATGCTGCGCCCGGTCTTGCCGAAGGTCACCGTGCCGCCCTCGCCGACCGCCGAGCGTTCCACCTCGAACCGCTCCACGTGCAGCCGATCCGAGAGGCCGGCGGCCTGCCAGTGCTGTTCGATCTCGTCGAGCAGCCCCGCGGGGCCGCACGCCCAGGTCTCGCGCTCGCGCCAGTCCGGGAACTTCGTGTCCAGGTCGGCGAGCGCGAACTTGCCGTGCTCGCCGGTCAGGTGCAGGTGCGAGGTGAAGCCGGGCCGGCGCTCGTGCAGGGCGCGCAACTCGGCGCCGAACATCACGTCCTGCTCGGTGCGCGCGGAATGCAGGTGCACCACGTCGGGCATGCCACCGCGCCGGTCCATCGCGCGCAGCATCGACATCACCGGGGTGATGCCGCTCCCTGCGGTGAGGAAGAGCACCTTGGGCGGCGGCGGGGAGGGCATCACGAAGCCGCCCTGGGGCGCCTGCAACCGCACGATGGTGCCCGGTGCGACACCGCCGACCAGGTGGCTGGACAGGAAGCCCTCGGGCATCGCCTTCACCGCGATGGAGATGACCTTCTTGCCACCGTGCTCGGGCGAGCTCCAGTCCGGCGGGCAGGTCAGCGAGTACGACCGCCAGTGCCAGCGCCCGTCCACCAGCAGACCGATGCCGATGTACTGGCCGGGCTGGTACTTGAAGTCGAAACCCCACCCCGGCTTGATCACGATGGTGGCCGAGTCCGCGGTCTCCTTGCGCACGTCGATGATGCGACCGCGCAGCTCGCGCGCCGACCACAACGGATTGGCCAGGTGCAGGTAGTCGTCGGGCAGCAGCGGCGTGGTCACCCGCGCGACGGCGCCGCGCAACACGTTGAGCCGACCTCCGCGCTCGGCGACACTCGCCGCCGGAGCCTCCAGCCAGTCACGGACATTCTTCAGGACCATCGGTGCCGTTTCGTCTTTCTGTTCGTCCAGCCGCTCGTCGTCGGCCCCGTCTCCAGCCAGGTTACGGCATCGTAGGTTACGCGGCGTTGTGGTCGTTCGCAGCAGCTACACGGTCCCGTTCAGAGCAGGTCCAACAGGAACGGCAGCTCCTGGGGTGCGTACCAGGCCAACTGGTGGTCCTCGGCGTCACCCAGCACGAACTCCGCGTCGGGGTCGCCCAGATCCGCGGCATCGATCACATCGACGGCCTTGGCCACCGCCGGCTCGGCCTCGGCCAGGTCGACGTGGACCGAGGCGATCCGGTCGTAACCGACCGGGCCGGCGAGCTTGACCACCGCGTCGTCCAGGTCCGGGCGCAGCTTGGCCCCGGTCACGTCCGCGGCCACCACCGCGCGCCGGTACACCGGGCTGCCGGGGGCGTCGCCGGACCCGTCCTCGGGCGCCTCGGCGGCGTCCTCGCGCTCGGCGGCCAGCAGGCGCAGCGCGGCCCGCGCGGCCTCGCCCATCGCCACCTCGGCCAGTTCCTCGTCGTCACCGGAGGCGTAGGCCTCGCGCAGCGCCGGGGTGACGGCGAAGGCGGTGCCGCCGAACGGGAAGATCTCGCGCTCGGTGACCAGGCGGCGCAGCATCGGCACCGTCGCGGGCAGGTAGACGCGCAGGGTGTTCTTCTCAGGCGCAGGCACCGAGCATCTCCTCCAAGGATTCGTGCACCGCGGCGGCCAGTACGCCGATGTCGGCCATCGCGTCGCGATCACCGTTGAGCCCGTAGAAGACGCGTCCGTCGTAGGACGTGATCCCGATGCTCGAGGCCTGATTGCGCAGCAGTGGCGACACCGGATACATCTCCAGCATCCGCGCGCCGCCGATGTACATCGGCTGCTGCGGACCCGGTGCGTTGGTGATCACCAGATTGAACGTGTGCTCTGCGAACGTACTCGCCGCCCGCACACTCATCGCATGCAGGCTCGCTGGTGCGAATCCGGCCAGGTGCACCAGGGTGCGGGCGCGCACCCCGCGGTGGTGCCTGCCGTTGGCCTCGGTGGCGTGCGAGATGTGCGACAGCCGCATCACCGGATTCGGCTCGCCGACCGGCAGGTCGATGAGGAACGAGGACACCTCGCTGGCCGGGGCGACGCGGTCGGCTCCGTCGTCGTCGACATAGACCGACATCGGCACCACCGCGCGCAGCGTGCTCGATTCCAGCAGGCCCTCGCCGCGCGAGAGCAGCCAATTGCGCAGCGCGCCGGTCACCACCGCCAGGATGACGTCGTTGATCGAGCAGTCGAACCGCTTGCGGATGCTGCGGTGGTCGGCCAGATCGGTGCGCGCCACATCGAAGCGGCGGTGCCGCGAGGTGGGTGCGTTGAGCGGGCTGTGTGGTGCGCCCGCGGCCACCGAACGCACCGCCGAGACGACCGAGTCCACCGCCCGGCCCGCCGCGCCGACCATCGCGAACGCCTGCGCGCTCGACTCGCGGACCACCGTCACCGCCTCGCGCGGTTTGGCGGCCAGCCGCGACAGCGCGCCGAGCAGCAACTCCATGTCGGTGGGTTCGCGCGGTGGCTCCCAGGCGAAATCGGCCAGCTCGCGCGGCGAGGGGCTGGTGTCGAGGATGACGTGCCCGATCTCGAGCGCCTCGTCGCCGTCGACCAGTGCCGAATGGCTCTTGGTGAAGATCGCGCTGCGGCCACCGGCCAGGCCCTCGATCAGGTACATCTCCCACAGCGGCCTGCTCTGGTCCAGCGGGCGCGACGCCAGGCGGGCCACCAGCTCGTGCAGCTGCTCCTCGGTGCCCGGGCTCGGCAGCGCGGAGCGGCGGATGTGATAGGTGATGTCGAAGCGGCTGTCCTCCACCCACACCGGCCTGCCCAGCGCCAGCGGCACCTCCCGCACCTTGCGCCGGTAGCGGGGGACCAGCGGGAGTCTGCTCTCCACCAGGTCGACCAGGCGGTCGTAGTCGAGGTCGTCGCCGGATTCGGGGCTGGCGAGGATCGCGAGGGAGCCGATGTGGATCGGATTGCTGCTCGACTCGAGCCGGTAGAACGCCGCGTCCTGCGGCGTCAGTCTCGTGATCACGCTGCCCGATGCTCCTTCCGATGCCGTGCCACGCCTGATCCGCGCACACCGTCACCGCGTACACCGTCACCAGGGCCCGCTGTGGTGGCATGATGCTCCGATTCGATCACAGCGAGCACCCGCCTGCATAGCACTGCGCGCGATCGGCCGGACCGCCGGGCGAGCCCCGGTCCGGCGCGTCCCACGCCCACCGAGGGTACGGTGAGAAACGGGCCGCCCGCGTGGTCGACGCTGGTCACCCGCGCCCGGCGCGGCGACGCGACTACGATGAACCCGTGCTGCGGATTCCGCCGTGCCCGGCGGAGACCTGTAGGGGGGCCAAGTTGACACACCGACCAGAGGACTGAAAAGACCCGTGCCTGCGCTGACACTGACGAGGTTGCTACGGATTGGTGAGGGTCGCACGGTCAAGCGGCTCGCCCATCTCGCCGACGAGGTCCTCGCGCTCGGCTCGGACTACGAGCAGCTCACCGACGCCGAACTCCGCGCGAAGACCGACGAGTTCAAGCAGCGTTACGCCGACGGTGAGACCCTCGACGACCTGCTGCTCGAGGCCTTCGCCGTGGCCAGGGAGGCGTCCTGGCGGGTGCTCAACCAGAAGCACTACAAGGTCCAGGTCATGGGTGGCGCCGCGCTGCACCTGGGCAACATCGCCGAGATGAAGACCGGTGAGGGCAAGACCCTGACCTGTGTGCTGCCCGCCTACCTCAACGCGCTCTCCGGCGACGGCGTGCACGTGGTGACCGTCAACGACTACCTGGCCAAGCGCGACGCCGAGTGGATGGGCCGCGTGCACCGCTTCCTCGGCCTCGAGGTCGGGGTGATCCTCGGCGGCATGACCCCGCCGCAGCGCCGCGTCGCCTACGCCGCCGACATCACCTACGGCACCAACAACGAGTTCGGCTTCGACTACCTGCGCGACAACATGGCGCATTCGCTGGACGACCTGGTGCAGCGCGGCCACAACTTCGCCGTGGTCGACGAGGTCGACTCCATCCTCATCGACGAGGCCAGGACGCCGCTGATCATCTCCGGCCCCGCCGATGCCTCCTCCAAGTGGTACGCCGAGTTCGCGCGGATCGCCCCGCTGCTGAAGAAGGACGTGCACTACGAGGTCGACATCAAGAAGCGCACCATCGGCGTGCACGAGGCGGGTGTGGAGTTCGTCGAGGACCAGCTCGGCATCGACAACCTCTACGAGGCCGCCAACTCGCCGCTGGTGAGCTACCTGAACAACGCCATCAAGGCCAAGGAGCTCTACCAGCGCGACAAGGACTACATCGTCCGCGACGGCGAGGTCATCATCGTCGACGAGTTCACCGGCCGCATCCTGGTGGGCCGCCGCTACAACGAGGGCATGCACCAGGCCATCGAGGCCAAGGAAGGCGTGGAGATCCAGCCGGAGAACCAGACGCTGGCCACGATCACCCTGCAGAACTACTTCCGCCTCTACGACAAGCTCTCCGGCATGACCGGCACCGCCGAGACCGAGGCCGCCGAGCTGCACCAGATCTACAACCTCGGCGTGGTCCCGATCCCGACGAACAAGCCGATGATCCGCGTCGACCAGTCGGACCTGATCTACAAGACCGAAGAGGCCAAGTTCAACGCCGTCGTCGACGATGTCGCCGAACGGCACGAGAAGGGCCAGCCGGTGCTGATCGGCACCACCAGCGTCGAGCGCTCGGAGTACCTGTCCAAGCAGTTCACCCGGCGCGGGATCCCGCACAGCGTGCTGAACGCGAAGTTCCACGAGCAGGAAGCCCAGATCATCGCCGAGGCGGGCCGCCCGGGCGCGGTGACGGTCGCCACCAACATGGCCGGCCGCGGTACCGACATCGTGCTCGGCGGCAACCCCGACATCATCGCCGACATCCTGCTGCGCAAGCAGGGCCTGGACCCGGTGGAGACGCCGGAGGAGTACGAGGCCGCCTGGCTGCCGACGCTCGAGCAGGTCAAGGCCCAGACGGCCGCCGACGCCGACACCGTGCGCGAGGCGGGCGGCCTCTACGTGCTCGGCACCGAGCGCCACGAGTCGCGCCGCATCGACAACCAGCTGCGCGGCCGCTCCGGCCGCCAGGGCGACCCCGGTGAGTCCCGGTTCTACCTGTCGCTGGGCGACGAGCTGATGCGCCGCTTCAACGGCGCCGCGCTCGAGGCGATCATGACCCGGCTGAACCTGCCCGACGACGTGCCGATCGAGGCCAAGATGGTCTCCAAGGCGATCAAGAGCGCGCAGACCCAGGTCGAGCAGCAGAACTTCGAGATCCGCAAGAACGTCCTCAAGTACGACGAGGTGATGAATCAGCAGCGCACCGTCATCTACGGCGAGCGCAACCGGATCCTGCGCGGTGAGGACATGGAGGGCCAGGTCCAGAACATGATCACCGATGTGATCACCGCCTACGTCGACGGCGCCACCGCCGAAGGCTACGTGGAGGACTGGGACCTCGAGAAGCTGTGGACCGCGCTGAAGACGCTGTACCCGGTGAGCCTGGACTATCGCGAACTGACCGGCGAACTCGACGGCGAACCGCGCGACCTGAGCCGCGAGGAACTGCGCGAAGCCCTGCTCGAGGACGCCCACTCCGCCTACGCCAAGCGTGAGCAGGAGATCGACGGGCTGGCCGGTGAGGGCTCGATGCGCAACCTCGAACGCCAGGTGCTGCTCTCGGTGCTCGACCGCAAGTGGCGCGAGCACCTCTACGAGATGGACTACCTCAAGGAGGGCATCGGCCTGCGCGCGATGGCGCAGCGCGACCCGCTCGTCGAGTACCAGCGCGAGGGCTTCGACATGTTCACCGCGATGCTCGACGGCTTGAAGGAGGAGTCGGTCGGCTTCCTGTTCAACCTCCAGGTCGAGGTGCAGCAGCCCCAGCCCACCGGCGTGTCCGTCGACCCCGGCCTGCGTTCGCCGGTCGGTGCCGCCGTCCCGGCGCCGGCCCCCGCGGCGCCGGCCCCGCTGCTGGCCAAGGGCATCACCGACCAGGCACCCCGCGGACTGAACTACATCGGTCCCGACGAGGGCGGGCGGGCGTCCGTGCACAGCGACGCCGAGGAGTACGGCGGCGGCACCCCGGCCGCCGCGGGCACCCGGCGCGAACGTCGTGAGGCCGCCCGCGCCGAGGGCAAGGGCAAGCGCGGCCCGAAGTCCCGCCGCAAGCACTGACGCGGTAATCGTCCGAAGGCGCCCGGGAGTTTCCCGGGCGCCTTCGCTCGTGCCGGGTGCTCGGAGGTCGGGCAGCGGTGGCGCCCGGTATGTCCCGTCCGAAGGAGATCGTCGGCGGGTCCGGGCGCCGCGCCGAGGACCGCGCGGTCGTCGGCCGAATCAGGCGCCGGCTCGGTGGATCGCCACGTGCTCGGCTCCGACGAACCAGCCCGTCGGGGTGAGTTCCGCGCCCATGCGCGGCACGTACTGGTCGAAGTAGACCCGCGAGATGAGTTCGCGGCGCGACCGCACGTTCGCCTTGTCGAACACCGACTTCAAATGGTCCTGCACGGTATAGGTCGACAGGTGCAGGGTCGCGGCGATCTCCTTGGTGTCCACGCCCTGGAGGACCAGTTGCACGACGTCACGTTCGCGCGGGGACAGGCCGTAGGCGGCGACGACGATCGACACGATCTCCGGCGGCCTGGCCTCCTCGATGGTGATCACCACCTCGCCCTGCCTGCCGTCGCGGGAGATCAGCGGCCCGGCGTGCAGCACCAGCCACATTCCGCTGCCGGTGCGTAACCGGCACCGCGGCGGCACCGTCGTCTCTCCGCGGCCGTAGCGCCGGGCCGCGCCGATCAGGGCCGCCACCGGCGCCAGCGGATCGCCACCCGCGACACCCAGGTCGAGGTCGGCCAGGCGCTGTTCGGCGCCCAGGCTCATCTGCGCGATCTGGTCGTCGGGACCGACGATCACCACCGCCGGGCCGGTGACGGTGGTGGGCGGGCGGCATTCGGCCAGCCGCGAGAGCATCCCGGTGCGCACCCCGTGCGCGAACGGGGCCGCCAGCGAGGCGAGGAAATCCACCTCGGCCTCGTCGAACGGTGCGTCGTCCGCGCCGCGGAACAGCGCCATCGCGCCCCACACGTCGCGTCCGTCCCGGAACGCCAGCCGCGCTTCGTCGGCGAACCCGAACCGCGGCTTCATGAAGCTCGCCATCCGGCCGGAGCGCTCGACCACACCGTTGGTCATCAGCGACACACCCGCCGCGGGCACCTCGGCGCGAGCCAGCTCCGTGAACGCGGTGGGCTCCACGGTGCCGTACTCGATGAGCCCGAACTCGTGGTCGTGGCTGTTCTTGTCGCGCAGGTCGCCGTACTTCCTGGCGCTGGTGAGCATGTGCGTGACCGGGTCGTGGGTGGCGATGCAGGCGCTCACCCACGGCACCGCCCGCGCCACCGAGGCCACCGCCTCCTCCAGAAAGGTGTCGAGGTCGAGGCCGGCGCGCGCGACCACGTCGACATCCTGTCGCACCCGCGCCGCCGTCAGTCCTCGAGCCATGCACCGATTGTGCGCCCCGGCCCGCCCGCGCACCATCCCAGATGTCTGGGTGGGCGGGGGCCCAGAACCGCCGGGCCGTGATTCCCCCGTCCGCGGGGATGGGCGGAGTGAGGGCGTGGCCCGCAGTGTTGTCGCCATGACTTCCCCCGCTCCCCACCTGCTCGTCGTGGTCGCGCACCCCGACGACGAGGCGTTCGGCTGCGGCTCGGTTCTCGCCCACGCCACCCGGCGCGGCCTGCGCAGCACGGTCGTCTGCGCGACCCGCGGCGAACTGGGCGAACCCGCGCCCGGCTCCGGCCTCACCCGCGCCGAACTCCCCGCCGTCCGCGAGCACGAACTGCGCACCGCCTGCGCCCTGCTCGGCGTCGACCGGGTCGAGGTGCTCGGCTACCGCGACTCCGGCCCCGACGGTGCACCCGCCCCCGGCGCGCTCGCCGCCGCCGATCCGGCCGAGCTCGCGAACCGCGTCGCCGGCTACCTCGACGAGATCCGCCCCGACGTGGTCGTCACCCTCGACGCGAGCGACGGTCACCGCGACCACGCCGCCATGCGGGACGCCACCCTCGCCGCGCTCGACATCGCGACGCACCGCCCGGCAGCCACCTACCTGTTCTGCCTGGCGCGCTCGCTGATGACCGAATTCACCGGCGACGACCGCTACGGCACCCCCGACGCCGACATCACCCACGTCGTCGACGTCGCCGACCTGCTGCCGTTGCGGGAACGCGCGATCCGCGCGCACGCCTCCCAGGTGCCGCCCTTCGACGCGATGAATCCCGCGCTGCGCCACGGCTTCCTCGCCGTCGACCGGCTCCGCCGCATCGACCCGCCGCCCACCGGCCCCGTCCGAACCTGCTGGATCCCCACCGACCGAAAGGCCCTCCGATGACCGTCACCCTCGAACCCTTGCGCGCACAATGCACCCTGCACCTGCCCGGCGACCCCGGTTACGACGCCGCCCGCATGCCCTGGAACGCCGCCGTCGACCAGCGCCCCGCCGCCGTCGCCGTCCCCCGCACGGCCGAGGAGGTGGCGGCCGTGGTACGCGCCGCCGTCGCCGCGGGCCTGCGGGTGGCGCCGCAGAGCACCGGGCACGGCGCGGGCGCGCTGAGCGAGCGCTCGATGGACGACGTCGTGCTGCTGCGGCTTTCCGAACTCACCGGGGTGACCGTGGACCCGGCCGCCCGCACCGCCCGCGTCCTCGGCGGCACCCTGTGGCAGGACGTCCTGGCCGCCACCGCACCGCACGGTCTCACCGCCCTGCACGGCAGCGCCCCCGATGTCGCGGTCGCGGGCTACGTCCTCGGCGGCGGCCTGTCCTTCTACGGCCGCGCCCACGGCCTGGCCGTGAACTCCGTCCGCTCGCTCGACATCGTCGGCCCCGACGGCACCCTCGTCCACGCCTCCGCGCGACAGAACCCGGATCTGTTCTGGGCCGTGCGCGGTGGCGGCGGCAACTTCGGCGTCGTCGTCGCCCTCGAACTCGAGCTGCTGCCCTACCCCGACGTGTTCGCGGGCATGCTGCTGTGGGACCGCGCCCGCGCCGCCGACGTCGTGCCCGCCTGGGTGGCGTGGACCGAGACCGCGCCCGAATCGGTGACCACCGCGTTGCGGGTGATGAGTTTCCCGCCGCTGCCCGAACTCCCGCCGTTCCTGTCCGGTCGCGACGTCGTCATCGTCGACGGCGCGATCCTGGCCACCGACGAGCACGCCGCCGAACTGCTCGCCCCGCTGCGCGCCCTCGCCCCCGAACTCGACACCTTCGGCCGCATTCCCGCCGACGCGCTCCTACAGGTCCACATGGACCCGCCCGCCCCCACGCCCACCGTCGGCGACCACAGCGTTCTCGGCGACCTCGACACCGCCGCCGTCACCGCCCTGCTCGACCACGTCGGCGACGGCACCACCCACGGACTGATGTTCGCCGAACTCCGCCACATCGGCGGCGCCCTCGCCCGCCCCGCCGTCGACGGCGGGGCCCTCTCCCACATCCCCGGCACCTACGGCCTGCTCTGCGTGGCCGTGGCCCCCACCCCGCAGGCCGCGGTCGCGGGCCGCGCCGCCGCCTTCGCGGTCGTCCGGGCGATGGCCCCCTGGTCCCGGCACAACCTCATCCCCACCTTCACCGAGAACCGCGTCGACAGCGGCCGCATGTTCGACGGCGAGGACTGGGCGAAGCTGTGCCACCTGCGCGACGAACTCGCGCCCGCCGCGGTCTTCGTCGCCAATCACGCGCTCTAGCAACGACTTCGAGGGGTCGGGAGGCGCCGGTGTCACCGGTGCCTCCCGCAAGAGTCTTCCGGCCACCGGCGCGCCACAGGCAGGTCCCCGCGATGGGGCCGTGCGTCCTCTCGTGCCGCACCCGGCGGGACAACACACCGCCGCCGTGGGAGCATCCTCCCGGAGCCACGATCGCTCCGAGGGAGGGGACCACCGATGATGCGAATCACCGCACTGCTACTCCGCATTGCCCCGTGCCCCCGCTGCGGCGGCAGCGGAGGCCACTACGAAGTGGGCACCTGGGTGTCGTGCTGGGGCTGCGGCGGCACCGGCCAACGTCGAGGTGGTTCAGCAGAATATGACCGCCCTGCTACTGAACTCCGTATTCGGCTGACCCGCTATCCGGCTCCATAGCAGCTCGCTGTTCGATGAGCGATTTCAGTCCGTCGAGCCAGGACTGGATGAGGCCGGTCAGTGTTTCGTTGTCGAGGGGGAGGCCGATGGCGGTGGCGTCCATGGATTCCTGGCAGCGGATGCGGGTGTGGCCGGCGTCGATCTCGTCGAACTCGTAGACCGCGATTGCCGAGAATCCCGCGTGGTCTGCGTCGTGTGTGGTCCAGGTGAGTCGGGTGGGCGGCTCGACCACGGCGAAGGTCGAGACGACCGGGGCGCCGTCGGCGTGCCAGGTGAAGGAGCGCGCGGTGGCCGCGGGGCCGGTGGTGGCGACATGGGAGATGTCACCGCGGATGTCCGGCCACTTCCGGACGTCGGCGAGTGTCTGCCACACCCGCGCTCGTGGTGCGGCGATGTCGATCGTCCCCGCCGCTACGGCGGGGGCGTCGAGGTCGACCTGCCCGGTGCGGGCGAGGCGGTAGGCGGGACTGTGGGTTGCTTCCATGCGAACTCCCAAAACGATACAATGTATCGATACACCGTATCGTTTCGGCTCGGCTACTGTCAACGCGGAGGTGTTCGACAACGTGCGATTCGACAGGACGCTGGCGCTGCTCTGGGGCGAGGACGCGACGCGGGTCGGCCGCTCCGGCGCGACGATCGCGGATTTCGTCGCGGCCGCGACGGCGATTCTGGATGAGCAAGGCGCGGAAGGGCTTTCGATGCGCGCCGTGGCGAATCGGCTCGGCGTGCGGACGATGGCGACCTATACGTTCGGCAACAAGGACGACCTCGTCGCGCTCGTCGTCGACCGCGCCTACCGCGACATGTACCCGTCGGACAAGCGGCCCGGACGGCTGGCGTGGCGGCCGGGGTTGACCGAGGTCGCGCACGCGAATCGGGCCCTCGGTCTCGCGCACCCCTGGTTGCACGAACTCCAGGTCGTTCGTTCGCTCATGGGACCCCACGAGTTGCGCAAGCGCGATCACGAACTCGCCCCGCTCGAGGCGACGCCGCTCAGCGACGTCGAAAAGGATCAAGTCCTCACGCAGCTGTTGCTCCACGTGGCGGGCATGACCCGGATCGAGAACTCGCTACGGCGTGAACGCGACGCGACCGGCCTCGACGACGCGCAGTGGTGGCAGGAGGTCATGCCGACACTCGAGCCGATCGCCGAGGGTGACCCGTTCCCCTTGGCGCAGCGCATCGGACTCGCCGCGCAATCCGCCCGCAACGGCCGGTTCTGGACCGACGAGGCATTCGAGTTCGGCCTCGAACGCCTGCTCGACGGCATAGAAGTCCTCATCGAAAAGCGCTCGGGGGACGGTGGTTGACCCGAACTGTGTGCTCCGGCGCGGTCCGTACCGAGGGTCTCCGCGTGCTCGACGGGGCGGGCAGACCTTGGGCAAGGGGCTGCTCGGACTTCGTGTGGTACCAGCCGGCGAGTGGGCGCGCCCGCAGCTCTCCCTCCGGGCGGCTACCGCGCGGATGCTGATCATCTTCTTGCCGTTCGTGTTCTTTTCCCTGTCCGGAAGCATTCCCGAGTCCGGCGCGCTCGACACGATCGCTCTCGTCGGTCTCCTGAGCCTGCTGCTGAGTCTGATCCTGGCTGCGATGCCGGTCAACGGCCGACGGGCGCTTCACGACCTGGCTACTGGAAGTCGAGTCGTGCGCGCGGAAAAGCGCAAGATTGTCTGGACGACCGATCTTCCGATGCTTCTGCCCGGTCGCGTCGACCTGTCGAAGCGACTCTGAGCGCGTCGCCTTGAGCGGACGACATGGCGGTCGGGTCCATCATGACGCTGCCCGTGTGTGCCCCGGGTCGCCGTAGTGGTTTCATGTGCGAGGAGATGTGTCCGGTCAGTTCTCCACGTCGACGCCGAAGCGGGTAGCCAGTGCGGCGAGACCGGTGTCGTAGCCCTGGCCGACCGACCGCAGGCGCCACGCTTCGCCGCGCAGGTAGACCTCGAGCAAGAGAAGTGTGCGCTCGGTCGTCGCCGCATCGAGCGTTGTTCGGGCGATCGGGGCAGCATCGGGGCCCGGGGCTGCTTCGACTTCTATGGGACCCAGGTCGGCGAAAGTGGCCTCGGCCTCGTCCAGGGCAGCCGCGAGGACGATGCGGCGGCAGTGACCGGGGACGGCGTCGAGACGAAGCGTGATCAGCTGCTCGTTCGGGCCGTCGGTGGTGAGGAGGACGCACTCGTTCTGCGGTTGGTTGTAGAAGACGAAATCCTCGTCGGCAGAAACGCGGTCCGATTCGCCGAGAACGAAGGCGACGAGGTCGACCTCCCGGGTGACGCTCTGGGACCACGAGAACTGGAACGTCCACTCATGACCCGAGGTTTCGATCGGAAGATCGATGACCTGACCGCGCACCAAGTTCTGGGGATCGTCGAGGCGTCCGACCGACGCGGTCCCGTTCGCGGTGAACAGCTCGGGTCCGTGAATGGGGAGTCCGAGTTCGAGGATTCTCGGGAACCGCCGGTCCGATGTCGCGTTGGCCAGCGCGAGGATATCGGTGACGGTAGCGGACAGGTTGACCGCGGCCGACCCGCCCAGTTCGCCGATCCTTGTGCGCGCCAGCGCCGCTTCCTCGTGCGCGCCGCCGACGACCAGAATGCGGCGGCCCGCCAGTGGTCCCGGCGCAGTCGGCGGCGTCCTGCGTGGGGCCGATCGAGCTCGGGTGACGGGCGCAGCGGTGTCGCCGGGTTGCACGGCGCTCAGCAGTCGAACGAACTCCTCTTCATCGATGGTCGGCGTGCCGTGCTCTGTTGCGCGGCGGGCCTTGGCGGACGAGCCGAGAGGCTGGTTGGTAACCAGCAGACTGGTGCGGCGGCTGACCGAGCCGACCATGTTGAGTCCGGCTTCATCACCGCACGCGACGAGTTCTGCACGGGTGCGGCGGGTAGAGCCGGTGATCGCCACCTGCATGCCCTGGACGAGAGGCTTCCCGGGCTCGAAGCGCTCCGGATTCACGTAGGGGCAAGGCGGCTTGGGGCCGACGCGGGCGCGGTGGTAGCGGACGGTGGTCGCGCGCGCGGGTGAGCAGGGGAGGACCGGCGGGTCGATCCCCATTCGCCGGGCGTCTCCGAGAAGACCGTGCAGCACGCCGACGAGCACCCGCGTGTCATCGAGGGAATCGTGGGAGCGGCGCTGGACCACCCCGTAGTGTGCTGCGAGGCTGGCGAGGCGCCGATCCGGAGTTGGGGGCGCGACCCGGCGGGCGAGCGCGAGGGTGCACATCCGGCGCGACACCGGCAGTTTGCCGCCGCACCGGCGGAACTCCTGGTCGAGGAAGCCGTAGTCGAAACCGGCGTTGTGTGCGATCAGCAAGCGGTCGCGCAGTAGTGACTCCAGGGTCTGCTGCACGTCCTCGAACTTCGGGGCGCCGGAGAGTCGTTCGGGCGTGAGTCCGTGAATGTGGACCGGACCCGGGTCGCAACCGGGGTCGAGCAGGGTGTGGAATTCACCCGAGACCACGCCGGTGTCCTCGACGGTGATCACGGTGACCGACAACGCCCGGTGGACTGTGGGAGCGAGGCCGCTCGTCTCCAGGTCGACCAGGGCGCACGCGCCCAGCCGATGGTCGGGGAGCATGGATACTGTGCGCGGCATGCGAAGGGTATACCGCATCACGGCGGGAAGCGGGTGCAAATCTGTTGACCCGCAAGTAATTCGGGCTGTGGCGGCGGGTGATCCCCTGCCTCGTGGTGGGGCAGGGGATCAGCCGGGGTCAGATGATGCCCAGGGCCAGCATGGCGTCGGCGACGCGGGTGAAGCCGGCGATGTTGGCGCCCGCGGTGTAGCTGCCGGGGGAGCCGTATTCGTCGGCGGTTTCCAGGCAGCGGTCGTGGATGCCGCGCATGATCTCGGCGAGGCGTTCCTCGGTGTGCTCGAACGACCAGGAGTCGCGGGAGGCGTTCTGCTGCATCTCCAGGGCGCTGGTGGCGACGCCGCCCGCGTTGACGGCCTTGCCGGGGGCGAAGGTGACACCGGCCTCGGTGAAGGCGCGCGCGGCCTCGGGGGTGCAGGGCATGTTGGCGCCCTCGGCGACGATGCGGACACCGTTGCGGATCAGGGTGGCCGCGGCCTCGCCGTCGAGCTCGTTCTGGGTCGCGCACGGCAGGGCGATGTCGCAGGGCACGTCCCAGACGGACTGGTTCTCCACGTAGCGGGCGGTGCCGCCGCGTTCCTCGACGTAGTCGCACATGCGGCCGCGGCGGACCTGCTTGAGGTCCTTGAGCAGGTCGAGGTCGATGCCTTTGTCGTCGACGACGTAGCCGCCGGAATCGGAGCACGCCACCACGGTGCCGCCGAGTTGTTCGACCTTCTCGATCGCGAAGACGGCGACGTTGCCCGAGCCGGACACCACCACCTTCTTGCCCTCGAAGCTGTCACCGCGCGAGCGCAGGATCTCGTCGACGAAGAACACGGTGCCGTAGCCGGTGGCTTCCGGGCGCACCTGGGAGCCGCCCCAGGTCAGGCCCTTGCCGGTGAGCACGCCGGATTCGTAGCGGTTGGTGATGCGCTTGTACTGGCCGAACAGGTAGCCGATCTCGCGGCCGCCGACCCCGATGTCGCCGGCGGGCACGTCGGTGTATTCGCCGATGTGACGGTACAGCTCGGTCATGAACGACTGACAGAAGCGCATGACCTCGCCGTCGGAGCGGCCCTTGGGGTCGAAGTCGGACCCGCCCTTGCCGCCGCCGATCGGCATGCCGGTGAGCGAGTTCTTGAAGATCTGCTCGAAGCCGAGGAACTTCACGATGCCCAGGTAGACGCTGGGATGGAAGCGCAGGCCGCCCTTGTACGGACCGAGGGCGGAGTTGAACTCCACCCGGAAACCGCGGTTGATCTGCACGCGCCCCTGGTCGTCGACCCAGGGCACGCGGAAGATGATCTGGCGCTCGGGCTCGCACAACCGCCGCAGGACGGCGCCGTCGGTGTACTCGGGGTGCTTGGCCACGACCGGGCCGAGGCTTTCCAGTACCTCGAAGGCGGCTTGATGGAACTCGATCTCGCCGGGGTTGCGCCGCAGGATCTCCTCGTAGACCTCGTGCAGCTTCTCGTCCAAGACAGCCATGCGGGCGATCTTCCTCCCCGCCTCCACCCCCTTACGCACCGGTCGGTCTGAAAAGTGCGCTGTCTCACACCGCGGCGCGACCGGCGGTGAGGAAGATCCCGTCACCGCGACGCCACCCGGACGCCACCGGAGAAGGCCGAATCGTGGAACTCGACGGCCGCGGGCACCGTGCCCTTCGGCACGGGCCCTGGCTGCCGGGGCTGCTGCGGATCGGTCACGGGAGCGTCCTTCCGGGCTCAGAGGCGGTTGTGCGGGCAGTAGGCGCGGATCGCGGCATCGAGGAACAGGTGCGGGTATTCGACTGTGCCGACGGCGCTTTCGGTGAGATAGCGGTGATCGGCCGGGCTGTTGCCCGCGGTGTCGAGGTAGGCGCACTGGCTGCGGGCGAGCTTGATGGCGGCGTTCTGCACCTCCGCCGGTTCGTCGTCGAAGAAGCTCTCCCGCAGGAACTGGATGTCGGTGGCGCTGCGGGCGGCGGAATTGGCTGCGGCCGAAGGTAGGTCGGGAGCGGCGAGGGCGTAGGCGGTGCCGCCGGCGAGGGTGAGGATGACGCCGAGGGTGACGAGATGCGTGCGCATGGGTCCTTCCGACTGCTGGGCGAGCGAGCGGGGCGGGCGCGGCGGCGACGCGCGTCGCGCCGGCTCCCGCGGTCACTCGTCGGTGAGCGGCCCGAGACCGCGGGCGCCGGGCGTGAACGCTAGCGGCATCCGCGCTCGTCGCGAAGGGTTTCCCGCCGCACCCGCGGCAGCTTTCGGGGGTGCGCGAACTCCGGGTCCGGACTCGCCGCGCGACACCTCCACCGGGTCCGGCAGGCCGGGATATACGGGACGGTCTCGAACACTCGGCGGACGCGGCGAGCCGCGCTCACCACGGGTCGTTGGAGTTCAACGCGACCAGCAGCAGCCGGATGGCGGCCACCCGGCGCTCCTTGCCGGGCAGCTGATCGAGGGCGCACTCCGGGTCGGTGGGCGGCCCGAGATGGGTACAGCCGCGCGGGCAGTCCTCGATCGCCTCGGCCAGGTCGCTGAACGCGGCGATCACGTCGTCGGGGGTGATGTGGGCCAGACCGAAGGACCGCACGCCGGGGGTGTCGATCACCCAGCCGCCACCGGGCAGCGGCAGCGCGACCGACTGGGTGGAGGTGTGTTTGCCCTTGCCCACCCCCGACACCTCGCCGACGGCGCGGTCGGCGTCGGGCACCAGGCGGTTCACCAGCGTCGACTTGCCCACCCCGGAATGGCCGATGAAGGCGGTGAGGCGGTCGGTGAGCAGGTCGAGCACCGGCTCGAGCGGATCGTCGATGCCGCCGTGCACGATGGTCAGATCCAGGTCGTCGAAGGCCTCGGCGAAGGCGGAGTCGGCGACGAGATCACGTTTGGTCAGGCACAGCACCGGGTGCAGGCCGCCCACGTACGCCGCGACCATCGCCCGCTCGACGAAACCGGTGCGTGGCGGCGGATCGGCCAGTGCGACGACGATGAACAGCTGCTCGGCATTGGCGACCACCACCCGCTCGAAGGGGTCGGTGTCGTCGGCCGTGCGGCGCAGCACGGTCTGCCGCTCGGCCACCCGGACGATGCGGGCCAGCGTGTCGGGTCGGCCGCTGAGGTCGCCCACCACGTCCACCTGGTCGCCCACCACGATCGGGGTGCGGCCGAGCTCCCTGGCGCGCATGGCCACGATCCGCCGCTGCGGGTCGCCGTCGAGCACGCAGCCCCAGCGGCCGCGGTCCACCGACACCACCATCGCCTGTTGCGCGTCGGTGTGCTGCGGGCGGATCTTGGTGCGTGGACGCGAGGCTCGGCCCGGTCGAACCCGCACGTCGGATTCGTCGTAGCCTGCGGCGGAACGGCGTGGGCGGCTCAGTGTGCGGCTCCGCCCTCGTCCGTGGCCGCCAGCATCTCCTCCCACAGCTCGACGAAGTTCGGCAGCGTCTTCGCGGTGGTGCCGATGTCCTCGATCTCGATGCCCTCGACGGCCAGTCCGAGAATCGCGCCCGCGGTGGCCATCCGGTGGTCGGCGTAGGAGTGCCAGGTGCCGCCGTGCAGGGGCGCGGGCACGATCTCCAGCCCGTCCTCGGTCTCGGTGACCTTGCCGCCGAGCCGGTTGATCTCGGTGGAGAGCGCGGCCAGCCGGTCGGTCTCGTGACCGCGCAGGTGCGCGATGCCGCGCAGCCGCGAGGGCGAGTCGGCGAGGGCGGCCAGCGCGGCCACCGTGGGGGTCAGCTCGCCGACGTCGTGCAGGTCGATGTCGATGCCCGCCAGCCGATCCGGCCCGTGCACGGTCAGGACGCCGTCGAAGATGCGCGCCTCGGCGCCCATGCGCACCAGGATCTCGCGGATGACGTCACCGGGCTGGGTGGTCAGCCGCGGCCAGTGCGGGATGCTCACCGAGCCGCCGGTGACGGCCGCGGCGGCCAGGAACGGCGTCGCGTTGGACAGGTCGGGCTCGACCTCCCAGTCCACCGCGCGGATCTCACCGGGATGCACGACCCAGGTCTGCTCCGCGCGCGGGTTCTCGGGCGCCTCGACCCGGACGTCGGCGCGGCGCAGCATCTCCACGGTCATCTCGATGTGCGGCAGCGACGGCAGCGGGTTGCCCTCGTGGTGCACGGTGAGGCCGTCGGCGAACCGGGCCGCCGACAGCAGCAGGCCGGAGACGAACTGGGACGAGCCGGAGGCGTCGATGGTGACGGTGCCGCCGCGCAGCCCGCCCTTGCCGTGCACGGTGAACGGCAGTGTGTCGCCGTCGATGTCGGCGCCGAGCCCGCGCAGCGCGTCCAGGATGGTGCGCAGCGGGCGCAGCCGGGCCTGCAGATCGCCGTCGAACGCGACCGAGCCGGTGGCCAGGGTCGCGACCGGCGGCAGGAAACGCATCACGGTGCCGGCCAGACCGCAGTCGACGGTGCCGCCACCGAGCGCCGCGGGGGTGACGGTCAGGGTGTCGGCCTCGCCGGTGATCTCGGTGCCGAGCGCGCGCAGGCCCGCGATCATGAGGTCGGTGTCGCGGCTGCGCAGTGCCCCGGTGATGGTGGAGGGGCCGTCGGCCAGCGCGGCCAGGATCAGCGCGCGGTTGGTGATCGATTTGGACCCGGGCAGGGTCACGGTCGCGTGTACAGGGACATCGACGTGGGGCGCTGGCCAATGAGTCACGGGGTCCATCTTCGCCCATCGCATCGTCGGACACGCGGGCGGATGCGAACTGTGGCCCATTCGACGCACGGCACCGACCCCGCGTCATCGGTGCCGTGCGTCGGTGGCGAGGCGGGGTGCGCCTCGCCGGGTTCGGGGGGCTACTTGTTGCGTCCGTGCAGGAACGGGACCATCTTGCGCAGCAGCTTCATGGTGGAGTCGGTGCGCGAGTAGCTCAGCAGTGCCATGCCGGGGATGGTGAACTTCTGGATCGCGATCGAGTGCGGCCGGGCGAACTCGCGCAGGCCGGGCTCGCCGTGGATGCGGCCGATGCCGGAATCGCCGACGCCGCCGAAGGGCAGGCCGGGGATGGCGGCGAAGCCGAGCACCGAGTTGACCGACGTGGCGCCCACCTTCAGCTTGCGGGCGATCTCGAGGCCCTGTTTCTTGGAGTACACCGACGAGGACAGGCCGTACTTGGACTTGTTGGCCAGCTCGACGGCCTCGTCCACCGAGTTCACCCCGGTGATGGTGATGGTGGGGCCGAAGGTCTCCTCGGTGACGGCCTCGGAGTTCTCGTCCACGTCCACCAGCACGACCGGTTCGATGAACGGGCCCTTGATCGAGTCGGGGCCGCCGAGCACGGCCTTGCCGCCCTTCTGCAGCGCGTCCTCGATGTGGCGGCGCACGATGTCGATCTGGCTCGGCATCGTCATCGGGCCGTAGGCGGCCTTGTCGTCCGAGCCGGGCTTGACGTCGCGCAGGATGCGGGTGACCTCGGAGACCAGCTGGTCCTTGACGGAGTTGTGCACGTAGACGCGCTCGACACCGGCGCAGGTCTGGCCGCTGTTGCCGGTGGCGCCCCACGCGATGGCGTCGGCGGCGGCCTTCACGTCGGCGTCGGGTGCGACGATGACCGCGTCCTTGCCGCCGCACTCGAGCAGCACCGGGGTCAGGTTCTCCGCGGCGGCGGCCATGATCCGCTTGCCGGTGGCGGTGGAGCCGGTGAAGGCGATCTTGTCCACCCCGGATTTCACCAGCGCGGCACCGGTGGCGCCGTAGCCGTTGATCGTCTCGAACACGCCCTCGGGCAGCTCGGGATTGGCCTTCTTGAACGCCTCGGCCAGGAAGTTGCCGATGCCGGTGGAGTACTCGCTCGGCTTGAACACCACGGCGTTGCCCGCGGCCAGCGCGTAGCCGATGGAACCGTTCGGGGTGTAGACCGGGTAGTTCCACGGACCGATCACGCCGACCACGCCGAGCGGGCGGCTCTCCAGGCGGGCGGCGAAGTTCGACATCAGCGCGCCGGGGGCGATCTTCTTGGGCCCGAGCACCTTCTTGGCGTTCTTGGCGGCCCAGGCGATGTGCTCGAGCGCCAGCATCAGCTCGAGGAAGGCGTCGTCGCGCGGCTTGCCGTTCTCCTTGTGGATGAGCTCGGTGAACTCCTCGGCATCGGCGACGAGCCGGCTCGACCAGCGCAGCAAGTGCTTGCGACGCTCGTCGAAGCTCAGCGCGCCCCACACCTCGGCGGCCTCGCGGGCTTTGGCGACGGCCGCGCGCACCGCGTCCTCGTCGGCGATCGGGTAGGTGGCGATGACCTCGCCCGTGGCCGGGTTCACCGACTTCAGCGTCGTGTCGGGGGCGGCTGGGGCGGTCTCGGTGGTTGTCACGTGGGGGCTCTCCTCTTGCCTCGTGCGTTGGCCGGTCGGTGCGCGTGCCGGAGCGGAAGGGTGTGATCTGCAGCCCATCCGTTGAGAGAATGCTAAGGCAAAACTCTCACCAGGTCACCCACTATCCCTCCATTGTCCTCGCGGCTGTCGGTGGGAGGTGCCACTATCGGAAATATGTGCGGACGATATGCGACCACGACGAACCCGGCCCGGCTCGCGGTCGAACTGGACGCGATCGACGAGACCGGCGGCGACGGAGCCACGCCGACAGGCGATTTCGCCAACTACAACGTCGCGCCGACGAACCGGGTGCTGACCATCGTGTCCCGGCACGACCGCGAGCACCCCGACGACGACCCGACCCTGCGGATCCGGCGGATGCGCTGGGGCCTGATCCCGGCGTGGACGAAGGCGGCTGAGCCCGGCGTGCCCGCGAAGGGCAAACCGCTGTTCAACGCGCGCGCCGACAAGGCGGCGAGCACGCCGTCGTTCCGCGACGCGGTGAAGTACCGGCGCTGCCTGGTCCCGATGGACGGCTGGTACGAGTGGCTGGTCGAGCCGGACCCGGCGGGCGGGAAGAAGGTCGTCAAGCGCCCCTACTTCATGACCGACGCCAACGGCGGGCGGCTGTACATGGCGGGTCTGTGGTCGGTGTGGCGCGATCGCGCGCAGCCTGCGAGCGAGCCGCTGCTGTCGTGCACCATCCTCACCACCGACGCGGTCGGCGACCTCGCCCGCATCCACGACCGGATGCCGCTGCCGATGCCGCGCGCGCACTGGGACGCCTGGCTCGACCCCGATCACCCCGCCCCCGCCGAACTGCTGGCGACGCCGGGGGAGGACGTCGTGCGCGACATCGTCGCGCGGCCGGTGTCGCCGCTGGTGAACAGCGTGAAGAACAACGGACCCGAACTGCTGGCGCCGGTCGACGAGCCCGCGGCGGAGCCGGCCGGGCAGATCAGCCTGTTGTGACCGCCCGGCCGGGTGCGGCTACAGCGGGCAGGGCACCGATTCGGTGGCGAGATTGAGTCCGCACTTGACCACGCCGGTCACCAGGTCGATCACCTCGGTCACCACCGCGCCGCCCAGATCCTCGGCCTTGCGCGCCCGCTCGTCCTCGGCCCGGTCGGTGCCGCCGGGGGCGTCGTCGGCACCCTGACCGTCGAAGGGCATGTCCACCGGGACCGCCGCGGGGCCACCCGGCACGGCCAGGGCCGAGGGCGCGGCGACCGGGGCCAGCGCGAGAGCCGCGGCGAGAGCAGGAACGACGAGCGCGCGCCGCGAACGGCGGGACAGACGGGCGGACATTCGCATCACATCCTCGGGTCGGACGACTCGGACCATGCTGGGTTACCGCGGAATCAGTAACGCACACCGAGGCGGGCACGTCGCGTCCGCGCGGCGTGTCGCGCGGCGATTCGCCTGCGCGGGGACGCACGGGTGCGGCGGTGCCTGGCGCCGTCGGTCAGGCGGTGACCGGCGCGGTCACCGCCTCGGTGAGGCGCACCAGCTCGGCGGGTGCCAGTTCGATCTCCAGGCCGCGCCTGCCCGCGCTGCACAGCACCCGGTCCCACCGCAGCGCGGACTCGTCGATCACGGTCGGCAGGGCCTTGCGCTGGCCGAGCGGGGAGATGCCGCCCAGCACGTAGCCGGTGCTGCGCTCGGCCTTGGCCCGGTCGGCCATGCTCGCCTTCGGTGCCCCCAGCGCGGCGGCCGCGGCCTTGAGCGAGAGGGTCTGCGGCACCGGGAGCACGGCCACCGCGAGCGTTCCGGTGGACAGTTCGAGGACCAGGGTCTTGAAGATCTGCGCGGGCTCGACGCCGAGGTCGGCGGCCAGCGCGTCCACCGCCTCGGTGCCGAAGGACTCCGCGCGCGGATCGTGCTTGTAGGAGTGCACGCGATGGGCCACACCGGCCTTGGTCAGCGTGCGGATCGCGGGGGTCGACGCGCCTGCCATGCCGACACCTTAGGGGCGCGCCGCGCGTCCGCCGCAACTCGTTTTCCGCCGCGCGCACGCGCGAGGGGCGGTACGCGACGCGACCACGTCCGCCTTTCGGTCTCGGCGGCCGCCGTCCGGGTTTCGGGAACACCGCGCGGACCGATCATGTTGCATGCGATACGGCCGCGGCGCCGGGACCGCCCGGAATCGTGCCGGAAACCGTTGGACGATGCGAAGGAGATGCCGGTGTCGGTACTGCTCGACGAGCGCCCGCTGTGGACCGCGGTGTCACCGACGGACGCCGGGTTCCCGCTCGATGGTGACTTGCCGGTAGATTTGGCAAGGACGCCGATCGAAGGGACAGGTGTGACGAGCGACGATGACGTGGTGTCCGACGCCGGCACGGCGGACGCCGAGACGGCCGGCACCCCCGTCGACGAAGCCGAGCTGGCGCAGCGGTTCGAGCGTGACGCGCTCCCGCTGCTCGACCAGCTCTACGGCGCTGCGCTGCGCATGACCAGGAACCCGGCCGACGCCGAGGACCTGGTCCAGGAGACCTACGTCAAGGCGTTCCAGGGCTTCAAGTCCTTCAAGGAGGGCACCAACCTGCGTGCCTGGCTCTACCGGATCCTGACCAACACCTACATCAACTCCTACCGCAAGAAGCAGCGCCAGCCCGCCCAGTACCCGACCGACGAGATCACCGACTGGCAGCTGGCCGCGACCGCCGAGCACACCTCCACCGGCCTGCGCTCGGCCGAGGTGGAGGCGCTGGACGCGCTGCCCGACGACGACATCAAGGCGGCGCTGCAGGAACTGCCCGAAGAGTTCCGGATGGCGGTGTACTACGCCGACGTGGAAGGTTTCCCCTACAAGGAGATCGCCGAGATCATGGGCACGCCCATCGGTACGGTGATGTCCCGGCTGCACCGCGGCCGCAAGCAACTCAAGGGTTTGCTCGCCGACGTGGCGCGCGAACGGGGGTTCAACCGCAGTGAGCGCCAGGAGGTCAAGCAGTGAGTGTCGAGCGCGACCCCGATATGGAGCTGGACTGCACGGCCGTGCTGGCCGACGTGTGGCTGATGCTCGACGGCGAATGCGACGACGCCACCCGGGCCCGGCTGCAGCACCACATGGACCACTGCTCGCCGTGCATCGAGGCCTACGGCATCGAGGAGAAGCTCAAGAGCCTGCTCAGCCGCAAGTGCGGCGGTGACAAGGCCCCCGATTCGCTGCGCGATCGGCTCAAGATCGAGATCCGCAGGTCGGTGACGATCACCGGCATCGAGACCACCGAGGCCTGAGCGCCCCCGAACCGAACCGAGCGGCACGCCTTCTCCGGGGGAGAGGCGTGCCGCTCGGTATCGATACCGGCAACGGCCGAGATCCGGCCGCCGGCGTGCTCAGGCGTTGGGCCGCTTGCCGTGGTTGGCTGCGTTTCCCTTGCGACTGCGCTTCTTCCGTCCGCGCTTACCCATCGGTATCTCCTCTCTGATTGAAGCCCATTGTTTCATGTGTGGTTGGCTGTACCGTCGGCGGATACTAGGCGAACCGATTCGAATGGGGTGTCATGGCTGAGGAAGTGCGCGCGGAGATGGTGTCCACGGTGCTGACCGTGGAGGTCGCGGTCGGCGACAAGGTCGAACAGGATCAGACGCTGATCCTGCTGGAGTCCATGAAGATGGAGATTCCGGTGATCGCCGAGGTCGGCGGCGAGGTCACCGCCGTCGAGGTCGAGCCGGGCCAGGTGCTGCAAGCGGGCGACCTGATCGCCGTCATCTCCTAGCACGCGGGGCGGTAGACCCACGTGGCGACACTGAGCGAACTCCTCGCCGAGCACACCGACCTACCCGGCCTGGCCGTGGACCACCTGCAACGGGTGGTGGGCGACTGGCAGCTGCTCGCGGACCTGTCCTTCGCCGATCTGCTGCTGTGGGTCGGTGCGGGACCGGTGGAGGACGGGGCGGACATCGTCTGTGTCGCCCAGTGCCGCCCGACCACCGCCGCGACCGTGCACGTCGAGGACATGGTGGGCACCGTGGCCTCGCGCGCGGACCATCCGCAGGTGTTCGAGGCACTGCTCACCGGCAAGGTGGTGCGCGCCGACAGCGCGGGGGAGGCGACCGGGGTCTACCACCCGCACCCGGTGCACGCGGTGCGCGAGGCGGTGCCGGTGCGGTGCGGCGACAACGTGATCGCGGTGCTCTCCCGCGACACCGACATGCAGCGGTCCCGGGTGCGCAGCACGCTGGAGATCGCCTACGTCGCCTGCGCCGACGACCTGTGCCAGATGATCGCCGAGGGCACCTTCCCCACGCCGGAGGACCGGGCGGCGACCCATTCCAGCCCGCGCGCGGGGGACGGGTTCATCCGGCTGGACACCGAGGGCATCGTCGTCTACGCCAGCCCGAACGCGCTGTCGGCCTATCACCGGATGGGGCTGCAGAGCGATCTGGCCGGGCAGGATCTGGCCGAGACCACCCGCTCGCTCATCACCGATCCCTTCGACGCCCAGGAAGTGGTCGGCGACATCCAGGCCGCGCTGGCCGGGCGGACCGGGCGCCGCATGGAGGTGGAGGCGCGCGGGGCGACCGTGCTGCTGCGCACCCTGGTGCTGCGCCCGCACGGCAAGCTGGCCGGCGCCGCCGTGCTGGTCCGTGACGTCACCGAGGTGAAGCGGCGCGACCGGGCACTGCTGTCGAAGGACGCGACGATCCGCGAGATCCACCACCGGGTCAAGAACAATCTGCAGACGGTCGCCGCGCTGCTGCGGCTACAGGCCAGGCGCACCGAGAACGAGGAGGCCCAGGTCGCGCTCACCGAGTCGGTGCGCCGGGTGACCTCGATCGCGTCGGTGCACGAGATGCTGTCGATGTCGGTGGACGAGGAGGTCGATCTCGACGAGGTCGTCGACCGGCTGCTGCCGATCATGGCCGATGTCGCCACCGTGCACACCACCCGCATCAAGGTGCGCCGCGCGGGTTCACTGGGCGTCTTCTCCGCCGAGCGGGCGACCCCGCTGGTCATGGTGCTCACCGAGCTGGTGCAGAACGCGATCGAGCACGCCTTCGACTCCGGCCAGACCGGTACCGTGACGATTCGCTCGGAGCGGTCGGCCCGCTGGCTGGACGTGATCATCAGCGACGACGGGCGTGGCCTGCCGCCGGGCTTCAGCCTGGAGGCCTCCGACCGCCTGGGCCTGCAGATCGTGCGCACGCTGGTCACCGCGGAACTGGGCGGTTCCATCGGCCTGCACCCCGGTGCCGATGTCGGCACCGACGCGGTCCTGCGGGTCCCCCTCGGCCGCCGATCGGGCCGCTAGAAACGGGCACTGACATACAACAGCCCGGCACTTCGTACGCGAGTGCCGGGCTCTATCGCGCTACCGGGCCTCCACCACCGGCCCGGTAGCTCCGTGTCGTCGGCTCAGACGACGGTGCGGGTGCGGGTGCGGGCGTTACGCCGCTTGAGCGCCCTGCGCTCGTCCTCGCTCATTCCACCCCAGACGCCCGCGTCTTGTCCGGACTTCAGGGCCCAGGACAGGCAGTCGGCGGTGACGGGGCAGCGAGCGCAGACCAGCTTGGCATCGGCAATCTGCGCGAGCGCCGGACCACTGTTTCCCACCGGGAAGAACAGTTCGGGGTCCTCGTCGCGACAGATGGCCTTGTGGCGCCAGTCCATTCCTCTGCTCCTTTGCTGGGCGCCGCAAGGGGCGCCTGTCGTTTGTGGATCGTTTACTTGTGCGACCTGAATGTTTCCGCACGGTTGCTTGTGAATGCTTTCACGAACACCGTAGATGTCAATAGGTTTCCGGTGCACCGTGGGGAAGCTCACGCGATCGGGGTCCCCGCATGGGGTTCCCGCCCGCTCCTTTGTACTCGCTCCGCCCGGTTCGTGCAGCACAACCGGGACTTTTTTCACACTTGCGAGGTCACTCGCGTGGCCGCGGGGCCACCACGTCGAGTACCCCGGGGACGGCGGTGAAATCCACCACGTTGCGTTTCCCGATGAAGTCGCCGTCGATTTGCAGGCCGATCGGCTCCTTGGCCTCGATATGCACCGCCGGGACGTCGTCCTCGCGAAACAATTTGCGGGAGTGTGGGTTTCCCTCGGGGGCCAGCAGTTGCCCGGCCACGAACAGGGTCGGGGCCAGTGCCATCGACCGCATGGCGAACACGCCGAGGCCGGACTCGAACGTGGTGCCGGGATTGGTGCGCACCGGCGTGGAGTTCAGATAGGTCCAGGGATTGGTGTTCGTCACGAAGGCGTAATGCACGTCGTCGACCGGATCGTGTCCGGGAATTTCGATTCGGGCCTGTGGCGCATGTCTCCGGGCGCGGAAGAATTGTCGAACTGTTGTTCGAAGATAGCGTGCGGGAGTCGCGGCGTGGCCTTTGGCGCGGCTGGCGTCGATGGCCTCGCACACGTCGGCGTCCAGGCCGACGCCCGCGCTGAAGGTGAACCATCGGTCGTCGGCCAACCCGAGGCCGATGCGGCGGTCGCGGTCGAGGGTCAGCAGGTCGATCAGCTGGTTGGTCGCGGTGACCGGATCGGGGGAGATGCCGAGGGCGCGGGCGAAGACGTTGGCCGAGCCGCCGGGGATCACGCCGAGGCGCGGCCGCCAGATCTGGTCGTCGTCGAGCGCGGGCAGCGGCAGGAAGCCGTTGATGGTCTCGTTGACCGTCCCGTCGCCGCCGTGCACGACGATCAGGTCCAGCTGGTTGGTGGAGGCCCACTGGGCGAGTTCGGCGGCGTGGCCGCGGTGCTGGGTGTGCGCGACGGTCAACTGGGTGCGGCTCTCCAGCGCGTGGGCGAGCAGGTCGCGCGTGGCCGGGGTGGTGGAGGTGGCGTTCGGGTTGACGATCAGCAGCGTGCGCACGCCAGGCAGCCTAGTTGCGGGTACGGCCGCGCCGGGCATCCGGCCGACGGCCCGCGGACCGGTCGGCGGCGCCGGACATCGTAGGCTTGGCCGCGTGGCGGACAGCGGCAAAGGTGAGATTTCGGCGGACGTGACACCGGCCACGGTGCGCGGCGCGGGGGCGTTGGTGGCGCTGGAGGGCGGCGTCGCGGTGGCCGTGGCGATCGTCCTGGTGGTGCGCGGCCTGCTCGGCCACGATCAGTCCCAGGCCAGCGGTTACGGCACCGCGGCCTGGTTCGGCATCCTCGGCGGCGCGGTGCTGGCCGCGGGCGTGGGCCTGCTGCTCGGGCACCGCTGGGGTCGCGCGATCGCGGTGATCGCGCAGGTCCTGCTGCTACCGGTGGTGTGGTCGCTGCTGACGGACTCGCATCAGCCGCTGTGGGGGAGCCTGCTCGGCGTCGTGGTCGTCGGCGCGTTGGTGCTGCTGTTCGCGCCGCCGTCGAACCGGTGGATGGCGCAGGACTACGGCGGCGCCGACGGCACCGGCTAGCCGCCCGTCGCCGCCCGCAGCGCCGCGCGGCACAGCCGGTCCGCCTGCCGGGTGGTCTCCGGCTGGCGATACCGGGGCGTGAGCGCGAGGACCTGCTCCCGCGCGGTGGGCAGGTCGATGTGGTGGCCGACCGAGACGAACACCGGCTTGACGTCGTCGCGGGTGCGCAGCGCGAGCCCGACGACCTCGCCGTCGAGCACGAGCTCGGCGGCGTCGCCGCGCCGCCGGCCCGGTTCGGTCCACGCACCCCAGGCGTTCTTCGCCACTCCGATGGTCGGCAGGCCGGTGCGCACACCGACGTGACAGGCCAGCCCGAAGCGGCGCGGATGGGCCAGTCCCTGCGCGTCGCAGACCAGCAGGTCGGGTGTGGTGCGCAACTGTTCGAGGGCCGACAGGGTGGTGGGCAGTTCGCGGAAGGCGAGCAGGCCCGGCACGTACGGGAACCGCACCGGGCCGTGCGCGACGGCCGACTCGATCGGCTCCAGCGTGGCCGTGTCGAGCACCACCACGGCGGTCGCGACGAGGCCCGCCGCGTCGTCGTAGGCCGAATCCACCCCGGCCACGGTGGCGAAGACGGGCGGGCGCGGGTTCGCCGCCACCACCCGTGCGCGCAGGTCGTCCTGCACCGCCATGGCCTCCTCGGCGGTCGTGGGCAGGGTGACCGGGGTGAGCTGCACGGCGGTCAGGCGGTCGCGGCGAGCGCGGCGAGTTCGGGGCCGGAGAGCCGGTAGCCCACCCACTCGTGCTGCTCCTGGGCGCCCAGGGACCGGTAGAACTCGATCGAGGGCGTGTTCCAGGTCAGCACCGACCACGCCACCCGGCTGTAGCCGTTGTCCACCGCCTCCTTGGCGAGCGCGGCGATCAGCGCCTTGCCGAGGCCCTGCCCGCGCGTGCCCGGCTCGACGTACAGATCTTCCAGGTAGATGCCGTGCACGCCGTCCCAGGTGGAGAAGTTGAGAAACCAGATCGCGCAACCGACCACCCGGCCGCCGTCCTCGGCCACGTGCGCGAACAGCGCGGGCGCCGGACCGAACAGCGCGGTGTGCAGCTGCTCGGTGGTGAGCGTGCACTCGTGCCGGGCGCGCTCGTACTCGGCGAGGTCGTGCACGAGCCGGACCAGGTCGGGCACGTCGGCGGGGGTGGCGCGGCGGATCTGCGCGGCGGTCACGGGGCGGCTCCCTCGGTGGTCGGAATCCAGTTGTGCGCGAGGACGGCCCTGGCGTCGTGGTGGAAGCCCAGCACACTCAGCGCGGCGGTGTTCATCGCGAAGCGGCGGCCCTCGACGACGTCGAACTCCGCCCAGCGCGCGATGAGGCTGCGGGAGAAATGGCCGTGGCCGATCAGCAGCACATCGCGCTCCGGCAGCACGGCATCGACGGCGGCCAGCACCCGATCGGCCCTGGCCCGCACCTGCGCGCGGGTCTCACCGCCGGGAACGGTGCCGGTCCAGATGGTCCATCCCGGATCGGTGCGCTGGATCTCCGCGCTGGTGCGGCCCTCGTAGTCGCCGTAGTCCCATTCGGCCAGATCGTCGTCGATCGGGCTGCCGCCGAAGCCGACGAGTTCGGCGGTGCGGACCGCGCGCAGGCGGGGACTGGTCAGCACGAACGGATCCAGCAGGTCCAGGCGCGCCAGCAACGCTCCGGCGGCCCTGGCCTGCGCCTCCCCGCGCTCGGTCAGCGGCAGGTCGGTGCGGCCGGTGTGCCGGCCCAGCGCCGACCACTCGGTCTCGCCGTGCCGCAGCAGCACCAGCCGGGCGTTCTCTCGTGTTGGCATGCCCTCCATCATGATCACCCGCCGGTCGCGGCCGGGCGGCGGCACCCGTGCCCGGCGTCAGCCGAGTGCATACATGGTCGTGCCGCGCTGTTCGAGCACGGTGGTGCCGAGGACGGCGAGCGAGATGGGGGAGTTGTCGTAACCGGGGCGCTCGACCGGCAGGCGCGCCAGTTCCGCCCCGGTGCCGGGATCGACGGCGACGATCGCGTCCGCCACCGGAATGAGCAACCGTCCCGCCATCGAGGCCGGGGTGCCCAGCGCACCCGGCACCGTCCACATCGGCTGCAGGGAGCCCGCCTGCAGGGCCAACACCTCGGTGCCGGTGAACACCAGATAGGCCGAGCCGATCCGGACGGCCTGTGCGTGCTCACTCAGCGGAGCCGAAAGCTGGTGCACGAGTAGGGGATTGCCGCTGCCGTCGAAGATCGACAGCCGCGGCGGCACGGTGTCGGCGCCGAGCGTGGCGCCCGGCTGATACAGCACGATCTTGGTGTCCGACACCGCGATCACGCGCGTGCCAGGTGCGTCCGCGTCGGCGCCGGTGAGCACCCGCGAGCCGTACTCCTCGGGCACGGTGTTGTCCTTCGGTGCCGGATTCAACACCGTCAGCCGCGCGCCCGCGTCTTCCGGGCAGCGTTCCAGCACCGCCAGCCGGGAGGAACTCGACGCCGCGGACAGCAGCGAACAATCCTTGCGCGGCTGGGTTTTCACATTCACCGGCGCGTCCACGTAGCCGTACTCCAAGGTACGGACCAGATCGGAACGCCACACCTCGAGCCGTCGATCGCCCTGGGCGAGCACATAGGTGCCGTCCACCGACAGGCGCACGCTGTCGTCCATGTAGCTGCTGCGGGCGGTGCGGCGCGCACCGCTGTCGCCGGCCAGCATCGTCGCCTGGCTGCACCCGCGCTGGTCGCGGTACACGGCCACGACCATGCCGAACTGCGACTCCACCCCACACAACGGCATGTCGCGGCGATACCGCCACACCTCGGCGCCGGTCGCCGGATCGCGACCGGTCACCGTGCCGTCCGCCGCCGTGACCACCGTGCCGCCCGCCACCAGGGCGCGGCCGGTCGCGTCGTCGGGGGCGTGCCACAGCTCCCGCAGCGCGGCGGGCAGTTGCTCGGCGGCGGGCGGGGTGGTCGCGGGCTGGGACGCCGTCACCGACTCGGTGCCGGTGGCGTCGCCCCGCGCCCACACGACGACCCCCGCCAGCGCCACCGCGACGGCGATGGCGACGGCGGCGATGATGTCGGCGCGCGTTCGCCGCTCGGGTGCGAGCACGACTGCGAGACTAGCGGATCCGGCGAGCTACGCCGAAGCCGACGACCCCGCCGTCACCTCCACCTGCTGCTCGCCCGCCGCCTTCTTCCTGGTCCGCTTCGGAGCGGGCTGCGCACCCGATTCGGGCTCGCCGGCCGTGCGGGTCCGCCGCCGTGGGGCAGCGCCCTCCGCCGACTCCGTCGCCTCGGTGTCAGCCGTCTTCCGCGTCCGGCGGCGTGGCGTGGCGTCGGCGGTGGTTGCCGTCGCTTCGGCGTCGGCGGTCGTGGTGGTGGTAGTGGCCTTCCGGGTGCGGCGGCGTGGTGCCGGTTCGGCGTCGGTGGTTGCCGTCGCTTCGGTGTCGGCGGTCGTGGTGGCGGTCTTCCGGGTGCGGCGGCGTGGTGCCGGTTCGGCGTCGGTGGTTGCCGTCGCGTCATCGGCGGAAACCTGCCCGGACGCCGGGGTATCAACCGTCGCGGCCGCGGGGTCGGCGGTCGAGACGGTCGCGGCACCGGTCTCGGCCGTCGCGGCGGCCGACTTCCGAGTGGCGCGGCGCCGCGGGGCCGGTGCCGCGTCGGCGGAGGCGGTATCCGCCGGAGCGGCGGCCGCGCTGCTTGCCGCTCCGCCATCAGCCGCAGTGCTCGCCGTCGGGGCGGTCACGTCGGCCGTCGATGTGCCTGCCGCTTGGGCAGCGGTCACATCGGCCGGTGCGGTGGTGGCCGTGCGGGTGCGTCGGCGGGGTGCCGGTGCTTCCTCGCTCGGTGCCGCCGCTTCGCCGGTGCTCGCGGCCGCTGTCGCCGAGACCTCGTCGGTCGCGGTGGCCGCGGCCGGAGTTGCGGTGGTGGCCTTGCGGGTGCGTCGCCGGGGTGCCGGTGCTTCCTCGCTCGATGTCGCCGCTTCGCCGGTATCAGCGGTGGCCGTGGCCGCGACGGCGTCTTCGGTGGCCGCCTTGCGCGTGCGTCGGCGCGGTGCGGGTGCTTCCTCGCTCGGCGCCGCCGCGTCACCGGCGTGCACCGGGTCCGAGGCCGAGGCCGCGGCCCCGGTGGTCGTGTCCGCGGCCGGAGTCGCCGAGGTGGCCTTGCGGGTGCGTCGGCGCGGTGCCGGTGCTTCCTCGCTCGATGTCGCCGCTGCGCCGGTGCTCCCCGTTGCCGAGGCGGCATCGGGCGTGCCGGAGTCGTTCGAGGCGGCGTCGGCCGAGGCGGCCGTGGCTGCCTTGCGCGTGCGTCGGCGGGGAGCGGCCTCGGTCGCCGCCGGAGCGGTGCCGATGTCACCCGCCGCCGGAGCGGTGCCGATGTCACCCGCTGCCGGGGCGCTGTCGGCGGATGCCGTGCCGCTGCCGCTGTCGGCTGGAGCCGCGGCACTGCCGGTGGCCGCCGGGGCCGCGATGGTGCCGGCGTCGACCGTTGTCGCGGTGCCCGCCTCGGGTGCGGTCGCGTCGGCCGTGCCTGCGGTGACGGTGGCCGCGCGGGTGCGGGTGCGGCGGCGGGGAGCCGCGGGCGCGCCGGTTGCTTCCTCCGCGGTGGCTGCGGCAACCGCAGCGGTGGGGTCGGTGGCGGCGCCTTCGGCCGAGTCGGCCGGGCGGCTGTCGTCGGCCGTCGCGGTGCCCTTCCGGGTCCGGCGTCGGGCGGGACGTTCCGTCGCCCCCGTGGGCTCGGCGACCGTCGGTTCCGTATCGAGGCCGGCGGAGGTCGCGGTGGTGCCCGCCTCGTCGGCCGCGGTGACCGGGGTGGTCTCCGTCGGGGCCCGGCCGGTATCGCCGGCCGCCGAGGCGGCGGTCGAATCGCCCTGCTGCACAACGGCGTTCGCTTCGGACGACGACCCGCGCCGCCGACGCCTGCGCTTGCGCCGCGACGACGAACCATCTTCGCCGCCGCCGTGCTCCTGGCTCTGCGACGGTGTCGGGGCCGCGTCCGCTACCGCCGGGGTCTCGTCCTGCGGTTCACCGTTCTCGGCGGCACCGTTCGGGGACACACCGTCCGGTGCGCCACCGTTCTGCGTCGCATCGATCGGCTTGCCGCGCAGCGTGCGCCTGCGGTTGCGCTTGCGCGGGGTGCGGGCCGGACGCTCGGCGACGGTCTCGTCCGCGGTGCGTGCCGGGGCGGCGCGGCGGACCGTGCCGGTGACCCCTTCGGGAATGCCCAGATCCGAAAACAGGTGCGGGGAGCGCGAATACGTCTCGACCGGTTCCGGGATGCCGAGGCCGAGGGCGGCGTCGATGGCGGCCCAGCGATTGAGCTCGTCCCAGTCGATGAGGGTCACCGCGACGCCGGTGCGGCCCGCGCGGCCGGTGCGGCCGATGCGGTGGACGTAGGTCTTCTCGTCCTCGGGGCACTGGTAGTTGATGACGTGGGTGACGTCGTCGATGTCGATGCCGCGCGCGGCGACATCGGTCGCGACGAGCACGTCGATGACGCCCTTGCGGAACTTGTCCAGCGCCTTCTCGCGCTGCACCTGCCCGAGATCGCCGTGCACGGCGCCGACGGCGAAACCGCGCTCGGCCAGGTCGTCGGCCACCTTCTGGGCGGTGCGTTTGGTGCGGGTGAAGATCATGGTGGCGCCGCGCCCCTCGGCCTGCAGCACGCGTGCGATCAGTTCGGCCTTGTCCAGCGCGTGCGCCCGGTAGACGAACTGCGCGGTGCGGTCGTGCACGGCCGAATCGTGCGGCTCCTCGGCCCGGATGTGGGTCGGGCGGGTGAGGAACGTGCGGGCCAGGGTGATGATCGGGCCCGGCATGGTGGCCGAGAACAGCATGGTCTGTCGCTTGGCCGGGACCATGGTGAGGATGCGCTCGATATCGGGCAGGAAGCCCAGATCCAGCATCTCGTCGGCCTCGTCGAGCACCAGCACGCCGATCTTGCCGAGGATGAGGTGGTTCTGCTTGGCCAGATCGAGCAGGCGGCCGGGCGTGCCGACGACCACGTCGACGCCCTCGCGCAGCGCGGCGATCTGGGAGTCGTAGGGCCGGCCGCCGTAGATGGCGGTCACCTTCAGCGCGCCCTTGTGGTTGCGCAGGTACTTGCCCGCTCGCACCAGATCGTCGGTGACCTGGATGCACAGCTCCCGGGTCGGCACGATCACCAGCGCGCGCGGGGTGCCGTCCAGGGGCGTGGTGCCGGAGTCGGCGGTGGCGATGCGGTGCAGCAGCGGCACGCCGAAACCGAAGGTCTTGCCCATGCCGGTGCGGGCCTGGCCGATGAGGTCCTCGCCGGCCAGCGCCAGCGGCAGGGTGAGTTCCTGAATCGCGAAAGTGCGTTCGATGCCGATCTCGGCGAGCGCGCGCACGATTTCGTCGCGGACCCCCAATTCGGCGAAAGTCGGGGGAGTGTGAGTCGTGTCCAGTTCGGCGGTCAGCATCGTGTCCGTCAGACCGGGTTCCTGCTCGATGGTGATCTTGCTCAGGGTCGTGCCTTTCCTCGTCATCGCGTCACGCGCGCACGAGGCGTGGGGCGGACCGGTCGGTCCACGACGACCACGTATCCGCCTGTGATACTCACCGGGGCCGCTGCCGGATGTACTCGCGTGCCGTGGTGGACGGCAGCTGCGCGGGCATTGTCGGCCCTGAGCAATCGGCGCGGCGCGGGGGTGATGCGGATCTGGTGCGCGCACATTTCCGGACAACGCAGCGGTCCGGCCACCTGGTGCGACCGGGCGGTCATCCGTGTGCGGACCGCCGTCCCGGCGTGCTCTTCGAGGTGGGCGCGGGAGCGAAATTCTCCGTTGTCCACCTTGATTGTAGCGTGATAATGTGCTCCGCCCGAATTCCCGGTCCGGTCATTTCCCCGCAAAAGTTCCGCCCCGGCTGATGTGTCCTCGATTTCCGGTGTGCGACAGACCGTTTCGGCCGCGCCGCGCGACCACGGCGGCCGGTCCGCGACACCGCCGGGACGGGGGCTTGCTGTAACCCTCGGTAGCGGGTTGTGAGAGATTCTTGCCGTGAGCCTCGCAGACACTCTCACCCTCGCCGCCCGCAACGCCTGGGCGCTGACCTTCGGTCCCGGGGTGGAAGCACCCGAACCGACCCGGTCCACCGTCCTCTGGGACGCCCCACACCGGGAGCTGCGCCGTTTCGAGCGCGACGAAGCCCGCGACGGCGCCGCGGCCGAGGGCACCGACCCGGTCCTGCTGGTGCCGCCGCTGGCCGCCCCCGCCTCCTGCTTCGACCTGCGCCCCGACCAGAGCCTGGCGCGCTTCCTGCTCGGCACCGGCCGCACGCCGTACGTGGTCGACTACGGCGAGATCACCTTCGCCGACCGCCGGATGGGTTTCGAGGACTGGATCAACGACATCCTGCCCGAGGCCGTGCTGCGCACCAGCGCCGATCGGGACGGCGCCGCCGTCGACCTGGTGGGCTGGTCGCTCGGCGGCACCCTGGCCCTGCTCACCGCCGCCGCGCATCCGCAGCTGCCGATCGGCTCGATCACCGCGGTCGGCTCGCCGCTCGACTACGACCGGATGACCGGCATGCCGCAGGTGCGCGCGGTCGCCAAGCTGGACGGCGGACTGGCCGTCTCCACCGCGGTCCGCGCCGCGGGCGGCATCCCCGCGCCGCTGACCCGGGCCGCCTACCGGGTGACCGCGTGGAACCGGGAACTGACCCGGCCGCTGTTCGTCGCGAGCAACATCGCCCGCACCGAGGCACTGGCCAAGATGGAGTCCATCGACCGCTTCATGGCGCAGATGCCCGGCTATCCCGGCCGGTTCTACGGGCAGCTGTGGGGCAGGCTGATCCTGAACAACGACATCGGCCGCGGCGTGCTGCGCTTGGGCGGACGCGAGATCGCGCTGGCGGCGGTGACGGCGCCGGTGCTGCTGGTCGGCGGGCCCGCCGACGTGATCACCCCGGCACCGGCGGTCGAAGCGGGCACCCGCACCCTCACCGGCGCGGCGTTCGTGCGCTACGAGACGGCGCCGGGCAGCCACCTGGGCATCCTCACCGGCGAAACCGCCCGCGAGACCACCTGGACCTACCTGGACGAGTTCCTCACCGAGGCGGCCGCCGTGCGCGAATCGGTGTCCTGACCCGCGCTGACCTTCGCGCGCCGCTACTCTTGGCGACATGGGAGCACAGTCATCCGCAGCGGTCGGTGTCTCGTCGTCGCAGCAGTCCGCGAGTCCGGCCATTCCCGCCGAACATCCCGGCGTGACCGAACTGTTCGCGGTGCTCGCCTACGGTGAGATCTCGGCCTTCTACCGGCTCGCGGAGGAAGCCAAGCTCTCGCCGACGCTGCGCGGCAAGGTCGCGGTGGCGGAGATGGCCGCGGCGGAGATGGCGCACTTCCGGACCCTGCAGCAGGCGATGGCCGAGCGCGGGGTGGACGTGTTCGACGCGATGGCGCCGTTCGTGCGAGCCCTGGACGACTACCACGCCTCCACCGATCCCTCGACCTGGCTCGAGTCGATGGTGAAGTTCTACGTCGGCGACGGGATCGCAGCGGACTTCTACACCGAGATCGCGGGCGCGCTCACCCCCGAGGTCACCGCGGTGGTGCGCGACGTGCTGGCCGAGACCAGCCACTCGGAGTTCGTGGTCGAGGAGGTGCGCCGGGCGGTCCGCGACAACCGTTCCGAGCGTGACCGGCTCACCCTGTGGGGCAGGCGCCTGCTCGGTGAGGCGATCACCCAGGCGCAGTACGTGATGGCCCAGCGCGACGAGCTCACCGAACTGGTGCTCACCGCGACCGGCGATCTCAACGGCATCGCCGCGTTGTTCGAGCGCATGCAGGCCAGCCACGCCCAGCGCATGGCGGTGCTCGGCATCTGAGCGGCGCCGGGTTCGCTCAGAGCGCAGCGGTCGGTGTGCCGGGCCGGACACACGCTGCACTAGCCTGGTCCGGACAGCACAGAACTCAAGGTTCGGAGGTTGGCCGTGGAGGTCAAGATCGGTATTTCGGATAGCCCCCGCGAGCTCGTGATCACCAGCTCGCAGACGCCCGACGAGGTCGAGGCCCTGGTGTCCGAGGCACTGAGCGGCTCGACTGGCGTCGTGAAGCTCTCCGACGACAAGGGGCGCAAGTTCCTGATCCAGGCCGCCAAGGTCGCCTATGTGGAGATCGGCACCTCGACCGTCGGCCGGGTGGGCTTCGCCGCCGTCTGACTGTCGAAAACCACCGAGCCCTCGATGTTCCGGAACCGGAACGTCGAGGGCTCGTTTCGTGGGGTGGGCGTTCAGTGCCGCCGGTCGGACCCGTCCGCCTGTAGCGGCACGTGCGACAGGCCGCCCCAGGCGAGCGCGACGGTGGTGTCGACCGCCTCCTCCTTCGGGATCGGCCGATCCGCCTCCAGCCAGTAGCGCGCGGTGAACTGGCTGGCGCCGACCAGGCCGACGGCGAGGATGCGGGCGCGGTAGGGATCGAGACCGGAGTCGTGCGCGACCAGATCGAACACCGCGTCCACGCACGCCTCGGTGGCCTGCTCGACCCGGCGCTGCACCTGCGGCTCGCTGGTGAGGTCGGATTCGAACACCAGCCGGAAGCCCTGCATCTCGTTGTCGACGAAGTCGAAGTAGGCCTGCACGGCCGCGCGCACCCGCTGCCGGTTGTCGGTGGTGGAGCGCAGCGCCTGGCGCACGCTCGACACCAGCATGTCGACGTAGTTCTGCAGCACCGCGATGTAGAGCTCGAGCTTGCTGGTGAAGTGCTGGTAGAGCACCGGCTTGCTGACCCCGGCGACCTGGGAGATCTCGTCCATGCCCGCGGCGTGGTAGCCGCGGAGCACGAAGACCTCGCTCGCCGCATGGAGTAGCTGCTGCCGCCGTTCGTCGCGCGGCAGCCGGGTGCCGCGTTTGGCCGGTGGCAGGGCATCGGACGACAGTCTGCGTGCCGTCATCCGGTCCACGAGGTCGGTCATATGTTCGCTCTCCCAGTCGATTCCCCGGGGCAAGACAGGGGTTGTACACCGGGTATCCACTGCACGATACCCGCTTGCGCCGTCGCCGCCGACCCGGGTGCGCGATGTGATCCACGCGGTGAGATATCTCGCAGTGCCCCGGGCGCAGTGGTGTGCGCCGACTTGTCCGGGTTGCGCACTGTGAGAACCTGGTGTTCGTGACCGACCGACCGGAAAGACCGTCCGGCGGCGGGCGCGATGCGCACCGCCCCGCCGGCACCGGCACGTCCGGTTCCGTGGTGTCCGACCCTGTGACGACGGCGGGTGCGGCATCGCGGCCGGGCGCGGCCGCCCGCAACGGCCGATCGCCGAGCTCCTCGACCGAACCGTGGCCGCGCACCGACGGCCCGCGCACCGACGGCCCGCATACGAGGGATCCGCGCACGAACGACCCGCGCAAGGACGCGCGCGGACGCGAGCAGGTCCAGGTCTACGACCCGCTCGGCCTCTACCAGCGCCCGGACCGCTCCCATCAGCCGTTGCGCGCCCGCTGGGACCCCACCGCCGCCGACGAGCACCGTCGCGGCCCGCGCCCGGATCGCGCGGCCAAGAAGCAGAGTGCCTTCGGACGGTTCGTCTCCACCTACGGCTGGCGCGCCTACGCGCTGCCGGTGCTGTTGGCGGTGACCGTGCTGGTGGGCGTCGACGCGGTGCGCGGCGGCCCGGACGGCGTGGGCGGCAGCGTGGTGCCCGGCTTCGGCCAGCTGAGCCCGCCCGCGGTCGGCGGCGGTGTCATCGGTGCGCCGCCGGGGGACGGGAAGTTCCCCACCGATCTGCCCACCGGCGCGCTGCCCGACGGCGGCCCGTTCACCGAGAGCGGCGCGGGCACCTGGCGGGTCGTTCCCGGGACCAGCCCGGAGGTGGGCGCGGGCACCGAATACCACTTCACCTACACCGTGGAGATCGAGGACGGCGTGGACACCACCGGCTTCGGCGGCGACGCCGCGGTGGCCACGATGGTGGACAGCACCCTGGCCAACCCGAAGAGCTGGGCACACGACCCCAAGTTCGCCTTCCGCCGCATCGATGCGGGCAACCCGGATTTCCGCATTTCGCTCACCTCGCGCCAGACCACCCGCACCGCCTGCGGCTTCGAGATCCCCATCGATTCCTCGTGCTACAACGCCGACCTGGACCGGGTGGTGCTGTCGGAAGCGCGCTGGGTGCGCGGGGCGCTGGCCTTCGAGGGCGACATCGGCTCCTACCGCCAGTACCTGATCAACCACGAGGTCGGCCACGCCATCGGCTACCACCAGCACCAGCCGTGCGAGACCGACGGCGGGCTGGCGCCGATCATGATGCAGCAGACCTTCGGCACCGACAACAACGCGATCGCCGCCCTCGACCCCGACGGCGTGGTGCCGATGGACGGCAAACGCTGCCGGTTCAATCCCTGGCCGTACCCGCGCGGCTGACCTCGCCCGCGGTGCGCGACCATACTGGGGAAGAACGGCGCGCGTCTCGACGTTGCACATCGGGATTCGGCCAATTCGATTCGAGGAGTCCTGGACGTGTCATCATCGAAGTCCCTGCCGCCACTGGTCGAGCCGGCCGCGGAACTGAGCAAGGACGAGATCGCCCGCTACAGCCGTCACCTGATCATCCCGGACGTCGGGGTGGACGGGCAGAAGCGTTTGAAGAACGCGAAGGTGCTGGTGATCGGCGCAGGCGGGCTGGGTTCGCCCGCGCTGCTGTACCTGGCCGCCGCGGGTGTCGGCACGCTGGGCATCGTGGAGTTCGACGAGGTCGATTCCTCCAACCTGCAGCGCCAGATCATCCACGGTGAGTCCGACATCGGCCGTCCCAAGGCCGACAGCGCGCGCGATTCCATCCTGGAGATCAACTCCGGCGTCGACGTGCGGCTGCACAAGATCCGGCTGGAGCCGGAGAACGCCGTCGAACTGTTCCGTGAGTACGACCTGATCCTGGACGGCACCGACAACTTCGCCACCCGGTACCTGGTCAACGACGCCGCCGTGCTGGCGGGCAAGCCCTACGTGTGGGGCTCGATCTACCGGTTCGAGGGCCAGGTCTCGGTGTTCTGGGAGGACGCCCCGGACGGGCGCGGCATCAACTACCGCGACCTGTACCCGGAGGCCCCGCCGCCCGGCATGGTGCCCTCCTGCGCCGAGGGCGGCGTGCTCGGCGTGCTGTGCGCGTCCATCGGTTCGATCATGGTGACCGAGGCGATCAAGCTGATCACCGGCATCGGCGACCCGCTGCTGGGCCGGCTGATGGTCTACGACGCACTGGACATGACCTACCGCACCATCAAGCTGCGCCGCGACCCGGACCGGCAGCCGATCACCGAGCTGATCGACTACGAGGCGTTCTGCGGCGTGGTGTCGGAGGAAGGCCAGGCCGCCGCGGCCGGCTCGACCATCACCGCCCGCGAGCTCAAGGAGCTGCTGGACGCGGGCAAGGAGATCGAGCTGATCGACGTGCGCGAGCCGGTGGAGTGGGACATCGTGCACATCGAGGGCGCGAAGCTGATCCCCAAGGACCGCATCCTGTCCGGGGAGGCGCTGTCCGAACTGCCGCAGAACCGGCCGATCGTGCTGCACTGCAAGACCGGCATCCGGTCCGCGGAGGCATTGGCGGTGCTCAAGAACGCCGGCTTCACCGACGCCACGCACGTGCAGGGCGGAATCGTGGCCTGGGCCAACCAGATCGACCCGTCGCTGCCGGTTTACTGAGTCGCCCGGCACGGCCCTGTACCTCGGCCGATCGCGGACGCTGCGTCTCGGCGCGGCGCCCGAATCGGGCACCGGAGCGGCGTTACCGTACCGGTTGTGACTTCTGTGGAACCTCCCGAGCACGTGCGCGCCACGTTCGGTCTGCGCGAGGTGACGCCGAGCTATCTCGGCGACTGGGACGGTGGCTGGCGCTGCGGTGACGTGGTGCTGTCCCCGGTCGCCGATCACGCCAGGGCGGCGTGGTCGGCCCGGGTGCGCGAGACGTTGCGGGTGGACGGCGTGCGGCTGGCCCGGCCCGTGCGGGCCACCGACGGCCGGTACGTGGTGTCGGGCTGGCGTGCCGACACCTATCTGGCGGGCAGCCCGGAACCCCGCCACGACGAGGTGGTGTCGGTGTCGCTGCGCCTGCACCAGGCCACCGCGCGGTTGGAGCGCCCGCGGTTCCTGGTACAGCCACCCATCGCGCCCTGGGTGGATGTGGACATCTTCGTCGCCGCCGACCGCGCCGCCTGGGAGCAGGTGCCGTTGCGCACCCTGCGCGCGGGCGGGATGGCCACGCCGACCTCCCCGGACGGGCACCGCAGCCTGGAGTTGATCGGTCAGCTGGCCACCCTGCGCAAGCCGGTGCGCAGTCCCGCGCAGCTGGTGCACGGTGATCTGTTCGGCACCGTGCTGTTCGAGGGTGCGGCGACGCCGGGACTGACCGACATCACCCCCTACTGGCGTCCGGCCGCGTGGGCGGCGGGCGTGGTGGTGGTCGACGCGCTGTCCTGGGGCGGGGCCGACGACGGTCTGCTCGAGCGGTGGTCGGACCTGCCGGAGTGGCCGCAGATGTTGTTGCGGGCGGTCATGTTCCGGCTCGCGGTGCACGCGTTGCATCCGCGGTCGACGCCGCAGGCCTTCCCCGGCCTGGCGCGCACCGCGGACATGGTGCGCTTCCTGCTCTGACGTCCGGCGCCCCGGAATGCCCGAAGGCCGCCGCGCGTCCGGAGCCGAGCGGCGGCCGTCGAGCCTGATGAGAGGTCATACGTTGGCGTAGGCCAGCGAGGTGAACCGGCCGATCGCGAACGACGAGCGCAGGTAGTAGAACCAGGTCACCCCGGCCATCACCAGGAACGCCGCGGCGTAGGCCCAGAACGCGGGCGCCATGCTGCCGAAGTTGATGTTGGACAACCGCAGTGCCTGCTGGAGCAGGTAGCCGCCGGAGGCGCCGATCGCTCCGATCACGCCGATCGCCGCGCCCGCCTGCCGCTTGGCCGAGGCCGCCGCGTCGGCCGGGTCGATGCCGTGTTCGGCGGCGTACTTCTTGGACTCGGCGCTGAAGATGGACGGGATCATCCGGTAGGTCGAGCCGTTGCCGATGCCGGTGAGCACGAACAGCACCAGGAAGGCGATCAGGTAGAGCGGGAAGCTCTTCAGCTCCAGTGCCGCCATGATCGCGGCCACCGCGACCGCCATGCCGCCGAAGACGAACACGGTGATCCGTGCCCCGCCCACCTTGTCGGAGATCCAGCCGCCGAACGGACGGCTGAACGAGCCGACCAGCGCGCCGAGGAAGGCGAGGTTGCCCAGCGTGGTGATCCAGCCGATTCCGGCCAGGCTCGGGAAGTTGGCCTTGATCAGCGTCGGGAAGGCGAAGGAGAAGCCGATGAACGAGCCGAAGGTGCCGATGTAGAGGAACGACATCACCCAGGTGTGCCGGTTGGTCAGCGCGAGCTTGTAGGACTTCCCATCGGATTTCGCGGTGGCGATGCTGTCCATGTAGCGCAGCGCGCCGACCGTGGCGATCAGGATGAACGGCACCCACACCAGCACCGAGAGCGTGATGCCGAAACGGTAGCCGGCGGGGTCCTTCGCGGTGAGGTGGGTGCCGAGGGTGATCAGCAGCGGCAGCACCAGCTGGGTCTGCGCGACGCCGAGATTGCCTCCGGCGGCGTTGATTCCGAGCGCCGCGCCCTTCTTGCCCTCGGGGAAGAAGAACGAGATGTTGGCCATCGACGAGGAGAAGTTGCCGCCGCCGAATCCCGCCAGCGCCGCCAGCACCATGAACACCCACATCGGGGTGCCCGGCTGGTTGACGAACCAGGCCAGGCCCAGGGTCGGTACCAGCAGCATCGCCGCGCTGAACGCGGTGAAGGCGCGGCCGCCGAACCGTGGGATGGCGAAGGTGTAGGGAATGCGCAGGGCCGCGCCGACCAACGTCGGTGTCGAGGTGAGCAGCAGTGCGTTGCTCACCGCGACCGGGTTGCCCTGGCCGAGTCCGGCCAGGAACGGGAAGCCCGCCGCGCCCATGCTGGTGACGACGGTGCCCCAGATGACCCAGACACTGAAGCCCAGGTTCTCGGCGAACACCGAGAAGGCGAGATTCTTTCGCGCGGTGCGCTTTCCGCCGGCTTCCCAGAATTCGGGATTGTCCGGCTCCCAGTGTTCGAGCCAGCGTCCGCGCGTGTGGTGCGTGAACACCGGTGTGCCCGGCTGCCGGCCGGTGGCTGCGGCTGTGGCGGTCATCGGCTTCCTCTCGACGCCTCGTGATCGGTCGAGTCGACGGTAGAAGCCGGTTGTTGCGGGCCCGTGGCCTTCGATTGCGTTCCCGGCAATTCCCACTCACATCGCGGGCGCGCGCTCGGTGACCGGTTGGTTACGTCGGTGCCGCACCGCGGGACCGGTCGGCATTCAGCGGTCGGGGTACTCGGCGATCAGTCCGGCGAGAAAGCAGCGCGCCGCCTGCGCGGCGCGGTCGGCGTCGCCGTCGATCACGGCCTGGACGAGTTCGCGGTGCTCGGCATCGTAGGAGGCGTCGGATCGGGACGTGCGCGAACGGATCACTTGCTCGATGGTGGGCAGCAGCGAGTCGTAGAACTCGAGGTACACCGCGTTGTGGCTGGCGACCACGATGGCGCGGTGCAGTTCCACGTCGGCGGTGATCGCGGGGTGGTTGTCCTCGTCCCAGGCCTGGCCGCTGCGTTCGTCGAGCAGCGTGCGCAGGGCGGTGATGTCGGCCTCGTCGCGGCGGCGGGCGGCGAGTGCGGCGGCGGTGGTGTCCAGGGCCAGTCGCAGCTCGAGGACGTCGCGTTCCTCGGCGTCGGCGAAGTACTTGCCGAGCGTGCCGCCGACCTCGGAGGCGGCGATGACGTAGGTGCCCGAGCCCTGGCGGCGTTCGAGCATGCCCGCGTGCACCAGGGCCTGGACGGCCTCGCGCACGGTGTTGCGGCCGGTACCGGTGAGCTCGGTGAGCTCGGGCTCGGTGGGAATGCGCGAGCCGATCGGCCAACGGCCGGAACGAATCTCGGCACGCAGCTGTTCTGTTACCTGGGCGATGAGGCTGGTGCGCCGAACGGGTTGCACTGGAACAGGGTACAGCCCGGAACGACCAGCTTGCTCTTGTCGTCCGGTCATCCTATGATTTCTCGGTGACAGCGACCTACTCTCCGGACACCGCGACCCCCGACACCACCCGCGAACGCAAGCGCGCCCTGCTCGAAGGCCGCCTGCTGGTGCTGGCCGCGATCGTGATGTCGGCCTCGGTACTGCGTGTCGCGGTCACCGCGTTCAGTCCGCTCGCCGAGCGCATCGGCGCGGAGATCGGCTATTCGACCGCGGTCGTCGGCGTCTTCGGCATGATCCCCACCGCCATGTTCGCCGTCTCGGGCCTGCTCACCCCGGCGCTCGTGCGCCGCATCGGCCTGGAGCGCACCGCCCTGATCGCCATGCTGCTGGCCGGCGCGGGCATGCTCGTGCGCGCGCTGATGAGCAGCACCGCCGGGCTGCTGGTCTTCTCCGCGGTGGCCCTCGGTGGCATGGGCATCGGCAACGTGGTGATCCCGCCCCTGGTCAAGCGCTACTTCCCGGACCGGCTCGCGGTGCTCAGCTCGCTCTACATCACCATGGTGCAGATCGGCACCGTGGTGCCCGCGCTGATCGCGGTCCCCGTGGCCGATTCGCACGGCTGGCGGATCTCCATCGGGCTGTGGGCCCTGCTCGGCTTCGCCGCCGCGCTGCCCTGGCTCGGGGTGCTGCGCGGCCGCAAGGGCCACGACGTCGCCGACACCACGGCCCTGCCGGCAGGCGGGCCCGCGCCCGGGCGGGTGTGGCGCTCGCCGGTGGCCTGGGGCATGGCGGGCATGTTCGGCATGACCTCGCTGACCACCTACGCGGTGTTCGCGTGGCTGCCGCGCGTGCTCGCCGACGCGGGCGCCGGTGATGCCTTCGGCGGCACGATGGTGGCGCTGTTCGCGCTCGTCGGCCTCGTCGCCGCGCTCTCGGCGCCGACCGTGGTGGCGCGGCTGGCCAACCCGTTCCCCGTGGTGGTGGGCTGTGCGGCGCTGTTCCTCATCGCCTTCACCGGTCTGCTGGTGGCGCCGATGGGCGCGCCCGTGCTCTGGGTGGTGATCCTCGGACTCGGACCCAGCACCTTCCCGATGGCGCTGACGCTGATCAACATGCGCACCAAGACGCCGCAGGGCTCGGCGGCGCTGTCCGGGTTCACCCAGGGCGTCGGGTACGCGGTCGCCTGCGTCGGCCCGCTGCTGTTCGGCATGTTGCACACCGCCACCGGCGGCTGGCTCGCGCCCTTCGGGATGCTCACCGTGGCGGTCCTGGTGCTGCTGGCCGGCGCCTGGCAGGCGTGCAAGCCGCGCATGCTCGAGGACACCTGGCACTGAGCCGTTGCGCACCTGAAGAACCCCGCGGGCCGCGCGACCGCGCACAGCGGTTGCGCGGCCGTGCCCGAGCGCGCATGCTGTCCAGGTCACACTCACAGCCGCGCGACCGCGGTTCGCGCCCGTTCGTGACGCGCTGAAAACCGCTGTGTCACACGGGCGAAACATCGGCGCCGAACTCACCCGAGCGCGCCGTCGCGGGTGAGCAACCGTTGATTCGGCCGTCATGTACGGCAGCATTTCGGCAATACCCGCTCCCTACCGTTGGGGCCAACCGATTTTGGGAGGCCCTTGTTGAGCACGCTGACGCGTAACCGCAACATCGAGCACTGGGATGCCGAAGACGTCGAGGCATGGGAGGCCGGTGGCAAGCACATCGCCCGGCGCAACCTGATCTGGTCGGTCTTCGCCGAGCACGTCGGATTCTCGATCTGGTCGATTTGGTCGGTGATGGTGCTGTTCATGCCCGCCGAGAAGTACGGCATCGACGCGGCGGGCAAGTTCTTCCTGATGGCGGTGCCGACCCTGGTCGGTGCGGTGCTGCGCATTCCCTACACCGTCGCCACCGCCCGCTTCGGTGGCCGCAACTGGACCGTCTTCTCGGCCTTGCTGCTGCTGGCGCCCACGCTGCTGACGCTGTACTTCATCAACCAGCCCGGCACCTCGTACACCACCTTCCTGGTGGTGGCGGCCTTCGCCGGTGTCGGTGGCGGCAACTTCGCCTCGTCGATGACCAACATCAACGCCTTCTACCCGCAGCGGCTCAAGGGCTGGGCGCTCGGGCTGAACGCCGGCGGCGGCAACATCGGCGTGCCGGTCATCCAGCTGATCGGCCTGCTGGTCATCGCCACCCTCGGCAACGAGTACGCCAGCCTGATCTGCGCGATCTACCTGGTGCTGATCGCGATCACCGGCCTGGGCGCCGCGCTGTACATGGACAACCTGCGCAACCAGAAGGCCGACCTGTCCGACATGGTGACCGCGCTGAAGGTGCCGCAGTCCTGGGCGATCGCGTTCCTCTACATCGGCACGTTCGGATCGTTCATCGGCTACAGCTTCGCCTTCGGCCAGATCCTGCAGATCAGCTTCAAGGCCGGTGGCGACACCGCCGCACAGGCCGCGCTGCACGCCGCCCAGATCGCCTTCATCGGCCCGCTGCTCGGCTCGCTGGCCCGCCCCTACGGCGGCAAGTGGGCCGACCGGATCGGCGGCAGCCGCGTCGCGCTGGTCACCTTCGGCGCGATGATGGCCGCGGCCGCGCTGGTGATCGGGGCCAGCACTGTGGCCGACGGCAACGGCGGCGTCGCAGGCGGCGCGGTGATGGCGGTGCTCGTGATCGGTTTCGTCGCCCTGTTCGTGCTCTCGGGCATCGGCAACGGCGCGGTCACCAAGATCATCCCTTCGGTGTTCGACGCCAAGTCGCGCAGCCTCGACCTGAGCCCCGCCGATCGCGCCGCCTGGTCGCAGAACACCTCCGGCGCGCTGATCGGTTTCGTCGGCGCCATCGGGGCGCTCGGCGGGGTCGGCATCAACCTGGTCCTGCGCTCCTCCTACGCCTCGACCAACTCGGCCACCACCGCGTTCTGGGTCTTCCTGGCCTTCTACGTGGTGTGCGCCGCGGTCACCTGGCTGGTCTTCCTGCGCCGTCCGAGCCTGCGCTCGGTGGCCGACGACGATGTGGTCGTCGAGGCCGAGGCCCTCGTTCGCCGCGCCGAACAGGCCGTTCCCGCCACCTCGTCCGTCCCGTCGGCCCGCGCCTGACGCCCGCATCCATTCCTGGGAGGTCCACATGAACCCCGCAACCACCGAGCGCAAGACCGTGGTGGTCGTCGGCCACGGCATGGTCGGGCACCGCTTCGTCGAGGCGCTTCGCTCCCGCGACGAGTCCGGCACCTGGCAGGTCGTGATCCTGAGCGAGGAACGGCTGCCCGCCTACGACCGGGTCGGGCTCTCGTCCTACGTCGGCGCCTGGGACCCGGCCGCGCTGGCGCTGCCCGGCAACGACTACGCCGGTGACGACCTGGTGGAGCTGCGGCTCGGCCAGCGCGCCGAGGCCATCGACCGGCAGGCGCGCAAGGTCACCACCTCCACCGGCGAGACCATCGGCTACGACGCGCTGGTGCTGGCCACCGGCTCCTACGCCTTCGTCCCGCCGGTGCCCGGCCACGACCTCGACGGCTGCTTCGTCTACCGCACCATCGACGACCTGGACGGCATCCGCGCCACCGCCGAGGCGGCCGGGCCCGGTGCGCACGGCGTGGTCATCGGCGGTGGCCTGCTCGGCCTGGAGGCGGCCAACGCGCTCAAGCTGCTCGGGATGACCCCGCACGTCGTCGAATACAACAACCGCCTGATGCCCGCCCAGGTCGACGAGGGCGGCGGCGCCATCCTCGAGCGCCTGGTGACCGATCTCGGCCTGACCGTGCACACCGGCGTGGGCACGCAGTCCATCGAGCGCGCCGAGGACGGCACGCTGCGGCTGACGCTGTCCGACGACTCCACCATCGATGCCTCGATGGTGGTGTTCTCCGCGGGCATCCGCCCCAACGACCGGATCGCCCGCGAAGCCGGGCTCGAGGTCGGCCCGCGCGGCGGCATCGTCACCGACCTGTCGCTGCAGACCTCCGACCCGAACATCTGGGCCGTCGGCGAATGCGCCGCGGTCGAGGGCACCTGCTACGGCTTGGTCGCCCCCGGCTACACCACCGCCGAGATCGTCGCCGACCGCCTGCTGGGCGGCCGGGGCGAATTCCCGGGCGCCGACATGTCCACCAAGCTCAAGCTGATGGGCGTGGACGTGGCCAGCTTCGGCGACGCGCACGGTGTCACCGAGGGCGCGCTCTCGGTGGTGCTGCACGACGCCGCCAAGGGCACCTACGCCAAGCTCGTCGTCTCCGACGACGCCACGACCCTGCTGGGCGGCATCCTGGTCGGCGACGCCAGCCAGTACGCCGCGCTGCGCCCGCTCGTCGGCCGCCCGCTGCCCGCCGCACCGGCGGCGCTGATCTCGCCCGCCGGCGCGGAACTGGGCGCCGACGCGCTGCCCGACGACGCGCAGATCTGCTCCTGCAACAACGTCTCCAAGGGCGCGATCTGCGGCGCGATCGCCGAGGGCGCCTGCGACATCCCCGCGATCAAGAGCTGCACCACCGCGGGCACCTCCTGCGGCGGCTGCGTGCCGATGCTGAAGAAGCTGCTCGAGCAGTCCGGCGTGGCGATGTCCAAGGCGCTGTGCGAGCACTTCGAACAGTCGCGCGCCGAACTGTTCCAGATCGTCCAGGTGACCGGCATCCGCACCTTCTCCGGCCTGATCGCCAAGTACGGCAAGGGCAGCGGCTGCGACATCTGCAAGCCGACCGTGGCCTCCATCCTGGCCTCGACCTCGAGCGATCACATCCTCGACGGCGAGATGGCCGCGCTACAGGACACCAACGACCACTTCCTGGCCAACCTGCAGAAGAACGGCACCTACTCGGTGGTGCCTCGGATGCCCGGCGGCGAGGTCACCGCCGAGCAGCTGATCACCATCGGCGAGGTGGCCAAGGAGTTCGGCCTCTACGTCAAGGTCACCGGCGGCCAGCGCATCGACCTGTTCGGGGCGCGGGTGGAGCAGCTGCCGCGGATCTGGCAGCGGCTGGTGGACGCGGGCATGGAATCCGGCCACGCCTACGGCAAGTCGTTGCGCACCGTGAAGAGCTGCGTGGGCTCCACCTGGTGCCGCTACGGCCAGCAGGACTCGGTGGGCATGGCGGTGCTGCTCGAAAAGCGTTACCGCGGACTGCGTTCCCCGCACAAGCTGAAGCTGGCGGTGTCGGGCTGCGCCCGCGAATGCGCCGAGGCCCGCGGCAAGGACGTCGGCGTGATCGCCACCGAGAACGGCTGGAACCTCTACGTCGGCGGCAACGGTGGCCTGACCCCCAAGCACGCGGTGCTGCTGGCCGGCGAACTCGACGACGAGACGCTGATCCGCTACATCGACCGCTACCTGATGTTCTACATCCGCACCGCCGACCGGCTGCAGCGCACGGCGCCCTGGCAGGAGGCGCTCGAGGGCGGCATCGACTACCTGAAGCAGGTGATCTGCGAGGACAGCCTCGGCATCGCCGACGAGCTGGAGGCGGCGATGGCCCGCCACGTCGAGGGGTACAAGGACGAATGGGCCGCGGTGCTCGAGGACGAGGAGAAGCTCGCCCGCTTCGTCTCCTTCGTCAACGCGCCGGAGGAGGCCGACCCGACCATCGCCTTCGACGACAGCGGTGAGCGCAAGGTGCCGGTGCTGCTCGGCATGCCGGAGGTGGCGCCCCGCGTGGAATCCGTCACAGCCGCGCAGGCGAAATAACGGCTTAACGACGCGGAAACAGGACGCCGGTACCAATGAACCAGGCGTTCGGAGGAGGAACCCGATGACCGTAATCGACACACCCAGCATCTCGCCCGCCACGGCCACCGGTTGGACGCAAGCCTGCCGACTCGATTTCCTGATCCCCGGCCGCGGTGTCGCGGTGCTGCTGCGCGGCGGACGGCAGGCCGCGCTGTTCCTGCTGCCCGACGGCACGCTCTACGCCGTCGGCAACATCGATCCGTTCGGCCGCGCGGCGGTGATGTCGCGCGGGATAGTCGGCGATCGCGGCGGTGTGCCCGTCGTCGCCTCGCCACTGCTCAAGCAGGCGTTCTCGTTGCTCGACGGGCACTGCCTTGACGACGAATCGGCGGCGCTGCCGGTGTATGCGGTGCGCGTCGACGACGGCATCGTCTCGGTATCCAACGAGCCGGTCGCGCTCGAATCCTCGGACGGATGAACCACCTATGAGCACTATCGACGCGGGCGCCCCCCTCGCCGGATTCACCGTCGGCATCACGGCGGCGCGGCGCGCCGAGGAATTCGCCACCCTGTTGACCCGGCGGGGCGCGACCATCGTGTCCGCACCGGCCATCCGCATCATTCCGCTGGCCGACGACACCGAACTCGAGCGGGTCACCCGCACGTTGGTCGCCGAACCGCCGCAGATCGCCGTGGCCACCACCGGCATCGGTTTCCGCGGCTGGATGGAGGCCGCCGAGGGTTGGGGGCTGGCCGAGGACCTGCGCGGCACCCTGGCCGGGACCAGGTTGCTGGCCCGCGGCCCGAAGGCCAAGGGCGCCATCCGGGCCGCCGAACTGCGCGAGGAGTGGTCGCCGGCCTCGGAATCCTCCGCCGAGGTACTCGACCACCTGCTCGCCGAAGGCGTGGAGGGGGTGCGGATCGCGGTGCAGTTGCACGGGGCCACCACCGAATGGGAGCCGGTGCCCGACTTCTGCGAGGTGTTGCGCTGCGCCGGCGCCGATGTGGTGCCGGTGCCGGTGTACCGCTGGATTCCGCCCGCCGACCAGGGTCCGATGGATCAGCTGATCGAGGCGATCGTCACCGCGAGCCTGGACTGCGTGACCTTCACCAGCGCGCCCGCGGTGGCCTCGATGCTGATGCGCGCCAAGGAAACCGGGCTGCTGGAAGGCGTGCTGCACGCCCTGCGCACCCGGGTGCTGCCCGCGTGCGTCGGCCCGATCACCGCCGCGCCGCTGGAAGAACTCGGCGTGCCGACCTCCATGCCCGGCCGGGCCCGGCTGGGCGCGCTGGCCCGCCATGTGGCCGAGGAACTGCCGCGCCGCGCCAACCGCATCCAGGCCGCCGGACACACCATCAGTGTGCGCGGTGGGTGCGTGGTCGTCGACGGACAGGTGCGCCAGCTCGCGCCTGCCCCGATGGCGTTGATGCGCTCGCTGGCCCGCCAGCCCGGCCGCGTGGTCTCGCGCGAAGACCTGCTCGCCGCGCTGCCCGGCGGCGGTGAGGACACGCACGCGGTGGAGACCGCCATCGCCCGCCTGCGCGCCGGACTCGGCACGCCCAAGGCGATCCAGACCGTGGTCAAGCGCGGCTACCGGCTGGCGCTCGACACCGCCGACTGCGCCGACGACAACGCCGTGCCGCCGCGCGCGCCCGCTCGCACCCCGTCGGTGGGCACCCCGCTGCGGTCGGCGCGGTACGCGCAGCCGTTGGGGTCGTGGTGAACGCGCCCGCCCTGGTGCTGGTCGCGCACGGCACCAGGAGCACCCGGGGGGTCGAGATGATCGCCGCGCTCGCCGAGGCGGTCTCGCGGGAGCTGCGCGGACCGGTGGTGCGCACCGCGTTCGTCGACGTGCTCGGCCCTTCGCCCGCCGAGGTGCTGCGCGACCTGCGCGCCACCGCGCCGGGCACGCCCGCCGTGGTGATTCCGGCCTTCCTGGCCTCGGGTTATCACGTCTACCAGGACGTTCCGCGGGAAGTGGCGGAGAGCGCGCATCCGGCCGCGACGGTGACCCCGGCGATGGGGCCCGATCCCGCGCTGGCCCGGATCATGGCGCTGCGCGTGCGGGCGGCCGGCTGGCGGCCCGGCGACGCGGTCGTCGTCGCGGCGGCCGGATCCTCCGATCCGCGCGCGCGGGCCGACGTGCGCCGCGCGGCCGCGCTGCTGGCCGAGCAGCTGCACGCGCCGGTGCGGATCGGTTACGTGGCCACCGGCGCGCCGCGGGTCCCGGAAGTGGTTGCCGATCTTCGCGATTCGGGCGCCGACCGGGTGTTCGTCGCCTCCTATCTGCTGGCGCACGGGCTGTTCCAGCAGCGCCTGCACGAGGCGGGCGCGGACGGTGTGGCGGCGCCGATCGGCGTGCATCCCGCCGTCGTCCGGTTGCTGGCCGAGCGCTACCGCACTGCCGCGGCCGAATCCGTCGCGGTGCGGGTGCGCTGAATTCTCCTCGCGGTTCGCCCCTTTCCGGCGCGGCGCGGACTACCCTCGGAGACATGGCCGAGCGGGAGCGCGTGCCGGAGCGGGCACGGGAGCGAATACTGCGCGATCACGCGCGCACCGTCGCGCGCCGGGTGGCCTCGGGCGCGGCATGCGAGGTGACCGTGGCGGGCAGGCGGCTGTCGGTGCTGGCGCCGCGGCGAAAATCCTGCCCCGACTGGGCCCGGCTGCGGGTCGCGGTGCCGCACGCCGAATCCCTGCGGCCCCGGCTCGATCACGCCCTGACCCTGGCCGCGCGCGACGAGCGCCCCGACGGGCCCGCGCTCTGACACGCCGAGCCGACGAGCGGCGATGACGAAAGCCGGACACACCGTCTGCCGGTGCGCGAGACTGGTGGCATGCGTCGGCTCGTGAGCTGTTCGATTGCTGTCCTGGCGCTGTGCGCCGCCCTCCTCACCGCACCCACGGCCGCCGCCGCGCCCGGCTCGGCCATCCTCGACGTGCGCCCCCTGGGCGGCAGGCAGCTCGAGGTCGTGGTGCATTCGGCGGCGATGAACCGCCCGATCACCCTGTGGATGTCGCACCCCGGTCCCGGCGCACCCGCCCTCTACCTGCTCAATGCGGTCGACGGCGGCGAGGACGGCGGCCCGTGGATGAACCGCACCGATGTGGCCGCGTTCTTCGCCGACAAGAACGTCAACGTGATCGTGCCGATGGGCGGCCGCGCCAGCTACTACACCGACTGGGTCGCCGACGACCCGGTGCTCGGCCGCAACAAGTGGAGCACCTTCCTCACCGCCGAGCTGCCGCCGTTGCTGGAACAGCGGTTCGGTATGACCGGCCGCAATGCCGTTGCCGGACTGTCGATGTCGGCCACCTCCGCGCTGAACCTGGCGCTCGACGCCCCCGGCCGCTACCAGGCGGTCGGCGCCTACAGCGGCTGTGCCCGCACCAGCGACCCCGCCGGTCGCGCCCTCATCTACGCCGAACTCGCCGTGTTCGGCGCCAACGCCACCAACATGTGGGGCGGCCCCGACAGCCCGCTGTGGGCCGCCCACGACCCGGTGCTGCGCGCGGAAGAACTGCGCGGACTGGCCATCTACGTCTCCGCGGGTGACGGCCGACCGGGCAGGCACGAAACCCTCACCGCGCCCGGCATCGACGGCAACCCGATCGACCTGCTCGACCGCATGGTCGTCGGTGGCCTGATGGAGACGGTGATCGGCGGCTGCACCCGCCCGCTGGTCGACCGCCTCACCAGCCTGGCCATCCCCGCCACGCTCGCGCTGCGTCCCGGCACCCATTCGTGGCCGTACTGGCAGGACGACCTGCACGACTCCTGGCCGATGTTCGCCGCCGCCATCGGCGCCTGACCACACCGCGCGAGGACTCCCATGCCTTTCGATCCCGACCTCGCCGAGCGGCTGCGCGCCGTGCTCGCGGGCACGCCCGCCCTGGCCGAGAAGCGCATGTTCGGCGGTCTGGCCTTCCTCGTCGGCGGCAACCTCGCGGTCGCGGCCAGCCATGACGGCGGTCTGCTGGTGCGGGTCGACCCCGCCGAGGGGGAGCGCCTCCTCGACGACCGGCGCGTCATGCCGATGGTGATGGGCGGGCGCGAGATGCGTGGCTGGCTGCGGGTCGCGCCCGCCGCCGTCGACACCGACGCGGCCCTGCGGGCCTGGGTCGACCGCGGCGTGTTCTACGCGCGATCCCTGCCCCCGAAGTAGCCGCGAGACGATCGCCGGAAAAAAATCGCGGAGATGTGTCGAGGGGCCGGTGGTGGCTCCGACCGAAGGGTGACAGCACGGGCGGCAACGCCCACCCACCCTGACACGAGGAGCGACATCATGAGCGTCACCACCTTCTTCTGGTTCGACTCGCAGGCCGAGCAGGCGGCCGACACCTACGTCGGGCTGATCCCCGGCTCGCGCGTCATCGACGTGACCCGCAATCCCGACGGCTCGGCCTTCATCGTCACCCTGGAACTGGACGGGCACCCGGTCACCTTCATGAACGGCGGCCCCGGCCACCCCCAGACCGACGCCGCGTCCCTGCAGATCGTGGTCGACACGCAGGAGGAGGTCGACCGCCTCTGGGACGCGCTCACCGACGGCGGCGCCCCCGGCCCCTGCGGCTGGCTCGTCGACCGCTACGGCATGCACTGGCAGGTCGTCCCCGCCGCCCTCCCCACCCTCCTGTCCGGCCCCGGCGCCCCCGCCGTCGCCACCGCCCTGCGCACCATGACCAAGATCGACCTGAAAACCCTCCAGGACGCGGCCGAGGGGTGAACATCGGTGGGCTCCGTCGGGTTTCGGCGGGGCCCACCGATGGTTCAGCGCCAGTGCTCCGGGGTCACCGGGGCGTCCCAGGCCCGCGCGTAGCGGCGGGTGTCGGGGGCGTTGGTCTCCTTGGCTCGGTAGACGATGTAGGGGCGGGTGAGGTAGCCGACGGGGGCGCTGAACATGTGCACCAGGCGGGTGTAGGGCCAGACGGCGACCAGGGCGAGGACGACCAGGCCGTGCAGCTGGAAGGTCCAGGGCGTGTCGACCATGAGCTCGGGTTGCGGGTCGAGGGTGAACAGGCTGCGGAACCAGGGGGAGACGGTGGCGCGGTAGTCGTAGGTGCCCCACAGCAGGTTGCTGCCCCAGGTGTTGAGCAGGCCGGTGACCAGGGCGGCGGCCAGCAGGACGTACATCACCTTGTCGTTGGTGGTGGTGGCCTTGCGCACGGCGGGCACGGTGACCCGCCGGTACAGCAGGATCGCCACTCCGGCCAGCACCGCCGCGCCCGCGATCGATCCGGCCCCCACGGCGATGACGTGGTAGGTGTGCTCGGAGATCCCCACCGCACTCGTCCACGACGCCGGGATCAGCACGCCGAGCACGTGCCCGAAGAACACACCGAGCATGCCGAAGTGGAACAGCGGACTGCCCAGCCGCAGCAGCCGCGACTCGTAGATCTGCGAGGAACGGGTGGTCCAGCCGAACTGGTCGTTGCGGTAACGCCAGATGTGGCCGAGCACGAACGAGGTGATCGCGATGTAGGGCAGAATCAGCCACAGTTCGGCGGGCAGGTTGGGGCTGGCGTTCATCGGCGGCCTTCCGAGTGCGTGAACAGGGTGGGGTCCATCGCGAAGGGTTCGAGCCCCACCTCCTCCTCCGGTGGGCCCTGCGCGGCGAGTTCGGCGATGCGCCGCCGGTCGGCGGTGGTCGGCGGCGGCAGGGTCGCCAGCACCGCGCCCAGCGCGCCCGCATAGGGCGAACCGTTGTCGGACAACGACAGTCGCAGCAGTTCCAGCACCGGTACGTGCTCGCCGAGCAGCCGCTCGCCGCCGACCGGGTCGACGGTGGCGGCGAATTCGAGCAGCACCGGCAGGTGATCGGGCAGCTCCTGCTCGCCCGGTTCCACCCCGGCGTGCCGGTAGGCGTGCTTGAAGCGCAGCAGCGCCATGCCGCGCTTGCGGGTGTCGCCGTAGGCGTAGAAGGTCAGGTGCAGGCTGGCGCGCTTGCGCAGGTCGAAGGTCGCGACGTAGTCGGCGGCCAGGTCCAGCGGCGGCGTCACCCGCAGGTGGGTGAGCAGCGCGTCCAACGGACCGCGCACCGGATCGGGCAATTCCGTTGCCGCTGCGGTCAATTCGTCGAGCAGTCCGAGCAGCGGCGGGCCGGGATAGTCGAGCGCGAGCGCGGCCAGCCGCCAGACCAACCGCCGATCGCGCTCGGACATCGCCACCGCGGGCTCGGGCCTGCGGCGCAGTTTCAGCAGGCTCACGACGGCGCTCCCGTCACGTCGGGGGAGTGCGCGGCGGAGCCGGCGGCGGCGCCGTTGCCGCCACCGACCCCGTGCCCGGCGGCGCTGCCGTGCCCGTCCGCCGAACCGTTCGGCGAGGGCACCAGCCCCGCGGTGCTCTTGCCGTCCCAGTTCAACAGGTTGATCCGCCCCGACTTGCCCGCGGGCGCGGCCTCGTTGGTGTCGGTGAGATGGAACTTCTCCACCATCTGGTCGAAGGCGGTCATCCCCGGCCCGCCGTCGGTGTCGAGGCTGCACCCGGTGGCCAGTGAGTCCAGTTCGTGGGCGCGCGCGGTGGCGCCCTGCGGAATGACGTACCGGTCCTCGTACTTGGCGATGGCCAGCAGCCGGTACAGCGCCTCGATCTCCTCCGGCTCCAGCCGCACCGACGGCGCGATCGCCGGATCGGGCTCCTCGCCGAGGTTCACCGAGCGCATGAACGAGCGCATGCCCGCCAGTCGCTGCAACGCCGCCCGCACCGGACCCACCTCACCGGCGGTGAACAGTTCGGCCAGGTACTCCACCGGGATGCGCAGTGCGTCGATCGCGCCGAACAGGTTGCGCGCGTCCTCACCGTCGTGGCCGGTCTCGGTGAGCACGTCCACCACCGGCGACAGCGGCGGCACGTACCAGACCATCGGCATGGTCCGGTACTCCGGATGCAGCGGCAGCGCGATCTGGTAGTCGACGATCAGCCGGTAGACCGGCGAATCCTGCGCGGCCTGAAGCCAATCCGGTGAGATACCGGCCCGCTCCGCCTCGGCGATCACGCGCGGGTCGTGCGGGTTGAGGAACACACCCAGCTGCGCCGGGTACAGGTCGGCGGTGTCGGTGACGGAAGCGGCCTCGAGCACCTTGTCCGCGTCGTAGAGCATCACGCCGATGTAGCGCAACCTGCCCACGCAGGTCTCCGAGCACACCGTCGGGATGCCGACCTCCACCCGCGGGTAGCAGAAGGTGCACTTCTCGGCCTTGCCGGTCTTGTGGTTGAAGTAGATCTTCTTGTACGGGCAGCCGGTGACGCACTGGCGCCAACCGCGGCAGGCGTCCTGGTCGACGAGCACGATGCCGTCCTCGGCGCGCTTGTAGATCGCGCCGGAGGGGCACGAGGCCGCGCACGAGGGGTTGAGGCAGTGCTCGCAGATGCGCGGCAGGTAGAACATGAAGGTCTGCTCGAACTCGAGTTTCACCTGCTCGGACAGCCGGTTCAGCAGCGGGTCGCGGCCCACCTGCTCCGGGCCCGAACCCAGGTCGTCGTCCCAGTTGGCGCCCCAGGTCACCTGGGTGTCCGCGCCGGTGATCAGCGACTTGGGCCGCGCCACCGGGGTGGTGTCGGTGGGCGGGGCGGACAGCAGGTTGTCGTACTCGTAGCTCCACGGGTCGTAGTAGTCCGACACCGTGGGCAGATCGGGGTTGGCGAAGATGTTGAGCAACCGCTTCATCCGCGACCCGGATTTCAGGGTGAGCTTGCCGCGCTTGGTGAGCGTCCAGCCGCCCTTCCATTTCTCCTGGTCCTGGTACTGCCGGGGATAGCCCTGCCCGGGCCGGGTCTCGACGTTGTTGAACCAGACGTACTCGGTGCCGCCGCGATTGGTCCAGGCCTGTTTGCAGGTGACCGAGCAGGTGTGGCAGCCGATGCACTTGTCGAGGTTCATCACCATCGCCAGCTGTGCCATGACGCGCATGTCAGTACTCCACTTCCTGGGACCGGCGGCGAATGGTCGTCACCTCGTCGCGCTGATTACCGGTGGGTCCGTGGTAGTTCAGCGCGAAGGACTGTTGGGCGTAACCGCCGATGAGATGGGAGGGCTTGATCATGATCCGGGTCAGCGCGTTGTGGATGCCGCCGCGCTTGCCCTTGCCGACCCGCTCGGTGGGCGTGGGCCAGTCGAATCCGCTCGGGTCGGTGCCCTCGATGCGCGGCACGTCCACCGCGCGGTCCTGGGCGTGATACATGAACACGGTGCCCTCGGGCATGCGGTGCGAGACGATCGCGCGGGCGACCACGACGCCGTTGCGGTTGACCGCCTCGATCCAGTCGTTGTCGCGCACGCCGATCTTGGCCGCGTCCCGGTCCGACATCCAGATCGTCTGCCCGCCGCGCGAGAGCGTCAGCATGTGCAGGTTGTCCTGGTAGGCGGAGTGGATGGACCACTTGGAGTGCGGGGTCAGATAGCGCACCGTCACACCGCGTTCGGAGACCTCCCCGACGCCGGGCTCCCGGAACAGCGCGGTCATGTCCAGCGGCGGCCGGAAGATCGGCAGCTGCTCGCCGAGTTCGATCATCCAGTCGTGGTCGAGGTAGAAGTGCTGGCGGCCGGTGAGGGTGTGCCAGGGCTTGAGCCGTTCGGTGTTGATGGTGAACGGTGAGTACCGCCGGCCGCCGGTTTCGCTGCCCGACCACTCCGGGGAGGTGATCACCGGCACCGGCCGGGCCTGGGTGTCGGCGAAGGTGATCCGCTTCCCCTCGGCCTCGGCGGCCAGATCGGCGAGCCGAGTGCCGGTGCGCCGCTCGAGGGCGTGGAAGCCCTCGACCGCGAGCCGGCCGTTGGTGGTGCCCGACAGCGCCAGGATCGCCTCGGCGGCGTGGGTGTCCTTGGCCAGCGAGGGGCGGCCCCGCGCCACCCCCGACACCACGGTGCCGTTCACCCCGGCCAGGTACTCCACCTCGGCGTCGGGCAGCGTCGTGACGCCCTTGGTCGTCAGGCCCAGCTGCTCGACCAGCGGGCCGAGCGCGGCCATCTTCTCGGCCAGTTTCGGGTAGTCGCGCTCGACCACCACCAGCTTCGGCATGGTCTTGCCCGGAATCGGCTCGCACTCGCCGGCTTTCCAGTCGAGCACGCGGCCACCGGCCTGGGCGAGCGCGTCGGGCGAGTCGTGTTGCAACGGCACCGCGACGATGTCCTTGCGCACCCCCAGGTGCTTCTCGGCCATCCAGGAGAACCCGCGCGCGATCCGGTGGAACGCCTCGAAATCGGTCTTGGCCTCCCACGGCGGGGAGATCGCCGGCGAGAAGGCGTGCACGAACGGGTGCATGTCGGTGGAGGACAGATCGTGCTTCTCGTACCAGGTGGCCGCGGGGAGCACGATGTCGGAGAACAGCGTGGTGCTGGTCATCCGGAAATCTAGGCTCAGCAGCAGATCCAGCTTGCCGGTGGCGGCCTGCTCGCGCCAGACCAGTTCCTGCGGGCGCACGCCGGTGGCGTCGGTGGTCTGCAGGTTGGCGTCCGCGCCGAGCAGGTGACGGTGGAAGTACTCGTTGCCCTTGCCGGAGGAGCCGAGCAGATTGGCGCGCCACACCGTCAGACAGCGCGGGAAGTTCTCCGGGGCGTCGGGGTCCTCGCAGGCGAAACGCAGGTTCTGCGCCTTCAGTTCGGCCACCACGTGATCGGCGGCGGCCACGCCCTTCGCCTCGGCCTCGTCGGCCAGGTCGAGCGGGTTGCGGTCGAAGGTCGGGTAGCTCGGCATCCAGCCCAGCCGGCTGGCCAGCGCGATGTTGTCGGCGGCGGTGCGCCCGGCGAAGCGGCCCGTGCCCAGCGGCGAGGCGAACGATTCGGCGGTGAACGGGTCGTAGCGCCACTGGTCGTTGGTCAGGTACCAGAACACCGTGCCCTGCATCTGGCGCGGCGGCCGCTGCCAGTCCAGACCGAAGGCCAGCGTCGCCCAGCCGGTCACCGGACGGCACTTCTCCTGCCCGACGTAGTGCGCCCAGCCGCCGCCGTTGACGCCCTGGCAGCCGGTGAGCAGTGTCAGGGTGAAGAACGCGCGGTAGATCTGGTCGGAGTGGAACCAGTGGTTGGTGCCTGCGCCCATCAGGATCATCGACCGGCCGCCGGAGCGTTCGGCGTTGTCGGCGAATTCGCGGGCGATGCGCGCGGCCTGCACGGCCGGGACACCGGTGATGGTCTCCTGCCAGGCCGGGGTGTAGGGGGCGGTGGCGTCGTCGTAACCGGTCGGCCAGTCGCCGGGCAGACCCGCGCGGCCCACGCCGTATTGGGCGAGCAACAGATCGAACACCGTGGTCACCCGCCGCCCCGCGACGGTCACCGTCGGCACGCCGCGCACCAGCACGCCCGGCTGGTCGGCGTCGTAGCGCGGCAGTCGGACCGCGACCGGTTCGGCTTCGGCGCGGCCGTACAGGGTCAGCAGCGGTTCGACGCCCTCGAGGTCGAGGTTCCACCGGCCCGCGTCGGATTCGGTGAAGCGGTGGCCCAGCGAACCGTTGGGCACCACCGGCATGCCGTCGGCGTCGAGCAGCACCGGCTTGTGCGCGGCGTTGTCGTCGGCGCGGCCCAGATCGGCGGCGGTGAGGAACTTGCCCGCCAGCGCGCCGTCGTGGTGGTAGTTCCCTTCGGCGTCCCAGCCCCGCGGGTCGTCGAGGCAGACCAGGTAGGGCAGGTCGGTGTAGCGGGTGACGTAGTCGAGGAACCGCGGGGTGGCGCGCTCGACGAAGAACTCCCGCAGGATCACGTGCCCCATCGACATGGCAAGGGCGGCATCGGTTCCGGGGCGGGCCGCGACCCACTCGTCGGCGAACTTGGTGTTGTCGGCATAGTCCGGGGAGACCACCACCACCTTCTGGCCCCGGTAGCGCGCCTCGGTCATGTAGTGCGCGTCCGGGGTGCGGGTCACCGGGACGTTGGAGCCCCACATGATCAGGTATCCGGCGTCGAACCAGTCCGCCGATTCCGGCACGTCGGTCTGGTCGCCGAACACCTGCGGCGAGGCCACCGGCAGATCGGCGTACCAGTCGTAGAACGACAGCATCGAGCCGCCGAGCAGCGAGATGAACCGCGCCCCGACCGCGTGGCTCACCATCGACATGGCCGGAATCGGCGAGAAACCGGCCACCCGGTCCGGTCCGTACTTCTTGATCGTGTGCACGTGGGCGGCGGCGGCGATCTCGGCCGCCTCCCACCACTCGGCGCGCACGAAACCGCCCTTGCCGCGCGCGGATTTGTAGCGCGCCGCCTTCTCCGGGTCCTCGACCACGTCGGCCCAGGCCAGGACCGGGTCCTTGAGCCGCTCCTTGGCCTCGCGATAGAGCTCGAGCAGCGTGCCGCGCACGTACGGGTAGCGCACGCGGGCAGGGGAATAGGTGTACCAGGAGAACGACGCGCCCCGGGGGCAGCCGCGCGGCTCGTACTCCGGCTTGTCGGCGCCCACCGAGGGATAGTCGGTCTGCTGCGACTCCCAGGTGATCACGCCGTCCTTGACGTAGATCTTCCACGAGCACGAGCCGGTGCAGTTCACGCCGTGGGTGGACCGCACCACCTTGTCGTGTGCCCAGCGGTCGCGGTAGAACTCGTCGGCGGCGCGGCCGCCGACCTTGTGCAGGGAGCGTTGATCCGCCGACACCTCACCGCGCTGGAAGTACCGGCCCAGCCGGAGCAGGGCATCGCCCGCGTCGGCCGGGCGCGACGGCACCCGGTCCGCGGATGCCGAATGTGAAGTGCGCGAATGAACCACGACGCCCCCTTCGAGCGGTGAGATCGGGTGGTTGCACCGACTGTAAGGAGGGCGGCAGGCGCGTCCAAACGAATCTCTCACACCGCGCTCGGGGCGCGGGTGAGCTGTGAGATCGCGGCAACGTCGTGGTCACCGGGCCCGGCGGCGCCGCTCGCACCGGGTGGGGCGCGACCTGCGGTTATCGCCGGGGAACGGGGTTGTCCGGGGCGGGTGCGGTACCCGGCGCCCCGATCCGGTGAAGCTTTGGAAACCGGGGCTTCTCGGGCACTTTACAATCGTTAACACAATCCGGGCGGTCGGCTCGGGACACCCGCTGTGGCCGGGCGCACCGCGACGGGAAGTTCGCCGCGTGTTCACCCGACGGTGTGCGGGCACCGGGAAGACCCGCGCTCGCCGCCGCGACCGGCCCGCCGCGCGGGTGTCCTGGCCCGCGCCCTCGCCGCCGAGTAGACGCACGCGAGTGCGCACGCGATCCGGTCGCGTCGTTTCCGCGCCGAAGTTGCCACTCGCCCCACGGTACGGGTTGTCGGCTGAATTTCGCTGGTAATGGCTCTGTTTCGAAAACGGCTGGGTAATAGCTCTCCACCGGCCGCTACGGTAGGGTGAGCGGCGCGTAGATCGAGGACTGTTCGGTTCGGCTCAGGAGCGTTGGGTGCGGGACGCGGGAGTCGTCGCGGAGGGGCGCGACGAGACGGTGCACGGTGCGCCGACCGCTCCCGGGCGTCCGCGTGAGCCGCCCGTTCGTATATCCGTGTCCGCCGGTCCCATTCGTTCGGGGAGCATTGCCGAGAGTTTGCTGATTTGGCTAATTGCTGCCGAATATTTTGGAGATCAATCAGTTAAAATCCCCGTTCATGGGCATTCGTCCGATACCCGTCTGATTCGAGTGGCCGCGATTCCCGTCGCGCGGCGGGCCTGCCGGGTGGAGCAACGCACAACACGATACGTCTACGGTCCTCGAGGAGCGGATTGCTGTGGCACACAAGTCGATCGACGCCGGACCCGGAGATCTGCTGCGCCCGCCGAGCTTCGGCGGCCTGCTGCGCAAGCTGCGTGACGAGCGCCGTATTTCCCGGGAAAAGCTGGCATTCGCGGCCGGGGTGAGCGCCAGCTACATCACCCACCTGGAGGGCGGCGACCGTGAGCACCCCACCAAGGCGGTGGTGGAAGCGCTGGTCGGCTACCTGGATCGGATCAGCCCGCTCACCGCCGCCGAACGCAGGCACCTCTACGACCTGGCCGGCCTGTCCGAGGACGCCTACCCCAGCGTCGAGGAGCTGCGCGCCGACATCGGCGAGGCCACCAGGGCGGGCCTGGCCGTGCACGAGCCGAACCCCGCCGCCTACCTCGACACCCGCTGGAACCTCTTGTATTGCAACGACACCTACGCGGCCACCTTTCCCGGCCTGGCCGAGGACGTGAACATCCTGCACTGGCTGTTCGGCAACGAGATCTCCCGGCAGGTACTGGTCGAATGGCAGCGGGAAGCGGTGCTGACGGTGGAATGGTTGCGCGGCCTCATCGGGCAGTCCGGGGACACGCGGTGGTCCGCCGACCTGCTGGCCGACCTCGGCCGGTTCCCGGAGTTCCGCGCCATCTGGGCCGCGGGCGGCACCGTCTACGGTCGCGACAGCCCGGACATGCACCTGCGTGACGTACGGACCGGCGAGTGCTTCACCCTCGCCGTGCAGATGTTCCGGCTGGATTCGGGCAGCCATCCCGGCCGGGTGCAGTTCTTCCTCGGCATCCGCAACGCCTGCCCGAACACCGGCGCCCCGCATCCCGCCGCGGCGGGTTAGCCCCCGCCGCCGTTCCGATACCTATTCGTTACCCGGCAATTGCGCAGCACAGAGGCGGTTTCCGTGCCGGATCACAGGAAACCCGGGCGCGGATCGCACGAATGTCACGATGCTTCGCTGTCCCGGCGGATATGGTGACGAAATGCGTTGCCGGAGAAATGCGGAACCGGATGCGTGCCGCGCCCCGCGGGCAGTTGCACTGGCCGGTGTAAGTACTTCGCAGGGCACGCGAGATCGAATGGATCAACTGGACATCAGGCAACGAAACGTATTCGATCCGTTTATCGCCGGCACCGGGAATTGGGCGGCAGCGCAGGGGATCGGCACCGGGGGCGGCGACGGATTGCGCGAACATTGCGGGGAGTGAGTGCTTCATGGTCGATGACATCGGATTGGTACCCCACATCTCGCTCGCGGCGGCCGCCGACTGCACCAACGGCACCTTCGCGGTCTGCGGCGACGAGGGCCGCGCCCTCTGGTACGGCCCGTTCCTGGACAGCGACGCCGACCACCCGCACGGGGACCGGTTCGCCGGCACCATGGCCGCCGCGGCGCGCGCGGTCTGGCTGGCCGGCCGCGCCCGCGCCGACGCGGGGCACAGCGAGGCGACGCTACACCTGGTGCTGACCGATCCCGACGTCGACACCGTCACCCTGGCCTGTGCGGCCGCCATGTCCGGCCTGGTCCTGGACCTGGTGATCTCCGAGGACAACCCGGCCCTGGACTGGTGCCAGGTCTTCGGCAGCCTCGATTGGAATCCGGGCGCGCTGGTGAATCTGGTGGACGCGGAGGCGCCGGACGGGCGGCTGGGCAGGCATCTGCGGGCGGTGGACAGCTACCCGTATGCGAACGATGAACCGAAGGAGGCGTTTCCCATGATCCGCACTTCAGGTGAGGGCGCCGGACCGGTCGAGCAGGACGCGAGCATGGAACTGCGTTCGGCGCTCGAGGCGCTGCTCCTGCACGACGCCGTCGGCATCGACGCCAAGATGCGCCACGCGATCGCGGCGACCGTGCACCTGGCGGTCGACACCCCGCACGGCCCGCCCGACGACGCCGAGGAATTCCTCGGCAGGCTCGACGCGTCGTGGCTGATCGCGGCGTGGGCAGGCCACGACACCGAGATGTCGCTCATCGCCACCCTCGCCGCGGGCGACGTGCCCGCGCTGTCGTGGTGCGAGCTGATGTTCACCACGGCACTGGCACCGTGGTCCACCAACCCGGCGGCGGTGCAGGCCCGCCGGATCTTCGACGCCGTACCCGCCGGCCGCCTCGGCGCGGTGCTGCCCCAGGCCCGCGTGTTCGGCGCCTAGGCGCGTCAGGACACGGGCGTCCGCGCGAGGTCGAGCTCGTCGAAGGAGCCGATCCAGCGGTGCGGTGGTCGCGGCGGGTTGGGTTCGCCCGGCCGGTGGACCCCCACGGCCGACCAGCCCGCCGCCACCGCGGCGTCGAGTTCGTCGGCATGGTCGGACAGGAACAGCAGCTGCCCGGCCTCGACCCCGAGCGCCTCGGCGATGCGCCGATACGACCCCGCCTCGCGCTTCGGGCCCGCCGTCGTCAGGTCGAAATGCGCGCTGATCAACGAGCCCAGCTCGCCGCCGCGGGCATGGGCGAACCAATCCCGCTGATTGCGAAGCGAACCCGAGGAGTACACGTAGAGGCGGTGCCCGGCGGCGTGCCAGGCGCGCAACGCGGGCGGCACGTCGGGGAAGAACTCGCCGTGCAGCGCCCCGGTGGCGAAGCCCTCGTGACAGATCAGGCCCTGCGCCTCCTTCAACGGCTCGGCCTTGACGTCGGAACCCAGCCACTCCCGCAGGATCCGGGCGACCTCGTCGGTATCGGCGTCGGGCCGTCCGGCCAGCTCCCGGGTCGCGGCCAGGATCGGCGCGGCCGCGTCGTCGCGGTGCCGCGCCAGCCACTCGGGCAGCCTGGCCCGGGTGTACCCGTAGAGATCCTCGCGGACCGCGCTGGTGGGGCTGGTGGTGCCCTCGATGTCGAGAACGATCGCGGTGGTCACGGCGCGGTGAGCAGGTCGTCGAGGGTGGGGAAGCCCGCGCTGATGCGGTCGCCGGTGAAGTCGCCGACCCAGCCGTCGGCCTCCTCGAAGAACCGCACGGCGATGAAGTCGGGGCGCTCGCCCATGTCGAACCAGTGCAGCGTGCCCGCCGGCACCGACATCAGGTCGCCGCCCTCGCACACCACGGCCAACACCTCGGCGCCGAGGTGCAGGTAGAAGCACCCGCGACCGGCGGCGAAGAAGCGCACCTCGTCCTCGGCGTGCCGGTGCTCGTCGAGGAACTTGGTGCGCGCGGCCCGCGCGGTCTGCGGCCACTGCGGGTCCGCGTCGTCGGGGTGGATGCGGGCGACGTCGATGTGACGGTAGCGGCCGTCGGCGTTCAGCGCGGCGATCCGGTCGGCGTAGTGGGCGAGCAGGTCGTCGGAGGACAGCGCGGCGGCGTCGTCGAGCACCGGCCAGCGGTCGAACGTGATGCCGTGCGCGGCCAGTTCCGCCGCGACGGCGGCCTCCTCGGTCGTGCGCAGCCGCACCCGGGCGGCGTCGTCGGCGGCCATCACCTGCAACAGGGTCATGTCGGTCCCATCTCGAGTACGTGGGTCTGCGGGGCGAACGCGTGCTCTCGGCCCGTGCGAAGTACCAACTCGCACAGGGCCTCCAGACACTCGGCGCGATCACGTGCCTGGGTCAGATTCTCCCCCCAGGTGGTGATGCCGTGCCCGGCGATACACAACACAGGCGGCGCGCCGGGATGTTCGGCGAGTCGGCGCTCGATGTCGGCGGCGATGCGCGGCACGTCCCGCCAGTTGGGGAAGATCGCCAGGTCGATCGCGGTGCGATCGGTGCCGCCCAGACCCTTGATGAGTTCGTAGTCGGTGATCCGGAGGACGCGTACCTCGTCGGCGGCGCCGGCCCTGGTCGCCAGTGCGGTCGCGAACGGCGAGTGCACATGCACCACGGCCGCGGCGCCGGTGGCGCGGTAGACGGCGGTGTGGATGGAGGTCTCGGCGGACGGTCTGCGGTCCTGACCGGGCAACGGCGTCGAATCGGCGATCGCCACCCGCACCATGTCGGTCGCCGACAGTTCGCCTTTGGCCAGGCCGCTGGCGGTCACCACGGCGGTGTCGCCGGTGCGCACGGACAGATTGCCCGCCGTGCCCGGCATCCAGCCGCGCGCGTAGAGCTCACGGGCGGTGGCGGCGATCCGCGCGCCCGGTTCCGCCGCGACCGTGCCGTGCACGACGCCGTGCTCGGTGACCACCGCGGTGACCAGGTCGGCGGGAGTGACGTCGAAGGCCGGGTTGAACGCGGCCGTGCCGACCGGCGCGGTGGCGGTGCCCGCGAACGCGGTGACCTCCTCCGCGGCGCGTTCCTCCACCACGATGTCGCGCCAGCTCGCCGTCGCCGGGTCGCGGGTCGACTCGGGGGCGACCACGACGAACGGAATCCCGTGCCGGTGCGCGGCCAACGCGACGGCATAGGTGCCGATCTTGTTCGCCACGTCGCCGCGCGCGGTCACCCGGTCGGCGCCCACCAGTACGCAGTCCACCAGCCCGGTCGCCATGGCCCAGGCCGCCGCGGAATCGATGGTGAGCCGGTGCGGGATACCCGCCTCGGCCAGCTCCCAGGTGGTCAGGCGGGCGCCCTGGAGCAGCGGGCGGGTCTCGTCGACGAGCACCTCCTCGATCGCTCCGCGTTCGGCCAGCACCCGCAGCGCGCCGATGGCGGTGCCGAAGGCGCTGGTGGCGAGCCGGCCGGTGTTGCAGTGGGTGAGCACGCGCAGCGGGCGTGGTCCGCACAGGCGCTGCACCAGGTCGGCGGCGTGGGTGGCGGCCGCCCGGTTGACCCGGCCGTCCTCGGCGAGCATGTCGAGGGTCTCGGCGAGCACCGCGTCGGCGCCTTCGGCGATGCGCGGGCGCACCCGGTCCACCGCCCAGGCGAGGTTGACCGCGGTCGGGCGGGCGGCGGCGATCCGGTCGGCCTCGGCCCGCACGGCGGCCACGTCGACGATGCCGTCGCGGGTGTGCGCGCGGGTGGCCAGCACCACCGCGAAAGCGCCCGCGATACCGATGGCGGGGGCGCCGCGGATCGCGAGCGTCTTGATCGCGTCGATGATCTGATCGGCGGTGCGCAGGCGCAACGGGCGCGCCTCGTGCGGCAGGCCGCGCTGGTCGACGGTGACCAGGGCACCGTCATCCCAGGTCAGCGAACTGTCATCGATCGGGCGCATCACCGGCCACAGCCTAGCGACCCGGCCGTTCGGGACGGCAACCGGGCATCAGCGGGGCAGGGGCAGGATCTCCACCGGATCACCGTCGCGGGCGCCGGGCGGGACGACGGCCAATCCGTCGCGATCGATCAGGCCGCCGAGATGGGCGGTGCGCACCGCGGCGTCGCCGAGCCAGCCGCCCTCGGCGGCGCGCGCGGGCACGACGCGGGTGACGGGTGCGGCGACCGCGGCCGCGTTGGCGAGCGGAACGAGCAGCGGCCGCGGCGGCTGCGCCCCGGTGCGGGCGGCGACGAGCGCGGGGGTCAGCGCCAGTGCGGTCGCCACGGCGGCGAACGGATTCCCGGGCAGCCCGAGAACTGTTGTGCCGGAATTTGTTTCGGCGACGATGGTGGATCCGCCCGGGCGCATCCGCAGGCGCGGCACCACGATCGTCGCGTCCGCCCGGTCCAGCGCACCGCGCAGCTGGTCGGCCGCGCCGCGCCCGGTCGCGCCGACCACCACCAGCAGATCGCAGTCGTCCGCGGCGGCCAGCACCTCGTCGAAACCGTTCGGGGTGTCGCGCAGGTGCACCAGGTCGACGGTGCGCACGCCGCAGGCGGCGAGCAGATCGGGCAGGACCGGCCCGATCGAGTCACGGGTCTGTCCGGCGCGCAGCGGGCCCGCGCTGCGGATCTCGTCGCCGGTCATCACGATCCGGGCGCGCACCGGCCCGCGCACGGCGGCCTCGGTGACCTCCACGCTCGCGGCGGCCGACACCAGCGCGAGGGTGACCGGGGTGCCCGCCGGAGCGACCGGGTCGCCGACCTCGCGGTCCTCGCCGCGGCGGCGGATGTCCTCGCGCAGCGGGGTGTCGGGCAGCCGGTGCAGCAGCTGGTCGGGGGACAGCTCGGCGAACTCGTCGCGCACCACCCGGTCGGTGCCCTCCGGCACGTGCGCACCGGTGGCGATGCGCACGGCCTCGCCGGGCCGCAACCCCGCGGGCCGCTGCCCGCCCGCGAAGCCGATGTCGCGGCGCAGGCGCCACGGCCCATCCCCGGCGACCGCGTACCCGTCCATCGCGGAGACGTCGAAGCGTGGCAGCGCCTCGGCAGCGGTCAGCGGCTCGGCCAGCGCGGCGCCCCGCGCGTCGCGCAGCACACCGCGGTGGACGGGCAGCGCGGTCAGTTCCGCCCGCAGCGCGGCCCGGGCCTGCGCCAGGTCGAGCGGTTCGCCCGCCCGCACGCGGGCCCGCCGCACCTCGTCCTCGGTGTCGCAGTCGGTCACGCCGTCGAGTTCGACGGTCACGCTGCCCGCGGGCACCAGCGCCTTCATCGGCTGGTTCACCACCGAGTCGAGGCCGTCGAGCGCGGCGCGCAGGGCCGGGCGCCGCCACACCCCGGCGAGATACTGCGGCCGCCCGGAACGGTCGGCGGCGAACACCGCCTGCGCATCGGAATCGGCTGCGACGCGCAGCAATTCGGCGACGGTCGCGCCGGTGAGGAAGGGCATGTCGGCGGCGAGCACGACAACCAGCGGCGCCGCCGAGTCCGCCAGTGCCCGCAGCCCCGCCTCGATCGCGGCCACCGGCCCCGAGCCCGGCGGTGACTCACGTACCTGGCGGATATCCGGATCCAGGCCGGGGCGGTGCGGCCCGACCACCACCCGCGCCGCGCACCCGGCGACGGCCGCGAGCGCCGCCTCGAGCATCGAGCGGCCACCGACCATCAGGCCGGGCTTGTCCACGCCGCCCATCCGGCTGGCGCGCCCGCCCGCCAGCACGATCGCGTCCGCGGGTGTCACCGGGACTGCTCCGGCGCGTAGCACGACATGGTGGCCCATGCTATCGGCCGTCGCGGCGCCGAGCGCTGCGTCATACGCCCGTGTAGTCGGCGGCGGCGCGCAGCAGACAGAACTCGTTGTGCTCGGGATCGGCGAGAACGGCGTGCGGCGCCCGCGGGGCGGGGATCACCGCGGTGGCACCCGCGGCGCGGAGCCGGTCGAGCTCGGCCTCGTGGTCGTCGGCGAAGGCGGCCAGGTCCAGGTGCACCCGACTGCCGCGGCCGTGCGCGTCGTCGCCGCGGACGAAGGCCAGCCAGGCACCGAGGTCGGTCGCGGCGCGCAGCGCCACCGTCGCGGAGCTGCGGTAGCGCACCGGCCAGCCGCAGGCCGTGGCCCAGAACTCCGCGAGCCCAACCGGATTCACGGTGTCGACGACGATCGCGGCCACCGCGCCGGTGTCGACGAACTGCTCGCGCGGCTCCAGCACACAGAACACGTTGCCCTCGGGATCGGCGAGCACCGTCCACGGCACCGCACCCTGTCCGATGTCCACGCGCCGCGCGCCCAGCGCCAACGCCCGGTCCACCTGCAGCTCCTGATGGGCGCGCGAGCGGCTCACCAGGTCGACGTGGATGCGGTTCTTGCCCGGGTCCACGGGGCGCTCGGCGGCCAGGAACGTCAGCGCGAGATCCACCCCGGCCGGGTCCGGCGCGGCCACCTCCACCAGGCCGGGCCGGTCCAGCAGGACTGTCCAGCCGAGCAATTCGGCCCAGAATCCGGCCAGCCGACGCGGCTGCCGCGCGTCGAAGGCCACACCCGCCACTCGAACCGACATCACTCCACGGTAGCGCCCGGTCCGCGTTTCGAGAACGGGTCACTCGAGGGGGAACCGGGCCGCGCGCAGGTCGACGCGGCCGTCCCGGACCGGGACGCCCTCGGCGACGAGCAGGCCCAATTGCCGGTGCGCCAGGTGCGCCGCGGGCTTGCCGCCCGCGCCGACCACCCGGTGCCAGGGCAGGTCGGCGGCGTCGGTGCGCATGATCCAGCCGACCGTCCGCGGGGTGGAGAGCCCAGCCGCGGCGGCCAGGTCGCCGTAGGTCACCACGCGGCCCGTCGGGACGCTCGCGACCAGCTCGCGCACCCGCTCGATCTGCGCCTCGGAGGTGGGCATTCAGAGCAGCCCGCGGATCAGGGCCGCGGTCTCGGCGGGACGGGCCAGCGGAACCATGTGGTCGCAGTCGAACTCGTGGATGGTCAACGCGGGCCCGAGCCGCTCGGCCAGTGCCGCGCGGAAGGCCGGGGTGACGAACGGCGGCTGCACCAGCATCGCCTGCACCAGCACCGTGGGCAGGCCCGCGGGCGGCAGCACGAACGGTCGCGCCAGCTGACCCCAGTACGAGGTGACCGCGGGCAGGCTCAGCCGCCAGCCGACCCGGCCAGGACGCGTGGGCACCAGGTGCTCGTCGAGTTCGGCGTCCAGCAGCCGCGGTGCCACGTCGTGCCAGGCGCTGGCCAGCTTGTCGCGGCGGGCGGCGGCCACGTCGGGATAGTCGGGTTCGTCGAGGGTGCGCTGGGCGATGCCGGCGAGCCGGTCGGGCTGGATCGCGATCGCCGGGTCGAGCAGCACGAGCGCGCGGACGAGGTCGGGATGGCGCGCGGCCAGGTGCACGCCGGTCGCGCCGCCGAAGGAGTGGCCGGCGACGAGGACGGGCTCGTCCGTCTCGGCCCGCAGCAGTTCGGCCAGATCGGCCACGACGGTCTCGAAATCCCACGGCGGCAGCGCGGTGGAGCGTCCGTGACCGCGCAGGTCGGGGGCGATGATCCGCACGTCGGGCAGGTGTTCCTCGGCGAGCGCCGCCCAGCGGGCGCCGTGTCCGGTCAGGCCGTGCAGGGCGAGCACCACCGGCGCGTCCGGTGGCCCGAAGCGGTGAACGTGAAGGGTCGACACGCGAACCATTGTGTCCGCCGGCGCGCGGCGGGGCTCGGCCCGGTGGTGACCGGGGCGACCGCCGGTGGGCCGTGCCGGCGATCGTGTCGGCCCGGTCTGTTGCAATAGCCCGCGTGGTGCGATCGGATAGCGCGGTGCGACTGGTTCGCCGGAACGTCACAGCACCCAGGGCCCGGCTCTGGGGCGCCGAGGTGCGCCCGCTGCTCGCCGCGATCGCCGGCCCGCCGCCCGCCCGGCCCCGCTGGCGGCCCTGGCAGGTGCTCGGCGGACCGGGCACCGGCAAGACGGCGTTGCTGGTCGACCTGGCCGCGGGCCGGATCGCGGCGGGCGCCGACCCGGCGTCGGTGCTGGTCCTCACCCACTCCAAGCAGGCGGCGGCCGACCTGCGCGACGCCGTCACGGTGCGGCTGGCCGGGCACGACGGCCCGACCGGCGGTGTGCCCGGCGCCACCACCGAACCGTTGGTGCGCACCCTGCACTCCTACGCTTTCTCGGTGCTGCGCAGGCACGCGAGTGCGCACGGCAACCCGCCGCCGCGTTTGCTGACCGGTGCCGAGCAGGATGCCGTGCTGCGCGAGATGCTGCGCGGTGACCTCGCCGACATCGCCGAGGGCGCCACCGGCTTGTGGCCGCAGCGCCTGCACGCCGCACTCGGCCTGGACGGATTCGCCCAGCAGTTGCGCGATCTCATGCTGCGCGCCACCGAGCGCGGGCTGGGCCCGGAGGATCTGGAGCGGTTAGGGCGCGAGCACGACCGGCCCGAATGGGTGGCGGCGGGCCGGTTCCTGCTGCGATACGAACAGGCGCTGCTGTTGCGCTGGTCGGTCGGTGTGGAGGCACCCGAGGCGACCGCGCCCGCCCTCGACGCCGCCGAACTCCTCGGCGCCTGCCTGGACGCGCTGGCCACCGACGCGGAACTGCTCGCGGCCGAACGGGCCAGGATCCGCTACCTGTTCGTCGACGACGCCCAGCACCTCGATCCGCAGGCGGCCACCCTGATCAGGGTGGTCGGCGCCGCCGCGCACACCGCCGTCGTCGCGGGCGACCCCGACCAGGCCGTGTTCACCTTCCGCGGCGCCGACGCCCGGTTCGCCGCCGACCCCGGCGCGCCCGCGGACCGGCGGGTGGTGCTGCGCGAGAACCACCGCAGCGGACCGTCGGTGCGGCTGGCCGCCGCCAGGATCGCCGCGAAACTGCCCGGCGCCGCGCCGCATCGGCCCGCGGTGGCGGCGGAGTCCGGCGGCGGTGACGGTGTCGCCGTGCGGGTGCGGGTGCTGGCCACCCCCGCCAAGGAAGCGGCCCTCATCGCCGACCACCTGCGCCGGGCGCACCTCACCGGCGGGGTGCCGTGGTCGCGGATGGCGGTGATCGTGCGCTCGGTGCCGCTCTCGCTCGCGCCGCTGCGCCGGGCGCTGCTGGCCGCCGGGGTGCCGGTGCATCAGCCGGCCATCGACGTGCCGCTCGCCCGGCGCCGCGGGGCGGCGTGGCTGCTGCTGGCGTTGCGGGCGCTGCTGGCCGGCGAACGCGCGGGCAGCGCAACGCTTTTCACCGCCGACGACGCGCTCGACCTGCTCGCCGGACCGCTGGGCGGCGCGGATCAGATCAGCCTGCGCCGGTTGCGGCGCGGGATCCGGCGCACGGTGCTGGCCCGGGAACGATCGCGGGGGGCCGCGGGATCCGGGCTCGCGTCCGGCGCGACCGGGCAGACGGCGCTGTTCGAATTGCCGGAGTCGACAGGGGGTTCCGCCGGCGCGGATGCGCGGCGGCGCGCCGAAACTCCGGCAGAGCCGGATGCGGACGGGTACACGAGCGCGCCCCCGGTTCCATCGGGCGGCGTGGCCGGCGGACCGGACATGGGCGGCGCGGCCGGGGTGGCCGGCATGGCCGACGGGCGGGACGGCGGCGTGGTCAGGGTGGTCGACGGGTCGGAGGTCGACGGCGCGGCCGGGCCGGCCGACGGGTGGGATGGCGGCGTGCCCGGCGCGGCTGACGGGTGGGACGGCGAGGACGGCGGCGGTGCGGCCGGCGGGTCGGAGGTCGACGGCGCGGACGGCCTCGCCGACGCCCGTCCCGATCTGCTCACCGACGAAAGCGACTGGCGCGACACCGATCTGGAGTGGGGGCTGGAAGTCGCCGAGGTCGCCGACGACAGCGCGGCCTGGCAGCAGGCGGGCGGACGCATCGCCTCCACCGACGACCCCGCCCCGGCCGGGCCCGCCGCCGACGATCACCGCGGGCTCATCGACCAGTCCTCCGCCGAGGTGCTGCGCGGCCTGCTCGTCGGGGTTGCCGACCCGGCACTGCTCGACGGTCTCACCGAGGTCGAGTCCGCGCCGCTGCGCCGGGTGCTGCGCGCGCTCGACCGGGCGCGCGCGGCCCGGCGGCGCGGCGCGGGTCTCGAAGACGTGCTGTGGGCGCTGTGGACCGCCTCCCGGCTGGAGCGCCGCTGGGTGGCGCAGTCCGAACGCGGCGGTGCGGTGGGGATGCAGGCCGACCGTGATCTCGACGCGGCCGTCGGCTTGTTCGACGCGGCCGCCGCGTATGTGGACCGGCTCCCGCGCGCGGGCATCGAGGGATTCGTGGAATACCTGTCCCAGCAGGAGATTCCGCACGACACCCGCCCGCTGACCACCCCCGGTGAGGAAGTGGCGCTGCTCAGCGCTCACGCGGCGGCCGGACGCGAATGGGACGTGGTGGCCGTGGCGGGCGTGCAGGAGGGCATCTGGCCCAACCCCCGTCCGCGCGGCACCCTGCTGCACACCGAGGATCTGGTGGATCTCCTGGCCGGGGTCGGCGGGGCGGGCGAGCACGTCAGCCGGTCGGCGCCGATCCTGGCCGAGGAACGCAGGTTGCTGCTGGTCGCGTGCAGCCGGGCCCGGCGCTCGCTGCTGGTGACCGCGGTGGAATCGGTCACCGGCGACCGGGATCTGGTGCCCTCCCGGTTCCTGGCCGAACTGCTCGGCCACGACGAGGACGGCGAACCGGGCGTCCTGCCGGTCGTCGACCCCGGCCGCGCCCTGGTCATGCATTCGCTGGTCGCCGAATTGCGCGGCGCGGTCTGCGATCCCACCGCCGACCCGGAACGCAGGCGCCGCGCGGCCTTCCAGCTGGCCCGCCTCGCCGACGCCGGTGTGCGCGGCACCGCGCCCGAGGAGTGGTACGGCACCGCCGAACTGAGCTGTGCGGACCCGCTGTGGTCCGAGGAGGACGACGCCGTCGTCGCCCTGTCCCCGTCCACCGTCGAGCAACTGCGCACCTGCCCGCTGCGGTGGGCCCTCGAGCGGCACGGCGGCACCGACGGCGACAACCCGCACGCGGTGAAGGGCAGTCTGGTGCACACGCTGGTGCAGGCGCTGGCCGGGCGGGTGCCCGAGGCGCAGGTGCGCGCGGCGCTGGACAAGGCATGGCGCGCCATCGATCCCGGCGACGGCTGGCATTCGCGTCAGGAACGCCGCCGCACCGAGGCCATGCTGGAGACCTTCCTGGCCTGGGTCCGCAACACCCGCGGCGAACTCACCCAGGCCGGGGTCGAGGTGCCGGTGGACTGCGTGCTGCCCGCGCGCAGCGAGGACGACCGGCCGGTGCGCATCCGCGGCCGTATCGACCGGCTCGAACGCGACGAGTTCGGCCGGTTCGTCATCGTCGACGTCAAGACCGGCAAGAACCCGATCAGCAAGCAGGCGGCCGCCGACCATGCCCAGCTGGCCACCTACCAGGTCGCGGCCGCCTCGGGCGCACTCGACCCCGAGGGCGAACCCGGCGGCGCGCGGCTGGTCTACGTCGCCAAACCGCACACCAAGGAGGGCGCCACCCAGCGCATGCAGGACCCGCTCGACGCGGCGGCGCTCGACAGCTGGCGCGACACCATCCACCAGGCTGCCGCGGCCACCCGCGGCCCCAGCTACCTGGCCATGCGCAACGACGGCTGCCGGCACTGCGCCGTCGCGGGCTGCTGCCCGGTGCAGGACGCGGGCCGGCAGGTGACCGACGAATGACCGTCTCGCCGCACCGCATCGCCGACGCGCTCGGCCTGCCGCCGCCCACCGACGAGCAGGCCGCCGTGATCGCCGCGCCGCCCGGCCCGACCCTGGTGGTCGCGGGCGCGGGCGCGGGCAAGACCGAGACGATGGCCGCGCGGGTGGTGTGGATGGTCGCCAACCGGCTGGTGCTGCCCGAGCAGGTGCTCGGCCTCACCTTCACCCGCAAGGCCGCGCAGCAGCTCACCGCCCGCATCCGCACCCGGCTGGCCCGGCTGGCCGGATCGGCGCTGCTGCGCGAGCTCGACTCCGGCGGTGAGCTGCGCGCGCAACTGGCCGGCGCCGAACCGGAGATCAGTACCTACCACTCCTACGCCGGCCGCCTGCTGAGCGAACACGGCCTGCTGCTGCCGGTGGAACCCTCGGCGACGCTGCTCACCGAGACCCAGCTGTGGCAGCTCGCGCACCAGGTGGTGCGGAACTGGGACGGCGACCTGGACACCGAACGCACGCCGGTCTCGGTGACCGAGGCCGTGCTCGCGCTCTCCGGTCAGCTGGCCGAACATCTGGTGGAGCCGGAAGAACTCGCCGAAGCGCACGCCGAACTGGAGAAATTGATCAACACCCTGCCCGCCGGACCGCGGCAGCGCGGCGGGCCGAGCAAGGCGTTGCGCGACATCGTGCGCGTGCAGCACGAGCGCGTCGCGTTGCTGCCGCTGGTCCGCGCGCTGAACGATGCCCTGCGCCGGCGCGGGGCGCTGGACTTCGGCGCGCAGATGTCGCTGGCGGCGCGGCTGGCCGCCGAGCATCCCGAGGTCGCCCAGACCGAGCGTGGCCGGTTCCGGCTGGTGCTCCTGGACGAGTACCAGGACACCGGCCACGCGCAACGGGTGCTGTTGGCGGCGCTGTTCGGCGGTGCCGCCGGCGATCCCGAGGGGACGGCCGGTGGGCGCGCGCCCCGGCCGGCGGTGACCGCGGTGGGCGATCCGATGCAGTCGATCTACGGCTGGCGCGGCGCCTCGGCGGCCAACCTGCCCCGGTTCGCGACCGACTTCCCCTGTGCGCCAGGTGTTCCCGCGCCGATCCTGCCGTTGTTGACGAGCTGGCGGAACCCGCCGGAAGCGCTGGCGCTGGCCAACCTGGTGGCCGAGCCGCTGCGGCAGGCGGCACGCGAGGCCGGTGGCGCCACCGTCGACGCGCTGCGCGCCAAACCCGGTGCCGAACCGGGTGTGGTGGCACTGGCACTCACCGAGACCGTGGTGGACGAACGCGGGTGGGTGGCCGAGCGGATCGCCGCCGAATGGGCGGCCCGGCGCGCGGCGGGCGAGCCGCCGCCCACCTCGGCCGTGCTGGTGCGGCGTAACGCCGACGCCGCGCCGCTGGCCGAGGCGTTGCGCGAGCGGGGTCTGCCGGTCGAGATCGTCGGACTCGGCGGTCTGCTCGCCACGCCCGAGGTCGCCGACATCGTCGCCACGCTGCGACTGATCGCCGAACCGGCGGCGGGCAGCGCCGCGCTGCGGGTGCTCACCGGTGCCCGCTGGCGGATCGGCGTCGCCGATCTGGCCGCCCTGTCCCGGCGGGCCAGGGAACTGTCGGTCGTGCGCACCGACACCGCCGTGGGCGCCGAGATCACCGACGGCGCCGCGCTGGAGGCCGCGTTGCGCGAGGTGGCGCCCGAGCCGGTCGAGCAGGCCGGGCTGGCCGACGCCATCGCCGATCCCGGTCCGGCGGAGAACTATTCGGCCGCCGGCTATCAGCGCATCGAGGCACTCGGCCGCGAACTGGCCGCCCTGCGCGAGCGCAGCGGCCAGCCACTGACCGAACTGGTCGCCGATGTGGAACGCACGATCGGCGTCGGCGTGGAGACCCAGGCGCGCCGCGCCGTGCTCGGCGCGGGCGCGGGCCGCGAGCATCTGGACGCCTTCGCCGAGGTCGTCGCGGGCTACGCCGCCGACCCCGGCGCCTCGCTGGGCGGACTGCTCGCCTTCCTGACCGCGGCCGAATCGGTGGAGAACGGGCTCAAGCCCGGCGAGGTGGAGGTCGCCAAGGACCGGGTGCAGGTGCTCACCGTGCACGCCGCCAAAGGGCTGGAATGGGAGATCGTCGCCGTCCCGCACGTGGTGCGGCGCGTGTTCCCCTCCGGCACGGCGGGCGCCACCTGGCTCGGCGCGCTGCCCGAACTGCCCACCGCGCTGCGCGGCGACCGGGTGGCCGAGGACGCCGCCGAGGGCGTGCCGGTGCTCGACCTCACCGATCTCTACGACCGCGCCGACCTGGAACGTGCGCTCGCCGCGCACAAGGCGGCCCTCGAGCGCCGCCGGATCGACGAGGAACGCCGCCTGTTCTACGTCGCCCTCACCAGAACCGAACGCGTGCTGCTGGTTTCGGCGCACCACTGGGCCGAGACCGGCGACCCGAAGGGCCCCTCCGACTTCCTGCTCGAGCTGAAGAGCGCCGCGGAAACCCCCGACGGCCCCGCCCACGGCGCCGTCGAGATCGCCCGCTGGGACGACCCACCGCCGGTCGACGCCGTGAACCCCTTCGCCGACAACCCGGCCACCGCCGAATGGCCGCGCGACCCCCTCGGCCCTCGCCGCGACCCGGTGGAACAGGGCGCCGCCCTCGTCCGCGCCGCCCTCGCCGAACTCCGTGCGCCCACCGGGCCCCGTGCTCCCGCTGTGCCCCATGCCCCCGCTGTGCCCCGCCCCGCGCCCCGTCATACGCCGACGGTACCGCCCCCTACCGACACGAACGGCGCGCTCCCATCGGCGCCGAACGACGGTGTGCCGCAACCGCAGTCACCCGACCTCGACCCGGTCGTCACCGACGTGCCCACCGATCCCGACGACCCCGAGGGCTGGGCCGCCGACGTGGACGCTCTGCTGGCCGAGCACGAGGCGACCGCGCGGGCGGCCCGCGAGGTGGAACTGCCCGGGCAGCTCCCGGCGACCGCGCTGGTGGAGTTGCGCGCCGATCCGGCGAAGCTGGCGCGGCGGCTGCGCAGGCCGCTGCCGTATCCGCCGAACCCGCTGGCGCGGCGCGGCACCGCCTTCCACGCGTGGGTGCAGCGCTGGTTCTCGGGCACCCGCCTGCTCGGCTTCGACGAGTTGCCCGGCGCGGGCGAGCCGGATCCCGGGGAGGCCGCCGCGGACGCCGAGCTGGCGCGCATGCAGGACGCGTTCCTGAATTCCGCCTGGGCGCACCGCAGCCCGATCGATGTGGAGGTCCCGTTCGAGACCTCCATCGCCGGTACCGTGATCCGCGGCCGGATGGACGCGGTGTTCGCCGAGCCGGACGGCCGCTGGGTGGTGGTGGACTGGAAGACCGGCGCCGAGCCCGACCCCGGCGACGAACCCGCGGTCGCCATGCAGCTGGCCATCTACCGGCTGGCCTGGGCGCGGTTGATGGCGGCCAGGACCGGCGGCGACGAGCAGGCGATGCTGCACCGGGTCGACGCCGCGTTCCACTACGTGCGCAGCGGCCGCACCATCGCGCCCGAGGACCTGCCCGGCCCGGACGAACTCGCCGAACTCATCCGGGCCGCCGCCCCGCCCCGCTAGGGGGAGTGACGGCTCAGCCGCGCGCGACCCGGCGGGCCGCGGCGACCAGCGGCCACTGCAACGGCAGCCGCACCAGGCTGCCGATCTTCAATGCCCGCGGCGCCTTCTCGTTGCCGAGCACGTCCACGGCCATCTGCACGTTGGCCGGGAACACGGCCACGAACAGCATCGCGGCCAGCCTGCCGCCGAGCCGGCGGGTCCGCGGCACCGCGAGGGCGGCGGCCACGCCGAGTTCGGCGACCCCGGAGGCGTAGGTGTAGTCGCGGGCGCGCCCGGGCAGGGCGCGCGGCACGATCGCGTCGAAGAAGCCCGGCCGGACGAAATGCATGACGCCCGCCCCGAAGAGGATCGCCGCCAGGGTGAGCGCGGGCCCGCGGCCGTCGCCGGACGGAATCGAATGGTCTGTCATGAGCAGTCACCTTCCCATTCACCCGGTGTTCGCGTCGAGTCCCTTCCCCCTCGGCCCGACCCGGTAGGCTCCGGTCGTGTGCCGGAGGGAGAACAGTGCCGTGGACGACGGTGCGTGGCGCCGATGACCGCGGGTGAGTGCCATGCTGGGTGATTTCGTGGACCGCAGCCGGGCCGGCCTCACCAGCCGCCCCGACTTCACGCTGGTGGGCGTGCTGCGTATCCCGGAAGGTGCGGTGAGCCCGTGGGTTTCGCTGACCAGGCGGATCATCGCCGCCGTCCTGCTGCTGTTCGGCGCGGCCCTGGTGGTCTACATCGGCCGCGACGGCTACCGGGACAACACCGGCGACGAGTTGTCGTTCCTCGACGCCTTCTACTACGCCACGGTCTCGCTGTCGACGACCGGTTACGGCGACATCACCCCGGCCTCGCCGCAGGCGCGACTGGTGAACATCATCGTCATCACCCCGCTGCGGATTCTGTTCCTCATCGTGCTCGTCGGTACCACCATCAGCGTGCTCACCGAGCGGTCCCGGCAGGCGTTCAAGATTCAGCGTTGGAGGCGCAGCGTGCGTAATCACACGGTGGTCGTCGGCTACGGCACCAAGGGCCGCACCGCGATCGATGCCATGGTCGGCGACGGCGTGCAGCCCGCCGACATCGTGGTCGTCGACACCGACCCGATCGCGTTGGAGGCCGCCGCCAACGCGGGCCTGGTGACGGTGCACGGCTCGGCCACCCAATCCGACGTGCTGCGGCTGGCCAGCGTGCAGAACGCGGCCTCGGTGATCGTGGCCGCCAACCGCGACGACACCGCGGTGCTGGTCACCCTGACCGCGCGGGAGCTGAACAAGACCGCCAAGATCGTCGTCGCCATCCGCGAGGCGGAGAACATCCACCTGCTGCGCCAGTCCGGCGCCGACTCGGTGGTGGTGTCCTCCGAGACCGCGGGCCGGTTGCTCGGCATCGCCACCACCACCCCGACGGTGGTGGAGATGATGGAGGATCTGCTCACGCCGGAGGCCGGTTTCGCCGTCGCCGAGCGCGAGGTGGAACCGAGCGAGGTCGGCGGCTCGCCCCGGCACCTGCGTGACATCGTGCTCGGCGTGGTGCGCGGTGGCGAACTGATCCGCGTCGGTGAGCCCGAGGTCGACGCCATCGAGGCCGGCGACAAGCTGCTCTACATCCGCCGCGCGGGCAAATGACACACGCCGGGGCGTTCGTCTCCGGACGGAAGTAGTCTCTAGGCGTGTCGTTCCAACTCAACGGTGTGCCCGTGCTGTCGCGTTTCGCCGGGGATCGGGCGGAGACGCTGCGCTCCGACGAACGCGCGCTGAAGGAGGGCTGGGCCGAAGCGCTGCTGCTGCGGGTGGACAAGCGCGGGCGGGTCCGGTTCGCCGACGGGGCGCTCGTCCTCGATCCGGCGGTCGAATTCGCGGCCGAGCCGCACCCCGCCGCGGTGTTCCTCGGCGTCACCGAGGGCAGGCACCTGTGGGCGGTGCGCGCCGACGAGCTGTCCGGCCCGCTGACCGATCTGCGGGTCGCGGCGCTGGAACTCGACGACTTCACCGCGGGCGTGCTCGCGACCGCGCTCGCCCTGCTGAACTGGCACGACAAGGCGGCCTACAGCGCGCACGACGGCACCGTCACGACGGTGTCGCGGGGCGGCTGGTCGCGGTTGACCGAAGCCGGGCAGGAGGAATTCCCGCGCATCGATCCGGCGGTGATCTGCCTGATCCACGACGGCGGTGACCGGGTGTTGCTCGGGCGCCAGGCCGTCTGGCCCGCGGGCATGTTCTCGCTGCTGGCCGGGTTCGTGGAGGTCGGCGAGTCGCTGGAACGCTGCGTCGAGCGCGAGGTGCGCGAGGAGGTCGGCATCGATGTGCGCGACATCCACTACCTGGGCAGCCAGCCGTGGCCGTTCCCGCGCTCGCTGATGCTCGGATTCGCCGCGGTGGGCGACCCGGAGCAGGAGCTGGTGTTCTCCGACGGGGAGATCGCCGAGGCGCACTGGTTCACCCGCGCCGAGGTGCGCGAGGCGCTCGAGCTGGGGGACTGGAGCGCGAAACGGGAGGGCGCGCGGCTGCTGCTGCCCGGCTCGATCTCCATCGCCCGCACCATCGTCGAATCCTGGGCGGCGCTGGACTGAGCCGCCCGCGGTGGACGGCCGCCGACACGGCCGATCCCGCGCGGCGCGGCGCGGGATCGGTCGAGGTGGCTCCGATGGGTCAGCCGAGGGCGGCGAGCTTCTCCTTCACCGCGGCCAGCGAGGGATTGGTCGCGGTCGAACCGTCGGCGAACTTCACGGTCGGCACCACGTGGTTGCCGTTGTTCACGCTGCCGACGAATTCGGCCGAGGCCGGATCCTGCTCGATATCGATCTCCACATAGCTGATGCCCGACTCCTCCAGCTGCTTCTTGAGCCTGCGGCAGTAGCCGCACCAGGTGGTGGAGTACATCGTCACGGCGGGGTTCACATCGGTCACAGCCGATACAACGCGCTGTGGTCCGGTCCTGTTCCACATCCCGCCGCCCCGGTGGTGTCGGGGCGGACTGCCATGATGGTGACCGTGCCCGCCCTCGATCTCGCCGCCCTGGACCCCGAGCAGGCCGCCGCGGTCCGCGCACCGCGCGGGCCGGTGTGTGTGCTGGCCGGCGCGGGTACCGGCAAGACCAGGACCATCACCTACCGCATCGCGCACCTGGTCGAGGCAGGCCACGTGAAGGCCGATCAGGTGCTGGCGGTCACCTTCACCGCACGGGCGGCGGGGGAGTTGCGGGGCAGGCTGCGCGCGCTCGGCCTGGGCGGCGCCGCCAACCAGGTGCAGGCGCGCACCTTCCACGCCGCCGCGTTGCGTCAGCTCAAGTACTTCTGGCCGCAGGTCGTCGGCGAGGTGCCGTGGCGGCTGCTCGAGGCCAAGTTCCCGGTGGTCGCCCAGGCCGCGCACCGCGTCGGCCTGTCCACGGCCACCGAGAGCGTGCGCGATCTGCTCACCGAGATCGAGTGGGCGAAGTCCTCCCTCGTCGCCCCCGAGGACTATCCGGCCGCGGCCGCCGCCCACCACCGCGACATCCCCTACGACGCCGGGCGCATCGCCGCGGTCTACACCGCCTACGAATCGCTGAAGACCACACCCGAGGGCCTGCTGCTCGACTTCGACGACCTGCTCCTGCACACCGCCGCGGCGCTGGAGGACTTCCCCGCCGTCGCCGACGAATTCCGCGGTCGGTACCGCAGTTTCGTCGTCGACGAATACCAGGACGTCACCCCGCTGCAACAGCGGGTACTCGACGCCTGGCTGGGCGAGCGCGACGACCTCACCGTCGTCGGCGACGCGAACCAGACGATCTACTCCTTCACCGGCGCCACCCCGTCCTACCTGCTCGACTTCTCCCGCCGCTTCCCGGACGCCACGGTGGTGCGGCTCGAGCGCGACTATCGCTCCACCCCGCAGGTGGTCTCGCTGGCCAACCGCGTCATCGGCGCGGCCCGCGGCCGCATCGCCGGTACCCGGCTGCAACTGGTCGGCCAGCGCCCCGACGGGCCGGAACCGGAGTTCGCCGAATACGACGACGCCCCCGCCGAGGCCGCCGCGGTCGCCGCGAAGATCGAGCGGCTCGTCGCGGCGGGCACCCCGCCCGCGGAGATCGCGGTGCTGTACCGGATCAACGCGCAGTCGGAGGCCTACGAACAGGCACTGACCGAACGCGGCATCCCGTTCCAGGTGCGCGGCGGCGAAGGCTTCTACCAGCGTGCCGAGGTGCGGCAGGCGCTCGGGGCGCTGCGGCAGGCCGCGTCTCGCGACGATCTGCCCGACGAGGCGCGCACGGGTGCGGCCCTGGTGCGGTTGGTGCGCGCGGCACTGGCCCCGGTCGGGCTCACCGCCACCGAACCGGCGGGCGCGCAGGCCAGGGAGCGCTGGGCATCGCTGACGGCCCTGGTGACCCTCACCGAGGAACTGGTCGCCCACGACGCGGCGCTCGACCTGACCGGCCTGCTCCGTGAGCTGGCCGCCCGCGCCGAGGCCAGGCATCCACCGACGGTGCAGGGTGTCACGCTGGCCTCGCTGCACGCCGCCAAGGGCCTGGAATGGGATGCGGTGTTCCTGGTCGGTCTCACCGACGGCACGCTGCCGATCGCGCACGTGCTCGCCGACGACGGCTCGGTCGCCGATGTCGCCGCCCTCGAGGAGGAGCGCAGGCTGCTCTACGTCGGTGTCACGCGGGCGCGGGAGTACCTGCGGCTGTCCTGGTCGCTGTCCCGCACCGAGGGCGGCCGACGCTCGCGCAGGCGGTCGCGCTTCCTCAACGGCCTGGTCCCGGACGACTCGCCCGCCTCGCGCGTGGCCGCGCCCGCCATGCGGCCCTCCGAGGTGAACCGCCCGCGCTGCCGCGTGTGCGCGAAGCCGCTGATCGGCACCTACGCGACCATGCTCGGCCGGTGCCGCCGCTGCCCGGCCGAGGTGGACGCGGACCTGCTGGCCGCGCTGCGGGAATGGCGCGCCGAGAAGGCCGGCGAACTGGGGGTGCGGGAGTTCGTCGTGTTCACCGACACCACCCTCACCGCGATCGCCGAGCAACTGCCCGCCGACGACCGGGCACTGGCCGGTATCGCGGGCATCGGCGCGAAGAAGATCGTCGACTACGGAGCCGAGGTACTGGCGATCGTGGCGTCGCGAGTACGGTCGGGATCACAAAACCGCAGGTAGAAAATAGGTTGTCGGTTTCGCGGACAACGCATATGGTGGTTTCACGCACCGGGAGGGTATTCCGGCGCGCCAGTTTCGACACCTGATCCACGATCGGCGACCAGTACGGAAGGGAGGCTCGACGATGAACGGCATCACCGAATTCGCTGTCAATGGCGTTGCGGTGTACAGCCCTGTCGCGGCCTCCCCGCGCTTTGTCGCGCACCGTTTCGGCGCGCAGCAGGGGACCGGTCTGTCCGAGATGCACGCGTTCGGCGTGATCGCTGTGGACAAGCCCGCCGCAGGCTGGCGACCGGCCGTTGCCGAGGCAGCAGCCGGTGTCGCCGCACCCATTTCGGCACGCCTGCGCAATGCCGACCATCCCGCGTCCGTGATCAGGAGTCGACACAGATGTCGACATAGGTAGGGGAACGCCCCGACCTCCCGGCCACGGATCGCACGACGCGAAACCGTGGCCATTTTTCTGTTTCGGCCCTTCAGCCGGCAGGCACCGGTTTCGCCCGACGAGAACGACCGCTGCAAACGAGCTGAAGGAGAACGACGTGTTCACCGCAGAGCGAATGACCTCCGCCACTGCTGACGTGACATGCCGAACCGTGGCCGGGAAGACCCCCGCCCGTGACATCGCGACGGTGCTGCCGTGCCGTGTCGAGGACCCCGACCTGTGGTTCGCCGAGAGCCCGGTCCAGTTGGAGCAGGCCAAGGCGCTGTGCGCGTCCTGTCCCATCCGCAAGGGCTGCCTGAGCGCGGCCATCGACCGGCGTGAGCCGTGGGGTGTCTGGGGCGGCGAGATCTTCGACCAGGGCGTCGTGATCGCGCGCAAGCGCCCCCGGGGCAGGCCCCGCAAGGTGGCGGTCCCGGCGTGAGGCCGGGCATGTCGCCCCTCCCTCCGTGCACTGCGGCCCGGCCGTCCACCCCGGACCGCCCGGCCCAGCTACGCGAAAGCAGACGAGCCGCTCACCCCTGTTTCCCGGTGAGCGGCTCGACTGCGTGCTCGAAACCTCAGCTGGCCGAGCGGTGTTCGCGCAGGCCCGGCAGCCAGGTGTAGGCCAGCTGCATGAACGGGATCTCGGCGTCGAGCTGGGCCAGGATGCCGACGGAGCCGCCGAGGACACGGAAGATCATCACGTAATCTGCGGGAAGTTGCAGTGCGCGAGCCGTTTTCATCTCCGCACTGGAGAAGTCGGTGGCCTTGCCCGCGACCCGCTGCATCCACCGGCGGGTGAAATGGAACGAGTCGGTGCGGATCGGGTCGGAGAACGGGCGCAGATAGTCGGCGATCTCCTGCTCGGTGACGGTGCGGCCCGGGCTCACCCAGCCGTTCTCCTTCATCAACCGGGTCAGCCCGTCGTAGTCCTCCTCGACGGCCATCGCCAGCATCTGCCCGAGCACCTCGGGAAAGCCGTTCGGCAGCGGTGCGCAGGCACCGAAATCGATGACGGCCAGCTTGTCGTCGGGCAGCATCATGAAGTTGCCGGGATGCGGGTCGGCGTGCAGCAGGCCGACCGCCTCGGGCGCGGAGAAGTGGAAACGCCCCATCAGCAGCGCGACCCGGTTCCGCAGGTCTCTGGTGCCGGCCGGATCGGCCTGGCCCGCCTTGATGATCGCCGACACCGGTGTGCCGTCGAGCCATTCGCTGACGATCACCTTCGGGGCGCTGGCCACGACCTTCGGGATCACGATCTCGGGGTGCCCGTCGTAGGCCTTGGCGAAGGCGCGCTGATTGGCGGCCTCGTTGCGGTAGTCGAGTTCTTCCTCGGTGCGCTCGGTGATCTCGGCGAGGATCGGCTTGACGTCCGCGCCGGGGATCACCGAGGAGATCAGGCCGGTCATCCGCGACAGCGTCTTCAGATCGGCGCGCAACGCGTCGTCGGCACCCGGATACTGCACCTTCACGGCGACGGTGCGGCCGTCCGACCACACCGCCTTGTGCACCTGCCCGATACTCGCGGACGCGGCGGGCGTGTCGTCGAAGGAGCGGAACCGCTGCCGCCACTGCGTGCCCAGCTGCTGATCCAGCACCCGGTGCACGGTCGCGGCGGGCATCGGCGGCGCGGCGGCCTGTAACTTGGTCAACGCGTCGCGGTAGTGCTCACCGAATTCCTCGGGCACCGCAGCTTCCATCACGCTCAGCGCCTGGCCGAACTTCATCGCACCGCCCTTGAGCTCACCGAGCACGGTGAACAGCTGCTCGGCGGCCTTCTGGTTGAGCTGAGCGTTGATCTCGGTCCGATCGCCACCGGCCAGCCTCCGGCCGAAGCCGACGGCGGCTCGTCCGGCGATACCGAGCGGAATCTTGGCTAACTTGGCGTTTCGGGACGAGCCACGGCGCGCGATCTCTGACACCACCCCATCATGGCGGACGCACCCCCGGCTCTGCCACGACAATCCGGAGTTTTTCCCGGCACACGGGGCTGTCCGTTCGGTCACGTCGGCCACGTCACACCATCGCGCGATCCCTCGGACCAGATGCCCGACCAGCGCCTCGCGCAAGAAGCGAAACGCGAATCCGCCGCCAACACCCGGGCGGAGGGATTGCCGGCGCGGGGCGCCCCGCTCACGTCGCCGCCAGTAGCCGCAACCGGCGGCAGCCGCAGCGTGGGTGCGGGTCCCACGGGCGGTGATGCAGCTGATAGGTGTCGAGGTCCAGTTCCAGGGTCGCGTCCAGGGTGGCGGGGGCGCGGCGGGCCGAGCCCTCCACGATCGCCTCCAGTTCGCCCAGCGCCAGCGCGGCCGTGGCGGCGACGGCCGCGGGGGAGGCGTGCCCGACCCGGTCGAGCAGCTGGGCCGCCAGGTGTGGCCAGTCCGGGTCGTAGTCCGCCTTGGTGAGGTCGGCGCAGCGCAGACAGCTGGTCGCGCCGGGCAGCACGAGCGGGCCGACGATGCCCTTGCCGTCGCGCACCCGCACGTGGATGTGCGGAACGCGATGGATCACCAGATCGGCGACCAGGCGGGGATCGACGACGACGGTGTCGGTGAGCACCACCAGATCGGCGTGCGTTCCGCCCGCCGGTTTCTCGGGCCGGTAGCCGCGGGAGCGTGCCGCGCGCACACCGAGGCCGCGCAGGCCGGCGGTGACGGCGTCGGAAAGCGGTCCGAGGCCGTGCACACGCACGATTCGGACGTCACGGGGCCGCTCGCGCGGCGCGCGCAACAGCCCGGCGGCATCGATCTCGTCGAGCAGGGCACCGGCGCGCTCGGCGGCGATGCCGCCGCGCTCGGCCTCCCACAGGATTTCGGGCCGGGTCCGCAATCCGTCCAGCAATCGCAGGAAGCCGAGTACGGCGGCGGTGTCGAGCCCGGGCGGGTCGAGCAGCAGCGCGCGCTCGGGATCCCACCCGAGTTGCACCACACCGGAGGGGCGCACCAGCACCGTCACGCGCGGGTGCAGCATCGGGCCGAGCGGGCGGGTCGTCGTCAGCGTCATGCCCAGCAGTATGCGCAACGCCGATGCCGCGAACCGTTCCGAAAACCCTGGTTATCCACAGGGTTTCGGCTTGTGCACAGGACAGCGGATCAGGACTTGCCGGTGTCCTCGCCGGTCTCCGGAGAGTCGGCGCCGCCCTCGCGTTCGGCGCGTTCGCGCGCCTCGGTCTCGGCCAGCTGCGCGAGCGGATCGTCGAAGGCGGTCGCGCCGCCGCCGATCACCGAATCGATGAACCCGGCCGGGGAGTCGAGGTCGTCGGAGTCGGGCAGCAGGTCCGGATGCGCCCACACACCGTCGCGCTTCTCCACGCCCGCATCGGAGGTCAGCCTGCGCCACAGCTCCGCGGCCTCGCGCAACTTGCGCGGGCGCAACTCCAGGCCGACGAGCGTCGCGAAGGTCTGCTCGGCCGGTCCGCCGGTGGCGCGGCGCCTGCGCAGCGTCTCGGCCAGCGCGCCCGCCCCGGGCAGCCGGTCGCCCACGGCCTCGCCGACCACCACCTGCACCCAGCCCTCGATGAGCGCCAGCAGTGTCTCCAGCCGTTCCAGCGCCTGCTTCTGCTCCGGCGTGGTCTGCGGCTCGAAGGTGCCCTGCGCCAGCAGCTCCTCCAGCTTCGAGGGATCGGTCAGCGACATCGGATCGATGCTCTGGGCGGCCTCCTCCAACGCGGAGAAATCCATCTTGATGCCGCGCGCGTAGTCCTCCACCGCGCCGAGCACCTGCTGGCGCAGCCACGGCACGTGCGCGAACAGCCGCTGGTGGGCGGCCTCCCGCGCGGCCAGGAACACCAGGATCTCGCTCTCCGGCTGCTCGAGCCCGGCACTGAACTCCGAGATCGCCGACGGCAGCAGCGCCGCGGTGCCCGCGGGACCCAGCGGCAGGCCGATGTCGGTGGAGGTGAGCACCTCCTTGGCCAGCTGGCCGAGCGCCTGCCCCAGCTGCGAGCCGAACGCCAGCCCGCCCATCTGGCCGAGCATGCCCACCATCGGGGCGGCGAACTCGCGCGCCTCCGCCGGCAGCTGCGCGGTCCACATGGTCGAGACCTGCTCGGCGACCGGGTCGCAGAGACGCTTCCAGGTCGACAGCGTCTGCTCGATCCAGTCGACCGGCGTCCACGCCACGGTCTTCGCCGCACCCGCGGGCAGCGTGGTCGCGCCGTCGAGCCACAGCTCCGCCAGGTGCGCGGCGTCGGCGACCGCCTTCGCCGAGCCCTGCGACACCGGCCCGGTCGCGGAACCGAGCTGCTGGCGGGCCAGCCGCTTGGCCACGTCGTAGTTCACCGGCCCCGACTGCGCACCGCCCGGCGCCCCCATGCCGCTGAGCATCTGACCGAGGGAGGTCAGCATCTGACCCAGCTGCGCGGGATCGAAACCGGCGCCGCCGGGACCGCCGACGATGAAGCCGAACGGATTGTTCGCCCCGGGACCGATCGGTTCTTCGCCGCCGCGCTTGCGCGCGTCGTCGTCATCGTCGCGGTTCGAGAATCCGAACGGGTAGTCACTCATACTCCCAACGTTACGCGGGCCGCGGCGACGTGTGCGCTGGGACGGGCACGTATCCGGGGCCGTGCCGGGCCGTTACGCGGACAGCGAAACCTTTAGGGTGGGCGGGGTGAATCGTCGGATCCTCACGTTGCTGGCCGCCCTCGTCCCGGTGCTGGTGCTCGGTGTCCTCGGCACCGTGTTCACGGTGCCTTTCGTCGCGCTCGGGCCCGGGCCCACCTTCGACACCCTGGGCGAGTTCGACGGCAAGCAGGTCGTGGAGGTGAGCGGCGCCGAGCTGGACCCGACCACCGGACACCTGAACATGACCACCGTGTCGGTGCGCGACGGGCTCAACCTGTTCGAGGCGTTCGGCTTCTGGGCCAGCGGCAGGCACGGCATCGTCCCGCGGGCCGAGGTGTACCCGCCCGGAGTCCCGCGTGAGGAGATCGACCGCTCCAACGAGCAGGAGTTCAAGGACTCCGAGGGCGCCGCCGAAGTCGCGGCGCTGCACTACCTGCGGCTGCCCACGGTCGTGCTGGTACGCCAGGTGGGCGAGGAGGGCCCGGCCAAGGACGTGCTGCGGCCCGGCGACGAGTTCGTGAGCATCAACGGGGCGCCGGTCACCTCGCCGCAGGACGTGGTGAACGCCGTCTCCTCGCAGCCCCCCGGCACGCCGCTGACCGTGGTGTTCCGCCGCGACGACGCCGAGCAGACCGCCACCGTCACGCTGGCCGCCCGCCCGGACGACGCGAGCAAGGGCTTCCTCGGCGTCACCCCGGGCGAGGGCGCCCGGCCGCCGATGGACGTGACCTTCAACCTGGCCGACATCGGCGGCCCCTCGGCCGGCCTGATGTTCAGCCTCGCGCTGATCGACAAACTCAGCCCCGGCGAACTCGGCGGCGGCAAGTTCATCGCGGGCACCGGCACCATCGAGCAGGACGGCAAGGTCGGCCCGATCGGCGGCATCCAGTACAAGATGATGGCCGCGCGCGAGGCGGGCGCGGAAGCCTTCCTGGTGCCCGCGGCCAACTGCAACGAGGCACGGCAGCGCATCCCGGACGGGCTGCGGCTGGTGAAGGTGGAGACCCTCGACGGCGCCGTGCAGTCGCTGGCCGCCCTCGGCAGTGGAGGGGAAGCGCCGACCTGCGGCTGACGCTGCGCTGCCGCCTCCGGCCGCTGACCGCTCAGGCTGTGTCGTTCGTCGCCTGAGCGGGCAGCCTGCGTGGTGACGCTGCGCTACCGCCTCCGGCCGCTGACCGCTCAGTCGAGTGTGTGGTGGAGTGCCTCGATGACGTTCGGCGCCAGGTTGGGGTAGGTGCGCAGCTCGAGGTCGCCGAAGTCGTCGGCGTCGTCGTCGGGACGCAGTTGCAGCAGCGACAGCGAGGTGCCCTCGCGCAACACCGCGGCGAACAGCCGCGCCTCCCGCCGCTGCGGATGCGCCTCGGCCGCGGCGCGGGCGGCGGCGTCGGCCGCGTCGTGGTCGGCCAGCAGCGGGGCCAGCGCGTCGTCGAGGGTGCTCTCCGCATCCGGCGGCAGCACCACGATCTCCTGCACCAGCACGCAGCCGCGCACCGCGGGCGGCCAGGTGGTCGTCGCCAGGAACTCGTCGAGGGCCATCGACCCGCCGGTGATGTCGGCGGGCAGCGGCTCCTGCGCGATCGGGGTCAGTTCGTTGCCCTGGTCGAGCTCGTCGAGCAGGTTCGGCTCGGCAGCCACCAGGTCGGCGGTGGGGACCAGCGCGAACATCTGCGGCGGTCGGCCCCAGCCCTCGGCGTCGGCGAACTCCGCCACCTCACGGACGGCACGGGACAGAACGAGTTCGGCGTGCAGATCTGCGGTCACCCGGCCATCCTTGCACTCCCGGCCGGCCGGCGGCCGCGGAGCCGCGCAACCGAGACGCCGACGTGCCGGTCGTGACCCGCACGACGTACCGATGTCCGTTTTTCCGTAGAGTGGGCGCGGACGGTCCGCAAGGACCTACCGCAACGTCGGACTGCGGTGTCCCCGCCGGTATCGGTGCGGGCGCCGCCGGACCTTGGAGAGTGGCATCGTGGGCATGCGGCCCCCATCCGGCTTACCTTCGCTGTCGCGACGCAGCCGCGTGCTGCTGGTGGCGGCTGTCGTCCTCGCGGCGTTGTTGTTGCTCGGCCCGCGGTTCACCGACGCCTACACCAACTGGCTGTGGTTCGGCGAGGTCGGTTTCCGCGAGGTCTTCCTCACCGTCGTGGTCACCCGGATCATCCTGTTCGCCGCGGTGGCGCTGTTCGTCGGCGCGACGGTGTGGCTGGCGCTGCTGCTGGCGTACCGGACCCGGCCGGTGTTCGTGCCGATGGCCGGGCCGAACGACCCGATCGCCCGCTACCGGACGACCGTGATGAGCAGGCTCAAGACCTTCGGCATCGGCATCCCGGTGCTGCTCGGCCTGCTGGCCGGCCTGGTCGCGCAGTCCAACTGGGTGACGGTGCAGCTATTCCTCAACGGCGGCGACTTCGGCGAGCAGGATCCGCAGTTCCACCTCGACGTCGGCTTCTACGCCTTCGACCTGCCGTTCTACCGGATGGTCCTGAACTGGATGTTCGTCGCCGTGGTGATCGCGTTCTTCGCCAGCCTGGTGACCCACTACATCTTCGGCGGGCTGCGGCTCAGCGGCCGCGAGGGCACGCTCACCCGGCCCGCCCGCATCCAGCTCGCGGTGATCGCCGGACTGTTCGTGCTGCTCAAGGCGGTCGCGTACTGGTTCGACCGCTACGACCTGCTCTCCAGCTCGCGCAAGGAGCCCACCTTCTACGGCGGCTCGTTCACCGACATCAACGCGGTGCTGCCCGCCAAGCTGATCCTGTTGGCGATCGCGGTGATCTGCGCGGTGGCCTTCTTCGCCGGTGTGGTGCTGCGCGATCTGCGCGTGCCCGCGATGGCCGCGGCGCTGCTGGTGCTGTCCTCGGTGCTGGTCGGCGCGGTGTATCCGCTGGTGGTCGAGCAGTTCTCGGTGCGCCCGAACGCCGCGGACAAGGAGTCGGAGTACATCGAGCGCAACATCGCCGCGACCCGGCAGGCGTTCGGCATCACCTCCGACAAGATCGAGTACAAGGACTACAAGGGCGAGAGCGACAAGAACCCGCTCGACGTCCCGGTCGACGCCGCCACCATCGGCAACGCCCGTCTGCTCGATCCGAACATCCTCTCGCCCACGTTCACCCAGCTGCGACAGCTGAAGAACTTCTACGGGTTCCCGGAGTCGCTCGACATCGACCGGTACAACCTCGACGGCAACCTGCAGGACTACATCGTCGCCGCCCGCGAGCTCTCGCCCGCGGCGCTGACCGGCAACCAGACCGACTGGATCAACAAGCACACCGTCTACACCCACGGCAACGGCTTCGTCGCCGCTCCGGCCAACCGGGTCAACAAGCCGCAGTCCGAGGACGTGGCCGCGGGTGGCTCGTCCGACAGCGGTTACCCGATCTTCCTGGTGAGCGACCTGTTCACGCCGAAGGACCGCCAGCGGATCCCGGTCGAGCAGCCGCGTATCTACTTCGGCGAGCTCATCTCCCAGTCCGACCCGGACTACGCGATCGTCGGCGGCGCCGACGGCCAGGCGCCGCGCGAATACGATTCCGACACCGCCCAGTACACCTACACCGGCAAGGGCGGCGTCCCGATCGGCAACTGGTTCAACCGCTTGGCCTTCGCCGCCAAGTACGCCGAGCGCAACATCCTGTTCTCCTCGGCGATCGGCGACGATTCGAAGATCATCTTCAACCGCAGCCCGCGCGAGCGCGTGCAGAAGGTGGCGCCGTGGCTGACCACCGACGGCAACGCCTACCCGGCGGTGGTCGACGAGCGCATCGTGTGGATCGTCGATGCCTACACCACTCTCGACAACTACCCGTACGCGCAGAAGACCTCGCTGGAGGGCGCGGTCGAGGACAGCATCGACAAGAAGACCGGCCGGTTGCTGCCCCGCAAGGAGGTCAGCTACATCCGCAACTCGGTGAAGGCGACCGTCGACGCCTACGACGGCACCGTCACCCTCTACGAGGTCGACTCCACCGATCCGGTGCTGAAGGCCTGGCGCGGGGTGTTCCCGGGCGCGGTGAAGCCGGAGAGCGAGATCAGCCCGGAACTGCGCGCGCACTTCCGCTACCCGGAGGACCTGTTCAAGGTCCAGCGCGAGATGCTGACCAAGTACCACGTGGACAACCCGCGTGAGTTCTTCACCAACAACGCGTTCTGGTCGGTGCCCAGCGATCCCACCATCGAGGGCGGCAGCTTCAACCAGCCGCCGTACTACGTGCTGCTGGGCGATCCGAAGACCAATCGACCGGTCTTCAACCTGACCAGCGCGATGGTCGGCTACAACCGCCAGTTCCTCTCGGCCTACATCTCGGTGCGTTCCGATCCCGACGACTACGGCAAGTTCACGATCCTGCGGCTGCCCACCGACACCCAGACCCAGGGTCCGCAGCAGACGCAGAACACGATGACGACGGCGCCGCAGGTCTCGCAGGAGAAGACGCTGCTGTCCAACTCGAACAAGATCAGATACGGCAACCTGCTGACCTTGCCGATAGCCGACGGCGGCATCCTCTACGTCGAGCCGTTCTACAACGAGCGCAACACCGGCCCGAACACCGCCACCTTCCCGCAGTTGCTGCGCGTGCTGGTGAGCTACCGCGACCAGGCCGGCAGCGTGAAGGTCGGCTATGCCTCGACATTGGCCGAGGCGCTGAACCAGGTGCTGCCCGGCGCGGGTTCGCTGGCGACGCCGTTCGGCGGTGATCCGGCGACCCGGCCGCAACCGGGCACCGCGCCGCCGGTGGTCGACAGCACGCAGCCGCCCGCCGACGGCGGCACACCGCAACCGCAGACCACGCCGCCGCCCACCGGTTCGGCGGCCAAGGACGCGGCCGCCGCGGAACTCGACCGCAAGATCGAGGCCGTGCGCAACGCCATGCGCAGCGGCAACTTCCAGGACTTCGGCAAGGCACTGGAAGAACTCGAGGCCGCGGTCAAGACCTACCAGGACGCGGGCAGGTAGGTCGGTAGACGCAGACGGCGCCGTCGTCCCTCGGGACGGCGGCGCCGTTGTCGTCGGTGCGACCGATGCGTCAGCGACCCAGCGAGTCGATGAGCACGCTGTGCTGCTCGAGCAGCTGCTGGTACTGGCCCTCGACGCCGTACTGGCGGGCCAGATCGGCGCCGGCGCTCTTGACCTGCTCGAAGACCTCGCGGCTGTTCTCGGGAGCCGGGATCGGCAGGGCGGGCTCCGGCTGCGCCTCGGGCTCGGGGGCGGGCTCGGGCGCGACGTCGGCGGAGGTGCCCGCGGTCAGGTACTGACCGCACACCGGCCAGGCGCCGACACCCTGGGTCTGCAGGACGTTCTCGGCGACCCGGATCTGCTCTTCCTTGCTGGCCTGGTGGGCGTAACCGGTGCCGCCGTTGGCGACCCAGGTGCTGTGCGAGAACTGCAGGCCGCCGTAGTAGCCGTTGCCGGTGTTGATGCCCCAGTTGCCGCCGCTCTCACACTGCGCGACGCCGTCCCAGTTGTGGGTGGCGGCCGAGGCGGTGGCGGTGGACAGTCCGAACGGGATGGCAACGAGGGCGCCCGTGGCAGCCACGAAGCCGAGGGCGCGAGTGCTGATCTTCCGGTTCTGCGTCATGGTTGTGGATCCCTCCCCGCGCCCGCCTGCCCGGCAGGTGTTCGCCGGTCCCTGCCCCCGGGTCGTCGGGGATCCTCGGACCGCGGGGCAGGGTGTCGGCGTTCGACGATCCGAGTTCGTGCCCGTCTCGGTTGATCCGGGCCGCTGCACGACGGTAACGAAGCAATCTCGATAGATCACATCTTGATAACTGCGATAATTGTCTGAAACGAATGGCCGGGTAATTGCTGTTCGGGCAGGTGAATGCATGGAATCGGAGAACATGCGCGATCTTGTTATCTGCCCGTTATGTGCAGGAGATCACTCCGAAATGGTGACACCGGTCACGTTTATTCCGCCCTTCTCGGACTCCGGGGGTGGCCGGGGGCAGCTCTGGGCCGGGGTGAAATGGCTGTTCTGTCCGGGTCGAGCGGCGGTGCCGCGAAGGCGACCTGCTGATTCGCCCCGATCCGGCGCCTCCGGGTGCCGCCCCGCGCGCGGCCGCTCGTCGCCTCCCCGCGCCGCTCGGTCAGCGATTTGCCTTCTGTGCGTATCCGTGTGTAATGTGGTGTTCACCGACGCGGGGTGGAGCAGCTCGGTAGCTCGCTGGGCTCATAACCCAGAGGTCGCAGGTTCAAATCCTGTCCCCGCTACTACGAAAGGCCCGGAACTCAGGTTCCGGGCCTTTTCGCTGTCCTGCCGCGGTGTCTCACCCGCGGTGTCTTACCCGCAGGGTCGTACCCGCGAGGTCCTACCGCGCAGGCCGCACGTGGTCGCGCAGCGCCTCGGCGACCTGCCGCGGGTCCTGCAACTGGAGTCCGTGGCCGACGCCGGACAACCGGTGCACCCGCGCCCCCGCGGCCCGGTCGGTCACGTAGGCGATGTCCGCGTCGCCGACCAGCCCGCCCGCGGCCGGGTCGGCGGCGAGCAGCACGACCGGGCAGGTCACCGCGCGCAGCAGGGCGTCGTCGAGGCGGTGGTAGGTGTCGTCGAACCGGTCGAGGACGGCGTCGAGGAAGTCGCCGTCGTGGTGCCGCAGACTCGCGACCATCTCCCGGACGTAGGGGTGCTCGCGGCCGAACACGTCCTCGATGGACGGACTGCCCGGTCCGGCGATCTCCAGCGCGAGGAACCCGGCGAGGGTGTGCGCCTGGGGCCGCGCGGCGCCGGTGAGCGCGCGCCACGCCCGATTCATCGGCGCGGTGGCGCGATGGTGTGCGCGCATCCGCTCGCGATCGAACGGGGCGTCGCCGATGACCAGCCCGGCCACCCGGTCGGGATGGTCGGCGGCCAGCACGGCCGCGACGTGCGCGCCGTGCGAATGCCCGAAGACCACGCATCGCTCCCATCCCGCGTGGTCGAGCACCCGGTGCAGTGCCGCCGCGGACTCCTCCAGCCGGTAGTGGCCCGGGGTCGGCGCGGAGTCTCCGTGGCCGGGGAGATCCACCCGCAGCATGCGCGCATCGCGCTCGAGCAGTGGCGTCATGGGATCGAACCACTGCCGTCGCCCCGAGCCGCCGTGGACGAGCACCAGGGGTGTGCCGTCGCCGATGATGTCGTAGCGGATGCCGTCCACCGAATATGCCTGCACAGTCGAACCTCCCTCAGTCGAGACGAGGAAGCCAACGAGCGAGGCGCCGTCCCGGGTTCCCGGGTTCAGACCTCGCTGTCGAGGAAGATCTCCAGTCGGACGATCCGCGGTGCCTTCGGGGCGAATTCGATCATCGCGACCCCGCGTGCCGAGCCGATCTCCACCGACGTGGTCACCCACCGCCCGGCCGCGATCATCTTGTCCCAGCGGATGTTGCGGCAGCGGTTGGTGAACTCCTCCACCGTCACCCGCTGGTGGGCGGGCAGGGTGATGGTGGCGCGATCGCCGAGCAGTTCGCGCACGTGCGCGATGTCGGTGTCGGCCGCGGCGGCGAAGAGCCTGCTGGTCACCGACTTGCCCGCGCGGCCGACGCCGGTGAAGGCCTTGGCCATGCCCAACGCGCCGCCGATGCCCTGGTTGCGTACCAGCTGCGGGCCCAGTTTCGCGGCGGCGCCGAGGCCGGGCAGGCCGGTGCGCAGCAGTCGCAGCACCATGGTGGCGAGTTCCCAGTGCGCGGCCAGGCGGGCGATCCGCCACTGTCCGTCCGCGTCGATGAGGTCGTAGCGCAGGTGCATCGGAACCAGCACCGTCGCGCCGGTCGACATGGTGGTCTCGATGGCGAGATCGCGCACCACGGTCCGGCCGGCGATCAGGTCGCGCTCGACGTGGAAGACGATCGTGTTCGGTCCGATGAAGGTGTCGTAGAAACGCTCGATCGCGCGGGTGCCGATGTGCGGGTCGGCGCCGACCGGATCGTTGACCGCCGCGTCCGGCGTGAACAGCCGCACCCAGGCGGTCTTGTCGTGGGCCAGCACGGCGCGCGGCGAGGCCTGCACGGCGGCCAGCAGGTCGGCGGCGGTCGGCTCCGGCGGCATGGGGCTCCTCGGTGGTCGTCATCGCTCGCGGGGCTGTGGCCCGGCACCGCCCATGGTAGAACATGTTCTAATTTCAGTGCGACGAAGGACCACGATGGACTGGTACACCGGCAACACCGGCTACGACACCGTGCTCACGATCGGCTTCGCGTTCGCCGCGTTCGTGATCGTCGGCGGGCTGTTCGCGCAGAGCCCGTACGGCCGATTCGCGCCGGCCTCGCTCGGCTTCAATCTCTCCCCGAAGTTGGGCTGGTGGCTGATGGAGCTGCCCGCCACCGTCGTGTTCGCGGTGTTCTTTCTGACCGGTCCCGACCGATTCGAGCCCGTGCCGCTCGTCCTCGCCGGAATCTGGTTGCTGCACTACGCCAATCGGGGCTGGTTCTTCCCGCTGGCGATTCGTCAGGTGCCGGGCAAGCGCAGCACCTTCAACGTCTCGGTGCTGGCCGCGGGCATGTTCGTCACCAGCCTGCACGGCTACCTCAACGGCGCCTTCTTCAGCCACGACTACAAGCACCAGTACGGCACCGAGTGGTTGACCGATCCGCGCTTCCTGATCGGGCTCGCCGTCTACCTGTGCGGCTTCGCCCTGCTCGTGCGCTCCGAGTCGATCGTGCGCAACCTGCGCGACAAGCGCGACCCCGGCGCCGCCGAGTACCGCATCCCCTACGGCGGCGGGTTCCGGTTCGTCAGCAGCCCCGCCTATCTGGGTGAACTCGTCGCCTGGGCCGGTTTCGCCCTGCTGACATGGTCGCTGGCGGGCGTGGTCATCTTCTTGATCACCGCGGGCAACCTCGTCCCCCGCGCGTTCGCGACCCACCGCTGGTACCGGGAGAAGTTCGCCGACTATCCCCGGAACCGGAAAGCCCTGATCCCCTTCGTGATCTGACGACGCCGCTCGCCGGGTGAGCGGCGCCGCGGTGACGAGCCCGTGCTCGTCACCGCGGCGGCCGCACCGACCCGGGCCGGCCCCTCAGTTCCCCGCGGACTCCGGATGCAGATACACCGGCAACGTCTGGTGGCCGTTGGAGACGAAGCTGCCGACCGGTTTCAGGGTGGCGGGATCCTGGGCCAGGCGCAGCTCGGGGAAGCGGGTGAACAGCGCGGGCAGGGCGATGGCGGCCTCCAGGCGGGCCAGCGGAGCGCCGATGCAGTGGTGGGCGCCGTGGCCGAAGGAGACGTGGTCCTTCTTGGCCCGGTGGATGTCGAAGCGGTCGGCGGTCTCGCCGTGCACCTTCGGGTCGCGGCCGGCGGCGGCGTACGAGGCGAGGATGGCCTCGCCCTTGCCGATGGTGTGCTCGCCGATCTCGATGTCCTCGACGGCGTAGCGCAGCGGCAGGTGTGCCACCGGCGCCTCGTAGCGCAGCGCCTCCTCGATCACCTCCTCCCAGCTCACCCGGCCCGCGAGCACGTCGGCCCGCTGCTCGGGATGGGTGAGCAACGCGAAGATGGCCTGATCGAGCAGGTTCACCGTGGTCTCGTGGCCGGCGTTGATCACCAGCATGAGGGTGTCGACGAGTTCCTTCTCGGTGAGCCGTGAGCCGTCCTCGTCGCGGGTGGAGATCAGCACGCTGGTGACGTCCTCGCCCGGGTGCTCGGCCCGGTAGGCGACGAGTTCGCTGACCAGCCGGTACATCTCGGCGTAGTTGGCCTGGGCTTCCTCGGGGCCGAAGGAGGTGTCGAAGAAGCCGTCGACGCAGCGGCGCAGGCCGGGTCCGAGATGGTCGGGCACGCCCATCATCTCGGTGATCACCTGGATCGGCACCGGGTAGGCGAAACCCTCGCGCAGATCGGCGGGCGTGCCGGGCGGGGTCGCGGCCAGCGCGTCGAGCAGTTCGGTGGTGAGCTGTTCGATGCGCGGACGCAGCGCGGTGGTGCGGCGGTGGGTGAACGCCGGCGCGACGAGGTTGCGCAGCCTGCGGTGCTCGCGGCCGTAGGCGGTGAACATGTTGTCCACCGCCACCCACGGCAGCAGCGGCCATTCCTCGGTGATCTCGCCGTTGCGGAAGGCCGCCCAGTGCTGGCGCGGGTCCTTCGACACCCGGGGGTCGGCGAGCAGGCTCTTGAGCACCGCCGCGTCGGTCACCGACCAGGCGGGCACGCCGCCGGGCAGGGCCACCAGCGCGACGGGGCCACGGGCGCGGATGCGTGCGGACTCGCCCTGGATGTCGGCGCCGGTGAGGTCCAGCGCGATCGGTTCGAGTGTCGGGTCAGCCACGGGGGAACGCTCCTTGGTTCATGGGCAAACGAGGTGATTCCGGGAAGACGACCGGGAGCGCGGCCAGGGCGCGGTGGAACGGGCCCGGGCGCCAGGTCAATTCGGTGGTGGGCACCGCCAGCTTCAGTTCGGGCAGCGCGTCGAGCAGTTGATCGATCGCCTCCTGCACCACCAGGTAGGCGACCGACCTCGCGGGGCAGGCGTGCGGGCCCGCGCCCCACGCCAGGTGCGAGCGGTTGCCGGTGCGGTCCCCGCCGCGCACCGCGGGATCGGTGTTCGCCGCGGCCAGGCCGATCAGCACCGGCTGGTGGGCGGGCAACCAGGTGTTGTCGATGAGGATGGGCTGGCGCGGATAGCTGGTGCAGAAGTTGGAGATCGGCGGGTCGTTGAAGAGCACCTCGTCGAGCGCGTCGCGGGTGGACAGGGCGCCGCCGAGCATGCTGCCGCCGAACCGGTCGTCGGTGAGCATGAGCAGCAGGGTGTTGACGATCAGGTTGGTCTGCGGCTCGATGCCCGCGCCGTAGAAGCTGATCAGCTGGGAGAGCATCTCCTCGTCGTTCAACTCGGCCGGGTGGTGGGCCAGCCGCGAGGTGACGTCGTCACCGGGTTCGGCGCGGCGCAGGTGGATCAACTCCATCAGCGCTTCGCTGAGCGTCTGCATGCCCCACGCCGCGTTGACGGTGTCGAACAGGGCGGCCATCCCGGTGGCGACCCGCTGGCCGAGTTCGGTCGAGCAGCCGACCATCTGGTTGAGCACCTCGAACACCAGCGGAAAGGCGTACTGGGACACCAGATCCGCCGAGCCGGTGGTGCAGAACTCGTTGATCAGCGGCACCGCGATCCGCTCGACGGTGGTGTGCAGCGAGTGCAGGTCGATGCCGTCGATGGCGGCGGTATAGGCCTGGCGGTAGCGCAGGTGCGTCATACCGCTGTTGCGCAGGGCGTTCGGATACCACTCCATCATCGGCCGCACCGGGCAGTCGGCGGGGATGTCGCGCTGCCAGACGCGCGGATCCGCCGGAAAATGCTCGGGGTCGTTGAGGATTCGGACCGCGGTGTCGTAGCCGACGACGAGCGTGGCGGGCACGCCGGGGGAGAGTTCGATCGGGGCCAGCGAGCCGTAGTCGCGGCGCATCTCACGGTAGAAGCGGTGCGGGTCGGCGGCGAATTCGGGGGTGTACAGCGGGACGCGCGGGCCGTCGGTGTCGATGGGGGAGCCGTGGCGCACCGGGCAGCCCCCGGTGTCCTCGGCGACGGCGGCGAGCGACGGTGGGTTGGTCAAGGAGTCGTCTCCCAACGATCGAGCGGACTACGCGGTGGCCCCCCTGTTCGTGCCACCAGGAACTGCCCCGCGAACGGGGCGTCGCCGAGCCAACTCCGTTGCAGCGGAGTGTTTTCCCGCTCGGCGACGCTCTCACGGTAGCAGCCGTGCGCGAAAGTCTCTCTCGTTCAATCACGCACGCGCGGATAGCACGCGGTGCCGCCGGCCGCGAGCGGGTGTGGTGCACCCGACGGACCTGCCCCGGCCGTGGCCGCATTCACCGGATAATCACCGCAGGTCAGCGGGGGTGTGCGGGTCTGTCACGCGGCTGTTACGAGCGGACACGCGGATGGAAACGACCGGTCGCGATGGTCGGGGCATGTGGCCGACCAGTATCTGCTGACCGTGCTGACGCTGACGGTCACCACGACCGTCCTGGTGATCTGGGTGGTCGAGCCCTCTGCCATGCGACTGCTCGGCCGGTGGTTGCACGGCCCGCAGTTGCGCGTCCGCGACGCGGTGGGACGTGCGCCCGCGCTGTGGCGCATCCGGGTGCGGCTCGACGACCGACCGGGCCGGCTCGAAGCGCTCACCGCGCGACTGGCCGACCACGCGGTCAACATTCTGGCCGTACATGTGCATCGGCTGGAATCCGGTGTGCTGGACGAACTCGTGGTGTCGGCCCCCGACGGCCTGACCGCGCAGGCGCTCACCGGGGCGGTGCGGCAGGCCGGCGGCGCCGGGGTGCGGGTGTGGCCCGCCTCGCCGTTGACTCTCGTCGACGGCCAGACCAAGGCGCTGGGCATCGCCGCGCGCGTGGCCGCCGATCCGGACGAGTTGCCCCTGGCGCTCGCCGAACTCCTGGGTGCCCGGTATCTGGCGCCGGGCGCCGATCACGGACCGCCGGTCGCGGCGGAGGCCCGGCTCGAGGTGGTGCACGCGGACGCCACCCTGTGTTTCGTCCGGCCGGACGAGCCCTTCACGCCCGCCGAAACCGCACGGGCACACCGCCTCTGCGACCTCGCGGGGGCGGTGGTGCGGCGCGGGTGAGTCAGTAGTACGCGGGGTCGGGCAACGCTCCCTCGGCGGCGCGTAACCGGTCGGCCATGCTGGTGAGCAGGTCCACCGATTCCTGGGACAGGCCGATCGTGGTGCGCAACAGACGGCGTAGCCGGGCGCAGCGGACGTCGCGCGCGAGACGGAGATCGGATGCGGCGGTGCGGTCGTGGGGCTCGAGGTCCACGGGTGGGCTCACATTCTGGCGGCGGGGAACGACGGTGCGCACCGTCGGAGTTCGGCGATAGTCGTACCCCAGATGTCGCTGCGCGGCACCGTATTTCGCGTCACGCCGATGTGTGTTCGCTCTCGGGTGAGTCCGCTCGAGCGGGCTCGGTCTCCGCCGCATGTCCGGACAGCATAGTCCGGCGAGACACCGCCGGGGCGAGAGCATCGCTGCGCCTCGCCCCGGTGGTGCTGTCGCACCCCAACCGGGCGTCACCCCGCCGTGGCTGGGATCGGGGTGTGCGCCCATCTCACATTCGGCGCCGCGCCCGGTCCGGATCGGTCCCGTCTCCGGACGCGGCGCGCGGCGGTCAGACCCCGACCCTCCTGGCCTCGACCGCGGCCGCGGTGTCGGCGGCGACCAGATCGGCGTTGATGTGCGCGGCCGCGATGGTGCCCGCCGCGGCGGCCCCACCGACCTGCGCGGACAATTCGGTGACGTTGCCCGCCACCCACACGCCGGGCACGTCGGTCGCGCCGACCGGGTCCGACGGGATGTGCATGCCCATCCCGGACTGGTGCTCGACCGGGTGCAGGCCGAGTTCGGCCAGGAATCCGGCGCGCGCGATCATGCGCGGCGCCACGGTGAGTGTGGTCCGCTCGACGACGGAACCGTCGGACAGCCGGACGCCGGTGATCCGGTCGTCGGTGACCACGACGCCGGTGATCTCGCCGGGCACCACCCGGATGTCGCGGGCGGCGAGTTCCTCGGCCTTCTCCGCGGACGGCGGTTCGGCGGTGTGGGTGAAGTAGACGATGTCGGGGCTCCACTGCCGGAACAGCAGGGCCTGGTGGATCGAGTTCGGTCCGCTGGCGATCACGCCGATCGGCTCGTCGCGCACCTCCCAGCCGTGGCAGTACGGGCAGTGCACCAGGTCGCGGCCCCAACGGGCGCGCAGCCCCGGGATCGGTGGCAACTCGTCGACCAGGCCGGTCGTCACCAGCAACCGCCTGGCCCGCACGGTGCGGCCCGCGGCCGTGCGCACCTCGAACCCGTCGCCGGAGCGCCGGGCGCTCACCACCTCGCCGTCGGCCAGCTCGCCGCCGTAGCGGGCGACCTCCGCCCGGCCCCGCGCGAGCAGTTCCGCGGGGGCGATACCGTCCATGCCGAACAGGGCGTGCACGCCCTCGGCCGGGCTGTTGCGGGGCTCGCCGGCATCGATCACCAGCACCGAGCGCCGGGCACGGGCGAGCGTCAGCGCGCCGCTCAATCCCGCGGCCGCGCCGCCGATCACCACCACGTCGTATTCGGTCGACTCTTCGGTCATCATGACCACCTCCTCGCCGGACACTGTGCCCCAGCTCCGGCATTATCGGCAAAGCAATTTGCCGGTATGGCAAACTGGGGTGCGTGGACGACGACATGGATCAGGCGCTCGAGGCGGTCGGCCCGCGGCTGCGCGCGCTGCGTAAACAGCGCGAGACCACCCTCGGCGAGCTCTCCGCCGCCACCGGGATCTCGGTGAGCACGCTGTCGCGGCTCGAGTCCGGCGCACGGCGACCCACCCTGGAACTGCTGCTGCCGCTGGCCCGCGCGCACGGCGTGACCCTCGACGAACTCGTCGACGCCCCGCCCACCGGCGATCCCCGCGTCCACCTGCGTCCGGTCACCCGCAACGGCATGACGATGCTGCCGCTGACCCGCCGCCCGGGCGGTATCCAGGCCTACAAGCTGATCATCCCGCCGGACACCCGCCGCACCCCCGACCCGAAGACACACGAGGGCTACGAGTGGCTCTACGTGCTCAACGGGCGGCTGCGGTTGATCCTCGGCGAGCACGATCTGGTGCTGGAGCCGGGCGAGGCCGCCGAATTCGATACCAGGGTGCCGCATTGGTTCGGCGCCGCGGACGACCGGCCGGTGGAGTTCCTGAGCTTGTTCGGCAAGCAGGGCGAGCGGGCGCATCTGCGCGCCCGGCCCGCCGTGCCGAAAACCGGTGACCGCCGTGCCGAAAACGGTGAGCACTGAGGAGGTCAGGACGTCCGCCGCTCCGGCGGCGCCTGCCAGTGCACAACCTTCACCGTGGTCATCTCGTCCAATAGTTCCGGGCCGTAACCGAATCCGGCGCCGGAGCGCCCGCGCGGTTGCGCGGCACCGCCCGGCGCGCCGCCGAACACCGCGTTGATCTTGACGGTGCCGACCGGCAACGCCCGCCAGGCCCGCTGCGCGTTGGCCATCGACCCGGTCAGCACGGTCGCGGCGAGCCCGTGTTCGTCGTCGCGGGCCTCGGCCAACGCGGTCGCGAAATCGGGGACCGTGCGCACCGGCGCCACCGGGCCGAAGGTCTCCTCCCGCAACACCCGCATCCCGCGGGTGCAGTCGGACAGGACGGTCGCGGGGTAGTAGGCACCGGGTCCGTCGGGGACGGTCCCACCGACCAGCACCTGCGCGCCGTGCTCGACCGCGTCGCGGACGTGGGCATGCACGAGATCGCGCTGGGCCTCGTCCACCAGTGGTTGCGGGTCGCTGTTCCACCGCCGGGCCTGGTCGCACAACGCGGCGAGGAATTCCCGCGCGATCGTCTCCACCACGTAGATTCGCTCGACCGAGACGCAGATCTGGCCCGCGTTGGCGAATGCGCCGAGCGCGGCCTGCTCGGCCGCCCAGGCGGGATCCACGTCGGCGTCCACGATCAGCGGGTCGTTGCCGCCGTTCTCCAGCAGCACCTTCGCCCCGGTGCGGGCGGCCGCCGCGGCCACCGCGCGGCCGGTCGCCGTGCCGCCGACGTGGGCGACGACGTCGACCGGCGCGCCCGCCAGCACCGCGCCCACCCGGCCGTCGCCGGTGATCGTCTGCACGACATCGCGCGGGAAGCACTCCGCGAGGATCTGCCCGAGCAACTCGCCGGTGCGCGGGCAGCGTTCGCTCGGCTTGTGCAGCACGGTGTTGCCGGTGACCAGCGCGGCACCGAGCAACCCGCACGCGATGGCGACCGGATCGTTCCACGGCGTCAGCGCCACCACCACACCGCGGGGCTCGTGGATCATGAAATCGGTGGCGTCCGAGGGGCCCTGGAGCGTCTTGCCGCGATGCACCGGGCCGAGTTCGGCGTACTGCACCAGGGTGCCCGCGCCCGCGCCGATGCCCTCGAGCGCGCTCGCCACCGGCCTGCCGGTCTCCTCGTGCACCACTTGGGCGAGCGTGTCGGCCCGGTCGCGCAGTGCCGCGGCGGCGGCGTGCAGCGCGGCGCCGCGGTCGGCCGGTGCGACCGCGGCCCACTCCGGCTGCGCCGTCCTGGCCAGGTGCACGGCCTCGGCGATCTCCTGGTCGGCGGCCGGGACGAGACGGGAGGCCGCGCCGTCGGCGGAGGTGACGATGTCGGTGAGTTCCTCGTGCGTCTGTGTCATGGCCGACGGTTACCCCGGCGCGAGCGCCGCAACCGGGGACCGGCCTTTCCTAGCGGAACCAGCGCTTGGGCTGCTGCTGCTTCTCGACCTTCTTGCGCGCGGCGGCCGCCAGTTCGGCCCGCTGGGCGCGCGCCGCCTCGGCCCATTCGACGCCGCGGTGCTTGGCCACGTCACCGAATTCCGCGCCGCGGTGCTTGGCGAGGTCGGCCCACTCCGCGCCGCGGTGCTTGGCCACGTCGGCGAACTCGTCGCCGCGTTCCTTCGCGAGTTCGGCCAGTTCGGCGCCGCGCACCCGCGCGGTGTCGGCCAGCTCCGCACCGCGTTCCTTCGCCCGTTCGGCGAGCACGGCGCTGCGTTCCTTGGCGGTGAGCGCCAGCGGCGTGCCGCGTTCCTTGGCGCGCTCGGCCAGGACGGCGCTGCGTTCCTTGGCGGTCAGGGCCAGCGGCGCGGTGCGCTCCTTGGCGGCGGCGGCCAGCGGCACCGCCCGTTCCTTGGCGGCCGCGGCGAGGGCGGCGCTGCGTTCTTTGGCGGTGGCCGCCCACTCCGGCCCGTGCGTCTGCACGGTCTCGGCCAGCTCGGACCCCTTGGCGGCGGCCACGGTGCCGAGTTCCTTGGCCCGCTCGGCGGCCTCCTGCGCGTGCTGGCGCAGCGCCTCGCCGGTGCCGTCGCTCGCGGCCGCGCCGAACGGCAACGCCGCCGAGACGGTCGCGGCGGCGTTGCGCGCGGCGCGCTTGCCCCGCCAGCCCAGCGACGGCTTACCCGCGGTGTCGGCGCTGGCGATCAGCAGTCCGCCCAGCAGGCTCACGTCCTTGAGGAAGGCGGTGCGCTTGGCGAGCTTCTTGTCCGGGTCGGGCTCGGCCCAGAAGTTCTGCTGGGTGACCGTGGCGGGCAGCACGGACGCGGCCAGCACGATCGAGGCGAGCCGGGGTGCTTTGCCCAGGGCCAGCAGCACGCCGCCCGAGACCTGCGCGACGGCGTTGACCTTGATGACGGTGTCCGGGTCGGCGGGCAGCCTGCTCGCGACCTCGGCGGGCAGCGCGGCCGCGGCCTTGGCGCGCGGTTCGGGATTCATGAGCGTGTCGACCCCGTCGGCGACGAAGGCGGTCGCCAGCAGTGGTCGGGCAAGTCGGCGCAGCAACATGGACGTCAACCCTTTCCTCGATGGCTTATTCGGGCGGGTTCCCGTGACCGGGGTACCCAAACACCGGGGCGATGCGCGCCACCGTGCCGGTCGAGGAGCCGAACTCAGCGGGCGCGCAGGAACCGGCCGGTGCGCGTGACCCCCACCGAGTCCCCGGCCCTGCCCTCGCCGAAGACGAACTCGCCACCGACCAGCACCGCCGTCACCGCGGCGTCGTTGCGGTTGACCATGCGCGAGAGGTTGTCGTACTGCGCCACCGGCGCCTCGGCGTATCGGTCGAGTTCGGCGTCCAGGTGCGCCGGATCGATGACAACGACGTCGGCGCGGTCGCCCTGGCGCAGGTGCCCGGCGTCCAGGCCGTACCAGTCGGCCAGCTCGCCGGTCATCCGGTGCACCGCGCGTTCCAGCGACAGGAACGGCCGGCCCGCCCGCTCGGCCTCGTGCACCCGGCGCAGGAACCGCAGCCCGAAGTTGTAGAAGGCCATGTTGCGCAGGTGCGCGCCCGCGTCGGAGAAGCCCAGGTGCACACCCGGATGCGCGGCGAGGCGGTCGAGCACGTGCGGCCGGTGGTTGGAGATGGTGGTGCGCCAGCGCACCTTGTCGCCGTGCTCGACCACCAGGTCGAGGAAGGCGTCCACGGGATGCAGGCCGCCGCGGTCGAGACCCACCTGGCCGAAGGTCTTGCCGATCACGCGTTGATCCGGGCAGTCGACGATCTCGGCGTCGAAGAAGTCGCGGTGCCACACCCGCGGGCCGAACCTGCGGTCGTAGTCGCGGCGGAAGCGGCGCCGGTAGTCCGGGTCGGCGAGCATGTCCCGGCGCCGCTCGACCTGATCGGCCAAGTGCATGGCGGCCGCGCCCGCCCCGAACTCTTCGAAGATCACCAGGTCGATGCCGTCGGCGTACACCTCGAACGGCACCGGCAGGTGCTGCCAGCGGAAGTTCCCGCCCAGCAGGTTCAGGGTGCGGGCCAGCAGCGAGAACAGGTGGATCACCGCGGGAAGGGCCTTCAGGTCGGCCGCGGAGAGCAGGCTGACCTTCAGCGGCGCGCGGAACAGGCCGAGGGTGGCGGCCGCCATCGTCACCACCGTGTGCGGGCGCGAGGCGTCCGGGCCGCCCTGCAACACCCGGCCCCGCGCCCGCAGAATGTCACCCAGCCTGCGGCGTTCCCGTGCGGTGGCGAACGTGGACGGCAGCGTGCGGGAACGGCAGTACTGCCCGTCGAGCTTGTCGAAGCGCAACTGCTGGGAGGACATGCCGACGAAGCCCGCGTCCAGCGCCTCGGTCAGCCAGCGCGCCATCGTGTCCAGCTCCGCGCCATCCGGCCGCACGCCCGCGCGGGTGGCCCGGTCCAGCCCCATCGCGGCCGCGCGCATGTCCGAATGCCCGATGAACGCCGCCACATTCGGCCCGAGCGGCAGCTCCTCGAGCGCCTGCGCGTACTCGTGGGCGCTGCTCCAGCTCTTGCCCCGCGCGACCGCGTCGATGACGTGCCTGCGCGGGATCGCCTCCACCCGCCCGAACAGGTCGCCCGCGGTCTCCGGGCCGACATGCACGGTGGAGATCGAACACGAGCCGAGCAGCACCGTGGTGATGCCGTGCCGCAGCGACTCGCTCAGCTGCGGACTGCCGAGCACTTCGACGTCGTAGTGGGTGTGGATGTCGATCATGCCGGGCAGCACCCACCGGTCGGTCGCATCGATCACCCGTGTGCAGCCCTGTTCGTCGAGCGGGGCCGCCGACACCGTGACGACCCGGCCGTCCCGGATGCCCAGATGCCGGATCGCCGAGGCCGCGCCGGTGCCGTCGAACCAGCGTCCGCCCTTGATGATGGTGTCGTACACGAGTTTTCCGTCCTCACCCGTCGGGAAACAGGTCGGCCAGGCCGGCGCGCATCACCTTGCCGGTGGCGTTGCGGGGCAGCGGTTCGGTGGTGATCCGCCAGTCGGCGGGCACCTTGTAGTACGCCAGCCGCTCGGCGGTGAAGGCCCGTAGCTGCCCGGGATCGGTGGCGGCCTCGTCCTCGACCACCACCACGGCGCCCACCCGCTGGCCAAGGTCGGGATCGGGTAGCCCGAGCACCGCGCATTCGCGAACCGCGGGATGCTCGTCGAGACAGTGCTCGACCTCGGTGGGGTAGATGTTCTCGCCACCGCGCAGGATGAGATCCGACCGCCTGCCGGACAATCGGAGCCTGCCGTCGGTGCACACGCCGAGGTCGCCGGTGCGCAGCCAGCGGTCCGGGGTGAGCGCGGCGGCGGTGGCGGCGGGATCGTTCCAGTAGCCGAGCATGACGTAGGCGCTGCGCACCCACACCTCGCCCTCGACGCCGTCGGCCACCGGTTCACCCTCGGCGTCCCGGATGCTCAACTCCACGCCGATGATCGGCCTGCCCACCGTGTCCGGGAACTCCGCCAGCTCGGCCGGGGTGGCCAGGGTGGCGGCCGTACTGCATTCGGTCATACCGTAACTGGTGGTGAGCGCGGTGCGCGCGGCCGGGACGCGGTCGCGCAGCGCCTCCTGCAAGGCGGCCGAGGACGGTGCCGAGTTCAGCGACAGCGCGGCCAGGGAGGACAGGTCGTGGCATTCCACGTCGGCGTCGAGCAGCCGGTGGATCATCGTCGGCATGGCGCCCCAGTTGGTGATGCGCTCCCGCTCGATCAGGCTCAGCACCCGCTCGCCGTCGAAACCGCCACGGTAGACGACGGCGGTGTCGCCGGTGGCCAGCCGTGGCAGCACCAGGTTGTGCAGGCTGGCGATGTGGAACAGCGGGGAGGTGAGCAGGAAGCGGCGGCCCTTGGGGCCACCGTCGTCGGTGCGGCCGGCGCAGGCGGCGGCCACCGCGTCGTTGAAGCGGTGCTGGTCGACCACGGCGAGCAGGTTGCGGTGCGAATGCGTGGCGCCCTTGGGCCTGCCGCTGGTGCCGCTGGTGTAGAGGATCACGGCCGGATCGTCTTCGGCGACCGGGGTTTCCGGCAGCGCGGCCCCGGCGAACTCGGCGATCAGCGCGGGCAGCTGCTGCTCGATCGACAGCACGGGGACGGTGTGCTCGACCTGTGCGAGCCGCTCGATCCGCCGGTCGTCGGCGATCAGCACCTTCGGCGCGGTGTGGGCCAGGCCGTAGTCGATCTCGCGGGGCATCCACCACGCGTTGTAGCCCACGGCGATCGCCCCGAGGCACTGGCAGGCCCAGAACGCCTGCACCCACTCCGCGCTGTTGGCGGCGAGGATGCCGACGCGGTCGCCCGCCGCGATGCCGAACCGGGTGCGCAAGCCCTCGGCCAGTGCGGCGACGGCGGCCAGGTGCGCGGCGTAGGTGATGCGCCGCTCGCCGTCGACGAGATACTCGCGCTCACCCAGCCGCGCGGATTCGGCCAGCAGCGCGCGGAGCGCGGGCTTGCGGTGCCGGAAGACCGTGACCGGTGCGCCGAGCACCTCCTCGACCGTCGTCTCGAAGGGCGCGCCCGCCGCGGTGAGCCGCCGGACGGCCTCGGCCCGAAGCGCTTGCCGGTCAACGGATGTGGTCATCCCCGTCCTTCCACTGTCATGGCACGAGTACCGCCCGGCCACGGACCAGGCCGCGGTCGAGCCGGTCGAGCGCCTCGCGGCCGTCGGCCAGTTCGTACGGCTCGACCTCGACCCGCAGCTTGCCCGCCTGCGCCAGGGCGATGGACTCCACGAGGTCCGAGCGGGTGCCGCCGTAGGACTTGCGCACCGAGGCGCCCCACGGCCAGCCGGGCCCGCCGGCCGGGCCCGCGGTGAGCTCCGGCGCACCGCCGCCGAGTCCCACCATCCGGTAGGCGCCGTTGGGGGCGACGGTCTCCACCGCCAGGCGGGCGGTCTCGTCGACGCCGACGAAGTCGAACACCGCTTCCGCGCCCCGGCCGCCGGTGCGTTCGAGAATCCGCGCCGCGGTGTCCGCGCCGATCACCAGGCCCTCGTCGGCTCCGTAGTGGGCGGCCAGGAAGAGCTTGTCCTCGCTCACGTCGACCGCGATGATGCGCACCGCGGTGGTGGCGGCCAGGATCTGCACCGCCACGTGCCCCAGCCCGCCGATGCCGATGACGACGGCGGTCGCACCGGGCAGCAGGTGGTCGCGCGCCCCCGCGATCGCGTGGTAGCTGGTGAGCGCGGCGTCGGCGAGCGGAGCGGCCTGCAGGAAATCCAGTTCGCCGATCGGCACGAACGCACGCGCCGGAACGCGGACGTATTCGGCCATGCCGCCGTCGGGCCCGAGTCCGGGGCAGGGCGGCATCGCCGACCGGCCCGCGGCGAGGCAGACATTCTCGTTGCCACGGATGCACTCTCGGCACACCCCGCACGACCAGCACAGATAGACCACGCCGCGGTCGCCCGGCCGCGGGCCGTCCACCTCGGCGCCGACCGCTTCGACCGTGCCCGCGATCTCGTGGCCGAGGGTGAGCGGCTCCTCCCGCAGCGGGAACGGCAGGCCGAGGACGTAGAGGTCGGAGTGGCAGATACCTGCGGCGCCGACGCGCAGCAGCACGTCGGTGGGGCCGATCCCGGGCACCGGAACCGTGCGCAGTTCGAGCCTGCCGGGGCCGGTCAGTTGCAGTGCGTGCATCAAAGCGGTTCGTCCTCGTCCGATTGTGACGTAGGCAATAAGTTAACAGCGTTTCTGAGTGCCGCGCCAGGGCCGCCCGCGCCGGTGGCCCCCGCCGCCTGTGCGTGGTGTCGGTGGCGTGCGGCATCATCTGGGGCACGCAGTCGTCCCCCGATGATCGTCCGGAGCTCCCCATGCCGTCCTCCCGCACCAAACCCAAGCCGTTGTCGGACAGCGAGATCGAGCACATCGCCGCCGAGATCGCCGCAGGCCGTCCGCCGATGGTGTGGTTCACCTCCGCCGCGGTGGGCGTGCCCGAAGGCCGCTCGGGCAAGGTTGTGGCGCTGGGCGATCCGGCCGAGGGCGACTTCCTGCAGGTGCGGCCCACCGGCTCCAAGGACGCGCTGTCGTTCTCCCCCGTCGAAGTGACCCTGACCAAGCCGCCGCGCGAGCGGCAGGCCGCCGCGTCGGGCCGGTCGAAGCCGGCGCCGAGGAAGGAACCCCCCGTGACCCAGCCGTCGACCGCGACCCCCGCGAGCCCCGCCCCCGTGCGAGCGGCGGGCCGCGCCGAGCCCGCCGCCGCCCCGGCCGCGAAGGCGACCGCGAAAGACGTTGCCGCCGAACCGCGTCCGAGCGCCCAGGACAAGCCGGCCGCCCCCCGTCCGGCACCGGCCAAGACCACCAAGTCGCCCGCGCGGAAGAAGACGCCCGAGGTCACCGTGACCCTCGCGGGCACCGCCGACGGCGAGTGGACGGTCGAGGTCGCCACCGGTAAGAAGCGGTCGGTGCGCGGGCTGCCGGTGAGCAGTGCCGCGGTGGCGCAGGCCGCCAAGCTGTTGCACCCGGAGGTCGCGGAGGTGGTCGCCGGTGTGCTCGAGGCCGCCAAGCAGGCACAGCTGGCGAAGGTCGAACAATTGCAGGCCGAACTGGCCGCCGCCAAGCGGGCGCTCGAGGAATTGGATTCCTGACGACCGCACACGGCCGTCATCCCGCCCGGCTCGCGGCGCGCTCGCCGCGGGAGCGCCCACTCGGGGCATCACCCGGCGCATCGGCCCCGTCGAGTCCGGGCGGTGCGGCGCGCCCGGACGCGCACCCGGCGGCCTCGCCGGGGACCGGGCGGCGGGCTCCGGGCAGCCACCGGCGGCGCAGCGGCAGCGCGCGCACCGCGGGTACGGTGCACCCCTCGGCCGTGGTCGGGTCCGGTGTGCGAATGCCGTTGTCCTCGTGGCTGTTCGGTCGCGGCGTGGGGGTTTCGCGCTGGGGTAGGGCGTAACCGAGGCCCTGGTCCTTGGCGCGGTACATCGCCGCGTCGGCGTCCCGGATCAGGTCGAAGATGTCGGCGTCGCCGTCGGCGCCGGTGATGCCGACACTGGCGGTGACCGTCACCGCGCCGACACTGAGCTCGAACGGCCTGCCGAAGGCGTCGAGCAGGCGCTCGGCCAGCGTCACCGCCTCCCGCACGCCGCACGGGGTGAGCACGACGAACTCGTCCCCGCCGTAGCGGGCACACACCGGAATGCGCCCGGCGACCCGGCGGATCCGGGCGGCGGCGTTGGCGATCAGTTCGTCGCCCACGGCGTGACCGTAGCTGTCGTTGACCCGCTTGAAGCCGTCGAGATCGAGGAACAGCAGGCTCAGCGGACCGGCCCGCCAGTCCGCCCGTTCCCTGGCGAGGGTGCGCAGCAGGGCGGTGCGGTTGAGCAGCCCGGTGAGCATGTCGTGGTCGGCCTGGTACTGCGCGCGGCGCTCGCTGCGGGCACTGCGCTGCACGGCCCGTTCGCCGCGCACCAGCACACCGATCAGCAGCAGCGCGAACAGCGTGGCGACGACCACCCGGTCGACGGTGCCGAGCCGGGTGCCGAGCGCCGGAACCAGCGCCGCCACGATCAACGCGACGGCGATCACCCCGGCCCGCTGCCGGGACCGGTGCACGTGGACCCGGCGCGGCCCACCGAGGCCCGCCATCGTCGGATGCAGGGCCGCGATGCCCACGGCGGCGTAGGCGACGAGCAACGGGATGTGCAGCAGTCCGTCGTCCACGCGGGCCAGCCCGGCGGCGTCGATCCCGGCGCCGAGATCACCCAGCAGCACGGCGATCACGGCCACGTGGAGCAGCCGCAACGAGGTCTCCGAGCGTGCCGCGGTCGCCACCGAGTGCGCCACAAGGGCCAGCAGCACCGCGTCCAGCAGCGGGTAGGCGGCGGCCACGAGGGTGTCGAAGCCCGGCGCTCCGGACCGCAGGATGGGCGAGATCAGCACCGTCCACGAGGCCAGCAGCGCCGCCAGGCCGATCAGCGCCGAATCCAGCGTCAGGTCGTACTCGCCGCGCGCCTGCCGCGGCCGCAACCACACCGCCGCGGCCGCGGCGACCCCCAGATAGCCCGCCAGGACGCAGAGGTCGCCCGCCCGGCCACCGCCGCCGCTCGCGGCGGACAGCACGCTGCCCGTCGCGAACAGCACCGCCGACCCCGACAGCAGATACCACGGCAGCGGCCGCGCCGGCCGGTAGCGGCGCAGGCCGTATCCGATCATCACCAGCGTCCCCGCCACCACGATCGGCACCGTCGTCGCGGTCAGCACCGGGCCGCCCAGCACCGGCGGCACCGTGATCACGGCCGCCCAGGCGCCGAGAAGCGGTGCGCACCACCGGTTTCCGAGGCGTTCGCGGTGAAGGCCCGGATAATCTGCGGTTCCTGTCATCAAACCCCCCTCGGCCCTGGTAACGCGGTGAACCATGCGGCAGGCGGTCAGCGCGATCCGCCACGACGACGTCGACGTCGAGCTGGGTGTGGTGCTACGAGCGGATGGTCCCGGGCGGGCGCTGCACGTCCGGTCACCGAGACCTGGACAACTGATCCGATGATCGCACGGAACCGGGGTCCGCCGGGATGGTTTGCCCGGGTTCGTCTCCTCGGCGTGCCGCCCTGCGCGGGTCGGGGCGGGGCGCGCCCGCGCCGCGGCGCACAATGGGCCGGTGGTGGATACGTGGGTGGCGCCGGGGCGGGTCAACATCATCGGCGAGCACACCGATTACAACGACGGATACGTCCTGCCGATCGCGTTGCCGCTGGTCACCCGGTGCGCCGCGCGGGTGACGGCGCAGCCGGTGGTGCGGGTGCGCTCGCGGCAACGGCCGGACGAGCCGGTGCGGGCCGAACTCGACGCCATCCACGCCGTGCGGACGCAGGTGCCGGGCTGGGCCCGCTACGTGCTCGGCGTGGTCGGTGAGTTCGTCCGGCGCGGGCACCCGGTGGGCGGACTCGACCTCGAGGTGGACGGCGCGGTGCCGATCGGGGCGGGGCTGTCGAGTTCGGCCGCGCTGTCCTGTTCGGTGGCGTTGGCGCTGCGCGACCTGTACGCGCCCCAGCTGAGCGAGCGCGAGCTGATCGATGTCGCACGGGCGGCCGAGAACGACTACGCGGGCGCGCCCACCGGCGTGCTCGACCAGTCCGCCGCGGTGCTGTGCACCGCGGGACACGCGCTGTTCCTGGACGTCCGCCGATTCACCGGCGCCGCACCCGGAACCGACCCCGGCTACCGGCAGATCCCCTTCGACCTCGCCCGGTCCGGCCTGACGCTGCTGGTGATCGACACCCGCGAGGCACACGAACACGCCGGTGGCGGCTACGCCGAGCGCCGCGCCCAGTGCGAGGCGGCCGCGGCGGCGCTCGGCGTGGCCGCACTGCGCGACGTGGTGGTGCCCGGCGAACTCGGCCGGATCGAGGATCCGGTGGTGCGCAGGCGCGCCCGGCACGTGGTCACCGAGAACGCCCGCGTGCTCGCGGTCGCCGAGACCCTGCGCAGCGGCGCCGACCCGCGGGAGATCGGCCCGATCCTGACCGCCGGGCACGCGTCGCTGCGCGACGACTTCGAGGTCTCCACCCCCGCGCTGGATCTCGTCGTGGACACGGCACTCGCCGCGGGCGCCCACGGTGCCCGCATGGTGGGCGGCGGGTTCGGCGGCAGCGCCATCGCCCTGGTCGAGAGCGGGCAGGCCGACGCCGTCGCCGCGGCCGTCGAGCGACGACTCGGCAGCGCCGGACACCGCGCCCCGCGGACCTTCACCGTCGTCCCGGCCGCGGGGGCACACCGGGAGAACTGACGGCGCACGCGGGATGAACGGCCGCGCAACACCGGACCGTCCGGGGGACTCGCTGTTTCGGTTCGCCCCGGATCGTGGCCGGGGAGTGCGACAATCACGCGGTAGTTGTCAGTGGACGCCGCAGGTCGGTGCGGGGTCGCTGTCGCCGCACGAAGCCGCTCGCCGCGCGCGACCCGCTCGTCGAGTGGTGCCACCGCAAGGAGGGACACCGCTGTGCCGCTTGCCGATTCCCTGTTCCTGACCTCCGCCGCACCCGGATCGCCCGCCGCCGCGGTGCGTTTCGAGGCGGTCGAGACGCTGCGCCTGGACGCCGATCCGGTCGACTACGCCCTGGTCGCGTTGTATTTCGTGTTCGTGCTCGGTATCGGATTGCTGGCGCGCAGCCGGGTCTCCTCCAGCATCGACTTCTTCCTGTCCGGCCGGTCGCTGCCCGCCTGGGTGACCGGCCTGGCCTTCATCTCGGCCAACCTCGGCGCGGTCGAGATCATGGGCATGTCGGCCAACGGCGCCGAATACGGATTCCCCACCTTCCACTATTTCTGGATCGGCGCGATTCCGGCCATGCTGTTCCTCGGCGTGGTGATGATGCCGTTCTATTACGGCTCCAAGGTGCGCAGCGTGCCGGAGTTCATGCGCAGGCGCTTCGGCACCGGCGCGCACCTGGTGAACGCGCTCAGCTTCGCCACCGCGCAGATCCTCATCGCCGGGGTCAACCTGTACCTGCTCGGCTCGATCCTCAATGTGCTGCTCGGCTGGCCGCTGTGGGTCTCGGTGGTCGCCGCCGCGGCGATCGTGCTGTCCTACATCACCCTCGGCGGGCTCTCGGCCGCCATCTACAACGAAGTACTGCAGTTCTTCGTCATCGTCGCGGCACTGCTGCCGTTGACCCTCGTCGGCCTGCACCGGGTGGGCGGCTGGGACGGGCTGACCGAACGGGTCACCGCCTCGCCGGGTGGCGCCGCCCAGCTGGATTCGTGGCCGGGCAACGCGCTCAGCGGGTTCACCGACAACTTCCTGTCGGTGCTCGGCATCGTCTTCGGTCTCGGCTTCGTGCTGTCCTTCGGTTACTGGACCACCAACTTCGTCGAGGTCCAGCGCGCGATGGCGACCAACTCGATCTCCGCGGCCCGGCGCACGCCCATCATCGGCGCCTACCCGAAGATGTTCATCCCGCTCATCGTGGTCATCCCCGGCATGATCAGCGCCGTGCTCGTGCCGGAGATGATCGAGTACAAGCAGGCCAAGGCGGCCGATCCGGATTTCAGCGGCGATGTCACCTACAACCAGGCCCTGCTGTACCTGATGAAGGAGGTCCTGCCGAACGGTCTGCTCGGGGTGGGCCTGGCCGGTCTGCTCGCGGCGTTCATGGCGGGCATGGCCGCCAACGTCTCGGCCTTCAACACCGTGTTCAGCTTCGACCTCTGGCAGCAGTACGTGGTGAAGGACCGGCCCGACGGCTATTACCTCACCGTCGGCAGGCTGGCCACGGTCGGGGCGACGGTCGCGGCCATCTTCACCGCGTTCATCGCGGGCAATTTCAGCAACATGATGGACTACCTGCAGACGCTGTTCAGCTTCTTCAACGCGCCGCTGTTCGCGACGTTCATCCTCGGCATGTTCTGGAAGCGGATGACCCCGACCGCGGGCTGGGCGGGCCTGGTGGCCGGAACCGGTTCGGCCATCGTCATCTTCCTGCTGCACGAGATGGAGGTCTTCCAACTGTCCGGCCAGGGTGCCAGTTTCGTCGCCGCCGGTGTTGCCTTCGTGGTCGACATCCTGGTCAGCGTCGCGGTGACGATGGTGACCCAGCCCAAGCCGGCCGCCGAACTGGTGGGGCTGGTGTACTCCGAGACACCCGCACAGCTGCGCACCGACCCCGAGGCGGCCACGCTGCCCTGGTATCAGCGCCCCGTGCTGCTCGCGGGCATCGCCCTGGTGCTGGTCATTCTGCTCAACATCTTCGTGGGATAGGGAGATCCGATGCTGTTCGACATCCGCACCATCGTGGCCGCGCTGCTCGGCAGTTACGGGATCATCCTGGTGATCACCGGGCTGGTCCACGACACCGCCGCCGAGGAGGCCAAGACCGGCGGCATCAACGTCAATCTGTGGGCCGGTCTGGGCATGGCGGCGTTCGCGCTGCTGTTCCTGGCCTGGGTGCTGCTGCGCCCGGTCGCGCCGACCAGCACGGAAGCCACCGTGGCGCGGCGCGATTCGACGCCAGGGTCCGACGATTCGACACCGGCCTGAGGGCGGGCCACACACGACGACGCCGCGGCGGGTGCCGCGGCGTCGTCGTGTGCAGACCGGGAACTCACCGCTGATCCGGGCGCGGGATGTCACCGCGCCAGGCGCCGGTCTCGTGTCCCTGGCTCTCGATGAACTCCTTGAAGCGCTGCATGTCTCCGTGCACGCGGTGCTTCAGCACGCCGAGCTTGTCCGCGGCGTTCTCCACGAATCCCTCCGGGTCGACGTCGATCTGGGCGGTCACCCGGGTGTGGGTGTCGTCGAGCCGGTGGAAGGTGATCACGCCCGCGTGGTTGGGTCCGCTGTCGGACTTCCACGCCACGCGCTCGTCGGGATGCTGCTCGGTGATGGTCGCGTCGAACTCCCGCGTCGACGGACCCACGTGGATCCGCCAGTGGGTGTGCCGGTCGTCGAGCTGCTGCACGGCCTCCACACCCTCCATGAACTGCGGGAACGACTCGAACTGCGTCCACTGGTTGTAGGCGGTGCGGACGGGGACCTCCACGTCCACGGTGGCGGCCATCGTGCTCATACGAACCCCTTTCCTCGACTTCAGGTCACGTCTTCCGGCTACCCGGGTCGGTGGCCGACAAACGGCGGTCAGTTCATCAGGCCGGTGTGTTGCCGTCCGGCGGTGCGGCGCGGCAGCAGGACGCCGAGGGCGACCATGCCCACACCGAGACCGAAGTGCAGCCAGTTGTCGGCGTTGTTGACCGGGATGAAGTTGGCGTCGCTGTGCTCGTCGATCACCAGCCCGTACAGCCACAGCACCAGGTAGATGACGCCGCCGCCGACGAGGAACGCGGTGGCCGAACTCGCGGCGCGCGCGGCGAGCAGGCCGAGCACGCCGAAGGCCAGGTGGACGAGGTTGTGCAGGATCGAGACGTCGAACAGGCCGAGCAGCTGTGCTTCGGAGTGGTGGCCCGCCCATTCCAGGGTGTCGTAGTTCGTGGTGACCCCGGGGATGAATCCCAGGATGCCGACCAGCAGGAATACCGCGCCCACCACGGCGGCGGCGATGCGGACCGGGGACCACTGATTCGTTCGGGTGGTGGAGTCGAAGGTTGCCATGACAGGTGCCTTTCCGACGGGGTGTCGAGTACTCCGCGGCGTACCCGTGACCGTCGGGGACAAACCACACCGGCGAAGGGGCGCCCCGGTCCGCGGTCCGTGCTACTTCGCGGCCGGTGTGAAGGGCTGGTTGACGGTGGTGAAGTACTGCACCGCCGCGGCGACCGCGACCGGGGCGGTGACCAGGATCTGCCCGGCGAGGGTGCCCAGCGCGCCGACCGCGATGATCCCGCCGAGACAGCCGACGGCCGCCGCCGGGATGAAGGGACCGAACAGGCCGACGATGGTGGCCGCGGCGACGGTGGCGCCCACGATGCCGCCCAACACGCAGCCCACGGCCCCGCCGCCGAGGCCGCCGACCAGCGTGCCGACGGTCGCGCCCATGCTGATCGTGCTGGTCATGCGGGACCAGGCGGCCTGTTCCCGGTCGTATTCGCTCTTCCACGGCGCCTTGTCCTCGAACGGGAGGGCGACGGGGGTGTAGACCGCCTCGGCGGGATCGAGTTGCGGGGTGAGGGTGGCGCGGTTGCCGTCGATGTCGGCGGCGATGGGGAAGGTGAAGTCGTCGAGGACGAAGCTCAGCGGGGTGGCGGCGACGACGCGGCCGTCGGCGGTGGTGACCTGGAGCTGGTTGTCGTGCACGCGCAGGGTGCCTGCGTCGATCTCGATGATCGAGGCGGTGTCGGTGGCGTGCGCGGTGAAGCTGATGGGCTGCGCGTCGGCGGGTGCGGCGGTGGCGGTGTTCACGGCGAGACCGACCGCGGTGAGCACGGTGGCGGCGACGGCGGTGAGACGGTGGAGCTTCATGGTGAATCGAATCCTTCGATGGTTCTCGGGTGGCGGCCGGTTGCGGGGCCGCGACTAGGCAGCGGTCCGGTCGGTGTCGACCGGACCGCCGGGGGATGAGAGGGTCAGGCGGCTCGCCGCACGCGGTGCCGGAGGCCGACCAGGGCGTCGACGACCAGGAAGCCGAGCAGGCTCACGCCGACCAGCGGCACGAACCAGCCGACCAGCACGGCCGCCGCGAGCAGCGGCACCACCAGCCACGGCCGGGACGCGCGCAGTGCGCCGCGGCGGGGCGCCCGGCCCAGCGGAATCCGCGCCGCGCCGCGGGTCGGCCTGCGCTGCCACCACATGCGGTAGCCGAGCACGATGACCACGACGAGGCCGACCATCGCGGCGAGCAGCAGCAGCTGGTTGGCCAGGCCGAACATCAGGCCCATGTGGAACTGGATGCCCCAGTTGGTCAGCTTGGCCATCAGCGGCCAGTCCGCGTAGGGGAGACGGTCGGTGATGGCGCCGGTCGCGCCGTCGACGGCCACCGCGTCGACGGTGTAGATGCCGGGCATACGCCGTTCCTTGACGGTGTATGCCTGTTCCGGCCCCGCCGGCACGGTGATCTCGACCGCCTGCGCGATCCCGGCGGCCCGCGCGGCCAGCTGGGCGCGTTCGATATCGCCCCCGCGGCCGGCGGACGCGCCGGCGGGCGGCGTCGCGCCACCGCCGTGGTGGTGATCGCCACCGTGATCGGACGCCGGTGCGGCCCCGGACAATTCGGTGCTCACCGCCGGGGTGGTCCAGCTCAGCTGGGCACGCAGGTCGCCGATGTTGGCGCCCGCGTAGGCCGACCAGGTCATGCCGGTCACCGACAGCAGCAGCACCAGCGGCAGCAGCCACATGCCGAGCGCGCCGTGCCAGTTCATGCCGCGCAACCGCCCGGGCCGCGAGCGATCGGGAGCGAGCAGCCACGCCGGGGAGTTCCTGGCCCGCCGCTGGCGGACCCGGCGCCACCACAGCACCAGCCCGGCCAGCGCCACGATCCACAGCCACGAGGCCGCCAGCTCGCTGTAGAGCCTGCCGAACTCGCCCAGGTGCAGGTCACGGTGCAGGTGGTCGATCCAGGTGCGCAGCGGCAGCGCGCCGGAACTGCCGTACACCACCGCGTCGCCGACCGCCCGCGCGGTGTACGGGTCGACGAACACTGCCCGGCGCTCGGACTCCCCGAGCGTGGGATCGGCGAACAGCACCCGGGTGGTGTCGGTCGGGCCCGGCGCCGGTGCCACGGCCACCAGGGCCAGGTCGGGCCGGACGGCGGTGGCGGCCTCGACCTGCTCGGCCAGCGGACGCGCGGTCCCGGTGGCGTCGACGGTCAGCAGGTCGCGCGAGACGACCTGTTCGAGGGTGGGCGCGATCGCGTAGAGCGCGCCGGTGACGGCGGCGATCAGGATGAACGGCGCCACGAAGACGCCCGCGTAGAAGTGCAGCCGCATGGCCAGGGCCGGCAAGCCGCCGCGGGCGGTAGGGGCGGTGCCGGGACCGGGCGGCCCGGCCTCGCGGCGGGACTCGGACCCGGCGCTGTCGGCCGGGGACGCCGCGGCGTCGGGGGCGAGAGATTCTGTTGTGCTCACGGTCTTCTCGTTCTCGAAGGAGGAACCCGGGGTCGTCGGGGCGCGGCGGATCCGGAGGGATCGGGCGCCCGATGCGGCAGCACCGGCCTGTTCGGATGCGGCGGCATCCATCGACTCCGATGCGGCGGCGTCCGCCCGTTCGAAGGCGGGCGCGGACGCGTCCATGACACGTCGGCCACGACCGGCACGGCGTCACGCGACCGGGGCTGAGTCGTGCCGAGTCAGGGCCGTGTCGGAGCTGGGCGGTGCCGGATCTGGGCGGTGTCGATCAGGACGGGCCTGGATTAGGACTGTGCCGATCAGGACCCGCCCCGGATCAGAACTGTGCCGATCAGGACGGCCCTGGATCAGGACCGTGCCGATCAGGACGATCCCGGATCAGGACGGTGCCGAAGCAGGACCGCGCCGGATCAGGACCGCGCCGAATCAGGACGGTGCCGGATCAGGTCATGCCGAATCAGGCGGTGCGCCGAGGCGACGACGACGCGCGACCGGAACCGGTCGCGCACCGGGTGGGAAAGGGATCAGGTGAAGACCGGACGCGGCGGTGCGCGGGTCCGCAACGCCCGCGCGGCGAACACCCGCAGGACCAGGCGCTCGCGGTAGCGCGTGCGAAGCGGCGCGTCGTCGTCGAGGACCGGCGGGGACGGCCGCCGGGGCAGCACGCGGGCCAGCACCGCGGTGCCGATACGGTAGGCGGCCTCCGCGCCCCGGATCACGATCGCGGCGGCGACGGCGGCCACGAGGTGCGCGAGCAGCATGCGCCAGCTCAGTTGCGGGTCACCGTGGTGGAGGTGCCCCGAGGCGGCGCCGAGGGTGAGGTGGCCGAGCAGCTGCCCGGCGACCAACGCGGCGACCAGACCGGCCGCGGTGTCGCGCAGCGGCGCCAGCCCGGCGACGAGCGCACCCACCACCGCGGCCGCGCCCGTCAGCAGCGCCAGCGTCGTGCTGTCGGGCGCCGCGCCCGCCGACGCCCAGCCATGCGCGGCGATCGAGACCGTGGCCGAGATCGCACCGGCCGAGCCACCGCGCAGTCGCGCGACGGCGCCGCCGCGAGCGGCCGACCGGTCGATCCTGGAGTTCACCGGGCGATGATAGCCAGCGGGCGCCCTTACTCCGGCACCGGCATCTCGGCCAACGGTTTACGCAGCAGTTTGCCGGTGGCGTTGCGTGGCAGTTCGTCGAGGAAGATCACCTCGCGCGGCACCTTGTAGCGGGCCAGGTTCGCCTTCACGTAGTCCTTGATCTCCTGCGGGTCGCGCGCCGAGCCGGGGCCGGGCACCACGAACGCGCGCAGCCGCTTGCCGAACTCGCGGTCGTCGACGCCGACGACCGCGGCTTCGAAGACGTCGTCCCGGCCCGCGATGAGGTTCTCCACCTCGAGCGGGAAGACGTTCTCACCACCGGAGACGATCATGTCGTCGTCGCGGCCGTCGATGTAGAGCAGGCCGTGCTCGTCGAAGTGCCCGACATCGCCGCTGGACATCATGCCGTTCACCATCTCCTTGGTGCGGCCGTCGGTGTAGCCGGAGAAGGCGAAACCGTTGTCCACGAAGATGGTTCCGGTGACGTGCGGCGCGGTGATCGGCTTGCGGTCCTCGTCCAGCAGCGCGATCCGGATACCGACCGGCGGCTTGCCCGCGGTGGTCGGGGCGATGCGCAGCTCCTGCGGGGTGGCCACCGTCATCACCGCGCACTCGGTGGAGCCGTAGAGGTTGTAGAGGCTGTCGTTGAAGCGGTCCAGCGTGCGGGTCACCACGTCCGGCGGGATCGCCGACCCGGCGGCGAAGATCACCTTCAGGCTGCGCACGTCGTAGCGGTCGAGCACCTCGTCGCCGAGGTCGAGGATGCGTTGCAGCATGGTCGGCACCACCACGAGCGCGTCGGCCCGGTATTCGGCGATGTTGGCCAGCGTCCGTTCCGGGTCGAAGCGGCGTTGCTGGAACACCACCCGGTTGCCCAGCGCCAGACCGATCGTGAACTGCGACAGGCCGGTGCCGTGGAAGATCGGCGCGGCCATGATCATGGTTCCGTTGCGCGGCAACGGAACCCGGTCGATGAACTGGGCGGAGGCGAACGGGCTCACCCGGTCCCGCGGCGCGCCCTTCGGGGTGCCGGTGGTGCCGCTGGTGAGGATGACCATCCCGCCCGGCTTGGCCGGCGTCGGCAGCGGCGCGGTGGACTGCCCGGCCGCCAGTGAGTCCAGGGTCGGGGTGGCCGGATCCACCGCGTCGGTGGCATCGACCCAGGTGAGAATGCGCGGCACGCTGTCGGGCACCGCGGACATCAGGTCGACGAACTCGCTGTCGTGCAGCACCGCCTTGACCTTTTCCCGCACCGCGACGGCCGCCAGCTGGGGCGCGGCGAAGCCGGTGTTCATCAGCACCGCCCGCACCCCGAGTTTGCCGGTGGCCAGCAGGCTCAGCACCATGCCGCGATGGTCGCGGGCGAGCACCGCCACCACGTCGCCGGGCCGGATGCCCTGGGCGGCAAGGCCCCTGGCGAAGGCGTTGGATTGCTCGTCGAGCGCGCCGAAGGTCAGTTCACCGCGTTCGTCGACGATGGCGGCCGCGTGCGGGCGGGTCTGCGCGGCGTGCATGACGACACCGGCGAACGGGCCGAACTTCACCACGTTGAACGCCGAGCGCAACGCGTGATCCAGGCGCAGCGGGTTGAACAGCCGCCGCCGGACCATGACGTTGACGCCGAGCGCGAGATCGCCTGCCTTGCGGACCGAACCGCCGAGGGACACAGTCATACCCAACCTTCCGCGGCCGCCCGGCGCAGGCCCGGACCGCCTCGTCGACATCCAGTGCTGCCTACCGTAGCAAGCATCTGTTACTCCGAGTGTCGTCTACCGCACCGCGGGTGTTCCGGCATTGTGAGAGGTCACGGCAGTGGCGGCGGCCGGGTTGTGAATCCCGGTTGTCCGGTCGGCCACGCGGGTGGCCGACCGGGGCGAGGCTCAGGCCTTGACGTCGTAGTCCACCAGCACCCGCCGCAGCAGCTTGCCGGTGGCGTTGCGCGGCAGGTCGTCGAGGAAGACGACCTCGCGCGGCACCTTGTACCGGGCCAGGTTGTTCTTGACGTAGGCCTTGATCTCCTCGGCGTCGGGCTGCTTGCCCGGCTCGGGAACGACGAAGGCGCGCAGCCGCTTGCCGAATTCCACGTCGTCCACGCCGACCACGGCGGCGTCGAAGATGTCGTCGTGCTCGAGCAGCAGGTTCTCCACCTCCTGCGGGTAGACGTTCTCGCCGCCGGAGACGATCATGTCGTCGTCGCGGCCGTCGACCATGAGCAGGCCGTGCTCCTCGAAGTGGCCGACGTCGCCGCTGGACATGTAGCCGTCGATGATCTGCTTGTGCCTGCCGTCGGTGTAGCCCTCGAACGGCGCGCCGCTGCGCACGAAGATGCGGCCGGTGACGTTCTTCTCGTGGATCTGCTTGTCGTTGTCGTCGTAGAGCCGCACATCGCAGGTGATCGGCGGCCGGCCGACGGTGCCCGGCGCGACGGCGAGTTCCTCCGGCTTGGCGATGGTGGCGATGGCGACCTCGGTGGAGCCGTAGAGGTTGTAGACCACCGGGCCGAACACCTCGGCGGCCCGGATCGACAGTTCCGGCGAGAGCGCCGACCCGGCGAGCACGATCGACTCCAGCGAGGAGAGGTCGTACTTGGCACGCACCTCCTCGGGCAGCTCGACCATGCGGTGCAGCATGGTCGGCACGGCCACCAGCATGTTCGCCTTGTGGTCGGCGATCATCTTCAGCGTGGCCTCGGCGTCGAAGCGGCGCCGCATCACGATCTTGTTCGACAGCACGGTGCCCACCAGCCAGGTGCCCAGGCCGGTGCTGTGGAAGATCGGCGAGACGATCACCATGGTGCCGAACCGGCGGAACGGCATGCGATCGACGAACTGCGCGGTCGCGAACGGCGAGACCTTGGTGCGCGGCGCCCCCTTCGGCAGGCCGGTGGTACCGCTGGTGAGAATGATGAAGCCGCCCGGCTTGCTGGGCGCAGGCAGCGGCTCGGTGGAGTTCGCCGCGATCAGATCGTCGAAGGTCTGGGTGCCGGCGGGCACCTCGGTGCCCTCGTCCACCCAGGTGAGGTAGCGCGGCAGCTCCGAGGGCAGCGCGTCGAGCAGGCCGAGGAACTCGCTGTCGTGCAGCACCGCCTGCACCTTCTCGCGAGCGCACACCTCGGCGAACTGCGGCTTGGCGAAGCCGGTGTTCATCAGCGCGATCCGTACGCCGAGCTTGCCCGCGGCCACCTTCGCCATGATCAGGCCGCGGTGGTCGCGCGCCAGCGCGGCGATGACCATGCCCTCGGTGATGCCCGCCGCCTGCAGGCCGCGCGCGACGGCGGTGGACTGCTCGTCCAATTCCTTGTAGGTGAGCTCGCCGCGCTCGTCGACCAGCGCGGGATGGTCGGGCGCGACCCGGGCCGAGTGGCGGACCAGCGCCGCATGCGGGCCGTACTGACGGGTCTCGCGCATGTTGCGCAGTGTTTCTCCGGGATCGGAGAGGTCGACGACCCCGCTGGAGCGCAGCACTCCCAACGCCTTGATGGTTTCCAGCGCATGCGCCAGGTTCACCACGAACACCTCCACTGAACCGTCGCGTCGGCACTCGACCTAGCGATCTCGAACGGGCATGTGCTGGCTACCGTAGCAGTCCAGGGTGTGCGAGGTCACACCTTGAACCCGACAAAGCGGACGCGGCCGGAGCCGCCCGCACCGGACGGCCGTCCACACCCCGGGGTATGGACGGCCGTACTCGCGCGGATCAGTTGTAGAGCGCGCCCAGCGACGGGAAGTTGATGGTGCCCCGCAGGTATTGGAAGCCGTCGGGATGGGCCTCGCTGACCGGCACCGACCACCGGTGCCACAGCGTGCCGTAGACGGCGGCGACGATCATGCCCGGCCCGGGATCGAAGGCCCGCGACCGGATGGTGGTGTCGACCGGAACGTCGTTGTGCTCGATGAGCAGTTCGGTGCCGCTGCGCCCGTTGGACAGGTTGACCCAGACCGCCTCCAGCTTGGCGCCGGCCTGATTCGGCGCGATCATGCCCGGACCGCCGAAGAAGCCGAGCCGGAACCCGTCGATGCCGAGCGCGATGCCCGAGCCGTACATGCCGGGCCCGTCACCGCGGCCGATGTCGGACTGGGCGGGGATCTGGAACACCTGGGCGGGCAGCGCGACGTCGCCGGCCGCGGCGACCGCGTCCGGCTCGGCCAGCAGCCGGTCCACCGCCGCCTCCGCCGCCGGATTGCCCGTGGCGGCGGCACGCAACTGCCGCAACGCCTCCGGCACGTCCAGGGTCGCGGATGCGGGCGCGCCCGGCGCCGGGTCCGCCTCCGCGGCGGCCGGACCGGCGAACACCGCGACGGCCACGGCCGTCGCGACGACGGCGGTGAGATGACGGGTGAGCTTTCCTCGACGCATGAACCACTCTCCTCGCGAGTCGTTGGTGGAGCGGGATCGAGCGCTGTGCGTTGCGGCGCCGGAAACTCCTCGGCGCACGCACGTCCCGTCACCCGGTGGACGGGCTCGGGATGCCCCGACGATAACAAGTTCTGTTCGGAAACGCCCCGGTTCGCCGTCGAATCGGCAACGCGTCGACATCCCGGAGTCGCGCTGTGCCCGGGTACGCGGCGGCGCGGGCGGATCGGCACGATGTGCTTGTCTGTCCGGTGTGATCTCCAGAATTGTGCGCATCGGCGCCGACCTGCTCGGCGCGGCCGCGACACTGGCGGGCGTCGCGGGCATCGCGCTGCACTTCGGCCAGTGGTCGGCCCAGCTGCCGGTGCTCGCGGCCTCGGCCGCGCCGTATCTGATGGGGTCGGCGGTGATCGGCGCCGTGGCGTTCCTGTCCGTGCGGCGTTGGAGCGGTGCGGCGGTGTCCACGGTCGTCCTGATCGCGGGCGTGGCCGTGCAGGCGCCGCTGTACTTCTCGGCCCCCGGCTCCGCCGACGGCCCCGTGGTGCGGATGATGCAGGCCAACCTGCTGTTCGACGGCACCGACCCGCGGACCTTCGTCGATCAGGTGCGCGCGCACGACATCGACGTGCTCACCGTCAACGAACTCACGCCGGCCGCCGTGGCGGGACTCGCGGCCGCGGGAATCGACGAGCTGCTCCCGCACCGGTACCTCGCCCCCGGTCGAACCGCGAGCGGCACCGGGATCTGGAGCCGCCACCCGCTGTCCGACACCGTCGAATACGACGGCTACGTGCTGAACCAACTGTCGGCGACGGCGCAGATCCCCGGCGCGGGCCCGGTCTCGGTCTACGCGGTCCACCCCGTGCCGCCGATCTACGACACCGGGGTCTGGGCCGACGAATTGGCCCGCCTGCGCACGATCGTCGAGAACGCGCCCGCCGACCGCCCCGCCCTGGTCGGCGGCGACTTCAACGCCACCCACGACCACCGGCAATTCCGCGACTACCTGACCGGCCGCTTCGCCGACGCCGCCGACCAAGCGGGCGCCGGACACCTGGCCACCTACCCGACCGACAAATGGTGGCCCGCCGTCGTCGGCATCGACCACATCCTCGTCGCGGGCGGCACGGCGCTCACCGTCGAAGCCCTCGACCTACCCGGCTCCGACCACCGCGCCCTCGTCGCCGAGATCCGCCTCGACCCGCGCTGAGGCGGAAACGACGAACCGGTGCGAGCCCACCCGACCCGCACCGGTCCCTTTGCTGTGCTTACTACTTCAGCCCGGCCTACTTCAGTTCGGCGCTGGTCAGCCCGAGCACGCGGCGGGCGACGATCAGCTGCTGGATCTGCTGGGTGCCTTCGAAAATGTCGAGGATCTTGCGGGTGGTGTCGGGCGACCTGGTGGTTGCGTGCAGAAAGCACATCTGATCTCGGCATATTCGTCTCGTTACTTCTCGGCGGAACTGGGTCGTTCCGAGTGTGTGACGGCCTGGAGACGGACTGGCTGGCGTTGGGTGTCATGGCCATTGTTGCTGAGAGCGGCGTCAGAGATCCGCTTACGCCGTAGCCTCCGAGGCATGGCGAATGATGAGGCACCTGCCAGCTTGGAAGAGATCTCGCGAAGATTCGATGAGATGCGGGCGCGTGAGCGTGAGGCGTTCATTCCTAGCGGGTCCATGGAAGCGCAAGCTTGGAAGGTCATGGGTGCATGGCAGGCTTTGATCGAGGAAGTTCGATTCATGCGCTTTCAGGACAACGGCCACGAGAGGGCTGAGGAGGTTGTTCATCCGAACGCCGACCAGATGCCAAAGATGCTGCGTCGTCTAGCTCGCGTGCGCGGTGTGCGGTGGCCGTCCGACGCCGTTTCTCGGATATGCCTTGAGACCAGGGAGCTGCGAAACGATCTCTCCCATATGGTCTACATAGACACGGTTTCGGGTGCTGAGCCCGACCGCACAATGTCGTTCTGGCGGGTCGGTGAGATGACCTTCCGTGATGAGGTGTGGTCCCAGCAGGGGCGCTATCGAATCGAGGTAACTGAGCAGCAGTTGTCGGATGCGATCGAAGGTGTGCACTGGATCATCATGTGCTGTCGCATGCTGAGCTACCTCGGCGACATCTTCAGGGAGTTCAGCATGTCCGATGATCACCCGCTGGCAAAGCACATCGTGCGGGAACTCCCGTGGTGGTTCGAAGAGTGGGGCGATCCCGCGACAGCAGTTCTCTCCGTGGGCCAGGTGCGGGGTCGAGTGTGAGCAGTCCGCGTCTCCCATCCGTCGGGTCACCGGAGGTTGGCCCTGTTGTGGGGTGGTTTGCACCCAGAGGGGGGCTGGCTGTGCCTGCCCCTTATCGGCCTGCCTTTCGCGCGTAGAGGCTCCGGGGTCAAGGGTGGCGGTAGCCATCACGGAGTGACGCCGTAGGCGCTCTTGACGCTGGAGGGGCGCGTGAACACAATGCAGGCCACCACACAGCAGGGCCACGCGGCCGGAGGTCGCGCAGGGAATCCGCCAGCCATCACGGAGTGACGCCGTAGGCGCTCTTGATGCCCGCTGGTGGCGTGACAGCCCTCGGATCAGTCAGACCACCACGGCCGGTGAGGAACTGGTGATCGGCGAGCCCTGTCGGCCGATGCGGTGACCTCGCTCGTGCAATTCGGGGACCTCGGCGGGACCACAGCCGGTGGACCGGGCAGAGTGCCGGCCGATTCGTGCTCGGCTGCGGGAGGTAAGTCGGGTACGGCTCCCGGCGTGCCCAGCACTGCTTCGGTTGATGCAGAAGTGACCAGACAGGAACTGTGTGCGCCCCGGCGGCCGAGTGTCGCCGACGCGCTCGACGCGCCGCGAGCGACGCCCCATCAGCCGCGCTGCGCGTCGCAGCGCGGCGGCGGCGCGAAGCGCCGCCGGGGCGCTCTTGATCCTGTATGGCGAAATTCGGCAGTTAAACGCTCGTCGGATGTGGTCGATACGGTGGTGGCATGGCTGTGGACCTCGTTGGCTGGGCAGCGGAGACTGCTCGTGCGCACCTGTCCGTGTTGCCGCGCCGGCTGCGGCATGTGGAGGGCGTAGCGAGTCGTGCAGCGCTAGCTGGGCCGGTGGTCGACGATGCAGAGCTGTTAGTGGCGGCCGGGTGGCTGCATGACATCGGCTACGCGCCCGTGCTGGTGCGAACGGGGTTCCATCCGATCGATGGGGCGGTGTTCCTCGAGTCGATCGGGGCATCGAAACGGCTATGTGCCCTGGTGGCGAACCATTCGTGCGCCTGTATCGAGGCGCGCAATCGCGAACTGAGCATCGACTGGAAAGACGAACAGACGCCGCTGAGGGACGCGCTGTGGTGGGCGGACCTCACGACTACCGCAGACGGGAAGACGACCACACTGGATGATCGACTGGCCGATATCTATCGCCGTTACGGGGCGGACCATGTGGTGGGACGGTCGGTCCGTGAGTCCGAGCCGATCATCCGTGAGGTGGTGCGCCGCACTGAGGACCGGCTCAGTTTCAAGTGAAGTAGGTCCGCCCGGACGCTTGAAGGCATTGGTCGATCCTCTGGCGCATCGACGGGTGTATCCGGAGGTCGCCGAGTTCGTCGGGAGCCACCCACTCGACGGCTTTCGACTCCGAACTTGCGCGGGCGGTCCCACCGATCGGTTCGGCGGCGAAGCAGATCGAAAACTCTTGGCGGACTTCGCCGTCATCGTAGGCGATCACGTGGCCAGGGTCGGAGAAAATGCCGATCACATCAGTCGGATGGACGTCGATGCCGGTTTCCTCGGCGACTTCCCGGATGACCGCTCCAGCGACGGTTTCGCCTACCTCCATGCCGCCGCCTGGGAGGGAGAAGAAATTGTTGTCGGTGCGGTGGATCATCAGGATTCGCCCGGCTTTGTCTTGGACGAACGCGCTGACGGCCACCTTGAGGCTGTTTGCCCGCGGTGCGGTGGGATCGTTCAGGTAGTCGGTCCTCATGCGGCTCCTCCTTCGATCGCGGCCTTGGGCACCGCCTGTGACCAGACCTGTTCGAAACTGGTCAGGTAGGTGTCGAACAAGTCGCCGCCGGCCAAACGCCGCAAGTGCATCGCGGGGGCATAGGCGCCGGGCTGGCCGTAGACGTGCATGTTCACGATCATCTCGTCATCGAACCGGAACACCGAGTTGTACAGGGTGGTGTCGTGGTAACGCAGCTCCACGCCATCGATGTTGGCCAATGGCTCGATCAGCGCCAGGGCGTTTCTGATCCGCGCCGATACGGTGCCCGCGGCCAAGCGCTCTTCGATGCTGCGCTTCACAACCTCGTCGGCTGCCGGGTTGCCGAACAGGAACCGGATCGATGTGCCTGCCGCTGCCTTCTGGCGGATCAGTTTTGCGAACGAGGGATCTTCGGCGATGAAGAGTCCGGCCAGCACCAAGACTTCGATCCGATCGTTGGCGTTGGAGAGCAGGCGAAGCCACAAGTCGCTCGGCACCGAGTGGCGGTGCGGGTAGACCTTCACCACTTCTGACTCGGCAATCGCCTCGCGCCGTTCGGGTGCGATGGCATCAGGCCACAAGTAGCGCTCGGTTTCCTTCACCAGTGCGGCGACCGCGTGCCGGTGACGGGGGTAGGGAACGCGTCCCTTCGTGATCCAGCGTTCGACGGTTTTCTGGTCGACGCCGGTCACTTCGGCAACGTGGCTGATGTCGAGCCCGTTCTTCAGCAGCGCTTCACGCAGTCGCTCGTTCGCCATCTCGTCTCCCACCGAATTGGGACTACTAGGGACGTCTTCACGTTACCTCGGACGTCCCTAGATGTCCACGTATGTGGTCCTGACGACGCCTGGATTACCGGAAAGTACTGGTTGTCAAGCAATTCGGCCTACTTCAAGGAGTGATTGAGATGGCGTTGAAGGATGTGTGGTTCACCCCTGATTTCCACGAGGCGTTCCCGAAGGGTCTGTTCCTGCTGGGTGAGATCGAGCCGGTGATCGAGTTCAACAAGGACCGGAACGCGCCGAAGATTCAGAAGCAGGAGCTCGACGCGGACGGTAACGGCACCGGTCGCAGGCTGTGGAAGGGTACCGTCACCGACCCGGACGCGCCGAACGCGAAGTCCGCCAGCTATGACGTGATTTTCGCGTCCCCGCACCAGCCGGTTCCCGCGGTCGCGGAGATCGTGCCGGGCATGACCCCGATCGAGCTGGAGGGCTTGGAGATCAAGCCCAAGATCCAGGGCTCGGGTGAGTTCAAGTCGATCGGGTGGATGATCCGGGCGACGGGCATCAAGGGTGACACCTCCGGTGCCAAGCAGGCGCCGGCCGATCCGGGCGCGGGGCGTCCGTCGTCGGGTAAGGCGGCGTGATGCGGGCGGCGGGCCAGGCGGCGGGGATGCGTTATGCGCGTTGGTTCGCCGCGGCGATCATCCTGGGGGTGGGGGTGGCGGCGTTTCGGCTGTCGTATTCCACCCTGGAGGACTTGGCGGTCCTGGCGCACATTCCCGCCCGGGACGCCTGGCTGTTCCCGCTGATCGTGGACGGCACGATCCTGCTGGCCACTGCCGGGGTGCTGGTGTGCCCCGGCCGTGAGCGCCGGTTCTTCCTGTCGGTGTTGGTGGTCGGCTCGGCGGTTTCGGTGGCGGGTAACAGTTTGCACGCGGTGGCCAACGGTCAGCCGCTCCCGGCGTGGGCGTCGGCTCTGGTGGCCGCGATCGCTCCGGTGTCCCTGCTGGCCGACACGCACGGGCTTGCGCTCCTTTTCCGTGCAGCGCAACGGAATTCGTCTGACGAGGGATCGTCGTTCGCTGCTCCGGCTCCGGCCGAGCCGCCCGCCGAGCCTGAGGCTGAGGCTGAGGCTGCGCCGGTGATGGCTGTGGTTCCCGAGCCCGAGCCCGAGCCTGAGCCGGAGCGGGAACCGGTGCCTGCGTCGGTGGAGGTTCCGCGTCCGGTGGCTGCGCCGGTCAAACGACCTGTTCGTTCTTCGCGACCGGTGCAGGACATGTTGCCGATCGCACTTCCTATCGGGAGTTGAAATGTCGACTGTTGCAACGATTGCTGCTGCTGGCGGTGCGCTGGCTGGTGCGGGCTGGCTGGCCTGGATGCGCCACCTCGGTGCCGGTCCGCGTCCGCTGAGTGTGGATGACATCGTGGCTGCTGCCCCGCCGGAGCTGCGGCCGGCGGCCCTGATTCTGGCCGACCGCGCCCAGACCAATCTCATGTTCTCGGCGTTGGGCTTGGGCTCGGTTGAGGGCGGATTTCCGTTCGTGGACCGCTGGGACTACGCCGATCACGGCGTCGTTGTCGACGTGATGATGCTGGGGGGTCAGTCGTTCTCGGACTGGTCCAACGACGAGGTGTTGAGCCAGTTCGCCACCTATTTCTCGGTGCCCGAGGTGACAGTGTCGTCCCCGGCTCCGAGTTGGGTTCGTCTTCACGTCAAGACCTTCGACACCTTGGCGGCCCCGGCAACGGCGCCGGGCGCGGTCCACAGCGTGGTGGACCTGGAGGCGGTCCCGGTGGGTGTGACCGAGACCCATGACGTGTGGCGTCTGCGGGTGCTCTACGGTCACATCCTGCTTGCGGGTGCGACGGGTTCGGGTAAGGGCTCGGTGCTGTGGTCGATCCTGGCCGGTGTCGGCCCGGCGATCCGCGACGGCCTGGTGGATGTGTGGATGGCCGACCCCAAGGGCGGCGTGGAGTTCGGGCGCGGCGAAGGCCGGCTGTTCGTGCGGTTCGCCACCGACACCGAGTCCATCCTGGCGATGCTGCGCGAAGCGGTGGAAGTCCTGCAAGAGCGTCTGGCGCACATGCGCGCCCACGGCATCCGCAAGCACCGCCCGACTCCCGAGCAGCCGCTGGTGCTGATCATCGTGGACGAGGCGGCTTCGCTGTCGGCCTACGCCGAGCGCGACGAACAGGCCGAGTTCCGCCGCCTCACCGGGCTGATCCTGTCGCAGGGCCGCGCGGCCGCCGTCTCGATGATCGCCGCGTTGCAGGACCCGTCGAAGGAAACCATGCCGGTCAGGCAGCTTTTCCCGATCCGGATCGGGCTGCGGCTGGATGAGCCGACGCAGGTGGCGATGGTCCACGGCCAGGGCGCCCGTGATCGCGGGGCACGCTGCGACAAGATCAGCGAGCAGACCCCGGGTGTCGGCTACGTGGGCGAAGACGGCAGCACCGATTTCCTGCGAGTGCGAGCGTTCTGGGTCTCGGATGAGGCCGCCGACGCGATCGTGGACGCCTACTCGCCTGCCCCCGAAATCACCGGCCCCACTGAGGATTACAGCGGGTTCGATCCGGACTACATCCCGGGCGAGGACGGGGCGGCGGCATGAAGCGCGGCTTCCAGACCGAATCTCACGTGGTCGTCTACTGCGATGTCTGCGGTGACGTCTACACCGAACGGGACGGGGCGTTGACCTGCTTCGCCACCACGAGTGAGGCCATCGGCTACCTGACCCGCCGCGCCGGTCTCGGCTGGGTTTATGACGGTGACCGCGTGATCTGTGACGCCTGCCTGGCCACTCGCGAGTGCCAGGACCACGGCCACGACTTCCCGGCCCGCTGGACCACGACCGTGTGGCCGCTGGGCGAGATGACCCATACCCGCGCCTGCACCCGCTGCGGCGTCCCCGAAAACGAAACCGAGGTTCTGTGATGAGCAACCACCGTTCGACTGACATCGACGCCACCGTGATCGACCTCGCGGCCCGCCGCCGCTGCCGGTGGGAAGCCCGCGGCCTGGACCCGGCTGCGGTCGCGGTCCGGCTCCTGGTCGAGACCGGCACGGCCCCGGCCTGGACCCCTGATGGTTTCGACTACGACGACGACGGTGACGGCGGGTGGGCGGCATGACCCGCAAGCCGCAACCCGCTGCGCCACAGGTCAATCCGATCGTGCGCGCTGCCGCTGAGAAGGTCACACGGACCAAGCGGCGCACGCCGACCGACCTGCACGCCCCGTGCCCCGACCAGCTGACCCTTTTCGACCCGAAGGACCTGCGATGACCACCAACACGAGCACCCGCAATCCCGAGCGTGATCCGATGGATGTGCTCGGCCTGGCCGTGATCAACATCGTCTCCGGCCTGCTCACCGCTGCGTTCTTGGCCTTGTGGTGGGCGGTGCTGTTCCCGATGGTCTCGCTCCCGATCGTGGCGGCGGTCGCGGCCGGCGTGTTCGTGCACCCGTGGGCGGGTGTGGGTGTGGCTGGTGGGGCTGTCGCGGGGATGGTGCTGTGGAGGGCGAAGCACCCGCCCACCTTCGAGCGCTGGCTCACCGCCCGCGCCCGCGCCCGGGCCCTGGCATGGGGCCGCTACCGGCGTCGGTGGGTGGCTCTGATGACTGCTTGCAATCTGGTGGTGCGTGAGGGTGAGCGGGTGATGGTGCCGCGCTGGCTGGAAGTGTGGATCGGTGACGCCGATGACCTCGTGCTGGTGCGGATGCTGCCGGGCCAGTGCCCCGAGGACTTCGAAAACCGCGCCGACCGCTTGGCGCACGCTTTCGGTGCCGACGAATGCCGGGTGCGCGTGGACGGCCCCGGCGTGCTGGAGCTCAATTTCCGCTACGGCGATGCCTTGGCCGACCCGGTGGACCTGCCCCACATCGACGGCGGACTCGGCTGGACCAAGGACGCAGCATGACCACCACCGAGGTTCCGCCCCGCCTGACCGCCGCCCAACGCCGCGCCCTGCCCGACTTCACCGACGTCGCGCAGGCCACCGCCGAGAAGTTCGGCGTCTGCACGCGCCCGGTGACCATGAGGGCTTTCGACCCGATGACCGGGCAGACGACTTACCTGGCGGCGCCGTGCAAGTCGACCATTGCCAGCGTGTGCAAGCCGTGCGCGGACCGGGCTCGCTGGCTGCGCATGACCCAGTGCCGGGAGGGCTGGCACGCCGACACCGAGCCCGTCGATGAGACGCGCGAGCCCTCCGAGCAGCAGACCGAACTATTGGCGGCTCGTGCTGATGCGGTGGCCGACTATGGGCAGGCACGCGAGGACGGCGACACCGAGCTTGCCGACGCCCTGGCCGACGTGGTAGCCGAAATCGACTGCGAGATACGGGAACTCGGTTTCCGTGGCCCTCTGCCGCCGCTGGAGGTGAAGTCTCGGGCTCGGCGGGTGCGGTCGACCAAGCGCCGTCAGGACGTGCCCAACCTGCCCCGCAAGCGCGTCGAGCGGCGCACGGTCGGCCAGGTGATCGGCGGCTATCGGTCCTCGATGATGGTCACCCTCACTATGCCGTCATACGGGGCGATCAACCGCGACGGCGCAGTGGACAGCGAGGGCAAGCCGTGCTCGGACGGCTCACCCCGCAACCCCGACACCTACGACTACGCCCGCGCCGCCCGCGACATCGTGTTCTTCTCCAAGCTGGTCGACCGCTGGATTCAGAATTTGCGCCGCTGCGTCGGCTATGACGTGCAGTACTTCGCCACTGTGGAGCCGCAGAAGCGCGGGGCTCCGCACCTGCACCTTCTGTTGCGGGGCGCGATCTCCCGCGAAATCCTGCGCATGGTCACTGCGGCGACCTACCACCAGGTGTGGTGGCCGCACTTCGACCCCGAGCACGAGGTGTATTCCGGTGATCGGCTCCCGGTCTGGGATCACCGGCTCATGACCTTCGTGGACCCGGATACCCGCCGGCCGTTGACGGGCTGGGATGAGGCCCTGGACATCCTCGACAGCGTGGACGACCTCGACCCCGCCTACGTCGCGCGGTTCGGCGAGCGCATGGACCCCGGCCACATGCGCGGGTTCATTCCCGGGGAGAAGGCTGATCGGGCGATCGGCTACGTGACCAAGTACCTCACCAAGTCGATCAGCGAAGTACTGGACACGACCTCGGCCCGCACGGCCGCGCACTACGACCGTCTGCACGCCGAACTCCAGCACACCCCGTGCTCGCCGCGCTGCCCGGTCTGGCTGCGCTACGGCATCGTGCCCAAGGGCGCCAGCGACAAAACGATCCCCGGCCGCTGCAAGGGCAAAGCGCACCGCCGTGACACCCTCGGCCTGCCCGGCCGCCGAGTGCTGGTCTCCCGCCGCTGGTCCGGGAAGACGCTGCCCGACCACAAGGCCGACCGCGCGGAGTTTGTTCGGCAGTTGCTGGCTCAAGTGGGTATCAGCAAGCCCGATACCTCGCACTGGATCGTGCGCCCGGTCGAGCCCGGCGACCAGTCCGCGCCACCTCGAGATCACCTGATCATGTCCGCCATCGCCCAACGCACAGCCTGGCGAGCGGAATACACACGCGCCCTGCTGGCGACGGGACCATCAGCGGCACAACGAAGTTCGGCAATCGCGGTAGCAGCGTAGGAGGGGTTGGGATGGAGTTGCCAGAGAATCGTCTATGGACGGTGGAGGAAGCAGCCTATTTCCTCAATGTGCCGGTGAAAACGTTGTATCAGTGGAAGTGGCTGGGGGAGGGGCCGCCGGTCCGAAAGATCGGGCGGCACCTGCGGTACAGCCCGGCGGCAGTTCGGGCATGGGCTGAGCCGGAAGCGCGGGCGGCCTGATGGGACACGTCGAAGATCGGTGGCAAAGGCCGAAGCGGGATGAGGATGGTAAACCCGTCCTGAACGGCCGGGGTAAGCCAGTGATGGAACGTACCGAACTGTACGGCCGTGGGATGCGGTACCGGGTGCGCTACATCGATCCGGCCGGGGTGGAGCGGTCGAAGTCGTTTCCGGATCGGCAACGCAAGCGCGCGGATGACTTCCTGATCGAGGTCGAGTCGGACAAGCGCGAAGGCAAGTATGTCGATCCGCGTGCGTCCAAGAAGACGTTTCGGCAACAGGCTGAGAGCTGGGTTCGTGCTCAGTCCTCCGACCCGGCCACTCGTGAAGCGTTGCGTAGTCGGCTCGAATCGCGCATCTATCCGGTGTTTGGTGATCTCCCGGTGGGCCGTATCGCGGTATCGACCATTCGAGACTGGGTGAGCGCGCTTGAAGAGCGGAAGTATGCCGACAACTACAAGGCTGTGTTGTTCGACATCGTGGCCGGCGTGTTGGAGACGGCTGTGGACGATCGTCTAATTCGGGAGAATCCCTGTCGGGCGAAAACGATTCGGCGGCCGGTTCGCCGCAGTCCCAAGGTCCAGGTTTGGCCTGATGAGCGCGTTGCGTTGGTTCGTCGCGGTGTGGCCGTCGTTGGTGATCGGTATTCGGTTGTGGTGCCGGTCGGTGTCGGACTGGGACTTCGGCAAGGTGAGTTGCTTGGATTATCTCCCGACGATATCGATCGAGAGGCGATGACCGTCCACGTGCGACGTCAGGTGAAGTACGTCAAGGGCACGTTGATGTTTGCTCTTCCGAAGCGCGAAAAGACCAGGTACGTACCGCTTTCGCGGAGTCTGCTCGATGTGATCGACGGCCATTTGGAGCGGTTCCCGGCTCACGCGGTCACTCTGCCTTGGGGTTCGGCAACCGGCGAGGCGGTGACGGTCCGCCTGCTGATCGTGAAGGCTGATGGTTTGGCGTTGAGCGGTGACCTGTTCAGCAAGACCGTTTGGCAACCCGCGTTCGGTAAGGCGGGGCTGGTCTACAGGAATCGGGCCGATGGCATGCATGCGATGCGGCATCTGTACGCATCCAAATTGCTCGGTCGCGGGGTGAGCGTCAAGGAGTTGGCCGAGTACCTCGGTCATGATGATCCGGGGTTCACGCTCCGGGTGTATACCCACCTGCTTCCGTCCAGCCACGAGCGGGCGCGTCAGGCCGTAGACGACGCCGCCGGCATATGGGAGCTTCCTCCCGACGACGGCCTACAGGCGGCCTGAGAGCTGATGCGGGTGTTAGGCGCTCTCGCTGGAAACGTGAAACCGGTCCGGGCTACTGCGGTGGCTCGGACCGGTTTCACGTGTCTGACCTGGCTACTTCAGTTCGGCGCTGGTCAGCCCGAGCACGCGGCGGGCGACGATCAGCTGCTGGATCTGCTGGGTGCCTTCGAAGATGTCGAGGATCTTCGAGTCGCGGCCCCACTTCTCGAGCAGGGTGTGCTCGGAGTAGCCGAGGGTGCCGGCGAGTTCGACGGCCTTGAGGGTCACGTCGGTGCCGGTGCGGCCCGCCTTGGCCTTGGACATCGAGGCTTCCAGCGAGTTCGGCTTCTTGTTGTCGGCCATCCACGCCGCGCGCAGCGCGAGCAGGTAGGCGGCCTCGTAATCGGCCTCCATGCGCAGGAATTCGGCGGCCGCGGCGTGCTGGTTCATCGCCGGGGTGTCGTAGGAGACCTCGATGCCCGCGGCGTCGAGCAGGCGTCGCAGTTCCTCGAGGGCGGCGCGGGCCACGCCCACCGCCATCGCGGCGACCAGCGGGCGGGTGTTGTCGAAGGTCTGCATGACCCCCGCGAAACCCTTCTCCACGTTGATCTCCGGGCTGCCCAGGATGTTGTCGGCCGGGATGCGGCAGTCCTGCAGCAGCAGCACGGCGGTGTCGGAGGCGCGGATGCCGAGCTTGTGCTCGAGCCGGGCCACCGACAGGCCGGGAGCGTCGCGGGGCACCACGAACGACTTGATCGCCGCGCGCCCGAGGCTCTTGTCCAGCGTCGCCCACACCACGATGTGGGTGGCGCGCTGGCCCGCGGTGACGAAGATCTTCTCGCCGTTGAGCACCCACTCGTCGCCGTCGCGCACCGCGGTGGTGCTCACGGCCGCGGAGTCGGAGCCGAAGGAGGGTTCGGTGATGGCCATCGCGGCCCACACCTTGCCGAAGCGCTTCAGCTGCTCGTCGGTGGCGACCGCGGCGATGGCGGCGTTGCCCAGGCCCTGGTAGGGGATGGACAGCATCAGGCCGACGTCACCCCAGGAGGTCTCCAGGGCGTTCAGCAGCGCGGACATGTTGCCGCCGTTGCTGTTGCCGAGCAGTTCGGTGGCGTGCTCGTCGTCGGAGCGGCCGCCGCTGGCGCCGCTGATCTTCTGGGTGCCCGAGTCGGCCAGGCCCTCCACCATGGCGGCCATGGTGTCCAGTTCGACCGGGTATTCGTGTTCGGCCAGGTCGTACTTGCGCGAGATCGGGCGGAAGATCTGCGCCGCGACCTGATGGGCCTGGTTGGCGCTGGCCCGCAGCTTCTTGGGGAGTTCGAGATTGATCATGGAAGGGGTCTCCTGAAGAAAGAAACGAGCCGGGTCAGATGAGGACGACGCCCTCGGCGACGCCGATCGCCCGCAGATCGCGGTACCAGCGCTCGACCGGGTGTTCCTTGGTGAAGCCGTGGCCGCCGAGCAGCTGCACGCCGTCCAGGCCGATCTGCATGCCCTTGTCGGTGGCGAGCTTGCGGGCCAGCGCGGCCTCGCGGCCGAAGGAGCGGCCCTGCTCGGCGCGGGCGGCGCCGCGCATCGTCACCAGGCGGATGCCGTCGAGTTCGATGGCGATGTTGGCGACCATGAACGCCACCGCCTGCCGGTGCGAGATCGGCTCGCCGAACGCTTCGCGCTCGTTGACGTAGGGGATCACGTAGTCCAGCACGGCCTGACCGGTGCCGACGGCCAGCGAGGCCCAGCCGAGGCGGGCCAGCCGGACGGCGTCGGCGTATTCCTCGGCGCGCGCGGCCGGGTCGCTGTCGCCCAGCACGGCCTCGGTGGAGACGGCCACGTTGTTCAGGATCAGCCTGCCGATGCCCGCCGCGCGCAGACCCATGCTCGGGTCGGCCTCCACGACCAGGCCCTGCGCGTCGGACTCGACGATGAACAGCGCGGGGCGGCCGTCGAGTTCGGCGGCGACCAGGAACAGTTCGGCGTCGGCGGCCGCGGGCACCAGGCTCTTGACGCCGTTGAGGCGGTAGCCGCTGGGGGAGCGGGTGGCCTTGGTCTGCAGCGCGAACGGGTCGAACAGCGGGCGCGGCTCGGCGATCACCACGGAGGCCTGCGGCACGTTCTCCCCGGCGAAGGCGGGCAGGTAGGTGCGCTGCTGGGCGTCGGTGCCCCACTGCGCGAGCGCGACCGCGACACCGCTGGGGGCAAGGATCGGCAGCGCCAGGCCCATGTCACCGTGCGCGAGGGCCTCGGCGACCAGCGAGTTGGTCACCGCGCCGCGCTCGGTGGCCACACCGTCGAGCTCCTCGGGCACGTTGATGACGGTGATGCCCAGTTCGGCGGCGCGGGCGACCAGGTCGGCGGGGGCCTTGGCCTCGGCGTCGGCGCCTGCCGCGGCGGGCCGCAGGATCTCGGCGGCGAACTCCTTGACCGTCTCGACGATCATCTGCTGATCGTCGGTGGGGGTGAGGTCGAACAGGTCCTTGTTCTTGGATTCGTTGTCCGGCAGCCGCTTCGGCGCCCCGTTGCCCGCCACCTTGTTGAAGGCCCTGGTCGCCGCGCCGAGGGTGCGGAAGCCGGTCTTGGTGCCTTCGTAGGTGACGCGCTCGATGGGCTTGCGCAGGTTGTACTTCTCGACGAGGTCGGAGCCGGTGATCGTCGTCATGACCCGCATGGCCGCGCCCATCCAGTCCCGCTTGGGCTGGTTCAGGCCGACGGCGGAGTCGTCGCTGCGTCCGGCGGCGGGACGTCGCTTCGTCGCGCTGTCTCGAGTGCTCATCATCACCTGGTTTCTGCTGGGGTGGGGTGAGGTCAGGTCGTCGCTATCTTACTCCTGAGTAAGACCCACCTTACTCCAGAGTAAGAAGGGCGTCGAGTCGTCCCCGGCAAGTGTGACGGCGTCCCGGTGGATTCTTTCTGAAACAAAGGCACTTCAGAAGCTGTCGGATTCGGCTACCGTGTCGGCACCTGTCCCCCGAAACGGAGGTCTTGACCATGAAACGTATTGTGCTGGCGGCCGGTATCGCCCTGGCCGCCGGAATCGTGTGCGCGCCAGCGCATGCCGAGCCGGGCCTACCGCTGGTGCCCGCCGATGTCGACGTGGACCCAGGCGGTCCGCAGGTCGACTTCGGGTCCGGCGGACCCATCTTCGATCTGGGCTCGGGCGAGGGCGGCGCGGGTGTCGACCTCGGTTCGGGCGAGGCGCAGTTCCCGCCGACCGGTTCCGGCGGGTCCGGCTCGGCCTCGGGCTCGGGCGGCAGCGGCTCGAGCGCGGGCTCGGTACAGCTGCCGACCGGTTCGGCGGGCTGACCGGTCGCGCCGTGGCGCCGGTCGGGGGCGCCGCGACACCCGGGCGAGCCGTCGATGGGGGCGGTTCGCCCGGGGTCAGTCCCGGGAAAGCCGGGAGAGCACGGCCTCGTGCAGCAGGCCGTTGGTGGCCACCGCGTCACCACCGTGCGGGCCGGGCTGCCCGGACAACGCGGTGAAGCGGCCGCCCGCCTCGCGGACCAGGATGTCGAGGGCGGCCAGATCCCACAGCGAGACCTCCGGCTCGGTGGCGATGTCCACCGCGCCCTCGGCGAGCAGGCAGTAACTGAAGAAGTCGCCGTAGCCGCGCACCCGCCACACCGCGTCGGTGAGGTCGAGGAACCGCTCGCGCAGGCCGCGCTCGCGCCAGCCCGACAGACTGGAGAAAGCCAGGCTGGCCGCGTCCAGCTCGCCGACCGCCGAGACGGTGATCGGTCGCGGCGCGCCCGGGTGGAAGCTCGTCCACGCCCCCGACCCGCTCGCCGCCCACCAGCGCCGGGCGAGCGCGGGCGCGCTGACCACGCCCACCACGGGCACGCCGTCCTCGAGCAGGGCGATCAGGCTCGCCCAGATCGGCACGCCGCGCACGAAATTCTTGGTGCCGTCGATCGGGTCGATGACCCACTGCCTGCCGCGGAACTCCGCGTCGCCGCCGAACTCCTCGCCGAGGACCGCGTCGTCGGGGCGCGCGTGCGCGAGCAGGCGCCGGATGGACTCCTCGACGGCCAGGTCCGCGTCGGAGACCGGGGTGAGGTCGGGCTTGGCGTCGACCTTCAGGTCGATGGCGCCGAAGCGCGCCTTGGTGATGGCGTCGGCCTCGTCGGCGAGCCGCAGCGCGAGTTCCAGATCGGAGGAGTGAGCAGCCACGGCCGCCAACATTATCCGGTCACGCCACCGCCGCCGCCCGCGCCCGCACCAGCGCGCTCGCCCACCAGTGCAACTGATCGAACATGGCCTTCGCCGCGGCCGCGGGCTCCTCGGGGTCGCGCAACCCGCCCTGTTCGTCGAAGAGCAGGTAGTACCGCGGGAACGCGACGTAGTTGCGCACCGTGTGCGCGTTCAACTCGGTGAACACCTGGCGCAGGTGCTCGATGGCCAGCAGGCCACCGCTGGCGCCGCTGTAGCCGACGAAACCGATCGCCTTGGCGTCCCACTGGGTGAAATGCCAGTCGATGGCGGCCTTCAGTGCCGCCGGGTAGCTGCGGTTGTAGTCGGGCGTGACGATCACGAAGGCGTCCGCCGCCGCCAACCGCTCGCTCAGCTCCCGCATGCCCGCCGGGCGCGGCGGATCGGGTTCGAGGGCGGGTGGGGTCGCCGGCAGCGCGTGCGGCAACTCCATCTCCGCCAGATCGATCACGTCCACCTCGAAGCGGCCGTCCGCGACCGCCTGCTCGGCCGTCCATGCGGCGACGGTCGGGCCGAACCGGCCTTCCCGGACGCTGCCGATGATCACCGCGAGCCTCAATGCCGACATCTCGTGTTCCTTCCCCTGTCCGGCGGTCGCGCCGGTCGCGTCCGCCGCTGTCGAGACTGCCGACGGCGGCGCCGACCAGGGAGACCGCGGTCAGGGTGGTAGTACGAGGGCCACCCTTCCGGCGCCGCGCGCTTGTACCGTTCCAGGGGTGAGCGACAACGAGTTGGGTCTGTTCCTGCGGTCCCGGCGCGAAGCCGTCGAGCCCGCCCGGGTCGGCCTGCCCGCGGGCCCGCGGCGCCGCACCCCCGGCCTGCGGCGTGCCGAACTGGCGACGCTGGCCGGGGTGAGCGTGGAATACCTCACCCGGCTCGAACAGGGCCGCGACCGCAGGCCCTCGCCCGCGGTGCTGTCGGCGCTGTCGGACGCCCTGCGGCTGACCCCGAACGAGCGGGTGCACCTGTATCGCCTCACGAAGGCGAGCGACCCGGGCTTCACCTGCACGGGGCAGCAGCCGGCCGCCCGCGAGGTGCGTCCCACCGTGCGCGCCCTGCTCGACCACCTCGATCCGGCCGCCGCGGCGCTGTTCGACCAGACCGGCGTCGTGGTCGCCGCCACCACGGCCTACCGCAGGCTGATGGCGCCGACCGGGCTCTTCGACGCCGACAACGACGGCCACCTCGCCTGGTACGTCTTCGCCGATCCGCGAGCTCGCGAGCTCTACCCCGACTGGTCGCACGTCGCCGATCAGTGGGTCGCCACCCTCAAGCAGGGGCCGTTCCGCGCCGATCCGGCCCTGGCCGCGCTGGCCGACCAGCTCACCGTGGTGGCGGGCGCGGAGTTCACCGACCGGGTGGCGTCGGTGCCCGGCCTGCCCGCCGCGACCGGCGTGATGCGGATGCACCATCCCGAGGTCGGCGCGTTGCGGCTGGCCTACGAGACACTCGACCTCTCCGCCGACGACGCGCAACGGCTGGTCGTGCACCTGCCCGCGGACGAGGCCACCGCCGCGGCCCTGGACACCCTGGCCGGGCGGCGTCCCGGTGGCCTGCGCGCGGTCTCCGGGTGAGCGGTTTCACCGGCTCGCGGGGGACCGGTAGCCTTGGAGATCGTGCATCCTGACGTTTCCGCTGATCTCGCCGAACTCGACGCCACCCTCAAGACGGTCGAGTCGGTCCTCGACATCGAGGAACTGCGCCGCCGCATCGATGAGCTCGAACACCAGGCCGCGGACCCGGACCTGTGGAACGACCAGGACCATGCCCAGCGCGTGACCAGCGAACTCTCCCACGCGCAGGGCGAGTTGCGCCGGGTCGAGGATCTGCGCAGGCGGCTCGAGGACCTGCCGGTGCTCTACGAACTCGCCGAGGGCGAGGAGGGCGAGGCCAGGACGGCCGCGCTCGAGGAGGCCGACGCCGAGCGCGCCGCGCTGCACAGCGACGTGGAGGCGATGGAGGTCCGCACCCTGCTCTCGGGCGAGTACGACAAGCGCGAGGCGCTGGTCAACATCCGTTCCGGCGCCGGTGGCGTGGACGCCGCGGACTGGGCCGAGATGCTGATGCGCATGTACATCCGCTGGGCCGACCGGCACGGCTACCCGGTGGAGGTCTACGACACCTCCTACGCCGAGGAGGCCGGGATCAAGAGCGCCACCTTCGCGGTGAAGACCCCCTACGCCTACGGCACTCTCTCGGTCGAGATGGGCACCCACCGGCTGGTGCGGATCAGCCCGTTCGACAACCAGGGCCGCAGGCAGACCTCCTTCGCCGAGGTCGAGGTGCTGCCGGTGGTGGAAACCACCGACCACATCGAGGTGCCCGAGACCGAGATCCGCGTCGACGTCTACCGTTCGTCGGGTCCGGGCGGCCAGTCGGTCAACACCACCGACTCCGCGGTGCGCATCACCCACATCCCCACCGGCATCGTCGTGACCTGCCAGAACGAGAAATCGCAGCTGCAGAACAAGATCTCGGCCATGCGCGTGCTGCAGGCCAAGCTGCTCGAACGCAAGCGGCAGGAGGAGCGCGCCGAGATGGACGCCCTCAAGACCAACGAGGGCGCGTCCTGGGGCAACCAGATGCGGTCGTATGTGCTGCACCCGTACCAGATGGTCAAGGACCTGCGCACCAACTACGAGGTGAACAATCCCTCGGCCGTGCTCAATGGTGACATCGATGGCTTCATCGAGAGCGGCATCCGCTGGCGCATGCGCGAGAGTCAGGCGAGTTAGCCTGCGGCGGAGCGGCTTTCGATCGACGGGTGGATGATGTCGGTGACCTCGGATGCCCGCGTGGACGAGTCGCCGCGGCGCGAGCGGGGTAGCCTGTCTGGCGTGTTTGTTCCGGATGGTGTGACGCGGCAGCGAGGGGCGCGGTGACGGCGCTCGCCTCGGCCGCCGAGAACACGGCCTGGTTGCGTTCCAACGGCCTCGAGATCGTGCTGCTGATCCTCGGCGCGATGCTGTTCAGCCGGTTCGCGACGTACGTACGCGACCGGATCACCGCGAAGATCGACGCCGGGTTCCGCGGCGGCGACGCGCTGGTGCGCACCGAGGCCGCCAAGCACCGGCACGCGCTGGCGCAGGTGCTCACCTGGGTGGTGCTCACCATCGCCTACGTGCTGGTGGGCATGGAGGTGCTGCAGCGCCTCGGCTTCCAGGTGACCGGCCTGGTCGCGCCCGCGGCCGTGCTCGGCGCCGCGCTCGGCTTCGGCGCGCAGCGCATCGTGCAGGACATCCTCGCCGGGTTCTTCCTCATCACCGAGCGCCAGTACGGCTTCGGCGATGTGGTGCGGATCGCGGTCACCGGCTCGGCCGAGATGGCCGAGGGCACGGTCGAGGACGTGACCCTGCGCATCACCACGCTGCGCAACGCCGACGGCGAGGTGATCACCGTGCCGAACGGGCAGATCGTGAAAGTGACCAACCTGTCCAAGGATTGGGCGCGCGCCGCGATCGACGTGCCGGTGGCCGCCAGCGCCGACATCACCCGGGTCAACGAGATCCTGCACAAGGTAGGCGCCGAGGCCTTCCGTGATCCGCGACTCGAGCCGCTGCTGCTCGACGAGCCGACGGTGATGGGTTTGGACGACCTCTCGGTGGATCAGATGAACATCAGGATGGTCGCGCGCACATTGCCGGGCAAGCAGTTCGAGGTGGGCCGCGAGCTGCGGGTCCGGGTGGCCTCGGCACTGCGCCGGGAGGGAATCAGTGAAACTGCGTAAGAAGACCGAGCTTTTGGACGTGAAGCCCCGCAAGTCGACCGCGATCCTGGTCGCGGCCTGGATCGCGACCTTCGTGCTGTACGTGTTCGTCAAGCCGGACCAGCAGGTCGCGACCAAGATCTCCCCGATCAGCGGCACCACCCCGGCCGTGGTGAACAACAACACGGTGCCCGCCTCGGCGAACACCGGGCAATCGGGCCCGTAGCGGCCGCGGGGCCCGGTCGGCCGCCGCGCCCGCTGGCTACACTGGCTCCCCGTGATCACCATGCGGAACGTCACCAAGTCGTACAAGACCTCGACGCGACCCGCGCTGGACAACATCACGGTGGATGTGGACAAGGGCGAGTTCGTCTTCATCATCGGACCGTCCGGTTCCGGGAAGTCGACCTTCATGCGGCTGCTGCTCAAGGAGGAGTCGCCGACGGCCGGAGAGATCCGGGTCGCCGATTTCCGGGTCGACCGGTTGCCCGGGCGCAAGGTTCCCAAGCTGCGTCAGCGGATGGGCTGCGTGTTCCAGGACTTCCGGTTGCTGCAGCAGAAGACGGTCCAGGAGAACGTGGCGTTCGCGCTGGAAGTGATCGGCAAGCGGCGTCAGGTCATCGAGCGCACCGTCCCCGAGGTGCTCGACATGGTGGGCCTCGGCGGCAAGGCCGACCGGCTGCCCAGCGAGCTGTCCGGTGGTGAGCAGCAGCGCGTGGCGATCGCGCGCGCGTTCGTGAACCGGCCGCTGGTGCTGCTGGCCGACGAGCCGACCGGCAACCTCGACCCCGACACCAGCGGCGAGATCATGCTGCTGCTCGAGCGCATCAACCGCACCGGCACCACGGTGCTGATGGCCACCCACGACAACCACATCGTCGACGCGATGCGCAGACGGGTGGTCGAACTCGATCACGGCAGGCTGGTGCGCGACGAGGCGACCGGCGTCTACGGGGTGGGGCGGTAATGCGCGGCAGCTTCCTGCTCGGCGAGGTCGTCACCGGCCTGCGCCGCAACGTGACCATGACCGTGGCGATGATCCTCACCACCGCGGTCTCGCTGGCGATGCTCGGCGGCGGCCTGCTGTCGGTGCGGATGGCCGACAAGACCGAGCAGTACTTCACCGGCCGGCTCGAGGTGCGCTTCTACCTCGACGAGAACATCTCCGACAACGACCCCGACTGCGCCGCCGACCCGTGCAAGACCCTGCTGGCGGACATGAAGGCCACCTCGGGCGTGGTGAGCGTGCAGTTCCTCAACCGCGCGGCCGCCCTCGAGGAGGCCAAGAAGCTGTTCGAGGACCAGCCGGAGATGGTGCAGTACATCTCCGAGACGCCGCTGCCCGCCTCGATGCGGGTGAAGATGACCGACGGCGGCCAGTACGAGCACATCTATCAGACCTTCGCCGACCGCGAGGGCGTGCGCACGGTCGCCAACGATCGCGAGTTCGTCGACCGGCTGCTGCGGTTGTTCGACGGCCTGCGCAACGCGGCCTTCGGCCTGGCGGTGGTGATGGCGCTGGCGGCGCTGCTGCTGATCGCGAACATGATGCAGATCGCGGCGTTCACCCGCCGCACCGAGGTCGGCATCATGCGCCTGGTCGGTGCGACCCGCTGGTACACCCAGCTGCCGTTCCTGCTCGAGGCCGTGGTCGCGGCGGTGATCGGGTCCCTGCTGGCGATCGCCGGGCTGCTGGTCGCGCGTCCGCTGGTGATCGACCGGGCGCTGGGGCCGCTGTTCGACAGCAATGTGTTCCCCCGCATCACCGGCGACGACATCGCCGTGGTCGCGCTGACCATCGCACCGGTCGGCGTGCTGGCCGCCGCGGTCGCGGCCTATGTCACGCTGCGCTACTACGTGCGGGAGTGAGCGAGTTGTCCACCTGTGGACAACTCGGGGTGTGAGCCGGGAAACGGACGCCGTCCGGGGCGCGGGTGTCGGGCGGCGCTCGTAGGATGGGCCGCGTGGATCACCCCGACGCCTTCTCGCCCGCCACGGACGCCCCCTCCGGGGCCGGAATCGGTGCGGCACAAGAGGTTCTGCGGCGCGTCTTCGGGTACGACAGCTTCCGCGGCGACCAGGCGGCCATCGTCGAGCACGTCATCGGCGGTGGCGACGCCCTGGTGCTGATGCCGACCGGCGGCGGCAAGTCGCTGTGCTACCAGGTGCCCGCGCTGGTGCGGCCCGGTGTCGGGGTGGTGGTCTCGCCGCTCATCGCGTTGATGCAGGACCAGGTCGACGCCCTGTCCGCGCTGGGCGTGCGTGCCGGCTTCCTCAACTCCACCCAGTTCCCCGACGAGCGCGCCACCGTCGAGGCGCAGTTCCTGGCCGGGGAGCTCGACCTGCTCTACCTCGCCCCGGAGCGGCTGCGGCTGGAGTCCACCGCGCGGCTGCTCAACCGTGGCAAGGTCGCGTTGTTCGCCATCGACGAGGCGCACTGCGTCGCGCAGTGGGGCCACGACTTCCGCCCCGACTACCTGGCGCTGTCGATGCTGCACGAGCGCTGGCCGGACGTGCCGCGCATCGCGCTCACCGCCACCGCCACCGAGAAGACCCGCGACGAGATCATCCACCGGCTCGACCTCGGGTCGGCGCGCCGCTTCGTCGCCAGCTTCGACCGGCCCAACATCCAGTACCGCATCGAGCCGAAGAACCGCGCCGAGCGGCAACTGCTCGATTTCATCCGCACCGAGCACCCCGGCGACGCGGGCATCGTGTACTGCCTCTCGCGCAACTCCGTGGAGAAGACCGCCGCCTTCCTGAACGAGAACGGCATCGGGGCGGTGCCGTATCACGCGGGCCTGGACAACCGCACCCGCGCGGCGAACCAGTCCCGGTTCCTGCGCGAGGACGGCCTCGTGGTGGTCGCCACCATCGCCTTCGGCATGGGTATCGACAAGCCGGACGTCCGCTTCGTTGCCCATCTCGACCTGCCCAAATCGGTGGAGGGCTACTACCAGGAGACCGGTCGCGCGGGCCGCGACGGACTGCCCGCGACCGCGTGGATGGTCTACGGCCTCAACGACGTGGTGCAGCAGCGCAAACTCATCGACTCCTCCGAGGGCGACGCCGCGCACCGCAGGCAGTTGCAGCTGCATCTGGACGCGATGCTCGCGCTGTGTGAAACCGTGGACTGTCGCCGTGCGCAACTGCTGGCCTACTTCGGCCAGCACGGCACCGGCTGCGGCAACTGCGACACCTGCCTGAATCCACCCGAGTCCTGGGACGGCACCGTGGCTGCCCAGAAACTGCTCTCGGCGGTGCTGCGGCTCGACCGGGAACGCGGCCAGGCCTTCGGCGCGGGCCACGTGCTCGACATCCTGCTCGGCAAGAAGAACCCCAAGGTGCTGCAGTACGACCACCACGAGCTGACGGTGTTCGGTGTCGGTGCCGATCTGCGCGACACCGAGTGGCGCGGCGTGGTGCGACAACTCCTGGCACAGGGGTTGCTCGCGGTGCGCGGCGACTACGGGGTGCTGACGCTCACCCCGGCCAGCGAGGAGGTGCTCTTCGGCGGCCGCAAGGTGATGTTGCGGCGCGAACCCGAGCGCCCGGTCAAGCAGGCGCGCGGCGGTAAGGCCGCGCGCGCGGTGGTCGCCGATCTGCCCGCCGCCGACGTGCCGGTGTTCGAGAAGCTGCGCGAATGGCGGGCCGCCACGGCCAAGGAACAGGGGGTGCCCGCCTACGTCGTCTTCCACGACGCGACGCTGCGCGAGATCGCCGCGCGCAAGCCGACCACGCTGGCCGAGCTCGGCGGCGTCGGCGGCGTCGGCGAGAACAAGCTGGCCAAGTACGGTCAGCAGGTGCTCGACGTGCTCGCCGCCGCATGAGGCCGGCGGCGTGCGCCCGGAGCGCGGGACAGGCCAGGATGGGCGAGGATGTGCGGGACGTCGACGGGTGGAGGGCCGGGGATGAGTGAGGCACAGGGCATCGGGCGCCGGGAACTGCTGACCGGCGCGGCGGCGCTCGCGGCGGGCGTCGGGCTGGCCGGGCTCACCCCGGCCCAGGCCGTGCCGGTCGACGCGGGCGTGCAGAAGTTCGGCTTTCCCACCGGCCGCTCGGTGCGGGTGCTCGTCACCGGCGACGCGGGCACCGGCACCCGCACCCAGTGGGCCGTCGCCGACGCCGCACGCGCCTGGCACGCCCGCGAACCCTTCGGCATGGCGCTCGGCCTCGGCGACAACATCTACGAGACCGGCCCGAACAGCGGCGACGACATCCAGTTCGGTGCCAAGTTCGAGCAACCCAACACCGGCCTGGACTTCCCGTGGGCGATGGTGCTCGGCAACCACGACACCAGCTCGATCCTGCCCGGCGACGGTGGCTGGCTGCTGCGCGGCAATCACGAGGTCGAGTACCACGCCGTCTCACCCCGCTGGTGGATGCCGAGCCGGTACTACTCGGTGCGGGTGTCCGACCCCGACCCGGTCGTCGAGTTCTTCGTGCTCGATCTCAACCCGCTCGCCGCCTACATCCCGCCGATCCTCTCGCCCTACTGGTCGGTGGACGGTCAGTACATGACCGAGCAGCGCACCTGGTTCGACCGCGCGGTCGCCGAGTCGCCCGCGCGGTGGAAGGTCGTGTGCACCCACCACCCGTACCTGAGCAACGGCCCGCACGGTAACGCAGGCCGCTACGAAGGGCTCACGCTGGAGCCGATCAACGGCGTGCACGTACAACGCTTCTTCGCCGAACACGTCCTCGGCGCCTGCCACTTCATCCTGTCCGGCCACGACCACTGCCTGCAGGTGCTCGACCCGGGCCCGGCGGCCAAGGGCACTCGCCAGATCGTCTCCGGCGCCGCCGCCAAGACCGTCGGCGCGCTACCGCGCCAGGTCGAGGGCGGCACCCCGGCGCTGTTCGAGAGCTACCACCAACTCGGGTTCATGGTCATGGAATTCGGACCCGCGAGTGTGGATCTGCGTGTGGTGACCGTGGATCCGGCCACCGCCGCGGGCACCGAGGAATTCGCCCGCCGCATCGCCTGAGTGGTCCGGGTTACATCACCGAATCACAACACCCGGTGTGGTGGGCAGGCGCGGTGCCCCCGCCGGGCGTTACCGTGCACGCATGGCACCCGGTGACGCCCCCTCCGACGGCGGAGGTTCGGAAGCATCCAGCCCCACCGCACCGCCCGACGCCCCCGCCCCGGCACCGCACGGCCCCCTCGACGCGGCCGTGGAGTCGGTGTGGCTCGGCCGCAGACGCGGGCCGCGCAGGCTGGGCAGGCCGCGCCTGTCGACGGTGCTGATGGTGGCCGCGTTCGCCGGCGTCCTCGTGCTCTACCTGCTGGTGCGCCCCGGCGGCTGAGCCCGGCCCGCCGGGGGAATAATTCGGTTGCCGCGTCACTTAGAGTTGACCGTTATGAAGGAGAAGGGGCGAAAGGTCATCGCGACCAACCGCCGGGCGCGGCACAACTACACGATCCTGGACACCTACGAGGCCGGGATCGTGCTGGTCGGTACCGAGGTCAAGAGTCTGCGCGAGGGCAAGGCCTCGCTGGTGGACGCCTTCGCGACCGTCGACAACGGCGAGGTGTGGCTGCGCGGCCTGCACATCCCCGAGTTCAGCCACGGCACCTGGACCAATCATTCGCCCCGCCGCGTGCGAAAGCTGCTGTTGCACAAGCGCGAGATCGAACGGCTGGTCGGTAAATCCCGCGAGGGCAACCAGACGCTGGTGCCGCTGTCGATGTACTTCTCCGACGGCAAGGTCAAGGTCGAGCTGGCGTTGGCGCGCGGTAAGCAGGACTACGACAAGCGCCAGGATCTGGCCCGCCGCACCGCCGAACGCGAGGTGACCCGTGAGCTGGGCCGTCGCGTCAAGGGCATGCGCTGATCCTCAGAGCCGCGCGCACGGCCCGGAGAAGGTGATGCGCTCGAGCGTCGGACCACGGTAGTCGGCGGCCAGCGTGCGCGAACCCAGCGGTGCGTCCGGGTCCGGCACACTGATCACCGCCCGCTCCGCGGCGAGGTCGGGCCGGTCGGTGCCGTAGCGCCGCTGCGGTGCCATGCCCTCGGAGTCGACCGTCAGGCCGCTCAACGCCCGCCGCAGCGCGGGGCGGGTCAGCGGGCCCTGCGCGGCCGCCGCGGTGAGCAGTTCCTTCATCGGATACGAGGTGGCCCAGCCCAGGTTGTAGCCCCAGTTCGCGGGCGGTTCGGTGGTGGCGGCGCGGGCCTTGGCCGCCCCCGCGCTGTGCCCGTCCCAGCCGTCGAACGGTGAGGTGTAGTTGTAGAGGGCGGTGATCGCCTCGGCGGCCGGAGTCCGCAGCAGGGCACTGTTCCAGGTCGGCGTCGAGCCGAGGAACCGGCCCTCGTAGCCGCCCGCGACCAGCTTGCCGATGATCTCGGCGGCCTCGACCGGGCCGGTCGCCAGTACGACCACGTCCGGCTTGCTCGCCAGGATCGTCGCGACCGGCCCGTCCTGGTTGCCGACCTCCGAGTTCGGGCCGGTGTCGATGCGGGCGGTGACCGGGATGCCGTTGGCCGCGGCCCAGCGCATCGCTCCGCTCGCGTAGTCACCGCCGTAGTTGCCGCGATAGGCGACGATGCCGATCCCGCTGGGCAGATAGTGGGCGTCGCTGAACCAGTCCAGCCCGAGCACCGCCTCCGCGCAGTAGGAGAAGCCGTAGTCCAGCACCAGGTTCCGGTCGGTGTCCGGGTACTGCCAGCCCGACCACAGCGTGCCCGCGCCGGTCACCACCCCGGCGGCTTCCATCTCCGGCAGCACCCCCATCGTCTGGGCGGTGCCGAAACTCATCGCCAGCGCCAGCACGTGCGGCTCGATCCGCGCGTACTCGGCCCGGTGCCGCTGCGGGTCGTAGCCGGTGTTCCTGGCGTAGGTGCTGATGTCCACCTCGCGGCCCGCGATACCGCCCGCCGCGTTGACCGCGTGCCAGAACGCCCGCTGTCCGTCGTGGATGGAGGACCCGAGCGCGGTGAACGGACCGTCCGCCAGATCCGACAGCACCCCCAGGTAGATGCAGCCCTTGGACTCGTCGAGTGCCTGGGGGCACGGCGCGTCGGTGACGCCGGGACCGGCCTGCTCGGCCGCGTCGGTACACCCGGTGACCAGCGCCAATCCCAGAACCGAACCGATCACGGCGGTGTGGAACAGACGGTGGCGCCGGCCGATGGTTCGCATCAGTCGCTTCCTACTCCGGCCGCCGGATGGCTGGGTCTCGCCGGTGGCCGATTCGAGAAGATACCCGGCGGTAGCCAGCGGTGGGTACCGGTGTGACATCTTTGTGATTCGCGCCAGGAACGGCCCTGTCCGGCCCCCGTTGCCGAGCCGTTCGCCGGCCCCGCATCGTGATCGGCACCACGCCCCGCCGCGGCGAAAAACCGGGATGATCCGGGCGGCGTACGATGTTAAAGTAACTAGCCCGCAAGGTGCGGGCACGTACGGGGCTGAACGGTTTCGACTGCGTACGTTGATTCAGGGGAAGCGTGTCGGTGCAGGCAAGAGACCACCGTAAGCGTCGCTGCAACCAATTAAGCGCCGATTCTCATCAGCGCGAGTACGCTCTCGCTGCCTAAGCGAAGCGTCTCTGTCGGCCCGGGATATGCCCTCGGTCCCGGTGCCGGCATCAGCTAGAGGGCTCACCGTCCGCCTCGGTCGCGGAGACGGACGGGACATCCAACAGCGACTGGGATCGTCATCTCGGCTTGTTCGCGTGACCGAGAGATCCGAGCAGAGACACAGCGAACTGCACACGGAGAAGCCCTGAAGACGCGGCGGAGGACCCGGGTTCGATTCCCGGCAGCTCCACTCGAGGGCCCCTCACCCGAGACCCAGGTGAGGGGCCTTTTTCATGCCGTGACCCCCGCAGACCAGGTCGTTTGCCGCGCTCGTCGGACCCCCGGCGGCGGAGACCACCGGACCGCAGGGGAATTGAACCGCCCATTCTCATTCCGGGTTGGTGAGGCGCGCCAGCACGATCCCTCCGACGATCAGCGCCAACGCCATCATCCGGCCGGCGCTGAGCGGGTCCTTGTGCACCACCACTCCCAATCCGACGGCCCCCACCGCTCCGATCCCGGTGAACACCGCATACGCGGTCCCCACCGGCAGGGTGCGCATGGCCAGTGACAGCAGGTACACGGCGGTGGCGGCGAGGGCGAAGCAGAGCAGGGTCGGTAGTGGGCGGGTGAAGTTCTGGGTCGGTTTGATGCTCTGGGACCAGGCGATTTCCACGAGGCCCGCGAACGCGAGCAGCAGCCAGCTCATCGGTATTCCTTGCCGAGTCGACGGGCGGTGTCGAGGGCGCCGGCGTAGGAGGCGTCGTGTTCGGCGCGTCGGGCGGCCAGTGCCGGGTCCTGGCGCGCGTTGGCGAGTTCGGCGGTGACGAACACCGTGTCGGTGACGGCGAAGTGGCCGGCGAAGAAGTCGCGCAGGTAGCGCTCCTTGTGGTCGAACGCGGCTTTGGGAGCGCCGGGGGAGTAGCTGCCGCCGCGGGACGCGGCGACGACGAAGCGGCGCGGGGCCAGCGACATCCGCGGGAAGGTGACCTGATCCAGCCAGGCCTTGAGCGCCGCCGGGATCGAGTAGTTGTACATCGGTGTGCCGATCAGCACGACGTCGGCGGCGAGCAGTTCGGCGAGCAGTGGTTCGACGATCCGCCAGGCCGCGGCCTGGGCGGGGGTGCGGACGAGGGTCGGGAGGGCGGCGAGGTCGGTGCCGCCCGCGGCGAGCACGGCGTCGCAGATCTCGGTCCACGCCGCATCGATGAAGGGGACGGGATCGGCGGCCAGGTCGCGGTGGATGTAGTGGCCGTTCGGTGCGGTCGCGCGCCAGGAGTCGGCGAAGGCGGCGCCGATGTCGCGGCTGATCGATCGGCGACGGGGGCTGGCGTCCAGATGCAACAGGGTGGGCATGGAGGAACCTCTCGATTAAGTGGACATCGCGTCCGTTTAGAGCGTAGAGATCAACCGGACACGTCGTCCACTTATTCCCGGGTTCGGCTACAGTGCGGACATGGACATTCGCGCCGACCTCCTCGCCGAGCAGGCGGGGGGCATCGCCGAGCGGGCGGACGCGGCGCGCAACCGGGCCAGGATTCTCGCCGCCGCCGCCGACCTGTTCGCCACCCGCGACCCGCGCGGCGTCACCATGGACGACATCGCCAAAGCGGCAGGCGTCGGCCGCGGCACGCTCTACCGACGCTATCCCGATACCGGGGCCATCGCGGTCGCTCTGCTGGATCGGCACGAACGCGCCCTGCAGGAACAGTTGCTGCACGGCGAGCCGCCGCTGGGCCCCGGCGCGGCACCCGCCGACCGGCTGGCCGCGTTCTATCGGGCGATGGTCGATCTGCTCGACGCGCACGCGGCGCTCGCGCTGGGCGCCGAGAGCGGCGGCGCGCGTTTCCGCACCGGCGCGTACGGGTTCTGGTCGGCCCACGTGCGGGTGCTGTTGACCGAAGCCGGTGTGCCGCAGCCGGATTCGCTCGTCGACGTGTTGCTGGCCCCGCTCGCCGCGGAGGTCTACCTGCATCAGCGTGCGCGCGGGCTGGCCTCGGAGCAGATCGCCGCGGCGTTGACCGCGCTCGCGCACGGCGTACTCGGCCCGGCGTCGGAGTGAAATCCCGCGCTCAGCCGTGCTGCGGGCGCACCGTCAGGATCTGCTCGGCTCGCCCGACCGGACCGTGGATGTCGTGCAACACCGTGCTGGTCAGCCCTTGGCCGTCGGCGCCCCAGGTGACGGTGGTGTCCAGCCCGGTCCACGGTCCGCTCGGCTGCCGGTACAGGTGGATGGTGAGGTCGACGTTGGGGAACATCCATTCGCGCGGGTCGCGGCGCACGGCGATGCCGTTGGCGGTGTCGACCAGGGCGAGGAAGGAGGCCAGGTCGCTCGCCTTCTCGTCGGCCACCAGGTCGACGGGAGTCGAGACCCAGGCGGCGGTGCGGCCGGGCCGCGGCGGCGTCACCGGGCGGGCGTCGAGGGCGGCGATGTATCCACCGGGCCACACCGAGGACAGCGGCCACGGCTCCAGCGTCTCCGGATGCGGCAGCGGGTCGGGCGCGCCGCCCGCCACCGCGGCCGTGTCCACCGCGGTGAGCAGCCAGACGCGGGCGGTGACGGTGGGTCGTCCGCCGATCACCGCGGTGGCCTGCACCAGCTCGATGGTGCGGCCCGGGCGGACCACCTCGACCTCGATATCGAACTCCTCGACCCCGATCCGGCCCAGGATGTCGTAGCTGATGCGGCTCATCAGCAGGGCCGGTCGCTGCTGGTCGGCGCGCACCCGCTCGATCTCGTGCAGCAGGAGTCCGCTGATCGGGCTGAAGTGCTGCTCGTCGGCGGACCACGCCCCGCCGGTGCGGGCGGTGGGCACGAAGCGGTGTGCGCCGGTGCGGCGGAAGAAGTGATCGGGCTCGGTGGTCTCGGTCAACGGAACGCCCTTTCCGGTGAGTGGGATGCCTCTCCATCCTCTCGCACGGACCGAGCAGTTTGATTGCTGGAATTGCGCTGACGTCCGGGATCGGCGCAATATTCTTCCGTGGACACGCTGGATCGGGCAATAGTCGAGGAGTTGGAGCGTGACGGCCGCCTCACCAACGTGGAGCTGGCCGCTCGCGTCGGTCTCACCCCCGGCCCGTGCCTGCGCCGCGTGCACCGGTTGGAGGCGGCGGGCGTCATCCGTGGCTACCGCGCCGTCGTGGATCCGGAGCGCCTCGGCCGCGCCTTCGAGGTGCTGCTCGACCTCTCGCTCGAAAGCCACGACGCCCGCACCACCGAGCATTTCGAGACCACCATGCGCGGCTTCGCCGAGGTGCGTGAATTGCGCAGGCTGTTCGGCACTCCCGACTATTTCGTGCGCGTCGCCGTCGCCGACCTCACCGCCTACGAGCGCTTCCTCAGCAGGCATGTGATGACGATCCCGAAGGTCGAGCGGGTGGTTTCCCGTTTCACCATGAAGACCGTCAAGCAGTTGGATTGACCGCGACGCCCAGCGACAGCGCGGCAAGGTATTTCGGCCCGCCGGGCTGGTAGAAGGTGTCCATCTCGCGGATGGTGAAGCCGGCCGCGCGGATCAGCCGAGGGATGTCGCGGGCGAGATGGCAGCCGGCGAAGGCGCGTCGCTGGAACGGGTCGAGCCGTCGCTGCCACCGGTGCACGCGCGGGTCGGGCGCCTTGCCGTGCTCGACGAAGTGAAAGGCGCCGCCCGGCACCAGCACCCGGCGGATCTCGGCGAGCGCCGTCTCGACCTCGGGGATGCTGCACAGCGTGAAGGTGGACAGCGCGCAGTCGAAGGTGCCGTCGTCGAAGGGCAGCGAGCGGCCGTCGAGTCCCGCCCGCTCGACGGGAATCCTGCTCCGCGCGAGCTGTTTGCGGGCCAGTCGCCAGGCCACCGCGGCCGGGTCGATCCCCGCCACCCGTTCCACGTCGTCGGGGTAGAAGGGGATGTTGAGCCCGCTGCCGAAGCCCACCTCGAGCACCCGCCCGTGCAGGCCGGCGCAGGTGCGTTGCCGGAGCGGATCATGGTCTTTCGACCCGCACACGGCGTGGAAGATGCGCGGCACGATCTGGTCGGTGTAGAAGCCCATGCGGTCACTGTCGCCGCCGGGCCGGGCCGCGGTCTTGCAGAAATGTTCCCGCCGGTCACGCTGTCGCGAGCAGGCCGGGGGTGAGGCCGGAGAAGGCGGTGACGTCGCGGTGCAGGTGCGATTGGTCGGTGTAGCCGCAGCGGGCGGCCACCTCGGCCGGCGGGTGTCCGGCCAGCAGCAGGTCGAACGCGCGGCGGAAGCGCACCACCATCGCGGCCCGTTTGGGGGTCACGCCGACCTGGGCGGTGAATCGCGACCACAGGCGTTTGCGGCTCCACCCGGTCGTCTCGGCCAGTTCCGCGATCCGCACCTGCCCGTTGCGGGTGAGCATGGTGTGCCAGGCGGCGGTGACCTCCGGGTCCATCGACCGTCCGGTGTCGTGGCCGGCCAGGAAGTCGGTCGCGAGCGCGAAGCGTTCCGGCCAGGTCTGCGTGTCGCGGAGACGTTCCCGCAGCCGCCGGGCGGGTGCGCCCCAGAGGTCCTCGGCGCTCGGCACGCCGTTGAGTTCCGACGGCGCCGCATCGAGCAGGGCGTAGGCGGTCACGGGCGAGAGCCGCAGCTCCAGACATTCCAGCGCCGCCGTCCGGACCCGGTGCGGTGCGGGGGCCAGCCCGGCCACCAGGCTGTCGACCGTGCGCGGTGCGGCGTCCTCGGCCACCGACAGGGGGTGGTCGCCGAGATCGATCACCACCGTGACCGCCGACAGCGCGGCCACCTGCATGTCCAGTCCGCCGGTGCCGCGATCGTGGAATCCGCTCATCCGCACGCCGGGCAGTGCGGCGGTGGTCGGGCGGGTCAGCTCCCAGCCCTCGCCCAGTTCGCGCTCGCAGACGATAGGCCGCACGGTTTCAGGCTAGGACCGCGGCGCCCGGGTGGACAACGTCACCGCGGGGGCGCCTGGTTCCCGACCGCATCGCCGGCGGCGAGGCCGACAGCGATGGGATACCAAAGCGGTGGTGCGGGTGCGAGGATGGGCCGTATGGGGTTCGAGTCGGAGTCCGACCGGGTGACGCGGCAGTTGCGCGACCAGATCGTCGGGGGCGTGCGGGCGCCGGGAAGCAGGCTGGTCGAGCGCGAGCTGGCCGCCGAGCTGGGCGTGAGCCGGTTGCCGGTACGCGAAGCGCTGCGCGTGCTGGTCGCCGAAGGACTGGTGACGGCGCGGCCGCGGAGCTGGGCGGTGGTGCGCGAATTCACCCCGGCCGACGTCGCCGACCTGCTCGAGGTGCGCTCCGCCGTCGACGTGCTGGCCTTCCGGTTGGCCGCGCAGCGGGCGACCCGCGCCGGACTCGCCGAACTGCGCGCCGTGCTCGACGAGGAACAGGCGGCCGCCCGCGCCGGCGACGCCCCGCGCGCCCGCCGCGCCGCCGCCGATTTCCACGAGACCGTCACCCGGCTGGCCGGCAACGACCTGCTGCTCGAACTCGAGGCGACATTGCGCAGCCGGATGCGCTGGCTGCTCGGCAGACACGACGACCTCGGCCTGGTCGCCGACGAACACGAGCGGCTGTACGCGGCGATCGCCGCCCGCGACACCGCGCGCGCCGAGGCACTGGCGGTGGCGCACATCGAGACCAGCCGCGGCTTGGCCGCGCGCCGGGCGGACACGCGAGCGACCGGCCGGACCGAGCGGGATCGCCCGGCCTGAGACCCCGCTACCCGGCGAGGCGCGCGGCCAGCTCCGCGTGCAGAGCCCGCATCTCCTCCTCGAACAGCGGATCCGGTCCCGCGACCGGCACACCCGGCGCCACCGTGCCGATCGGCAGCGCCGCCACCGGCCCGGGCGGCATCCCCCACCCCGCCCGCCACCGCGTGAGCTGGGCCGAACTCACCGCGTACACGATGCGGCCCAGCCCCGCCCAGGCGTGTGCCGCGCTGCACATCGGGCAGTGCTCCCCGGAGGTGTAGACCGTGCTCGCGGCGCGCTCGGCCGAGGACAGATGGGTGCCCGCCCACCGCGCGATCTCGAACTCCGGATGCCGGGTGGGATCGCCGGAGACGATCGCGTTGCGCGCCTCGAACCGCACCTCGCCCGCCCCGTCCACCAACACCGACCCGAACGGTTCGTCCCCCTCCGCCAGCGCCGCCCGCGCCAGTTCCACACATCGGCGCAGGTGAGCGCGGTCCGCCTCGGTGATCGCGGCTGTGTTCGTCGGTTCACTCATGAGCCCAGGATAGCGTTTGGTATACCAAAAGTGTCTTGCCTGTGGCGGGCCCGGCACCGGAGCGACACCGAGCGCCGAATGTCGGGACACGCCGTGTCCGTGGGCGGCGGCGACGCCGGTCACGTTAGCGTTGGCCTGCCCGAACGCCGCACGGACGAGGAGACGACGTATGCCGGTGACCCGTCGCAGGTTCATGGCCGCCGCCGCGGCCGGTGGCGCTGCCGCGCTGCTCGGTGCACCGGGCGCGCACGCCGCGCCGCTGACGGTGGTGGAGCCGGGGGATCTCCGGTACGTCCCGCTGACCCTGCGCGGCTACAACCGCCGCTTCGTCGCCCGGCCCGCCCGTATCTTCCTGCCCACCGACACCGAGCAGGTGCGCGAGGCGGTGCAGCGGGCGGTGGCCGACGGCACCCGGCTCGCTGTGCGCTCCGGCGGGCACTGCTTCGACGACTTCGTCGACAGTGCCGAGACCCGCGCCATCGTCGACCTGGGCGGTATGACCGAGGTGCGCTGGGACGAGACCCACCGCGCGTTCTCGGTCGGCGCGGGCACCGAGATCGGCGCGGCCTATCGGGCCCTGCGGGAGGGCTGGGGCGTCACGCTGCCCGCGGGCATCTGCCTCGGCGTCGGTCTGGGCGGGCACGCGACCGGCGGCGGTTACGGCCCCCTCTCGCGGCGGCACGGACTGGTCGCCGACCACCTGTTCGGGGTCGAGGTGGTCACCGTCGACGCCACTGGCACCGCGACCGTGGTGACGGCCACCGCCGACGGACCGCACCGCGACCTGTGGTGGGCGCACACCGGCGGCGGTGGCGGCAACTTCGGCGTGGTGACGCGCTTCCTGTTCCGTTCGCGCGCCGCCGACGGTGCCGACCCGCGCACCGCGCTGCCGAAACCGCCCACGGCCCTGCTGCATTCGCGGCTGGTGCTGCCCATGCTCGGGGAAGCCGATTTCCTGCGGTTCCTCGGCAACTACCTGGCCTTCTTCGAACGGCACAGCGCGCCGGGCGATCCGTTCGACGGTCTCTACGCGCCGCTCAGCTTCCGCACCGTCGGCACGTCCTTCGCGCAGCTGCTCATCCTGCTCGACGCCGAGAGACCGGACGCGCGAGCACGTTTCGACGAGTTCGTCGCCGCGTTGATGGACGGCGTCGGCGCGGTACCGGTCGTGCAGCCGGTCGCCACGCTGTCGTATCAGGACACCGTCGGCCAGGTGTACTACCCGAAGGGGCCGACCCCGCCACGGGTGAAGGTCAAGGCCGCGTTCCTGCGCCGCGCCTACAGCACCGACCAACTGCGCACCCTGCACCGGCACCTGCTCGATCTCGCCGCCCTCGGGGAGACCGAGGTGGAGTTCCTGCCGCTGGGCGGCGCCGTCAACGCCGTCGCGCCCGATGCCACCGCGATGCCGGCCCGCGACTCCTTCATGCAGATGCTCATCCACGCGGCCTGGCGGCTCCCCTTCGACGACGAACGCCACCTGAGCTGGTCCCGCCAGGTCTTCGCGGACCTGTACGCGGACACCGGTGGCGTGCCGGTCCCGAACGACCGCAACGGCGGCTGCTACATCAACTACCCCGACCCGGACCTCGCCGACCGGCAATGGAACGACACCGGAGTGCCCTGGCACCGCTTCTACTACGGCGACAACTACCCCGAGCTGCTGCGCGTGAAGCAGACCTGGGACCCGACCGGCGTGTTCCGGCACCGGTTGGCGGTCGGCGAACCCGACTGAGCCGCTCAGACCAACGCGAGCACCCGGCACGGCCCCCCGGTGCCGCCGACGTGCTTCGGCGCGCCGACCACCACGGTCGCCCCGCTCGGCGGCACCGTCGCGAGGCCGGCCAGCATCTCCACCCCGTAGCGGCCCGCGCCGAGCACGACGGTGTGCGCGGCGTAGTCGCGGCTGCGGCCGTGGTCGAGGCTGAGCGTGTCGACGCCGAGTCCCACCACGTCGTGCTCGGCGATCAGGTGCTCGGCCGCCTCGGGCTCGATGCCGGGTGCGTGCGGGGTGCCCGCGGGGTCGAGGTTCAGGAAGGCGGCCGGGTCGCCGAGCCGGTGCTCCCACCCCGAGTACACGGCGACGAACGCGCGCGACGGGATCGGCCCGTGCGCGCGCTGCCACCGGTCGAGGTCGGCGACGGTGAGCGCGGCGTCGGGGTCGGTGGCCGCTCGCGCGCTGATGTCGACGACGACCAGGGGCGCCACGAGGTCGCTCGCGGGCACCCGGTCGGTGCTCGCGCCGTCGGGGATCCGGTGCACGGGCGCGTCCAGGTGCGTGCCGGAGTGTTCCCAGTAGGCGAGCGCGTTCTGGGCGAACCCGCCGGAGGCGTGCCAGGAGACCGGGACGACGGTGAACGGCGGCGTCCCCGGCCAGGTGGGCAGGGCGGGGCCGAGCGGATGCGTCAGATCGACGACCCGCGCACCCGCTGGAATGCCCGGAGCGGGCTCGGCCCGCGCGGGCGCCGCCGTGACGGCCAGCGCCGCCGCACCGACGGCGCCGAGGAAGCCGCGCCTGGTCGGCGCCGCGGCACGGTCGTGCGCGATCTGGACGATCTTCGGAGCACACATCGGGGAATCGGCCTCCGGGAGACGACGGTGCGGGCGCAGTGACCCTACCGCCGGTGCGGCCGCGGTGGCGGCAGCACGACCGCACCGGGAGTTATCCGACGGCAACTGCCTGAGCAGCGGGGATCGGGTGACTGCCGTCGAAGCGCGGCCGGCAGGTCGGTATAGTCGCCGCGGATGAGTAGTCTCCCCCGCGAGGATGTGCCGATGCCGTCGAACCGCCGTGTCGGGCGTTCGGTGTGGCTCGTGCCCGCGCTGCTCGTCGTATTCGCCTGGCTGTGCATGACGCTGCCGTTGTGGCCGTTCGAGGAGATCACCGGCGGGTTCATCGACCTGCAGGTCTATCGCCTCGGCGTGGAAGCGCTGCGGCACGGCGGGGACATGTACGGCCAGCTGCCGCAGACCACCATCGGCATCGGCCTGCCCTTCATCTATCCGCCGTTCGCGGCCCTGGTGCTCGCGCCCTTCGCGCTGCTGCCCTGGGACATCGCGGCGTTCTCCTTCTTCGTCACCTCCACCGCCGCACTGGCGCTGACGCTGTACCTGGTCGCCCGCCGGGTGTGGCCGGGGGAGACCGAGCGGCGCACCGCCCTGTTCGCCACCGCCTGCGCCCTGCCGTTGGCGATGCTGCTCGAACCGACCCGCTCGACGCTGGACTTCGGCCAGGTCAACCTGCTGCTGATGGCGCTGGTCGCGGCGGACTGCCTCACCGAGAAACCGAAGTGGCGGCGCGGCATGCTGATCGGTCTGGCCGCCGCCATCAAACTGACCCCGGCCGCCTTCGTGCTGTACTTCCTGGTCCGCAAGGACTACAAGGCGGCCGTCACCGCCGCGATCACCGGCGCCGCCGCCACCGCGCTGAGCTTCGCGGTGCTGCCGAGCGCGTCGATGAAGTATTGGTTCGGCGGCCTTGGCAATGTGGACGGGCTCAGCGGCTCGGCCTTCCACACCAATCAGTCCATCCAGGCGGTGCTGGCGCGGCTGCGGGTGCCCGAGCCCGCGTTCACGCTGATCTGGCTGGGGTTGGGCGCGGTGGTGCTGGCGCTGGTGGTGGCGGCCATGCGCCGCGCCGCCGAGCTGCCCGCGCTCGCGTTGGCGATCAACGCGGTCTTCACGCTGCTGCTCTCGCCGATCTCGTGGTCGCACCACTGGGTGTGGATCGCGCCCGCGCTGTTCGCGATCGTCGGTTACGCGGTGCGGTTGCCGCTGCGCCGGGCGCTCGGGCCGTGCGCGGTCGCGACGGTCACGGCGGCGGTGTTCGTGTACGGGCCGCAGAACTGGCTGCCGAACGGGGAGAAGCGCGAATCGCTGTGGACACCCACCCAGCACGTCGTCGGCAACACCTACGTCTGGTTGAGCGTGCTGCTCGTCGTGCTCTATCTGCTCGCTTACCGGCGCTCCCGGCAGCCGCTCACCGCGCCCGGCGCGGCACCGGCCGAACTGCCGCAACCCCAGCCGGTCTCCTCCTGAGGCGGGCCGCGCCTCGCCGAGATTGGCGCTGCCTACCGCCCGGCGCGGGGCCGGGCGTGGCAGCCACCGAGGATTCAACCGGGCGTTCCTGAGACCGCCGCCCCACCCCGGATGAGAGGCGGCTGAGAATCGGCGGCCCGGAAAGATCACGAAACGGATCGGCTGCGACACGAAATGGTCGTGGTATCAGAAATTTCCGCGGGCGAGCTAGTAGCATCCTCGACGGCGGTTCGCACGATCGGTGACATCTCGACCCGTTCACATCTCAGCACGGCGACATCTCGGCACGTTGACATCCCGGCACGTTGACATCCCAGCACGTTGACATCCCGGCACGTTCTCGAACACGACGTATTCGGAGCACGCTGACATCGAAGAGGGGTACGGCTGTGAGCACGGTTCTCTCTGCGGCACAAGACTTCTACGGCACGGTTCTGGCCCAGGTCGGCAACCCGACCCCCGAGGCGCCGCCGATGTCGGACAAGATCCTGCAGATGACCCGCTATTTCACCTGGTTCGTGCTGCTCTCGGGCATCGCGGCCATCACCTTCGCCGGTGGCCGCTTCGCGTGGGAGAAGTGGAGCGGCGGCGCGTTGCAGTCACCGAAGATGGTGGCGGGCGCGATGCTCGGCGGTGCGGTCGCCACCAGCGCGGGCACCATCATGAACGCGGTCATGGGCGGCTGAAACCGCCCGCGCGATCCGTCAGCCCAGATCGGCGGGGTCGGTGTTGGCCCCGCACAACACGACACAGACGCGTTCGCCCGGCGCGGGCCGGTAGGCGCCCGATTCCAGGGCCGCGAGCGCGGTCGCGGCGGCATGCTCGACCGCGAGACGCCGTTCGGCCCACAGCCCGCGCCGCGCCGCGACGATCTGCTCGTCGGGCACCAGCACCGACACCGTGTCGGCCTGCCGGGCGGCGGCCAGCGCCAGCTCGGTGACCCGCCGGGCGCCCAGCGCGTCGGCGGCGATCGAGTTCACCTCCACGTCCACCGGTTCGCCCGCGGCCAGCGCGGCGTCGAGGGCGCGGCAGCGCTCGGGCTCCACCGCCACCGTCCGCACCCCGAGCTGCGCGGCCGCGGTGGCGATGCCGGCGAACAGCCCACCGCCGCCGACGGCGAGCACCACCGTGTCCAGTTTCGGTATCGCCTGGTGGATTTCGGTGAGCAGCGTGCCGGCGCCGGCCGCGATCAGTGGATCGTCGTAGGCGTGGGACATCAGCGCGCCGGAGTCGGCGGCGAAGTCACGGCAGGCCGCCAGCGCGTCGGCGTATTCCGCGCCGACCAGCCGCACCTCGGCGCCGTAGCCGCGCAGCCGCTCCACCTTCACCGTGGGCGCGGTGCGCGGCAGGAACACCGTCGCGGGCACGCCCCGGCTGCCCGCCGCCCACGCGCAGGCCAGTCCGGCGTTCCCGCCCGAGGCGATGGTCACCCCGGCGGCGGGCATGGTGCCCGCGAGCCGGTGGGCCTCCACGAAGTTCTGCGCGCCGCGCGCCTTGAACGAGCCGGTGTGCTGGAGGAACTCCAGCGCCAGCCAGCACTCACCCGGCGGTTCGGCCGGGGCGACGGTGACCGGACGGATCAGCCCGGCGATCCGTTCGGCGGCGGCGTCGACGTCGATAACGGTCGGTTCGATCGGCACCCGCCGATTCTGTCACCGGCCGTGCGCGCGCAATTGATAGAGCCCCTTGGTGACCGCCACCGTCTTGCCGTCGGTGTCGGTGACGACCGCCTCCAGCGTGAAATCGGCCTTGCCGTTGGCCGCGGCGTCGGCCTCGATGCGGGCGATCTCCTCCTCGGTCAACGAGGCCTCCGCGCGCAGATCCGACTTCGCCATCCCCACGAACGCGATCTCGAAGCCCTTGACCAGCGGGTAGTAGGCGGAGCTGTCGAAGGTGACCAGCGCGATCGCACCGCCCAGGATCTCCGCGACGGTGAACTGCACGCCCGCGTAGATCACGCCGAAGTGGTTGCCGTTGCCTGCCAACGGCACGGTGGCGGCGGCGAATCCGCGCCGCGCCTCGACCGCCTTGATGCCCATTTTGGCCGCGATCGGGATCGTGTACTCGAGGGCGCCGTTGATGACGTCGGCGAACGCGGGGGCGTCCTCGGTGCTGCTGTCGGTCATCGTGGAGTCCTTTCGATGGCGCGGTCCGCCTCACCCGGGGCGCGCGTCCCCGACAAGCCGGTCCCGCTCACGGTGCGGGCGGGCGACCTCAGATTAGGGAACCGGTCGCCCGGTCGGCAATCGCGGCGCGGTCGCCGCCGCTAGGCTCGGTCTCGTGGCCGACACCGCGGGTGCGTATCGCGAGCGACCGTCCCGGCTGGACGGGGCGGTGCTGTGGACGCGCACGGTCGGGCCGGGGGAGTCCGTGCCCGTGCTGCCCGACGGCTGCATCGACCTGCTGTGGCGGGAGGGGACGGTGATGGTCGCAGGTCCCGACACCGGGCCGCACCACTCCGACAGCCCGCCCGGCACCCGGTTCGCCGGACTGCGCTTCTTCCCCGGCAGTGCGCCCGCGCTGCTCGGCGTGCCCGCCGACGAACTCCGGGACCGCCGTGTCGACCTCGTCGACCTGTGGCCCGCCGCCCGGGTGCGCGCCCTGGCGGCCACCGTGCACGCGGCCCCCGACCCGGCCGACGGCCTCGAAGCGCTCGCCCTGCGGCTGGCCGCCGACAGCGGCCCGCCCGATCCGCTGCTGCGTGCCGTCGTCGCCACGCTCGCGACGGGTGCCACGGTGGCCGAGACCGCCGACACGGTCGGCCTCGGCCCTCGCGCCCTGCACCGCCGCAGCCTGTCCGCCTTCGGCTACGGGCCCAAGACCCTCGCCCGCATCCTCCGCATGCACCGTGCCCTGTCGGCGGCGCGCCGCGGAATGCCTTTGGCGCAGGCGGCCTTCCACGCGGGCTACGCCGACCAGGCCCATTTCTCCCGGGAGGTCACCCAGTTGGCCGGTGTGCCGCCCGCCGTCCTGCTCGGCATCCGGTAGCGGGCCGGCCGATCGCGCTCAGGGCAGTGGCGCATAGAGGTCGACGCCGTTCCCGTCGGGGTCGTTCACCACGGCGTAGCGCTGGCCCCACACGGCGTCCCAAGGCTTCAGCTCGCCCGCGTATCCGGCCGCGGTCAGCTCGGCATACAGCGCGTCGACCGCGGCCGGGTCGGCGCAGCGGAAGGCGAGGCCGATGCGGCCGCCCCCGCGGGTGGGCTGCCAGTCGGGGTGGAAGGAGCGGATGGTGTCCTCGGTGTCCAAGGCCAGCCGCATACCGCCCGCCAAGGTGGCCTCCACGTGCGGCTGGTCCTCGGATCCGGCGGGGAACTCGAGGCCGAGCCTGCGGTAGAAGGCAAGGGATGCGGCCATGTCCGAGGTGATGATGCCGACGACGTCCAACTGTGCGCTCATACCGTCACCGTAGGGGTGAGGGCGGCCGCCGGTCTTGAACGAATCGGACGTCAGGGGGTGTGCGCGGGCACGAGTTCGCCGATGAGGTTCTCCACCAGGATGCGGATGCGGTCACGGATGGTGCGCACCACCTCGATGGACTCGCCGCACGGGTCGGGCAGCACCCAGTCGCGGTAGCTGATGCCGGGAAAGAACGGGCAGGCGTCGCCGCAGCCCATGGTGACCACCACGTCGGAGACGCCGACGGCCTCGTCGGTGAGGGGGCGCGGCGCGCGGCCGGAGATGTCGATCCCGACCTCGCGCATGGCGGCCACGACGGTCGGGTGCAGGGCCTCGGCGGGCGCGCTGCCCGCCGAGTGGGCGTCGATGCGGTCACCGGCGAGGGCTTCGAGGAACCCGGCGGCCATCTGCGAGCGGCCGGCGTCGTGCACGCAGACGAACAGCACACGGGGCTTGTGGGCCATCGATACGCCTTTCGGTGGGGCGGGTGGTGCGTAGCCGGACGCGTCCCCGCGGTGGACGCGGACGTGTCGCGGCGCGTGCCCGCCGAGCGGCTCGGGGGCGAAACGCTGTCGTAGCGTACGGGATACAACGAAAACCGCCGCGACCGAACGGCCGCGGCGGTTTCCGGCGATCGATACCGCTCAGATCGGACGCTTCTGGATCACGGTCCGCAGCCGCGCGCGGTCCCGCTCGAGCTTGCGCGCCTCGTAGGCGATCGGGAAGTACCGCACCCGCTCCGGCAGCAGCGGCACCAGCCGGGCGATGAACCAACCGAGCACCCGCAGCTTGCGTTCGTCGGACTCGGTCCAGGTCAGCCCCAGTTTGCGGCGGGCGGGCTCGGGTGTGGTGCCGACGGTGACGAAGTACTGCATCCGCCCGATCGGGTCCACCAGCACCTTCCACAGCGGCCACAGGAACCGGGGCAGCTGCTTGGGCGGGGCGACCGAGCGGATGGTGCGCAGGTAGTCGCGCGCGGTGCCGGTGGCCTGCAGGTGGTTCTCGACCACGTCGTCGAAGAACTTCTCGAACTCCGCGTAGTCGGCGGGGATCTCCTTGGGCGCCACCGAGAAGTTGCGCATCAGCTGCAGCGACTCCTCGTAGTACTCCTGCTTCTCGGCCTCGGTGAGCGGGCGGCGGCTGAAGTACTTGGCGTTCTTGGTGAACGCGAAGGTGCCGGTGTGCAGCACCCAGGCCCACGGGAACGAGGCCAGCGCCTTGTGCTTGAAGCCCGAGGCGTCGGTGGTGTTGAGCGAGGCGTGCATGCTGCGCAGCCGGTCGGCCTCGGCCACGCCCTCCTCGCCGCCGTAGACCCACATCATCACCGAGGACAGGCTGCGCACGGCCCGGCCCATCGGGTCGGTCCGGAAGGTCGAGTGCTCGTCGACGACGGCGGAGATGGTCGGCTCCATGGTCTGCAGCAGGAAGGCCGAGCCCGCGGTCAGGGAGAAGGTGATCAGGCCGGTCTCGTCCCACATGCGGGTGCCGGGCTGGAACGGACGGCGGGGTGGCAGCGCGGGCCTGGGGGCGGTCTCGACTGCGGTGGACGCGGTCATCACGATCTCCTTTGATCGACCGGGTGTCAGGACGATGAGATAATTAGCATAGCAATCTCTCATCCTCTTGGCTTCCCCGAACGTGTCCGCCCACACCCCGCCCGCACCCACCTAGGCTGGCGGCATGACCAGGCAATGGCGCACCCGCTCGGGCCGGATCGGTGTCCTCACCGGCGCGGGCATCTCCACCGACTCCGGCATCCCGGATTTCCGCGGCCCCCGCGGGGTGTGGACCGAGGACCCCATCGCCGAACTGATGTCGACCTACGACCAGTACCTGTCCGACCCGGACCTGCGCAGGCGCTCCTGGCTGGCCCGCCGCGCCAACCCCGCCTGGCAGGCCGAACCGAACGCCGGGCACCTCGCGCTGGTCGACCTCGAGCGGGCGGGCCGGGCGGTCACGATCATCACCCAGAACGTCGACCGGCTGCATCAGCGCGCCGGCTCCTCGCCTCAGCGGGTCGTCGAGATCCACGGCAACATGTTCGAGGTCGTCTGCGTCGGCTGCGACTACGAGACCGGCATGGCCGACGTGCTCGCCCGCGTCGAGGCGGGCGAGCCCGATCCGGCCTGCCCGGAGTGCGGCGGCATCCTCAAGGCCGCCACCATCATGTTCGGCCAGCAACTCGATCAGCGCACCATGACCAAGGCCGCGCTGACCGCCCAGACCAGCGACATCTTCCTGGCGATCGGCACCTCGTTGCAGGTGGAGCCGGCCGCCTCGATGTGCGCGCTCGCCGTCGACGCGGGCGCCGACCTGGTCATCGTCAACGCCGAACCCACCCCCTACGACAGCATCGCCACCGAGGTCGTCCACGAGCCGATCGGCACCGCCCTGCCCCGGCTGGTGAAGGAGATCCTCGACGCCTGAACGGTGGTCGCCGGATGCCCGGTCAGGACGGGATCGGTCCGAGCACGCGCGCCAGATACTCGTTCGCGAACAGCCCTTCGGGGTCGAACCGCTTGCGCACCTGGGCGAATCGATCCCAGTGCGGGTAGCGCTCGCGCAGCGTGTCGGCGGTCTGGAAGTGCCGCTTGCCCCAGTGCGGGCGGCCCTGATACCGGTCGAACACCGCCTCGCACGCGCGGAAGAACGGCTCCCACGCCATGCCGCGGTACTGGTGCACCGCGATGTAGCAGGTCGCCCGGTCGCCCGCGGGGGAGAGCAGCGCGTCGTCCGGCGCCACCCAGCGCACCTCGATCGGCATCGGCGTGTCGAAACGGGCGGCGATCTCCTTGATCGCGCGGATCGCCTCTGCCGAATGTTCGCGCGGGATGGCGTATTCCATCTCGGTGAAGCGGATCAGCCTGGGCGAGGCGAACACCCGGTAGGAGCGATCGACCTGGCGACGGTAGCTGCCGGCGTAGGCGGCGGCCCGGTGGATCCACGGGATGGTGCGCGGCTGCGCGCGGCCGAGCCGGCACAGCGCGTCGAAGGTGTAGTTGCTCAACACGATGTCGGCCAGCCAGTCGACCGCCTTCGCGCGCGGCTGCTCGGGCAGGTCGACCCGATTGTTGCGCTTGGTCATCGCCAGCGGGCTGTGCCCGAACATGTAGAACTCGAAATGCTCGTTGCCGTCGACATAGGAGTCCAGCTCGGCGAGCACCTCGTCGACCGGCACCGGCCGCTCGATGCCCTCGAGCACGAACGAGGGCACCAGCTGCAGCGTCACCGCGGTCACCACGCCGAGCGCGCCGATGCTCACCCGTGCCGCCCGCCATGCCTCGGCGTCGTTCTCGGCACTGACCTCCACGCGGGTGCCGTCGGCGCGCACCAGCTCGATCGAGTGCAGCGCCGCGGAGATGTTCTGCAGGGTGGCGCCGGTGCCGTGGGTGCCGGTGGCGGTGGCGCCCGCGATGGTCTGCACGTCGATGTCACCCAGGTTCGGGAAGGCCAGGCCGGCCGCGTGGGCGGTCGTGCTGATCGCGTTGAGGGTGGCGCCCGCCTCCACCCGCACCAACCCGGTGCGGGCGTCGAGTTCCAGCACGCGGTTCATCCCGGACAGGTCGAGCAGCAGTCCGTCGGTGAGCACGGCGTCGGTGAAGGAATGGCCCGCTCCCGCCACGCGCACGGTCCGGCCGCGCGCGGCGGCGTCGGCGAGGAGTTCGGCCACCTCGTCAGGGTTGCGCGGAGCGGCGACCCGCGCCGGCGCGCAGTGCTGATCGCCTGCCCAGTTCACCCAATTGGTCATGTGTCCAACTGTAGGGGATGGGTGTGACGCCCGCTACCCCGGGCGCACCCTCGGCTATCGCCGACGGCCGACGCAGGAGTGGTCCTTGGCCCGCTCGATCTCGTCCTCGGTCATCGCCCGCACGGTCAGCGGCATCCGCGGCGCCGCGCCCGCGCGCACGCCGTTCAGCGCGATGGCCGCATATCGTTGCCACACCTCGGGATTGGCGGGCTTGGCGAAATCGGCGATGGCATCGATCATGTGCACCAGCGCGAAGAAGTCGGACGCCTCGATCTCCGGTTGCAGCATTCCGGCCGCCCGCGCGCGGTCGACCACGGCCGCGATGGTCGGCTTGATCCGGTCGCGGAACTGGGTGAAATGGTCCGGGTCGTCGTGCAGTTCCAGCATCACTTCACTGAACCCGCGGTTGTCGGCCAGGTGCCGGCACGCGTACTCGAAGAACTCCACCAGCCCCAGCCACGGGTCCTCGTGGGCGGCCGCCTGCTCGGCCGCGACGGCGAAATCGCGCATGTTCTGCTCGAACACCTCGGCGATGAGTTCGCGCTTGTTCGCGAACCGCCGGTACACCGTGCCCACGCCGACGCCCGCCCGCTCGGCGACATCGTCCAGGGTGATCTCGAGCCCGTGATCGGCGAACAACTCGCGCGCGGCCGCCACGATCCGTTGCTGGTTGCGCGCTGCGTCGGCACGCAGACGCCGGGGTGGAGAGGGTGCCGCGGCCTGTTTCACACGTCCCATGCTAGCAACGGCGGGGCTTAACCGGAGACGTTCTCTCCGGTCCGATTCGGTGCGACAGCCGGGCCCGGACGGTTGTGCCGAAGGTTTGCCGGACCGTTCCGGACGGCCCGGAAAGCGGCCGATACGATGACCCGGGCAGTGGGTCGGCGCGGGAGGAGAACAGCAGATGAGCGCACCTGCGCGGGTACCGCCGCTCGATCCCGCGGTGCTGCTCGCGATCTCGCTCGGCGGCGGCCTCGGCGCCCTGCTGCGCTACCTGATCTCGACCTGGTGGCCCACACCGCCGGGGCACGTGCCGTGGGCGACCTTCGTGGTGAACGTCACCGGATGTTTCGCCATCGGCGTCCTGATGGTTCTGCTGACCGAGGCGTGGGTAACCCATCGACTGCTGCGCCCCTTCGCCGGCGTCGGTTTGCTGGGTGGTTTCACCACCTTTTCGACCTACGGCCTCGAGATTCGTACACTGCTCGAATCCGGTGCGGTGCTCGAAGCGCTCGGCTACCTCGCGGGCACGGTCCTGGCCGCGCTCGCCGGGGTGGTGCTCGGCACGGGTGCGGCGCGGTGGGCAACGGGCGCGGCACGACGGTGACCCGGGCACACCGCCCGCGGTGGTTCGACGACGGCACGACGGAAGGGGGTCGGATGACCGGCCGACGGTCCGCGGAGGTGAGCGGGTGAACATCGCGCTCGTCCTACTGGGCGGCATGCTCGGTGCACCGGTCAGGTACCTGATCGACCGCGCCGTCACCGCACGGATCGATTCCCCGCTGCCCCTGGGCACTTTGACCGTTAACATTGTCGGTTCGGCGGTGCTGGGCGGTCTGATCGGCGCGAGCGCGAACGGGTGGCTGCTCACCGCGGCGGGCACCGGATTCTGCGGCGCGCTGACGACCTTCAGCACGTTCGGTTACGAGACCATCCGGCTGGTCACCGACGGCGCCTACGGATACGCGCTGGGCAACGTCGTGATCAGCGTGGCGGCCAGTGTGGGCGCGGTGTACGCCGCCGTGTCCCTGACGAACTGGGTGACGCCATGATCCTGATGACGAGCCGGGCGCAGCCGACCTGGAAGGGAGACCCGAGCATGGCCCACGATCGAGCCGGGCGTCCCGCGCGCGCGAGCGACCTGGACGACATCGCGCACCTGGTGACCGCCTACTTCAGCCGCGTGCCCGATCCGCAGGATCCGGCACAGCGAGTGGTGTTCGGCACCTCGGGACACCGCGGGTCCAGCCTGGACTGCGCGTTCAACGAAGCCCACATCCTCGCCATCACCCAGGCGATCGTGGAATACCGTGCCACGCGCGGCATCACGGGCCCGGTCTACCTGGCCCGCGACACCCACGCGCTGTCCGAGCCCGCCTGGACCACCGCCCTCGAGGTGCTGGCGGGCAACGGCGTCACCGCCATGATCGACGCCCGCGACCGCTACACCCCCACCCCGGCGCTGAGCCACGCCGTGCTGCGGCACAACCGCGGCGGCACCAAGCACCAGGCCGACGGCATCGTGGTGACCCCCTCGCACAACCCGCCCCGCGACGGCGGCTTCAAATACAACCCCCCGCACGGTGGTCCGGCCGACACCGGCGTCACCGACGCCATCGCCGCCCGCGCCAACGAACTGCTGGCCGACGGGCTGACAGGGGTGCGTCGCGCCACCTACCAGCAGGCACTGGCCACCGGCGTCGAACGCTACGACTACCTCGACCACTACATCGCCGACCTGCCGAATGTGCTGAACCTGGACGCGATTCGCGGCGCGGGCATCCGGCTCGGCGCCGACCCGATGGGCGGCGCCAGCGTCGACTACTGGGAGGAGATCGGCCAGCGCTACGACCTCGAGCTCGAGGTCGTCAACCCGTTCGTCGACCCCACCTGGCGTTTCATGACCCTCGACAGCGACGGCAAGATCCGCATGGATCCCTCCTCCCGCTACGCCATGGCCGGGCTCGTCGCGATCAAGGACGACTACGACATCTCCACCGGCAACGACGCCGACGCCGACCGGCACGGCATCGTCACCCCCGACGGCGGCCTGATGAACCCCAACCACTTCCTGGCCGTCGCCATCGAATACCTGGTCGCCAACCGGATGGGATGGGACGCGCTGACCAAGATCGGCAAGACCGTCGTCACCTCGTCGATGGTGGACCGGGTGGTGAGCGTGCTCGGCCGTCAGGTGCACGAGGTGCCGGTCGGCTTCAAATGGTTCGTGCCCGGATTGTTCAGTGGCAGTCTCGCTTTCGGCGGCGAGGAGAGCGCGGGCGCGTCGTTCCTGCGCATGGACGGCACCGTGTGGACCACCGACAAGGACGGCATCCTGCTGGCCCTGCTGGCCGCCGAGATCGCCGCCGTCACCGGCCAGACCCCCTCGGCCCGCTACGGCGAACTCGAGCGCCGGTACGGCAGCCCCGCCTACGCCCGCATCGACGCACCGGCCGGCGCGGAACAGAAGAAGCTGCTTTCGCAGTTGACACCGGACATGATCACCAGCGAAGAGATCGCCGGCGAGCCGATCACCGCCGTGCTCACCCGCGCCCCCGGCAACGGCGCGCCCCTGGGCGGGTTGAAGGTGACCACCGAGAACGCCTGGTTCGCGGCCCGGCCCTCCGGCACCGAGGACAAGTACAAGATCTACGCCGAGTCGTTCCAGGGCCCCGAGCACCTCGCCCAGGTCCAGGCCGCCGCCGAGGAGATGGTGGGCAAGGCGCTCCAGCCGTGAGCGGCTGTACCAGGTCGGGCGGCCGCGGGCTGCCCGGCGAGATCAAGGTACTGGTCGGCGCGGCGTTCGTCATCGCGCTCGGCTTCGGCCTCGTCGCGCCCGTGCTGCCGCAGTTCGCGCGCAGCTTCGGCGTCGGCATGGCGGCCGCGTCGGCCATCGTCAGCGCCTTCGCGCTCATGCGGCTGCTGTTCGCGCCGTTCAGCGGGCAGCTGGTGCAGAAGCTGGGGGAGCGCTGGGTCTACCTCGGCGGCCTGCTGATCGTCGCGATCTCCACCGGCGCCAGCGCGTTCTCCCAGACCTACTGGCAGCTGCTGGTGCTGCGCTCGCTCGGCGGCATCGGCTCCACCATGTTCACGGTGTCGTCGCTGGCGCTGGTGATCCGGCTCTCGCCGGTCGAGCAACGCGGCCGGGTGTCGGGACTGTGGTCGACCAGCTTCCTGATCGGCTCGGTCAGCGGCCCGCTCGTCGGCGGCGCACTGGCCGGACTCGGCCTGCGGGCCCCCTTCCTCATCTATGCCGCCGCCCTGCTGGTGGCCTCCGGCATCGTCTACGTGAGCCTGCGCCATTCGCAGCCCATCGCCGCCGAGAGCGGCGGCGACCTGCCCGTGCTCACCTTCCGGCAGGGCCTGGCAAAACCCGCCTACCCCGCGCTGCTGTGGACGCACTTCGCCAACGGCGCGGCCGTGTTCGGCGTGCGGATGGCGTTCGTGCCGCTCATCGTGGTCGAGGTGCTGGCCCAGCCGCCCGGCATGGCGGGCGTGGCGCTCACCGCGTTCGCCGCGGGCAACGTGGCCGTGCTGTTCGCGTCCGGCCGCTTGTCGGACCGATTCGGCCGCCGCCCGTTCCTCATCGCCGGCGCCCTGGTGTGCGGCATCGGCACCGTCGCGATCGGCTTCGCCCCCGACCTGATCTGGCTGCTGGCCGCCTCCGTGGTGGCGGGCCTCGGTTCCGGCATGCTCACCCCCAGCGAGCAGGCGGCCCTGGCCGACATCATCGGCGCGAAGGCCCGCGGCGGCCCCATGCTGGCCGGCTTCCAGATGTCCGCCGACCTCGGCACCGTGCTCGGCCCCGTCCTCATCGGCGCCGTCGTCGAGGCCACCTCCTACGGCGTCGGCCTGTCCATCACCGGATCCCTGCTGTTCGTCGCCGCCGCCATCTGGCTGTTCGTCCCCGAGACCCTCGCCCGCCCGGCCACCCGCACCGAACCACCGGCCGTCCCCGACGACGACGCCGAATATCAGCTGGCCCACCGCGCCGCCGAGGACGACACCGACCGTCGCTGACCGCAGACCCCAGCACTCGAGGCAGAGTAGGGGCGTGAGCGAACCGCGCCCGAACTACACCCCGCGCCCGATGTCGAACACCACGACCTTCGCCCTCGGCGGCGTGGCCCTCGCCGTCATCGTGCTGATCGTCTTCCTGGTGTTCCGCTGGGGCAAGGACGAGGAGGCCGCCATCCGCAACGACGGCTACGGCTCCGTCCACGACCCCGCCGTGCCGGTGTCCCTCGCCCCCGACGGCCTCATCACCCTCGGCAAGCCCGACGCCCGCGTCACCCTCGACGTGTTCGAAGACCCCCTGTGCCCCGCCTGCCGCACCCTCGAGCGCATCTACGGCCAGGAGATCGCCCAGCAGATCGACGCGGGCACCCTCGCCGTCCGCTACCACTACGTCGCCTTCCTCGACCCCAAGTCCGGCAGCGGCGACTACTCCACCCGCGCCATCGCCGCCCTCCAGTGCGTCGCCGACACCGGCGACGGCCCCCTGTACGCCCGCTTCCACGACCGCCTCCTGGTGACCGACCAACCCACCGAAGGCGGCGACGACCACAGCAACAACGAACTCGCCGACCTCGCCCGCGCCACCGGCGCCCCGCAGCAGGCTGTTGATTGCATCAACACCGGCGCGAAAATCCCCGCCGCCACCGCCGCCGCCACATCGGCCCTCGCCGACCTCAACGCCCGCCTCGACGACCGCGCCGCCACCCCCTCCGTCTTCCACGGCGACCGCAAACTCGACCCCAACACCGAAGACTGGGTGATCCAGCTCACCAAATGACCTGATCCCGGGCCGCCCAGCCCCTCGAGCGCCCGCCCACGTCGCCCGATGTTCAGCCCGTTGTCCAGGCGATTTGGTTGCGGACACGCCGGTGGTGTAACTTTCATCAGGCGCGAGGGAAACCGAGCGCGACCCACCAAGGGGCTATGGCGCAGCTGGTAGCGCACCACACTGGCAGTGTGGGGGTCAGGGGTTCGAGTCCCCTTAGCTCCACCAGGGGTTATACCCATTGGTATGCCCGATTTGACCGGTTTTACGACAGTTTTCGACGACAATGACCCTCACACCGAAATCCCGGTGTGAGGGTCCTTTTCTTGTCGGTGTGGTGGTTACCGGACCGGGGCCAGCGCTCCTTTCGGCGACGCACACTCTCCCGCTATGTATCACCTAAGTAATGCTGATTGTGTAAAGCGGGTTGCGCCTCGTGGCCCGTTCGGCGGCGTGCGGACTCGTTCGGAGAGGAATCTCCGTTACCGGCCGAGCGCGGTCAGGTGGTCGGCGAAGGACTGGGCGAGGCTTTCCAGCGCCGCTTTGCCCTTCGTCGCCTTGGCCAGGGACGGGCGGCCGATGATCCCGTTGTCGGTGTATTCGGTCATGCCGGTGACCAGGAGGTGCGGGCGGTCGCTGGCGTCGTGGTCGGCGGTGCTGTAGGTGTCGCGGACCAGGTCGGGGCGGGCGTGCAGGAGCAGTGAAGTTTCCAGTTCGCCGCCGTGCATGTCGTCGTGGCCGGTGGTGGGCATGCCGGCTGCGCGGCGGGCGGCGTCCCAGTCGGAGCGGCCGGGGAACAGTGCGAGGTGGCGGCCGTCGACGTTGGCCTGCTGGGTGATGTTGGAGAGCACGTAGTTGCCGCCGTGACCGTTGACGAGGACGAGTTTCTCGATTCCCGAGCGGGCCAGGGAGGCGCGGATGTCGGTGATCACGGCGATGAGGCTGGAGGCGCTGATCTGACCGTTCCCGGGAAGCCCTCGTGTTCGTGGGAGCAGCTGACGGTGATCGGCGGGAGGACGAACACCGGGTAGGTGGCGGAGAGTTCGGTGGCGATGAGGCAGGCGATCGCGGTGTCGGTGATGAGGGGCAGGTGGTCGCCGTGTTGTTCGAAGCTGCCGACCGGCACGACCGAGGCGCCGCAGGCGGCTTCGTCGGTCGATGTGGCGGTGGTCAGCAGCTCTCGCATCGACCTATCTCCTCGTTGCTTCGGCGGGCGCCTGGACGGACGCTCGTCAGCGCTTATCCGGTACCGCCCGCGTCCACGATGCTCGAGCCGTTCAATAGGCGTTTCGATATGTGGTGAGTGTTTGTTTGACGGCGGCGGTGACGGGGGGTTCTTCGGTGAGTGGGGTCCAGGTGTAGGCGTCGTGTTCGGTGAGCTGGATGGGTTCGGATGCTGCGCATTCGACGGTGAAGTTGAATTGGCGACTGTGTTTTCCGCTACCGGAGCGGTAGTCGAAGCTGTCGATGTAGCGGCCGATGCCGGTGACCTGGAGGCCAGTTTCCTCTTCGACTTCACGGGCGAGTGCGTGGTCGAGGTTTTCGCCGGGTTCGACCTTGCCGCTGGGCAGTTCCCAGATGCCGCCCATGAAGTCGTTGCCGGGTCGGCGCAGGAGCAGGACGCGGTCCTGGTGTTCGATGACGGCACCGACGACGAGTTGCTGGACGCCGTCGCGGTGGGCGGTGGTGGTGAGGTCGTCGATCAGGCTGGGCATGGTGTGGATCCTTTCAGACGGTCGGCGTGGTGGATGGTTTTTTCGATGGCGTCGAGGTAGCGGTCGACCAGGGGCAGGTCGTGGTCTCGGTGCCAGACGGGGAGTTTGAGGGTGTGGTGGTGCAACTGTTCGGCGTGCGGGAATTCGCCGGGCCGGTAGGTGAATTCGCCGGCGAGTTCGGGGAAGAGGGTACTGGGGTTCTGGAAGAGTTCCAGGAGGTTGAGCGGGCAGGTAGAGCCGGGGCGGTCGATCTCGTGGCAGCCTTCGGCGAGCAGAGCCTGGTGGAGTCGTTCGACGGGAAGCCCGCCGAGTTCGTCGTGGCGGTACTGCAGGGTCATCCCATACCACGAGGACCTTACGTCGGGGCCTGGGCGCGGTGCGACGATCCCGGGCACGTCCTCGAGCCGGTCAGCGATGTGGGCGGGATGCGGTTGCGGCCGGTGAGGTAGTCGTCGAGGCGGGGAAGCTGGTCGAGGGCGATGGCGGCGGCGAGGGGGTGGATGCGGTGTTTGAGGCCCATGCCGGTGACGGCGTAGCGGTGCAGGGAGTGGTGCTCGGGGATTTCGGTGCGGCAGCGTTTGTTGTATTGGCCGTGCAGGAGTAGGCGGTAGTAGAGGTTTTCGTCGTCGGTGAGGACGAATCCGCCTTCGCCGGCCGAGAGCGGTTTGGGGCCGTTCATGCTGAAGGCTGCGGCGCGGCCGAAGGTGCCGATCTTGCGGCCGGCGATGGTGGCGCCGTGGGCATGGGAGCCGTCTTCGAGGAGCAGCAGGCCGTAGATCTCGGCGAGGCCGGCGAGGCTGCGCATCTGGGCGGGCATGCCCCACATATGGGTGACGACGACGGCTTTGGTCTTCTCGGTGATGTGCTGGGGAAGTTCGCGTGGGTCGAGGTTGCCGGTGTCGTCGCAGTCGGCCAGGACCGGGATTACGCCCAGGTGTAGCAGAGGAGTCGCGGTGGCGAAGAAGGTGTAGGCGGGCACGATGACTTCGTCGCCGGGACGCAGCCCGCTGGCGGCGTACATCGAGTACAGGCCGGCGGTGCCGGAGCTGGTGAGCACGGCGTACCGGCTGCCGAAGTATGCGGCGAGGGCGTCTTCGAGGTCGGCGATGACACCGGAGCGGTCGTAGATGGAGATGGTGTCGTCAAGCTGGGCCAGGACGGCTTTGCGGGTGAGGTGATCGGTCGGAGGCCACTGGAAGTGCGGGGCCGGGTCGGTGACGGCGGGTGTGCCGCCGAGCAGGGCGAGAGGGGAGTTCACCGGAGCTCCTTGGGGTCAATGCAGGTGTGGGTGCGGGCGGCTTGGTAGCAGGCGGTGACGAAGCGCAGGTGGGCCAGGTGCTGGCGAGGGCCACTGAGGTTGGGGCGTTCACCATCGATCACCCGGCGAAAGTAGTCGAGCTGGGTGGCCGCGGCCGAGGGCCAGGCTTGCTCTCGAAGCAGGGATTCGACGACCTCCCCGTCGTTGGTGAGACGACGGATGCGTCCGCGTTCGAGATGGACCATGCCCTTGGAGCCGACCAGGCGCAGGTCTTCGGTCTTGGGTCCGATGAAGCGGGACAGCAGGATTGATCCGTAGAGGCCGGAGTCGTAGGAGAAGTGCACCAGGGCGGTGTCTTCGGCGTCGTATTCACGGTCCGGGCGGGCCGCGACCGACAGGTCCGCGGTGATGCGGTCCGGGAGACCGAAGTACCACAGGATCAGGTCGATGACGTGGTAGCCCATGTCGATCAGGCAGCCGCCGCCGGCGGTGGCGATGTCGCCGCGCCACCCGTCGGAGGGGTCGGCGGTGTGCAGGGTGTAGCGGGCGTCGATGACGAACGGCGTCCCGATCTGATCGGCCAACTGGGGGAAGCTCGTGTAGATCGGGTTGAAGCGGCGTTGCAGCGTAACCATGAGCTCGATCTCGGAGTCCTCGCAGAGCCGCGCCAGCTCCCGAGCCTCGGTCAGCGACGTGGCGAACGGCTTCTCCTTCAGCACGTGGACACGGTGCTCGGCGGCGGCTTCGATCACCCGGCGGCCGACACAGTGCGGGACGCACACCACGACCAGATCCAACTGCTCCGAGCCCAGCATGGCGGTGAAGGAGGTGTATCCGGGGACCCGGCACCGGTACTGGTGTTCGCGCACGATCTCGGGATCCTCGTCGCACACCGCCACCAGCTCGGCGGCCTCACACGAGGCCAACCCGGGCAGATGATCGTCGAGCGCCTGCCTCCCCAACCCGATCACCCCCACACGCAGCGGGACACGCCGCCGCGGCACCAGAGTCAATGGGCGAGAAGGCAGCTCGCCCGCGCTCGTCGACGCTTCCGGAAGCTGGTCGACGCGCGCGCAATCGAGTGCCGTCATCGGATCGCTCCCGCCAACTCCCGATCCGGTACCCCTGCCGAGGCGGCCGTAACCAGCACACTCGCTCCGGCTTCATTCCACAGCCGTGCCTCCACCCCCTGCCGCAGCGCGGCCTGCCGGTCAGATGCTCCAGATCGGGCACCACCACGTTGCGGCATTGCGCGCGACCAAGTTCCGCGATCAATGCGTCCAACCCTGCCCGCCCGTAGGTGCGTTCGTGGAAGACCATGCCCATGTCATAGCCTTGTCGGTCGGCTAACTCCTGAATCCGTCTCTCGCAGTCGTGGATGTGTTCGCCCGCGACGTCGAGTCGTAGGTAGCCGTCGACAAGTGGTTTCATCGTCGTCTCCTCCCGCCGCGCGAGAACCGGTGTCTCGCTCATCTGGCGTGCGTCGAAGTTGTTCCTTCAGATTCGTGTGTGGCGCGGAGTTCCAGGAGGGCAGATTGCGGGGCAGATCGGCGGGAACCGGGCCCGGGTTCGGGCAGGTCGATAGACTGGGCGCGGCCGATCGAGGGGATCGAAGGTGTCCACACCGAACCTGAAATTGCAGCAGCGCCGGGAAGCGACCCCGTCACCGACCGTGGCGGGGCGGTCGATGACCCGCGCCGAACTGGCCGAAGCGGTCAACGACCACCTGTGGTGGGCCACCGGTCGGCGTCGTGAACTCGACGCGCACACGATCGCTCGCTACGAACGCGGTGCGGTGCGTTGGCCCGGCAAGGACTACCGCCAGGCCCTGTGCGCGGTACTCCATGCCACCGAAACCGAACTCGGCTTCGCCGTCGCCCGCCGGACACCTGCGGCCGAACGTCGAGATCCGTTGGCGGTCAATCTGTTCAGCCCCTTCGATCCCGAACACATCCCCTCCGACTACCTGACACGCTCGAAGAACGTGGGCCGCGTCGGACGATCCGACGTCGACAAGGTCCGGTACGCGGTGGCCGCGGCCGCCGCGGCGGAAAACCTGCACGGCGGCGGCTCGGCCGCCGACACCGCTGCCCACCATCTCCGCGTCTTCGCCCCACTGCTGCCGCCCCCACCACACGGCAGGCGCTCTGCGAGGCAGTCGGCAACCTCAGCGGTATCGCCGCCTACTCCGCCTTCGACATCGCCGCCCACGCCGAAGCCGAACGACGCTTCCGATTCGCCCTCTGGTGCGCCGACGCCGCAGGATCCTGGGAACTACGCGCGGCGACCCCGGCCGACATGGCCCGCAAGACCGCCTACGTCGGCAACCCCGACGGAGCACTCTCACTGATCGAGCTGGCCCAGGTCCGCGCCGACCGCCTCACCGGAACAACCCGCGCGATGCTGGCCGCCATGCGCGCCCAATTCCTGTCCGCGCTCGGCCGCACCGACGACGCCCTGTCCGAAGTCGCACGTGCCGACGAACACTTCGCCGCCCGCAACCCTGACGAAGACCCCGCCTGGATGTGCTACTACGACCACGCCGAACACCTCGGCAGCACCGGCAAAGCCCTCATCCCCGTCGCCCTCGCACGCAAGCGAATCGAACTGGCCGCACCCCGCATCCGCCAAGCAATCCAACTCCAAGCCGACAACTACCCCCGCTCACGCACCTTCTCCCGCACCCGCCTGGCCACCCTCACCATGCAACTCGGCGACCCCCGCACCGCCGCTGCCCACGGCATGCAAGCCGTCACCGACGCCACACACTTCCACTCCCAACGCATCCGCGACGAACTCACCAGCCTCGCCGCCGCCGCGACACCACACCGCAGAATCACCGAAGTCGCAGAACTTCGCCACACCATCACCGCCCTACCCGAACTCGAGGCCATCCCATGACCCTGGCCTCGGCAGCCGGCATCCTCGAACAAGCTGCCGCGCACGCCGGTCTCGACCCATCCACCGCGACCCTGCTCCGCACCGGGGCCCACGCCATCTTCGAACTGGCCGGCGGAATCATCGCGCGCATCGGGAAACCCGGCAGTGCCGACGCCGCTCGTCGCGAGCTACGCGTCTCCCACTGGCTCAACCACTCTGGAGTCCCCGCTGTCGAAGCCGTGGATACTCTGCCGCAGCCGATCGTCATCGATGACCACCCCGTCACCTGGTGGCAGCTTATCCCCGACCACCGCCCCGCCACCCCCGCCGAACTCGGCGCAACCCTCGCCCACCTGCACAGCCTCACGCCACCGACCACCTTCGAACTCCCCGAATATCAACCGCTCGCCGGGCTCGAGGAACGAATCACCACAGCCACCATCCTCACCGACGACGACCGGCGATGGCTGGCCCAGCACTACAGGGAACTTCGGCAACGCTACGAACAACTCCCGCCAAAGGAACGGAACTCGGTCATACACGGCGACGCCTGGCAAGGAAACCTCGTCGTACCATCCTCCGGTACACCAACATTCCTCGACCTCGACAAAGTTTCCCTCGGACGCCCCGAATGGGACCTCATCCAGCTCGCCGTCGACCACACCGACTTCAACCGCCTCCACGCCGACGACTACCACTCCTTCGTCACCGCCTACGGCGGCCACGACATGGCCACCACACCCGAATTCCGCATCTACGCCGACATCCAAGAACTCCGCTGGACCGCCTTCGCCATCAGCCTGTCCCACCACAGCCCCGAGGCGCGGGCCGAAGCTGCCCACCGGATCGCTTGCCTACGTGGCCGCGTCCAAAAGCCCTGGCAATGGAACGCGCTATAGCGAAATACTTGCCGGTGGTCCTTTCTGTCCGACGCAGTCGCCTGCTCGGCCGCGAGGTGCCCGCCTGCGGGTTCTCGATCGGCCTCGAACGCATCATCGGCCTCTTCCAGCACGCCGGCACACGATCCGCGGTTGCCGTGCCGCCCAAGCCGATGTTCCGGTCGCCGAGGTCCTGGCCGTAGCCGGGGCCCGCCGGTCCGCGGATCGGATCGTCGAGGTTGTCCCGCGAAGTGGCAAACTGGCTGCTCACCCCGGCGGACGGCATGATCGACCAGGTCGATTCCTGGCCCGGCCGATCTGAAGAGGGCCTCGGATTTGTGCTGGGAGTGTCGGCGCGGGCCGGAGAGGCCACACCATGTATCGGGGGATCCTGGCGAAGTGAGCTTCCGACTGCTGGGTTGGTGGATACGAATCACGCCTATGATGAGCCGTCGGCACGTCAGGGCCAGGGCCGCGATCTTGTCGGACCCGGTCGATAGGTTACGGTCCGCGGCCGACGTACACACGGCTGTCCTGTCCCTGCTCGATGAGAAGGTGGAAGTGACCGACTCCGCAACCCATGTTGCCCCCGGCGCGCAGACGGCGCTGACTGAGATCGATACCGGCCCGCTGGTGCAGCACCTCGACGAGGGCTACCTCATCGACTTCCTCACCAACGAGCCGGTGAAGGACAACGGTAAGGAGCGAGTGCGGCAGCGGATTTTGCGGGTGCTTTTCCACGAGTATCAGATCGCCCCGGAGGACATGGCGCGCGACTTTCCGGTCAAGGTCGGCGTGGATGGCAAGACCAGGAACAAGAAGGTCGATATCGCCGTCTTCGCTCCTGGCAGCGAACACACCGAGGCCAACCTGCGTCGCGTGGTCGTGTGCAAGCAGGAACCCAAGCGCGGTAAGAATGTCGTCAAGCTGCGCGATCTGGACCAGATGAAGACCGAGCAGGCCGAACTCGAGGCGCTGCTGGGCGCCGAGGACTTCCCGGAGCGGCGCCACGGCATGTGGACCGATAACCTGGACTTCTTCTTCATCGAGAAGGAGTCGGGGCGTTTCGGCGCCACCTACCATCAGCGCGCCGACTGGCCGTTGGCCGACGGCACCATCGGTTCCGGGCAGGTCGTCTCGGCGCAGCAGCTGCGCCGTGCCGAGCCGGAGATGCTCAAGGTCACCTTCCGGCGCTGCCACAACTACATCCACGGCAACGAGGGCATGCCGAAGGATGCGGCGTTCTGGCAGTTCCTCTACCTGCTATTCGCGAAGATGTACGACGAGCGCGCCGTCCGTGACGGCAGCCCACGCCGCTTTTACACGAGCATGACGGAGCCGTACGATGAGGCGGGCCGGGCAGCGATCCGGGCTCGGATCCTCGACCTTTTCGCCGATGTCAAACAGCAGTACACCGGGTCCGGGCTGTTCACCGACCGCGACCAGATCACTCTGTCGGATCGGGCGCTGGCCTTCATCGTCAGCGAGCTGGCTTCCTACGACCTGGGCCGCACCGATATCGACGCCAAGGGGCTGGCCTACCAGGAGCTGGTCGGCACCAACCTGCGGGGCGATCGCGGGCAGTACTTCACCCCCCGTCGTGCCGTGAAGCTGATGATCGATATTCTCGACCCGCAGGAAGACGAGACCGTCCTCGACCCCACGTGCGGTACAGGCGGGTTCCTCCACGCGACCCTGACTCATCTGCACCACAAGATGCAGGCGAAGGACGGTACCCAGGGCCTTCCTGATTCGCCCGAGCAGAGTGAGCGCTACCGTGACCGGCTGCGCGCCTACGCCGATCAGCATCTCTTCGGCGCCGACTTCGATCCGTTCCTGGTACGCGCCACCTCCATGAACATCATGACCTTGGCCGACACCCCGGGCAACGTCTTCCACATGGACTCGCTCGCCTTCCCTCGGGGCCATCTGTCCGGTGTCGCGGAAGCGAGTAAACGGATCCCGCTGGCGAAGGGCACAGCTCCGGGCGTGGTCGATGTGCTGCTGACCAACCCGCCGTTCGGGGCCGATATCCCGGTCAGCGACGAGTCGGTCCTCGGCGACTTCCGCGAAGGCGTGGCGAAGTCGTGGTCACGCGACAAGGTTACCGGCGAACTGCGGGAGAGCGCCAACTTACCCGGCGCTCTCGCACCCGAGCAGCTGTTCGTGCAGCGTGCCATCGAGTGGATCAAACCCGGCGGCCGGCTCGGAATCGTTCTGCCGAACGGCCTTCTCTCTAATCCCGGCCCCGCCGACGAGGGCATCCGCCGCTACATCCTGCGGGAATGCTGGGTGCTGGCCAGCATCGAATTGCCGGTGGAGGCGTTCATCTTCGAGGCCAACGTCAACATCCTCACCACACTCCTTTTCCTCAAGCGCAAGACCGCCGAGGAGAAGACCGCCGAAGAGCTCGGCGATGTGATCTCGTACCCGGTGTTCATGGCGGTTGCGGAGAAGGTCGGCGTCGATCGCCGCGGCAACGAACTCCACAAGCGGGCGCCCAACGGTGACGTCATCACCGAGACCTTCGAGGAGACCGAGTACATCACCATCTCCAGCGTCCCGCGCACCCGCGTGGTGAAACGCAGCCGCCCCGTCATCGACGACGACCTGCCACTGATCGCGGAAAAATACCGTGATTTCCGCAGGCACTATCCGATCCCCGGATTCGATCCGCGTGCCGCCGAGGGAGCGGGCGAGTGAAGGTTACAAGCCTCGATAACCCGGTAAAGGTCGAATGGTTCTTCGAACAGGGTTGTCGTTTGGACCCGACCCCGTACCTATCCGGTGCGCTCGAAGCCCGCAAGCGACTTGAGGCGCTGCCGAACACAGTCCGGCTCGACACCGTCACCGACAGCATCCACCACGCCGGGCGATTCAGTCGACGTTGGGTTCAAAGCCCGGAGCATGGGATCCCCTTCTTCTCCAGCACAGACATATTGGAGGCGGACTACTCCTACCTGCCCTACGTTGCGAAGAGCGCCGCCAAGGAAAACCCGCGTTTGCTGATTCGACCTCGCTGGACGCTGGTCACTCGCTCTGGAACCGTCGGCCGGGTCGCATACGCTCGACCGGATATCGATGGGTTTGCCTGCAGCGAGGACGTGATGCGGATCCGGCCGAATGAGAAGAACATCCCAGCCGGTTATCTGAATACTTTCCTGCGCAGTCGCTTCGGGATTCCGATGATCGTCTCCTCGGCGTATGGCGCGATCATCCAGCACATCGAGCCCCACCACCTCGCCGACTTGCCGGTGCCCCGCTTCGACGCCGACCTGGAGCAACGCATCCATGATCTTGTAGAGGAAGCCGCCCACCTTCGCGCCGACTTCCAGGCCGGCTTGAACACCGCCACCGAAGACTTCTTCCGCAGTGCCGGTTTGCCTGAGCTCATCGATTACCGCTGGCACGAGCAGGAGCGAGATCTTGGCTTCCAGATCGAGGTCGCCAATTCGAAGTCCCTCCGGGCACTGAATTTTTCGCCGCGGGTTCGTGATGTCATTGACAAACTGGAGTCGGTCGCATTCCGCAGGCTGGGGGACATTTGCGACGGCGGATGGCTCGGGTCGGGCGTGCGTTTCAAGCGGATCGATGCAGATGAAGAGCACGGAGTGCAGCTCATTGGCCAGCGTCAGGGATTTTGGGCGCGTCCTGAAGGGCGCTGGATTAGCGCCGCCGCCTCCCCTCGGGACATCTTTGCCCCAGAAGAGACTATCTTGATTGCCTCGCAGGGGACACTGGGTGAGCATGAGGTTTTTTGTCGGTCCTTGATAGTCTACGGTTCTTGGACCAAACATGCATACACTCAGCATTTCCTGCGCGTGGTGAGCGGGGATTCGAACATTAGTGGCGCCTACTTGTTTGCTTTCTTCCGTTCGGAAGTAGCGTTTAGAATCCTCCGTTCGATGAGTGTCGGAAGCAAACAGCAGGACATTCATGAGGGACTTCGCCGCGAGATCCCCATCCCGATCGTCGGTATCACCGACCGCGAGCGCATCGCGGATACGGTTCGTCAGGCATTCCGCCACCGTGACCGCGCGGATGTGCTAGAAGATGAAGCGCTGGACTTGTTGACGAAAGCGATTGAGGGGGCGGAGGTCTGATGGCGCGGATCGTCCGGATCGGGGAACCTGCGAACGAGGCCGAGCGGCGAGTGATCGCCTACCTGCGCGATCACGGGCCCGACGACTGGACGGTCCTGCACAACTTCGAGGTGTCCGACGCCCGGGGCAATCTGTTCGAGGTCGACATCGCTGTCGTGACCGGGCACATGGTCTACGTCATCGATGTGAAGGGCACGTTCGGCCGGATCGATGTCCATGGCAGCAGGTGGATGCCCGCCGGCCGTCAGCCGTTCCACACCCCTTTGCCGAAGCTGCGGGAGAACGCCAAACGTGTCAAAGCCCTGCTGGAGAATAACTTTCCCGAGCTGACCCGGGTGTTTGTCGGCGTGGCTGTCGTACTTCCGGTGCAGGACGCGAGGCTGGTCGACCACAACTCCCCACAGCGGGACGCCGAATCGACGGTGAATCTCGCACACTTGATCCCGCTGCTCTCCGACACTTCCCGAGTACCGACCGGCGCGTATGCGGTCGATGCTGATATCAGCCGCCATCACAACAAGATTGTGCAAGCGATCGAAGGCGTGGGCACGGCGCCGTCGGGGCCGCTGCTGTTCGGTAACTGGCAGGTCCTGGAAACTCTCAGCGAGACTCAGCATGCCCCCGGCGTCGACGTGGTGGCCGAGTACCGCGCGAAGAACGCCAATACTGTTCAGGGCTCCGGCACTGTGCGTCTGGTGGTGCGTCAGGCGGACCTGTACGCCGAGGCGAAGGAGCGCGATAAGCAGCAGAAGCAGATCGGTATCGCCTACGAGGCACTCGGTAAGCTCCCGGCGCATCCCGCCATAGTCGGTGTGCGGGACTTCTTTCCCGACGCGGAGGACCGCGGCTATGTGACGGTCTACGATGATGTGCCGGGTTCGGCCTTGCGGGTGCATCTGGGGTCGGCCGCCGCCGAGCCGTTGACCTTCGACCGCAAGTTGGCGATCTTGCAGCAGGTACTCGCGGGTCTAGCGCTCATCCAGTCCCGGCGGCTCGTGCACCGTGCCCTCAGTCCTGCCACGATCGTGCTCACCAACGACGGACGTGCCATGATTACCGGGTTCGACTACGCGAAGACGGCTCAGCCGCGGGCGCACACCGTGGTGTACGAGGCGCATGCTCACGCCGATAGCACCTACCTGGCTCCCGAGGCGATCGAGGACCCAGCGAAGATGGGTGCGAAGTCAGATATCTACGCCCTCGGCGTGATCGGATTCGAACTCTTCACCGGACATCCGCCGTTCAGCTCGATGACCGGTCAGGTTCGGGCACGGGGGATTTTGCCCGAGCATGATCTGATGCAAGCCGATGTGCCGCCGGAACTGCAGCATTGGCTGGCGCTGCTCTGCGCGGCGAATCCGGAAGACCGGCCGGACGCCAAGGAAGCTTTACGCCGGCTGCAGTTGGCGATCGGGGAGGTGCGTCGGCCGAAACGCCGCATCGGAAACAGTGACAGCAGAAGCATTTCCGAGTCGGCACCGAACGCGGGCCGGGCCGCCGACCCGGATCCGCGACGCGATCCAGAATTCTGGCGGCACCTCGAGCGTGACCATCTGCTGGGCACGAAGTATCTGGTGAAGGCCAGGCTGGGTAAGCCAGGGGCGTCCGGTGTCGCCTACCGGGTCTATGACTCGATGCGCAATATCGACCGGGTGGTGAAGCTTATTCTGAGCGACCCGGCCAATCCTCGTGAGCAGGCGCGTCGTGAGTACAAGGTCATGGAGCGGCTGCGCGATGCGAGCCACCCGAACGTGGTCGAGATGGTCGACGTCGACCAGCTGCCGCCACCGGACTCGCACCCGTATCTGGTCTTCGAGTACGTCGAAGGCAAGGATCTTGGCGAGGTAATCCGCAGTGGCACACTGACCGTCTCGGACGTTCTCCGTATCGGCCGCGACGTGGCAGCGGGGCTGGCGCACATCCACGCCCGGGATGTGTGGCACTGCGATATCAAACCGGGCAACCTGCTGTGGACCGAGGACGGCGTACGGATTCTGGACTTCGGCATCGCCAAGACCCCCGAGTCCACCCAGGGCCACACTTCCAATACACCCCGCTACACCCCGCCCGACATCGACCAGGTACCCGCGACGGGTGCCGGCTTCGTCGACCGGGATCTGTATGCGCTCGGGATCACCCTGTACGAGGCGTTGACCGGTGCGTATCCCTGGCAGACGAGTACTCCGCCCCCCGGGATGCCGGCCGAAGACCCGCGCACCCGGTTCGCATTGCCGGAGGAGGCGCCGGCGAAGCTGATCAAGGCAATTCTGCGGGCGATCGCTCCTGAACGCGGTGAACGGTTCATCAGCGCCGAGGAGTTCCTTGCCGCGCTCGTGGCCGCCGATGTCCCGGCGGTAACGGCCTCTGCTGTCATCGAATCGACGGGCACAGCCATTGCCGAAGCGCGGGTGACCAGCAATGCTGTGGCTGCTATATCGGAGAGCGCGGGATCGGGACATCCGGCGGCGGGGGAGAATCCGTTCGTCGCCCACCTGCAGACCTTCTACAGCCAGAGCAGGCGCAGCAACCGCGGCACCCGAGGTATGGACGCCCATGACTATCGGGTGTATGTGCCGACCGCTCTCGACACCGCACTCGCGCCGGCGGTGCTGGACGGCACGCATTCGCTGGTGATTGTCACGGGCAACGCCGGGGACGGCAAGACCGCCTTCCTGGAGCGGCTCACCGCGGACGCACGCGCCGAGGGCGCGGTTTTCACCGCGGAGCGCCCGAACGGTGCGGTGTTCGAGTTGCGGGGCCGTCGTTTCCGGACCAATTACGATGGCAGCCAGGATGAAGAAGGCACGGCCAGTGACGAAGTCCTCACCGATTTCTTCGCCCCCTTCCAGGGTGCCGACGACATCGGCGCCCTGGAACGGGAGACGCGGCTGATCGCGGTCAACGAGGGCCGCCTGATCGATTTCTTGTCCCATCACAGTCAGCGATTCGCAGCGCTCGCCGCGGCGGTCGAGGAGGGTCTTCGCGGCGAACAGAGTCCCGGGGCGGTTGCCGTGATCAATCTTAACCTTCGCGACGTCACCGTGCGGCCCGGGAAAGGTTCCGGTGACGATGACGGCACCGATTCGATCCTGGAGCAGATGCTGACACAGATCAGCAACCCGGACTTCTGGGAATCATGCTCCGGATGCGCGCTCATCGACTCCTGCTATGCGCGGCGCAACGCGATGACCATCGCCAACCCGGTGATCGGCGCGCAGGTTCGCGGTCGCCTGCGCCGCATCTACGAGATCGCCCAATTGCGCGGGCGGCTGCACATCACCCTCCGGGACCTGCGCTCGGCGCTCGCCTACACGATCACCTCGGGACGTGATTGCGGTGAAATCCACGAGTTCTATTGGAGGTCGGACCCTGCTGAGATTCTGGAAGCACACTACTTCAATGCATACCGTGGTGGTGCCGCCGAGATCGAGCGGGATCGGCTGCTGCTGCAGTTGCGGGAGGTCGACGTCGCCGCAGTTCCTCAGCCAGTCATGGACCGGCGATTGGCCGCCGAAGGGTTGTTGGAACACCAACTGATCACTCCGGGTGATCGCCGCACCCCCGACCGTGCTCTCCTCGCCGAGGTCTACGCCCAGCTCGACGAAGACACTGCCACCACGATGGCGACAACCGACTACGTGGCCACGGCCCGGCGTTTGATGTACTTCGAAATGCGTGATCCCGATGCGGCGACGAAGATGCTGCCGTATGCCTCGGTCCGCAGCTTCCTGCAACATCTCGACCACACCCCGCCGCTGGTCGAGGATGTGCTGCGAGCGTTGAACCGCAGCGAGGGCGTGGTCTCACCCGACGTCGCCAACGGCGGGCTGGTTATCCGGGTCCGTGAGGTCATCGGTGGCACGGTGCGCAGCTTCCGTCGTTTCCCCAAGGACGGCTTCGCCGTGGGAAGGGTAGGCACCGACACACATCAATACCTGGAGACCAGGCCGAGCGCGCTACGACTGACCTACACGGACCCCAACCGTGCGGGGGCCGTGCCAGCGGAACTGCGGATCGGGCTGGACCTTTTCGAACTGCTCGAGCGATTCCGGCGCGGTTACCGGGCGAGCGTCGATGACAACCAGGGCTATGCCCTGGCCCTGACCGTGTTCAAGAACCAACTCGCCGCTGTGCCCTATCAAGAGGTGCTGCTCACCGTCGACGGCGCGTTGATGCATACCGTGCGTCGAAGCGACGACGGAATCCTGCACTTGGCCTCGCAAAGCGCGACGGTACCGGAGACCGAGGAGTCGGAATGGCGCTAGACAGTAAGGATCGAGCCTTCCGGTGCGACGCGATCAGCCGGATCGACTACAAGAGCCTCGCCATGGACCGAGTCCTCACGGCCTTCCTCGCCAGACTGTGGCACAACGGAGTTCCCAGCCGGATGAGCCGGGCTGTCGATCTCACTGTCGACGACTATCTCTCGCTTCTGGTGGATCCGGCCGCGCCGTTCGAAGGGTTCGCCGATAACGAGGACATCAGCCGTCGATGGGTCGGTACGCACCTGCTCGACTTGGTGAGCCGCGGCCGGGTTACCGAGGCGGTTGCCGGGCCTCGGCCCCTGCACGGCTTCGCGTATCGCCTGCGCAACAGTCGCCACTCCCGCCCATACGGTGCGGATGAACACCTCTACGAGATGTTGGCGGTCAAGCCGCTGGCCGTCCAGGCGCTCAAGGATTTCTTCTTCTCCGACATCGGGGCCGACGGGACAGTGATTCCCGGTCCGGATATCGATGTCGAGTCGCAGGCGCTGCTGAGCATGGTGTCGATGACCGAGAAGAAAGCCCAGGACCGGCCCGATGGTTCGACGCGCAAACCACTGGTGCCCTTGTGTAAGCAGCCCGCCGAGTTCATGGCCGATGATGTGCTCCGCCTGCTGCTCCACCGCGACTACATGCCGCGCACCGTGCTGGTCGAACATCTCAAGATTCTGCTCTCCTTCCATCTCGCGCTCTACCACCTGCGAATGATCAAATTGGTTCCGGCGGCCGTGCGCGGCGGCTCCGTGGACGCGTCCTGCACCCGTGGGCACCGGCCGGGGGAGAGTTGTCCGTATGCGGTGCATCTTTTCGTCGATATGGTCGGGATCGACAACGGTGCGCCCGCCCCATATGCCGCCAAGAGTGCCGAGATCTGGTACGGCCGCCTGCCGCAGTTCGTTCGGGGTACCTTCGCTGTCCAAAAGCTGGTCGATTTCGCCGCAGACCTGGTCAAACACGGGAAGCTGCCCAAGACGGGGGGCCGAGGCGATCTCTCGGCGGCCGAAGTGATCGCGCTCTTGGCCGATAAGCACAAGAAGGACCGCGAGGCGTTCTTCGACATGCGGGTACGCCGCATCCTCGACGACGAAGAGGAACCGCTGGCACCGGAGTTGCAGACCATTGTGGATCTCGGCCTGAACCGGTTCGAGACCTACCTGGAGCTGATCATGCACTATCGCAGTGCTTTCCAGCGAAAGTATCTGGTCGAGTGCCTGGACTCGCTCCTGATGAAGAATCGTCCCGGCCAGATGGTCGCCCAGCCGAAAGCCGGTGCACGGCGGTTCGTGCTCGACTCACGGCTGTTGGAAGTGCTCCTGCAGGTATCGCTCGTGGATCAGGACGAGACAACCGGACGCATGCGTACCCGGCCGCGGCGGGTCGATGAGGTGCTGGAGCTGCTGCGGGTCCGGTACGGGCTGCACATCGACCGTCTCCCTGGCGAGGACGGATTCGCCGGCGCCGATGTGCCCGACCAGGCGGCCTTGCGAGCGAACTCCGCGGCATTCATCGACCGTCTCCGGGAGATCGGCTACTACCGCGACCTGTCCGACGCGTATCTGACCCAGACCATTACGCCGCGCTTCACCATAGGCGCGGACGGAGATAGGGCCGAGAGGAGTCCCCGATGACCGGAGCAACGGTCGGGCTGGTCGAACCCACCCCCGCCGATGTGCGCAGCGCATTGGAGGACGTGCTGGTACCGCACCTGCTGAGCTTGCTCTCCACCCGGCAAGCGGGCCACTGCATGCGGGTCACCGAACTCGATACCGATCTCGCATCTTGCCTGGTACAACGGCTCCGTACGGCTACGCTCCCGGGGACCACCGTGTGCCTGCTTGCCACCGATGAGCAGGTCCGTACGGATGCCACCGGATCGTTGGTCAGCAGTACCAAACTGGTCGAACTGCGCAACCGCCCGATCGAGGAAACAACCGGTCCCCTCTTGGTTTTCGTGCCACCAGGTCTGCGGGCCAGCGCCGAAGACTCCTTCGGAGTCGCCACGTTCGAAGAGGTCGGCGTCGGCGATGCCTATCGGATGCTGCACGACGAACTGCTGGCCAAGGTACCAGCCGCCTTGCGTGACGGTATCGACCAGCTACGCGAGACGCTCGCGCAGAAGAACGACAGTCGCGGCGATGACCGGGCCTGGGCCCACTACCTACTGACCATCGCAGCCAATGGCTACGAGTCGGAGGCCGCCGGCGCGGCCGTCTACCAATTCGGACTGGTACCGGACCTCGGCATGTTCACCTCCGGCGCCGATGTGGCCAGCCGGGTCAGCCAGAACCGAACACACGTCGACGAGCTCAGCCGCATCGAACTCGACGAACGCCAACGCGTTCTCGGCCTCGGAGTGTCCGACTCCACCTTCATCGCGAAACTCGCCGGATTCGCCGGGCGGATCGGACTCGAAGACCGCAACACCTGGACCCGGCGGGTCATCACCGATCGAGAGAACCGGGAACTCACCTTCGACAAGTGGCCCGCTCCCCGCAGCCGCGAGACCGCCATCGGCATCGACATACACACCCTGGAGTTGCCCAGGGTCGGCGATCACGCCGAACACCTCGAGCGGTATCCCGCGCTGAAATCCTTGGCAGGCCAGCCATATTTGATTGCCGGCGCCAACGGTACGAAGAACCTCACCGCCAAGTTCACGGTCGACACCCCACTGACTCCGACCGACGGGCTGTTGAAGCTCCGCGCCGAGATCGTGTCCGAGGACGGCGGTCCCACCGGGCGCGCGGTCTCGGTCACTGCCGGAGCGAAGCCGAAGAGCGACTACAAAGCGACTGTGCGGAACCTGCATAAGGCCGAACTCGACGAGGGTTGGCACGTGCTGGCGGTCTCTCCGATCGCCGACACCGACCGGCCAGTGGTGGTCAAGTCCGGAACCGGTCGCAGTGCGGCATTCTTCGTCGTTCGGGCCGACGAAGACGAGGAACCGCCGGAGAACAAGGCAGCCCGCTACGAAAGTGTGTTGCACGCGGTGGAACACATCGCCTTCGACCGATGCGTCGAAGGTAAGTCCGCGCGTGACCTGTTACCGGGAGAGACCGCCTGGTCGACACCTGCGAAAGGCGGCCTCCATATTTCTGCCAGTGCGCGCATCGAAGGTGCCGGCAATATCGAAGTGCGTCTTTCGGAGCGGTTGACCGACATCGAGCGCAAGACCCTACTGGCGCCGGCAGAAATCGGGTTGTGGCAGGTACCGATCAACCAGGATGGTTCGCTGCCCGAGCCGCGACGTGATGGGACCGAGTGGGTGGCCGGGCTCGGGCCGGAAGCCGAGCGGGCCTTCGGCGTGCTGCTCTCGACTCGCGGCAGACTCTTCGCCGATATCCTCGGTATCGTCGATGACGACCACCCCGGCGAGGTTGTCGAAACCGCCGACCTGGCCACGTTGCGCACACAGATCACCGAGTACGCGGCAGCCTTCCAGCAGACGCTGAACGCACAAGCGGCGTATGCACACACCACCGGTTCCACCAAGAACGCCATGGCGCTGCGTGCGCTGGCCGGGCTGCAACAACTCGATGCGCTGGCGGTGACCTACATCGACGGGTTGGGAGCACTGCACCGACTACTCCTGGTCGGCCCGACCCATCCCCTGCGGTTGTTGTGGCTCGCGGAGTGGGCTGCCCTCGGCGCGCAGTGGCGTTCCGATCTGAACGGTCGCCCGACAGCAGCCGCGGCGAACGCGCGGACCTCGTTCTTCGAGCGGCTGGACCCACTCGGCTTCCCGTTCGCGGTGCCGCGCCAAGATGGCCGACTGTTGGCTACGGTCGGCAACTTGACGCCGTTCTGGGCGGCCTACGCTCCCAGCGGGGTCGAGGACTCCCACGGACTTGTCGGAAAGATCGCCGATGTGCTCGGTATTCCGGCCGCCGCACGGGGAGCCGGTGCCGACCAGACCGGGAAGATTCTGGCCGAGCGGGTCGAGCGATATGTACGCCAGCACCCGTATGTGCGAACGCTTGTCATCAACATCGTCAACCCGGGCGATGCCGCCCTGATCGTCGAAATCCTGCTCGACCTGCAACGACGCCCCGACACCAAGCACCTCAACTACGACCTGCGCCTGTGCACCGAACAGACGGAGATGCCCGGCGTCGGCGACGAACTAGCCGAGCTCACCCGCTCGGACAACCGGTTCAACAGCGCCGAGGCCGAAGCCTTCGGGGCACGTCAGGCCCGCGGCGTGCCCAAGCTGGCCTATTCGGTGCGTTCACTGACGGAGTTCGAGGACCATCCCGAACAGTTCGAGGCACACCTGACGATCCTCATCGACGCCTTCACCGGAGAAGAGCACGACACGACGCGCCTGAACCACATTGCGCAAGCACCGGTACACGGGCTCCTCCAGCAGGCGACCACTGTGTTCCACGTCGATGACGAGGGAGCAGGAGTGACCTGGCGAAAGACGCCGTTGTTCGCTTCGTCTGTCCGCAGGACCGAACACGCGGGCGAACTCCTGACCGGGCTACCCCATGACCTGGCGGTGTCAGCCGCCGCCGTCGCAACGAAAGTGTTCGACCGGGTACCCACGACGACGCTGACCCTCGACGCGGTGCAGCGGTCGCTGCTGCACCAGGCGCACGACACCAGCGACTGGGTCATCGTCGTCGACCGGACCCTCGGCCTGGAGTATTTCGATCGCGCCGATGATCGCGGATCCAATGACTACGTCATCGACTACGTGACGGGCCGAACCGGACTCGGCCGACAGGTGCTGGTGAGCTCGCGCAAGGTCGACGAACTCCGTAGCCTGCTCGCCCCGGTAGTCGGTGACCACGGGATCACTGTCGACGACCGGCATCTGCAGACGTTCTTCGAACAGCTGCGGTTGCTGTCGGGGACCCTGGCCTTCAAATTGGCCTCCGCAGTACGCAATCAGCGTTCCGAAGTGCTCGGGCTCGCGTTGGCGCGCATCTACCTGGAAGGCCAACGGGTGCTGGGCGACCAGATCGTTGTCCCGCTGGACGCACATCACGAGCTGTATGCCGAGACCCGCCGCGCAGCGTCCGCGGCGCGCTCGTTGCGGCGAACCGACCTTGCCTTGTTCAGCTTCGATGCACGCAGCCGCACGATCACCTGCCGGCTCGTCGAGGTCAAGGCCTATTCGACCATCCCGGACCCCGTCGCGTACGAGCGATTGCAGAGCCAGATCGCCGAACAAATCGCCACCTCCGAAAAGGTGCTCCGAGAACAATTCGACCCCGGTCTCACCGATCCCGACCGAGTAGATCGGACCGTGAAAAACCTGGAACTGGCCGCCCTGCTGCGATTCTACCTGGAGCGGGCCGAGCGCTATCGCATGATCGATCGCTCGGTCTCCGATCACGCCCGGCGCCTGCTGGAAACACTCGACGACGGGTTCGCCCTGAGGTTCGAGCGTGCGGGGCTCATCTTCGAGCTGTCCGGTCGCAGCAGCGATCCGGAAGAGGTCGGTGGGATCGAATTCCATCATATCGGTCGCGACGAGATCGATGAACTGCTCAGGTCCGTGCCCACCGAGCCGAAACGACCGGGCGATGCGACCGAACCCCACTCGATCACGATCCCGGAGCTGACCCGAACACGCCGTAGCGACGCAGCCTTCCGCGCACCAACTGTCGATCCTCTCGCAGAAGACGAACCAGAGCCGGCACCGCCTTCCTCGATGGTCGCGCCCGCCGCGGAGCCGTCGGCGCAACCTGGCTATCCAGATACCGGACCAGCAGTATTCAACGTGAAAGAGCCTGAACCAGAATATATTCCCGAGCCAGAGCGGAAACCTCAACCCGAAGTGGCCAAGATAGGCGACGTAGATTCGTCGGATGTGGACAACGCCGACGTGCCCGGTGCGGGGGACCCGGTACCCACACCCGACGTCCTTGTCGGTGTCGTCAGCGACACACCGCAATGGGCGTTGCTGGGCGACGTTCCCGGCGGCCGAAAGACCGCACTGGATCTGAACGAAACACATACGATCAGCCTGTTCGGCGTCCAAGGAGGCGGAAAAAGCTACACTCTCGGCTCCATCATCGAAGGCGCCACCCTTCCCGCGCCGGGAATCAACCACCTGCCGCACCCCCTGGCGACAATCGTCTTCCACTACAGCAGCACTCAGGACTACGCGCCCGAATTCACCTCGATGATCGCCGCCAACGATCACGACGGTCAGATCGCTCGACTGCGGGAGCGCTACGGTGCCGAACCGGCGGCGCTGGACGATGTCCTGCTACTGACACCCGGTGATCAACTCGAGGCTCGCCGGCGCGAATTTCCCGGCATCGATGTCCAGCCACTACTTTTCGGTTCGGGCGAATTGCAGATAAACCACTGGAAGTTCCTGCTCGGCGCGGTCGGCAACCAGTCGATGTACATTCGCCAGCTCACCCAGATATTCCGGGCCCACCGTTCCGATCTGAGCCTCGATACGATCCGCAACGCCGTGGACTCCTCGGCCATGGCGGACAACATGAAAGACCTGGTCCGGCAGCGCCTCGACCTCGCCGAGCCCTACATCGACGACTCCGTACGCATCTCCGATTACGTGCGCCCGGGACGGCTTATCATCGTAGATCTCCGCGACGAGCTCATCGAGAAGGATGAGAGCCTGGGGCTTTTCGTCGTCCTCATGCAGCTTTTCGCCCAAGCTACCGATGATGGCGGACACTTCAACAAGTTGGTTGTCTTCGACGAAGCCCACAAGTACATCGGCAGTCCCGAGCTGGTGGGTGTACTGGTCGAGTCCGTCCGCGAGATGCGCCACAAAGGCATGAGTATCCTAGTGGCCAGCCAGGATCCGCTTTCCGTACCCACGTCTCTCATCGAGCTCTCCGATGTCGTCATCATGCACAAAATGACTTCGCCCGCCTGGCTGAAGCACATCCAGAAGGCAAACGCCGCCCTCGATACCCTTCGACCGGAACAACTGTCCCGTCTGCAGCCTGGCGAGGCGTATCTGTGGGCAGGGAAATCGACCGAACGGTCGCTGACCCACGGGGCAGTCCGCGTCAGTCTTCGTCCCCGGGTAACTCGGCACGGCGGCGCCACGAGGACCGCGCAAGGGTGAGCCACAGCGCCGATCGGACATGCTGCTCAGAACCTGGAATGCCGGTCGGCGTGTAGATATACGCGTCCGTCGTGTGGACCCCGATTTGTCGGTGGGCAACGTTATCGTGCTGTGCATGCGCGATATCCGATCCGACCATCAGGCGGTTCGTCTGGTGACTTCTGCCGCCCTCCGCGCGGCGGTGGCATGGTCTCAACGCGAAACCCGTGCGGAAGCGTGGCGAGAGCTGTCGCGGATGACGGGAGTCGTCATGCAGGTCTTCGGCCCGTCAGATGCATCGTTTACCCCGGCGATGCTGATCGAGGCTCTGCACCACCGCTTTCGGCTCTGGTGGGCCCCGACAGCCCGGTCAGCGACGTTGTGCTGCTGAATGCTGACGGCAGCATCAGCGATGCGGCCGTGGACATAGCGTGCGAGTACGCTGAGGGGCTGTTCACCGACAGCGCGGATCCTGCCGAGGATTGGCTACCGAGTTGGACCTGGCAGCGGCAGGAGCAGGTGGAGAGGAAGGTTTACGCCTGAGGTTCCCCCGCTAATCCGGAGAGCGGATTATCTGGTTCCGGCTGGAACCCGGTCATGGTAATTGGCTTCGTACTCATCGGGTGATCGCCAGCCGAGCTTCTTCTGGATCCGCTGCGTGTTGTACCAGCCGTCGATGTAGGCGAACAGGGCGTTCTCGGCTTCTTCCCTTGTCCGCCAACTGTTCCGATACACCAGCTCGGTCTTCAGGGTAGAGAAGAAGTTCTCCATGAGAGCGTTGTCGTAACTGTCACCGACCGACCCCATCGACTGCGCGATCCCGTTGTCGGCCAACCGGTTCGCGAACCGGATCGCCGTGTAGGTCGAGCCACGGTCGGAATGATGGACCAGCTGCCCGTCACGGACATCGCGGGTCCACACCGCGTATTCGAGAGCACCGAGTACCAGTTCGGTGTCGTACCGGTCCGAACACTTCCAGCCTACGATCCGGTTCGAGAACGCGTCCCGGACGGCGGCCAGCCAGAACACACCCTCACCACACACGATGCGGGTGGCGTCGGCGACCCATAGCCGGTCCGGCTCACGGGCGGTGAAGCCACGGTTGACAAGATCCGGGGCCGGGGTGGCACGCGGATCCTGCCGAGTCGACCCCAGGCGCCACTTCTTACGCAGGAACGCGCCCTGCAACCCGGCACCCCGCATCAGCCGCTCGACTCGTTTGCGGCCGATCGAGATCCCCCGCCGGCGCAGCATCGCATGGATCCGAGGTGACCCGTAGGTCCCGCCCGAACTGGTATGGATATCGACGATCTCAGCCAGCAACTCCTGGTCGGCCAGCCGCCGCGCAGACGGCTCCTGCGCCTGCTGCAACCAGCCGTAATACGTCGATGACGCGATGCCCAGAACCCGCAATACGAGCTCGACCGGGTGCTGCGGATGTTCGCTGACGAACCGCATGATCACCGCCGGGTCTGGCCGAGCTCGGAGGCGAAATACGCACTCGCATCGCGCAATACGGCGTTCAACTGCTCCCAGCTCCGCGACCCGCTTCTTCAGGGCCCGGTTCTCAGCCAGCATGTCGGTCGTCGGCCGATCGTCGCGTTCGCCGGCATCGGCCTCAGCTGGCGGATCCACAGCCGCAACGCCTCGTGATGCACCCCGAGCTGGGCGGCCAGCTTCCGGATCGTCGGCTTCGGGTCCGACTCCCGATACAGCCGCACAGCCCGCGCCTTCAGCTCGTCCGGGTACTTCTTCGGTGCTGCCACGAATGACTCCTTCCGGCCCTATCGGACCACAGTCAGAGCCCTCCGAGAAAACGGGGGAACCTCACCGGCGGAACTTTTGGACAACGTCGCCAGCATGGTGGACATGCGCCCATAGTTGGGCTTAGGCTTCTGCCAGAGCATCAGGAACTCTGTACATGCGGCATAAGCAGGGTGTTCTGACAACTTCGCATCATTCTTGCTGAGCACGACAGGTTGGCACGCATCGAGCTGCTTTCTCACTTCCGCTCGTGTGGCCGCATGCTCTGAAATCTTTTTCATCGCCTGAGTGAACGTCGGTTTCGGCTGGACGGGTTTGTTTCGTTTCTCTTCGGCAACCGACCAATCAACCACGGCGAACATCCTGTTCCACGCCTTGGTCGCCACTACGACATGACATTGTCGTAGTTTGGCAGCATGCCGTGGACGATGCCGTTGCGGTACAGTTCGAACGTCTCCGGTTCATCGGTGGCGTAAAACCCCTTGCGGAATGTCGCGTGTGCGTGCGTCAATCCGGGGTGGTGCCCGACAACACTGTCCCAAGCATCGACGTCCTCGTTTTTCCGGGCATGAAGGCCCTTTCGGAGTTGAGTGTCGGTGTCATTGACGTAGCCGTCCATCACGCTGAGGAGGACATGAACGACGGCGTAGTACCGGCCGGAAAAATAGTCGTCCAAAGCGTGCTCGATGAGGTGTCGCCGGGACTTCATCGCCTTGCGGTTGCCGAGACGCCTTGCCCAGAATCGGAGAAGTTCCTCATCCTGGTAGTAGGCAATGAGAGCCGCTTCGGCAGCATCAGCATTGTCGTGGTGCTTACTGACAATTGCTGCCATGCGTTCGAGGTTGAGATTGTCATGGAATACCCAGTGCCGCGGACCAAGGAGGGCGTAGAAGCTGTCCACGGTGTCAGTGATGTACTCCACCTGCTGCCGGATTTCCTTTGCGTTCGGGCGCTTCTTTTTGGGAGCGAAGTATTGAAGCCAGCGGTAGGCCGCTAGCTGTTTGTTTAACTCGATGATGGAAGGCATATCCTTCGCGGATCCGTATGGCATTGCTGGTCTATCCCTTCCCGTTGTTCACTACGTATGCAGGACCGACGCGGCACACCCCGCCTTCGCTCGAGGCTCTCCAGCTGGGAAGGCGTGAATGTTGTCGGCGCTTGTATGAATTCTGGGCTATCATAGCATTTCGAGACTCAACATATAGCTGATTTACATCCTCGGGAGGATTGTATGCCAGGCCCCCGCGACTACGGCACCGGGACCGAGAAGGCGTTATTCTTGTTGTCACAGGGCACCTGTTACTATCTGGACTGTAAAGAGCCTGCTATCAAGTTCGTCGAGGGGTATCCGGCTACTAATTTGCAGATTGCACATATCCGTGGCGCGAACCCTGGATCTGCCCGCTATGACGAGCGTATGACAGATGCAGAGCGGGCGCATTTCTCAAATCTGGTTCTCATGTGCAAGCCGCATCATGACATATCGACAAGATACGTCCGCTTGACTACTCCGCTCCGTTACTTGAGTCATGGAAATTGACTCGCGAGGGTGACTATGCGGGCGATTTGCTGAGTCTTGGGGGAATTTCCGAAGAGCGACTTTTTGAACTGATGAAGGAGGCGGTGCGAGAAAATATGCCGCAGCGGGCCATCGCGGTGGAGCTGGGTGGCGCAATTGTTTTTGGCACTGCTGGCATTTCGATTGTCCCGTTGCGGGCACTGCATGAGATTCTTCGCAACAATTCTGGATTGCCGATTGACTCTCTCGCGCTTGCTGTTACAGTGCGCAACATAGGATATCGTCCAGTCACGATCGAAGAGATCTCCGTTGAGATCTACCCACATCCATCAGTTGGTCCTCACCCTGCTTCGCTTCACGGGCGCTGTGATTATTCGTTTAACCCTCGATTTCCGCATCGAATTGATATTGGAGGAGCGGCCGTTCGATGGCTCTGTTCTATGGACACCATGTAGGTTATTTTTGCGAAACAATCACATGTCGCATGGGCGAGCTTTGAAGCGACTGTAAGGCTCGCTTCAGGCGAGAAGTATCCAACTGAACGACACGGTATTGACATGCTGGCATGAAGAATTTCAGCACTCTAGCGATCACTTTTGGGCTATTTGAAACACGGTGGTTAGCGCGTGTATTCCCCTCCGGGCGCGCATGTTATCCCCATCAGGGGATACTGTCACAGTTGCTCGATGCTCCAGGTTAGTGAATCGGACCTGGAGCTCGATTGCTTTATAGAGTTCCTGGTTGTGTCCGGGAGCTCCTCCGGCCAGGATTGGGCGGACATCTCCCAGGGATTCGATGAGTTTGCGGAGCTCGGTCTCGGTGAACCGTTCCGGTTTGGGGATGTTGTTCAATTCGACCCTGTGCGGCGGCTTTGTCGGCTTCGATTTCAAGCGGAACGGCCATCGGCTGTGATGGAAGGAACCCATGAGCGAGGCCCACGACCAGCCGAAGGGTTGCGTGAGCAGCAATCCCGAGACGCTGCTACCAGGCAGAGACTGTCTGCGAGGGACCTGCGCGACATCCTGATGGCCGAACGGGTCGAGCCGCTGCCGCCCTACACCCTTAGTTCGGGACAACATCATCGACCGCGCAGTGAACCGCAACCCGCGCACTCGGTCCTACGTCGTCCTCGCCTACACCGATACTGGACCCGGAGGATAGGCGCTGGTCGACGGTGTCCTGGTCGATCACGCTACCGACACCAAACTACACGCCGTCCGCGGACTTCAGAGGTCGGGATCATCCGATCCTCGCCACCACTGGTGAGATCTGATTCGGCAGCCGAACCTACGGCTCTAGCAAGGCACGCTTGGTAACGGCACACGTCAGGGTGTGAAGGTCCGTGGACTGACTCGCGGTCTGGAGTTCGCGGGTGCTCTGAGCGCCCAGTTGCTGACATCGAGCAGCGTCCCGCACCTGAAAGCGATTTCTTACCTCGATGGCAAGTCGCTGACTGCGTGGTATCTCAGGGTCGTCGAAGCGTCACCTACCCCTGCAGCAGCCCGGACTGTACATCGACGGTGGAAGTGGGGTTGCGACACATTCCACCGCGTCTCGCATGCTGGGCGAGATAATCGTGCAGGCGTCTTCGGAGCGTTGATCAAGGCCACCGACATGGTCCTTGTCAGCGAGTTGCGGTTTGACGAGAATCTCAAGTAGTCCATTCCGGACGTCTTGTGGGGTACTGCCGGGAGGCGCAGCTCGTGGGCGGCCGATCCGTCGCGGTCGGTGCTTCCTGTGCTCGCTACCTGCATGGCGCCCAGGGGTCGACCCGTCAGCACAACGAGCCCTCCGGTAGTTGCGAGGTGTGGTGCTAACACGTGCACGTGTTCGTCTGATATGGCAGGGACGACATGTAGGAGGCCGCTACCTGATGTACGGCAGTCGGCTTGGTCGCTCTTGCTGGAGTCCTCGACGGAAATCGCGCCGGTGTCGGTTGCGGTTCGTATCGTTGCATCCGGTGATACTCGAGTGAAGGCCTCTCGATACGGCATCCTGTGGCTTGGACAGGTGGGAAGTGATGCGGGCGAACGCGCGGAAGAAGTACGGGGCGGCGGGAGAGTCCGCTGTCAAGAGCCATTTCGAGAAGCTTGGATGGGGAGCGATTCCTAACCCGGAGCACGACCTGGGAACCGACCTGTGGCTCATGCCGCGTGATGACCGGGACTTCGACTGCAGCCTTTTCTGCGGGGCCCAGGTGAAAACAAGCCCGGACGCGACTCGTAGGACGAAGTACTTCAAGCAGCCTGGTGAGAACGGCGGCCTACCGGGATGGTGGTATTACGAGGAGGACCAGGACCACTTCAAGTTCTGGATCGAGCACGCCGAACCACACTTCATTGTTCTACACAACCTCGCAGCCAATACCAGCTACTGGTCACTGGTCACCGGGGAGTCCGTCGAGTGGACGCCCAAGGGCGGCAAGATCTTCGTGCCCAGTACTCAGTTGCTTGATGAATCCGGTCGAGACCTGCTGTTGGCGGCTGCTGCGACACAGCGTGGACCCGTTGGCTGGGAAGGTTCGGCGTGGACGGGTGCGGGCAATCTCGCGCCAGCAGATAGTCTGCGCTACGCGCTTCTGGCACCCCGTCTGGTGGCACCCCATCCGAACAACCAACCAGATAGGGTCGCAGCGCCACAGGCGATCGCAGCATTGGTTCTGGGGCGCACCATCGAGTTCACAGAGCCGCCAGGGTCCCTAAATCCGTACCCGTGTATCGGCGAGATCACCGAGTCCTCGGAATGGGCACTGCGGTTGCTGGCGGCCTTGTACGGCGCTGTCACGACAGGGCATCTGGAGAAGCTGTTCGAGTTCGTTGCGCAACCGGCGCCTTCGGTGCATGAGAGTGTCACGGCAGCGGTCGTCGGAGCAGCGTTCCACTTCGAGACCGGTGATGTCGGCGCGGCGATCATATTGCTGGACAGGCAGATCGAGCGCAACCAAGCCGATGTCGTAGACCATGCCTGGTTGCTAGTGCAGAGGGCCCGTGCTGCGCGGGAACTCGGAGAATCTGAGGCCGCGGTTGCACTTGCTACTGCGGCCTTCCGTGTCCGGTTTGCTGCGCCCGCGGATCCAACAGGCTTGGCGATATCGGCTATCGCCAGCCAGATCGTTCTTGCTCTGACGCCGTCGAGCCCGGCGGCGTTGTCGGAGGCAGTGATTGCCTCTGACACTGCCGTGGCGTGGTGGCGCAGCCAGTTGGTCGGCCAGGGGCTGGATGATGTCCTCGAATCCGGGTTCAAGAGCTGGACTGCGGATGGTTCGGTGACACTGGGTTCTGGGAACTCTGCGCGGCACCTCAGGGCCGCATCGTTGATAAGTGGCTTCACTGGTGATCATGCGGGCTGGCGGCGGGCGTTGTCGATGTGGTGCCGAACGACTCTGCTGGCTGACGACGGAGATGACACAGAGCTGGCGCTCATGGCCTTGAACGACCTGCGCGTGTGCGGCGACGCCGACGACGTGCGCCGGGCAGCGCAAAGGTTCCTACGGGCGGGGCCTGTGGACGCGGTTGCTGAGTGCGCATCCAGCTTCTCTCTGCGCGAATGCACCCGATCTACCATGCCCGCGAGCGTGGCGCTGATCGTCTCAGGGGCTGACGTCTTCACAGAGCCGGTCGCCGAGGCCCACGCGCAGGTCGCGATGGAGTGGTTTCGAGATCCGGTAAAGATCTTGGCGATGATGGGCCCCGGCTACTCGCTGGCGGCTCTGCAGCGGTCTATGCTCGACGTTGTCAGGGCGACGACGCCGGTGGTGTCCGACAGGTTCCTACGTGATGTGGTCGATTTTCTTGTGGAGGTCGCCCATCAGGCGCTGTTCGAGCATGTAAGTACTTGCCTCATATGGGCGCTCAGGCGAGTACCGATTCGATCGTGGACTGATGGTGACATCGCTGACCTGCGAGCGGCCAGTACCGGCAACGAAGTGTTGCGAAAGGCTGTGGATCAGCTCTTCTCCGGTGGTATTCCCGCCCGTGAAGCAGAGCTCATGGCAGCGGCCGAAACCGGGGATCCAGATGCGATATCTGCTCTACCGGACATATCCCGGATCACTCCGGCCGCTGCGGCAGCGCTGGTCCCGGCATTGCGCGCGAGGATCCTCGGCCAGATTGATGCGTGCCGTCGAGGCGAATGGTCGGGCGCTTTGCACGAAGATGGATTCGCCTTGACCGTTATCAACATGTACCAGCCTGAACGCGCAGATTGGACTCCGATTGTCGCGCTACTGGACTCTCCTTCATCACTGACCGATGACGTGTTCAAGACGTTGTTGAAGATTCGCAGCGAGCCCGAGCTAATTCCACCTGAAGTTCAAAGTCGATTGGTCGAGGCAATGCATCGGTGGGTGAAAAAGCTGGATGCTCGCTCCGTACACACAGGTGACCTCCACGGGTCGTTGCTAGAGACGTTGAAAGTGCTCTCGCCAGAAAGTGTGGCAGAAACCGAGCTGTGGACCCTGATGAGTGGCAGTCGGGAACAGCGTCAGTCGCTGGCGCGGATTCTGCGACGCCGCAAGTCTGAGAAGGACATAGGCGTCCTGCTGGGACTAGCCTATGATCACGACGTCATGGTGCGGGGCACTGCGGCCGAATGCCTCGCAGCCTTGGCCGGCGAAGGACACGCTCACCCCGATACGGTTGATGCAACGCAAACGCTTGCCATCGAACCCGGTACCCAGGTGGCTCTGAGAATCACATGCGGTCTTGCGCCCTATCCCGATACTGCGATCGCGAGCGCGATCGCGGCGAGATTGGTCGAGCATCCGTCATCACAGGTGCGGCGCTGGGCCCACCGTGTTCTGGTAGCCACTCCACCATTACGCCGTCGTTAGTTGTGCACTCTGCGTAGGAGGCGTGTGATGCAGATCCTGCGGGTTGCAGGTCACCAGTGGTGAAGACGGTGCCGGCTGGTTGGCGTTCTTCCGCGACCTCGTCGCCCGCCCGGCCTTTCCGGGGTCGAGCTGGTCCCTAGTGATGTGCACGCCGGGTTGGTCGCCGCGATCGGTGCGACCCTGCCCGGCGCGTCCTGGCAGTGTTTCCGGACCCACTACACCGTCAACTTGATGTCGATCTGCCCGAAAAATTCGTGGCCCTGGGTCCGCACGATGCTGCACTCGGTGTTCGACCAAGCAGACGCATAATCAGTTGCCGCTCAATATGATCGGATGCTCGACGCCCTGACCGAGAACTGCCGAAAGTTACCGCCCACCTGGATGCGGCTCGCGTCGACACGCTGGCGTTCACCAGCTTCCCGAAACAGATCTGGCGCCAGATCTGGTCGAACAATCCCCAGGAACGGTTGAACAAGGAGATCCGGCGCCGCACCGAGGTCGCGGGATCTTCCCAGACCGGACCGCGATCATCCGCCTCGTCGGCGCCGTGCTGGCCGAACAACACGACGAATGGACCGAAGGCCGCCGCTACCTCCGCCTCGATGTTCTTGCCCGCTTTCGCAGCCTCAGCGAGGCCACCGACGAACGAGAGGACACCGCAGCCTTGACCGCCTGACCAACCAATGCCACGCGGCGATCATCCTGATACACTACACATTTGGACCTGACCTACCGCGACTCCGGTTCCGACGACAGCGGCTTGATTCGATTGCTCGCCGCTCGGAAGCTATGGTGCCGGAATGCTTGAAACGCTTGCAGCCGAATACATCGCCGCGTCGTTCTCGGTGCTTGAAGCAGAGAACGCGATTCCGACCTCCAAGATGCACCGGCACTTGCAAGCCCACCTGGACTTCGATGGATCGGCGATCGAAGCAATGCCCGAGTTCGCAGCTCTGGCGCAGGCGGTCATCAAGACCGGGCCTGAGGGGCTGCCGGCTTCAGACACCAATCCGGGGCCGGAACATACCCTCAGGCTCCTTCTGTTCAGCCTCCTCGAGTTGTGCGTGCACCGCTGTGCGGACGTTGACGACTACGATCCGGCTAGCACCGAGGTATCAGCCGTGATCACCGAGTTCTGTGATGTCGTTGGCGGTAGTTCCTATAATCTGGTCGTGGCGCGTGTCGTCTCGCACCTGGTGCCCGCGACGGGGACAGAGGTTGATATCGCTGGCATAACTCTTGTCGCCGAGACGCCGACTCAAGACCTCCGTAGGTGCATCGTCGCCGCGATTCCGGACGCCGACCACGCGTGGAAACGCAGAGGTCCGATGCTCGACCGGCCTCCACATTCGTTGCTTGTTGTCCGTGATCCTGTTGAAGGTGTCGGATACCACGGCAGCTGGAATCTTGAAGGTGTGCTGGACCGGTTGCAACTTGCGGTCTGTCTTCTCACCGGCGCCAACGTGCAGAGCGTCTATCAAGTATCTGGTGTGAGTTCGCGAATCTCGGCGCGTCCAGCACGAGTCGAGTTCCTCACGCGTGATGAGGAGGTTCCTTTGGTGCGCCGCGTTGCACGTCTGGACGAGACTCACGTGCCTGTATTGGCGGAATTGAGTGCGCTGATAGACAACGTCCGCAGCGAAAACGGCCAGGAAATCTGGTTGAGTTCGTTCGGTGAAGCATTGACGAAGTTCGCTAGGCTCGACGACACCTCCAGTCATTTCGATCAGATAGTGCAGTTGTCGACGGCGCTGGAGGGTGTGATCCTTGGTGCGAACGAAGGCGAGGGACTTACCCTCCGGTTGTGCACGCGCGCAACCGCATTGCTTGCATACGACGATGAGCCTGCCGCTGAGCTATTCGAGGACCTCAAGCGGCTCTACAGTTTCCGGTCTACGATCGTGCACGGCGGTGAGATGACCACCAAACAGCTGCGCAAAGACCTCAGAGCAATGCGTTGCGTACCAGACGAATCCAGCGGCCCCGGGCTGCTACCCCGGGTTGGGTTCGCAGTTGACCGGCTACGGGACATCGTGAGGAGAGCGATCCTCGCTCGACTGTGTCTTTCCTCCGGAGACACGCCGCTGTGGTCGATCTTTAGCAATGAGGCGCCAAAGCTCGACATCGTCCTGTGCGACGATTCCAACCGCGCACAATGGCGTTCGCACTGGCGGGACGTACTCGCCTCGATTGGGGCAGAAACTGCCGGGCACCGTGCTGCGGCGCCAGTTCACTCGCTCAGCGATGACGACATGTGATTTGGAACCCCGGTTCAGCAGAGCCTCCTCGGGCCGCATGTACGTTTGCGCTGAACACGCTGCACCACAACAGATCTGGAACTTGACTCATGTCCGAGAGCTCGGTGGCCGAACGCCGACGACATCCCGGGCTACATCGGCCGCCTGTTCGCATGATGCGCAAGGTCAAGCGTGACCCCCACTACTGATTGCGGTCGGTAGAAAGTGATGCAGGTCGAGTGGTTGTGCAACCCCGCAGGCGAATTAGTGTGCTCTCCGCGAGAGCGGGGATGAATCCCGGACCGGTACTCGCGACACTGTCGTCATTCGGTACTCCCTGCGAGCAACGATGAGCCTCAGCCGACCGAGATGTCGCCCTGCCCACCGAGGTGCTCTTGGCGCGCGGGGATGAGCCCGTGGCGGCGCCCGCGGAGATGCGCTCCCTGCGCCAACGGGGGATAAGTTCTTGACCGGCATCGCCAACTACTGCGGCATCGGGCACTTTGCCTGAGCGGCGGTGAGTTCCGGCTCGGGTGGAGTGCATCCCCGAACACCGGGTGCTCCCCATTGGAATCGCCGAACCGTCGGTGGCGGGGGCACCGGTCCAGCCGTCCGGGAAGTCCTGCGAATCCTCAGCGTTGCGGGATCGATTCGTGCTGCTCGAGCACTGGCGTGGCCGTGTGCGGGAGGTGGGGTGCGGCGAGGGGCCTTCGCTGTGGTCGAGGGCTTGGGCTATGAACGGTCGTGTTGTCCGCCAGTAGGCAAAGGAAAGTTTCGGCGCCCCACAGAAACTCCACAGTTTTGACCGGAATCAATGCGATTTCACGAGAATTGCCCAGCACGGCCGTTTCGCGAAACACGTTGACAACAAGTAGTATTGGGAACATACGAGCATGTTCGGGGAAACCGGAACGCTCGCCAGGTGGTCGCAGGTTCAAATCCTGTCAGCCCGACAGTGAAAACCCCCTCTGACCTCGGTCGGAGGGGGTTTTCTCGCGTGCCGGAACTTGACGTGGTTAGGCCGATACACACAGTTACAGCACAAAAGTGACTTCAACCGGCCGATTCGGCAGCTCCGAATCGCGACAATTGCGAGCCTTCGGAGGCGGATCCGACGTCTCCGCACCCTGAAGTGAGGCAACTCATAATTTCTGGCCGCGGAGTCGCGCCGTCCGCGACGCCATCCACGCCGGGCATCTCTCCTCGAACGGTGCTGCTCGGACATCTACGCTCTCCTGCTGCCCGACGAACCCGACGGCGCCGCCGAGTGGGACACCGACATCGTCGAGCTGTGGGACCGCAAGGGAAACGTCGCGGGCGGAACCTCCTACAGCGACGAGGATGTCCCGTGGTAGTGCTCGTACTCAGCGCATGCCCCGCCGGCCTCCGCGGCCACCTCACCCGGTGGTTCCTCGAAATCAGCCCGGGCGTATTCGTCGGGATCGTCAGCGCGCGCGTGCGCGAACTCGCATGGCAGCGAGTCGTCGAACTCGCCAAGGACGGCCGCGCCATCATGATCCACTCCACGAAAGGAGAACAGCGCCTCGCGTTCACAGTCCACCGACACGACTGGGAACCGGTCGACTTCGACGGCCTCCACTTGATGCGCCGGCCGCACACCAGCGCCGTCAGTTCAGGAGGCGCACGGGCCGGCTGGAGCAAGGCCAGCCGGTACCACCGAGCCGCCCGGAAACGCGCGGCCGGTGGGGGTGCGGAAAGTGAATGAAAAATGGGTGATCGGCTTGGAAACGTGCAGGTCAGGAAGTGTGCTCCCCGCGCGTGCGGGGATGAGCCCTCATCCACCACCATCAGCGACGTGCGGCCGTGGTGCTCCCCGCGCGTGCGGGGATGAGCCCGACGCGATGGCCCTTCTCGAGCAGGAAGGGTTGTGCTCCCCGCGCGTGCGGGGATGAGCCCCAGCCGCAGACGACGACCGCCGAGCAGGTCCGGTGCTCCCCGCGCGTGCGGGGATGAGCCCCGCCTGAAACCATCGCAGAGAGGATCGAGCGCGTGCTCCCCGCGCGTGCGGGGATGAGCCCTAGGCCACCTTGCGGACCCATCCAACCAACAGTGCTCCCGGCGCGTGCGGGGATGAGCCCGGCGGACCAGCGAGCCCACCGAACTCCCTTGGGTGCTCCCCGCGCGTGCGGGGATGAGCCGTAGACGCTGGCGACCGAGTGCCCGAATCCGGAGTGCTCCCCGCGCATGCGGGGATGAGCCCTGGGTGGCGACGATGACCTCGGTACGTGCTCCCCGCGCGTGCGGGGATGAGAGCCCCACGTGCCCGGCCCGACCGAGTCATACCTTCCGTGCTCCCGCCCGTGTGCGGGGGGGGGGGTGAGCCCCGAAGCTAGTTGCCCGTGAGTGGGACCGACGCCTGAAACGAGCACTCGGTCGAAGACTGTCGCGACCCGAACCAATACGTTGTCGTCCACAACCGGCGGCGGCGAGACGCGAAAGGTCTTCGTTCATGCGGACTGCTGACTGGGCCGTGGGTCACCGCGATCGGGGATTCTCTGCGATGGGTCCGGTCGCAGCTCCGCGCGCAAAGGCCGGCGTGAGGGTTGCGCGCCGACCCACACCGGCTTGCGGAGGCGGCCGCGCCGACGTAGGTAACGACTGCATACACCTCACCCCACGGAGATAGCTATCTGATTGCGGCGGGGTCGTGTCGAGCCCGGCGGCGTTAGCCTTGGTACTTCGCCAGAGCAGGAGCCTCGAGCAAGGAGGGCCGCCATGCGCGGACGGTTTACCGGATTCGCCGCTGCTTCGGCCTGCGCGGCGTTGTTGGTTCTTCCCGGCCTGGGTGCGGTGTTGTCGGCACCCGGTCTCCCGGTCGAGCGTGCTGTCCTCGCCCAGCCGGATCAGTATCCGCCGCCCGACACGGGGCCGTATGTGCTGCAGTGTCTTCCGGGTGGGATGGCCATGTGGAGCAACGGGGTCACCGGGTTCTCCGAATGGTGCTTGAACGGCAACGGAAGCCCGCACGGTCCGGACGGCTACGGGCCGTTGGGGCCGGTGGAGCCGGGTACGCCCGGTGGGCCGGCGATGCCGGGAGAACCGCAGATGCCGGATGGGCCGATAGGGCCGGAACGGCCGATGTAGGAGGTGCGTCGCCCATGTGAGCGCCGGCGATCAGGCGAAATCGGGCACAGCCGGAGGGGCGCGCCACCCTTCGCCCCGGCCGTGCCGGCACACGCCGGCTACGGGGCTCAGCTGAACGGTTGCCGGGGTGGGTGACGCGTCGGCGTGTGGCGGTCTGGCAGTCGTCCACCCAGCCCCTGTTTGCGGGATGATCCGGGGCCTGTCCAGCCCGGCGCCGGTGGATCGGGGCGCGTCGCCAGGAGGGCGCCTGTTGTCAGGCGGAGCACTCGCATCGTTCGCCGACCGGTCGCCGATGCCGACGGTTCATCGCGCGTACGGACGTGCCCTACCTCCCGCCACGGGGTCGCGTCACCTCACGGCCGAGTCGACGACCTCTGTCAACCCACCGAGAACCGCCGGTAACTGTCCCGTATACACCACCCCCAACCGCTGGGTCGCCCGCGTCAACGCCACGTACAACTCCGCCGCTCCCCGTGGTCCGTCGGCGAGTATCCGTTCAGGCTCCACGACGAGCACGGCGTCGAACTCCAGCCCCTTGGTCTCCGACGGTGGTACCGCCCCCGGCACTCCCGGCGGCCCGATGACAACGCTCGTCCCCTCCTCGTCCGCCTCGGAACGCACGAATTCGTCGACAGCAGAGCGGAGTTCGGCATCCGAAACCCGTCGTGCCCACGGCCGGACCCCGCACGCCCGGACCGATTCCGCCGCCTGCACCCCAGGCGCCAGCTCGGCCAGCACTCCCGCCGCGACGTCCATGATCTCGGCGGGCGTCCGGTAGTTCACCGTCAACTGCCGATACACCCACCGTCCGGGCACGTACCGGTCCAGCATGGTGGCCCACGACGTCGCCCCGGCCGGTGACCGCCGCTGCACCAGGTCGCCGACGATGGTGAACGACCGGCTCGGGCACCGCCGCATCAGTACCCGCCAGTCCATCTCCGACAACTCCTGGGCCTCGTCGACGACGACGTGCCGGTAGGTCCAGTCCCGGTCGGCGGCGGCGCGTTCGGCCAGCTCCCGGTTGTCGCGTTCGAGGAAGCGTTCGGCCAGGTCTTCGCCGTAGAGCATGTCCTGGGCGAGCAGGTGGTCCTCGTCGTCCATGAGGTCGGCGCGGTCGACGAGGATGTCCAGGACGCCCGCGGCGTAGGCGGCTTCGGCTTTGCGGCGGCGTTCGTCGTCGTCGGTGCGGGTGGGGTCGGGGCCGAGGAGGTCGACGAGTTCGTCGAGGAGGGGGACGTCGGAGATGGTCCAGGCGTCGCCTTCGGGACGGAACAGGGCGGGGTCGGCGCCCGCGGCGCGCAGGCGTTCCTCGGATGAATACAGTTGGGCGAGGAGCTGTTCGGGGGTGAGGATGGGCCACAGCTGGTCGAGTGCGGCGCGGAACGCTTCGTTCTCGGCGAGTTCGGCGGTGAGGTCCTCGCGCAGTTGCTCCCAGGCTTCGCGGTCGTCGCGGGTGAGCCAGCCGTTGCCGATGCGGGCGATCGCGCGTTCGGTGAGCACGTAGGTGACGATCTCGCGGAAGGTCGCCCTGGCCTCGTTGTGCGGCCGGCCGGTGGCGCGGGCCTCCTCCCTGGCCCATTCGGCGGTGGGGGCGTCGATGCGGACGGTGACGTCGTTCAGTTCGATCGACAGCGGCTGGTCGGGGAGGCGCTGGCGGTCGGCGACGGCGGCGGCGAGCACCTCGAGGATCGACAGTGCACCCTTGAGGCGGGCGGCGTCGGGGGTGTCCTCGGCGGTGACGTGCAGACCCGGGACGAAGGAGCCGGGCGTGGCGAAGACGACGTTGGATTCGCCGAGGGAGGGGAGCACGCGGTCGATGTGGTGGAGGAAGGCCGGGTTGGGGCCGACGACCAGCACGCCGTTGCGTTCCATCTGCGCGCGCTGGGTGTAGAGCAGGTAGGCGACGCGGTGCAGGGCGACGACGGTCTTGCCGGTGCCGGGACCGCCTTCGATCACCAGGACGCCGGGGTGGTCCAGGCGGATGATCTCGTCCTGTTCGGCCTGGATGGTGGCGACGATGTCGCGCATACCCGCGCCGCGCGGGGCGTTCACCGCGGCGAGCAGGGCCGCGTCGGCGCTCTCGTCGCCGCCCGGGCGGCCGAGGACCTCGTCGGTGAAGGAGACGATCTGCCTGCCGCGGGTGTGGAACTGGCGGCGGCGGCGCATGTTCTCCGGGTTGGCGGCGGTGGCGACGTAGAAGGGGCGGGCGGCGGGGGCTCGCCAGTCGAGCAGCAGGGGTTCGAACTCGTCGTCCTCGTCGTAGAGGCCGATGCGGCCGATGTAGTGGCGTTCGCCGGTGACGGCGTCCAGGCGGCCGAAGCACAGGCCGTCGTCGGCCACGCCGAGGCGCTTGACCTCCCTGGCGAGGGTGCGGACTTCCACGTCCCGCTCCATCGGTGAGTTGCCGGTGCCGCGCAGGGCGGCCCGGTAGCGGCGTTCGGCCCGGGCGCGCTCGGCGTCCAGGCGGGTGTAGAGCCCGGCGACGTAGTCGCGCTCGGACCGCAATTCCTCGTCGTATCCCTGATGCATACGCCCCTCACTTTCCCGGTGGTGACTCCGGCTGGACTTCGTCGTGCAGCGGCGTCGCGGCCTCGTGCCGCATCTCCCATTCCCGCAGGTTCTGACCTCGGCCAGCGATTGTGCGGCATGACCGGGGTCTTGCCGCAAGGCCCCCGGTGCGCTATATGTTGAAAGTGGAACGGAGTCGATCGCTCTCCTTCCCTTCTCGATTTCCCCTCTTCTCGATTTCCCGCTGATTCCGCCAGGTTTCTCGGCCCGGGTCGGTGCGTGTTCGGACGGCTATCCTGCACTGCATGAGCGACCAGCGCTGCATGAGCGACGCGAGCGGGTTCGATCCGCGGGCGGAAGTCGAGGCGGTGCACCGCCTGCTGGCCACCTGGCTGGGGACCGACGCGGACCCGCAGGTGCTGGACGATTTCCTCGCCACCCAGCACGAGGACTTCTCGATGGTGACCGTCGGCGGCGCGGTGCTGGGCAGGAAGGAGTTACGGGACGGGCTGCGCGGCGCGCGGAACAGTCTGCCCGGCTTGGTGATCGAGATCTCCGAGGTCGAAATGGTCTGGCATGCGGGCGGTCTGGTGGTTGTCCGGTTCGTGGAGGGGCATCGGAGCGGTGGCGCGGTGGAGTTCCGGCGCACCACCGCTGTCCTGGCCGCCGATCCGGGACGGCGGGATCGGTGGCTGGCACTGCAGGAAACCGCGATCGCGCCGCGGGCGGATCGCGCATGATCGGCGGGGGATCGGTTCGCGTGAGACAGGCTGTGCGCCTCGGTATTCCGGTACTCGTCGCGACGATGATCGCCGCCGGCCCCGGCCTCGCGACCGCCGCACCGGCTACTCCCGACGTGGGACCGGCGGGCACCGCACTGATCCACGGTGACCTCGCCTCCACCGACTCCACCCCGCACCCCGGCCCCGGGCCGAGCGGTCGGCTGACGGCGTCCTCGGTGCCGGGCGGGGCGTGCAGTGCGGTGTTCATCGGGTCCGACGGGATGCCGGTGGCGCTGTGCACCGCGTTCGTGAACCTCGCGCCGCCCGACGTCGCCGTGCCCACCGTGCAACTGTTCGATCCCGCGACCGCCGCGCCGCTCGCGTCACTGCCGCTGACGAAGGGGGGACTGCTCGGCGGCGTCTACGGCTACCTCGACAGCCGCGACCGCGTGGTGGTCGCCGACGGATCGGGCTCGATCACCAAGGTCGCGCATCGACGCGACGCGGACGGCCGGTGGACCTTGTTCGCGGACGAGAGAATCGATGTGGCCCGGCACATTCCGGAGGGCGACGCCATCACGTCGGTGGCCCCGGACTTCCAGGGCCGGATCTGGTTCGCCTCCACCGAGGGTGTGGTCGGCACGGTGGACACGGCCGGACGTGTCGGCGTCACCCGGCTGCCCGACGGCGAGAGGCTCACCAACGGGCTCAGCATCCGCCGCGACGGCGCCTCGGTCCTCACCGCGCGCGCCCTCTACGAGATGCGCGCCGACGACACCGGCACCCCGGTGGTGCGATGGCGTCGCGACTACGCCGCGGGCGCCGCGCGCAAACCCGGCCAGCTCGCGCCCGGCTCCGGCACCACCCCCACCTACTTCGGGCCGGACGACTCCTGGGTGGCGATCGTCGACGACGCCGAACGGCCCGAGCTGCTGGTCTTCCGCGCCGACGACGGAGCGCCGGTGTGCCGGATGCCCGCCTTCGAGACCTCCGGCCAGGGCACCGAGAACTCGCCGATGGCGTGGGGCACGTCGCTGGTCGTTCCCAGCACCTACGGATTCGCCTACCCGCCGATGGCGACCTCCGGTCCGAGCGATCCGCCGAACGCCACCTTCGTCGGTGGGATGACCCGCATCGACGTCACCGAGTCCGGCTGCCATCGCGTCTGGGAGAGCACCGACCGGATGGCGTCGCTGCCGCGGCTCTCCCGCGCCGACGGACTCATCCACGGCCTCGCCTACGGCCCGGCCGGGCCCGTCCAGCAGCTCGGCCCGGTCTATTACACCGCCGTCGACTTCCACACCGGCGAGCGCCGCGCCCACCGACAGGTCGGCTTCGCCCCGCTCGACGAGCCGCTGCAACTCACCGGCACCATCGCCCCCGACGGGTCGTACTGGCAGGCGACGATCGGGCGCATGCTGAAGATCACGGGCTGAGCGAACGGCCGTCCGCGATCGCCGAGCGCTTGTTCCCGTCGATCAGCGGATGGCCGCGCGCTCGTTAGGTCGTTGGTCGCTCGGGTACGCGGCTGCCGTAGTGGGAGACGAGCGAAGGAGGCGACCGTGACGCAGGCGATGGAGATGCTGGAGACCTTCCCCGCCGACCTCGGGCCGGACAAGCAGGCGCTGGCGGACTGCATCGAGGAGTGTTTCAGCTGTGCTCAGGCGTGCACGGCGTGCGCGGACGCGTGTGTGAGCGAGCCGGACGCGGGGGAGTTGGTGCGCTGCATCGGGGTGACCATGAACTGCGCGGAGGTGTGTGATGCGACCGGGCGGGTGCTGTCGCGGCATTCGGGGCGGGATCGGTCGCTGGTGACGGCGTTGCTGCGTGCCTGCGTGCAGGCGTGCGCGACCTGCGCCGACGAGTGCGCCAAGCACAGCGAGCACCACGAGCACTGCCGGGTGTGCGCGCAGACCTGTCGCCGGTGCCGTCGCACCTGTGCCGCGTTGCTGAACTAGGCCCCACCCGGGGTGGGGTTTCCCGCCACCTCGGGGGAGGGGAAACCAGCACCGGAGGGTCTGCCGGGGCGGGCGCGGGTCCGGGAGAGTGGGACATCTCCCCTTCAGGAACCGGAGCCCGCCATGAGTCAGCCTCGCATCCTCGCCGCCGCGGCGGAGCGGCGCGTCACGGTCACCACCGACGACGGGGTGGCGCTGGCCGTCCGCGAGTACGGGCCGCGCGACGCCGAACTGACCGTCGTCCTCGTGCACGGGCACTGCCTGCGTTCGGAGTCGTGGACCGCGGTGCGCGACGAGCTGCTGCGCCGCCACCCGCACGCCCGCGTGCTCTGCTACGACCATCGCGGCCACGGCGACTCCGCCGCCGCGCCCCGTCACACCTACCAGCTCGACCGGCTCGCCCGCGATCTGCGCGCGGTGCTCGACACGCTGGTGCCGGTGGGCCCGGTCGTGCTGGCCGGCCACTCGATGGGCGGGATGACGGTGCTGACCTACGCCGGCCGGTATCCGCGCGAGATCGGCACCCGGGTGGTGGGTGTCGCGCTGCTGGCGACGGCGGCGAGCGGGATCGCCGACGCGGGGTTCGGGCGGCTGCTGCGCAACCCGGTGGTGTCGGCGTTCCAGTGGGCGGTGCGGCGCGCGCCGCGGCTGATGCAGCGGGCGAAACTGCTGGCCTGCAAGCTGTTCGCGCCGGTGATCCGTACCGCCGAGTTCGGTGATCGCGCGGTCAGCCCGCAGGTGCTCGCCCTGGCGAACGCGATGCACAACGAGACCTCGATCGTCACGATGGCGAGCTTCCTCAGCGCGTTCATGAGCTACGACCGCACCGACGCGCTGCCGGTGCTCTCCGCGGTGCCGACGGTGGTGCTGTGCGGGTCGGCGGATCTGATGACCCCGCCCGCGCATTCGGTGGCGATGGCGGCGGCGGTCGAATACTCGGATCTGGTCATCGTCGACGGCGCCGGGCATTCGGTGATCCTCGAGGAGCCGGGTCAGGTGGCCGAGGTGCTCGGTCGCCTGCTGGTCCGCGCGGGCAACCGGTCGGCCGCCTACTCGCTCGCGGCCTGAGCGACGGCGGCGGCACGCGGGCTCGCCCGGCTGAACTGGCATCGGGCACGGCCCCGGACCGGTTTGCCGGAGGGGTCGATGAGCGCATCCGCCCTCGTTCCTCGGCCGTCCTGCACAGGTCGAGTTCGCGACGGGTGAACAGCCCCGCTGCCCGCTTCGCGTCGACCGCGCGGCGAAACAGTCGTAGTTTCGATGGGGTGACTGTTCCGACAGATCTGCCCACCACCGCCGGTGAACTGCGCGCGGCGGGCTACCAGCCCCGCGGGGTGAAGACCGAGATCCGCGAGAACCTGCTGGCGTTGCTGGCCTCCGGTGGTGAGCCGTGGCCGGGCATCGTCGGGTTCGACCGCACCGTGTTGCCGCAGCTCGAGCGGGCGCTGCTGGCGGGCCACGACGTGGTGTTGCTGGGCGAGCGCGGCCAGGGCAAGACCCGGCTGCTGCGCACGCTGGCCGGGTTGCTCGACGAGTGGACGCCGGTGATCGCCGGGACCGAACTGGGCGAGCACCCGCTGGATCCGATCACGCCCGCCGGCCGCAGGCTGGCCGCCGAACTGGGCGACGACCTGCCGGTGGCCTGGCGGCACCGGTCCGAGCGCTATGCCGAGAAGCTGGCCACCCCCGACACGTCCGTCGGTGACCTGATCGGTGACGTCGACCCGGTGAAGGTGGCCGAGGGCCGCAGCCTCGGCGACCCCGAGACCATCCACTTCGGCCTGGTGCCGCGCGCCCACCGCGGCATCGTCGCCGTCAACGAGCTGCCCGACCTGGCCGAGCGGATCCAGGTCGCGCTGCTCAACGTGATGGAGGAGCGCGACATCCAGGTCCGCGGCTACACCCTGCGGCTGCCGTTGGACGTGTTGCTCGTCGCCACCGCCAACCCCGAGGACTACACCAACCGCGGCCGCATCATCACCCCGCTCAAGGACCGCTTCGGCGCCGAGATCCGCACCCACTATCCGCTGGACATGCGCGCGGAGATGGATTTGGTGCGCCAGGAAGCCGATCTGGTCGCCGAGGTCGGCGATCCGCTGATCGAGGTGCTGGCTCGGTTCGTGCGGCACCTGCGCGATTCGTCGGCGATCGACCAGCGTTCCGGCGTGTCGGCGCGGTTCGCGGTGGCGGCGGCGGAGACGCTGGCCGCGGCCGCGCTGCGACGGTCGGCGCTGACCGGCGAGTATCCCGCGGTCGCCCGGCCGGTGGATCTGGAGGCGGTGCCCGCGGTGTTGCGCGGCAAGCTCGAGTTCGAGTCCGGAGAGGAAGGGCGCGAACAGGAGCACCTGACGCATCTGCTGCGCCGCTCGTTCGCCGAGACCGCGCGTGACCGGCTGGGCGGGCTGGACCTGCGGGCGCTGGTGGCGGCGGTGGCCGACGGTCACCTGGTCACCACCGGTGAGCGGGTGCCCGGTGCGGAGGTGCTCGCCGCGCTGCCCGAGCTGCCGGTGCTGCACGAGGTGGCCGACCGGCTCGGCGCGGGCACCGACGGCCCGCCCGCCCGCATCGCCTCGGCCGTCGAATTCGCTTTGGAGTCGCTGTATCTGGCGCGCGAGATCGCCAAGGACTCCGATGGCGGCACCGCCGTCTACGGCCGCTCATGACCACACCGGACCGCTACTCCTACGGCCCCTATCACGAGGGCCCCGACCCGCTCGCGCCGCCGCTGGACCTGCGCGCGGCCTTGGACGCGATCGGCCGCGAGGTGATGGAGGGCAGCTCGCCGCGCACGGCGCTCGAGGAACTGCTGCGCCGCGGCACGAACGGGCTGCGCGGGCTGGAGGACCTGACTCGCAGGCTGTGGCAGCGGCGCGCGGAGATCTCCCGGCGGCACCGGCTCGACGGCACCCTGCAACAGGTGCGGGAACTGCTGGAGGAGGCACTCGCCGCCGAGCGGCGGGCGCTGTTCCCTGACCCGTCCGACGATGCCCGCTTCGCCGAGGCCCAGCTCGACGCGCTGCCGTCGAGCACGGCCGCCGCCGTCGGGGAACTGGCCGACTACGCGTGGCGCTCGGAGACCGGCCGGGAGAACTATCAGCGCATCCGGGATCTGCTCGGCCGGGAACTGCTGGAATCGCGCTTCCAGGGCATGAAGGAGGCGTTGCGGAGCACGACGCCCGAGGATGTCGAACGGGTCCGGCGGATGATGTCGGATCTCAACGACCTGCTCGCCGCGCACGGCCGCGGCGAGGACACCGGCGAGCAGTTCGCCGAGTTCATGGCCGAGCACGGCGAGTTCTTCCCCGAGAATCCGCGCGACACCGAGGAACTGGTCGACGCGCTGGCCGCGCGGGCCGCCGCCGCGCAGCGCATGATGAACTCGATGACCGACCAGCAGCGGGCGGAACTGTCCGAGCTGATCGGCCAGGCCTTCGGTGATCCCCGCCTCGCCGCGCAGATCGCCGCCCTCGACGCCAATCTCCGCGCGCTGCGTCCGGGGGAGGACTGGGAGTCGGCGCAACGCTTCCGCGGCCAGGACCCGCTCGGACTGGGCGAGGGCGCGCAGGCGTTGCAGGATCTGGCCGAACTCGACGCGCTCGCCGAACAACTCGCCCAGTCCTACCCCGGCGCGCGGCTCGAGGACATCGACCTCGACGCGCTGGAACGCCACCTCGGCGAGGACGCCCGCGTGGACGCGCGCAGGCTCGCCGACCTGGAACGCGAACTGCGCAGGCAGGGCATGTTCGAGCGGGCTCCCGACGGGTCGCTGCGATTGACCCCCAAGGCACTACGCCGCCTCGGTGAGGTGGCGCTGCGCGACGTGGTCGGTCAGTTGCGGGCCAAGCGCGGTGAACGCGACACCGCGCGCGCCGGCGCGGCGGGGGAGCCCACCGGCGGTTCGCGGCCGTGGCGGTTCGGCGACACCGAACCGTGGGATGTGCCGCGCACGGTGCGCAACGCGGTCCTGCGCTCGGCCTCGACCGGCAGCCGCCGGGTGCGGCTGGATGTGGCCGACGTGGAGATCATGGAGACCGAGCAGCGGTCCCGCGCGGCGGTGGCGCTGTGTGTGGACACGTCGTGGTCGATGGTGCAGGACGGGCGATGGGTGCCGATGAAGCGCACCGCGCTGGCGTTGCACCAGCTCATCAGCACCCGTTTCCGTTCGGATGCGTTGAGCCTGATCACCTTCGGGCGGGAGGCGAGCACCGTCGACATCGGTGAGCTGACCGCCTTGGACGCGGTGTGGGAGCAGGGCACCAACCTGCACCACGCGCTCCTGCTGGCCGCCCGGCACCTGCGCCGCCACCCGGACGCGGTGCCGGTGGTGCTGGTCGTCACCGACGGCGAACCCACCGCCCACCTCGAACCCGACGGCGAACCGTTCTTCTTCTGGCCGCCCGCCCCCCGCACCCTGGCGGTGACGATGGCGCAGGTCGACGCGCTGGCCAAGCTCGGCGCGTCGGTGACGGTGTTCATGCTCGGCGAGGACCCGCGGCTGGCCGCCTTCGTCGACCTGATGGCCCGGCGCAGCGGCGGCCGCGTGGTGGCCCCCGACCTCGACGGCCTCGGCGCGGCCGTGGTGCGCGACTACCTGCGCGGCCGCCGGGGGTAGCGGCCGCGCGAGTTCAGCGGCGCAGCACCTTGCGGGCCGCCCAGTTGCCGAAGAACTGGACGGCCTGCACGCCCGCGATGATGATCAGGGTGGCGACCAGGGTGACTTCCCAGTCGAACCGCTGGTAGCCGTAGACCAGGGCGAAGTCGCCGAGGCCGCCGCCGCCGACGGTGCCCGCCATCGCGGACATGTCGACGATGGCGATGACGACGAAGGTGTAACCGAGGATCAGCGGGCCGAGGGCTTCGGGGATCAGCAGGGTCAGGATGATCCGCAGCGGCCCGGCCCCGACGGCGCGCGCCGCCTCGATGACGCCGGGATCGACGGTCACCAGGTTCTGCTCCACGATGCGGGCGATGCCGAACGAGGCCGCCACGATCATCACGAAGGCCGCCGCCTCGGTGCCGATGGTGGTGCCGACCACCTCCAGGGTGATCGGGCCGAGGGCGGCGAGCAGGATGATGAACGGGATCGGGCGCACGATGTTGACCAGCACGTTGAGCACCCAGTTCACCGGCGCGTTGGCCAGCAGGCCGCCTTTGCGGGTGGTGTAGAGGGCGGTGCCGAGGGCCAGCCCGATCAGCCCGCCCACCACGAAGGTCACCAGCACCAGGTAGACGGTGGTGCCGATGGCCTCGGTGAGGATCGGGCGCAACTTGTCCCAGTCGGTCTGCATGTCTTTCCTCAGCGTTCGTCGAGGGCGGCGAGCACGGCGGCGACGGCGTCGTCGGGGCCGTCGAGGGCGAGGGTGATGCTGCCGAAGGTCTTGTCCTGCAAGGTGCTCACCCCGCCGTAGACCACCTCGAACCGCACCCCGGCCCGCGCGGCGGTGGTGAGGGCGGCGCCGATGCCGCGTTTGTCGTCGACGTCGACGGTCACCAGCCGGCCGGTGTGCAGGGCGTCGAGGCGGCGCAACTCTTCGGGGGCGGGACGGTTGTGCAGGACCGTGTCGACGAAGGCGCGGGCCGGTGCCGAGCGCGGGGCGGCGAAGACGTCGAAGGTGCTCGCCAGCTCCACGATCCGCCCGTCGGCCAGCACCGCCACCCGGTCGGCGACCGCCCGGATCACGTCCATCTCGTGGGTGATCACGACGATGGTCACGCCGAGCTCGGCGTTGATCTTGCGCAGCAGGGCCAGCACCTCACCGGTGGTTTCCGGGTCGAGGGCGGAGGTCGCCTCGTCGGCCAGCAGCAGCGCGGGCGAGGTGGCCAGCGCCCTGGCGATGCCGACGCGCTGCTTCTGGCCGCCGGAGAGCTGGTCGGGGTAGCTGCGCGCCTTGTCCGTGAGTCCGACGAACTCGAGCAGTTCGGCGACGCGCGCCTTGCGTTTCGCCCGCGGCCAACCCGCCACTTTCAGCGGGTACTCGATGTTGCCCGCGGCCGTGCGCGAGCGGAACAGGTTGAACTGCTGGAAGATCATGCCGATGTCGCGGCGCAGCTGCCGCACCCGCGCCTCCGGCACGCCGGTGATGGACGTGCCGGCGACCTCGATCGTGCCCGCGGTCGGCTTCTCCAAGCCGTTGATCAGCCGGGCGAGGGTGCTCTTGCCCGCGCCGGAATAGCCGATCACACCGAGGATTTCGCCGCGCTCGATCCGCAGGTCGATCTCGTGCAGGACGGTGTGCTCGCGCTTGCCCGTCCGGAAAACCTTGCTGACCGAGCGGAATTCGACGGCCGGTGCGTCGCTCACTGTCCGTCGCGGATGGTCTGCTGCACGCGCTGCAGGATCTGCTCCAGCTCCGCGCCGCTGCGTCGCACCTCCACCGAGGTGCCCTTCGACGACTCGGCCACCGCGGCCTGCACCTGCGGGTCGTGCCAGATCTCCACCAGCTTCTGGTAGGTGGGGTCGTCCTTGTCCTCGGCGCGGGTGACGAAGGCGTTGATGTAGGGCTCGGCGCCGGGGCTGGACGGGTCGTCCTTGAACAGCGCCGACTTCGGGTCGACGCCGGAGCGCTCCAGGAAGGTGTTGTTGATCACCGAGCCGTCCACCGAGTTCAGCGACAGTGCGGTCTGGGCGGCGTCGACCGGGGTGACCCGCACCTTCGAGGCAGTGCGGTCGATGTCGGCGGGGGAGGGGGTGCGGGTGTCGGAGGACAGCTTCACCAGACCCGCGGCCTGCAGCACGAACAGGGCCCGCGCCTGGTTCGACGGATCGTTGGGCACCGCGATCTCCCCGCCCGCGGGGATGTCGGCCAGCGACGTGTGCTTCTTGGAATACAGGCCGAGCGGCACGATCTGGGTGGCGCCGATCGGGGTGAGGTCGGCGTTGTTCGCGACGTTGTACTCGCCGAGGAACTGCAGGTGCTGGAACAGGTTGACATCGATCTGCCGCTGCGACAGCGCGATGTTCGGCTGCGAGTAGTCCGAGTAGTTGGTGATCTGCAGGGTGATGCCCTGCTCGCGCGCCTTCTGTTCGAACACGTCCCACGACGGATCGCTCTCGGTGGTGCCGATGCGCACCACGTCGCCGGAGTTCGCCTCGTCGGCGCCGCAGGCCGTCAAGCCCAGTGTCGCGGCGGCAACCAAGGCGGTGACGGTCAGTACCCGAGGGAATCTCAACGCATGCTCCAAAATCGTCGTGGTGGGGGACCAGACCATGCAAGCCGGGCGTGCCCGCCGGAACGACAATTGGAATTGTGATGAGCGAAACCCTGGACAACCGGTGCTGAACCCGCCTCAGGGGTGGCGCAGGATCTTCGCCATCGGACGGCCCTTGGCGAGTTCGTCGACGAGCTTGTCGAGGTAGCGGATCTGCCGCATGAGCGGATCCTCGACCTCCTGCACCTTCACCCCGCACACCGAGCCGGTGATCAGGGCGGCGTTCGGGTTGATCGTCGCGGCGGCGAAGAAATCCGCGAAAGTCGTCCCGGCGTCCAGGTGGGCGGCGAGGGCGGCCTCGTCGAACCCGGTCAGCCACTCGATCACCTCGTGCAGCTCGGCCTTCGTGCGGCCTTTGCCCTCCACCTTGGTGACGTAGTGGGGATACACCGAGGCGAAGCTGGTGGTGAAGATCCTGTGCATGTCGCCAGTATCACACCGGTGGACGCAGAACTCCGGCCCGCGCCCGAGCGGTCGGCGTGTGGGGTACCGCCGGTTCGTTCACCCCTCGGCACGGGCCGCGTGGATGGCGGCCAGGGCCGTCGCGATGCGGGCGACGGCCGGGTCGTCGTCGTGGGCCAAGCGCCGGAGGGTGTCGGCCGCCAGGGTGCCCGGTAGTTCGGCCAGCGCTTGAGTCAATCGCACCCGAGTTTCGGAATCTGCTGTGGGAGAGTCGAGTTCGCGCACGAGTCCGGTCATGATCCGGTCCGCCCACGCGGGATCCTGCGCGAGCGCGCCGAGTCGTTCGGCCGCGTCGACGTCGTTCGGGCCGGTCACCACGGTGTCGATCAGGACCGGCACGGCGCTGGTCTCCCCGCGCGCACCGAGCGCGAGGGCGGCGTGGCGGCGGATCGCCGGGTCGTCGCTGTCGAGCGCGTCGGTGAGCGCGGCGGTCGCCTCGGCCGAGGACAGCTCGCCGAGCGCGTGCACCGCTCGCCGCCGGACCTGGGCGTCCGTCGAGCGCAGGCCGGCGGCGAGGGTGGTGACCGCGTCGCCGTCGGCGCGGGCCAGGGCCCACCGCAGCGCGCCCGCGACGTTGAGGTCGGTTTCGGTGAGCAGCGCCTCGGCGAGGAGTTCGGCGGGCAGCCCCGCGTCGTCGGCCGGGGCGAGCACCGCCTGTTGCCGGTGCGCGGCGTTCGGCGAGGTGAGGCCGCGCAGCAGCTGGACCAGGCGCAGCACGTCCTGCCAGTCGGCCGGGTCGGCGGCGTCGACCCGGCGCAACCGGTCGAGCAGTTCCTGTTCGCGATGCAGGCGTTCCTCCGTCTTGCGGATGAGGTCGCCGACCAGGGTGGCCGGAGCGAACCCCGGGTCGTCGAGCGCGCGGGCGATCTGGCTCAGTGACAACCCGAGGGTGCGCAGCCCCTCCACGTGGAAGATCCGCCGGATGTCGGCCGGGGAGTACTCCCGGTAGCCGCCGACGGTGCGGCCCGTCGGCCGCACCAGCCCGAGGGCGTCGTAGTGCCGCAGCATCCGGGCACTCACCCCCGAGCGGCGCGCGACCTCACCGATCAGCACGCGGTCACTCCTTCCGGTCCGGGCCGAGCGCGACCACCCGCTTCGCCTCCGCCACCGCGAGGTCGAATCCGGCCTCCGGATCGCGCAACAGCTGTTCGGTCGCGCGGGCATGGGCGCGCCTGTTCGCCTCGCCATTGTTCATCGCCGCGTGCAGCACCGGTTCGACCGCCGCGCCGAGCGCGACGAACGCCCGGCTCAGGCTGCGTTGCACCTCCCGGTCACCGCGGCCGAACTGGGTGGCCAGCTCGGCGGCCAAGGCCGCTTCCTGCCCCTCCGGGACGAGCACGACCGCCGCGCGCCACGCGCTGCGCGCGACCTCGTCGTCGGCGTCCTGCAGCAGCGCCCGCGTGATCGCCGGCCACACCGACTTGTCGCCGATCTTGGACAGCGTGTGCAGCGCCTGACTGCGCGCCTGGGGCCGCGCGGACTCGAGCTCGGTCCGCAGTCGCGGCACGGTGCGGTCGGCGGGCAGCCGGGTCAGCGCCCAGGTGAGCATGTCGCGCACGAAGAAGTCCGGCTCCACCGCGCACCGCCGCACCAGCGTCTCCAGCAGCGCGGGGTCGGGATGCGTGCCCGCCGCCATCGCCGCCGCCAGCCGCGTCGACGAATTTCCGGCCGCCAACGCCGCCATCACCTGTGTGACCTGGGGTTTCCCGTCCGTCGGGTTCATGATCGACCACCTCCGACCCCCAGTGAAGACCTTGTCACGATGTGAAGGTCAAGCGGAGAAGTTGTGGGCTCATTCATGTTGTGCACAACATAGTTGTGGGCTACTGTTCTTGGGGTGGGTGATGAACTGGCGCTCGATCAGCAGGTCTGCTTTCCGCTGTATGCGGCCTCGCGGGCGATGACGGCGGTGTATCGGCCCCTGTTGGAGGGGTTGGGACTGACGTATCCGCAGTACCTGGTGATGCTGGTGTTGTGGGAGCGGGACGGGCGCAGCGTGGGGGAGTTGTGTCAGGAGCTGGCGTTGGACACCGGCACCGTCTCGCCGTTGTTGAAGCGGCTGGCCGCGTCGGGGCTGGTGGAGCGGGTGCGCTCGACCGCGGACGAGCGGCGGGTGGAGATCCGGCTGACCGACCGGGGCCGGGCGCTGCGCGCGCGAGCCTGCGACATTCCCCGCGAGCTGGCCGAGGCGACCGGTATGTCGCTCGATGAACTCGCGGCGCTGCGCACGACGCTGCGCCGCCTGACGCGGGCACTCACGTCCGCCGATTCCCCGAAGGAGTAAACGATGCAGGTCCTCTACACCGCCGAAGCGCTGGCCACCGGCGACGGGCGCAACGGCCGCAGCCGCACCACCGACGGCGTCATCGACCTGAAGCTGGCGGCCCCGCCCGCGCTGGGCGGCTCCGGCGAGGGCGCCAACCCCGAACAGCTCTTCGCGGCCGGCTACGCGGCCTGCTTCCATTCCGCGCTGCGGCTGGTCGGCAAGAGCGAGGGCGCGAACATCGACGACTCCGCGGTCGGCGCGAAGGTCGGCATCGGCCCGAACGAGGCGGGCGGCTTCCAGCTGGCCGTCACGCTCGAGGTATCGCTGCCGCACCTGAGTGCCGAGCAGGCGCCGGCCCTGGCCGACAAGGCGCATCAGGTCTGCCCGTACTCCAACGCCGTGCGCGGCAACATCGACGTGACCGTGCAGGTCGCCGAGGACTGATCGGTCCCGCGTCGGGCGGGTGTCTCCCCGGTGGAGATGCCCGCCTTTTCATTTCTCGCCGGTTGAATCGTTTATGCATCGTTTTACGGGTAGTCTGCTCGTATCGCACTTCAACCGAGAGAGGTGATCGCCGTGCGTGAGGCGTTCGAGATGATCTTCCAGCTCGTTCACGACCCGCTCGTTCAGTTGTACTACCTGCTGGACAACGCTCTGCCGCGGTAACGCGGGCAGCCGTCGGGGCGGTCGGCCGAGTCCGGCCGCCTCGGCATTTTCGATGCGAGACCGATGCGAGAACTGGAGGCCGAGATGGCGGGCGAGACGATGATCGACCGGCCGGTGCATACCGAGGCGCCTCCGGTGCCCGAGCATCCGGCCGCGTGGTGCACCCGGATGCGCGACGACACCGCGCGCGTGCTCGACGATTTCGTGCGCGCGCGCCGCCGCGAGCACCTGGGCGCGCCCGAAACCGCCGTGCTGGGGCAGGTGATCGGCGACTTCGTCGCGGGCGGCAAGTACCTGCGTTCGGCGCTGCACCTGGCGGGCTGGTCGACCGTGGCGCCGGTCGGCGCGGCCGCGATCCGCGCGGCGGCGAGCGCCGAACTGCTGCACTGCTTCGCGCTCATGCAGGACGACGTGATGGACGAGTCCGCGCGGCGGCGCGGCCGGCCCGCAGCGCACGTCCGGTTCGCGCAGTGGCATGCGCGGCAAGGACTTTCGGGATCGTCGGACCGCTTCGGCGAGTCCGCGGCGACGCTGGCGGCCGACCTGTGCCTGGTGTGGGCCGAGCAGCTGCTGCGCGAGAGCGGGGTGGACGCCGCCGCACTGGCCAGGGCGTTGCCCCGCTACGACGCCATGCGCAGCGAACTGGCGGTCGGGCAGTTCCGCGACCTGGTGAACGACGCGCGGCGGCGGCCGGCACTGGCCGACGTGCTGGCGGTGGCGCGGGCGAAGTCGGGGCACTACACCGTGCGCCGACCGCTGGAGCTGGGGGCGGAGCTGGCCGGGGCGCCGCCGGCGGTGCTCGCGGCGCTCGGCCGGTACGGGGTCGCCATCGGGGAGGCGTTCCAGGTGCGCGACGACCTGCTCGGCGTCTTCGGCGATCCGGGCGCGACCGGCAAGCCGGTCGGGGCGGACCTGCGCAACGGCAAGGCCACCACCGTGGTGGTGCTGGCCCGCGAATACGCCGACGGCGTGACGCGGCGGGAGCTGGCACGGCTGGCCGAACTGCCGGAACTCGGTGCCGAGGAGATCGCCCGGTACGTGCGGGTGATCGCGGAGACCGGCGCGCCACGGCGGCTCGAACTGCTGATCGCGCACCGGCTGCGCGAAGGGCTCGCCGCCATCGCCGGGCTAGAGCCGGGCGCCCGCGCGGTGCTCACCCATCTCGCCCACGCGTGCACCGACCGGTCGCGCTGACATCTCGGAGGAGGATTCGATGCGCACCGTGCGCGGGAGAACAGATCGCGTGGTCGTGATCGGGGCAGGGCTGGCGGGGCTGTCGGCGGCACTGCACCTGGCCGGGCGTGGCCGGGAGGTCGTCGTGCTCGAACGCGCGGCGGTGCCCGGCGGACGCGCCGGACGGCTCGACGTCGACGGCTACCGGCTCGACACCGGGCCGACCGTGCTGACCATGCCCGACATCCTCGAGCAGACCTTCGCGGCCGTCGGCGACACCCTCGGCGACCGCCTCGACCTGCGGCCTCTACACCCGGCCTACGACGCGCGCTTCGCCGACGGCACCCGGTTGGCCGTGCACAGCGAGCCCGACGCGATGTATGCGGAGGTGCGGCGGTTCGCGGGTGCGGCGGAGGCGGATCGCTATGTGCGCCTGCGGGACTGGCTGGGCAGGCTGTATCGCGCGCAGTACGAACGGTTCATCGCGGCCAACCTGGATTCCCCGCTCTCGGCGGTGACGCCCGCGCTCGCCCGGGTGGTCGCGCTCGGCGGATTCCGGTCGGTCGAGACGAAGATCGCGCAGATGCTGCGGGACGAACGGCTGCGGCGGGTGTTCAGTTTCCAGTCGCTGTACGCGGGCGTGGCGCCGCAGCGCGCGCTGGCGGTGTACGCGGTGATCGCCTACATGGACACCGTTGCGGGAGTGTATTTTCCGCGCGGCGGAGTGCGGGCGCTGCCGGACGCGCTGGCCGCGGCCGCGGTGGACGCCGGGGTGGACCTGCGCTACGACGCGGCGGTGACGGCGCTCGAGCGCAGCGGCGCACGGGTCACCGCGGTCCGGACGGCCGCGGGGGAGCGGCTGGCCTGCGACGCGGTGGTCGCCACGACCGAACCGCACCTCACCTACCGCCTGCTCGGTGCGGCGCCGCGCCGGGTGGTTCCGCTGCGGGCAGCGCCCTCGGCCGCGATCGTGCACGTCGGGTTGCCGGCCGGAGCCGACATCGGCCACCACACGATCGGGTTCGGGGCGGCCTGGCGGCGGACCTTCGACGAACTCATCACCGAAGGGCGCACCATGAGCGACCCGTCCCTGCTCATCACCCGGCCCACCGCCACCGATCCCGGTCTCGCCCCACCCGGCCGCGATCTGGTCTCGGTGCTGGCGCCGGTGCCGAACCTCGCGGTGCACCGGGATGGTTCGGTCCTGGACTGGGACGCCGACGGGGAGCGGTATCTGCGCGAGGTCCTCGCGGTCGCCGCCGCACGGGTCCATCCGGGCCTGGCCGACGCGCAGATCCTGGCGACGATCACTCCCGCCGACTGGGCGCGCGCGGACATGTTCGCGGGCACCCCGTTCAGCTATGCCCACACGCTCACCCAGACCGGCCCGTTCCGGCCGGGCAACTTCCCCCGCGCCTTCGACAACGTGGTGCTCGCCGGTTCGGGCACGACCCCCGGCGTCGGCGTGCCGACCGCCCTGATCTCCGGGCAACTGGCCGCGGACCGGATCACCGGCGTGGTACGGGGGACCGCTCGGGTGCGAGCGACGGGAGCCCGCCATGACGCGGCGTGAACTCGATGCCGCGGGCATCACCGACCCCACCCTGCGCCACGCCTACACCCGGTGCCGCGCGCTGAACGCCGCGCACGGGCGCACCTATTTCCTGGCGACCCGGTTGCTGCCGCCGGACCGGCGGCCCGCGGTGCATGCGCTCTACGGTTTCGCGCGGTATGTGGACGACCTGGTCGATCTGCCCGATCGGGACGCGCCCGGTTCCGGCCTCGCCGCGGACGCGCGCATCCGTGCCCACATCGACACGGCCGAGCGGGAACTCACCGCCGCGCTCGCCCAATCGGTGCGCGTTCAATCGGTGCCCGCTCAGCCGATCGTGACCGGCCAACCGGTCGCGTCCGCTCAGCCGGCTGGGCCCGGCCAACCGGTTGTGCCCGCTCAGCCGGCCGGGCCCGGCCAACCGGTTGTGCCCGCTCAGCCGGCCGGGCCCGGCCAACCCGTCGTGCCCGCCCATTCGGCCGCGCCCGCCCAACCCGTCGTGCCCGCTCAGCCGGTCGTGACCGCACTCGCCGACACCGTGCGCCGCCACCGTATCGACCCCGCGCTGTTCGCGGCCTTCCTGACGTCCATGCGCATGGACCTGGAGGTCCGCGACTACCCGACCCGTGCCGCCCTCCAGCGCTACACCTACGGGTCGGCACAGGTGATCGGCCTGCAACTGCTGCCGGTCCTCGGCACCGTCACCGACACCGCCGTGGCGGCTCCGTTCGCCGCCGCGCTCGGCGACGCCTTCCAGCTCACCAACTTCCTGCGCGACGTCGCCGAAGACCTCGACCGTGGCCGCGTCTATCTGCCCGCCGACGAACTCGCCGCGCACGGTGTCGACCGGGATCGCCTGGCCTGGTGCCGCACCCGCGGCCGCCCCGACGCGGCCGTCCGTGCCGCCCTCACCGACCAGATCGCCATGACCCGGGCGGTCTACCGCACCGCCGAGCCCGGTATCGCCCTGCTCGACCCGATGGCCCGCCCCTGCGTGACCACCGCGTTCCGCCTCTACGCCGCCATCCTCGACCGCATCGAAGCCGCCGACCACAACATCTTCGCCACCCGCGCCACCGTCGGCCGCACCCGCAAACTCGGCGTCGCCCTCCCGGCCCTCACCCGCGCCTGGTGGTCGCGCCGCCCCACCCCCCGCCACACGGCACCACCGCGCGCCCAGCATTGAGCTGGACCGATCCGAGACAGAGGGGGCGATGACCGCACTGCCGGCGTGGCGACCGACCCCGAGATGCTCCTGATCACCGAACAGGGCTTCGAGGCGCACTGAGGGCGCTCAACGCCTGAGCCGGTCAGCGCCCCCGAGGCGGTGGCGCGGCGTCACCGCTCGGTCGTGCCGGCCCGCAGGCGCAGGGCCACCCAGGCGGCGATCAGCAGGATCGTCGCGGTGCCGGTGGCGGCGAGGTGGACGCCGGAGAGGAAGGCCTCGTGGACCGAGGTCAACATCGTCTCGGCGGTGGCCTGCGGCAGGCCGCGTGCGAATTCCGTAGCGGCGCCCAGGGATTCGCGTGCGGTGTCGGGCAGGTCGGTGAGCGAGCCGCGGAAGATCGCCATCACGACGCTGCCGAGCAGGGCCACGCCGAGGGCGATGCCGGTCTCGTAGGCGGTTTCCGAGACCGCGGCGGCCGCGCCCGCGCGTTCCGGCGGGGCGGAGCTGACCACCAGATCCGACGACACCGTCAGCGCCACACCGACACCCGCGCCCACCCCGAGGAAGCCGAGGATGAACGGCAGGGTGCTGGTCGCGGCGTCGGGGCCGAGCCGCAGGAACACCGCGGCACCCGCGGCGGCGGTCACCAGCGCACCGGCCAGCACCGCGCCCGGCCGCCAGCGCTGCACCAGCCACGCCGCGGCCAGCGAGGCGACCACGCTGGCCGCCAGGCCGGGCAGCAACAGCAGACCGGCCTGCAACGGCGACCGGCCGAGCACCAGCTGCAGATACTGCGAGCCGAAGAACAGCACACCGGCGAGCGCGAAGACCGCCAGCAGGCTGGTCACGACCGCGACCCGGAACTGCGGCCGCGCGAACAGCGTGAGGTCCAGCATCGGTCGCGGCAGCCGCCGCTGCCTGCGCACGAACAGCACGGCGGCGAGCACGCCCACGGCGGCGGCCGACGCGAGGACCGGCCGCGGGCCGTGCGCGGCGGTTTCCTTGATCGCGTAGACGATCGGCACCAGGGCCAGCAGCGACAGCGCCGCGCTGGGCACGTCGAACCGGCCGGGTGACGGGTCGCGCGATTCCGGGATGAGCACCGGGCCGAGCATCAGCAGCACCAGCATGACCGGCAGGTTGACCAGGAACACCGAGCCCCACCAGTAGTGCTCGAGCAGCCAGCCGCCCAGTAGCGGACCGGCCGCCGCGCCGCCACCGGCCATCGCGCTCCACACCGCGATGGCGATGGTGCGCTGGCGCGGGTCGAGGAACATCGAGCGGATCAGGCCCAGTGTGGCGGGCATGAGGGTGGCGCCTGCGACACCTTGGAGCACGCGCGCGGCGATGAGCATCTCGGGCGAGACCGCCCAGGCCGCGACCGCGGAGGCCAGGCCGAAGCCGACCGCGCCGATGAGCAGCAGTTTGCGGCGGCCGATGCGGTCGCCGAGGTCGCCCATCACCACCAGCAGGCCGGCGAGCACGAACGAGTACACGTCGATGATCCACAGCAGCTGCGGGGTGGTGGGCGCGAGGTCGGCGCTGATCGCGGGGACCGCGAGGTCGAGCACCGTCGCGTCGATCGAGAGCAGCAGCAGGGCCAGGGCCAGCACGGCCAGACCCCACCATGCCCGCGCGGTCGCGCGCGGCGGCGGGCCGGGGGTGGTGGGCACGCCGGTGCTCGGGGTCGTGGTCTGGGGGTTCATCGATGTTCTCGACTTCCGTGACTTTCTCGACGTTGGTCGTCGTTGGTTTACCGTCCAGACGGTACAGTACACGACATGACCGTCCGGCCGGTATAGTCGGCGCCCGTGACGCCGAGCACCCGCGACCGGATCCTGAACGCGCTGGAGGCCCTGCTGCTGGAAAAGGGCATGTCACAGGTGACGTTGGAGAACGTCGCCGCGGCGGCGGGCGTCTCCAAAGGGGGCCTGCTCTACCACTTCAAGAGCAAGGACGCGCTGCTGGCGGGACTGGTCCGCCGACTGGGGGAGCGCGCCGCGCACCAGATGGCCGACACCACGGCCAAGGGCGTCTCGATCGCCGAGTGGTACCTACAGACGCCGAATCCCGACAACGTCGCCGACGCGGTGGAGATGGAGCTCTACCGTTCCATGCTGGCGACCATGCGCAGCGTCGACGCCAAGGACGACGCCGACGAGGTGCAGCGCGCGCTCGCCGACCTGATGGTCTCCTGGTCCGACGGCCTGGACGAGGAGATCGACGACCCGGTGCGCGCCGACATCATCCGGCTGGTCGGCGACGGTGTGTATCTGCGCGCGCTGCTGGGCATTCCGCCGATCGACCCGGAGCGCTACCGCCGGGTCGTCGAGCGGCTGCTGACCGGCGGTCAGGCTCCGACGTAGCTCGCCAGGTGCGTGCCGGTGAGGGTGGAACGATCGGCGACGAGGTCGGCGGGAGTGCCCTCGAAGACCACCCGGCCGCCGTCGTGGCCCGCGCCCGGGCCGAGGTCGATGATCCAGTCGGCGTGCGCCATCACGGCCTGGTGGTGTTCGATGACGATCACCGTCTTACCGGCATCCACCATCCGGTCCAGCAGCCCGAGCAACTGCTCGACGTCGGCCAGGTGCAAGCCGGTGGTCGGCTCGTCGAGGATGTAGATCCCGCCCTTCTCCGCCATCTGGGTGGCCAGCTTGAGCCGCTGCCGCTCGCCGCCCGACAGCGTGGTCAGCGGCTGGCCCAGGGTCAGATAGCCCAAGCCCACGTCGGCCATGCGCTGCAGGATCTTGTGCGCGGCGGGGGTGCGCGCCTCGCCGGAGCCGAAGAACTCCTCGGCTTCGGTCACCGGCATCGCCAGCACCTCGCTGATGTCGCGCCCGCCCAGCTTGTAGTCGAGCACCGACGCCTGGAACCGCTTGCCCTCGCACAGTTCACAGGTGGTGGCGACCCCGGCCATCATCGCCAGGTCGGTGTAGACCACGCCCGCGCCGTTGCAGGTCGGGCAGGCACCCTCGGAATTGGCGCTGAACAGTGCCGGTTTCACGCCGTTGACCTTGGCGAAGGCCTTGCGGATCGGGTCGAGCAGCCCGGTGTAGGTGGCGGGGTTGGAACGGCGCGACCCCTTGATCGCGGTCTGGTCGACCACCACCACGCCCTCGCGCCCGGCGAGGTTGCCGTGGATGAGCGAGCTCTTGCCCGACCCGGCGACGCCGGTGACCACGGTGAGCACCCCGGTCGGCACGTCGACGTCGACGTCGCACAGGTTGTTCTGGTTCGCGCCGCGGATCTCCAGCGCGCCGGTGGAGGTGCGCACCGACTTCTTCAGCGAGGCGCGATAGCCGAGGTGGCGGCCGGTGAGGGTGTCCGAGGCGCGCAGCCCCGCCACGTCACCCTCGTAGCAGATGGTGCCGCCCGCGGTGCCCGCCCCGGGACCGAGATCGACCACGTGGTCGGCGATGGTGATGGTCTCCGGCTTGTGCTCGACCACCAGCACCGTGTTGCCCTTGTCGCGCAACCGCAGCAGCAGCTCGTTCATGCGCTGGATGTCGTGCGGATGCAGGCCGATGGTCGGCTCGTCGAAGACGTAGGTCACGTCGGTGAGCGCCGAACCGAGGTGCCGGATCATCTTGGTGCGTTGCGCCTCACCGCCGGAGAGCGTGCCCGCGGGGCGGTCCAGTGACAGGTAGCCCAGGCCGATCTCGACGAACCCGTCCAGGGTGTGCTTCAGCGTGGTGAGCAACGGCGCCACCGAGGGCTCGTCGAGTCCGCGGACCCATTCGGCCAGATCGCTGATCTGCATGGCGCAGGCGTCGGCGATGTTGATGCCCTTGATCTTCGACGACCGCGCGCCCTCGTTGAGCCGGGTGCCCTCGCACTCCGGGCAGGTGCGGAAGGTGATCGCCCGGTCGACGAACGCCCGGATGTGCGGCTGCATCGCCTCGCGGTCCTTGGACAGGAACGACTTCTGGATGCGCGGGATGAGACCCTCGTAGGTGACGTTGACGTTGTCGACCTTGATCCGGGTGGGCTCCTTGTAGAGCAGATCGTTGAGTTCGCGCTTGGTGTACTTGCGGATCGGCTTGTTCGGGTCGAGGAAGCCCGACCCCATGAAGATGCGCCCGTACCAGCCGTCCATGCTGTAGCCGGGGATGGTGAGCGCGCCCTCGGCCAGCGACTTGCTGTCGTCGTAGAGGGCGCTCAGATCGAAGTCGGAGACCTTGCCCATGCCCTCGCAGCGCGGGCACATGCCGCCGGTGATGGCGAAGTCGCGCCGTTCACGGATGGTCTGGCCGCCGCGCTGCAGGGTGACCGCGCCGGCGCCGCTGATCGAGGCGACGTTGAAGGAGAACGCCTGCGGCGAGCCGATGTGCGGCTCGCCCAGCCTGCTGAACAGGATGCGCAGCAGCGCGTTGGCGTCGGTCGCGGTGCCCACGGTGGAGCGGGCGTTCACGCCCATCCGCTCCTGATCGACGATGATCGCGGTGGTCAGCCCTTCCAGGAAGTCCACCTCGGGGCGGGCCAGTGTCGGCATGAAACCCTGCACGAACGCGCTGTAGGTCTCGTTGATCATCCGCTGCGACTCCGCGGCGATCGTGCCGAACACCAGCGAGCTCTTCCCCGACCCCGACACGCCGGTGAACACCGTGAGCCTGCGCTTGGGAATCTCGACGCTGACATCCTGGAGGTTGTTCTCGCGCGCGCCGTGCACGCGGATCAGATCGTGGCTGTCGGCGGCGTGCCGCGCGGTGGTCTCCGTCGTGGTCGGGGCCGTGGTCATCGGGTCTCCATCGGGTGCGATCGGAAGAGGGGGTCAGCGCAGTTGCTGGATACGGATCATGTTGCCCGCCGGATCCCGCAGGGCGAAGTCACGGACACCATAGGGCTGCTCGATGGGCTCCTGCACGATCTCGGCGTCACCGGCCTGCACCTTCTCGAACGCGGCGTCGAGATCATCGGTCGCCAGCAGGATGCTGGCGTAGGTGCCCTTGGCCATCATCTCGGTGATGGTGCGGCGCTCGTCGTCGGTGATGCCCGGGTCGGCGGCCGGCGGGTGCAGCACGATGTTGATGCCCGGCTGGGAGGGCGGGCCCACGGTGAGCCAGCGCATGCCGTCGTAACCCACGTCGTTGCGCAGCTCGAAGCCGAGGGTGTCGCGGTAGAAGGCGAGGGCGGCCTCGGCGTCGTCGTGCGGGAGGAACGAGGAGTGAATGGTGATGTCCATGCCGCTCACGCTAATCGCGCCGTCGCGGCCCGCGCTTCTCGATTCCTGACCGGTCTGACGACCTTCTTCGACTCGCACGAGGGCACCCCGGCCATCTCGTCGGCGGCCTCGCGCTTGTAGGCGCTCGGCGGCATGCCGACCAGTTCGGTGAACCGGGTGCTGAACGTGCCCAGCGAGGAACAGCCCACCGCGAAGCACACCTCGGTGACGCTGAGGTCGCCGCGCCGCAGCAGCGCCATCGCCCGCTCGATCCGGCGCGTCATCAGGTAGCTGTAGGGCGACTCGCCGTAGGCCTGGCGGAACTGCCTGCTCAGGTGCCCCGCCGACATGTGGACCGCCCTGGCCAGTGCCTCCACGTCCAGCGGTTGGGCGTACTCGCGGTCGATCCGGTCCCGCACCCGCCGCAGCCGGGCGAGGTCACGCAGATGCTGATCGTTAGCGGGTCTGCTCACGTGCCCGATCGTCGCACACGGGAGGCCGAATGGTCGAGCGTCCATCTCGGTGCGCTCAGTTCTCGGCGAACCGGCACCGGAGCGCCCCGCTGGGCGCGATCCGGCGCGCGCGCCGAGGCGGGCGGGGCGCCGGGATTCCTGGCCCGGCTGCCGGAGCACTCCGTCGAGGCGGTCGGCTCAGCCCGGATCGGCGGCCGTGCGGGCCGACTCGATGCGTGCCGCGCAGGCCGCGAGGGTCTCGGCCGCGCCGGAGGGCGGGGCCTCCCGCCGCCAGATGGCGCGGAAGCGGCGGGTGAGGACGGCGGCGTCGGCGACCGGGACCTCGACGACGCGGCCCGCCGCCAGTTCGGGTGCGGCGATGAGGGCACTGAGCACGGCGGGCGCCAAGCCGGTGCGCACCGCTTCCAGAATCGCGACGGCCGAACCCAATTCGGCGGCCGGGGGAGCGGGCCGGCAGTGCGCGGCGAGGATCTCCCACACGGTGTCGCGGGTGCCCGAGCCCGGTTCGCGCCACAGCAGCGGCGTCGCGGCCAGCTCGCGCAGGCCGAGCGGGCGGGCGCGGCGCGCCCACGGGTGCTCCGGTCCGACGATCACCAGCAGGTGGTCGGCGCCGAGCACCCGGTCGGCGAGCCCGACGGGCGGATGCGGGCCCTCCACGAAGCCGATGTCGGCCGAGCCGTCGCGCACCATCGCCTCGACCTGCCGGCTGTTGCCGACCTCCAGCGCCACCGTCACGTCCGGGCGCACCGCCCGCAGCGCCGCCAGCCACTGCGGAACCCGATGGTCGGCAATGGTTTTCGAGGAGGCGACCCGCACGCGCGGGGCGTGGTCGGCCGAGAGCGCGGTGAGGGTGTCGGTGAACGAGCGGGCCGCGGCGAGCACCTCGCGCGCCTGCTCGACCGCGACCCGGCCGGCCTCGGTGAGCACCGAGCCGGTCGGCCCGCGGTCGAGCAGCCGCAGCCGCAGCCGCCGTTCCAGCGCGCTGATCCGCATGCTCGCCGCGGGCTGACTGATGCCGTGCCTGCGCGCGGCCGCGCCGAGGCTGCCGGTGTCGGCGACCGACACCAGCAGGTCGAGCACGGCCAGGTCGGGTGTCCCCGGCGGCAGGGTCATAACCGCAGTTTATGGGGTCAGACGAAGTTGCCCGCTACCGGTCCGGGCCGCGCGCGAGGAATGTCGACGGGGTGAACACCCTGCGCCCCGCCGTCCCCGGTCTCCTGCTCGCCGCCGTCCTCGCCACCGTGGCCACCGTCGTCGGGCGGCTCGTGCCGGTCGCGGGCGCGCCGGTCACCGCCTTGGCCGCGGGTGCGCTGACCGGTGTCGCCGCGCGCCGGGCGGTCGCCGACGACGGCCGCTTCGGCCCCGGCCTCGACCTGACCCGGCAGCGGGTGCTCGGGATCGCCATCGTGTTGCTGGGGCTCGGGCTGCCGCTGGACGCGGTGCTCACCGTCGGGCGGGAGACCGCCGTCGTGCTGCTGGGCACCCTGGTGGCCGGGGCGGTGGCCGCGCTCGTGGTCGGGCGGCTGCTCGCCCTGCATCGCGAGTCGGGCATCCTCATCGCGGCCGGAACCACGATCTGCGGCGCCTCGGCCATCGCCGCGGTCACCGCCGTCATCAAGCCCAGCCGGGACCGGGTCGCCTACGCGCTGGGCACCATCTTCGTGTTCAACATCCTGGCCGTGCTGGTCTACCCGCCGCTGGGCCACGCGCTCGGCCTCTCCGAGGAGGCGTTCGGGCTGTGGGCGGGTACCGCCATCAACGACACCTCCTCGGTGCTGGCGGCCGGGGTCGCCTTCGGCCCGGTCGCGGCGTCCTTCGCGGTGATCGTGAAGCTGGTCCGCAGCCTGATGATCGTCCCGCTGTGCGTCGGTCTGCACCTGGCGGGCCGCCGCGGCGCCGGGCGGGAGGCCGCCGAGCCCACCCCGCTGTGGCGCACCATCCCGCTGTTCGTCGTGCTGTTCCTCGCTGCCTCTGTAGTCGCCGGACTCGGGGTACTGCCGTCCGCCTGGACGGCGGGCCTCACCCACCTCAGCGGCTGGCTGGTCGCCGCCGTCCTCGCCGCCGTCGGCGCCGGGCTGGACTGGCGGCGACTGGCCGCCACCGGCTCGCGTCCGCTGGTCTACGGCGGGATCCTCGGCCTCGTGCTGGCCGGCTCCGCCCTGGCACTGCAGGCCGCGACCGGCTGGCTGTGACCGGCCACCGGGCAATCGGGCATCTTTTGACGGAAACGGGGAATTCGGACACCGAGGCCCGTGGCGGAATTATCCTGTCGCCACCGAACCCGAGTCGGGGCGAGGGACCGCCGGGCGGGGCGGTCGGCGAGGAGGTCGCGATGCGCATTTCGGGACGCGCGGTGTGGCAGCAGCTGGTGCGCGGTTTCCTGTTGTACGGGGCGGGGGTCGGTGGATCGTTGCCGTGCTACGAGGAATGGCTGCGGCGCTCCGCGGAGGCCGAAGCCGCGGCGGCGCACTGGGATTGGTCCATCCCGCACCGCTGGTACGACATGGCCCACGGCCGCTGACGCGGCAGCTCAGCCGCCGCCGTCCGGCGCGGCGGACAATCCGGTGGTGGGCGCGGCCGGGCGAGCCGCCTCGGCGACGCCGGGGATGCCGTCCTCCACCACCCAGGTCGACCGCGTGTGCACCGGCGCGCCACGGCGCTGGACGAACGGCACCACCCGGAAGTCGTTGCGCCACACCCGGTGGTCGAGTTCGACCCGGACATAACCGCGCTGGGAGTTGAAGAACTTCAGATCCGGGTTGGCCGCCAGCAGCCGACGGCCGGTGTCGGTGACGTCGGCGCCGTCGCCCCCGGTCGTGATCGAGGTGCCGGTGAATTCGGCGGCCACCACCGGCGACTGCGGGTCGGCGTGGTCGCGGCGCAGGTCGGCGGCATGGTTCTGGTGCCGGTCGCCGGTGATGACGACCAGGTTGCGCACCCCGCGATCGGCGGCGGTTCCCAGGATCAGGTTGCGGTCGGCGACGTAGCCGTCCCAGGAGTCGGTGGACACCGTCAGCCCCGGCCCCGGATCCACGTCCATCTGGCTCATCCCCACCTGGTTGCCGAGGATCTGCCAGCGGGCGGGCGAGCTGACCAGCCCCGCCAGCAGCCAATCCCGTTGCCGCGCACCGAGAATGGTTCGGTCGGTGGCGAAGCGCTCGGGGCAGTCGGCGGTCACGTTCTCGCTGCAAACCTGCACGTCACGGTACTGACGGGTGTCGAGCATGGTCAGTTCGGCCAGGTCACCCCAGCCGAACCGGCGATGCAGCAGCATCGACGGACCGTCCGGCAGCTGCGCCAACCGCAGCGGCTGATGCTCGTACATGGCCTGGAACGCGGCCGCCTTGCGCCCGCGGAACAACGGCGGCAACCGGTAGATGTCCACGCCGAGGCCGGGATGGTCGGCGGCCCAGTTGTTGTCGACCTCGTGGTCGTCGAAGGTGACGATCCACGGAAAGGCGGCATGCGCGTCACGCAGCGGCTGCTCGGCCTTGTACTGGGCATAGCGCAACCGATACCCCGGCAGATCCACCGACTCGCCGCGTTCCAGGGTGCGCGGATCCTCCAGCCTGCCGTGGCGCCAGCTGCTCTCGTAGATGTAGTCACCCAGATGCACGACCAGCTCGAGATCCTCGGCGCGCAGATGCTCGTAGGCGGTGTAATACCCCGAACTCCACGACTGACAGGACGCGTAGGCGAAACGCAGGCGCTCGACGGCCTGGCCGGGGGCGGGCGCGGTGCGGGTGCGGCCCACCGGAGAGATCACCGAACCCGCCCGGAACCGGTAGAAATACCAGCGGTCGGGCTCGAGCCCGCGCACCTCGGGATGCACCGAATGGGCCAGCTCGCGGGTCGCCACCGCGGTGCCGCGTTGCACCACCGAGCGGAACTGCTCGTCGTGGGCGACCTCGTAGTCCACCGAGACCGGCGCGTTCATCATCCCGCCGTGCCCGTCGGGCGCGAAGGGGTCCGGCGCCAGCCGCGTCCACAGCACCACCCCGTCGGGGGCCGGATCACCGGAGGCGACACCCAGCGTGAACGGGTCGTCCGACCAGCGCGGCACCCGGAACCGGCCGCTGCTCGCCGCCGCGGTGCCCACCAGCACGGCGGCCGACCCGGCGGCGGCGACGCGGAGCAGATTCCGGCGGGGCAGGTTCCGGCGGGGCAGAGCCATACCCCACACGGTACGGCACCGGAGCCGAGTTCTCCGGTTGAGCGGTAGCGGATGCCGCTGACCCGCTCAGGCTGTGCTGTTCTTCGCCTGGGCGGGGCGGCCTGCGTGGTGACGCTGCGCTACCGCCTCCGGCCGCTGACCCGCTCAGGCGCCTTGCAAACGGATTTCGCTGGTCAGGAGTTCGGCCAGTTCGGCGAGGGCGGTGGCGTCGGGGTCGCGGCCCGCGCGTTGGAGCACGTCGGATTTGGTGGCGATGACCAGCCCGTGCTCGGCACGGTCGGTGTCGGGGACGAGCGTCACCCGGCCCTCCTCCAGGACGAGCCGGGCGTCGGACCCGTGCGAATGCAGCAGTTCCCGCAGGTCGTCGCCGGTGACGGTGGTGTGCGCGGCCGTGGCGTCAGGCCGGGATGTCTGTCCGGTCGAGTTGTCGTCCATGGGTCTCGGGTGCCCGGCTCGCCCCGCCGGAAACACCGTGCGCGCCGAGCGGCGGCGCGGGCGCGGCGGGCAGCAGGTCCGTCCACAGGGCCCGGTCGATCAGCGCGGCCACGTCGATGTGGCGCAGCTCCCGCACGGCCGGGCTGTCGAACACCTCCGCGGCGACCCGGCGCACCCGGTCGGCCACCAGCCGCTCCACCCGGCCGAGCCGCCCGAGCAGGCCCGCGACGGTGTCGGCGGGATGCAACCGGGCCCGCACGTCCGACCGCTCGATCTCGGCGATCCGCACCGCCAGCGCGCACCGCCCCGCAGGCTCCAGGGCGATCGTGGTCCGCACCGCGACGGCGCCGCTGAACACCACGGTGCGACCGGGGATCCGCACCCGCACGTGCAGCAGCATCGGAAGGAACATGGCGAATTCCCAGTCCCGCTCCGGCACCGCGGTCAACCGGACCGGCCACGGCCGCGCGACCGCCGTGGCCGAGACCAGCCCGCCCGGTCCGACCGGCAGCGGTCCCACCTCGATGCGATCACCGACGATGCGGTCCACCAGCGCCGCGATCCGGTCGGGTCCGGTCACCGTCGCCAGCACCGTGTCGGCGAACTGCGCCCGAGCGCGCCGCGCGTCGGCGGGACGTTCGATCCCGTGTGCCATGCCACACCTCCGTTCGAGGGTCGCATACCCATCGAGAGCCCGGTCATGCCATCGAACCTCCTGCGTATCCGGGGTATTGGCGGGTCGCGATCCAGAGTGTCTGCGCCGCAGCGGCATTCACCGCATTTCGGACTTCTTCGATTCCGCCGATTGAGCGCCGCAGAGCCGGGTAGGCCTCGGTTGTGACCGCGACAGTGGTCGCGACGCAAGGAAGACCGATCACCGAAGGAGGATTGGACCATGGCTGATCCGAACAACGCCGGTCAGTTCGGCAACCGTTCCGACACCGCGGAGCAGGCGCGCCGCGGCGGCCAGGCCAGCACCGGTAGCTTCGGCGACCGCAACTCGGCGGACCCCCGTGAGGCGGGCCGCAAGGGTGCGCAGGCACAGCCCACCGAGGCCAAGATCCGAGGCGGCGAACACAGCCGCAGCGGCGGCAACTGACCTTCAGTGACGGATACGAGCGCCGGGTGGCACGCGCCGCCCGGCGCTCGTCGCTCTCTCCTCGGGGAGGGCACGCCGCGCGGCGGCGGGAGCATACTTGGATGCGTGATGGCTATGGACGAAATGACCCCGGAGACCGCGGCGAGCGTGATCGCCAAGGTCGTGGGTGCCGGTCGTCCGCAAACGACGGGCACCTTCCGATTCCGCTACGCGGACCAGCGCTGGGAGTGGTCCGACGAGGTCGCCGTCCTGCACGGCTACGCGCCCGGCAGCGTCACGCCGACCACCGAGCTGCTGCTCTCGCACAAGCATCCCGAAGACCGCGAACAGGTCGCGGGCACCATCGACAACGCGGTGCGCCGCGCCGAGCCGTTCTGTAGCCGTCACCGCATCATCGACACCTCCGGCCGGGTCCGTGAGGTGATCGTGCTCGGCGACGCCATGACCGACGACGCGGGCAACACCGTCGGCACCACCGGCTACTACATCGACCTCACCGAAGCCATGAACGCCGAGCGCCGCGAGGTGCTCGACGAGACCCTGCCGGAGCTGGTGCGCTCCCGCGCGGTCATCGAACAGGCCAAAGGCGTGCTGATGCGCATGGACCGCATCAACGCCGATCAGGCGTTCCGGGTGCTGCAATGGCGTTCCCAGGAGACCAACGTCAAACTCCGCGCGCTCGCCGAGCGCCTCATCGCCGAGCTCGACACCCTGCCCCCGGTGACCCCGGAGACCCAGACGGCGTTCGATCACCTGCTGTTGACCCTGCACGACCGCATGCCGGAGCAGAACTGACCGACCGGGCCGGTGTGGCCGAGATCGCTGTTCTGGTTGGCGGCGCGCCCGCTGGGTAAGCCCGATCGTGACACGGACCGACGACCGGAAAGGCATGAGCGATGCCCCAGCCAATCACCAGCACCCTCGATTCCGAGCAGCAGCGCATCGCGGGTGAGGCGTTGCGCGACACGGTGGTGGACCTGATCGACCTGTCGCTGATCGCCAAGCAGGCGCACTGGAATGTGATCGGCCAGAACTTCCGTTCCGTGCACCTGGCGCTGGACGAACTGGTCACCGCCGCCCGCGACTTCACCGATGCGGCCGCCGAGCGGGCCACCGCCGTCGGGGTCAGTCCGGACGGCCGCGCCGCGACGGTGGCGCAGAACTCGGGCGCCACCGGCATCGGCGACGGCTGGCTCGAGGACCGCGCCGTCATCGAGACCATCGTGGAGAACCTGTCCGCGGTGATCGCGCGGCTGCGCGAGCGGATCGACGCCACCGAGAAGGCCGACCCGGTGACCCAGGATCTGTTCATCGAGATCGCGGCCCGCCTGGAACAGCTGCACTGGATGTGGCAGGCCCAGGTGGCCTCGGCCTGACGGCCGGGCCGCGTGGATTCGCACGGTAGCCGCGGAGGACTGTTGCCGGGCAGCGGAATGGTGCGCTGGCGGCGCACCCGGTACGGCGAGTGCACGGTGCTCCGGCCGGCGGGCGTGCTGGACGTCGAGTCGTATCGCCGCTTCGGCGACGACCTGGTCAAATTCGCGGTGGAGGAGCCGCGTGCGCTGATCGTCGCGCTGGACGACCTGGTGCTGGGCGGTAGTTCGATGCTCACCGCGTTCTCCGCCGCCCGGGCGCGGGTCCGCGAGTGGCCGGGCGTACCGATCCTGTTGGTGGTCGCCGAGGAGGCGGACCGACGGGCGGTGCGCGCGGCCCTGCCGCAGACCGTGCCGGTGGTCGGCAGCGTGCCCGCCGCCGCGCAGGCCGTCGACCCGCCCTCCCGGCAGCGCAGCGAGCGGCTCGCCTTGTATCCGGACATCGCCTCGCCCGGCCGGGCGAGGCGGTTCCTGCGCGAGCTGTGCCGGGCGTGGGGTGTCGAGCACGCCGAGGCCGACGCCGAACTGGTGGTCACCGAGTTGGTGGAGAACGCGCTGGTGCACGGCCGCGGCGACCTCGACCTGCGGGTGGAACTGCGGCCGGACGCGCTGACCGTCGCGGTGGCCGACGCCGATCCGCACGCCGCCGTGCTGCGGGAGGCACCGCCGGGCCGGATGCGCAGGCACGGCCTGCACGCCGTCGCCGCGATCGCGCGCGCGTGGGGGTGTGCGCCGCGCTGGCCGTCCGGGAAGGTGGTGTGGGCCTCGCTGCCGATCGCGGTCGCGCCCGGCCTGCTGCGCAAGCGCTGAGCGCCGCCGTACCCGACCGGGATTTTGGGTCCCGGTCCCAGTGGTCCGGTGCCCGCCCTGGTAACCGGCACAATCTTTGCCCCGCCGGGTTCCGCGCACCGGCGGCGGTGTCGTTCACTCGAGGTGGTCGACTCGGGGTCTGGTGGTCAGCGGTCCGGGGCTCGGGAATCGGGCCGGAGGACGGTCGGCGCGGGACTGTCGGGGAAAGCGAGGTGCACGGTGATCGGATCGGGTTCGGGGACCAGGCGCGGCGCCACCGCGGTGCTGATCGCGCTCGCCCTGCTCCTGGCCGGGGCGGCGCCCGCGGCGGCCGCCCCGGCCAGCGGCGGGCAGCAGTCGCTCGCCCGCATCACCGAGATCCGGCCGGAGAACGACCGCCTGCTCGATCTCGAGATCCACTCGCCGGCGATGGACAGCACCACCAGGGTGCTGCTGTTGCGCGCTCCCGATCCGGACCGCCCGGCACCCACGCTGTACCTGCTCAACGGCGCCTCCGGCCACGTCGACGGCAGCTGGCACGACCGCACCGACTACCAGCGGTTCTTCGCCGACAAACAGGTCAACGTGGTGATCCCGCTCGGCGGCGCGGGCAGCTACTTCACCGACTGGCGCGCCGAGGACCCGGTGCTGGGCAGGCAGCGCTGGGCGACCTTCCTCACCGAGGAGTTGCCCCCGCTGCTCGACGAGCACTTCCACGGCTCGGGTGCCAACGCCGTCGCAGGCGTCTCGATGTCGGGCACGTCGGTGTTCCAGCTCGCGCTCGCCGCGCCCGGGCTCTACCGGGCGATCGGGTCGTTCAGCGGCTGCGTGCGCACCAGCGATCCGCAGGGGCAGGTGATGGTCAACGCGGTGGTCGCGTCGCACCGCGGCAACCCGGTCAACATGTGGGGCCCGCCCACCGACCCCACCTGGCGCGCCAACGACCCCTACCTGCACGCCGACCGCCTGCGCGGCACCGCCATCTACATCTCCAGCGGCTCCGGCCTGCCCGGCCCGCTCGACAACCCCGCCGCCGTCGGCGGCGATCCGATGCAGCTGGGCTACCAGTTGCTCTTCGGTGCACCGCTGGAGGCGGTGACCGGCATGTGCACCCGGCAGTTGCGGGATCGCCTGCAGGAACTGCGCATCCCGGCAACCGTCGACCTGCGCCCCACCGGCACGCACGCCTGGGGCTACTGGCAGGAGGACCTGCACAAGGCGTGGCCGATGTTCGAGGCGGCGCTGAGCGAGTGAGCGGGCGGTCTGCCCACAGTTAGCTGGCCGGTGCGCCGGGTATTCCCGGCGCATGAAACACTTCCGTCGGTGGGGCGCGGTCTACGTGCTCGTCCTGCTGTTCCTGGGCTCCTGGCTGGGGCAGTTCTTCACCCAGCTCGCGGAGTTTCGCAGCGAGCAGCAGGAGCACGGGCAGCCGTTCCTGTGGAACGACTACTGGGCCTCGTTCTTCGCCAGCACCTTCGAGAACTGGCAGAGCGAGTGGCTGCAACTGGTCTTCCAGGCGGTGCTGCTGCTCGGCGCCAAGCATTGGCTGTTCCGCGTCGACGCCGAGGATCTGGAGCGGATCGAACGCAAGGTCGACCAGATGCACAGTGCCCTGGGACGTTTGGAGGCCCGGGCACCCCAGCCGTGAGGCCGGCTAGCCGAACAGCCCGCCCAGCATGCCGCCGGACTGCCCGGCCTCCTGGCCGCCGCCGGTGCCACCGAGCATGCCGCCGGGCGGCAACTCCGAGGGCTGGACGATGACGAATCCGCGCCCGCTGAACGACAACGTCATCCCTTCACCGGTGCTGCGGCCCATCAGCCTGCCCAGGCCGAACGAGTCGTTGCGCTTGATCCCGGTCTGCAGGCTCGACGACCACGCCACCGCGGCCTGCGGATCGGCGTAGGTGGGCTGGTCCACGTTCAGCACCACCGGCGAGCCGTGGGTGGTGATCGCGATCCGGCCGCGCCCGGTGAAGACACAGTTGAACAGGCCCGCGTTGCTGGCGAAACCGGCCGCGCCCTGCACCATCTTGATGTCGTAGCGCAGGGTCGGGTCGAAGGCGAGCACGTTCGCTCCGTTGATGGTGAGCCCGTCGGTGCCGTCGAGGTCGATCAGGTGCACGTCGGCGGCGCCGTTGGCCAGGAACAGGTCGCCGCGACCGCTCACCTTCATCAACGGCACGCCCTCGCCGGTGAGCCGCTGCTGGATGGCGCGGCCGATCCCGCCCGACCCGAGCGCCTGGAACTGGAGTTCGCCCTGGTAGGCGACCATCGACCCGGCCCGGGCCATGACCTCGCCCTGCACCCCCACCTTGATCATCTTGCCGCCCTGCTTCTGGATACCGAGGCCGTTGACCTCGGCGTGGCGGGGGTCGAAAAGATCGCTCTGCATCGGCAGCGCTCCTTGCTGGGGTGCGAAGGGGGGAGTGTGCGCGGGTACGGGTGGACGGCCGGGACCGCCCGCGGGTGGCGGGTAGCCCGGATGCGGTGCGCCGGGCGGTGGCTGCGCCGGGAGGTGCGGCGGCGGATAGGCAGGGGGCATCTGCTGCCCGCCGGGAGCGCCGGGCGGTGGATGGCCGGGGGCGGGTGGATGGGGTGGGGCTGCGGGGTATCCGGTGGCGGGTGCGGGCGGGGCGGAACCCGTTGGGGGAGCGGGGTATCCGCCGCCGCCCGGTGCCGGCGCGGGGCTCGGCGGCGTCGGGCTCGGCGCAGGCTGCTCGTCCGCGGGGTCGTCGAGGTTCACCCCGTAGGCGGTCGCGATGCCCGCGAGCCCGTTGTCGTAGCCCTGGCCGACGGCGCGGACCTTCCAGCCGGGTCCGCGACGGTAGATCTCCACGCAGACGACCGCGGTTTCGGTGGTGAGCCCGGCGATCGGGAAAGTCAATGTGCCCGAATCGGATCCGATGGTGACGGTGAGCCCGCCCGCCGCCGCCGGCGTGGGCGGGCCGCTGCCGTCGAGGCTGGCGGTGACGACCACGGTCTGCACGTCGGCGGGCAACGCCGAGGTCACCACGTCCACCGCGTCGGGCGCGCCGCGGCCGTGCCGGTAGGTGACGCCCGGCCCGGCGGGCTGGTTGAAGAACACGAAATCGGCGTCCGAACGGACCTTGCCCGCCGAATTCAACAGCAGCGCCGACACATCCAGCGGTGCGTTACCCGCGACGGTGACCGTCAGCCGGTCGGCGGGGGCGGGCCGGTTCTCCCCGCGCGCGAGCACCGTCACGACGCACTCCCCGCGGCACCGGGCGATGACATCCAACTCACGGATCAAGTCTGGCGCGGATGCCGGTTCCGCGCCAACCCGCCGATGGTTGACCCGCCCTCCGCGCCGGGGCAAGGTGGGGCGATGAGCAGCGACGAGGAGCGCGCCGGCGTCGGGATGACCAATCTGGACCAACCGCTGTTCGACGGCGCGCAGGCCACCAAGCGCGACCTCGTCGACTACCTGGAGGCCGTCGCCGACCAACTGGTCGGGCAGCTGCGGGACCGTCCGCTGTCGGTGGTGCGGGTCCGGCCGGGCCAGGAGAGGTTCATGCAGAAGAACCTCCCGAAGTACGCCCCGGAGTGGGTGCCGCGGGTCACCACCTGGGCGGCCAGCGCCCAGCGCACGATCACCTACCCGGTCTGCCAGGACCTGCGCACCCTGCTCTGGTTCGGCAATCAGCGCGCGGTCGAATACCACCCGACCCTGCTCACCACCGACCCCGAGGTCGGCCAGACCCACCTGGTCCTCGACCTGGATCCCTCGCCCGGCCAGACCTTCCGCCACGCCGTCCTCGCCGCCCAGCTCATCCGCACCGCCCTGGCGGCCGACGGCCTGTCCGCGGCGGTGAAGACCAGCGGGGCCAAGGGCGTGCACGTGTTCGTCCCGCTCCGGCCCGGCATCCCGCTCGAGGACGCGGCCGCCGCCACCCGCGCCGTGGCGGCCCGTGCCGAACGCCTCGACCCGGCGCTCGCCACCACCGCGTTCATCCGCGACGACCGGGAGGGCAAGGTCTTCCTCGACGCCACCCGCTCCGGCGGCGCGACCGTGGTCGCCACCTACAGCCCGCGCATCCGCCCCGGCGTCCCGGTGTCCTTCCCGGTCACCTGGGACGAGCTGCCCGACATCACCCCGACCGACTTCACCATCGACACGGTGCCCGGCCTGCTCGGCGACCGGGACCCGTGGACCGCCCGCATGCCCGCACCGCAGTCCCTCCCCGACGACCTCGTCGAGGAGGGGCACACCATTCCGGTCGCGCGTGTCCAGGCGATGCACGAAGGCAAACGCCGGGCGCGAGCGCGGCGCGAAGGCTGAGTTCCGGACACCGCGGCGATTCCGGATACCGCGTGATCGCGGACCGTCGCCGTGCTCACCCGGCGACCCAGGACAGCAGCCGTCCCCGGGACCAGCAGCGGCCGAGGCTTTCGGCGTGCAGGGTGCCGTGGCCGAAGACCGCCAGGCCGAGGATGCTGTGGCCGGAGGCGTGGCGGTCGCCGAAGGTGGGGACGGCGGGGGCGACGCCGACCCCCTCGGCCGACACCCAGGCGACGGGCCGGTGGGTGGCGGCGGCGTCGAGGCGGTGCAGGAATCGGAGCCGGTCGTCGCGGGTGAGGCGGGCCAGCGACCACGTGGTCGTGACGACGGGCAGGGTGCCGGGCGGCACGCGGGAGAGCGCGTCGGGCAGCAGGTCGACGGGGTCGCCGCGCAGCAGGAGGGGAGGGGCGGCAGTGGTCAGGGCGAGCTGCGCGTCCAGTTCGGCGGCCCGTTCGGTTCGGTCCGGCGGCAGGCAGGCGCGCACCCAGCGCGCGTTCTCCGGGACGGTCACGTCCAGCGGGTCGGCGTCGATCCCGATCCGGGAGACGACCTCGGGGATCGGCAGGGACGGGAGCGTTCCGTCGCCGACGACGGTCGCGCGTTGCCGCACGGGCGAGGCCGGGTCACCCAGGAATTGCCCGGTGCTGTAGGCGATTCCGGCGCGGTCGACGCTCAGGTCGAACCCGGATCCGGCGCCGACGCCGATCAAGGCCACCGACTCGGCGCCCACCCGGTGGGCCGCCGCGGCGACGGCCGGATACAGCACGGCATGCCGTCCGGTCTCCGTGGACCGCACCCGCGGGTGCGCGGCGAGCGAGACGACCCGGTCGACCGCGCTCAGCAGCGTGTCGATCGCGGCGGACGCGGCACCGTCGCCGTCCGCCGCCGCGAAGGCCGCGGCCAGCGCGGGCGCCTGCCCGGCGAGCGCGAGCTCGTGCAGGACGGCCAGCACGAACGCCGGGTGCCGCCGGCGCGCCGGCGCCTTCCCGAGCGCGCGCATCGCCGCGGCGGACTCGCTCAGCGCGACGGCGACGCGGGCGTACAGCGGGGACGACCCGGCCATCATCGTCTCGCCGAATCGGCGATAGGTCTCGGCGAGTGTGCGGTCGCTGTCCCGGGTGTTCCGGCGGGGCGGCGGCGAGGTGGCCGGTGCGTCACTCGATGAGGAAGGGGGTGTTGGCCTGGGCATCTCTCGAGGCATATGAGTAGATCGTAACGTTGAAACTTCCATGCAAACCTGAGCGTTGATAGCCGAAATAATCAGCCGATAAGTCTCAAAACGCGGAGCGGGTCCGCGACGGCCGGGAACCAGGGGTGCGATCACCGCGCGTCCCGGTCGGTCGAGTCGCCACCGCCGCGCGGCAACCCGCGCTCCGGTGCGACCGAGCCCACCCCGGTCCGGCCGGGTGCCCGCACCGGTTCGGCGGTCCGAGGTCGTTAGCCTGGGGAGATCGGCTGCGAACCGGAGGACACGCATGAGCATCGACGGTGATTCGGTGAGGCGGGAGGATGCGGTGGGGCGGCAGGTAGCGGCGGGGCGGGCATGAGCGTCTCGGCGCCGGTGTGGGCGGCCACCCTCGTGCTGATCGTGGCGTTGATCGGCTACGACTACTTCTTCCACGTCCGCAAGGCGCACACCCCGACGTTGCGCGAGGCGGCGGTGTGGTCGGCGCTCTACATCGGCATCGCGGTGCTGTTCGGCCTGGCGGTGCTGGTCTTCGGCGGCAGCGCCATGGGGGTGGAGTACTTCGCGGGCTACATCACCGAGAAGGCGCTCTCGGTGGACAACCTGTTCGTCTTCCTGATCATCATGACCAGCTTCGCGGTGCCGCGCGCCGACCAGCAGAAGGTGCTGCTGTTCGGGATCGTGTTCTCCATCTTCGCCCGCACCGCGCTGATCCTGGTCGGCGCGACCCTGATCAACCGGTTCGCCTGGGTGTTCTATCTCTTCGGCCTCATCCTGCTGCTGACCGCGGGCAACATGCTCCGGCCCGAGGGACAGGACAGCCATTCCGGCGACAACATCGTGGTGCGCCTGGCCCGCCGGTTCCTGCGCACCAGCCCGCATTACGACGGCGACAAGCTGTTCACCGTGGAGAACGGCCGCCGCGTGCTGACCCCCATGCTGCTGGTGATGGTCGCGATCGGCGGCACCGACATCCTGTTCGCGCTCGACTCCATCCCCGCGATCTTCGGCCTCACCCAGAGCACCTACATCGTGTTCACCGCCACGGTGTTCTCCCTGCTCGGCCTGCGCCAGCTCTACTTCCTGCTCGACGGCCTGCTCGACCGCCTGATCTATCTCAGCTACGGTCTCGCCGCGATCCTCGGATTCATCGGCGTGAAACTGATCCTGCACGCACTGCACGAGAACAACGTGCCGTTCGTCAACGAGGGCGAACCGGTGCCCGTCGTGGAGATCTCGACGGGCCTGTCGCTGAGCGTGATCGTCGGCGTGCTGATCCTCACCGTCGTCGCCTCGCTCGTCAGCCCCGCCGGTAAGGCGCAGACCGCGGTGAACAACGCGCGCCGCTTCGCCCTCCAGTACCTGAGCACCACCTACGAGACCGACCTGGACCGGCGGGAAGTGTTGTACGCCAAGGTGGTCCGGGAAGCGGCCAACATCCGCCTGCTGCCCGAGAAATACCGGCGGCGCATCCGCGAGGAACGCGAACTGCTCGAACTGCTCGACGACGCAAAGCAGGTGCACGAGGAGCGCGTGGCCGCCGCCGCGCAGGGGCGCACGCCCGAGCGGTGAGCTGCCCGGTCACATCCGACCGCCGCGCGTCGTCCTCCCGGTGCAGTTCCCGGAGCCCGCGGGTGCCGATATTCCTTGCGGTTCCCCTTCGGCCGGGCACGCACGTGCTGCTCGGACACGGCCATCGCCTCCGGAGTCGCGCTGGCGTCAGCCGCGGAGGGTTGCCGACGGCGGCTCGCCGTACTTGCGTCGATAGGCGGCCGCGAAGCGGCCGGTGTGGGTGAAGCCCCATTTCAGGGCGATATCGGTGACGCCGGTGAGCTCGCGCGGGTTCAGCAGTTCGGCCCGTACCCGCTCCAGTCGCACGTCGGCGACGAACTCGCGTGGCGTCATCCCGACGTACTCCCGGAATCCCTCCTGCAGCCGCCGGATGCTCACGCCCGCGATCTCGGCGAGGTCGGCGGGGGTCCAGGCGCGCGCCGGATCGGCGTGCACCGCGTCGGTGACCCGGGTGACGATGCGCGGTCGGACCGGCCGCGCGTCGAGATCGGGCACCGCGGCCAGCACCAGCGCGCTGGTGAGCATTCCCGAGAGCTGTTCGGCCACCACGGGATTGCGCCACAGCGCACCGCCGCAGCCGGCTTCGTGGTAGGCGGCGCGGACCATCCGTAACCAGTCCGCGCCCGCGGCCTCGCGGACCTGGAACTGCGCGGGCAGCCGCACATCCGGCCTGCGTAGCAGGCGGGCGATCTCGCGGTGCAGGTAGTCCCGGTCGATCTTGACGCCGACGATCGAGCAGCTGCTCGTCCACCGGGTGATGACGGTCGGGGTGTCGGGGGGATTGACCGTGGCCAGTCCGGGGGTGGAGACCACCGAGGCGGCCGGGTTGCGGGATTCGAGCAGGCCGCCGACGGGGATGTTGACGGCGTAGGCGCCGGGATGCTCGGAGGATACCGAGACGTCGGCTCCCCAGCCGATCTCCGCGATGCGCAGCGGGCCGAAGTCGACGTTGTCGACGGTCAGCCCGTCGGCGCGGCTGCCGCGCCGCAGCGGGGTGAGCACGTGGGGGAAGTAGGCGCGCGACACCGCCGCGCAGGCATCGTCCCAGTCCTGCGGCGGGTGCTGTGCGGTTGTGGATTGCATGGCCTGCCACCTCCTCGTGGCTACTCTCCCGGCGCCTCGAAACGGCGTGGGCCAGGGGAAACAGATCGGTCGCGCGGAGCGGATCGGCATCGCGCTGCGCGGATTTCCGGGCCTGCCGGACCGTCCTAGTGTTCTACACCACATTCCGCCGATCCGAAAGGAGGGATCACCCATGGACGCACGCGAGCTGCGTGGCATCTTCGGCCGGTTCGCCAGCGGCGTCACCGTCGTGACCTGCCGAAACGCCGCCGGGGAACCGCATGGGGCGACGGTCACCGCGTTCACCGCGGTGTCGCTGGAGCCCCGGCTGTGCCAGGTCACCATGACCCGCACCGCGAAGGCCTGCCGATTCCTCACCGGGGCGCCCTTCGCGGTCAACATCCTGGCCGCCGACCAGGTCGACCTGGCCATGCACTTCGCGGGCCGTCCGACGGTGCCGGGGCCGCGCTGGGCCGACGGGCCGCTGGCGCCGGTCCTGCCGGGGTGCGCGGCCACGTTGTCGTGCCTGCCCTGGCGCGAATACGACGGCGGCGACCACATGATCTTCCTCGGCGAGATCGTCGACGCCGACTGCACCGGCAAGGATCCGCTGCTCTACTACCGCAGCGCTTTCCACGACCTCGGCCCCACCTGCGCAGGCAATGCCTGGCTCGGCTCGATGGACGACCCACACACCGGCTGGTTCGGCGCCGACGCGGTGCTCGCGGCGCAGCCGCTGGGCTGACAGCTTTCCCCTCACACCGAAGGAGTTCTGATGACCACCGTGGAAACCCGGGACGGCGGCCTGTCCGTCGATCCGAGCGTCGCGAATCCCGCCGCCGACCATCCGGCCAACAACCGGAAGAATTTCGCTTCCCGCCCGATGACCGGTGCGGAGTACATCGAGTCGTTGCGGGACGGGCGCGAGATCTGGCTGCACGGCGAGCGCGTCGCCGACGTCACCACGCATCCGGCGTTCCGCAACCCGATCCGGATGACCGCGCGCCTGTACGATTCGCTGCATTCGGGCCCGCACACCGACGTGGTGACCGCGCCCACCGACACCGGCAACGGCGGCGTCACCATGCCGTTCTTCAAGACCCCCACGAGCGCCGCCGACCTGGTGCGCGAACGCGACGCCATCGCCGCCTGGGCGCGGATGACCTACGGCTGGATGGGCCGCTCGCCCGACTACAAGGCCAGTTTCCTGGGCACGCTGCACGCCAACAAGGAGCTGTACGCGCCGTTCCAGGACAACGCCGAGCGGTGGTACCGGGAGTCGCAGGAGAAGGTCCTGTACTGGAACCACGCGATCATCAACCCACCGGTGGACCGGCAGCTGCCGCCCGACGAGGTGGGCGATGTGTTCATGAAGGTGGAGAAGGAGACCGACGCCGGGCTGATCGTGTCCGGGGCGAAGGTGGTGGCCACCGGCTCGGCCATCACCAACTACAACTTCATCGCCCACTACGGCCTGCCGATCAAGAAGAAGGAATTCGCTCTGATCTGCACGGTGCCGATGGATGCGCCCGGGGTGAAACTGATCTGCCGCTCCTCCTACACCCAGCACGCGGCGGTGATGGGCAGCCCGTTCGACTACCCGCTGTCGAGCCGGATGGACGAGAACGACACCATTTTCGTCTTCGACAAGGTGCTGGTGCCGTGGGAGAACGTCTTCATGTACGGGGACGTGGACAAGATCAACGCCTTCTTCCCACAGTCGGGGTTCCTGCCGCGGTTCACCTTCCAGGGCTGCACCCGCCTGGCGGTCAAGCTCGACTTCATCGCCGGGCTGCTGCTCAAGGCCCTCGACGCCACCGGCGCCGGCGGGTTCCGCGGCGTGCAGACCCGGGTCGGCGAGGTGATCGGCTGGCGCAACCTGTTCTGGACGCTCACCGACGCGATGGCCAACAACCCCGAACCGTGGATCGGCGACACCGTGATCCCGCGCCTCGAATACGGGCTCACCTACCGGATGTTCATGATCCAGGGCTATCCGCGGATCAAGGAGATCATCGAGCAGGACGTGGCCTCGGGCCTGATCTACCTGCCGTCCTCGGCCGCCGATTTCAAGAGCCCCGAGGTGCGGCCGTATCTGGACAAGTACGTGCGCGGCTCGGACGGCATCACCGCCGTGGACCGGGTCAAGGTCATGAAGGCCCTCTGGGATTCGATCGGCTCGGAATTCGGTGGGCGCCATGAACTCTACGAGCGCAACTACTCGGGCAACCATGAGAACGTCAAGGCCGAACTGTTGTTCGCGGCGCAGAACCGCGGCGGGGTGAGCCGGATGCGCGGGCTGGCCGAGCAGTGCCTGGCCGAGTACGACCTCGACGGCTGGACGGTGCCGGACCTGATCGGCAACGAGGACGTCAGCTACTTCGGCGCCCGCTGACGGTGGTGACCGGCGGTCCGGGTCGACAACGACGTCGTCGGTGGCAACGGCGCCACCCCGGACCGCCGAGCCGAAGAACGTCGGAAACTAGGGTTGGTTCGATGAGTACCGACAGCACACCAGCGGGTTTCGTGCACGAGCAGCGCGCGGTGCGGGTGGTGTTCCGCGCCGGGTCGTGTGCGGACCTGCCGCGGGAGGTCGAGCGGCTGGGGCTGGACCGGGTCGCGGTCGTGGCCGGACGCCGATACGCGGACCGGGTGGCCGGGATGCTCGGGGCGCGGGCGGTGGTCGTGGTGGCCGATCCGCGGATGCACGTCCCCGTCGAGCAGGCGGAGGCGGTGCGGGCCCGTGCCACCGAAGCGCGCGTCGACGGGCTGGTCGCGGTGGGCGGCGGATCGGCGGTCGGGTTGGCCAAGGCGGTGGCGCTCACCCACCGGGTGCCGATCGTGGCCGTGCCGACGAGCTTCTCCGGCTCGGAGATGACCCGGGTGTGGGGAACCACCGCGGGCGGTGTGAAGCGCACCGGCCGGGATCCGGTCGTCGCGCCGCGGGTGGTGCTCTACGACCCGGAGTTGCTGGCCGGCTTCCCGACCGCGCTGGCGGTGCCCTCGGCGTTCAACGCTCTCGCGCACGCGGTGGAAGCGCGGTACGCCCCCGACCGCACGCCGGTGACCGACCTGGTGGCCGAAGCGGCGATCGGCACGATGCTCACCGCCCTGCCCGCGCTGGCCGCGGATGATCCGGCCGGGCGCGCCGGAGCGTTGCGCGGAGCCTGGATGTGCGGGATGAGCCTGGACTCGACGTCGATGTCGTTGCACCACAAGCTCGCGCATGTGATCGGCGGCGGTTTCGCACTGCCGCACGCGGAAACACACACGGTTCTGCTGCCGCACGTCCTCGGCTACAACGCGGCGGCGGCGCCGGACGCCGCCGCTGCGGTGGGCGCCGCATTGCCCGGCGGTGCCGAACCACCCGCGGCGGGCCGGGCCTTGCAGTCCTTCGCCGCGGGCCTGGGCGCCCCGACCCGCCTCGCCGATCTGGGCCTGCCCCGCGACGCCCTCGACCGAGTGGTCGACACCGTGCTCGACGCGCCGTACGCGAATCCCGCGCCCCTGGACCGCGCCGCGTTGCGCGAGCTGGTCGAACGCGCGTGGGCGGGTGCGCCGGTGCCGTGACCACCCGCCTCCCTCGCGTTCCTCGGCACATCTCACACCCCGGCCTCCCGGCCCGGACCCGGACAACCGTTAGCGTGGCGGTGATTCGACGATCGGAAGGTTGCGTGTGGTGCGGCTGGAACTCGAGGGGTTGGCGAAGCGGTTCGGCGCGGTGACGGCGCTGGCCGACGTGGGATTCGAGGTGGGTGCGAAGGAGATCTTCGGGTTCGTCGGCAGCAACGGGGCGGGCAAGTCCACGACCATGCGCATCGTGCTCGGTGTGCTCGCGCCCGACGCCGGAAAGGTCGTCTTCGACGGCGCCCCGGTCGATTTCGCGGTGCGGCAGCGGTTCGGGTACATGCCCGAGGAACGCGGTCTCTACCCGAAGATGCGCGTCGCCGAACAGTTGCGGTACCTCGCGCAACTGCACGGGCTGACGCGGCGGGACGCGGCGCGGGAGGTCGATCGCTGGTGCGAGCGGCTCGGCCTCGCCGACAAGCGCGAGCGTCGCCTCGAGGAACTGAGCCTCGGCAATCAGCAGCGCGCACAACTGGCCGCGGCGCTGGTACACCGGCCGCGGCTGCTCGTCCTCGACGAACCGTTCTCCGGCCTCGACCCGGTCGCGGTCGACGTGATGAGCGAGGTGCTGCGGGAGCAGGCCGACGCGGGCGTGCCGGTGCTGTTCTCCTCCCATCAGCTCGATCTGGTGCAGCGGTTGTGCGACCGGGTCGGCATCATCGTCGCGGGCCGGATGCGGGCGGTGGGCGGCGTCGGTGAGCTGCGCTCCCGCGGCGGCCGCCGGCTCGCGGTGTCCGCGCCCGACGCGCCCGCGGACTGGGCCGACGAGCTGCCCGGCGTCCGCGTCCTCGGACACACACCGGCCCGGCCGGGCGAACCGCCGGAAACGCTGCTCGCCCTCGACGACGACGCCGACGACCAGGCGGTGCTGGCTGCCGCGCTGCGCACCGGCCCGGTGCGCCGGTTCGCCTCCTACCGCCCGTCCCTGACCGAGCTCTACCGAGAGGTGGTCGCGGCATGACCGGGCCGGACACGTCCTACCTGCGCGCCATCGGGCTGGTGGTGCGGCGGGAATTCCTCGCCCAGGTGCGCACCAAGGCGTATCGCTGGAGCGTGCTGCTGATGAGCGCGGCCGTCGTGCTGGCGTCGGTGGTCTTCGGCATGGTCGACGACGACGGACCCGCCACCGCCGACGTCGCCGTCGTCGGCCCCGGCACCACGGCCCTGGCCGAACAGCTGCCCGTGGCCGCGCGCGCCGCCGGACTCGACGTCCGCGTCCAGACCGGCCGCGACTCGCAGGGCGCTCGCGCTGCCGTCGAGGCGGGCATGGTGGACGCGGCACTGCTGCGCACCGGCGACGGACCCGACGAGGTGCTGGTCCGCGAATCGCTCGACCCGCAGCTGGGCGCCGCCCTCACCGAGGTGGTGCGCACCGAGGCGCTGACCCGCGCGGTGGGCACCGACAGCGCGGCCGTGCTCGGCGCGCTGAGCGAGTCGGCGTTCACGGTGCGCGCGCTCGACCCGCCCGACCCGCAGCAGGGGGAGCGCGTGCGGATGGCGTGGGTGTCGTTGTTGCTGCTGCTGACCACCGTGCTCGGGTTCGGTGTGTACGTCGCGATCGGGGTGGTGGAGGAGAAGTCGACGCGGGTGGTCGAACTGCTGCTGGCCACCATCCGGCCGTCGCAGTTGTTGTGGGGCAAGGTGATCGGCATCGGTGCGTCCGCGCTGTTGCAGGTGCTGGTGATCGGCGCGGTCGCGCTCGTGGCGGGGCGGGCGACCGGGCTGATCACCCTCACCGACACGGCCGTCGCCGTGTTCGCCGCGACCCTGATCTGGTCGGTGCTCGGCTACCTGCTGTTCTCGCTGCTGTACGCGGCGGCGGGTTCCCTGGTGTCGCGGCAGGAGGAGGTGCAGGGCGTCACCGCTCCGTTGATGTTGCTGGCGATGCTGGCCTACGGCCTGAGCATCGGCGCGATCGGCGACCCCGGCGGCACCTTCGCCCGCGTCGCCGGGTGGATCCCGCCGTTCTCGGCGTTCGTCATGCCGATCCGGACGGCCGCGGGCGCCGCGACGGGGTGGGAGATCGCCGGCGCCGCGGTGGCGATGCTCCTGGCCTGTGCGCTGGTGTCCCGGATCGCCGCCCGCGTCTACACCCGCAGCGTCCTGCACACCGGCTCCCGCCTGTCGTGGCGGGCGGCCCTGCGCGGCTGAGGTCGAGTCGGCGGCGGGGTGGGCGCACCGGTGCCGAGGCCGGGCGACGTTTAGCCGTCCGCCCGTGCGGCATGCCTTCCGGTGAGAAGTTCCGCCGATGGGAAGGAGTGACCGATGGCCGAACTGGACGGTGTCCGGGTGCTGATCGTGACGTCGAACACCGGGGTCGAACGCGACGAACTGCTGGTGCCGCGCGACCGGCTGCGCGAACGCGGCGCCCGGGTGACCCACGCGGCGCCCAAACCGGAACAGGTGCAGACCTTCCAACACGATCTCGACCCGGCGCAGGCCGTGGAACCCGACAGCGCGCTCGACGGCGTCGACGCCGACGACTTCGACGTGCTGGTGGTCCCCGGCGGCACGGTCAACGCCGACAAGCTGCGCCTGGAGGACCGCGCGGTGGCGTTGGCCAAGGACTTCGCGGGCGCGGGCAAACCGATCGCCGCGATCTGCCACGGCCCGTGGCTGCTCGCCGAAGCCGACCTGGTGTCGGACAAGACGCTCACCTCGTATCCGTCGCTGCGCACCGACCTGGGCAACGCGGGCGGCCGGTGGGTGGACGAACCGGTGGTCCGCTCGACCGAGCGGGACTGGACCCTGATCACCTCCCGCAACCCCGGTGACCTGGACGACTTCGTGACCGCGATCGTGCGCGAGGTCTCGACCCGCTGACCGGGCCTGCGGTTTCGTCGGACGCGCGCCGGGTACCTGCCGGTCGTCGGCACCGGTCGGCGGCAGGCACACCCGGAAAGGAGCGGCATGAGCGGTCGGCATCCGGAAACGGTGACGCGTGATCAGGACGAGCGTTCCCCCGCGCCCGTCCCGACCAGCGCCGAGCACGGCAGGCGGCTCGACGGCACCCGCGCCGTCGCGGCGCTGACCGATCTGGGCTTCGCGGCCATCGCCGCGGGGGTGATCGCGCGCCGACGGCCGGTGATGGGCCTGCTGGAGAAGGCCCAGGCCGACAGCAGGGCGTTGCAGCGGATGCGGCAGTTGCGCCGCGAATTCGGCGCGGGCCCGGTGGAGTTGGTGGTGCCCGGCCGCCGCATCGTCGTCCTGCTCGACCCCGGCGACGTGGGACGCGTGCTCGCCGAGGCGCCGACCCCGTTCCATCCCGCCAACCGGGAGAAGCGCGCCGCGCTGCGCCAGTTCCAGCCGCACGGGGTGCTGCTGTCCAAGGGTGTGGTGCGCGAACAGCGCCGCGCGGTGAACGAGGCCGTCCTCGACACCGACGCCCCGCTGCACCGGCTCGCCGAGCCCTTCGCGGCGATCATCGCCGAGGAAGCGGCGCAGCTGATGGCGTCGGCGTTGCAGCGCGGGCACCTGGACGCCGAGCACTTCACCATCCAGTGGTGGCGGATGGTGCGCCGGTTGGTGCTCGGGGAGCGGGGCCGCGACGACAGCGCCATCACCGACGAACTGTGGCGGCTGCGGTCGGCCGCCAACTGGTCGTTCCTGGCGCCGCCGCATCGCAGGCGCCGCGAGGTCTTCACCGAACAGCTCTACCGCTACGTGGAGCGGCCGGACCCGAACAGCCTGGCCGGGGCGGTGGCCGCGGTGCAGACCGGCGGCGCGGTGGACCCGGTGGGCCAGATCCCGCACTGGCTGTTCGCCTTCGACGCCGCGGGCATGGCGGCGCAGCGCGCGCTGGCGGTGCTGGCCACCCACCCCGACCAGCAGGCCGCCGCCACCGCCGACGCGGCCGACCCGCACCAGGTGCACCTGCGCCCCTACCTGCGCGCCTGCGTGCTCGAATCGGTGCGGCTGTGGCCGACCACCTCGACCATCCTGCGCGACATCACCGAGCCGACGCAGTGGCGCGCGGGTGCCGATGCCTTCACCATCGCCCCCGGCGCCGCCCTGCTCATCCTGGTGCCCGCCTTCCACCGCGACGCCGACCTGCTGCCCTTCGCCGACCGGTTCGCCCCGGAGATCTGGCTCGACGGACAGGCCGCGCAGTATCCGCAACTGGTGCCGTTCAGCGCCGGACCCGCCGAATGCCCGGGCCGCAACCTGGTGCTGTTCACCACCAGCACCCTGCTCGCCCACCTGCTCGCCGCCGCGGAATTCCGGCTGCGCTCCGGCCACCGCATGTCACCCCAGTCGCCACTCCCGCTGACCCTCAACAACTTCGGCCTGGACTTCGACGTCACGCGTTTGCCGAACGTGGCGAGCTGACGCGTCCGTCGGGTGGCTCCCTCAGCCTCGGACCGGGGAACCGGTCTCGACGGTCGACCCGGTGTGGGTCAACTCCGCGATGACCGCGAGCCCGTCGCGCTGCAATTCCACCAGGTCGCGGGTTTCCCCCGGCGCGATCCACCGCGCGAATGCGGTGCCGAAGACGGAGACAGCCAGCTCGCCGGCCAGCCGAGCCGCCATCGGTGCGCTCCCGCGCGCGACGAACGCCGACGTCAGCGCACGGGAGAGCTTGGCCATCTTGAGCAGTTCGCGCTCCTGCAACTGCTCGTTCGCGGTGATGACGGCGTCGCGTGCCCGGGCGTAGTCCCGCCCCCGCCGATCCTGTAACTCGCGCCCGCCGGCCTCGAGCGCCGCGGCGAGCAGCCGGCTCAGCGGCGCGTTCGCGGGCGCGGTCGTTACCGCGGTGGTGAAGACCTGCTCGAGCTGTTCTTCGCCGGCGAACAGCACTTCGCGCTTGTCGGCGAAGTACCGGTAGAACGTCCGTTCGGTCACGCCGGCCCGGCGGGCGATCTCGGCGACGGTCGTCGCGTCGAACCCGTTCTCGGCGAACAGTTCGAGCGCGGCTTGCCGGAGCCGCTCCGACGCCCCTGGTGCCCAACGTGCCATGCCCGCATCCTAGCCGGACGCGATCCTCTGATGACAGCTTCTGACATCGGTGCTACCGTCGGTGATGTCAGCATCTGACATCACTTGTGTCCTGCGTCTGCGAAAGAGGTCACCGTGCACGTTTTCGTCACCGGAGCATCCGGATTCATCGGCCGCGCCGTCGTCGCCGAACTGCTCGCGAGCGGCCACGAGGTGACGGGTCTGGCCCGTTCCCCGGAATCGGCGTCCGTCGTCACCGGTCTCGGCGCGCGGGTCCATCGCGGCCACCTCGACGACCTCGACTCGATCCGCGCGGGCGCGCGGGCCGCCGACGGGGTGATACACCTCGCGAACAAACACGACTGGGCCGACATCGACGGTTCCAACCGCGCCGAGCGGGCCGCCGTCGCGACCATCGCCGACGCGCTCGTCGGTTCCGATCGTCCGTTCGTGCTCGCCTCCGGTCTCGCGTTACCGGCACTGGGACGCGCGGCGACCGAACGCGACATCAATCCCGCGGTCGGCCCGGACGCCCCGCGTGGGGGTTCGGAGAACCTCGCCCTCGGCTACGCCGAGAACGGTGTACGCGTCGTCTCGGTGCGCTTCGCGCCGACCGTGCACGGCGAAGGCGACCACGGCTTCGTCGCCGTCGTCGCCCGGACGGCCCGGGAGCGCGGCGCCGCCGTCTACCCCGGCGAGGGCCGGAACCGATGGGCTGCCGTGCATCGGCTCGACGCCGCGCGACTGGTCCGGCTCGGCCTGGAGAAGGCGACCGCGGGCACGATCCTGCACGCGGTGGCCGAGGAAGGGGTGCCGGTCCGGCGGATCGTCGAGGCGCTCGCCGAACGCCTCGCGGTGCCCGCGACGTCGGTCACCGCGGCGGAACTCGCCGCGCAGATCCCGTTCATCGGCGGCGTCCTTGGCGCCGACATGGCAGCCGACAGCACCATCACGCGCGAGCTGCTCGACTGGCGCCCCGCCGGACCCACCCTCCTCGAAGACATCGCCGCCGGCCACTACGACCAGCCCTGATTCATCCCGCTGACCCGCTCAGTCGGTATTGGATCGTGCCTGTGCGGGGCGGCCTGCGGGATGATGCTACGCTGCCGCCTCCGGCCGCTGACCCGCTCAGGCGGTATTGGATTTCGCCTGTGCGGGGGCGGCCTGCGGGGTGATGCTGCGCTGCCGCCTCCGGCCGCTGACCCGCTCAGGCGGTGTTGGATTCGCCTGAGCGGGGGCGGCCTGCGGGGTGATGCTGCGCTACCGCCTCCGGCCGCTGACCGCTCAGGCGTCGGCGGCGCGGAGGGCGAACCAGCCTTCGCCCGGGTCGGCGAAACCGTGGTAGACCAGCGGCACCTGCTGATCGATCGCGAAGTGCCGGTAGACGGCGAGCATCGCCTGGCGCACCGACCAGCACTGGAAGTCCTCGATGCGGCGCATGCCGATGCGATGTTCGGGCAGGGTCGCCAGCCGCAGCACCTCGGTGCGGTCGGCGACGTCGAGGCCCGGCGGTTCGGGATCGTCGATCAGGTGGTCGCGCAGCACGGCGCGGATCAGGTCGGGATCGCACGGCCGCGGCGCGAAGGGGCGGAATCGGGCGTGCCAGGCGGGTTCGGCGGTGGCCTGGGCGGCATCGATGAGCCCCACGTCCGGTTCGGGCTCCCGCGCGGCGGGTACCGGGTCCTGTTCCAGGACGTGCAGGATCGCGCCGCCGGGCATCAGGGGTTCGGGCGCCAGGAACAGCGACACCGCGGGCCGCCGTCCTTCGACCAGGGCGACTGTGGTGTTCGGGGGGTAGGACATGCGTCCTCCACGGGTGGACTCGGAAACGGTCGGCACCGCGCGGTCCGGGGGGACCACACGACTCGGCAGTGTCTGTGCGCGAACTCGGTCTGCGCGCGCTCGAGGGGCGCGTGCTGCCGGGTAGTCCTCGGCTCCGATTCTAGTCCGCTTCCGGCCGGTGGGACCGCGATCACGCGGGATCGACGCCGCCGGAGCGGACACCGCGCGGCCCGCAACGCCGCGACCGAAGTGCCGGGAGTTCAGGCAGTCGGCACGGTGTTCTGCGGGGCGGTGTCGTCCGGAAGCAGCAGCGGCACCAGGTGTTCTCCGGCGAAGGTCCGCAGGTCCGCTTCGGTGCGCAGCAGGGGCGGGGCGTCGGGGGTGAGGACCAGCGAGTGCACCAAGCGCACGATCATGCCCGCGACGGTGTGGGCGTCGCGCACGCCGCGGTCGGTGGCCAGGATCTGCTCGGCGACGAACGCGGTGGCGAGAGCGAGGATGTCGGCGGCGCCGACGGTGATGGCGGCCAGGGTCTGGTCCCGGTCGACGGCGAGGAGCTTGACCAGGATCGGGTTGGTGCGCAGCAGGGTGACGGTGACGGCGAAGCCGCGGGTCACCCGCTCGACAGGGTCGTCGACCGCGTCCAGCGCGGCCGAGATCCGGTCGAGGACGCGGGCGGTTTCGCGCAGCAGTGCCGCACGCACGATCACGTCCTTGGCGCCGATCCTGCGATAGAGGGTGGCCCGGTTGACCCCGGCCTGCCGGGCGATGTCGTCGGCGCTGACCCGGGTGATGCCGAGGTCGGCGAACAGCGTGAGCGCGGCGTCGAGGATGCGCGCATCGGTGGGGTCGCGGTCGACCTCGGCGCCCAGCAGGAGGGCGTAACTGCTCGGTTCCGACACGTCGCAGACCTTACCGGGACGGGCGGTTCACCGACCGGGGTCTGGCGCAACAGTGCGACAATCGTCTATCTTTTGTTGCATTGCATCATCCGCGCGACGAGGAGGTCTACCCGTGGGTGCTAGGAACGGCGTCGCCGTCGACACCGACATCATCGAAGCCCCGGCCCCGGCCGGCCTTCCCATCGGTCCCGGCTCGCTCACCTGGAAGTACGCGGGCGACTGGCGGAACATGCTGTTCCTCGGCCGCACCGGCATCCTGCAGAACATGCACCCGGCCGTCGGCGCCGCGCTGCAACAGCATTCGAACTTCTTCGACAATCCCTGGGACCGGTTGGTGCGTTCGGTGCCGCAGATCCAGGGCATGATCTACGACGCCGACAACGAGGCACAGGCCGGTCGCGTCCGCGATTACCACAAGCCGCTCAAGGGCGAGGATTCCCGCGGCCGGCGCTACCACGCGCTCAACCCCGACGTGTACTGGTGGACACACGCCACCTTCATCGAGTTGAGCATCGCGATCAACGAGTTCTTCGGCACCCCGCTCACCGACGCGGAGAAGGACCAGCTCATCGCCGAAGGCATCACCTGGTGGCGGATGTACGGACTCTCCGACCGGGTGCTGGTGTCGAATTACGCGGAGTTCAAAGAATATTGGGACCGCACCATCGACGAGGTGCTGGAGGCCAACGCCACCACCGACTTCGCACTGCGGCTGGACCGCACCCGGATTCCCACCGTGCCCGGTATCCCGGAGCCGGTGTGGTCGGTGATCTGGCGTCCGGTGATGGCGTTCAACCTGTGGCTGGCCAACGGGCTCATGCCCGAGCGCGCCCGCGAGATCCTCGGCATGCGGTGGGGCCGGGTGGACCAGGCGGTGTTCGGCGTGTTCTGCGCCGCGATCCGGCACACCTGGCCGCTGCTGCCCGAGCGTCTGCGCTACGCGCCCCGCGCCTACGCGGGAATCAAGCGGGTCCGTTCCGCGCAAGCACACTGAGCTGCCCGATCCACGCCCGTTGAGCACGACCGTGCCCCGTGCGATGCTGGGCGCGACAACGACGAGGGAGTCGCCTGTGCAGAACCGACCGTCGGCAGCCGAGCTGCTGGAGTCGTTGGCCGAACTGCTGGAGGACACGCTGTTGCCCGCGTTGCCGCCCGCGCTGCAACACCGGGCCAGGGTCGGCGCGAATCTGGCCAGGATCGTGCGGCGGGAGGTCGAGCTGGGCCCGCAGGCGGCCGAGCGCGAACGCGCGCTGCTGGCCGCGGTGCCCGACGGTGACGAGCACGCCCTCTGGCGGGCGCTCACCGAGGTGGTGCGTGCCGACCTGGCCATCGCCAAGCCCGGCTACGACCGGTGGGAGGGCGAATGAGCGCCGATCCGGCGGCGGGCCTGGCCGACGTACTCGCCGAGACCTTCGGCGCGCCGGTGCGGGTGCGTGATCTCGAGTTCCTGTCCGCGGGCGCGCGCAGGCGCAACGTCGCGTTCACCGCCGAGGTCGAGGGGCAGGCGCCGCGCACGCTCGTGGCCACCCTCGTCCCGGCCGCGGTGGAGATCATGTCGGTGTCGGTGGAGGCGGCGGTGCGGGAACTGGCCCGCGGCAACGGCGTTCCGGTGCCCGAGGTGGTGGCGGTCTGCGCCGATCCGGCCCGCGTCGGCGAGCCGTTCCTGATCTCGGCGCATGTCGCGGGCGAGACGGTGCCGCGCAAGGTGCTGCGCCTCATCGCCGCCGAGGGCACCGCCGACCGGGTGGCCGGGCAGTGGGGCGAGGCGATGGGCAGGCTGCACGCGGTCGATCCCGGCCGGGCGCCGGAGGCGCTGCCCGCCGCGGGCGCCGACCCGGCGGCCGACGCGCTGGCCGACGCCGAGAAGGGCGTGCGCGCGCTGCTGGCCGACCGTCCGGTGTTCGCGATGGCGCTGCGCTGGCTGGAGCGGCGGCTGCCCGCACCGCCATCGCGCACCGCGCTGCTGCACACCGACCTGCGCAACGGCAACATCGTGGTGGGGGCCGACGGCCTGCGCGCGGTGCTCGACTGGGAGGGCGTGCAGCGGTTCGGCGATCCGATGCGGGATGTGGCCTGGCCGGCGCTGCGGATGTGGCGCTTCCGCGAGGACGCCAGGGAATTCGGTGGCTTCGCCGACCGCGACACCTTCGTGCGCGGCTACGAGGCGGCGGGCGGCAGCTTCGACCTGGACCGGTTCCGGTGGTGGAAGGTGATGGGCACGCTCGCCTGGGGTGTCGGGTTGGCCGGGCAGGCCGCCGCACATCTGGACGGCACCGTCCGCGACATCGTCATGGCGGCCAGCGGGCGCCGGGTGTCGGAAATCGAATGGGATCTGCTCATGCAGATCCGGCCCGCCGCACGAGCGTAGGAGAGAGCGTGGATTTCGCACTGCCCGAGGAACTGACCGCCTACCTGGCCGAATTGGACGCCTTCATCGAGGCCGAGATCATTCCCCTGGAACAGGCCGACGACAACATCCGGTTCTTCGACCACCGCCGCGAGGACGCGCGCACCGACTGGGAGCGCGGCGGCCTGCCGACCGCGGAATGGGAAGCGCTGCTGGCCGAGTCACGCCGCCGCGCCGACGCCGCCGGACACTACCGGTACGCCTTCCCGCAGGAGTTCGGCGGTCGGGACGGCACCAACCTGGGCATGGCCGTCATCCGCGAGCACCTGGCCCGCCGCGGCCTCGGCCTGCACTGCGATCTGCAGAACGAGCACGCCATCGTCGCCAACAACGTCGGCCTGCTGTTGATGTTGGAGTACGGTTCGCCCGCACAGCGGGCGCAGTGGGTGGACGGGCTGGCCGAGGGCACCAAGTTCTTCGCCTTCGGCATCACCGAGCCCGAGCACGGGTCCGACGCCACGCACATGGAGACCACCGCCGTGCGCGACGGCGACCACTGGATCATCAACGGCACCAAGACCTGGAACACCGGCGTGCACATCGCCGACGCCGACCTGATCTTCGCCCGCACCTCCGGCCAGGCGGGTGACGGGCGCGGCATCACCGCGTTCCTGGTGCCCACCGACGCTCCCGGCTTCACCGTCGAGGAGTACCTGTGGACGTTCAACATGCCCACCGACCACGCCCGCATCAGCCTCACCGACGTGCGGGTACCCGATGCGGCGATCTTCGGCGGGGAGGGCCGCGGCCTGGCGGTGGTGCAGCACTTCTTCAACGAGAACCGCATCCGCCAGGCCGCCTCCAGCCTCGGCGCCGCGCAGTACTGCATCGACCAGGCGGTGGCCTACGCCAAGGAGCGCAAGCCCTTCGGCAAGCCGCTGGCGGCCAACCAGGCGATCCAGTTCCCGCTGGTCGAGTTGCACACCCAGTGCGAGATGCTGCGCGCGTTGATCCACAAGACCGCCTGGTCGATGGACACCTACGGCACCTTCGCCGTCTCCGAGCAGGTCTCGATGTGCAACTACTGGGCCAACCGGCTGTGCTGTGCGGCTGCCGACCAGGCGATGCAGGTGCACGGCGGGCTCGGCTACTCCCGGCACAAGCCGTTCGAACACATCTACCGCCACCATCGCCGCTACCGGATCACCGAAGGCGCCGAGGAGATCCAGATGCGCCGCGTCGCGGGCTATCTGTTCGGCTTCATGGACCGGGCGAACGTCAAGGGCGTGTGAACGCGGACGCCCACCGGTCCAGTCGCAGGGTGAAGAAGTACGGCTGCGGCGCGTCACGCTGATCCATCACGCCCAGCAGGGTGTGCTCGTCGACGCGGCGGAAGACGTCGATGATCGGCAGATGGTCGTAGACCATGGCGGCGCTCACCTTGCCCCGGTACTCCACGTGCCGCAGCCGGGCCCGGGGACGGCGGGCCCGCAGCGCGGGCGCGAGCACCGGCAGCATCGCCTTGCCACGCGCCACCAGATCGTTGGGCACCTTGCCCGCCAGCGCCAGCGGCACCTTCTTGGGGTCGACGGGGAAGACGGCGCCGTTCGGCGTCGAGAACAGCAGCGGCTGCACGGTTTCGGCGTCGTCGAACTGCTTGCCGTACCACCCGGAGGCGGCGAGCACGCCGTCGTAGGGGTGGCCGGTGCGGATCTCGCCGCCGCGCCAGCGGCCCAGGGTGATCTCCTCGACTCGCACGGTGGGCAGGGCGTCGAACAGCGTGACGGCCGTGGCCAGGCCGCCGTCGCGTTCGAGGGCGGCGAGGGCGGCGGTGGCGTCGGCGGTCGTGAGGGTGCCGCCGTCGGTGGCGGGTCCGTTCGCGGTGGGATCGGTCGGCATTTCGGCTCCTGTCGGCGGCCCGCTCGCGTCCGAGTGGGCGTGGCTGATGGTCGTGCGCCGGGTCGGTCAGGCGGGTGACCCGGCGGCGGGTTCGGATTCGGTTGCCGGGCCGGTGATCTCGACGATCGGCAACCGCAGGGCGGCGGGTGCGCTCGCCGGAACCACCGGGTTGCGCGGTGGCACCGGGGCGATCCGGCGGTAGGGCTGCCCCGGCTCGGGCCGCGGGTCGGCCTCGCCCTTGTTGGGCCACAGCGCGACCGCGCGTTCGGCCTGCGCGGTGATGGTCAGCGACGGGTTCACACCCAGGTTGGCCGAGATGGTCGAGCCGTCGATGACGTGCAGGCCGCGGTACCCGTACATCCGATGGTACGGATCGACCACGCCGGTGTCGGGGGAGTCGCCGATGACGCAGCCGCCGATGAAGTGGCCGGTCATGGGGATGTCGAACAGGGCGCTCCAGCCCGCGCCCGCGATGCCGTCGATCTTGTCGGCCACCCGGTGCGCCACCTCGTGCCCGGCCGGGATCCAGGTCGGGTTCGGTTCACCCGCACCCTGCCTGGTGGTCATCGTGCGGCCGAACAGCCCGCGCTTGGTGTAGGTGGTGATGGAGTTGTCCACCGACTGCATGACCAGCAGGCCGATCATCTGCTCCGACCAGCCGCGCGGGTTCTGCAGGTGCAGTGCGTCGCGCAGGCCGAGGCGGCGCATGGTGCGCGCCCACAGCCGCACCTTGCCGGTGCGCCCGTCCGGGTCGATCATCGCGGTGCCGATCAGGCCGATGGCGTTGCTGCCCTTGCCGTAGCGCACCGGCTCGATGTGGGTGTCGTCGTCGGGGTGGATCGAGGAGGTGATCGCGACACCCTTGGTGAAATCGGAGTCCTTGCGTCGGCTGCGCACCGAGAGCAGTTCCTCGGAGTTGGTGCGCGAGAGCTCGCCCAGGCGGGGGGAGATGTCGGGCAGCGAACCGCGGTCGCGCAGCTTGTGCAGCAGTTTCTGGGTGCCGAGGGCGGCCGCGGCGAACACCACCTGTTCGGCGGTGAAGGTCCGCCGCGCCTTGCGCACCCAGCGGCCGGTGCGCACGGTCGAGACCGTGTAGCCGCCACCGGGCCGGGGGCGCACGTCGGTCACGGTGGTCAGCGGGTGCACCGTCGCCCCGGCCTGTTCTGCGAGGTAGAGGTAGTTCTTGACCAGGGTGTTCTTGGCGTTGTGGCGGCAGCCGGTCATGCACTCGCCGCAGTGCGTGCAGGTGGCCCGCGCGGGCCCGACACCGCCGAAGAACGGGTCGGGCAGGTTCTCGCCCGGTCGCACGCCCTTGCCGCCGAACAGCACACCCACCGGGGTGCTGCGGTAGCTCTCCGCCACGCCCATCTCCTCGGCCACCTCGGCCAGCACCCGGTCGCTGGGGGTGGTGGCCGGGTTGGTCGTCACGCCCAGCATCCGTTTGGCCTGGTCGTAGTGCGGGGCGAGTTCGGCCTTCCAATCGGTGATGTGGGCCCACTGGCGGTCGCGGTAGAACTTGTCCGGCGGCTCGTAGAGGGTGTTCGCGTAGACCAGGGAGCCGCCGCCCACCCCGGCGCCCGCCATGATGAAGGTGTCCTTCAGCAGGGTCAGCCGCTGGATGCCGAAGCAGCCGAGCGCGGGCGCCCACAGGTATTTCCTGGCGTCCCAGGAGGTTTCGGCGAACTCCTCGTCGGCGAAGCGCCTGCCCGCCTCCAGCACGCCCACCCGGTAGCCCTTCTCGGTCAACCGCAGCGCGGTCACGCTGCCGCCGAAACCGGAGCCGACGACCACCACGTCGTAGTCGAACGTCATCTGATCTCCACCACTTCTCGTCGTCAGGAAACGGGCTTGCACTCGAAGTCCGCCGGGTCGAACCGGCGGGTCTGCCACCGGTAACTGGTGACGGTGCCCGGCCAGTTGTTGGTGATGCGTCCCGCGGCGTTGCGATACCAGCTCGAGCAGAAGTTCCAGGGGGTGCGGTCGAGCCGGGCCTGGAGCTTGCGGTCGAACTCGGCCGCCACCTGCGGGCGCACGTCGAGCACGTGCCCGGGGCGCCGGGCCAGGTGCGCGACGGCCTGGCGGATGTAGCGGGCCTGCGATTCGATCATGTAGACGATCGAGCCGACGCCCAGGTTGGTGTTCGGGCCGTACATCAGGAACAGATTGGGATAGCCGGGCACCGTCATGCCGCGGTACGCCCGCGCCCCATCGGCCCACTCGTCCTGCAGCTTCCGTCCACCGCGCCCGGAGATCCGCATGGGCCAGAGGAATTCGGTGCCCTTGAAGCCGGTGCCGTACACGATCGCGTCCACCTCGTGCAGCACGCCGTCGGCGGTGCGCACCCCCTCGGGGGTGATCTCGGTGATGGCGGTGGTCTCCACCGCGACGTTCGGGCGGGTCAGCGCGGGCAGGTAGTCGTTGGAGAACAGCGCCCGTTTGCAGCCGGCCGGGTAGTCCGGGGTGAGCATGGCGCGCAGCCGGGGGTCGGGTACCTGGTTCTCCAGATGGCGCAGGCCGATGTCGGTCACGAGTTTCCGGATCACCGGGACATCCACGATGCCCAGCGACAGGAACTCGCAGAACGCCCAGAACGCGAACCGCTCCGAGAGCCGGGTGATCGGCAGCAGGTCGAACGCGCGATGGTGCCAGGGCCGGTATTCGACGTCCGGCTTGGGCATGATCCAGGCCGCCGAGCGCTGGAACAGCGTCAGGTGCGCGACCTGCGGCGCGATGGCGGGCACGAACTGCACCGCGCTGGCGCCGGTGCCGATCACCGCGACCCGTTTGCCGGTCAGATCGGCCTCGTGGTCCCACTCGGCGGAGTGGAAGGCGGTGCCGCGGAAGGTCTCCACGCCGGGGATGTCCGGCAGCGCGGGCCGGGAGAGCTGGCCGACGGCGGAGATCAGCACGGCGCAGGTGTATTCGGTGCCGTCGGCGGTGCGGACGCGCCAGCGGCCGGTGGCGTCGTCGTATTCGGCGTCGGTGACCTCGCTGCGGAAGCGGATCTTCGGCAGCAGGTTGTTGTCCCGGGCGATACCGCGCAGGTAGTCCAGGATGTCGGGCTGCTGGGAGAACCGCTTGGGCCAGTCGGTGCGCGGGGCGTAGGAGTAGGAGTACAGCGGCGAGGGGATGTCGCAGCCCGCACCGGGATAGGTGTTCTCCCGCCAGACGCCGCCGACGTCCTCGGCGCGCTCCAGGATGACGAAATCGTGCACGCCGGCACGCTGGAGTTCCATCGCCATGCCGAGCCCGCCGAAGCCGGTACCGATGATGACGATCGACGGTGTGTTCATGAACACAACGCTAGGACCTGGACAAATGTCTCCGGCAAACACCTGAGGTCAACAAATCAATACTTTCGGCCATAATCGGGGGGTGAGCACCATCCACCCCGAGGTCCGTACGTGGGATTTCCCGCGCGGCGTCGCCGGGGTCGCGGTCATGGCCGAGTTCGCCGCCCGGCACGGGGTACCGGTCGAGCGGGTGCTGGCCGGCACCGGACTCGACGAGCAGGCGCTGGCCGAACCCGACCGCCAGATCCCCGCGCGCACCGAGCTGGCGGCGGTGCGCAACCTGCTGGCCGCCTTCGACGGTGAGCCCGGTCTCGGCCTGCGGGTCGGCCGGCGGTACCGGGTGAGCACCTTCGGCATCTTCGGCTACGCGTGTGTCACCAGCCCGACCCTGCGCGAGGCCATCACGCTGGCGCTGCGCTACTACCGCCTCGGCTACGCCTTCTGCACCCCGATCGTGGAGTTCCGGCCCGGGGAGGTGGTGGCCTGGATCAACCATGAACTGATCCCCGCCGACGTGCGGAACTTCCTGGTGGAACGCGACGTGGTTGCCATCCACCGGGTGATGAGCGACCTGCTCGGCGAGCGGCTGAACCTCGCCCGCGCCGAATTCGCCTGTCCCGAACCCGAACACGCCGCCCGGATGGCCTCGGTGTTCGGAGTGCGTCCGCGGTTCGGCAGCGAGCACACGCTGTTCGCGATCGACCCCGAGGTGCTGAATCGCCCTCTGCCGCAAGCCAATCAGCCGACCTGGCAGATGTGCGTGGCGCAGTGCCACGAGCTGATCCGCCGCCGCACCGCCCGCACCGGCATCGCCGCCGAGGTGCGCGAGCGGCTGCTACCCGGCAGCGGGGCGATGGGGGTGGGCACGCCACCCACCATCGACGCGGTGGCCCGCGACCTGAACATGAGCGCGCGCACCCTGCGCCGCCGCCTGGACGAGGCGGGCACCAGCTACCGCGCCCTGCTGGACGAGGTGCGCCGGGCGCTGGCCGAGGAGATGCTGACCGCCGCACCGCTGTCGGTCGACGACATCGCCATCCGGCTCGGCTACGCCGAGGCCACCCCGTTCATCCACGCGTTCAAACGCTGGACCGGACTCACGCCGGCGGCGTACCGCCGCGCGCATCACCGGCCTTGAGCGGGGTGGGCAGTCCGCACAGCCGCGCGCTCACCTCGACCAGCCGCGCGCCCAGCTCGTCGTCGGTGGCGCGCCGGCCCGGCTGCTTCGGTCTGTTGCGCTGGAAGTAGCAGCCGGTGGTGTCGGCCACCTCGGGGTCGGTGGCCAGATAGGTGAGGGCTTCGGCGCCCTGCTCCGGCGAGATCATGAAGATCCGCTTGGCGATCGCGGCCAGCGGCTTGCCGTACCAGGGCATGGTGTCCCAGATGCCGGTCGCCACGGCGCCCGGGTGGAAGGCGTTGACCGTCACGCCGGTGCCGTCGAGCCTGCGGGCCAGCTCCCGGGTGTAGAGGATCAGCGCCAGCTTGGAACGGCTGTAGGCCTTCTCGCCGGTGTAGCCGTGTTCGAAGGGCAGATCGTCCAGGTCGAGGCGGGCGCCGAAATGCAGCACCGAGGAGGTGAACACCACCCGCGCGGGGGCGCTGTCGAGCAGCAGGTCCAGCAGTAGTTCGGTGAGCAGGAACGGGCCGAGATAGTTGACGGCGAAGGTGGTCTCGACACCGTCCTCGGTGAGCGCGCGGTCGGGGAAGTGCCCGCCCGCGTTGTTGGCCAGCACGTCGAGGCGGTCGTAGCGCTGCCGGACCTGCTCGGCCAGCTCGCGGATCGCCGCCTGCGAGCCGACATCGCAGCGCAGCGTATCGACCGCGCCCGCGCCGGCCGCCCGCACCCGCTGCTCGGTGGCGGCCAGTTTCTCCGGGTTGCGACCGACGAGAATCAGATGCTCCCCCCGCGCGCCGAGCTGCTCGGCCGCCGCCGATCCGATACCCGATGTCGCCCCCGTGATCAGGATCGTCTTCATATACGCCACCGTGCCACAGCGGCGGGCGTCGCGCCGGGACGCGCCGAAATCCGCGCCTGCCGGGCTCGGCCGGGGCCCGCGTCAGTCGGTCTTCGCCGACGCCTCCGCCTGGTCCGGGGGCGGCGGTGTGGTCACCAGATCGATCTGCTCGCCGACGTAGCGCAGGATCACCGCCGCCACGGCCGCGACCGGCACCGCGAGGAACGCGCCGACGATGCCGTAGAGCGAGCCACCGGCGGTGACCGCGAGCAGCACCACCACCGCGTGCAGCTGCATGCTGCGGCTCTGCAGCACCGGTTGCAGGATGTTGCCCTCCAGCTGCTGCACCGCGATGATGATCGCCAGCACGATCAGCGCCGTGGTCACGCCGTTGGCCACCAGGGCGACCAGCACGGCGAGCGCGCCGGCCACGAACGCGCCGACGATCGGGATGAAGCCGCCGATGAAGGTCAGCACCGCCAGCACCAGCGACAACGGGACACCGAGGATCACCAGGCCCGCGCCGATCAGCACCGCGTCGATCAGGCTCACCAACGCCTGGGTGCGGATGAATCCGCCCAGGGTGACCCAGATCCGGTTGAGCACCTCCTCGAAGTGCCTGCCCGCGCCCGCCCCGGTGACGCTGTGCAGCCAGGGCAGGAACTTCGGCCCGTCCTTGATGAAGAAGAACGCCAGCACCAGCACCAGGAACAGGGTGATCAGGGCGGAGGTGGCGGTGGTGACGCCGCTGAAGACGCCGGTGGCGATCTGCTCGGCACTGGACTGCAGGCGGTTGCCGATGGTGTCGACGGCCTGGTCGAGCTGTTCGTCGCGGATGCGCAGCGGCGGGCCGCGCAACCAGTCGCGCACCTTGTTGATGCCCTCGCTGGCCTTGTCGGCCAGGTCCGGCGCCTGATCGGCGACCGAGGGCACGATCAACGCGATCACTCCGGCCAGTATGCCGAGGAACCCGAGCACCGACAGCGTCGCCGCCAGCCCGGGCCGCACCCCGTGGTTGGTCAGCCACCGCGTCGGCGGCCACAGCACGGTGGCCACCACCAGCGCCAGCGCCACCGGCAGCACGATCACCCACAGCAGCGCGATGGTCCAGCAGACCACCCACACCCCCGCCGCGACCGCGACGATGCACAGCGACCATTTGGCGAGCCAGAACAACCCCTGGCCGATGACGTCGCCCCGGTCCCGCGCTGTCCGGGCGCCCGTTCCGATCTCCTTCGTGGGCTTGCTCTCCTCGCTCACCGGCCCAGTCTTACACGACACACCGGCGCGGGCCCGCCAACGACGAGCCCCGATTGCGTCACTCGGCACCGGGTAAGGCTGCCGGTGAACGGACTTTCCGCGAGGGCAGGAGGCGAGGCATGGTGGCACCGACGGCGTTGGCACTGGTGTGCACGTTGAAGAAGTCTTCGGCGCAGTCGAGTTCGGAACTGATCGCGCGACAGGTGCTCGACCGGCTGGGCGGGCACGGGGTGCGGGGAGAGCTGGTGCGGGTGGTCGACTACGACGTCCGGCCCGGCGTCACCGCGGACGAAGGGGACGGCGACCAGTGGCCGCAGCTGCGGGAGCGGATCGCCGCGGCCGACATCCTGCTGGTGGCGACGCCGACGTGGGTGGGGCACATGTCGTCGGTGGCGCAGCGGGTGCTGGAACGGCTCGACGCCGAACTGTCGACCACCGACGACCAGGGCAGGCCCGCCATGGTCGGCAAGGTCGGACTGGCCGCGGTGGTCGGCAACGAGGACGGTGCGCACAAGATCGTCGCCGATCTCTTCCAGGGGCTGAACGACATCGGCTTCACCATCCCGGCGCAGGGCTGCACCTACTGGAACGGCAACGCCATGCAGACCACCGACTACATCGACCTGGACGAGACGCCCGAGGCGGTGGCAAGCACCACCGCGGCGATGGCCCGCAACGCCGCCCACCTCGCCGGGCTGCTGCGCGAGCGGCCCTATCCCGCCTACGAGTAGCCCCCGGTTGACCGCGGCCGGGCCGGGTATCCCGCGCTACAGAGGAGGTGTGTCATGCCGAAGGAATGGACCGACAAACAGGAACGGCAGTACGAGCACATCAAGGACTCGGCGAAGGAGCGCGGCGCGGGCACCAAGCGCGCCAAGGAGATCGCCGCCCGCACCGTGAACAAGAACCGCGCGCAGGCCGGCCAGACCAAGACCGCCAGCCGCTCCTCCACCAAGGACCGCTCCCCGCAGCAGCGCGGCGGACAGCGTTCGCACAGCGGCTCGAAGGGCCCCACCCGCGACCAGCTCTACAACGAGGCCAAGAAGCGCGGCATCAAGGGCCGCTCGAGCATGAACAAGAGCCAGCTCGAGCGCGCACTCGGCCGCGGCTGAACCCGCCGCGGCACGCCCGCGCGGTTCAGCCCGCCGTCCGGCCCTCCGGCTGGTAGAACCACTCGTGCAGATCGAAGTCCTGGCGGATCTTGCCCTGGTTCACCAGGAACTCCTTGGTGCCGGTCAGCAGCCGCACCCCGGCCTCGTCGAACAGGCCGGTGGGGATGTAGTCCGGGTGGGCGGTGGCGCGCACGACCGCTTCCGGCGCCTTGGACTGGGCGACCTCGTAGGCCACGTACTCCTCCCAGTGCGCGGCGGCGTAGGCGTTGGCCTCGGTCAGCGCCCGCTGCCAGGTCGGCCCGAACTCCGGGTGGGTGTCCAGGAACGGCTGGCTGCTGACCGCCGCGGTGGTGCCCGCCAGCTCGGGATGGTTCTCCCGCACCGAGTCCACCAGTCGGAATCTCTTGGCCAGGAAGGCCTGCAGGAAGGACGACGGGTTGACATCCGGCAGCGCGACCGCCGCCACGTCGCCGTTGGTCAGCGGGGCCTCCGCGTCGGCGGAGAGCAGGTGCACCAGCTCGGCCTCGATGCCCTCGGCGCGCAGCGCGCCCTGCAGATAGCGGTCGATGTAGGAGCCGGACTGCACGCCGATCTTCTTGCCCGCCAGGTCGCGCAGCGTGCGCAGCGCCGGATCGCGCACCACCACACCGGCGTTCAGTCCGACGGCGTTGACCGCCAGCAGCCGGGTGGGCAGGCCGCTGCCCTTGGCGACCAGGGCGGGGGTGTCGCCGTAGGTGGCGACGTCGAGCCTGCCGCCCACCAGGGCCTGGTTGAGATCGGGGCCGTTGGGGAAGCTGTAGACCTCGATGGCGTCGACGCCCAGCGGTTGCAGCGCAGGCAGCAGCGCGCCGCGCTGGTGGGCGAAGCCGAGCGTGCCGGTGAGCACGTTGCCGGTGCCGATCACGCCGACGCGCAGCGTCTGGATCTCGGCCCGGGTCGCCGACTCGTCGGAGCCCGCGCCGCAGCCGGTGAGCGCGACGAGGGCGGTGGACAGCAGGAGCGCGGCGGCCAGCCGCAGGGTACGCATGGGGATGGAGCTTCTTTCCGGTGGTGGGATCAGGACCGCAGTCGCGGCGGTGGGGTGCCGTGCGGCAGCTCGGGGCCGAGTGCCACGAGGCTGCCCGGCCTGCGGCCGCGACCCCAGCCGAGCTTCTCGCGGTACCGGCCGATCTGGTCGGCGGGGATGGCGGTCGGGTCGGGCAGCGGGGTGTCCTGCGGGGCGACGTAGAGCGCGTCGGCCGGGCAGTAGGCCTCGCACATGAAGCACGTCTGGCAGTCGCTCTGCCGGGCGATCACCGGGATGCCGCTCGCGGTCCGGTCGAAGACGTTGGTCGGGCAGGCGTCCACACATTTGTCGCAGCCGATGCAGTCCTCGGTGCGCAGCAGTTCGATCACGACGCCACCGCCAGTCCGCTGTGGTGCGCGGGCGCGGTGTCCGTCCATACCCGGTCCAGGCCACCGGCCAGGATGTGGTGGTGCTGGGCCGGGTCCTGCTCGGGGTGATCGGCCCGCTTGTTCATGCCGCGTGTCTCCGGACGCGCCAGCGCCGAGCGGTACATCAGCCTGCCCACGGCGGTGATGGCGGCGGCCTGCCGGGCGCGCACCCGCTGTTCGCCGGTGTGCCCGCCCAGGCCGGACGCCGCCGCGGTCCACAGCGCGTCGAGCTCGGACAGCGCCGGGCGCAACCGGTCGCCGTGGCGCAGGTAGTTCTTCTCGAACGGGATCAGCTCGCGCTGCGCGGCCGCCACCACCTCGGCGGCGTCCACCGCGCCGGATCCGCTGGGCCGCAACCCGACCCGGCCCGCGCCCCGCAGCCGGGCATCGGCCGGTCGCCCGGAGCGCAGCGCGAACCGGGCCGCGCCGCGCCCGGCCCAGCTGCCCGAGGACATCGCCCAGGCGGAGTTGTGGCTGCCGCCACCGGTGAATCCGCCGCAGATGCGCTCCCGGGTAGCGGCGTCGCCCGCGGCGAACAGACCGGGCACGGTGGTGGCGCAGTCGTCGTCCACCACGTCGATGCCGCCGGTGCCGCGCACGGTGCCCTCGGCGAGCATGTCGATCTCGAAACGCTGCCGGAACGGGTCGATGCCGCGCCGGTCGAACTGCAGGAAGAAGTTCGGCTGGCCCAGCCGCATCTGCGCCTGCACCCGGTCGTCGGCGCGATCGATCTGGGCGAAGACCCGCTCGTGCAGCAGCGCCCGGGCGATCACCGACCGGCCCTTCTGCGATCCCGCGCCCTCGAGCACCCGGCCGTCCTCGTGGAAGAAGGTGGCGTAGCCGTAGTAGGCGGTCTTGGTGATCGTGGAGCCCTTGGGCACGATGGCGTAGGCGTTGGAGAACTCCATACCGGAGAACCGGGCCCCGACCTCGGCGGCCATCAACGCGCCGTCGCCGGTGTCGACGTTGGTGCCCAGCGCGCGGGACAGGAACGCGCACCCGCCGGTGGCCAGTACCACCGCGCCCGCGGTGATCCGGTAGTCGCGGCCGAGCTGGCGCTGATGGCCGGCCGCGCCGCGTACCACCCCGGCGTCGTCGACGAGCAGCTCCAGCGCGGGGGAGTGGTCGAGGATGCGCACGCCGATCCGCTTGAGCCAGGCGCGCATCCGGCGCATGTACTCCGGGCCCTGCACGCCGGTGCGGATCTGTTCGCCGGTGGCGGGGTCGACCGGGAAGGGATAGCGGCCCTCGACCGCGAGGCGGTGCATGTTGGTGTAGGTCTGATCCAGCACCCGGTCCATCCAGTGGTGGTCGGCCAGGTGTCCGCCCAGTGCCTCGCGGCTCGCCTTGGCCCTGGCGCGGGCGGCCGGCTCCGGCGCGACGTACCAGACGCCGGTACCCGCGGGTGCGGTCGCGCCGCTGGTACCGCAGTAGCCCTTGTCCACCAGCGTCACCTCGGCACCGGCTTCGGTGGCGTGCACGGCGGCCCAGGCCGCGGCCGGGCCACCGCCGATGATCAGCACGTCGGTGCTGCTCTGCCAGGTTGCGTCGGCTCGGGTCTCGTTCATGACTGCGCTCCTGTCGGTGCGTCGGGGTCCACGCCGAGAGCCAGCAGCAACCTGCGGCGCAGCGCGGAGAATTCGGAATCGACCACCGACCGTGGCCGGTGCTGCTGCCACAGCCGCGCCACCAGCGCCTGGGCTTTGAGCCGGGTGAGCGCGTCGAGCGCGCCGAACGGTTCGTCGAGCAGCAGCAGGTCGGGGTGACGCACCAGCGCGCGGGCCAGTGCCACCCGCTGTGCTTCGCCGCCGGACAGCGTCGCCGGCCACGCGTCGGCCTCGGCCGACAGGCCGACCTCGTCGAGCGCGGTGCGGGCGCGCGCGGCCAGGTCCCGGCCTCGCACGCCGAGAACCACGTTGCGCCACACCGAGATCCACGGGATCAGCCGGTGCTCCTGGAACACGATGGCCTTCGAGCGCGGCGCCTCCAGCGTGCCGGTGAAACCGCGGTCGAGGCCGCCGATGGCACGCAGCAACGTGCTCTTGCCCGATCCGCTGGCGCCCAGCAGCGCGACGAATTCGCCGGGCGCGATATCGAGATCGACGCCGCGCAGCACCTGCCGCCCGGCGAAGGCGCGGCCCGCACCGCGCACTCGCACCGCGGCGGTCGTCGTGGTGGTCGTCGTCGTGGTGGTGGAGCCGGCCATCACTGCCCCTCGAATCCGGTGCGCCAGGCCAGGAACCGCCGCTCCAGCAGCCGCACCAGCAGGTCGCTGAGCAGCCCCAGCAGCGCGTAGACGACCAGCACCAGGAAGATCTGGTCGGTGCGCAGGAACTCCTTGGCGTCGTTCATCAGGAACCCGAGCCCGACCGGCGTGGTCTGCATCTCCGCGACCACCAGCGCGAGCCAGCCGATGCCGAGTGCCTGGCGCAGACCGACGAAGATCTGCGGCAGCGCGCCGGGCAGGATGATGCGGGTGGTCAGCTCGAAGCGGTTGAGGCCGAGCGATTCCCCGGCCTCCACCAGCCGCCGGTCCACCGAACGGATACCGGCGAAGACGTTGAGGTAGATCGGGAAGACCGGCGCGACGGCGATCAACGCGATCTTGAAGGAGTCGCCGATGCCGAACCAGATGATGAACACCGGCAGCAGCGCGAGCGCAGGCATCATCCGCAGTGCCTGTACCGGTGCGTTCACCAGATCCTCGGCCAGCCGGAACAATCCGGCCGCCACACCGAGGACCAGTCCGATCCCGATTCCGAGCGCCAACCCGGTGCCCACCCGGCGTGCGGACGCCGCCAGATGCCGCCACAGCTCGCCGGAGCTGATCAGATCCCAGCCCGCTGCCACCACCTCGGTGGGAGCGGGCGTGGTCGCGCCGAGCCAGCCGCGCGCGCCGAGCTGCCACAGGATCAGTACGAGCACCAATCCGGCGGATTTGCGCGCCAGGCCGGTCGCGCGCCGCCACGCGGCCGGCAGTGGTGCAGTGGTGGCGGGGGTGGGCACCGGCACGGCCGTGGGCGGGGGTGCGGTGGCGACCGGATCCAGTTGGAGTGTCAGAGGGCAACGGTCCTAACGCGAGGGAGTGCGTTGCCACGCTAGGGGCCGCCTGCGGGCCGGAACACGGTTGCGATCAGCGAGATTCGAGGGGCGGCACGACGGCGCCCGCGGCGAGGCCGTGCCGGTCAGCCGGGGATGTCGCCGCAGTGCGCGGCGAACGCGGCGAGCGTGGGCGAGCAGCCCGCGTCCAGGCGCAGGGTGGCGAGGTCGTCGCCGCGGGTGGGTCCGCGGTTGACGATGACCACCGGGTGGCCGTTGCGAGCGGCGCGGCGCACGAAGCGCAGGCCGGACATCACGGTGAGCGAGGAGCCCGCGACGAGCAACGCGTCGCAGGAGTCGACGAGGTCGTAGGCGGCGGCGACGCGGTCCTTGGGGACGTTCTCGCCGAAGTAGACGATGTCGGGTTTGAGCATGCCGCCGCAGTGCGCGCAGTCGACCATGCGGAAGTGCTCGGTGTCCGCGACCACCGCGTCGGCGTCCGGGGCGACTTCGATGCCGGTCGCGGTCGCGGCGTCGGCGAAGCCGGGATTGGCGGCCTCGAGCAGGTCGGCCAGCGTCATCCGGGACATCAGCGCCCCGCAGCCGAGGCAGCGGACCCGGGCGTAGGTGCCGTGCAGGTCGATGACCCGGCGGCTGCCCGCCTTGGTGTGCAGCAGGTCGACGTTCTGGGTGATCACCCCGCCGACCGCGCCGAGCCGTTCGAGCCGGGCCAGCGCGCGATGGCCGGGGTTGGGGCGGGCGGCGTCCATGCGCCGCCAGCCGATGTGATTGCGCGCCCAGTACCGGCGGCGGAACACCGGATCACCGACGAACTGCTGGTAGGTCATCGGATTGCGCGGCGGTGAGTCCGGCCCGCGGTAGTCGGGGATGCCGCTGTCGGTGGACAGGCCCGCCCCGGTGAGCACCGCGACGCGCAGGCCGGCGAGCAGATCGATCAGCCGGTCCACGCCGGTGCCGAGCGGCGACGGGGCGAGCTGCGTCATGAGACGAGCGTACCGACCCGCTCGGCGGACCGGCGCCGCCTCAGTTGCGGATGAGCAGGACCACCCCGGCCACCACCAGGCCCAGGATCACGAACCCGAGGCCGGAGGCCAGGCGGGGGTAGCGCAGCGCGGGCACCGCCGCGTCGACGGAGATGCGGCCCGCGCCGGTGAAGGCGAGCGTGGTCGCGCCCAGTGCCAGCAGCAGCTCGTATTCGATGCCCTTGGGCGCCCAGAAGCCGCCGCCCCATTTGACCGAGATGGCGTTGACCATCGTGCCGAGGATCGCGGCGGCGGCCAGCGGGGTGAGCAGGCCCAGGGCCAGCGCCAAGCCGCCGAAGGTCTCGGTGACGGCGGTGATGACGGCGAAGATCTGCGGCGAGGGATAACCCATCGATGACAGCATGGCCTCGGTGCCGTCCAGGCCGGGGCCGTCGAACCAGCCGAGCAGCTTCTGCGACCCGTGCGCGGCCATGGTGAGGCCGACGGCCAGGCGCAGGATCAGCAGGCCGACGTCGACGCCGGGGTTGGCCCGGGCCGGGGTGAGTGCGGTGGATGCGGTGTTGCCGGTCGTGGTCGTCATGCCGTGTCCTTACTGTCCGGGTTGTTCGGTGGGTATACGCCGGTGGACCGGGGTGCGGTTCAGCCGACCTGGATGGAGCGGCGGGCCATGCCGTACCAGTAGCCGTCGATGACCGTTCGTAACGTGTCCAGCTCATTCTCGCCCGCGCCGAGCGTGACGAACAGGGGTGCGAAGTGGTCCGCGCGCGGGTGCGCGAGCCGGGCCGCCGGCGCCTTGTGTTCGAAATCGAGCAGCGCGTCGAGGTCGCGGTCGGCCAGGGCGCGGGCGCCCCAGTCGTCGAACTCGGCGGTGAAGCGATGCACGTGGACGTCGTCCTCGGTCATGGCACGCAGGTTGTGGGTGAAGAATCCGCTGCCGACGACGAGCACGCCCTCCTCGCGCAGCGGGGCGAGCTTGCGCCCGATCCCGAACAGCGCCTCGGGGTCGAGGGTGGGCATGGACAGCTGCAGAACGGGCACGTCGGCGTCGGGGTACATCTGCGTCAGCGGCACGTAGGCGCCGTGGTCCAGGCCGCGGTCGGGGACCTCGGCGACACCTGCCCCGAGCAGGCCGCGGACCGTGCGCGCCAGGTCGGGCGCGCCCGGCGCGGGATAGCGCACCTCGTAGTAGTGCTGAGGGAAGCCCCAGAAGTCGTAGACCAGCGGCACCGTGGTGGTGGCGCCGAGGGCGATGGGCGCGGCCTCCCAGTGCGCGGAGACGATCAGGATCGCGGTGGGCCGCGGCAGCTCCGCGGCCCACGCCGCCAGTTCGGCGGGCCAGCGCTCGTGGTCGACCAGCGGCGGCGCGCCGTGCGAGAGGTACAGCACCGGCATGCGCTCGGTGGTGGTGCTCGCCATGACTCACTCCGTTCTCGGTCCAGATAGTTCAAATTTGAACGATGCCAGCATAGCGCCTAGTTCAAATTTGAACAACATGGTTAGGGTGGTGGTGTGACCGAGACACGGTGGCTCGACGCCGACGAGATGCGCGCCTGGGAGGCATTCCTGGGTGCGGGGGCCCTTGTCAATCGGGAGATCGAACAGCATCTCAAGCGGGAGGGGTTGTCCCATCCCCAGTACGAGACGCTGGTCCGGTTGTCGGCGGCGCCGCAGGCGCGACTACGGATGACCGAGCTGGCCGATGCGCTCTTCACCTCCAAGAGCGGGCTGAGCTATCAGATCGGCCAGCTGGAGAAGGCCGGGTACGTGCGGCGCGAAGCCGCCGACGCCGACGATCGCGGCGTGCTCGCGGTGCTGACGCCCGCGGGCCGGGAGCGGCTGGCCGAGGTGGCGCCGGGACACGTCGCGACGGTGCGGCGCGCCCTCATCGACGTGCTCACCGAACAGCAGCGGCGCGCGCTCGCCGACGGGCTCGGCACCGTGGTGGCGCGGCTGAGTACGCCGAAGGGCGGGTGAGCCACCGGCCCACCCGCCCTCCGGGGTGTTCTTATCGGTTGTCGTCCTGGTGGGCGCGCTGGCGCGCCTCGTCCACGTCGGCCTCCGAACGCGCCTTCTCCGCAGCGGCCTCCTTCTCGGCGGCCTTGCGCTGGGATTCGGCCTTGTCCTGCTGGGCGCGGCCCTCCTGCTCGAGGTCGTCGTGGCCGGTGAGGACGCCGGCGGCTTCCTTCACCTTGCCCTTGGCGTCCTCGACGACGCCCTTGATTCCCTCGCGCGGACCACTCTCGTGCTGTGTCATTCTGACACCTCCGAATTATCGGCTCGGTCGCTGACATCAGCCGCATACCCGGTCGAGCCGGCCTCAATCGTGGACTGTGACCGGCGCCGCGTCCCCCGGCCACCGAGCGGACGGGTGACGGCGGCCGGGAGAGCGGCGGATCCGCAGAATCCTTGTCGTGTCAGGGTTTTCGCCGGCTCAGGCGCGCCAGATCTGCTCGCCCGCGCGGGAGAGCACGATGTTGGGCACCACCGCGGTGCGAGACAGCCGGGTGATCGCCAGCACCATCTCGGCCACATCACCGGTGGTCAGCATCGCCGCGCGGTCGAGTTCGTCGCGCTTCCACGCCGTCATGTCGGTGTCCACATAGCCGGGCGAGATGGCCGTGGCGCTCACCCCGCCCGCCGACTCCTCGAGCGACACCGTCTCGCACAGCGAGATCAGCGCCGCCTTGGTCGCGCCGTAGGCAGCCAGGCCCGCCTCCCCGGCGACGCCCGTGATCGAGGCCAGCGCAACGATTTTCGCACCGCGGGCGACATCCTCGGCGGCACTCTTGCGCAGCAGCGGCAGCGCCGCCTGGATGAGGGTGATCGGCCCGCGGAAGTTGACGTCGAGCATCCGCTCGTAGGTCTTGGCGGGCATGTCGGCGACCGCGCCCGCCGTGCCGGTGCCCGCGCTGAGCACCAGCACGTTCATTCCGCCGAACGCCGCATCGTGCGCGGCGGCCAGCGCGCGCACCTGCTCGGGCTCGTTCATGCGCGCGACCACCGGCTGCACCCGCACGCCGTACTCCGCGCGCAACCGCTGGGCGGTCTGCTCGAGGGTGTCGGCGGTGCGGGCGGCGAGGGTGAGCTGGTAGCCCTCGGCGGCCAGCCGGGCGGCGATCTCGGCACCGATGCCCCGCGACCCGCCGGTGACCAGCGCCGATCGCGTGCCCGTCATCCGAGCCGCTCGATGATCGTGGCGTTGGCCAGCCCGCCCGCCTCGCACATGGTCTGCAGGCCGAACCGGCCGCCGCTCTGCTCGAGGTGGTTGACCAGGGTGGCCAGGATGCGGGTGCCCGACGCGCCGAGCGGATGACCCAGTGCGATCGCGCCGCCGCGCGGGTTCAGCTTGGCCGGGTCGGCGGCCAGTTCGTGCTGCCACACCAGCGGTACCGAGGCGAACGCCTCGTTGACCTCGTAGGCGTCGATGTCTTCGATGCCGAGGCCCGCGCGCTCGAGCACCTTGCGGGTGGCCGGGACGACGGCGGTGAGCATCAGCAGCGGGTCGTCGCCGACCACGGCGAAGGAGTGGAACCGGGCCCGCGGGGTCAGGCCGAGTTTCGCGGCGGCCTCCTCGGTCACGATCAGCGCGGCGGAGGCGCCGTCGGTGAGGGGGGAGGAGTTGCCGGGGGTGATCGACCAGTCGATCTCCGGGAAGCGGGCCTGATAGGCGTCGTCGGCGAAGGCGGGACGCAACCCGGCCAGCCCCTCCACCGTGGTTCCCGGACGGATGGTCTCGTCGGCGGTGAGTGCGCCCGCGGCGACCAGCTCGCGGTCGAAACCGCCCGCGGCCGCGGTCGCGGCGGCCAGCCGGTGCGAGCGGGCGGCGAACTCGTCGAGCGCGGCGCGGTCGAACTTCCACCGGGCGGCGAGGATTTCGGCGGCGATGCCCTGCTGGATCAACCCGTCCGGGTAGCGGTGCGCGAGCGGGCCGCGGTTGGTGTCCTTGCCCTGGGCGTTGGAGAACATCGGCGCGCGGCTCATCATCTCCACGCCGCAGGCGATGGCGACGTCGTAGGCGCCGGAGATCACGCCCTGCGCGGCGAAGTGCGCGGCCTGCTGGCTCGAGCCGCACTGCCGGTCGACCGTGGTGGCGGGCACGGTCTCGGGAAAGCCGGCGGCCAGCACGGCCGTGCGGGTGATGTTGAGCGCCTGCTCGCCGCTCTGGGTGACGCAGCCGCCGATCACGTCGTCGACCACGGCGGGGTCGAGGTCGTTGCGCGCGACGAGTTCGGCGAGCACGCCCGCGAGCAGCGTCGCCGGGTGCACCTCCGCCAGGCCGCCCCCGGCCTTGCCCTTCCCGGACGGTGTGCGGACGACGTCCACGATGACGGCGGACCTCATAGCTGGCTCCGATCGCTCCGTAAGTTAATACTGATTCGGAGTTAAGTTAACACGGATTCGCCTGCGCTCGTCCAGTGTCCCCGGCGTCGCGCGGGCGGCGGGGACCGATGGCCCCTGGCGCGCATCGCAACTCGGGCTACCCTGGGCTGATGCGATTCCAGCGGGTGCGCACGCGCCTCACCCGGCACACCGGCACGGCGAGCAGCCTCGACGTATGGCTGGTCGCCCGCAGCGCGCGGGTGCGGCCCACCCGCGCCGACCGCGCCCTGCGCCTGCTCAGCACCAGCGCGAACCACAACCGGCTGTGGCTGGGCTTCGGCGCGGCCATGCTGCTGCTCGGCGATCGCCCCACCCGGCGTGCGGGCGCGCGCGGACTGCTGGCCGTCGCGCTGGCCAGCGGCATCGCCAACGGCGTCGCCAAGCCGCTGTTCCCGCGCAGGCGGCCACCGGACGAATCGGTGCCGTTCGTGCGCAGGCTGGTCAAGCCGCCGGTCTCCTCGTCGTTCCCCTCCGGGCACGCGGCCTCGGCGGCCGCCTTCGTCACGGGGGTCGGGTTGGAGAGCCCGGCCGCCGCGGCGGTGGTCGCCCCGGTCGCGGCGGCCGTGGGATATTCGCGCGTGCACATCGGCGTGCACTGGCCCTCCGACGTGGTCGCCGGGGCGCTGCTGGGCGCCGGGGTGGCGCTCGGCACCCACCGGTGGTGGGCGGTGCGGGTCGACGAGCCCGCGCTGGTCGGCGTCGCCGAACAGGTCGATCCGCTGCCCCAGGGCCGCGGACTGCTGCTGGTGGCCAACACCCTCTCCGGCAGCGGAGCCGCCGAAGTGCACCTGGCGCAGGTGCGCGCCGGGTTGCCCGCCGCCCGCATCCTCGCCTTCGACCCGGACCGCGATCTCGACGATCAGGTCACCGACGCCCTACGCGCGGGCGAGGTGACCGCTCTCGGCGTGCTCGGCGGAGACGGCACCGTCTCGGCCGTCGCCGAAATCGCTGTGCGCGAGAAGCTCCCGCTGGCCGTGTTCGCCGGCGGCACACTCAACCACTTCGCCAGGGATGCCGGGGTGGACTCGGCCGAGGCGACGGTCGCGGCGCTGCGCGCGGGGACGGTGGTGCGGGTCGACACCGCCCGCGTGGCCCTCGACGGCGACGACTCGCGGGTGTTCGTCAACACCGCCAGCCTCGGCGGCTACCCCGACTTCGTGCGACTGCGCGAGCGCTGGGAGCACCGGATCGGCAAGTGGCCCGCCGCCGGTATCGCCATGGTGCGGGTGCTGCTGCGCGCCCAGCCACTGCACGCGCTGGTCGACGGTGTGCCGGTGGCGCTGTGGATGCTGTTCGTGGGCAACGGCCGCTACAGCCCCGCCGACCAGATCCCCATGTCGCGCCCCGAGCTGCATCGCGGCACCCTCGACGTGCGCTACCTGCGCGCCGACGTCGCCTTCTCCCGCACCCGGCTGATCTGGGCCACCCTCACCGGCACGCTCGCCCACTCCGCCACCTATGTGCGCCACGAGACCGACCGCCTCGAGGTCCGGGTCGGCGGCGGTGCGGTCTCCCTCGCCACCGACGGGGAAGTCGGTTACCGCGGAACCCATTTCGTGTTCGGCAGCGAGCCGGGCGCGCTGGCACTCTTCCGCGCGGGGGACTGAGGCCGCGCGCACCGGCCGGGCTGTCAGGCCGGGTAGACGTGGGTCTCGGTCGCCTTGACCGCCGCCCACAGCCGCGCGCCCGGCGTCAGGTCCAGTTCCGCGAGTGCGGCGGGCGTGACGTCGGCGAGGACGGGCGGGGCACCGTCCAGCCGCACCCGCACGGTGTGGGCGTGCTGTTCGACGGCCGACACCACCACCGGCCAGGTGTTGCGCGGGCTGCCCGCCGGGCGCTCGGGATGCAGGCCGACGGCGTTGGGCGGGAAGGCCAGGTGCACCGGGCCGGTGCCGGGTTCCACGGTGGTGAACGACCCGCCGCCGTCCACCGCGACGGACGTGCCGTGCGCGGTGCCGCGGTAGAGGTTGAGGCCGACGAGATGGGCGACGTAGTCCGAGCGCGGGCGACGGGCCACCTCGGCCGGGGGACCCTGCTGCACCATCCGGCCGTGCTCCAGGATGACCAGGCGGTCGGCGAGCACCATCGCGTCGAGCGGGTCGTGGGTGACCAGCACGGTGTGGCCGGGGTAGTCGCGCAGGTGGCCGCCCAGTTCCGCGCGCACCTGCGACCGGGTGGCCGCGTCCAGCGCGGCCAGCGGCTCGTCGAGCAGCAGCAGGCTCGGTTCGGTGGCCAGCGCGCGGGCCAGCGCGACCCGCTGGGCCTGCCCGCCGGAGAGCGCGCGCGGTGACCGCGCGGCGAATTCGGCCAGCCCCACCCGGTCCAGCCAGCGCGCGGCGGCCGTGCGGGCGGCGTGGCGGGCGATGCCGCGGGCGCGTAACCCGAAGGCCACGTTGTCCAGCACCGACAGGTGCGCGAAGAGCAGGTAGTCCTGGAACACCACGCCCACGTGCCGCCGCGGCGCGGGCACGAACACGGCCGGTGGCGCGTCCCAGGTGCGGTCACCGAGGCGGATGCGTCCACCGTCGAGCGCGGTCAGTCCGGCCAGCGCGCGCAGCGCCGTCGTCTTGCCCGCCCCGTTCGGCCCGAGCAGGGCCACCACCTCGCCCGCGGCCACCTCCAGGTCCAGCTCCAGCGCGAAAGCCCCGCGCCGCACGCGTAAATCGGCCCGCAGCGTCACAGCGCGCCTCGCATCCACCGCTCCCGCAACGCCACCAGCACCACCACCGAGACCGCCAGCAGCACCAGGCTGAGCACGATCGCCGCGTCGGGATCGGTTTCCAGCGCCAGATAGACCGCCAACGGCATGGTGGTGGTGCGCCCGGGGAAGTTGCCGGCGAAGGTGATGGTGGCGCCGAATTCCCCCAGTGCCCGTGCCCAGCACAGCACCGCGCCCGCGAGCACACCGGGCAGCACCGAGGGCAGTGTCACCCGGCGGAAGGTGTACCAGCGGGTCGCGCCGAGCGTGGCCGCCGCCTCCTCGAATCGCGGATCCGCCGCGCGCAGTGCGCCTTCCACCGAGATCACCAGGAACGGCATCGCCACGAACGCCTCCGCCAGCACCACCCCGGCGGTGGTGAACGGCAACGAGATGCCGAACCACTCGTGCAGGTGGCTGCCGATCAGCCCGCGCCTGCCCAGCACCAGCAGCAGCGCCACACCGCCGACGACCGGCGGCAGCACCAGCGGCACCGTCACCAGCGCGCGGATCAGTCCCCGGCCCGGCACGTCACCGCGGGCGAGCAACCAGGCCAGCGGAATACCGAGCACCAGGCACAACCCGGTCGCCAGTGTCGCGCACACCAGCGAAAGGCGTAGGGCCTGAAGCACTTCCGGCTCGGCCACACGCTGCGGCATGGTCGCCCACGGCGCCCGGGCCACCAGGCCGAGCAGCGGCGCCACCAGGAACGCCAGCGCGAGCACGGCGGGGACCAGCAGGATCAGCGGCCGTCGCCCGTGTACCGCTCGCCGCCGCGCCACGGTGTTCACGGCGCGGCGAACCCCGCGCGGTCGAAGATCTCCCGCGCCTGCGGTGACCGGACGAAGTCGACGAACGCCGCCGCGGTGGCGGGTTCGGGGGCGGCGGCCAGCGGCGCGATCGGGTAGTCGTTGAGCACACGCTCGGATTCGGGGAAGTCGATGCCCTCCACCCGCTCGGCCGCGGCGGCCACATCGGTGCGGTAGACCAGTGCCGCGTCCACCTCGCCCAGGGTCACCTTGGTGAGCACCGCCTTGACGTCGGCTTCGCGGGTGTCCGGCTGGGCGGTGATGCCCGCCAGGTCGAACACCTTCCGCGCCGCGGCACCGCAGGGCACCTGCTCGGCGCACAGCGCGAGCACGGGTTCGGGCCTGCCGAAATCGGCCAGCCCGGTGATGCCCGCCGGGTTGCCGGCCGGCACCGCGATCTGGAGCCGGTTGCGCACGAACGTGACCGGGGTCGCGGTGATCCGGCCCGCGGCCACGACCTGGCCCATGTTCTCCGGTGACGCGGCGGCGAAGACGTCGGCGGGCGCGCCCTGGCGCAGCTGCTCGGCCAGGGCGGAGCTGGCGCCGAAGCTGAACACCACCTCGGTGCCCGGGTTGGCGGCTTCGAAGCGGTCGCCGAGCTCGGTGAAGGTCTGGGTCAGCGAGGCCGCGGCGAACACCGTGATCGTGCGGGTGGCGTCCGGCCCGCTCGCGCAGCCGGTCGCGCAGGTGGCCAGGACGACGGCGGCGGCGACTGCGCCGACCAGGCTTCTCATCCGCGGGTACCTTCCGGGATCTCGACCACGACGTGGGTGGATTTCACCGAGGCGACCGCGACGCTGCCCACCTCGAGGCCGAGTTCGTCGACCGATTCCCGGCTCAGCAGCGACACCAGCCGGAACGGGCCGGCCTGCATCTCCACCTGCGCCATCACCGTGTCCTTGACGATCCGGGTGACGATCCCGCGCATCCGGTTACGGGCCGACGCGGCCACGGTGACGCCGGGTTCCGGCGCCTCGGCGGTGCTGCGCAGGAATTCCGCGAGATCCTTGCCCGCCACCCCCTTGCGCCCGTTGTCCAGCTGGATGGCGGGCAGCTTCCCCTGATCCATCCAGCGCCGCACGGTGTCGTCGCTGACACCGAGCAGCGCGGCAGCCTCGCTGATCCGCAAACTCGTCACGGATCGAACAATACAGGCGCATCTGCGGAATAAGCACCTGATCCGATCCTCATCTGAGATCGAAGAGCGCTTTCTCGTGGAGGCCGGCGTAGCCGATCGGGTCACCATTGTGTGACGAGCGTCACGATTGCCGGTTCGGTGCCTGGTGAGCGGGTATGCGTTCGCCGGATGGTTGCGCCCCGGTGAGTTTGCCCCGTGCGGAACGTGGGTAACGGTTCTTTTCGTGCCCGGACCGAACGTAGCGGGACGGGTGCGCGAGAGGCAGAACCGGAGGTCTGCGGACGCGGGCCGGTGAGGAGGCGCAATGACCGAGACGCAGAATCCCGGGCGGCTGCGACGATCGGTCGCCGCGTCGGCGATGGGTAACGCCACCGAGTGGTTCGACTACGGCGTCTACGCCGCGACGGCCACCTACCTCACCGACGCGTTCTTTCCCGGTGAACTCGGCACGCTGGGCACCATGCTCGGCTTCGCCATCTCGTTCGTGCTGCGCCCCCTCGGCGGCATGGTCTGGGGCCCGCTGGGTGACCGGCTCGGCCGCAAGCGGGTGCTGGCCAGCACGATCCTGTTGATGTCGGCGGCCACCGGCGCGATCGGCCTGCTGCCCACGCACGCCTCGGTCGGCGTGCTCGCGCCCATCCTGCTGATCCTGCTGCGCGTGCTGCAGGGCTTCTCCACCGGCGGCGAGTACGGCGGCGCGGCGACCTACCTCGCCGAATCCGCCAGCGACCGCCGTCGCGGCTTCTTCGGCAGCTTCCTCGAGTTCGGCACGCTCGCCGGATTCGTCGGCGGCTCGGCCGTGGTACTGGCCTGCCAGCTGGTGCTCGGCTCGGACGCCATGCACGACTGGGGCTGGCGCATCCCGTTCCTGATCGCGGTGCCGCTCGGCCTGACCGGCCTGTACCTGCGCTCGCGGTTGGACGAGTCGCCGGTGTTCAAGGAGGTGGCCCAGAACCCGCACCCGCCGACCGGCCTGCGCGAGCTGATCCTGCACTACCGCCGCGAGCTGCTCACCCTGGGCGGCCTGGTGATCGCGCTGAACGTGGTGAACTACACGCTGCTGACCTACCAGCCGACCTACCTGCAGAAGACCATCGGCATGTCCGAGTCCGCCACCACCACGATGATGCTCATCGGGCAGGTGGTGATCATGCTGGTGTTGCCGTTCTTCGGCGCGATCTCCGACCGGGTCGGCCGCCGCCCGATGTGGTTGTTCTCGCTGGTCGGCCTGGCCGTGTGCGCGGTGCCGATGTACTGGCTGATGGGCCAGGGCCCGGTGTGGGCGGTGCTCGGCTTCGTGGTGCTCGGCCTGCTGTACGTGCCGCAGCTGTCCACCATCAGCGCCACCTTCCCGGCGATCTTCCCCACCCATGTCCGGTACGCGGGCTTCGCGCTGGCCTACAACGTCTCGACCGCGGCCTTCGGTGGCACCGCGCCGCTGGTGAACGAGGCTGTCATCGAGTCGACCGGTTGGGTGCTGTTCCCCGCCCTCTACATGGTGGGCGCCTCGGTGCTCGGCCTGGTCGCCTGGGCCTATCTGCGCGAGACCGCGGGCACGTCGCTGCGCGGTACCGAGGTTCCCGACGCCCAGCGGACGGCCGTTCCGGTCGCCGCCGCGGCGGCGGGCTGACCGGCGGCGCCCACGGTCACGGTCCGGCGTCGGGGGTCGGGCCGGGTTCGGGGGTGCGGTCGCCGGGGCGGCGCCGTCGAGGGTGCGGGTGGATCGCTCACTCGTCCTCGGCGGCGATCGCTTGCTGCGCGGTTGCCGAAAGCGCCGTGCCCCGGCCCGAGCGCGCATGGTGCGCGGAACATCGTGCGGCGCAGACCCTTTCGAGCGCGCAGCCTAGGTGACCGTTGCCGGTGTGACAAGAGTGCGGTCGACTGTTTTATGTCACAACGGTTCCCGCTGGCGTGTAGGTGTCCGGTGAGTAACCTACTGTCGAGTAGCCCGTCATCGGGCCCGCCGGAGCGTGATGCGGCACAGTTCGTACAAAACGGGCACAGCACGAAAGCGTAAGGGACAGTGGTGAACCAGCAGGCTCGTCCGGTCGTTCGCCGAGCCACCCACCGGGACGCGGACGACATCGTGCGAGTCATCGCACAGGCCTTCGAGACCGACGATCCGATCGAGGAGTACGTCTTCCCGTCGCTCGCGGAGCGGCGCAAGCGCACACCGGCGATGCTGCGGGTGATGCTCCGCCATCGTTTCCTGCCGATCGGCGGCGCCTCGGTCGCGCTGCTCGACGACCGCGTCGTCGGCGCCGCGCTGTACTACCCGCCGCGGCACCGCACACCGCTGTGGCACCAGGCGGTGGCCGGTCCGCAACTGATGCGGGCGATGGGGGCGGCGGGCACCCGCCGCGGCATGGCGGTCGACGCGGCGATGGCGCGAGTGGCGCCGACCCGACCGCACACCTTCCTGGTGTACCTGGGATGTGCGCCCGGCCTGCAGCGCCGCGGCGTGGGCAAGGCGCTGTGGGGCGCGCTGGCCGAGGCATCCGATGCCGCCGAGGCGAGTCTCGGCGGCATCTGCAAGGACGACAATGTCGCCTACTATCGCGCGCTCGGCTGCGACGTGGTCGAGCGCGTCCGGGTCGGCCGGGACGGGCCGGAGATGAACATGGTGCTGCGCCCGCCCGCGCGTCCCGCCCCGCGCTGATCAGCCCCCGGCGCCGGGTCGTTTCGAGTTCGCCGGGTCTTTCGAGTTCTACGAGGAGTCGTTGTGTCTGACATCGCCGTTGTCGGTATCGGTTGCCGGTACGCGGGCGGTATCGATTCGCCGGAATCGTTCTGGGACTTCCTGATCGACAAACGCGACGGCGTGGTCGACATCCCACCGCAGCGCTGGGACTACCGGCGCTTCTACGACCCGGACAAGCGCACCCCGGGCCGCATGTACACCAAACGCGCCGCCTTCATGACCGGCGATCCGTGGGAATTCGACCCCGATTTCTTCGGTATCTCCCCGCGCGAAGCGGCCTCGATGGACCCGCAACAGCGCCTGATCCTCGAGGTGGCCTGGGAGGCGCTCGACGACGCGGGCATCGCGGGCCGGGTGGCGGGCAGGCCGGTCGGCGTCTACGTCGGCGCGTTCACCCTGGACCAGCTGGCGGTGTCGGTGGCCGGTGACGCGCTGCCGCACGTGGACATGCACACCGCCGTCGGCGCCTCCTACACCATGCTGTCCAACCGGATCGCCTACGCGCTCAACCTGGTCGGGCCCGCCGTCACCGTCGACACGGCGTGCTCGTCCTCGCTGGTCGCCCTGCACCTGGCCTGTCAGGCGCTGGACAACGGCGACTGCGAGGTGGCGATGGCGGGCGGCGTCACCATGCTGCTGCAACCCGAACCGTTCGTGTCCATGTGCAAGGGCGGCTTCCTGGCCGCCGACGGCCGCAGCAAGCCGTTCGACGCCGCCGCCGACGGCTACGGCCGCGGCGAGGGCTCGGGCATGGTCGTGCTCAAGAAACTCGCCGACGCCGAACGCGACGGCGACCGGATCTACGCGGTGATCAAGGCGACCGGGTCCAATCAGGACGGCCGCACCACCGCCATCACGGTGCCGAACGCCGATTTGCAGGAGGCACTGGCCAAGTCGGTCACCGAGCGGGCCGGTATCGCGCCGCACCAGGTGACCTACGTCGAGGCGCACGGCACCGGCACCCCCGTGGGTGACCCGCTGGAGCTGCGGGCCATCGGCCGCGCCTACGGGCAGGTGCCCGGCCGCACCCGGCCGCTCGGGGTCGGTTCGGTGAAGGGGCAGCTCGGGCACACCGAGGCGGCCTCGGGCATCGCGAGCGTGATCAAGTCGGCGCTGGCCATCGCGCACCGCACGATCGCGCCGCAGGGCTGGCTGAACGAGCCGAACCCGGAGATCCCCTTCGACGAACTGGGGATCCGGCTCCAGCTCGAGGCCGAACCGGTCGGCCCCGAGGTGGAGCGGATGACCATCGCGGTCAACGGTTTCGGCTACGGCGGCACCAACGCGCACGCCATCCTCCAGGAGTACGTGGCGCCGCCGCGTCCGGCGCGGCCACCCCGCCATCACGGCGTGCTGCCGCTGTCGGGCCGCAGCGAACCGGCCGTGCGGGAGCTGGCCCGCGGCTTCGCCGAACAGATCGCCGCGGGCGGCGATCCGCAGCGCCTCGCCGAAGCCGCCTGGACCCGCCGCCAGCACCACCCCTACCGCACCGCGGTGCCCTTCGGCGACGAGGCCGACCTGGTGCGCGGCCTGGTCGAGCTGGCCGAGGGCAGCGCGCGGGGGGCGACCAAGGTGATCCCGCGCCGCGCCGCCGAGCCGGTGTTCGTGTTCACCGGTATGGGCCCGCAGTGGTGGGGGATGGGCAGGCAGCTGCTGACGGCCGACGGCGCCTTCGCCGCCGAGGCCCGCCGCATCGACGCGGTCTTCCGCGAGATCGCCGGCTGGTCCATCGTCGAGGAGCTGCTGCGCCCCGAGGACGACTCGCGGGTCACCAGCACCGCCATCGCGCAACCGGCCAACTTCCTCGTGCAGGTGTCGCTGGTCGCCGCGCTCGCCGAACTCGGCATCCGCCCCGCCGCGGTGGTCGGGCACAGCGTCGGTGAGGTGTCGGCGGCGTATGTCACCGGCATGCTGTCGCTGCACGACGCGCTGCTGGTGAGCTACCATCGGGCGCGCTTGCAGGCAGGCACGGCCGGCTCGGGCGGCATGCTCGCGGTCGGTCTCGCACCCGCCGCGGCCCGCGACCTCATCGACGGCGACACGCGGGTCGATATCGCCGCGATCAACAGCCCCGGCGCGGTGACCCTCGCCGGGGCGGTGGACCGGCTCGACGAGATCGCCGAAAGCCTCACCGTCCAGGGCGTTTTCGCCAAGCGGTTGCACGTCGAGGTGCCCTACCACAGCTATCTGATGGAGCCGATCCTCGACGAGCTGCGGGGCGCGCTGGCCGACCTGAAGCTCACCGATCCGGTGCTGCCGCTGTATTCGACGGTGACCGGGCAGCGGGTCACCGCGGGTGACTGGGATGCCGAATACTGGTGCGGCAACGTGCGCAACCCGGTGCGCTTCGCCGACGCGGTGAGCGCCCTGGTGGCCGACGGCAGCCGGGTGTTCCTCGAGGTCGGCCCCCACCCGGTGCTCGGGGCCAACATCCGCGAGATCCTGATCGGCGCGGGCGAGACCGGCACCACCGTCGCCACCCTGCATCGCAAGCAGGACGATCACGACAGCCTCCGGCGCACGCTGGCCGGGCTGTACACCGCGGGCGTGCTCGACATCGACGCGCTCTTCGCCGACCTGCCCGCCACCCCGCACGCCGACCTGCCGCGTTACCCCTGGCAGCGCACGAAGCTGCGCGCGGACCTGCCCGCCTTCGAACAGCGCAGGCACGGCACACCCGGCGCCTACCCGATGCTCGGCGACCCGGATCTCGGTGATCCGCGCACCACCTGGACGGTGCAGCTGAGTGTGGGGGCGATGCCGTGGCTGGCCGACCACGTCGTCGGCGGCACCCGTATCCTGCCCGGCGCCGCCTACCTGGACGCGGCGTTGAGCGCGGCCGCGGTCCGCACCGAGACCACCCGGGTCGCGGTGGAGGAGGTGCGTTTCGTCGCGCCGCTGGTCGTCGAGGACGGCGACGCGCCCGTGATGGAGCTGCGGGTGGCCGAGTCGACCGGGCAGTTCGTCATCCGTTCGCGCGGCGCGGCGGCCGACGCGTGGACGGTCAACGCCACCGGCAGGCTCGTCGACGGCGTGTTCGCGCCCACCGAGGTGCGCCTGCCCGACACCGCGGGCATGCACGAGATCGCGCCCGAGGACTTCTACGGCGGGCTGGCCGAGCGCGGTCTGCAGTACGGTCCGGCCTTCCGCCGGGCCACCGCCGTGCGGGTGCGCGAGACCACCGTGTTGGCCACCCTGGACGCGACGATCGCCGCCGACTCGGGGCATCTGGCGCACCCGTGCGTCGTGGACGCCGCGCTACAGAGCATCGCCGCCCTGCTGGTGGGCAGCGGCAACAGCCGGGACGGGGCGATGGTGCCGGTCGGTGTGGACTCGGTACGCGCCTTCGCGGCACTGCCCGAGCAGGTGACCGTGCTCGCGCGGCTCGACACCGCCGACGAGCCGCGCGCCGACATCGACCTGCTCGGCGCGGACGGGGCCGTGCTGATGCAGATCCGCGGCATGCGCTTCGGCTCCATCGCTCCCGGCCGTGGCGCACTGGCCAGGATGACCGACTTCTTCTACGAGAACCGCTGGGAGATGCGCGATCCGGTGGACCGCGGCGCGCTGCCGCCCGCGGACGCGGTGCACACGCTGGTGGTCGATCTGGCCGCCGAGCCGTCCGCGCGTGCCCGCCGCATCGCCGGGCTCGTCCCGCGCGGCGAACTGCTCACCGTCGGCGAGCCGGGCCGCGCGGATCTCGAGGACGAATTCGTCGCCCGGCTGCACGCCGCCGTCGCCGCGGCCGATGTGGACCGGGTGCACGTGGTGGTCGTCGCGGGCTCGGGCTACACCGACCTGGACAACCTGTGGACGCTGCGCAGGCTGGCCGTCGCGCTGGAGGGCTTCCTGGAGGTCCGCATCGACCAGCTCGGCATCGATATGCCGATGACCGGCGACGGCTCGATCCACGCCACGGTCGTCACCGAACAGGCCTACGCCCATCCCGACGGCGACACCGCTCCCGACCCGGTGCACGCCGCCGTCGCCGGTGCGCGCCGGGTACTGCTCAACGAACAGCCCCGGCTGCGTTGGCGACTGGTCGACCTCGACGCCGACACCGCCGACCCCGAACTGGCCGCGGAGCTGGCCGTGCCCGGCGCCTTCAGCTACGACCACGCCGACGAGGTGTTCCTGCGCCACGGCGTGCGGTGGGTCACCGTGGTGACCGCGAGCCTGCCCGAGCGGATCGAGGCCCTCGACCAGGCGGCCCCGCTCACCGATCCGGAGGCGAACTTCGCGCTGGAGATCCCCAAGTCGCGGGTGCTGTCCCGGCTGGCCTGGCGCGAATGCGGCCGCCGCGCGCCGGGTCCGGGCGAGGTGGAGGTGCGGATGCGGGCCGTCGGCCTGAACTACAAGGATCCGCTGAAGATCCTCGGCGTGCTCACCGAACGCGATCTGGCGCAGACCTTCTTCGGCGGCTCGCCGGGCATGGAAGGCATCGGCACGGTCGTGCGGGTGGGCGCGGGCGTCGACCACGTCGCGGTGGGGGACACGGTCAGTCTGGGCTGCAAGGACATGATCCGCCGCTACAACACCGCCGACGCCGACCTGATCAGCCGGCTCGACCCGGACACCGAGCCGGGGCACTGCACCAACTCCACCGCCTTCGGCACCGCCGAATACGCGCTGCTGGAGCTGGCCCGGGTGCGGGCGGGCGAGACCGTGCTGGTGCACGGCGCGGCCGGCGGTGTGGGTTCGGCGGCGGTGCAGATCGCGAAACTGCACGGCGCCGTCGTGATCGGCACCGCGAGCACCGACGAGCGCCGCGCCTACGTGCGCACCCAGGGCGCCGACCACGTGTTGGACTCCCGATCGCTGAACTTCGCCGAGGACGTGCTCGCGCTGACCGACGGCCGGGGCGTGGACGTGGTGATCAGCACCGCCCCCGGTGACATCCTGCGGCGCAACTTCGTCGCCGTCGCGGAGTTCGGGCGCATCGTGGAGGTCGGGAAGGCCGACATCTACACCGGCGGCATGCTCGACATGCGCCACTTCGACAAGAACGTCTCCTACCACTCCCTCGATCTGGACCGGATGCTCGCCCGGCGGCGCGCCGAGACCGTGGCACTGCTGCGCGGTGTCAACGCCAAGCTCGCCGACGGCGTGTACCGGCCGCTGCCCTACGAGCTGTACGGCACCGCCGATGTGGCGAAGGCGTTCGAGGAGGTGGCCCGCTCGACGCGGATCGGCCGGGTGGCGCTGACCTTCGAGGAGCCGGCGCCGCTGGTGCGGCCGCGCATCCCGGAGGTCGAGATCGACCCGGCGGCACAGTATCTGGTCACCGGCGGCTACGGCGCTTTCGGCCTGGCGGTCGGCCGGTGGCTGGTGCGCAAGGGCGCCACCCGGCTCGCCCTGCTCGGCCGTGGCGGCGCGAGCAGCGAGGCGGCGCGCAGGCAGCTGGCGGTCTGGCAGGAGATGGGCGTGGCGGTGACCGCCGCGCGCGGCGACGTCACCGATCCGGCGGCGATGACCGAGATCCTGCGTGAGCTGCACACCGCCGAGCATCCGCTGCGCGGCATCTTCCACACCGCGGGCGTGCTGGACGACAAGCGCATCACCATGATGGACCGCGACAGCCTGGCCGCGGTCTACCGGCCGAAGGTGGACGGCACCCGGGCGCTGGTCGATGCGCTCGCGACCATCGGTGCCGAGTTGGACATGTTCGTGCTGTTCTCCTCCGGCAGCGCCATTTTCGGCGGCGTCGGCCAGTACTCCTACACCGCCGCCAACATCGCGTTGCAGGCCCAGGCCGATGCCGTCGTGCGCGCCGGCGGCACCGCGCTGGCCATCGGCTGGGGCCACATGTCCGGCGGCGGCATGGCCGAGCACGACGACAACATGGCCCGCTACCTGCGCAACACCGGCTTCGACTCGATGCCGCTGGACGAGGGCACCGAGTACATGGAGAAGGCACTCGAACTCGGCCTGCACCACCACGCCGACATCATCCCGATCGACTGGGGCAAGGTCGCCGCGTCGGGCCCGCACTTCGCCCAGACCGGGCGGGTGGCGGCACTCATCGCCGCCGCCGCGCAGGACGATTCGGAGACCGCCCGGCTGGCGGCGGCGCTGCGGGAACTCGACGAGGGCAAGCGCGGCGAGGTGGTCGCCTACATGCTGGCCGAGCAGCTGGCCACCGTGATGGGCGTGGCCGCCGAATCCATCGACCTCACCGTGCCGGTGCCCGAACTCGGCCTCGACTCGCTGATGGCGGTCGAGTTCGGCGCGCTGGTGACCAAGACGCTCGGCATCGACATGTCCTCGTTGAGCATGGGCCGCACGTTCACCCTCGAGCAGGCCGGTGCCCGGATCGCCGAGCATCTGGTCGGCGATCCGGGGGACGGCGGTGACGCCGGGGCCAGCGCGGCGGGGGCGGCAGCGCCGGGGCCGAACGGCGGGACAACCGATCCGGACGGCGCGGCGGTGGCGCCGAACGGGGCGGCGGACGCGCCGGTCCCTGCGGAGGTGCGGTCGTGAGCGAATCCGCCCGCGAGTTGGCGCGCAAGTTGTTGTCCGCCGGCGGCGCCGCCGCGGGAGCGCCCACCGGCGGGCCGGGCAGGCCGGGGTCGGGGGTGCCCGCCGCGGCCCCCGCGCGCCCCGCCGCCACTCCGGGACGGCCGGGCGGCACGGCGGCCCGTCCCCGCCGCGGCCCCGGCAAGCAGTTCGCCGACCACCCCGAAGTGGCCGCGACGGTGGCCAAGCAGGCCGCGATCGACAAGCTCTACGGCGACAGCGACATGCCCAATCCGCTGTTCCTGGTGCGGTCGGGCCCCAACGACGCGACGATCCGTGCCGACGATCGCGACCTGATCAACTTCAGTGCCTACAACTACCTCGGCCTGGCCAACCGTCCCCGGGTGGTGCGCGGCGCGAAGGAGGCGCTCGACCGGTACGGCGCGTCCGCCTCGGCCAGCCGCATCATCGCCGGCGAGATCCCGCTCTACCGTGAGCTGGAGGCCAGGCTGGCCGCACTCTACGGTGTCGGCGACGCCATGATCACCACCAGCGGCTACCTCACCAACGCGGGCGCGCTCGGCTTCCTGCTGCGCGAGGGCGACGTGGCGGTGTGCGACGCGCTGATCCACGGCAGCGTGGTCTCGGGGACGCAATGGTCGGGGTGCCGCCGGATCACCTTCCGGCACAACGACCCCGACGCGCTGCGCGCCGTCCTGCGGATGTCGCGCGCGGGCTTCGACCGCGCCCTGGTGGTGCTGGAGGGGCACTACAGCATGGACGGCACCGTCGGCCGGGTCGACGAACTGGCCGCCGTGGCACGGGAATACGACTGTGCCGTGATGGTCGACGAGGCGCACTCGTTCGGCGTGTTCGGCGACCGTGGCCACGGCATCCGCGAGCACTACCGGATGCCCACCGACGCGGTGGACATCTGGATGGGCACGCTGTCGAAGGCGCTGGGCAGTTGCGGCGGGTTCCTGGCCGCCGACGCCGACCTCATCCGCGCGATGAAGGCCGCGGCACCGGGCATCGCGATGCTGACCGGCGGACCCGCACCGGCCGCGGTCGGCGCCGCGCTGGCCGCGCTCGACGTGCTCGCGGACGAACCCGAGCGCCTGACCCGCCTGTGGGCCAACGCGAAACAGTTCACCGCGCTGCTCACCGAACGCGGCCTCGACCTGGGCAGCTCGGAGGGCACGCCGATCTGCCCGGTGATCGTGCCCGGTGAGGTGCGCTCCGGATTCGTCTCCTCCTACCTGCTGCGGCGCGGGGTGTACGCGGGCAACATCTCCGCGCCCGCGGTGCCCGCCGGTCAGGAGCGGCTGCGGTTCTTCCTCACCAGCGAACACACCGACGAGCAGCTGGTCACCGCGGCGGATCTACTCGCCGAGGCCATCGGCCACGCGCGGCACCTGCCCGACCCGACCGTGCAGTAGTGCGAGAGCCCGGCCGGGCCCTGTTCCCCCCTCCTGGATCAGGGACCGGCCGGGCTGGAACAAACCATCCCTCGGGGGTCTTGACAGGGGCTTACAGAGCCCTTAATGGCCCGGTCGTGGCGCTCAGCCGAGGCGCCGCACCACCGCGTCGGGCAGGCGCGGCAGCACCGGGTCGAGCAACCGCCACGGCCAGCCGGGCACGCACGCGCGGCGGCGTTCCCGCTCGATGGCGTCCACCATCGCCGCCACGCCCTTGTCCAGGGGCGCGACCAGCTGCGCGTCCCCCGCCTTGGCCGCCATGTCGGTGGCGATGAAACCGGGCAGCAGCGTCGTCACCGCGATGGGGGAACCCGCGAACTCGGTGGCCAGCGCCTCGCCCAGCGCGGCGAGCCCGGCCTTGCTCGCCGAATAGGCGGCCTTCTTTCCGGGCAGCCCGCGCACGGCGCTCATCGAGGAGACCAGCACCAGGTGTCCGCCGTCCTGGCCGCGGAAGATCTCGAGCGCGGCCTCGGCCTGGGCCAGCGCGCTGACGAAATTCGTGGTGGCGGTGGCGAGATTGGCGTCGGCGCGGCCGGTGCCCAGCCGGGCGCCCTTGCCGATACCGGCGTTGACGATCACCCGGTCCAGGCCGCCGAGTTCGGCACGCAGCTCGGCGAAGACGCGCGGGACGGCGGCGTGGTCGTCCACATCGAGCGCCCGCACGGCGACGGTGATGTCCGGGTGGGCGGTGGTGAGTTCGCTCCGCAACTCCTCGAGCAGCTCCAGCCGCCGCGCGCACAGCGCCAGATCGCGCCCCTTGCGCGCGAACTCGCGTGCCATGCCCGCGCCGAGCCCGGAGCTCGCGCCGGTGATCAAGATCCTGGTCCTCGTCATGGGCCGACCCTAGCCGCGGACCGGGGCCGGGTCACCGCTCGCGGAACCGCTCACCCCCGCGAAATCGGCGGCCGGGAAACTCGACAAAGAGATACACGTCACAATGCGCGCGTTCGCGCATGAATTGCGGTCGGGGTGTGGCGGCGGTAACAGTTCGGTAACTGGGGGTTGTCTGGGTGATGCTGGCGTTGCCAGAGTGAAGCGTTGGGTTTGGTGTTGCCAATGGGAAGGGAGGGGTGCTCCGTTCCGGGGCACCGACCGAAACATGAAGCCGACCGTCATCACCGCCGCCTGCGCCCTCGCACTGGCCGTCGTGGGAACCGGGCCCGCGGTCGCCGAACCGGTGTCCCCGGAGATGGCCACCAAGCTGGCCGGCCGCACCGTCTTCCTGGACCCCGGGCACCAGGGACCGAACCACTCCGAAGACCTGTCCCGCCAAGTCGACAACGGCCGCGGCGGTACCAAGGACTGCCAGACCACCGGCATGACCACCGTCAACGGGGTCGCCGAACACACCATCAACTGGAACGTCGCCCAGCTGGTGAAGGCGTCGTTGGAGAGCCTCGGCGCGCGGGTCGTGCTGAGCCGGCAGGACGACAGCGGCTGGGGCGGCTGCGTGGACGAACGCGCCCGCGCCGCCAACGAGTCCGGCGCCGCCGTCGCGGTCAGCATCCACGCCGACAGCGCGCCCGCGAGTGAGCGTGGTTTCCACCTGATCGTCCCGCAGTTGCCGGTCCCCGATCCCGAGGTCGATCGGGTGCAGTCCGGACCCGGACTGGCGGTGTCGAAGGCCGTGCGGGACGCCTACGTGCAGGCCGGTTTCCCGGCCGCCACCTACGCCGGCGTCCGGGAGGGCCTGCAGTCGCGCGCCGATGTCGCCGGGCCCGCGCTGACCGCGGTGCCGAACGTCTTCGTGGAAATGGGCAACGGCGCCAACCCCGAGGACGCCGCCGTACTCGAATCCGGCGACGGACAACTGAAACACGCCATCGCCATCACCACCGGCGTGGTGAGTTACCTGCTCAACGCCCCCGTCGACCCGGGCTCCGGCTCGGCCGACCTGCCCGCGGGCGCGGCCCCCGCCCGCACCGAGCCGAGCGACCCGCTGCCCGCCGCCCCGGAGAACGCGCCCACCACGCCGTCGCCCACGACGCCAGGCTTCACCGCACCGACCGCCACCGCACCCGCACCGGGTGGGGCACCGGCACCCGGCGCTACCGCACCCGTTCCCGGCACGGCGACCACTCCGGGTGGCGCGACTGCTCCGGGCGCCGCGCCGTCACCTGCCCCCGGTGCCGCACCGACACCCGCGCCCGGCGCCGCCCCCACGCCGGGCACCACCGCCACACCCGCGCCGGGCGCGCGCACGACGCCCGCACCGGCCGGTACCGGCACACCCGCCACCCCGACCTCATCGGCCGCCCCCGCGGTCACCGGCCCGGCGGGCAAGGCACTGGAGCTGCTCATGCCCCTGGCCCGCGCGCTGGGCATGGACCGGGAGGCCGTCACCGCCGAACTGATCAACCTCGCCTACACCCTGGCCGCCACCCTGTTCCCGCCGACCAGGTAGGAAACCTGCCCGACCGCCGGGCTCCGCTCAGGCACGCACGCTCGGCCGGCCCGAGCGAGGTGGACGCCGACCGTCTCCACCACCGGTCCGGATCCCGCCGCGGTGACCCGGACCGGCGAGCAACGGGTTCCACGGACCCGAATCCTGGGGTTCTCGGCGGCGAGGGTGTCGGACGGCGGCCTCCTGGTCGCTCGCCTCGGCCGGTGCGGCGCGGGCCGGCGCCCGCGACCGCTCGCTCACACCTGCGGCGGGCGGCCCGGTGGCGGCGCCTAGGGTGGTCGGGGTGAGCGAGCGGATTCCTGTGCTGATCGTGGCCGGCTTTCTCGGCGCCGGGAAGACCACCATGCTCAACCACCTGCTGCGTGACGACGGCGGCACGCGGATCGGTGTCGTGGTCAACGACTTCGGCGCCGTCAACATCGACGCGATGCTGGTCGCCGGGCAGGTCGACGCGATGGTCTCGCTCGGCAACGGCTGTGTGTGCTGCGCGATCGACGTGAGCGAACTGGACGAGATGTTCGAGCGGCTGACCCAGCCGCAGGCCGGCATCGACGTCATCGTGGTGGAAGCCAGCGGCCTGGCCGAGCCGGGCAATCTGATCCGGATGGTGCTGGGCAGCGAGAACCCGCGCATCCGCTACGGCGGGCTGGTCGAGGTGGTCGACGCCGAGCAGTTCCCGGAGAGCCGGGCCCGCCACCCCGAGCTGGCCGGTCACCTGCGCATGGCCGATCTGGTGGTGCTCAACAAGGCCGATCGGGTCGAGCCCGGCGTGCTCGACCGGCTGCGGGCCGAGATCGCCGAGCACGCCCGCGGTGTCCCGGTGTACGCGACCGCGCACGGCCGCATCGATCCGGCCCTGCTGTTCGACCCGCCCGCGCGCGAGCGCACACCGGTGGCCGAGCAGCTCAGCTTCGACGAGTTGTGGCGCGAGCACGATCACGGCGACCCCGGGCACCGGCATCTGCACGACGACTACACGAGCGTGTCGTTCACCAGCGACCGAGATCTGCACCCGCGCAGGCTGATCGGCGTCCTGGAGGATCCGCCGCCCGGGCTGTTCCGCGCCAAGGGCGTGCTCGCGTTCGCCGGTGACCACCGCAAGTTCACCCTGCACGTGGTGGGCAGGCACATCCGCCTCGAACCGCAGTCCTGGCGGCGCGACGAGGCACGCGCGAGCTCCCTCGTGCTCATCGGCGCGGGCCTGCCCGCGGACACGGCGCTGGCCCGGTTGCGCGACACCGTGCACGCCGAGCCCGAGCCGCCGGACGAGCAGGCCATGCTCGGCGTGTGGCGGTACGTGCCGCACTGACCGCTCAGGTGCAGGCGTTCACCCATTCGGAGAGGCCGTCGGCGAAGAGTTGACGCTTCCAGATCGGCACCTCGTGCTTGATCCGGTCGACCAGTTCGGCGCAGGCGGTGAAGGCCTCGGCCCGGTGCGGTGCGGCCACCGCCACCACGATGGCCGGATCGCCGATCCCGAGCGCCCCGACGCGGTGCTCGGCCGCGACCGGCAGGCCGCTGCTCGTCGCGATCGCCGCGCAGCATTCGCGCAGGAAGCGCTCGGCCCGCGGGTGGGCGGAGTACTCCAGCGCCGCCACCGCCTGCCCGCCGTCGTGGTTGCGGACCTTGCCGGTGAACACCACCACCGCCCCGTGTTCGGGGCCGGTGACGGCCGCTTCGGCCCTCGTCGGGTCGAGCGGCTGGTCGCTGATGCGGGCCAGCCGCACCCCGGTCGTCGTCTCACTGGTCATGGGCACCGCCTCCGGCTACTTGCGCGAGCAGATGGTCGAGCAGCGGCTCGAGCACCGACATACCGTCCTTCACCCCGCCCGGGGAACCGGGCAGGTTCACGATCACGGACCGGCCGGCCAGCCCGGCGACCCCGCGGCTCAGCGCGGCCAGCGGGAACTTCGCCGCGCCCTTGGCCCGGATGGCCTCGGCGACCCCGGGCAGTTCGCGGTCCAGCACGGCCAGCGTCGCCTCCGGTGTCGCGTCGGAGGGTGCCGCGCCGGTGCCGCCGGTGGTGATCACCAGGTCGGGGCCCGAGCGCAGCGCGTCGGCGAGCCCGACGGCGATCTCGGCGTCGGCACAGACCAGCGGGCCGCGCACCTCGAAACCGAGCCCGGCCAACCAGGCCGCCAGCGCCGGGCCGGTGGTGTCTTCGCGGGTGCCCGCCGCCGCACCGGTGGAGGCGACCAGGACCACCGCGGAGCGCACCGGCCCGGCGGCGCTACCGGTTGCCGTGCCTTCGGCGACCGCACCGGCCGGGCGGTCCGGCGCGGCGGTGCCGTGCCGGTGATCGCCCGCTCGGGCGGGTTCGCCGGACCGCTCCCAATGCCCGTGTTTCCCACCGTCTTTGGTGAGCAGCCGGACGTTGTGCAGGCTGGCGGCCGGATCGACGGCCTTGACCATGTCGTGCAGCGTCAGCCCCGCCACCGCCACCGCGGTGAGCGCCTCCATCTCGACACCGGTGGGGCCCTTGGTCTTCGCGGTGGCCTCGATGGTGACGGCGCTGTCGGTGAAGCCGAATTCGACCGTCACCGAGGACAGCGCGAGCTGATGGCACAGCGGGATCAGTTCGGAGGTCTTCTTGGCGCCGCCGATACCGGCCAGTCGCGCGGTCGACAGCACATCGGCCTTGGGCAGATCGTCGGCGCGCACCAGGGCCACCACTTCGGGCGTGGTGCGCAACTCGCCCGCGGCGACCGCGACCCGCGCGGTGTCGGCCTTGGCGCTCACGTCCACCATCCGGGCACGGCCCTCGGCGTCGACATGGGACAGCTCGCTCATGAACTCCAGCCTGGCACAGTCGCCGCCGCGGTCGCCGCGCCGGATCTCACAGTTCCCGCACCCACACCGGGGCGCCCGCGGCCAGTTCGGTGGCCTCGGCGGGCACGTCGATGAGCACATCGGCCCGCGCCATGCCCGCGATCAGGTGCGACCCCGGCCCGGACACGGTCTCGACGCCGTCGTCGGTGAGCCGCCCGCGCAGGAACTGGCGCTTGCCCGCGGGGGAGCGCACCGCCTCGCGCAACGTCGTCTCGAAGCCGCGCAGAGGCGGCAGGCCGGACAGCCTGCGCAGCACCGGCCGGGCCAGCACCTCGAACGAGACCAGCGTGCTCACCGGATTGCCGGGGAAACTCAGCACCGGCGTGCCGTCGACCACGCTCAGCCCCTGCGGCCCACCCGGTTGCATGGCCACCGCACCGAACTCCCCGCGCGGCCCGAGCACCTCCTTGACCACCTCGAAATCGCCCTGGGACACCCCGCCGGAGGTGAACACCACGTCGGCGGATTCGGTTGCGGCGGCGAGCAACCGGCGGAAGACCGCGGGATCGTCGGTGCTGTGCTCGACCGAGACCACCCGCACCCGGTCGGCGGTGAGCGCGGCGGCGAGTGCGATGCCGTTGGAGTTGTAGATCTGTCCGGGCCGCAGGGTGCTGCCCGCGGGCACGAGTTCGTCGCCGGTGGTGATCACCGCGGCGCGCACCGGCTCGAACACCCGCACCCGCGCCACCCCGACCGCGGCCAACGCGGCGATGTGGCGCGGAGTGAGCCCGGTGCCCGCCGCGACGAGCAACGCGCCCGCGCGCACATCGGTACCCGGCTCGCGGATGAAATCGCCTGCCGCACGGCCGCGTTCGACGACGACCCGATCGCCCTCGGCGCGCGCGTCCTCGACCGGCACCACACAGTCCGCGCCCGGCGGCACCGGGGCGCCGGTCATCACCTTCCACGCGCCGCCCTCGGGCAACGGCGTGTCGCCCGCCTCGCCCGCCGCGACCACCCCGGCCAGCCGGAGCGTCACCGGCGCGTCCGCCACCGAGGCCGCGCGCACGGCGTAACCGTCCATGGACGAGTTGCGGAACACCGGCAGGTCGACCGGCGAGTGCACGTCCTCGGCGAGCAGGCGGCCCAGCGCCGCGGGCACCGGCACCGTCTCCAGCCGGCGCGCCGCCAGTGGCCGCAGGACCTGCTCGATGGTGTCGCGGTACTCGTCGACGGTTCTGGCGGCACCGTCCGCGGCCCGTGCGTTCATGGCGGTCAGCCTATCGCGACACCCCGATCTCACGGCCTGACGTGGTGATTTGTGAGAGCCCCAGGTCGAACGGGTTCTCCCGTCGGGCCTGCCCGTGTCGGGGGCAGCGGTCATAATGGAGCGGTGACGTTGGTCGATATGGGCATCCCCGCCGTGCGATCCGGGCGGCCCTCGCTCGACGGACGGCCCGATACGCCCGTGCTCATCGACCGCTTCGGCCGGGTCGCCCGCGACCTGCGCGTGTCCATCACCGAGAAGTGCTCGCTGCGCTGTACCTACTGCATGCCCGAGGAGGGCCTGCCGCCCATCCCGGCCGAGGAACTGCTGACCGTGGACGAGATCGTCCGCCTGGTCGCCCTGGCCGTGGAGGAACTGGGGGTGCGGGAGGTCCGGTTCACCGGCGGTGAGCCGCTGCTACGGCGTGACCTGGAGCGGATCATCGCGGGCTGCCACGCGCGGGTGCCGCAGACGCCGCTGGCCATGACCACCAACGGTGTCGGCCTCGCGCACCGGGCGCGGGGGCTGGCCGCCGCCGGGTTGCACCGGGTGAACGTCTCGCTCGACACCGTCGACCGGCTCGGCTTCGCCCGCCTCACCCGCCGCGACCGCCTCGACTCGGTGCTCGCCGGCATCCGCGCCGCGCGGGCGGCGGGCCTGGCCCCGGTCAAGGTGAACGCCGTGCTGATGCGCCAAACCCTCGCCGACGCACCGGATCTGCTGCGGTGGTGTCTGGACGAGGAGTGCGAGTTGCGGTTCATCGAGGAGATGCCGCTGGACGCCGACCACGAGTGGGCGCGCGCCAACATGGTCACCGCCGCCGAACTGCTCGACGTGCTCGGCACCCGCTTCGCGCTCACCGAGGCCGGTCGCGCCGACCCGTCCGCGCCCGCGGAGAAGTGGCTCGTCGACGGCGGCCCGGCGACCGTGGGCATCATCGCGACGGTCACCCGCAAGTTCTGCGACACCTGCGACCGCACCCGGCTCACCGCCGACGGCATGCTGCGCTCCTGCCTGTTCAGCGATCAGGAATTCGACGTGCGCCAGGCCATGCGGGCGGGCGCCGACGACACCGAGATCGCGGCCATCTGGCGCGGCGCCATGTGGCAGAAGTGGGCCGGGCACGGCATCGAATCGGAGAACTTCGTCCCGCCCGAACGCACGATGGGAGCCATCGGTGGTTGAGATCCGCTATTTCGCCGCCATCGCCGACGCGGTCGGCAAGGAGACCGAACAGCTCGACCTGCCACCCGGCGCCACCGTCGCCGACCTGCGCACCACCCTCGCCGACGCCTACGGTCCCGACCTGGACAAGATGCTGGCCGTGTGCGCCTACCTGATCGGCGACGAGCTCACCCGCGACCCGGCCGCCGCGCTCGGCCGCCAGGTCGACGTGCTGCCCCCCTTCGCAGGCGGCTGACACCGCCGCAAAAACTTCTCGCGCGGATGTAGAAGAAGCCCGATCCCGATCGTCGTCCTCATAGCCGGGGGTATCCGCTCCCGCCGAATCGAGAAAGGATGACGCCATGCACTACCTGGTGACACTCGCCGGACCCGAGGACGGGCCGGTCTACCAGCCGGGCACGCCCGAGTTCGAGGCCGAGGTGGCGCAGTTCGCCGAGTTCGAGCGGCGCTCGGGGCACGCGGTCGCGGGCGGTGCCGCGCTGCACCCGTCCGAGACGGCGCTGACGATCCGCCGCGGTGAGGGGCGCACACTGGTGACCGACGGCCCGTTCGCCGAGCAGGCCGAGGTGGTGGGCGGCTTCTACGTCTTCGACGCACCCGACCTGGACGCGGCCATCGAACTCGCCGAACAGTTGCCGATGTCGGAGACCGGCTGCTTCGAGGTGCGGCCGATGGTCATGTGGTACCCACACGAGGAGCCGGGACCGGACTGGTGGCTCGCGCTGCTCTGGGAGGCTCCCGACGCCGTGCTCGCGCCCGACACCCCGGCGTGGGACGCCGCGGTCGAGGAGCATCGCCGGTTCGGCGAGAAATACGCCGAGGCGATCCGCGGCGGCGGGGCGCTGCATCCGCCCGCGACCGCGACCACCCTGCGCAAGCGCGACGGCCGGGTGCTGCTCACCGACGGCCCGTTCGTCGAATCCGCGGAGGTCGTCGACGGCCTCTACCTGTTCACCGCCCCGGACCGGGCCACCGCCGCCGAGATCGCCGCGCAGATCCCGCTCGGCGAGCGCGGACACACCGAGGTGCGCCCGATCGTCCACCTGGGGCAGTGAGGTGGCGGGCCCGGCCGTCGACGCGGTCTACCGCGCCGAGTTCGGGCGGGCCCTGGCCACCGTCGCCCGGCTGGTGGGCGATATCGCCGCCGCCGAGGACGCCGTACAGGAGGCCTTCGCCGAGGCGTTGCGCACCTGGCCCGCCCGCGGCACACCCGCCAACCCGGGCGCCTGGATCACGACCGTCGCCCGCAACCGGGCGCTGGACCGGTTGCGGCGCGAGGCCACCCGCGCCGACCGGGAGGTCGAAGCGGCGCGGGTGCGTCCGCCGGACGAACCGCAGGAGGTGACCCCGGTGCCCGACGACCAGTTGCGGATGATCTTCACCTGCTGCCACCCGGCGCTGTCGAGCGAATCCCAGGTGGCCCTCACCCTGCGCCTGGTCTGCGGGCTGCGCACGAGCGAGATCGCGCGCGCCTTCCTGCAACCGGAACACACCGTGGCCCAACGGCTCTCCCGGGCCAAGGCGAAGATCCGCCGGGCCGCCATCCCGTTGCGCGTGCCGCCGCGACACCTGCTGCCCGAGCGGCTGCCCGGCGTGCTGGCCTGCGTCTACCTGGTCTTCACCGAGGGCTACTCGGCCACCGGCGGCCCGGCGGCGGTGCGGGCGGAGCTCTGCGACGAGGCGATCCGGCTGGGCAGGCTGTTGTGCGCCCTGCTGCCCGCCGAGCCGGAAGCCCGCGCCCTGCTCGCGCTCATGCTGCTGCACGACAGCAGACGCGGGCAGCGCCGCAGCCCGGACGGCGCGGCCGTGCCGCTGGAGGAACAGGACCGCGGGGGCTGGAACCGCGCGGCCATCGCCGAGGGCCGGGCGCTGCTGGCCGACCTCGCCGACGCGCGCGGGCCCTATCTCGCGCAGGCGCGCATCGCCGCCGCGCACGCGAGCGCCCCGGACTGGTCCACGACCGACTGGGCGCGGGTGGTGGCGGGCTACGACGAACTGCTGCGGTACTCCGCGTCCCCGGTGGTGCGGCTCAACCGCGCGGTCGCCCTCGGTTTCCTGGCCGGGTTCGACGCCGGGCTGGCCGCGATCGACGAGATCGCCGGGCATCCCCGGCTCGCGGCCACGCACATGGTCGCCGCGAGCCGCGCCGACCTGCTGCGCCGGGCCGGACGGCCACGGGAGGCCGCCGAGCAGTACCGGATCGCGCTCGACCGCGCGGGCAACGACGAGACCCGCGCGTTCCTGGCCCGCCGGCTACGGGAGGTGCAGACCGCGCTCAGCGGCGGGTGACGCCGCTGTGGTTCAGCGCCACCAGGAATCGAGCGGCGACACGGGCACGGTGCGCTTGTGCCGAGTGGCGGTGTAGAGCTGCTCGACCCGTGCGGCCACCGCCTCGGTGACCTCCTTGCCCTCGAGGTAGTCGTCGATCTCGCTGTAGCGCAGTCCCAGCGCCTCCTCGTCGGGCAGCGCGGGCCGGTCGTCCTCGAGGTCGGCGGTGGGCACCTTGGACCAGGTGCTCGGCGGTGCGCCGAGTTCCTGCAGCAGCGCGGCGCCCTGCCGCTTGGTCAGTCCGGTCAGCGGCGTCAGGTCGACACCGCCGTCGCCGTACTTGGTGAAGAACCCGGTCACCGCCTCGGCCGCGTGATCGGTGCCGACCACCAGCAGGTTCTCCTGCCCGGCGATCGCGTACTGGATGATCATCCGTTCCCTGGCCTTGATGTTGCCGCGCACGAAATCGCGCAGCGCGTCGAGGCCGAGGCCCTCGGCGACCGCCCCGGCCGTCGCGTCGACCCCGGGCTTGACGTTCACCGTCACCGCCCGATCGGGGCGGATGAACTCCATCGCCACCGCCGCGTCGTGCTCGTCGGCCTGCACCCCGTAGGGCAGCCGGACCGCGACGAAGGTCGCCTCGCCGCCCTCGGCCCTGACCTCCTCGGCGGCCAGCTGGCACAGCCTGCCGGTCAGCGTGCTGTCCTGCCCGCCGCTGATGCCGAGCACGAAACCCTGTGCGGGCGTGGACCGCAGGTAGTCCTTGAGGAAGTCGACCCGGCGGCGCACCTCGGTCTTCGGTTCGATGACCGGCTGGACGCCCAATTCGGTGATGATCTGTTCGCGCAGGCTCGCCATGGCCTCACTCTACTGGCGCGACGACCCCGGCCACCCGTCGAACGAAAGCTTCCCAGTTGTCACCGATCTGCGTGCGGCTGTAACCGAGCACGTCGAGCTGGTGCATCACCAGCGGCGCGCTGAGCAACGCGAGCAGGCCGTCGGCGAGCAGATCGGGCTCGCCCGCGGTGCGCGCCTCCCGCAGCAACATCCGGACATGGGCCTTGAGCAGGCTGTACGGCGCGCCCACGTACCGTTCGCCCGCCTCGCCCACCTCGGCGGCGCGATACAGCTCGCCCTCCACCTCGATGTCGAGCAGCCGGGCGCGGCCGAGCGCGACGAGCCGGTCGAGCGGCGGCGCGCCGGGGCCGAGCGGGGGCGGGCCGAACATGAAGCCGTGCTGGAACTTTCGTTCCGAGTGGTCGAGCAGCGCGCGCAGCAGGCCCGAGCGGTTGCCGAACCGCCGGAAGACCGTGCCCTTGCCGACACCGGCCCGGCGGGCCAGCGCGTCCATCGTGAGGCTGTCGACGCCGTGCTCGCGGACCAGCTGCTGGGCGGCGTCGAGCAGCAGCTGGCGGTTGCGCGCGGCGTCGGCGCGCTCGCCCGGCTCGCCGGTACCGGGCAGTGGAGCGCCGACGCGCGGCAGCGAACGATGCGCGCCGTTCGGCGCGGGTGTGATGGAGCCCACGTCTGTGTGCACCCCTCCCGGGAATGTAATCGGACCGTGGTCCGGTTGAGTCGGTTGAGTCAGACGACCGCAACGGAAACCACCACCATCAGTACACCAGGAGTTGTGATGAGCCAGACCCGAATCCTCGCCCTCTCCGGCAGCCTGCGCAGCGCCTCCATCACGCGTCAGCTCGCCGAGGCGGCGGCGCAGACCGCGCCCGAGGGCGTCGAGGTCACCGTCTACGACGGCCTCGGTGAGATTCCCTTCTACAACGAGGACATCGACGTCGAGGGTGCGGTGCCCGCGCCCGCCCAGCGGTTGCGCGACGCGGTGGCCGACGCCGACGGCGTCCTGCTGGTCACTCCCGAGTACAACGGCACCCTGTCGGCCGTGCTGAAGAACGCCATCGACTGGATCTCGCGCCCCTACGGCGCCGGCGCGCTCAAGGGCAAGCCGGTCGCGGTGCTCAGCGCCTCCATCAGCCCCAACGCCGCCCGGTGGGCCCACGGCGACGCGGTGAAGGCCGTCGGCATCGCCGGTGGCACCGTCGTCGAGGCCGCGCACGCCCACTTCGGCACCATCGGCGAGCGGTTCGGCGCCGCCCATCCGCGCGAGGACGCCGAGGCGCTCACCGAACTCGGCGCCAGCGTGCACGAGCTGGCCGAGGCCGCGCGCAAGCTCGTCTCCGCCTGATCCGACCCGCCTGATCCACCACGCGCGACCGCAGGGGCCGCTCCCGTCCGGGAGCGGCCCCTGCCGCTGTTTCGCCGGTCTACCGGAGGGAATGCCGGGGTCGATGCGGCGGGTGTGACCAGCGTGGCGGGAGGGTTTGCTGGGAGGGCGCTGCGCGACGAAATTGTGATGTCGGCCACCGCCGTGTCGGGTTGCGAATCGCGTGTCCTGGGGCTTACGCCGCCGAAATTTCATCTTTGTTGTTCGCAACATGTCGTGTTGTAGAGAACTGTCGGCCACTAGGTGTAGTGTCTTCCCTACTGGAACACGGGGTGAGGCCCCAGGCGCTCGGCGACACCGCAGGCGGTGTGAGCAGGGTCTTCTGCACCGGATCCGGGAGTTTGCGCAGCGTACGTCGATCAAGGCCGATCAAGGCACTGCACAGGGATCACCGGCTGTGGATCAGGCATAGGAGAGAGGGACTGTCATGACCGTCACTGTGTACACCAAGCCCGCTTGCGTTCAGTGCAATGCCACCTACAAGGCGCTCGACAAGGCCGGGGTGGACTACGAGGTCGTCGACATCACCGAGAACCCCGAGGCGCGTGACTACGTCATGGCGCTGGGCTACCTGCAGGCGCCGGTCGTCGTCGCGGGCGAGGACCACTGGTCCGGCTTCCGCCCCGACCGCATCAAGGCACTGGCGACCGTCGCGGCCTGACCGGCCGCCGCGCTGCCGGTTCATCCGAGGAGAGGGCAGGTGGGCATGGCTGTGTCACCCGAGGGCGTCGCGTCGCGCGGCACCGAGGCGTTCGGCGACACCGCGCTCGTCTACTTCTCCAGCGCATCGGAGAACACGCACCGCTTCGTCGAGAAGCTGGGACTCCCGGCGACTCGCATACCGCTGCACACCGCCGACTCGCTGCGCGTCGGCGAACCCTACGTGCTGATCGTCCCCACCTACGGGGGCGGTCGGCACGTGCTCGGTGGGGCCAGGTCCGACAAGGAGTTCGTGCCGCGCCAGGTCGCCAAGTTCCTCAACGATCCGCACAACCGGTCGCTGCTGCGCGGCGTCATCGCGGCGGGCAACACGAACTTCGGCGACACCTATTGCTATGCGGGCGAGGTCATCTCGCGGAAATGCGGGGTGCCGTACCTGTACCGCTTCGAACTGATGGGAACCGCGCAGGACGTCGAGCGCGTCCGAGAGGGATTGGGATTGTTTTGGCAACAGCAACGACAGCGCCGGCCGGAAAGTCGGCCCGCCTAGAGCAGCCCGCGGCGCGTACCGCCGACACCGCGGGCGAGGTACTCGACTACCACGCTCTCAACGCGATGCTGAACCTGTACGGCCCCGACGGCAAGATCCAGTTCGACAAGGATCGCGAGGCGGCGCGCCAGTACTTCCTGCAGCACGTCAACCAGAACACGGTCTTCTTCCACAATCTCGACGAGAAGCTGGACTACCTGGTCGAGGAGAACTACTACGAGCCCGAGGTGCTCGACCGGTACAGCCGCGCGTTCGTCAAGAGCCTGTTCCAGCAGGCCTACGACAAGAAGTTCCGGTTCCCCACCTTCCTCGGCGCGTTCAAGTACTACACCTCGTACACGCTAAAGACCTTCGACGGCAAGCGCTACCTGGAGCGCTTCGAGGACCGCGTGTGCATGGTGGCGCTGACGCTGGCCGCCGGTGACGAGGAGCTGGCCCGCAAGCTCGTCGACGAGATCATCGACGGCCGCTTCCAGCCCGCCACGCCCACCTTCCTCAACTCGGGCAAGAAGCAGCGCGGCGAGCCGGTGTCGTGCTTCCTGCTGCGCATCGAGGACAACATGGAGTCCATCGGGCGCTCCATCAACTCCGCCCTGCAGCTGTCCAAGCGCGGCGGCGGTGTGGCACTGCTGCTGAGCAACATCCGCGAGCACGGCGCGCCGATCAAGAAGATCGAGAACCAGTCCTCCGGCGTCATCCCCATCATGAAGCTGCTCGAGGACTCCTTCTCCTACGCCAACCAGCTCGGCGCGCGGCAGGGCGCGGGCGCGGTGTACCTGCACGCGCACCACCCCGACATCTACCGCTTCCTGGACACCAAGCGGGAGAACGCCGACGAGAAGATCCGCATCAAGACCCTCTCGCTGGGCGTGGTGATCCCCGACATCACCTTCGAACTGGCGAAGAAGAACGAGGACATGTACCTGTTCTCGCCGTACGACGTGGAGCGGATCTACGGCAAGCCGTTCGCCGACATCGACGTCACCGAGAAGTACTACGAGATGGTCGACGACAAGCGCATCCGCAAGTCGAAGATCAAAGCGCGCGAGTTCTTCCAGACCATCGCCGAGCTGCAGTTCGAGTCGGGCTACCCGTACATCATGTTCGAGGACACGGTGAACCGGGCCAACCCGATCGCGGGCAAGATCACCCACTCCAACCTGTGCTCGGAGATCCTGCAGGTCTCCACGCCCTCGGAGTTCAACGACGATCTGTCCTACGCCAAGGTCGGCAAGGACATCTCCTGCAATCTGGGCTCGCTCAACATCGCCAAGGCGATGGACTCGCCGGATTTCGCGCAGACCATCGAGGTCGCGATCCGGGCGCTGACCGCGGTGTCGGACCAGACCCACATCACCTCGGTGCCCTCCATCGAGCAGGGCAACCAGCAGTCGCACGCCATCGGCCTCGGCCAGATGAACCTGCACGGCTACCTGGCCCGCGAGCGCATCCACTACGGCTCGGACGAGGGCATCGACTTCACCAACATGTACTTCTACACGGTGGTGTATCACGCGCTGCGGGCGTCGAACCGGCTCGCGATCGAGCGCGGCACCTACTTCGGCGGATTCCCCGAGTCCAAGTACGCCAGCGGCGAGTACTTCGACAAGTACACCGAGCAGGTGTGGGAGCCCAAGACCGAGCGGGTGCGGCAGCTGTTCGCCGACGCGGGTGTGCGCATCCCCACCCAGGACGACTGGCGTGAGCTGAAGGCCTCGGTGATGGAGCACGGCATCTACAACCAGAACCTGCAGGCCGTGCCGCCGACCGGCTCGATCTCCTACATCAACCACTCCACCAGTTCGATCCACCCGGTGGCGTCGAAGATCGAGATCCGCAAGGAAGGCAAGATCGGGCGCGTCTACTACCCGGCGCCCTACATGACCAACGACAACCTGGAGTACTACCAGGACGCCTACGAGATCGGCTACGAGAAGATCATCGACACCTACGCCGCGGCCACCCAGCACGTGGACCAGGGCCTGTCGCTGACGCTGTTCTTCAAGGACACCGCCACCACCCGCGACCTGAACAAGGCCCAGATCTACGCCTGGCGCAAGGGCATCAAGACCCTGTACTACATCCGCCTGCGGCAGATGGCGCTGGAGGGCACCGAAGTCGAGGGTTGCGTGAGCTGCATGCTCTGATCCGCGGTTCGCGCCGAACGGGCCCGGGAGCTTCCGTCGCGGAAGCTCCCGGGCCCGTAGCCGTTTCAGCGCAGGGCGGGGATCACCTCGCGTTCGAAGAGTTCGATGCCCGAGGTGTCGTAGGCGGATTCGGGGAAGTTGAGGATGGCGTAGCCCAGGCCGAGGTCGCGCACCTTGCTCAGGTTCTCGGCGACCTGCTCGGGGGTGCCGACGGCGAGGCTGGTGCCGAAGAGGCGATCGACCCATTCGTCGGCGACCTCGGCGGTGACCGCTCCGGTGAGGCGGGCGCGCAGGGCGGCGAGTCGGTCCGCCACCTCGGCCCGGTCGGCGCCGATGATCGCGTTGTAGTTGGCCGAGCGCACGATGGCGTCGAAATCGGTGCCGACCTCGGCGCAATGCCCGCGCAGGATCTCCGATTTGCGGGCGAATTCGTCGGGCTCACCGGCGAAGTTGGTGTAGTTCGCGTACTTCGCGGCGATCCGCAGCGTCTTCTGTTCGCCGCCGCCGGCGATCCACACCGGGATTCCGCCGTCCTGCAGCGGGAGCGGTCGCACGATCGCGCCGTCGACCTGATAGTGCTTGCCCGCCAGGTGCACCTCGCCGGTGGTCCACGCCTGCCGGAAGATCTGCACGCCCTCGTCGAGCCGGGCCAGCCGCTCACCCGCGGACGGGAAGCCGTAGCCGTAGGCCCGCCACTCGTGCTCGTACCAGCCGCCGCCGATGCCCATCTCCACCCGGCCACCGGAGACGATGTCCACGGTGGCCGCCACCTTCGCCAGATAGACGGGGTTGCGGTAGCTCATCGCGGTACACATCTGTCCCAGCCGCACCCGCTCGGTGCTCGCCGCGAACGCCGACATCAGCGTCCACGCCTCGTGCGTGGCCTCCTGAGTCGGCTCCGGCACGGTGTGGAAGTGATCGTAGACCCAGATCGACTCCCACTCCGCGTGCTCGTCGGCCCGCCGGGCCAGCCCCCGCATCACGTCCCAGTGCCGTTCGACCTCGATCCCCACCAGATCCAGCCGCCATCCCTGCGGGACGAACAATCCGAAACGCACCCGAGTTCTCCTTGTCTCGACCAGTCGGCGGTCCACCCGCCGTCGTCACTCTCAACCGTCGGCATACCCCAGGCAATCCTTCCACGCGCGCCGGTTCGAAAGGGGGCGGCAGCTGGAGGCGGTGGCCGCTCAGCCGACGTCGTAGCGGAGGTGGGTGGCGGTCGAGGTCGGGGTGACGCTGCGTTGCCGCAGGGTGCGGGGTGGACCGTCGGTGAACAGCGGGGTTCCGGCGCCGAGCAGGACCGGGGCGAGGTGCAGGGACAGCACGTCCACCAGACCCGCGGCGAGCGCGGACCCGATGAGGGTGCCGCCGCCCATGAGCACGACGTCGAGATCCTCGCCGCGTTCGGCCGAGGCCGCCGTCGCGCGGGCGCGCGCGGCGGCGACCGCGTCGGACAGGCCGGTGGTGACGAAGGTCCAGTCGAGGTGCGCCAGCCGCACCGAGGTCGGCGGTGCGCTGGTCACGACCACGAACGCGGGCGTGCCGACCTCGGCCGCGCCGTAGCCGACCTCGTCGTTCCAGCCGCCGGGCGCGTCCACCACGTCGAACAGGTTGCGGCCGAGGACGACGGCCCCGGAGCGGGCCGTCCCCTCGCTGAGCATGCGGCGGTCCTCGGGGTCGTCGGAGAACGCCCAGGTGTGTAGCGGCTCGCCGCCGGTACCGAGGCCGTTGTCCGGGCCTGGGTCGGGGCCGGTGACGAAGCCGTCGAGGGACATCGAGATGTCGGCGACGATACGAGTCATAACCGTTCAGACCGGATTCGCCGCGCGAACTCATCGGTGGCTCGATCCGCTCCCCGAGACGGTTCCACGCGCTGGGGTTCGGTCCAGCCGCTCCAGCCGCGCTCCCGCAGCAGGGTCAGCAGGCGGCGGGCCGGTGGCCAGGTGTCGAAGGCGAGTGCTTCCACCAGGGCGACCAGCGGCGCCTCGATGGTGGGCAGGTTGTTCTCGCCCGGGTCGTCGGCCGCACCGGTCAGGTAGGCGGCCATGGTGTCGGCCAGTTCGGCGAGGTCGTGGTCGCCGGCCTGGTCCAGGGCGCCGCTCAACGCGCGGTAGACCTGGACGAGTCCCGGATCGGCGATCCGGGCGCGTTTGTGCGCGATCCACCGCGCCGCCCGCTCGGGCTCGCGCGCGACCAACGGGATCCAGCCGTCGCGTTCGGCCTGGACGATCCGTTCGTCGACGCCCAGCGCTCGCAACCGGTCCAGGAGCTCGATCAGCTCCGGCGGCAGCACCAGCCGGTCACCGGCGGCGAGATGCGCGATCCGCCGCCGCAGTCCCTCCCGGCGCCGGATCTCCGCGCGCAGCGTGTCATCGATCTCGGCCACTGCGGCGGCGAACTCGGTCGGATCGGCGCGCAGGAGCTCCCGCACCCGCGCCAACGGCACCCCGGCCTCGGCGAGGGTTCGGATCCTGATCAGCTCCACCACCGCGGCGGCCGGATACCGCCGATACCCGGAGTGGTCCCGCTCGGGTTCGGCCAGCAATCCCTTGGCGTGGTAGTGGCGCACCGCGCGCACCGTGACTCCGGCGTGGGCGGCCAGCTCACCGATGGTCAGCATGGGACCAGTCTCCCGGGTCTTCGCCGGTCGCGATGAACCGGGCGATGTCCTCGGCCCGGGTGTGCACCAGGTCGTGACCGGCCGTCAGCCACCGGGTGCGGATGTGCGGGTGTTCGCGGACCAGGCGCTCGATCCCGGCCCGCCAGTTCCGATTTCGCCGTCGGGCGCGGTCGTCGCCGTCGTCACCGGCCATCGCGGTGGACGTGACCATCCGGACCGGGCACTCGATCCGCGCGAAGCGGGGCAGGGTCGCCGCGCGCATCGCGTCGACCTCCCGATCGACGGCGAGGATGTCCGCGGCGGTGAGCAGTACCCGGTGCGGTGTGTCCGCGACGCTCGCGGTCCAGGCCGCCACGTCCTCGAACATCGCACGGAACTCGGGCAGGGCGTCGTCGGTGACGAACGGCTCGGGGACCGGATTCGCCCCGTCCAGCAACACCAGTTCGGCGGCGGCGCCGGGATGATCGGACGCATAGTGCACCACCAGGTCGGCCCCGAGCGAGTACCCGACGAGCACCGGCGCCACCGCCGAGCGGCCGCGCACCCGCGTGAGCACGGCGGTGACATCGGCCAGGAACCCGGCGACGGTGTACCGGTCGGCGGCACCGGAGACGCCGTGCCGCGCAGGTCGAAGGAGTAGACCTCGTGGTCGCGCCGCAGCAGGCCGATCAGCTCGGACAGCCCGGCCTGCGTGGTGCACAGGCCGGGGCACAGGATCAGTGGTCGTCCACGACCGGCGCGGACGACCGGGATGGTGGCGCCGTCGACCCGGACGGTGAACTCGTCGCTCATGCCGATCATGCTGCGAGGGTGACACTGCGTCAGGGTCAAGCGCAGACAAGCCCGGGCACGCCCGAGATGTCCGTTCTCCGGGAGGTGGCGGCTTACCATTTCGCATACGGGGTCGAGTGGAGGTGGGTATGGCGCGGGTGACGATCGAGGTCGACGAGGCAGCGCTGGCAATGGTCGGCGCGCTGCTGGGCACCGCGGGACGGACGGAGGAGACGGTGAACGCGGCGCTGCACGAGGTGCTCGCGCAGCGCAAGCGCATGGCCGTGCTCGAGCGGATGATGGTGCGGGCGGGGGAGCGGGTGGTGCCGGCCGATCCGTGGCGGAAAACGCCCGCTTGGCCGTAGCGGTCGACTGCAAGCGAGTTGCCTTCGTGCGTCTAGGGGTGCATGCGGTACACGTCCAGGGTCGCGAGCGGAAACGAGGCTACGAGCTTCAACGGGCTCGTTGTGGGGGCTGTTGGAGCTCGCGGGGCCTCCCTTCCGGTGTTGTAGGCGTAGGTTGTGGGAACCTGTGCGGAGGCTCACGCGGGACGACGGAGGTGTGATGTATCAGGAGGTGGATTGCGGCGCGTGAGTTGGGTGAAAGTGAATGAAAACTGGGGTAGTGGGCTGAGAACATGCAGGTCAGGAAGTGTGCTCCCCGCGCACTCGGGGATGAGCCCACGATCAGCGGCTGTGTGCGCGAACCGGTGCCGTGCTCCCCGCGCACGCGGGGATGAGCCCTCGACGTAGATCCGCGCATCCCCGGCGGCGATGTGCTCCCCGCGCACGCGGGGATGAGCCCAGGTGATCGGCCTCGGCGTGCAATCCTCAGTCGTGCTCCCCGCGCACGCGGGGATGAGCCCATTCCGGAGAGGGTGTCGGGCAGGTCGTAGAGGTGCTCCCCGCGCACGCGGGGATGAGCCCACGCAGAACAGTTGACGGCAGCGGCGGCATCGGTGCTCCCCGCGCACGCGGGGATGAGCCCGAGACCACCGACCACAACACCACCGACAGCAAGTGCTCCCCGCGCACGCGGGGATGAGCCCTTCACGCACGGCTGCCTGTACGCGGACTGGGTGCTCCCCGCGCACGCGGGGATGAGCCCGAGGCGCTGTCCGCGCGACGAGAGCTGGCGCGGTGCTCCCCGCGCACGCGGGGATGAGCCCGGGGTGGCGCCGATCTGCCCGCGCAGGAACGCGTGCTCCCCGCGCACGCGGGGATGAGCCCGTCGCCGCTGGACTTCCGCCCGACACCGGCCGGTGCTCCCCGCGCACGCGGGGATGAGCCCAACGGCACCGAGGGCTGGTCCCCGCGCCAGTAGTGCTCCCCGCGCACGCGGGGATGAGCCCCGCGGCGACGTCCCGGTGTGGTGGTACGGGTTGTGCTCCCCGCGCACGCGGGGATGAGCCCTTGGCGGACGACGGCCGTGCTGGTGCGGTTCTGTGCTCCCCGCGCACGCGGGGATGAGCCCCGCCCCTGAATCCCGATTGGCCGCCACTGTGGGTGCTCCCGCGCGCACGCGGGGATGAGCCCCCGATCCGGGAGGTGACCCGGAAGGCAGGCAAGTGCTCCCCCCGCACGCGGGGATGAGTCCGACGACAACAACCTATGGGTGCTGTGCGACAGGTGCTCCCGCACGGGGATAATCCCGCGACCTGGTCGCGTTCGGGCTGGGCAAGGTCGTACCCGCGCACGCGGAACCGCCTTCTTCGGTCGGCGCGGCAACCGCACCAACCGCCCGCTGGGCTCCGGTCGAATGCGCCGGTCCCACCGGCGTCCCGCGTCCTCGACCCTCGGGTGCGCACACCTGGTGTCCGAAAACGGCTGGGGTGGCCTGGATCACCTCGCCGGGGGCGTTGTGCGGTCGGTGGGGGCTCGCCGTGAAAGTTCCCGGCGAAAGAGGTATCCTGCCGGAGGACGCATTCGCGTTCGGTCAGAATTGTGTTCGAACACGTCGTGTTCGGGCATATTGGATTCGAGCACACGCTGTGTTCGAGCAATGTGAAGGTTCCCCGGAACGAAACGCGGGGACGAACGGCGCGCGCGATCGGCAGGATCGCCGCCTAGGACGAGGAGGTGGGTCGCATGCGCAGTGAACCTCCCAGTCGAAGGCCGCGCGGCGCCGCCCCTTCGCATTCCTAGACGTCGTTCGACGTTCTGCGTCGCCGGGGCAGGCGCCACGCGGTGTGAATCTCGCGCTCATTCACCCACGGTGAGCGGTGCCCCTGTGCTCGCGCGGGGCGCCCGCCGTGGTCACGCTCCGCTGCCGCCTTCGGGCGCCGACCACTCGAGCTGAGGACTCCCCATGTCGCAGATCGATCTCATCGAAGCACGCCCGGTTCCGGCCGAATCGCTGCCGGAATTCGTCGCCGACCACCGCGTCGACGCCGCACTGGACTGGCTGGACAACCATCCGCCGCACCTGATCGCCGACCAACTCGCCCGCATGGACGCCGTCCAGGCAGGCGTGGCGTTCCGGCTGCTGGACAAGGATCAGGCGCTGGCGGTGTTCGAGGAACTCGAACCGGTCGACCAGCAGCAGATCCTGCAGGGCTTGCGGGATCAGAGTTTCCGCGAGCTGGTGGAAGGGATGGCGCCCGACGACCGCGCCCGCATGCTGCGCGAGGCGCCGGCCAAGGTCGCCAAGAAGGTGCTGGCCGGGCTCAGCCCGCGGGAACGGCGGATGACGGCGAGTTTGCTGGGGTACCCGGAAGGTTCGGCCGGGCAGTACATGACTCCCGAGGTGGTCGCGCTGCCCAGCGATCTCACCGTCGCCGAGGCGCTGGCGACCGTGCGGGCCAAGGGCGCGCACGCCGAGACCGTGTACACGCTGCCGGTGGTCGACTCGGGCCGGCGGCTGACCGGCGTCGTGGAGCTGCGGGAACTCGTGCTGGCCCGGCCGGAGACGATGGTGTCCGAACTCGTCGTCACCGAACCGGCGTTCGCGCGCGCCACCGACTCCGCCGAGAAGGCGGCGCGGTTGATGCGCGAGACCAACGACATCAACCTGCCGGTGGTGGACAGCGAGAACCGCCTGGTCGGCCTGCTCACCATCGACGACGCGGTCGAGGTGATCGAGGCCGCCGACAGCGAAGACGTTGCGCGGCAAGCGGGTTCGGCGCCGTGGGAGGGCCATTACATGGCCGCCGGGGTGTTCCAGCTGGCCCGTTATCGTGCGCTGTGGTTGATGCTGCTGCTGTTCGCGGCGACGTTGACGGTGAGCGTCACCGACTTCTTCCAGGCCACCCTGGAACAGGCCGCCCACCTGGCGTTGTTCATCCCGCTGCTGATCGGCGCGGGCGGCAACGCGGGCGCGCAGGCGGCGACGGCCTGTGTGCGCGCGCTGGCGGTGGGCGAGGTCCGGGTGTCGGATCTGTTCAAGGTGATCTGGCGGGAGTGCCGGGTCGGGTTGGTGCTGGGGTCACTGCTGGCCTCGGCAGGCCTGGCGATCGCGGCCCTGTTCGTCGGCCCGCGCATCGCCGTGGTCGTCGCGATCACGCTGGTGCTGATCTGCGGCTGGGCGGCCACCATCGGCGGCACCATGCCGCTGCTGGCCAAGAAGCTCCGCATCGACCCCGCCGTCGTCTCGGCCCCGATGGTGACCACCCTGGTCGACGCGACCGGCCTGGTCATCTACTTCACCACCGCCAAACTGGTACTGGGGATCTGAGGTCGGGGGAACAGCGAAAGCGCCGCCGCCCTCACCTCGTTCGCCATCGCCTCGTTCGCCAACTCCGCGGTGCGGAGTGGCGGGTCAGGCCGGGGGACGCGGTCCCTCGCCGGGTGGGATCGGGGTGGTGTTGTCGCGGCAGGGTTGGCGCAGCGTCGTCGCGCACGACGGGAGCGCCGGTGCGTGCGGGTACGGCGTGTAGCCGAGGACGACGCTGGACGGGTGGGCGGCATCGAGCAGGACGGTGTTCACCGCCTCGGTGGTGATCCGGTCGAACTCCCAGAAACCGGTCCGCGCGGGGGCGTCGATGGTGATCCGGATGCTGGAGCCGGGCCGGAAGGTGTGCGCGAACTTGGGAAGTTCGACGCGGAGCAGGGCCGGTTCGCCCGGGGTGAGTGGCTCGGCGGCGCCGGGGCCGAAGTCGCCCCAGGGGCGCAGTTCGGTGGACAGTGCGGGGTCCAGTCGTCGTTCGGAGGCGCGCAGCCAACCGCGTTGGACGAACATCTCCTTGCCGTCGGGCCGCACCTCCGACAGGGTCACCTGCACGTCGGTGTCGGGCGCGGTCGAACTCAGCCACAGGTCGACCGAGCCCGCGCCGAGGAAGCTCAGCGCCTGCGGCAGCGCGGCCGTGGTGAAGGCGCGCCTGCCGTCCGGGGCGGTGTCCGGCGACCAGCCCTCGGCCGGCGGATCGTTCACCACGCTGCCCGAGACGGGATACCGGTATTCGGCACCGGGCGTGTCCGGGGCCGGGGGTGCCTGCGTGAGCGTGTCGTCCGGACCGAACCACAGGCGCAGCGGTGTGACCGGCACCGGCAAACCGAATTCGGCGACCGCGGTCGGCGTGGTCGTCTGTTCCTCGCCCGAGCCGGCGACCTGCATCTCCTGGAGCACACGCACGCGGGGCTCGCGCTCGAACCCGTTGTCCTCGTCCTTGACGTAGCGGGCCAGGAAGCGGCGCATGAGTTCCCGGATGTCGGCGGAGGTCAGGTCGGTGTGGTGGTCGCCGTTGGAACTCACCGTCCACAGCAGGTCCGGGCGCACCGTCTCCTCGACGTAGCCCATCCGGGTGCCGACCTGTTCGTCCTGCCAGGACTGGGTGGCCAGCACCGGTACGTCGATGCGGTCGGTGCGCGACCGGGCGCTCTTGTCGACGTAGAAGCCCTCGTGCTCGGTGGTTTCGGTGATGCGGCGGCCGAAGTCGAACTCCGGGCGCTGCGCCTTGGCGATGTTGTCGGCCACGGTGGCCGCGCAGTCGGTGTCGCCGTCGAGTTCAGCGGCCCGCTGTGCCGCCGACCGCCAGATCTCCGGGAACTCGCCCCACCACGCGGTCGGGAACCCGGAGTTGCGGATGCCGCCCGGGTAGGCGACATCCCGATAGGGATCACCGACGTTCTTGCTCGGGGTGATGGCGGTGAGCCCGCGCGGCCGCTCGGCGGCGGTCCAGAGCTGGTTGTAGCCGGAGTAGGAGTAACCGATCATGCCGACCCGCCCGGTGGACCAGGGCTGCTGTGCCGCCCATTCCACGGCGAAGGCGCCCGCGGCCCCGATCTCCGCGCCGAACATGTGGTTGTCACCGGTGGAGCAGCCGGTACCGGGCACATTCAGCCCGACGACGGCGTAACCCTCACGCACCCAGGGCATGCCGATCGAGGGCTCGGTTCCCGCGCCGTAGCCGTCGTATTCCACCAGTACCGGGAACTGCCCGCTCGCCTCGGGGAGCACCACCGAGTACCGCATGCGTTCGCCCGTCGGCAGGGTCAGGTAGCCCCATTGCCGCACCGGCTCGTTCGAGGCCGGCGCCTCGGCCGTCGCGCAGGCCGTGGCGGCGACGGCGACCGCCGCCAGCACGGACGCGACGCGGCGGCGGCGCGAAACCCGTGTCGCACTGTTCATACCGGTCACCGTGCCCGGTGCGGTGGCGCGCGCGCATCGTCCGGCGGGGCGATCTTTCCCGGAGTGGCGGTGCCCTCCCCATCGTTCTCGGGGATGACGCGCACCCTGAGAATCCGTGGGCGGCGAAGCCGACCTCAGGCCGATTCCGCGGCAGGACGTGCCCGCCTAGTGTCGGGTTGATGATCGAACTGCGTCGCCTCGTCGCCGCCGCGGTGGCGGTGGCGGTCCTTCCGCTGGGAGCCGCCACCGCCGCCCCGGTGACCGCCGCACCGGTCGCGGCGGCCCCGGTGTCCGCGCCCGAACTGCCCATGCCGACCGGCGTTTTCGCGGTCGGCCGCGATACCTGGCATGTCGTGGACGACTCCCGCCGGGACCCCTGGGTGCCGAGCGAGCCCCGCGAACTGATGGTCGGCCTGTTCTATCCCGCGCTACCGGGCGACGGCGCCGTGGCGCCGTATGCCACGCCGGCCGAGGCGCGCCTGCTCGTCACCCGCGCGGGCGCCCGGTCGAGTGACGCGGGGGAAGCGGTGCGCGCCACCGGAACCCACAGCGTCACCGGCGCCACCCCGCAACCGGGTTCGTTCCCGCTCGTCGTGCTCTCCCCGGGCTTCGGGATGCCGCGCTACACCCTGACCTCGCTGGCCGAGGAGCTCGCCTCGCGCGGGTATGTCGTGGCCGCGGTCGATCACGCGAACGAGGCGATGGGCGTCGAATTCCCGGACGGGCGGATGTCGACCTGCCGCGCCTGCGAAACACTGGAGGACCAGGGCGCTTTCGCCCTCCTCGTGGAGACGCGCGCCCGGGACGTGTCGGTGCTGCTGGACCGCCTCGCCGCCGCCGACGCGCCGCCGGTGGCCCGGTCGGTCGACTTCACCCGCATCGGGATGGCGGGCCATTCGATCGGCGGGGCGAGCGCCGCCGCGGCCATGGCGCGCGACGGCCGGGTGCGTGCCGGGGTGAACATGGACGGGGCGTTCTTCAGCCTGCCGCCCGGCGACGATCCGGCCGGGCGCGCGTTCCTGTTACTCGGCACCGACGACGAGGTGCACCGGCCCGGCGGTTCGGATCCGACCTGGACGCTGACCTGGCCCGCACTGGGCATGTGGAAGCGCTGGGTGACCTTCGCCGGGGCCGACCACTACTCCTTCACCGACATCCCGGTGCTCGCGGAGCAACTGGACGGGAGCGAACTCGGATTGCCGCCCGGCGGCACGCTGTCCGGGCAGCGTGCCGTGGCGCTCACCCGCGCCTACGTCGGCGCGTTCTTCGATCAGCGGCTGCGCGGGATCCCGCAGCCGCTGCTGGACGGCCCAACCCCGGGGCGCCCCGAGGCGCGATTCCACATGCTCTGAGCAGCCCGCGGCCCGTCGGGATCGCGGTTCGGGCAGGTCGGCGAGCCGCCGAGCAAACCATCGGCGACCGATCCGCGGGGTCGGCTCGGACCCGGTGCGGCCCGCGGGATCGGGTGGCGCACAATAGGGGCCGCGCGTCGCCGGTCCGTGGCGGATCGACCGCCGGTGCCGCCACTGCGGGCAACACAACACCTTGTGTTGCGTGGAGTTGTCGGACACAACGAGTAGTGTCTGACTGGGTAGGTACTCGGTGACCGCGGGGTGTCCGGAGAACCGCAGTGTGTTCGGGAAAGGGTGTGGAGGCAGCATGAAACTGATCGATCGGGTGTCGGCCATCAACTGGAATCGGGTGCCCGACGAGAAGGACGCCGAGGTCTGGGATCGGCTGACCGGCAACTTCTGGCTGCCGGAGAAGGTGCCGGTGTCCAACGACATCCCCTCGTGGAACACGCTGACCCCGCACGAGCAGCAGCTGACCATGCGGGTCTTCACCGGCCTGACGCTGCTGGACACCATCCAGGGCACCGTCGGCGCGGTGAGCCTCATCCCGGACGCGCTGACGCCGCACGAGGAAGCGGTGCTCACCAACATCGCGTTCATGGAGTCGGTGCACGCCAAGAGCTACAGCTCGATCTTCTCCACGCTGTGTTCCACCAAGGAGATCGACGAGGCGTTCCGCTGGTCGGAGGAGAACCGGAACCTCCAGCGCAAGGCCGAGATCGTCCTCGACTATTACCAGGGCGACGACCCGCTCAAGCGCAAGGTGGCCTCCACTCTGTTGGAGAGCTTCCTGTTCTACTCCGGCTTCTACCTGCCGATGCACTGGTCCTCGCGGGCCAAACTCACCAACACCGCCGACATGATCCGGCTGATCATCCGCGACGAGGCGGTGCACGGCTACTACATCGGCTACAAGTACCAGCGCGGCCTGGAACAGGTGTCCGAGGCCGAGCGCGAGGAGCTGAAGAACTACACCTTCGAGCTGCTCTACGAGCTCTACGAGAACGAGGTCGAATACACCCAGGACCTCTACGACGAGGTCGGCCTCACCGAGGACGTCAAGACCTTCCTGCGCTACAACGCGAACAAGGCGCTGATGAACCTCGGGTACGAGGGCCTGTTCCCGGCCGACGAGACCAGGGTGAACCCGGCGATCCTGTCCGCGCTCTCGCCGAACGCCGACGAGAACCACGACTTCTTCTCCGGTTCCGGCTCCAGCTACGTCATCGGCAAGGCCGTCAACACCGAGGACGAGGACTGGGACTTCTGAGTCCGTAGGCACCGCCCCGGCCCCGCGGGACACGCGGGGTGCGGGGTGGGTCAGCGGCTGCGCGGCGGCGCGCCACCGGGCGCCATCGGGTTGCGCGGGGTGTTCTGCGTGCGCTCGGCGACGCCGATCGTCAGCGAGACCAGCATCCGGTCCGCCGGGCTGCCGGTGACGGTGGCCAGTTCGGCATCCCAGCCGTCACCGAAGACGTTGTCGGAGTCCAGCGACACCCGCGACAGGTTGGTCACGCTGCGGGCGTAGCCGGAATCGTGCGCGAACACCTGCTCGCAGGACTGCTGTGGCAGCGCGATCTGCGAGGTCAGCCGGGCGTTCTCGCCCGAGAGCGCCGAAGCCGGCGAGTCGTAGACCTCGAAATGGATGTGCGGCCAGCGGCCGGAATAGCACGCCGGGAAGATCGAGGTGAACGTGACGGTACCGGAATCGTCGGCCACCTGGACACCGCGCAGATAGTTCTCACCGGTGACGTTCGCGCCGTAGAGCGAGTACTCGCCGTCGCGATCGCAGTGCCACACGTACACGGCCATGCCGGTGCCTGCCGCGCCGCCGTTCGCGAGATCCCGCAGCGACAGCGACAGCGTCATCGGCACCCCCTCGGCCACGCCGGTCGCGCCGCCGAAACTGCGCGTGATGTCGGACCGGAGCACGCCCGACTGGACGAGGACGTTCGGCCCGTTGGTCCCGTCGCCCGGATAGGGGCCCGCGGTCTCCTGCGGCGCCGCCGCGACCGTGCCGGCCGAGGTGGATGTCGCGCCGCCCGTCGTCGTGCCGCCCGTCGTCGCGGCGATGTCGTCGCCGGACGCGCAGCCCGCCGCCACCGCCGCGGTGCCCGCCGCGCCCAGGAAGAACAACGCCCGCCGCCGCGACATCACCGCCATGTCGTAGCCGAGCCCGCGGTCGTGCTCGTGTCGATCGTCTCCGCCCATCCCTGCCTCCTTCAGCCGTGTCCGTGCCGACGGTAGGAAGCGCCGCTGCCATCCGGCTGGGGGACCGCTGGGAGACCGCTGGGAGCGGGTCGAAGCCGCCGCCGGGCCGCTCAGTCGGTGACGAACCCGTTGAGGGTGTTGCGGAGGTCGGTGAGCAGTGCGCGGGCCGCGGTGAGGCCGCCGCCGTGCCAGACGCTGTCCTCCACGGCGAAGACGCGGTGGTCCGACACCGCGCCCAGGTCTTTCCACTCCCGGCCGCGCATCACCGACTCGCCGTACTCCTTGCCCTGCTCACCGGCCAGGATCACATAGATCAGGTCGCCTTCGACCTGCTCCTGGTACCGACCGGCGGCCACGTCGAAGGAGGCGCCGCGCTGGGCGGCCGGGCGCTGCACCCCCGCGTCGGCGAGTACGCCGCCCGCGAAGCTGTCCGCACCCTGCACCCGCATGGTGTCGGCGGTGAACCGGACGACCGAGGCCTGGCTCTCGGTGGCCGCGATCGCGGTGCCCGTCTCGCGGGCTTCGTCACGGTAGCTCCGCAACGCCGCCGCCGCGGCCTGCTCGCGACCCAGTCCCGCCGCGAAGGCGGCGAATTCGGCCTGCCAGCCGGTGGGGGAACCGACCAGCACCGTGGGGGCGATGGCCCGCAACGCGTCGAAAGTAGCCGCGCCCGAGGGGGTTTCGCCGATGATCACATCCGGTCGCAGCCCGGCGATGGCGGCGAGATCCGGCTCGGCGGCACTGCCGACCACCGGAATCTCCAGCACGCCGGTGCCCAGATACTGCGGCTGCGGACGCGGCCCGTCCACCGCGACCGCGCCGACCACGCGCTCCCACAGGCCGAGCGCGCAGGTGGCGTCCAGGGCCGAGGTGGTGAGCACGACGATGCGCTGCGGGTCGGCGGGCACCTCCGACACGCCCGCCGCATGGGTCACCGAGCGGGTACCCGACGCTTGGTCGGGGGCGCTGGGCAGCGGGCAGGCGTGCGTGGTGTCGCGTTCCAGGCCGACCACGCCCGCACCGGCGATGTTGGTGGTGGTGCGCACGATCGAACTGGCGTCGTCGGCGCGATCACCGCATCCGGTGAGGGCGGCCGCGCACAGCGCCGCCACGGCCGCGACGGCGAATCGGGTGACCACGGTGCGGTTTCGGGTGCGGACGAGGGCGCTCACCGGCATGCCGGAGAGGGTACAGGCGAGCGCCCTCTGCGATGGTGCCGGGCTCAGGATCCGGGCACGTCCCCGCCGACGCAGAAGCGCGCACCGGTCGGATCGGCCAGCACCGCCATCCGCCCGTACGGGCTGTCCTCGGCCGGGTGCAGCACGCGTCCACCCAGGTCCACCGCCTTCGCCACGGTGGCGTCCACGTCCTCGGCGCCGAAGTACACCGTCCAGCCCGACATCCGCTGGGCCGGATCCACCACGGCGGCGTCCATGACGCCGCCGAGCATCGGACTCGTCGAGTGGATCGTGGTGTAGCGGAAGTCCGGCGCGCCGGGCATCTCGAAGGTGTCCGCCCAGCCGAACACGTCGCGGTAGAAGGCCAGCGCCTTCTCGTACTCGGTGGTGTGCAGCTCGAACCAGGACGGCGCGCCCGCGTGGTCGCGCCACCGCCCTCCCTCGACCATCGCGCTGGTCTCGATGCCCGGGAAGGTGCCCGCCTGCCACACGCCGACCCCGGCCCCACCGGGATCGCCGAGCACCACCATGGTGCCGAGATCGCCCACGTCGATGGCGGGCACGACGACCGTGCCGCCGTGCGTGGCGGCCGCCTCCGCGGTGGCGCGGGCATCGGCGGCGGACAGGTAGATCGTCCACTGGTCGGGGGCGTCGGCGTCGGCCTCGGTCTTGCCCATGCCGCCCGCGACGGCCTTGCCGTCCTTGCGGAAGGTGAGATAGCCGCCGAACTCCTCGGCGCGGTCGGCCGTCCAGCCGAACAGCCCGCCGTAGAAGGCGACGGCGCCCTCGGGATCGGAGGTGAACAGGTCGACCCAGACGGGATCGCCCGGCTTGGTGGTCATGATGGTCTCCTCGGTGGTCGGGAACAGTGGCCGTGTGCTGCTGTCACCCCTTCAGACGTGCGGCGTCGGTGGAATTCATCGGCCCGGCGGGAGGTTCGCGCGCGGGACCGCCGCCGGGAAATACGACGCAGAGTAGGACCACCTGCCGTGTGGCACGGGCGCACGGTTTACGATCTGTGGAGCGCAAGCGAACTGTCCGCTGTTCCGGTAACGGGATGTGTGCGAGCAGCGGAGCCTGCGGAGCGACCTAAAGGCACCTTCAGGAGGATCAGTGACTGCGGTAGAGCCCAGACCAGTCCCTCAGTTGGAAGCGACTCGACCGTATCCGGCACGGACCGGACCCAAGGGTTCTTTCCTCTACAAGATGGTCACCACGACCGACCCGAAGGTGCTCGGCACCATGTACCTGGTGACCGCCATGAGCTTCTTCATGATCGGCGGTCTGATGGCCCTGCTGATGCGTGGTGAGCTGGCGCGCCCGGGTCTGCAGTTCCTCTCGCCCGAGCAGTTCAACCAGCTGTTCACCATGCACGGCACGATCATGCTGCTGTTCTACGCGACCGCGATCGTGTTCGGCTTCGCCAACATCATCCTGCCGCTGCAGATCGGCGCCCCCGACGTCGCCTTCCCGCGCCTGAACGCCTTCAGCTACTGGCTCTACGCGTTCGGCGCCACCATGGCCACCGCGGGCTTCATCACCCCCGGCGGCGCGGCCGACTTCGGCTGGACCGCCTACGTGCCGCTGACCGACATCCTGCACTCGCCCGGTGTCGGCACCGACCTGTGGATCCTCGGCCTCGCCGTCTCCGGTCTGGGCACCATCCTGGGCGGCGTGAACATGCTGACCACCGTCGTCTGCTTGCGCGCCCCCGGCATGACCATGTTCCGGATGCCGATCTTCACCTGGAACATCGCCGTCACCAGCGTGCTGGTGCTGCTGGCCTTCCCGCTGCTCACCGCGGCCCTGTTCGGCCTGGCCTACGACCGCCACCTGGGCGGGCACATCTACGACCCGGCCACCGGCGGCATCCTGCTCTACCAGCACCTGTTCTGGTTCTTCGGCCACCCCGAGGTCTACATCATCGCGCTGCCGTTCTTCGGCATCGTCTCCGAGATCTTCCCGGTGTTCAGCCGCAAGCCGATCTTCGGCTACACCACCCTGGTGTACGCGACCCTGGGCATCGCCGCGCTGTCCATCGCCGTGTGGGCGCACCACATGTACGCCACCGGCGCGGTGCTGCTGCCGTACTTCTCGTTCATGACCTTCCTCATCGCGGTCCCGACCGGCGTGAAGTTCTTCAACTGGATCGGCACCATGTGGCGGGGTCAGCTGACCTTCGAATCGCCGATGCTGTGGTCGCTGGGCTTCCTGGTGACCTTCCTCTTCGGTGGTCTGTCCGGCGTCATCCTGGCCAGCCCGCCGCTGGACTTCCACGTCACCGACTCCTACTTCGTGGTCGCCCACTTCCACTACGTGCTCTTCGGCACCATCGTGTTCGCCACCTTCGCCGGCATCTACTTCTGGTTCCCGAAGATCACCGGCCGCATGGTGGACGAGCGCCTGGCCAAGTGGCACTTCTGGGCCACCTTCGTCGGCTTCCACACCACCTTCCTGGTGCAGCACTGGCTGGGTGCGGAGGGCATGCCGCGCCGCTACGCCGACTACCTGCCCTCGGACGGCTTCACCACGCTGAACACGATCTCCACGATCGGCGCGTTCGTGCTCGGCGCCTCGATGCTGCCGTTCATCTGGAACATCTTCAAGAGCTACCGCTACGGTGAGGTCGTCACCGTGGACGACCCGTGGGGTTACGGCAACTCGCTGGAGTGGGCCACCACCTGCCCGCCGCCGCGGCACAACTTCTACGAGCTGCCGCGCATCCGGTCCGAGCGTCCGGCCTTCGAGCTGCACTACCCGCACATGATCGAGCGCATGCGCGCCGAGGCGCACGTGGGCTGGGGCTCGGGCAAGCACGGGACCCCGCAGGACGACGACGCGTTGCTGGCGAAGAAGTAACGACGACGACTGTGCACCCGCTGGGCCCCAGCGGGTGCACACTCGTGTGACGAGCAGAAAGACTTGGAGCGCACCGACGTGGCCGACACCACCGTTCTCGTGACCGTCACCGGGCCGGACCGGCCGGGCGTGACGTCCGTGCTGCTCGCGGCCATGTCGCGGCACCAGGTGAGCCTGCTCGACGTGGAGCAGGTCGTCATTCGCGGCAGGCTCACCCTGGGCGTGCTGATCAGCTGTCCCAGCGACCCCGAGGCGTTGCAGGACGAGCTCGAGGAGGCGATGAACACCGTCGGCATGGCCGTCGAGGTGGAGGTGGGCGCGGCCATCGGCAGGCAGCCGATGTCCACGCACGCCGTCGTCATCCTCGGTGCGCCGGTCACCGCGCGGGCGTTCAGCGCCGTCTCGCGGCAGCTGGCCGCGCTGGGCGCCAACATCGACACCATCCGCGGTATCGCCGACTACCCGGTGACCGGTATGGAGCTGCTGGTCACCGCGATCGACACCGGCAGCGACACCGATTCGCGGCTGCGCACGGCGCTGGCCGAGGTGGCCGTGGCCGAGGAGGTCGACGTCGCGGTGGAGCGGGCGGGCCTGGCCCGGCGCGCCAAGCGGCTGATCGTGTTCGACGTCGACTCGACCCTGATCCAGGGCGAGGTGATCGAGATGCTGGCCGCGCACGCCGGGGTGGAGGAGCAGGTCCGGCAGGTCACCGAGGCCGCCATGCTCGGGGAGATCGACTTCGCCGAATCGCTGCGTCAGCGCGTGGCCACGCTCGCGGGCCTGGACGAGTCGGTCATCGACGAGGTGGCCGAGCGCATCGAGCTGACGCCGGGCGCGCGCACCACCATCCGCACCCTGCGCAGGCTCGGCTTCCGCTGCGGCGTGGTCTCCGGCGGGTTCCGCCAGGTGATCGAGCCGCTCGCGCACGACCTCGAACTGGATTTCGTGCAGGCCAACACCCTCGAGATCGTCGACGGCAAGCTCACCGGCCGGGTCGTCGGCGAGATCGTCGACCGCGCGGCCAAGGCGACCGCGCTGCGCAAGTTCGCCGCCGAGGCGGGCGTGCCCATGGAGCAGACGGTGGCGGTCGGCGACGGCGCTAACGACATCGACATGCTCAACGCGGCCGGGCTCGGGGTGGCGTTCAACGCCAAGCCCGCGTTGCGCGAGGTCGCCGACGCGGCGCTGTCGCACCCGTACCTGGACGCGGTGCTGTTCATCCTCGGCGTCACCCGGGACGAGGTGGAGGCGGCCGACGCGCGCGACGGCCTGCTGCGCCGGGTGCCGTTGATCGGCTGAGCGGGCCGCGGGCCCGCCGCCGGGAATGCCCGGCGCCGCCCGCGCCTTGCACACGCCAGGCATCCGCACGCACCGGATGCACCGTGACGCCCGAAGGGGGAGCGCATGACCGACCCGGACAGCGGCGGCGACATCCGGCTCGTCGACGAAATCCCGGACACACCGGCGGCTTTCCGTGCCAGGCATGCCGTGTTGGCCCGCGGTTACGGCGGCGCCGACGATCCGGCGGACCCGGATCGCGTACAGGCCATGCAGATGGTGCTGCACCTGCCCAAGGTGGATCCACCCGCGCGCAGCGCCCTGCTCGCCGCCGCCGCGTCGGCGGTGGTGGCGCTGTGCCTCGACCCGCGGGTCGGCCACGGCGGGCCGTGGGAACAGCGGTTCCTGGCCTGGACCGGCGCGCGTATCCGCAAGGTGGCCCGGCGGGCGCGCGGCGCGCAGTGGCAGGCCGCGACCGAGGTCGACGGGGTGACCGTCGAGGTCGACGGCGCCGCGGCGCGGGCCTACGTGCCCGGCCCGGTCGGGGAGGTGGACCCGCGGATCAGGAAGCTGCAGATCGGCGGCACCGACCTCGCCCACGACGAGCCGGGCCCGCCGGACCCGGATCTGCCCGTGCTGTGGGTGAATTCGGCCCTGGGCATGTCGCTGGGCAAATCCGCGGCACAGGTGGGACACGCGAGCATGCTGCTGGCGGGCGCGATGAGCGCCGAGCACGCGTTGCGCTGGGCTGGAGCGGGTTTCCGCTGTTCGGTGCGCGAGGCCGACCCGGACCGCTGGCGTGCGCTGACCGCGCTGGTGGACGCCGGCGCGGCGATCGCCGTGCGGGACGCCGGATTCACCGAGATCGCGCCCGGTTCGCTGACCGTGATCGGGGTGCCCGCCGACACCTGGTGAGGGCCGGTCCGACACCGCCGCGGGATCTGAGCCAAGATGGAGCGCGTGCCGCAACCGGATCCCGATCTGCTCATCGACTTCACCGACGTGACCATCCGACGCTCGGGGCACACCCTCGTCGGCCCGGTCACCTGGCAGGTCGAGCTCGACGAACGCTGGGTCGTGCTCGGACCCAACGGCGCGGGCAAGACCTCGCTGCTCCGTATCGCCGCCGCCGAGACCCACCCCACCTCGGGCACGGCCAACCTGCTCGGCGAAACCCTCGGCCGGGTGGACGTCAGCGAACTGCGCCCGCGCATCGGCCTGTCCTCGGCCGCGCTGGCCGGGCGCGTGCCCCGCGACGAGAAGGTGCTCGATCTGGTGGTCTCCGCGGGCTACGCGGTGCTCGGCCGCTGGCGGGAGCGCTACGACGACATGGACACCGACCGGGCCGTGGACATGCTGGAAAGCCTCGGCGCCGAACACCTTTCCGACCGCACCTACGGCACCCTGTCCGAGGGTGAGCGCAAACGGGTGCTGATCGCCCGCGCGCTGATGACCGATCCCGAACTGCTGCTGCTCGACGAACCCGCCGCCGGGCTCGACCTGGGCGGGCGCGAGGAGCTCGTCGAGCGACTGGGCGACCTGGCCGCCGACCCGGACGCGCCCGCCATCGTGCTGGTGACCCATCACGTGGAGGAGATCCCGCCCGGGTTCACCCACGCCCTGCTGCTCAACGAGGGCGAGGTGGTGGCCCAGGGCCTGCTCGGCGACGTGTTGACCTCCGAGAATCTCAGCGAGGCATTCCGCCAGGCCATCGCCCTCGACCGGATCGAAGGCCGCTGGTTCGCGCGGCGGGCGCGCCGGGCGGGCAGGCACCGCTCGCGCTGACGCCACAGTGACGCGGGTTATGGTGCTGGGGTGAGTGAGACCAATTCGGCGGGCGCCCCGGCGTCGCAGGCGCCCCAGCCCAAGGACGCCTCGACGGTGATGCTGGTGCGCGACAGCGCACGCGGACCCGAGGTGTTCCTGCAGCGCCGCGTCGGCGGGATGGCCTTCGCGGCGGGCATGACGGTGTTCCCCGGCGGCGGGGTCGACCCCTCCGACGCCACCGCCGACATCGCCTGGGCCGGTCCCGAACCGGCCTGGTGGGCACGCCGTTTCGACACCACCGAGCCACGGGTCAAGGCCCTGGTCTGCGCGGCGGTGCGGGAGACGTTCGAGGAATGCGGGGTGCTGCTGGCCGGGCCGACCGCCGACACCGTCGTGGGCGACACCGCCGCCTACCGCGAAGCACGCGGGAAGCTGGAACGGCGCGAACTCTCGCTGGCCGCCTTCCTCGCCGAGGAGAAGCTCGTCCTGCGCGCGGATCTGCTGCGGCCGTGGGCGAATTGGATCACCCCGGTGATCGAGCCGCGCCGCTACGACACCCGGTTCTTCGTCGCCGTGCTGCCCTCGGGCCAGCGCGCCGACGGCGCCACCTCCGAGGCCGCCGAGGTGCACTGGCGCACCCCCGCCGAGGAACTGGACCGCTGGCGCGAGGGCGTCGACATCCTGCTGCCGCCCACCTGGGCCCAGCTGGACGCGCTCGCGGCCTTCGACTCGACCGCCGAGATCCTGGCCGCCGAACCGGTGATCGAGCCGATCATGCCGGTGTTGGCCCCCGCCGGCGGCGCGCAGAAGCTGACGTTCCCCGACGGCGCCCGCTACTTCGCCGACCTGCCGGAGGCGGGCAAGCTGCGCGGTTCGGCGCGCAGCTGAGCGCCGGGCATCGCGCGGGCGCGGGTGCGCCGGGCGGTAGGTTGCCTGGTATGGCCGAATTCGTGACCCTGGGGCAGCCGGACGAGGACGGGGTCGCCGTCCTGCGCATCGCCCGCCCGCCGATGAATCAGATCAACATCCAGGTGGCACGCGAGGTGGCCGAGGCGGCCGCGCGGGTGGCCGCCGATCCGGCGGTGGCGGCGCTCATCGTCTACGGCGACGAGCGGGTGTTCTGCGCGGGGGACGACATGGCCGAACTCGCCGGGCTCGACCGCGACGGCGCCGCGGCACGGGCCGCCGATCTGCAGGACGCGCTGGGATGTCTGGCCAGGGTGCCGCAGCCGACGGTCGCCGCGATCTGCGGGTACGCCCTGGGCGCCGGGTTGGAACTCGCGCTCGGCGCCGACCGCAGGATCATCGGCGACAACGTCAAACTCGGTCTGCCGCAGATCCGTGCCGGGTTGATCCCGCTCGCGGGCATCCGGCGGCTGGCGCTGTCGATCGGCCCGTCCGCGGCCAAGGATCTGGTGTACTCCGGCCGCTTCGTCGCGGCCGACGAGGCCCGGACGCTGGGTCTGGTGGACGAGGTGGTCGCTCCCGACGACGTGTTCGCGGCGGCGCGGCGCTGGGCCGGGCAGTTCACCGGCGGTCCGGCGCGGGCGCTGGCCGCCGCCAAGGCCGTGTTCGAGGCCGGGCCGCACGGTCTCGACCGTGCCCGCACCGAATGGGCCGCCCTGTTCGACACCGCGGACCGGCGCATCGGCACCAGCTCCTACGTCGCCGAAGGGCCGGGCTCGGCGGTGTTCACCGGGCGGTGACGGACCCCGGAGGCAGCCCGAGCGACCGGCTCGGGCGGGGTGTGCGGCACGATTGCGCTGATAGGAACAGGTTCTAGTTCCGGCGGCTCTCGGTCACCTGTCCGAATGACCGGCCCGCGCACCGTACCGCCGGGTAGATCTGGGTAGGCTTGGCGACCATGACGGTACGTCCCTCCGACCCCGCGCCGAACCCCCACGCCACCGAGGCGGAGGTGGAAGCGGCGTTCAAGGATACGAAGCTGGCCCAGGTGCTCTACCACGACTGGGAGGCCGAGACCTACGACGACAAGTGGTCCATCTCCTACGACGAGCGCTGCATCGAGTACGCCCGCGGTCGGTTCGACGCCGCGGTCGGGCCGGCTCCGCTGCCCTACGAGCGCGCGCTCGAACTGGGTTGCGGCACCGGCTTCTTCCTGCTGAACCTCATGCAGGGCGGGGTCGCCAAGTCCGGTTCGGTCACCGACCTGTCGCCGGGCATGGTGAAGGTGGCGCTGCGCAACGCCGAGAACCTCGGACTCGACGTGGACGGCCGTGTCGCCGACGCCGAGACCATCCCGTACGACGACGACACCTTCGACCTGGTGGTCGGGCACGCGGTGCTGCACCACATCCCCGATGTGGAGCAGGCGCTGCGCGAATGCCTGCGGGTGCTCAAGCCGGGCGGCCGCTTCGTCTTCGCCGGTGAGCCGACCACTGTCGGCAACTTCTACGCCCGCTGGCTCGGCCGCATCACCTGGAAGGCCACCACCACCGTCACCAAGCTGCCCGCCCTGGCCGGGTGGCGGCGTCCGCAGGAGGAACTGGACGAGTCCTCCCGCGCGGCCGCCCTCGAGGCCGTCGTCGACCTGCACACCTTCGATCCCGCCGACCTCGAGGCCATGGCCCGGTCGGCGGGCGCCACCCAGGTGAAGGCGACCACCGAGGAGTTCGCGGCCGCGCTGTGGGGCTGGCCGGTGCGCACCTTCGAAGCCGCGGTGCCCGAGGAGAAGCTGACCTGGCGCTACCGGATGGCGATGTACCGGGCGTGGCTCGGCCTGAGCTGGGTGGACGAGAAGGTGATGCGCCACGTGGTGCCGCGCCAGTTCTTCTACAACGCCATGATCACGGGCGTGAAGCCCGCGAAGTAGGTGGGCTACGGCTTCGGCCGCGCCGACGTCGCGTTCCTCGCGAGTGCGGCGGGTCGCGCCGCGCTCGCGGAGGTCGCGGGGCTGGAGTTGAGTGCCGCCTCGCACCTGCACGACCTGGAGCGGGTTCGCCGCGCGCACGGCGCGGCGGCGCCCGCCCTGATCGAAACCGTGCGGTTGCGCCGGAAGGCGGCCGCCAAACTGGCCGATGCCGCCGACTGGTTGCTCACCGACGACGCCGTGCAACAGGCCACCCCGACCGCGGTCGCCCGGCACCGCGCCCGGCGGCTGGCCGGGCGCGCCGTGCACGACGTCACCTGTTCGATCGGCGCGGAGCTCGCCGAGCTGGCCCCGGCGTGCCCGGCGGTGATCGGCAGCGACCTCGACGAGGTGCGGCTGGCGATGGCGGCCCACAACCTCGGCGGGGCCGCCAACGTTCTGCTGGCCCGCGCCGACGCGCTCGCGCCCGTCACCCGCGACACGGTGGTCGTCGCCGATCCGGCCCGCCGCGCGGGCGGCAGACGCACGCACGACCCGGCCGCCCTGCAACCGCCGCTGCCGGACCTGCTGTCGGTGTACGCGGGCCGCGACCTGGCCGTGAAGTGTGCTCCCGGATTGGATTTCGCGCGCCTGGACTGGGCGGGCGAGGTCGAGGTGGTCTCCCTCGACGGCGCGGTCCGCGAAGCCTGTCTCTGGTCACCCGGTCTCGCCGAGCCCGGCGTGCGCCGCCGCGCCACGGTGCTGTCCTCCACCGGCCCCGGCATCACCCTCACCGACACCGAGCCCGACGACATCCCGCAGCGCCCGCCCGGCACCTGGATCATCGACCCCGACGGCGCGATCGTGCGCGCCGGGCTGGTTCGCCACTACGCCGCGAAACATGGCCTGTGGCAACTGGACCCGCAGATCGCCTACCTCACCGGTGACCGGGTGCCACCCGGGGTCCGCGGCTTCCGCATCGACGACCGCCTCGACCTGCGCGAGAAGACCCTGCGCCGGGAACTCACCCGCCGCGACTGCGGCGCCCTGGAAATCCTCGTCCGCGGCGTCGACATCGACCCCGACGCCCTCCGCAAACGCCTCAAACTCCGCGGCACCCGGCCCTACACCCTCGTCCTCACCCGCATCGGCCGCACCGCAACCGCCTTCCTCTGCACCGCGCAGGCGCCGGCGGACCAGCACTCCCTCCGCTAGGACTCCATCTTCTTGACCACCTTCTGGACCGTGAGCCAGGTGCGGGTGGTGATGTCCTTGCCGTAGGTCTTGTCCAGCCAGGCCATGAAGTCGGGGGTCTTCGGGGTGCTGTTGTCGATGACGGTGAGCAGGGCCCGGGTGGGCTCGTCGTAGCCGACGACACGGGTGAGCGGGTCGGCGGGTGCCGCGGGCTCGGGATCGTCGATGGGCCGTTTGAAGAAGGTGACGGTGAGGTAGGAGCCGCGTTCGTGGACCAGGCCCTCGAACGGGTCGCGGTCGAGCAGGTCGCGCAGTTCGTCGTAGTCGCGCACCAGCGTGCCGCCCGCGATGCCCAGTTCGGCGTTGAGCGCGCCCTGGATGCGGTCCTCGAGCTCGGCGGTGTCGGTGGGCTCGGTGCGGAAGACGAGATTGCCGCTGGAGAGCACGGTGGCGACCTTCTCGAAACCGAGGCCCTCGAACACGCCGCGCAGCTTGTCGTTGCGCATGTTGGGGTTGCTCGGCATGATCCCGCGCAGCAGCGCCGCTTACCTGTGCATGGGCCGAACCCTAGTTCACCAGGCCGACGGATTCGTCAGGATTGCGTGCTCACACCGTTCTTCTTGCGTTCGATGTCCTCGAGCGCGGCCAGGTACTTCGCCCGCTCCTCGGCGCCCGCCTCCCAGGTGGCCTTGCGGTTCTTCACCACTTTGGCAGGGGCGCCGACGGCGATGCTGTAGTCGGGGATCTCGCCCTTGACCACCGCGTGCGCGCCCAGCACGCACCCGCGCCCGACCCTGGTCTCGCGCAGCACCGTCACCTTGGCGGCGATCCAGGTGTCCGGGCCGATGCGCACCGGGCTCTTGACGATGCCCTGGTCCTTGATCGGCAGGGTGATGTCGTCCATCTTGTGGTCGAAGTCGCAGATGTAGCACCAGTCCGCGACCAGGGTGGACTCGCCGATCTCGATGTCGAGGTAGGTGTTGACGACGTTGTCCTTGCCGAAGACCACCTTGTCGCCGATGCGCAGCGAGCCCTCGTGGCAGCGGATGGCATTGCCGTCGCCGATGTGCACCCAGCGGCCGATCTCCATGCGGCCCAGCTCGGGGGTCGCGTGGATCTCGACGCCCTTGCCCAGGAAGACCATGCCGCGCAACACGATGTGCGGGTTGGCGAGCTTGAACTTGAACAGACGGTAGTACCGCACCAGGTACCACGGCGTGTACGCGCGGTTGGCGATGACCCAGCGCAGCGACGCCATGGTCAGAAACCGCGCCTGCTGCGGATCCCGGCGCCGCGACCCGCGCCAGCGCGAGCGCAACGGTGCGCCCCACATGCTCGTCACGAACCTTCTCCCGTCGTGTTCCCGGACCCCGTCGCGGGGGCCGTCTCGTTTGGATGAACAGCGTACTTTCGCGCCGTCACCCGTCGGGGACGACCCTGGGGATCAGGCTCCGTCGATGGCGCAACCGGCGACGGGTTTGCCGGCGAGCCGGTCGAGCAGGTAGGTGACGGCGTTGTCCGGACCGAAGGCGTCGATCATCTCCGGGCCGAAATGGTTGGGGATGGTCGCGCCGGGCAGGATCGGCGGCAGCTCGTTGGTGCGGAAGGTGACCGTCGCGCCCTGCGCGCACCAGCTCTCGGCGAGCGCGCGGGCCTGCCCGTAGGGGACGGTGTCGTCGTTGCGGCCGCTGGTGATGAACACCGGGCCGGCCGGGGTGAGCGTGCCGACGCGTTGTTCGGCGAGCGCGGGTGCGGCCTCGGGGATGTCGGCCAGGTGTTCGGTGAGCGAGCGGCCGTCGACGGTCAGGCTGTTCGTGCGCAGGAACGGATGCCGGGTGATGACGTCGGCGATGCAGGCGTTGCTAAGTGTCTCGAGCATCGCGCGGCCCTCGGCGCTGGTCACCCGGTCCAGGGCCTGGTACAGGGCGGGATAGCGGGCCAGCAGGGCGTTGACGGCGAAGCCGATGGCCCCGCCGATGAGTGCGCCGTCGATGGTCTTCAGGATCTCGGCGAGGTCGGCGACCGGTCCGCCCGCCCAGGTGCCCTTCAGGTTCAATTCCGGCGCGTACCGCGGTGCCAGCTCGGCCGCGGCCGCGGTGGCGCCGCCGCCCTGCGAGTACCCCCACAGCACCACGGGCGTCTCCGGGCCGACACCGGCCAGCGTGTTGGCCGCGCGCACGGCGTCGAGGACGGCGTGCGCCTCCTCGATCCGGTTGGCGTAGGTGTGGACGCCCGGGGTGCCGAGGCCGATGTAGTCGGTCACCAGCACGCGCGCGCCGAGCCTGCTCCACACGGCCGAGGACGGCAGTTCCTGGTTGGCCGAGATGCCGAGGGCGGGTTCGGTGAACGCCGCGACCCCGGTGGCGAAGGCACGCGACATCGCGCACTGGTCGCCCTGCCCGGAGGTGCCGGGCGCGATGACGACCGTCGGGCGCGGACCCGCGCCGAGCCACGGACCCGCGGCATCGATGAAGGTGCCGGTGACGACCGCCGGGGTGCCGTCCTGCAATCGGCTGGTGTACATCACCAGATCGGCGGCGGCGGGCCAGCCCTGTTCACTGGGCAGCGACGCGTACAGCGGCATCGGCTGCGTCTTGACGATGGCGCCGGGCTCGGTGGGGAATTGCGCGGGCGGGGTGTAGAAGTCGGTCACCGGCGCCGCGACCGCGGGCGCGGGCTCCGGTCCCGCCACCGTCGCCGTGGCGGCGCAGACGCCTGCCACCGCCGCGGCGATCGCGCGCCCCACCCACCGTCGCGCTCCCGCCCGAGAACGCCGCTGTTGCCGTGCCATTCGATACCTCTCCCGCCCGCCCGGCGCCGTCGCCGGGTGTCCCGCACCGCGCCGGTGACCCGGGTATGAACCCGATCACACGGCAACTTACCGCACAGTAACACACGCGCGGGCAAAGCGAACCCGCGCGGTTTCACATTGGTCGGGGGAGGCGAGCGCTCGCGCCGGCGCTCGGCCACCTGCCGGGACCGCCGGGCGAACACGCCGTGCGGCGGGCGTGGCCGGGCCCGGACCCGCTAGTCTTGCGTGCGGCCGTCGACCAGAGGGGAGATCAGCAGGTGCGAACCGGTTGCGCGCGGGCCGAGTCCACGCGGGATGTGCCCCCGCCGGATGTGCCGAAGCCGGATGTGCCGAAGCGCGGGCGATCACGCGTCCGGACCGCGGCGGCGCTGGTCGTCCTCGGCGCGATGGCCGCCGGGTGCGGCACCGACGTCGACGACATCACGGTCGGCTCCGGGGCGGGCTGGCCGGCGGTCCACCACGACGGCCGCAACGCCGCCACGAGCCCGGTGACCGGCGCCGAACGGATGACGTTGCGCTGGTCGCGTCCGGCGGGCGGCCCCATCGCCCACCCCGTCACCATCGGCCCGGACAGCCAGATCTTCCTGACCACCCGCACCGCCAGCGGCTGCGCCATCCTGTCGTTGCAGATGCCCACCGGCCGCAAGCGCTTCTGCGATCGCCTCGGCCCCAACACCATCTCCTCGCCGACCGCCGTCGACGGTGGCACCAACGTCTATTTCGGCGACGACGGGGCGGTGAACTCCTACAACCTGCTCGGCCAGCCGCGCTGGCGCACCCCGGTCGCGGGCGTGCCGGTGTCGGTGCAGTTCACCGGCGACGGACACGTGCTCACCATCACCCAGTCCGGCCAGGTCGACGTGCTCGAACGGCAGACCGGCAAGCGGGTGGTGCCCACCACCCAGTTGCTGGGCGAACCGGACTTCCTCGAGCATCCCGACCTCACCCGCCCGGCCTCCGGAAACGGCCTCGAGGACTGCGCCACCGGTGGGCCGCAGTGCCCGATCGCCACGGTCTCCGCGATCGACGAGTCCTCCGGGCGCTTCTTCGTCACCGTGTGGCAGCCGGGCGAGCCCGCCGCCGACCTGGTCGCGATGCGCTACGCCGACCAGCGTCTCCATCGGGAGTGGAGCGCCCAGCTGCTCACCGGCGGCAGCGCCACCAGTCCGGCGCTCTCGGCCGACGGCGGCACCGTCTACGTCGGCGACAACAGCGGCCGGTTGTTGGCGCTCGACACCGCCGACGGGCGCACCAAGTGGGTCCATCAGCTCGCGTTCACCCCGGCCGGGGCGATCTCGGTCGCCGCCGACGGGCTGATCGTGCCCGCCGGTGACGAGGGCTATCTGATGGCGTTGCGCGACACCGGAGACGGCGTCGAAACCGCCTGGGAGCGTAAGGATCTGGCGCTGCGCGGGCTCCCGGTGCAGACCGCGGGCGGGATCGGCTACACCACCGCCGCGATCGGCGCGGGCCTGAACCTGGTCACCTTCGACACCGCCACCGGCGCCACCATCGATTCCGATGTGCTGCCCGGCGCGCAGGGCAGCACCACCGGCACCTCGGTCGGCCCGAAGGGCGAGGTCGTGGTGGCGACCAGGATCGGCGAGGTGTTCGCCTTCGAGCCGGAGGACTGAACCGGCGGTCACACCGGGTTGTTCGGATCCCGTTCCGGCAGCGGCCGTTCCACGATGACCGGGCGGCCCAGCGGATTGCGCACCCGCCGCTTGGCCGAGGAGTACACCTGCGCGGTCTCGGCGGCCACCACGTCCCAGGCGAAGTCGGCGGTGAGGCGTTCGCGGGCGGCGTAGGCGCGCTGTTGCGCGGCGGCGGGGTCGTCGAGGGTGGCGCGCACCGCCTCCACCAGCCCGTCCACGTCGGCCGGTTCGAACGAGGCCCCGGTGACACCGTCGATCACGGCCTCGCCGAGCCCGCCCGCGGTCGAGGTGACCAGCGGGGTGCCCGCCGCGGCCGCTTCGAGCGCCACGATGCCGAACGGCTCGTAGCGGCTGGGCAGCACGATCGCGTCCGCGCCGTGCAGCCAGCCGAGCAGTTCCGCGTGGCCGAGCTGCCCGGTGAAGGTCACCGCCCGTGCCACCCGGTGCACGCGGGCGCGTTCGCGCAGCCATTCGAACTGGGTGCCGACCCCGGCGACGGTGAGCGTGGTACCCGGGTGCGCGCGCCGGATGCGCGGCAGCGCGGCGATGGCGTCCTGCACGCCCTTCTCGTATTCGAGCCTGCCGACGTAGAGCAGCCGCGGCGGGCCGGTGCGCGGCGCGCGCGGCCGGAAGGTCCAGGCGCCCACGTCGATGCCGTTGCGGATCACCGTGATCGGCACGCGCTCGGGCCCGTAGAGCCGTTCCACCTCGTCCTGCATCGACGACGAGCAGGTGATGAGGGCGTCGGATTCGTTGGCCAGCCACCACTCCACCGAGTGCACCTGCTTGTTGACCCGGCCGGCCACCCAGCCGCTGTGCCTGCCCGCCTCGGTGGCGTGGATGGTGGAGACCAGTGGCACGTCGTAGTACTCGGCCAGCGCGATCGCCGGGTGCGCGACCAGCCAGTCGTGCGCGTGCACCACGTCGGGCGTCCAGCCCTCACCGATGCCGGGCTTGCCGAGACCGACACCCGCGCGCACCATGGCGTGCCCCATCGCCAGGGTCCAGGCCAGCATGTCCTCGCCGAAGTCGAAGCACGGCGGGTCCTCGGCGACGGCGACCACGAGCACGCCGTCCTCGATGAACGAGTGCGTCGGGTGGGTGGTGGGGTCGGTGCCGGTGGGTCTGCGCGAGAGCACGACCACCTCGTGTCCGGCCGCGGCCAGCTCGACCGCCAGGTGGTGCACATGCCTGCCGAGCCCGCCGACCACCACCGGTGGGTACTCCCACGACACCATCAAGATCTTCATGCAAGTCCTTCTGAGGCTGGGCCCGGCGTCCCGGCGGCGGGTGGACGGGGCGCGTCAGCGCTGGGCACGGGCGGCGCGTCGGCGTCGGGCAGCCGTCGCGCATCCACTCCGGGGAAGAATCCGTCGGCCGCGCTCCATCTTGCCGCCAACTGGCGCGCTTTGGCGACCTGACCCGCCCCCACCGCGGCCGCGATCTCGCGGACGGCATGCGCGTGCTGGTGGGCCCGGTCGCGCGCGTAGCCCGCCGCGGAGTCCTTGCTGACCATGAACGCCCAGTCGCTCGAGACGGTCAGGATCGCCTCGCGCAGCAGCTGATCGGCCACCGGGTCGCGCAGTGCCGGGGCGCCCGGGTCGGCCGCGCGCATCTTGTCGACGGTGTCCAGGGCCAGCCCGACGACCTCGTCGTTGAGCTCGACCAGATCGCGCACCTGATCACCGGCCCACACCCGCCAGTCCTTGCCCGAGCCCCACGAGGAATCGGCCAGCGGCACCGGTTCGCCGACGAAACCGCGGGCCCGCGCGTCGGCGAGGGTGCCGACGGTGACCCCGGCCTCGGGCAGCGCCCGCAGCACCTGCGCCAGCCACTGCGGTCCCTCGTGCCACCAGTGGCCGAAGAGTTCGGTGTCGAACGCGGCCACCACCAGCGCGGGACGGCCGATGCGGTCGGACTCCGCGATCAGCCGCGCCCGCACCGTCCGCACGAAGTCCTCGACGTCACCGGCGACCGCCGCGGCCGCCAGCTCGGGATCGTAGGGGGCCTTGTCGGGCCCGGCGACGGTCTTGCCGGTGACCCGGGACGGCTTGAGACCCGTCGCGTGGTCGTAGTGATGAAAATCACGGTAGGCGGCGTGGCCGGGATAGCCGGATTTGGGCGACCACACCCGGTAGCTGACGTGCAGATCGCGCCCGAACGCCACCACATCCGAGTCGTGCACGGGCCTGCCGAGGCTGCTGTCGCCGCGCAGCGCGGGTCCGTCGACCATGAAATGCGTCACGCCCGCCGCGGCGTAGCCGCGTTCCATACCGGGGGTGTATCCGCATTCGGGCGCCCAGATGCCGGTGGGCCGGGTGCCCCAGCGGTGCCGGGCGTCGGCCAGTCCCTCGCTCAGCTGGAAGGCGCGCAGCCGCGGATGCAGCAGCGGCTGGAACGGGTGCGCCAGCGGGCCGCCGAGCAGCTCGACCACCTCGGCGTCGACCAGGCTGCGCCACACCGGGGCCGCGCCGTGGCGCCAGTGCTGTTCGAATTCGGCCAGGGCCGCGGTGGCCAGTCGGTGCTCGTGCCGCCCCAGCGCGACGTTGCCCGCCGCCGACGCCTCGTCGGCGCGCAGCTGCCAGTTGCCCAGCCAGTGGTGCATGCCGGCCAGGCAGTGCGGATCGTCGAGCTGGGCCGCGAGTACCGGGGTGATCCCGAGCGTCAGCAGGTGCGAACGGCCTTCCGCGGCAAGCGTTCTCAGTACCTCGACCACGGGAAGATAGGAGGCGGCCCAGGACTGGTAGAGCCATTCCTCGCCCACCGGCCAGCGTCCGTGGTGGGCCAACCACGGCAGGTGGGAATGCAGGACCAGCGTGAACTGGCCCGGAACCTGTTGCGACGACACGGAATTCACGACCCCGGCTTCACCGCGACGGCCACCAGGTCGAGGCTGGCGTCGATGTCATCGGCGCGCAGATCGAAGTCGTCGATCGTCACCGCGGCCACGTCGGCGGTCAGCTCGGCGGGCCACGGTTGCCCGGCCAGCGCCCGCTGGATCTGCGCGTCGATGAACGAGCCACCGTGCTTGGCGTCGAGGGCGCGCAGCGTCACGCCGTGGTGCACCCCGGTCATCGATTCGACCCGGAAACCGGCCTCCACCAGCAGCTCGTCCAGTTCGGCCGCGTTCAGCTCCCGGGTGTGGAAGGGGTTGAGCGGGGTGTCGCGGCCGGGGGAGAAGGTGATCCGGTTGGGCGTGCTGATCAGCAGCTCACCGCCGGGACGCAGCACCCGCAGGCACTCGCGCAGGAACTGGCTCTGGTCCCAGAGATGTTCGATCACTTGGAAATTCACCACCACGTCGACCGCGGCGTCCGGCAGCGGCAGGGCGGCGAGGTTGCCCCGGATCATCCGCACCCGCGGGTAGCGTCCGCGCACGTGCGCGGCGGCGCTCGCGTCGTAGTCCAGCCCGACCACCGCCGCGGCGACCCCGGCGATCATGTCCGCGCCGTAGCCCTCGCCGGAACCGGCCTCCAGCACGGTCTTTCCGGCGCAGCGCGACAGCAGCCGCGCGTAGACGACCTCGTGCCTGCGGAACCAGTAGTTCTCCTCGGCGATGCCGGGCACGGTGCGCTCTCCGGTGAGCGGCAGCGTCTGCTCGCCGCCGGTGTCCGCAGTCATGACCTCGTCGTCGCCCACTGCGGCAGGGATCACAGCCTCGCTCATCCCGTCGACGTTACTGGTAGGGGTGCGTCCCGGCGTCGCCCGGAGGGGCTTTCGCGAGACGGCGTAGACTAAGTTACCCACGAGTAACTTAACGTAAGGTAATGTCACCGACCGAGCTACTCAATGGACGTACGGCCCAGCTCGTGCGACCGCCAGATACCCGCCCCCAGAACAGGAGGTCGACGAAGACCGATGCCGAACATCGTCGTACTCATCAAGCAGGTTCCCGACACGTGGTCCGAGCGCAAGCTGTCCGACGGGGACTTCACCCTGGACCGCGAGGCCGCCGACGCGGTGCTGGACGAGATCAACGAGCGCGCCGTCGAGGAAGCGCTGCTGATCAAGGAGGCACAGGGCGGTGAGGTGACCGTGCTGTCGGCCGGTCCCGACCGTGCCACCGAGGCCATCCGCAAGGCGCTGTCCATGGGCGCCGACAAGGCCATCCACATCAACGACCCGGCCATCCACGGCTCCGACGCGGTGCAGACCGCGTGGGTGCTGGCCTCGGCGCTCGGCCAGGTCGAGGGCGTGGAGCTGGTCATCGCGGGCAACGAGGCCACCGACGGCCGCGCGGGTGCCGTGCCGGCGATCATCGCCGAGTACCTGGGCCTGCCCCAGCTGACCCACCTGCGCAAGCTCACCGTCGACGGCGACAAGATCACCGGCGAGCGCGAGACCGACGAGGGCGTCTTCAAGCTGGAGGCGACCCTGCCCGCCATCGTCTCGGTCACCGAGAAGATCAACGAGCCGCGCTTCCCGTCCTTCAAGGGCATCATGGCCGCCAAGAAGAAGGAAGTGCAGGTCTTCACCCTCGCCGACCTCGGCGTCGATCCCTCCACCGTCGGTGTGGCCAACGCGGGCAGCACCGTCACCTCCTCGACCCCGAAGCCGCCGCGCACCGCAGGCGAGAAGGTCGTCGACGAAGGCGACGGCGGCACCAAGATCGCCCAGTACCTGGTCGGCCAGAAGATCATCTGATCCGCGCCACATCGGACTGAGACTTCCTAGGAGAGAACACAAATGGCTGAAGTACTCGTGCTCGTCGAGCACGCCGACGGTGCGATCAAGAAGGTCAGCACCGAACTGCTCACCGCCGCCCGCACCCTGGGCAGCCCGGCCGCCGTCGTGCTTGGCGCGCCCGGCACCGGCGACAAGCTCGCCGACGCGCTGACCGCCGCGGGCGCCGAGAAGATCTACATCGCCGAGTCCGACGATGTGGAGAACTACCTGGTGACCCCGAAGGTCGACGTGCTCGCCGGCCTCGTCGAGTCGGTCTCCCCGGCCGCCGTCATCGTGGCCGCCTCCGCCGAGGGCAAGGAGGTGTCGGGCCGCCTCGCCGCCCGCATCGGCTCCGGCCTGCTCGTCGACGTCATCGGCGTGAACGCCGACGGCTCGGCCGTGCACTCCATCTTCGGTGGCGCCTTCACCGTCGAGGCCAAGGCCAACGGCGACGTGCCGGTCATCTCGGTGCGCCCCGGCGCCATCGAGGCCGTCGCGCAGCAGGGCGCGGGCGAGAAGGTCACCGTCGAGGTGCCCGCGCAGGAGGAGGGCGTGGTCAAGGTGACCGCGCGCGAGCCCGTCGTCGCCGGTGACCGCCCCGAGCTCACCGAGGCGAACATCGTCGTCTCCGGTGGCCGCGGCGTCGGTTCCGCCGACAACTTCTCCGTGGTCGAGGAGCTGGCCGACTCGCTCGGCGCGGCCGTGGGCGCCTCCCGCGCCGCCGTCGACTCCGGCTACTACCCGGGTCAGTTCCAGGTCGGCCAGACCGGTAAGACGGTCTCCCCGCAGCTGTACATCGCGCTGGGCATCTCCGGCGCCATCCAGCACCGCGCGGGCATGCAGACCTCGAAGACCATCGTCGCGGTCAACAAGGACGAGGAAGCCCCGATCTTCGAGATCGCGGACTACGGCATCGTCGGCGACCTGTTCAACGTCGCCCCGCAGCTGACCGAGGCCATCAAGTCCCACAAGGGCTGAGCCTCCAGCGCTGTGCGCAATGCCCGGCCGGTTCCCCGGCCGGGCATTGTCGTTTCCTCAGGCCGTGTGCAGGGCGGAGAGGAGGGTGTCCAGGATGGGGGAGTGGCGGGCATCGGAGCGCAGCACGGCCGAGACGGGGACGCGCAGCGGGCGGTCGGCCAGCTCGACGGTGGCGATGCCCTCGGTGGGGCTGTGCGCGTAGAGGATGGTCCAGGCGTCGGGGTGGTTGATCAGCTCCATGGTGGCGGTGTGGTCGGGCGGGATCGGCGGGCCGTAGATGGGGCCGGTCGGCAGGTCGGCGAAGGCCGCGCGGACCACGTTGTGCAGCAGGACCTGCTCGGACTCCGGGGGGAGCAGCAGCGGGTAGTCGCCGAGTTCGCGCAAGGTCACGTCGGTGCGCCCGGCCAGCGGATGCTCCGGCGCGGTGGCGATCATGAGGTCCTCGACCCAGAGCTGTTCGACCGACAGACCCTGTTGCTGCACGCTGCCGCGGATCAGTGCCAGATCGCAGTCGCCGTCGGCCACGGCCGCGATGCGCTGGCGGAACGGCTTGATGACGAACTCGATCTCCGCGTCCGGATGCGCGGCCCTGGCCCGGGCGATGGCCGAGAGCGAGCGGGTCGCGAAGGACATGTTGGCGGTGAGCCGGATGCGCGGGCTGGTGGTGCGCACCGCCGCCCGGATCGCCGATTCCAGGCTGAGCATCTGCTTTGCCAGGGGTAGTAATCTTGTGCTCGCGTCGGTCGGGACCACCGAGCGGGTCGAGCGTTCGAACAGCTGTACCCCGAGGTCGTGTTCGAGCCGGGCGATCTGATGACTGATCGCCGATTGCGAGATGAAGCAGCGGGCCGCGGCCCTGCTGAAACTGAGCTCCTCGCACACCGCGACGAAGTACGTGAGCTGGCGAAGCTCCACCACGATCTCCATTCATGAGCGATCCAGATAATAGTCATCTGAATTATGCGCCCTGACCCCTGAAATATCCGAGTTCCCGATAACGGTTTGTCATGACAGAAGGAGGCTGTCATGGATAACGTCGCTGTGGTGGAAGCCACGGGAATCGAATACTCGGATGTCGTCATCGTCGGATCGGGCTTCGGCGGACTGGCCGCTGCCAAGCAGCTGGCCAAGTCGAACGTCGATTACGTCCTGATCTCGAGCACGCCGGAGCACCTGTTCCAGCCCTTGCTGTACCAGGTCGCCACGGGAGTGCTGGCCGCCGAGGAGATCGCCCCGCCCATCGCGAAGATCCTGCGCCGCCACGACACCGCCGACGTCCGCCAGGGCACCGTCGTCGCCATCGAACCCGACACCGCGGTGCTGACCTACCGCACCCCCGGCGGCGAGCTACGCCGCATCCGCTACGGCTCGCTGATCGCCGCGACCGGCGCCTCGCAGTCGTACTTCGGCCGCGACGACTTCGCCGAGAAGACCTATTCGCTCAAGACCATCGAGGACGCGAAACTGCTGCGCGCGCAGATCGAGCGCGTGTTCACCGAGGCCGCCACCGCCGACGAGGCGACCAGGCAGCGGCTGCTCAGCTTCGTGGTGGTCGGCGCGGGCGCGACCGGCGTCGAGGTCGCCGGGCAGCTCACCGAACTCGCCAAACGCCACTTCCACCAGGAGGTTTCGGTCACCCTGGTCGAAGGCGCCGGTGCCGTGCTGCCGCCGTTCGGCGGCGGGCTGTCGGAGTACGCGAAGAAGTCGCTCGCCAAGGGCGGCGTCGAGGTGCTGCTGGACACCTTCGTCACCGACATCGAGCCGGGCAAGGTGACCGTCAAGGACAAGGCGGGCGTGGAGCGCAAGATCGCCGCGGAGACCGTGGTGTGGTCGGCGGGCGTGCAGGCGGGCGGATTCGCCGAGATCCTCGCCGAGGCCACGGGCGTCGAAACCGACCGCGCCGGGCGGCTGTTGATCAATCCCGACCTGACCGTGGGCGGCTACGCCGACATCTACGCCATCGGCGACATGACCTCGCTCAACGGCTACCCGGGCCAGTCGCCGGTGGCGATGCAGGAGGGCAGGCACGCCGCCGACATCATCCGGCGCAAGAAGCAGCCCGGCACCCCGTTCGTGTACTGGGACAAGGGCAGCATGGCCGTCATCAGCCGGTTCAGCGCGGTGGCGAAACTCAACGAGCACATCACCTTCCGCGGGGTGATCGCCTGGTTCATGTGGCTGGCGGTGCACCTGTTCTACCTGGTCGGCTTCCGCAACCGGTTCGCCGCGGTGGCGTCGTGGCTGGTGGCGTTCATCGGCACCGGCAGGCCGGGATTCGACGAGGTGGACCGGACCGTCGAGGAACCCGGACGGGAACGCGTAGCGGCCTGATTCCGACGCCCCGGTGAACGTCCGGTGTGACCGGCGTCTCGTTCACCGAACCGGCATTCCGCCGACACTTCGAGGTCGCTCCGGCGCAGTCTGGGGCTGGCTTCATCACGGATATGACTATTTCGTCCGTGTTGACGGCCCCGGCTCGACCGACGGAATCCGGGGGGCAGCGGTACGCGTTGGTGGTCGCCTCCGACGCCGAGCACCGCGAGGCGGCGCAGCGCCTGCGCTACCGAGTGTTCGCCGACGAACCCGGCTTCCGGATCCCCGACACCGGCACCGGGCTCGACGCCGATCGGTTCGACGAGCACTGCGATCACCTGCTCGTCCGGGACGAGCGGACCGGGGCGTTCGTCGGCTGCTACCGGATGCTTCCGCCGGACAAGGCCGCCGGGGCGGGCGGGTACTACACGGCCACGGAATTCGACCTGACCCGGCTCGACCCGCACGGGCGCCGGATCGTGGAGATGGGCCGCGCCTGCGTGGTGCCCGAGCACCGCAACGGCTCGGTGCTCACCCTCATGTGGGCGGGCATCCTGCACTACATCCAGCTCACCGGCTACGACTGGGTGATGGGCTGCGTGTCGGTGCCCATGCAGAACAGCCCCACCGATCCCGCGGGTGTGAACGTGCGCGGCGTGCGGGACCTGCTGCTGAGCAAGCACGCCTGCGAGCCGCGGCACCGCGTCCGCCCGTACCACCCGGTGGTGGTCGACGGGCGCGGCCTCGACGACCTGACCCCGCCCGCCCGGCCCACGCTGCCGCCACTGCTGCGCGGCTACCTGCGCCTGGGCGCGCAGATCTGCGGTGAGCCCGCGCACGACCCGGATTTCGCGGTCGCCGACTTCGTCGCCCTGCTCGGGCTGGACACCATCAACACCCGCTACCTGGAACGCTTGCAGGGCGCCGCGACGGCCTTCGACGGGGGACGGTGAGGACCGTGGTGTTCGACGCGCCGTTGGCGAAGGACGCACACAGCTGGATGCCGTCGAGCCCGTGCGGGCCCGCCTGCATCGAGCGCACCGACGAGGTGAGCCCGGCCCGCGTGCTCGCCCGCACCGCGGGCATCGCCGGGCTGCTGGTCAGCTACCCGGTCGCCCACCTGGCCACGCCGCCCGCCCGCCGCGCCGCCGTGCAGCGGCGCTACGCCCGCGCCCTGCTCGGCTGTCTGGGGATGCGGCTGCGGGTGGTCGACAACCGCCGGCCCGATCCGGAGCACCCCGGCGGCCGCTACGCGTCGGCCGGCACCGGCGTGCTCGTCGTCGCCGGGCACGTCGGGTGGACCGATGTGGTCGCGCTGGCCGCGGTGCAGCCGCTGGGCTTCGTCGCGCGCGCCGACCTGATCGACTGGCCAGTCCTCGGCGGGCTCGCGCGGCTCATGCGCGTCGTGCCGATCGAGCGGGAACGACTGCGCGCGCTGCCGGCCACCGTGGCCCGGGTCGCCGAGCGGCTGGCGGCCGGGGAGCGGATCGCCGTGTTCCCGGAGGGCACCACCTGGTGCGGCCGCGCCTACGGCACCATGCGCCCGGCCTTTTTCCAGGCCGCGATCGACACCGGCACCTTCGTGCAGCCGGTGCGCCTGCGCTACCTGGACCGCCGCGGCGCGCAGTGCACCGTGCCGGGCTTCGTGGGCGAGGACTCCTTCCTGGCCTCGGCCAAGCGCGTGCTGCGCGCGGCGGGCACCACCGCCGAGATCGTGCTCGAGCCGCTCGAGTACCCGGGCCTGGACCGGCGCGACCTGGCGCGGCGGTGCGAGCGCGCGGTGCGCGGGGCGGACCTGTCCCGGCACGGGCTGGACGCCACGCAGTGGATCGAGGCGACCACCACCAGGGTCGCCGACCCGTCCCCGGCGCCCACATCCGACCCCACCCGGCTCCCGCACTGAGTCGCGCGCCCCGGTCACGGTGTGCGTGTGTGCCTTCTCGTGACAATCGCCGGGGTCCTGCTCGTCACCGCGCCTGGCATGCGCACCGGGCGTGCACCGGGCCGGGTCGCGCCGGTGTCCGGGCCGCCTCACCTGCGGGTGACCGGGATCGCGACCGCCGCCCGCTCGGCCGGGAATAAGCGCGCAGCGGCGGCGGCTATCCTTTGATGGTCATGAAGTCGGCTTATTCGGGTCCGGTCACCGGTGCTGCGCCCCAGACGGTCTACCTCGATCATGCGGCCACCACACCGATGCTGCCCGCCGCCATCGAGGCGATGACGGCTGCGATGGCCCGGCCCGGCAACGCCTCCTCGGTGCACGGCTCCGGCCGCGCCGCCCGTCGCATGCTGGAGGAGGCGCGCGAGTCGATCGCGGCGAATCTGGGCGCCCGGCCCTCGGAGGTCGTGTTCACCTCCGGTGGTACCGAGAGCGACAACCTCGCCGTCAAGGGCATCTACTGGGCCCGTCGTGACGCCGATCCGCGCCGCGTGCGCATCCTGACCAGCGCCGTCGAGCACCACGCCGTGATCGACGCGGTCGAATGGCTCGAGCAGCACGAGGACGCCCGGGTGACCTGGCTGCCGGTCGACGCGCAGGGCCTGGTCTCGCCGCGCACGCTGCGCGCCGCGCTCGACGAGCACGCCGACGAGGTCGCGCTGATCTCGATCATGTGGGCCAACAACGAGGTCGGCACCATCGAGCCGATCCACGAACTGGCCGCGGTGGCACAGGAATTCGGCATCCCGATGCACAGCGACGCCATCCAGGCCGCCGCTCAGCTGCCGATCGACTTCGGGGCGAGCGGGCTGGCGGCCGCCAGCTTCGCCGGCCACAAGGTCGGCGGCCCGCACGGCGTCGGCGTGCTGTTGCTCGGCAGGCAGGTGCCCTGCGTGCCGCTGTTGCACGGCGGCGGCCACGAGCGCGATCTGCGCTCGGGCACCTCCGATACGCCCGCCGCCGTGGGCTTGGCCGCGGCCCTGGACGTCACGGTCGCCGAACTGCCCGCCAAGACCGCCGAGCTGATCGCGTTGCGGGACGAGTTGATCGCCGGTGTGCTGGCCGCCGTACCCGATGCCGTGCTCAACGGCCCGGCGGGCCAGGGCCGGCTGCCCGGCAACGCGCACTTCACCTTCGCCGGCTGCGAGGGTGACTCACTGCTGATGCTGCTGGACGCGGCCGGGATCGAATGCTCGACAGGTTCGGCCTGCACCGCCGGGGTGGCCACACCCAGCCACGTGTTGATCGCGATGGGCGTGCAGCCGTGGGTGGCGCGCGGGTCGCTGCGTTTCTCGCTCGGCCACACCTCGACGCGCGCCGACGTGCGGGCCCTGCTCGAGGTGTTGCCCCAGGTGGTGGAGCGGGCCAGGGCGGCTGGTCTCGCCGGTGCGAAAGGTGGTGTGTGATGCGGGTTCTCGCGGCGATGAGCGGTGGCGTCGACTCGGCCGTCGCGGCGGCGCGCGCCGTCGACGCCGGACACGACGTGGTCGGCGTGCACCTGGCGCTCTCGGCGACCCCGGGCACCCTGCGCACCGGTTCGCGCGGCTGCTGCTCCAAGGAGGACGCCGGTGATGCCCGGCGCGCCGCCGACGTGCTCGGCATCCCCTTCTACGTCTGGGATTTCGCCGACCGCTTCAAGGAAGACGTGATCGACGACTTCGTGGCCGCCTACGCCGCGGGCGAGACCCCCAACCCGTGCCTGCGCTGCAACGAGAAGATCAAGTTCTCCGCGCTGGCCGACCGCGCCGTCGCGCTCGGCTTCGACGCCGTGGTCACCGGTCACTACGCGCGGCTGTCCGACGGTGTGCTGCGCCGGGCCGTGGACGCCGACAAGGACCAGTCCTACGTGCTGGCCGTGCTGACCGCCGAGCAGTTGGCGCGCGCGATGTTCCCGGTCGGTGACACCCCGAAGCCGCAGATCCGCGCCGAGGCTGCCGAGCGTGGTCTGGCCGTGGCGAGCAAGCCGGACAGTCACGACATCTGTTTCATTCCCTCCGGCGACACCCGCGCCTTCCTCGGCGCCCGGATCGGCATCCGGCCGGGCGCGGTGGTCGACGCCGACGGGCAGGTGCTCGCCGAGCACGAGGGCGTGCACGGTTTCACCATCGGCCAGCGCAAGGGGCTCGGCCTGCCCGGTCCCGCGGCGGACGGCAAGCCGCGCTACGTCACCGACATCGACCCGGCCTCGGGCACGGTGCGGGTGGGCTCCGCCGAGGATCTGCAGGTGCGGCAGGTACGGGCCGAGCGCGCGGTGTGGACCTCCGGGCGCACCCCGGAGGGGCCGATCGACTGCGTCGCCCAGGTGCGCGCGCACGGCGGCACCGCGCCCGCGACCGCCGAGGCGGTGGACGGCGGGCTGGTGGTGCGCCTGCACGAGCCGTTGACCGGGGTCGCGAAGGGGCAGGCGGTGGTGCTGTACCGTCCCGACCCGCTGGGCGACGAGGTGCTCGGCAGCGGGACGATCAGCGGCACCGCCCGCACGCACGCGCTGGACGGCGCGGCGGGCGCGTCCGCGCGATGACACCGCGCCGCGCCCGGGACTCGACATCGACGACGGGGTAGCACAGGTGAGGGAAACAGCAACGCCGGCAGCGGATTCCGGTGAGCTCGTGCGCGGTGGTGTCGCGACCGGGGTGGGTTCGTGGCCGGGTACGGATCCGCGGGAGGCCGCCGCCACCGTGCTCGGCGAACTGCCCGACCTGGCGCACCTGGTGGAACTGCCCGAGCGCGGCGTCGGCGCGGACATGATCGGCCGGGTCTCGGCCCTGCTGGTCGATCTGCGCTTCGACACCAGCACCCGCGGCTACCGCCTCACCCCGCGGCCCGGCGCGGTCTCCCGGCGCGCCCGTGACCTGCTGCGCGCCGACCTGGACGCGCTCGAAGAAGCGTGGGAGACCTCGGGGTCGGCGGGTACCGGGCGGGTGCTCAAGCTGCAGTCGGCCGGTCCGCTCACGCTGGCCGCCCAGGTCGAACTGCCCAACGGCCATCGTGCGCTCACCGATCCCGGTGCGGTCCGCGACCTGGCGGATTCGCTGGCCGAGGGTCTGGCCGGGCACGCCGAGGAGGTGCGGGCGCGACTCGGCGCCGAGGTGGTGTTGCAGCTGGACGAGCCCTCGCTGGGCGCGGTCCTCGCGGGCACGCTGCGCGGTGTCAGTGCCCTGGACACCGTGCGGGCGCTGCCCGAACCCGAAGCGCAGGCGGTACTGGACCGGGTGATCGACGCCCAGTCCGCCCCCGTCGTGCTGCACTCCTGCGCCGACCGCCCCCCGCTGGCACTGCTGCGTCGCACCGCCGCCGCCGCCCTGGCCGTCGACGTGTCCACCCTCGGCACCGCCGACCTCGACCACCTCGGTGAAGCGCTCGACAGCGGCACCCGCCTCGTCCTCGGCCTCGTCCCGACCACCGAGCCCGCCGGAGAATTCGGCTGGCGCGAGGCCGCCGAACCCGGCGTCCGCCTCATCGACCGCCTCGGCTTCCCCCGCACCCTCCTGGCCACCCACATTCTCGTCGCCCCCGCCTGCGGCCTCGCCGGCGCGCCGCTGTCCTGGGCCCGCCGCGCCCTCACCCTCGCCGCCGAGGTCACCCGCGCCTACACCGAGTCACCGGAATCCCTCCACCTGTGACGCCCGCCGAGGACGGTGAGCCGACCACTTCCGCCACCTCGGCGGCGGGCCGAGACCCCGCCGCGACGAAGGAGCGGCAAAATAGACACAGTGAGCGACAGCGCGGCTATCTCCGCGGCCGAGGATTCCGCGGCCGCAGCAGCACAGGATCCCGCTTCCGACGAGGATCGGGTGCGGTGGCAGCGGCTCGCCGAGGAGGTGCGCGAGCATCAGTTCCGCTATTACGTCCGCGATGCCCCGATCATCTCCGACGGCGAGTTCGATGCCCTGCTGCGCGAGTTGCAGGAGCTGGAGGACCGGCATCCGGATCTGCGGACGCCGGATTCGCCGACGCAGCTGGTGGGCGGCGGGTTCGCCACCGATTTCACCCCGGTGGATCATCTCGAGCGGATGCTGTCGCTGGACAACGTGTTCGATGTCGACGAGTTGCGCGCCTGGGCGGCGCGGGTGGAGGCCGAGACCGGCCCGGACCTGCACTACCTGTGTGAGGTGAAGATCGACGGCGTGGCGTTGAACCTGGTGTACGAGCGGGGGAAGCTGGTGCGCGCGGCGACCCGCGGTGACGGCCGCACCGGTGAGGACGTCACGCTGAACGCCCGCACGATCGAGGATGTGCCCTCCGAGTTGTCCGCGGGGGGCGAGTTCCCGGTGCCGGAGCTGCTGGAGGTGCGCGGCGAGGTGTATCTGCGGCTCGCGGATTTCGAGGCGCTGAACGCCGCGATCGTGGCGGAGGGCAAACCGCCGTACGCCAATCCGCGCAACACGGCGGCGGGGTCGTTGCGGCAGAAGGATCCCGCGGTGACGGCGCGGCGCCGGTTGCGGATGATCTGTCACGGGCTGGGCCGGATCGAGGGCTACACCCCGGCGTCGCAGTTCGAGGCGTATCGGGCGCTGTCGGCGTGGGGGCTGCCGGTTTCCGAGCACACCCGCCGGGTGCGGGGCATCGACGCGGTGATCGAGCGGGTGGCCTATTGGGGCGAGCACCGCCACGACATCGAGCACGAGATCGACGGCCAGGTGATCAAGGTGGACGAGACGTCGCTGCAGCGGCGGCTCGGCGCGACCTCCCGGGCGCCGCGGTGGGCGATCGCCTACAAGTATCCGCCGGAGGAGGCGACGACCAAGCTGCGCGCCATCGAGGTCAACGTCGGCCGCACCGGCCGGGTGACGCCGTTCGCGGTGATGGAGCCGGTGGTGATCGCCGGGTCGACGGTGGCGATGGCGACGCTGCACAACGCGTCGGAGGTCAAGCGCAAGGGCGTGTTGATCGGCGACACGGTGACCATCCGCAAGGCCGGTGACGTGATTCCGGAGGTGCTCGGTCCGGTGGTGGACGCGCGGACCGGCGCCGAACGCGAGTTCGTGATGCCCACACACTGCCCGGAGTGCGGTACCGAGCTGGCGCCGGAGAAGGAGGGTGACGCCGACATCCGCTGCCCGAACCAGCGGTCCTGCCCGGCGCAGCTGCGGGAGCGGGTGTATCACGTGGCCGGCCGCAGCGCTTTCGACATCGAGGCACTCGGATACGAGGCGGCCATCGACCTGTTGCAGTCCGGTGCGATCGGCGACGAGGGCGACCTGTTCGATCTGGACGAGGCCCGCCTGTTGACCACCTCGCTGTTCACCAACAAGAACGGGAGTCTGTCGGCGAACGGCAAACGGCTGCTGGAGAATCTGGACGCGGCCAAGGACCGGCCGCTGTGGCGGGTGCTGGTCGGGTTGTCGATCCGGCACGTCGGCCCGACCGCGGCGCGGGCGCTGGCCGCGGAGTTCGGCAGCATGGAGCGGATCGAGCAGGCGAGCGTGGACGAGCTGGCCGCCACCGACGGGGTGGGGCCGACCATCGCGGCGGCGGTGGCGGAGTGGTTCACCGTCGATTGGCACCGGGCGATCGTCGCGAAGTGGCGCGCGGCCGGGGTGCGGATGGTCGACGAGCGCGACGAGTCGATCGAACGCACGCTGGAGGGGCTGTCGATCGTGGTGACGGGCTCGTTGCAGGGGTTCTCCCGCGACGGCGCGAAGGAGGCGATCCTGGCGCGGGGCGGTAAGGCGGCCGGTTCGGTGTCGAAGAAGACGGCGTTCGTCGTGGTCGGGGACGCGCCGGGTGCCAAGGCGGCCAAGGCCGAGGAGCTGGGCGTGCCGATCCTGGACGAGGAGGGGTTCGTGCGGTTGCTCGCGGAGGGTCCCGCGGCGGTCGCCGCCGAGGAACCGGAATCGGGCTAGCGGGGGCTCACCTGGACGGTGGCGCTGTACTGGCCGCCGATCTCGAGCCTGGTGCAGTGCCCGGGGTCGAGTTCGATGTGCTGCCGGTTGACCCGGCGCGCGCCGTCGGAGTCGACGGTCACCGCGGTGCCGCTCATCGCGCACACCTTGGCGACGGCGGGCCGCGCGGTGTAGGTGGTGGTACCCGCGCCCTGGCAGTGGTGGGTGGCGTCGTTGAGGAACACGCTGGCGGTGCCGACCGGGCACGGCCCGTCGGCGGCGGCGGTCTGCGGGATCGCGAGCACCGCACCGCTGCCGAGCGCCGCGGCGGCGAGACCACGGATCATCACACGACCGACTCGAACTGCCATCGTTGCACCACCTCATCGCTGGACGTCGATTCTGCATGCTAGCGCCGATGGGCCGGGCTGTCCGGGTGAGGGCCGCGGGGCTGCCGTCGACGCCGCGCGGCGTGGACGGGAGTATGTCGGCATGCTGCGCAGTTTCCAGGTGACCAACCATCGATCGCTGGCCGCGCGCCAGGAGTTGCGACTGACCAAGGGGAGCGGGCCGGTCGCGGTCCCGGTGACCGCGATCCACGGTGGCGCCGCGGCGGGCAAGTCCAGCCTGGTCCACGCGCTCGGACAGCTGCGCGACGCGGTGCTGCATTCGGTGACCGGCTGGGACCCGTACGCCGGGCCGGTGCGTTCGCCGCACCTGGCGCGGGCGGACCGGCCCTCGGAGTTCGAGGTCGCCTTCGTCGCCGAGGGCTGCCCCTACACCTACGGCTTCCGCCTCGACAACGCCGACGTGACGGCCGAGTGGCTGTACAGCCATCCGCGCTCGCGCAAGCGAATCGTGTTCGAGCGCACCGGGACCGAGGTCAAGGTCGGGCCGATGTTCGAGGCCGCCCGGTACGGCATCGTCGCGCTGGTGCCGCTGGTGCGGCCGAACGCGCTGCTGCTGAGCCTGGCCGGGCAGATGTACGCCGAGGCGCTGGTGCCCGCCTACCGCTGGTTCTCCTCGATGCTCGAGGTGCGGCAGGGGCCGGTCGACCCGGCCGAGGTGGCGCATCGGCTCGGCGGACACATCTCGCGCTCGCCCGATCATGCCGCCCGGCTGTTGCTGTTGCTGCGCACCGCCGAGCTGGGCATCACCGATCTGCTGGTGGCCGAGCCGGATCCGCTCTACGCCGACTACCTGCGCGAGCTCGACGCCGAGATCGCCGCCGCGGTCGAGCAGACCGATCTCGCCGCGGCCTCGCCCGCGCACGCCGAGCGGCTGTTCGAGCAGACCGGTCTGACGCCGGTGCTGGCCGAGCGCGAGCTGACCAACCTGCGCGCGGCCCGCGATGCCCTCTACGCGCGCATGGTCGCCCGCCGCGGCGTGGGGTTGCAGCTGGTGCACGAGGGCATCGACACCCCGTTCGAGATCGCCGACGAGTCCTCGGCGACCCTGGCCCTGTTGCGGCTGCTGCCCGCGATGCTCGACGCGCTCGACGAGGGCCGGGTCCTGGTCGTCGACGACATCGGCGCGGGCCTGCCGATCGAGCAGGCCGACCGGCTGGTCCAGCTGTTCCAGAATCCGGAGACCAACACCCGCGGCGCGCAGTTGGTCTTCACCACCGACGACCGCGGCCTGATCGATCGCGGCAACGGCCGCTCGCAGCGCACCCGCACGGCGGTGTGGCAGGTCCGGCGCGAGGACGGCGCGAGCACGCTGACCCCGCGCTGAGCAGCGGGTCCGGCCGCCGCCCATACGATGGGCGGCATGCTGGAATTCGCGATGCTGCTGATGATGGTCACCGTGCTGGTGGCCCTGCTGGTCGCCTATCGGCGCGGCCGCGGCGGCGCGGTGCCGCCCGCCGAACCCGAGCACGGATCGCTGCGCATCACCGGTGTCAGCCCGCGCCCGGAGGCGATGGGGGAGCAGTTCGTGACGATCACCGGCACGCTCAGCGGTCCGTCGGTGCCGGGCACCGTGGTCTACGGGCGGTTCGTGTGGGACGGCGCGTACTGGCCGCAGATCGGTGACGAGCTGCCGGTGATCTATCCGGCGGGCAAGCCGGACCGCTGGCAGCTGGTCCGTCCCGCCGGTCCGGCCTGAACCGAGTCCAGAGGAGCATGTCTCGATGACCACCGGCAACGACCTGGTGACGATCCGTACCGCCACCACCGCCGACCACGCCGCCGTCGGCGAACTCACCGTCGCCGTGTACGTGGGGGAGGGGTATGTGCGGGCCGACAGCCCCTACGCCGCCGAACTCGCCGACACCGCCCGCCGCGCCGCCGCCGCGCAGATCCTGGTGGCCGAGCACGCGGGCGAGCTGGTCGGTTCGCTGACCGTCGCCCGCCCCGGCACCCCCTACGCCGACATCGCCCGGCCGGGAGAGCTGGAGTTCCGGATGCTCGCGGTGTCGTCGCGAGCGCGCGGTCTCGGCGCGGGAACGGGCTTGGTGCGCAGTGTGATCGACCTCGCGCGCGCCGAATCCTTCGACGCCGTGGTGCTCACCACGATGCCCGCGATGGCCGATGCCCGCCGCCTCTACGACCGGCTGGGTTTCGCCCATGTGCCGCAGCGGGATTGGACGACCGAGACCGGACTGCCGCTGACGGTGATGCGGCTGCCGCTGGACTGACGGCGACTCGTCCGCTCAGAGACTCGTCCGCTCAGCGAATCGTCCGCTCGGCGAATCGTCCGCTCAGCCGAGGACGGTCGCGACGATGCCCGCGAGGTAGCCCAGGCGCGCGACCTCGGAGGGGCGGAAGTCCGGTCCGCCCGGCCTGCCGAGCATGAGCACCTTGCCGGTGTTGCCCAGCGGCGCGGCGGCGAGCTTGGTGTCCATGTCGCGCCAGATCTGCGGCACCCAGTCGGCCTCGGGGTCGAGCACCGAGGGCTTCTCCAGCGGCATCCACGGCGCCGAGGCGGCCTGGGTCTGCGGCGCGCTCTGGCTGCCGACCACCCGGTAGGCGCCCTGCGGACCGTGGTCGAGGACGGTGCTCCAACCGACGCGCAGCACCCGCGGCACGCCGTCCACCAACACCTGCAGGCGGTCGTCCCGGGCGCTGGCGACCTGGTCGATCAGCTCGAGCTCGCGGTGGGTGTCCAGCACCCCCGAGTACGGACGGATGGAGTCGACGTGCACGTCACCGATCGATTCGGCGGCGGTGATGAGCGTGTCGGGAAGCGCGTTCGGCGGCACCTCGACCACCAGGTCGTCCACCGCGAAGCCGGCGCCGCGTTCGACGACGTCCAGCGACAGGATGTCGGCTCCGACGGAACCCAGTGCGAGTGCGAGTGCGCCGAGGCTTCCCGGGCGATCCGGAAGTTGCACGCGGAGCAGGTAAGACACGCGCATTCCTTTCCTCTGGGCCGGCCGAGCCTGCTGCTCGGATACCCGGGTCTGGCAATACTTACACCCGTCCGCGCCGGTTATCGAGTCGAAGCGCGGGCCGTGACCTATACCACACCACGGTCTCGGTGGCCGACGGCGTGTCGCTGTGTGTCCCTTGGCGTGTCGCGGCGTGGCGGCCGACGGGAGGCTGTGTTGACGGGCCTGGGAGGCGGTGTCGATGGGCCTGGCGGTCGGTGTCGATGGGCCTGGGCGGCGGTGTCGACCAGCCCGGGAGGCTGCGATGTCGGGCCGCTGGGCGGGGTCGGTAGGGTATTGCCTGGCCGATCCACACGCTCTTCACGCCGAAAGGGGTCCCGCGGTGCCCGCCATCTCCCGCGACGAGGTCGCACACCTCGCCCGGCTGTCCCGGCTCGCGCTGTCCGATGCCGAACTGGACCAGTTCGCCGGTCAGCTGGATTCGATCCTGAGCCACGTGCGGACCATCTCCGAGGTCGCCGCCGCCGACGTCCCCGCCACCGCTTCGCCCGACCCGGTGACCAACGTGACCCGCCCCGACACCGTGGTGCCCGGCCTGACGCCGGACCAGGCGCTCGCCGCCGCGCCGGCGGTCGAGGAGCAGCGGTTCATGGTTCCGCAGATTCTGGGAGAGGGCGAATGAGCGACCTGACCACCCGCACCGCGGCCGAACTCGCGCAGCAGATCCACGCGCGCGAGATCAGCTCCGTCGAGGTCACCCAGGCCCACCTGGACCGCATCGCCGAGGTGGACGGCGAGCTGAACGCCTTCCTGCACGTGGCGGGCGAGCGCGCGCTGGAGGCCGCCGCCGCGGTCGACGCCGCCCTGGCCGCGGGCGAGGCGCCCGCCTCCCCGCTGGCCGGTGTTCCCTTGGCGCTCAAGGACGTTTTCACCACCACCGACATGCCGACCACCTGCGCGTCGAAGATCCTCGAGGGCTGGATGTCGCCCTACGACGCGACGGTGACCGCCAAGCTGCGCGCGGCGGGCATCCCGATCCTCGGCAAGACCAACATGGACGAGTTCGCGATGGGCTCCTCCACCGAGAACTCCGCCTACGGCCCGACCCGCAACCCGTGGGACACCACCCGCATCCCCGGCGGCTCCGGCGGCGGCTCGGCGGCCGCGCTGGCCTCGCGTCAGGCGCCGCTGGCCATCGGTACCGACACCGGTGGCTCCATCCGTCAGCCCGCCGCCGTCACCGCGACCGTCGGCACCAAGCCGACCTACGGCACCGTCTCCCGCTACGGGCTGGTCGCCTGCGCGTCCTCGCTCGACCAGGGCGGGCCCTGTGGTCGCACGGTGCTCGACACCGCGCTGCTGCACGAGGTGATCGCGGGCTACGACCCGCGCGATTCCACCTCCCGGGACGTGCCGGTCCCGCCGGTGGTCGAGGCCGCTCGCCGGGGCGCCGCGGGCGACCTGCGCGGCGTCAAGGTCGGCGTGGTCAAGGAGTTGCACTCCGACAGCTACCAGCCGGGCGTACTCGCCTCCTTCGACGCCGCGGTGGCGGTGCTGAAGGATCTGGGCGCCGAGGTTGTCGAGGTGTCCTGCCCGCACTTCGAGTACGGCCTGCCGTCCTACTACCTGGTGATGCCGTCGGAGGTGTCGTCGAACCTGGCCCGCTTCGACGCCATGCGGTACGGCCTGCGCGTCGGCGACGACGGCACGCACAGCGCCGAGCAGGTGATGGCGATGACCAGGGCCGCCGGTTTCGGCCCGGAGGTCAAGCGCCGCATCATGATCGGCACCTACGCCCTGTCGGCCGGTTACTACGACGAGTACTACGGCCAGGCGCTCAAGGTGCGCACCCTCATCGCCCGCGATTTCGACCGTGTCTACGAGCAGGTCGACGTGCTGGTCTCGCCGACCAGTCCGTTCACCCCGTGGAAGCTGGGCGAGAAGGTCGACGATCCGCTGGCGATGTACCTGTCGGATCTGTGCACCCTGCCCACCAACCTGGCCGGGCACCCGGCCATGTCGGTGCCGTCCGGGCTGAGCAAGGACGACGGCATGCCGGTGGGCTTGCAGATCATGGCGCCCGCGCTGGCCGACGACCGGCTCTACCGGGTGGGCGCGGCGTACGAGGCCGCGCGCGGTCCGATCGCCTGAAGCAGGGTGTGAGCGCCGCTGAGGACGCCCGCCGTCCTCAGCGGGCGCGCAGGGTTTCGGCCTGCCGCTGGACGGCGGCGGTCATCCCCTCGAAGCCGTGCCGCAGCCGGGCGCCCAGTGCCGCGGCGACCACCGGGTGCAGCCAGCCGCCGAGTTCGAAGTGCGACTCGTAGCGGGTGCGCTCCGGGCTGACCTCGGTGACGGTGTGCGAGCGCAGGCTGCGCAGGGTGCCCAGCGGGATCGGCTTCATGGTGTAGCTGAACTCGCGGCCCGGCGTGTGTGAGCGCATGTACTCCCGCTGGCGCTTGGGCTTGCCGCCGCCGAGATCGACGACCATGTCGATCGGCTCGCCGGGTACCAGGCTGGTCGCGCATTCGAGCACGAACGGATTCCACTGTCCGTAGCTGTCGAAGTCGGTGAGGACCTCCCACACCGTCGCGGCGGGGGCGTCGATGTAGACGGTGGAATCGATGACGAAGGCCATGCGAGAAAACTAGAACAAGTTCTAGCGGCCGTCAACGGTGGTCGCGCACTCGCCCAGCGCCGTGCCCTGGTCGGCGCCGTAGCGGTGGCCGTGGCCGGGTGGCGCGTCCAGGGCGGCGAGCAGGTCGGCGGTGGTCTGGACGAAGCTGACCAGTGGCAGCCACCCGGGTACCGGGGCGTCCCGGCGCACGCCGGTGAGATCCGGGGCCCGCCACAGCAGGGCCGGCGACCAGTGCACCACCGGGTCGGAGCTGTTGGCCAGGATCGTCGCGCCGTCGCGGTGGGCGTCGTTGGCCGGTGGGCCCGCCCACAGCACCGCGCAGGTGCGCCGATCCTGGTCGGCGTCGTCGGCGAAGATCGCGCTGCCGCCCACCGCGCCGAGGCTCTGGCCGTAGACGAACAGCCGCGGCGGCCGCGGCAGGCCGGCCACCCGGCGCTCGACCGCCTCGAACAGCGCGCGGGCGGCATCGACCGCCTGCGACCGCCCGAACACGAAGCTCACCCAGCTGGGGGTGTAGGAGTACTGCAGGCCGAGCACGGCGACGTCGTCGCCGAAGCGGCGGGCGAAGCCGTCCATCGCGTTGGCGTCGATCCAGCCCGAGCCGGTGGGCACCGCCACGACGAGATTGCCGCGGGTGAAACCGCCCGAACGTTCGAGTTCCCGGACCGCCAGCGCCACCCGGGAATCCAGGTCGGGCGCGGAGTCGACGCCGACATACACCCGGATCGGCCCGCCGGCCTCACCGCCGACGAACCGGCGGCCCTGCGCCCCCAGGGTGGACCAGGACACCGCCGAATCGGCGCTGCCGGAATGAATGGACACCGGTGGTGCCACGCCGGGCTCCAGGACGGCATTGGCCGCCGCGTAGGTCTGCATCCGCCAGTCGGCGACCCCGGGAACCAGCACGAACCACCCCGCCAACCCCGTCACCAGGCCCGCGGCCAGCACCCGTGCCCGCCCGAGCTTCCGGATCGAATACCGCAGTCCGCGCCCGAGACCCACCAGCGCGCCGCCGACCAGTACCGCCCCGAACCCGCACCGCACCCAGTACCCGGGATCGATGGGCGCGGTCCCCATGGCCGCGCGCAGCCCGTTCTGCCAGTGCCCGGCCCGCCACGCCGCCAGCCCGACCGCCACCGTGACGGCCGCGGCGACCAGGGCCCGGCCGCGGGCCGAGGCGCGGTCGGTGTCGAAACCCGCTCTGCGCAGCGCGCATCCGAGGCAGGCGGCGACCGCCAGCGCGGCGGCGACCAGCAGACCGGTGAGGATCGCCTGCGCGCCCGCGGTGCGCGGCAGCAGGCCGGGCGCCAGCGAGAGGAGCGCGCCCGCACCGATTCCCACGCTCGTGCCCACGCGCGGCAGCCGCCCGATCATGCCGTCACCTCCGCGGCCGCGCCGGCGCGCCACCCGAGACCGGCCGCCGGCCGCGACCCGGTCACCCGGGTGCGCCGGACCAGCACCAGGGCCAGCCCGATGGCGGCGGTGAGGGCGGCGGCGAGGCCGGCCCCGCGGGCGCCCACGCCACCGAACCGCTGGGCGAGCGCGGGCTCGACCACCGGCACGCCGTAGTCCTGGCGGCGCGAATTGAGGTCGACGAAGACACTCGCCACGTCGGCCATCACGGTGCAGCGGGCACGGGCCAGGGTGCCGGGCCGGCTGTCACACGCCGCGCGCATGTTCCGGTCCAGCGCGGCGTCGAGGGACTGGCGGGCCCACGGGCCGAGCGGCGCACCCCGGCCGTCCGCGTACCGGAGCAGGTCGTAGCCGAGATCGTGGGCCTTGCAGGCACTGTCGAACTCGACCGGCAGCGGCACCGGGGACGAGCAATCTCCCGAGGGTTTGACCACCAGTCCGTCGAGCATCGCGGGCCGGTACCCGAAGGTGGCAGTGAAGTCCGCGGGCACGAACGCGACCGTCTCGGCGGCATTACGGCTCAGCGCCGAGATCGCCTCGGCCGCAAGGGATTCCGATGTCGCCGGGTTGTCGGACGTCACGGAGCTGGTCGACGCACCAGGGCTGGTCGCCGTCGCGGTGTCGTCGGATGCCGCGGTGCTCGATGCCACGATGTTGTTCGACACCGCGGTGGGGGCCGGCGGCGCGGATACGGCGGCCCCGGCGGTGGGGGTGAGGACGACGACGGCCGACGCGGCGGCCAGGGCGGCCAGCGCGGTGGCGCGGCGTCGCGACACCGGCCGGTCGGCGGCGGAGTTCGAAGTCTGCATGGCTACCGACGCTAGGAACGCGACACCGCGTCCGGCCTCCCGCTGGGGAGCGGTCCGCGCGTCGTCCGTGCGGTCCGCACCCGTGCCGGGTCTCCCCCTCGGGTACGGGGGCGAATTACCCCGCCGGTATGAGGCCGCGCGACGGTGATGTTCCTAGTGTCGTAGTCATGAGAGGCAGGCGACGGAATCGGCGGGCATCCCCGACGGCGGCGGATCCCGCGCCGTCGAGCACCGAAGCGACGGTCGGAGGACACAGCGTGGAGCAGGACACGGGGCAGGCGGTGGCGCGGCGCGGACTGCGCGCCCGGCTGCGGGCGCAGGCCGCGACGATGAGCGGCACCGCCTGGTTCGACCTGGCGACGGTGTTCGTCGTCCTCGTGCTCTACACCGTCGCCTGGCCGACGCTGCACCTGACGCACGTGGTCGCGCCGGGCGCGCAGCCGTTCGTCGCCACGCTGGCCGCTTTCCCGCTGCTGCTGGTGCGGATCAACCCGGCACTGGGTTGGGCGGTGTCCGCGGGCTCCGCCCTGGTGATCGCGCTCGCGATCCCGCACCAGCCGGCCAACGAGATGCCGTTCCAGGTCGTGCACGTGCTCTCGCTGATCGTGCTGCTGTTCGCGGTGGGACTGCGCGCGCCGATGCAGCTGGTGCTGCTGGCCTGGGCGTCGACCTCGCTGCTGTTCGGCACCACCATGCCCGGTGAGGGCGAGGCGTTCGCCAACGCGGCCTGGGGCTGGCCGATCGCGCTGACGGTGGTCGTGCTGTTCGCGATGCTCATCCGCTGGCTGGTGCTCTCCCGCAGGCAACTGGTGCGCCAGGAGGAGGAGAACGAGCTGGAGCGGGCCCGCCGCGCCATCCTCGAGGAGAAGGCGCGCATCGCGCGCGACCTGCACGACGTCGTGGCTCACCACATGTCGCTGGTGGTGGTGCAGGCGCAGACCGCGCCCTACCGGGTGGCGGGCGTGAACGAGGCCGCGCGCGCGGAGTTCGAATCCATCTCCACCACCGCGCGCGAGGCGCTCAACGAGATCCGCGGGATGCTCGGGGTGCTGCGCAGCGACGGTGTGGCGCCCGAGCACTCCCCGCAGCCGAAGGCGGGGGAGGTGCTCGCCCTGTTCGAGGGTGCCCGCCGCGCGGGTGTCGACATCGACTGGACCGTCGAGGGCGACCTGTCGCGGGTCGCCGACACCACCGGGCTCGCGCTGTACCGGATCGTGCAGGAGTCGCTGTCCAATGCGTCCCGGCACGCGCCGGGCGCGGCCGTCCGGGTGACCCTGCGCTGTGCCGACACCCTCGACCTGCTGGTCGTCAACGGCCCGGCGGCGGCCCCGGCCGGGTCCGCGGGCAACGGCGGGCACGGCATCGCGGGGATGCGGGCCAGGGCACTGGCCGCCGGTGGCGAACTCGTCGCGGAATCGACCGCCGACGGCGGTTTCGAGGTGCGCGCCCGGATGCCGCTGACCCCCGACCCCGTCGTCACGGTCGCCGCGCCGGCCGTGCCCGCCGCATCGGTCGCGCCGGCCGCATCGGTCGCGCCGGATTCTGCCGTCGTGGCGCAGCCCGCGCCGGTCGACGCCACCGGTCGCGGGGCGTGAGCACCGCGCGATCGAACACCACACCGGGGAGTCTGCCGCGCGGCAATTAGGGTGGGCGAGTGGCAACAACGGTTCTCATCGCCGACGACCAGGCAATGGTGCGGCAGGGCTTCGGCGCGCTGCTGGCCGCCCAACCAGACATCAGCGTGGTCGGCGACGCGCCGGACGGCAAGGTTGCGGTCGCCGAGGCCAAGCGCCTGCGTCCGGATGTGGTGCTCATGGACGTGCGCATGCCGGAGATGAACGGACTCGACGCCGCGCGGGCCATCCTCGCGGCCGGCTTCGATCCGCCGGTGCGGGTGCTGATGCTCACCACGTTCGACATCGACGACTACGTCTACGAGGCGCTGAGCATCGGTGCCAGCGGGTTCCTGCTCAAGGACGCGCCCGCCGAGGAACTGGTGCGCGCGGTGCGGGTGGTCGCCGAAGGGCAGGCGCTGCTCGCGCCGACGGTCACCCGCAGGCTCATCGCCGAGGTCACCAGCCGCCGCGCCGCGAGCCGCAAACCCGCCCCGGAACTGGCCGCACTCACCCCGCGGGAACGGGAAGTGCTCGAGCTGGTCGCCCGCGGCATGTCCAACACCGAGATCGCCGAGGCGCTCTTCGTCGCCGAGCAGACGGTGAAAACCCATGTATCCAAGGTCTTCTCGAAGCTGAACCTGCGCGACCGGGCCCAGGCGGTGGTGCTGGCCTACGAATCCGGACTGGTCACGCCGGGCTGATCCGGCGGTCAGTGCGCGCAGTGGCCGCCGCGCAGCTGATCCAGGTGCCGGGCCAGCAGCGCGGCCATGTCGTCGAGCAGGTGGGTGGCGTCGGTGAAGTCGCCGGATTCCGCCTGGGCCGCCATCGACACCGCGATCAGCCCGTTGCGCGCGGGGACCAGCCCGAACTGGCGGACCAGATACACGCCGGTCTCGTCGTCCGGACCCCAGCCACCCTTGAAGATCGCGCCCTCGATGGTGCCCAGCCCCCAACCCTGGTCGGGGGTGATCCGGCCCATGAGCTGGGTGACGGCGTCGGCCTGCGGCAGGCACGGCAGCCGGGAGGCGAACCGCACCTGATCGGTGAGCGACCACTCCGTCGTGCCGAACGCCTCGTAGTCGAGCCGAGTGCGCGGGCCGGGCACACCCGTCGTGGCGTCACCCGCCTCGTCGAGGACCTGCTGTACGGCCTCGGCCGCCGCCAGCCCGTCGCCGAGAGAATCCCACAGCGCGTCGGCGGCATCGTTGTCGGAGACGGTGATCGCAGCCTCGGCGTCGGCCATGGCGCCTTCGGGATCGCGGCGCAGCGCCGCCACGGCCAGCGGCACCTTGATCGTCGACCAGGCCAGGCCGGTCGTCCAGTCACCGAACACCGTCGTCCGGTTGCCGCCCACCGGCATGATCGCCAGACCCACCTGCCCGCGCAGCCGCGGCTGCGCCTGGGTGAACTCGACGGCCAGCGCGTCCGGCCGGTCGATGGTGTGCCCGCGCCAGGCCGCGGACTTGGCCGCGACCAACACCGTCGCCTGCGGCTCCACCCGTTCCGCCATCAGCCCGCAGGACGCGAGCACGAGCATCGTGACCGCGAGACCTCCCTGTACCGCCGACCTGCCCAGGGACATCCACCGAAGCGACCTCACGCAAACCCCAACTACCCGTGCTGCCCCGGTACGGCATCGCGCCGCCCGGCACGCATCCGCGCGCCTGCGAAACTGGCGCGGCGGCGGTGCGCGCTAGATAGTTTTGCCGATAGTCGCGAGAAATCGAAACCGAAGGCGGCGATCCGGCGACGGTAGGCTGACGACCTGGACAGGAAGGGGGACGCCTTGCTCGAACGGGGTGAGGTGTTCGCGGGATTCACCGTCGAACGACTACTCGGCCAGGGCGGAATGGGCTCGGTCTACCTCGCGCGCCATCCCCGGCTCGGCAAGCTCACCGCCCTCAAACTGCTCAACCCGGAGCTGTTCACCGACCGGCAGGTGCGCGCCCGCTTCGACCGCGAGGCGGACCTGGCCGCGCAGCTCGACCATCCCGGCATCGTCGCCGTCTACGACCGCGGCTCGGAGAACCACCAGCTCTGGATCAGCATGCAGTACGTCGACGGCGTCGACGCGGCCTCGGTGAACCCGCTGACGCTGCCGCCCGAACGCGCCGTCCAGATCATCGAGGGGGTCGCCGACGCGCTCGATTACGCGCACGGGCGCGGCGTGCTGCACCGCGACGTCAAACCCGGCAACATCCTGCTGGCCAGGGCGAGCGCGGGCCAGGGCGAGCGAGTCTTCCTCAGCGACTTCGGGATCGCGCGGCTGCGCGAGGACACCACCCACCTCACCCAGACCGGCATGTTCACCGCGACCCTCGCCTACGCCTCACCGGAACAGATGACCGGCGCACCGCTGGGCAACCGCTCCGACCAGTACTCACTGGCCTGCGCCCTGTACTGGTTGCTGGTCGGGGTCGGCCCGTTCGACGCGGCCAATCCCGCCGACATCATCCACGGCCACCTCAACCTCGCCCCCGTCCCCGTCAGCGTGCGCCGTCCCGGACTCAACCCGGCCCTCGACGCGGTGCTCGCCGCGGGCCTGGCCAAACACCCCGACCACCGGTACCGCACCTGCACCGAATTCGCCACGGCCGCACGGAAAGCCCTCACCGCGACCGGCGCACCGCCACTGCCGACGCCGTATCCCCCTGGCCACCCCTACCCGGGCGCGCAGGCGTTTCCGGCGCCCGGGGGAGTGCCGGTCGGCCACGCACCGGCTGCGCACGGGGGCCACGCCGTCCCGCCGGGTGGCGTGCCCGCGGGTCCCGGTGGAGCGGGGGGATTCCCGCCGGGCGGCGCGCCGATGCCGGTTCCGGGCGCAGCCGGTTCGGTTCCGCCGGGTGCCGCCCCGGCCGGTCCGGCTCCGGGTGTTCCGGGTCAGCTTGCGTCGGGTGTTCCGGCTCAGCCTGCGCCGCCCGCTTCCGGCCAGCCTGCGTTAGGTGTTTCGGGCCAGCCTGTTCCGGGTGTTCCGGCCCCGCCTGTGCCTGGTGCTCCCGTTCAGCCCACGCCGGGTGGTCCCTCGCGGTCCGCGCCGCTTACCGCAGACCAGCATGAACCGGCCGTTCCCGCTCAGCCCGCGCCTGGTGTTCCCGGTGAGGTCGGGCCGGAAGTCTCCGCTCAGCCTGCGCCGGGCGGTCCCGCCCAGCCCGCGCCGACGCCGACCGTCGATCCGGTTGGGCAGCAGGGCGGGGCCGGATCGGTACCGCCGGGCGCGGGTGGGCCCGATGCCGCCCCACCCGCGCCCGCCTCGTTGCCCGCTTCCGCACCCGTCCCCGCGCGCGACTCGTCGCCCGGGACAGCCGTCCCGTCAGCGGCCGAGGCCCTTCCCGCACAGGGTGATTCGTCCATCCCAAGCGATACGGACGTCGCGCGGTCCGAGACCGTCCCGCACCACGAGGTGCGCGGCGGGCCGCCGCGGGAACCGGCGGACGCCGCGCAGCCGGGGCCGGCGGACGCCGCGCAGCCGGGGCCGGCGGAGCCCGCGTCCGCGGACGCCGACGGGCCTGCCCGCGTGAGCTTGCACAAGGACGCCACGCCCGATATCGGTGGTACCGAACAGGATTCGGACGGTGTCGAGCGGGAGGAAATCGTCTCGCCCGCGCAGCCCGCGGCTTCCGCCGCGCCGTCCTCGGATCCCGCGCTCGGTGCGACCGCGTCGCCCTCCGCTGCGGATGCGGCCGATTCCGCCGGGGGCGCGCGATCTCCCCACGAGGACGATCCGCCGGCCGGTCCGCGCGTTGACGACCACGGCGGCGAGCGGGATGCGGCGCGCACCGAGGTCCTCGCCGAGGCCGTCCGGCGCCCGCGGCCGGCGGGATGGCAGGCGCCCGGTGCGGGTGCGCCACCGCCGCCCGGCGGGTTCTCCGCCCCGCCGCCCTACCCGCCGCCCGCTCACCCACCGCGACCACGGAGCGCGTGGCGGTGGGTGGCCCCCGTGGTGCTCGGGGTGGTCGCGGTGCTCGTGCTCGCGGTGGGCGCCGTGGCGGTGTTGTTGCTGAGCGGGGAGCCGGACACCGAATCGGCCGCGGACTCCGCGCAACCCCCGGGGCCCACCAGATCGATGTCGGGTGACCCGTTCTCCCAGAGCCGCAGGGCTTTTCCCGGCTTGCTGCCGCAGGGCACCGAGACGGAGGGACCGGGGTACGGCGACACCACCTGTATCGCGCTGCGGCGGGGGCAGAACCTGCGGATCGACGACGAGATACTGGCGGGCGGACCCTGGCTGGTGGCGTGGGAGTGCCGGGCCGGCGCGGGGAGCGCGGACGGCGTGGATTACACCATCCTGCACTATGATTCGTCCGCCACGGCTCGCGACACCATCGAGGACCTGCCGACCGCGGTCGGGCTGAACGGGCGGAAGGACGGCGTGCCCTACACCCAGCACGCCTGGGTCGACCGGGATTCGCGCCAATCCTTGGACTACACCGCGAAACTCGTCGTCGCCTTCCCGACCGACGCCACCCGCGCCCCCTACCTCCTCTACGCCAGCCATCACGGCGCCTCCCGGCACCCGATGGCTACCCTGCCCTCTGCCGACGAACAACTGGGCGCCTGGTGGGCTTCGGCCCCGCTCTGAGGGGGCCGAGGCATCAGTCCACCGCGAGCGCTTCCACGATCGGCATGCGCGCCGCGCGCAGGGCGGGCGGCACGGAACCGAGCAGCGCGAGCAGCAGCGCCACCAGGGCGTAGACCAGCAGGATCGGGCTCGGCTCGTAGACGAGGTCGATGGTGACGGCGTGCCCGATCGCGACCCCCGCCAGATACTGCACACCGGCGCCGACCAGCACGCCGATCGCCGCGCCGACCACGCCGATGCCGGCCGCCTCGGCCAGCACCGACCGCAGCAGGAACCTGCGGCTGGTCCCCATCGCCCGCAGCACCCCCAGTTCGCGGCGGCGTTCCAGGACCGAGAGCATCAGCGTGTTCAGCAGCGCCACCGTCGCCACCAGCACCACGATCCACAGGATCGATCGGCTCATCGCCGAACCCTGCCGCAGGCTCGACGACACCGCCGCCACCGCCTCGTCACCGGTGTCCACGTGGTAGCCGGCCGGTGCCACCGCCAGGATCGCCGCGCGCACGGTCTCGGGGTCGGCGCCGGGCGCGAGGTCGACGGCCAGCACGGTCTCGCCGGGCCGCTGGTACCACTCGCGCAGCGTGTCCAGGTCCATCATGACGATGCCGGAGATCGCCGACATGTACGGAATCACCTGCAGGACTTCCACTTCGTGCGGCCCGGACGGGGTCTGCAGGGTGAGCGTCGCGCCGGTGTCGACGTCGAGCGAGCGCGCCACATCCCGCGAGATCACCACGCCCTCCCCGCTGTCCATCCGCGGCAGCAGCGAGCGGTCGACCGCGCGGGACCGCAGTTCGCCACGCTCGGTCGGATAGCCCTGCAACATCACCCGCCCGCTGCCCACCGTGGCGAACGCCATCTGCGCGGGCTCGGCCGCCGCCACACCGGGGACGGCGGCTACCCGCGCGCGCAGGTCGGCGGGCAGCAGCGGGCCGGTGGGGAACTGGGCCATCGAGCCGGGTGTCACGTAGAGGTCGGTCTCGGCGAGGTCGGCGAACGACTCGGTGGCCGAGTCGACCATGTTCTGCGACGCGCCCCCGACGGCGACCGTGGCGGCCACCCCGATCATCACCGTCATCGCCGTCGCCCACACCCGGCGCGGCGCCCGCTCCAAGGTGGTCGCGCCCAGCGCGCCCGGCCCGCCGAACCACCGCGCGATCACCGCCGTGCCGCGCACGATGGGTTCGGTCGCGGCGAAGCAGATCAGCACCGCCGCGAGGAACGACAGCGAGATCGCCGCGAGCGAGAGCCTGCCCAGATCGGCGCGCGCGACGAACACCGCGGCGACCGCCAGCGCGACGCCGAGAACGGCCGCCGCCCAGCGCAGCACCGGCCCGCCGCGTTCGCCGCCGCTCGCCTCGACCGGCGCCAGCGCCTCGACCGGCGCCACCCGGTACACCTGCCGGGCGGCCAACGCGGCGGCGGCCACGCTCGCGAGCACACAGGCGGCCACCGCCACCGGCACCGCGTAACCGGGCACCAGGTATTCGGTGCGCGCCTCCACCGACTGCACCATCGCCGCGGGCAACCGGTCGATCGCGGTGCGGCCCATGACCATGCCGACGACCGCGCCCACCGCGCCGCCGCACAGCCCGAGCAGCGCGGCCTCGACGAGCAGGTCGCGCACCATCGGCCCGCGCCTGCCGCCGATCGCGCGCAGCAGCGACAGCGCCGGTCGGCGCTGCGCCACCGCCATGCTCATCGCGTTGTAGATCAGGAAGGCCGACACGATCAGCGCGGCCGCGGCGGACATCAGCGTCGAGTAGCGCACGATCTGGATGGCCCCGCCCGCCTGCGCGGTGCGCAGATCGGGATCGGCGACCACCGCGCGCCCGCCCACCGCGGTGGTCAGGTCGGCGCGCAGCTGGTCGATGTCGGCGCCCTCGGCGGCGAGGATCTGCACCGAGTCGAGCCTGCCGACACGATCGGTGATCCGCTGCGCCAGCGGCAAGGGTGCCGCGACGATGTGCCCGCCGTTCAGCTTGTCCGAGGTCTGCGCGTCCAGCACGCCCGCGACGGTCACCGTCTCGCGGCCGAGCGGGAAGCGCTCGCCCTCGGCATACCCCATCGCCGCGCCGACCAGCACGCCGTTGGGGGTGGTCAGCAGCTTGCCCGCCTGGGTGCCCATCGGCCCGGCCAGCTCGCTGCCGAGCGCGGTGATCGACGCGTCCGCGCCGAGCAGCAGCGCGCGGTCCTCGTCCGCTCCGATCGGCGCGCGCAGCATCGGAACCGCGTGTGCCACACCGGGAGTCGCCTCGATGACGGGCAGCAGGTTCTGCTCGAAACCGGCGTCGGTGATGCCGGTGACCTCCAGCACGGCCGCGCCGCCGAGCGAGCGGGTCAGCCGTTCCACCGACCCGGTGACCGACCCGGAGATGCTCAGCACCGCCACCAGCAGCCCGGCACTGATCCCCATGACGGTGAGCGACATGAGGGTGCGGCCCGGGTGGGCGATCAGCTGGCCGAGGTTGAACAGCCGCAGGCGGTCCAGGGCGGCGCGGATCATGCGGGCACCGTGCCCTCGTCCAGGCCGGCGCGGCGCTCGGTGCGTTCGATCGAGCCGATGGTGCCGTCGCGCAATGTGATCACCCGGTCGCAGTAGCGCACCGCGCCCATGTCGTGGGTGACCATCACCACCGAGTTGCCCTCGCCGGTCAGCCCGCCCAGCAGTTCCAGAATGGCCGCGCCGGTCTTGGAATCGAGATTGCCGGTCGGCTCGTCGGCGAGGATCAGCGGCGGGTCCATGATCAGCGCCCTGGCCACCGCCACCCGCTGCATCTGGCCGCCCGACAGCTCGGCGGGCCGGTGCTCGGCCCGGTCGGCCAGGCCGACCCGTGCCAGCAGTTCGAGCGCGCGGGGCTTGGCCTTGCGCAATCCGGTGCCGTCCAGCAACTTCGGAATCGCGACGTTCTCCCAGGCGCTCAGCGTGGGCAGCAGGTTGAAGAACTGGAAAACGAAACCCACCTGGTGCCTGCGGAACTCGGCCTGCCGCTCCTCGGTCAAGGAGCCGATCTCCTTGCCCTGGAACCGGATCGAGCCGGCATCGGGGGTGTCGAGCGCGCCCAGCAGGTGCAGCAGGGTGCTCTTGCCGGAGCCGGACGGGCCGATGATCGAGGTGAACTCACCCCGCTCGATCCGCAGGCTCACCCCGTCGAGGGCGCGCACCGTCTGCCCGCCGACCCGGTACTGCTTGGTGATGTCCGAGAGCTCCAGCATGGCCGGTTCCGACATGGCTTGGTCCCCAACTCTGTTCGACGACTCGGTTCTGGCTGCCGCGCCCCCCCACCTGAGCAGGGCGCCCGCCGTCGCTACCGCCCGCGGGCGCCGACCCGCTCGGGCACCGGGGCGACGGCGTCCAGGTTGCGGCGACGATACTGCGCGTCCAGCAGTGCGCGCAGTTCGGGCTGTTCCGCGCACAGCTCCCGGTACATCTGCGCCGCCGAGCGCCCCTGCACCAGGCCCAGTTCGATCTTGACGTCGAGATGGTTGCGCCACCGGTGGCCCAGCGCGAGCAGCAGCCCCTCGGGCCCGCCGAAGAGGCGGTCCAGATCGCCCAGCCCGTCGAAGATGCCGGGGTCGTCGGGATCGACGGCCGCGCGGGCGAGCACGGTGTGCACGATGCGGGTCCGTTCGTGCAGGTCTGCCCAGGACATGAGAATCACCTCCGTGGTCCGCCGCCGGTGTGGCGGCCCGACGACGCCAACGCTACGGGCGCCGCGCCGCCCGGTCGTCGTGCCTGGGCACCGAATCCGCGTCCTACCGTGGTAGGAGTTCCCGACCTGTCGCGGGACGATGTGCGCGGGGCGGTGCCGGGGCTAGCCTGGTCGGCATGGATGTGCTCCAGGCCACGCCGGTGGGCGTCCGCGCGGGGGTGCCGTTCCGGCGCAGCGGCACCGTCCGTGACCGTTTGGCGGCCTTCGTGCGTCAGCCGGTCGCGGTGTTCCGCCGGAACCTGGAAGAGCTGCCGTTCGACTACCCGCCTGCCGTGCTGCTGTGCGCCGACGCGGCGCTGCTGCTGTTCAGCGTGGGCGCGTGCGTGCAGCGCCACGAGTACTTCCCGACGCTGCTGCCGGTGCTGGCCGTGGTGCTGCTGTTCCTGCCGTTGCCGTTGTTCGGCCTGCTGGGCGTGACACCGACCCCGATCCTGCTGGGCGGGGCGGCGCTGGTGGCGGCCGGGCTGTTCCTGCTGCAACCGGTGCCCGCCGATCTGGCGCCGTTCGTCCTCGTCGTCGTGGTCGGCGAGGTGGCCGCCATCGCGCCGAAGCGCTGGAGTGCGCTGTTCGCGGCGCTCGCCGTGGCGGAACTGGTCGCCTTCGACGCCGCCGGGCACCTGCTGTGGAGCGCGAGCGGACAGCGATTGCAGGGTCTGCAGATGTACACCACCGGGATCGCGCTGGGCTGGCTGGTCGGGGTGATGTTGCGGTATCAGCGCCGCTTCCTCTACCAGGAGCGGGAGAGCCAGTACATCCGCACCGTGCAGGCCGCCGAGGAGGAACGCAGGCGGATCGCCCGCGAGGTGCACGACGTCATCGCGCATTCGCTGAGCGTCACCCTGCTGCACCTCACCGCCGCCCGGCACGCGTTGCAGACCGACCGCGACGTGGACGAGGCGGTGGATGCGCTGGTCGATGCCGAGCGGCTGGGCAGGCAGGCGATGGCCGACATCCGGCGCACCGTCGGCCTGCTCGGCGAACGCACCGCGAGCCCCGCCCCCGAACCGGGTGTCGGTGATCTGCCCGAGCTGATCGCCGACTTCGCCAAGGCCGGGCTGCGGATCGAGCACGCGCACGTCGACGCCGATCTGGACGCGGTATCGGCCGCGGTCGGGCTGGCGCTGTACCGGATCGGGCAGGAGTCGCTGGCCAACGTGGTCAAGCACGCGCCCGGCGCGACGGTGCGGGTGGAGGTGCGGGTGCGGGCGGGCGCGGCGACGCTGCTCGTGCACAACACCCTGCCCGACGGGTTGCCCGCCCGGGGCGAGGGCATGGGCCTGTCCGGGATGCGCCAGCGCGCCGACCTGCTCGGCGGGCGGCTCACCGCGGGCCCGGTCGACGACGGGTGGAGCGTGCGCGCCCGGTTCCCCCTGGCCGGTGGGCGCGCCTGGCCGCTGTGCTCGGGCGAGAGCGGAGAGCGCGGGTGACGGCCGCGCACGGGGCCGACGACCGCCCGCTGACCGTCCTGGTCGTCGACGATCAGGAACTGGTGCGCGGCGGACTACGCCGCATCCTGCGCCGCCGCGACGGCTTCGTCGTGCACGAATGCGCCGACGGGGACGAGGTGTTCGCCGCCGTCGCCACCACCGATCCCGATGTGGTGCTGATGGATCTGCGGATGAAACGCCTCGGCGGCATCGACGCCACCCGTCAGCTGCGCTCGCGGCCCGGTGCGCCGCCCGTGCTCGTGCTCACCACGTTCGACGACGACCAGCTGCTCTCGGGCGCGCTGCGGGCGGGCGCCGCAGGCTTCCTGCTCAAGGACTCACCCGCCGAGGACCTGATCCGCGCCGTGCGGACCGTGGCCGGTGGTGGCGCCTGGCTCGACCCGGCGGTCACCGGCCGGGTGCTCTCGGCCTACCGCACCGTGCGGCCCGCGCCCGCCCGGCGCGACGACCGGCTCGCCGAACTGACCGCCCGCGAGTACGAGGTGCTGGAGCTGATCGGCCGGGGCCGGGTGAACGCGGAGATCGCCACCGAACTCGGGATCTCCGAGGTCACCGTGAAAAGTCATGTGGGCCATATCTTCGGCAAGCTCGACCTGCGCGATCGCGCCGCCGCCATCGTCTTCGCGTTTGACCACGGGGTGGTCTCACCAGGAGAATCCAACATCTGACGGGCGGCTGGAAGCCCACGCCGCGGCCCGAGACTTGGAGGTTGCACGGCGGTGGACGGACCTGGACGGCGAGTCGGTACCCGATTCGGCCCGTACGAGCTGCGTTCCCTGCTGGGCAAGGGCGGGATGGGCGAGGTCTACGAAGCCTTCGACACCTCCCGGCACCGGCTGGTCGCGGTGAAGCTGCTCGCCGATGAACTCGCCAAGGACCCCGTCTACCAGGAACGATTCCGGCGCGAATCGCAGGCCGCGGCCCGGCTGGCCGAACCGCACGTCATCCCCATCCACGACTGGGGCGTCCTGGACGGGGTGCTGTTCATCGATATGCGCCTGGTGGCGGGCACCGACCTGCGCACCATGCTGCACCACACCGGCCCGCTCGAACCCGAGCGCGCGGTGCGCCTGGTCGAACAGGTCGCCGCGGCGCTGGACGCCGCGCACGCCGACGGCCTGATCCACCGCGACGTGAAACCGGCGAACATCCTGGTCACCGATGCCGACTTCGCCTACCTCGCCGATTTCGGCATCGCCCACACCGAGGGCGACTCGGCCATCACCCAGGTCGGCATGGCGGTCGGCTCCTACATCTACATGGCGCCCGAACGGTTCGATTCCGGCACCGTCACCGGCCGCGCCGACATCTACTCGCTGGCCTGCGTCCTGCACGAATGCCTCACCGGGGCAGCGCCCTTCCCGTCTGCCAGCATGAACGTGCTGGTCAAGGCGCATCTGTCCGAGCCGCCGCCGCGGGCCAGCGCCCTGCGTCCCGGTCTGCCCGCGAGCATCGACGCGGTGATCGCCCGCGGCATGGCCAAGAATCCGGCCGACCGCTTCGCGTCGGCGCTGGAGATGACCCGTGCCGCCCGTGCCGCCCTCGGCATGCGCGACACGGCGGCCCCGCCTCGGCCGGGCGGTCCCGGCGGGGTCGCCCCCGCCGCGCCGGTTCCGCCCGCCCCGGCCACCGGTGGCGTGCCGGTCACCACCGGCACCGGTCCCACGTTCGTGGTGCGCGCCCCCGACCCGTCCCGGTTCGGCGCCAAGTCCGAACCGACGGTGGCGGCCTCCGTGCTGCCACCGGAGTCGACGGGGGAGATGTCGGTGCCCGCCGTCATCCACCCGACCGCGCCGACCGTGGTGCGGCCCTCGGAGTTCGAGTTCAGCCCGCTGCCCACACAGGAGCAGGAGATCGTGCCGCCCGCCTCGGGCGCGATCCCGCAGGTGCGGCCGTTCCCGGACGAGCATCTCTACCCGGAGTCGCAGCGGTACGGCAGCGAGTCGGTCAGTGCTCCGATGCCCGCGGTGCCGCCGGTCGCCCCGAGCCCGGTCGCGTCCGCGCCGGCGGCTGCCGCGCCGCGGGTGGCCCCGCCCACGGTGTCGACCAGCGCGGCCTCGCCCGGGCCGGGCGGACCCGTTGTCGCGCACGACGATCCACCGGCGCCGGCCGCCCAGCCCTACTCCGACGAACACCCGTCGGGCACCTACCCCGTGACCGGGCGCGCGCCCGCCGACGAGCCGGTCGGCTATGTCGGCGCCCGGGCCTACAGCGACACGGACCGGCCCGCCTTCACCGCGCCGGAGACCACGCGTTACCCGGTGCCGCCGGTGCCGGAGGTCCGTCAGCCCGCCCCGGAGACCGCGCGCTACGACGACCCCGCCGCCCCGGCCACCCGCGCCCTCCACCAGCCCTACCCACCGCATGCGTTCGGGCCGGCGGCACCGCACGGCGCTGGTCACGCCGAGCCCCACCCCGATCCGCACGCCGCCTACGGCCCCGGTGATCCGCACGGGGTTCAGGCCTACAGCGCGATACCGGACGACCGCGACCGGTACGGCCACCCCGATCCGTACGGCGGTCAGCCGGGACACCACCCCGACCCGTACGCGGGCGCGGAGTACGCGGCCCCCGGCGAGCCCTACGCCGACCCCCGGCGCGACCGCCACGCGCAGCCCGGCTACGGCGACCCGCACGACTACGCCCCGCCCGGCCCGGAACGCGGGCGGGCGATGGCGCTGCCGCTCCTGGCCGCCCTGGCGGTCGTCCTGGTGCTCGTCGCGGGCGGCCTGGTCGCCTGGCGGATGTTCGGTGGCGGCGACACCGACACCACCGCGAGCGAGGGCACCGTCCCGGTGGCGACCACCGCCGCCCGGCCCACCGGGGCCGCGCCGCCGCCCGCCACCAGCGCCAGGCCCACGACCACGACCACGACCCGGGTCCAGCTGCCTGCGGGCGCGAAGACCTGCGGCAGCACCTCCAGCACGCCCAACGGCAATGCGGCGGCGGGCAATTCGGTGACCAGCTGCCCCTTCGCCGAGGAGGTCCGCCGCGCCTACGCCGCCGAGGCCACCCCCGGCACCCGTGCGCCGCAGACGATCACCGCCGTCAGCCCCGTCACCGGCCGCTCGTACACCATGACCTGCGTCCCGGACGACGGCCTGGTCACCTGCACCGGCGGCGAGAACGCGATCGTCTACGTCTACTGAACGGCCGCCGCTGCCTTCGTAGCCGCCCACGAGATGTTCGGTCTCCCCGCGTGGGCCTGCGACCGTGCCGCGTCGGCGGCCGACGCGGCGACGGTCCGTGCCGTGCTGGCGATCGCGCCCCGGCGTCTGGCCTACGTCCCCCGAGCGCGCGAGCGTGTGCTCGCGGCGGGTAGCTGCGCTCGAGATTCAAACAACGATTGAATCGCTGACTGAAACATGTTCTACTCGGTGGGTGACCGAGCGGATCCAGACACCCACCACCACTCGCGAGCGCCTGCTGGCCGCCGCCGAGCGCCTGTTGCTCACCGAGCGGTTCGACGACGTCTCCGTGCGGGGCATCTGCGCCGCGGCCGGTGCCAATCCGGCGGCCGTGCACTACCACTTCGGTTCCAAGGAGGCGCTGGTGGCGGCGCTGCTCGAGGATCGGCTCGGTGACCTGTGGGACGAGCGGCTGGCCGAGGTCACCGCCGCGGACGGCTCGGTGGCCGCGGTGGTCGACGCGGTGCTCGCCCCGTTTCTCGACCTCGCCGAGGATCCGGTGGGCCGCCTGCATCTGCGGCTGCTCGCCCAGTTCGTGCTCGCCCGCCCGCCCACCACCTGGCGCAGGCGCTGGTTCCGGATGGAGTCGTGGATCGGCCTGCTCCCGCACCTGAGCGCCGCGGAGAGCCGCCGCCGCTGGGCGTTGGCCTTCGACCTGATCATCATGCGTTTCGGCGGCGCCGGAACCGACGACCGGCACCTGTCGGAGCACGCGGTGGCCACCCTGCGCGACTTCGTCGTGGCCGGATTGACCGCTCCCCGAGGAGAATTGCGATGACCGAGATCTTCCACCCGGCCGCCCTCGGCCCGATCACCCTGCGCAACCGGGTGATCAAGGCCGCGACCTTCGAGGGCCGCACCCCCGACGCGATCGCGAGCGAGGACCTGATCGCCTTCCACCGCGAGGTCGCCGCCGGCGGGGTCGGCATGACCACCGTCGCCTACTGCGCGGTCGCACCGGAGGGCCGCACCGAGCGCCGCCAGATCTGGCTGCGGCCGGAGGCGGTGCCGAGTCTGCGCAGCCTCACCGACGCCGTGCACGCCGAGGGCGCGGCCGCCTGCGCCCAGATCGGGCATGCGGGTCCGGTCGCCGACGCGTCCTCCACCCGGCTGCCCGCTCTGGCGCCGAGCCCGATGTTCAGCCCGCTGGGCATGCGGAGGATGAAGGTGCCCGCCGAGCACGAGATCGCCGACCTCGTCGCCGCCCACGCCCGCGCCGCGCTGCTGGCCGAGGAGGCCGGATTCGACGCGGTGGAAATCCATTTCGGCCACAACTACCTCGCCAGCTCGTTCCTGAGCCCGTTGCTGAACCGGCGCACCGACGGCTACGGCGGCACACTCGCCAACCGGGCCCGCTTCGCCCGCGAGATCGCCCGCGCCGTCCGCGCGGCCGTCGGCGGCCGCCTGGCCGTCCTGGCGAAACTCAATATGGAAGACGGGGTTCCGGGCGGGCTCACGCTGCCGGAGTCCTTGCAGGTCGCCGCGTGGCTGGAACAGGACGGCAGCCTCGACGCACTGGAGCTGACCGCGGGCAGCTCGCTGCTGAATCCGATGCTGCTCTTCCACGGCACGCCGCCGCGCAAGTCCTTCGCGAACGTGCTGCCGGTGCCCGCGCGGTGGGGATTCCGCGTCGTCGGCAAGAAGTTCCTCCGGGAGTACCCCTATCAGCCGGCCTATCTGCTCGAACGCGCCCGCCAGTTCCGCCGGGAACTGTCGTTGCCGTTGGTGTTGCTCGGCGGTGTCACCGACCTGGACTCCATGCGGCTGGCGATGGCGGAGGGTTTCGACTTCGTCGCGATGGGCCGCGCACTGCTGCGCGAACCCGATCTGCTGCAGCGCATCCAGGCCGACGCGGGCACCCGGTCGGCCTGCACCCACTGCAACGAATGCATGCCGACCATCTACTCCGGAACACGGTGCGTGCTGCGGCTCGACAGCCCCGGCACCGTGCGCCACGCCCCGGCGTCGCAGATCGAACCGGCCTGAACGTCCTCGTCGTCGCACCGCGTCGCACCGGAGGTGGTCGCCGACCGTGGTACCCAGTACGGTGTCGGGGCGGCCCCACCGCCATCGGGGCCGTGCGGAGCCGGCGACGGCTGGCTGAGGCCACCGGCGGCGGCGGCGCGCACGCTCCCGGCGTGCGCGGTGACGAGCCCGAGGATGTGTCGAGATATGTCTGCTGATCGGTCCGGGCGGACTGGGAAGGCGCTGGTCGCGGCCGCGCTGGCGATGCTGGCGCTGACCTCCTGCACGATCGATACCGGCGACGATGCCCAGGCCGCCGAACCGCCGGTGGCGACCACGACGTCCACCCCCGCCGATCAGCAACGCATCGAGATCACCCTGCCCGGCACGCTGGCCGCGGACTTCCAGCAGTGGAAGGCCGGACTGCGCGGGCGCGCGGGACTGGCCGTCATGCCGGTCGGCGGCGAACGGATGGTGACCTTCGGGGACTGGACCAGCGGCCCGGCCTGGTCGACGATGAAGATCCCGTTGGTGATCGCGGCCGAACGCGCCGACGCGGGCGCCTCCACCTATGCGATGTCGGCGGCGGTCACCGCGTCCGACAACGCCGCCGCCGACACCCTGTGGCAGGGCCTCGGCGGTGGCAAGCAGGCGGCCGAGGCGGTGGAGGCGGTGCTGCGGGAAGCGGGCGACAGCACCACCGCGGTGCCGCCCACCCGGGTACGGGCCGAGCATTCCGCCTTCGGGCAGGCCGAGTGGTCGCTGGCCGAGCAGGTGCGCTTCGCCTCCCGGCTGCCGTGCCTGTCCGGGGCGGACACCGTGCTGAACCTGATGGCCCAGATCGTGCCCAGCCACCGCTGGGGCCTCGGCACGGTCGGCGGCGCCGAGTTCAAGGGTGGCTGGGGGCCGGACACCTCGGGCGACTACCTGGTCCGGCAGTTCGGCATCATCGACGGCCCCGGCGGGCGGATCGCGGTGGCGCTGGCCGCCCAGCCCGAATCGGGCGCCTTCAGCGACGGGATGACCGCGCTGAACGCCATGGCCGCGCTGATCACCGACCATCTCGACGAACTCGCGGGTGGCAGCTGCCCGTCCTGACCGGGCGCGACGCGGCGTTGCCGGGGTCGCGGCTGCCGGAATCGCGCGCGAGGGGCAAGATAGCGGCCATGCGCATCGGAGTCTTGACCGGAGGCGGGGACTGTCCAGGACTGAACGCGGTCATCCGCGCTGTCGTTCGTACCGCGAACGGCCGCTACGGTGACGCGATCGTGGGATTCCAGGACGGCTGGCGCGGCCTATTGGAAGACCGCAAGATCAACATCCTCAACGACGACCGCACCGACCGGCTGCTCAACAAGGGCGGCACCATGCTCGGCACCGCGCGCACCAACCCCGACGTGCTGCGCGCCGGGCTCGGCAAGATCAAACAGACCCTCGACGACAACGGCATCGAGGCCCTCATCCCGATCGGCGGCGAGGGCACCCTCACCGCGGCCAGCTGGCTCTCCGACGAGGGGGTGCCGGTGGTCGGCGTCCCCAAGACCATCGACAACGACATCGACTGCACCGATGTCACCTTCGGCCACGACACCGCCCTCAGCATCGCCACCGAGGCCATCGACCGGCTGCACACCACCGCCGAATCGCACCAGCGCGTGATGCTGGTCGAGGTGATGGGCAGGCACGCGGGCTGGATCGCGGTCAACTCGGGCATGGCCGCGGGCGCCCACCTCACCCTGGTGCCGGAGGAACCCTTCGACGTCGACGAGGTGTGCACGATGATCAAGCGGCGCTTCCAGCGCGGCGACAAGCATTTCATCTGCGTGGTGGCCGAGGGCTCGCATCCCGCGCCCGATTCCGGGTTCACCCTGCGCGAGGGCGGTGTCGACGAGTTCGGCCACGAGCGGTTCACCGGCGTGGCGCAACAGCTGGGCACCGAGATCGAGCGCCGCATCGGCAAGGAGGTGCGCACCACCGTCCTCGGTCACGTGCAGCGCGGCGGCAGCCCCACCCCCTACGACCGGGTACTGGCCACCCGCTTCGGCCTGCACGCCGCCGAGGCCGTGCACGCCGGGCATTTCGGCCAGATGGTCGCGCTGCACGGCACCGCCATCGAACTGGTGCCGCTGGCCGAGGCGACCAAGCAGCTCAAGCGCGTGCCCACCGAGCGGTACCGGGAGGCGCAGGCGTTCTTCGGGTGACCCGCTGACATCGTCGGGGCCGCGAATTAGGCTGGCCGCCATGGTTTTCCTCGACGACGCCCCGGCCTGCCCGAACAGCTTGGATCTGCCCGCCGAGACGGTGACGGTGCTGCGCCGCCGAGCGCGCTCGGCCGGGCAGCCGCCCGCCGAATACGTGCGTGCCGAACTGGTCCAGCGGGCGGCCACCCGCGTGCCCGAGGACACCGTGGTGGAGTTCCTGGCCGCGCACGAGCGCGACCTCACCCCCGAGATCGACGGCGCCGCACGGGAACTGGCGCAGTTCTACGACCTGCCCGCGGAGACCTTGGCGGTGTTCGCCCGCCGCGCCGCCGCGAGCGGAACGCCGCTGGGTGAGTACGTGCGCCGCGAGCTGATCGCCTCGGCGCGGCGCACCACCGTCGAGGACGCGCTGGCCGAGTTCGCGGAGGTCTCGGCGGGCGCGCCGGAGCTGAACATCGACATGGAGGCCATCGCCGCCGCCGTGCGCTACGCGCGGGGGCAGTGAATCCGCGTCGGTCGCGCCTGATTCATCCTTTCGGCGGACCGGCTCGCGACCCGTGAACGATCCGGACCGGCAGCACGGACAGGTACCGTGCGGGTCATGCGCACCGGTCGTCTGCTCGTCTCACTCGTCGCCGTCCTGGTCGCCGTCGCGGCCTGTTCCTCCGGGTCCGAAGCACCCGACCAGGTCAGTGGCGCCTGGCACGGCGTGATCGAGGTGCCCGGCCAGCCGCTGGCGGTCGGGATCGATGTCACCGGGCCCGATTCGGCCACCATCGACATCCCGGCGCAGGGAATCGACGGGATGGCGCTGCGCGATGTGCGCACCGCACCCGGCGATGTCGGTTTCGTGCTGCCCGGCATCCCCGGTGAACCCACCTTCAAGGGTGCGCTGGACCGCGAAAAGGACCGCATCACCGGTGATTTCACCCAGTTCGGGCAGAGCGTGCCGTTGACGTTGGAGCCGGGCGAACTCGCGCCGCCGAATCGCCCGCAGGAGCCGAAGCCGCCGCTGCCCTACCGGGCCGAGGAGGTCACCTTCCGCAGCGGGGAGATCACCGTCGCGGGCACCCTCACCCGCCCCGAGGGGGCGGGCCCGTTCCCGGCCGTCGTGCTGATCACCGGCAGCGGCGCGCAGAACCGCGACGAGGAGATCGCCGGGCACAAGCCGTTCCTGCTGTTGGCCGACACCCTCACCCGGGCGGGCTACGCGGTGCTGCGCACCGACGATCGCGGTGTCGGCGGCACCGGCGGCGACCTGGAGACCTCGAACTACGACGACCTCGCCGACGATGCCGCCGCGGGTATCGCCTATCTGCGTGGCCGACCCGACATCGCGCCCGACCGCATCGGCCTGCTCGGGCACAGCGAGGGCGGCTATCTCGCCCCGCTGGTCGCCGCCCGCCCCGACAGCGGCGTCGCCTTCGCGATCCTGATGGCCGGACCGGCCGTCCCCGGCGGTGACGCGTTGATCGAGCAGACCCGCGCCATCCTCGCCGCCTCCGGCGTGCCCGCCGAGGAGATCGACAAGCAGGTCAGCGACACCACCGAGATGGTCGGGCTGCTGCGCGCCGGTGACATCGAGGGTGCGCGGGCGGTCTTCCAGCGACGGATGGCGCAGCTGCCGCCGGAGATGCGCGAGTCGATGACCGAGGCCGACAACCCGATCACGCCCTACTACGCCGCCTTCGTCGCCTACGATCCCGCGCCCGCGCTGGCGGCGCTGCGCGTCCCGGTGTTCGCCTTCTTCGGTGAGAAGGATCTGCAGGTGCTGCCCGGCCAGAACGAGGGGCCCGCCCGGCAGCTGCTGGCTGCCGGCCCGGACGCCACCGTGCGCGTGTTCCCCGGCCTCAACCACCTGATGCAGCCCACCGCGACCGGCGCGATCGACGAGTACAGCACCATCGAAACCACCATCGCGCCCGAAGTCCTCACCGCCGTCACCGAGTGGCTGACCGACCGGGTCCCGCCGCGGTGACCGCGAGGAGGTCGTGGCGATCGCGCGGGCGGGCTTACCTAGACTGATGGCCATGAGCGCACCCACGGTCGAGCTGATGGATTACGCCGATGTCGTCGCCCGGTACGAGCCGGTGCTCGGCATGGAGGTCCACGTCGAACTCTCCACCGCGACCAAGATGTTCTGCGGTTGCCCGACCGATTTCGGCGCCGAGCCGAACACCCAGGTGTGCCCGGTGTGCCTCGGCCTGCCCGGCTCGCTGCCGGTCGTCAACGAGAAGGCCGTCGAATCGGCCATCCGCATCGGCCTGGCGCTGAACTGTTCGATCACCCCGTGGGGCCGGTTCGCGCGCAAGAACTACTTCTACCCGGACCAGCCGAAGAACTACCAGATCAGCCAGTACGACGAGCCGATCGCCACCGACGGTCACCTCGATGTGGTGCTCGACGACGGCAGCGTGTTCCGGGTCGACATCGAGCGCGCGCACATGGAGGAGGACACCGGCAAGTCCGTGCACGTGGGCGGCGCCACCGGCCGCATCCACGGTGCCAGCCACTCGCTGCTGGACTACAACCGCGCCGGGGTGCCGCTGATCGAGATCGTCACCAAGCCGATCACCGGGGCGGGGGAGCGGGCGCCCGAGGTGGCCCGCGCCTACGTCACCGCGCTGCGCGATCTGCTCAAGTCGCTGGGCGTGTCGGATGTGAAGATGGAGCAGGGCTCGCTGCGCTGCGACGCCAACGTCTCGCTGATGCCGGTCGGCGCGAGCGAGTTCGGCACCCGCACCGAGACCAAGAACGTCAACTCCCTCAAGAGCGTCGAGGTCGCCGTGCGCTACGAGATGCGCCGCCAGGCCGCCGTACTGGCCGCGGGCGGCGCCATCGTGCAGGAGACCAGGCACTTCCACGAGTCCGACGGCACCACCTCGCCCGGCCGCCGCAAGGAGACCGCCGAGGACTACCGCTACTTCCCCGAGCCCGACCTCGAGCCGATCGCCCCGTCCCCGGAGTGGATCGAGGAACTGCGCGCGACCATTCCCGAGTACCCGTGGCTGCGTCGGGCCCGCATCCAGCAGGAGTGGGGGGTCTCCGACGAGGTCATGCGCGACGTCGTCAACGCGGGCGCGCTTGATCTCATCATCGCCACCGTCGAGGCGGGCGCACCGGCGAACGAGGCCCGCTCCTGGTGGGTCGCCTACCTCAGCGAGAAGGCCAAGGAACGCGGCGTCGCGCTCGACGAGCTGCCCATCACCCCGGCCCAGGTCGCCGAGGTGGTGAAGTTGGTCGAGTCCAAGACGGTCAACAGCAAGGTCGCCAAGCAGGTCGTCGACTTCGTGCTGGCGGGCGAGGGGGAACCGGCCGCCGTCGTCGAGGCCAAGGGTCTGGGCATGGTCAGCGACGACAGCGCGCTGCAGGCCGAGGTGGAGAAGGCGCTGGCCGCCAACCCCGACATCGCCGACAAGATCCGCGCCGGGAAGGTGCAGGCCGCGGGCAAGATCGTCGGTGACGTCATGAAGGCGACCCGCGGCCAGGCCGACGCCGCCCGGGTGCGCGAGCTCGTGCTCGCCGCCTGCTCCTGAGCGGTGCCGCCCGCGGTGACACCGCCGCGGGCGGATCCGGCCGGGTGCGCTCGCTGCGCGATCAGTGCGCCGCGAGCGCGTCCCGGTAGCGGTCGAGGCTGCGCACCATGGCTTCGCCCATCCCCTCGCCGGTCTCGTCCCACAGGTCGAACCACTCGTTGTCGGCGGGGTCCTGCAGCCTGCGCAGGCACCGTGCGGCCAGCTGCCGCAGCTCCGGCGTCACCGTGAAGGCGATATCCGTTGCCGCGCGGGCGATCTCGGGGTCAGCCAGGGGCTGATCGAGGTGGGCGAGCAGCACCGCGACACCGATCGCGCCCTGCGCCTCGTAGACCTCGACGTACTCCTCGGCCAGCACCTCGCGGAACACCTGGCGCACGTGCGCCTCGGCCCCGGCCTGGTCGGCGCCGCGGAGCGCGGCGATCGCGTCGTGCGATCCGTCGTTGTCGAACGGGCCCGTGCCCCAAGCTCCCACGTGTCTTCCCTCTCTCTCACCGATGCGCCGGTGAGCGTAACCGGAAGAAGCGGCGCGGCCCGTCCGCGATGCCACGCGGACGGGCCGTGTCGGGCGCATCCGTCAGTCGGGACCGCCGCCACCGCCCCCGGAGGGCGGCGGGACGCGCACGACGCGATCGTCGTTCGGCCCGGGGGTGCCCTCGGCCTTGTTCACCGTGCCGACCCACACCGTGCCGTCCGGGCCGATCGTCGCGCCCCCGAGCTGGCCGTACCGGTCCTGCACCATGAGCGTCGGCGCCGTGGTGACGGCGAGGGTGTTCGGATCGGTCGGTGCGATCGCCAGTGCCTTGGCGTAGGTCAGCGCGACCGCGACGCCGTCGGCGGCCACCGCGCAGCCCGCGACCCCCGGGCGGTCCGGCCAGGTCCACGCCACCGACACCGCGCCCGACGGGTCCATCCGCTGCAGCCGGTCCTCCACCGCGGTGCGGTCGGTGAACCACACGTTGTCGCTGCCGTCGCGGCACAGGTCGCCCGGGGTGCCGATACCCGCGGCGACGATCTGCGGCGCGGCGGAACCGGGAGCGGGGGAGTCCAGGCGCAGCAGCTTGCCCGCCAGCGAGCCCGGCGAATTCGCCAGGCCGGGGTTGCCCGCGTCGCCGGTGAGCACCATCAGCCGGTCGGGCGTCGCCCATTCGAGCGCGCCGCGATTGCCCGTGGCGCCCTTGGGAATTCCGGTGAGGATGTCCTTGGGCGGGCCGCCCTCGGCCAGCCGCACCACCCGGTTGTCGCTGCCGGTGGTGATGTAGGCGTAGATCAGCCCGTCCTCGCCGTAGGTGGGCGAGAGCGCGATGTCGAGCAGGCCGCCGTCGCCCGAGCCGTCCACGCTCACCGTCGCCACCTCCACCGGCGGGGTGTCCGGATCGACGACCTCGAGGATGCGCCCGGTGCGCCGTTCGGCCACCAGTGCGCCGTGGCCGACACCGACCAGGCCGCCGGTGGTGTCCAAGCAGGTCGCCACCACCGAGGGATCGGGGTCGATGCACGGGCCGCTGGGCCGGGTGGTCGAGCTCGGCGGCTGGTCCGGCGGTCGCGGATCGGCCGGACTGAACGTCGGCTCCGGGGTGAACGGGCTCGACGCGGAGTCGTCGAACCTCGCGCACCCGGCCAGCAGAGCGGACCCGAGCGCCACACACATCGCCACGCGCCCCACGGCAACCAGTCTCATGCCCCAGACGTTACGGAAACACCGCCGCGCGCGCCGCTCCCGGGTGGGCACCGGCGTGGACACGCCGTCGCCCGTACTGGCCGCACGCTCGCGTTTCCCGGCATAGGGTGTAGAGCCGTGAGCGAGAAGCCGAACGAGACGTCCGCCGGAACGCCCGCGGACGCGGAGCCCGCGGTGTCGAAGACCGGTCGCGGGGTGACCAGCCCGATGGATTCCCCCACCGAGCAGTTCCCCGCGATGAAGCTGTCCGAGCGGGACGTGCCGCGCACCGACGAGGAACTCGGTCTCGATCCGGACGTGCCCACCACCGGCGAGCGCGCCGCCGTCGCCGACACCGCGGCGACCCCGCCGGCCGACCGCGCCGAGGATCCCGCCGACGACACCGAGACGGCCGCCTACGCCTACGCCAGCATCCCGCCCGCCGCCAACGCGCCCGGCGAGCCGAGCAAGGCCGCCCGGCGGCGCAACGCCGAGAACCGCCGCGGCACACTCGATCTCGGGCTGTTGGTGCTGCGGTTGGTGGTCGGCGCGATCTTCCTCTACCACGGCCTGCAGAAGCTCACCGGCTGGTTCCACGGCCCCGGACTGGACGGCACCAGGGACATGATGGCCGACGGCGGCTGGGACCACCCGACGCTGTCGACCATCCTGCTCGTCGTCGGCGAGGTCGGCGGTGGCGCGCTGCTGGTGCTCGGCCTGGCCACCCCGCTGGCCGCCGGCGCGGTGCTGGCGGTGATCCTCAACGCGTGGGCGTGGAAGCAGGGCATGATCCCCGGCTTCCAGTTCAGTGCCGCGGTGCCGACCGGCGTCGAGATCGACAGCATCCTCGCCGGCGCGGCCACCGCCATCATCCTCACCGGACCGGGTCGTTGGGCGCTGGACCGCACTCGCGGCTGGGCCACCCGCCCGTCCTTCGGCTCCTTCGCGGCACTGGTCGCCGCCGTCGTCGCCGCCGGGCTCACCTTCTGGTACCTGCACGGCGGCAACCCGCTCACCGGCATCGGCCCGTTCGGCTGACCGGCCCGCACACGGCGAGACCCCCGGCTCCCGAGCCGGGGGTCTCGCCGTCGGATGGAGCGTCGGGACCGTCAGGGCACGCGGCGGACGGCGCCCTTGTCGGCCGAGGTCGCCAGCGCCGCGTAGGCGCGCAGCGCCGTGGTGACCGTGCGGTCGCGGTCGACCGGCTGCCAGGGACGTTCGGAGGCCTCCATCTTGGCCCGCCGCTCGGCCAGCACCGCGTCGTCGACGAGCACCTCCAGGGTGCGGGTGGCGACATCGATGCGGATCTGGTCGCCGTTCTCGACCAGGCCGATCACGCCGCCGCTGGCGGCCTCCGGGGAGATGTGGCCGATGGACAGCCCCGAGGTGCCGCCGGAGAACCGGCCGTCGGTGATCAGCGCGCACTGCTTGCCCAGGCCCGCGCCCTTGAGGAACGCGGTGGGGTGCAGCATCTCCTGCATGCCGGGGCCGCCCGCGGGCCCCTCGTAGCGGACCACGAGCACGTCGCCCGGCTTGATCTTCTTGCCGAGGATCACCGAGACGGCCTCCTCCTGCGACTCCACGACCACCGCGGGGCCCTGGAAGGAGAACAGGTCCTCGTCGATGCCCGCCGTCTTGAGGATCGCGCCGTCCGGAGCGATGTTGCCGCGCAACACCACCAGGCCGCCCTCGACGGTGTAGGCGTGCTCCTTGTCGCGGATGCAGCCGCCCGCGGCGTCGGTGTCCAGCGAGGACCACCGGTTGTCGGTGGAGAACGGCTCGGTGGTGCGCACGCCGCCGGGCGCGGCGTGGAACAGCTCGATCGCCTCCGCGGAGGCCTTGCCCGAGCGGATGTCCCAGGTGTCGAGCCACTCCTCGAGCGTCGGGGTGTGCACGGTGGTCACGTCGGTGTGCAGCAGGCCGGCCCGGCGCAGCTCGCCGAGGATGGCCGGGATGCCGCCGGCCCGGTGCACGTCCTCCATGTGGTAGTCGGAGTTCGGCGAGACCTTCGACAGGCACGGCACCTTGCGGCTGATCTCGTCGATGGTCTCCAGATCGAAATCGATCTCGCCCTCCTGCGCGGCGGCCAGCGTGTGCAGCACCGTGTTGGTGGACCCGCCCATCGCCACGTCGAGGGCCATAGCGTTGCGGAAGGCCTTGGCGTTGGCGACGTTGCGCGGCAGCACCGAGGCGTCGTCCTCGCGGTACCAGCGGTTGGCGATGTCGACGACGACCCTGCCCGCCTTCTCGAACAGCGCACGGCGCGCGGCGTGGGTGGCCAGCGTGGAACCGTTGCCCGGCAGCGCGAGACCCAGCGCCTCGGTGAGGCAGTTCATCGAGTTCGCGGTGAACATGCCCGAGCAGGATCCACACGTCGGGCAGGCGCTGCGCTCGACCTCGCTCAGGCCCTCGTCGGTGACGGAGCTGTTGGCACTGGCCGAGATCGCGGTGATCAGGTCCGTGGGCGCCTGCGCGACACCGCCCACCACCACGGCCTTGCCCGCCTCCATCGGCCCGCCGGAGACGAAGACCGTCGGGATGTTCAGGCGCATGGCGGCATTGAGCATGCCGGGGGTGATCTTGTCGCAGTTGGAGATGCACACCAGCGCGTCGGCGGTGTGCGCGTTGACCATGTATTCCACCGAGTCGGCGATGATCTCGCGGGACGGCAGCGAGTACAGCATGCCGCCGTGGCCCATCGCGATGCCGTCGTCGACGGCGATGGTGTGGAACTCACGCGGCACGCCACCCGCGGCGCGCACGGCCTCGGCCACGATCTCCCCGACGTCCTTCAGATGCACGTGCCCGGGCACGAACTGGGTGTAGGAGTTCGCGATCGCGACGATGGGCTTGCCGAAATCGGAGTCGGTGAGGCCGGTGGCGCGCCAGAGCGCGCGTGCGCCTGCGGCATTGCGTCCGGCGGTGGTGGTGCGTGAACGAAGCGGTGGCATGTGGATGGTCCTCGATGGGTCGCGGGGCTGGGGTGCGACGTCGCGCCGGACACGAGGTCGGCGGCCTCACCACGGTACTCCCGCGGCATCGACGGCCCGGACACCGGTAGCCGACAGCGCCGGTGCCGCGCCGGAGGCTCAGACCTTGCCGGTGTCGCTCTTGCCGGTGTCGTCGCCGCCGGTGTCGCCGCTGCCGGTGTCCTCGCTGCCGCCGTCGCCGCTGCCGGTGCCGGTGCGCGGGGAATCGGTGCCGGGCGCATCGTCGGTCGCGCTCGCCGCCTCGGCGTCCTCGCTCGCCCGCTCGGCCTGCGCCGCGGCGCCGAACACGTCGGGCAGCCGTCCCCGCGACGCGGCGATGAGCTTGCGCAACTGGTCGTAGCTCACCGCGGGCAACGCCACGGTCGAGTCGTCGGCGAGGTGCGCCCGCGCGAAGCCACGTTTGGGGATGCTCACGCCCTTGATCTGCGCCCAGTCCAGGCGCCGCGACCCGAACACGGTCCGCAGCTCGAGCCCGTCCCCGGTCACCACGGTCCTGGTCCTGGCGACCCACACGGCGACGGCCAGCGGGATCAACAGCAGCCACCACAGCCCGGCGGGCCAGCCGACGAAGAAGAGGAACACGCACAGCGCCAGCACCACCACGCCGAGGTAGGCGAGCGGCGTGATGCGGATGACGGCCCGTTCGGCGACGGCACCCGACGAGCTACCCGTCGACGATCCGGTCGCGGCGGTGTGGGACGATTTACCCGGTGGCACGGACTGATGCGGTGATGACACACCACCATCCTCGCATCCTGGTGATCGGACACAAGCAACCACGGTTGTCCCACATAATGGGACGCGCAGGGTCATCTGTTTGACTCTTCGGTTCACGCCCGCTTAACGTCGTGCGCGTGAATCGAAACGAGTTGCTCGTAATCGGCCGGCGCGTCCAGCGTTGAGCCTGACTGCCTAGGTCGAATACGTCAGCTCGCGTTTGCGACGCGCCACCCTCGAACAGCCCCGCGCTGTCGAGGGCTTTTTTGTGTTCGGACATCGTCCGGCACGGCGGGTCAGCGGACGCCGGTCGTGCCAGGCACACAAGTGTTGTCCGGGTTCGGAACGACAAGTGAGGAAACGAAGACGGTGAGCGCACCAACCGCACGACCCGGGCCCTCGGCCCGCAGGTCAGCGCCTTCGACGAATCAGCAGGCCACGCCTGCTGCCGCTACCACGGCGAACCGCCGCCAGGTTCCGCCCGAGCGAGTGACCGGCGCCCAGTCGGTCGTGCGCTCGCTCGAGGAGCTCGGCGTCGACACCGTCTTCGGCATTCCCGGCGGCGCGATCCTGCCCGTCTACGACCCGCTCTTCGACTCCACCAAGGTGCGTCACGTGCTGGTCCGCCACGAGCAGGGCGCAGGCCACGCCGCGACCGGCTACGCGCAGGCCACCGGCAAGGTCGGTGTGTGCATGGCCACATCCGGGCCCGGCGCGACCAACCTGGTGACCCCGATCGCCGACGCCCAGATGGACTCGGTGCCGATCGTCGCCATCACCGGGCAGGTCGGCCGCGGCCTGATCGGCACCGACGCCTTCCAGGAAGCCGACATCTCCGGCATCACCATGCCGATCACCAAGCACAACTTCCTGATCACCGACGGCATCGACATCCCGCGCATCATCGCCGAGGCGTTCTACCTGGCCGCCTCCGGCCGCCCCGGCGCGGTGCTGGTCGACATCCCCAAGGACGTGCTGCAGGCGCAGACCACCTTCAGCTGGCCGCCGGAGATGCGGCTGCCCGGCTACCGTCCGGTCACCAAGCCGCACGGCAAGCAGGTGCGCGAGGCCGCGCGGATGATCCTCGAGTCCAAGGCCCCCGTGCTCTACGTGGGCGGCGGCGTCATCAAGGCCGACGCCTCGGCCGAGCTGCTGGAGCTGGCCGAACTCACCGGCATCCCGGTGGTCACCACCCTGATGGCGCGCGGTGCGTTCCCCGACAGCCATCAGCTCAACATGGGCATGCCCGGCATGCACGGCACCGTCGGCGCGGTCGCCGCGCTGCAGAAGGCCGACCTGCTCATCACCCTCGGCGCGCGCTTCGACGACCGCGTCACCGGGCAGCTGGACTCCTTCGCGCCCGGCGCCAAGGTCATCCACGCCGACATCGACCCGGCCGAGATCGGCAAGAACCGGCACGCCGACGTGCCGATCGTGGGCGACTGCCGCGAGGTGATCGCCGAGCTCATCGAGACGCTCAAGGCCGAGCCGACCGCGGGCGAGGCCCCGCTGCTGAACCTCACCGAGTGGTGGACCTACCTCGACGGCGTGCGCAAGCAGTACCCGCTGGGCTGGACCCCGCCCAGCGACGGCTCGCTCTCGCCCGAGTTCGTCATCGAGGCGCTCGGCCGCCTGGCCGGCCCCGAGGCCATCTACTGCGCGGGCGTCGGCCAGCACCAGATGTGGGCGGCCCAGTTCATCAAGTACGAGAAGCCGCGCACCTGGCTCAACTCCGGCGGCCTCGGCACCATGGGCTACGCCGTGCCCGCCGCGATGGGCGCCAAGATGGGCATGCCCGACCGCGAGGTCTGGGCGGTCGACGGCGACGGCTGCTTCCAGATGACCAACCAGGAGCTGGCCACCTGCGCGGTGGAAGGCGTGCCGATCAAGGTCGCGCTGATCAACAACGGCAACCTCGGCATGGTCCGCCAGTGGCAGACCCTGTTCTACGAGGAGCGCTACTCCAACACCGACCTGGGCACCCACACCCTGCGCATCCCCGATTTCGTCAAGCTCGCCGAAGCGCTCGGCTGCCACGGCATCCGGGTCGAGAAGGAAGAGGACGTCGAGGCCGCGATCCGCGAGGCGCAGTCCATCAACGACCGCCCCGTCGTCATCGACTTCATCGTCGGCAAGGACGCGCAGGTGTGGCCGATGGTCGCCGCGGGCACCAGCAACGACGAGATCATGGCCGCGCGCGGCATCCGACCGCTCTTCGACGAGGACGAGCAGGCCGCCGAGCCCGCCGTCATCCACGAGGCGATGACCCACGGAGATCGCGCGGCCGAGCAGAACAAGGGGACCGAAGAATGAGCAGCACCCACACCCTGAGCGTCCTGGTCGAGGACAAGCCGGGCGTGCTGGCGCGGGTGGCGAGCCTGTTCTCCCGCCGCGGGTTCAACATCGAATCGCTGGCGGTCGGCGGCACCGAGATCCCCGACATCTCACGGATGACCATCGTCGTCACCGTCGAGGACCTGCCGCTCGAACAGGTCACCAAACAGCTCAACAAGCTGGTGAACGTGATCAAGATCGTCGAGCAGGACGCCGACGCGTCGGTGGCCCGCGAGCTGATCCTGGTGAAGGTGCGCGCGGACGCGAGCGTGCGGACCCAGGTGATCGAGGCCGTGCAGTTGTTCCGCGCCAAGGTCATCGACGTCTCGCCCGACGCGCTCACCGTCGAGGCGACCGGCACCCGCTCCAAGCTCGACGCGCTGCTGCGCATGCTCGAGCCCTACGGGATCCGGGAGATCGTGCAGTCCGGTGTGGTCGCCGTCGGTCGCGGACCGAAGTCGATCACGGCGACTCGCTGAGTACCGAATATCCACCCGTCACCGGCGTCAGCACGGTGCGCCCCGTTCCGGCGGGGCCAGATTTCACAAGCTGTTTCTTCAGAAAGGAAACCACTAGTGGCAGTCGAGATGTTCTATGACGACGACGCCGATCTGTCGATCATCCAGGGCCGTAAGGTCGCGGTGATCGGTTACGGCAGCCAGGGGCACGCGCACTCGCTGAGCCTGCGCGACTCCGGTGTCGAGGTCCGGGTCGGTCTGGCCGAGGGCTCGAAGTCGCGTCCGAAGGCCGAAGAGGCCGGGCTGACCGTCGGCACTCCGGCCGAGGTCTCGGCGTGGGCCGACGTGATCATGCTGCTGGCGCCCGACACCGCGCAGGCGTCGATCTTCACCAACGACATCGAGCCGAACCTGAAGGACGGCGACGCGCTGTTCTTCGGCCACGGCCTCAACATCCACTTCGGCCTGATCAAGCCTCCGGCGAATGTCACCATCGGCATGGTCGCCCCGAAGGGCCCTGGCCACCTGGTGCGTCGTCAGTTCGTCGACGGCAAGGGCGTGCCCGCCCTGATCGCGATCGACCAGGACCCCAAGGGTGAGGGCCAGGCCCTGGCGCTGTCCTACGCCAAGGGCATCGGCGGCACCCGCGCGGGTGTCATCAAGACCACCTTCAAGGAAGAGACCGAGACCGACCTGTTCGGTGAGCAGGCCGTGCTGTGCGGTGGCACCGAGGAACTGGTCAAGACCGGTTTCGAGGTCATGGTCGAGGCCGGCTACGCCCCGGAGATGGCCTACTTCGAGGTGCTGCACGAGCTCAAGCTGATCGTGGACCTGATGTACGAGGGCGGCATCGCCCGGATGAACTACTCGGTCTCCGACACCGCCGAATTCGGTGGCTACCTGTCGGGCCCGCGCGTCATCGACGCCGGCACCAAGGAGCGGATGAAGGAGATCCTGAAGGACATCCAGGACGGCACCTTCGTCAAGCGTCTGGTCGCCAACGTCGAGGGTGGCAACAAGGAGCTCGAGGGTCTGCGCAAGCAGAACGCCGAGCACCCGATCGAGGTCACCGGCGCCAAGCTGCGCGGTCTGATGAGCTGGGTCGACCGGCCCATCACCGAAACCGCCTGATCCGTATCGCGCAGAAGGGCCGTCCGCACCCCCGCGGGCGGCCCTTCGCGCGTCGTGGGACCGGCGGTCGAATGCGGCGTACCGCCCCGATCCGACTGCCTACGATGGCGCCATGCCCGCGTCCTTCATCGAGCGACCGGACCTCCCCGAATTCATGACCTGGGAGGACCTCGAGCGACTGCCTGACGAAATCGCCGGTCAGATCGAGCTGTGGCACGGGCGGGTCGTCTGGGTGCGGCGTGGACCGAGCGAACGCCAGCGATTCACCGTGCGCATCCGGAACGCACTCGAACGCTGCGCACGCGCGAGCATGACCACGCGCCAAGAAACCTGCTGGCAGGTGGACGTGGAGACCAACGTCTTCCTCGGCAGCACCGGTAAATCCGACTTCCTCACCCCCGACTTCCTGGTGTTCCGCTGTCTCGACTCCGCCTTTCAGGACGTGCGGGCGGCGGACACGCTCATGGTCGGTGAAGTGCTCTCGCCGTCGAACACCCAGTCCGACATGGAGGCCAAGAAAGGGCGGTACGCGGGTGCGGGCATCCCGTGGTACTGGGAGGTGACCATCGCGCACGACGAGAGCAGGATCGCCGTTGTCCGCTCCTACGCGTTGGAAACCGGGCACGGCCGCCTGCCCGATGGAGTGCGGCCGCTGCGGCCCGCCAACTATCTGCTCGCCGGCGAATGGACGCCCCACGATCAGGACGGCGTGCACATCGACTTCCCGTTTCCCATCGACATCCCCTGGGCCGAGCTCGCCTATTGATCGGTCGGCCCCCGAACACCGAACGGCCCGACACCTGTGGGTGCCGGGCCGTTGCGGGTGCCGGTTCAGCTGCTGCCGAACAACCCCCGCGGCTTGTTGTCGTGCCAGAACCGCCACAGCGGGTCGTCCCAATGACGGTTCTTGCGGCAGTCGTCCCAGCGGCCGGGGGAGTGGTTCCAGTCGTCCCAGAAACCCGGCTCGTCGCAGTCGAAGCGGTCACGATGATCGTGCCGCACCTCGGTCACCCCGGGCACCTCCGGCTGCGCCGAGGCGGGCACCGCCACCGCGGCCAACGGAATCACGGCGAGCGCACCGGCCGCGGCCACCCGCGCCACCAGCCTGCGTCTCGTCTCGGAACGCGTCGTCGAATACACCTTCAAATCCTTTCGATCGCCGGCGGGCACCACGCCCGCCTTCCCCCGACGGAGGATCCGCTCACCCACGGCGAACGGGTCATGATCGTCCGTGCCCCCACACCGCGAGCCCCGACACCCCACGCTGTGATCCGCACCCCCTAACTCTCGCGCACTCACGCCCCGAAATCACCGGTCGGAGCGGGATTCGAGTGATTTTTCAGCACCAAGTAGGAGTCCGGTCAGGGGAAACCCTGAGGAGGGCGGCTGTCACCCCGAAGCCCGCTGTTCCTGACAGCGACGGATGAGCTCCCGGGCCCGCTGCCCGGTCACCGACTGACCGGCGAGAAGATCGAAGGCCCGCCCATACACCGCGACCTCCTGCGGACGGCTGATCGTCAGTTCGGCAGCGGTGCCCTCGACCATGACGAGCCGATCGTCGAACATCACGAAGTTCGTCGAGACGACGAGCGCCTCCGCCTCGGCGGGCACGATGCCGAGACGATCCGTGCTCTGCTCGAGGACATGCCCGCCACGCCGCCGACCGAATCGCTCGGTTTCGACGTCGCCTTCATCGATTCGGTGGAGATCCGGGAGGGGACGCTGCTGGCGGCGAAGCACTATCGTCGTGAGCGGAATCCGAAGTTGCGGAAGGCGAAGTTGGCGGAATTTCGCCGGGTGCATTCCCGGGTTTTCTGTGAGGTCTGTGGCTTCGACTTCGAAGCGGTGTACGGGGAGCGCGGGGCGGGCTATATCGAATGCCATCACATTGTGCCGCTGCATGTTTCGGGGGAGACCGTGACGAAGCTGTCGGACCTGGTGCTGCTGTGCTCGAACTGTCACCGGATGATTCACCACGGGTCGCGGTGGTTGAGTCCGGAAGAGTTGCGCGAGGTTGTTCAGGTGTCCGGACAGCCGGCCGGACCCGGGACGGCGAGCGGGTGGAGTTCTGAGGTTCCGATTCGATTACGAAAACCCTGGTGGGGCCCGGTCTGAGGGCAGGTGCGACCACTTCGGCGGGCGCTTTTGACGGCGCGTGCCCGCACTTGCGGGGGTGGCGAACGGGGGTGATTCCGCTCATGGCGAACAGTGAAAATTCCATGTCCCACAATATTCTTCGATGTGCCGTCGAATAGTGCGCTGACCTGGTGACATGGGTCGGTGAACACCGGTGGCCGTAGAGTGTCGGCGCCGTCGGGAGGGTCGATTGGCTCACAACCACCCCCTGTGGAGGTGGAGGAATCCCGCGATCCGTGGCAGGGTGGATCTACGAGACCGGTGCATCGCAGTTTCCCCGGCTCGTCAACAGAAAGTATGAAATGGCTCAAGGCATTGTGAAGTGGTTCAACAGCGAGAAGGGCTTCGGCTTCATCGCTCAGGACGGCGGCGGTCCCGACGTCTTCGTGCACTACTCGGCGGTCAGCGGTTCCGGTTTCCGGTCGCTGGACGAGGGGCAGCGCGTGGAGTTCGAGATCGGCCAGGGGCAGAAGGGTCCGCAGGCCCAGGATGTCCGCGTCGTCGCCTGATACGTCGACTTGGTAGAAGCTCCGCACCGGATGGTGCGGGGCTTCTCGCGTTTTCGGGGGCCTCCGGTCTTGGTGAATCGGGCATGGGCCGGCCGGTTCGAGGCCACCTCGTGGCCCGGACGTCGGCCGGGGCGGTGGCGGAGTCGCTCGCCCTCGCCGAGCGGGATCGCGACGACCGTGACGCATCTCGTCGACGAGGCGGGCGCGCAGAAGATGGCGGACCGCCGCCGCACCGCCGTCCACACTGAGCACGGCGCGGCCGGTATGCCGTGCACGGCGCGGCCGGTCGCGGTGCGGTAGGCCCGGTCGTGCGGGCGGTGCCGCCTACCCAGAGCGCGTTGTCCTCGCTCTGGTTCGGGCTCGCGGCGAACCCGTCGAGCGAGATGGTGGACGGCGGCACGCCGGCGTCCGGCATGACCGCGGCGTGACGTGGACGAACTGCGCCGGGTCGCAGTAAGATTCGTCGGTTCTGCGCGTTCGACAGAAGGTTCGAGACGTATGGTTCAGGGCACGGTGTTGTGGTTCGACAGCAAGAAGGGCTTCGGCTTCATCGCCCAGGACGGCGGTGGCGCCGACGTGTTCGTCGACTACCTGGAGCTCGTCGGTGGTGGATTCCGCTCGTTGCACGAAGGGCAGCGGGTGCGGTTCGACCTACGCCAGAGCAAGTCCGGCCCCGAGGCCGTCGGGGTGCACGTCATCGGCTGACCGGCGCTGCCGAACGGATATTCGTGGTGTGATCCACCGATTTCCTGATGGGTTTCCCCTGTCTCGAAGTGCGGTGATATGTGAATTTTGCCGCGCACGCTGCCACGGAATTGTTGACGTCAATTCTCAGGGCTTGCCGAGCACGGTTCAGCACGGTAAAGGCAGGCTCGAGATCGTGTGCTGGTCAGTTGCTATTTGTATGTATGCGCTGGTGAGAGCTGTTTGCCGAGGTAGCTGATGCCCGATAAACGACGAGACCTATTACCCCGGCATGCGAAAAGTAGTCTGTGTCACAATTTCCGCAATTTCCGTAACCGGGTCGTCGCGGCCGTCGATGTGCCCTGTGTCAGCCAGTTCGACTGGGACGTTTTCGACGAAAAGGAATTCATATGATCCCCGTTATCATCGACACCGGTAGTGCTGCTCTGAACGGTCTCTTCGACACCCTCGGCGCCGCCCTGCACGGTCTCGTGGACACCCTGTGGACGGGGTCGTTCGGCGGCTGATCACGCTGAGGCGTTGAACGCCGAGGCATTGAACGCTGAGGCGGGCATTGAACGCTGAGGCGTTGAACAAGGCCCCGCACCGGTCGGTGCGGGGCCTTTCTGTATCTGTGCGGGGCCTTTCGGTATCTACGGAACTGCGGCATCTCGCGCAGCCGCGGATCTGCGGCAGGGAAATGAGTTGCCGAATCGTAGCCGACATCAGCTCTTTGCACGTCGGAGCGCGCCCGAGGCGTTGCTAGCCTCCCGGTTGGAAGTTGGCTCACATCCGAGAACCCGGGTCGTCCGGCCGTTGCGGCGGTGGCCCGGTCCCTTCCGGTCGCACCCCGGCCGGTCCGAAGGAAGAGGAGTTCCCATGATTCCGATCATCATCGAAACCGGCAGCGCGGTGCTGGACGGCGTGCTCGACATCGTCGGCAGCATCCTCGACGGTCTCGGCGCAATGCTCGGCTCGTCCGAGTGAGGCGTTCGATCGGGTAGTGGCGGGCCCCGCACCGGTTTTCCGGGGCGGGGCCCGTTTCGGTGTCCTGGTTGCCCGATTCGCCGCGTATTCACTGGCGATCGCACCCACTGACGGCACCCGCCCACCGGGTGGCGGCACCCGCGCGAAGCTGGACCATTAAGCTGGGGCGCGGTAATTGCCGACCCCTTTCTCCAGGAGTACCCCACAGTGAGCCAAGCAGGCCGTCCTGTTGTTCTGATCGCCGACAAGCTCGCCCAGTCGACCGTCGACGCGCTCGGTGACGGTGTCGAGGTTCGCTGGGTCGACGGCCCCGACCGGCCGGCCCTGCTGGCGGCGGTCCCCGAGGCCGACGCGCTGCTCGTGCGCTCGGCCACCACCGTCGACGCGGAGGTGCTCGAGGCGGGCAAGAACCTCAAGATCGTCGCCCGCGCCGGTGTCGGCCTCGACAACGTCGACGTGCCCGCGGCCACCGAGCGCGGCGTCATGGTCGTCAACGCGCCGACCTCCAACATCCACACCGCCGCCGAGCACGCGGTCACCCTGCTGCTCGCCGCGGCCCGCCAGATCCCGGCCGCCGACGCCACCCTGCGCGAGCACACCTGGCAGCGCAGCAAGTTCAACGGCGTCGAGATCTACGGCAAGACCGTCGGCGTGGTCGGCCTCGGCCGCATCGGCCAGCTGTTCGCCGCGCGCCTGGCCGCCTTCGAGACCAAGATCATCGCCTACGACCCCTACGTCTCCCCGGCCCGCGCCGCCCAGCTCGGCATCGAGCTGGTCACGCTGGACGAGCTGCTGGGCCGCGCCGACCTCATCTCGGTGCACCTGCCCAAGACCCCGGAGACCAAGGGCCTGCTCAGCAAGGAGAAGCTGGCGCTCACCAAGAAGGGCGTCATCATCGTCAACGCCGCGCGCGGCGGCCTGATCGACGAGCAGGCGCTGGCCGACGCGATCACCTCCGGCCACGTGCGGGCCGCGGGCATCGACGTCTTCGAGACCGAGCCCTGCACCGACAGCCCGCTGTTCGAGCTGCCGCAGGTCGTGGTCACCCCGCACCTGGGCGCCTCCACCACCGAGGCGCAGGACCGCGCGGGCACCGATGTCGCCAAGTCGGTGCTGCTGGCGCTGGCCGGTGAGTTCGTGCCGGGCGCGGTGAACGTCACCGGCGGCGCGGTCAGCGACGAGGTCGCCCCCTGGCTCGAGATCGTCCGCAAGCAGGGCGCTCTGGTGGGTGCGCTGTCGGACGAGCTCCCGGTCAGCGTCGAGGTGCAGGTGCGCGGCGAACTCGCCGCCGAGGACGTGGCGGTGCTGGAGCTCTCGGCGTTGCGCGGCATCTTCTCCGCGCTGGTCGAGGACCAGGTCACCTTCGTCAACGCGCCCGCGTTGGCGAAGGAGCGCGGCATCAGCGTCGAGGTCACCACCGCCTCCGAGAGCCCCAGCCACCGCAGCGTCGTCGACCTGCGCGCGGTGTTCGGCGACGGCCGCACCCTGAACGTGGCGGGCACGCTCACCGAGCCGCAGCAGGTGCAGAAGATCGTCAACATCAACGGGCGCAACTACGACATGCGCGCCGAGGGCCTGAACCTGGCCGTGCTGAACTACGACGACCGCCCCGGCGCGCTCGGCAAGATCGGCACCCGCCTCGGCGAGGCCGACATCGACATCCTGGCCGCCCAGCTGAGCCAGGACATCGACAAGGAAGGCGCCACCGTCATCCTGCGTGTCAACAAGCCGGTTCCGGCCGACGTGCAGACCGCGATCGCCGAGGCCGTTGGCGCGGCCAAGATCGCCCTGGTCGACCTGTTCTGATCGAAACGACGTCGCCGCGCGCCGCCACCGCACCCCGGTGGCGGCGCGTGGGGCATGACGAGGAGTTGTCATGAAGCTTGCGGTCATCCCCGGTGACGGCATCGGTCCCGAGGTCATCGCCGAGGCGCTGAAGGTGCTCGACGTGGTCGTGCCCGGCGTCGAGAAGACCGAATACGACCTGGGCGCCAAGCGCTATCACGCGACCGGCGAGATCCTGCCCGACTCGGTGCTGCCGGAACTGCGCGAGCACGACGCGATCCTGCTCGGCGCGATCGGTGACCCGTCGGTGCCCAGCGGCGTGCTCGAGCGCGGCCTGCTGCTGCGCACCCGTTTCGAGCTCGACCACCACGTGAACCTGCGGCCGTCGAGGCTGTTCACCGGCGTGCGGAGCCCGCTGGCCGGTGCACCCGACATCGATTTCGTCGTGGTGCGCGAGGGCACCGAGGGCCCCTACACCGGCACCGGCGGCGCGATCCGGGTGCGGACGCCGCACGAGGTCGCCACCGAGGTCAGCACCAACACCCGCTTCGGCATCGAGCGGGTCGTGCGCTACGCCTTCGCCAAGGCGCAGGCCAGGCGCAAGCACCTCACGCTGGTGCACAAGACCAATGTGCTGACCTTCGCCGGGTCGCTGTGGCAGCACACCGTCGACGAGGTGGGCGCGGAGTTCCCCGAGGTCACGGTCGCCTACCAGCACATCGACGCCGCCACCATCCACATGGTCACCGACCCGGGCCGCTTCGACGTGATCGTCACCGACAACCTGTTCGGCGACATCATCACCGACCTCGCGGCCGCGGTGAGCGGCGGCATCGGCCTGGCGGCCAGCGGCAACATCGACGCCTCCGGCACCAACCCGAGCATGTTCGAGCCGGTGCACGGCAGCGCGCCCGACATCGCGGGCCAGTCGAAGGCCGACCCGACCGCCGCCATCCTGTCGGTCTCGCTGCTGCTGAACCACCTCGGCGACACCGAGGCCGCCGCGCGGATCGACGCCGCGGTCGCCAAGGACCTGGCCGCCCGCTCGGGCACCGCCTCCACCGTCGAGATCGGCGACCGGATCGCCGCGGCGGTCTGAACCGGTCATGACACGGGCCCCGCATCCGCACCGGATGCGGGGCCCGTCCTGTCTCGTTCGGGCGGCGCCCAGGTGGGTATCCCGGACGCACGGTATCGCCGAAGGTTCGGCGCGATACGGCAGGAGGATCTGGTGAGTGGACGGCGGACGGGACGCGGTCCGTACACGATCGGCGACCTGCACGCGCTGCCCGAGCACGGCAAGGGCTACGAACTCGAGGACGGCTGGTTGGTCGAAGTGCACCGCGGTGCCCGGCACAACCACGTGGTGCAGCGGATGGCCCGGCTGCTCGATCGCAGTGCCGATCTGGCCGTGCACGTCTGCCTCGGCGGCGGATGGGAGGTCGGAACGCCCGGCGGGGTGCGCAAGCCCGACATCGTGGTGGTGCCGCGCGAGGTGATCCGCGCGGCCATCGTCGCCGACCCGCCGCGCGTCATCCCCGGCACCCAGGTGCGGCTGGCGGTAGAGGTGATCGCGCCGGGCAGCGCGAGCGAGCGCACCGACCGGGTGCGCAAGGTCCGCGAGTACGCGGCGGTCGGCATCCCGGAATACTGGATCGTGGAACATCATCCGCAGGTGCGCATCCACCGGCTGGTGCTCGCGGACGGCATGTACCGGGCGAGCGCGGTGGTGGAATCCGGTTCGGTGCTGACCGCGGATATCGGCTCGGACAACGGGTTTCGCGTCAGCGTGGATCCCGGCGACCTGCTCGAGGTCTGACGCCTGCGGCGGAGCCGTTCTCGCGGTGGGCTTTCGGGTCGGCGGGCACCAGGGGAACCGCCATCGCGGCGACGGCCGCGGTGACCAGGTAGGCCGCCGGGAACCCGCCGACGGTGACGAGCGCGCCGAACACCGGGGGGATGGCGGCCATCGCCAGATTCTGGCCGGTGTTCTGCATGCCCAGCCCGCGTCCGCTCCAGTACGGACCGGCGATCTCGGCGACGGCGGTGAAGGCCAATCCGTTGTCCGACACGGTGATCACCGAGGCGGCGAACAGCAATCCGATCGCGAGCCACCACCACTGCGTCCACGCCGTCACGCCGAGCCCGGCCATGCACAGCGCCGCCGCCACCGCGATCTGACGCAGCGGTCGCAACCTGCTGCCCACCCGATCCGACCATGCGCCCGCGCCGATCCGGCCCAGTGCGCCGAGGATCTGGGTGGCGGTGACCACCGCGCCCGCCACCGGCAGCGACCAGCCGATGTCGCGGTGCAGCCACAGCAGCGCGAAGGTCCACACCACGCCCTGCGGGACGGCCAGCAGCACCGAGACACCGTGGATGCGCCACAGCGTGGCATCTCCGCGATAGGGGTTGTCCCGGTCGGCGGCAGCACCTTTCGGCCGCGGCGGGTCGATGATGGCGACCAGGCAGGCCAGCGCCGCGACGCCCGCCATCACCGCGGGGACCAGCACGGCCGCGGCGACGCCGTGGTGTTCGGCCACCGGCGGGATCGTCAACGCGGCGATGCCGACACCGAGCGGCTGCGCGGTCTGCCGGATGCCCATCGCCAGCCCGCGCCGGTGCGGCGGGAACCAGCCGACGATCACCCGGCCGCTGGCGCCGTTGGTGCTCGCCGCGCCGACGCCCCCGACGAACAACAGTGCGCCCAAGGCGAAGTCGTGCGTGGTGACGGCCGCGGCGGCGCCCGCGACGAACATCACCAGGGGACCGGCCACCAGCACCTTGCGCTCCCCGATGCGATCCACGACATAGCCCCAGGCGATCAAGGTGCAGACCAGCCCGACCGTGGGCATCGCCACCAGGACGCCCGCCGTCGGCAGCGCCATGCCGCGATTCGTCAGCGCGGGCAGCAGGAAGGGCGTGCCGTGGACGAACACGGCGCTGGCGGACTGGGCGAAGACGCCGAGCGCGAGCATGGACCACCGGCGGACGGCGCTGATCTGCGTCACGGTGGTCATCGGCCTCACCTCGGGATCTCAAATCTCAATATGTAAGATGAACTTCTCATCCAGTGAACTGCGAAACTCACCGTACACCCGCCGGGTGGTGCGGCGCACGCCCGGGCGGCGAGGTGCCGCGGGCGAGGAATCTCACATCGCGCGCGCCCGCGCGTACGGGCGCGCATCGCGGCGACCAGCGGCTTCCGTAGACTCCCCACCATGCGTCTAGGTCGAGTTGCCAGTCCCGAAGGGGTCGCGTTCGTCAGCATCGAGGGGGAGGGTGCCGACGCCGTCACCAAGGAGATCGCCGAGCATCCGTTCGGTACGCCGACGTTCACCGGGCGCAGCTGGCCGCTGGCCGACGTGCGCCTGCTCGCGCCGATCCTGGCCAGCAAGGTCGTCTGCGTGGGCAAGAACTACGCGGCGCACGCGGCCGAGATGGGCGGCGAGGCGCCCGAGCAGCCGGTGATCTTCATCAAACCCAACACCGCCATCGTCGGCCCGCACGCGCCGATCATCGTGCCGCCCAGCTCCCAGCAGGTGGACTACGAGGGCGAACTGGCGGTGGTGATCGGCCGTCCGTGCAAGGACGTGTCCGCCGCCCGCGCGCGCGAGGTCATCCTGGGCTACACCGTCGCCAACGACGTGACCGCCCGCGATCAGCAGCGCCAGGACGGCCAGTGGACCAGGGCCAAGGGCTACGACACCTTCTGCCCGCTCGGTCCGTGGATCGAAACCGCCCTGGACCCCGCGGATCTGGAGATCCGCACCGAGCTCGACGGCGAGGTGCGCCAGCGCAGCCGCACCTCGCTGCTGCTGCACGACATTCCGAAGCTCATCGAATGGGTGAGCACGGTCATGACGCTGCTGCCCGGCGACGTGATCCTCACCGGAACACCCGAGGGCGTCGGTCCGATGCAGGTCGGACAGCAGGTGTCGGTCACCGTCGAGGGAATCGGCACCCTGACCAATCCCGTTGCCGCCAAACGCTGATCGAGAGAGAGTCATGACAGAAGTACGGGTCCGTTTCTGCCCGTCGCCGACCGGGACGCCGCACGTCGGCCTGATCCGCACGGCCCTGTTCAACTGGGCCTACGCCCGCCACACCGGCGGCACCTTCGTCTTCCGCATCGAAGACACCGACGCCGCACGCGATTCCGAGGAGTCCTACCACGCGATCCTCGACGCGCTGCGCTGGCTCGGGCTCACCTGGGACGAGGGGCCCGAGGTCGGCGGCCCTTACGGTCCCTACCGCCAATCGCAGCGGCGGGAACTGTATCTGGACGTGGTGCGGCGGCTGCTGGAGGCCGGCGAGGCCTACGAATCGTTCTCCACCCCGGAGGAGGTCGAGGCCCGCCATCGTGCCGCGGGCCGCGATCCGAAGCTCGGCTACGACAATTACGACCGCGATCTCACCCCCGAGGCGATCGAGGCCTACCGGGCCGCGGGCCGGCCCGCCGTGGTGCGCCTGCGGATGCCCGACGAGGACCTCACGTGGACCGACCTGGTGCGCGGTGAGACCACCTTCAAGGCGGGCACGGTGCCCGACTTCGCGCTCACCCGCGGTAATGGTGATCCGCTCTACACGCTGGTCAACCCGGTCGACGACGCCTCGATGAAGATCACCCACGTACTGCGCGGCGAGGATCTGCTCTCCTCCACGCCGCGGCAGCTCGCGCTCTACGCGGCATTGCGCCGGATCGGGGTGGCCGACTTCACCCCGGAGTTCGGTCACCTGCCATTCGTGATGGGGCAGGGCAACAAGAAGTTGTCCAAGCGCGATCCGGAGTCCAACCTGTTCGCTCACCGCGACCGCGGATTCATCCCGGAAGGTTTGCTGAATTACCTCGCATTGCTCGGCTGGAGTCTCGCCGATGACCGCGACGTGTTCTCCATGTCCGAGATGGTGGCGGCGTTCGACATTTCGAAAGTGAATTCGAATCCCGCCCGATTCGACCAGAAGAAGGCCGACGCGCTCAACGCCGAGCACATCCGATTGCTCGAACCGGGTGATTTCGCCCACCGCTTGCGGCAGTTCCTCACCGAACACGGCCACATCGGCGCGGACGTGGACGAGAAAGTGTTCGCCGCGGCCGCCGAATTGGTGCAGACGCGCATCGTGGTGCTCGGCGACGCCTGGGATCTGCTGCGATTCCTGTTCGCGCCGGCCGACGAATTCACCGTCGACGAGGCCGCGGCCGCCAAGAACCTCGGCGCCGACGCCGTGCCGGTGCTCGAGGCCGCCATCGCCGCGCTGGAGCCGCTGCCCGGGTGGACCACCCCGGTCATCGAGGACGCACTCAAAACGGCGCTGATCGACGATCTGGGGCTCAAACCACGCAAGGCCTTCGCGCCGGTGCGGGTGGCGGTCACCGGCTCGCACATCAGCCCGCCGCTGTACGAGTCGCTGGAGCTGCTCGGGCGCGAGCTCACCCTGGCGCGGCTGCGCTCCGGGCTCGAGTGGGCGCGGCAGTAGTCGAAAGCGGCCCAAAACAGGGCCTTGACCAGGCGATTTGTAGTTTACCCGCCGAGGTTTGGTAATCTCTTCCTCGGCCGGAAACGCGGCCCCGAGTCAGCCGGACCCGGGGCTGAAAGACCTGGTCAATGGGGTATGGTGTAATTGGCAACACAGCTGATTCTGGTTCAGCCATTCTAGGTTCGAGTCCTGGTACCCCAGCGGAGAATGTTGTACGTCTCTCGGTTCGCGGCCGAAAGTTGTTCAGCATCCGGCGATTTGGTCGCCGGGCTTCGGTCGGCTAAGCTAACCGAGTTCCCACAGATCGAAAGATCTACCGGGTGGTCACTGAGCAAGTGAGTGATCATGTCCTGGCCCCGTCGTCTAGCGGCCTAGGACGCCGCCCTCTCAAGGCGGTAGCGCGGGTTCGAATCCCGTCGGGGCTACGCAAGAAGAAAGGCCCATGCTCATGGCGAGCATGGGCCTTTTTTGCTTCGCACTGGTCGTGTGGGGGCGGAGCCCGCAACGCCCCGCCCGGCGAGGGGCTAGCCGCTCTTGCGGCGGAACTCGCGTTTGTGGCCGGCCGCCGCGTGGGCGGGGGAGGCCTTCGCGCGGGCGGCGAGATGGGCCTCGGACTTGGTGTGGTGGGCGTTCTTGCGGTCGAGGGCCTCGCGGAACTTGCGCTTCAGGTCCTCGGGCGTGCCGGGGGAATCGGTGGAGTCGGTCATGGCGCTCCTTTCGTGGTTCTGCCGGGGTGGCGGCGGCCCGGTGGGCCCGCGCGATCCGGACATCCTCGACGCTAGCCCGGCGGGCGGGCGTTGTCGCTCGAATTACCCGGGGGTGTCCACGGACGGCTGGTCGGCGGTGACCGTGCTGCCGCCGAGCGGCATCGCGGGCAGACCGAGCTTGCGGTGGTCCCAGCTGCGGATACGGGTCGGCACCAGGCGCACCGCCACCCGCTTGTGCAGCATGCTCGCCACCAGCGGGCGCACCTCCTCGCTGTAGGGACCGGTGTAGCGCTCCCACACGCTCACCCCGACCGCCCACAGCTTGTCCGGGTCCTCGACGATCTCGGCCGTGCCCTCGAAGGAGACCCCGCGCAGCTGGTCGTAGGTCTGGCCGGCTTCCACCATGCAGGTGACCCGGGGATCGCGGCGCAGGTTGACCGCCTTCTGCGACTTCGCCTTGGTCTCGAACCAGATCTCCGGCAGCGCGGTCACCGTGCCGTCGGGGCCGCGCTCCCCGCCGATCAGCGCGAACCACATCGCGGTCAGGTGCGGGGTGCCGGTCGGGCCGAGGGTGGCGAGCGTGGCGATGCGGCTGCGCTCGAGGAACTCGGTCACCTCGGTGTCGGACATGACGATCTGTGCGCGTTGGTTGACTCCCATGCGCCAACTGTAGTGACCGGATGTGAAACGTGTTACAGCCGCTTGTGCAGCGCGTCGGCGGCGGCCACCAGATCCGCGGCCCAGCGCGCGCCCGGTCTGCGGCCCATCCGGTCGATCGGGCCCGACACCGAGACCGCCGCGACCACGGCGCCCGCCGTATCGCGCACCGGAGCCGACACGCTCGCCACTCCCGCGGCCCGCTCGGCCGCGCTCTGCGCCCAGCCGCGCCTGCGCACCTCGGCCAGCGCGCGCTCGCCGAACACCGCCTCGGGCAGCACGGTGCGCTGCAACTCGGGCTCGGCCCAGGCCACCAGCACCTTGGCCGCCGAGCCCGCGGTCAGCGGTAGTCGGGCGCCGATCGGCACGGTGTCGCGGAGGCCGGACGGCGGTTCCATCGCCGCCACGCAGATGCGCGCGGTGCCGTCGCGCACGTAGAGCTGCACGCTCTCGCCGGTGATCTCGCGCAACCGGGGCAGAATCAGCCCGGCCGCCTCCTGCAACGGATCGCTCGCGCCCGTGGACAACTCCGCGAGCGCCGGGCCCGGCCGCCAGATGCCGTTGTTGTCGCGCGCGAGCAGCCGGTGCACCTCCAGGCCGACCGCCAGCCGGTGCGCGGTGGCCCGGGGCAGGCCCGTGCGGGCACAGAGCTCGTTGAGACCGCAGGGCTGCTCCGCGACCGCATGGAGTACCGCCACTGCTTTGTCGAGAACACCGATACCGCTATGCTGTCTCATAGAACGATACTAGCGTCTCGTATGCTGGGAAACGCAACTCCGGCGGCCATCGCCGGGAGATGCGGCTTCCGGCCGGGACGCGCAATCCCCAGAAGTCGAACCGCGGCGGCACAGCCCGCCGTCGCGGCCGCAGCCCGTTCGAAAGGTGATCGAGAATGGCCGACCGCCCACGTACCCTGGCCGAGAAGGTCTGGGAAGAGCACGTCGTCGCCCGGGGTGAGGGCGAGGGCGCCTCGCGCGAGCCGGATCTGATCTACATCGACCTGCACCTCGTGCACGAGGTCACCAGCCCGCAGGCCTTCGACGGCCTGCGCGCCGCGGGCCGCCCGGTCCGCCGTCCCGACCTCACCATCGCCACCGAGGACCACAACGTCCCCACCGTCGACATCGACAAGCCGATCGCCGACCCGATCTCACGCACGCAGGTCGAGACGCTGCGCCGCAACTGCGCCGAATTCGGCATCCGGCTGCACCCGATGGGGGACCTGGAACAGGGCATCGTGCACGTGGTCGGCCCGCAGCTCGGGCTGACCCAGCCCGGCATGACCGTGGTCTGCGGTGACAGCCACACCTCCACCCACGGCGCCTTCGGCGCGCTGGCGATGGGTATCGGCACCAGCGAGGTCGAGCACGTGCTGGCCACGCAGACCTTGTCGCTGCGCCCGTTCAAGACCATGGCGATCAACATCGACGGGCAGCTGCCGCCCGGGGTCACCAGCAAGGACGTCATCCTGGCCGTGATCGCCCAGATCGGCACCGGTGGCGGCCAGGGCTATGTGCTCGAGTACCGCGGCGAGGCCGTGCGCGCCATGTCGATGGAGGCGCGGATGACGATGTGCAACATGTCCATCGAGGCGGGTGCGCGAGCCGGCATGATCGCCCCCGACGAGGTGACCTACGAGTTCCTGAAGGGGCGTCCGCACGCGCCGAAGGGTGCCGACTGGGACGCCGCGGTGGCCGCGTGGGACGCGCTGCGGACCGACGAGGGCGCTGTTTTCGACGCCGAGGTGCACATCGACGCGAGCTCGCTGAGCCCGTTCGTCACCTGGGGCACGAACCCGGGCCAGGGCGCGCCGCTGAGCGCGACCGTGCCCGATCCGGCCGATTTCGCCGACGAGACCGCCCGCGAGGCCGCCGCGAAAGCGCTGCGGTACATGGATTTGACCCCGGGCACGCCGCTGCGCGAAGTCGCCGTCGACACCGTTTTCGTCGGCTCGTGCACCAACGGCCGGATCGAGGATTTGCGGGCGGCGGCCGAAATCCTGAAGGGCCGCCGGGTTGCCGAGGGCGTGCGAATGCTGGTCGTACCGGGCTCGATGCGGGTGCGCGCGCAGGCGGAAAAGGAGGGGCTCGGCGAGATTTTCACCGCCGCGGGCGCCGAATGGCGGCAGGCGGGCTGCTCGATGTGCCTGGGCATGAATCCCGACCAGCTCGAGCCCGGCCAGCGCTGCGCCTCCACCTCGAACCGCAACTTCGAAGGCAGGCAGGGCAAGGGCGGCCGCACCCATCTGGTCTCGCCGCTGGTGGCGGCCGCGACCGCGGTGCGAGGGACCCTGTCCTCACCGGCCGACCTGGACTGACGTCCACCCAGACACCCGAACCGACCCAGGAGAATCCCGATGGAAGCCTTCACCGTGCACAAGGGAATCGGCGTGCCGCTGCGCCGGTCCAATGTCGACACCGACCAGATCATTCCGGCCGTCTACCTCAAGCGGGTCACCCGCACCGGTTTCGAGGACGCGCTGTTCGCCGCATGGCGCTCCGATCCGGACTTCATTCTGAACACCGAGCCCTTCAACCGCGGCACCGTGCTCGTCGCCGGACCGGATTTCGGTACCGGATCCTCGCGTGAGCACGCGGTGTGGGCGCTGTCGGACTACGGCTTTCGAGTGGTCATCTCCTCCCGTTTCGCCGACATCTTCCGCGGCAATGCGGGCAAGGGCGGCCTGCTGGCCGCGCAGATGTCACAGAACGATGTCGAAATGCTCTGGAAGATGATCGAGGAACAGCCCGGCCTCGAATTGGTGGTGGACCTGCGCGACCGCACCGTCACCGCGGGAACCGTCGTGTTGCCGTTCGATATTGATGACTACACCCGGTGGCGTCTGCTGGAAGGATTGGACGACATCGGTCTCACGCTGCGCCGCAGCGACGTCATCGCCGAGTTCGAAAAGGCAAGGCCGACATGGAAGCCCACCACCCTCCCGGCGCCTATTTCGCAGGCGTAATCATCCGGGAGTGATAGCTGGCGCCGATCAGGGGGCGGTAGCTGGACGTGTGCTAAACCACCATGAATTTTGGCGTGGCACATAGACTCTTGCCCAAAGTGGGTTTACCGTGGTACCTAGTCGGTCCGACGACGGGCCATTAGTCTGCGGAGGATTCAATGAACAAGGCGGAACTGATCGACGTTCTGACCGAAAAGTTGGGTACGGACAGGCGCACGGCTACCGCGGCAGTCGAGCATGTTGTCGACACCATCGTGCGTGCAGTGCACAAGGGCCAGAGCGTCACCATCACCGGATTCGGTGTCTTCGAACAGCGCAAGCGTGCCCCCCGTGTCGCCCGGAACCCGCGCACCGGCGAAACCGTCAAGGTGAAAGCCACTTCGGTGCCCGCGTTCCGGCCCGGCGCCCAATTCAAGGCGGTGATCGCGGGTAAGCAGAAGCTGGCCGCGACCGGCCCGGCCGTCAAGCGGGGCGTGAATGCCCCTGTGGCGGCCAAGAAGACGGCGGCCAAGAAGACCACGGCCGCCGCCAAGAAGACCGCCGCCAAGAAGACCACCACGGCCACCAAGGCCCCCGCCAAGAAGACGACGGCGACCAAGGCCCCGGCGAAGTCGACCGCACGGAAGACCACCACGGCCACCAAGACCGCCGCCAAGAAGGCACCCGCGAAGAAGACGACGGCCACCAAGGCTTCGGCGACCAAGGCGTCGGCGACCAAGGCCACCGCGGCCAAGAAGACCACCACCGCCGCCAAGAAGACCACGGCGACGAAGGCCACGGCCGCCAAGAAGACCACGGCCGCGAAGAAGGCGCCCGCGAAGAAGACCGCGGCCAAGAAGACCGCCGCCCGCCGCTGAAGCGGCCCACCCACACCCCGCCGCTGGACCGAGAACGGCCCCGGGAAGTCTCCCGGGGCCGTTTCGGCTTGTGGGGATCGGGTTTTCGATCATGGGGGAATTCCCCTAACGATCCCCTAGCCGAAGGTCACGATTTCACTACGCCGGTCGAGAGCGAGCGGTCCATGTGGTCGGCGTCGACGAGTTGTCCGCCGGCGATCGACAGCACCCAGACGCTGCCCTTGCGATTGCGCGCGGGCGGCAGCTTCAATCCGTCGCGTTCGGCCCACCGGTCGAGCAGGTCGGGAATGACCTTGCCCTGGCTGCACACAACCCGGACGTGCGCAGGCGAGACCAGCTCGGCCAGCCTGGCCAGGCCCGCGTCCGGATCGGCGGCGTAGCCCTCCTCCGACAGCAGCGGTTCGAGCGTGATCGGCACGCCGAGCCGCTCGGCCAGCGGCTCCACGGTCTGCACGCAGCGCAGCGGCGGCGCGGAGAACACCTGGGCGGGTCCGAAGGCGAGCAGATTGTCCGCCAGCGCCCTGGCCTGCTCCTGCCCGGCCCGTTCCAGCGGTCGCTGCTCGTCGGGCCCGTCGAAGCGTTCCCGGTGGCCGGCCTTGGCGTGCCGCACCAGCAGCAGGGTGGCGGTGTCGGCGGGCAGGCGGGCGAAGGTGCGTACCACCTGCCGGTCCATCGGATAGGACAACTGGTCCATCACCTTGTCGAGCGGATACCAGCCCAACTCGTCCACTTCGGCGTTGGCGTGGAACTCGCCGTCGGCGACCTCGGCCGCCCAGTAGTCCACGCGCTTGAGTTTGCGGTGCCCGGGGATCGGATAGGTGACGTGACCGAGGTAGCGGCCGAGCCGGCAGTTCAGGCCCGTTTCCTCCCGGACTTCGCGCACCGCGGCGAGCACGGGGGTCTCGCCGGGGTCGAGTTTGCCCTTCGGCAGCGACCAATCCTGATATTTCGGCCGGTGCACCACCGCGATCTCGATCGTGCCCGCCGGGGAGCGCCGCCACACCACCGCACCCGCGGCATGAATATTGGCTGTCACCCGGGGATCCCAGAACGGCCCGCCGTCCATCGTGTATCCCGCGCTCTCGCTCACTGCTGGTCCGGCCTCCGTAGGCGCATCAGGAACTGCTGGTGGTCGCGCACCTGCCCGTCCGCGGTGCCCGCACGGTCCGGGGAAGCCTGCCAACTGCCGTCGGGTTGGAGCACCCAGCAGCGGGTGGTGGGGGCCAGCGCCGAGTCGAAGACCTGGCCGAGTTGCTCGCGCAGCTTCGGGTCCTTCACCTGTGCCATCACCTCGACCCGGCGGTCCAGATTGCGGTGCATCATGTCGGCGCTGCCGATCCAGTACTCGTCCTGCGCCTGGAAGTGCATGATCCGCGAGTGCTCGAGGAACCGGCCCAGGATCGAGCGCACCTCGATGTTCTCGCTCATGCCGGGAACGCCGGGCTTGAGGCCGCAGATGCCGCGCACCACGATCTGCACCGGCACACCGGCCTGGGAGGCACGGTAGAGCGCGTCGATCACCTGCTCGTCCACGATCGCGTTGGCCTTCAACCGGATTCGCGCCGACGCGCCCCGCTGGGCCAGTTCGATCTCGCGCTGGATGCGCTCGATGATGCCCGCCCGTACGCCCTGCGGCGCGACCAGCAGGTTGCGATAGTTCGCCTTGCGCGAGTACCCGGTCAGCGAGTTGAACAGGTCGGTCAGGTCGGCGCCGATTTCCGGTGCGGCGGTGAGCAATCCGACGTCCTCGTAGAGGCGGGCGGTCTTGGGGTTGTAGTTGCCGGTGCCGATGTGGCAGTAGCGGCGGATGGTCGAGCCCTCGCGGCGCACCACCAGGCAGGTCTTGCAGTGCGTCTTCAACCCGATCAGGCCGTAGACCACGTGCACGCCTGCCTGCTCCAGCGTGCGGGCCCACTTGATGTTGGCCTGCTCGTCGAAGCGGGCCTTGATCTCCACCAGCGCGACCACCTGCTTGCCCGCCTCGGCCGCGTCGATGAGCGCGTTGACGATCGGCGAGTCACCCGAGGTGCGGTACAGCGTCTGCTTGATGGCCAGCACCTGCGGGTCGGCGGCGGCCTGCTCGATGAAGCGCTGCACGCTGGTGGAGAAGGAGTCGTAGGGGTGGTGCACCAGCACGTCGCCCTCGCGCAGCGCGGCGAACACGTTGCGCGGGGTCTCGCGCTCGCCGAAGGCGGGCGGGGTGGCCGGGACGTAGGGCGCGTCCTTGAGGTTGGGGCGGTCGACGCTGTAGACCTGCCAGAGGCAGGACAGGTCGAGCAGACCGGGCACCTGGATGACGTCACCCGGGTCGACATCGAGTTCGCGCAGCAGCAGATCGAGCATGTGCTCGGTCATGTCGTCGGAGACCTCGAGCCGCACCGGCGAACCGAAGCGGCGCCGGGCCAGTTCGCGTTCCAGCGCCTGCAGCAGATCCTCGTCGCGGTCTTCGTCGACCTCGAAATCGGCGTTGCGGGTGATCCGGAAGGAGTGGTGCTCGACCACTTCCATGCCGGGGAACAGCTGGTCCAGGTGGGCGGCGATGAGCGCTTCCATCGGCAGGAACGCCGCGATCGTCGAGCCGTCGGTGCGGCGCACCCGCACGAAGCGGTCGACGTTGTCGGGGACCTTGACGCGGGCGAAGTGCTCGCCGCCGGTCAGCGAATCCTTCACCGTCACCGCGAGGTTGAGGCTGAGTCCGCTGATGTATGGGAACGGGTGCGCCGGGTCGACCGCGAGCGGGGTGAGCACCGGAAAGACCTGGTCCTGGAAGTAGGCCGACAGGCGACCGCGTTCGTCGGCGTCGAGGTCGTTCCAGTCGATGATGGCGATGCCCTCGGCGGTGAGCGCGGGCAGGACCGAGTCGAGGAACACCCGCGCGTGCCGGTCGGCGATCTCCTGGGTGCGCGCGGTGATCATGGCCAATTGCTCGCTGGGCGAGCGGCCGTCGGCGGAGCGAACCGACAGGCCGGTTTCTGCACGGCGCTTGAGCCCGGCGACCCGCACCATGTAGAACTCGTCGAGGTTGGACGCGAAGATCGCCAGGAACTTCGCCCGTTCCAACAGGGGGAGCGAGGCGTCCTCGGCGAGCGCGAGAACGCGCGCGTTGAAGTCGAGCCAGCTCAACTCGCGGTTCAGGTAGCGATCTCGTGGCAACCGCTGCGTCGCCTGGTCTGCCTGAGGGGGAGTCGCGGCCGGCGGTGGCGTGGGCAGCTGCTGCTGCTTGACGGTTTCCGTATCGCTCACGCCACCGATCATCCCTTACCGACCACGCGGTGTGCACGTCGACGCCGCCGAACACCTGGCGAATCCCAGGTGCCGCGGCGACCCCCTAGCACACCCGGCGGGCCGGTTCGTGAACACGGCAGGACCAGCCGATGTCGCGCAGGAGTGCGCGTGTCGACGAACCGGCGCCCAACTCCACCGCGCGCTCCAGATCGGCGGCGGTGTCCACGTCGCGGCGCAGCCCCGGCCACTCGCCCGGCAGATCCACCGCGCCCGCGGCGATGTGGCGCCGTGCCGAATCCGGGCCGAACGCCGGGGCCAGCTCGCCGCCGTCGCGCACGAGCAGCGCCGCGGTGCCGGTGCCCGCGTGGTCGGTGACGATCGCGCGTCCGCCGCGCGGCGCCGTCGCCAGCACGTCGGCCAGTTCGTCGGGACGCAGCGCGGGCAGATCGGCCTGGAGCGCCAGCAGGTCGACGCCACCGTGGCGTGCCCGCACCCCGGCCGCCGCGGCGGCCAGCGCGGCGTTGAGGCTGTCGGCGGAATCGGCGGCGGGCTCGGGATGCACGTGCCCGCCGAGCGAGCGAGCCAGGTCGGCGACCGCGGCGTCCGGGGTGACCACGGTGACCGCGGCGATGCCCGGCGCGGACGTCGTCGCGGTCATGGTGTCGGCGAGCATGGCCAGCACCAACCGGGCCCGGTGCTCGGGGCGCAACCGGTCGGCGAGACGGCTCTTGGCCTGATCCAGGCGCTTGACCGCGATCAGGGCGTGCACGGCGTGCGGACGCATGCGCCCAATCCTTGCATGGCATATTGGGTTGATGACGAGGGCGGCAGTACTTGGTGCGGGTTCCTGGGGAACCGCGTTCGCGAAGGTGTTGGCCGACGCGGGAACAGAGGTGACGATCTGGGCGCGGCGCCCGGAGATCGCCGAGGCGTTGGCCACCGAACACCGCAATCCCGCCTACCTTCCGGACGTGCAACTACCCGCCGTATCGGCCACGCACGACGCCGAGGCCGCGCTCGACGGCGCGCAACTGGTCGTGCTCGCGGTGCCCTCGCAGTCGCTGCGGGCCAACCTCACCGGGTGGCGGCCCGCGCTGCGCGCCGCCATCGACGAGCACGACGCCACACTGCTGAGTCTGGCGAAGGGCATCGAGACCGGCACGCTGCTGCGGATGAGTCAGGTCATCGCGGAGGTGACCGGCGCCGAGGAACGCCGCATCGCGGTGCTCTCCGGTCCGAACCTGGCCAGGGAGATCGCGGCCGGACAGCCCGCCGCGACCGTCATCGCCTGTTCCGACGCCGCCCGGGCGGAGGCCGTGCAACAGGCCAGCTACACCGGCTATTTCCGCCCGTACACCAACACCGACGTGATCGGCTGCGAGATCGGCGGCGCCTGCAAGAACGTGATCGCGCTGGCCTGCGGCATCGCGGCGGGCATGGGTCTGGGTGACAACTCCATCGCCAGCCTCATCACCCGCGGCCTCGCCGAGATCATGCGGCTGGCGGTGACCCTCGGCGCGGAGCCGGTGACGCTGGCCGGGCTGGCCGGGGTCGGCGACCTGGTCGCCACCTGCACCTCGCCGCTGTCGCGCAATCGTTCCTTCGGGCACGTGCTCGGCGCGGGCGGATCGATGGAGGCGGCGCAGCAGGCGACCCATGGACAGGTCGCCGAGGGTGTGAAGTCGTGCACATCGGTGCGGGCGCTGGCCGCCGCGCACGAGGTGGAGATGCCGTTGACCGACGCCGTGCACCGGGTGTGCCACGAGGGCATTTCGGTTCGCGAGGCCGTCGGCAGCCTGCTCGGACGCCGCATCAAGCCGGAGTAGGGACCCCAGAAGTCCGGGCACGGGCAGCGACGGAGAAGCCCGCCGCGCCCGGTACCGTTCGGTGCATGACGAACCGGATCAGGGTGGCTGTGGTGTTCGGTGGGCGGAGCAACGAGCACGCGGTGTCGTGTGTCTCGGCCGGGAGCGTGCTGCGGCACCTCGATCCCACCAGATACGAGGCCGTCCCCATCGGCATCACCCCACAGGGCGGCTGGGTGCTGGCGAGTTCCGACGTCGCCGCGATCGGCCTGAGCCACGAGGCGCTGCCCTCGGTGGACGCCGGCGGCACCGCCCTGACCCTGACCGCCGACCCCACCCGCGGTGGCGAGCTGGTCGCGCTCGACGACGCGGGTGCGGTGCTCGGGACGGTGGACGTGGTGTTCCCGATCCTGCACGGTCCGTTCGGCGAGGACGGCACGCTCCAGGGCATGCTCGAACTCGCCGGGGTGCCCTATGTCGGGCCCGGCGTGTTGGCCAGCGCCGCGGGCATGGACAAGGAGTTCACCAAGAAACTGCTCGCCGCCGAGGGGCTTCCGGTCGGCACCCAGGTGGTGCTGCGGCCCGGCACCGCGACCCTCACCGAGGAACAGCGCGAGCGGCTCGGACTGCCGGTGTTCGTGAAACCGGCGCGGGCGGGTTCCTCGATCGGCATCACCAAGGTCGACGATTGGGCGGCGCTGGACACCGCGATCGCGGCGGCGCGCGAACACGATCCGAAGGTGATCGTGGAGGCGGGCATCGTCGGCCGCGAGGTGGAATGCGGCGTGCTGGAATTCCCGGACGGCCGGATCTCGGCCAGCGTGCTCGCCGAGATCCGGATGCCCGAGGGCGACGGGCCGCAGTTCTACGACTTCGACACCAAGTACCTCGACGACGTGTGCGAATTCGACGTCCCGGCCAAGCTCGACGACGACATCGCCGAGCAGGTCCGCGAACTGGCCGTGCGGGCCTTCCAGGCCCTGGACTGCCAGGGCCTGGCCCGCGTCGACTTCTTCGTCACCGCCGACGGCCCGGTCATCAACGAGATCAACACCATGCCGGGCTTCACCTCGATCTCGATGTACCCGCGCATGTGGGAGGCCACCGGCATCGACTACGGGACACTGGTGTCGACGCTGATCGAGACGGCGCTGGCGCGGGGGACCGGGCTGCGGTAGCGGACGGAGTCAGACCGCGCGGGCGGCGCGGGCGGACGCGGCGACGGCCGCGCGGGCGGCGTGCAGTGCGCTGTTGATCGAGATCTCGCCGCGCATCCCTGGCGCGGCGACCATGTCGCCGGCCAGGAACACGTCGTCACCGCGGACCACCGCGGGGCGGTCGCGCCAGGTCTGTCCCGGCAGATCCAGCGCGCCGGTGCGGCCCTTCGCCGTCGCGGTGCGGCGGAAGGTGGCCCGATCCCGCCAGCCGGGCACCGCGAGATCGGCGAAGCGGGCCAGCCGATCCTGCGCGGCACGCGGGGATTCCCCGGCCCGCACCGGCATCTGGAGCTGGAACAGCGAGTGGCCCGCCGGGGCGATCGTCGGGTCCTGCATGGTGTAGCTCTCGTGGAAGCCGCCCTCGTCGAGGTCGAACAGGATCGTCCGGTCGCGGCGGTCGGCGGGTACACCGAGGTCGAGCAGCGCGGCATGGCCGCTGGTCCACGCGAGCGTGTCGTCGCCGAGCAGGCGGCGGGCCGCGTGCAGATCGGTGGCGACCACGACCGGGCCGCCGGACGGCAGGGCGTCCAGGCGCGCGCCCGTCTCCACGACCACGCCGAGTTCGGCTGCGCGCGCGGCCATCCGATCGATCACGCGTTGCCAGCCGCCGCGCACCCAGCGCACGGCGGGCACCTTCGGGCCGAACACACGGCCCACCAGGTCCCAGACGAACGCGGCCGACAGGCGGCCGGTATCGGCGTCGTAGGTGGCCACCGCGATGGCGTTGGCCATTCTGGTCGCGGTGCGTTCGCCCCAGCGCCCGGCCGCCCAGGACCGGAAATCCTGATCCACCGGGGCGGTGACCGGGCGCAGCTGGGCGCGCAGCACGTCCATGGGGAGCATCGGACGCACCCGGCCGTCGGCACGAAAACCGAAGCGCGCCATGGCCGCCGGGCCGGGCAGGCCGAGTCCGGCGACGAACCCGCGCCGCTTCAACCACGCGTAGTGCGGGCCGTCGGCGTAGAAGACGTGGGCGCCCTCGTGGGCGACGTAGGGCGGGGCGGTGGCGCGGGCGCGGCCGCCCAGGGTGGCGTGCGCCTCGTACAGGCGCACCGGCACGCCGGCCTCCGCGCACGCGATGGCCGCGGTCAGCCCGGCCAGGCCGCCGCCGACGACGGTGATCGTGGTGGTCATGATCGTTCCTCTCCCTCGGGGCCCGCCCAGTCGAGCCGGGCGGCGGTGAGTTCGGCGGTGGCGCGCAGGTAGCTGTCGGCATCGATCGCCGCGGGATGGTCGCCACCGAAGATGTCGCGGATGAGCCAGAAGTGCGAGATCGCGCCGACGACGACGGCCGCGGTGGGCCCCCAGTCCCGGTCGCGGTGCTCGGGTGCGGCCAGCCCGGCCAGTGCCCGCGTGACCACCGACATCACCGTCGCGTACTCCTCGCGCCGGAACACCTCCAGTACGGACGGGTCGATGCTGTTGTCCCGCAGCAGGATTCGCGTCACGTCCCGGTCGTGCTCCAGGCGGTCCAGCCCGATCCGACACAGCACCGCCAGCCGGTCGGCGGTGCTACCACCCGGTGCCGCCGCGGCCAACGTCTCGGCGATGGGATGCTGCGGATCCAGCAGCCGCGTCCATTCGGCGCCGCGCTCGGTCAGCCGGTGCGCCACCGCCGCGGTGAGCAGCGCGTCCTTGGACCGGAAGTGCCGGTACAGCGCGCCCGAGCCGCCGGAGAGTCCGGCCTCCTGTTCGATCTGGGCCACCGATGTCGCGGCGAAGCCGCGCTCGCCGAACAGGCGCAGGGCGGCCGAGATGATGCGTTCGCGGGTGGACGGGGCCACATCGCCTCCTTGTAAGTAACCACTTACTTACAGTGAAGCGGCGCCGGCGTGCGCTGGCAAGAGGGGTGTGGGAATCGCCACGGGACAGCCGTCCCCCAGTGGTCAGTTGGGGAGCGGGCCGGGGTCGATCTCGCGGGCGGGAAGGGTGGCGGTAATGGTGTCGGAGACGGTTTGCAGGGGGGTGGGGCCGGAACTGTCGGGAACCGTCAGGGCGATGTAGGTCTCGCGGTCCACGGCGAACCAGGTGCTGGTCGCCGCGGCGTCGTCGCGGATCTGGAACCACTGCACGCCGTTGACGATCTGCAACGACGAGGCGCGGTTGAACTCGAGCGGGCGGTCCAGGCCGCAGCGCAGCACGACGGGCTCGCCCTCGCCCTCCGGCTGCCAGGCGCGCGTGGCGGGCGGCGCGGGTTCGATCAGGGTGGCCTTGGTGTAGTCGCCGAGGTCGGCGGGCAGCGCGGGCAGCAGCGCCTGGCATGCCGGACCGTCCGCGGCGGGGGCCGGGACCGGGCCCAGCGCGAGCGGCTCGCGTTCGGTGGGCAGGTTGCGCGCCATCACCGCCGCGACCAGCACACCGACGACGAGGATGACCGGCAGCGCGACGGCGGTCGCGATCAGGGCGGGGGAGTAGGCCCGGTCGGCGGGCTCCGGGACGACGGGCTCCGCATCGGCGGGCTCCGGGTCGACGGACTCCTGCTCGGCCTCGTCGGCGGGCTCGGGGTTCCCGGCGGGCGGTTTGTCGAGGGACGGGCGGTCGGTCTCGGTTCCGGCCCGGTCGCCGTCGGGGCGCTGGGCGCCGTCCGCTGCCTCGCGGCCGCCGTCCTCGCGTTCGGCGCCGTCGTCCGGCGAATCCGCCGCCATGCCCCGGGTCCTTTCCTCGTCCGCCTCGATGGTCTCGGTCGGGATCAGGGTACCGTCGAGCGGATTTCTGCCTGCACGACCGTCGCGGAAGGAGGACCGGTGATCGGCGAGGACGGGACGCCGCCGACGGTGCGCGAGCTCGGGGAGTTCGCGCTCATCGAGCGGATCAACGCCGGTCGTCGGCAGGGCCCGCAGGTGCTGCTCGGCCCGGGGGACGACGCGGCGGTGGTGGCGGCGCCGGACGGGCGGTTCGCGGTGAGCACCGACATGCTCGTCGAGGGCAGGCATTTCCGGCTGGACTGGTCGACACCGCACGACGTCGGCCGCAAGGCCATCGCCCAGAACGCCGCCGACGTGTTCGCGATGGGCGCGCGGCCGACCGCCTTCGTGGTCGCCCTCGGCTGTCCCGCCGACACCCCGGTCGAGGTGATCGACGGACTCGCGGCGGGCATGTGGGCCGAGGCGGAGCGGGTGGGCGCGTCCGTCGCGGGCGGTGACCTCGTGCGCAGCCGCGAGGTGGTCGTCTCGATCACGGCCTTCGGCGACCTGGGCGGACTGCCGCCGATCACCCGGGCCGGTGCGCGGCCGGGCCACGTGGTCGCGGTCGCGGGCCGGCTCGGCTGGTCGGCGGCCGGCTTGGCGGTGCTGACCACCGGTGCGGCGCCGGACGGTCCGGGGGCCGAAGCGGTGGCGCTGCATCGGGTTCCGCACCCGCCGTACGAGGCGGCGCCGGTGGGTGGCGGCCCGCGCCCGCACGCGTTGACCGACGTCTCCGACGGCCTGCTGGCCGACCTCGGCCACATCGCCGACGCCTCCGGGGTGGCGATCGACCTGTCCGCGTCCGCGTTGCGCGACGACGCACTGACCGCACTCGCCGCCACGATGAATGTCGATGCGCGGCAATGGGTTCTGGGTGGCGGCGAGGATCACGCCTTCGTCGGCGCCTGGGCGCGGGAGGCACCGCTGCCGCCGGGCTGGCGGGCGATCGGGACGGTCCGCGCGGGGTCGGGGGTCACCGTGGACGGGATGAGCTGGGACGGCGCCGTGGGCTGGGAATCGTTCCGTGGGGCGGAGGCTGCGCCGGGAAACGAACCGCGATAGGTTGTGCGGTCATGGGCGCGAAACCACTGTCGGAAATCATGGATCCGGGCTGGGCGCAGGCGCTGGAGCCGGTGGCCGACCGCATCAGGGCGATGGGTGATTTCCTGCGGGCCGAGAACGCGGCCGGACGCGGCTACCTGCCCGCGGGCGAGAATGTGCTGCGCGCGTTCCAGCGGCCGTTCCGCGACGTGCGGGTGCTGATCGTCGGCCAGGACCCCTACCCGACGCCGGGGCACCCGATGGGCCTGAGTTTCTCGGTGGCGCCGGATGTTTCGCCGATTCCACGCAGCCTGGCCAACATCTTCGCCGAACTGCACAAGGACCTCGGCCACCCGACACCCTCCTGCGGCGACCTCACCCCGTGGTCGGATCAGGGTGTGCTGCTGCTGAACCGGGTGCTCACGGTCTCGCCCGGCCAGCCGGCCTCCCATCGCGGCAAGGGGTGGGAGGCGGTGACCGAGCAGGCCATCCGCGCGCTCGTCGCCCGGGACGAACCCCTGGTCGCGATCCTCTGGGGCCGCGACGCCGCCACCCTGAAGCCGCTGCTCACCGAGGCCGAGGTGCCCTACATCGAATCGGCCCATCCCTCCCCGCTGTCGGCGTCGCGGGGATTCTTCGGCTCCCGGCCGTTCTCGCGGGCCAACGAACTGCTCGACGAACTCGGTGCCGAGCCGGTCGACTGGCGCCTGCCCTGACCATCCCACCGTGTCCCGGGCGCTCCGGGGCCTGTTCCATCGCACGACACATCGATTGAGGAGCACCACCATGCAGCACACCACCGTTCGCGCCGGTCTGCGCGGTACCACCGCGACCCTGGCGTTGGCCGCCGCCCTGGCCGGGGGCGCGTCCGTCGCGAACGCCGAGCCGTTGCGGCTCGAGCCCGCCGCGCCGAGCGCGGTCGAGACCGCGCCGGTGGCCGAGGAGTTCACCTCGTCCGGTTCGTCCACCATCTCCGCCTCGGTCAACGCGAAGATCGCCTGCACCTTCCAGCGCACTTTCAGCGCGATGCCGCTGGACTGCTGACCTGTCGCGACGCCGGGCCGGCGGACAGCCGCCCGGCCCGGCGCGCAGGGGGGACTGTGAGGAAGCACTCATCTGTGCGATCCTCGGATCGTGAGTAATGCGAACTACCTTCTCGAGCCGCAGACGCTGCGGCTGCGCGGCTCGGGCGGGCTCGAGCTGGCCGCCGACCTGTTCGGCCCCGAGGACGGGCCGCTGGTGATCTTCCTGCACGGCGGCGGCCAGACCCGACACTCCTGGAAACGCACCGGCGCCGCGCTGGCCGCGGGCGGACTGCGGGTGGTCACCCTGGACGCGCGTGGCCACGGCGACAGCCAGTGGGCCCCCGACCGCGACTACAGCCGCGCGGTGATGGTGGCGGATCTGCTCGCGGTGCTCGACCAACTCGGCGCGACCCCGGAGCGGGGTGCCGTGGTGGTGGGCGCCAGCATGGGTGGCATCACCGGCCTGCTGGCCACCGCGCAGCCGGGCGGTGCCGCGATCCGCGCGCTGGTCCTGGTCGACATCGTCACCCGGCCCCAGCCCGAGGGCGTCGAGCGGGTGATGACCTTCCTGGGCAAGCACCGCGACGGCTTCGACACCGTCGAGCAGGCCGCCGACGCGGTCGCGGCCTATCTGCCGCATCGCCCCCGGCCGAAGAACCACGACGGCCTGCTGCGCAACCTGCGCCACCGCGACGGCCGCTGGTACTGGCACTGGGATCCGGACATGATCGACGGCCGGACCGCCGACGCCGACACCGACAGCATGGCCGCGCTGCTCGAGCCCGCCGCCCGCGCGCTCACCATCCCGGTACTGCTGGTGCGCGGCCGGATGTCGGATGTGGTGAGCGAGGAGGCGGTCGCCGAATTCCTGGAGCAGGTGCCGCACGCGCAGGTGGTGGAGATCGGCAACGCCGCGCACACCGCGGCGAGCGACGACAACGACGCCTTCACCGACGCCGTCGCGGAGTTCGTGCTCGCCGCGGCGCGCTGATCCGCGGCGGTCAGAACCGGGGCGGGCGCTTCTGCACGAACGCGTCCACACCCTCCCGGCCCGCCGGGCTGTTCGCGGCCGCGGCGATGCCGTCCCGCTCGCGGTCGAGCTGGTCGCTCAGCGACGAGGTCAGCGAGGCCCGCAGCAGCTCTTTCATGCCCGCGTAGGTGGTGCGCGGTCCGCGTGCCAGCGTCACCGCCAACTCCCGCGCCGCCTCACGGACCGCGTCATCGGCGACGAGCCGGCTGAGGATGCCCAGGCGCACGGCCTCCTCGGCGTCGAGCACCGCGTCGGTGAGCAGGATCTCCCGTGCCCGGCCCATGCCGACCACCCGGGGCAGGGTCCACGACATGCCGCCGTCCGGGCTGAGCCCGATGCCCGGATACGCCGGGCGCAGCTTGGTCGACGGGCCGCCGAGGGCGATGTCGGCGGCGAGCACGAGGCTCATGCCCGCGCCGGCGGCCCAACCCTGGACCCCGGCGACCACGGGGACGGTGGTCGCGTCGAGTGCGCGCACGAACTCGTGCAGGTCGGTCGCCAGCCCGTGGATGTGTGCGCCGCGATCCTCGGCGGCGGCGAAACCGCGCACGTTGCCGCCCGCGCAGAAGTTCGCGCCCGTACCGGTGAGCAGGACCGCACCCACCTCCGCGCCGCGCTCGCGCAGGGCGGTGGTGCCTGCGGCGATGCCGGCGAAATCCAGTGCGGTGCCGTTGGCGGCGGTGGCGATGGTGATCTGCAGGACGCCGTCGGCGGTGGTGATGTACTCGGTCTGCTCGGTGGAGGTCATGCTCGGCACCTTAGCGGCGGGCCGGACCATGCGGACCTGGGGTAGGGCGGTGAACGCCTCCGGCCCGCGTTCGCCGGAGGCGGTGAAGCCGTGCCTGCGGTAGAAGGCGCGGGCCCGGGGATTGTCTTCGAAGACCCACAGACTCGTGGTGACGCCGGGGTCGAGGACCGCGACGAGCAGGTCGTCGGCCACCCCGGTGCCGTACCACCCGGCACGGACGTAGAGGGCGCGCAGCTCGCCGTGGGCGGCGGTGGCGAAACCGATCACGTCGTCGCCGACGAGCGCGACGCGGGTGCGACCGGAACGGTCGTCGCGGAGGTCGCGGGTCACCGCGGCGGCCCGGCGGTCGACGTCGAACGCGTCGAGGATCGGCGCCGGGACCAGGCCGCGGTAGGCCTCACGCCAGGAGGCGATGTGGCAGGCGGCGATGCCGCGGGCGTGCGCGGTGGTGGCGGGCAGGATGCGCCACGGCCGGTTCGTGGTCCTCATCGGAGACCGGTGGGACGACAACGCCCCGGCTCACCCGAAGGGGTGCCGGGGCGTGTGCGGAACAGCGTGAATCAGCCGCGGAGCGAATCAGCCGCGGACGACCTTGCCCGCCTTCAGGCAGGAGGTGCACACGTTCATGCGGCGGGTGTTGCCCGGGGCGACCTGGGCACGCACGGTCTGGATGTTCGGGTTCCAACGACGGTTGGTGCGCCGGTGCGAGTGCGAGACCGACTTCCCGAAGCCGGGGCCCTTGGCGCAGACGTCGCAGACGGCAGCCATAGTCGCGAACTCCTTCATGTCAGGTGGGGACCGCCGCCCGGAACGAGCGGCATGTCCGGAAACAATGTCGTGATGTGCCCCTGCCGGCTGACACCGGCGTGCGCCAACCTCGGCGGGCGGCGCGCGGCAACCCTGCAAGAGTAACCGCCCGGCCCCCGATCGGCCAAACCGGGGGCCGCGGGGCAGCCGCCGACACCGAGGTCACGCGCCCCGGCGGCGGTCGTCGCCGCTGTGCGGCCGGTGTCGGCGCGGGCCGCTAACCTGGCGGGCGGCGGTGGACAGCGGTGCGAGGGAGTGAGGTGACAGTGCCCGGGGAGCGGGAAACGATCGACAGCGCTGCGCTGATGCTCTGGGGGCGGCTCTGCCTCGAGGGGCTGGCCGAGCGCCGCGAGGAGATCAACTCGCTCAACGTGTTCCCCATCCCCGACGCGGACACCGGCACCAACCTGCTGGCCACCATGCGGGCCGCGGTCGCGGCGGCCGAAGACCGGGTCGGCGCGTCCCACGGCACCGCGCACGAGGTCGCGACCGCCATGGCGCGCGGCGCGACCGCGGGCGCGCGCGGCAATTCCGGAATCATCCTGTCGCAGCTGCTGCGCGGCATCGCCGAGGCGAGCGAACCCGGCCCGCTGACGGCGGCGACCCTGCCGCGGGCCTTGCGGCGGGCGGCCGAACTCGTGCGGGCCGCGCTGAGCGCACCGGTGGAGGGCACCATCCTCACCGTGCTCGAGTGCGCGGCCGACAGCGCGTCGGCCTGCCGCGAGCCGTCGTTGGCCGAGGTCGCCGTGGCCGCGGCCGACGGTGCCGCCAAGGCGCTCGGCGACACCCCCTCGCAGCTGCCGGTGCTGCGCGCGAACGGCGTCGTCGACGCGGGCGCGCGCGGACTGGTGGTGCTGCTCGACGCGCTGGTCGCGGTGACCCGCGGGCACCGTCCGGCCCGGCCGGAGTACCGGCGGCCCGCGGCTGTCCCCGGCGCGCGGCCCGCCGCTCCCGGCCACGCGGTGGCGCGGACACCGGCCGCGTCCGCGTCCGCGTCGGAGGGCCCGCCGACGCCGGGCTTCGAGGTGATGTACCTCGTCTCCGACTCCGACGACGCGCGGATCGAGCGACTCCGCGGCGCCTTGACCGTGCTGGGCGACTCGGTGGTGGTGGTGGGCGACGGCGCGGGCACCTGGTCGGTGCACGTGCACTGCGCGGATGCCGGGGCGGCGGTGGAGGCCGGCCTGGCCGCGGGGACGTTGCGCGGCATCAGGATCGAGAGCTTCGGTATCGACGGCGTCGGCCCGGACGGCGGGCACGCCGACGACGAGCCCGAGGACGGTCCGGCCGACCGCGGGGTGCTCGCGGTGGCGACCGGCGCCGACGCGGCGGCGCTGTTCGAGGCGGCGGGCGCGGTGGTGCTCGACGACCATCCGGTCACCTCGGCCGGTCTGCTCTCGGCGATCCGGCAGATGCCGCACCGCGAGGTGCTGGTGCTGCCCAACGGCGCGCTCCCCGCGCACGAGCTGGTGGCCGTCGGTGTGGCCGCGCGTGGCGAGCATCGCGACGTGCTGCTGCTGCCGAGCGGGTCGATGGTGCAGGGACTGGCCGCGCTGGCGGTCCACGACCGCGCCCGCATCGCCGTCGACGACGCCTTCGCCATGTCCGAGGCCGCCGCCGCCACCCGCTGGGGTTCGCTGCGCCGCGCCGAGCAGCGCGCGCTCACCATGGTCGGCACGTGCGCCCCGGGCGACGGCCTCGGCCTGGTGGGACACGACGTCGTCGTCATCGACCGGGACGTGCCCGGTGCCGGGCGCACGCTGCTGGACCGGATGCTCGGTCTCGGCGGCGAGCTCGTGACGCTGCTGCTGGGCGCCGACGCCGATCCCGGGCTGGCCGAGGAGCTGTGCGCGCACATCGAGGCGGGATTCCCCGGCGTCGAGGTGGTGGTGTACCCGGGCGGACAGCGGGGGGATCTGGTGCAGATCGGGGTGGAATGAACGGTGGGGAATGAGGGCTGACACATGGCGACACTGAGCGACCGGCTCGACCACATCCTCGGCGCGAAGGCGGCCGACTCGCTGGCCGACGCCTTCGACATGCACACCGTCGAGGATCTGCTGCGGCACTACCCGCTCCGGTACGCGACCCAGGGCCAGCCGCTCACCGAGGAGGCGCCCGAGGACGGCTCGCACATCACCGTGATCGGCCGGATCACCAAGACCGAGCTGCGCCCGATGCGCAACCGCCGCGGCTCGCTGCTGAAGGTGCAGCTCGACACCGGCTCGGGCCGCCCGGTCGATGTCACCTTCTTCAACGGCGACAAGGTCAAGTACGTCGTGAAACAGGGCCTGCGGGCGATGATGTCGGGCAACGTCAGCTATTGGCGGCCGGGCAGCTGGAGCCTGAGCCACCCCGGTTACCTGATCCTGCCCGAGACCGAGGACGAGTCGGTCGGCACGATGACCAGGGTGCGCGGCGGCGGTGATCTGCGCGGATTGGCCGAGAGCGCGAAAGGCGCCGCCGGAGTGGACGTCTCGTTCATGTCGCGGGAGTTCATCCCGGTCTATCCGGCGACGGCGAAGGTGCAGAGCTGGGATCTGCTGGCCTGCGTGCGCCAGGTGCTCGAACAACTCGATCCGATCGACGACCCGCTGCCGCTGGACATCCGCGAGGAGCGCGGGCTGCTGCCGGTTTCGGACGCGCTGCGGCTGATCCACCTGCCCGAGCACCGCGCCGACATCGATCGCGCCCGGGACCGGCTGCGCTTCGACGAGGCGCTGGCCCTGCAGCTGGTGCTGGCCGAACGCAGGCACGAGGTGTCCGCGCGCACCGCGCGCCCGTGCCCACCGCGGGCCGACGGCATCGCGGCAGCCTTCGCCGAGCGGTTGCCGTTCGAGCTGACCGCGGGGCAGCAGAAGGTGATCGGGGAGATCTCCGCCGACCTCGCCCGCACCCATCCCATGCACCGGCTGTTGCAGGGCGAGGTGGGGTCGGGCAAGACCATCGTCGCGCTGCACGCCATGTTGCAGGTGGTGGACGCGGGGCAGCAGTGCGCGCTGCTCGCCCCCACCGAAGTCCTCGCCGCCCAGCACTACCGCTCGCTCACCGCGATGCTGGGCGAGCTGGGGACCGCCGGCGAACTCGGCGCGGCCGAGCACGCCACCCGGGTCGTGCTGGTGACCGGGTCGATGTCGGCGAGTGCGAAGAAGGCGGCGCTGCTGGCGGCGGTCACCGGCGAGGCCGGGATCGTGATCGGCACCCACGCGCTGATCCAGGACAACGTCGAGTTCTTCGACCTGGGCATGGTGATCGTCGACGAACAGCACCGTTTCGGCGTGGAACAGCGCGACGCCCTGCGCGCCAAGGCCAAGGCCGGGACCAGTCCGCACCTGCTGGTGATGACCGCGACCCCGATCCCGCGCACGATCGCCATGACCACCCTCGGCGACCTGGAGACCTCCACGCTCACCGAACTGCCGCGCGGCCGTTCGCCGATCACGTCCAAGGTGGTACCGCGCAAACTGCATCCGAACTGGGTGGACCGCGCGTGGGAGCGCATCCTGGAAGAGGTCGGGCAGGGTCGCCAGGCGTATGTGGTGTGCTCGCGCATCGGCGACGACGAGGAGGGTGGCAGGACCGCCAAGGGGCGCAAGGCCGCCGAGGAGAAGGAGCCGCCGCCGACGCAGGCGGTGCTCGACGTGTTCGAGATGCTGCGGCACGGTCCGCTGGCCTCGGTGCGGGTCGGCCTGCTGCACGGCAGGCTGCCCGCCGACGAGAAGGACGAGGTGATGCGCGCCTTCCACGAGGGCGCGGTGGACGTGCTGGTCTGCACCACCGTCGTGGAGGTCGGCGTGGACGTGCCGAACGCGACGGTGATGGTGATCGTCGACGCCGACCGGTTCGGCGTGAGCCAGCTGCACCAGCTGCGCGGGCGCGTCGGCCGCGGCGCGCATACGGGCCTGTGCCTGCTGGTGACCGACGCGGCGCCGGGCGGGTCGGCGATGACGCGGCTGGAGGCGGTCGCGGCCACCAACGACGGGTTCGAGCTCGCCGTGCTCGACCTGCGCCAGCGGCGCGAGGGCGATGTGCTCGGCTCGGCCCAGTCCGGCACCGCCCGCTCCCTGCGGCTGCTGTCGCTGCTGGACGATCTCGAAGTGATCACCACGGCGCAGGACTTGGCGCGCCGGCTGGTCGAGGCGGACCCGGGCCTGCGCGAGCACCCGGGCCTGGCCGCGATGATGCACGCCGCCGTGGACGCCGAACGGCTGGAATACCTCGCCAAGTCCTGAGCCGCCCGCGGCCGGTCGCCGGCTAGCGCGGCAGGCGTGGGTAGGGCAGGTCGGTGCTGGTGTGCTCGCTCACCGTGAGCGGGCTGCCGATCTGCGGAAAGGCGCGTTGCGGGCAGGCCGGGCGCTCGCAGACCTTGCAGCCCGCGCCGATCGGCACCGCGGCGGCGGGATCGTCCACCGGCAGTCCCGCCGAATACACCAGCCGGTCGGCGTATTCGATGTCGCAGCCGAGACCGATGGCGAATTCCCTGGTGGCGCCGCCGAATCCGCGCGGCGCGGGGGCGGTGGTGCGGGCGATCCAGAGGTAGCGCCGCCCGTCGGGCATCGCGGCCACCTGGGTCAGGATGCGGCCGGGCTGGGCGAAGGCCTCGTGCACCACCCACAGCGGGCAGCTGCCACCGACCCGGGAGAAGTGGAAGGCGGTGGCGGACTGGCGCTTGGAGATGTTGCCCGCCCGATCGGTGCGCACCAGGAAGAACGGCACGCCGCGTTGCCCTTGTCGCTGCAGGGTGCTCAGCCGGTGGCAGACCGTCTCGAAGCCGACCTCGAACCGCAGGCTCAGCAGGTCGATGTCGTAGCGCAGTTCCTCGGCCGAGCGCAGGAACCGGCCGTAGGGCAGGATCAGCGCCGCGGCGAAGTAGTTGCCGAGGCCGACCCGGGCCAGCGCGCGGGATTCGCCGGTGAGCGACGGTGTTTCGGCGAGCACGGCGTCGAGCTGATCGCCGTACAGGAGGAAGCCCAGCGTCGCCGCGATCTGGAAGGCCCGCTGGCCGGGCCGCAGCCGCCTGGCCAGCGTCAGGGTGCGGCTCTCGGGGTCGTAGTGGCGCTTGGGGATGGCGGGGTCGGCGCCGTCGCCGCGTACCAGCACCGTCACGCCCGCGCGTTCCTCGGCGACCCGCGCCAGCTGGCGATCCAGCGAGCCGATCGTCAGCCCGCACTCCTCGAACATCTGCTCGGCGGCGTGATCGAGCTGGGGGATGTGGTTGTGGTGGTCGTAGAAGAAGTCCCGCACGTCCTCGTAGGGCATCGGCACCCCCGGCGCGCCCGCGGGGGTGGCGACCCGCGCCGAGAGCAGATCCAGCTGGTCGGTGGCCGCGCGCAACCGCCGGTGCATGGCCACCAGGATGCGAGCCACCTCCGGCTGCCGGGTGGCCAGCTCCTCGACCTCGGTGAGCGGGGCGCTGTCCCCGCCTGCGGCGTCGACCAGTACGTCGTGCAGATCGGAGACCAGCCGCGCGTCGGAGTCGGCGGCGAAGAACTGCACGTCCAGATCGAACGTGGAATTGAGCTTGAGCAACACCGGGATGGTGAGCGGTCGCTGGTCGCGCTCGAGCTGATTGAGGTAGCTGGGCGAGAGATCGAGGGATTTGGCCAGCGCGGCCTGGGTCATCCGCCGTTCCTCGCGCAAGCGCCGCAACCGGGCACCCGCGTACATCTTGCGCACGGGCGCAAATCCTAGACCCTTCGCGCTTCGCAGACCTCGCCGTCGCGCGGCTTGTCGGCGCCGGAATCCCACTGCGGCAACGCATTCTGACGTCGGGCGCGGCTGTGTAGCGTGCGAAGGCCCCGGCGGGCCGCGGCGCGCAATCCGCCGAACCCGCGTGAGACCAAGCGGTTGTTTGCTTCAATCGGAAGCCGTCCCCGCCGCCGACGAGAAGAGTGCCCCATGACCGACCCCGACGCCGTCGTCCGCGCCCTGTGCCAGGCCTGGTCGACCCCCGACCCCGACGCGATCGCGGCCTACTTCGCCGAGGACGCCGTGTACCACAACATCCCGATGGAGCCGGTCGTCGGCCGCACCGCCATCCGGGAGTTCGTCGCGGGATTCCTGACCACCTTCGAGGCCATCGATTTCGAGATCCACCACCAGGTGGCCGCCGACGGCGTGGTGATGAACGAGCGCACCGACACCATGCGCGGCAAGGACGGCCGAGCCACGCCGCTGCCGGTCATGGGTGTGTTCGAGGTGCGCGACGGCCTGATCACGGCCTGGCGCGACTACTTCGACATGGCGGCCGTGACCGCCGCGTTCGCGCCACCGGAGTGAGCCGCCGGGCGCCACGGGCGTGTGACGGGCGGATGAACGAAACTTCGCAACCTTGCCAGCCAAAGTTGTGAAGAAGATGCCGAAGCGGGACTTCGGTGTCCGCGGCCGGTAGGTGGCCGGGTACCTTTGTCCAATGTTCTCGAAAGTCTTGGTCGCCAATCGGGGCGAGATCGCCATCCGCGCGTTCCGCGCTGCCTACGAACTCGGCATCGGGACGGTCGCCGTGTTCCCCTACGAGGATCGCAACTCCGTCCACCGGTTGAAGGCGGCCGAGTCGTACCAGATCGGGGAGCAGGGCCATCCGGTTCGCGCCTACCTGTCGATCGACGCCATCATCGACGCGGCCAAGACCGCGGGAGCCGACGCCGTCTACCCCGGCTACGGCTTCCTGTCGGAGAACCCCGACCTCGCCGCCGCCTGCGCGCGCGAGGGCATCACCTTCATCGGCCCCTCGGCCGAGGTGCTGGAACTGGCGGGCAACAAGGCCCGCGCCATCGAGGCGGCCAAGGCCGCCGGGCTGCCGGTGCTGCGCTCGAGCGAACCGTCGGCCGACGTCGACCAGCTGCTGGCGGCGTCCCGCGAGCTGGAGTACCCGATCTTCGTGAAGGCGGTCGCGGGCGGTGGCGGACGCGGCATGCGCCGGGTCGCCGCGCCCGAACAGTTGCGCGAAGCGATCGAGGCGGCCTCGCGCGAAGCCGAATCGGCCTTCGGCGACCCGACGGTGTTCCTCGAGCAGGCCGTGGTCAACCCGCGCCACATCGAGGTGCAGATCCTGGCCGACCAGCACGGCAACGTGATGCACCTGTTCGAGCGCGACTGTTCGGTGCAGCGGCGCCACCAGAAGGTGATCGAGCTGGCGCCCGCGCCGAACCTGGATCCCGCGCTGCGCGAGCGCATCTGCGCCGACGCGGTGGCCTTCGCCCGCCAGATCGGCTACAGCAACGCAGGCACCGTGGAATTCCTGCTCGATGAGCGCGGCAACCACGTCTTCATCGAGATGAACCCGCGCATCCAGGTCGAGCACACCGTGACCGAGGAGATCACCGATGTCGACCTGGTGCAGTCGCAGCTGCGCATCGCCGCCGGGGAGAGCCTGGCCGACCTCGGCCTGAGCCAGGACGCGGTGGCCATCCGCGGCGCGGCGCTGCAATGCCGCATCACCACCGAGGATCCGGCCAACGGCTTCCGCCCCGACACCGGCCGCATCACCGCCTACCGCACCCCCGGCGGCGCGGGCATCCGCCTCGACGGCGGCGCCAACCTCGGCGCGGAGATCGGCGCCTACTTCGACTCCATGCTGGTCAAGCTCACGTGCCGCGGCCGCGACCTGCCCGCCGCCGCCGCGCGGGCCCGGCGCGCGCTGGCCGAGTTCCGCATCCGCGGCGTCACCACCAACATCCCGTTCCTGCAGGCCGTGCTCGACGACCCCGACTTCAAGGCGGGCCGGGTCACCACCTCGTTCATCGACGAGCGGCCGCAGCTGCTGACGCTGCGTCAGAGCGCCGACCGCGGCACCAAGATCCTCGAATACCTGGCCGACGTCACGGTCAACAAGCCGCACGGCGAGCGCCCGACCGCGGTCTACCCGCACGACAAGCTGCCCGCCATCGACCTGAGCGCGCCGCCGCCGGACGGCTCGCGGCAGCGGCTGCTGCGCCTCGGCCCGGAGGGCTTCGCCCGCGAGCTGCGCGCGCAGAAGGCCGTCGGCGTCACCGACACCACCTTCCGCGACGCGCATCAGTCGCTGCTCGCGACGCGGGTGCGGACCAGCGGCCTGCTCCAGGTCGCCGGCCACGTGGCACGGATGACGCCGGAACTGCTCTCGATCGAAGCGTGGGGCGGGGCCACCTACGACGTGGCGCTGCGCTTCCTCTACGAGGATCCGTGGGAGCGGCTGGCCGCGTTGCGCGAGGCGATCCCCAACATCTGCCTGCAGATGCTGTTGCGCGGGCGCAACACCGTCGGCTACACGCCGTATCCGGAACAGGTGACCAAGGCGTTCGTGCGGGAGGCCACCGACACCGGCATCGATATCTTCCGCATCTTCGACGCGCTCAACAACGTCGACCAGATGCGCCCCGCCATCGACGCCGTGCGCGAAACCGGCCGCGCCGTCGCGGAAGTGGCGATCAGCTACACCGGTGACCTGTCGGACCCGAACGAGAACCTCTACACCCTCGACTACTACCTCAAGCTGGCCGAGCAGATCGTCGACGCGGGCGCGCACGTGCTCGCGATCAAGGACATGGCCGGGCTGCTGCGCGCGCCGGCGGCGGCCACCCTGGTCACCGCGCTGCGCAGCAACTTCGACCTGCCCGTGCACGTGCACACCCACGACACCCCGGGCGGTCAGCTCGCCACCTACCTGTCGGCGTGGCAGGCCGGCGCCGACGCCGTCGACGGCGCGAGCGCGCCGATGGCGGGCACCACCAGCCAGCCGCCGCTGTCGGCGATCGTGGCCGCCGCGGCCAACAGCGAGTACGACACCGGCCTGAACCTGCAGAACGTCTGCGACCTGGAGCCGTACTGGGAGGCGCTGCGCAAGGTGTACGCGCCCTTCGAGTCCGGACTGCCCTCGCCCACCGGTCGCGTCTACACCCACGAGATCCCCGGCGGTCAGCTGTCGAACCTGCGCCAGCAGGCCATCGCGCTCGGCCTGGGCGACCGCTTCGAGGAGATCGAGGCCAAGTACGCCGCCGCGGATCGGCTGTTGGGCCGCCTGACCAAGGTGACCCCGTCGTCGAAGGTGGTCGGCGATCTGGCGCTCGCGCTGGTCGGCTCCGGCGTGGACATCGACGATTTCGCCGCCGACCCGGGCCGCTACGACATCCCGGACTCGGTGATCGGCTTCCTGCGCGGCGAACTCGGCACTCCCGCGGGCGGCTGGCCCGAGCCGTTCCGCAGCAAGGCGCTGGCCGGGCGCGGACCCGCCAAGCCCGAGACCCCGCTCGATCCGGCCGACGAGGCCGCCCTGGCGGGTGACTCCGCCGAGCGCAGGGCGACGCTCAACCGGTTGCTGTTCCCCGGACCCACCGCCGAATTCCTCGCCCACCGCGAGAAGTACGGCGACACCTCCGGGCTCTCGGCCAACCAGTTCTTCTACGGCCTGCGTCACGGCGAGGAACACCGGGTGCAGCTGGAGAAGGGCGTCACCCTGCTCATCGGACTCGAGGCCATCTCCGAGCCGGACGAGCGCGGCATGCGCACCGTCATGTGCATCCTCAACGGCCAGCTGCGCCCGGTCGCGGTGCGCGACCGCTCGGTGGCCGGTGAGGTGCCGGTCGCGGAGAAGGCGGACAAGACCAACGCCGGTCACGTGGCCGCGCCGTTCGCCGGTGTGGTGACCCTGGCCGTCGGCGAGGGCGACACCGTCGCGGCGGGCGACACCATCGGCACCATCGAGGCGATGAAGATGGAGGCCGCCATCACCGCGCCCCGCGCGGGCACCGTCGCCCGGGTCGCCATCGGCAAGGTGCAGCAGGTCGAGGGCGGTGACCTGCTGGTGGAACTGCGGCTGCGCGAGTCCGCGGACTGATGCCGCGCATCGTCGCGGGCACCGCGGGCGGGCGCAGGCTGCGCGTCCCGCCCGCGGGCACCCGGCCCACCTCCGACCGGGTGCGCGAGGCGCTGTTCAGCGCGCTCGCCGCCCGGATGGATTTCGCCGGCGCGCGGGTGCTGGACCTGTACGCGGGTTCCGGGGCGCTGGCGCTGGAGGCGCTCTCGCGCGGCGCGGCCCGTGCCCTGCTGGTCGAATCCGACCGGCGAGCGGCGCAGGTGGTGCGGGCCAACATCGCCGAACTCGGGCTGTCCGGCGCCGAACTGCGCGCCGGGTCGGTGGGCGCGGTGCTCGAGCAGGGCGGCGCGGGGGAGTTCGACCTGGTCTTCGCCGATCCGCCCTACGAGCTCGACACCGCGGCGGTGGCGGCGGACGTGGCGCTGCTCGCCGCCCGCGGCTGGCTCGCCGACGGCGCCCTGGTGGTGGTCGAGCGCTCGGCGCGCAGCGCGGAAATCGACTGGCCCGCAGCGTTTCTGCCCGGCACACCGCGACGGTACGGCGAGACGCGGCTGGAACTGGCCGAGTACGCGCCCGGAGCGGACTGAGCGGCGCGGCGGGGCGGGCGCGGGCCTGATAGCGTCGGCCCATGGCTGGAGCACTGTGCCCCGGGTCCTTCGATCCGGTGACGAACGGACATCTCGACGTATTCACCCGCGCGGCGGCGCAATTCGACGAGGTCGTGGTGACCGTCATGATCAACCCGAACAAGAAGGGCATGTTCGACGTCGAGGAGCGCATGGAGCTGCTGCGCGAGACCACCGCGCATCTGCCCAACGTGCGGGTCGCGTCCTGGCGGGGCCTGCTGGTGGACTTCGCCCGTGAGCAGGGCATCACCGCGATCGTCAAGGGGCTGCGCGATGCCACCGACTTCGGCTACGAGCTGCAGATGGCGCAGATGAACAAGAAGCTGTCCGGCGTGGACACCTTTTTCATCGCCACCAATCCGGCGTTCAGCTTCCTGTCCAGCTCACTGGTGAAGGAGGTCGCCACCTACGGCGGCGACGTCAGCGACATGCTGCCGCCGGTGGTGCACAAGCGGCTGCTGGACCGGATCGCCGAGCGGCGCGGCTGAGGCTCGGGCCGCGGTGGGTCCGGGCCGCGGCTCGTCGTCCAGCAGACGCGCTGTCTAGAAAACCAGGCCGCGCAGCGCGAGGAAGCGCATGCCGCCCACCGCCGCGGTGACGGCGAGGACCGCACCGGCCTGGGCGAGGTCGCCGAGGCCGGGCGCGAAGAACTCGAGTCCGGCCAGCGCCGCCGTGGTGATCGCGAGACCGAGCACGGCGAGACCGCCCGCCTCCCACTGCGCGGTGAACCAGCCGACCCGATCGGCGGCGTGGAAGGTGAGCTGGCGGTGCAGCTCGTTGGCGATCACGGTGCTCACCACCGAGCCCGCGATGTTGGCCGCGATCGAGCCGAGGTCGTACATGGCCAGGAACAGCAGGACGTAGACGACGTTGCTGGAACCGCCGACCAGGGCGAACCGGATCAGCTGCGGCAGGGCGCGATCGCCGCGCAGGTAGGCCAGGACCCGGGACAGCCGGGGCATGGGGGCCGTCCACAGGACCGGCTGGGGCACCGCCCACGGCGTGTACATCCCGGCAGGCAGGACCGCCGAGCGCGGTGGTTCCAGAGTGGCCATGGTCCATCCGATCGAACGTGCTCGCGGGACCGGTCCCCGTCGACGGTCCCCTGGGTCGAATGTACATGAAGTGGAGGATCGCTCTCCACTTGGTTTCTGTGGTGTTCGAGACACTCGAACGACACACCGGACCGAGACTCGGCAGAACCGGTGACGAGGGGCACACTGGGCCACGGGCGCGCGTGTCCGCGACGGGGTACTCCGCGACAGGAACGACTAGAGGTTGGTGAGCATGTATCGGGTTTTCGAGGCGCTCGACGAGCTGGTGGCGATCGTCGAGGAGGCGCGCGGCATCCCGCCGACCCGCAGCTGCATCGTGCCCCGCGGCGACGTGCTCGACCTGCTCGACGATGTGCGTGACGCGCTGCCCGGCGAACTCGACGACGCCCAGGACGTGCTCGATCACCGGGACAAGATCGTCTCCGATGCCCGCACGGCCGCCGAGACCACCGTCACCTCGGCCGACGAGCAGGCCCGCGACACCATCGACTCCGCTCGCGAGGAGGCCGACCGCATCCTGGCCGACGCCAAGGCGCACGCCGATCGCATGGTCGCCGAGGCGAGCGCGCACGCCGACCACCTGGTCACCACCGCCCAGGCCGAGGCCGAGCGGATCGTGGCCGAGGCCAAGGCCGAGTACGAAACCGTCACCGGCCGGGCGCGCGCCGAGGCGGACCGGATGATCGAGTCCGGCAAGGCCTCCTACGAGCGGTCGGTGGCCGAGGGCGAGGCCGAACAGGCCCGCCTGGTCGCCCAGACCGAGGTGGTGCGGGCCGCGCACGCGGAGTCCGCGCGGATCATCGACACCGCGCAGGCCGAGGCGGACCGGATGCGCGACGAGTGCGACCACTACGTCGACTCGACGCTGGCGCAGTTCGAGGAGACCCTCAACAGCACGCTGCGCACCGTCGGCCGCGGCAGGCACCAGCTGCGCAGCGGTGCGGGCGCCCCGGACTACGCCACCGACTACCGTCGCTGATCTCACCCCGCCCGCAGGTCGGCGGCGTTCGCTCCGCCCGCGGCCACCGCGGCGATTTTTGGCAGACCGCCGTGCCCGGCGTATTGTGGAGTGGTTGCCCATTTCCCTTCGATCGTGAGTGAGTTCGTGATGCCCGCCGGTTCCGGTTCCGCGTCGCGTCCCCGAGCGGCCTCGCACCGCACGGCGGACGCGGGTTTCGTGCTGGACGTCCGCAGCCTGGGCCGCCGCCCGGGAACGATGCGGGAGCTGCAGCGCACCGTCACCACCGAGGAGCGCATCGGGTTGGACCTGATCGCCATCCCGCAGGGCGCCCGGGTCGAGCTCGACCTGCAGTTGCAGGCCGTCTCCGAAGGCGTGCTGGTCACCGGGACGGTGTCGGCGCCCACCGAGGGGGAGTGCTCGCGCTGCCTGGAGCCGTTCACCGGCGAGGTGCGGTTGCGGGTCACCGAGCTGTACGCCTACCCGGACAGCACCACCGAGCAGACCACCGAGGACGACGAGGTCTACCGGATGCAGGACGACCTGATCGACCTCGAGCCGCTGATCGTCGATGCCATCGGGCTCGAACTGCCGCTCCAGCCGCTGTGCAGCGAGGACTGCCCCGGACTCTGCCCGCAGTGCGGGGTTCGGATGGCGATTGCGGGATCCGAGCACCGGCATGAGATACTTGACCCTCGCTGGGCCGGGCTGGCGAAGTTCGCCACCGGATCGCCCGGCACCGGCGGTCCCGATGCGGACGCCGACCCAGACCGATAGCGCAAGACCCCCGTCAGCCGTCACCGGCAGAGTAATAGGACAAGAGGAGAAGTAGTCGTGGCCGTTCCCAAGCGCCGGATGTCCCGTTCCAACACCAGGTCGCGGCGCAGCCAGTGGAAGGCTGCGGCGCCGACTCTGATCACCTGCCCGAACCGGGCCTGCGGCCAGAAGACTCTGCCGCACATCGCGTGCCCCTCCTGCGGCACCTACAAGGGCCGCCAGGTCACCGCCGCCGTCTGACCGGTTCGACCCCCTGACATCGAACGTGACGGCCAGCAAGGACGACGCGGGCGCGTCCGATGATCACGCGAGCCTGCTCGAGGCCCTCGGTGTCGACGTACGACCGGATCTGCTGCGCTTGGCGCTGACGCACCGGTCGTACGCCTACGAGAACGGCGGCCTGCCCACCAACGAACGCCTGGAATTCCTGGGCGACTCGGTGCTGGGCCTGAGCATCACCGAGCGGCTCTACCACGAACACCCGGACAAGTCCGAGGGCGAGTTGGCGAAGCTGCGCGCGAGCGTGGTGAACATGCACGCGCTCGCCGAGGTGGCGCGTGGTCTGGGCGAAGGCGGTCTCGGCGCGCACCTGCTGCTCGGTAAGGGCGAGGAGCTCACCGGCGGCCGGGACAAGCCGAGCATTCTCGCCGACGGCATGGAATCGCTGCTCGGCGCCGTGCATCTGCAGCACGGCATCGACGTGGCCCGTGGCGTGGTGCTGCGGCTGTTCGCCGACCTGCTCGAGCGCGGCCCCCGCATGGGCGCCGGACTCGACTGGAAGACCAGCCTGCAGGAACTCACCGCCGAACGCGGCCTCGGGGTGCCCTCCTACGAGATCTCCTCGACCGGACCCGATCACGACAAGGAGTTCACCGCGACCACGGTGATCGGCGGCCGCGCCTACGGGCAAGGGGTCGGGCGCTCGAAGAAGGAAGCCGAGCAGAAGGCCGCGGGCGCCGCCTACCAGGCGCTGACCGCCGAATCCTGACGTGCCCGAACTTCCCGAGGTCGAGGTCGTCCGGCGTGGGCTGGCCGAGCATGTCGCCGGCCGTGTCGTCGGCGCCGTCACCATCACCCACCCGCGTTCGGTACGCAGGCATCTCGCGGGTTCGGCCGATCTGGCCGCCCGGATGACCGGGCGCCGGGTGCGCGCCGCGCAGCGTCGCGGCAAGTACCTGTGGCTCACCTTCGACGAGCCGGGCGCCGCCGACGAGACCGCGCTGGACGCCGCCCTCGTGGTGCACCTGGGCATGAGCGGTCAGATGCTGGTGCAGCCCGCCGACGCGCCCGTGGAGAAGCATGCGCACATCCGCGCCGCGCTCGACGACGGCAGCGAGTTGCGGTTCGTCGACCAGCGCACCTTCGGCGGCTGGGCGCTCGCGCCGCTGGCCGAGGTGGACGGTTCGCTGGTGCCCGAGCCGGTCGCCCACATCGCCCGCGATCCGCTCGATCCGCGCTTCGACGCCGAGTCCGTGGTCGCCGCGATCCGGGCCAAGAATTCCGAGATCAAGCGCGTGCTGCTGGACCAGACCGTGGTGTCGGGCATCGGCAACATCTACGCCGACGAGTCGCTGTGGCGGGCGGGGATCAACGGCAACCGGCTCGCGTCCGGCCTCACCCGCCCCGCGGTGCGCAGGCTGCTCGCCGAGGTGCGGGCGGTGATGCTGGAGGCCTTGGCGGCGGGCGGCACCTCCTTCGACGCGCTGTATGTCAACGTCAACGGGCAGTCCGGCTACTTCGAACGCGCACTGGCCGTCTACGGCAGGCAGGACGAGCCGTGCCGCCGCTGCGGCGCGCCGATCGTGCGCGAGAAGTTCATGAACCGATCGTCGTATTCCTGCCCGCGCTGTCAGCCGAGGCCTCGCCGCCGCTGAGCTTTGCGCGTTACCGTTGCCTCGGGTGGTCCGGTGCGTTCGCCGGATCGTCGGAGGAAGGACACCATGCGCAAGCTCACCTACTACGTCGCGTCGACGATCGACGGGTTCATCGCCACCGAGGAGGGGTCGGTCGACTTCTTCCCGGTCGGTGGCGATCACGGCCCGGCGATCACCGCGCAGTACCCCGAGACCCTGCCGACCAAGGTGCGCGAGTCGATGGGGATCACCAAGCGCAACGCCAGTTTCGACACGGTGGTGATGGGCCGCAAGACCCACGATTTCGGGGTGCGGACGGGGACGTCGAGCCCGTACGCGCACCTGCGGCAGTTCGTCGTCTCGACCACCCTGCCCGAGGCGCCGGACCCGGACCTGGAGCTGATCGCCGACGACCCGCTGGGCCGGGTGCGTGAGCTCAAGCGGGAGAAGGGCCTGGGCATCTGGCTGTGCGGCGGCGGCGAGCTGGCCCAGGTGTTGTTGCCGGAGATCGATCAGATCTTCCTCAAGTTGTATCCGATCGTGCTCGGCCGCGGCAGGCCGCTTTTCGGGTCCGGCCCGCGGCTGCCCGAGCCCGCGAAGTTCCGGGTGATCACCAGCCGGGTGTTCGAGGACGGGGTGGCGTTCGTGAAGTACAGCAGGATCAAGTAGATGGGTGCGCCCGGTACGGCGGCGGACCCGGCCCGGGCGCCGGGTCCGGTGGAGGCGCTGCGCGAGATCGGCTTCTGGCTCGAGCGCGCCCGCGCGGAGACGCACCGGGTGAAGGCGTACCGGCGGGCCGCCGAGGTGGTGGCCGGGCTGACCGAGCCGGAGGTGGCCGCGCACGCGGCGGCCCACAGCTGGCAGGAGCTGCCCGGCATCGGACCCAAGACCGCCGCCGTGATCGCCCAGGCCTGCGCCGGTGAGGTGCCCGCGTACCTGGCCGAGCTGCGCCGCGCCGCCGCGCCCATCGGGGCACCGGGAAAACCGTTGCGGCAGTTGCTGCGTGGCGATCTGCACACCCATTCCAACTGGTCCGACGGCGGCAGCCCGATCGAGGAGATGATGCGGGTGGCCGCCGCGCTCGGCCACGAATACTGCGCCCTCACCGATCATTCGCCGCGGCTCACGGTCGCCAACGGGCTGTCCGCGGACCGGCTGCGCAGGCAACTGGACGTCGTCGCCGAGCTGAACGAGCGACTCGCCCCGTTCCGCATCCTCACCGGCATCGAGGTCGACATCCTCGACGACGGCACCCTCGACCAGCGCGCCGATCTGCTCGCCGAGCTGGATGTGGTGGTGGCCAGCGTGCATTCGCACCTGCGCGCCGAGTCGGAGGTGATGACCAAACGCATGGTGTACGCGGTGGCCAATCCGCACGTGGACGTGCTCGGCCACTGCACCGGCCGGCTCGTCACCGGCGGGCGCGGCACCCGGCCGGAGTCGACGTTCGACGCCGAGATGGTGTTCGAGGCGTGCCGGCAGTACGGCACCGCGGTCGAGATCAACAGCCGCCCCGAACGTCTCGACCCGCCGTCCCGGCTGCTCACCCTCGCCGTCGAGATGGGCTGTCTCTTCGCGATCGACACCGACGCGCACGCGCCCGGCCAATTGGACTGGCTCGGTTACGGTTGCGAGCGAGCCGTGGCCAACGGCGTTGCGCCGGAACGGGTGATCAACACCTGGCCGGTGGCGGACCTGCTCACCTGGACCCGGTCGCACTCCTGATCCGGTGTGCGCCGGTGAATTCCGGCCGAACTCCGCGGTAACACCCTGTCCCGCGGACCCTGCGGCGCCGACAATGATCGGACGGCGGTGAAGCGGGGCGGGAGTGGTTGCGGGTGGCTGATTTTCCGCTCGACACGGTGCTGGCGATCCTCGGTATCGCGGTGCCGGTCGGGGCCTTCCTGTGGGAGTTCGTCCTCGTCGGGCGGCGCAGGCTCGGGTACCGGGTGCAGATGGACACGCCGGTCACCGGCGAGGTCGAATCGGTCTTCCCCGGGGTGCTGACGCGGCTGCGGCCCGACGGCGGCGGCCCGGAACTACGTGAGCTGTCGGTGGTGCTGGTCCGCATCGAGAACAGCGGCACCGCGACCATCGAGCGCGGCGACTATCTCACCCCCGACGACCGGGTCGGCCTGCATCTGCGGTTCCCGCAACGCCGGGTGGTCGGCATGGCGGTCACCGAACTCAGCGACCCCGCCCTCGGCGACTGCCTCGACACCCGCTCCGGTATCGCGGTGCGGGAGGACACCGGCGGGCACATCGGCGTCATCGACCTGCCGAAGGTGCCGCTCAATCGCGGCGAGCACTACAAGATCCTGGCCATCCTGCAACGCTCGGACGGTGATGGCGCGTACCGGCCACCGGTCCTGTTGGGCAGCCTACGCGGCGGCCGCATCACCGAGACCCGCAGCCGCACCGGCGTGCCGAGGGTGATGCTCGCGCTCACCGCCTTCCTGGTGGCGGTGATCGTCGGGCAGTTCGCGGTGGCGGTGCTGGAGCGGCCGCCGACGCCGCTGGACTGTGCCGAGGGGGCGTTGCGCGTGATCGGTTCCTCGGCGTTCGAGCCGGTGATCCGCGACGCCGCCGCGCAGTACGGCCGCCGCTGCCACGGCACGACATTCAGCTTCGAGTTCGCCGGTACCGAACGGGGCCTGGACCGCCTGGCGCAGGCCGGACCGGACGCCGGGCTCATCGCCATCGGCGACGGGCCAAAGGGTCCCGGTTATCCGGCGTTGCGCGAGCGGGCGCTGGCACTGGCGGTGTACGGGGTGTTCGTGCACCGGGATCTCGGCATCACCGACCTCACCGTGGCGCAGGTCCGGGACCTGTACCAGGGGCGGATCACCAACTGGCGCACCCTCGGCGGGCCCGATCTGCCGGTGGTGCTGATCGACCGTACCCCCGGCTCGGGCAGCCGGGTGATCTTCGAGCAGGCACTGCTCGGCGGCGAGCAACCGCCGCGGCCGCACCGCAGCTGCACCGCGATCAAGGACACCGCGGGCACCTACTGCGACGTGCCCGTCACCGAGGACATGCACCAGGCGGTGGCCGAGATCCCCGGCGCCATCGGCTACGGCGAACTCGCCGAGGCGCGCCGCGCCGGGATGGCGGTGCTCACGCTCGACGGCGTCGCCCCCGACCGGACGGCCGCGATCGCGGGCCGCTACCCGTTCCGGGGCGTGGAATACGCCTACACGCACGGCGATCCGCCCGCCGGGTCGCCCGCGGCGAGCTTCCTGCACTACCTCACCGCCGGGCTCGGCACCGAGGTGTTGCGCGCGCACGGCAACGAGCCCTGCGCGGGCGGCAGGCTCGAGCCCGGCCGCTGCGCGCCGACGGGGTGAGGGCTCAGTTGTGTTCGCCGCGGCCGTAGAGGTACGCGGCCGCCGCCAGGTACTGCCTGCACTCCGGGCCGTGGCCGGCGTGGGTGGCGCGCAGGAACTGCGCCAGATCCATGTCCAGATCCGTCGGTTCCACCGTGCAGTCCCGGTGTTGCGCCCCCCAGAGGTCCCGCCTGTCCAACGATGTCTGCATCGTGACTCCAGCTGCGTGTGTAGGTACGAGCGGATGGGCGAGTGACGCCGGCGGCGTCAGTCGGTGACGAGCTTCCAGTCCTCCGGGACGCGGGCCGAGATCACCCGCGTGCCTTCGGCTTCCAGATCCACGGTGATGTCGCCGAGCCGTAGCTCGGTGAGCGAGACGCGGCCCCACTCCGCGGGCAGATGCGGCCGGACGGTGAGCGTGCGCGCGGGCACGTCGGGGTCCAGTCCCAGGAACGCGCGGACCAGCAGCAGCGGGGCCGCACTGGCCCACGCCTGGGGCGAACAGGAGGTGGGGTAGGGGACCGGCACACTGAACCGCGTGCGGGAGAACCCGCAGAACAGCTCCGGCAGCCTGCCGTCGAACGCGGCCGCGGCGTCGAGCAACCCGGTCGCCAGCCGGGTGGCCAGATCGACCGCGCCCGGCACGTGCTGATAGCGCAGCAGCCCCGCCACCGCGATGGCGGTGTCGTGCGGCCACACCGAACCGCAGTGGTAACTCATGGGATTGAACGCGCCCATCGAGGAGGCCAGCGTGCGCAACCCGAACCCGCTGTCCATCTCCGGGCCGGACAACTTGCGCACGAGTTCGGCCACGTGCTCGTCCTCGGCGATGCCCGCCCACAGGCAGTGCGCGGTGTTGCTGGTCAGCGCGTCCACCCGCCGCTTGGCGCCGTCGAGAGCGACCGCGTACCAGCCCCGTTCGGGTAGCCAGAACTGTTCGGCGAACTTCACCCGCAGCTCCGCGGCGCGCTCGCGCAGGCGCTCGGCCAGGCGCGGCTCGTCGTAGGCGTCGGCCAGTTCGGCACGCGCCAGCAGTGCCGCGTGCACGTAGCCCTGCACCTCGCACAGCGCGATCGGCGCCTCGGCGATGTGGCCCTCGGCGTCGTTGATGCCGTCGAAGCTGTCCTTCCAGCCCTGGTTGATCAGGCCGCGATCGGTGGCCCGGCGGTACTCGACGAATCCGTCACCGTCGCGGTCGCCGTACTCGGTGATCCAGTCCAGGGCCGCGTCGGCGGCGGGCAGCAGATCCCGGATCGCCTCCGGGTCCGCGCCCCAGCGATGGCATTCGGCCAGCAGCATCACGAACAGCGGGGTGGCGTCGACGGTTCCGTAGTAGATGTTGCCGCCGAGCACCTGGCCGCCCGCCGGGCCGCGGCGCATCTCGTGCATGATGCGCCCCGGCTCCTCCTCGGTGAGCGGATCGACCGTGCGGCCCTGCAATTCGGCCAGCTGCTGCAAGGTGCCCAGCGCCAGGTCGACCGCGAGCGGCAGCGCCATCCACGCGGTGAGCAGGCTGTCGCGGCCGAACAGCGTCATGAACCACGGCGCGCCCGCGGCGACGAACGGCCTGCCGTCGCCCGCCTCGTCGTGGATCTGCAACGCGCCGAGATCGCTTTCGGTGCGCCGCAGCACCTGGGTGAGGACCGGATCGGCCGCGGTGATGTCGGTGGCGGTGTCACGCCAGGCCTCGATTTTGCGACCCGGCGCGCTCACACCGTAGTGCTCGCCCGGCGCCACCGCCGCCTGCACCCGCTGGTTGCCGAGCGTGGGCTGGGCGATGATCTCGGTCTGCCAGGTGCCGCCGACCGGCACCACCACCCGCCAGGTGAGGGTGCCCGGCTGCACGAGCGGCTCCACGCTGGCCGAGACCGACAGCCCGCGCATCCGGTCCACCCGGTCGTGCAGCAGCAGTTCACCGTCGGCGACGGTGACCTCGGCCCGATGATGGCCCGCGCGACCCTCTTTCACCGCGAACAGATCCACGAAGTCGGCTTCGACGTGCAGTTCCAGCGTCACCGCGGTCGGTTCGCGGCCCATGTTCTCCAGGATCAGCAGCTCGTGCATGCCCTCGGCGACGATGCGCTCACGGACCACCAGCAGCGTGCTGTCGGCCAGGCCCGCCTGCGGCGGCCTGCGCAGCACGAAGCGCGCGGTGAACGCCTCGGGGCTGAGCACCGACAGCGGTTCGGCGGGTTTGCCGTCGACGAGCAGTTCCCACCGGGACACCACGCGGGCGTCCCGGAAGAACAACCCGTGCGGGCGGCCGGGTTCGACATCGCCCAGCCGGTTCGACAGGCAGAAGGTCGAGCCCTCCACCAGCGTCACCGAGCCGGAACCGCCGAATCCCGCCGCCTCGCCCGAGTTCAGCGGCGAAGGGCCGCCGGAGTTTTCCGCACCGGTCACGCCAACCCGCCCGCGGCGACCGAGAGAGACCGCGACCGCGCGCCCAGCTGCGCGGCGCCGAATCCGCGGGCCACCGAATCACCGGTGGTGGCAAGGGATTCCGAGAGCAGGAGGCGACGATAGACCTGCTCGTACCCACGGCCGAGGGTGTCGGCGTCGAAGTGCTCGACGACATGGGCGCGGCAGGCGGCCGGGTCCATGGTCTGCACCTCCGCGATCGCGGCGGGCAGTTCGGCCGGGTCGTCGCAGATGCGCCCGGTCACCCCGTCGACGATCACTTCCGGCACCGCGCCCCCGCGCAGTGCCACGACCGGTGTGCCGCACACCATCGACTCGATCATCACCATCCCGAAGGGCTCCTCCCAGCGGATCGGGAACAGCAGGCACCGTGCACCGGCCAGCAGTTTACGCTTGGCGGTCGCGTCGGCGAGGCCGAACACGTGATCGCGCTCGGTGAGCAGCGGGCGCACGTACTCCTCGAAATACGCCTGCTCCGGCGGCTCGCTGCACTTGCCGGCCAGCACCAGCGGAATGCCCGCCGCGTGCGCGGCTTCCAGCGCCAGGTGCGGCGCCTTGCACTCGTTGAAGCGGCCGAGGAACAGCGCGTAGTCCTCCTTCTCGGGCTGGAACGGCCACTCGGCGACCCGCAGCGCGTTGTGCACGCGCCCGGCCCAGGGGAGGTCGGGCGCCAGCTCGCGCTGACGGTCGCTGATCGCCACCAACGCGACCTCGTCGCCCAATTCGCGGTAATAGCAGTAGGAATCGTCCTCGACCGGGCCGTGCACGGTGAGCACGGTCGGCAGGCCGAGCATGCGGTAGACCGGAGCGTTGAGCGGTCCGGCGAAGGTGTGGTCGTGCACGAGATCCACGCCCTCGGTGGCGACCAGGCGCTCGATCGCGCGCCGCACCTTCAGCGCGTGCACGACTTCGGGGAACGGCTCGCCGAGCCGCTCGGGGACGGTCCGGTCCCAGACCGGCACGAGTTCGCCCTTGGTACCGGGCTCGCCCGCGCCGATCAGGGTGACGCGGTGGCCGCGATCGACCAGTGAGTCGACCAGATCGGCCACGACGGCCTCGACGCCGCCGTACGCCTTGGGCGGGACGTCGAAGTACGGCGGAACAACCATCGCAATGTGGAATTTGCTACCGGGGTGATCGATCGACACTAGATCCGAAGCGGCACGCTGCGCCGAGACCGGCGCCGAGAACACTGCGCTCATGACCCTCCTTCCAGGGACACAACCGTTGGCACTCGCATCCACCCAGCACTCCGGTGCGCCGGGTGCCGAACATGGTGGCCGCCTCGGCGGAGGTGAAGCTTTCGTGCATTCGCCGTCCATGGGGCTTCGTTGGCCTGGTCGCGCTGGAACTCCACGATCAGAGGGGCCGACGCCGTGGTACCGCGCCGCGGACGCGCGAACCACGATGCGTGCCGTGTCGTTATGTATTCGTTACGGGAACGATAGTTTCGGCGCGCCGGATGTATCGGTCATGTGTCCAGGACGGTTGTCGCGTAGGGTGGACGGTATTCGGGGGCTTTCCGAGCGCACCGCCGACGTGGCCGTGCCGCCTCCGATTCGCGATCCGGCCGCCGTCTCGCCGGGACAGGAGCGTCCCATGACGCATGATGATCGACCGTCGTTCAGCCACGAGCCGACGCCGGAGCAGAACCAGACCGTGTCCGCCGCCGCCGTGCCGCGCCCGGTCTTCAGCAGTGCCGACAGCGCGCCGTCGGCGCCCGCCGACCCCGCCGAGGGGCGCGCACACCGGCCCACCCGCGCGGGTGCGCACCGCCGCCGCGCGTAACCCGCGCGGTGTGGTGCGGGTCGCTGCCCGGAATGCCCGGGAACCGGCCCGGCGTTGCCAGCCGTGAGCGTTCCCGACGACAGATGGCAGGATCCCACGCTATGGCTGCGACAACCCCGACGACATCCTCGACCTCCGCACCCGCCGAGCCGACCACGCTGTGGGTCGAGCGCACCGGTACCAGGGCCTACACCGGCCGCAGCTCGCGGGGAGCCGAGGTGAAGATCGCCTCGCAGGGGGTGCCGGGCGCGTTCACCCCCGGTGAACTGCTCAAGATCGCCCTGGCCGCCTGCTCGGGGCTCAGCGCCGACTTCCCGCTCTCGCGCAAGCTCGGCGACCACTTCGACGCCACCATCCGCGTCTCCGGCGACGCCGACCGCGAGAACGAGGTCTACCCGCAGCTCGACGAGGTGTTCGAGCTGGACCTGAGCGAACTCGACGAGCAGGAGCGCGAGCGACTACTCGTCACCGTGCAGCGGGCCATCGACAAGGTCTGCACGGTGGGGCGCACGCTGAAGGCGGGCGCCAAGGTGACGTTGTCCTTCGAGATCGACGCCTGAGCCGCAGGGCGCGCGCCCACCCGCGGGTCGGCGCGCACGCCCCACTCCGCACCGGGCATGCTGTGCCCATGAGCGAGAGCCCACACGACCACGCCGGCGACCCGGTCCGTCTCTCGGCCTGGGTGCACGGGCACGTGCAGGGAGTCGGCTTCCGCTGGTGGACCCGTTCGCGCGCACTGGAATCGGGGCTGACCGGCTACGCCCGCAACGCGCCCGACGGCCGGGTGCACGTGATCGCCGAGGGCCCGCGGGAGCGCTGTGAGCGGTTGCTGGAGCTGCTGCGTTCGGGCACCACGCCTGGCCGGGTGAGCCTGGTTGTGGAAAGCTGGGAGCCCGCGCGGGGAGATTTGACCGGATTCGAGGAGCGCTAGTGGTGGGTGCAAGGCCGACGGGGAGCGACCGGTGAGCACGCCGGGGCCGGGGGACGGGGATCCGCGGGAGCCCGGGCCGGAACAGCCGGGTTGGCAACCGCCGCAGCTCAACGTGCCGGACGAGCCCGCGCGCGGCGCGCCCGAGCCGGGACCGGATTCGCCGGCGGCCGGGCAGGGCGGCCCGCAGGGGCCGCAACCGCCGGGCGGCACCCCGATGCCGGGCCGGATCCAACGGCAGGAGCCGGGTGTCACCCAACCGCGTCCGCCGACGGTGGCCGAGGCGCGGGCCAGGGACAAGGCGCGCAAGCAGGCCGCCGAGGCCGAGCGCGCGGCCGCCGCGGCGGCCGAAGCCAAGCGCCGCACCCGCAACCGCGTGCTGATCGGCGGCGTCGCGATCGTCGGCGTGGCCGGTCTGGTCGGCGGCGGCTACCTGGCCTACCGCGCGCTCAGCGCACCCGACGAGGTCACCGCGTATTGCGTGAAGACCGAGAACGGCCAGGAGGTCGTGGTCGAGGACCGCTACTGCCAGCCGGGCCAGGCCGGATTCGTCGACGACGACGGGCGTTCGAGCACCGGCTCGCTGATCATCCTCGGCGGTGGCCCGCAGTACCGCTACTACTACGGCGGCACCAACACCGTCGGCAAACCGCCCACCGGCGGCACCACGGTCAAGCCCAAGAGCGCGCAGATCACCACCAAGTCCGGCACCACGATCCAGCGCGGTGGCCTGGGCAGCAAGAGCACCGGTGGCGGTGGTTCCTGATGCGTCGCGTGCGGGGGACCCCGCGTCCGGGCTGGCAGCGCATCATCGAAGAACAGGGTCTCGTCTACGGCTCACCCGGCCGGGACGCCCACGGTGCGCCGCGGCCCTACTGGGACGAGTCGGTGCACTACGAATTCGACATGGCCGAGATCCTCGCCCTGGAAGCCGATGTCGAACTGCTGCACTCGATGTGCCTCAACGCCGTCGAGCATGTGGTGCTCACCGAACGGTTCCGGGATTTCGGTCTGCCGGAATGGAGCTGGGCACCGATCGCCGAATCCTGGCGGCGCGGCGACCCGTACGTCTACGGCCGCTTCGACCTGCGCTACGACGCCCGGCGGCCGGCGAAACTGCTGGAATACAACGCCGACACCCCCACCTCGTTGCTCGAGGCCGCGATCGTGCAGTGGCACTGGCTCACCGACACCCACCCCGGCGACGACCAGTGGAACTCGCTGCACGAGAAGCTGGTCGAGCGCTGGGGCGAGCTGCGCAAGCAGCTGCCCGATCCGCAGTTGCACTTCGCCTGGTCCTCGGCCGACGCCTCCGGTGAGGACAACGTGACCACGGCCTACATGCAGGAGACCGCCGCCGAGGCCGGATTCGACACGATCGCCCTGCCGATCGAGGAGATCGGCTGGGACGTCGAGCTGGAACGTTTCGTCGATCTCGCCGAGGCGCCCATCGAGGCGATCTTCAAGCTCTACCCGTGGGAGTGGGTGCTCGACGACGACTTCGGCAGGAAGGTCGTCGCGAGCCTGCCGGAGACCGCCTGGATCGAGCCGCTGTGGAAGGCGTTGCTGAGCAACAAGGCGATTCTCGCGGTGCTGTGGGAGATGTATCCCGGGCATCCGAATCTGTTGCCCGCCTACCTCGACGAGCCGCACGAACTCACCGAGTACATCCGCAAGCCCAAGCTCGGCCGCGAGGGCGCGAACATGACGATCGTGGGCGCGGGCCTCGAGACCGCCACCGGCGGCGTGTACGGCGCCGAGGGGTACGTCTATCAGCTGCTGGACCCACTGCCCGAATTCGACGGCATGCGACCGGTACTCGGCGCGTGGATGGTCGGCGACACCTCCGCCGGGCTGGGCATCCGCGAAACCGCCGGGCTGATCACCGACGACGGCGCCGCCTTCGTGCCGCACCGCATCCCGACCGACTAGCTCGCACCGCACCTCTTTCGTTCGACACCTTCCGGAAGGATCACGATGACCGCAGTCGCCCTCGAATCGGGGTACTGGAGCGCGCTCGGCGAGGGCGTAGGGGCCATCCTCCTCTACGCCGTCGTCGGCCTGGCGCTGATGCTCGTCGGCTTCTACGCCGTTGATCTGAGCACGCCCGGCCAACTGCGCAGGCTGGTCGCCGAGGGCAAGCCCAACGCCATCATCGTCACCGCGGCGGGTCTGGTCAGCATGGCGTTCATCGTGGTGCTCGCCATCTACTCCTCGGCGGGCAAGCTCGCCGAGGGCCTGATCGCCGCGCTGGTGTTCGGCCTGGTGGGCATCGTCGCGCAGATCGTGTCGGTGCGGGTGCTCGAGCGGGCGTTCGGCATCGACATCGGGGCGGCGCTGCACTCGGAGACCAGGACCACCGAGGTGCTGGTGGTGGCCGCCGCGCACTTCGCGCTCGGCCTGGTCGTCGCGGTCGCGATCCTCTAACGGCCCGACGGCGGCCGGTGCCGCGGCCGGTACGGCATTGACATTCCACAGTGGAGGATGCACACTGTGAACATTCCATTGTGGAAGATCCACCCTTGGAAGATGGAGCCGACCCGATGAGGACACCGGACATGGACATCTCGCCCGCCACCCGCGCCTCCGACGCCGAACGCGAACAGGTCGTCCGCCAGCTGACCGGACACCTGGCCGACGGCCGCATCGATCTGGCCGAATACGACTCGCGCGTCGCGCGCGTCTACGCCACCACCACCCGTGCCGACCTGACCCTCGTGCTGTCGGATCTGCCGCCGCTCGTCGAGAAGCCCGAGCGGCCCGCACCGGTCGCGCGGCCCCGCCTGCCGATCTGGCAGCGCATCGAATTCGCGAGCTGGGCGGGCGTCAGCGTGCTCGTGCTCGTCATCTGGGCCGCCGTCTCCCTCGGGGTCGGCGAGTTCACCTACCCCTGGCCGGTGTGGGTGATCGGCCCGTGGGGCGCGGTCCTGGGCTTCCGCATGCTCACCGGCTGGGAGTCCGGCCGGGGGTGCGGGCGCCCGGTCTGAGGGGTACGGGTCGCCCGACGGTTCCGCTCGGCCGGCGGTGGCGCACCGAGCGGCCGATCATCGGTAGCGGTGGCCCCGGCGGCGGGGTGGGGCCGGGTCGGCGCGGTGGTCCGCACCGTCGCCGGGCGCGGTGGCCACCGCGTCGGCGACATCGTGGCGGGCCCGGTCCCGGTTCGGCGCGACCCGGCTCGGATACGGCTGGCCGGGACGGGGTTGGCTCGGATACTGCTGGCTCGACGAGGACCGGCTCGGGTAAGCCTGGCTCGGAAAAGGCTGGGACGGGACGCCTGTCGAATTCTCCGCGTCGATCCCGGTGCGGGCGGCGAACGGGCCGGACGCCGACTCGGGCTGGGGACGCGACGGTCTCGGCGGAGTCGTGGCCGGGCCGGTCCGCGTGCGCCGGGGCAGGTCCGGCCGAGCGGGCCGGTCTGCGGGCGGCACCACGTCCGCGTCCGGCCTGCGGCGGCGCCCGGACGGGCTCGGCGTGGCCGCGGGGAGGGGACCGGAGCCGGGGCCACGCCGGGTCGGTGGCTCGTCGCGAATCGCCCCTGACCGGGCGCGGCCGGCGCGTTCCTTCCGCGTCCTGTGCTCGACCGGATCGTTGTCCCGGCGCCGGGCGTCCGCACCGGATCGCGCGCCGGGTTCACGCGGCGGGGTGTCCTCCCGGCCCGGGACGGGGCGTCGTGCGCCGGGACGAAGGATGGGGAGTTTGTGGGTGGTCCGGCTGGGATGGTCGCCCTTCTCCCGATAGGTGCCGGGGATGCCGTGGGCGCGCAACCAGGCGCCGGGGTCGGCGCGGCTGTCCGGATCGAGCCGCGGAACGACCTCTTCCAGGAGATCGAGCACGTGTCCGTCGCCGCCGAGGACGCCGTGCACGGCGGGAAAGGTGTCCGGGCGGAAGGTCCACGACCATTCGTGGCCCGGGTGGGGTCCGTCGTGATCGCGGCCGTGGATGACGAGGTTGCCGGACTTCGCGATCCTGGCCCGGATCCGCCGGCCGCCGGTGGCGTAGCGGTAGTCCTCCGGTTGCGGGGCGGGCGGGTGCTCGGCCTCCAGCTCCTCGACGTGCTCGAGGTGTTCGGCGCGCACGATCTCGAACCACGCGGCCAGCAACGCCAGCGCGCCGAGCACCGCCGCGGCGACCAGCTCGAGCCACACGTCGGTCGGGACGATGCGCCGGGTCCGCTCACAGGCGTGCAGGAACAACAGGCACCCGGCGACGAGCGCGGTGATCCGGCCCAGCCGAAGAACCGTGCCGATCGATGGTGCGCGCATCCGCTGTTGCTCCCGAACGAGAATTTCCGTCGCCGAATCCGACTGGATCGTATGCGCAGCGGAGCCGAAAAGGCAGGGTGAGAACTGTCCGGCCGGGCCGGGCCGACCCCGTCCGTCCGGGCAGGTCGGACAGCAAATCTCCAGCACCGGGAAATCCCGGCGTACGGCGCCGGGCTCGTTAGTCTGATCGGGGGGCCGGGCCGGGCGGTGACCGCGCCGCCGTCACGGTGCTGACCGGCCGATATCATGGCTGGTCGCCCCGTGGCGCAGTGCCCGTCCCACCCGCGCACGAAAGGTCGTCGAATTTGCACCTGAAGAGCCTGACGTTGAAGGGATTCAAATCCTTCGCGTCCGCGACGACGTTGCGCTTCGAGCCCGGCATCACCTGCGTGGTCGGGCCCAACGGCTCCGGCAAATCCAACGTCGTCGACGCGCTCACCTGGGTGATGGGCGAGCAGGGCGCCAAGGCCCTGCGCGGCGGCAAGATGCAGGACGTCATCTTCGCGGGCACCGCGGGCCGCGCACCGCTCGGTCGCGCCGAGGTCACCCTGACCATCGACAACTCCGACGGCGCGCTGCCCATCGACTACGCCGAGGTGTCCATCACCCGGCGCATGTTCCGCGACGGCGCGGGCGAATACGAGATCAACGGCAACTCGTGCCGCCTGATGGACGTGCAGGAACTGCTCAGCGACTCCGGCATCGGCCGGGAGATGCACGTCATCGTCGGACAGGGCCAGCTCTCCGCGATTCTCGAATCGCGGCCGGAGGACCGCCGCGCCTTCGTCGAGGAGGCCGCGGGCGTGCTCAAACACCGCAAGCGCAAGGAGAAGGCGGTCCGCAAGCTGGAGGCCATGCAGGCCAACCTCGCGCGCCTGACCGACCTCACCACCGAATTGCGCCGTCAGCTCAAACCGCTGGGCCGCCAGGCCGAGGTGGCCCGCCGCGCCCAGACCGTGCAGGCCGACCTGCGTGATGCCCGCCTGCGGCTGGCGGCCGACGATCTGGTGACGCGCCGGGCGGAGCTGGCCAGCCAGCAGAGCAAGGAAGCCTACGCCCGCGAGCAGCAGATCACCGTGCAGTCCGAGCTGGATGCCGCCAATGCCGCGCTGGCGCAGCAGGAGTTCGAGCTGTCCAAGCTCACGCCGAGTGCCGAGGCCGCCGCGCAGACCTGGTTCCAGCTCTCCGCGCTGACCGAACGGGTGAACGCCACCATCCGCATCGCCGGTGACCGGGCCAGGCATCTCGACACCCAGGCTCCGGCCGGCACCGGCCGCGACCCCGACCAGCTGGAGGCCGAGGCCGACCGCGTCGAGGCGGAGGAGGCGGAACTGCGCGAGGCGGTGGAGATCGCCGCCGAGACACTGGAGGCGGCGCGCGACCAGCTGGCCGAGCGCGAGCACGCCGCCAAGGCAGCCGAACAGGCGCACCTGGCGGCGGTCCGGGCGATCGCCGACCGGCGCGAGGGGCTGGCGCGCCTGACCGGCCAGGTGGAGAACCTGCGCACGCGCGCCCAATCGGTCGATGCCGAAATCGCGCGGCTCTCGGTCGCGATCGCCGAGGCGCGCAGGCGCGGGGAGAGCGCACAGGCCGAATTCGACGGCGTGCAGGCGGAATTGAGCGAACTCGACGCGGGCGAGGAGGGGCTGGACGCCCAGCACGAGCACGCCGTGCAAGCGCTCGAGCTGGCCGACGAGCGGGTCCGCGAACTGCGCGAGCAGGATCGCGACGCGAGCAAGCGGGTCGCCTCGCTCACCGCCCGGATCGAGGCGCTCGGCATGGGGCTGGCGCGGCGCGACGGGTCGGCCTGGCTGGTCGAACACCACCCCGAGGGGTTGCGCGGCCCGCTGTCGGAGCTGCTGCGCGTGCGCGCCGGGTTCGAGGCGGCGGTGGCCGCGGTGCTCGGTCCGGTCGCCGATGCCGTCGCCGCCGACACCGCACCGGCCGCGCACGCCGCCATCCGCGCACTCAAGGACGCCGACGGCGGCCGGGCGGCCCTGGTGTTCGGCGCCGCCGCCGGGGACGAGCCCGCGGGCGAGCCGCTGCCCGCGGGCGCGCATCGGCTCACCGACGTCGTCGACTGTCCCGCCGAGCTGCGCGCGGGCATCCGCGCGCTCACCGCCGACGTCGCGGTCGTCGACGACCTCGATACCGCCGCCGCGCTGCTGGCGCAGCGCCCCGACCTGCGGGTGGTCACCCGCGACGGCGATCTCACCGGCACCGGCTGGCTCATCGGCGGCTCCGACCGGGCGCCGAGCCAGCTCGAGATCCAGGCCGACATCGATGCCGCGAAGGCCGAACTCGTCGCCGCCCAGCGGCACGCCGAGGAACTCGAGGCGGCGCTGGCGGGGGCGCTCGCCGAACAGGCCGACCGCAAGGAGGCCGTCGACCACGCGCTGATGGCATTGCACGAATCCGACCAGGCGATGATCGCCATCTACGACCGGCTCGGCAGGCTCGGCCAGTCCGCCCGGTCGGCGCAGACCGAGGCCGAACGACTGACCGGCCAGCGGGCCGACGCCGAGGCGAGCCGGGAGGAGACGCTGGCCGCCCTCGCCGAACTGGAGGAACGCCTGCGCAACGCCGAGCACGAGCAGGCCGCCGTCGACGAGGGCGCCGGCACCGCGGGCACCGAGGCCGCCGCCCGGGTCCGGGAGGAGGCCGCCGCCGCCCTCGCCGAGGCCAGGTCGATGGAGGTGGAGGCCAGGCTCGCGGTACGCACCGCCGAGGAACGCGCCGAATCGGTGCGCGGCAAGGCGGATTCGCTGCGCCGCGCGGCCCGCGCCGAACGGGAGGCGCGAGCCAGGGCCGAGCGCGCGCAGGCCGCCCGCAGGCAGGCCGCCGCCGTGGCCGCCGCCGTCGCCGAGTCCGGCGCGCGCATCGCGGGCGAACTGGAGAAGGTGGTCGCGGCGGCCGCCGCCCGCCGCGACGAGCTGGTGCGCAGGCGCACCGAATGCGCGGCCCAGGTGGAGCAGACCAAGGAGCGGGTGCGCGCACTGACCACCCAGCTGGCCCAGCTCACCGACGCCGTGCACCGCGACGAGGTCGCCAAGGCGCAGGCCGCGCTGCGGATCGAGCAGCTCGAGGCCACCATCGCCGAACAGTTCGGTATCGCCCTGCCCGACCTCATCGCCGAATACGGTCCGGACGTGCCGCTGCCGCCCTCGGATCTGGAATGGCAGGAGTACGAGCAGGCCAAGGAGCGGGGTGAGCAGGTCAGCGCCCCGCAGCCGATGCCGTACGACCGGGCCGAGCAGGAGCGCCGCGCGAAGCGCGCCGAGAAGGATCTGGCCACGCTGGGCAAGGTGAACCCGCTCGCGCTCGAGGAGTTCGCGGCGCTCGAGGAGCGCTACAACTTCCTGGCCACCCAGCTCGAGGACGTCAAGAACGCGCGCAAGGACCTGCTCGACGTGGTCGCGGAGGTGGACGCGCGCATCCTGCAGGTGTTCACCGAGGCCTACGCCGACGTGGAGCGGGAGTTCGTGCAGGTGTTCTCGACACTGTTCCCCGGCGGTGAGGGCAGGCTGCTGCTCACCGACCCCTCCGACATGCTCACCACCGGCATCGAGGTGGAGGCCCGCCCGCCCGGTAAGAAGGTCAAGCGGCTGTCGCTGCTGTCCGGCGGGGAGAAGTCGCTCACCGCCGTCGCGCTGCTCGTGGCGATCTTCCGCGCCCGCCCCTCCCCGTTCTACGTGATGGACGAGGTGGAGGCCGCGCTGGACGACACCAACCTGCGCCGGTTGATCGGGTTGTTCGAGCAACTGCGGGAGAAGAGCCAGCTGATCGTCATCACCCACCAGAAGCCGACGATGGAGATCGCCGACGCCCTCTACGGCGTCAGCATGCGCGGCGACGGCATCACCCAGGTGATCTCGCAGCGTCTGCGCGGGGAGAACCTGACACCCGCCGCGACCTGACCGACCTCAGCCGGGCCGGCCCGGCAGCCGCACGACGCTACGCCCGGTCGCCACCGGAACCGACCGATCGTGTGGCTCCGGCGGGGGCGGCGGACGCGCCGCCTAGAGCAGATCGCTGACGTCGTCGGGCACGTCGACGGCGTATTTGCGCAGGATGTCCATCGAGATCACCTCGAGGGCGTTCTCGTGGGTGGCGGCCAGCACCACCGGCGCGGCCGCCCCGTCCTCGTGGGCGTGCAGCCAGCGCACCGCCACCACGCACCAGCGGTCGCCGGGCTGCAGGCCGGGGAAGTTGTTCTCCGGGCGCGGGGTGCTCAGGTCGTTGCCGATGGAGGCCTGATGCTCGAGGAATTCCGCCGTGACGACGGTGCAGACGGTATGGCTGCCCAGATCCTCCGGCCCCGTACTACAGCAGCCGTCCCGGTAGAACCCGGTGAGAGGATCGGTGCCGCACTCTTCCAGCGGCCCCCCAAGCACGTTTCGATCGGTCACGTCGCCGATCCTATTGTTCCGGGGCGAGAAGTTCCGCAGGACAAGAAATCTCGAGGGGCTGTGTCACCGCTCCCGGCCGCGCCGAACAGGACCGATGTGGCGTTCTGCAAGGATGGTCGTCGTGAGTGCCGAAGCCTGGATTGTGATAGCCGCCGTCGCCGCCCTGCTGCTGGTGGCGCTCGTCGCCGGATTCGTCCTGTACAAACGCCGCCGGATCTCGCTGTCCGCCCCCACCGCGGAGAAGGAGCTGACCGACCGCTCGGGCGGCTACACGGCAGCGGGCGGATTCACCTTCAGCCAGGGCGGGACGGCGACGGCCACCCGCCCGGAGCCGCTGCAACGCACCGACACCGAGGGGCAACCGCACGTCGGTGACGACGCCGCCGTGCCGCGCGACGCGCCCCGGCGCGGCATCACCAACGTGCCGCTGCCCGAGGGCGATGTCACCGAGGGTCCCAGCGGCGGCGGCGCCACCGTCGCCGAACCGGAACCCGAGACCACCCCCGCACCCGATCTGCCCGGCACCACGGCACCGGCCACCGACACCGCGCCCACCGACACGGCGCCCACCCATACCGCGCCCACCGACACGCCCGCACCTGCCGAGACCACTCCGGCAGCGCCCGCCACGACCCCGCCGGTCGCCGAGCCGGACACGGTCGTCCCCGAGGTGCCCGCCACCCCCGCCGGTGCCGAGACCGCGCCCGCCCTGGAGGAGATCGAGCCCACCGCGGGCAGGCTGACCAAGCTGCGTGGCAGGCTCTCGCGCTCCCAGAACGCCGTCGGCAAGAGCCTGCTCGGCCTGCTCGGCGGCGGCGACCTGGACGAGGACTCCTGGGAGGAGATCGAGGACACCCTGGTGCTGGCCGATCTCGGCACGGCGAGCACCACCGCCGTCGTCGAGCGGCTGCGCGAGGAGATGGCCGCGCGCAGTGTGCGCACCCCGGAACAGGCGCGTCAGGTGCTGCGCGACGTACTCGTGGAGGCACTGCGCCCGGAGCTGGACCGCTCGATCCGCGCGCTGCCGCATCCGGATCACCCGGCGATCCTGCTGGTCGTCGGCGTCAACGGCACCGGGAAGACCACCACGACCGGCAAGCTGGCCCGCGTGCTGGTCGCCGACGGCCGTCGCGTGCTGCTCGGCGCTGCCGACACCTTCCGCGCCGCCGCCGCCGATCAGTTGCAGACCTGGGGTGAGCGGGTCGGCGCGGAGACCGTGCGCGGCAAGGAGGGCGCCGATCCGGCCGCCGTCGCCTTCGACGCGGTCGCCGCGGGCATCGAGCGCGGCGTGGACGCCGTGCTCATCGACACCGCGGGCCGCCTGCACACCAAGACCGGCCTGATGGACGAGCTCGGCAAGGTCAAGCGCGTGGTGGAGAAGAAGGCCGCCGTCGACGAGGTGCTGCTGGTGCTCGACGCCACCGTCGGCCAGAACGGCCTGATGCAGGCGCGGGTCTTCGCCGAGGTCGTCGACATCACCGGTGTGGTGCTGACCAAGCTGGACGGCACCGCCAAGGGCGGCATCGTCTTCCAGGTCCAGCACGAACTCGGCGTGCCGGTCAAGCTGGTCGGCCTCGGCGAGGGCGCCGACGACCTCGCCCCCTTCGAAGCGGGCGCCTTCGTGGACGCCCTGCTGGGCTGAGCCGCACCACCGAACCCACCGCGGCCGGGCAGCGCGCCCGGCCGCGGCGTGCGCTGCCCGGCTCGCCCGACATGTCCGCACACCAGGGGCGATACCTGTGGTGAACGTCACGAAACGTGACCGAAACACAACCGCGGCATCCGTTCACTCAGGTGAAACACCACAGCTCTCCGGATGAAACACCGAGCGAACACCCTTCTCTGCAGGTCCATTTGCCACAGGCGGCTGGGCCCGAGATGAGGAGGACATTAAGGTGGCTTTTCCCGTAATCGGCGCACCGGACGCCGGTGACACCGCATGGATGCTGGCCAGTGCCGCACTCGTGCTGTTGATGACGCCAGGACTCGCGTTCTTCTACGGCGGCATGGTCCGCAGCAAGAACGTGCTCAACATGATCATGATGAGCATCAGCGCGATGGGTTTGATCACCATCCTCTGGGTGCTGTACGGCTTCTCCGTCGCCTTCGGTGAGGACAAGGCCAACCTCATCGGCGACCCCGGCCAGTACTTCGGCCTGAAGGGGGTGTTCGGCGGCAGCTACCTGGCCTCCACCGATCCCGCCGAGCCCGCCGCGATCCCGCTCAACGGCACCATCCCGCTGTCGCTGTTCGTCGCGTTCCAGCTCATGTTCGCGATCATCACCGTCGCACTCATCTCGGGCGCGGTCGCCGACCGCCTGAAGTTCGGCTCGTGGCTGGTCTTCGCGGGCGTGTGGGCCACCATCGTCTACTTCCCGGTGGCGCACTGGGTGTTCGCCTTCGACGGGTACACCGGCGAGGAGGGCGGCTGGATCGCCAACAACCTCAAGGCCATCGACTTCGCGGGCGGCACCGCGGTGCACATCAACGCCGGCGCCGCCGGTCTGGTGCTCGCGCTGATCCTCGGGAAGCGCAAGGGCTGGCCGCAGACGCCGTTCCGCCCGCACAACCTGCCCTTCGTCATGCTCGGCGCCGGTCTGCTCTGGTTCGGCTGGTACGGCTTCAACGCCGGGTCGGCCGTCGGCTCCAACGGGATCGCCGGCGCGACGTTCCTCACCACCACCATCGCCACCGCCGCCGCGATGCTCGCCTGGCTGGTGGTGGAGAAGATCCGCGACGGCCACCCCACCTCGCTGGGCGCGGCGTCGGGCATCGTGGCAGGCCTGGTCGCCATCACCCCGGCGTGCTCCTCGGTGAACGTGCTCGGTGCGCTGGCCATCGGTGTGGTCTCCGGTGCGCTGTGTGCGCTGGCGGTCGGCCTGAAGTTCAGGTTCGGCTTCGACGACTCGCTCGACGTGGTCGGCGTGCACCTGGTCGGCGGCCTGGTCGGCACCCTGATGGTCGGCCTGGTGGCGGCGCCGGAAGCGCCCGCGGCGGTCGAGGGCTTGTTCTACGGTGGTGGGATCGAGCAGTTGAAGCTGCAGGCCGTCGGTGCGTTCACCGTGCTTGCCTACTCGCTGGTCGCGACGGCCGTCATTGCTCTGATCCTGAAGTTCACGATCGGTCTGCGCGCCGACGACGAGGCCGAGTCGGTGGGTCTGGACGAGTCCGAGCACGCGGAAACCGCATACGATTTCGCTGCTGTGGGTGGCACGGCACGCTCGCTCGTCAAGGAGGCATGACGACATGAAACTGATCACCGCAATCGTCAAACCGTTCACGCTCGAGGACGTCAAGACCGGTCTGGAACAGGCGGGCGTGTTCGGCATGACCGTCAGCGAGGTGCAGGGCTACGGCAGGCAGAAGGGCCACACCGAGGTCTACCGCGGCGCCGAGTACTCGGTGGACTTCGTGCCGAAGGTCCGGGTCGAGGTCGTCGTCGACGATGCCTCCGTCGACAAGGTCGTGGACGTGATCGTCGAGGCGTCGCGCACCGGCAAGATCGGCGACGGCAAGGTGTGGGTCACCCCCGTCGAGTCGATCATCCGCGTGCGCACCGGCGAGCGCGGCACCGACGCGCTGTAGCGGGATTTCGAGTCGAGCGGCGGCCCCGCTCCCACCGGACAGCCCGGTCGGGGCGGGGCCGCACTCATGAAACGGGTGGTGGTCGTGGGTAGTGGTAGCAGGCGGACCGACAGCGGACCGGCCAAGGCCGGTGGTGCCGCCGATCTGGTGCGGGCGCGGACGCAGTTGCTCGAGGGTGGGCTGCCGCGCAATCCACGGCTGGACGCGGCATCGCTGCGGCAGGCGCTGGTGGACCTGTACGAGCTGTGGCTCACCGGCAAGGGCGCCGAGCTGGGCATCACCGCCGACAGCGGCCTGGCCGTGGTGGCCGTCGGTGGGCTCGGGCGCAAGGAGATGCTGCCGTACTCCGACCTGGATCTGGTGCTGTTGCACGACGAGGTCGATCCCGCGCGGGTCGCCGAGGTCGCCGATCAGCTCTGGTATCCGTTGTGGGACGCCCACATCAAGCTCGACCACAGCGTCCGCACCGTGCCGCAGGCGCTGCGGGTGGCCGGTGACGACCTGATCGCCGCGCTCGGCATGCTCGAAGCCCGCCACATCGTCGGCGATGTGGAGCTGAGCAATCTGCTGATCGGCGGGGTCCGCCGGGAGTGGCGCAACGGGATCCGGCATCGGTTCGACGACCTGGTCGCCCAGGCCGAGGCCCGCTGGCAGCGCTGCGGCGAGATCGCCCACCGGGCCGAGCCCGACCTGAAGAACGGCCGCGGCGGACTGCGCGACATCCAGCTGCTCGACGCACTCGCCGTCGCACACCTGACCGACGCCATGCCGGGGCTCGGTCCGGAGGTGCCCGGCGGCGGACTGCGGCAGGCGCACCGCCGGTTGCTCGACGTCCGTACCGAGCTGCACCGGGTCGCCGGCCGCGGCCGCGACCAGTTGCGGGCGCAGGACGCCGACGAGATCGGCGCGGCGCTGCGCATCGGCGACCGCTTCGATCTGGCTCGCACACTGAGTGATTCGGCCCGGACGGTGAGCTACTCCGTCGAGGTCGGATTGCGCACGGCCGCCAACGCGCTGCCGCGGCGCGGGCTGGCCAGGCTGCGCCGCATGCCGGTGCGTCGACCACTCGATGAGGGGGTGGTCGAGCACGCGGGCGAGGTGGTGCTGGCCAGGGACGCGCGGCCGCAGCGCGATCCCGGGCTGATCCTGCGGGTGGCGGCGGCGTCGGCGCAGACCGGGCTGCCGATGTCGGCCACCACACTCAACCGGCTCTCCGAGGACGCGCCGGAACTGCGGGAGCCGTGGCCCAAGGACGCGCTCAACGACCTGCTGGTGCTGCTGGGCGCGGGCCGGGGCGTGATCGCGGCGATCGAGGCGCTGGACCGGACCGGGTTGTGGGGCAGACTGCTGCCGGAGTGGGGCGCGGTGCGCGATCTGCCGCCCCGCGATGTCCTGCACACCTGGACGGTCGATCGCCACCTGATGGAAACCGTCGCCTACGCGAGCGCGCTGAGTACCCGGGTGGCCCGGCCCGATCTGCTCGCACTGGGCGCGCTGCTGCACGACATCGGCAAGGGCAGGCAGGGCGATCACAGCGTGGTCGGGGCGGAGCTGGCGACGCAGATCGGGCGCAGGCTCGGACTGTGGCCCTCCGACGTGCGGACGTTGAGTGCGATCGTGCGCCACCACCTGCTGCTGCCGGACACCGCGACCCGGCGCGATCTGGACGATCCGCAGACCGTGCGGCACGTCGTGGAGGCGCTCGACGGCGATCCGCAACTGCTGGAGCTGCTGCACACGCTGGCCGAGGCCGATTCGCTGGCCACCGGACCGGGGGTGTGGGGCGAGTGGAAGGCTTCGCTGATCGGGGATCTGGTCCGCCGCTGCCGGGCGGTGATGGCCGGTGACGCGCTGCCGACGCCCGCCCCGATCGCGCCGGAGTTGCTCGCCAAGGCCGCGGCGGGCGGTGTGCACGTCGAGTTGGCGCCGGGGGAGGGCAAGTTCAGCCACGTCGTCACCGTCATCGCGCCGGACGCGCCCGGTCTGCTCTCCGATGCCGCGGGTGTGCTCGCCCTGCACTCGCTGCGGGTGCTGTCGGCGTCGCTGGGCGTGCACGGCGACTCGGCCGTCGACACCTTCGTCGTCACACCGAAATTCGGCGATCCGCCCGACCCGGGCCTGCTGCGCCAGGAACTGATCCGGGCCATCGCCGGCGACCTCGATCTGCCCGCGGTGCTCGCCGAGCGGGAGCGGGCCGCGGTCGGTGCCGGTCGCGGTCCCTATGCCCAGGCGCAGCCGCGGCTGTTGTGGACGCCCACCGGCACGCCGGGGCAGGTGATCCTGGAACTGCGCGCCGAGGACCGGATCGGTCTGCTGAGCAGGCTCGCCGCCGCGTTCGCCGACTGCGGGGCCAATGTCCGCTGGGCCAAGATCGTCACCATGGGCGCGGCCGTCGTCGACGCCTTCTGCCTGGAGCTGGGCGGTCCGGACGAGCAGGCCCAGCGTGCCGCGCTCACCGACGCGGTGCTGCGGGTGGTGCCGCAGCCCGCCCCGAAGCCGCCGGAGGAGACCCCGGCCTAGCGTGTCGCCGCCGGGCCGCGACCGGAATGTTGCAGATCATTTGCTGGAACGCCTCCTCGGTTCCCGCGCGGCCCCTACGATCATCAAGGTCCGGCTGTCGCGAGCACGAGGGGAGCAGGTCGATGGCGATTCAGGTGGTTGCGGCATCGATGATGACCAGCGACGAGACGTCCCATATGGCGCGGTGCGTCGGCGGCGACCTGTGGGTGGTCTCCTGGCTGCCCGGGCGCACGCTCACCGGCAGGCAGGCGGTCACCGCGATGACGATCGCCACCGCCGTCGCCACCCGGGACATGACCGGCCCCACCGAATGGGCCGGCCTCGACGAGCTCGCGCTCGAACTCGGCCTCACCGGACGCCAGGCCGTCCATCTGGTGCGACTGGAGAATCACGACTATCGCGGTACCGGTGATCCGGCGCGCATCGTGGCCGAATAGCCGCTGCTCGGCGCACCGCGTGCGCGCAGGCCCGGGTGACCCCATTACGCTGGGAGATAATTGACGTCACTCGAGATCAGGAGCGCGATCGGTGTTCGAATCCCTGTCCGACCGGCTTACCGGTGCCCTGAAGGATCTGCGCGGTAAGGGGCGTCTGTCACCGGCCGACATCGACGCCACGTGCCGGGAGATCCGGTTGGCCCTGCTCGAGGCCGACGTCGCGCTGCCCGTGGTGCGCGGTTTCATCGCCAGGATCAAGGAGCGCGCCAAGGGCGCGGAGGTCTCCGCGGCGCTGAATCCCGCCCAGCAGGTCGTCAAGATCGTCAACGAGGAACTCGTCGGCATCCTCGGCGGCGAGACCCGCAGGCTCAACCTGGCCAAGACCCCGCCGACGGTGATCATGCTCGCCGGTCTGCAGGGCGCCGGTAAGACGACGCTGGCGGGCAAGCTCGCGAAATACCTGAAGGGGCAGGGACATCAGCCCTTGCTGGTGGCCTGCGACCTGCAGCGCCCCGGCGCCGTCACCCAGCTCCAGGTGGTCGGCGAGCGCGCGGGCGTGCCCGTCTTCGCCCCGCACCCGGGCACCTCGGTGGGCGGCGGGGAGAACCCGCTGGGCATCACCGCGGCCGATCCGGTCGAGGTCGCGCGCGGCGGCGTCGCCGAGGCCCGCAACAAGCAGTACGACATCGTCATCGTCGACACCGCGGGCCGCCTCGGCATCGACGAGGAGCTGATGCGCCAGGCCGCGAGCATTCGCGACGCCGTCCAGCCGGACGAGACGCTGTTCGTGCTCGACGCCATGATCGGTCAGGACGCGGTGACCACCGCCGAAGCCTTCCGCGACGGCGTCGGCTTCACCGGCGTGGTGCTCACCAAGCTCGACGGCGACGCCCGCGGCGGTGCGGCGCTGTCGGTGCGCAACGTCACCGGCGCGCCGATCATGTTCGCCTCCACCGGTGAGAAGCTCGAGGACTTCGACGTCTTCCACCCGGACCGGATGGCCAGCCGCATCCTGGGCATGGGTGATGTGCTCACCCTCATCGAGCAGGCCGAACAGGTCTACGACGCGCAGCAGGCCGAGGAGGCCGCGCGCAAGATCGGCAGCGGCGAACTCACGCTGGAGGACTTCCTCGAGCAGATGCTCGCCATCCGCAAGATGGGCCCGATCGGCAATCTGCTGGGCATGCTGCCGGGCGCGGGTCAGATGAAGGACGTGCTCGCCCAGGTCGACGACAAGCAGCTCGACCGGGTGCAGGCGATCATCCGTGGCATGACCCCCGCCGAGCGGGCCAACCCCAAGATCATCAACGCCTCCCGGCGCCTGCGCATCGCCAACGGCTCCGGTGTCACGGTCTCGGAGGTCAACCAGCTGGTCGATCGGTTCTTCGAGGCCAAGAAGATGATGGCGATGATGGGCCGCCAGATGGGCATGCCCGGCTCGCGCCGCAACGCCAAGAAGGGCAAGAAGGGCAAGAAGGGCGGTCGCGGTCCCACCCCGCCGAAGGTGCGCGGCGGATTCCCGGGCATGCCCGCCGGAATGCCGGGGATGCCCGCCGGGATGCCCGATATCTCCAACATGCCCGCGGGTCTCAACGAGCTGCCGCCGGGGCTGGAGAACTTCGATCTGTCGAAGCTGAAGTTCCCGAAGAAGTAGGCGCCCGGCCCGACTCGCGGCGCCCGAGCGCCACCCGCAGGCGGCGCGGACGGGACAGAATGGGACTCGCGAGCCTCGCCGCGGCACCGCGGCGGCGCACCGAGTGAGGGAGGTCCCGCCGTGCATCTTCGTGGAGTCGTTCTGCCCGACGACGAGGTTCGTGACCTGTGGGTACACGACGGCCTGGTCTCGTTCGAGCCGATGCGGGATGCCGAAACCCTCTGTGACAGCGGCTGGATCGTGCCGGGCCTGGTCGACGCGCACTGCCACGTCGGCATTCGCTACGGCGGTGGCGACGAGGACCACGACGGCGCCATCGCCCAGGCCGAGATCGAACGCGACGCCGGTGCGCTGCTGCTGCGCGACGCGGGCTCGCCCATCGATACGCGCTTCATCGACGACCACGACGACCTGCCCCGCATCATCCGCGCGGGCAGGCACATCGCGCGGCCCAAACGCTACATCCGCGAGCTGGGGATCGAGCTCGACGACGAACGGGACCTGCCGCAGATCGTGGCCGAGCAGGCCCGCCGCGGCGACGGCTGGGTCAAGATCGTCGGCGACTGGATCGACCGCGCCGTCGGCGATCTGCGCCCGCTGTGGAGTGATGCCGTCCTGGTCGAGGCGATCGAGGCCGCGCACGCCGAGGGCGCCCGGGTGACCGCGCACGTCTTCGGCGAGGACGCGCTGCCCGGGTTGATCAACGCCGGTATCGACTGTCTCGAGCACGGCACCGGCCTCACCGACGACACCATCGCGATGATGGTCGAGCACGGCACCGCCCTGGTGCCCACCCTGATCAACATCGACACCTTCCCCGAGATCGCCGACAGCGCGGGCCGCTTCCCCGTCTACGCCGCACACATGCGCGACCTGCACCGTCGCGTGCGCGACACCATCGGCAACGCCCACGACGCCGGCGTGCCGATCTACGCGGGCACCGACGCGGGCGGCTCGATCCGGCACGGCCGCATCGCCGACGAGATCGCCGCGCTCGGCAAGGCCGGGCTGTCGGCGCACGAGGCGCTCGGCGCGGCGTCCTGGGCGGCCCGCGACTGGCTCGGCAGGCCGGGCATCGCGCACGGGGCGCCCGCCGATTTCGTCGTCTACCGCGACGATCCGCGCGAGCATCCCGATGTGCTCACCGAGCCCGCCTGGGTGGTGCTGCGCGGGCGGGTGGTCAAGTCCGCCGATCCCGTCACCGGACACCGGTGACCGGCGCGTCGACGAGGTTCCGGCGGGCCGGGCGTCGACGGTCCGCCTTTCCCCGCGTGGGGTAGCACCGGTCCGAGGAGGAGGTCGCTGTGCGCGATCTGGTCGTCACCGAGAACATCACCGTCGACGGGGTGATCGAGGCCACCGAGGGATGGTTCATCGTCGGCAACGACGCCCTCGCGGAGCAGGCCGACATCAACGCCGAGTTGATGGCCGCCTGACCACGGACCGATTTCGAGCCGGGCTGGCCCGTCTGGCACAATGGACCACCGTCCTGGACAGGACAGTGTCAGCCCGTCTCCGGTTACGTACCGCGCGGCGGTCACGCACTCCAAGCGCAAAACCGGGCTCGCAGACCGTGCGGGTCGCTGAATTGCGCGGTGACCATCCTGGTCGTCGCCCTCGTGGCGGTGGCCGCCTACCCGAAAGAGGCAGATCAGCATGGCTGTTCGCATCAAGCTCACCCGCCTGGGCAAGATCCGCAACCCGCAGTACCGCGTCGTCGTCGCCGACGCCCGCACCCGCCGTGACGGCCGGGCGATCGAGTCCATCGGCAAGTACCACCCGAAGGAAGAGCCTTCGCTGATCGAGATCGACTCCGAGCGCGTCCAGTACTGGCTGAGCGTCGGCGCGCAGCCGACCGAGCCGGTGCAGCGCCTGCTGGAGATCACCGGTGACTGGCAGAAGTTCAAGGGCCTGCCCGGCGCCGAGGGCACCCTGAAGGTGAAGGCCGCCAAGCCGTCCAAGCTGGACCTGTTCAACGCCGCGCTGGCCGCCGCCGAGAACGAGCCCGTCGCCGAGGCCGTCACCCCGAAGAAGAAGGCCAAGAAGGACGACGCCGCCGCCGAGTCGACCGAGGCCGAGGCCGCCGAGTAATGAGCGCCGTCGTCGCCGATGCCGTCGAGCACCTCGTGCGCGGCATCGTCGCCAATCCCGATGACGTCCGCGTCGAGCTGATCACCGGCCGTCGCGGACGCACCGTCGAGGTGCACGTGCACCCCGACGACCTGGGCAAGGTGATCGGTCGCGGTGGTCGCACCGCGACCGCGCTGCGCACCCTGGTCGCGGGCATCGGCGGCCGGGGCATCCGGGTCGACGTGGTCGACACCGACCAGTAGCCGGAGACGCCGCCGATGGAACTCGTCGTGGGACGGGTCGCCAAATCGCACGGGGTGCGCGGAGAACTCGTCGTCGAGGTCCGCACCGACGACCCCGACGCGCGCTTCGCCGAGGGCACCGTCCTGCGCGGGCGGCTGCCGCGCTCGACCGAGGTGCGGGAATTCACCGTGGAGTCGGCCCGGGAACACTCGGGCCGGCTTCTGGTGTCCCTGGCCGGGGTCGACGACCGGTCCGCCGCCGACGCGCTGCGCGGCACGTTGTTCGTCGTCGACAGCGCCGAACTGCCGCCCTCGGACGATCCGGACGAGTTCTACGATCACGAACTCGAGGGCCTGAGTGTGCGCGACACGGCCGGTGCCGTGCTCGGTACCGTCACCGAGGTGCTGCATTCGGCCGCCGGTGAACTGCTCTCGGTGCGAGCCGCCGAGGACGGGCGGGAGATCCTGATCCCGTTCGTCACCGCCATCGTGCCGACCGTCTCGGTCGCCGAGGGGTACGTCGTGATCGATCCGCCCGAGGGCCTGCTCGATCCGGAATGACACGGGCCGCATGAAACTCGACGTCGTCACCATCTTCCCCGAATATCTGGAGCCGTTGCGCACGGCGCTGCTGGGCAAGGCCATCGACAAGGGACTGATCTCCGTCGACGTGCACGACCTGCGCCGCTGGACGCACGACGTGCACAAGTCCGTCGACGACGCCCCCTACGGCGGCGGACCCGGCATGGTCATGAAGCCGACCGTGTGGGGCGACGCGCTCGACGCGGTGTGCCCCGACGACGCGCTGCTCGTCGTCCCCACCCCGGCCGGCGTGCCTTTCACCCAGGCCACCGCGCAGCGCTGGGCCGCCGAACGTCACCTGGTGTTCGCGTGCGGTCGCTACGAGGGCATCGACCAGCGTGTCTTCGACGACGCCGCCCGGCGGGTGCGCGTCGAGGAGGTCAGCATCGGCGACTACGTGCTGATCGGCGGCGAGGCGGCGGTGCTGGTGATGGTCGAGGCGGTCGTCCGGCTGCTGCCCGGGGTGCTCGGGAATCAGCAGTCCCACGAACAGGATTCGTTCTCCGACGGCCTGCTCGAGGGGCCCAGCTACACCCGCCCGGTGAGCTGGCGCGGCCTCGAGGTGCCGCCGATCCTGCTCTCCGGTGACCACGCCAAGGTCGCGGCGTGGCGGCGCGAGCAGTCGCTGGCCCGCACCAGGGAACGCCGTCCCGACCTGTTGCCGCCGGAGTCGTCGTCGGGCTGACCGACCTCACTCGGCCGGAACCACCGCCACGGTGCCGTCCGCACCCGGCACCAGGAGTCCCCACGGCGCCATGGTGGGGTTGTCGCGGCGGGCGAGTGCCATCGTCAGCGTCGGTTGTTCGTCGCCCACACTGGGCCCCGGACCGGCGACCAGCGTGCGCGTACCGTCGCCCATGTCGTAGGCGACCAGCGAGACCGCGTTGTCCCCGAGCCGTTTCCGCATGGTGGCGAGCAGGACGTTACTGCTCACCGCGGCGGTGAGCGGAAGGACTTCTTCCCGCTCGTCGAGCAGCGCCGTCCACCGCACCCGGCCGTCGGCCTCCTCCAGCCGCATGGCGGTGTTCTCCGCCAGCGTCGTGCTGTCCATGACCAGCGACACCCCGTCCGGACGGGGGAGCCGGTACCGCGAGCCGGGGGCGGCGGGCCTGCGAGCGAGTGATTCGCCGGTGGTGATGTCGAGGACGTCGGTCTCCCCGCTGCTCAGTTTCACCGCCAGGGTGTTGCGCGACTCGACGGCGACGTGGTCGCCACCGGTGAGCTGCCGCTGCCAGCGCACCGCCCCGTCGCGCGGATCCAGCGCTGCGACCCACTGGTCGGCACCCTTGCCGTCGGGGCCGGTCGCCGTGTGGCAACGGATCAGCACCACGTCGCGGATCCACACCGGAACGAGCGCGTCCTCGGTGGGCGGGCAACCGAAGGAGGCGAGGGACACCGACCAGGCCTGGGTGCCGGTGCGGGCGTCGGCGAAGGTCACCGTTCCGTCGGCGGTGTCGCCCTGGGTCCACTCCTCGGCCGCCGTGCTCCACAGTTGCTCGCCGGTTTCGGTCGAGTACGCGACCAGTCCCGGGGTGCCCTCCCAGCCCACGAGCAGCACCGGCTGGAACAACACCGGCCGCACCCGGTCGGTGTCGGGCCGGGCGCCGTCCTTGCGCAGGGTCCACTGTCGGGTGCCGTCGGGGGCGAAACCGACGACCGCGTCCTCGGTCACGGTGTAGAGGCCGGTCTCGGTCACCCCGATTTCGCGGTGGGCGCCGACCTCGAGGGTGCGGATGGCCGCCAGATCCAGGACCGGCGCGTCCGGCGGTCCGCCCGGCCCCTGCGCGTCCGGCGCGCCGAGACCGCACGCGGCCATGGTGAGCGCCAGTGCGACACCGACGACGACCCGCGCCAGTACGCGCACGCTGATGTTCCCACCCATGATCGAACTCCCCCTCCTGGAATCGGACGGGGTCGATCATCGCACGCGCGGCCGCACCGCGGAATGTGTGGCCCGACGGCTGTGGACGACGGCAGCGCTGTGGATTACGGCAGCAAACCCAGCCGACGGGCGGTGACCACGGCCTCGTGCCTCGAATGCGCGTCCAGCTTGGTCATGGCGTTGCGCAGGTAACTCTTCACCGTCTCGGGACCGAGGGAAAGTCGCTGCGCCACTTCCTGATTCGTGCATCCGAGCGCCACCTCGGAGAGCACGTCGAGCTCCCGCCGGGAGAGCTTGGGTGCGGTGGGAGAGGTCTCGCCGGTGAGCATCCTGGTCAGCCGGGCGCACACGCCGTGCAGCCGCTCCCGGGTGCGCTCGTCGCGCACCGTGCCCGCCAACCCGCGCAGTTCGGCGTTGATCTCGCGCAGTTCCTCGGTCAGCTCCGGTCCGGCCTCGCGGGCCGGGCTGGCCACCTCGAGCAACCGCAGCCGCCGGTCGACCTCGTCGCGGATGGCGATCTCGGTGGCCAGGCGCCTGCTCGCCCGCACGATCAGATCGGCCGTGCGGTCCCCGACCGGCCCGCCGCGGGTGGCCGCGTAGAGCACCGCCCGCGACCGGTCGCCGACCACCACCGGCACCGCCGCGACCGAGCGGATGCCCTCGCCGGAGACCGGCTCGTCGTAGTGGTGGGTGATCGTGGAGGCGTTGCGGTAGTCCGCGACCGAGGCGGGCCTGCGCAGGTCCATCACCCGGCCGCCGAGTCCCGAACTGCGCAGTACCGGCAGCCCGCGCAAGCCGTTGGTCTTGGTGCCGAAGAACTCCGAGAGCAGCAGGGTGTCCTCGTGGACTTCGCCGCCGAACACCACCGGTACACCCGTCTCTCGGGCGATCCAGCGGATCTCGGCGCGCAGCGCGTCACCGTCGCGCGGGCGCAGCAGGGAGGTGCCTGTCAAGGGTTTCACCCCTTTTCGGGGGTAGTCGTCAACGTGATCCGACCCACATTCTATTCGACACCGGGGAGCTGGATCACCGAGGAGGAGAGAGCACGATGACGATCGACGTGGACGCACGGGTGCGTGAGTTCCTGGACACCTACGACGGACCCGACGCCTGCGCCGCGGAACTGCTGTGCGACCGGCACCCCGCGGACGCGGTCGCCTTCACGGTGATCGAGTCGGATCTGTCCTCGACCGACCTCACCTACGGTGAGCTGCGCGAGCGATCCGCACGGTTCGCCGCGGCGCTCGCCGGTCTCGGCGTCGGCCCGGGTGATCGGGTCGCCACGCTGATGGCCAAGTCCGCGGACCTGGTGGTCGCGCTGCTGGGCATCTGGCGGCGCGGCGCGGTGCACGTGCCGCTGTTCACCGCCTTCGCCCCGCCCGCGATCGCGCTGCGGCTGGACGCGAGCCGCACGGTGGCGGTGATCGCCGACGCCGATCAGGCCGCCAAGCTGCTGCCGGGTGAGGACATCCCGGCCGAGGTCCCGTGGCGGCTGATCGTCGCCGGTCAGGTCCCCGAGTCGCTGGCCGTGCGCGAGCCGCTGCGCTTCGCCGAGCTGCTGGAGTCCTACGACGCCGACGACCCGCGTGGCGCGGCCGTCGCGGTCGGCGGTGACGGGCTGCTGGTGCAGCTGTTCACCAGTGGTACCACCGGCACGCCGAAGGGCGTCCCGATTCCGGTGCGCGCGCTGGCCTCGTTCCACGCCTACCAGGAGTTCGCCCTCGACGTGCGCCCGGACGACGTGTTCTGGAACGCCGCCGACCCGGGCTGGGCCTACGGCCTCTACTACGCGATCCTGGCGCCGCTGGCCGCCGGCACCCGCAGCCTGCTGCTGCACGCCGGGTTCTCGCCCGCGCTGACCTGGCAGGTGCTGGAGAAGTTCGGCGTCACCAACTTCGCCGCCGCCCCCACCGTGTACCGGGCGCTGCGCTCCGACGACGGGCCCGCGCCCGCCGGTATCTCGCTGCGCCGGGCGTCCTCGGCGGGCGAGCCGCTCACCCCGGAGGTGGTGGCCTGGTCCGCGCGCACCCTCGGTGTGCCGGTGCGCGACCACTACGGGCAGACCGAGCACGGCATGGTCATCTGCAACGCCTGGCACGACCAGCTGAACGCGGCCGCGCCGCTGGGCTCGATGGGCCGCCAGCTGCCGGGCTGGACCTGCGCGGTGCTCTCCGACACCGCCGACGTCGAGGCCGCCCCCGGCGAGCTGGGCAGGCTGGCCATCGACACCACCCGCAGCCCGCTGATGTGGTTCCTCGGCTACCTCGACGCCCCCGAGCGCACCGCGCAACGCTTCACCGCCGACGGCCGCTGGTACCTGACCGGTGACGCCGGCTCCCGCGACGCCGACGGCTTCTTCACCTTCTCGGCCCGCGACGACGACGTCATCATCATGGCCGGATACCGCATCGGCCCGTTCGAGGTCGAGAGCGTGCTGGTCATGCACGACGACGTCGCCGAGGCCGCCGTGGTCGGCCTGCCCGACGAACTGCGCGGCGAGGTGCTCGAGGCGTTCGTGGTGCTGCGCTCCGGTGTCGACGGCAGCGCGGAGCTCGCCGCGGAGCTGCAGCAGTTGGTGAAGCAGAAGTTCGCGGCGCACGCCTACCCGCGCCGCGTGCATTTCGTGGACAGTCTGCCCAAGACGCCCAGTGGCAAGGTGCAGCGTTTCGTGCTGCGCGAACAGGAGGCCAAGCGATGACGACGGCGACAACGACGACGGCGACGAGAGCACTGCCGAGTTACGACTCCGGCCCGTCTCCCACCCCGCTGCTCGGCGACACGATCGGCGCGAACCTCGACCGCACCGCGGCCGCGCATCCGGATCGGGAAGCGCTGGTGGACATTCCGTCGGGCCGCCGCTGGACCTACCGCGAACTCGTCGCGGCGGTCGACGCGCTGGCCGCGGGCCTGGACGCGCGCGGTATCCGCAAGGGTGACCGCGTCGGCATCTGGGCGCCGAACTGTGCCGAGTGGTTCCTCACCCAGTACGCGACCGCGAAGATCGGCGCGATCCTGGTCAACATCAATCCGGCCTATCGCACCAGCGAACTGGCCTATGTGCTGCGTCAGGCGGGCGTGCGCATGCTGATCGCGGCGCGCGAGTTCAAGACCTCCGACTACGTCGCCATGATCGACGAGGTGCGCGGGGAGTGTCCGGGGCTCGAGCAGGTGCTCATCCTCGGCGACGACCAGTGGCAGCAGGTGACGAGCACCACGCCCGACCCGGTCCGGTTGGCCGAGCTCGGCGCCGAGCTCACCATGGACGATCCGATCAACATCCAATACACCTCGGGCACAACGGGTTTCCCCAAGGGTGCCACGCTCAGCCACCACAACATCCTCAACAACGGCTTCTTCGTCGGCGAGCTGTGCGGCTACACCGAGCAGGACCGCATCTGCGTGCCGGTGCCCTTCTACCACTGCTTCGGCATGGTCATGGGCAATCTCGCGGCCACCAGCCACGGCGCGGCGATCGTGATCCCGGCGCCGTCGTTCGATCCGGCCGCCACCCTGGCCGCCGTCGCCGCCGAGAAGTGCACCTCGCTCTACGGGGTGCCGACGATGTTCATCGCCGTGCTCGCCGAACTCGACACCGAGCTGGAGAAGTCCGGCGCCGCACCGGATCTGAGCACCCTGCGCACCGGCATCATGGCAGGCTCACCGTGCCCGGTGGAGGTGATGAAGCGGGTCATCGACCGGCTCGGCATGAGCGAGGTCTGCATCTGCTACGGCATGACCGAGACCAGCCCGGTCTCCACCCAGACCCGCCGCGACGACGACATCGACCGCAGGACCGCCACCGTCGGCCGGGTCGGCCCGCACCTCGAGGTCAAGATCGTCGACCCGGCGACCGGCCGCACCGTGCCGCGCGGCGAGCCCGGCGAGCTGTGCACCCGCGGCTACTCGGTGATGCTCGGCTACTGGGACGAGCCCGAGAAGACCGCCGAGGCCATCGATGCCGCCCGCTGGATGCACACCGGCGACATCGGCGTGATGGACGAGGACGGCTATGTCGCGGTGACCGGCCGCATCAAGGACATGGTGATCCGCGGCGGGGAGAACATCTACCCGCGCGAGATCGAGGAATTCCTCTACACCCATCCCGACATCCTCGACGCCCAGGTCATCGGCGTGCCCGACGAACGCTACGGCGAGGAGCTGATGGCCTGGATCCGGATGCGCGCGGGCGCCGAACCGTTGGACGCGGCGGCCGTGCGGCAGTTCTGCACCGGCAAACTCGCGCACTTCAAGATCCCGCGGTACGTGCACGTCGTCGAGGAGTTCCCGATGACGGTCACCGGCAAGGTGCGCAAGGCCGAGATGCGCGAGCTGGCCCGCGAAATGCTGCAGTCCGGCACGTGATCGGCACGCACACAGCCGGGCGCGCCGGGTGCGTCGGCGGATCCCACGGGATTCGTTCCGGCGCCCCGGCGCGTCGCCGTATCCGGCGCACGCACCGGGAAACGCCGCGGAGAGGCGGAGCAGCCGCCGTCGGTGGGAGCCGCTAGTGTTGCCGCTCGTGACGACAGCGCCCGAGATCGCCAGTTCAGAGACGAACAGCACCGATACGACCGCCGCACCGGTGGGCACGCTCGCGGGTCCGGCGGGCGTCGGCAGCCGCATCGCCGAGGAACTCGGGGTGCGGGAGAGCCAGGTCCGCGCCGCGGTCGAACTGCTCGACGCGGGCTCGACCGTGCCCTTCATCGCCCGGTACCGCAAGGAGGTGACCGGCGGCCTCGACGACGCGCAGCTGCGCACGCTGGAGGAACGCCTGCACTACCTGCGCGAGCTGGACGAGCGCCGCGCCGCCATCATCGAATCCATCCGCGCCCAGGGCAAACTCGACGACGAGCTGCACCGCAGCCTGCTGCTGGCCGAGACCAAGGCCCGCCTCGAGGACATCTACCTGCCCTACAAGCCCAAGCGGCGCACCAAGGCCCAGATCGCGCGCGAGGCCGGGCACGAGCCGGTGGCCGACGCCCTGCTGGCCGACCCCACCACCGATCCCGCGCAGTACACCGCCGAGCAGCTCGACGGCGCCCGCGCGATCCTGGTCGAGCGGTTCGCCGAAGACGCCGACCTGGTCGGTGAGTTGCGCGAGATGATGTGGAATCGCGGGCAGCTCACCTCCACCGTGCGGCCCGGCAAGGAGGAGGCGGGGGCGAAGTTCGCCGACTACTTCGAGTTCAGCGAGGCGTTCAGCTCGCTGCCCTCACACCGGGTGCTCGCGCTGTTCCGCGGGGAGAAGGAGGAGGTGCTCAGCCTCCAGCTCGAGCCCGACACCGAGGAACTCGCGCCGGGGGAACGCAGCGTCTACGAGGGCCGCATCGCCGCGAAGTTCGGCATCGCCGATCGCGGACGCCCCGCCGACAGCTGGCTGCTCGACACCGTGCGGTGGGCGTGGCGGACCAAGTTGCAGGTGAGCCTGGGCATCGACACCAGGATGCGGCTGCGGCAGGCGGCGGAGAAGGACGCCGTCGACGTCTTCGCGGCGAACCTGCGCGATCTGCTGCTGGCCGCCCCCGCGGGCACCCGCACCACGATGGGCCTTGACCCCGGCTACCGCACCGGTGTCAAGGTGGCCGTCGTCGACGCGACCGGCAAGGTGGTCGCGACCGAGGTGATCTACCCGCACAAGCCGCAGGGCCAGACCGAGAAGTCGCTGGCCGTGCTCGGCGCGCTGGTGGCCCGCTTCGGTGTCGAACTGATCGCGATCGGCAACGGGACGGCTTCGCGCGAGACCGACGCGCTGGTGGCCGAGCTGATCTCCCGCATCGGTCCCACATCGGACAAGAAGCCGACCAAGGTGGTCGTCTCCGAGGCCGGCGCCTCGGTGTACTCCGCCTCCGCCTACGCCTCCCAGGAACTGCCGGAACTGGACGTCTCGCTGCGCGGCGCGGTCTCGATCGCACGTCGGTTGCAGGACCCGCTGGCCGAGCTGGTGAAGATCGACCCCAAGTCGATCGGCGTCGGCCAGTATCAGCACGATGTCTCCGAGACGCTGCTGGCCCGCTCGTTGGGCGCGGTGGTCGAGGACGCGGTGAACGCGGTCGGCGTCGACGTCAACACCGCGTCGGTGCCGCTGCTGTCGCGGGTGTCGGGCATAGGCTCGGCCGTCGCGGAGAGCATCGTCGCCCATCGGGACCAGAACGGGCCGTTCCGTTCCCGTACCGCCCTGCTCGACGTGCCCCGGCTCGGGCCGAAGGCATTCGAACAGTGCGCGGGCTTCCTGCGCATCCGCGGCGGCGACGATCCGCTGGACACCTCGGCGGTGCACCCGGAGGCCTACCCGGTGGTGCGGCGCATTCTCGAGGCCACCGGCCGCCGCGTCGACGAGCTGATCGGCAACACCGGCGTGCTCCGGTCGTTGCGGCCCGCCGAGTTCACCGACGAGAAGTTCGGCGTGCCCACCGTCACCGACATCATCGGCGAACTGGAGAAACCCGGCCGCGACCCGCGCCCGGAGTTCAAGACCGCGGAATTCGCCGCCGGGGTGGAGAAGGTCGCCGACCTGAAGCCGGGCATGGTGCTCGAGGGCGTGGTGACCAACGTCGCGGCGTTCGGCGCGTTCGTCGACGTCGGCGTCCACCAGGACGGGCTGGTGCACGTCTCGGCCATGTCGCACTCCTTCGTCAAGGACCCGCGCGAGGTCGTCAAGTCCGGTGACGTGGTGAAGGTGAAGGTGCTCGAGGTCGACGTCGCCCGTCAGCGCATCGGCCTGTCGCTGCGGCTGGACGACGAGCCGGGCGCCGCCAAGGGCGAGCGCGGCGGCCAGCGCGAGGGCGGGCGCCGCGGCGGTTCCGGTGGTGCCGGCGGCGGACAACGGCAGAATGGACAGGGGCGGCAGCAGAGTCGCAACCAGGGCAGGCGCAATGCCCCCGCACCCAGCGGGTCGATGGCCGACGCCCTGCGCCGCGCCGGATTCGGCAAGTAGCAGCCGGCCCGGCGGCGCACCGGAGAAGCGGGGAGGTACCGGCGGTCATGCGACGGTGGCTCGAACAGGACGTGATCGCGCACGGCCGCCTGCCGCTGCTCTGCTTCCTCTTCGGCTTCATCCTCGGCTTCCTGTTCATCCGGCTCAGCGTCCGGATGATCCGGGCCGATGTGCGGTGGTGGCCGGGCAACCTGCGCGCCGGTGACGTGCACATCCACCACATGGTGTTCGGGGTGGTGCTCGTCCTCGGGTCCGGGCTGGGCATGGTCGCGGTGATCGAGGACGCCGACACCCCGGTCGCCGCGGCGCTGGCCGCGGCGTTCGGCGTCGGCAGCGCCCTGGTGCTCGACGAGTTCGCGCTGATCTACTACCTGCGCGACGTCTATTGGGAGGAGCAGGGCCGCACCTCGGTCGACGCGGTCTTCGTCGCGCTGGCCGTGACCGGTCTGTTGCTGCTCGGCTTCCATCCGCTGTCGCTGCTGGAGATCAACGACTTCCGCACCTCGCTCGGCACTGTCGGGCACCTGGTGGCGGCGGGTTTCGCGCTGGCGAATCTGGCCATGGCCGCCGTCGTGATCGCCAAGGGCAAGATCTGGACCGGCCTGTTCGGCATGTTCTTCCCGCCGCTGCTGTTCGTCGGCGCGCTGCGGCTGAGCAGGCCGGGCGCGCCCTGGGCACGCTGGCGTTACGCCAACCGCCGCCGATTGATGGCGCGCGCCATCGTGCGCGAGCGCCGCTACCGCAGGCCGGTGATCCGGGCGAAGATCTTCGTGCAGGATCTGGTGGCGGGCAAACCCGACGTCGAGCACGCCCGCACCGCCGCCGAGGCCGAGCTCAGCCGCACCGTGGTGCCCGCGCCACCCGCGCCGCACCGGCACCACGGCGCGCCCGCACCGGACCGGCCCGAACCGGCGGAGGCGCCCCGCTGACCCCGGCCGATTTCGTCGCGGCCCGGCCCGTCTGGCACAATGCTCAGGTTGCCCTGGGTGCTTTCTCGACCCCGGGAGCATCCCTTAATTCGGAGCATGAACCGGTCGAGCACACCCGTGCCGCCAGGGTCCTCTGTTCGCGCGAACTCCAGAAGGATGGAAATGAACACCCTTGACTTCGTCGACGAAAAGTCGCTGCGCAGCGATGTCCCGGACTTCCGGCCCGGCGACACCCTGAATGTGCACGTGAAGGTCATCGAAGGCTCGAAGGAGCGCATCCAGGTCTTCAAGGGCGTCGTGATCCGTCGCCAGGGCGGTGGCATCCGCGAGACCTTCACCGTGCGCAAGGTGTCGTTCGGTGTCGGCGTGGAGCGCACCTTCCCGGTGCACAGCCCCAACATCGATCACATCGACGTCGTGACCCGCGGTGACGTCCGCCGGGCGAAGCTGTACTACCTGCGCGACCTGCGCGGTAAGGCGGCCAAGATCAAGGAGAAGCGCTGAGCGCTGCCCTTGACCGGGACAACTGATCGTCGACTGGCCCGGCACCGGACGTGAGTCATGGTGCCGGGCTAGTCTGTTCGGCGTGGCAGACGAAAGTGGGTCGGTGCGGGTGTCCGAATCGGACGACGAGGGGGCGGGCCGCCGCGGGCGGCGCAGGGGTAATCGGAAGACCAAACAGCAGCGGCCGTTCTGGCAGGAACTGCCGATCCTGATCGGCATCGCCGCCATCATCGCCGCGCTCGTGGTCACCTTCATCGGTAGGCCGTATGTGATCCCCTCCCAGTCGATGGAGGAGACGCTGCAGATCGGCGACCGCATCTACGTCCAGAAGATCAGCTACTACGCCGGGGACCCGCAGCCCGGTGACGTCGTCGTCTTCGTCGGTCCGCCCTCCTGGAACACCCGCTACCAGTCGATCCGCTCGGACAACCCGGTGGTGCGCGGCGTCCAGAACTTCCTCTCCTTCTTCGGGCTCGTCCCGCCCGACGAGAACGACCTGGTCAAGCGCGTCATCGCGGTCGGCGGGCAGACCGTGCAGTGCTGCGACGCCCAGGGCCGGGTGATGGTCGACGGCAAGGCCCTCGACGAACCGTATGTCCAGAACGACTACCGCTGGCTGACCGGCCAGCAGAACGCGAGCTACCCGGCCGGGCGGGTGTTCGGGCCGATCAAGGTGCCCGAGGGCCATCTGTGGGTGATGGGGGACAACCGCAACCAGTCCGCGGATTCCCGCGCGCACGTCGGTGACGAGCTCCAGGGCACCGTGCCGATCGAGAACGTGCGCGGCAAGGCCGTGTTCAAGATCTGGCCGCCGACCCGGCTCGGCCCCATCCGCGCCGAGGACCCGCAGGGCAACTGAGGGGCACGGGCGGATAATTCGCACGGTAGGGATGCACGCAGTGGGGCAGGCAAGCCGGAGTGGAGCGATGACGGCACGCACGGGGTGGCCGCCGCGCATGGTGATGCGCAAGGCGGGTGGGTTGCGCACGCTGGAGGCGGCGCTGATCCGCGGCGGGCTCGGACCCGTCGCGGGCGTGGACGAGGCGGGCCGCGGTCCCTGTGCGGGCCCGCTGGTGGTGGCGGCCTGCCTGCTGGCGCCCAAGGCCTACGACCGGCTCGCCGGGCTCGACGACTCCAAGAAACTCACCGAGGCCGCCCGTGAGGAGCTGTACCCGGTGATCACGCGGCTCGCGCTGGCCTGGGAGGTGGTGGTCATCCCGGCCTGGGAGATCGACGCCATCGGCATCCACGTCGCCAATATCGAGGGCATGCGCCGTGCGGTCGCGGGCCTGCGACAGCGGCCGGGCTACGTCCTCACCGACGGGTTCCGGGTGCCCGGCCTCGCGGCGCCCTCCCTGCCGGTCATCGGCGGGGACGCCGCGGCGGCCTGCATCGCCGCCGCGAGCATCCTCGCGAAGGTCACCAGGGACCGGATCATGGTCGAGCTGGACAGCCGCCACCCGGGCTACGGTTTCGCCGCCCACAAGGGCTACAACACCCCCGAACACACCGCGGCGTTGCAGCGGCTCGGCCCGTGCAGCGAACACCGCCGGTCCTGGCGGAATGTGCGCGAGCGGCTGGGGCTGCGCCCGCTCGATCCCACCGTCGAATACGCCGAGACGGTGCTCGCCGACGGCGTGGCGGACAGCCGGGTGGCTGCCGACGCGGCGCATGCGGGATGATGTCGGAATACGACGCACTGCGCCGAGAAGGAGGACGTCCCACCCGATGAGTGCCGAGGACCTCGAGAAGTACGAAACCGAGATGGAGCTCTCGCTGTATCGCGAGTACAAGGACATCGTCGGTCAGTTCTCGTACGTGGTGGAGACCGAGCGTCGCTTCTACCTGGCCAATTCCGTCGAGCTGCGCCCGCAGAACGCCGACGGCGAGGTGTACTTCGAGGTGCGCATGAGCGACGCCTGGGTCTGGGACATGTACCGGCCCGCGCGCTTCGTCAAGCACGTGCGGGTCATCACCTTCAAGGACGTCAACATCGAGGAGCTGGAGAAGCCGGACCTGCGCCTGCCCGAGTGACGCGGCCGCGTTGTCCTCAGCCGTCCGGTGATCCCCAGGGCGGCTGAAAGCCCAGGTCGCCGCGTCGGGATCGGCGACGTCGGCGACCATCCTGGCCCGTGTGGGAGACAAACAGGCGCTCGGCGCACACGGGGAAGAACTGGCCGCCCGCTTCCTGCGGGACGCGGGCATGGAGATCGTCGCGCGGAACTGGCGGTGCCGCTACGGCGAGCTGGACCTGATCGCGCGTGACGCACAGACCACCGCCTTCGTCGAGGTCAAGACCCGCCGCGGGCTCGGGTTCGGCACGCCCGCCGAAGCGGTCACCTTCACCAAGCGCCAGCGGATCCGCCGCCTGGCTCTGCTGTGGCTGGCCGAACAGGACGGGCCCTGGCAACAGATCCGGTTCGACGTGGTCTCGGTGCTGATGACACCCGGGCATCGCCCCGTCATCGACCACCTGAAGGCGGTCTTCTGATGGCGCTCGGCCGCGCCCACTCGGTCGCCGTCGCCGGGGTGGACGGCCAGTTGGTGGAGATCGAGGCCGACATCGGCCAGGGGCTGCCCTCGGTGCATCTGGTGGGCCTGCCCGACACCGCCCTGACGGAATCCCGGGACCGGGTGCGGGCCGCGGTCGCGAACTCGGGGGAGAAGTGGCCGGACGGCCGGGTCATCCTGGCGCTGTCCCCGGCGACATTGCCCAAGGTGGGCAGCGTCTACGACCTGGCGCTGGCGGCGGCGGTGCTCGACGCCGCCGACGCGATCCCCTCCACCCGGCTCGGCAAGGCGGTGTTGCTGGGCGAACTGGCCCTGGACGGACGGGTGCGGCGGGTCCGCGGCATCCTGCCCGCGGTGATGACGGCGCGCGCCGCGGGCTGGCCCACGGTCGTGGTGCCACGCGCCGCGTTGGCCGAGGCGGGACTGGTGCAGGGCATCGAGGTGCTCGGCGCGGAGACCCTGCGTGGCCTGGTGGCATGGCTGCGCGGGGAGGGTGGGCTGGCCGAACCCGACGGCGTCCTGCCCGGCGCCGCCGCCCCCGACGGCGACCTGAGCGAGGTGGTCGGGCAGGAGGAGGCACGGTGGGCGCTCGAGGTCGCCGCGGCCGGCGGCCACCATCTGCTGCTCACCGGCCCGCCCGGCATCGGTAAAACGATGCTGGCGCAACGGCTTCCGAGTCTGCTGCCGCCACTCACCGAAGCGGAGTCGCTGGAGGTGACGGCCATCCATTCGATGGCGGGCGCGTTGTCGGGCGAGCATCCCCTCGTCACCACCCCGCCGTTCGTGGCACCGCACCACTCCACCTCGGTGACCGCGATGATCGGCGGCGGCTCGGGCACGGCACGGCCGGGCGCGGTCAGCCGGGCGCACCGCGGGGTGCTGTTCCTCGACGAATGCGCCGAGATCGGCACCAAGGTGCTCGAGGCGATGCGTACCCCGCTCGAGGAGGGCGAGGTACGCATCGCCCGCCGCGACGGCGTCGCCCGCTATCCCGCGCGCTTCCAGCTGGTACTCGCCGCCAACCCGTGCCCGTGCGCGCCCGCCCGCGACGTGGACTGCATCTGCCCGCCGCTGGCCCGTCGCCGCTACCTGGGCAAACTGTCCGGTCCGCTGATGGACCGCATCGACCTCTGGGTGCGCATGCACGGTCACACCGGGCCCGCACTGGGCTCCGAGGTCGCCGAGAGCAGCGCCACGGTGCGGGAGCGGGTCGCCGCCGCCCGCGCCGCGGCGGCGCACCGCTGGCGCGCCGACGGCTGGCGGACCAACGCCGAAGTGCCGGGACACGTTCTGCGACAGCGTTTTCCGCTGCCCGCCGAGGCGGTCGCCCCGCTGGAGGCGGCCGTGCGGATGGGCAGGCTGTCCGCGCGCGGCGCCGATCGCGCCATCCGCGTCGCCTGGACGGTGTGCGACCTGCGCGGCGCTCCCGTCCCCACCGCACGGGACGTGATGCTGGCCTTGAACTTCCGGCAGCGCGGCGCACCGTGACACGACAGACCCCGGCCGCGGCGGACACGCCGGTCGGCGCACAGGTATTCGACGATTCCCAGGGGGGACAGCAAATGACCGAGGTAGTGTCCGAGAGGGCCGGAGAACCATCAGCGCGCCGAGCGAGCCGAGAGCACGAAACCGCCGCCTCCTCGGCGCCTGCGGACAGGATCGACACCTCCGGTGCGGTACCGGGTGGTGGTCGCGGCTCGGCGGCGCAGGGAGACGCCGAGCCCGGTCACCGCGCAACCGGTCACCGCGGGGCAGGTCGTGCTGCGGCCGCGCATTGCGAGCCAGGAGTCGGCGACCGACCGGAGGACTACGAAGCCCGCGGGGGCGCGGTGGCGGTCTCGGACGTAGTTCGCAGCAGTGTGGGGGTGGGGGACAGGGGCGAGGAGTCCGGTGACAGTGCCCGCGACGGCGGTGATGGCGGCGGTGACGGTGATGGCGGCGGCGGTGACGGTGATGGCTACGGCAACGGCGGTGGTGACGGCGGCGACGGTGCCGGGGCGATCTCGCATGCAACCCGCAGCAGCGTGGGGGACAGGAGCGAGGAATTCGGTGACAGTGCCTGCGGCGGCGGCGAAGGTGGCCGCGGTGACGCCGATGGCGATGGCGACGGCGGCGCGGGGGCGGTCTCGGATGCAGCCCGCAGCAGCGTGGGGGACAGGGGTGACGAATCCGGTGACAGCGCCGTCGGCGGCGGGAACGGCGGCGGGAAGTGCGGTGACGGCGTCAGGGATGACGGAGGTGGCAGGAACGGCGGAGGTGGTGGCGGCGGCGTCGAAGGGGATGGCGCGTACAGCGGAGTCGACGGGGACCGGGGAGGTGACGGGGACCGGGGAGGCGACGAGGTCGGGGGCGGCGACGTGGACGGCGGCGGTGCGGATGGCGGCGGCGGGGGCATCGAGGTCAGGGGCGGTGGCGAAGCCGGGAGCGGCCCCCGCGTGGTGTGCGCGTCCTCGGCCGATCACGACGCGCGGCGACTGGCGTGGGTGTATCTCTCGCGGGTGGTGGAGGGACCGTGTGCGGCGCTGTCGGCGCTGATCGAGTCGGTGGGCGTGGTGGAGGCGGCGCGCGCTGTGCGCGAGCGGGAGTTGCCCGAGGCGTTGCGGGGTGCCACCCGAGCACGGCGCGAGGTCGACCGCGCCGAGGCCGATCTCGCGACGATGGCACGGCTCGGTGGCCGGGTGGTGACTCCCGAGGACGCGGAGTGGCCTGCTTGGCGGATGCTCGGGCTGAGTCAGCTGGCGGGCGGACCGGACCCCGACGGCGCGGTGCCGCTGGTGCTGTGGGTGCGGGGGCCGCGTTCGCTGCTGGAGTCCAGCGAGCAGGCGTTGGCGGTGGTCGGTTCCCGGTGCAGCAGCGGTTACGGCAACCGGGTGACGGCGGAGCTCGCGGGCGATCTGGCCGCCCGCGGCTGGACCATCGTCTCCGGTGCGGCCTTCGGCATCGACGCGATGGCCCACCGGGCCGCCCTGGCCGTCGGCGGTCCCACCATCGCCGTCCTCGCCTGTGGCGTGGACCGGCCGTATCCGGCCCAGCACGACCGGCTGCTCGCCGAGATCGCCGAGGTGGGGCTGGTCGTGAGCGAGTATCCGCCCGGCACCGTCCCGCACAAACACCGCTTCCTCGCGCGCAACCGGTTGATCGCCGGGCTGGCCGACGGTGTCCTCGTCGTCGAGGCCGGTTTGCGCAGCGGCGCCCGCAACACTGTGAAATGGGCGCGCCGCCTGTGCCGTCCCGCCCTCGCCGTGCCCGGCCCGGTCACCTCCGCCGCATCGGTCGGCTGCCACCGCATGATCCGCGAGGGCGAGGCGCTGCTCGTCACCCGCGCCGAGGAGGTGATCGACGAAGCGGGCCCGCTGCGGCTGTCGCTGCCGGGTGGGACCGTGACCACCGTGGCCGAGTCGCTCACCGGGGACGAAGCGGTCGTCTACGCGGCGCTGCCGGCCATCGGCTCCCGGCTTCCCGGCGAACTCCGCGGCACCACGGGCCTGTCCACACCGGCCGTCCGCGCGGCCCTGGTCGCGCTGGAGATGGCGGGGCTGGTCGGCGCCGACGCCACCGGATGGTCACGTCTGGCCCGCCCTCGACGGTCCGGCGGTACCGCCGCGGATGGGTGATTCGATACTCGGACTTGCCCAGCCACGGGGTCGGCCGCCGCCGGCGGCGCGGGAACTTGTCAACCGCGAGCGGGCAGGTCACGGTGGGGGAATGGAGGGTTTGCCGGAAGACCTGACGGCGTTGCTGGCGGAGTACGGGCGACATCTGCGGCTGGGGCAGAATCGCTCCGCCCACACGGTCCGCGCCTACGTGGGGGATGCCCGGGCGTTGCTGACGCACTTGTACACGCGGTCGCCGGACGCGGCGATCGGGGAGCTGGACCTGCCGTTGCTGCGGTCCTGGTTGGCCGATCTGGCCGCCGCGGGCGCGGCGCGCACCACGCTGGCGCGCCGGGCGTCGGCGGTGCGGACGTTCACCGCGTGGCTGACCAGGACGGGTAGGTTGTCGGCCGACCCCGGCCTGCGGCTGGCCGCGCCCAAGGCGCACCGCACCCTGCCCGCGGTGCTGGCCCGGCAGCAGGCAGTGGCCGCGATGGACGCCGCCGAGTCCGGTGCCCGGCAAGAGGATCCGATGGCCTTGCGGGACCGGTTGATCGTGGAGATGCTCTACGCCACCGGCATCCGGGTGAGCGAGCTGTGCGGCCTCGACATCGACGATGTCGATCGTGAGCGCAGGCTCGTGCGGGTGCTGGGCAAGGGCAACAAGGAACGCTCCGTGCCCTTCGGCGGACCCGCGGATCTGGCCGTGGAACAGTGGCTGCGGCGCGGCAGACCCGCCTTCGCCACCGTCGAGTCGGGCCGGGCGCTGCTGATCGGGCGGCGGGGGCGACGGCTGGACCAGCGACAGGCGCGGACCGTGGTGCACGAGGTCGTCTCCGCGATCCCCGGCGCACCCGACCTCGGCCCGCACGGCCTACGCCACAGCGCGGCCACCCACCTGCTCGAAGGCGGAGCCGACCTGCGCGTGGTGCAGGAACTGCTCGGTCACAGCAGCCTGGCGACCACCCAGCTCTACACCCACGTGTCCATCGAGCGATTGAAGAAGGTGCACGATCAGGCGCACCCGCGGGCCTGACGAACGCTATTCTGAAACAAGTTCTAGTTTCAGGAGGCGGGCGCATGGCGGTGGAGACAGGCGACGGAGCGGTGCGCACCCACCTGGTGCTGGGTCGGGAGATCCGGATGCCGGTGCGGATCCGCACCGCGCACGCCTTCATGGCGTCCTATCTCGTCCCGGTCGCCGCGGCCCAGCGCCTGATCGACTACTCCGGGCTGCGCGTACTCTGCCTGCCGGGTGGGCGGGCGATGTGCACCCTGGTCTTCGTCGAGTACGTGGACGGTGATCTGGGCCCCTACCACGAGTTCGGGGTCTCGTTCATGGTGCGACACCACACCGCGACCGGCGGCGGCACGCTCGCCGGCCTGCGCGGATTGCTCGGGGGCTCGGCGGGCGTGTTCATCCATCGGCTGCCGGTGGACGGTGAATTCACCCTGGCCGCGGGTCGCGGCATCTGGGGTTTCCCGAAGGAACTCGCCGACTTCGACGTCACCCATCACGGCGTGCGGCGCGGTGTGCTGCGCCAGAACGGTGCGCTGATCGCGGAGCTGACCGTGCGGCCCGGCCTGCCCACTCCGCTGCGCCGGGGTGCGGGCGCCTCCTTCGACGCCTACTCCCACATCGACGGCGTCACGCGCTGCACGCGCTGGGAGATGGCGCCGACGGGGATGCGGGCCCGCCCGGGCGGTGCGGAGCTGGTGCTCGGCGACCATCCGTGGGCGGCCGAGCTGGCCTCGCTCGGGCTACCGCGCCGGGCGGTATCGGCTTCGACGGTGGAGCGCCTGGCGATGGTCTTCGAGGACGCCGTGGTGGTGTAGCGGCGGGCGGTCCGTGCCCGAATATCTTGTGGTGCCGGGAAATCCGGCGACCCGGGTCCGCCCGCCGGCTGCCGGGGAGCCGGTCGAGACCGGGACGCCGGGGCTGCCTCACCGGGCACGGCCGCGGCCAGGAAGTCGGGGACACTCCTGCCCCGCGCGGCTCGTAGACGACCAACCGGTCCGCCGCTAACCTGGCGTTGCGGGCCGTTTGCTTGCGGTCCGAACCGACCGGATGGGGAGTGGTGTCCCGTGCGACCTTGCGCTCGGAGCGTGGCCACGGGGCCGGTCGCGGCGCCGCGCGGTACCGCTTCGGACACCGAGCGCCCGGGGGAGTCGAGGTGACCCTCCCGGACCGCGGCGGCGAAACCGGTACCGACGAGCCCGCCGCGGAGATCGATTACCGCTTCACCCTCGCCAACGAACGCACCTTCCTGGCGTGGATGCGGACGGCGCTGGGATTGCTCGCCGGTGGCGTCGCCGTCCACACGCTCGTCCAGCCGTTCCCGATCGGCGGGTTCCGCCGGGCACTCGCCCTGGCCTGCATCCTGCTCGCGGTGATCGTCGCGGTCGGCGCGTACGTCAACTGGCGGCGGATCGGCGCGGCCATGCGCCGGGGCGCGCCGCTGCCCGACAGCCTGCTGGTGCCGATCCTGGCGGCGGGCATCGGACTGGTCTCGATGCTCGCGGCGGTGGCGGTGATCCTGCGATGAACCCGCCCGACACCGGCTTGGCCGCCGAACGGACCGCGCTGGCGTGGCGGCGCACCGCGCTGGCGGCCACCGTCGTGGTGGCGCTGTTGGCCGAACACGCCATCGGCGACGGCGGTGCCGGACTCCTGCCGCTGGCCGCGGGCGTGGTGCCGCTGGCCGTGGTCGCGATCGTCGCGAATCGACGGGCCCGGCTGCTGCGGCACGCCGGGCCCGAGCGGGTTCGTCCCGCGCGCGTCACCGTCGCGGCGGCGACGCTCGCCATCCTCGTTCTCGCCGCCGTCGGTGTGGCCGTCGTCGGCACCGAACCCTGGCCCTGACACCGCGGGCCCTGATGTTCGCCAGGAGGTCACGATGGACATGAGCACTGCGGCCGATCCGAGCCCGGCCATCGTCGCGGCCAACCGGCGTGCGGCCGCCGCGCTGCCGTTCGCCGACACCACCGACGCGGCCGACGCCGACCGCGGCTTCGTCGCGGCGTTGCGCCCCGGTGTCGTCACCACCGCCGACGGAACCGTCGTGTGGGACAGCGACTCCTACGCGTTCCTGCGCGAGCCGTGTCCGCCCTCGGTGCACCCGAGCCTGTGGCGGCACTGTGGACTGTCGGTGCGGCAGGGGCTGTTCGAGGTGACCGAAGGGATCTATCAGGTCAGGGGGCTCGATCTGGCCAACATGACCATCGTGGAGGGCGAGCGCGGCATCGTCGTCATCGATGCGCTGATGTCGGCCGAGACGGCCGCGGCGGCGTTGGCCCTCTATCGCGAACATCGCGGCGACCGGCCGGTGACCGGGTTGATCTACACGCACGCGGGCGTCGATCACTTCGGTGGCGCGCTCGGCGTGACCACCGCGGCCGAGGTCGCGGCGGGGCGCTGTCCGGTTCTCGCGCCCGCGGGCTTCCTGGAACAGGCGGCGGCCATGAGCACGGGTGCGGGCGTCGCGGCCGCCCGGCGCGCCTCCTACCGGTACGGAGCGGTCCTGCCGCGTGGGCCATTGGGCAGTGTCGGGGCCGGACTCGGGCAGACCACCTCGCTCGGCACCGTCACGCTGCTGCCGCCGACGGTCGAGATCGCGACCACCGGCCGCCGCGCGACCATCGACGGGGTGCCGTTCGTCTTCCAGGTCGCCGCGGCCCCGTCGGCGGCCGAGATGACCGTGTACCTGCCGCGGCACCGGGCACTGGGCGTGGGCGCGAGCGCCGCGCACACCCTGCACGATCCGGAGGCGCCGTGCGGCGCGCCCGCCGGCGACCCGCGCGCGTGGACGAAGTACCTCAGCGAGACCATCACGCTGTTCGGCGACCGCAGCGAGGTGCTGTTCGCGAGCCACCACTGGCCCACCTGGGGCCGCGACCGGGTGGTCGAACTCCTTGCGCTGCACCGCGACATGTACGGATACCTGCACGACCAGACACTGCGGCTGATGAATCTGGGCCACGTGGGCGCCGAGATCGCCGAACGGCTGGAACTGCCGCCCGCGCTCGAGCACGCCTGGCACGCGCGTGGCTACCACGGCTCGGTGAGCCACCACGTCAAGGCGATCTACCAGCGCCACCTCGGCTGGTTCGACGGCAACCCCGCGCACCTGTGGGAGCATCCGCCGGTCGAGGCCGCGCGCAGGCACGTGGAGTTCATGGGCGGCCCCGAGGAGGTGCTGCGCAAGGCGCGCGCCAGCTACGAGGCCGGTGACTATCGGTGGGTGGCCCAGGTCGTCGACTACGTGCTCTTCACCGACCCGCACAACGAGGAAGCCCGGCACCTGCAGGCCAGCACCTTCGAACAACTCGCCTACGGCGCGGAGAACGCCGCCTGGCGCAACATCTACCTCGGCGGCGCCTACGAGCTGCGGTACGGGATCTTCGGCACACCGAGCGCCTGGGCCCCGGCCGGTGCGCCCGAGACGATGACCGTCGAGCAGATCTTCGACGCCGTCGCACTGCGGGTCGACGGGCCGAAGGCGTGGGAGCTGCGGATGCTCACCGAATGGCAGCTCACCGACACCGACGAGGTCCACCGGGTGGAGGTACGCAACGGCGTACTCACCCACTGCCCACGCCCGCCGGGGCCGCTGCCCGAACCCGACGCGACCTTCGTCCTCGACCGCTCGGCGCTCGTCCGGGTGTTGCTGGGGGGTGCGGATTTCGGCGTCGCGGTCGCGGCGGGCGACATCGCCATCGAGGGCGACCCGACGAAGCTCGCCGCGCTGGTGGCCGTGCTCGACACCCCGGACCCGGATTTCGCGATCGTCACCCCGTGAGCGGCGAGAACCAGGGCAGGTTCACGATGCGGCCGGCGCCGCGCTCGGGTTCAGCGGCGGGCGGGAGTGGTGAGGACGATGCCCGCGTCGACGGTGCCCGCGACGATGCCGCCGGCCAGGTCGGCGAGGCGGCGGCCGGTGCGCAGCGCGTGGCTGCGCAGGCGATCGAAGGCTTCGGGATCGGTGAGATCACCGCGCTGGGCGAGCACGGCTTGCGCGTGTTCGACGGTGACGCGGTCGTTGAGTGCGACCGGCAGCCGGTCGCCGATGGGTTCGACGCGCGGACGGAGCACGTGCTGGGCGATGCCGATCGCGGCCACGTCGCCGAGGGTCTGCACCACCCGTAATTGGCTGCGGTGCAGGGCGTTCGAGGTGCGGCCCAGGATCGTGAGCACCCCGAGTCGATCGGTGCGCAGGCGCAGCGGCACGGCGTAGGCCGAGCGGTAGCCCTGTCGCCGCGCGTGCCGGGCGAAATCCGGCCAGACCACCGCCGCCGCGCTGAGATCATCGGCCACACACCGGGTTCCGGTGCGGTAGGTGTGACGACCCGGGCCGTCGATCGCCTCGACCAACGGGCGCGCCCGCTCGTCCGTGGCGGCGAGCAGGCGCAGCTCCCCCCGATGGTTCGCCACGAACAGCCCGGCATCGCCGCCACCGGTGAGCGCCACACAGGCGTCGACGAGTTGCTGCGCGAGTTCCACGACATCGAAATCGCCGGTGAGTGTGTCGACGGACCGCACCAGCACGTCCAGCAGCGGTGGCGGTGCGCCCATGGTGGTCTCCTGGCCTGTCGCGGTGGTGCCTGTTCGTGCGGTGGTGCCTGTTCGTCCCCGGCCGACCCGGTGCCGCCGCGTCGGTCGCCGCCGATCGCCCGGCGACAGGACTGCGGGCGGGACCCGCGGGGCGGGTGCGGAGCCGATTCCTCATCGTCGCATCGCGGACCGGACGAGTCGACGGGGCGATCGGAGGGCATTGCCGTGCCCCGGCATCGCCTGTCCACTCGGCACTCGAGCCCGAACTACTGCGCACCGCGGACCGGCATGGTGGCCGGCCGGGGACCTCGCCGCGCGACGGTGATCACGGTGGTGCCCGCGTGCCGTCGAGGGGCAGGAGCCGGAGCGGTGCGAGATGGAGCAACCCGAGCGGGTCGAGGTACTCGGGCCGTCCGCGGCGGCCCGCCTCCCGCCGCAGTCCCCAGTGCAGGCACGCCGGCGCGTGGCACCCGGGGTGGCCGACCTCGAGCGTCCCGAGCACCGTGCCGCGCGTGACCCGGTGCCCGACCGTGACCGCGGGCTGCACCGGCTCGTAGGTGGTGCGCAGCCCGCCGGGATGATCGACCGAGACCACGCGCTTGCCCGCCACCGTTCCGGCGAACACCACGATGCCGTCTCCGGCGGCCAGCACCGGCTGACCGGGCATCCCGGCGAGGTCGACCCCGCGGTGCCCCGGCAGCCAGTCCCGCTCGGGCTTGTCGAAACGCCGTTCGATCCGCGGCCGAGGCCGCAACGGCCACCCGAACGCACCCCGCGCCGCGGCGACCGACGGCACATCGGCCGGCGCTTCGCGCGTCACGGGGGCCGCGCTCGCCGGGGCCGAACCGGTCGACACCGTGGCCACACCGCCCGGCAACAGCAGCGCCAGGACCAGCAGTCCACCGATGACCGATGCCCGCACCGCATGCCGCGCGCCCCCGCGGAGCGTCGCTCCGGGAGGGGCGGAAACCAGTCCTCCGGTCACGACGGTCCCACGGAGGTCCTCATCGGCACCACCGAAACCACCCCGACTCCGATCGCCGACCCGGTCGGCAGCGGTGCGATCCGCCGCCACGCGCGCCCGGGCGGCTCGATGAGCCGGCAGGCCGACCCGGTGATCCCGGGCTGCTCGCACACCACCGGCGAACCGGTGCCGGACGGGAGCTCCGCGCGGCCGGGCGGCGCGCCGCTCCCGGTCGGCACCGGCGGCGCGAAGAGGCTGGTGAACAGCGCGGACGCGAAGAACAGCGGCACCAGCATGGTCATGGTGACGGAGAAGCGAGACATGCCGTCGAGCCTGCCGCCGCGTTCCGTCCGCCGGTACCGTCGAACCGGCGATTGGGGATGACGGACGGCCTGGGGACAGACCCGATTTAGCTGGTGGGCCGCACAGACCGTAGACTGGTCGAGCGGTTCGTGCCCGGCATGGACCGACTTCGCGCGCCACCCGTGCTTGTTCGAAGCGGCGCCGTTCGTGAATCCGAGCCCACATCTCGTGTCCTCGCTTCGCGCGGCCCGCACGGACAGGGAATCGCCGGCTGGTCCCGATCACCGATCGGGTCCGACGATTCGGCGGCGCCAGGGCAGATGGTCGCCGACCACCTGCGTCAACCGGCAACGAAAGAGAGATACGGGAGCCATGGCTGTCGTAACCATGAAGCAGCTGCTCGACAGCGGCGCACACTTCGGACACCAGACCCGGCGCTGGAACCCGAAGATGAAGCGGTTCATCTTCACCGACCGCAACGGCATCTACATCATCGACCTGCAGCAGACGCTGACCTACATCGACAAGGCGTACGAGTTCGTCAAGGAGACGGTCGCCCACGGTGGCACCGTGCTCTTCGTCGGTACCAAGAAGCAGGCGCAGGAGTCGATCGCGGCCGAGGCCACCCGCGTGGGCATGCCCTACGTGAACCAGCGGTGGCTGGGCGGCATGCTCACCAACTTCTCCACCGTGCACAAGCGCCTGCAGCGCCTCAAGGAGCTCGAGGCGATGGAGCAGACCGGTGGCTTCGAGGGTCGCACCAAGAAGGAAATCCTCATGCTCACGCGTGAGATGAACAAGCTGGAGCGCACCCTCGGCGGTATCCGCGACATGCAGAAGGTGCCCTCGGCCATCTGGGTCGTCGACACCAACAAGGAGCACATCGCCGTCGGCGAGGCGCGCAAGCTGAACATCCCGGTCATCGCGATCCTGGACACCAACTGCGACCCCGACCTGGTCGACTACCCGATCCCGGGCAACGACGACGCCATCCGTTCGGCCGCGCTGCTGACCAAGGTCGTCGCCTCCGCGGTGGCCGAGGGCGTGCAGGCCCGCGCGGGCCTGGCCTCCGGCGACGCCAAGCCCGAAGCGGGCGCGGGCGAGCCGCTGGCCGAGTGGGAGCAGGAGCTGCTGGCGCAGGCGAACCCGAACGCGGAGGGCTCGGCCGAGGCCGCGCCCGCTGCCGCGACCGAGGAAGCCCCGGCCGCGCAGACCCCGGCCGACTTCTGAGTCGTTCGGAGCCGTTCGTTCACCTTGCCGACCCTTCTGCGTTCAGGAGCGGTCGGCAAGGTGGTTTTCCCACCCCGACCTAGACACTGAGGAGGCTCGCCACCGATGGCGAACTACACCGCTGCCGATGTGAAGCGGCTCCGCGAGCTCACCGGCTCCGGAATGATGGACTGCAAGAACGCGCTGGCCGAGACCGACGGCGACTTCGACAAGGCCGTCGAGCTGCTGCGCATCAAGGGCGCCAAGGACGTGGGCAAGCGCGCCGAGCGCACCACCGCCGAGGGCCTGGTCGCCGCCAAGGACGGCGTGATGATCGAGATCAACTCCGAGACCGACTTCGTCGCCAAGAACGACGAGTTCCAGGCGCTCGCGAACCAGATCGTCACCGCCGCCGCGGCCGCCAAGACCGCCGACCTGGACAGCCTCAAGGCGCTGGACCTGGGCGACGGCCGTACCGCCGACGCCGCCCTGCAGGAGCTGGCCGCCAAGATCGGCGAGAAGCTCGAGCTGCGCCGCGTGGTGTCGCTCGACGGCCCGGTCGCCACCTACCTGCACAAGCGTGCCTCCGACCTGCCGCCCGCCGTCGGCGTGCTGGTGGAGTACCAGGGTGCGGGCGACGCCGCGGCCGAGGCCGCCCGTGCCGCCGCCATGCAGGTCGCCGCGCTCAAGGCCAAGTACGTGACCCGCGACGAGGTCCCCGCCGACATCGTGGAGAACGAGCGCCGCATCGCCGAGCAGACCGCTCGCGAGGAGGGCAAGCCCGAGGCCGCCCTGCCCAAGATCACCGAGGGCCGCGTCAACGGCTTCTTCAAGGACGTCGTCCTGCTGGAGCAGCCGTCGGTGACCGACAACAAGAAGACCGTCAAGCAGCAGCTGGACGAGGCCGGTGTCACCGTCACCCGCTTCGCCCGCTTCGAGGTCGGCCAGGCCTGACCCCGAGCTCAGGCAGGCCCCCCGCGTGACAACGGCGTCGTGCGGGGGGCCTGTTGCTTTGTCCGGGTGCCGAATCACGCGATCGATATTCCGGGGCGCGGATCGGACATATCGCGCCGTACGGCGGAGAATTGCCGCCTTTTCCGGGGGTCTGACGCATCGCGGTCACTCGGGTAAGGCAGGATGAGGAGGCTTTGTTGGGCGGCTTGCGAGCCTGCCGGAAGGTCACCGACCGATGGCTCACACCAGGTGGGCAGACCCCGATCACCGAAGGAGAAGAGCACCGATGACGGACCCGGGTACCGACCGTCCAGGATATCGCCGGGTACTTCTCAAACTGGGTGGTGAAATGTTCGGCGGCGGCAAGGTCGGACTCGATCCCGACGTCGTCGAAACGGTCGCCGAGCAGATCGCCGAGGTGGTCGCCGGCGGGGTGCAGGTGGCCGTGGTGATCGGCGGCGGCAACTTCTTCCGCGGCGCCGAACTCGAGGAACGCGGTATGGAGCGGGCCCGCTCGGACTACATGGGCATGCTCGGCACCGTCATGAACAGCCTTGCGCTGCAAGACTTCCTGCAGAAGCAAGGGGTGGACACCCGGGTGCAGACGGCCATCACGATGGGTCAGGTGGCCGAGCCGTATCTGCCGTTGCGCGCCAAGCGGCACCTGGAGAAGGGCCGCGTGGTGATCTTCGGCGCGGGCATGGGCATGCCGTACTTCTCCACCGACACCACCGCCGCGCAGCGCGCCCTCGAGATCGGCGCCGACGTGGTGCTGATGGCCAAGGCGGTGGACGGTGTGTTCGACGCCGATCCGCGCGTGGTGCAGACCGCCACGATGTACACCGAGATCACCCACAAAGAGGTGATCGAGCGCGGCCTCAAGGTCGCCGATGCGACGGCCTTCAGTCTGTGTATGGACAACCAGATGCCCATCCTGGTGTTCAATTTGTTGACGAAGGGCAATATCGCCCGAGCGGTCGCCGGTGAGAAGATCGGCACATTGGTTCGTTCCTGAGCCCGCGACTTGCGGATCATGACGATGACGACGCTGTGGAGGAAATGGTCGTGATTGAAGAAGCGCTCTTCGACGCCGAGGAGAAGATGGAGAAGGCCGTCTCGGTGGCGAAGGACGATCTCGGGACCATCCGGACCGGCCGCGCGAATCCGGGCATGTTCGCCCGGGTGGTCGTGGACTACTACGGATCGCCCACGCCGGTCACCCAGATGTCCAGCATCACCGTGCCCGAACCGCGGATGGTGGTGATCAAGCCGTACGAGGCGGGGCAGCTCGGCGCGATCGAGACCGCGATCCGCAACTCCGATCTCGGCGTGAATCCCACCAACAACGGTGACATCCTGCGCATCACCATCCCGCAGCTCACCGAGGAGCGTCGCCGCGAACTGGTCAAGCAGGCCAAGGGCAAGGGCGAGGACGCGAAGGTCGCCATCCGCAATGTCCGTCGCAAGGCGATGGACGAGCTGGCCCGCATCCAGAAGGATGGCGAGGCGGGCGAGGACGAGGTCGGGCGCGCCGAGAAGGAACTCGACAAGACCACCGCCAAATACGTGAGCCAGATCGACGAACTGGTCAAGCACAAGGAAGCCGAACTCCTCGAGGTCTGAGGCCAGATCCGAGGGCCCGCCCGGGCGGGGGACGAACGGAACGACGAGTGAGCGACGGGACAATCGTGGCCGAGAAAGCCGCCGCCGAAGGTGCGGCCGACGAGCCGATGCCGGCGAACGGCACACCTGAAACGATCCACGCGCACCAGGGCGATCCCGCGCCCGCGGCCACCAAATCCCGGGCGGGCCGTGACCTGCCCGCCGCGCTCGCCGTCGGCTTCGGTCTCGGGCTCTCGCTCATCGCGATTCTGCTGTTCGCGCCGCTGGTCTTCATCCCGTTCGCGGCCACCGGGATCGGTGTCGCGACCTGGGAGGTGGCCAAGCGGCTGCGGGAGGCCGACGTCCTGGTGCCGCGCATACCGCTGATCGTCGGCGGGCAGGCCGTGTTCTGGGCGGGCTGGCCCTTCGGCGCGGAGGGCGTGGTGGCCGCTTTCGCCGCGACCGCGCTGAGCTGCATGGTGTGGCGACTGTTCGACCACGGGCTGCGCACCGCGCCACGGAACTTCCTGCGCGACACCGCCATCACGGTCTTCACCCTCGCCTGGATCCCGCTGCTGGCCGCCTTCGCGACGCTGCTGCTGCTCGAGGAGGACGGCAACCTGCGGGTGCTGACCTTCATGATCCTGGTGGTCTGCTCCGACGTCGGTGGATACGTCGCGGGCGTGCTGTTCGGCAGGCATCCGATGGTGCCCTCGATCAGCCCGAAGAAGTCCTGGGAGGGCTTCTGTGGGTCGCTGGTGTTCAGCGTCATCGGCGGCCTGCTGACCGTCACCCTGCTGTTGCAGGCGAATTCGATGATCGGCGTGGTGCTGGGCGTCGGCCTGGTGCTGGTGGCCACCGTGGGCGACCTCATCGAATCCCAGATCAAGCGGGAACTCGGCATCAAGGACATGGGCACGCTGCTGCCCGGCCACGGCGGCATCATGGACCGGCTCGACTCGATGCTGCCCTCGGCGTTCGTCGCGTGGCTGGTGCTCAGCACCCTGATCTGAGCGGCGCGGGGCCGCGACATGCGGGGAAATCCCGGCGGCCGGTGCGGCGATCGGCCATGATCGAGCCATGGCCGCGAATCCCGAATACGATCCCGACGCGAGCGGGCGGGATGTGCCGCCCGTCGTCGGGGAGACCACCACGCGCTCCATCTCCTCCAAGACCGGCTACACCTGGGTCGGGTTGGTGGCGGGCACGCTGATCCTGGTCGTGCTGTTGATCTTCATCCTGCAGAATCTCGACACCGTCGAGGTGCAGCTGTTCTTCTGGGAGTTCAACCTCCCGCTCGGGGTGGCGGTGCTGCTGTCGGTGATCGGCGGCGCGCTGGTGATGGCGCTGGTCGGCGGCGTGCGGATTCTCCAGTTGCGGCGCGCCGCCAAGCACTGATTCCGGGCGGCTGCACGGCACCCGGGCGGAGATGGGACACTGGAAGCACTATGACGGTCTCCCTCCCCCTGGTTTTCGACGCTCCGCGCCGTGGCATGCCGCCCCGGCACCTCGCCGACCTCGATGCCGAGCAGCGGCGCGCGGCGGTCGCCGAGCTCGGGCTGCCGAAATTCCGGGCCGACCAGATCGCCCGCCAGTACTACGGGCGGCTGGAGGCCGATCCGGCGCGGATGACCGATCTGCCTGCCCCGGTCCGCGAGCAGATCGGCGCGGCGCTGTTCCCGCGCCTGCTGGACGTGGTCAAGCACGTGGCCTGCGACGACGGCCGCACCCGCAAGACGCTGTGGCGGGCCGGTGACGGCACGTTGCTGGAGAGCGTGCTCATGCGCTACGCCGACCGCAACACCCTGTGCATCTCCAGCCAGGCCGGCTGCGGCATGGCCTGCCCCTTCTGTGCCACCGGTCAGGGTGGGCTGAACCGCAACCTGTCCACCGCCGAGATCGTCGACCAGGTGCGCGCGGCCGCGGCCGCCCTGCGCGACGGTGCGGTCGCGGGCGGGCCGGGCCGGCTGTCCAACATCGTGTTCATGGGCATGGGCGAGCCGCTGGCCAACTACAAGCGCGTGGTCGCCGCGGTGCGCCGCATCACCGCACCCGCTCCCGACGGGCTCGGCATCTCCCAGCGCAACGTCGTCGTCTCCACCGTCGGCTTGGCCCCCGCCATCCGCAAGCTGGCCGACGAGGGGCTCTCGGTGACCCTCGCGGTCTCCCTGCACACCCCCGACGACGAGCTGCGCGACACCCTGGTGCCGGTGAACAACCGCTGGCCCGTCGCCGAGGTGCTCGACGCCGCCCGCTACTACGCCGACACGACCGGCCGCCGGGTGTCGGTCGAGTACGCGCTCATCCGCGACATCAACGATCAGCCCTGGCGCGCCGACATGCTCGGTGCGAAGCTGCACAAGGCGCTGGGCTCGCGGGTGCACGTCAACGTGATCCCGCTCAACCCGACTCCGGGCAGCAAGTGGGACGCCAGCCCGAAGCCGGTCGAGCGGGAATTCGTGCGCCGTGTCAACGAGCAGGGCGTGCCGTGCACGGTGCGCGACACGCGCGGCCAGGAGATCGCCGCGGCGTGCGGACAGCTCGCCGCCGAGAACTGACCCGACGCGCCACCGCCGGGTCAGGGCAGCCGCCGCGGGGTCAGGGAATCAGCACGGTTCGACCCACCGCGGTCCTGGTCTCGATCGCGGCGTGCGCGCCGGCCGCCTGAGCCAACGGAAAGGTCTGGCCGACAACGACTTCCAGGTGTCCTTCGGCGGCCATTCGGAGGGCCTCGGCGCCGAGCGCACGCCAGTCGGGTTTGCCAGCCTGCAGATCGAACAGGCCGACGACCTCGACACCGCGGGCGCGGGCGGCCTCGGCGTGCGCGCCGGCGAATTCGCCGGAGGCGGAGCCGTACCCGAGGAACCGGCCGCCGTCGGCGGTGACGGCCAGGGCGGCATCGCCGAGCGCGCCGCCCACCCCGTCGAACACCACGTGGAAGCCGGAGCCACCGGTGGCGGCGCGGGCGTGCTCGGCCCAGTCGGGTTCGCTGTAGTCGATGCTCAGGTGGGCGCCGAGGCGGTGGGCGAGCTCGAGTTTGGCCGCGCCGCGCGCCGCCGCCACCACCTTCGCCCCCGCCCGATGTGCCAGCTGGGTCAGCAGGGTGCCGAGACCGCCCGCCGCCGCGGTGACGAGCACCAGGTCACCGGGCTGTACGGTGGCGCGATCGAACGCGGCCAGGGCGGTGCGGCCGTCGTGGACGAGCGCGACCGCCCGGTCGATGTCCAGGCCCGCCGGCACCGCGAGCAGGGTCTGCTCCGTGACGAGCGCACGCTCGGCGTAGCCGCCGGTCGGCACCCCGCCACCGATACCGCTGGCCGCGGTCGGCCCGACCACCCGCGCGCCCAGCCACGCGGTGTCCACCCCGGGACCGACGGCCCGCACGGTGCCCCCGACGCCGCCGCCGGGGACATAGGGCGGCCGTACCGGGAAGAAATCGGTGCCCCAGCCGGACCGCAACCGGGTGTCGAGGAACATCACGTCGGCCGCCGCGACCTCGATCAGGACCTCGCCGCTCGCGGGTACGGGATCGGGTAGCTCGCGGACGGCGAGCACCTCGGGTCCGCCGAATCGGGTGGCCTGCACGGCACGCATGGTGTCTCCTCGGATCGGGGTCGGTGACACCACCAGCCTGTAACCTCGAGCGAGGTTCAGGTCAAGATCGGCGTTCCGGCGCGGTGCCGAAGCGGTTCTTGGCCGGGCGGTTGGTGGCCGCGCGGTGCTCGGCCCGCTTGGCCTTGATGCGCTCGTTCTCGCGCTGCACCTGCGCGTAGTTCTCGCGCTCCCGAATCAGCCATTCCGGCGGATCGGCCAGCAGCGCGGCGATCTCGTCGGCGGTGAGGGCGTCGGAGACCTCGGCGCGGGCCAGGCCACTGTTGGAGACGCCGAGCTTGCGGGCGGTGACGTCGCGCGGGAACGGGCCGGTGCGGCGCAGTTCGGTGAGCCAGGCCGGGGGATCGGTGCGCAGTCGTTCCAGCTCGGTCCGCGAAATGGGGGAGTTGCGGAACTCCTCGGGCGCGGCCGGAAGGTAGATGCCGAGCTTGTTCGCCGCCGTCAGCGGCTTCATCATCTGCGATTTCTGCTCCGGACTCACCGCAACAGCCTAGCGGGCGGCGGGGGCCGCTCCCGCGCCGCCCGTGCAATACGCTGGCTGGAATGAGCCGGTACGCCTCGATCGATCCCACCCGCTTGCGCTGGTTCGCGGAGGTCGCCGAACAGCTGCACTTCACGCGCGCGGCCAAGACGCTCGGGATCGCGCGGCAACGGCTCAGCGCCACCGTCATCGAGCTGGAGAACGAACTCGGGGTGCGGCTGTTCGTGCCCGGGGCGCAGCCCACGCAGTTGACCGAGGACGGCGCGGACCTGCTTCGGGCCGCCCGCGAAATCCTGTCCACGCCAGCGGAATCCGAGCCGGCGGCCCGCACGCCGGAGCGGTTGCGGGTGGGCTTCGTGCCGGGTGTGACGGTGTCGAAGTGGGAGCGGATCTGGGGCGAGCGGTTCCCGGACTCGCCGCTCGAGACCGTGCCGATCGCCGCCGCCGAACAGCGCGCGGCGCTCGACGACGGCCGGGTCGACATGTGCTTCGTGCGCCAGCCGATCGAGCGTGACGGGCTCGGCGTGATCCCGCTCTATCGTGAGCTGCCGGTGGTGGTCGTGCCGAAGGAGCACGAGATCTCGCTGTTCGACGAGGTGAGCGTGGCGGATCTGGCGGGCGAGCGGCTCCAGGACGCCGCGGACGTCGACCAGGCCGCGGTCGTGCTCGAGATGGTCGCCGCCGGTGTCGGGCCCGCCATCGTGCCGCATTCCATCGCCCGGCTGCACGCGCGCCGCGACCTGGTGTATCGGACCGTGACCGATCATCCCGACACCGAGATCGCGCTGGCCTGGCCGAGCGAGCGGACCACCGTGCTGGTGGAGGAGTTCATCGGCGTGGTGCGCGGACGATCGGCCCGGAGTTCACGCGGCCCATCGGGACCGGCGGCGAACGCGAAATCCACGGGAAAACAGGCCACGGGCAAACAGGCCGCGGGGAAGAAGGGTGCGGGAAAGAAGAGTGCGGCGACGGGCGCCGAGAAGGCCGCGTCGCCGCGCGCGGGTGCCCGGCGCGGAAGCGCCGGGCGGCGGGGCCGCTGAGCGGCGACTAGCGCGGCTTGCGGCGGTAGATCCAGTCGTAACCGATGATCGCGAAGATCGCCAGGGCGAAGCCGACCAGGAAGATGTTCTCGATGTTGCCGTGGTGGTTGCCGATGATCATCGCCAGCAGGATCAGCGCGACGATGATGCCCGCGGCCTTGAAGGTGCGGGGCGCCTCGCCGCTCCAGCCCCATTCGGCCGAGGGGACCTCGGCGGTGTCCACGTGAGTGACGACGGCGCGCTCGGTGTGGGCGGGTTCGATGTCCGTGGCGGCCACGATCGCTCCTTTGTCGGGTACCGAAGGGACGGTACGCAGTCGGCTTGCTGCCGCATATCGTGACATACGACGCCGCGTCGTTGGAAGTCGGGCCCGGCCGTGCGCCCGCCGTCGCGGTGTCCGGGCATGCGCCACAATGACGGGGTGTCCGACATCGTGAGAGTCCTGCTGCTGGGCAGCACCGGATCCATTGGTACCCAGGCGCTGGAGGTCATCGCGGCCAACCCCGACAAGTTCGAGGTGGTCGGGTTGGCCGCGCGCGGCGGCAATCCGGCCCTGCTCGCCGAGCAGATGGCCGCCACCGGCACCCGCAATGTCGCGGTGGCCGATCCGGCGGCGGGCGCGGCGTTGGACATCGAGCTGGCCGGGCCGCACGCCGTGACCGAACTGGTGCGCCGCACCGAGGCGGACGTGGTGCTCAACGCGCTGGTCGGTTCGCTCGGCCTGGAACCCACCCTCGCGACGCTGACCGCGGGCACCCGGCTCGCCCTGGCCAACAAGGAATCACTGGTCGCGGGCGGGTCGCTGGTGACCCGCGCGGCCGCCCCCGGCCAGATCGTGCCGGTCGACTCCGAGCACTCGGCGCTGGCGCAGTGCCTGCGCGGCGGCCGCGCCGACGAGGTGGACCGGCTGGTCCTCACCGCCTCCGGCGGCCCCTTCCGCGGCTGGACCGCCCAGATGCTGGAGTCGGTGAATCCCGAGGCGGCGAAGGCGCACCCGACCTGGTCGATGGGACTGATGAACACGCTGAACTCGGCGTCGCTGGTGAACAAGGGGCTCGAACTCATCGAGACCCACCTGCTGTTCGGTATTCCGTACGACCGCATCGACGTCACGGTGCACCCGCAGTCGATCGTGCACTCGATGGTCACCTTCGTGGACGGCTCGACGCTGGCCCAGGCCAGCCCGCCGGACATGAAGCTACCCATCGCGCTCGCGCTCGGCTGGCCGGACCGGGTGCCCGGCGCGGCCGCGGCCTGCGATTTCAGCACCGCCTCGACCTGGACCTTCGAGCCGGTCGACACCGAGGTGTTCCCGGCCGTCGAGCTGGCCAGGCAGGCCGGGCAGGCGGGCGGCAGCGTCACCGCGGTGTACAACGCCGCCAACGAGGTCGCGGTGCAGGCGTTCCTGGACGGGCGGATCCGCTTTCCCGAGATCGTGCGCACGGTCGCCCGGGCGGTGGAGGCGGCCGACCGGTGGCGCGCCGAACCGGAGACGGTCGAGGACGTGCTGGCCGCCGACCGCTGGGCCCGGGGTCGGGCCGCCGAACTCGTCGGGGCGTGAGGGAACCGGCGCGCCGACCGGGCCCGCCCTGGCAGACTGGGTGAGGGCCGGGGGAGCGGACCGATAGTGTGGTCGGGTGCTCGCGGCCGTACGGCGCGCGTGCGCGGAATGTCGACGAGCTGCGCAACGCAGGAGGGCTGGAGAGCTAATGGTGTTCGCCGTCGGGTTCGTGCTGTTCGCACTCGGCATCCTCATCTCGGTGGCATTGCACGAATGCGGGCACATGTGGGCGGCGCAGGCCACCGGCATGCGGGTTCGCCGCTACTTCATCGGTTTCGGGCCGACGCTGTGGTCGTTCCGCCGGGGTGAGACCGAGTACGGCCTCAAGGCGATTCCGCTCGGCGGCTTCTGCGACATCGCGGGCATGACGGCGCTGGACGAGGTGCGGCCCGAGGAACTGGACCGGGCCATGTACCGCCAGGCCACCTGGAAGCGCCTGGTCGTGATGGTCGGCGGCATCGTGATGAACTTCCTGCTCGGCTTCCTGCTGATCGTGGTGCTCGCGATCGGCTGGGGCCTGCCCAACCTCGACGAACCCGCCCCCGTCGTCGGCCAGATGCAATGCGTCGCGGACCAGAATCCCGACGGCAGCCAGCAGCAGTGCACCGGCGCCGGACCCGCCGAGCAGGGCGGCCTTCGCCCGGGCGATCGGGTGACCGCGGTCAACGGCGTCGCGGTGAGCACCTGGGCGGAATTCACCGAGCAGACCCGCAAGCAGCAGGGGCCGATCGCCTACACCGTGGACCGCGGCGGGCAGACGGTCCAGGTGACGGTCACCCCGCAGCGGGTGCTGCGCTACGCGACCGACGGCTCCTCCGCGCAGGTCAGCGCGATCGGCATCACGCTGGACGCGCCGCCCGCGGTCATCGAGTACAGCCCGGTCTCGGCGATCCCGGCGTCCGTCGCGTTCACCGGCGATCTGTTCGTGCGCACCTTCGAGGCGCTGGCCCAGATGCCCGCCAAGGTGGCCGCGCTGTGGGAGGCCGTGACCGGCGGCGAGCGCGACCCGGAGACCCCGGTCAGCATCTACGGCGCCAGCCGCATCGGCGGCGAGAGCGTGGAGGCCGGCCTGTGGGAGGTGTTCGTGCTCCTGCTGGCCAGCCTGAACTTCTTCCTCGGCGCCTTCAACATCCTGCCGTTGCTGCCGCTGGACGGCGGGCACATCGCCGTCGTGCTCTACGAGAAGGTGCGCAACACCGTGCGCGGCTGGCGCGGGCTCGCCCCGGGCGGCCCGGTCGACTACCTCAAGCTGCTCCCGCTCACCTACGCGATGGTCGCGATCGGCGGCGCGTACATGGTGCTCACCCTGGCCGCCGACATCGTCAACCCGATTCGCCTGGCGCCCTGAGTTCGCTCGCGCGGAGTACCCTGTCGCCCGTACCGGCGGACGCCGACACGGCGGTGCTGTGGCTTCGACCTCACCTGGTGAGGCGGGCTCCGCCGGTGACTAAGCTCGGAAGCGAACGGCCCGCACGAACGTAGGAAAGTAGGCAGCCGACAGTGACCAGCACCATCGGATTGGGGATGCCGACCGCTCCGGCGGCCGTTCTCGCCCCCCGCCGCAAGACCCGCCAGCTGATGGTGGGCTCGGTCGGCGTGGGCAGCGATCACCCGGTCTCCGTGCAGTCCATGACCACCACCAAGACCCACGACGTCAACGCCACGCTGCAGCAGATCGCGCAGCTCACCGCGTCCGGCTGTGACATCGTGCGGGTGGCGTGCCCGCGTCAGGAAGACGCCGACGCGCTGGCGACGATCGCGAAGAAGAGCCAGATCCCGGTCATCGCCGACATCCACTTCCAGCCGCGCTACATATTCGCCGCGATCGATGCCGGGTGTGCCGCGGTGCGCGTGAATCCCGGCAACATCAAGGAATTCGACGGCCGGGTCAAAGAGGTCGCCAAGGCGGCGGGCGCCGCGGGCATTCCGATCCGGATCGGCGTGAACGCCGGATCGCTGGACAAGCGGATGCTGGAGAAGTACGGCAAGGCCACCCCGGAGGCGCTGGTGGAATCGGCGCTGTGGGAGGCGAGCCTGTTCGAGGAGCACGGTTTCGGCGACATCAAGATCTCGGTCAAGCACAACGACCCGGTGATCATGGTGGAGGCCTACCGGCAGCTGGCCGCGCAGTGCGATTACCCGCTGCACCTGGGCGTCACCGAGGCGGGTCCGGCGTTCCAGGGCACCATCAAGTCGGCGGTGGCCTTCGGCGCGCTGCTGAGCGAGGGCATCGGTGACACCATCCGGGTCTCGCTGTCGGCGCCGCCGGTCGAAGAGGTCAAGGTCGGCACGCAGATCCTGCAGTCGCTGAACCTGCGCCCGCGCAAGCTCGAGATCGTGTCCTGTCCGTCGTGCGGCCGTGCCCAGGTCGATGTCTACACCCTCGCCAACGAGGTGACCGCGGGGCTGGAGGGCATGGAGGTGCCGCTGCGGGTGGCCGTGATGGGGTGCGTGGTGAACGGCCCGGGCGAGGCGCGTGAGGCCGATCTGGGCGTGGCCTCCGGCAACGGCAAGGGCCAGATCTTCGTCAAGGGCCAGGTGATCAAGACCGTGCCCGAGCACCAGATCGTGGAGACGCTGATCGAAGAGGCGATGCGGATCGCCGAGGAGATGGGCGAGCAGGCCGGCTCCGGCGAGCCGGTCGTCACCGTGAGCTGACCTGGTCTTTCCCACGAGTTGTACCGCGTCGGTCCGGTTCGTGGCAGGCTGTCGGTGTGCGGAGTCTGCGGGAGCCGACGCGTCGGGCGAAATATGTTGCCGCGCGTCCGCTGACGAACCGGGACCTGGCCCAGGTTCTGCGGGTGCTCGACACCGACCCGGTGGCCTCGTGCATGGTGGTCGCGCGGCTGCAGGAGTTCGGGTTGGACGCCCGCGGCGCCCAGGGCGAACTGTGGACCCGGGAGGGTCCGGCGGAGTCGTTGTGCTTCTCCGGGGCGAATCTGGTGCCGTTGCGCGGCGACCACGAGGCACTGCGCGCCTTCGCCGACCGTGCCGCCCGGTGGCCGCGGATGTGTTCGTCCCTGGTCGGCCGCCAGGAACTGGCCTTGCCGCTGTGGGAGATGCTGAGCGAGCGGTGGGGTCCGCCGCGGGAACTGCGCGGCACGCAGCCGCTGCTGGCGCTCGCCCATCCGGCGCTCTACGACCCCGACGCCGAGGTGCGCCGGGCCCGCCCCGACGAACTCGACCGCTACCTCGAGGCCGCGATCGCGATGTTCATCGAGGAAGTGGGTGTCGATCCGCGGGCGGGCGACGGCGGCCGCGCCTATCGCAGGCGGATCCAGAGCCTGATCGAATCCGGTCGCGCCTGGGCGCGGTTCGAGGACGGGCGGGTGGTGTACAAGGCCGAGATCGGGTCGCTGTCCCGGCGGACCGGCCAGATCCAGGGCGTCTGGGTGCATCCGGACCGGCGCGGGCGCGGGCTCGGCACGGCGGGCACGGCGGCGGTCGCGAACGCGGTGGTCGCCTCCGGCCGCACGGCCAGCCTCTACGTCAACGATTTCAACACCGTCGCCCGCCGCGCCTACGGCCGGGTCGGGTTCCGGCAGGTGGCGACGTTCGCCACGGTCCTGCTCGACTGAACGCGCGGCCCGGGGCGCGAGATTCGGTGCGCCGCAGGAGTTTGCCGTTCGGTGGCCAGTACCATCGGCAGCGATGTCGACGCGCATACTGATCCCGGTCGTCGTCGCGATGTTGGTCGCGGCGGCGGTGGTGGGCTGCTCGTCCGGCCCGCAGGGGCCGGTTCCGGTGGCCGAGTCCTTCCTCTCCGCCTTTGCCGCCCGTGAGCTCGACGCCGCCGCGGAGCTCACCAGCCAGCCGGAGAAGGCAAGTGCCGCCTTGGCTTCGGCGTGGGAGAAGCTGCAGGCCGAGGAGCTGACCGCCCGCTCGGGTGCGGCCAGGGTGACCGGCGACACCGCGACCGTCGACTACAGCTACGAGTGGCGCCTGCCCAAGAACCGGGTCTGGAGCTACACCGGGCAGTTGCAGATGGGCCGCAGCGAGGGCCGCTGGACGGTGCGCTGGACCTCCTCGAACATCCACCCTCGCCTCGGCGACACGCAGACGTTGGCGCTGCGCACCACGCCCGCGCCGCGCGCCCGCGTCAACGAGCAGTCCGGCAGCGATGTGCTGGTGCCGGGCGAGGTGACGCGGGTGGCGTTCTCGCCCGCGGACGCGCCGGATCCGGCGAAGGTGGCCGGTGCGCTGTCGGCGGCGCTGCTGCGCTTCGACAAGAAGCTCACCCCGGAGGCGATCCTGCGCGCGGCTCGCGCCGCCGACGGGCCCTACACCGTCGCGCTGCTCAGCGAGGTCGAATACAACGAGGTCGGTGCCCTGCTCATCGGGTTGCCGGGGGTGCGGCTCAACCAGGAGTGGGACATGGTGTCCACCGAGCGTGGCTTCGCGCCCGACCTGCTGACCCAGATCCGCAAGACCGTGATCGCCGAGGTGGACGGCAAGGCGGGCTGGAGCGTGGTGACCCAGAACGCCAACGGCGTCGACACCGATGTGCTCACCGAGGTGCCCGCGCAGCCCGCGCCGTCGTTCGCGCTGAGCATCGACCGGTATGTGCAGAACGCGGCGCAGCGTGCGGTGGACGTGCCCAAGGAACAAACGATGATGGTCGTGATCCGGCCGTCGACCGGCGCGATCCTGGCGGTGGCCCAGAACGAGGCGGCCGACCGGGACGGGCCGATGGCCACCATCGGGCAGTATCCGCCCGGCTCGATCTTCAAGACGGTCACCGCGGCGGCGGCCATGCACGAAGGGCTGGCGACCCCGGACACCATCGTGCCGTGCCCGAGCCAGATCGTCATCGGCGAGCGGACCATCCCGAACTACAACATGTTCAGTGTCGGCAGCGTGCCGATGGCCACCGCGTACGAGCGCTCCTGCAACACCTCCTTCGCCAAGCTGGCCAGCGAGCTGCCCGCCGACGCGTTGCACGTGACCGCGGCGGGGCTGGGCGTGGGACCCGACTACACCGTGGTCGGACTGCCGACGACCTCGGGTTCGGTGCCGCCCGCCGAGGACATGGTGCAGCGCAGCGAGGACGGCATCGGGCAGGGCAAGGTCGTGGTCAGCCCGTTCGGGATGGCGCTGATGGCGGCGACGGTCGCCAACGGCAGCGCCCCGGTGCCGTGGCTGATCGGCGGGCGGGAGACGATCGTGGACGGCGAGCGCCCGGCGATCGACCCGGCGGTGATCGAGGGCCTGCGGCTGATGATGCGCAAGGTGATCACCGGCGGAACCGCCACCCGCATCGTCGACCAAGGCGAGGTCTACGGCAAGACCGGTGAGGCGGAGGTGGAGGGCGGTTCGCACTCCTGGTTCGTGGGATACCGCGGCGACATCGCGTTCGCCACATTGCTGGTCAAGGGTGGCAGCTCCGACAACGCGGTCGCGGTGACCAGGGACATGTTCGCGGCGTTGCCGCCGGAGTACTGAGCGCTCAGCGGGCCCGGGTGAGGCCGACGGCCACCACCGAGCCGAACCGCTGGGTCGCCGCCGCCTGGGGATCCGGGACGGCCGCGGTGCAGCTGTGCACGGCGGCCGGCGAGCCGGCGGGCGCGGCGGTCGATTCGCTGCCGCCGAGCAGTTCCACGGCGAGCGTGCCGCCGAGCAACAGACCGGCGGTGGCCAGGACGGTGGTGGACAGCTTCATGGTCGGACTCCTCGCTACGCGACTCCCGGCGGTTTGCTGACGATTTGCTGAAACCGATTGACACGGTAGTGCGCCGCGGCGGACCGGACAAGACCCCGGTGACGCAGCCCGCAACCGCGCGCTCGTGTGCAGTTCGCAGCACACCGGCGGAACGGATGGTGGCGGGGACGCGGCGGCCGGGGCTCGCGGGCTGGGCTCAGTCCCGGTGCAGTGTGGCGGCCAGGTGGTGGGTCAGCGGCTCGCCGACCGCCGCCATGCGCAGCGAGTACTCGATGGTGTCGCCGGCGACCCGGAACGAACGGCCCAGGGCCGTCACGAGTTTCGCCGTGCTGCTGCGGCCGATGTGCGTGGAGTCGAAGTCCATCCGCAGCTCACCGTCGGCGATCGTCAGCGACCCCTCGCAGATCTCGGTGATCCCGGTCGGGTGCGCCAGGATGAGCTCGACATGGTCGGGGCGCGGGCGGCGCAGGTAGCCGGTCTCGGCGTGCATGGGCCTGCTGCCGTCGGCGGCGCGGGTGCGCTGACGGTAGGTGAGGAACGGACGGCCGAGATGGCCGAAGCTGATCTCCTCGTGGTAGTCGAACGACTCGATCGTCGGGTACTGCCCGTGACCGGCGCCTCGCCAGGTGCCCAGCAGCGACGCGAGCGCGGCGATGTCGGGATGCAGGGCTACGGACGGTTGCGGTTCGGCCACGGCGGACAAGGATAGCTGGCGTCACCGGGGACGGCACCACAGGCCGCCGCGCGGGTCACCGTCGGCGGCCGAATCGCCGCAGCCCTCGGCTGCGGCGCCGCGGCAGGGTGGCGTAGACCATCGTCATGTCGGCGAACACCTCCGCCTCCTGCTCGCGGTCCTGGCCGAACTCCGCGCGGCCGAGCACGTGCTGGCCGGGCACCGCGGGCACCAGGGCGGCCAGCTCCGGCGGCAGCTCTGCGGCGGTCGGCGCGTCGTCGGCAGGCCCGTGCCCGAGCAGCATGTGGCCGATCTCGTGCAGGATGATGTGATCGGCGTTGCGGTCGGTGGCTTCGGCGTCGTAGACGATGATGTCGTCGAATCTGCGCGACACCCACAGCCCCGCGCCGCGGCAGCCGTTTCCGGCGAGCAGCTCGGCGGGCACCGGCCGCAGCGAGATCGATCGTCCGCGGTGGGCCGCCACCCTGGCCAGATACTCGTTGACATCCCACGGACTGGGCAGCGGCACCGTCCGGGTCGCGTCGCCGAGACGGGCTTCCATGCTGGTCATCGGCGCTCACTCTACCGACGCCCCGGCGACCCGTCACGTCCGTCGTCGGTCACACCGCCGCCGTGATGCGCTCGCCGCGACCGGTTTTCGCGTGCGCCGACGAGAACGGCACCCGGCCCGACCAGTGCGGATGAACCAGGCGCGAGCGCCGCGCGTGTATTCGGGATGCGCGCCGTGACCGACCGGACCCGTCTGCCGGGAGACCGCCGCCGCCCGGCGCACCGTGCGACGGAGCCCAACCGTGTGGTCCTGCCGTCGCGGCCGCACCCGTCGGCCGCGGCGCAGTGGTGGACGCTCACCGCCCGGCTGCTGCGTCCCTCGCTGCACAACGGTGAGGTCCTCACCGCGGTGCTCGCCCCGACGGTGTTCACGCTGGGCTTCTACGTGCCGATGAACGCGGTGATGGCGGCCTACGGGCACGGGCTGAGCAGCTACGCGCAGTTCCTGCTGCCGATGATCGTGATGCAGGCGGTCGCGTTCTGCGCGGTGTCGGCGGCGCACCGGGCCGCGGTGGACGCCAGGGCCGGACTCGACGAACGCCTGCGCACGCTGCCGCTGCCCCGGCTGGTGCCGCCGGCGGCCCGGCTCGCCGCCGCGCTGTACCGCGGCGGCATCGCCGGGGCGGCCGCGTTGGTGTGCGGCGGGGTGATCGGCGCGCGGTTCTTCGGGCCGTGGTGGCAGACCGGGGGCTTCCTGCTGCTCGCGCTCGCCGTCGGCGCGGTCCTGAGCCTGGGCGCCGACCTGCTGGGCAGCCTCTCGGCCGGTCCCGAGGCGACGACGCAGCTACTGGCGCTGCCGCAGCTGATCCTCGGTCTGGTGTCCACCGGGTTGGCCCCCGCCGAGCACTTCCCGCCGTGGCTGGCCGGATTCGCGGCGCACCAACCGGTGTCGGCCTTCGTCGACGCGTTGCGCGCGCTGGCGGGCGACGCCACCGGGGCGGCGGGCACGATCGGCTGGTCGACGCTGGGTCCCGCGGTGGCGTGGATCCTCGGGCTGGGTGCGGTGTTCGGCGCGGGTGCGGTGTTCGTCGCGAGGCGGGGCGGGCGGTGAGGGATGCGCACCGAACCCCCCGTGGTCACCGGCCCCACCGAGACCGTGGCGCTGCTCGGGGGCCAGAGCGTGCTGCACGCGCGCAGGTTGCTGCTGCGCGTCGCGCGCGACCCGCAGACCGTGGTCGCGACGGTGGTGTTCCCCGCCGGGCTGCTGATGGTGCTGAACGCGGTGACCGGGCGCCAGGTGTCGGCGTTCGCCGGGGCGAGTGCGCTCTACGGGACGGTGCCGATGGTCGCGCTGGTCGCGGCGATGTCCGGGTCGGTGGCCGGCGCCGTCGCGCTCGGGCGGGAGCGCGACGCGGGGTTGCCCGCCCGGTTCTGGGTGCTGCCGGTACACCGCGGCGCCGACCCGCTGGCGCGGCTGCTCGCCGAAGCCGCGCGCATCCTGGTGGCGACCGCGGTGATGGTGATCGTCGGTGTCCTGCTCGGATTCCGGTTCCAGCAGGGGGTGCTGGCCGGCGTCGTGTTCCTGGCGGTGCCGCTGGTGTTCGGGCTGGGGTTCGCGACGATGGTGTTCGCGGCGGCGATGGTCACCACGCGCACCGCCTTCGTCGAGGCGGTGTCGCTGCTGTCCTCGCTGCTGATGTTCTTCAGCACCGGTTTCGTGCCGCTCGCGGCATATCCGGCGTGGGCGCGCCCGCTCGTCGCCCATCAGCCGCTGACCCAGGCGATCGACGCGATGCGGGGACTGTCGCTCGGCGGCCCCGTGCGCGGCCCGCTGCTGGCGACACTGGCCTGGTCGGTGGGCGCGTTCGCGGTGTTCGCGGGCCCGGCCCTGCGCGGATATCGCCGTGCCGCCCGGTCCGGCGCCGGTGGCGGCGCGTGACCCGGGGAGTCCTCAGCGCATGGTCGCGGCGGCCGACTCGATCAGCCCCACCGAATCACGCGGGCTCAACGCCATCGCGCGCAGCTGATCGAAGATCACCCCGAACCGGCGCACTTCCGCGTGCCCTTCCACCAGCTCGTCCCCGGCGATCCCTTCGACGTACACCAGCTCCGGGTCGTTGGGGTCGCGGAAATCCAGCAGCGTGAACGAGCCGGCCATCCCCGGATGCGCCCCGGCGTCGAACGGCAGGATCTGCAGGATCACGTTCTTCAGTTTGCTCATCTCGAGCAACTTCTCCAGCTGGCCGCGCATGGTGTCGGGTCCGCCGACCACACGCCGGATCGCCGCCTCGTCCAGCACCACCCACAGCTCCAGCGGTTCGGGCTTGGACAACACCACCGCGCGGTTCATCCTGGCCTGGGTGCGCGACTCCATCACCGCGGCCTCCACCTTCGGCATGGAGGTGTCGATGACGGCCATCGCGTACTGCGGGGTCTGCAACAGGCCGGGGATGAACGAGGTCTGGTAGTGCCGGGCCGACAGGGCCTCGGCCTCGAAGTTGATGTATGCCGCGTACACCTCGGTGAGGTTGGCCTCCCACGGCCGGGACATGCCCGGCTTCTGCGCGTCGACCAGCAGGTCGAGCGCATAGCGGCGGCGTTCGTCGTCGACGGCGTAGAGGTCGAGCAGCGCGGTGAGGGTGCGCCGCTGCGGCCGGGCCTGCGCCGCCTCGATCCGGTAGAGCGTGGTGACGTTGATGCCGGTGCGGGCGCTGACCTCCTCCTTGCTCAGCCCCGCACTCTCTCGCATCTCCGACAGCAGCGCCGCGAGGCGGCGCAACCCGGCCGTGAGGACGGTGCGCTTGCCAGCCATGAGACGGATTTCCTTTCGCCCGGCGCGATCGGGACGCATCCGGGTCCGCCGTGCTTCCGGCGCGGCGTCGCCGATGCGCGTTCCGGGCAGATTACCTGTCCGCCATCGACTTCGGGCCGCGGGTGAACGGTTGTCCGATGCCCTGTCCGGTGCCCGTGGTTTGCCCGTCCCCCGGCCGGGTAGGCCGAGGCTACGCGGGCGGGGGCCGGCACTCGGGAAGGAGCAGCGGTGCACTACATCGACACGGTCAAGGATCAGGTGAGCGGCGTCAAGGATCAGGTGACCGATCTGGTCGGCAAGGTCGCCGGAACGGTGGGCTCGCGCACCAGCGCGCAGACGCTCACCGTCGCCGCGCCGCGAGAGCGGATCGCCGCGTTCTGGCGCGACCCGGCCTCGCTGTCGCAGGTGCTCGGCGAGTTCGGTGCGGTGAGCTGCCCGGAACCGGACCGCTACGACTGGACGCTGCGCCGCGACGGCGAGGAGATCGCGACCTGGCACACCACCCTGAGTACCGACGCCGACGGCTTGCGGTACACCGACGCGGCCGCCGACGGCGTCGACGCCCAGCTGCACATCGAATTCGCCGAAGCCCCCGCCGATCTGGGCACCGAGGTGACGCTGCGGGTCACCGCGCCGGTGCCCGGCCTGCTCACCGGCGCCGTGGCGTTCAAGGTGCTCTACCGGGCGCGTGCCCTGCTGCAGACCGGTGAACTGCCCACCCTCGCCCACAACCCGAGCGCGCGTGCGGGCGCGCGCTGAACAGGAGACGAGATGCGCGCACTGTGCTGGAACGGCGTCAACGACCTCGCCGTCGAAACCGTGGAGGACCCCAGGCTGGTCAACCCGCACGACGTGATCGTGCGCGTGCGACTGACCACCACCTGCGGCTCCGACCTGCACTTCATCGACGGCTACCTGCCGGGGATGCGGGCGGGCGACGTGTTCGGCCACGAGTTCATGGGCGAGATCGTCGAGGTCGGCCGGGAGGTCCGCGACCGCAAGGTCGGCGACCGGGTGGTGGTGCCCTCCTTCATCGGCTGCGGCACCTGCTTCTACTGCACCCGCGACATGTACTCGCTGTGCGACACCACCAACCCCAACGCCGAACTGCAACAACCGGTGTTCGGTTATCCGACCGGCGGCATCTACGGCTACACCCACCCGTTCGGCGGCTATCAGGGCTCGCACGCGGAGTACGTCCGGGTGCCGTTCGGCGATGTGAACAGCTTCGTCGTGCCCGAGGGCATCACCGACGAGCAGGCGCTGTTCGTCTCCGACGCGGTGCCGACCGGGCTGATGGGCGCCGACTTCTGCGACATCGCCCCCGGCGACACCGTCGCGGTGTGGGGCAGCGGCGGCGTCGGCCTGATGGCCGGGCACACCGCGCGCCTGCTCGGTGCGGGCCGGGTCGTCGTGATCGATCGCATCCCGGAGCGACTCGCCTTGGCGCGCAAGCACTTCGACGCCGAGACCATCGACTACACCGCGGTGGACAGCGTCCAGGAGGCGCTGCGGGAGATGACCGGCGGCCGCGGGCCCGACGCCTGCATCGACGCGGTCGGCATGGAGGGCCACGGCACCGGATTGCAGCAGATCTACGACCGCGCCAAGCAGTTGCTGCGGCTCGAGACCGACCGGGCCACCCCGCTGCGCGAGGCGATCCTGGCCTGCCGCAAGGGCGGTGTGGTCGCGGTGCTCGGCATCTACGGGCTCACCGACAAGTTCCCGATGGGCGTGGTCACCAACAAGGGCCTGACCATCCGCACCGCCCAGCAGCACGGGCAGCGGTACGTGCCGCGCATGTTCGACCACATCCTGCAGGGCGACCTCGATCCCTCCTACCTCGTCACGCACGACCTGTCGCTCGAGGACGGGCCGCGCGGCTACGAGGTGTTCAAGAACAAGGACGAGGGGTGTGTCCGCGCGGTGTTCCGGCCGTGAGGCGCGTGAGCGCGGCCGGCCCGGGTAACCGCCCGGTATGACCGAACCCGAACACACCGAGCCCGAACGTCCCGGTTCCGCGGAACGACCCGCCGACCGCGAGGATCTCGACGATCGTCTCGCCGGGGACTCCCGCGAGGTCCCCGACGCCGAGGACGTGAGCGAGGAGGCGGGCGCCGTCGAGCCCCCGGACTGAGTTCGTCTGCACGTCACGGCCCGCGTGAGGCATGATAGAAAGTCCCGCACGGTTGTGACGAAGAAGACTGTCACGAGGAAGCAAGGAAGTGGGACAGTCCCGGCAGATGAGTCAGCGCGAGATGGCACCACCCAGCACGCTCTCGCAGCGCAGAGCTGCGTTGGAGCAGGAGTGGGCCCGCCGCGTGCCGGGACCGCCACCCGCCGCGCCCCCCGAGCCGCCCGCCGCGGTCCGGGAGGAGGTCGCCGAATCGTGGCGGCGTTCGCTGGCCACGGTCGACCCGGCCCGCGACAGCGCCCCGCACGCGGGCAGTGACGACATCGGGGCCCGCTGGCTGGAATCACCGCTGCGCAAGCCCGTCACCGAACTGGCCGATCAACTGCACGACATCGCCCACGACGCCGGGTTCGTCGCGGCGGTCACCGACGAGAGCGGCACCATCCTGTGGTCCTACGGCGGTCCGGTGATGCGCCGCCGCGCCGAACGGGTGAACTTCGCCCCCGGCGGCTGCTGGGACGAGACGCACATGGGCACCAACGCCCTGTCGCTGTCGCTGCGCACCGGCAGGCCGAGCACCGTGTTCTCCGCCGAGCACCTGGTCGCGGCGCTGCACGGCTGGGTCTGCTACAGCGCACCGATCAAGAGCCCGGACGGGCGCAAACTCGGCGTGCTGGACCTGTCCTCCACCTGGGACCGCGCGCATCCGCTGGTGTTGTCGACCGTGCGCACGCTGGTGAGCGCAATCGAGGCACGGCTGCCGATGGCGTCCGCACCCGACACGGTGCGGTTGACCTGTCTCGGTGCGGGCCGGTTGGTGCGCGAGGGCCGGCCGGTGCGGCTGCGGCCGCGGCAGCTCGAGATCCTCACGCTGCTGGCGCTGGAGCCGGAGGGATTCACCCCCGAACGGCTGCAGTGGGCCATCTACGGCGATCGTCCGGCCACCCTGACCACGGTGAAGGCCGACGTCTCGCATCTGCGCCGCGTCACCGGCGAGGAGATCACCAGCCGGGTCTACCAGTTGTCGGCGCCGCTGGCCTGCGACGCCGTCGAACTGCTCGCCGCGCTGCGCACCGGCGACACCGCCTCGGCGGTGCGGTTGTACCAGGGCCCACTGCTGCCGGATTCGGAGGCGCCGGGCATCGTCGAATGGCGCGAGCATCTCGAGGTGGGCGTGCGCACCGCCGTCCTGGCGAGCCTCGAACCCGAGCACGCGCTGCGCTTCGGCGAGCGCGCCCCCGACGACATCGAGGTGCACGAGCACGCCCTGGCGCTGCTCCCGCGCGACGACGCCCGTCGGGCGGTGGCCGCCGCCCGCCTGCACACCGCCCTGCGCGGCTGATCCATCGGTCCACAGCACCGACCCGCGCTGGAAAGCCCTCTTACACATACCCTTCGGCATGTCGTGCGAGTCGCTCGCGGCTTCCGGCCGCATGACCACGGTTTTCGGCCGGCCCGCCCGCGCAGTGCCGCGCATGGATCCGAACGCACTATTGCGTTCGGCGTTGCGTTCTTGCATCTGCACGCGCATGATCCAGCTAGCCGGTGTCGCCGCTCCAGCGGCGGCGGCGCCCGGAACGCCGGACAATCGAATCGAGAAGCCGATCATGCCGAGATTTGCGATGACCGTGGCGGATGCGGGGGCGCGGGGATGAGCGCACCGACGATAGGGGTGCTGCCGACGGCGCCACAGCTGCTGAGCGCCTTCCAGGGCAGGCGGTTCGAGGATCGGGAGCTGTTGCGCTCCGCGCACGCCCTCGCCGAGCTGCACGCGCGCCGCGCCCAACTGGCCGACGCCCACCTGCTCGCCGAAATCGACTGCCGTCGTAGCGAACTGGTCGACGACATCGACGAGTGGATCGCACACGAGGTGCCGGTGCACCGGCCCGACGCCGCCCTGCACACCGAGAGCCTGGGCGCCGTGGTGGACCGAATGGCGCGTAGCTGGGTCGATGCCAACCAGGCCATCGACAGTGCGGGCCCGCGCAGCGACACCACCCATAAACACTGGTATCACCTGGCCGAACTCGTCGACGGCTACACTGATCTGGTCACCGACGTGGCGGGCGGCCGTCGCCGCCTCCCCGGCCGGTAGCCCGGGCGACCCGCATCGAGGTCACCGCGCGATCCGCCGGGCCTGCCGCGTCGCAGGCGCAGGGACGGCGGGCGCAACGGCGCGTCTCGCCCGGCGTACCGCGTCGACCGGCGCGGTACGCCCGGCCCGCGCCGCGCCGTCCTTCTCCCGACGCTCAGCAAGAGCCCCTATGCCCTCCCCAGGGGCTGCCCTCCCAGAGGCCTCAGGCCCTCAGGCCGTCGGCAGCGTCCGGCGCTCCCGCCGCTCGCGCCATCGCCGCCGGTACCGGCGGATCCGCCCGGCCAGCAGGACGACCACCGTCAGCCCGATCAGCAGCAGCAGTGCCGCCACGAGCGCCGCGGCCAGCGGATGGAAGATCGCCAGCGTGATCACCGCCGCCACCCCGACGTCCTCGGCGGCGCTGGTGACGATGTTGCTGGCGGGTTCCGGTGAGGTGTTGATCGCCATCCGGAGACCGGCCTTGACCAGGTGACTCACCAGCGCCGTGGTACCGCCCACCGCGGCGGCGGCCAGTTGCGTGAGCGATTCGTCGGAGCCCGCGATGAGCGCGGCGACCACCGCGCCCGCCGCCGGACGCACGACCGTGTGCAGGGAATCCCAGAAGGAGTCCAGGTAGGGGATCTTGTCGGCCACCGCCTCGATCGCGAACAGCACCGCCGCCGCGATCAGCACATCGGCGCGTTGCAGGCCCGCGGGCACCTCGTCGGACAGGCCGGTGACGCCGAACAGCCCGAGCAACAGCACCACCGCGTAGGCGTTGATCCCGCTGGCCCAGCCCGCGGTGAAGATCAGGGGGAGCAGTGACACCCTGCGATGGTAGTGGCGAATCGTGCCGGGCGGCCGTGCGCGGCGACACGGCCGTGACCGGACACGCCCACTCGGGGGACAATGCAGGGGTGAGTGACGTGACCAGCCCGACCGACCGGTGCCGTGGCCGCCGGCTGCCCGCACCATGACGGACAGGGAAGCACCCGGACCGCCGGAGGCGGGAAAGCGCACGGTGCGCGATCAGCTGCGCCGCAAACTGGACGAATTGAAGCCCGCGAGGAACGACCCGGCGCGCGGCGCGGAGGAGCCGTCCACGGTCGTTCGGCTGCCGCGGCAGCCGCGGCGGGTGGTCGAGGAACCCGCGGGACGCCGGGACAAGCCCTGGCGGGACAACGCACCGGGCGATCCACCGCCGACCCGGCCGGTGCTGCGCTCCGAACTGCAGGCCGAGACCGGGGCGTGGCAGGCCGGGGCGGACGGGCCGGTCGGGTCCGCGGCGGAGCCCGGTGCGGCCGAGCGCGGCGGCGAACTCGTCGAGCTGCACGCCTGGCAGCGGAAACGCGCGAGCGGCAAGCCCCCCGCCCCGCGCCGGATCCGGCCACGCCGGATCGACCGGAACGCGGGTGACCGCGGCGGCGCCGACCGCGACGGTGACGCCTGATCGCGAACGACCCCCGCCCGCGGCTGCGCGCCGGCTGCCGCAGGTCACCGCAGGTGCGGCGCGACCTTCTCGCCCAGCAGCTCGATGGTGTGCCGCACCTTCTCCGGCGGTAGCGTGCCGACGCTGGTGTGCAGCATGAAGCGGTCCAGCCCGAGGGTGTCGCGGATGCCGGCGATCTTCTCCGTCACCTGCTCGGGATCGCCGAGGACCAGGGAGCCCGCCGGTGCGCGCAACTGGTCGAAGTGCGCCCTGGTCATCGCGCCCCAGCCGCGTTCGCGGCCGAGCCTGCTCATCGCCACCGCGTAGGAGTCGTAGAAGTCGGCGATGGCCTGTTCCTCGGTGTCGGCGACGTAGCCGTGCGCGTGCACCGCCACCGGCTGCCGCTCGTGTCCACCCTCGGCCAACGCGCGGTGATAGAGCTCCACCAGCGGCTTGAACCGCGCGGGTTCGCCGCCGATGATGGCGAGCGCGAGCGGCAGGCCGAGCAGCCCCGCGCGGATCACCGATTCGGGACTGCCGCCCACCGCGATCCACACCGGCAACGGCCTGCCCTCGGTGCGCGGGTACACGATCGTGCTGCGCAGCGGCGGCCGGAACTTGCCCGACCAGGTGACCGGCCCGTCCTCGCGCAGCCGCAACAGCAGGCCCAGCTTCTCCTCGAAGAGTTCGTCGTAGTCGGCCAGGTCGTAGCCGAACAGCGGGAACGATTCGGTGAACGAGCCGCGACCCGCCATCAGCTCGGCCCGGCCGTTCGACAGTCCGTCGAGGGTGGCGAACTGCTGGTAGGCGCGGACCGGGTCGTCGGAGCTGAGGACGGTGACCGCGCTGGTGAGCCGGATGCGCTCGGTGCGCGCGGCGATCGCGGCCAGGACGACCGCGGGCGCGGACGCGGCGAAGTCGACGCGGTGGTGCTCGCCGACGCCGTAGACGTCCAGGCCGGCCTGCTCGGTGGCCACGGCCTCGTCGACCACCTGGCGCAGCCGCTCGGCGGCGGTCGGGGCCGGGCGGTCGCCGACCGGGTAGCGCTCGGCGAAGGTTGTCAATCCCAGTTCCACGGCGTGTCCCCTCGGAGAAGTTTCTATGTCAACTACTCGACTGAACCGGGCGGCGGGGTGCGGTATTCCGGGCCGGATCGGCGCCGGTCACTCGGCCCGGCCGGGATCGGGGTGGCCCGGGCACCACTGGTCGGCGGGGACCTGGGCGCGGACCTGGTCGACGTGCTGACCGCATCCGGTCCAGGTGATCTTGCCGCAGGTCGAGCAGCGGATCGGCTGGCACACGGTGATTTCCTTTCGATGCTGGGTCGGGGATTCTCGGTCAGCAGCATATCCCCCTGGGGGGATGTAGGCTCGACGGTGGAGGAAAGGAGACAGCCGATGGACTTCACACTCGAGGCCACGGTGGCCGAGCCGTACGAGCAGACGCTGGCGCGGGTGCGGGCCGGGCTGGCCGACGCCGGGTTCGGCGTGCTCACCGAGATCGATCTGAGTGCGACGCTGCGCGCGAAGCTGGGGGTCGAGACCCCGCCGCAGGTGATCCTCGGCGCGTGCCGCCCCCAGCTCGCCCATCGGGCGGTGCAGGCCGATCCGCGGGTGGCGGCGCTGCTGCCGTGCAATGTGGTGGTCCGCAGCGCGGGCGAATCGGCGACCGCGGTCACCGTGATGGATCCGGATGTGCTGACTTCGCTCAGCGACCGGCCCGGACTGTCGGAGGTCGTGGCCGACGCCCGGACCCGGCTCACCGGCCTGCTCGCCGATCTCACCGAGGCGGAGGCCGGGCATGCGCCTCGAAGCTGAGGAGATGAAGGCGGTGACCACCCGCCTCAAACGGGCACACGGTCACCTCGCCTCCGTCATCCGGATGATGGAGGCGGGCGCCGACTGCGAGGACGTGCTCACTCAGCTCGCCGCGGTCGACAAGGCCATCAGCCGCAGCGGCTACGCCCTGGTCGCCACCGGCCTGCAACGCTGCCTGGCCGAGGGCGACCTCGACTCCGTGGACGTGAAGAAGATGGAGAAACTGTTCCTCGCCCTGGCCTGAGGCCGGTGCCGGAACCCGCCCGCTGGAGCAGATGCCGTCCCGATCAGCGAGACGAGCGGGCTCAGCCGCCCCCCTGACCGCCGTAGCCTTCCCGCATCCCGGGCCTGATCCACACGCCCCGGGTTGCGATTCGAGAGGGCTCAGGAGGGCGGATGACCGCGGAGACCAGTGTCGGCCTCAGGGCTGCCGGGGGCCCGGCTGCGCCGGATTCGCGCGCACGCGTGGTTCGCGTGGTCGAGGTGATCGACGAAACCGCCGATGCGCGGTCGTTCGTCGTGGAGCCGCATCCGGACCACGCCGCGGCCTTCGGCTACCGGCCCGGTCAGTTCCTGACGGTCCGGGTGCCGGACGCGGGCAGCGGGTCGGGGCGCTGCTACTCGCTGGCGAGTTCGCCGCACAGCGACACCGCCATGAAGTTCACCGTGAAGCGGGTCGAGGGCGGCCACGGCTCCAACTGGCTGTGTGACACCGTCGCCGCGGGTGACGAACTCGAGGTGCTGCCACCGGCCGGCACATTCACGCCGCGCTCGCTGGACGAGTCGGTGGTGCTGGTGGCCGGGGGCAGCGGCATCACCCCGGTCATCGCGATCGCCAAATCGATCCTGTTCGGCGGTGCCGGCGAGGTCGTGCTGATCTACGCCAACCGGGACGAGGCCTCGGTGATCTTCGCCGCGGAACTGCGCGCGCTCGAGGCCCGCTTCGGTGACCGGTTCACGGTGATCCACGTGCTCGAGTCGGTGCAGGGCTACCCGTCCCGCCGGTTGTTGTCGACCCTGCTGCGGCCCTTCCTCGACCGCAGCGTCTTCCTCTGCGGACCGGCCCCGCTGATGGACCTCACCGCGCAGGTGTGCGCGACGCTCGGATTCCCCGGGGCCCGAGTGCATTCCGAACGGTTCCTGTCGTTGCAGGCCGACCCGTTCGCCGCCGACACCGAACCCGCCGACGGAAGCGACGGCGGCGAGGTGGTGTGCCAGGTGGACGTCGCCATCGACGGGGACGAGCGCCGGGTGCCGTGGGCGGCCGGGCGCACCCTGCTCGACGCGCTGCTCGCCGCGGGGGTGGACGCGCCGTATTCGTGCCGGGAAGGTGCCTGCAGCGCCTGCGTGTGCACGTTGAAATCCGGCCGGGTCCGGTTGGCGCACAACGAGATCCTCACCGAGGACGACCTCGCCGACGGCTACATCCTGGCCTGCCAGGCCGAGCCCGTCACCGACGAGATCGCCATCGAGTACTGAACGCCCCGAGTACTGACAGCAACCCATCGTCCCCCATCTCCGGCACGTCACCGGCGGTCGGTTCGGAAAGGAAACACGAGCAACCATGACCGAAATCAAAGGACTCGGCTACGTCCGGGTGTACGCCACCGACATGGAGCGCTGGCGCGAACTCGGTTTCGAGGTGTTGGGTTTCGCCCCCGGCTTCGGCGTCGAGGAGGACGCCCTGCACTTCCGGATGGACGAGCGCCCCGCGCGCATCACCGTCGAACACGGTGAGGTGGACCGGGTGACCGCCGTCGGCTGGGAGGTGCGGGACGCGCCCGCGCTGCGCAGGCTGGCGGCCACCCTGGAGGCCGCGGGGGTGGAATACACCGAGATGTCGCAGGAACTGGCCGATCGCCGCAAGGTCGAGGCGGGTATCTGCGCCAAGGACCCCGGCGGCACACCGCTGGAGTTCTTCTACGGGCCCGTGCTCGAACACAGCCCGGTGCTGACCAAGTGGGGCCAGCGTTTCGTCACCGGCGAGCAGGGCCTCGGCCATGTGGTGATGCCCACGACCAACTTCGACGAGTCGTTCGCCTTCTACACCGAGACGCTGGGCTTCCTCGCGCGCGGGGCGTTCCGGATGCCGTCGCCGCCGGACGCGCCGCCGCAGCGGATCCGGTTCCTCGGCGTCAACCAGCGCCACCACAGTCTGGCCATCATGCCGAGCCTGGAGGGCCGCGACCCCGGCCTGATCCACGTGATGGTCGAGGTCGACGAACTGGACGCGGTCGGCCGCGCCTACGACCAGGTGATGGCGCGCGACTTCCCGGTGTCCTCGACGCTGGGCCGCCACACCAACGACAAGATGATCTCCTTCTACGTCCGGGTGCCCGGCGGCTGGGACATCGAGTACGGCACCGGCGGCAAGCTCGTCGACGAGACCTACTACACCGCCGAGGAGATCACCGCCGACAGCTACTGGGGCCACGAGTGGATGTGGATGCGGGAGATGAAGCAGGCGCAGCAGGAGGCCGCCGCGCAGACCGCCGAGCCGCGGGAAGTGGCGTCGTGAGCACCGAATTCGATGCCGTGGTGGTCGGAGCCGGGATCTCGGGCCTGTACGCGGTGTACAAACTGCGGCAGCGCGGGATGCGGGTGCGGGGCTTCGAGTCCGCCGAGGGGCTGGGCGGCACCTGGTACCACAACCGGTATCCGGGCGCCCGGTGCGATGTGGAGAGCATCGACTACTCGTATTCGTTCGACGAGGAGTTGCAGCAGGAGTGGACCTGGTCGGAGCGGATCGCGACGCAGGAAGAGATCCTGCGGTACCTCGAGCACGTCGCCGACCGGCACGATCTGCGCTCGGCCTACGAGTTCTCGACCCGGGTGACCGCGGCGGTCTTCGACGAACAGACGGCGCGGTGGACGGTCTCCACCGACACCGGCCGAACGGTGACGGCCCGCTACTGCGTGCTCGCCACGGGTGTGTTGTCGGCGACGAACAAACCCGACATCCCCGGCCGGGACAGTTTCGGCGGGGAGCTGTACCACACCGGTGAGTGGCCGCACGAGCCGGTGCGTTTCGCCGGCAAGCGCGTGGGCGTGATCGGCACCGGATCGTCGGGGATCCAGGCGATTCCGGTGATCGCCGAGGAGGCCGCGCAGGTGGTGGTGTTCCAGCGCAGCCCGAACTATTCGATCCCGGCGGGCAACCGGCGGTTGGATCCGGAGTTCGTGGCCGAGGTGAAGGCCAATTACGCGGAGCGGCGGCGGCTGTCGCGGATCAGCGGGGGCGGCACGCCGAACAGTCCGTATCCCAAGGGTGCGCTCGAGGTCGACGAGGCCGAGCGCAGGCGGATCTACGACCAGTGGTGGCAGCGGGGCGGCTACCTGTTCGCCAAGGCGTTCCCGGACCAGACGACGAACCAGGCGGCGAACGACACCGCGCGCGAGTACGTCGAGGCCAAGATCCGGGAGATGGTGGCCGACCCGGAGATCGCCGAGCAGTTGATCCCGACCGACCATCCGATCGGCACCAAGCGGATCGTCACCGACACCGGCTATTTCCAGACCTACAACCGCGACAACGTCACCCTGGTGAACCTGCGGCGGACTCCGATCGAGGAGATCACCGCGACCGGTGTGCGCACCAGCGGCGGGTCCTACGAGTTGGACATGCTGATCTTCGCGACCGGGTTCGACGCGATGACCGGCTCGCTGCTGCGGATCGACATCCGCGGCCGCGGCGGGCGGGAGTTGCGGCAGGAATGGGCGGCAGGCCCGCGCACCTACCTGGGCCTGGCGGTGGCGGGCTTCCCGAACATGTTCATCCTGGCCGGGCCGGGCAGCCCCAGCGTGCTGGCGAACATGGTGCTGGTGGCCGAGCAGCACGTGGACTGGATCGCGCGCTGCCTGGATCATCTCGACGAGCACAACGTGACCACCATCGAGGCCGGTGCCGAGGCGGTGGACCAGTGGGTGGCCGAGTGCAACACCAAGGCCGCGGCCACGTTGTTCCCGCAGGCCAACTCCTGGTATCTGGGCGCCAACATCCCCGGGAAGCCGCGGGTGTTCATGCCCTACATCGGCGGGTTCGGCAACTACAGCCAGATCTGCGACGAGGTGGCCGCCGCCGGGTACAAGGGCTTCGTCCTCGACGGCGCCGCGGCGGACGAGTGAGGGGTGACCGAGATGGGCGCACAGCGACGGTCCGATCTGCACCCCGACGTGGTGGCGATGCTCGCGGCACTGGAGTCGTTCCCGGACGTCACCCGCTACGAGGCCGCCGAACTCCGCGAGATCATCGCCGCCCGGCGCGCGCCGCTGACCCGTCAGCCGGACATGCGGACGGCGCGGGATCACGTGATACCCGGTCCGGGCGGGGATCTCACGGTGCGGGTGTACGTCCCGCACGGTGACGCCCTGCGGCCGGTGGTGGTGTTCGCCCACGGCGGCGGATTCGTCTTCTGCGATCTGGACAGCCACGACGAGTTCTGCCGCAGCACCGCGCAGGCGGTGGACGCGGTGGTCGTCTCGGTCGACTACCGCCGCGCGCCCGAGCACCCCGGTCCGGCGGCGATGGAGGACCTCTACGCCGCGGTGACCTGGGTGCACCGGCACGCGGGCGAGTTCGGCGGCGACCCGGAGCGGATCGCGGTGGCCGGTGACAGCGCGGGCGGGAACCTCGCCGCCACGGTGAGCCTGGCCGCGCGCGACCGGGGCGGCCCGCCGATCGCGGCGCAGGTGCTGATCTATCCGGTGATCGACGACGACTTCGACACCGAGTCCTACCGCCGTTACGGCGCGGGGTACTACAACACCACCGAGGCCATGCGGTGGTACTGGCAGCAGTACGCCCCGCACGGCACCGACAGTCCGTATCTGGTGCCCACCAGGGCCGACAGCCTCGCCGGGCTGCCGCCCGCGGTGGTCGTCACCGCCGAACTCGACCCGCCCTGCTCGGCGGGGGAGGACTACGCCCGGCGGCTGGCCGCGGCGGGCGTGCCGGTCACCGCGCACCGCTTCGACGGTCTGTTCCACGGGTTCCTGACCTTCCCGAAGCTCTCGCTCACCGGACCTGCCCGCGCGGAACTCTGGCAGATGATGCGCGCGGTCCTCGCCTCGCCGCGCCCCGCGGTCGGCGAGGGCACGGCATGAGCCGGCGGCCGACGGGCAGGCCGCGCGACACCCACGCCCGCACGGGCGCCGCACTCCTGGAAGGTGACCCATGACCGACACCCTCACCGGCACCGACCTGCCGGAGCTCGACCCCACCCTGATGCGGCATGTGCTGGGGCATTTCGCCACCGGCGTCGTCGCGATCACCGGTATCGACCCCGAGACCGGGCAACCCACCGGGCTGGCGGCCAACTCGTTCACCTCGGTCTCGCTCGACCCGCCGCTGATCGCGTTCTGTGTGGCCGCGACGAGCACATCGTGGCCACGGGTGCGCGCGGCGGGGCGGTACGTGGTCAACATCCTGGCCGCGGCGCAGGAGCCGGTGTGCCGCCAACTGGCGGCTCGCGGCGCCGACAAGTTCCAGGGCCTGGACTGGACGCCGTCGCCGCTCGGCGCTCCGGTGCTCGGCGAGTGCCTGGCCTGGATCGAAGCCGAGCCGCAGGCCGAACACGAGGCGGGTGACCACACCATCGTCGTCTCCCGGGTGCGGAGCCTGCACGCCACCGACCGGGACCCGCTGGTGTTCTTCCGCGGCCGCTACGGCAGTCTCGGCACCCCGCGGTGAATCCGGCGGCCCCGGCGGAAAGCTGTGCCGGTCACCGGGAATTCGGCCCGGCGGGGCGCCGCTCCGGTGGCAGGCTCGGGGCATGAGTACTCCAGTCGATACCCTCGCCGTCCCCGAACTGCGCGAACTCACCACCGAACACGGGGTGTTGCGCTACCGCGAATGCGGGGACGGGCCGCCGCTGCTGCTGCTGCACGGCTCCGGCCCCGGCGTCACCGGATGGCGCAACTTCGGCGGCAACGTCCCGGTCTTCGCCGAGCACTACCGGACGTTGGTCCTGGAGTTCCCCGGGTTCGGCGTCAGTGACGATTTCGGCGCCGTCCACCCGATGCTGTCGGCGCAGCAGGCCGTGCGCGCCTTCCTCGACGGGCTCGGCCTGGAACAGGTGCGCATCATCGGCAACTCGATGGGTGGTTTCGTCGCCACCGATTTCGCCATCGCCGCGCCCGAGCGGGTGGAGCGCCTGGTCACCATCGGCGGCATCGGCACCCCGTTGTTCAGCGCGCAGCCGGGGGAGGGCATCATCCGGCTCGGCGAGTTCGTCGACAACCCCACCCGGGAACGGCTGATCGCGTGGCTGCGGTCGATGGTGTTCGACCAGTCGCTGGTGACCGAGGAACTGATCGAGCAGCGCTGGCAGCAGGCGACCGACCCGGCCACACTGGAGAATTCGCGGCGCATGTACGGCAGCGCCGCGCTGGCCCGCATGGCCGAGGCGGCGCGCGCCGCCGACACCACCCCGGGGTGGGCGAATCTCGGCCGGATCACCGCCCCGGTCCTGGTCACCTGGGGCCGTGACGACCGGGTCAGCCCGGTCGACATGGCGCTGCTCCCGATGCGCACGCTCCGCAACGGCGAAGTGCACATCTTCCCCAACTGCGGGCACTGGGTGATGATCGAGCAGAAGCGCGCCTGGGAGGCCGTGGTGCTGGCCTTCCTCGGCCGCTAGCCGGCCGCCGCGACCGGCGCCGCGTCGACCACCGGCGCCGGTCTCGCGCGAGAGCTGCCGACGCGCGACAGCAGCGGGCGAGAGCTGTCGACGGCCGCGCGGTGCGCGCGCACGTCGCCGCCGTTGCGCGCCTGCGGCAGGGTACGGGCGACCGGCCGGGTCACCTCATACATCGCACAACCCCGCCACATCCTCGTGGTGCGCGGCCGTGGACCGGCTGCGCTCGGCGATCATCGGCGCCATCGATTCCCACCACCGCGCCGGCCCGGGATCGTGGCGGCCGCGCACGGCCGCCGCCCACCACTCCGACGGGCCGCGCACCGTCCAGGTGGCGGTCACGGTGTTCGGCTCGCCCTCGATCCACACGGGCGGACTCACCAGGATCCGCTCCAGCGTCAGCCCCCGCTCGCGCGCCCCGGGCACGTACCCGGTCAGATAGGCGTCGAGGAAAGCGCGAGCGGTCCCGGGTTTCAGCACCACCCGGTCGATGATGTAGAGCGTGCGATCGTCCATGTACCCGAACGTAGGTGGGGACCGCGTGGGCGGCGGGGCGATCTCCCGGTGGCCGGGAGCGCCGCGGTACTCCCGCGCACCGGACGCCGGATACTCCCGCTGAATGGACACGCGCGGCGGCGGCGCGCCCGCGACATTCTACGTTACGTCCACTCGCGTCCCGACCCCCGGAGTGGAGTCCGAACTGATGGTGAACAACTGATGGTGAACAAGACGATGCCCCCGCGCACGCCCGCCCACGATGTGACCGTCGATCTGCTGGTCGTCGGCTCGGGCACGGGCATGGCGGCCGCGCTGGCCGCACACGAACTCGGACTCTCGGTCGTCATCGCCGAGAAGACCGCCCACGTGGGCGGTTCCACCGCGCGTTCGGGCGGTGCGTTCTGGATTCCGGGCAGCTCGATACTGCCCGACCAGGGCGCGCAGGCGCTGGCGGAGGCGGGCACGTATGTCCGGTCGGTGGTCGGTGATTCGGCGCCCGCCGAGCGCGGTCAGGCGTTCCTGGACAACGGCCCCGCGGCGGTCGCCATGCTGGAGCGCACCACCCCGATGCGGTTCTTCTGGGCCGAGGGCTATTCGGACTACCACCCCGAGCAGCCCGGCGGCCGCGCGGAAGGCCGCACCTGCGAATGCCGTCCGTTCGACGCCTCCGTCCTCGGCGCGGAACGGCCCCGGCTGCGGCCCGGCGTCATGGAGGCGCCGGTGCCGATGCCGGTCACCGGCGCCGACTACAAGTGGATGAATCTGCTGGCGCGCAAACCGCTGAAGGCGCTGCCGCGCATCGTCAAACGCGCCTCCCTCGGCCTCGGCGGCATGCTGATCGGCCGGGAGTACATGGCCGGCGGTCAGGCGCTCGCGGCCGGCCTGTTCGCCGGTGTGCTGCGCGCGGGCATCCCGGTCTGGACCGAGACCAGCCTGGTGCGCCTGGTCATGACCGGCGACCGGGTGACCGGTGCCGTGCTGGTGCAGGGCGACCGCGAGGTCACCGTGACAGCCCGCCGCGGTGTCGTCCTCGCCGCGGGCGGCTTCGACCACGACATGGCGGCCCGCCGCAAGTACCAGTCCCCGGCGCTGCCCGAACACGCCAGCCTCGGCGCGGAAGGCAACACCGGTGACGCCATCGAGGCCGCCCAGCAACTCGGCGCGGGCATCGCGTCGATGGATCAGGCGTGGTGGTTCCCGGCGTTCGCGCCGCTGCCCGGCGCCGCGCCCGCGGTGATGCTCGCCGAGCGTTCGCTGCCCGGCTCGTTCATCGTCGACCAGACCGGCAAGCGGTTCGTCAACGAGGCCGTCGACTACATGTCCTTCGGGCAGCAGCTGCTGGCCAGGGAACGCGCGGGCGACCCGGTCACCGACATGTGGCTGGTGTTCGATCAGCGCTACCGCAACAGCTACATCCTGGCCGGGCAGTTCTACCCGCGCCAGCCGCTGGCGAAGTCATGGTACGAGGCGGGCATCGCGCACAAGGCGGCCGATCCGGCCGCGCTGGCCCGGGCGATGGGGGTGCCCGAGGAGACCTTCACCGCCACCTTCCGGCAGTTCAACGACCTCGCCGGAACGGGTGTGGACACCGAATTCGACCGCGGCGCCAGCGCGTACGACCGCTACTACGGCGACCCGACGGTGTCGCCGAACCCGAACCTGGCCGCGCTGGCCAAGGCCCCGTACTACGCGGTGAAGATGATCCTCAGCGATCTGGGCACCTGCGGCGGCGTCGTCGCCGACGAACACGCGCGGGTCCTGCGCGAGGACGGCAGCGCCATCGACGGCCTCTACGCGATCGGCAACACCGCCGCCAACGCCTTCGGCGCCACCTACCCCGGTGCGGGCGCGACCATCGGCCAGGGACTCGTCTACGGCTACATCGCGGCCCAGCACGCGGCACAGACGCGCGGGGACGGCGGATAGATACCGGCTGCGCCGTCCCCGAGCGACAAGGCCCGCCACCGGATCCGGTGGCGGGCCTTCCTTGGTGCGTTCGGTTGCCGGGGACGGCGATCACATGTGCGAGCCGCCGTCGACGCGCACCTCGGTGCCGGTCATGAAATAGGCGTCCGGGGAGCCGAGCATGGCCACCACCGCGGCCACCGAGTCCGGCCCGGCGAAGATCGCGCCGCCGGGCAGCGGCAGCGCGGGGGAGGCCTTGGCGAACAGCGCGAAGTCGGCGTCGGCGGGCAGGCCGGGGCCCACACTCTGCTTGGCGGCGCCGCTGCCGTCGGTCATGCCCGAGGAGATCGAGCCGGGCTGCACCGAATTGAAGCGGATCCCCTCCTTGCTGAACTCCGAGGCCAGCGCGTGGGTCATCGCCTGCACACCGGCCTTGGACGCGGCATAGGCCGACATGTACGGGTGCGCGAACGCGGCCGAGGTGGAGCTGAAATTGACCACCGCCGGGCTGGTGCCCGCCCGCAGTGCCGCGATCGACTCCCGCGTCACCAGGAAGGTGCCCACCAGGTTGATCCGCAGCACCTGCTCGAAATCGGCCAGGCTGGTCTGCTCGAAATGCGCCGAGCGCAGCACGCCCGCCGCGTTGACCAGCGTGTCGAGGCCGCCGAGGTGCCGCACCGCCTCGGCGACACCGGACCGCACCGACTCCTCGTCGGCGATGTTCATCACGACGGTGGTCAGGTTCGACGCGTGCTCGCCGGCCTTGGCGACGGTGTCCTGCAAACCGGCCTCGCTGATGTCCGCGGCGACGACACGGCCACCCTCGGCCAGGATGCGCAGCACGGTGGCCTGGCCGATGCCGCTGCCGCCCCCGGTGACCAGGACCCGTCGGTTGTCATAACGCTGGAGGTGGGGCATACGAGTGAGCTCCTGTTCTGGTGACGGCGGCGCTCACCCGATGCGGCGCCGCCCGGCACCCCAGGATGCCGCGCCACCTGGTCGGGAGTACACGGGTGTCTCACTCAGCGGGTCGCCGCGGCGCCTTCCCGCGGTCGTCACCACCGCCGCTGCCGATAGGCTGTCGGCATGTCCGTGCGCACTCGTCAGCCCCTCGTTCCCGGCACACCGACCCCGATCCGGGAGGTGCCGCGCTCCATCGAGCGACCGGAGTACGCGTGGAAGAAGACCGCGAAAGAGGGCAGCGAACCGTGGGTGCAGACCCCGGAGACCATCGAGAAGATGCGGATCGCCTGCCGCATCGCCGCGCAGGCGCTGGAGGAGGCCGGTAAGGCCGTCGCACCGGGGGTCACCACCGACGAACTGGACCGGATCGCGCACGAGTACATGTGCGATCACGGCGCCTACCCGTCCACGCTCGGCTACAAGGGCTTCCCGAAGTCCTGCTGCACCTCGCTGAACGAGGTGATCTGCCACGGCATCCCGGATTCGACGGTCATCCAGGACGGCGACATCGTCAACATCGACGTCACCGCCTACATCCACGGCGTGCACGGCGACACCAACAAGACCTTCCTGGCCGGCGACGTCGACGAGGAGGTCCGGCTGCTGGTCGAGCGCACCGAGGAGGCCACCAACCGGGCCATCAAGGCGGTGCGGCCGGGCCGGGCGCTCAACGTCATCGGGCGGGTCATCGAGGCCTACGCCAACCGTTTCGGCTACGGCGTGGTGCGCGACTTCACCGGGCACGGCGTCGGCCCCACCTTCCACAACGGCCTGGTGATCCTGCACTACGACCAGCCCGCGGTGGAGACCGTCATCGAGCCCGGGATGACCTTCACCATCGAGCCGATGATCAACCTCGGCGGCATCGACTACGAGATCTGGGACGACGGCTGGACCGTGGTGACCAAGGACCGCAAGTGGACCGCGCAGTTCGAGCACACGCTGGTCGTCACCGAGACCGGCGCGGAAGTGCTCACTCTGCCGTGACCGCGGCCGGACACCGCCGGTGAAGGGCGCGCTGCTGGTCGCGGGCACCACCTCCGACGCGGGAAAGAGCGTGGTGGTGGCCGGGCTGTGCCGGATGCTGGCGCGCCGTGGCGTGCGGGTGGCGCCGTTCAAGGCGCAGAACATGTCCAACAACTCCGTGGTCACCCTCGACGGCGGGGAGATCGGCCGCGCCCAGGCGTTGCAGGCCCGCGCGTGCGGGCTCGAACCCAGCGTGCGGTTCAACCCGGTGCTGTTGAAACCCGGCAGCGACCGGCGCTCGCAACTGGTGGTGCGCGGTCAGGCCGTCGACACCGTCGGCGCCGCCGACTACTTCCGCCACCGCACCGCCCTGCGCGAGGTCGTCGCCGCCGAATTGGCTTCCTTGCGGACCGAATTCGACGTGGTGCTCTGCGAGGGCGCCGGTTCGCCCGCGGAGATCAACCTGCGCGCCACCGATCTGGCCAACATGGGGCTGGCCCGCGCCGCGGACCTGCCGGTGCTCGTCGTCGGCGACATCGACCGCGGCGGCGTGCTGGCCCACCTGTTCGGCACCGTGGCCGTGCTCGAGCCCGACGACCAGCGGTTGATCGCCGGCTTCGTGGTCAACAAGTTCCGCGGCGACGTCGACCTGTTACGGCCCGGGCTCGACCGGCTCGCCGAACTCACCGGCAGGCCCACTCTCGGCGTCCTGCCGTTTGCCGAGGAGCTGTGGCTGGACGCCGAGGATTCGCTCGGCACCGTCGCCGACGCGCCGGTCGGCCGGCCGCGCCCGCCGGTGGGGACCGAGTGGCTGACGGTCGCGGCGGTGCGGTTGCCGCGCATCTCCAACTCCACCGACGTGGAGGCGCTGGCCTGCGAACCCGGCGTCGCGGTGCGCTGGGTGAGCGAGCCCTCCCGGCTCGCCGACGCCGATCTCGTCGTGGTGCCCGGCAGCAAGTCGACCGTCTCGGATCTGGCGTGGTTGCGCCGCACCGGTCTCGGCGAGGCGTTACGGGCGCGGGTGGCCGCGGGCCGGCCGGTGCTCGCGATCTGCGGCGGGTACCAGATGCTCGGGCGGCGCATCGTGGACGAGGTCGAGTCCGGGGCGGGCGAGGTCGCCGGGCTGGGCGTGTTCGACCTGGAGACCGAGTTCGCCGCGCCGAAGGTGCTGCGGCGGGTGACCGGGGTGGGCGCGGGAAACCCGGTGCGCGGGTACGAGATCCACCACGGCCGGGTGCGCCGGTCCGGCGACGCGCCGTGGCTCGGGCTCGTCGACGCACCGGAGGCGGCGGTCGACGGGGGCGAGGACGCCGTGCCGCTGTCGCCGGAAGGGTCCGTGACGGGCGGGGCCTGGGGCACCCACGTGCACGGGCTGTTGGAGAGCGACGGGTTCCGCCGCGCCTGGTTGCGGGAGGTCGCCGCGCGCGCCGGTCGCCACGGCTTCCAGGTGGCGCCCGACACCTCGGTGGCCGCCGTGCGCGCCGGACAACTGGACCTGCTCGCCGATCTGGTCGAGAAGCACCTCGATCAGGACGCGCTCGAGCGGATCCTCACCGATGGTGCGCCCACCGGGCTCCCGGTGCTCACCGTCGGGCAGGCGTAGCGGCATCGGTGTGACGCGACCCCTTCGACGCCACCCCGCGCCGGTGTACCGTCTCGACATGGAGTCTCGCCGGATCACGGTCGGCGACCGGACGTTCACCGTCCGCGTCGACGGCCCCGAAACGCGACACACGGTGCTGCTGCTGCCCGACGTGGGCGACCCGGTCGACGTGTTCGACCAGGTGGTGGCCCGGCTGACGACCTCGGATCTGCGCACGCTCGCGGTGGAGTCGGTCGAGGGCCTCGAACCCGCCGATGTGCACGCCCTGCTCGACGCCCTCGGTGTCCCGTACGCGCACGTCGCCGGGCGTGGCGCGGGCGCCGAGATCGGCTGGCGGCTGTGCTCGGGCCCGTTCGGACGGTTCATCAGCCTCGTCGTCGCCGACCGCGCCCACCCCGCCGTCCCCGGCCCGGACGGCACCGTCGCCGACACCCACTGCCGCCCGCTGGAACTGCCGGTGACCGTGCTGGTCACCAAGGGGCTGCCGCGGCCGGTGGCCGACGCCTCCGGCCGCCACGTCTACGGCGAATTCCGGGTGGTGGAGGTCGACGTCGACAATGTCGCCACCGAGGCCGACCACGAAATGGCCACCGAGATCGTGCTACGCACCAGTCTCTGGTGAGGCCGCCGCGCGCCGGTATTCGGCGAGCCAGTCCAGCCACCGGTCCAGCTCGGCGAACGCCTGCGCCCGCGGCTGCTCCGACGACAGGAACACGTCGTGGCGGGCGCCGTCGATCGGCACGATGTTGGTGCGATCGCCCAGGCAGCCCGACCAGCGCTGGATCTGCTTGACATCGAGCACCGTGTCGGCCACGTCGGCGGCGGGACCGTACTTGCGCAGGAACTTCGTCAGCCGCGACCGCAGGATCAGCGAGGGCACCCCCACGTCCAGGCCCTGGTGCAGCCGGAAGTGCCCGCGCCGGATCGCGCGCAGCCAGCCGAACCGCACCGGCGCACCGGCCAGCGGCTTCCAGTCCAGGTTGTAGTCCCATTCCCCGGCCACGCTCTTGTGCAGGCTGTCGCCGTAGGTGCTGATCCCCGCGCCGGGCAGCCGGGAGGTGGCCCGGAACCGGCCGAGCGCGTCGATCAGCGGCGTGCCGATGGTGCGGTAGTACGAGGGCCCCTGCAGATCGAACCAGGGGCTGTTGAGCACCAGCCCGATCACCCCGGCGGCGGCGGTGCCCCCGGCCCGATTGCGCCGGTCCAGCCACAGCGGCACGATCAACCCGCCGGTGGAGTGCGCGACCAGCAGCACCGGCGCGCCCGTCTCGGCGCGCACGATGCGCAGCGCCTCGTCCAGTTCGGCGTCGTAGAAGGCCAGGTCGGTGACGTAGTGCGGGCTCTGGCCGGAGCGCAGCGAGCGGCCGCACTTGCGCAGGTCAAGCGCATAGAACCGGTGCCCCCGCGCGGCGAAGTGCTCGGCGAGGTGGCGTTGGAAGAAGTAGTCGGTGAACCCGTGCACGTAGAGCACGGCGCAGTCGGTGGCCTCGCTTGCCGAGCCCGGCACGTGCCGCACCAGCGTCGCCGCGATGTCACCTTCCCCGTCGGGGTCGGCGCCCAGCTCGATGGTGTGCTGTTCGTAGTCCGCGCCCAGGACGTCCGGCCGCCACCGCGCCCCGCTCGCCGCAGTGATATCGGACACGCCCGCGGAGGGTTCTTTCGTCACGAGAGCCAATCTAGGCCAGCGCTACCCAGGAAAGTAGACCCCACACGACCAGCGGCGCAGGAGGAATCTTTGTCACATTCACCGGGTCCGCTGCCGGGATCGCAGGAGATGAGGTGCACAATTGGCCTCAGGTGAACGGCGGGTAACCTACCCCCGCCGAGTCACGCCAGGCTCGTTACAACCCAGGCAGGCCACGGTGGCCGCGCCAGACAGTGACAAGGAAGTCGATCTACCCGTGCCGAACGCTGCCAGGACTGAAAAGACCGATGTGGTACTCATCGGTGCCGGAATCATGAGTGCCACCCTCGGCGCGCTGCTCCGCCGGCTCCAGCCGGAGTGGTCGATCTCGTTGTTCGAGCGACTCGACGCCGCCGCCGCCGAGAGCAGCGACCCGTGGAACAACGCGGGCACCGGCCACTCGGCACTGTGCGAGCTCAACTACAGCCCGCAGCGCCCCGACGGCTCGGTGGACGTGAGCAAGGCGATCGACATCAACGAGCGCTTCCAGGTCTCGCGGCAGTTCTGGGCCTACGCGGTGGAGAACGGCATCCTCGGTGATCCGTCCCGCTTCATCAACCCCATCCCGCACGTCAGCTTCGTGCACGGCGCCGACGACGTGCAGTACCTACGCAAGCGCTACGACGCGCTCGCGCCGCACCCGCTGTTCGAGGGCATGGAGTTCATCGACAGCCCCGACGAGTTCAGCCGCAGGCTGCCGCTGATGACCAAGGGCCGCGACTTCTCCGACCCGATCGCGCTGAACTGGACCGACGGCGGCACCGACATCGACTTCGGCTCGCTCACCAAGGAACTGCTCGCCTACCTCGGCGCCACCGGCGCGGACCTGGCCTTCGGCCACGAGGTGCGCAACCTGTCCAAGGAGTCCGACGGCAGCTGGACGGTCACCGTGCGCAACACCCGCACCCGCCGGACCCGCACCATCTCGGCCAAGTTCGTCTTCGTCGGCGCGGGCGGCGGCGCGCTGCCGTTGCTGCAGAAGTCCGGCATCAAGGAGATCAAGGGCTTCGCCGGGTTCCCGGTCAGCGGCCAGTTCCTGCGCTGCACCAACCCCGAGCTGATCGACAAGCACGAAGCCAAGGTCTACGGCAAGGCCGCCGTGGGCGCGCCGCCGATGTCGGTGCCGCACCTGGATACCCGCGTCATCAACGGCAAGCCGGGCCTGCTGTTCGGCCCCTACGCGGGCTGGACCCCGAAGTTCCTCAAGGACGGCAGCAACGCCGACCTGTTCAAGTCGGTGCGCCCCGGCAACATCGCGCCCATGCTCGGCGTCGGCGTCACCGAGTTGTCGCTGGTGAAGTACCTGGTCTCGGAGCTGCTCAAGTCGCAGGCGGGCAAGGTCTACACGATGGAGGAGTTCATCCCGCGCGCCAACGGCCGCGACTGGGAACTCATCACCGCGGGCCAGCGGGTGCAGATCATCCGCCGCAAGGGCGTGGGTGGTGTGCTGGAGCTGGGCACCGCCGTCATCGCGGCCCAGGACGGCACCATCGCCGGTCTGCTCGGCGCCTCGCCGGGCGCGTCCACCTGCGTCACCGCCATGCTGGACGTGTTGCAGCGCTGCTTCCCGCGCGAATACGCCGACTGGACCCCGCGACTGCGCGAGATGATCCCCTCGCTCGGGGTGAAGCTGTCCGAGGACAAGGCCCTGTTCCACGAGGTGTGGGACTGGACGACCAAGGCGCTGCACCTGTCGGAGTCGAACACCCCGCAGGCGGCCGGGGTCGGTTCCGCCGTCTGAGCAGTCTGAGCAGTCTGAGCCGTCCGAGCCGTCCGCGCCGTCTGTCGGACGGCCGTGACCTGCTCGGAGGCCGGCGACGGCGCGCTGTGCGACCGCGCAGCGCGCCGCAGATGTGGCGGGCAGCGGCCCCGGTGTGATAGCAAAGCGCGATGATGTCGACAGTTGTTCTCAAACGTTCCTGGGCCGCGGATCTCGACACCGCCACCCTGTACCAGCTGTTGAAACTCCGCGTCGAAGTGTTCGTCGTCGAACAGAAGTGCGCGTACCCGGAGTTGGACGGGCTCGACCTGCTGCCGGAGACCCGCCACTTCTGGCTCGACGACGAGGGTGAGGTCATCTGCACCCTGCGCCTGCTCGAAGAGCACAACGACGGCGTCAAGTCCTTCCGCATCGGCCGCCTCTGCACCGCCCCCGCCGCCCGCGGCCACGGCTACACCACCCGCCTGCTCCAGGCCGCCCTCGCCGAGGCCGGTTCCGCCACCGTCCGCCTCAACGCCCAGACCTACCTCGTGGACATGTACGCCAAGCACGGCTTCCAACCCGACGGCGCGGAATTCGTCGAAGACGGCATCCGCCACGTCCCCATGCGCCGCGGATAGACCGACTCCGGATCGACCGGCTGCTTCGGCACCGACGGCCGGTGGATCGGCGATCCGGAGACATACCGTCCGCCGCCGCCGTCGCGGGGGAGCGGCGGCGGGGTGGTGGTCCGGGGGTGGTGGGGGCGTGCTTAGGGTGGGGGTGTGTCGTTGTCCCACGCTGAAAGAGCGCATGCCGGTGGTTCGTCGGTGACGGAGGAGGCGGGGTTTCCGTTCTCGGCCGTGGTCGGGCAGGAGCGGCTGCAGTTGGCGCTGATCCTGTGTGCGGTGCATCCGGGGATCGGCGGGGTGTTGGTGCGCGGCGAGAAGGGCACCGCGAAGTCGACGGTGGTGCGGGCGCTGGCGCAGCTGTTGCCGCCGGTGGTGGACGAGACCGGGGCGCGGCCCGCGCGACTGGTGGAGCTGCCGGTCGGCGCGACCGAGGACCGGGTGGTCGGCTCACTGGATCTGGAGCGGGTGCTGCGCGACGGCGAACAGGCGTTCCGGCCCGGGCTGTTGGCCGCCGCCCACCACGGCGTGCTCTACGTCGACGAGGTCAATCTGCTGCACGACCACCTGGTGGACGTGCTGCTCGACGCGGCCGCGATGGGCCGGGTGCACGTCGAACGCGACGGCGTCTCGCATTCGCATCCGGCGCGCTTCGTGCTGGTCGGCACCATGAACCCGGAGGAGGGCGAGCTGCGTCCGCAGCTGCTGGACCGTTTCGGCCTCACCGTCGACGTGGCCGCCTCCCGTGACGTGGACGTCCGCATGACCGTGGTGCGGCGCAGGCTCGACTACGAGGCCGACCCGGCCGGGTTCGCCGCGCGCTACGCCGCCGCCGACCGGGAGATCGCCGACCGCATTCTCGCCGCTCGCGAGCGGGTCGCCTGCGTCGAACTCGACGACACCGAATTGCGCCGGATCGCCGCCCTGTGCGCGGCCTTCGACGTCGACGGCATGCGCGCGGACCTGGTGGTCGCGCGCACGGCCACCGCGCACGCCGCGTGGCGTGGGGCCGACGCGGTCGAGGCCGAGGACGTGCGGGTGGCGGCGGAACTGGCGCTGCCGCATCGCCGTCGCCGTGACCCCTTCGACGAGCCGGGTATCAGCGAGGAACAACTCGACCAGGCCATGCGCGACGCGGCCGAGCAGGCCGAACCGCCTGCCACCGACGAGCCCGACCAGCCGCCGCGCTCCGCGGACCGCGGCGAGGATCCCGGCGACGGCCCCGACGACCCCGGCACACCGCCCGAGGGCGGGCCGGGTGGCGGGCAGGCCCCCGAAGGGCGGACCGGAACCCCGGCGCCCGGCGCCGCGAAACCGCCGCGCTGGGAGGTGCCCGGCGTCGGCGAAGGCGCCCCCGGCCGCCGTTCCCGCGCCCAGACCCGCACCGGCCGGGTGGTCCGCTCCACCACCGAGCCGGGGACCGGCCTGCACCTGCTCGGCACCGTCTTCGCCGCCGCGCCGCACCAGCGCACGCGCGGCCGCCTCGCCGGGCCGCTCGCGCTCGCGCCGGAAGATCTGCGCGGCGCGTATCGCGAAGGCCGCGAAGGCAATCTGGTCGTGTTCGTGGTCGATGCCTCCGGCTCTATGGCCGCCAGGGACCGGCTGTCGGCGGTGACCGGCGCGATCGTCACCTTGCTGCGCGACGCCTATCAGCGCCGCGACAAGGTGGCGGTGGTGAGCGTGCGCGGCGCGACCGCGGACCTGGTGCTGCCGCCGACCTCCTCGGTGGACATCGCGGTCCGCAGGCTCGCGGGCCTGCGCACCGGCGGCAAGACCCCGCTGGCGGCGGGTCTGCTGCGGGCGCGCGAGATCGTCGCCCGCGAGCGCGTCCGCGACCCGCGCAGGCGGCCGATGCTGGTGTTGCTCACCGACGGCCGCGCCACCGGCGGCGCCGATCCGGTGGGCCGGGCGAAGACGGCGGCGGGGCTGCTGGCCCGCGACGGCGTCACCGCGATGGTGGTCGACTGCGAGCGCGGCATGGTCCGCCTCGGGCTGGCCGCCGACCTGGCGCGGGCGCTGGGCGGCACGCTGGTGCGGCTCGGCGAGCTGACCGGAGCGGCGGTCGCCGACGTCGTGCGCGCGGCCGACCCCGCCCGATCGCCGCGCGCCGCCTGAGCGGGTCAGCGGCCGGAGGCGGTAGCGCAGCGTCACCACGCAGGCCGCCCCGCTCAGGCAGAATCAGACACCGCCTGAGCGGGTCAGCGGCCGGAGGCGGTAGCGCAGCGTCACCACGGAGGCCGCCCCGCTCGGGCAGAATCAGACACCGCCTGAGCGGGTCAGCGGGCGGAGGTGGTAGCGCAGCGTCACCATGGAGGCCGCCCGCTCGACGGACCGGGTGGCGAAGTGAAAGTGCCGGTGCGGCACGGGAATACGAGGAGTGAGGATGCCTAAGGGTGTGCCGGAGACGGTGCCCGACGACGGGCTGACCACGCGGCAGCGCCGCAACCAGCCGGTGCTGGCCGTGCACACCGGTCCGGGCAAGGGCAAATCCACCGCGGCTTTCGGGATGGCGTTGCGCGCCTGGAACCAGGGCTTCGATGTGGCGGTGTTCCAGTTCGTCAAGAGCGCCAAATGGAAGGTGGGGGAGGAGGCCGCCTTCCGCACGCTCGGAAAGCTGCACGAGGAGACCGGCGTCGGCGGCCCCGTGCAGTGGCACAAGATGGGCGAGGGCTGGTCCTGGACCCGCAAGCACGGCAGCGAGGAGGATCACGCCGCGGCCGCGCTGGCCGGGTGGCGGGAGATCGCGCGCAGACTCGCCGCCGAGGAGCACCGGTTCTACGTGCTCGACGAGTTCACCTATCCGCTCAAATGGGGCTGGGTCGACGTGGACGAGGTGGTCGCCACCCTGGTCGATCGGCCGGGCAACCAGCACGTGGTGATCACCGGCCGGGACGCGCCGCCCGCGCTGCTGGAGGCCGCCGACCTGGTGACCGAGATGACGAAGGTGAAGCATCCGATGGACGCGGGCCGCAAGGGCCAGCGGGGCATCGAGTGGTGAACGGCCCGGTCCCCGCGGTGGTCGTCGCCGCGCCCGCCTCGGGGAGCGGCAAGACCACGCTGGCCACCGGCTTGATCGGCGCGCTGCGCCGCGCCGGGCACCGGGTCGCGCCGTTCAAGGTCGGGCCCGACTACATCGATCCCGGCTATCACGGTCTGGCGGCGGGACGGCCCGGCCGCAACCTCGACCCGGTGCTGGTGGGCGCCGAGCGGATCGCGCCGCTGTACCGCCACGGCACGGCGGGCTGCGACCTGGCCGTGGTGGAGGGGGTGATGGGCCTGTTCGACGGCCGCATCGACGAGGGCGATCCGGCCCCGGTCGCGGAGGGCTCCACCGCCCAGGTGGCCGGGCTGCTCGGCGCGCCGGTGGTGCTGGTCGTCGATGCCCGCGGCCACAGTCAGAGCCTGGCCGCGCTGCTGCACGGCTTCGCCACCTTCGACAGCGGCGTGCGGCTCGGCGGTGTGATCCTCAACCGGGTGGGCAGCGAACGGCACGAACAGGTGCTGCGCGCGGCCTGCGCCCGCGTGGGGCTGCCCGTGCTCGGCGCGCTGCCGCGGATGGGGGCACTCGAGGTCCCGTCCCGGCACCTGGGTCTCATCCCGGCCGTGGAGCACGGTCGCGCCGCCACCGACGCCGTGGCGGCGATGACCGATCTCGTCGCCGCCCACGTGGACCTGGGCGCGGTGGCGGCCCTGGCCCGGTGCACGGCGGCCGAGCCCGCGTGGGATCCGGCGGACGTGGTCCGCACTGTGCTGGCCGACCACCGGGGGACCACCGATGCGCAGCCTGCCGCGGCGGACGGACCGGTGATCGCGATGGCCGGTGGACCCGCCTTCACCTTCGGCTACGCCGAGCACCGCGAGCTGCTCGCGGCGGCAGGCGCGCGGGTGGTCGTGTTCGATCCCTTGCGTGACGAATTGCCCACGGGCACAGCGGGTCTGGTGTTGCCCGGCGGGTTCCCCGAGGAGCACGCCGCGGCGCTGGCGGCCAACACCCCGTTGCTCACCGAGGTGCGGGAACGCGCCGCCGCCGGGCTGCCGATCCACGCCGAATGCGCGGGCCTGCTGTATCTCACCCGATCCTTGGACGGCCACGCGCTGGCCGGGGTGGTCGACGCCGAGGCCGAATTCGGTCCGCGCCTGACCCTCGGGTATCGCGAGGCCGTCGCGCTGGCCGATTCCCCGCTGTGGCGGGCCGGCGAACGCGTCCGCGGCCACGAATTCCACCGCACCCGCCTGACCACCGCCGTGGTCGACCGGCCCGCCTGGGGCTGGCGCGACCCCGCCGGTGCCACCGTCCGCGAAGGGCTGCTCACCCGCCGCGTGCACGCCTCGTACCTGCACACCCATCCCGCCGGAAACCCGAGCGCGACGGTCCGGTTCGTCGCGGCGGCCGCCGACCACGCCCGGATGCCGCGGTGACCACCGCCGGTGCCGCCGGGCTGTCCGCGCGGGAACTCGCGGTCGGCGTCGGGTGCCGCCCCGGCACCCCCGCCGCCGACATCGTCGCGGCGGTGCGCGCCGTGCTGGGCGAGCACCGTTGCCGTCGGCTGGCCACCCTCGACCGCCGGGTGGCCGACAGCGGGATGCCCGACGCCGCGGTACAGCTCGGTGTTCCGCTGCTGGCCTACCCACCCGACCGGCTGGCCGCCGTCTCGGTGCCGAACCCGTCGGCCCGCGTGGCCGCGGCGACCGGCGCGACCGGCATCGCCGAAGCCGCCGCGCGCCTCGCCGCGGCGGGCGGGCCGCTGGTCCTGGCCAAGACCGTGGTCGGCGGGGTCACCGTCGCGGCGGCGGCGTGCGCCTGATCGTCCGGGCCTGCGGTTCGTGCCGGGCCGAGGACTCGGTCAGGGCGCGACCGCGCCCCAGTCGGCGAAGCCGGTGGGATCGTGCCGTCCGATGCTCGCGTGTTCGAACAACCCCCAGCCCTCCGCATCCCCGCAGCGGGCGTGCGCGACATGGTCGGTGACACCGAACGGGATGCGGGGGACGATCGCCGGATCGGTGAGGTCGTAGCGACGGAACTCCGCCCAGCCGCGCCCCTTCCACTGGCCGTGCTGCCAGTCCGGGTCGCCGCCGTACCCGCAGCCGACATGCAGGGGAATGCCGGTCCCGGTGCGGATCTCCACCTCGAGCGGTTTACCGTCGGGCGTGGTCATCGACAGCCGGGCGCCGACCGGATGCCGCGATCCGGACCGGTAGTCGATGTCGACGCGCGGCCAGCCCAGCTGCTCGACGCGTCCGTCCGGCCAGACCCGCACCGCGTCGTTGAGGGTGCGGTAGCCGTCCGGGTTCTCCTGCACGATCACCACCACGGCGAAGTCGTCGAACCGCAACGGCATGTACAGCCACCAGAAGCCACCGGAGGGCTCGGCGGCGGCCCGTCCGGGCGGCTCGGCCTCCCCGACCGGGCGGATGCCCCAGGACCGGTCGCGGGTGCCGGTCCACACCTGCTCGTCCACGGTGATGTCGGTGCCCTCGACACTGAGCGTGCCCGACCACGCGCCCACCTGCGCGAACCGGGACGCATCGATGATCGGGCGGGCGCCGTTGAGGATCAGGTGCGGCTGCTCGGCCACCGTGGGGAACGCGCCGGTCCAGGTGAGGTCGCAGGCGAGGTCGTCGTGCTCGCAGACCACCCGCAGCCGGTGCAGCGGTTCGAGCACCTCGATGCGGTAGCCGCCGACCCGCATGTCCAGTCCGCGATCGCCCAGCGCGTCGGAGAAGCGCACCGACCGCACCAGGTCGCCGCGCCGCACCGCCAGGTAGGCGTCGGTGACACCGAGATTGGGGTACACCCCGAACCCGGTGATCGCCAGGGTGCCGCCGTCGCGGTCGTGGGCGTTGAAATAGCTGCGGTCGTAGAAGTTCCGGTCGCTGCCGGCCACCCGGGCCAGCGAGAGCGGGGTCTGGTGGACGGGGTATTCGTCCAGGGGCACCGGCGCCGAGCCGGGCACGCGCGTGGCTGCGCTCATCGTGTCCTCAATCCCATTCGTAGGTGCCGTCGAGCATCGCGGCCAGCACCGCGCGGTGCATGACGTAGTCGTCGCGGTCGGCGCAGTCGGTGTCCTCGCCGAAGTGCAGCATCCGCCGCTTGATCCTGGCCATCACGATGGCGTGTCGCAGCGCGGCGTAGACCAGGTAGAAGTCCAGGTCGCGCACGGTGTGGCCGGTGATCCGCTGGTAGGTGGCGACCACATCGGAGCGGCGCAGGAAATCGGGCAGGCCGGGCTGGTCGAAGCGGGTGGCGATGTCCTGGAAGAAGCGATGGATGAACACCGTCCAGGCCACGTCGATCTCGCGGGGGCCGAGCGCGGCCATCTCCCAGTCCAGCACCGCGACCGGTTCGAAGCCGTCGAAGATGATGTTGCCGGGCCGGGCATCGCCCCAGGAGAGCACCTCCGGGCCGGGATCGGCGGGCCAGTGCGCCTCGAGCCAGTCGAAGCCGCGCTCGATGATCGGGATGCGGTAGCCGTCGTCGGCCAGCGCCCAGTCGTACCAGGCGCGATGCCAGTCCACGTGCCTGCGCAACGCCGGGCCGGGACCGTCCAGCATCGGGAACCTGGCGGCGGCGTCGGGGATGGCGTGGACGGCGGCGATCGTCTCGACCGTGCGGGTGGCCAGTAGCGCCCGTTCCTCGGGGGTGGCGTCGAAGAGCCAGCCGAGGAAGACGTAGGGCGGATTGTCGGTGGGAATACGGCCCTCCACCCGTCGCATCACGAAGAACTCGGTGCCCAGCACCGCCGGGTCGGTCTCGAGCCAGTACAGCTGCGGCACCGGCACGTCGGTGGCCGCGGCGACCCCGGCCATCACGTGGTACTGGGTGGCCAGGTCGTAGGTGTGGAAGACCGGGAAGTCGCGCGGGTCCGGCGCCAGTCGCGCCACGAACGCGCCCTGCTCGGATCGCCCGCCGACCTGCCAGGCGGCGTCGAAAAGCACCGAGGTACTCGACATTCCGGAGTTCTGCGGTCTGCTGAGTCCCGTCACCGCCGGTGCCGAATCCGCGCCGGTCCGCTCGTGCAGCCAGGCCGACAGGTCGGCGGCGAGGCCGTCGAGATCCCGCTCGCTGACCGTCAACTGCCGCCGCTGCGCGGGATCTGCCTCGCCTGCCATCGTGAACCTCCTGAGGCTGTGCTTCATCGCCCGAGCGGGACGCCCACGGGGCCGGTGCGCCGTCGCATCGAGTGAGGCCGACTGTAACGCGTTACAGTTCTCTCGCGGGGGTGAAATCGTCGGAAACCGCGAGCGACACGCCGAGAATCGACCGGCCGGGAAGGTTCCCGGTCTGCGTGCGAACGCCGGGCGGGCAGGCCGTAGGCTCGAACACTGTGCCGAACACGTCAGACACCACCGAGGACCAGGTAGCCGAGCCGCATTATCTCGTCGGACTCGATCTGCGCGGCCGCCGCGTCGTCGTGGTCGGCGGCGGGACGGTCGCCGCGCGCAGGCTCGGGCTGCTCATCGCCGCGGGCGCGGACGTGCACGTCATCAGCCGGGAGGTGACACCAACCGTCGAGGGCATGGCGAGCTCCGGCCAGATCCGGGTGACGCTGCGCCCCTACGCCGACGGCGACCTCGCCGAGGCCTGGTACGCCATCGCCTGCACCGACGAACCGGAGACCAACGCCGCCGTCGTCGCCGAAGCCGAACGGCGCCGGGTGTTCTGCGTGCGCGCCGACAACGCCCGCCTCGGCACCGCCGTCACCCCCGCCACCGCCCGCTACGAGGGCCTGACCCTGGGCGTGCTGGCCCGCGGCGCGCATCGCCGCTCGGCCGCGGTCCGCACCGGGCTGCTCGAGGCGCTGCAATCCGGTGTGGTGGCCGACGATTCGGTGCCGGTCACCCCCGGCGTCGCCCTCGTCGGCGGCGGTCCCGGTGACCCGGACCTCATCACCGTGCGCGGCCGCAGGCTGCTGGCCCGCGCCGACATGGTGGTCGCCGACCGGCTCGCGCCGCCGGAACTGCTCGCCGAACTCGGCCCGCACGTGGAAGTCGTGGACGCGGCGAAGATCCCCTACGGCCGGGCGATGGCGCAGGAGGCGATCAACACCGCACTCGTCGAGGGCGCCCAGGCGGGCAAGTTCGTGGTGCGACTCAAGGGCGGCGACCCGTACGTGTTCGGCCGCGGCTACGAGGAGGTGCAGGCCTGCGTGGCGGCGGGCGTGCCGGTCACCGTGGTGCCCGGCGTCACCAGCCCGATCTCGGTGCCCGCGGCGGCGGGCATCCCGGTCACCCATCGCGGCGTGACGCACGAATTCGTCGTCGTCAGCGGTCACGTCGCGCCCGACCACCCCGATTCGCTGGTGGACTGGTCCGCCCTGGCGCGGTTGCGCGGCACACTCGTGCTGATGATGGCCGTCGAACGCATCGAACAGTTCGCCGACGCGCTGCTGGCGGGCGGCCGACCGGCCGACACCCCGGCCGCGGTCGTCCAGGAGGGCACCCTGCGCACCCAGCGCGTGCTGCGCGCCGACCTCGGCACGGTCGCCGCCCGGGTGCGGGCCGAGGGGATCCGGCCGCCCGCCATCATCGTCATCGGACCGACCGCCGCCTTCGCGCTCGCGGACATCGGCGCGCTCACCGGTTCGGCCGGTCAGTAGCCGTACCCGTGCGTACCGGAAACCGTCGAGCCGTCCACTACAGTGGCTCACTGTGCTCGAGAACCCCGCTGCGACGACGCAGTTTCCGGTGACGCAGCGCGCCTTCGGGCTCGCCATCCTCGTGTTGAGCGGGCTACAGCTGATGGTCGTGCTCGACGGCACGGTGGTGATCTTCGCGCTGCCTCGGCTGCAGGACCAGATGGGGCTGTCCAGCGCGGGCAGCGCCTGGATCGTCACCGCCTACGGCCTGACCTTCGCCGGGCTGATGCTGCTCGGCGGGCGCCTCGGCGACGCGTTCGGCCGCAAACGCATGCTCATCGCCGGCGTCGGGCTGTTCACGGTCGCCTCGCTGCTGTGCGGCCTCGCCCACTGGCAGGCGATGCTCATCGCGGCGCGCGCGCTGCAGGGCGCGGGCGCGGCCATCGCGGCCCCCGTCGCCTTCGCACTGGTCGCCACCACCTTCGCGCCCGGCAAGGCCCGCAACCAGGCGATCGCCATCGTCGGCTCGATGGTCGGCATCGGTTCGGTGGGCGGGCTGGTGGTCGGCGGCGCGCTGACCCAGCTGTCGTGGCGCTGGATCTTCCTGATCAACGTGCCGATCGGCGCCCTGATCATCCTCGGCGCGATCTACTGCCTGGCCGACACCGGCCACCACCGGGTCGCCCTCGACGCGCGCGGCGCGGTGCTCGGCACGCTGGCCTGCGCGGCGATCGTCTTCGGCGCCACCGAGGGCCCGGAGTTGGGCTGGTCGCATCCGGCCGTGATCGGCGCGCTGATCGGCGGCGCGATCCTGCTCGTGGTCTTCGTGATCGCCGAACGCAACGTCGACGATCCGCTGCTGCCCTGGTCGCTGTTCGACAGCCGCGACCGGGTCACCACCTTCGTGCTGATCCTGCTCGCCGGCGGTGTGCTCGGCGCGATGACCTACTTCGTCGCCCAGTTCCTGCAGAACGTGCTCGGCTACGGTCCGCTGCAAGCGGGCGTGGCCTCCATCCCGTTCACCGTCGGCATCGGCATCGGCGGCGCGCTGGCCTCCAAACTGGCCATGACGGTCGCGCCGCGCTGGCTGCTGTTCGGCGCCGCGCTGGTGCTGGCCGTCGGCCTGCTGTTCGGTTCCACCCTCGACGGCGAGGTGTCCTACCTACCGACGCTGCTGCCGCTGCTGATCGTGATCGGCTTCGGCGTCGGTGTCGCGATGGTCGTCACCCCGCTGTGCGTGCTCGTCGGCGTACCGCCCTCCGACATCGGCCCGCTCTCGGCGGTCGGCCAGATGTTCATGAACCTCGGCACCCCGATGGCGATCGGCATCCTCACCCCGGTCGCGGTCTCGCGCACGCTGTCGCTGGGCGGCACCACCGGCAAGGTCTCGGCGATGACCGACGCCCAGATCGTCGCGCTCGGCGAGGGCTACACACTGGTGCTGGCGGTGTGCGCGGGCGTGGCCGCCGTCATCGGCCTGATCGCGCTCACCCTGCGCTTCACCCCCGAACAGATCGCCAGGGCCCAGCACGCCCAGGAGGAAGCGCAGCGGAGCTGATGGAGAACACGTCGCCGGCGAGGGCCTCTTGCACGAGGACGAGGTCCGCCTCCAGCACACGGATCTGGTCCTCGCCGAGAAGTTGGTGAGCCGAGGCGCCTGGGGCGACGGCGTGGGCCGGACTGACCGCGCCGCCGCGGTCCAGCTCGCCCAAGATGGCGTCGCGGATCTCGATCAGTGCCTCGGGCCGTGTGGAGTGCATGCGGCAATGGTCGAACCCGGGTCCGGTGATTCACCGATCAGGGGCAGTCAGGCGCTGCAGCTGCTTTCGTGTGGTTCGGCATCGTCGAGGGCTCGATGCGCCTCGTCGACGCCGGCTCCTGGCTGGCTCATGGGCGGGCAATCGCGGCGGCGGCGCCGTGCTGCCCGGATTTTCGGTGTCGGCGATCTGGTCGGCGAGCACCCTTGCTTACCGGCGCCTACGCCACCGAGCTGCGAGACACCGGTGACATCCCCGGCTTGGTGCGGCGCTGGTTGGCGGTGCGCCGATGGCGAAGCACCGACGTCGGTCCGATATGCCCGGACCGCAGCGCTGTCGACTGAGCCCGGCTATCCCACGACGGTCGTCGAGGACCCCACCCACTCGATGTTTCAATGCAGTATCAGGTGTGGGTGAACCAGCGCCGGGAACCGGTGTCGGCATCGGTCAGCCGCGGAACGATCGTTTGTCGAATACCGCAGAACGTCGTCAATTCGACGAAGTCGACGGTCTCGACAGCGACGAATGTCAAGCGGGGTGGATAACTGGACTGTCAATGGATGGAACCCTGCACGGGCGAGGCGCGTCAGAATAGATGTCGGCGAGTCCTTCACCGGCTCAACACATGTGGGGGTTCTGAAATGCGTAAAACTCTGACCAAAGCCGTAGCAGTCGCCGGTTTCGCGCTGCTGGTTACGATAGGTGCCTCCGGACAGGCATCAGCGATCACCAGCGGGCAGTGCGTCGAGGGCGGTGGGATTGTGATCGACGAGATGGACGGCACTCGAACCTGTATCGGCGGGTTCTACACGGGCTTGGAAATCCTCTTCTGATGGGAGAAGCAGTGACTGAAACCAACGAAACTCGAGCGACTTTGACTGGTGCGGCTCCGGCCCTGATCCGCGCGCTGCGTCAAGCTGCGCAAGCGGCCGAGAGTAGCGGCCGTAGCTGGTTCGGCGTCGAAGATGTCCTTGCGGTTCTTCTCGCGGAACCACGATCCGCACTGCGCCATCACGCGACCGCGCGGGAGTTGATCGGCCCGCTCGACCTGATCAGCGATCTGGCGCAGTCGATCGTGCCAGGTCCGGCCAATGGTGCGAGCACCCCGGCTAGGCCGGTGGACGTGGAGTTCACTATTACCGGACCCGATGCTGCTGAGCTCGAGGCGAGTATCCGCGCCTGACATCGGCTTGAACATTCTTGCCGGTCAGCTGCCCTACGGCCGCCGGCACTATCCGCCCGGTGCAGTTCCGACAAGCAACCCGCCCTGGACATGGTCCGGGGCCGGTTGTTCTTCGCCGGCGCCGTACCACTGCAGGAACGACCGGATGGCCTGCGCGCGGGTGATCTGTCGGCGGCCCACTATCTCCAGCAACGGCGACTTCTCGCCTTTCGGGCAGGCACGCACCGCTTCCCAATCGACGTCCGGACGTTCGAGTAGGGCTTCGACGTCGCCGGTGCGGTACAACGGCACGTCCACGGTTCGGTAGCGGCCGATCTTCATCCCGTGCACCTGGGCGGGCCGGATCCACCCGGCCTCGACACCTGCTTCGCATGACCGCACCCTGACCGAGGGCGAGGCGCCTGGCCACTGGTCCCCCTGGGTTCGGTCGGCGTGCACCCGGATTGCTTCTACGGTATGCCGCCCGGACGAAATTCACTCGATGTTGGCTAGGCCAGGTTCTCCCCGAAGCGGCTACAGCCCCCGGCGCCGTCGGGCAGCCCGAATCTCATTGTCGGCGACCTGGTCGGCCAGCAGCGCGTACACCTGTGTGGTCTCGGTGGAGGCGTGGCCGAGCCGCTTGCGCACGACCTCGATGCTCACGCCGGCGTTGATGAGTTCGGTGGCGTGGGAGTGCCGGAGCTGGTGGATGTCGATGTCGACCCCGGCCGCGGCGCAGTAGCGGCTCCACCGGTGGTGGGCGGCGGAGTAGGACAGCGGGCCGCCGCGGCCGTTGATGCTGGCGCGGAACATCGGCCCGGCGCTGTAGCCGGTGCGCTGTAGGTAGAGCCGGAGCATGGCGACGTAGCCGCGGTCGTGGAGCAGCACGGTGCGCACCGTGCCGCCCTTGCCGTGCAGGCGCACGTGCTCGTCGTCCAGGCGAAGGTCGAAGTCCTCGACGTGCAGCGCGCACACCTCGCTGGCGCGGGCGCCGCAGACGTAGGCGGTCTCGAACAGCACCCGGTCCCGCAGCACCTCGACCGGCACCTCCTTGCGCGGGCGGCGCGGGCAGATCGCGGCGAACACCTTCGCGATGTCGGCGGCCGTCGCGGGACGCGGCAGGGTCTTGGGCACGGTGATGGTGTCGACGCGGTTCATCGGGTTGACCGCCAGGAGGTCCTGGCGCACCGCCCACCGGCAGAACGCGGCCACCGCGGCCCGCTTGCGTTTGCGGGTGGCCGGGGCGAGGTCGGCGATCCCGGACAGGAACGCGCGGACCGCGGCGACGTCGACACCGGGGAGCCCGCCGTCGACGTGCTCGGCGAAGCCGGTCAGGTCGGCGCGGTAGGCGCGGATGGTGTTGGCCGGCCGGTTGGCGTTGGCCAGGTCGGTGAGGAACTGCTCGATCGGCACCGCCAGCGGCGGCGCCACGAACTCCTCGTCGATGACCTCGTTCTCATCGCGCACCGCACCCTCCTCCGCCGAGTTGCCCGATAACCGGGAATCGAGCTCCGGGCGCCGGAACCCCCTCGCGCCAGGTCGCTCGACCCCGTTCGGCTCTACCTTGCCCGATAACCACAGTTGCCAGGCAACTACTAGAGGGCGGGCCTCTGCCCGGCTCGAAGCGCGGTCGCGAAACCGACGAGCTGTTTCCGAACGGGTTTCCGAACATTCGGTCCTGCGGGTGCGTCACCTGTGAATCGCAGCGATGAGTGGCGGTGTTCTCGCGCTGCCAGGTGACGCGAGTGGCGAGGACCGCGTAGTCCCGGGTGGGTATGGGTCAGGCGTGGATCTGGTCGTGGTTGCCGACGAAGGTGAGGTAGCGGGGAATGATCTGCTCGGGGTTGGCCCACAGCAGGTCGTGCCCGACTCCGGGGTAGATTTCGACCTCGGCCGACCGGATCTGTCGGCGGGCGCGGTCTGCCGTGTGTTCGAGGTCGTTCACTACCGTTTCGGCTCCGAAGAGCACGAGAGTCGGGACGGTGATGAGTGCCAGTTGCTCGTCGGTGAACGGGCGGTCCCATGGCATGCCGGGCCGGAATTTGGTCGTGGCGAGCGCCAGGGCGAATTCTTCGTCGTCGAGTTCGAAGCCGGGCATCAGCCAATTGTTGAACTTCCGCATCCGTTCGGGCGTCGGCCGCATCCCGGCCATCAAGAATTTGAACAGCAGGCTAGGGCGCGGTTTGGCGAAGGTCGACGCGCTGGGCTCGAGCATGGTCAGAGTTGCCAGTCGATCGCTGCGATGTACCGCGATGGCGGTCGCAAGCCATGCTCCGAGAGAGTTTCCGGCCAGATGGACACGATCGACGCCGAGTCCATCGAGCGTCTCGGCCATCCACGTCGCGATGTCTTCGGTATCGCGCAAGGGGGCGGTTTGTGTGCAATGGCCTGCCCAGCCGATGACGTCCGGTGTGTAGACGACGCGACCGCGGGACAGCTCCGCGATGAACCGCCACCACACCTGACCGTTTCCCCCGATACCCGGCAGTAGCACGATCGGCGCACCCGCACCGGTTCCCGATTTGCGCACTCGGGTCGTCCCGAACGATGTCTCGACGTCGATCTGAGTCGAAGGCACCGGCCACTTTACGGCGACCGCATCGTAGGCGCGCAGGAAGCTCACTTTCGCTTCCTCGCTGGTGAATTTCCCGAGTTTCGGCATTGGACGACCCTTTCATCCGCTTGATGGCATGAACATATCATCTAGATGATATGTACGTACCACTTATGCGGTATGGGCATACCATCTAGTGCCGAGAACGCCACAAGACGATGAAGACGAGGTTCCCGTGCCACGATTGGTCGACCGTGAAGTGCGGCGCCGCCAGATCACCGATGCCGTGCGCCGCGTCATCGTCACCGGCGGCCTGGAAGCGGTGACTTTCCAATCGGTCGCCGCCGAGGCCGGGATCTCGATACGGCTGGTGCAGTACTACTTCGGGACCAAGAACGAGTTCCTGCTGGCGACCCACCGATCGGTCATGCAAGACGCCGGAGCCCGATTCCACCATCGGTGGACCGCACTGGGGCCCGAGGCCACACCCCGAGCGGCGATTCACGCGGTCCTCACCGAACTGCTGCCCTTGGACGAGCAGCGCCGGGAAGAAGTCATCGTGCTCAACGTGTTCGCGACCGCGGCGATCGCCAGCCGAGGCATCACCGCCGAAGAAACCTTCGCCGCGCCCCACGCCCTCGTCGCGATCGTCACCGACCAACTCCGGCGCACCCGGAGCTCCGGCCGGTCGGGCACGAACGTCCCCGAACGCGACGCCGAACTCATCACCATGACGATCGGCGGACTGGCCCAGGCCATGCTCCAGAACTTCATCACCCCACAATCCGCGCTCGAACTCATCGACCATCTGCTCGATCGCGTGCTGGAGACAAACACCGCAGACACCGACTCGACCCGGTCGGCATCGAACTGAGCGCCACCGGACAGCAGTCCGATACCGCCTCATCGACCAAAGGGCAACCGCGAGCTTGCTGCAAGCCAGCTTTGCGTCACCTATAGCTTTGTCTCACGAACGATCGTTCGCGAGACACACTGCGCGGCAGTGCGTTTCCGTAGGCTGAAAGCGGCGGTGAGACGAAGATGACCGGTGCCGACGCCTCGCGGATCCAGTCGACGGCGGCGAGATACCCGACAGCAGCACGGCGAAGTCGGGGTTCGCGCCACGCGCGCAGTCCAGCGCGGCCAAGAACGATCGCGGGAAGATCAGGTCGTAGGCGCGAGTCAGCCCCCCAGGTTCGCGCTCTGGCGGGGGCTGACTCGCGCCTGCGGGTTTAGGGCAGGTCGGGGATCGCGATGGTGGCGTGGGCGAAGTAGCGGATGGCGCCGGCGGCGGTGACGCGTTTGCGCCAGGCGCTGGTGCGCCGGTAGCCGGAGGTGGTGAGCGCTTGGTCGAGCGAGTCCAGGCAGATCGGGGCGGCGGGGTCGACGGTCAGCGTCTCCCACATCGCCTCCACGCCGGGTCCGGTTTCGGTCCCGGTGTCGGCGTCGTCGTAGGTCTGGCAGCTGAACAGGTCAGCGACCGCGGCCGTGGTGTCGATGCGGGCGATGGCCAGCAGCTCGACGAGGTCGGTCACCGCTCCACCCCCGGGGTGTAGTGCCGCCTGGCCGCTGTCCGGGCGCCGGTTGGGGCGGGGGAGGTGGTCTGCAGCCGAGCGGTCGACGCGGGTGGCGCACGTCTTCGTGGAACGAGGTCGTGCGGTCCGGGCGGCGTGCTGCTGGGCGATGGCGTCGTCGCGGCGGGCGGCGGCGCGGGCCTGGTGCTCGCGGGTTGCCTTCTCGATCGCGGCCAGCTGGGCGGGTGAGGGCGTCCGCTTCGGCCGCGCCCGCCCCACGTCGAACAGGTAGGCGATCAGGCGGCGGCCGCGGCGCTTGCCGACCATCACCGCGGCGACGTCCTGCCCGCCGGGCGAAAGGCCGGCCGCACGCAGCTGGCGACGGGTCTTCAAATGAGCTGGGGCAGCCCGCCACGGGAAGGTGTCGGGCTGCCGGTCGTCCACGGTCATCGTGGTCAGCAGGTTCGGAAGCCGAGGTCGCGGTCGGTGTCGCGGCCCTTGCCCGGATTGGGGTGGATGACCTGGCCGATTCCGGCGCCGGGATCGGTCAGGCGCGGGCACGGTCTTTGAGGGCCTCGAGCGCGGTGGCGACCGGGTGGGCTTGGCCGGCTTCGGCGGCCAGCCGCTGGGCGATGGAGTCCTCCGACAGCCCTGCTGCCCGCATCCGGCGGGTGATCTGCTCGCGGCGCTGCGGGCTGTCGAAGGGCGGCTTGGCGGTGGTGCGGGCGGCGACGACGGCGTCGCGGCGCTCACCCCACCGGTCCGAGATCCGGGATGCCTGTTTGGCGACGGTGGCGGCTTCGCTGGCAGCCAGATCGAGGTGGGCGCGCACGGTGTGGCGCAGCGGGTCGCGGGCGCCTGCGACGGCCAGGTGGGCGTCGAGTTCCTGGTCCAGGCCCGCTGCGTTCGTAGTCGGGCAGGGTGGCCCGCCCGGCGGCGGGGTCGTTCCGGGCGCTCATCACGCGGGTGACGACGTCGCGGGCGCGGTGGGCGGTGCCCGGGGCGCCTGGTTGGACGCGAGCAGCTCCCGCTGACCCGGCTCAGAAGCGGCCGACCACCTTGCGCGGGGTGACCCGCACGACGATCCGGTCGCCGTCCTGGGCCGAGGCCGGGTTGAACTCGGCGTAGCGCTGCCCGGTGTACTTCAGCGAGAGCTGGTCGGGCAGAGTCCGATCCGGGTCGGGGGTGAGGGTGGCGATGCCGCGGATCTCGGCGTAGACGTAGGGCTTCTCCGGTGGGTTGATCATCACGGTCACCCGGGGGTCGGCGGCGAGGTTCTTGCCCTGCTGCCGGTCCACGGTCGTGGAGAACAGCAGGTCGTCGCCGTCGCGGGCCAGCCAGACCACGGTCAGGTGGGGCTGGCCGCCGGGCCCGTTCGTGGCCACGGTGGCGAACACCTTCGCCTCGTCGATGTAGGTCTTCAGCTCGTCGGAGAGCGTCGTGGTAGCGGTCACGTGAAGGTGGAACCGCGCGGGCGCGCCCGCGCATTCCCGGCACGCCTCAGGTCAGCACGAGAAGTTCGGTCGGCGAGGCGATTTCCACCCGCAACCCGGACTTGGCCGCGACCCTGGCCAGGCCGCGCACGTCGGTGGGCTCGGCGCGGGTGAGCACCAGCGCGCGCGCCAGCAGGCCCTTGTGGTGCTTGTTGAAATGGCTGACCACGGTGCGGGAACCGTCCGGGTGCTCGGTGAGCACGGTGGCGGTGATCGCGCCCGGTACCCGGCCCAGCTGTTGATAGACGCCCGAGCGCAGGTCGACCACGAGCTCGCCGGCGGCCTCGGCGGTCAACGCGTCCGGCAGCACGTCGCGCCACATCGCCGAAAGCGTCGGCAGGCCGGGCAGTTTCGAGCCGCCGGAGAGCCGGTAGGCGGGGATGAGGTCACCGGCCCGCACCACGCCGAACAACGCGGAACCGATCGCCAGTCGGGCACGGGCCTTGTCCCGTTGGGCGCGGGTGAACGATCGCGCGTCCAGCGCGTCGTAGAGGACGCCGGTGTAGCGCTCGAGCGCGGGCCGGGTGGGGGAGGTGCGCAGTGCGGCGTTGCGGGCGATCTCGGCCTCGGCGCCCTTGCCGAGCCCGAGCGCGGCGCGGCTGCCCTCGGGGTCGGCGGCCAGCGCGATCAGGTGGTCGACCAGCGCGGCCCGCACCGGCGTGAGCTGGGGCATCGCGAGCGCGTCGAGGTCGAGCGGACCGGCCGGACCACCGTCGGACTTGGTTTCGGAAGGAGGCAGCAGCACCAGCACGAGCGGATACGGTAATGCCTTTGAGCGGCGATTCGAGCGGGGACTACGCTGTGGAGCCGTGATCACCCGCCTCTCCCACCTGTTCCTGCGTACCCTGCGCGACGACCCCGCCGACGCCGAGGTGCCCAGTCACAAACTGCTGGTCCGTGCCGGGTACGTGCGCCGTGTCGCCCCGGGTGTGTATTCGTGGCTGCCGTTGGGGCTACGGGTGCTGCGCAAGGTCGAGGACGTCGTGCGGGCGGAGATGAACGCCATCGGCGGCCAGGAGATCTCGCTGCCCGCGCTGCTGCCGCGTGATCCCTACGAGACCACCAACCGCTGGACCGAATACGGCGACAGCCTGTTCCGGCTGCACGATCGCAAGGGCGCGGACTACCTGCTCGGCCCCACCCACGAGGAGCTGTTCGCGCTCACCGTGAAGGGTGAGTACAACTCCTACAAGGATCTGCCGGTCACGCTGTACCAGATCCAGACCAAGTACCGCGACGAGGAGCGGCCGCGCGCGGGGATCCTGCGCGGGCGCGAGTTCGTCATGAAGGACTCCTACTCCTTCGATCTGGACGAGGACGGGCTGAAGGCGAGCTACAACGCGCACCGTGAGGCCTACCAGCGCATCTTCGACCGGCTCGGCGTCAAGTACGTGATCGTGGCGGCCACCTCCGGCGCGATGGGCGGCAGCGCCTCCGAGGAGTTCCTGGCCGACAGCCCGGTCGGCGAGGACACCTACGTCATCTGCCGCGAGTCCGGCTACGCGGCGAACGTGGAGGCGGTGGTCACGCCCGCGCCCGAACCGCAGCCGATCGAGGGCAGGCCCGCCGCGGTCGTGCACGACACCCCCGACACCCCCACCATCGCGTCGCTGGTCGAGTGGGCCAACGCCGCGGGCATCGCCGAGCAGTTCGGGCGTCCGGTCACCGCCGCCGACACGCTCAAGAACGTGATGGTCAAGCTGCGCCACCCGGACGGCAAGACCGAGATCGTCGGCATCGGCGTGCCCGGCGACCGCGAGGTGGACGACAAGCGGCTCGGCGCTTCCGTCGAGCCCGCCGAGGTGGAACTGCTCACCGACGCCGACTTCGCCGCCAATCCCTTCCTGGTGAAGGGCTACATCGGCCCGAAGGCGTTGCAGGAGAACGGCATCCGCTACCTCGTCGATCCGCGGGTCGGCACAGGCACCGCCTGGATCACCGGCGCGGACAGCCCGGGCAAGCACGTGGTCGGCTTGATCGCGGGCCGCGACTTCACCCCCGACGGCACCATCGAGGCCGCCGAGGTCCGCGACGGCGACCCGTCGCCGGACGGGCGCGGCACCCTGGAGGCGGCGCGCGGCATCGAGATCGGCCACATCTTCCAGCTCGGCTACAAGTACACCGACGCGTTCGAGGTCGACGTGCTCGGCGAGAACGGCAAGCCGGTGCGGCTCATCATGGGCTCCTACGGCATCGGTGTCTCCCGCATGGTCGCGGTGATCGCCGAGCAGCAGCACGACGAGAAGGGCCTGCGCTGGCCCGCCGCGGTCGCGCCGTTCGACGTGCACGTGGTCGTCGCGAACAAGGACGAGGCCGCCCGCACCGGCGCCGAGCAGGTGGTGGCCGGACTGGACGCGCAGGGGCTGGACGTGCTGTTCGACGACCGCACCGCCTCGCCCGGGGTGAAGTTCAAGGACGCCGAACTGCTCGGCATGCCGTGGGTGGTGGTGATCGGCCGTGGCTGGGCCGACGGCACGGTGGAGTTGCGCAACCGCTTCACCGGCGAGGCCGAGAACGTGCCCGCCGCGGAGGCGGTGGCGACGGTGGTCGCGCGGATCCGCGGCTGAATCCCGGCGATGCCCCGGCCCCGTCCCGGGCCGGGGCATCGCCGTGTCAGCGGCCGGGCGAACCGGCCGTGAGAGAGTTCGGCTCCACCTACGCCACCGTAAGGTGTAACCGCTGGTCAGCCGCTGTTACCCGCTGGTAGCTTGACCCCTATGACGAGCACCGATCCGCTGTTGTTCAACCCGGCCACCTACGATCCCGAGCACTTCGACGCCGAGACGCGCCGCCTGCTGCGGGCGACGATCGAGTGGTTCGAGAACAAGGGCAAGCGGCGGCTGCTGGCCGACGACCACGCCGCGGTGTGGACCGCCGACTTCGTCGAGTTCGTCGCGAAGGAAAAGCTGTTCGCGACCTTCCTCACCCCGGCCGCCTACGCCGCGGGTGATCCCGACCGGCGATGGGACGCCGCCCGCAACGCGGCGCTGTCGGAGATCCTCGGCTTCTACGGCCTGGCCTACTGGTATGCCGAGCAGGTCACCATCCTCGGCCTCGGCCCGATCTGGCAGAGCGACAACGAGGCCGCCAAACAGCGCGCCGCGGCCGACCTCGCCGACGGTCAGGTCATGGCCTTCGCCCTGTCCGAGCAGGCGCACGGCGCCGACATCTACCACACCGACCTCGTGCTCACGCCCACCGAACCGGGGAGCGCCGACCACGAGGCCGGCATCCTGTTCCGCGCCGACGGCACCAAGTACTACATCGGCAACGGCAACGTGGCGAGCATGGTCTCGGTGTTCTCCCGGCGCGGCGACGTCGAGGGCGCCGACGGATACGTGTGGTTCGTGGCCGACAGCAGACATGAGAACTACCAGCTGATCGACAACGTGGTGCACCAGCAGATGTATGTGAGCACCTTCCGGCTCGTGGACTATCCGGTGCGGGCCGAGGACATCCTGCACACCGGTCCGGAGGCGTTCTCGGCGGCGCTCAACACCGTCAACGTCGGCAAGTTCAATCTCTGCCACGGCGGCATCGGCATGGTGGAGCACTCCTTCTACGAGGCGATCACGCACGCGCACAACCGGATCCTCTACGGCCGGCGCGTCACCGAGTTCCCGCATGTGCGCGGCAATTTCGTGGACGCCTACAGCCGGATCGTGGCGATGAAGCTGTTCAGCGACCGCGCGGTGGACTACTTCCGCAGCGCGAGCCTGGACGACCGCCGCTACCTGCTGTTCAACCCGATGACCAAGTCCAAGGTGACCTCCGAGGCCGAGGTGGTCGTCACCCTGCTGCTGGACGTGCTCGCCGCCAAGGGCTTCGAGAAGAACACCTACTTCGACCAGGTGCAGCGGTTGATCCGCACGCTCCCGCGGCTCGAGGGCACGGTGCACGTCAACGTCGGCCAGATCCTGAAGTTCCTGCCCAACTACCTGTTCCACCCGGCCGAGTACCCGGAGATCGGCACCAGGCAGGACGCGGGCGACGACGCGTTCTTCTGGCGGCAGGGGCCCGCCCGCGGCGCGGGCAAGGTGCGGTTCGCCGACTGGGTACCGGTGTACCGCGCGCACGCCGACGTCCCCAACGTCGGGCGCTTCCTGGAGCAGGCCCTCGCGCTGCGCGAGCTGCTCGCCACCGCGGGCCCGGACGAGAACCAGCAGGGCGACCTGGATTTCATGCTCACCATCGGCCATCTGTTCTCGCTGGTGGTCTACGGTCAGCTGATCCTGGAACAGGCGGCGATCACCGGGCTCGACCGCGATGTGCTCGACCAGATCTTCGACTTCCAGATCCGCGATTTCAACGCGCACGCCACCACCCTGTACGGCAAACCCTCCGCGACCGAGACGCAGCGCGCGCAGGCGGTGGCCGCCCTGCGCACCCCGGCGACCGACCGGGAGCGCTTCGACCGGGTGTGGGCACAGGTCGTCGGCTACGACGGCGCCTACGAGATGCGGCCCTGACTCAGACGGTGCCGGGTAGCGCCGGGCTCGGGGTGCCGAGGATGGCCTGCCAGGCGGCCAGGCGCAGCGCCGCCTCGGTGAGTGCCTCCACCCCGAGCCTGCGGGTCGCCTCGCTGTCGCCCTGTTCGACCACGGCGCGCCAGGCCACGGTGGCATCGGTCTCCACGGTCTCGGCGAGCCGGGCGGCGGCGACCGGATCCTGCACCGGGAACGGGACACCGTAGGCGGCGTCCGGGCTTGGCACGTCCGCGCCCGCGGCGCGCAGCGCGTCCGCGGTGGCGTCGCGGCGGGCGCGGTGGGCGGCGGTGTGCTCGGCGATCAGGCCCGCGCGTTCGGGAGAGGCGTAGGCGGCGATGACGCCGTAGGCGTAGACGGCGGCGTACTCGGCGCGCAGGGCGTCGAGCAACGCCTGACGTTCGGCGTCGGTCATGCGCTGATCTCCCGGGCATGGACGGCGCACGCGGCGCTGATGGAGGCGAGCAGGCCGGCGCGGTAGCCGGCCTGGACGACGGCGGCGTCGGCGGCGGCCTTCGCCGAACGGGTCAGCTGCTCGCGCAGCTGGTCCAGGCTGGGCGGTGCGGCGGGCGGTGCCGTGCCGGGGACGGGCGTGCCGGTAGCGGCGAGTGCGCTCGGCTCCCTGGTCTTGTGCACCGGAGTGGTCCCGTCGCCGTAGACCCCGATCACCCGCGCCACCTCGGCCCGCAGCGCGTCGGCGTGCTCGGTGCGCTGCGCGGCGATCGTCGTCAGGGTGGTCTGCCGCTGTGGCGCGAGCGCGATCGCGGCGGTCGCCGCGGCGGCGTCGGCGCGGGCCAGCGCCTCCTGGGCGGCGAGCGGATCGGGGTCGTGGACCGGCTCCTCCGCACAGCCCGCGCTCGCGCCCAGCGCCAGCACACCGAGCGTGCCCGCACCGGCGACCCGCAGCGCGGTACGGCGACCCACCGTGGGACCACCGAAGTGACCGGAACCTGTTGCCGCGCTGGACCGGTGGACGCCGCGGGCGCGGGTGTCGGCGGGCTCGCGACGGCTGCGTCCGGGATGATCCACCGGGGCGTCGGCCCGGGGCGGCAGGACGCCGGCATGCGGCGGGGCGGGGAGGCGGATGGGCACGGCATCATCGTGCCAGATTCGCCGGCGGCCGCTCGCCGCCGGAGCGCGCCGCGCCACCACTCGCCGCCACGCCGGGTGAACTTGCTCTAGGGCGCTGGTCCTTTACACTCTCGGGGCGCGTTACGCTAGACCTTCGGTACAGAATCTTCGACCGCGCCACAACTGAACCAGGAGCCGCCCCACATGCCCATGCCGACCGAGGAAAGGGTGAGCCAGCTCGTTGCTGGTCTCGTCGAACGCCGGGGATTCGACCTCGAGGGCGTCGAGATCACCAGGGCAGGCAGCCGCGCGGACGCGCAGACCCGGGTCACGGTCGTCGTGGACAGCGACGGGGCAGCCGACCTGGACGCGGTCGCCGAGCTGAGTTCGGAGATGTCGGTGGTCCTGGACGACACGGACATCTTCGGCGATTCGCCGTATCTGCTCGAGGTCACCACCCCCGGGGTCGACCGGCCGCTCACCGCGCCGCGGCACTGGCGCCGGGCCCAGGGGCGAAAGGTGCGGATCACCCTGCGGCCGGGGGCGGAGCCTCCCGATCCCGGCGGCTCGGCCGGCTTCGAGGCCCGTGTCGGGGTACTCGACGGCGAGCAGATCGCCCTGGTGCTCGGCGGCAAGCGGAATCCGCACCGGGTGCGCGTGCCGCTCGCCGACATCGAGCGGGCGGTCGTGCAGGTGGAGTTCTCCCCGCCGGGGGCCAGGGAACTGGAACTCGCGGGCGGGGTGGCGCCGGGCAGGCCGGATCCCGGTGCCGACCGGGCCATCGCCGCCGACGGGGCGATCAGCGAGGAAACAACGACAGCAGCAGCGTCCGACCCGACCGAAGGGATCGAGGAATGAACATCGAAATCGAAGCCCTGCGCGCGATCGTCGCCGACAAGGGGATCTCGATCGAGACGGTGATCTCCGCGATCGAGTCGGCCCTGCTCACCGCCTACCGGCACACCGAGGGCCACCAGCCCAACGCGCGCGTAGACATCAACCAGCGCACCGGCGCGGTCCGGGTGATGGCGCGCGAGCTCGACGCCGACGGCAACGTCATCTCCGAGTGGGACGACACCCCCGAAGGCTTTGGGCGCATCGCCGCGACCACCGCCCGGCAGGTCGTGTTGCAGCGCCTGCGTGACGCGGAGAACGAGAAGTCCTTCGGCGAGTTCTCCACCCACGAGGGCGACATCGTCGGCGGTGTGGTGCAGCGCGACGCGCGCGCCAACGCCCGCGGCACCGTCGTGGTCCGTATCGGCAGCGAACTGCACGGCACCGAGGGCCTGATCCCGCCCGCCGAGCAGGTGCCGGGCGAGACATACGAGCACGGTGACCGGATCAAGTGCTACGTCGTCGGCGTCTCGCGCGGTCCGCGCGGCCCGCAGATCACGCTCTCGCGCACACACCCCAACCTGGTCCGCCGCCTCTTCGCACTCGAGGTGCCCGAGATCGCCGACGGCTCGGTGGAGATCGTGGCGGTCGCCCGCGAGGCCGGGCATCGCTCCAAGATCGCGGTGCGCTCCACGGTGCCCGGCGTCAACGCCAAGGGCGCCTGCATCGGCCCGATGGGCCAGCGCGTGCGCAACGTGATGAGCGAGCTGGCCGGGGAGAAGATCGACATCATCGACTACGCCGACGATCCGGCGACCTTCGTCGGCAACGCGCTCTCGCCCTCGAAGGTGGTCTCGGTCACCATCGTCGATCCCGACGCCCGCGCGGCGCGGGTGGTGGTCCCGGACTTCCAGCTCTCGCTGGCCATCGGCAAGGAGGGGCAGAACGCGCGGCTCGCGGCCCGGCTCACCGGCTGGCGCATCGACATCCGCAGCGACGCCGCCCCGGACGTGGGCGACGGCATGCGGACGGAGGCGCATCGCAGTTGAGCGGAGCCCGCGGCACGAGCCGGGAATCAGCGGCCCCCGACGGCGCGTTGAGCATGTCGATGGGGGACGGGTTCGGTGATCACGGTGGTGCGGCTGTAGAGTGGTGTCAGGTTCGACACGAGCCTTCGGCGCCGTTGCCCGAACGCACCACCGAGCACCACCGGACGACTCCGCGCCGGTCGGAGCCGGTGCGTACGTGCATCGGATGCCGGAAGCGCGAGTCGGCCGTCGATCTGTTACGGATCGTGGCACGTGATCGGGACGCCGGCGACGGATCCCGTATCGTCGTGGTCGTTCCCGATCCACGGCGCAGACTTCCCGGGAGGGGTGCCTGGTTGCACCCCCTTTCGGCTTGTCTGAGCCAAGCGGTTCGACGCCGAGCATTCGGCAGAGCACTACGAGTGTCCGGACATCTGGATATCTCAGCCCTGGAGCAATACCTCGAGAACAGGCACGAGCACTCATGAGCACACCGTGAAGTACCAACGATGAACGTCCATCGGAGATAACCCGAGGTCGTGCGGGCCGCCGTCCCCTCCCACAACGGTGGCGCTGCTCGACCTCTCAGTGAGGAGAGCAGTGGCAGGCAAGGCCCGCGTGCACGAGTTGGCGAAAGAACTCGGTGTCACGAGCAAGGAACTACTCGCAACGCTCAAGGAGCAAGGCGAGTTCGTGAAGTCGGCGTCGTCGACGGTGGAAGCACCCGTCGCACGCCGGCTGCGCGAGTCGTTCGCGTCGAAGTCCGCACCCGCGAACGGCGCCAAGGCCGGCGCCAAGCCGGGTCCTGCGGCGTCGGCGCGTCCGGGCGCGAAGCCCACCCCCGGCGGTCCGCGCCCCGGTCCCCGTACCCCGGCCCCCGCGGCGTCGGCGCCCCAGGCGCCCGCCGAGCAGACCGCGCGTCCCACCGACGCCCGGCCCGGCCCGGCCGTGAAGCCCGGTCCCGCGCCCACCCCGGCGCGTCCGGCCGCCCCGGAGGCCCCGCGGCCAAGGCGGCGCCCGAGGCGCCCGCCCAGCGGCCGACCCCGGGTGGCCCGCGTCCCGGCCAGCAGCAGCAGCGCCCCGGCGCTCCGGCGCAGGGCGGTCCGCGACCCGGCCCCAAGCCGGGTCCGAAGACCCCGCGCGTCGGCAACAACCCCTACTCGTCCCAGCCCGCGCCCGAGCGGGAGCGTCCGGCGGCCCGTCCCGGGCCCGGCGGCCCGCGTCCCGGCCCGCGCAGGGTGGTCCGCGTCCCGGCCCCGGCCAGGGTGCGCCGCGTCCCGGCGCCACGCCGGGCCCGCGCCCCGCGGCCGCGCAGGGCGGTCCGCGTCCGGGTGGTCCGCGGCCGAGCCCCGGCTCGATGCCGCCGCGCCCGAACCCGGGTGCGATGCCGCAGCGCACGCCGCGTCCCGGCCCCAGCGCTGGCGGCCGTCCCGGTCGTCCCGGCGGTGCCCCGGTGCCGGTCGTCCCGGTGGCGGTGGCGGCGGCTACCGCGGCGGTGGCGGCGCGCCCGGCGCCGGTGCGGGTGCACCGGCGGGCGGTGGCTTCCGCGGTCGTCCCGGTGGTGGCGGCGGTCGCCCGGGTGGTCCGGGCGGTCGCGGCGGTGCCGCGGGCGCGTTCGGCCGTCCCGGTGGCGCCCCGCGTCGTGGCCGCAAGTCCAAGCGCCAGAAGCGCCAGGAATACGACTCGATGCAGGCGCCGTCGGTCGGCGGCGTGCGGCTGCCGCGCGGCAACGGTGAGATCATCCGCCTCGCCCGCGGTGCGTCGCTGTCGGACTTCGCGGAGAAGATCGACGCCAACCCGGCGGCCCTGGTGCAGGCGCTGTTCAACCTCGGCGAGATGGTGACCGCGACCCAGTCGGTCAACGACGAGACCCTCGAGCTGCTCGGCAGCGAGATGAACTACGTCGTGCAGGTCGTCAGCCCCGAGGACGAGGACCGCGAGCTGCTCGAGAGCTTCGACCTCACCTACGGCGAGGACGAGGGCGACGAGGACGACCTGCAGGTCCGTCCGCCGGTGGTCACCGTCATGGGTCACGTCGACCACGGCAAGACCCGACTGCTGGACACTATCCGCAAGGCCAACGTCCGCGAGGGCGAGGCGGGTGGCATCACCCAGCACATCGGCGCCTACCAGGTGATGACGCACCTCGGCGACGAGGACCGCCTGATCACCTTCATCGACACCCCGGGTCACGAGGCGTTCACCGCCATGCGTGCCCGCGGTGCGAAGGCCACCGACATCGCGATCCTGGTGGTCGCCGCCGACGACGGCGTCATGCCGCAGACGGTGGAGGCCATCAACCACGCGCAGGCGGCCGACGTGCCGATCGTCGTGGCGGTCAACAAGATCGACAAGGAAGGCGCGAACCCGGAGAAGATCCGCCAGCAGCTCACCGAATACGGGCTGGTGGCCGAGGAATACGGTGGCGACACCATGTTCGTCGACATCTCCGCCAAGCAGGGCACCAACATCGACGCGCTGCTGGAAGCGGTGCTGCTCACCGCGGACGCGGCGCTGGACCTGCGCGCCAACCCGAACATGGACGCCCAGGGCGTCGCGATCGAGGCGCACCTCGACCGCGGCCGCGGCCCGGTGGCGACCGTGCTCATCCAGCGCGGCACCCTGCGGGTCGGCGACTCGATCGTCGCGGGTGACGCCTACGGTCGCGTGCGCCGGATGGTCGACGAGCACGGCGAGGACGTCGAGGCGGCGCTGCCGTCGCGGCCGGTCCAGGTCGTCGGCTTCACCTCGGTGCCGGGCGCCGGTGACAACCTGCTGGTCGTCGACGAGGACCGCATCGCCCGCCAGATCGCCGACCGGCGCAACGCGCGCAAGCGCAACGCTCTGGCCGCGCGCAGCCGCAAGCGGATCAGCCTGGAAGATCTGGATGCCGCGCTGAAGGAGACGTCGGAGCTGAACCTGATCCTCAAGGGCGACAACGCCGGTACCGTCGAGGCGCTGGAAGAGGCCCTGATGGGGATCGAGGTCGGCGACGAGGTGCGCCTGCGGGTCATCGACCGCGGTGTCGGTGGTGTCACCGAGACCAACGTCAACCTGGCCTCGGCCTCGAACGCGATCATCATCGGGTTCAACGTGCGCGCCGAGGGCAAGGCGACCGAGCTGGCCAACCGCGAAGGCGTGGACATCCGGTACTACTCGGTGATCTACCAGGCCATCGACGAGATCGAGAAGGCCCTCAAGGGCATGCTCAAGCCGATCTACGAAGAGGTCGAGCTGGGTCGCGCCGAGATCCGGGCCATCTTCCGTTCGTCGAAGGTCGGCAACATCGCCGGTTGCATGGTGCTGTCGGGGTCGGTCAAGCGCAACGCCAAGGCGCGCCTGCTGCGCGACAACGTGGTGGTCGCCGAGACGACGACCATCTCCTCGCTGCGGCGGGAGAAGGACGACGTCACCGAGGTCCGCGAGGGCTTCGAGTGCGGTATGACGCTGACCTACAACGACATCAAGGAAGGCGACATCATCGAGGCCTACGAGCTGCGCGAGAAGCCGCGCGACTGACGCCTCGACGACCACCGCGCGGCCGCGCCTGCCCTGGGAGGTGGGCGCGGCCGCGCGGTCCGGTCGCCGTGAACGGGAAGGTGTGTGGGTGTACCTGGGTGCACTGGAGTTCGACATCCTGCTCGGCGACGTGCACTCGTTGAAGGAGAAGCGGTCGGTCATCCGGCCGGTGCTCGCCGAGTTGCAGCGCTTCGGGGTGAGTGTGGCCGAGGCCGGGGAACACGACCGGTACCGGCGCACGCTGCTGGGCGTGGGCATGGTCAGCCCGGACATGAGCCATTTGACGGCCGTGCTCGACAAATGCGAGCGGCACGTCGCGGCGCGCCCGGAGCTAGAGTTGCTGGCAGTACGCCGCCGCGTCTTCGGACCCGAGGACTAGACGGTTTTTCATCGATAGTGAGGAGGGACAGCCGTGGTGGATCAAGCCAGGGCACGCCGACTCGCGAAGCGGATTTCGGAGATCGTGGCCACCGCCATCGAGTACGAAGTGAAGGATCCGCGGCTGCGTTTCGTGACGATCACCGACGCGAAGGTCACCGGTGATCTGCGCGAGGCGACCGTGTACTACACGGTCATGGGCGAGACCATCGACGCCGAACCCGATTACGACGCCGCGGCGGCCGGCTTGGCCAAGGCCAAGGGGGTGCTGCGGTCGAAGGTGGGCGCGGGCACCGGGGTGAAGTTCACCCCGTCGCTGGCGTTCGTGCTGGACAAGGTGCCCGACGCCGCGCGGGAGATGGAGGAGCTGTTGGCCAGGGCGCGCGCCGCGGACGCCGAGGTGGCGCGCGTGGCCGCGGAGGCCAGGCACGCGGGCGAGCCGGACCCGTACAAGACCGATCGCGACGACGCCGAGTGACGCGCCGCCGATGACGACCAGCGGTCCCGGCGTCGGAGCGGATTCCGCTGCGGCGCAAGCCTCTTCGGACGGTTCGCCGGACATGCTCGGCGCGGCGCTGCGTGCCGCCGTCACCGCGCTGGCGGCGGCGGGCTCGGTCACCGTGGTCAGTCACGTGCAGCCCGACGCCGACACCGTCGGCAGCGCGCTGGCACTGGCGACGGTGCTGCGCAGGCGCGGCGTGGCCGTGCGGGCGGCGTTCGCCGAGCCCGCCGAACTCCCCGCCAGCATGGCGACCCTGCCCGGCGCCGACCTGCTGGTGCCGCCCGCCGAGGTGCCGGACACCGCCGATGTGCTCGTCGCGGTGGACTGCGCCAGCGCGAGCCGGATGGGTGCGCTCGCCGACCGGCTCGCGGGCGCGGCGACCACCGTGGTGATCGATCACCACCGGTCCAACACCCGCTTCGGTGCGATCAACGTCGTCGACCCCGGCGCCGAGTCGACCGCGGGACTCGTCGCGCGGTTGCTCGACGTGTGGGGTGAGCCGATCGACGCCCCCGTCGCGCACTGTCTCTACGCCGGGCTGGTCACCGACACCGGCTCGTTCCGCTGGGTCCGCCCCGGCACCCACGAGCTGGCCGAACGGCTGCTCGCGACCGGGATCGACGGCCCCGAGATCGCTCGCACACTGCTCGACACCCACCCCTTCGCCTGGCTGCCGATGCTGGCCAGGGTGCTGTCCACCGCGCGCCTGGAACCGGGCGTGCGCGGCGGGGTCGGGCTCGCGTACGCGTTCGTGCACCGGGCCGATCTCACCGACGTGCGTTCGGAGGAGGTGGAGAGCGTCATCGACATCGTCCGCACCACCGCCGAGGCGGGCATCGCCGCGGTCTTCAAGGAGTCGCGCGCACAGTCGGGCCGGTGGACGGTGTCGCTGCGCTCCCGGGATTCGGGGCCGGGCGCCGACGACGGCGTCGACGTCGCCGCGGTGGCCACCGCGCTCGGCGGTGGCGGGCACCGGTACGCCGCCGGGTACACCGCCGAGGGCAGCCCCGAGGAGATCGTCGGGGCGCTGGTGCGGGCGCTCGGGTGAGCGCGGACCCGGCCGCCGCGGGACCCCGGCGCATCCTGGGTCTGGCCCTGCCCACGCTGGGCGTGCTCGTCGCCGAGCCGCTGTATCTGCTGTTCGATCTGGCCGTGGTGGGCAGACTGGGCGCGCTGGCGCTGGCCGGGCTCGCGGTCGGCGGGCTGATCCTGGCGCAGGTGAGCACGCAGCTGACCTTCCTCTCCTACGGCACCACCGCCCGCTCGGCGCGGCGGCACGGCGCCGGTGACCGGCCCGGCGCGGTGGCCGAGGGCGTCCAGGCCACCTGGCTGGCCGTCGCGGTCGGTGGACTGATCCTGGTGGTGATGCAGGCCGCGGCCGGGCCGGTCACCGCCGCCATTTCCGGTGGTGGCGACATCGCCGCCGAGGCGCTGCCGTGGCTGCGGATCGCCTTGTTCGGCGTGCCGTTGATCCTCATCGCGATGGCGGGCAACGGCTGGCTGCGCGGGGTGCAGGACACCCGGCGGCCGCTGGTGTTCGTGGTGTGCGGGCTCGGGCTGTCCGCGGTGCTGTGCCCGGTACTGGTCCACGGGCTGCTCGGCGCGCCGCGTCTGGAACTGGCGGGTTCGGCGGTGGCCAATGTCGCGGGGCAGACGGTGACGGCGGCCCTGTTCGTCACGGCGGTGGTGCGGGAACGGGTGCCGCTCACCCCGCACTGGTCGGTGATGCGCGCGCAACTCGTGCTCGGGCGTGACCTGATCCTGCGCAGCCTGTCCTTCCAGGCGTGCTTCGTCTCCGCGGCGGCGGTGGCGGCCCGCTTCGGCGCGGCCTCGGTGGCCGCCCACCAACTGGTGCTGCAACTGTGGAGCTTCCTCGCGCTGACCCTCGACGCGCTGGCCATCGCGGCCCAGACCCTGGTCGGCGCGGCGCTGGGCGGCGGTGACGCCACGGGCGCGCGCCGGCTGGCCGGGCGCATCACGCGGTGGTCGGAGCTGTTCGCGCTGGCGCTGGCGGCGGTGTTCGCCGCGGGCTACACGGTGATCCCGGCCCTGTTCACCACCGATGCGGCGGTGCTGGAGCGCACCCAGGTGGCGTGGTGGTTCTTCGTCGCGCTGATCCCGGTCGCGGGTGTCGTGTTCGCGCTCGACGGGGTGCTGCTCGGCGCGGGCGACGCCGCCTTCCTACGCACGGCCACGCTCGCGGCGGCGCTGCTGGGCTTCCTGCCCGCGATCTGGTTGTCGCTGGCCTTCGACTGGGGGATCGCCGGGATCTGGTCCGGGCTGGCCGCGTTCATGGTGTTGCGGCTGGCGGCGGTGAGCCGGCGGACGATGTCGGGGAAGTGGGCGACGGTCGGCAGCGAGGTGCCCCACGGCGCCGCCGTGGCCGCCGAGTAGCCGGAAAAACCGGCGGCGGCCCCGTGATCACTCGGTAGGATCGCGGCTGTGCAGTGACCGATCGCGCGTGACACACCTACGGCGCCGCGAGCCTCGTCGGCGTCGAATCGTGCTGTCCGCGATCGCCTTCCACCGCACCGTCGACGATCGGATACTCCATGACCGACGAACAATTCCGTGATCACGTCGCCGAGCGCCTGGCCGCGCTGCCCGGTGTGCTGGCGGTGACCCTGGGCGGTTCCCGCGCCCAGGGCACCGCTCGCCCGGACAGCGACTGGGACTTCGGCATCTACTACCGCGGCGACTTCCGCCCCGAGCACCTGCGGGCGATCGGCTGGCCCGGCGAGGTCTCCGAGCTCGGCGCCTGGGGCGGTGGCGTCTTCAACGGGGGCGCCTGGCTCACCGTCGAGGGCCGCCACGTGGATGTGCACTACCGCGACCTCGACGTGGTCGAGCGCGAACTCGAGCGGGCCCGGGCCGGGCACTTCCACTGGGAGCCGCTGATGTTCCATCTCGCGGGCATTCCGAGCTACCTGCTGCCGGCCGAACTCGCCGTCAACCAGGTCCTGTCCGGCGAGCTGCCGCGCCCGGACTACCCGCCCGCGCTGCGCGAATCCGCGCCGCCGATCTGGCGGGACCGGGCCGCGCTCACCCTGCGGTACGCGCGCGGCGCCTACCTCCCGCGCGCCCAGGTCACCGAATTCGCGGCCGCGCTCGCCACCGCCGCGATGTACACCGCGCACGCGATCCTGGCCGAACGCGGGGAGTGGGTGACCAACGAGAAGCGGCTGCTGGCGCGGGCCGGCCTGCGCGACATCGACGCCGTCGTCGCCGAACTGCGACCGCAACCCGGGGTGCTCGGCCACGCGCTGGCCCGGGCCGAAACCCTGCTCGGTATCGACTCCTGAGCCGTGCTCGCGCACCCCGCGGTGGGCCGCCGCCGCGGGGTGCGCACCGCCGCCTGCCGCCGGGCGCTCGGACCCGCCGACCCGCGCCGGACACGCCGTCTACCTGTACAGACACCATTTCTGGTGTATCGATTCGCGGTGGTGACGCCGATAACGTCAGCAGAGGCCCGCAGCCCGGCCCGGGTGCGGCGCGACGTGTCGAAGGGGAGTGGGAGATGACGGACAAAGGGTACGACGAACGGCCGTTGACCTTGGCGCCGATCCTCGGCGCCGGATTCGCGCTGTGGCTGGCTCGCAGCGTGCGCGACCGGGTGCGGCCCCGCACCGGCGGCACCCCCGGCCGGGTGGTACCCGACCACGAGAACCTGGAACTGGCCGAGGTTTTCGATCGCAAGACGCCGGTGGTGATCCGCGACGTCGCCACCGCGTGGCCGGTGTTCGAGGACTACCAGCCGCAGCGGCTGCGCGAGAAGTACCGCACCGAGAAGGTCTACGCGCTCACCAGCACCACCAACGTCTTCACCCAGGAGACCTCGCCGGTGGAACTGCTCGAGTACGGCGACGTGATGGACGCGGTATTCGACACGCCGCGCCCGGACAAGAAGTACTACTCGCGCGCGGCGGCCAATCCGAAGCCGCTGGCCGAGCAGCTGCCCGCGACCGTCGGCGGGCGCACCCAGAGCACGGCCGCCAGCAGCGTGTGGATGGGCCAGTCCGGCAACCTGACTCCGCTGCACAACGACCCCTGGCACGGTCTGCTGATCCAGTTGCACGGGCGCAAGCGGGTGCGGCTGTTCCCGCCGAACGAGTACCACAACGTCTACGGCATCGTCCCGCGCAGGGTGAACGATCCCTACACCCGGCTGCCCGACCAGTTCGACCCCGACACCGCCGATTACCCGCGGCTGCGCCGGGCCACCAGCTACGACGTGGTGCTCGACGCCGGCGACGTGCTCTACATCCCGATGTTCTGGTGGCACCAGGTCGAATCGCTGGACGCCTCGATCTCGTATGTGGCGCGGTACAACCCGAAGTACTTCGAGTTCATGCGGGCGGCGTTCTTCCCGATGGCGATGCGCGGGCTGCTGCGGATCGTGGCGGGGGTGACCGGCCGGTTCCGGCGCGCGGCCTGAGATCCGCGCACGGCGGTTGTCGATAACGATAATCATCCTTGGCAAGATGGGATGATGCTCGAGCAGTCGACCGTGCGCCGCGCGCGGTTCCGGGTCTCCTCCACGCACGTTCTCGCCCTGCTCGTCGTCGCCGGGATCCTCTGGCAGGCGCCGCTGGCCGCGGCGGTGGACGCGCACGTGCGCCTGCGCACCGGGTTGACGATGTTCGTCGGGGTCTTCGTGCAGGCCGTGCCGTTCCTGGTTCTCGGCGTGCTCGTGAGCGGGCTGATCGCCGCGTTCGTGTCACCGCTGGTGTTGCGGAAGATCCTGCCGCGCAACGAGACCGCGGCCATCGGCGTGGGCGGGCTGGCCGGAATCGCGCTGCCCGGTTGTGAATGCGGCGTGGTGCCGGTGGCGCGCAGGCTGATCGACCAAGGGGCGCCGGGATCGGTGGCGCTGGCCTTCCTGCTGTCCGCGCCCGCGATCAATCCGGTCGTGCTGGTATCGACCGCGGTCGCCTTTCCCGGTGAGCCGGGGATGGTCGGCGCCCGCTTCGCGGGATCGCTGGCGACCGCGCTGATGATGGGTCTGCTGTGGTCGCGCTTCGGCAGCGCGCACTGGCTGCTGCCCACCGGACGCGGCGCGAGCTGCGCGGTGGGGCGGACGCGCGCGGAGGTGTTCGCCGAGGCCGCCCGGCACGATTTCCTGCAGGCCGCCGCGTTCCTCGTGCTCGGCGCGGCCACCGCCGCCGTCCTGCACGTGCTGGTGCCGCCGCACTGGTACGAGCAGTTGGCCGGGCAGATCCTGCTCGCGATCCTGGTGCTGGCGGTGCTCGCGGTGGTGCTGGCGTTGTGTTCGGAGGCCGACGCGTTCGTGGCGGCGAGCATGTCGTCGCTGCCGCTACTGCCCAGGCTGGTGTTCCTCGTGGTCGGACCGGCGGTGGACGTCAAGCTGTTCGCCATGCAGGCGGGCACCTTCGGCCGCCGGTTCGCGCTGTGGTTCTCCCCGCTGACGTTCGTGGTCGCCCTCGTCTGCGCCACCCTGGCGGGCCTGGCGTTCCTCGGCGGTGTGCGATGAGACGGGAGACGCAGAACCTGCTGCTGGTGCTCGTCGGAATCGCGGTGTTGCGCATCGTCTTCGACGACACCTACCTGCGCTACGTCAAGGCCGGCCTGTTTCCGTTCCTGCTGATCTCCGGCCTCGCGGTGCTGGCGCTGGCCACCGCGGCGATCGTGCGGGACGTGTACCGGGGCGGACCCGGCCACGGGCACGATGACGCCCATGCGCACGGCAGCGGGAAGGTGCACTGGGTGCTGCTGGTGCCCGCGGCGGCGTTGCTGCTGGTCACCCCGCCCGCGCTGGGCGCCGACGCCGCGGTGACGAGTGCGCCGCTGCGTCCGCGGTCGCTGTCGGCGGAGACCGAATCGCGGGTCAGGCCGTTTCCGCCGCTGCCCGACGGGCCTGCGCCGTTCGTGACGATCACCGACCTGGTCAACCGGGCGAACTTCGACGCGCTCGGCTCGCTCGACGGCCGGGAGGTCACCGTCAGCGGGTTCGTGCTGCACGGCCGCGCCGGCGGCCTGGATCTGGCCCGCGTGGTGATCAGCTGCTGCGTGGCCGACGCGCGCTACGTGCGCGTCCATCTCGCGGGGGTGCCCGAGCCGCTCGCCGAGGACACCTGGCTCGAGGTGCGGGGCGTGGTCGAAACCGGCAGTGCCCGAAGCGATCCCGAACTCGCGCCGACGCTCGTCGTGCACGGGCACCGGCGGATCGAGCGGCCGGAGAACTCCTACGAACAGGTGCGCTGAGGTCGTGGGCGGGCCGGGCACGGCCGGGCCCGCGCGGGCGGACCGTCGGTCACGGGCGCGGTCGTGCCGGCCGCTCGAGGGTCACGTCGTCGGCCGGTGGCGGCGCACGACGACGGCGGCCGGACGCACCGAGCGGTCCTCGACGAGCAGGCCGGGGGAGAGCAGCGCCTCGACGGTGCGGTCGGCCGCCGGGTCGGCGACGTCGACGACGTCGGCGGCCTCCATCGTGCGCGCGTCGAAGGGCGTGTCCGGTCCGGGCGTGACCAGGGTGGCGCCGCGACCGGTGAGCAGGCGTTCGAGGCGGCCGGCAAGTGCGGTGAAGGCGGTGCGGTCGCGGTCGGATTCGGCGGTGCGGGCGCAGGTCACGGTATCGCCGTGCAGGGCGAAGAGTTCGGTCAGCAGCGGCAGGTCCGCGCGATCGCGGCGTGCCCGCGCCCTGGCCTCGTCGGCCATGCGCTCCAGCGTGGCGGCCTGTCGGGCGACCACCCGGGACAGATCCTCCACCCGCTCGGCCAGCGCCGCGAGCGCCGCGGCGGCCGGTTCGGCGGCGCCGGTGGCCTCCTGCGGTCTCGCGGGGGCGGATTCGCCCTGGTCGGGACTGCTGTCGCGGGGGCGGTCGGCCCGCTGCGCCGGTTCCGTCATGGGGGCACCATAGCCCGGCCGGGCGAATCGGTCCGAGCGGCAGCCGGATTCACCGGCCGATGCGCGCGAGGGCGTCGCGGGGTGCTGCTAGCATCACCACGCATGGGGGTCTTCGGCATCGACCTGGGCACGACCAACTCGGCAATCGCACGGATCGACGCCGACGGTCGACCCGACGTACTCACGGGCCTGCACGGCGAACCGACGGTGCCGTCGGTCGTCCTCTTCGCCTCGCCCTTCGACCATCTCGTCGGGGAAGGCGCGCGTCGTCAGGCCCGGCTCGACCCCGAGCACGTGTGCGCGCTGGTGAAACGCCGCATGGGCGACGCGGACTGGCGGTTCGCCGCGCACGGCCAGCTGTGGTCGGCGCCGGCGGTCTCCGCGCTGATTCTCGAGAGCCTCGCCGCCGACGCCGAGTTCGCCTGCGGCGAGCCGGTGCGGCGCGCGGTGATCACGGTGCCCGCCTACTTCGGCGACGAGGAACGCAAGGCCACCATCCAGGCGGGCACCTACGCGGGCTTCGACGTCGCCGGGGTGCTGTCGGAGCCCATCGCGGCGGCATTCTCCTACGGGTTCGGCAGACTCGACGGCAGTGTCGACGTCGGTAAGGCAGGCACCAGGGAGACCGTGCTGGTCTACGACCTGGGCGGTGGCACCTTCGACGCCACCGTCATCGAGCTGGCCGACCGCCGTATCTCGGTCCTCGCGGTCGAGGGCGACCACCAGCTCGGCGGCGCCGACTGGGACGAGCGCATCGCCCTGCACCTGTCCCAGCGCTTCTGCGCGGCCAACCCGGACGCCGAGGACCCGCTCGACGATTCGGCCGGATCCCAGATGCTGGTGCTGGCCGCCGAGCGGGCGAAACGCGAACTCAGCGAGGCCGAGAGCACCGAGGTCGTGGTGGCGCACGACGGCGCCCGCGCGGTGGTCACCCTCACCCGCGCCGAGGTGGAGGCGATGACCGCCTCGCTGATGCGCCGCACTCTCGACCTGACCCGCGACTGCCTGGCCGAGGCCGCCAAACGCGGTGTCGCGCGGGTCGACCGGCTGCTGCTGGTCGGCGGGTCGTCGCGGATGCCGATGGTGGCGCGCGAGCTGCGCCGGGAGTTCGGGCTCGACGGCGAACTGCGCGACCCGGATCTGTCGGTGGCCCGCGGCGCGGCGCTCTACGGCGAGAAGCTGGAGATGGAGCGGCTCGTCGTCGCCGACCTGGTCACCCGCGGACGGCTGCGCGACGGCGGCTCGGTGTCGGAAGCCGCGCCGGGCGATCTGGAACAGTCGGTGGCCCGCGTGGCGGCCTCGTTCGGGCAGCCGGTGAGCGTGGTGCGGCGGATGCTCGAGATCCAGGTCGACACCGTGGTCTCGCGCGGTTTCGGCGTGTTGGCGCTCGATTCGCACTACGGCCTGGCCGCCGCCTGGTTGGTCCATCGCAACCAGACCCTGCCGGTGCGGGTGCGCCGCTCGTTCGGCACCGTGCGCGCCGACCAGGACCAGATCGAGCTGACCATCGTCGAACAGCAGGGCCAGGCCGAATCGGTGCGGCCGGAGGACACGAAGGTGCTCGTGGAGGGCCGTATCCGCGGGATCCCGCCCGGCTACCCGGCGGGCAGCGAGGTGCGGGTGACCTTCGAGATGGGCTTCGACGGGGTGCTGCACGTGACCGCCTACCACGTGGAGGCCGACATGCCGCTGACGCTGTCGGCGCAGACCGGTGCCACGCTCTCGCAGGCCGATGTCGCTCGCGAACTCGAGCAGGTGCAGCGTTCCCGGCGGCGCGACAGCTAGCGCCATGCAGCCCTTCGACCCCAACGACTACCGCAAGCGCGTGCTGGCCGCGGTGGAGCGCCGCGGCGGCATGGAGCAGTCCGACCCGTTCGAGCTCTACGACATCCCGCTCGAGGAGGCCGAGCGGCTCACCGACGCGGAGGTGGCGGCCCGGGTCGCCGAGGTGTGGGGATTCTGGCAGCGCCAGCGCGACCACCCCAAATACCGGGTGCTGGTCGGCGTGCTCGTCGACAATCACGAGCGGCTGTCCTACCTGCTGCTGGACGAGTCCGCCCGGCGTGCCGAGGCGCTGCGCATCCGGCGCGAGCGCCAGGAGCGCGACGCCGAACGGTTCGCCATGCTCGACGCCGCCGTCGAGCGGCTGGTGCAGCGCTACGGCGGCGTGCCCGCGGGCAAGGTGGCCGGTCTCGAGGAGATCGGCGCCATGAGCGGATTGAGCGCGGCCGAGGTCGCCGAACGGCTGCGCGGGCATCCGGTGGTGGCCGACGAACCGCGCGCCGAGCCCGCGGCCGCCGCGACGGTCCTCACCGAGCACCGCCGCGCGGAGATCCGCCGATTGCTCGACGAGTGGGCGCGGCTGGTCGACGGCCCGCCCGCCCCGACCCTGCTGGCGTTGCTCGGCCTGGACCCCACCCGCGCCACGGAGACCGCGGAGATCCGCTTGCGCGCGGAGGCATTGCGGGCCCGTGCCCGCGAGCTGCCGCCCGGACGGATGCGCGTGGTGCTCGACGAGCTGCTGGTCCACGTCCGGGATCTGGTGGAGCCGGGCGGCCCGGTCACCGATGCGTACGTGGCCGCGGTGGTGGCCGAGGTGGCCGAGCGGCTGCGGCCCAAGGTGCGGGCCGCGGTGCTGGTGGAGGACCGGCTGGCCGGGGAGGACTACGACTTCCTGCTGGAGGAGGCGATCGAGCACGGGCTCGACCGGGCCGGCGCCGCCGCCCTGCTCGCCGATCTGGCCCGCGAACTCGGCGCCCAGGTGGAGGCGACGCCCGTGCACGCCGGTGCCGCCCCGCCGCGGCCGGGATGGGCCGACACCGCACCGCCGCCGCGGCAGGCCGTCAACGCCTGGATGGAACCGTTGAAGGCGGCCCGTGCGGCGTTGCGCGAAGGACGCCCGCAGGAGGCGGCCAGGCACATCGCCGACGCCCGCATGCTCGACGTCCACCGGGACGGCACCACCCAGATCCGCTCGGTCGCCGACGACGTCGAACGCGTGCTCGCCGAAGCCGCCGCGCAGTGGCGTTCGGCCGCCACCGCCCGCGCGGGCGCCCGCTATGGCGAGGTGCTGGCGCTGGTCGAGCAGTTGCGCCGCATCGCCCGCGACGTGCCGCCGCCCACCGGCTACGACGTCGGACTCGACGCCCTGGGCCGGGAGGCCGCCGACGCCGTCGCCGAGGCGGACCGGCTCGTCGCCGCCGCCTCCGCCGCGGCCCCGCTCGAACGGGCCCGCCTGCTGAGCCAGGCGCTCACCCGCTGCGCCGACCACGGCCCCGCCGCGGCGGAACTGGCCCGCACCCCCGTGCCCGCCCCACACGACGTCCGCACCAGCCGCCTGCCGAACGGCTCGGTGCTGATCCGCTGGTCGCCCCCCACCACCGAACCGGCGGACTACCGCGTCACCCGGCAGCAACCGGACGGCTCGTGGCGCGTGGTCGGCCGCACCCGCACCACCGAACTCGAAGACGGCGCCGCCCCCGCCGACACCATGCCGGTCTACGCCGTCGCCACCGCCCTCGCCGGCCGCTACTCCGAGCCCGCCCGCTCGGACGCGGAGGCACAGCCGCGCGCCACCGCGCCGGATCACGCCGCCGCTGGGCCGACCACACCGTCCCGCGCCGCCGGCACGCCGCACCCGCCCGACCCTGCGCTCCCCGACGACCCCGTGCCCGGCGGCATCCCCGTCGTCACCAATCCGCGCGAACACGGCGGCCGACTGGTGTTCGACTGGCCCGCCGGTGTCACCGAGGTGATGGTGGTCGTCCGTGGCGACCGGGCGCCGCTCACCCACGACGAGCCGGGCGTCCGCGCGTGGAAGGTCACGAACATGCGCTACGAACTCGACGGTGGCGTCGCGATTCCCGCGGATCTCCCGCGTCCCTGCCACGTCGCGATCGCCTCCTGCCGCCGCGAGGCCGACGGCCGCCTGCGCGTCGCGCCCGGTTTCGCCCCCGCCGCGCGGCTGCGGTGGAGTCACCGGTCCTGAACTCCGGCGACCGGCGGGCGGGCATGGCGCGTGCGCCGGTGCGGCGCGTCATGTGACAAGGTGGGTCGAGTGATACCCAAGTTGATGGCGGTGAGCGACATCCACGTCGGGCACCAGGGCAATCGGCCCGTGGTCGAGCAGATCCGGCCCGATTCGCCGGAGGACTGGCTGATCGTGGCCGGGGACGTGGGGGAGAAGACCGACGACATCCGCTGGGCGCTGCGCCTGCTGCGCGAACGCTTCGCCAAGGTGATCTGGGTGCCGGGCAACCACGAACTGTGGACCACGGCCAAGGACCCGGTGCAGATGCACGGCGTCGCCCGCTACGACTACCTGGTGTCGCTGTGCCGCGACCTGGACGTGGTGACCCCGGAGGACCCGTTTCCGGTGTGGCGCGGCCCGGGCAGCGAGGAGCACGGCGGCGCGGTGACCCTGGTCCCGATGTTCCTGCTCTACGACTATTCGTTCCTGCCCGAGGGCGCCACCGGCAAGGCCGACGGCCTCGCCATCGCCCGTTCCCGCAACGTCGTCGCCACCGACGAGTTCCTGCTCTCACCCGATCCGTATCTCACCCGCGACGCCTGGTGCCATGACCGCCTGCAGGTGACGCAGCGGCGCCTCGAAGCGCTGCCCTCGGGCACCCCGCTGGTGCTGATCAACCACTTCCCGCTCGTTCGCGAACCCACCGATGTGCTGTTCTACCCGGAGTTCGCGCTCTGGTGTGGGACGACCCGCACCGCCGACTGGCACACCCGCTACAACGTGCTGTGCTCGGTCTACGGGCATCTGCACATTCCGCGCACCTCCTACTACGACGGTGTCCGCTTCGAGGAGGTCTCCCTCGGCTACCCGCGCGAATGGCAACGGCGCGGCCTGCCCGACCGCCTGCTGCGCCAGATCCTGCCCGCGCCGGAGTACCCGCCCGGCACGCTGAACAAGTGGGGCGGCCACTTCCGACTCACCCCCGAGATGGAGGCGGCGGCAGCGGAGATGCGCGCCAAGGCACAGCGCAGGCGCGGACTGTGAGGCGGCCGTCGATTGTCGGGAAGCGCTCGGTTCGCCCGCGGGGGAGGGTCGCCCGGCTCGGCTAGGCTCGCATCCGATGATCGAGAACATTCTGCCCAGCGGGGTGGCCGCTGCCGAGCTGCTGGAGTACCCGGAGGATCTGAAGCCGCACCCGGCCGAGGAACATCTGATCGCCCAGTCGGTGGAGAAGCGCCGTCGCGACTTCATCGGTGCCAGGCACTGCGCGCGCCTGGCGCTGCGTGAACTCGGCGAGCCGCCGGTGGCGATCGGCAAGGGGGAGCGGGGCGCGCCGGTGTGGCCGCGCGGCATCGTCGGCAGCCTCACCCACTGCGACGGCTACCGGGCCGCGGCGCTGGCGCACAAGATCCGGTTCCGCTCGGTCGGTATCGACGCCGAGCCGCACGGCCCGCTGCCCGACGGCGTGCTCGACTCGGTGAGCCTGCCGCAGGAGCGGGAGTGGCTGCGCCGCACCGATTCCGGCCTGCACCTGGACCGGCTGCTGTTCTGCGCCAAGGAAGCCACCTACAAGGCATGGTTCCCGCTCACCGGGCGCTGGCTCGGCTTCGAGGACGCGCACATCACCTTCACCGTCGAGGAGGACGGCGCGGGCGGCGGTTCGGGCACCTTTCACACCGATCTGCTGGTGCCGGGCCAGACCACCGACGGTGGCCTGCCGCTGACCTCGTTCGACGGACGCTGGCTGATCGCCGACGGGCTGATCCTGACCGCGATCGTGCACGACTGATGGGCGAGCGCAGCGCACCGACGCGCCGCGTCGACCCGCTCGGCGGGCTGCTCGTCGTCGACAAGGACGGCGGCATGACCAGCCACGACGTCGTCGCGCGCTGCCGGAAGATCCTGGGCACCAGGAAGATCGGGCACGCGGGCACCCTCGACCCGATGGCCACCGGCGTGCTGGTGCTCGGCGTGGAGCGGGCCACCAAGCTGCTCGGGCTGCTCACCCTCACCACCAAGGCCTACACCGCGACCATCCGCCTCGGCAGTGCCACCACCACCGACGACGCCGAGGGCGAGGTGCTCACCACCGTCCCCGCGGGCCACCTCGGCGACGCCGAGATCGCCGCGGGGGTGGCGGCGCTGACCGGCGACATCCAGCAGGTGCCCGCCACCGTCAGCGCGATCAAGATCGGCGGCGAGCGCGCGTACGCCCGCCACCGCGCGGGGGAGCAGGTCGAGTTGGCCGCGCGGCCGGTCACGGTGTCGCGCTTCGAGATCCTGGCTCGCCGCGACGTCGCCGGATTCGTCGACCTCGACGTGGTGGTGGAGTGCTCCTCGGGTACCTACGTGCGGGCACTGGCCCGAGATCTGGGTGCGGCGCTCGGTGTCGGCGGCCACCTGACGGCGCTGCGCCGCACCCGGGTGGGCCCGTTCACCCTCGACCACGCCCGCACGCTCGACGCGCTCGCCGACGAGCCTCGGCTGAACCTCGACATGGACGAGGCCGTGCGAATCGCCTTCCCGCACCGGGAGATCGACGCCCGCGAGGCGGAGTCGCTGCGCGACGGCCGCTGGCTCGACCCGGTCGGCATCCCCGGTGTGTACGCCGCCCTGACCGCCGACGGCACCGCCATCGCGCTGCTCGAGGAGAAGGGCAAGCGCGCCTCGCCGGTGTTCGTGGTGCGCCCGCGCGGTCTGGTGGACTGACCGCGACTGGTGGCTGCGTCGGATCTCCTCGGCGGGGCCGGACCGGCCCGGCCGCGCCCGGTCGCCGTCGGCCTAGTGGGTGAGCCAGATGGCCTCGGCCGCGGGACGGCCCAGGTCGACGGCGCCCTCGGAGCCGCCGATCCGCACCGCGATGGTGCCCGCGAAGTCGCGGCGCTCCACCACCTCGATGACGGTGTCCAGCGCGACGCCGACCGCGTCGAAGTAGCGCAGCATGTCCGGGTCGGAGTCGGAGATGCGGGCCACCCGGCCGGACTGGCCGGCCTCGAAATCGCTGAGCTGGCGCGCGGGCGGGGTGGGCACATCCCCGTCGACCGAGGGAATCGGGTCGCCGTGCGGATCGCGGTCGGGGTACCCGAGCTTGGCGTCGATGCGGGCCATCAGCAGCTCCGAGACCGCGTGCTCGAGCACCTCGGCCTCGTCGTGCACCTCGTCCCAGCCGTAGCCGAGCTCGTTCACCAGGAACGTCTCGATCAGCCGGTGTCTGCGCACCATCGCCACGGCGGCGCGGCGGCCGTGGTCGGTCAGCGCGATCGAGCCGTAGCGGGCGTGCTCGACCAGCCCCTGATCGGCCAGCTTGCGCACCGCCTCGGACACCGTCGACGCCGACACCCCGATGCGCTCGGCCAGCAGTTTGGTGGAGACCTTCTCCTGCGACCACTCCTGCGCGGTCCAGATGACCTTCAGATAATCCTGGGCGACCGAGGTCAGCTCCGGCGCGGCGGTCGCGGGACCGTCGCCCGCGGCACCTGCGGCGGGATCGTTCAGCTCGCGACGAGTGGCGACATCTCGTTTACCGGGCACATCTGCGAGCTTATGCATTCGGTCGCCGATCCACACATCCCACGACCGTGTTCACCGGCCGTACACCGGGCCGGAAGCGACGTGTGACTTGGGCTGGCCGGAATACTGTTCCCCCCGCGTCTTGCGTAGGCTGCGCGTGTGCAGAGATGGCGAAGTCTCGACGATGTGCCCGCGGACTGGGGTCGGTGTGTGCTCACGATCGGTGTTTTCGACGGGGTGCACCGCGGCCACGCGCAACTGATCAGCAGAGCCGTGAAATCGGCCGCGGCACGGGGTGTTCCCGCCGTGCTGATGACCTTCGACCCGCACCCGATGGAGGTGGTGCGGCCCGGCTCCCATCCCGCGCAGCTGACCACCCTCACCCGCCGGGCCGAACTGGTCGAGGAACTGGGCATCGACGTGTTCTGCGTGATGCCGTTCACCCAGGACTTCATGAAGCTCACCCCCGCCCGCTACGTGCACGACCTGCTGGTCGAGCGGTTGCACGTGGCCGAGGTGGTCGTCGGCGACAACTTCACCTTCGGCAAGAAGGCCGCGGGCACCGTGGACACCATGCGGGAGCTGGGGCAGCGCTTCGGCTTCGAGGTCGACGGGGTCAAGCTGGTCGGCGAACACGCCGTCACGTTCTCCTCCACCTACATCCGCGCCTGCGTCGACGCCGGCGACATGCGCGCGGCCGCCGAAGCGCTGGGCCGCCCGCACCGCGTGGAGGGCGTGGTCGTGCACGGCGACGGCCGCGGCCGCGAACTCGGCTTCCCCACCGCCAACGTGGCGCCGCCGATGTATGCCGCGATTCCCGCCGACGGCGTGTACGCGGGCTGGTTCACCGTGCTCGGGCCGGGGCCGACCATCGGCACCGTGACGCCGGGGGAGCGCGCGATGGCGGCGATCTCGGTCGGCACCAACCCCACCTTCTCCGGCCGCGCCCGAACGGTGGAGGCCTACGTCATCGACGGTCAGGCCGACCTGTACGGCCAGCACGTCGCCGTCGACTTCGTCGAGCACCTGCGCGGCATGGAGAAGTTCGACGGGCTGGACTCGCTGATCGCGGCGATGCGGCGCGACGTGGACAACGCCCGCCGGATCCTCACCGCCTGAGCGGCGCCTAGGGCAGCTCCCGTTCCGGCACCGTCCACCGGTAGATCTGCCCGTCGCGCAACTCCACCGCCACCGGCGGCTCGTCGGTGGGGTTGGCCGCCAGGTGCGCGAGCACCTTGGTGCGGCCGCGGATGGTCTCGCCGTTGTCGGTCCAACGCAGGTAGGGGTGCAGCATGGGGCGCAACGCGGCGTAATCACCGCGGGTGAGCGCGTCGAGCACATCCGCAACGGCCGGGTCCACGCCTTCGATTCCAGCACGCCGCGTGCCCGTGCGTACCGCGATTGGGATCGGCGGGTCCGGCTCCGGTAAAGTGGCTCCTCGGGTTTGCTGCGGTCCGCGGTGGCTGCCCGGCCGGATCACCGGAGAATTCGAGCGCGGAACTGAGAAACAGGAGTGGATGCCCCATGGCGCTGACCACCGAGCAGAAGTCGGCCATCCTGGCCGAGTACGGCCTGCACGAGAAGGACACCGGGTCCCCGGAGGCCCAGATCGCGCTGCTGTCGAAGCGGATCGCCGACATCACCGAGCACCTGAAGAAGCACAAGCACGACCACCACACCCGCCACGGCCTGATGGCGCTGATCGGTCGCCGCAAGCGGCTGTCGAAGTACCTGGCGGACAAGGACATCGAGCGCTACCGCGCCCTGATCGAGCGCCTGGGTCTCCGGCGCTGACCGAGTAGCGGCCCCGCCGCACTCGCTTTCTCCATCCGCCCGAGCCGCCGGCCCCACGCTCCCCACGGAGCGTCGCGCCGGCGGCTCGCGCGGGTTTTCCGGGGTGAATATCGCCCGTTCCGGTGAGCCGGTCGGGCCACAGCCGACGGGGAGACGTAGAATCGGCCCCGTTGGCTATTCGTGTATGAGGGGTGGTTACCTCCCCCGGGCACGAACAACATGTGCACAGCCGTATGCACCCGCCGCGTGGCGTCGGTCTTCGGTAGTGGCCTCTCGAGTGGACATCCGCCCGTCGGGCTTCGATCGATGACCGCCTCCGCGTCGCCGTTTCCAAGGGGGATCGGCCGGGTGTGCGCGTCGTGGCCAGGAGGGCTACCGCGCGACCGTGCCGGGTACGGCTGACGACAGCCGGATCGCGTCCGACGGACGCTCGATCCGGCGAGACGAGAGGTTGAGAGAAGACAATGACGCAGACAAGTGAACGCAAGTCCTCGGCCGTGGAGGTCGAGCCGGGTGTGTTCGAATCGGTCGCGCTGATCGACAACGGCAGCTACGGCACCCGCACGGTGCGGTTCGAGACCGGCAGGCTGGCGCGCCAGGCCGCCGGGTCGGTCGTGGCCTACCTGGACGACGAGACCATGCTCCTGTCGGCCACCACCGCGGGCAAGACCCCGAAGGACCAGTTCGACTTCTTCCCGCTGACGGTCGACGTCGAGGAGCGGATGTACGCCGCGGGCCGCATCCCCGGCTCGTTCTTCCGCCGCGAGGGCCGCCCCTCCACCGACGCGATCCTGACCTGCCGCCTGATCGACCGCCCGCTGCGCCCGTCGTTCGTCGACGGCCTGCGCAACGAGGTCCAGGTCGTGGTCACCGTGCTGAGCCTGGATCCGAAGGATCTCTACGACGTGGTGGCCATCAACGCCGCCTCCGCGTCCACCCAGATCGCGGGCCTGCCGTTCTCCGGCCCGGTCGGCGGCGTGCGCGTCGCCCTGATCCCGGACCAGGGTGCGAACTCCGCGGGCGGTGGCCAGTGGGTGGCGTTCCCGACCGTGGAGCAGCTCGAGGGCGCCGTGTTCGACATGGTGGTCGCGGGCCGGGTCGTGGAATCCGGTGACGTCGCGATCATGATGGTCGAGGCCGAGGCCACCGAGAAGGTCATCGAGCTGGTCGAGGGCGGCGCGCAGGCGCCGACCGAGGCCGTGGTGGCCGAGGGACTCGAGGCGGCCAAGCCGTTCATCGCCCGGCTGTGCCGCGCCCAGCAGGACCTGGCCGAGCTGGCGGCCAAGCCGACCGAGGAGTTCCCGCTCTTCCCGCCCTACGGCCCCGACGTGTACGAGGCCGTCGAAGGCGCGGCCGAGGCCGAGCTGGGCGAGGCGCTGAGCATCGCGGGCAAGCAGGAGCGCGAGGAGAAGATCGACGAGATCAAGCTCGCCGTGCTCGACCGGCTGGCCGAGCAGTTCGCCGGCCGGGAGAAGGAGCTGGGCGCGGCGTTCCGCTCGGTCACCAAGAAGCTGGTCCGTCAGCGCATCCTCACCGACGGTTTCCGCATCGACGGCCGCGGTCTGGCCGACATCCGCGCGCTCTCGGCCGAGGTGGCCGTGGTGCCGCGCGCGCACGGCTCGGCGCTGTTCGAGCGCGGTGAGACCCAGATCCTGGGCGTCACCACGCTGGACATGGTGAAGATGGCGCAGCAGGTCGACTCGCTCGGCCCGGAGACGAGCAAGCGCTACATGCACCACTACAACTTCCCGCCGTTCTCCACCGGTGAGACCGGCCGGGTCGGTTCGCCCAAGCGGCGCGAGATCGGCCACGGCGCGCTGGCCGAGCGGGCGCTGATCCCGGTGCTGCCCAGCCAGGAGGATTTCCCGTACGCGATCCGTCAGGTCTCCGAGGCGCTGGGCTCCAACGGCTCGACCTCGATGGGCTCGGTGTGTGCCTCCACCCTGTCGCTGCTCAACGCCGGTGTGCCGCTCAAGGCGCCGGTCGCGGGCATCGCGATGGGCCTGGTGTCGGACACCGTCACCAACGACAAGGGTGAGCAGGAGGTCCGCTACGTCGCGCTGACCGACATCCTCGGCGCCGAGGACGCCTTCGGCGACATGGACTTCAAGGTCGCAGGCACCCGCGAGTTCGTCACCGCGCTGCAGCTGGACACCAAGCTCGACGGCATCCCCTCGCAGGTGCTCGCCGGTGCGCTGAGCCAGGCGCACGACGCCCGCACCACCATCCTGGACGTGATGGCCGAGGCCATCGCCACCCCGGACGAGATGAGCCCCTACGCTCCGCGCGTCACCGCGATCAAGATCCCGGTCGACAAGATCGGCGAGGTGATCGGGCCCAAGGGCAAGGTCATCAACCAGATCACCGAGGACACCGGCGCCAACATCTCCATCGAGGACGACGGCACCGTGTTCGTCGGCGCGACCGACGGCCCCTCGGCCCAGGCCGCGATCGACGCGATCAACGCCATCGCCAACCCGCAGCTGCCCAAGGTGGGCGAGCGCTTCCTCGGCACGGTCGTCAAGACCACCGCCTTCGGCGCGTTCGTCTCGCTGCTGCCGGGTCGCGACGGTCTGGTGCACATCTCCAAGCTGGGCAACGGCAAGCGCGTCGCCAAGGTCGAGGACGTGGTGAACGTCGGCGACAAGCTGCGCGTGGAGATCGCCGACATCGACAACCGGGGCAAGATCTCGCTGGTCCCGGTCGACGAGAACGCCGACGAGCCCGCGGCGGATGCCGTCGACGCCGGAACCGAGTAGTACTGGTCGGTGTGAGCAAGAAGAAGACGACGACCCCCCTGATCCCGAGCGGGCAGGGGGGTCCGTCACTACGGCAGCGGGTCGACGAGGCGGTGGACTCCGGCGTGCGGCGCACCGTGCTGCCCGGCGGCCTGCGGGTGGTGACCGAGCATGTCCCCGGGGTCCGGTCGGCCTCGATCGGGGTGTGGGTCGGCGTCGGCTCCCGCGACGAGGGCCGCACCGTGGCCGGTGCTGCGCATTTCCTCGAGCATCTGCTGTTCAAGGCGACGCCGACCCGGTCGGCGCTCGACATCGCGCAGGCGATGGACGCCGTCGGCGGTGAACTGAACGCCTTCACCGCCAAGGAACAGACCTGCTACTACGCGCATGTGCTCGACGAGGACCTGCCGCTGGCGGTGGACATGGTCTCCGACGTGGTGCTCAACGGGCTGTGCCGCTCGGCCGACGTGGACGTCGAACGGCAGGTGGTGCTCGAGGAGATCGCCATGCGCGACGACGACCCCGAGGATCTGGTCGGCGACGCCTTCCTGACCGCGCTGTTCGGCGACCATCCGATCGGCCGGCCGGTGATCGGCTCGGTGGAATCCATCGAGTCGATGACCGCCGCCCAGCTGCGTGGCTTCCATCAGCGCCGCTACCGTCCGGACCGGATGGTGGTGGCGGTGGCGGGCAATGTCGAGCACGAGCACACCGTCGAACTGGTGCACCGCGCCTTCGAGAACCGGCTCGATCCGGCGGCGCAGCCCGCGCCGCGGCGGGAGGGCAGGTTCCGTCCGCACGGCGCGCCGGAATTGCAGTGGAGTTTCCGCGACAGCGAGCAGGCGCATCTGGTGTTCGGCGTGCGCGCGTTCGGACGGCACGAGGGGGAGCGGCGCTGGCCGCTGTCGGTGCTGAACACAGTGGTCGGCGGCGGGTTGAGTTCGCGGCTGTTCCAGCGCATCCGGGAGGAGCGCGGGCTGGCCTATTCGGTGTACTCGAGTGTGGACACCTTCGCCGACACCGGCGCGTTCTCGGTGTACATCGGCTGCCAGCCGGAGAACCTGGGCGAGGTGGCGCGGCTGGCGAAGGGCGTGCTCGAGGAGGTCGCCGAACACGGCGTGACCGACGCCGAATGCGCCCGCGCCAAGGGGTCGCTGCGCGGCGGGCTGGTGCTGGGTCTGGAGGATTCGGCTTCCCGGATGAACCGGATCGGCCGCAGCGAACTGAGCTACGGCAACCACCGCAGCGTCTCGGAGACGCTGGCTCGCATCGACGCCGTCACCACCGAGGAGGTGGCCGCCATCGCGCGCACGCTGCTGTCGCGGCCGTTCGGGGTCTCGGTCGCCGGGCCGTACCGGCGCACCCGCGACCTGCCCGCCGCGGTCCGGCGCCTGGTCGCCTGAACCGGGCGGCCGGACTCCGGGTGGGAAGCTCGCTCGCGTGAAATTCCCGGCGTGACCTCTGGGCCGCGTGGTGGTTGCCACCCGGGGCGCGCCGGACTCGCCACAGGAGCGGCGCGCCCGGCGCGATACGGTGGCGCGCGGTATCGGGCGCGGCGAATGATCGTGGCGCGCCCGGAGTTCGGCAGACGAGGAGGCGAAGATGATCGGACGTGGGGGCCGGGCCGTGGGTGCGCTCGCGGTGGTGGCCGTGCTGGCCGGCTGCGGCGGGGCGGACGCGGACAACGCCGCCGCGCAGGGCCCGACCGAGGAGTCGCTGCGCACGGCCGCCGAGCAGATGACCGAGGCGCTGGCCGCGGGCGACTACCCGGGCGCCTATCAGTTCCGGTCCGCGCGGTGCCGGCTCACCCTCGGCCAGGACGCCTACGTCGAGGAGATGACGCAGCGGTACGCGGGCCGGGACCTGAAGGCCGCCGAGCCGGAGATCGCCGTCACGGTGACCGGCACCACCGGCCGGGTCACCGTCCGCCACACCGATGCCCGCGCGAGCGAGGACGAGTCGGCACCGGCCACCTGGACCTATGTCGACGGCAGCTGGCGCTACGACACCTGCTGAGCGGGTGCCCGCCGGTCGTGCGCGCGGTTGGCGGCCGCCACCACCGAGGACAGCAGACCGGGCAGGGCGTCCTCGACCGCTTCGGCGCGCAGGCGCTGACAGGTCTGACCGTCCACGACGAGCCGTTCGATCAGGCCCGCCTCCCGCAGGATCTTGAAGTGATGGGTGGCGGTCGACTTGTTGATCACGTCGTAGAGCGCGCCGCAGCGCACCGCGCTGCCCGCGTTGCTCAGCCGGCGCACCATCTCCAGGCGCACCGGATCCTGGAGCGCGCCGAGGACGGCGGGCAAGGGCGCGACGGGTGGGTGTGATGCGTCGTCCGCGTCGGTCATGAGCTACCTCACCGATGGGTTTGACAACCATCGAACCGGTTGTAGTGTCGTGTTCGATCAACATCAAACTTACCTGATGGGGAGCATCGATGACAGCGACGACGGTGACGGTCGGCGAAGGCCGGTCCGTCCAGCGGTGGGCGTACGCACTGGTGCTGGCCGCCAGCGGGGTGGCGCTCGGGGTGTCCGGCGTGCCCGCCCCGCTGTACGGGATCTACGAGCAGCAATGGCAGCTGTCGCCGTTCACCACGACCGTGGTGTTCGCGGTGTACGCGGTGGCGGCCTTGGCGGCGGTGCTGGTGTCGGGCCGCATCTCCGATGTGGTGGGACGCAAGCCGGTGCTGCTGGGCGCCTTCGGCATCATGATCGCCGGGCTGGTGGTCTTCGTACTGGCCGATTCGGTGCCGATGTTGTTGCTGGCCAGGGCATTACACGGTCTCGCGGTCGGCTCGACGGTGGTCGCGGGTGCGGCGGCGCTGCTGGATCTGCGCCCGCACCGCGGCGCGCGGTCCGGGCAGTTGAGCGGTGTCGCCTTCAACGTCGGGATGGCGGTGGCGATCCTGGGTTCGGCGGTGCTGGCCCAATACGCCCCGCATCCGCTGCGCACCCCCTATGTCGCCATCACCGTGGTGTGCCTCGCGGTCGCGGCCGGGGTCCTGGTGCTGCGGGAGCCGCACGGCCAGCGGGTCGCCGGTCGTATCCGGATCGCGAGACCCGCGGTGCCGCAGGAGATCCGCGCCGACTTCTGGTTCTCGGCGATCGGCGTGATGGCGGCCTGGTCGGTGCTCGGCGTGCTGCTGTCGCTGTACCCATCGCTGGCCGCCCAGCAGACCGGCATCCACAATCTGGTCTTCGGCGGCGCGGTGGTCGCTACCACCGCCCTGTCCGGTGCGACGGCCCAGCTGTTCGCCACCGGCATCCCGGCCCGGCGCGCGGCCATCGTCGGCGACACCGGCATGGCGATCGCGCTGCTGCTGACGGTGCCCGCGCTGGCCACCCACAACTGGGTCGCGGTGCTCGGGGCGGGCCTGGCGCTGGGCGCGACGTTCGGGCTCGGATTCGGCGGGTCGCTGCGGCACCTGTCGGAGGTGGTGCCGCAGCACAAGCGCGGGGAGACCATGTCGGCCTACTACCTGCTCGCCTATTCGGCGATGGCGTTGCCGACGGTCGCGGCCGGGTGGGCGGCGACCACCTGGGGGCTCGGCACGGTGTTCCCGTGGTTCGTCGGACTGGTCGCGGTGGCGTGCCTGGTCGCGGCCGGACTGGGAGTGCGGCGCAACCGGATCGATCGGGAACGCCTCGACGTGGCCTGAGCACACCCGGTGGTGTCCGGCCGCGGGACCGATTCGGCGGGGGCGATGCCCGCCCGCCGGGCCGGGCGGTAGCGTCGGGGGAATGAGGATTCGTGGGGCGGTCCTGGAGCGGATCGCGGCGCCGGCCCCGTTCGCCGAGTCGGCGCCGATCAACGTGTGTGAGCTCGAGCTGGGCGAGCCCGGGCCCGGTGAGTTGCTGGTCCGTATCGAAGCGGCCGGGCTGTGTCATTCGGACCTGTCGGTGGTGGACGGCAACCGGGTGCGGCCGGTGCCGATGCTGCTCGGGCACGAGGCCGCGGGCCGGGTCGAGGCGGTGGGTCCGGGGGACAGCGATGTCGCGGTCGGGCAGCGCGTGGTGATGACGTTCCTGCCGCGCTGCGGTGAGTGCGCGGGCTGTGCCAGCCAGGGCCGGATGCCGTGTGTGCCGGGCAGTGTCGCCAACAACGCCGGGGAGCTGCTTGGTGGCGGTCGCCGGCTGATCCGCGACGGTGCGCCGGTGCATCACCACCTGGGTGTGTCGGCGTTCGCCACGCATGCGGTGGTGGACCGGCGGTCGGTGGTGCCGGTGCCCGACGACGTGCCGCCCGAGGTCGCCGCGGTGTTGGGGTGCGCGGTGCTCACCGGTGGTGGCGCGCTGTTGAATTCGGCGAAGCCGGGTCCGGCGGACCGGATCATGGTGGTCGGGCTGGGCGGTGTCGGCATGGCGGCGGTGCTGGTCGCGGTGTCGTTGGGTGCACCGGAGGTCATCGCGGTGGACACCGTGCCCGAGAAACTGGCGCTGGCACGGGAATTGGGGGCGAGCGCGGCCTACACCCCGGCCGAGGTGGCCGAGCGGGGGATCGTGGCGGAGGTGGTCGTCGAGGCCGCGGGCAATGTGCGCGCCTTCGAGACCGCCGTCGCGGCCACGGCCGCGGGCGGTACCACGGTGACGGTGGGTCTGCCCGCACCCGACGCGCGTGCCAGCATCGCCCCGCTGGGCCTGGTCGCACAGGGCCGGTCCATCGTCGGCAGCTACCTGGGCTCGGCGGTGCCCGCCCGCGACATTCCCGAGTACGTGCGGATGTGGCGCGCGGGCACACTGCCGGTGGAGCGGCTCGTCTCCGCGCACATCGGGCTCGACGAGATCAACCGGGCGATGGACGAACTCGCCGCCGGCCACGCGCTGCGCCAGGTGATCGTCTTCGACTGAGGACGGGGCCGCGCCGGCCCGCGGGCGCCGCTCGATAGGCTTGCCACCACATCGGCGAGACGAGGAGGTGCGGTGACCATTCGGGTCGGAGTGCTGGGAGCACGCGGGAAAGTCGGCCAGGCGATCTGCGCGGCAGTGCGGGCGGCGGACGACCTGGAGCTGGTCGCCGAGGTCGACAAGGGCGACGCCCTGGAGACCTTCACCGAGACGGGCACCGAGGTCGTCGTCGACTTCACCCACCCCGACGTGGTGATGGGCAACCTGAAGTTCCTGGTCGAGCACGGCATCCACGCCGTCGTCGGCACCACCGGCTTCGACGCCGCGCGGCTGGACGAGGTGCGCGGCTGGCTGGCGGCGAGCCCCGCGACCGGTGTGCTGATCGCGCCGAACTTCGCCATCGGCGCGGTGCTGTCGATGCGGTTCGCCGAGCAGGCCGCCCGGTTCTTCGAGTCGGTCGAGGTCATCGAACTGCATCACCCGAACAAGGCCGACGCCCCCTCCGGCACCGCCTACCGCACCGCTGGGCTCATCGCCGAGGCCAGGAACCGCGCCGGAGTCGGCCGCAGCCCCGACGCCACCAGCACCGAACTCGAGGGCGCCCGCGGCGCCGACGTCGACGGGGTGCGGGTGCACTCGGTGCGGCTGGCCGGGCTGGTCGCCCACCAGGAGGTGCTGTTCGGCACCCAGGGGGAGACGCTGACCATCCGCCACGACTCCATCGACCGGTCCTCCTTCGCGCCCGGCGTGCTGCTCGGCGTGCGCGAGATCGGCAAGCGGCCCGGGCTCACCGTCGGACTCGACCCGTTCCTGGACCTGTGAGCACCGCGGCCGGACCCGGCGACGGCCGCGCGGTGGCCCGCATCGTCGTGTTCATCGCGGCGCTGGTGCTGGTGCTCGGCTTCTACTTCCTGTGGCTCGGGCGCATCGCGATCGGCCTGCTCACCTCCGGAGAGGGCGCGGGCATCGCCATCGGGATCGGGGTCCTGCTGTTGCCCATCGTCGGCCTGTGGGTGGTCGTCGCCTCGGTGCGCGCCGCGCTGGCGCACCAGCACCTGGCCCGCCGCATCCACGAGGAAGGCATGGAACTCGACGTCTCCGAGCTGCCGCGCCGCCCCTCCGGCCGCATCGAACGCGCCGCCGCCGACGAACTGTTCCTGCGGGTGCAGCAGGAATGGGAAGCCGACCCCGACAACTGGCGCGTCTCCTACCGCCTGGCCAGGGCCTACGACTACGCGGGCGACCGCACCCGCGCCCGCGAGACGATGCGGCGCGCGGTCGCCCTGGAACGTCTGGAACGCGAACAGAAGGGCTGACCCGATGGCGCGGCTGCTGATCGTCCACCACACCCCGTCCCCGCACTGCCAGGCCATGTTCGAGGCCGTGGTGTCCGGCGCCACCGACCCGGAGATCGAGGGCGTGGAAGTGGTCCGCCGCCCCGCCCTGTCGGTGTCCCCGACCGACGTGCTGGAAGCCGACGGATATGTGCTCGGCACCCCCGCCAACCTCGGCTACATGAGCGGCGCCCTCAAACACGCCTTCGACACCGTCTACTACCCGTGCCTCGACGCGACCCGCGGCCGTCCGTTCGGGCTGTACCTGCACGGCAACGAGGGCACCGAGGGCGCGGAGAAGGGTGTCACCTCGATCACCACCGGGCTCAGGTGGGTGAAGGCAGCCGAGTACGTGGTGGTCTCGGGAAAGCCGTCCAAGGACGATCTCGAAGCGTGCTGGGAACTCGGCGCGACGCTGGCGGCGCAGCTCATGGGGGAGTAGGTCGACGCATCACCTCCTCGCTGAACAGATTCGTTCGTGAACGGTCATACTGCAACACGACGCCGGTTTCGATCGATGTCGCTCAGTGTGGTGACGATGGGAGTGTGTCGGTGAATGCTGGTGAGGTGACGCGGCGGCGGATCGCGTTGGTCGAGGATCACGAGTCGGTGGCGATCGGGTTGGCGGCGATGCTGGCCGCGGAGCCGGATCTGGAGTTGGTGCACACGGCGCGCACCGTGGCCGAACTGCTCGACGCCGTCGGCCCGTCGCCCGATCTGGATCTGTGCGTGCTGGACCTGCGGCTGGCGGATTCCTCGCTGCCCGAGGACAACGTGCGCGCGCTGCGCGAGCGCGGGGTGGAGGTGCTGGTGTTCACCGGCGCCGAGAACGCCTATCTGGTCCGATCGGCCGCCCGCGCGGGCGTGCTCGGTGTGTTGCGCAAATCCGAGAGCGTGGCGACCGTCGTGGCGGCGGTGCGCCGGGCCGCGTCGGGGGAGCAGGTGGTGACCACCGATTGGGCCGCCGCGATCGATGGTGATCCGGAGTTGTCCGGCGTCGGGCTCAGCCCGCGGCAGGAGGAAGTGCTCACGCTGTACGCCTCGGGGGAGAAGGCGTCCCGGGTGGCGCGGCTGACCGGCCTGTCCGAGCAGACGGTGAACGACTACCTCGGGCGCATCCGCCAGAAATACGCCGACGCGGGCAGGCCGGCGCCCACCAAGACGGACCTCTACAAGCGCGCGGTCGAGGACGGCTGGCTGCCGGTGCCCGAACGCGCGCGCGGATGATCGCCACCGTCGCGGATCGCGTCCCGGCGCGGCCCGCCGGCCCGCCCCGGGCCGGCGAGGCCGCCGCGGACCGGATCACGCGGCGGCTGGCCCTGGCCGTCGGCTTGGCGGGCACCATCGCCGCGGTACTGGACTTCCCGGAGCTGCTCGAACATCGGGAGGTCGCACCGGACTGGACGGCGGCGGCCGCGGTGCTGGCCTTCGTGCTGTTCCCGGTGCTGGCCGCGGTCTCGATCGGCACGAACGTGCGGGTGGTGCGGCAGGTCGCCGGTGCGCTGGCGACCTGCTACCTGGTGGCCGCGGCGGCGGTGTCGTTCGCCTACGTCGAGCCGGAGCCCGAGCACACCGCCAGCTGGATGTTCCGGGTGTTCTCGCTGGGCGTGCTCGCGGCTTCGCTGGCCTGGCGGCCGCCGGTGTCGATCGCCTATCTGCTCGGCGGCAATGTGCTGCTCGCGGTGGGCAACCTCGCGGTGGTCGGGGACATGTCCGCGCTGTGGTATCTCGGGCTGCTGGCCCGCTCGACGGGCCTGTGCTCGCTGTTTCTGTGGTGCTCGATCTACGCGCAGGCCGGTGCGGCCCGGGTCGACCGGGAGACCGCCGAGGCGAGCGCGCGTGCCGCCCGGGCGGCGGGGGCGGCGGCCCGCGACCGGGAACGTGCCCGGTTCGCCGCGTTGATCCACGACGCCGTGCTCTCGACCCTGCTGGACGCTTCCCGGGCGGGCGCGAGTTCGCCGGTGCTGCGCGAGCAGGCCGCCCGCACCCTCGCCCAGCTCGACGGGTTGCGGGTCGGCAGTGGCGGTTCCGAGCGCTTCGACGCCGATGCCGTCGCGGGTTTCCTGACCACGGCGGTGCGGGAGGTCGATCCGGGCATCGGGGTGCTCGTGCGCAGGCCACCCGGCAGCGCGGCGCTGCACATGCCCGTGGACGCGGCGGGCACGATGGCCGCCGCGGCCGCCGAGGCGGTGCGCAACAGCGTGCGGCACGCCGGGGCCGGGGATCGGCCGGTGCACCGCGGGGTCACCGTGGAACTCGGCCCGGCCGCGGCCCGGCTGGTCCTGCGGGACAACGGCGCGGGCTTCGACCCCGCCAAGGTGCCCGCCGACCGGCTCGGCGTCGCGGTGAGCATCCTGGGCCGGATGCGCAGCCTGCCCGGCGGAGACGCCGAGCTGGCTTCGCGCCCCGGCCAGGGAACCACGGTGACGCTGTCCTGGCACGACCCGGAGCAGACGCGATGAACGCGGGCGCGGACACGGGATTGCGGGAACTGCTCGGCCTGCACGGCCGCAGCGCCTGGTACTTCCTGGCCATCCTGCAGGCCACGCTGGGGCTGTACAGCGTGCACAACTTCGGCACCGTCCGTCCGCTGCCCACGCTGGTCGCGCTGGTGCTCATCGCCGCGGCGGGCGCCGTCGTGGTCCTGGTCGAGGACGAGCCGCTGCCGTGGCGCGCGACCTGGTTCGTGCTGGTCGCCGCGATCGCCGCGACCACGCTGACCCGGCTGTTCCCACGCCCGGACCGCGAGGTCACCCCCGCGACCGTGTTCGCCGCCTCCTATGTACTGGCCATGCTGGTGCTGCGCGGTCGCCTCGGTGCGGCGTGGGGCGGGGTGGCGGGCCTGGCGCTGGCGGTCGCGGCCGCCGATCTCGCCGGGGTCGAGAGCGTGTTCTCCGCGGCCGACGTGCCGACGCTGACGGTGGCCGCGGTGACGGTCGGGGTGGCGGTGATGCGCCCCACCCAGCGTTCGCTGCGGGTGCTGCGCGAGGAGGCGACCATGCGCGCCGCCGCGGAGGCCACCATGGCCGCCGAGAACGCCGAGCGCGACCGTCAGCTCGCCGAACTGGACGAGAAGGCCCGTCCGATGCTCGAGCGCATCGCCGCGGGCGCCGACCTGGACGCCGCCGAACGCGAGCAGTGCCGACTGCTCGAAGCCGGGTTGCGCGACCGGTTGCGGGCACCGCAATTGGTCACCGAGGAGCTGTCGGCCGCGGCCTGGCAGGCGCGGGCGCGGGGTGCCGACGTGGTGCTGCTCGACGACGGCGGTTTCACCGGCGTCCCGGCGACCGTCCGCGACCGGGTGATCCGGACGGCGGTCGAGGAACTGAACACGGTCGACGCCGCCGCCGTGACCGTCCGCGTGCTACCGCCGGGCCGCCGCACCCTGGCGACGATCCTGGTGGACGGCCCCACGGCCAGCAGGCGCACCGAGATCGACCCGACCGGCAGGATCACGGTCACCGCTTGAGCGGGCAGCGGCCAAAGGCGTGCGGAGCGTGGCCGTGGGGGCCGCCGCGCTCAGGCGTAATCCGGCTCAGCCTGAGCGGGTCAGCGGCCGTAGCGGTAGCGGGAGCGTGGCCGTGGAGGCCGCCGCGCTCAGGCGAATTCGGACTGAGCCTGAGCGGGTCGGCGGCCGGTCGTGTCGGTGCCGCATGGCACAGTGCGGGTATGCGGAGGATGAGTGCGGCCGCGGCCCGGCGCACGGCGTTGGCGGCGCAGGGGTTCGGCAGGCGGCGGGGTGGCACGCCGACGCGGCGCACGGTGCTCGATGTCCTCGGCAGAACTCAACTGCTGCAATTGGATTCGGTGTCGGCGGTGGTGCGGGCCCATTACGCGCCGGTGTTCAGCCGGATCGGCGGCTACGACCGGGGGTTGCTCGACGAGGCCGCGTGGAGTCATTCGGCGCGCAAGCCGCGGCGGCTGGTCGAGTACTGGGCGCACGAGGCGGCGCTGATCCCGGTCGCGGACTGGCCGCTGATGCGGTGGCGGATGGAGAAGTACCGGCACGGCCGCTGGGCGGGCATGCGGCGGGCGCTCGAACGCAACCCCACCCTCGGCAACGACATCCTCGACGTGATCCGCGAGGCGGGCGCCTGCACCGCGGGCGAGGTGGAGCGCCATTTGGAGCTGGATCGTCCGCGCCCCAAGGGGTCCTGGTGGAATCTCAGCGACACCAAGCTCGTCTGCGAGCAGCTCTTCGCCGCCGGCGAGCTGTCCGTCGACCGCCGCGTCGGCTTCAGCCGGTACTACGACCTCACCGAACGGGTGGTACCGCCGGAGGTGTCGGCTCGCTCGGTGCCGCAGGACGAGGCCGTGCGGGAGCTGATTCTCCGGTCCGCGACCGCCCTCGGCGTCGCCACCGAGACCGACCTGCGCGACTACTACCGGCTGCACCGCTCGCAGAGCGCACCGGCGATCGCGGATCTGGTGGACGCGGGTGAGCTCGAGCCGGTGACGGTGACCGGCTGGGACAAGCCCGCCTATCTGCGCGCCGGTGCGGTGACGCCGCGGAAGGTCGAGGGCGCCGCCCTGCTGTGTCCGTTCGACCCGCTGATCTTCTTCCGGCCGCGCACCGAGCGGGTCTTCGACTTCCACTACCGCATCGAGATCTACACGCCCGAACCCCAACGGGTGTACGGCTATTACGTTTTCCCGTTCCTGCTGGACGATCAGCTCGTGGGCCGGGTCGATCTGCGCGCCGAGCGGGCGGCGGGCCGGTTGCTGGTGCCCGGCGCGTTCGTGGAGCCCGGCCACGACCCGGTGCGGGTGGCCGCCGCGCTGGCCGGATCGTTGCGCGAAATGGCCGACTGGCTGGAACTCGACGACGTGGTGATCGGCGAGCGCGGCGATCTCGCCGCCGAGCTCGCCGCGGCTCAGCCTTCCCGCTCGGGGCTGTCGCGGCCCGGGGTGTCGCGCCTGGTGCCGTAGCTGCGCATCTGCTCGCGGAGCGCGCCGTCCACGGCGCGGGAGAGCCAGGAGTTCAGCGAGACGCCGCTGGCGGCGGCGGCCTCCTCGGCCTTGGCCTTCATCTGCTCGACCAGGCGCAGGGTGACCCGGCTGATGTCGCCGGTCATCTCCTCGAAGGTCGGGGGTTCGTCGGCGGCCGGATCCTTGCGCACATCGACGACGGCGTCGGTGCCGCTCATCGAGACGTGGACGGTACGGTCGCCCAGCGTCGTGCTGACCTCGGCGGCGAGGTCGGACAGCGCCGCGAGCAGCACCAGCCGGGCCGAGTTCTCGGTGGCCGCGGCCAGCGCCGCGGCGGTGGCCTGGGTCTTCTCGTCACCCAGGGCGGCCGCCGCGATCAGGTTCTCGCGCAGCTGGGCGGTGTACTTCTCCAGATTCATGACATCAGTCTGGTGTCATGAATGACATCACACAAGGGTATTGATGATGTCATTTCGATGTCGGTCCGTCGCCGGGCGGCTCGGCGTCCGGCGTGTAGGGCGGTCACGGTGTCGAGGGCGCGCAGGGGACCGGGTAGCCTTTCTGACCATGACGAACGGTGAATCGACGCCAACGGAGCTGCGTGCGTCCGGCACGGTAGGTGTCGCGATGGTGACCCCCTTCAGTGCCGACGGCAAGCTGGATGTCGACGCCGGGGTATCGCTGGCCGCCCATCTCGTCGACCGCGGCGTCGACCTGCTCGCCATCTCCGGCACCACCGGCGAGTCGCCGACCACCACCGAGTCGGAGAAGTTCGATCTGCTGCACGCCGTCGTCGACGCCGTCGGCGACCGCGCCACCGTCATCGCGGGCGCGGGCACCTATGACACCGCCCACTCCATCGAGCTGGCCCGCAACGCCGAGCGCGCGGGCGCGCACGGCCTGCTCGTCGTCACCCCGTACTACTCCCGGCCGAGCCAGGACGGCCTCTACGCGCACTTCACCGCCGTCGCCGATGCGACCGATCTGCCGGTGACGCTCTACGACATTCCACCCAGATCGATCATTCCGATCGGCCCCGAAACCCTGCGCAGGCTCGCCGACCACCCGCGCATCGTCGCGGTGAAGGACGCCAAGGGCGACCTCAACTCCGGCGCGGACATCATCGCGCACACCAGCCTGGACTACTACTCCGGCGACGACTGCCTCAACCTGCCGTGGCTGTCCATCGGCGCGGTCGGCTTCATCAGCGTGATCGGTCACCTGGTCCCCGAGCGGCTCCGGGAGATGTACGACGCCTTCGTCGCCGGTGACGTGGTGCGCGCCCGCGAGATCAACGCGAGCCTGGTGCCGTTGAACGCCGCGATGGCCCGCCTCGGCGGCGTGTCCATGACCAAGGCCGGTTTGCGCCTGCTCGGCATCGACGTGGGCGAGCCCCGGCTGCCGCAGCTCATGCCCAACACCGCCCAACTCGATCAGCTGTCCGCGGATCTGCGGACAGCGGGGGTTCTCGTATGACCACACCGCGCCGTCCCCGCCGCACGGCGAGCCGCCCCGCCGGCGCGCCCGACCCGGCCGAACAACGCCGCGCCGCCGAAGCCGCCGCCGAGCGTGCGGAGTCGGCACGGCCCGCGGAACCGGCCGCCGAACCCGCCGCGGAACCGGCCGCCGACCGGCCCGGCGGGAGCGCCGGTGAGCCCACCGCTCCGGCGGGCACCGACCAGCCCACCGCCCCGGCCAAGGCCGAGCGGCCGGCCCGTGGCGACCGGGGCGACGCCCGTACCCAGCGTCAGGACAAGCCCGCCCGCGGCGACTCCGGTGAGGGCCGCTCCGCGGGTGGCCGCCGCTCCGGCCGTGGCGGCAGGCAGGGCCGCGGCCGCGCCGAGCAGTTGCCCGCGCAGCCGCCGGTGGTCGCGGCACAGGATCGGCTCGGCGCCCCGCCGAAGCTGCCCAAGAACGGCCTGCGGGTGTTCGCGCTCGGCGGTATCGGCGAAATCGGCCGCAACATGACGGTTTTCGAGTACGGCGGCAAGCTGCTGATCGTCGACTGTGGCGTGTTGTTCCCCGAGGACCAGCAGCCCGGTGTGGACCTGATCCTGCCCGACTTCCGGCCCATCGAGGACCGGATGGACGACATCGTCGCGATCGTGCTCACCCACGGCCACGAAGACCACATCGGCGCGGTGCCGTTCCTGCTGCGCAACCGCTCCGACATTCCGGTGCTCGGCGCGAAGTTCACCCTCGCGCTGGTCGCGGCCAAGTGCCGCGAACACCGGCTGCACCCGAAGCTGATCGAGGTGACCGAGGGCGAGACCACCTCGCACGGCCCCTTCGAATGCGAGTACTTCGCCGTCAACCACTCCATCCCGGACGCGCTGGCCGTCGCCATCCGCACCCCGGCGGGCGTCGCGCTGCACACCGGCGACATCAAGCTCGACCAGCTGCCGCTGGACGGTCGCCTCACCGATCTGGCCGGGTTCTCCCGCCTGGGCGACGAAGGCGTCGACCTGTTCCTGGTCGACTCCACCAACGCCGAGGTGCCGGGCTTCGTCACCCCCGAACGCGAGATCGGCGGCGTCCTGGACACGGTGATCGGCAAGGCCCGTGGCCGGGTGATCGTGGCGTCGTTCGCCAGCCATGTGCACCGCATCCAGCAGGTCGTGGACGTGGCTCAGAAGTACGGGCGCCGGGTGTGTTTCGTGGGCCGCTCGATGGTGCGCAACATGCAGATCGCCCAGGATCTCGGGTACTTGACGGTGCCCGACGGCGTGGTCGTCGACCTCGATGTCGCCGCGACCCTGCCCGGCGACCGCCTGGTGCTGATCTCCACCGGGTCCCAGGGCGAGCCGCTGTCGGCGCTGTCGCGGATGGCGCGCGGCGACCACCGCCAGATCAACATCCGCCCCGACGACCTGGTGGTGCTGGCGTCCTCGCTGATCCCGGGCAACGAGAACTCGGTGTTCGCGGTCGTCAACGGGCTGGCACGGCTCGGCGCCTCGGTCATCACCCAGCAGAACGCCAAGGTGCACGTCTCCGGGCACGCCTCGGCGGGCGAGCTGCTCTACCTGTACAACGCGGTGCGGCCGACGAACGCGATGCCGGTGCACGGCGAGTGGCGGCACCTGCGGGCCAACGCGGCGCTGGCCGTCGCGACCGGGGTGCCCGAGGAGCGGGTGGTGCTCGCCGAGGACGGGGTGGTCGTCGACCTGGTGGACGGGATCGCCTCGATCGTGGGCCGCGTGCCGGTCGGCCACGTCTACGTCGACGGGCTCTCGGTGGGCGATGTCGGCGAGTCGACGCTGTCCGACCGCCTCGTGCTGGGCGAGGGCGGTTTCATCTCGATCACCGTCGCCATCGACGAGACGACCGGAAAGGCCGTCAGCGCACCGGAATTGAGTGGTCGCGGGTTCTCCGACGACCCGACCGCACTGGCCGAGGCCGCCGAACTCGTGGAGGCCGAACTGCTGCGCCTGGCCGGGGAAGGCATCACCGACACCCACCGCATCGCCCAGGGTGTGCGCCGCGTGGTCGGGCGCTGGGTGGCCGACACCTACCGGCGCCGTCCGATGATCGTGCCCACCGTCATCGGGGTCTGAGTCCGTTCACGCGAAGGGCCGGGAGGCATGCCTCCCGGCCCTTTCGTCACGGCCTCCCGGCCCTCTGTCACGGCTGCTGGCTCACTGGGCCTGGCAGGCCGCCGAATCGAGCTGCGCCGAACGCACGATGTTGCAGGTGAACTGGTGCGAGACCTTCCACTGGTCGTCTTCGGCGACGAACTCCACGTAGGCGTTCTCCACCGGGCGCCCGTCGATGGTGACCTCGGCGTCGGCCTTCAGTGTGCCGTTCTGCGGCTCGCCGACGTTGGTGATCTCGACGGTCACGTTGTTGCGCTTGGCGGCGTCGACCAGCTTGTCCACCAGCTGCGGGTCGCGCTCGGCGTCCTGGATCCAGCCGATCTTCTCCTCGGCCGGGACCGAGGAGTCGAAGGCGCGGGTCAGGCGGTCGTTGAGCTCGGCGGCCGTCGGCTTGGGCAGGTTCGGCGGCGTGGTCGAGGTGGGGGCCTGGCCCTCCACCGGAGCATCCTCGTTGGTGCCTGCCTCGAACTGTCCGGCCGCGGAGGTGGTCGCGGTGGTCGAGGCGGCGGTGGTGTCGCTCTCGGAGCCGCATGCTCCGAGGGTCAGGGCGAGGGCGGTCACGGCGAGGGCCAGCGACGCCCGAAAAGTACGGTTCTTCACGTGTTTCCCCTGGATGAAGTCTGTCGCGGGCCGCGGTCGCGGCCCGCGGTCGGTGGATGCGGCGGGCGGACCTACAGCGAGTAGCCCGCGGTGCACCGCCAGTCGACGACCCAGCCGCCGGACAGCCGCGACAGCGCCGCCGAGCGGGCCGCGGTGTAGCTCGATCGGGCGGCGGCGCTCCACTGCGTGTTGGAGCTGGCGAGCACGCCGCAGCCGTTCGACCAGGACACCAGCACGCGGCAGCCGGCGCCGCAGGCGTCGACGGCGGCTTGTTCGGCGTCGGAGAAGCTGCCGTAGTTGTTGGCGATGCCGTAGGCGCCGCTGCGCGAGGTGGCGATGGCGCCGTAGTAGCCGTAGGCGGCCTGCGCGGGCGCCGCAGCCCCCAGCATCGACGCGACAGCCGCCACCATCACCGCCGTGGCGGCGAAGAACTTCTTCAAGACGAATCCCCTTCGATGAATGGTCCACGACCCGATGGACGCCCTGACAAGCTACCCACCAGCACCCCAGGAAATCCAGCGCCGCGCCGGATCGCCCGGCGTCGGGGGTGTTCCCGCCGGGTCCGGATCGGCTATGTTCGGCGCGTGAGTATGGCGCAGCGCGAACGGCGGGCACTGGTCGAGGCGATGGCCGCGGCGGGGCCGGACGCGCCCACCCTGTGCGGTGCCTGGACGGTGCGGGATCTGGCCGCGCACTTGATCGTTCGCGAGCGCAGGCCGGACGCGGCGCCCGGCATCCTGCTGCGGCCCTTCGCCGGGCATCTGCGGTCGGTGCAGGAGAAGGTCGCGGCCAGGCCGTTCCCGGACCTGCTCGAGCAGATCCGCACCGGTCCGCCCTGGTGGTCCCCGCTCAAGCCGGTGGACGCGCTGGCCAATACGAGCGAGATGTTCGTCCATCACGAGGACGTGCGCCGGGCCGCGCCGGGCTGGGAGCCGCGCGAACTGCCCGCCGCCGACGAGGACCGGCTGTGGACGCTGCTGCGCCGGATGGCCCGGATGTCGTATCGCAAGGCGCCGGTACCGGTCACGCTGGCAACCCCGGACGGCCGCAGTGTCACCGTCGGTTCCGGCGCCGCCCCGGCGGTGACGCTCACGGGCACGCCCGCCGAACTGCTGCTGCACGCCTTCGGTCGCGACCAGGTGCGGCTGGAGACCGCGGGTGATCCGGCGGCGGTCCGCGCCGTCCTCGAGACCGACCGATCGGTCTGATCAGCGCCCGGACGGCGCATTCTCCACCCGGCCGTCCCGTGATGTTCATCCCGATGAGGTGGGCGGTACTGGTGTTGCGGATGGTCTCGATGGGGCGATTGCGGCTAGCCTGGGGGCATGGCAGGTAAGTCCCGCAGCACCACGACCAGTCGGGCGCGGGCGGGATCGGCCCGGGGGCGGACGACGGCGGCACGGTCTCGCACGCCGCGCGCGAGCGGTACCCCGCGCGCGGGCGCGGCGCCCCGAGCCCGCGCCACACCGGCGCGCAAGCCCGCCCGTCGCCGGTCCGACACCGCGCCGTTGGCGGTGCTCGGCCGCGGCATCAGCGGTGGCTGGACGATGCTGGCGCGCGGTATCGGCGCCACCACCCGGACACTGAGCCGGGCCGGCGAGATCGAACACGGTCACCGCCGCGACGGCATCGCGCTGGCCCTGCTCGGCCTGAGCGGGGTGATCGCCGCGGCCGTCTGGCTCTCGGCGGGCGGGCCCATCGGACGCTGGGTGGAGGGCGTCATCCGGGCGATCTCCGGTTCCGCCTCGGCCGCACTGCCTTTCGTCGCCACCGGCATCGCGATCGTGTTGATGCGCACCGAGCCGCGCCCGGAGATCCGGCCGCGCCTGGTGCTCGGCGGCCTGCTGATCGGCTTGCCCGCCCTGGGCGTCTGGCATCTGGCCGCGGGCGCGCCGACCGATGCCGCGGGCCGCGCGCACGCGGCGGGATTCGTGGGCTACGTGCTCGGCGGCCCACTGGCCGACGGGCTCACCGCCTGGCTGGCGGTGCCGATCCTGGTGCTGGCCATCGTCTTCGGCGTCCTGCTCGTCACCGGTACCACCGTTCGCGAGGTGCCCGCCCGGCTGCGCGAGATCTTCGGCACGGCCAGCGGTGGCGACGAATACGGCGACTACGACGGCGGTTTCGACCCCATCGGCTACGACGCCGACGGTTTCCCGCTGCACCACGGCCGGTCCCGCCGCCGCGGGCGCACCCCGGAGGAGAACTACCCGCCCGACGAGTTCGCCGGGTCCGACGCCGTCACCGAGGTACTCGGCGACACGCTGCCCGGTGAGCCGCCGCTGCGCGATCCGAAGCCGATCGCCGCGAGCCCGCCCGCCGAGCCGCCCAAGCCGAAGAAGCGCCCGGCGCCGCCGGTGGCCGACCAGACCCCGCCGCCGCCCCCGGAACCGGAGTTCGTGGCCGACCGGGTGATCGAGGGCGACTACACGTTGCCGCCGATGAACCTGCTCACCGACGGCGACCCACCCAAGAAGCGCAGCGCCGCCAACGAATCGATGATCGAGGCGATCACCGAGGTGCTGGTGCAGTTCAAGATCGACGCGGCGGTCACCGGCTTCGTGCGCGGCCCGACGGTCACCCGCTACGAGGTGGAGCTCGGTCCCGGCGTGAAGGTGGAGAAGATCACCGCGCTGGCCCGCAACATCGCCTATGCGGTGGCCACCGAGAACGTGCGGTTGCTCGCGCCGATCCCCGGCAAGTCCGCGGTGGGCATCGAGGTGCCCAACGCCGATCGCGAGCTGGTGCGCCTGGCCGACGTGCTCAAGGCGCCCTCGACCCGCAACGATCACCATCCGCTGGTGATCGGCCTCGGCAAGAACATCGAGGGCGAATTCGTCTCGGCGAACCTGGCCAAGATGCCGCACCTGCTGGTCGCCGGTTCCACCGGCTCCGGCAAGTCGAGTTTCGTGAACTCGATGCTGGTCTCGCTGCTGCAGCGGGCCACCCCCGACGAGGTGCGGATGATCCTCATCGACCCGAAGATGGTCGAGCTCACCCCCTACGAGGGCATTCCGCACCTGATCACGCCCATCATCACCCAGCCGAAGAAGGCGGCCGCCGCGCTGGCCTGGCTGGTGGAGGAGATGGAGCAGCGCTACCAGGACATGCAGGCCAACAAGGTCCGCCACATCGACGACTTCAACAAGAAGGTCAAGTCCGGCGCGATCACGGCGCCGCTGGGCAGCGAGCGCGTGTACCGGCCCTACCCCTACATTCTCGCCATCGTGGACGAGCTGGCGGACCTGATGATGACCGCGCCCCGTGACGTCGAGGACGCGATCGTGCGCATCACCCAGAAGGCGCGCGCGGCGGGCATCCACCTGGTGCTGGCCACCCAGCGCCCCTCGGTGGACGTGGTGACCGGCCTCATCAAGACGAACGTGCCTTCCCGGCTGGCGTTCGCGACCTCCTCGCTCACCGACTCGCGCGTCATCCTGGATCAGCCCGGCGCGGAGAAGCTGATCGGCATGGGCGACGGCCTGTTCCTGCCGATGGGCGCGAGCAAGCCCACCCGTCTGCAGGGCGCCTTCATCAGCGACGAGGAGATCCACGCCGTCGTCGAGTTCACCAAGAACCAGGCCGAGCCCGAGTACCAGGAGGGCGTCACCGCGGCCAAGGCGGGGGAGAAGAAGGACGTCGACCCCGACATCGGCGACGACCTCGACCTGCTGCTCCAGGCCGTGGAATTGGTGGTCACCTCGCAGTTCGGTTCCACCTCGATGCTGCAACGCAAACTGCGGGTGGGCTTCGCCAAGGCCGGCCGGCTCATGGACCTCATGGAGACCCGCGGCGTGGTCGGGCCCAGCGAGGGCTCCAAGGCGCGCGACGTGCTGGTCAAGCCGGACGAACTCGACGGGCTGCTCTACTCCATCCGCGGCGGCGGCCCCGCCGAGGGCGGCGCGGACGGCGAATAGTCGCTCACCACAGGTCCCCCGGGTGGGCCAGCGCGTCCAGCACCAGGGCGGCCCCCGCCACGGCGAACAGGACGCGCACCGACGGTGGCCCGAACCGGGTGATGCCGCGCACGATCGCGCGATACGCGCGGCGCGCGCCCACGGTGCGGCGCGTGGCCAGCACCAGGACGAGCACCGGTGGCAGCAGCGCGATCACGCCGTAGACCGGCAGGATCACCGGCCACAGCGCGGTGCCGTGCGCCGAGAGCATCGCCAGGCCCGCCAGATACGGCACCGAGGTGGCCGACTGGACGATGCCGATCGCCAGTCCCGTGGCGGCGAGAACCGCTGGGCGGCCGCGTAATTCGACCGCCCAGCGGGGCGGCGTGCGCTCGCCGGTCGACGGCAGCGCCGCCAGCACCAGCAGAATCGTCCCCGCGGCCAGCTCACCCCGGTAGCGGATGGCGGGGGTGAGCCGGAAGTCGACCAGGTCGGTGAGCCAGCCGATGCCGAGCACCGTGCAGACCCCGAACGCCACCGTCGTCACGAAAACCCCGGCGAGGAAACTCGCCCCGCCCGGCACCGGCGAGCGCCTGCGCAACCGGCTGTCGTACACCACCGCCGCCGTCACACCGACCAGCAGCAGGTCCAGCGAATCGAGAAAGGCGAACCCCGCCAGCGCGGGCAACAGCGTCAACATGGCCTGTCCGAACATACGCTGTGTCCCATGCGCAGCCATCTCCCCACCGACGTCGCCGCCACCATCGATCGCGTCTTCGGCGCGCGCGGGGCGGCCTGGCTCGCCGGGCTCGACGACGTCGTGGCCGAGCGCTGTGCCGAATGGGAGCTGACCGTGACCGGGCCCGGGTTCGGTGGGGGGACGCACTCCTATGTGGCGCCGGTGCGGCGGGCGGACGGGTCCGACGCGGTGCTGAAGGTGCCCGTGGTGGACGAGGAGAACGTCGGTGAACCGACCGGGTTGGCCTGCTACGACGGCGACGGCGCGGTCCGGTTGTACGCCTTCGATCCCGGCACCGGTGCCATGCTGCTCGAACGGGCGCGGCCCGGCACCGAACTGCTGACCCAGCCGGGCTTCCCGAGCCTGGAGGGCAGGCCGGAGCACCGGGATCGGATCGAGCTGGCGTGCCGGCTGTACCGTCGCCTGCGCCGTCCGCCCGCCGAACTGCCCGCCGGATTCCCGCCGCTGCCCGCGGCACTCGACATGGTCGCCGGGTGGACCGCGGCGTTGCGCAGGCCGGCGGCCGGTTTCGCCGAGGTGCTCGGACCGCGGCTGCGCGCCGACGCGCTGGACTGGTGTGCGCGCCTGGCCGAACCGGACGGGCCGCTGCTGGTGGTCAACCGCGACACCCACCTGGGCAACATCGTGGCGGCCGAGCGGGAGCCGTGGCTGCTCATCGACCCGAAGTCCTACCTCGGCGAGGCCGCCTTCGACGCAGGCTTCCTGATCATGATCCAGGTGCAGAGCGCGCCCGAGCCCGCGCACGCCGCCGCGGTCGTCGCGCGCACGGCGGACTGGCTCGGCATCGATCCCGAGCGGGCCCGGGGCTGGGCCTTCCTGCGGGCGGTCGAGGAGATCGCGTGGGCGATCGAGGACGACGAGCCGGACCTGCTGCGGCTGCACCGGGCGGTGGCGCAGGCGCTGTCCGGGGGCGGCCGCGCCGCTGTGTAATCATGGCAACACACCCGCAAAGCCGACAGAACCAGACAAATCCGGCATGATGGCTGACATGACCGTCGAACGGAGTTCCGCATGCAGGTGAGCGCGCTCGAGTGGGTGGTCACCATCGCGGTGATCATCGGGCTCTTCGTCTTCGACTTCTACGCCCACGTGCGCACCCCCCACGAACCCACCTTCCGGGAGTCCGGCTTCTGGTCGGCGGTGTACATCGGCCTGGCACTCGCCTTCGGCGGCTACGTGTGGTGGCGGTGGGGCTCGACCTACGGCGGGGAGTACTACGCCGGTTTCGTCACCGAGAAGGCGCTCTCGGTGGACAACCTGTTCGTCTTCCTCATCATCATGAGCACCTTCGCCGTGCCGCGGATCTACCAGCAGAAGGTGCTGTTGATCGGCATCGTGCTCGCCCTGGTGATGCGCGGTGCGTTCATCGCCGTCGGTGCCGCCGCGATCAGCGCCTTCAGCTGGGTGTTCTACCTGTTCGGCGCCTTCCTCATCTACACCGCGATCAAGCTGATGCGCGAGAGCGGCCACGAGGTGGAGGCCGAGGAGAAACGCGACAGCCGCATCGTCACCCTCGTCAAGAAGGTGGTGCCCACCACCCAGGAGTACGACGGCGACCGGCTCGTCACCCGGGTGGACGGCACGCGCGCGCTCACCCCGCTGGCCCTGGCGCTGCTGGCCATCGGCTTCGCCGACCTGCTCTTCGCGCTGGACTCGATCCCCGCGATCTACGGCCTCACCGAGCAGCCGTACCTGGTGTTCACCGCCAACGCCTTCGCGCTGATGGGCCTGCGCCAGCTCTACTTCCTGATCGGCGGCCTGCTCGACCGGCTGGTGTACCTGTCCTACGGCCTGGCCGCGATCCTGGCCTTCATCGGCGTGAAGCTGGTGCTGCACGCGCTGCACGAGAACACCCTGCCGTTCGTCAACGGCGGCGAGCACGTGAGCGTGCCGGAGATCTCCACGCCGCTCTCGCTGAGTGTCATCCTCGGCGTGCTGGTCGTGGCCACGGTGGCCAGCCTGATCAAGACGCGCGGCCAGTCCGCGGTGCGCTCGCGCGTCGGCGAGGACCGGTGACCGAAGCCGGTCACCGCTCGCTCAGTCGGTGAACGCGCCGAGTACCGGCAGCCATTCGTCGATGCGCACCGCGTCGATGAGCTGCTCGCGGGCGAAGGGGTCGTCGGCGAGCAGGGCGCGCAGCTCCTCGGCGCTCTCGGCGCGGAACAGCAGCAGCGCGCCCGATCCGTCGGTGTAGGGGCCGCTGGTGACCAGCGCGCCCGCGGTCAGCTGGTCGGCCAGCCAGGCGCGATGGCGCGGGCGATGGGTGTCGCGGCCCGGCACGGTGGCCTCGGAGTAGGTGTAGTGGACGGCGAAGAACGGCACGGGCTGGTCACTCCTGGCTGTGATCGAGCGGGGTCTGATCGAACGGGCGAGCGCTGGGCGCTCAGAGGGTCAGCAACATCCTGGTGTTGCCGAGCGTGTTGGGTTTCACATAACTGAGGTCGAGGAACTCGGCCACGCCGGTGTCGTAGGACCGGCACATCTCCGCGTACACCTCGGCGGTCACCGGCGTCCCGTCGATCTCCACGAACCCGTGCCTGGCGAAGAACTCCACCTCGAAGGTCAGCACGAACAGCCTGCGCAGCTCCAGTTCCCTGGCCACCTCGATCAGGCGCTGCACGATCAGCCTGCCCACCCCGCGGCCCTTGACGTCGGGATGCACGGCCACGGTGCGCACCTCGCCCAGATCGGCCCACAGCACGTGCAGGGCGCCGCAGCCGACCACCCGGCCGTCCAGCTCCGCCACCCAGAACTCCTGGACCGCCTCGTAAAGGGTGACCAGGCTCTTCTCCAGCAGGATGCGACCGGCGTACACGTCCACCAGGCGCTTGATCTCGGGCACGTCCGAGGTACGGGCGCGTCGCACGAGCGGGACGGAGCCGGGCGCGGCCGGGGCCGCGCCGGTGGGCGCGTCGCTGGTCGAACCACCTAGTGGTCCCCGAGAGGTCATGGGGTGCACAGTAGTCGGCCGGGTTACCGATAGTCTGAACGTGTGCCGCACATCCTGTCGTTCCGCTCACCGCATCGCGCCGGGGCAGCGCAACCGCAGGCTGTGACGCCGCGGGCGTCGCGCGGGAGCGAGGTTTCCGCGTGATCGAGGGCCGTCACGCCGATACGGCGATGTCGCGCCCCGGCCCTGATCAGGTGCCGGGGCGCCCCGGTTTCGTCGCGGCTCCCTCGGAAGCGGCGGTGCCCGTCCTCAACGTCGCGAACGTGCTGACGATGGCCCGCATCGCGATCGTTCCGGTGTTCGTGCTCGCGCTGTTCGCCGGTGGCGGGCACGACACGGGCTGGCGGATCGGTGCCGCCGCGCTGTTCGGCCTGGCCGCCATCACCGACCGCTTCGATGGGCAACTGGCCCGCAAATACGGGCTGGTCACCGACTTCGGCAAGCTGGCCGACCCCATCGCGGACAAGGCCCTCATCGGCGCGTCGCTGATCGGCCTGTCGGCGCTCGGTGACCTGCCGTGGTGGATCACGCTGGTGATCATCGCCAGAGAACTCGGGGTCACGCTGCTGCGGCTGGTGGTGGTGCGGCGCGGGGTGATCCCGGCCGGCCGCGGCGGCAAGCTGAAGACGCTGGTGCAGTCGGTCGCCATCGCCGTGCTGCTGCTGCCCCTCGCGGGCGGATTCGCGACGGCGGGAATGATCCTGATGTACGTGGCGCTGGTGCTGACGGTGGTGACCGGACTCGACTACGTGGGCCAGGCGGCGCGGGTGTGGTTCGCCGGTGGCACGCATCGGACCCGCGGCGCATGAGCGGGGCGGATGTGTCCGAACCGGCGGCCGTGCCCGACCCGCTCGCGGGGGACGCCCCGGTCGCCGAGCTGGTACGGGCCTTGCGGGCCGCGGGCCAGACGGTCGCCACGGCCGAGTCGCTCACCGCGGGCCTGCTCAGCGCCACCCTGGCGGGCGTGCCGGGTGCCAGCGCCGTACTGCGCGGTGGCCTGGTGGTGTACGCCACCGACCTCAAGCACACCCTGGCCGGGGTGAGCGCGGAGTTGCTCGCGACGGAGGGGCCGGTCGCGGCCAGCACCGCCGAACAGCTCGCCGTCGGTGCCCGCGCCCGCTGCGGGTCGGACTGGGGCGTCGGCCTCACCGGCGTCGCCGGACCCGACACCCAGGGCGGGCACCCGGTGGGGACGGTGTTCCTCGGGCTGTCCGGGCCGTGGCACACCGAGGTCATGCGGTTGCGGCTGGCCGGACAGCGGTGGACCATCAGACACACCGCGGCCCAGCGCGCGGTGGCGGAGCTGCTGCGGTGCGTCCGGAGCGGTTGAGAACGCTCGGGACGCTCCGCCGGAGTTCGCCGGGCGGGAACCACCGCGCGCCGCGGGACGTTGTGCCAGAAAGAGCGGTGCGCGCCAGGCGAGGCTGCCGGAGCGGGCACGGTGATCGGGAGCGAAGGAGATCGAGATGACGCTGCTGCGAGAGGCGATCGGCGACAGTCTGCGGCGTGCACGTCTCGCCCAGCACCGGACCCTGCGTGAGGTCTCCACCTCGGCGCGCGTGAGCCTGGGGTATCTGTCGGAGGTCGAACGGGGTCGCAAGGAGGCGTCGAGCGAATTGCTCGCCGCCATCTGCGACGCGCTGGACGTGCCGCTGTCGCGGGTGCTGTGGGACGTGAGCACGATCATGGCCGGGACGGACGCGGTGCCGGTCGAGGAACCGGCCGCGACCGAACCCACCCCGCACGAGGAGGCCGCGACCGCCGGACAGGACGCCCCCGTCGGCGAACCCGCCGGTGCGACCATGTCGGCCGCGGGCGCCGTCCGCCCGCAGATCGACGAGGACACCCGCATCGTGATTCCCGCCCCCACGGCGGACATGCTGGTGCTGGTGAAGAGCAACTGAGCCCGCGCAACCGGTGACCCGGCCGTCGTCTTCACTGGGGGCGGACGCCGAAAGCGGCTAGATTCTGTAGTAAGCGTCGGTTGGGCCGGCCGGTCCGGTCCAGGTGCCGCATCGTGGAGGATAAGGACAACCGGGTGCGCGAGGGTCGCGTGCCCTGGCCGCGTCAAGCGGTACATCAGATGGAGGCGGGATCAATCGATGGCTAATCCGTTCGTCAAGGCCTGGAAGTACCTGATGGCCCTCTTCGACTCCAAGATCGAGGAGCACGCGGATCCGAAGGTGCAGATCCAGCAGGCTATCGAGGAAGCCCAGCGCCAGCACCAGGCCCTCTCGCAGCAGGCCGCGTCGGTCATCGGCAACCAGCGCCAGCTGGAGATGAAGCTCAACCGGCAGCTCGACGAGGTCGAGAAGCTCAACGCCAACGCCCGCCAGGCCGTCATGCTCGCCGACCAGGCCAGCGCCGCGGGCGACACCGAGAAGGCGATCCAGTACACCAACGCCGCCGAGGCGTTCGCCGCGCAGCTGGTCACCGCCGAGCAGGCCGTCGAGGACCTCAAGGTGCTGCACGACCAGTCGCTGCAGGCCGCCGCCCAGGCCAAGAAGGCGGTGGAGCAGAACGCGATGCTGCTGCAGCAGAAGGTCGCCGAGCGCACCAAGCTGCTCAGCCAGCTCGAGCAGGCCAAGATGCAGGAGCAGGTCTCGGCCTCGCTGCAGCAGATGGACTCCACACTGTCGGCGCCCGGCAGCACGCCCAGCCTGGACGCGGTCCGCGAGAAGATCGAGCGCCGCTACGCCAATGCCCTCGGCGCCGCCGAGCTGGCCCAGAACTCGGTGCAGGGCCGGATGATGGAGGTCCAGCAGGCCAGCGTGCAGATGGCCGGCCACAGCAGGCTCGAGCAGATCCGCGCCTCCATGCGTGGCGAGTCGCTGCCCGCCGGTGGCGCCAACCCCGCGATCAATCCCGCCCAGGCCGACCCGGCGCAGGCCCAGCCCCAGATGAACAAGGGCCAGACCGCCCAGCAGTGAGACCCGCGATCCGGTGAGCCGTCGGTGCCCTCGGTCGCGACAGGTGTGAGGAAACAGATGAGCCGCAAGCGAATTCCCGCCGCGTCCGCGCCCGCACCGTACGGTACGCCGCAGGCGGGGACCCTGCCCGAAACGCTGCGCGACATGGGCGAGTACGCCCTCGTCGCGGTGCGCCGCTGGGCCGACCCGCGCGAGCGCGAACTGCGCAGGCGCAGGCGTGCCCGCAGGCGCAGTGTCCAGCTGGGCACGGTCTCCGGCCTGACGACGGTCGGCACCCTCGGCCTGGTCGTGGTCTCCGCGCCGGTGTGGGCGGTACTCGCCCTGGGCGGCGGTGCGATCGCCGCGGTCACCGGCGCCGCTGTCAGCACCCGCCGGTACCTGCGCATGCGCGGCGCCCCGCTGCCGCAGCCGCGCTTCCAGCCCCGCCGGCAGCCGCCGCTGCGTTCGGCCGCCCGCGCGCCCATCGCCCGCCTGGTCCGGGCGGAGCGGGCGATGCACGGCGTCACCACCCAGATCGCCGCAGGTCGTCGACTCCCGCCCGACGAACTGGTCGAGATGGTGGAGACCGCCGCCTCCGGTGCCGCCGCACTGCACGCGCTGGCCGCCGACATCGTGCAGATGGAGCAGGCGCTCGACGTGATCGGCCGGGGCAACCCGCAGGCCGCGGCGGCGCTGGCCGAGTCCACCCGCGGCGCGCTGGCCCGCCTCGAGGCCGGTGTGGGCGAATACGAGCAGGTGCTCGCCGCCGCCGGACATGTGCTGGCGGTACCCGAGAGTTCGGTGGTCACCTATCAATTCGAGGGCATCGTGGCCGACCTGCGCCACGCCGCCGACCGGCTGGACGGCTGGGCGCAAGCGCTCACCGAGATCGCCGACCGTCCCGTCCTGGACACCGCGCGGTCGCGGGTCCGCTGACCCCCGGCCGCCACCCACCGCGTCGCCCCGCGGCTCGGGGTGAACCCTGATTTCCACCCGGATATCGCCGTTGACCTGCTGATTTCCCGCCTTCGGGCTGCCAGGCTGGACGTATCGGGTCGCCGGACGGGCGATCGGAGGAGACATCCAGGAGGCTGGAAATGCTGTGGAAGATCATCGGTGTCGTGGCGGTCGTCTGGATCGCACTGGCCGTCATCGGTGCGCTGATCAAGGGGCTGTTCCCGATCCTGGTGATCAGCGCCCTCGTCTTCGGCGCGTACCTGCTGTACAAGGCGATCTCCGGTGCCGACCGCTCGACCGTCGACAAGTTGTAGCGCGAACGAGCCGTAGCGCGACGAGCAGTGGCGCGACGAGCAGTGGCGCGACGAGCAGTGGCGACGAAAAACCAACGGGCCGTTCACCTTCCGGTGAACGGCCCGTCGTCGTCGGATCGCCGTCAGAGCTGCCCGCTGTCGGCGACGACCACCGGCTGCGTGGTCGCGCCGGTGTCGCTGCCCGTGGCCGCCACGGCCTGCACCACGTCCATGCCCTCGACCACCGTGCCGAACACGACGTGCTTGCCGTCCAGCCACGGCGTCGCGTCCAGGGTGATGAAGAACTGCGAGCCGTTGGTGCCCGGCCCCCGGTTGGCCATGCTGACCACGCCCGGCCCCGCGTGCGGCAGCTGGAAGTTCTCGTCGGCGAAGACGGGGCCGTAGATGCTGTGCCCGCCGGTGCCGTCACCGTGGGTGAAATCGCCGCCCTGGGCCATGAATCCGGGAATCACCCGGTGCAGGGTCGACCCGCGGTAGCCGAAGCCCTGCTCGCCGGTGGCCAGTGCGCGGAAGTTCTCTGCGGTGCGCGGCACCACGTCCGAGCGCAGCTCGATCACCACCCGGCCCGCGGGCGCGCCGCCGATGGTCAGATCCAGATACACCCGCGGCAGCGCGTCGGCATGCGCCTGCGGGGCGGTCAGCGGCCCGGGCGCGAGGAAGGTGAGCAGCGCCAGCGCGAGCACCGCCGCGGCGGGTGTGAGCTTCGTCATGGGCATGTGTCTACCGCATCGATCGCCCTCCCGCGCGCCCGGCCGCCGTTCTCGCCGCCGGGTGGGCGCCGATGTTTGAATGGGCGCATGGAGCAGGTTCCCGAGGACTGGCAACGCGGCCTGGTGATCGTGGCCCATCCCGACGACATCGAATACGGCGCGGCCGCCGCGGTGGCGCGATGGACCGAGCAGGGCAAGGACATTCGCTACGTGCTGGCGACCAGCGGCGAGGCCGGGATCGCCGGTCTGCCGCCCGCGGAATCGGGTCCGCTGCGCGAGGCCGAGGAGATCGCGGCCGCGGCCACGGTGGGCGTGCGCGAGGTCGAGTTCCTCGGTCACCCCGACGGGCGGCTGGAGTACGGGCTGGCGCTGCGTCGCGATCTGGCCGCCGCGATCCGCCGGCATCGGCCGGAGATGGTGATCCTGCTGCATTTCGGCGACACCTGGGGTCCCGGCTATCTCAACAGCGCCGACCACCGCGCGGTCGGGCGGGCCGGTCTGGACGCGGTGGCCGACGCGGGCAACGAGTGGATCTTCCCCGAACTGGCCGACCTGGCGCCGTGGACCGCCCGCTGGGCGGCCGTCACGGGACCGGGCCCCACCCACGCGGTCGACGTCACCGACACGATCGACCGGGCGATCGCCTCGCTGTCCGAACACCGGCGCTACCTCGCCGCGCTCAGCGACGAGCCGGTGGCGGACCAGGTGCGCGCGATCGTCGAGATGGGCACCGGACCGATCGAGGGGTTCCCGGCCGAGCGCGCGGTGGGGTTCCGGCTCTACTACTTCCGGTGAGCGCGACCCGGCGACGACGGTGTGGCAGGCTGAGCCGATGCGTGTTGCCGTTGTAGCGGGCCCGGACCCCGGCCATGCGTTCCCGGCGCTCGCGCTGTGCGCGCGATTCCTGGCGGCGGGTGACGAGCCGGTGCTGTTCACCGGTCCGCGCTGGTTCGATATGGCCAAGGCGGCCGGTATTCCGGTGCGCCGCCTGAAAGGCTTGGCGCCCAGGGCGATCGACGACGACCGCGACGCTGGCCGACGGATCCACGAGCGCGCCGCGCACATCTCCACCGAGATCCTGCCCGACCTGGGCGCGATGCTGCCGGAACTGGTGGTCTCCGACGTGCTCACCGCGGGTGGCGGAATGGCGGCCGAACGGCTCGGGGTGCCGTGGGTGGAACTCGCCCCGCATCCGCTGTATCTGCCGTCGAAGGGGTTGCCGCCCATCGGCAGCGGCCTCGCGGTGGGGGAGGGCCTGCGCGGCAGGCTGCGTGACGCCGTGCTGCGGGCGATGACCGCGCGCGCGATACGCACGGGCGAGCAGCAGCGCGCCCGCGCGCGGGAGAGCGTCGGGTTGCCCGCCGCCGATCCCGGCCCGTCGGCCCGATTGCTGGCGACCCTGCCCGCCTTGGAGGTGCCACGGCCGGACTGGCCGGACAACGCCCACCTGGTCGGTCCGCTGCTGTGGGAGCCGACCGCCGACGTGCTGGCTCTGCCCCCGGGTGACGGCCCGCTGGTGGTGGTGGCGCCGTCGACCGCGCACACCGGCGTCACCGGCCTGGTCGACACCGTGCTGCGGGCCCTCGACGGCGCGGGCGTCCGGGTGGCGATCTCCATGCTGGACGAGCCGCCCGCCGACCTGCCCGCCTGGGCCACCGCGGGCCTGGGCCGCCAGGATGAGTTGCTGAAACACGCCGCGGTGGTCGTCGGCGGTGGCGGGCACGGGCTGCTCGCCAAGTCGTTGCTGGCCGGGGTGCCCATCGTCACCGTGCCCGGCGGCGGCGACCAGTGGGAGCTGGCCAATCGGGCGGCGCGGCAGGGCAGTTCGATCGTGGTGCGCCCGCTGACGGCCGAGGCGGTGCGGGCCGCGGTGCTGGCCGTGCTCGACCATCCGCGCTACACCGCCGCGGCCGAGGCCGCCGCCATGACGGTGGCGCAGGTCGAGGACCCGGTCGAGGTGTGTCACCGGGTGCTCGACCGCGTGCGGGCCCGCTGACCCGCCACGGTGGGGCGGTCCGGCGCGGGCGGGTATCTTCGGGACGGTGCGGTTGACGGAGTTCCAGGAGCTGTTGCACACCGAGTTCGGCGTGGCCCGCGGCGACGCGCTGCTCGCCGATCACGTCATCCTGTCGCTCGGCGGCCGGACCGGCGCCGAGGCGATCGAAGCGGGCATCGATCCGCGTGAGGTGTGGCGGGCGCTGTGCGCGGAATTCGACGTGCCGAAGGCACGCTGGTGACCGGCCCCGAGGCGGTGACGACCGCGCCGGGTGAGTTCCGGACCTTCCGCCGGGCGGGGGTGGACCTGATGGTGCGCGGCCGGTACGGCGAGGCGCTCGACCGGCTCGACCGCGCCCTGGAACTGGCCCGCACCGAGTCCGACCGGATCGCGGTGTGGATCGAGCTCGCCGACGTCTACCGCTACCGGGGTGACCTCGGCACCGCCGAGACCCTCTACCGGCGCGCGTATCTCGCCGCCGGCGCGGATCCGGCGGCGTTCTCCTTCGCCGCCCATCATCTCGGACTGACCTTGGCCGCACGCGGCGAGCGGGATGCGGCGCGGGAGGTGCTCACCGAGGCGCTGCGGGTGCGGCTGGCCGAGGGCGATCCGGAGCTGATCGAATCGACCCGCACCGCCCTGGACACCCTCGACGAGCTGCGCGAGCCGCTGCCGGAGCCGGTGGCGGCGGTTCTCGGGCCGCGCCCGCGGTGGTCGGACGAGCACGAGGGCCGCAGCGGCGGCGTGGTCCGCGCGAGCGGGCACTGGGTCAAACGCGGCCCGCACGCGGTGGCGGAGTACGAACGACTGGAATGGTTGCGGCACAACGGTATCCGCGTGCCCGAGGTGGTGGTGTGCGCCGGTGGCGTGCTGGTGCTCGCCGACGCGGGGGTGCCCAGTCTGGCCACCCTGGCCGACACCGAGGGCGTCCCGATCGGCGCGACGATGGGCGCGCTGCTGCGGCGCCTGCACGCGTTGCCCGTCGCCGGCTGCCCGTTCGACGGCCGCCTGGACGGTGTGCTGGCCCAGGCGCGCCGCAACGTGATCGAAGGGCTGGTCGACGCCGACGACTTCGACGACGACAACGCCGACCACACGCCCGAATCGGTGCTGGCCGAGCTGCTGGACCGGCGGCCGCCCGAGGCGGATCTGGTGGTCGCCCACGGCGACTACACCCCGCCCAACGTGCTCGACGGCGACCTGCTGATCGACGTCGGCGCACTCGGGGTCGCCGATCGCTACCGCGACCTGGCGCTGGCCGAACGTGACCTGCGCGAGTACGGTCCGGCGGAGGTGACCGCCTTCTTCGACGCCTACGGCCTGCCCGAGCCGGATCGCGCGCGGCTGGAGTACTACCGCCTGCTCGACGAACTGTTCTGAGTCGGGACTGCTCGGCGGTCATGGCTTCTCGGCGGTCAGGATTTCTTGGCGTAGTGCCGGGCGGCCTTGGCGCGATTGCCGCAGGTGGCCATCGAATGCCACCGGCGGGTGCCGTTCTTGGACGTGTCGTAGAAGAACAGCACACACTCCTCGTGCGCGCACTGGCGGATCCGGTCGGGCGCGGCGGCCAGCAGGTCGAGCAGATTCGCCGCGGCCAGCCAGGCCGGTAACCACGCCGGATCGGCGACCTCGGGCTCGGCGGCCGGGCCGGACTCGGTCAGCGTGCGCCGGATCCGGCCGTGGGCGAGCACCGCGTTCAGTGCCGCGCGGGCGCGCGGGTCGTCGGTGCGGACCACGTCGTGGATGGCGTCCCGGGCGGCCAGGACCGCGGCGCGGGTGGCCTCGTCGGCGGTCGCCCGCCCGGCCAGCCCCGCCGAGGTCAGCCAGATGTCCAGGCCGGTGGTGTCGGTGAGCAGATCCCGGGGGCCGTCGCTGTTCCAGCGTGTGTTCAACAGGTCCAGGGCCAGCGGTTCCCCGAGGTGCGGACGTGGATCGGGCATGCCCGAGGGTATCGAGTGCGGAGGCCCACGCATGGGCGTCACCACCTTTCTAACCGCTTAAATCATTTCAATGGGTTGACTCTGTTGTGCCCCTCCGGCTACCGTTCTAACCACTGAAACCGTAAAAGACGGTTAATGATTCCAGGAGGATGTCCATGACCGCGGCGACCGCTCCGGTGCTCACCACCGGACACATCGGGCTGAACGTCTCAGATCTCGACCGCTCGGCCGAGTTCTATTGCCGTGCCTTGGGTTTCGAGCAGATCACGGCCGGGGGAGAGGGTGACACCCGCTTCGCCTTCCTCGGGCGGGACGGTGCGCTGGTGCTGACCCTCTGGGCCCAGTCCGACGGCACGTTCTCCGCGCGCACGCCCGGCCTGCACCACCTGTCGTTCCAGGTCGACGACATGGACCGGGTGCGCGCGATCGAACGCACGCTGCGAGAACTGGGAGTCGCGTTGGTGCACGACGGGGTGGTGGCGCACGGCGAGGGCACGGCCTCGGGCGGCATCTTCTTCACCGATCCCGACGGCATCCGGCTCGAGGTGTACGCACCCAGCGGCGCCGAGAGCGCACCCGCACCCAGCGGTGCGGCGCCCACCTGCGGCTTCTTCTGAGGCTGCGCATCATGACGCCCTTCCATCCCGGCGAACTCGCCGTACAGCGGCGGCTGGGGCAGGACGGCATCGCGGCGAAGGTCGGCCGGACCATCCGCGCCGACATCCCGCCGGTGGCCGCGGAGTTCCTGGCCGCCCAGCCGATGGTGGTGGTGGCCGCCGCCGATGCCGGGGGCAGGCTGTGGGCGAGCGGGCTGGTGGGCGAACCGGGTTTCGTGCGGGTGATCGACGACTCCTCGATGACCCTAGCGACCCGCCCCGCCGACGGCGATCCGCTCGCCGGCCCGCTCGCCGGGCCGGCGAGTATCGGCATGATCGCCCTGCAACCCTCCCGGCGCAGGCGGATGCGCGTGAACGGGCGGTCGGCGCCGCACGGTGCCGAGCTGGCGATCACCGTCGACCAGGTCTACGCCAACTGCCCGAAGTACATCTCGCGTCGCGCGGTCGTCGACCACCGGCGCGACGGCGTGACGACGCCGCGCCGGGGCAGCGCCCTGGACGTGGCCCAGCAGGCGATGATCGCGGCGGCCGACACCTTCTTCGTCGCCAGCGCCGACCCGGACGGCCACGTCGACGCCTCGCATCGCGGCGGCAATCCCGGCTTCCTGCGGGTGCTCTCGCCGACGCGATTGCGCTGGCCGGACTACCGGGGCAACTCGATGTTCATGACGCTGGGCAACCTCGCCGCGTACCCGCGCTGCGGACTGCTCGTCCCGGACTGGACCACCGGCGGTGCGCTGCAACTCACCGGAACGGCCGCATTGAACTGGGACGCATCGACCTTCGCGCCCGGCTCGCAGTGCTCGATCGACTTCACCGTCGACGAGGTCGTCGCGTGGCCGCACGGCCCGCTGCGCTGGGGGCCCGCCGAACTGTCCCCCGTCAACCCCTGACCCACCCGGAAGGAACCCCGTGCGACCACCGCTGCCGCCCTTCGACCACACCGCCGCCCTGGCCAAGGTGCGCGCCGCCGAACACGCCTGGAACACCCGCGACCCCGAACTCGTCGCCGCCGCGTACACCGCCGATTCGGTGTGGCGCAACCGCGCCGAGTACTTCACCGGCCGCGCCGCCATCGTCGACTTCCTCACCCGCAAATGGCGCATCGAGAACGGCTACGCGCTGCGCAAGGAGCTGTGGGCGCACGACGGCAACCGCATCGCCGTGCGCTTCCAGTACGAATGGCACGACGAGGCGGGCCGCTGGTGGCGCAGTTACGGCAACGAGCAGTGGGAGTTCGCCCCGGACGGGTTGATGTCACGGCGGGAGGCCGGCATCGACGACGTGCCGATCACCGAGGCCGAGCGTCGTATCCGCGGCCCGCGCGGTGCGGACGAGGAGGACACGCCCCTGCCGCTGTGGTAGGCCCCACGGACGGGTAGCGCGCGGATTGCCGGGGTGGGGCGATCCGCGCGGCGAGTCGCTTGGAGTCGAACACCTGTTCGTCTAGGCTCGGGGTCAGAACTTGTCGGTGCCGCCCTCTACTGTGGGCGCCAACCAGGACAACAGGACCTACCCGTCGAAAAGGGGATCAGGACATGGCACCACAGGCCTACGACCGCGACAAGGCCCTCGAGCTCGCGCTCGCCCAGGTCGAGAAGAGCTTCGGCAAGGGCGCGGTGATGCGGCTCGGCGAGGAGGCCCGCCAGCCCATCTCGGTGATCCCGACGGGCTCCATCGCGCTGGACGTGGCGCTGGGCATCGGCGGCCTGCCCCGCGGCCGCATCGTCGAGATCTACGGTCCGGAATCCTCCGGTAAGACCACCGTCGCCCTGCACGCGGTCGCCAACGCGCAGGCCGCGGGCGGTGTGGCCGCCTTCATCGACGCCGAGCACGCGCTCGACCCCGACTATGCGCGCAAGCTCGGCGTCGACACCGACGCCCTGCTGGTCTCCCAGCCCGACACCGGTGAGCAGGCGCTCGAGATCGCCGACATGCTGGTCCGCTCCGGCGCCATCGACATCATCGTCATCGACTCGGTGGCCGCGCTGGTGCCCCGCGCCGAGATCGAGGGCGAGATGGGCGACAGCCACGTCGGCCTGCAGGCCCGGCTGATGAGCCAGGCGCTGCGCAAGATGACCAGCGCGCTCAACAACTCCGGTACCACCGCCATCTTCATCAACCAGCTGCGCGAGAAGATCGGCGTCATGTTCGGCTCGCCCGAGACCACCACCGGCGGCAAGGCGCTGAAGTTCTACGCCTCGGTGCGCCTGGACGTGCGCCGCATCGAGACCCTCAAGGACGGCAGCGACGCGGTCGGCAACCGCACCCGCGTCAAGGTCGTCAAGAACAAGGTCTCCCCGCCGTTCAAGCAGGCCGAGTTCGACATCCTCTACGGCCAGGGCATCTCCAAGGAGGGCTCGCTGATCGACATGGGTGTGGAGCAGGGCTTCATCCGCAAGTCCGGCTCCTGGTACACCTACGAGGGCGACCAGCTGGGCCAGGGCAAGGAGAACGCCCGCAAGTTCCTGCTGGAGAACACCGACGTCCGCGACGAGATCGAGAAGAAGATCAAGGAAAAACTCGGCATCGGCGCCGATCTGACCGCCGAGGACGCGGCCGAGGTGCCCGCCGATTTCTGAGCCCGACTCCGGCCGGCGCACCGTCGCGGACCGGGCTGCCGAGCAGCGGCCCGATCCGGTCGACGACATGCGCCGCCGGTTGCACGAACTCCTCGCCGGCGTAGGCGTTTCCGGACGCGATCACCCCGCGTCGGCGAGGCATGAACCCGTCCCGCGGGCCGATGGTGGTTCGGCCCGCGCGGACCGCCCGGGAACCCGGTCGAGCGAGCCCGATCCGCAGCGGGCGCGCTCGACCGGGTCCACCCACCCCCGCCGGAACCACCCCGAGCCGGACCGGAGCCGCGGCGCTCGCGACCTCGCCGCGGCCGAGAGCCCCATCGCCGAGGGTGCGCGGGGCGTCGTCGAACCGTCGGATCGCGGCGGCTCCCAGGACGTCGGCCCGGGGCAGAGCTCCGGTCGAGGTCGCCGCGGAGCGGCGGATCCCGGCCGAGGTGACGAGAGGCGACGGCGGGGCAAGAACTCCCGGTCGGCGGGCGCGGGTGGTCGCGCCGCGCGCCGGGCGGATCCGGTGGCGGCCGGATCCGAGTGGGAGGCGCAGGAGGCGGAGGCGGGCACGAGCCGGTCGACGTCGGAGCGCACCCCGCACGGCGGGACGGTCGAGCAGGCGAAGGAGGCGTGCCTGCGTCTGCTCGCCGTCCGCGCCCGCAGTCGCGCCGAACTCGCGCAGCGGCTGGCCGCCAAGGGCTACTCCGCCGAGGTCGCCGACGCGGCGCTGGCACGGCTCGCCGAGGTCGGGCTGATCGACGACGCCGCCTTCGCCGAGCAGTGGGTCGCCTCGCGACACACCTACTCCGGCAAGGGCAGGCAGGCGCTGGCGCAGGAGCTGCGCCGCAAGGGCGTCGCCGCCGCCGATGTCGACGCGGCCCTGGCCGCGGTGAGCGACGACGACGAACAGGCGCGGGCGGCCGAGCTGGTGCGGCGGAAGCTGCGCACCATGCCGCGAAACCTGGAGCGCGACAAGGTTCTTCGGCGGCTGGTCGGCATGCTCGCCCGGCGCGGGTACCCCCAGTCCACGGCCTTCGCCGTGGTGAAGGCCGAGCTGGGAGCCGCCGAGGACCTCGGCGCCGCGGGCATGGACGCCGGGCCGGCGGACTGACCGCCCCGGCGCCCCGGTCTGGATTGCCCGTATTTTGCGGAATCGTTATCGCCGTTGCCCGGTTTGCCCGTTCTCGCGCTGCCTGTCGGCGGCGGCGCCCCCCGCGGCCGGGCCATGATGGGTGGCGTGCCGAGGCGACCGCCGTCTCGCGGAGAGGAGAACAGCATGGCCGTCGACATCAAGAAGGTGACCGTTCTCGGGACCGGGGTGCTCGGCTCGCAGATCGCGTTCCAGACCGCCTTCCACGGGTTCGACGTCACCGCCTACGACATCAGCGAGCAGGCGCTCGACGCCGCGCGGGAGCGTTTCGCCAAGCTCGCCGCCGCCTACCGGCAGGACGTGCCGGGGGCCACCGAGGACAAGACCGAGGCCACCCGCTCGGGCATCACCCTCACCGCCGATCTCGCCGCCGCCGCGGCCGAGGCCGACCTGGTGATCGAGGCGGTCCCCGAGGTGCTCGACATCAAGCGCGACACCTACCGGCGTCTGGGCGAACTCGCCCCCGCCCGAACGATTTTCGCGACCAACTCCTCCACGCTGCTGCCCAGCGACATCAAGGACTTCACCGGCCGCCCGGACCGATTCCTGGCCCTGCACTTCGCCAACCAGGTGTGGAAGTTCAACACCGCCGAGGTGATGGGCACCCCCGACACCGACCCCGCGGTCTACCGAACGGTGGTCGAGTTCGCCGAGGCCATCGGCATGGTGCCGATCGAGCTGCACAAGGAGAAGTCGGGGTACGTGCTGAACTCGCTGCTCGTGCCGTTCCTCAACGCGGGGATGGCACTGGCCGCGGGCGGGTACGCCGAGCCCGAGGCCGTCGACAAGACCTGGCGCATCGCCACCGGCGCCCCGATGGGCCCGTTCCAGATCCTCGACGTCATCGGTCTCACCACCCCCTACAACATCCTCGCCCACGGCGACGCCGACACCCAGAAGCTGGCGACCTGGTTGAAGGAGAACTACATCGACCAGGGCAAGCTCGGCATCGCCACCGGCGAGGGCTTCTACAAGTACTAGCTCACGGACAGATACCGGCTCACTTCTTCTCCAGGTCCATGCCCGGTGCGGCGTCGGTGATGATCGAGTCCGCGGCCAGCACGGCGCCACCGCCCTTGGCCCGGCGCCCGGCGCGCAGGCGCCGCTCCAGCCGGGTGGCGACCACGGTCAGGGTGCTGTTCAGGGCGATCATCACCACGGCGACCACGATCAGCGCCGGAATGGTGTTGCTCTCCGAGGCGCCGAGCTGCTGACCCGACCGCACGATCTCGACGTAGGTGATCTGGTAACCCAGGGCCGTGTCCTTGAGCGCGACCACCATCTGCGAGATCAGCGCGGGCAGCATGGCGGTGATGGCCTGCGGCAGCAGGATCAGCCGCATCAGCTGGTTCTTGCGCAACCCGAGCGCCATCGCGGCCTCGGTCTGCCCGCGCGGCAGCGACCGGATGCCCGCGCGCACGATCTCGGCGATGACCGAGCCGTTGTAGACGGTGAGCGCGGTGACCACGGCGGCCAGCGCCAGATCGTCGGACTTGAACAGGTCGTATTCGCTGTAGAGGGCGAACAGGAAGATCATCAGGATCAGCACCGGGATGGCCCGGGCGAACTCGACGATCGCGCCGGCGACGATGCGCACCCAGCGGTGATCGGACAGCCGGAGGATGCCGAAGATCATGCCGATCACCATCGCGAACACGATCGACAGCAGCGCGGCGACGATCGTGCCGCGCAGGCCGGGCAGCAGGTAGGTCTCCCAGACCTCGCCCTCCAGGAACGGCTTCCACTTGTCGGCCTCGAACTGGCCCTTCTCCTCGAACGCGCGGAAGAACAGGTAGCCGACCACCAGGATCGCGGCGGCGACGAGCACCGAGAAGACGTGGTTGCGCACCCGTGCCCGGGGGCCGGGCGCGTCGAACAGGACCGAAGCGCCTGCACTCATCGGGCCACCTCGTATCGTTTCGCGAGCCAACCGAACAGCAGGCCGGTCGGCAGGGTGATCAGGACGAAGCCGAAGGCGAAGATCGCGCCGATGGCCAGCAGCGCGGCCTCGGTCTCGATCATCTCGGCCATCAGGTGCGCGGCCTCGGCGACGCCGATGGCGGCGGCGATGGTGGAGTTCTTCGTCAACGCGATCAGCACGCTGCCCAGCGGCGCGATCACCGACCGGAACGCCTGCGGCAGCACCACCAGCCGCAGGTTCTGGCTGAAGCTGAAGCCGAGCGAGCGGCCCGCCTCGGACTGGCCGAGCGGCACCGTGTTGATGCCCGAGCGCAGCGATTCGCAGACGAACGCGGCGGTGTAGACGCTGAGGCCGACGATCGCCCAGCGGTAGTTGTTGTCGGCGATGGAGTCACCGGCCAGCTTCCACCCCAGCGCCGAATACAGGCCCAGCGAGCAGAACACGATGATCAGCGTGAGCGGGGTGTTGCGGAAGATCGTGACGTAGGCGGTACCCAGCCAGCGGGCCACCGGGATCGGGGACACGCGCATCGCGGCGACGATCGTGCCGAGAATCAGCGCGCCGACCGCCGAGAACAGGGTCAGCTTGATCGTCACCCAGAAGGCTTGCAGGATCTGGCTGTCGTACTCCGAGATCAGGTCGAACACGGCCGGCGCGTCCCTCCCATCGGTGTGTGGTGGTCGATCGGTGGTGAGATGGGCGGGTGGCCCGCGCGCGGCGGGCCACCCGGGTGGGAATCAGTAGCGGTCCACCTGCGGCGGGGCCGACGGGGTGAAGCCGGAGGCACCGACGTTCTCCTGCAGCGCCTTGGCCCAGGAGCCGTCGGCGATCATCGCCTCGATCGCGTCGTTGATCTTGTCGCGGGTCTCCTGGTCGCCCTTCTTCAGGCCGATGCCGTAGTTCTCGGTGGTGAACGGCTGCCCGACCACCTTCAGCTGGCCGGGGGACTGGGCGGCGAAACCGGCCAGGATGATGTCGTCGGTGGTCACCGCGTCGACCGAGCCGTTGCGCAGCGCCTCCACGCACAGCGAGTAGGTGTCGAACTCCTGCAGCTGGACGTCCTGGGCGTACTTGTCCTTGACGTTCTGCGCGGGCGTGGAACCCTTCACCGAGCACAGCTTCTTGTTGCCGTTGAGGGATTCGACCCCGGTGATGTCGGTGTTGTCGGCCTTCACCAGCAGCGACTGCCCCGCGATGTAGTAGGGCCCGGCGAAATCGACCTTCTCCTTGCGCTTGTCGGTGATCGAGTAGGTCGCCACGACGAAGTCGACCTGCCCGTTCTCGATCAGCGTCTCGCGCTGCGCCGAGGGGGCCTCCTTGAAGGTGATGCCGTCGGGCTGCACGCCGAGCTTGCCCGCCACGTACTGGGCGACCGCGACGTCGAAGCCGGTGTAGGCGCCGTCCTTGGTGCGCAGGCCGAGGCCGGGCTGGTCGTACTTGATGCCGATGGTGAGCTTGCCCTCCTGGGCGTGCTCGAGGGCGCTGCCCTCGTCACCGCCGCCGCAGGCGGTCGCGGCCAGGGCCAGGGCGAGCGCCCCGACGCCGAAACGAAGTGCACGGGTGATCCTCATCGAGTTCCTAACTCCTTGTGTGGTTGTCGCTACCGGTGTCCGGAGGCTTCGACGGGCCGAGAGGGTCAATGGCTGAGAATCTTGCCCAGGAAGTCCTTGGCCCGTTCGGATTTCGGTGCGGTGAAGAAGGTCTCGGGATCGGTGTCTTCGACGATGGCGCCGTCGGCCATGAACAGCACCCGGTTCGCCGCGCGGCGGGCGAAGCCCATCTCGTGGGTGACCACGAGCATCGTCATGCCGTCCTTGGCCAGCGAGACCATCACGTCGAGCACCTCGTTGACCATCTCCGGGTCGAGGGCGGAGGTCGGCTCGTCGAACAACATCACCTTCGGGTTCATCGCCAGCGCCCGGGCGATGGCGACGCGCTGCTGCTGACCGCCGGACAGCTGCGCCGGGTACTTGTCGGCCTGGTCGGCGATGCCGACCCGTTCGAGCAGTTCCACCGCCCTGGCGCGGGCCTGTTCCTTCTTGACCCCGCGAACCTTGACCGGGGCCAGCATCACGTTCTCGAGAATCGTCTTGTGCGCGAACAGGTTGAACGACTGGAACACCATGCCGACCTCGGCGCGCAGCGCGGCCAGCGCTTTGCCCTCAGCGGGCAGCGGCACGCCGTCGACGGCGATGTCGCCGGAATCGATCGGCTCGAGGCGGTTGATGGTGCGGCACAACGTGGATTTGCCCGAACCCGAAGGGCCGAGCACGATCACGACCTGTCCGCGCGGCACCTCCAGGTTGATGTCGCGCAGTACGTGCAGCTTGCCGAAGTGCTTGTTCACCGCGCGCATCGAAACCATCGGCGGCGCAGAACTCGCGGGGCCCTTGTCCAAGCTCGGGGTGTCGCCGGTCGTGCCGGGCGTGGCGGCGGCATCACTCATGGTCCAAGACCTTAAGGGGAAATCCGCGTTTTGCCCTGCTTTCCACGACACGCCGCGACGGCACGCCGCATCGTCACGCCGTCGTAATCTGCCGTCACCCGCCCCGCCCGCGCCCGGTGCCAGCGCGGATGCCGTGCGCGGGGCCCGCGGCGGCCCCCGTACCCTGGACAGGTGGAATCGACACCGAAGAGCATCGGGGTGGACGCAGGACAGGTGATGACGCGAGCGCGCAGTTACGAGATCCGTACCTTCGGCTGCCAGATGAACGTGCACGATTCCGAACGTCTGTCCGGTCTGCTCGAGGACGCCGGCTACGTCAAGGCCGCCCCGGGGGCGACGGCCGACCTGGTGGTGTTCAACACCTGCGCGGTCCGCGAGAACGCCGACAACAAGCTGTACGGCACCCTGGGCCACCTCGCGCCGGTGAAGGCGGGCAGGCCGGGGATGCAGATCGCCGTGGGCGGCTGTCTGGCCCAGAAGGACCGCGACACCGTGGTGCGCAAGGCGCCCTGGGTGGACGTGGTGTTCGGCACGCACAACATCGGCTCGCTGCCGGTGCTGCTCGAGCGCGCCCGCCACAACGAGCAGGCGCAGGTGGAGATCCTGGAGTCGCTGGAGGCGTTCCCCTCGACGCTGCCCGCCAAGCGCGAGTCCGCCTACGCGGGCTGGGTGTCGATCTCGGTGGGCTGCAACAACACCTGCACCTTCTGCATCGTGCCCGCGCTGCGCGGCAAGGAGGTCGACCGCAGGCCCGGTGACGTGCTCGCCGAGGTGCAGGCCCTGGTCGATCAGGGCGTGCTCGAGGTGACGCTGCTCGGCCAGAACGTCAACTCCTACGGCGCGTCCTTCGCCGACCCGGACGAGCCGCGCGACCGCGGCGCCTTCGCCAAGCTGTTGCGCGCGTGCGGCGGTATCGAGGGGCTGGAGCGGGTGCGCTTCACCTCGCCGCATCCGGCGGAGTTCACCGACGACGTCATCGAGGCGATGGCGCAGACCTCCAACATCTGCCCGCAGCTGCACATGCCGTTGCAGTCCGGCTCGGATCGGGTGCTCAAGGCGATGCGGCGCTCCTACCGCAAGGCGCGCTACCTGGGCATCATCGAGAAGGTGCGGGCGGCGATGCCGCACGCGGCCATCACCACCGACATCATCGTCGGCTTCCCCGGCGAGACCGAGGAGGACTTCCAGGAGACGCTGGACGTGGTGCGCCAGGCCCGGTTCACCAGCGCGTTCACCTTCCAGTACTCCAAGCGGCCCGGCACCCCGGCCGCGGAGATGGCCGACCAGGTGCCCAAGCAGGTGGTGCAGGAGCGCTACGACCGGCTGATCGCGTTGCAGGAGGAGATCTCGCTGGCGGCCAACCGCGAGCTGATCGGCACCGAGGTGGAACTGTTGGTCGCCGAGGGCTCGGGCAAGAAGAACGCCGCCACCGCGCGGATGAGCGGGCGCGCCAGGGACGGCAGGCTCGTGCACTTCCGGCCCGGCGGCACCGCCGAGCCGATCCGGCCCGGCGACCTGGTCACCGTCGACATCACCGAGGCCGCGCCGCATCATCTGATCGCCGACGCACCGGTCAAGACGCATCGGCGCACCCGGGCGGGCGACGCGCACGAGCGCGGCATCACCCCGAAGACCGCGCCCATCGGTGTCGGTCTCGGCCTGCCCCGTGTCGGCGCGCCCGCCCCCGAGCCGGTGGCCGCGGGCTGCTCGACCGGTTGCGGCGCATGACCGGGCCGGGCGAGCACGACGACGACCGCCGCGAGGGCGGCGCGGACGACGGCACCGATCCCGGTACTACGCCGCGTAGTGGGTCGCCTGCCGGGGCGGAGCCCACGGATGGCACAGTGGACCGGGACCAATCCGGTGACGACTCAGGAGGCGAGGACGCGGTGAGCTCGGTCGAGCAGAGCAACGACTTCGATCAGTTCCGCGCGGAGATCGACGCGGTGGAGCGGCGGATCGCGGGCGAAATCGATCCGGGCGTGCGTGCCATGGTGGTGGCGGGCGCGGTGTTCGTGCTGCTGCTGTCGCTGGTGCTCTCGCACGCGGGCAGCGCCCGCGGCTTCGACGTGCTGCTCGGCACCGACGCGGCCAGGATCGAGCACATCGGCCTGCCCTCGCGGGTGTTCGTGTGGTTCGTCGCCGTGTTCGGCGTCGGCTTCTCGCTGCTGGCGCTGATGACCCGGCGCTGGGTGCTGGCCTGGTTCGCGGTGGCGGGCTCGGCCATCGCGAGCGTGTTCGGCGTGCTGTCGATCTGGCACCGCCAGACCCCCGGCCTGGGCAACTACATGGGCGCGGGCCCCGGCATCGGCCTGGTGATCGGCACGATCGCCATCATCGTGCTGACCTTCCACTGGGTCCGCGTGGTGTGGAGCCGCACGGCCCTGCACCTGGAAGCCGAGGAACAGCGGCGAAACGCGGCCAAGGCCGCCGAGGAACGCGACCGCAAGCGCCTGACCGGCGAGGAGTGACCCCGAGCGGCGACGCGTGCGCCGACGCGGTCAGCGATTGCTGACCGCGCCCTCGGCGGCTTCGGCCCACTCCCGCCACTGCTTGGCCTGCTCGAGCGCCTTCTCGGCGTCCCGCTCGCGACCCGCGGCCTTGGCCTTGGCGGCCTGCTCCTCGAAGTGTGCGACCTTCTCGCGGAACTGCGCGGCGCGGGCCATCGCCTCCGGGTCGGTGCGGCGCCACTGCGCGTCCACGGCGTCGCGCACCCGCTTCTCGATGGCGCGCAGCCTGCCCTCCAGATCGTGCATCCGGTCGCGCGGCACCTTGCCGATGGCCTCCCAGCGTTCCTGCAGATCGCGCAGGGCCGCTCGGGCGGCGTCCAGATCGTGGGCCGGATCGATGTGCTCGTAGGCCCGCAGCAGCTCTTCCTTGGCTTCGGCGTTCGCCTCGAATTCGGCCTCGCGCTCGGAGACCGCCGCGTTGCGCGCGGCGAAGAAGACGTCTTGCGCGCTCTTGAACCGCCGCCACAGCGCCTCGTCGGCCTCGCGCGGCGCCCGGCCCGCGGCCTTCCACTCGGCCAGCAGTTCCCGGAACACCGCCGCCGTGCCCACCCAGTCGGTGGAGTCGGACAGTTCCTCGGCGCGGGCGCACAGTTCTTCCTTGCGCGCCTTGGCGGCCGCCCGCTCGCGGTCGAGTTCGGCGAAGTGCGCGCCGCGACGGCGATTGAACGCCTCCCTGGCCTTGGAGTAGCGCTTCCACAGCGCGTCGTCGACCTTGCGGTCCACGCCGCGGATGGTCTTCCACTCCTCGAGGATCTCGCGCAGCCGATCGCCCGCGGCCTTCCACTGGGTGGACTCGGCGGCGATCTTCTCCGCCTCCGCGCACAGCGCTTCCTTGCGCTCGGTGTGCTCGTGGCGGGCCCGTTCCTTCTCCTCCTTGGCGTGCGCGGCGGCTTCCTCGGAGTGTTCGGTGATCGCCTGCAGGCGCTTGGCCAGCCCCTCGATGTCGCCGATGACGGCGGCGGTGGGCAGCGATTCGGCCAGCCGGATGGCCTCGGCCTTGGTCTTGCGGGCGTCCGCGCCCGCGGCCAGCCGCGCCTCGAGCAGCGCCACCTCGGTGGCGAGGTCGTCGAAACGGCGGCCGAAATGGGCCAGGCCCTCGGCGGCGTCGCCCGCCTGCCAGGAGCCGACGATGCGCTCGCCGTCGGCGGTCTTCACCCAGGCCGTGCCGTCCTCGTCGACGCGCCCCCATTTGCTCGGGTCGCTGACGGTGGGCACCACCACCGGGTGCGGATGGTGCTGGGCCGGGCCCGGGGCCGGTTTGACCGCGTGCGGCTTGGGATGGGACTTCGATCCGCCTGGCTTGGGGGCACCGGACGGACGCGGTGTGCCGCCGGGGGTGGCCTTCGCGGTTCCGTTGCTGTCGGTCATTGCTCTCCGTCCTTGCCGCGCGTCACGGCTGCCTGGTTACGCCCTAGCTCATCCCATTCAACCCGGTCCGAGCCGCCGCGACCATCACCGCCGACTCGCCCGCGGACGGCAACCCTGCCCGCGGTTCGTTGTGGGTCGACAACCCGTGATGACCTGGGTCGTCGCACCTCGACACTATCAATCCCCACCGGGATTGACCCGCGAGACACTCGAACCCGCCACCCTGCCCCGGCCCGTGGTACCGCGCGGCCCCGCCACGCCGAGCCGATACGGTTGACGGCGTGTTCACGATCGCGGCCCTGGTCCCTTCGCCGCCCGTCCTCGTTCCGGAACTGTGCGGCGGGCAGCCCGGCCTGTCCGGCGACGAGCGGGCCGAGCACCTGGCCCGGCTGCGCACGGCCACGCTGGCGGCCGTGGGCGAGCTCTCCGGCGTCCGCGACTGGACGGTGATCGGGGTGGACGAGGCCGATCTGAAGGCCGGTTCGGACACCGTGGGCACCTTCCGCGGCTTCGGCGCCGACGTGCGCGCCGGCCTGTCGGCGCGGGCGCTGGACGGCGAGCCCGATCCGCGGCTCCCGCTGCCCCTGTTGATCGCGGGCTGGCTGCGCGGGATCGCCGCGCCCGCGGCGAGTGCCGACGCGCTGCTGGTCGCCGCCGACACCCCGCCGCCGCGCTGCCGGGAACTGGGCGTCCAGCTGCGCGCCGACCTCGACGCCGCGCCCGGGCCGCGCGGGGTGCTGGTGGTCGCCGACGGCGCCTGCACGCTGTCCACCAGCGCCCCCGGCTACTGGCACGAGGACGCGCCCGCCCTCCAACAGCGGCTCGACGACGCCCTCGACGCGGGCGACCGGGCCGGGCTGGCCGATCTCGACGCGGCGCGGTGCGCGCGGGTCGGCCTCGCGGGCCGGGCCGCCTACCAGGTGCTGGCCGGGCTGTTCGCCCCCGACGCGGCCGACCCCGCGGTGCGCACCTACTATCGGGACGCGCCGTTCGGCGTCGGCTATCACGTCAGCGTGTGGCGTCCGGGGGAGTATCGGGAAGGCAGGGCCGGATGAGGGTGCCGATCGCGGTGGTCGGTCCCACCGCCACCGGCAAATCCGAGCTCGGGCTCGCGCTCGCCGAACACCTCGACGGCGAGATCGTCAACATCGACGCCATGCAGCTCTACCGTGGCATGGACATCGGCACCGCCAAGCTGCCGGTCGCCGAACGCCGCGGCATCCCGCACCACCAGCTCGACGTCCTCGACGTGACCGAGACCGCGAGCGTGGCCACCTATCAGCGCAACGCCGCCGCCGACGTCGAGGCGATCCTGGCGCGCGGGCGCACACCGGTGATCGTGGGCGGCTCGATGATGTATGTCCAAGCGTTGCTGGACGACTGGGAGTTCCCGGCCACCGATCCGGCGGTGCGCGCGAAGTGGGAGCGGCTGCTGGCGACCGAGGGCGTGGCCGCGGTGCACGCGGCGCTGCGCGCGGCCGATCCGGCGGCGGCGGCGACCATTCTGCCCACCGACGGGCGGCGCATGGTGCGCGCGCTCGAGGTCGTCGAGCTCACCGGCAAACCGTTCGCCGCGTCGGCCCCGCGCATCGGGACACCGCGCTGGGGCACGATCATCCTCGGCGTGGACCGCGACACCGCCGAACTCGACGAGCGGATCGCGCGCCGCACCGCCCTGATGTTCGACAGCGGCCTGGTGGCGGAGGTGCGCGGCCTGGTCGAGCGCGGACTGCGCGAGGGCGTGACCGCGCGGCGGGCGATCGGCTACGCCCACGTCCTGGCCTATCTCGACAACGAATACGACCTCGAACACGCCAAGGAGCGCACGCTGATCGGCACCCGCCGCTATGTGCGGCGGCAGCGCTCGTGGTTCCGGCGCGACCCGCGGGTGCGCTGGCTCGACGGCGCCGACCCCGGCCTCGTGACCACGGCACTGGCCCTGCTCGGCGACGCCGCGGCGGCGCCCGCGACCACGGAACGGACCACGCAGTGACCCGACGAGTCAGCACCCGCAACGCCTCGGCGCAGGTGTGGCAGGCCTATCTGACCAACCGCACCAAACGCCATCGCGACCGCCGCTTCCTCGTGCAGGGGGTGCGCCCGATCACCCAGGCGCTGGCCGCGGGCTGGCCGCTGGAGACGCTGCTGTACCGGCTCGGCGGGCCGGAGTTGTCGGGCTGGGCACGGCAGATCCTCGACACCACCGACGTGCCGTTGGTCGGCCTGGTGCCCGAGCTGATGGCCGATCTCGGCGAAAAGACCGAGGCCGCACCGGAACTCGTCGCGGTGGCGGTCTCCCGCCAGCCCGAGCTGGCGGAGTTCGCGCCCGGTGAGCCGGGTGAGGACGCACCCGTGGTCGTGGTGTTCGATCGGCCCAACTCGCCCGGTAACCTCGGCACCCTGATCCGCTCGGCGGACTCGTTCGGCGCCGCCGCGGTCGTGGTGACCGGGCACGGCGCCGACCAGTACGACCCGCGCGCGGTGCGCGCCTCCACCGGTTCGCTGTTCGCGGTGCCGGTGTTCCGGGTGCCCGGCCCGGCGCAGGTGCTCGAGTTCCGGGACCGCCAGATCGCGCGCGGCATCCCGACCACCGTGGTCGGCACCGACGAGCACGGCACCGCGGCGGTGTTCGATCACGACTTCCGCGACGCCACCATCCTGGTGATCGGCAACGAGACCAGTGGAATGAGCGCCGCCTGGCAGGATGCCTGTGACGAACTGGTCGCCATCCCGATGGGCGGTACCGCCAGTTCCCTGGGCGCACCGTCGGCGGGTGCGGTCGCCCTCTACGAAATATCCCGGCAGCGGCGGACGTTTGTCCGATGACGACGGAAACGGAGACCACAGGCGTGACGGACATCGGCGGGACGGACATCGAGTTCACGAAGGGCCACGGCACCGAGAACGACTTCGTCGTGCTGCCCGACGAGGACGTCCGGCTCGACCTGACGCCCGCGCGGGTGGCCGCGCTCTGCGACCGGCAGCGCGGCCTCGGCGCGGACGGGGTGCTGCGGGTGGCGCGCGCCGGTGCGCTGCTGCGCGCGGGCGTGCTCGACGCGTTGCCCGCCGGGGTGTCCGACACCGACTGGTTCATGGACTACCGCAACGCCGACGGATCGATCGCGGAGATGTGCGGCAACGGCGTGCGGGTCTTCGCCCACTACCTGGCCGCCACCGGACGTGCGGAGGGCACCGAGCACGTGGTCGGCAGCCGTGCGGGCGCGCGGCCGGTGACCGTGCACGCGGCCGGCCCGACCCACGGCGAGGTCACCGTGGCGATGGGGGAGGTCCGTGCGCTGGGCGCCTCCACCGCGACCGTGGCCGGCTGGGGCTACTCCGGTCTCGGTATCGATGTCGGGAATCCGCACCTGGCGTGCGTGGACCCCACACTCACCGCGGAGGCGCTGGCCAAGCTGGACCTGACCGTCTCGCCCGGCTACGACCCCGACCTGTTCCCGCACGGGGTGAACGTCGAGATCCTGACCCCGCTCGACGAGCAGCGCGCGGTGGACATGCGCGTCTACGAGCGCGGCGTCGGCGAAACCCGGTCGTGCGGAACGGGAACCGTGGCGGCGGCGGCCGCGGCCCTGAGTGCCGAGGGCTTCGAGCTGGCCACCGGCAGCGGGGCGGTCACCGTACGGGTGCCCGGCGGCGCGGTGCGGGTCGGGCTGGAGGCGGGCTCGGCGTGGCTGCGCGGTCCGTCGGTGCTGGTCGCCACCGGTCGCCTCACGGCGGACTGGTGGCAGACGCTCGGATGATCACCCGGGCGAAATCGGAATGCACGCCACCCCACCGGCGTGGCAGCATGGATGGTGTATGAGGAAATCAGAGACGTTCGACATCACTTCGACCTCCGGCGCGAACGACGACGCCGACCAGGCCGAATTCACTTCTGACATCGATCTCACCGACGGCGACGTCACCGACGAGAACGATGACTACGCGCGCGAAGGCGACGTCCTCGCCGAGCGTGCCGCCCGCATGAAGCGCAACGGCTGGACCGCCGAGCCCACCGCGGGCGAACTACAGCTCGAGGAACGCAGCTCGTTGCGCCGCGTGGCCGGGCTGTCCACCGAACTCACCGACATCACCGAGGTCGAGTACCGGCAGCTGCGCCTGGAACGCGTCGTGCTGGTCGGCGTGTGGACCTCGGGCACGGCCGCCCAGGCCGAGGCGAGCATGGCCGAGCTGGCCGCCCTCGCCGAGACCGCCGGGTCGCAGGTGCTCGAGGCGCTGATCCAGCGCCGCGACAAGCCGGACCCGGCCACCTACATCGGCTCCGGCAAGGCCGACGAACTGCGGGCCGTCGTGCTCGAGACCGGCGCCGACACGGTGATCTGCGACGGCGAGCTGACCCCGGCGCAGCTGACCGCGCTGGAGAAGGTGGTCAAGGTCAAGGTCATCGACCGGACCGCGCTGATCCTGGACATCTTCGCCCAGCACGCCACCTCCAGCGAGGGCAAGGCGCAGGTCTCGCTGGCACAGATGGAGTACATGCTGCCCCGGCTGCGCGGCTGGGGTGAGTCGATGTCCCGGCAGGCCGGTGGCCGCGCGGGCAGCAACGGCGGCGTGGGCCTGCGCGGTCCCGGTGAGACGAAGATCGAGACCGATCGCCGTCGCATCCGCGAGCGCATGGCGAAACTGCGCCGGGAGATCCGCGAGATGAAGACCGCCCGCGAGACCAAGCGGGCGCGCCGGGCGTCCTCGGGCATTCCCCAGGTCGCCATCGTCGGTTACACCAACGCGGGCAAGTCGAGCCTGATGAACGCGCTCACCGGCTCCGGGGTCCTGGTGCAGGACGCGCTGTTCGCCACGCTCGATCCGACCACCCGTCGGGCCGAGCTCGACGACGGGCGCGAGGTCGTGTTCACCGACACGGTCGGGTTCGTCCGGCACCTGCCGACCCAGCTGGTCGAGGCGTTCCGTTCGACGCTGGAGGAGGTGACCGGCGCGGATCTGCTGCTGCACGTGGTCGACGGTTCCGATCCCGACCCGGCGGGCCAGATCAAGGCCGTGCGCGAGGTGATCGCCGACGTCATCAAGGAGTCCGGGGCCGCGGCGCCGCCGGAACTGCTGGTGGTGAACAAGATCGACGCGATCTCGCCGATGCGGCGCACCGAGTTGCGCGGCCTGCTGCCGGACGCGGAGTTCGTCTCCGCGCATACCGGTGCGGGCGTCGACGGGCTGCGGGCCCGGCTGAACGAGGTACTCGGTGGTCTCGACGTGGAGGTCGGCGTGCTGCTGCCCTACACCCGGGGCGACCTGCTGGCCCGCGTGCACGCCGACGGCCGGATCCTCGAATCGGCGCACGAGGAGGGCGGCACCCGGCTGCGGGCCCGTGTCCCGCACGCGCTGGCGGCGGCGCTGTCGGAGTACGCGCACGCCGGTGCCGCCGGCGAGCCGGTCGGGGCCGAGCGGACATAGCACCGACGCGGAAAATAGAACCGACCGATACGTCCGGCGCCGGATGGCGCCGGACGTATCGGGTTCGCCACCGGTTCGCGCCCACGGGCGAGCCATCGTCGGATCATGCGCTAGGCCAATGGGATTGATGCGCCTCGCGATCCCGTCCCGCGCCGCCGCCGGGTGGGCGGAACTGTGAATTGATGCACATCCGCTATCCGAGTTGCAACATGTTCCATCGATCTGGGTAGTCTGGGTCACAGCCGCGGTTCTCGCGGACCAGGGGACATCACATTCCGTACGACGACGTGCAGGGATCCGACATGCGATGGGGTAGCCACCTATGCCTGAATCCTCGCCCGCCGAGGCGGTGCTGACCGACGGCGCGCCACTGCAGGTGCGACTCGCGGACACCGACATCCGAATTCTGGAAACACTGCTCGCGCCGCTGCGCGCGTGGACGAGTCCGCGTTTCTACGGCCTGGACAACATCCCGGCCGAAGGGCCCGTGCTACTCGTCGGCAATCACAATCTGCTCGGCGCGATCGACGCGCCGCTGCTGCTGCCCGAGGTCTTGCGCCACCGGGGCAGGCTCATCCGCGGCCTGGCCGAACACGTGCTCATCGCGGTGCCGGGCGTGCGGCACTTCCTGCACCGGTACGGGTCGGTGCGCGGCACCCGCGGCAACTGCCTGGCGCTGCTCGAACGCGGCGAGGCGGTGATCGTCTTTCCCGGCGGCGGGCGCGAGGCGGTGCGCCGCAAGGGGGAGAAGTACGTGCTCAAGTGGGAGGGTCGTACCGGCTTCGCGCACATGGCGCTCACCGCGGGCGTGCCGATCGTGCCGGTGGCGATGATCGGCGTCGATGACGCCTTCGACATCGTCGTGGACGGCGATCATCCGCTGATGCGGCCGGTGCGCTGGACCGTGGAGGCGCTCGGCCTCAAGCGCGATCTCACCCCGCCGCTGGTGCGCGGGATCGGGCTCACCCCGATTCCGCGCCCGGAACGGTTCTACTTCTCCGCCGGTGCGCCGATCGACCCCGCGCCGTGGGTCGAGTCGGACAATCCGGAATCCGCCGCCGCGGACCTGCGCGACGTGGTGCGCAAGGCCCTCGAGGAGGAGATCCGGTTCCTGCTCGCCGAACGCGACCGCGACTCCGGTCGTACGCTCGTCGGCCGGATGAAGGATCTGCTCCGCCGCTGAATCGGGGACATTCCCCATTTCCTCCCCGATCTTCCGTCGGTCCGGCAAACATCCGGCGTGCCGTGCGTAGCGTGAGGGAATGGTGTGGAGCGGTACCCGATCAGCGGTCACCGCGGTTGCGGCGGTGGTTGCGATCGCGTTCGTTCCGGCGGCCGGTGCGGCCGCCGACCCCGTGCCGCCCGATCCGGTCGTCACCTCGGGCGAGCCGCTGGCCACGCCGACCTCGGCCGACGGTTCCCGGGCGGTGGATCTGGTCGTGGTCGACGCGCGCACCGTGCGCCTGCGGGTGTACTCCGCGGCGATGGGCCGCGTGATCGACATCGATGTCCAGCGGCCCGCCGACACCGGCGCACCGCGCCCGACGCTCTATCTGCTCGCGGGCGCGGGCGGCGGCGAGGATTCGGCGAGCTGGGCGAAGCAGACCTCGGTGCTCGAGTTCCTCGCCGACAAGAACGTCAACGTGGTGCAGCCGATCGGCGGTGCCTGGACCTACTACACCGACTGGCGCGCCCCCGATCCGGCGCTGGGTGTCAACAAGTGGAAGACCTTCCTCACCGAGGAACTGCCCCCGGTGATCGATGCGGCGCTCGGGACGAACGGTGTCAACGCACTCGCCGGGCTCTCCATGTCGGGCACCTCGGCGCTGCAACTGCCGATCGCGGCACCGGGGCTGTACCGCGCCGTCGCGGCCTACAGCGGGTGCGCGCAGATCAGCGATCCGGTCGGGCACCACTTCGTGGCGACCGTGGTCGCCGCCGGACACGGCGACGTGGTGAACATGTACGGCCCCCCGGACGACCCGATGTGGGCGGCCAACGATCCCTACGTGCAGGCCGAGCGCCTGCGCGGACTCGAGCTGTTCCTGTCCACCGGCACCGGCCTGCCGGGCAAGTGGGACACCCTCAACGGCCCGCACGCGATGCCGGGCAGCGACGGGCTGACCAACCAGCTCGTGCTCGGCGGCATCCTCGAGGCCGGAGCCGACCACTGCACGCGCAACATGCGCGACCGGCTCACGCAGCTCGGGATCCCCGCCACCTACGACTTCCAGCCGCGCGGCACCCACTCCTGGGGCTACTGGGAGGACGCGCTGAAACTGTCCTGGCCGGTCCTGGCCAAGGGGCTCGGCCTGCCGGAATGATAGCGATGCGCTATTTTCGACGGATAAGCGTGTACTCGCGGTTACGTTTGCCGGGAATCTCGCTCGATGGGTGCTTGTGACGCTACTCTTCCTGGTGAAACCGCGATTTTCCGGTGCGAAGTGAACTGTGATTCGTGTTCCGGGTACCGTATGCGGTAACGACGGGTCGGTTGGTCCGGCCGGTGTGGTCACTAGGAGGTTGGTGTGGAGCGCACACTGTTCGAGCCCGAGCACGAGTTGTTCCGGGAGTCGTACCGCAAGTTTCTCGATCAGCACGTCGCCCCGAACCACGCGAAGTGGGAAGAGGCGGGCATCGTCGATCGTGACGTGTGGCTCGAGGCCGGCAAGCAGGGTTTCCTCGGCATGGCCGTGCCCGAGGAATTCGGCGGCGGCGGCGTCAAGGACTTCCGCTACAACGCCGTGATCACCGAGGAGACCGTCAAGGGGCAGTACTCCGGTCTGGGTTTCTCGCTGCACAACGACGTCATCGCGCCGTACCTGCTCGAGCTGTCCAACGACGAGCAGAAGCAGCGCTGGCTGCCCAAGTTCTGCTCCGGTGAGCTGATCACCGCCATCGCCATGACCGAGCCCGGCACCGGCTCGGACCTGCAGGGCATCAAGACCCGCGCGGTGCGCGACGGCGACGACTGGATCCTCAACGGCGCCAAGACCTTCATCACCAACGGCATCAACGCCGACCTCGTGATCGTGGTCGCCCAGACCGACCCGGAGAAGGGCGCGATGGGCTTCAGCCTGCTCGTCGTCGAGCGCGGCATGCCCGGCTTCGAGCGCGGCCGCAACCTCGACAAGATCGGTCTCAAGGCGCAGGACACCGCCGAGCTGAGCTTCACCGACGTCCGTGTGCCCGGCAAGAACCTGCTCGGCACCGAGGGCATGGGCTTCATCCACCTGATGCAGAACCTGCCCCAGGAACGCATGTCCATCGCCGTCATGGCGGCCGCCGCGATGGAGGCGTGCCTGGACATGACCTGTCAGTACGTACGCGACCGCAAGGCGTTCGGCAAGCCGATCGGCGCCCTGCAGAACACCCGGTTCGTGTTGGCCGAGCTGGCCACCAAGACCACCGCGGTGCGGATCATGGTCGACCGCTTCATCGAGGACCTCAACGCGGGCAAGCTCTCCGCCGAGGACGCCGCGATGGCCAAGTGGTGGAGCACCGAGGAGCAGCTCGACCTCATCAACCGGTGCCTGCAGCTGCACGGCGGCTACGGCTACATGCGCGAGTACCCCATCGCCAAGGCCTACACCGATGCCCGCATCCAGACGATCTACGGCGGCACCACCGAGATCATGAAGGAGATCATCGGCCGCTCCCTCAAACTCACCTGATCCCACCCTTTTTCGATGCCGGACGGGTGCTCGACCCGTCCGGCATCGTCGTCTCCGGGCACTACGGAATGCAGACGACCGGCGCGGTATCCGACAGGGACTCCCGGTGTCGGAAACCTAGAAGTAGTCTCGCAGCATCTCGGTCGCCCAGGCGGCTTGCCGAACCTCGCCCCGGGGGCCGAACTCGGCGAACCAGGGCTTGATGTCGAGCACCGGGGTCCCGTCGACCGCGTCCAGCTCGGCCACGTGCAGGTCGAGGCCGTCGATGCGGAGCAACCGCGTGCGGGAGACACCCAGCCAGTTGACCCGACGCATGTTGCGGTGGCCGAAGATGCCGACCTTCGGCCAGACGGGGTTGTCGCGGGCACTGCGTGCACCGAAATGGAGATCGGACAGGCGCCGCGATAGCGGGAGCCGTCGACCGAAGCCTCGGCCAGTGCCAGCCCCGATCTCGGGTCACCGAGGTCGATCGCCTGGTGAGCCATCGCGCGCAGGATGTGACCGGTCAGCGGCGCGTCGTCCGCCTCCGTTGCGAGCTTGGTCGCCGCCACGAAGTAGCGTTGGGCGGCGGCGTGTTCGGCCGACCGTCCGTGTCCTCCACCGTGTCGCTGATCGATCCTGGAGAACAGGGCGATGACGTCGTGAACCGCGGTGACGTCGGCCCGGCCCACGTGACGGGTGCCCGCCGCGACGCGGGAATCGGGCACGGGACTCCCGGTCCGGCCCGTGTTCAGCACCGAGGCGCTCACAGCCGCGGAGTATCCGGCGCGGAGAAAGCTGCGTCGTTCCACATCGGCCTTTCCGAGGTTGAGCAACATGACTGTCGGATCGTGGGTGCCGCCGGAGCATTGCTGGAGGGGATCAGTGAGGCCGAGGCATCCAGCGACATCCCAGCGGCCGTGCGGGCTGCTCGGAGTTGTGCGCCGACGATGGCGTCGGGACTGTCCATGGGGGGATCCAACCACCCGAGCGCGTCCGATGGGACGAATTCGGCTGTGCGGCGCGGGATTTCCGTGGCGTCGATGGCGGGATCGGCTGGTGCTCTGGGGGACGGGTGGTGTTCGAGGGCGATTCAGCGGCCCGGTCTGCTGCCGACCTCGGTCGATGGCGGGCCGGCACGGCGCTCCTCCGGTGTCGGCCGGTCGAGGGTGGTGTGGGCCGGAGGGAAGGCGCTCTCGCCCGCGGTGGCGATCACCTGGTCGCGGTCCTGGACGATCCAGGTGCCGCAGAGGCAGCGCAGGTAGCGGACGTCGCGGTGGGTGGAGACGATCGACGGGGTGGGCCAGGCGCAGGTGGGGCAGGTGGCGGACATGAACCCAGCCTGATGTAATGGTCTAGTGCAGTTCAACCCTTACGGCGGCATGGCGGCGGCGTTGGCGGCCCGGCTGGTGAACGCCGGGCCGGACGAGGACCTGGGCGCGGTGCTGGCCGAGATGGACTACCGGCCGGTCGGCCCGGTCGCGCCGGAGCAGGAGGCCGAATTGCGCTCCTGGATCGGTGAACTGGCGGCCGTGTTCGCCGATCCGACGGTGGAGCGGCTCAACGCGTTGCTGGCCGCGACCGCCAGCAAGCCCCACATCTCCACGCACGACGGCCGCTCGCCGCACCTGCATTACGCCGAGGTGACCGCGCCGGTGGACGAGCGGGTCAAGGCCTACACCGCCGTCGGTCTGGCCGTGCTCTTCTGCGAGGCGCCCGACCGCATCGGCACCTGCGCTCGCGCGGGCTGCTCGGCGGTGTTCGTCGATACCTCCCGCAACGGGCGCCGCCGCTACTGCTCCACCCGCTGCGCGACCCGGGTACACGTCGCCGAACACCGCCGTCGCACCGCCTGAACCCGCGCCCGCCTGAACCCGCGCCCGCCCGAACCCGCACCCGCCCGAACCCGCACCCGCCCGAACCCGTGCCCGCCTGAATCCGCTCAGCCCAGGGCGGCGATCTTGCGTTTCAAGACGGTGCGCTCGCGGTCGTTGCCGCAGCGTTCGATGGCGCGGGCGAATTCCACCCGGGCCTCGTCGGTACGGCCGAGGCGGCTGAGCAGTTCACCGCGTACGGTCGGCAGCAGGTGCGAGCCCGTCAGTCCCTTGGCGGTCGCCAGCCCGTCCACGATCGGCAGCGCCGCGGCCGGGCCCTGCGCCATCGACACCGCGACCGCGCGGTTGAGTTCGACGATCGGGGAGGGCGCCAACCTCCCCAGCGCCTCGTACAGCACCACGATCCGCTCCCAGTTGGTCTCCTCGACCGAGGCGGCGACGGCGTGACATTCGGCGATGGCGGCCTGCAGGCCGTAGATGCCGAGGCCGCGCCCGAGCGCACCGGCGCGGGCCAGGGCGGCGCGACCGCGCCGGATCGCCGAACGGTCCCAGCGGCGCCGGTCCTGCTGCTCGAGCAGGACCGGCTCGCCGTCGGGGCCGGTGCGGGCGGGGAACCGGGACGCGGTGAGTTCGAGCAGGGCGAGCAGGCCGTGTGCCTCCGGCTCGTCGGGCATCAGGCGGGTCAACACCCGGGCCAGGCGCTGGGCCTCACCCGCCAGGTCGAAGCGGATCAGCTCGGGACCGCTGCCCGCGGTGGAGCCCTCGGTGAAGATCACGTAGATCACCTTGAGCACCGAGATCAGCCGGGCCGGGCGCTCGGCCGCCGGCGGCACCTCGAACGGCACCCGCGCGGCGGCGAGGGTCTTCTTCGCCCGGGTGATGCGCGCCTGCACGGTGGCCGTCGGCACCAGGAACAGCCGCGCGATCTCGTCGCTGCCCAGGCCGCCGATCACCCGCAGCGTCAGCGCCACCCGCGCTTCCTGGGACAGCACCGGGTGGCAGGCGGTGAACATCAGGGCCAGCACGTCGTCGTCGATCCGATCGGGATCCCACAGGATCTCCTCGGCGTCCCGCGCGGGATCGCCGGCCTCGGCGCCGGTGAGGGCACCGCCCTCGCCCAGATCGCGGGCGAGGGCGGTGTAGCGCTCGTCGAGGGCGGAGTTGCGGCGGAAGGCGTCGATCGCGCGACGGCGCCCCACGGTCAGCAGCCACCCCGCCGGATTGCGCGGCGTGCCGTCTCGCGGCCAGGTCACCAGCGCCTCGGCCAGCGCCTCCTGCGCCAGGTCCTCGGCGAGGGCGAAGTCGCCGGTGTAGCGGGCGAGCGCGCCGACGATCCGCGCGGACTCGATCCGCCACACGGCGGCGACGGCCTCGCGGCCGGTGTGTTCGGCCATCGTCTCCGGCTCCGCTCAGAGCTGCCCGGTCGCCTCGCGCCAGGCCCGCTCCTTCTGGATCCACTCGTTGTCCTGCGGGAACTCGTCGATGGTCGGCACCCGGCGGATCTCGGTCTTGAATCCGGGACCGGCGGCGGGCAGTCGCTTGGCCCACTCGATCGCCTCCTCCTTGGAGGCCACGTTGAGAATGTAGAAGCCGCCGAACAGTTCCTTGGTCTCGCCGTAGGGACCGTCGGTGACCACCGGGTCCTCGGAGGAGTAGTCGACCACGACGCTCTCGGCCGGGTCTTCCAGCCCCTCGGCGGCGAGCAGCACACCGGCGCGGATCAGCTCGTCGTTGAACCGGCCCATCGTCTCGATCATCTCGGTGAAATCGACCTCGCCCATGGACGCGTAGGCCTCGTCGGTGGCGCGCATGATCAGCATGTACTTCATCGTTCGTCTCCTGCGATATCGGTGGGTCCCTGCGACCCTCTCATCCCTAGGTCGAACGGGCGCGGACACGAATCGACAAATCGGCGAAGAATTTTTTCGCGGTTCGTTTCGGCAGGTCAGCCGAGTGCGGGCGCGGATCCGGCGGCAGGCGCGTCCCGCTGGGCGGCCCGGGCATCGATCCAGGCGCCCGCCAGCCGCGCGGTCATGGCGACGGCCTCGCGCCGCTCGTGCTCGTCGACATCCATCGTGGCCGCGCGCAGCACCCCGGCGAAGGCGGTGTTGAGCACCACGAAGGTCATCATGTCGTACTCGCGGTCGTCGCCGGGACCGAGGAGCTGGACCATGTTCGCCTTGATGAGCCGGTGCAGCCGCGGTTCGAAGTCCGGGATGGCGGTGTCGTAGAAATGCACCCCGCCCACCAGTGCCCGGACCAGCGCCGCTTCGGCCGTCAACTCCGCCGAGATCGCCTCCAAGGCGACGGCGAAGCGCTGCTGCGCCGAGGAACCGGGCGTCTCGAGTGCGCGGTGCAGGTGTTTCTCCGCGTCGGCGAGCAGCCGGGCCAGCAATTCCTCCACGATGACGGTGCGGTCGGCGAAGTACCGGTACACGGTGCCGATGCTCACCCCGGCTTCGACGGCGATCCGATTGGTGGAGGTGTTGGCGATGCCGCGTTCGCCGAACAGCCGCGCGGCGGTGTCGAGGATGTGGTCCCGGGTGAGCTTGGCACGCTCCTGATTGGGCCGCCGACGCGGCGCGGCCTTGGATGGCATCGTGGTTCACCTGCCGATCGGTGGGCGATGATCTTGCATGGTAGGCGCCGGGTCAGCCCGCGGTGGCCAGCGGCTGCACGGCCCGGCGTGGCCGCACCGGCCGCGGCGGGTGCGCGGGAGCCGTGGCACCCGCGCTCGCCCGCGCGATCAGCGCCGAGCGCAGGTAGAACAGGCCGTCGGGGCGGGCCGGATCGTGACCGGTCACCTCGGCCACCCGGCGCAACCGGTAGTCGACCGTGTTCGGGTGCACGTACAACGCCTCGGCGGTGCGCAGCCTGCTCAGATCGGTGTCGATGAAGGTCTGCAAGGTGCGCAGCAGGTCGGGGTGGTCGTCGAGCAGCGCGATACACGCCTCCAGGCTGTCGCGACCCGCGCCGGGACGGACGAGCTGATACTGCAACGCCAGGTCGGCCAGCCGATGCAGGCCGGGCCCGAGGCCCAGATGTTCGGCCGTGTCGAGCAATTCGTGTGCCTGGGTGGCGGCGGTCGGGATCTGCGCCACGGTGGCGGTGAGCACGGCGGCGGTGATGTGCACCCGCGCGGCGCGCGAGAACCGCTCGACCAGGCCGTCGAGCGCGGTCTCCGCGCAGGCGGTGGTGGGCACCAGGATCGTGCCACCGTCGACCGACAGCAGCGACAGCGCCTGGTTGCCGAGTTCGGTGGCCAGCGCGGCCTGGAGCCTGCGCAGTTTGCGCCGCGCCACGACCTGACCGTCCAGGCGGGGATGGTGCTCGTCGGGGTGGGCGGGCACCGCCAGCGCCAGCACGAAATAGCGCTCGGCGAGCGGGATTCCGTGGTCGCGCGCGATCGCCGAGGTCGCGTGCCCGCTCAGCAGCGCCGAGGTCAGCGTGTGCACGGCGGTGTGGCGTGGCGCGGCGGCCGCCTTCTGTTCGCGCACATAGGCCTTGCCGACCGTGGCGGAGACGAGGTTGAGCAGCTCCAGCGCGGCCGCCGCGGCGGGCACGATGTCGGCGCTGCGGGCGGGCCCGGAACGTGGGAAGAGCAGGTCGAGACTGACCTTGACGCCGTCGTGCACGGCATGCAGCACGGTGTCGATCGGGACGCCGGCGCGTGCCCAGCCCGCGGCTGCGCTGTCCAGGCGCGGGATCTGCTCGGTGGTGGCGGCACCGGCGGCGCGCCGCAGCAGCCAGCTCAGACAGCCGCGGACGACGACGGTCAGGTCGCCGCCCAGCCGGTCACCGGGCAGGGCACGCCCGGGGGCGCCGGGGCGCGTCAGGTGCGCCACCACATCCCGGGTCAGGCGATCGACATCGGGCGTGGACGGGGCGATGCTCTCGATCGTCACGGGGGACCTCCTTGTCACCGGGTGCCGAAGTCGCCGCGGTGCGGCGAGCGCGGACCGGCGGCGTCGGTGTCGAGCCGATTCCTGTGACTCGGCGTCGACTGGTATCGAGAACGGTAATCCGGCGCGGTGCTCACCTTCTACTCCGCTTCACATCCCGTTCACCGCTCCGAGAAAATCGCCCTCACCTGCATGAACAGTGGTAATCGGTGGGTGAAGCGGGTGCTTGTTCCGTCCGGAAGCGGAAGGGTGCTCACTTTTCGATCATGGTGGGGTCGGCGCTCTCGACGGCCGCCCACGCCCCGATCATCCGAGCCGTCAGGGTGATCGCGTCCCGGCGTTCGGCGCTGCCCACCTCGAGCGCCGAGGCGCGCAACACGGTGGCGAATCCGGTGTTGATCAAGACGAAGGTCATGGTGTCGTAGCGCCGGTCGTCGCCGGGGCCGAGCAGCTGGATGATCATGACCTTGACCAGCACCCGCAGGCGCTGCTCGAACTCGGGAATGCCGCTGTTGTAGAACTGCACACCGCCCACCAGGGCCCGCACCAGCGGCGCGTGCGCGACCAGTTCCTCGGTCAGTGCCTCGAACACCTGCGCGGCCAGCGACTCGATCCCGTCGGCCACCATGCCGAACAGCCGCTCGGTCAGCCGCCGCTCGATGCCCTCGAGCAGCCGTTCGAGCAGTTCCTCCACGATCACGGTGCGGTCGGCGAAATACCGGTAGACCGTGCCGACGCTCACGCCCGCCTCGGCGGCGATGCGGTTGGTGGAGGTCGCGTCGATGCCGCGTTCGCCGAACAGCCGGGCGGCGGTGTCGAGGATCAGCTCTCTGGTCGCCTTCGCCCGTTCCTGGGTCGGCCTGCGTCGGCTCCCGGGCGTCGACGGCACCGCAACCTCCTGTTCTCCGGCGACGAAGATGAGCTTCCGCTCAGCTTAACGACGCACAACGGGACGAACCACGAGAATCCGGCACCATACCGGGGCGGCGGTATTGTGACCGGCGACACCGCCGGGCCGGGAGTCGTGGAGGGTTGGACGATGGACGATCGGGTGCCGCGCGGCAGGCTGGCACGAGGCAGCAGGCTGGGCAGACTCGCCGCCGGGCAGGCCGTGCGCGGTGTCGGCACCAAGGTCGCGATGCTCGGGCGCACCGAACAGGCGCGCCGGGCGCTGGCCGAGCGGTCCGCCCTGCAGGCCGCGCAGCAGCTCGTCACCGTCCTCGGCGGAATGAAGGGCGCGGCCATGAAGCTCGGACAGATGCTCTCGGTGCTCGACGTCGACCTGGTGCCCGAATCCCATCGCGAGCTCTTCCGCGCCAAACTGGCCGAATTGCGGGACCGCGCACCGCACGTCGCGTTCGCGGCGATGCGCCGGGTGATCGAGGACGACCTCGGGCCGATGGCGCGGATCTTCGCCGATTTCGACGAGACGCCGATCGCGGCCGCCTCCATCGGGCAGGTGTACCGGGCGCGCCTGCGGGACGGGCGCGCGGTGGCCGTGAAGGTGAAGTACCCCGGTGTCGACCAGGCCGTCGAGGCGGATCTGCGCAACCTGCGCATGATCGCGCGGTTGTGGAAATCGGTGCTGCCCAGCGCCGCCGACACCGCCGTGCTCGACGAGGTCGCGCTCAACATCGGCGGCGAACTCGACTACCGGCGCGAGGCCCGCGATCAGCACCGCGTCGCGAGCCGCTATCGCGGCCACCCCTACGTCCTGGTGCCCGACAGCATCATCGAGCACTGCGGTCCGAACGTGCTCGTCACCGAGCTCGTCGACGGCAGGCCCTTCGACGAGCTGCGGGCACTTCCGGATGCCGACCGCGACCACCTCGGCGAACTGATCTACCGCTTCTACATCAATTCCTTGTTCGTCGACTACGAATTCTGCGGCGACCCGCACCCCGGCAACGTCCTGCTCGCCGCCGACGGCCGCGCCGCCTTCGTCGATTTCGGGCTGTACCACCGGATGAACCCGGTCGACGCCGATTTCGAACGCGACTGCCTGCGCGCGGCGGGCGAGCACCGGGCCGACGACCTGTACGCGGCCTGGGTCGGGCGGGGCATCGTCGACCCGGATTCCGGTGTCACGGCCCAGGATTGCCTCGAGTACGTGTGGGCGGCGGCGGGCTGGCACCTGCTCGACGAGCCGATCACCATCACCCCCGAGATCGCCACCGGCGCCGTGGTGCTCGCCGTCGACCCGCGCGCCGTGCGCTTCCGGGGTGTCCACCGTCAGCACCTGCCCCGCGAGCACGTGTTCTCCCGCCGCGCCGACCTGTTCACCTACGCGGTGCTCGGACAGTTGGTGTGTACCGCCAACTGGCACCTGCTGGCGCGCGAATGGCTGCTCGGAGATGCGCCGCACACGGAGGTCGGGCGCGCGATCGCGCGCTGGCGGGCCGAGCGGGGGTGAGCGCGGGGGGCCGTGCCCGGTGACAGGCGGGTGCCGGTGCTGTTTGTGCCCGGTGGCGAGGCCGGGGTGGCGGGTCACCGAAGGGCCGTGGATCGTCCCGTGAGTTGTCCAGAGCCGGGCGATTTCGGCCGGGACGGCGCGGCGCCGTCCCCATGATGGTGCGCACGTCCCGGCTCGGCACCGGCGGGACGTGCGAGACCAGGGAGATTCCATGCGCCACATCCTGTCGTCCACCGTCCGAGCCGCGACGCGCGTGCTGCTCGCCGCGGCCGCGCTGGCCACCGGCCTGGCCGCCCCGGCCGTCGTCGGCGCGACCCCGCTCGATCTCCCGCCGCTGCCCGGCCTGCCCGAGCCCGGCTCCCGACTCGGTTTCCGCGGCCCGGACACCGCCATCGTGGTGCTCGGCTACGGACTGCTGCCCGACGGCGCCATGCGCCCCGAACTCGTCGAACGCCTGCGCGCCGGATACGCCCAGGCGCTGCTGGCCCCGGCGTCACCGATCATCGTGACCGGGGGCAACCCCCGTAACGGCACCACCGAGGCCGCGGCCATGGCCGACTGGCTCGTCGCCCGCGGCATCCCGCCGGCCCGCGTCCACCGCGACGACCGCGCCACCACCACCCGCGAGAACGCCGAGTACGCCGCGCGCATCCTCGCCGCCCTCGGCGCCCGCGACGCCGTCGTGGTCACCTCCGGCGACCACGTTCCCCGGGCGGTCGCCCTCTTCCGCGCCGCGGGCATCGAGGTCGCCGCGGCACTCACCCCGGAGGAGGTCCCGGCCCTCGCACTTCCGTTCGGCCGGTGAGCACGGTGCCGCCGTCCAGCACGGCGAGGACGTGGCGCCGGGCCCGCTCGGTCTGGGCCGCGAGGCCGTCGAGGAGCGCGCCGGTGGCGTCGACGCCGTGCCGGCCGCCGACGTAGCGGGCCGGTCCGGACGGGGCGATCCTGCCCTGCGCGGACGTGGGGCCGATGGGCGGCCGCGGCGGATCGACCGGGATGGGCAGCGTGGTCAACGCGTGCTCGTCAGCGAATCGGTGGCGTGGGTGTGCAGGTAGAGGTCGCGCAGCAGCGCGACTTCGGCGAGATGGTGGATGAGTTCGCGGTTGATGTGCAGGACCAGCGCCGCCATCGGCAGCTCGGCGTAGGGACCTTCGGCCGGTCCCGCCGGGCGGGCCAGACCGGCGTCGCCGAGCGACTCGACGCCCGCCCGCCAGCGCGCGTACTCGGCGTCGAGCTGCGCCAGCGCGTCGGCGGCCGTGGCGGCGTACTCGAAGGACTGGTAATCGGTGGCCGGCCTGCCGAAATGCGCGGCGTTGCGCATGGCGAGCACGCCGACGACGACATGGCCGAGCCGCCAGGCGACGGTCGTCAACGGGGCCGGATCGGGCGGGGGCATGGCGAAGTCGATGGTCATGGCGCCGGAACCGCCCTGCACGGGCGCCGTGCCGGTGCCGCGCGGGCGCACACTCCAGCAGCCGGGCGCGGGTTCCCAGAAGTACTCGGCGTCGGTGAGGCCGTCGAGGCGTCCGCGCAGCTGGTGGGTCCAGTGCCAGTCGAATTGGTCGCGGAGCAGGGCGTTCCAGGTCTGATCAGTCATGCCACCAGTGTCTCGCCGAATGCGGACAGCTACGTTCCGCGATCTGTGCGACGATCCGGGTATGAGCGTGGAGGCGACCACCGAGCGGGTGTTGCGGCTGCTCGCGCTGTTGCAGCGCAGGCCGTCGTGGACGGCGGCCGAGCTGGCCGCCGAACTCCGCGTCACCGATCGATCGGTGCGGCGCGACGTCGAGCGGCTGCGGGCCCTCGGCTATCCGGTGCAGGCGACCGCCGGTGTCGGCGGCGGCTACCGGCTGGGCGCGGGCACCCGGCTGCCGCCGCTGCTGTTCGACGACGAGGAGGCCATCGCCACGGCGGTCTCGCTGCGCATGGCCTCGGGCGGGACGGTGGCCGGGACGGGGGAGGCGGCGTTACGGGCGCTGGCCAAACTCGATCAGGTGATGCCGCCCCGGCTGCGCACGGAGGTGCGGGCGGTGCACGGCGCCACCGACACCCTCGTCGGGCCCGGCGCCGAAGTCGACGCCGACGTCCTGGTGCGCCTGGCACACTCCTGCCGCGACGCCGTCCGGGTGCGGTTCCGGTACGCCGGTCGCGGCGCCGCCGACACCGAGCGCACCGTCGAACCGGTGCGGATGGTCGCCACCAGCCACCGCTGGTATCTGATGGCCTGGGACATCGACCGGGCCGACTGGCGGACCTTCCGACTGGACCGGATGCGCGACCTCGTCACCACCACCTGGCGTTTCCGCCCGAGGGAGCACCCGGATCCGGTGGACTACGTGCAGCGATCGATGACCGAGGCGCCCTACCCGCACCTGGCCCGCATCCGGCTGCACGCCCCCGCCCGGCGCATCCGCGAGCTGGTGCCGCCGCAGGTCGGCCGGATCGAGGACGACGGCGACGGCCGCTGCCTCCTGATCGTCGGCGGCATGGACCTGGACTGGCTCGCGGTGCACGTCGCGCGGCTCGGCGTCGACGCCGACGTGCTCGAGCCGCCCGAACTCCGCGCCGCCGCCGCCCGCCTGGCCCGGCGCCTGGCGCGGATGGGCGGCTGAGTATCGCGGGCCCGGGGGTCTCGGCGATCGCGGAGAGGGGCTCGGCGGCTGCTAGATTCGAGGGCGTGCGGCTCGCCGATGGATCGCTCCTGCGTGCATGGCTGCCCGCCGTCGTGGCGATGGCGGTGTTGGGCATGCACCACCTCGTCGGCGCCGCACTCGATTCGACAGGGGCGGCGGATCATTCGCGGCACGCGGCCGTTCCCGCCGCGGCATCCGCCCCGGCGGACCTGCACGAGGTCACCGGGTTCGCGCCGGACGGCCACCGTGCCGATGGGTCCGGTGGACCGGAGAATGCCGCGGGACCGCGCGACGGCGCCCCCGGTGAACCGGCCCCCGGCGAACACGACGGCGGCCACGATCTGCTCCACCTGTGCGCGGCGATCCTCACCGCGCTGGCCGGTCTCGCGCTGGTGCTGTTCGGCCTGGTCGGCCTGACCCGCGACGACGCGGTCGCCCGAGCTCGCCGGACCGCGCCGTCCGTGGCCCGGCCGCCACCGCGCCCGACCTCCCGGCGCCTGGCCGCATTGTGCGTGTTGCGGCTGTGATCGACGCCCGCCGGACCCGGCGTTCCGGGTCGCGGCGCGCTCTCACCTGCCACGAGCAATTCCTACTTCCAGGAGCACACACCATGACCTCTCGTACGACCCTGCGCGCTGCCATCCCCGCGGTCCTGGCCACCGCCGCCCTGCTCGCCGGCTGCGGCGACGACAGCGGCGACCACGACACGCACGCGACCACCGCGTCGTCCACGACGGCCGGCGCGACCACCGGCGCGACCGGTGCGGCCGCGCACAACGACGCCGACGTGGCGTTCGCGCAGGAGATGATCCCGCATCACCGCCAGGCGGTGGAGATGGCCGCGCTGGTGCCCGAGCGCAGCACCGACCCGCGCGTGCGCGACCTGGCCGCCCGCATCCAGCAGGCGCAGGACCCCGAGATCGCCACCATGACCGGCTGGTTGCAGAGCTGGGGCGCGCCCGTCGACGGCGGCGGCCACGCCGGCATGGGGCACGGTGACATGTCGATGCCCGGCATGATGACCGACGAACAGATGGCGCAGTTGCGGGCGGCCCGCGGCGCCGAGTTCGACCGGATGTGGTTGACGATGATGATCGCCCACCACGAGGGCGCGGTGCAGATGTCGCGCACCGAGCTCGCGCAGGGTGCCGACCCGGCCGCGAAGGCACTGGCTCAGCAGATCATCGACGGCCAGCAGGCCGAGATCGACCAGATGCGCGGCCTGCTGCAGGGCTGACCGATGCGGCCCGGTTCCCCCGGCCGCGCGCCGGGGGAACCGGGCCGTCGATCACGGCGCGGCGGTGGATGCCGCGGAAGTGACACGCGGCGGGGCCGCTGCCCGCCGTTCCACCAGGTGCAGGCCCACCGCCGACACCGCTCCCACGGCGGCGAGCCCGGTCCACACCGCCCACCCGGCGCCCGCGGCGTGCGCGGCGCCGAGCACCGTGCCGGTCAGCAGGTTGCCCGCCAGGATGCCGACGCCGACCACGGTGTTGTAGTAGCCGTAGTGGGTGGCCACCAGCCGACCGCCGGCCAGCGCGACCACAATGTCCATCTCGAACGGGAACACCGCCGCCGTGCCGACCGCCAGGAGCGCGGCCGCGAGCAGCAACGCGGTGATCCGCAGCTGGCCCGCCACCGCCACCACGCCGGAGACGACGAAGATCGCGGAGGTCAGCGCCTGCGCGTGTGCCTCCGACAGCACGCGGGCGTGCAGCGGCAGGGCCAGGTACACCTGGAAGGACAGCACGTAGGAACCCGTCATCACCACCGCGAAGGCGGTGAACCGCCGATTGCCCAGCACCGTGCGCCAGTCCCGCAGCACCGACGAGTGTCCGGTGCGCGCCGGGCCGGTGGGCAGCGCGCACCACTGCGCGACGGTCAGGACCGCGAAGATCAGTGCGGCGGCACCGGCGGTGATCCGGAAGTCGACCGCCGTCATCGCCAGCCCGACCAGCGGCCCGGCCAGGATGCCCGCCTGATAGCAGACGTTGAACAGCGCGAACGCCTCCACCCGCCGCTCGCCCGCGCCGGCGGCCAGGTAGGCGCGCACCGCGGGATTGAACAACGCGCCCGCGAAACCTGTCGCGGCCGAGGCGATCAGCAGCGCGGGCAGCGTCTCGGCGAACACCAGCAGGCCGAAACCGGCGGTGCGCAGCAGGCATCCCGCCACGATCAGCGGCTTGTCGCCGATCCGGTCGGCCAGTGTGCCACCGAGCAGGAACATCCCCTGCTGGGAGAGGTTGCGGATCCCGAGCACCAGACCCACCGCCCAGGCGGCCAATCCCAGCGGTCCGGCGAGATGCCCGGCCAGGTACGGCATCAACATGTAGAAGCCGAGATTGATGCCGAACTGGTTGATCATCAGCAGCCGGACGGGCCGGTCGAAGGTGCGGAAGGTGCGCAGCGCCGTCATGCGGTGGCCTCCGTCGCCGGGCTGAACCGGCGCGGATCGAGCACGGTCGCACACCGGTCCACGAGGTGACGACTCGTTCCGCCGGATGGTCGAGCGTGGCGGGTTCGGCGGGCGGCTCGGTGTCGAACAGGCCGTGGGTGCGGCAGTAGCTGTCGCTGAAGACGGTGTCGAAGTAGCGATGCGGACCGTTAGGGAACACCGCGACGACCACGTCGTCGGCGTCGTGCACGCGGGCGGCCCAGCCCGCGACCAACGCGACCGCGCCCACGCTCCACCCGCCGGTCGCGTACTGGGTGGCGGCCAGGGTGCGGCTGCCCCACAGTCGGGGTTTGGTGTACTGGTCGGGGCACCAGGCCGCCGGGTCTCGGTCGAGCAACGCGCGCACGCGTTCGCGCCGGGCCTGCTGCCGGCCGCCGACCGGGTGGGGTTCGGTGACCAGCTCGATCCGCGCGCCGTGGGCGGCGAGCAGTTGGGCGACGAGCGGTTCCAGCCCGGGGTCGGTCACCACCGTCACCGGATGGTCGTGGGCGATCCCGGCCAGGGCGAGCCCGAATCCCCGGGTGCCGCTGCTGGATTCGACGATCCGGGCGCCGGGCGCGAGGTCGCCGCGGCGCACCATGTGCAGGGCGGCCCGGTCGTTCATGCGTCTGTTCGCTTTCTGTGGCCGCGCCGCGGCTGCCGCGGCGCGGAGGATGCGCGGAGCGGGATGGACACCGGCACGGACCACGCGGTCCGGCCTGGCGCCTGCCCGTCAGCGTCGAGCGATACAGAGGTGGGTCAGGATCTCGCAGCCCCCGCGCACCGGCAGTGCGGTGGGCGGTCCGCGCGGTGTCGCGGTCGCCGGCGACGGCGCCGGGGCCGGCTCGCTACCCGCGACCGGGACGGCCGCCGGTGTGCCCGTCGGAGCGGGCAGGCCGGCGGGCGCGAGCGCCTTCTCCACGCAGTGCGCGGGGTGTGGCGCGCACGGGTGCGCGGCGGCGTCGTCGAGCGGGTGGGCGGCGGTGTGCGCGGGGGAGGGGGCGGTCGAGGCGGGGTGGTGGTGGCTCGCGGCGGCGGCGCCGACGCATACGGTGAGCAGTCCGGCCAGCAACACCAGGATTGCCAGGAGCGGTAATGCCAAGCGCCGCAACGGATCGGTGAGCCTCATGGTGGCGTCGACTCTAGCAACGAGATTCGACCGCTATTTACGGTACCCGCCTACCGTATGCCGCCGGAACCGAGGCGGCGTGAACAATTAACGCATTAACTGATAGTGTCTAAACGAAAGGCCGCGCCATGCGGCGGCGCTGTAAGGAGGCTCCGTGGAGATCGATGACCCGCTGCGATTGGACCGGCAGGTTTGCTTCGCCCTCGCCGTCGCCAACCGCTCGGTGCTGGCGGTCTAGAGGAACTGCGCTGAGTCCGCCGCCGACGCGGTGGGCTCGAGCGGAGCTTCTCGGCCCACCGCCCACCGCGGTGTTATGAGCCGGGCCCGACCGGGTAGGCGCCGGGATATGACCGACACCCACTCCGAACCGGCCCTGCGCCTGCCGGTGGGCCGGCAGCAGATCGTCGTCAACAACCGCTACGAGAGCATCTCCATCGCCAACGACGTGCTCATCGCCGTCTTCTTCACCGCCGGCAGCATCCTGCAGTTCTTCGACGCCACCGTGGTGGCCGGGCGCTGCCTGTTCCTGATCGGCTCGCTGTACTTCCTGGCCCGGCCGCTGATCCGGCTCAACCGCCGCGTGCATCTGCAGCGGCTGGGCGCCGACCGCGACGACGGGTACGACTATTGAGTACCTGGGCTAATGAGGGTATTTCGCCGCGTAGCGGGCGCGGTCGGCCGCGCGTCTGCGGGCGCGCTCGGGGTTCTCCAGATCGGCGGGTAGTCCGTGTTTGGCCAGGCGGTGCGCGCGGTTCATCGGCATGAAGGCCGCGGTGTAGAACAGCGCGAGCAGCACGGCGAGCAGCACCATCGAGCCGCGCAGCCACAGCTCGCCGGGGAACATCAGGAACACCGCGAACAGCGGGGTGAACGGAACGAGGCCGCGGATGAGGTGCCGGGCGACCGCGTGCCTGCCGGTGAGGTCGTGGCGGACCCAGTCCTGCAGGTCGTCGGGTAGGCGGCGGCCGAGGGAGTAGCCGATCCACTGGACGGGATTGGGGCGTTTCATGCGGAGACTCCTCGGGTGGTGGACAGCGAGCGGCGGGCCGCCTCGTTGACGCGGGTGAGCACCTCGCGCAGCTCCTCGAGGTCGGCGATGGTGACGCCGAGGCTCTCCACCACGGCGGGTGGGATGCGCTCGGCTTTCGCACGCAGCGCGGCGCCCGCCTCGGTGAGGTTCACCTGGAGGTTGCGTTCGTCGCGCGGGTCGCGCTCCCTGGTGATCAGCCCGGCCGCCTCCAGCCGCTTGAGCAGCGGGGACAGCGTGGGCGAGTCGAGCTGGATGGCCTCGGCGATGGCCTTGACCGACATCGGGGCACGCTCCCACAGCGCCAGCATCACCAGGTACTGCGGGTGGGTGAGCCCGAGCGGTTCGAGCAGGGGGCGGTCCACGGTGCGCTCGAACGCCAGCGCACCGTGTCCGTCGGCCACCTGCCGATCGATGAGGGTCTTGATCGGCGCGACGATGTCGAGCGCGACACCGGCGTCCCGGCTGGCCCGCACGATCGCGTCGAAGGCGGCCTTCTGGAAATCGAGATGCTGCACGTCGGTGGTGTAGTCGCCACCGTCGATCACCGCGCCGTACCGGGGCAGCAGTTGCGCCATCGCGGTGAGCCACGCGCCGGCGCGCCCGGCGAAGTCGGTCGCGGAGATGCCCGCCGACCCGACCAGCGCCGCGCCGTGGAAGAACCCGCCGTACATCGCGTACATGGCGGAGAGCAACGCGAAGTCGACCAGTGCGGCGAGCCCGGCGTCCGCGCCGAAATAGTCGGCGCGGCCGAGTAGTTCGAGTGCGGTCCGGTGGCGGTCGAACACCGCGCGGGAGCCGCTGTAGAGGATCGAGGAGCCCTCGGTGCCGATCATCTCGGGCACGGCCATGATGCCGCCGTCGAGGTATTCGATGCCGTGGCTCTCGGCCCACGCGGCCAGGTCGCGCGATTCCGCGGGCGCGGTGCTGGTGAGGTTGAGCACCTGCCGTCCGGCCAGCTCGGCGGCGAGCGGATCGAGCACGGTGTGGACGGAGGCGTGATCTCTGAGCACGACCACGACGAGTTCGCCCGCCCGCACGGCCGCGGGCGCGTCGGGCGCGCGGCGCACGCCGGCGGCGACGAGGTCGGCGTCCTTGCCGGGGGAGCGATTCCACACCGTGGTGGGGTGACCGCCCTTGTGCAGCGCGGCGGCGAGCGCACGGCCCATCGGACCGAGGCCGAGGACTGTCACGGGGGTGGATCGGGTGTCCGCCATGGCGGTGGTTCTCCTTGTTCGCAGGGGCTGGTGCGGCGCCGGACTCCACCCTCACCCGATACGGTGGAACCGGCAAGTACCTACTATTCGGTGGGGTACTCACCCACGGGTGTGTGAGGAGGTGGGAGGCATGGGCGAGAAGAGATTCGGCCCGTACTTCTGCGGCATCGACGCCGCGATGGACGTCGTCAGCGGCAAATGGAAGGGCCTGATCCTCTGGGAGCTGGAGAACCACGGCGTGCGCCGGTTCGGCGAGCTGCGCCGCGGCCTGCCCGGCATCTCCGAGAAGATGCTCATCCAGCAACTGCGCGAGCTCGAGGAGGACGGGATCGTCGACCGCCAGGCCCATCCCGAGGTGCCGCCGCGGGTGGAGTACCGGCTCACCGAGCTGGGCCGGTCGCTGAACCGTGCGCTCGAACCGCTGGCGACCTGGGGCCGCGACCGGATCGAGCGCATCGGCGCCCAGCGCGTGCAGCCGCCGCGGGAGGACCTCGCGGCGGGCTGATCGTCTGTCAGCGGGTGGCCGATGACACGTGCTCGTCGTCGGCGAACGGTGCGCCGCCGCGGTCGGCGCCGTGCCCGGTGCCCGCCCGGCGCAGCTGCCAGTCCGCGGGCAGGCCGGTCACCTCGGCCGAGTTCGTGTGCGCGGTGATGTGCACGGTCGCGCTCCCCAGCCGCAGATCGCCGATGCGCACCGTGCCCCAGTCGTGCGGCAGGCTCGGATGCAGGACCAGGGTCCGGCGCGGCACGTCCGGCTGCAAGCCTAGCCAGGAGCGCAGCAACAACAGCGGCGCGGCCGCCGCGACGGCGTGCGGTGCGCACGACGCGGGATGCGGGACGGGCGTGGGGAATTCGGTGCGGTCGAAGCCGCAGAACAGCTCCGGCAGCCGTCCGTCGAAGAACCCGGCCGCGTCCAGCAGACCCGCGGTCAGTGTCTCGGCCAGTGCCTTGGCGCCGGGCACCTGCCGGTAGCGCAGCAGCCCGGCGACGGCGATGGCGGTGTCGTGCGGCCACACCGCACCGTTGTGATGGCTCATCGGGTTGTAGGCCGCCATGTCGGCGCCGAGGGTGCGCAGCCCGAAGCCGTTGGTCATCGACCGGCGGGCCAGTGATTCGACCAGTTCGGCGGCACGTGCGTCGGCCACGATGCCCGTCCACAGGCAGTGGGCGGGATTGCTGGTCAGCGCGTCGATGTGGTTCTTGTGTCCGTCCAGGCCGAGCGCGTAGTGGCCGCGCTCGGATATCCAGAACGCGGCGTCGAAGCGCTTTTTGCGATCGGCCGCGCGCGCCCGCATCCGCTCGGCGGTGCGGATGTCGCCGAACGCCTCGGCGAGTTCGGCGCGGGCCAGTTCGGCCGCGTAGGCATAGCCCTGCACCTCGGCCAGCGCGATCGGCGGATCGGCGCGGTGCCCGTGCGCGTCGTTGATGCAGTCGCAGCTGTCCTTCCAGCTCTGGTGGATCCGCCCGCGATCGGTGTGGCGGCGGTACTCGACGAAGCCGTCGCCGTCGAGATCGCCGTACCCGTCGATCCAGGCCAGGGCGGCGTCGGCGGCGGGCAGCAAACGCCGCACCTCGCCCGGGTCCGCACCCCAGCGCAGGGCTTCGCCGAGCAGCATGACGAACAGCGGCGTGGTGTCTACCGAGCCGTAACAGGCCCCCGCCCGGTCCGGTTCGCCGGGCCCGTGGAAGGCCCGGATGATGCGACCCGGCTCCTCCTCGGTGTGCGGATTACAGGTGGTGCCCTGGGTGGCGGCGAGCGTGCGCAATGTGGTGAGCGCGAGTTCGGGATCGAGCGGCAACGTCATCCACGCGCTGAGCATGCTGTCGCGGCCCGACAGCGACATCGACCACGGTGCGCCCGCGGCCAGGTAGGCGGGCCGGCCGTCGCCGTGCCGGACGGCCAGGGTGGCCAGGTCGGTCTCGGTGTGGGCGAGCACCCGCGCGAACTCGCGGGCGGTGGCGTGCACCCGGGTCGGGGTGGCGCGCCAGCTGGTGTTCGGTTCGTCCGGCTCACGCGGCGCCTCGGTACCGACCACCGGGGATCGCCGGTGCCGGTGCACCGGCTGGACGAACACCGTCGCCTGCCACCGGTCGTGAGCGGGAACCACGGCGTGCCAGCGGAACAGGCCCGGCGTGACGGCGGGCTCGCCGTCGGCGATCACCGCGACGCCGTGGCCTGCGTCGCTGTCGTCGGTGAACAGCATTTCCTCGCCGCTGATCACGACGTCGGCGCCGCCCGCGCCCGGCCTGCCGTGCTTGACGTCGGTCAGGTCCGCGAAATCGGCGTCCACGTCGAGTGTCAGGGTCAGCGCGGTGTCCTCGTGGCCGAGATTGCGCACGGTGATGGTCTCGGTGAGACCGTGCCCCAGCATGCGGTGGCGCTCGAGCAGCACGGTGGATTCCGGCCCCGAATGCGGTGCCACCCGCAGCAGGAAGCGGGTCTGGCCGGGACAGACGTTGTCGAAGGCCACCTGCTCCACACCCCGGCCCTCCACGGTCAACTCCCACTGCGAGAGCACCCGCGCGCCGCGGTAGAAGAGCCCTTGGGTGGCGCCACGCTGGATGTCGCCGCGCCGGTCGCTCACGCAGAGCGATCCCGAATCCGCCTCGACCGCACAGACATTCGCCGTGCCGGCCAGCGGCCGCAGTGGCGCGGTCATCACCGCACCGCCGATCCGACGAGGGCGGGCGCGGACGCGGGCAGCGGCGCGGTCGCGACGGTCTCGCGATAGACGGCCTCGTACCCGGCGGCCAGCCGGTCGACGCTGAACAGCCGCTCCACCCGCGCCCGGCACTCGCGCGGATCGAGAGCGGCGCTGCGCCGCACCGCATCCGGCAGCTCCGCGGGGGTCTCGCAGACCCAGCCGGTCACCCCGTGTTCGACCACCTCGGCCACCGCGCCGCCGCGCAGCGCGACCACCGGTGTGCCGCAGGCCATCGCCTCGATCATCACCATCCCGAACGGTTCCTCCCACCGGATCGGGAACAGCAGGCAGCGGGCGCCGGCGAGCAGCTGCCGCTTCTGCGTCGAATCCGCTTCCCCGAACACCACGTCCCGGTCGCCGAGCAGCGGCCGGACACAGTCCTCGAAGAACTCCTTCTCGATCGGTTCGATGCACTTGGCGGCCAGGATCAGCGGCACGCCCGCCTCGTGCGCGGCGCGAAGCGCGAGATCGGCGCCCTTGCAGGGGGAGTAGCGGCCGAGGAACAGCGCGTAGGGCTCCTTCTCGGTGCGCAACGGCCAGCGCTGGGGGACGACGGCGTTGTGGACCCGGCCCACCCAGTTGAGCCCGGGCGCCAGGGCGCGCTGGCGGTCGCTGATCGCCACCAGTCCCGCGCTCGCCCCGATGCGGCGGTAGTACTCGCCGAACTCGCCGTCCACCGCGCCGTGCACCGTGAGGACCGTGGGGATACCCAGCCGGCGGTAGGTGGGCGCGTTGAGCACCCCGGCGAAGGTGTGGTCGTGCACGACGTCGATCGGGCCCGTCGCCGCCAGTTCCTCGATCGCCTGCCGCACCCGGAGCGCGTGCACCACCTCGGGAAACGCTTCGCCCAGCTGTTCGGCCGCGCCGTGCGTGGCGACGGCGACGAAATCCGCGGCGGTGCCCGGCTCGCCGACACCGATCAGGGTGACCCGGTGACCGCGCGCGACGAGCGCGTCGGCCAGCTGCGCCACCACCTCCTCCACGCCGCCGTAGCCGGTCGGCGGCACCTGGAAGTAGGGCGGGGCGACGAGCACGATGTGCAGTCCGCCGCGCGGGCGCAGCAGACCGACGACGTCGCCGCCGTCGTGCGGGAGAGAACCAGAGCTCGAACCTGACCGAACGCCCACGACTCATCCTCCTGAATAGGGGTGGTGCCACGTCCTGCGGAAACAAGTCGAACCGGGGAAACACGTCGAACGAGCGGCCCGTGGGAACAACCGAACACGGGCCGGGTGGCTACTGCACAGCAACTACCCTGCGCCGCACTGATCAAACCGCAGCGGAGACCGGTTGCAAACTCTCGCGCCCGGGGTGTCGTGGGGTTCTCAGGCCACGGCGGCCGTGGGTTCGGCCAGCGCTTCCTCGCGCAGCCGGGTCAGGGTGCGGTTGAGGATCCGCGAGACCTGCATCTGGGAGACGCCGAGACGCTCGGCGATCTGGGACTGGGTGAGCGAATCGTAGAACCGCCAGATCAACACCTGGCGTTCCCGCTCGGGGAGCGCGGCGATCAACGGGCGAACCGCCATCGCGTCCTCCATCAGCCGGTAGCACGGCTCCTCGGTGCCGAGGCTGTCGCCGATGGACAGGCCGACGTTGCCGTCGTCGTCGCGACCGACAGCGTGCAGGGTGTTGGTGGAGTAGGCGTTGGCGGCCACCAGTGCGCGGGTCACCTCCACCAGCTCGACGTCGAGTTCGGCGGCGATCTCGCGGGCCGTCGGCATGCGACCGTGCCGCTGGGACAGTTTCTCGGTGGCCGGGCCGATCATGGCCTGCAGTTCCTTGGCGCGGCGCGGCACCCGCAGCGCCCAGGTGTGGTCGCGGAAGTGCCTGCGCACCTCGCCCATGATGGTGGGCACCGCGAAGGCGAGGAAGGAGCTGCCGCGGCGCACGTCGAATCGGTCCACCGCCTGCACCAGGCCCAGCCGCGCGGTCTGGTGCAGATCGTCGAAGGCTTCGCCGCGGCCGGAGAAGCGGCGGGCGATGTGGTCGGCCAGCGGCAGGCACAGCCCGATGATGTGTTCGCGTAATGCCCGCCTGCGCGGGTCGTGCTCGTCGAGCGCCGCCAGTTCGGCGAACCACGGTTCGATGTTGTCGTAACTGTCTTCGGCCTGGCCCGGCCTGCGTGCCGTCGGGCGGGTGGTGGTTCGTGTTGTCGCGGCGGTCTCGAGCATGAGAGATCTCCCTCGGTTGCGTCTCGCTGCCGTGTACTCGACGCCCGTGGTGATACCCGGGCTGCTCCGGACCCAAACAAGACCAACTCCGGTGTGCTCAACCCGGTGGCGCGGCGGTCGCCGACCCGTTGCGGCGGGGCGAGCGCAGGACGTCGAGCACCGTCTCCGGGGTCCAGGCCAGGTCGGCGCCGGGGCGTGTGGCCAGGTACCCGGCGATCCGCTCCGGTGTCCAGCCGTGCCCTTCGACCAGCCCGGCGGCGAGATGGCGCAGGTAGGCCGCCGCCGGTGGGTTGCCGGGCACCGCGGTGTGGTGCCACGGCGCGGTGCAGGTCAGGATCGGGTGACCCGCCAGGGTGCCCACGCGCACCAGGGTCTCGTACCGACCGGGGCCGAGGGCGGCCCGGCCGCTGCGCAGCACCGGTGCGAGATCGAGGTCGGTGCCCGGCAGGCGGTACATCTCCTGCGCGACGATGTCGGCGAACTGGCTCGCCGTCAGCAGATACGCGCGGGCGGGCATCGCCCCGGGTGCGTCGGGGCAGTAGAAGGCCCGCCCGCCGGTCCAGGTGGCCGACTCGGTGGCGAAGTACAACACGCCGGGCACGTACACCGCGGCCGTGCGCACCGGATCGCGCGGATCGCGTCCACCCGGCAGCGTGCGCGCCCCGCCCCGTGGACAGCCGCCCGCGAGGTAGCAGCGCAGGCGTTCGCTGTGCATGTTGGAGCCGTAGGCGGCGTACCAGACCAGCTCGGTCATGCCGCCATTGTCCGCCGCCGCGCCGGGACGGTCAGATCTTGCGAATGACCGTGACGACCTTGCCGAGGATGCGCGCGTCGTTACCGGGGATCGGCTCGAACAGCGGATTGTGCGGCATCAGCCAGACGTCCTTGCCGGTGCGCTTGAACGTCTTCACCGTGGCTTCGCCGTCGATCATGGCGGCGACGATGTCGCCGTTCTCCGCGACGTTCTGCTGGCGCACCACCACCCAGTCGCCGTCGCAGATCGCCGCGTCGACCATCGACTGGCCGACCACCCGCAGCAGGAACAGCGACCCGTCGCCGACCAGTTCGCGCGGCAGCGGGAAGACGTCCTCGACGGCCTGCTCGGCCAGGATCGGGCCACCGGCCGCGATGCGGCCGAGCACCGGCACGAAAGTGGGGGTGGGGCGGCCGGTGTCCTCGGCGAGGGTGTCGGGTTCCTCGAGCGCGGCGCCGGGCAGCGCGGTGACCGCGCGGACCGCCTCGTCGAGACCACGGACGTCCACCGCGCGCGGCCGATTGGGGTCGCGGCGCAGGTAGCCCTTGCGCTCGAGGGCGCGCAACTGGTGGGCGACCGAGGAGGTGGAGGTGAGGCCGACGGCGTCGCCGATCTCGCGGATGCTCGGCGGGTAGCCGCGCTCGCTCACCGACGTGCGGATGACCTCGAGCACCTTGCGCTGACGCACGGTGAGATCCGCCCCGTTCAGGGCGGGATCGACGGCGACTCCGCTCTCCTCACCCGTGTCGTCTGTCCGGCTCACCGCAACCCGCCCTTTCCGTTGTCGAGATCGTTTCTCGAATCTAGTCCGGGCGCGGCGATCTTTCAAACATCTGTTCGAGTATGTCGGGCGTTTCGTGCTGACAATGTCGGCGGCCCGTGGTAGAAATTCGAACATCAGTTCTTCGAACATGTGATCGAAAAGCTGTGATCCGAGCAGGTCGGACCGGGCGCCGCCCCGCCCGCTGCCACCGCCCGCCCCGCCCCGACGCCCTTCGAGCCGCAACCAGGATCCCCACGGAGGTTTGTCCGATGTACAGCGCGACCCGTTCCAGCACACCGGCATTCGGCACCGCCACCCGCGCCACGCTGCCCCGCGCCCGGCGCGCCGGCGTGCGCGATCGCGAGCGGGTCCGCTCGGTCGACCGCAGGCCGCTGGTCGGCCGTCCCGGTGGCGCGCCGCTGCGCTACGAGCGCATGCGTCTCACGCCGCCGCGCCGGCCCGCCCCGCGGCCGCAGCGGCGGGTGGAGCAGGCGCAGTTGGGTTTTGCGACACTGGCCGCCGCGGCCCTGCTCACCGCGCTGATCGTCGCGGGCTTCCTGGTGCTCGCCCAGTGGCGTGCGGCGGCGCCGCAGCCGGCGCAGCAACCCGCGCCCGCGGTGGTCGAACAGCCGAGCGCGGCGGCTGAACCGTGGTGGCGCTGAACGGTTTCCGCGCGTCGCTGCCGTCGGCTCGGCGCGGTGGCGCACCGGACGCGGCGCCCGCCCATGCGGCAACGGGCCAGGTTTTGGCCGCGGTGACCGGTGCCGAGGTGATCCCGGCAGGTATTCTCGACATACTGCCTACCCGCCTGGACACCTGCTCGCCGGGCTCGGCCTCCCGACCGGAGGGCGCATCCGCCGCGAGCGCACGCATCGACGAAGGATCTCGGATGCACTGCCCGTACTGCCGACACCCCGACTCCCGGGTCGTCGACTCGCGCGAGGCCGAGGAAGGTGCGGCCATCCGCCGTCGGCGCTCCTGTCCGAATTGCGGGCGGCGGTTCACCACGGTCGAGACCGCCATCCTGTCGGTGGTGAAACGCAGCGGCGTCACCGAGCCGTTCAGTCGGGAGAAGGTCATCCGTGGCGTGCGGCGCGCGTGCCAGGGCCGCGAGGTCGACGACGACGCGCTGAACCTGCTCGCGCAGCAGGTGGAGGACGCGGTGCGGGCCAAGGGCTCGCCCGAGGTGCCCAGTCACGAGGTCGGCCTGGCCATCCTCGGCCCGCTGCGCGACCTGGACGAGGTCGCCTACCTGCGCTTCGCCTCGGTGTACCGGTCCTTCACCTCGGCCGAGGACTTCGAGCGCGAGATCAGCGAGATGCGCGCGGCGCGGGCGCGCGCGGGCGCGACAGCCGACTGAGCGGCCTCGACGGCCGACCGCGGCTCGGTTCGACGGCCGACCGCGGCTCGGTTCAACGCCGGACCGCGGCTCGGTTCGACGCCGGACCGCGGCTCGGTTCGACGCCGGACCGCGGCTCCGTTCAACGCCGGACCGCGGCGATGGCCTTTTCGATGCGCTTGGCCGACACCGGGTACGGGGTGCCGAGCTTCTGGGCGAACAGGCTGACCCGCAGCTCCTCGATCATCCACCAGATCTCGAGCACGTCGGGCGCGGTGCGGCGCGGCTCGGGTAGTGCGCGCAGCAGCCGGTCGTAAGCGGCCAGCGCGCGGTCGACCTCGGCCATGCCCTGCCGGTCGCGCACCGCGGAGGCGGGCAGGGCGGCGAGCCGCTCCCGTGCCGCGCGCAGGTAGCGCGGCAGCTCCCGCAGCCGGGCGGTACCGAACTCGGAGACGAACCCGGCGAAGACCAGTTCGTCGAGCTGGGCGCGCACGTCCTCGGCGATGTCGCGCTCCTTGATCTGGCCCAGTGCGGTGGTGACCCGGTGCGCCTCCGCGAGCACCGGCACCACCAGCCGCACGATCCGCGCGACCGCGGTGGCGAACTCGGGCCGGATCCGTGCGAGCAGCTCCTGGAACCGCTCGGGGTCGCGCACCGGACCGCCCGCGGCGGCGATCAGTTCGTCCGCGGCGGCCGCCCGGCAGTCCTGCACCAGCGCGTCCAGCGACCCGTACGGATTCTGGCTCAAGGCCAGCCGGTCGGTCGGTGAGAGCCCGGCGGTCACCGCCCGCACCGAGGTCGGGAGAGCTTGCAGCACAAGCGCTCTGATGCCCGCCCGCATCGCCGCCGCCTGCTCGGCGGGCGAGCTCAGCACCCGGACGGCCACGCCCTCGCCTTCGGGCACCAGGGCCGGATATCCGGTCACCGTCTGTCCGGCGACCTGCCTGCGGACCGTCTCGGGCACCGCGCCCAGTGTCTCGGAGGTCCACACCGTGGCAGGCGCCCGCTCGGCGCCCGCGGTCGCCTTCGCCACGGACTTCGACACCTGTTCGGCCAGTGCGGTTTTCAGCTCGGTGAGGCTCTTGCTCTTGGCCAGGACGGCGCCCGAACGGTCGACGGCGGCGAAGGTCATCCGCAGGTGATCGGGCAGTGCGCTCGGGTCGAGGTCGGCCGGCGTGATGGTCACCCCGCCCAGCCGCGACAGCTCGCGCGCCAGCCCGACGCGCAGCGGTTCGGCGCGCGGCGTGAGCGCCGCCAGCGCCGCCGCCGCGAAGTCCGGGGCGGGAACCACGCTGCGGCGCAGCGCCTTCGGCAGCGTCTTGATCAGCGCACCGGCCAGCTCGGCGCGCATGCCGGGCACCAGCCAGTCGAAGCCGACCGGGCGCACGTGCGCGAGCTGTTCGACCGGGATGCGCACGGTGACACCGTCGTCCTCCTGGCCTGGTTCGAACTGGTAGGTGAGCGGGAAGCTGAGTTCGCCCTGCCGCCAGGCGTCCGGGAAGTCGGTGGGGTCCAGCGCCGCGGCGACGTCGTTGACCACCGTCGACTCGGTGAAGTCGAGCAGTTCCGGGTTCTCCCGCTGCGCCTTCTTCCACCAGCTGTCGAAGTGCCGCACCGACACCACGTCGGCGGGGATGCGCCGGTCGTAGAACTCGAAGAGCACCTCGTCGTCGACGAGGATGTCGCGGCGCCGGGCCCGGTGCTCGAGGTCGGCGACATCATCGAGCAGCTCCCGGTTGCGGTGGAAGAACCGGTGCCGGGTGCGCCACTCACCCTGCACCAGGGCGTGCCGGATGAACAGTTCGCGCGACAGTTCCGGGTCGATGCGGCCGTAGTCCACCGGGCGTCCGGTGACCAGCGGAATGCCGTAGAGGGTGACCCGCTCGTAGGCGCGGGCCGCGCCGCGCCCGGCCGACCAGTGCGGTTCGGAGTAGGTGCGCTTGACCAGATTTCCCGCGAGCCGTTCGGCCCATTCGGGCTCCACCCGCGCCACCATCCGGCCCCACAGCCGTGAGGTCTCGACCAGTTCGGCGGCCATCACCCAGCGCGGCGGTTTCTTCGCCAGCGAGGAACCGGGGAAGATCATGAACTTCGCGCCGCGCGCGCCCAGGTACTCGCGGGTCTCGGCCTCGCGCACCCCGAGGTGGGAGAGCATGCCCGCCAGCAGGGACTGGTGGATGGCGGTCGAGTCCCACGGGGTGTCGTCGTCGGCGGTGGCGCGACGGCGTTCGGCCGTCCATCCCAGCCCGCGGGTGATCGTGCGCAGCTGCCCGTGCAGATCCTGCCACTCCCTGATGCGCAGGTAGTGCAGGAACTCCTCCCGGCACATGCGACGGAACTGGTTGGACGACAAGGATTTCCGCTGCTCGGTGAGGTAGTCCCACAATCGCAGGTAGGCCAGGAAGTCCGAGCCCTCCACCGTGAACCTGGCATGCCGGGTGTCGGCGGCCTGCTGCTGGTCGGCCGGGCGTTCGCGCACGTCCTGGATCGACAGCGCCGCCACGATGACGAGCACGTCGGACAGGCAGCCGTTGCGGTTGGCCTGCACGAGCATCCGCGCCATGCGCGGGTCGACCGGCAACTGGGCCATCTCCCGCCCGATCGGGGTCAGCGCCATGCCGCCGGCGCCCTCGCCGCCGCGACGGCGGCGCCCCTTCGGGGCACGCGGGCCGTCCTCGGACGGCGCGGCCGCGTCCGGCTGCGGTGCGGGCTCGGCGAGGGCGCCGAGTTCTTCGAGCAGCGCGATGCCGTCGCGGATGGCCCGCCGGTCCGGCGCCTCCACGAACGGGAAGTTCTCGATGTCGCCGAGCCCGAGCGCGGTCATCTGCAGGATCACCGCGGCCAGATTGGTGCGCAGGATCTCCGGCTCGGTGAACGCGGGCCGGGACTCGAAGTCCTCCTCGGAGTACAGCCGGATGCAGATGCCGTCGGCGACGCGCCCGCAGCGACCCGCGCGCTGCCGGGCCGAGGCCTGCGAGATCGGCTCGATCGGCAGCCGTTGCACCTTGGTCCGCAGCGAGTAGCGGGAGATGCGCGCGGTGCCCGGGTCGATCACGTAGCGGATGCCCGGCACGGTCAGCGAGGTCTCGGCGACGTTGGTGGCCAGCACCACCCGACGCCCGGTGTGCGGGGCGAACACCTTGTGCTGCTCGGCCGCGGAGAGCCGGGCGTACAGCGGGAGGATCTCGGTGCGGGGCAGCTTCAGGTCGCGCAGCGCGTCGGCGGCGTCGCGGATCTCGCGTTCGCCGGAAAGGAAGACCAGCACGTCGCCGTCGCCCTCGGCGAAGAGTTCGCGTACCGCGTCGGCGATCGCGTCGACCGGATCGCGGTCCACGACGGTGGTCTCGTCCTCGGTGTCCGCGCCCTCGTCGCCGGTGGCGGGCAGCTCCAGGCTCAGTGGCCGGTACCGGATCTCCACCGGATAGGACCGGCCGGACACCTCGACGATCGGCGCGGGCGTGCCGTCGGCGGCGGCGAAGTGCCGGGCGAACAGCTCGGGGTCGATGGTGGCCGAGGTGATGATCACCTTCAGATCCGGGCGACGCGGCAGCAACTGCTTGAGATAACCGAGCAGGAAATCGATGTTGAGGCTGCGTTCGTGCGCCTCGTCGATGATGATCGTGTCGTAGCGGCGCAGCAGCCGGTCGCGTTGGATCTCGGCGAGCAGGATGCCGTCGGTCATGAGTTTGACCAGCGTGTGCTCGGATGCCTGGTCGGTGAACCGCACCGTGTAGCCGACCACGTCGCCCAGTTCGGTGCCCAGTTCCTCGGCGATGCGCTCGGCGACCGTGCGGGCGGCGAGGCGGCGCGGTTGGGTGTGGCCGATGGTGCCGCGGATGCCGCGGCCCAGCTCCAGGCAGATCTTGGGGATCTGGGTGGTCTTACCCGAACCCGTCTCACCGGCGACGACCACGACCTGGTTGGCCGCGATGGCGGCGGCGATGTCGTCGCGGCGGGCGCTGACCGGCAGCTGCTCGGGGTAGCGGATCGTCGGTACCGACGCGCGACGTGCCTCGATTCGCGCCTCGGCCGCGGCGATGTCGGCGGCGATCTCGTCGAGGTCGGTGCCCCGGGCGCGCTCCAGCCTGCGGCGCAGCCGGTGTTCGTCGCGGAGGGAGAGATTCGCCAGGCGGGTGCGGAGCTCGCGTGTTCCGGTGTCAGCTGTCCTGGTCATTGCGCACTCCAGCCTACCGGTCGCGGTCGCGCGCGCCCCCGCGGCGGCGGGCGGGACGGCACGCGGGGATAACCCGCGGTGTGCTGAGTCGTGCGATCGGCCCGCTTCGGCGGGTCCCATGTGCGAAGATCGGCCGATGAACGGTGGCTCGGGCACCGCGTGGTGGATTCGGGGACTGCGCATCGCCTTCGGAGTACTCGGTGTGGTCGCGCTGGTGTGGATTCCGCTGCGCAACCTCGACCAACCGGCGTTCTCCACGGCGAACTACTTCAGCTACTTCACCATCCAGTCCAACGTGCTCGGCGTGCTGGTCCTGCTGGTCGGTGGGGTGCGCGACCCGGGTGGGCGGCGCTGGCAGCTGCTGCGCGGCGCCGCCACGCTCTATCTGCTGATCACCGGCGTGGTGTACGCGGTGTTGCTGGCCGACATCGATGTGATGCTCACCGACCGCTGGATCAACGACATCCTGCACCGCGTGCTGCCGATCGTGCTGGTCGCCGACTGGCTGGCCGCCCCGGTCGCGCTCGGTGTCACCGGCCGGCTGATCGGCGGTTGGCTGATCTATCCGGCCTGCTACGGCGCCTATACGTTGATCCGCGGCCCGGTCGTCGACTGGTACCCGTATCCCTTCATCGACCCGCGCGAGCAGGGGTATCCCTCGCTGATCGTCGGGCTGGTCGTGCTGACCGGGGTGTTCGCGTTGCTCGCGGTGGCCGTCACGGCGGTGGGCGGGTTCGCCGCGCGCGGGCGCGCGCCGAGTCCGGCGCTGTGAGCTGGGCCGACACCGGGGCGCCACCGGCATAGGGTAGAGGTGGTGTCATGAACGCCTTGTGGCATGGATTCGCCGATATGGGCGCCGTCGCACGGGACGGCGCGTTCGTGGTGGCCCGCGGTGCGGGCGCCTACGTCTACGACGAGGCGGGCAACCGCTATCTCGACGCCACCGCGGGCCTGTGGTTCACCAACGTCGGCCACGGCCGCGCCGAGATCGCCGACGCCGTCGCCGCCCAGCTGCGCCGGATCGCGCACTACTCGAACTTCGGCGACATCGCCGAGCCGCCGACCCGGGAACTGGCCGAACGGCTTTCGGCGATCGCGCCGATCCCGGGCAGCAAGATCTTCTTCACCTCCGGCGGTTCCGACTCGGTGGACACCGCCGCGAAGTTCGCCCGCCGCTACTGGCACGAGGTCGGCAGGCCGGGCAAGACCATCGTGGTGGGCAGGCAGCGCGCCTACCACGGCATGCACGTCGCGGGCACCGCGCTGTCGGGCCTGCCGCCCAACCGGGACGGCTACGGCGAACTCATGCCCGACGCACGCACGGTCGACTGGGACGACCCCAAGGGGCTGCTCGCGCTGATCGAGGAGGTCGGCGCCGAGCGGATCGCGGCCTTCTTCTGCGAACCGATCATCGGCGCGGGCGGGGTGTACCTGCCACCGGAGGGGTATCTGAGGGAGGTGCGGGCGATCTGCGCCGACCACGACATCCTCTTCGTCGCCGACGAGGTGGTCACCGGCTTCGGCCGCATCGGCGGCTCCTGGTTCGCCTCCAGCCGGTTCGACCTCCGCCCGGACCTGATGACCACCGCGAAGGGCCTCACCAGCGGCTATCTGCCGATGGGCGCGGTGTTCATCGCGCCGCACCTGGCCGAGCCGTTCTTCGCCGGTGGGGTGTGGTGGCGCCACGGCTACACCTACGGCGGACACGCCGCCTCCGCCGCGGCCGCACTGGCCAATCTGGACATCCTCGAGCGCGAGAACCTGCTCGCCGAGGCGGCGCGACTGGAGTCCACCTTGCACGCCGAGCTGGCTCCGCTGGCACAGCATCCACGGGTCGCCGAGGTGCGCAGCGGGTTGGGCGCGGTCGCCGCCGTCCAGCTCGCCGATCCCGCCGAAGCGCCAGCCTTCGTCAAAGCCCTACGGGCGGAAGGGGTGTCGAGCCGGGCCGCGGGTCAGGGGGCATTGCAGATCTCGCCCGCGTTCGTCATGACCGACGAGCAGGTTCGCGAGCTGGCGGCCGCGTTCGCCCGCGCCCTGGGCTGAGCGCCGTCGCCGTGGGGTCGGGCACTCGACGCGGGTACCCGACAGGCCATACTGTGAGGGCAGATGCCCGCACTCCGCGTGCGGGGTTTCGCGGGCCGGTCGGCCGGGTGACAGGAGTGCGATGATGCCCAAGGTGACGGCGGCCGGGGTGGTGCGGCGGGTCCGGGACGAGACCTATTACGCCGCACTGGCGTTGCGCGCCGGGCTCCTCACCCCCGAGCGGCCCGACCGGCTGGCCGGAATGGGCCTCGCGGTGGTGCGCTCGGGTCTGCTGGGCGGACTGGTCGGCGTCGCGGCGGTGCGCTACCGGGACCGCACCGCGGTGCTCGACGAGCGCGGGCGGGTGAGCTTCCGCGAACTCGACGAGCGCACCACCGCGCTCGCCAACGCCTGGCGGGCCCGCGGACTGCGCGACGGCGAGGGCGTGGCGGTACTGACCCGCAACCACCGCGGCTTCCACTACGCGGTCTTCGCCGCGGCCAAGTGCGGGGCCCGAATCATCCTGGTGAACACCGATTTCGGCGCCGGGCAGCTGCGCGAGGTGCTGGCCAGGGAGGGCGCCGACCTGGTGGTCCACGACGAGGAGTTCACCGGGCTGCTCGGTGACCTGCGTCCGCGGCGGGGCCGATACCGCGCCTGGACCGACGCGCCCGCCGTCGACACCCTCGACAACCTCATCGCGGGCGGAGCCCGCACACCGGCCCGCCGGCCCCGCACGCCCGCCCGGATCGTGTTGCTCACCAGCGGCACCACCGGCACCCCGAAGGGCGCCCCGCGGCGGGAGCCGACCTCGCTGTCGCCGCTGGGCGGCCTCCTGGCTCGCGTGCCGTTGCGCGTCCGGGAGGTGACCGAATGCCCGGCGCCGCTGTTCCACACGCTCGGCTTCGCGCACGCCGTCCTGGCGCTGGGATTCGGCACCACGCTGGTGATCCGGCGGAAGTTCGACCCCGAGGCGGTGCTGGACAGCCTGGTCCGGCACCGCGCGAGCACGCTGGTGGTGGTGCCGGTGATGCTGCGCCGCCTGGTCGACGCCGATCCGCACGCCAGGGCCCACCGGGAGCTGTCCCGGCTGCGGGTGGTCTTCGTCGCCGGGTCGCAGCTGGGCGCTCCGCTGTGCCTGCGCGCCACCGAGGCGTTCGGGCCCGTGCTCTACAACGTGTACGGCTCCACCGAGGCCGCCTACGCCACCATCGCCACCCCGGCCGACCTGGCCGAGGCCCCCGGCTGCGTGGGTCGGCCGGTGCCGGGCGCGGTGGTCGCGATCCTCGACGCCACGGACCGCGAACTGCCCGCCGGGCACACCGGCCGCATCTTCGTCGGCAACGATTACCAATTCGAGGGCTACACCGGCGGCGGAGACAAGCCGCGGGTGCGCGGCCTGATGGCCACCGGCGATCTCGGTCATATCGACGCGGCCGGACGGTTGTTCGTCGACGGACGCGAGGACGACATGATCGTCTCCGGTGGTGAGAACGTCTTCCCCGGCGAGGTCGAGGACCTGCTGGCCGCCCATCCCGCGGTGGCCGAGGCCAGCGCCTTCGGCGTCGACGACGACGAGTACGGCCAGCGGCTGCGGGTGGCCGTGGTGCTGCGACCGGGCCACGCGCTCACCGCCGAGCAGGTGCGCGACCACGTACGCACCCACCTGGCCCGCTACAAGGTGCCCCGCGACGTGCTCTTCCTGCCGGAACTGCCGCGCAACCCGAGCGGGAAGGTCCTCGTCCGCGTCCTGCGCGAGCTGGACTGAACCGTCGCGAGGTCGATGTCTCCGACGGTGACCAGGCCGTTCCTGCCGTGCGCCACACAGTCGGCGACCGCCGCGGCGATCCGCTGTGCGTCCGCAGCGCCGCCCGGCGCCACCGTGCTGAGCAGGGTGTCGCCGGTGACCGCGCGTCCGCGCAGCCCGGCCGCCTCCACCAGCGCGTACTTGGTCGCGCAGTAGACGGCCGCGCCGAGCGCGCCGGCGACCCCGGCCGCCGATCCCGCGTTGACGATGTGTCCGTGGCCCCGGGCCGTGAACATCCGCGCCGCGACGCGCGCGCCGACGATCGCCGGTGTGAGGTCGGGTGCCTGCGCGGCGCCGGGGGCGGCTTCGACGGTGTTGACCACCACGTCCAGCCCGCCCAACCGGGCGTGTGCTTCGGCGAGGAACGCGGTGAAACAGTCCTCGTGGTAGGCGATCACGCGCGCGCCGAGAACGGCGGCGCCGGTGCTGTGCGCCAGGCGGGCGGCGCGCCGCCGGGCCGTGGCGGCCGACCGATCGCCCAGTACCACCCGCGCCCCGGCCCCCAGAAACGCCAGTGCCACTTCCTGTTCCAGCTCCCGCGCACCCCCGGCGATGGCGATCCGGCGGCCCGCGAGCGTCCCCATGCCCATCCGCTGTCTCCGCTCGCCGTCCCGTCCGCTCGACGGTACCGCCGAGACCCGGTTGCGCCCATGCGAATTCGGGCCACGACCTTGCGAATTCCGGCCGTCTCGGTGGGCGACACCGGGTTTCGGCGGACGCGGCGGACGAGCGGGTGTCCGGTCGATGTCCGATCGTTTTCCTGCGCGGACCGGTCATAGCCGACGACCATGACAGCGATGACCTGGGAATGGCGGCGTACGGTCGGTCTGTCGGCGGTGCTGGTCGAGGTGGCGGCCGAGCACGGTCTCGGCGTGCGCGCGTGCCTGCGCGGCACCGGCATCGATCCGGCTCTGCTGAACACGCCGGACGGCGAGGTCACCGCCGCACAGGAACTGGCCCTGGTCCGCAATATCGTGACGGCACTGGGCGATCCGCCCGGCCTCGGCTTGGCCGCGGGTGCCCGCACCCACGTCACCAGCTACGGCGCGCTCGGCCTGGCATTGCTGGCCAGCCCGACCGTGCGCTCGGCGGTGGATCTGCTCATGCGCTACATCCGCATGACCACGACCTTCGCCCGCATCTGGCACGTCTACCGTGACGACGAACTGCACCTGTACGCCGACGACAGCGACGTGCCCGCCGAGCTGCGCGGGTTCCTGCTCGAACGCGACGTCACCGTGCTGCTGGCGAACTGGGCCGCGGTCTATCACGCCCCGGCGCCGGTACTGCGCGGCTCGGTGTCGGGCGGGTTGCGCCCGCGGCTGCAGCCGCTCATCGACGAGTACGGCCTCGACTGCGTGGACGGTGTCGGCCCGCACCTGGTCGTCTTCGACACCTCCGGATTCGAGGATCCGCTACCGCAGGCCAGCCCGCTCACCGCGCGGCTGTTCGAGCAGCAGTGCGCGCAGCTGCTGCACCGGCGCGGGCTGCGCCACGGCATCGCCGGAACGGTGCGCGAGGTGCTGTTGCGCCGGATGGGGGAGCGGGTCGGGCAGGAGGAGATGGCGGCGCTGCTGCACATGAGCCTGCGGACGCTGCGGCGCAGGCTCGCCGAGGAAGGCACCAGCTACCGTGGGCTGTGCTCGCAGACCTACGGGGAACTGGCCGAGGAACTGCTGGCCGGCGGCCTGACCGTCGAGGACGTCGCCTACCGGATGGGCTATGCGGGCGCGCCGAGTTTCTCCACCGCGTTCAAGCAGTGGCGCGGGATCTCACCCGGGCATTTCGCCCGCGCGGTGGCGCCGCGGCGCGGGGCGACCGCGCCCGGCCGGCGTCAGATCTCGATCACCGAGTCGGCGACCACCCGGCCGCCGAGCCGCACCCAGCCGTCGGAATCCCACTCGGTGAACAGCTGTGAACCGGCACCCTGGGTGATCTTGAGGCCCTGACGCAACAGCGCGGTGAGGGCGACCGCGGCGGCGCCGGTCGCGGCGTCCTCGGCGATTCCCATGGTGGGAGCGAACATCCGCGAGCGCACCGACCCGCGCATCTCGTCCGCCCAGGCCCACAGGTAGTGCGGGCCGCCGGTGAAGTCGTCGGGCCGCAGCTCGTCGAGCTCGGCCGGGTCCTCCAGCTGATGGAAGGTGAAGTCCGGCGCCCAGTTGGCGCGGGCACGGATCCAGGTCAGGCCCTCGCCCAGCTGGACCTCGACCGGCCCGGCGGGCACGTCGAGCACCCGCACCGGGGTGCCCTGCTCGGCCAGCCACCACGCCGTGCCCACCGAGGGATGCCCGGCGAAGGGGAGTTCCATCGCCGGGGTGTAGATCCGCAGCCGCGCGACCTCGGCGACCGGATCGGCCACGACCACCGTCTCGCTGAAGCCGGCGCGCGCCGCCAGCGCCTGGTGGTCGGCCTCGGCCACATCGCCCGCGCGGGCGATGCCCAGCGCATTGCCCAGCCGTCCGCAGGAATCGGTGAACACGCGAACGACCTCGACCCGGGTGGAGTCGGCTTCCGGTTCACTGTGTGTGCCCATGTGCGCGAGCCTACCGGCCCCGACCGACGGGGCAACCGATCAGCAATCTGCCCAGGTACCGGCGACGCGCGAAGGCCCGCTCCCCCGGGGGAGCGGGCCTTCGCCGAGGACGGAACCGGGCGGGAGCGGATCAGACCGCCGCGGCCGCGAGTGCCTCGGTGGACTGCACCGCCTGGCCGACACCGGCCACGATCGCGGCCACGCGCAGCGATTCGAAGATCACCTCGCGCGACACGCCCGCCTCGCGGAGCGTGTGCTCGTGCGCCTCGAGGCAGTGGGCGCAGCCGTTGATCGAGGAGACCGCGAACGACCACAGCTCGAAATCGGCCTTGTCCACACCCGGGTTGCCGATGATCTGCATGCGCAGCCCGGCCCGCAGGTCGTCGTAGCGCCCGCCCAGGAACGCCTTGCCCCGGTAGAACACATTGTTCATGCCCATGATCGAGGCCGCGCCGAGGGCGGCGTTGTAGGCCTCCGCCGACAGCACGTCGGCGGCTTCCTCGGCGATCTCCCGCAGCGTCGTCGCCGACCGGGTCGCGGCCGCGGACGCCAGCAGCGTGCCCCACAGCTGCTGTTCGTTCAGCACGGTGCTCCGTGCGATCGATGACAGGTTGAGCTTGAGGTCCTTGGCGTACTCGGGCAGGGAGTTCTTCAGGTTCTCAATGCTCATCGGTGATGTCCTCTTTCGCGATCGGGCCCGGATGGGGCGATGAGATGGGTCGCTCCCGGCCGGGAGCGGGTGGGGCGGAGTGGGTCGGTCGGATCAGACGCTGGCGGCCAGCAGCTCGCCGGCGTTGATGGTCGGATCGCCCTTCTTCCAGTTGCAGGCGCACAGCTCGTCGGACTGCAGGGCGTCGAGCACCCGCAGCACCTCGTCGACGTTGCGGCCGACCGAACCGGCGGTCACCGAGACGAACTGGATCTCGTTGTTCGGGTCGACGATGAAGGTGGCGCGGTCGGCGACGCCGTCGGCGTTGAGCACACCGGTGGCGGTGGACAGCTCACGCTTGAGGTCCGAGAGCATCGGGAACGGGAGGGTCTTCAGGTCCTCGTGCTGGGCCCGCCACTGGAAGTGCACGAACTCGTTGTCGACCGAGACGCCGAGCACCTGCGCGTCGCGGTCGGCGAACTCGTCGTTCAGCTTGCCGAACGCGGCGATCTCGGTCGGGCAGACGAAGGTGAAGTCCTTCGGCCAGAAGAAGACGATGCGCCACTTGCCGGCGTGGTCGTCGCTGGTGACCTGGGTGAAGTAATCGTCGGGCTGCTGCGCGTCGACCTTCGACAAGTCACCGCCGATCACCGCGGTGAGGTTGTACGCCGGGAACTGGTCGCCGATGGTCAGCAGAGCCATGCTGTTCTCCTCGTCCTGGTTGGTGTGGGTCGGTACCTCACAGATGATCTTGCCCACTATTTGCTGAAAGGCAAACGTGATGGGTGGCACTAGACTGATAGGCGTGAGCGATCAGACTTATCAGCCGACACTGTCGCAGCTGCGTGCGTTCGTGGCGATCGCGGAATACCGCCATTTCGGCACGGCCGCAGCGCGTCTGGGTGTGAGCCAACCCACGTTGTCGCAGGCGCTCGCCGCGCTGGAAAACGGGCTCGGTCTGCAGCTGATCGAACGCAGCACCCGCCGGGTGCTCGTCACCGCCGCGGGCACCCGGTTGCTGCCGCAGGCGATCGCCACGCTCGAGGCCGCCGATCGGTTCGTCGCCTCCGCGACCGGCGACGGCCTCGGGGGCATGCTGCGGCTGGGCATCATCCCCACCGTCGCGCCCTACATCCTGCCCGGCCTGCTGCCGCCGCTGCGCGAACGGCTGCCGACGCTGGTGCCGCAGATCATCGAGGACCAGACGGCGCGGCTGCTCGAGGGACTGCGCACCGGGGTGCTCGACGCCGCGCTGCTCGCGTTGCCCGCCGACAATCAGGGGCTGACCGAGATCCCTCTGTTCACCGAGGAGTTCGTGTTGGTCACCCCGCGCGGGCACGAGCTCGCCGGGCGCACCGACATCGCGCCCGGCGTGCTGGCGTCGCTGCCGCTGCTGCTGCTCGACGAGGGGCACTGCCTGCGCGACCAGACCCTCGAGCTGTGCCGCTCGGTGGAGGTCGACCCGCTCGCCGTCGGCGACACCCGGGCGGCCTCGCTGGCGACGGTGGTGCAGTGCGTGGCGGGCGGGCTGGGCGTCACGCTCATCCCCGAGATGGCGGTCGAGGCCGAAACCGCGCGCGGCACACTGGATGTCGCGCGGTTCTCCGCACCCGCACCGGGGCGCACCATCGGCCTGGTGTTCCGTTCGTCGAGTGCGCGGGCGCAGGATTACGAATACCTGGCCGCGATCATCCGCGCCAACCGGCCGTCATGAGCGCCCTGCCGGGACCGGGCGAACACGCTGCGGGCGAGCCGGATTCGCTGTTCGCCTACGGCACGCTGCGCTTCGCGCCGGTGCTGGACCGGTTGCTCGGCCGGTGTCCGGCGACGACGCCGGTGACACTGCCCGGCTGGCGGGCGGCGCGGTTGCCCGGCCGGGTGTATCCGGGGCTGGTTCGCGCGCCCGGCGGGTGCGCGCCCGGCGTACTGCTCACCGGCCTCAGCGTGGCGGAGCGGGTGCTGCTCGACGCCTACGAGGGTGACGAATACCGGCTCGACACAGTCGAATTCGGGACCACACGGGCGTGGGTCTACATCTGGACGGGCACGGCCGAGGACGCGGACTGGTCGGCCGAGGAATTCGCCGCGCGGCACCTGGCGGACTACCTCGCGCGGTGGGAGTGAACGAGCCCGAGACACCGAGGACGCCGGACGGCGGGGGACCGTCCGGCGTCCTCGGGGGCGGCGCTAGCGGCTCGTGCGCAGCGCGTGCGGTTCGATCGCGCCGCGCACCAGGGCGCGGCCGTCGATCGTCTCCGGCCGGTAGGGCAGGGTGGCCAACCGGTCGACCATGCCGGGCACCGGGTCGGCGATCTCGTCGACCAGGCCGAACAGGAACGACCACTCGTGCTCGTCGCTGCCGTAGTGCACGACCGTGCCGAACTGCTCGTGGAAGCGCTGCCAGGACCGCTTGAGGGTCTCGTTGCGCCACATCGTCGCGCACCCGGCCTGCGCGCTGAGCACGCCGCCGGGGGCGAGCAGCGCCCGACATCGGGACAGGAACTCCGCCTCGTAGAGCCGGTTGTGCTGGGCGTCCTCGACCCGCTCGTCGGGCAGGTCGATGACGATGACGTCGTAGCGGGTGCCCGCCTGCTGCGCCTGCTCCAGGAAGTCCCAGCCGTCGGCGTAGTGCACGGTGATCGGGCCCTCGCCGCGCACCGCCGCCGCCAGCTCCTCGCTGGTGTAGCCGTAGGGCAGGTGCTGCGCGCACAGCTCCACCTCGAGCTGGTCGATGTCGACGTGATCGACGTGGGTCGCCCCCGCCGCGACCGACATCTGACTGGCCACCCCCTCGCCCGACCCGATGATGAGCACGGTGTCGAGCTTCTCGGCCAGCACGAAGGCGGGCACCATCATCGCCTCGTGGTAGGTGAGCTGGGAGAACTCGGTGGACTGGCGATCGTCGTCGGAGAACAGGCTGATGCCCTGCTCGGTGCGCGCGATGACCATGTGCTGGAAGGGGGTGTGGGTGTCGACGATCACGTCCTGCAGATCCCAGATCCTGGTCAGGCCCGCGCCCACCGGCTCCTCGATCCGCTGCGCGCCGTGCCCGCGCTGGATGACCTGCATGCGAACGTTGGCGGGCGCCAAGGCATCCCGCAGGAGTTCGACCGCTTTGGTGGCACCGGCGCCGATGCTGCCGCAGGTGAACACGTCGACGAAGATGTCGCCGGACTCCGGATAAGTGTGAATCGAGGCGTGGGACTCCGACAACAGCGCGAGGACGGTCACCCCCTGCGGTTCGAACTTCTTGTGTACGACATCGCAGATGGTGACGCCCGCCGCGATCAGAGACTCACGCAACGCCGATTCGAGTCGTTCGAGATCGTCGCAGAGAGCTGCGTCGACACCACCGAACTCGGCCAGCACATGCCAACCGGTGAATTCCGCCGTCATAGGCAAACTCACTCTCGCTCAGCGCCCGAGACATGAACGGTCAGGGGCGGAAAACCATTGAAGGACACCGACGAATAGCTCGCGGTATAGGCGCCGGTGTCGAGGATCTGGACGCGATCACCGGCTCGCAACGTGGTCGGCAGAAGGACCCGCGTGCGTTGATACAGTACATCGTCGCCGTCGCAGGTAGGACCGGCGACCACCGCCTCGTCGACGGGGTCTCCGTCGCGTTCGGTGACGAAGCGGTAGGCGATGTACTCGTTCTCGGTCTCGGCCATGCCGTTGTAACGGCCGATGTCGAGATACACCCAGCGCCGTCCGTCCGGCGCGATGCGCACGGCGACGACCTCGGCGTGAATGGTTCCCGCGTTGCCGACCAGCGCGCGGCCCGGCTCGACCACCAGCGTGGCCGTGGGCGGCAGGTGGCGGGCGGCGGCCTCCTCGATGACGGCGGCGATCCGGTCGAGCGCGGGCGCGGCGTCGGCGTAGGCGATCGGCAGCCCGCCGCCGATGTTCACCGACGTGACAGGAATCTCTTTGTCGGACAAGGCGTTCGCGATGTGACCGGCCTGCTCGATGCCGATCCGCCAGGCGTCGGGGTCCAGTTGTTGTGAGCCGACGTGGAAGTACGGTCCGGCCACCTCCAGGCCCAGATCGCGGGCCCGCACCAGCAGCCGCGCCGCCTCCTGGGGCGCGCAGCCGAACTTGGTGCCGAACGGGGTGCGCGACTGCGGCGCCGAGGCCAGGAAGCGGCACTCCACCTGCGCGCCCGGCGCGTGTTCGGCGATGCGCAGCAGGTCGTCCTCGGTGTCGAAGGCGAACCGGCGCACGCCGACGGCGTGGGCGCGGGCGATGTCGGCGGCCTTCTTGACGGTGTTGCCGTAGCAGAGCTTGTGCGGTGCCACACCCTGGGCGCGGCACAGGTCGATCTCACCGATGCTCGCCACGTCGAACTCGGCGCCCTCGGTGTCGAGCAGCCGGATCAGCTCGGGCACCGGGCTGGCCTTGACGGCGTACCGGATGCGGGTACCGCGGAGCCCACGACCGGAGACGGCGGCGGCGAGCGCACGATAATTGTCGCGAACTCGCTCCGGGTGGATGACAAGGTACGGAGATTCGGGCATAGTTGATCTTTCGCGTGGGCGGCAGCGGAGAGAGTATCAGCGGGCCCGACCGGGAAACGAATCCGCGGCGGCGGCCCCGCGCCGTTCACCCTTCCGACACCGTGACCTCGTCGAACACGACCTCACCTGCCGCGTCCGACGCCTCGAGATCCACCACCGCGCGCACCGCCCAGCCGTGGTCGCCCGCCGGGTCGTCGAGCACCTGCCGCACATCCCAGAAGCCCGGCCGCTGCTCCACCTGGAACAGCTGCGGGCCGCGCGCGTTCTGGTCGGTGCCGATGCTGTCGTACTCGGCGAAGTAGGGCGCCAAGGCGGTCGCCCAGTCCGGGCCCGGCCCCAGCTCGGCCAGTTCGTCCCAGCGCCGGCGCGCGGCCAACTCCACCCTGCGGAACATGGCGTTGCGCACCATCACCTTGAAGGCGCGTTCGTTGGCGGTGACGGGACGGATCGTCTCCGCACCGAAGGCCACCTGCTCGGCGTCGATCTCCGCCCCCGGGTTGGTGAGCTGCTCCCACTCGTCGAGCAGGCTCGAATCCACTTGGCGGACAAGCTCGCCCAGCCACTCGGTGACGTCGTCGAGTTCCTCGGTGCGGGCCGAGTCGGGCACGGTGCGGCGCAGCGCGCGGTAGGCGTCGGCCAGGTAGCGCAGCACCACGCCCTCCGAGCGGGCCAGCTCGTAGTAGGAGATCAGCTCCGGGAAGGTCATCGCCCGCTCGATCATGTCGCGCACGACCGACTTGGGGGAGGGCGCGAACTCCGAGACCCACGGATGCCCGGCGCGGTAGGTCTCGTAGGCGGGCTCGATCAGCTCGGCCAGCGGCTTGGGCCAGCTCACCTCCTCGAGCAGTTCCATGCGCTCGTCGTACTCGATGCCCTCGGCCTTCATCTGCGCGACCGCCTCGCCGCGGGCCTTGTGCTGCTGGGCCATGAGCAGCTGGCGCGGATCCTCCAGGGTCGACTCGATGAGCGAGATCACATCCAGGGTGTAGCTCGGCGAGTCCGCGTCGAGCAGGTCCAGCGCCGCCAACGCGAACGGCGACAGCGGTTGGTCCAGGGCGAAGTCGCGCTGCAGGTCCACCGTCAGCCGGGCGTGCCGGCCCTGGGCGTCGGGTTCGTCGAGTTGCTGCACGACGCCCGCGTCGCGCAGCGCCCGGTACAGCCGCACGGCGCGCAGGATGTGCTTGCGCTGGGCGGGACGCGGCTCGTGGTTGTCCTCGAGCAGGTGACGCATCGCCTGGAAGCAGTTGCCGGGGCGGGCGATCACGTTGAGCAGCATCGCGTTGGTGACCTTGAACCGCGAGACCATCGGTTCCGGCTTGGCCGCCACCAGGCGCTGGAAGGTCTCCTCGCTCCAGGACACGAACCCTTCCGGCGGCTTGCGCCGCTGTACCTTGCGCTGTTTCTTCGGGTCGTCACCCGCCTTGGCGAGCAGGCGCGCGTTCTCCACCTCGTGCTCGGGCGCCTGCACCACCACGGTGCCGACGGTGTCGTAGCCCGCGCGGCCCGCCCGTCCGGCGATCTGATGGAACTCGCGGGCGTTGAGGCGGCGGGTGCGCACGCCGTCGAACTTGGTCAGGCCGGTGAGCAGCACGGTCCGGATCGGCACGTTGATACCGACGCCGAGCGTGTCGGTGCCGCACACCACCTTCAGCAGGCCGTCCTGGGCCAGCTTCTCCACCAGCCTGCGGTACTTGGGCAGCATGCCCGCGTGGTGCACCCCGATGCCGTGCCGGATCAGCCGCGAGAGGGTCTTGCCGAACCCCGGCGCGAACCGGAAGTCGCCGAGCGCCGCGGCGATCGCGTCCTTCTCCGCACGGGAGGCGAAGTTGACGCTGGTCAGAGCCTGGGCCCGCTCCAGCGCGGCGGCCTGGGTGAAGTGCACGACATACACCGGCGCCTGATGAGTGGTGACCAGTTCCTCGAGCGTCTCGGTGATCGGCGTGCGCACATAGGAGAAGTGCAGCGGCACCGGCCGCTCCGCCCCGGCCACCACCTCGGTGGCGCGCCCGGTGCGGCGGCGCAGATCCTCGGCGAAGAAGCCGACGTCGCCGAGCGTGGCCGACATCAGCAGGAACTGCGCGCGCGGTAGTTCCAGCAGCGGCACCTGCCAGGCCCAGCCACGGTCCGGGTCGGCGTAGAAATGGAACTCGTCCATCACCACCTGGCCGACGTCGGCCTCGGCGCCCTGGCGCAGCGCCAGATTGGCCAGGATCTCCGCGGTGGCGCAGATGATCGGCGCGTCGGCGTTGACCGCGGCGTCGCCGGTGACCATGCCCACCTTGTCGGCGCCGAACAGTTCGCACAGCGCGAAGAACTTCTCACTCACCAGCGCCTTGATGGGCGCGGTGTAGTACGTGCGCTGCCCCCGGGTGAGGGCCAACAGGTGCGCGCCGACCGCGACCAGGGACTTCCCCGAGCCGGTCGGTGTCGCGAGGATGACGTTGGATCCCGAGGCCAGTTCCAGCAGCGCCTCGTCCTGCGCCGGGTACAGCGGCGTGCCCTGCTCGGCGGCCCACATGCCGAACGACTCGTAGAGCGCGTCGGCGTCGGTACCGGGAATGTCGAGCAGCTCGGTCAGATCCACTCCGACCAGCTTACGGATCAGTCCTTGTCGCCGTCGTAACCGCCCTGCTCGGCCAGGAACCGCTCGAACTCCGCGCCCAGTTCCTCACCGCTGGGCAGATCGCCGTCGGCGGCGAGCAGACTGGACTGGCGTTCCTGGGCGGTGACGAAGCTGTCGTATTGGCGCTCCAGCGCGTGCACCACCGTCTCCACCTCGGGATTGCCGGCGATGTGCTCGTTGACCTGTTCGCGCACCCGCGCGGCGGCCTCGCCCAGCGCGGCCAGCGGCAGTTCCAGACCGGCGTTGTCGGCGACGTGCTCGAGCAGGGTCTGCGCGGCCTCCGGGTAGGCGGTCTGGGCCAGGTAGTGCGGCACGTGCACCGAGAAGCCGAGCGACTCGTGCCCGTGCTGGGCAATCCGGTACTCGAGCAGTGACGACGCGCTGCCGGGCACCTGCAACTCACCCGGCCAGCGCTGATGATCGGCGATCAGGCTGCGGTCGGAGGAATGCGCGGTGATGCCCAGCGGGCGCGTGTGCGGAATCGCCATCGGAATCGCGCTGAGCCCGATGCTGCGGCGCACCCCCAGCTGCTCGGCGAGCAGCCGCACCGCCGTGGTGAACTTCTCCCACCGCAGATCCGGTTCCAGACCGGCCAGGAGCAGGAACGGCGTGCCCGCGGTGTCGCGCAGCGCCCACAGGTTCAGCTCCGGTTCGGCATAGTCGGAGAAGTGATCGGTCTTGAACGTCATCAGCGGACGGCGCGAACGGTAGTCCAGCAGCTCGTCGACATCGAACGAGGCGACAAGTTCGCTCTCCAGGCTCTCGCGCAGGTGCGTGGTCGCCAGGCGCACGGCGTGCCCGGCGTCGGTGAAGCCCTCCAGTCCGTGCACCAGGACCGGGCCCGAGCCGTCGGCGGACGACAGCTGCGGAGCGGGGAACTCCAGTTCGTACATTCGCGACTCGTAGTCCATCGCGTACTCCTTCCTGCGCGTTCCACCACCTCGGGATACCCGGGCCGTCCGGCCTCATCCGGGCGCCGCGGTGGCGAACCGATGTCCATTGTCCCTCATGACGGCGCCGGGCACCGCACACGATGGGGACACCGACCCATACGACGAGCCAACGTCACCGCGGGAGTGGACATTCCCGGCGGTGCGTCGGTACGCGTAAATACCGGAAACCGGCGCCCGCGCGCAATCCCGCGCTCGGCGCCGGTCGGCGTGGCACCGCGGGCACGACAGGCCGGTACGGCACAGTGGGCGGTGTGATCATGGTCGAGCCGAGACACTCGCGGGTGCGGCGCGGCCTGCTGCTCACCGGCTGCGCGGCGATGCTCGCCGCCTGCGGCGGCACCGTCACCGGACAGCCGGTCGCGGTGCAGCAGACCGCGGTGACCAGGCACGTCGATGCCCAGCTGGCCACCCTGCTGCCCGACCCGGGGCAGTTCCCGCCGCGCTATCCGGCGGTGGTGCTGCCCGCCGAAGCGGCGGCCCAGGCGGCGGGCGATCTGGACGGGGTGGCCCGCGGCGCCACGGTGCAGCCGAAGGACTGCACCCCGCCCGAACAGCAGTACGGACCCGACCACACCGCCGTCGCGGTCGGCACCGACGACGCCGCGCGCGCCACGCTCACCGTCGAACTCGTCCGCACGCGGATCCCGCTGTCCGCTCTGGGCGAACAGCTGCGGCGCTGTGGGGAGATCCGGGTGACCGGGGCCGGGCCGACCACCACGGTGCGGACCACCCTCGATCCCGCGCCGCCCGTCGACGCCGACGACACGGTGGCGCTGCGGCGCACGGTGGCGCCGGATGTGGGCGGGGTGGGGCTGACCCAGACGATGCGTACCCTCGCCGCGCAGATCGGTGACGTGCGAATCCTGGTGACCTACATGACCTTCGGCGACGGGCCCGCCGACACCGCCGCGCTGGACGAGCTGTTCACCACCGCGGTGCTGAAGGTGCGGAAGGCGTAACCCGGCACCCGGCCATCCCCAGGGCGGCCGTTGTCCACAGGGCGGCCGAGAGCCCAGGTCGCCGCCGCGGAGTGGCCGCCGGCCTCGGACAGGCTCGGGGCATGACCACTTCGGCGAACTCTCCCCGCGACGCTGCCCCCGCCCCACCCGACGACGGCACCGGGGAGGCGGCGGCGTCCGGCCCCGTAGCCGGCCCCGCACCCGGCGGCGACGCGGCCGGGCGCTGCCCCCGGCCGGAGCTCCGGCCGCGGCGGCGTCGACCGATCGCACCGCCGCCGGTCACCGTCCAGGCCCCGGCCGAGTGCGCCGAGGCGCCGCCCGCCTATCCCGGCGCCGGAGGGCGCTATCGGGTGCGCATCGGGGACCCGGGAGCGCTGATCGCGGCGCTGCCCGCGCTCCTGAGGTTCTATCCGGATCGGTCGCTGGTGGTGATCCTGCTCGGACCCGACCCGAACGGCGTCGAGACGGCCCGGGTGGGTGCTGCCGTCCGTCTCGACCTCGACCCGCGGGCCGCGATGGGCCTGGTGCCGGACTATGCCGCCTGTGTGGCGCGGATCGCCGGAGCCGACGACGCCCGCACCGCCCTGCTGGTGCTCGTCGACGACCGGCTCGACCCACCCGGCGGTGTGCCCGGCGCGGGCTTCTCGCCCACCACCTTCGCGGCCGCGCTGGCCGAGCGGCTCGGCGGGCACGGTGTCCCGGTCGGCGGGGCCTGGGCCACCACGGTCGTGGCCACGGGACAGCCGTGGTGGAGCCTGCGCGGGATCCGGCGCCGTGGCCGGGTGCCCGACCCGACCGCCTCCGCGGCGTCGCTGGCGCACGTGCTCGACGGCGGCACGATCCTGCGCTCGCGCGAGCAGCTCGTCGCCTCCATCGCCCCCGACCCCGAGCTACGCGAGCAGGTGGCCCAGCGGCTGGCCGCGATCGCCGCCGGCTCCGGACCGGAGTTCGCGCGGGCGCCGCGCGACGGTGATGTGCGCCGATACCGCAGGCGGGCGCTGGAATTCGTGCTGTGGCAGATCGCGTCGATGGCCTCCGGGGCGTCGCCGACGGCGCACGAGCTGGCCGCGGTCGCCACCGCCCTGCGCGAACGCAGCGTGCGGGACGCCGCGTTCGGACTGGCGGTGGGCGATCACGCCATCGCCGCCGAGCAACTCTGGGTGCTGCTTGTGCGCGCCGGTACCGGTGCCGATCGCGCGGACGCGGCGGCCCTGCTGGCCTACTGCGCGTACGTGCGCGGCGACGGGCCACTCGCCGGCGTGGCGCTGGAAGCGGCGCTCATGGCCGAACCGTCGCACGGGATGGCCACCTTGCTCGACGCCGCGTTGCGGGCGGGCATGCGGCCCGGCCGGATCCGGAAGCTGGCCCGCGCCGGATACGACACCGCCGCGTGTCTCGGGGTCGATCTCGGTCCGATGGCGGTGTGAGGTGCGGTCAGCGGGCGCTGTGCGCGCGCGAGCCGAGCGAGCGCAGGAACTCCCAGGCGTCGGCGACGATCTCGTCCAGCGCGGTGTGTTGCGGGCGCCAGCCGAGCTCGGCGACGGCGCGTTCGCTCGAGGCGATCAGCACCGCGGGATCACCGGCCCGGCGCGGCGCGTCCTGCGCGGCGATCGGCAGCCCCGTGACCCGCTCACAGGCCGAGATGACCTCGCGCACCGAGAATCCGGTGCCGCTGCCGAGGTTGTAGATCCGGTGCGAGCCCGGCTCGGCGGACGTCAGGGCCAACAGGTGCGCGTCGGCGAGATCGCGGATGTGGATGTAGTCACGGATCGCGGTGCCGTCCGGGGTGGGCCAGTCGGTGCCGTAGACCGAGATGGACTCACGGTGGCCCAGCGCCACCTGCAACACCAGGGGGATGAGATGCGTTTCCACCACCCGGTTCTCGCCGAGGCCGCCGTAGGCGCCCGCCACATTGAAGTACCGCAGGCTGGTCGCCGCCAACCCGTGCGCGATCGCGTACGAGGTGATCGCGTGATCGATGGCGAGTTTGCTGGCCCCGTAGGGGTTGGTGGGCCGCGTCGGCGCGTCCTCGGTGATCGGCACCTGCTCCGGCTCGCCGTACACCGCGGCGGTCGAGGAGAACACCAGCCGTCCGGTGCCGGTGTGCCGCATGGCCTCGAGCAGCTCGAGGGTCTTGACGACATTGCCGTGCCAGTACTTCTCCGGCCGCTCCACCGATTCGCCGACCAGCGACTGCGCGGCGAAATGCAGGACACCGTCGAAGGTCTCGGCGCGCAGCAGGGCGGGCGCGACCTCGGCGACATCGCCCTCGACGAATCGGGCCCCCGCGGGCACGCCGTCGGCGTTACCGGTCGTGAGGTCGTCGACCACCACGACCTCGTGGCCCTGTTCCAGCAGTACCAGGGCACAGACCCCGCCGACGTAGCCCGCGCCGCCCGTCACAAGAAGTTTCACGGATCAGACCGGCTTCACCTGGACGGCGTGCGCCATCTCGTCGGGCAGTTCGAAGCCCTCGTGGCCGGGCACGGTGATCACCACCGCACCGGGTTTGCACTCCACGGTCACCCGCGCGTCGGGCACCACGCCCGCCTCGCGCAGCCGCCCGATCACCTCCGGGTCGTTCTGGATGTGCTCGGCCAGCCTGCGGATCACCACCGCCTGACCCTGGCCCTGGGGCAGATCCGACAGCCGGACCAGCTGCTCCTCGTCCGAGGGCGGCGCGGCGATGCCGAGCTCGTCGAGGCCGGGGATGGGGTTGCCGTAGGGGGAGGTGGTGGGGTGGTTGAGGACCTCGACGAGGCGACGTTCGACGTCCTCGCTCATCACGTGTTCCCAGCGACACGCCTCGGCGTGCACGTTCTGCCAGTCCAGGCCGATGATGTCGACCAGCAGCCGCTCGGCGAGCCGGTGCTTGCGCATGACCGCGACAGCCATGCTGCGGCCCTTCTCGGTCAGCTCCAGGTGGCGATCACCGGCGACGAGCAGCAGGCCGTCGCGCTCCATCCGGGCGACGGTCTGGCTGACGGTGGGCCCGCTCTGCTCGAGGCGCTCGGCGATGCGTGCGCGCAGGGGCACCACGCCCTCCTCCTCGAGGTCGTAGATGGTGCGGAGATACATCTCCGTGGTGTCGACCAGATCCTTCACCTGTTACCCCTTCGTCGGCACGAATTCTACCCAGGCACGGCGGTACACCCGGTTGCCGGATCGATCGATCACCCCGCAACGGGAACCCTGTCGGCGCGCGGCCCGCGACCGGTTGCGCTCGTGTCTTATTTCTACTGCATGACAACGGTGGACGGGGGCCGTCCCTTCCCGCGTACCGTTGCGATCATGGCCACTGCACCCTCGGCGACGCCGCGCGACCCGGCACCGCCCGGACGCCCGGGCACCGTCGTCTGGTCCGAGCGGTTCCTGGACTACACCTGGACGCCCGAGCATCCGATGAAACCGGCCCGGCTGAAGTTCACGATGGCGCTGGCCGAGAGCCTCGGAGTGCTCGACGGCGTGGAGACACTCGAGCCCGCCGCCTGCGATCGCGCCGAACTGCTGCGGATCCACACCGCCGACTACATCGAGGCGGTCGAACACGCGGTGCAGCCGCCCGGGCAACCCGCCGCACCGCCCTATGGGCTCGGCTCGGCCGACAACCCGGTGTTCCCCCGCATGCACCAGGCCGCGTCGGTGATCGTCGGCGGCACACTGGCCGCCGCCCGCGAGATCGCCGAGGGCCGCACCCGCCGGGCGGTGAGCATCGGCGGCGGCATGCACCACGCCATGCCGTCCTCGGCCGCGGGCTTCTGCATCTACAACGACGCGGCGGTCGCCATCTCGTGGCTGCTGGACCACGGCTTCGACCGGATCGCCTACATCGACGTCGACGTGCACCACGGCGACGGCGTGCAACGCGCCTTCTACACCGACCCGCGGGTGCTGACCATCTCCATCCATCAGCACCCGGCGACATTGTGGCCCAACACCGGCTGGCCCGACGAGACCGGCCTCGGCGCGGGCGAGGGCACGGCGATCAACCTCGGGGTGCTGCCCGGCACGCGGGACGCCCAGTGGCTGCGCGGCTTCCACGCCGTCGTCCCGGGCGCGGTCGCGGCCTTCCGGCCGCAGATCGTCGTCAGCCAGTGCGGCGCCGACACCCATCGCGAGGATCCGTTGGCCGACCTCGCGCTCACCGTCGACGGTCAGCGCGCGTCCTACCTGGCCATGCGCGAGCTGGCCGACCGCTACGCCGAGGGGCGTTGGCTCGCCGTGGGCGGTGGCGGATACGGGCTCGTCCGGGTGGTCCCGCGGGCGTGGACGCATCTGCTGGCCACGGCGCTGGACCGCACCGTCGACCCGGCCACCCCGGTGCCCGCCGACTGGTGCGACCTGGTGCGCGCCGCCGCCCCCGCGGTCGATCCGCCCACCACCATGGGTGACGGTGGCGACGTGGCGTTCCGGCCGTGGGACGGCCCGGGCGGCACCGTCGAGACCGGCGATCCGCGCGTGGACCGCGCGCAACGGGCCGTCGACACCGCCGTACTGGCCACCCGCCGTGCGAGTTTCGGACTACTGGGTCTCGATCCGGAGGATCCTCGTGACTGACCAACCCCTGCTGCCCGACAGCCCCGCCACCCCGGCCGTTCCGCCGCCTCCGCCGCAGCACTGGTTCGCCGACGTGCTCGCCGCCGACGGGGGAGTGGTGCGGCTGCGCCCGATCACCCCCGACGACGCCGAGCCGTTGCAGACCTTCCACGCCGCGCTCTCCGACCGCACCCGCTACCTGCGCTATTTCGGTCCCTACCCGCGAATCTCGCCGAAGGACCTGTACCGCACCACCCACGTCGACTACCAGGACCGGGTGGGGCTCGTGGTCGAGCTCGGCGACGCCATCATCGCGGTGGGCCGCTACGAACTGCTCGACCGCACCGGGCCGCGCGCGGCCGAGGTCGCCTTCGTCGTCGCCGACGAGCACCAGGGCCGCGGACTCGGTTCGATCCTGCTCGAGCATCTGGCGGGCGCGGCCGCGGAGAACAAGATCCAGACCTTCGTCGCCGAGGTACTGGCCGAGAACACCGCGATGGTCACGGTGTTCCGGGACGCGGGCTACCAGGTCGAGCGCAGCCGCGACGGCACCGTGCTCCACCTGGAATTCGCCATCGACCCCACCGAAGCCCTTGTCACGGTGCGTGATTCACGGGAGCGTGCCTCCGAGGCCCGCAGCGTGGGCAACCTGCTCGCGCCGCGCAGCATCGCGGTGATCGGGGCCACGCCGGGCACCGGGCGCGTCGGCGGCGCGGTATTGGCGAACCTGCTGTCCGGGGTGTTCCAGGGGCCGGTGTTCCCGGTCAACCCGAATCGGCGGTTCGTGCGCGGCGTGCGCGCCTACGCCACCGTGCGCGAGATCCCCGACGAGGTCGATCTCGCGGTGGTCGCGGTGCCCGCGGCGGCCATCGATTCGGTGCTCGACGACTGTATGGCCAAGGGCGTCAAGGGCTTGGTGGTGCTGACGGCGGGCTTCGGCGAGACGGGTCCGGAGGGCATGGCCGCCGAACGCGAACTGGTGGCCGCCGCGCGCGGGCACGGCATGCGGGTGGTGGGGCCGAGCGCGCTCGGCATCGCCAACACCGATCCCGAGGTGGCGATGAACGCGACGTTGGCCCCCGTGCTGCCCCCGCGCGGCCGGATCGGCTTCTTCTGCCAGTCCGGGCCGCTGGGTGCGGCGATCCTGGGCGAGGCCGCCGCGCGCAACCTCGGGCTGTCCACCTTCGTCTCGGCGGGCAACCGCGCCGACGTCTCCGGTAACGATCTGCTGCAGTACTGGGACACGGACGCGGCCACCGACCTGGTGCTGCTGTACCTGGAGAGTTTCGGCAATCCGCGCAAGTTCTCCCGGATCGCCCGGCGCGTGGCGCGCACCAAGCCGATCGTCGCGGTGAGCAGTGGCCGTTCGGTGCGCACCCGGCCCGGCGCCGACATGGACCGCTCGATCGTGCGGGACCTGTTCGCCCAGGCGGGCATCGTGCAGGTGGACTCGATCTCGGAGCTGTTCGACTGCGCGGCGCTGCTCGGCTATCAGCCGCTGCCGCGCGGACCGCGCCTGGCCGTGGTGAGCAACAGCACCGCGCTGAGCTGGCTGGCCGTCGACGCCGCGCGCGGGGAGGGGATGGTCGCCGCCGAGCCGGTGAACCTCGGCCCGCAGGCGACACCGGGCGCCTACCTCGACGCGGTGGTCGAGGCGTTGCGCAGCGACGAGGTGGACGCCCTGATCATCGTGTTCGCGCCACCGGTGCCGGTGCCGATGGCCGGCTTCGCCGACGCCATCCGCTCCGCCGCGGCGGCGGTGCCGGAGGCGGAGAAGCCGATCCTGACCACCTTCATCGCCGAACAGGGGATACCGAATCTGCTGGCGGTGCGTGGCCGTAACGGGATGGCCGTGCGCGGCTCCATCCCGTCCTATCCCGATCCGGAGCGGGCCGCACGGGCGCTGGCCCGGGTGCATCGCTACGCGCGCTGGCGGGACACCCCGGCGACGTCGGTCGTGCGACCCGAGGGCATCGACGCCGAGCGGGCCGCCGCGCTGGTCGCGGGCTGGATGGCCGAATCGGGCGGGCGCTGGCTCAGCGACCTCGAGGTGGTCGACCTGCTGGCCTGCTACGGCATCCGGGTGGTCGAGTTCCAGGAGGTGCGCAACGCCGACGAGGCGGTGGCGGCGGCCGAGGCGCTGGGTTACCCGGTGGCGGCCAAGGCGACCGGGGAGACGTGGCGGCGCAGGCCGGACCTCAGCGGTGTGCGCCTGGATCTGTGGCGGCCGGAGGCGGTACGGCAGGCCTACACCGACCTGGTGGCGATGTGCGGTGATCCGGTGCTGCACATCCAGCGGATGGCGACCAAGGGGGTGGGCTGCATCCTGCGGGTACAGGACGATCCCTCGTTCGGATCGGTGATCGAGTTCGGGTTGTCCGGGCTGATCATCGAGCTGCTCGGCGACCGCGCCTACCGGGCGCTGCCGCTGACCGAGTCGGAGGCGGTGGCCCTGATCGATGCGCCCCGTGCGGCGCCGCTGCTGTCGGGCACGCCGGCCAGCCCGCAGGTGGACAAGGCGGCCCTGGTCGAGCTGGCCCAGCGGATCTCGGCGCTCTTCGACGACCTGCCGGAGATGCGCGAACTGGCCTTCGATCCCGTGCTCGCCTCGCCGACGTCGGCCGAGATCCTGTACGCGCGGGGCCGGATCGGTCCCGAGCCGAGCCGCTTCGACACCGGTCCGCGGCGACTGGCTTGATCACGAGCGGGACTCGACGCGGCAACGACGTGCGTCAACAGCGCCCGCGCGGGCCTCGATCTGGGGTAGGTCTGTGAACGCGTCCCCGCACCGGGAGACGCCCGAAAGGAAGGTCGTGCCCCATGAAAGCCAGCCGCGTCGCCGGACTGATCGCCTTCGCCTGCCTCTCGGCGGCGGGCTGCGCGGTTCAGATCGGGAACGACACCCCCTCCGTCGCCGAAGCCGACCTGGAGCGCTCGGTCAAGGAAACCCTCACCCAGCAGGTGGGCCAGGAACCGGACACCATCGACTGCCCGGGCGATCTCGAGGGCGAGGTCGGCAACACCATGCGCTGCACGCTCACCGCGGGCGGCGACACCCTGGGCCTCACCGTCACGGTCACCTCGGTGCAGGACGAGACCGTCAACTACGACGTCCAGGTCGATCCCGCCTGAGACGTGGCCCCGAGACCGAGACGTGGCCCGAGACGATAGAACGCCGGACGTGTGCGCACACGTCCGGCGCCTGGTCGTGGGGGAGAGTAAGGATCAGCTGGCGTAGGCCCGTAGGCGATCGGCCCGCTCACCCTTGCGCAGCTTCGCCATCACCTCGCGTTCGATCTGGCGGACCCGCTCCCGGGACAGGCCGAACAGCTTGCCGATCTGGTCCAGGGTGCGCGGCTGGCCGTCGTCGAGGCCGAAACGCAACCGGATGACCTGCTGCTCGCGCTCGTCGAGGGTGGCGAGCACACTGCGCACGTCATGGTGCAGCAGGCCGGCGATCACCGCGGACTCGGCCGAGGTGGCCTCGGAGTCCTCGATGAAGTCGCCCAGCGGCGCCTCCTCGTCGTTGCCGACCGGCATGTCCAGGCTCACCGGGTCGCGGCTGTGGTCGAGCAGATCGGCGATCTTCTCCACCGGGATGCCGGATTCGGCGGCCAGTTCTTCGTCGGTGGCCTCACGGCCCAGCTGCTGGTGCAGTTCGCGCTTGATGCGAGCGAGCTTGTTCACCTGCTCGACCAGATGGACCGGGAGCCGGATCGTCCGGCTCTGATCGGCCATGCCGCGGGTGATGGCCTGCCGGATCCACCAGGTGGCGTAGGTCGAGAACTTGAAGCCCTTGGTGTAGTCGAACTTCTCCATGGCCCGGATCAGGCCGAGGTTGCCTTCCTGGATCAGGTCGAGCAGCGGCATGCCGCGCCCGGTGTAGCGCTTGGCGAGCGAAACCACGAGCCGCAGGTTGGCTTCGAGCAGGTGGGAACGGGCGGCCTGACCGTCGCGCACGATCATCGCGAGGTCCTTCTTCTTCGCGGCCGACAGCCGTTTGCTCGTCTCCAGCAGGTGCTGGGCATAGAGGCCCGCCTCGATGCGCTTGGCCAGCTCGACCTCGTCGGCAGCCGTCAGCAGCGCGGTGCGACCGATCCCGTTCAGGTACACACGTACCAGGTCGGCGGCAGGGCTCTGGGCGTCGAGGTCCGAATCGCTGGCGCGCACTCGAGTGGTGGCGGGGCTGGTCATGACTTGCCTCCTGTCGGTGGTGTCTCACTCCGAACAACGGACCCGACAGGGAGAAAGTTCCCCGTGCACACCGTGATAAACCGCGCTGAGCTGCGGCTTTCGTCACCAGCGTCTGAGAAGTTCCTGAGAACCCCCACCCGGGGGAACGCTCCCTGCCCGATGCCTCCGCCGACGCATACCCGAGTGGTCCCGGCTCATGCGCGACGGCCGCCGATCGCTGTGCGTCCCGCCCGAACCGGAGGGGGTCGGTTACCGGACCGGGCGGACCAGACCGTGCCGCACGAGTCCGCTCACCACGGCGAGCGCATCGGCTGCGAACTGCGGGCTCACCTCGGCACCGCGGCCGAGCGCCAGCAGCTCGATCAGGTCGTACAACGCCAGGCCGTCCGGCCGCATTCCCGCGACCAGCGCGATCGTCGCCTCGTCCACCTCGTGCTGCCAGCGGGGCCCGTCGCCGCGGTGCAGGCGGGCCACGTGCTCGCGCCAGCCGTCCGCACCGGGCAGGAAGACCCGTTCCAGCGCGGTGTTGGGGTCCACCTCGAACCGGGTCGACCAGGCGCGGGTGGGATCGGCGGCGACGTCGCGCAACCAGGCCGAGCGTTCGAAGTACCGGGTCGCCTCGTCGCCGAGCGGATCGTCGAAGCCGTGGGTCAGATCCTCGGCCAGCACTTCGGTGGGCCCGTCGATCGCCCGCAGATAGACGAATCCGAAGCCGATGCCCGACACGTCGGCCGCGGCGAAGGCATCCAGCCACTGCTCGGCGCGGGCCTGCGCGGCGGCGTCGCGCGGGTCGAGGCCGGCGTCGCGCAGCCAGGTGCCCACGTACAGGGCCGGGTCGGCGACGTCGCGCTGCACGACCCAGGCGTCCACGCCCTCGGCGGGCAGCCAGGAGGAGACCCGCGCGCGCCAGTCCTCCCCGTCGACGTGCACCCAGGCCGCGAGCATCGCCGCGGTACCGCCGGGGTTCAGGAGGCCGGGCGCTTGCCCGACCACCAGTTCGCTCGCCCCGTCCAGCGCCAGGCCGGAGTCGCGGTAGGTGTGTTCGACGCGCGCCGGACCCACCACGAACGGCGGATTGGCCACCACCTGGTCGAACCGCCGCCCCGCCACCGGCTCGAACCACGAGCCCGCCACCAGCTCGATGTCGAGCTCGTTGAGGGCCGCGGTCGCCTCGGCCAGCCACAGCGCGCGCGGGTTGACGTCGGTGCCGGTGACGTGGTCGGCGTAGGAGGCGGCGTGCACGGCCTGGACGCCGCAGCCGGTGCCGAGGTCGAGCACCGAACCGACCCGGCGGGTGGGGGTGGCGCGCAGCAGCGACAGCGAGGCGTGGCCGACGCCGAGCACGTGGTCCTCGGTGAGCGTGCGCCGGCGCATCGAGTCGTCCAGGTCGGACAGCACCCAGCGATTGCCCGCCCCGACGTCGAGCGGGCGCAGATCGAGCGCGGCGCGCACCTCGTCGCCGTCGCGGGCGAGCAGGCCCGCGGCGACCGCCCGGTCGATGTCGACCGGCGCGAGCGCGGCGGCGACCTCGCGTTCGGGCAGCGCGTCACCGAGCAGCAGCAACCGGATCACGGTGCCGAGGTCACCGGCCCGGCGGGCGGCCCGGCGCACCGGCACCGGCTCGGAGCGACCCAGTGCGGCGTGCACGTCGGCGCCGAGCACCTCGAGCAGGGTGTCGGCGTCGTAGCCGACCCGGGTCAGCGCGGTGCGCAGATCCGGGCACAGCGCGGTGAGCAGGGATCCGGTGGTGGTTCGGTCGGTGTGCACGGCGGTAACTCTGCCACCGGGGAGCGCTGCCACCGGGGCGGGCCCGCCGATCACACCCCGTCGGGGTCGCGCCCGGTGACGCAGTAGGCGACGTCGGCCGGGTCGAGCAGCACGATCCAGTGCTCGAAGCGTTCGACCACCGTGGCGCCGAGGGTTTCGTGCCAGGCGGCGGTGGCCGCGATGTCGGCGGAGGCCAGGTCGATGTGCGCCCGGGTGGCGCGGTTCTCGCCGAGGCGCTGCAGCAGCAGCTGCACCGGCATCGGCGCAGGCGGGCGCAGCCGGGAGAACTCCGGCAACCGGCCGTGGCTGAACTCCCAGCCGGTCAGTTCCCGCCAGAACCGGGTCTCGCGCGGATGGTCGTCGGCGCCGATGTCCAGGCAGACCTGGTCCAACCGGGAACGCGTGCCGTCCGGTGCGGTGAAGGCCGGGGCGGGCCTGCCCTGGGCGCGCCCGGCGGGGGTGAGGCAGAACGTCTGGCCGCGCGGCGAGCGCAGCACCGCGTAGTCGGGGTGGTTCGCGACGAGTTCGGCGCCCAGGCCGAGTGCGCGGCGCACCTCGGCGGAAATGTCGTCGACGTCGAAGTCCAGGTGCGTGCCGCCCAGACCGGACACCGACTGCATCTTGATGCCCGCGGCGGCGAAATGGGCGGGATCGGGCAGCAGCGTGAGGAATTCCTCGTGCTCGCCGCGCCGCGCCGAGGGGGTGGTGCCGGTGATCGTGGACCAGAACCGCACGCAGGCGTCGAAGCGTGCCGCGGGACGGTCCAGGAACGCCCAGACCCAGCGAATCATGGTCTCTCCCTGTCCGAGGGCGCGCGCCGCGCGCCCGTGGTCCCGGCCACAGTAGGAAACCGGACCCGCGGGTGTCGAGCCGACCGGGGTGGTGCTCAGCCGTCGATGGCGTTGTGCGGGCGCGACTCGATCGCGGGCCGCGGCCGGTCCCAGCGGCTCGGCTCGTCCTTGGTCCGCGGCGGGCGATCGTTGGCGATGAGCACGGCGATCCACGGCAGCGGGATCGAGGCGCCGATGATCAGCAGCGAGATCAGGGCGTTGCCCCACACGCTGTAGGCGATCGCGGCCAGCACCAGCGCCGGGATGCGGAACGCCATGAGGATCGTGTAGCGCCGCACCCGGGCTCGATGCTGATCCTCGAGCGAGGGCGCCGCCTCGGTGATGAGCACCGGATGGTCGGCCTGTCTGCCCGGGAAGAAGCCGCGGGAGCGGGCGGTGGGCGCCGCGGGGCCGTGGCGATCGCCGCGGCCGCCGGCGTCGGCGTCGGGGGCGTCGCCGTGCTGCTGCATACCCACGAGTCTTGCACTCTCCGGGGCCGGGCGCATACACCGAGGTCGGCCGGGGCGGCGGTGATGCGGCATCATGGAAGGCGTGAGTACCGACACCCTGGTTCGCCCGGATACGACGACCGACGAGACGACGGGCGACGACACCCCGAAGTTCTTCCACTACGTGAAGAAGGACAAGATCGCCGAGAGCGCCGTGATGGGCACGATGGTGGTCGCGCTGTGTGGCGAGGTGTTCCCGGTGACCCGCTCGCCGAAGCCCGGCTCGCCGGTCTGCCCGGAATGCAAGAAGGTCTACGAGACCCTGCGCAAGGGCGACTGACCCGGCGATCTCAGCCCGCGCTGTGCAGTGGCGAGGTGGCTTCGCCGCCCGGCGCGGGTAGTCCCGCGGGCCGCGCGTCCGCGTCGTCGTCGGTGGGCTCCTCCGGTTCCGGTGCTGTCTCGCCGCGCACCTGGTTGGCCAGCCACTCGCGCATCTGCTCGATGCGGGTGGCGCGGGCCGGCCAGAACTCCTGGACGGTGGCGTTGAACTCGGCGCCGAGGATCACCGCGAAGCCGAGGAAGAACGTGAACAGCAGGAAGGCGATCGGGGTGGCCAGCGCGCCGTAGCTGACGCCGGTCGCGGTCACCCAGGACAGATACCGGCGCAGCCCTTCGCTGGCCGCCATGAAGAACACCCCGGCCACGAGGGCGCCGCCGAAGAGCCGGTGCCACGGCAGCGAGCGGTGCAGCGCCGCCTTGTACAGGGTGGTCAGCCCGACGATGAGCAGCAGGCCGACCGCCGGGTAGTAGAACGAGTCGACCAGCCGCAGTCCCGGCTCGCGCCACGCGCCAGGCAGGATGCGCCCGATCAGGCTCGGTCCCAGCGCCACCAGCGGCAGGATGAACACCGCCGCGACGAGGAACTGCACATACAGCAGCAGCGCGAACACCCGCTGCCACACCGGATGCCGGGCGTCCTGCTGGTCGTGCGCCTCCACGATCGCGTCGACGAAGGTGGCCATCGCCGAGGATCCGGCCCACAGCGAGAGCACGAATCCCACCGACACGACCGCGCCGCGCCCCCGGCCGAGCACATCGGTGACGGTGGGTTGGATGAGTTCGCTCACCACCGCCTCGCTGAACAGGTCCCGGCTGAAGGTGAGGATCTTCGATTCGACGATCCCGACGGTGTCGGGTCCGAACCAGCCGCCCACATAGCCGAGGCTGCCGAGCAGACCCAGCAACAGCGGAGCAAGCGAAAGCGTCTGCCAGAACGCCGCGGTCGCCGACTTGGCGAAGATCGAATCGGCCCACGCCTTGCTCGCCACCCGCACCACCACCCGGCGGGTCTGCCGTCCCGCGTGCCGCAGCCGGGGGCCGAGCGCGCCCGGCGGATGCGTCGGCGCGCCCGCGCCGCCGCCGTGCATCTCGGCGTCGGCGGCGGGGTCGCTCGCGGGCGGGCTGTCCTGGGTCATGGTGCCTCCAGCATCCCGCACTCACCCGCGCCGCACAGGGCCACCGGCCTGTCGTGTCGGTGGCTGGGATGGGAACGGCGGCTGTCCTGTGACGCGAGTCGCAGGGCCGCGTCGGTTTGGCGACACGCCGCCGCGTGCCGCTACTGTTTGGTCCGTGACCGGTTCGGATGGCGATGCGGCGAAGGCTGCCGGGGGCGGATCGCTCCGCGCGTGGCAGCGACGCGCCCTGACGAAGTACCTGGCCACCAAGCCGCGCGACTTCCTGGCGGTGGCCACCCCGGGAGCCGGTAAGACGACCTTCGCGCTGCGGGTCGCCGCGGAGTTGCTGGCGGACCGCACGGTCGACCAGATCACCGTCGTCGCGCCCACCGAGCATCTCAAGCACCAGTGGGCCGCCTCGGCGGCGCGCAGCGGTATCCAGCTCGACTCCCGTTTCTCCAACTCCACCGGCGGCACCTCCGGTGATTACCACGGCGTCGTGGTCACCTACGCCCAGGTGGCCGCACATCCCACCCGGCACCGGGTGCGCACCGAGAACCGTCGCACGCTGGTGATCCTGGACGAGATCCACCACGCCGGTGACGCCAAGAGCTGGGGCGACGCCGTCGCCGAGGCATTCGGCGACGCCACTCGCAGACTCGCGTTGACGGGTACGCCCTTCCGCTCCGACGACAGCCAGATCCCGTTCGTCACCTACGAACCCGACGAATCCGGCTTCCCGAAGTCGCGCGCCGATCACACCTACGGCTACGCCGAGGCGCTCGCCGACGGCGTCGTGCGCCCGGTGGTGTTCCTGGCCTACTCCGGTGACGCGCACTGGCGCGACAGCGCGGGCGAGGAGCATTCGGCGCGCCTGGGCGAGCCGCTGAGCCCCGAGCAGACCGCCCGTGCCTGGCGCACCGCGCTGGACCCGGCCGGTGACTGGATCTCGGCGGTGCTGCGCGCCGCCGACATCCGGCTGCGCCAGAAGCGCGAGTCCGGGATGCCCGACGCCGGCGGCCTGGTGATCGCCACCGACCAGGAACGCGCGCGCGACTACGCCGAACTGCTCGAACACATCTCGGGCCGCAAGCCCGCGCTGGTGCTGTCGGACGACCCCACCTCCTCGAAGCGCATCGCCGAGTTCAGCGCGAACACCGAGCCGTGGATGGTCGCGGTGCGCATGGTGTCCGAGGGCGTCGACGTGCCGCGGCTCGCGGTGGGCGTCTACGCGACCAGCGCGGCGACCCCGCTGTACTTCGCGCAGGCGATCGGCCGGTTCGTGCGTGCACGCAGGCCCGGCGAGACGGCCTCGGTGTTCCTGCCCTCGGTGCCGGTGCTGCTGGATCTGGCGGCCCAGCTCGAGGTGCAGCGCGACCACGTCATCGGCAAGCCGCACCGCGAGAAGACCGGCCTGGACGACGATCTGCTCACCGATGCCGCCAAGCAGAAGGACGAGCCGGGCGAGGAGGAGCGCAAGTTCGTCGCGCTGGCCGCCGACGCCGAACTCGACCAGGTGATCTACGACGGATCCTCGTTCGGCACAGCGACCTTCGCCGGCAGCGACGAGGAGGCCGACTACCTCGGGATCCCCGGCCTGCTCGATGCCGAGCAGATGCGGGCGCTGCTGCGCGAGCGGCAATCCCGCCAGGTCGCGGAGCGGTCGGCGAAGGCTCCCGAGCCCGCGGGCCCGAAGGTCGCGGCCGCGGCCGAGCGCGTGGCCACCGCCGATCGGCTGGGGGAGCTGCGCCGCGAACTCAACAGCCTCGTCGCCATGCACCACCACCGCACGGGCAAGCCGCACGGGGTGATCCACGGCGAGTTGCGCCGCGAATGCGGCGGGCCGCCCACGGCGTTGGCGACCGCCGAGCAATTGCACGAACGCATCGCCGCCCTGCGCCGCAAGTGAATCAGGGCCAGGCGGCCATGGCGCGGTCGATCGCCTCGTTCAGTTCCGCCGCCGTGGCGCCGTCGCGCGCCTGGACGGACAGCCCGTACAGGACGGTCGTGTAGAACACCGCGAGCGCGGCGGTGTCGGTGCAGGGGGCCAGATCCCCTTCGGCGACACCGCGTTCGAGCCTGCGGCGGATGTCCTCGGTGGTCTCGCGGCGCTTCTCGACGAGGAAGTCCCGCACAGCGGTGTTGCGGGTGGTGTAGGTCGACCCGGCGAGCACGACCATGCAGCCGTGCGGCAGATCGTCGCGGGTGTAGGCGGCGGCGTTGTCGCGCAGCATGGCCTCGACGGCGGCGCGGGCGGTCGGCTCCTCGCGCAGCGCCCGGGCGGTGTAGTTGCCGAAGGTGGTGCCGTACAACTCGATCGCCGCGCGGAACAGCGACTCCTTGTCGCCGAAGGCGGCGTACAGGCTGGGCGAATTGATGCCCATCGCGGCGGTCAGGTCGCTCATCGAGGTGCCCTCGTAGCCGTGTTCCCAGAACACCTTCATCGCCGCGTGCAATGCCTCGACCCGGTCGAAACTGCGGGGACGTCCGCGATCGGCCACCCGTGCCCTCCTTTCTGTATCGACCGTTAAATATACCTCTTGACGACGGGGCGACGGCGTGGTCAGCTATTTATGTATTGATCGACACAGAAATAGTGAGGGGTCCCGATGACGGGTCTGGCAGGCAAGAAGGCACTGGTCACCGGAGGTAGCCGGGGGATAGGGGCGGCGATCGCGCGCCGGCTGGCGGCCGAGGGCGCCGACGTCGCGCTGACCTACCGCACCGCGCGATCGGCCGCCGCGCAGGTGGTGACCGACATCGAGACGACAGGTCGCAACGCGTTGGCGATCCACGCCGACAGCGCCGATCCCGACGCCGTCACCGAGGCCGTGCACCGTGCCGCGGAGGCCCACGGCGGCCTCGACATCCTGGTCAACAATGCGGGCATCTTCCCGAGCAAGCCCTTCGAGGAGTTCACCCTCGACGAGGTCGACCAGGCGCTGCACGTGCACGCCCGGGCGGCCTTCCTCGCCGCGCAGGCGGCGGTGCGGTACATGGGCGCCGGTGGCCGGATCATCGGCATCGGCACCAACCTCACCGAGCGGGCCCCGTTCGGCGGGATCACGCTCTACAACCTCAGCAAGTCGGCGCTCAACGGCTTCACCCGCGCGCTGGCCCGGGAACTCGGCCCGCGCGGCATCACGGTGAACCTGGTCCAGCCGGGTTCGACCGACACCGACATGAATCCCGCCGACGGTGATCACGCGGCGGCCCAGGTCGGTCTCACCGCGCTCGGCCGGTTCGGCGCCGCCGACGACATCGCCGCGGCGGTCGCCTACCTGGCCGGGGAATCCGGGCGCAGTATCACCGGCGCCGTGCTGACCGTCGACGGGGGCACCAACGCTTGAGCGGGGGCGACCGGGTTCAGGCCGGTTCGAAGTACCCGGCGGGGTCCAGTGTGTGCAGCGGAATCCAGCGTGGCGCAGGGGCTTCCGCCTCGGCGCCGCGCTCGGCGTCGAAATAGCCCTGCAAGGCCACGGCCAGGCCGGGATTCTCGTCGACGCGCCGCGCGATGTCGTACAGCACCGCCAGCAGGTGCACGCAGCGCGGGTTGCGTGCCGAACACGAACAGTCCGTGCTCGCCAGGACCGGAGCCGGGTCACCGCCCGCCTCGAGCACCACGCGGTGGGTGTCGTCGGTGAGCATCGCCGGGTCGGGGCACAGACCGGCCAGTGCGGTGACCGTCGCCCGCGCCATCGGCGCCACCTCCACGTGGGTGACCGAGGCCCGGCCGCCGCGATGGATGTGGGCGCGCACGATACGGCCCTCGATCTCCGCGGTCACCCCGTGGTTGCGGGCGATGCTGCGGGCGCGCGGCAGCAGCGAGTCGGGCCGGGTCTGCCGCAGCGGTTCGGCGAGCCGGACCCAGTCCATACCCCACCGGGTGTAGCCGAATTCGTTGTCCGCCATCAGTTCTCCCGCTTCCGTCGGAGGATCTCGATCAGCTGCTCGTCGTCGAGAGCGGCCAGCGCGGCCAGGCCGGAGGTGTCCGACAGGTCGGTGAGCGCGGATTTGCGGTCGTGCATGCCCGCGATGTGCTCCTCGACCGTGGTGCCCGAGGTCAGGGTGGTCACCGTGACGGTGCGAGTCTGTCCGATGCGGTGCGCGCGATCGGAGGCCTGCGCCTCCACCGCCGGATTCCACCAGCGATCGAAATGGATGACGTCGGCGGCCCGCGTCAGGGTCAGCCCGGTACCCGCGGCGCGCAGGCTCAGCACGAGTACCGGTGGCCCGTCCGGTGACTGGAAGTCGCGCACGATGCGGGCGCGCTCGGTCTGGTTCAGTCCGCCGTGGAAGAACGGCGCGGCCAGGCCGAACTGCTCACGCAGATGCCGCACCAGCAGCTCGCCGGTGCCGCGGTACTGCGTGAAGATCAGGGTGGGGGCCGCGTTGTCGAGGTTGGCCGCGACGATGTCGGTGCACAGGTCGAGCTTGCCGGAGCGTCCGGCCAGTTCATCGATTTCGCCGGTGACCAGGCCCGGGTGGTTGCACACCTGCTTGAGCGCGGTGAGCGCGGCGAGCACGCGGCTCTGGCGCTGCGGGCCCGCGCCGAACCCGTCGTCGACGGCGCGTTGCAGCAGCGTGTCGTAGAGGCGCTGCTGTTCCTCGGTGAGATCACACAGCAGGTCGGTGTGGATCTTGGCGGGCAGCGCGGCGGCGACCTGGCTCTTCCTGCGCGCGAGCACCACCGGTTCGACGGCCGCCCGCAGGCGCGCGGCCGCCGTCACCGAACCCTCTTCGATCGGCCGTACGTAGCGACGGCGGAACTGGGTGCGATGGGCGAACAGTCGCGGGGTCACCAGGTTGAGCAGTGCCCACAGTTCGTCGAGGTGGTTCTCCACCGGTGTGCCGGTCAGCGCCACCTTCGCCGCGGCGGTGAGCGCGCGGGCCGCCTTGGACACCTGGGTGCGCGGATTCTTCAACGCCTGCGCCTCGTCGAAAACGACGCTGCGCCAAGAGATCCCGGACAACTGTGCGCCGTGCAGCCGCAGCGTCGGGTAGCCCGCAACCAGTACGGTGCCGGGTTCGGCCGCCGGGGCGCCGCCGCGCCAGCTCCGGGCGCGCAGGCCGGGGGCGAAACGCTCGATCTCGTGCACCCAGTTGCCGACCAGCGACGTGGGGCACACCACCAGCTGCGGGCCGTCGGCACGACCGAGCAGGAAACCGATGGCCTGCACCGTCTTTCCCAACCCCATCTCGTCGGCCAGCACGGCGCCGCCGTGCGCGGCGACCGTCTCGTGCAACCAGCTGACCCCGCGGGCCTGGTAGGTGCGCAGGTCCGCACGCAGCGCCGTCGCCAGTTCCGCGGTGCGCGCCTCGGTCTCGCGCAGCACCCGCAGTGCCCGCTCCGGTGCGATCACCGCCTCGCCGACGGCGTCGGGCACCGCGTGCGCGGCGACCGGCAGCGGCGGCTCCTCGCCGCGCAGGACGCGCTGCCACGCGGCGGCGGACGCCGCGACGCTCCGGGACGGCAGGGCGGCGAGTTCGGCGGGGGTCACCAGGGCGCAGTCCACCTCGGTGACGGTGAGGTGGCGCCGGGCCGGGTCGGGTACGGCCAGCGGCAGCCGTTCGCGGTCGCCCGTCCGGGCCGGTGCGGCGCCGGGCACGCGCCCGGACCAGGTCCACAGCGCGAACATGTGCCGGTCGGGGAGATAGGTGGCCTGTGTCGCGGGCAGAACAGCCTCCCGGAGGGATCGTCGGAGCAGCGGGTACCCTGGACAACGTACACCGTACGGCTTTTGTTCCCGAACCGCTCCCGAGGAGACCCGTGCGTCAGGACAGCCCCGACGAGGCCCGGCAGCTGCTGGCCCTGCTGTGGCGGCACCGCATGCCCGGCCGCCCCACCACCCGCGGCCCCAAGCCCACGGTCACCGTCGACGAGGTGATCGCCGCCGCCGTCGCCCTGGCCGACCGCGAGGGCTACGACAAGGTCTCCATCCGCGCCATCGCCGCCGATCTCGGGCTCCGGCCGATGAGCGTGTACACCTACGTGCCGAGCAAGGAGGCGCTGACCGTCCTCATGGTCGACGCCGTCGCCGCACAGGATCCACCCATTCCGGCCGAGCTGCCGGTGCGGGCCAGGATGGCCGCGATCGCCGATCTGGTGCGCGCGGAGATCCTCGCGCACCCGTGGCTGCTCGAGGTGCCGCCGTGGCGGCTGGTGCTCGGCCCGGGGCGGCTGCGGCGCTACGAACGCCAGCTCGCCGCCATCGACGGGATCGGACTGTCGGATACGGAGATGGATCGGGTGATCGCGGTGCTCACCGATTTCGCCACCGGCAACGCGCGCCTCGCGGTCGCCGCGGCCCGGGAGACCAGCGAACTCAGCGACGAGCAGTGGTGGCAGCGCTTCGGCCCGGAGCTGACGCGGGTGATGCCCGTCGCGGAGTTCCCGCTCTCGGCGCGGGTGGGCGCGGCTGTCGGCGAGCAGTATCAGGTGCCCGCCGACCCGGACGGGGCCTACGCGTTCGGCCTGGCCAAGCTCGTCGACGGCATCCTCGCCGATCTGGAGTGATAGCCGCCCACCGGATATGGTGACGCGCATCACATTTCGTGCGGCCGTCGGAAACCGCCTGGCCCGGAAGCCACGACAGCGGGCGACCGGAGTCGCCCGCTGTCGGGGAAGACGATCTTCTGTTGTTCGATGCTGTTGTGTCGGGACGCGAGAACTCAGAGAGCGGGAGCCGATTCCGTATCGATCACGGCGTCGAGCTCACGCAGCCGATCCATGTGTTCGTTCGCGTGATGCTGGCAGAAGAGCAACTCGCCACCTGCGGGCAGCACTGCGCGCACACGGGCAGCCGCCCCGCAACGGTCGCAACGATCGACCGCGGTCAGTGGGGTGCTAGTCAGGGTTCCTGGCATGACTCCTCCGTCCTGGCTCCCGGCACTACAGTCCGTTCACCTGGTGTGGGGCTCGTGGTCACTCACCACGAGCTCGCTACCGCTACTTCCCAGCAGTGGTATGACTACTCTGTCAGACGTTCGCGCCGCGGGGATTGTTCCCGAGTGGGATTCAGTGTGTTTTCTCTAACACGACCTGGGATTTCCGCCCAGGGCGAACACACCCGGTCCCCGATCGAAACACCCTCGATCACCCCGTGATTGACGCCTGTCCAGTTGGTCTGATGGGAGACTACCCGTGCGCTACGACACTCACACTCTCGTTCACCTCTGTAGTTCCGCGGAGTGGACACGGGCGCGTGCGGCCGGCGAGTACCGGCCCGCCTCGCTCGACGAGATCGGCTTCGTGCACCTGTCCGCACCCGCCCAGGCGCACCTGCCGGCAAACCGTCTGTTCGCCGGTCGCGAGGATCTGGTCGTGCTGCACATCGACACCCGCCGCGTGACCGCGCCCATCCGCTGGGAACCCGGGCTGCCCGACGACCCGGCGGGCATGCTGTTCCCGCACCTCTACGGCCCGCTGCCGGTGGCCGCGGTCACCGCGGTACACCAGTTGCGACCCGCTGCGGACGGGACATTCGCTCCGCTCGACGGCGCGGATTAGGCTGGTGGGTGTGAACGTCGATGTCACCGCACTGCCCGGGATCGGGGTACGCAAGGACTTCGAGGCGCGGTCCGGTCGCCGGATCGGCGTGGTCGACCACCGGGACGGTGGCATCGACCTCATCGTCTCCAAGGCCGACGACCCCGACGCCTGCGCCGCCCAGGTCCCGCTGACCACCGACGAGGCGGCGGTGCTGGCCAATCTGCTCGGCGCGCCCCAGCTGGTGGAGAAACTGCGCGCCGACCACCGGGACCTGCCCGGCATCACCACCCGTCAGCTACCGATCGGCGAGGATTCCCCCTACGCCGGACGCACCCTCGGCGAGACCCAGATGCGCACCCGCACCAAGGTCTCGATCGTCGCGGCGATGCGCTCGGGTCAGCTGCACGCCTCGCCCGGTCCCGACTTCACCTTCGCCGCCGACGACATCCTGGTCGTCGTCGGCACACCCGACGGCTTGGACGCCGCCGCGAAGATTCTCACCCACGGATGACCCGGTGAGCGGTACCGCGCTCGGGCTGCTCGAGCTCGGCGCTGTCCTGTTCGCTCTGGGGCTGCTCGGGCGGGTGGCGATGCGGATCGGCATGTCGCCGATCCCGTTGTATCTGCTCGGCGGGCTCGCCTTCGGTTCCGGCGGTTTCACCGAACTGCATTCGGCGGGCGAGTTCAGTCACCTCGCCGGTGAGATCGGTGTGGTGCTGCTGCTGTTGCTGCTCGGTCTCGAATACACCGCGGCCGAGTTGGTGACCGGGCTGCGCCGATCGTGGGCGGCGGGTCTGTTCGACCTGGTCGCCAACGCCACCCCGGGTGCGCTGGTGGCCCTGCTGCTCGGCTGGGGATTCACCGGCGCGATCACCATGGCCGGGGTCACCTACATCTCCTCCTCCGGGATCGTCGCCAAGGTGCTCAACGATCTTGGCAGGCTCGGTAACCGCGAGACACCGGTGATCCTGTCGATCCTGGTGTTCGAGGATCTGGCGATGGCGGTGTACCTGCCGATCCTCACCACCATCCTGGCCGGGCTGAGCTTCTTCAGCGGCATGAAGGCGCTGGGCATCGCGCTGGTGACGGTGACGCTGGTGCTGGTGGTCGCGCTGCGCTACGGCCGCTACGTGTCGGCCCTGGTCAACAGCCCCGACAACGAGGTGTTCCTGCTGAAGCTGCTCGGCGCCGCGCTGCTGGTGGCCGGGGCCGCCTCGGCGCTCAACGTCTCCGCGGCGGTGGGCGCGTTCCTGCTCGGCATCGCGATCTCCGGCTCCACCGCCCATCAGGCGGTGAAGCTGCTCGAACCGCTGCGCGATCTGTTCGCGGCGATCTTCTTCGTCGCCTTCGGCCTCAACACCGACCCGCGTGCGATCCCGCCGGTGCTGGGGTGGGCGGTGGCGTTGGCGGTGCTGACCACGCTGACCAAGATCGGCACCGGGTGGTGGGCGGCGCGGCGGCAGGGCATCCGCCGGATGGGCCGGGCCAGGGCGGGTGCGGCACTGGTGGCGCGCGGCGAATTCTCCATCGTCATCGCCGGACTCGCGGTCACGATGGGCGCGGTCGACGGCAGGCTCGCGGCGCTGGCCTCGGCGTACGTGCTGTTGATGGCGGTGCTGGGGCCGGTCGCGGCCCGGGTGGTGGAGCCGGTGGCCGGGTTCGCGCAACGGCGGCGCGCCCCCGCGCTGTGAGCGTCAGCGGCGGGCGCGGCGGATGTCGTCGGTCGTCGGCCAGTACGGCGTGCTCGACGGCGGCGCGACCGCCGCGACCGGTGGGGCGGGTACCGGCTCGGGTGCGGGTTGCGTTCGCACCACCGGCAGCGGCCCGGTCGCGAAATCGTCGGCGGCGGGCCGCACCGCCACCGGCCGCAGCGGCGGCAGCTCGACGGTCCGCTCGATCGAGGTGAGGCTCACCGCGATGAGCAGCAACATCGTGACGATGCTGATGCCGACGATCAGCGGCGCCAGCAGTTGCATCGCGCCCGCGCCACTCGGCGGCCCGTGCCGGTGGCCCGGCTCCACGTGGACCGCCGCCATCCCGGTGTAGTGCATGCTCGACACCGCCAGCGCCATGATCGCCGCGGCGCCCGCGGTGCTCAGAAACCCGTTGACCCGCAGCGTGAACCACAGTGCCGCCGTCGCCGCGCCGACCGCGACGAGCAGGGAGAGGACGACCGGCCCGGCGTGATAGCCGATCGTGGCATCCGTGCGCAGCGCGAACATGCCCGAGTAGTGCATGGCCGCCACACCGAGGCCGGTGACCGCGCCGCCGCCGCACAGCGCCGCCCGCGACGGTGTGGGCCGGACCACCAGGAACAGGCCGGCTCCGGTCACCACGATCGCGGTGACCGCGCTGAGCAGAGTCAGCGGCACGTCGTAGCGGATCTGCGCACCGTCGATCGAAAAGCCCAGCATGGCAATGAAATGCATGACCCAGATGCCGGTGCCGCCGATCGCGAACGCGGCCAGCACGAGCCAGCCGATCCGGCCCTCGCCCGAGCGTGCGCGCACCGCGCACTGCAACCCCAGCAGGGAACCGGTGAAGGACATGACGTAGGCGAGCAGGGGTGTCAACCACCCGTAGGTGAAGTGGTGAATGTCGAGCACGTGTTACCCCAGAGCCGGGCCGAGACCCCCGGCGATGACGAACTGAATTGCGACAGACTGTACGGCAGACCAGCTCGCGGGGGACGCCGAAAGTGCCGCCCCGAAAAGTGGTCTCGATCACGTCCGTCCCGGAGGCGACGACGGCGCCCGGCGGGGATTCCCGCCGGGCGCCGATCGATCGCGGTCCGCGTTCAGTCCAGGTAGTCGCGCAGCACCTGGGAGCGGCTGGGGTGGCGCAGCTTGCTCATCGTCTTCGACTCGATCTGCCGGATGCGCTCCCGGGTGACTCCGTAGACCTGGCCGATCTCGTCGAGGGTGCGCGGCTGGCCGTCGGTGAGGCCGAAGCGCAGCCGCACCACGCCCGCCTCGCGCTCGGACAGCGTCTCCAGCACCGACTGCAGCTGATCCTGCAGCAGGGTGAAGCTCACCGCGTCGACCGCGACCACGGCCTCGGAGTCCTCGATGAAGTCGCCGAGCTGGCTGTCGCCCTCGTCGCCGATGGTCTGGTCCAGCGAGATCGGCTCGCGCGCGTACTGCTGGATCTCGAGAACCTTCTCCGGCGTGATGTCCATTTCCTTGGCCAGCTCCTCCGGCGTCGGCTCACGGCCGAGGTCCTGGAGCAGCTCGCGCTGGATGCGGCCGAGCTTGTTGATGACCTCGACCATGTGCACCGGGATGCGGATGGTGCGGGCCTGGTCGGCCATCGCGCGGGTGATGGCCTGGCGGATCCACCAGGTGGCATAGGTCGAGAACTTGTAGCCCTTGGTGTAGTCGAACTTCTCCACCGCGCGGATCAGGCCGAGGTTGCCCTCCTGGATCAGGTCCAGGAACGCCATGCCGCGGCCGGTGTAGCGCTTGGCCAGCGAGACGACCAGGCGCAGGTTCGCCTCGAGCAGGTGGTTCTTGGCGCGGTTGCCGTCGCGCACGATCCAGTTGTAATCGCGGCGCATGGCCACCGGCAGCTTCTCGCCGGACTCGGCGAACTCGCGCATCTTCTCGGCCGCGTACAGGCCGGCCTCGATCCGCTTGGCGAGCTCGACCTCCTCTTCGGCGTTGAGCAGCGCCACCTTGCCGATCTGCTTGAGGTAGGCGCGCACCGAGTCGGCCGAGGCGGTGAGTTCGGCGTCCTTGCGGGCCTGCCGCAGCGCCTCGGATTCCTCCTCGTCCCAGACGAAGTCGCCGGAGGCCTTGTCGGCGGCCGAGGGCTCCTCCTCGGCCTCCTCGTCCTCGGCGGGCTCCTCGGCGGCCTCGGCGATCTCCGGGTCGTCGGCGAGGTCGCCCTCGTCCACCTCGAGATCGTCGAGATCCTCGAGGTCGATGGCCTCCTCGTCGATGGGCTCGTCCGCGCCGGGCTCGCCGTCGGGGCCGGCCTTCTTGGTGGTGGCCTTCTTCGCAGGCGCCTTCTTGGCCGCGGCCTTCTTGGCGGGTGCCTTCTTCGCTGCGGCCTTCTTGGCCGGGGCCTTCTTGGCGGCAGCCTTGCGGACCGGCCGTGCTGCGGTGGGTTCTTCGGAGTCGGCGTCGGCCGAACCGGCGGTCTGACGGGTCGTGGCTACCACGTACGCCCTTTCGTGACGGTCTCGTGCGGCGTCACGCCAGAGTGGTGTTCCGGCGGAGCGGTCTGTCGGGTTCACCGGCGGAGGGCCGGTCGGGCGCCGGCTCTCCGCCGGGCATGTTCCATTGTAACTATCCGACCAGGGTACCCATGGCACGATGCCGACTACCCGCGCGCCGGTCCTGCGGATTCGCGCCACCGGACGGCCACGCGCGATCGGCACCGTGCCGAGCCCGGCTCAGGGCACCAGGCCGGACTCGATCGCCATCGCCGCACCGACGATACCCGCGGTGTTCTTCAGATGCGCGGCCACCACCGGAGTGCGATTGGTCAACAAGGGAATCCACTGATCGGCGTCGCGGCTGATGCCACCGCCCGCGACGATCACCGTCGGCCAGAACAGATTCTCCAGCCCCACCAGGACGGTGCTGACCTCGGCCGCCCACTGCGGGTAGCTCAGGCCGAGCCGGTCCTTCACCGAGGCCGCGGCACGGTGCTCGGTCTCCATGCCGCCGATCTCGAGGTGGCCCAGCTCCGTGTTGGGCACCAGGGTGCCGTGGTAGAGCAGGGCCGAGCCGATGCCGGTGCCGAAGGTGAGCAGCAGCACCAGGCCGGTGAAATCCTTTGCCGCGCCGTAGCGGTCCTCGGCCAGCCCCGCCGCGTCGGCGTCGTTGAGCACCGTCACCGGGCGCCCGCCCAGCGCCGCGGAGAACAGGGCGCGGGCGTCGGTGCCGATCCAGCTCTTGTCGATGTTGGCGGCGGTGCGGGTGATGCCGTCGAGCACGACCGCGGGCAGGGTGATGCCGACCGGGCCGTCCCAGTCGGCCTTGGCGACCAGTTCGGCGACCGCGTCGGCGACGGCGTGCGGGGTCGACGGCTGCGGTGTCGCGATCTTGATCCGGTCGTGCACCAGCTCGCCGGTGGCCAGGTCGACGGCGGCGCCCTTCACGCCGCTGCCACCGATATCGATCCCGAATGCGTGCCCCCGAGCGGACATGACTTAACCCCTCGTTCTGGTTGCTGGCCGAGTGATGACAGGCGATTATGGCCGATCGCCGCGTCCGGTGTCGTGCCGCACAAGGGTAAGCGTGCGCCGTGGCGACCGCGGCGGCGGGACCTGTGCTGCCGGGGACGATCTGTGATGCCATGGAGACGTGCCGCACTCGAGAATGTCAGCAGCCGAACCCACCGCCGCATCCCCCGCAGCCGTCGCCGAGCTGCGCCGCACGGCCGTCGAACTCGCCGAACGCGCCGCCGACCATGTGCGCGCCCGCCGCCCCGAGGTGTTCGGCCCGGACGCCGAGGCCGCCGACGCGGTGCGGACCAAGGGCCACGCCACCGACCCGGTCACCGTGGTCGACACCGAGACCGAGGAATTGATCCGCGGCCTGCTGGCCCGGCATCGCCCCGGCGAAGCCGTGCTGGGCGAGGAAGGCGGCGGCAGCCTGGGCGCCGACGACGGCGCGGTGCACTGGGTCGTCGACCCGATCGACGGCACCGTCAATTTCCTCTACGACATCCCCGGCTACGCCGTCTCGGTGGCGGCGATGCGGGGTGGCCGGTCCGTCGCGGGCGCGGTCGTCGACGTCGCCCGGCAGGTCACCTACAGCGCCGGGCTCGGGGCGGGCGCGCACGCGCACACCGCCGGCGGCCCGGCCGAACGGTTGCACTGCTCGGCCGCGGCCTCGCTGGACCTGGCGCTGGTCGCCACCGGTTTCGCCTACGGCAGACACCGGCGGACGCGGCAGGCCGAGATCATCGCCCGGGTGCTGCCGCAGGTGCGCGACATCCGCCGCTTCGGCGCCGCCGCGCTCGACCTGTGCCACGTGGCCGCGGGCCGGGTCGACGCCTACTTCGAGCACGGGCTCAACGCCTGGGACTGGGGCGCGGGCGCGCTGATCGCCGCCGAAGCCGGTGCGGTGCTGACGCTGCCGGCCGCCCACCGGTCCGGCGCCGAGGGCGACCTCGTGGTGGCCGCCGCCCCCGGTATCGCCGACGAACTCGCCGGGGTGCTGCGCGCGGCGGGCGCCACCGATCCGATCCCGGACCGCTGACAGCGCCGAGGCCGCGCCCCCGGCGGGAGCGCGGCCTCGGGAATCGGGGTGTCAGCAGCGCGCGGTGCGCGCGGCCTCCAGCAGATCGATATCGATCTTCGGGCTGTCGCCGGGGGCCGGGTTCTTCAGCGACCGCAGCACCTCCTCGGCGTCGTTGCTGGGCTGGATGCCGCGGAACAGCGAGCCGAGCACCAGGTCGACGGTCTCGTCGGTGCGCTGGTCCTCGATGAGTTCCGCGCACGGCACGACCAGTTGCACGGTCGCGGCGGCGGGCCTGCCGTTCACGCCGAACCGGATCTGGCCCATGCATTCCAGGTCGCCGTTGACGTATATCGGATCGTTGCCGTACTGCGTCCCCGGCGCGCTCCCGAAGCCGAGATCACCGAGCCGGGAGGCGACATCGGCGGCCTGGCCGCGCTGGTTGTTGGCGTTGAGCACGCGCACCTTGCTCTCGGCCAGCGGCGCGGGCTCGACCTCCTCGAGCCGGGACGCACCGACTCGCTGCCCGAGGGCGGGGGCGGGCTCGGCACCGGGCTCGGCTGCCGGGCTGGGGGAGTTGCAGGCCATCGCCGCGGTGTCGGCATCCTCGGTCGTCAGCGCCTTGATCCACACGATCGAGCAGATCAGCGCGAGGACGCCGAGCATGATGAGCCAGGGCCGCGGGCGGCGCCGAGGATAGGGGCGACCCTGCGGATCGGTCGCGCTGCCTTCGGTGATCAGTGAAACCACCAGCACACTCTACGAAAACGGCGGCACGGCGGTGCGCAAGGTCTCGACGAGTCGCCGCCCCGATGTCGATTCCCGATCGGTTTCGCCACGGCTGTGTTTTGATTGCGACTTTTTCCGGCGCGTCCGCTATTGTCTGGCGGCCCAGATCGAATCACCAGCGGCGAAAACGGTGGTCGGTCGCGGGAACAAGTAGGGCATGTCCTGCGTTTACCGAGCGCAATCGGGTATGGATCAGGCTGATCCACCCCTGATACGCGGGCGGCGCACGTGTGATGTGCACCACCGGCGGGGCGGTGCGGGTTCACGTTCGATTCCCGGCAGGAATCGGCCGCGTGGACGCTGCCGGTCCGGGATATACGGAGTAAGGACGAGGGGAAGACGACATGGCAACCGACTATGACGCACCGAGGCGCACCGAAACCGACGACGTGTCGGAGGATTCGCTGGAGGAGCTGAAGGCTCGTCGTAACGAGGCACAGTCCGCCGTCGTGGATATCGACGAATCCGATACCGCGGAGTCGTTCGAGCTTCCCGGCGCGGACCTGTCCGAGGAAGTGCTTTCGGTTCGGGTGATCCCCAAGCAGGCCGACGAGTTCACCTGTTCGAGCTGTTTCCTGGTGCACCATCGCAGCAGGCTCGCCAGCGAAGCGGGTGGACAGATGATCTGCATGGACTGCGCCGCCTGATCGCCGGCGAGATCGACATCGAGGCCGGACGATCGGTGTCCGCCGAGCGCGCCGCGAGCAGTCAGCTCGCGCTCGGCAGACCGAGTGCGGCCAGGACCCGGTCGGGCCGACGTGCGCTGACCAACCAGTACGGCGTCGGATCGTCCGGGTCGTTCAACACCAGCAGCACCATCGGGCCCACCCAGGGCCGGTGCTGCACATACGCGGCCGGGTCGAGCTGGCGGCCCAGCGCCGCACTCTTGGCCGAGGGCGCCACCACCGCGGCCCGCGCGACGAAATTCACCGGCAGGTGCGCGCGGTCGACCCGCAGCTCCGGCGTCCCCGAGGCGTCGGGAGCGACTTCCAGCCGATGCCTGCTCATCCACAGCAATACCCACACCGGCACCGGGAACAACAGGGCATAGGGCAACCAGGCCCGCAGACCCGGCGCGCCCATGTGGATCTCGGCGGCGAGCAGACCGGCCACGCCGAGGCCGATCGGCCACCACCACCAGGGCACCCAGAGGCGCTCGCGATAGGTGTGCACGGTCGGGTCACGACGCTCGGTCACCGACGGGTTGGGCTGGTCCGACACGTTTCCACAGTAAGTCACCGTCACGGCGGCGCGCCGTCCAGGTACGCGTAGGCTCGACCACCGTGAGCGCACTTTCACCGATACCGCTGCGGCGGCTGGATCCCGGCATCCCCGTGCCGACGCGCGCCCATCCCGGCGACGCGGGCGTCGACCTGTGCACCACCGAGGACGTCGTGCTGGCGCCGGGGGAGCGGGCGCTGGTCGGCACCGGCATCGCGGTGGCGCTGCCGGTGGGCACCGTCGGCCTGATCCATCCCCGCTCCGGCTTGGCCGCCAAGACCGGCCTGTCGGTGGTGAACACCCCCGGCACCGTGGACGCGGGCTACCGGGGCGAGATCAAGGTGTGCCTGATCAATCACGACCCGCGTACGCCGATCGAGCTGCGCCGTGGCGACCGCATCGCGCAGCTGCTCGTGCAGCGGGTGGAACTGGTGGACTTCGTCGAGGTGGAGCAGCTCGACGAGACCTCCCGCGGCGCGGGTGGCCACGGGTCCAGCGGCGGTCATGCGAGCTTGACCCCGGGCGCGCGGAGCGCGGCCCGGGTGGCCCAGGAGGGGTGAGACGGGAATGTTCGGCAGGAAGAAGCGCGACACCAAGAGATTCGAGTCCGACGCCTACGACGAGGACTACGCGGATCAGGGGTACGACGAGGCTTACGACGACACTTACGGAGACGACACCTACGGAGACGACGCCTACGAAGACGACGCCTACGACGAGGTGGCCGGCCACGGCGAGTACTCGTCCGGGCCGCTGCACGCCGCCCCCGAGCCCGAACGGCGCGGTCCCTACGACTACGACGAGGTCGCCGAACTGCTCGCCGACGTCGCCGATCAGCGGCTCGATCTGGGGTCGGTGATCCTGCCGGTGCCGCCGGGCGGGCAGCTCCAGGTGGAGATGACCCCCGACGGCGCGCCGCAGGCCGTGCATCTGGCCACCGAGCACGGTCGCATCACCGTGGCGGCCTACGCGGCGCCGAAATCGCCGGGGCAGTGGCGCACCGTCGCCGCGGACCTGGCCGATTCGCTGCGCAAGGACGGTGCCCAGGTGTCGGTGGAGACCGGTCCGTGGGGCCGCGAGCTGCACGCGGTGACGCCGAGTGCGGATCTGCGTTTCATCGGCGTCGACGGCTACCGCTGGATGGTGCGCCTGGTCGCGGCGGGCCCGGCGGGCGCGGCCGCCGACGGCATGCCGCTGGTGACCGCGGCGCGCGCGATCATGTCCGAGACCGTGGTGCGGCGCGGCAGCGATCCGCTGCCGGTGCGCGATCCGCTGCCGGTGGTGCTGCCCCAGCAGCTGGCCGAACAGCTCGCCGCCGCCCATCAGGCGCAGATGCAGGCCCAGCAGCAGCAGATGGCCGCGCAGGCCGCGCCACCGCCCACTCCCGCCCCGACCCCGAAGCCGGTGCCGCAGGAGCCCCGCCGTGGTGTCGGTGGGTCGGCGATGCAGCAGCTCGGCCTGAACTGAGCACGACCCCCGCGACAGCGTCGCCGGATACCCGGCGGCGCTGTCGGCGTCTCGGCGGTGGGCGCGAAGCCGCCGACGCGATGGGCGGTGCGGTGTCGCCCGCGGTGCGGCAGGTCGAGCGCTGCCGGGCGCGGGCGGCGTCCTCAGCCGATGCCGCGTTCGTCGAGGAGATCGGGCAGCGCCCGGTGGCCGAGCACGCCGGGGTCGGCGCCCAGTTCGGCGAGGGTGATGCGGTGCAGGGCGGAGTCCGGGATGCGGGCGGCCCACTCCTCGCCGACGGCCAGCGGATGCACCGGATCGTCGACGGCGGCCACCACCACCGTGGGCACGCGCAGTTCGGTCAGCAGCTGCGGTTCGGGCCACTTGTAGGCGGCGGCTTCCTCGAGCGCGGCGGGCAGATCCGGCCACTGCGCGCGCCAGGACTGCTCCAGTGCCGCACCGAGCCAGGCCGGGCTGCTCGCGCGCATCTGCGCCACGACGGCCTCCAGCCCGTCGGCGCGCAATCGCTCGGCGGTGAACGCGGCGCTCAGCGCCGCCGGGCAGTCGGCGGTGTCCGGCCCGGTCCAGGCGGGCAGCGCCGCCACCACGCCCACCGCGTCCGCGCGCCGTTCGGCGGCCCACGTCACGGCGACCGCAGCGCCGAGGGAGATCCCCGCGGCCAGCACGGGCCCGCGCGCGGCGGCGGCGTCGAGGGCCGCCAGGAAGCTCGCGACCACCGCGCGCGGATCGGGCTCGACCGCGTGCAGCGCCAGTCCGCGCGCCGCCGCGGCGGGCCCGAAGGCGCGGCGCGCGAAATCGGCGTCGGATCCGGTACCGGGCAGCGCGACGACGCAGGGGCGGGGCGGCCGACCTGCGGTGACGCGGTGTGGGGAGGCGAACATCGGGTCGAGCGTAGCGGGGGTGCCCCGGGGGATCTACAGTGGCGGTGTACGGCCAACAGCCGGTCGTCACCGATCAACCACGATGGCGTGCGATCCACGCCATCTGCTCTAGCAGGAGAGCGTGTCATGCCATCCGCAGCCTCGAGTTATTTCCGGCGCCTGAGTCGCCGGCTGACCGAGGACATCGATCAGCTCGATGCCGAGGAGCTCGCCGAGACCGCCGACGCGTCGGGCGCGTGCCGGGTCTCGGAGTGTCGCCGTGGCGACGAGGCGACGATGCTCGGCCGGCTCCGGAGCGTGGAAGCATGCTCCAAGTCCGCGGGCGCCGCCGTGCAGGCGGAGTTCTTCGACGGCACCGACGCCATCACCCTGGTGTGGATCGGCCGCCGCCGCATCCCCGGGATCGAACCGGGACGCAACATCCTGGTGCGGGGTCGCGTCGGTGAACGCGACGGCCGCAAGGTGATCTTCAACCCCTACTACGAATTGCGCGGGAACAGCTGACACGCATGCCATCCAGCCACGACCACGGCGCCGAACTCGACACGCCGACCGACGCACCCGCGCCGCCGACCGAGCCCGCCGAGGCCGAGCGTGAGCGCGCCGCCGAGCAGACCCTGCTGGAGCAGATGGGTGGCTTCAGCGGCCTGATCTACTCCACGGTGCCGGTCGTGGTCTTCGTCCCGGTCAACACCTTCGCCGGCCTGACGGTCGCGATCTGGGCCGCGCTCGGCGCGGCCGCGGCGATCCTGGTCTGGCGGCTGATCCGCCGCGACCCGCTGCAGCCCGCGGTGTCCGGCTTCATCGGCGTCGGCATCTGCGCGTTCATCGCCTGGCGGATGGGCGAGGCCAAGGGCTTCTTCCTGTTCGGGATCTACACGAGCCTGGTCTACGCGGGCGTGTTCCTCGCCTCGATCCTGGTGCGCAGGCCGCTGGTCGGCGTGATCTGGGGTGCGCTCAACGGGCACGGGTCGGTCTGGCGCACCGATCGCACGCTGGTGCGTCTCTACGACCTGGCGACGGCCACCTGGGCGCTGGTGTTCGGCGCCCGCTACCTGGTGCAGTCCGAGCTGTACGACTCCGACCACACCGGCTGGCTGGCCGCCGCCCGCATCGGCATGGGCTGGCCGCTGACGGCGGTCGCCTTCGCCGTCACCATCTGGGCTGTGCGCCGCGCCGGGCACCTGCCCGCCCGCTCGGCCGCCTGACCGGATCCCCGCGCCGCCAGCGGGTTACCGCACCGGAAGGTGGGCCGGACCCACCGCCAAGGTGAGGTGGGACCCACCCTGGGGTGCCTGGTCGCTCGACCCGGTTCATCAGACGATCGTTCTCGACACCGAAAACGTGAACGATCGCCAGAGATTGGACCGGACAGATGGCTACCGAACACCAGACCGCCACCCACAGCTCCGCGAGCCCCGCGCTGACCGAGAGCCGTCGCGTCGCCGCCGAGGTGGAGCAGCTGATCGGCCCCGCCGCCGCCGGTGACCAGCGCGCGGTCTCCGACATCCTGCGGGCCGTGCACCCGCTGGTGCGCCGCTACTGTGGCGCCCGCCTCGGCAACACCGCGCACCTGCAGGTCACCGCCGACGACGTGGTGCAGGAGGTGCTGCTGGCCACCGTCAAGGCCATCCCGCGCTACCGCGATCAGGGCAAGTCGTTCCTGGCCTTCGTCTACGGCATCGCCGCCAACAAGGTCGCCGACGCGTTCCGCCGCTCGCAGGTGCACCCCGCCTACCCGATGGCCGAGGTGCCCGACGCCGCGTCCCCGGAGGCCGGCCCGGAGGAGTGGGCGCTGGCGCTCGAGCGTCGCGCCGCCACCCGGGAACTGATGAAGGTGCTCGCGCCCGCGCACCGCGAGGTGCTGGTGATGCGGATCGTGCTCGGCTGGTCGGCGGCACAGACCGCCGAGGCCATCGGCACCAGCCCGGGCGTGGTGCGGGTGATGCAGCATCGCGCGCTGAACAAGCTGCGCGCCCAGCTCGAACTCGCGGCGTGAGCGCGGACGGCCCGCGCGCAGCAGCCGTATCGGGGTGTTACGGCTTGATGCCGTGGTCGGCCAGCGCGACCCGCAGATCCTCCTCGGCCTCCACCGAGGTCACGAACAGCAGCTCGTCCTCACCCTCGAACGGGTCGTCGGGCTGCGGCACGATCACCCGGCCGCCGCGCAGGATCGTCACCAGGGCCGCGTCGCGCGGCAGGGTGAGGGTGCGCACCGGTTTGCCGGCCAGCGCGGTGTCGGCGGGCAGGGTGATCTCCACCAGGTTGGCCTGGCCCTGACGCAGCGTCATCAGCCGCACCAGATCGCCCACCGAGACGGCCTCCTCGACGAGCGAGGCGAGCAGCCGCGGTGTGGAGACCGCGACGTCGACCCCCCACGCCGAGTCGAACAGCCACTCGTTGCGCGGGTCGTTGACCCGGGCGACCACCCGCCGCACCCCGAACTCGGTCTTGGCCAGCAGGCTGTGCACCAGGTTGGCCTTGTCGTCGCCGGTGGCCGCGATGACCACCTCGTAAGTCTCCAGCCCGGCGTTCTCCAGCAGCGCGAGTTCGCAGGCGTCGGCGTGCACCCAGATCGCGTCCGGGATGGCCTCGGGATCGATGTGGTCGAGTTGGCGCTCGAGCAGCATCACCCGATGCCCGGCGCGCAGCAGTTCCCTGGCGATGGAGCGGCCGACGGCGCCGGCTCCCGCGATGGCCACCTTCATGATCAGTCCTCGCTCACGGGGGGCTTGCCCGCCAGCGCGACGGTCTCGCCGACGCGGCCGGACGGCGCCGCGACATAGACGATGTCGTCGGCCTGCACGATGGTCTTGGCGTCGGGCAGCAGCGCCTGGCCGAACCGGATGACGAAGGCGACCCGGCCCGCGACCGCCTGCTCGAGATCCCGCACGGTGCGCCCGTACCAGTCCTCGTGCAGGGTCAGCTGGGTGACCGCGACGGTGCCGGTGGGATCACGCCAGGTGGTGGTGCTCGGGTCGCCGATCAGGGTGCGCAGGAACCGGTCGGTGGTCCACGGCACGGTGGCGATGGTGGGGATGCCGAGCCGTTCGTAGACGGCGGCGCGCTTGGCGTCGTAGATGCGCGCGACCACCCGTTCCACACCGAAGGTCTCGCGCGCGACGCGCGCGGAGATGATGTTGGAGTTGTCCCCCGAGGACACCGCGGCGAAGGCGTCGGCGCGCTCGATGCCGGCGCGGGTGAGCACGTCCCGGTCGAATCCGACACCCACCACCCGCTGGCCGGTGAAGTCCTGGCCCAGTCGCAGGAACGCGCTCTGGTCCCGGTCGATGACGGTGACCTCGTGGCCCACCCGGACCAGGGCGCGAGCCAGCGACGAGCCGACGCGCCCGCACCCCATGATCACTACGAACACCGTGCAACCTCGTTCCTGGAAAACACTCCCGCTCCCCGCGCCCGCCAGGTGTCTCGCGCCGGACCGGGCGAGCCGCGGTGCGTCCATAACGTACCCGTCGGACTCGTCCAAGGCCCAGTTTCCCCCTGCGCCACACCGGCAAACCCGGGGGTGTGCGGCGTGTTCGCCGACCCCCCGGGCGATCCACCGTCCGGGGATCTATGCTCGCTCCAGTGTCCAAGTTGACGACGGCAGCCAAGCGCGTGCTGCTGGGCAGGCCCTTTCGCAGTGATTCGCTCGGGCACACCCTGTTGCCGAAGCGGATCGCGCTTCCGGTCTTCGCCTCCGACGCCATGTCCTCGGTGGCGTACGCGCCGGAGGAGATCTTCCTCATGCTGTCGGTGGCCGGTGTCTCGGCCTACCTCTACGCACCCTGGGTGGGCTTGGCCGTCGCGTTCGTGATGGCCGTGGTGGTGGCCAGTTACCGGCAGAACGTGCACGCCTACCCGTCCGGCGGCGGCGACTACGAGGTGGCGACCACCAACATCGGCCCGAACGCCGGGCTCACCGTGGGCAGCGCCCTGCTGGTCGACTACGTGCTCACCGTCGCGGTCTCGATCTCCTCGGCGGCCTCCAACATCGGCTCGGCCATACCGTTCGTGGCCACCCACAAGGTGCTGTTCGCGGTGGTCGCCATCGCGTTGCTGACCGCGGTGAACCTGCGCGGTGTCCGCGAGTCCGGCACCGCGTTCGCGATTCCCACCTACGCCTTCATGTTCGGCATGTTCCTGATGCTCGGCTGGGGGCTGATCGAGGTGTACGTCTTCGGCGAGGACCTGCGGGCCGAGTCGGCCGGTTTCGGGCTCACCGCCGAGGAGGAGCACCTGTACGGGCTGGCGTTCGCCTTCCTCATCGCGCGCGCGTTCTCCTCCGGCTGTGCCGCGCTCACCGGTGTGGAGGCGATCAGCAACGGCGTGCCCGCCTTCCGCAAGCCCAAATCGCGCAACGCCGCCACCACCCTGCTGCTGCTCGGCATGATCGCGATCACCCTGCTGATGGGCATCATCATGCTGGCGCAGAAGGTGGGAGTGGTCTACGCCCACGACACCGACAACCTGGTCGGCGCGCCCGACGACTACCACCAGAAGACGTTGATCGCCCAGCTCGCCGAGGCGGTGTTCCACGACTTCCCGGTCGGCTTCTACTTCGTCACCGCGGTCACCGCGCTGATCCTGGTGCTGGCGGCCAACACCGCGTTCAACGGCTTCCCGGTGCTCGGCTCGATCCTGGCCCAGGACCGTTACCTGCCCCGCCAGCTGCACACCCGCGGCGACCGGCTGGCCTTCAGCAACGGCATCCTGTTCCTCTCCGGCGCGGCGATCGCCTTCGTCGTGGTGTTCGGCGCCGAGGTGACCAAGCTGATCCAGCTCTACATCGTCGGCGTGTTCGTCTCCTTCGTGTTGAGCCAGACCGGCATGCTGCGGCACTGGACGCGGCTGCTGCGCACCGAGACCGACCCCGCGCAGCGGGCCAGGATGCAGCGTTCGCGGGTGATCAACGCCGTCGGTCTCACGGCCACCGGCACGGTGCTGGTGATCGTGCTCGTCACCAAGTTCTTCGCCGGCGCGTGGATCGCGATCCTGACCATGGCGGCGATCTTCGTGCTGATGAAAATGATCCGCCGCCACTACGATTCGGTGTCCAAGGAACTCGACGAGCACGACTGGGACGGCGTGCTGCCCAGCCGCTCGCACGCGATCGTGCTGGTCTCCAAACTGCACCTGCCGACCCGGCGGGCGCTCGCCTACGCCCGCGCCACCCGGCCCGACACCCTCGAGGCGGTGACGGTCAACGTCGACGAGGCCGATACCCGAGAGCTGGTCCGCGAGTGGGAGCGCAGCGATATCACGGTGCCGCTCAAGGTCGTCGAATCGCCCTACCGCGAGATCACCAAACCGGTCCTGGACTACGTCAAGCGGGTGCGCCGGGACGCCCCCCGCGACGTGGTGACCGTGTTCATCCCCGAGTACGTGGTCGGACACTGGTGGGAGCAGGTGCTGCACAACCAGAGTGCGCTACGGCTCAAGGGCAGGCTGCTGTTCGAGCCGGGCGTCATGGTGACCAGCGTGCCGTGGCAGTTGAGTTCCTCGACCCGGGCCAAGCAGACCGCCGACGTCAACGCGCCGGGCGCGGTGCGGCGCGGATACGGCGATCGGCCGTGATCGGATGAACGGCTGGTCGGGCCGCAGCTTCGAGATCCGGCTGGGGCCGCCCGGGCACGGCGGCTTCTGCGTGGGCAGGCACGAGGGCCGGGTGGTGTTCGTGCGGCACGGGCTGCCGGGGGAGACGGTGCTCGCGCGGGTCACCGAGGACCAGGGCGGCACGTTCTGCCGGGCCGACGCGGTGGAGATCGTGCACGCCTCCGCCGACCGGGTGCCGCGGACCTGCCCGGTTTCGGGCCCCGGTGGCGCCGGATGCTGTGACTACACCCATGCCACGCCCGCCGCGCAGCGGGCGCTCAAGGCCGCGGTGGTGGCGGAACTGCTGCGCCGCGTCGCCGGTCTGGAGCGGGAGGTCACCGTCGAGCCGGTGGCGGGCTGGCCCGCCGACGCCACCGGGGGCTGGCGCACCCGGGTCCGGCTGCCGGTCGACGCCCTGGGCCGCGCGGGCGCGCACCGCTACCGCAGCGACGAGGTGATCGCCGACCTGCGCTGCCCGCAGCCCGTCGAGGGCGCGCTCGCGGGCATCGCGGAGCGGCGGTGGACGCCGGGCGCGGACCTGGTCGTCGCACTCGACGCCGACGGCATCCGCCACATCGTGGAACTCGCGCCGCCCGAACCCGCGCGCGGCGGGCGCGACGGCCGCCGCCGACCGGCCGGGCGGCGCCGCACCGCCGCCGCCCGCCGGGCCGCCGCGCACGCTCCCCGCCTCGAACAGGTGCGGGCGGGGTCGGGCCGGGCGGTGGAGTACGTGGCCGGGCGCCGCTGGGAGATCTCGGCGACCGGGTTCTGGCAGGCGCATCGGCTCGCGGCCCAGTGCTATTCCGATCTCGTCGCCGAGTGGGCCGAGCTGGCCGCCGGGGAGCGCGCCTGGGATCTCTACAGCGGCGCGGGAGTGTTCGCGGCGCGGCTGGCCGAACAGGCCGGGCCGGACGGCGCCGTGCTCGCGGTGGAGTCGGCGCGGCCCGCGGTCGCCGACGGCCGGGTCGCGCTGCGCGATCTGCCGTGGGTGGACCTGCGCGCCGCCCGCGTCGAACGCTGGGCCGGCGAGCACGCGCGCACCGCGCCGCCGCGCGTGGTGGTGCTCGACCCGCCGCGGGCGGGTGCGGGCAAGGAGGTGGTGGCCGCGGTGACCGCCGCCGGGCCCGAGCGCATCGTGCACATCGGGTGCGACCCGGCCTCGTTCGCCCGTGACATCGGCCTGTACCACCACGGCGGCTACCGGCTGGCCGGGCTGCGGGTCTTCGACGCGTTCCCGGGCACCCACCACATGGAGTGCGTGGCGCTGTTGACCCGCTGACCCGATTCCCTCGCGGCGCCAAGGCCTTTAGAGTCCACGGCATGACCGTGTATGTGATCGCCCAGCTGAAGTTCACCGACCGCGCCGCCTACGACCGGTACCAGGCGCGGTTCATGGACGTGTTCACCAAGTATTCGGGCACCCTGCTCGCCGCCGACGAGCAGCCGACCGTGCTCGAGGGCGACACCGACCGGGAGAAGGTGGTGCTGATGTCGTTCCCCGACGAGGCAGCCGTCACCGCGTGGGCGCAGTCCCCGGAGTACCTGGAGATCTCCGAGGACCGGCACGCGGGCGCGCACACCGTGTCGCTGCTGGTGCGGGGGCTCGGCCACCGCTCCTGAGCGGCTCAGTCCAACTGCCAGGTCACCCGCACGCTCGCGGTGATCTCCGACTCACCGAGTTCCACCGGCACCGGTGCCGCGGCGAAGGACTCGCCCATCGGCGCCGACACCGCGCGCAGCTTCGGCGCGTACTGCGGCATCGCCCCGGTGTGCTCGGTGATCTCGAGCACCGCGCCCAGCGCGCGCCCGGCCCGCCCGGCATAGCGTTCGGCCTTGGCGAGCGCGTCGTCCCACGCGGCATCGCGTGCCCGGGCCAGCAGACCGGCCTGGTCGGCCACCGTGCGCACCAAGCCGCCCAGGCGCACGTCGTCGCCGCCGGCGTCCACGCAGGCGGCGATGATCGCGGCGGGTCCGGGCTCGGCGTCCTCGCCGATGTCGCGCAGCGCGACGACCAGGTCGGTACTCGCCAGGTAGCCGGTGATCCGGTTGCCCTGCCGCTCGTCCCACACCGTCTCGGTGCGCACCGACAACCCGCTCGTGGCGATGTCGGCGGCGGCCACCCCGTGGCCGCGCAGCGAGTCGGTGACCGCGGCCACCCGCTGCCCGGCACGGGTATAGGCGGCGCCCACCTGCCCGGCCCGCGACTCCACCGAGACGGTGACGCGGATCAGGTCCGGGGTGGCACGGACGCTGCCCTGCCCGAACATCGTCACGGTGGCCGTCAGGTCCTTCTTCTTGCTCACGGGCACCACTGTAGGGCGGGTAACGTGTGATCCGGCCGACCCGTGCGCGCGGGCGGCGCGTCGGTGCCGCCGTCCAGGTCGTGGCGCCGGGCCGGTGGGCGGGCTCACAATGCGCCCGCGTTGTCCGCGGAGGTGGGCACCCTGGTCGACGGAGCGCCCCGCCGAAGCTCCGTAGACTGAGCGGATCAGATGCGCTATCCGGAGGGAGCGAGTTCAGGTGGGAGTGCTTTCCCGGGTCGACACACCCGAAGACGTGCGCCGGCTGAACGTGGCCGAGTTGCGGGAGCTCGCGGAGGAGATCCGCGAGTTCCTGGTGCGCAAGGTCGCGGCGACCGGCGGTCACCTCGGACCGAACCTCGGCGTCGTCGAGCTGACCATCGCGCTGCACCGGGTGTTCGACTCTCCGGCCGACCCGTTGATCTTCGACACCGGCCACCAGGCCTACGTCCACAAGATCCTCACCGGCCGCAAGGACCGGTTCGACGACCTGCGCAAGCAGGGCGGGCTGTCCGGCTACCCCAGCCGCGCCGAGAGCCCCCACGACTGGGTCGAGTCCTCGCACGCCTCCGCGGCGCTGTCCTACGCCGACGGCCTGGCCAAGGCGTTCGCCCTGGGCGGGCAGGACCGGCACGTGGTCGCCGTCGTCGGCGACGGCGCGCTCACCGGCGGCATGTGCTGGGAGGCGCTGAACAACATCGCCGCGGCCCCGGATCGCCCGGTGGTCGTGGTGGTCAACGACAACGGCCGCTCCTACGCTCCCACCATCGGTGGGCTGGCCGATCGGCTGACCGCACTGCGCACCCAGCCCGCCTACGAGCACGCGCTCGACGCGGGCAAGCGGCTGCTCAAGAGCATTCCGCGGGTGGGGGAGTCGGCGTATTCGATGGTGCACGCGGTCAAGGCGGGCATCAAGGACGCGGTGAGCCCGCAGGAACTCTTCAGCGATCTCGGCCTGAAGTACGTGGGCCCGGTCGACGGGCACGACGTGGTGGCGATGGAGTCGGCGCTGCGCCGCGCCAAGGACTTCGGCGGACCGGTGGTCGTGCACGCGGTCACCCAGAAGGGCCGCGGCTACGAGCACGCCGAGAACCACGTCGCCGATCAGATGCACGCCTGCGACCCGATCGACCCGCTCACCGGGCGGCCGCTGGGCGGGGCCAAGGCGCGCGGCTGGACCTCGGTGTTCTCCGAGGAACTGATCGAGCACGCGCGCCGCCGCTCCGACATCGTCGCCATCACCGCCGCGATGCCCGGCCCGACCGGGTTGTCCGCCTTCGGCGAGCGTTTCCCGGACCGCATGTTCGACGTGGGCATCGCCGAACAGCACGCGATGGCCTCCGCGGCGGGGCTGGCGCTGGGCGGTATGCACCCGGTGGTCGCGATCTACTCGACCTTCCTCAACCGTGCCTTCGACCAGCTGCTCATGGATGTGGCGCTGTTGAAGCAGCCGGTGACGGTGGTGCTGGACCGCGCGGGCATCACCGGCCCGGACGGCGCCAGCCACAACGGCATGTGGGATCTGTCGCTGCTCGGCATCATCCCCGGCATCCGGGTCGCCGCGCCGCGCGATGCCGCCACCCTGCGCGAGGAACTCGGGGAGGCGCTGGCCGTCACCGACGGGCCGACCGTGTTGCGGTTCCCGAAAGGCAGTGTCGCCGAAGACCTCACCGCGGTGGAGCGGATCGATGGTGTGGACGTGCTGCGCGCGGCCGACCCCGAGTCGGCGGTGCGCACCCAGCGCGGTGACGTGCTGATCGTCGCGGTCGGCCCGTTCGCCCGGATCGGGCTCGCGGCCGCCGAGCTGCTCGCTCCGGAAGGGGTGTCGGTCACCGTCGTCGATCCCCGCTGGGTGCTGCCGGTCTCCGACACCGTGGTCAAGCTCGCGGAGAACTATCGGCTCGTGGTCACCCTGGAGGACAGCGGCCTGCACGGCGGCATCGGGTCCACGGTGTCGGCGCGGCTGCGGTCGGTCGGCCTGGACGTGCCGACCCGTGACCTCGGCGTCCCGCAGCAGTTCCTCGACCACGCTTCCCGCGACCAGGTGCTCGAGCAGCTCGGGCTCACCCCCACCGACGTCGCCCGGCGCATCGCGGGCTGGCTCGACGCCCGCTGACCGGCGTCAGGCCGAGGCGGGCGGGGTCAGCGCGAGTGTCAGCCGTGGCACGGTCAGTTCGCGCTGCCAGGGGCGGGCGCCGCCGGATTTGAGGAAGCCGTCGATGGCGGCGGCCAGGTCGCCCGGATCGCCGACCCGGTCGTAGTCGGGCAGCCCGTCCCAGCACAGGCGGCGGACCAGATCGGGGGAGAGCAGGTTCTCCACCGGCACCGCGTGCTCGGTGGACAGCTCGGCCATCGCCGCGCGGGCCCGGGTCAGCCGGGCCGCGGCCACCGGATCGCGGCGCTCCCAGCGGTTCGGCGGCGGCGGACCGTCGAAGGGCTGGGTCAGCGGGGGCAGCGCGTCGTCGGGCAGGGCGCGGGCGCGGTCCACCGCCGCCAGCCATTCCCGGGAGTAGCGGCGCTGGCGCGGCCCGCCGAACACCGGCAGCGCGCGCAGCTGGGCGATGCTGCGCGGGTCGGCGGCGGCCGCGGCGACGATCGCGCCGTCGGGCAGGATCCGCGCGGGGGCGATGTCGCGGCTGCGGGCCAGGGTGTCGCGGGTGGTCCACAGTTCGCGGACGATGGCGAGCTGGCGGGGCTTTCGCAGGGTGTGGATGCCGGAGGTGCGCCGCCAGCGGTCGGCCTTGGGGGCGGGCGGTTCGGTGGTGCGCACGTGCTCGAATTCCTGTGCGGCCCAGTCGCTCTTGCCCTGCCGCTGGAGTTCGGCGGCCACCGCGTCGCGCAGTTCGAGCAGCAGTTCGACGTCCAGGGCGGCGTAGTTGAGCCACTCCGCGGGCAGCGGCCGCGTCGACCAGTCCGCCGCGCCGTGCCCCTTGCGCAGAGTGCGCCCGAGTAGTCGCTCCACCATCGCCGCGAGGCCGACCCGCTCGAACCCGGCCAGCCTGCCGCCCAGTTCGGTGTCGAACAGCCGCGCCGGGCGCAACCCGAGTTCGGCCAGGCCGGGCAGATCCTGATCGGCCGAGTGCAGCACCCATTCGAGGTCGTTGATCGCCTCGGCGAGCGGTCCCAGCGCGTCGGCGACCGGGATCGGGTCGACGAGGAAGGTCCCCGCGCCCGCGCGGCGCAGCTGGATCAGGTAGGCGCGCGCGGAGTACCGGAAGCCGGAGGCGCGTTCGGCGTCGACGGCCAGCGGGCCGGTGCCCGCCGCGATCCTGGCCGCGGCGGCGGCGACCTCCGCGGCGGTGGCGAGCACCGGTGGCACGCCGTCGACCGGGGCGAGCAACGGCTCGGCCGACGGTGTATCTTCGATGCCCGGCGCGGGCTGTTCTGCTTCCGGCATAGCCCTGAACTCTACGTTGCCGTCACTCCGGACCGTTGGTGGTATAGGGGTGCGGACGCAGGTGGGTGACCCCGGCGGGCGGCAGACCGGCCGAGTAGGCGAGCACTTCGCAGAACGCCTCGACGTGCGGACGCATGTCGGTGGTCAGCGCCGTCCAGGAGGCGCGCAACTCCAGCTGATGCGCGCGCGGCGGCCCGGCGATGTCGCCGTAGCGCACCGAGCTGGTGGAGGTGACGGTGCCGCCGAGCGCGGTGAACGGCTCGGAGCGGGTCTCGAGCGCGTCCACCAGCCAGCTCCAGGCCACCTCGGGCAGCAGCGGGTCGGTGGCCAGGGCGGCGTCGATGTCGGCCTGGATGTAGGCGACCAGCCGGAACGTGCCGTGCCAGGCGTCGTCGCCGTCGGGATCGTGCAGCAGGATCAGCCTGCCGAACGCGTCGCCCTCGGAGTCGACCGGGACCGTGCCGGTGTCGGGGTGGGTGACCTCGGCACCGAGGGCGTAGGAATACGGCGCCAGCCGCTGCGGCGGCCGGATGGGCGCGAGCTCGATCCGGGGATGGCATGTCGCGGTGCCCATCGCCTCGACCGCGGCGCGGAACTGGGCCGGTTCGCCCTGGGGTCCTTCGGTCGGTGCGGCGCCGTCGCGGAAGTCGAGCGGTGTCACGCAGCTGACGGTAGACCGTGCGCACCCGGCGCAGTCGGAGGCGCGCCGCCGCATACGATGGCCGGGATGAGCACTCACACTCGCCGTCGGTTGACCGACGCTCCGTTCCTGGCCGCCGCGACGGGCGCCACCCCCAGTCGGCGCCCGGTGTGGTTCATGCGCCAGGCGGGCCGCTCGCTGCCCGAGTACCGCGAGCTGCGGGCCGGCATCGGCATGCTGGAGTCCTGCTTCGACCCCGAGCTGGTCTGCGAGATCACCATGCAGCCGATCCGCCGCCACGGTGTCGACGCGGCGATCCTGTTCTCCGACATCGTCGTTCCGCTCAAGGCGGCCGGTATCGACCTCGACATCGTCGCCGGGGTCGGGCCGGTGGTGGCCGCGCCGGTGCGCTCGGTGGCCGACGTGCGCGCGCTGCCGCGACTGCGGCCCGAGGAGGTCGGCGCCGTCGTGGAGGGCGTGCGGCTGCTGGTGGACGCGCTCGGGCAGACCCCGCTGATCGGTTTCGCCGGCGCGCCGTTCACGCTCGCCTCCTACCTGGTCGAGGGCGGTCCGAGCAAGCATCACGAGCGCACCAAGGCGATGATGTACGCCGACCCGAAGACCTGGCACGAACTGCTCGGCGTGCTCACCGACATCACCATCGCCTTCCTGCGCGCCCAGCTCGACGCGGGCGTGGACGCGGTGCAGCTGTTCGACTCGTGGGCGGGCGCGCTGTCGCCGGCCGACTATCGCGCGTTCGTGCTGCCGCATTCGGAGCGGGTGTTCACCGAGATCGCCGACGCGGGCGTGCCGCGCATCCACTTCGGTGTCGGTACCGGCGAACTGCTCGGTGCGATGGGGGAGGCGGGCGCCGATGTGGTCGGCGTGGACTGGCGGGTGTCGCTCACCGAGGCGGCCCGGCGGGTCGGTCCGGGAAAGGCGTTGCAGGGCAACCTCGATCCCGCGGTCCTGTTCGCCGGTCCGCGGGCCGTCGAGGCGCACGCGCGCCGCATCGCCGAGGAGGCCGACCGGGCGCTGGCGCTGGGCGCGACCGGACACATCTTCAACCTCGGCCACGGTGTGCTGCCCGACACCGACCCCGGTGTGCTGACCGCGCTGGTCGAGCTCGTCCACGAACTCTGAGACCGGCCCGAACCCCGGCGGGGGAGGCGAATATCGCCCTCGCGCGGTGACTTCGGCGACAGCTACGGCACCGGATGGCCGAGCGGTGACCGCCGCGGACTACGGTCGGAAACCATGAGGATCGCGATTGTCGGCGGCGGGATCAGCGGGCTCGTCGCGGCGTACCGGCTGCGCGCCCTGCTCGGTCCGTCGGCCGATCTCGTCCTGGTCGACCGCGCCGAGCGGGTGGGCGGCATCCTGTACACCGCCGACATCCAGGGCGAGCCCGTCGACCTGGGCGCGGAGGCGTTCGTCGGCCGCCGCCCCGAGGTGCCCGCGCTGCTGCGCGAGCTGGGGCTGGCCGACCAACTGGTGTATCCGGCGGGCAAGCGGCCGCTGCTGTGGGCGGGCGGTGCCACGCACCCGCTGCCGCCCCGCACCCTGATGGGCATCCCGTCCGACGCGGAGTCGATGCGCGGGCTCGTCGACGACGACACCCTGGACCGGATCGCGAGCGAGTCGGCTCGGCCGCTGGCCTGGTACCCGGACAGCGACCTCGACGTGCACAGCCTCGTCGCCGACCGGTTCGGCGCCCAGGTGGTCGAACGCAGCGTCGACCCGCTGCTCGGCGGGGTGTACGCGGGCAGCGCCCGCTCGATCGGTGTGCGTGCCGCGCTGCCCACGCTGGCCGCCGCGCTGGACGCCGGCGCGCCCAGCCTCACCCACGCGGTGGCCGCCGCACTCCCGCCGCCCTCGGACGCCCCGGTCTTCGGCGGCATCCGCGACGGGTACCGGGTCCTGCTGGACGCCCTGGTGGCGGCGTCGGGGCTGCGCTTCGTCGCGGCCACGGCGGCCACCCGCCTCGCGCGCGCGACCGGCCGCTGGGTGCTCGACCCGCTCGGCCTGGTGGACGCGGTCGTGGTCGCCGCGCCCGCACCGGTGGCGGCGCGGCTGCTGCGCTACGTCGCGCCCGGCGCGGCCGACGCCGCCGCGGGGATCGAACTGTCCTCCTCGGCGGTGGTGGCACTGTCGCTGCCGCCCGACACCGCGTTGCCGGACAACTCGGGCATCCTCGTCGCCACCGGGGAGCCGCTGCGCGCCAAGGCGTTCACACTGTCCAGCCGCAAGTGGCCGCACCTGGCCGAGCGCAAGACCGCGCTGGTGCGGGCCTCGTTCGGCAAGTTCGGTGACGACGCCCCGCTGCGCTGGAGCGACGCGGAACTGATCGCCGCGGCCACCGAGGACCTGGCCACCGTCACCGGTGTCCCGATCACCCCGGTCGAGGCGGTGGTGCAGCGCTGGCCGGGCGGGCTGGCCCAGTACGCGCCGGGCCACACCGACCGCGTCGCCGAAATCGACCGGGCGGTGGCCGAGTTGGACGGCCTGGCCGTCGCGGGCGCCTACCTGCGCGGCGTCGGCGTCCCGGCCTGCGTGGCCGCCGGCGACGCCGCCGCCCGCCGCATCGCCGGCTTCCTCTCCTGAGTGGGAGGGCACACGCGTTACCTCCGGTCCCGCAGTGGCACGATGGACCCATGGCGCGACTCGATTATCAAGCTCTCAACTCCACCATCCGATACCTGATGTTCTCGGTGTACCAGGTGCAGCCGGGCGTGCTGGGTGACGACCGCGAGGCCGCCATCAAGGAGGCGAAGGCCTTCTTCGACGGCCTCGCCGAGAAGGACGTGGTGGTGCGCGGCATCTACGACGTCGCGGGCATGCGGGCCGACGCCGATTTCATGGTGTGGACGCACGCCGAGCGGGTCGAGGACCTGCAGGCCGCCTACGCCGATTTTCGCCGCACCACCGAACTGGGCCGCGCCAGCGACCCGGTGTGGAGCAACGTGGCGCTGCACCGCCCCGCCGAGTTCAACAAGAGCCACATCCCGGCGTTCCTGGCCGGGGAGGAGCCGGGCAACTACATCTGCGTGTACCCGTTCGTGCGGTCCTACGAGTGGTACCTGCTGCCCGACGAGGAGCGCCGCAAGATGCTGGCCGACCACGGCAAGGCCGCCCGCGGCTACCCGGATGTGCGCGCCAACACCGTCAGCTCGTTCGCGCTCGGCGACTACGAATGGATCCTGGCCTTCGAGGCGCCCGAACTGCACCGCATCGTGGACCTGATGCGCGATCTGCGCGCCACCGAGGCGCGCCTGCACGTGCGCGAGGAGACCCCGTTCTTCACCGGCCCGCGGGTGGAGATCGAGCAGCTGGTGCCCGCGCTGCCCTGACCGTCGAACACGCCGCCCGGCGCATGCCCCCGAAACCAGGGGCATGCGCCGGGCGGTGTCGCTTTCCTAGACTTCGCTGCGCGTTCGCTGTGCGGCGACCGCCGTCATCGCGCTGCGCTGTCCGAGGGGTGCAGCCGCAGTGCGATGGAATTGATGCAGTAGCGCTTGTCCGTGGGCGTGTTGTACCCCTCGCCCTCGAAGACGTGGCCGAGATGGCTGTGGCAGTTCGCGCACAGCACCTCGACCCGGCGCATGCCCAGCGAGTCGTCGGGGCGCAGCAGCACCGCGTCGGACTTCGCGGGATCGAAGAACGAGGGCCAGCCGCAGTGCGAGTCGAACTTCTCGGTGCTGCGGAACAGCTCGGCACCGCAGGCGCGGCAGCTGTAGACGCCCTCGGTCTTGGTGTCGGTGTACTCCCCGGTGAAGGGGCGTTCGGTCGCGGCCTCGCGCAGCACCGCGTACTCCTCGGGATTCAGTTTCGCCCGCCACTCCTGCGGGCTCAGCTGGATCCGCGGCGCGGGAAGGGACGTGTCTGCGTCGGAACTCATTGCTCCACGCTAATACGTTCTGCTCCTACGCGCCGTTGCGCGGGGTCGCGGGGGTCAGTTCCGCGTGCGGCGGCTCGGCCGGGACCTCGTCCTCGGCGCGGTCGCCGCGCGCGGTGCCCGGCTCGCTGTCGCGGGAGTCCGGCGCCTGGCGCATCCACGCGGGGTCCAGGCCGAGGGCCAGCCTGCCCTCCCGGCGCGCGGCCAGGTAGCGGTCGCCGAGCACGCAGAACACCACGATCAGCAGCAGCGTCCAGCCGAAGGTGATGCGCAGGTATTCGAGGTTGCGCCCGATGCTCTGCCAGCGGTCCGACAACCACTTGTCGTAGGACATGAACCCGAACACCGCCAGCCAGGCGGGCCAGTTGCGCAGCACCGAGTTGCGCAGCACCACGCTCATGAGGAACGGGAACAGCATCATCGAGTAGTACATCTGGCCCAGCCCGGCCAGCAGCCACGACGCGGTGAGCAGCACACCCGCCGAGGTGGTGACGAAGAACAGTTCGTCCTCGCGGTAGTAGCGGTACAGCAGCCACAGCGAGATCGCCACCAGCGCGCCCATCACCAGGCGCATGCCCCAGGTCAGCCACAACGGCAGGCCGTAGTAGGCGGCATTGCCCGCGATCGAGCTGTTGAAGTAGTCCCTGGTCTCGAACAGGTACGGCAGCGTGCGGCTGAAGAACTGATCGGCGTCCTTCAGCAGTGGCCAGGAGATCGCCGTCAGTACCAGCGGCACACCCAGGCCGGTGAGGAAGACGTTCCACTGCTTGCGCGCGGCCGCGATCAGCAACAGCGGCGCGAGCGTGGGTTTGACCGTGATGCTCAACCCGAGGATCGCACCGGCCCACAGATCGCGCCGACGCAACAGCAGGTGCAGGAACCCCATCTCCGCCAGCAGGATGCAGCCGTTGACGTTGGTGAACACCAGCGTGTTGATCACCGTCTCGGACATGAACATCGCCAGCAGCAGCGCGGGCGCGGCCACCGAGTTCACCGTGAACTTGAACAGCCGCAGCAGCAGGTACCAGGCCAGGATGATGGCCGCCGCGTTGAGCAGGATGAAGCACCAGCGCGACTTCTCCGGATCGATCAGCGCGATCGGGGCGATCAGCAGCGTGCCGCCGGGCGGGTACAGGTAGTGCGGATCGACGTAGTCGAAGTTCGCGGTGTACACCGGGCGTCCGTTCAGGAACGCCAGCGACGCGTTGTAGACCGGCTTGTAGTCGTCGGTGATGAAACCGTTGACAGCCTTGATGAAGACCCTGTTGAGCACCGTCATGACCGCGATGGGCCACAGGGCGAACTTGATCACCTCGGCGGTGGTGCGAGCTGTGCGGGGCTCGAGCTGTCGAAGGAACACTGGGGCACGGTACACCGGCCAGGTGCCGCGATGGTTGCCGGGATATGTCTCGGCGCGCCGTCAGACCGCGATTCCGTACCGGTTGCGCGAGCTATGCCGGGCAGGCGCTGCCGTCGCGCGGCAGCCGCGCCTCGGCCAGGTAGTCGGCGACCATCTGTTGCGCGCACCCGGAGTGCGGCAGCACCGGATGCCCCCAGCCCTGCCAGCTCACCGACGCGTGCCGGGCGCCCGCCGACCCCAGCGCGCCGGTCACCGACGACTGCCCGCCGGTGCCGACCACCGGGTCGGCGACACCCGTGAGCACCAGCACCGGCAGATCCAGCTCCTCGGGCAGCGGCGGCGCGGCCGACACCGGCCACGCCGAGCAGGTCATCAACCCGATGGCGGCCTGCCTGCCGAACACGGGATACTTCTGCCCCCACGCCTGGGCGAGCTCGGCGGCCTGCACGGCGGTCGGGGGCTGCTGGATGTCGGTACACCGGTTGACGAACTGGCCGTCGGAGGCGGTGGCCGCCGATTCGCGCAGCACCAGGTTGTCCAGCGCAGTCCGGTCGCCGCGACCGGCGGCGGCCAGCGCGTCGGCCAGTTCGGCGACCCGGGTCGCCTGATCGGCGCGCGGCGCGCCGAGGAATCCGGTGATCGCGGTGAGCAGGCCGGCCGCCGACAGCGTGCCCAGCTCGCCGGCGTCGGCCCGCCGGACCAGGTCGGCGACGGCGGCGCGGGGATCGGCGCCCAGCGCGCAGCCGAGCGCCGTGCAGCGCTGGGCGAACGCGGTCAGTGCGGCCTCGGCGCCCTGCAGGCGCTGTTCCTCCCTGGTCACCGCGTCGGTGCCGACGGCCTCGGGGGAATCGAGCACCAGGCGGGCGAGGTGATCGCCGTACTTGCGGGCGTAGGCGATCGCCACCGTGGCGCCGTTGCCGGAGCCCAGCAGGTCGATGTGCTCGACCTGCCACTGCTTGCGCAGCTGCTCGATGTCGTCGGCGGCGTGCGCGGCGTCGAACGTGCTCTCGTAGGGCTGGAGGAAATCGCGGCAGGAGATGGTGGCCTCCTGGCTCAGTTCCGCCATCCGCGCGATCGGATCGGCGGCGCCGCGGGCGTGCTCGGCCAGGCCGGTGCGGATCTCGGGCGGCAGGCAGTCGATCGGCTGGGAGGTGCCGATCCCGCGCCGGTCCACCGCCACGATCGGGCGGGTGGCCAGCAGCGGGGCGGCGGGGCCGACGGCGAGCCCGGCCAGCGTGGCGCTGGAGGACCGGTCGTTGCCGGAGGTCAGCACCAGCGGCGGGACGTCGGTGGGGGTCTGCGGCAACCGGGCGCGCACGGCGCCGTTGCGGAAGTTGCCGAGCACGCTGCCCGCGGCGTCGATCGGCGTGGAGTACTCCGCGCATTCGAGCACCAGTCCGGCCGGGGCGGGCCCGAGTCCCAGCAGGTTCAGCGTCGGCGCGGTGCAGTCGTGCCAGCTCAGATCCGCGGTCGGCACCTGCGCGCGCGGCGGTTCGGCCTGCGTCGTCTCCTCGGGCGCGGGGCCGCCGCCGACCCCGGGCCGCTCCACCGCGACCCCGGGACGATCGGAGGGGCCCGCACCGCATCCGGCGATCACGATCGACAGTGTCGAGGCCAGCACGGCGGCTCGGGTCCAGCGCATGCGCTACAGCCTGCCAGGTCGCGGCCGTCGTTTCATCGACGGGCCCAGCGAGTCAGCACCGTGCCGTCGTCGTCGAGGATCATGTGGCGGCGATGCATGTGCTGATGGAACTCCCGCGCGGACAGCGAGATTCGGCCCGCGGTCCCGCCGACCAGCACCGGCGCGGTGGTCAGGCACAGCTCGTCGACGAGGTCCGCCTCGATCAGCTGGCCGAACAGGTGCGGCCCGCCCTCGCACAGCACCCGGTGCAGGCCGCGCTCGGCCAGCGCGGCCAGCAGCGCCTTCGGGGTGACGGCCACCTCACCGGCCTCGATCACCTCCGCGCCCGCCGCGGCCAGTTTCTCCTTGCGGTCGGCGGGCGCGGCGGCGGCGGTGATGATCAGCGGCGGCACCGTCGTGTCGGTGAGCAGGCGGCAGGTCGGCTCCAGCGCGGCGCTCGCGGTGACCACGGCGATGGGCGGCGGGGCGCCGTCGGGGTGGCCGCCGCGGCTGCGGTCGTGCAGCGAGCGGCGGCGGGCCGCGTCGGTGCGGGCGCCGCCGTAGTTCTCGGTGCGCACCGTGCCCGCGCCCACCAGCACCACGTCGGCGAGGTCGCGCAGGAGCTTGAAGACCCGCTTGTCGGCCGGGGTGCCGAGCGCGGCGGTGACATCGCCGCTGGTCGCGGCCCCGTCGATGCTGGCGACGAAGTTGACGCGCACCCACGGGTCGGCCAGACCCATGGGGTAGGCGTAGAGGTCGGCGAGTCCGTCGGGGTCGAGGTCTGTGAGCTGGATCGCATTGGGCATACGCTGCATGAAACCAGCACACACCACGTCTTTAGGCTTCGTCCATGCAAGAGCGCCTCGTCGATCGCCATCCGGAGGTTCCGGCCGACCAACTCGTCGCCCAGATGGTGCCCCCGCCCATGTTCGACGAGGTCAGCTTCTCCTCCTACATCCCGGACCCGAACGAGCCCAGCCAGGCCGCCGCGGTGCGCAAGGCCGAGGACTTCGCCCGCGAGGTCGCCAAGATCCACAAGGCGGCGGGCAAGAAGAGCCTGTTCGGCAAGAAGAAGCAGGTCACCGGCGCCGGTCTGTACCTCGACGGCGGCTTCGGCGTCGGCAAGACCCACCTGCTCGCCTCGATCTTCCACAGCGCGCCCGCCCCGAAGTCCTTCGGGACCTTCGGCGAGCTGACCAACCTGGTCGGCGCACTGGGTTTCACCAACGCCCTCGAGCGCCTGTCGGCCAACAGCGTGCTGTGCATCGACGAATTCGAACTCGACGACCCGGGCGACACGATGCTGGTCTCGCGGCTGCTCACCGAGCTGTCCGCGCGCGGGGTCTCCATCGCCGCGACCTCCAACACGCTGCCCGGCCAGCTCGGCGAGGGGCGCTTCGCGGCGCAGGACTTCATGCGCGAGATCAAAAAGCTCGGCGCGATCTTCGAGGCCGTGCGGGTGGACGGCCCCGACTACCGCCACCGCGACCTGCCGCCCGCCCCGGAACCGACCTCGCCCGCCGAGCTCGCCGAACGCGCCGCGGCGACACCGGGTTCCACGCTCGACGAGTTCGACGCCCTGCTGGCGCACCTGAGCACGCTGCACCCGTCCAAGTACGGCGCGCTGATCGCCGGGGTGAGCGCGGTGTTCGTCGCCGGCGTGCACCCGGTCACCGACCAGGCCGTCGCGCTGCGCATCGTGGTGCTGGCCGACCGCCTCTACGACGCGAGCGTGCCGGTCACGGTGTCCGGGGCCAAGCTCGACGAGATCTTCTCCCCGGAGATGCTCGAGGGCGGCTACCGCAAGAAGTACCTGCGCGCCATCTCCCGGCTGCTGGCGCTCTCGCGCTTCGAGGCGGCCACCGCCTAGCCGCCACCCGGCCGTCCGCCGGTCAGAAGACCAGGCGCAGCACGTAGTCGTGGTGCACTTCGCGGCCCACCGTGAAGGTCTTGGTGCCGACCTGCTCGAACCCGTGCTTGGCGTAGAACCGCTGGGCACGGTGGTTCTCCTGGTTGACCCCCAGCCATACGCCCGGGTATCCACCCTCGCGGGCGTGTCGCAGGGCCGCGCCCATCAGCGCGGTGGACACGCCGGTGCCGTGGTGGCCGGGCAGCACGTACATCTTGCTGATCTCCAGCGCCGGGTGCAGGTCGACCACCCGGGCGACCTCGGGGTCCGCCGGGTCGCCCGCGACCAGCATCGCGTACCCGACGATCTCACCGCCCGCCACGGCCTTGAGCACGGTGCGGTCCGGATCGTTGAGGTACTCGCCGAACCGTTCGCCGGAGAGCACCTGCTCGAGGAAGATCTCGATGTCGTCGGCGCTCGCGCCGGGCGGGCAGGCCAGCGGAAACGTCGCCGCCGCAACGTCGCTGAGGGCCTCGGCGTCCCACAATCCGGCCCGGTCGACGGTGACTGGGATGTTGCTCATCGGTCCAGTACAACACGCCGGGGTGGTGATGCCGGACGATAGCCGGTCCGCGGCCGCGCCCGCGGTCCGCCGCACCCGGGCGGGGCGGGTAGGCTCGGGGCCCATGACGAGCGGTAACCGCATCGCGATCGTAGGTGCGGGCATTGCAGGCCTCGCCTGCGCGAAGGTGTTGGGCCGGGAGGGGTTTGCGGTCGAGGTGTTCGACCGGACCCCCGACGTCGGCGGCGTCTGGAGCGCCACCAGGCGTTATCCGGGGCTGCGCCCGCAGAACACCAAGCACACCTACCATTTCTCGGATTTCCCGATGCCGCAGGACTATCCCGCGGTGCCCGACGGTGCCCAGGTGCAGGCCTACCTGCAGAGCTACGTGCAGCACTTCGGGCTCGGTGCACACCTGCGCCTGGGAACGGAGGTGACCGCGGCCGACCCGGTCGACAGCGGCTGGCTGCTCGAGATCCGCGACGAGACCGGCGTGCATCGCAGCACCTGCGACCACCTGGTGGTCGCCAACGGCGTGTTCAGCGATCCCGCCGTGCCGGACTACCGCGGCGCGGAGGCGTTCGAGGCGGCCGGTGGCGCGCTGGTGCACTCGTCGCGCTTCCTCGATCTGGAGGCCGCCCGGGGCAAGGCGGTCGTGATCGTCGGCTACGGCCAGTCGGCGTGCGATATCGCCGAGGCGGTCAGCCACGTGGCCGCCAGTACCACGGTGGTGGCGCGCAGGCTGCTGTGGAAGCTGCCGCGCAAGCTCGGCCTCGGCATCGATTTCGAACGGCTCTTCCTGAGCCGTCTGGGCGAGGCGCATTTCCGCTACCACACCCCGCGCGGCGCGGAGCGGTTCCTGCACGGGCCGGGGCACACCTTCCGCGACAGCGATTTCGACGTGATCCAGGAGATGACGGTCAAGAAGCTGGGCCTGCGGGAGCTCGGTCTGGTGCCGGAGGGCCGGTTCGAGGTGATCGCGGAGAGCACCGTCGGCATCGCCACCGAGGGGTTCTACGAGCAGGTGGCGGCGGGCGCGATCCGGGTGGTGCGCGATGTCGAGGTCGCGGAGCTGTCCGGTCGGCCGGGCCCGCCCGCGGCACAGCTCACCGACGGCCGGACCCTGCCCGCCGATCTGGTGGTCTGCGCGACCGGCTTCCACCAGCGGGTGCCCTTCCTGACGCCCTACATCCAGCGCAGGCTCACCGACGAGGACGGCAACTTCCGCCTCTACCGCAACATCCTGCCGACCGAGGTGCCCAACATCAGCTTCGCGGGCTACAACTCCTCGGTGCTCGCGCCGTTGAGTGCGGAGGTGGGAGCGCACTGGATCGCCGCACTGCTGGCGGGCAAGCTCCGGCTCCCCGCCGCCGCACAGCGCGAGGAGCAGATCGACGAGCGGCTGCGCTGGATGACGGCGGGCACCGGGGGTCGGCACGCGCACGGCACCACGATCACCCCGTTCACCCTGCACAACATCGACGAGATGCTGGCCGACCTGAAGTTCCGGCTGCCGCTGCGCAGCCGGTTGGCGCAGTGGGCCCGCCCGGTGCGGCCGGGCGCCTACCGTGGCCTGGGCGAGCGCTCGGCGGAACGGGCCGCCCCGCCGGTCCCGCCGCTCGCGGAAGAGCCTGTCGTCCAGGGGCACTCGCACCACAGTCAGGCCTGACCCGGCGGTCGGTCCGCCCGGCGCGTCGGTGTGCCGGGCGAACGCTCAGGTGTCGACACCGGCCGGCCGCCGTGCAATAATGACTGACCAGTCAGTCATAGGAGTGTCCATGTCCCCTCGCCGAGTCGACACCACTGCCCGCCGCGCCGAGATCCTCGATGCCGCCGTCCGCGTCTTCGCGAGGAAGGGCTTCGCCGCCAGCCGGGTCGAGGACATCGCGGCGGCCGCCGGGATCGCCAAGGGCAGCGTTTATCTCGCCTTCGACAGTCGCGAGGACCTACTGCGCGCGATCTTCGAGGATTTCGCCGAGCGCACCGCCGCCGGGATGCGCCGCGCCCGCACGGCCGAGGGCCCCGCGCTCGACCGGCTCGCCGAACTGATCCGCTCGACCTTCGTGCTGCTCACCGAAGAACGCGAGACGGCCCGCATCCTGTTCGACCTGTGGTCGGTGGGCCGGGGAGGGGACAGCGCCGCCCCGCTGGACATGGCGCGCGTCTACGGCGAATACCGGGCTGCCGTCACCGACCTGCTCACCGCGGCCGCCGCCGAGGGGGACCTGCGGCCCGGCGTGGGGCCGGGGCACGCGACCGCCGTCGTCGGCGTGATCGAAGGGTGCCTGTTGCAGTGCTTGATCGATCCGGTGCTGCCGGTCGAGGGCCTGGCCGACACCATCGTCGATCTCTGTGTGCACGGCCTGCGCCGGGAGGTGCCGGCATGAGCGCGGTGCTGCGGCGGCTGGACGACACACTCGTGGCGCCCGACGCGTCCGCGGGGGAGCGGCTGCTCGGTTACGGTGCGGCGTCGGCGGGCGCGCTCGTCGCCGTCCTCGCCGGTGTCGGCGCCGGGTGGTCGATCCTGACGGTGCTCGTGCTGGGCGTCGTCGCGTTCGACCTGTTCGGTGGCGCGACGGTCAACGCTATGGACGCGGCCAAGCGGTGGTGGCATCGGCCCGGCCAGGGCGCGGGCCGGCACCTGGCGTTCGTGGCCGTGCACGTGCAGCCCTTCCTGGTGGCGTGGGTGGTGCCCGGATTCGGCTGGATCACCGCGGCGGGGCTGTACCTCGCGACGCTCGTCGCCGCGGGCATCGTGCTCGCCACACCGCTGCGGTACCGGCGCCCGGTGGGTTTCACGGTGACGACGCTGACGCTGGCGGTCGTGCTCGCGGCGGCAGCGGTGCCCGCCGCGGTGGCGTGGTTCGTGCCGGTTCTGCTGATCAAGTTGCTGTTGGCGCATCTGCAACCGGAGGGCGCCGCCGATTGCGCCGAGCGCAATGCCGGGGATCGATGATTGCGTCTGTGATAATCCGGGAGTGGCGCCCCTCGACCTCAACCTTCTGGTTGCTCTCGATTCGCTGCTGGACACCGGCAGCGTGACCGAGGCGGCGCGCCGGCTGCACACCTCGCCGTCGGCGATGAGCCGCACGCTGGCCCGGTTGCGGCGGCTGCTCGACGATCCGCTGCTGGTGCGGTCGGGCCGCCACCTGGTGCCCACCCCGCGCGCACTGGCCCTGCGGCCGGAGGTGGCGGCACTGGTCGAGCACGGCCGCGCGGTGCTCGCCCCGCGCGGGCGGGTCGACCCCGCCACCCTCGCTCGCGGTTTCGCCGTGCGCGCCGACGACCTCGTGCTCGCCCGGCTCGCCGGACCGCTGGTGCGTGCGGTGCGCGCCCACGCGCCCGGCGTCACGATCCGCTTCCTGCCCGACGCCGGGAAGGGGGCGGCCGACCTGCGCGACGGCCGGGCGGATCTGGCGGTCGGCGTGCTCGAACCGGCCGATCCGGAGATCGTCGTCCATCGCGTCTTCGGCGATCGGCTGGTCGGCGTGGTCGCGCCCGGTCATCCGCTGGACGCCGACCGCGTCACCGTCGCCGCCTACGCGGGCGCCGCCCATCTGGCGGTGACCCGGCAGGGCCGCCCGCGCGGCCCCATCGACGACCGGCTCGCCCTGCACGGGCGCACCCGCCGCGTCGTCGCCACCGTCCCCGACCTGCCGTCGGCGCTGCTCGCGGTGCGTGGTGGTGAGCTGGTCTGCCCGGCACCGGCGCACCTGGCCGCCGACGCGGTGGCGGCGCTCGGCCTCGCCACGTTCGAGATCCCGCTCCCGCTCCCCGAGATCCCGGTCGGCCTGACCTGGCACTCCCGCAACACCGCCGACGCCGCCCACCGCTGGCTGCGCGAACTCGTCGAAACCCTACTGGCGCCACCGGGTCCGGGCCGACGACGCCGCTGACCGCGCCGATTGCTCAGCGATTGCGGTGCGGCGGATCTCCGAGGGTGTCGAGCTCGTCCGCGTGTACGGCCACGAGTGCCGCCTCCACCCGATTGCGGGCGCCGGTGGTGCGCAGGATCGACGACACGTGCACCTTGACGGTGCCCGGCGCCAGGTGCAGGTCGGCGGCGATCTCGGCATTGGACCAGCCGCGGCCGACCAGCCGCAGGATCTCCTGCTCGCGCGGGGTGAGCGCGGCGAAGCGGCGCCGCGCGGCCACCGCCCGGTCGAAGCGGGCGGCGGGTCGACCGTCGAGGAGCCGGCGGGCGATGGCCGGGGAGAAGAACGCCCCGCCCGACGCGACGGCATGCACGCCCAGGATCAGCTCGCGCGGGTCGCCGGACTTGAGCACGAACCCGTCGGCGGCCAGGCGTACCGCTTCGGCGATGTAGTCGTCCTCGCCGAAGGTCGTGACGAACAGGCACCCCACCGTGTGCCCCTCGCCGCGTAGTTCGCGCAGCACCTCCAGCCCGGACAGGCCCGGCATCCTGATGTCGAGCACCACGGCGTCGAGCGCGTGGGCGCGGGCGGCGGCCAGCGCGTCGGGACCGGTGCCCGCCTCGGCGACCACGGCGATGCCCGGGTCGGTGCCGAGGATGCCGGTCACGCCCGCGCGCACCAGAGGTTCGTCGTCGGCGACGAGTACCCGGATCGGTGCGGGTCGGCTCATCGCTCACCGGCCACGATGTGCCGGGTCGACACGACCACCGCACCGGCGAAGCACACCCGGTAGACGTCACCGGCGGCGTCGTCGAACATGTCGGCGGTGACGGCGTAGTCACGGCAGTCGGTGCCGGGGTCGGCGGCCGGACGGGGCGGCAGGTCGTGCTCGGGGAGCATCGGTTCGACCCGCGCGCGGGGGTCGCCGGGCCGGATCTGCGCGAAGGTCTCGGCGGGCAGCAGCGCCCGCCGGGCCTGCGCCGTCGTCAGCGCTTGGACCACGGCCAGTGCGGCGACGACCGCCACCGCCGCGGCGGCCAGGATCAGCCGGCCGCGCCGCCTGGCCTGGGCGGCCAGCCTCGCCTCCACGGTGTCGTCGTCGAGGTCGTCGGCAGGATCGTCGGCGGCGAATTCCGCGGGGCCGGGGACGGTCTCGTCGTCCGCACCGTCGGCGGGGCCGGTGCGCGCCGGGAGCCGGACCTGCACGCCGAACGCGGCGCCGTCGTCGTGTATGTCCACCTGCCCGCCCGCCGCCGTCACGTGCCTGCGCAGCGCCGCGAGCCCGGTGCCGGATCCCGCCGCCCGACTCCGGGTGGGCACCGGATTCCGAACGGTCAGGCACACTTCGTCGCCGTCGTCGATCACCGCGAGGCGCACCGGCTGGCCCGGCGCGTGCTTGGTCGCGTTGGTCAGCGCTTCCCGTAGCACCCGCGTCAGGAGCGCGTGATCGAAGCGGGCCAGCCGCGCGGCCGGTGGCAGTTCACCGGTGAGGTGGACGCCGGCGCGGCGGGCCTGCGTGACCAGGTCGGCGAGGTCGTCGCGGCGCGGCAGCCCGGGTGCGGTGCCGTCGCGCAACGACACCACCGACGCGCCGAGCCGGGCCACCGCCGTGGACAGGTCGCGCCGGGCCGAGCCGACCGCGGCGAGCGCGGGTGCGGGCAGGGTGGGATCGACCTCCAGCCGCCCGAGCGTGAGCGCGACCAGGCTCAACGCGTGGCCCAGGTCGTCGTGCAGCGCCTCGGCCAAGGCCAGCCGCTCGGCGTCGCGCTCCTGACGCAGCCGGGCGCGTCGCTGCCGGCGCTCCTGGGCGGCGCGTGCGGCGGCCTGCCGGTTCACCTCGGCGCGCAGCCGCAACGCGACGCCGATCAACCACGGCACCCCGGCCCGCGCCAGCGCGGACGGCAGACCGGCGGCGCCGGCCTGCCAATCGACCGCGCCGACCGCGATACCGGCCGCCGTGAGCAGCGCGAACAGCACCAGCGCCGCCGCCCCCCGACGCACGCCGTCGGGGCCGAGCCCGACCAGGAACGCCACGACCGTGACCAGCAGCGCCGTCCCCAGCCCGGTCTGGGGCACTGCGGTCACCACCGCGAGCGCCACCACGGACACGACCGAGACCACGGGGTGGGCCGCGGCAGAGCGAATATCGGGCATTCCACGATTCTCCCGGGACGCTCGCCGCGATTCATCAGCCGTACGGCCGATCCGCCCGGCGGGCGGCTATGACCACGGGCATAGCCGATTCCCGTTGTCGGGCAGATTCGGCGCGATCGGCAACTTCCTAGCGTCGAGCAGCATGATCGCTCCTCACCCACCCGGGTCCACCCGTCGCACGGGGACCGCCCGCCTCGTCGGCCTCGTCACCGCCGTCCTCGCGCTGCTCGCGGTCGCCGCCTTCCCGGTCCGCGAGGCCCTCTACCTCCGGATCGCGGGCACGGCCGAGAGTTCGCCCGCCGCACCGCTGGTCGGACTCACCGCCCGTGCCGGTCTGCTCGTCCTCGTCGCCACCGCCGGTGTACTGGCGGTCCGGTCGTGGCGGCGCGACCGTCCCGCCCTGGTGACGCTCACCGCCGCCGGTGTCGGCGTGGTCGGCGCGTACCTGCTCAGCGAGGTCGTCAAACTGCTGGTCACCGAGGAACGCCCCTGCCGGGCGGCCGGGCTGCCCACCGTGCTGGACTGCCCGGCCGCGGGGGACTGGTCGTGGCCGTCCAACCACGCCGTGCTGGCCGCCGCCTTCGCCACCGCCTGCGTCCTGGCCGCGCCGCGGGTGGCCTGGTTCGCCGTCCCGGTCGCGCTGGCCGTCGCGGCCGCCAGGGTGGGCGCGGGCGTGCACTACGTGCACGACGTCCTCTCGGGGCTGGCGCTCGGCGTGGTCGTGGTCGCGCTCGTGGTCGCGCTGATCCGTCCATCGCTCGACCGGTTGATCCAGCAGCTCGCCGGTCGATTCGCCGGGTTCGGCGGTGACCGATGATCGAGGTCGCCGGTCTCACCAAGACATTCGGCGCCGCCGTCGCGGTCGACGATCTGGCGTTCACCGTCCCCGACGGCGCCGTCACCGGCTTCCTCGGCCCGAACGGCGCGGGCAAGTCCACCACCATGCGCTGCCTGCTCGGTCTCGACCTGCCCGACGCGGGGCGGGTGCTCGTCGACGGACACCGGCTGCGCGACCACCACCGGCCCGCCCGGGTCGTCGGCGCGGTCCTCGACACCGCCTGGTATCACCCCGGCCGGACCGGCCGCGGCCACCTGCGGGTGGTCGCCGCCTCCGCCGGGCTGCCGTCGACCCGGGTGGACGAGGTGCTGGCGGCGGTGGGCTTGACCACCGCCGCTGACCGGCGCGTCCGCGGCTACTCCCTCGGCATGCGGCAGCGCCTCGGCCTGGCCGCGGCGCTGCTGGGCGACCCGCGGAATCTCGTTCTCGACGAACCGGTCAACGGCTTGGATCCGGAAGGCGTGCACTGGATGCGGTCGGTGCTGCGGCAGGGGGCGGACGCCGGTCGCGCCGTGCTGGTCTCCTCCCATCTGCTCGCCGAGATGCAGGTGATCGCCGACCGCCTGGTGGTCCTCGGCCGCGGCAGACTCCTCGGCGAGGGCACGCTCGCCGCTTTCCTGGACCGCCACGGCCACGTCCTCGTCCGCACCGACGGCGACGAGCTGCTCGCGGCCCGCCTGCGGGAACTGGGCGTCGTCGCGGAACGGACCGCGGCCGGGCTGCGGGTGGAGCTCGATCACCGAATTCCCGATGCCCCTGCGGTATCCCGGCTGTGTCGCGACCTCGGGCTGCTCGTCACCGCGCTCGGGGAGGCGGCCCCCACCCTCGAGGACGTCTTCCTCGACCTCACCGACCGCACCGCCGAATTCCGCGGCGAACGGTGACCGCGATGCGCTCCGCACTGACCGCCGACCTCGTGCGCCTCACGACGCTGCGCACCACGCCGGTGTACGCCGCGCTGCTGATCGGCGCCTGCGTCGGCCCGATCGTCCTGATGACCCTGCTGTACGACATCGAGTACCGTGGCCCGCTCGACGCGGGCGACCTCGGCAAGTGCGCGAGCATCTTCCACGTGCTCGCCGTCGTGTTCGCCGGGGCCACCGCGGCCGGCGAGATCCGCCACGGGGCGAGCGCGGTCGCCTTCCTGACCCAGCATCGGCGGTGGACGTCACTGCTGTCACACCTGCTCGTGGTGGCGGGATTCCTCGTCGCGTCCTACGTCCTCGGCATGGCGCTCGCGCTCCTCGCCGCGCGGTGCTACCCGGACGGCCTCGCCATGACCGGGCGCGGCTGGGCCTATCTCGGGGTGTACCTGCTGATCATCCTGGCCTGGGCCGTGGTCGCGACGGCACTGGCCGTGCTGACCCGCTCCGTCGCCGGGGCGGTCGCGGGCCCGCTGGTGTGGATGTTGCTGCTGGAACAGCTGATGGCGATGGTGCCGATGCTGGACCCGGTGCTGCACTGGATGCCGTTCACCGCGGGTCTCGACCTGGCGGCCATCGTGCTCGGTGAGCAGTCCGGGCCGCCGGTTCCTGCGATCGTGGTGCTCGCCGCGATGGTCACGGTGTTCGGCGCGGCCGCACTGGCCGGTCACACCCGGCGGGACACGGCCGGGTGAATACCGCCCGGCGCAACCTCGGAGGTGCACCCGAAGGCCGCGCGGGCTCGGTTGTCCAGTTAGTGGCCGGGGTTCTCCGGTGGGGTGTGGCGGCCGAACGGGCCCGCGGGGTTGCGTTTGAGTTCGTCGAGCATGGCCTGGAGCTTGTCGACGTGCGCGTTCTCCTCGATGGTCGGCCGCCGCGGCGGCGACACCGCGTCGTCCACCACGGGTTCCACCTGGAACGGGATGTCCCCGCTCGGTGGCCGGCCGGTGGCGGGCGGCTCCGGCGTGAGCGCGGCGGTCGGCGGCCCGAACGGGTTGGCCGCCTCCGGTCGACCGGGCCGCGGCGTGATCCCGGCCGGTTCGACCCCGCCGTTCGACTCCCCCGGGCCGCCGTGATGCGGCGCCGGGTTCGACGGCAGCGGATCCATCCAGTCGTGCAGGGCGGGCGGCACCTGCGGTGTCCGCATCGGCGCCGCCACCCGCTCGGTGGCGATCTCGGAACCCGTCCGCGGGGTGGCGGTGCCCGAGGGGGATTCGCCGGCCGGCGGCGTGGGCTCGTCGTCGATATAGGCAGTCTCGGCGGCCAGTCGCTCCAGGTCGGCGTAACGCGACTCCGGGAACGACGGTGCCGGTGATTCGACGCGCGGACCGCGATCCGCGGCGATCTCCGGCAGCGGGTCGCGCCGGGGCTCGCTACCCGGCCGTCCCGGGGTGCGGTCGTCCGAGCCAGATCTCGTGTCTCCGGTGATCGCCGCGAGCGGGTCACGGTGGGGGAGCGGCGCGTCCGGCTGTTCGGGCGCACGGCCCCGCTGCGGCAGGCCACCGCGCGCGACGTCCGGGCCGGTGGTCTCGGCGGCGGTGTCCCTGGCCGGGCGGGAGCGCTGCGGGAGTCGCACCGGCGCATCCGGGTGCGCGGTATCGGCGGGCACGGAACCCGCATCGGTGACGGCATCGCTCGGCGCGAAGGGGCCGGGGAACCCGGTTGCCTCGCCGGACGGTGCGGCCGATTCGGCCCGGGTGGCGCCGCTGTCCGGCGCCGCTGCGGCGGCCTGCGGTGCCGATTCCGCACGGAACCGTCCCGGACGGCGAACATCGTCCGAGTGCGGGTCGGGTCCGCCGGGCGGGGGAGCGAGCGCCGCGTCCGGCCGCGGTGTGACACCCGAGGGCGCCGCGCCGCCGAACTCCGGTGTGGGCGGGCGGTTCTCGGCCGCACCGCCCGCGCCTCCGGACGCACTCCACGCGGTCCCGCTGTCGGCCTGGCGTGCCCGCGCGGCCCGCGGCAGCGGCCGGGCCCCCGCCGCGCCCTCGGGGCGCTCGACCTGGGCGTGCGGCACGGCCGCCCCTGGCCCGTCGGCACTCTCGCCCGCGCGCCGGCCGCGCGCCGGGAGCTCCACCGCCGCGCCGTCGGGCCGCTCGGTCTGTGCGGCGGCGGCCTCTTCCCGTGCCTCGATGTGCTGGCCCGCCGCGCGCCGGGCTCTCGAGGGGAGGGTGGTCGGCGCGGCCGGGTGCCCACTGTCGGGGTGCGCGGCCTGCGGGCGTCCTTCTCCGTCGGGCGCGTGGGTGTTGTCGGCTGCGCGCCGACCGCCCGCCGAGAGTTCCGCCTCGGCGGCAAAATACCCGCCCTCGGACGGCTCGCCGTGTCCGGGCGCCACGCCCGCTGTTCCGTGTGCGTCAGCGCGCTGCCCTGCTGCGCGCCGGCCACCCGGCGCGGGTTCCGTCACCGCACCCCGGGGTGGCTCGGTCCGTGCGTGTCCTTCGGCTGCCGTGTCGTGTGCGTCGGCGCTCTCGGCCGCGGCGCGGCGGCCGGTCGGTTGGAAGCCCGACGCCGCGTCCGCGGATGTCCAGGGACCGGGGTCGGCCGACCGGTCCGTGGTGCGCCCGGCTCCGCCCGCCGGACCGGCAGCGTCCAGCTCGTTCTGCTCCGAGCCGCCCGGTCCTGCCCACGTCGCGGACTGCCCGGCACTGTCGACGTCGCCCTGCCCCGTCGATTCCGCGCGGCGGCGCGCCGGGCCCATTCCCCTGTCGGCCGCCGGGTCGATGCGTTGCCGTTGCGCCGCATCCCCGTCCCGTGCGGTAGTGCCTGCGCCCGGCTGCGTCTCCGCGCCGATTCCTTGCCGGGCCGCGAGGGTGTCGCCCTGCTGTGCCGAAGGGACCGCGCCCGACTGCGCTGTCCAGTCGGCGCCCTGCCGAACCTCGACGGTCGGGTCTTGCCGGGCCGCCGGGCCGGTGCCGGCCGGATCGGTGTCGCGCCGCGCCCCGTCGGTGCCCTGCTCTTCGACGGTCGCTCGACCGTGCCGCGAGGACGGGTCGGCGCCGTGGCGTGCGGTCGGCTGACTCCCGAGCTGTGTGGCGGCATCCCCGTCGTGTCGCGATGCCCGATCGCCGCCGTGTTCCGCGGTGAAGCGCGCACCGGGAGAACCCATGCCGTGTTGTCCGGTGAAGGCCGCGCTGTGCTGGCCGGTCGAACCGGTGCCGTGCGGCTCAGTGCCTGCGCTGTGCTGCGCGGCCGAATCGGTGGCGTGTGGTGCGGCGGTGCCTGCGCTGTGCTGGCCGGTCGATCCGGTGGCGTGTGGTGCGGCAGTGCCTGCGCTGTGCTGTCCGGTCGAACCGGTGCCGTGTTCTCCGGCCGAATCACCGCCGTGCGTTTCCGTGGCGCCCCCGCCGCGCTGTCCGGTCGAGGCGGCGCCATCCGGTGCCGCGGAGTGAACGTTCACCCCGGCGACCGGTTCCACCGCTGCCCCGTCTCCGTGGCGCGGCGGGAGCGCACCAGCGCGACCGGGCTGCCGCGGCGTATCCAGCCGGCTCTCGGGTGCGGGATCGGCATGCGACACGGTCGAATCCGTCTCGCTCGCGGCTGCGCCGGACGAGGTGAGTCGTGGCGTCTCGGTCCGGGACGTTTCGGCCTCGGCGCCTCCGGAGTTCGTCGCCGCGCGCGTGGGCAGTTCCGTCGAGGCCGCGCTCGCGGTGGCCGAGGAGCGACCGTTCCGGCCCGCCTGCGCGCCTCGCCCGGGCCGAACCCCGTCACTCTCGTCGGGTGACAGGTCCGCGGCCTCCTGCCCGCCCGCGGGGCGCGGGAACGGCTGGCGGCCGGGTGATCCCGTGGCGTCGAGATTGGGCCGCGCAATGAACGGAACCACGTCGGCGGTCGACGAGTCACCGGTCGCCGCCGAGTGCGAGGGCCCGCCCTGTTCCGCGGCTGCCAGCTCGGCGCGTTCGGCCGCTTCTCGCCGTTCGGCGCGGGTCGGCCGAGCCGTCCCGGCCGGGCGGGCGGTCCCCGTCTCGACCTTGTCCATCCTGGCCTGCAGGTTCGAAATGTCCTGGCCGGTGCGGAAAGCCCACGATTCGAGTTTCTTGAGTCGGGTCTCCAGACCGGTCTCGTCGTCCAGTCTGGTCGCGGCGGCATCGAGCTGGTCACCGAGCTCGCGAAGGAGCGTCGCGATGCCCGACAAGATCGCGCCGATCGGCTCGGCGTCCTGTTGGCCGTGCTCCATCCGTGGCTACCTCTTCTGCGATCGTGTGCCCGAACCGGGCGGGTGGCCCGGCGATTCTATCCGTCGGTTCCTGCCGTTGCCCGGCGTGCGCCCCCGCCCTGACGGGCTGACCGAGGCGCGCGCACCGCGAGCCGGACCGACCGGGACCGGTGCCGGCGCCGCGGAACCGCCGACGCTACTCGTCGTCGCGCGGCCGCGAGTGGCCACCCCGGGCGCCCTCGCCGGTGTGCCGAAGATCTCGCGTGTCGCTACCGGAAATCGTTGGAACGCAGTGCGTGTCGCGAGACGCGCCGTGCGGCACGCCGTAACGCCCCCGACTGCGAGTAAAGGGGGCTGGCGGGCGCGCAAAGTTAGGAGCACTCTGGATTCCATGGAGTAGGTCGCGAGACCGGCGTGTCGGGTAGGGGAGTGATCGCGTGCGGACCAAGCAGCGGACGGAGATGGGTTGCGGGCGCCGGGCGGTGCTCGCCGAACTCGGCATCGGAGAGGCCGCCGACGCGGCGCGCGGCACCGCGATAGGCAGGTCCCAGTACAGCTGCCGCTGCCCGGGATGCGCGGACGCCCAATGGGATGTGCAGCGGCTCAAATACTGGCTGTGCGCGCGGCTGGTCGAGTTCGGCGCCGACGAGGCGGAGGTGGATCAGCGCATCGGCGGCATCCTCGTCGACGTCCGGTGGCGGCGCGGCGACCGCTGGTACGCCATCGAGGTCCGCAGCGGCGCCCTGGAGTGCACCCTGGCCCGCGAGCACACCGACCGGTTGCGCGCCGCGGGCTGCGCGGGCGTGCTGTGGTTGTGCCCGCCGGGCTACTGGGTGCGGCATCTGCCCGCGCTCGGTGTCGCCGACCTCGGCCCGGACGCCTGCGACTACCTGATCGACACCGGCATGCTCGACACCGACCAGTGCGGGCTGGCCGCACCCCGGCGCACGCCCTTCGAGCTGCGGGAGTTCCTGCGCGGGTGGGTGTCCGGCGATATCGTCTGGGGTTATCGCGACGAGAACACCGGAGGTTGGGCGCGCGTGATCGACTGGGAGCAGCACACCAGGTCGCAGGCAACCATCATCGCCCGGCAACGTCAGGAGCTGGTCAATCAGCGGACGGCGCTGGCGGTGTCGCGCACGCTGGTGCGGGACAAGCAGAAGCAGATCGCGAAACTGCACTGGCGGCTCGACCGCGCCGAGCAGAAGGCCCAGGAACAGGCCGACGCGGTCGCCGCGGTCAATCGCACCCTCGCCGAGCGGCACCGGGTCGAGGACAGCCTGCGCGCCACCATCAAGGGCCTCAACCGCACGATCGAACACTGGCAGCTGATCACCATCTGCGCGATGCTGCTGATCGTGACGTTCCTGGCCGCGGCGATGATCGTCCGCTGACCGGCTCGGTCAGTCCCCGGTCGGCGGCGGCGCGCTCAGCCGGAACGGGGCACGGTCCCACCGCCAGCCGTGGCGCAGGGTGAGAGCCGCGAGGTCAAGCAGCTCGAGCCCGGCCTCCCGGTGCAGGCGGCGCACCGCCGTCATCGGCGCCGGGCCTGCGGCCAACAAGTCGCCGAGCCGCTGCTCCAGCTCGGCATCGACCCGGCGGTCGCGCAGCTGCGCGACACCGGTTCGGCTGCCCGTCCAGATCAGCAGGCCCCACCCGTTGGCGTGCGCGTGCTCGCGCAGCGCGGCGGCCTTCACCCGATTGACGTGGATGCCGACCTGCCCGAGCGGCTGCACGTCGACGAGCACGATCCGCCCGTCGGCGAGCTGGGCGACCACGTCGGGATGGTGCAGCCCGGTCTGCCCGTCGACGGTGTAGCGCACCGCCGCCGGTTCCTCCTGGAAGGTGCGCACCTGGTCGGCGGCGTTGAGGGTGAGCAGCAGCCGGGCGCGCAACGCGGAGTCGAAGCCGACGTCGCGGCCCACCTTCGCCAGGTAGAACCGGCCGCGCTGGTCGTCGTCACCGTCGACCACGCGCGCCGACGCGCTCGGCAGCGGCGCCGGGTCGCTCGCCCGCGCCGGCCACTCGATCTGGTCCGAGAGCGCCGTGAGCGCGGCGGCGGCCGCGGATTCCTCACGCAAGGCCACCAGCCGCCGGTTGGTCTTCTTCTGCCACCCCATGATTCGCTGCACCACGTAGCCGGCGACCCGTTTGGCGTCCTCGGGCGCGTGCCCGGCCAGCCGCAGCTTGAGATAGGTGAGTTCATTGGCCGCCAAGTCGCTGTCGGTGGCGTAGGTCTCCGCGAGCAGCGTCCGCACCAGCGCGGAGTCCCTGGCCTCGAGGGGGTAGCGCCGGGTGAACGCCGCCCGCTCGTCGCCGCCGAGGTGCGTCTCGCGCAGGATGTACCCGACGGTGCGGGTGTGCAACTGCCGCACCCGGTCTCGCGCCAGATCGAACCGCGCCCCGATTGCCGCCAGCGTCTGCGGTGGCTCCCCGCCGATCCCCAGCCGCGCGGCCAGGATCTCCGCGTCGCGCCGCCGCCGCTCGGCATGCACCGCCACCAGCCCGGCGATCACCTCGTTGACCTCTTCGAGCCCGAACGCCACCTCCCCGGCCACGTCGTCGCCGAACGCCGACTCCACCCCGTCCCCCGACACCGCCACCTCGGTCACGCAAGCAGCGTAACCACGCCCGCCGACACCACCGGGCACGATCACCCTGGACAACCGCCCCGACCAGGATCATTCTGAGAATCCCGCTCCGGAGGTGACCCGATGGACCACCACGCTCACGGCGGTGCCCGGTGAACGGCATCGCACAGGTCGCCGCGCTGCTCAGCGGCATCGTCTACGTCGCGGTCTCGCCGCTGGAGATGTTCTTCTACGACCGTCCCGCCGTGCGCCGCTGGCTGCACGTCGACACCACCGACGTCGCCGACGTGCGAATGTGGGCGTTCGTCGTCGGCGTCCGCAACCTGCTCGGCGGCGCGGGCGCCCTGATCGGCCTGCTCATCCTGCACTCGGGCAACGAGCCCGCCGGTCACGCCGTCGTCCTCACCGCCTGCTGGTACATGCTGCTCGCCAGCCTGGCCATGGGTCTGGCCGACCTCCTCGGCTTCTGGCGCCCGCGCGGCGGCAGCGTCCTCGGCACGATCGGCTCCAGCGTGCTGCCGCTCGTCGCCATCATCGCGGCGAGTGTGTGACCTGCCATCATGCGGCGAGTGTGTGACCTGCCCGGACAGCAGAAAGACCCCGGTTTCCCGGGGTCTTTCTCGGTGGTGCGCGATACTGGGATTGAACCAGTGACCTCTTCCGTGTCAGGGAAGCGCTCTCCCGCTGAGCTAATCGCGCGAGGTGGAGACGGGAATCGAACCCGTGTGCACGGCTTTGCAGGCCGTTGCCTCACCACTCGGCCACTCCACCGCGCAAAGGGGGAAGGCTTGTTACTGCCTGGCCCTACCTCTCGAGCGGATGACGGGATTCGAACCCGCGACCCTCACCTTGGCAAGGTGATGCGCTACCAGCTGCGCTACATCCGCATTCACACTTCCGGGGGCTTTCCGGCCTCCGTGGTGCGAGACAGAACATTAGCCGACGCCCGGTGAAAGGTACAAATCCGCTGGTAGAACGCCCGGAAACCGCGAAGTGTCATGGGGTGGACGTGATGGATGGTGCGGGAGGGGCCCGGCACGCGGCGAAGCGTCGCCCGCGCACGCGAGCGACGCAGCGGCGACACTGCCGCGGCGGTCCGGCGACCGCATCCCGGGCGTCGTACACCGCTCACGCACGGCGCGGCTCCACCCCTCCGTCCCGCCGCGACCCTGTCCAAGTGGCGATTTGGTGACCGGCGGGTGACCCGTGCTAATGTTCCATCTCGTTCGGACGGTGCGAATCGCCCGAGCGCCCGCTTCGGTCTCATAGCTCAGCGGGAGAGCGTCCGCCTCACACGCGGAAGGTCGCTGGTTCGATCCCAGCTGGGACCACCATCAAGAGAAGGCCCTGACCAGGAGAATCCTCGTCAGGGCCTCTTTCGTGGCCGGACCGGGTTCGAGCTGGATCCGATTGCCCCGTCAGCCGCCGTGACGCGGGAGGGTGGTTGTCGGCGCGCGGGGCCGAGTCTCTGCTCAGGTCGTGTGACGTTGCCCACGACGGTCGCGTGGCACCGGGTGGACCTTATCGTCCGTGGGCCGACCGGGCGGCGACATATCGGTAGTTCAAGCGCTGCCCAGGACCATCACGCCGACGGCACCGGTGATTTCCCAGGCGGACGCCGTCGCCTCCGGATGTCACCACCGAGGTGACGTACGCGCTCTGGAAGGGTCGAGCGATCCGGAAATCGGATGGCGTGCAGCAGAATTCGATATTGGACATTCGCGGGAGCGCGGCGCAGGCTCGAGAGGGCGGCGAAGAAACGGTTCGCCGCGAACTCGAATTTCCGATCGCACAAATCTGGCACCGAAAGGGGACAGGGTCGGACCTGCTGGTCGTGGCCCGATATCGTCATGACGCTTTTTCATGATCTGCGGCACTACATCGACAACCTGACCGAGAAGCTGGGACCGGACGAGGTACGGCAGATCGACGGCGCGCACTGGGATCTCGAGATCGGCGGAATAACGGAGTTGTCGGCCGAGAAGGAGGGCCCGGCGCTGCTGTTCGACAATATTCCGGGCTATCCGGCGGGGTATCGTGTGTTCACGAATTTCATGGGTACTGCGGAACGTTGTGCGGTGGCACTCGGGCTGCCCGCGGACACACCGAAGATGGACATCATCCGGGCCTGGAAAGACATCGGTAAGCGCATTGAACCGATCCAGCCCGTCGAAGTCGCCACGGGTGCGGTGCTCGAAAACGTGGTGGAGGGCGATGAGGTCGATCTGACCGCCTTTCCGGCCCCGCGTTGGCACGACGGGGACGGCGGCCGGTATATCGGGACCGCCTGCATGGTGATCACCCGCGATCCCGACACGGGCTGGGTGAATATCGGAACTTACCGCGGCTGCATCCAGGGCAGGGACCGGCTGTCGCTGTGGATGCTGGGGAACCGGCACGCGCGGGCCATCGCGGAGAAGTACTGGCAGCGCGGCCTCTCGTGCCCGATCGCTGTCGTGGTCGGATCGGATCCGATTCTGTCGACCGTGGCGGCGATCGCGGCACCGGCAGGCGTCTCCGAATACGACGTCGCGGGCGGGCTGCGGGGCAAGGGGGTCGACGTGCTCATCGCGCCCGGCAGCGATCTGCCGATTCCGGCGCACGCCGAGATCGTCATCCAGGGGGAGATGCCACCGATGGAGGAGGAGTCCGTTCTCGAGGGGCCGTTCGGGGAATGGACGGGCTATTTCACCCACGCGGGTCACGAAACCGTCGTGCGAGTGACGCGGGTGATGCACCGCGACGATCCGATCATCCTGGGCGCTCCGCCGATGATTCCGACCGTCCCCGCCGGCGACCAGGCGGTACCGCTGTACTCCGCATCGGTGACCTGGGATCACCTCGAAGCGTCGGGAGTGCAGAACATCCGCGGCGTCTGGGCTTACGCGCGTCAGTTGATGATGGTGATCTCGATCGAGCAGACCGGCGCGGGTGATGCGATGCATGCGCTGCTGGCGGCGGCGGGCCGCAAACGGACCGGCGGCATGGAACGGTACTTCGTCGTGGTGGACGAGGACATCGACATCACCGATATCAACCATGTGCTGTGGGCGATGTTCACCCGCGTCGATCCCGCCGAGTCCATTCATGTGCTCCGGACGCCGACCACGGCGATCGACCCGCGGTTGGCGCCGGCCAAGCGGGAGGCCGGCGACATGTCCATGGGAATCGTTCTGGTGGACGCGTGCAAGCCCTTCGCGTGGAAGGACTCCTACCCGCGCGCCAACCGCTTCGACGAGGCATTCCGCGCCGAGATCCGGGAACGATGGAAGTCGACGCTACCGCTGTAGGCCGCGCGATGGCACTGTCGAGCCGGATCGAACGCAGCGGTCGTGTCGTGTCGAGTGTTCCCGAGGAGGTTGCCGTGCTGGTGCGCGGCCGGCCCGAGATCGGGGCGAGGGAGCAGGCTTTTCCGTTCCTGTCGGTGGATGCCGACGGCTTCCCGCACAGCGCATTGCTGTCCCGGGCAGAACTCGAGCCGACCCCGGACGGTGCCGCGTTGCTCGCGGTGATCGCGAGTACCCGCACCCGGGCGAACGTGGTCCGGACCGGGACGGCGGCGCTGCTGGCGACGGCGGGCTCGGTCTGTCATCACCTGAAGCTCGAACTGGTCGCCGCGGTCACCGAAAAGGACCTGCTCGGTGGCGTCTTCATCACCACCGGGCACAAACGTGACGACATCGGTGTTCCGATGCTGCCCCTGTCCTTTCGCCCGACGAGCGAGCTCGCCGAGGTGGAGGACTGGCGACGCGGTGCCGCGATGTTCGCCAGGCTACGGAAGGAGGCGTTGCGATGACGGCGCCCATGCAGCGCATTATCGTCGGCATCAGTGGTGCCAGCGGCGCACCGTTCGCTGTTCGGCTGCTACAGACCTTGCACGAGATGCCAGGTGTGCAAACACATCTCGTGATGAGCAGTTGGGCGAGATCGAACATCGAGACCGAGACGCCCTATAGCGTGCGCGAGGTGGCGGAGTTGGCGGACGTCACCTACAAGCTGGGTGATCAAGGTGCCGTCATATCCTCGGGGTCCTTTCGGACAGCCGGAATGATCGTTGTCCCGTGCAGCATGCGCACGCTCGCGGCGATCCGGCACGGAATCGCGGACAATCTCCTCTGCCGGGCCGCCGACGTCGTTCTGAAGGAGCGGCGCCGGCTGGTGCTCGTGCCACGGGAGACACCACTGAGTGATCTCCATCTGGAGAACATGCTCAGGTTGAGCCGGATGGGCGCGCGCATAGTCCCGCCGATGCCCGCGTTCTACAACCGCCCCGAGACGATCGATGACCTGATCGATCACGTCGTGGCACGTGTGCTGGACCAGTTCGACCTCGATGCTCCGCAGGCGCGGCGGTGGCCGGGCCTGGCCGCGACGCGGCGGGACCGATCGGATGGCCGGACCGGGTCGGGCGTCCCGACGGCTACCCCGCGCCGGCCGGTGTGACGAGCTGGGCGATGTGCTCGACGAACGCCCGCGCGGCAGGGGCGCCGCCCCTGCCGTCGCGCCAGAGCATGCCGAGGTGCCCTCGGGGCAACCCGTCGACCTCGACGCCCACCACCCTGCCGTCGCCGACCAGCGCGGACTCCGGGACCAAGGCCAAGCCAAGCCCCTTCCCGGCCAGTGCCACCAGTACGTCCGGGTCGCTGGCTTCGAAGGCGACCTGAGCTCGCACTCCCTCGCGGGCCAGCGTCTGGTCGAGCCGACGACGAAGCCCCGATCCCTCCGGCAGGGCGATCAGCGAACGACCGCTCAACGCGGAGAGTGGTAGCCGCCGCCGACGCGCGAGCGGATCGCCGGGCGGCAACGCCGCGACCATGCGTTCGCTGCGCAGCGGACGGCTGTGCATGCCGGCCACCGGCTCGTCGGTCAGGCTGGTGAACGCGATGTCGAGGTCGTTGTCGTAGACGCGGTGGGCCAGGATGGCCGCGGTGTCTTCGACCAAGGAGATCCCCACGCCCGGATGGCGTCGATGGAAAGACGCGAGGAGTTCGGGCAGATCGATGCTGCGGGGCGAGATCGAGGTGATGGTGCCGATCGCGACGTGGCCGGTCAGCAGGCCCGACAGCGCCTCCACGGACGCGCGCCCCGCCGCGACGGCGTCGAGCACCTGCACCGCGTGGGGCAGCAGCGCCGCACCCGCGGCCGTCAATGTCACGCCGCGCGGCTTGCGCACGAAGAGTTGCTGCCCCAGTTCGCGTTCCAGCGATTTGATGTGTGTGCTGATCCCCGATTGCGCGACGTGGACCCGTTCGGCCGCGCGGGTGAAGTTCCCCTCCTCGGCGACCGCGAGGAAATAGTGCAGGTGACGCAGCTCCATCTCAATGCGTGTCGAATATCTGCTGGTAGGCCGCTACCGCGCGCTCGGTGGCAGCCCGCTCGTCCGCCGTCGGGTGTTCGGGGTCCGCGGCCACCGGCAGCGCGCCCAGTTTCAGCAACGCCGCCATGAGCAGCATGCGTGCCTTGGTGGCCGTGAGGTTGCTGCCCGCGATCACGGTCGGATCGGTGCGGTAGGCGAGACCGGCGGTGTTGCCCCGGCCCACCCGCACCACCGGCATTCCCGAGTAGATCGCGAGCGAGAGGGCGGAATTCGTCGCCGGGTCGGCGGAACCGAAGGGCGACATACCCTCGCAGACGAAACCGGCCAGCGGCGCGTCCGCCAGGTTCGCGCGCCGGCGAGCCGATACCTCGACCGCGGTGGTGTGGTCCGGTTGCGCGTCCGGACCGACCGCGACCGGCACGTAGCGGGTGAACTTGACGATAGTCACCAACGGCATCGCGCTCGGAACCAACTCGCCCGCTGCGTCTTTCACCGTGACATCGACGGTGCGGATGCGGCCGTCGGCGGCCTCGGCCACGCCGGTCACCTGCTCGGGCAGGCACCCGAGACGGACGTCGGAGCGGTGGGTGTGGCGGTAGGCGGGGGTGTAGGTCACCCGCGGCGGTCCGTATCCGCCCATGGTGGCGACGATGCCGCCGTGTCCACCGGTCGTCGCGTACCCGCCCGGCCTCGCGTCGACCTTGGTGACCTCGCGCGCGGAGTACACGAGCTCGTCGACGATCAGCGTGGCGCCGAGCTGGTTTCGGCCCTGCTCGTCCAGCGCGGCTGACGACAGCAGGAACTTGACCCCGTCGACGATGTTGCGCGCTCCGTCGCCGCTGACCGACTGGTGCCTGCGCTGCGCGGTGTGGCCGACGATCGGCACCGGCGTATCGATGAGCAATCCGAGCCAGTACAGCGTCTCCTCGGCGGTGGGGCTGCCCTCGAGCCACTGAGCACCGATGTAGTCGCCGGAGCCGAGCACCCGCTGGACGAGGTTGGTGGCCCGCGCCAGCGTGCGGAGATCCGGTTCGCGGTGCAGGTGGTAGGGGTAGTAGGCGAAGTAGTCCTCGCCCAGCGACTCCGCCGCCCCGTCGGCTTGGCCGCCGGTGTAGCCGGCGCTGGGCGCGGGCCGAAAGAAGTCGAAGACCGCGTGCGCGCTCAGCCCGATCGGGTGGCCGTGGTCTTCGAGCCCGAACCGCTCGATCTCCTCGTAGAGCCGCTCGGCGTCGGGGTAGAAGGTCTGTCTGCTGCGCGTGGCGGGCGCCAGCGGCGACGCGGTCGCCGCTTCCCAGGCCGAGCCGTCGGCTTGGCGAGCCATGTACGGAAGTGGGTAGAGCCCGTCTTCGGGCCGCAGCTCGACCTCGTACACCGGTGTGGCGCCGGCTGTTTCGGTGGCGTGGAGGACGCCCTCGGCGTCGAGCCAGCCGTCCGGCGGTGCGTAGAGTGCTCGTGCGTCGTACTCCAGCGGATGCGCGGAGTATGCCTCGACGAGAACGGTCACCGGTGCGGCGAGACGTTGCGGCCGGAGCAGATCGAAGCGCGGTGCGGTGCCGTCGAGGGTGGTCAGCGGCGGCAGCCCGTGGCGAACGCGCGCCTTGCCTGAGGTCACGAGGTCCGGGCTGTTACCGATGGTGGCGGTGGGCCCGGAGAAGACCGCGATCCGGGCGGGTTCGGGGGTGGGCGTGGTCATGAGATCAGCTCACCGCCCAGCGGAACGAGGCCGCGGCTGTGCAGGCCGCCGTCGGAGTGGATGACGCAGCCGGTCACCGACTTGGTGCGCTCCTTCGACGCCAGGAAGAGATAGGCCCAGGCGTGATCAGCCGGTTCGGAGGCGACATGCAGCGGATTGGTGCGGCGGATCAGCTCGGGCAGATCCGGCAGGTCGATCAGGCGTTGCCGGCCAAAGTCCATCGCCTCCACACCGCGCAGCTGCGTCACGGTGCCACCTGGCGCGACAGCATTCACCCGGATGTGCGGAGCGAGTTCGAACGACAATTGAGAGAGCAACCCGCGGACCGCGAATTTCGAGCCGGTGTAGAGCGGACCGCCACCGCCGGGAAGGTAACCCGCGTTCGAAATGGTCAGCACGACGTTGCCCTCCGCGGCGGCCAGCTCCGGTAGCGCGGCCTTGACCGCCAGCAGCGAGCCTTTGACGTTGATGTCGAACATCTCGGTGAAGGCGGCATCGATCCGGTCCTCCGGCAGGGTGTCCAGCGAGGCGAAGTAGTCGAAGATCCCCGCGACGGTCACCAGCGTGTCCAGCCGGCCGAACCGCTGGACGGCCTCGGCCACCGCTCGCTTGTGGTCCGCGAGTCGGCGGACCTCACCCTGGATCGCGGCCACGTCCGCGCCGTATGTCCGCGTCAGCTCCGCGACGGCGTCGGCGGCGCGATCGAGCACGGCGACTCGCGCGCCTTCGGCGACGAACCGCTCGACCACCGCACGGCCGATTCCGCTGCCACCTCCGGTGATGAGCGCGACCTTTCCGGCCAGCCAACCTTCTGCCACTGTTGTTCCTTTCACGTCTCTTGTCATGCCGTCGGTCCGATCGAGCCCTCGAGCGTTCGGGTGAACACGTCCGGCGGCTGCCACGTCAGGGCCTCGAGCTCGACGGGATCCAGGCGCACGCACGTGCCGCGCCGCGGTGATCTGATCTCGAGTCGCTCGCCGTTGCCCTCCGTCACCACCCGCACGACGACGTCGGCGAACTCGTTGCTCAGTCGTTGGGTCGTCACAGGAACACCCCGAGGTTGGGAGTGATCAGCGTGGTGTGAGCGAGGCGCACCGTCCGTGCCGCCAGCCGGAAGCCGGCGGCGGTGTCGTGCAGGATGTCGAACCGCTCGCCGACGATCAGGTCGGACTCGACGCCGTCACCCTGAGCCCGGAAGCACAGGAAGTTGCTGCGGACGTCGTATTTGTCCGCGGCGTCGAGTGCATCGACGCGCACGTTGGTGATCAGGCGCTGGGTGCGCGACGGTGGATCCTCGGCGTACGCATGCTCGGTGGCGAGCCGCGAGACCCGCATCTTCATCGAGGCGTAGGTGTCCTTCATGTGGAAGCCGGTGGGCGAGAATTCCAGGCTGCGTGCCTCGGGCCCGCGCGTGACGCGGATGGGCATGCGGTAGACGAGATCCTCCGACAGACAATCCAGCCAGCGTTCGAACTCTCGATGGTCGAGGTACTCCGCTTCGCGGTAGAGGAAGTCGGCGCACGCCGCGGTGATATCTCGGGAAACCGTGGTGGCGGTCATCGTCGGACCTCCTGGCCGTCGACCTCGTCCGCGGTGGACACCTCGTGCAGCCAGCGCCGGTAGAAGGCGCGCTGTGGCGCTTCCCCCAGCGCGGTCGTCGTCGCGCGTCCGGGGAATGCCCACTCGGGGTCCTCGGCGTAGTCGCTCATACCGTTCAAACCGAGCTGGAAGTTGAATCGCATACCGTTCTTGCGGGCGAAGACGGACCTGCCCGCGACCGGAGCGCCGCCCCAGACCACCGTGTCGTCCTGTTCCAGGATCCCGGCCGGTCCGTGCATGCTCAGCGCCGCGACGTAGGCCTCCTCGTTGAAATCGGCGGGTGCGCTGTTCCAGCCCAACGTCCAGTTCCAGTTGACGATCGTGTCCGGGCCGGTCGGCTGCCACTGGCGCAGATAGGTGAACACCGCGGGCGGCGCGTCCGGATGCGGTGCTGCGGGTACCCGCACCAGCCCGAGGTTGGGGAAGATGAGAAATGTGGTCGCCGAGTGGTTTTCGACGAATTGTCGCTGGTCGGCCGGGAGCCGGTCCAACTGGAAGGTCTCGGCGACCTCCGGCGGGAACCCCGAGCGGTGCCAGGGCGGGGGCAGGAACCCGTCGTTGACGATCATCCCGTGGCCCTCGTCGAAGAACACGTGCCGCGAGACGCCCTGCGGCCCTGCGCCACCCGTCTCGATGCCGGGGAACATCCCGACTTCCTCGGCAGAGCGATGCAGGGAGGGGACGTGGTAGGCGTCCGCCATGAAGTTCTCTGCGCCTGACTTCCAATTCGCTGGTACCCGCCAGCGGTGTGGCTCGCCGATAGCGGACATGCCCTGCTCGTTGAGTCCGAGCAACGCGTCCAAGTACCAGCGCATCCCACCGAGGTATTCGTCGAGGGTGGGGGCACCGGGATCGAGCGAGGCGAAGATCAGGCCGTGGACCGAATCGACATGCGGCGCCGCGGCGAGGCCCCACTGCTCGGCATCGAGTTTTCGGTATGCCTTCTTCCGGTGCGGCGCTCCGCTCCAGTCGCCGTTGTTCTTGAAGACCCACGAGTGGTACGGACAACGGAAGTGGGAGCTGTTTCCTTTTTCCACCCGGCACACCGGACTGCCGCGGTGTGTGCATTTGTTGAAAAGGACGTTGATGCATCCGTCCTCGTCGCGAACGACGATGAACTGGTCCTGCCCGATGTACCGGAGCACATAGTCACCCGGTGTCGGAATTTCCGTCTCGTGGGCGACGAAGCACCAGCAGCGTGCGAATATCCGGTCCAGCTCGTACCGGTAGATGTCGGGGTCGCTGAATATCCGTGGAGAGACTATTCCCTGTTCCAGCTCGCGGTCCATCCGGCGGAAGAATTCTTCCGTCGAGCTCGGTGATTCGGTGGGCCCACCGGACGTGGGCAGGGTTTTCCGGTCGAACACGTGGCTTTCTCCTCGCGCTGCAATCACGGTATTTTCGGGTAACCTACGAGCGGCTCGAACACCCGGCAACGGAATCGGTCCGAATGCTGGAACGGCCTTGGAACAGTCGATTTCCGGTCGGCTGCCGCGCCGACGGACTATGGTCGATAGCCGCGGATTCACTGAACGATCGAGGTGCTGTAATGGCCGATACCGCGCCCCTGCCGGGCCTGCCGGTGGAACTGACCAGCCTGGTGGGCCGCACGGTGGAGTCGGCGGAGATCCGGCGGCTGCTGGGGAACGCGCGGCTGGTCACCCTCACCGGTATGGGCGGGGTCGGCAAGACGCGATTGGCGCTGCAGGTGGCGCGGAAGGCCAGGCGCGGTTTCGCCGACGGCGCGCTCGTGGTGGAACTGGCCGAGGTCTCCGACCCGGCACTGGTTCCGCTGACGGTCGCCCAGGGACTCGGTGTGTCGACCCACCTGCCGGATGTGGTGGCGACGCTGATCGATTACCTGCGCGGCCGCGAACTGCTGCTGGTGCTGGACAACTGCGAACACCTGCTCGACGAGAGCGCGGTGCTGGTCCGGAATCTCCTGTCGGCCTGCGCCGCGCTGCGGATTCTGGTCACCAGCCGCGAACCGTTGCGGGTCGCTGGTGAACACGTCTTCGAAGTCGGGCCGCTCGGTGTCGGGCTGCCGGCCCACTGTCCCGGTGGGCCCGGCGACATCAGGCCCGACGCGGTGACGTTGTTCGTCGAGAGAGCCGCCGCGGCGGCGCCGGGCTTCCGCATCACCCCGGAGAACGCCGCCACGATCGAGGAACTGTGCCGCAGGCTGGACGGCCTACCGCTGGCGATCGAGTTGGCTGCCGGACGGATGCGGGCGCTCTCGCCCCGGGAACTGCTCGACCGGCTCGCCGACCATCACCGGCTGCTCAGTGCCGGCGACCGTTCGGCATCCCCGCGTCACCAGTCGCTACGGGCCACGCTGGACTGGAGCTACGGGTTGTGCTCACCTCAGGAACGTCGGCTCTGGGAGCGGCTGTCGGTCTTCAACGGTCCCGTGTGCCTGCAGGTCGCCGAATCGGTGTGCAGCGACCCCGGGCTGCCGTGCGAAGCCGTCGTGGACGGGATGGCGGCCCTGGTCGACAAGTCGATCGTCGTGCGACATGTGACGGGCGGGCGCGCGACCTACCGGATGTTGGAGACAGTGCGCGAATACGGGCTGCGCAAGCTGCGCGCACGCGCCGACGACGCCGCGGTGGTGGGGCGATATCGCGCCTACTATCAGCGGCTGGCGCGGGAGTTCGACGCGAGCTGGTTCGGGCCGGGCCAGGAGCGGCTGGTGGAGCGGATGCGCGGCGAGCACGCGAACCTGCGGGCGGTGCTCGATTCGCTGCTGTCCGACCCGGCGGGCGGGCCTGCCGGTCTCGGCATGGCGGCCGCACTCTTCTGGTACTGGCTGGGATGCGGACAGCAGCGCGAGGGCAGGCACTGGCTCGATCGTGCGCTGTCCTCGAACACGGCGCCCAGTTCCGAACGCGCGGCAGCGCTTTGGTCCAACGGATACCTGGCGGTGGCCGAGGGGAAGGCCGTCGTCGCGCTCGACCTGCTGCGAGCGAGCCAGGAGTTGGCGATCGAATTGGGCGACACCGTGAACCTCGCGCACGCGACGCATTTCCGTGGCGTCGCCGAACACAACCTCGGGAACACCGCCTTGGGCATGAAGCTGATCGAGGAGGGTTCGGCCATGGAGGAGGCGGGCGGTCCCGGCCTGCTCCACATTCTGGCGTTGGAGCAATTGGGCTGGGCGTACTGCCTGCGTCACGAACCCGAGCGTGCGCTGGAAGTGCTCGAGCAGTGTCGCCGGGCCTTGACCGCGCGTGGTGAACGCTGGCTGCTGTCGTGGATCAACGCGTTCCTCGGGCTGGCGCACTGGATGCGCGGGGAGTATGGGCTCGCCGACAGCCACCTGCGGGAGGCGTTGACCGACAAGCGCGCCTTCCACGACGCGTTGGGAATCGCGGTGGTGATGGAGGTGCTGGCGTGGGTGGCCGCGGCCGAAGGACGGGCAGAGCATGCGGCCGGGCTGATGGGTGCGGTCCGACAGGTGTGGGAGCCGCTCGGTGAGTACCCCGGAGGTTTCGAGTTGCGCAACTGGAGTGATCGCACCGCGCGGGAATGCCGGGCGGTGCTGGGGGACAGGGTATTCGAGGCGGCTTTCGCCGACGGCCGTCGGCTCGGAACCGAGCGAGCGGTCGATTTCGCCCTGGGTGTGCCGCCGCGGGGCGACGAGCCCGGGGCGCCGCGCGCCGCGGATCCGGTGACGGCCCTGCTGACTCCGCGCGAGTTGGAAGTCGGCAGGCTGCTCGCCGAGGGAATGACCAACAAGCAGATCGCGCAGGCGTTGGTGGTCGCGCTGCGGACCGTGGACAGCCACGTCGAACACATCTTCGCGAAGCTGGGGGTGAACTCGCGCACGCAGGCGGCGTTGTTGCTGTCAGAGCGTGGACGGTGACGACGACGGCGCAGGCCGTGCTGCGGCGGGCAGGGTGAGGCACCCTGGTGACCCGGGAGCATTCCCGCCCGGACGCCGGTGCGACGTCCGGGCGGGCGCTCACGACCGGACGTCCTGGCCCGCGCGTGGGATCCAGCCCGGCCGGCTGAGCAGGTAGCGGACCATGCGGGGTGGAATCGTCAAGGCAGCCGCGATCTCGTCGTGATCGGCCGGCAACTGCGTCCGGATGCTGTGGTGTGCACCGGATTTCACCTTGTCGACCCATTCGGGGTCGATGAGCGCGGCGCGTCCGACGGCGACCAGATCCGCACCCGCCGCCATCGCGTCCTCGGCGTCGTCGAGAGTCCGTATCCCCCCGCTGGCGACCACGGCGCTCCGTCCGCCGACGGCCGCCGCGATGGCGGGAATCGGGTTGCGGGATTCCACCGCCGCTCGGGGCTTCGTCCAGTCCCGGTCCTCCGGCTGTGGGGAGTTCCTGCGAAAGTCGTCCATGGAGATGTGCACGTAGTCCACATCCTCGGCCAGGCGGTGGGCCAGGTGCGCGGCGTCGTCCAGCGTGTACCCGCCGGGTTCGGACTCGAACGGCGTGACCCGAAAACCCAGGGTGATTTCGCGCCCGATCGCCGCGCGCACCGTTCGAGCCACCGCGAGCGGAAAGCGCATGCGCTCGTCGAGCCCGCCGCCCCACCGATCGGTGCGCCGGTTGGCGCGCGGGGAGAAGAACTGGTGGATCAGATAGTGATTCGCGCCGTGGATCTCGATGCCGTCGAATCCTGCTGCCACACCGAGCGCTGCGGCGCGGCCGAATGCCTCGAGCAGTTCGGGGATCTCGTCGCCGGCCAGTTCTCTCGGCACCGTGGCATCGGGGCGCAGGGAGGGAACCGCCGACGGGCCGCGGATTCCCGCGAAGCCGACGAGATCCGGGATCGCGATGCGGCCGCCGTCGTAGATCTGCAGGATGCCGAGCCCGCCGGTGCCCCGCATCGCGCGGGCGACGGCGGTGAGACTGGTGAGATGTTCCGCGCCGGTGGCGCCGATGCCCTGCCACGCCCGGCCGTCCTCGTGTATGTACGCGCACGAGGTGATGGCGGCACCGAACTCGGTGGCGCCCCGCCGGGCCAGATAGCTCAATTCGTCGTCGGTGACCGAGCCGTCGGGATTGGAGGCGTTGGTGGTCATCGGTGCGAGGACGAATCTGTTTCGCAGTATCGCGCCGGATCGGAGGCGGAGGGGCGCCCAGGGGTCTGGGTGATCGCGCACGGTGACAGCTCCTGTGGGTAGGGGGACGAGACGATGGTCAGGCCAGCGGCGCTGGCGTCGGGCGGACCGCGTAGGACAGGGCGATCGATCGACCTGTCCGCGGATCGCCCAGTTCCACGCTCCAGCCGGCGCTGAACTGGTCGACCTCGGGCCGCATCGGGATGGTGCCGGACATCAGCACGGTCCCGGGTTCGAACAAGCCACGCGAACGCAGGTCCTCGATCCAGTACTGGGGCGTCAGCAACTCGGCGAGGGTCCCCTGTTGAATGACGGTCGGCTCCCCGTCGACCAGCACCGACCCCGTGAGCGTGAGCTCATCGATGTGGTCGGCGACGTCGTCGAGATGCCAGGCCGTGCGGGCGAGTACATCGGGCGCCGCCTGCTTGCTCCAGCCCACGCCATGCTGTTCCAGGAGCCGGTCGGTGTGATCGCAGGCCGCGGTGATCAGCAGGTCACCGGGTTCGTCGCCTGCCACCACCAGCGCCCATTCGGCCTCGCCGGACGTGCGCTCGTGCTGCACGGGCACCTCATCGATCTGCATCGCCAGATACGGGGCCAGGGGGAAGAAGCAGGGGGTACGGCTGGGGCCCGGCACACCGAGTTCGGCGAGCTCGGCGATGTGCGCGGCGACGTCGGCCTGGCTGCGTCCGGCATAGCCGGCGTTGAGCAGGGTCCGAACCGGGACGGTGCGCTGTCGCCCGTCGGGCAGCTCGAAGATCAAAGAAGACATGGGGTTTGAGGTTCCTTACTCTGGTGGACGATGCCGGCGGTCAGCGGGGCAGATGCCGTTGCCACCGGGCTTCCTGGGTCAGCTTGGCCACGCTCGCGGCGACCGCGCGGATGGCGGGAGCGGCATCGGCAGGCCGGAAACGGTGGACAGGACCGGAGATCGACAGGGCCGCGACCACGCCTCCCGACCAACTCCGGATCGGGGCCGCGACGCAGGTGAGCCCGGGCTTGGTCTCCTGCCGGTCGTAGGCGATGCCGGTGTGGCGGATCGCGGCGAGTTCCCGGGCCAACTGGGTCGGCGAGGCGACGCTGGAGGAGGTGGCGGGGCGCAACCGGTCGGAGGCCCTGGCCACCACCTCGTCCCCGCTGAACGCCAGCAGCGCCTTGCCGACCGCGGTGTTGGCCGCGGGCAGCCGGGCGCCCACACAGGCCGGCGAGCTGACGGCCTGGTGACCGTGGATCTGGTCGACATACCGCACGTCGTTGCCGACGAGCACGCACAGGTTCACGGTTTCGTGGGTCATCTCGTACAGATCCAGCAGATGGGGCAGCGCGATGCGGCGCAGATCTTGACTGTCGGGCTGGGCGGTGAGCGCGGCGAGTTCCGTCAACCGGGCACCCGGTGAGTACTCGGTGCCGCGTTTGGTGACCATTTCCCAGTCGACCAGCACCGCCAGCAAGCGGTGAGCGGTGGATTTGAGCAGCTGGGCGCGCCGTGCGATCTCCGAGACCCCCATGGCGGGGTGGTGTGGGGAGAAGCAGCTCAACAGCGCCAGTGCTTTGGCTGCCGAGCTGGACGAGTCCGGCTCGGGCTGGTGACGGACTGCGATCGAGGGCACGCGGGTTCCGGTGTGGGCGGCGCCTCCGGTGCGGGCCGATACGCCCGTGGTGCTCATGGTCATGGTTACCTCTCGATGACCGACGCGGGCCACGACGCGGCCCGCGGTGGGCGGAAGGGGGACCGGGGTCGTCGCCGCACGGGAGACCGCCGTGCCCGCCGGGGGCGCCGCCCGGCGGAACACGACCCACTCCGGAGTCCCGCGGGGCTGAACTGGGCTGACAGTTCACGGGAGACCGGTGCTCCGGGTGTGCGGGGTGCGGATCGCGACCCGTGCACGACGCTATCGGCCGTATGTGCCGGGTCACCACGGGAGAACTACCGAGTGACTACCTATTCACGAACAGATGAACACCGCGCGGCACGTCGGCCCGGCGTCAGCACGTCAGGCCGACCGAGCCGAGATGGGTGAAGTGGGCGCCGAGGGTGGATCCCCGTGGCGCCGCGACGGCGTCGGTCATCCCGCCGGTCATCACGATCCAGCCCGCCTCGATGGCGTGACCCCGCTCGGCCAGGACGTTCGCGGCCATGGCCAGCGCCTCGGCCGGGTGCCCCTGGACAGCCGCACCGACTCCGGTCGCCACCACACCGCCGTCGACCTCGAGCAGGCACGCCTCCAGCGGCAGATTCAGCGCCGTCGGGTCCGCGCCGACCGCCCCCGTGACGAAGTACGCGGCCGACGCGTTGTCGGCGATCACCTCCGGCAGTGTGAATCGGAAATCGCGGTACCTGCTGTCGATGATCTCGACACTGGCGAACACACGGTCGACGGCCGCCAGCGCCGTGGCCGCCGTGACCCCCGGCCCGGCGAGCCTGCGGCCCATGACGAAGGTGATCTCGGGTTCTACGCGGGGGTGGATCAAGAGGTCCTGGGGGAGCGGCGTGCCGGTCGGTAACACCATGGCGTCGGTGAGCCAGGCGGTCAGCGGCGCGGAGACCCCCATCTGACGTTGTTTGGCCGCGGAGGTGAGTCCGAGTTTGATGCCGACGATGGATTCGCCGCGCTCGATCCGTCGACTGAGCGCCTCGTCCTGGACGCGGTAGGCCATCGCGGTGTCCAGCGCCGGGTACTCGTCGACGAGTGGACTGAGCGCGGTGCGTTCGGCCTGTGCGCGCAGCAGTCGGCTCGCCAGTGTGTCCACCGTCGACGCGGTGTCGTCGCTGCGGTCGGCGACCGCGGGTTGTCCGGTCATTGTCGGCTCCTCACGCCTGTGTTCTCGGTCGTGTTCACCCTGACCGCGCCCATGGCGCGGGAGGAACGTTCGCGGTCCGGCCTGCGGAACGGCCCGGCCGTTCGCTCGTGTGCCGGGCGGCGGTTTGCCGACCAGTGGAACGACGAGATTGCCGTGTTCGCGTCGCAGCGCCGAATGTGCTCTCCCGAGAACAGCTCGAGGGAAAGGGAATCCGTTCATGGCCACACTCACGATCGATGGTGTCGAGGTCTACTACGAGCAGCACGGGACGGGGGAGGAGGTGTTGCTGGTCCACGGCGCCGCGGCGTCCGGGCGCTGGTTCGGCGATCTGATCCCGCGACTGGCCGCGGAATACCGTGTGATCGTGCCCGATCTCCGGGGACTGGGGCGTAGTCAGCGGGTCGCGCCACTGGAACGCCCGCAGGTGTGGGTGGAGGACATGTGGCGGCTGCTCGACGAGCTGGGGCTCGACCGCGTCCACGTCTGCGGTGTCTCACTCGGGTCGCGTATCGCCGGTCGCCTGGCACTCGATCATCCGGCCCGGGTCCGAACCCTGACCGTGGATGCCCCCATCGTCGGGTTGAGCAGTAGCGGGAACGCTTCTCTCAACACGGTTTTCACCGCGGTCGACCCCGAGAGCGCGCAAGCGAGGGAATGGCGGGAACTGCACGGCGAGGATTGGCGGGCGGCCGTGGACTTCTATGCCGAGACCCGCCGCACCCCGGCCTTCCAGGATTTCTACACGTTGCGCCCCCGGTTGTCCGAGATCACCGTGCCCACCTTGGTGTGCCGTGGTGATCTCGACGACGAGATCCATCCCGTGGATGACGCCTTCGTCTGGCACAAGCAGGCGCCGCACACCCAGCTGTTCATCGCGCCCGGGCTGACACAGTCGTCGGTCATGCTCGAGCGTGCCGAACAGTTTGTCACCGAGTTCGTGGCGTTCCAACAGCGGTGCGCCGTGGATGCCGCGGCATGAGCCGGGTGCTGCTCACCGGCTTCGGCGCGTACGGCGAGGAGCGCGACAACCCGAGCGGCTGGATCGCACGGCGGCTCGATGGCATCCGGGTGGACGGCGCGCGGGTCGCCGGACGTGTGCTTCCGGTCGATACCGAAGGTGTTCGGTCCGCGCTGGTCGCGGCGATCGACGAGGTGGGGCCGGAGATCGTGCTCGTGACCGGCGTCGCGCCGGGGCGCCCGAGCCCCGCGGTCGAGCGGGTGGCGATCAACGTGCGCGACTTCCCGGTGCCGGACATCAACGGACACACCCCGATCGACCTGCCTGTCGAACCCGGCGGGCCGGAGGCGTACCTGAGCACCCTGCCGATCAAGGCGATTGTGGACGGCTGGCGCGCGGCGGGCATCCCCTCCTACGTCTCGAACACGGCGGGCACCTACCTGTGCAACCAGACCTTCTACCTCGCCAGGCATCTGTGTGCCGCCCGCGCGGGCATGGTGCACATCCCCGCGACCCCGGCGCGGGCGGCCGTCGCCGGCACGCCTCCGCCGCCGTCGATGTCACCGGCCGATCTCGAGGAGGCGGTGCGGCTGGCGATCGCGATCACGGTCGGCCATCGCGGGCCGGATCTCCCGGTCGCCGGTGGTGCCATCAGTTGATCCCGAGGACACCGATATGACCATCCCGACAGAGCAATCCACCGGCCGGACAGTGGAGGTAGACGGGGCCACTGTCCACTACCACGACCTCGGGTCCGGCCCGCCGCTGGTCCTTCAGCCGGCGTTCGGGCCACTGCCCGGTACGACGGCGTGGCTCACCTACCACCGGGTGCTCCCGGCACTTGCCGCCCGGCACCGCTGCATCCTGGTGGACTATCCGAATTTCGGCCGGAGCGCGCCGCGGGAGTTCCACGAGCCGGTGCACGACCTCTACGTCCGCAACACCCTTGCGTTGCTGGACGAGCTGGCGCTGGATGCGGTGACGGTGGTCGGTGTGTCCACCGGAGGCACGGTGGCACTGGATCTGGCGATCACCGCGCCCGACCGCGTCGAGCGGCTCGTGGTCGGTGGATGCAGCGCGTCGACGGGCGGCGATCCGTTCCTGCTCACCCCGGCGCCGACAGAGGTCGGTCGACTGTTCGACGAATGTCAGACGGGACCGGCCGACCCGGACCGCATCGCGCGGCTGTTGCGCGCCATCGTCCACGACCCCGGACACATCGACGCGGCACTCGTCGAGCGGATGTACCGGTGGCGGCTGCGCGAACCCGTGCACGCGGACACGTGGGCGCGGTCGACAATCGTGCCGCGCAGCAACCTCGCCGCGCTGGCCGCGATCACCGTTCCGACGTTGATCGTGCATGGACGTTCCGACCGGATGGTTCCGCTCGAAGGGGCGCTGATGTTGTTGGGCCGGCTGTCCGACGCCGACCTCGTCGTGCTGAACAACTGCGGACATTGGCCGCCGTTCGAGCGCCCGGGAGCGTTCGTCGCCGCGGTGCGCGCGTTCCTGGGCGACGAGGCCGGCAACGTTCCGGCAGATGGATCGGCGTCGTTGTCCGGGCCGTGAACGACCGCCAAGCTGCTCACACCATTGCCGGAATCGGCATCTCGATCTCCGGTCGATTCACCAGGAAGGCAACACCGAACATGACTGAAGTTGTCGGGCTCGGCTACGTGGGCCTACGCGCGACGGACCTGGACGCGTGGCGCACCTACGGCACCGAGATCCTCGGCCTGCAGGACGTCTCCGGCGTCGAGGGAGCCGATGAGGAGACAGTGCTGCTGCGGGCCGACGAGCGCGGTTGGCGGTTCGCCATCCACCGCGGGGAGTCGGGCGGGGCGGCCTACATCGGGTGGGAGGTTCCCGATCGAAGGGCGCTGGATGCCTTGGCGGCGCGATTGGCCGCGGCGGGTGTCGCCGTCGAGGAGGACAGCCGGTGCGCCGCCGCGCGTGGGGTCGAGGGGCTGCTGCGCGGTACGGATCCCGACGGCCACCGGCTAGAGTTCTTCTACGGCGCGCGCGTGCCGAAGCGCCCGTTCCTCTCGCCGCGCGGAGTCCGCTTCGTCACCGGTGATCTCGGCCTGGGGCATGTGTTCTTCTTCGTCACCGATCTGGCCGCGGCCAAACGGTTCTATCTCGACGTGCTGGGGTTCCGTCTCAGCGACACCATCGAATTCCACGGCAGGAAGGTCCATTTCCTGCACGTCAACCCCCGTCACCACAGCCTCGCCTTCGTGGAGAACCCGGACCTCGCCCCAGCCCTGGGGCATTTCATGCTCGAGGTGGACGACATCGACGACGTCGGTCGGGCGCTGGACGAGGTGCACGCCCACGAGGTCACGCTGACCGAGACGCTCGGTCGGCACACCAACGACCTGGCGATCTCGTTCTTCATGAAGAACCCGTCCGGTTCCGAGGTCGAGTACGGATACGACGGCAGGCTCGTCGACGACGCCACCTGGCGTGTGTCCAATTACGACGCGACCAGTCTGTGGGGCCACCATCGTGATTGATCGCCACCCGCCCCGCCGCATCCCGCTCGCCACGCCCTCGGAGGCGGTCCGATGACCGAAACCTATGTGGTGGTCGGCGCGAGCCTGGCCGGCGCCCGCGCCGCCGAGACGCTGCGGTCCGAGGGCTTCGACGGACGGATCGTCCTCGTCGGCGGTGAGCATCACCTGCCCTACGACCGCCCGCCGCTGTCGAAGGAGGTGCTGTTGGGCCGGAAGGAAGCGGACGACACGCGCATTCACCCCGCGGGGTTCTACTCCGAGAACGACATCGAGCTGCTGCTCGGTGTCCGGATGACACGACTCGACCCGGGGGAGCGCCGCGTCGAGTTGGACGGCGGAGCCGCGATCCGTGCCGACAAGGTGCTGCTGTGCACCGGCACGACACCGCGCCGGCCGGACATCCCTGGGCTCGAACTCGACGGCGTCCATTTCCTGCGCACCGTCGGAGATGCGCTCGCCATCCGCGAGGGGCTGCGCGTGGGTGGATCGGTCGTCGTCATCGGGGGTGGCCTGATCGGCATGGAGCTCGCCGCGTCCGCCGTGGCGATGGGCAACGAGGTGACGGTGCTGGAACGGGAGTCCGGCCTGCTGCGCCGAGTGCTCGGTGTGCGGATCGGAGATCGCCTGGCACGCTGGCACTCCGAACGGGGGGTGCACATCCGCGCCGGCGCCGAGGTGGTCGAGTTGTCCGGCCGGGACCGGGTGCGCCGGGTTCACACGTCCGACGGTGACAGCATCGCCGCCGATCTCGTCGTCATCGGCATCGGGGTGGTGCCCGCCGTCGCCGCGGTCGCCGACTCCGGCCTCCGGATCGACAACGGAATCGTCGTCGACGGGTACTGCCGGACATCGATCCCCGAGGTCTACGCCGCGGGCGATGTCGCCTGTCGGGTCGGCGAGCGTGCCGGTCGTCCGGTCCGGGTCGAGCATTGGCAGAACGCCCAGAACCAGGGCATGGCCGCCGCCCGCGCGATGCTCGGCAACCGGGAGCCCTATCACGAGGTGCCGTGGTTCTGGTCCGACCAGGGCGAGACGAACATCCAAGTCGCCGGGCACACCGACCCGGGCGACGAGGTGGTGTGGCGCGGTGACCCGGAATCGATGGAGTTCACGGCGTTCCACCTACGCGACGGCGTGCTCACCGGCGTGATCGGCGTGAATCGCCGTCGCGAGGTGCGCATGGCCATGACCCTGATCGACCAACAGGTACGCGCCGATCCGGCGTTGCTCGCCGACACGTCGGTGGACCTGCGCGGCGTCGGCGCGGCCGCGGCGCGTGCGCACGGCACGTAGCGATCGAGAGGAAAGACGAATGACAACGACAGAGCAGTCGGAGAATCTGGTCCGCGTGTGTGCGGTCGACGAGCTGGCCCCGGGGAATGTCACCCGGGTCGACACCAATCCGCCGATCGCGGTCTACAACATCGACGGCGAGTTCTACGCGACAGCGGACTGGTGCTCGCACGACAAATCATCGTTGGCGGACGAAGGTTTCATCGAGAACGGCCAGATCGAATGCGGCTGGCATTTCGCGAAATTCTGTATCAAGACCGGTGCGGTGACGGCGCCGCCGGCAACCGAGCCGCTTGCCAAATACGCTGTGCGGGTGGTCGACGGCGCGGTGTTCGTCGCCGTCACCGGCTGATCCACGTTCCGACGCACAGAACATCCGCGTCGACAGTGCGCGGACCCGCTGCTTAGCTGGATACACAAAAACTTTCGAGAATTCGAGCAAAAACGGAGGGAGATGATCGTGTCCGTCGACGCTGATTATCTGCGATCATTGGTGAATTGGGAGGAAGGCAGAATCGGTCCCGAGATCTTCGTCAGCGACGAGATCTACAAGGTGGAGCAGGAGCGAATCTTCGGTCGCAGCTGGCTGTTCCTCGCCCACGACAGCATGATTCCCGACCCACACGACTTCTTTGCGACCTACATGGGCGGCGACCCGGTCCTGGTGGTCCGGCAGCCCGACGGCAGCGTGCGCGCCTTCCTGAATGTCTGCAGGCATCGGGGCATGCGTGTGTGCCGGGCCGAGGAGGGCAACACCCGCTCGTTCATGTGTACCTACCACGGCTGGACCTACGACAGCGCGGGCAGGCTGGTGGGCGTCCCGAACCTGGAGGACGCCTACTACGACAAGCTGTCGCTGGCCGACAACGGGCTGATCCAGGTCGCGCAGGTCGACTCCTACAAGGGCCTGATCTTCGGGAACTTCGATCCGACCGCACCGCCGCTGCACGAATATCTCGGAGCCCTGAAGTTCTACATCGACGGGTGGGTCGATCACGCCGAAGGTGGAATCGAAGTGCTGCCCGGCGCCATCAAGTGGACGATCAACGCGAACTGGAAGCTGGCCGCCGAGCAGTTCGCGGGCGACACCTACCACGCCACCACGAGCCACCTGTCGTCGCTGTTGTCGTTCGGTCCCGGCTTCGACGCCAAGGACGGCGCGCACGTGTCCCTGCGTGAGGGCCACGGTGAGAGCTTCCTGTTCGAGCGGCACACCCGTTTCGCCGACGATCCCCTCGGCCAGTACAACGAGCGAAAGCGCCGGATCGCACGCGAGCGGGTGGGTGACCGAGCCGACATGGTCGCCAATTTCAACGCCTTCCCGAACTTCGCCGGGCTGCCCGGCTCGGCCAACCTGCGGGTGTGGCATCCGAAGGGGCCGACCAAATTCGAGATCTGGTCGTTCACGGTGGTCGAGAAGGACGCGCCGGAGGAAGCGAAACGCGCGCAACAGATCTCGGCATCGTTCACCGAAGGCGCCGCCGGAGTCGTCGAGACCGACGACGGGGAGAACTGGGGCATGATCGGTGGCGTCCTCGAGCAGGGTTACCAGGCACGCAAGATGGCGTGGAACTACGAGATGGGACTGGGTACCGGGCGCGAGCACCCGGATTTCCCCGGCGAGTACTACGACTCGTTCTTCGGTGAAGCGGGCCAGCGTGGCTTCTATCGGCGGTGGTTGGAATTCATGACCACCGAGGCGTGGCCCGAGATTCCACCGGAGGAGCGAAGTGGCGAGACGCCCGCCACCGCCGCGGTGAACGAGGCGGGGGTGGCACGGTGACCGTCGATCAGATCCTCGCGCCGGACGCCGCCGTGGAACTCGAGAAGGTGCTGTTGCAACACCGCGTCGAGCAGTTCCTCTACCACGAGGCGCTGCTGCTGGACCGGTGGCGATGGAGCAGCTGGCTGGAACTGTTCACCGAAGACGTCCTGTACTGGATGCCGGTGCGCAAGAACCGGTTGCGCCGCCAGCGCGATCAGGACGAGGTGCCCGAAGGCATTGAAATGGCGCATTTCTACGATGATTTCGAGTCGCTGCGGATGCGGGTGAACCAGATGCACTCGGGAACCCACTGGGCCGAGGATCCGCCCTCGCGATGCCGGCACCTGGTGACCAACGTGATCGTCACCCCCCGCACCGACGACGGGGCGCGGTCGGCCGCGGAGCTCGACGTCTCGTGCAACTTCGTGCTCTACCGCAACCGGCTCGAGACCGAGACCGACATCTGGGCGGGCGAGCGGCGTGACGTCCTACGCGTCGACGGAACGAGTTTCAAGATTGCCAAGCGCACGATCCTGCTGGATCAGAACGTCGTGCAGTCGAAGAACCTGAGCGTGCTGTTCTAGCGCGTCGGAGAGGGAGATGGATTGCCATGGTAGCAACCGATACGGATCGCTCCGCCGACCTGGCGCTGCATGACGTACTGATCGACCGCGCTCGCGAATTGGCACCGAGGATCCGTGAGCGGGCCGCTCGCACCGAAGCCGAACGTGCGGTCCCCCGCGAATCGATCGAGGAGATCATCACGGCCGGGCTGGGTGGTCGCATCCTGGCACCACGCCGCTACGGCGGGGACGAACTGTCGCTCGACACCATGTACGCGGTGGCCGTCGAGATCGGGCGGGCGTGCGCCTCGACCGCCTGGTGTGCGGCGTTGCTACCGCACGACGCGCATATGGTCGGTTTCTTCCCCAGGGTCGCCCAGGAAGCGGTGTGGGCGGACGGGCCCGATACCTGTATCGCCGCCTCGCTCGCGCCCGCGGCTCAGGTCCAGAAGGTGGACGGCGGGTACCGGCTCACGGGCAGGCACGGCTTCGCCAGCGGTGTCGATCACGCCTCGTGGGTGATCGTCAGCGGGCTCATCAAGGACGGCGGGCGCGCGTCGAACCATCATTTCCTGGTGCGCCCGGGCGACTACCTCGTGGAGGACGACTGGTACGCGGCAGGTATGCGGGGAACGGGCAGCAAGACGATCGTCGTCGAGGACATCTTCGTGCCCGACGGATTTGTAGTGCCCGCCGCGGCCCTGGTCGCCGGGGAAGGGCCGGGCAGCGAGATCAATCAGGGTCCGCTCTACAGTCAGCCGCTGGCGCTGCACGCCGGGCTCACCTTCCTCGGCCCGATGATGGGCACCGCCTGCGACGCCTACGAGCATTTCGTGGCCTGGGCCCGCGGCCGGGCGCAGACCGCCGGTTCGGAGGTCGTCCAAGAGGCCGTCGCGCGGTCCTCCGCGGACCTGGAACTGGCTGAGCTTGCCATCCAGCAGGTCTTGGACGCCGCTCGGGCACCCGGACGGTTGGAACTGGCCGACCGAGCCCAGATCCTGCGCGACTACAACCGCGCCGCGGAACTGCTGACGGCCTCGGTCGACCGGCTCTTCGCGCTGAGCGGGACGTCCGGGTTCAAGGACAGCAGCCCGATGCAGCAGAAGTGGCGCGACATCCACATGATGGCCAGCCACGTTTCCTTCACCCGCGCGAACTTCCAGCACTACGGCAGGATCGCGCTCGGTCTGGAGCGCGACCCGAAGCTGGTCGTCTACTGAGGACGGGCACGTCCTCGAATCACCCTTGTCTCCCGGAAAGTAGTGGATCCATGGCGGCTGTCAGCCAACTCAGTTATGTCGTCGGGACGTCCAGCGATGTCTCGGCATGGAAACAATATGCGACGGAGGTGCTCGGACTGGAGGTTTCGCGCGACAGTTCTGACAGCCTGCTCTACATCCGAGCCGATGACCGGCACCACCGACTCGGTGTTCGGGCCGGCCATGACGACGATGTCGCCTACGTGGGCTGGGACGTGGCTTCCAAGAGCGCTCTCGACGCTGCGGCGGCACGACTGGATGCCGCGGGCGTCGCGGTCACCGCGGGCTCGGCCGCTGAGGCGGCCGACCGTCGGGTGATGGAGTTCGTCTACTTCATCTGCCCCTATTCCGGGGTGCGGATGGAGCTGGTGCTCGGGCACGAGAAACTGTTCCTGCCGAAATTCCGGCCCACGCGCGACATCGCCGGGTTCAACACCGGTGACATGGGAATGGGGCACGTCGTCCTCTATGCCTCCGACATCGCTGGTGCAGCCGAATTCTATTCGCACGTACTGGGTTTCGGTGTCAGCGACTTCGCGCACATTCCCGAGGTCGGGCCGTTCGCGGTGTTCCTGCACTGCAACGCGCGGCACCACTCGCTGGCGTTCATGAACATCCCCACGGCTACCCGCCGCATCCAGCACGTGATGTTCGAGACGGTCAGCATCGACGACGTCGGGGTCAGCTACGACCTGTGCGCCGAGCGTGGCATCACCTCGACCTCGACCGGGCGTCATCAGAACGACCACGTCTTCTCGTTCTACTTCGGCAACCCCTCGGGGTGGCATTTCGAGTACGGCTGGGGACCGCGGATGGTCGACCCCGAGACGTGGACGACCGAGAACTACGTTCTCGGATCGGGTTTCGCCTGGGGTCATCACGGCCTGATGAAGATGGTGTGAGGACGATGCCGACCACCTCACCGTTCGTCGTCGGACTCGGCGGAACGTTGCGGCCGGCGTCGTCGACCGAAACCGCGCTACGCCTGGCTCTCGACGCGGCGCAGGCCAACGGCGCCCGCACCGCCGTGTTCGGCGGCGGAGCGCTCGCGCGCCTGCCGATGTACGACCCGGACCGGCCGCCGGGTGACGAGGCGCGACAGTTGATCGAGGCGTTGCGCAGGGCGGACGGAGTGATCATCGCCTCGCCCGGATACCACGGCTCGGTCTCCGGTCTCGTGAAGAACGCACTGGACTACGTCGAGGAACTGCGGGACGACGGTAAACCGTATCTGTCGGGTCGCGCGGTCGGCTGTGTCAGCACGGCGTACGGCTGGCAGGCGGCGGTGACCACACTCCAGACGTTGCGCAGCATCGTGCATGCCCTGCGCGGCTGGCCCACACCATTGGGTGCCGCGATCAATTCCGCGGCGACCCGGATCACCTACGGGCAGCCGCCTGCGGAGCCTGTCGCCTTCCAACTGCGCACGGTCGGCCGAGAGGTATGCGCCATGAGCGCCGCGTATTCGACCGCCGAAGCCGGCACGATCGGGAATCCGGAATAGCGGTCCGGCCCGGAAGATCGCCTCGGCCTCCGAGAAATCGGATGCCGAGGCGAATTCTGCTGTCAGGCATCCTCGAATATCGCGAAGTGTTTTCCCGCGGTGAGCCCGCCGTCGACTGCGAGAACCGCGCCGGTGATATAACTCGCGTCGTCGGAGGCCAGGAAAACCGCCGGTCGTGCGATTTCCTCGGGTTCGGCGAAACGTCGCATGGGGCAGAGTTCGTCGATCATCGCCTCGTGGCCGGGGACCCGTTCGAGGTAGTCGCGTATGCGGGGCGTCATCGTGCTCCCGGGGCATACGGCGTTGACGCGGATACGGTCCGCCGCGTAGTCCATCGCCATGTTCTTCGTGAGCAGCAGCACCCCTCCTTTCGCCGCGCTGTAGGCCGCGCAGCGGTTCTCGGCGAGCAGGCCCGCGGTGGAGGAGATGTTGACGATGCTGCCGCCGCCGGCCCGGCGGAGCTCGGGAACGACCAGCTTGGAACAGCGATACACCGAGGTCATGTTGAGGTCGATCATCCGGTACCAATCGCTGTCGGTCATCTCGTCCACGCGCCGGGGCAGACTGCCGCCCGCCACGTTGAACAGCGCATCCACCCGCCCGAACGCGTCGAGGGCGGTGCTGAGCATCGCGGGAATCGCATCCGGATCGGTGACGTCGACGCCGACCGCGGCTGCTCGGCCACCGAGCAGGCCGACTCGCCGAGCCGTCGCCTCGGCGGCCGCCGGGTCGAGGTCCACCGCCACCACCGTGCCGCCCCGGCCCGCCCATTCGAGGGCGATCGCGCTGCCGATTCCCGCGCCCGCGGCCGTGATCAATGCGGTGCGCCCCGCCAAGGGTGAACCAGTAGTCGTGGATTTCATGTCAATCGAACCTTTCCGGCATGCGGCACAATATATTTCGGACCATTCGGGGTTGACCCGGACGGAATAGAACCATAGAATTTCCGGCATCGGCACCGAAATGTTCCGTGTGCCGGAATCATCAGGGCGGCTTCGTTCGTGGTCTCCGCACCCGACCTGCGGCGCCCGTCAGCACATCGATGTGGAGGCCACGCATGGCGCACGTCACCGAAATGGCAGAAGCAGTCGAGTACGAAAGGGTGCGTGCGGCGATCGCCGCGAAATTCACCAATCCGCTCGATCTGCCGAAAGAGATATTCTCCGACGAACTCGTCTATCGGCAGGAGTTGGAGCGGATCTTCTACGGTCCCTACTGGCACCCGGTCGCCCACCGCGCCGAACTGCCCGAGGCCAACAGCTTCAAGACGACCTGGCTCGGTGAGATACCCGTGATCGTCAGCCGCGGGGCTCAGGACCGGATCAGGGCGTTCGTGAACACGTGCACCCACCGTGGCACGCTGCTCGAGCAGCGTGCGACCGGCGTGGCGACCGAGTTCCAGTGCCCGTACCACCGGTGGCTGTTCAACAGCGACGGCGAGTTCTGCGGCGCGCCCGGCGAGCGGGAGTTCCGGTCGGATTTCGACCGGAAGGACTACGGGCTGCCGGAACTGCGGGTCGCCGAACTGGCGGGGCTGATCTTCGTGACCCGGCACCCGGACACCCCGCTGCTGGAGGCATTCCTCGGTGAGTGCGCCGAGCCGGTCCGCGACTGCCTGCTCGACGACGGCAACCTCACCCTGCTGGGGTACCAGAAGGTCGTCTACCAGGCGAACTGGAAGACCTACTTCGACAATGACTTCTACCACGCGCCGTTGTTGCACACCGGGTTCCGCATCCTCGGATGGCAGGGCGGTAAAGGCGATGTGCGGATCACCCAGCCGGTCGGACACTTCTCGGTGGGGTATCAGAGCACGCCGTACGTCGACAACGGCTACCTCGCGGATCCCAGCGTCGTGCAGTTCCGCGGCGACGACGACCGCGCCAGAGTCGTCGCGCTACGACCGGTCACGGTGATGACCAAGCACGTCGACACCATCAATGTGCGTTTCGCGCGGCCACGCGGCGTCGATCGGACCGAGGTCGACTACGCGTTCTTCGGCCATGTCGACGACACCGAGGAGTATCGCGAGCACCGGGTTCGCCAGGCTTCGAACCTCCTGGGGCCCAGCGGATTCATCACCATCGAGGATGCCGCGGTCTTCAACCGACAGCAGCGGACGGCACGTGACGGCACGCTGGCGCGTTTCGTCAAAGGCGTGGACGGCCGCCCCGAGGACGCCACCCAGAACGACGAGATCGGCAACACCGTCGGCTGGGCCTACTACCGGAAGGTGATGGGTTTTGATCACTGAGACCGACCAGGAGATCCGGGCCGTCGACGAGTTGCTCGGCCGGTACAACGACGTGCTGGACGAACAGGACTGGGAGCAGTGGCCGGACCTGTTCGCCACCGAATGCTCCTACACCGTGCACACTCTCGACAATCTGCGTCGCGGACTACCACTGGCGTATATGTACGACGACAACCGCGCTCGCGTGCTCGACCGGGTGAAGTTCATCACCGAGGTCTGGGCCGGGACGATCGAGCCGTACCGTACCCGCCACGTCACCCAGCGGACCCGGGCGATCCGCCTCGACGCCGACAGGTGGAGCGTCCGGGCGAACTTCCAGGTGAGCTATACCGAAAACGACGCTCTCGCGGGGCTGCTCGCCGCCGGCTATTACGAGGACGTCATCGATCTGTCGGCCGGCCGGCCGCTCTTCGCCGAGCGGTCGGTTCGCCTGGACAGTATGCCGGCGCGATACCTGGTCTATCCGCTGTAGGTTCCCCCCGCGATCGCGGGGTCCTCCTTCCCCGGTGGCTGCGGGGCGTTCGTCCAGCGCCCCGCAGCCGACCCCCGGAACTCCCCGTCGGCGCCGATCCGAACGCCGCTCCTTCTGCACTGATCCGACGGACGGGGGCGTCGATCCGCGCCCCGGTACGGACGGGCTCCCGTGCGACCCACCGGTACGGGTCGCAGCGGAACTCGCGACCCCGCGGCGATGTGCGCCGCGGCTTCCGTGGCTCCGCCGAGCAGGCGGTATCCGGCGTACGCCACCGCGGTCAAGCCGAGCACCGACGCGGCCGGAACCGCCGTCGCACCATCCCTCGCGGGCCTCGTGACCTGCCCTTTCGCCGACTTGTCCAAGTCGTGCAGTGAAGTTGTCCACGATGCGCACATACGGCGCAGTGGCTCGTGACACATTCTTTGCCCACCGTGATCCACCGCACAGGCAGGAATGTTCATGAACAGCGCTTCACCTGCTGGTTCGACCAGTGCTCTGCACGCTCCTCAGCTCATCGCGAACAGCCGGATGCTCTACCTGGTGTGGCTGCCGGCCGACCCGGAGGCCGTGGCGAAGCTGGTGCCCGCCGGGCTGACGCCGCGCGAGGACCGGGCCTGCTATCTCAACCAGTACGTCGTCGACGACCCGATGCAGACCTCCAACGGCGCGGCCGCGGTCGACTCCTTCGGGGCCTATTCGCTCACCTATCTCGGGGTCGACCTGGCCGATCTCGACACCGAGGCGGGTGTGCCCGCGCGCTGGTGGACGCACTACTTCAACAGCTCCGAGGCGATGAACCGCTATGCCGCCGAACGCGGCGTGCCGGCCTCGGGTGGGCACACCGAGCTGACGGTGACCGAGACGGGGGTCGTGGCCACCACCTTCCTGGACGGCACGCCGACCATTCGCACGACCGCGCGGTTCGACGCGGGTCCGACGGTCCGGTCGACGGGGCAGTTGCGCTACGTCACCCGCGATGCGGAGGGGTTCGTCAGCGGGCGGTATCCGTTCGTCGCGGAGATGATGCCCGGTTTCACCGTCGAATCGCTCGAGTTCCTCGACCCCACCCACGACGTCTACGCGTTGCGTCCGGCTGATCCGCTGACCGTGACATTCGGCTTCTACTCGCCCGACATCACCTTCTGCTACCCGGGCGGGGAAGGTCCGCTGGGTAGCAGGCACGGCCGCTGAGACCGCGAATCCGTTTCCACCCCCGAGTATTTCGAGAGGACAACCCGATGGCACTACTCGATCGCAGCGCCTGGTACGACCTGGCCAGGACCACGGAATGGACCCCGACCTACATCTCGGCCGAGGAGCTGTTCCCGCCGGAGATGAGCGGCGGTGCGGGGATTCCGGACGAGGCCTGGGCCACCTACGACGAGCCCTACAAGGTCTCCTACCGCGAGTACGTCGACGTCCAGCGGCAGAAGGACGCCGGGGCGTACTCGGTGAAGGCGGCGCTCGAGCGCAACGACCTGTACAACAAGGCCGACGCGGGCTGGATCTCCATCCTCAAAGAGCATTACGCGGCGGTCGCGCTCGTGGAATACGGTGCCGCACTCCAGGAATCGCGGTTCGTGCGCTGGTCGAAGGCGCCCGGCATGCGCAACATGGCCACCTTCGGGATGTTGGACGAGATGCGGCACGGCCAGATCCAGCTGTACTTCCCGCACGAGTACATCAACAAGGATCGCCAGTTCGACTGGTCGCACCAGACGATGTGGACCAACAACTGGGTGGCCCTGGGCGCCCGGCACTACTTCGACGACATCATGATGACCCGCGACGCGGTGGAGACCTCGATCTACGCCAACTTCGCGTTCGAGACCGGTTTCACCAACCTGCAGTTCATCGGCCTGTCCGGTGACGCGGCCAACGCGGGCGACTACACCTTCTCCAAGCTGATCCAGAGCATCCAGTCCGACGAGGCCAGGCATGCCCAGCTGGGCACGCCGCTGTTGCAGATGCTGATCGAGCACGGCCAGGTGGAGAAGGCGCAGAACCACATCGACGTCTCGTTCTGGCGGTCCTACCGGCTGTTCACCATCCTGTCGGGCATCCCGATGGACTACTACGTGCCGCTGGACGTGCGCGAGAGCTCCTTCAAGGAGTTCATGCAGGAGTGGATCGTCACCCAGTTCATCAAGTCGATCGAGGATCTCGGCCTGCGCAAGCCGTGGTACTGGGACATCTTCCTGCGCGATCTCGACGAGCACCACCACGGACAGCACCTGGGCACCTACTCGTGGCGGCCCACGCTGTGGTGGCATCCGGCCGCCGGGGTGAGCCCGGAAGAGCGGGACTGGCTGGAGGAGAAGTACCCCGGCTGGAACGACACGTTCGGCAAGGTCTGGGACGTCATGATCGACAACTTCGTCAGCGGCCGCACGGACAAGACGATTCCCGGCACGTTGCCGATCACCTGCAACGTCTCGCAGCTGCCGATCGTGGGCACCCCGGGCAAGAGCCTGCGCGACCACAGCATCGTGTACGAGGGCCGCAAGTACCACTTCGCCTCCGAGGTGGACAAGTGGATCTTCGAGCAGGACCCGAATCGCTACAAGCACCACAAGAGCCTCATCGACCGGTTCCTCGGCGGCGAGATCCAGCCCGCCACGCTCGAGGGCGTCCTGGAGTACATGGGCCTCGGGGTGGTGAGCGAGGGCGGCGAGGACGCCCACGGCTACGCCTGGCTCGACCACTACCGCACCAGCCTGCCCGCGGCCGGCTGAGCAGACCGATCGCCCAAGGAGAACCCATGGCCCTGTTTCCCATTTCCTCGAAGTTCGACGGCGATTTCGTGCTGAAGCTCGTCGCCGTGGACAGCGAGAACACCATCGACGAAGTCGCCGCGGCCGCTGCCGAGCATTCGGTGGGCATCCACGTCGCCGACCAGCCGGGCAAGGTCATCCGCGCCCGCGCCGAAGGCGCCACCGAGCCGTTTCCCCGGGACATGAAGCTGTCCGAGACCGGGCTCGAACCGACCGACACCGTCGAGTTCTACTTCAGCGAGGTTTAGATGACCACCGAATCCACCGCCGCGGGCCCCATCGCCGACCCGGTCGGCCCGGTCGTGCAGGCGGGCGAGATCGCCGAGGCCGTCGCCGAGGCCGCCCGCATCGACAACGAGGGCAAACGCGTCGACATCCGCAACCGCGGCTCGTATGTGCGGGTCGAGGTCGACGGCGGCGAGTGCGTGCTGCACCGGGCCACGATCGAGGAACAGCTCGGGCGGCCGTTCCAGATGCGTGAGCTCGAAGTGAGCATGCCGTCCTTCGTCGGACGTATCGAAACCGGCACCGAGCGGGTCCGGTTCTATCTCGCCACCCACGCCACCGCCCGCAAGGAGGAATCCGCATGACCACCTCGATGCGCCCGCTGAAGACCTGGAGCCATCTGGCCGCGCGCAGGCGGCGCCCCAGCGAATACGAGATCGTCTCCACCAAGCTGCACTGGCACCTGCGCGACAAGGAACAGCCCTGGGACGTCGCGCACGAAGGGCACATGGCCGAGTGGTACCGGCGCTACCGCAACGGCAGCCCGATCCAGCACTCGGACTGGGACGCCTTCCGCGATCCGGACGAGCTCGTCTACCGCTCCTACAACATCCTGCAGGACGGCCAGGAGAACTACGTCGAGGGTCTGCTGGACCAGCACAACAAGGAGGAACACGACAAGAGCCTCGACACCGAGTGGGTGATGTGCCTGGCCAAGCTGTACGCGCCGGGCCGGTATCTGCTGCACACGGTCCAGATGGCCAGCGCGTACCTGGTGCACATGGCCCCGGCCAGCACGATCAGCAACTGCGCGGCGTTTCAGGCCGCCGACCAGCTGCGCTGGCTCTCGCACACCGCCTACCGCACCGCCGAACTGGCCCAGTCGCATCCCTCGCTCGGGCTCGGCGCCGCCGAACGGGCGCACTGGGAGGAGTTGCCCGCCTGGCAGCGGTTCCGGGAGCTGACCGAGTGCGTGCTCGCCACCCGGGACTGGGCGGAGTCGTTCGTCGCGCTCAACCTGGTCACCAAGCCCGCCATCGACGAGGCGTTCTACCGGCAGCAGGCGATCAGCGCCCGCCGCCACGGCGACACCCTGTTCGCGCTGCTGGCCGAGGCGGCGCTGCGCGACAGCGAGCGGTCCCGGCGCTGGTCGATCGAACTGGTCCGGCACATGGCCGAGAACCCGGACAACGTTCCGGTGCTGCACAAGTGGCTGGACCGGTGGGTGCCGCTGGGCGATGCCGCCATCGACGCCTTCTGCAGCGAGCTGCCGGACAACCCGGAGGCCACCGCGACCGCGATCGCCGCCTGCCGCGCCTTCCGCAACCAGCTGCCGCTCGGGGGCTGAGATGCGCTGTTCGGAGCAGACCGCGGGCGTGGCGGCCGTGCCCGGTGACGGCCTGCCCGTCACCGTGCGTACCGCCGCGGGTGCGGAGTTCCCGTGCCCGGAGGGCGACACCGTGCTGCGTGCCGCGCTCCGGGCGGGCGTCGCGGCCGGCTACGAGTGCAACAGCGGTGGCTGCGGCACCTGCAAGTTCGTGCTCCGCGACGGAGAGGTCGAGCAGCTGGACCCGAACCCGCCCGGATTGAGCGAACGCGACCGCCGCAAGGGCAAGTTGCTCGCCTGCCGGTCCGTGCCGCGCACCGACTGCGTGGTCGACCTGCCCGCTCGCGGCGACTGGCCCGCCGGGCACGCGCGGCCGCGCCGGCGCACCGTCGTGGTGACCGCGGTGCGGGAGCTGACCCACGACCTGCGCGAGATCACCTTCCTGGCCGACGATCCCGCCGATTTCCTGCCGGGGCAGTTCGCCATGCTGGCCCCGGAGACCGGTGCCGGCGCGGGGGCACCTCGGGAACGGGCCTACTCGATGTCGAATCTGCCGAATCCGCACGGGCTCTGGCAGTTCCAGATCAAGCGGGTGCCGGGCGGGCGGGTCTCGCCGCAGCTGGTGGACCGGCTCGGCGTGGGCGACCGCATCAGCCTGGACGGGCCGTACGGGCACGCGCACCTGCAGCCGACCGAGCGCGACGTGGTCTGCATCGCCGGCGGATCGGGGCTGGCGCCGATGGTGTCGATCGCGCGGGGGCTGGCCGCCCGCCCGGACGCCGCCGATCGCCGCCTGCACTTCTTCTACGGCGGGCGTCGGGAAATCGACCTGTGCGCCCGGGAATTCGTCGACGAGGTGGCCGCGCGACTGCGGCATGCCGCGCTGGCGGAGGCGATCTCCGAGGAGCCCACCGCGGGCTGGTCGGGGTCGCGGGGCTTCGTCCACGAACTCGTCGCGGCCTACGACCTGCCGACCCTGGCCGAGCACGAGATCTACGTGGCGGGACCGCCGGTGATGACCGACGCGGTCGTCCGCCACCTCGTCCTGGAACGGCGGGTTCCCGCCGAACGCGTTCATTTCGATCGATTCTTCTGAGGATCGGATTCAACCGAGGATCACCGATGGCATTCGAACACGTGACGACATTCGACGATCTGTGGGAGGGCGAGATGGAGTCCTTCACGGTCGGCGACAAGGAAATCCTGCTCGCTCATCTGGCGGGCGGCGAAGTGATCGCCACCCAGGCGATCTGTCCGCATCAGCAGGTGGAGCTGGTCGAGGGCGAACTCGACGGCAACACCCTGACCTGCAAGGCGCATCTGTGGCAGTTCGATCTGCCGACCTGCAAGGGGGTGAATCCGGGCCATGCCGAGCTGGCGAAGTTCCCGGTGAAGATCGACGGCGACGACATCTACGTCGACCCGGCGGGTGACACACCGAAAGTCGCCCACTCCTGACCCCGTCCCCGCAGCGAGGAGAAGCCCCATGCCCTTCGTCCGCATCGACTGGTTCCCCGGGCGCACCCTGGAGCAGAAACGCGAGATGGTCGCGACGCTGACTCCGGAGATCGCGCGCATCGCCAAGTGCAAGCCGGAGACCATCCAGTTCATCTTCACCGACGTGACCCGCGAGGACTGGGGCCGAAACGGCCGATTGTTCTGCGATCACTACGAATACGAAAACGACCCAGAATAACGCCGCGCCACCGTCGCGCGGGCGTCACACAGCGAAAGAGAACACCATGGTCACACTCAATTCGGATATGGGCGAGTCGTTCGGTATCCACACCTTCGGCAACGACGACCGGCTCGTCGGCCTCGTCGACACCGTCAACGTCGCCTGTGGATTCCACGCCGGTGATCCGGTCGGCATCCACGAGACCGTCGCCAAGGCGCTGGCGGGCGGCGTCACCGTCGGCGCCCATCCCGGCCTGCCCGATCTGGTCGGCTTCGGCCGCCGCGAGATGAAGCTGTTCCCGGACGAGGCCGCCGACATCGTGCGATACCAGGTCGGCGCGCTGGTCGCCTTCCTCAAGGCCGAGGGCGGCGCGCTCGACCACATCAAAGCGCACGGCTCGCTGTACGGGATGTCTTCGCGTGATCCCGAACTGGCCGAGGCGATCGCCACCGTCGCCGCCGAATACGAGGTCCCGATCTTCGGCATCGCCGACAGCGAGCACGAGAAGGCCGCGCAGAACCTGGGTGTCCCGTTCGTGGCCGAGTTCTACGTCGATCTGGGCTACCGGGCCGACGGCAGCCTCATCGTCGCGCGCCGGCCGCACGCGACCCCCGTGGCCGAAGCCACCGAACGGGCTCGCAAGGCACTGGTCGACGGCATCGCGACCGCCGTGACCGGCGAAGAGTTCGCGATGCGCGTCGATTCCATCTGCGTCCACTCCGACACCCCGAACGCCGTCGAGATCGCCCAGGCCGTTCGCGATGTGCTGTCCGCTGTGTGACATTCCGGAGCCCACCGTCCCGACTCGAAAGGCACTCCCGTGAGCGAGCATCACGTCCTCTCGCCGTTGCCCGGCATCTTCTACCGTTCGCCCGCACCCGGCCAGCCCCGGTTCGTCGAGCCGGGCGCACCGGTCGAGGCCGACCAGACCGTCGGACTGGTCGAGATCATGAAGCAGTTCACCGAGATCAAGGCGGGCGCCGCGGGGGTGCTCACGTCGTTCACGGTGGAAGACAACGGAACTCTCTCGCCCGGCGATGTCATCGCCGTCATCGAAACGAAGTGACCAGCCATGCGTAAGCTACTCATCGCCAACCGCGGCGAGATCGCGGTCCGGATCGCCCGGGCAGCCCGGGAACAGGGCATCGCCACCGTGGCCGTCTACAGCGCGGCCGACAAGGACGCCGAACACGTCCGTGCCGCCGACGAGTGTGTGCTCGTCGGACCCGCGCCGGCCACGGCGAGCTACCTCAACGTGGCCGCGATCATGGACGCCGTGCGGGAAAGCGGCGCCGACGCGGTCCATCCCGGCTACGGATTTCTTTCCGAGAACGCCGATTTCGCGCAGGCCGTGCTCGACGCGGGCGCGGTGTGGGTGGGCCCGAGCCCCACCGCGATCCGGGAGATGGGCGACAAGGTCGCCGCCCGCAAGTCCGCCGAGGCGGCGGGCGTGCCCACCGTCCCCGGCTCGCCGGGCGAGGTACACGACGCGGCCGAAGCCGAGCAGATCGCCCAGCGCACCGGCTTCCCGCTGGCCATCAAGGCGGCCGCGGGCGGCGGCGGCCGCGGCATCCGCATCGTCGAACGGCAGGAGGATCTGGCCGCGGCGATCAGCACCGCCCAGGCCGAGGCACGCGCGGCCTTCGGCAGCGACGCGGTGTACGTGGAACGGTTCATCCCGCGTGCCAGGCACATCGAGGTGCAGATCTTCGGCGACGGCACGAACTTCGTCCATCTGGGCCTGCGGGACTGCTCCATGCAGCGGCGGCGGCAGAAGGTCATCGAGGAGGCCGGCGAGCTGGGGCTGCCTGCGGCGGCGAGCACGGGCATAGCCGAGTCGGCCGTGCAGCTGGCCGCCAGCGTCGGCTACACCGGTGCGGGCACCGTCGAGTTCCTCTACGACGAGATGCGCGGCGAGTTCTACTTCATCGAGATGAACACCCGCATCCAGGTCGAGCACCCGGTCACCGAGATGATCTACCAGCGCGACCTGGTCGGGGAACAGCTGCGGGTGGCCGCCGGGGCGCCGCTGTCGTTCCGGCAGGAGGAGCTGGTGCCCGCCGGGCACGCGATCGAGGTGCGGATCAACGCCGAGAACCCGGCGCAGAACTTCCTGCCCAGTCCGGGCGCGATCACCCGCTTCGATCTGCCCGCGGGGCCGTTCGTCCGGGTGGACAGCGGTTTCAAGGCCGGGTCGGTGGTGGCGCCGTTCTACGACTCGATGCTGGCCAAGGTGATCGTCTGGGGCGAGGACCGGCCGCGCGCCCTGGCCCGGCTGGGCCGCGCACTCGACGAGCTGGTGATCGAAGGGGTCACCACCACGGCCGATTTCGTGGCCGCCGTGCTCGCCACCGACGAGTTCCGGACCGGCCGTTACCACACCACGTGGCTGGAGGGGTGGCTGACCGCGCGGGAACAGGCACGGACGGAGACCGCCGATGCCTAGCCGCTACTCCTGGGGCGCCGACGAGCACCTGGTCGTGCAGATCGCCGAGGAGATGACGCTGGCCGCGAACTTCACGGCGATGGCGATCAGCAACCGGCTGGCCGAACGTGACCTCGACGGCATCCTCGACATCTGTCCGGCGAACGCCTCGCTGCTGATCCGGTTCGACCCGGACCGGCTCGAGCCCGCGACGTTGGAAGCCGTGGTGCGCGCGATCGAGGAGGAGGTCGCGCGCCAGACCCATCCGGCCATCCGTACCCGGCTGCTCGAGATCCCGGTCTGGTACGACGATCCGATGACCCGCGAGGTCGGCGCGAAGTTCCGCGACTCACACCAGCGCCCCGAGGGCACCGATGTCGAGTACGCGATGGCCGAACTGGGCCTGGGATCGGTGGCGGAGTTCGTCGACCGTCATTCCTCGGCGCCGTGGCTGGTGTCGATGGTCGGGTTCGTGGCCGGTCTGCCGTTCATGTTCCAGATGGTCGAGCGGGAGCAGCAGATCGAGCTGCCGAAGTATCTGCGGCCGCGCACCGAGACACCGAAACTCACGGTGGGGCACGGCGGTTGCTTCGCCTGCATCTATTCGGTGAAGGGCGCGGGCGGGTACCAGATGTTCGGGGTGACGCCGCTGCCGATCTTCGACCCCGAGCAGCGCCATGCCGTCTTCCGCGAGTCGATGGTGCTGTTCCGGCCGGGTGACATCGTGAAGTTCCGGCCCGTCGACGAGGCCGAGTACCGGCGTCTGGCGGAGGCGGTGGACCGCGGCGAGAACGTCTACCGGACGGTCCCCGTCGATTTCGAGCTCAACGAATTCCTCGCCGACCCCGTCGCCTACAACAAACACCTCCTGGGAGCTCTCGATGCACGTTGAGATCATGGAGCCCGGCTTGGCCACCACCGTGCAGGACCTGGGCCGAAGCGGGGGGTACAACGTGGGGATCCCGCCGTCGGGCGCGCTCGACCAGACCTCGGCCAAGCTCGCCAACCTGCTGGTGGGCAATCCGGTGGACGCGGCCGTGCTGGAGGCGCCCTATCTCGGCCCGAAGCTGGCCTTCGACGGGCCCGGCGTCGTCGCCGTCACGGGCGGACAGGCACCGGTGTTGCTGAACGGCGTCGAGGTCGACGCCTGGGAGGCGTTCCCGGTCGCCGAGGGCGATGTGCTGTCGTTCGGCTACATCCAGCAGGGCGCGCGGCTCTACATCGCGGTCGCGGGCGGTTTCGACGTGCCCGAAGTACTCGGGTCGCGGTCGACCTACGGTCTCGGCGCACTGGGCGGGTATCAGGGCAGGCCGTTGCGCGCCGGGGACCGGCTGCCGGTCGGCGCGGCGGCGGGGCCGTTCGTACCCCGCCGCGTCCCCGAGCGGTCCCGTCCGGCCTGGTCGCGGGAGGTGGAGTTGCGGGTGGTCCTGGGGCTCTACGACTACCGGTTGACCGAGGAGGCCACGGAGGCGTTGCTCGGCACCGTCTGGACGCTGACGCCGGTCGCGGATCGCACCGGCTTCCGGTACTCGGGCGCGAAACTGACGTTCACCGACCGTACGCAACCTTTCGGTGCCGGATCGGATCCCTCGAACATCGTCGACGCGGGCTACCCCATCGGTTCGATCCAGGTGCCCAGCGGATCCGAGCCCATCATCCTGCACCGCGACGCGGTCTCCGGCGGTGGCTACGCGATGGTCGGCACCGTCATCAGCGTCGACATGGACATCGTCGGGCAGTCGGCGCCGGGCACGAACACCCGGCTGCGGGCGGTCTCGCTCGACGAAGCGCTACGGGCCCGGCGGCACGCGCAGGGCCGCTTCGCCGACCTGGCCCAGGCGCTGGCCTGACCGGCTGCCCGCGACGCGAGCCGCGGCGCGGGCAGCGCACCGTCACTGCACGCGGACCGTGCGGCGCGGGTCGACCGTGAAGTCGACCCGCTGGTTCAGCGCGAGCGCTTCCTCGTAGTCCACCTCCCGGAAGCGGATCGTGTCGCGGCCCGGCCGCATCTGTCCGACCTTCCACAGCGCGCAGTGCGGCACGGTCGCCACCACCGCGAAGCCACCGGAGGTGTTGCCGTCCATGCCGAGGATGGTGAGCACGTCGCCGTTGGCGAGCACGCCGCCCACCGGGTAGGCGTCGTCGAGCACGTTCGACGGATGCCCGCCCGCGCTGCCGCCGTCCGGGCGCGCCCAGGTGAACCGGTACGGGTTGAGCCGGGTGGCGATCCGGTCGGAGTTCAGGTCCACCCGCCACTGCCTGCCGAGCAGCTCGGCCCAGTCGTCGGGGGTGAGGTAGTCCGGGCAGGCGTGCGGACCCTGGATGATCTCGATCTCCCACTCGGTGCCGAACCGCGGCCGCATCGCCTCGGGCAGCCTGCGCCGGGGGATCGGCGCCGCGCCGTTGATCGCGAGCAGGTCGCCGCGGACCAGGGCCCGGCCCTCGACCCCGCCGATGCCCGCCACCAGCGAGGTCGCCGCCGAACCGTAGACCTCGGGCACCGCGATCCCGCCGCGCACGGCCAGGTAGAGCCGGAAACCGGGGCCACCCGCGCCGATGGTGCGCAGCACGTCGCCTGCCCGCACGTCCACCGTCTCCCACGCGGCGGCGGGGACGTCGTTGAGCAGGACCGCGGCACCGTCCGGGGCGGCGACCGCGATCTGTGTGTCGATCAGGAACGCCACCGAGATCCCGATCTTGGGCACCTCCAGCGCAGGCGCCCCCGCCGGATTGCCGACGAGGACGTTGGCCGCGCGCAGCGACAGGTGATCCATGGGGCCCGCGGGGAAGTAGCCGAGCGAGGTGAGTCCCTGGCGTCCCGGCCACGCCTGCACGGTGGTCTGCAGGCCCGGGTCGATGATCTCGAGCGCGGTGCGGGCGCTCACGGCACCGTCACCCGGCTCGCGGCCGCCCTGCGCTCGGCGGCGACGGCGGCGGCCGCTCCGGCCAGCCGCCCGACCTGGTCGAGATAGTCCGCGACCACGAATTCGTCCTCCTCGATCCGGTATTCGTAGGTGCCTTCGAACACCCGCAGGCGCTCGGTGAGCAGTTCCTTCTCGGTGACCCGCGTGAACGTCACCCGGTCGCCCACCTGGAACAGATTCGACCGGGCCGCGACCGTGGCCGGCGCGGAATCGGCGGTGCGGCAATCGCTTCCGGTGAAATCGTGGTTCCACAGCGGCAGCGTCCGGCCGAACAGCTGGTACGAGCCGGGCGACTCCACCGGATACAGCACCACACAGGGCCCGCCGATCCCCACGGCGCCCTCGGCGGTCCACATCCGGGCCGGGTTGTACTTGGGCACCGAGATCTGGGTGAGCGGGTCGAGGGCGAACAGCGACGGCAGGCCGGGAAAGTAGCCGATGAAGGCGTTCCACCAGGTGGTGGCCAGGAAGCGCGCGAAGAATTCCTCCCGGTTGGTGAAGCCGTTGTAGCGCACGATGTAGTCGATGTTGTCGCCGTCGGCGACGTTGGGCGCATCGTTGCGGGTGGTGATCCGGTAGCGCTTGACCGCCTCGCGCGTCATCTCGTCGTCGAAGGCGATCGGCATGGTCAGCCGCCGGCTCGGCAGTACCAGCGAATCCAGGTCGGGCGCGGCCCGCTCGCGCGCGATCACCTCCTCGAGCAGGCGGGTCCGCGGGATCCGGGCCGGGTCGAAGGTCACCATCATCGAGCGGAAGCCGGGGGCGGTCTCGAGCACCCCGTCGACGGGGTCGTTCGCCAGCGCCTGCCGCAGCGCGTGCACGCGGAAGTTCAGGCGCAGGTCCACCTCCATCTCCCCGTACTCGACGAGGATCTGATGGTCTCCGGCTTGGCGTACCTGCACGGCGGGCCGCTCGGGTCCGGCGGGGAGCGTGTGCAGGATCGTGGGAGACGAGGGCATGGGCTGTTGTCCGATCTGTCCGGTCGGGGGCGGGTCGCTGCCTCGAATGATGGCCGGTACCCGCCGTCGTGCAATGCTCCCCGGTGTACAACACCGGTCGCGCAGCCTGCCACACCGGCCAGCACGAACCGGTGCGCCGGTGCCCCATGCTGGGAGACCCCCGAATTCGGAAAGGAGTTGCCGCCGCAGATGTCGGACTCCGCTGACGCGGTCGCCCGCGCCCACCGCGAACTGGTGCGCGCCTCGGTCGCGGCCCAGGGCACCCGAGGCATCGCCGAGCGCATCGCCGGTCTGGTCGGCGGGTGGTTGCTGGTCCTGGACGGGTCGGGCGCCCCGCTGGCCTCGATCCCGGAGGGGGCGCGCGCGCATCTGGCGTTGGTGCAGACCGAACTGTCCCGGTTCACCGCGGGCGCGCGCCCGACCACGATGTCGCTCGTCATTCCCGGTGAGTCCGTCTCGATCCGGCCGGTCGGGGTGGCCGGGCGCATCCGCGGGTTCATCGCCATCGGCCGCGCGAACCCGCTCGACGCGATCGAACGCTCGCTGGTCGATACCGCCACCTACCTGCTGGCCGAGGATCTGCATCGCAGCGACGAACTGCGCCGAGCCGCCCGCAACAACCGCTCGGCGGTGCTGCATCTGCTGCTCGGCGGGCACGCCGAGGTGGCCCGCAGCACCAGTGAGATCCTGCGGGTGCCGATCCCGGACGGCCCGGTGCGCGCCGCCCTGCTCGGCGTGCCCCGCCGATACGCGCTGGAACTGCTCGAAGCGGCCGAGGAGGACCAGGCGCTGCGCCGGATCGAGACGGTCATCGCGGAGCTGCGACCGGGCCGGATCGGCATCGTCCTGCCGACCGCCGAGGGTGACGTGCGCACGCTGGAGGCCATCCTGCGCCGGGTGCCGCACGGACGGGGCGCCGTCACCGATCCGGTGGAGGTGACCGACCTTCCCGCGGCCTGGCGGCGCGTGCGCGGGGTGTTCGAGGCGGCCTCGGACCAGCCCGGCAAGTTGTACATGGCCCGCGACGTCTCCGAGGCGGGCCTGCTGCGCCATCTCACCGGTCCCGACGCACGGGCCTGGGCGCAGGCGGCGCTGGCGCCGCTCACCGCGCTCGACAAGGGATCCAAGGTCGATTTCGCGCAGACGTTGCGGGCGTTCCTCGCCCACAACGGGCAGGCCGACGCCTCCGCGGGATCGCTGGGCATCCACCGGCACACCTTGCGCTACCGGATGACCCGGATCGCCGATGCGCTCGGGCGCGACCTCGACGACCCGACCGTGCGCGCGGAACTCTGGTTCGCGCTGCAGCTGTACCCGGACGAGTGACCCGCCCGCGAACTCAGGACACCGCCGCCCGCAGCCCCGCCAGGCCCTCCGCACAGGCCGGGCCGAACGCGGCCGCCAGCTCCGCCGGCTCGATCTCGGTGCTGTAGACCACCAGCGAGCGATCCGCGTCCAGCGCGAGCACGTCGACCGTGCCCAGATGGGCGGTCACCGGGAGGTCGCCGCCGATCACCCGGTATTGCAGCCTGCGCAGGTCGTCGTCGAGGGTGACCACCTGCTCGTCCAGCGTGCTGCCGTCGGCCAGCGTCACCGAGCGCCGCTGTTGGTCCCCGCTGGACGCGGTGATCGCGGGGAACCAGCGGCTGATGCCGGGGACGTCGCGCACCACCTGCCACACCGTGTCGGCGCTGCGGTCGATCAGCACGTGCGAGCGAAGCGTTGCCATGGAGATTCCTTTGCTGTCGAAGGGGCGAATGCTCTCGAAGGGGGCGATCCGGGGTGTCAGCCTGCCGCAGTTCCGAGGCGGCGCGAGTGCGCGAATTGGACACCTCGGACGCGATCTTTGCGACAGAAGGGGGATGTTCCGGACGACGCGCGGCCGGGCACGCTGCTGCGAACGCGCGGCGGCGGCCTGCTGTCCGCCGCCGCGGAGCAGCGGAAGGAAGGCGGAGCGGAAGTGCGCGACAGGGATGTGCTCGACAGGGTGCCCACCGGCCTGTTCATCGGCGGCGGCTGGCGGGAGGCCGACGACGGGGCCCGGTTCCCCGTCGAGGATCCGGCCACCGGTGCGCGGTTGGCCGACGTGGCCGACGGCGGCCCGGCGGAGATGGCGGCCGCGCTGGACGCGGCCGCCGAGGCGCAGCGGTCGTGGGCGGCCACCCCGCCCCGGCAGCGCTCGGACCTGCTGCGTGCCGCCTACGAGGAGGTGCTGCGACGCCTGGACGAGTTCGCACTGCTGATCACCCTGGAGATGGGCAAGCCGCTCGCCGAGTCGCGCGGCGAGGTGCGCTACGGCGCGGAATTCCTGCGGTGGTTCGCCGAGGAAGCGGTGCGTGTCGGCGGCCGGTGGGGACGCTCGCCCGAGGGCGCCACCCGCATGCTCACCATGAAGGAGCCGGTGGGGCCGACGCTGATGATCACGCCGTGGAACTTCCCGCTGGCGATGGCCACCCGCAAGATCGCCCCCGCCGTGGCCGCCGGATGCACGATGGTGCTCAAACCGGCCGAGCAGACCCCGCTCACCGCGCTGGCCTTCGCCGAGCTGCTGCGGACCGCGGGCCTGCCCGACGGGGTGCTCAACGTCGTCACCACCACCCGTGCGCCGGAGACGATCGCGCCGCTGCTGCGCGACCAGCGACTGCGCAAACTCACCTTCACCGGGTCCACGGCGGTGGGCAAACGGCTGCTGGCGCAGGCCGCCGACCAGGTGTTGCGGGTGTCGATGGAACTGGGTGGCAACGCGCCGTTCCTGGTGTTCGAGGACGCCGACCTGGACCGCGCGATCGAGGGCGCGATGGTGGCGAAGATGCGCAATGTCGGGCAGGCCTGCACCGCGGCCAACCGGCTGCTGGTGCACGAGGCGGTGGCCGAGAAGTTCGCGGCCGGTTTCGCCGCGGCGATGGCGGCGCAGAAGATCGGCCGTGGCACCGAGCCCGGCGTGCAGGTCGGGCCGCTGATCGACGCCCGGGCACGCGACAAGGTGGCGCGCCTGGTGGCCGACGCCGCCGGGGACGGTGCGCGGGTGCTCACCGGCGGTTCGGCCGTCGACGGACCGGGCTACTTCTACGCACCGACCGTGCTGACCGATATCGGCGACCACCCGGTCGCGCGGGAGGAACTGTTCGGTCCGGTGGCGCCGATCGCGACGTTCGGCTCCATCGAGGAGGCCGTCGCGATGGCCAACGCGACCGAGTACGGCCTGGCTTCCTACGTCTTCTCGGAGAACCTCTCGCGCGTGCTGGAGGTGGTGGAGAACCTCCAGTTCGGGATGGTCGGGGTCAACCAGGGCGTGGTGTCGAACGCGGCGGCGCCGTTCGGCGGGATCAAGCACTCGGGCTTCGGGCGCGAAGGCGGGATCGAGGGCATCGAGGAGTATCTGGCCACCAAGTACGTGGGGATCGCGTCGTGACGGCCGCCGGACCCGCCGCACCCGTGCGGCGGGTGCCCGCCACCCACGCACGCTCGTGGCTGCTGGTGCCCGCCGACGACGCCGACCGGTATGCCACCGCCGCCGCCTCCGCGGCCGATGCGGTGGTACTCGACCTCGAGGACGGTGTGGCCGCCGACCGGAAGGCCGATGCCAGGGCCGAGGTCGCCCGGCTGCTGCGGTCCGGACACCGGGCGTGGGTGCGGATCAACGACGCCGACTCCGTCCACTGGTCCGACGACCTCGCCGCGCTCGCCGAGCTGCCGGGTCTGGCCGGCGTGGTGCTCGCCAAGACCGAGCACGGCGAGCAGGTGGACGCCACCGCCGCGAGGCTGCCGGGCGGGCTGCCGATCGTCGCGCTCGTCGAGTCCGCCGTGGGACTCGAGGCGAGCGGCGAGATCGCCGGGCGCCCGGGCACGACCCGATTGGCTTTCGGCAGTGGTGATTTCCGGCGGGACACCGGTATCGCGCGGGATCCGGCGGTGCTGGCGTATCCGCGATGCCGGTTGACCGTGGCCAGCCGGGCGGCCGGTCTGCCAGGACCGGTCGACGGTCCGACGGTGGGGGCGGACCCGGCCCTGCTCCGGTCGGAGACGGCCGACGCCGCGGCGGCGGGCATGACCGGGCGGTTGTGCCTGCGCGCCGAGCACACCGCCGTGGTGAACGACCTGCTGTCCCCGTCGCCCGACGACATCGCCTCGGCCACCGCACTTCTCCGGCGATACCGGGCGGGCGGTCCGCGCGACGGCTCCGATGCGCCCCGGCTGGCCCGCGCCGAACAGGTCGTGGCATTGGCTCGCGTCTTCGACCGCGACGCCGTCACGGCCAGGCGGTGAGCTTGTCCGGATTGCGGACGACCCACAGGTGATCGATGCGGTCGTCGGTGATGCCGAGGGCGATGACGGCCAGGGTGGTGCCGTCGGTGTGCGCGCGCAGGCCGGGCTCGCCGTTGACCGTGGCGGGTTCGACGACGAGGCCGGGGGCGCGCCCGAACACGTCGAGGAGGAACCGGGCGACCGGCTCCGCGCCGTGCACGGGTTCCAGTGCCGCGGTGACGAGCCCGCCGCCGTCGGTGACCACGGTGGCGTCCGGGTCGAGCACCCGGAGCAGGGCGGGGAGGTCGCCGTTGGTCCAGGCGGTGCGCAGGCGCTCGGCGAGTGCGGTGCGGTGGTGGGCCGGGGTCGTGGACTGCCGGGCGGCGACGCGCCGGCGCGCGGAATGGGCGAGTTGGCGGCAGGCGCCGGGGGAGCGGCCGACGATCTCGGCGATCTCGGCGAACGGGTACCGGAACACCTCGTGCAGGACGAAGGTCACGCGTTCGGCCGGCGTCATGGCCTCCAGCACGAGCAGCAGCGCCATCGTGACCGACTCGTCCACGGTGATCCGGTCCGCGGGATCGGCACCCTGTTCGTGGCCGGGGCCGGGTAGCGGTTCGGGCAACCACTGGCCGACGTAGCGTTCGCGGCGGGCGCGGGCGGAGCCCAGCATGTCCAGGCAGATTCGCCCGAGCGTCTTCAACAGCCAGGCGCGCGGCTGGTCGATCGCCGCCTGCCGGGCCGCGTCGAGCCGGTACCAGCGCACATAGGCCTCCTGCACGGCGTCCTCGGCTTCGCCCGCGGTGCCGAGCATCCGGTAGGCCAGGTTCAGCAACGCGCGCCGCTCGGCGGCGGCCGCGTGCAGGTCTGCCGGGAGATCCGCGTCGTCCCGCATGGTGGTGTCGCTCCCGATGTCGGTGCCCATACCCAGTAGACGACACGGCGCCGCGAAATGTCAGGACCGTCCGCTGTCACGCGGATCACCTGACATTCCGGCGCCGCCGGTCGTCCTGATCGATGAGGGCCCCGGTGCAGGACCGTGGGCCACCGACAGGAAGGAGGCCGGCCGTGACCGCCACGTTCGTCAACATCATCTCGGTCGATCCCGCCAGGCAGCAGGAGCTGATCGAGGTCCTGACCGAAGGCACCGAGCAGGTGATCCGGCACCGGCCCGGGTTCGTGTCGGTGACCCTGCTGGCCGCGGTGGACGGTTCGCGGGTGATCAACATCGCCCAGTGGGACGGTCCCGACGATGCCGAGGCCACCCTCGCCGACCCCCGCGCGCAGGAATTCGCGGCGCGGATCGCCGAACTGGGTGTGCCCGAAGCCGGTGTCTATCGGCCCGCCGGACAGTTCACCGCACCGGCACGCACCCGATGAGTGCCGCATCGGCGGGCGGGGCCTCCCGGGTGGCGCACGCCGCGCGGGAGGTCGACGCGCGCTACCGGATGGCGGGCTTCGCCAGGAGTGCGGTCAACAAGGTCACCGTTGGGCGGCATCACGATGAGCATCCCGGTGATCGGTACCTGGCTGCACTGGCTGCTGTTCGGCGGGGAATTCCCCGGCGACATCATCATTCCGCGCCTCTACATCGCCCATGTGCTACTGCTGCCCGGGGTGATGCTGGCGCTCATCGCCGCCCACATCGCGCTGGTGTGGTACCAGAAACACACCCAGTTCCCCGGCCACGGCCGCACCGAGCAGAACGTGGTCGGCGCACGGATCGTGCCGGTCTTCGCCGTCGATCAGGGCGCGTTCTTCGCGTTCACGCTGGGCACGATCGCCGTGCTGGCCGGGCTGCTGCAGATCAACCCGGTCTGGAATCTCGGTCCCTACAACCCCGCCCAGGTGTCGGCCGGTTCCCAGCCGGACTTCTACATGATGTGGACCGATGGGCTGGCGCGATTGCTGCCCGCCTGGGAGATCTATCTGGGCGACTACACGATCCCGGCCGCGTTCTGGGTCGCGGTCGTGATGGCCCTGGTGTTGATCGTGATGGTGCTGTACCCCTCGATCGAGCGGCGTCTGACCGGCGACACCGCTGCGCACAATCTGCTGCAACGCCCGCGCGACGCGCCCGTGCGCACCGGTATCGGGGCGATGGCCATCGCCTTCTACGTGGTGCTCACCCTGTCGTGCGTCAACGACATTCTCGCCGTGCGATTCGATCTGTCGCTCAACGCGCTCACCTGGGCGGGGCGGATCGGATTGCTGATCGTTCCGCCGTCGGCCTACTTCCTGACCTACCGGTTCTGCCTCGGGCTGCAACGCAGCGACCGCGACGTGCTCGCGCACGGCATCGAGACCGGGCTGATCGTCCGGCTGCCGCACGGGGAGTACATCGAGGTGCACCAGTCGCTGGCGCCGGTGGACGACCACGGCCGTCCCGCCAGCCTGGACTACGCGGGCGCGCCGGTGCCGAAGACGTTGAACGCGGTGGGCGCGGCGGGATCTCCGGGTCCGGGCTCGTTCCTGCGCCCGGACCCGCCCGAGGAGGCCGAGGCGCTGGTCCGGCACGCCCACGCGGGCGAACGCAGGCAGCGGGCGGCCCTGCAGGCCGTTCAGGACCGCCGGCTCGGGGGCCGTTCCGGTGACGTGTCGTGAAACGGAGTACGGGTTGTTGGTGCCCGCCGCGACCGTCACCGACCACGAGACGGCACAGCTGGTCCGTACGGTGCTGCGCGACAACGGCATCCGCGCCACCGCCGGACCCGCGGCGAGAGCGCGTCGCTGGGGTGGCCGGGTCGTGGTCCTGGTGTTCCCCGAAGACGCCCGCCGCGCCTACGAGGTGTTGTGCAGGCACACCCGGTGAGCCCGGCACCGCAGCTCAGGCGACGCCGAGGTACATCGTGTCCAGGAGCACCTCGCCGGTGGCGGGGCCGGGTATCGGGACGGTGGCGCCGCGGAACGCCTCGGTGGACCGGCCGCCGCGCCGCCGACCGGCGGGGACATCGATCATCGGGTCCGCTCCGCTCGGTTCCGGGCGGCGGCGCGCACGACGTCGTCGAGCACGTCGAGCGCGTCGGTGAGCAGCTCGTCGCCGATGACCAGCGGCGGCAGCAGCCGCACCACGTTGCCGTCCGTGCCGCAGGTCAACAGGATCACGCCCTGCTCGAGCGCGCCGGCGGCGACCGCGCGCGTGAGTGCGGCATCCGGCTCCGTGGTGCCGGGCACCACGAACTCCATCGCCAGCATCGCGCCGCGCCCGCGCACGTCGCCGATCGCCGGAATCTCCGCGGCCAGCGCCCGCAGGCGGCCGGTCACGATCTGCTCGATGTGCCGGGCGCGCGCGGGCAGATCCAGCTCGCGCATGGTCGCGATGGTGGCGAGCGCCGCCGCGCACGCGATCGGGTTGCCGCCGTAGGTGCCGCCCAGGCCGCCGGGATGGACGCGGTCGAGCAGCTCGGCGCGCCCGGTGATCGCCGCCAGCGGCAGCCCGCCCGCGATGCCCTTGGCCAGGGCGATGATGTCGGGCACGACCTGTTCGTGGTCGCAGGCGAACCACGCGCCGGTGCGGGCGAAGCCGGTCTGCACCTCGTCGGCGATGAACACGACGCCGTTCGCGCGCGCCCAGGCGGCCAGGGTGGGCAGGAAACCCGGTGCGGGAACGATGAATCCGCCCTCGCCCTGAATCGGTTCGAGCACGATCGCGGCGACCGCGTCGGCACCGATCTGTTTCTCGATCCGGTCGATCACCCGCTGGGCGGCCGCCGGACCGTCCAGGGCCGCGCCGTCGCGGAACGGATACGACATCGGCATCCGGTAGATCTCCGGGGCGAACGGTCCGAAGTGCGCCTTGTACGGCATGGACTTGGCGGTCAGCGCCATCGTCAGGTTGGTGCGCCCGTGGTAGGCGTGGTCGAAGGCGACCACGGCGGTGCGCCCGGTGGCCAGCCGCGCCACCTTGATCGCGTTCTCCACCGCCTCGGCACCGGAGTTGAACAGCACGGTGCGCTTGTCGTGCGTGCCGGGCGTGAGCGCCGCGAGTTCCTCGGCGACCCGCACGTACCCCTCGTACGGGGTGACCATGAAGCAGGTGTGGGTGAAGTGCCCGGCCTGGGCGCGTACCGCCTCGACGACGGCGGGATGGGCCGCGCCCACCGAGGTGACCGCGATGCCCGAGCCCAGATCGACGAGCGAGTTGCCGTCGACGTCGACCACCACACCGCCGTCGGCGTCGGCGGCGTAGACCGGAAGGCTGGACCCGACACCGGCCGCGACGCTGGCGCGGCGGCGTTCGGCGATGGCACGCGATGCCGGGCCGGGCAGGTCGGTGATCAGCTTGCGCTGCTGCGGAAGCCGGTAGTCGAGGACTGTCATCTGGTGGGACCCCTGTCGGTACTGGTCGGAGGACCCCAGTGTGGGCCGCCCGAGCCCACCGCGGACCTGCCATAGTGGAGTGGCAAGGCGGCGCCGACGCGCCGTTTCGTCGCGTGCCGGCAGGAGATGACGATGAGCGTGACCGTCGGCTGGGTGCTGGCGCAGCCGAATCTGTTCCTGCGGCTGCGCGGGGGCGCGGCCGGGCTCGACCGCGCCGTCGAATTCGCCATCACCACCGAGCTGCCGGACCCCTCGCCGTGGCTCTCCGGCGGCGAACTGCTGCTCACGACCGGGCTGGGGGTTCCTGCCGGGGCGGACGGCTGCCGCGAGTACGTGCGTCGGCTGCGCGACGCGGGTGTCGCGGCCGTCGGCTTCGGTGTCGGGCTGACGCACGCGGAGGTCCCCGCGGAGCTGATCGCGGCCGCCGACGAGATCGGTCTCCCGCTGCTCGAGGTCCCGTTGCCGACCCCGTTCGCCGCGGTCACCAAACGGGTCATGGACAGCCTCGCCGAACAGCGCTACGACGCGCTGGTCCGGGCCTCGCGCGCGCAGCCGCGGATGACTCGCGCCGTGGTGCGGGGCGGCGCCCGCGCGATCGTGCGCGAGCTGGCGGTGGCGACCGGGGCGACCGCGCTGTTGTTCGACCGCCGCGGCCGGCTCCTCGAACACCATCCGGCGAGGGTCGCCGCGGCGACCCTCGCGGAGGTGTCCGCGCTGATCGGGTCGGTGACCCGGGCCGCGGCGAGCATCGCCGCGCAGGCGGAGTCGGGGCAGGCGGTGACGGTGCATCGCGTCGGCCTCGGCGGCGTCGTGCACGGGTGCCTCGCCGTGGTCTCGGCCGCGCCGCTCGGCTCGGTCGATCAGGTGCTGCTCGGTCACGCCACGTCGCTGCTCGCCCTGGATTTCGCGAAACCGGCGCGCCTTCGGTCGGCGCAGAACCGGCTCAACTCGCAGGTCCTCGGACTGCTGCTCGCCGAGACCGGGGAACTCCCGTCCGCCGCCGAGCACCTGGCCCCGGCGGCCGACGACGACGGCGAGATCCGCGCGCTCGTCGCCGACTGCGGATCATCCGAGCACGCGGCGGCGGTGGCGCGGGCCGTCGAAGCGGCGGCCGATGCCGCCGCCCGCCCGCTCTACCTGCGCCGCACCGATCACCGGGTGACGGTGCTGCTGCGCGGAACCGACGACGCCGCGTTCGCGCGCGCCCTGCTCGCCGGTGCCGACGCGGCCGCACGCCGGGCGGCGCGCCTCGGCCTGAGCGAACCGCTGCCGGTCGAGCGCTTCGCGGCGGCGATCGACCGGGCGCGCCTGGCCGCCGCCGCGGCCGAGGCGGGAGCGGTGCAGGAGTTCGCGGCGCTGGCCGGCCGCACCCTGCTGACCGTCGACGCCACCCGGCAGGTGCTGCGCTCGGTGGCCGACGCCACCATCGCCCCGCTCGTCGCACACGATCGCGACCACGGCACCGACCTGGTCGCCTCGCTGCGCGCCTTCCTCGAGGCCAACGGCCACTGGGAGTCCGCGGCCCACGCCCTCGGCGTACACCGGCACACGCTGCGCAGCCGGATCGCCCGGATCGAAGCCCTGCTCGGCTGCCGCCTCGACGTCGCCCGCGTACGGGCGGAACTGCTGCTGGCCCTCATCGCTGCCGACACCTGAGGGCTCGCCTGCCGACTCGGGCGACCGTGCTCCCCATCCGGTGCTGCTGCTGTGATGGCGGGCCGCGCGCGAGAAGCGCATCCGCGAGCAGGCCGAACACCGGCGTGAGGCGGGTGGCGGGCCGCGCGCGAGGAGCGCATCGACCACGCGGTGCTGGCGGCGGCTCGGGACCTACTGGATCGGCACGGGTACGCGGACGTGTCGATCGGGCAGGCCGCCGCGCGCCGGTGTATCCCGGCCGGCCATTACCGGCGCCGGCCTTGAAGCGGCATCTGGTGGTCGACGTGGTCGCCGACCTGCTCGGTACGGAACCGGGCCATATGTGTGACGCCCATCACATTTCCGTAGCGATTCCCGCTTCGCGTCCCGGAGGTCTTTCACTCCCCTTGGGGGAGTCTTTACTATTGAGGCGGCCCGTGGGCGAACGGGTCCCGGCTCGCCGAAGCGCCCTGGTCAATGGCCTTGCGCGCACGCCACATCTCCACCGACATCCCACGCCCGTGCATGTTCCACCGATGGACCGTCCGGACCGCGCGGCTCCGGCGGCGAAGGAGAAATATGTTCACCGAGCAGAGTGAAACGCCAACGCTGCGAACATGTTCCGTGTTCGAAGTGGGCTGGGTCACCCGGTGTCGATCGTTATGACTGATCACACTTGACGTCCACTTCTCAGGTTTTACTAAGCCTTTGCCAATAGCGTTGCCTGCGTTTACTTCCCGGCCCATCGCCGTGTCGGGAACTGCTTCACCGCGAGATGCCGGTTCGCGGTCAATTGCCCTGCTGGACAAGTCGATCGTCAACCGACCTCGGCCGGCGCGTCACCTGGCGCCCGGGCGAGTCGGCGAAGGAGAAATCATGGCTGTACTGAGCGATCACGCGCCCCCCTCGTCCCCGGCCCCCGCGGAAGGAGGTCCGGCGGCAGGCCGCGGAAAACTGGCTTCGATTGTGCGCCACGATCTTCCGGCCTCCATCGTGGTCTTCCTCGTCGCATTGCCGCTCTCGCTCGGCATCGCGCTGGCCTCCGGCGCCCCGGTCGCGGCCGGACTCATCGCCGCCGTCGTCGGCGGCATCGTGGTGGGCTGCCTGGGCGGCTCCGTCCTGCAGGTGAGCGGCCCCGCGGCCGGGCTCACCGTCGTCGTCGCCGAGTCGATCGCCCAATTCGGCTGGCGCGTCACCTGTTTCATCGTCGTCGCGGCCGGTGCGCTGCAGATCCTGTTCGGGCTGAGCCGGATCGCGCGCGCCGCGCTCGCCGTGGCGCCGGTGGTGGTGCACGCGATGCTGGCGGGCATCGGCGTCACGATCGCCCTGCAGCAGGTGCACGTGTTGCTCGGCGGGTCGTCACACAGTTCGGCGTGGCACAACATCACCGCGCTGCCCGGCCGGCTCACGTCGATGAACACCGGCGCCGCACTGGTGGGCGTGCTGGTCGTGGCGGTGATGCTGGGCTGGAAGTACCTGCCGGAGAAGGTCCGGGTGGTGCCCGGCCCGCTGGTGGCCGTGGTCGCGGCCACCGTGCTGTCGCTGGTGCTGCCGCTGGACGTGGAGCGGATCGTGCTGAGCAGCTCGCTGTTCGAGGCGATCGAACTGCCGCAGCTCCCCGACGGCGGCTGGGCCCCAGTGGCGCTGATGGTGCTGACCATCGCGCTGATCGCCAGCGTGGAGAGCCTGCTCTCGGCGGTGGCCGTGGACAAGATGCACTCCGGGCCGCGTACGAACTTCGACCGGGAGCTGGTCGGCCAGGGCTCGGCCAACATGCTCTCGGGCATGCTCGGCGGCCTGCCGGTGACCGGGGTGATCGTGCGGAGCGCGACCAACGTGCAGTCCGGGGCGCGCAGCCGGGCCTCGGCGGTGCTGCACGGGGTGTGGTTGCTGTTGTTCTCGGTGGCGCTGGTCGGGGTGGTCGAGCAGATCCCCAAGGCCGCACTGGCCGGTCTGCTCATCGTCATCGGCATCCAGCTGGTCAAGATCGCCCACATCAAGCTCGCCAGCCGCACCGGCGATCTGCTCGTCTACGCCGTCACGATCCTCGGCGTGGTCTTCCTCAACCTGCTCGAGGGCGTGATCATCGGCCTGGTGCTGGCCTTCGCGCTGCTGCTGTGGCGGGTGGTGCGGGTGACGATCGTGGCCGAGCAGATACCGCAGTCGCAGCGCTGGCTGGTGCGCCTCGACGGCTCGTGCACCTTCCTCGCCCTGCCGCGACTGTCCGGCGAACTGGCGAAGGTGCCTGCCGGCGCCGACGTGACCGTGGAGATGACCGTCGACTTCCTCGATCACGCCGCGCTCGAGGCGTTGCAGGACTGGGTGCGCCAGCAGGAAAGCGGCGGCGGCAGCGTGGAATTCGTCGAGATCGGCAGCGTGCGCATGGCCGACGCGCTGGCCGGACCGCCCGCCCGCGGATTCGGCAGGGCGATGTGGGAGGAGATCCTCGGGCCCTGGCGGCGCGACGAGAAGCACCTGGACCCGGTGACCGCGGGGGTGGCGGCCTACCACCGCAGCCACGCGCACGTCGTCCGCCGCCACCTGGACGAGCTCGTCCACCGGCAGGACCCGGACTCGTTCTTCCTCACCTGCTCGGACTCGCGCATCGTCCCGAACGTCATCACCAACAGCGGACCCGGCGACCTGTTCACCGTGCGCAACGTCGGCAATCTGGTCCCCGCCACCGGCGACGCCTCGGTGGAGGCGGCGCTGGTCTTCGCCCTGGAGGAGCTGAACGTGCGCTGCGTGGTGGTGTGCGGGCACTCCAGCTGCGGAGCCATGGGCGCGCTGTACGGCGGCGGCGACGCCGCACCGGGCATCGAGTCGTGGCTGGCGCACGCGCGACCGAGCCTGGAACGCTTCCGGGCCGGGCATCCGGTGGCCGAGGCGGCGCGTGCGGCCGGATTCGGTGAGGTCGACCAGTTGAGCATGGTGAACGTCGCGGTGCAGTTGGAGACGTTGCAGCGCCATCCCGCCGTGCGGCGCGCGGTCGCCGAACGCGGGGTCACCGTCGCCGGGCTGTTCTTCGACATCGCCAGCGCGCGGGTCGTGGAGATCACCGCCGACGGGATCGTCCACATCGACGAGGCTCGCGGGCGTCGTCAGGTGCCGGAGCCGGTCTGAATCTCTAGGCTGGCGCTGTGAGCAGCGAGCTGGACCAGCAGACCGGGTCGGCGCCGATGGGCCGCCTGCGCGCCTTCCGCGCGCGGGTGGCCGCCCGGCCGACGCTGAATCTCGCCTATCGGATCGGTGTCGGTGTGGTCGGCGCGGTCGTGCTGGCCATCGGCATCATCGCCATCCCGTATCCCGGCCCGGGCTGGGCGATGGTCTTCGCCGGCCTGGGCATCCTGGCCAGCGAGTTCGCCTGGGCCCAGCGCGCGTTGCGCTGGCTGCGCGATCGCTATCGCCAGGTCATGGCGTGGTACTCGGCGCGCGGCCTCGGCATCCGGATCCTCGGGGCGGTGGGTACCGCGGCGGTCGTGGTCGCGACGCTGTGGGTGCTCGGCACCTTCGGGCTGGTCGGCGGCTGGTTCGGCCTCGAGTGGGAGTGGTTGCGCGGGCCACTGCAGCGATGAACACGGCGCCCGGCACCGCGCTCACCGACCCGGCCTGGGTGCGTGCGCACATCACCGCGCTCGGCCGCTCCTGGGGCGCCTCGACACCCCGCGCCGCGGGCACCCTCTGGTGGTCGATGGTCGCCTCCGCGCTGGTCGAGCCGCTCGTCACGGCGACGGCCGCGGGCCGGACACCGCCCGCGCTCGGCCTCGGTCGCCTCGTCTGCGTGGTGCGGCCCGACGGCGGTGTCGACCGCGTCCTCGACCAGGCCGCGACCCCCGAAACCGCGCCGCCGCCGGTCGGGGCCCGGACCGGTGTCGTATCCGGTGGTGGCGCATCGGCGGGCGACGCTGCCACCGATACCGCGTCCCCCGGGGGCGCGCCCACCGCACCCGATGACGCGACGACCGCTCTCCACGACGCCCTCGCCGCCGTCGTCCCCGTCGTGGCGGACAGCTGCGGCGCGGGCATCCCGGCCCTCTGGGCGATCGTCGCCGACGCGCTCGGCAACCGCGCCGTCGACGCGGGAGCGCCCGCGGTCGCGGTCGAGCTGGCCGCGCGCCTCGGCCCGCCCCTGCCCACCCCACGCTTCGTCGAGGTCGGTGGCCGGACCTTCGTGCACCGCGTCTCCTGCTGTCTGGTCTACGAACTGCCCGGTAGCGGGCTGTGCACCAGCTGCCCGAAACGGCCCGCCGCCGAACGGGCCGCGCTGCTCGCCGAGCACGCCGCACGCCGGTGAGCGGATTCGCCCGCGACCCGGCGGAGCAGCGGTGGCGGGGCGAGCACCGATCACCCGGTCCATCGGCGCGCCGGGGTGCCGGTGCCGATAGCATGGTCGCGCCGGAGCGGATACGCCGCCGGTGATGCCGCGCGGGAACCTGCCCGCCCACGAGAACGCCAAGGAGAGCGCCGCCGTGACGACCTCAGCCCCGATCAGTCCGTCCACCCTCGTCCGGGTGCCGGCCGGGACTACGGCGGGCGCCGCGGTACGGGAGGCGGGCCTGCCGACCAAGGGCCCCGACACCATCGTCGTCGTCCGCGACGCCGAAGGCGCCCTGCGCGACCTGTCCTGGATCCCCGACACCGACGTCGAGGTGGAGGCCGTGCCCGCCTCGACCGAAGCCGGGCGCAGCGTGATCCGCCATTCGGCCGCGCACGTGCTGGCCCAGGCCGTGCAGCAGGAGTTCCCCGAGGCCAAACTCGGCATCGGCCCGCCCATCAAGGACGGCTTCTACTACGACTTCCAGGTCGAGCGCCCCTTCACCCCGGAGGATCTGGCCCGGCTGGAATCGCGGATGAAGAAGATCATCAAAGGTGCGCAGCGCTTCTCGCGCCGGGTGGTCGAGATCGAGGAGGCCAGGGCCGAGCTGGCGAACGAGCCGTTCAAGCTCGAGCTGATCAGCGACAAGTCCGGCATCGACGACCCCGAGGTCATGGAGGTGGGCGGCAAGGAGCTGACCATCTACGACAATCTCGACCCGCGCACGGGCGAGAAGGTGTGGGGCGACCTGTGCCGCGGCCCGCACATCCCCACCACCAAGTTCATCCCCGCCTTCAAGCTCACCCGCAGCTCGGCCGCGTACTGGCGCGGTGACCAGAACCGCGAGGACCTGCAGCGCATCTACGGCACCGCCTGGGAATCGCCGGAGGCGCTGGAGGCACACCTGCACGTGCTCGCCGAGGCCGAGCGCCGTGACCACCGCAAGCTGGGCCTGGAGCTGGACCTGTTCAGCTTCCCCGACGAACTCGGTTCGGGCCTGCCGGTGTTCCATCCCAAGGGCGGCATCATCCGCAAGGAGCTCGAGGAGTACTCGCGGCGCAGGCACGTGGACGCGGGCTACGAGTTCGTCAACACCCCGCACATCACCAAGGGCCACCTGTTCGAGGTGTCCGGCCACCTGGACTGGTACCGCGACGGCATGTTCCCGGCCATGCACCTGGACGCGGAGTACAACGACGACGGCACCGTGCGCAAGCCCGGCCAGGACTACTACGTCAAGCCGATGAACTGCCCGATGCACAACCTGATCTTCCGGGCGCGCGGGCGGTCCTACCGCGAGCTGCCGCTGCGGCTGTTCGAATTCGGCTCGGTGTACCGCTACGAGAAGTCCGGCGTGGTGCACGGCCTGACCCGGGTGCGCGGCATGACCCAGGACGACGCGCACATCTACTGCACCAAGGAGCAGATGCACGCCGAGCTCACGAACACCCTGCAGTTCGTGCTCGGCCTGCTCGCCGACTACGGCCTCGACGACTTCTACCTCGAGCTGTCCACCAAAGACCCGAAGAAGTTCGTCGGCTCCGACGAGATCTGGGAGGAGGCCACCGAGACGCTGTCGAAGGTGGCCCAGGCCTCGGGTCTCGAGCTCGTGCCCGATCCGGGCGGCGCCGCGTTCTACGGCCCGAAGATCTCCGTGCAGGCCAAGGACGCGCTCGGCCGCACCTGGCAGATGTCGACCATCCAGCTCGACTTCAACCTGCCCGAGCGCTTCGGCCTGGAGTACACCGCCCCCGACGGCAGCAAGCAGCGGCCGGTGATGATCCACCGCGCGCTGTTCGGCTCCATCGAGCGGTTCTTCGGCGTGCTCACCGAGCACTACGCGGGCGCCTTCCCGGCCTGGCTGTCGCCGGTGCAGGTGGTGGGCATCCCGGTCGCGGAGGCCTTCGCCCCGCACCTGGACCGGGTCGTCGAGCTGCTGCGCGACCACGGCGTGCGCGCGCAGGTCGACCGCAGCGACGACCGGATGCAGAAGAAGATCTTCAACAACACCGCGCAGAAGGTGCCGTTCATGCTGCTGGCCGGCGAGCGCGATGTGAACGCGGGCGCGGTGAGTTTCCGGTTCCGGGACGGCACCCAGGTCAACGGGGTGCCGGTCGCGGACGCGGTGGCGACCATCGTGGCGTGGATCACCAACCGGGAGAACGCTTCTCCGACGGCGGAGGGGTTCGAGATCGTCACGGCGGGGGAGGGATAGATGAGCGCTGCGGAGGAGACGACGGACCGCGGCGGTGACATCGTGGACATCGGTGCGGGCGAACCCGATCGGCTGCAACGGCTCTGGACGCCGTACCGGATGTCCTACATCACCGAGGCGGCCGGCTCGCGGCCGACCGATGCCACCGGCCACCCGTTCACCGACATCCCCAAGATGTCCGACGAGGACGGGCTGATCATCGCCCGCGGCGAGCTGGTGTACGCGGTGCTGAATCTGTACCCGTACAACCCGGGACACATGATGGTGGTGCCCTACCGCCGCGTCGCCGATCTCGAGGATCTCACCGAGGCCGAGAGCGCCGAGCTGATGGCGTTCACCCAGCGGGCGATCCGGGTGATGAAGAGCGTGTCGCGGCCGCACGGTTTCAACGTCGGCCTGAATCTGGGCGGGGTGGCGGGCGGTTCGTTGGCCGACCACCTGCACCAGCACATCGTGCCGCGCTGGGGCGGGGACGCGAACTTCATCACCGTCGTGGGCGGGGTGAAGGTGATGCCGCAGCTGCTGCGCGAGACCAGGGCACTGCTCGCGCAGGCGTGGAAGGAATCGGAGTAGGTGCTCAGCTTCTTCGGCCGCGAGACTTTCGCCAAGGCCACCGCGCCGCTGGGCAGGGCGCTGGTCGGCACCGGGCTCACCCCCGACGCCGTCACCCTGATCGGCACGGCGGCCTCGATCGCGGCCGCGGTGACCTTGTTCCCGACCGGGCATCTGTTCTGGGGCACGATGGTCATCTGGCTGTTCGTGATGTTCGACATGCTCGACGGGGCGATGGCCAGGGCACGCGGGGGCGGCACCCGTTACGGCGCGGTGCTCGACGCCACCTGCGACCGGGTGGCCGACGGCGCCATCTTCGGCGGTCTGGCCTGGTGGGCCGTCTACCACGAGAACAACAAGTGGTTGCTGGCCGCGACGCTGGTGGTGCTGGTGACCTCGCAGGTCATCTCCTATGCCAAGGCTCGCGCGGAGGCGAGCGGCCTGTCCGCCGACGGCGGCCTGATCGAGCGGCCCGACCGGCTGATCATCGTGCTCGTCGGCGCGGGCTTCACCGGGATCGGCGGCTACTGGGGGATCGAGTGGCTGACCTGGGCCGTGCACGTCGCCATGTGGATCCTGGCGGTGCTGAGCATCATCACGGTGTTCCAGCGGGTGCTCGCCGTGCGCAATTCGCCCGGCGCGCGCGAGGTGATCCCGCCCGCCCCGGCCGCCGGGGAGGCCCGATGACCGCTCGGAGCCGGGAGTGTCGCGGATGAGCGTCGGCGAACGGCTCGGCGCGCTCGGCTACGTGGCGGGGTGGCGGTTGGTGCGCGCCCTGCCCGAGCGCACCGCGCGCCGCGCCTTCGACTGGGGCGGCGCGCGCGCCGCCCGCAACGGCGGCCCGATCCAGTTGCGGCGCAATCTCGCGCGTGTCCTCGGCGTGCCCCCCGACCAGGTGCCCGACGAGCTGATCCTGGCCGCCATGCGTTCCTACGCCCGCTACTGGCGCGAGGCGTTCCGCCTGCCGACCATGGATCACGCGGCGCTCGGCCGCTCGCCGCGGCTGCCCGTGCAGGGGATCCCGCACCTGGACGCCGCGCTGGAGCGGGGCCGCGGTGTGGTGTTCGTGCTGCCGCATTCGGGCAACTGGGACATGGCCGGGGTGTGGCTGGTGCAGAACTACGGCACCTTCGCCACCGTGGCCGAGCGGCTGAAACCGGAGTCGCTGTTCGAGCGGTTCGTCGCCTACCGGGAGAGCCTGGGGTTCGAGGTGTTCCCGCTCACCGGCGGTGAGCAGCCGCCCTTCGCCCAGCTGGCGCAGCGGCTGCGCGAGAACAAGATCGTGTGCCTGATGGGGGAGCGCGACCTGACCGGGCGCGGGGTGCCGGTGGAGTTCTTCGGTGAACGCACCTGGATGCCCGCGGGGGCGGCGAAGCTGGCGATCGAGACCGGCGCGGCGCTCATGCCGGTGCACGCCTGGTTCACCGTCGACGACGACGGCGTCGAAGGCTGGGGCCTGAAAACCGAAGCGCCGCTGGATGTCTCCGGCGGCGTCGCGGCGGCCACCCAGGCCCTCGCCGATCGGTTCGCGGCCAACATCGCCGAGCATCCGGCCGACTGGCACATGCTGCAGCCGCTGTGGGAGAGCGACCTGTCGCCGCAGCGGCTCGCCAGGATCGCCGAGGCGCAGGCGCGCCTGGCCGGACCGGTGGGGAGGGACGAGTCCGCGTGAAGATCGGCATGGTCTGCCCCTACTCGTTCGACGTCCCCGGCGGCGTGCAGGCCCATGTGGTCGAGCTCGCGCGGGTGTTCCTCGAGCGCGGCCACAAGGTGAGCGTGCTCGCCCCCGCCTCGGAGGGCACCCCGCTGCCGGACTTCGTGGTCTCGGCCGGGCGCGCCGTCGCCATCCCGTACAACGGCTCGGTGGCCCGGCTGTCGTTCGGGCCGATGGCCTACACCCGGATCCGGCGCTGGATCGACGGCAACGACTTCGACGTGCTGCACATCCACGAGCCGAACGCACCGAGCCTGTCGATGCTCGCGCTCAAGATCGCCGAAGGTCCCATCGTGGCGACCTTCCACACCTCCACCACCCGGTCGCTGGTGCTGAGCACCTTCCAGGGCGTGCTGCGGCCGTACCACGAGAAGATCAGCGGCCGCATCGCCGTGTCCGAGCTGGCGCGGCGCTGGCAGGTGGAGGCGCTGGGCTCGGACGCGGTGGAGATCCCCAACGGCGTGGACGTGCCCGCCTTCGCCCGGGCACCGATGCTGCCCGGCTATCCGCGGCCCGGCGGCACCGTGCTGTTCCTCGGCCGCTACGACGAGCCCCGCAAGGGCATGCAGGTGTTGCTGGCGGCGCTGCCCGAGCTGGTCGCCCGGCACCCGGACGTGGAGATCCTGGTGGTCGGCCGCGGTGACGAGCAGCGACTGCGCCGGGAGGCGGGCAGGCACGCCCGGCATCTGCGGTTCCTCGGCCAGGTCTCCGACGCGGAGAAGGCCTCGGCCATGCGCAGCGCCGACGTGTACGTCGCGCCGAATCTCGGCGGGGAGAGCTTCGGCATCATCCTCATCGAGGCGATGGCCGCGGGCACGGCGGTGGTCGCCAGCGAACTCGACGCGTTCCGCCGGGTGTTGCGCGACGGCACCGCGGGCATGCTGGTGCCGGTGGGCGACGATGTCGCGCTGGCCGGTGCGCTCGACACCCTGCTCACCGACACCGAACGGCGGGAAGCCTTGGTGCGCAGGGCGAACCAGGTGGTGGGCGAATACGACTGGCCGGTGGTGGCCGAGCAGATCCTGCGCGTCTACGAAACCGTGACGGTCGGCGACACCCGGGTACGGGCGGCCGGATGATCACCTTCTCCGCGACCACGGTTCTCGTCCTTGCGCTGATCGCGGCCGTCGTGCTGGCCGTCGGCGTGTGGGCCTACTCCACGGCCAATCGGCTCGACCGGCTGCACGTGCGCTCGGACCTGTCCTGGCAGGCGCTGGAAGCCGCGCTGGCACGGCGGGCGGTGGTGGCGCGCTCGGTGGCCATGGCGATCGCGGGACCGGTCTCCGATCCCGCCCTCGCCGATCAGGCCCGCCGACTGGCGGCCCTGGCGGACCGCGCCGAGCGTGCCGGCCGGGCCGAGCGGGAGACCGTGGAGAACCAGCTCGCCGCGGCCCTGTCGACCGTGGACATCGGATTGCTCCGCCCGCAGCTGGTCGCCGAACTCGCCGACGCGGAGGCGCGGGTGCTGATCGCGCGGCGCTTCCACAACGACGCCGTGCGCGACACGCTCGCGCTGCGCACCCGCCGCCCGGTGCGGTGGCTGCACCTGGGCGGCACCGCCCCGTTGCCCACCTACTTCGAGATCGCCGAGCGCGCCACCCCCGCCGCGTCGACCGGGCTGGCCGTCGACACCATCCGCACCTCGTCGCGGGTGGTGCTGCTCGACGAACGCGACCGCGTGCTGCTCATGCGCGGCAACGACCCCAAGACCCCGGACGTCTCGTTCTGGTTCACCATCGGCGGCGGCGTGGAGCCGGGGGAGAGCCTGCGCGAGGCCGCGGTGCGGGAGCTGTGGGAGGAGACCGGCTACACCGCCGACCCGGCCGCGCTGCGCGGGCCGATCTGGCGGCGGGTGGCGGTGTTCCCCTTCGACGGCGAGCTGATCCGCGCCGAGGAACTGTTCTTCACCCTGCGGGTGCCCGCGTACGAACCGAAACCGGGCAACCTCACCGCGGTCGAGCGCCGCAGCATCACCGGACACAAGTGGTGCACGTCCGCCGACATCCTCGCCCTGGACGCCGCGGGGGAGACGGTCTACCCCTACCACCTCGACGAGCTGCTGCCCGAGGCGGCCGAAGTCGCTTCCGGCACTACGGATCCCGAGGTTCGCTCGATCCGCTGACCACGCCCCTCGTCAGTGTGATCCGGCTCACGATCATGCTGGGTTCGGACTGGAATGCGGCACGGACGGGTAGCCCTCCCGAACGTGCCCGCGCAATCCGCGCGGGGTGCCCGCGAGGAGGCCGGGTGCTCGCGCCCGGCGAGTGTGGAGGTGGCCGTTACCCATGTCGTACCTGCTCTACGACTTCCTGTTGCCCATCGTCGGCCCGTCGATCGCCGAGTACTGGGCGCACCTGCTCGTCGTCGCACCGCTGTGAGCCGGGGGCCGGGCGACAGCGACGCCCGGCTTTCGGCAGTGGCCTGCGACACCAGGCCAGTGGTGCTCGACTGGCTATCAAGTGGCATTCCGGCCGCGCCTAGAATTGTGTCGTTTCCCGACCGAGCGACCCGATTGGCGCACATGACTCAGGAGTTTGCCGTGACCACGCCCGAGACCACCCAGACCGTCGGCACCGCCCGCGTGAAGCGCGGCATGGCCGAGATGCTCAAGGGTGGGGTGATCATGGATGTCGTCACCCCGGAGCAGGCCAAGATCGCCGAGGACGCAGGCGCGGTCGCGGTGATGGCGCTCGAGCGCGTGCCCGCCGACATCCGCGCGCAGGGCGGCGTGTCGCGGATGAGCGATCCGGACATGATCGACGGCATCATCAACGCCGTCTCGATTCCGGTCATGGCCAAGGCCCGCATCGGTCACTTCGTGGAGGCGCAGATCCTGCAGAGCCTCGGCGTCGACTACATCGACGAGTCCGAGGTGCTCACCCCCGCCGACTACACCAACCACATCGACAAGTGGCAGTTCACCGTGCCGTTCGTGTGCGGCGCCACCAACCTGGGCGAGGCGCTGCGCCGCATCACCGAGGGTGCGGCGATGATCCGCTCCAAGGGCGAGGCGGGCACCGGTGACGTCTCCAACGCCACCACCCACATGCGCAAGATCCGCCAGGAGATCCGCAAGCTGGCCGCGCTGCCCGAGGACGAGCTGTACGTGGCCGCCAAGGAGCTCCAGGCGCCCTACGAACTGGTCCGCGAGGTCGCCGAGACCGGCAAACTGCCGGTCGTGCTGTTCACCGCCGGCGGTATCGCCACCCCCGCCGACGCGGCGATGATGATGCAGCTCGGCGCCGAGGGCGTGTTCGTCGGCTCCGGCATCTTCAAGTCCGGCAACCCGGCCCAGCGCGCCGAGGCCATCGTCAAGGCCACCACCTTCTACGACGACCCGGACGTGCTCGCCAAGGTGTCGCGTGGCCTGGGCGAGGCGATGGTCGGCATCAACGTGGAGGAGATCCCGCAGCCGCACCGGCTCGCCGAGCGCGGCTGGTGATCGGGACCGGGATGAACGGGCCCGGGCATCGCACGGGCTAATCTCAGCGCATGGCGACCATCGAAGAGGCACTGGAGATCGAACGCCTCGAGCGGGACATCTTCCGTGGCGCGTCCACGAAGACACAGCTGGAGCGAACGTTCGGCGGCCAGGTGGCGGGTCAGGCACTGGTGTCCGCGGTGCGCACGGTGGAACCCCGGTTCCAGGTGCACTCGCTGCACGGCTATTTCCTGCGCCCGGGCAATCCGCAGCAGCCCACCGTGTACCTGGTGGAGCGCATCCGCGACGGGCGTTCGTTCTGCACCCGCCGGGTCACCGGTGTGCAGGACGGCGCCGCCATCTTCACCATGTCGGCCTCGTTCCACATCGGTGACACCGGCCCCGCCCACCAGGACGAGATGCCCGAGGTCGCCGCCCCCGACGACCTGCCCGACGCGCAGACCTCCATGAGTCCCGAGCGGTTGTGGGCGATGCGCGAGTGGGAGCACTGGGACATCAGGATGGTCCCGCAGGAGTCGGTGGTGCGCAGGCCGGGGGTGGTCGCCCAGCAGCAGGTGTGGTTCCGCTACCGGCAGCCGCTGCCCGACGATCCGCTGTTCCACGTCTGCACGCTGGCCTACATGAGCGACATGACGCTGCTCGGCTCGTCGAAGGTGATCCACCCCGACGAGCCGACCCAGAACGCCTCGCTCGACCACGCCATGTGGTTCCTGCGTCCGTTCCGCGCGGACGACTGGCTGCTCTACGACCAGGCCTCGCCCTCCGCGGGCTTCGGCCGCGGCCTGACCTCCGGCAAGATCTACAACCGGGCCGGTGAACTGGTCGCCGCGGTGATGCAGGAGGGCCTGATCCGCACGTTGCGCTCGTGACCGGGCGTGAGCCGGGCCACAGCGCGGCCGCTCGTAAGCTGGGCCGGGTGAACCAGACCTCGGTGTCCGCCCCCGCCGCCGAGCCGCAGGCGGCCCCGTCCCGGCCCACCATCGGCGTGCTCGCCCTGCAGGGCGATGTCCGCGAACACCTCGCCGCGCTGCGCGCGTGCGGTGCCGAACCCGTGCTGGTGCGCCGGGTCGGCGAACTCGAGGCCGTGGACGGGCTGGTGCTGCCGGGCGGGGAGTCCACCGCGATCAGCAAACTGCTGCAGGTCTTCGACCTGCTCGATCCGCTGCGCGCGCGGCTGCGGGACGGTATGCCCGCCTTCGGCTCGTGTGCCGGGATGATCCTGTTGGCCTCGGAGGTGCTCGACACCCGGCCCGACGCCCAGCACCTGTCGGGCATCGATATGACGGTGCGCCGCAACGCGTTCGGACGTCAGGTCGACTCCTTCGAGACCGACCTGGATTTCGCGGGCCTCGACGACGGCCCGGTGCGCGCGGTCTTCATCCGAGCGCCGTGGGTCGAGCGCGCGGGCGACGGTGTGCAGGTGCTGGCCACCGTGCCCGACGGCCCGTCGCGGGGCCGGATCGTGGCCGTGCGCCAGGGCAACGTGCTGGCCACGTCGTTCCATCCGGAGGTCACCGGTGACCTGCGGGTACACCGGATGTTCGTCGACATCGTGCGGGCCGCCGGAGACCGAGCGGGTAACGTACACACTCCAGACGTGCAACCGACCTGAAGGAAGTAGGGGAATGAGCGGCCACTCCAAATGGGCCACCACCAAGCACAAGAAGGCCGCGATCGACGCGAAGCGGGGGAAGCTCTTCGCGAAGTTGATCAAGAACATCGAGGTGGCGGCACGTACGGGTGGCGGTGATCCCGAAGGCAACCCCACGCTGTACGACGCCATCCAGAAGGCGAAGAAGTCCTCGGTCCCCAACGACAACATCGAGCGCGCGCGCAAGCGCGGCGCCGGTGAGGAGGCGGGCGGCGCCGACTGGCAGACGATCATGTACGAGGGCTACGGCCCCAACGGCGTCGCGGTCCTCATCGAGTGCCTCACCGACAACCGCAACCGGGCGGCGGGCGAGGTGCGGGTGGCCATGACCCGCAACGGCGGCAACATGGCCGACCCGGGCTCGGTCGCCTACCTGTTCCACCGCAAGGGCATCGTCACCCTGGAGAAGAACGGCCTGTCCGAGGACGACGTGCTGATGGCCGTGCTCGACGCCGGCGCCGAGGAGGTCAACGACCTCGGCGAGTCCTTCGAGATCATCAGCGAGCCGGGCGATCTGGTCGCGGTGCGGTCGGCACTGCAGTCGGCGGGCATCGACTACGAGTCGGCCGAGTCGGGCTTCCAGCCCTCGGTCAGCGTCGCGGTGGACGCCGAGGGCGCGCGCAAGGTGTTCAAGCTGATCGATGCCCTCGAGGACAGCGACGACGTGCAGAACGTCTACACCAACGTCGACGTCTCCGACGAGGTCCTCGCCCAGCTCGACGACTGAGCGGGAGGCCGTCCCGCTCAGGCACAGGTAGACACCGACTGAGCGGGTCAGCGGCCGGAGTCGGCAGCGGAGCGTGACCACGGAGGCCGTCCCGCTCAGGCGCAGTAGACACCGACTGGGCTGGTGGACGGGCGCGGCGGTGGCCGCGCCCGCCGCCGTCACCGCGCCAGCTGGTCGCGGTAGTGGTCGCGCAGCGCCGGGTAGTAGTCGGCGAAGTCGGGCAGCGGCCTGCCCTCGTGCGCGGCGGTGAGCATGTCCAGGTAGTACTCCCACCCCGGCCCGGATTCCGGCGCCTGGTCGATCTCGCGCCGGGTGCGCAGGTGCTGGGTGAACCGCAGCTCGGTGCCGCCGTCGGTCTCGGTGAGCACCGCCTCGAGATACCAGGCGCCCGCCTCGTCGACGGCCGAGAGCGCCAGGTGGTGCGGCGGCTCGCAGGCGTCGATGGTCATCTCCATCCAGGGCCGGTCCTGTTCGTGCACCATCTGGACCTTGATGGTGCGGCCCGGCCGGGCCTGCCCCTCCCACGGGCCGAACCAGCGCGCGGTGCGGTCGGATTCGGTGATACTCGCCCAGACGTCCGCGGCGGGCGCCCGGAAGCGGCGGGTCAGTACGAGGTCGCGGCCTTCGTCGGCGGGCAGGATGCGCCCGGTCGGTGTGCTGCTCACGCGGTGCCTTCTCTCGGTGTCGGCCGGGACCGCGCGGTGCGGCGGTGCTCCCGGCGGGTGCGGTAGACCTCGGTCTCCAGCGCGTCGAACCGCTGTTCCCAGCCCGACGCGGTGAAGCGGGCCAGCCAGCCCGACAACTCGGTGAGCGGGCCGGTGTCGAGGACGTAGTAGCGGTGGCGCCCCTCGGTCTCGTCGCGTACCAGGCCGCTCTCCCGCAGCACCCGCAGGTGCCTGCTGATCGCGGGCCTGCTGATCGGGAACGCCGCCGCGATCTCACCGGCGGTCAGCCGCGCCCCGTGCAGCATCTGCAGGATCTCGCGCCGTACCGGATCGGCGATCGCGCCGGCCACCTCGTCCACGCCAAAAGCGTAACCACTTGGTTACGCGTTGTCGAGACCCGCGCGTGCGGGATGCGGCAGAATCCGGGCATGGTCTCGATCGAACTCGTCCGCGGGGACATCACCGAACAGCGGGTGGACGCGATGGTCAACGCCGCCAACTCGTCGCTGTCGGGCGGCGGCGGGGTGGACGGCGCGATCCACCGTCGCGGCGGCCCGTCCATCCTCGCCGAGTGCCGGGAGCTGCGCGCCACCCGCTATCCGGACGGGCTGCCGACCGGGCAGGCCGTCGCGACCACCGCGGGTGAGCTGCCCGCGCGCTGGGTGATCCACACGGTCGGACCGGTGTGGTCGGCCCGGCAGGACCGCTCGGACCTGCTGGCCTCCTGCTATCGCGAATCCCTGCGCGTGGCGGACGAACTCGGCGCGACCACGGTGGCCTTCCCGGCGATCTCCACCGGCATCTACGGCTGGCCGATGGACGACGGCGCCCGCATCGCCGTCGAGACGGTGCGGGCGACCGCCACCGCGGTCGAGACGGTCCGGTTCGTGCTCTTCGACCGCGCCGCCTACGAGGCCTTCGCCGCCCGCTAGCCCGCGCGGTGCCCGCCCGCGGGGTCGGCCGGCGCGGGCCGGGCCGGGCCGGTCATGCCGAGGATCTCGAGATAGTGCGGGTTGGACATCAGTCCCAGGACGTTGCCGAAGGGGTCGACCACCGAGGCGGTGACGAAGCCCGAGTCGCCGCGCGGGGTGATCGGGTCGTAGCTGGTCGCGCCGAGTTCGAGCAACCGGTCCACCGTCGCCCGCAGATCGTCCACATGCCAGTGCACGATCGCGCCACCGGGCGCGTTGCGCGCGCCTGCCGGGGCGTAGGCGCGGTTCACGAGGCCGAACTCGTGCTGGTAGTCGCCGATGCGGAACTCGTAGTAGCCGCCGGGGACGTGGTAGTAGGGCTCGATGCCGAAGAACTCGGCGTACCAGTCCTTGGCCGCTTCCAGATCGTCGGCGTAGAAGATGCTCGTCGCCATTCCGCGCAGCATGATGGTCTCCTTCTCGGTCGGAAATGTCGTTGTCACACCATCGTCCGAGGTGAAGTGCTCATCCACTGATCACTTTCTCCGGCAGAATCGAGGAGTGCGCGCGGACCGGTTGGTGGCGATCCTGCTGATGATGCAGAGCCGAGGGCGGGTGACGGCCGCCGAGGTGGCGGCGGAGCTGGAGACCTCGGTGGTGACGGCACGCCGGGATCTCGCGGCGCTGTCCGCCGCGGGCGTGCCGGTGTACCCGCAGCCGGGCCGAGGCGGTGGCTGGCAGCTGGTGGGTGGTGCCCGCACCGACCTGAGCGGGTTGACGGCCGGGGAGGCGCGGGCGCTGTTCCTGCTGGCCGGTCCGGCGGCGCGGGCGGCGCCGGAGGTCAAGTCCGCGCTGCGCAAGCTGGTTCGCGCCCTGCCGCAGACCTTCCGGGACGAGGCCCATGCCGCGGCCGAGGCCGTGGTGATCGACCCGGCGCGGTGGGGCGCGGCCGACCGGGAGCCGCCCCCGGTCGTATCGCTGCTGCAACGGGCGGTGGTGCAGCGCAACAGGGTTCGGCTGCGCTACACCGCCCGCACCGGCGACCGCTCCGAGCGGCTGGTCGATCCCCTGGGATTGGTGGCCAAGGACGGCATCTGGTATCTGATCGCGGGCACCGAGCGCGGGCGGCGGACCTTCCGGGTGGACCGGATCGCCGAGGCCACCTGCACCGACGAAATGGCCGACCGCCCCGACGATTTCGAGCTGCCGGCCGAGTGGACGCGGGTGGTGGAGGAGATGGAGCGGCGGCGCGCCGGCACGGCCGCGACGGTGCTCGTCTCGGAGCGGCTGCTGCCGGTCCTACAAGACCGGCAGGGGCGGCACTGCGTCGTCGACGGGCCGGTCGCCGACGGGCGGGTCCGCGTCCGGGTCACGGCTCCGACCGCCTGGATGCTCGCCGAGCAGCTGGCGGGATGGGGTGCGGCCATCGAAGTCCTCGGGCCGCCCGAGGTCCGGCGGGAGCTGGCGCGCCTGGGCGCCGAACTGGTGGACCGGTATGGGCCCGTCCCCGGAGCCGGCGCCGGAGAGTGACCGTGTCGCTGGTAGGGCGGGCCTGCCCCGTCCACTAGACTCTCGAACAGTTGTTCGTGTCCGGGAGAGGGGTTTTCGTGCGGGTGATGGGCGTCGACCCCGGGCTCACCAGGTGCGGACTCAGCATGGTCGAGGGCGGGCACGGGCGCACCGTCACCGCACTGGACGTCGACGTGGTGCGCACCCCGGCGGACATGGACCTGGCGCATCGGCTGATGCTGGTCGCCGACGCCGCCGAGTACTGGATGGACACCCACCGCCCGGGCGCGGTCGCCATCGAGCGCGTCTTCGCCCAGCACAACGTCCGCACGGCGATGGGCACCGCGCAGGCGGGCGGGGTGATCGCGCTGGCCGCGGCCCGTCGCGACATCCCGGTGGTGTTCCACACCCCCAGCGAGGTCAAGGCCGCCGTCACCGGCAACGGCAACGCGGACAAGGCGCAGGTGACCGCGATGGTCACCCGCATCCTCGGGTTGCAGACCGCGCCGAAACCCGCCGACGCGGCGGATGCGCTGGCCCTGGCGATCTGTCATTGTTGGCGGGCGCCGCTGCTGGCCAGGATGGCCGCGGCCGAGGCCAAGGCGGCCGAGGCCAAGCGGCGCTACACCGAACGACTGGCCGAACAACGGAAGGCGGTGCGCGGGTGATCGCGTCGGTACGCGGCGAGGTGCTCGAGATCGCGCTGGACCACGTGGTGGTGGAGGCGGCGGGCGTCGGCTACCGGCTCAACGCCACCCCGTCGACGCTGGCCACCCTCACCCGCGGCGCGGAAGCGCGGCTCTACACGGCGATGATCGTCCGCGAGGACTCGATGACCCTGTACGGCTTCGCCGACACCGAGGCGCGCGACCTGTTCGGCCTGTTGCAGACCGTCTCCGGTGTCGGGCCGCGCCTGGCGATGGCGGTGCTGGCCGTGCTCGAGCCCGAGGCGCTGCGCAAGGCCCTGGCCGAGAGCAACGTCGCGGCGCTCACCCGGGTGCCCGGCATCGGCAAACGCGGCGCCGAACGCATGGTGGTCGAGCTGCGGGACAAGGTGAACCTGGTGCCGGTGCAGGCGGGCCCGCCCGGCAGCACTCCCGCCGTCGCCGCCACCCCGGTGCGCGAGCAGGTGGTCGAAGCGCTCACCGGGCTCGGGTTCCCGCTCAAACAGGCCGAACAGGCGCTCGACACGGTGTTGGCCGAGCAGCCCGCCGCCGACACCTCCACCGCGCTGCGCGCCGCGCTGTCGCTGCTGGGCAAGAACCGGTAGGCCGCGATGGACGACCACGACGATTCCCCGGTCAGCCCGAGCTTCCTGAAGTCCGACGGCGAGATCGAGGCCAGCCTGCGCCCGAAATCCCTGGACGACTTCATCGGGCAGCCGCGCGTGCGCGAACAGCTGGCGCTGGTGCTGCGCGGGGCCAAACAGCGCGGCAGCACGCCCGATCACGTGCTGCTGTCCGGGCCGCCCGGCCTCGGCAAGACCAGCATGGCGATGATCATCGCCGCCGAACTCGGCACCGCCCTGCGCATCACCTCCGGCCCGGCCCTGGAGCGGGCGGGCGACCTCGCCGCCATGCTCAGCAACCTGGTCGAGGGCGATGTGCTGTTCATCGACGAGATCCACCGCATCGCCCGGCCCGCCGAGGAGATGCTGTACCTGGCGATGGAGGACTTCCGCGTCGACGTCGTGGTCGGCAAGGGTCCCGGTGCCACCTCGATCCCGCTCGACATCGCCCCGTTCACGCTGGTCGGGGCGACCACCCGCTCCGGCGCGCTCACCGGGCCGCTGCGTGATCGCTTCGGCTTCACCGGGCACATGGACTTCTACGAGCCCGGTGAACTGCTGCGCATCCTGGAACGCTCGGCCCAGATCCTCGGCGTGCGCATCGAGACCGACGCCGCCGCCGAGATCGCCGGCCGCTCCCGGGGCACGCCGCGCATCGCCAACCGGCTGCTGCGCCGGGTCCGCGACTACGCCGAGGTGCGCGCCGACGGCATCGTCACACTGCCGGTCGCCCGGGCCGCGCTCGAGGTCTACGACGTGGACACCCTCGGCCTGGACCGCCTCGACCGCGCGGTGCTCGACGCGCTGGTGCGCGGCTTCCACGGTGGCCCGGTCGGGGTGTCCACGCTGGCGGTGGCGGTGGGGGAGGAGGCCACCACCGTCGAGGAGGTGTGCGAGCCCTTCCTGGTGCGCGCCGGGCTGGTGGCTCGCACGCCTCGCGGCCGGGTGGCGACCGCGGCGGCCTGGGAACACCTCGGCCTGGTCCCACCGCCGGACCTGGTGTTCGGCTCGATCGAGGTGCGCGGGAGGACATCCCAGCCCACCCTCGACCTGTTCGACTGACCCCCGCCGCGACGGCACCGGCCCGCGCGCCCGGATAGAGTCGGGACATGACGGTGGTCCAATCCGTGCTCGACCGAATGCCCGAGCCGCTGCGCAGCAAAGCGATCGAGCACCGCGAACTGCTCAAGTTCGCCACGGTCGGCGCCATCACCTGGTTCATCGATACCGGCGTGGTCTACGCGGTGAAACTGACGGTGCTGGGCGAGAAGCCGCTGACCGCGCGACTGCTCGGCGTGCTGATCGCGACCATCGCCTCCTACATCCTCAACCGCGAGTGGTCCTTCCGCACCCGCGGCGGACGGCAGCGCCACCACGAGGCCGCATTGTTCTTCGCGGTCAGCGCGCTGGCCATCGGCGTCACCATGATTCCGCAGGCGATCTCGCTCTACGTGCTGGACCTGCGGGTGCCGCACGTCGGCCCGGTCACCCAGGCGGTCGCCAACTTCGTCACCGGCCAGATCCTCGGTGTGCTGCTGGCGATGGGGTTCCGGTTCTGGGCGCTGCGCCGGTTCGTCTTCCCCGACGACCTGCACCAGGCCGAACTGCACAGCATCCAGGGCTGAGCGCGTCAGCGCCCCGCGCGCTCGAGCGCGGTGACCACGAGGTCGACGAAGGCGTCCACCTCGTCGCGCTGATAGCCGCGGGTGCCCAGCCTGGCGTCGGTGAAACGCACCGAGCGCGCGTCGGCGACGGTGAGCGAGCCGGGGCCCTCCGGCGTGAGCGAGACGGCCACCAGGTCGAGGAAGGCGTCGACCTCCTCCTCGTGGTAGCCGCGACCGCTCACCGGCGCCTGGCTGAACCGGACCCGCTGCACGTCGTCGGGGGTCAGCGGGGCCGCGTGCGCCCCGACGCGGCTGCCCGCCGGGGCGGGTGCGGTGCCGCGCTGGCGCAGCTCGAGCTCGGCACGCGCCCGGTCGAGGAACTCGTCGACCTGGTCGGCCTGATAGCCCCGGCCGCCGAACCGGGGTGCGGCGAAGCCGACCTGCCGGATGTCGTCGGCCGTCAGTGCGCCGTGCCCGGCCAACGTGGCCGCTACCAGATCCAGGAAGGCGTCGACCTCGTCGGCGTGATACCCGCGATGCCCGGCCGACGGCATGGCGAAATGGATCCGGCGCACGTCCTCGGGGGTCATCGTCACCCGCGACATTGTGTCAGGCCGACCGGCGCGTTCCGCTGGAATGGCGGTGATTGCCGGTGCCACCGCTGCCGGAGTCCGGTCTTTCCAGAACACGTGCGCCCCCATGCGAACGAGTGTCGGGCTGTGCGGGGGTCACTGTAGCGGCATCGGCGCCGTGACGCCGCCTGCTCGGCCCGATCCACCGCCCCGCGGACCGCCCCGGATCGGTCGGACGTGCTCGCCCGGGGGTGTGCGGGTGTGGCGCCCCGGCCCGCAGCTGGCAGACTGTGTGGGTACTTGTCCTTCCCACCCACTAGACAGGGACTGACTTCGACGATGGATTTTCTGTTTCCGCTGCTGCTGGTAGCCCTGCTCGTGCCGATGTTCCTCGGTATCCGCCGCCAGAAGCGCGAGGCCGAGAAGGTGGCCGCCATGCAGAGCGGCCTGAAGGTCGGCGACCCGGTGGTCACGACCTCGGGGCTGTGGGGAACCGTCGTCGACCTCGATGACGACACCGTGGACCTGGAGATCGCCGAGGACGTGGTCACCACCTGGCTGCGCAAGGCGATCCTCGAGGTGCGCACCGTGGACGAGTCCGCGACCGAGGCCGCCGCCGAGCCCGGCGAGGCCCCGGCCGCCGCGGTGGAGGAATCCGCCGAGCAGCCCGAGACCCGGCTGACCAAGGACTGACCTCCCTACCGCCGCCGCGGCGGGCCGGACGCGTGCGCGCCCGGCGGCCGCGGTGTGCGTCCGTTCCACCCGCGACTTCCGCCTAGGAGAGACGAACTGTGCCACCTTCCCAGGGATCGGCGCATCCGCTGCGGCTGCTCGGTGTCTATGCCGCGCTGCTGGCCGTGATCTATGCGCTGGTGTTCTTCACCGGTGACCAATCCCCGACACCCAAGCTCGGCATCGACCTGCAGGGCGGCACCCGCGTCACGCTGACCGCGCGCACCCCGGACGGCAGCAGGCCGAGCCAGGACAGTCTGCGCAAGGCACAGGAGATCATCGAGAACCGCGTCAACGGTCTCGGCGTCGGTGGCTCCGAGGTGGCGATCGAGGGTGACAACATCGTCATCACGGTGCCGGGCGACGACGGCCAGCAGGCCCGCGCCCTGGCCACCACCGCCAAGCTCTACATCCGCCCGGTGCTCGCGGCCCAGCAGGCCGGCGCGGCCGCGCAGCCCGCCCCGGCGCCGGCCACCCCCGCGCCCGCCGAGCCCGCGCCCGCCACCGCACCGGCACCCGCGCCCGCGGCCCCGGAGGCCGAGGCGCCGGTGGACACCGCGCCCCAGCAGCGCGTCTTCCCCGCGCAGGCGCCGCCGACCACCGACGACGACAACCTCACCCCGCAGGAACGCGCGCAGCGCGAGATCACCGCGGCCAAGCAGACCCGGCAGAGCACCGACCCGGCCGTGCAGCAGGCCGCCATGGCGGCGCTGGACTGCTCGAAGCAGGACCCGCTCGCGGGCAACGACGACCCGAATCTGCCGCTGGTCACCTGCTCGCAGGACGGCACCGAGGTGTTCCTGCTCGACAAGAGCCGCATCGACGGCCAGGAGATCAAGGACGCGGTGGCGAACCTCGACCAGCAGCAGTCGCGCTGGGTGGTCGACCTGGAGTTCAAGTCCAGTGGCAGCGACGCCTGGGCCTCGCTGACCGGTGAGTACCTGTACAAGCGGGTGGCCTTCACCCTCGACTCCGAGGTGGTGAGCGCGCCGCAGGTGCAGGCGGGCCCGCAGCTGGGCGGCCGCACCCAGATCTCCGGGCAGTTCACCGCCGCCTCGGCCAAGGAACTGGCCAACACCCTCAAGTACGGGTCGCTGCCGCTGTCGTTCCAGACCTCCGAGGCGGAGACCGTCTCGGCGACGCTCGGCCTGTCCTCGATGCGGGCCGGTCTGATCGCGGGCGCGGTCGGCCTGGCCGTGGTGTTGCTGTACTGCCTGGTCTACTACCGGATGCTCGGCCTGCTGACCGGCCTGTCGCTGGTCGCCTCCGGCCTGGCCGTCTACGGACTGATGGTGCTGCTCGGCCGCTGGATCGGCTTCACCCTCGACCTGGCGGGCATCGCCGGTCTGATCATCGGCATCGGCATGACCGCCGACTCCTTCGTGGTGTTCTTCGAACGCATCAAGGACGAGATGCGCGAGGGCCGCAGCTTCCGGTCGGCGGTGCCGCGCGGCTGGCAGCGGGCGCGACGCACGATCCTGTCCGGCAACGGCGTGAGCTTCATCGCCGCCGCGGTGCTGTACGTGCTGGCGGTGGGACAGGTCAAGGGCTTCGCCTTCACCCTCGGACTGACCACCATCCTCGACGTGGTGGTGGTGTTCCTGGTGACCGCGCCGCTGGTGCTGCTGGCCTCGCGCTCGGCGTTCTGGTCGAAACCCTCGGTGAACGGTCTGGGTGCGATCCAGGAGGTCGCCCGTGAGCGCAGGGCCGCCGAGTCGGCCGCGGAAGGCGTGAGGACGCGATGACGAACGGCAACAGCACTCCGTCGCTGCGCAAGGACGGCGGCCGCGACGAGGACCGCGCGCAGAGCGCGGTCGACGACTTCGCCTACGGCTCGGGCGCGCCCCGGCACGGCTTCTTCAACCGCCTCTACACCGGCACCGGCGCGATCGACGTGATCGGCAAGCGGCGCATGTGGTACGCGATCACCGCGCTGATCGTGCTGATCTCGCTGGCCTCGATGTTGGTGCGCGGCTTCAACTTCGGCATCGACTTCGAAGGCGGCTCGCGCATCCAGTTCCCGGCGGGGGACGCCACCACCAGCGAGGTGGAGACCGTCTACCACAACACCCTCGGCACCGATCCGGTCTCGGTGCAGACCGTCGGCAGCGGCTCCACCGCCACCATGCTGATCCGCTCCGAGGCGCTCAGCACCGAGCAGGCCGATCAGCTGGCCAGTGCGCTGTTCACGGAATTCCAGCCGCTGGGCAACGACGGACAGCCGAGCCGGGCCGCCATCAGCACCTCCGACGTCAGCGAGACCTGGGGTGACCAGATCACCCGCAAGGCGCTGATCGCGCTGCTGGTGTTCCTGGTGATCGTGTCCGTCTACATCGCCGTCCGCTTCGAACGCGACATGGCGATCGCGGCGATGGCCGCGCTGGTGTTCGACGTGGGCGTGACCGCGGGCATCTACTCGCTGGTCGGGCTCGAGGTGACCCCGGCGACGGTGATCGGCATCCTCACCATTCTCGGCTTCTCGCTCTACGACTCGGTGGTCGTGTTCGACAAGGTCGAGGAGAACACGCGCGGCATCCTGCACCTGAACCGGCGCACCTACGCCGAGCAGGCGAATCTGGCGGTCAACCAGACCCTGATGCGCTCGATCAACACCGCCCTCATCGGTATCCTGCCGATCGTCGGCTTGATCGTGATCGCGGTGTGGATGCTCGGCGTGGGCACCCTCAAGGATCTCGCGCTGGTGCAGCTGGTCGGTCTGCTGGTCGGCACCTACTCGTCGATCTTCTTCGCCACCCCGCTGCTGGTCTCGCTCAAGGAGCGGTGGGGCCCGGTCGCCGCGCACACCAGGAAGGTGCTGGCGAAGCGCTCGAACGTGGCCTCGGCGCGCGCCGCGGCCGAGGCCGACCGGCGGGTGTCGGTCGCCACGGGCCGGCCTGCCGCGCCGGGCGGCCCGGCACGACCGCGGCCGAACGCCGCGCCGCGACCGGGCGCGCGGCCCTCGGGCAAGCGGCATCGCAGGAACTGACGGGCGGTACACACGACCAGCTAGGGGGTTTCGTTCGATGCGACAGCCACGCAGCGTCGCGGTGCGGCTGGCGGGGGCGTGCACCGCGCTCGCGCTGGCCGCGGGGCCGGCGACCGGGTGCTCCGGACAGAGCCAGGTGCCGTCGGTCGGCTACGGAGTCGACGCGGTGATCACCACCTACAACGGTGGCAGCACCCTCGGCGTGAGCAGCGGCTCGGCGGCGGTGTTCCAGCGGGTGCTGACCGGGTTCTTCTACACCGGACCGGAAGGGCAGCAGGTCGCCGACACCGATGCGGGTACCGCCAAGGAGGTGCCGGGCGAGTCGCAGACGATCCAGTACCGGCTGAACCCGGACGGGGTGTATTCCGACGGCGTGCCGACCTCCTGCGACGATCTGGTGCTCACCTGGGCCGCGCGCAGCGGCCGGTTCACCAAAGCCGGTCCGGGCGGTCAGGTGCCGATGTTCGACGCGGCGAGCACCGCGGGCTACGCCGACATCGAACGGGTCGACTGCGAGCCGGGTTCCAAGGACGCCACCGTGGTGTTCCGCCCCGGCGCACGCTACCTGCCGTGGCGCACCCTGTTCGCCGCCGGTGAGCTGATGCCCGCACACGTGGCGGCACGGGTGGCGGGCGTGCCGAACGTGGTGTCGGTGGTGCAGTCCGGCGATCCCGCCGCCATGCAGCGGCTGGCCGACTTCTGGAACACGGGCTGGAATCTCGGCACCGGTGATCTCGACCTGTCCCGGTTCCCGTCCTCGGGGCCCTACCGCATCGAATCCTTCAGTCCCCGTGACGGGTTGGTGCTGGTGGCCAACGAGCGCTGGTGGGGCAACGCGGCCGAGACCGGACGCGTGGTGGTCTACGACAAGACCGTGGACCTGAAGGCCAAGATCGCCGACAACGCCGTGAGCGTGCTCGACATCGGCGCGGGGTCGATTCCCGATCTGGACCTGGCCGGGTTCACCGCGAGTACGGTGCCCGGCCGCGGCGCCGAGCAACTCGTGCTGGCCACCGGCGGCGTGCTGGGCTCGGTGGAGGCCCGCCGGGCGTTCGCCCGGTGCGTGCCGCGTCAGGCGCTCTACAACGACCTGGGCAAGGCCACCGAGATCCCGAGCACAGGGCTGGGCACCGGGCCGCTGAATTCGCTGATCACCCAGCAGGATTCGTTGTTCTACGGCGCGACCACCGGTGCCGCCGAGCCGTACGAGGTGACCGATGTGGCCGGAGCGCGGGCGGGCTTCGCGGGGACGCCGAACCCCACCATCCGCATCGGCTACCTGAGCCCGGACGACCGGCGCGCGCAGACCGTGGCCAGGATCGCCGAGTCGTGCAAGGCGGCGGGTATCACCGTCGTCGACGCGGGTGCCCCCGACTTCCGGCCGAACCAGCTCAGCGAGGGTGCGGTGGACGCGATCCTGGCGAGCACGGGCGCCACGCCCGGCCCGGCGGGCTCGTTGACCGGCACGGTCGCGGCGGCGGCGCTGCGCACCGGCAACGGTCTCGATTTCGGCCGCTTCGGCAACGGCCGCTACGATGCGATCACCGATCAGCTTGCCGCCGACGACGATTCGGCCACGCAGCTGAACCTGCTGACCGAGGCCGAGAACCTGCTGTGGTCGGAGATGCCGAGCATCCCGCTGTTCGCCACCCCCCGCACCATCGCCTTCGGCAACGGTCTGCACAACGGGGTGGCCGGTCCCACACAGGGTGGCACCGGCTGGAACATGGATCGCTGGGTGTTGCGGCGCTGACATGTGTGGCGGGTCGGGAGCGGGTGAGTGATCATGGAGAGGTGTCGATGAGCAAGCACGCGGCGGTGGAGTCCGACGAGCACGTGGCCGAGCGGACCGCCGAGGCGGCGCGGCAGGTCGAACGCCTCACCCGCTGGCACGACGATTTCCCGACCCCCGGTGTCCGCTTCGCCGACCTCACCCCCGTCTTCGCCGACGCCGAGGGCTTCCGCTCGGTGATCGAATCGCTGGCCGCCTGCGCCCCCGACGCCGATCTGGTCGCCGGCGTGGATGCGCGGGGGTTCCTGCTCGGCGCCGGGGTGGCGGCCACGCTGGGCACCGGTGTGCTCGCCGTCCGGAAGGGCGGCAAACTGCCGCCGCCGGTGATCAGCCGCGAGTACAGCCTGGAGTACGGCTCGGCGGCGCTGGAGATCCCCGGCAACGGGGTGGAACTGCGCGGACGCCGGGTGTTGCTGCTCGACGACGTGCTCGCCACCGGCGGCACGCTGGCCGCCGCCGCGCACCTGTTCGTCGAGGCGGGCGCCCAGGTCGTGGCCGCCGCGGTGGTGCTGGAGCTGGAGTTCCTCGGCGGCCGCGCCCGCCAGGGCGACTACCCGCTGACCTCGATCCTCCGCCTGCCCTGACGACCGTGCGCGAATAATCGCTGGCGACTCCACCGGTCGCTGGTTACTCTGGATCCCGTCCTCGTCCCCGACGATCGGAGCCCATGGTGCTTTCCTGAGGTCTGCCTCTCGTGCGGCCCGCATTCGCGCGCCGCGTCACGACGCGACTTCGAGGACGCCCATGACCTCTCTGTCCTTTTCCGATCTCACCTTCGCCTGGCCCGACGGCACCCCCGTCTTCGACGGCCTGGACGGCGACCTCGGTCCCGGCCACGTCGGCCTGGTCGGCGCCAACGGCGCGGGAAAGTCCACCCTGCTGCGGCTGATCGCCGGTGAGCTGCGTCCGCTGCGCGGGTCGGTCACCGTGCGCGGCCGGCTCGGGTATCTGCGCCAGGACCTCGGTCTCGCCGACGCCCAGCGCATCGACCACCTCCTCGGCATCGCCGAGATCCGCGCGGCACTGCACCGCATCGAAGCGGGAGCCGCCGCCGAGGACGACTTCGACGTCGTCGGTGCCGCCTGGGACGTCGAGGAGCGGGCGGTGGCGCTGCTGGCCCGGCTCGGCCTGGCGCATCTCGCCGACTCCGTGGCCGCACTCGATCGCCGCCTCGACACCCTGTCCGGTGGCGAGACGGTGCTGCTCGGGCTGGCTGCCGAACTGCTCGCCGACCCCGAGGTGTTGCTGCTCGACGAGCCGACCAACAACCTGGATCGTGCTGCGCGCGAACGCCTCTACGACGTCGTCGAGCAGTTCTCCGGCACCGTGCTCGCGGTGAGCCACGACCGGGAGCTGCTCGAGCGCGCCGACGCCATCGCCGAGCTGCGCGACGGGGAGCTACGGCTGTTCGGCGGCAACTACACCGACTACGAACAGCAGGTCGCGGCCGAACAGCGGGCAGCCGCGGCGGCGCTGCGCGCCGCACGCAATGATGTGCGCAGGCAGTCGCGGGAACTGGTCGAGACGAGGACCAAGCTCGATCGGCGGCGGCGCTACGGCGACAAGTCCGCCGAGAACATGCCGAAAATCCTTGCGGGCGCGCGGAAACGCGCCGCGCAGGTGTCGGCGGGAAAGCTGCGCAACACCCAGATCGAGCGGCTCGATGCGGCCAACGAACAGCTGCGCCGAGCCGAGGAGTCGGTGCGCGACGACCACGAGATCCGGCTCGATCTGCCCGGCACCCGGCTGCATCCCGGCCAGGACGTCCTCGACCTCGTCGATGTCGCCCTGCCCTGGGGCGCGGCCGCCGAGCGTCGGGTGACGTTGCGCATCAGCGGCCCCGAGCGGATCGCGCTGACCGGGCGCAACGGTGCGGGCAAGACGACCCTGCTGCGGCGGATCGCCGCCGCGCCGCCGAAGGTGCCCTGGGGCCTGCTGCCGCAGCGGCTGGACGTCTTCGATCCGGACCGGACCGTGTTCGAGAACGTCGCCGCCACCGCGCCGCAGGCGCCGCCGGTCCGGATCCGTGCGCAACTGGCCCGGCTGCTGTTCCGTGGCGCCGACGCCGACGTCCCGGCCGCCGTGCTGTCGGGCGGGGAGCGGCTGCGCGCGGCCCTGGCCATGCTGCTGCTGGCCGAGCCCGCGCCGAAACTGCTGCTGCTCGACGAACCGACCAACAACCTCGATCTGCCGAGCCTGCGGCACCTGACGCAGGCGCTGGCCGGGTTCGAGGGCGCGCTGGTGGTGGTCAGCCACGATCCGCGGTTCCTGGACGAGATCGGAGTCACGCGCCGACTGGAGCTGACCGACGAGGGCCTGGTGCCGGCGAACCCGGCCGGATAATTCGCTTTACGAAAGCGGAATTGAGTACGCTCGGGGCTGTGCAGCTGTCCCGGTTCACCGATCTCGGCCTGCGCGCGATGATGCGCCTGGCCGTCGGCGGCGCGGCCGAGGAACGGGTCACCGTGCGGCTGGTCGCCCGGCAGGTGAACGCCTCGGAACACTACGTCGCCAAGGCGGTCACCAAACTGGCCGAGCTCGGCCTCGTGGACTCCCATCGCGGGCGCACCGGCGGGATCTTCCTGACCGACCGCGGGCGCGCCGCCACCGTCGGGCAGATCGTGCGCGGTCTCGAGGGTGCGGCCGAGGTGGTGGATTGCGCGGGCGAGCATCCCTGTCCGCTGGCGGCCGCCTGCCGTTTGCGGCGCATGCTGGCCGACGCGCAGGAGATGTTCTACCGCGAACTCGACAAGTACACCCTGCGGGATCTGGTCGACGAACGGACGGTGCGGATGCTGTATCTGCCGGAAATGCCCGCGACGAATACGGCTGTTTCCTGAGTGGTTCCGAGCGGCGCGCTTTCGCGCAATTGTTTCGCTGTACTTTTTCACACCGGTGCGTGTGAATTCTAATTGTCCGCCGCCTCGCGCGCCCGTTCCGTTGGCGATGCAGATCGCGCATAGTGGCTGGTCTATGGTGTTCTCGCCGACATATTCGGCACCGTCATGGGTAATTTACTTCACCGCCGCTCGCCTCGCTTTTTCCGAGCGGAATTGGTTACCGTCATTTCCGTGGCGTTCGTTGCCACGATGGAATCTCGACGAGGAGAACCCCATGACGATCGTTTCGCCGTCGACGCTCGGCGCCCCCGCGGAATTGGAAGCCCACCATGCCGAGGTGGTTCGCGCCACCCTCCCGGTCATCGCCGCGCACATCGACGACATCACCGCGCTGTTCTACCGGAAGCTGTTCACCGCGCACCCCGAGCTGCTCGCGAATCTGTTCAACCGTGGCAACCAGGCGCAGGGCGCACAGCAGCGGGCGCTGGCCGCCTCGATCGCCACCTTCGCCGCCCACCTGGTGGACCCGGCGCTGCCGCATCCGGCCGACCTGCTCGCCCGGATCGGCCACAAGCACGCCTCCCTCGGCGTCGTCGCCGAGCAGTACCCGATCGTGCACGAGCACTTGTTCGCCGCCATCGTGGCGGTGCTCGGCGCCGACACGGTGACACCCGAGGTCGCCGCCGCATGGGATCGGGTCTACTGGCTGATGGCCGACGCGCTGATCGGTTTCGAGGGCGAGCTCTACCGGGCCGCGGGCGTGGCACCCGGCGACGTGTTCCGCGAGACCGTCGTGGTCGACCGTGTCGAGGATCCCTCGGGCGTCGTCACCTTCGTCGTCGAGTCCGCCGACCCGGCCGCCCCGCTGCCGGATTTCCTTCCCGGTCAGTATGTCTCGGTCGGCGCGCGGCTACCCGACGGTGCCCGCCAGCTGCGCCAGTACAGCCTGGTCACCGCACCCGGCGGCGGCCGCCTCGCCTTCGCCGTCCGCCGTGTCGAGCCGACCCCGGAACAGCCCGCCGGCGAGGTCTCCACCTGGCTGCACACCCAGGTCCGTCCCGGCGACACCCTCGAGATCACCCTCCCGTTCGGCGACCTGGTCGTCGACACCGACGCCGCCACCCCGCTGGTGCTGATCTCGGCGGGCATCGGCATCACCCCCATGATCGGCATCCTCGAACACCTCGCCGCCGCGACCCCGAACCGCCGCGTCCTCGCGGTCCACGCCGACCGCACCCCCGACACCCACCCGCTGCGCGCCGTCCAGGCCGACCTGATCGCCGCCCTCCCCGCGGCCACCCTCGAACTCTGGTACGAACACCCGACCCCGGGCGCGCACGCGGGCATGCCGACCCTCACCGACCTCACTCTGCCCCCCGACGCCGACATCTACCTCTGCGGCGGACCCGCCTTCCTCCAGTCCGCTCGGGCCCAACTCGCCGCCATCGGAATCCCCACCGCCCGTATCCATTTCGAGCTGTTCACCCCGAACGACTGGCTCCTGGACTGATCCCGGAAAGCGCCGCGCGCCCGGCCGCTGCCGCGCGCGCCGTCGGGGCGGGTGATGTCCGGGCCGGACACGCCGTGATGGTGGCGGCCGGCGCGGTCAGGCGGCGGAGGTGACGCGGTAGACGTCGTAGACGCCTTCCACGTTGCGGACCACGTTGAGCAGGTGGCCCAGGTGCTTCGGGTCGCCCATCTCGAAGGTGAACTTGCTGATGGCCACGCGGTCGCCGTGGGTGGCGACCGAGGCGGACAGGATGTTGACCTTCTCGTCGGCGAGCACCTTGGTGACGTCGGAGAGCAGGCGGGTGCGGTCGAGCGCCTCGATCTGGATGGCGACCAGGAACACCGAGGAGGGCGAGGGCGCCCATTCGACGTCGATGATGCGCTCGGACTGCTCACGCAGCGAGGCCGCGTTGGTGCAGTCGGTGCGGTGCACGCTCACCGCGCCGCCGCGGGTGACGAAGCCCATGATCTCGTCACCCGGCACCGGCGTGCAGCATTTCGCCAGCTTGGCGACCGTGCCCGGGGCACCAGGAATGAGGACGCCCGCGTCGCCGGTGACGCGCTGCCTGCTCGGGGTGGTCGAGGGCGTGGAGCGCTCGGCGAGCTCGTTCTCCACGTCACCGATGCCGCCGAGCTGGGCCATGAGCCGCTGCACCACGTGGTGGGCGGAGACCTGGTGCTCGCCGACGGCGGTGTAGAGGCTGGAGATGTCGGTGTAGTGCAGCTCGTGCGCGACGGCGGTCATCGCGTCCACGCTCATCAGCCGCTGCAACGGCAGCCCGACCCGGCGCACCTCCTTGGAGATCTGCTCCTTGCCGCTCTCCAGCGCTTCCTCACGGCGCTCCTTGGCGAACCACTGGCGGATCTTGGCCTTGGCGCGCGGGGACACCACGAAGTTCTGCCAGTCCCGGCTCGGCCCGGCGTTCTGCGCCTTGGAGGTGAAAACCTCGACCACTTCACCGTTTTCGAGCTGCCGCTCCAGGGCGACCAGCCGTCCGTTGACGCGCGCGCCGATGCAGCGGTGTCCCACCTCGGTGTGCACCGCGTAGGCGAAGTCGACCGGGGTCGACTTCTGCGGCAGCGTGATGACGTCGCCCTTGGGCGTGAAGACGAAGATCTCCGGCGACTTCAGGTCGAAGCGCAGCGACTCCAGGAACTCGGCCGGGTCGGCGGCCTCGCGCTGCCAGTCGAGCAGCTGGCGCATCCACGCCATGTCGTCGACCTCGGCCAGATCGCCGGAGTGCTTGCCCTTGGTCTCCTTGTACCGCCAGTGCGCGGCGATGCCGAACTCCGCGGTGCGGTGCATGTCGTGGGTGCGGATCTGCACCTCGAGTGGCTTGCCGTCCGGGCCGACCACGGTGGTGTGCAGCGACTGGTAGACGCCGTAGCGGGGCTGGGCGATGTAGTCCTTGAACCGGCCCGCCATCGGCTGCCACAGCGAGTGCACCACGCCGACCGCGGCGTAGCAGTCGCGCACCTCGTCGCAGAGGATGCGGATGCCGACCAGGTCGTGGATGTCGTCGAAGTCCTTCCCCTTGACGATCATCTTCTGGTAGATCGACCAGTAGTGCTTGGGCCTGCCCTCGACCACCGCGTTGATCCGCGAGGCCGCCAGCGTGTTGACGATCTCGGCGCGGACCTTGGCCAGGTAGGTGTCGCGGGACGGCGCCCGGTCGGCGACCAGCCGCACGATCTCGTCGTACTTCTTCGGGTGCAGGATCGCGAAGGCCAGGTCCTCGAGTTCCCACTTGACCGTGGCCATACCGAGGCGGTGGGCGAGCGGGGCGATGACCTCGAGGGTCTCCTTGGCCTTCTTCGCCTGCTTCTCCGGCGGCAGGAACCGCATGGTGCGCATGTTGTGCAGCCGGTCGGCGACCTTGATGACCAGCACCCGCGGGTCGCGCGCCATCGCGATGATCATCTTGCGGATGGTCTCCGCCTCGGCCGCGGCGCCCAGGTTGACCTTGTCCAGCTTGGTGACGCCGTCGACCAGGTGGGCGACCTCGTCACCGAATTCGGCGCGCAGCTGGTCGAGGGTGTAGCCGGTGTCCTCCACGGTGTCGTGCAGCAGGGCCGCGACCAGCGTGGTGGTGTCCATGCCCAGCTCGGCCAGGATGTTGGCGACCGCGAGCGGGTGGGTGATGTAGGGGTCGCCGGACTTGCGGAACTGGTGGGCGTGCCGCTCGTCGGCGACGTCGAAGGCCTTCTGCAGCTGCGCCAGGTTCGCCTTCGGATACAGCTCACGGTGCACGGTCGCCAGTGGCTCGAGCACCGGCTTGACCGCGGCGATGCCGCGCTGGCCGGTCATCCGGCGGGCGAGCCGGGCCCGTACCCGGCGCGAGGCCGAGGTCGGCACGGCCGCGGACGCGCCGGGCTGGCGCTGGGGGACGTTGTTCGGGGTGGGCCGCGGCGGGGTCGCGGGCGCGGCGGGCTGCGTCTTCGGGGCAGCAGCCGCCGATTGCTCGACATTCGCCTCGCCTAGATGCTGAGTCATGCCACCGCCTCTCCGTACCGCGATCGCACCACATTACCGCTCGAGACCATTCTGCCGCTGCGTCGTGGTGGACCGCTCCTCACCATTGTCTCCCGTTCCGCCGCGGTGGCGGCGGCCGGATGGCCGCTTCGGCGCTCGGGCCTGCGCTCGGGCGGTCGTTGCCGGACGGCCGCGGGCGGGGGCGGAGCCGGCGGACGGGGCGGTAGCGTGCGACCCATGACGGTCCTGCGGTCGCTGGTGTTGTTCGGGCTGGCGGCACTCGCCGAGATCGGCGGTGCCTGGCTGGTGTGGCAGGGCTGGCGCGAGCACCGGGGGCTGTGGTGGATCGCGGCCGGGGTGATCGCGCTCGGGGCCTACGGCTTCGTGGCCACCTTCCAGCCGGACCCGGACTTCGGCCGGGTGCTGGCGGCCTACGGCGGTGTCTTCGTGGTGGGGTCGCTGGCGTGGGGCGTGCTGGTCGACGGATTCCGGCCGGACCGATGGGATCTGCTCGGCGCGGGCATCTGCCTGGTGGGCGTCGCGGTGATCATGTACGCCCCGCGCGGCGGCTGAGGAGCCCGAGCCCCGCGGTGGCCGGACAGTTGGGATGCCGAGAATTTGCTGGAGCCGCGCCGCCGGTGCGGCGGGCGGTGACCGAAACCGCAACGCTCGGTTGCGTTCTCATGCATGGGTTCGGAAACTTGCCGGGTGGGATTCCCGGGCACGCCGCCGTGGATGGGGTAGTATTCGGCGTTTTGCGTAAAGTTTTCGCTGCTGTGCCAGTCATAGCCGGAATCTGTTACGGTCTATTGCGTTTCAGGGTCGAGGGTTGTTGCGGCAACGGGGACTGATTGCGAAGCGCTATGACTGGACAGGTGGCTGGGCTCGCGGGACTGGTGGTCGCAACCGCCGTCACCGTGGCTGCCGCGTATTCGGTTCCGGCGCACGCGCATGCGAATCCCGCTGCGCCGTCGACGAATCTGGCGATCGACGACTGCCCGGCCCTGTACGCGCTGGGAGTCCAGGGCACCGGCGAGTCCTCGCCCGACGCCGCCCCCACCACCGACACCGGCATGCTGTCGACGGTGTTCCGCCCGCTGCTGGCCCGCGCCGCCGAGCCCGGCCTGGTCGACCGTGCCTACGTCCCCTACGAGGCGAGCTTCGGCGGGTTCACCGACGGTGGCGCGGCGCCCTACGCGGAATCGGTCCAGGGTGGGTTGCAACGGCTGCGGACGATGGCGCGGCAGGTCGCCGACCGGTGCCCGGACACCCGCCTCGGGATCGTCGGCTACTCGCAGGGCGCCCACGTCGCCTCGATGTTCGCCCAGGAGGTCGGGCTGGGGGCGGGCGTGGTCCCGGCCGACCGGGTCGCCGCGGTGGCGCTGTTCGGCGATCCGACGCGGAACCCGAACGCCCCCCTGTTCCCCGGCTCGCCCGGCAAGCGCACTCCGGACCCGGCACCGGGCACCCACGGGCAGCGGCTGGCCGCGCTCCCCGCGCTGCCGCCTGCACCCGCGCCGGGCGGCGGCATCGGGCCCGAGCGCGACCGCGCCGCGAACTTCGCCGCCCTCACCGGACGGGTCGCGAGCTTCTGTGCCGCAGGCGATCTCGCGTGTGACGCCCCCGCCGACGCGCCGATCCTGCGCGCGGTGGCGAACATCGCGGGCCAGGCGCGGATCAGCGGCGGTGACCCGGTCACCGCGCTCGGCTCCATCGCCGAAGCGCTGGCCTTCACCTCGATCAAGACCGCCGCGGCGGTGGCCGAGCAGGACATCCAGGGCAACACCCCGGCCCAGTTGTCGCTCGCACCGGGCAAGTCGATCGCCGAGCGGATCGCCGACGCCTCCGACCCTCGCGTCCCACTCGACGTCGACGGCGCGCTGCGCGGGGTGCTGCGCGTGGGCCTCATCGGCTTCAACGCCGTCGTCGCGGTGCTCCGCACGGTGCTCAACCCCTCGGCCCTCACCGAACTCGCCACCGCGGGCCTGAGCAACCCGGCCGCGGGACTCGCGCTGCTCGGCACGAAACTGGCCGGAGCGGTACCGCACCTGGTGCCGCCGACCACGGTGTCCCGGCTCGTCACACAGGCCTACGACGCGGTCGTCGCCAGCGTCACCGACCACCGCGAACTGCTGGATCTGACCACCTGGGTGCGGTATTGGGACACCGCCCGCCGCCACGGTGCCTACAGCACCGCGACGGTCGCCGCCGACGGCGCGACGCCCACCCGTTACGTCGCCGACTGGTTCGCCGCCGTGGCCCGTGACCTGGCCGAACAGGGTGCGGGCGGTGCGCGGAGCAGTGGCGCCGGAATAGCCGGGGCGCCCGACGGCGCGTCGGCTACGCCGAATGCCGGGAGTGCGGGACAATTTCCGTTCGGGACAGGAGCCGATGGCGCCTCATCCGGGGGCGTGGCCTCGATTCCGCCCACCGTGCGACCCGGTACCACCGACCACAACTACCCGTTCTCCACGAACTGATCGCCGAGAGGTCCGACGATGCGACACCACGCGCCCGGCCCCGCGGGAATGGGGGAATGTTGAAGTCGTACAAAGATCTGTCCCGGTGGTACGACCCGCTCGAACCCGACACCGCCGCGCCGAGCGGGTCGCCCGCCGATCAGGACCGCCTCGAACCGCTCGACGACGAGGGACCGGCACGGTATCCGCACTACATTCGCGACGAGGATCCCGTCGAGGCGCGGGCGATCACCGAGGTGCCCGCCGACCTGCCGACCCGGCGCGCCGAGTTCACCGGCGGCTGGTCGGACTGGGTGGACGCGCCCGCCGCGGTGCGCGCGCCCGGCCCCGACGACGAGTTCCCCGAGCGCGGTGCCGACCTGGTGCGCTTCCCGTGGTCCGACGACGAGGACGACTACGACGACGATCCGTTCCCCGAACCCGCCCCGGCTCGGTCGTTGCGCGAGCATCCGGCCTACCGCCGCGGTCGCACGGTGGTCGTGCTCGTGATCGCGGTGCTGTTGCTGATCGCGGCCGCGGTGGGCGCGATCGTGTTGCTGCGGCTGTCGGCCGACCGGCCCGCCGCCGCACCCGCCACCGCGCCGATGCGGTTCACCGCGGGCAGCGCGCAGGCGGGCATCACCACCGGCTGTCCCACCGAACGCACCGACCGCATCGTGCGCAGCGCCGCGCCGGGCGGCACCACCTCCGGGCCCGACGCCGTGCTCGGCTTCCAATACGCCTACTACGTCGAACGTTCCGGCGAGCGCGCCAGGCAGTTCGTCGCGCCCGCCGCCGCGGTGCCCGCGGCAGCGGTGATCCAGCGGGGGATCGACTCGATCCCCGCGGGCACCACGCACTGCGTGCGGATCGCCGCGCTCGGCGACACCATGTACGCGGTGGAGGTCACCGAGTACCGGCCGGGCGGCGCGCCCGCCACGTACAACAAGCAGATGGTCACCACCGAGGTGATCGACGGCCGGGTGCTCATCGCGGGCATCGCGGCCGGATAAGGAGAGCTGAGAGCGATGGGAGAGGACTGGAGCCGCTGGCTCGACGAGGCGCCCGACCGGGGCGACCCGCCGAGCCGACAAGCGCGTTCGAAGGCTCCGGTGGTGCGGCTGCGGCGGCGCGGCGGTGACGGCGAGGCCGAGGGGTTCGGGCAGCGGCCGATCCTGGTGGTCGGCGGCTGCGGCGGTGCGGGCACGACGACGACGGCGCTGGGCATCGCGGGGGAGCTCGGCTCGGCGGGTACCCCGACGGTCGCGGTCGACGCGACCGCGGCGGGCAGCGATCTGGCGCTGCGGGGCGCCGACGAGCATCTGCACCCGATCAGCCTGCAGTCGTGGCTGTACGGCCGCGGCGACGACGAACCGGCGCCGCTGAAGGAATGCCTGTCGCGGGCGACCTCCGGCATCGGCCTGCTCTGGCGCGATGCCGCCCCGCTGCGCCGCCGCGCGACCTATTCCACCGTGGCGCGCGCGGTGGCCGACGCCGGGTACACGGCGGTCTACGACGGCGGCCACCCGATCGCGAGCAGACAGCTGCGTCCGCTGCTCTACGACGCCGATATCGCGCTGGTGCTTGCCATTCCGGCCCGCCCCGATGCCGCGAACCGGTTGCGGATGACGCTCGAATGGCTCGACGACGAGTTCGGCGAGGCCGCCGAGGGGCAGGGTGGCGGCATCGTGGGTGACACCACCCTGGTGATCTCGCACCAGGCGCCCGGCGACGACTCCCGGGTCGCCGATCATCTGCGCGCGCACCTGTCGGGCTGGGTCCGCGACATCCGCGAGATCCCCTACGATCCGCACCTGGCCCGGGGCGAGCTGGTCCGCCACGCCGACCTGGCGGCCGAGACGCGCCGGGCGTACGAGCGACTCGTGGCGGGGGTGGCATCATGACCGCCGCCATGAGACTTCGCCGCAAACTCGATCCGCGACCGGCCGGGGTGGTCGCCCCGCCGGAGTCGCGCCGCGCGCCGGTGTGGGACCGCCCGGTGCCCGGGGTGGGCCGGGCACCGCTGGTGTGGCTGCTCGGCGTGCACGGCGGCGCGGGCGCGACCACCCTGGCGCACGTGCTCGCACCCGCCGCGGACACCTCCCGGCGCTGGCCCGGGGTGTTCGACCGGGAGTCGCCGTTCGTGGTGCTGGTCGCGCGCGAGACCATCGCCGGACTCACCCGGGCCCACGACCTGTTGCGGCAGCACCACTTCGGCTTCGGCGGTCCGTCCGAGGTGCTCGGCCTGATCACCGTCGCCGCGCGGCCCGGCCGCATGCCCGCCGAGATCCGCCGCTACCGAGAGGTGGTCGGTTCGCTGGCCGGGCCGTTGTGGCAGGTGCCGTGGTACGAGGAGTGGACCCTGGTCGAGCCGGAGCAGCTGCCGATCTGGACGCCGGGCGACCCGATGCCCGAGCGCAAGCGCAAGATCGATCCGCTGGCCGAGGTACCGGTCGAGGTCCGCGAGCTGGGCGCTGACATCGTCGACGCGGTACGTGAGAAACTCGACAGCGGAACGGAATTCGCCGACGACGACATCACCTCTCCACCTTTCGAGAAAGGGTCCCGATGAGCATGTTTCTCCTGGCCGTACAGGACACCTACGGCACCGTGCTCGCCCAGGTCGGCAACCCGACCCCGGAAGCGCCTCCCGGATCGGAGAAGATCCTCCAGCTGGTGCGGTACCTGACCTGGTTCGTGCTGCTGTCGGGTATCTGCGGAATCATCTACGCCGGTGGCAAATTCGCGTGGGAGCGGTGGACGGGCGGCGGGCTCGAGTCCCCGAAGATGGTGGCGGGCGCGATGATCGGTGGCGTGGTGGCCACCAGCGCGGGCACCATCATGAACGCTGTCATCGGTACGTAGAGGTCGGGGAATGTCCACGCTGCGAAACCACGCCGAACTGCTGGCCTACAAGCGGATGCCTGCCGAGGTGCTCGAACCGCTGATGCAGCTGCTGAACTGGCTGCTGTGGTTCGTGCTGCTGGTGTGCCTCGCCTGGATGATCCTGTCCGCGGGCAGGTTGTGGATCGCCTTCCGCAGCGACCTGGCGGCCAACGATGCCTCCCACGGGGTGATGATGAGCCTCATCGGCGCGATCGTCGCGAGCACGGCCTCGGGCATCGCGCTGGCCTTCCTGCCGGCGTGAGCGTGGGGCGGCGGATGGGAACGGTGGGAATGGTGGGTGCGGTGCTGCTCGCCACGGCGACCGGCTGCGCGGACGAGGTGGCGGACGCGGCGCCCGACCTCGGATCGGCGCCGACCGAGGTGCGCTGGCAGTCGTACCGTGGCGTGGCGCTGCCACACGCCGCGCAGGGCCCGAACAGTGAAGCGGACGGCGCGGCAACGGGTTTCGCGCAGTCACCGCCCGGCGCGGCGGTCGCGGCGATCACCCACACGGTGCGCTTGTCGCTGGCCCCGGACGGTGTCTGGCCCGCGGTGCTGGCCCGGGAAGTGGTGCCCGGGCCCGCCCGCGACGCGTGGGCGGTGGACCGGGTGCGCCTGTCGATCACCGGCCCGGCCGACCCGGCGTCGGCGCCACGGCTGCTCGGGTACCGGATCACCGAGTACACGGCGCAGCGCAGCGCCGTCGACGTCTACACCACCTATGCGGACGGCTCCACCGCGGTGCACCACACCGTGGTGGAGTGGTTCGCCGGCGATTGGAGATTACGGCTGCCAGATCTGGAGACGACCGCACGCCCGACCGAGGCGGTCGCGGCACCACCCGGCGACATCGTGACATTGGAGGCACCGCAGTGAGTCAGAAGGAGCCGTACGCGCGTGACCGCGTCTCCTTCGGCGCGGTCGCGTCCGCGGCGCTGCTGGCGCTGATCGTCATCGCCGGTGTCGTCGTGTACATCACCCGCGACGACGATGCGGCCGAGGGCGCGCAGGCCGAGCTGGCCGCCACCGTCGGCGAGGGCTTCGCCACCCCCGAGGTGGACATCTTCGGCCGCCGCGTGGACATTCCGAACAACCCTGCCGGACAACCACTCCCGCAGGATCCCACGCTGCAGCGCACCCCCGAGGACGCCGACTGGCTCACGGCGCGCCCGGACGGCCTCGACCGCCCGCACGGTTGGCAGCGGGTCTACGGCGCCTCGGTGCCGTTCTCCACCTCCGACGGGCCCGCCCGGCTGGAGGAGGGGCAGGCCGTCGGTTACGCGCACACGCCTCAGGGTGCGGTGCTCGCGGCCGCGCAGATCACCTACCGGCTCAACGCCCGCCCGGCCGATCGGGAGCTGTACGTGCGCCAGGTGCGGGTGTCCGCCCAGCAGCTCGCCGCCTACGACCGCGCGCTCGAGGAGGATCGGCTGCCCGAGCAGCAGCCGGAACGGATCACCCGGTACTTCGTCGCGCCGGACGCCTTCCAGGTCGAGAGCTATGCCGACGACCTGGCCGTGGTCCGGTTCGCCTCGCGCGCACCGGCCGTCGACGGCAGACAGCTGTGGGTGGCGCTGCGGCTGGTGATGGTGTGGGAAGCGGGGGACTGGCGGCTCAAGCCCGCCACCGCCGAGGGCAGCCGGACCGAATACATCGAATCGCTTGCGGGGTGGACGACATGGTGACCACAGAGACGGCCGAGCCACGAGGGGTGCACACGATGGTGCGAAAACTCCTGACCATCCTCGCGGTGATCTTCACCGTGATGATCGCGACCCCGACGGTGGCCTACGGGCAGACCTACGGATTCGACGAGACCTGCAACGAGATCCACGACACCCTCGACGGTGTCGGCCTGCCCGGCATCTCGCTGGGCGATGCCGCCTCCGCGGTGTGCAAGGCGGGCAACGCCGCCTCCCATCCCGGCGACGCCGCCGACGCGGTGAAGGACAAGGCGTGGGATTCCACCTTCGGCAAGGTGGTCGACTCGCTGATGAACGGCCTCGGCGAGGCCATCATCCTGGCGTTGACGTTCTGGATGAAGGTGCCCAACGAGGCGGCCAGCGATTCGGGTTCGTTGTTCACCAAGATCAACGACTACACCTATCAGGTGCAGATCCTGCTGCTCATCGCCTCGGTGATCCTCACCGGCGCCCGACTGGCCGAGGCCAGACGCGGAGCCGCCGTGAGCGAGGCGGCCGAATCGTTCCGCATGTTCGCCCGGGTGGTGTTCAGCTCCTGGATGCTGGGCGCGGTGATCGTGGCGGGCACGCAGGCCTCCGACCGGTTCGCCGAGTGGATCATCAGCGACGCCACCAACGGCAACGCCAAGGACATGGCCGAGCTGATGGTGAAAACCAGCAAGCTGCAAGCGTTCTCGCCCGGCCTGGTGCTCATCATCGCGATCGTCGGACTGCTCGGCGCGCTCGCGCAGATCGTGCTGGCCATCGTCCGGCAGGGCCTGCTGATCATCGCCGCGGGTGTGTTGCCGCTGGCGGCGGCGGCCTCGGGCATGAACGTCGGCAAGCAGTCGTATCAGAAGCTGGTCGGCTGGATCATCGCGTTCATGCTCTGGAAACCGGTGGCCGCGATCGTCTACATGATCGCGTTCACCACCGCCGGGCACGTCGACGGGCTCACCTCGGCCACCTCGCTGCCCGAAGGCGAAGAGGCCCAGCGCATGCTGGTCGCGATCGTGCTGCTGTGCAGCGTGGCGTTCGTGCTGCCCGCCCTGATGCGCCTGGTCACCCCGGCGGTGGCGATCGTCGGCTCCGGCGGCTCCGGCCTCACCGCCGCGGGTGGCACCCTGGTGGCCGCGGCCGCCCTCGGTGCGATGGGCACCAAGGCGGTCGGCGTCAAGGGTGCGGCCGCCCCGGGTTCGGCCGGTTACGTATCCGGCAGCGGTGCCGGGCCGCGGCCGCCGGGTGGCGCGGGCGGCCGTGGCGGCGCGCCCCGGCCCACCCCGCCGCGCGGTGGCGGTGGCGGCGGCGCGAGCGGACAACCGCGCGCCTCCGGCACGCAGGGCTCGGCCGGAGTACCGTCCGGAGCTGCTGCCGCCGCGGGCCGGATCGGCGCCGCGCGTGCCGCCACCAGCGGGATGCGCCGTGCTGACGAATCGATGGGTGACGTGGCAGGGGACCGTTGGGCGAACCGCTCGCCCGACCTCGGGAGGAGCACCATTCCGCGATGACGATCAGCGACACCTACGAGCGCCGCTCCTACGGGCTGTGGCAGAAGCCGCGCAGCGCGGGCCTGTTCGGCCTGCGCTGGGAAGAGACGGTGATCGGCTTCGTCGTCGTGATCACCGCGCTGATCTGCGCGATGGTCGGCGGATTCAAACTGGGCCTGATCGTCGGCGGTGTCGGCGTGGCGGTGATGGTTCCACTGGTGTGGCGGACGGGGGGCCGCTCGGGCTACGAGACGGGATTGATGATGTTCAACTGGATGCGTTCGCGCAGTCGCGGCGAGCACGTGTACCGGGGTGGGCGGTTCTCCCGCATCCCGGGCGGGGTCACCCGGCTGCCCGGCCTGCTCGCGCCGTCGAAGCTCTACGAGGGCATCGACGCGGGCGGCTACAGCTTCGGCATGATCCACCTGCCGCAGTTCGCGCAGTACACCGTGGTCCTGCGGGCGTGGCCGCAGGGCCACGAGGCCGTCGACCAGCCGGTGATCGACCGCTGGGTCTCGGCCTGGGGCACCTTCCTCGCCTCGGTCGGGCAGACCAGCGACATCGTCGCGGTGGTGCCGGTGATCGACACCGTGCCCGAGACCGGCAACCGGCTGCTCACCGAGGTCTCCACGATCACCCGTCCCGAGGCACCGGATCTGGCCCAGCAGGTGATGTACGAGCTGGCCACCGAACTGCCGCAGGAGCGGGTGCAGCTGCTGCCGCGGGTGGCGATCACCTTCAAGGCCACCACCGCCGAACGCCGCAAGAACCCGGCCGAGGAAGCGGTCGAGATCGGCAGGCGGTTGCCCGGCATCTGCGCCGCGCTGGCCGAAGCCGGGGTGCGGGCGCAGCCGATGTCGGCCGACGAGGTGATCGCCTTCATCCGGCGCAGCTACGATCCGGCCTCGCAGGCGGACCTCGAGGTGGCCGCCTCCGAACCCGAAGGGCACGGGCTGGATTGGGCCGACGCGGGCCCGGTCTCGCACGACGAGAAGTGGGATCACTTCATCCACGACGGCGGCCGCTCGGTGACCTGGGAGATGGACGCCGCGCCCGAGGGGGCGGTCGACGAACGGGTGCTGCAACGCCTGCTCGCGCCCAATCCGGAGGTGCCGCGCAAGCGGATCGCGATCGTCTACCGGCCGCATTCGGCCGCCGACGCCGCCGAGATCGTCGACGAGGACTTCAAGAACGCGCTGGTGGCCCAGCAGAGCGAGCGCGGCGTGGTCTCGGCCGCCGCGACGCTGCGGGTCGGCGCCACCCAGCAGGCGCGCGAGGAACAGGCCAGGGGCCACGGTGTCACCCGCTTCGGCGCGCTGGTGACCATCACCGAGCCGCTGCGCGGCGACCTGCCCCGCATCGAGGCCATCACCCGCGACCTGTCCACGCAGGCGCGGTTGAAGATCCGGCGGTGCTACCGCTACCAGGCGGCGGCCTTCGCGGCCTCGCTCGGCTGCGGTGTCATCCTGCCGGAGCACGCGACCATTCCGAAGGCATTGGCGGGGTGAGCTGGTCATGGCACGCGAACACGAACCACCGGTGCGCGAGCGGGGCAGGCGCGCGGACCCGGACGAGCGCGCACAGTGGGCGCGGCCCTACGACGAGGACGAGATGGGACCGCCGCGCCGCCGCGACGACGGTTCCCGCCCCCGCAGGCCCGCCGGTGACGCCGCACGGGTGAGCGATCGCGCACGGGAGGCGCCGCGCCGTCCGCGCCCCGACCACGCGCCGGGCGAGCGGCCGGCGCCCGAGCGCGGCCGGGCCACCGGCGAGCGCCGCACCGAGGCGCCGCGGACCAGGAGCGGGGGCCGTCCCGCCGCCGAGCGCACCGGCCGCACCCCGCGCCCGACGGCGCGCGCGGCGGGCGACCGGCCCGGCCCAAGGCCGACCACACCGCCGACCGGGCGATGGGTGCCCCGCGCACCGACAAGGCCGCGCGCCGCGCGAAGGCCCGCGCCGACAAGCGCAAACAGTCCGGCCCGCCGCTGCTCGACGACGCGACCAGGGCGAGGCTGGAGGCCGTCAGCCGGGAGGGCGCCGGCCTGCGGGCGGCGTGGGCGAGTTTCCGCATCCGCACCGACGACATCCGCCGCCGCAACTACGCCGCACGCGCCGAGCAGACCATCGAGGACGGCTTCGACCGCAGCACCGCCCAGCTCACCGACCGCGGCTACGCGGGCCCCGGCGGTGGCCGGATGAACGTGGTCGGCCGCCCCGTGGAATACCGCGCCACCACAGCCCAGGTCGCCGGACTGTGGCCGTGGTCGGTCGGGGCGGGCGCGCCGCTGATCGGCACGCCGCTGGGCTCGCACCTGCACACCGGCGCGCCGGTCTGCTTCGACCCGATGAACTGGTTCCTGCGCGGCAGCTTCATCACCGCGCCGAGCCTGTTCGTGCTCGGCCTCAACGGTTTCGGCAAGTCCTCGCTGGTGCGCCGGATCGTGCTGGGCGGCATCGCGCAGGGCATCACCCCGCTCGTGCTGGCCGACGTCAAGCCCGACTACCGCAAGCTCGTCGAGCTGGTGGGCGGCCAGGTCATCGACCTCGGTTACGGTCACGGCAAACTCAATCCACTGGCGGCGGGCGTGCTGGGCGCGGTGGTGCCGCGGCTGGAGGAGTTCCCGGCGTTGCAACTCCAGGTGCTGCAGGACATCCGGGCCCGCCAGGTCACCCTCATCGCGGGTCTGGTCGAGCTGGTGCGCGGCGCCCGCGTGCGCGACTACGAGGAGACGCTGATCTCCACCGCGCTGCGCATTCTGTACCAGCCGGGCAGCGGCTACACCCCGGACAAGCCGCCGATCATGGAGAACCTGCTCGAGGTGATCGTCGCGGGCGGCGAGGAACTCATGCTCGACGCCGGCGCCGACGACCCGGCGGAGTACCAGGTCGCCATCAAGGGGCTGCGCCGCTCGCTCCGCGCGCTGACCCAGGGCCCGTTCGGCGCGGTCTTCAACGGCCAGACCTCGGTGCCGATCGACACCGACTCGGTCGCGGTCTGCATCGACGTCTCGCACATCCCGACCGGCGACAAGAAGCTCAAAGCCGCGGTCATGCTGGCCTGCTGGGCCGACGGTTTCGCCTCGGTGGAGGCGGCGCACGTGCTCGCCGACGCCGGACTCGGCCCGCAGCGCTATTTCCAGGTCGTGATGGACGAACTGTGGCAGGTGCTCGGCCTCGGCGACTTCATGGTCGACCGTGTCGACGAGCTGACCCGCCTGCAACGCAGCATCGCCACCGCGTTGATCATGATCAGCCACACCATCAAGGATCTGCAGGCGCTCGGCACGGAGGCCGCCATCGCCAAGGCGCTGGGCTTCCTGGAACGCGCGCGCGCGAAGATCTTCGGCGCGCTGCCCGCCGAGGAGGTCAAACGTCTCGACAGCACGGTGCCGTTCACCGCCGCCGAGGAGGAGATGGTGACCAGCTGGTCGGCGCCGCAGGCCCTCACCGGTGAGGCGCTCAAGCCGGGCCAGGTGCGGCCCTCGCCGCCGGGTACCGGCAAGTTCCTGTTGAAGATCGGCGAGGATCGCCGCCCGGGCATACCGTTTCAGATGGAATTCACCCAGTCGGAGAAAGAGAGCGGAATTCACGAGACCAACCAGCGTTTCAGTGAATTCACCGAATCCACCACGCGCGGTGGCGAGTCCCCGAACGGAAGCGCGGCGTGAGATTCGGCGGGAGGAGTGCCGCATGATGCCGCATCGTTCGTATCGCAAGGTCTCGCCCGAGGTGCGCAAGGCGGCGGTCGAGCAGGTCGTCGCCCTGACCGGCACGCTGCGCAGCGAGACCGAGGCCTGCAAGGTGGTGGCCGAGCAGATCGGCGTGCACGCCAACTCGGTGCGCAATTGGGTGCGTGCCGCCGAGGGACCGAGTCTCGAGCGGATGGACGTCATCGCGTTGCGGCGGAAAGTGGCCCTGCTGCAACAGCAGCTGGCGGCGGCCGCGGAGATGAACCGCACCCTGGCCGACACCCTCAACGAAGCCCGTCGGCGCACGTGACCGGAGTCCTCGCGTCGGTGTCCGACGCCTGCCGCCGGAAGTGGTCGCGGTGAGCGCCCGCGGCGTGCTGTGGTTCGCGCTCGGGACCGTCGTCGGTCTCATCGCGTTGGTCCTGGTGGTGGTGTTGCCCTCGGTCGAGGACCCGTGCGAGGGTTCCTCGCTGCTGGGCGGTGGGCCGAGCGCGCTGCCGCCGCTGGGCGGCTACCCGGCGGGCGACCCGCGCGCCGCCGATCCGTCGCCCGCGCAGGCGAACCCGACCCTGACCGCCACGCCGTCACTGGCCGCAGGCGCGGGCCCGATCCGGCGCACGCTGCCGATGGCGGTCGGCACCTTCACCGTCTCCGACGTCTTCGGCTCCCGCGGCGGCGGGCACAAGGGCGTGGACATGGCCGCCGCCGACGGCACCCCGATCTTCTCGGTGTCCGACGGCCGGGTGGTCGCCGCCGGGCCCGCCTCCGGTTTCGGCAACTGGATCGTGGTGGACTCGGTCGATGTCAACGGCCGCTCGTATTCGGCGGTGTACGGGCACATGTGGGATCACGGTGTGCTGGTGCGGGCCGGTGACACGGTGCGCGCGGGACAGCAGATCGGAGCCGTCGGCTCGGCCGGGGAATCCAGCGGTCCGCATCTGCATTTCGAGATCGTGCCGGGCGGCCGCTTCACCGGCGGGCGCCAGATCGACCCGATGCCCTGGCTCGACGGCGCGCCGACACCGGATCTGGGCGGCGCGCAGTGGTACTCGGCCGACCCGCGGTGCAGCCTCGGCTTCGGCAGCCCGGGCGGCGCGCTCGCGCCCGGCAAGGTGCCGCCGGAACTCGAGGTCTGGTACCGCCGCGCCGGATCGCTGTGCCCGGAGATCACCCCGTCGCTGCTGGCGGCGCAGGGCAGGCAGGAATCCGGCTTCCGGCGCGACGCCACCTCGCCCGCGGGCGCGCAGGGCCTGGCGCAGTTCCTGCCCGGCACCGCCGCCTCCGCGAGCCCGATCGACGGCAGGCCCTACGTTCTCGACGCCGACGGCAACGGTGCGGCCAGCGTGTGGGACGACGGCGACGCCATCATGGGCCAGGGCCGGTACATGTGCTCCCTCGCCGCCAAGATCAGGCAGTGGCAGGCCGAGGGCCGGGTGCAGGGCGATGTCACCGCGCTCGCGCTCGCGGCCTACAACGCCGGTGAAGGGGCGGTGCTGGCCAGCGGCGGTATGCCGAACCAGTATGCGGCGCACTACTCCGAGACCCGGCCGTACGTGGCGAACATCCTCGCGATGGAACCGCAGTACCGCGCACCGGGCTCGCTGGGCCGGTTCACCCCGGAGGAGGGCGAGCGCGGCCCGCAGATCCTCGAGGCCGCCCACGAGTGGCTCGGCACGCCGTACGTGTGGGGCGGCGGTGGTCCGCAGGGGCCGAGCAACGGCGGGATGGACGGGCCTGGCCTGACCGCCGCGGCGGTGTTCGCGGCGTCCGGCGGCGAGGTGATGTTGCCGCGCACGGCCGAACAGCAGTGGGAGTTCGGCGAGGAGGTGTCGATGGGCAAGGCACAGCCCGGTGATCTGGTGTTCAGCGACTTCGGGCCGCGCGGGCCCGCGCGGGTCGGGGTGTACGCGGGGGAGGGGCGGATGATCCAGTCCGCGCCTGCCGGACAGGACAGCCGCGCCGGTGGGGTGAGCGAGCTCCCGGTGCCCGGCGACGCGCGGGTGCGGAGGGTGCTGTGAGCGGACACGGCAGCGCAGTGGCGGCGTCCGGGCGGCCGCGGGGCCCGTCACGGCAGTTAGCCTGGAAGCACAGGACACGCGCGAAACTGGTGGTGGTGCTGGTGCTCAGCGTGGCGGTGACGCTCGCGGCGTGCGGGCGCGGCGACGAGGACGCCGATTCCGGCGTCCCGCAGCGTGTCACGTCCACCACCCGGCTGCTCGAACAGGCGCCCGCGCCCGACCCGGTCACCCCGGAGGGCGTCGCGGTGGTCGCGTTGCGCGAGATCTACACCTGGACACCCGCCTCGGAAGCGCCCGGCGAGTCGTTGCTGCGGGCGCGTAAGTGGCTGGGCCCCAGCCTGATCCGCACGCTCGACAGCTCGCCCACGGAGACGGCAAAACCCGCACTGCAATGGGCGGACTGGGCGCGGGCGGGCGCACGGGTCGATGCGTTCACCTTCGCCTCCGGCGAGCGGGCGCCCGGCGCTACGGGCGGCGACGTCCAGCAGTTCAAGATCGGTATCGAGCAGACGGTGGCCTATCCCGACGGCCGCACCGAGGCGTTGCCGCCCGCCACCGTCATCGCCACGGTGGTGCGCACCGCCGAGGGCTGGCGGCTCGACGCGTTCGGCTGAGCACAGACATTCCCCCGCAGGGCGATTCGAGGAGGCAGACATGGCGAAGAAGAAAAAGGTCACGGATCCGGCGGTACCCGGACCCGATCTCAGCCTGTACGCCGTCTACGCCGGCTTCGCGTTGTTCGGCCTGCTGCTGATCGCCCTGCACTTGGGCAACCAGATGATGAATCCGCCGCAGCAGTTGCCGGTCAACCCGATCGAGGTGGTCGCGGGCATGGCCCGCGGCAAGTACACCTGGCCCACCGGCTCGACGGTCATCGTGCTGCTGGTGTTCGCGTGCGTGGCCGGTGTGCTGGTGCTGCGCAGGCAGATGGCCAAACGCAAGTCGGTGGGTGCGCTGCCGGTGGACGAGAAGGCGCACTACATGGGCACCGGCGGGGCGATCCGCGCGCTCACCGAGGCGGGGGTGCGGGAGAAGGCCGAGCAGCTGGGTATGAAGCTCGGTTACAACGACGCACCGGGCGTGCCGATCGGGATCAGCGTGGCCGACGGCGTGATGCTCTACGGCTCCTACGAGGATCTGCACCTCGACATCTGGGGCCCCCGCCAGGGCAAGTCCACGTCCCGGGTGATCCCGGCGATCCTGGCGGCGATCGGCCCGGTGCTGTCCACCTCGAACAAGCGCGACGTGGTCGACGCCACCCGCGACGTGCGCGAGGCCAAGGGCAGCCCCACCTTCGTGTTCGATCCGCAGGGGGTGGCCGACGAGAGCCCGAGCTGGTACTGGAATCCGCTCGACTGGGTGGACGCCCACCACGAGGGCTGCGAGATGCGGGCGCAACGCCTGGCCGGGCACTTCGCCGACGCCGACAACGGCGGGGACTCCAAGAAGGACGAGTTCTTCGACCCCGAGGCCGAAGACCTGCTCGCCGCGCTGTTCCTGGCCGCGGCGCTCGGCCGCGAACCGATCGTGAAGGTGTGGGAATGGGTCACCAACCCCGTCGACACCGAACCGATCGAGTTGCTGCGCAACGCCGGTCACGACCTGATGGCCTCCGGCCTGGCCATGCAGTACAACGCCGATCCGCGCACCCGCAGCGGCATCTTCGGCACCGCCAAGAAGATGGTGCGCTGCCTGCAACTCACCAACGTGCACAGCTGGATCCTGCCCGGCACGGACCCGCAGACCGGTCTGCCGCGCAGGCAGTTCGACGAGCTGGAGTTCATCGAGCGCAACGGCACCCTGTACTGCCTGTCGCTGGAGGGCCGCGGCTCGGCCGCGCCGCTGGTGAGCGCCCTGACCGAGGCCGTGATCGACGTGGCCATGCGCAAGGCATCCCGCTCCCGCGGCGGTCGTCTGCCGATCCCGCTGCTCGCCGTGCTCGACGAGGCCGCCAACGTGGTGCGCTGGAAGGACCTGCCCAAGCAGTACAGCCACTTCGGCTCCCGCGGCATCGTGGTGATGACGGTCCTGCAGTCCTGGGCGCAGGGCGCGCGCTGCTGGGGAGACGCGGGCATGCTCGCGCTGTGGTCGGCGGCCAACATCAAGGTGCTCGGCAGCGGCGTGGACGACATGAACTTCCTGCGCGACCGCTCGGAGGCCATCGGTGAATACGATTCGATCTCGGCGTCGGTCTCCGAATCCAAAGGCGGCAAGAGCTATTCGCGGTCGCTGTCGTCGTCGAAGACCTTCAGTGTCAACGCGCTGACCACCCTGCCGCGCGGTCGCGCCATCGTGTTCACCTCCGGCCAGCCCGCGGTGCTGGTGCGCACCGTGCCGTGGTGGGAGGGCGAGTACGCCGCCGAGGTGAAGAAGTCCATCGCGCAACACGATCCGCAGCGCAAGACCGAGATCGGCGACGTGATCGGCTCGCCCGCGCTGGTGAAGAAGGACGTCCCGCCGCCGCCCGACCTGCGCAAGGGCGATGTCGAGGAGGTCCGGCCCCTGTGAACCGACCAACGAAAGGCATGGTCTCCGTGGACGTGACGGTACTCAGTGAGGAGCGTCGATGAACCAGCACCTGCCCGGGCCGCCGCGGCCGGAGAAGACGGTCTACGACGGCGTCGTGGAGTTCGTCGAGAACTATCTGAGTCTCGTCTACCGCCGTCAGGTCACCGACATCAGCGAGACCGTCTGGTGCCCCGAATGGTGGAAGCACGCCGAAGCGGCGGTGCGGCTCGAGGCGCTCTGGCGTGCGTGGGAGCACCTGCGGATGGATCCGGCGACGGGCCTGAGCGTGTGGTTCCTCGACCACGCCGACCCGCACATGACCAAGCTGTTCGATCCGCGCGGGCCGTTCAAGTACTGCAGCGTCCGCAACGGGCACAAGGACATGCTGAACCCGCTGCCGCTGAAATCGCCGGTGCAGGGCCAGTTCGATCAGCCCGCCCCGGACGACTACGAATACCGCAACCAGGCCTGAGCGCCCACCGCGGACCGCGAAACGCCCGCTCACGATCGTGAGCGGGCGTTTCGCGGTCGGGCGCTAGTTGCGGGTGCGTTCCAGGCCGCGGCCCTCGATCTCCCGGCTGCGGCTGGTCGACCTGGCCTCGGCCGTGCGCGCCCGCACCGCCTCCTCGGCGGGCAGTCCCTGCCCCACCTCCATGAGCATGCGCACCGCGGCCAGCTCCGGTGCCACGCCCATCTTGGCCAGATGCGCCGCGATCGCCATCCGCCGCTCGGGCGAGTCGTATTTGACCATCGGCGAGCCGGCCGCGCCGGTGGCGGCCGCGGCCAGGCCACCGGAGGCCATGGCCGAACCCGCGGTCGACATCGCACCGCCGGAACGGTCCTTCTCCAGCGAAATGCCTTTGACCGACGTGCTTTTCTCGACCATCCTGGCCAGCTCCAGATTGCGCGGGTCCTTGGCCTTGGACTCGCGCGCCTCCCGGATCTGTAGCTCCTTCGCCTCTTTCATCCGCGCCTCGGTGAGCTTGGCGCGGGCCTCGGCTTCCTTCTGGCCGCGCTCCCGGGTGCGCAGCGCGACCAGGGTCGCCAACTGCAACATTGTCTTCATCACGGCGGCGGTTTCCCGGCCGATATCGTCCAGTTCCTCGGACATGGGCTGCTCCCCGATGCTGCAGTGTTCGCTGTGGACGAATGGTGGTGCGGCGGTTGGTGGTGCGGCGGGTGGTGGCGCAGAACCACCTGTGGTCGAGATTACCCGAGAAACCACCCGGGCAACCCGACGTGCGGCGGGTCAGTCCAGGCGCACCGACTGGATCGTGACCGGGCTGGTCGGCTTGCCGTCACCGGGACCGTTGCTGTCGTCCTGACCGAGCGCGGCGATCTTGTCCAGGGTCGCCATGCTGTTCTCGTCGACGGTGCCGAAGATGGTGTACTGCGGCGGCAGCTGGGAGTCGCCGTAGACGAGGAAGAACTGGCTGCCGTTGGTACCGGGGCCGGCGTTGGCCATGGCCAGGGTGCCGCGCTTGTAGGCGATCGCCTCCATCGCCATCGGGTCGCCCTCGGCGTACTGATCGGTGGGGTACTCGTTGCCGAAGACGTAGCCGGGCCCGCCCTTGCCGGTGCCGGTGGGATCACCGCACTGCAGCACCTTCAGCGTGGCGTCGGCGGTCATCCGGTGGCAGTCGGTGCCGTCGAAGAAGCCCTGCGTGGCCAGGCTGACGAAGCTGTTCACCGTGCACGGCGACTCGGCGTTGTTCAGCGTCAGGCCCAGCGGTCCCTGGTTGGTCTCCACGCTCACGCTCACCGTCGCATCGCCGCCGGTGGTCGGAATGCCCTCGGTCTTGGTCGGCTTCTGCACCGGCTTCGCCGCGGGCTCGGGGCTGTCGGTGTAGGTGCAGTTCACCAGCTCCGGCTTGGGCGTGGCGGCGGGCGGCGCGGCGGCCGACAGCGAGGCCTCGGGGGTCTCCGAGGCGGCGGCGGTGTCGGGCTCCTCGCCCTTGGTGAGGAGGTAGACGCCGGTGGCCGCCGCGGCGACGACCACGACGCCGAGCACGGAGCCGGCGATCGTCAGACGCTTGCGCTTGCGTGCCCGCTCGGCCCGGTTGGCCAGCTGCCGCTCCAGCTTCCGCTTGGCCGCCGCCCGTCGCTGTTCATTGCTCGGCACTACCACAATCCTCCCGTGTCGGCGTACATCGAGGTAAGAGTGTGCCATCCCTTCCTGAGAGGAGGGTCGGGTCGGCGCGATGGGGTAACCGGTTGGACTTGGCGGGCCGCGGTGGGGAAAACTGGAACATCGTGACCAAGACCAGCAGCTTCTCCGCCCCGAAGGGGGTACCGGACTACGTGCCACCCGGCTCGGCCGAGTTCGTCGCGGTGCGCGACGCGCTCCTGCGGGCCGCCCGACTGGCCGGGTACGGGCATATCGAGCTGCCGATCTTCGAGGACACCGGGCTGTTCGCGCGCGGCGTCGGCGAGTCCACCGACGTGGTGACCAAGGAGATGTACACCTTCGCCGATCGCGGCGAGCGCAGCGTCACGCTGCGGCCGGAGGGCACCGCGGGCGTGATGCGCGCGGTCATCGAGCACGGTCTCGACCGTGGCCAGCTGCCCGTCAAGCTGGTCTACTCCGGTCCCTTCTTCCGCTACGAACGCCCGCAGGCGGGCCGCTACCGGCAGTTGCAGCAGGTGGGCGTGGAGGCGATCGGCGTCGACGATCCGGCGCTGGACGCCGAGGTCATCGCCATCGCCGACGCGGGCTTCCGTTCGCTGGGCCTGGACGGGTTCCGGCTGGAGCTGACCTCGTTGGGCGACGACACCTGCCGCCCGCGCTACCGCGAGCTGCTACAGGAGTTCCTGTTCGGGCTGCCACTCGACGAGGAGACCCGCCGTCGCGCCGAGCTCAACCCGCTGCGCGTGCTCGACGACAAGCGCCCGGAGGTGCGGGAGCTGCTCGCCGACGCGCCGCTGATGATCGACCACCTCTCCGAATCGGCCAAAGCCCACTTCGAGCAGGTGCTCGGCCACCTCGACGCGCTGGGCGTGCCGTACGTGGTGAACCCGCGGATGGTGCGCGGACTGGACTACTACACCAAGACCACCTTCGAGTTCGTGCACGACGGCCTCGGCGCGCAGTCCGGCATCGGCGGCGGCGGCCGCTACGACGGGCTGATGGCCCAGCTCGGCGGCCAGCCGCTGTCGGGCATCGGCTTCGGGCTCGGCGTCGACCGCACCATGCTGGCCTTGCAGGCCGAGGGCAAATCGGCGGGCGACCCGGCGCGCTGCGACGTCTTCGGGGTGCCGCTGGGTGAGGCCGCCAAGCAGCGAATGGTGGTCCTGGCCGCCCAGCTGCGCGCCGCCGGCGTGCGGGTCGACCTCGCCTACGGCGGTCGGGGTGTCAAGGGCGCGATGAAGGCGGCCGACCGCTCCGGCGCCCGCTACACCCTGGTGCTGGGCGACCGAGATCTGGCCGAGGACACCATCGGCGTCAAGGACATGAGCACCGGGGACCAGCGGCAGGTGCCGCTGGGCGAGGTCGTCGGCGTGCTGCGCGCCGAACTCGGATAGGTCCCGAGCGGGCGCACCCGCGGGGTACGGTTGCTGCGCACCACGGGTGCGGTGGTTGCTGCGCACCACGGGTGCGGCGGCTGATGCGCACCACGGGTGCGGTGGCGTGTGCGAAGAGGTGGAACGTGGACCCCAACGCGGACCGGGCCGAGCCGGACCGGCCGGTCGGACTCGATCTCGTCGCGCCGGAGACCTACGTCCCGATGCTGCGCAAGCTCGCGCTGGCGGCGGTGGGCGTCGGCCTCGGCGCAGGCCTGCTGGCCGCCGTGCTGGTGGCGTGGCCGATCGCGCTGGCGATCGGGCTGGTCGTGGCCGTGCCGACCGTCTGCTACGCCCTCGCGCTCGGTCGTCGCCGGATCTGGCTCAGCGGCAAGACCGTGCACGCGCGGCTGCTCGTCGGGGAACGCCGCCTCGAGGTGGCCGCGGCCTCCGGCGTCGAACTGCTCGTCTTCCCCGGCCGGCTGAGCCGGGTCGCCCTGCGGCTCACCGAAGGCGGGCAGACCCAGCTCATTCCGCTGGCGATGTACACCGACGGCGGCAGCGGCCGCGAACTGCACCTGCTCGGCCTGCGCAGGCTCGCCGACGCACTCGCCGCGGGCGAGTCCGCGGCCGCCGTGGCGGTGTCGGATCTGCTGATCCGCCAGTTGCGCGCCGAGGCCCGCGACGCCGGGCTCGAGGAACGGCCGCTCTACCGGGCGGTGCGGCTGGCGCGAGCCAAGGACTACGTCTCCCCGGTCGTGCTCACCGACCGCGAGGTCGCCGAACTGACCTGAGGGCGGTAGCCGAAAGACCCTGGTGTTCCGTAGCTCACCACCGCGGTTCGGCCTCGGTGAACCTCGCTAGGGTGGGCAGCGAGACGCAGTCGACCCCGAGGGAGTTCTCGTGAGCACCGCCGACCGCACCGCCCCCGTGACCGTCACCGTGACCGGTGCCGCCGGGCAGATCGCCTACGGCCTGCTGTTCCGCATCGCCTCCGGGGCCATGCTCGGCCCGCACACGCCGATCCGGCTGCGGCTGTTGGAGATTCCCGCCGCCGTCGCCTCGCTGGAGGGGGTGGCGATGGAGCTGGAGGACGGCGCGTTCCCGCTGCTGGACGCCATCGACATCAGCGACGACCCGTGGACCGGCTTCGCCGGAGCGAACGTGGCGCTGCTGGTCGGCGCCCGGCCGCGCACCGCGGGCATGGAGCGTGCCGACCTGCTGGCCGCCAACGGCCCGATCTTCACCGACCAGGGCCAGGCGATCAACGCCGTCGCCGCCGACGACGTGAAGGTGCTCGTCGTCGGCAATCCCGCCAACACCAACGCGTTCATCGCGATGAGCAACGCACCCGACGTACCCGCCGAGCGGTTCACCGCGATGACCCGCCTCGACCACAACCGCGCCATCGCGCAGCTGGCGAAGAAGACCGGCGCACCGGCGACCGAGATCCATCGGATCGCGGTGTGGGGCAACCACTCCGCCACCCAGTACCCCGACCTCACGCACGCCACGGTCGCGGGCCGCCCGGCGCGCGAGCTGGTCGACGAGCAGTGGCTGCGCGAGGACTTCATCCCCACCGTGCAGCAGCGCGGCACCGCGATCATCCAGGCGCGCGGTGCCTCCTCGGCCGCCAGCGCGGCCAGCGCCGCCATCGACCACATCCACGACTGGGTGCTCGGCACCCCGGCGGGGGAGTGGACCTCGATGGCGGTGCCCTCGGACGGGTCCTACGGTGTGCCGGACGGGCTGATCAGCTCGTTCCCGGTGACCTGCGCCGACGGTGCCTACCGGATCGTCGAGGGACTCGAGGTCGACGCGTTCTCGCGCGAGCGCATCGATGCCTCGGTCGCCGAGCTGACCGCCGAACGCGAGGCGGTGGTGGAGCTCGGCTTCGCCAAGGGCTGAGCCCGGCTACCGCACCGTCCAGGTCTCCGGGCCGTTGAGCAGGCGTTGTAGCGAATCCGCTTGCACCGGAGCCTGTTCGGCGGCGGCGGCGTTCTGGGCACGTACCGTGTCGTCGTAGGTCGGACGCGCGACGCTGCGGAACACCCCCGTCACCACATGGGTCAGCTCCTGATCACCCAACCGGGACAGCGCGTAGGCGTACTCCGGGTCGTCGGTGTAGGCGTCGTGCACCACGATGTCGGCCTCGGCGACCTCGGCCGTGCGCGCCACCGCGAGCCCGAAACCGCTACGGACGACCGCGAATTCGCCGTCGGCGCCGAAGGTGATCGGCATGCCGTGGCGCACCGGGATCAGGTGTTGCGCGGCGTTCTCCTTGCGCAGCACGTCGAACGAGCCGTCGTTGAAGATCGGGCAGTCCTGCAGGATCTCCACGAACGAGGTGCCCCGATGGGTGGCGGCCGCCCGCAGGACCTCGGTGAGCCCCGGGCGGTCGGAGTCGAGCGCCCGCGCGGCGAAGGTGGCCTCGGCGCCCAGCGCCACCGACAGGGTGTTGAACGGGTGGTCCACCGAGCCCATCGGCGTGGACTTGGTGACCTTGCCCTGCTCGGAGGTGGGCGAGTACTGGCCCTTGGTGAGCCCGTAGATCCGGTTGTTGAACAACAGGATCGTCATGTTGACGTTGCGGCGCAGGGCGTGGATGAGGTGGTTGCCGCCGATCGAGAGCGCGTCCCCGTCGCCGGTGACCACCCACACCGACAGATCCGGCCTGGTCACCGCGAGCCCGGTGGCGATGGCGGGTGCGCGGCCGTGGATGGAGTGGATGCCGTAGGCGTCCAGGTAGTAGGGGAACCGGCTCGAGCAGCCGATCCCGGAGACGAACATCAGGTTCTCCCGGCGCAGGCCCAGCTCGGCCAGGAACCCGCGCACGGTCGCGAGGATGACGTAGTCGCCGCAGCCGGGACACCAGCGCACCTCCTGGTCGGAGGTGAAGTCCTTGACCTTCTGCGGGGCGTCGGCGGCGGGCACGCCGGAGACGCCGGTGAGGCCGAGGTCGGTGCCGATCAGCGAGCTGTCCACGATGGTCATCGAGTGCTCCCCAGATACGTGGCCCGTGCGCGGGCGGTGAAGGCTTTGTCCTGCTCGAGTTCCTCGATCGAGCCGTCCAGCGCGGCGTCGATGACGCCGACCAGCTCGGCCGCGGAGAACGCGGTCCCGGCGATCTTGGTCCACGGTTTCACGTCCACCAGGTACTTGGCGCGCAGCAGCATCGCCAGCTGGCCGCCGTTCATCTCCGGGGCGACCACCGTGCGATACCGGCGCAGCACCTCGCCGAGATTGCCGGGCAGCGGATTGAGGTGGCGCAGGTGGGCCTGGGCCACCGGCACACCCCGCCTGCGAGCGCGGCGACAGGCCTCGCCGATCGGACCGTAGGAGCTGCCCCAGCCGATGAGCAGCAATTCCGCCCGTCCATCGGGGTCGTCCACCGCCACGTCGGGCACGGCGATGCCGTCGATCTTGGCCTGTCGCAGCCGCACCATCAGCTCGTGGTTGGCCGGATCGTAGGAGATGTCGCCGCTGCCGTCGGCCTTCTCCAGCCCACCGATGCGGTGCGCGCGGCCCGCGGTGCCCGGCACGGCCAGCGGGCGGGCCAGCGTCTCCGGGTCGCGGGCGTAAGGCTGGAAGGCGGGTGCGTCGTCGCCGGCCTCCGGCTCGAAGGCGGGGTCGATGCGGTCGAGGGACGCGACATCGGGGATGGACCACGGCTCGGAGCCGTTGGCGATGGCGCCGTCGGAGAGCAGCAGTACCGGGGTGCGGTAGGTGAGGGCGATCCGGGCCGCCTCGACCGCGGTGGCGAAGCAGTCGGCGGGCGAGCGCGGGGCCAGCACCGCGACCGGGGACTCGCCGTTGCGCCCGTGCAGTGCCTGCAACAGATCGGCCTGTTCGGTCTTGGTGGGCAGGCCGGTGGACGGACCGCCGCGCTGCACGTCGACGATCACCAGCGGCAGCTCGGTCATCACCGCCAGACCGATGGTCTCGCTCTTCAGCGCGAGCCCGGGCCCGGACGTGCTGGTCACGCCGAGCGCGCCACCCAGTGACGCGCCGAGCGCGGCACCGATCCCGGCGATCTCGTCCTCGGCCTGGAAGGTGGTGACGCCGAAGTTCTTGTGCTTGCTCAGCTCGTGCAGGATGTCCGAGGCCGGGGTGATCGGGTAGGTGCCGAGGAAGACCGGCAGACCCGCCAGCTGCCCGGCCGTGACCAGTCCGTAGGCCAGCGCGGTGTTGCCGGTGATCTGGCGGTAGGTGCCCGGCGGCAGGGCGGCCGGGGCGATCTCGTAGGTGGTCGCGAACGACTCGGTGGTCTCGCCGTAGTTCCATCCCGCCCGGAAGGCCAGCACGTTGGCCTCGGCGATCTCGGGCTTGGCGGCGAACTTCTCCCGCAGGAACCGTTCGGTGCCCCCGATCGGCCTGCCGTACATCCACGAGAGCAGCCCGAGCGCGAACATGTTCTTGGCCCGCTGGCCGTCCTTCTTGCCCACGCCGGTCGGTTCCGTCGCGGCCAGCGTCAGCGAGGTCATCGGCACCTGGTGGACCACGAAGTCGGCCAGCGAGCCGTCGGTGAGCGGGTCGCCGGGATAGCCGACCTTGGCCAGCGTGCGCTTGGTGAACTCGTCGGTGTTGACGATGACGGTGCCGCCGCGTGGCAGGTCCGCGAGATTGGCCTTCAGCGCGGCCGGGTTCATCGCCACCAGCACGTCGGGCTGATCGCCCGCGGTGAGCACGTCGTAGTCGGCGATCTGGATCTGGAAGGAGGAGACGCCAGGTAGCGTGCCCTGCGGTGCGCGGATCTCGGCGGGGAAGTTGGGCTGGGTCGCCAGATCGTTGCCGAAGGCGGCGGCCTCGTGGGTGAAGCGGTCGCCGGTCAGCTGCATGCCGTCACCGGAGTCACCGGCGAAGCGGATCACGACCTTGTCCAAGGGGGTGGCGTCCGGTTTCGCCCGAGCGGCGGCGGATGTCGCTGCCGCTGCGCCACTTTCGATGCCCTGAGGCCTGCCGTTGTCCTGCGGATCCATGGGCGTTGCTTCACTTCCTCGTCGCGTGAGAAGGTGCCAGTCGCCAACCTACCCCCACGGGGCCGCCCTGGGCGGCGAAGTGGATTCTCCACACCGCCGGCGTGTGCGAGCTGGTCAGGCGAACAGTGCGAGCTGGGTGTCGGCGGGCCGTGTGAGCCGGCTGCCCGCGGGCGGCGATGCCTCGTCCGCGGGTCGCGGCGCCGCGGCGGACTGCCTGGTCAGGCCGTGCCGTTCCAGCAGTGGGACGGTGCGCTCGCGCAGCCAGCTCGCGTACTCCGGCGTCACGTAGGCCCCGCGCCCGTAGAGCTGCCGGTAGCGGCGCAGCAGCGCCGGATGCGCCTCGGCCAGCCAGCCGAGGAACCAGCCGCGCGTGCTGCCGCGTAGATGCATGGGAATGGTGACCGCCGACGCCGCGCCCGACGCCGCGATCGCGCCGAACAGCTCGTCGAGATGGGCGCGGCCGTCGGTGAGATACGGAATGATCGGCGCGACCATGACATTCACCGCGAACCCGGCATCGGCCAGCGCGCGCACCAGATCCAGTCGCGCACGCGGCGCGGGGGTGCCCGGCTCGAGCTGCCGGTGCAGGTCGGGATCGAGGATCGCGATCGAGACCGCCAGCCGGACGTCGACCTCGCGCGCCGCCAGACTCAGCAGCGGCAGATCCCGGCGCAACAGGGTGCCCTTGGTGAGGATGGAGAACGGCGTGCCCGCGTCGGTGAGTGCCCGGATGATGCCCGGCATCAACCGGTATCGGCCTTCCGCCCGCTGATACGGATCGGTGTTGGTGCCCAGCGCGACCGGCTCGCGGTGCCAGGAACGCCTGCCCAGCTCGCGTCGCAACACCGCGGCGACGTTGGTCTTCACCACGATCTGGGCATCGAAGTCGCGCCCGGCGTCCAGATCGAGATACTCGTGGGTGGGCCGGGCGAAGCAGTAGCGGCACGCGTGTGAGCAGCCGCGCATCGGATTCACCGTCCACCGGAACGGCACCGCCGAGTCCTCGGGCACCCGGTTCAGGGCGCTCTTGCAGAGCACCTCGTGAAAGGTGATGCCCTCGAACTCGGGGGTGCGGACGGTGCGCACGAACCCCGCCCGGCTCAGGCCGGGCAGCGCGCCGTCGTCGGCGTCCAGGGTTTGGTTCTGCCACCGCACGCACCCAGTCGAACATGCGTTCTAAGGTGTGTCAAGCGATGCGCTGCGCGCCGCCGCGTTCGAAACCGGCGGGATCGGCGAAGAAGGCGACCAGGTCGCGCACGGTGTCCTCGATCGGGCGGGGGCGATAGCCCAGCTCGCGGGTGGCCTTGCCGTGATCGACGGTGGGTGCCGAGATCAGGGCGCCGAGCGCGGCCTTGGACACGATGTCGGTGCCGAGCATCTTGCCGATCGGCTCGAGCACCGGAATGAGCCCACCGACGACCTTGGGGGAGATGGTGAACTTCGGGCCCTTCTTGCCACCGTAGGCGGCGGCCAGCCGGCACAGGTCGGTCATCGAGATCATCGACCCGCCGAGCAGGTAGTTCTCGCCGGTGCGGCCCTGTTCGCCCGCCAGGATCAGGCCCTCGGCCACGTCGCGGACGTCGACGAGGTCGAAACCGCCCCCGATCATGGCGGGCACCCGGCCCTGGGCGGCGTCGCGCAGGGTGCGGTTGATCCGGGAGAGTGGCGTGCTGTGGTCCAGCGGCCCGAAGACCCCGGTCGGATTGCACAGCACCGCGTCCAGCCCCGCGTCGATGACCTTGCGCAACGCCACCTCGCCCGCCCACTTCGACCGGTCGTAGACCGGCAGGCCGGGATCGGTCGAGCGCACCGCGGTCTCATCGATGTGGCCGCCGCAGGTGTACTGATCGAAGGCGTGGATCGAGCTGGCGTGCACCATGCGGCGGGCGCCCACCGCGAGCGCCGCTTCGGCCACCACCCGCACACCCTCGGTGTTGACCCGCCAGGCCAGATCGTTCTTGTCCGCCAGGGTGATGACGGCCACCAGGTGGTACACCACCTCCGCGCCGTCCAGTGCGGCGCGCATCGACGCCGGATCGAGCACGTTGCCCTCGACCCAGGTCACGCCGGGGGTGTCCGATTTCGCGGGCGTCACCCGGTCGATGGCGACGACGTCGTGCCCCCGCTCGCGGAGCAGGGGGAGCAGGTTCGAACCGAGGTAGCCGGCTGCGCCGGTCACTGCGACCTTCATGCAGGAGAGAATATAGAACTTGTTCTAATTTGCAACACGTTCCAGTTTGTCGCCCGAGGTGCCGTCGACCCGGTCCGCGCGCTGTGCCGCACTCGAAACCTGTCCCGACTGTCGGCTATATTGAGCCGAACCGTAGCGGTGCAGGGCCGCGGACGGCCGAGCTGTCCGCTGGCACAGCCGCTTCGGGGAGGAACGTCCAGGCGTTCGAGGGAGCCGGGTGCGGCGGACGATCGGGCGGCCGGTGCGGAACAGGCAGTTGACGACGAATGGGGGGCAACTCGATGGAAAATCTCTCGGTGGACACCGGCGCGGTCCGGACGTTCGCCACGGAGCACGCGGGGATCGCCGGGCAGATCTCGGCGGCGGCGAACATGGACCTCGTCGGTCAGGTCTCGGCGCTCACGCCCGTCTTCGGCCTGATCGGCGCGGATTACCTGTTGAGTTTCGCGGCCGCGCAGGTGTTGCAGGCCAAGGACATCAACGATCTCGCGGCGAAATACAACGACCTGTCCTGGAAGGCGTTCTCGGCCGCCGCGCTGTTCGAGAACACCGACGGCGAGAACGCCGGCCAGCTGAACGTCCAGGCGAACGAGATCTGAGGCCGCCATGAAGCCACTCGATGTCACCGACACCGGCGTCATCGGCGCCGCCCAGCCCACCGCCGCGCCCGAGCCCGGCCTCGACCACGCGGTCGTCGGTGCGAACCAGGCGGCCGCCCCCGTCGCGTCCGCCCCCGCGAACGCCGAGATCCCCAGCGACCAGGCCGTGATCGACGTGCCGCTACCGCAGCTGCCCGCCGACCTGCCGCCCATCGAGCCGCCCGAGTTCGTCCTGGCGCGCAAGATCTCCGACGACACCCCGGCCACGGGCACAGTTCCGGCCGGGCTGTCCGGCCTCGGCGGCGGTCAGCCGTCCGACCCGCAGGACATCCTCGGCGGCCTCGGCACCGAAGCCGCGGGCATCCTGGACGGGGCGAACGTCGCTCTGGGGCAGGCCGCGCAGCAGGCCCAGGAGTCCGTGCAGCACGCGCTCGGCCAAGCCGGTGCCGCCGCACAGAGCGCCGCCGCGGCGGCCACCCAGGCCGCCCAAGCTGCCGCCACCCAGCTGCCGACGCTGCCCAGCCTGCCCGCCGACCCCGTCGGCGCGCTGATGCAGGGCCTCCAGGTGCCCGCTCTGCCCGGCGTCGACGTGCTGTTCAAACCCATCCTCGACCTGTTGAGCAGCTTCGGCACCGGCGTGCTCGGCGCACTCGACCCCACCGCGATCCTGAGCCAGTCCTCGCAGATCATCGAGACCGCCATGCAGGTCGCCAAGGGCAGCATGGCCACCGTCGAGCAGGTATGGGAAGGGCAGGCCGCCCGGCAGGCGCAGGTCGCCGGCCAAGAGGCGAGCGCCCAGGGGCAGGAGACCAGCCAGCGCGGCTTCGACATCTCCGAGCTCACCCAGCGCGCCGCCGCCGTCGTGCAGCAGGGCAACGCCCAATTGCTCGGCATCGCAAGCTCGTTCGCCACCCAGGCCACCGCCCTGGCGCCGGTCATCCTCACCCCGCCCGGCCAGGCCACGCTGATCGCCAGCGCCACCGAACATCTCGGCAGCGCGCTCACCGTCGTCAACGCCACCCGTGGCGACCTGGCGGGTAAGACCGCCGAACTCAACGGTGTCGTCGCCCAGCTGCTCGGCCAGAGCGGGCTGCCCGCGCCCCAGGAGGTCGCCCAGGCGGCGGTGCAGAACATCGGCGAACCCCTCCTGTCCCAGGCGCAGGACGCCGCCACCCAGGCGGCGAGCGCGAGCCCCACCGCGGGCACGCCGGGCAGCTCGCTGACCCCCACCCAGCCGTCCGCACTGAACACGCAGAGTGCGAGCACCCCCAGCAGCGGCCTGCTCGGCGCCCTCGGCCGCCCCGGCGGTTCGGGCGGCTCCGGCGGTTCCGGCGGCGGCGGTGGGCGCTCGGGATCCCCCGGTATCACCGGTCTCCCGAGCACCCAGAGCCCCGGCTCCGGTTCCCCGGGCGCCGGCATCCCCGGCGTCCGCCCCGTCACCGCCACCCCCACCGGATTCCCCACCGGCACCGGCACTTCCACCACCCCCGCGGGCACCGGCAACTCCTTCATGGGCAGCCCCGCCGCGGCCGGCGCCGGCCGCCAAGGCGACGACGACGAGCACTCCCGCACCGTGCAGCCCTACCAGAGCCTCACCGGCAACGACGACCTCACCGGCCCGCTCGGCGAGTCCACCCCGGAAGTCATCGGCGCGACCCACACCGACGAACTCCTGGGTACCGACTACGAGCAAGACCAGTTCTGACCATCGAATGACACGCCCCACGATCATCGGCGTGGGGCATGCGGGCCGCTGTGAGCGAGCGGTCCACGGCAGCATGTGATGTCGGTAGGATCACCGGCAGTTGGCAGGGGGAGGAGAAGCCGGTCCGCCCCGCGATGCCCGAGAATCCCGGCGAGTGAGGGGTGCTGGATGGGGAGCAGGTCGGTGGTCGGGGGAGTTCTGGCGCTGGGGGTCGTGGTGGTGTTGGGTGGCTGCGATTCCTCGGTGGATGGAGATGCCGGGCCGGCCGGCTCTGCTACGGTCGCGCCGAGCTCGGAGATGGCCCCGAAGGCCCCGGCCGGGTTCGATCCCTGCGCCGATATTCCGCAGGAGTTGCTGGACTCGGAAGGGCTGAGATTGCCCAGTCCACAGAACTCGACCGGTCCCGGTGGCATTGAATGGAAGGGTTGCATGTGGGTTCAGACGGACGGTGTCACGGCAACGATTCAGGTCACCAACATCACCGTGGAGATGGTGAAGGCCAGGAACCTGCCGGACAGCACTGAGCTGAACATAGGGGGGCGATCGGCGATTTCCAGCAGGCGGTCACCAGACCATCCGGATGCGGTATGTACGCTGAATGTTCAAATGGTCGGAGGGTCTATGGAATTCAATCTCAGTAACCCGCCCTCGCGCAAGAAGACCGGCCATCTCGACACGTGCGAGCTCACCCGCGCCCTGGCTGAGAAAGTTGTTCCAACAATTCCGGCGGGCGCATAGAGAAGGGGTGCTGGATGGGGAGCAGGTCGGTGGTCGGGGGAGTTCTGGCGCTGGGGGTCGTGGTGATGTTGGGGGGCTGCGATTCCTCGGGCGACGGGGGCGAGGCCACTTCGGCCAGTAGGACCGCGACTGTCGCGGCGGATGTGCCGGTGGGGTTCGACCCGTGTGCTGATATCCCGCAGCAGGTTCTCGACTCGGAGAACTTGAAAATGAAGACGACGGACACCATGGATGCACCCGGGGGCATCAAATGGCGTGGCTGCGGGTGGGTCAAGAAGGATGGCTATGCAATCGGAGTTCAGACCACCAACATCACGATAGACATGGTGCGGGAGAAGGCTTTTGTGGACGCCCATGAGTTCGAACTCGAAGGCAGACAGGCAATATCGACTCGGAGGTCGGAGGAGCGTCCCGACGAAGTTTGCACCGTGAACGTGGAAATGATGGGCGGAAGCTTGGAAGTCAGCCTGGTCAATCCGCCATCGGGGGATGCGACAGGTCACTTGGATACCTGTGACCTCGCACGTGACTTCACCGAAAAAGTTGTCCCCTTGCTGCCAGCACTGTGACTGAAGCCCGCGAATATGGATGGGAGGGTGACCAGCCGTGAGTGAGGACCATGTTGCACAGCCGATGGCAAATCTGGTGAGCGCGGTTCGGGAGGGTAGCGCCACGGTACAGATGAGCCCGGAGGACTTCGTCTACATCGGTCGTGACTGCGAGTACTTCAAGCCGAAGATCCGGCAGATCCAATTGCTAGCCCAAAGGATCGCGGACCAATCGTCATGGGGGCTCGGTGAGGGCAACGAACGTCTGGTATCAGCAGGGACCATCGTTGCTCGTTTCCGAGGTAAGGCGATGGGCGCAGTAGACGGCAACGCCGTCCACAAAGTGATGGAGCAGCACTACCGGATCGTCGAAGACATTCAAGAGGGCCATCGCATCGCCCGTGAGCGAATGATGGAGGCTGACAGCTCGTTCGCTGCGGAGTTCAATCAGTTGAACGAGACGCTGCCGGAACAGCCGCCCGAGGCGCGCAGCCCCGAGCAGGCATTGGCGGCGCTTTCCTCCATGCCCGGCCTCGGACCGATTTTCGCGACGGTACCGACTCCGACGGCGCCGTCGCTGTGATGTCGGTAGGATCACCGGCAGTTGGCAGGGGGAGGAGAAGTCGGTCCGTCCCGCGATGCCCGAGAATCCCGGCGAGTGAGGGGTGCTGGATGGGGAGCAGGTCGGTGGTCGGGGGAGTTCTGGCGGTTGGGGCCGTGGTGGTGTTGGGGGGCTGCCATTCCTCGGTGGATGGGGATGCCGGGCCGGCCGGGAGCACCACGGCGGTCGTTGCGGCGGATGTTCCGGCGGGTTTCGACCCGTGCGAGGACATCCCGCAGAGCGTGCTTGATTCCGAGGGACTGACGATGAAGATACCCGCAGACTCGACTGTCTCGGGTGGAATCAAGTGGCGAGGGTGCCAATGGGTGAAGGCCGATGGTTACGGCGCCACTGTTCAGACAACGAATATCAGCGTCGATATGGTCCGTGCAAAGAACTTCGTGGATGCGCGAGAACTGACGATCGGTGGCCGGCAAGCCATAGAGTCCAGGCAGGTCGCCGACCATCCGGAGTCGGTCTGCACTCTGAACATCGAGATGCAGGGCGGCAGTTTGGAACTGAACTTGACCAATCCCCCATCGGGGACGAAGACCGGCCACCTGGACACCTGCGAGCTCACCCGATCGCTAGCGGAAGAGATCATGCCGTCAGTGCCGCCGGGGGGATGATGCAGCTAGAAGTTCCATCCGACGAGTGGGGGAGACTGTGAGCGAAATCGCAGCACCGCGTCCAATGGCGAATCTGTTGAGCGCAGCCGGTGACGGGCATTCGTCTGTGACGATGCGCCCTGAGGAATTTGTCTATATCGACCGGGACTGTAAGCACTTCAAAAACACGATAGTTGGCAGGGGGAGGAGAAGTCGGTCCGTCCCGCGATGCCCGAGAATCCGGGTGAGTGAGGGGTGCTGGATGGGGAGCAGGTCCGTGGTCGGGGGAGTTTTGGCGCTGGGGGTCGTGGTGGTGTTGGGGGGCTGCGATTCCTCGGTCGATGGAGATGCCGGGCCGGCCGGGAGCACCACGGCGACCGTCGCGGCGGATGTTCCGGCGGGTTTCGACCCGTGCGAGGACATCCCGCAGAGCGTTTTGGATTCAGAGAAATTGGAAATGGAGAGTCCGGACAACACCGACGCCTCTGGTGGGCTCAAATGGCGAGGATGCATGTGGGTTCAGCGCGATGGCTATGTTGCGGGGATCCAAACAACCAATGTAACGATTGACATGGTTCGGGAAAAGGGATTTGCTGGGACGCGGGAGCTGACGATCGGCGGTCGTCCGGCTATATCAACCCGGCAAGTGGAAGACCATCCCGAGTCCGCCTGCACGCTCAATGTGGAGATGCAGGGAGGGAGTCTCGAATTCAATCTGAGTAATCCGTCATCGAGCCGGAAGACGGGACATCTGGATACATGTGAGTTGACCAAGGCGCTGGCGGACAAGGTCGTATCGTACTTGCCCGCCGACCGCTGACTGCTGAGGCGCAATGTTGATGGGCGGGGAGAGCGAACAATGAGCGAGGATCAGGCTACTCGGCCGATGGAGAACCTCCTGGCGGCGGCGCGCGAGGGTACGGCAACGGTATCAATGCGTGCTGAGGACTTCGTATACCTCGACCATGGGCAGCCCCGCCGCGGCCGGCGCCGGCCGCCAAGGCGAGGACGACGAGCACTCCCGCACCGTGCAGCCCTACCAGAGCCTGACCGGCAACGACGACCTCACCGGCCCGCTCGGCGAGTCCACCCCGGAAGTCATCGGCGCGACCCACACCGACGAACTCCTGGGTACCGACTACGAGCAAGACCAGTTCTGACCATCGAATGACACGCCCCACGATCATCGGCGTGGGGCATGCGGGCCGCCGTGAGCGAGCGGTCCACGGCAGCATGTGATGTCGGTAGGATCACCGGCAGTTGGCAGGGGGAGGAGAAGCCGGTCCGCCCCGCGATGCCCGAGAATCCCGGCGAGTGAGGGGTGCTGGATGGGGAGCAGGTCGGTGGTCGGGGGAGTTCTGGCGCTGGGGGTCGTGGTGGTGTTGGGTGGCTGCGATTCCTCGGTGGATGGAGATGCCGGGTCCACGGAGAGCACCATGGCGACTGTCGCGGCAGATGTTCCCACGGGGTTCGATCCCTGTGAGGACATTCCGCAGAGCGTGCTGGATTCGGAAAACTTGACTATGAAACTCAATGCCGACTCCGATGTTTCGGGCGGAATCAAATGGCGCGGTTGTCGTTGGGTCCAGCCGGACGGATATGCGGCGAGTATCCGAATCACCAACATCACCGTGGACATGGTTCGGTCCAAGAACTTCCCTGACGCACGCGAGACGTCGATCGACGGGCGCGCTGCCATCACCAGCCGCCAGGTCGACGAGCATCCGGAGGCGGTATGCACGCTTAACGTGGAGATGCGGGGTGGTAGTCTCGAATTGAATTTGAGCAACCCTCCATCCCGGAAGAACACTGGGAGCCGGGACACCTGCGCATTGACGACCGGACTGGCGCAGAAGGTTGTTCCGGCGATTCCCGACGGTGCGTAGGGCTGTCGGACGACTGTGGCGGTTGGGGAGGGAAAGGAAACAAACGTGAGCGAGGATCAGACGCCACGACCGATGGCGAACCTGTTGACCGCTGCGCGCGAAGGAAGCGTATCGGTGACGATGAAGCCGGAGGACTTCATCTACATTGATCGCGACTGCGAGTACTTCAAACAGGCAATCCAAGCCATCCAATCGATCATGGACGAGGTTTCGCACGATCGCCCGTGGGGCTTGGGGGAAGCGAACCCTGACCTGATCTCGGCGGCCACAGTGGTGGACCGCTTTCGAGGGAAGGCCAAGGGCGCCGGCGACAACAACTCGGTATGGAAGGTTATGGAGGAGCATTACCGGATCGTGGAGGACATCCAGGAAGTGCATCGCATCGCTCGAGAGCGAATGATGCAAGCAGACAGCTCGTTTGCCGCCGAGTTCAATCGGCTGAACGAGACACTACCCCAGCGTGCTCCGGAGGGATCCACTTACGGCCCATTCCTGCTGCCGGATGGAACCACCAAGTGACCGGTTACGAGAGCGCCCGGATACCGAACGGCGGAGAGAATCCCGAAAGTTGGGAGCACCCGAAGATCAAGGAGGCCTTCGAGCCCCTCGGTGCCACCGAAGCCTACAGCCAGGCACAGCAGTACTGGCAGGTTCGCCAACTCTGGGACCAGGGTGTCCGAACGTTCGCCCGTTCGATCCAGAACTCCATCTCCCAAGCCTGGACCGGTGCGGCGGCGGAGGAGTCGAAGCGCAGCATCCAGGAATACACCGCGAAGGCCGAGGAGCTGACGCCCACCCTCGAGGAGATGTACACCCGGGTGCGGGACGCCGCCGATGCGATCATCGCGACGAAGAAGGCGTTGCCGGATCCGGTGGTGATCACGTGGACGTCCTGGTTGTGGCCGCCGAATCGCTGGGAACTGCAGCGGGAGCAGTCCCAGGAGGAACAGGCAGCTCGCGCCGCAATGCAGGCGCATTACGTGCAGCCGTTCAGCGAGATCGACGCCAAAATTCCCGTCCTGCCGACACCGGTGAGCCCCACCTCTTCCCCCGACATCACCGTTCCGCCCGGCGGGTTCGGCGGCGGTTCCGGTTCGGGTGATGGTTCGGGTTCGGGCAACCCGTCGTCGAACGGTCCGGGCGGGGGCGATCAGCCGGGAAGTCCGTCCGGTCAAGAGGAGCAACCGCAGCCGGGGGAGGAGACGGAACCGGCGGATCAGCAGGATGATTTGTCGACGAATCAGTCGTCGCAGGGCGATGATTCGACCGAACCGTCGAGCCAGGATCCCGCGTCGACCGATCCTGCCTCGACGAATCCGGCGGGTACGAACCCGAGTGATCCGGGGCGGACGGTGCCGAGTGGCTCGAATCCGTCGAGTCCGGGATCGGGGTCGCCGGGCAGCCCCGGGTCCGGCTCGCCGGGCAGTCCGGGTTCTGCGGCCACGCCGCAGCCGGGGCGCAGTATTCCGGGTGTGCCGGGCTCGGCGGTCGTGCCGGGGCAGTCCGCCCCGGCGGCGGCCGCGGCGGCGGGCGGGGCGATGCGCGGGATGGGTGGCATGGGGATGGCCGGTGCGCCGGGGGCTCGGGGCGGCGGCCAGGACGACGACACGCACCAGATTCCGGATTATCTCGTGACGCAGGAGAACACCGACGAACTGCTCGGGGAGTTGCCGCCGACGGTTCCCGGCGGTGTGATCGGCGGTGACGCCGGGTGACGGTGCGGTGGCAGTGGCGGTGACGTCGGAGATCGGGCATCGGCGCGGTGCCGGTGCGGCTGTGCACGACGGCGCGGGACGGCGCCGCCGAGAGGGGATGGGGTATGTCCGAGTGGACTTGGGACACCGATGATTTCGCGGCGCTGTGGCTGGGGGACGCCCATGACCGCATCCCGGGTCCGCTGCGGCATCTGAGCCGGTTCGCGTTCCACGACGAGGCCGCCGCGCACCGGGTCGCGGTGCGCAACCGATACAGCGCCGACGAGCTCGACGAGATCGCGGCCGCCCTGCGCACCCTGGCCGCCTCCGACATCCGGATCGAGATCCTGGGTGGGAGTTGCCGGCACCGCAACAGCACGGGACGCGACGATCTGCGCGAGTACCGGGTGCTCGGTGCCCGGGCGGGTCACCGCGCGGTGGTTCTCACGCAGCACGGCACCGAGACCGAGCACGGCCCGATCCGTCTGCGCGCCTTCGATGCCGACCAGCTCCCGGCCCGCCTCACCCAGGCCGTGCCCGCGTGCCGTCCGGGAAACGAGCGGCCGGAGACGTTCCACCCGACCGATCTCCAGCCTAGGCGGGACGGCTACCTCCAGGACAACGCGCGCAACACTCCTCGCGAACGCTACCGCCGCCTGCTCGGCAGGCAAGCCGACGGTGGTGGCACCGCTGCCCTGCTGACCGGCCCGCTGCACTCGGCGGCGCGACCGCTCGACGTGCTGCAGTGGTACGACATCACCGACGACGGCCGCTACACCGAGCACCGCGGCGCCCACATCACCGTCCGCCCGACCACCCCGGCCGAGCTGACCCGGCACTTCACCGACTGGATCATCACCACGCTGAACCGCCTGCACGCCGACGCCGACTACTGACCGTCGCGTCGCGGCCCGAGGACGGGTGCGCACGCCGGACAGCCGATCGGTCGATGCCGCTCCCACGCGGGAGCGACTGTCCCTCAGCTGGTGCCGCGGAAGGCGTCGAGGAGTCCTCGATACAGAGCGGTGAACCGGGTGCGGGCGTCGCGCTGTTCGGCGGAGAGACCGTCGGTGGCGTCGGGAGCGTAGAGGATCAGGTGCACGTCCTCGGCGGGGTTCTCGGGCATCAGGTCGATGATCTGGCTGCCCTGGTCGGTGCCGGCGGGGACGCCGAAATCGGTGTCGGCGAGGGCGCGGATCTCGGTGAGCGCCTTGTCCAGTGCTTCGCGGGGCACCGTGCCGACGACCTCGCGGGGTTCGGTGCCGGGGTCGCGGTCGGGGGCGGTGGCGTCGGGGCGGTGCACGGCGCGGCCGTCAGCGTAGACCTGCAGGTGCGGGCGCAGGTCGGTGCGCTGGCTCCAGCCCGCGGGCATCGTGGTCAGTGTGACGAGGGCGAAACCGGTTGCGGCCGGTTCGCTTTCGGCCGTGGCGACCGCGCCCGCGCTCGTCAGTGCCAGCGCCGCGACCAGCAGCGCCGACGCGATCCTTCGCATGTCATATCCCCTTCTCGATGAGGCCCGCCCCAGGTCGGGGCGGGTGCGCGCTCGGCGCGGCATAGATCATGACAGGACCGGGGCCGCCGCGCCCGCCGCGCGGCGGGCGTGTCAGCGCAGCGCGGGCGGGTTGTTCAGGTCGCTCGCGGAGTAGGTGTCGCAGGCGTCGACCCGGCCGGTGCGGTAGCCGGTGAGGAACCACTTCTGGCGCTGGTCGGAGGAGCCGTGCGTCCAGGCCTCGGGGTTCACCCGGCCCTGGGCGGCGCGCTGGATGCGGTCGTCGCCGACGGCGGAGGCGGCGGAGAGGGCGTCGCGGATGTCGGTGTCGGTGAGCGGCCGCAAGAAGGGCTCGCTGCTGCCGGGGGCGGGTGTCTTGTCGGCGTAGTGGGCCCACAGGCCCGCGTAGCAGTCGGCCTGGAGCTCGGTGCGGACGGCGCCGGAGTCGGCCCCGCGCGGATCCTGCTGGGCGCGGCCGAGGTCGCCGAGCTGGTTCTGGATGTGGTGGCCGACCTCGTGGGCGACGACGTACTCCTGGGCCAGCGGGCCGCCGCTGGAGCCGAAGCGGTCGACGAGCTCTTGGAAGAAGCTGACGTCGAAGTAGGCGGTCTGGTCGGCGGGGCAGTAGAACGGACCCACCTCGCTGGTGGCGTTGCCGCAGCCGGTGGCGACGGCGCCGGAGAACAGGCGCAGCTTCGGCTCGGAGTAGCGCACGCCGGTCTGTTCGGGCAGCTCGCCCGCCCACACGGCGTCGAGGCTCTGCGCGGTCAGCACGACGCGGCAGTCGACGTAGCGGTTGGCGTCGGCGCCGGTGCGGCAGTGTTCGGGGGTGCCCGCGGTGCCGGGCTGGACCTGCCCGTTGTCCTGCGCGCCGGTGAACTGGCCCAGGACCGAGCCGGGGTCGCCGCCGAGCAGCAGCGTGATCACCAGCAGGATGAGGCCGCCCGCACCGCCGCCGAGCGCGAGCTTGCCGCCCATGCCGGGACCGCCGCCGGAGGACGCCCGGGCCGGGTCGATCTGCAGGCCTTCGTTGAAGGTCATCGCTGTCGCTTTCTGTTCTGCCACGCCGCTGCCCCGCGCGGGATACCCCGCCGGTGGGAGCCCATTCGGCTACAGCTTGACACGGGCCCGGCCGATATCGGTTTCCACTCGCCGATCGCGTCTCACTACGATGGCAAGCGCACCTGGTCGACGCCCGTACCGGTGTGAGAAATCGTCGAAAGGAATCCCGTGCTGCGCACCCACTTGGCTGGTTCGCTGCGAAGCGAGCATGCCGGTCAGACCGTCACCCTCACCGGATGGGTGGCCCGGCGGCGCGACCACGGTGGGGTGATCTTCATCGATCTGCGCGACGCCTCGGGGGTGTCGCAGGCGGTGTTCCGCGAGGGCGAGGCCGCCGAACAGGCGCATCGGCTGCGCGCGGAGTACTGCGTGCGGGTCACCGGCGTGGTCGAGCAGCGGCCCGACGGCAACGAGAACCCGGAACTGCCGACCGGGCAGATCGAGGTGAACGTCCGCGAGCTGGAGGTGCTCAACGAGAGCGCGCCGCTGCCGTTCCAGCTCGACGAGCAGCCCGGCGAGGAGGCCCGCCTCAAGCACCGCTACCTGGACCTGCGCCGCGAGGGCCCTGCCCATGCCATCCGGCTGCGCTCCAAGGTCAACGCCGCTGCCCGCGAGGTGCTGGCCCGGCACGAGTTCGTCGAGGTGGAGACCCCGACGCTGACCAAGTCCACGCCCGAGGGCGCGCGTGACTTCCTGGTGCCGGCGCGCCTGCAGCCGGGCAACTTCTACGCGCTGCCGCAGAGCCCGCAGCTGTTCAAGCAGCTGCTCATGGTGGGTGGCATCGAACGGTACTTCCAGATCGCCCGCTGCTACCGCGACGAGGACTTCCGCGCCGACCGGCAGCCGGAGTTCACCCAGCTCGACATCGAGATGAGCTTCGTGGAGCAGGCCGACGTGATCCTGCTCGCCGAGGAGATCCTGGTCGCGCTGTGGAAGCTGATCGGCTACGAGATCCCGACCCCGATCCCGCACATGACCTACGCCGAGGCGATGCGCCGCTTCGGTTCCGACAAGCCCGACCTGCGGTTCGGCGTCGAGATCACCGAGTGCACCGAGTACTTCGAGGACACCCCGTTCCGGGTGTTCCAGGCGCCCTACGTCGGCGCCGTGGTGATGCCCGGTGGGGCGAGTCAGCCGCGGCGCCAGCTCGACGCCTGGCAGGAGTGGGCCAAGCAGCGCGGGGCGAAGGGCCTGGCGTATGTGCTGGTCAACGAGGACGGCAGCCTCGGAGGTCCGGTCGCCAAGAACCTCAGCGACGCCGAGCGCGAGGGGCTGGCCAAGCACGTGGGCGCGGAGCCGGGCGACTGCGTGTTCTTCGCCGCGGGCCCGGCCAAGGCGCAGCGGGCGCTGCTCGGCGCGGCGCGCGGGGAGATCGCGCGCAAGGTCGGCCTGATCGACGAGAACGCCTGGTCGTTCGTGTGGATCGTGGACGCGCCGCTGTTCGAGCCCGCCGACGACGCGACCGCCAGCGGTGACGTCGCGCTCGGGCACTCGGCGTGGACGGCCGTGCATCACGCGTTCACTTCGCCCAAGCCGGAGTCGCTGGACACCTTCGACACCGACCCGGGGTCGGCGTTGGCCTACGCCTACGACATCGTCTGCAACGGCAACGAGATCGGTGGCGGCTCGATCCGTATCCACCGCCGTGACGTGCAGGAGCGGGTGTTCAAGGTGATGGGTATCGGCGAGCAGGAGGCGCAGGAGAAGTTCGGCTTCCTGCTGGACGCCTTCGCCTACGGCGCGCCCCCGCACGGCGGCATCGCCTTCGGCTGGGACCGCATCGTCGCGCTGCTGGCGGGACTGGACTCGATCCGCGAGGTGATCGCCTTCCCGAAGACCGGCGGCGGCGTCGACCCGCTCACCGACGCGCCCGCCCCGATCACCGCGCAGCAGCGCAAGGAGGCGGGGCTGGACGCCAAGCCGGAACAGGCCGAGGCGAAGAAGGCCGAACAGGCGGGCTGAGGCCCCCCACGACGGAATCGGCCGCGGCCCCGGACGGGTCGCGGCCGATTCGCGGTAGCGCGACGGAAGCGCCTCAGGCGGGAACCAGTGTGCCGCCGGTGAGACCCCGGTAGGCGTAGGTGACCGCGAGCACGCACACCGGTCCGGCGATCAGCACACCGATGCCGCAGGCCAGCAGGCCGAGCAGGGTGATCACCACGACCGACAGCGCGAGCAGCAGCACCTGCACCGGGTTGCGGGCCACGAGCATCGCGCTGGCGCGGATGGCATCGATCGGGCCCAGATCCTGGTCGACGACGAAGTGCAGCGAGAACATGCACAGCACGCCCACAGCCAGGCCGGGCAACACGCACAGGGCGAGGCCCAGCCACGTCCCCAGGAACGCCAGCAGCGCGGTGAGCAGCACGTTGCCCGCGTTGAGGACCTGGAAGAAGGAGCCGAAAACGGGTTTGACGCCGTCTGTTTCGTGCAGCGCGCCGCGCACCATCGCCGCCTGCAACAGCCACAGCCCGACCATCACCGCCAGGAACAGCAACACCAGCGACAGCAGCGAATTCGGCTCGAAGGTCTGCACCACCAACAGGAAGGTCAGGTAGATGACCACGCCGACGGCCGTAACAGCAAGCCACGGAGCCATATTCGACCGGAACTTCTCCAGTCCGTAGCTGATCGCGTTGCCGACGTCCAACGTGGTGGGTGCGGCGAGTTGCTGATAGCCGTACACCGGCTGGTCGGCGGGCGCGGAGCCGGGCGGGCCGTACTGCGGACCCGGCGTCGGCGCCCCCTGCGGCGGCGGAAGGTTCGGCGGCGGAAGGTTCGGCGGCGAACCGGGGTGAGGGTCGCCACCTCGCACCGAGGCGTCGCCTCCGGCCGGATCCTTCGGTGCGGAGGACGGTGTGTCGGTCACAGTCGTAGACCTTTCCGGACAACTGGTTTGCGAAGTGGCGCAGAGCAGTTCACGATGAGAAAACCGGACGCGTGCGATGGTGTCAAGGTGGACCCGACCCACTCGATCGTGTCCGCGCAGCAACACCAGGTGGACACGCCGAGCGACGCGGAAAGGTTGTGTAACCGCTCGCTAGAAGTGACCCGAAGCGAGTAGCTTGAGAGGCGATGACCGCACTATTGGCCGAACGCGCCGCCGACGTCGTGTCCGCAGCACAGCAGTTGCTCACCAAGCGAATGGGTGCTCCGGTGAAGCTGAGCGATCCGATCGAACTCAGCGGAAGTGGTAGGACGACGGTCCTACGTGTGCGTGTCGCGGAGAACGCTTTCTCGCTACCGCGGACGCTGATCGTCAAGCAGGTGCGCGGCGGTGCCCAGGACCGCACCACGGGCGGGCTGGCGCCGGGCGTGGCCAGCGTCGACTCGGCGTTCCTGCGCGAAGCGGTCTCCTACCAGTTCACCACCTCGCTCGGCCGGGACCAGCGTCCGGGCGCCTACCTGATCGCCTACAGCCTGCCCGACCGGCTGTTGATCCTGTCCGATCTCGGCGAGAACGCGGGCCTCACGGCGGTGCTGCGCTCCGGCGCCGAACCCGCCACCCGCAACGCGCTGATGGCGTTCGCGCAGGCGCTGGGCCGCATGCACGCGGCGACCGTGGGTCGCGAGGCCGACTTCGTGGCGCTGCTGCGCCGGGTGGACGTGGTGCACCGGGTCGACGGCATCGCCCAGCAGGCCGAGGCCGCCGTGGCGGAAGTGCCGCGCCTGTTGCAGCGGGAGCTGGGCTTGACGGTGCCGGTCGAGATCGCCGAGCGGATCGTCCGCGGTAACCGGCTGTTCTCGGCCGGGCGGTTCCGGGCGTTCAGCCCGTCGGACCTGTGCCCGGACAACGTGATGCTCAACAACGACGGCGCCCGGTTCCTCGACTACGAGTGGGGCGGTTTCCGCGACGCGACCCTCGACATCGCGTACGCGCTGGTGTCGTTCCCCGGGTGCCTGTGCGACGTGGAGCTGTCGCGGGAACGGGCCAGGCAGATGGTGGAGGCGTGGCGCGCCGAGGTGGTCGGGGTGTTCCCCGCGCTGGCCGACGACGCCGTGCTGGCCGAGCGGATCCTGGAGGCGCGCCTGATCTGGGTGTGGCTGACGACCTACTGGTTCCTGCCCGCCGACCACACCCGCATCGCCGCCGCGCGGGAGCACGGGTTGTCGGTGCCGCGGTCGGCGGCGCTGATCAACCGCTGGGCGGCTCTGGCCGAGGACGCGCGCTGCACCGGCGACGACGTCATCGGGGATTTCGCCGACGAGGTCTCGGCGATGCTGGAGGAACGCTGGGCCGAGTGAGGCTCAGGCGACCGGTCCCGGCTGGGGCTGGACGCGCCCTCCCGCGGGTACCGCGAACGAGGCACCGTGCCGGACCGGGGACGCCGGGTCGTCGACGTTCAGGAGGTAGAACCAGTCCATCTGGGTGCGGTCCGCGGTCACGTCGAGCACGCCGTAGCCGTGCGATTCGAGTTCGACGTAGCGCAGGTGGTGGTTGGCGGCCTTGATCGCCTCCTCCACCGGTACCGCGGCCGTGCGGGGCGGTGCCTTCAGCAGTTCGCCGATGCTCGCCGAGGTGACCGACGGCACGACGAACTCCGCACCGGCGGTCGGGCCGCCCGGATAGTTCGCGGCATCCACGGGGAGGTCGGCGGCCCAGGAGGAGTGGATGTCGCCGGTCAGGAACACCACGTCGCCGACCCTGTTCTCGGTGATGGCCCGGAACAGCCGCTGCCGGTCGGCGGTGTAGCCGTCCCACTGGTCGGCGTTGACCGGTGCGCCCGCGCGCGGCACGCCGAGCACAGCGGTGAGTGCCTCGGTGGTGGCCGGTTCCAGCGGCGGGAACAGCAGGGGCGCGATCATCACCGAGTTGCCCACCAGTTTCCACCGCACCGGCGCGGTGGTGAGCCCCGCGGTGAGCCATTCGAGTTGCTCGCGGCCGGTGATGGTGCGTTCGGGGTCGTCCACCGAGCGCCACTGCGCGCCGGGGACGACCTCCTCGTCGCGGTAGCTGCGCAGGTCGAGCATGGACAGTTCGGCCAGGTCGCCGAACCGGAGCCGGCGGTAGATCCGCACCTCGTCGCCGGACCCGCCCGCTCGCACCGGCATCCATTCCAGATAGGCGCGGGCGGAGGCGGCGCGGCGGTCGGTCCAGTCACCCTCGGTGGCCGGGTCGTGGTTGCCGGCGCCGCCCGACCAGGAGTTGTCGGCGGATTCGTGGTCGTCCCAGGTGCAGATGAACGGCAACCGGGCGTGCAGGGCGGCCAGGTCGGGGTCGGTCTTGTACTGGCCGTGCCGGACGCGGTAGTCGGCCAGGGTGCGGATCTCGTGCGCGGGTTCGTGGGCGCGCAGGCCGGTGCCGTATTCGCCGCGGGCGTACTCGTAGAGGTAGTCGCCGAGGTGGACGATCGCGTCGAGGTCGTCGCGCGTGGCCAGGTGCCGGTAGGCGCCGAACCAGCCCGCTTCCCAGTTCGCGCACGACACGACGCCGAAACGCAGCCGCTCGGGGGAGGCGTCGGCGGCGGGGGCGGTGCGGGTGCGGCCGGTGGGGGAGTGCTGGCCGAAGGCGGTGAACCGGTAGAAGTAGTCGCGCGCGGGCGCCAGGCCGGTGACGTCGATCTTCACGGTGTGGTCGGTGTCGGCGGTCGTCACGACGGTGCCGGACGCCGCCACCTGGGTGAACCGCTCGTCGCGGGCGAGTTCCCAGTGCACGGCCGCGGGTTCCCCGGCCCCGGAACCGGGCAGCGCCTCGTCGGAGACGGTGACGCGGGTCCAGATCACGACGCCGGTGGGCAGCGGGTCGCCCGAGGCGACCCCGTGCCGGAACACCGGGCCCGCGGCCCGCGCGCCCGGGGCGATCGATACCGCGGTGACGGCGGCTGCGACCGCGCCGCCCTTGAACAGCGTGCGACGGGCGAACGATTCCTTCTCGGCCACGGCACAGATCCCAGCCGATGCCGTCCGCGCTCGCAAATCGGGCGGTGTGCGGGGAGGTTGCGCACGGTGCTGTCGGCGCGCGCCGGTACGGTCGAAAACATGAGCGACGGGCTTTTCGACGTGCCGAGCGAAGCCGCGCCGGACCCGGGAATCGACGGCGCGGGCGTCGACTTCCGCGGCCCGGGCGACCAGGCTCCGCTGGCGGTGCGGATGCGGCCGCGGTCGTTGGAGGAGGTGGTCGGTCAGCAGCATCTGCTGGGCCCGGGGTCCCCGCTGCGTCGGCTCATCGAGGGCTCGGGCGCGGCTTCGGTGCTGCTGTTCGGGCCGCCGGGCACCGGCAAGACGACGCTGGCCTCGTTGATCTCGCAGGCGACCGGGCGCCGGTTCGAGGCGCTCTCGGCGTTGTCGGCGGGGGTGAAGGAGGTGCGTGCGGTCATCGACCTGGCGCGCAGGCGGCTGACCGCGGGCGAGCGCACCGTGTTGTTCATCGACGAGGTGCACCGCTTCTCCAAGACGCAACAGGACGCGTTGCTGGCGGCGGTGGAGAACCGCATCGTGCTGCTGGTCGGTGCCACCACCGAGAATCCGTCGTTTTCGGTGGTCTCGCCGTTGCTGTCGCGGTCGCTGGTGTTGCAGCTGCGTTCGCTCACCGACGCCGACATCCGGACCGTGCTCGATCGTGCGCTGGCCGACCCGCGCGGCTTCGGCGGCGCCTATCAGGTCACCGATGCCGCGCTCGATCACATCGTGCGCATCGCGGGCGGGGACGCGCGCCGGGCGCTGACCGCGCTGGAGGCCTCGGCGGAGTCCTCGCTCGACGGCGTCGTCGACCTCGATCTGGTCGAGGCCAGCGTGGACCGGGCCGCCGTGCGCTACGACCGCGCGGGCGACCAGCACTACGACGTGGTGAGCGCGTTCATCAAGTCCATCCGCGGCTCCGACGTCGACGCCGCCCTGCACTATCTGGCCAGGATGCTCAGCGCGGGGGAGGATCCGCGCTTCATCGCCCGCCGCCTGGTGATCTCGGCCAGCGAGGACATCGGCATGGCCGATCCGAGCGCATTGCAGACGGCGGTGGCCGCCGCCCACGTGGTGCAGTTGATCGGCATGCCCGAGGCCCAGCTGACGCTGACGCACGCCACCATCCACCTGGCCACCGCGCCGAAGTCGGGCGCGGTCCCGGCCGCGCTGGGCGCCGCCATGGCCGACATCTCCGCGGGCAAGGCGGGCGCGGTGCCGCCGCACCTGCGCGACGGCCACTACGCGGGGGCGGCGAAGCTGGGCAACGCGCAGGGCTACAAGTACCCGCACGACGATCCGGACGGGGTGCTGGCCCAGCAGTACCCGCCCGACGAACTCGTCGGCGCCGACTACTACCGGCCGACCGACCACGGCTACGAGCGCGAGATCGGTACGCGGGTGGAGAAATTGCGGCGGATCGTGCGCGGCCGGTAGCGGCGCCGCGGCGGCCGTCCGCGCCCGGGCCGGGCGATGAAAAAGCAGGTGCGCGGCCCCGGTAGGCTGGATACCTGTGCAGACCCACGAGATTCGACGGCGTTTCCTGGACCATTTCGTCCGTGCCGGACACACCGAGGTACCCAGTGCCTCGCTGATCCTGGCCGACCCCAACCTGCTGTTCGTCAACGCGGGCATGGTCCAGTTCAAGCCGTACTTCCTGGGCCAGGAGGCGCCGCCGTATCCGCGCGCGACCAGCGTGCAGAAGTGCGTGCGCACCGGAGACATCGAGGAGGTCGGTGTCACCACCCGCCACAACACCTTCTTCCAGATGGCGGGCAATTTCTCCTTCGGCGACTACTTCAAGGAAGGCGCCATCACCCTCGCCTGGGAGCTGATCAGCAAGCCCCAGTCCGAGGGCGGTTTCGGCTTCGATCCCGAACGCATCTGGGTCACCGCCTACCAGGACGATCCCGAGGCCGCCGAGATCTGGCACCGCGTGGCCGGCATCCCGAAGGAGCGGATCCAGTTCCGCGACGGCAAGGACAACTACTGGGACATGGGCGTGCCCGGCCCGGGTGGCCCGTGTTCGGAGATCTACTTCGACCGCGGCCCGGCCTACGGCAAGGACGGCGGCCCGGTCGCCGACGAGGACCGCTACCTGGAGATCTGGAACCTCGTCTTCATGCAGGACGTGCGCGGTGAGCTGAGCCCCAAGCAGGGCCATCCGCCGATCGGGTCGCTGCCGAAGAAGAACATCGACACCGGCATGGGCATCGAGCGTGTCGCCATGCTGCTGCAGGGCGTGGACAACGTCTACGAGACCGACCTGCTGCGCCCGATCATCGGCAAGGCCGAGGAGCTCACCGGTCGCCGGTACGGCGCCGAGCACGCCTCCGACGTGCGCTTCCGGGTGATCGCCGACCACGCCCGCACCGCGGCGATGCTGATCTCCGACGGCGTCAACCCGGGCAACGACGGGCGCGGCTACGTGTTGCGCCGCCTGCTGCGCCGTATCGTGCGCTCGGCGCGGCTGCTGGGCGCCGAGAAGCCGGTGATGGCGGAGTTCATGCAGGTCGTCAGCGACCTCATGTCGCCGTCCTACCCGGAGCTGGCCACCGATTTCGACCGGATCCGGACCGTGGCCGTCGGCGAGGAGACGGCGTTCCTCAAGACGCTGACCACCGGCTCGACGTTGTTCGACAACACCGCCGCGGCGGTGAAGGCCAAGGGCGGCACCAAGATCGCCGGCGCCGACGCGTTCACCCTGCACGACACCTACGGCTTCCCCATCGACCTCACCCTGGAGATGGCGGCCGAGGCCGGTCTCTCGGTCGACGAGGAGGGCTTCCGCTCGCTCATGGCCGAGCAGCGCCGGCGCGCCAAGGAGGACGCCGCCGCCCGCAAGCACGCCCATGCCGACCTGAGCATCTACAAGGAGCTCGTCGACCGCGGCGCCACCGAGTTCACCGGTTTCGACGAGCTCACCTCCGAAGCGCACGTGCTGGCCCTGATCGCCGACGGCGTGCGGGTGCCCACCGCCACGCAGGGCCAGGACGTCGAGGTCATCCTCGACCGGAGCCCGCTCTACGCCGAGTCCGGTGGGCAGATCGCCGACCGCGGCTCGATCACCGCGTCCGGGCTGAAGCTGCGCGTCAACGACGTGCAGAAGATCGCCAAGAAGCTGTGGGTGCACAAGACCACCGTCGAGCAGGGGCAGATCACCGAGGGCGATGTGGTGCTCGCCCAGGCCGACCCGGCCTGGCGGCGCGGCGCCACCCAGGGCCACTCCGGCACCCACATGGTGCACGCCGCGCTGCGGCAGGTGCTCGGCCCGAACGCGGTGCAGGCGGGTTCGCTCAACAAGCCCGGCTACCTGCGCTTCGACTTCAACTGGCAGGGCCAGCTCAGCGAGCAGCAGAAGGCCGACATCGAAGCGGTCTCCAACGACGCCGTCGGCGCGGACTTCCCGGTGAACACCTTCGTCACCGACCTGCCCAAGGCCAAGCAGATGGGCGCGCTGGCGCTGTTCGGCGAGAACTACGGCGACGAGGTGCGCGTCGTGGAGATCGGCGGCCCGTTCTCGATGGAGCTGTGCGGCGGCACGCACGTGCAGCACTCCTCGCAGATCGGCCCCATCACGCTGCTGGGCGAGTCGTCGGTCGGGTCCGGTGTGCGCCGCGTGGAGGCCTTCGTCGGGCTGGACTCCTACAAGTACCTGGCCAAGGAGCGCGCGCTGCTCGCCGGTGTCGCGTCGTCGCTGAAGGTGCCCTCGGAGGAGGTGCCCGCCCGCGTCGAGCAGTTGGTGGAGCGGCTCAAGGTTGCCGAGAAGGAGCTCGAACGCACCAAGATCGCCGCGGTGCTGTCGTCGGCGGGCAAGTTCGTCGAGGAGGCCGAGCGGGTCGGCCGGGTGCTGCTGGTCGCCGCCGCCGCGCCCGAAGGTGTCGCCGCGGGTGATCTGCGCACACTGGCCACCGACATCCGCGGCCGGTTCGGCAGTGAACCCGCCGTGGTGGTGCTGCTGGGCAACGCCGACGGCAAGGTGCCGTTCGTGGTGGCGGTTAACAAGTCCGCTCAGGAGATCGGTGTCAAGGCCGGCGAGCTGGTCGGCAGCTTCGGCCCCAGCATCGCGGGCCGCGGTGGCGGCAAACCCGAGATGGCGCAGGGCGCCGGATCGGATCCGTCCGGTATTCCGGCGGGGCTGGCCGCCGTGCGCGCCCGGGTGGCCGAAATCGCCGGCTGATGGACGCGCAGGAGCGTTCCGAGCGCCCCGACCCCGCCACCGACCCGGGGCGGGGGCGACGCCTCGGCATCGACGTCGGAAGTGTCCGCATCGGGGTCGCCTCGAGCGACCCGGACGGCATCCTCGCCACCCCGGTGGAGACCGTGCCGCGCGCGAAGAAGGTTCCGCGCGGCACCGTCTCCCCCGACATCGCCAGAATTGCCGAAATTGTGCGGGAGTACGAGGCTGTCGAGGTCATTGTCGGCCTGCCCAGGACGTTACGCGGGGAGAAGGGCAGCGCCGCGACCGCGGCGATCGCGTTCGCCGAAAGATTGCGGCGCGAAATCCCCGACGTGGCGATACGCCTTTCCGACGAACGTTTGACTACGGTGTCTGCTGCACGTGCTTTGCGGGACAGTGGAGTTCGCGCGCGTGGCCAGCGGCAGGTGATCGATCAGGCGGCGGCCGTATCGATCCTGCAGGGATGGTTGGACGAACGGAGTGCGGTGATGAGGTCGGTCGGGGAAGCGGAGTCGGCGGCGTCGTCCGGAGATGATGCATGACGGACCGGTGGACACGAGCGGAGGAGCGGTACCGGCAACGGGAAGCCGACCGCAGGTACCGGCGTGACGACGCGGCGTGGGAGCGCAGCGCCCGCTCGGCGCCCGCGCACGACGAGTGGGACGACTACGACGACGACACCGCCGTCATCCCCCGCTACACCGACGACGAGCCCGCCTACGACGAGTTCCGCTCGGCCGCAGGCGAATCCGGCGCGGTCGAGCCGGCCTACGCGGACTACCCCGAGGACCCGGACCACGAGCAGCCCACCGCCCGGGGGCGCCGGTCCGCCGCGGCCGCCGGCCGGCCGGCCCGCACCGAGTCCGCCGCTCGCCCTCGCGGTTCCGGTAAGCCCCGGCCGTCCGGCCGCACAGCAGACGGGGGACGCACCCGGTCGGCGTCCGGGCGTGCTCGGGCCGAGGGCGCGGCGGCCCGCAGCCGCGGCAAGGGCGCGGCGGGCCGTCCGGAGCGATCGGGGCGCCCGCAGTCGAAGGGGAGGAAAGCCTCGCGCGCGGCCTCCCGCAAGGCCGCCGAGCGGGAACGCCGCAGGCACACCACCTGGGTGCTGGCCGCCGTCTTCGTCCTGTTGCTCGGCGGTGCGGGCACCTTCGCGGTGATGAAGCTGACCGACGACTTCGCCCCCGCCGAGGACTTCGCCGGTCCGCCCGGACCGCTGGTGGTGGTGCGGGTGCATCCCGGCGACACCGCGAGCCAGATCGCGAAATCCATGTACGACAAGGGCGTGGTGGCCAGCGCCGACGCGTTCTTCGAGGCGGCGGTGCGCAATTCCGGCATGAACGCGGTGCAGCCGGGCTACTACCAGATTCCCAGCCGCAGCCCGGCCGCCGATGCGGTCGCCGCGCTGCTCGGCAAGAACTCCCGCGTCGGCAACCTGGTGATCTCGGAGGGACGTCAACTGCACGACCAGCACGACGTGAACACCGGCGCCCGCAAGGAGGGCATCTACACCAAGATCGCCGACGCCAGCTGTGTGGGCACCGGCGCCGAACGCAAGTGCGTGACCTACGAGGAACTCGACGCCGCGGGGGCCAGTGCCGATCTGGCCGGGCTGGGCGTGCCGTCCTGGGCCGAGGCGGCCGTGCGTGCGGCACCCGACCGCCGCAGGCAGATCGAGGGCCTGATCGCGGCGGGCACCTGGGACTTCGATCCCAGCGGCAGCCCGCAGCAGATCCTGCGCGAACTGATCACCGCCAGCGCGGCCGGCTACGAATCCACCGGGCTGTTGCAGTCGGGGGCGAACACCCAGCTGAGCCCGTACGAGACGTTGATCGCGGCGTCCCTGGTGGAGCGCGAGGCCCTGCCGCAGGACATGCCCAAGGTCGCCCGGGTGATCATCAACCGGTTGAAGATCGATCAGCCGTTGCAGTTCGACTCCACGGTGAACTATTCGCTGGACCGCACCGAGGTCGCCACCACCGACAGCGACCGCGCCACGGTCACCCCCTGGAACACCTACGCGATGGCGGGGCTGCCCGCGAACCCGATCGCGGCGCCGTCGCTGAACGCCTTGCGCGCGGTCGAGAATCCCGAACCGGGCAACTGGCTGTACTTCGTCACGATCGACCAGAAGGGCACGACCCTGTTCACCGAGAGCTACGCCGAGCACCTGCGCAATATCGACAAGGCGATGGAAAGCGGGATCCTCGACAGTGGGCGCTGACGCGACGACTCCCCGGCGGGCGGCGGTGCTCGGCAAGCCCATCGGGCATTCCCGCTCACCGCAGCTGCACCTGGCCGCCTACCGCGCGCTGGGCCTGGACTGGACCTACGACCGCATCGAATGCGATGCCGCGCAGCTGCCCGGCCTGGTCGACGGGCTCGGCCCGGAATGGGTCGGCCTCTCGGTCACCATGCCCGGCAAGGAAGCCGCGCTCGGCTACGCCGACGTGCGCACCGAACGGGCGGTGCTGGTCGGCTCCGCCAACACGCTGGTGCGTACCGAGACCGGCTGGCGGGCGGACTGCACCGACGTGGACGGCGTACTCGGCGCGCTGCGCGGCGGGGGAGTGACCGGCGTCGGCTCCGGCGTGGTGCTGGGCGCGGGCGGCACCGCGCGGCCCGCCCTGCTGGCGCTGCGGGAGCTGGGTGCGCGGTCGGTGACGATCGTGGCCAGGGACGAGGGCAGGGCGCGCCCGGCCCGTGAACTCGCCGAGAAGCTCGGTCTGACCGTGACGGTCGCCGGTTTCGACCCGGACGGTGTGCGGGCCGCGTGCGCGCAGGCCCAGGCGGTGGTCAGCACGATCCCGGCGGAAGCGGCGGCCACGATCGCGGCGGCCGTCGCCACCGCGCCGGTGGTGCTCGACGCCATCTACAACCCGTGGCCGACGCCGTTGGCCACCGCGGTGGAGGCGGCCGGGCACACCGTCGTGAGCGGTCTGCAGATGCTGCTCGAACAAGCCTATGGGCAGGTCGAGCAGTTCACCGGGCGTCCGGCGCCGCGCGCGGCGATGGCCGCGGCGCTGACCTCGTGACGCCGCGGAATTTCTGACACGGGTTCTAGTTCTGTTCGGAACGTGCTGCGGTTAAGGTGGTCCCCATGAATGCTTGGGTCGTGCGCGGGGTGCTGCTCGGTGCGCTGGTCGTGGCGCTGCGGGTGCTGCTGGGGATCGCGATGGTGAACGCGCCGACACAGGGGGTCTGGTGGCGGATGCTGTGCCTGGTCGTGCTGCTGGCCGCGATCGTCGGCTGGGGTGTGCTCGACGGGCGTCGCGACCGGGTGGCCCATCCCGATCCCGAGCGCGGCTCGGACCTGACCATCCGCTGGTTGCAGGCCGCCGTGCTGGGCGGGCTCGGCAGCAGCCTGGCCTGCTGGCTGCTGGACTTCCTGCCGGGCTTCGACCTCGGCGACAACGGCCTGCTGTTCGAACTGACCGCCTCCTCGGCGTTCATCGTGCTGCTGATCTTCGTCCCCGCCCTGGCCGGTGTCGCTATCGGCCGGTTCCTGGCCGGGCGCAAGGCCGACAAGGCCACCGCGCGCGGCGGGCAGCACGCGGCCGTCGGCGCCTGAATCCCGGCGGGGCGCGGCTCAGTACCCGCGCAGGGCCGCCACCGCGCGGCTGAGGTCCTCGCCGTCGAGTCGGCTCGCGGTGGGCGCCGTGAGCCGGAGTACCGCGGCGCCCTGGAACAGCGTGAACAGGAGTTTGGCGAGCGCGCGGGCCTGGTCGGGGGAGAGCGCGGTGTGGGTGTCGGTGAGCGCACGGGCGAGGTCGTCGTAGGCGTGTTCGGTCGCCGCGGCCAGATACTGCGCGTCGTCGTCGGAGCGGGCGATCCGCACCAGGTTCTCCATGCTCAGCAGCATGCTTTCGTGGTGGTCGTCGAGGATGGCGCATAGGCCGTCCCAGGTGGGGCCGATGGTCTCCGCGAACGGCCGGTCGTTGTCCGCGGCGCGGATGACCTCCTCCATGCGGTCGCCGACATCCTCGCCCATGCCTTCGGTCAGCGCCTCGGTGATGAGGCGGTCCTTGGATCCGAAGTGATAGCCGATGGCGGCCAGGCTCACCCCGGCGGCCGCGGCGATATCGCGGGCCGTCACCTTCGCCAGACCGCGTTCGAGGATCGCTTTCCGCGCTCCGTCCAGCAGGTCTTCACGGTTTCCCATGACCGCAGGTTAGCAGCGTCTCAGACATTTGTACTAGACGAATGTGTCACCCTCTGTTAGACATTTGTCTTACACAAACGTTCAAGCAGGGAAGTGATCGTGATGAGCAAGTTGCACGTGCTGGTCAGCGGCGGTGGCATCGCCGGGAACGCGGTGGCGCTGGCATTGATTCGCTCCGGAATCCGGACCACCGTCGTGGAGCGGGCCGCCGCGCCGCGGCCGGGCGGGCAGGCGGTGGACCTGCGCGGACCCAGCCGCGAGGTGGCCGAGCGGATGGGATTGATGCCGGGCATCACCCGCCACCGCATCGATGAGCGGGGGATGTCCTACGTGGATGGACGCGGGCGCGCCTGGGTGCGGATGCCCGTGGCGATGTTCGAGGGCAAGGGGCCGATCGCCGAGATCGAGATCACCCGCGGCGATCTCAACCGGGTACTGCTGGACGCGCTGGCCGCGGCTCCCGGCCGACTCGACTACCGCTACGGCGAGTCGATCGACACACTGCGTCCCGACGACGCCGGGGTGACGGTCGGCTTCACCTCCGGTGCCACCGGGCGCTTCGACCTGGTCATCGGCGCCGACGGCGTGCACTCGGCCACCAGGCGCCTGGCGTTCGGCCCGGAGGAGAACTACAAGACCTACCTCGGTGGCTACACCTCGTACTTCACCCTGCCCACACCCGCCGGCGTCGAGCCCGGCTGGCTGGCGATGCACACGGTGCCGGGGGCGGCGCTGGGCATTCGCCCCGATGCCGAGCCGGGCACCGCGAAAGCCGTGATCATGCTGCGCACGGCGGCCGATCCGGCATTGCGCGGCGACGTGACCGCCCAGCAGCAGCTCATCCGCCGCATGTTGCACGGCGCGGGCTGGCTGACACCGACCGTGCTCGACGCGATGGACACGGCGTCCGACTTCTACTTCGACGAGCTGGCCCGCATCGATATGCCGAGCCTGTCCACCGGACGGGTCGTGCTGCTCGGCGACGCGGGCTACTGCGGCTCACCGCTGTCGGGCATGGGAACCGCGATGGCACTGGTCGGTGCCTACCTGCTCGCCGGGGAACTCGCGGCCGATCCGGACGATCCGATGGGCGGGCTCGCGCGCTACGAGGCGCGGGTCACGCCGTTCCTGGACAAGGCCAAGGAGCTGCCGGGTGGTGGGCTGGCGATGATGGTGCCCACCACCCGTGCCGGCGTGGCGCTCACCCGCCTGGTGACCCGGGCGATGGTCGCGCGGCCCTTCCGCCCGCTGCTGCTCGCCATGATGAGCGGCACCGACGACTACGAACTGCCCTCGTACGCCACCGATTCCGCGGACCGGCGGTGAGCGCCGCTCAGAGCAGGATCGCGCCGCCGCTGGGGCTCTCCTCGCGGGCGATGGCCGAGTAGGCGGCCGCCAGCAGGGACGGATCGGGGCCCTCCAGCCGCCCCGGCTTGGCGAGCCCGTCGAGCACGACGAACCGCAGCACGCCCGAGCGGGTCTTCTTGTCGGTCTGCATCGCATCGAGCAGCTGCGGCAGCGCGTCGGCGTCATAGGTGGTGGGCAGGCCCACGGCCTCGAGGATGGTGCGGTGCCGGTCGGCGGTCGCGTCGTCGAGACGCCCGGCCAGGCGACCCAGTTCGGCGGCGAAGACCAGACCCACGGCCACCGCCGCGCCGTGGCGCCACCGGTACCGCTCGCGACGTTCGATGGCGTGGCCGAGAGTGTGGCCGTAGTTGAGGATCTCGCGCAGGCTCGATTCCTTCAGATCGGCGGCCACCACATCGGCCTTGACCTGGATCGCCCGCCGGATCAGCTCCGGCAGCACCGGACCGGCCGGGTCGAGGGCGGCCTGCGGGTCGCGTTCCACCAGTTCGAGGATCACCGGATCGGCGATGAAGCCCGCCTTGATGATCTCGGCCATGCCCGCGACGATCTCGTTGCGCGGCACCGTCTCCAGGGTCGCCAGGTCCACCAGCACGGCCGTCGGTTCGTGGAAGCAGCCGACCAGGTTCTTGCCCGCCTCGGTGTTGATGCCGGTCTTGCCGCCGACGGCGGCGTCGACCATCGCCAGCAGCGTGGTCGGCACGTGCACGATCCGCACCCCGCGCATCCAGGTGGCGGCCACGAAACCGGCCAGATCGGTGGCGGCGCCGCCACCGAGGCTGACCACCACATCGTTGCGGGTCAGCCCGATCCGGCCCAGCACCTCCCAGCAGAAGCCGGCGACGGCCAGATCCTTGCCCGCTTCGGCGTCCGGGATCTCCACCCGGTGCGCGTCGATACCCGTGTCCGCCAGGGCCTTTCGCACCACCTCGGCGGTTTCGGCCAGCGGCGGTTGGTAGAAGATCGCGACGGTGCGCACGCCGGAGGTGGCGCCGGTGACCGACTCGACGAGTTCGCCGAGCAGCCCGCGGCCGATGATCACCGGGTACGGGTCGGCGGTGCGGACCTGGATACGACTCGGCTCTGTCACGACTGCTGCTCCGATTCTGTTCGTGCCTGCTTGGGTGCGCGCCCGCGAGCGCGCCGGGCGCGAGCGCGCCGGCTGCGCCCGCCGGTGGAGGTCGATCCGCCCGCACCGGAACGGGGAGCGGAAGAGGTTGCGGTACTGGGCTTCTCGTCGGCGCTCGACGGGGACCGTGGCGCGGAGAGCTCGCGCGGATCCGCCCCGTCGTGCTGCGGGATATGGGCGTCCGGACCGTCGGGACCGGGGCCGGTCGCCGCGTCGTTCGCGGGCCGGTCCGCAGGCGCGCGTGTGCTGCGGGGAGCGGCATGACGGGTGCGGTCACCGGACCGGTGTGCGCGCGGCCGGTCGGGGGAGCGGTCGGGCCGGCCGGGTGTGGACGCGGCGGTGTCGGTCGTCTCGTCGGCGGGCGGAGCGTCGGAGGTCGTCACGCGGTCTCTGCGGTCGGTCGACGTCGGATCGGTGCTGCGGCCGCGGCGCCGTCGTGGTCGTCGGCGGACGGGGGCGCGTCCCGGCGTGCTCGCGTGGTGCCGGGCATCGCGGGTCGAATCCTGGTCGGCGCCGGGAGTTTCCGTGGGCATCGCCGTTGCGGAAGCCGTGGGGTCCGGTGAGCTGCCCGGCGTCGGGGCGGCCGGTCGATCCGCGGTGGGGGACTCGGCTGCCGGTCCTGCCGCGTCCTGCGCGGCCGAGCGGGTCGGCGGCGGGGCCGGGTCCGGCGCGGTCGTGGCCGCGGGGGTGAGGCTGCCCGAACCGTCGACGACCTGCCCGGCCGCCGCCGATGACGGCGCGTCGGGGTCCGGCGTGCCGCCCTCGGCGGCGGCGCGTCGGCGGGCTGCCGCCCGGGCACGGGCGCGTCGGCGGGCGCGAGAACGACTGCCCGCTCGCGAGTTCGGCGCGGCCGGCGAGGCGGTGTTCTCGGCCGGTTCGGGCTCCGTCGCCGGGACCACCGGGTCGATGCCGAGCTTCGTCAGGATCATCCGGACCACCCGGCTGGGGCTGCGGCCGTCGGTGCGCACGCGCACCGTGGCGACCTCCCGGTAGAGCGGGCGCCGGGTGCGCATCAGCTCGCGGTACTTCGCGCCGGGGTCGTCGCCGTTGAGCAGCGGGCGCTGGTTGCTCGCGCCGGTGCGGCGCAGCCCCTCGGCCACGCTGATCTCCAGATACACCACGGTGCGGTTGCGCAAGAGCGCCCTGGTGTTCGCCGACAACACCGCGCCCCCGCCGAGGGAGACCACGCCGCGTTCGGCGAGGATCGCCCGGCGCACCACGCGCTCCTCGATCCGGCGGAACTCGGGCTCGCCGTCGGCGGCGAAGATCTCCGGGATGGTGCGACCGGTCTCGCGTTCGATCCCGGCGTCGGTGTCGTAGAGGTCGACGCCCAGTTCTTTCGCGAGCTTGCGGCCGATCGTGGATTTGCCCGCCCCCGGCGGTCCGACCAGCACCACACGCGGCGCGCGCGGGTCGGTCTGGACGATCATTGCGGCCGACTGTCCGCCGGGACGTGCGGGCGGGTGCTGATCCGCTTGACGTAGCTGGTGATGTTGTCGACGGTCTCGGTGAGCGAGTCGCCGCCGAACTTCTCCAGCGCGGCCTGGGCGACGACCAGCGCCACCATCGCCTCGGCCACCACACCGGCGGCGGGCACCGCGCACACGTCCGAGCGCTGGTGGATGGCCACCGCCTCCTCGCCGGTGGTCATGTCGACGGTCGCCAGCGCGCGCGGCACCGTGGAGATCGGCTTCATCGCCGCGCGCACCCGCAGCGGCTCGCCGTTGGTCATGCCGCCCTCGAGGCCGCCCGCCCGGTTGGTGGACCGCAGTACACCGTCCGGGCCGGGACGCATCTCGTCGTGCGCCTGGCTGCCGCGGCGGCGCGCGGTCTCGAAACCGTCGCCGACCTCGACGCCCTTGATCGCCTGGATGCCCATCAGCGCGGCCGCCAGGCGCGAGTCGAGACGGTTTTCCCCGCTGGTGAAGGAGCCGAGCCCGACCGGAAGGCCCTCCACGATCACCTCGACGACACCGCCGAGGGTGTCGCCGTCCTTCTTGGCGGCCTCGATCTCGGCGATCATCGCGGCCTCGGCCGCGGCGTCGAACGCGCGCACCGGACTCTCGTCGACGGTGGCGAGATCCGCCGCGGTGGGGACGACGCCGGTGGTGTTGGCGGCCGTGCCGATGGCGACGACGTGCGAGACGACCTCGACACCGAGCGCCTGGCGCAGGAAGTTGCGCGCCACCGTGCCCGCCGCCACGCGGGCCGCGGTCTCGCGGGCACTTGCCCGTTCGAGCACGTTGCGCGCATCGTCGAAGTTGTACTTGAGCATGCCCGAGTAGTCGGCGTGCCCGGGGCGCGGCCGGGTGAGCGGCGCGTTGCGGGCCAGGTCGGCGAGTTCGGCCGGGTCGACCGGATCGGCGGACATGACGGTGGTCCACTTCGGCCATTCGGAGTTGGCCACCTCGATGGCGACCGGACCGCCCATGGTGCGGCCGTGCCGCACGCCGCCGACCATGGTGACCTTGTCGGCCTCGAACTTCATACGGGCGCCGCGCCCGTAACCGAGCCTGCGGCGCGCGAGCTGTGCGGAGATGTCCTCGGAGGTCACCTCGACGCCCGCGACCATCCCCTCCAGGATGGCGACGAGAGCAGGACCATGGGATTCTCCGGCAGTTATCCAGCGCAGCACGGCTTCCATCCTTTCATGTCGGCGCCGGTGTTCCGGCATCCGGTCCGCCGTGACGACGGGCACGTCGTGGGGGTGAACGAGGGGGACGTCTTGTCCATCGCGGTGCGCACCCGGGCCGTTGCCGCGCGATCACCCGGCGACGGGCAGGAGCGCGAGGAGCGTCGCCGCGCACATGGCGGGCCCGTGCGGCAACCGCCGGTCGGCGGGGGAGCCCCGGGCCGCGGGCCCGCGCGCGCCGAGCACCACCAGCCCGACCGCCGCGGTGAGCAGCGGCCCACCCAACGCCGCGGCCACCCACGCCGTCGACCCGCCCAATCCCGCCGCCGCGCCCAGCCCCACCGCGAGCTTCGCATCACCCGCGCCGCAGGCGGTCGGCGCGAGCAGGTGGACGAGCAGGTAGGGCAGTGCCAGCAGGAGCGCACCGCCGAGCGCGACACCGAGCCGCCCGGAGCCGGCGGCGTAGCCGAGTACCGCCGCGGCCCCGATCCCGGTCAGCACGTTGGGCAATCGGCGGGTGCGCAGATCGATGACGGTGAGTGCCGCGCACCAGGCGGCCAGCAGGACGAACGCGAACGAGGTCATGACGACCAGCGTCGATGACCGAGGGCCGGTGCGGGGCCGCGCATTCCGGAACTGTGGATGACCGAACGGATTGTGAACAGACGCCGAGCACGATTGCCGTCGGCGGGGCGCACGGGCCAGGCCAGGATCGCACCTCCCGCCGAGGTCGGCAGCCGGTCGCGGCGTCGTCCGTACCGGCGCACCGCCGCCCGTGTTGCCGTTCGCGCGTCGTGGGCCGGGCGGTAGCTTGGAGCCATGTCTGCTGATCCCGCGGGCCTGGTGCCCGACTACGCCGCGCGCCGGGGCGCGTTGCGCAGTCTGCTGGTGGAGAACGAGGTCGACGCCCTGCTGGTCACCGATCTGGTGAACATCAGGTACCTCACCGGCTTCACCGGCTCCAACGCCGCCCTGCTCGTGCACTCGTGGGACATGCGCAACGCCGAGGACCGCACGGTGCTCGGCACCGACGGCCGCTATCGCGACCAGGTCGCCGCCCAGGTGCCGGACCTGCGCGCCGAGATCGCCCGGGCCACCGCTCGGCGCATCGTCGAGCTGGCCGGGGAATGGCAGCTGGGCCGGATCGGCTTCGAGAGCCACGTCCTCACCGTCGATCAGCACCGCGGCTTCGTCGAGCAGCGCACCGGACTGGAGTTCGTCGCCACCCCCGGGCTGGTCGAACAGCTGCGCATGGTCAAGGACGCCTACGAGGTCGAACAGCTGCGCCGCGCCTGCGCGGCGGGCGACGCCGGGCTGGCCGCCCTGCTGGCTCGCGGTGGCCTGCGCCCGGGCCGCACCGAACGCCAGGTCGCCCGCGACCTCGAATGGGCCATGTTCGAGCACGGTGCCGAGGCGGTCTCGTTCGAGACCATCGTCGCCACCGGAATCAACTCCGCGATCCCGCATCACCGGCCCACCGACGCGGTGCTCGCCCCCGGCGATTTCGTGAAGATCGATTTCGGCGCCGTCGTGGACGGCTACCACTCCGACATGACCCGCACCTTCGTGCTCGGCCACGCCGCCGACTGGCAGCGCGAGGTATACGAGCTGGTCGCCGAGGCACAGCGGGCCGGGAGCAAGGCGCTGCGGCCCGGCGTCGCCGCGGGCGAGGTGGACGCCGCGTCCCGCTCGGTGATCGAGGCGGCGGGCCACGGCAAGCTGTTCGTGCACGGCCTCGGGCACGGGGTCGGACTGCGCATCCACGAAGCGCCCGGAATCGCCAAGAACGCGCCCGGTACACTTCTCTCCGGCGTGGCGGTGACCGTCGAACCAGGTGTGTACTTTCCCGGCCGCGGCGGGGTCCGGATCGAGGACACGCTCGTGGTGCGTGAAGGGGGCCCGGAGCTGCTCACCCACACCAGCAAAGACCTGACCGTCGTCGATTGACGCCGGTAGCCGAGAACAGGAGATCCGAAGACAGTGGCGGACACCAGCGACTTCAAGAACGGCCTCGTGCTGAAGATCGACGGTCAGCTCCAGCAGATCGTCGAATTCCAGCACGTCAAGCCGGGTAAGGGCCCTGCCTTCGTGCGGACCAAGCTGAAGAACGTCGTGTCCGGCAAGATCGTCGACAAGACGTTCAACGCGGGCGTGAAGGTCGAGACCGCGACCGTGGACCGGCGCGACATGACCTACCTTTACCACGACGGCTCGGACTACGTCTTCATGGACGGCGAGACCTTCGACCAGATCTCGATCTCCGAGGCCACCATCGGCTCGAGCGCGCGTTTCCTGCTGGAGAACATGGCGGTGCAGGTCGCGATGCACGAGGGCGCGCCGCTCTACGTCGAGCTGCCGGTCTCGGTCGAGCTCGAGGTGACCCACACCGACATCGGCCTGCAGGGCGACCGGTCTACCGGCGGCACCAAGCCCGCCACCCTGGAGACCGGCGCCGAGGTGCAGGTGCCGCTGTTCATCAACACCGGCGACAAGCTGCGCATCGACTCGCGCGACGGCAGCTACCTCGGCCGGGTCAACGCCTGATCCACGACCTCCGCGGCGGTAGCCGGATTCGCCCGTGGGCGGGACCGGCTACCGCTTCCATGTGTACAGACGGGATGATGTGACTGTGGCCGAACAGCCCGCGGACAAGAAGTCCACGTTCAAGAAGCTCGGCGCCCGGCACAAGGCCCGGCGGCGCGCGGTGGATCTGTTGTTCGAGGCGGAGGCCCGCGACGTCGACGCCGCGGACCTGCTGACCGAGCGCGCCGATCTGGCCACCCGGGACCAGTCGGTCGCCCCGCTGCACGCCTACACCCGCACCCTGGTGGAGGGCGTGGCCGACGAGCTCGAGCGCGTCGACGGCACCATCGAGTCCTATCTGCAGGACTGGACGCTGTCGCGGTTGCCCGCCGTCGACCGGGCGATCCTGCGGGTGGCGGTGTGGGAGCTGTTCCACGCCACCGATGTGCCGCCGGTGGTGGCCGTCGACGAGGCGGTGGAGCTGGCCAAGGAGCTGTCCACCGACGACTCGCCGTCGTTCGTCAACGGGGTGCTCGGCCAGGTCGTGCTGGTGGCACCGCAGGTGCGCGCCGCGGCGGCGGCGACCAGGGCGCCGCGACAGGAGCCCGAGGCGTGACCAAATATCTCGTGCTGGCGATGCGCACGCCGCGCTACACCGACGCGGTGATCGAACCGCACCGACAGTTCCTGCGCGAGCTGCTCGATGGCGGCCGGCTCGTGGAGAGCGGCAAGTTCTGCGACGGTAGCGGCGGCGCGTATGTGGTGCTCGCCGAGAGCCTGGACGACGCGCGGGCGCTGGCGTTCGCCGATCCGCTGCATGTCACGGGCGCCTCGGAGCTGACCGTGTACGAGTGGGAGATCACCGTCTCCGCCTGAGCGGCAACCGGTTCCGTCCCGTCGGCTCCCGCCGGGGGTGTACGGGACCGGCGGGAGCCCACCGTCCGCCGCTGTGGCGGACGGCGTCGGGAACCACGCCCGGCCCGGAGGGCGCCGAGCGCGACACCGATCCTGCAACCTCGACCGCACTCGAGGTCAAGCCGACGGTCGAGATCGGTCGCGATCGCTGCCGTGAGCCGGGCTCACGGCCGGCCTCCCTCACCGAGGGGGTGCGGCCGGTATGTCGGCACGCGGAGTACTCGTACCGCCGATGGCTCCCCCGAACCGGACCCGGTGCGGGAGCCGCCGATCATCGGTCCGCGGTGAGGGTTTCGGGCCGCAGCAGCACACTGCCCAGCGGGCTTCGCGATTCGACCAGCCGGTGTGCGGCCGCGGCCTCGCCGAGGGGCAGGACCGTTTGGACGTGGTCGCGCGGACCGGCCACGGCCTCGGCGAGGACGCGCGGTCCCGCCGCGCCGACCCGCGCCGACCAGTGCGGGCCCGAGCAGCCGACCAGCGTGAGTCCGCGCGCGAGGACGTCCGCGGCGCTGATCTGGGCCGGCGCGCCGGAGAGCAGGCCGTAGACCAGCATGCGACCGCGCAGCGGGGTCATCAGGTCGAGCAGGGTGCGGGCGGACTCGCCACCGATGGCGTCGAAGACGACGTCGAGGGTCGTCCCGTCGAGTGCGGAGCGCAGGCGTTCGGGCCAGTCCGGCTCGTTGTGATCGATCACGGTGTCCGCGCCGAGGTCGGCGGCTCGCGCCAGTTTGGCCGCTCCTCCGGCCGTGGCGATGACGCGCGCGGCACCTCCTGCCTTGGCGTGACGCACCAAGTGGGCGCCGATGCCCGTCGCGCCCGCCTGTACCAGCACCGTTTCGGAACCGGTGAGTGCGGCGGTCTCCAGCAGCACCGTGGCCACGCTGCCCGGCATGAGCAACGCGGCGGCGGTGTCGGTGTCCAGGCCGTCCGGGATCGGCGTGGCGGCCTCGGCCCGTGCCGCCACGTACTCCGCGTAACTGCCGGTGCCGTCGGTCTGGGCGACCACCCGGGCGCCCAGCAGCGCGGGATCGGCGCCCGCGCCCACCTCGACGACGGTGCCCGCGGCCTGGAAGCCGAAGACCAGCGGCGGCGCGATCGCGGTCGGGAACTGCCCCGACCGCAGCATCAATTCCGGCCACAGCACCGGGATCGCCTCCGTCCGGACGAGGATCTGCCCCGCGCCGGCGCGCGGCGCCGGTACTTCGGTGGCGACCAGGACCTCCGGTCCGCCGGTTGCCGTCATTACGATTGCCCGCATCGAGAACTCCATAAGTTGACTGTTGGTCCAGTTGATTGCCGAACGTATGGACCTGCGGTCAACTTGTCAACGGCCGAGGAGGATGTCATGGCGGAGGGCCGGGCGCGCGAACGCGCGGACGCCGCGCGCAACCGGCGGGCGATCCTGGCCGCCACCAGGGCGCTGCTCGCCGAACACGGCGCCGAGGGCGTCACGATGGAACGGGTGGCCGCGGTCGCGGGGGTGGGCAAGGGCACGATCTTCCACCGGTTCGGCAGCCGGGCGGGTCTGCTCCAGGAGCTGATGGCCGAACCCGCGCTGGCGCTGCGGGAAGCGGTCGCCTCCGGACCTCCGCCGCTGGGGCCGGGCGCTCCGCCCGCGGACCGGTTGGTGGCATTCTTCGCCGCCATGACCGAGCTGGTGACCGACAACGTCGAACTGGTCGCCGCCTACAACGCGGTCCCGCCGCATCCACGACGCGACGAATTCCACGCGTTCTGGGCCGAGCACGTCACCGACCTGCTGCGCCAAGCGCGCCCCGACATCGACGCCGAGGCGGTCGGCACCCTGCTGTTCGCGGCGCTCGGCGCCGAGCCGGTGGCGGCGATGGTGCGGGCCGGGCAGGCCGAGCGGGTGTCGGCCGCGATGCGCGAGGTGGTGCTGTCGCTGGTCCGCGGCACCTGACCCGACGGGCCCCGCGCCGCCGCCGGATCGGGCCGCGGAACCCGACGCCCGATCGTCCGCGGCCGAGCGCCGCGACCGTGCCGCCCGGACGCTCAATCCTTGTGCGGGACAAGCGTGTTCTGACGCGCGGCGGTCCACCACCGGCCGTTCTCGCGGATCAGCACGTACAGTGCGATCATCGCGGGTTCGCGATCGATGAGCTCGCCGTCGGCGGTCGTCGCGCGGGCGACCTTGTGGGCGAGCGCGACATCGGGCCGCAGGAAGACGATGTCGGTGACGTCGTAGCGCACGTACTGGTCTTTCAGGAAGCCCGCGAGCCCGGCCCGGTTGGCCGCCAGCAGCGCCGCCCGGCCCGAGATCCGGGTGCCGACCGCGTTCACCACGGTCGCGTCCGGGGTGAAGTCGGCGGTCATCAGCTCGGCGTCGTTGGTGTTGTAGGCCGTCTCGACGCGCTCGACGATGCGGCGGATCTCGGTGATGTCGGCGGTGTGGTCGTGATCGTCGTGCTGGACGACGCGCGGCGCGGTGCTCTCGATGGTCATGCCCTCAGGCTGGTACCTGAACCGCGCTCGAGGTCAAGCGCCGTCACAGCACGCCGCGTGGGCGGAACTGGACGCTGATGCGCGGGCCGACCGGTTTACGGGTCTTGGGCACCGCGTGTTCCCAGGTGCGCTGGCACGACCCGCCCATCACGAGCAGGTCGCCGTGCCCGACCTCGAAGCGCAGGCTCGTACCCCCGCCACGCGGTCGCAGCGCCAAGGCGCGGGGTGCGCCCAACGAGACGATCGCGACCATCGTGTCGTGGGTACCGCCGCGGCCGATGGTGTCGCCGTGCCAGGCGACGCTGTCGCGACCGTCGCGGTAGAAGCACAGGCCCGCGGTGCGGAAGGGCTCGCCGAGTTCGGCCGCGTAGTGCTCGCTGAGTGCGGCACGGGCCTCGGCGAGCACCGGATCGGGCAGCTCGGCCTGTTCGGGGTAGTGGCACAGCAGGCGGGGGACATCGACGACGCGGTCGTACATCGGGCGCCGCTCGGCCTGCCACGGCACGTCCCGCACCAGTCGGTCGAAGAGGATGTCCGCGCCGGTGAGCCAGCCGGGCAGCAGGTCGATCCACGCGCCCCGGCCGAGGATCGTGCGGCGTGCGGCGGCGAGCGGGCCGAGTTCGACCTCGCCGAATCCGTCGAGCAGGGAACCCTGCAACCATGCCGTCACCTGCACGATCCTACCGCCATTCGAACATATGTGCACACGGCGCGGGTGGCGGAAATCGGTCTGTGCCGTTCCGCCGCCGCGGGCGGGATGGTTCGCCTACCGTCGAAGGGGACGGCCGAACGGGGAGGGATCGCGATGACGGGTACGGCGCCGCGGGCGGGTGTGGCGATGACGGCGATCGGCGTCGCGGTCATCCGGGCGCGCGAGTCCGCCCGGCCCGACCGGCTCTACGACGATCCGCTGGCCACGGTGTTCGTGGCAGCGGCCCGCGCCCAATTCGTCGGCACTCCCGACGGCGACGACCGCTGGGCGAGCATGCTCGATCTCGCCGATGCCTTCTACGAGGGCCGCACGGTCAGCGTGCGGCTCGTCGACGACGGTGTGCGCGCCGCGATCGCGGCGGGCTGCGCGCAGTTCGTCCTGCTCGGCGCGGGTTTGGACACCCGCGCATTCCGGATGCCGTTGCCCGCGCACGCGCGGTTCTTCGAGATCGACCTGCCGGAACTGTTCGCGTTCAAGGAATCCGTGCTGGCCCAGGCCGGTGCGCGTCCGGTGTGCGAGCGGATCGTGCTCCCCGCCGATCTGCGCGGCGACTGGGGTAACGCCTTGCGGGACAGCGGATTCCGGCCCGAGGTGCCCACGCACTGGATCGATGAGGGCGTGCTGGCCTATCTCGGTACCGATGCGGCCTGGGCGGTCGCCGACACCCTCACCGAATTGTCCGCGCCGGGCAGCACCTTCGAGGTCGGGCGTTTCGTGGTGCCCTCGGCGGAACCGAAGTACGCGGCGTTGCGGGAGCTGGTGCGCGGCGGGCGGCGGTCGTCGGGGACGCCGGGGCTCGGCCCCGACGCGGAGGCCGGCTTGGCCGCGCGCGGCTGGCGCACCAGCTTCCGGTCCTGGGACGAGCTCATCGCGCCGCTCGGCCGCGGGGAGGCCACCGGCGATCTGGACGCGGGCCTGCTGCTGGCGGTCAAGCGCTGACGTGCGCCCGCTCACACTCGCCGCGTGGGGCAGCTCACAGCGCGTGTACCTGGTGAAAGCGCTGTCCGGAGCGCTGTTAGGCTGCTTGCCGTAAGACATCCTTTAACGGACCGTCCGGTGAGGCGGGGAAGGAGGTCGGCATGGCTGTGCCCGGAGATCGGGCCGCCAAGTCCGCCGAGCAGTCGCAGCGGCACACACCCGAATGGGTGGCCGCCGGGCGGGAGCTGTTGTCGGCTTCCGATGTCGGCAGGACCGTCGCGCGGATGGCGCATCAGATCATCGAGAAGACCGCGCTGGACGCGGGCGATGCCGGCGCTCCGCGGGTGGTGCTGATCGGCATCCCGACCCGCGGCACCACGTTGGCCGCGCGGCTCACCGACAAGATCGAGGAATTCTCCGGCGTGCGCCCCGCCCTCGGCTCGCTGGACATCACCCTGTACCGCGACGATCTGCGCACCCGCCCGCACCGGCCGCTGGAACGGACCTCCGTGCCCGAGGGCGGCATCGAGGACGCGCTGGTGGTGCTGGTCGACGACGTGCTCTTCTCCGGACGCACGGTGCGCTCGGCACTGGACGGCCTGCGCGATCTGGGCAGGCCGCGCGCGGTGCAGCTGGCCGTGCTGGTCGACCGCGGCCACCGCGAGCTGCCGATCCGCGCCGACTACGTGGGCAAGAACGTGCCCACCTCCCGCAGCGAGGACATCTCGGTGCTGCTCACCGAGCACGACGGTCGCGACGGCGTCTACCTCCACCACGAGGAGGGCTAGCCGGTGCGACATCTGCTGAGCGTGACCGATCTGGATCGCACCGCCGCCACCGAGCTGCTCGACGAGGCCGAACGCTTCGAACAGGCGCTGCTCGGACGCGAGGTGCACAAGCTGCCGACGCTGCGCGGACGCACCGTGATGACGGTCTTCTACGAGAACTCCACGCGCACCCGGGTGTCCTTCGAGGTGGCGGGCAAGTGGATGAGCGCCGACGTCATCAACGTCAGTGCGAGTTCGTCCTCGGTGTCCAAGGGTGAGTCGCTGCGCGACACCGCGCTCACCCTGCACGCCGCGGGCGCGGACGCGCTGATCGTGCGCCATCCCGCCTCCGGCGCCGCCCATCAGATCGCGCGGTGGATGGACGGGTGGGCGCGCGAGTCGGGCCGCTCCCACGGTCCGGCGATCGTCAACGCGGGCGACGGCATGCACGAGCACCCCACCCAGGCCCTGCTGGACGCGCTGACCCTGCGGCAGCGCCTCGGCGACATCGAGGGCAAACGGGTGGTCATCGTCGGCGACATCCTGCACAGCCGGGTCGCCCGCTCGAACGTCTTCCTGCTGCACACCCTCGGCGCGGAGGTGGTGCTGGTCGCGCCGCGCACGCTGCTGCCGGTGGGCGTACAGAGCTGGCCGGCCCGCGTCTCCCACCACCTCGACGCCGAACTGCCCGGCGCCGACGCGGTGCTGATGCTGCGGGTCCAGGCCGAACGCATGAACGGCGGGTTCTTCCCGTCGGCGCGGGAGTACTCGGTCAACTACGGCCTCTCCGAGCGCAGGCTCGCGCTGCTGGCCGAGCACGCGGTGGTGATGCACCCCGGGCCGATGCTGCGCGGCATGGAGATCGCCTCCGCGGTCGCGGATTCGCCGCAGGCCGCCGTCCTGCAGCAGGTGACCAACGGTGTGCACCTGCGGATGGCGGTGCTGTTCCGGCTGCTGGTCGGGGCGCAGGAGGCGATCGCGTGAACGGCGGGGCACACGACCGGGAGGAGCGGGCATGAGTGGACTGTTGATCAAGGGCGCCGTCCTCTACGGCGAGGGTGAGCCGGTCGACGTCTTCGTCGACGAGGGCGAGATCCGCCAGATCGGCACGGACCTGGGCGTGGTGGACGCCGAGATCGTCGAGGCGCGCGGCCAGGTGCTGCTGCCCGGCTTCGTCGATCTGCACACCCACCTGCGCGAGCCCGGCCGCGAGGACACCGAGACCATCGAGACGGGCTCGGCCGCGGCCGCACTGGGCGGCTACACCGCGGTGTTCGCGATGGCGAACACCAACCCGGTGGCCGACTCGGTGGTCGTCACCGACCATGTGTGGCGGCGCGGTCAGGAGGTCGGGCTGGTCGACGTGCACCCGGTGGGCGCGGTGACGGTCGGACTGGCGGGCAAGCAACTGGCCGAGATGGGCACGATGGCCGCCGGGGTCGGCGGGGTGCGGATGTTCTCCGACGACGGGCACTGCGTCTACGACCCGCTGATCATGCGCCGCGCGCTGGAGTACTCGAACTCCCTCGGCGTGCTGATCGCCCAGCACGCCGAGGAGCCGCGACTGACCAAGGGCGCGGTCGCCCACGAGGGCCCGACGGCGGCGCGCCTGGGGCTCGCGGGCTGGCCGCGCGCGGCCGAGGAATCGATCGTGGCCCGCGACGCGCTGCTGGCCCGGGACGCGGGCGCGCGCGTGCACATCTGCCACGCCTCCACCGCGGGCACCGCAGAGCTGGTGAAATGGGCCAAGGCGCAAGGTATTTCGATCACCGCCGAGGTCACCCCGCACCACCTGCTGCTGGACGACTCGCGACTGGAGACCTACGACGCGGTCAACAAGGTGAACCCGCCGCTGCGGGAGGCCTCCGACACGGCGGCACTGCGCGCGGCGCTGGCCGAGGGCATCATCGATTGCGTCGCCACCGACCACGCCCCGCATGCCGAGCAGGACAAGTGCTGCGAGTTCGCCGCCGCCCGCCCCGGCATGCTCGGTCTGGAGACCGCCCTGTCGATCGTCGTCGAGACGATGGTGCGGCCCGGGCTGCTGGACTGGCGGGGAGTGGCGCGGGTGATGAGCGAGCGGCCCGCCGAGATCGTCGGCCTCGACGACCAGGGCCGTCCGATCGCGGTCGGCGAGCCCGCCAACCTGGTGCTGGTGGATCCGGACGCGACCTGGACGGTGCGCGCGAGCGAGCTGGCCAGCATCTCGAACAACACCCCGTTCGAGGAGATGACCTTCCCGGCCAGGGTGACCATGACACTGCTGCGCGGACGGATCACCGCCCGTGCCGGTCGCGCGGCGCAGCCGCAGGGCGCGGGAGGTGCGTGATGGAACGAACACTGTGGGTGCTGGGTTGCCTGGTGCTGTTCCTGCTCGGCCTGTGGCTGATGTACCGGGGGTGGCAGAACCGGGCCGCGCGCCAGGCCGAGCGCATCGGCGAACTGCCGCCGGTGCCCGCCGAGCTGGGCGCGCAGTTGCTGGAGCCGACCACCGGCCTGTACCTGGGCAGCACCATCGCACCCAGCTGGCAGGACCGGATCGCGGTCGGTGATCTCGGGTTCCGCGCCACCGCGGAACTGACGAAGTTCGAACGCGGAATTCTGCTCGAACGCAGCGGCGCCGCGGCCATCTGGATTCCGAGCGAATCCGTGACGGCCGTGCGCACCGAACGCGGACACGCGGGCAAAGTGATGACGGAAGATGGAGTGCTGGTAATTCGCTGGAAGCTGCCGACCGGAACCGAGATCGATACCGGGTTCCGCGGCGACGACAAGACGGTGTACCCGGCGTGGGCCGCGTCGATGACGGGAGAAGAGGAGAGATGAGCGCAGACACTGCAGCCGCCCTGGTGCTCGAGGACGGCCGGGTGTTCCGCGGCACGGCCTACGGAGCGGTCGGGCAGACCCTCGGTGAGGCGGTGTTCTGCACCGCGATGACCGGGTACCAGGAGACCCTGACCGACCCGAGCTACCACCGCCAGATCGTGGTGGCCACCGCGCCGCAGATCGGCAACACCGGCTGGAACGACGAGGACGACGAATCGCAGCGGATCTGGGTCGCCGGATACGCGGTGCGCGATCCCGCGCGCCGGGTCTCCAACTGGCGCGCCACCCGGTCGCTGCCCGACGAGCTGGACCGCCAGGGCATCGTCGGCATCGCCGGCATCGACACCCGTGCCCTGGTGCGCCACCTGCGCACCCGCGGCTCGATGAAGGCGGGCATCTTCTCCGGCGCCGCCCTCGCCGACGCCGAGGAACTGCTGGCCCGGGTGACCGGGCAGCCCTCGATGCTGGGCGCCGACCTGGCCGAGGAGGTCAGCACCGACGGGGTCTACACGATCGAGCCGACCGGCGATCACCGCTTCACCGTCGTCGCCGTCGACCTCGGCATCAAGACCAACACCCCGCGCATGTTCGCCCAGCGCGGTATCCGGGTACACGTCGTGCCCTCGACCACCTCGCTCGACCAGGTGCTGGAGCTGAAGCCGGACGGGGTCTTCCTGTCCAACGGGCCCGGCGACCCGGCCACCCAGAACGACGCGGTCGCGATCACCCAGGGCGTGCTCGAACGGGGCGTGCCGCTGTTCGGCATCTGCTTCGGCAACCAGATCCTGGGCCGCGCGCTGGGCCGGGAGACCTACAAGATGAAGTTCGGCCACCGCGGCATCAACATCCCGGTCGTCGAGCACGAGACCGGCCGCATCTCGATCACCGCGCAGAACCACGGGTTCGCGCTGGAAGGGGAGCGGGGCGAGCAGTTCGACACCCCGTTCGGCCGCGCCGAGATCAGCCACGTGTGCGCCAACGACGGCACCGTCGAGGGGGTGCGCCTGCTCGACGGCCGCGCCTTCTCGGTGCAGTACCACCCCGAGGCCGCCGCGGGTCCGCACGATGCCGCATATCTGTTCGACCGCTTCGCCGGTCTCATGGAAGGAGCCTGATGCCACGCCGCGAGGATCTGAAGCACATCCTGGTGATCGGCTCGGGCCCGATCGTCATCGGCCAGGCCTGCGAGTTCGACTACTCCGGCACCCAGGCGTGCCGGGTGCTCAAGTCCGAGGGCCTGCGCGTGTCGCTGGTGAACTCGAACCCGGCCACGATCATGACCGATCCCGAGTTCGCCGACGCCACCTACGTCGAGCCGATCACCCCCGAATTCGTCGAGAAGGTCATCGCCAAGGAGCGCCCCGACGCGATCCTGGCGACCCTCGGCGGGCAGACCGCGCTCAACACCGCGGTCGCGCTGCACGAGCGCGGCGTGCTGGAGAAGTACGGCGTCGAACTGATCGGCGCCGACTTCGACGCCATCCAGCGCGGTGAGGACCGGCAGAAGTTCAAGGACATCGTCGCCAAGGTCGGCGGTGAGAGCGCCCGCTCGCGGGTCTGCTTCACCATGGACGAGGTCCGCGAGACCGTCGCCGAACTGGGCTTCCCGGTCGTCGTGCGGCCCTCGTTCACCATGGGCGGGCTCGGCTCGGGCATGGCCTACAACGACGAGGACCTGGACCGGATCGCCGGTGGCGGCCTGGCCGCCTCGCCGACCGCCAACGTCCTGATCGAGGAGTCCATCCTCGGCTGGAAGGAATACGAGCTCGAGCTCATGCGCGACGGCCGCGACAACGTCGTGGTGGTCTGCTCCATCGAGAACGTCGACCCGATGGGCGTGCACACCGGTGATTCGATGACCGTCGCGCCGGCGATGACCCTCACCGATCGCGAGTACCAGAAGCTGCGCGACCTGGGCATCGCCATCCTGCGCGAGGTCGGTGTCGACACCGGCGGCTGCAACATCCAGTTCGCGGTGAACCCGCGCGACGGCCGCCTGATCGTCATCGAGATGAACCCGCGCGTGTCGCGGTCCTCGGCGCTGGCCTCCAAGGCCACCGGCTTCCCGATCGCGAAGATCGCGGCCAAGCTGGCCATCGGCTACACCCTCGACGAGATCGTCAACGACATCACCAAGGAGACGCCGGCCTGCTTCGAGCCGACGCTGGACTACGTGGTGGTCAAGGCGCCGCGGTTCGCGTTCGAGAAGTTCCCGGGCGCCGATCCCACGCTGACCACCACCATGAAGTCGGTGGGCGAGGCGATGTCGCTTGGTCGCAACTTCGCCGAGGCGCTGGGCAAGGTGCTGCGGTCGCTCGAGACCAAGGCCGCCGGTTTCTGGACCCAGGACGACGGCCCGTGGGCGCCGGCCGACGGTGACGTGGCCGGGGCGATCGAGAAGATCCTCGCCGACCTGCGTGTCCCGACCGAGGGCCGGATCTACCAGGTGGAGCGGGCGCTGCGGCTCGGGGCGAGCATCGAGGACGTCGCCGCCGCCTCGGGCATCGACCCGTGGTTCGTGGCCGAGGTCGCCGGGCTGGTGGAGCTGCGCCGCGAGATCCTCGACGCGCCGGTGCTGGACGAGCCGCTGCTGCGGCGGGCCAAGTACCACGGCCTGTCCGACCGGCAGCTGGCCGCGCTGCGCCCGGAGCTGGCCGGGGAGAGCGGTGTCCGCGCGCTGCGGCACCGGCTCGGGGTGCGCCCGGTGTACAAGACCGTCGACACCTGCGCCGCCGAGTTCGAGGCCAAGACGCCCTACCACTACTCGGCCTACGAGCTGGATCCGGCCGCGGAGTCGGAGGTGGCGCCGCAGCGCGAGCGCGAGAAGGTCATCATCCTGGGGTCGGGCCCGAACCGCATCGGCCAGGGCATCGAGTTCGACTACTCCTGCGTGCACGCCGCGCAGACGCTGTCGGCCGCCGGCTACGAGACGGTGATGGTCAACTGCAACCCCGAGACCGTCTCCACCGACTACGACACCGCCGACCGGCTCTACTTCGAGCCGCTCACCTTCGAGGACGTGCTCGAGGTCTACCACGCCGAATGCGAGTCGGGCACCGTCGCCGGTGTCATCGTGCAGCTCGGCGGGCAGACCCCGCTCGGCCTGGCGCAGCGGCTCACCGAAGCCGGGGTGCCGGTGGTCGGTACCAGTGCCGCCGCTATCGACCTGGCCGAGGACCGCGGCGAGTTCGGTGACGTGCTGGTCGCCGCCGGGCTGCCCGCGCCGAAGTACGGCACCGCCACCACGGTCGAGCAGGCCAAGAAGATCGCGGCCGGGATCGGGTATCCGGTGCTGGTGCGCCCGTCCTACGTGCTCGGTGGCCGCGGCATGGAGATCGTCTACGACGAGAAGTCCCTGGAGGGCTACATCTCCCGCGCCACCGAACTCAATCCCGAGCACCCGGTGCTGGTCGACCGGTTCCTCGAGGACGCGATCGAGATCGACGTGGACGCGCTGTGCGACGGGGACGAGGTCTACCTCGGCGGTGTGATGGAGCACATCGAGGAGGCCGGCATCCACTCCGGCGACTCGGCGTGCGCGCTGCCCCCGATCACCTTGGGCCGCAGCGACATCGAGGCGGTGCGCCGCTCCACCGTCGCGCTGGCCAAGGGCATCGGGGTGCGCGGCCTGCTGAACGTGCAGTACGCGCTCAAGGACGACGTGCTCTACGTGCTCGAGGCCAATCCGCGCGCCAGCCGCACGGTGCCGTTCGTCTCCAAGGCCACCGCGGTGCCGCTGGCCAAGGCGGCGGCCCGGATCATGCTCGGCGCCACCATCGCCGAGCTGCGCAAGGAGGGCATGCTGCCGGAGACCGGCGACGGCGGACACGTGCCGCTGGAGGCGCCGGTGGCGGTGAAGGAGGCGGTGCTGCCGTTCCACCGCTTCCGTCGCGCCGACGGCAGCGGCGTGGACTCGCTGCTCTCGCCGGAGATGAAGTCGACCGGTGAGGTGATGGGCATCGACGCCGATTTCGGCACCGCCTTCGCCAAGAGCCAGACGGCCTCCTACGGCTCGCTGCCGACCGAGGGCACCGTGTTCGTCTCGATCGCCAACCGCGACAAGCGGGCGATGGTGTTCCCGGTCAAGCGGCTGCACGACCTCGGGTTCCGCATCCTGGCCACCGAGGGCACCGCGGAGATGTTGCGGCGCAACGGGATCCCGTGCGAGCGGGTGCGTAAGCACTCCGAGCCGGGCCCGGCCGACGAGCCGACGATCGTGGAGCAGATCCGCGACGGCGAGGTCGACATGGTGTTCAACACCCCGTACGGCAACTCCGGTCCGCGCGTGGACGGCTACGAGATCCGCACCGCCGCGGTGGGTGTGAACATTCCCTGCATCACCACGGTGCAGGGCGCGGCGGCCGCGGTGCAGGGCATCGAGGCCAGCATCACCGGCGGCATCGGCGTGCGGTCCCTGCAGGAACTGCACTCGGCACTGCGCGGGTGAGCGGGCACGGTGGCGGCGTGACCGGGTTCGGTACCCGGTTGCGCGCCGCGATGGACCGCTTCGGTCCGCTCTGCGTCGGCATCGACCCGCATCCGCCGCTGCTGGCGGACTGGGGGCTGACCGACGACGCCGAGGGTCTGGAGCGCTTCGCCGAGATCTGCGTGGAGGCCTTCGACGGCACCGTCGCGCTGGTGAAGCCGCAGGTCGCGTTCTTCGAGGCCTACGGCTCGGCGGGCATCGCCGTGCTCGAACGCACCATCGAGGTGTTGCGTGCCTCGGGCACCCTGGTGCTCGCCGACGCCAAGCGCGGTGACATCGGCTCCACCATGGCCGCCTACGCCCGCACCTGGCTCGGCGACGGACCGCTGGGTTCGGACGCGGTGACGGTGTCGCCGTATCTCGGATTCGGGTCGCTCGACCCGGCGCTGGAGCTGGCCGCGGCGGGCGGTCGGGGGGTGTTCGTGCTGGCCGCGACCTCCAATCCGGAGGGCGCGCAGGTGCAGACCGCCGTCGGCGCCGGCGGTCGCAGCGTCGCTCAGACGATGGTCGACGAGGTCGCGGCCCGCAACGCACGTGCGGAGTTCGGGTCGGTCGGCGTCGTGGTCGGCGCGACCCTCACCGCCGCGCCGGAGCTGGCCGGACTCAACGGCCCGATCCTGATGCCCGGCGTGGGGGCCCAGGGCGGTGGTCCCGCATCCGTGCGGGAGCTGGTGCCCGCGGACCTGCTTCCGGCGGTCGTGCCCAACGTCTCCCGCGAGGTGCTGCGGCACGGCCCGTCGGTGTCGGCTCTGCGCGAGCGGCTGGCCGCGCTCCAGGAGGACTTCGCGTTCCTGCGGAGGTGAGCAGTCCGCCCCGGGTCGGACCGGGGTTTGAAACGGCGCCGGAGTGGGTACAGTCCGCCGTGCTGCCCGCTGAACGGCGTTCTCCAGCGTCAACGCGGCTGGATCGATTCCGAGGTGCCCGGCGGCGCGTGCGCGCCGCACAGCGGCCGGCGGCCGCCGCGTCCTCCGACAGCCCCCGGGTGCCCGGCGCCCGGGGGCTGTTCGTCGTGCCCGGGCACCGTCCCGCCCCTCGAGACATGTGTTCGATGCGACACGCGGACGAAGTGTGCGACACGCGGGCGATTCGCAGAAAATTCCTGGTCGGAGGCTGATTGGTTGCCAGGCGCGCCCGGCCTGCCGTCGCTATCTGTGGGCAAACCGGGCGGCGTCTGAGAAAAACGCTGGTAGCGGCGTTTTCGGTGAAATCGGGAGTACGATCGCGGCTGTGACCGGAGCGCGCCGCGCATCCGGCCCCGCTCGCCCTTACGGCATGCGGAATCATGCGCTGACCTGGGGGGTGGGTTCGCAATCGGCGGACGTCGTGGGTACGGTCGCTGAGACCGTCGGCTCACCGGCGGTCAGTTGAAGCAATGAACGATGAGACGGAGGAACCGTGGCCCTTCCCCAGCTGACTGACGAGCAGCGCGCCGCTGCTCTGGAGAAGGCGGCTGCCGCTCGCCGCGCTCGGGCGGAGCTCAAGGAGCGCTTGAAGCGTGGCGGCACCGACCTGAAGAGCGTCCTCGCCGATGCCGAGACCGACGAGATCCTCGGCAAGATGAAGGTGTCGGCGCTGCTGGAGGCACTGCCCAAGGTCGGCAAGGTCAAGGCGGCCGAGATCATGAGCGAGCTGGAGATCGCCCCCACCCGCCGGCTGCGCGGACTCGGTGATCGGCAGCGCAAGGCGCTGCTGGCCCGGTTCGACTTCGACGCCTGATTCCGAGGGTGGTCGAACACACGCGGAAGGGTCGGCTGGTCGTGCTGGTCGGCCCCTCGGCCGTGGGGAAATCGACGGTCGTGCGGTGCGTGCGGGAACGCCTGCCCGAACTGGTCTTCAGTGTGTCGGCGACAACCCGGGCCCCCCGGCCCGGGGAGGTCGACGGCCGGGACTACCGGTTCGTCACCCGGGCCGAGTTCGACGCCATGATCGAGGCCGGTGAACTGCTCGAATGGGCGGAGATCCACGGCGGGTTGCAGCGCTCGGGTACCCCTGCCGCCCCGGTGCGCGAGGCACTGGCGACGGGCAAGAACGTGCTGCTCGAGGTGGATCTCGAAGGGGCGCGCTCGGTGCGCAAGGTCATGCCGGAGGCGCGGCTGGTCTTTCTGGCCCCGCCGAGCTGGGACGAACTCGTCGCCCGGCTCACCGCGCGCGGCACCGAAACACCCGAGGTGATCGCGCGCAGGCTGGAGACCGCCAGGATCGAACTCGCCGCCTGTGACGAGTTCGACAACGTCATCGTGAACGACGAGGTGACCAGCGCCTGCGAGCAGTTGGTATCGTTGTTCGTTAGCACAAATTCGAGATAGTGCCCGGTCCGGCGGCCGCCGCGTGCCGGCCGCCGACTCGGATCGCGATACCCATCCGCGATACCCGACCGAGACACCCACCGAAACAAGCACCCACCGACAAGCCGCAGGAGCCTCACGAGTGAGCGACACCAAGACCGCGCCCGCGTACGACACCCCGATCGGTCTGACCAACCCCCCGATCGACGAGCTGCTCGAGCGCACGTCGTCGAAGTACGCGCTGGTCATCTACGCGGCCAAGCGGGCACGGCAGATCAACGACTACTACAACCAGCTCGGCGACGGCATCCTCGAATACGTCGGCCCGCTGGTCGAGCCCGGCCTGCAGGAGAAGCCGCTGTCGGTCGCGCTGCGCGAGATCCACGCCGACCTGCTCGAGCACTCCGAAGGCGAGTGACTCCTCCTCGGCGCCCCGCCGAGGACCGCATGAACACGGAGGCGTAGTGAGCACACGCATCGTCGTCGGCGTCGGCGGCGGGATCGCCGCCTACAAGGCCTGCGCGTTGATCCGGCGGTTCACCGAGACCGGCCATCAGGTCCGGGTGATCCCCACCGAGTCGGCGCTGCAGTTCGTCGGCAAGGCCACCTTCGAGGCGCTGTCCGGGAATCCGGTGCACACCGACGTGTTCACCGATGTACCCGAAGTGCCGCACGTCCGGCTCGGGCAGGAGGCCGACCTCGTCGTCATCGCCCCCGCCACGGCGGACCTGATGGCCCGCGCGGCACACGGCCGCGCCGACGACCTGCTCACCGCCACCCTGCTCACCGCCCGATGTCCGGTGCTGTTCGCGCCCGCGATGCACACCGAGATGTGGGAGCACCCCGCCACCCAGGCCAACGTCGAGACCCTGCGCAGGCACGGCGCCGTCGTGATGGAGCCCGCCTCCGGCAGGCTCACCGGCACCGACACCGGCCCGGGCAGGCTGCCGGAGCCGGAGGAGATCTTCGGCCTCGCGTCGCTGCTGCAGGAACGGCAGGACGCCGTGCCGCGTGACCTGGTCGGCCGCCGTCTGGTGATCACCGCGGGCGGCACCCGCGAACCGCTGGACCCGGTCCGGTTCCTGGGCAACCGCAGCTCCGGCAAACAGGGCTATGCCCTGGCCAGGGTGGCGGCCCAGCGCGGTGCGCAGGTGACCCTCATCGCGGGCAACACCATCGAGATGGCGGCGCCCGCCGCGGTCGAGCTGGTGCACATCACCACCGCCGAACAGCTCAAGACCGCGGTCGACAAGCACGCCGTCGGCGCCGACGCGGTGATCATGGCCGCGGCGGTGGCCGATTTCCGGCCGACCAACGTCGCGGCCGCCAAGATCAAGAAGGGTGCCGGCGAGCCGGACGTCATCCCGCTGACCAAGACCGACGACATTCTCGCCGGGCTGGTCCAGTCCCGCCGGGACGGCCAGCTGCCCGGCACCGCGATCGTCGGGTTCGCCGCCGAGACCGGCGACGAACACGGCGATGTGCTCACCCACGCGCGGGCCAAGCTGGCCCGCAAGGGGTGCGATCTGCTGGTGGTCAACGCCGTGGGCGAGGGCAAGGCCTTCGAGGTGGACACCAACGACGGCTGGCTGCTCGGCGCCGACGGCACCGAACAGGCGCTCGACCACGGTTCCAAGGCGCTGCTGGCCAGCCGGGTACTCGACGCGCTGGCGCCCCTGCTGCGCTCCTGAGCGGTGAAAGACGGCGGCCCCCTGGTTGTTTCGGTGAACAGCGGGTCCGCCCGGAGGTAGTGGACACGAACGTGCGGTGAATGCCGACACCGACGGCCGCACCGCGTCCATGATTTGGAATAGTCTGCAGAGGAAGGGTTGCGCGGCGGCGACTTGGCACTACTGTCGCTGTCGCGATCCGATACGACGAACCCGTTGAGGGAGAGGGAACAACTGATGCGCACGTCTGGCAGCCGCCTATTCACCAGTGAGTCCGTGACCGAGGGTCACCCGGACAAGATCTGTGACGCGATCAGCGATTCCATCCTCGACGCGTTGCTCGCCGAGGACCCGCGCAGCCGGGTCGCGGTGGAGACCCTCGTGACCACCGGTCAGGTGCACGTCGCGGGCGAGGTCACCACCTCCGCCTACGCCGACATTCCGCGGATCGTGCGCGAGAAGGTCCTCGAGATCGGATACGACTCCTCGGCAAAGGGTTTCGACGGCAACTCCTGCGGCGTGAACATCGCCATCGGCGCGCAGTCGCCCGATATCGCGCAGGGTGTGGACACCTCGCACGAGGCCCGGGTGGGCGGCACCGACGACGAGATCGCCAAGCAGGGCGCCGGTGACCAGGGCCTGATGTTCGGCTACGCCACCACCGACACCCCCGAGCTGATGCCGCTGCCGATCGCGCTGGCGCACCGCCTCTCGCGCAAGCTCACCGAGGTCCGCAAGACCGGCGTGCTGCCCTACCTGCGCCCGGACGGCAAGACCCAGGTCACCATCGAATACGACGGCGATCGCCCGGTCCGGCTGGACACCGTGGTCATCTCCACCCAGCACGCCGCCGACATCGACTTGGACAACCTGCTCGCTCCCGACATCAGGGAGAAGGTCGTCGACGCGGTGCTCGCCGACCTGGACCTGCCCAGCCCCTTGGACACCTCCGACATCCGGCTGCTGGTCAACCCCACCGGCAAGTTCGTGCTCGGCGGCCCGATGGGCGACGCCGGCCTGACCGGCCGCAAGATCATCGTCGACACCTACGGCGGCATGGCCCGCCACGGCGGCGGCGCCTTCTCGGGCAAGGACCCGTCGAAGGTCGACCGGTCGGCCGCCTACGCCATGCGCTGGGTTGCCAAGAACGTCGTGGCCGCCGGCCTGTCCGAGCGGGTCGAGGTGCAGGTCGCCTACGCGATCGGCAAGGCCGCCCCGGTCGGTCTGTTCGTCGAGACCTTCGGCACCGAGAAGGTGGACCCGGCGCGTATCGCGGCCGCGATCACCGAGGTGTTCGACCTGCGTCCCGGCGCGATCATCCGCGACCTGGACCTGCTGCGCCCGATCTACGCGCCGACCGCGGCCTACGGGCACTTCGGCCGCACCGACATCGATCTGCCCTGGGAGCACACCGATCGCGCGGACAAGCTGCGCGCGGCCGCCGGACTCTAGGTCGACCGGGTCCGCGTGAGCCGACCCACCACGGACGGCGCATCGGCAGCCCCCGCGGACACCGCGTCCGCGGGGGCGTCGGCGTCTTCGGCGCGCCGTCGCAAGCCGCGTGCCGCCCCGGCGGCCACCCTGCCGATCGCGCGGGTGCTGCCGCTGCTCACGCCCGCCCACCTCGACCGCGACTTCGACTACCTCGTCCCCGCCGAGATGGACGAGCTCGCCCGGCCCGGCGTGCGCGTGCGGGTGCGGTTCGCGGGGCGTCTGGTCGACGGGTACCTGCTGGACCGCCTCGCGCACAGCGACCACGACGGCACCCTCATCCCGCTCGAGCGCGTGGTCTCCGGCGAGCGGGTGCTCACCCCGGAAATCCTGCGATTGGTCACCGCCGTGGCGAGCCGGTACGCGGGTACCCGCGCCGACGTGCTGCGGCTGGCGATCCCGCCGCGACATGCGCGCGCCGAGAACGGGGGAGCGAAGAAGGCTGCGGGCCAAGGCGATTCGGCCGCGGGCGGGCCGGAAGCCGCCGCTGCGGACGTGCCACCCATCGATGCCGACGGGGCGGAGGCCGAGGTCTCGGGCTCGTCCGTCGCGACATCCGTTGGCCCGGAGGCTGATTCGGCCGAACGTCCCCCGGTCGACACGGCCGGGTGGGCGCGCTACCTGCACGGCGACTCCTTCGTCGCCGCACTCGCGGCGGGTCGCGGCGTGCGGGCGGCCTGGCAGGCGCTGCCGGGGGAGGACTGGGCGCGCAGACTGGCCGAGTTGGCGGCGGTGGTGGTGCGGTCGGGACGCGGCGTGATCCTCATGGTGCCCGACCAGCGCGACCTCGATCGGGTGCTGGCGGAATGCGTTGCGCTGGTGGGGGATACGGCGGTGGGATTGTCGGCGGGGCTCGGGCCCGCGGCCAGGTACCGGCGCTGGCTGGCGGTGCTGCGCGGTCAGGCCAGGGTGGTGGTGGGGACGCGGGCGGCGGTGTTCGCTCCGGTCGCCGACCTCGGTCTCGTCGCGATCTGGGACGACGGTGACGACACCTACGCCGAGCCGCGCGCACCCTATCCGCACGCGCGGGAGGTCTCGATGCTGCGTGCGCACGAGACCGGCGCGGCGTTCGTGGCGGCCGGATTCGCGCGCACCGCCGAGGTGCAGGCGGTGGTCGATTCGGGGTGGGCCCACGATCTGGTCGCCGAACGGCCGGTGGTCCGCACGGCGGCGCCGCGGATCAGCGCGCCGGGGGACAGCGACATCGCCCTCCAACGCGATCCGGTGGCGCGCGCGGTGCGGATTCCGGCGGTGGCGTTCGCGGCCGCCCGGGCGGCGCTGAAGGAAGGCGCCGCGGTGCTGGTGCAGGTGCCGCGACGCGGTTACGTGCCCGCGTTGGCCTGCTCGAAATGCCGGACCCCCGCCCGCTGCCGGCGCTGCAACGGGCCACTGGCGCTGCCCGACGCGCCCGACGGCGCGGCCCACAGTCCGGCCTGCCGCTGGTGCGGCGTCGCCGAGACCGCGTTCCGCTGCCCGGTGTGCGCCTCGCGGGCGCTGCGCGCGGTGGTCATCGGCGCCACCCGCACCGCCGAAGAACTGGGCCGGGCCTTTCCCGGCGTGCCGATCCGCGGGTCGAGCGCCGGGGCGATGCTCGACAGCGTGGAACCGGGGCCGCAGGTCGTGGTGGCGACGGTCGGCGCCGAACCGGTGGTGCGCGGCGGGTACGGCGTCGCGCTGCTGCTGGACGGCTGGGCACTGCTCGGCCGCGCCGATCTGCGGGCCGGCGAGGATGCGCTGCGCCGATGGCTGAACGCCGCCGCGTTGGTGCGCTCGCACGGCCAGGTGGTCGTGATGGCCGAGCCCGCCCTGCCGACGGTGCAGGCGCTGGTGCGCTGGGATCCGGTCGGGCATGCGCGTGCGGAGGTGGCCGAGCGGTCCGAGGTCGGTTTCCCGCCCGCCGTGCGACTCGCGGCGGTCGACGGCGCGGCCGAGGCGATCCGGGATCTGCTGGCCGCCGCCACGCTGCCCGACGGGGTGGAGGTGCTCGGCCCCGTGCCGTTGCCCGAGGGCGCCCGCAAGCCGTTCGCCGGTGATTCGCCCGCCGAGGTCGAGCGGGTGTTGCTGCGCGTCGACCGGCGAGCCGGGGCGGCGCTGGCACGCGCGCTCACCGCCGCGCAGGCGGTGCGCAGCACCCACCGGTCCGACGCGCCCCTGCGGGTGCAGATCGATCCCGTCGACATCGGCTGACCCGCGCGGCGGGCCCCGGGGGTTTCGGTCCGGTCAGACGGGCAACCCGAACACTGGCCGATCGCACACCCGGTGTGCTCGGCGCGCCCAGGACGGGACCGCCGTCGCGTCCGCGGTCGCCACCGAGCCCGGGGGCCTGGGCACCCTCCACACCAGAACACGAACAGAACCGAGGAATGCTGTCGGCATTCCTTGCGTTAGATGCATTGACGATATATCGTCGATAACATGAAGTACACACGAGAGCCTCAGGAGGCCGACATGGAACACGAACATCACCACCGCCGTCGCGGCTTCGGCCGCGGACCGCACGGTTTCGACCCGGAACGCCACCCGCATCGCCGGGGTCCGCGCCACGGTTTCGGTCCGGAATTCGGACCCGGCCACGGTTTCGGACCGGGCTTCGGTCCGCACATCGGCCGGGGTCGCGGACGCGGCGGCCGTGGCCGCCGCGGCGACGTCCGCGCGGCCGTGCTGCTGCTGCTCACCGAGCGGCCGATGCACGGCTACGAACTCATCCAGCAGATCCGCGAGCGCAGCGACGACATCTGGCGGCCGAGCCCCGGATCGATCTACCCGGCCCTGGCGCAACTGGAGGACGAGGGCCTGGTCCTCATCGACAAGGTCGCCGGCCGTAAGACCGCCAAGCTGACCGAGGCGGGCACCGCCTATGTGACCGAACACCGCGACGAACTCGGCGACCCGTGGGCCGATGTCAAGAACGACGTCGGCGCCCAGGCCATCGACCTGCGGGCGTTGGTCGGTCAGCTGATGGGTGCGGTCGCCCAGGTCGCCGCCGTCGGTACCCCCGAGCAGGCGGGCAAGGCGGCCGAGGTGCTCACCGAGGCCCGCAGGTCGCTGTATCGCATCCTCGCCGAGGACGACGCACCCGAATCGTGACCGATCGGTAGTGCTCGTTCGAGATGCGCGACGGGCGCGGCCGGGGAGATCATTGTGAGGTGCGACAAACGGTCGAGTGGCGGAGTCGGGGCGGGTCACAATGGCTGCGCCGCGTCACCGCCGGCGTCTTCGCGGCGACGGCGATCCTCGCCGCGGCCACCGTCACGGCGGCGGACCCCGGCGGCATCGGCCCGCCCGACGTTCCCACCCAGCCCGGCCCGCCGCAGCCGGACCACCTCGCCGCCGCGCTGTACCAGAGGCAGCACCGCGACGTCACCCCGTCGGGCACCAACGATTTCGGCTGCGTTCCGGATCCGGAGCGGCCGCGGCCGGTGATCCTCGCGCACGGCACCGACTCGAGCGCCTACTCGGACTGGTCGGCGATCGGGCCTCGGCTCGCCGCGGCCGGGTTCTGCGTCTTCGCGCTCAATTACGGTGGCGCGCCGGGCGCCCAGACGTACGGCACCGAGGACCTGCTCGCCAGCGCCGCCCAGATCGGCGTCTTCGTGGACCGGGTGCGCGCGGCCACCGGCGCCGACAAGGTCGATCTGGTGGGATTCTCCCAGGGCGCCACCGTGACTCGCTACTACGTCAACAAGCTCGGCGGCGCACCGAACGTCGGCCACTGGGTCGGCTTGGCCTCGCCGACCTACGGCGGGGTCATGTACGGGCTGGTGCCGGTGGCGCAGGCGATACCCGGCCTGCTCGACGCCGTCGCCCGGGTCACCTCCCTCGCCGCGGTGCAGCAGGCGCAGGGCTCGGAGGTGATGCTCGCGGTCAACGCGGGCGGCGACACCGTCCCCGGCGTCGAGTACACCACCGTGGGCAGCCGGGTGGACGAGATGATCCAGCCCTTCGAGAACATCGCCTTGCGCGGGCCGGGCGCCCGCAATCTGGCGTTGCAGGATCTGTGCCCGCAGAACCTCACCGGCCACTTCCACATGGTGTACGACCCGTTCGTCGCCGATCTGCTGCTGACCGTGCTCGACCCCGGCCACGCACCCGAGCCGGTCTGCGAGCCGGTTCCGCTGGGTACGGGGATACCGCAGGTGATCATCGCGGGCAATTCCTGAGCGGAACCGGCTCGGACGGGGCGGGCCCCATCCGGAGCGCCGGAGGGGCGTGCCGGCTCACTAGAATGAACGGACCGTATTCGTCGTTCTGCCGGGAGCCACCGTGACCATCCAGCCCGTTCGCCTGTTCGGCGATCCCATCCTGCGCGCGCGTGCGTCGGAGGTCACCGAGTTCGATCGGGAATTGCGCCAGCTCGTCACCGACCTCACCGACACCATGCACGATGACGGCGGCGTCGGTATGGCCGCGCCGCAGATCGGTGTCGGGCTGCGGGTCTTCGTCTACGACACCGGCGACGCCGCCGGGCACCTGGTGAATCCCACCTACACCGTGGTCGGCGACGAGGAACAGGTCGGTCCCGAGGGCTGCCTGTCCATCCCCGGCCTGCGCTACGACACCCGGCGCGCGCTACGGGTGCACGTGCGCGGTGTCGACATGCACGGGGCCCCCGTCGAATTCGACGCCGACGAGCTGCTGGCCCGCTGCGTGCAGCACGAGACCGACCACCTCGACGGTGTGCTGTTCATCGACCGGCTCGACCCGGCCGCCCGCAAGGAGGCGATGCGCGCCATCCGCGAGTCCGACTGGTTCGAGGCGGGCATCACCGTGCGCGAGAGTCAGGGCGTCGGCCAGTCCGGTCCGTTCGGACGGACCCGCTGATGCGCTTGGTCTTCGCGGGCACGCCCGAACCCGCCGTCCCGTCGCTGCGCCGCCTCATCGCCTCGCCGCGGCACGAGGTGGTCGCCGTGGTCACCCGGCCCGACGCGGTCGCCGGTCGCGGCCGCAAGATCACCCGATCGCCGATCGCGGCACTGGCCGACGAGCACGGCATTCCGGTGCTCTCGCCGCGCACACCCGCCGAACCCGAATTCCTGGACCGGTTGACCGAGCTGGCGCCGGACTGCTGCCCGGTCGTCGCCTACGGTGCCTTGCTGCCCCAGGCCGCCCTGGACATTCCGCGGCACGGCTGGATCAACCTGCACTTCTCCCTGCTGCCCGCCTGGCGCGGCGCGGCACCCGTGCAGGCCGCCATCAACGCCGGTGAGGAGATCACCGGCGCCACCACCTTCCAGATCGAGGCCGGCCTCGACAGCGGCCCGGTCTACGGCGTCGTCACCGAGAAGATCGATGTCACCGACACCGCGGGGACGTTGCTCGAACGACTGGCCGAAACCGGTGCCCGGCTGTTGGAGACCACGCTCGACGGCGTCGCGGACGGCACGCTGCAGGCGGTGCCGCAGCCGACCGAAGGCGTGTCCTACGCGCCGAAGGTCACCCCCGAGGACGGACGGATCCGCTGGGATCAGCCCGCGCTCGCGGTGAACCGGCGCATCCGCGCCGTCACTCCCGCGCCTGGAGCCTGGACGCTCGTCGGCGGTAACCGGCTCAAGCTCGGCCCGGTGGAGCTGGTCGAGGAGCAGCTGCCCGAGCGGGTGATCGAGGTGCGCAAGTCCGGCGTGTTCGTCGGTACCGCCACCACCGCCGTCCGCCTGGACAAGGTGCAGCCCCAGGGCAAGAAGATGATGCCCGCCCTCGACTGGGCCCGCGGCGCCCGCCTACAGCCCGGCGCGGTGGTCGAGTGAGCGCCGCCGAGCGTCCGAGAAAGGTCGACGACCGCGACATCGACGGCGGGTGGGCCCGTCGCGCCGCCCGCGAGCAGGAAGCCCGCCGGTCCGGGCGCAAGCCCGGTGACGGGGAGCCGCCGGAGTCCGGGCACCGAGCCGGTGGGGACCGTGGACGCGGTGCACCCGGCCGGTCGGAGGGACGCGGGGGGCGTGCGGGCGAGCCACGGGCGCCGCGCGCTGCCCGCGCGGACCGCGCCGGTGGTCGCGGCGCCGAGCGTGGTCGTACCGGCGGTGCGGGCGGCTCGCGGGACGAGCGGTCGCCGCGCGGAGAACGGGGCGGAATCCCGCGCCGGGAGCGGGAGTCACGCGGTGACGCGAGGCCGGACGCCGCGCGGGGGTCGTCGACCGCGAGATCCGGGCGCGCGACGCCGGGCCCGGGCTCCGGCAACCAGCACGGTGGGCGCCGTGGCCCGGACGGCGGCTCCGGAGCGGGCGGTCGCTCCCGCGCGGCCGACGCCGATCGGCGCAGCGCCGGACGACCGGGGCGCACCGGACCGAAGAACGCCGCGGGCCGGAGCATCGATCCACCGCGCGAGGTGGCGCTCGAGGTGCTGCGGGCGGTGCGCGAACGTGACGCCTACGCCAACCTCGTCCTCCCGAAGCTGTTGCGCGACAGGCGCATCGACGGGCGGGACGCCGCGCTGGCGACCGAGCTCGCCTACGGTGCCTGCCGCGCGCAGGGGCTGCTCGACGCCGTCATCGCGGCGTGCGCGGGACGGCCGGTCGCGCAGATCGACGGGCCGCTGCTCGATGTGCTGCGGTTGGGGGTCTACCAGCTGCTGCGCACCCGGATCGGCGCGCACGCGGCGGTCGACACCTCGGTGGGCTTGGCGCGCGCCGAATTCGGCGCGGGCAAGTCCGGATTCGTGAACGCGGTCCTGCGGCAGGCGGCGCGGCGCGCGGCGCAGGAATGGGTCGAGGAACTCGCCCCGGCCGACCCGATCGGCAAGCTGGCCTTCGAGTACGCGCATCCGGTGTGGATCGCGCAAGCGTTCGCCGATGCGCTGGGCGCGCGAGCCACCGAACTGCCGGAGCTGCTCGCCGCCGACGACGCACGGCCCACCGTGCATCTGGTGGCACGCCCCGGCGAGATCACCGCCGAGGAACTGGCGTTGGTGACCGGCGGGGAGGAAGGCCGCTGGTCCCCGTACGCGGTGTACCTGGAGGGCGGCGACCCGGGCGGGCTGGAGCCGGTGCGCGAGGGAATGGCGGCGGTGCAGGACGAAGGCAGCCAGCTGGTCGCGCTCAGCCTCACCCGCGCGCCGCTGGACGGTCCCGACACCGGCCGGTGGCTCGACCTGTGCGCCGGGCCCGGCGGCAAGGCCGCGCTGCTGGGTGCGCTGGCCGCGATCGACGGCTTCGAGGTCGACGCCGTCGAACCCGCCGAACACCGCGCCGAGCTGGTGCGCACGGCGACCAGGGAGCTGCCGGTGCGGGTCCACGTGGCCGACGGCAGGGACAGCGGGCTGTCCCCCGGCTACGACCGGATTCTCGTGGACGCGCCCTGCACCGGTCTCGGCGCGCTGCGGCGCAGGCCGGAAGCCCGCTGGCGGCGCGGGCCGGAGGATCTGCGCGACCTGGTCCGCCTGCAACGCGAATTGCTCACCGCCGCATGGGATCTGCTGCGGCCCGGCGGGGTCGTGGTGTACTCGACCTGTTCACCGCACCTGGCGGAGACGGTCTCGGTGGTGGCCGATCTGGTCCGCCGGACCGACGCCGAGCAACTCGACACCAGGGACCTGCTGCCCGGCGTGTCCGACGTCGGTGACGGGCCCGCGGCGCAGCTGTGGCCGCACCGGCACGGCACCGACGCCATGTTCATGGCGGCCCTGCGCAAGCCGCGCTAGACCGGCCGTTCCATTCGTCCAAGCCGGTCCTCGCGCGGGCCGGGCACACTGGCAGCATGATGCTGACCTGGCAGGACGTGGTGACGATGGCGACCGAGCTGCCCGAGGTCGCCGAGTCGACGTGGTGGCGCTCGCCCGGGTTGAAGGTGGCGGGCAAGGGCTTCGCGCGGCTGCGGGTGGAGGCCGAGGGCGGGCTGGCGCTGCGCTGCGACCTGGCGGAGAAGCACGCGCTACTCGCCTCCGGCGAACCGGCGTTCTACACCACCCCGCACTACGACGGCAGCCCCTATATCCTCGTCGACCTGGACCGGGTCGACGAGGGCCGGCTGCGCGAGCTGCTCGACGCCGCCTGGTGGCTCGCCGCTCCCGCCGCCGCCCGCCGCAGGCGCGAACGCGCGGCCGACACCGCCTAGCCGGGCTCGTCGGTCGGCGGCCTCACTCGCGGGCGGAGAGTTCGCGCAGCCGGGCGAGGGTCTTGGCCAGGATGCGGGAGACGTGCATCTGCGAGATGCCCATCTGCTTGGCGATCTGGGTCTGGGTCATGGATTCGAAGAAGCGCATGGTGAGGATGCGCCGTTCGCGTTCGGGCAGCCCGGCCAGCAGCGGGCGGATGGCCACGTACTCCTCGACGCGCTCGAACTGCGCCTCCTCCTCGCCGAGGGTGTCGAGCAGGGAGGCGTCGGACTCGCGGCCCAGCGCGGCGGCGTCGATGGAGCTGGGCTGGTAGGCGTTGCCGGCGATGACCGCCTGGGTCACCTCGTCGGGGTCGACACCCAGCTCGGCCGCGATCTCTTTGGCGGTGGGGGAGCGGCCCAGCGACTGGGAGAGGGTGTCGATGGCCGCGCCGATGCGCAGGTGGGTCTCCTTCACCCGTCGCGGCACCCGCATCGCCCAGGTGTGATCGCGGAAGTACCGGCGCACCTCGCCCATGATCGTGGGCACCGCGAAGGACAGGAAGTTGGAGCCGCGAGCCGGGTCGAACCGGTCCACGGCGTGCACGAGTCCCACCCGGGCCACCTGAGTGAGGTCGTCGAACGGCTCGCCGCGTCCGCTGAACTTGCGGGCGATGTGGTCGGCCAGCGGCACGCAGCGGCTGATGAGCTCGTCGCGCAGGGCGGCGTGCTCGGCGGTGCCCGGTTCGACCGCCGCCAGCCGATCGAACAGGTCGGGCAGATCGTCGTAGCCGGTCACCGACCCGGCTTCGGCGACCGCCTCGGCCGCCACCTCCGCGTCCTGCTCGGCCTCGACGTCCTCGTCGCGCTCGACGTCGACCTCGGCGGGAGTCTGCCCCGGCTCGCTCGCCCCCGACGCGGTTCCGGTGGGCGGCGTGGTCTCGATCGTCTCGTCCCGGTCCGATCCGGACCTCTTCTGCGCGCCCGTCACTACGCTTTCCCCCGGACCCGACGGAACTCCACCGTCGTCGGATATCCGGAGAGTGCCGAGTCGTAGGAATCCTGGGTGGCCTTCACCGAGTCGGTGAGGGTCCGCAGCACATGCCAGCCGAAGCTGTGCTGGTCGGGAAGGCCTTCGGTGCCGGCGAGACCGGTGACGCGCACCAGCAGCTCCCGCTCGCCGATGCTGAACCAGCAGTCGAGGCTGCTGCCCGGCGCGGCGACCGCGATCAGGGTCGAGCACACCTCGTCGACGGCGAGGCGGATGTCGGCCACCTCGTCCAGGGTGAAATCGCTGAGTAGGACGAGAGTTTCGGCGAGCCCGCGCACGATGGGCAGTTGTGTGACCGATGCGGCCACCCGAATCTCCACCGGGGTGCTGTAGAGCCCCTGTTCCGCCGAAATGTTGATCACTCTGCACAGGCTACCCATTCCCGCCCCCTGACAATCGCGAAAGGGCGCTGGCCTACACTCGCGCCCTGTGTCCACGTTTTCCCGGCCCGCCGAGCCGATGATCGCCCCGTCCATCCTGTCCGCCGATTTCGCGCACCTCGCGGACGAGGCGCGCCGGGTGGAGGGGTCGGACTGGCTGCACGTCGACGTGATGGACGCGCACTTCGTGCCGAACCTCACTCTGGGGCTGCCGGTGGTGCAGAGTTTGCTGAAGGCCACCGACATCCCGCTGGACTGCCACCTGATGATCGAGGATCCGGGCCGCTGGGCGCCGCCGTACGCGGAGGCGGGTGCGCACAATGTCACCTTCCACGCCGAGGCGACCGACGATCCGGTGGCCGTCGCGCGCGACATCCGCGCCGCGGGCGCGAAGGCCGGACTCTCGGTGAAGCCGAACACCCCGATCGAGCCCTACCTCGAGATCCTGAAGCACTTCGACACCCTGCTCGTGATGAGCGTGGAGCCGGGCTTCGGCGGTCAGTCGTTCATTCCGCACGTGCTCGACAAGGCGCGCACCGTGCGCCGGCTGGTCGACTCGGGCGAACTGCGCCTGCTGGTGGAGATCGACGGCGGCATCAACGCCGACACCATCGAACAGGCCGCCGAGGCGGGCATCGACTGCTTCGTCGCCGGGTCGGCGGTCTACAACACCGACGACCCCGGCGCGACGGTGGCGAAGCTGCGCAGGCAGGCCGCCGCGGCGCGCGGCTGATCCCGGAATCGTTTACCGGGCGGGTCTTTTCGGCGCCGTCGCCAAGGTCGCGGCCACCACGTCGTGCAGCCGGGGCAGGGCCGCGCCCGGCCGCTGGACCCAGGTGCGGTAGCCGGTGCGTTCGTCGTCGGGGGAGGGCAGCACGATCTCGCTGCCGACCGGCGCCACCGTCGCGAACAGCCGGAACAACTGCGCGGCGGCCGCGGTGTCCAGCGCCGCGGCCGGACCGGTGAGAAAGGTCCAGCGGCGCGCCCGCCGGTGCTCGACCACCGGAGCGCTGATCCCGGACTTCGACAACTGCGCGCGCACGTGCTCGCCGAGGTCGGCGGGCATGGTCACCGCGCGGTATTCGGAGCCCGCTCGCACCGTGATGTGCCGCGCGCGCTCGTCGAGCCGCGCCCGCAGGTGCTCCTCGCGGTGGTAGCGGCCGCAGCGTTCGGCCAGCGCCGCGCGACGAGGGTCCACGGCCTCGGCGGGATCGGGCCGAGCGGAATCCGTCGCGGTGCCTGGTGCGTGCTCGGACAGCAGAGTGGTCATGTCGTTCCCCCCGTGGTGTGGAGCGTGTGAGTGCTCACCGTGTCATCGACTTCCTCGGCGCGCGGCCGGTTCGTGTCTCGATGGGAATGCTGTTTCGATGGGCATGCTGGCGAAAAGAAATCGACTGCGTAACGATTCTGCATCCACTCTGGACCGGGCGCAAGGGTTGCGGTAATGAGACCCGCCGCCCCGTTTTCGGCGGTCCGGAGGCCGGGAGTCCGCGCAGCGGAAGCGCCGTGCCGCTCCGGCCGCACCCGTCGTTAGGCTGACGAGCGAACCGATACGGGGAATAGCGGCCACGGCGGCGCTGTTCCGCCAGGTAATCAGACGCGACAGGAGTCAGGGATGTTCACAGGCATCGTCGAGGAACTGGGCGAGATCGTCGCCGTGGAACGGCTGGCGGACGCCGCCCGGCTGACGATCCGGGGCAAGCTCGTGACTTCCGATGCCGGGCACGGCGATTCGATCGCGGTCAACGGCGTGTGCCTGACCGTCGTGGACGTGCTCGACGGCGACTCCTTCACCGTCGACGTGATGCAGGAGACCCTCGACCGCTCCAGCATCGGCGGCCTCGAAGCAGGCGCCCGGGTGAACCTGGAGCGGGCCGCCGCGCTGAACAGCCGCCTCGGCGGCCACCTGGTGCAGGGGCACGTCGACGGCACCGGCACGGTGCTGGCGCGCACCCCCTCGGAGAACTGGGAGGTCGTGCGGATCTCGCTGCCCGACGCGATCGCCCGCTACGTGGTGGAGAAGGGTTCGATCACCGTCGACGGCATCTCCCTCACCGTCTCCGGGCTCGGCCGCAGTGAGCAGCCCGCCACCGACGGTAACCGTGACTGGTTCGAGGTCTCGCTGATCCCCACCACCCTCTCGCTGACCAACCTCGGCAGCGCGGCCGTCGGCACCCGGGTGAACCTGGAGGTCGACGTGATCGCCAAGTACGTCGAGCGCCTGCAACAGCGAGGCTGACCGGCGGCACCCACCGCTGGGACGGCCCGGCCGTCCCAGACCTTCCGAACGGTAGGAAGCCGGAAGCCCGTGCGTCCACCGGGCGACTCGCAGGGGGCGCGAGCCGTGCCGGCCGGGCCAACGGCAATACTGTTCAAGCACCTATTCCTAGAGGGAGCGCAGCAGACGTGACCAGGTTCGACACCATCGAGCGCGCAGTCGCCGACATCGCCGCCGGTAAGGCGGTCGTCGTCGTCGACGACGAGGACCGCGAGAACGAGGGCGACCTCATCTTCGCGGCGGAGAAGGCCACCCCCGAGCTGGTCGCCTTCATGATCCGCTACACCTCCGGCTACATCTGTGTGCCGCTCACCGGTGAGGACTGCGATCGGCTCGGCCTGCCGCCGATGTATGCGACCAACCAGGACAAGCACGGCACCGCCTACACGGTCTCGGTCGACGCGCGCGAGGGCATCACCACCGGCATCTCGGCGGCCGACCGGGCCACCACCATGCGGCTGCTCGCCGACGCCGACGCGAAGGCCGACGACCTGACCCGCCCCGGCCACGTCGTGCCGTTGCGCGCCAAGGACGGCGGCGTGCTGCGCCGCCCCGGCCACACCGAGGCGGCCGTCGACCTGGCGCGGATGGCCGGGTTGCGACCGGCCGGCGTGATCTGCGAGATCGTCAGCCAGAAGGACGAGGGCCACATGGCCCGCACCGAGGAACTGCGCGTGTTCGCCGACGACCACGATCTGGCGCTGATCTCGATCGCGGACATGATCGCCTGGCGGCGCAAGCACGAGAAGCAGGTGGTGCGGGTCGCCGAGGCGCGCATCCCCACCGCGCACGGCGCGTTCACCGCGGTCGGCTACCAGAGCATCTACGACGATGTCGAACACGTCGCCCTGGTGCGCGGCGACATCGGCGACGGCGAGGACGTGCTGGTGCGCGTGCACTCCGAATGCCTCACCGGTGACGTGTTCGGTTCGCTGCGCTGCGACTGCGGGCCGCAACTGGACGCGGCCCTGGAGATGGTGGACCAGGAAGGCCGGGGCGTCGTGCTGTACATGCGCGGGCACGAGGGCCGCGGCATCGGCCTGATGCACAAGCTGCAGGCCTACCAGTTGCAGGACTCCGGCCGCGACACCGTCGACGCCAACCTGGATCTCGGTCTGCCCGCCGATGCCCGCGACTACGGCACCGGCGCCCAGATCCTGGTGGACCTGGGCATCCGGTCGATGCGCCTGCTGACCAACAACCCCGCCAAGCGGGTCGGCCTGGACGGCTACGGCCTCACCATCACCGAACGGGTGCCGATGCCCCTGCGCGCCAACGCCGAGAATCTGCGCTACCTGCGCACCAAGCGCGACCGCATGGGCCACGACCTGGTCGGGCTCGACGATCTGGATCTGGGAGAGACCGCACAGTGAGCGGCATTCGCGGGAAAGGCACTTCGGAATGAGCGGCACCGGTGTTCCCACCTTCGAGCTGGCCGACGCCAAGGACCTGCGCCTGGGCATCGTCGCGTCGCGCTGGCACACCACCATCTGCGACACCCTGGTCGCCAACGCCGAGCGCGTGGCGAAGCAGGCCGGCGTCGAGCACGTGACGGTGGTGCGCTGCGCGGGCGCGATGGAACTGCCGGTGGTGGCCCAGGAACTGGCCCGCACGCACGACGCGGTGGTCGCGCTCGGCGTGGTGATCCGCGGCGGCACCCCGCACTTCGAGTACGTGTGCGACGCGGTGACCGCCGGCCTGACCCGGGTGTCGCTGGACGCGGCCACCCCGGTCGCCAACGGTGTGCTCACCACCAACACCGAGGAGCAGGCGCTGGACCGGGCGGGGCTGCCCGGTTCGGCCGAGGACAAGGGCGAGCAGGCGTGCGCGGCGGCGCTGGATGCCGCGCTGACCCTGCGGGCGCTGCGCGGCCAGGGCTGACCCATGCCGGTGGTTCGACTGTGGCGCCGCACCGATCCGGCCGCGTCCGCCGCCGCGGGGCAGCGGTGGGAGTTCGAGGTCCGGCCGCGGCGCGCGGTGCGCACCGCGTGGATCGTGGCGGTGCTGATCCTGGCCGTCTTCACCGTCGGCGGCGTGTTCCTGCGCAACGGCTCGACGGGTGTGCACTTCCGGCTCGCCGATCAGATCGCCATGATCGTGGTGGGCGCGCTGGTCGCCGGTGGTGTACTGCTGCTGACCCGCCCGCGGGTGCGGGCGGGTGCCGAGGGCGTCGCGGTGCGCAACGTGCTGGGGGAGAACCTGTTCGGCTGGGAGCACATTCGCGGCGTGAGCTTCCCCGACCGCAAGTCGTGGGCGCGGCTGGAACTCGTCGACGACGACTACGTGCCCCTGCTGGCGATCCGCAGCAACGACAAGGAGCACGCCGCGCGGGCGATGGAGCGGCTGCGGGAGCTGGGCGGCAGGTACGCCCCCGAGACGCCGCACCCGCCGCGCTGATCAGCGGGTGTCGCCGAGTACCGCGCCCTCGCGGCGCGGGTCGGCGCCGCCGATCCAGCCGGGCTCGGCACGGCGCAGCGCGCTGAGACCACTGGTCTGCGGGGCGACCGAGACGTCGTGGCCGAGTTCGCGCAGGCGGCGCACCAGCGGGTCGTGATCGCCGTTGTCGGTGGCGTCGATCGCCGGGTGTTCACCGCCGACGCCGGTCGTGGGACTGTTGCCCGCCCCGAAGGACACCGCGGACACCGCCTGCTGCGGGTCGAGGCCCCAATCCAGCATCCCGATCAGGGTTTTCACCACGAACTGGATGATCACCGCGCCGCCGGGAGATCCGGTGACGTGGGTGAGTTGCCCGCGCCCGCCGTCCGGGGCGCGGTCGAACACCAGGGTGGGCGCCATCGAGCTGCGCGGCCGCTTGCCCGGCTCCAGGCGGTTGGCCACCGGTGCTCCGTCGGGGGCCACCGGGTCGGCGGCGAAGTCGGTGAGCTGGTTGTTCAGCACGAAACCGTCCACCATGTGGAAGGATCCGAAGGCCGATTCCACGGTGGTGGTCATGGCGGCGGCGTTGCCGTAGCGGTCGACCACGCTGATGTGGCTGGTGCCGTGCTCGGGTGGCTGCGGGCCGACGCCGACCGGGACCGGGCCGAGGTCGCCGGGCTGGGCGGTCCCCATGCTGCGCTGCGGATCGATGAGTCCGGCGCGCTGCTTCAGGTAGTTCCGGTCGATCAGCGATTGCGCGGAATTGCCCGGCAGCGGTACGAAGTCCGGGTCGGCGACGTACTTGTTGCGGTCGGCGTAGGCCAGGCGTTCGGCCTCGGCGATCAGGTGCACCGCCTCGGCCCGCGGTGTGCCGCCGTCGCGGTCGACCTCCTGCGGGCCCAGCGCGGCCAGGTCGAAGTTCTCCAGGATGCCCAGCGTCGCCGCGACCGTGCTGCCGCCGGAGGACGGTGCGGGCATGCCGCAGATCTCGTGCGCCCGGTATGCGGAGCACAGCGCGGTGCGCTTCTTCACCTGATACCCGGCCAGATCGGCGGTGCTCAGCAGCCCGGGCGTGCGTCCACCGGCATCGGAGGCCACCGCCGCGACGATGTTCTCGGCGAGCACACCGGTGTAGAAGGCGTCCGCGCCGTCGGTGGCGATGGTCGAGAGGGTCTTGGCCAGGGCGGGATTGGTGAGGGTGGTGCCCGCCGGCTTCCCGGTGCCGTCCGGTTGCAGGAAGTAGGCGCGGGCGGCCTCGTCGCGGGCCAGCTCCGGTGCCGATTCGGCGATCTGGGCGGCCAGCCGCGGACTGATCGCGAAACCCTGGTCCGCCAGCGCGATCGCCGGGTCGAACAGTTCCCGCCAGCCGGTCTTGCCGTGTTCGCGGTGGGCCAGCTCGAGCATCCGCAGCACGCCAGGCACACCGATGGAGCGTCCGCTGGCGCGGGTGTCGGGGCGCGGCTCGGTGCGGTCGGTGTCGCTGATCCAGCGCAGGTAGTTCTCGGTGGCCGCGGCGGGCGCGGTCTCCCGCCCGTCGTAGGCCTCGATCCCGCCGGAGGCGGCGTCGTAGTAGAGCAGGAAGGCCCCGCCGCCGATGCCCGAGGCCTGCGGCTCGACCAGGCCGAGGACCAACTGGGCGGTGACCAGCGCGTCGGCCGCGGTGCCGCCGTCGCGCAGCACGGCGCACGCCGCCTCGGTGGCGATCGGATTCGCGGTGGACACCGCGTAGGAGCCGGTTTGGACCGGGGTCATCCCGGCGCGGTAGCCGGAGGCGATCTCGGGATTGAGCGCGAGATTCTGCGTGGTCGCCGTCGCGGCGGCCGAGGGCTCGGCGGTGATCGCGGAGCCGTTCTCGGTGCTGGTGCAGGGTTGCGCGACCGGCTCGTCGCCGGCGGAACAGCCGGTGAGCATCCCGAGCGTGAGCAGCGCGGCAGCACCGCACCGGATTCGTCGCGTACGCACCATTCCAGGACTGTAGCGCCGAACACGGTGCCCGGCGCGGCTTTTGGCGCACCTCGGCGGGTCAAGGGAACGACATCGGGGCCGTCGCTGCGCGCGACGGCCCCGATGCCGGGTGGCGGTTGGTCAGCCGTTGGCGGCGGCGAAACCGGCCTCGAGGTCGGCGAGGATGTCGTCGATGTGCTCGATGCCCACGGCCAGGCGCACCAGGCCCGGCGTGACACCCGCGTTCAGCTGCTCCTCCGGGGTGAGCTGGGAGTGCGTGGTCGAGGCCGGGTGGATCACCAGCGAGCGCACGTCACCGATGTTGGCGACGTGGCTGTGCAGGGTCAGCGCCTCCACGAACCGCTTGCCCGCGTCGACGCCGCCGGCCAGCTCGAACCCGATCACCGCGCCGGTGCCCTTCGGCGCGAGGCTGCGGCCGCGCTCGTACCACGGCGAGGACGGCAGGCCCGCGTAGAATACCTGGGTGACCTCCGAGCGGCCGGCCAGGAACTCGGCGACGGCCTGCGCGTTCTGCACGTGCCGCTCGATCCGCAGGCTCAGCGTCTCGAGGCCCTGGCTGATGAGGAAGGCGTTGAACGGCGAGACCGCCGAACCCAGGTCGCGCAGCAGCTGCACGCGCGCCTTGAGGGCGTAGGCGGGTGCGCCCAGGTCGGCGTACTTCACGCCGTGGTAGCTGGGGTCCGGCTCGGTGAAGCCGGGGAAGCGGCCCCGGGTCCAGTCGAAGGTGCCGCCGTCGACGATCGCGCCCGCGATGGCCGCGCCGTGCCCGCCGAGGTACTTGGTGGCCGAGTGCACCACGATGTCGGCGCCGTGCTCGAGCGGGCGGATCAGGTACGGGGTGGCGACGGTGTTGTCGACGATCAGCGGGATGCCCTCGCCGTGCGCGACCTCGGCGATACCGGGGATGTCGAAGATGTGGTTCTGCGGGTTGGAGATGGTCTCGCCGTAGAACGCCTTGGTGTTCGGCCGGATCGCGGCACGCCACTGCTCGAGGTCGTCGGGATCCTCCACGAAGGAGACTTCGATGCCCAGCTTCGGCAGCGTGTAGTGGAAGAGGTTGTAGGTGCCGCCGTAGAGCCGCGGGCTCGAGACGATGTGGTCACCCGCGCCGGCGATGTTGAGGATCGCGAAGGTCTCCGCGGCCTGGCCCGAGGCCAGCAACAGCGCGGCGACGCCGCCCTCCAGTGCCGCGATGCGCTGCTCGACGGCGTCCTGGGTCGGGTTCATGATGCGGGTGTAGATGTTGCCCGGCTCGGCCAGCCCGAACAGCGCCGCCGCGTGCGCGGTGTCGCGGAAGGTGTAGGAGGTGGTCTGGTAGATGGGCAGTGCGCGGGCGTTGGTCGTGGTGTCGGGCACCTGACCCACGTGGATCTGCTTGGTCTCGAAGCTCCACTCGCGCGCCTGCTCGGCCGGATCGTTTGTCATGCCCTGAGACGTTAGGGAACCCTCAGCAACAAGACAAAGTCTTTCGCTCGCGGTGAACGGAAATGTTGCCGGATCGTGTCGCGACACGCGGGCCGCGATGCGGGCACGCCGAATCGGTAGGCTGGCCGCGTGGCGATCGAGGCGGTGTTGTTCGACTTCTCCGGCACGCTCTTCCGATTGGAGGAGGATCCCTCCTGGACCGACGAACTCGTCGACGCGGACGGCCGCGCGTTCGACGTGCACGAGAAGGCCGAGATCCTGCGCCGGATGACAGCGCCCGTGCAGCAACTCGTCGAGTTCGACGAGGCCGGTCAGTACGCCTGGGACAACCGGGATCTCGATCCGGCCCTGCACCGGCGCGCGTATCTGGAGGTGCTGCGGAAATCCGGGGTGCCCACTGAGGAGCAGGCGGCGCGGCTGTACGGGCGGCTGATCGACCCGCTGGCCTGGACCCCCTATCCCGACACCGGGACCGTGCTGGAATTCCTTGCCGGGCACGGCGTCCGGACGGCCGTGGTCAGCAACATCGCCTTCGATGTGCGCCCGGCCTTCGCGACCCGCGGCTGGGATGCCCTCCTGGACGCGGTGACGCTGTCGTTCGAGGTCGGCGCGATCAAGCCGGACCCGCGCATCTTCCGCGCCGCGCTGGACAAGCTCGGGGTGGCGCCGGAGGCGGCGCTCATGGTGGGCGACAGCGCGGTGGCCGACGGCGGCGCGAGCGCATTGGGCTGCCGGTTCGCGCTGGTGGACCCGCTGCCCACCGCCGAGCGTCCCGACGCCCTGGTCGACGCGTTGCGTGCGCACGGGCTGGCCGTCCCGCGCTGACCAGCGCGCGCCGGGCTGTCGGAGGCGGTCGATAGGCTGGTCACGTGGCAGATCCAGCGACGTACCGGCCCGCGCCGGGCACCATCCCCGTCGAGCCGGGTGTGTACAAGTTCCGGGATTCCTACGGCCGGGTCATCTACGTCGGAAAGGCCAAGAGCCTGCGCAGCAGGCTGAACTCCTACTTCGCCGACGTCGCCTCGCTGCACCCGCGCACCAAGCAGATGGTCACCACCGCGGCGAGCGTGGAGTGGACCGTCGTCTCCACCGAGGTGGAGGCGCTGCAGCTGGAATACAACTGGATCAAGGAATTCGATCCGCGGTTCAACGTGCGCTACCGCGACGACAAGTCCTATCCCGTGCTCGCGGTCACGTTGAACGAGGAGTATCCGCGGCTGTTCGTGTACCGGGGAGCGCGCAAGAAGGGCGTGCGCTACTTCGGTCCCTACGCGCACGCCTGGGCCATCCGCGAGACGCTGGACCTGCTGCTACGGGTGTTCCCCGCGCGGACCTGCTCCACCGGAGTCTTCAAGCGGCACAACCAGATCGGCCGCCCCTGCCTGCTCGGCTACATCGACAAGTGCTCGGCGCCGTGCGTCGGGCGGGTCAGCGCCGAGGAGCACCGGGCCATCGTGGAGGACTTCTGCGACTTCCTGGCCGGGCGCACCGACAAGATGGTGCGTGAGCTGGAACGGCGTATGCACGCCGCCGCCGAGGACCTCGACTTCGAGACCGCGGCCCGGTTGCGCGACGACGTGCAGGCACTGCGCCGGGCGCTGGAGAAGCAGGCGGTGGTGCTCGGCACCGGCACCGACGCCGACGTGATCGCCTTCGCCACCGACGAACTGGAGGTGGCGGTGCAGATCTTCCACGTGCGCGACGGCCGCGTCCGCGGGCAGCGCGGCTGGGTGGTGGACAAGTCCGGCGACGCGGTGGACTCCGGCACCGGCGACGACGAGACCGGCGCGCTGGTCGAGCAGTTCCTCACCCAGTTCTACGGCGAGCAGGTCGCCTACGCCGACCAGACCCCCGACGAGCAGCCCGCCACGGTGGTGCCGCGCGAGGTGCTGGTGCCGCAGCTGCCCGCGGGACACGAGCAGCTCCAGGAGTGGCTGAGCCGGTTGCGCGGCTCGGCGGTGCGCCTGCGGGTGCCCCAGCGCGGCGACAAGAAGGCGCTGGCCGAGACCGTCGAGCGCAACGCGAAGGAGGCGCTGGCCCAGCACAAGCTCAAGCGCGCCGGCGACCTCACCTCCCGCTCGGCGGCGCTGCAGGACATCCAGGACGCGCTCGACCTGGACAGCGCGCCGCTGCGCATCGAGTGCGTGGACATCAGCCACGTGCAGGGCACCGATGTGGTCGCCTCGCTGGTGGTGTTCGAGGACGGGTTGCCACGCAAGTCCGACTACCGGCACTACGCCATCAAGGAGGCGGCGGGGGAGGGCCGCTCCGACGACGTGGGCAGCATCGCCGAGGTCACCCGTCGCCGGTTCTACCGGCTGCGCAAGGAGCGCGACGAGGCCGAGCGCGAAGAACTCGACGGCACCGCCGCGGGCGCACCGCTGGTCGACGACGACGAAACGCCGACGTCCCGGCCCGGCATCGACCCGACCACCGGCCGCCCGCGCAAGTTCGCCTACCCACCGAATCTGTACGTCGTCGACGGCGGTGCGCCGCAGGTGGCGGCCGCCGCCGAGGTGCTCGACGAACTCGGCATCACCGACGTCGCCGTGATCGGCCTGGCCAAGCGGCTCGAGGAGGTGTGGGTGCCCGGTGAACCGGACCCGGTGATCCTGCCCCGCAACAGCGAGGCGCTGTTCCTGTTGCAGCGGGTGCGTGACGAAGCCCACCGCTTCGCCATCACCTTCCATCGCAGCAAGCGCTCGCGCCGGATGACGGCCTCGGCGCTGGACTCGGTGCGCGGTCTGGGCGCGGCCCGGCGCACCGCGCTGGTGACCCACTTCGGCTCGGTGGCCAAGCTCAAGGAGGCCACGGTCGAGGAGATCACCGAGGTGCCCGGGATCGGGGTGGCCACGGCGAAGGCGGTGCTGGCGGCCCTACACCAGGAATGACCGGCACCGGGAGTGCGCGGCGCACCGGGAACGAGCCGCTCCGACGGCAGGTGACGCGCCCGCGGATCGGCCGTCGCGTAGCTTGAGTGTCGGCGCCCGATGACCGATCCGGTGCGCGATGATCGAAAGAGGCCCCCACACACGAAGCCGGTAGGACATGACACGCGTCGAATCGAACAACACCGCGAGCCAGGCCCCGCCGAGCGGCGCGGGCACGCTCGAGCAGCAGGTCGAGGTCGTCATCGTCACCGGGCTGTCCGGGGCGGGGCGCGGCACCGCGGCCAAGGTACTCGAGGATCTGGGCTGGTACGTCGCCGACAACCTGCCGCCGGAACTGATCGGGCGGATGGTGGAGCTCGGCGCCGCCGCCGACCCGCCGATCCGGCGGCTGGCCCTGGTCATGGACGTGCGCAGCCGCTTCTTCACCGGCGATCTGTCGGTGGTGGCCGATCAGCTGCGCGCGCTCGGCCTGCGCACCCGGGTGCTGTTCCTCGAGGCCTCCGACGATGTGCTGATCCGCCGCTTCGGCTTCGCCCGGCGCAGGCATCCGTTGCAGAGCGAGAGCGCCGACGGCACCCTGTCCGCGGGCATCGCCGTCGAGCGCGTACGGCTGGCGGGGGTCAAGGCCGCCGCCGACCTGGTGATCGACACCACCGAACTGTCGATCCATCAGCTGCACCGCAAGCTGGAGGAGGCCTACGGCGGCGGCGCCCCCGCGGCGCTGCAACTGACCGTGCAGTCCTTCGGCTTCAAGTACGGGGTTCCACTCGACGCCGACATGGTGTTGGATGTGCGTTTTCTACCCAATCCACATTGGATACCGGAACTGCGGGAACACTCGGGACAGGAGACCGTGGTCAGCGAGTACGTGCTGTCGCGCCCCGGCGCGCAGGACTACCTGCACACCTGCCACCACCTGGTCGACCTGACGACGAGCGGCTACCGCCAAGAGGGGAAGCGATACATGACCGTGGCAGTGGGCTGCACGGGGGGCAAACACCGGAGCGTGGCGATCGCCGAGGCGCTGGGGGAGCTGATCGGCGCCGACACCTCGGCGGAGTCGGCGGACGTGGTGCGGGTCGTGCACCGGGATCTGGGGCGCGAATGACGGAGTGGGAATCCGGCCCCGCGGTCGTCGCCCTCGGTGGCGGACACGGCCTCTACGCGACACTCAGCGCGGTGCGGCGGCTGACCCGGCGCATCAGCGCGGTGGTGACGGTCGCCGACGACGGCGGCTCCTCCGGCAGGCTGCGCGCGGAACTGGGTGTGTTGCCGCCCGGTGACCTGCGGATGGCGCTGGCGGCGCTGGCCGCCGACCCGGACGGCGTGTGGGCGCGCACCCTCCAGCACCGGTTCGGCGGCAGCGGTGCGCTGGCCGGGCACTCGGTGGGGAACCTGATCCTGGCCGGGCTCACCGAGGTGCTCGGCGACCCGGTCGCGGCGCTGGACGAGGTGGCCGGGCTGCTGCAGTCGACCGGGCGGGTGCTGCCCATGTCACCGATCGCGCTCGACATCGAGGCCGACGTCTCCGGCCTGGAGGCCGACCCGCGGGTCAGCCGCTGCATCCGCGGCCAGGTCGCGGTGGCCACCACGCCGGGCAAGGTGCGACGGGTGCGGCTGATCCCTTCCGACCCGCCCGCCAGCCCCGAGGCGACCTCGGCGATCGAGCACGCCGATGTGGTGGTGCTCGGGCCGGGCTCGTGGTTCACCAGCGTCATCCCGCATGTGCTGGTCCCCGAGCTGCGCGAAGCGCTGGTCTACACCCGCGCGCGCAAGATCCTGGTGTTGAATCTGGCCGCCCAGCCCGGCGAGACCGCGGGCTTCTCCGCGGAGCGGCACCTGCACGTATTGTCGCAGCACGCACCGGAATTCACCGTCGACGAGGTGCTGGTGGACGCCGGGTCGGTACCACCGGGGCGGGAACGCGAACATGTGGCAAGGGCTGCCGAACAGTTGCGGGCGCGAGTAACCTTCTCCGAGGTCGCCGAAGCGGGCACAGATCGGCATCATCCCGGAAAGCTGGCCGCCGCCCTGGATCAGCTGATCCGGCAGCCCCGGCCGCAGCTGGCGGGGCTTCGGGTGGAGGGACGGCACATGGGCGCGGATGTGCGGTCCGGGTTGGGTGGAAAGGAGCGCGTCTCGTGGCGATGACAGCCGAGGTGAAGGACGAGCTGAGCAGGCTCACGGTGTCGCAGGTCAGCTCGCGCAAGGCGGAGTTGTCCGCCCTGCTCCGGTTCGCGGGCGGCCTGCACATCGTCGGCGGGCGGGTGATCGTCGAGGCCGAGGTGGACATGGGCTCGATCGCTCGCCGGCTACGCCGGGAGATCTTCGAGCTGTACGGCTACGGCTCCGACGTGCACGTACTCGGGGCGGGCGGCCTGCGCAAGACCTCCCGCTATGTGGTGCGGGTGTCGAAGGAGGGCGAGGCGCTGGCCCGCCAGACCGGCCTGCTCGACGTGCGCGGTCGTCCGGTGCGCGGCCTGCCCGCCCAGGTGGTCGGCGGCAGCATCGCCGATGCCGAAGCCGCTTGGCGCGGCGCGTTTCTCGCGCACGGTTCGCTCACCGAACCGGGCCGCTCCTCGGCGCTCGAGGTGAGCTGCCCCGGCCCCGAGGCGGCGCTGGCACTGGTCGGTGCGGCGCGCAGGCTGGGCATCACGGCCAAGGCCCGCGAGGTGCGCGGCACCGACCGGGTGGTGGTGCGCGACGGCGAGGCCATCGGCGCGCTGCTGACCAGGATGGGCGCCCAGGACACCCGGCTCACCTGGGAGGAGCGCCGGATGCGCCGCGAGGTGCGTGCGACGGCGAACCGGCTGGCCAACTTCGACGACGCCAATCTGCGGCGGTCGGCGCGCGCCGCCGTCGCTGCGGCCGCGCGGGTGGAGCGGGCGCTCGAGATCCTGGGCGAGGACGTGCCCGACCATCTGGCTGCCGCGGGCAAGCTGCGCGTGCAGCACCGGCAGGCCTCGCTCGAGGAACTCGGCCAGCTCGCCGACCCGCCGATGACCAAGGACGCGGTCGCCGGCCGGATCCGCCGCCTGCTCTCGATGGCCGACCGCCGGGCCAGGGAACTCGGCATCCCCGACACCGAGTCCGCGGTCACCGCCGAACTGCTCGACGAAGCCTGAGCGGGTCAGCGGCCGGAGGCGGTAGCGCAGCGTCACCACGGAGGTCGGTCAGGCGGCCGGTTCGCGCAGCATCGCCAGGGTGGTCGGGCCGTCGTCGGGGATCTCGACGGTCGCGGTGACCCGGAAGCCGAGCCGTTCGTAGAAGCGCCGGTTTCCTTCCCCGGTGGTCTCCAGGAACGCGGGTACCCCGGCGGCTTCGGCGGCGGCGATGCCCGGTGCCAGGACCGCGCGGCCCAGGCCGCGGCCCTGGTGGTCCGGGTCGACGCCGACGGTGCCGAGGAACCACACCGGTTCGGTCGGCCGGTGCGGGGCGAGCGCGGCCTCGGCGGCCTCCTGGACGGCCGCGCGGTCGCCGGCGAGTTCGGCCAGGCGCGGGCCGAGTTCGGCGAAGACGGGTCCCGCGTCGGTCTGCGGGGTGGTCCACACCGCGACGGCGGAGCAGTCGTCGGTCACCCATACCCGCCCGTGCGGCAGGCCGAGGTGGGTGAGGAAGAGTTCCTGCATGGTGAGCACCCGCCGCTCGTGGTCGCGGGCGTCGATCACGTGACGGGTCCAGGGGTAGTCGGCGAAGGCACGCCCGAGGGTGCGGGCGGCAGCGGGGACATCGGCTTCGGTGGCCGCGCGCACCAGCGGCGCGGGCGAGAACGACTGGTCGGTACTCACCGGGTCGATCATGCCCGGCCTCCGGCGAGCGGCGCCAGCCGATATCGCATCGGCCGAGCCGGCACCGGTCGCGGGCGCTCACGAATCCCAGGTGGTTGTCGGAGAGATCCGCGGCTGGGATTAGTGTGGGTACGGCATCGGAATGAATCCGCTTGAAAGCTGAGGAGCGATAACGTGACTGTCCGGGTAGGCATCAACGGCTTCGGTCGTATCGGACGTAACTTCTTCCGGGCGGTGGAGGCGCAGAAGGCGCTGGGCACCACCGACATCGAGATCGTCGCGGTCAACGACCTCACCGACAACGCGACCCTGGCCACGCTGCTGAAGTACGACTCGATCCTCGGCCGCCTGCCGAAGGACGTCTCGCTCGACGGCGACGACACCATCGTGGTCGGCGACCAGCGGATCAAGGCGCTGGCCATCAAGGAGGGCCCCGCCGCCCTGCCGTGGGGCGACCTCGGCGTCGACGTGGTCGTCGAGTCCACCGGCATCTTCACCGATGCCACCAAGGCCAAGGGCCACCTGGCCGCGGGCGCCAAGAAGGTCATCATCTCGGCCCCGGCCAAGGGCGAGGACATCACCATCGTGATGGGCGTCAACGACGACAAGTACGACGGCAGCCAGAACATCATCTCCAACGCGTCCTGCACCACCAACTGCCTGGGCCCGCTGGCGAAGGTGCTCAACGACGAGTTCGGCATCGTCAAGGGCCTGATGACCACCATCCACGCCTACACCCAGGACCAGAACCTGCAGGACGGCCCGCACAAGGACCTGCGTCGCGCCCGCGCCGCCGCGGTGAACATCGTGCCGACCAGCACCGGCGCGGCCAAGGCCATCGGCCTGGTGCTGCCCGAGCTCAACGGCAAGCTCGACGGCTACTCGCTGCGCGTGCCGATCCCCACCGGCTCGATCACCGACCTGACCGCCGACCTGGCCAAGAAGGCGACGGTCGAGGAGATCAACGCGGCGTTCAAGGCGGCCGCGGAGGGCCCGCTGAAGGGCATCCTGAAGTACAGCGTCGACCCGATCGTCTCCAGCGACATCGTCACCGACCCGCACTCCTCGATCTTCGACGCGCCGCTGACCAAGGTCATCGACGATCAGGTGAAGGTCTACTCCTGGTACGACAACGAGTGGGGCTACTCCAACCGCCTCGCCGACCTCATCGGCCTCGTCGGCAAGTCGCTCTGATCACATGGCTGTCAAGACACTCCAGGATCTCCTGAACGAGGGTGTCGAAGGTCGGGGCGTGCTGGTGCGCTCCGACCTGAACGTCCCCCTCGACGACAACGGGCAGATCACCGACCCCGGCCGCATCATCGCCTCGATTCCGACGCTGAAGGCCCTGGTCGAGGCGGGCGCCAAGGTGGTCGTCACCGCGCACCTCGGCCGTCCCAAGGGCGAGCCGGACCCGAAGTTCTCGCTCGCGCCGGTGGCGGCGAAGCTGGCCGAACTGCTCGGCCGCAACGTGCAGCTGGCCGGTGACGTGGTGGGCTACGACGCGCTCTCGCGCTCGGAGGGCCTCACCGACGGTGACGTGCTGCTGCTGGAGAACGTGCGTTTCGATCCGCGCGAGACCAGCAAGGACGAGGCCGAGCGCGGCAAGCTCGCGGCGGCCCTGGTCGAGCTGGTCGGCGAGGACGGCGCGTTCGTCTCCGACGGTTTCGGCGTGGTGCACCGCAAGCAGGCCTCGGTCTACGACGTGGCCAAGCTGCTGCCGCACTACGCGGGCACGCTGGTCGCCGCCGAGGTGGACGTGCTGGCCAAGCTCACCGACAACACCGAGCGGCCTTACGCCGTGGTGCTGGGCGGCTCGAAGGTCTCCGACAAGCTCGCCGTCATCGAGGCGCTGGCGCCCAAGGTCGACACCCTGGTGATCGGCGGCGGCATGTGCTTCACCTTCCTTGCCGCACAGGGCCTTTCGGTCGGCTCCTCGCTGCTGCAGGAGGAGATGATCGACACCTGCAAGGGGCTGCTCGAGCGGTACGCCGACGTCATCCACCTGCCGCGCGACGTGGTGGTCGCCGACTCGTTCTCCGCCGACGCGGAGTCGAAGTGCGTGCCCGCCAACGAGATTCCGGACGGCTGGATGGGTCTGGACATCGGCGCGGAGTCGGTGGACCGGTTCGCGGCCCTGCTGACCGAGGCCAAGACGGTGTTCTGGAACGGCCCGATGGGCGTGTTCGAGTTCGAGAAGTTCGCCGCGGGCACCCGCGGGGTCGCCGAGGCGATCGTGGCGGCCACCGGCAAGGGGGCGTTCACCGTCGTCGGCGGCGGCGACTCGGCCGCGGCGGTCCGCGCGCTCGGCCTGCCCGAGGACGGTTTCTCGCACATCTCCACCGGCGGCGGCGCGTCGCTGGAATACCTGGAGGGCAAGGAACTTCCCGGCATCAGTGTCCTCGAGGACACCGCTCCGGAGGGCAGCTGAATGGCACGTAAACCGCTCATCGCCGGCAACTGGAAGATGAACCTCAACCATCTCGAGGCCATCGCCCTGGTGCAGAAGATCGCCTTCGCGCTGCCGGAGAAGTACTTCGAGAAGGTCGACGTCGCGGTGATCCCGCCGTTCGTGGACATCCGCAGTGTGCAGACGCTGGTGGAGGGCGACAAGCTGCTGCTCACCTACGGCGCGCAGGACGTCTCGGTGCACGAGTCCGGCGCCTACACCGGCGAGATCAGCGCGAGCATGCTCGCCAAGCTGGGCTGCACCTTCGTGGTGGTCGGGCACTCCGAGCGGCGCCAGTACCACCACGAGGACGACGCCACCGTGCTCGGCAAGGCCAAGAAGGCCCTCGAGCACGGCCTCACCCCGATCGTGTGCATCGGCGAGGGGCTCAACGTCCGCGAGGCGGGCACGCACGTGGAATACAACCTCGAGCAGCTGCGCGGGTCGCTGAAGGGCCTGTCCGCCGAGCAGATCGCGAAGGTCGTCATCGCCTACGAGCCGGTCTGGGCCATCGGCACCGGCAAGGTGGCGAGCGCGGCCGACGCGCAGGAGGTGTGCGGCGCCATCCGCGCCGAGCTGGCCGAGCTGGCCGGACCCGAGGTGGCCGCGCAGGTGCGGGTGCTCTACGGCGGCTCGGTGAACGCCAAGAACGTCGGGGAACTGGTCGCCCAGCCCGATGTCGACGGTGCGCTGGTCGGCGGGGCCTCGCTCAAGGGTGACGAGTTCGCCACCCTGTCCGCGATCGCCGCAGGCGGCCCGCTGCCCTGATCGCGGTCCCGGCATCGAACTCCGGCCCGGCGTCGCCTCCGCGATGCCGGGCCGGTTCGTTTCCGGGCCGGTTCGTTCGGCAGCCGGGCCCTCGTCGTCTGCCCGGGTGCCGAGCGCTCAGCGGGCGGCTAGCGTGAGGCCGCGGCCGTCGTCGTCGCGCAGGGTCAGCGTGTCACCCTCGATGGTGGCGCCGACATTGCCGTCCAGGACCTCGAGCACGCCGCGCTCGACCTCCATCACCGCCGGTTCGCACATCATCTTGGTGGTGGCGACCTGGAAGGTGATGCTGGATCCGCCGTGCGGCTTGTCCTGCACGGCCGCGGTGCCGACCAGCTGATTGCACCCGGCGGAGCCGGAGACGCCGCCGTCCTCGGCGATGAGCAGCGTCGGATTGGCCGCGTCGAGCACCTCCGCGGGCACGTCGACATCCTGGTCGAGCAGGGCCGTCACCACCCAGGTGGTGCCGCGCAGCGGCCGGTCCGGCGGGGTGGATTCCTTCGCCGGGACCGAGTCCGCGTCGCTCGTGCATGCGGAGAGCGCGGCCGCGGCGAGCACCGCGATCGCGAGCCGAGCCAGTGGTGCCGCCATGTCCCCGATGTTACCGGCGATATGCTCGGCGGAGTGACCACCGCCGACGCCACGCAGCCGCTGTCCACCTGGGCGCCGCTGCGGTCCCCCGTCTATCGGGCACTGTGGATCGCCCAGCTGGTCTCCAACCTGGGCACCTGGATGCAGACGGTCGGCGCGCAGTGGTTGCTGGTGGACGAGCCGAACGCCGCCACCCTGGTGTCGCTGGTGCAGACCGCCATCACGTTGCCGGTGATGCTGCTGTCCATTCCCTCGGGCGTCCTGGCCGATCTGATGGACCGGCGCAGGCTGCTGCTGGGCGCGCAATCGACGATGGCGGTGCTCGCCGCGGTGCTGGCGGTCTCCACCGCCACCGGGCACACCACCCCGGGGGTGCTGCTGACGCTGCTGTTCCTGCTCGGCTGCGGACAGGCCATCACCGCCCCGTCCTGGCAGGCGATCCAGCCGGAACTGGTACCGCGCCAGCAGATTCCGTCCGCGGCGGCATTGGGCAGCATGAACATCAACATCGGGCGGGCGGTGGGCCCGGCGGTCGCCGGTGTGCTGGTGGCACTGTCGGGGCCGTCGCTGGTGTTCGCCCTGAACGCGCTGTCGTTCGGCGGCATCGTCGCGGTGCTGCTGTTCTGGCGCCGCCCGGCCGCCGACCGCCGGCTGCCCAGCGAGCGGCCGCTGGCCGCGCTCCAGGCCGGGACCAGATTCATCCGCGCGGCGCCCGCGATCCGGCGGGTGCTGCTGCGTTCGATCCTCTTCGTGGGGCCGGCGAGCGCGCTGTGGGCGCTGTTGCCGGTGATCGCGCGCGCCGAACTCGGCTTGGGCTCCTCCGGCTACGGCGTGCTGCTCGGCGCGCTGGGCGTGGGCGCGGTGGCCGGTGCGGTGGGACTGTCGCGCATCCGCGCCTGGCTGACCCCCACCCAGCGGCTCACCGCGGCCTCGGTGGTGTTCGGGCTGGCCTGTGTCGGTGCGGCACTGCTGCACAGCGTGGCGGCGGTGCTGGTGCTGCTGGTGGGCGCGGGCCTGGCCTGGCTGCTGGCGTTGTCGACGATGAACGCGACGATGCAGCTGCTGCTGCCCGCCTGGGTGCGTGCCCGCGGACTGTCGGTGTACATGCTGGTGTTCATGGGCGGGCAGGCGATGGGCTCGCTGGTCTGGGGCCTGGTGGCGGGGGCGACCTCGGCGGTGACCGCGCTGCTGATCGCGGCGGCCCTGCTGGCGGGCAGCGCGGTGAGCAGTGTGTGGCTGCCGATCCGGCACAACGCCGAGGATCTCGATCTCACCCCGACCGCGTTCTGGCCGGAGCCGCAGCTGGTGGTGGAGCCCGATCCCGACGACGGCCCGGTCATGGTGTTGCGCTCCTACGACGTCCCGGCCGAGCGGGTGCCGGACTTCCTGGCCGCGATGGTCTTCGTCGGGCGGTCCCGGCAGCGCACCGGCGCGATGGAGTGGCGGCTCTACCGCGACGTGGGCGTGGTCGATCGGTATGTGGAGGCGTTCGTGGTGCGCTCGTGGGCCGAGCACATGCACCAGCACCAGGTCCGGCTCACCGCCCAGGACCGGTTGCGCGAACAGGCCGTGGCCGAGTTCGGCACCGGCGAACCCAGCATCAGCCACCTGGTGGCGGTCGACCCGCACCGGCGATGAGCGCGCCGCACGCCCGATTGGGGCGCGCGGCGGCGTACCCCATAGACTGACGGCATGCGGATGTTCCTGGATATCCTCCTGATCATCACCAGCGTGCTGCTGGTGCTGCTGGTGCTGCTGCACCGCGCCAAGGGTGGGGGTCTGTCCAGCCTGTTCGGTGGCGGCGTGCAGTCCAGCCTGTCCGGCTCCACCGTCGTCGAGAAGAACCTCGACCGCGTCACGATCTTCACCGGCATCATCTGGCTCATCGCCATCCTCGGCATCGGCCTGGAGATCAAGTTCTCCTGATCGCGGCCTCGTCCCGGCCGGTCCACGGCGCGGTGGCCTCGAAGCGCACCAGCCCGGTCGCGTCCGCTTCGGCTCGGGTGCGCACCATGTCCAGCCGTTCGGCCAGCCGCACCGATTCGCGGTTGCCCGCATCGATTTCCGCGATCACCCGGTCCAGCCCCAGGGTTCCGAAGGCGTACTTCAACACCGCGCGGCAGGCCTCGACCGCCAGGCCCTCGCCGCGGTGCCGGTCGGCCACGCTGCACACCAGCTCGATGCCGTGGTCGATCCGGCGCAATCCGCTGACGCCGAGCAGTTCGCCGGTCGCCGTCCCACGGGCGGTCAGCGTCCACAGCCCGTAGCCGTGCACCGCGAAATCGCGGTCGCTGCGTTCGATGATCGCCAGCACCAGCGGCGTCGGCACCGGCTCGTCGTCGAAGAGATAGCGCCGCACGCCCGGATCGTTCCAGTGCACGTGCAACCGCTCGGCGTCGGCGCTGCGCAGAGGACGCATCCGCAGCCGCGGGGTGACAAGGGTGAGGCCTGCGGGGGTCATCTGACGTCCTCGGAAAATCGATGTGCGCTCGTGCATCATCCACGGTCCGGGGAAGCCGTGTCCAGCTCGGTTGCTCAGTCGTTGCGGGGAACGCGTCCGTCGAGGTCGGTGAAGCCGTAGCGCTCGGCCAGATCGGCCACCCGCAGGGCGGCGCCGGTGTGGCCGCGGCGCTCCGGATCGGCGGCCAGTGCCACCACCGCGCGCCCGGCGAAGTGCGGCGATTCGGCCGCGTCCAGATCGAACGTGCCTTCCCCGGGCAGGGTGACCAGTCGCCTGCCCGCGGCGTCCGCCGGGACCAGTTGCAGCAGTTCGGTGTTCACGATGCCGGGCCACAGCGACACCACGGTGACCGCGGTGTCGGCGAGGTCGTGGGCGAGGTCGGCGGTGAGCCGGTCCAGTGCCGCCTTGGCCACGCCGTAGACGGCGTTGTGCATGTAGCGCCGGGCGCCGGGCGAGGAGATGTTGACCAGCAGGCCGCCGGATTCGATGAGCAGCGGTGCGGCGAACACCGCCGCCGCGTAATGCGAGCGCACCCCGACGTCGAAGGTCTCGTCCCAGGCGTGCGGGGGCACCTGCCAGAAGGGTTTGCCGAGCCACCGGGCGGCGGCGGGGGAGTTGTAGACGTTGTTCACCAGCACGTCGAGCCGGGCGTGCTCGGCGCGCACCCGGTCGAACAGACGGGCGACGGCGTCGTCGTCGCGGTGATCGCACACCACCGGGACGCCGGTGCCCCCGAGGTCATCGATGCGCGCGGCGGTCTCGTGGACGGTGCCGGGCAGTTTTCCCGGGGTGGTGGATCGCCCGGTCAGGTAGACCGTCGCGCCCGCCGCGCCCAGCTCCAGGGCGATGCCCTTGCCGATGCCGCGGCTGGCGCCGGTGACGACCGCGACCCGGTCGCGTAGGTCTGGTATTCCGCTCACGACTGTCGGACATTACCGTGAGACGTAGAACGTGTTCTAACTTTGGAGGCGCAGTGACGGTGACCGAGCGGCCCACGTCCCGGATCGTGACCAACGACGGCATTCGCATGCACGTCACCGAGCACGGCGCGGGGCAGCCGGTGATCTTCTGCCACGGCTTCCCGCACACCGGGTTCATCTGGCACCGCCAGCTCGACGCCCTGGCCGCGGCCGGCTACCACGCGCTGGCACCGGATCTGCGCGGCTACGGCCGCACGGACGCACCGGCCGACCCCGAGGCGTACACCAATCGCGCGGTGATCGGTGATCTGCTGGCCCTGCTCGACGATCTCGCCGCGGAGCGGGCGGTGTTCGTCGGCCTCGACTTCGGTGCCGTGCTGGTGTGGGAGCTGGCCCAGCGGGCACCCGAGCGGGTGCGCGGGATGATCGTGCTGAACAATCCCTACGCGCCCCGGCCGTCCCGCGCGCCCTCGCAGCTGTGGGCCAAGGCGGCGCAGCGCCACTTCCTGCACCTGGACTACTTCCAGCGCCCCGGTGTCGCGGATCGCGAACTCGCGGCCGCGCCACGCGATTTCCTCGCCCGCGTGTATTACGCGCTCAGCGGCGACTACCACTACCTCGACACCTGGCGCTTCCCGCCCGGCTCCGGCTACCTCGAGGTACTCCCGGACGCGCCCGCCCTGCCGTGGCCGTGGCTGTCGGCGGCGGAATTCGACGTGCTCGCCGCCGAATTCGAACGCACCGGCTTCTCCGGTGGGCTGGCCTGGTATCGCAGCCTGGACCGCAACTGGGAGCTGGGTGCCGATCTCGACCCGACGGTCCGGGTGCCCGCGTATTTCGTCTACGGCGAAAACGACCCGGACATGGCCGGATTCAGCGGTCGCGATCCGCTGGGGGTGATGCGCGCGCACGTGCCCGACCTGCGCGGCGTCACCGAGATCCCGGGCGCCGGGCATCTGTTGCCCCTCGAACGCGGTGCCGAGGTCGATCGCCTGGTGCTGGCCCACCTCACCGACCTCGGGTCGGCGTGAGCGCGACCGCGCCGGTGCGGCTGACCGGACGCCAGTGGTGGCTGCTGGTCGTCTCCTGCCTGGGGGTGGCACTCGTCATCGCGGCGATGGCCGGGCTCTACACGGCGCTGCCGGAGATCGTGGCCGCCACCGGCGCCACCCAGCAGCAGCTGACCTGGATCGTGGACGGCTACACGCTGACCCTGGCGTGCCTGGTGCTGCCGTGCGGCGCGCTGGGCGACCGCTACGGCCGCAGGCTGGTGCTCGTGCTCGGGCTGGTGATCTTCGCGGCGTCCTCGGCGCTGCCGTTGATCGTCGACAGCCCGCACTGGCTGATCGGGGCGCGCGCGCTCACCGGTGTGGGCGCGGCACTGGTGATGCCCGCCACGCTGTCGCTGCTCACCGCGAGCTTCCCCGAGTCGCGTCGGTCGGTGGCGGTGGCCGTGTGGGCCGGTGTCGCGGGCGTGAGCGCGGTGATCGGCTTCCTCGGGTCGGGCTTGCTGCTCGCGCACTTCTCCTGGGTGTCGATCTTCCTCGGCATGGCGATCGCGGCCGCGGTGCTCGCGGTCGCGGGATGCACGGTCGGGGAGACCGTCGACGAGGATCGACCCGGCCTCGATCCTGCCGGTGCGCTGAGTTCGGCCGCCGCGATCGGGCTGCTGGTGGTGGGCGCGATCGAGGCGCCGGTACGGGGATGGACCGATCCGGTCGTCCTCGGGTTGCTGGCCGGGGCCGTGGTCGCGGGCGTGCTGTTCGCGGTCGTCGAGCTCCGGGTGGCGGCCCGCGGGGCGCGGCCGCTGCTGGATGTGCGGCTGTTCGCCGCGCGCGGATTCGGCAGCGGGACGGTGGCGGTGGGTGTGCAGTTCCTGGCCGCGTTCGGCACCTTCCTGCTGATCGTGCAGTTCATGCAACTTTTCCTCGGCTACAGCCCACTGATGTCGGCGGTGGCGTTGGCGCCGATGGTGGGACCGATGATCGCCCTCGCCGCCGTCGCGCCGTGGCTGGCCGAGCGCTTCGGGCTGCGGCTGCCGACGGTGATCGGGGTGGGGCTGGTCGGCGTCGGTTTGATCGGTCTCTCGCGGCTCACCGCCGCCAGCGGCTACGTCGATCTGCTGTGGCCGCTGCTGGTGATGAGCAGCGGGCTGGGGCTGAGTTCCCCGCCCGCGACCGCGGCGATCATCGCGAACACACCTGTCGCCGACCACGGCGTCGCCTCCGCGGTGAACGATGCCGCCCGCGAGGTGGGGGCGGCGTTGGGGATCGCCGTCGCGGGCAGTGTGCTGGCCGCGGGGTACAGCGCCCGCATCAGTCCGGTGCTGCCGCAGTTGCCCGAGCAGGCGCGCGAGCCGGTGGGTAGTTCGCTGGCCGCGGCGCTCGAGGTGGCCGACCGCGCCGGGCCGCAGGCGGCGCCGCTGGTCGATCTGGCACAGGCTGCATTCGTGCACGGCATGCAGAACGCGGCGCTGGCCCTGGGCGTGTCGAGCGTGGTGGCGGCCGTGGTCCTCGGGGCGTGGGCGCCGGGACGGGGTGCGCGGGCATCGGCCGAGGCCGGCGACGTTGCGGAGCAGGCGGTGCGCTGAGCGGGCGCGAAACGGCTCGGAAACCGGCGGGGCGGCCCCGGGAAGCTCCCCGGGGCCGCCGCCGGCCCAACCAGTCGGTGCCCGACCTAGCTCCAGACCCCGACCTCGCCAAGGATGCTGCCACACCGCGCGCCCGCCGTCACATGGAAGGCATTACCGCTGCACAGGCGGGCGAGCGTGCAGGTGTACGAACCGGGAGCACGCCTCTCACCTCGGTGGATAGGCATCGGCTCTGGGTTTTTCGATCACGGGATCAGCACGACTGTCGGCGCGTGTTACCGAAATGTTGTCCGAGAAGTCGATCACCGGTACTCGTCGGCGGGCTTCGGATAGGCCGACCAGCTGGGCAGTGGCGTGCCCTCGAGATAGGCGGTGAGCCGGTCCAGCAGGTACTGCCAGCGCGGTCCGACGGCGGGAGCGTCGGCCGGGCAGAGGTGCCTGCGCACGAGCTCGAGATTGGTCAGCACGCCGACCTGCTCCAGCCGCACCTCGATCAGCTCGCCGTCCACGTGCGCGACCAGTTCGTGTGGTGCCACGCAGTGCTCCACGCGGACCGCGACCGGGCCGGGCACCGGCCCGTCGAGCGGTTCGATACCGAGGTTGCCGTTCCCGCCGGACACCGCGCCGAACCAGCGGGCGAGCTGGTCACGCGCGGTGCAGGCCGACCACACGTCGAGCACCGGCTGCTTGTAGGACCGTAGATAGTGCAGCAGTACCCGCTCGCCGCCCGCGTCGTGATCGTGCTCGGGGCGGACCTCGCCGAGGATGGACATCGTTGACATTCGCCGTGTCCTTTCGCTGCCGGGTGTTCGCCCCAGAGTATTGCCCGTCACGGCGGGTCGAATCGTGAACACGCCCACCCGCGGGCGGCCGGTCAGTCGCGGACGAGGGCCAGCGCGGCGGACTCGATCGCGGCTTCGGACAGCAGCACGGCCGCGGCCGCAGGCCCGAGGGGCACGAAGCTGTCGGCACTGGTGACCCGGGTGAGGCGGCCGCGGAATCCGGCGTCGACGAGTGCGGTGCACACCGCTTCGGACACTCCGCCGCTGCGCCGGGTCTCGTCGGCGACGAGCACCCGGCCGGTGGCTCGGGCGTGGTGCACCAGATCGTCCACCGGCAGCGGAGCCAGCCAGCGCAGGTCGAGGACACGGGTCGCCACGCCCTGCCGGGCCAGCCGGGCGGCCACCCGCAGGCTCATCGGGACGCCGTTGCCGAAGGTGACGATCGTCAGGTCGGTGCCGTCGCCGTAGGCGCGGGCGCGGCCGATCGGGACGTGCTCCGGTGCGGCGGCCGGGACGGCCCACGCACCGTCGTCCGGGTGCAGGTCGCGCGTGTGGTAGAGCGCGATCGGCTCGAGGAAGACGCACACCCGGCCGTCGACGCGGGCGGCCGAGACGCAGGTGCGCAGCAGGGCGGCGGCGTCGTCGGCGCGGGCGGGCACGGCCAGCACCACGCCCGGGATGTCGCGCAGCGCGGCGACCGAGTTGTCGTTGTGGAAGTGGCCGCCGAAACCTCGCTGATAGGCCAGCCCGGCGATGCGGACCACCATCGGATTGCGGTAGCGGCCCGCGGAGAAGAAGCGCAGGGTGGCGGCCTCCCCCCGCACCTGGTCGGCGGCGTTGTGCAGGTAGGCCAGGTACTGGATCTCCGGAATCGGCACGAACCCGGCGAGCGCGGCGCCCAGCGCGGTGCCGAGGACACTCTGCTCGTCCAGCAGGGTGTCGAACACCCGGCGCGGGCCGAAGCGGGCGCGCAATCCCTTGGTGACGCCGTAGACGCCGCCCTTGCGGCCGACATCCTCCCCGAAGACGAGGACGTCGGGGTCGCGCGCCAACAGCGCGGCCAGGGTGGTGTTGACCGCCTGCGCCAGCGTCACGGGCACATCCGCGCCGGGATCGCGTCCGGCCCGCACGCCCGGGTGGGCGCGGGTGGGCGACGTCGGGGTGTCGCGCAGCACGTCGGCGCGCACCGCGGCAGGCCGACTCCGGGCGAGCGGGGCGAGAACCGCCTCGGCGGTGTCCAGTTTCGGTTCGGCGCAGACGGACTCGGCGGTGGCCGCGACGCGGTCGGCGATCGAGTCGTAGCGTGCGAGCACCGCGCCGGGGTCGGCGCCGGTGGCGACGAGCAGCCCGGCCGTGCCGAGCAGCGGGTCCCGGCGCAGATCCGCGGCCAGCTCGGCGGGCCGTCGATAGGCGCTCTCGGCGTCGGAGCCGGCGTGCCCGAGGAGCCGGACCGTGGACAGGTGCAGGAACGCGGGTCCGCGGTGGGTGCGGACCCAGTCGACGGCACGCGCGCACGTGGTGAGCGCGTCCGCCGGATCGCAGCCGTCGGCGTGCAGGTAGTGCAGTCCGGGCCGCGCGCCGTAGGCGTGCGCGATCCAGCCCGGGGGCGTGGGGACGCTGATGCCGAGGCCGTTGTCCTCGCAGACGAACAGGATCGGCATCGGCACGCCCTGGAAGGCGGTGTGCAGGGCGGCGTTGATCGCACCGGTGGCGGTGGAGTGATTGGCCGAGGCGTCCCCGAAGCTGCACAGCACGATCGCGTCGGCGGGCCACTCGGTCGGCAGACCCAGCCGTGCGGCCCGCTCCAGCGCGAAGGCCAGGCCGACCGCGCGGGGGAGTTGTGAGGCGATGGTCGAGGTCTGCGGAACGATGTGGGCGGCCTTGCTGCCGAACACCTTGTGCCTGCCGCCGGAGATCGGGTCGGCCGCCGCCGCGACCACCCCCAGCAGGACGTCCCGCACCGGATCGGATCCGCCCACCCGGCGCAGCCGGTGTACGAAGAACGCGCCCGACCGATAGTGCAGCAGCGCGGGATCGGTCGTGCGGGCCGCCGCGGCCAGTGCCGCGTTCCCCTCGTGCCCGGAGGAACCGATGCTGTAGTAGCCGCGCCGATGCGTGCCGAGCCGCCGCGCCGCGAGATCGAGCTGTCTGCTCGTGGCCTGGGCGTCGAACAACTCCCACAGCCCGGCGGCGGTGACGCCGTGCGGGAGATCGCCGCGGCCGCGCTCGAGTCCCGCCAGTGCCGACCGGAACCGGCCGTCCAGCGCCGCGCCCGCGGCATCGGCGGCGCTCACCGCTCGTCCCGTTGCCGGTGACCGTCGCGCCGTCGCCGGCAGTCAGCGCGTGGGAGCCGGTCGGACGCGGCGGCCACCGTGGCGGCGCTCCCGGCGACACCACAGCGTGGGCACGACACCGCGACCTCCACGTCCACCGCCGCTCACCGCAATCCGGATGCGGCCCCTTCGTCGAGCAACCAGGTGGTCGATTCCGAGCCGCGCGCCCCGGCGGCCGGAATGTCCACCGGGTCGGCCCCGTTCAGCGCGGCGGCGACCGCCTCGGCCTTGCCCGCACCGGCCACCACCAGCGCGACGTGCCGGGCGCGGCGCACCGCGGGCAGGGTCAGGGTGATGCGCACCGACGGCGGTTTCGGCGAATCCGTCACCGCGACGACGAGTTCGTGTTCCTCCCGCACCGCGTCGGTGTGCGGGAACAGCGAGTTGACGTGGCCCTCACCGCCCATGCCGAGCAGGTGCAGGTCGAAGGCGCCGTATTCGGCGAGGTGGGCGTGCACGGCCGCGGAGTACGCCGCGGCGGCCTCCACCGGGTCCGGGTACTCGCCGATGCTGCCGGCCATCGGGTGCACGCGGTGCGGGTCGAGCGGCACATGGTCCAGCAGCGCCTGCCGCGCCTGCAGCTCGTTGCGGTCGGCGTCGCCCGCGGGGACGAAACGCTCGTCACCCCAGAACACGTCGAGCCGCGACCAGTCCACGTCGCCGGGCGCCTTGCGCACCGCGGCGAGCAGATCGATGCCGGTGCCGCCGCCGGTGAGCACGACCGAGGCCGACCCGCGTGCGGCCTGCGCGGCCACGAGGACCTCGACGACGCGCCGGGCCCCGGCGGTCACCAGGGCGTCGGGGTCCGGAAACACCTGCACGGTGTTCGCGGGGAAACCGGCCGCGATGCGGCGATCCTGGTCGGCGTAGCGATCCGCGGGCGTCTCACTCATAGATCACCTTCTCGATTCCGGCGAGCGCCTCGGCGTAGATCTCGTCGGCATCGAGCCGGCGCAGTTCTTCGGCGAGGCAGTCGCGAGTTTCCCTGCGGGCCAGGGCGATCCGCTGATCCGGATCGCCGGTGCGGGTGAGGGTGGCGGTGCGCCCGGTCTGCGGGCGGGTGATGGCGATGGACACCGCGGGCCGGTGCAGCTGCACCTCCAGGGCGCCGGTGCGCCGGTACACCGGGCAGCCCAGCCGCGCGGCCAGCCAGCCGGCCAGCATGTCGAGGGCGGGTTCCTCGCGCAGGCCGGACACGGTCACCGACTCCACCGGCTCGTACGGCGGCTCGTCCAGCGAGGCGGCCAGCAGGGCGCGCCAGTAGGTGATGCGGCTCCACGCCAGATCGGTGTCGCCCGGCGCGTAGGAGTCACGGCGCTTCTTGATGGTGGCCTGCGGATCGGGGGCGTAGGTGGCGTCGGTGATGCGCCGGGTCGCCAGCCTGCCCACCGAATCCTTCGACGGGAACTCCGGCGCGCCGCGCGGCCACCACGCCACCACCGGCGTGTCCGGCAGCAGGAACGGCACCACCACGCTGCTCTCGTGGCTGACCAGCTCGCCCTGCAACCGCAGCACGATCACCTCGGCCGCACCGGCGTCGCCGCCGACCCGGATCTGCGCGTCCAGCTTCGTCTCGGCCTCGCGGTCGCCGCGGGCCAGCACCACCACGCGGCACGGATGCTCGCGGCTGGCGTCGTTGGCCGCGTCGATCGCGTCCTCGGCCTCGGAGCTGTCGAGCGTGCACACCACCAGGGTGAGCACCCGGCCCATCGTGATGACGCCGTTGCTCTCGCGCAGCTGCACCAGGCGCTTGGTGACCGCGCCGGTGGTGGTGTCGGGCATATCGATGATCACGGCCGCCGCCATTCCCGGCCGGTGCGGGCCAGCATCTCGTCGGCCGAGGCCGGACCCCAGGTCCCCGCCTCGTACGGTTCGGGCTTGCCGCCGGCCGCCCAGTGCTCGAGCACCGGATCGAGGATGCGCCAGGACAATTCGACCTCCGCGTTCACCGGGAACAGCGACGGCACCCCGAGCAGCACGTCGAGGATCAGGCGCTCGTAGGCCTCGGGAGAGGACTCGGTGAACGCCTCGCCGTAGCTGAAGTCCATGTTGACATCGCGCACCTCCATGCCCGAGCCGGGCACCTTGGAGCCGAAGCGCATGGTGATGCCCTCGTCCGGCTGCACCCGGATGACCAGCGCGTTCTGCCCGAGTTCCTCGGTCATGGTCTGGTCGAAGGGCAGGTGCGGCGCGCGCTTGAACACCACCGCGATCTCGGTGACCCGCCGGCCGAGGCGTTTTCCGGTGCGCAGGTAGAACGGCACCCCGGCCCAGCGCCTGGTGTCGACCTCGAGGGTGATCGCGGCGTAGGTCTCGGTGGTCGATTGCGGGTCGAAACCCTCCTCGTCGAGCAGTCCGACGACCCGTTCGCCGCCCTGCCAGCCCGCGCTGTACTGGCCGCGGGCGGTGGTCTCGTCCAGCGGCTCCACCAGCTTGGTCGCCGAGAGCACCTTGATCTTCTCGGCCTGCAACTGCTTGGGCTCGAAGCTGATCGGCTCCTCCATCGCGGTGAGCGCCAGCAGTTGCAGCAGATGGTTCTGGATGACGTCGCGGGCGGCGCCGATGCCGTCGTAGTAGCCCGCGCGCCCGCCGAGGCCGATGTCCTCGGCCATGGTGATCTGCACGTGGTCGACGTAGTTGGCGTTCCAGATCGGGTCGAACAGCTGGTTGGCGAAGCGCAGCGCCAGTATGTTCTGCACCGTCTCCTTGCCCAGGTAGTGATCGATGCGGAACACCGTCTCCTCGGGGAACACCCGGTTGACGAGCGTGTTCAGTTCCACCGCGCTGTCCAGGTCGTGCCCGAACGGCTTCTCGATCACCACCCGCCGCCACGGTGTGCGGCCGGAGGCGTCGGGGTCGACCGGCCCGGCCAACTTGTGCTGGGAGAGCTGGTCGAGCACCACCGGGAACATGTCCGGTGGAATCGACAGGTAGAAGGCGTGATTGCCGCCGGTGCCGCGCTCCTTGTCCAGCTGGCCCAGGGTCTGGGCCAGGGTGGCGAAGGCGGCGTCGTCTTCGAAGGTGCCCTGCACGAACCGGATCCCCTCCGCCAGGTGGTCCCAGACCTCCTGGCGGAAGGGCGTGCGGGCGTGCGCCTTGACGGCCTCGAGTACGACCTGCGCGAAATCCTCGTTCGCGTAGTCGCGCCGCGCGAAGCCGACCAGGGCGAAACCGGGCGGCAGCAGCCCCCGGTTCGCCAGGTCGTAGATGGCGGGCATCAGTTTCCGGCGGGACAGGTCGCCGGTGACACCGAAGATCACCAGACTGCACGGGCCCGCGATCCGCGGTACCCGCTTGTCCCGTTCGTCACGAAGAGGGTTGCGCCAGCCTGCCGACGGTACGGAAGCCGTGCCTGCCATCGCTCAGTTGCCCTCGGACCCGGACGCGGCCGCGCGCAACTCCTCCGCGGTCGCGGACAGCAGCTCCGCCCACGACGCCTCGAACTTCTCCACGCCCTCGCGCTCGAGCACCGCGAACACGTCGTCGAGATCGATGCCGACCGCGCGCAGCCGCTCGAACACCTCGGCCGCCTCGGCCGCGGTGCCGCTCACCGTGTCGCCGCGGATCTCGCCGTGATCGGCCACCGCCTCGAGCGTCTTCTCCGGCAGCGTGTTGACCGTGTTGGGCGCGACCAGCTCGGTGACGTACATGGTGTCGGGGTAGTCCGGGTTCTTCACACCGGTCGAGGCCCACAGCGGCCGCTGCCGACGCGCGCCCGCGGCGGCCAGGTGCTGGTAGGTCGAGGTGTGCGCACCGCCGTCGAACACGTCCTGGTACTCGGCGTAGGCGAGCCGGGCGTTGGCGATGCCCGCCTTGCCGCGCAGCTCGAGCGCCTCCGGCGTGCCGACGGCCGCGAGCCGCTTGTCGATCTCGGTGTCCACGCGGGAGACGAAGAACGAGGCGACCGAGTGGATCTTGGCCAGGTCGTGCCCGGCCACCCGGGCCTTGCGCAGGCCGTCGAGGTAGGCGCCCATCACCGCGCGGTAGCGCTGCACCGAGAAGATCAGCGTGACGTTGACGCTGATGCCCTCGGCGATCACCGCGGTGATTGCGGGCAGGCCCTCCTCGGTGGCCGGGATCTTGATGAACAGGTTGGGCCGGTCCACCGTCTTCCACAGGTCCACGGCCTGGGCCACGGTCTTGTCCGCGTCGAAGGCGAAGCGCGGATCGACCTCGATGGAGACCCGCCCGTCCAGGCCGCCGGTGGCCTCGAAGACCGGGGCGAGCACGTCGCAGGCCTCGCGCACGTCGTCGGTGGTGATGGTGCGGATCGCCGCGTCGGCGTCGGCGCCCTGCGCGGCCAGTTCCTTCAGCTGCGCGTCGTAGGCGTGGCCCTTGCTCAGCGCGCCCTGGAAGATCGTCGGGTTCGTGGTGACCCCCACGACGCCGCGGGTCCGGACCAGTTCGGCGAGGTTGCCCGACCGGATGCGGTCGCGCGACAGATCGTCGAGCCAGACCGACACGCCGGCCGCGGCCAACGCCGCGATGTTCTCGTTCTGTGCCATGAGCTGCTATCCCTTCACGTTTTCCAGCGTGCGCTGCGCGGCGGCAACGACAGCTTCCTCGGTGAAGCCGAACTCGCGGAACAGGGTCTGGTAATCGGCCGAGGCGCCGAAGTGCTCGATCGACACGATCTCGCCCGCGTCGCCGACGAACCGGTGCCACGGCATCGCGATACCGGCTTCGACCACGACGCGCGCGCGGACCGCGGGCGGCAGCACCTCGTCACGGTAGGCCTTGTCCTGCGCGTCGAACCACTCCACACACGGCATCGACACCACGCGGGTTCCGATGCCCTGCGCCTCCAGCGTAGTGCGCGCGGCGACCGCCATCTGGAGCTCCGACCCGGTGGCGATCAGGATCACCTGCGGGGTCTCGGTGGAGGAGTCGGCCAGCACGTACCCGCCCTTGGCCACGCCCTCGTAGCTGGTGCCTTCCAGGATCGGCAGGTCCTGGCGGGTGAGCGCCAGCGCCGACGGGCCGTCCTGGTGCGGCGGCTCGGAGACGCGGAAATGCGAGGTGTGCTCGGCGGAGTCGCGTTCGAGGATGGTGCGCCAGGCGTAGGTGGTCTCGTTGGCGTCGCCGGGGCGCACCACGTTCAGGCCGGGGATGGCGCGCAGCGCGGCCAGGTGCTCGATCGGCTGGTGCGTCGGGCCGTCCTCGCCCAGGCCGATGGAGTCGTGGGTCCAGACGTAGACCGCGGGCACCCGCATCAGCGCGGCCAGCCGGACCGCCGGGCGCATGTAGTCGCTGAACACCAGGAAGGTGCCGCCGTAGGGGCGGGTGGGCCCGTGCAGGGCGATGCCGTTGAGGATCGCGCCCATCGCGTGCTCGCGGACACCGAAGTGCAGGGTGCGGCCGTACGGCTCGGCCTTCCACATGCCGGTGGAGATGGACTCCGGGCCGAAGCTGGGCTGGCCGGGCATGGTGGTGTTGTTGGATTCGGCCAGGTCGGCCGAGCCGCCCCACAGTTCGGGCAGCACCGGCGCCAGCGCGGCCAGCACCTTGCCGGACGCCTTGCGGGTGGCCATGCCCTTCGGATCGGGCTCGTGCACCGGCAGATTCGCGGTCCAGCCCTCCGGCAGCCTGCGCTCGGCGAGCCGGTCGAACAGGGCCTTGTGCTCGGGGTTGGCCGCGGCCCAGGCGTCGAACTGCTCCTGCCAGGCGCGGTGCGCGGCCCGACCGCGCTCGACGGCCTTGCGGGTGTGCGCGATGACCTCGTCGGTCACCTGGAAGGTCTGCTCCGGGTCGAAGCCGAGCACCTTCTTGGTGGCGGCCACCTCGTCGGCGCCCAGCGCGGCGCCGTGCGCGGAGCCGGTGTTCATCTTGTTGGGGGCCGGGTAGCCGATGATGGTGCGCAGCACGATGATCGAGGGCTTGTCGAGCACCGCCTTGGCCGCCTCGATCGCCGCCTCGATGGCGACCACGTCCTCACCGCCCTGCACGGTCTGCACGTGCCAGCCGTAGGCCTCGTAGCGCGCGGCCACGTCCTCGGTGAAGGCGATGGTGGTGTCGTCCTCGATGGAGATCTTGTTGTCGTCGTAGAAGACGATCAGGTTGCCCAGCTGCTGGGTGCCCGCGATGGAGGACGCCTCGGCGGTGACGCCCTCCTGCAGGTCGCCGTCGGAGGCGATCACGTAGATGTGGTGATCGAACGGGCTCGTGCCCGGCGCGGCGTGCGGGTCGAACAGGCCGCGCTCGCGGCGGGCGGCCATCGCCATGCCGACCGCGGAGGCCAGGCCCTGGCCCAGCGGGCCGGTGGTGATCTCCACGCCGTCGGTGTGCCGGAACTCCGGGTGACCCGGGGTCAGCGAACCCCACTTGCGCAGGTTCTTCAGATCGTCGAGTTCGAGCCCGAAGCCGGCCAGGTACAGCTGGATGTACTGGGTGAGGCTGGAGTGACCGCAGGAGAGCACGAACCGGTCCCGGCCGACCCAGCTCGGGTCGCTCGGGTCGTGCCGCAACACCCGCTGGTAGAGGGTGTAGGCCAGCGGGGCCAGGCTCATCGCCGTGCCGGGGTGGCCGTTGCCCGCCCGCTGCACGGCGTCGGCGGCCAGCACGCGGACGGTGTCGACGGCCTTGGTGTCGAGATCCGTCCAGTCGTCCGGGTAGTTCGGCTGAGTGAGGGCGCGGATGTCGTCTGTCACTGACACGACCGGGATTCTCCTGACATGTGGTCTCGTCGACGGCGGGGTGTGCTCCGGCCGCGGCTCGCCCGAGGCGGGGACGCGCGCCGGTTGCTCGAAGGTTCCGGGTGTTACGAGACCACCCTAGTTGTGCCCGCTCGGGCACATGGAAGTAACCCGGGTTACATCGCCGCGCCGGTTTCGGCGGGGGAGCGGGCGGCCGGACGGGGCTCGGGCCGGGGCGGGGTGCCCGAGGGTCTACCATCCTTTGTAGTAGTCGCGCCGCAACAGTTGTGCGTGTCCGGACCGGAAGACACGAGGGCGCTGCTTTTGTTCGGTGTCGATGCGATGCACAGCGTGCGAGGAGAGACAGTGCGGATTGGGGAACAGCCGAGTGGCAATGGTGCGCACGGCTCCTCCGCGACGGTGCTTGCCGACCGGTTCACCGGTTCGGGCCTGCCGTCCCGGCTGATGCGACGGGTGCTGGCCTACATCGCGTTGACCAAGCCGCGGGTGATCGAGCTGCTGCTGGTGGCGACCATCCCGACCATGCTGCTGGCCGATCGCGGGCACATCGACATCCGGCTGATCCTGGCCACGCTGTTCGGCGGGTGGATGGGCGCGGCGAGCGCCAACACGCTCAACTGCGTCGCCGACGCCGACATCGACAAGGTCATGAAGCGCACCGCCAAGCGGCCGCTGGCCAGGGACGCGGTGCCCACCCGCAACGCGTTCGTCTTCGGCGTGGTGCTGGGCCTGGCCTCCTTCGCCTGGCTGTGGTGGCAGGCGAACCTGCTCAGCGGCGCGCTGGTGGTCGCGACCATCCTGTTCTACGTCTTCGTCTACACCCTCGGCCTCAAGCGCCGCACCTCGCAGAACGTGGTGTGGGGCGGCGCGGCGGGCTGCATGCCCGCGCTGGTCGGTTGGTCGGCGGTGACGGGCACCATCGGCTGGCCCGCGCTGGCGCTGTTCGGCGTGATCTTCTTCTGGACGCCGCCGCACACCTGGGCGCTGGCGATGCGCTACAAGGAGGACTACCGCGCGGCCGGGGTGCCGATGCTGCCGGTGGTCGCCACCGAGCGCACCGTCACCAAGCAGATCGTGATCTACACCTGGCTGACCGTGCTCACCACGCTCGCGCTGGTGCCGGCCACCGGCGTGATCTACGCGGCGGTCGCGCTGGTCGCCGGCGCCTGGTTCCTGCTGATGGCGCACCAGCTGTACGCGGGTGTGCGCCGTGGCGAGTCGGTCAAGCCGCTGCGGTTGTTCCTGCAGTCCAACAACTACCTGGCCGTGGTGTTCTGCGGTCTGGCCGTGGACTCGGTGCTCGGCTGGGACACCATCGGCAGCTTCTTCGGCTGACCGTCTCGTCTTCCGGCCGTTGCCGGGCGGCCGCCGGAACGGCGACCGCCCGCGTGTTCTCAGGGGATCAGCACGATCGAGCCGGTGGTCTTGCGGCCCTCCAGATCGCGGTGCGCGCGTTCGGCCTCGGCCAGCGGATACTGGGCGCCGACCCGGATGCGCAGCGTCCCGTCGGCCACCGCGCGGAACACGTCACCGGCCCGCCAGAGCAGTTCGGCGCGGTCGCGGGTGTAATGCGCCAGCGTCGGGCGGGTGAGGAACAGCGATCCGCCGGAGTTCAGCCGCTGCGGGTCGACCGGCGGCACCGGCCCGCTGGCCGCGCCGAACAATGCCAGCGTGCCGCGGATGCGCAGGGCGGCCAGGCTCGCGTCGAAGGTGTCCTTACCGACCCCGTCGTAGACCGCGGCCACCCCGACGCCGTCGGTGAGCGCCCGCACCCGCTCGGCCAGGTCGTCGCCGTAGCGCAGCACCTCCGCGGCGCCCGCCTCGCGCGAGAGCGCCTCCTTCTCGTCGGAGGACACCGTGGTGATCACCCGGACACCGCGCGCGACGGCCAGCTGGGTGAGGATCAGCCCGACCCCGCCCGCGCCCGCGTGCACGAGCACCGTCTCGCCGGGCTCGGGCCGGTACACCGATTCGATCAGGTAGTGCGCGGTCATGCCCTGCAGCAGCACCGAGGCCGCGATCGGCGCGCTCACCCCGTCCGGCACCGGGATCGCGACGTCGGCGGGCACGGCCGCCTTCTCGGCGTAGCTGCCCGGCGCTGCCGCCCAGGCCACCCGGTCGCCGACGGCGAACTCGGTGACGCCGTCGCCGACGGCGGTCACCACACCGGTGCCCTCCGCGCCGGGGACGTAGGGCACGTCCTGCGGGTACGTGCCGGTGCGGATGTAGGTGTCGATGAAATTGATCCCGATCGCCTCGGTCTCGACCAGCAATCCGCCCGCTCCGATCGAGGGCTCGGGCAACTCGGTGTAGGTGAGGACCTCGGGTCCGCCGTGCTCGGAAACCTGAATCGCGCGCATGGGTCCAGTTCTACACCCGGGGTGACCGCCGCCACGGCACAGGCAGGGTCCCGCGGCTGCCTACCGGCCGGTAAACTCGCGCCCATGAGCGTTGAGACTGCCCCGGCCCCCGCAGAAGTGCCCGCCGCCGTGGTGAATTCGGTCAAGGGCTTCGTCGCCGAGCACGGTGGTTCCGGCACCGCCGTGCTGCAGCCGCTGGGACGCATGGGCGTGCGGGTCACCCTGGTCGGGGCCGACGGCGTGCTCGGCGACCGCGTCGTGGCCGACCTGCCGACCGCCGAGAAGCTGGTCGAGCTGGTGCCCGGTCTCACCGCGACCGAGGAGTGGGACCGCGAACTCACCTCCGTGGTCACTCCGCGCAAAGGTCACTGGGCCCGGATGGCGGGCTGGGTCGCCAAGCAGACCCGGTTCCCGGCGGCGCGCAACGAGAAGTAGCGCGTCTCACTCGAAGTCGGTGCGGCACACCACCGTCGGGCACGGCGCGTGGTGCAGCAGGTTCTGGCTCGTCGAGCCGAGCAACGTGCCGGTCACCCGGTTGCGGCCCCGGCTCCCGGTGACGATCACCTGCGCGTCGGCGGCCCGCTCCAGCAGCGCCGGCGCCGTCGGGCTCTTGCGCACCTCACGGGTCACCCGCAGGTCGGGGTACTTGGTGGTCCATCCGGCCAGGCGCTCACCGAGCAGCGACTCCTCCTGCTGGGCCAGTGCCTCGTTGCTCGGCGGCACCGGCACCCAGCGCAGCAGATCGGGATCGTTCCAGGCGTGCAGGGCGACGAGTTCGACCCCGAGTCCGGCGGCCAGCGCGAACGCGTGCCCAACCGCGGCATCGCCCTCGGGGCTGCCGTCCACACCCACCAGCACCGGGCGGTCGTCGGGCAGGACGCGCGCGGGATCGCCGCGCCAGACCGCCACCGGACACCGCGACTTGTTGGCCACCTGCAACGCGGTGGAGCCGAGCAGGAAGGTGCTGATCCGGTCGTCGGCGGTGGCCGCGACGACGAGCATGCGGGCGTGTTCGCTCGCGCTCACCAGTTCGCGTGCGGGCAGCCCTTCCACCACCTGTTCGGTGATCGCCACATCCGGCCGGTCGGCGCGCACCGCGTCGGCGGCCTGTTCCACCGTGCGCCGCGCCGCCTGGCGCAGCGTCGGCATGATGTCGGCCTCGGCGAGCGCGGCCGCGGTGATCCGGAAGTCGACGGTCGCGACCACGGCGATCAACGCCAGTGGCGCCCCGAGCCGCGCGGCGAGCCCGCCCGCCCAGCGGGCCGCGGCCACCGCACCGCGGCTGCCGTCGATGCCGACGACGATGGTCTGACGATCGACCCGATCCTGCATGCTGCGCTCCCGTCTGTGCGAAGGCCAGAGTGCCTCCAGCCTGACACCGGAGCGCGTGTTCGCGGGTGATCCGCGCCGGGCGCGTGTTGCCCCGGTGAGTGAGCCTTGCACGGCGAATGACGCATTCTTTGTCGGGTGGCCACCGGCCGGGTTAGCGTCTCGTCTCGGATGGCGGGGTTCGACGATGACGCGGCATGTGAGCAGTGAATCGGTGGTGACCGGGACGACCTGTGACCGGTGCGGCGCCGTGATGCGTTGTGCGGTGCGCGAAGCCATCGTCGAGGACCGGTTGCGGTCCGAGATCGAGAGCCGCTGCCCGGCCTGCGGCAACGCCTGGGCCGCCTGCTCCGACGGCCCCGACGACTACGTCCGTGCCGCGCTGCTCGCCACCCACGGCCCGAGCCGCTTGTGGGTGGCCGACGGTCCCGCCGACGACGCCTGCCTGCTCGGGCTGCTGCGCCGCCACGAGAGCGCCGCCCTGTTCGAGGCCAAGTCGACGGTGGCCGAGATCCGCACCACCGGGCGCACCGGCACCTCGGTGGAGCTGGAATTGCTGGCCCGCACCCTGCGGGCGGCGGGGTACGCCGTGGTGCTCGAGACCCCCGGCGATCAGGCCGACGACACCGCCTGATCGGCGACCGGCGCGCCCACCTTCTCCCTGGTGTGCAGCGCGGCCCACAGCGCCGCGGTCGCCGCCGTGCACGCCGCCGCGCCGCCGACGTGGACCACGACCAGCACGGCGGGCACATCGGTGAAGTACTGCACGATCCCGACCAGCGCCTGCGCGCACACCACCGCGAGCAGTACGAACAGCCGGGTGCGCACCGCGCGGGTGATGCCGACGGCGTAGAGGCCGAAACCGAGGCCGATCAGCAGGGCGAGGTAGCCGACGAGCAGCTGCGAATGCAGGTGCACCAGCGTGACGATCTCGACCTCGAGGCGCTGCACCGGGCGGTCGATGCTCTTGTCACCGGCGTGCGGCCCCGCGCCGGTGACCAGCGTGCCCGCGACCAGCACCCCGGCCAGCGCGACGCCGCTGAGCACGGTCAGCCAGCGCAGCGGCGCCGGTGCCTGCACCGTGGCGATTCCGTCGTCGGGCTGGCCGATCTTGGCGTAGAGCACCGCGGCCAGCCACACCATCACCATCGAGGCCAGCAGGTGCACCGCGACCGTCCACCACAGCAGGCCGCTGAGCACGGTGATGCCGCCGATGACCGCCTGCACGACGGTGCCGCCGGGCATCAGCCAGGCGTAGACCAGCACCTCGCGCCGGCGCCGGGCCCTGGTCACCGCGAGCACGACCAGCGCCGCGCACAGCGTGACGAGGAAGGTCAGCAGCCGGTTGCCGAACTCGACCGCCTGGTGCACCACCGCGACCTCGGACACCCCGACCGGGGTGAAGGAGCCGGGGAAGCACTGCGGCCAGGTGGGGCAGCCGAGCCCGGAGGCGGTGACGCGCACGACCGCGCCGGTGACCGAGATGCCGGCCTGCGTGAGCAGAACCGCGAGGGCGATCAGCCGCTGCACCCGCAGCGAGGGCAGCGGGAGCTTGTCGACGAGTCGCAGAAAGGCGCGATACAGCACCCAACGATGGTAGCCAGCCGCCGGAACGCGCCCGCACCCGGTCTACTACAAGCCGTCGTTACTACTCGAAACGGAACCAGCGCGCGGCCAGCGCGCCCGTGACAGCGCCCCAGGCCAGCAGCACCAGCACACCGAACACATCCACCGAGCCTGCCAGTGCGCGCTCGAGGGTCTCGGCCAGCGCACCGGACGGCACCAGCCGCGCGATCACCGTCACCGCGGTGGGCAGATCCTCGCCGACGAACACCACGCTGGCGATGCCGAGCATCACGAACCAGAGGATGTTGGCCAGGGCCAGCACCACCTCGGCCTTGAGCGTGCCGCCCAGCAGCAGGCCCATCGCCGCGAAGGTCGCGGTGCCCAGCGCGATGATCACCGCGCCAAGCGCCAGCCCGCCGACCCCGGGACGCCAGCCCAGTGCCACGCCGATGAGCCCGAGGATCAGCGCCTGCAACACCACCACGATCAGTACCGCGGCACTCTTGCCCGCGATGATGCCCCAGCGCGGTAACGCCGTGGCGCCCAGCCGTTTCAGCGCGCCGTAGCGGCGGTCGAAGCCGACGGCGATGGCCTGGCCGGTGAACGCGGTCGACATCACCGCCACCATCATCACCGCGGGCACGATGGTGTCCACCCGGGTGTCGCCCAGTTCGCCGAAGGGCAGCAGGGTGAGCCCGACCAGCAGGGTGATCGGGATGAACATCGTCAGCAGCAGCTGTTCACCGTTGCGCAGCAACAGGATCAGCTCGATCCTGGTCTGCGCGGTGAGCATGGCGGCCCGGCTGCTCGGGCGGGGGTCGGGCGCGAAGGTGCCCGGCGCGAAGCGGTTCGGCGTGAGTTCGTGCTGGGTCATCCGCGCAGATCCCGTCCGGTCAGTTCCAGGAAGACGTCCTCGAGGCGGCGCTGGTCGATCCTGATGTCGGTGGCCAGCACGTTCATCCGCGCGCACCACGCGGTGACGGTGGCCAGCACCTGCGGATCGATCTCGCCCTCCACCAGGTAGCAGCCGGGCGAGGTCTCGCGTGGCGCGAACCCCTCGGGCAGCGCACTCTGCAACAGGGCCAGGTCCAGCCGCGGCGGCGCGGTGAACCGCAGCTGGCCCGCGGCGCCGTGCGCGGTGACCTCGGCGGGGGTGCCGGAGGCGACGACCCGGCCGTGGTCGATGATCACCAGCTGGTCGGCCAGTTGCTCGGCCTCGTCCATCATGTGCGTGGTCAGCACGACGCTCACGCCGTCGCGGCGCAGCGCGTCGACCAGCTCCCAGACGATCAGCCGGGCCTGGGCGTCCAGTCCCGCGGTCGGCTCGTCGAGGAAGACGATCTCGGGGCGGCCCACCAGCGCGCAGGCCAGCGCCAGGCGCTGTTGCTGCCCGCCGGACAGGCGCCGATAGGGCGTGCGCCGGTTGTCCTGCAGGCCGAGCGTGCGCAGCAGCCAGTCCGGATCCAACGGGTCGGCCGAGTAGGAGGCGACCAGGTCCAGCATCTCCCCGGCACGGGCGCCCGGATAGGCGCCGCCGCCCTGCAACATCACGCCGATCCGGGGCCGCAGCCGCTCGGAGTCGGCGATCGGGTCCAGGCCGAGCACCCGCACCCGGCCCGCGTCGGGCCGGACGAAGCCCTCGCACATCTGCACCGTGGTGGTCTTGCCCGCGCCGTTGGGGCCGAGCAGCGCGAGCACCTGGGCCGGCTCGACCTCGAAGCTCAGCCCGTCCACCGCGGCCGTCTCGCCGAAGTGCTTGGCGACGTCCTCGACGCGTACGGCGGGTCCGGTGGCTGCGGTCACGATGACACACCGTAGGACGTGGTGCGCTGTGACGGAGCCGACACCCCCGTCTGCGCCCGCCACGGCAGGGCGTTGCGCGTGACGACGATGAACAGCACGCACACGATCGTCGTCGCGATGGCCGCGCCGACGATCTGGAACACCTCGAGATCGGCGCCGCGCGGCATCTGCAGCACGCTGACCACCGCGGAGAAGGCCACCGCCGGCACCCGGAACACCGGCCGTGTCGCCCACGCGGCCAGCGGCACGATGGCCCACAGCAGGTACCAGGGCTGCACCACCGGGAACAGCAACACGATCGCCCCCAGCGAGACGCCGAGCGCGCCCACCGGATGCAGCCGCCCGGTGCCGGTCGCCACCAGCATGCGCACCACCACGAAGCCGGCCACCGCGCCCGCAATCGGGCGGGTGATGCTCAGCAGGGCGGTGGTGTGGTCGCCGAGGCCCAGCAGCACGCCGCCGAATCCGGTGATGATGCCCACGGCGGTGGGCAGCGACATCCAGCTGCGCACGGCGCTGGCGGTGTTGAGGGTGTGGATCCAGCCGAAGCCCAGCCCACTGACCGAACTGATGAACAGGGTGGCGCCCAGCGCGATCGCGCCGAGCAACGCCGCCGCGACGAGGACCGCGCGCAGCGTGCCGCCCCAGCGTCTGGCCAGCGCCATCCCGACGAAACCCATCGCGATCAAGGAGGTGATCTTGATCGACGAGGACAGGGCGATGAGCAGCGAGCCGCCGATCAGCAAGGTGTAGGCCCGCGCGTCGAACACCGGCGAGTCCTCGATGGCGCGCAGCGCGAACTCCACGCCCGCCAGCATCAGGCCGATCATCAGCGCGTCGTTGTGCACGCCGCCGACCAGGTGGAACAGCACCAGCGGATTGGCCGCGCCCAGCCACAGGGCGCTCACCGGGGCGACACCGCAGCGCACCGACAGTCGGGGCAGCGCCCACACGATCAGCGCCACGCCCGCCAGCGCCAGCACACGATGCACCCAGACGCCGAGAATGATGTTGTCCCCGGTCAATTCGGCGATGCCGCGGCCGACCCACAGGAACAGCGGGCCGTAGGGGGCAGGGGTGTCGCGCCAGATGGTTGGCACGTTGTTGGTCAGCACGTTGTCGATGCCGAGGCCCGCGACCGGGCCCTCCTGGTACGGGTCGATCCCGCGCGCGGCGATCTCGCTCTGCGCGAGATAGGAGTAGACGTCGTTGCTGAACAGCGGCGGGGCCACGCTGAGCGGGATGATCCACAGCAGCAGCGTGCGATCGAGCTGGGAGCGGGTGAGGCGGTGCCGCGGCGCGTCACCGAAACCGCCGATCGCGAAGCGCCCCAGCAGCAACCAGGCCAGCACCACCACGACCGCGCCGATCATGCACATCGCCAGCGAGCCGGTGTGCGCGCGGGCGAAGATGCCGAGCACCCGCATCCCCGAGGTCGGGTTCTGCTGCACCGGCTGGGCGCCGATGCCCAGCGCGCTGATCGCCATGAGCACCGTGCCGGTCGCGCCGAGCAGCCGGATCCGGTCGAGCTGGACCAGTTCCTTGCGGTCGAGTTCGGGGACCTCGATCTCGTCGCGATGCAGTACCGCAACCGTGTGGTCGGCGGCAGGCACGTCGAGTCCGAGCGCCCGGCGCCCCAGAGCTGATGTCCTGCGCCGCGCGCGCTCGAGTACCGCCACCAGAGGGAGCCTAGTGGGCGGCGCGGAGCACAATCGAACCATGGTTTCCGAGTCGAGACGCCGGATCGAGACGGCCGCGTGCGCGCTGCTGGCCAGGCACGGCTATCACGGTTTCGGTCTCAAGGCGCTCAGCGCCGCGGCCGGGCTGCCCTACGGGTCGATCTACCACCACTTCCCGGGCGGCAAGGAGGAGATCGCGGTCGCCGCGATCACCGGCACCGGGCTGATGTCGGGCCGGATCATCGCCGAGGCGCCCGGGGACGTCTTCGCGACCACCGCCACCATGTTCGACTTCATGCGGACGAAGCTGGCGGGCTCGGACTGGACCGAGGGCTGCCCGGTCGGCACCCCCGCCCTCGACGGCGGCAGCGACGTGGACGCGGTGCGGAACGCGTGCGTGGCGGCGTTCGACACGATGGAGCGCGCCTACGCCGGGTTGCTGACCGAACTCGGCCTCGACGAGCGCGCGGCGGGGGAGGTGGCGACGACGGTGGTCGCGGCCTACGAGGGGGCGACCATCCTGGCGCGCGTGCGCCGCAGCGACGAACCGCTCCGGGTCGTCTCCGCGGCGATGGAACGCATGCTGCGCGGGGTTCTGGCGGCGCCGGGCGCCGAGCCGGCACCGGCGCTGCGGGGAGACGACGCGAGGCGAGGCGCCGTACCGACCTGACCGCCGCGCGGATCCGTCCGCGTGCGGTGTCCGGGGCGGCTCGGGTCTTGACTGGAAAGAACGTTCTAGCGACACTCGGTCGATGAAACGTCTGATGCTCTCCGGCCCCGGCGCGCTGCACTGGGAGTCCGCGCCCGAACCCGAACTCACCGGCCCCGGCCAGGCGCTGGTCCGACCGGTCGCCCTGGCCACCTGCGACATCGATCCGGCCGTGCTGCGCGGCGCCTTTCCACTGCCCGGTCCCTATCCCTTCGGGCACGAGGGGGTGGCCGAGGTGGTCGCGGTCGGCGCCGAGGTGCGCTCGGTCGCGGTGGGGGACCGGGTGGTGGTGCCGTTCCAGATCTCGTGCGGCGCCTGCCCGGCGTGCCTGCGCGGGACGACCGGCAACTGCGCGAGTCATCCGCGGTTGTCCACCTACGGTCTGGGCTCCCTGGGCGGCCTCGGCTGGGGCGGGCTGTGGGCGGATCTGGCGCTGGTGCCGCACGCCGACGCGATGCTGGTGCCGTTGCCACCCGGCGTCGACCCGGTGGCCGTGGCCAGTGCCAGCGACAACATCCCCGACGCCTACCGTGCGGTGGCGCCGCAGCTCGCCGCCCGGCCGGATGCTCCGGTGCTGGTGCTCGGCGGGCCCGGGGCGGCCTCGATCGGCTTGTACGCGGCGGGGCTGGCCGTCGCCCTCGGCGCCGAGCGCGTGGTCTACCTCGACACCTCGGCCGAGCGCCTGGCGATCGCCGCGCGGCTCGGCGCCGAAGCCGTCGAGGGCGCGCCGGACACGCGCGTCGGGCGATTCCCGATCGTCGTCGAGGCGGCGGGCTCGGCCGCGGCACTGCGCGCGGCCGTCGCCGCCGCCGACTACGACGGCTGGTGCACCAGCGTCAGCGTGCAACTCGGCGAGGTCGCGTTGCCGTTCTTCGACATGTACACCCGCTGCTGCACCGTGCACACCGGGCGCGCCCACGTGCGGCCTGCGATCCCGCGGGTGCTGGAATTGGTGGCCGCGGGCCGCTTCGATCCGACCCCGGTCACCACCTCGACCGCGCGCTGGGACGACGCGATCGACGCGCTGCTCGAGACGCCGCTGAAACTGGTCGCGGTGCGCTGACCTGCGCGCACCGCGCACCCCGGTGACCGACTGTGGCGAATGTCGCAGCCGGTCACCCCCTTTTCTCAGGGCACCCTTATTAGATTTCGGGAACGAATTCCGCCACACTGATGTTGTGAAAACCGTGGGTTTGCGGAAGAACGACGACGGGACCGGTCGCAGGACCGGCGCCGCGTTGTCCGCTGCGCCCGCCGCGGCGGTGGCCGAAGGGCATACCCGCGCCGCGATCGTCCAGCTGTTGCTGGAGGAGGGTCCGATCACCGCGACCGCCATCGGCAACAAGCTCGGGCTCGCGCCCGCGGGCGTACGCAGGCACCTGGACGCCCTCATCGAATCGGGCCAGGCCAGGGCCGGTCGCTCGGCGCCCTGGCAGCAGAAGGGGCGCGGCCGCCCGGCCAAGCAGTACCAGCTGACGGCCGCCGGACGCGGACAGCTCGGCCACGCCTACGATGACCTCGCCGGTGCCGCGATCCGTCAGCTCGGCGAGATCGGCGGCCCGCAGGCCATCACCGAGTTCGCCCGCAAACGAGCACGCACGATCGTGGCGGGCATCGAGCCGGTGCGCGAGCACACGCCCGAGCGGACCGAGGCCAAGGCCGAGGAACTCGCGGCGGCGTTCACCGACTCGGGGTTCGCCGCGACCACCCGCAAGGTGGGCGCCGGCGTGCAGATCTGCCAGCACCACTGCCCGGTCGCGCACGTGGCCGAGGAGTTCCCGCAGCTGTGCGAGGCCGAACTCGAAGCGGTCCGCGACCTGCTCGGCACGCACGTGCAGCGGCTGGCGACCATCGCCAACGGCGACTGCGCGTGCACCACCCACGTGCCGCTGCTCCCGCTCGCGGCGGCCGAACACAACCGCGCCACGAAAACCCCCACCGCCCCCACGAAGACAGCCTCTCCCCGAACCGTCGCACAGCCCGCGACGGCAGGAACGAACGACTCCGGAAGGAGTGCCGAATGACGACGACCGCAGCGGCAGGCCGCGAAGCCGCCACCCAGGTACCGCCTTTGACCCAGGAAGAGACGATCGCCTCGCTGGGCAAGTACGGCTACGGCTGGGCCGATCCGGACGCGGCGGGCGCCGCCGCGCAGCGCGGCCTGTCCGAGGACGTCGTGCGCGACATCTCGGCGAAGAAGAACGAGCCCGAGTGGATGCTCGAGCAGCGGCTCAAGGCGCTGCGCATCTTCGACCGCAAGCCGATGCCGAACTGGGGTTCCAACCTCGAGGGCATCGACTTCGACAACATCAAGTACTTCGTGCGCTCGACCGAGAAGCAGGCCGCGTCCTGGGACGAGCTGCCCGAGGACATCAAGAACACCTACGACAAGCTGGGCATCCCGGAGGCGGAGAAGCAGCGGCTGGTCGCCGGTGTCGCCGCGCAGTACGAGTCCGAGGTCGTCTACCACCAGATCCGCGAGGACCTCGAGGCCCAGGGCGTGATCTTCCTCGACACCGACACCGGTCTCAAGGAGCACCCGGAGATCTTCCAGGAGTACTTCGGCTCGGTGATCCCGGCCGGTGACAACAAGTTCTCCGCGCTCAACACCGCCGTGTGGTCGGGTGGCTCGTTCATCTACGTGCCGCCGGGCGTGCACGTCGACATCCCGCTGCAGGCCTACTTCCGGATCAACACCGAGAACATGGGCCAGTTCGAGCGGACCCTGATCATCGTCGACGAGGGCGCCTACGTGCACTACGTCGAGGGCTGCACCGCGCCGATCTACAAGTCCGACTCGCTGCACTCGGCGGTCGTGGAGATCATCGTGAAGAAGGGCGGCCGCTGCCGCTACACGACCATCCAGAACTGGTCGAACAACGTCTACAACCTGGTCACCAAGCGGGCCAAGGCGGAGGCGGGCGCGACCATGGAGTGGATCGACGGCAACATCGGCTCCAAGGTCACCATGAAGTACCCGGCGGTCTGGATGACCGGTGAGCACGCCAAGGGCGAGGTGCTCTCGGTGGCCTTCGCCGGCGAGGGCCAGCACCAGGACACCGGCGCGAAGATGCTGCACCTGGCGCCGCACACCTCCTCGACCATCGTGTCGAAGTCGGTGGCGCGCGGTGGCGGCCGGGCCTCCTACCGCGGCCTGGTCCAAGTGAACAAGGGCGCCTACGGCTCCAAGTCGACGGTCAAGTGCGACGCGCTGCTGGTCGACACCATCAGCCGCTCCGACACCTACCCCTACGTCGACATCCGCGAGGACGACGTGACGATGGGGCACGAGGCCACCGTCTCCAAGGTCTCCGAGGACCAGCTGTTCTACCTGATGAGCCGCGGCCTCACCGAGGACGAGGCGATGGCGATGGTGGTGCGCGGCTTCGTCGAGCCGATCGCCAAGGAACTCCCGATGGAGTACGCGCTGGAACTCAACCGCCTGATCGAACTGCAGATGGAAGGGGCCGTCGGCTGATGACCGAGCTCGAATCGACCACCGGGGCGGCCTCCGTGGCCGAGGCGGCCGAGGCACGGACGCCTGCCATCAACAAGGGCGAGGTGTTCACCTCCTTCGACGTCGACGCCTTCGAGGTGCCCTCCGGTCGCGACGAGGCCTGGCGGTTCACGCCGCTGCGCCGCCTGCGCGGTCTGCACGACGGCACCGCCGTGCGCGACGGGCAGGCCACCGTCGAGGTGACCCCCGTCGACGGTGTGATCACCGAGACCGTGGACCGCACCGACGAGCGCCTCGGCGCCGCGGGCGTGCCCGCCGATCGGGTCGCCGCGCAGGCCTACTCCGGCTTCGAGACCGCGACCATCGTCTCGGTCGGCAAGGAGGTCGAGCTCGGCCAGCCGGTCGTCGTCACGATCACCGGTCCCGGCGCGGGCCGCACCGCCTACGGCCACCTGCAGATCCGGGTCGGCGCCTTCGCCGTCGCCACCGTGGTCATCGACCAGCGCGGCGGCGGAACCTACGCCGAGAACGTGGAATTCGTGGTCGGCGACAGCGCCAAACTCACCGTCGTCGCCGTCCAGGACTGGGACGACGACGCCGTGCACGCCACCGCGCACCACGCGCGGCTGGGCCGCGACGCCACCCTGCGCCACACCGCGGTCACCCTGGGCGGCGATCTGGTGCGGCTCACCGGCACCGTCAAGTACGACGGCCCCGGCGGCGACGCCGAACTGCTCGGCCTCTACTTCGCCGACGCGGGCCAGCACTTCGAGCAGCGGCTGCTTGTCGATCACGCGGTGCCGAACTGCAAGTCGAACGTGCTGTACAAGGGCGCGCTGCAGGGCGACCCGGCCTCGCCGAAGGGCGACGCTCGCACGGTGTGGGTCGGCGACGTGCTCATCCGCGCCGCCGCCGAGGGCACCGACACCTTCGAGCTGAACCGCAACCTGGTGCTCACCGACGGCGCCCGCGCCGACTCGGTGCCCAACCTCGAGATCGAGACCGGCGAGATCGTCGGCGCCGGGCACGCCTCGGCCACCGGCCGGTTCGACGACGAGCAGCTGTTCTACCTGCGCGCCCGCGGCATCCCCGAGGACGCGGCCCGCCGCCTGGTGGTGCGCGGCTTCTTCCACGAGATCATCCAGAAGATCACGGTGCCCCAGGTCCGGGAGCGGCTGGAGGCGGCCATCGAGGCCGAGCTCGCCGCCGTCGGCGTCTGACACATCGAAACTTCCCTCCCCGCAAAGGAACTCCATGACCACCCTGGAAATCAAGGACCTGCACGTCGAGGTTGCCAACCCCGACGAGACGGGCGAGCCGATCAAGATCCTCAAGGGCGTGAACCTGACCGTGCGCTCGGGCGAGACGCACGCCATCATGGGCCCCAACGGATCCGGCAAGTCCACCCTCTCCTACGCCATCGCCGGCCATCCCAAGTACACCGTGACCTCGGGGTCGATCACCCTCGACGGCGAGGACGTGCTGGAGATGTCGGTCGACGAGCGCGCGCGTGCGGGCCTGTTCCTGGCCATGCAGTACCCGGTCGAGGTGCCCGGCGTCTCGATGTCGAACTTCCTGCGCACCGCCGCCACCGCCGTGCGCGGCGAGGCCCCGAAGCTGCGGCACTGGGTCAAGGAGGTGAAGGAGTCGATGAGCGAGCTCGAGATCGACCCCGCCTTCGCCGAGCGCAGCGTGAACGAGGGCTTCTCCGGCGGTGAGAAGAAGCGCCACGAGATCCTGCAGCTGGGCCTGCTCAAGCCGAAGATCGCCATCCTCGACGAGACCGACTCCGGCCTGGACGTCGACGCGCTGCGCATCGTCTCCGAGGGCGTCAACCGCTACCGGGAGCGCGAGAACGGCGGCGTGCTGCTGATCACGCACTACACCCGCATCCTGCGCTACATCCAGCCCCAGTTCGTGCACGTCTTCGTCGGCGGCCGCATCGTCGCCGAGGGCGGCCCCGAGCTCGCCGAGGAACTCGACGCCAACGGCTACGTCCGCTTCACCCAGACCGCGACCGCGGGAGCCTGACATGACCGCTGCGCCTGTCACGGGCCGGACACTCGACGTCGCCCGGATCCGGGCCGACTTCCCGATCCTGAGCCGCACGGTCCGGGACGGTAAGCCGCTGGTGTACCTGGACTCCGGCGCCACCTCGCAGCGACCGCTGGCCGTGCTCGACGCCGAACGCGAATTCCTCACCGAGCGCAACTCCGCGGTGCACCGCGGCGCGCATCAGCTGGCCGAGGAGGCGACCGACGCCTACGAGGGCGCCCGCGCCGACATCGCCCGCTTCGTCGGGGTCGATGCCGGGGAGATCGTGTTCACCAAGAACGCGACCGAGTCGCTGAACCTGGTGACCTACTCCTTCGCCGACAACCGGTTCCCCTACCACGTGGGACCGGGCGACGAGATCGTGGTCACCGAACTCGAGCACCACGCGAACCTGGTGCCGTGGCAGGAGCTCGCGCGGCGTACCGGCGCCACCCTGAAGTGGTACGGCATCACCGACGACGGCCGCATCGACCTGGACTCGCTGGAGCTCTCGCCCGCCACCAAGGTCGTCGCGTTCACCCACCAGTCCAACGTGACCGGCGCGGTGTCGCCGGTCGAGGAACTGGTGCGGCGCGCGACGGCGGTGGGCGCGCTCACCGTGCTCGACGCCTGTCAGTCGGTGCCGCACATGCCGGTGGACTTCCGGGCACTCGGCGTGGACTTCGCCGCCTTCTCCGGACACAAGATGCTCGGCCCCTCCGGTGTCGGCGTGCTCTACGGCCGCCGCGCGCTGCTCGAGGAGACCCCGCCGTTCATCACCGGCGGCTCGATGATCGAGACCGTGACGATGGAGGGCAGCACCTTCGCGCCGCCGCCGCAGCGGTTCGAGGCCGGCGTGCCGATGACCTCGCAGGTCGTCGGCCTCGGCGCGGCCGTGCGGTATCTCGAGGGCATCGGCATGGCCGCGGTCGCCGAGCACGAGCACGCGCTCACCGGTGCCGCGCTCGCGGGTCTGGGCGCCATCGACGGCGTGCGGATCGTCGGCCCCACCGAGAACGTGGACCGTGGCGGCGCGGTGTCGTTCGTGGTGGACGGCATCCACGCCCACGACGTCGGCCAGATCCTCGACGACGAGGGCGTGGCCATCCGGGTCGGGCACCACTGCGCCTGGCCGCTGATGCGCCGCCTCGGCGTGCCCGCCACCGCCCGTGCCTCCTTCGCGGTCTACAACACCCTCGACGAGGTCGAGCAGTTGGTGGCCGCGGTGCGGAAGGCTCAGCGCTTCTTCGGGGTTGCATAGACCATGCGCATGGAGCAGATGTACCAGGAAGTGATCCTGGACCACTACAAGCACCCGCATCACCGCGGTCTGCGTGAGCCCTTCGGCGCCGAGGTGCATCACGTCAACCCGACCTGCGGTGACGAGGTGACCCTGCGCGTGCAGCTGGCCGAGAACGGCGACGTCGCCGACGTCTCCTACGACGGCCAGGGCTGTTCGATCAGCCAGGCCGCCACCTCGATCCTCACCGATCAGGTGATCGGCCTGCCGGTGCAGCAGGCGCTGAAGGTCGTCGACGCCTACAACGAGATGATCTCCAGCCGCGGCACCGTGGAGGGCGACGAGGACCTGCTCGGCGACGGCATCGCCCTCGCCGGTGTGTCCAAATACCCGGCCCGGGTCAAGTGCGCGTTGCTGGGCTGGCTCGCGTTCAAGGACGCGGTGATCCGGATATCCTCCGACCGAGAGACCGACCTTGCCAGCGGAAGCGGGGAACGCCATGAGTGAGACACCGACCGATGTGACCGAGCCTGCCCAGCAGGCCGAACCCTCGGCCGAGGACGCCAAGCTCCTCGAGGACATCGAGGAGGCGATGCGCGACGTCGTCGATCCCGAACTCGGCATCAACGTGGTGGATCTGGGCCTGGTGTACGGCATGCGGGTCGAGAACGACATCGCCAAGCTGGACATGACGCTCACCTCCGCGGCCTGCCCGCTGACCGATGTCATCGAAGACCAGTCCCGCAACGCGCTGGTGCGCAGCGGCCTGGTCGAGGACATGGAGATCAACTGGGTCTGGATGCCGCCGTGGGGCCCGGACAAGATCACCGAGGACGGCCGCGAGCAGCTGCGCGCGCTGGGCTTCACCGTCTGATCCGGCCGCCCCGGAAAGCGCCTCGGCGCTGGACAATTCGATCGTGCTCGACGAAGATCTCCCCGTTGTTCCATCTCGACGGGGAGATCTCGTTGTCTGTGTTGCGTAAGTCCGCCCTCGTGGTGGCCGTGTCCGCCACCGCCGTCACGGGCGTCGTGGGCGCGGGTGCCGCGGCCGGTGCCGCGAAGTCCTACGGCACGCTGGCGTATTCGCCGAGCACCGGGCGGGCGGTGGCCGCGGTCGGTCATCCCAGCCCGGTCGCCGCCGATGCCGCCGCCATCCGTGAGTGCGGGGTCTACGACTGCGATCTGGTGCTGCGTCTGGTCGATGCCTGCGGTGCCATCGCCCGCGGTGCGGACGGCCGATTCGGTTGGGCCGCAGCGCCTTCGCGCGCCGAGGCGGAGCAGGCCGCGGTGGCTTCGCTGGGGGAGAGCGCGCCCCCGTTCCCGGATCTCGGCAGCGCCCAGCCGCGTGCGGCGCAGGTCGTGGTGGCCGACTGCACCGCCAACGCGATCGGCTGAATCGGCGTGTCGCCGGTTTGATCCCATGACCGTGTTGCCGATCATGGTGGGGTGCAGTTATCCGACGGCGTCATCAGTTTACGGCCGGCCACCGGGGCCGAGCGGTCTCCGATCGGCATCTCGCCGCCCGCGGCCGAGGCCGCCGAGGCCACCGGCGTCACCCCCGATCGGATCGCCGCGGAGGCGCCGATCGAGACCTTCGCGATCGTGCGGTCGGCCGACGAGGAGGTCGTCGGCACGCTCGGCGTCCGCGCCGAGGCGCCCTATCTGCACCGGGATCAGGCCGAATTGACCTACGCGGTGGACCCGCAGTGGCGCGGGCGCGGGCTGGCCACGCGCGCGGTGGTGCTCGGCTGCCGATATGTGGCCGCGGCGGGACTGGCCGAGGAGGTGGTCCTGCGGATCGACCCGGCGAACGCCGCCTCGGTGGCGGTCGCCCGCCGGGCCCGCTTCAAGTATCTGCGCAGCACCGACGTCGAGGGCGAGGGCCCGCTGGACTGGTACGCGCAGGCGGTGTGAGTTACTCCGCGAACCGGCGCTCGTACTCCTCCCGGAGCCGGGCGTGCTTGGGCCAGAACGCTTCCGGTTCCCGTCCCGCCAGCCGTGCGGCCAGCAGGTCGAGGTGGCTGTGCCAGCCGCCGGAGACGCTGAGCAGCGCCGAGCGGTCGGGCAACTTGGTGTGGGTGACCTCGAGCCGCACCTGATCGCCGGCAGGCTCGAGCGCGAAGGTCACCTCCGAACTCTCGTCGCCCCAGGTGTAGCGCAGCAGTCGCGGCGGCTCGCAGGCCAGGATCACGCCGCGGATCCGGTGTTCGGCCGTGTACTCGTCGGGCGCGGGATCGTCGGCGGTGGAAAGCTCGGAGTTACGGAAGATCAGCTCCACCGGGCCGCCGTCGGTCAGCTCCATCGCACCGTCGGCCAGCCACGATCGCCGCAGCTCGGCCTCGGTCAGGTAGCGCCAGACGCGCTCGATCGGGCCGGGCAGCAGGCGTTCGAGCCGCACCGTGCGCGGTTCGACCAGGGTGCCGTACTCGGAGATCTGGGGTGTGGTCATGCGTCGTCCTCGTTTCGCAGCAGGGTTTCCAGGCGGTCGAGCCGCTCGGTCCAGAAGCGCTCGTAATAGCGCATCCACTCGGCGCCGTCCCGGAGCGGCCGGGCGTCGAGGCGGCAGACATGAACCCGGCCGTGCACGGTGCGCCGCACCAGTCCCGCGCGCTCGAGCACCTGGATGTGCTTGGAAGCGCCCGCCAGCGTGATCGCATACGGCTCGGCCAGCTCGCCGACGCTGCGTTCGCCGTCGTCGGCCAGCCGTCGCAGCATCGCGCGCCGGGTCGGGTGGGACAGGGCGTGGAACAGGGCGTCCAGCGTCTCGGTGTCATGTTCAACCACATGGTTGAGTATGCACGCGCGCGGCGCAATGTTCAACCGATCGGCTGAATGTTCTGGTCAGGGATGCCGGCCCGCCGCCACCCGGGCCCACTCGGTGGCCCAGCGGTCCAGCTGGCCGGCCCGGATGCGGTGGGTCACCGCGTAGACGAGCACGCCGGACACGCTGGTGACGCTCGCCCAGACCAACAGGCCGAGCAGGATCGAATCCAGCAGGATCGCCGAGCTCCCCAGCGGTGGCTGCGCCGGTCGGGCGTCGCCGTCCACCCAGATCTCGATCGATTCGCCGCGTTGGTAACCGGCCGGGACGAAGACCTCGGCCCGGTGCGTCGCGCCGTGTTCGGACCAGCGCACCGGGGTGAGCGGCCTGCCGTCGAAGCCGTTGGGGATCGCGGCGGGTTGCTCGAGCGTCGCCTGCACCGGATGCAGGCGGGCGGCCGCTTCGGTGGCCGAGACGGTGGCGGCCTGGTGCGCATGCGCGGCCACGGTGGCCGCGACGGGGATCATCAGCGCGGCCAGCAGCAGCCCGCAGCACACCAGCCACGCGATCGCCCGATCACTGCGACGCAGCAGCGGGTGGGCGCGCCAGGGCCGCAGGTTCCAGCATCGGGCCAGCGGTCCGGGCGAGGTGCGCGAGTGGGTGTCCATGGGTCCGTTCTCGGCCGGGGGTGGAAATTCTCCTCTCCACCGATGATTCCCAGGCCGGGACGGGGACGCAAACTTCCGCCGCGTGATGGTGGTCGCTCGATCGTCACGAAGCGTGGACCAGCAGCACATCACCCTGCCCGCCCCGCCGCACGGGTGCGGCAGCGCTCGAGCGCGAGGTGCGGCACGATGCGCCTGCCATGCCCATCGGGTGCCCGACGGCGATGGCGCCGCCGGCGATGCTCCCGCGCTCGTCGAACTTCGGGTCAGCGGGTGGCGAGTGAGCGGGCGATCACCAGACGCTGGATCTGGTTGGTGCCTTCGAAGATCTGGGTGATCTTGGCCTCGCGCATGAACCGTTCGACGCGGAAGTCGCGGGTGTAGCCGTAGCCGCCGAACACCTGCACGGCGTCGGTGGTGACCTTCATGGCGGCATCGGTGGCCACCAGCTTGGCCACGGAGGCCTGGCGGGAGTAGGGGAGTCCGGCGTCGCGCCGGCGGGCGGCGTCGAGGTAGGTGGCGCGGGCCGAATCGACGGCGGCGGCCATGTCGGCGAGCAGGAAGCCCAGGCCCTGATGGTCGATGATCTTGCGGCCGAAGGCGGTCCGTTCCTGCGCGTAGGCCACCGCTTCGTCCAGGGCGGCCTGTGCCAGGCCGACGGCCACGGCCGCGATACCGAGGCGACCGGAATCCAAGGCGCTGAAGGCGATCTGCAGGCCCTGGCCCTCCGCGCCGATGCGGCGCTCGGCGGGCAGGAAGGCGTTGTCGTAGTGCGCGGAGGTGGTGGGCACCGCGGTGAGCCCCATCTTCTCCTCCGGCTTGCCGAAGGACAGCCCCTCGGTGTCCTTGTCGACCAGGAAGCAGGAGACGCCGCGCGACCCCTCGCCGGTGCGCGCGAACAGGGTGTAGAAGTCGGCGACCCCGCCGTGGGTGATCCACGCCTTGGTGCCGTCGATCCGGTACCCGCCCTCGACCGCCGTGGCCTTGCACGCCAGCGCCGCGGCATCCGAACCGGCCTGCGGCTCGGACAGGCTGTAGGCGCCGATGGTGCTGCCGCTCAACATCTCCGGCAGCCAGCGCTGCCGCTGCTCGTCGGTGCCGAACGCCAGCAGCGGGTGACAGGACAGGCTGTGCACACTGACCGCCACCGCGACCGCCGCCCACCGCGCGGCGAGTTCCTCGAGCACCTGCAGGTACACCTCGTACGGCTGGCCCCCGCCGCCCCACTCGACCGGGTAGGGCAGGCTCAACAACCCCGCCTCGCCCAGCGTCGCGAACACCCCGGCCGGATAGGTCTCGGTCTTCTCGCACTCGTCGACCTGCGGAGCGAGGACCTTGTCGGCGATGTCGCGGGTGAGCTGGATCAGCTCGCGCGCCTCCTCGGTGGGCAGCAGACGGTCGACGGCCACGATCTCTCCTCGGTGGGCAACGGGAAACAGTACTGGATTACCAAGCACAGTACTGTTCGGGTGACAGTACTGCAAGACGCTCTCCAGTACCATCGACCCCATGCCAGGGCTCACCACCGCGGGTTTCGCGACCAGACGTCGCACCCAGCTGTTCGACGCGCTGGTCGACCTGTTCCTCGCCGAGGGCTTCGCCCACCTCACCCTCGACGAGATCGCCCGGCGGCTGCGCTGCTCCAAGTCGACCCTCTACACCCTCGCCGACAGCAAGGAACAGCTGGTCAAGGCCGCGACCGTGCACTTCTTCCGGCGCGCAACCGACGACGTCGAGTCCCGCATCCGGGACATCGACAGCGCCCGTGAGCAGATCACCGCCTACCTGTCCGCGGTCGGCACCACCCTGGCCGGCGCCTCGGAACGGTTCATGGCCGACCTGGACACCTTCGCCCCCGCTCGTGAGGTCTACGAGCGCAACACCAGGATCGCGGCCCGCCGCGTCCGCGAACTCGTCGACGACGGCGTCGCGCGCGGCGAGTTCCGCGACGTGCACGCCGCCTTCGCCGCCGACCTCGTGGCCACCATGATGGTCCGCATCCAGCAGGGTGGGGTCCGGGCGAGCACCGGCCTCGACGACGCCCACGCCTACCGCGAACTCGCCGCCATCCTCACCGCGGGCATCAGCGCCTGAATCCCGGCCGGGTCAGTGGCCCCTCGGGGCCTGGGCGCCGTGGGCGAAGGTGGCGGTGTCCGGGCCGTGCTGGGGCCGGTCCTGGGCGCGCAGGCGGGGGAGGACGGCGGCCAGGGCGTCGAGCAGCATGTCGGCCAGGTCGTGGCTGAATCCGTTGCGGACCACGATGCGCAGGACGGCCAGGTCCTCGCGGTCGGCGGGAAAGGTGTAGGCGGGCACCAGCCAACCCTGTTCGCGCAACGCGGCGGAGACGTCGAACACCGAGTAGCCGGTTTCGCCCTCGGCGAGGGTGAACGCGAAGACCGGCAGCTGGCGGCCGTCGGTGAGCAACCGGAACGCGCCCAGGGCGGCGATCCGGTCGGCGAGGCGGGTCGCCACGTCGCGGCAGTACTGCTGGACCCGCGTGTAGCCGCTGCGACCCAGCCGCAGGAAGGTGTAGTACTGGGCGACGACCTGCGCGCCGGGGCGGGAGAAGTTCAGCGCGAAGGTGGGCATCTGGCCGCCGAGGTAGTTGACCCGGAAGATGAGGTCCTCCGGCAACGCCGCGGCGTCGCGCCACACCACCCAGCCCACCCCGGGGTACACCAGCCCGTACTTGTGCCCGGAGGTGCTGACGGAGGCGACCCGCGGCAACCGGAAGTCCCACACCAGATCCGGGTCGCAGAACGGCGCGACCATCGCGCCGGAGGCGCCGTCGACGTGCACCGGGATGTCCCAGCCGCGCTGCCGTTCCAGCTCGTCGAGCGCGGCGCAGATCTCGGCAACCGGTTCGTAACTGCCGTCGAAGGTCGAGCCGAGCACCGCGACCACGCCGATGGTGTTCTCGTCGCAGTGCGGCAGCGCCGCCTCCGCGGTCAGGTGGAAGCGGTCGCCCGCCATCGGCACCAGCCTGGCTTCCACATCCCAGTAGTCGGCGAACTTCTCCCAGCAGACCTGAACATTGGCTCCCATCACCAGATTCGGGCGCTCGGTGGACAACCCGGCCGCCCGGCGCCGGTGCTGCCAGCGCCGTTTCAACGCCAGCCCGGCCAGCATGCACGCCTCGCTGGAACCGGTGGTCGAACAGCCGGTGGCGTGGGCGGGATCGGCGGCGTGCCAGAGGTCGGCGAGCATGCGCACACAGCGCTGCTCGAGGTCGGCGGTGCGCGGGTATTCGTCCTTGTCGATCATGTTCTTGTCGAAGCACTCCGCCATGAGCACCCGCGCGCTCGGCTCCATCCACGTGGTGACGAAGGTGGCCAGGTTCAGCCGGGCGTTGCCGTCGAGCATCAACTCGTCGTGCACCACCTGGTAGGCGATATCGGCGTCGAGTTCGCCCGCGGGTAGCCGATCCCGCGGCACCGACACCGGTTCACGGGTGAAGACGGGATTGACGGCCACCTCGCTCGGCCCGGGATCCTGCGGAAAGGAGGGGTGCGACAAAGGCATGGCGACTCCTGATCGGCTCCGGCATTCCACACCGCTGACGTGTCGCTCGACCGTACCCCGGTGCGGCGCGGAACCACGGCAGGTCGGGCGGGTCGGCGCCGGATACCGGAAATCCCATTGCCGCGCCTCGGCCGAGTCGATACAGTCGGGCGCGTGTTCACAGGCACCGCGATGACGAGGCCCTGGTCGCTCCGCTGACGGCGGCGACCCGATACCTCGATTCCCCTCAGCCGCCGTCCGGGTAGTCCCGCCGGGCGGTCTTCCGCTGTCCCGGCTCCTTCTCGAGCTGCGGAGTTCCAGTGTCTGCTTCCTCCACGGGCCGTTGCGGCCTGTCCACCTCCGATGCCCCTGCCGCCCCCGGCGACCCGCTACCGGCCGGCGCGGGCGCGCACCTGCGAGCCACCTCGATCCACGTCACCCTCGGGGCGCGGACCGTGCTGGCCGACGTGTCGGTCACCGTGTCCGCGCGCTCCCGGCTGGCCGTGGTCGGTGAGAACGGGCGCGGCAAGAGCACGCTGCTGCACGTGCTCGCCGGGCTGCGCGCGCCCGACAGCGGAACCGTCACCAGGGCCGGCACCGTCGGTGTCGCCCGGCAGGCGATCCCGTCCCGCGCGGGCCAGACCGTGGGCGATCTCGTCGCCGAGACCATCGCCCCGGCGCAGCGGGCGCTGCGCGACCTCGACGCCGCGACCGCGGCGCTCGCCGCCGGCACAGCGGGTGCCGACGATGCCTACGGCGCGGCGCTGGATGCCGCGACCCGGCTGGACGCCTGGGACGCGGAGCGACGCGTCGACATCGCCCTGGCCGCGCTGCGCGCCTGCACCGACCGGGCGCGGCCACTGGCGACACTGTCGGTGGGACAACGCCATCGGGTCCGGCTCGGCTGCCTGCTCGGCGCCGCCCACGACATCCTGCTGCTGGACGAGCCGACCAACCACCTGGACCGCGACGGCCTGGATTTCCTCACCGAACGCCTGCGCGCCCATCCCGGCGGGTTCGCCGTCGTCAGCCACGATCGGGCACTGCTGCGCGCGGTCGCCGAGGAATTCCTCGACCTCGACCCCAGCCGGGACGGGCGGCCGCAATTGTTCGCGGGCGGCTACGCCGGGTGGCAGGAGGGTCGCCGCCGCGCCCGCGAGCGCTGGGAACACGACCACGAGGACCAACTCGCCGAGCGGGCGCGGCTGCGCGAGGCCGTCGCCGGTGCGCGCGAGCGGCTGAGCACCGGGTGGCGACCCGACAAAGGCCACGGCAAGCATCAGCGGCAGTCCCGCGCGCCCGGCGTGGTGCAGGCGCTGCGGCGCCGCGAGGCCGAACTGGACGCCCATGTCGTCACCGTGCCCGAACCGCCGCTGCGCCTGCGGTTCCCGGAACTGCCCGCCCGCGCGGGCACTCCGCTGCTGCGGGCCGACGAGGTCGCGGTCGCGGGGCGGACGGCCCGGCCGGTCACGCTCGCGCTCGCGGCGGGGGAGCGGTTGCTGGTGACCGGACGTAACGGCGCAGGCAAATCGACCCTGCTGGCCGTGCTCGCCGGCGAGCTGGCGCCGACCACCGGCGACGTCCGGCATCACGCGACGGCGCGGGTGGCGCTGGTCGGTCAGGAAGTGCCGGACTGGGATCCCGAGCCGACCGCGCAGGAGTTCTACGAGCGCCACGTGCGCGGTCTCGAGCTGAACGACGGCATCGCGCCCCTGCCGCTGGCCGCGACCGGTCTGCTCGAGAAAAGCGCACGGCACACCCCGGTCGGGCGGTTGTCGCAGGGGCAACAGCGTCGGCTCCACCTGGCCGTGCGGCTCGCCGCCCGGCCCAACGTGCTGCTGTTCGACGAGCCGACCAACCACCTGTCGGCGGCGCTGGTGGACGAGCTGACCGCCGCGCTGCGCGAGACCGCGGCGGCGGTGGTGGTGGCGACCCACGATCGGCAGCTGCTCGCCGATCTGGCGCGGTGGCCGCACCTGCGGCTCCCCTCGGACGGGTAGGCGCTTCCGCGGTCAGGTGGCGGCGCCGAACCAGCGGGGCAGGTGGGCGAGCAGATCGTCCTGGTCCTCGCCCACCCACGCGACGTGCCCGTCCGGGCGCAGCAGCGCCGCCGGGACGTCGAGCGCCGCGCCCGGGTCGGCGAGGTGGTCGACGCGGTCGGACCAGCCCGATACCGACAGCCGCCCGGTCCGGTCGAGCAGCAGCCCGCGGCCGCCGCGCATCCGCTCGTAGAGGCGGCCTTCGGTGAGCGGGATGTCGCGCAGCCGTCGACCGACCAGGTCGTGGCCGTCGCCGAGGTCGTAGCGGACGGCGATCGCGGTGATCTTCTCGATCAGGTGCCGGTTCACGTCGGGGAACTCGACCAGCTCCGCCATCAGTCTGCGCACCGCGCGCGGGCCAGGGTCGAGGGAGAGCAGCGTCATCTGGGCGCGGGTGTTGTCCAGCACCTCGGCGGCGACCGGATGGCGTTCGTCGTGGTAGCTGTCCAGCAGGTCCGGCGGCGCCCAGCCGCCGATCGCGGCGGCGAGCTTCCAGCCGAGGTTGAAGGCGTCCTGGATGCCCAGATTGAGGCCCTGACCGCCGGTCGGCGGATGGATGTGGGCGGCGTCGCCCGCCAGCAGCACCCGCCCGGTGCGGTAGCGCTCGGCGAGCCGGGTGGCGTCGCCGAAGCGGGACAGCCAGCGCGGGGAGTGCACGCCGAAGTCGGTGCCCGCCGTCGCGTGCAGGCATCGCTTCAGCTCGTCGAGGGTGGGTGCGGCGCGGTCCGCGGACAGGCCCTGCGCGGGCACGATCAGCCGGAAGAACCCGTCGCCGGCCGGGACGGCCCCGAATCGCAGTTGGGTCTTGCGCACCTCGGCGACCACCGCGGTCAGTGTCTCGACCGGCACGTCGATCCGCACGTCGGCCAGCAACGTCTCGACCCGGGTGGGTTCACCGGGGAAGTCGACCCCGAGCAGACGGCGCACGGTCGAGCGCCCGCCGTCGCAGCCGACGAGGTACCGGGCGCGCAACCGCGTGCCGTCGGCCAGCTCGGCGGTCACCCCGTCCGCGTCCTGATCCAACCCGGCCACTTCGCAGCCGCGGCGGATCTCGGCGCCGAGTTCGGTGGCGTGCTCGGTGAGCAGGCGCTCGGTGACGACCTGGGGAATCGCGAGCACGTAGGAGTGCGCGGTGTCCAGGTCGGCGGGCCATTCGGCGGCCAGCCCGGCGAAGAACCCGCCGACCCGGAACTGCTCGCCGTGCGCGAGGAACCGCTCCAGCAGCCCGCGCTGGTCCATCACCTCGATGCTGCGCGCGTGCAGGCCCCGACTGCGGGAGTGCTGGTTCGGGGTGGGCTCCTTCTCCAGTACCACCGTGCGCACACCGTGCAGGCGCAGTTCGCCGGCCAGCATCAAGCCGGTCGGTCCGGCACCCGCGATGATCACATCGATCACGTCAGTCGTCCCATTTCGCTCGAGGGTTTTCCGGCCGGCGACCGGTGCGCGGGTACGCGACCGGCCGGTCCTTTGTGCCGGCGTCGGCCGCACAGTGTGCAGCACGACGGGGGCCTTGCCGCAAGGCCCCCTGTGCGCGTTATGGTGAAAGGGGAACGAACGGACGGGGTTCCGGATGTCGGGGTTCCGGATGTCGCTGCTCGGGTCAGCGCGTCTCCGGCTCGATGATCGTGTACCGGTCGGGCATCACCAGGCAGTACAGGCCACCGGTCTCGTTGGTGAGGCAGTAGACCGGCCGCGTCGCGTCGGAATTACCCGACTCGCGCTGCTCACCGACCTTCTGCACGGTGATTCGATGGGGGTCCTTCGCCGGCTGCTGCACGGTGTTCTCGTCCCACGGGTGCCAGGCGAGCAGGCCGCCGCCGAGACCGGCGACGACGATCGCGGCCGCCAGCAGGCCGTGGCCGCGGGGTCGGGCCGGACCGGTGTCCGGCGACGGGGAAGAGACCTGCGGTGCAACGAAATCCGGGTCAGCCATGCGCCCCATCCAACCCGATCCGGCCCGTGCCGGGAAGGTCGATCCGGGACCCGCTCGGCGCTGTTCAGCGCGTGTTCACCCGCGTTGCAGCGGATCGTGGCCCAGTGACATCAAGCGCCGCCGCCACTCGTCGGAGCCGGCGCGGGGTTCGCCGTCGTCCTCGGCGCCGCGCGCGGCGGTGATCTCGACGACGGCGCGGCGCATCACCTCGATGTCGTCGGCGCTCAGGTCGGTGCGGCGTTTGCCGAGCACCGCCAGGATGCGCCGGCCCAGCTCGGGCCCGGCGTGGTCCGGTTCGGTCTCGCTGCGCGGGCCCGCGCCCTCGGTGCGCAGCCAGTCGCCCAGTTGCCGGGAGGACATGTTGACCAGCCGGTGGAACTCGTCCCACAGTGCCTGATCCACCTCGGTCTCGGCCACGATGTGCACCCTTTCGTCTCGATCGTGCTCCGGCTCGTGTCGGCTACCCGAGCGGGAGCCGGGCAAACGAGACCGATCACGGCCGTGGATCGATCCGCTGCCAGCCGCGCCGCTCGGAGCGGGTCGCCGCGGTGCACCGGCGGCACAGCACGACCCGCCGGTCCCCGGTGTCGGCCAGCCACAGCGCCTCACCCCAGGGCACGTGGGGGAAGCGCGCGAGCCGCGCTCGCGACAGCGGCACGCCACAGACCGTCTGGTTGGTGCCGGGGAGCCAGGCGTGGGTGTCGCCGCTCGGGTAGCGGATGCCGTCGTCGCCGGTCCACCGGCTGGACGCGGCGACCGCGGGCTGCGGGGAGCGGGGCATGTCGACGGCATGCCCGCGTCCGCGGGGGCCGAAACGCGGCAGCGGAAGTCTCGCGGACCGCATCGATCCGTGCCGAGGCAGTCGTTCCGATGCCACGCCGCGCGGTGCGCTCAGCGCACGGCGCCGGCGATTCCGGAGTCCTCGGGGTCCGGGTCGGGGCGGTTCCACGCCAGGATCATCGCGGGCGAGCACCCGCCGATCAGCAGGGCGGTGACGATCCACAGCCCGCAGGCGTAGCCGAAGCCGGGATTCGTCTCGTTCAACGAGCTCGCCACGATGAGGACGAACGCGGGCAGCATCGCCAATGTCTGGGTGATGGTGAGCCCGATCGAGCGGGCGCTGTCGCGCTCGGCGATCTCCCGCTCGTCCAGTGCGTCGCGGGGAGCGTCGCTCTGCCTGCTCGAGACCACCTGCAGGATCGTCCAGGTCGGCAGGAAGAGCACACAGGCCACCAGCCACAGCAGCGGTCCGATCGTCATGGACGCCAGGCAGATGGCGCCGATCGCGATCAGTGCCGCGAACTCGACGGCCAGCGCGATCACGAGCGCGCGCCTGCGCGTCCTGGTGCGCCAGCCCGGCAACCAGCGGCCGGTGATCGCCTCGTTCTGCAGGAATCTCCTGGTGCGGTAGGCCTGATAGTTCTCGAGCAGGTTGGTCGCGGACATGCCGATCACCTTCCTCGGTTCTCACGGCCGTAGATCTCGGCCGACAGCGGCGTGAACTCGGTGCGGGAGAAGACCGCTTCCACCGGCAGGCCGAACACCTCGCAGATGCGCAGCGCCAGATCCAAACTCGGATAGTGGTCGCCGCGCTCGAGCGCGCCCACCGTCTGCGGGTTCACCTCGATGAGTTCGGCCAGCGCGGCGCGGCTGAGCGACCGTTCGGCGCGCAGTACCGCGATGCGGTTGTAGATCGGGCGGGTTTCCCCCCGTCGCACTGGGCTCATATATCGAAGTGTTGTAAAAACACAACGATATGTCAAGCCGACCGATCAGGTGCGGCGTGGCTACCGGATCAGTGGTCGCGCGTCTGGACGGCGGTGAAGGTCATCCGGTCACCGCGGTAGAGGGAGCGGCGGTGCTCGATCGGAACGCCGTCGGGATCGTAGGAGACGCGGTTGAGCAGGAACATCGGAGTGCGAGCGTCGGCGGTGAGCAGCGCGGCCTCGCGGGCGTCGGGCAGCGTCGTCTCGATGGTGTCCACCGCCCGGTCGAAAACGATGCCGCGGCGGCGGATCTCGGCGTACAGCGAGGCGGTGTGGTCGAAGGTCTCGACCAGTTCCGGGTACCGGTAGGCGGGCAGCCGGGTGGTTTCGAGGCCGACGCGCAGGTCGTCGGTGGTCAGCACGCGCTCGAGCTGGATCACCGGATCGCCCTCGGCGATGTGCAGGTCGCCGGCCAGCGCCGGGTCGGCGGTCAGCCGGGTCCAGCCGACGAGGATGCGCCCGGCCCGATGTCCTTGCGCCACTGCGGCTTCGGTGTAGGAGCCCAACGCCAGTGGCTGGACGAACTTCGGCCCGGCGACAACGGTGGCGCGGCCGCGCCGCTGGATGCGTCCGGCCAGCAGGAGTTCGCGCAGGGCCTGGCGGACGGTCTCGCGCGCCACGTCGAAGCGCAGGGCGAGCTCGCGTTCGGAGGGTACCGGGTCGCCCTCGTCGAGTTCGTCGAGGAGTTTGTCCACCTGTGCACGCACGATCTGGTGCTTGAGGACGCGTGGTTCGGCGCGGGCGGTCACTCGACCCAGCATAGCCGGATTTTGGTCTATACCAAGAGTTCACCTGCGGTTCGCTCGACCGTCGACGGATGGTCTATACCAATCGCCATCGTGGGGTGCGGCGCCGGCGGACCCGTGGCCGACCGGCGCCGAACTTCCGTTCACCCCTTACGGACTGGGACTCAGATGACCGATATCGCTCTGGCCGTGCTGGACATGGCCGGCACCACCGTCACCGACGACGGCCTCGTCACGCGCGCCTTCGAGGAAGCCGCCACGGCCGCGGGCCTGCCGCCGGAGGGCGCGGAACGCGAGAACGCGCGCCGCTACGTGCTCGACACCATGGGCCAGTCGAAGATCGCGGTGTTCCGCGCGTTGTTCGCCGACGAGGAGCGCGCCCGGCGCGCCAATGCCGCGTTCGAGGCCGCCTACGCCCGATTCGTCGAGGACGGCGGCGTGCAGGCCCTGCCCGGCGCGGCGGAGACGATCGCCGCGCTGCGCGACGGGGGGCTCACCGTCGCCTTGACCACCGGTTTCAGCTCCGCCACCCAGGAGCGGATCCTCGACGTCCTGGGCTGGCGCGCCCTCGCCGACTTCGCCCTCGCCCCACCGGATGCCGGTCGCGGCAGGCCCATGCCCGACCTGGTGCTGGCGGCGGTCCTGCGCGCCGGGGTCGACGACGTGCGCCGTGTCGCCGTGGCCGGTGACACCGCCGGTGACATCGAATCCGGCCGCCGCGCCGGCGCCACCATCCTGGCCGGCACGTTGACCGGCGCCCACGACGCGGACACGCTGCGCCGCGCCGGTGCCACCCACGTGCTCGACTCCGTCGCCGAACTGCCCGCCCTGTTGCTGCCCGCCTGAAACCTCTTCCACCGCAAGGAACTGCGCATGAACATCCGCCGCTCCCGCCCGCTCGTCTCGCTGCTGGCCGGATTCGCCCTCGCGCTGTCGGCCTGTTCCGGCTCCGGCGCGGACTCCCGCGCGATCAACGACAGGGGCTTCCCCGAGACCCTGACCCTGGCCGCCATCCCGGCCGAGAACTCGACCGACCTGAAGGCCAGCTACGATCCCGTCATCGCGCTGCTCGAACGCGAGACCGGCGCGAAGATCGACTTCGTGCAGGCGTCCGACTACGCGGGCGTGGTCGAGGGCATCATCGCGGGCAACGTCGACATGGCGTTCTTCGGCCCGTTCGCCTACGTCGTCGCCGGTGTCAACGGCGCGAAGATGACCCCGCTGGGTGCGGTCGTGCAGGAACCCGGGGGCAAGCCCGGCTATCAGTCCTACGGCCTGGCCCGTTCCGACAACGCCGCGATCGAGTCGTTGGCCGACTTCGCGGGCAAGAAGGTGTGTTTCGTCGATCCCAGCTCGACCTCCGGATTCCTCTATCCCACCGCGGGTCTGATCGAGCAGAAGGTCATCGCCTCCGGCGCGGAGGCCGACCTGTCCAAGGGGCTGACGCCGATCTACGCGGGCGGGCACGACGCCTCGGCGCTCTCGATCGCCGCCGGTGACTGCGACGCGGGCTTCGCCTTCGACACCATGGTCGACAAGACCCTCGTCGAGAAGGGCGACCTGGCGCCGGGCCAGTTGAAGACGGTGTGGAAGTCCGAGACCATCGCGGGCTCGGTGTTCGCCGCCGCCGACGCGCTGGGCGCGGAGACCGTCGCGAAACTGCGGACGCTGTTCACCGAGAAGGTGAACGCCGACCACCTGCGCGGCGCCGGCCTGTGCACGGGCGAGTGCCGGATCACCGACGAACGCGCCTGGGGCGTGGTGCCCGCCGCCGACAGCGACTACGACGGCGTGCGGCACGTCTGCGAGGTCACCCGCTCCGACAAGTGCGCGGGCTGAGCGTCGTGTCCGCCGATTCCCGCGCCGAGGTGGTGCTGCACGCCGAGGCGGTGACCAAGCGCTTCGGTGCCACCCTGGCGCTCGATGCGGTATCGATGACCGTGCACCGCAGTGAACTCGTCGTCCTGCTGGGTCTGTCGGGCTCGGGCAAGTCGACGCTGCTGCGTTGCTTCAACGGCCTGCACCCGGTGACCTCCGGTGCGGTGACCGTGGCGGGCACGCGGGTGGACACCGCGCCGCGGGCCACCGTGCGCGCGCTGCGGCGCGACATCGGGTTCGTCTTCCAGCAGTTCAACCTCGTCGGGCGGCTGTCGTGCCTGGACAACGTGCTGCTGGGCGGGCTGGCCCGGCTGCGCCTGCCGCGCTACGGCGCGCTGACCTACCCGAAGCGGATGCGCGCGGAGGCCGTCGCGCACCTCGACCGGGTCGGGCTGGCCGATCTGGCGCACCGGCGCACCGACACGCTCTCGGGTGGGCAGCAGCAGCGGGTCGCGATCGCGCGCACCCTCATGCAACGCCCGAAGCTGGTGCTGGCCGACGAGCCGGTCGCCTCGCTGGATCCGGAGAACGCCGGGGTGGTGATGGATCTGCTGTTCCGGATCTGCTTGGAGGACAACCTGACCGTGGTGTGCACGCTGCACCAGGTGGACCTGGCGCTGGGCTGGGCGCACCGGGTGATCGGATTGCGGGACGGCCGCAAGGTGTTCGACCGGCCCGCCGCCGGACTGTCCCGCGACGAGGTCATGGCGATCTACCAGCGGGCCGAGGTCACCCGGTCGGCGCCCGCCGGACTGGCCGCGGGGGCGCTGTGACCGCGACGCTCACCACACCGGGGCCCGTCCTGCCCGGCTCGCCGCCGCGGGCCGAGCGGGTGCGGGCGGCGCTGCTGCGGCTGCTCGGGGTGGGCGGTCTCGTGCTGACCCTGATCTCGGCCTGGTCGATCGATTTCGCCCCGGCCACCCTGCTGGACGGTCTCGACGACATGGCCGCGCTGCTCGAGCGGATGCTGCCGCCGCGACTGGACGATCCGCCGCGGATCTGGGCGCTCGCGGTGGAGACGCTGCTGATGGCGGTGCTGGGCACCGTGCTGGCGGCACTGGCCTCGGTGCCGCTGGCGTTCCTGGCGGCACGCAACACCACCCCGCACCCGGCGGTGGCGGCGATCGCGCGCGGGATCATCACCTTCTGCCGGGCCATGCCGGACCTGTTGTTCGCGGCGTTGCTGGTGCGCGCGCTCGGCATCGGTGTGCTGCCCGGCATTCTCGCGCTGGCGCTGCACTCCATCGGCATGCTCGGCAAGCTGTTCGCCGACGCGATCGAGCAGACCGATCCCGGCCCGCGCGAGGCCGCCCGGGCGGCGGGCGCCGGGTACCTGCGCGAGATGATCCACGCCGTGGTGCCGCAGACGGTCCCGTCCTGGATCGGCACGTTCGTCTATCGCGTCGACATCAACCTGCGGATCTCGGTGGTGCTCGGTTTCGTCGGCGCGGGCGGCATCGGTTTCGCGCTGCAGGATTCGTTGCGCGGGCTGGCCTATCCCCGCGCGCTGGGCATCGTGGCGGTGATCCTGGCGATCATCGCGGCGATGGAGGTGTTCGCGATCCTCGCGCGGCGGGTGCTGCTGAGTCCGGAGTCTCTCGGACCCCGGGCCGCCAGGGCGGCCCGCACGGCCTTCGGCGCGATCGCCGTGGCGGCCACGGTGGCCGCGCTGGTGGTGCTCGACGTCGATCCGGTGGAACTGCTGACCTGGCCTACCGCCGCCGTCGAGGTGTTCGGGCGGCTGCTGCCGCCGGATTTCGCCGCGCTGGGCCCGCAGTTGCTCGAGGCGGCCTGGCAGACGGTCGCGATCGCCGTGGTGGCGACCGCGATCGGGGCGGTGCTGTCGGTGCCCGTCGGAATCCTCGCCGCCCGCACGGTGACTCCGCATCCGGCGGTGTACTGGGCTGCGCGGGCCTGGATCCTGGTCGTGCGCGCGATCCCGGAGCTGATCCTGGCCGTGATCTTCGTCGCCGCACTGGGCCTCGGGCCGATCGCGGGTACCTGCGCGCTGGCCATCGGCTCGGTCGGGCTGCTCGGCAAACTCGTCGCCGACGCCGTCGAGGAGATCGACACGGGCCCGCTCGAGGCGGTCCGCGCGCTCGGCGGCGGCTGGTGGAAGACGTTGGTGGCGGCGGTGATTCCGCAGGCGGTGCCCGCGCTGGTTGGTTCGACGCTCTACCTGCTCGACGTGAACATCCGCACCTCCACGATCCTGGGGATCGTGGGCGCGGGCGGGATCGGTTACCTGTTGTTCGAGTCGATCCGCACGCTCGAGTTCGGCGTCGCCGGCGCGATCGTGCTCGTCGTCTTCGCGCTCGTCTACGTCATCGAAAGGCTCTCCGGATGGATTCGCTCCCAGGTGGTGTGACGCGCGCGGCGGTGTGGACCGGTGCCGGGGTCGCGGTCCGCGACGTGCCGGTGCCGCGCCTGGCGCCGGGCCAATCGCTGGTACGGGTCCGCCTCGCCACGGTGTGCGGCAGCGACCTGCACACCGTCGCGGGCCGGCGTGCGGCACCGTGCCCGTCGGTGCTCGGGCACGAGGCGGTCGGCGAGATCGTGGCCACCACGCCGCGGGCCGGGCACGGCGCGCCGGGACAGCGCATCGTGTGGTCGGTGACGGCGGCGTGCGGGCGGTGCGCGCGGTGCCGCGCGGACCGCACCGCCAAATGCCTGTCCGTGCGCAAGGTCGGGCACGAGGCCTTCGACGGCGACTGGCCGCTGTCGGGCTCCTACGCCCGCCATCTCGTCCTGCCCGCGGGCGTGCGCACGGTGGCGGTGCCCGACACGGTGCCCGACGCGGTGGCGGCCCCGGCCGCCTGCGCGACCGCAACGGTGATGGCCGCGCTGGAGGCGGCCGGTGACCTGGCCGGGCGGCGGGTGCTCGTCTACGGGGCGGGCATGCTCGGGTTGACCGCCGCCGCGGCCTGCGCGCACCGGGGCGCGCACGTCGCGGTACGCGACGTCGTCGCCGCGCGGGCGGCGTTGGCGGCGGGCTTCGGCGGCGGGGCCGACGACGGCCTGCCGGTGGACGCCGCGTTCGACTTCTCCGGCTCGTCCGCCGCCATCGCCGATGCGCTCACCCGGTTGGACATCGGCGGGGCGCTGGTGCTGGCCGGTTCGGTGGCGCCCGGTCCGCCGGTCCCGTTGGACGCGGAGCGGGTGGTGCGCCGCTGGTTGCGCATCGCGGGCGTGCACAACTACGAGCCGCGGCATCTGACCGACGCCGTCGACTTCCTCGCCGCGACGGCGGGCACCTACCCCTGGCACGAACTGGTCGCCGAGCCGCTGCCGCTCGACGACATCGCCGCCGCCCTGACCGGTCCGCCCGCCGGACGGACCCGCTGCGCCGTCGCACCCTGACCCAAGCCGAGCCGGTTGCCGCTCAACGCCGCCACCGATGCCGCCGGTACTGGTCTATACCAATTGTTCACGTGCCGTTCGCGGCGGGGACGCGCATAGGTCTAGACCATTCGGCATCCTGGCGTCATGCGAGTAACGATCATCGGTGGCGGCATTCTCGGTACCGCGCACGCGCTGGCCGCGGTGCGCCGCGGACACGAGGTGGTGCAGCTGGAACGGGAACCGGAAGCGCGCGGCGCGACCGTGCGGAACTTCGGTCTGGTGTGGGTGTCGGGTCGTGCCGAGCACGAACTCGCGTCGACCCTGCGTTCCCGGGAGCTGTGGGAGGAACTGGGCGGCAAGGTGCCCGGCATCGGATTCCGTGCCAACGGCTCGATCACGCTGGTGCGCACCCCCGAGGAACTGGCCGTCGCCGAAGCCGCCGCGGCGGGGGCCTCCGCGGACGCGCGCGGGTTCCGCCTGCTGGAGCCGGAACAGGTCCGCGCGCTCAACCCCGCGTTGCGCGGCACGTATCTGGCCGGCCTGCACTGCGCGACCGACGCCGCGGTGGAATCCCGCCAGGCGCTGCCCGCGTTGCGCGCCTACCTCACCGGCACCGGGCGCTACACCTTCCATCCCGCCACCGAGGCCAGGTCCGTCGCCGGCTCATCGGCCACGGTCCTCGACGACCACGGCCGCGTCCACGCCGGTGATCTGGTGTTGGTCTGCCCCGGCGCCGCGCATTCCGGGCTGGTGCGCGAACTGGTCGGCGAGATCCCGGTGCGCCGCGTGCGCCTGCAGATGATGCAGACCGCGCCGCTGGGGGAGCCGCTGACCACCTCGATCGCCGACGGCGACAGCTTCCGCTACTACCCGGGTTTCGCCGGGCCCGCGGTCGAAGCGCTCGAGCGGGAGCAGTCCCAGGCGGCCACCGCCGCCGAGCACAAGATGCAGCTGCTGTGCGTGCAGCGCCTGCACGGCGGGCTCACCATCGGCGACACCCACGAATACACCGAGCCGTTCGCCTTCGACGTCGACGAGGCGCCCTACGAACACCTCACCGCGGTCACCGAGGAACTGCTCGGCCGCACCCTGCCGCCGGTGGTACGGCGCTGGGCCGGGGTGTACAGCCAGAGTGTCGACCCGGCGGCGATCGTCACGCGGGCGCGCGCCGACGAGCACGTGTGGGTGATCACCGGGCCGGGCGGTCGCGGCATGACCCTCGGACCCGCGCTCGGCGAGGAGACCGCCGAACTGCTCGGGCTCTGACCACCGATACCGCGCACACCTGGGCGTATCGTGAACGCCGGTCGGGGAATCGGCGGCGAGAGGATGCGGGATGGTGGCAGCACAGGACGGCGAACGGGGCGCGCACCACGTGCAGTCGCTGGATCGCGGTCTGGCCGTCATCCGCGCCTTCGACGCCGAGCATCCCGAGCTGACGCTGTCGGAGGTGGCCCGGCGGACCGGTCTGGCCAGGGCGGCGGCGCGCCGATTCCTGCTCACCCTGGCCGATCTCGGTTACGTGCGCACCGACGGCAAGAACTTCGCGCTGACGGCGCGGGTGCTCGAGCTCGGCTACGCCTACCTGTCGAGCATGGGTCTGCCGGACGTGGCGCAGCCGCACCTCGAGCAGCTCTCGCGCACGGTGGCGGAGTCGTCGTCGGTCTCGGTGCTCGACGGCGCCGACATCGTCTACGTGGCACGGGTGGCCGTCTCGCGGATCATGACGGTCCGCATCGACATCGGCACCCGCTTCCCCGCCTACGCCACGTCGATGGGTCACGTGCTGCTGGCCGGGCTGACCCCCGACGAACTCGACGCCTACCTGGCCGCGACCACGTTGGCGCCGCGCACCCCGCACACCACGGTGTCGGAGGCGGCGTTGCGTGCGGAACTGGACGCCGTTCGCGCGCAAGGGTATTCGCTGGTCGACCAGGAACTCGAGGAGGGGCTGCGCTCGGTCGCCGCCCCGATCCGCGACCGCGCGGGCACGGTGATCGCCGCGGTGAACATCTCCACCCAGGCGACCCGGCACAGCGTCGCCTCGATCCGGGCGGATCTGGTTCCGCCGCTGCTGGCGGCGGCGGCGCGGATCGAGCAGGATCTGCGCAACACGAACGGCCCCGCCCGGGGTCGGGGCGGGGCCTGAGCCCGGGCGGGCGGTAGCCCGGGGCCGGGTCGGGATGTGGCGGCGCGGCGCCGGTGATGGGGCTATCCGACGCGGGTGAGCGAGTCCAGGAACGCGGCGAGGGCGTCGTCGAACGCCTCGGGCCGCTCCATGTTCGGCGTGTGTCCGGCCTCGTCGATCACGGTCAGGTGGGCGTCCGGGATGGTCGCGGCGAGGTCGGCGCCGAGCACGCCCCGGTCGAACTGGTCCTCGGCACCGACGATCACGAGGGCCGGCACGTCGAGTGTGCGCGCGACGCCGGTGTAGTCGCGCCGCTCGGCGCGCCCGCGCAGCGCGGCCGCGGCCCCCGCCGGATCGGCCGCGCGCATCATCGTGCGGGCCCGCTCGGTCACCGCGGGCCGCTGCGCGACGGTGCGCGGACTCAGTACCAGCGGCAGGAATTCCTCGGCGTAGTCCGCCACGCCGTCGGCCGCCAGCCGATCCGCCAACGCGAACCGGGATGCCTTGACCTCGGCGCTGTCGAGACCGGCGAACGTGTCCGACAGCACCAGCGCGCGCACCCGTCCGGGGTGGGCGGCGACGAAATCCAGCGCCACCTGCCCGCCCATCGAATACCCGGTCAGCACAACGGTGTCCACGTCGCACGCGGCCAGCACGGCGGCCAGCGCGGCGCTGTGCGCGCCCATCGGCACCGTCGCCGAGGTCGCGGTGCTCGCCCCGAACCCCACCATGTCGACCGTGATCACCCGGTATCCGCGTGCGGTGAACCGGGCGACCTGCGGCGCCCACATCCGCTTGTCGAAGAGGAAACCGTGCACGAACACCAGGGCCGGGCCGGTCCCGTCGTCGGTGTAGCCCACCGGACCGGCGGGCGTGCGCAGCACCGCCACCCTCAGACCCCCGCGACCTTGGACGGATGGGTGGCCAGCGGGGTGACGTGGATGTCCATGTAGGGGAACAGCGGCAGCCCCGAGAGCAGGTCGTGCAGTTCGTCGTTGGACTCGACGTCGAAGATCGAGAAGTTGGAGTACTCACCCACGATGCGCCACAGCTGCGGCCATTTCCCGGCCCGTTGCAACTCCTGGCTGTAGGCCTTCTCCCGCGCCACGATCTCGGCGCGGGTGTCGGCGGGCAGGTCGTGGGGGATGCGGACATCCATCCGCACATGGAACAGCATGGGTGAGTACTCCTCTGGGCAGGGCGCGGCCCGGCATCCGCGCCGCTGACGGTCGGTGAACGGTTACGGCTGCGCGGGGTCGAGCACGAACCCGTAGTCGATGGTCTGCTCGCCATCGGCGGCCGGCCGCGGGTCCAGGATCAGCTCCGGCTTCACCGCCGAGGCGATGTCGTCGTCGTTGTGCTCGTCGTCGGGGAAATACAGCTGCGCCGTGAGGGTTTCGTGTCCGGGCGCGCTCACCTTGACGTGCAGGTGGGCCGGGCGCCAGGCGTGCCAGTTGGCGGCGGCGATGAGCTTGCCGCAGGCGCCGTCGGTGGGGATCTGGTACGGCGCCGGGCGGATCGTGCGGATCTCGAAGCCGCCCTCGTCGTCGGCGACGAAGGTGCCGCGCAGGTTCCACTCCGGGATGCCGGGCGCGAACTGCGAGTAGAGGCCGTCGCTGTCGGCGTGCCAGAGCTCGATCCGGGCGCCGGGCAGCGGGCTGCCGTCCACCGAGGTGACCCGGCCCGTCCACACCAGCGGGGTGCCGTCCTCGTTCTCGCGCATCGGAATGGTCGCCTTCGCGCCCAGCTCCGGCGCGCCGGGGACGTAGTACGGGCCCTCGATGGTGCCCTTGTTGCCGCGACGGTGCGAGGTCGCCACGTCCTCGACCACGTGCTCGACCCACACGTCGAGGAACAGCGGCCATTCGCCGGTCTCGCCGACATCGATCAGCCACGCCTTGAGCGCGTTGTACTCGGCGTAGGTGACCCGGTGCTTGCGGATGGTCTCGTGCACCGCCGAGAGCACCTCGCGGGCCAGCAGATCCACCCGCTCGGGCGGGGTGTCGGCGACCACGGCCTTGTCGTTCTTGAAGCGGTCGGTGGCGCTGGCGCCGGAATCGGCGGCGGTGGGCGCCGGTGCGGGATGCACGGTGGTCATCGGTGACTCCTCGTATCTCTCGGGCTGTGGGTATGTCCGGGCTGTGGTCAGCGGTCTTGGCGGTAGCGGGCGAGCTTGTCGGGGTCGATCTCGGCGCCGTGGCCCGCGCCGGGCCGCACGGTGAGCTCGCCGCCGCGGATGTCGAGCGGTTCGGTGAGCAGGTCGTCGCTCATGTCGAGGAAGTTGGACAGTTCCGCGGCACGACGGGAGGTCAGCGGGAAGGCGGCGCCGAAGGCGACCGTGCACAGCGAGCCGATCTGGCCGTCGATCTGGTTGCCCATCACCACTTCCAGGCCGAGGCCCTCGGCCAGGTGGTGTACGCGCTGGGAGCCGGTGAAGCCGGTGCGGGCGGTCTTGATGCTGATCGCCGTGGCGGATCCGGCCAGGACCTCGCGGGTGACGTCGGCGGGGGTGGGCACCGACTCGTCGGCGATGAACGGCACGTCCAGCTGCGAGACCAGCCAGCGGCGGCCGAGTACGTCGTCGGCGGGGCACAACTCCTCGGCGAAGAGCAGTCCCAGATCGGCCATCTCGCGCATGGCTCGCGCCGATTCGGAGGCCGTCCAGCCGCGGTTGCCGTCGACGTAGAGCTCGACCTCCTCGCCGAGGCCCTCGCGCAGCGCGCGCACCACCGCGAGGTCGAGGCCGATCGGCCTGCGCCCCACCTTCACCTTGAAGGTGGTGATGCCGTGCCGTTCGCGCATGCGCTGCGCCTCGGCCACCATCGCGGCGGGGTCGTCGAAACCGAGCATGTGCGAGACACGCAGGCGGTCGGTGTAGCCGCCGAGCAACTCGGTCACCTGCACGTCGAGGGTGCGGCCGAGCGCGTCCCAGATGGCCATGTCCAGCGCGGCCTTGGCGGCCGGGTTGCCGACGGTGCGGGCCAGCCGGGCGGCGACCGTCTCCCGTTGCAGCAGCGTCAGTCCGACGACCTGCGGCGCGAAGAGCTTGCGGATCACCGCGACGATGCTGTCCTGGGTCTCGCCGTAGGTGAACGGACGCGGCGGCGCCTCGGCGACACCGACGACGCCGTCGTCGGTGTGCACCCGGACCAGCACGTGCTCGGCGGTGTGCACCTCCCCGGAGGCGAACCGGAGCGGCTTGCGGTAGGGGATGGCGAACGGGATCGCCTCGACCCTGGTGATTTTCATCGATCGACCTCGACGGGTGGTAGGGGGTCGGGGAGCTCGGCGGCGAGCACTCCGAGCACGGAACGGACGAGTTCGGAATCGCTGTCGCGGCGCCAGGCCAACGCCAGTTCGACCGACTCGGCATCGGGCAGGTCGCGGAACACCACCCCGGTGAGCGCGAGCGCGCGCGCCGAGGCAGGCACCACGGCGATGCCGAGCCCACCGGCCACCAGCGCGAGCAGGACGCCGGTGCTGACGCCCTCGAGCGCGGTGCGCGGGGTGTACCCGGCGGCTCGGGCGCTGCGCAGCACCGCGGCGTTGACGATGGATTCGCGGTTGGCGTAGAGCAGGAAGTCCTCGTCGCGCAGGTCCGCCATCGCCACCGCGGGTTCGTGGGCGAGCCGGTGGTCGGCGGGCACGGCCAGCACCAGCGGTTCGATCTCGAGGGTGCGCAGGCCGAGGCCGTCGCCGATCACCGGCGGGCGCAGGATGCCCAGATCCAGATCGCCGGTGCGCAGGCGCTCGCACTGGTCGGCGGTGAGCAGGTCGGAGTGGACCTCGAGCACCACGCCCGGCAGTTCGCGCCGCAGGGCCCGCGCGATGCCGGGCAGGTGCGAGAGGGTCGCGGTGCTGGTGAAGCCCAGCCGGACCTGGCCGAGCCTGCCCGCGGCGATCCGGCGCACCCCGCGCACGCTGTCGTCCAGCGTGTCGAGCACCCGCCGGGCCTCGCCCAGGAGGAACTCGCCCGCGGGGGTGAGCGCGACCTGTCGGGTGGTGCGGGTGAGCAGCGCCGCGCCGAGTTCGGCCTCGAGCTGGCGGATGGCTTGCGACAGCGCGGGCTGGGCCATGTGCAGGCGTTCGGCCGCGCGGCCGAAGTGCCGCGTCTCGGCGACGGCCGCGAAGTAGCGCAGATGGCGAAGCTCCATCGGGGCCTCCTTCCGTCCTACCGAGACTGCGGCTGTGTCCTGAGTCACGGTAGAGAGAGATATTGAGTCAGGACAAATACTATTTCCGGCCCGATTGATACGTGCGAATGATCAATTCGGGACGGTTGACGGTGCCTCGAGAAATGTTCATAATGAGAACAAGTGTTCACGATGCGAACAGGAGAGGGCTCGTGGCCGAAATAGCGCCGCTGGCGGACGCGATCGCCGAGCTCGTGCACGACGGCGACACCGTCGCGCTCGAGGGCTTCACCCACTTGATTCCGATGGCGGCCGGGCGGGAGATCATCCGGCAGCGCCGCCGCGACCTGACGCTGGTGCGGATGACCCCCGACCTGGTCTACGACCAGCTCATCGGCGCGGGCTGCGCGCGCAAGCTGGTGTTCTCCTGGGGCGGCAACCCCGGCGTCGGCTCGCTGCACCGGTTCCGCGACGCGGTGCAGAACGGCTGGCCGGTGCCGCTCGAGATCGAGGAGCACAGCCACGCGGGCATGGCCAACCGCTACGTCGCCGGCGCTTCCGGCCTGCCGTTCGCGGTGTTGCGCGGCTACGTCGGCACCGACCTGCCCGAGGTGACCGACACGATCAAACCGATCACCTGCCCCTTCACCGGGGAACGGCTCACCGCCGTGCCCGCGCTGAACCCGGACGTGACGATCGTGCACGCCCAGCGGGCGGACCGGCACGGCAACGTGCAGCTGTGGGGCCTGCTCGGCGTGCAGAAGGAAGCCGTGCTGGCCGCGCGCCGCAGCCTGGTCACCGTCGAGGAGATCGTGGACGAGCTGACGCCGGTGCCCGGCGCGATCGTGCTGCCCGCCTGGGCGGTCACCGCGGTCGCCGAGGTGCCCGACGGCGCGCATCCGTCCTACGCGCAGGGCTATTCCGAGCGCGACAACGCCTACTACGCCGCCTGGGACGCCATCGCCCGCGACCGGGACGGCTTCACCCGCTGGCTGGACGAGCACGTCCACGCCGCGGCCGCACAGGGGAGCCGAGCATGACCACCACCGAGACCGCCGCCGCGCCCGCGGCCGAGTACACCGCCGACGAGATGATGACGATCGCCGCGGCCCGCGCCCTGCGGGGGGATCGGCGCTGCTTCGTCGGCATCGGATTGCCGTCCACCGCGGCCAATCTCGCGCGCACCACGCACGCGCCCGGCCTGGTGCTCATCTACGAATCCGGCACCCTCGGGTCGAAACCCGACCGGCTGCCCGCCTCCATCGGCGACGGCGTCCTCGCCGAGACCGCCGACGCGGTGATCAGTGTGCCGGAGGTGTTCAACTATTGGCTACAGCCGGGCCGCATCGATGTCGGCTTCCTCGGCGCCGCCCAGCTCGACCGCTTCGGCAACATCAACACCACCGTCATCGGCGGCGACTACCACCACCCGAAGGTGCGGCTGCCGGGCGCGGGCGGCGCGCCCGAGATCGCCGCCTCCTGCGGTGAGGTGTTCGTGGTCGTGCGGCAGTCGCGGCGCACCTTCGTCGACCGCGTCGACTTCGTCACCTCCTTCGGACACGGCCGCGGCGGCGGCGAGCGTGCCCGACTCGGCCTGCGTGGCGCCGGACCCACCCTGGTGATCACCGACCTGGGCGTGCTGCGGCCCGACGAGACCGGCGAACTGGTGCTCACCGCCGTGCACCCCGGCGTCACCGTCGAGCAGGTGCGCGCGGCGACCGGTTGGGACCTGCGCGTCGCCGACCACCCGACGGTCTCGCCCGCCCCGACCGCCGAGGAACTGGCGACCCTGCGCGCGCTGCGGGCGGCGTCGTGAGCGGCGCGTTCGTCTACGACGGTGTCCGCACGCCGTTCGGGCGATACGGGGGCGGCCTGGCCGGCACCCGTCCCGACGATCTGGCCGCCCACGTGCTGCGCGCGCTGGCCGCACGGACCGGCCTCGACCCGACCACCGTCGACGAGGTGGTACTCGGCGCGGCCAACCAGGCCGGTGAGGACAACCGCAACGTCGCCAGGATGGCGGCGCTGCTGGCCGACTGGCCGACCGGCGTGCCCGCGACCACCGTCAACCGGCTGTGCGGGTCCGGCATGGACGCGATCGTCCAGGCCTCCCGCACCATCGAGACCGGCGACGCGGAGCTGGTGGTGGCGGGCGGCGTGGAGTCGATGAGCCGGGCGCCGTGGGTACTGCCCAAGCCGGACAAGGCGTTTCCGGCCGCGAACGCGACCGCCCACTCCACCACGCTGGGCTGGCGCCTGGTGAATCCGGCCATGCCCGCCCGGTGGACGGTGTCGCTGGGGGAGAGCACCGAGATCCTCGCCGAGCGCTACGGTATCGGCCGCGCCGAACAGGACGAGTTCGCCGCCCGCAGCCATCAGCTGGCCGCGCGCGCCTGGGACAGCGGCTTCTACGACGACCACGTGGTCGCGGTGCCCGGCAGCGAACTCGTGCGCGACGAATCCCTGCGCCCCGCCACCACCGTCGAGACCCTCGCCCGGCTGAAGCCCGCCTTCCGCCCCGACGGCACGGTCACCGCGGGCAACGCCTCACCGCTCAACGACGGCGCCGCGGCGCTGCTGCTCGGCGACGAATCCACCGCCGCTCGGCTCGGCCGCGAACCGCTGGCGCGGGTGGCCGGACGTGGGGCGGCCGGGGTCGACCCCGACGTGTTCGGCATCGGCCCGGTGCGCGCGGCCGAGATCGCGTTGCGCCGCGCCGGCATCGGCTGGGGAGATCTGGCCGCGGTGGAACTCAACGAGGCCTTCGCGGCGCAGTCGCTGGCCTGCCTGGCCGACTGGCCCGAACTCGATCCCGCGATCGTCAACGTCAACGGCGGCGCCATCGCGCTCGGCCACCCGCTCGGCGCCTCCGGTGGCCGCGTCGTCACCCAGCTGATCCATCAACTGCGCCGCGCCGGCGGCCGGTGGGGACTGGCGGCCCTGTGCATCGGCGTCGGTCAGGGTCTCGCGGTGGTCGTCGAAGCGGTGTGACGCACGGCGGTCGACGGGTCAGATGGCTCGGGCGCGCCCGGACCAATGCGGTTCGCGCAGGGTACGTTTCAGAATCTTGCCGCTGGCGTTCCTGGGCAGCTCGGCGACGAATTCGACGGTCTTCGGGCATTTGTAGCCCGCCAGGTGCGAGCGGCAGTGCGCGATGACGTCCGCCGCCTCGACCGGCTCGCCCGCCACCACCACCGCGTGGACCGACTCGCCCCAGTGGTCGTCGGGCACGCCGACGACCGCGGCGTCGGCGACGGCGGGATGGGCGAGCAGCACGCGCTCGACCTCGGGTCCGTAGACGTTCTCGCCGCCGGTGATGATCATGTCCTTGAGCCGGTCCTCGACGAACACGAAGCCGCGATCGTCCACCCGGCCGATGTCACCGGTGCGCACCCAGCCGTCGGCCGTCACGGTCGCGGCGGTGGCGTCCGGACGGTTCAGGTAGCCGGTCATCCGCTGGTCGGTACGGAACCAGAGTTCCCCCTGCCCGCCGACGCCGATCTCGGTGAGGTCCACCGGATCGACCACGCGCACCTCCGCGCCGGGGACGGGTCGTCCGGCCGACAGCAACAGCGACTCGTCGCCGCGGTGGTCCTCGGGGGACAGCATGGTGACCACCCCGGACACTTCCGTCTGGCCGTAGACCTGGACGAAGGCGAGATCCGGCCAGGTGTCCAGCGCCCGGCGCAGGAGCGGGAGGGGCATCGGCGCGGCACCGTAGCCGAGGTACTTCAGGCGACCGAGCGCGGCGGTGGCCTGCTCGCCCGCATCGAGCAGGGCCGCGATCACCGGCGGGACGAAGAACGTGTGCGTGGCGCCGGCGGCGAGCGCGCCGAGCAGCGCGGCCGGGGTGGGCTCGCGGGTCATGATCGAGGGAACGCCCGCGCGAATGCCGAACAGCGCGTAGCAGATCCCGCCGACGTGGAACAGCGGCATCGCGACCAGATTGACATCTCCCGCGTCGAAGGGGAAGCCGGTGCCCGCGTTGACCGTGTGTGCCACCAGCGCCCGCTGGCTGAGCACGACGCCCTTGGGGTGGCCGGTGGTGCCGGAGCTGTAGATCACGAGCGCGTCGGCCTCGGGGCGGACCGCCGGATCGGGCTCGGCCGCTTCGGCGGTGTCCAGGAATCGCTCGTACTCGTCGTGGTCGCCGCCGACGACCACGATGCGTTCGATCCCGGTGCCTGCCGCGGCCGCCGTGGCGGCGAACTCGGCGCCGGCGAACAACAGGCGGGCGCCGCTGTCGGCGAGCACATAGCCGAGCTCGGGACCGGCCAGCCGCCAGTTGGCGATGGTGACGGCGGCACCGAGGGAGGCGGCCGCCAGGGCGATCTCGAGGCAGGCGGGATGGTTCTTGTCCAGGAACGCCACCCGGTCGCCGGGGCCGATGCCGGCCGCCCGCATGCCGCCTGCTGCCCGGGCGATCCGCGCCCGCCATTGCGACCACGTCCAGGTGCGATCGCCGTAGCGGATGGCGATCCGGTCCGGCGTGGCAGCGGTGATCCAGAGCACTGTCAAGCCCCTGGATACAGTGAAGCGGTCGCCGGTCCGGCGGCGGAGGAGTCGGTGGGAGGTGGCCATGGCGCGGCAGGCACGCGGGGAGCGGGCGCGGGCCGCGATCATCGACGCGGCCATCGCGATCCTCACCGATGCCGGCTATTCCGCGCTCACCACTCGTGCCGTGCAGGCCGCCTGCGGGCTGTCCAGGGGATCGCTGTTGTTCCAGTTCCCGACCCGGGAGGACCTGCTCGCGGCGGTCATCGACGAACTCGTCGGCCGCCGCGCGACCCGCGCGCAACGCATCATCGACGAATTCGCCGCCCGCCCACCCGCCGACCGGCTCGTCGCCGCCATCGCCGCGGTGCGCGAATTGTTCTCCGGCCCGGACTTTCTCGCCGAAATGGAGCTGTGGTCCGCCGCACGGACGAACCCGGCCCTGCACACCAGCCTGGTGCCGCTGGTCGAGAAGATCGGTGCGCGACTGCGCGAGCAGCTCACCGAGCTGTTCGGTCCCGAGATCGCTGCCCACCCGCACTATCCGCAGGTGGCGATGTTGACCGTCGAACTGGCCCGCGGGCTCGCCTTCAGTGCGCCGATCCGGCGCGGGCACGGCGATCGGTCGGTGCTGGAATTCTGGCAGGCCGCGGCCGCCACCATGCTCGGGCGCTCGGGGCCCGCCGAATCCGCCGCGAGCGGGCCGCCGCAGCACCAGTTGCTGATCTGAGACCCGCGGGGTAGAGCGACGGCGGCGCGGGTAGCCGGAGGGCATGCGGGCCATCACTGTGCAGCCGGGGCGGGCGGGGTCGGTACAGGTCGAGGAACTGCCCGATCCCGTCGCGGGAACGGACGAACTGCTGGTGCGCGGGGTCGCGCTCGGCGTCTGCGGCACCGACAAGGAGATCGGTGCCGCGGAGTACGGGTGGGCGCCGCCGGGGCGGGACCGGCTGGTGCTCGGGCACGAGTCGCTGGGCCGGGTCGTGCAGGCGCCGCCGGGCTCGGGATTCGCCGAGGGCGAGCTGGTGGCCGGTGTGGTGCGCAGGCCCGACCCGGTGCCGTGCGGGGCGTGCGCGCACGGTGAGTTCGACATGTGCCGCAACGGCCGCTACCGCGAACGCGGCATCAAGGAACTCGACGGGTTCGGCAGCGAACTGTGGACGGTCGAGACCGACTACGCGGTGCGCGTCGACCCGGAGCTCGGCCACCTCGGCGTGCTGCTGGAACCGGCCAGCGTGCTGGCCAAGGCGTGGGAGCAGATCGAACGCATCGGCGGACGCAGCTGGTTCGAGCCGCGCACCGTGCTGGTGACCGGCGCGGGGCCGATCGGGCTGCTCGCCGCGCTGATGGGCGTCCAGCGCGCACTCGAGGTGCACGTGCTGGACCGGGTGACCGACGGCCCGAAACCCGCTCTGGTGCGGGGCCTGGGCGCCACCTATCACCACGGCGACGTGGCGGGGGTGATCGCCGAGACGCATCCGGACGTCGTGATCGAGGCGACCGGGGTGAGCGCCCTCGTCGTCGCCGCGATGGCGGGCACCGCGCACTACGGGATCACCTGCCTCACCGGCGTGTCCACCGGTGGGCGGCCGTTCGAGGTGGACACCGGCGGCCTCAACCGGTCCATCGTGCTGGAGAACGACGTGGTGGTCGGATCGGTGAACGCCAACCAGCGCCACTATCGCGCCGCGGCGGACGCGCTGGCGGCCGCCGACCCGGCGTGGCTGGCGGCCATGATCACCCGACGGGTGCCCCTCGAACGCGCGGTCGATGCGTTCGGCGACACCGGCGACGAGGTGAAGGTCGTCATCGATCTGGAGTGAACCGGCTCTGGAGTGAACCGGCTCTGGAGTGAACCGGCTCTGGAATGAAGCGGCTCTGGAAGGATCCGGCTCTGGAATGAGCCGCCTTGGAATGCGCCGGCCCGGAAGCGATCCGGCTCCGGGTGCTTCCGAGTGGTCAGCGGGGTCCGGCGGAGTGACCCGCGCGGCCGTGGGTGCGCCGCGCCTCCTTGAGTTCGGCTTCGAACACGTGGGTGCGCCCGTCCAGCAACTGCTCGCGGACGGCGCGGTCGAGTTCGCGGAACAGCGCGTAGTAGCCCTCGTCGTACTCCTCGACGATCTGGAACGTCCAGCGATCGGGTAACACGTTGCGCCCGACGAGCTCGGTGGCGATGCGGTCGGCGAGTTCGGGGTGTCCGGCGTCGCGCAGCAACGCCACCGCCTCGTCGAGCAGGAAGTCGGCGCCGCCGGTCAGCTGGTGGAACGAGTACAGGTGGCCGCGGGCTCGCTCGATGGTCTCCAGCGCCTCGGAGAGCTTGCCCGCGGCTGCGACGGTCTGGTCGTCGACGCCCTCGGGACGGCGGTGCCGCAGGGCAGGGCGATCCTCGGAACGGTGCGCTGTCATGGTGTTTCGCTCTCTGTCGGGGGCGGGAGGCCCGGATCGAGCGAGCGGCCACCGAGGCGGACCGCCCGACGCGGGATGTTTGCCGCGTACCCCGCCGCCCGTCGGTAAAACGATGCGAAAACGATGCGCGAGGTGTCAGCGCGGGCGGTCCGGTCTCGATCAGCGCACCGGGCGGCCGAGGAGGGCGGCGAGCTGCTCCACCGGTGTGGCCGTGGCCGGCGCGGGCCGCGGCGGCGCGAACGGGCTGCGGCCGGCGGGGACCTCGGAGAGCGTGGCGCGAGTGAACGCGAGCGCCCGCTCTGCCGCGGCATCGGTGAACGGTGGCCGGGTGCCGAGCGTGGTCGCCAGGTCCCAGCCGTGCACCAGTTCCTCGGTCAGCCGCAGGTGCGCCGCGACGGTCCCGGGCACGGCGCCGAACGGCATGTGCACGATCCGGTCCGCCGCGCCGGGCCGCCCGAAGGCGGCGAGCAGGGCCTCGCCCGCGCTCCGGTACGCGCTCGCCGGATCTGCGCCGAGTGCGTCGACCAGCGCCGGGTCCAGTGTGCCCGCCGCCGATTCCGATGTTCCGGTCAGCGCCGCGGTGCAGAGCCGAGTGCCGAGGACGAGATGGTTCACCAGGTCGCGGGCGGTCCACGCCGGACAGGGTGTCGCCGCCTGCCAGTGGTCGGGGCCGATCGTGGCGACGAGATCGGCGAGGGTGGCGATCGTGCTCGCCAGATCGTCGAGGACGGTGCGGGTGGGTGTCTCGGTCACGGGATTTCCTCCATCCGGTTCGGGGTCGGTCGTTGTGGTGACACCGCCCGTCGCCGGAACGGAACGGTCCCGGAGCGCGTCACCGCCCCGTGCGACGATGCCCCGGTGGATCCGGACATTCTCGAGCGCGCGCGAGCCGGCGACCACGACGCCTTCCGCGCCCTCACCGACCCCTACCGGCACGAGCTGCAGGTGCACTGCTACCGGATGCTCGGTTCGCTCACCGACGCCGAGGACGTGCTGCAGGAAACGCTGCTGGCGGCCTGGCGCGGGCTCGGCGGCTTTGCCGGGCGTTCCTCGCTGCGTACCTGGCTCTACCGGATCGCCACCAACCGCTGCCTGAACGCCATGCGCGACAATGCCCGTCGCCGCCCGCCCGAGCCCGACCCGCCGTTCGACCCGCCCGAACCCAGCCGCCGCAGCACGGTCACCTGGTTGGAGCCCTACCCGGACCGCCTGCTCGACCGGGTCGCCGACCCGGCCGCCGGCCCGGAGGCCCGCTACCACGCACGCGAGTCCGTCGAGCTGGCGTTCGTCGCGGGGCTACAACACCTGCCGCCCCGCCAGTCGGCGGTGCTGCTGCTGCGTGATGTCCTCGGCTTTCCCGCCGACGAGGTCGCGGCCATGCTCGGCACCAGCGCCACCGCGGTGAAGGGCGCGCTGCAACGCGCCCGCGAGCAGCTGCGCCGACACCGGATCGACCGCGAATCGGTCGAGCTGCCCGACAGCCCGCGGGAACGCGCGCTGACCGCCCGTTTCGCCGAAGCGTTCACCGCGGGCGACGTCGCGGCCGTCATCGCCCTGCTCACCGACGACGCCTGGCTGACCATGCCGCCCGCCCCGCACGAATACCACGGCCTGCCCGCCATCGGCGCCTTCCTCACCGTCTTCACCACCTGGCGCGGAGCCCGTCGCCTGCACCTGGTCGAGACCCGCGCCAACACCCGGCCCGCCCTCGCCTGCTACCTGACCGATACCGACCCGCACACCGCGCACCCCGCGGGCGTGCTCGTGCTCACCGTCGGACCCACCGCCATCCACCACGTGACCTGGTTCCTCGGCGCCGACCTCCGCACCCACTTCGCCCTGCCCGCCACCGTTCCGGTCGGTTAGCGCACGCGCCGAGAGCGCTCGCGAGGCGGACCAGCCCGGCGACCGCGGTCGAGCGGCGCTGTGCGGCCTATCCGGTGGTGGCGGCGAGTTTGCGCAGCCGGGCGTTGAGGTAGCGCTGTTCCGGAGTGCTGGTGGTGAGCTGGGCGGCGCGAGTGTAGGCGGCACGGGCGGCCTCGAGGTCGCCGTTCATCTCGAGCAGGTGGGCGTGCACGGCGTGGGTGCGGTGGTGGCGGCGCATGGCGGGGTCGGTGAGCAGGGGAGTGACGAGTTCGAGCCCGTGGCGTGGGCCGAACGCCATCGCGACGGCGACCGCGCGGTTGAGGGTGACGGCCGGTCCTGGCGCGAGCCGGTCGAGCATTCCGTAGAGCACGGCGATCTGCGCCCAGTCGGTGCTGTCTCCGCCGGGGGCCTCGGCGTGCACGGCGGCGATGGCCGCCTGGATCTGATACGGCCCGACATGGCCGCGCGGTAGCACCCGCTCGAGCAGGGCGACGCCCTCGGCGATGGCAGTCCGGTCCCAGCGGGTGCGGTCCTGGTCGGCGAGGGGGACGAGTTCGCCCGCGGCGTCGGTGCGGGCGGCGGCGCGGGCGTGGGTGAGCAGCATCAGCGCGAGCGCGCCGGCGACCTCGTCGTGGTCGGGGACGGCGCGGTGCAGGCGCCGGGTGAGGCGCAGCGCCGCGGCGGCCAGGCCGGGGTCGTGGACCGACGCGCCCGTGCTGCGGGTGTGCCCGGCGGTGAACATCAGGTGGCACACGTCGAGCACCGCGGCCACCCGCTCGGGCAACTCCTCGGCGGCGGGCAGTTCGAAGCGCGCCCCGGCCGCGCGTAGGGTGCGACGGGCTCGCGAAAGCCGTTGCGCCATCGTGCGTTCCGGGACGAGGTAGGCGGCCGCGATCTCGGCGGTCGGCAGTCCGGCCACCGCGTGCAGGGTCAGCGCCACCTGGGACGGGCGGCTCAGGCTCGGGTGGCAGCACAGCAGGAACAACCGGAGGGTGTCCTCGCCGGAGTGGTCGGTTTCGTCGGCGGGCGGGGCCAGGTCGGCGTCGGCGGGCCGGGCGACGCCGACGGTCGCCTCCCGCTCGGCCCGGGCCCGGTCGGCCCGCACCCGGTCGATCAGTTTCCGCGCGGCCACCCGCACCAACCATCCGCGCGGATTGCCGGGGATGCCGTCGCGGGGCCACTGCTCGGCCGCCGCGGCGGCGGCCTCCTGCACCGCGTCCTCGCAGTCGCCGAGATCGCCGTGCCTGCGCAGCAGGGCGAGCAGGACGTGCGGCGCCTCCCGGCGCCACACCTCCGCCACCGTCGCGCCGGTCACTGATCGTCGCCGCCCGGCCACATGACCGGCCGCAGCTCCACGGTCTCGCCGGGCCCGGCGAACACCGCGGCGATCTCCTCGGCCCGCGCGCGATCGGCCACATCGATCAGGAAGAACCCGGCCAGGTGTTCCTTGGCCTCCGAGTAGGGACCGTCGGCCGCCACCGGCCGCCCCGACTCCCACCGGTACAGCCGCGCCGCCTCGGGCGCGCCCAGCGCCTCCCCGGTGACCAGTTCGCCCTTCTCCTGCATCTCGCCGAGCAGCCGCTCGAAATCACCGGTGATGCGCTCGCGTTCCGCGGCGGGCAACGCCTGGAACTCCGGCAGGTAGTCGCCGGTCGGGTGCCCCCACGGCTGCGGGTTGGAGTGGATCAGAATGACGTACTTCATGGGTCGCTCCTCGGTCGTGGACGGGCCGCTGCCCATCCTCACCGGGAACGTCGGAGCCGTGCGCCCGTCGTCGACATCGCGGGCCCTATCCGTTCGGCAGAATCACCGCGCGGCCGTTGATCTGCCCCTTGTGCAGGCGTTCGTAGGCCTCGGGGGCGTCGTCGAGCGCGTAGGTCTCCACGTGCACCTCGACCGCGCCGGCGCGGGCCAGGTCCAGCACCTCGCGCAGTTCGCCCCGGCTGCCCCAGTACGGGGCGGTGACCGACACGTCGAAGGGGGTGGTGCCGAACCCGACCGGCACCGACCCGCCGCCGATGCCGACGATCGTCAGGTCGCCTTCCATCGCCACGCAGCCCGCGGCGGTCGCGGTCGTGGGCGGCACGCCGACGAAATCGAACACGGCCGTCGCGCCGCGGCCGCCGGTCAGTTCCTTGACCCGGTCGGCGGCGTGCTCGTCGGAGGTCACGGTCTCGTGTGCGCCGACCCGGCGCGCCAGTTCCAGCTTCTCCTCGCCGATGTCGAGCGCGATCACCCGCGCCGGGCTGAGCGCGCGCAGCAACTGGATGGCGACATGGCCGAGCCCGCCCGCGCCGATCACCACGGCCGTCGAGCCGGGCACCAGTTTGGGCAGCGACCGCTTGATGGCGTGGTAGGGCGTGAGCCCGGCGTCGGTGAGCGGCACGGTGCGCACCGGGTCGAGTCCGTCCAGCGATTCGAGGTGGCGGACGTCGTCGACGATCATGTATTCGGCGATGGCGCCCGGTGCGCCGAGTCCGGGCGGGAAGATGCCGAGTTCGCCCGCGCGCACGCAGTAGTTCTCCCGGCCGCCTTCGCACGGGTGGCAGGTGCCGCAGCCCCACGGACCGTAGACCGCCACCGAATCGCCCACCGCGAATCCGCGCACGCCGTCGCCGAGCGCGGCGATGGTGCCCGCGCCCTCGTGGCCGAGGGTGAGCGGCAACTCGTACGGGAACTCGCTCTCCGGCCACGACATCACCGCGATGTCGGAGTGACACACGCCCGCCGCCGACACCTTCAGCAACACCTGTCCCGGGCCGGGTTCGGGATCGGGCACCGTCACCACTTCCGGCGGGGCGCCGATCGTCCGATACTGCAGAGCCTTCATCGCGACACCTCCGAAATCGAATTGCTCGGTCGGGTCCATCGGGTCGGCGCGCTGCTCAGGACATTCATCGACTCCGGCGCGCCGGGCTGGGCCGGTCGGCCCCGAGGCCGCGAGCGCGCTGCCGTACCGCACGATCTCGGCGGACCCGGGACAGATCGTCTCCGATCATACGGAGCGCGTGGACCGCCGAGGCGGTATCGGCGAACGGCCGGCAACCGGAAGCCGGGCCGTTCGCCGATACCGGGTCAGCGGTTCGCCGGTGGGGCGGCGTCCGGCGCGATGCGCCCGCCGGCGTCGAGTGCGATCACCGTGTCGACGCCGAGGTCGGCGAGGAATTGCTCGTCGTGACTGACCACCAGGACCGCGCCCCGGTACCCCGACAGTGCCGCCACCAGCTGTTCGACGCTGGCGATGTCGAGGTTGTTCGTCGGTTCGTCCAGGACGAGCAGCTGGGCGGGTGGGTCGGCGAACAGCAGCCGCGCCAGCGACACACGGAAGCGCTCACCGCCGGACAATGTCGACACCGGCCGGTCCACGGCCGCGCCGCGCAGCAGGAGCCGGGCCAGCTGGTTGCGCAGGGCGGCCGGTGGCAGCGAGCCCGCCACGGCCCGCAGGTTCTCCAGCGCCGACGCCCGCTCGTCCAGGTTGTCCAGGCGTTGCGGGAGGTATGCGACGCGATCGGTGAACAGGGTGCCGCCGACCCGCCCCGCCGTCGCGGCGCGCCGCCCGAGCAGGGTCTCCAGCGCCGTCGATTTCCCGGCGCCGTTGGGGCCGACCAGCGCCACCCGTTCGGGCCCCTGGATCACGACCGTGGTCGCGCCGTCACCGATCTCCGCGATCCGCCGTCCCGCCGGCACATCCGGGTCGGGCAACTCCAGGTGGATCCGTTCCTCCCTGCGCACCCGGGCGGCGGCGGCCGCGCGGGCACGTTCGGCCGCGCGGACCTTCGCCTCCTGCGTGCCGCGCAGCGCGGCCGCGGTGTTCTGGGACCGGCCGGCACGATCGCCCGCCACGATCCGGGGGATGCCGCCGTGCTGCTGGGTCGCCCGGGCCGTGCGTTCGCGGCGGGCGAGTTTGGTCTCGGCCTCGATGCGCTGGCGCTGCTCGGCTTTCAGCACCTGCGCGGCGGTGCGCGCGGCTTGCTCGGCGGCGGCCTGTCGCTGGTCGAGGTGCTGCCGCCACGCCGAATAGGGCCCGCCGAACAACTCCAGCCGCTCGGCGTGCAGCTCCGCGGTGTGGTCCATGCGCTCGAGCAGCGCGCGATCGTGGCTGACCACCACCAGGGTGCCGGGCCAGGTGTCGATCAGCGCGGCCAGGTCGCTGCGGGCGGCCCGGTCGAGGTTGTTGGTGGGCTCGTCGAGGACGGTGACGGGTGTCCGGCGCAGGCGCAACCCGGTGACGGCGACCAGCACCGCCTCGCCGCCGGACAGGTGGCCGACCCGGCGATCGAGATCGGCTGCGGCGAAGCCGATCTCGTGCAGCGCCTGGGCCGCGCGCGCTTCCAGATCCCAGTCCTCGCCGATCGTGTCGAAGTGTCGTTCGTCCGCGTCGCCGGACTCGATCGCGCGCAGTGCCGCGAGCGTGTCGGCGATGCCGAGCAGGTCGGCGATCGTGGCGTCGGTGTCGAGGGTCAGCGTCTGCGGCAGGTAGCCGACCGGCCCGGCGACGTCGATGCGGCCGGTGGTGGGGGTGAGGTCTCCCGAGATCAGCCGCAGCAGCGTGGATTTGCCCGCGCCGTTGCGGCCGACGAGACCGGTGCGGCCGGACGGGAACGCGCCGTCGAGGTGCCGCAGCGCGGCGGTCCCGTCGGGCCAATCGAACGACACGTCGTGCAGGACGATTCCGGAAGTGGTGGACGAGGTCGGCATCGAAGCTCCTGACGCCCTGGCGGGCAATCGAAGTCGCGCCCGTCCGCGAGGTGGGACGGTGCGCGGGGATGGGGAGAGCCGCGAGCGATGCCGTGGGTCGCGGGCAGGTGGCGCGACAGGACCGATCGCGGCGCGAGAGTTCGATTGCCGGGCGGCGGGAGAATGGCGACGGACGCGCCTGCGCGCGAACGCCGAACCGTGGGCTACGCCGCCCGGGCGGGCGGCTGGAGTCTGTCGACCTCGATGAGCACGGAGGGAGTATAACGAGGTGGGGCGAGGTGGCCTCGCCCCCACCTGCTCAGCGCACCAGGGCGGGGCGCTTGCTGTCGAACTGCCACCCGGGGATGAGGTACTGCATCGTGGTGGCGTCGTTCCGGTCGCCGAGGCCCGCCCGCAGGTACAGCTCGTGGGCGGCGGCGACCCGTTCCTCGTCCAGTTCCACACCGAGGCCCGGGCGCCGGGGCACGGCGATCCGGCCCTCGACGATGCGGAACGGGTCGCGGGTGATGCGCTGGCCGTCCTGCCAGATCCAGTGCGTGTCGATGGCGGTGATCTCACCCGGCGCGGCCGCGGCCACGTGGGTGAACATGGCCAGCGAGACGTCGAAGTGGTTGTTGGAGTGCGAACCCCACGTCAGGCCCCACGCGTCGCACAGCTGCGCCACCCGCACCGAGCCCGCCATGGTCCAGAAGTGCGGGTCGGCCAACGGGATGTCGACCGCGCCGGTGCGGACGGTGTGGCCGAGTTCGCGCCAATCGGTGGCGATCATGTTGGTGGCGGTGGGCAGTCCGGTGGCGCGCTTGAACTCGGCCATCACCTCGCGCCCGGAGAACGAGCCCTCCGGGCCGACCGGGTCTTCGGCGTAGGCGAGCACGTCGCGCAGGTCGCGGCACAACGGCACGGCCTCGCGCAGCAGCCACCCGCCGTTGGGGTCCAGTGTGATCCTGGCGTCGGGGAACTCCTCGGCCAGCGCCCGCACCGCGGCGGCCTCCTCGGCGCCTGCGAGCACACCGCCCTTGAGCTTGAAGTCGCGGAATCCGTAGCGGGCGCGTGCGGCGCGGGCCAGCTCGACCACGCCCTCGGGGGTCATGGCCGCCTCGTGGCGCCTGCGCAGCCAGTCGTCGGCGTCGGCCGGTTCGTCCGCGGGGGAGCGGTAGGGCAGGTCGGTGCGATTGCGGTCGCCGACGAAGAACAGGTAGCCGAGGGCGGGCACGTCGGTGCGCTGCACCCCGTCGCCGAGCAGCGCGGCCATCGGCACCTCCAGGTGCTGGCCGAGCAGATCCAACAGCGCCGATTCGACGGCGGTGACGGCGTGCACGGTGACCCGCAGGTCGAAGGTCTGGTTGCCGCGGCCCGCCGCGTCCCGGGCGGCGAAGGTGCGCCGGATGTCGCCGAGCACGGCGTGGTGTTCGCCGAGGCCGCGGCCGATCACCAGGCCGCGGGCCTCCTCGAGGGTGCCGCGGATCCGTTCCCCGCCGGGCACCTCGCCGACGCCGGTGCGGCCCGCGGAATCGGTGAGGATCACCAGGTTGCGGGTGAAGTAGGGCGCGTGCGCGCCGCTGAGGTTGAGCAGCATGCTGTCGTGGCCTGCGATCGGCACGACGCGCATCTCGGTGACGCGGGGGGTGCGGGCGGTGCTGGTCATGAACGGTTCTCCACGGTGGCGACGGTGGCGCCGAGGGGCGCCGGGCGGGCGGGCGTCGGGTCGGGATCGGCGGACCCGGGATCCTCGGCGGGCGGGTGCGATGCGCCGGTCCGGCGGATCAGCGCGACCGAGGCGGCGGCGAGCACGGAGGCGGCGGCCAGGGCGTACAGGCCCCAGGTGACCTCGCCGGTCGCCGATTTGACCAGGCCGAACCCGTACGGGGCGACGAATCCGCCGAGATTGCCGATCGAATTGATGATGGCGATGGCCGGTGCGAGCACCAGCGGATGCAGCCCGCCCTGCGGGATGGACCAGAACAGCGGGCTGGCGCTCTTGAAGCCCATCGCGGCGATGCACAGGAACACCAGCGCGAGCCAGGGCGAGGTGACCGCGGCCAGGTAGGTGCCGACGGCGGCGGTGAGCAGGGCGATCACCAGCAGCGGCTTGCGGTTGCCGGTGCGGTCGCCGATTCGCGCCGAGACATACATCGCGACCACCGCGCAGATCCACGGCAGCGACGACAGCAGGCCCACGGTGATGTCGTTGGTGCCGTCGATGCGGCGCACGATGGAGGGCAGCCAGAAGGTGTTGGCGTAGATCGACAGCTGGATCGCGAAGTAGATCCAGCAGAACAGCAGCAGTTTCGGATCGGCGAGCATCCGCCAGCGCGAGCCACGGTGGGCGACACCGGAATTCGCGGCCTTGTCCTGCTCCTCGGCCTCGATGGTGTCGATCAGCGCCTTCTTCTCACCCGCGGACAGCCACCTGGCGTCCTTGATGTGGGAATCGAGGAACAAGTAGGCGACGATGCCGACGACGACCGAGAGCATGCCCTCCAGCCCGAACAGCCACTGCCAGCCGTGCAGGCCGAGCCCGCCGTCGAGTGCGAGCAGCGGCCCGGAGAGCGGGCCGGAGATCGCCGCGGCCACCGACGAGCCTGCCACGAACAGCGCGGTCGCCCGGCCACGGTGACTGTTGGGCAGCCACTTGGCCAGGTAGAAGATCACCGCCGGGAAGAACCCGGCTTCGGCGGCGCCGAGCAGGAAGCGCAGGACGTAGAACATGGTCGCGTTCTGCACGAACATCATCGCGGCCGAGATCAGCCCCCAGCTGACCATGATCCTGGTGAGCCAGATCCGCGCGCCGTAGCGCTCCATCATCACGTTGCTGGGCAATTCGAAGATCGCGTAGGCGATGAAGAACACGCCGGCGCCGAATCCGTAGGCGGCCGCGCCGATGCCGACGTCGGCTTCCAGGTATTCCCTCGCGTAGCCGATATTCGAGCGGTTGATCTGGTTGCAGATCAACATGATGATGAACAGCGGGACGACGCGTCGAAAGAACTTCGACACCGCGGATTCCAATTCCGCCGTCGGCTGTCGAGTGAACGACATCGTCCACTCCTTTCGGTCGAACCACCTGCTGGTGCGGTGCGGTGGGGAAGAGGTCTGTTCGGGGCGAGTGACTCGCCTCACAAGCAACGAATGTAAAGACCTCAGGTGATTCACGTCCAACACTGATTACGGATGGACCGATACAGGAAAGGTATCGTGCCCGGCCGCCCGGTTCACCGGTTCCGCCAGTTCGTCCAGCAATTTCGCCAGCGCGGGGTTCTCGTTCCCCTGTCGCCAGACCAGCGTCAGCTCCGCGTGCGCCGCGATGCCGGTCAGTGGCCGGAACGCCACCTGCTCGAATCGCATCGCGGCCGCCGACTCCGGCACCAGTGCCGCGCCCCAGCCCAGATCCACCAGCGCCAGGATGCTGTGCACGGTGGTCATGTACTGGGTGACCACGGGCACGACTCCCGCCCGGTGCAGGACGGCGGTCACGAGTTCGTGGAAGTACCTGGCTTCGACGGGGGCGTGCATCACCAGCGGTTCGCCGTGCAGCGCGCGCACGTCCACGGTGTCGGCGCCGGCCAGCCGGTGCTCGGCGGGCAGGGCCACGACCAGGCCCTCCCGCAGGAATGGGCGCGTGGTCAGGTCCGGGCGGGTGATGGGCGGGCGGACCATGCCCAGATCCAGCGATCCCTCCGACAGTGCCTCCACCTGATCCATCGTGACCAGCTCGCGCAGCTCCAGGTCGACCTCGGGCAGGGCGGCGCGCGCGGTCGCCAGTACGCGCGGCAAGCCCGAGTGCACGCTCGCGCCGGTGAAACCGAGCCGCACCACGCCGCCGGTGCCCGCCGAGACCCGGCGGACCGCCAGCGAGGCGCGCTCGGCCTGCTGGAGCAGGCGCCGGGCGTCGACCAGGAAGGCCCGCCCGGCGCGGGTGAGCTTGACGCTGCGGTTGGAGCGGTCGAACAACTCGGCGCCCAGATCCTTCTCCAGGAGCTGGATCTGGCGGCTCAACGGCGGCTGGGTCATCCGCAGGCGTTCGGCGGCGCGCCCGAAGTGCAGTTCCTCGGCCACCGCGACGAACGCGGTGAGCTGGGCGAAGGTGAACATCGATACAGACCTTGTATTGATAGATAGGAAATCAGTGTTGGACGTGAATCATAAGCCGTTCCTAGGGTGAGGTCAGCAGGCCACCCCGAACAGGAGCGCACACCATGACCACAGCCTCTCCGCAGGACATCGCCGCACGTCTCGGCTCCGGACTCCTCTCCTTCCCGGTCACCCACCTGCGGGCCGACGGCTCCTTCGACGAGGCCGCCTACCGCGAGCACATCGCCTGGCTGGGCGGCCACGACGCGGCCGGGCTGTTCGCCGCGGGCGGCACCGGCGAGTTCTTCTCGCTGACCCCGGCCGAGGTCGAGCAGGTGGTCACCGCCGCGGTGCGGGAGGCGCCGGAGGGGCTGCCCGTCATCGCCCCGGCCGGGTACGGCACCGCCACCGCGATCGAGATGGCGCGCGCCGCCGAACGCGCCGGTGCGCACGGCATCCTGCTGTTGCCGCCCTACCTCACCGAGGCCGGGCAGCGCGGGCTCGTCGAGCACGTGCACCAGGTCTGCGCGGCGACCGATCTCGGTGTCATCGTCTACTCGCGGGCCAACGCCGCCTACTCCGCGCCGGCGGTCGCCGAACTGGCCGACCGCTGCCCGAACCTGATCGGGTTCAAGGACGGCATCGGCAACATCGAACAGATGACCCGGATCTACGCCGAGGTCGGCGACCGGCTGTTCTATGTCGGCGGATTGCCCACCGCGGAGATGTTCGCGCTGCCCTACCTGGCGTTGGGCGTGACCACCTACTCCTCGGCGATCTTCAACTTCGTGCCGCAGTTCGCGCTCGACTTCTATCGCGCGGTGCGGCGCAACGACGCCCCGTTCGTGCTCAACGCGCTCGCGGAGTTCGTGATCCCCTACTGCGAGCTGCGCAACCGCGAGCCCGGCTACGCGGTGAGCATCATCAAGGCGGGTATGACGGTGATCGGACGTACCGCGGGTCCGGTCCGCAGCCCGCTGACCGACCTGGACGACGCCGAACTCGCCGAACTGGCCGATCTCGTGAAGAAGGTGAGCTGATGACCGCCGCGACCACCGAACAGCTGACGGGGGCGAACCTCGTCGGTGCCGCCGACGTGCCCGGCGCCGCCGCGCCGTTCCGCGCCGTCGATCCGGCGAGCGGGCAGCGGCTCGACCCGGAGTACCGGGAGGCCGACGACGCCCAGGTCGACCGCGCCGCCGAGCTGGCCTGGGCCGCCTTCGACACCTACCGGCACACCGGCCCCGACCGCCGCGCGGCGTTCCTGGAGACCGTCGCCGCCCAGCTCGACGGCCTCGGTGACGTGCTCGTGCAGCGGGTGATCGCGGAAAGCGGTCTGCCCGAGGCCAGGGTGCGCGGCGAGATCGCCCGCACCACCGGCCAATTGCGGTTGTTCGCCGAGGTCGTGCGCGAGGGCGGCTGGACCGGTGCGCGGCTGGACCGGCCCGACCCGCGGCGCACCCCGCTGCCGAAACCCGATCTGCGCCAACGCCGTATCCCGCTCGGCCCGGTCGCGGTGTTCGCCGCGAGCAACTTCCCGCTGGCGTTCTCCGTCGCGGGCGGCGACACCGCCTCCGCGTTGGCCGCCGGCGCGCCGGTGGTGGTGAAGGCGCACCCCTCCCATCCCGGCACCGCCGAGCTGGTCGGTCGCGCGGTGCGCGCCGCGGTGCGGGCGCACGACCTGCCCGAGGGCACGTTCTCGCTGGTCCACGGTGGCCGTGACACCGGTCTGGCGCTGGTGCGGCATCCGCGCATCCGCGCGGTCGGCTTCACCGGTTCCCGGCAGGCCGGGCTCGCGTTGACCGCGGCCGCCGCCGCGCGACCGGTGCCGATCCCGGTGTTCGCCGAGATGTCCAGCGTCAATCCGGTCTTCGTGTTGCCCGGTGCGCTGGCCGAGCGCGGCGCGCAGCTGGGTGCGGAGTTCGTGGCATCGCTGACCACCGGGGTCGGGCAGCTGTGCACCAGCCCGGGCTTGGTGTTCCTCGCCGACGGGCCGGGTGCCGACGAGTTCGTCGCGGCCGCCGCGGCGGCGGTGGAGGCCGCCGCGGGCGCGCCGATGCTCAACAGCGGTATCGCCTCGGCCTATGCCGAGGGGGTGCGCAGGCTCGGCGCGGGACCGCAGGTGCGTTCGGTGGCGGTCGGTGCCGCGGCGACCGCGGCCTGCGGCGGGGTGCCGCAGCTGTTCGTCACCACGGCCGAGCATTTCCGGGCCGATCCCGCGTTGCGCGAGGAGGTCTTCGGCCCGGCCTCGATCGTTGTGCGGGTGGGCGCCCCCGACCGGTTCGCCGAGCTGATCGAGGTGCTCGACGGGCAACTCACCGCCACCGTGCACGCGACCACCCAGGACCACGAGCTGGCCCGCCGCCTGCTGCCGGAGCTGGAACTACTCGCCGGCCGGGTGCTGTTCAACGGCTGGCCCACCGGCGTGGAGGTCGGTCACGCCGTCGTGCACGGCGGCCCGTTCCCGGCCACCAGCGCGCCCGCCACCACCTCGGTCGGCAGCCTGGCCATCGAGCGCTTCCTGCGCCCGGTCTCCTACCAGAACATCCCCGACGACCTCCTGCCCGCCGAGATCCGCGCGGCCAACCCGCTCGGCATCTGGCGCCGCATCGACGGCACCCTCACCAGGGACTGACCGATGCCGCCGCGGGACTCCACCGGGTCCCGCGGCGCGGCAGGTCCGCCCTCCGCATCGGGCGTCGAGGACGCACACGGTGTGGTGGGCGGCGATGCGCCGACGTCACTCCGGGCGAGCGTGCCGCCCCGCCGGGCGTGCCGGTGCGGTGTGGTCGCGGGCCGCTCGGTCCTACCGCGGCGGGCTGGTCCGCCCGATCGTCCGGGCGGACTCGGTCAGCGCGGCGAGGTAGTGGTCCCGGTCGGGCTTGGGGACCGACGCGCGCAAGGGCCCGATCAGCAGTTCGGCGCGGGGAGTGCCGTCCGGAGCGAGTACCGGCGCGGCGAGGTAGCTGACCGGCAGGGGGTTGTCGGCGGCGAGTGCCCGCGGGTCGTGTGCCGTGCCGCTGATGTCGAACAGCAGGGACAGGACCCGGTGCCGCAGGGCTCGGCTGCCCGGCTCGTCGGCGAGGTGTGCGACCACGTCGGCGAGCACGTCGAGGGCGCGCAGGCCCGCGGAGTCCACGCCCCAGACGGCGGCGCCGACGGCGGGGATGTCGGTGAGCAGGCGTTCGTACTCGGCGCGGCGGGCTGGCTCGGCGGCTGCCAGCCAGTGGCGGCGCAGCTCGGGCCCGGCGTGGGCGACGAGGGTGGCCGCGGCGGGCGGTATCAGGGGTAGCCGGGTGCCGACGGCGATGCCGGGCGGGATCGGGCCGTGCTCGTCGATCACCGCGTCGAAGCGGAGCTCGCCGCCGTCGAGGCGCAGCAGCGCCACGCCGCAGTCCACCGTGCGGGCCAGCGCGCGCAGTTCGGCCTCCACCGGATCCGGCGTCGCGGCCCCGGCGATCCGGCGCAGGGCGGGGCCGAGTTCGTAGCTGAGGTCCGCGCGGCGTCGGACCCACGCCCGCTGGTGCAAGCCCTGCAGCACCGCGCCGACCGTCGACCGGCTCAATCCCAGTGCGTCGGCGATCTGCGCGGACGTGCGCGGTCCGTCGGCGGCGAGCATTTCCACCACCGACACGACCCGTTGCGTGGGCGGCGACACCGACTCGGTCTTGTCAGCGGCCATCCGTCCTCTTACGGTCGGCAGTACAGTTATTCGCATCCACCAGTGCGAATATTCGCATCAGGAGTTGCCGATGTCAACACCGACCAGCCTCGACGGTCTCGATTTCGCCTTCCACGACCTACCGGACCTGCACGCCACCCTCGCCGACCTGCGCCGCCGCGCACCCTGGGCGACGGTGCCGTTCGCGGGCTCGCGCGGGATCCTGCTGCTGACGCACGACCTGGTCGCGGCCGCCTTCAAGGACGAGCTCACCTTCCCCGCCGCCGTCACCTACCGGCTCACCACCGGACCCGTGCTCGGGCACACCCTGCAATGCATGCAGGGCAGGGAGCATCGCATCGCCCGCGGCATCGCCACCCCGCCGTTGCGCCGCGCCAAGGTAGCCGCACTGGTCGAGCCGCTGCTCGAGCCGCTCGCGCACGAGCTGATCGACGACTTCGCCGACCGGGGCACCGCCGATCTGGTCGCCGAATTCACCACCCGCTACCCGGTACTGGTGATCAGCAGACTGCTCGGCCTGCCGAATGCCGACGAGGCGACCGTGCACCGCTGGGCGCGCGATCTGTTCCACTTTCCGCTCGACCCCGACGCCGCACGGCGCGCCTCCCGCGAATTCACCGCCTACGTCACGCCGGTCCTGGCTGAGCGCAGACGCGCCCCGGGCGACGACCTGATCTCGCTGCTGGTCACCACCTCGGCGGAGGGGGAGCACCTCACCGACGAACAGGTGCTCTCGTTCCTGCGCCTGCTGTTCCCGGCCGGTGCCGACACCACGATGCTCGGGCTCGGCAACATCCTCTCGGCGCTGCTCACCCACCCCGAGCAGCTGGCCAGGGTCGCCGCCGACCCGGACGAATGGGTGCGGTGGGCGGTCTGGGAGGGGCTGCGATGGGAGCCCCCGGTCGGCCTGCTGCCGCGCGCCTGCCCGGAAGCCGTTCAGTGGCACGGCATCTCGATCCCGGCCGGCACGCCGATGATCTTCGCGATCACCGCCGCACACCGCGACCCCGGCCACTACCCCGACCCGGATCGGTTCGACATCACCCGGCAGGCGACGGCGATGCTCTCGTTCGGGCAGGGCCCGCACAGCTGCCCCGGCAACTGGCTCGCCCTCGCGGAACTCACCACCGCGCTCGGCGCGTTGCTGGCGCGCCTGCCCGGACTCCGCCTGCGGCCCGGCGCCGCCGACCGGGCCCGAGTGACCAGTCAGGTCGGCACGGCGTTGCGCGGACCGAACGCGCTGGCCGTCGAATGGGACCGCTGAGTATTCAGCCCTGCGGCTGGAACCGCACCCGCACCGAGACGCCGCCGCGCTCGTCCTTGGTGGCGACGGCGTGCCCGCGCCGGTCGATGCCGTTGATGTGCACCGTGATCGGCGCGCCGTCCCCGAGGAAGTTGCGCCACCAGGTCTTCTTCTGCGGCATGGCGACACCGATGACGATGTCGTCGCCCACCCGCCGGTAGCCGACCGGCGTGCTGATGGTGCGCCCGGATCGGCGGCCCACGTAGGTGATCCGCGCCAGCCCCTTGCTCAGCAGCGGGCCGAGCACCGGCACGTCGAGCAGCGCGCTGAGTCCGGCGTTGAACCCGCGCAACGCGGTTCCCGCCACCTTGTTCGCATCCACGAGAGTCCTCCTGTCGTCCGCGGCCCGGATACCGCAACCCTAGGCCGTTTGCGCGCCGCGGGAGCGATGCGGTGCGTCGTCACCGCCGGGCCGCCGGCCGCGCGGGCGCCGTCGCTTGCGCGGGCCATCGGCGCAGACCGGTACAAGCGTGCGCTTATGCTCGGGCGGACTGTCCCACACCCGCGAGGAAATGTGATGAGCCTGCCACCCGTTCTGCGCGACCGACTCCGCCTGCCGGTGATCGCGTCGCCGATGTTCATCGTCTCCAACCCCGATCTGGTGATCGCGCAGTGCACGGCCGGGGTGATCGGCTCGTTTCCGTCCCTCAACGCCCGCCCGCAGTCCGAGCTGCGGGTGTGGCTGACCCGGATCACCGAGGCGCTGGCCGCCCACGACGCCGCCAACCCCGAGGCGCCGAGCGCGCCGTACGCGGTGAACCTCATCGTGCACAAGACCAACGAGCGCCTCGAAGAGGATCTGCGTGTGGTCGAGGAGTTTCGGGTGCCGGTGGTGATCACCTCGCTCGGTGCGCGCCCGGACGTCAACGAGCGCATCCACGCCTACGGCGGTGTGGTGCTGCACGACGTGATCCACAACGGTTTCGCCCGCAAGGCGATCGAGAAGGGCGCCGACGGTCTCATCGCGGTGGCCGCGGGCGCGGGCGGGCACGCGGGCACCCAGTCGCCGTTCGCGCTGATCCAGGAGATCCGCACCTGGTTCGACGGTCCGCTGGCGCTGTCCGGCTCGATCTCGCACGGGCGCTCGGTGCTGGCCGCGCAGGCCGCGGGCGCGGACTTCGCCTACATCGGCTCGGCGTTCATCGCCACCGAGGAGGCCAACGCGGCGCCCGAATACAAGCAGATGATCGTGGACTCCGGCGCCGCCGACATCGTCTACACCGATCGTTTCACCGGCGTGCACGGCAACTATCTGCGGCCGAGCATCGTCGCCGCCGGGCTGGACCCCGACCGGCTCGCCGAGACGACGGCCGCCGCCATGGACTTCGGCGACGGCGAGGCGGTCGGCGCGAAGGCCTGGCGCGACATCTGGGGCGCGGGCCACGGCGTCGGCGCCGTCAGCGAGATCCGCCCGGCCGCGAAGGTCGTCGACCAGCTGGCCTCCGAGTACGCCGCGGCCCGCGAACGCCTGCTGGCGCTCTGATCCGCCTCCCTCACCCCGGCGCGGCCCGCACGTGCGCGGCCGCGTCGCGGTGCCCGGCGACCGCACCGAATGTGTCGCGATGCACGGGTGCGGGTCGTTGCGCACGTCTGCCTGCGCCGGAGCCGACGGACAGGCGTGCGGTGGCCGCTCCGCGGGGTTTGAGGGTGGGGTAGCCGGATAGCCCTCACGGGTGACGAAGAATGTGTTCGTACCCGCCCTGACCGATCTGCAACGTGCCGAGATCGGCACCGTCGAGCTGCCCGAAGGACTCGCGCTGCACGGGCTGCTCGACTACGACACGCTGATCGCGGCACCGACCTTCGACTTCGACGACCTGCTCGACCGGTGCCGCGCCGAGCTGCGGGCCTTCGACGGCCCCGTGGACGCGATCATCGCGCACTGGGACTTTCCCACCAGCGTGCTGGTGCCCATCCTGGCCGCCGAGTACGACCTGCCCGCACCCAGCCTGGAGAGCGTGCTGCGCACCGAGCACAAGCTGTGGAGCCGGGTGCTGCAGCGCGAGGTCGTGCCCGACCACGTGCCCGCCTTCTGCGCCTTCGACCCGTTCGATCCCGAGGCGCTGGACCACATCGACCTGTCGTTCCCGTTCTGGGTGAAACCGATCAAGTCGCATTCCTCGCAGCTGGGCTTCGAAGTGTCGAACGCCGAGGAGTTCGCCGCGGCGGTGGCGCAGATCCGGGCGGAGATCGGCCGCATCGCCGACCCCTTCGACCAGGCCCTCGCCCGCGTCGAGGTGCCCGAGCAGGTGCGGGTCGCCGGCGGCCGCACGTGCCTGGCCGAGCAGATCGTCACCGGTACCCAGGCCGCGCCGGAGGGCTCGATGTTCCGTGGCGACTACCGCGTGCACGGCGTGTTCGACATGCGCAAGGACGCGGCGGGCCACAGCTTCGACCACCTCGACTATCCGGCGCGCACCGTGCCCGAGGACATCCAGCGGCAGATGATCGACGTCACCGAGCGTTACCTGCGCCACGTCGGCTACGACAACGGCTGCTTCAACTCCGAGTTCATGTGGGACGCCGACACCGGCAAGCTGTGGCTGATCGAGGTGAACACCCGCATCTCCCAGTCGCACAGCGAACTGTTCGTCAAGGTCGACGGCACCACCAACCACACCGTCGCGATCGACATCGCGCTGGGCCGCGAGCCGCGCATGCCGCACCGCAAGGGCGAATTCGCCGTGGCCGCACAGTGTTTCGTGCCCCGGTACGAGGACGGGATCGTCACCCGGGTACCCGGCCCGGCCGAGATCGAGGCGCTGCGCGAGCGCTTCCCCGGGACCATCGTGCGGCTGGACGTGCAGGTCGGCGACCGGCTCTCCGATCTGCCCAACCAGGACGCCTACCGGTACAAGCTCGCCACCCTCTACCTCGGCGCCGGCGACGCCGACGACCTCGAGCGCCGCTACCGGGACTGCCTGGCCGCCTTGCCGTTCGAGTTCGAGGAGGTCGATTGAGTGCGTATCGTCGAGAAGTTCCCCTACGAGGTTCTCGACACCGAGAACGTCTTCATACCCATGCGCGACGGCGCGCGGCTGGCCGCCCGGATCTGGCGGCCGGTGACCGACGAGCCGGTACCCGCCGTCTTCGAATACATCCCGTACCGCAAACGCGATCTCACCCGCGCCCGTGACGCGCTCAACCATCCGTACCTGGCCGGGCACGGCTACGTCAGCGTCCGGGTGGATCTGCGCGGCAGCGGCGACTCCGACGGCGTGCTCACCGACGAGTACCTGCCCACCGAACACGACGACGCCTGTGACGTGATCGCGTGGCTGGCCGACCAGCCCTGGTGCGACGGCAACGTCGGGATGATGGGCATCTCCTGGGGCGGATTCAACAGCCTGCAGGTCGCCGCCCGCCGCCCGCCCGCACTGAAGGCGATCGTCAGCGCCTCGGCCACCGAGGACCTCTACGTCGACAACATGCATTACATGGGCGGCTGCCTGCTCTCGGACAACCTGTCCGAGGCCACGGTCATGTTCGCTTTCAACAGCCTGCCCCCGGACCCGGCCATCGTGGGGGACCGGTGGCGGGACATGTGGCGCGAACGGCTCGCGGGCAGCGGGCTGTGGATCGAGCAGTGGCTCGAGCACCAGCACCGTGACGAGTACTGGAAACGCGCCTCGGTGAACGAGGACTACCGCGCCGTCGACTGCCCGGTGCTCGCGGTCGGCGGCTGGGCCGACGGCTACACCAACGCCATCTTCCGCCTGCTCGAGCACCTGGACGTGCCGCGCCGCGGGCTGATCGGGCCGTGGGGGCACAAGTACCCGCACCTGGGCGTGCCCGGCCCGGCGATCGGGTTCCTGCAGGAACTGGTGCGGTGGTGGGACCACTGGCTCAAGGGCCGCGACACCGGCGTCATGGACGAGCCGATGCTGCGGGCCTGGATGCAGGACAGCATCTCCCCGCAACCGTCCTACGCCGACCGCCCCGGCCGCTGGGTGGGCGAGCCGTCCTGGCCCTCTCCGAACATCGTGCCGCGCGAATTCACACTCACCCGTTACGGATTGGCCGAGGACGCCGACGACGTGCCCGCCCGCACCATGCGGGTGCAGTCGCCGCTGAGCGTCGGCATGTTCGCGGGCAAGTGGGCCTCCTACGCCGCGACCCCCGACCTGCCGTCGGACCAGCGCGAGGAGGACGGCGGTTCGCTGGTCTACGAGACCGAGGAACTCACCGAGACCTTCGAGGTGCTCGGCCAGCCGGAGCTGGCCCTCACCGTCGCCGCCGACCGGCCCAACGCGATGGTGGCCGCGCGGCTGTCCGATGTCGCCCCCAACGGTGAGGCGACCCGCGTCACCTACGGCCTGCTCAACCTCACCCACCGCGACGGCAGCGGCGAGCCGCGCCCCCTCGAGCCCGGCCGCACCTATCGGGTCCGCCTGGCGCTCAACGGCATGGCGCACTCGTTCCCGCCGGGCCACCGCATCCGGCTGTCGATCTCCTCCTCGTACTGGCCGCTGGCCTGGCCCTCGCCGGAACCGGTGATGCTCACCGTCACCACCGGCGAATCCCTGCTCACGCTGCCGCAGCGGCCCCGGCGCGCCGAGGACGAGCGCCTGCGGCCGTTCGACGACCCCGAAGCCGCCCCGCCCGCCCCGGCCACGAACATCGAACGGGGCACACACCATTGGAAGGTCGAGCGCGACCTCGCCACCGGCGTCTCCACCCTCGAGATCGAGAACGACCAGGGCCTCATCCGGCTCGACGACACCGGCACCCTGGTGCGCCGCGCCACCACCGAGTGGTTCAGTTTCCGCGGCAACGACCCCACCTCGGTGCGCGGCGAAACCCGCACGGTCCGCGCTTTCGCCCGCGACAACTGGCGCACCGAGATCACCACGCACACCGTGTTGCGCTGCACGCCGCAGGATTTCGTGCTGGACGCCCGGCTGGACGCCTACGAACTCGGCGATCCGGCCGACGATCCACGGCCGGTGGCCACCCGGGTGTACTCGCAGAACTGGCATCGGCGGATTCCACGCGATCTGGTGTGACCCGGGCGGCGCGCGCGACCTCGGCTCACCGCCACTCGCGCAGCTCCAGGTCCACGATCACCGGGTGCATCAGCGTCGAGACCGGTGCGCCGGGATCGCGCCGGTCCGGGGCGAACACCGCTGCCGCGCGCAGGCTTTCGGCATCGATCGAGCGCGGGGGAGCGGGCGGGTCGAGGCGCAGCACCGGCTCGGCGTCCCGGGTGGCCAGCACGAACCCCCAGTCGCCGAAGCTGGGGACATCCACGTGGTAGGGCAGTACCCGCAAGCCACCGGCGCGGATCGTCGCGGCGATGCACCAGAAGGAGCGGGGCGCGAAGAACGGCGACCCCGACTGCACCGCGACGGTGCCGCCGGGGGCGAGCACCTGCGCCACCATCGCGTAGAACTCCTTGGTGTAGAGCTTGGCGATGGAGGTCTGGTCCGGATCGGGCAGGTCAACGATGATCGCGTCGAACCGGCCGGATTGCCCGCGCAGCCAGGCGAAGGCGTCCTCGTTGATCACCCGCACCCGCGGATCGTCGAAGGCGTGCCGGTTCAGCGCCAGCAGCCGCGGCTCGGTGCGGGCCAGGTGGATCATCCCCGGATCGAGTTCCACCAGTGTCACCTCCGCCACGTCGGGGTAGCGCAGGATCTCCCGCAACGCCAGCCCGTCGCCGCCGCCGAGCACCAGCACTCGCGCGCGCGGACCCGCCAGCACCGGATGCACCAGGGCCTCGTGGTAGCGGTATTCGTCCACCGAGGAGAACTGCAGGTCGCCGTTGAGGTAGAGCCGCACGTCGGGGGTGGCGAACGGGGACAGCGATTCGGTGAGCACGATGCTCTGATACCGGGTCTGCTCGTGGCGCACGATCGGATGCGCGAACAGGGCCTGCTGCGCGGTGGCCTCGAACCGGTCCGCGTAGACGTAGCTGCCGCCGAGCACGAGCGCGACCAGCGCGGTGAGGGCGGTGAACAGCAGCCGGGCCGGGCGGGTCAACCGATCGCGGAACAGGACGAACACCAGGGCCAGCCCGGCGGCGGCGTTCAGCACCCCGACCAGCAGGCTCCCGCGGATCTGACCGAACACCGGCAGCAGCAGGAAGGGGAACGCCAGCCCGCCCAGCAGGGCACCGACATAGTCCGCGGCGAACAGGTCGGCCACCGCGGCGCCCGGTGCCTGGCGGCGGATCCGCTGCAACAGCTCCATCAGCAGCGGGATCTCGGCGCCCACCAGCATCCCGATGACGCTCGCCGCCGCGATCAGCGCGGTGGTGTAGAGGTTGAGCCAGGCGTAGGCGGCGTACAACAGCAGGACCGACAGCCCGCCCAGCAGCGCCAGCGCCAACTCCACCGCCACGAACGCCGCCGCGGCGTGCCCGCGCAGCGGTTTGGCGATCAGCGCGCCGATCCCCATCGCGAAGACCATGACGCTCAACGTGATCGAGGCCTGCGCGGCGGTGTCGCCGAGCAGATAGCTGCCCAGCGTCACCAACGACAGCTCGTACACCAGCCCGCAGGCCGCGCACACGAACGCGGTGAGCAGCAACGCGATCCGCGCCGTCCTGGCCCGGACCGGCGACGGCGCGACCGGGTTCCGGGTACGGGTGCCCGCGCGCACTAGGACAGGCCGGCGGCCACCACGAGGGAGACCGCCACGTGCAGTGAGGCCGTCACCCAGACGGCCGGGTGGAGGGCCTGCTCGGCGACCACCTCGCGGAACTTGCCGGGTGTCAGCAGATCCAGCAGCACGAAGGACACCGCCATCGCGGCCAGCCCGATCACCCCGTACACGGCGCAGGCCAGCAGTCCTTCCCCCAGCGCGCCGTGCGAGGTCCAGATGGCCATCGCCACGATCACGCCGACGCCGAACAGATTCGAGGCGACCAGCACCGCGGCGTTGCGATTGCGCTCCACCCAGATCTGGGCGCGCAGATTGCCCGGCGTGAGCGCGTCCACCAGCACGAAGCCGAGCACCATGAGTACCAGGCCGACACCGGTGTAGGCCAGCGCGGCGCCCGCCTCGGCCGCGAGATCTGCGAGCATGTCTCTTTCCGTCCTTCTCCGCTATTTGCCGCTGCTGCTGCGGTATTCGCTGCCCGGCGGCTGACTGGGCCACCCGAAACCCGAGACCGTCGAGTGGTGGCGCTGATACCCGTTGCGGTACTGATCGACCAGGATCAGCGCCCCGGCGCCGTGCGGAGCGACGGTGATGATGTCGTCGCGGTACTGCAGGTAGGTGCGCTCGCCCAGCGTGCGGTTGTCCAGCGGCCGGGCCGCGGCCGTGATCGCGCCGACCGCGGCGGCCGGCGCGAGGGCCGCGGTGTAGGCGCGCCCGTCGTTGGCCTGGTCGAGCGAACTCGCGCGCGTGTACTTCGCGGCGATGTAGTCGCGGGCGCTCTCGATGTCGTCACCGCAGGCGGTGAGCGAGAGCAGCAGCGCGATCACGGCGATCACGCCCGCGGCTGTCCTGCCGAGGCGGTGCATGCGTCCCCCCGTCGAGCGCCGGGCCCGTGGCCCGGTAGGTGAAGCCGAGTTCCCTCCTGAACTCGATCACGCACTGTAGCAGGGGATCAGGCGCCCTTGCGGGCGGCGGTCTTCTTCGCCGTCTTCTTCGCCGCGGGCTTCTCGGCGGTCTTCTTCGCCGCCGCCTTGGTGGCCTTCTTCGCGGGCGCCTTGGCCGTCTTCTTCGCGGTGCCACCGGAACCGGCGGCGCGCCTGCCGCTGGCCTCCAGGCTGCGCTGCAACGCGGCGACCAGATCGACCACCTCGGCATCCATCTCGGCGGGCGCGGGCTCGGCGCGTTCGGGCACCTTGCCGCCGCGCTCGATCGCCTCGTCGAGCATCTTCTTCAGCTCCACCTGGTACTCGTCGGTGAACTGCGAGGGATCGAAGTCGTCGGACATGCTCTCCACGAGCGTCTCGGCCATCTTGATCTCCTGCGGCCGCGGCTCGGCGGCGTCGCGCACCGAGTCGAACTCGATCGCGCGCACCTCGTCCGGCCACAGCAGCGTCTGCAACACCAGCATTCCGTCGCGTACCCGCAGCGCGGCCAGCCGCGTCTTCTGCCGCAGCGTGAAATGCACCAGCGCGGTGCGGTCGATGCGCTCGAGCGTCTTGGCCAGCAGCACGTAGGCCTTGGGGGTGTTGGAGTCGGGCTCGAGGTAGTAGCTCTTGTCGAACAGGATCGGGTCGATCTGCTCCGACGGAACGAACTGCAGGACCGGGATCTCGTGCTTCTCCGCGGCGGGCAGGCGGGCGAAGTCCTCGTCGGAGAGGATGACGGTCTCGCCCTCGGGTGACTCGTAGGCCTTGGCGATGTCCACGTAGTCGACCGGTTTGCCGTCGATCTGGCACACGCGCTGGTATTTGATCCGGCCGCCGTCCTTGGCGTGCACCTGGTGGAACTTGATGTCGTGGTCCTCGGTGGCGGTGTAGACCTTCACCGGAACGTTGACCAGCCCGAACGCAATCGAGCCCTTCCAGATAGCTCGTGCCATCACTCCATCATGGCCGAACCGGTCGGCATCTGCGACCGAAACGGGAAGCCGCAGGTCGCAGCGGCGATTCGAGTGCGGAGGCGGGGTGGCAACGCGGTGAACAGCGTCCGCATCGCGGCCGCGGTGCCCACCGGATCGGTACGGCCGGACAGATAGGCGCGCTGATGCGGGGCGGGCAGCTCGAAGAAGGTGTCGAAGAAGACCGGCAGTTCCGCGGGCGGCAGGGCGAGCAGCGCGCGCAGTCCGGCGGCGCGCAACAGGTGGGTGGCCCTGGCCCGCGCGAGTCCGGTGGGCGCACCGGCGGCCCAGTCGTCGGCGGCGCCCAGCGCGGCCGCGACGCTGTAGCCGGTGGCCGGATGCGTGAAGCCACCGGCAGCGCCGAACCGCCGTCGCCCCGGCCGGGCGCCCTGCACCGGGAACCGCACCCGTTCGACCGGCTCGCCGCCGTCGAGGTCGATGCCGCGCGCCGCCAGCCGGTGGTGCAGTCGCCGCCGCAGCTCGGCAGGCTCGAGGGCCGGGCGACCGGCCAGGCAGGTCTCCTCCAGCAGTATCGCGTCGGCGCCGAGCGGCACCGCGTAGAGGAACGAGCGGGGCGCCCCGGGCTCGGCGCCGTTGTCGTCGCGCCAGTCCATGAACATCGGCTCCACGCGATCGGCGCGGTCCCCGGCCACGACGACGCCGTAGGCGGTCTGCTCGGCCCGGCGGGGGGAGCGGGACAGCCCGCGCGCATCCACCACCCGGTCCGCGCGCAGCACCCGCCCGTCGGCCAGCGTCACCGAGCGCCGGGTCAGCCCCGCGGCGCGGCCGGTCACCACCTCCGCGCCGTCGACGGTCAGCGCGTCCTGCAACAGCCCCGTGTCGAGCACCGCGTAGTCCCGGTCCAGGACGTGCCGCCGCGACCCCCAGGCCACCGGCTGCGTCATCCGTGCCCGCACCACGGCGCGATCCAGCCAGTCCGGCAGCTCATCGGCCCACACCCCGTAGGTGGCCGACCACCGCCGCCGCGGCGCCGGGTCCACCACCGCCACCCGCAGTCCCCGGCGCAGGCAGCGGTGCGCGAGCGCCCGGCCCGCCGGGCCCAGTCCGCAGACGACGACGTCGAACGTCATCGGGCACCACCCGCGTGCACGGCCGACCCGCACCGGGTCGACTGCCTGCGTGGCGGGGGATCGTGAGGTACGGGCACGGGACGCCGAGTCAGATTCCGCCCGTGGCGAGCAGGCCGCCGTCGACCCGCACCGTCTCGCCGGTGATCCAGGCGGCCTCGTCGGAGGCCAGGAAGCCGATCAGGCGGGCGACGTCCTCGGGGCTGCCGAGCCGCTTCATCGGGTACACGCTCGCCGCCCGTTCCTCGTCGGCCGAGTACAGCGCGTCGGCGAACTTGGTCTTGACCACGCCCGGCGCCACCGCGTTGACCCGGATCTTCGGGCCCAGCTGCCAGGCCAGCTCCTCGGTGAGCCGGATCAGGGCGGCCTTGGACGCACCGTAGGCGGCGATGACGCCGGTCGAGCGCAGGCCCGCCACGCTGGCGACGTTGACGATGGCGCCGCCGTGCTCGCCCATCCACGCCTTGTACGCCTCCTGGGCGTAACCGAGCGCGGCCACCACGTTGACGTCGAAGATCTTGCGCACCGCGTCCAGGTCGGCGTCCATCAGCGCGCCGAACACCGGGTTGATGCCGGTGTTGTTGATCAGGATGTCCAGCGAACCGAACTCCGTGACCGCTCGCCCGACCGCCTCCGCGCGGGCCTGCGCGTCACCGGAGTTGCCCGCGATGGTCGCCACCTCGCCCTGATGGCCGAGGGCGCGCAGTTCGGCGGCGGCCTCGGCCAGCGGTTCGGGTTTGCGTGCCGTGATCAGCACGTTCGCCCCGCGGCGTAGCAACTCCGCCGCCACCGCCTTGCCGATACCCCGGCTGGCGCCGCTGACCAGCGCGCTCTTGCCCAACAGATCGCTACTCATGGCACCGCACGCTACCGAAGCGGCGAACGCCGCGGTCAGGTCGGTCACACCGGCGTCCTCGATGCCGGGACGGAGGGCTCGCGCGGGTAAAATGGGTGGTTCTTGTGCCTGCCCAGTTCTTACACTGCCGGTTCGGAACCACTGCCGTTCGGAACGATGCCGGTTCGTGAGGCTGCCGGTTCGTGAGACTGGGCGCGCAGAGTTCGCCCAGCATGTCGACGCACCGCCCGGAGGAGCCAGCCTGTGATCACCGCGACCGACCTCGAGGTCCGGGCCGGAGTCCGTACCCTGCTCTCGGCGCCCGGTCCGGCGCTGCGCGTGCAGGCGGGCGACCGGATCGGCCTGGTCGGCCGCAACGGTGCGGGCAAGACCACCACCCTGCGCATCCTCGCCGGTGAAGGGGAGCCCTACGCCGGAAAGATCCTGCGTTCCACCGAGATCGGCTACCTGCCGCAGGACCCGCGCGAGGGCAACCTCGACGTGCTGGCCCGCGACCGCGTGCTGTCCGCGCGCGGGCTGGACACCCTGATCCGGGACATGGAGAAGCAGCAGGCACTCATGGCCGAAGTCGCCGACGAGGCCGAGCGCGAGAAGGCCGTGCGCAAGTACGGCAGGCTCGAGGAGCGCTTCTCGGCCCTGGGCGGCTACGTCGCCGAGAGCGAGGCCGCGCGGATCTGCCACAGCCTCGGCCTGCCCGACCGGGTGCTCGGGCAGCCGCTGCGCACGCTGTCGGGCGGCCAGCGCCGCCGGATCGAGCTGGCCCGCATCCTGTTCTCGGCCTCCGACGGCAGCGGCGGCCGCTCCGACCGCATCCTGCTGCTCGACGAGCCGACCAACCACCTCGACGCCGACTCCATCACCTGGCTGCGCGGCTTCCTGCAGAACCACGACGGCGGCCTGATCGTGATCAGCCACGACGTCGAGCTGCTCGAGGCCGTGGTGAACAAGGTGTGGTTCCTCGACGCGGTGCGCGGTGAGGTCGACGTCTACAACATGGGCTGGAAGAAGTACCTCGACGCCCGCGCCACCGACGAGCAGCGGCGCCGCCGCGAACGCGCCAACGCCGAGAAGAAGGCGTCCGCGCTCAAGGCACAGGCCGCCAAGCTCGGTGCCAAGGCGACGAAAGCCGTTGCGGCGCAGAACATGGTCAAGCGCGCCGAGCGGCTGCTCGACGAACTCGACGAGGTGCGCGTCGCCGACAAGGTGGCCCGGATCAAGTTCCCGGAGCCGGCGCCCTGCGGTAAGACGCCGCTGATGGCGGAGAACCTCACCAAGGTCTACGGCTCGCTGGAGATCTTCACCGGCGTGGACCTGGCCATCGACCGCGGCAGCCGGGTCGTGGTGCTCGGTCTCAACGGCGCGGGCAAGACCACGCTGCTGCGGCTGCTGGCCGGTGTCGAGCAGCCGACGGCGGGACGGCTGGTGCCCGGGCACGGCCTCAAGGTCGGCTACTTCGCCCAGGAGCACGACACCCTCGACGACCAGGCCACCGTCTGGGAGAACATCCGCCACGCCGCCCCGGACGCGGGTGAGCAGGACCTGCGCGGCCTGCTCGGCGCCTTCATGTTCTCCGGCCCGCAGCTCGACCAGCCCGCGGGCACGCTGTCCGGCGGTGAGAAGACCCGCCTGGCGCTGGCCGGACTGGTCTCCTCGGCGGCCAACGTGCTGTTGCTGGACGAGCCGACCAACAACCTGGACCCGATCTCGCGCGAGCAGGTGCTCGACGCGTTGCGCACCTACGCGGGCGCGGTCGTGCTGGTCACCCACGATCCGGGCGCGGCAGAGGCGCTCTCGCCGGAGCGGGTGATCCTGCTGCCGGACGGCACCGAGGACCACTGGTCGGCCGAGTACCTGGAACTGATTCAGCTCGCGTGAGTTTCATCACAACATTTCGTTGATCGTGGACTGTGGAGTGCTTAGCCTGGAATAACGCGCTGCTCGGCGACTCGGAGGAAGCCATGAGCGACAGGCCCACACAGAACAAGGCCACATTGAGCAAGGGCACACGCGTCACGGGAAAATCGCGTGACCGCCTGCAATCGCAGTTGAAGAAGCAATACGAGCAGGGGGCGAGCATCCGCTCCCTGGCCCGCGCGACCGGTCGGTCCTACGGGTTCATCCACAACGTGCTGGTGGAGTCGCATGTGCAGCTGCGCAGCCGCGGCGGTGCCAACCGGCGCAAGAATCCGGACAAGTAGGGGGCGCGGGTGCTGGGCCACCGGCGGTGACGGCCGGTGGCACAGGGCTTTTCAGTGTCCGGTGACCGGTCCGTAGTCCTCGGCGAGCAGATCGGCGACACTGCGGAACATCGGCAGCCCGGTGGCGGCCACCAGGTGCTCGAAGCGGCCGCGTGGATCGACCTCGAGGAACCAGTACTCCCCGTCGAGGCCGAGCCGCAGGTCGAGCACGCCGAAGCCGAGGCCGAGCGCGCCCATCAACGTGGCCAGTGACTTGCTCACCGACGCCGGCAGCTGGGCGACACCGAAGCCGAGGCTCGCCGGGGGCCGGTCGGCGAGCCGGTCGACCCCCGGCGGCACATCGATGCGCACCGCCCACTCCACGCCGTCCACCCACACCACCCGCAGGTCGCAGTCGGCGGGCACGTAGTCCTGGAAGGTGGCCGGGGTGCGGCGCAGGCCTGCGGCGGCGAGATCCGCGCGGTCGACCAGGCGCGGTCCTGCGCCGCCGCCGCGTTTGAAAACCACTGGGCCGGGCCGGGATTCGGCGAAACTACGGGCCTCGTCGGGATCGTTGGTGACCAGCGTCTCGGGCACGCACAGCCCCGCGCGCAGGGCGGTCTCCCACTGCACGATGTGGCGGCAGGCGGTGCGGTCCGAGGCGGGATCGTTGACCCAGTGCGCCGGGATCGACCACAGCATGCCCTCGAGGAAGTTGTCGCATTCGGCCCGACGGTGCGCCTCCGCGGCGGTGCCGCCGGCCGCGGTCGCGGGGTGGGGCGGGCGCCACCACACTGCCCGGGCGTCGTCGAGCCCCACCGACTGCGCCAGCGAGCGGGCGGTGCCGAGCCTGCCGAGCCGGAAGCTGCCGAAGTTGCGTGGATAGTCGGCCGGGTCGAGCTGGATGGCGTTGAGGCCGTGGACTTCTCGCACGATCTCGGCCACCGCCGCGGCGTGCGGGTCGCCGGCCGCGGCGACGATGAGGACCGACCCTCGGCGCGCGGGCATGGCCTGGACTCCGGTCAGCCCAGACCGGCGCGGACGACGCCGCCGGATGCGGGGTGCGGGATCGCGGGGGCCATGCGGTACTGCTCTCCGATCTGCTCGCGATTTGCCGGGGACGGTGCGAGCGCGTCTCGAATACTACCGGCGCGACCGCGGCCCGCGGCCGGGTTCGGCGGAATCCACGCCGTTCGACACGTCGATCACGGTGTCCGAACCCGCTTGTACCGAAAGATTTTCGGTATGCCGCGGACCGGGTCACAGCGACCTCGCAGCAACCGGTCAGGGGCGGCCGCCGTGCCGTCCATCCTGCGGCTCTCCTGGCGCAGGCGAATGGTCTTGCCATCGGACCATTCGGACGCGCAGGTCACGCGCAGCTCGTCGCCGCCGCGCAGCTCCCGGACGGACCGGATGGTGTTCTCCGGTGTCACCGGGCCCACGCCCGAGGCGATGAGCTTGTCCTGGGCCACTCCGGCGGCGCGCAGCAGCTCCCACCGGGCGTGCGCGGCGTATTGCGGGTAGCGCCACACCGTCCGTGCCCCGGCACAGAGTCGTGGAGCGCCCGGTCAGTCCTTACGGCGCACCGAGGCTTCGACGAGATCGAGCACGGCCGAGAGGTTCTCGTTCGTGTGACCGGAGGCGATCCGGGCGATCAGCCCGTCGAGCACCAGATCCAGATACCCCAGCAGCACATCGGTGGGCACGTCGTCACGCAGCGCGCCCGCGGCCTTGCGCCGCTCCAGGCGGGCCAACGTGGCGGCGGTCAGCTCCGCCGAGCGCTGGGTCCAGCCCGCGCGGAACTCCGGGTCGGTGCGCAACCGGCGCGCGATCTCCAAACGTGTTCCGAGCCAATTGAACTGCTCGGGATGGGCGAGCATGTCGCGCATGACCTGCACGATGCCCTGGTTGGCCGCGACGTCGGCCATCCGCTCGGCGTCCTCCTGGGCCAGCGCCAGGAACAGCGCGTCCTTGTCGCGGAAATGGTGGAAGATGGCGCCGCGCGAGAGCCCGATCGCCTCCTCGAGCCTGCGCACGGTCGCGCCGTCGTAGCCGTATTCGGCAAAGCAGCGCCGCGCCCCGTCGAGAATCTGGCTGCGCCGCGCGGCGAGGTGGTCATCGCTGACCTTGGGCATGGGCGAGCTCCTCCTCGGCGGACTGCGGTCGATGTGGCGAGGTCCGCGCACCGCCTTCCGGAGAAGCGGTGCGCGGACCTGCCGACTGGGTCGACGACATCGTCGTCGACGAGCGCACTCAGGCGCGAATCATGTTGCGCAGCACGTACTGCAGGATGCCGCCGTTGCGGTAGTAGTCGGCCTCACCGGGGGTGTCGATGCGGACCACGGCGTCGAAGGTGATCTTCTCGCCGTCGGCCTTGGTGGCGGTCACCTTCACCGTCTTCGGGGTGACCCCCTCGTTCAGCTTGGTGATGCCCTCGATGTCGAACACCTCGGTGCCGTCCAGGCCCAGCGACTTGGCCGACTCGCCCGCCGGGAACTGCAGCGGGATGACGCCCATACCGATCAGGTTCGAGCGGTGGATGCGCTCGAAGGACTCGGTGATGACGGCCTTCACACCCAGCAGGCGGGTGCCCTTGGCGGCCCAGTCACGCGAGGAACCCGAGCCGTACTCCTTACCGCCGAGCACCACCAGCGGGATGCCCGCGGCCTGGTAGTTCTGCGCGGCGTCGTAGATGAACGCCTGCGGGGCGCCCTCCTGGGTGAAGTCGCGGGTGTAGCCACCCGAGACGTCGTCGAGCAGCTGGTTGCGCAGCCGGATGTTGGCGAAGGTGCCGCGGATCATCACCTCGTGGTTGCCACGCCGCGAGCCGTAGGAGTTGTAGTCCTTGCGCTCGACGCCGTTGGCCTCGAGGTACTGCGCGGCCGGGGTGCCGGGCTTGATGTTGCCCGCCGGGGAGATGTGGTCGGTGGTGACCGAGTCGCCCAGCAGCGCCAGCACCCGGGCGCCGGTGATGTCGGTGACCGGGGTCGGCTCCTGCGGCATGCCGTCGAAGTACGGCGCCTTGCGGACGTAGGTCGAGTTCTCGTCCCAGGCGAAGGTCTTGCCCTCCGGGGTGGGCAGCGAACGCCAGCGCTCGTCGCCCTTGAACACGTCCTTGTAGTCCTCGAGGAACATGTCGCGGCTGATCACCGCGTCGATGGTGTCCTGGATCTCCTTCGGCGACGGCCAGATGTCGCGCAGGAACACGTCGTTGCCCTCGGTGTCCTTGCCCAGCGGGTCGGTCTCGAAGTCGAAGTCCATGGTGCCCGCGAGCGCGTAGGCGATGACCAGCGGCGGCGAGGCCAGGTAGTTCATCTTCACGTCGGGGGAGATGCGGCCCTCGAAGTTGCGGTTGCCCGAGAGCACCGCGGTGACCGTGAGGTCGTTGTCGTTGATGGCCTGCGAGATCTCCTCCGGCAGCGGGCCGGTGTTGCCGATGCAGGTGGCGCAGCCGAACGCGACCAGGTTGAAGCCCAGCTTGTTCAGGTACGGCCACAGGCCGGCCTTCTCGTAGTAGCCGTTGACGACCTGCGAACCCGGCGCCATCGAGGTCTTGACCCAGGGCTTGCGCGCCAGGCCCTTCTCCACGGCGTTGCGGGCCAGCAGGGCGGCGCCCAGCATGACCGAGGGGTTGGAGGTGTTGGTGCAGGAGGTGATCGAGGCGACCACCACGGCGCCGTGGTCGAGCACGAAGTCGCCGTACTCCTCGCTGTGCACCTTGACCGGCTTGGTCGGGCGGCCCTCGGAGTTGTTGGCGGCGGTCGGCAGCACGGCGTCGTCGTCGGCGAAGGACAGCACGGCCGGGTCGCTGGCCGGGAAGGACTCCTCGACGGCCTCGTCCAGCTTCGAGTGCGGGGCGCCCTCGGCGTCGGAGGTGTAGTTGTGGATGTCCTTGCGGAAGGCGATCTTGCTCTCCGACAACAGGATCCGGTCCTGCGGGCGCTTCGGGCCTGCGATCGAGGGCACCACGGTGCTCAGGTCCAGCTCGAGGTACTCGGAGTACTCCGGCTCGAAGTCCGGGTTGTGCCACAGGCCCTGCTCCTTGGCGTAGGCCTCAACGAGCGCGAGCTGCTCGTCGCTGCGGCCGGTCAGGCGCAGGTAGTCGACGGTCACCTGGTCGATCGGGAAGATCGCGGCGGTGGAGCCGAACTCGGGGCTCATGTTGCCCAGGGTCGCGCGGTTGGCCAGCGGCACCTCGGCCACGCCCTTGCCGTAGAACTCGACGAACTTGCCGACCACGCCGTGCTTGCGCAGCATGTCGGTGACGGTGAGCACCACGTCGGTGGCGGTGACGCCCGGCTGGATCTCACCGGTGAGCTTGAAGCCGACCACGCGCGGGATCAGCATCGAGACCGGCTGGCCGAGCATCGCGGCCTCGGCCTCGATGCCGCCGACGCCCCAGCCCAGCACGCCCAGGCCGTTGACCATGGTGGTGTGCGAGTCGGTGCCGACGCAGGTGTCGGGGTAGGCCTGGCCGTTGCGGACCATGACGACGCGGGCCAGGTGCTCGATGTTGACCTGGTGCACGATGCCGGTGCTCGGCGGGACGACCTTGAAGTCGTCGAAGGCGGTCTGGCCCCAGCGCAGGAACTGGTAGCGCTCACCGTTGCGCTGGTACTCGATGTCGACGTTGCGCTGGAAGGCGTCCTCGCGGCCGAACACGTCGATGATGACGGAGTGGTCGATGACCATCTCGGCGGGCGCCAGCGGGTTCACCTTGTCCGGGTCGCCGCCCAGGGTGGCGACGGCCTCGCGCATGGTGGCCAGGTCGACGATGCAGGGCACGCCGGTGAAGTCCTGCATGATGACGCGGGCGGGGGTGAACTGGATCTCGGTGTTCGGCTCGGCCGAGGCGTCCCAGTTCGCGATGGCACGGATGTGGTCGGCGGTGATGTTCGCGCCGTCCTCGGTGCGGAGCAGGTTCTCCGCGAGGACCTTCAGTGCGTAGGGGAGTTTCTCGGTGCCGGGCACGGCGGAGAGGCGGAAGATCTCGTAGGAGTTGCTTCCGACCTCGAGGGTGCCCTTGGCGCCGAAAGTATCGATACTTGTCGTCACGTCAGCTCCACTCGTCGGTGAGGGTGGGTCACCGGCGGGGCTGTGCCGGTGACTCGAGTCTTTGGAGGGGCTCCGGCCACTGGGAGTGCCGGTTCCTCGCGCCACGACCCTAACAGTACGCTTGTCCTGTGAAACGTGCGGGGTGCGGTCGGCGTGGCGTGGGCGAACACCCGGTGACCGCGTGACGTACTGTGCTCTGGCAGTGTTGGATGCCCGCCGCCGCGCACATCGGTGACGTGGCTGGACAGACCGGATGGAAGATGGCCCCCTCGCACACCTCGGTTTTCTCCCCGCTCGCCGCGGAACTGCCGCCCACCGTCGACGCGAACACCCTGGAGTCGATCAAGGAGGACGTCGCCGACAACCATGTGGCGGCGCCGAAGGGCAAGGACCAGTCCGGACTCGAGGCGATCGTGGCCGAAGCGCGAGCCGAGGGCATCCCGCTGAGCATCGTGGTGATTCCCGGCAATCCCGGTCACGACTCCAATCTACGGGACCTGGCCACCGAGGTCGGCAAGACCGAGCAGGGCACCGTGGTGGTCCTCAGTGACGACTGGGTGGGCACCTACAGCGATTCGATCAGCCGGGTCAAGCTCGAGTGGGCCGAGGACGCGGCCAAGAGCAAACAGGGCAACTCGGTCGAGGCCGCGCGCATCTTCGTCGACCGGCTCGAACAGCCGGAGACCTTCTCCTGGACCGCCATCACCGGTGTGCTCATCGCGGGCACCGCGCTGGCGGTGGCAGGTCTCCATCTGATCAAGGCGCGCCGCGCCGCCGCGCAGGAGCGACCCGCCGTCGCCGAGCGGGACACCGCGACCATCGCCTGATTCTCGACCGGCGCCACGTCCGTCGGGGAGTTTTCCAGACGGTCGGTATGTTTTCCGGCAGCAAACCCGAACTCGTATCCGGCTAATGCCCGGCAACGCACGAATTACCCCGCTGTGATTCTGTTACCAGAGTTCTCACGGAGCATAAAGTGTCGTACGGTTCGAGTGATCGCCGATGGGGAACAAGTGGTAGCAGAGCTATCCGCCGACGGATGAGCTGGGAGGTCCCCGGTGGGGCTCGTGAGGCGAGGCCGGATTCGAGTCCTTGGAGGTGCGATGCGCGAGAGCCGCCGTGCGGGTCAGCGATCGAAGCTGTGGGTCGCCGTGGGGTTGCTGATCTGCACCGCATTGGTCGTGTCGGCCGGACCGGGTACCGCCGTACCGCCCCCGCCACCGAATCCGAGTGACGGACAGATCGCCGACGCGGGCGCCCGCGTCGAGGCCGGGATCGGCGAGGTCGGTGCCCTGATCAACCAGGTCGCCGACGTCGAACACCAGCTGCGCGAACTCGACGACGCGGTCGCGGTGCGCCGCGAGGAGGTCAACAAGGCGCTGGTGGACCTGCAGAACGCACGCGCGGCCGCCGACGCGGCCGCCGCCCGCGTCGAGACCACCCAGCGCGATCTGGCCACCGCGGGCGAGGAGGTCGCCAGGGCCCGGCACAATTTCGACGACTTCGCCACCCGCGCCTACACCAGGCCCGCGTCCGGCTCGATGGTGACCTACCTGGCCGCCGCCACCCCCACCGGCGCCATCGACCGCTCCGAGGTGCTCGGACTGGTGTCGAAGAACCAGCAGCAGGTGCTCGACGCGCTGCGCCGCGCCCAGATCGAACAGGGCAACCGCAATTCCGATGCGCGCGAAGCCAAATCGCTGGCCGATGCCGCGGCGGCGGCCGCCGAGCAGAAGAAGGCCGAGGCGGAGAGCGCGGTGGCCGCCGCCAAGGCCGCCCTCGACAGCGAGACCGTGCGTCGCGACGGCCTGCTCCGCGAACGCGACGCGGCCCAGTCCCGTCTGGACGCCGCGCGCGCGAACGTGCAAGGGCTACAGAACCAGCGCGAGGCCTACCAGGCCTGGGACGCGCAACGCCGCGCCGAGGAGGCCGAGGCGATCCGGGTCGCCGCCGCGGCCGCCGCCGCCCGCGCCGCCGCCGACCAGGCCGCCCGCGAACGCGCCGCACAGCTGGGCGAGGGCAAACGCCCGCACACCGAACTCGAGGACGCCCCCGCCCCGAAGAAGAGCACCACCCCCAAGCCCAGCTCACCGTCGGTGAGCGGCTCGGCGGCGGTGGAAGTCGTGGTGGACCGGGCACTTTCGCAGCTGGGCGTCACCTACGCCTGGGGTGGCGGCGACGAGGACGGCCCCACCCTCGGCATCCGCGACGGCGGCGTGGCCGACAGCTACGGCGACTACAACAAGGTCGGCTTCGACTGCTCGGGCCTGATGGTCTACGCCTTCGCCGGGATCGGCGTCTCGCTGCCGCACTACAGCGGCTATCAGTACAACGCGGGCACCCGGGTCCCGCTGGCCCAGAAGGCCCGCGGCGACATGCTGTTCTGGGGGCCGGGCGGCAGCCAGCACGTGGCCCTCTACCTCGGTGACGGGAAGATGGTCGAAGCGCCCCAGTCCGGCGACGTGGTGAAGGTGTCGCCGGTGCGTGAGGACGGCATCATGCCGTACGCGGTCCGCATCGTCACCTCCTGACGAGCGCCGAATTCCACCGATCGCGGAGCCGGTTGCGGCATCGCGGGCGATTACCTGGAATAGTTGGTGCCGCACGCACTAAGACCGAGGCGAAAGCGGGGATGTTGGTGACTTCGACGGACAGTGTGAGCGGGGCGAATCTGGCAAAGGACAAGCCGGAACCCGCGTCGGGCACCCTGGAGCGTGACGTCCAGACCCTCGAGAAGGCGATCTACGAGGTCAAGCGGGTCATCGTGGGCCAGGATCGGCTCGTGGAACGGCTGCTCGTCGGTGTGCTCGCCCGTGGTCACGTGCTCCTCGAAGGTGTGCCCGGCATCGCCAAGACGCTGGCGGTCGAGACCTTCGCCAGGGTGGTCGGCGGGTCCTTCTCCCGTGTGCAGTTCACCCCCGACCTGGTGCCCACCGACCTCATCGGTACCCGCATCTACCGCCAGGGCCGCGAGGAATTCGACACCGAGCTCGGTCCGGTGGTGGCGAACTTCGTGCTCGCCGACGAGATCAACCGCGCACCGGCCAAGGTGCAGTCCGCGCTGCTCGAGGTGATGGCCGAGCGGCACGTCTCGATCGGCGGCAAGACCTACCCGATGCCCGATCCGTTCCTGGTCATGGCGACCCAGAACCCGATCGAGAGCGAGGGCGTGTACCCGCTGCCGGAGGCGCAGCGCGACCGCTTCCTGTTCAAGGTCGTCGTCGACTACCCCTCGGTGGAGGAGGAGCGCGAGATCATCTACCGGATGGGCGTCACCCCGCCGGAGGCCAAGCAGATCCTCGGCCCCGAGGACCTGATCCGGCTGCAGAAGGTCGCCGCGAACACCTTCGTGCACCACGCGCTGGTCGACTACGTCGTGCGGGTCATCGCCGCGACCCGCAAGCCGCTCGACTACGGCATGGCCGATGTCGCGAACTGGATCGCCTACGGCGCCTCCCCGCGCGCGAGCCTCGGCATCATCGCCGCCGCCCGCGCGGTCGCGCTGATCCGCGGGCGCGACTACGTGGTGCCGCAGGACGTGGTCGAGGTGATCCCGGACGTGCTGCGCCACCGGCTGGTGCTGTCCTACGACGCGCTCGCCGACGAGGTGAGCCCGGAAGACGTCATCCGGCGGGTCCTGCAGACCGTCGGCCTGCCGCAGGTCGCGCCGCAGGCGGTGCCCGCAGGCGCGCAGGCCGCTCCCGCGGGTCCGCCGCAGCAGCAGATCCCGCAGCCGCCCGCCCAGCCGGGTCAAGGCCAGCAGGGTCAGGGCCAGCCGGGTCAGGGCCAGCCGGGTCAGGGTCAGCCGGGTCAGCAGGGTCAGGGCGCGCCGAACCAGGGCGCCCAGGCCCCGATGGCCCCGGCCGGCACCAACCAGCCCAAGTGACGTCGGCGTCGGGTGTGCCCGAGAACCCGCGCGACGCTCGACCCGAGGTTTCCCGAGTGACGATGTCATCGCATGCCCCGCCCTCGTTCCGGGCGGGCGAGCTGTCGGACGCGCGGCTGTCGGCCGCGCTGAAGACCCTGGAGCTGACCGTGCGCCGCCGCCTCGACGGCGTGCTGCACGGCGACCATCTCGGCCTGATTCCCGGCCCGGGGTCCGAGCCGGGGGAGTCGCGGCTCTACCAGCCCGGCGACGACGTGCGCCAGATGGACTGGTCGGTCACCGCCCGCACCACGCATCCGCACGTGCGGCAGATGATCGCCGACCGCGAGCTGGAGACCTGGATGGTCCTCGACCTGTCGGCCAGTCTCGACTTCGGCACCGCCGCCTGCCAGAAGCGGGATCTGGCGATCGCCGCCGCGGCCGCGATCACCTACCTCACCAGCGGTGGGGGCAACCGGATCGGCGCGGTGGTCGCCACCGGCGAACAGCTGGTGCGAATTCCCGCGCGCAGCGGGCGGATCCACGCCCAGACGCTGCTGCGCTCGATCGCGACCACCCCGCACGCGCGCGACGGCGTGCGCGGTGATCTGCGCGGCGCCATCGAATCGCTGCGCCGCCCGCAGCGCAAACGCGGACTCGCGGTGATCATCAGCGACTTCCTCGGCGAGATCGATTGGCAGCGTTCGCTGCGCGCCATCTCCGCGCGGCACGATCTGCTGGCCGTCGAGGTACTCGATCCCCGCGACCTGGAACTGCCCGACGTGGGCGATGTGGTGCTGCACGATCCCGAGACCGGCCGCACCCGCGAATTCAGCGTCACGCCCACGCTGCGCGCCGATTTCGCCGCCGCCGCGCAACGCCACCGCGACCAGGTGGCCCAGGCGCTGCGCAGCTGCGGTGCACCGGTGCTGACCTTGCAGACCGATCGCGACTGGATCGCCGACGTGGTCCGGTTCGTGTCCACCCGGCGCCACAGCTTCGGCGCCCCGACCGGGCGGGTGCCTCGCCAGTGAGTATTTCGCATTTCACCGCACTGATCTGGCTCGGCTTCCTGGCGGTGGTCGCGCTCATCGCGCTCGGCTACGTGCTGGTGCAGCGGTCCCGGCACCGGCAGATGCTGCGGTTCAGCAACATGGAGGTGCTGGAGAAGGTCGCGCCGTCGCGGCCCTCGCCGCTGCGGCACGCGCCGATCGCGCTGATGCTGGTCGGCCTGGTGTTCCTCACCATCGCCGCGGCGGGACCGACCTCGGTGCAGAAGGTGCCGCGCAACCGGGCGACGGTCGTGCTCGTCATGGACGTGTCGCTGTCGATGGAGGCCACCGACGTGCCGCCGAGCCGGCTCGAGGTGGCCCAGCAGGCGGGCAAGGAGTTCGTCGACGGCCTCACCCAGGGCATCAACCTCGGCTTCGTCACCTTCGCGGGCACGGCCTCGGTCATGCAGTCGCCGACCACCAACCGGGAGGCGGTCAAGGCCGCCATCGACAACATCAAGCTGGCCGAGCGCACCGCCACCGGCGAGGGCATCCTCACCGCGTTGCAGTCCATCGAGACGCTGGCGACCGTGCTCGGCGGTGCCGAGACCCCGCCGCCGGCGCGTATCGTGCTCATGTCCGACGGCAAACAGACCGTGCCCGACGACAAGGATGTCGACAACCCCCGGCATGCCTTCACCGCCGCCCGCCTCGCCAAGAGCAAGGGCATCCCGGTCTCGACGATCTCCTTCGGTACCGAATGGGGCTCGGTGGAGATCCCCGACCAGGACGGCCAGGGCGGCTCGCAGCGGGTCAAGGTGCCGGTGGACAACGAGTCGCTGCGCGAGATCGCCAAGCTCTCCGGCGGCGAGTTCTACACCGCCTCCAGCCTGGAGGAACTGACCGCCGTCTACGACACGCTCGAGGAGCAGATCGGCTACGAGACCACCCGCGGCGATGCCAGCCGCCCGTGGTTGCTGCTCGGCATGCTGGTCGTCGCCGCGGGCATCGTGACGGGCCTGCTCTATCGTCAACGCCTGCCGTAGCCGCACGCCGTTGTGGCATCGCACAAGGTGCGCTGCCCGCACGCGGACGCAGGAATTCGAACAGATAGGTTAACTCCCATGACCAACATCACATCGCGATCGGTCCTGGTGACCGGCGGAAACCGCGGCATCGGCCTCGCGGTCGCGCGACGCCTGCTCGCCGACGGTCACAAGGTCGCCGTCACCCATCGTGGCTCGGGCGTGCCGGACGGCCTGTTCGGCGTCAAGTGCGACGTCACCGACACCGAGTCGGTCGACCGCGCCTTCGCCGAGGTCGAGGCGCACCAGGGGCCGGTGGAGGTGCTGGTGGCCAACGCGGGCATCGTCGCCAACACCTTGCTCATGCGGATGAGCGACGAGCAGTTCACCAGCGTGATCGACGCCAACCTCACCGGCGCGTGGCGCTGCGCCAAGCGCGCCAACCGCGCGATGCTGCGGGCCAAGTTCGGCCGGATCATCTTCCTCGGCTCGGTCGTCGGCCTCGGCGGCGGTCCCGGCCAGGTCAACTACGCGGCGTCCAAGTCGGGCCTGATCGGCATGGCGCGATCGATCACCCGCGAGATCGGGTCGCGCAACATCACCGCCAACGTGGTCGCCCCCGGCTTCATCGAGACCGACATGACTCGTGACGAGGTCACCGAGGAGATGCGCGAGGTCGTGCTGAAGTACGGTGTGCCCGCGGGCCGTCCGGGTCAGCCCGAGGAGGTGGCCGCCGCGATCAGCTTCCTCGCCTCCGACGACGCCTCCTACATCAACGGCGCGGTGATCCCGGTCGACGGCGGCATGGGCATGGGCCACTAGTATCCCGCTGGCCCGCAGCAACGGACTTTCGACATCAGGAGAACCGAGAAACTCATGGGCGGACTGCTCGAAGGCAAGACCATCCTGGTCACCGGCATCATCACCGACGCCTCCATCGCGTTCCACGCGGCGGCGATGGCCCAGGAACAGGGCGCGAAGGTGATCATCACCGGTATCCCGGAGCGGCTGCGGCTCATCGACCGCATCGCCAAGCGGCTGCCGAAGGAGGTTCCGCCCGCCATCGGTCTCGACGTCACCAACGAGGAGGACCTGGCCGGACTCGCGGACAAGATCCGCGAGCTCGCGCCCGAGGGACTCGACGGTGTGCTGCACTCGATCGCCTTCGCACCGCGCACCCTGATGGGCCCGGAGGCGCTGCCGTTCCTGGAGGGCCCCGGCCCGGACGCGGCCAAGGCGTTCGAGATCTCCGCGTGGAGCTACGCCTCGCTGGCCCGCGCGGTGCTGCCGGTGATGAACGAGGGCGGCTCGCTGGTCGGCATGGACTTCGACCCGCGCACCGCCATGCCGTACTACAACTGGATGGGCGTGGCCAAGGCCGCGCTGGAGTCGGTGAACCGCTACGTCGCCCGCGAGGTCGGCACCGCCAAGAAGGTCCGCTCCAACCTGATCGCCGCGGGCCCGATCAAGACGCTGGCCGCCAAGGCCATCGCGGGCACCGCCACCGACGACGCGGCCAAGCTCAACCAGCTCAACATCTACTGGGACGGCGCCTCGCCGATCGGCTGGGATGTCGACGACCCGACCGCGGTGGCCAAGTCCATCGTGGCGCTGCTGTCGGACTGGCTGCCCGCCACCACCGGTTCGATCATCTACGTCGACGGCGGTGCCAGCCACAACACCTGGTTCCCGGAGAACTGGTCGGCCAACTGAGCGAAGGGAGGACCCGTGGCCGTCGAGGCGCTGCTGCTGCTGTCCTTCGGCGGCCCGGAACGCCCCGAGGACGTGATGCCGTTCCTGGAGAACGTCACCCGGGGCCGTGGGGTGCCGCGTGCCCGCCTCGAGGAGGTCGCCCAGCACTACCTGCACTTCGGCGGCGTCTCGCCGATCAACGCGCTCAACCGCGACATCATCGCCGGTGTCGAGCGCGAACTCGACGAGGCGGGCATCGACCTGCCGGTGTATTTCGGCAACCGCAACTGGCATCCGATGGTCGAGGACACCGTCGCGGAGATGGCCCGCGACGGAGTGACCGGCGCCCTGGTCTTCCCCACCTCGGCCTGGGGCGGCTACTCCGGGTGCCGCCAGTACCACGAGGACATCGAGCGGGCCAGGGCGGCCGTCGGCCCCGCCGCCCCGCACCTGACCAAGCTGCGCCAGTACTTCGACCACCCGCTGTTGATCGAGGCGTTCGCCGACGCGATCCGCGCCGCCCTGGAACGGCTGCCCGCGGATCGGCGTGACCGTGCCCGGCTGGTGTTCACCGCGCACTCGGTGCCGGTCGCCGCCGACGCCGCCGCCGGTCCGCCCGCCGACGGCGGCGAGCTGTACAGCCGTCAGGTCGCCGATGCCGCCCGATTGTGCGCGGCGGCAACGGGTTTCGCCGATCACGACCTGGTGTGGCAGTCCCGCTCCGGGCCGCCGCAGGTGCCGTGGCTCGAGCCCGACATCGTCGACCATCTGGAGGACCTGGCGGGCCGGGGGGTGGACGCGGTCGTGGTGTGCCCGGTCGGCTTCGTCTCCGACCACCTCGAGGTCATCTGGGATCTGGACAACGAGGCGAAGGACAAGGCCGCCGAGCTCGGCATGGCGTTCGCGCGGGCGTCGACGCCGGGCACCGACCCGCGGTTCCCGCGGTTGGTGGTGGAGCTGATGCGTGAGCATCTGGACGGCCTGGCCCCGCGCAGGCTGGGCGCCGAACCGGGCTACGGCTGCACCACCGACGGGGTGCCGTGCGCGAGCGGATGCTGTGCGCCGCAACGCCGCCCGGCGGCCGCGGGCCGCTGACCGGCGCTCACCGATCGCCTCACCCGCGCGCGGCCGCGTGTACCGCGACCAGCCGGGCGGCGCGGATGGCGTCCCACAGCGGGCGCAGCAGATTCTCCTGTGCGCCGATCGCGCTGGCGGAGGTCGGCGCCGACGCCGGTTCCCGTTGCGCCACCGTGAGGATGGCCGCGACGTGGTCGGCGGTGTCGAGAATCCGCTTGGCGCGCAACGGGATCGACTCGGGGTAGTCGTGGCGGGCGTAACCGGCCAGCTCGGCTTCGATCAGTTCACGCGGGTCGGAGTCCGCGGCGCCGATGCTCGTGGTGTGCAGCTTCATCAGGGCGTCGGCGGCGTCGCGGACGGCTTCCCGCATCGTGTACTCGGCCTCGCCGAGGGAGAGGTCCGGTCCGGCCGCCGGGGGGACGGTGACGGTGTAGATCGTCCACTGCAGGGTGTCGTCGTCGGCCCACAGCGGGATCAGCCCGGTGCCCTCGGCGCCGGGCGCGCCGATCAACAGGCCCTCCTCGGCCTCGATCGCGTCGGCGGCGAACTCGGTGCCGACCGGCAGTCCGCGCACGTCGCCGGGCACCGGCAGCACCAGTCGCAGCTGCGCCTGCGGCGCGCTCATCGCCTCGCGAATGACCTTGAGCAGCGGCATGACCCCGCTACCCGCTGCCGCGCCGCGCGAGGACCACGGCAGGTCGGAGCGGCCGCCGGTGACCGGGTCACCGGCGGCGATGGTGTGCCTGGACGCCCAGGCGTGCAGCGCCTCGAGCACATCGTCGGGCGCACTGTTGCCGGCCAGCCAGGAGCCGGCCCACACCGTCAGCGTGGCACTGGGAGAGCACATAATCTTCGAGCATAAAGGGGTTCGCGCTCGCGCACCCGCGGGTGTGGCTACTCCGGTTCGGTGACGAAGTCGATGAGCCGTTCCACCGCGCCGATGAGGGGGGACTCCAGGTCGCGGAAGCTCGTCACCGCCTGGTACACCCGCCGCCAGCCGTCCTGCGGCGTTCCCCAGCCGAGCCGGTGGCAGACGCCGGTCTTCCAGTCCTCCCCGCGCGGCACCGCGGGCCACTCCCGGATGCCGAGCGCGGCCGGGCGCACCGCCTGCCACACGTCGACGTAGGGGTGGCCGGTCACCAGCACGTGCGGGCCGAGACCGGTGGTGAGCTGGGTTTCCTTGGAGCCGGTGACCAGGTGGTCGACCAGCACGCCGACCCGCCTGCCCGGGCCCGGCCCGAACGCGGTGAGCCGCTCGGCGAGGTTGTCCAGCCCCTCCAGGTGCTCGACGACCACGCCCTCGACCCGCAGGTCGTGGCCCCACACCCGCTCGACCAGTGCGGCGTCGTGCACACCCTCCACCCAGATGCGACTGGCCTTGGCGACCTTCGCGCGCAGCCCCTCCACCCGGGTCGACCCCGACGCCGAGCGCGTCGGCTTCCGCGGCGCGGCGACCGCCGGGCGCACCAACGTGACCGGCTTGCCGTCGATCAGGAACGCCGCCTCGCGCATCGCGAACAGCCGGACCACCCCGCGCCCGTCCTCGAGTTTCACGAACTCGCCGTCGTAGCTGCGGTCGAATCCGACGACGGCGCCGCAGAATCCGGTCGCGGCGTCCTCCACCACGAGATCGCGTTCGGCGGGCACCGTCGGCACCGCCCGTTTCTTCGTCCTGGCATGTCCGGAGAAGATGTCGCCGGAGTAGATGTCGCCGGAGCGACTGTCACCGCCGAACCTGTCACGCGTACCCACCCGTCCGAAACTACCCGGCCACGCCGCGATTTCGGTTCTGCGACGCGAGGGTGTCGCCCGACGTTCACCGAGCACCCGCGCGATGCGGCGTCCCCGGACTACAGTGGGGGCGTGGCCGCAATCGCTTGGCTGGTCGCGGGAATCCTGCTCGCGGCCGCGGAGATGCTCGTCGGGGATCTGACCCTGCTGATGATCGGGGTGGCCGCCCTCGGCACGGCCGGGGTCAGCGCCGCCGCCGATACCTCGGTGATCGTCGACGCGGTGGTCTTCGGCGTGATCACCCTCGTGCTGCTGCTCGGGGTTCGTCCGGTGTTGCGCCGCCGGTTCGGTACACCGCCGCCGGTGCCGACCAACGTGCACGCGCTCCCGGGCAAGACCGCGCTGGTGCTCGAGGAGGTGACCGACACCGCCGGGCTGGTGAAGCTGGCCGGCGAGGTGTGGACGGCGCGGCCGATGAATCAGGGGGACGTCTTCGAACCGGGGACGACCGTGTCCGTGATGGAGATCGACGGCGCGACGGCCGTCGTGTGGAAGGGTCCGTGATGGCTGTATTGATCGTCGCCGCGGTGCTGGTGCTGCTCATCGTGGTGGTGGCCTTCAAATCGATCGCGCTGGTGCCGCAGGCCGAGGCCGCCGTCATCGAGCGGCTCGGGCGGTATTCGCGGACGGTGTCGGGCCAGCTGACCTTCCTGGTGCCCTTCGCCGACCGCATCCGGGCCAAGGTCGACCTGCGTGAGCGGGTGGTCTCCTTTCCGCCGCAGCCGGTGATCACCCAGGACAACCTCACCCTGCAGATCGACTCGGTGGTGTATTTCCAGGTCACCAGCCCGCAGGCGGCGGTCTACGAGATCAGCAACTACATCGCCGCGGTCGAACAACTCACCGTCACCACCCTGCGCAACGTCGTGGGCGGGATGACGCTGGAGGAGACGCTGACCTCGCGCGACCAGATCAACAGCCAGCTGCGCGGCGTTCTCGACGAGGCGACCGGGCGCTGGGGCCTGCGGGTGGCCCGCGTCGAGCTCAAGGCCATCGATCCGCCGCCCTCCATCCAGGAATCGATGGAGAAGCAGATGAAGGCCGACCGCGAGAAGCGGGCGATGATTCTCACCGCGGAGGGCACCCGCGAATCGCAGATCAAGACGGCCGAGGGCGCCAAGCAGGCGCAGATCCTCGCCGCGGAAGGTGCCAAGCAGTCGGCGATCCTGGCGGCCGAGGGTGAACGCCAGAGCCGCATCCTGCGCGCGCAGGGTGAGCGGGCGGCGGCGTACCTGCAGGCGCAGGGCCAGGCCAAGGCGATCGAGAAGGTCTTCGCCGCGATCAAGGCGGGCAAGCCGACCCCGGAGTTGCTGGCCTACCAGTACATGCAGACGTTGCCGATGGTCGCCCGCGGCGATGCCAACAAGGTCTGGCTGGTGCCCAGCGATTTCGGCAAGGCGCTGGAAGGCTTCGCCAAGAGCTTCGCGAGCAAGGACGCCGACGGCGTGTTCCGCTACGAGCCGCCCGCCGACGACAGCGAACCGGTGAAGGTGGAGGACGACTCCGACGTGGCCGACTGGTTCGACATGGCGTCGGACCCGACCATCGAACGTGCCGTGCGCGCCGCCGAGGCGACCGCACGGCAGCCGGTCGAGGGGATGGCGCCGCCGGTGGGCCAGCCGGTGCGGCCGCCCGCGCCCCAGCAACCGCCCGCGCAGCAGCAGGCATGGCCGCCCGCGCCGCAGACGGATCCGCAGGACGGTGCGTGGCAGCCCCGCCCGGGCACACCGTGACCGACTGACTGAACGGAGCTGTGCGACTCCCGCCGTGCCGTTTGCTGAAAAGTTGCGGACGGTCCGGTCTCGGGTTACGGTGTGTGCCGTTCGAGGGCCGTGGGCAGGCGCCGTCATCCGACGTTCAGGGAGAATCCGATGTACGACCAGCCGTTCGCCGGTGCTTTGCCAGAATCGACGAGCGGGACCGTGCGGGCGGGACGCCGAACGATCGGCGATCCGCTGGCCACCGGCGAGTTCCGCCGCAACGGCGTGCCGGTCTGGGCGGGAATCGGTCGGCCGGTGCCGGTGGGGGAGCGCACCGGCTGGCGGTGCCGGGTGCGGGTGGAGCGCGGCTCCCGATTGGAACAGTCGCAGGTGGTCGCGCCCACCGAGCGCGAGGTGCTGCGGATGGCGCTGGAACTGGTGAGCACCCGGCTCGGGATGACCGAGGCGCAGTTCCTCGACGGCGCCCTGATCCGCTCGAACGCCTCCGGCTATCTGCTGGCCGCTGCCCGCTGACCCACACCGCGAGCCGCCCGGGCTCGCGTTGGCGCACACCGGGATTCGGACCAAGCGGTACGACCGGTGAACGGGCGTCGAATACTTTCCGCCTCGATTGACTGTGCCGCGCGCCGCCGTTCTAATGAACGATGGCGCGATTCGCGCGCCGGATTCCGACGAACGAAGCGGGGTGAGCGGCAGATGCCGGATGACAGTATCGATGCCTACTGCCGGTCATTTCCCGTGCGACGAAGCTGTCCGGTTCGTCGCTGATCCGTGCGCCGCGCCCGAATCGTCAAGGGCCACAGCGTGAACGCCGCACGGACGCCCGATCCGACGTGTCCCGACCAGCCCCTGCCTGGAGTCCCGCCGTGAGCACTGCCCGCCTCGAACCCGTGCCCGCCGCCCGCGCGGCGACCCCGTCGCGTCCGCGCATCGCCGTTTCATCGGTGCGTGGGAGGTCACGATGACGAAATCCCTACGCGCGCCCGCCGATCGGTTCGACACCGAGGTGCTCGGCATGCACTGGATCCCGCTGCCGTCCTCGGACGAGGACACCGCGGCGGTGCTGCGCGAGCGGCTCGGCGTCGATTTCACGACGCCGCGCGACGGGGTCACCGCGCACGGTGATTTCACGTATCTGCCGGTGACGGTGAACTACTGCCGCGGCGAGCGGGTCGAGCGGGAGACCATCGTCTTCGCGCTCGGCACCGAGTTCGTCGTCACGCTGCAACCGGCCGAGCCCTTCCTGCCGTTCGAGACCGCCATCGCGGCCATGCGCCGTGACGCCACTCTCACCGGTTCCTCCTACGGTGTGACCTTCGCCCTGCTGTGGGCGCTCAACGACGCCTCCGACCGGGTGCTGCGCTGGGTGGGCCATACCGTCGAGGCGCAGCGCGACATCCTCGACGCCGCCACCGCCGAGCACGGCAACGGGCTGGGCGCCGGGCCTGCCCGCGAGGTGATCCACCGGCTCGGCGCCGCCGAACGGGTCGTCGCCCGGGTGCGCGAGACCCAGGCGCAGCTGGCCGCGGCCGCCCGCCATCTCGACGTCGACTACGCCGCACAGACCAGCGGGCTCGGCGAGCGGATCGGCTCGCTCGTGGCCGACATCGAGGGCGTGGCCCGGCGGGCCGAGCGCGAGCACGACGGCTTGCGTTTCCTGGCCCAGACCGCCACCGCCTGCCTCGGGGTGCGCCAGAGCGGCATCCTGCGGCTGCACACCGGCGTGGTCGCGGTGTTCCTGCCGCCCACCGTGCTGGCCGCCTCCTACGCGGCCGAGTTCACCTGGCTGCCGCGGCTGGACCCGATCCCGGCCCTGTTCGTCTTCGTGGTCGTGACCGCGCTGGCCGCCGCCGTTCCGCTGCACTACCTCGGCCGCGGCGAGCGGCGCACCTAGGAGCGCGGCCCCGCGGCGACGGCGACCGGTTCCGGCGCGGGGTCGACCGGCTGCCACCGCGCATCGACCACCAGGCCCACCAGGCCGATGCCGAGACACACCGCGGAGACGACGAGCATGGCCGGATGGGTGCCACCGGTGAGCGCGTCGGCCAGGATCACCGTGGCGACGGTGCCGGGCGCCGAACCGACCACGGTCGCCAGCAGATAGGGGCGCACCCGGATCGAGGTCAGCGCACAGCAGTAGTTGACGACCGAGAACGGCGCGAACGAGATCAGCCGCAGCGACCCCACGGCCAGCCAGCCGCGTCGGCGCAGCCGGTCGTCGACCGCCCGCACGGCAGGATGGGTGAGTCGCGCGGCCACCCGGTCGCGGTCCAGCGCGCGCACCAGAAGCAGGGCGAGCACGGCGGCGACGGCGGTGGCGGACAACGCGATCGCGCTGCCCAGCAGCGAACCGAACAGCACCCCGCAGCTGATCGTCAGCACGGTGCGCGGGACCGGCGCGACCGCGACCAGCGCGTAGAACAGGAAGAACAGCGGCGGGAACCAGACACCGAGCGAGCCCGCCCAGTCCTGGATCTGCTGGGGTGTGGGCAACGGCACCAGCAGCGCGACCGCGAACAGCGCGCCGAGCCCGGCGAGGGCGACGACGATACGCGGATTCCGCAACAGCCTGGTCACTCGCGACAGGTTACCGGTTGGTAGTGGCGGCCAGGGTCAACCGCCGCGTCCGCTGCCGCTAGCATCAAGGGAAACGGGACGAATGCTCGTTAACCAATGTGCTCGCTGAGCTGGGCGAATGCGAGGTATCGGGCGCACACACGAGGTGCGCGCCCCGTGGTCGAGTGGAAGAGGGACAGCAGCTATGCCGATTGCTTCAGATCCGTCTCCCGGCGCGGAGACGGTTCCGCAGTACGCCGCGTGGCGCAAGGGAGTGGCGGGCGTGCTCGCCAAGGCGCGCAAGGTGGACGTGGCCGATCTGCCCGACGAGCCGGAACAGCTGCTCACGCAGACGACCTACGACGGACTGGCCGTCGCCCCGCTCTACACGCGGCGCGACGAGCGCCCGGAGCCGCCGTTGCCCGGCGTCTTCCCGTTCGTGCGCGGCCGGGACGCCACCCGTGACGTGCACCGGGGCTGGGACGTGTGCGCGGACATCACCGAAACCGATGCCGCCGCGGCGAATCGGGAGATCCTCGCGGGGCTGGAGAACGGGCTGAGCGCCGTGCGGGTGGGCGTCGGCGAGCACGGCGTGCCCGTCGCCGAACTGCCGACCGCCCTGCGCGGTCTGTTGTTCGAGCTCGCGCCGCTCAGCCTGGCCGCGGGCGCGGCCCTGCCCGAGGCCGCCGCGCAGCTGTACGCGGTGCTCGACGACTACCGCGTCGACGACCGCGCGGCCATCCGGATCGGCCTCGGCGCCGCGCCGCTGACCAGCCGCTTCGCCGGTGCGGCCGACGTCGACTCGGACCGGGCCGTCGAGCTGGCGAAGCAGGCCGTCGCCCGCACCGAGACGGTGCGCGCGATCACCGTGGACGGCACCGTCTTCCACAACGCCGGCGCTTCCGATGCCCAGGAACTCGGCGCCGTGGTGGCCGCCGGCCTCGAGTACCTGCGCGCGCTCACCGGCGCCGGTGTCGACATCGCCGACGCGCTGGGTCAGCTGGAGTTCCGCCTCGCCGCCACCGACGACCAGTTCGCGACCATCGCGAAATTCCGCGCGGCGCGCACGGTCTGGGCGCGGGTCGCGCACGTCTGCGGCGCGCCCGACTTCGGCGGCGCCCCCCAGCACGCGGTCACCTCGGCCGCGATGATGAGCAAGCGTGATCCGTGGGTGAACATGCTGCGCACCACGCTGGCCGCGTTCGGCGCGGGCGTCGGCGGGGCCGACTCGCTGACCGTGCTGCCGTTCGACTGCGCGCTGCCGCCCGGCGAGCTCGGTGTGTCGAAGTCGTTCTCCGACCGCATGGCGCGCAACACCCAGCTGCTGCTGCTCGAGGAATCCCACCTCGGTCACGTGCAGGATCCCGGTGCGGGTTCCTGGTACATCGAGGACTACACCGCGAAGCTCGCGGCCAAGGCCTGGGAGTTCATGCAGGAGCTGGAGAAGGCGGGCGGCTACCGCGCCGCGCTGGACGCCGGCCTGCTCGGGCAGCGGATCGCCGAGACCAAGGCGACCCGCGACGCCGATGTGGCGCACCGCAGGACCGCCGTCACCGGCGTCAACGAATTCCCGAACCTGGCCGAGAAGCCGCTGTCGGAGCAGGCGCGCACGCCCGGCGAGATCGCCCGCTACGGCGCCGCCTTCGAAGCGCTGCGTGACCGCTCCGACGCCTACCTCGAGGCCAACGGCGCGCGGCCGAAGGCGCTGCTGGTGCCGCTGGGCACGGTGGCCGAGCACAACGTGCGGGTCACCTTCATCGCGAACCTGCTCGCCTCGGGCGGCATCGCGTCGGTGAATCCGGGCCCGCTCGAGGTGTCGGCCGTCGAGGCCGCCGCGAAGGAAGCGGGCGCGCCGATCGCGGTGCTGTGCGGTTCGGACGCGCGTTACGGCGCGGAGGCCGGTGCGGCGGTGGCGGCGCTGCGCGCGGCCGGAGTGGAAACGGTGCTGCTGGCCGGCGCGGAGAAGGCCGTCGCCGACCTCGACGCGGCGCAGCGCCCGGACGGCTTCCTCACCGCGAAGATCGACGCGGTGGCGCAACTGTCCGGCCTGCTGGAGAAGGTGGGAGCCTGATGACCCTCAGTCACATCGAAGAACCGGGCGACGTGGCCCACCTGGTGGGCAACTTCGCCGAGGTGCCGCTGACCGAGCACGATCCCGAGCCCGCCGCGGTGGACGCCGCGCAGGTCGAGGAGTTCGTGCGCACGGCCGCCGCGGCCAACAACTACACCCCCGAGCAGCTGACCTGGTCGACCCCGGAGGGCATCGACGTGCCGCCGGTGTTCACCAAGGCCGACCGGGACGCCGTCGCCGCGGCGGGCTACCCGCTCGACAGCGTGCCGGGTGTGGCGCCGTTCGTGCGCGGCCCGTACCCGACCATGTACGTCAACCAGCCGTGGACCATCCGCCAGTACGCGGGCTTCTCCACGGCCGCCGACTCCAACGCCTTCTACCGTCGCAACCTGCAGGCGGGCCAGAAGGGTCTGTCGGTTGCCTTCGACCTGGCCACTCACCGTGGCTACGACTCCGATCACCCGCGCGTGCAGGGCGATGTCGGCATGGCCGGCGTGGCGATCGATTCGATCCTGGACATGCGCCAGCTCTTCGATCACATCCCGCTGGACCAGGTCTCGGTGTCGATGACCATGAACGGCGCGGTGCTGCCGATCCTGGCGCTGTACGTGGTGGCCGCCGAGGAGCAGGGCGTCAAGCCCGAGCAGCTGGCCGGAACGATTCAGAACGACATTCTGAAGGAGTTCATGGTCCGCAACACCTACATCTACCCGCCCAAGCCCTCGATGCGGATCATCTCCGACATCTTCGCCTACACCAGCGCGAAGATGCCGAAGTTCAACTCGATCTCCATCTCCGGCTACCACATCCAGGAGGCGGGCGCGACCGCCGACCTGGAACTCGCCTACACCCTCGCCGACGGCGTGGAGTACATCCGGGCCGGTATCGACGCGGGCATGGAGGTCGACAAGTTCGCCCCCCGGCTGTCATTCTTCTGGGCGATCGGCATGAACTTCTTCATGGAGGTCGCCAAGCTGCGCGCGGGCCGGCTGCTGTGGAGCGAGCTGGTGTCGAAGTTCGAGCCGAAGAACTCGAAATCGCTGTCGCTGCGCACCCATTCGCAGACTTCCGGCTGGTCGCTCACCGCCCAGGACGTCTACAACAACGTGGCGCGCACCTGCATCGAGGCGATGGCCGCCACCCAGGGCCACACCCAGTCCCTGCACACCAACGCCCTGGACGAGGCGCTGGCGCTGCCGACCGACTTCTCGGCCCGCATCGCCCGCAACACCCAGCTGCTGATCCAGCAGGAGTCCAACACCACCCGGCCGATCGACCCGTGGGGCGGCTCCTACTACGTCGAATGGCTGACCCATCAGCTGGCCGAGCGCGCCCGCGCGCACATCGCCGAGATCGAGGCGCACGGCGGTATGGCGCAGGCGATCTCGGAGGGCATCCCGAAGCTGCGCATCGAGGAGGCCGCCGCCCGCACCCAGGCGCGCATCGACACCGGCCAGCAGCCGGTGATCGGCGTCAACAAGTACCAGGTCGAGGAGGACCAGGCGGTCGAGGTCCTCAAGGTCGAGAACTCCCGCGTGCGCGCCGAGCAGATCGAGAAGCTGCGCCGCCTGCGCGCCGAGCGCGACCAGGACGCGGTCGACCGTGCCCTGGCCGAGCTCACCCGCGCCGCCGCCGCCACCCAGGGCGGTATGGAGAACAACCTGCTGGCCCTGGCCATCGACGCCGCCCGCGCCAAGGCCACCGTCGGGGAGATCTCCGACGCGCTGGAGAAGGTCTACGGCCGCCACCAGGCCGAGATCCGTACCCTGTCGGGTGTGTACCGGGACGAGGCCGGAAAGGTCACCAACATCACCATCGCCGGCAAGCTGGTCGAGGAGTTCGCCGAGGCCGAGGGCAGGCGTCCGCGCATCCTCGTCGCCAAGATGGGTCAGGACGGGCACGACCGAGGCCAGAAGGTGATCGCCACCGCCTTCGCCGACCTCGGCTTCGACGTCGATGTGGGCCCGCTGTTCCAGACCCCCGAGGAGGTGGCGCAGCAGGCGGCCGACAACGACGTCCACATCGTCGGTGTCTCGTCGCTGGCCGCGGGCCATCTCACGCTGGTGCCCGCCCTGCGGCAGGCACTGGCCGATGTCGGACGCCCCGACATCATGGTCGTGGTCGGCGGCGTCATCCCGCCCGGTGACTTCGACGAGCTGTACCAGGCGGGCGCCGCGGCGATCTTCCCGCCCGGCACCGTCATCGCCGACGCCGCCATCGACCTGCTGCGCAAGCTCGCCGGCGAGCTGGGTCACGAACTGGAGGGTTCCGCGGCGGAATGAGCGACCCGGGTTCCGCCGCGCCCACCCGGGCGCGGCGGAAGATCGACGTAGACGAACTCGCCGCCGCCGTCCGGCGCAACGACCGAGCGGCCCTGGCACGGGCGATCACCCTGGTCGAATCGACCAGATCCGATCACCGGGCCCTCGCGCAACAGTTGCTGCTGCGCCTCACCCCCGAAGACGGTGATTCGGCGACCGCCGTGGTCTCCAACCGAGTCGGCATCACCGGTGTGCCCGGCGTCGGCAAGTCGACCTTCATCGACGCGCTCGGCATGTACCTGATCGGGAAGGGACACAAGGTCGCCGTGCTCGCGGTCGACCCGTCGTCCACCCGGACCGGTGGTTCGATCCTCGGCGACAAGACGCGCATGGCCCGATTGTCGGTGGAGCCCAACGCCTTCATCCGGCCGTCGCCGACCGCGGGCACCCTCGGCGGCGTCGCCAAGGCCACCCGGGAGACCATCGTCCTGCTCGAAGCCGCCGGCTACGACGTGATCCTGGTCGAGACCGTCGGTGTGGGACAGTCCGAGGTGACGGTCGCGAACATGGTCGACGTGTTCTGCTTCCTCACATTGGCGCGCACCGGCGACCAGTTGCAGGGCATCAAGAAGGGTGTGCTGGAACTGGCCGAGATCGTGGCCGTCAACAAGGCCGACGGCAAGCACGCGATCGAGGCCAAGTCGGCCGCCCGCGAACTGGCCGGCGCACTGCGCCTGATCCACCCGCGCGACGCACTCTGGCGCCCCCCGGTCCTCACCATGAGCGGCCTGGAAGGCACCGGCCTGGACGAGTTCTGGGAAACCGTGCTCAAACACCGCCGGGTACTCACCGACGCGGGCGCTTTCGACGAGAAACGCCGCAGGCAGTTGATCGACTGGACCTGGACGATGGTGCACGACCAATTGCTGCGGCGGCTGGCGGAAGCACCGGAGGTCAAGGCGATTCGCGCGGATGTGGAGCGTGAAGTGCGCGAGGGGACGCTCACCCCTGCTCTGGCGGCCGAGCGCCTGCTCGACGCCTTCGATTCCTCAGCGGCGCGAGGTTGATCCAGCAGACAGCCGTCGGCCACAACAGTGGTCGGCGGCTCTCTGCGTGATGGTCTGCTCCCTTGTCGTCCTACGCGGCAACGCCGACACGTTGTCCTCGTCGCCGATCGTTCGCGCAGCGCGAAGTGCCTCCCCGCCCCCTGCGGGAACGCGCCCGCACCGATTCCATAAGAGGAGCAGTATGGATTCAGGGCATGTGCTCGCCGACTCGCACTCGGCGGACTGGAGTATTCGTGCGCGTGCGGCTGTTGAACTCGGGAAGCTGCTCCCATCCGGACAAGCGATGGAACGACTGGCGGAACTTCTTTCTGACGATGACATGGCGGTAGAACTGGAGGCCACCGAGGTCTTGGCTCGTTTCGGTGGCCGCGACGGACTGGTCGCAATTTTGGGCGAGTTGGGAAGACGGATCGACGATCCCGACTCGGACTATCTTGCCTACCGCTTGCAGGAGTTACAAACCAATGATCGCCTACCGATCCTGCGGAAGGCCCGGGAGCTATCGATCGATTCCCTATCGCCTGAGGTGAGAGAGGGGATAAGGCAAATCGAGGAGCTTTTCGGCTACTTGGACAAGAGTAGTGATCACGGTTGAATTCACTACGAGTTCGTTGAACCGGGCGGATCGGCGGGCAAGGGATTCATCGAGTTCGCAGCGTCCCGGCGGCGGCAGGGGCTGGGCGCCGTGGAACGCGGTAACCGAAGAAGCGATCGGGCGGATCGCGGATGGGTACAACGGGGTGCCGGGTTACCTGAACATCCGCGATGACGAGATCGCACCCAGCGAGATCTTCCGGGTGCGGATAACCGACAGCGGCAGACGGCGGTTGCGGGAACTGGGTGGTCCGTACGAGAACGATGGTGATCCGAGGGCAGACGTTCCCTATCTCCATGCGTGAGAGGCGCGGGTGTGCCACTCGCGATTCCGCTGTGGCGAGCCACCAAGACGACCACGCGCGCCTCGCCACAGCTGTCGCCGCTCGGGTCCATCGGCCGGACGACTGTCAGGCGGGGCCGGTCGGGCTCGTGGAGTAGCGCATCCCGACCGGGCCGTCGTTCAGGTCCCGACACACGCGCTAGGAGAGCGGTCCGTCGAGTCTCCGAGCCGATCCTGTGTCGATGTCCGGGAGCGCGGCGCAGACAGCGGCGATCAGGTCGCGGAATTCGGTGACCTCCGCCGTGTGCGCCGCGAGTGCCCCGCCGACTCCGCCGGGTGTATCGGACGCCTTCTCGCGGAACAGTTCCGCCAGGGCGGCCGCGGAGTGGAGGGCGGGGTCGGCCTCGCCGAGACCCCAGTGTGGGCGCTCGGCCAGCGCGCGTGCCTGATCGTGCGCCGCGGTCAATGCGTCGAGCAATCCGGCGCAGGCGCGGTCGAGGTCGGCCAGTGCGGCGTGCTCCCACCGCAGGCGGTTCGAGGACGGGGCGAGTGGATCGGGCACGGGGAACCTCCTCGGTCGGTGGGTGTCCTGGTTCTGACGCACCAACCGGAAGATCGGTTCCACGGAATCGGTTCCCCCCCCCGAAATCACTCCCGCGTGGGCCAATACGCCTGATCCGTGGCGCGACGCGCGAAACGGCGGTCGGGGCCGTTGATGTCGGTGAGGCCGAGGTGGAAGAGCATGCCGATGGTGAGCAGGCTGACGCTGACGATCAGCGGGGTCAGCAGCTGGCTCGCGCCCGCGCCCGCGGGCGGGGTGTGGTGCTGGTGGCCGAGGTGCATGGCGAACATGCCGGTGTAGTGCATGCCCGCGACGGCCAGGCCCATCACCAGCGCGGCGCCGATGGTGGACAGGGTGCCGCGGACGTTGAGGGTGAACCACAGCGCCGCGGTGGCCGCGACGACGGCGATCACCAGCGAGAGGACCACTTTCGACCACTCGTAGCCGATTTCGACGTCGGTCTTCATCGCGTACATGCCGGAGTAGTGCATGGCCGCCACGCCGAGTCCGGTCACCACGCCGCCGACGACGAGGGCCTGCTGGCCGAGGCGCGGCTGCTGGGCCAGGCACAACCCGATCCACACCACGAGCATGGCGATGATCGCGCTCGCCAACGTGACCGGCACGTCGTACTTGATGGACGCGCCGTGGATGCGGAAGCCGAGCATGGCCACGAAGTGCATGACCCAGATGCCGGTGCCGCCGATGGCCACGGACGCGGCGATGAGCCAGCCGTCGAACGGTGACGCGGTGCGCACGCGAGTCATGCAGCGCAAGCCGAGCAACGAACCGGTGAACGACAACAGGTAGGCCACCACGGGGGTGAGCAAGCCGTGACTGAAATGGTCGATCTCCACGTGAATGGACCTCCTCGCTGGGCGGATACCGGCCCGCTGTGCGACGGACCATCGGCATCCCGAACGACGAACATGCAGGGTGCGAATTTAGAGCATAGTGGTCGTTCAAAACTGCACTTTCGCCGGAGGTGACCCAGGACACGGCCATATCACATCGCTGGAAGTTCGCGCCAATCCGGCAGTCGGGACCGCGTCTCGGCAGGCCCGCGCCTCGCGCAGGCAAGTCCAGCAACCGGTCGGTTCATGTCAACCGGAGCAGACGGCGGGTGCGTCAGTGCCCGGTGCCGGCCCCGGTGTGGTCGCCTTCGAGGGCGGCGACGATCCGGTCGAGCAGCGCCTCCAGGCGCGCTTCGACTCCGGCGCCGTTGCGGCAGGAGACGGTGATCTCCAGCCCGGCCGGGGTCTCCAGGATGCCGAACAGCAGCGGCATGATCCCGCTGTGCTGGGGGAGAATCCGCATCGTGGTCGGCGTGAAGCCGGGTGCGGTGAGCGCGGCGAGGTCGACGGTGCCCATGTGGGAGACCGTGGCCGACACCAGGTTCCGTCCGGTGCGGGCACCGAGCAGGTTGCCCGCCCGCAGGGCGCCACGCACCACCGCCGGTGGGAAGGCGGTGAGCCCGCCGTTGTCCATCTCGGCCAGCTCGCGGCGGGCGGCCAGCCCGGCCCGCATGGCCGCGCTCACCCGCTGCCCGCCGTCACCCGGCGCGACGTCGACGAACAGTGGCAGGGCGAGGTTGGCGGTGGAGCGCAGCCGCGGATCGTGTCTGCGCAGATCGACCGGGATCATGATCCGCGACGGTCTGCCCGCGGCGTCGGCGAGCGCGGCGGCGATCCGCGCGACCACGCCCTTGCCGCCCGCGGCAACGGTCCGGTGCCGCAGCAGCGCGCGGCGCGCCGGGTCCTGGCGTCCGTGACCCGCGGCGCTGCGATGCACGGGCAGCAGCCGGGTGGGCGTGCCCGGCGCGCCGAGCCGGGCGACGAGGTCGGCGTCCGCGACCGGGTCGGGCGCGCCGAGCGGGTCCTCGCCGCGCAACGCCCGGAAGACGTCGTCGACCCACAGTCGCGCGCCCATCCCGTCCATCACCCCGTGGAACACGCGGAACACCACGGTCACCGGATCGGCGGTGAGCAGCAGAACCTCGCAGGTGCGGTCGGCGGTGGGTTCGATCGGGCTGCCGAGGACCGGATCGGCCTCGAGTTCCGGGTAGGTGAGCGTGTGCTCGGCGACCACGCGCACCCGCGCCGCCACGCCGCTGTCGATCCAGTGCGCGCCGTCGCGTACCAGGCGCGCACCGGGATTCGCGGCCGAGGCGAGGTCGACGGCCCGCTGCAGCCGCGCCGGGTCGATCGCGCCGCTGCCGTGCACCACCAGGTGCATCAGGAACGGCGGCGCCACCTCCCTGGCCGCGAGGTAGAGACGTTCGGTGGGCGTGATGCGACGGCGGTAGGTCAAGCTCGGCTCCGGATGCTCAGCGGACGTGGCGGGTGACGGCCTCGACGCCGCCTTCGGCGGCCAGCCAGTCGAGGAACGCGGCCAAGCCGGTGTCCCGGTCGACGATCGGCCGGTAGCCGAGGTCGCGGGCGGCGGCCGAGGTGTCGTAGGTGGCCGAACGGGTCATCAGCGCGACGACATAGCGCGACAGCGGCGGCGACCAGCGCGCGGCGATCGGCGGGATCCGCCACAGCGCCTCGATCACCGTCACCGCCGCGCCCAGCACCCGCGGGTCCGGGCGGCGGGTGGGTGGCCGGTAGCCCAGCCGTTCGGCCACCTCGGCGAGGAACCGCCACACGTTCGTCCGCTCCGCATCGGCCACGAAATAGGCTCTGCCGCCGACGGCGTCGGCGGTCATCGCCTTGACGCAGGCGTCGACGATGTTGTCCACGTGGCACAGCGAGGCGTAGACGTCGCGGCCGCCGGAGAGGTCGGGCAGGCGTCCCTGGGCGGTACGAGTCAGCAGGCGCACGATCGGCCCGGACCGGTCACCCGCACCCCAGATGGCCCGTGGCCGCAGCGCGCAGGTGGTGAAGCCGGGCGCGTTCGCGGCCAGCACCAGGCGTTCGGCGGCGGCCTTGGTCGCGCAATAGTGGTTGAGGTAGCGGCGGGGGTAGGGCACCGACTCGTCGATGTCGAGCTGGTCGCCGCCGTCGCGATCCATCAGGGCGCTCGGGCTGGAGACGAAGACGAACCGTGTCACGCCCGCCGCGCGGGCCGCGGCGAGCAGGGCCTCGGTGCCGTGCACGTTCTCCCGCTCGAATTGCGCGCGGGTGCCGCGTTCGTCCACCCGCGCCGCGCTGTGCACGACGACCTCGGCGCCCACCACCGCCGCCGCGAGTGAGGCCGGGTCGGTGAGATCGCCACGGGCCACCCGCACCCGGGCCAGCGCGTCACCGAGGCCGCCGAGATCGCTGGCGGGGCGGGCCAGCACCGTCACCTCGTGGGCCCCGGACCGCACCAGCCTGCGCACCAGCGCACCGCCGAGGAAGCCCGACGCACCGGTCACGAGCACCTTCATCGTGGCACCTCCCGCGCGCCGGGCGCGGTGCGCCACCAGGTGAGACCGAAGATCTGGGTGAGCACCGCCGTCCGCCACGCGGGACGACCGGACTCCGCGGCCGCCCGCAGTGCCGGCGGAATCTGGGCGGCGTGCACGACCACACTGAGGAACGCATCGATCCACCACAGCGTCCGCAGGATGGGGAAGCGTGGTGCGTGGCCCGAGCGGGCCAGGACCAACCCGGCGACCAGGTAGAGCCACCCGATCAGCGGAATCGACCGCAGGACGGCAACTCTCATCGCCGGATCACCTCCCGCAGGCGCGCGGGTCCGGCGGTGGACCGCCCGGCGGCCCAACGGGCGAGCTGCTCGCGACCGATCTTGGCGTTGTGCCGGATGTCGACCGGGAACCCCGGGTGGAACAGGAAGTCGTCGATCGATTCGGTGAGCGCGAACTCGGCCCCTCGGGTGCGCAGCCGTAGTTCGACGGCGAGCCGGTCGGCGCCCGGCTCGGTCTCCACACACAGCACCGGGCGTTGTGCGCCGGGCGCTCCGACGCCGACCAGAGCGGTCCGGGCAACGCCCGGCACCGCGTTGAACACCTGCTCGACCTGTACCGTGCACAGCGTCCCGGCGGCGGTCCGCACCCGCTGACTCTTGCGCCCGCAGAACCAGATCCGGCCCTGCTCGTCGAGGCGGCCGAGGTCACCGGTGCGGTGCCACACCCGCCCGTCGTCGGTGATCTTGCCGACGCGGTCGGCCTCGGCGGGCCAGTGATACCCGGTGCTGACATGTGCTCCGCTGACCACGATCTCGCCGATTCCGTCGGTGTCGGCCAGCCGGGGAGCCAGCGCCTCGGCCTCGGCCCACGTGGGGATCGGTTCGTCGGTGACGGCGACGATCCGCACCTGCACGCCGGGGGAGGGCCGCCCCAGACAGGTGCCCTCGCCGCGGTGCGCCCGGATCACCAAGCCGCCCAGCAATTCCCGCGATTCGACGGTGGAGATCGGCAGCGCTTCGGTGGCGCCGTACCCGGCGTAGACGAGCACGTCCTCGGCCAGCACGTCGCGCAGCCCGGCGATGCACCAGGCGGGCACCGGGGCGCCGCCGGAGTAGACGCTGCGCAGGGTCGGCAACGCGGCCGGGTGCGCGCGCAGATGCCGCAGCAGCGGGACGAGGACGGCGGGGGAGGCGAACATGGTGCGGACGCCGAAGCGGGTGATGGCGTCGACCACGTGCGCGGGGTCGGTCGAGCCGACCCGGCTTGGGATCAGCGGCGGCAGCACGCAGCGCGCGCCGAGCAGCAGATCGAGGACGCCGACCAGTGGCAGTGTGACCAGGGAGGTATCCGGCGGGACGTGGTCGCGCTCGGCATCGACCGCGGCGAGCATGGCGGTCAGGTTGCCGTGCGTCAACCGCACCGCCTTCGCCGGGCCGGTGCTGCCGGTGGTGAACGCGATCAACAGCGGCTCGTCCGGGTCGGCGGCCGCACCCTCGAGCACGCCCGCGCCCGTCGGTGCCCGGCCGAACTCGGCCAGCCGGAATCCGCCCCAGCACCAGCGCCTGCCCACGGTCACCACGGTCCGCACCCCAGCGAAGTTGCGGCGGAACAGCACTCGCAGGACCTGTGCCCGGGGTATACCGATGAAAGCCGCCGCGTCCACCGCGCGCAGGCACCGCAGCATCCTGCGGATGCCCATGCCCGGGTCGATCACCACCGGTACGGCGCCGATCTTGAACAGTCCCAGCAGGATCGCGTAGAGCTCGGGACCGGGCAACACCAGGACGATGGTTCTCGTGCCGGTATCGACGCCCGCGTCGAGCAGGCGACGCGCGATCGCCTCCGACCAGTCGTCCAGTTCCCGCCGGGTCAGCGTGCGGTACCGGGGCAGTCCGTCCCCGCCGATACCGTCCGGGTGGATCACCGCCGCCCGGTCCGGGTCCGCGCGGGCGAACTCGCGGAACCGCTCGACCGGCGCCCACCACCGCACCGTCACGGCCGCGCCCCCACGAGGGCGGGCAGCCGGTAGCGCACGGCACTCGCCGCGGGGCCCGCGCCGGCGGCCACGAACAGCACCGAGGTGTAGTCCGCCAGTGTCTGTTCCCGCACCGCGCGGTCGTAGGCCAGCGGCAGCGCGGCGGTGTGCGGGTCGCCGTCGGTGAGGTCGGGCAGCCGTACCGCGTCGGCGGGCAGGCCGAGCGCCTCGGCCAGGCGCAGCGGGAACCGCGGGCCGGGGGTGGATGCGATGAGCGCGGTGGTGGCCGGATCGTCCGAATCGTCGAGCGCCGCGCGGGCCGCGGCGAGCGCCACCGGCAGCAGCCGGTCCTCGAAGTCGGCGTCCCGCTCGACGGTCATCACCCCGCGTCCGGCTGTCCCCATCGTGGCCGTGTCCACGTAGGCCCGGGTGCCGGGATCGCCGGGCGCGGCGGCGGTGTGCACGCGGCCGAACCCGTCGGGCTCGTCGGTCCGCTCGAGCAATATCGCCACACTCGCCGTCGCATAGGGGAATGCGTCGTCGGCGACCGCGCGGGTCAGCGACGGATGGGTGTCGCCCGCGACGATCAGCACATGCTCGACGCCGCCGGCGCCCAGGACGGCACTCGCGACGCCGATCGCGTCGACCACCCCGGCCGCGCCGTTCATCAGGTCGAAGGAGAACGTCGTCGGATCGCCCTTGCCGTACTCGAGGCCGAGGCCCGCCGCCTGCTGGATCAGCGCGGCCACCGCGGGCTCCACGGTGTTGGAGTCACGGAAGACGCCGGTGTTGATCAGCACGCCGATCTGTTCGGGCCGCACCCCGCCCCGCTGCATCGCCTGCCGGGCCGCCCGGCCGCCGTGGGTGACCACGCTGTGGGTCTCGCCCGAGCGGCTCACGCCGGTGGATGTGATTCGCACGCCCATGTCGATACCTCAGACCTTCAGGGAGGAGACGGTGGTGGACAGGAAACCGGTCACGATGCCCGAGGCGGCGGGCACCATCAGCAGCTTCGACCCCGCGGGGATGCGCTGCGCGCCGAGCTGGTCGTGCAGCACGAGGAAGTGCGAGGTGGTGGAGGTGTTGCCGTACTTGTCGATGACGTTGAGGTCGGGCGGCATCGGTGCGCCGAACTCGCGCGCCGCGAGCGCGTTCATGTGCGGCACGGCCGCGGCGCCGAACTGGTGGTGGATGACGAAATCGAAGCCCTCGTCGGCGAAGTCGCGACCGTGCCGTTCGAGGTAACCGGCTTGGCTGTGCGGCCACAGCAGGAACCTGGCCTCGTTGTGCATCCGCCGGTTGTCGGTGTAGAGCGCCACGCCCTGGGTGCGGCCGCTGGGCATGCCCAGGCACAGGTGCGCGTGGTCGGCGGCGGTCAGCAGCTCGATGTAGTGGATGCGGTCGGCGTCGTCGACCGATTCGTCCAGCACCACCGCGCACCCGGAGTCGCCCACCGACAGCGAGGCGAACTGCAGATCGTACGTGTCGGAGATCTCCTCGACGGCGGTCTCGGCGATCGGGGTGATCGCCTCCCCGCTGACCACCATGCCGGTGCGGGCGGCACCGGTGCGGATCATCCGGTCGAGAATGTAGGTGCCGGTGAGCATTCCGGCGCACGCGTTGGACACGTCGAAGGTCATCGCCGTGTGGGCGCCGATCTCCTTCGCGATCATGGACGCGAAGGAGGGTTCCATGTACATCCGCGTGCCGTGCCTGCTGCGTGTGATGGAGCTGGAGATGATCACATCGAGTTCGCCAGGGGCATAACGGGATCGGGACAGACAGTCCTCGGCGGCGCGCAGTGCGAGGGTGAACGAGTCCTCGGGCGCGGCCGGGTTCGTGTCGCGCATCCGGCGCTCCCGCACGCCGGTGATCCGTTCGAGATCGAACGCGGGCGGTTGCCGCAACCGCGAGATCAGCTCCTGTGTCGAGACGACCGTCGAGGGAAGGTACGCGCCGAGGGATTCGAAGCGGGAATGCGACACGGGCATCTCCTGGAAATCGCCGAGGACTGTCGGTGGCGGATCGACGCTGATCGCGCAGCGGACATTACCGGAGAGTAACTAGTCTGGGCGCCAGTGTGATTCGCGTGCGTGGCCGCGCCGGGGCGGGGGAGACCGGACGGTGTCGGCTCGGCTCACAGGTCGGTGACCGATCGGCTATGACCGCTCACAGTCGGCTACCGCACGGGAACAACCCTGCGCCCGACGGTGATTCGCTTCGCCTCTCGCGACCGACCGGCCGCCTGCCCGCCCGGCGGTGGCGATCGGCGGGCTACTCGCACCGGGAAGACCGTCGGGGGCCGTGGATTGTGAGTGACTTCACTGCCGGGGGGAGCGGGAATCCGCTTGTGCGGCAGCCTCGTCGGCGGAACGGACGAGCGAGAGGTTCGTCAGGGCGCGCACGGCGTGCCGGTCGAAGCGCTCGCGCGGTACTTCGAACGTGCCGTCCAGCCACGGCCGGTAGAGGTAGGCCAGCGCGCCGAAGATGGCATTGGCGTTGAGCATGCTGTCGAGATGGTCCGGCGGGGGCATGCGCTGGTCGCCGCCGCCGATGGTGATCGCGATGGGTGTGGTGAACAGGGCGATCAGCTCGTCACCGCGTTTGCTCAGTACCGGGGTCGCCTGCGATTCGACGAACATGATCCGCCCGCGCCTGCGGTCCTCGAGCAGGAAGTCGGTGAACGTCGCCACCACGTGCTCGAACATGGCGTCGCGTTCGAGCGGTGCTTCGGTCAGTGCCTCGAGGAGGCGGTCCCGCGCGGCGACCACCACGGTCTCGAGCACCGTGGTGAGCAGCGCGTCGAGGTTCGGGAAGTTCTCGTAGAAGTACCGCTCGGTGAGCCCGGCCTGCCGGCACACCCCGCGCATCGACACCTCCGAGGCGCCGACGGTGGCCATCAGTTCGGTGGCTGCCTCGATCAGCTGTGCCCGGCGCGCGGCGATCCGGTCGGCCGGGGCCAGGCCCCGCCACGTGCGCATGCCCGCGAAAGCTCCCTCGGAATCGGCGACCATGCCTCGATCCTCTCACACCGAAAAGTTGACATCACCTGATGTTGACATTGACTGATGTCAGCAAATATCGTCTAGTTCTCCGGTTTCAACGACGAGACGTGAGGACAGTCCGATGGGTACTGCCGCGTATACCGAGCAGGCGCATGCGATCCACCCCCGCGATGTCGCCTTCGACTTCTCCACCGTGCCGATGCACTACATCCCCGGCGAGGTGATGGCCACCCACATCATCAACGTGATGCATCTGGTGCTGCCCGAAGGGGAACGGGCGATGGCCGCCGCCCTGGCCGAGGCCTTGCCGCTGATCTCCGACGAACGGCTGGCCGAGGAGGTGCGTGGCTTCATCGGCCAGGAGGCCATGCACGCCAGCTCCCATGAAGAGGCACGCCGGCAGCTCGAGCGGCTCGGCCTCGAGGTCGGGCCGATGGTCGAGCTGGTCGCCTGGCTGGTCGACCGCGTGCTCGGCGACCACGGACTCACCGGCAAGGCGGCGCACGCCTGGCTGTGCGAACGGCTGGCGCTGTTCGCGGGCATGGAGCACTACACGGCCGTCATCGGGGAATGGCTGCTCACCAACGACGTGCTCGAGGACAAGGGCATGCACCCGGCCATGCTGGATCTGATCCGCTGGCACGGCGCCGAGGAAGTGGAGCATCGCAGCGTGGTCTATGACGCCTACATGCACGTCGACGGCAGCTACGCCCGCAAGGCGCGGCAGGCGCTGATCGCGAGCATGGGCCTGCTGGTGCTGTTCATCGCCTCCGGCGGCTACCTGTTCGCCAAGGATCCCTCGCCGCGCAAGGGCCGCTGGTGGCCGCTGCAGCTGGCGAGCGCGTCCCTGCGCGGCGTGGTGCCCAGCTTCACCACCTTCTTCACCGAGATCCCGCGCTACCTGCGCCCGGGCTTCCATCCCTCCCAGCTCGGCCCGATGGACAACGCGCTGCGCTACCTGGCCACTTCGCCCGCCGCCCGCGGCGGACAGTCATGACCACCGGCTACCGGCCCGGTGCCGGCCTCCGGTTGATCGTCTCGGCCACCGACGCCTACAAACGGTTGTTCGTGCAGAGTCCGGCCGCGCCGTTGCTCTCCCGCCCCCAGCCGGTCCGGCGCACCGGCTACGACCTGCCGGTGGTGGTCGAGCGGATCGAGACCGTGGCCGAGGACGTCGTGGCCGTGACGCTGCGCCACCCGGCGGGCACGCAGCTGCCCGCCTGGACGCCGGGCGCGCACCTCGACGTCTTCCTGCCCTCCGGCGCGCAGCGGCAGTACTCGATCAACGGCGATCCGGCCGACCGGCGCCGCTACCGGATCGCGGTGCGCCGCATCGCCGACGGCGGCGGCGGGTCGCGCGAGATCCACGACACCGTGCGCATCGGCGACCGGTTGCGGATCCGCGGCCCGCGCAACGCCTTCGACTTCGTCGCCGCGCCCCGCTACCTGTTCCTCGCGGGCGGGATCGGCATCACCCCGATCCTGCCGATGGTGCGCGCCGCGCGGGCCGCCGGCCGCGACGCCCGCCTGGTCTACACCGGCCGCTCCCTGGCGAGCATGCCGTTCCGTGCCGAACTCGCCGCCGTGCCCGGCGCCGACATCGATATCCGGCCCGACGACGAATACGGTCAGCCCGATGTCGCCGCGATCGTGCGCACCGCGCTGCCCGGCACGGCCGTCTACGTGTGCGGTCCGCCCCCGATGCTGGCCGCCGCGGTGCGCGCGGTCGGCGACGATCCGTCCATCTCGCTGCACACCGAACGCTTCTCCCCGCCACCGGTGGCGGGCGGTGCGGAGTTCGCGATCACCTTGGCGCGCAGTGGAACCCAGGTGCGGGTCGGTGCGGAGGAGACGGCGCTGGCCGCGATCCGCCGCGTGCTGCCCGGGGTGGCCTACTCCTGCCGGCAGGGCTACTGCGGCACCTGCAAGGTGCGCGTGCTGGCCGGGCAGGTGGATCACCGCGACCGCGCGTTGTCGGCCGCCGAGCGAGCCGAGTCGATGCTCACCTGCGTCTCGCGCGCCGCCGACGGCGACCTGGTGCTGGATCTGTGAAGGGGCACCCGCCCCGGGAAGGAGTCGCCGCCGTGGCGACCGACAACACTGCCGCGCACGTCCCCGTGGTGATCATCGGGGCGGGCATCGCGGGCATCGCCCTCGGCGTCGAACTGCGCGCCGCGGGCCTCACCGACTTCGTCGTCCTGGAACGCGCCGAGGGCCTCGGCGGCACCTGGCGGGCCAACACCTATCCCGGCTGCGCCTGCGACGTGCCCTCGCAGCTGTATTCGTATTCCTTTGCGCCCAACCCGGACTGGTCACGCACCTACGGCACCCAGCCGGAGATCCTCGGCTACCTCGAGCGCGTCGCCACCGAACACGGCGTCGTGGCGCACATGCGGTTCGGCACCGAGTTGCGCGACGCGCGCTGGGACGAGGACGCCGAGGTCTGGCGCGTGTCGACCAGCCGCGGCGACTACACCGCGGGCGTGCTGATCTCCGCGGTCGGGCCGTTCAGCGAGGCCAGCATCCCCGACCTGCCGGGCCGGGCGAGCTTCGCCGGCACCCAGTTCCATTCGCTGCACTGGGATCACGAGCACGACCTGCGCGGTGAGCGGGTCGCGGTGATCGGCACCGGCGCCTCGGCGGTGCAGTTCATCCCGGAGATCCAGCCACTGGTCGGGCAGCTGACGGTGTTCCAGCGGTCGGCGCCGTGGATCGTGTCGCGGCTGGATCGCAGCACCACCGGCGTGGAGCGGGCACTGCTGCGACGCCTGCCCGCGCTCGGCAAGGCGATCCGCGGCGCCTACTACACCGGCATCGAGAGCTTCGGCCTGGTCGGTTTCGTGGACAAGCGCTTCCGTCACCCGTTCGAGACCCTGGCCAAACTGCAACTGCTGCGGCAGGTCCGCGATCCGCGGCTGCGGCGCATCCTCACCCCCGACTATGTGATCGGCTGCAAGCGGGCGATCTTCTCCGACGCCTACTATCCCGCCCTGACCCAGCCGAACGTCGAGGTCGTCACCGCGGGCATCGCCGAGATCCGGCCGCACTCCATCGTCACCGTGGACGGTGCCGAGTACCCGATCGACACGTTGATCTGGGGCACCGGCTTCGGGGTGCCGCCCGCGATCTTCCAGCGGGTGCACGGCGTCGACGGACGCTCCATCGCCGACATCTACCGGGAACGGCCCAGCAGCTACCTCGGCGCGGCCATCGCCGGATTCCCGAACTTCTTCTGCACCCTCGGCCCGTTCGGCGCGGCGGGCAACCAGTCGGCCATCTTCATGATCGAGGCGCAGGCCCGCTACATCGTCGACGCGCTGAAAACCATGCGCGCCCAGCGCGTCACGCGGGTGGCGGTGCGCCCGGAGGTGCAGCGAGCCTTCCTCGACGACGTCAACGCCCGCAGTCGCGACACCGCCTGGCTGACCGGCGGGTGCCGCAGCTACTACCAGACCGCCGACGGCGCCAACTCCGGTCTGTACCCGAACTGGAGCTTCGAATACGCTCGCCGCACACGGCATTTCGACGCCGACTCGTACGAGATGAGGACCCGATGAAACTGCCAGGGCTGCGCGGGCTGCTCACCGCCGTCCCGTTCGCCGCGGTCTCCGGCCCGCCGATCTTCGACCTGGAGGGACGGGTCGCGCTGGTCACCGGCGCGGGCACCGGCATCGGCCGGGAACTGGCCCGGCTGCTCGCCGCGCGCGGCGCCCACGTGGCCGTCGTCGACGTCGACGCCGCCGCGGCTGAATCCGCGGCCCGTGATCTGCGCATCCGCGGGTACGCCGTCGCCGCCGACGTGCGCGACCGGGCGGCCATGCGCGCGGCCGTCGCCCGGGTGCGCGAACACTTCGGCCGCATCGATGTGGTGGTCGCCAATGCCGGGGTGGTGCCCGAGCCCGCCACGATCCGCACGATGGACCCCGCCGACTTCGACCGTGTCGTCGCGGTGAATCTCACCGGCGTGTTCAACACCGTGCACCCCGCGCTGGACGACATCGTCGCCACCGGCGGCCACGTGGTGGTGGTCTCCTCGGCCGCGGCGTTCGCCCCCGGCATGGCAGGCTCGCCGTACATGACCACCAAGGCCGCGGTCGAACAGTTCGGCCGGGCCCTGCGGGTGGAGCTGGCCGGGCTCGGCGCCAGCGCGGGCGTGGCCTACCTGGGCATCGTGGAGACCGCGATGACCCGGCACACCCTCGACGAGGACGAGCTCGGCCGCGAGGTGGGCGGCCTGTTGCCCTGGCCGCTGGACCAGCGCATCACCGCCCGCGAGGCCGCCGTCTCCATCGCCGACGGCATCCTGCGCCGCGCCCCCCGCACCATCGCGCCCCGCCAGTGGGAGGCGTACGCCCTGCTGCGCGGCGTCGTCAACGTGGTCCTCGACGACCGGCTGGCCCGCGACGAGCGCGTCCGGTCCCTCATCCGCCGCGTCGAGGAACGCCTCGCCGGGCGAGACGGACAGCCCGTGGACGCGCCGGTAACAAGCGCGCCGAGATAGCCGCACCGAACCCGAGCACGCCGTCGCGGCAGGCACCCTGGTCGGCAGCGGGCCGGTGTGCCCATTCGACGACGACGAATTCGTGGCCCTGGGCGAAATATGCCTTGCGCGAGCGCGGCCGGCTCGTCGCGGGAGGGCATCCCGGCGTGGTCGACGTGCCTGTCCTCGACGGGGCACCGGCCGCCGGCGCGATCACCGGCGCCTACTTGCGCGGCAGCCCCATCACCAGGGTGGCGATCGTGTTGAGCTGGATTTCCAGGGTGCCGCCGCCGATGACCCAGGTGGGGATGTCGAGTTCGTGGTGCACGACCTCCGAGCGAGCTTCGCTGAGCGCGGCGGCGGGCCCGATGAGTTCCAGTGCGGCCGCGGCGGCGTCGGTGTGCAGCATGGCCGCGGCCGCCTTGGCGATGCTGGTGCCCGGTCCGACGCCTTGGCCGTCGAGGCGGCGGATCGTCTCGCGCAGGTTCATCGCCGAGATGGCGGCGCCGCGGGCGCTGATCCGGCCGAGCGTCCGCAGCGCCTCGTCCCGGCTGCCCGCGTACTCCTCGCGCTCGATGATCTCCCTGATGCGCTGGTTGTGGCCGGGGTCGCGCACGCCGCCGATGAACAACCGCTCCTGGGCGAGGGTTTCGAGGGTCAGCGCCCAGCCCTGGCCGGGTTCGCCGAGCACCATGTCGTCGGGAACGAACGCGTCGTCGAAGAAGACCTCGTTGAATTCGGCGTCACCGCTGGACTGGGTGATCGGCCGGACGTCGACACCGGGGGCGTGCATGTCGACCAGGAACATGGTCAGCCCGCGATGCCGTTCGGCCTCCGGGTCGGTGCGAGCGAGCAGCAGGCCCCAGTCGGAGCGGTGCGCCAGCGTGGTCCAGATCTTCTGGCCGTTCAGCTGCCAGCCGCCGTCGACCTTGGTGGCGCGCAGGCTCAGTGAGGCCACGTCCGACCCGGCCTCGGGCTCGCTGAACAGCTGGCACCAGATCTCCTCGCCGCGTAGCGCCGGACCGGCCAGGCGTTCCAGCTGCGCGGGCGTGCCGCGCTGCAACACGATCGGCACCACCCACTGACCGATGCCCATCGAGGGCTGGGCGATGCCGTGCCGGTCGTACTCGTCCTGCAGGATCAGCTGTTCGAGCGGACCGGCTTCGATGCCGTACGGCCTGGGCATGGGCGGGCTGACCAGGCCGTGGTCGGCCAGCAGCGTGCGGCGCGGACCCGTGTTGACCGAGTCGTGGTCGCCGATCGTGCTCGGGTGCGGGTTGGTCAGTTCGGCCGCGGTGTCGAGGATCCCCGAAACCCATTGCCGGAAGGTGGTATCGGTCTCCGGCAGTGGAACGGTGAAGGTGCGTGGCCCGCGCAGGGCGACCTCGCCCAGCCGCCGCTCCCACCGTTCGCCCGGCCCGGCCAGACCGGCCAGCGTGATCGCGCGCCGCCAGTACAGGTGCAGGTCGTGCTCCCAGGTGAAGCCGATCGCGCCGTGCAGGGCGAGGCATTCGACGGCGGCGTGCACGGCGTTGCCGAGCGTGATCAGTGCCGCGCCCGCGACGGCGTGCGCGCGCTGATCGGGTTCGTCGTCGAGCCCGCGCACGGCGTCCCAGGCCGCCGCGGTGGCGAGTTCGCTGGTGATCAGCAGCTGGGCGGTGCGGTGCTGGACCGCCTGGAACGCGCCGATCGGTCGGCCGAACTGCTTGCGCGCCTGCACGTACTCGGTTGCCGTGTCGGAACACCAGCGGATGACACCGGCCGCCTCCACCGCCAGGAAGGCCACCGCGATGTCGGCGGCGCGGTCGCCGTCGATGCCGTCGAGTTCGGCGGCGGGCGTCACGTCCTGGAAGGCGACCCGGCCGAGATCGCGGCCGAGATCGGCGCCGTCTTCGATCTCCACGCCCACCCCCGGTGCCGACCGCTCGATCAGGAACCACCGCGAGCCTGCCGCCACCACGAACAGCTCGGCCCCGGGCGCGCCGAGCACCAGGCCGCTGCGCCCGGACAGCCGCGCCTCCCCGTCGGACACCGTGACGCCGTGCTCGGGCAGGAGCACCGCCCCGGTGCCGCCTTCGGCGAAGTGCCGCAACGCCTTCTCCGCGCCCGCCCCGGTCGCGGCGGTGGCGACGATCGCGCTGGCCACCACGCTCGGCAGCAGCGGTCCCGGCAGCAACGCGCGGCCCGCCTCGGCGACCACCACGGCGATGTCGGCGACCGCACCGCCCTGCCCGCCGACCTCGTCGGGCAGATGCACCCCGGTCAACCCGGTGGCCACCAGCTCCGGCCAGAACGCGGGCCGCTCGCCCCGCTTCAGCTGCTCGGTGTTCCTGCGGGTGTACTCGCGGGTGGCGTGGCGCGCGGCGAATCCGCCGACGCTCTCCGCCAACGCCGCCTGATCCGCGGTCAGGGCTACAGGCACGATCACTCACTCCCGTCGAGGGACCCACCGGTCCCGGTTCGCGCAGTCCCTCTCAGATTAGAACAGGTTCTAGATCTCGTGTCAGTGGGTGTGTCAGGGCCGTATCAGGGCCGTATCAGTCCGGCCGGTGACCCTTGCTGCATGGACACCACAGCGATCGCGGCCTCCGGGCTGCGGAAAGCCTACGGGGACAAGATCGTCCTCGACGGCATCGATTTGAACATCGAGACGGGCACCGTCTTCGCGCTGCTCGGCCCGAACGGGGCGGGCAAGACGACGGCGGTGAACGTGCTCACCACCCTGCTGACCCCCGACGCGGGCACCGCGCGGGTAGCAGGGCACGACATCGCCACCGACGCCGACGCGGTGCGCTCCGCGATCGGGGTCACCGGCCAGTTCGCGGCGGTGGACGACCTGTTGACCGGCCGGGAGAACCTGCGGCTGATGGCAGACCTGCATCGGCTGCGGGGCGCGGACCGCACCCGCGTGATCGACGAGTTGCTGGAGCGGTTCGAGCTCGCCGAATCGGCCGACAAGCGAGTGGCGACCTACTCCGGCGGCATGCGCCGCAAACTGGATCTGGCGATGACGCTGGTGACCCGCCCGCAGATCGTCTTTCTCGACGAGCCGACCACGGGCCTGGACCCGCGCAGCCGCCGCATGCTGTGGGACATCGTGCGGGACCTGACGGCCGACGGGGTGACGATCTTCCTCACCACCCAGTACCTCGAGGAGGCCGATCATCTGGCCGACCGGATCGCGGTGCTCGACCAGGGCCACCTGGTCGCCGAGGGCACCGCCGACGAACTCAAGCGCCGCGTGCCCGGCAGCCACATCCGGCTCCGCTTCGCCGACGCCGCCACCCTCGACGCCGCCGCGCGGGCGCTGCCCGAGGCGACCCGCGACGACGAAGCCCTCATCCTGCGAGTCCCGGGCGACGCCGGCACGAAATCTCTGCGTGCCCTGCTGGACCGGCTCGCCGAACACTTCCTCGACGCCGAGGATCTCACCGTCCACACCCCCGACCTCGACGGCGTCTTCCTCGCCCTGACCGGTCGCGCGACCACGGAGGCCACCGCATCATGAGCACCATCACCGCATCGTTGACCGACTCTTCGATCATGCTGCGCCGCAACTTCACCCACATCACCCGCTCACCGGTCACTGTCTTCAACGCCGCGTTCATGCCGGTGCTGATGCTGGTGATCTTCGTCTACGTCTTCGGCAACGCCTTCGACGTTGGCGGCGATTACATCGACTACGCGACACCGGGCCTGATCCTGCTGGCGATCAGCTACGGGCTCTCGGGCACCGCGGTCGCGGTCAGCTCCGACATGACCAAGGGGATCATCAACCGCTTCAAAGTGATGCACGTGTCCCGGGGCGCGGTGCTCACCGGCCATGTCGTGGCCACCATGCTCACCAACGCGGTGGCCGTGGCAGCCGTGGTCGTGGTGGCGTTCCTGCTCGGCTTCCGGCCCGGGGCGTCGGCGCTCGACTGGCTCGGCGCGCTCGGCATCGTGGTGGCGACCTCGTTCGCGGCGTCCTGGCTGACGGTGGCGCTGGGCATGGCGGCCACGACGCCGGAAGCCGCGGGCATGACCGTGGTTCCGCTGATCATGCTGCCGTTCCTGAGCAGTGCGATCGTGCCCGCCGACAAGATGGGCCAGGGTGTGCGGCAGTTCGCCGAGTACCAGCCCTTCACGCCGATCATCGAGTCGATCCGCGGTTTTCTGGCCGGCACGCCATCCAGCGGTGACACGGCGACCGCGCTGGCCTGGTGCGCGGCATTCGCCCTGGTCGGCTACCTGTGGTCGCGCGCCACGTTCACGAAGCGAGCGTAGCGGCGGCCAGCTCCTGCCAGTCGGCCCGCGCACCCTCCCGCGTCGCCTCGGTGAAGCGCTGCTCACCGAGGCGGCGTCGCGCCGTCTGCTCGATGCGGACCCAGTCCGGTATCGAGCGGTCGGGCAGGCCGGCCAGTGCGGCGGCCGCCGCGAGCAACCGCACTGCCTGCTCGTCGTCCTGTTCGCGCAGCGCCTGGTCGGCGATCCCGACGAGCACGGCGGTGGTGAGCGGCGCGTAGGTCGCGACGGTGACGATCCGCAACGCCGCTGCGCGGTGGGCGCGGGCCTCGTCCGGCTCGGTCGCCAGGTAGCCGCGCAGATCGTGAATCTGCGCGGCGGCGAATTCCTGATCCGCCGCCTCGTTCAGCAGCGACTCCGCGGCCTTGACCTGCCGCTCCGCCTCCTCGGTGTCGCCGCGCCAGCGGGCGAGTTCGGCCCGGGTGAGGGCGAAGACACCGAGGGCGTTCGGCCACGCGGACCGGTCGGCGAACCGCTGCGCGTCGGCCAGCGCGGTGGCGCTCGCCTCCGCATCGCCGGTCAACCAGTACAGCTGGGCTTGCCTGGCGCGGATCAAGAAGATGTCCTCGAGCGCGCCGATCTCGGTGACGACCCGGACCGCATGATCGAGATGTTCACTGGCCTTGCCGAATTCGCCGCGGGTGGCGATGCGGTTGGCCAGCTCGGTGAGTGCGAACGACATGCCCCACCGCTCGCCGATCGTGCGGAATTCGGCGAGCGCCGTTTCGAGGTAGGCGTCCGCCTCCTGGCCCGCTCTGCCCAGCGCGATCCGCATCTTGCCCAGTTGCAGCCGGGCCAGCGCTCGTACCCACGGGTCGTCCTCGGCCAGCAGCGGTTCGAAGGCCGACAGCATCTCGTCGGGGCCCTGCCGCAGGCGTTCCAGGGCGCCGGTGAACGCCAGCAACGGGTAACGGACGCTGCTTTCCGTGGTCAACCGGTGGGCACGCTGAATCCACGCCATCGCCTGGCCACCGTCGTTCGGGCCGGACAGCAGGAAGTGCGCCACGAGCCCGCACACGATCGCGCGGGTCTCGTCGTCCACCTCGCCGGGCAGTTCGGCCGCGGCGGTGAGCAGCTCCAGGCCCTCGGCCTTGTGCCCGCTCAGCCACCAGTACCAGCCCGCCGCCGCGGCGAGCCGGGTGGCGCCTGCCGCGTCGCCCGCCGCGAGCGCGCCCCGCATCGCGCCGACGATGTTGTCGTACTCGGCCTCCAGTCGCACGAGCCAGGTCAGCTGGTCGGCGCGGCGCAGATGGGGTTCCGCGGTGTCGGCGAGCCCGGTGAAATAGGCCAGATGCGCGCGGCGCGCGGATTCCACCTCGTCCGACTCGGCGAGCCGGTCGCGCGCGTATTGCTTGATCGTGTCGAGCATCCGATAGCGGGGTGCGGTGTCGCCGGCCACGACCAGCAGCGACTTCTCGGCGAGCGAGGTGAGCAGGTCGAGCACCTCCCAGCGCTCGACGGCGCCGGCGAATCCGGCACCGGCGCAGACGTGTTCGGCCGCGTCCAGGCTGACGTCGCCGGTGAACACCGCCAGCCGGCGCAGCACGTTCCGTTCGGTGTCGCTGAGCAGTTCCCAACTCCAGTCGACCACCGCCCGCAGCGTGCGGTGGTGCCGGAGGGCGGTGCGGCTGCCGCCGGTGAGCAGGCGGAAACGGTCGTCGAGGCGATCGGCGAGCTGGTCGAGGGTCATGGTGCGTAGCCGGGCGGCGGCCAGTTCGATCGCCAGCGGAATCCCGTCGAGCGCGCGGCACACCCGCGCCATCGTGGCCAGGGCGGCGGCATCGGAGTCGAGATCGGGTCGCACCGCACTCGCCCGATCGCGCAGCAACTGCACCGCGGGCGCGGCCTCGATGGTTGCCGGATCGGCGTCGTCTTCGGGTAGGGCCAGTGGCGCCACCTGCCACAACGCCTCGCCGGTGATGCCGAGCGGTTCCCGGCTCGTCGCCACGATCCGTAACCGGCGACATTCCCCGAGCAACCGATGTGCGAAGGCGGCCGCGGCCTCGATGACGTGCTCGCAGTTGTCCAGGATCAGTAGCGTTTCCCGGTCGCGCAGGGCGGCGACGAGCCGGTCCATCGGTTCGACGGCCGGCGCGCCACCGAGCAGCGCGTCGCGGAGGCCGAGCGCGGCCAGCACCGTCTGCGCCGGGTCGCTGTTCTGCCCGAGCGGGGCCAGTTCCACCAGCCACGGCCCGTCCGGCAGATCGTCGAGCAGCGTGCGCGCGGTCTCCACGGCCAGCCGGGTCTTGCCGGAACCGCCGGGACCGGTGATCGTGGTGAGCCGGTGCTCGGCCACCAGGTCGCGCACTGCCGCGATGTCGGCGTGTTTACCGACGTAGCGAGTCAATTCGGCGCGCAGATTGGTGCTGCGGCCGGTGGGCTGTGCGCCGCCCTCGCCACGCAACAGCGCGACGTGCAGGGCCGACAGTTCCGGCGAGGGGTCCACGCCCAGCAGGTCGGCGAGCGATTCCCTGGCCCGCTGATACACCTGTAACGCCTCCGCGCCGCGGCCCGCGGCGCCGAGTGCCCGCATCAACGCGGCGACCAGCCGCTCACGCATCGGGTTCCGGGCGACCAGGTCGGCCAGCTCATCGGCCATCTCGGCGCCGCGGCCGAGCCGGATCTCGGCGTCGTAGCGTTCCTCCAGGGCCGCCATCCGCAGCCCCTCCAGCCGCGTGACCACCGCCTCCACGGCCTGGCTGTCGCGCACCTCGACGTCCTGCATCGGCGCGCCGCGCCACAGTTCGAGCGCCGCCCGCAGCAGCTCGGCCCGCTCGCCGTCGTCGGCGCCGCGGGCCTGGTCGATCAACCGCTCGAAACGCACCGCGTCGACCGACTCGGCATCGACCGCGAGCCGGTAGCCGCCGGCCTGTCCGTCGATCAGCCCGGTGGGCAGCAGTCGCCGCAACCGGGAAACCAGCGCTTGCAGGGCGTTGACCGCGTCGGCAGGCGGCTGCTCGCCCCAGATCCAGTCCACCAGGGTGGTTTTGGGAACAGGACGCCCCGCCGCCAACGCGAGCGCGATCACCAGGGCACGCAACCGGGGCGCCCGGGATCTCGATCGAACCGCCGTCCGCTGTCCGGATCTCCAGCGGCCCAAGTAACCCGATCTGCACCGATCCATTCTGCCGTGCCGGGTCCGGCATCGTTCGCCCGACGGTGACGGACCCGCTGACCTGGGCCGACACGGTGTCGGGTGTGGTGTCAGACCGGTGTCAGGCCCGTATCAGCCGAGCAGGTGACAGTTCTCCCTGATCCCCGATCCACCAGAGGAGTACCGATCATGTTCACTTTCGCGACCCCCGAGCCGATCTCCGTCGTCGTCGACGTGCTGTCCGCGCATGTCACGGTGAGGGCTACCGAACGCGCCGACACCGTGGTCCACGTCCGCCCGTCCGATGCGGCCGAGACCGCCGACATCCGAGCGGTCGAACGCACCGTCGTCGATTTCACCGCGGGCACACTCACCGTGCGGACGCCGAAGTCCTGGCGCACCTATACGCCCTTCGGCGGCAACCCCTCGATCGAGCTGACGGTCGAGGTGCCCACCGGCTCCCAGGTGAAAGCGACCGCCGCGGTGGGCGATCTGACGGTCGCGGGCGAATCCGGCCGCTGCGAGCTGGAGATCTCCTCCGGCGACATCACCGTGGAGCGGCCACGCGACGCGGTCACCGCCAAGACCTCGATGGGGGCGATCCGCGTCGGCGAGGCCGTTCGCGGTGTCCTGCGGCTCGAGACCGGCATGGGCGACCTGACCGTGGGCGTCGACCCGCGCAGCGCTGTGGTCATGGACACCACCGCGCACACCGGCGACGTGCGGAACCGGCTGAACCCGGTCGAGCCGGCGGGCAAGGATGCCGTGCAGGTGATCGCGCGCACCGGCATGGGCAACGTCAGCGTGCACCATGTCGCTCGCACCCGATGACCGCCAGAGGCGACGCACGTTCGGGCAGTGGGCGGGTCGAGCACGCCGACGTCTTCCGCCGACCGTGTCGTGGTCTCAGCCCTGGTTCGCGGTCTCCCGCAGGTCGACGCCGATCGGGGTGATCGACGGGATCTCCCCGGAGTCGACCACGGCCCGGGTCACCGGCCGGAGCGCGGTGAGCAACTCGTCGCGTTCGGACTCCGAGAGGACCGCGAAGGCTTCGGCGGCGAGATCGTCGGTGCGGTCCTCGATCTCGGCCTTCACCCGCTCGCCCTCGGCGGTGAGCGTGTTGTCGGCGACCAAGCCCTTGGCGGTCAACGATGCCAGACAGGCCGCCCACTCCGCGTCGTCGAACTCGCGCAGCATCGTGTACACCTCGCGCGGTGTCCCGTTGGCCACCGTTTGCAGCACATGCGATTCGCGGCCACCGATGCCGGCGGCGATGAGCAGCGCGATGTGGCCGTCACCCCGGTGCTCGCGCAACAGGGTGGCGGCGTGCCAGAGCTTGGCGAGCGGGTCGGTGGGCTCGGGTAGCGCCCGGTTGGCCGCGAACAGCGTGCGGCCCTCCAGCGGCGCCGACGCGGCCGCCCGCGCGGCCAATTCGGCCGCGCGCTCGACCTGTTCGCTGGTGGCCGCCTCGCCGAGATGACGGCGCAGTGCCGCGACCGAGCCCTGCTCACGCGCCGCCAGCGCCACCTCGGGTCCGGCGATCTGCCAGGCGCCGGGCACCTCCTTGGCGACCCGCTCGAAGGAGAAGTTGTAGAACAACGCGTGCACCACTTCGGCGCTCACCGCACCCAGCGGGGCCGACCGTCCCGCGAAGTACCCCATCCACGGCCTGCGGTATCCGGCCTCCTTCAAGGCCGTCACCGCTTCCGGGGAGAAGTAGGTCACCGCGTGGACGGGCTCGAGCAGACTCCAGGCTTTCCGTGCGAACGCACGCGTTTCACTCATCAGCCAGTTCTATCGCATGCCGGGCCGCTTCCGCGAGAGCGCCCGGTGCGGCGGCCGCTCGCCGCCGCGCCGGGTGTGGCCTAGCGTCGCAGCCCCGCCAGCGGGTCGGTGTCGCAGGCGCGGTCGGGGACGCTGGTGCGGACCGGGCCCAGGGAGGGGAGCCCGAGGGTGACCGACTTGCGGGCCCGTCCGGTGCGCGAGTGGTCCTTGTCCGGGGTGGGCCGCGACGCACCGACGCCGGCCAGCGCGGGTTGGGCGTTGCCGTAGACGCATTCGGGGTCGGGGCCGTCCAGCGGCAGGCCGGTGAAGAACTTCGCCGCCATGCAGCCGCCCTGGCAGGAGTCGAACGCCGAGCAGGAGGTGCAGGACCCGCCGGTCTGCGGTTGCCGCAGCTGCGCGAACAGTTCCGATGTGCGCCAGACGGATTCGAAGCCGCCGGGGTCGCGGACGTTGCCTGCCAGGAATTCGTCGTGGATGGCGAAGGGGCAGGCGTAGACGTCGCCGACCGGGTCGATCAGGCACACCACCCGGCCGGCCCCGCACAGGTTCAATCCGGGCAGGGGAGTGGAGCCCAGGGCGTTGAGGTGGAAGAACGAGTCACCGGTCAGCACCCCCTCGCCGTGGGCGACGAGCCAGTGGTAGAGCTCGAGCTGCTGCTCGGTGGTCGGATGCAGCTCGTCCCAGACGTCGGCGCCGCGGCCGGAGGGCCGCAGTCGGGTGATGCGCAGTTGGGCGCCGAAGCGGTCGGCGATGGCCTTGAACTCGTCGAGCTGGCCGACGTTGTGGCGGGTCATCACCACCGAGATCTTGAAATTCTCGAACCCGGCGTCGGCGAGGTTGCCCATTGCCCGATAGGCCATCGCGAACGAGCCCGGTCCGCGGACGGCGTCGTTGACCTCGGCGGTGGCGCCGTCGATGGAGATCTGCACGTCGACGTAGTCGGTGGCGGCCAGCTGTTCGGCGCGGGCCGGGGTCAGCCGCACGCCGTTGGTGGAGAACTTGACGCCGACCTGATGGTCCACGGCGTAGTCGAGCAGCTCCCAGAAGTCCGACCGGACCGTCGGCTCACCGCCGCCGATGTTGACGTAGAAGACCTGCATCCGCTGCAGCTCGTCGATGACCGCCTTGGCTTCCTCGGTCGTGAGTTCGCGGGGGTCGCGTCGTCCCGAGGACGACAGGCAGTGCGAGCACGCGAGATTGCACGCGTAGGTCAGCTCCCACGTCAGGCAGATCGGGGCGTCCAGACCGTACTTGAAGTGCTCCACCAGTTTCATTGCTACTCCTGTCCGTCGCCGTCGGTCTCCCGGGGGCGGATCGTGCCCGCCTGGCAGAGGCTCGCGAGGGCGCGCAGATAGCCGGGGTGCTGCTCGGCCGGAACCCCGGCCGCCGCCAGCGCCGCGACAGCGGTCGGTTGGCCGGCCAGTTCTCGGACGACGGTGACCAGCTCGGGGGTCTTCAGGAACGACAGTCGCCGCGTGACGAAGTCGTACACCAGCGCGCCGAACGGTTCCGGCCGGATCGAGACCGTCGGCGCGAGGGCGTAGGCACGAGCTGGGTCGAAGGTGTCAGTAGACACCGCACATGCCGTCGATAGAGACCTCCTCGATGAGGGTTTCGTCCACCGCCGCCGAGTTGTCCACCTGATCCATCGAGCGCTCGGTCATGATCACCACTCCTTCGTCGTGTTCGGGTTGTGTGATGGAGACTATAATGTCACTCGATGACATATTGGAAGCCCCGGTTTGCCCGTGCCGGAAATGGGGCTTCGCAGGTCGAGCAGTGAGGAGGATGTGTCGGGCACCACGCCGCTGCCGGTCCGGCGTGGCTCGACGTGAGACCGCGAGCGAAGGATGCGGGAGCGGTGCGCCCATCGCTCCGTCCGGGAGCGATAGGTCACACTCTCGCCCGTCCATCGCTCCCATGTGGAAGAGTGGTCGGGGAGACCGGGTTTTCGCAGTGTTTTCCCGGCTCGCCTACAGAAAAGATCGAAATCAGCATGGCTCAAGGCAGCGTGAAGTGGTTCAACGGCGAGAAGGGCTTCGGCTTCATCGCCCAAGACGGAGGCGGTCCTGACGTCTTCGTGCATTACTCGGCCATCGGTGGCACGGGTTTCAAGACCCTCGATGAGGGGCAGCGCGTGGAGTTCGAGATCGGGCAGGGCCAGAAGGGCCCGCAGGCTCAGGACGTCCGCGCCATCTGATCGAGCGTGACGTGTTGGCTCCGCACCGGAACGGTGCGGAGCCTTTTCGTTTGTCCGGGCACGATCGCTCCCGACCGGATCGTGCCCGTCGCCGCGGCGCTCACTCGCGGGGGAAGATCCACGGCAGTTCCAGCGCGTATTCCAGGTCCGCGCGAGTTCCCAAGGTGGTCAACAGGACTCGGATCATGGTCAGTCGCGCGGGGGCGAGGACGTCCGGGTCCGGTTCCTCGCCCGGCGCGGTGGCCGCCGACAAGCGGTAGACCACGTATTCGCACAGGTGCAGGGCGGCGTCGAGGTCCAAGGGGGTGGGAACCGGCCGTCCCAGTTCGACGAACTTCTCCCGCACCGTCGTGCGGATGTCCTCCAGCGCCCGCTCCCGGTATGCCGACACCGGAGAGGCCGGGTCGTGGAGTTCGGCGAACAGCGGCCGCAGCATCGGGCCGTGGCCACGGGCCCAGCCGACGAAGGCGTCGATGAGACGGATGCCCAGCTGCACGGGTTCGTCGGAGCCGGTGAGCGCGTCCCGGATGCCGCCGACCAGGCCCTCGTTGGAGCGGGTGAGCAGCACGTGCAGCGGTTCCTCGGCGTTGCCGAAGTAGCGGTAGAAGGTGGGCCGGGCCAGGCCGGCCTGCTCGATGATCTGGGCGACGCTCAGGCCGCGCGACCCGTTGCGGGTGAAGACGGCCGCGGTCGCGGCGACGATCCTGGCGCGTACTTCCTCGGCCTGCTCCCTGGTCTGGCGCGGGCGGCCGCGCCTCGCGGAGGTGACCTCGGACATGGTGATTCCTCACGAGACGACGGCGGTGGCAGCGGTGCGCCGCCACGGAGAGCTTGACAGGCGGCGCCTTCCAGCTATTAATCTAACACCACTGTTCAGTTAAACCTGACGCCTCCGTCTCCCGAGAACCCACGAGAGGGCCGCCGATGCCGACCGCCCCCCTGCCTGCCCTCGACTCCGCGCTGCCCGCCGACCTGGTGAAGCCGTTGCTGGACCGCGCCGTCGCGGGCGGCGCGGGCACGGTCGAGATGTTCGCGCCCGCCACCGGGCGCAAGATCGCCGATCTGCCCCAGTCCGCCACCGCCGACATCGAGCGGGCCTTCGCGACCGCGCGGGCGGCCCAGCGCGAGTGGGCCCGGCGACCGGTGCGCGAGCGGGTCGCGGTGCTGCGCCGCCTGCACGACATCGTGCTCGCCGAGCAGGACACCATCCTCGACATCGTGCAGACCGAGACCGGCAAGTCGCGGGCACACGCGTTCGACGAGGTCGCCGACGTGGCGGTGAACGCGCGGTACTACGCCTCGGTCGCCGAGCGGCTGCTGGCGCCCCGCAAGCCGCGCGGTGTCATGCCGGTGCTCACCCAGGTCGACGTGCTGCACCGGCCGAAGGGTGTGGTCGCGGTGATCTCGCCGTGGAACTACCCGCTGGCACTGGCCGCCTCCGACGCGCTGCCCGCCCTGGTCGCGGGCAACGCCGTGATCGCCCGCCCGGACAATCAGACCGCGCTCACCGCGCTGTGGGCGATCGACGCCGCCGAGCGGGCCGGACTGCCGAAGGGGCTGTGGCAGGCGGTGCTCGGCCGGGGGTCGGTGATCGGCGGCGAGGTGATCGCGCGCGCCGACTACGTCGACTACACCGGTTCCAGCGCGACCGGACGCACCATCGCCCAGCAGGCGGGGGAGCGGCTGATCGGCTACTCGCTCGAACTCGGTGGCAAGAATCCGCTGCTGGTGCTCGACGACGCCGACGTGACGCGCGCGGCCAAGATCGCGGTGCGGGCGTGCTTCGCCTCGGCGGGGCAGCTGTGCGAGTCGATCGAGCGGATCTACGTGCACGAGGCGGTGCACGACCGGTTCGTCGAGGAGTTCGTCGGCCACGTCCGGTCGATCCGGCTCGGCGGTGCCCTCGACTACAGTGCCGACATGGGGTCGTTGACCTTCCAGCGCCAGCTCGACACCGTGCGGGCCCACGTCGACGACGCGGTCGCCAAGGGCGCGACCGTGCTGGCCGGTGGCCGCGCCCGCCCGGATCTGGGCCCCTACTTCTACGAACCGACGGTGCTCACCGACGTGACCGAGGAGATGACGGTCTACCGGGAGGAGACCTTCGGACCGGTCGTCTCGATCTACCGGGTCGCCGACGAGGACGCCGCGGTCGAGGCCGCCAACGACACCCCCTACGGACTCAACGCCAGCGTGTGGACCAGGGATGCCGAGCGCGGCCGCCGCGTCGCCGCCCGCATCCGCGCCGGGTCGGTGAACGTCAACGAGGGCTTCATCGCCGCCTGGGGCAGCGCCGACGCGCCGTCGGGCGGGCTCGGCATCTCCGGCAACGGCCGCAGGCACGGCCCGGAGGGGCTGCTGAAGTACGTCGACACCCAGACCATCGCGGTGCAGCGGGTGCTGCCGATCGCGCCGCTGCCCGGCATGTCCGAGCAGTTGTGGGCCAAGACGATGACGCTCTACCTGGGCGTCATGAAGAAGCTGCGCCAGAAGTGAGAGGACGCCGTATGAAACTGGAGACGGTCGCGGGCAAGAAGGTGCTCGTCACCGGCGCCGCCATGGGCCTGGGCAAGTTGTTCGCCGAGCGCGCGGTCCGCGAGGGCGCGGCCGCCGTGGTGCTGTGGGACATCAACGAGCCGGACCTGAAGGAGACCGCCGAGGGCATGACCGGGCGCGGCACGCAGATCCACACCCAGGTGGTCGACGTGTCCGACCGGGAGGCGATCGTGGCGGCGGCGGCCACCACCCGCGAAACCGTCGGCGACATCGACGTGCTGGTGAACAACGCGGGCATCGTGCGCGGCAACACCTACTTCTGGGAGACCGAGAACGTCGCCGACATCGAGAAGACGATGGCGATCAACTCGCTCGCCCCGATGTACATCACGCTCGAGTTCCTGCCCGCGATGGTGCGCGGCACCGGGCAGGCCCGGGTGCTCACCATCGCGTCCTCGGCGGGTCTGGTGTCGAATCCGCGCATGAGCGTCTACGCGGCCTCGAAGTGGGCGGCGCTGGGCTGGTCGGACTCGGTGCGCCTGGAACTCGAGCAGGCGGGCCACGACCACGTGAAGGTCACCACGGTCTGCCCGACCTACATCGACACCGGGATGTTCGACGGCGCCAAGGGATTCTGGTTCACCCCGATCCTCAAGCAGGACGCGGTGGTCGACACCTCCTGGCAGGAGATGAAGAAGGGCACGCCGCTGGTGGTGCTGCCGTGGACCTCGCGCCTGAACAAGGCGCTGTCCGGCCTGCTGCCGGTGAAGCTGCGCGACCTGTTCCTGGACACGGTCGGCGTCTATCACTCGATGGATCAGTTCACCGGGCGCAAGAAGTAACGCTCAGCGCGTCCCGGTGACGACGGTGGCGTAGCGCTCGTCGGACTCGGCGCGCGCTGCGCGCAACCCGCGGGCACGCAGGAACTCGCTTGCCGCCGTTGCCTGTTCGCGGCTGCTCTCGAAGAACACGGTGCCGCCCGGAGCCAGCCAGTCGGGCGCGGCCGCGGCGACCCGGCGGAAGACGTCGAGCCCGTCGGCGCCCCCGTCGAGGGCGGCACGCGGCTCGTGGTCGCGCGCCTCCGGCGGCATCCGGGCGATGCCCGCGGTCGGGACGTAGGGGACGTTGGCGAGCAGGATGTCGATGCGGCCGCGCAGGTCGGTGGGCAGCGCGTCGAACAGGTCGCCTTCGTGCACCGTGCCGTGACCGGCGAGGTTGCCGCGCGCACAGCGCACCGCGGTCGGATCGACGTCGGCGGCCGTGAGTTCCACGGTGCGGCCGTGGGCGCGCATCTCCGTCGCGAACGCCAGCCCGAGCGCGCCGCAGCCGCAGCAGAGGTCCACCACGCACAGCGTCCCCGGCCGCTCCCGCGCGACCGCGAGGGCGGTATCGACGAGGAACGCGGTCCGGCGGCGCGGCACGAAGACGCCCGGTCGCACGGCCACCCGCAAGCCACGGAACTCCGCCCACCCCACCACGTACTCCAGCGGCGTGCCCGACACCCGCTGCCGCACCAGCTCCGCCAGCGATGTGCCTGTCTCGGCGGCGGCGTCGGTGAGCAGGGCCGCCTCCTCCTCGGCGAAGACACAGCCCGCCGCCCGCAGGCGCGCCACCACCTCGGCGTCCACATGTCGCATCCGTTCATCCTGGGGTCGACCGCACCGTGCGCGCCACCGGATAAGCGCGACCGCCGAACGCGGCGAGCTGTGCGACCCGGGCCGGGCGTGCCGGGGTCGATCCGGGTCGCGGTGGCGGAGACCGCGATGGTCCTCGTCGCGCAGGCGTAGTGCGGTGCATACGGGGTAGGCGGCCTGATGAGCACCCACTTCGACGAATGGAGGCGTCATGAGAGACGTCGACGACACAGTTCCTGCCGACCGTGGCCGTCCGCTGCGGATTCCCCGGAGCCGGGGAGCTCTCGGCGGCCTCGCGGTGCTGCTGCTGGGCGTCTGGGGCGCGCTGATCCCGTTCATCGGGCCGTCCTTCGATTTCGCGTTCACCCCCGACGAGCCGTGGACGTGGACGGCGGCGCGCGGCTGGCTCGAGGTACTGCCCGGTGTCGCCGCGATCATCGGCGGATTGCTCATGTTGGCCAGCCGCAACCGGCTGGTGGCGAGCTTCGGCGCGTGGCTGGCGGTCGCGGCGGGCGTGTGGTTCGTGATCGGGCCGGTCCTGGCGGAGCCGCTGGGGATCGGCTCGGCCGGTGACCCGGTGGCCGCGTCCGACGGGAAACGGGCGCTGCTGCACCTCACCTACTTCTCCGGCCTCGGCGCGCTGATCCTGTTCTTCGCCGCGACGTCGCTGGGCCGGTTGTCGGTGCGCAGCGTCCGCGACATCGCCTTCGCCCGGCGCGAGGTGGATGCCGGGGCGGTCGCCGACCGGCAGCGCCGCGTGGTCGACGCGCCGAGAACCGAGGGAACGGCTCCGTGGACCGGGCCCGCGGCGGGCCCGCGCCCGAACTACCCCGGGCTGCATCCCGGCGGGTGATCGGCGCCTTCGGCAGTCGGCCGGACGGAGCCCCGGGTCCGGCCGGCCGACTCAGCGCGAGGTGGCGAGCTGGAAGGTGCGGGTGGCGTCGAGGTAGATGCCGCGCTGGGCGTGCCGGGGCGGCGGCGGGAGCTGCGAGACCAGCTGTTCCAGCGAGGTCATCGCACCCACCACGGGAATGCCCGCCACGATGAAATCGGCGACCGCACGGCGGATGTGGTTCGGCGAGGTGACCACGACGGCGCTGCTCGCGCCGATGTCACGCAGCAGCCGGGTGCTGAACAGCGCGTTCTGCACGGTCGACCCGGCGCGGTTCTCGACGTGGATGCGGGCGGCGGGCAGGCCGCGCCCGACCAGCCAGTTGCGCATCGCCTCGGCCTCGGTGATGCCGTTCTGCGGATTCCCGCCCGTCACGACGACGGGGGAGAAGGGGGAGGCGATCGCCTGGATCCAGGCGGCGGTGAGCCGGTTGACCAGCTCGGGCCGGAGCGAGCCGTCCGGCAGCAGGCCGTAGCCGAGCACCACGATGCCGGTCTGCGGACCCACCAGGGCGGGCAGCGGATTCGGCAGGGTGCCCGCGGCGGCGCCGATCGCGTGCAGCACGTGATGTGTGCCGCCGGCCAGGCCGGGGTCGACGACCTGGAGCCGGGCCAGCGCGTCGGCCGTGGCGGGGACGTCGCCGGCGTAGTGCGACCAGATGGCCTGCAGCGAGAGTGCTTCCGCGTCGGCCGGGTCGATCGCGAGCAGCGCGCGCAGGTCGGCGCGTCCCGCCCCGTCGTTGCCGTCGGTGAAGTGGCGCTGCGCGGAGTTGTAGAGGGCGTCGGTTTCGGGGGCGGCCTGGGCGGGCGCACCCGCCAGACCGGACAGGGTCAGGGCCGCGAAGCCGGCGGCGACCAGGGACTTCCACTGCCTCGAGATCTTCACTACGGTCGACACCTTTCCACGAGTGAACGGGTCCACGGCTGGATCGACCGGCCGGGGCCGGCGGGCGAAGCACACCCACCATACGACCGGCCGCCCCGATTGCGGCGCAATTGCGGCTGCTCGCCGCGGTCGTGTGCACCCGCAGCACCGGCGCGCCGGGACGCGAGGATTAGGCTGTCCCGACGTGGATACCGTTTCGCTGACCGGCAAGGAACTCGCCGCCGCCCTCAACGCCGACACCAAGCAGCGCGCCGAAGCGCTCACCGCGGGGGGCGTCGCCGCGCGGCTGGCGCTGATCGTGGCCAACGACGATCCGGCCAGCGCCTGGTATGTCAACTCGCTGCGCAAGGCCGCCGAACGGCTCGGAATCGCCTGTGAGCGTATCGATCTCGGCGCCGACGCGACCGCCGACGGCATCCGCGCCGAACTGCGCGAACGCAGCGCCGACCCCGCCTTCGACGCCATCATGTTGCAGACCCCGCTGCCCGCGGGCGTCGCGCTCGACGACGTGAGCTCGGCGATCGCGGCCGACAAGGACGTCGACGGTGTGAGCCCGCTCTCGCTCGGCCTGCTCGCCGCCGGGCTGGCGGGCTTCGTGCCCGCCACCGCGCAGGCGGTGGTGGAGTTGCTGAAGCATCACGAGATCGCGCTGTCGGGCCGCCATGTCGCCGTCGTCGGCCGCTCGAACGTGGTCGGCAAGCCGCTGGCGCAGCTGCTGCTGGCCGAGAACGCGACGGTCACCGTCTGCCATTCCCGCACCACCGACCTGGCCGCGATCACCTCCACGGCCGATGTGGTGGTCGCCGCCGTCGGCCGCGCCGGACTGGTGACCGGCGATCACGTGCGTGCGGGCGCGGTGGTCGTCGACGTCGGCACCAACGAGGCCGAGGACGGCGGCATCGTCGGTGACGTGGACGCGGAGTCGGTGCGCGGCAAGGCCGCCGGGCTGAGCCCGGTACCCGGCGGGGTCGGGCCGGTCACCACCGCGCTGCTCATGCGGCACGTCGTCGAGGCCGCCGAGCGGCACCGCGGCTGACGGCTCAACCGTCGGCGGCGATCGCGGTGATGAGGGTGCGGTCCGCGCTGGTGGCCACGCTCACCACCTGCGGGTTGTAGCTGACCGGGGCCTGGCCGGGCCGGTATTCGGTGATCACCACGCGGTACTGGTCGGCACCGGCGCCGGGGCTGATCGTCACGCAGTGGATGGTGTCGGCCGGCACCGAATCGATGCCGCGCTGGATCTCGGCCACGGTCGGCACCGCGGCGTCGGGGGCGACCACCGCCCTGGCCAGCTCGGCCGAGCGTTGCACGTAGTAGGCGTATTGGAAGGCGAAGATCGCCGCGGGCCCGGAATCGGTGCCGCCGACGCCGTTGCCCTGGATCCGCTCACCCACCCGCTCGGCCGGGCAGCGGTCCGCGGGCGCGGGCTGCGCGGGCGCCGGCTGGTCGGTCGCGGTGTGCTGCGGATCGGGGGCGCCGCGGAAGAAGACGACCGCGGCGGCGACCAGCGCCACCGCCGCGAGCGAGCCGAGCAGCACCGGCGCCCAGCGCGCGATCGGCTTGCGCTTGGGGGTGCGGTCGATCATCCGCGCGAAGACGTCGTCCTCCGGAAAGAACGCCGGGGGCCGCACCGGTCGCGGGGTGTCGGACAACGGATCGAACGGCGGCCGTTCGCCGGAGGACGCCGGTGTGTGCGGCCGCATCCCCGAGTCCGGTCGATTCACTGTCCCCACCCTTCATCCGATCGGCGCGCGCCTGCCTCGAAACAACTCCCCGGGGCACGATACCGCCGGGGAGTGGGGAAGGGCGAAAAGCGACGCGCGGACCGCGCTCACCAATGGATGTAGACCGGATCGCCGATGCCGACCGTGTTGTAGTACCAGGCGGCGTCGTCGGGGGAGAGGTTGATGCAGCCGTGACTGACGTTGGCGTAGCCCTGCGAGTCGACCGACCACGGCGCCGAGTGCACGAACACCCCGCCCCAGGTGAGCCGGACCGCGTACTCGCCGTCGATCAGGTAGCCCTCCGGCGAGCTCAACGGGATGCCGATGGTGCGCGAGTCGAAGACGATCGAGCGGAACTTCTCCAGCACGGGGAACGTCCCGGTCGGGGTCTCGAAGCCCGGCTTGCCCATCGACGCGGGCATGGTGCGCACCACTTGGCCGCCGATGCTGACGGTGAAGGTGTGCGCGGACAGGTCGGCCTCGGCGTAAACGCCTGCGTTGGTGCGGAATTCGGTGCGGACATCGCCCGCCCGCACGGTGATCGTGCTGTCGGCGGGCAACGGGGCCGACGGAGTCCAGGTGAGGGTGCGGTCACCGGTCCAGGCGACGGTGCCCGGCAGCGGTGCGGTGGCCTCGACCCGGACGGCGCGCTCGACCCGCGCGCGGTCGGTGACGGGCTGGGTGAATTCGACGGTCACGGGATGGGCGATGCCCACCACCCGGCCGTCCGACGGCGTGATCGCGGCGATCGTGCCGGTGGTCGTGGTGCCGACGAGCGTCGCGGCCGCCGCGCCGGAGCCGAACACTGCCAGCGCGATGACCACGATCGCGAGGAACAGGTGGCGACGAACGCTCCTCATGGCGGCCACCCCTTTCGAGCTGGTGTGGGCCTGGGTAGACCAGTCTACGCTCGCATGATCAACAGTGCCCGGCCGTTGTGAAACACCCCTCCTCCATACCCATAGTCGGCGTGTTCGTGGGTACCCCGCCCGCACGATGTGGAAGGAGTCCCCATGCGATTGCGGCGCAGCAGACCCGACGGCCCCGGCTTCCTGCGGGTGCGGCGCGGGCGCGGCTTCTCCTACGTCACCAGCGACGGCGAAACCGTCACCGACGAGGAGACCCTCGCGCGGATCAAGGCACTGGTCATTCCGCCCGCCTGGCGGGACGTGTGGATCTGCCCCTACCCGAACGGGCACCTGCAGGCCGTCGGTGTCGACGCCGCCGGGCGCAAGCAGTACCTCTACCACGAGCAGTGGCGCCGCGAACGCGACGAAGTGAAGTTCGACCGGGTGCTGGAGATGGCGGCCCGGCTACCGGAGTTCCGCGCGCAGATCGCCGCCGATCTCGAGCTGCCCGGCCTGGAGCGGCGCCGGGTCGAGGCGGTCGCGCTCGGGCTGATCGATCGCGGCGTCTTCCGGGTGGGCGGCGAGGAGTACGCGCAGGAGAACGGCACCAGGGGCATGGCCACCCTGCTCCGCGCGCAGGTCACGGTGTCGGGCGCGGAAATGACCTTCGACTACATCGCCAAGAGCGGGATCCGCCGCCGGGTCCGCATCGAGGATCCCGCCCTGGCCAGGGCGGTGCGCGCGCTGAAACGCAGCCGCGCCGAGTCCGAGCGTCTGCTCACCTACCGCTGCCCCGACGGGGCCTACCGCGAACTGCACGCCGAGGAGATCAACGCGCGCTTCAAGGAGCTGGTCGGCGAGGAGTGCAGCGCCAAGGACCTGCGCACCTGGCAGGGCACGGTGCTGGCCGCCGTCGGGTTCGGCGCCATCGCGCCGCCGACCTCGCAGCGCGCACGCAACAAGGCGATCCGGGCGGTGATGGTGGACGTGTCCAACGCGTTGGGCAACACCCCCGCCATCGCGAAGTCCTCCTATGTGGACCCGCGGGTGGTGGCCGCGTTCGAGGAGGGCGCGACGATCGCGGCGGCGATGCGGCGGGCCGACCGCGTCACCGATCTCACCGAGCAACAGCAGATCATCGACCGGGCCGTCATCCGGCTGATCACCGCGCAGCAGAAGCGGGCGCGCCGGGCGGCGCGAGCCGTCCGGGCCGGGGTGGCCAGGCAGGCGCGCGCGGCGGCGTGAGGGTCAGAAGCGTCCCGTCACACCGGCTTTCGGTGTCTCCGGCGCCCGGGTGATCCGACCGCCGACCCGCTCCTGCACCGTGAACCCGTAGCGGCGGCACCAGGCGGCCAGCGCCGGAATCGCGGTCTCGTCGTGGAAGATCGGCACCAGCCTGCCGACGATGGTCATCCGGTGCTCGTCGGCGGCCCGGCACAGATGCAGCAGGTTCGCGCTGCCCAGACCCATTCCGCGCAGCGCCGGGGCCACCGTGATCGTGTCGAGTTCGATGGTGCTGGTGCGGATCTCGAACGACACCTCGACCGGGCCCGGCCCCGACCGGCGCAGCCCGGCCGGGTCGGCGGGGATCGGGCGCAGCGAACCGGGCAGGTGGTCGATCAGCGGGCGGCGTGCGAGGTCGTCGGGCGCCAGGCGGATCAGCGTCAACAGGTGCTGGGTCAGCTGGTGCACGCCCGAACGGTCGCCCTCGGCGGCCTGCTCGCGCACCGCCGGGCAGGCGCGAGCGACCGCCGCGAGCCCCTCGGTCCAGCGCGGCGCGACGAGCCGGTAGCGCGGGACCAGCCGGGCGATGGTCGCCTCCAGCCCGACCACGCCCTGGGTGCCGGGGGTCTCGCCGCCCGACAGCACCCCCCAGCGCCGGTCCTCCGCGCCGACACCGTGGCGCGACAGCTCCCGGCGCAGCCGGTCGAGCTTGCGTTCGGCGCGTTCGAGCTTGCCGCCGGGCAGTCGGTGCACCCAGGTCGGCCAGCCGTCGATATTGGTGCGGATGCGCAGATCGTTGAGGGCGATCCTGGCCGCGCGGAAATTGCTCCACGCTTGCTCGCGGCGTTCGAGCAGTTGCCGCGCCGGATCATGATCGCCCCCTGGCGAGGACGGCACCTCGTCACTCATGACACCCAACGGTAGATGGCCGCGGGCAACCGCGCCGCGACTACCTGTGACCTGGGGTTCGAGGTGGCTCCGACGCCGCTGGTCACCTCACATGCCAGCGGTTAGCCGGGCGATCACGCGGACGGGCGTGTCGGCGAGTCCGCGAGGACGCCGGAGCGCTAGGACGAGCGGACCGCGTGCAGCACGTCGACGTGCAGGCCGTCGGCACGCGCGGTGATCTCCTCGATCCTGGCCAGTGTCGGCGCGAACCGATCGCCCTCGGCGGCGGGCAGCGAGGCCACGTTGATCTCGATGTTGAGCTGCGAGCTGGTCGCGGCGGCCCGGGCGGCGTCGGCGGCGGCGCCGATGTCGGTGACCACGTTCGGATTGCCGATCGGCAGCAGCTCGGCGGCCAGCGAAAGCACCTCGTCGGCCTCATCCACCACGGCCGCCGGAACGCGTGCGGCCTCGATGAGCGCCGCGGTGATGGCCTCCTGGCGGTGCTGGGCCTCGGCGTCGGTGCTCTTGGGCAGCTTGTAGGCGTCGCCGACGGCGGTGAAGGCGGCGGCGTCGGCCTCGGCCAGCGCCAGCGAGCGCGCGCGGGCCGCGTCGGCGGCCTCGATGATCCGGTCGATCACCGGCCGGTGCTCGGCGTCCTTGGCCCGGGTGGTGTAGCGGGCCACCATCGCGACCAGCGCCGCGCCCTGGGCGGCGTGCAGCGCGGCGACGGCGCCGCCACCGGGGGCGGGCACCTTCGCCGCCAGCTCCGACAGGTACCCGGCGAGGGTGGCCGCACCGAAGGACGCGGCTTCCTGGGACGACCCGCTCGGGGACGACGTGGCCTGGGACGACGTGGTCGGCTGCGACACGGAGGGTGGCCTTTCCTGCTTCGGCGAGTGACTACGGCCTCACGCTACTCGGCGCCCGCGCGCCGTCCGCGCCCGACACCGCGAGCCGGTGCGCGCCCGCGCGATAGCCGGGGTTATGTTGAGCACTATGCGGATCGGATTGGGCATCAACTACTCGGGCGGCTTCAAAGAGGTGGCGGCCGAAGTGGCCGACCTGGAGAGAGCCGGACTCGACATCGTCTTCGTGCCCGAGGCGTACTCCTTCGACGCGGTCAGCGCGCTGGGCTACCTGGCCGCCCGAACCGAACGGGTGCAGCTGGCGTCGGGCATCCTGCAGCTCTACACCCGCACCCCCAGCCTCACCGCCATGACCGCCGCGGGCCTGGACTTCGTCTCCGACGGCCGCTTCCTGCTCGGCCTCGGCGCCTCCGGCCCGCAGGTCATCGAGGGCTTCCACGGCGTGCCCTACGACGCGCCCATCGGCCGCACCCGCGAACTGGTGGAGATCTGCCGCAAGGTGTGGCGGCGCGAACGCCTGGAATACCAGGGCAAGTACTACCAGATCCCGCTGCCCGCCGAGCGCGGCACCGGCCTGGGCAAGCCGCTCAAGCTCATCAATCACCCCGTGCGCGACCGCATCCCGGTCCTGCTGGCCGCCCTCGGCCCCAAGAACGTCGAACTGGCCGCCGAGATCGCCGAGGGCTGGCAGCCGATCTTCTTCCTGCCCGAGAAGGCCACCGAGGTCTGGGGCGAATCGCTGGCCGCGGGCCGCGCCAAGCGCGATCCCGCCCTGGGCGAGCTGGAGGTGTTCGCCGGCCCGGCGCTGGCCATCGGCGAGAACGTCACCCCGCTGCTCGAGTTCGTCAAGCCGCACCTGGCCCTCTACATCGGCGGCATGGGCGCCAAGGGCAAGAACTTCTACCACACCCTGGCCACCAAGTACGGCTACGGCGCCGAAGCCGACCGCATCCAGGAGCTCTACCTGGCCGGCAAGAAGGAGGAGGCCGCCAAGGTGGTCCCCGACGCGCTCGTCCGCGACATCTCCCTGGTCGGCCCCGCCGGTTTCGTCAAGGAACGCATCGCCGCCTTCCGCGAGGCGGGCGCCACCGTGCTGAACGTGGTGCCGATGGCAGGCACCGCCGCCGAACGGGTGAAACTGATCGAGCAGCTGCGCGAACTGCTCTGACCCCGGCAAGCGCGGAACGAACACAGCGCAGAACGAACGGCGTCCCGGCTCTCCGCCGGGACGCCGTTCGTGGTTCGGGAGCGGTCAGCCCTTGCCGACCGCGGCCAGCGCCGCGTCCAGGGTCGAATACAGCGCGAACACCTGGTCCAAGCTGGTCATCTTCAACTGTCTGCTGGTGGCGGGCCCGTCCGCGACCACCGCGATCGTGGTCGCCGCACCGGCCCGCTGATGCGCGGCAACCAGCGCCGCCATCCCGGCCGAAGCCAGGAAACTGACCCGCGTGAGGTCGATGATCAGGGCCGCCGGCTTCTCGCCGAGCACCCCTTCGATCGCATTCTCCAGCGCGGGAGCGGTCGCCAGGTCCACCTCGCCGGCCACCGTCAACACGGTGGCCCCGTCGTGCACCGCGACGGAGGTGGTCATCGTGTCCGCCAGGGGATACGCGTCTCCGGAAGTGTTGGTCACGACTCCACGACACACAACTTCCGGCCAAAGCGCAAGTCAAGTGTGCACATGGACCGACACAATACACACGATCTGCTGCGCCACAGCGACCACTCGATCACGGATCAGCCGACCGACACCACCCCGACGAGACGAACGCGGCCCCTGATGCCCCAGGTCGAACCTCGTGTCGTGACACAAATGCGGAAGTGCACCGGACCGGGCTGCGAGGTGCCATTCCGATCGGAGTGGCAGGCCCCGAACCTGCGACCTCTTCTCGGCGAGTCTCGTTCGGCCTGGAAGTTCCTGATTGCTCACCCTTTTCGAGTACGCACTGCGCGCTATGAGCCCAGATGTTGCCGGTTGATTGCCGTCGAAACTGTGAGATTTCCACGCCAGCCCGGCATCACGGGTGTGGCAGGCGTAATGCAGGAACGCTTCGGGCGTGAGGTCGGCGAAGGCGATGCCCTGGGTGGTGATCGCGGTGCAGACGTCGAACAGTGCCCGCCGCCGAAAATGCGGGCTGGTGTCGGTGGCGGCCACCGCATCGAAGAAGGCGTCGAGCTGCGGGTCGGCCTGTGCGATCCGGAAGCGTTCCGGGTAGTCACGGAACTGGTTGGCCCGGAACGCTTCCAGCGTCGGCTGGATGATCCGCATGCTGATCAGCGCTTCCAACGCCTGCGTCAGCTCGGTGCCCTTGGTGGGTGTAGCAGCCAGACCCCGGACCGGACGACCGCGCCCGTCGAGCCCGCTGGATTCCCACCGCTCTTGCCAGCTGCTCCCCGGAAAACCGCTCAGATACTGCAGCAGATCCCGCAACCCGCGGTCGCGGCTGCCTCGACGGCCCAGTGGGTGCGGCCATATGGCAACGGCCGCCGTGCGGATCTCGTCCACCAGGGCACTGCCCAGGACACCGCAAGGCCGTGGGGCAACAGCCGGCGCCGGAACCGGGGCAGCGATCACAGCGTGGCGGACGAACTTGGTCTTCCGGATCTCCGGACGGACCGGCCGCTGCCGGGCCCGCGTCTTTGGCTCAGCCACCGAACACCGTCCGGAAGTCGTCGAGGTCATATCCGGGAGTGAAGGTCTGCTGTGGCCGCGGTCGGTTGTAATGCTCGGCCAGCTTGTCGTGCAGTTCTTCCACCCGCGGCTGCAGATAGCGAGTCGTCGTGGACAACTGCCGGTGGCGAAGCACCGCCTGGACCTCCGGCAACGTCAATGCAGGGTCGGCCGCCATCCGGGCAGCAGCAGTGTGCCGCAGATCGTGCAGACTCCAGTTTGTGCCCAGCCGCTCGTTGGCCCGCTGCAGCACCCGCCGCATCGCCCAATACGACAACGGCCGAGACCCTCCCCGCAGGGTCCGCCACACAGGTTCTTCAGATGCCGGCGTCCCACACCTGCCGAAGTAGAGCACCAGATATCGGAACGCCTCCGGCGAACCGGGAACAGCCTCCAGCACCCGACTTCCTTTGGAGACCACCCAGACTCGCTGCCCACCCCAGTCGATGTCCCGGCCGCGCAAGCCGAGCAGTTCACTGGCGCGGGCACCGCTGGAGACGAAAAAGGCGAGCAGAGCGCGGTCACGGTCGTTGGTCATCTCGGCGAACACCTCGTCCCACAATCGATCGGGAATCGAACGCGGCGTCCGATCAGTCGCTCTTCTGGCGCAACGGAGCCCGCCGGTGCCTGACATTCGGTTCGATCGGACTGCGGTGCGCCAGAACCTGCCGCCGGGCGGCATCCACCGGCACCGGATTGACCAGCGGACCACGACCGAAATGCATATGAAAGGTATAGAACGCCGACAGCACCGACAATGCGTGATTCACTGTCGCCGGCGCGTACCCCGCACCCAGAGTCGGTTTGCCGGTGCGCAGGTTCACCGACCCGGCCGCCCCCGCCGAAACGCCCTTGCGCACACGCTGCGGGTTCCGTGCGATGCGCATCCACCCGACCAGCAACTCCACTTCGGCCCGAGTCGCGCGCTCCCATCCGACCTCGACCAGCCGCACCAGACGCCACCAGCGCAACAGGTCGTGACCATAGGACCGGCCCGTCAACGGACTCGCATCCGTGAGCGCCATATCCCGCAGAAACCTGCTGAACGCCTCGATCTCCCGCCCCGCGTCGTCCACAACCCTATAGGGCAGCGACGGCTGGACACCTTCCCGGACCGCACCGACCTTGGGCAACGTGATTCGACCGTCGAGAAGGGCACGACGTACCCCGTTCACGAACACCACCTCCAGAACTGGCTTCACCCTGTGTGAGCCCCGAGATAGTGCAGTCAACAGGTCCTTGTCCCAGTGGTTCGCCGCGCGGGTGACGCGCACACCGGGCACCTTCGATGCGCCCTGGGTGGAGCCGCCAGCGCCGTTGTGTCAGCAGTCGCCGTGTCCCACGCAGGCCGTGTCGCTTTACATGAGGGTTGAGTTCCTTCGCCGTGTCGCGTTACGAAGACCCATCATGTCCCTTTGCCAGTTCGTGGGTGTGTCTGACATCACAAACCCTGGGGTTGCTGCATATAGACTCCGCGCAGCCACCTCGCCGTTGCGCACTGACGTGGGGCGGTGCGCTGTGGCGACCAAGTCAACGGCCGGGTGACAGCGGTTGGCTTTCTCACTCCGAAGTGAGCCCAGGGTGCTGCTCTCAACTGAGCCCACCAGCGATGCCGAGATCAACTGGACCCCCCGACCTGGGGCGCCTCGCTCCAAACCCTCGCAGAGGCTTGCGAACTACGGCGAAGTGGGTCCAATCGAAGGCGGACGAGTGGGCTCAGTTCGAAGTGACATAGCCAAGCGGTGGCCGCTGACACGCGGCTACATCCCGTTCTACTCGGATTCGAACTCAGCTTGCAGCTTCAGGATGTTGGCGTTTTCTGTCAGGGTGCGCACCTTGTCGTCGGGGTAGCCTTCGGGTCGCTTCGCGTGGATCTCGACCGTGATCTCGACCTCGGAGCCGATCAGGTCCAGGTGCGGAAGGATCTCGATGGCGTACTTGCTGGCGTTCTTGCTGTACTGCTCCGGTGTCAGAACGGCACGCGCAAAGAACCGGGTGTTGGGGACCGCCGCTGGACGGGTCGGCTCCTCGCCGTCCGCGATCTGAGCGCCTGGTTCGGGCGGCCCGCCGGGCTCGCTGGCGCTCACGCTGGTGTTTGCGGTGTGTGCGGGTGTGCTCTCGTCGGCCGCCTGCGCCTTCGCCGCCTGGACGTCTGCTTCACGCTGGCGCAGCGCGAGGTCGGGCCTGACCAGCAGGGTGGCATCGGTGATCTGGCCGAAGCGTGCGTTCCCGCCCGGCAACACAAGCCCGGAGTAGCGGCCGGTGGCCTCGTCGTAGCCGGTGGCGAGGGCGAACCCTTCCCGTTCCCAGTCGATCATGTGCAGGACGTCGTCGATGCCGCGGTCGAGCACGGAGCGGTCACGGAGCCGGTTCATGTAGGGGTAGCGGGTGTGCAGGTCCCACATGCGCTTCACGCTGATGTGGCCGTCCTGCTGCCAGATGGAGGCGAGGGGGCCGGTGAGTTTCTGGTGCAGCAGCGCCGGCGCTTGCTCGACCCACAGCAGCGCCTCGCGCTTGAGGCGATTGGCGGTGCGCACGGCGAGGTCCGGCTTGCCGGTCTCGACCTTGATGGCCTCCCACTGCACCGGCCTGGCGGGGTCTTCCCGCTGCTCGGGCACCAGTGCCCACTGGTATGTCAGGCTCAGCCGCAATTCGACCTTCTCGTCGGCCTGGCTGCGGCGGGACTCGGCCTGGCGCCGCTGGCTCGCGGTCAGGTCGAGCTCGTCGGCCCGGCCCAGGACCTTCTGCCACCCCAGGTACTCCCGGGCGGCTTCCATGAGGCTGTCGAGTTCCTTCTGGTCCGGCGCGAGGAAAACGAGCATGTTCCGGCAGTTGCGCTGAGCGGAGCCCCGCGAGCCGAGCACTTCCGCCGCGAAGCGCATGGCCGGGCTGTCGTCCTTGTTGCGGGTGTGCGGGTGCTGCGGGTGGAGCAGCACCAGCCGGGCCTCTGGGTCGTCCGGGATGTCGCTGCTGTGCTGCGGCGCGAGGTGTACGCCGGCGAAGTCGCCGGGGCGGCGCTGCGTGGGGGCCAGGCGGCGGACCAGTTCCGCCCACACGTCCTCGGGGCGCTCGACCAGCCGGTCGGCCTCGTCCTTCGCGATCCGGGTGACGCTGGCCTGGGTGTCGTACCAGTACCGGTTGCCCTCGGAGTAGAGGTAGGTGGAGCGGTCGGCGAGGGTGTTCAAGGCGGTGCGGAAGTTGCCCATGGTGTCCCCGGGCATGGCCATGCCGAGGCGGACATAAGGGTCGCTGAGGCCCTTGGTGGCCGCCTTCAAGGTGGCTGCCGAGCCCAGGAAGACGGTACGGGCGATCCGTCGGGTGACCATGCGGTCGCCGAGGTACGGCTTCTCCTTGTCGATCTGCAGCGGGGTGGAGTCGGTGCCGTCGACGTCGGTGTCGAGGATCGGCTTCCACCGGTCCTCCAGGTACTGGGTGAGCTCGCTGGCCACATGCTGGTCGGCGAGCGGGATGTCGCCCGGCATGATCATGGGGCTTTGGTTGCCGTCCCGCCACAGGGCGTGGATCACCGCGCTCATCAGCCGCAGCACACCGCGGGTGCGCTGGAAGCGCTCCAGGGTGGACCAGTCCTCGTACAGCCGGGCGAACAGCTCCGGGTGGATCGGATAGGCGGCCTTGATGCGCTTCTCGTAGGCGGTACTGTCCACGCCGGACGGGAAGTCCGCCTTGTGGTTGGCGTAGAAGCGGGTGAAGACGCGGGCCGCCTTGTTGATCTCGACCTGGGCCTCGCCGCGCTGGGGCTCGAACAGCCGGCGGCGCACGATCTCGAACGACTCATCCGCATTGGCCGGCCGCCACGGGTCGGCCTTGCGGCGGATGATGTTCTGCAGCCGGTCCAGCGCATGCTGGCCGGCCGGGCCGCCGACCTCGGTGTCCTGGCCGGCCCCGGTGCCGTCGTCGGAGGCGGGGATGGAGACGACGAGCTGGGCGCCGGAGACGGCCTCGACCGCCTCGGTGAGGTTCTGGGCGAAGGTGAAGTGCGTCTCGAAGGAGCCTGCGGGCAGGTTCTCGGTGTCGTACAGCTGCCGGGCGTAGGCGACCCACTCGTCGATGAGGATCAGGCACGGGGCGTAGGCGGCGAGCAGGTCCTGCAGGGCGGCGCCCGGGTTGGTGCCGGTGCGGTCAGCCTCGGCGACCAGGTCGTACCCGGTGCGGCCGCCCAGCTGCCAGGCCAGCTCACCCCACAGCGTGTTCACCTTCGTACCGTCGACCTTGACCTCGGGCTGGCCGGGGCTGAGCGCGGTGCCCACCAGCACGACGCGGCGCACCGGCTCGGAGGGAAGACCCCCGGGGTGAGCGTCGATGAGCTCGTGCACCTCCTGCGGCAGCCGCTGGGGCTGCAGCCCCGGGCTGAACAGGTGGTACAGGGCAAGCATTGAGTGCGTCTTGCCGCCGCCGAAGTTGGTCTGCAGGTTGACCGTGGGCGGCGCGTTGCGGTCACCGGCGAGTCGGCGCAGCGACTTACCCAGCAAGTCCCGCAGGCCCTCAGTGAGATAGGTGCGATGGAAGAACTCGATCGGGTGGGTGTACTCCGGGGCGCCCTCGCCCTGGGCGACCTGGGCGAGGTTCGCGGCGAACTCGGAGGCGTTGAAGTCGCCGCGCGCCACGTCCGCGTGCGGGACGAGCACCTCCCGCCACGGTTTGAGCCCCTCCGCGGCCGCGCCTGGCGTCACGGTGATGTCGCGGGCGGCCCGGCGCGTCTCGGCCTCGATCATGGCGCGCTGGTGCTCCAGGCGGGAGCGGCGTACCTGGTCCACCAGGTCCTTGTGCGCGCCGACAGCCGTGAGGAGGCGTTCGGCGGTGTCCAACGCGCGGGCGGTGTCGTCGGCGTTGAACGGGGTGTTGTGCGCCCAGTTGTTGCGGACGTCGTTCAGCTCGCCGACGTAGTTGCGGGCCGCGGGAGGCAGCGCCTGCCGGAAATAGGAGGCCCAGTTCCGCAGAATCACCTGCATGAGGAACTGCGGGTCCTGCTTGGACAAGATCGAGAAGCCCCCCTCGCGGGCATGTGCCACCGCGTCGTCGAACCAGCCCTCGCCCTGCCGCCTGGTCATCTCACGGTCGACCAGGGGAAGCAGTCCCTCCGGTAGCAGTTCGATCATGCGACCGATCCGGTCGCGGTTGCTCATCACCATGGTCTCGTCGTCCCGCCCATCGTCCTCGTCATATCACCGCATGCCGCGCGGGCCGTCCCGCACAGCCCCCTCGCCCAACACCTGGTCAGAACAACAGGTCCTCCTCGTCGCCCTCGCCCGCGCCGCCGAAGGCCAGCTGCGCCTGCGCTGCCATGGCGCCCTGCTTGTCCGCGGCGCGCGCCGCCGTCTGCAGGTCCGGCCAGGAGCTCACCAGGTTGTTGAAGCACCGCGCGCTGTCCGACCAGCCCCTGCGCTCGCAGATGTTGTAGAGGAGGTAGCCGAGCTCCTTGATCGCGTCGTCATCGATCCGGGCCCGCGCACGGGCCAGCAATGCTCCTGCCGCATCCACACCGCTGCCCGGCCCCTTGCCCTCCAGTACGCGGGACAGGTGCATCGCCACCTCCCAGATGGTGATGCGGTGATCAGCGGCCGGGTCGTAGGAGGCCGGCAGTTCCTCGGGCCGGAGCATGGCGGCTTTGCCTGCCCGCGCCTTGACCACACCTGCGTCCTCCAAACCGTGGACCGAGGTGTTCAGCGCGTTGGCCAGCAGCTCGGCCTCACCGAATGGCCCCTGCTCCCACTCGTACTGCTCGAACCACCGCACGCACCACCGGGTGTCCGTGTCGAAGTCGCCCTCCTGTTCGGAGAGCACCCGGGCCAGCTCGTCGTTGATGAGTGCGAGAGCATCACGTACCCGCATGGCCGAGCCATCCGGCTCTGTCACCTTGGCGTAGCGGGAGAACACCGCCATCCCCGGACCGATCGCGGCCTGGGCCAGGTCCACCGCCGGGATCGAGCTCTGCTGAAGGTCTCTGAGCGCGCCCGGCAGCTCCTCACGAAGCGCCGAGATGAAGCCGCGGCGGTCAACGGACATAGCCGTCGCTTCCCGCGGACGGCAGATCATCACGATATAGGAGGCCAGGGCGTTCGCCCCCTGACCGACTTGGCGGGTGCTGTTGGTCGCGTGCAACGGCCAGGTTCCGACCACACCGATACCCGCGGTGATCATCGCCTCAAGCAGCGCGTCCCACGCCGAGGAGGCCATCTCGCCGTCCTTGCTCTCTTCCTGCCGATGAGCGTAGATCACGATCATTGGCAGGTCCGGGCGAGACGCCCTCTTGAGCGAGGAAAAGACCTCCACGAAGCCGTCAATGAAGTACTGACGCGCCTGCTCCTGGCCGCCGTGGCGATAGGGGTTGGCGATCAGTTCATCGGTCTTGGGCGTGGCCATCGTGCCGAACAGATCCGGATGAATCCCGGCGGCCGCGCGCCGCAGCCACACATAGAAGTAGTCACTGAGGTCGGCGTAGTTGATCTGCGCGAAGTACGGGGGGTCCGTGGCGACGAGTGCGCTACCTGCGGGGAGGAGTGATCCGGCCTTGCGGGCGTCGACCTGCCGCACGACCCCGGGACGCAGAGCCCGAGGCAAAGCCTTGAGCCCAGCAGTCACTGTGTTGACCTGGACGCTCCAGCCGCCGACCGAATCTCCGAACGGATTCACCTCGGCGAAGTCCCACAGCATGGGAATCGCCTGACGCCCGAAGCCCGGCTCCGCCTTTGACGGCCCATCGCGGAGACGCCACCGAGACTGCGAGGAATTTGCCTGCGCCATCTTGCTGACGCAGATCGCCAGTACCGAGGCGATGGCCGTCGCCTGCTCCTCGTCGCCACCGTCGCGCTTCACCCACGCGGGCACCTCGGCTACGGCGTCGGCAAACGCCCCGAGCGTGTGCAGCTGGCGGGGAGTGTATAGGTCTGCCTGACGCTTCAGCCCGTAAAGCGGTGTTCTGAAGTCCCGGGTGTTTCCCGGGAACTCGAGTTCCGGCACGTCGTCCGGGATCGGGACATCATCGGCGACGGCGTCGGCGGGCTCGGGGATGAAACGTCGGCCCGACTGGTCATCGACCGCGATCGCAAGCATCTGCAAACCCATATGTCCGTGGAGCCCGGACTTGCGAATGTACTTCTCGTCGACGTCCGTACCGCAGGACGGGCAGGTGAACTTGCCCCCGCGTCCATCCTTCTTTGTCGCGTTCGGGACGGTCTGTACGGAGCCCTTGCCGATTTCGAACCGGATGCCCTGGGAAGTAGTTACCGGCCGAAGCCAGGCTTCCCGACCCTTTTGCTTGCTGAGCCAAGGCGAGCTGTAGAGCGGCAACGGGATGGCGCAGGCGGGGTTGGCGCAGGGCACGGTGCGGGCCCAAAGCCATGCGACGACCTCGCCATCGTCAACGGGCTCATACAGATGGCCGACCTGCTCTCGGACTTGCCGCTCTACCAGGCCCGCGTAGTGCGCGACGCTGCGAGGAATCCGGCTAGCGGGTCGCCAGCGATGCCCTCGATGCCCTGGCCCGGTCCGGTGACCGCAGGCTTGCCGAGCACGCTCGGCACCAGCTGCGTCTCGATCCGGGTGATCAGTGCGGGGACAGGGTTGAGGTCGCTGGCGACGGTGGGAAAGCCGAGCCGCTGGGCCTCGACCAGGGTGGAGCCGCCGCCGCAGAACGGGTCGAGGACCGCGGGCAGCTCGCCGTCCTGCTCGGCCAGCGCGGCGCGGGCCTTCTTGAGCGCCTCCTGCGATGGAGCAGTGCCGTTGTCCGGCACCAGCCCCTCGATGATGTCCAGGAGTTCGGCGCGGCGTGCCACGTCCCCGGGGTCGTCGATCGTTGCAGCGAAGAGCAGGGCTCGCCAGGCCGGTGCGGGCATGGGTGCGAACCACTTGTGGATGTTCTTGATGGTGCCGACCTTGCGGTCCTTGTCGGCCTTGCTGGCCTTACTGATCGCTTCCAGGGGAAGGGCCACTTCGATGAGCTTCCGCTTGCGCAGCGTGGTTCCGTTGTTGTGCGCGCCGCTCACAGCGGGGCTCCTCCCTTGTTCCAGGCGTCCTGCCAGTCCAGGACAATCCCTTCGGTTTTGAGGTCGCCGAACTCGGTGTCGGCGAAGGCGTCGACGAGGTAGCGCAGCTCGTCGTGTTCGGGGCCGTCGGGGTGGACAGTGACGAGGGCGAGGCGGTGACGTTCGCCACGGTTCTTGGCGACGAGGACCTCGTTGCGGCTGACGTAGAACTCGCCGGCGCCGAGGCGGCGCCCCTTGACCTCGATGTGGATCAGGTGGCCGTCGGAGGTCAGCGAGCGGATGTCGTAGCCGGGGTTGTTGTGGGCCATCTCCTCAGGGTGGCGGCCGAGCAGCTTCTCAGCGTTGAGGACGGCGGCGATGGCCCGGCGGTCGGTCTCGTAGCCGTCGGCTGCGTGCGGGCCGACGACGGGGTGATCCTCGGTATCACCGAGGGCGCGGGCGAGCCAGCCCACGGGAACGACGAGCGCGCAGCCAGCGACGAGTGGCGGTTTAGGCTGGAGGGCCGCGTCCTTGTCCAGGTCGGCCAGGCGCCGGGCACGCCGGTGTTCGAGTTCTTCGGCCCAGTTGCGGGCCTTGTCCGGCTTGTGGCGTACGCGCTTGCCCGCGGCGAGGTCCAGCTCCAGCTTTCCGGCCTGCGCGTGCCAGTAGTTGATCTCCTGCTTGAGGCGCTGCTCGACTTGGCTGCGGGTGCGTTCGACGGCGGGCAGGAGGCGCTCGCGAACGTCGCGCAGGTGGTCGGGGACGGCCTGGCGGATGGCCCACTCGAGGGCGGTAGCCTCGCCGCCCTCGTGCAGCCACGGCCGGTCGAGAAGGATGCGGGCGACCGCAGTTTCCGCAGGGGTGGCAGGCCGGTAATCCAGGTAGGGGGCGGGACCGGCGTTGCGGGCGGTTCCGTCCGGCAGAAGCTCGGTGAAGGCAAATTCGCGATCGACGGGGCGGCGGTGACCGTCCACGACCTCCTGTTCGAGGGCGACGAGGAGGCGGGGCTGTTCGCCCGGGTCGGCAGCGTCGACGAGTATGGCGCCGCGGGCAAGGAGGCGGGCGTGCTGGTCGATGACGTGGTCGAGGACCGTGTCGAAGAGAGGGTGGCCGGGGGCCAGGAGGTCGGCGCGTGGCTTGCCGGGCACGCTGATGCGGTCGCGGTCGAAGCAGACGCGCTCGTACTTGCGTTGCACGAAACCGCCGAGGGCCGCGTGCTGCTGGGCGGTGCGCAGGGCGACGGGGACGTGGGTGATCTCAAAGCGTCCGGCCTCGCGGGGCATGAGTCGGCCGCCGGCCCGGGTGAACGCGTCGCGGAAGAACGCCTGGATATAGTGCGGGTGCAGGCGGCGAGCCTGGACCTCCTCCATGCGCAGGCGGATCTTGTTGATGTCCTCCATGCCCATGACCTGGGCGTCCAGGGCGAGGCCTTTGATCAGCTTGACGGCGCGTTCGCCGACGCGGGCGTCGATGACCTCATCGAGCTGGGCGCGGACTTCAGGGCGGTCCCCGTAGCGGATGGCGCGGACCAGCAGGTCGCGGAGTGGCTCGCCGTCGAAGATTTCGCCGAGGACGTTGTAGACCTTGCCGTCGTATGCCCGGTTCTGCTGCTCGATCTTGTCGAGGAGGCGCTGGAAGACCTGGCCTTCCCGGGTGTTGTCGGCGACGAGGTTCCACAGATGGCAGACCTCGGTCTGGCCGATGCGGTGGATGCGGCCGAAGCGCTGTTCGATGCGGTTGGGGTTCCACGGCAGGTCGTAGTTGACCATCAGGTGGGCGCGCTGGAGGTTCAGGCCCTCGCCAGCGGCGTCGGTGGCGACCAGCACGCGTACGTCGGAGTCCTGGTTGAACTGGTCGCGGATTGCCCGGCGCTTCTCGCGCGGGGTGCCGCCGTGGATGGCGGCGACCGCGTCGACGCGACCGATGAGGGCGCGGATCTTGCGCTGCAGGTAGTCGAGCGTGTCGCGGTGCTCGGTGAAGATGATGATCTTGCGGTGGCAGCCGTCCGCGTCGCGCATGTGCTCGTCGTCTTGGAGCAAGGCGGACAGCTCCCGCCACTTGCGGTCCTCGCCGAGCGTGAGGACGCGCGTGGCCAGCCGTTCCAGCTCGGTGAGGCTTTGGATTTCGACGTCCAGTTCGGCGGCGGTGAGCGCGGCGGAGGCGGAGTCGACGACCTGCTCCTCCAGTTCCTCCAATTCGGAGCCGGTCAGATCGTCGAGTTCCGCGTCCAAGGTCTCCTCGTTCCCCGCCGCTGCGGCCAGCGTTGTGGGGAGCGGTGTCCCGTCGGCAAGGGCCGACGCCGCACTGGTGTCGAGGTCGGCGGCCAGTTTGGCGGCGAGCATCTCGTCGCGGCGGGCTTCCAAGCGCCGACGGCGGCGTTCAAGGGACTTCCCAATCGCCTCCGGGCTGGAGGCCAGGCGCCGTTGCAGGACGGTCAGCGCGAAGCCGACCCGGTTACCCCGCTGGCCGTCGAGCCGCTCGGCGCGGTTCATCTCCTCTCGCACGTACTGGGTGACGCGCTCGTACAGCTCCTGCTCGGGTGGGGACAGCTCGTAGGGGACGGTGTAGGCACGGCGCTGCGGAAAGAGCTTCTTCCCGTCGAAGGTGAGCAGGTCTTCCTTGATCATGCGCCGCATGAGCCCGGTGGCGTCGTGCTGGTGCACGCCGTCGCGGTACTTGCCGGCGAAGCGATCGTCGTCCAGCAGGGCCATGAACAGCTGAAAGTCCTCTTCCTTGCCCGCGTGCGGGGTCGCGGTCATCAGCAGCAGGTGCCGGGTGAGCCGGCCGAGGAGCTTGCCCAGCGCATAGCGCTTGGTGGTCTTCAGTTCAGTGCCGAAGTAGTGCGCGCTCATCCGGTGGGCCTCATCCACCACGACCAGGTCCCAGGAGGACTCGGCCAGCGCGCGCTGAAGGTCGTCGGAGCGGGACAGGGCGTCCATCCGCGCAATCAGGCGCGGATGGCGGTCGAAGACGTTGCCGTCGATGGTGGCGTCCACCATCTGCCTGGTCAGCAGTTCGAAGTCTAGGCCGAACTTCTCGGCGAGCTCGTCCTGCCACTGCTCGACCAGGCCGCCGGGAGCCACGATCAGGCAGCGTTCCAGGTCGCCGCGTAGGGCCAGTTCCTTGATGTAGAGCCCGGCCATGATGGTCTTGCCCGCGCCGGGGTCGTCGGCCAGCAGGAACCGCAGCGGCGTGCGGGGAAGCAACTCGTTGTACACGGCCTGGATCTGGTGGGGCAGCGGGTCGAGCACGCTGGTGGACACCGCGAGCATGGCGTCCCCCCGGGCGGCCATGCGGATGCGCAGCGCCTCGGCGGCCACGCGGAACAGCTCGGCGTCCGCGTCGAATCCACGCCGTCCGTCTTCCGCTTGGCTCGCGGTGAGCTGGGCCTCCTGGTCACGGTAGAGGATGGTTTCCTGGACGGTGCCGTCCGCGCGGCGGTAGGTGACCCGTGCCGCGGTGTCGCCGAACATCTGCAGCGCCACCACCGTGACCTCGGCGCCCGGCGTCAGGCCACCGACCACGGTGCCCGGGGTCAGCTCCTCCAACCGCAGGTGGGTGGCGCTCGTCATCTTCTCCCCCTCTTCGTCACCGTGAAGTGCACCGTAGCCATCGCCACTGACATTCCTCGCCGGGCCGCTGCTATGCGGCCGTGTAGAGACCGCGTTCGACGCGGACCACCAGGCCGTCCTTGAGCAGGCCGTCGAGGTAGACCGAGACGCCGCTGGCCTTGGATGCCTTTCCCGCATCGGTCAGAGCCGCGGCGATGTCCTGCAAGCTCATGGGATGGGGTGCGGCCTTGAGGATGGCCACGATCGCCCGCGCCTTCGTCATCGAGCCCAGGTCCACGCCCTGGTCCGCGGAGGCGTCAGCCGCCGCAGCTGCCCGTTGCAGCGCCTTCTGGTGGGCCTGGAGGCCCTCGATCCGAGCGGTGAGGCGCACCAGGTCGTGCTGAGCCGCCTGCAGTTCGGCGGTCACCTTCGCCAAGTCTTCATCGAGTCGCCTCATGGCCCGGAACTTTAGCAGCCTTCATTCGGGATATCTATATTTTTCTAAAATTCCATGGGTGGACGGGCGCTTGGCGGAGCCGGGCGGCAGCATCGTCGGTTTGGAGCCTGCGGATGTTACCGGCGGCGGTGAGTTCCTCGCGTAGCCGCTGGATCTCGTCATGCTGGGCGGCCAGCCGCGAGACGGCGAGGCTCTTGAAGGCGGTGAGCTCGGCGACGGTCTCGTCCCGTTTGGCGAGGCGTTCCTTGAGTTCGGCGACCTGAGGCGGCCCGCGCACACCGGAACACTCCACTCCTTGGTTCGGCGGATGGCGGGTTGACAGTTACAACGACGGGGAATGGTTCGAAGGCCCCGCGGTCACCGTTGATCAGGTTCGTCAGCGCATGACCCAGCACCTGGCGCACCAAGCGCGCTTCCTCGGGTTGATATGAGACAACCGACGTTCAGTGCCAGCGGTGTGCGCGCGGTGGCGGGCGGCGACGCCGCGCTGGTACCAGTCCGTGGCCAGCTCGACGACCGCGGACACCGTGTGTCGGTCAACTCGGCGCCGCAGACTGGTCGAGGCCATCTACGTGTGGTCCGCTTGACCACCCGACCCGGTAGTAGGCCGTGCCGATCAGCCTGGCTTGCGTGGCACGACGATCCGTGCTGGCCCGTTGTGGCAGTTGATCATGACGACTTCGGTCGTGTCGCCGTCGTTGTTGTATGCGCATACCCACGGCGCGATCGCCGAGCGTTCGCCGGTGGTGAAAGTTCGAACGATGTCCAGCGCGGATTCGCAATCGATGGGGCCTGAATGCGTGCGGACGGTCATCGGTCTGTGGCCCAATGGCGAGGAGACCTCCCCACAAGCTTCTCCGAAGCCGAGCACGCTCGTGGATGGGCACAGGTGCTCGATGGCGAGCCAGTTGAAGTCCCGGAACATTTTCAGGCCGTCGGCGACCTGGTGTGGGTCCTGTTCGCGAAGCACCCTCAGCGATTCTTCCAGACCTTCGCGGATCTGCCGGGCGGTGTCGGTCTCGTCGGGATCGTCTGTCCAATCATTCAACACGGCTTCGATCTTGGTGATTTCCCCGGCAACATAGACTTGCGGATCGGCCTGGGCCGCGGCGGCCTGCTCGTCTGTCTCTTCGAGATAGGCCTCGGCGGTCGTGCCATCGACGTTGCCACAGACCAGGCGGCCGCTGGCACGCAGCAGATGCGGTGTGCGGGTGAGCTGGTGGGGCTCGTTCCATATCAGGCCGAGCCGAGCGAAGACCGAGGCGTCGTATTCGCATACCGCTTCGGCGAACCGGGCGTCACCGCCGTCCGGCACTGCCGAGTACAGGGCTTTGATGAGTTTGGCACGGACCCCTGCGGGCGAGGTATCGATCGATGCCATAGGGCCGGTGAGTGTCTCGAACGCGTTGACCATTTCTCGCGCTTGCTCTTCGACGCTGGTGCGTCTGCCTGTGGTCGGATCGGTGAACGGCGCCGACATCATGGCGTCAGCGAGCTCGTCGAGTGTGGAGTTCGGGCCACGCGCGTCGACGCAACCGGAATCGGCGCTGATCCCAAGTCCGTCACGCACGAGGTCTGGTGCGGTACACGACACGAGTGCGGCAACAACCAGCGGGAGAACACAGCGCAGGGCTACTACTCGTCCGGGCATTTCGCAAGTGTCCGCCTTTGTCGTCTCCCCTGTCTGTCCGATGATCGACCGATATCGTCGACGCCGATCAGCGCATCCGCGAGAGCGCGAATCATGGCGTGTGACAAGGTCCGTGCCGGTTCAGTAGGTCGACCTCTGGAGGAGGTCGGTGGTCGGCGTTACCGGAGTCGAGCAGGCATGCATTCGTCAAGGCGATAGGTCCAGTGCTGCCGGTAGTGAGTGTCGTTGCCCAACACTGCGATGTGCGGGTGCGTGACTGCAGCACCTCGCAAATGGGACAAGGCGTGTCGCCACCACGGCCGCACGTTCTGCCGGGCAGTCGGCAGAACGTGCGCCTGGAGACTTCTACAGCTGGTCGGGGTCGACGAGCCCGTCTTGGATCGCTCGGGCGACGAGCGCGGCTTTGGTGGGGGCGGGGCGTCCGACGTGGGCGTATTTCGCGCGGATCCGTTCGAGGTGGGTGTTCACGGTTCCCGCGGTGATGAACAGTCGTTTCCCGACTAGTGCTTTGGATTCGGTTTGGAACCAGGCGAGCAGGACTTCCCGTTCGCGTGGTGACAGGGTGGGTCTGGTCGGGCGGGCGTCCTGGCTCATCGCCTGGGCCATCGTCGGGCTGAGATAGGGGCGGTCGGCGCCGGCAGCTTGGAGTGCAGCAACGAGGTGGACTTCGCCTTCGAGCTTGGACAGGTAGGTGACCACGCCCAGATCGAGGCAGTCAAGGATCAGGTCGCTGCGGGTGTGTTGGGAGAAGATCACTATCCGGAAACCCTTCTCGCACAGTGCTGCTGTGGAGGACAGGTCGGGACTGGATTCGGCGAACTGTAGATCCAACACGACCGCGGCGAGGGTGTCGGGGGTCGCGTCGGGGTCGGCCAGGATCTCGCCGGGGCTGTGGTAGCGGGCGGCGACGCGGATCGGTGGGTCCGCGTCGGCGCACCAGCCGGCGATGCCGGCGTGGACGACGGAATGGTCGTCGACCACCGCTACCGGCATGCCGCTGTCACTGGGGTGGGGCACCTTCACCTCTGTTGTCCGGGACACTGTCTGCCCGGACTCCGGTCGGGTTCAGGGCAGCGGCACTGTGGCCCAGACCAGACCGTCGGAGCTGATCAGCGTGGCCTGTGGGGTGATCGCGGTGACAGCCTGGGTGCAGGTGTCGTCGCAGTCGCAGGTGATGCTGAGATCGGCTCGTTGGTCGGGCGTGCCGGTGAGGACGATCTTGGCGCGGGTTCGGGTGCCTGCGAGCAAGATTATCGCGACGGTCAGGGCTTCGGTGTGTGCTTGTGGATCGAGGTCGACGGTCCTGCCGATCGAATGGGTGACCACGGCGACTCCGCGTGCTTCGGCAGCCTCGATCGCGGGGAGCAGTTCGTCGAGTAGCGCCGCCGTCGCGGGTGGGTCCTCGGCGAACAGCCGTCGCAGCCTGGTCGACTCGAGCGAGCATGCGGCTCGGACCGCCGGTGTGGACGCCGAGTGGGGGTCGTCGGCGAGTTGTTGCAGTACCGGAACGAGTTGGCGGGACATGCGCTGATAACGCCGGCGGCGGTCCTGGTGGAGTGCCGCGGTGAGCGTGGTCTGGATTTGCAGGTCGGCCAGGTCGGTGCCGACTTGTCGCGTCCGGCGCACGGCCCAGCGCAGGAAGTCGCTGAATCCAAGCGCAACACCCTGCAGGACCGTCACGCTGATCACGGTGTACAGCAGTGTCGACAGAACCCCGATGGTAGCGACGGCGACCGCCGTGGCTGTTCCGGCCGACCACAACGCCGCGAGCAATCCCAGGCCGATGCGGCTTCCTCGATGCACTGACAGGGCGGCGAGTTGCCAGCCGAGCGCGGCGACGGCCCAGTTTGCGCTGCTGGTGACCTGCTCGGGGGTCAGTAGTGCCGTTTGCAGCGGTGCGAGTACCACCACGACTGTCGCTGTCGTCCACCACAAAGCAGTGGGAAGGTGATGGCGAATCTCTGCTACCGCGACGAACGCGGTCAGCACGGCAGTGGCCAGGATGCCGGCTTGCGCCATGGAGTGCGCGGCGGAGAGGGCGTTGAGGCTCTGTAGTCCGGTGACGACGACCGCGATCACCACCAGTCCGTACCCGTAGCCGCGCAGCAGCCGGAGCGCGTCGTCCGCATCACGGCGCAGGTCCGGTTCATGGGTGGTGTCCCATCGAATCTCGACCGTGGTTCCCGCGCCCGGCGACGAGACAATCTCTACGATGGCTCCCGCATCGGCGAGACGACCGCGGATCGAGTTCCGTATGCCGAACCGGTCAGCTGGTAGCGCAGTGTCGCGGGGATCGAAGCCGACGCCGTCGTCGACGACGCGTACGTTCCGATCCCCGAATTCGACCGTCACCAGGCTCGCTTCGGCATGCCGGTCGACATTGGTCAATGCCTCACCGACCGCGGCCACCACCGCCTGGCTGGTGCGCGGGTTGTCCGGTCCCGCAGCGCGACCACAGAACCGGACCGGAGTGTCGATGCCTGTCGCGAGCTTATCGATCCGGCGAGCGAATTCGTCGATGTCCAGCGCCTGAGCGCCGCGCCGTACGGCCTGCAGATCGCGGCGGGCTTGGGCCCGCAACCGGTCGTCGTCGACAACAATGCCTTGGCCGACCATCGCCAACGTCGACGCGGCGGTGTCGTGCAGCGTCGCCCATGTCTCGCGCTCGTCGCGGCGGCGCGCCGACATGACCTCAGCATCAATTCTGCTGGTGGTGTACTGGGTGAACGCGTCATCGGTGATCTGCGCCGAACGCAAGACGAGCGAACGCAACACCGCGGCGACGACCCACTCGACTACCAGGAAGTCGAGACTGAAGATGGTCCACGGTCGATCGACCCCGGGCACCAGCACCGCACCCGATGCCCAGGCGGCGACCACGATCGCCGTGGCGGGCAGCGACACGCGGATCGGGCGCGACATCGCCACTGTCACCACCACTGTCCCTGCGACCGCCAACATGGGACTGGCCCTTGTCGTGAACTCAGTGCCGTCCACCATCAGCGGCGTGCACAGCAAGTACGCCCCCGCAACGATCAACTCCCACCCCGGATTCCACGGTCGGGTCCACCGCCACAGAGCCCACCCGAACAGTCCGGCGTGGATGAGCATCGACGCGAGGCCGACGCCACCACCGACCAGATACACCACAGCGACAGCCGCTTCGACCACACTCAGCGTCGACGCCGCGATCCGATCGATGCGCGCACCCAGCACCGGCCGCGTCGCCGCCGCATCCGAACTCACCCGCCCCATTATTCGCCCACCAGTCAAGGCCGAGCACCTGAGACGCACCCGGATCCTGCGGGCCCGGTGAAGGGCGGCGGCAAGGAACGACGTGAATGTCACTACCACTCCAGCGGGCCATCGAATTCACATCGCCAGCAGACGAACTCGAACTTGCCAGGCTCGACGTTCTGTTCGGTGCCGCATCGTGGGCAATGAATCCGCCCCCACCCCCGCGGGGGTCGCGCCCGACCAGGTACCACCAGCGCTACAACGATCCCGATCACCCCGGACACCACCCCGAGCACGAAATAGCCGACACTATTGTTGCCCTTCGCACCCGCGATCGCAGCGGCCAGCGCGCCGCACACCACCGCAAACCCCACGAGACCAATCAGGAACACGCTCGAAACGTTCTCCACGGCAGCCCTTCCATGTCAGACCTCGCCCCCGAGAGGCCGCGACGCCAGGCACTAGCGATCACACCGACGTTCTCGCATGGCAACCGAGCGCTGTAGCCTTTGCGGCAACCCGATGAACACCGGTCGAGCCGCCACGGGCAAAAGGAACAAACATGTTCCCGACTTCGCGCCCGGTCCAAGCGAATGCCTAGGGGCAGCGGACGGTGTAGTCCCACTTGGTGCCGCTCGGGCCGGTGACCCGGACCGTGACCGACGTCGCCGCGCCGGCCGGGACCGCGACGACCGTCGAACCGGTGCCCTGGTTGATCTGGTCGCCTACATAGCCGGTGTCGTGAATCTGGGCGCCTTGATAGAATACTTGGATACGATCAGGAACGTCGTAGGTCTCATAGACCAGAACGAATCCAGTCGGGCCTGCGGTGCCGAGCTGATGAATCGTCGTGGTGACGCCCTCGCCGCCGGACTTGGTCGAGTTGTTGCACTGCTGCGTCGCCGCTGATCCGCTACCGAACAACTCACCCAAGACGCCACTTCCGCCGTCGAGGATGCCGCTGCCAGTGTCGATGACGCCATCGAGCACTCCACTACCGGTATCGATCACCGCGCTGCCGGAATCACCGCTGCCGGTGTCGGCTAGCGACACGCCCGGCGCCGCACTGAGCGACAACGCCAACGTCGCAAGGCCCGCCGTCGCCCACGCGGTCTTCGAATTCATCGTCGTACGCACAGTCTGTTCCTCCGCTACTTCGGCATTCTCTTCATCAGGCAAGGTCGTGCAAACTGACTCGAAAACCGTATGACGTGCACAGACAAGGGTGTATCGGTCGAACAGGGGACACCGAAGTCGATCGACTTACCCAACGCCCACAACGGCCCAAGGTCCCCTGGTCTCGCCCAATTCGTGAGCACCGGGTCGTAGTCGGAAACGCCGCCTGTGCAGCTGGTGTGGCAGCGCTGCCCGTGATCGGACATCGGACCTATTCAACGCGTTCGGACACACAGGCAGGCTGCGGCAACCGACAGGCACCTACCGGGCCGGGATCGTCATGGCCCTCACTGTCGAATGGCTGAAGGTACTGCGAAACATGACCTAGTGCGGTTGCTCTTCGACCCGGTCGCCTCGGCAGCTAGGTGACGGATTCTTGTCTGGAACTGTCCGTTGTTCGGCGGACATAGCCGGGCGTGGGTGTCATCTATCCTCGGCACATGCAACTGGGCGGTGGATCGGCGTGCGGACGTCGTCTCTGGGCCGGCGCGGTGGTCATTGTGGTCATTGCGGGGACTCTGGCGTGCAGCGGAGAGCGGATCGAGGGCGGCGGCGGCGCAGTCTTGCCTGGGTGGACGACTCCGGCGCCGCAGCCGAGCGGCAATCTCGGCGAAGACGGCTGTGACCGATACTTGGTCGACCCGTCCGTAGAGCAATTCATCTCCGATCTCGCCCGTTCTATGTCCGCACTTGGCGCAGCGACTGGCGCCGATGCGTCGGCGTCGGCGCGTGCCTTGTTTACGACTGTCGAGCGGGAATTTGGGCTTTTGCCGACCGGGGGCGCCGTGCAGTACACCTCATGGGTCTGTCAGCACAATCCGTCAGAAGATTGGATGCGTGCCAACGGCGTCGACATCGATCAGCATCGCAAAGCACTCGAAGGCGGCCGCGGCAGCGCACTGTATTCGGGGCTTGCAGCATGCAAGTCTCTGCGGTCAGGGGCGACTTGGACGGTAGGAAATGTGGCGGCCACCCAGGACGAGATCGAAGCCGAGCTGCGCGCCACGCTGTGTCAACAGTGAAGAGATGCCCTTCGTAGGTGAGTCGATGCACTGCGAACGTGAAGCTAGGAGGCGCGCGGCGGTGAGTGAGATCGCCGACAGATCATCTATAACCTGCCTCCTGGTGCTGTCGCCGACCTAACCCCAGCAGGTGTCGCCTCAGCCTCAGCGATCGGAGTGCTGGTCGAGTTGGCCGCTCCCGACCCTCCGACCACCGCTGCCAGGCCCCTATCCCCATGCCTATACAAGGATCCACCATGAGACCACGTATCTTCTTCTCCGCCATAGCAATTGCTGCTACCAGCATGGTCAGCTGCTCAACGTCAGACGATGTCAGGAGCGGAACAACCACGATGCCCACCGGCACACCGCTGGCCACATCGACATCGGCGGTTTCGGTGCCCACGCATGGTCTGCTCTTTGCCCAATACATCAGCAACCCGAATGCCTTGGTAATCGAGATCGTGGACCCCAGCACCGGACAGCGGAGTCCGGTCGCCCGCTTTCCCGGCGCGACACTGCTCGGCGGTTTGCATCAGCCAGGGCTGGACAGCGAGCTCGAGTTCCGCATGCTCGTGTCGCCCGACCTGACGAGAGTCCTCGCCAACAGGAAGATCAACGGAGACCTCCATGCGGGCTGGCTGGATCGCGATGGGAATTTCACCGATGTCACCGCCGGTGTGCAGGGTTCCAAGAACGATTTCAGCGGCCCGGTAACGGGAATAGGTCACGGATTCGATGGCCAAGGGCGGTTCCATTACTCGCACCGTCTCGGAGAGGAAACCAAGATTCTCATGTTGGAACCAGGAGAGGCCAGTGGCGGTCGAGTGGTGTACACGGTGGGATCGACTGGGTTGATCCCCCGGCCGCTGTTCACCGCGGACGGCGAGCTCTCCTTCACCTCCGATGACGCATGCGCGGCCGTCGACGCGCAGACGTGGGTAGGCCGGAACTACGCCTACGCAGAAGGCGCGCAGGTCGTGCGCTCAACCGCTGCGGAACCTCGACCGATCGGATTCTGCGGCGAGATGCTCAAGCTGCTGCCGAAAACGAACACCGCCAAGGTCTTCAATCCCGTGACGAGCCCCGACGGTCGAAGAGTCGCGTTCATGTATCGCAACGCCGACAACAGCTTTTCCCTCTACACGGTAGGAGTCGACGGGGGTACACCGGAGAAGCTGGCAGCCATGCCGGCGCAGGGGGTGCTGGTCGGTTGGCGGTGAACGAGGTGGCGAGGCCATCGGGGGGAACTCGCCTGGTTGCGGTGTCGCCCCGGCGAGCCGACGCGCGCGGGTCGGGGCCCTGAGATCGCACTGATCGTCATCAGCGGCGCGTGACCCGCCGTAGCTGATCCACCAGCTGAGTGCGGATCTCGTCGAGGCTCAGAGAGAGTTCCACATGACCTCGGAATCCGCCGTGCTCGATGGTGCCGCCATCGACTTCCACGCGATGCTCGAACACCCCCGATACTGTCCGGTGGAGATTTCAGTCCGATCGCGGGTGTAGCAGAGTGTATCTGACTCCTCATTTGACTTGTCGTAGGTTCTCATGGCAGGTCGGGCAACGGTTCCGGGCAGGTGATCGCTCCGGCCAACGCGACCCAGGAGATCCTGTCGAGGTCCACACTTGCCGTGGCATCAGTCCGGACAGCGGTGGCGGCGCTGAAGGACACGGTGCGGCGCTCTGCTGAGAGCGCGATGGTGGGGCCGTCCCAGGACAGCGGGCCGCCCCAGGGTGAATGCGCGATCCAGGTGTAGCCGCGCTCGTCGGGAAACGAGACGGTCAACTCCGGGGAGTAGAGGGGGCGACGGCGATCGGTCTTGGCTTCGTAGGCTTTGAACAGCTGCAGGTCGATCGATGGGGCACTGGCCGGGCTGTCGGGTCGACTCGTGATGCACCCCAGCCGACGAAAGTCGAGGTGAGCGGCGGGTGAGTCATGTTGGTGGTGTCGATCCGGCCCGCCCAAGCACCGGAGATCTCGACGTAGGCCGATGGCAGCTCGGTTGTCGCGAGAGTGGGCAACGGCGGAGCAGGTAGTTCGTTCAGCTTGTGCTGGAACACGATTCGCGGTTTGGAAGGGCGGTTGGCCGCAGCACCGGCGGCGTGGTCGCGACTGGCGGTGCCGGGCTCGCAGTGACTGGGCTGCTGAGGGTGGCTGCGGGCGTTCGGTACGGGCCGCCTCCCGATCTGAGACCTGACCACATCCGGTCAATCCGGTGACTAACAGCAGCGCAGTCAGCGTACGCCCGCTCGTGCGTTCCACCAGGTTCATCGGTCGACTCTTCCTTCTGGACTGGTGACAGGTCGGCATTCCGGGCGTGCGGTATCACCGTCGCTGGCAGCTGTTTGCGTCATCGGACCTCCCCTGAGTGTGGCCAGCGTGGGGTTGGTTCGTGCGCCGTTCGACATGTCCGCCCACCGGTTCACTGGAAGCGGTACGGACCTGTCTGCGAGGTGTGCGCATGGTAGTCCGGGTCTAGCTAAGATTCGACAACGAGACCGTGTCCACAGTGGTGGGTGCCTACGGTGCGCGGTCCGGGTCGCTGCCGGTGCGACGGAGCCGCTCGGCGTGCCGCTTCCGCGCCTGGCAGCCGTGCTGGCGGTGGTTGTCGCTGCAGTACCGGCGGGGCCGTCCGACCGTGCTGGGGGCAATGCCCGACCGCACCACAAGCAGGCCCCATGTGGGCTGCTTGTGGCCGTCGAGGTAGGCCAGCAGCCGTTCGTGTCGAGCACGACCAGGCCTTCGGAGATGAAGCGCTTCAACTCGCCCGCGCGTGGTGGGTAGAAGCCAGGAAGCATCGAACGGACCCCGGTGTGGGGAGTTTCGGCGGCGGACATTCGCGTGAGACGCCTGTCTCGCTAGGTCCTTCGGCGGGTGCTGGAGTCCCTCACTACCCCGCTCTTTCCGGCTGAAGTACGCACGATCCTTCTGTCACCGACTCCGACAGTGAACGGGGCTGCTGCAGGGATAGGTGTCATCGATCTGGCTTGCCGGGAGGCGGGCCTGGAAGGATGTCATCGTGCCCAAGCCCTATCCCCGCGAGTTCCGTGACGACGTCGTCCGCGTTGCCCGCAACCGCGACGAAGGGGTGACCCTGGACCAGATCGCCGCCGACTTCGGGATCCATCCGATGACCTTGTCGAAATGGATGCGCCAAGCTGATGTCGACGAGGGCGTGAAGCCGGGAGCAACGACCTCGGAGTCGGCTGAGTTGCGGGAACTGCGGCGCCGTAACCGGCTGCTCGAGCAGGAGAACGAGGTCCTGCGCCGGGCCGCTGCCTATCTGTCCCAGGCTCAGCTGCCGGGAAAAAGATCTACCCGCTCGTGAAAGAGCTCGCCGCCGACGGGATACCCGTCGTGGTGACGTGCCGGGTGCTCAAGCTCGCTCGCCAGCCCTACTATCGGTGGCTGGCGAGCCCGGTCACCGCCGCGGAACTCGCCGAGGCCTACCGGGCGAACGCCCTGTTCGACGCTCACCGCGACGACCCGGAATTCGGCTATCGGTTCCTCGCCGACGAAGCCGGTGCCGCGGGTGAGCCGATGGCCGGTCGGACAGCGTGGCGGATCTGCTCGGCGAACCGGTGGTGGAGTGCGTTCGGCAAACCCCGCCGCGGCTCGGGAAAACGGCCAGGACCACCGGTCCACGACGACCGAGTCCACCGGGACTTCACCGCTGATCGCCCGAATCGGTTGTGGCTGGCCGATATCAGCGAGCATCGGACGGGTGAGGGAAAGCTCTATATCTGCGCGGTCAAGGACGTGTTCTCCGGTCGGATCGTCGGCTATTCGATCGACTCCCGGATGACCTCGCGGCTGGCGGTGACCGCTCTGCGCAACGCGGTCGCTCGCCGCGGTGAGGTGGCTGGCTGCGTGGTCCACACCGACCGAGGGTCGCAATTCCGTTCGCGGCGCTTCGTGCACACGCTGAACAGGTTTCGCATGGTGGGCTCGATGGGCCGGGTCGGCGCCGCGGGTGACAACGCGGCGATGGAGAGCTTCTTCAGCCTGCTGCAACGCAACGTCTTGGACCGGCGCGGCTGGGGCACCCGTGAACAGCTCCGGATCGCGATCGTGGTCTGGATCGAGCGCACCTACCACCGGCGGCGGCGCCAGGACCGGCTCGGCCGGTTGACCCCGATCGAGTACGAAGCGATCATGACCCCGGCAGCCCGACAGGCTGCCTAACCACTGTCACCTGTTCGTGCACCAGCCCCGCCCCGTACACAGAACGCGATCAGCCGAGTCCTCAACCGACACGGTCTGCCCACCCTCGCCGCCCGCAACACGGCGATGATCGAAACCGCCGGTCACCTACCGGCCATCGTGATCAGCGACCTGTTCGGCATCCACGTCACCACCGCACACCAATGGGCAGAACTGGCCCAAGCCAGCTGGGCCGGATACCTCGCCGCCGCCGAAGACGAACCCGGCGATTGATTCGCGGGTCGACCACCGACCTCCGGTCGGGCTGTGCGTAGCGAGCGGTCTACGCCGGCCAGAGCTTCAAGCTTGACGTGTTTCTATGCCCTGTCGGTCGGGCTGTGCGTAGCGAGAACGCTGGCCTTTGTGGCCGTGTACACGTTCGTGAGCAGTTTCTATGCCCTGTCGGTCGGGCTGTGCGTAGCGAGGGCTAGCGATTTTCGGTGGCTGTGATCTGCGTGAATGTAGCATTTTGCGAGCACCTCGTCACGGCGGGTGTTGGTTCGATCTTGATCGTGCCGGATAGGGTGTGTGCAGCGGCTGTGAGCTGCGGTGATGTGGTTGCGAGCACCGGGGCGTTTTTCGGGGTTTCGTGCGAGCGCTGTACGGGTGGGTTCACAGAGGTGTGGTTCGGGTGATGCGGCAGGTTCCGTATCCGTGGGTGGTTTGGGCGCCGATGCCGGTGATGGTGGCGTAGGTGGTGAGGGTGGCGAGGGTGTGGTGGGTGTGGGTGGGGGCTTTGGCGGGTAGGGCGAGGGTGAGGGTGCCGAGGAAGCCGGTTTGGTGTTTGGTGTAGGTGGTTCGGGCGCGGACGGTGTGGCCGTCGAAGTCGGTGAGGTGGATGTGGCCGGTGAGGTCGCGGGCGTGGTCGTCGGGGATGTGGGTTGTGCTGGGGGTGTGGTGGTTCCAGCGGGTGATGAGGTTGCGCAGGATGAGCACCGGGTCGGGGAGTGGGTGGTCTCTTCCGTTGCGGGAGAAGTACATCGGGCTGGTGATGTCGAACTCGACGGCGCGTACGGGGGCGGGGGTGGTGGCGAGTTGGAGGTAGGTGTGGTGGGTGTGGTGGTGGTCGAGGATGGTGCAGTCGGTGCCGCCGAAGGTGATGGTGGTGGGCAGCGTTGGGGGTGGGGTGTCGGGGAGCCAGCCGAGTCGCCAGTGGCTGCCGTGGGGCGTGCCGACCAGTGGGGTGGTGGAGAAGTGTTTGATCTGGGCTGTGTGGTCGCTGTCGGGTTGTTCGAGCAGCGCGCAGGCCGCGCCGTGCAGGCGGGCGGGGTAGATGTCGAGGTGGGCCGGGATGTCGAGGAGTAGTTCGATGAGTGCGGGCATCAGGTGGTGGGGTGGGTGTCGGTGGTGCCGTAGAAGGTCGCGGTGTTGGCGCGCAGCGGGGTGAGCGCGATCATGCGGTAGGTGGTGAGGATGTCGGTGGGGGTGAGGGTGCGTTGGGCGATCTCACCCGCGCCGGGTGGCCAGTGCAGGATCGGGTGGATGGTGGTGCTGGGGAGTCGTTCGGGGTCGGGTCGCCAGGCGGTGCCGGTGGGGGTGGTGTCGTGGGTGAGGGCGGCGGCCCACCAGTGTGGATGGTCGACGCGCACACGTAGCCAGCAGCCGGTGGTCCACGCCCACAGGTGGGTGGTGTGCGGCGGGGTGTCGGGCAGGGCTTCGGTGATGTGGAATCCGAGGGTGTCTGCCCAGGCCGCGTGCATGGCGGTGGTGGTGAGGTGAGGCCAGTCGCCGAGGGGGCGGGGGCCGGTGGCGTGCAGGGTCCAGGTCATGAGATTTCCGCCGAGCTGGGTGCGGGCAGGTGGGTGAGGTCGGGTGGTTCGGTGGGGGTGTGGTCGGTTCGGGTGACGGTGCCGTATCCGGCGGTGGTGCGTGCGCCGAGGCCGATCAGGCCGTCGTGCAGGTCGGCGACGGCGGCGTCGAGCAGCATCCGATCGAAGGTGTCGATGTCGGTGAGTGGTTCGATGACGAGGTCGAATTCGCCGGCGGTGAGGACGTCGTGGGTGAACAGGAGTTGGTCGTGCGCGCCGCCGGTGAATCGGTCGATGGCGACGTGTTGGCGTTGTTCGCGGATCGGGTCGCGCACGATGGCGTCGTGCACGGCGATCCGGGCGCGGGCGGGTGGCAGGTCGGGGCCGGGGGAGCCATGGCCGAACAGCAGGCACGGGCGGCACGCGCCGCAGGGGTCGGTGTCGCAGGCGGGAGCGTCCAGGACGCGGCAGATGTATTCGATCCTGGATCGCAGCACACCTTTGAGTGTGGTACCGGGGATCAGGTAGTCGTCTCCGCTGCGGACGATTTCGGCGATCTCTTGCTCCTTGTCACCGACCCGGGTGGTTCCGGTGCCGATGTGCAGGGCGGTCGTGATGCGCAGCGTCCGCGTGGTGTACGGGGTGGGGTCGACGGTGAACGCGGTGGGGGCGGGGTAGTCGTCGGGTCCGGTGATCGCCAGCCACGCGGTGAGTCCGTCGGTGGTGTGCAGGTCGTAGGTGCGGTGGGCGAGTCCGGTGGGCCGGGCGCGGCCCGCGCCGACCGAGGCGCCCGCGCCGAGGATCGGTTTCCAGTGGCGCAGGGCGTCGAGCAGGGCGGTCAGTTCGATGTCGGCGGCGTCGTCCCACCGTAGGTGGATATCGAACTCGGTTCCGGGAGCGAGTGTTTCGGTGCTGTGCAGGGTGTGGTTACGGGCGGCGGCGCGGGTGCGGTCGATGGCCGTGCGTCCACGAACACCGGGAGGGCCGTTGGGGCGGGTGCGGGTGCCGAGGACCTGGATTGGTGAGGCGGTTCGCACCTTCGCGCCGGGAGCGGGACCGAACGCGCCCGCGAGTTCGCCGATGTGGGCGCAGTGGGCGCGGAGACTGCCCGCGACGGTCGAGCCGGGCAGGTGGACGCGCCCGGCGGGATCACGCCGCAGGGGACGGGTATTGCGGGTGCGGGACTCACCTGTGGGGTTGGTGGTGACGTCGATGCGCTGTTCTTCGGGCGCTGTCACGCCGCCGGAGGTGTCGAGTCGCAGGCGTACGGTGATGAGGGTCGATTTCACGGTTCCTCGATCCGGTCGAGTATCGCCTGGAGCAGGGCAGGGTCGGATTGGCCGAGTAGTTCGGCGAACGCGGTGGTCTGGGCGGGGGTGGCGACCTTGGCGATCTTGTCGAGCAGTCGTTGGTCGGCGGCCGCGTCCGGTGGCGATGTGCTGATGCGGTGCGTCAGATGCGCGCGAAGTTTCGGCCATCCGACGAAAGTTGTGATGGCGCGGACACGTTCGGCCGATTCCGCCGGCGAGATATCGGCCCGGGCGGTTGCCTGGTTCGGATGCCTCACGGCGCCGGGCGGATTCGTGCCCTTGGTCGCACCGGGATCGTGAAGGTGGTCGCTGGTCGCTGGTGTGGGTGTCGCGCTCCTCGTCGCCGCATATTCGGCCCTGTCGGGGGCGGCCGGTGCTCGTGCCGCGTCGGTGGCGGGGGTAGGGCGCTGTTCGCGGGCGATCCGCGAATCGACGGGCGCTGTTCTGGGAAGAGTCGGCTCGGTGTGGTCGGCGGGACGAGGCACCGGCACCACGTTGGGGATTGGTGCTCTGTCGGTCGAGACGGCCGGATCCGACCTCGCCGCGTCTCGAGACGCGAGACCGTTGGCGTCGGCGGCGCGAGGCGGAAAGACGTAGAGCGCGCCGAATCCCTCGCGGCGACGTGCGCCGATTCCGTTCGTGCGCAGCATGTCCAGGCGTTCGGAGGCTGGTGTCGCGGACAGGGCCACGAGGTAGGTGGATCCGGCCGCGACGGCGCGTTCAACCGGTTTGGGTAGTCCGCTCGCGGCATGCCATCCGCCGATCTCGGTCCACCGGGTCCAGTGCTCGACCACTTCGGCGGGGCAGCCGAGTAGCGCGCTCAGATGCGCGGGGGAGGGCCGGTCGGTGGGGAAGCCGTAGTCGTCGAAGAAGACCGCAGGCGCGGCCGAACGCAGGATCAGGTGACCGTCGGCGCGGATCTCCAACGGTTCGGGGCGGGCGGCCGGGTCGATGGTGATGCGGGCTGCGCCGCGGGTGCTGCGCCCACCACCGAGTTTCAGACGTGTGAGTGGGGATCGCTCGTGGTAGAGGGCGGCTACGGCATCGCCGCTGACCCACCCCGACAACCTGGTTCCCGCTGCGAGAGCGACGGTTTCGAACAACTTCTCGTCCTCGGCGACACCGTATTCGTCGAGGGCGGCGCGCACGCGGGTGACGCGGGCGACCTCACCGGTCGGTTCGCCTTTGCTGTCACGCAGTTCCTGTCCGCAGTCGGCGCACGTTTCGTCGGTCGCACCGTATGCCCGGTCCCACCACACCTGCCGACAACCTGGTTCGGGTCGGTATTTGTGGACGCGCGTCGACAACGGCAGCGGCAGCGTTTCCTGAGCGTGCAGCGGACCGAAAACGCCGTTCCCTTCGAAGATCTCGGCGAAACGCGGGTCGTTGTCGGCGGGTTTGCCGTGTGCGCGGATCCAGGCCGCCGCGCACGCGCCGCGCAGCACACTGCCGGGAATGTGGTCGTGGGTGTCGGTGCGGAAATCGCCGCGTGATCCGGTGCCGAGGGCGGCGGGTTGGTCCAGGATCGCGGTGACCAGGGCTCGTCGGTGCGTCATGCCGGGGTCTCCGTGGTGAGGAACGCGCGGATCCGCTCGGGCGTCGGTGGATGGTTGAGGCAGGCGATGTGCACCCATCCGGTGCCACGGCAGCGTCCCGCGCCGAGGGACCGGGTCGCGGTCGCGGCGATGGTGAGCACCCCGATATGGGCGTCGAGTTCCGGGACGGGCAGATCGGCAAGCGCTGTGACGGTGAATATCGCCGCAGGAGTGTGGACCTGCTCGGCGAGGGCGACCATATCGTGGGCGGCGACATGGTCGACCACCTGGATGCGTGCCGCCCGCTGCGGTGCGGTCCACACGGTCTCGGTTCTCGCGCCGCTCCACTCCCACGCACTCTCGCGCCGGGGTGAACCGAACACCGCCTCGATCAGACGATGATCGGTCCCGAGCAGCCGGGTCGCGGTGGCACGCACCACGCCCTTGAGGCTGGTCGCGGGCAGCGGATCGGTCGGATCGACCGCGGCATCGACACCCGGTCCCGCCCGACCGGTCGACACCCGGATCGGTGCGTCGAAGCTGATGCGGAAACGCAGTTCGGTCATGCCCGCCACCACCGCACCATGTCCAAGGCGTCGGCCAAACCGATACCGGCCTCGCTCCGGTTGCGCTCGGGCAGGAAAGGAGCCGCTGTCGCCCGCAGCCCCATCCGCCGCAGCTGGATGTCCAGATCTGCGGTCGAGGCGTCGGGTTCGCGGAGCAGCCAGGACAATTCCTGACGTTGGGAGGCCGGCAGCGCCGCGAGTCCGGCGAGCGCATCGCCGTTCTCTCGCAGTGCCGCCGCGGGGACCGGGGGCCGGGTACTCGGTTGGTCGCCCTCGTGGGTGACGCTCTGCCAGCACACCACCGCGCGGCCCGGCGCCGCGACCTTGGCGCGGCGCAGCAGATCGGCGGCGAGGTCGATCACCGTGCTGAACGGGAACGACTCGTGATGCACGACCACACCCGCCGACAGTGTCGGCGCGCTGATCCGGTCTCGCACTCCCACGGCTGAACCCGCCACCACCTCCGAATTCACGGCCTCGCCGGCACCCACGGGCACCGACGCCACGACCTGCGCCAATAGCTCCCCGACCGTCGCCGTGAACGCCTCCGTCATGGCGGCGGTGAAATCCCACATACCGTGCGCGGGCACACTGACCACGATGTCGTCGCCGCCGACCAGATGCGCGATCACCGGCACACTCGACTGCCCGGTGTCGATGGCAGCCACACCCGCGACGACCGCCGCCCACGTCGCGTCATGGATCACCGCGGGCAGTTGCGGCAGCAGCGTCGGGGCGCTTGCCGCGATCGATTTGATGAACCGGCCGAGCGCGTTGGCGTCGGCGTAGATCAAGGCGATGTGGGTGTTGTCCCGTGCGCGGCCGAGTCCAAGTCGTGCCAACGCCTCGAAGTTGTCGGGCACCGGGCGTTGGTCGTCGAGTCGGGCGATGAGGTCGCGTTCCGGGCCGGGGATCGCCTTGGGTGACTGCGCGGACCCCGCGTGTGATCGCCGTGAACGGCAGTCGACGCACAACGCGACCGGCTCGGAATCGGCGTCACCGCCACTCATTTCGGTCGCGGAATATCTCCGGCACCACGCGCAGGGACGGCCCAACGGCCACTCCGCTGTCGCGGCGGGCCAATCCACCGTCGATTCCGGGACACGACTGCCATAACTTGGGCCGCTGGAACGGATCACCCGCAGTGTCGCGGTCGGCATTGCGGTGCGCAGGTGCGCCAGGATCCTCTGTTCCACGACGGCGACGGCGCCGCTGTTCTCAGCGACGATCAGCGATACGACCCCGTCGATAAACCCCTGTTCGGTGTTGATCCCGACCGAATCGCCGTGCCCGGCCAGCAGTGCGCGAATGCGGTCGGGTTCGGTGGCGAGGCGGATCATGCTCGACGCGCCGCGGCGGCCCTTCAACGTCGCGGCCTGGGCGAGCCATCGCTGGATCTGCACCACACTGATATCCAGATAAAAAGTCAACGCCGATCTACCCCCCGTTTGTTGCGACGTAACGGTTGATGCGAGGTCTCGAAGACGATGTCCAGAGCCTGATTCGGCGCGTCCACCGCGGGCAACGGCTGTAGTGGGTACCCCTTGCGGGTCGCGGTCTGGTCGGGCAGTTCGAGCCCGGAGGTCTGCTGCCAATACGGGAATCCCCGATCCCGGTTCTTGCTCTTGTTGTCGGTGTCGCCCGGCGGGTACCACACCAACTTCGCGGGCACGCGATCCAATTCGAGTGCCGCGCTCAGCAGCGGCCAGGTCTCCTCGCGCACGACGGCCGTCTCGCTGTGCTCGGCGAACAGGTCGGCCAGGCGTTGCAGCGCCGGTTCATCCAGGGGCGAGGCAGGCGTGCCGGTGTAACGGGCGCGGGCGGTGGTGACCCAACTGCCCGCCGAGTCGAGCGTGATCCGGGACGATCCGTAGCCCAGCGGTTTGCCCCCGCCGATGTGGATCAGCGCCTTCTCGCCGAGCGCTCGATGAGGTTGCAGGGCGACGATCAACGATCCCAACGCTAACTCGTCGAGATCGGTGAAAGTGATGGTGGCGGTGAACCGCGATTTGATCGCGTAGACCCGCGCCGAGGTGATCATGGCGTTGTCGTCGTGGTGGGCGCGCGCTTGGCCCCGCGTGGGCAGCAGTCCGTTGGGAACGGTTGTATGCCAATAGAACTTCCGTCCCCGCAACCGGCGTGGCTGTTTGCCCTTGTCGGCTTGTGATCCCCATTCGCGCAGGGCGGGAACCCCACCGTCACCGGCCCACCCGGCCGTTTCCAAGTAGTGCTGTCCCGCGCCGGGACGCGGCGCCGACATCGGCGGTAGCCTCACCTCGCGCACCGTCACCGACGCGGCGGCGACAGCGTCATCGAAGCGCACATGTCCGCGATAGGACCGCTGCCGCGCCTCACCGTCCTCACCGGGTTCCCCGCGCGTATCCGCGGAGCCGAACAACCGGCACGACGGACACAGGTCATCCGGATCCTCACAGGGCGCGAATCCGGGCGGAATCCGTTGCCCGGCCGCGGACTTCCCATGGGTCCGCCACACCATCGCCAACTGGACCAGCTCGACTCGCGTGCCGTCGGCGGACAGCCGCACCCACAGCGGCTGCCCTTCGATCACGCTGCGCCGCACCAGATGACGCGAACCGACCACGACTCTGCGCTCGCGCGCCCCCTGAGGTTTGTAGGTGTGGGCCACCTCGGTGAACCGCTGATCGGCCCCGACCTCACGCAGCCGCGCGGTCCGCAGATCATCGGCGCCTTCCACCAATTCCATAAAACGGTCCCACGCCGCCTGGTCGATCTCGATCGTTTCCTCTGTCAGTCGCCGTACCTGCGCCCGATACGGCCTCGATGCCTGCCGCGTCCCCGCATCGCTGAGGAAAACCACCCAGTCCCCGGCCGGGTCCGTCCGCACCGACGCCACCTCCCCGTCCTCGGCCCACACGATGTGCAGCCTGTCGCCGGACCGCAATCCGCCATCGCGATGCAGAGCGACGAGATCGTCCTGGTCGAGCCGATACCCGTCGGGGTTCTTCGGCTCGCACAACCGCAGCGTAGGCGCGGGTTGCGGCTGCCCCGGTTCCAGTTCCGGCGCGTGCGCGACCACCGCCAACCGCAGCCGCCCGACCTGTTCCGCGTCGGCGTTCTGCCGATACTGCGGAACGAAGTCGGAATCGAAAACCCGCAGACAACTCCCCGTCAGCGCCTCGTGCAGCGACCGGACCGCTCCGTGCAGCGACGAACCCGGAATGATCGACTCACGTCCACCCGCGCCATCGGGACGGCTCGGCGGCCGGGGGTCCTCGACGGTGCCGAAACCTCGGATCAACAACGGAGTACGCGCCTCCACCGTGACCAGCAACCGACCCGACAACAAGCTCGCGGCATCGCGCCCAGAATGTCCGTTCGGAGCCCGCCGCACCGGTACGGAGGGTGAAAACGGAACGAACGTATACGGATTGACGAACTGCTCGGCGATGGCGACCTCCCGTATCGTGCCGACGAGCACCGGACCCACAGCGTAACCTCATACACCGACCGAAGAGGTTTCAACGATCACGATCCGGGGAACATCGATGCTCCTACGACTGACCAGTATTCGCGGACACGTCGTCCAATGGTGGTGGCAACCCAACCGGAGACGCCTGGCGACAGCCAATTTCGCCGTTGTCGCCGTCGCGACCCTGCTCGCCGGCACCGCCGCCCTCCTCGTCGAAGACAGCCTGCCGAAACCCGGCGACGGGTTCGTTTTCGTCCCGGAGCGCTGGATCACCGCATTGCTGCTGTTGGTCCTGCTTGGGGTGACGGTGCGGTTGCGCGGGCATACCCATCGCAGTGGCGGCACTCTCTACTACGTCCACGCCCTCGCCGAAGGAATGAGCGACCGCCGTCGCGACGCGCTCGGCGAGGCCGCCGACCACCACATGGCGTGGCGGACCATCACCCGCTGGGTCGACCTGACCGACAACACCAACGCCGACGGCGTCATCGATATCCACCGCGTCGCCACCGATATCGGCGCGACCCTCGAGAACCTGATCAACAACGACAACCCTGACACCGGCTACACCGTCGCCCCCAACATGCTGTGGCCCATCGCCTTGGCCGTCGGTGCCTACCTGCCCCCGATCCCGCGCACCCGCCTCCTCGAACTCAACCCCCCGAACCGACCCAACACCACCATCACCCTCGACGGTGCACCCACGATCACGCTCACCGACAAGATCACCACCCTGGCAGCGCCCACCGGTCACCGCACCGGCATCGTGCTCGCATTCACCGGCGCCGCAGCCCATTTCGACACCAACCAACTCGTCTCCCACGGCGTCGCCACCGTGCACACCTTCACCGCCCCCGACAGCGCGTCACCGTTGACCGCCGCCCAGATCGCCGCCCTCCCGCGAGCGATCGCCGACGCTCTGCGTCCACACCTCACCGAGGGCACCGAACGGGTCATCGTCGCGTTCATCCCGAAAACTGTCGCCCTCGCTCTCGGCTGGGAACTCGCCCGCCCCGATATCCGCTTCTTCACCGGCACCCACCTGCTCCACCACGACGACAAAACCGACACCTACCAGCCGATGCGCGTCCATGCCTCCCAACCGGCCACGCCATGACCCACCTCATCAACCTTACCTTCCACCCCATCGACCTCTACGACACCGAAGACCGCCGCATCGCCCACTTCCCCTCGACAACGCAGCCGGCCCGCGTCCGTGAACACCACACCCCCGCCCCGCCGTTGACCCACCACGGCATCACCATCCCCCTCGCCCGCGTCACCTACCGCGACACCGCCGAAAACCTCCCCGACCCAACCCCCGACACCCATCTCATCGTCTCCCGCATCATCGCCTTAGCCCACCCCCAACGCACCGACCTCGTCTTCCCACTCGACGAAGTCACAGACACCCGAGGCCAGATCATCGGATGCCGAGGATTCGGCACCGCGAACACCAACACTGAACCCCCATGACCCCCACCTGTACAGCGCTCGCACGAAACCTTGAAAAACGCCTCGGTGCTCGCAACCACATCACCGCAGCTCACAGCCGCTGCAGACCCCGTATCCGGCACGATCAAGATCGAACCAACGCCCGCCGTGACGAGGTGCTCGCAAAGTGGTACATTCACGCAGGTCACAGCCACCGAAAATTGGTAGCCCTCGCTACGCACAGCCCGACCGATAGGGCATAGAAACGGTCGTCGCTTGACGGCATACGGTTCTGCCGCTTCTCGCTACGCACAGCCCGACCGACAGGGCATAGAAACTGGAGATCGGCGTGGTACGCCTGCGAACCGGTATGGCTCGCTACGCACAGCCCGACCGACAGGGCATTGGGAACGCCATGACGCCCTGTACCGCGGGTGGTCCCGGCGGTGTGCGATCTCGGCCCCGGATGCCGGAATAGCGGTGTGCTGGCAGAATGTCGCGGAGTGGTTGCCGGGGCGGTCATCGGATTCCGTGATCCCGATCGTCGCGGTGAACTCCTGGATGGGGCGAATCATGGGCATTCTCTACGCGAGGGCATTCACCCAGCAAGCGTTGCTGGACGCTTGGGAGATCGTGCGGGACAACGCGTTGGCGGATGGGCGTTTCGATCCGGCGGTGGAGCGTTTCGAGGCGGACGCGGCTCGGCGGATCGCCGATATCGCTGCTGAATTGGCGGCGGGGGAGTGGAATCCGGGTGCGTTGTTCCGGGTCGAGATCCCGAAAACCTCTGGTGGAGTGCGCAGGTTGAGTGTGCCGCGTCTCGAGGATCGTGTGGTCGAGCGGGCGTTGCTGGCGGTGTTGGATCCGGTGATCGATCCGCGCCTGTTGCCGTGGAGTTTCGCGTATCGGAAGGGGCTCGGTACGAAGGACGCGGTCGCCGAGCTCGTGTCCGCGCGTGACGGTGGTGCGGATTGGTGCGCGCGGCGACATCGTGGAGTGTTTCGATCGCATTCCCCGTTGGGAGGTGATGCGCCGGTTGCGGGAATTGGTGGACGACGAGCGGGTGGTGCATCTGGTCGGGCTGCTGCTGAACCGTCGCGTGCCGGATGAGCGTGCCACGCCGGCGGATCGTGGTCGGGGACTGCATCAGGGCAGTATGCTGGCCCCGCTGTTGAGCAATCTGTACCTGGATGTGTTCGACCGCGCGATGATGACGGCCGGTTGGCGAATCATCCGCTACGGTGACGATTTCGCGATTCCGGTGTCCGATCGCCGCGACGGTGAACCAGCGTTGCAGTCGGCGGCCACCGAGTTGTCGGATATCCGTTTGGAACTCAACGCGGGCAAATGTCGGGTGCTGTCGTTCGAGGAGGGGGTGGACTTCCTCGGCCAGACCGTGACGGCCTCGACGCTCGCGGCGGCGGAGATGCTGTCACATCCGCTCGAGACGGTCGTGTACGTCGAACGGCAGGGTGCTGTGGTGCGTACGCGTGGTGACCGGTTGGTGGTCACCGACGGGGAGGAATCGTTGCTGCGGTTGTCGTTGCGGCGCGTGCGGCAAGTCGTCGGGTTCGGCGCGGTCGGATTCACGACACCGTTCCTGCGCAAGGCGGTCGACACCGGAATAGACGTGGTGCTGCTCAGCGAGAATGGCACCCTCGGTGGCAGGTTGAGTAGCCCTTTGACCTCCGATCCGACGGCCCGCCGCGCCCAATATCGGCTCGCCGACGACGAACGGCAGTGCCGCGTGCTGGCCGCGGCGTTCGTCGCGGGCAAGATCGACAATCTCCGAGTGTCGTTGCTGCGGGCCGCGCGTCGGGTCGACGACCCCGGCACCGCGGCCGCCGCGGACCGGCTCACCGAATCGGCGGACGCGCTCGGCGCCGCTGACACACTGTCACAGGTATTGGGTATCGAGGGCAGCACCGCCCGTGACTACTTCCAGTCGGTGGCGCGTCTGTCGGACCCGCTGTGGGGATTCACCGGCCGTGCCCGCCGTCCACCACCGGATCCGATCAACGCGATGCTGTCCTACGGCTACACCCTGCCGTGTCATGAGGCCATGGCCGCGCTCGAAGCCGCCGGCCTCGACCCGATGGTCGGGTTCCTACATCAACACCGTTGGGGTCGAACGGGATTGGCGTTGGACCTGATAGAGGAGTTCCGCCCCATGACCGTGGACGTGGCGGTGTTGCGCTGCGTCGCCACCGCACAGTTGCGACCTGAACAGTTCAGCACCGAACCCGACACCGGCTGCCGCATGGGTGACGATGCCAAACACACCTTCCTCGCCGCCTACGAACGCCGCATGCTCACCCTGATCACCCACCGCGCCCTCGGGCGCCGTGTCAGGCTCCGCGTCGCCCTGCATCTGCAAGCCAAAGCCCTCGCCCGCCACCTCGTTGCCCCCGCCGAGCCGTATACCGCGCTGCGCTGGAAATGACCATGATCGTGCTCGTCACCTACGACATCACCGACGACCGACGCCGCGAGGACGTCGCCGTCCTGCTGTCTGGCTACGGTCCCCGCGTCCAACTGTCGGTCTTCGAATGCGAATGCCGCGACAGCGACGAACTCCGTGACCTACGCGCACGGCTCCGCGACATCATCGACCCCCTCGAGGACCAGATCTCGCTGGCGGGCCGGAGCTCACAGCAAGCTACCCGGCTGATCACCGAGGCCAACGCCGAGTGGGCCCGCCGCCAAGGTCGGGAGGTCGAGTTCGAAGTGCCGGCGATGATAACGCGGCCGGTGCACGGGCGACGGGAGGTCCGGCGCCGTCTTGACATCGTCTGCGATCGCGGTGAAGACCTTCCCCTGATCGTCATCGAGGTCGACAGGGGGAACAAGAGGTGGTCGCTTCAGAAGCTGGTCGCCGAGGCCGAGGCCGGGAACTTGGCGATCTGGGTTCGATGGAAGGGACGACACCCCATCGACGTCCCCGAGCAGGTGGGTTTGGTAGACACAATGCACACGATCTCCTGCGCTACAGCGACCGATCGATCATGGATCGGCGGACCGACACCACCCGACGAGACGAACGCGGCCTGATCAACAGTCGGCGCAAGCCCTCCCCGCCGTCGTCAGTCTCGCGCGGATTCGGGTTTGCTCGTGCTTCGGGGTGGAGCTCTCCTTGCTGATTGGGTGATGTGAGTGAGAGGCCGTCGCACCGTCACTCTGGGGTAGGAGTGCTGTCCTGGCAAACGCGCTGGCGAGTCGCAGTCGGTACTCGCCGCCGTAACGGCGGCGAAACAGATGGCGCTGACGGGTGGGCGGCGCGGACCCTTCGCATGGGTTGGATTGCGCGACCGTTGTCGAACACTCCGTTGAACGGACATCTAGATCGTTCGCAGTCCGGCCGTGCGATCAGCCAGGCGACACGAGGCGCAACTCCGAAATCCTCATGATGGGCGCTACACGTATCGCCCCGGTGGTCATGTGTGGCGGCTGGGGCGTCTGCCGTTGAGTGGGATAGACACTGAAGGCGCTGGGATTCGGACAACCACACGAGCAGATCGACTTCGAAGCCGGAAGCAAGGTCATATGTTGCTATAGGAATCAAACTCTGTATTCAGAGGATCATCGCCGCGGACTTGCGGCCTCAGCGGGGCGAAGTGATCGTCTTCGGTACGCTGCGGAGCCGGGCCCTGTTCATCGGCGAGCGGGATGGTACGCACAGACCGGATCGCGCTGCGACCAGCCGCGGGATGGTGACTTCATGAGTGGGCCACTGCGCGGTGACCGCTGCAGACCCATCCCTGCGTCATCGCGTGCTTCACTGCCACGGCTTCGATTCGACGCACCGGTCGAAATCGCTTTGGCGTCGGGTCATTGCCTGTCGGTGTTTCGCGCGAGGGGGTGCGGTTCGCCGGTCAGTGTTGCCACTGCCTGGGCGAGTTCGGGGATCGAGGCGGTGACGTAGGTGAAGGTTGCCACGGCGTGGGTGGGGCGGTCGCTGTGTCCGGCGAAGGCGCGGGCGATGCCCATGCCGAATTCTCGTTCGACCCAGGTGAGGGTTGTGTGACGGATCCAGTGGGCGCTGACGCCCAGGGCTGCTGCCCAGGGTAGATGGTCGCGCAGGCGGGTGGTGAGGGTGTCGTAGCGGCGGCGTCCGAGTGGGTGTCCGGTGCGGTAGCGCAGTACGTGGTGGGTTGTCTCGGTGCCGCCGCGTTCTGCGGCGTGTTCGATGAGTCGTCGCATGAGTGTCGGGGAAATGGGATGCCAGCGCATCGTGGTGCCTTTTTCTCGGAGTTTGATCAAACAGTCGGGCACGTTCAGGTCCGGCAGGGTCAGGCCCAGCACTGCTGCTCGCCGGCATGCGGTCTCGATGTGCAGGCGCACGATGAGGGCGTCCAGGGCGGGGTCGTCGCCGGTGGTGGCGGCGATGTGGGCTAGTTCGAGGATTTGTTCGATGGTGAGTGCGTGGCGTTTGCCGGGCAGGGGAGCGGGGCGGGGGACGGCGGCGGCGGGGTTGTCGCGAGGGGCGATGAGTCGGTCGCGTTCGGCGTGGGAGTAGAGGCAGCGGAACGCGGAGATGAAGTGTGCGATTGCGGCGTGACCGTCTCGGGAGTTCGCCCGGATCACCAGGTGTTCGCGGTGCTGGTGGACGAGCTGGCCGATTTCTGTCGAAGTTGGCTGGTCGATGCGCCGGTGGGGCCAGTGGTGTTCGATGAGGCGCCAGTAGGTGTTGTAGTTGGCGGCGGTGGTCGGGGCGACCGCGGCGCGGACCACCGGGATGTATTCGCTGAACGTCGGTGTGGTCTTCTGGTGGTGGATGTGCTCGGTGAGGTCGGCGATCGTGAGCCCTAGCCGGGTGATCAGATCCAGGGCGGCCGTGATGTCGTCGGTTCTCGTCATCGGTCCCACAGGAGTTTTCGGTGTCGATAGAGTGCGGTGGCGACCACGGGCATCGGATAGACCAGCAGTTGTTCGCGGTCCAGTGCCGCGACGAGCAGCACTCGATCGTGTGCTCGCAGGTGACAGGCGTGGCGGACGTCGATGGGCAGGTGCAGGTGCCCAGACGGTCCGATGGTGTGGGGGCCGCGTTCGGTGGCGGTCACCAGCGCGACGTGATGGTTGGTGTGTATGTCGAGTTGGTGACCGGGCCCCCAGCGTAGTGCCCGTAGCGCTGATCGTTCCCCGAGGTGACCCCGAGTATCCAGAACCGTTGTCGCGCAGTGCATGGAGCCGATCGGAACATCGTACATCGACGGCGGATACTCGAACGGGAGACCGCCGAATGAAGAATCGGGACTGCGCCTCGAAAAGTAGAGCCGCTGCTTTCCTGCGGACACCGGTACCTCACGGTTCGCCGAATGTTGTCGAGACGCCCGACGGGACGGGGAATCGAGATCTCGGAAACCGAGATGGGTGGATTGGTGGCTGTGACCAGAGCGCCGCTGGAAGGCGACTGTTCTCTGGCTGGCGGCCTCGCCGCAGCGAGTTCGGGTCAGTTCGTCGGGTGTGGCCGGCATGGCTTGCACTGTGTGGATCAATCGGCGAAGCCGGCTTGACCAGATCGCCCGTGCTCAGCAGAGACCGGAGCGAGAACGTGATGGGCATAGACCGTTGCCTCCGTGTGAGTAATGGTCGGCGGGCCGCTTTCCTCACCGATACGGCACTGGAGAGGGGGTGGACCGGCCTCCCCCAAGCAATCATGGTGGTTACCCGCGACGCAATGCCTGCTGCCTGCACAAAGCGTGCGTGCTCGTGTGCCCAGGGGACCGTTTGCGCCATTTCCTTTGAATCAGCAACGCAGGCCGATGCCCATTACTCTCGGTGAGTTGCACAAAATGTGCTCCTTTTGATTCCGTGCATGGGAGGGTGGAGTCGTGGAGCTTGCGTCCACTGTTCTACCTCGCGGCACGGTACCGCTGTCTTGGGAGTTAGCGAGGGCAAGTTTCTATCGGCGGTCACAGTTACCTGGAGATCCTCCTAGTAGTGCGTGCAGCCAGCGCCTCACGCGCCGGGTTGTCCGTCCACGGGGTGCCTCGGACGCCTCGAGGGTGGGATCTGGGGAATTCGAGTGACCGCTTTGTGCAATGCGATTCGATTGACAGCGGGACAGTGACCAAGAATGCTGAGGTTGTTCCGCAGGGGCGGCCGAGCTCGAGAAACGGATACCGGCCCAACCGATGTGGAATTCCCGGTAATCGGGTAGGTAATGGTGAGCGTCATCGACGCCGCGAACCGCGCTGCCGCACTCGGTATCTGGGATGTGAGGTGCGCTCGCGACTGATTGGCGGACGCGTCGCCTCGAATTCTATGAAATTCAGGCATGGGTCGACTCATGCCGAAAACTGTGAAGGAGATTGTCCGGTGAACGAAATCTTGGGTGCGTTGGCCAACGGATTGGCGTTGGCACAGACGGCGAGCTCGATCGTGCTCAACATCGTCTACTCGGTTCTGCCGTTCCTGTGACCAGCCCCGGCAGCAGGCCACCAGCACACCACTGAACGGGGCCCTGGATACCCCTGCGGGTTCAGGGCCCTGCCTGGCGGCCGAGTGCCCGCGGCCCACCATCCTCGAGGGGGCCTCGGCGAGACGAAGGAATGAAGGACAGTGACACGAAACTATCGACACAATATCCGAGCTGCCCAACGTGGCCCACGCGCACGGGTGTTCGGCGCCGCGGCATGTACCGCCGCCGCGGCCGCGGTGATCACGGGAACCGGAAGCGCCGCGGCCGAAGAACTCCCGGCCGCGATCCCGGCGGGACCGTGCCCCGAGCTGCTGGTCCTGGGAGTCGAAGGCACCGGGCAGTCCACACCGACGGCCGACCCGACAGCCGACACCGGCATGCTCGGTGCGGTGCTCGGGCCCACGGTCGCCGCGCATCCAGACGTGGCCCGCGCCTACGTCCCCTACGACGCCGGCTTCGGCGGCTTGATCGGCACCGGTTCCGGGCGTCTGCCGTTCGCCGAATCCGTGGCGCAGGCGCACGACCGGTTGACGCAGATGGCCACCACCGCGTTGGCGCAATGTCCTGGGACCCGCCTGGCAATTGCGGGCTATTCCCAAGGCGCGCTTGCGGTGTCGCAGCTCGCCGAGGAGATCGGTGCGGGGGCATCCGCGGTCGCGCCCGAGCAGGTGGCGGGCGTGGCGTTGCTGGCAAACCCGGCCAAGAACCAGACACCGGATCCGCTGCCCGGCCGTCCCGGCCAGCGCACCCCCGACCCGGCACCGGGGAGCGGCGGTGCGTCGGTTGCGGGCGTCCAATTGGCACCCGTACCGGGCACTGGTGGCATTGCTGGCACTGGCGGCGAGTACGGGGCGTTGGCAGGGCGGGTCGCAGAGGTGTGCGCATCGGGAGACCTGGCTTGCGACATCGCACCCAATGCCGCGGTTGTGCGGGCGGGGGCGGGCTTGCTTGCGGGCGCCGATCTGCACGATCCGCTCGCCGCTGCGGGCTCACTCGGCGCGGCGTGGTCGGACACGGTGGCCGAGGTGACCGCTGAGGTTGTGCTCGACGACGTTTCGGTGGTCGGCGGCCAGGTCGACTACATTCCACAGCAGAGCATTTCGCAGCGCGTCGCCCAGGCGGCCCGTCCGGGTGTCGACGAGTACGAGCCCGCGCACGGGCAGGCCGTGGCAGACAAGATCAGCCAAGTCGGTGCCGTGATCGCTGCGGACCCGCTCGGGCAGGTCCCCCGTGTGGTCGGCCAGGTGATCGCCGCGATCGGGCAGATCGGCGCCGACAACGCCGACGCGGTCAATCCCGCCGTAATCGGACAGCTGTTCACCACGCCCCTCGCGCATACGGGATACGCCGCGCAGGGACACAGCGAGCCGATTCGCGCCTGGGTCGATGCCCTGGCCGACGACCTGTCCACGCCGTAGCGCAGGTCCAGGTTCTGCCGGGGCGTGAGGGGCCCCGCCTCGTCGGATGCTCGGGCCCCTCGCCCCTGGCCCGCTCATGGAGGACACTCCCTATGCCCGACACCTCGCTGCGAAGACCATCGGGTCACGAGCCGACCGACCTGCGAGCGTTGGTCGACCGCGTGATCGCCGCGGCTCGCCAGCTCCCACCGTCGCCAGCCGATGGAGATCCGGCGATGATCCTTGCCGGATTCCGAGGCCAGTGGTTGACGGCCCTGACGTGTCACCCCGGTGCAGAAACCTCGGCACCCATCGGGTTGATGGACGGCGTCGATTCCGCCGTCTTGATCGTGGTCGGAACGCCGCGCCGTGTTGGCGCGGTGTTGCTGGCGCTGTCGGACACGACCGATGCTCTACACAGCGCCGGTGTCAGCAGCATCTCCGCGATCCACTGCCGCGTCCTCGAGCCCGGCGCAGTCTGGACCGACCTCACCGACACGCTCGGCCGCGACGGACTCATCAGCTCCTCGGCGACACCTCCGCGACGTGCGAGCGCGGGCCGAAACCGGTTGCGTTGGCGCCGAATGAGCTCCGTGATCGCCGCCCTTGCCTTGCTTGCGCTGTTGCTGCTGCTGGGTTCGCTTCTCCTGCAGGCCCCCCTCGGAGACAACGCCGATTCCTCTGCCCCGATGACGGGCGGGCCCCGGTTGTCCGCGACGCGTGCAGACACTGCGACTGTGCTCGCGCATCGTGCCGGCAGTCGGCATGTCCGGTATGCCGTGATGGAGCCAACGGTTGTTTCGGTTGACCCTGAATCGGTTGCAGCCCATCAGCGTTGGCGCCAACCCGCCGGCGCCGTAATCGGTGGGGAGGGATAGGACATGGCCGCTGCTGTGATCGACGCGGTGTTGGTGTCGGTTGTCGCCGCCGCGAGCACTGCTGCGAACGTCGCCCTCGTGGTGCGCGGGCACCGACCTCGCCCGCCCGCGCGTCGACGGCCCCGGCAGGCGCAGGACGCACGTGGCGGCGGTGTCCCGGCTCGGATGGGCGGGTGATCTCGTCGTGTCGAGCCGACCCGCCTTCCTGCCGTCAGCACACGGCGGAGGGCCGTACCAGGCGGGAGGTCACGCGCGCGAGAACCCGTGGGTGCTGGTGCAAATCGAACGCAAGCCAGCTCAGCAGTGGGTGGTGGCTGAGGGCGGCCATCCCCGCCGTCACACTCGCCTGTCGCGCACTCGCATCGCCGGCTCGGCCGCTGTGGGACGGCAACTGCCGGCTCTGGTCGAGATCGCGACCGCCGAGGCACAGCCTCGCGCACGATCGGTCTACCTGCCCTCCGGAACACATATCCGGTTGTTCGCGGTACCGGTCACCGACAGCGTCGGCCGTGTCGCCGCCGTCCAGGCCTGGGCCGGTCCGCGGTCACGCCCGATCCCGGCGCGCCCGGCCGTCGGCGTCATCAGCTGGCCGGAACCGGCCACCGGCCTCGCTGTGACCACTCCCGCCGCGGAGACACTGCTCGATACCGGAACAACGGGCGGGGCAACCCGCCCGCTGGCCGACCTGCTCGGCCGCCTCGCCGTGCTCGAGGACCGTCTCGGACTGCTGCAGCTGCTCGACCCTGCCGCCGATCGGCACCGATGGTCAGCCCTCGCGGTCAGCCGCGGCCACGCTAGCGCTACCGGCCGCAGCCTTTTCCTCGCCGCCACCCGCCACGCCGATCCACCGGGGGTAACCGCCGTCGTGTGCGATGTCAGCGCCGCCCACCCGCCGGCGCCTACACCGGTGTCCGAGTTGCTGGTGCGCGCCGTTCCCGCGCCTCGCCGCCATGGAATTGCGGTCGTCGACCTGGCGACCGGCCTCGTGCACGACTGGATCCGGCCGGCGCCGGAGCCCGTGCACCGCTGGCGGCGGCAGCACCCCATCATCCACCCCCACGATCAGGTGCGCCTGGCTGAGACCCGCACACGGTTGATCGGCGGCGCGCCCCGCGCAGCCCTGCGCTGGCGACTGAGGTTTGAACCCGCTGATCGCTGGACCTGCATCCACACCCGCTGGACGGTGCTCACCCGGACACCCACCCCCCAAGCCATGCTCGACATCCGACTCGCCAACCCCCGGATCGTCGATACGGGGACTGCGCCCGACGACCACGGCGAGGAACCGCTGTGACCAAGCCCCTTCACACCTTCGGCGCGGGTCCCCACGGGACGTTCCAGCATCTCGAGACACACAGACAAGGCACACCATGAACACGCACGTGACAGTGGCTGTCGTCGGCGCGGGATTCGGCGGCATCGGCATGGGCATCGCCCTACGCCGCGACGACATCGACGACTTCCTCATCCTCGAATCCGCCGACGCCGTCGGCGGGGTCTGGCGCGACAACACCTACCCCGGCTGCAGCTGCGACGTCCCCGCCCACCTGTATTCGCTCTCGGCCGCGCCCTACCGGGACCCCGCCATTCGCTACCCACGCCAAGCCGACACGCTGGCCTACCTCGAGCGCGTCGTCGACACGTTCGCCCTCCTACCGCACCTGCGGTTGGGTACCACGGTCATCGACGCCACCTACGACGAGCACCGCGGCCGCTGGATACTGACCACCACCGCAGGTCCACCGGTGACCGCAGACATCGTCGTCTTCAGCGTCGGCATGCTCCACCGCCCCCACTACCCGAACATCTCTGGCCTGGAAGACTTTTTGGGGCCAGTCATGCACTCAGCCCGCTGGGACCACTCGATCGACCTGTCCGGCCGTCGGGTCGCTGTCATCGGCACGGGCGCCAGCGCGATCCAGATCATCCCCGCGATCGCCGGGCGTGCCGAGCGGGTGACGGTGTACCAGCGCACACCTACCTGGGTACTACCCAAACCCGGCCACGAGTTCGGGCCCGCCACCCGCGCCCTCCTGGCACGACTGCCCGCCGGCCACCGGCTCTACCGGTGGCTGACCGGTGCCGCCGCCGACGTACTGTTCGCACCTATCATGACTCGCGGCTGGACCGCGCCGCTGGCCGAATCCCTCGCACGCACCCACCTGCGCCGCCAGATCCGCGACCGGAGCCTGCGCGCCGCACTCACCCCCACCCACCCAGTCGGCGCCAAGCGGATCCTGCTGTCCAACGACTACTACCCGGCCCTGACCCGCGACGACGTCGAGCTCGTTACCACCGGCATCGCCCGCGTGACCGACAACGAAATCCGCACCGTCGACGGCACGTCCCGCGACACCGACATCATCGTGTGTGCCACCGGGTTCCGGGCCAGCGAATTCCTCGCTTCCGTGCGTGTCCGCGGCCGGGCCGGACGGCTGCTGGCCGACCGGTGGGCGGGCGGAGCCGAAGCCTACTTGGGCACCGCGCTGCCGGGCTTTCCCAACCTGTTCCTCATCGCCGGACCCTCCACCTTCAACCCGGCGGGATCCAACATCGCGATCAAAGAATCCCAGATCACGCTCATCCTCGCCGCACTTCGCTGGCGCGAATACATCGGCGCCGCAGCGATCGAACCGAGCACGGCCGCGATGAACCGCTACCGCCACTGGCTCGACCACGCCTGGGCCCGCTCGGTCTGGCCCGACAGCGGACCCAGCTGGTACAAGACCCCCCAGGGTCAGCTGGTCGCGCCGTGGCCCAGCACTGCCCGTGCCTTCGAACGCGCGGCCCGGCGTGACCCGAGCACGGTCTTCCGTCCCGTCCCCGTAGCCCGCCGCGTTCACCTCCGGAATGCAGCCGCCGCGGCCACGAATGCATGAGCCCCGGCCCTGCGAGCGACACCACGCTCCACACGCGCCTGCCCGGCCCTACCGGCACCGCAGCGTCAACCTCCCCCCGCAGTCCACGCGAACCATCGTCAGCACGATCGGAGAACCGTCATGATCAGACCACTCGCCCCAGCCAGCACCGACGTTCCAGGACCGGTCGAGGCCGGTGCACAGTCGGCCTCGACCTGTTTGCGCGTCGCGGTCCTCGGCAGCGACCACGCCCTGCACGCACGCGTCCGCGCCGCGGTCCTGGACCTCGGGGACGGGCCATCGACCGCGACGACCTACAGCGCCGAAGCCGCCTACGCGCCGCGTCTGCTTCGCAGCGCGGTGCAGGCGCTGGGAGGATCAGCGGCCTCGATTGCCGCGGACCCGGCCCTGCGGGGCGCCCTGTGCGAGTGGGCCGGTATCGCTGCACCGCACTTGCTGCCCGTGCTCACCGGGCATTTCGATTTGGCGATCGGCGCGATCCGTACCCTCGGCAACAACTCGCCCTACCAACAGCAGTTGCTTGCCGAACTCGACACCGCTGACGCGGCGGGCGAGCTGCTGCTCACCGAACTCGGCGGAACCAATGGCGCCGACCAACACACGACCGCCACCTGGGACAGCGGCCGCGACGGCTACTGGATCGACTCCCCATCGGTCGCGTCCTGGAAGTTCATGCCCAACATCGCCGACCCCCACACCCGCAAGACCGGCGTCGTCACCGCCCGCCTCATCGTCGACGGCCGCGATGAAGGGGTGTTGCCGTTTCTCCTCCGCTTCCGAGGTGAGAACGGTCTCGTGGCAGGCCTGCACCTGCAGGCCCTCCCGGACAAGAACTGGGCGCCGATGGACCACGCGTTGATCCGCTTTTCCGGCACGTTCGCCCCGCGCGACGCGCTGCTCGGCGGCGACTGGGCCCTCATGCGCCGCGACGGCGTCCTGGACTGCGCACTCGCGCCCCGCGAACGATTCCACCGCGCCATCAGCGTCCTTGGCGACGGTCGACTGGACCTGGCCAACGCCGCAGCCGCGATGGCACGAGCCGGAATCGCGCTGACACACAACTACTTCATCCAGCGGCGGCCCGGCGGTCGGGCAGCGTTCGTTCACTGCGGCACCGTGCGCCGCGACCTACTCGCCGCGGTCACCACCACCTACGCCACCAGCATCCTCGGCCGCCACATCCACCAACTCCGCACCGAAACCACGCCCCCCGGCGCCGAACCGATTCAAGGCATCTGGTCCATGCTGGCCAAACCGCTGCTGGCCTACTCCGCCCACCATGTGCTGCACACCTGCCGCCCGCGGGCAGCCGCACAGGGATCGCTCCGCATCAACCGTCTCGGTGAGTGGCTCGGCCTCGTCGACGGGATCATCACCGCCGAAGGCGAATCCCAGTTGCTGTGGCGGCAAGCTGGCCTCGCCCACCGCAACGGCCTGGATCTGACCGCGCTCACCCTGCCCGACACCCCCGGTCAACTGCCCTGGTACCTGAACATGATGATCGACCGCGAACACGTCCTCGCCGAGGCCCTGACCCGAGACGATCACCGCGTGACCGGCACCGCCATCGACCGTGACACCGCCGCGATCGACCTCGCCCAGGCCGTCAGCGAACGCCTCGCCGCCACCGCCACCGACATCGCGGCCACCCAATGCACCGATCCCACCGCAGCCGACCTGCTCGATCACCTCGGCGCCGTCTACGCCCTCGAACGCATCCATACTCACGCAGGCTGGTACACAGCCCACCAGCAAATGACCCCAGACCGCGCCCACGCCGTCCTCGCCGAACTGCAACGCCGCCGCCGAACTCTGTCGATACACCTCCACACGCTCATCGACGCTTTTGACATACCCCTCGACGGCCTCGACGCGCCGATGGCCGCCCACAATTACCTGACCTGGTGGAAAGACTGGGCCGGCTGGTACAGCCCTCCTCTCCAGACGCCGAAACGACGGCTCGCCACGACCTGAGTGGGGATGCCCTATGCTTGGAACCGTTGCTGATTACAGACCCAGCGACGATTACCCGCGGCGCTCCGAGCCCTTCGCACACGGCTCGGAGCGCTGTCCAAGGGCACCGACCGTCATCTGCTCGGATCGGCTTCGACCTTGTCGAGATTGCCATTTCGCAATTCGATACACTCAACTCACGCAAGCTCCTGACATCGGGCGGTGGCCGAAGCCGAGATGGCAACGGCGTCCACGAAATGGCGCAGCGGCCATGCCCAGGGCCGAATGCGTTGTACGAGAGACGTTTCAGCGCTAGGCGAACCGGCTCTTGCTTGCCGACGGGGTATCCGATACGGGGAGGCGTTGACTTCTCGAGCGCCGCGACAAGACAAGAACGCCGGTCTCGGCGCGGATCTCGTTGGACTCATTGGTCTATTCACAGCGAAGGTCGCGAAATTGCACGGCGCGAATACTCCAGATTGCTCTGTACGCGAACCTGTTGTCGGGCGGAGGCAGGGTCCGCACCACCCTGTGTTTCCGCGAACCGGCGCACCGCGGTGCAGTGCGCGCGCAGGCTGGGACAGTCACAACGCGGATGGGGATTTCGGCCTCCCGCTCCCTGGCCATGGGGCGTGCCACGACCGGCCACGGCGTAACCGACACCATCCTTTCTCCGATCGTTGCACCGCCGATGACCAACTGCCCGGCCTTGTCGGCGAACAAAGCACCGCTGCCTCACCACCCCTTGAAAAAGCTTGTGGAAAGCCAGGACTCGATGACCGCACCGTGGTCGCGTCGCGCGTGTTCGCTGCGTTGGCACCGCTGATCGCGGCGAGACGGTCGATGCGGCTGTGGGATACCAGCGTCGGCCGCTACGCTGACCGCACCCGGGCCTTGACTACCAAACTCCCGAACCGCCCCGCCGCGGTGCCTGTGTATCTGCATCGGCGGACCCGGCTGCTGGTGCTCGACTTCGACGCCAAACACGGCCACACCTCTACCGACGTAGATCTCGACGTCCGCCGCTGCCAGCGATGGTTGTCGTCCTGCGGCGCCCGCCCCGTCACCGACCGTTCAACCAGCGGTGGGCGCCACATCCTCGTCCCGCTCCCACTGGGCCTCACATTGACCCGTGGCGAACTCGAACCGGTCCTGCGGCGGCTCGCGGCGCGGCTGCCCAGCCTGGACATCTCCCCGATGCTCAACGACACCACCGGCGCTATCACCCCACCAGGCACGCGATGCCGCACCGGCGGCTTTCGTACTCTCGAGGGCACCCTCACCGAGGCGGTCTGCGCTCTCACCACCCGGTCCGCACCCGACTTCTGGGACCGCCTCCGTGCACTTCTCGCCGACGAGCCCACCATCCCGCCGTCCGGCCCCGGGGGCGCGAGCGTGCCGGGCCCGCCCATGATCGTGAAGAACGGCCCTACCAGCGCCGATCATCGGACAGCGCTGTGGGAGGGCAGCGGCGAGCATGCCCGGTTGCGCACCATCTACCGTCGCACCACGCCGATCCCGGCCGAGGTGCTCGCCTTCGCTCATGACGGTGCTGCTCCGTCCCATCGGTGGCGCGCGCGCAACGGACGGCTCGATCGCTCACGAGCACGTCAGTCCGTCCTCGTCGCAGCGGCCATGCGCGGCTACACCTTCACCGATGTACTAGCCCAGCTGCCTGCCAATGGCGGGGAGTGGGTAGGCCTCGACCGGGCCTACCACCGCTACGGACGACACCAACTCCGTGCTCTGCATCGTGACTGGGCCGCTGCCTGCGCCTGGACCTCACGCCACGCTCACGAATTCCTGGCCGCCACGCACAAGGAGAAAAAGCACACAGGGGGACAGCCGAGGCGACAGCGACACGAGGCTGTGCACGCGTGGCTGTCTGCGGCGGTTCGGTGGGCCGACGCGCAATGGCCGCGCTCCTCGAAGCGGTGGACCGTGCACGCCGTGCTGCAAGCCCTCGCCTACGCCAGCGCACTGCGGCCGATTGCCCAGCGCGGCCTGCCCATCGTCGAGTTCGGCGGCCGCTCCCTGTCCTTGCTCGCCGGTGGGCTCCCCGAAACCACGGTCTGGCAGACGCTGCGCGCCATCCGGGACCTTCCTGGTGCCCCGATCCGGCGGGTGTGCGCTGGCGCAGGGTGTCGCGCCGACCGCTACGCCCTCACCACCCCAGCCCTCGACGGCGTCACCCGCAGTGACACCATCGGGCACAGGGTTCGAGTCGAGCCGGTCCATCCCGCCTGGCGGGTCCTCGGTCTACACTGCCGCCGCCTATACGAGGTGGTGACCGACGGGGCCACCGACCCCCTCGGCGCATTCGCCGCAGCCCGACTCACCCGCAGCTCCGGCTACACCGCGCTGCACATACTCACCACCGTCGGTCTTCTCCACCACCGCCGCCGCGTCGTCGGCGTCGGATCGACCAACCTCGACCAGATCGCCCACCAGCACGGCCTGGCCGCGCTACAGCAGACGACGGTCGCGCGCCACCGCGCCGAGCGAGCGCGATGGAGATCGTGGCTCACCTTGCACTCTCACGGGTCGCTCCAGATTCCGAGCACTCCGTGGTCGAAGAGCCCGTCAGCACAAGACCGATCCGACGACATTGGCAGCGAATCTGCTGTCTCAGCCATGCCATCCGATCTTCTGGTCAACGATGTGGGCGAGCACGGCCGATCCGGCGCTGTCTGCTGGGCTACGCCTTCGGCGCGTTCAGGGCCCGGGTTTGCTACGTCTGGGACGTCGCCGACGACTGTCCACGCCCGCGACAGCGCGTCGGCGGAGGTGTACATCGAAGCAGCGCCAGTACCCCGGGCAGGCGGACGATGGCTCATCTTCCCGGACGACACCGTCTACTACCTCAGACCAACCGGAGTTCGTACTGCGTCCACTGTCCCCGCCCACCTGCTCCGCACTTCCCCAGTATGGCGCCGTCAACGATGACACGGTTTCTGATCAGATGGGAGCGGGGTGCGTTCGTGACACCGGTCACGGCCGCATCCCACGGCAGGCGCTACTCTCTGGCCGCTTCCGGGCGGAAAAACTGTCGCGGAAATTGGCCTGGCCGTACAGTTTCCGTTGGCACTCTGTGCTGGCTCAGACCGCGTACATCCACACCAGATTGCCGGCCATCCGCCCGTTCTTGGTGCGTTCACATACGATGGCGCGGCCGTCATAGGCGACCCAATGCTGACCCTCATCGAGGCAGGGGTCGCCCGGTCCGATCGGCACGTTCGGGTCCACGGGCACGAGGTCGGGGGTGAGGGACCAGACATAGGCATCGGTGTAGCGGACGCGGACGCAGTACGCCGTCATTCCGTCGGCGGTGCGGCCGATGGTCGCCGTTGGTGCGTGGGTGCCACCACAGTAGTCACCGATCCTGACGACCGGCCCAGTCGGTGTAGCCGAACCGGTGTCGAGTGGAAGAGCGGTCGAGGCTGCGGTGGCCAGGGTGAGCAGACCCAGTGCGGTGGTGAGGAGTGTCGCAGTGCGCATACCGGTGAACCCCCTTGGAGTGACGTGACGAGGGCTTCCCGGCCCATGTTGTGTCCATCTTTCACCCGGCCATGCGCTGCGGGCAAGGCCCGGCCTCCGATGCACGCCTGTCGCGCGCATCGGGGTCGGGCGGGCGATGCGCTGTGCTGGGTGGGTCAGGACCGACATCCGGTACCCACCGGTCGTGACCGCAGCGGACCGTTCCCGGCGGGTAGCAACGTTTGGGGCAGGGTCAGTGGACGCGTAGCCGAGTCATGGCGTAGTAGCAATAGGAGAACGGCGCGCTGGCCGGGGGCTGTGGCATCGCTTGGGGCCAGTCCCATCCCTGGGTTGCGGGGGGAGCAGTTGGCCAGGCTCCAGACTTCGGCGACGATCACGCGGTCGCGCGTTTCGCGCACTCTTGCAGGGATCAGTGCCGGCACCCGGTTCGGTGGGGTAGTCGATCGCATCAGGAGGTTCTCGACCAGGCTGGCGAGCGCTGCTGCTAGGGGTGCGCCTGCCTGGCTGAGCTGCCACCGGATTGCGAGGTGCGCGGCGAACGTCTTGGCTGCCTTGATTGGGGAGCCGCTGGTGGAAAACGCGGTCGTCGATTCACGTGCAGGCATGGCTACCGCCGCCAGGGGTGAGGGAAGACCGGCAAACCGAGGTGGCTGTTGTCCACGATGCTGGTGATGTAGTCGAGCCGCCCGGGCGGGGTAGCCAGGGTCAGGTCGGGGAATCGGGTGAACAGCGCGGGCAGGGCGATGGACGCCACGAGGCGTGCCAGGGGTTCACCCGGGCAGACGCGGGGGCTGTTGCTGATCGCGAGGTGGTCGGTGATATTGCGGCGTGGATCGAACCGTGCGGGGTTGCGGTGGATGTGGGGACGGCGGTCTACGGCGGCGAGACCGGTGAGGATCACCTCGCCTTTGGCGACCCGCTGCCCACGATCGAGCTCGATGTCGTCGGTGGCGAATCGGAACGGTAGGTGCACTGTCGGGGGCTCTGCGCGCAGGGTTTCCTCGATCACCGTCGGCCATGACCGCTGCCCAGCGAGGACGTCGGCCCGCAGGGCCGCGTCGGTGAGCAACGCCAGGGCTGCGTTCTCGAGCAGGTGGGCGGTTGTTCCGTGACCCGCGGTGATGGTCACCAGGAGGATGTCGCGCAATTCCTGCTCGCTGGGCGGGTTTCCGTCGTCGTACACGGATAACAGTGCGGTGGTGAGGTCGTCGCCGGGGTGGGTGCGCTTGTCGCCGATCAGGTCGTCGAGGGTCCGGTACAGGTGAGCAACAGGAGCTTCGCGGAACTCGGGCAGGAGCGTGGTGTCGAATATTGCGGTGCTGCAGGCAAGTAGCGATGTCGTCGGTTGCGGCGGCAGGCCCAAGAGTTCACAGAGCACCCGAAGTGATAGCACACGGGCGAAATCCGTTCGTAGGTCGGCGATCTCGTTGGCAGGGGTGCGGGCCAGCTGGTCGAGCAGCTGATGGGTAGTGGTTTCGATGCGCGGCCGCAGATCCTGAATGCTCCGGTGGGCGAAAGCTGTGCCGAGGATGCCGCGCAGCCTCAGGTGATCGGGGCCGGCGGCGGTGAGAATGCTCTGCACCGCGACCCAGGGCCACAGCACCCACCGCGAAGTGATCTGCCCCTGTCGCAGTGCCCGCCAGTGCGTGTGGGCGTCCGTGGACAGCCGAGCGTCCACCAGCAACTGCTTCAAGACTGGAGTGTCGGTGACAACCCATGCGGGTACCTCGCCGGGTAGCACGACGCGGACCAGCGGGCCGCGCGTCTGCAAGAGGGAGAGCTGGTCGGGCCGCAGCGTGCCGCCCGACAGGACGATCTGTTCGGTTGGGTTCAGGACCTTCTCCTTTGGCTGGAAGGGTGGACTGCCGCCGCGACGGCACGTGGATACGGTCGACGCGCGGCGTTTGCTGAGGGCACAGGTCGAAACGCCAGTGCATGCCGCTCACACATACAGAGGGGCAGCTGTGTCCGGCCGGACCTTGAGGGTCACCCCGTGATCGGGCCTATGACTGGTGCGTCGGTGGTGGATGGCAGAGCGATAAGCGGGGTCGGGGGGAAAGTGACCGGTAGTGCGGTGAGGGCGCGGTGGAAGGGCCCCGGCCGCCACTCCAGCTCATCTGGGTGGCAGGCGAGCCGGATGTCGGGCAGGGCGTCGAGGAGTTGGTCGATGGCGTCTTGGACGATTTGGTAGGCGATGGTTTTGGCGGGGCAGGTGTGCGGGCCGGTGCTCCAGGCGAGGTGCGAGCGGTTTCCGCTGCGGTCGCCTCCGGTGATGGCGGGGTCGGTGTTGCAGGCGGCGAGGCTGATGATGACGGGTTGGTGGGCGGGTAGCCAGACTCCGTCGTAGAGCAGGGATTGGCGGGGGTAGGTGGTGCAGAAGTTCGCCATCGGTGGGTCGTTGAACAGGACTTCGTCGAGGGCGTCGCGGGTGGACAGGCTCCCGCCCAGGACGCTGCCGCCGAAGCGGTCGTCGGTGAGCATCAGCAGCAGCGCGTTGGTGATCAGGTTGCGTTGGGGTTCGATGCCGGCGGCGTAGAAGCTCATCAGCTGCGCCAGCATCTCCTCATCGTCCAACCCGGCCGGATGCTGGACGAGCCGGGAGGTGATGTCATCGCCGGGGTGCTGGCGCTTGCGCCGGATCAACTCCGAGAGGGCTTCGGTGAGCAGGGCCATGCCCTCGGTCGCGTGGACGGTGTCGAACCGCGCGGCCATCCCCGCGGTGACGAGCTGCCCGAGATCTGCGGGGCAGCCGAGCAACTCGTTGAGGACGTCGAACACCAGCGGGTAGGCGTAGTCGGCCAGCAGATCGGCCGACCCGGTCGTGCAGAAGCCGTTGATGAGCGGGACGGCGAGGGTCTCCACGGTGCGGTGCAGGGCGAGCCCGTCGACACCGTCGATCCCGGCCGCCGAAGCCTGCCGGTAGCGGGCGTGGGCGGCCCCGGTGTTGTAGCGGGCGGCGGGCTGCCAGGCCATCATCGGTCGCACCGGCGAATCCTCGGGCAGACTCTGCTGCCACATGCGGGGGTCAGCTGGAAAGCGTTCGGGGTCGTTGAGGATCCGCACCGCGGTCGCGTAGCCGAGCACGAGCGTCGCGGGGACGTCCGGGGCGAGCTCGACCGGCGCCAACCCTCCGAACTGCTCACGCAGCTGCCGGTAGGTGCGGTGGGGGTCGGCGGCGAACTCGCGGGTGTAGAGCGGGGTCCGAGGCCCGCGCGCCGTCATGGACAGGTCATCGGCGACGAGGTCGGCGGGGTGTTCGGTGAACCACTGGGACATGGCGGCTTTCAGATGGTGGGCGCGGCGGTGGGGGTGAGGGTGGTGTCGAGGTGGGTCAGCAGCGCGGCGCGGTGCGGCAGGCCGCAGCGCAGGCCGAGGTGGCCGTCGGGGCGGATCAAGCAGAGACCGTCCCCGGTCGGGGTACCGAGCAGCTGGTGTGCCTCGTTGGTGTCGGCAGCCACCGCGCCCGGGCCCTCGGCCGGCGGTGTTGCTGGAGCGGTGACGATTGTGGTTCGGACCAGGCCCCGGAACCGGCGATCGATGTCGTCGGCCAAGGCGTCGATGAGATGACGGGTGGCCGTGGACTGGGTGCGCTGCAGGATCAGCAGGGTGTGGTCGGGGTGGGCCAGCAGATCATGAACCCGCCGCCCACGAGACAGGACGGCGTCGGGGGCCCGGTCACCGGCGGCCAGCCCGAGCGGCGTCGGCATGCCCGGCGGGGTGGTGGTGACGTCGCGGTAGGTGTAGGCCAGCCCGGAGATCTGACGCACGGCGCGGACGTTGAAGCCGGGCTCGCGGGTGATGGCGACCCGCTCGATGAGTGGGGTGCCGTGGGCCATGATGACCTTGTGCAGCAGATGCGTGCCGGCGATCACCTGCTCAGCGATCGGGCGCCGCTCCCGCTCGTAGGACTCCAGCAGTGTGATCGGGGCTCGGCCGGTTGCGACGGCGGCGAGTTTCCAGCCCAGGTTGACCGCGTCCTGGATGCAGGCATTCATGCCCTGCCCGCCAGCGGGTGAGTGGATGTGGGCGGCATCGCCACCCAGGTAGATCCCGCTGTCGCCGTAGCTGGTGCTCAGGCGCCGCCAAATCCGGAAGGTGGTGATCCATTTCGGCGTGCCCACTTCCACGGCGCCGTCGAAGTGGTCGTCGAGCACGCTCTGGAAGCCCTCCCGCGTCGCGGTGGGGGCGGCGGCGGCGCCATTGTCGCCGGTGCCGTTGTCGCTGATCAGGACGCGCCACCAGGGGCCGGGCAGGCGGGTCACCAGCAGCAGCCGGTCCCGGTCGATCAGGTAGTGCACCCGATCATCGGGCAGCGGGAACCCTCGCAGCTCGACATCCATCATCCGCATTTCCATGCCCGTGTACTCGCCGCCGAGGTAGCCGGCGCCGAGGTAGCTGCGCACGGTCGAGCGCAGTCCGTCGCAGCCAATCAGCCACGAGGTGCGCACGGTCTCCTCGCGCCCGTCACCCTTGACCAGCTCGACGGTGATCGCGCCCGCAGCGTCGCGGGCGATGGTCGGCTGCAGCTCGGTGCTCCACTCGACGACGCCGCCCAGAGCAGCGAACCGCTCCCGCAGCACCGTCTCGATCGTGTCCTGGCTGATCACCAGCGTGAACGGGAAACGGCTGTCGTCCTCGAGAGCCGTGAAGTCCAGCCGCGCGATGTCGGTGACGCCGCGGAAGCGGTAGTCCATCGACACGCTGCGGATGCCCCGGCCGACGAAGTGGTCGGCGATCCCCGCGGAGTGGAGAAGTTCGAGCGTGCGCGCATGCAGGGTGAACGCCCGCGACGTCGTCGCCGGGTGGGCGGCGCGGTCGATCACCCGGCACGCCACACCCCGGCGCAACAGCTCGATCCCGAGGGTGAGCCCGGCCGGGCCCGCACCCACGATCAGCACAGGATCAGCAGAGGGAGAGGTGGTGAACATCAGGTCGTGTCCTTCGATCTCGAAATGCCCGGTCTGCCGGGGCTATTGCGGGAGGGACTCGCGGCGACCCACCGGTCGTGGAGCCTGGGAGGGCCGGACGTAGCCGTGGCCGTAGCCGACATAGCGCAGCCAACGAGCGGGGGTGAGCAGGTCAGCGACGCCGGTCACGGCCCGCTGCGCGCTGTCGAGGTGGGCAAGATCCGGCGCGATCACCGCATGCGCGCCCAGACGATGCACCGCCTCGACCAGATCCGAGATCCACATCATGCTGTCGGGGTCGATCGGCATCGTCTCGACGACGGTCAGCCGCTCGCGCGCGGCCACAAGCTCGATCGTCTGCCGCGCGAGCCTGATCGCCGCCTTACTCGTGCCGGTGATGTGCAGGTTGTAGACGCCCAGTGCATCCAAAGTTGGTGTGCCCCTTCTCGAGGTGTGGCAGGACGACCCGACGTCGGGGACAGGGGCGTCGCAGCCTGCTGCGGTCGAGTGCGGCAGGCGACCCGACGTCGGGGTCCTGGTGTCAGCTTCGCCGGGCTGGGTGGGTCATTACTGGCTCGTTTCGTCTCGTTTCGTCTCGTTTTGTCTCACTGATGGCCCGTTTGTGTTGTGGCGCTGCCGGAATGCGGTGAAATGTGGTTACCGTGAATGGGAGGGTGGAGGTCAGGGGATGGCGCGTACCCGGCTCGAGCAGCTGGCCGCTCAGCGGGGCATCAGCACCGCCGATTTCGCCCGCGAATTCAACCGCCGCGCGGCATCGCTCGGCGTCGACACATCCATCACCCGCGCAGGGGTGCACCGGTGGCTTCAAGGTCTGGTGCCGCGTCCTGGCGCCCGCCGCGTCCTCGAGGCCTGGCTCGGCGAGCCAATCGACACCCTGCTAGGCCCGCCGCGCACCCACACGCCCACCGCAGCGACCGGACAGGACTACGCCGTGAATGCAGCCCAGGAGTCGGCCCGCCACGCCCTCGAGGCCGCGGCGGCACTGGATCCCTCCGCCCTCGAGCACCTGCACGCCGCCGCGGCCAAGGCCGCCCGCGCCTACTACGTCAGCCCGCCGCTGGAGATGCTGACCGATTTGGTCACGCTGCGCGACACGATCTACACCCAGCTCGACCGCACCCATAAGCCGCTGCAGAAGGCCGAGCTGTACCTGCTCGCCGGGCAGGTCTGCGGACTGCTGTCCTCGGTCACCTGGGATCTCGGGCTGGTCGAGGCCGCCGAAGAGCAGGCCCGCGCCGCCTACACCTACGGATGCGTCATCGACCACCACTCTCTGCAGGCCTGGGCACGCGCCCTGCAAGTGACGCTCGCGTTCTGGTCCGGGCACGCCCGCGCCGCCGCTCGCACCGCCGCCGCCGCACTGGAGACCGCGCCCGCCGGTACCGCCCGGGCACGGCTGCACAGCGTCCACGCCCGCTCACTGGCACTGCTCGGCGCCCGCGGCGAGGTCCGCGACGAGCTCGCCGCCGCCACCGACGAGCTCGATCGCGCCGGCCAGGACGCGTTCCTGGACGAAGTCGGCGGGGAGCTGGCCTTCGACCGAGCCCGCCACGCGCTGTGTGCCGGTGCGGCTTTCGTGGCGCTCGGCGACGGCGAACCCGCCGAGCAGGCCGCGACCGAGGCTGTCGCGCTGTTCGAAGCGACCCCACCCGAGCAGCGGTGGTCCCTCGGCGCGCTCAGCGCGCACGTCGACCTCGGCGCAGCGAGGACACTACGCGACGACCTCGCCGGCGCTCAGGCCGCGCTGCGGGCGGTGTTCGAGATCCCCACCGCTCGCCGCACCGAGGCGATCGCGCTACGCCTGCACGCGCTGTCACGGATTCTCGGCACCACCCGCTACCGCGGCGCGCCCGAGGCCATCGCCCTGATCGGCCAGATCGAAGAGTTCACCGCGATCTCGCTGTCGCGCGCGGCAGGGATGCGGAGCCTGCCCAGCTAGGCTCCGCAGTGGTCGAGCTGCACCGCATCCCACAGCCGCAGCAGCGCCTGCTCACGCTCACCGGTGATGCCGAGCTCGGCGGCGCGCTCGTGCTCGACCGCGCTCCCGCCGTCGCTGAGCCACCGCCACGTATCGGCCACCGTCGCCGCGATCGGACGACACGCCAGCCCCGCGGTGCGGGCGCGGTGGGCATCCACCGCCCAGGCGCCGCGGTAGGTGCGCCACAGCGGCAGCTCGGTCCATTGCCGCACACCCTGCTCGGCTAGCCAATGCTCATCGGTCACCCACTCCAGCACCGCATCGCGACCGGTGACCTCCCGGCACGCGGTCAGCAGGTCCGCCATCGTGTCCCGGCCCTTCGCGGTCAAGTTGTAGACACCGGTCAGCCCAGGGATCAGCGCAAACGCGGCCACATCGCGGACGTCGATCGGCTGTATCGGACGGTACGGCAGGCCCGGAGCCAACACCCGGCCACCACGTTGCATCCGCCGCAGCCACCACTCCAGCCGCCCGACATACTCCCACGGCCCGAGAATCACCCCGGGCCGCAGCAGCAGCGCCCGCTCCGGACCGAACGTCTCCAGCACCGCACGCTCACACCCGGCCTTTCCGAACCCATACGTCGACGGGCCGGGGTCGCCGTCGTACCCGTAATCCGGGCCGGCATCCGACGGGCATTCCAGCACCGGCGAGTCCTCGGTGAGCGGCTCGATCGGCCACCCCTGATACACCGACACCGTCGACACCAACACATACCGGCCCACCACAGGCGCGAGAGCCCGTGCTAGCGCGAGGGTCTCACGAGGGACGAAACTCGAGGTATCGACCACGACATCCCACGGACCCGCCTGCGCCAGCCGCGCCAGGTCCGTCGGGTCGGTGCGGTCACCCCGCACCACCGACACACCCTCCACATCGGCGCCAGTGCGGCCGCGGCGAAAGGCCGTCACCTCATGACCCTCGACCAAGGCCTGCTCAGCGACCGCGCGCCCGAGAAACCAACTGCCACCCAGAATGAGTACTCGCACACTGCCATTCTGCCGCCCGCCCGCGCCTAGAATGTGGTACGGACCCAAGTCGTCGGTCGTCGCGTATGTCACTGTCTGCGCGCATAGCTTTGGGCTCGGTTGATCGAACAATCCTGTCTCGCGGTCCTGCGGATGGGACCGCGTGCTGTGGTGCCTGACCGATACACGATTGGGGCAATTGCCGAACCTGCGTCGGCGGAGCCGAGCTGGCTTCATCGCTGCCATTAACAGGACCGCGACCGCGCTGGCACAGAGCGAAACCGAACTCGCACCGGCGCGTCCAGCGCCGTTATCCCAGCGACAGGCCCAGCGCTGGATCAGCGGTGAAACCCACCGCCCATTTCCTGCAGGGTTGCGCGTGTTGGCGCGATTGTCTCCCGATGAACCGGTCGAGGAGCTGCTCGGCGCACCCCATCCAATGCCCGCATCTGCATCGCCCGGGTCGGGTGCGGCTGGTCACGCAGACGACCGGTCTGGCTTATCCGTATCATCATGGACACCATCCACTGGCGAGCCCGATCTCGGGGATGTGATGTCCATGGCGGCAAGGGAATCAGCTGATTTCGTCGGCTTCGCAGAGCAGTCCGACTGCGGACCGCACACCCTCGATCAGCTCGGGGAAGACCTCCACCAAATCCTTGCCGCCTACCCAGCACACCCACTCGCACCTGTCGCCGCGCAAGCCCGAACACTTCGCATACGGGTGCACGAATTGCTACGAGGACGACATCGGCCGGGGCAGGCTCGACAGCTGTACCTGCTGGCAGCGGCACTGTCGGGAGTGTTGTCCAACGCCTCATTCGATCTCCGTGATTTCTCCGGCGCCCGCACCCACGCTCGGGCCGCACTGGTCGCGGCCGAGGCCGCCGGCCACCACGGCATGCGCGCATGGGTGCGGGGGATGCAAGCACTGATCGCCTACTGGGACAGCGACTACGGCTACGCGTCCGAGCTGGCAGCCGACGCCTCCCGGCACAGCCCCGAGAACGGCACCGCCGGAATCCGCGCACTCTGTATCGAGGCCCGCGCCCGCGCCCGCCTAGGCGACCAGCACGGAACCCGGTCGGCGCTGCGGCGCGCTGACCACGCTCGCGACACTCTGAACACCGAAGACGAGTTCGGCGGCATGATGGCATTCCCACTGGCCAAGCAATCGCTCTATACCGGGTCGTCCGCCGTTCTTCTCGGCGGGCCCGCGATGATCGCCCCCGCACGAGAACACTGCACCGCCGCCGTGACCGGATATCTCGCTGACCCCGAGCCAGTGCGACGAGTCGGCGGGCTGGCGCTGGCCAGGCTCGACCTCGCAGCCGCGTATCTGGCCGAAAGCGACCTCGACGCTGCCGCCGAACAACTCAACCACGTCATTGACCTCGCCGAAAACCGCCCCACCGCCGCCGTTGCCCGACGGCTGACCCAACTCCACGCTGCGCTCGAGCGACCGAGGTGGCAGACCAGCGCGCTGACCAGCGCGCTACGCGACCGCATACGCAGCGCACCGATCCAGCCCGCCGACCCCTCCGAGGACAACACATGATCGTCGGCCTCCTGCACCCCGGCAGAATGGGGGCCGCAATTGGAGCCCGCCTCACCACCGCAGGACACACTGTGCTGTGGTGTCCAACCGGGCGCAGTCCCGCCTCCGCAGAACGCGCACGCACCGCCGCGCTCGCCCCCGTCGACGACCTCACCGAGCTGACGGCCCGCGCCACGACAATCGTCTCGATCTGCCCAGCCCACGTCGCGGTGTCTCTTGCTGAAACTGTCGCCCAACACGGCTTCACCGGCCTGTACATCGATGCCAACGCCACCAACCCCACCACAATGCGTTCGATCCGAGCTGCTTTCGACGACAGCAGCGATGTGATAGACGCGGTCATCAGCGGACCGCCACCAACAGCCGAAACCGGCCCACGCATCCATCTGGCAGGCCCAGCCCCAGCCGCCGCTCGTGCATATGACCTCTTCATCAGCGCCGGGCTGACCACCACAAACCTCGGAGAGCGCCTCGGAGCGGCGTCGGCGTTGAAAATGGCAACCGCGTCGTACTTGAGAACTACTCGTCTGCTGGCCGCACTGGCCCACGGTTTGGCCGACGCCCACGGCGTCACCGACGCGCTGATCGCCGAAGCTCACGAGCTTGGCGCGAAACCGCTCGCCGACCGCGGCTACCTGCCGAGCGTTGCAGCCCGGGCGTGGCGATGGCAGCAGGAAATGGTCGATGTGGCCGACACCCTGACCGACGCTGATCTACCCGCCGGACTTGCTGCCGCCAGTGCCCAGTTGTTCGAGTGCCTCGCTGCTGAGAAGGACAACTTCTCAATTGCACCCGAAGCAGTGATAGCCCGCCTACGCACTCCAACCGCCCCGAACTGAACCCGTGGGTTTGAGCTTGGCGGAGGAGCTGGTGATCCAGTACTCCATTTGGTTTTTGCCCGGCTCGCCGACGCGGTGGGCTGCGGGTGGCTCAGCCTGGCGGTGGCCCTCGCGGCGGGCTCCGACGGCGTGCTGGTGACCACGCATGATGGTCGAGTCCACGCCAACCATCCAGCCGATCTCGCCATCGGCGACGACGAGGGCTTGCAGTTGGTGCGGGATCTGTGCCCAGGCCCAGCGCCGGAACAGGGCATAGATCGCTTTGCCAGGATCGGCAGCAGGGCGCGATGTCACGCCAGGGTGCCCCGACCCGGACCCGCCAGCGGATGCCGTCGATGAGCTGGCGGCGGGTGAATCGAGAAGGACGGCCGTGTCGTTTTCGGGCAGGGAAGCAGTGGTTCGAGCCGGGCCCACTGGGCATCGGTCAAATCGGCTCGTCGGGTCACCGCTTTCACGAGGTCTCCGGTGTTGCGTTGGATCTTGGTAGACCAACCAGTTACCGGAGACCTCGCCACATCCAAAACCCGCTGATCACAGCAACTCTCGCCCGTCTGAGGTCACTTTGAGGCACGCCCTAGGCAGCGCCGACCAGAGGCGAGCGCTGCGCGATTGCGGCGCTCAGAAGTCCTGATCTACACGGCGCAGGATGTTCGCGAGCATGATTCCCGAGTCCGCTGCGGTCCCCGCGTCCCTCCGCGAAGGTTCCGTCGAGTGCTTAACGCTGTGGGTGAGTTCGATCACCGTGTTGGAGACACCCTGTCTTGCCTCACTGTCCTTTCCTGGTCATTGCGGTGCGGAACCGCCGTCGCAGTTCGGTGGGTTCCTCATCGACTTTCGACCAGCCAGTCGAAGTGGGTGGTGACACCGCCTCTGCTGTAGTGGGTGGAACTGCGCTTCCTCGTTCCGGTCCAGCTCCTCCTGCACCCGCCTGAAGAACTTCTCCAGCAGATCCCGCGCCGCGTTTGCCACGGCCCGTTGCCGTCGTTCTTCAGCCAGTACGCCCGGAAGGTTGAGAAGTCGCGCTACGGCAGCTTCAGAGGCATCCCGATGCGGTCGAGCGTGGCCTTTAGCGCCCGCAGAGCGAGAGCGATCTCCTTCATCCAGAGTGTTCTTCCCGCCGTTGCAGTATGCAATGAGCTCATTCCACACCAGGTCGGTGATAGCAATGGCTGCGTCCATGTCCATGGTTCCATGGATCGGCCCCGCGCGCAGTTCTTTCAGGAGGTCCGTTCGCAGCTGGGTCGAGGTGGACTCGCCCCGAGACGGAAGCCGAAGTCGTTTCCTCGAAGAAGTCGTGATTCATGCGGCTTCTGAATCTCTCCCCTGGAGCCGGCGATCGAGCTGCTTCGCGGCCTTCAGGATGTGCTTCGAGATCGGCTGAGGCTTCCCCTGCAGTTCGAGGAACTCCTGCAGCGACAGCGGCATGGGGAACTTGCGCCACTCGCACAGAAAACTGACGGAGTCAAGGTGGAGGTGGTCGCCGATGCCTTCCAACAGCTGGAGTTCCTGGAGCTGCAGGACCGTGGGTCGAGCGACGCGGCCCTGGAACTCAGCGAAGACCTCCTTCGCGCGCTGACCGTAGTCGAGCTCGGTCAACATGGAGCTCGGTGTGCCCGAGTTCGGGACTACGACGAACGGGACGAAGACGGCGTTCGGGTCCGGCTGCCCGGCGAAACCGAGTCGCCGAATCAGCCGCATGACCGACGCGAACTGCTGGAACTTTCCTTCCGTCAGGATCAAGTCCGAATCCGCGTCGTACAACGCCCCGTTACCGAGTCCTTGAGCAAGCGTCGCGTTGAGGGGGTGATGGGTCGCGTCTACGAGAATCGTGACTGGTCCGGCGCGAAGGGCCCAATCACAGACTGAGGGCTTCTCTCCCTTCTTCTCAGTCCACTGCTCTTGCATCGCGGGTTCCGAGACCAGTTTTTCGACCCTCCGACTACGCGCCGCGATGCGGCCGAGGGTAGCCCCCACGATGTCCTCGAACTGGTACTTCATTCCGTCGTTGAACCTGTTCGCGCTCTTCTTATCTCCCTTCGCTGCGAACGCGGCCATAACGTCGAACTGGGCGGTGTCACCGAAGAAACGTTCCGTTGCCCACTGAGCGCGAAGAATCAGCAGGCTGCCGCCGCCGAGGTCAAGGAATGGGTACCGAGTGAACGTGTACCGCTGCAGTTTGACGTCGCCGCTGGCACGGTCGGCTGCGAGACGTTCGCGGTAGCCCCCGAGGTCCAGCGTCATGTTCTCGCTGACAAAGGCTCGCAGCTGCTCGTCATGCGCGAGGTCGTCGAGGTCTACCGTCGTTCGGCCATCGGTGATCATGTCGGAGAGTGAGGCACCCACTCGGAGGAAGTCGTCGAGGGTAATCCCGGTCGCGTCCTTGAAAGTTTCGGCTGGGGACGCACCGAGAGAATCATGTGCTCTGCTAGCCCACGGCGAGTACCAGAAGTCGACAACATCGGCTTTGAGGCACTCGATCTTGCGCGGCGCGTTGAAGAGCGAGCTGGCCGCCTGATGATGCAGGAACTCCTGCGACAAGGCGATCAGGTCTGCCGGTTGCATCGCTTGGTACTTCTTGTCGAGCGCGGCCACCTCGGCGGCGGTCGGTACATCCGACCCAAACTCGCTAGTCGTCTGCTGTTCTGTGGCGATCGAGATCAGCAGGTGCACCACCTCATCGGAGGTCAGCGTCCGTGTCGCCGTTGACTCCGTCTCCAAGAGCTCGCGCATTAGCTGAACGGTGACCTGTGGCGTCGCGAAGACGTTCCCTCGGCCGACCTCAGCCTTCACCGCAGGTGCCCAATCAGCGGACGCATCCGTCAGGAGCTCCCGGTGTAGTGGCCTGAGGTTCCAGTTCGTGGTGGACGCCTGATCCCACTTAGCCTGAATCGTCGCCAGCCGGACGAGAGCATCCTGCGTGTCGACCTCGGCGAGCAGAGACCGCCGCGCGGCTTCAGTCAGCGGTGTGACGCCCACCATCCCGGCGACCACGACCATCGGCTGGTTCTGCTGCATCGCCTGTAGCACCGGGCCGGCCTCCGGAGGAAGGCCGGTGAGGTCCGGCATCGGAATGCTGTAGCCCGCCGACATACTCTGCGGCGGAGTCGGCGCTTGCAGGTGCTGCCGGCCCCATTCGAGTGTCCGCTGACGTTCTTCCCGCCGCGCGGCCTTCGCTTGTCGCCGCGCGGCTGCACGTCGCTCTCTCCGGTTCACCTGACAAATATCCCACGAACGCGCAGGGCCCGCCCCATGCTATGAGGGCGACACGGCGGAGTAGCCCGGACGGGACGATACTGTGGCGCATCCATTCGCTGTTCTAGAGAATGACGGGATGCGCCCGCAACAGGTCAGGATCCGGATCTCGATACCCGAGGACAAGGATGTCCGGTTGCTCATCCAGGCGGACTCGATGACCAGTGATCTGGGTATCTATTCCCCTACCTGACGGAGACGATCCCGGAGGGTGACACCCCGCGGTATGTGGAGGTGAGCGGCGGACAGGCGTTCCTGGTGTTCGAGGTGCCGGCCCCCGCCCGGATCCCGCCTGCGGTGCAGCGTCGGCAGCGACAGCAGGCTGAGGACCTGGAGGCTGGGGATCCGCTGGCGAAGGACGCGGCTGGGGAGTTAGCCCACGTGGTCAGCGGTGCGAATTGAGCTGAAGCGGCGCCATCGAGCGGGAGGAAGGAGCTGTTGTCCTGGGCCCAGTCAGCCAATTCGACGCTACCGGCGAGGAGCTCGGTACGCACCGCCTGGAAGCTGCAGGCGAGCCCACCGCTGTGCGCCTGCTCCAGCCAGGTTCAGAAGCCGGGTGCGATGTCAAATCCGTAGTAGCGGTTCTTGACCTAGATCAGGAGTCGCGTCGAGGAGGTAAGGGCCCTTCTAAGGACGATGACCGCGAGCGACTGTGGGACGAGAGAGGGCGCTTGGGAAGCGGTGACGTGTGGCTGGCGATTGATCGTTGATGCTCGTTTGGGTCTTGGCGCGAGGTGGCGGTAGGGGCGTGTCGACTGATCGCAATGCCCGCGGTTGGAACATTGCCATGAGCGGCTCTTGCGGTCGGCGGCTCTCAGCATCTAGTGTGCTTAGTGCGCCTCTGGTCTCAGAGGTTTCCCGGGTTCTCGCGTGACGCGGTTCCGGATGTAGCGCTGTAATCCTCGGTATCCGTCCTGCTGTGTCGGTGTCGAGTCCGTCAGGTTCTGCGACCGTCCCTGGTCGCGCCCGATCCCTGTTGCGGCAGCTGAATCTTGTTGCCTTGCATGCACTGGGAAGGCGTCGATGTCGCACTGCGGGGACTCCACTCCACGCTCACATGATTCAGGTCCGCCGTCGACTGGCAAGGACACCTTGCCGCGGTTGTGGCGCCGAACCGAGTTGCTGATTCGCGCCGCTTCGGTGGCGAGCGTTTCCGAAGCAGAGTTCGTTCGTCGCGTGCGCGACAGCGGCGTTGCGATCTGGCCGCGAACCCGGACTGCCGCCGGCGTTGTGGCCGGGTACGCCGTGGAAGCCGTCATCGGCAGCGGCGTTTCCCGCACCGACATCGAACTCGGCAGCGATCTTGCGTTGCCGGTGTTGTGGCGTGACTGGGACCGCGGCCCACGCGCGGTGGCGGCGGCGCAGTCGGAGTGGCGGGGGCTGCGTTCCTCCCGTCCTCATGACCGGCACCGCAGTGTGCTGACCGATCCCGTCGTGTGGTCACGCATGGTCACCGACGTCGATCGATTTACCGCCCGCCTGCGCAGGTACCCGCCATCTGCTGGCGAATGCTGTTGGTCTGCCGCGCGACTGGCGGGGGCGGTCGCGTCCTGGGCTCGCCGAATGGAACCGGAAGGTGCGGGTCCGCTCTCGGAGGCGGCCCTGACTGCGGCCGCAGCCGCGGGAGCGGGACGGCCCGCGGTGGCTGCCCCATCGCGGTTGTCGGTGGTGGCATTCGGCCTCGCGCAGTTACACACCGTCGACCGACCGACTCCTCGGGATGCAGTGCTGCTGTCGGCGCACATGGTGCTGGTCGCCTATGAGCTGAGCCAGCAGTTCCGCGGTCACGGCGAGTTACACCGCGCCGAAGCGATGGCGCACACCGCAGTCGCCTTGAACACCTTCGTCTCCCGGCTGCAAGACAAGCGGAGAGCACCGCCCGATCCGGGCGCATGACCCGACCCGCCCTCACGCCCACGCCGCACAAGCGTCACATCAACCCAACTGGTTTGTGCGGCCCCTTCACGGAGAGATGGAGATTCGCATGAAGCTTCGCCGTAGCCCCTGTCAGGTGGCGGCTGCCCTCGGCGTCGCCGGGGTTCTGGCGGCGGGCCCCGCCGCGGCCGACCAGCCGGGGCTGGAAACACCCGGTCGTGGCGACCAGCCGGGAATCACCGCACCACCTACTCCGGCACCGGTCGTTGTCGACGAGACTCCGACCGTGGTGGACCTGATTCCCAATCCGCCGCGTCCACAGCCGCGCCAGCAGGTGGAACGCAACACGGCACCTGCTCCCGCACCGACACCTGCACCTTCGCCCGCGCCTGCACCGCCGCCGCCGGAGGAGGAAGCGCAGACCGTACCGACGGAAGGCCCAGCTGATCCTGCGCCGCCCGTTCCGCCCGCGCCGGAGCTACGGATCATCCATGTCGGCACGGCAGAGGTCGTGGTGCCGGAGTGGGTTCCGGCGGAAGTCCAGGCGGTGGGGCAGGACCTGGCGGACAAGGCAGAGTGGTGGACCGCAGCGGCGTTCGACGCCGCAGGCTTCTCCACCGATCAGTCGGACCGGCGGGCCGCCGCGACGATAGTCGGTGCTGCCGCGGGGGCGAACGTCGGCGCCGCGGCCGGTGGCATGGTCGGCGGTCTCAGTGGCTGTGCCGTGGGCATGGCGGTCGGCGGTGTTGCCGGTGGCGTGATCGGTGGCGTCACCACCGGCGGTGCACTGGCCCCCTTCGGCGCGACGGTGGGAGGCACGGTCGGGTGTATGGCCGGTGCAGTCCTCGCCGGTGTCCCAGCAACCGTCGCGGCGGGCGCGGTCGGTGCCGCAATCGGTGCTGCCGGCGGCGCCGCACTCGGCGAAGGCGCGTCCCCGCCGGATGAATCCGCGCCCGAGATCCCGGCGCCTGTTCCCGCACCAGTAGTCGACGAGCCTGCGCCGCTACCTGGCGCCGAGGCGCAAGCGGCGCCGGACGCGGCAGCAGGGGAGGACTGCACGTGATCAGCTCGATAGCTCGGGGAGGTTTCGCGGCGCTGACCTTGGTATTGATTGCAGCCAGCTTCTCGCCGGGTGCTGCTGCCGACCCCGCCTCAACCGGGCCGTGCCCGTTGTTGTTCGCTGTCGGCGTTCAATCTCCGGGTCAGGCCGCTGACGGCACCCCCACGGATGTCGATTCCGGCCTGGTCGGCGAGGTGTTGCGTCCCTTGGTGACTCGCGAGCAGGGCGAATTTGCTCGGGTGTATGTGCGGATGCGCCCGACAGGGCATGGGGTCAGCAGCGGGCGCGGTCCCACGCCCTTCCAGGCCAGCCTTGCCGAAACCACGACAGCCCTATCGCAGATCGCCGGCGAAACCTACGACCGGTGCCCCGGCACGCGCCTGGCCATCGTGGCAGACGCCCAGGCCGCTCAGCCGGCCGCGGCCTTCGCCGAGCAGGTCGGCGCTGGCGGCGGCCCGGTACCAGCGGAAGCCGTAGCGGCAGTAGCCTTGTTCGCCGATCCCGCGAGACCCGTCGGGGCGCCGCTGTTACCCGGAGCCGCCAGCAACGGCGGAGCCGACCCGACACCCCGCACCGACAGTCGGGCGGTAGCGGCGTTGGACCTCCTACCTCAACAGCCACTCACAGGGGCAGGAATCGCCACCGCCGCCGCCGAGGTCAGCGGAACTGACACTGCAGAAACGCCATCGCCTGACCGCAGGTCTGGGTCCGGAGATTACGGAGCCCTGGCGGGACGAGTGGCCAGCTTCTGCATCGCCGGTGACCTGGTCTGTGACACGACCTCGCGCGCGCCGGTGGCCACGGTGGTCGCCAACGTGACACAGTCGGTGAGCGAGGCTGGCGGAGACCCCCTGCGTGCGCTCGCCGCGGTGACACAGGCGTTGGCCTTCACCACGATCAAAACTGCGGTGTCGGTGGTCAATGAGGACATCGCGGGCCAGTCGCTGTCGTCGTTGCAGCTGTCCTCGCAGGTGTCGTTGGCCCAGCGAGTCGCAGAGGCCAGCGATCCGCGGTCTCCGCTCGACCTGCACGCCGCACTGCAGGCCGTGGTCAAAGTGGGCACCATCGCGTTGAATTCGGTCGCCACCATCGCCAAGACGGTACTCACGCCGGCGAATCTTGCCGAGATCGCTGCGGCGGGGTTGGCCAATCCGGCCGCGGGCCTGGCCGCGCTGGGCGCGAAACTCGCCGCAGCGTTACCGCAGCTGATTCCACCGGCAGCGGCGACTCGTCTGGTAGGGCAGGCGTTCGACAGCCTGGTTACCACGGTCACCGACAACGCGGCGCTGATCGACACCACGACCTGGGTCCGCTACAGCGACGCGCTCGCACGGGCAGGCGCCTACACCACCGTGCCGGTGTCCAGCGACGGTCGCAGCCCCGTCGCGGTCACCGTCGCCTGGCTGACCGCCCTTCTCGACGAGCTCGCCCACCTCAGACCGTCGACACCCGGCCCGACACGCACCGCGCCCAGCACCGAACCATCGGCAACGATCAGGGCCACCCCGACGGATCGTTCGACCGTGCCGTCGAGCCCGCCGCAACCGCCGAGCGAGGCGGGACCGTGAACCGCTACGAACCCGACCTCGGCCGCACCGCGACCGACGAAGAAGTGTGGACCCGCTCCTCGGGTTCCCACACCCTCGTGCCCGACCCCAGCCACCTCCACGAGCGTTCCCAGAGCTTCGAGAGCTGGCTCCCTACGGCCGCGCCCGCCACCGTCGAGGCCGACCGTGATCCGGGCCTTGGACCGGACCGGCGCCGCAGCCTGTTGCGGACGACAGGTGCGATAGCTGCAGCACTCACCGTGACAGCGGCCATGTGCGCCGCGGCCGCAGCGGTGCTGGGTAACCGTTCTCCGGAATTCGCGACGGCTGAACCCACTGCAGCGTCGGCGACGTTCTCCTTGCCGACGACCACCGAATGGTGTCCAGCGGGGACCACCGGCGAGCGAATCACCGGAAACGGTGCCGGCTCCGCCGAATCCGGGCCTCAGGTAATCCTTGCCCTCGAGCATGCCTACTATGTAGACCGCGATGCCGCCGCAGTTCGGACGGTTCTCGCCCCCGACGGTCGGTTCGGCAGCGACGCCGAGATCCAGGCCGGTATCGACGCTGTGCCCGCGGGAACCACTCACTGCACCGATATCACCGCCGCCGGACCCGACCGATGGTCGGTCCTGGTCAGCGAACGCCGCCCCGACGGTCACCGGGTCTCGCACTCCCAGACGATCCACACCACCCACCGTGATGGACGGACACTGATCTTCGCCGTGGTGTCGGCATGAACCCGACCGCCCTGACACCGCCGCGGCCGGAAACCCATCACCACCCGCGGAACGCGCGCCTGCTGCAGCGTCGAGCAGTGATCGCACCGCCGCCCGACCAGCGGGCGACCCAGTGGGACCGTCCTGTACCCGTCCACCCCGGGACGATGCCGGATGAACGGCCGCCGCTGGTGTGGCTGCTGGCCGCCCACGGAGGCGCCGGAACAACAACCCTCGAGCGGGTTCTCGGGCCCGCCGCCGATTGTTATCGACGCTGGCCGGTCCCCGCTCCCGGGCAAACGCCGTATGTGCTGGTCGTCGCCCGCGAGACCGTCAGCGGTCTCGCCGCCGCGGACGCAGTGCTGCGCCAACACCACGCTGGACTCGCCGGAGACAGCACCGTCGTCGGAATGGTCACTGTGGCCGCACGACCCGGCCGGGTTCCGGCGCCGATTCGCCGCGACCGTGACCTCTACAGCGGACTGGTCGCCCGAACCTGGCGCATCGACTGGCACGAGAGCTGGACGCTGACCGCCCCTGCGGCGCTGCCGATCTGGTGCCCCGACCCATCCGGTGCGGATGCCCTCGCCGACGCCGACCCAGCGAACACCGTCCCGCCGGACGTTCGCGTACTGGGCGAGGAACTTATTGCGGCCGTCGCCGCGCTCCACGACCGAGTCCCTGAAATCGGAAGGACACCGCTGTGAGCCTGCTGCCCACGCTGACCGCCTGGTACCCGGACGTGCTGGCCCAGATCGAGAACTACACCCCCGAAGCACCGCCCGGTGTCGGCGGGCTGCAGCGACTGATGCGATGGGTGCAATGGTTGACCCTGCTGTCTGGGGTGGCGGCAATCATCTTCGCCGGCGGGCGCTTCGCCTGGGAAAAGTGGCATGGCGGAATGCTCGAGTCTCCGAAGATGGTTCTGGGTGCCCTGATCGGCGGCACGATCGCCACCAGCGCCGGCACCATCATGAACACCATCATCAGCAACAGCTAGCCGGGTCGGTAGGCAGATGGTGTCAACCCTACTGGCGTACAAGCAACTGCCCGCCGACGTGACCGAGCCGTTGCGGCAGTTGTTCACCTGGCTGCTGTGGCTGGTCGAAGCCGCGCTGATCTGCAAACTGGCAGTCGTCGGCGGCCGCGCCGGCTGGGAGTACTTCCATCCACCCCCCGGCCCGCCACCAGGTCCGGCTGAAGTGGTGCGGGTCCTGCTGTCCTGGATCCTGGCGAGCGCCGCCTGGCCGGTGGCGGGGTCCCTGCTCATCGACCTCGCACTGTGATCGCATCCTGTGACGAAAGAGCCTTCCATGCATGAGTTTCCGTACCTTCGCTGGCGCCGACGCGTGGCAGCGTTCGCCTCGGTCGCCGCACTGGCGTCGGCCTCTGGTTGCGTCGACGACGGTGGTGCCGCCTCTGATCCCGGGCGTCAGCGGCCTGCTGATCTGGTGGCTGTTCCCGCCCAGGTGCACTGGCGCGACTACCGCGGCGTGGCCATCCCCATCGGCATCGACGGGCCGGCACACCACACCGACACCGCAGCAACAGGTTTCGCGCGCAGCCCGCAGGGCGCGGCCCTGGCGGCGATGGTGCACACCGTCCGCATGTCGCTGGCTCCCGATGACCACTGGGCCTCCGTCGCCGCGCATGAACTTGCACCAGGACCCGGCAAGGACAGCTGGGCGGCGGGACGAGTGCTGGTGTCGGTGACCGGCACAGCCGACTCAGCGACCGCTCCTCGCCTGCGCGGCTACACCATCACCGACTACACCCCCGACCGCGCGCGGGTGCAGATCTACACCTCCTTCCCCGATACCTCGGTCGCCGTCAACATCGCCACCGTCACCTGGGTCGGCAACGACTGGCGCCTGCACCTGCCCGACCCCGCGTCAACCGACCCGGTGGTGGTCGCGGTGCCTGCCGTCGGTGCTGCTGTGCCGCTGGAGGCACCCAGATGAGCGCCAAGGACGAGCGAACTCGCGGTTCGCGTCCACTGCCGGTCATCTCGGCTGCGGCACTTGCCCTCGTGGCGGTCGCGGCCGCTGCCGCGTTCGTCGGCCACCGCAGCGCCGACGAGGACACGCCCACCACTCCGTCGTCGATCCCGCATGGCCCGGTCGCCACATCGACCGGGCCCACAACGGGGTTCGGCGTGCCCGAGATCGACCAGTTCGGGCGCCGCGTCGACATCCCCGCCGACCCAGCCGGTCACTTGCGACCGCAAACGAGCCCGACCCGTGCGTCCGCGGACCTGGACTGGCTCACCGCCGCACCGGCAGGGCTGGACGAGCCGGGCGGGTGGCAGCGGGTACACGGTGCGGTGGTGCCGTTCTCGACCTCTGACGGCCCCATCGTGATGCGCGACGGTGTCGCCGGCGGCTACGCCCACACCCCACAAGGGGCGGCGCTGGCCGCAGCGATGAGCGTCTACCAAGTGATCGCCCGCCCGGGGGACCGGGCTGTGCTGGCGCAGCGCCTGGTGCTCAGTGACGCCGACAGGGCGCGCTTCGACGCCGGCATCGCCTCCGGCCGCCTACCCCAGCAACAACCGGCCGCGCTCACCCGAACCTTGATCGCGCACGACGCCTTTCGCGTCGAATCCTATGCCGAGGACCTCGCCGTCATCGGCTTGGCCGTGCGCGTCCAACCACCGCACCAGTCCGCGTCGTGGATCACGACGCGCGTACCGATGGTGTGGGTGGACGGGGACTGGCGGCTCCGGGGCAGCGGGGAACAGCTGCCGACCGCGACGATCACCACGTTGACGGGGTGGACGCGATGGTCCTGACACGATGGACACGGCTGGCCCGAGTCTGTGCCCTCGCGGCGCTGATCGCGATGATGCTCACCCCCGTCGCCGCCGTCGCGCAACCACCGACCACGCCGTCACCGCCGGCGGAATCGGAATCGGCGACCACGTTCGGTTTCGACCAGACCTGCAACGAGCTGCACGATCAGATGACTCAGATACCGGTGGTGGGGTCGATGGCGGCAGATCTCGCCTCGGCAGTCTGCAAGGCGGGCAACGTGGCCTCGCACCCCGGCCAGGCCGTCGACGCCGCGACCACGAAACTGTGGGACACCACGATGGGCGAGGTCACCGCGATCCTCCTCGACGGCCTGGGCGACGTGCTCGAAATCAGCGTGGCCTGGACCTATCTCCCCAACGACACGATCTTGGCGGGCTCGGACCCGAACGCACCCACGCTGTGGATGCGCGTCGATGACTACACCCGCCAGCTGCAAGTGTGGCTGCTGGCGATCTCGATCGCGATCTCGGCAGCACGTATCGGCATCGCGCGCGCCCACTTGGCCGCCGAACACGCCCACGAAGCCTTCCAGATGATGGCACGCACCGCTGCCAGCAGCTGGGTGGCCGGTGCGGCAATCCTGGCTGGCGCCCGCATGAGCGACGGCTTTACGAGCTGGCTGATCGCCGACGTCACCGACGGCAACGCCCGCGGTGCCACCGAACTACTCCTGCACACCGAGCTGATGGCCTTCAGCCCCGGCTTCATCTTCGTCGTCGCGCTGGTCGGCATGATCGGCGCCGGGGCGATGGCGGTGCTCACCATCATCCGCCAGGCCCTGCTCGTCGTCGCCGTCGCGATTTACCCGCTGGCCGCGGCTGCCTCGGGCACCAGCGGTGGGCGACAGTCCTTCCAGAAGCTCACCGCGTGGATTGTGGCGTTCCTGCTGTTCAAGCCGGTCGCGGCACTGGTGTACATGGTCGCCTTCGTCACCGCGGACCAGACCAACACCGACGCTGCCCAGGACCGGTACACCGCCGAATCGGCTCACCGCGCGTTGGTCGGAGTCGTCTTGCTGTGCAGTGCGGCGTTCGTGCTGCCCGCCCTGATGCGGCTGGTCGCCCCCGCACTGGCGGTGATGGGATCCGGCGGCGGTGGCGCGGTCGCGACTGGTGCGGTGGCCGGCGCCGCGCTGGCGGCAGGGGCAGGGGTCAAAGCGTTCGCTGCGCGCGGCGTGCTCGCCGCAGGGGACGCCTCCGTACCCCGCCAGGCCCCGCCGCCGGGCACTGACCCGACCGGCCCTCCCGGGAACCCGCCGCCGGGCCCGCGGCCGGCGCTGCCCCGCAGCGGCGGCGCGCTGCCGGGGCTTCCTGGCGGATCGGGCAGGGGCGGGGCGGTCGCGCGTACTGGACCGGCCGGTGCCGCCCGCTCACGCCCCTCTGGCGCCGGTGCCCCGGGGACCGCCGGGGCGGCTGCGGACGTTACGCGGGCCGCGGCCCGCGCCACCGGTGTCGCCCGGGCGGTGGACCGGCTGGGCGAGGACACCGCCGGTTCCGCGCCGGAATCCACCGGATCCATCACGCCTCGCCGTGGCCCAGGCGGGCACGACATACCGCGGTGACGCGCTGACACCTTCGAGACAGACAGGACCGTACCGTCGATGAGCGATTACCGCGAACGCACCTACAGCGCGGGCTCACGGCCCCGGAGTGAAGGCCTGTTCGGCTTGTCCTGGGTCGCGATGCTGACTGCCGGTGCCGTGATCATCGTCGTCGTGCTGACCCAAGCGGTGTTCGGGCTGCGCGCCGCCGCGATCACCCTGGCCGTCGGCGTCATGATCACCGCCCCGCTGGTCATCCAGATCGGCGGGCGAACTGGCTATGTGCGCGCGCTGCTGCTGTGGCAGTGGTGGCGCGGCGGACGCCGCGGCGAGCACTTCTACCGCTCGGGTTCGTTTTCCGCCATCCCCGGCGGAGCCGCACGACTACCTGGACTGCTCGCACCGACCCGGCTCTACGAAAGCCGCACCGTCGACGGTCACCGGTTCGGCATGATCCACCTGCCCAGGTTCGACGAGTACACCGTCGTGCTGCGCGCCTGGCCCCAGGGCGGCGAAGCCGTCGACCAAGACCTCATCGACCAGTGGGTGGCCGCGTGGGGCAGCTTTCTGGCATCGCTGGGCAGCGCCCCCGATGTCAAAGCCATTGTCGCGGTTGTCGATACCGTGCCCGAGACCGGCAATCGGTTGCTCGCCGAGGTCGCTACGCTGACCCGACCCGATGCCCCGGATCTGGCCGCGCAGGTGATGGGGGAGCTGGCCGACCAGCTGGCCACCGAACGCGTTCAACTCGACGCGCGGATCGCGATCACCTTCGAGGCCACCACCCCCGAACGACGCAAGATCCCTGCCGAGCAAGCCCTCGAGATCGGGCGCCGCCTGCCCGGCATCCTCGCCGCCGTGGCCGAGGCCGGGGTCCGCACTACCCCCATGACCGCCGCGCAGATCACCTCGTTCGTGCGCCGTGCCTACGATCCTGCCGCCCAACCCGACCTGGAAGCCGCCGCTACGGACCCGGCCGGTCACTGCGTCGACTGGTCCATGGCAGGCCCGGCGGATGAACGCCAATGCTATGACCGGCTCGAACACGCCGGCGCGGTGTCGATCACGTGGGAGATGACCAGGGCACCCGCCGGTGTCGTCGATGAACGGGTGCTCGAACGACTCCTGGCTCCCAACCCGGACCTGCCACGCAAACGTGTCGCCGTGGTCTATCGGCCGCACTCGGCGGCCGAGGCCACCCACATCGTCGACAGCGACTACCGCAACGCGCGTGTCGCCGAGCAGAACACCCGCGGCGGGCTGGTGTCGGCGGGCGCCGGTATCCGCGTCGCCACGGCCGAGCAAGCCCGCCAGGAGCAAGCGCGCGGGCACGGGCTGACCCGCTACGGCATACTCATCACCCTCACCACACCCCGCGGGGACGACCTGCCGCGGCTGGACGCCCTGGTCCACGACCTCTCGACCCAAGCGCGGCTGTCGATCCGCCGCTGCCACGCCTACCAATCGGCGGCCTTCGCCGCCGGCCTCGGCGTGGGCGTCATCCTGCCCGAACACGCCACCACTCCCGAGACACTCGAAGGCTGACGGCGATGTCCCCCGATCATGGCCACACGTCGTATTCCGTCCCTTCCCCGCAACCGGGGTCCGCTCGCCCGGGTGGGCCGAAGGTGCTGGGGGCAGGTGAACGCACACGACTCGAACGGCTGCGCCGCACCAGGGGAGTGCGGGGCTGGTGGGCCGGGGTGCTGCTGGCCCGCGACGCACACCGCCGCCGCAACCTCGACGCACTGGCCGCCGGAGACGATCTCGATCCGACCGACCGGCCGCGGCTGCGGTTGACCCCAACCGGGTTCGCCGGCCCCACCGGAGGCCGCGTCTCGGCGGTCGGCCGGCCCGCCGAATGGCGCGGCACCACCGCCCAGGTCGTCGGTTTGTGGCCGTGGTCGGTCGGGGCCGGAGCCCCCCTTGTCGGCACGCCCCTGGGACCGCATCTGCGCACCGGGGCGCCGGTGTGTTTCGACCCGCTGAATTGGTTCCAACGGGGCGGGTTCATCACCGCCCCGAGCTTGTTCGTCCTCGGTCTCAACGGGTTCGGCAAATCGTCGCTGGTGCGGCGCATCGTCCTCGGTGGTATCGCTCAGGGCATCACCCCCTTGATCCTCGCCGACGTCAAACCCGACTACCGCAGACTGGTCGAGTTGGTGGGAGGCCAGGTCATCGATCTCGGCTACGGCTACGGCCATCTCAACCCACTCGATCCCGGCGTCATGGGCGAGATCGTGGACCGGCTCGAGCACGCCGGGGACACCGAACGCGCCCAAACCCTTGCGCTGGAACTGCGCGCCCGCCAGATCGCGCTGGTGTGCGCGCTCATCGAACTCGTGCGCGGTCACCGTGTCGCCGACTACGAGCACACGGTGATCGCCACCGCCTTGGACCTGCTCATCACACCTGTTGCGGATGGCGGCCGCGGATTCACCCCCGAGCATCCACCGCTGCTGGAAGACCTGCTCGAGGTCATCGTCGCTGGCGGTAGCGAGCTGCGTCTGGATGCGGCCGCCGACAGCGACGACCGCTATCTCAGCGCGATCGTCCCCTTGCGGCAGTCGTTGCGCGCGCTGACCAAAGGCCCATTCGGGCGGGTCTTCAATGGCCACACCACCGTGCCGTTGCGCTTGGACGCGACCGCGGTGTGCATCGACGTCTCCCACATCCCGCCCGGGGACCGCAAACTCAAGGCCGCGGTGATGCTGGCCTGCTGGGGTGCCGGATTTTCCGCAATCGAAGCGCTCAACACGCTGACCGATGCCGGTCTCGCCCCGCAACGCTACTTCCAGGTCGTCATGGACGAACTGTGGCAGGTTCTCGGGCTGGGGGAGTTCATGGTCGAACGCGTCGACGAACTCACCCGTCTGCAGCGCGGCATGGCCACCTCCCTGATCATGATCAGCCACACGATCAAAGACCTGCAATCCCTCGGCAGCGACGCCGCCATCCAGCGCGCTCTCGGCTTCCTCGAACGCGCTCGGGCCAAGATCCTCGGCGCCCTTCCCGGTGAAGAAGTCACCCGGCTGCAACAGATCATCCCCTTCACCGCCGCCGAACGCGCCATGGTCACCAGCTGGTCAGCCCCGCAAGCGCTCACCGGGGAGGCGATCGGGCCCGGCGCCGTCCGTCCCACCCCGCCCGGAACAGGGAAGTTCCTGCTCAAGATCGGCGAGTCCCGGCAACCCGGCATCCCGTTCCTCGTCGAACTCACCGCCACCGAACGCGCCACCGGCATCCACGACACCAACACCCGTTTCGCCACCTTCGACACCCACGACAGCCCCGAGATGACCGACATCGCAGGCGGCCGGCAGGCGGTGGGACGGTGAAAGCGGTCATGTTGGCTGTGTCCGCGTGTGTCGTGCTGCCGGTGATCGTCGTGATCCTGGTCGTCCTCGCCCCACCACACGGCCCAGACGCCTGCACCCCTGTGCCCGACGCTGTCGCCGTTTCGGCCGACGAAGGACACAAGGTCAGGCCGATGAAGGCCGACACCTACACCCTCACCTCCGGGTTCGGGCCGCGCGCAGGTACCTTCCACTACGGATCGGATTGGGCTGCCGAACCTGGCACTCCGATCTATGCCGCCTCCGCCGGAGTCGTCGCCCAAGCCGGCCCGGCGTCAGGGTTCGGCACCTGGGTGGTCCTCGACCACAACCTGCCCGACGGTGTCTCCTCCACCGTCTACGGGCACATGTTCGCCGACGATGTCCTGGTCACCACCGGCCAGACCGTCCACGCCGGTCAGCAGATCGCCCGCGTCGGCTACAACGGCCAGACCGTGCCCGCCGGGCCGGGAGGAGCGCACCTGCACTTCGAAACCTGGACCGGCGGAACACGATTGGCAGGAGGCACCGCGACCGACCCGAACCAGTGGCTGACCGGCGCCAGCGAACCCAGCACGCCATTCACCACACCACGACTCCCGACCGTGGCCCCCGATGTCGCCGCAACGGACCCCGCGCCCTTCACCAGATCCGCACCAGAAACCGATCCCGGCCTGCCCCCGCTTCCACCGAACAAGGGCTCCGAGAAAGGACTACAGGTCAACGCTGTACGGGTGCTGCGTGAGCTGGCCGCGCACTACCCGCAGGTCACGCGATTCGAAACCTGGCGACCCGCCGCCCCCGGCGATCCGATCGCCGACCACCCTGACGGACGAGCCATCGACGTGATGATCCCCGACTACCTCAGCGGCCGCGGCAAGGCTCTGGGCGACGACATCCGCAACTACGTCATGGACCGTGGCACCGAGCTCGCGATCGATTACACCATCTGGCGCGGCGTATACCGCGACACCACCCACACGAACCAGCAGATGCCCGAGACCGGCGACCCCACCCTCGACCACTACGACCACGTGCACATCAGCGTCACCGCCGACGACCACACCAGCGACCACGCCGCTCCTGCGGCGCCCACCGGATGCGAGGCCGCCATATCCGAGTCCGGACACGACGACCTCGCCCCCGGTGCAGTGCCCGACGAGTACGAACAGTGGTACAGGCACGCCGGAACACTCTGCCCACAGATCACCGCATCCCTGCTCGCCGCCCAAGGCAAGCAGGAATCCGGATTCAACCCGAACGCCGAAAGCTCCGCAGGCGCCCAAGGAATCGCGCAGTTCCTGCCCGGGACCGCCGCGGCAATGAACCCCGACGACGGCCGCCCCTACGTCATCGACGCCGACGGCAACGGAACCGCCAGCGTCTGGGAGCCCGCCGACGCGATCACCGGCCAGGGCCGCTACATGTGCGCTCTGGCCCGCAAGATCGACAGCTGGATCGCCGAGGGCGCGGTGACCACCCACAATCCGCTCGAGCTGTACTTGGCCGCCTACAACGCCGGAGAAGGCGCTGTCCTGCGCTCAGGCGGATTCCCCACCGGCCACAGCGACTACCAGGTCCAAACCCGCCCCTACGTCGACACGATTCTCGCCCAAGCCCGCCACTACAGCACCACCCTCAGCTGAGAACGCCATGCCACACAGCCGAAACCACTCCTGCCGCGCACACGCTCGCGGGATGCGCGCCCCGCTGATCGTGGCCGCACTTGCAGGCGCTGCCGCCGTTGCCGGCGCGCTGACCGCCGATCACTCCGATTCTCACCGCGCCCCCGCATTGCACGACGGGCAGGTGCACCGTCACGACAGACCCTCTGACGCGGACGCCCGCATTCTCGGCCCGGACCCGGCGACCGCCGCCCCCGTGGTCGTCGCCGACCGCGCGTTGACGGCGATGTTCACCTGGCGACCCGGATCGGCCAGCTCCGGGGAGAACTTTGCTGCTGCCCGGCCATGGTTGACCGGCGCGCTGGCCCACGATGCCGATGCCTCCGCTGCCGGCTCGGAGATCCGCGAACCGGGCCCATGGCGGGCGTGGGCCGAGTCCGGCGACATCGTGGTCGCCACCACCGACCAGGCGGGCGTCTCCGTCGTCGACCGACGCGCCTCGGTGTACATCACTGTCGCCCAGCAAGTACTGCACCGTGACGGCACCGCGACGCCCTACCGGAGGTTGGCACTGATCGCTGAGGTCGAGCGCACCGACGGCGGCTGGCGGCTCGCGTCCTACCGAGCGCAATGAACCCGGCTCACGACAGGGAAACACCACTCACGCGGCGGCAGGCGCGCGCCGTCGTGCACCGCCACGTTCAACAGGCCTCCCGGACTTCCGTCCCAGAAACGGTCCGAATGCCGAGCTTGGGCAGCTTCCTGCGCCAAGTCCGCGAGAACATCATCATCGCGCGCACCGGGCGGTCGCTGCCGCGCGAACGCGCCGCCCAACGGATCGGGCTCAGCGTCTACTACTTGTCCCAAGTCGAAACCGGCATCCGAACCCCCACCGCGGATGCGCTGCGCCTCGTCGCCGAGGGCTACCAACTGACCGCCGACCAAGCCGCCTACCTGCACACCCTGCGCGACCCACCGCAACCACTACCCGAAACACTATGCACACCAACTGAAGACCTTCGAACACTCACCGATCGACTGACTGATTTCGACAGTGGCGGCATCGTGGCAGCCTACTTCGACCCCCTGTGGAACCTCATCGCAGCCAACCCCAGCTTCGCGCGTGCCTTCCCCGGGATGGACGAGCCGGGCCGCAACTGGGTGTCCTGGCATTTCAGCGACAGCGGCCGCCACCACCTCCACAACTGGGACGCCGAATCGGCTCTCATGGCGGCCTTGCTCAAGCCCGGCCTGGCACGTCACCGAGAATCCGATTCCGCACACCGGCTCCTCGACCACCTCCGCACACGCAGCGGATTCGCCGCCGCGTGGAACACAACGACGGTGCTCCACAGCCGACACCACACCGCCGCGACGCTCCTGCACCACGGCAGCCACCGCGTGCAGCTACAGCCCGAAATCGTTGTCGCCGAAACACCTCCGAGCCGCCGCCTGCTCTACCTGGGCAGCCCGCAACCGGTGATCGCGCGCTGGGAGAATACCGCGCCCCACAACCTCACCGGTCACGCAAATTGCGCTACCGGCGACGGTAGCGAAACCCCTGGCGGCTGCGCTGGGATGAGACACGACGGTGCCCTGCCGTCGTGAGAAAGGAACGAGGGGAGGTGAGCATGTGCGCGCTGAAAGCAGTCGGTCCCCTTCGCATCTGCTCACCCCCCGACCACAAGAGGAGAGAGCAGCCATGCTGACCGCTCGCGCAGCGCGCCACTCCGATCCGCTCATCGCCACCGGCCAGCCGACCGGCACGGACCGGTGCCGCGATGTCTGAATCGGTCGAGGAAGCCAGCGGCTCGGTCGCCGCGATGGTGGCAGCGGCACTGCGCACCAGCGAGCTCACCGGCAGGCTACTGCGCGGAAGCGGCGCCGAATCGCGCGCCTACACCGAGCACGTGCTGCGGATCCAGCGCGAAACGACACTGGCAAATGCCCGCTTGCGCAACCTCGCCAACGAAGACGCCCGAGCCGAAGCCAGGCATTCGACCGAACTGCACAACGCGCGTCGCCGCGATCAGCGCGCCGACGAGGACTTGGAACGTCGCCGCTACGCCGACGCGAGCAAAGACTATCGCGACCAGGAAGCCCATCAGGCGGTGATCGCGACTCACGCCGCTCGGCGCACACAGATCGAGATCGACACGATGGTCAGAGTCGCCGACGCGCAGCGACGCGCCGCCGACAGCGACGCACGCAACCGGCGAGATGACGCACGAAACGAGGCCGAGCTCAACCTCAGCCGCGCCCGCCGCGACATCGCCTGGGCCGACTTCGAGCGCCGCGAGGACGAAGGCCGACGCCGCGACGAGCGCGCCACCGCCGAACACAACGAACAGATGCGACTACTCCGTCGCCGCGACGAGCGCGCCGCGGACAAACATCAGCTCGAGATGCAGGAAATCACCGAACGCATCGAACAGCGACGACGAAGCGTCGGGTTGACCGAGACCCTGGCCACCGGCCAGCGCCATTACGCCAAGACCATCGCCGACGCCGCGGCGTTCGCCGCAGCCACCACCACCGCCGACATGGGATTCCAGGCCCGACACGACGCCGACGCCTACGCCGAACGCGCCCACAACGATGGCTTCGACCCTACAGCAGTCCCCGAGGCAACCCCGCTGACCGAGGAGCAACGCAGCGACCTCCACGACGCGGCCGTCGATTACACCATCGACGCTGTCGACGCCCACCGCAGATCACCAGGCGACCCACCTCAGGCCGACAACGCAGGACCCGCCATCGGCGAGTCCATTCGCGCCACCACATCGCCGGACTGCGACACCGCTCCAACGCCACCCACCACCTCGTCCGATGCCGCACGCAGGAACCCCGAACCCCACGCCGGCCCCGACGCTGGTCCCTGACCGAAACAGCCACCTGGAGAAGGTGAGGATTTTCGATGGCCGTGAACAGGATCCACCTCCCACCCACCGATCCCAGCCCGCCAGGACGAGAAGTTGTTGTCGGGTGGGACCGGCCTACCCACAGCTATTTCGTCCAAGTCCTCGACCCGGGACCTGACGGCGAGGACGACGTGGTTCTCGACGAGGGTGCCAACGCCTATGCCGAAATCACCGACCCGGCCATGGCCCTCGAACTCGCGAGCCGCTTCGCCTCCATCCCCGGCGACCTCCATCATCGCCTGCACAACATGCGCGACAGCGCCCGATCTTCCATATCACCCCACGCTGACCAAGGACCGTTGAAGGACGCGTTACGCACCACCCTGATCGCCACCGCCACCGAGGCAGCGCTCACCGACCCACCGACCATAAGCGCCCCCGACAGGCCATCCCCAGCGCCCGGCCCGCAGCTATGACCCCGACGCGCACGATTGCGGCTCGCGGAACCCGGGCGCAGACATTCTCGAGCGGGGGCCTTGTCACACAATCGCCACCACGACACGTCAGCCGCACCGCTGCGACAGGGTGCCACGACGAGCATCCAGTGGCATGGTCGGGGCGATGAGCGGCAACCGCGAAAGCCGTCGGCGCGGCCGCTCCCGCCTCGGGCAAGACCTCACCCTGCTGGTGATCGGACTCGCCACACTCGGCGTGCTGACTCTGGTCTGGGCCGCCTGGGCGACCGGGGCGGCCGTGGCGGGCCAGCCCATCGAATGGCATCCGCTCGCAGCATTGTTCGAACTCGCCTTCGGGGTGCGTCCCTGGCCGTGGCAAGCGTGGCCGCCGCTGGTCGTACTCTCCACCGCCGCCGCGATCGCCATCACCCAGTCCGTCCGCCGACGGCACGGTCGAAACACCGAGATCGACGCCGCCGCGCGCACCATGCAACATCCCACCGCACTCTCGATCGCCCGCCTCGAACACAACGCCTCCGCCGCAGCGCACCTACTGCACGACGCGCCCGACACCATCCGGTCCATGCCAGGCCCCCCGCTCGGGGAGACCCTCCTCGGCGCCATTCCCCTGCACGTCCCCGCCGAACTCGGCGTCTTCATCGCAGCAGGCACACGCACCGGCAAGACCATGGCATGGGCGATCCCCGCCGTGCTCGCAGGATGGGGCCCAGTCCTGGCCACCAGCAACAAACCCGACCTCTACCGGCACACCCTCACCGGGCGCCGACACCGCGGAACGGTATGGCTATCGGACCCGCAAGCTGTCACCGGAGCGGTAGCCGTCAACTGGTGGGTCAACCTCCTCCGCCCCGTTCGCAGCATGGCCACCGCACGCAAACTCGCCTCCTTCTTCGTCGACGCGTCCCGCGACGCCGACTCACGCGTCGACTCCTACTTCGACGGTGGCGCACAAGAACTGCTGGCATGTCACCTTCTCGCCGCCGCAACCGCCCGGGGCGATCTGCTGCATGTGACCGAGTGGCTCGGAAGGGACCAGGACCAAACGCCGGCGCTGATCCTGCGAGCTGGCGGCCACCACCGTGCCGCTCACCGAATCCTCGAGACACAGACCCTCTACGCTCGCCAACGCGACGGCCTCTACGACATGGCGCGACGATTCCTCAACGTCCTCTCCGACGCCACCTACGCAGGCATGATCACCCCACCCCAACGACGCACAATCACCGCCTACGACGACGGCACCCAGATCACGATCACCGCGCACACCCAGCCCGCCACCCACCACCTACCCGAGTTCATCCCCGACCACTTCGTCACCAGCACAGACACCCTCTACGCGCTGAGCATGTCCGGACCCGACTCCGCGGCACCACTGACGGCCGCGCTGGTCGGCCAAATTCTGGAAGCCGCCCTCGCCGCCGCCCGCAGCCGACCCGACGGCCGCCTCGCCGTCCCCCTGCTGGGTGTCCTCGACGAAGCCGCCAACTGCTGCCCGATCGGCGCGTTGCCGAACTACTACACCTACGCAGGCGGCCACGGGATCATCCTCATGACCGTCCTACAAGTCCTCGAACAAGGCGAAACCCTCTGGGGCTCCCACGGACTGAAGGCCATCCGCGCGCAATCCATCGAGGTCTATGGCGGAGGGATCGGCGACACCGACTTCCTCCAGCAATGGTCAACACTCACCGGAGACCACGACGTCGCCGACTACTCCACCAGCACCAGCAGTACCGGCATCAGCCGCACCCGGACGTGGCGTACCGAACCCATCCTCTCCATCGCAGACCTGGCCGCACTACCGAAAACCAGAGCCCTCGTGCGCCTCCCCGGACACAAACCCGTTCTCGTACGGAAGATCTGGTGGCACGACACAGAGTTCCGTGACGTCGTCGAACAATCGCTCGCGCAGTTTGCCGACGCCGACGATGGCGACGACCAACCACAGATCACTGTCGCAGCCCCCCAGGAGCCGCAATGAGCGGTCCCGGCAGGAAGCCACCACTACCTCGCGCATACCCGAACTTCGTTGCCTTCGCCGATCGATGGCTGTTCCCCCTCGTCGCGGTCCGGCTCGGTGAAGCCAACCGCGAAGGGACCTACACCTGGTGCTCCCAATGGTGGGCACACCGTGCCGTCTCGGTACGCATCGCAGCCTTGCACGAAGCGTTCGAAGCAGCCCGCGCACAAGGCGGAGCCGCTGTGTCGACCTTCGTCACCCGCCACGTCGACTCCCACATGCGAACCATCCTCGACGCCGCAAACGGCCCCCTACACCGCTGCAACCGCACCCACCACACCCCGCATCCGTCCCTGACTGCGGATCCTGTCCCGTCCGGCTGGTTCGACTACCCCGCGACTCAATCCGAACCGTCGACCGAGCGCGCGAACCAGACCTCACCACTGCGGTTTCCCACGGTGGGCGACTTCGTGCAACAGTGGCTTCTACCGGTTGTCTCCGTGCGGCTGGCCGGCAACGGCCGCGACGGCAACTACACCTGGTGCCGCCAGTGGTGGCGCCATCACGGCCCATCGGTGCGCCTGGCGCTCGTCCACCGTGCATTCGAGATCGCTCGCCGCAGCGATGACACCACGGCCTTCAGCAGCTTGTTCGTCGACCACGTCGACCCCCACATGGCCGTCATTCTCGCCGCCGGGGACGGTCCGCTGCACCGATGCACACCCGAGCAGCACAATGACCTTTCAGGGCTCACCTCGGCACGGCCCCCTGTCAACTGGTTCGCAACGGGCGGACGCGCGCCGCTCGAGGAGCTTGGATTCGGCCCCGACTATCGGCCGAAGTAGCAAGGACCTGCGAACGGTTGGCGGTATGCGGCCTCGATGGAAGTGCTCCGATTCGCGGTCGATGTCAGGGGGATCCCTCCGGCTACCCAGGCCGCACACGCGCGGCAGGCAATTGCGGCCGTGCGGGAAGGACCAGCGCGCGACGAGCCGTCGCGACCTGCAGAGCGTGTGCAGGAGTCACGCTTATAGCTCGAGGTCGCTCACGGGCCCTCGAGTCGTTTCCGGTCGTGATCGGGTGGGCGGCGTTGGCGGCGACGGATCTCGTTGCTCGAGGCCTTGTTCGATGAGGTGAGTGTTTTCACGCCGACGTTCTCGTGGGACGGATGCATCTCGGCGCTCACGCTCTGCGGTCAGTTCGTCGAGACGCCGGAGGAGGTGTGCCGGCGCTGGACTGTCATTAGCGTGCTGAAGGCCCTCTGGTGAGTTGCGCGGATCGCTTGTTCGATCGTCAGTCAGCCCTTGGAAGCGCGGGTGCGGACGAGTGAGGAGTTCTGCTTGCTGACGGGCATCATCGGCGGCACGGCGAGCGGCGTTCAGAGCGGTGACGAGCTCTCGCTTCTTTTGGCCGGCGGCGCTTAGGCGCCGTTCGAGGGCGGGGCGAGCGGACCGGCCCGCCGTCGGCAGCGCGGCGCGTACGTGACTGGCTTCGGCCGACAGCTCCCGGATTCGTGTCCGCAGGCTGTGGACGATTGCTGCGGTCTTGCGGGCCTCGGTGACGGCGTCACGGGCTTCAGAGTTCAATTCGATCGGGGTGCCGCCGGCGCTCGGTGTGGTGTCGCGGCGGTTGGAGACTGCATCCAGGGTGGTGTGCAGTGCGATTTCCGCGCGGATATCGTCGATGGCGGTGTCGAGCTGAGCATCGGTGAGGGCGAGCAACGAGTTGACCTCGTCCGGGGCGTGCTCCGAGTTCTGATCACGGATCCAGGTCGTCATCGCGACCCGGTGGGCGAGGGGAAGCCGCCGCCAGTCGCGTCGCAGCAGAGCGAGGGCATGCTGAACGGGGTTGGTCGTGGTGAGGTGCTCGCATCGGGCGATCAGGGCTCGTCCTGGTGGGTGGGGCGGCACGCCGACAACCCCGTTGGCACGGCATTCGCTGCACAGGCCGTCGTCGTAGCCGTCGCCGGCTGTTGACGGAGGGCGAGGGTCGCGAAGCGGGCGTTCGAGGCCGCACGCCACACAGGGAAGATCGCGGGGAAGCGTGAGTTCGGGCTCGTTCTCGCCGCTGCCGTACTGGTTTCTGCGGTGGGTGCGGAGGTCGTCGTTGGTGCCATAGATGTGGTCCACGCGTCCGACGAGGTGTTCGTGCACATCACGGTCGACACCGGGGCTTTGACGGAGGTGCGTGGGATCGTTGCGGGTGGGGTTGTCGCGGGGTGCTTCTCGCCGCCGGTCGCGGGTGTAGTGGGTGGTGGGTGATGTGTCGTGGTCGGGCTGGTGCAGTCCGGGATCGGTGGCGGGGATGCATGTCTGGATGAGGTCGGTGGCGTGGGGGTTGTCGAGGGCTGCCTGCTGCAGTCGGGCGCGGGCGATGGGGAAGGGATAGTGGCGCAGGGTTGCTTCGATGCGTCGGAGGATGCGCCGGTGTTCTTCGGGCAGATTCTCCAGCGCGGCGCGTGCGGTCCGGTCAGCGCCTGCGGCGAAAAGTGCTGCAACGGAATGGATATCGTCGGAGTGGTCCTGTGGTGCGTCAGCAGGGTTACCGCCGACGTGGTTCGTCCCGGTCGGCGGCTGTTGCCCTTCGCGCGCACGGGTTATCGGTGCGGGGTCGCCTGGAGGTGTGGGTGCGTGGTCGGGCGGTGACGCGATGTCGGGGAGCTCGGAGTGGGTGTCTTCGGATTCTGCAGGGGGTTCGGGGGTTCGGTCGTTGGGTGGCTGTGCGGCTTCGTGGTCGATGAGGTTGTCGATGCGCCAGGCAAGAGCAAGTGCGTATTGGTCGGGGCGCACGGTGTCGGTGTCGTCGCCGCGCTGTTCATCGATCAAGGTGATCGCGGTGTTCAGCGCTTGGCGGAGGGTGGATGTACGGTGTGCGGTGGCCCGTTCGAGCGCGGCGACGAGGCGTGGCCACGCGGAATCGGCCACCACACGGTCTCCGAGGTCGATGCCGAGTGCCGCGCGGACCTGCTCGGCGAAGTGGGGTGCCAGGGCCGGCTCGGGATTGCCGGTGTCGAGGGCGTCGAGAGTGAGGGCATGGAGTCGGAACCACAGCGCCGCGGCGGGCATGGCATCCGGCAGCGGGCCGGTCGCGGCAGCGTCGCAGAGGTGGGTCTCGATATCGATCCCGGCGCGGGCTGCGGTGTCGAGCCGGTCGGCCAGCACGGGCCAGAAGGGGTCGTCGAGGATGCGGCCGTTGATGCGTTTCGCGGCCGCCGCCCAGACGGTGACGGCGAGATGTCCATCGGTGACCACTTCGTTGGCGCGGGCGGAAAGCAGCTCTTGGTGACGTCGTTCGGCGGCCGCGCGGCGGGCGGGTCCGCACGGGCGTAGATCTTCGTCGGGAATGTGGCCTGCTGCCCGCCACACCGCCAGCTCGGCCACCAGGCGAGGATCCCCGCCCAGAAGCGGTCGTGCCCAGGCCGGTGTGGTTGCGGGAGTGTAGTCGCGTGCGCGGCGTCGGATCTGCTCGGCGAGGACAGCGATGATGCGTGCGCGTGCGCGCAGGTAGTCGACGATGCCTGCGCGTTCGGCGAGGGCGTCGGGGATGCCGGGCAGCCACGGGAGTGGTCCGGGCGAGGTGGAGTAGGTGTCGCGGGGGTCGAGTCGCCAGGCGAGGACGGCGCAGACCTCGGCGGCGGTAGACAGCTCGCGGACGCTGACCGCTTCCCGCAGCGCGGCGACGGCGTCTTCTCCGCTGCATGCGATGTGGATGAGATGCCGGCGTACGGTCCGATAGCCGGGAAGCCTGGTCAGTCCGGGGAGGATGTGTTCGGCGGCGGCGTCGAGGTCGATGGTGTGGGCATGGCTGAGCAGGTCGCTGGCGGCGAGGTCGAGGGCGTCGAGGTAGATGTCGACGGCGTGGCTGAGGCGATGCTCGGGGTCGCGGGCGTGGTGCAGGTCGGCGTGGGCGGAGACGGCGGTGCCGTCGCGGGCGAGGATCTGGGTCAGGATGTCGACGGCGGTGCGCGGGAGTGCGGCGTGGGTGGTGAGAAATGACTGCTCGCTACCGTCGACGGCGGTGGTCAGGTAGAGGTGGTTGGCCAGACGCCCGCGGGTGAGCGCCACGTAGAGCTGGTTGCGTGTTTCGCTGCCGTTGAGTGCCACGTGGCAGGTGTCGGTGGTGGTGCCCTGCGCGGAGTCGATGGTGGCGGCGTAGCCGAGCCGCACGCTTGTCGCGACGTAGGTCGCGGGCAGGTGGACGGTGGCGGCGAGCTCGCGGCCGGGCAGCAGGTGTGTCGCGGTGATGCTGCCATCGGCGTGCACCGCGTCGAGAACCCATTGGTAACCGTTACGCACGTAGTCGCTCTCACCCACCGGCAGGGCTGGTTCGTTGCGCGTGGTGCGAAGGATGTCGCCGCGACTGGCCGACAGGTCGTCGGCGAGGAGCACTTCGCGGTCCGACGCATCGGTCTGGGTGAGTCGGTGGGCACGCGCCAAGGTGTTGAGTTCAGCGACGAGAGCGTGGGTGGGGGCGAGCATGATCGAGTCTCGACCGCGTTCGTCGTCACGCCGCCATGAAGTGAATGCGGAGTTCACGACGGCGCCGGGTGCGCCGATGTGAATGCGGTTGCGGTCGAGATAGAACCCGAGTGCGGCTGCGCGGCCCTCACGCAGCATCAGCGATGCCGAAGCCTCGGCCGTATCGGCGAAGCGCACGACGTGCGTGAGGCTGATGGGCGGGTGGCCGCGCATCATGTCCGCGGCGGCGCCGGAGGCATTTACGGCGGGCAGCTGTTGGTCATCGCCGATCATGCGAATCGTGGCGCCACGCGCGAGCAGGTAGGTCAACATCCGCAACCGGGGCAGGTCGGCGATCTGCATGTGTTCGTCGACGATCACCAGGGTGCGGTTGTCGATGTCGAGGACCCATTGCGGTAGCGACGGGCGATTATTCGGGTCTGCGGTTGCCTGCTGTTGGGGTGTCGCATGGTGCTGGGCGAGCACATGAAGAAGCTTGTCCACAGTCGCAACCCGCACGCCGGTATCGGCCTGCAACACGGCGGCCGCGCGTGCGGTGGGTGCGAGCCCGAGCACGCGACCGCCTGACTCCAGCCATGCTCGGGTGAGCACCCGCATCGCCGAGGTCTTGCCCGACCCGGCTGGGGCGTTGCCGAACTGGATGCGCCGTCGCGAGGTCGCGAACGCGCGCACCATGGCTGTCTGGCCTTCGTTGAGGCGCCGTCGGTGGTTGGCGGGGTCGCTGTTGTAGTCGGCGATAGCGTCCTCGACCACATACGCGGGGAGGGCGTGCGCGCCGGCCTGAAGCGACATTTCGGCCAATCGTGCTTCCAGATCCAGCACTGCCGGTGCGGTGTAGACGACGACGTCGTCCGGGTGGAAGATGCTGGTTCCGTCGCTGCGGGTGAACAGTGCCGGTGGGATGCGCAGTGCAGGCTCGGCATGCCGGTCGGGGTCACCGCGCGGGATCGACCGTGGCGGCGACAGGGCCGCGGCGGTGAGGGCTTCGGCGACGTGCTGCCACTGGTCGCGGGTCACGTGGCCGCGGATTCGGCGCTCGACTTCGCTGCGGACGTGCCAGCGCCTCCAGGTCGAGCGTTTGGCCGAGACCGCCTCGATCACGGCGTCAGCGCACCGCTGGATCCAGGCTTCATCGATCACGGCGCCGGTGGCTGGTGGGCCGTCGAGGATGGTGGCGAGCATGTTGTCCAAGGCGGGGCGTCCGCCGAGAACGATGATGGCTTGTGCGCGCCAGGTCTGGCGCTGTTCGGCGCGCGTGCGGTGCTGCTTGCGGGCGCGGGTGTCCAGCGCGGCGCGCTTGCTGAGCGTATACATTTCTGCTGGCGTCGGTTCGCGGCCGTGCGTGCGTTGGAAGTCGATGCTCAACCGACCCAGCCGTTCCACGACCTGCGCATGTCGCTGCGACCAGTACCGCGCCAACCCTGCATCCACGCCGACGATTTCGCGGACCGGCGGTTTGCCGATACCCGCGCCGGGTCGGTCAGCGAAGCGGACACCCAAGGATTGCAGGTGAAGTTCGAGGCGGGTGTTGTAGACCTCGCTGGCCGCGACCGCGGATCGGTAGAACATTGACCCATCGAGGGCGCGCCATCTGCCATCGGCCTTGGTCTTGACCTTGTTCGACACCACCAGATGGGTGTGTAGGTCCGGATCACCAGCGCGTGAGTCGCGGTGCTGAAACACCGCCGCGATCAGTCCGGTGATTTCGAGATGCTCGATTCCGTTGCGGCCGCGGCGGGTGAATGCAGCGTGGCGTTCGAGGAAGGTCAGAGCGTCAGCGACTGCGGCCCGGTGCGCGGCCTCGACCTGTTCTGCGACGGTGCGCGGCGCTATCGCCCACAGGACCGAGACGCTCTTGACCGGGCTGAATGTCCAGTCGTATCCGGCGACAGCGGTTGTGGTGTGACGATTGTGGCGAGCGATCCATGCCGAGAGTTCGCGGTCGTTGAGCGGCCCGCGCCCGAGTTCCTCGACGAACATCTCGCGGGCGACAGCCGTTCGGATCCGGGCGCGCTCGTGCTCGGCAAGCGGCGCACGACGGGGCCGTCCACCGGCCGTATTGAACTCGCAGAAGCGCTGTGCGCACCGTCGTCGAAACGTCGAAGGCGCATAGATGCGAAACCGCTCGCCCAGTGCGGCGGCGAACTCGGCTGAGCGCGCCGCCTGGCGACGTGTAGCGCCCGCCGCCAACGCCTGAGCGATCACAGAGGCCCGGATGCTGGCGGCTTGCGGATGCACACCCTGCCCGAACAGAGCCTTCATCTGCTCGGCGGTCACGGCGGAACCTGTCTCGACCGCCGAGACAGCGACTGGCCTGTCCTGAAACCTCATGGTCAGATCCGGCAGGCCCGAACCCATCCATTGCCCGGGAGTTTCCCCGCGTGCGGTGTAGTAGTCGGCCAGCGCGAGGCCGCCACGTTCTGCCGCGTCGTGCGCAGCGACGTGACGGGTGTAGTACTCGTACCCATCACCGGCGGTGATCTTGTGGAGGGACGCGGTCACGCTTCCATGACAAACCCGAGCCATGACTGGCTGCCACCGGGTGAGCTGATGCCCTCTGCACCAGCGCTGCGAGCACTACCGCCCGATGCCGAACCGATACCCCAGATGCAAGAGGTGTAACCGGCTGAAGTGAGGCAGATCACAGGGACGCGAGGGGTAGTGCCGAGTTTGCCGAAGAGGAGAGTCCCGTTGCCGATGAACGGATGAATCGCGGTTCATGGCCAGGCGGGTTGTTCTAGCGTGCTCGATGAGAGCGGCGGACGAGGCGGGTTTGATCGTCGTCCCGGGAGCCGCGCACCCAACCAGCGCGCCAGGTGCCTCAGCGGCGTCTCCGCCTCGGCGCAGACGGGAGCGGATTGTCGGAAACCTCGGTCGACGATGCGTGGCTGGGACCGTCGGTGTGGTGGTCGGCGGTCCCGGCCGTGGCGGATGACGCGGGGTCAGGCGGCGCTGGTGTCGGTGGGGGAGTGCAGGCCGAGTCGGATGCGGCACGGCGTGCAGTAGCCGTCAGCGTTGACGATGGTGGGTGTGACACAGCCGTCGCAGCGGCCGTGGTGTTGTCCGGCGCCGAGCATCGGGCGCCGAGGCGTGCGAGCGGGTGCGGGGCGCCTCGTGGTCGCCGGTGCGGCGGTACGGTTGGCCGCGACTGCGGGGGCGCCGAAGTGATGGTGGCAGAACCGGTTGATGATGCGGCAGATCGGATGCGGGGCGGCGCGGCGGTAGACCTCGGCCAAGAGCGCGACCGCGGCCTGCGGATAGGCGCGAGTGAGGTACAGGCAGCGGCTGAGGACGAACTGATCGAAGGTGAACGGTTGCGGCAGACTCGGGATACCCGGGTGAAGGGTCTCCCGGCATTCCCCGCAGAGTCCATCGTCACTGACGAGGTGTCCGCCGCGCCGGTGCAGTGGCCGTTGGTCACTGAGGGCGCGTTCGATGAAGCAGGAGACGCACCGCCAGCCGACGACAGGATGCATCGCGGCGTGCACATCATCGATGCCGTTGCCTTGGTACGGGATCGACTCGCGGCCGTCATCGGGGTCGATTCCGGTGCGGTCCTTGGCGAAGGCATGTCGCTCGGCGTCGCTGATCCGGCGTCTCGAGCGCTGATGTTGCTGGGGTCGGCGGGTGGCAGGAAGGTCACCGGCGGCTTGCAGCATGGCGTGTGCCTCGGATGCGGCTCGGTCGGCGGTGGCGGGGCGTCGGGCGGCGTCCCAGGCGTCGCGCAGTTCGACGGTGTACTGGTCGGCGACGTGGTCGAAGTACACGGTGTCCCACATCCTTCGACGATGATCGTCGGCGAGTTCGGGCCGTCGGTCGACGCGTCCACTGTGGCGTGGGCGCCGGTCGAGCTCGGTAGCCGGTGGGCTCGCCTCGTCGATGTCGACGCGGTACGCGTGTCGGGTGGTGTAGTCGTCGTAGGCGGCCTGGGCGTGGTGGCGTTCGCTCATCTGTTCAGTGGCCGCTGGTTGGGGGCGGCGTCGGATGCGTTCGGCGACGCGGTCCGGACGCATCCGAGCCGCGTCCATGGCGCGGGTGGGCGGACGGTGCAGGGCGAGGTCGCGGGGTCCGCCACAGCGGAAGTCGCTGCGCGGCAGATACGCCTGTTCGAGTTCGACCTCGACGATGTCGAGTCCGGCTTGCCGACGCGAGTACAGGCCGGGATCGGTATCCGGGGCGCAGGCGATGATCAGATCGGCGAGTTCGGGCCGCCGCAACGCGACGCCGGTCAGCCAGGATTGGGCCTCGCGGAAGGGGTGGCGGGAGAACATTTCGGCCATCTCGTCGAGGAAACCGAATTCTTCGGGGGTGGCCTCGACGAGCGAGCGGGCGAACAATCGGCGCGCGGCGCTCCGGTTGGTGGACAGCAGGTAGTCGACCTGGGCGAGTGCAGGGATGAATCGGGAATCGGTATCCAGGACAGTAGTCAACGCAGAGGTTCCAATCTGTGAGCGTTGCCGGTACCTGAGCCGAGGGGGCGTCCTCAACACAGGGATGGTCGGCCGGTCGTGTGACCAGCCCGAGGGCGTGAAGCCAGCTGTGGGCGCGACACGCGGGAGGGAACGCGCCGGGACGGGCGACGGCGAATTTCTCGCGCTGATGGGTCTGCTGAGCTTTCGATGTGTCGCCGCGCAGGAGAAATTCGTCGGCGCACGGGCGCGGGCCCGGACGCGTGGCGTGACCGCAGCTGGTAGCCCTCGAAAAGGGCTGGGCGCGCGGCCGGACGAGCAGCCCGACCCACCAACACCACCCACCATTGCCGGGAACGGCACCTGCCGAAGCGAATTCGCTACGGTGCCTGTGGCCGAGAGTTTCATCGCCCGTGGCTTCAACACCGACGAGGTGCGCGTCGAATGCCGTGTGGCGCCCGACCGCGATCGAGCCGGGCATGTTCAGGGTCGCAAGTGCCGGCGTCGCGGTGCGTATGGTCTAGGTGGTCGCAATCGCAACCCGGAAACCGGGGTGGCAGTGGGGTGCAGAAGCCGCACCACGCGCAGTGCTGGCATGTCTGGTCAAGCTCGTCGGCTGTGTCGGCGATAGTGGGTTGGCCGCAGTTGAGGCAGTACCCGGCCCACTCCTCCCCCTCGTCGTCGAACGGCAGGTAGCTGGTGTTGGAGTACCAGGTGCCGTTGTCCCAGATGCCGAGGTGTTCGTTGAAGATGTAGGCGCGGCGCTGGTAGGCCGGATCGACGGTGAGAATCACCATCTTGTCGGTTCCGAGCCAGCGTTCCAGGCGGGCGCGCCCTGCCCAGGAATCCCAGGGCCCGAACGGTTCGCGAGGAAGGAAGTTCTCGGCCGCGATGCGGGTATCGGAGCGTTGGTCGCCACGTTGCGGGTGGACGTGCGAGGGCAGAATGCCGTTGTGCGCGAGCACGGTGCGCACGTCGCCACCGATCGGGAAGGGGTGGCAGTTGCCGATGTCATGTCGTCCGTGGGTGGCCAGGCGCGAGTGGAACAACGCTGGGCCTTCGGGGAACCGTTCGCGCACGGAGGCGAATTCGGCGAGCACCGCCGCGCCGTCGAGTCCGTGCCCGACAGTGATGGTGGTGGTGCCGGTGAGGACGGCATAGCCATGTCCGTCTGGGTTGGCCAGGGCGCCGTTGTTCAGAGCATCAAGGTCAGGGGCGCTGCCCGGGGTGAAGAAGGTCAGGATGCACAACGCAGTGTTTCCATTTCGGCGATCAGTGGGGCATAGGCGGGGCGGCGTCTAGCGACCCAGGCGGTGAAGGCGCGCCACTCCCAACCGCGGTGGCGTGCGATCTGCGCGGTGGTGAGGCGACGGGTGTATTCGGCCGAGGCATCGGCGAACGCCAATGCGGCCTGTACTTCTCGGGGGCATAAGGAGCTGGCGAAGACCCGCAGTTCGAAGGTGTTTGCCGGACGGACATTGACCGCCCGATAGCGTGAGACGAACACGTCCTCGTCGCGGGTGCCGTGGGCGTCCTCGGCGGCGCGGGCGCGTGCTTCGCTGTCGAAGGCAGCCCATTCGATGCTGCGCCGCCTAGCCAGGGTGATGATCTGCTCCTCGTTGCGGTAGACGAACTTCAGCCAGCGGTAGATATGGGCCGGGCCGGAGAATCCGGATCGGGAGAGATGGATGTGGATGCCGACGCCGTCATCGGTAAACGCGCCCAGCATGTCCAGTTGACGCAGCAGCGGCCAGGGAAAGTGCTGGCGCGCGAACGGGTGGGACATGGGGTGGGTGACGATTTCGAATCCGCACGAGATCGACCGCTCATCCTTGAGATATCCGAGGTCGCCTAGGTGGTCGACGGCGAGGTCGACCGCCTCGTCCAGAACCGAGCGTGGCGTCTTCACCTCGAGTTCCAGTCCCAGGAACAGCGGGCCTCGACCGTGGAAGACCGGCTCGGGTTTGTAGTCGGAGTCGAAGAGGTGGGGGTTGCTGCGACTCGGGCTCGGGCACGAACGGCAGGAGGCCTCGCCGAGGGGAATGAGAGTGCAGCAGTCGGCGCACTCGTGGTAGTTCTCGGCCGCGCACTCCGAGCACACCTGCTGGCCGCAGTCGACGGCGTTGATGTCGACTGCATAGGCGGCGCACGCGTCGCAGGTGAGGTAGTGGGCGCGGCAGCCTGTACAGACATCGCGCCCGCCGATCAGCGCGGTGATTTCACGGGTGTAGTCCTGGCAATCATCGCAGCGCGGCCAGTCGATCCAGCACTCGCTGCACAACCAGGCGTCCTCTACGGTCCGACGCCGCTCACGGGCGTGGTTGCCACAGCTGTCGCACGGCACAAGCGCGGCCACGCATCCCCGGCACAGACGCTCGCCCTCGACGGTGGCGACCAGTTCGGGTATCGGCACAGGATGCGAGCAGTCCTCACACATGTCCTCGGCCACGGTGGCAGCGGGCACGAGCAATCACGACCTTTCTTGGGGAGAGGAGACGACAAAGCCCCGCGCCGGCCGAAAGCCGGGCGGGGCTTTGCAGTGAGCAGACAAATCAGCAGTGGGCCGGGTCTGTTACCGCACCACCGGGGTGTGAAACGACCGCGATGGGAAACCATGCCTCTTCGCCGCTGAGGTGGTACCCGATCTAGGGTCTTCGGCACGCGGGCTTTGAATTGAGCAGCTTCTGGTGTGCGCCGAGTCATCGATCACCGGCTAGCGGGATACGGCAGCGGTCGGGATGCGGCGGGGCGCTTGTGGCGGCGTAGCGGCCTGGGACACCGCCTCTCATTCAGGGCTGGAAAAGGAGGTGTTCGGACGGTCCGCCGTGAATCAGGCTGGGCTGTGGTGCCGATGCCCCGCGAGAGTGGTCAGAAGGGTGGCTGCGCAGCCTCGTCGGCGTGGGTGAAGGCGGCGCTCGACGGCCATGACTCCTCGCCACGCCACGGATCGCCGTCCTGGGTGTCGCTCGTGGCCCGGTCGGCAGTGGAGTGATCGGCTGGCTGGTTGAGATAGGGGCGGGTGGTGGTTTGCTTCGCCTTGCTGACTTTGGCGGTGGCATACCGCAGCGATGGACCGATTTCGTCGACCTCGAGTTCGACGACGGTGCGTCGGTCACCGTCGCGAGTCTCGAAGGTCCGTTGCTTGAGCCGTCCGGAGACGATGACCCGTGCGCCGCGCGTGAGCGATTCCGCGACGTTCTCAGCGGCCGCGCGCCAGATGGCGCATCGCAAGAACAGCGCCGCGCCGTCCTTCCATTCGTTGACGGTGCGGTCGAACACCCGGGAGGTGTTCGCGACGGTGAAATTCGCTACTGCCTGCCCTGAGGGGGTGAATCGTAACTCGGGGTCGGCGGTCAAGTTCCCGATGACGGTGATGGTGGTTTCTCCGGCCATAGGAGACTCCTGTCTTTCGAAAGGGTTGAAGGGCCGCCGCCACCGGTCCGCTGGCATGCATCCGATGGTTGCTCGCTCGCTGTCGGTCGCGACCGGCCCGAGAGTGCGGTGTTTCGGCGGGGTCGACGGTCAGCGGCGGTCGACTTTGTGACCTCTTTGGGCTCAGCGTCAAAGGGGCCGAACGCTATACCGACACCCTTCACCACCGCGACCTCGATGGGAAAGGTGCCAGTTCAGTGTGACGACGCGGCTCAGAAAGGTGGTTCACCCGACTCGCCGAATCCGGAAGTAACGGTCCCGGGATTGCTGGGTTGCATTGCGTCCAGAGCGCCCCCGTGGTTGGTGTATGAGCCGCTGGCGCTTGCGCCGCTGCGGTTGACCCTTGAGACTTTCGCAGTCGCATACTTCAGCGACGGGCCGACCTCGTCGACTTCGAGCTCGACCACCTGCCGTGTTTCTCCTTCACGGGTTTCGTAAGACCGCTGCTTCAGGCGTCCGCTCACGATCACACGTGAGCCTCGGTCCAAGCTCTCCGCAGCGTTTTCGGCAGCCTCTCGCCAGATATTGCACCGCAAGAAGAGCGCTTCGGAGTCCTTTCATTCGTTTATTCTCCGGTCGAATACGCGGGGAGTGGAGGCGACGGTGAAACTTGCCACAGGCACGCCCGCAGGCGTGTATCTCAGCTCTGGTGCGGCTGTTAGGTTGCCTTTGACGGTAATGACTGTATCTCCGGACATGATGAATCCTTCAGGCTTGTAGTGTACAACGCTCGGTCCGATTGCATGCGACTCCAAACCGCGATCAGATAGCTCCGTCATCGAAAGTAGAGCACCTCAGTTTGAGTAGTCAGGCGGAGGGCTTAATTACGAAAACCCCGGATTGATTTCAATCCGGGGTTCTCATATTTGTGTGAGGAGCAGACGCTGAGCTGCGGCTTTTGGTATCGGCAAGCAGCCTGTCTGGCATGATCTCAGTGCCGCTCAGCACTACGTAGGGGCACTCCCGCCCCATGTAGCAATTGCGATCGCGGCTGCGCTAAGGCCTAATACGAACCCGAATGCGCGAAGAGCATTCTTAAATGCCGAGTATTTGCATAGGGCGATCTGAGCGAGGGTATGATTCTGTCGCCAAGCTTCCTCGATGACGGTCCGTCGGTCTAGATCCGCAGGAGGTTGGGGCATGGCTGCAATGGCGGGCCACGCGAACCGGTTGCTCTCTGCCGAAGTTGTTCGTGGTATCAACGCTTGATAGACAAACGCTGCTGTAGTTACCGCGGCTGCTGCCCAAAGGATCAGGGCGGCGATCAAGACCAATTTGCAGGAGAAGTGAGGATTGCTGAGAGTCCCCCGAAAGACATCGGCTTTAGACGCGGTTGCAGTAATTACGACACCGAGGGCGGCGGCCAGAACTGTGACCTTCGTGTCGGCGTTCTTGATCCAGTTGCCAAACTCTTGCATGGCAAATTTGGCGTCCTCCCAGCCTGCGACGGCCTCCTTTTCAGGGGGCTGAGGCCCTGATCTTCTACGCAGCATGTGAGACATAGCTTTCCGTCGGCCATTTTCCGGTATAGACCCACTCGACGTAGCATGCATGCCAGTGGGCTGCCCACCCGACTACTGTTGCGGCGGTATCGGCGGATGGGTCCCAATCCTCCTGCGCTGCTACGCAAAGAAAGCCGTTCAAGTAGAGGTGGGGTGCAGGAAGGTGTATCCGTCCGACTCGCCTTCGGCGAGGTTTGGGATCGATTGGCGCAACATCGGGAAGCCCGCGGCTATAGCGGTGCATCACCGCAATCTTGAATTCGGCATTGTTGGTTCGCACGGAGCCTACCCAGGCTGGGGGCGAGTCTGCGTCGCCACCAATGAGTCGGAAGTCGGGGAAGTGCGTGCGCATCGCTTCTATCTCCACGTCGAGTGCTCCCTCGGCGAGCCACCATCCAGGTGAGTCCTTGCTGTCCTGTGGTGCTTCTCCTCCGTGGAAGGTGTGCGACTTCAGAGGCATGGATGAAGCTGTCTGCCTGACCTCGGTGGACGTGTCGAAAACCAGTAGCCCGTTTGGGAGAACTCGCCGCGTCAAATTGTGTCCGTGTATCTTGAGCAGATTTGCGATTGTCACCGTCATATCCTTCCGAGTACTGATTCGAGAGGCCTACCGCTAATCTCGGACATCGCCGAATCCGCCTCGGGTAGTATGCGTTGCCAAGAGTGTAGATAGTAATTGTATCGACGGAGATCCGAACCTCGAGAATACCGTTTCGGCGAGTTCTCGTGTGCTGTCAAGAGGTCTGGCGAGTTGATGTAGTCCGCAAATCCCTCCCCAACGACCAGTTCCCATGACTTTGCTGCCTTTTCGCACTTGGCTGCGAAGTTCGAAGCGAATCCTACAATATTTATTTCGTTCACCGTGGGCGTCCCGGACCGGACGAAAGTTGCCTTACCGTAGTCGGCGCCTGCACGTGCCTGGACGGGCTCGATTCCCCAGGATTTCAATTGAGGATTCAGGTAATTCTGGGTTGCATCCAAGGCGGCTGCGCAGGCTGCCGCCGCGACTGCGACAACCGCCTTCGGCTGAGGTGTGGGGCCGAAACCGGCAAAGAGTCCATCGCCGCGCAGGCCGAGTACGTGCCCTCCGAAACGCTTCACCACGAGCGTGAAACCGGATAGTACTGCGTGTGCAAGGCGGGTCACGTCTTCGGGGTCGTCCCAGAAGGTGCGTGCTGTGAAGTTGGTCAAGTCGAGGAAAACCGACGCCATGTCACAGCTGCGCGCTTGCCCTACCGCGAGATCTGCGAACTCCGGGTGTCCGGTGACAATCTGCCCTGCCGAGGCGGTTAAGGGGGCACTCGCTGCTGCCTTGCTCTCCGCCGCACTTCGGTAGCTGGAGAGCACGTGGCTGGAGAACTCGGTCCCTATTTGTGTCATGGATGCCTCATCGCTGGTTATGCAACTGCCTGGCGTGGGCTTGGGCCAGGGCGGGGAGTTCGAGCCTTGTAGTTACATCGTTGCAATTATCGGTACCACTATACCTAGTACCCTCGGTCCGGCGCAAGCACGACATGTTGTGTCTCGACCGTGAGCCCCGCGCTACCCGGCACTCCTCTAGTTGCCGTCGCTCGTCGACGGTCCGCCGTGTGAGTTGGTCGAGCAGCGATTGCCCGACAGCGCTTGCTCCTCCCGCGGTGATGGCCAGCTCAAGGATAGGAGGGTGGTCTGACAAGCCATCGATTCCTTCAGTGCATGGGCGTGCACCCTGGTTTCGTCCCTTCCGCCGCACCGCCGCACCGCCGTGTGGTTTTGCGGTCGAGCCGGTGAAGGGTGACGCCGCAGGGTAAGGACACAACCGTTGTTCCCTGGGCCGGAAACCCTCGGATTCGCGAACTGGCGGGGTCAAACGCCCTCGTCGAAGCGGCGCTCACTTCAGTTCCGCGTGATAGCCACTTCGGAATTCGTGGACCCACGTGAAACGTGGGGTGAATCGTAACTCGGGGTCGGCGGTCAAGTTCCCGATGACGGTGATGGTGGTTTCTCCGGCCATAGGAGACTCCTGTCTTTCGAAAGGGTTGAAGGGCCGCCGCCACCGGTCCGCTGGCATGCATCCGATGGTTGCTCGCTCGCTGTCGGTCGCGACCGACCCGAGAGTGCGGTGGTTCGGCGGGGTCGACGGTCAGCGGCGGCGGGTGAAGCGCACGGCCCATGTGGTCAGCAGGCCCAGGCCGCTGATCGCGACGGCGAGCACCGCCCATTCGGGCCAGGTGAACAGCGAAAGGAGATGTGAGAGCAGTTCGGAGAGCATTCTTTTCCCTGGAGGACGGACCAAATGGGCCGAGAACCGAGTTCGGTGGCAGTGCGGTTGGTACCAACCCGGCGTTGTGGGGCAGCCCGTCGCGGGCGGTGGTGTGTGAGGAGCTGCGGAGACGACGAAGGCGGGCCCGACCTCAGGCCGAACCCGCCTTCGTGCTACCGCGCAGAGACTTGTGAGAAGTCTGCCGCTCGATGAGCGGCCCCACGCCCGGACTGCGGGGGCCGAGCACGCTCAAGGGATTGGAACCCGGTGGTGCTCGGCGAGATTCAATTTATCGGGTGCCGCTGGGCTGTCCGGTGTTGCGCAAGGGTAGTCTGGGCTGCGGGGACTGACGCCGACAGCAGAGACACTGACGGGTCAGGAGTGAGAATGAACAACAGTGCCGGTGCTGCCCATCGCGGCGGACGTCGTCGTCGGCCTCTCGTCGCCGCTGAGCAGGCTGAGCGGGAGCGTCGCCGGCAGCAGCGTCGGGCGGCTGCTCGGGAGCGTGAGCAGCGAATCGACGCTGCCGAGAAGGACTTTTACGCAGCGGGCGACACGATTGCTGCGATCGAAATCGAGCTACGCGAGCAGCTGACCGATCTGGAGGCACGCGGGCAGCGCCTGCGCGAGGAAGCGGCCCTGCGGATCCGCGCGCAGTGTAGCGCCCAGCAGCGAGCCGTCGTTCGTCTTCGCGAGGACGGCTGTGGTGTCACCGAAATTGCCATGCTCTTCGACATCCCGACAGCGCGGGTACGGAGCATCCTGGCCGAGGAGCGCCGTCGTGATACGTCGGAATCACCTCAGATTGTCGCGGCCGAGGACCCGCGCGCGGCCATGCGGGTCCGAAGGGCTGCCGGTCTCGATCATCCAGAGGAGAAGCCAATGCCGACCGGGCCTGCTGGCAGCACCGAGGCCATAGCTCCTGGCGGCGACGTCGTTGGCCATATCCCGCCTTCGCGCACTGTCGTCCCGAGGTCGGCAGGTGCCGGTTAGACAAGCAGCTCGCTCTCCGCGGCCCCGTGACTGCCCGCTGTCTCTCGGCTGAAGCCGCGATCGCAATGGAAGTCGGGATTGGGCGCGAACGATTGACACGCCTCCTCCGCGAACCGGAGTCAGGCTAGGGAGCAGAGCAGTCCCCTACCCCGGAAGAGACTGCTGACATGAAAATTCGCTAGTACAAAGGTGCTTCGCTTGAACGAATTGGAACGGTGCTGGGCTACGCGCCCGGCAACGTCAGGACCCATCTGCTCGCCAACGGCGTTGTCATGCGCGACACCCGCCAACATTCTTCTACGCGATCAGGACGATCCATACACCTCGAACGCGCCCTTCGTTACGGTCTGCACGTATGAGGCGGCACCGGCGATGAGCCGTAGTTGCTCGTCGCTTGCCGACACGATGCTCAGGCCCGGCTGGGCGATGATCGTCGTGAATCGCGGGAACAGTAAGGACGCTTGCTGCCTGATCCGGAAGAGCACCTCGCGATCCCCGATCTCGAACGCCGAACCACCAAAGCGACGCGTGTAGCCGACGGCACGACGATCAAGGCGTTCGAGGAGCGGTAGCGCTGCATTGTCTCGCCATCGTGCGCCACGCATAGCTTGGCCGCAAACTTCGTAGAGGTCCGCGAGCCGGGAACCCGCATCTGGCTTCGAGGAGTACTTGCAGTGCACGAGCGTGACGTGCAGGTCTCCTCCATCGACGCGGATGCCAACCAGATCAGCCGCCTCACCTGACCTATCATCGTCGACGAGGACGTCGAAGGTCTGGTTCTCACGGAGGTAGCGCGCCATGAAAGCCTGAATGGAGTCTTCCCTGCGTTCGGGACCTTGCGATTCGACCGTGATGTCCACGCCTGCCGTGGCCCAGTCGAGGGAACGCAGGTTTTCGCGTGGGTAGGGTGGAAGCTCGGTTCGAGGCGCGAGCAACCGGTCATCGCCAGTAATCAGTCGGTCGCCCGAGAGAAGAAGCGTTGGCTTGTGGTTGTTCAGCCACGTCGACAGCGGCGTTGTCGTTCCGCGCCCTCCTTCGACGGCGGCTTCGTCGCCGCGGGCACGGTAATGAACGCCGGTCGAGCCGAACCGCCCTTCGTATGGGAGCTCCCACGTTGGGGTGACTACGGAGAAGCGAAGCGGCCCGTCGATGCCGTAGTCGTCGATCCTCAATCCAGCATCGGTCAGGGGGACACCCTTGTCGCCGTAGGTGAGTCGCGACGACGTTCCAGTGCCGACGTACAGCTCCCACGGCCACTCGACCGCGAGGAACGGATACGGAGGTCGCACCTTGACGTCGACAGGGATGATCATGTCGCGAAATAGCGAGCGGACGTCTACGGAGCTGTCCTGGAGCTTTGCGCCCTGGTCGTGGCACCACCTACGCCACTCCGCGAGGTTCGACGCGGTCCGCATCGACCAGAACCTTCCTGATAGCGCCGCGGCGATGGTGACGCGCTCGCCCTCTTGGAACGCCTTGGCAGCGACGTGAGTGTTTGCCTTGTGGGTGCGTTCGGCTTCTGTCAGCGCTGTCTCGACATCGCTGCCCACGTGCATGGAGAAGCGCTTGTCTCGATCCCGAGCATCGAGGAGGCCGATGTTCGTGGGGACGAGGCGGTCGAGCTTTGCAAAGACTTTGAAGGTGTCGTAGCCGTTGACTGGGGTCGGCTCGTGCCCAACCACAGCCTCGACGAGGTCGTCAAGGCTACGTTTCGTATCAGAACAGTGGACAAAGAGGAGGCCTTGCGCTCGGTCGTAGAAGAGCACGACGAGCGTGTAATCGGTCGCGCGCAGGGATGGGATATCGCCCCAGCGGAGTTCGGAGACCGTCTCGATCACGAACCATGCGATGCTGTCATCCCGGTTGATACTGATCAAGCCGTCCAAGATCGCTTCGCCGTACACCGTATGGGCCGCGAGTGGCTCCCAGTCGGCTGTCGTCGTCGCGAAGGCGCGAGCGCTCATTTTCGGTTCTAACAGGCCGACGGGCACGTCCGGCGGGTTGTCGACGAAGGACGCCTCGAACTCGCTGATCTCGTCTGCGCGCTCGGTCGCGCGCTCCGTAATGTCGCTGAGAACCTTGTCCCAGTCAGGATCCTCGCGTAGAAGGAACCGCAGCGGCGAGAGCGCCTGTTTCGGGTCTTGGCGGATGAAGACGCTCGCGGTGCCGATCGGGACGGGGGAAGACGTGCGGGCTAGTCGACCGATGAGCTGGACCATAGGGCTCAGGGAGCGATACGTGTCGTGGAATGCTCCGACTTTGAGTGTGGGGAGGTCGAAGCCTTCGCCAAGCATGTCGACGCAGACGATCACGCGACTGGACCGCTCCCTCATGGCGCGTATCGCGGCGTCCCGCTTGCTCGCCGGTAGCGAGTCATAGATCACCTTCGGGGCGAACTCGGGGGCGAGGCGCGAGTACAGCCGGTGGATCTCGTCTGCTCGTGATTTCGATCCGACTCGCGCGAGCAACAAGTGTTCGTGTCCGGCGTCGAGGTCGCGGCGTAGCCGGGACAGTGCGGCCCTGGCAAGTGCTTCGTCATCGTCATCGAGATCGAGGACGGCCGTGAAGTCGATCGTGCTGAAGTAGCCCTCTTTTTGGGCCTCCCGGAGTGGGAAACGAAAGATGACTCGTCCCGGCAGCGTCAGTCCGTCACGCCGGTAGGGGGTCGCGGTGAACAGCAAAACTGGACGCTCACCGAAAGCGCGGATAATCTCCGTCCACGTCCGAGCCGGTGCGTGGTGCGCCTCATCAACCAGGAGATGTGTGAACCCGGAGAAAAATGCTCGTCGCATGTCAGCGGCAGACGCGTGAATCGCATTCGGAGTCGCGACTACGACGTTGCAAGCAGCCACGAAGGCGGCAGCACTCTCTTCGTCGTCGAATCGTCCTGCGACTCGTCCGACCCGCGGTCTTATTACGCCCGGTGTGACGATGGCCTCCTGCTGGAGGATACCGAGCGTCTCGAACTTAGAGGCGATCTGGTCTCTCAGTGCTGAGGACGGGACCACGACAAGGACCCGTTCGGGACGCTGCGCGACCAGCCACGCGAGCATGGTCTCTGTCTTGCCAGTCCCGGTCGGCATCACCACGATTCCTGGCTCAGTGAGGCCCGACGACTGGTATCCGACGATGGAATGCAGTGCCCCGATCTGGGGGCGGCGCAGGCTTGGCCGACTGTGAGACGTGAACCCTATCGCTCCGTCGAACGAGTCCCGTACGACATCTGCAGGTATGGGGCGCCTCGATCCAGTCCAAGTGATTTCGTCGCTCGACGCGCCTCCCTCGGGAAGGACCGCGGCCAGCTTTTCCCCAAGCAGCTCGTCTGGTCCTGATGCGGTTGGCCAGCGGCCATACCTGCTTCGAACGTGGAGGGCAGCGGCGGCGCTGCCCGCAAGATCGAGGCCATCGTGGGCAGGAACCAGCAATTGCCGAATGGTGTTCTTCCCGATAGTCTCCATGGCCGCCCACACGGGGCCCGTTCTCATCGAGGCCATCCTGTGTAGATCGCGCCAGCTCGCCTCTCCGACGCAGTGTTGCCAGGACGGGACGGGCCTTGGTCGAGTGACTTGCGGAGAATCTTCCACGAGCATTCTTCAGCGCGCTTCGCCTGGGCAGGCGTCATCACCGGATCCCTCCTACCGGTGACACGGTCACCTTCCGTAGATGCTCAGCTAACACATCATGCTGGACCGCCAGCGTTTCTTCGCTACCTGACACGCGGTTCCCTCCCAATGGGGCTGCATCCGGTGGGCGGCTGGCGTTGCCAGGTGTGCGTTCAGAGAGCAGCGACATTCGCGCTAGAAATGCCGCACCGCTGTCGTATTTGTTGTCCGTCGTCGAACGGTACGAGTCCGGGACCGAGAGAGGTGGCGAGGTCGAACACGGGGTTGCTCCTGACGACGAAGCCCGCTCGCAGGGGGCGGGGCCGTAACGGTTCGCCTCTCAGGTGCACTCACACCCGTGACGCCTCCGGATACGCGGAACGGCACCACGATCCAGCCTTAGGGTGAGAAGGTGTCAAACGGGTGCTCGCAGTCCAGGCCGCCCACGCTGACTACATCCCAACACATGCTGAACGAGCGGCTAGCCTTGGACGCGGCAGCGAGATTCGGTCCGCCGAGGTGATCGCGGAGACGATCAGCATGAGTACCGCCACGACCAGCATGATCGTCAGCAGCGCGCCGATGATCTGCTGGAGGTCGGCGATCCCGTGCCAGCCCATCGAAATCGGAAAACGCATTCATGACGCCTCAGCCCTCCGACACCGTGACGTTGGACTGACGCGAAGGCGAAATCGGCCGGACGTGCGTAGACCACTGTTCGCCCGCTGCCGTCGAGGGCTGTGCCGCAGATCTGGCACAGGCGGTGGGCGAGGACTTCGGCCAGCCGCTGCGGGTGGTTGGTGCCCCATTCGGGACGGTCGAGGTGGCAGGCGGTTATGTAGGGGACGACACGGCCGGCATGAGTTGGTCGGTGGGCGAGACGTGCGGGGATCGCAGGAATGGACACGAACGGTGCCTCCGTGGCGGGATCGGGATAAAGGGTTCACCAGTTGGTGCGCGGACCGCGGCAGTCAACGCGCGGCAGCCGGGTGCGGGGCGCCGGCGAGCCGGAGAGGTTGTCGGCGATGGTGATCAGGACGGCAGTGGCGTTGTCGGCGTGGGTTCCTGCGGCTCGGACTGCCCACTGCGTCAGCCACGCCACGGCTCGGCCGGGCGTCCTCGCCGTCGACAGGGCGTAGGCGATGACCTCGTCGGTGAGGACGTCGTGGATACCGTCGGTCGTCAGCAGGATCTGGCGCGGGGTGAACTCGCGGCGTCGGCTGGGATGCCACGCCGCGTGCTCGGGGCCCTCGTCGAGGTGGCGCAGGGTCCGAGTCAGCACATGCGGGTGTCCGATGTGGCCGAGGTTGTGGTCGTGGGTCAGCGGAATCAGCCGTCCGTCGGTGATTCGGAGGTAGGCGCGGCTGTCACCGATCCAGCCGATCTGCACCTCGCGGTCGTGGCCGATGGTCGCTACCACCAGTGTGGTGTCGGGGTTGTTCTCGCCGTCTGCGAAGGCGTAGAAGATGTCCTTTCGCTGTGCGTATTCGGCGAAGGCGCCGACCGCCACGCCGGCGAGGTGGATGAGGTGGACCGGATCGGATTGGTATTCCAGGGCAGCGCCGATGGTGACCGCGGCGTCGACCGCTGCTCGGGCGACCAGTTCCGACCCGGGGCGCGACCCCATGCCGTCGGCGACCGCGGCCACGAGGTACCCCGTCGAGGTGGGGTCGCCGTGAATGGCCCAGGAAAACGCATCCTGGTTGACCGAGCGGGCACCGATCAGGGAGGCGGAAGCGATCGTGAAGGGAGGAAGGAGGTCCATCAGGGTGTTCTCCGGTATGAAAGGGGCGAGTCTCGCCGCAGGCCGCTCGGCGGGGATGGTGGCAGTGCGTGAGGTGGACATCGACCGTGGCCTGGGCGGTTCCGACACCATGGGGAGGCGAACCGTCGACAGCAGCGAAGGACAGCAGGTGCTGTCGAGCAGCCGAGAATGACCGTCGACACGGGCCAGGTGCCCGAGTATGTCGTGCACCTGATCCCGTGGTCACGATCTCGACGGGTAAAGGGTTACGGCCCTGCGGCGCCGACGGGTCGTCGAATCGGACGAGGGGTCGCCGCGCCCGGCCGGGGTCCGACGGTGGAAGGTGGTGCATGGCGTGGGGTTGTGGGGCTGTGGTGGAGTGGGCGCCAGGTCGCACGGGGGCGGCCGCGGGTGGTCAGGGCGCGCCGCCGTGTGGGCCCGACCGGTGATGCGGGGCCGAGCTCGCGTTTGGCGGTGTTGATCCTCACCGGGTGTAGGAGGCGGGTTTCATGTCGGGCTCCAGTGACATCGGTTCGACGACAGGGCGCGCTGGGTGGTGCCGAGCACGGTTGGTAGGGGCAGGCGACCCGGAGTCCGAGGACGCGTTCGGCGGCATCGGCGGGTGCCAGACGGACCCGCAGGCGCGCGGGCAAGTGAGCGACGGTCACAGCAGAGAGGTCTCCTCGGGGGTGCATTGGTGGGCTCAGTCGGGTGTCAGGGCGTGCCGGACCGGTGGGGTGTTGGGGTCAGGTCGGTTCGCTGGTGGGCTTGGTCGCCGGCAGTGTGGCCCGCAGTGTCTGCAGTTCGTCGTTGCTGACGTCGTCGAGGCTGGTGATGGTCCGCCGGAGGTGGTCTGTTACCCACCGGTGGACTGCCGCAGGGTCGCCCAGCGCCGCGTGCAGGGTGTCGATCGCGCTCTGCCTCGACTCCGTGGGGGTCGGCGATGACGTGCGGGCCCGGCCACGTGCCCGCTTTACAGCTGGTGGCCCATCACTGCGAGGAGTGGGTGCAGAGGGGGTGGGTGCGGTGGCAACGGTGGCCGGGTCGTCGGTGGCTTCGGTCACCGGCGGGGGTGGTGGGCTGCTCGGCGTCGTGCGGGGTGGACCGAGGACATCGACGGCGGGGCGGATCGTGTTCTCGGCGGCTGTGTCGGAGGCTGAGTGTCGAGGGCTGGCGGGGGTGCGATCGATGTCGTCGCTGTCGGTGAGCACCACACCGCTGAATGTTTCGGGGAACAGCCGGTTCCAGGCCAAGGCTTCGGCGCATTTGGCCAGCATGTGCGCGGGCATCTTCGCCCACCCGCGCGTCGGCGTCCCATCGAAGGTTGTCTTGATGTACTCAACGAAATGCGTTTGCCCTACGACTGATTCGCGCTCGCCCTCGGGGAAGACAGCGGTGAGGGTGTATTTCGCGGCAGTCGGTGGTGTGGGATGAGGCCAGGCATCGACCCAGACTCCGGCGCGGTCGTCGTACCAGAGGGCGCCGGGTTGTGTGATCCGTATTCCGGCCTCGTTTGCGGCACGGCGGCCAAGGATGCGGTATCCCTGGATGGAGACTTCGATCGACCAGCGCCGCTCCATCGACAGTTCGCCATGCTCGTCGAATACGGGTTCGCGGCGCAGCAATAGCCGAATCTGCTCGCGGAATGGATCAAGTCCGGTAGTGACGACGGTGTGGAAGAACAGCGTCAGCCACGGCGCTGGGGCGTCGGTCGCGATCCCTCGGGCCGTGAGCGCGTCGAGTTGCCCGTCGGTGAATTCGGTCTGGTCCGCAGTGAGGGCCAAGGGGGATCGTGGGCGGCTCGGGGGCGCGGTCGGCACGAGAGTCCTTTCAACGGGGGCGGTAGCGCAGGGTGGCGCGGCGGGGAACACGGATGCGGTGGATGCCGGGGCCGTAGTCAGGCCATCGGTCGGCGGCCAGGCATCGGGCGTAGAGGTTGATTGCGCGCCGATTCTGGTGGGCAGCGTCGACGAGGTCGGCACGGTCGAGTTCGCAGACGGTGACCACGTGCGGGGGTTGTTTGGAGATCACTGCGAACAACAGCCGGGAGGAGAGCCCGTGTGCGGCCAGACCGTGCTGGTACCAGCTCTGCTGGAGGTGGTAGCCGTAGCGCAGCACCGACCAGGCGAAGTCCTCGGGATCGGCGCTGTCGGCGGTCTTGAGTTCGACGGCGGTGATGCCGCCGTCGGCGGTGGGGTGGAGCCAGTCCGGACGTGTTCGTAGCATCAATCCGGTGTCTGGGTCGCGCCAGTAGAAGGACACCTCGGCCCACCCCTGATCGAACAGGGGTGCCAGAGTCGGATGCGTGCGGGCGCTGGTGGCCATGGCGCGCGCCTCGGCGTAGCGCTGGGTCAGCAGCGGTATCGCGCCTGCGGCGCGGTAGGCGGTGCGGAGTTGTTGGGCGCGTTTGGTTTTCCAGTCTTTCGCGTTGACCTCGACGACGGGGGGACCCTGGTGCAGGGTGAGGGTGTGTACGGCTCGCCCGTACTCGAGGGTGTCGCTGTCGCGCGTTCCGTTCAGTTGTTCGTGGCGGAATTGGCGGGGGGATACGCCCAACCACAGTCGTCGTGCCTGTGAGCTCGACAGGGCGTTCAGGTCGGCGTGGTAGGCGTTTTCGGACAGGTCTTCGTATACCCCCGGTTCGGTGGGTGCGATCGTGAGCAGCTCGTCGACCTGGCCGTATGCGGCTGCACCGGGGCTGAAGGTGATCGGCTCGGGCAGCGCGACTGCGGTGTTAGCTGCATCGATTCCGCACCCTGCACCCGCCAGTAAGTCGCCGTCGAGCACCGCCCGCGACTGCACAACTGCGGTGCGGTCGTGTTCGGGTCGCCTCCGCCACTGCGGATCAGACAGCACCGTAATGCGTCGATCCCCGCCGGTCGGTGCGTCTTGGCGATGGTCGGCACGAGGCGAATCCCCGCGGCCTCCGCGCACATCCCACCCCGCTCGCGAGGCCGACAGGCGAGCCCGAGTGTGGTGGGGCCTGTCGGACCGCAGCCAGAGCGTGATGTTCGATGGCTGGGGACCGGGCCGCGGGAGCGGGGGTGGTGATGGCAACCGACGTCTCGCCGGCGGGGGCGGGAAGGGCATGTCCTGTCCTCCTGAATATGAATCGTGGAGCGGATTCAGGCGTGTGACGACCTCTGGTCAGCGGCGTACTCGTCATGGAGCGGGGGAGTAGCTGCACGCTGCGATACGAACTGACAGATGGCGGGCCGCTGGGCCTGCCCGCGCTCGCCCTTTCATGGATTCGTCGTCGTGGAGGCGGCGCCGAGGTGTTCGCTGACGAGGTCGATGAATTCGTGGCGGAACGTGTGGTCCGTCGGAGAGGATCGGCGCCATGAGTCATGACGTCGAGTGCAGCTTCCTGGTGCGGACCCGGGCCGTCGACCATCCGGGCAAGTTCTTCTATCGGCTGTTGTCGGTGGACGGTTGGCATGGCGACGGCCTGGTCCGCACTCCGCACCCGCCCGCAGTGGGGGACACGCTGTGGCTGTTCGACCGCCAGCTCGGCGGCGGCGCGAGTTACCGCATCGTAGCGCGCGATTGGAGATCTCCGGCCTACGGTTCGGCGAGCTGGGTCACCGGTGAGCCGGGGCCGCTGCTGCGGTGCCTGGTCGAGCAGTCGCCGGGCTTGATCGTGGATGAGGCGCCTCACGACGAGGACATGGCCGGTCCGCCGAGTACGAGCATCTATGCCTCAGTCCTGCGACCGGTCGCGGTGAAAGCAGACCTCGCCGCTGACCAGCCGTCGCGCCGTGGAAAGCGTGATTGTGTGGTGCGGGCGACGGCAGCCGTGTGCGGCGGCGTGGAAGAGCCGGTAGGTGCCGGTGTCGAAGGTGTGCCAGGTCAGCTCCACGTCCGTTCTGGTCTCGCAGCCCGCGGGCATCCAAGCGATCCGTACCCGGACGAAGGGCTCGCCGCTGGTCGCTGTGCCGTGGGTGACGATGTAGTTGCGGCGGTGATGGTGAGCCAGTTCGAGCAATTTGCGCATGCGAGGCGGCGGGTCGAAGGGGTCGGGCGGCCGGTCGGAGGACGGGGCGGGTGTGTCGGTGCGCGGTGCGGCCAGGGCGAGGGTGTCGTCGAGGCTGTCGACCGCGATGATGCCGCCGCCGACGAGTCGAACCGCCCACCAGGGCTGAAGATCACGGCCGAGCTCGGCGGTGACGGTTTCGACCGTGCAGCGGCGAGCAAGGTAGCGTTCGTTGACGAGCTGGTCGCCGGGCTGAAGTTCGCGGACCGCGATCTGACGGCCCGGGATGGCACGCGAGGCGCTGGTCACCCCGGAATCGGTTAGGGGCTCGTTATCGGGCACGGATGTCCTTTCGGCGTTTACCGCCGATCACCTTCCTGGACGCGCTGTCTACTGATGCGGTGAACGGGGGCGGGGTGTGGGCGGCTGGTGGATTGCGATGCCCTGCGGCAGGGGCGGGGTCAGCTCAGGTGGATGTGGCGGGGTCGCGCGATGCCGTAGTCCAAGCCGTCGCTGATCGTGCGGTCGGCCTCGTGTGCGGTGAAACAGCTCATGCCGACATGGGTGTGTGCTGCGCAGCGCAGGGCGTGGTGGGCGTCGGCGCGAGACAGCAGTCCCGCTCCGACAAGCCGACCGATGGAGCTGGCAGCCGAGACCAGGGTATGGTGCCGTTGCCCGACAGGTGCCGTGGCGATACGCCGGCATTGGCGGGCCAGTGCTGCACGGCAATAGGCGTGCGCGCGCACCACGCGCAGGTCGACCGCGTCCGGCGGCGGTGCAGGCGGTGGCGTGAGAGCGGTGATCAGCCACTCCGGTAGGGGAACCGGGGGTTGGTCATTGATCAGGCGGTATCGGCCGCGGGGGGTGAACGAGCCGGCGGCGACGACGTATCCGCCGACGCCGCGGGTATCGATTCCTCGCCCCAGCCGGCCCGCGCTGTTCCTCAACGGCGGGGTGCGCGGGGCGGTGAAGTACAGATGCTCGCCCCCGGACGGGGTCAACACCCGGTAGGTCGACCCCGGGTAGGGGACTCCGTGTTCGGCCGCCACGCGTGTGAGGGCATCGCGGCCATGATCAGTGGGCCCGGCGCGGTGGCCTCGTTCGGTGTCGAGGTCGAGCACATACAGCCGACTCGGGCCGCAGGCGATACCGATGTTGAACGGTGCCTGGCTCCAGCGTCGGGTAATCAGGTGAGGATCGCGGGTGGCGAGGGCTTGCCAATTGTGCTTGGGCACGGCGGGCTTCTTCGAACCTGGGGCCAGGGGGAACACGAAGAACCCGCAGGCAGCCGCATGCTGTGCCGCGTGCAGTAGTTCGGGTGCCAGCGAGCCCGTGTGCCCAGGCTGGCGGCAGGTCCAGTCGGAGTCGCCGGCGGCGCGTTCACGCGCTGCTGGCCGGCGGTGTTCGGCGGGCAAAGCCATGATGTCGTTCTCCTGGGGTGGCCCCGGCTCGTGCTGTCGCGCGGCCAGGGCCGACCATCAGGCGTGAGCAGCGGCCAGGTTCAGCGCGTCGAGCCCGAGTGCGGTCAGTTCGTGGCTGCGTTCCACATCGCCGCGGTCACCGACGACCTGGGCGAAGGAGGTGACCGCGTGCATGATCCCGCCTGCGGACCGGTCGCCTGCGGCGAGGAAGTGGCTCCAGATGCCGGTGCGTTCCTCTTTCGTGAATCGCAGCTTGGTCGACACCACGGTCAGGGTGGTTTCGGGGGCTGTCAGCTTCGTGGTCGCGGCCTCGGTGATCTCGTCGACGCGGTCCTGCAGGAACTCGGGAGTGAGGAAGGCGGCGACGGCGTCACGGATCTTCAAGGTGAAGGCGCGATCGTCGGCTTCGCAGGTGTCGCGACGCCAACGCACCGTTCCCGGGGCGAGACGGGCACCGCGGTGTACTTGCGTGAGAGCCTGCCTGGTGAGCGTCATACCGTTGTCGCACACCTTGATCCGGATCTGTGGTGAGACCCGGGTCCTGCCGTGTCCGGTCTCGCTGTTGCAGAACACCACACCGGCGAACACGATCGGGCACTCCGATCCGGGTTGTCCGGTGAAGGGGGAGCGGTAGTCGCGCAGCAACTCCGGTGCTCGGATCGCGATCTGCGGTGCGGCGACGCGCATGTAGAGGTTGTTGTCGGTGAGATCGGCCTCGACGATCTGGGTCGAATCGACCCCTGCTGCGCGCAGGCCGGCCAGGAACGCGGTCGCCATATCGAGGTTGTCGCGGACCCCGTAGGCGTCCGAGAGCACCGCCCGCACGATCCCGTTGGTGCCGGGGTGGGCGCGGTCGCTGCCCCACAGCAGCCGGATGAGGACGTTGCGGTCCTCGTCGTAGCGAGTCCAGTCGTTGATGGTGTGATCGAACGCGCGGATGTTGGTGGTGCGGCAGCGGCGTAGGTATGGCAGCGGGATGTCGTGGTCGGTGGCCAGGTCCGCGACCGCGGAATCGGTGAAGGTATAGGCGCCGTTGAGGTCGTAGACCCCGTCTTCGGTGATGGCGGGATCGGTGAGACCTGTCAGGGACAGGCACCCGTTGCGCGAGTAGACCTGGTAGCCGGGCACCACGACGTCGAGTTTGCGTGCCTGCTGGTCCTCGAGCACGCGCATCAATGTCGCGGCATCGCTTCGACGGAGCACGCGAGAAGGCAACGCGGGCAGTGTCGAATTCGCGTTCATAGAAAGACCTTTCATGATGTGAGCGGAGGTTGTCCGGCTGTTGACGGCGCGGCGTCGAGTAGCGACCGGTAGCGCAAGGGCCGTGCAGGAGATCGATTGCCTGCCCCAGCGGCGTGGTGATCGACGATGGTCTGCCGCCGTGTTCGCTGGATTCGGCGGGGCATGCGGGAGTAGCGGCGCGCAGCGCAGGTGCACGGCGCGTTCTCGCCGTCAACAATGTCTCGGCCGATCGCGTGGGGGCTCGGGCGACTGCGTTGGTGGCCCAGGTTCGCCGTCGAGGCGGACCGTTGCGCTCGTCCGGCAGCGCAACCGCCCCCGATGGTGCTTCGGCAGCGCCGCGGTGCCGCCCACGTCCCTCCCTGACGGGCGTTCTTGTCAGGCAGGCGGGAACGTTGGTTGCCAGGCGAGCACCGGCTGGATAACGGCAGTACCGGAGTTCCCCGATCAGGGGCGGCAGCGTGCCGAGGACCTTCACCGCCTCTGGCATCGCCGCGAGCAGGAGACACGTTCTGCTACCCCTGCGGTGGCAGCGCCGTGCGGTCCACATGGGGCACGGCGGCGGGACCGTGTGAGGACAGCGGTGCCCCACAGACGCGAAATCCGCGGGGCACCGCGTCGGCCATCGCCCGGAGTCAGCCGCGCAGGCGCTATGCGGCAGGCTCGAGCGGATCGGTCCCGGTCTCCTCGGCGTCGTCGCCGAGGATCTCAGACGCGGGGTCGCCGCTGACGCCGTCGGTAGTGGCCCGCGAGTCCGCCGGGCCGGGGGTGTCAGGGCCGAGCGGGGTCTCGCCGAGCACCTGGGCGGTGGTGAAGTCCCCGACGACGAGACGCTCGACCGGCGCGAGCGGGTACCCGAGCCCGCCGAGGAATCGGAGATAGTCGCCCATGAGCGAGTCGGCTCGCCGGTAGTAGTCGGGACGTTCATGGACGGGCTGTAGGTGGGTTTCCATCGCAGCGACAACTCGCAGCAAGGCACGCAGCGCGCCATGGTTGTCGCGCGCCTTGACACCGGTGCTCGACGCGCTGTTGGGGACCTTCTTTCCGAGGTCGGCGACGAGCCCGGAAGTGTGGTGACCGGTGAGCAGGTCGGGATGCGCGATCACGCGCCCGATCAACTCCCAGCTGCCGACCGACACCGTCTTCTGGCCTCCGAACAGGTGCTTGGCCAGCCAGGCGCGCCGAACCTTCGTCGCCGCCCTGGCCCGACGGTTCAGCTCGGTGACCTGCGCGCGACGCTGCGCCTCCTCCTCCCGGCGTGCCTGCTCGGCTTCGGCGGCTTGACGGGCCTGCAGGGCCTGGCGTGCGCGGCGTTCGGCGAGCTCGGCCGGGTCCTCGACCTCCTCGGCATGATCGGCTGCGTTGGCCGGCTCGTCGTCGAGGCGGGCGTGGACCAACCCGAGCGCCTCGGGGTCGGTGCAGTAGTAGTCGGGGGCGAAGTCGTCGAGCAGCGTGACCGCGGCGACGTGGTACATGCCGGGGTCGGGTTCGTCGTCGGGGTACATCTCGGTCCGAAGGTCGATCAGGTCGACCGGGATTCGCTCCTCGGTCCCTTCGACCACGGCCTGCCGGACCAGGACCACCGCGAGGTGTTCGGTGGGCACGGACTGCGGGGTCGGGGTGTTGGCGTCGGCGTCGAGGAGTTCGTCGAGCAGAACCGCGTCCTCGGCATCGCCCGGTTCGAGCACCGCGATGCCGGCCTTCTCGAACCGGTGCGCAGCCGCGCGGTAGGCGGCGGCGGTGGCGGCCTCGGCGGCTGCTTCGGCTCGCGCGTCGAGCAGGTGCTGCAGGTGGTGGTCGAACTGCCCGCAGGCGGCGGCCTCGATGAGTTCGTTGACCGCGTCGAGGTCGTCGGCGAAATGTTCGGCGACCGCTGCCGCCTGCACCAGATCCAGGTCGCTGTCATACAGTGCCTGTCTGGCGGTCGCCGACCGAGTGACCGTCTTGACGGCGGCGATCTCCTTGCTGGTGACGCCCACCAGCTGCTGGCGAGTCTGCTTGTCGGACAGGCCGAGATCGAGCATCTGCGCGACGGCGTCGGCGCGGTCGATCTCGCTCTGGCTGTAGCGGTGCGCGCCGGTGTTGAACTGCAACGCGATCCGCGCGGCTTCCAGTTCCAGCTGTTCGGCGCTGGTGTCGAGAGGATAGACCGCACAGCGAGCCATATGGCTTGTCTTGCGCAGCAAAATGACGCGGTGCCAGCCGTCCCACACCGCGTACCGGTCCTCGTCGGTGCGCACGACCACCAGGGGCACGAGGTTTCCGTGCTCGGCGATCGAGGCCTCGACCTCGGGGGCGATTGGCTTCTCGGGGCGATTGCGCGCCTGCTCGAGCACGGCGGGGTCCAGCCACAGCAGCTCGCCGGCGGCCTGCCCGTGTTCGGGTCGCGTCTGCTGGGTGGAATGGGAGTCCGGTTCGGCGTGGGACTGACTGTGAGGAACGGTGGTGGGAGATTCACCCTCGCGGTACGCGTTGTCGTGCTGGTCTAGGGTCATAGGGCTTCCTTTCCGATGGGTGTCGCCGGGTTGCTCTGGTTCAGTGGGAGGTGGCCGGTGGTGGCTGCTGGGCGCGCTGTTCAGGTGTGGTTCGGGTTGCCGTAGGGCTGCTGTGTGGCGTTGCGCAGGCGATCGCGCAGCGCGCCGACGATCTCGGCGGGCAGGTCGATGCTGTTGCCGTCGGGGTCGACCGAGCACAGCAGGACGGGGCCGAAGTAGAGCTGATGGGTGAACCCGTAGAGGTGGGCGAGGGAGGTGGCCGGCACGTTGACCCAGTGGCGCAGCATGCCCTCGTCGTCGAGCCACATGTCCAGTCGGTCGGTCAAACGCACAACATCGACGTAACGGCAGTCCAGATGGTCGTACATCTGCTCGAGCGCGCGCGCCGGGTCGAGGTTGATCGGATACATGTCTCCGTCGGGCGGAATGACCAGGGAGAAGCTGTGTTCGGGAAGATGGGGCGGCAGGTGCAACGCTGGGTTTCCTGTCGATTTGGGGCCGCGAGGCCGAGAGTGGGTTGCCTGCGCTCGGGGAACTCGGGTGATCGGTTACAGCCCCGCAACGCACAGGTCAGAGAGGTGGCTGCGGCGTGGGCGGGGTGGTGGCGTGGTGGCGGATGACGGTGGCATCGGGAGTGCGGCCGTACCGGTGTTGCCGAGCGCGTAGTTGGGCGACGATTTCCCCGGCGTCGCTGTGGGTCGCGGCGATCGCCTCACGGTCTGGCCGGAGCGGGTGTCGCTCCATCGATAGCCGTAGCCGAGGGTGCGCTCGGCCAAGTCCGTGGCGATCATCCCCCTTGGTACTGCCGTCCCATCAGGCACGCGGGTCGTCGTCGACCACCGGAACGCCGACTGCGAGGAACAGCGGCAGATCCCGGTCGAGAATGTGTAGCTGACCTGTCCGCACGGCGTCGCGACATACAGGACAGCACAGCCGCGCCTCCGAGGGTCGTTGTAGACCAGTACCGCTGGCCACAGGCTGGCCAGAACCGCCAGGAGGTGGCGCGTTCGTGGTAGAGGCCCGCCATCGCCGGAGGATAGGGCCGCTGCGGACGCCACGCGAGAGCGCCGATGGTGACCCACTTGCGCAGGCGAGGAACAACGGACACGGATACTCCTTTCAACCGCCGACGGCGGCGCGGGGCACAGCCACGCCACGTTGCGTTGATGACGCGTCTCACGCCCCGCCCAGAAGGCCTGGCGTCGGCTATCGGGGGCGGTGGGGCTCGGGCGAGGACTGGCCGGCCGCGGCCTGGGTGGCAGCGAGCCGGGCCGGGCTGTGCCACTGCTGCAGGACTGCCTCGACCAGCGGCGTCAAGCTAGCGTCGTGGGTACCGTCCGGCCAGGGGAAAGGGTCGGCGAGGTCGTAGTGTTCCGGCCACGCGGGCAGGGGCGGATCGACCTGATGGATTACAACTCCACCGAACCGTTCGATGCCGTCGATGACGATCCGGGTCGGCGGCAGCGCGCCCAGGGCGTCGTGAAGTCGGGGCGCAAGGTGAATCGCCAGATACCAGGTTTCCCCATCGAGGCGACGATGGCGCTGGTAGCCGACGGCGATCGTGCCTTCGGTGGCGCCATGCACGGTGAGGACGGCGTCACCGTGGATGGTCTTCTTGCCGGTGTCGGTGAGCGTCAGCGGTGCGGTGGACATGCGCAGCCTTTCTGTGTGTGCGGCGGCGGGACGGCCGCGTGGTCGGGGACGGGCGATCGTGCGTGCCGGCCGGTTCGTGGCTGACAGCGCGATGAACAGCGGCAGGTGCTGCTCGGAAGCAGATGAACAGCGGCAGGTGCTGCTCGGAAGCAGGACGGGCACGAAGGCGGGCCGTCATCAACCGGTTGGGCCGATCGGCCCACGAGCGGAGCCGCCAGCATCACGAGCGGAACAGAGGGGGCGTGGTCTCGCCCTGATAAGCCGCCAACCATGGCGCGGACGGGGCAGGCATCGGGCCCAGCAGCAGCATCAGCCACGGTGGAATCGGGATGGCACACGCGAACTCCCGTCTCAGCGGATCCAGTGTGGCTCGCGGGACGGGGACCGGTGGGGACATGATCGACGCTGTGAGCAATGAAGGTGCTCGCCGGATCACCCGGCAGCGCCCGGAAGGGTTGTGCCGACGCATCTTTGGGCGGCGAACAACGACGGCAGGCTAGCCATCAAATCCACCTGGTCGTAGCGAGACCGACTACTGCTGGCCACCGTGGGCTCGTACATCGGGCCGGGAACCGTCGCGGTGCAAGCATTGTGGTCTGGCGAGAGCGGACGATGCAGCGCCGCGTTGAACGACCGGCCGGTTCACCGGCGTGTGCGAGACTCGGACTGGTCTTGGTCGGATTCTCGGATGATGTCGGCGGCGCTGGTTGCCAGCGCGGCGGCACCGTCGCGAATCAGGGTGTGGCATCCGACCGACGTCACCGAGTCGACGGGTCCGGGTACGGCGTGGATCGGCCGGCGCCATCGCGTGCCCCATCGAGCGAGTTGCAGCGCGTCGCTGGACCGTCCGGCCTCGATGATGGCGATCCTCGTCGACAGCGCGGCGAGCAGCCGGTGGCAGGCCAGGCGCCTGCCGCGAGAAGCCGCCGCGCCGGGAGGGTGTTCGGAGATCACCAGCCCGGCCGCGCTGATGCGGAGACACAACTCGGCGTGGCGCGCGGGAGCGGGGCGATCGATTCCACTGCTGAGGACGGCCAGCGTGGGTGCCGGGCACGACAGCGCCGATTCGTGTGCGACCGCCTCGATGCCGTAAGCAAGGCCAGCGGTTACGGTCCATCCTTCTCGGGCGAGGTCGCCCGCGATGTGCTCGGCCACCCCGCACCCATAGGGGCTCGCAGCCCTGGACCCGGTGACCAGGACTGCTCGGTGGACAAGCTCAGAAAGCCGACCGGTCCCGCGCGCCCATAACGCCACCGGCACCACGGATTCATCGACCGCGCGCACGGACGCGAGGTGGGCGTGCGGCCACTCGTGATCGTCCGGGGTGATCAGACGCGCGCCGGACGAGTAGGCGCGACCGAGATCGGCTCGGGCCAGAGCAGGCAAGTCCTGGTGTGCCTGCTCATGACCGAGTCTGTCGGCAGCTTCGACAACGTCGATGACTGCTTGGGCATCGACGGCATGACCACGCGCAGCCGCGCGGGACAGGACAGCGAAGGCCAGCCGGCGGTCGAAATCACCAACTGTATAGACTGGTGAAGACACTGAATACTCCATTCGTTCAAACGATGTCGGCTGGGGCACCGGCACGGGATCTCGCCTCCAGCACCACCCAGGCATTCCCAGGGAGCCTGCACCTGGACGGACGGGCGGCAGCGCCGGCCACCGCCGGATCAGCGCCACCAAGACAATCGCGCCAGAGGCGGCCGCGGACAGCAGAATCGACAGGAAGGGGGGGGATGACGTCGAGCATCGGGCTACCGGTCTATATCGAGGAGACCCCCTGCCGTCGAGTTTCAGCGACGGCCGCGATATCGCATGGCCGCCCGACCAGCACTTGCCCTTGCACGCGAACGTGGCCGATCTGCTCTGCTCTCTCGCCCACCGCCGACGAGCATTGACAGCCCGCTTCGTCGGCATTGCCCTGGCCGAGCGTCATGCATCAGGGTTCGGTGGGCTGAGGGGACCGAGGTCGACTCCCAGCGCCGCCGCGGTGCGGCACCCGGCTTCTGCAACGCCGCCCAGTTGGCGCGGTGACAGACCGCCTCGAATCGCCATGCTGAGCAGTCGCACGAGCACGTCACTGCCGTTGGCGGCGGCAGCGATCTCGATGGCGATCGCGGCCAGGGACCCGTCGCCACGCCGAACCGCGCTGAAGGCCAGCAAGCACGCCGGATGAGCACGCAGTGGACCGGCGAGCACGCGGGTCATCAGCATCCAGAGGTTCTCGGCGCTGGTCCGACGATGCGTCTCAGCCACTCCGCACAGCATCGACAGCTGGTGGCGACTGGTCAGCGCGACCGCGAGCCGAGCCAGCTGTCGAGGGCTCAGCGATTCGCCCTGCGCGATTGCGTCGATGCACTCCAGCGCGAACTGCGCGCTGCTGCGTTCTTCCTCGACCGACAGGGCCGAGGCATCGGCCGGTGCACCCGATGGGCCGCGGCCGAGAGCGGTCAGGGCAGCAGTGACCGCCGCGCTGGCACGGTCATCGATCGCTAGGTCCGCTGCGATTGCAGCACGGCTGGCATAGATTCCTCGCCCGTTAACGGCGCGGGACAGGCCGCTGCTGCTGGTGGCCGGGTCCTCGACGAGCCCCCTTCTGTCCGGATTTTCGGCATCCCACCAGGGTGAGCCGTGAGCGATCGCGGGAGTGACCCACGTCGCGACAATCGCGACACCGACACTCTTCAGCTGACCGGCTATCGAACTCAGGCACAGCTCGAGCAGCGGGGATTTCGGCCGCCCCCGAGGTTGACCGCTGGCCATCCCGGAGGTGCAACGGTCGTCAACGACGACCATGATCACGCTGTCGCCGAAGCGTTCGAACGTGCCCGGCATCGACCAACTGGCATCGGCTTCACCGCAGAAAGCTACCGTGGCCAAAGTCGATGAGCCGGGGTCGGGATGGCGGAGGAAGAGCAGCGCGGCACCGCGACCCGGGTAGTAGCCGAGTAAACCGGGAATTTCCGCGATAAGTCGACCGGGCGCGGACGACGGCGATGGGATTTTCATTGCGGTCCTCTTCTTGTTTTCCCGTCGGTTCGGAAAGCCTTGTCTAGACACGATTCAGGGCATCGAAAGGGAGTGGTAGCTACGGCGCCGATAACACCCACTATGTGAGCGCAGAACCAGTCGACCCGGAGATCAAGGTGCGGGGACCCGGAACAAAGAAGTTCAACGCCGATCCTGGAAGCGGAATCGGTTTGCCCGAGTGACCCGAACTCGTGGGACCACCGACACCCGGCATTGCCGCACGCGATCAACAGCAGCGAGAAGGGCGTTGGTTCGGCGGGCAGAAGGCGCGGAATGAGTTTGCACTCCAAATAGAGTTCCTTGCGGAGTCGTCGTCCAGGGGCGATCTCGAGAGGACTGGATATCGCGCTAATCCGGTCCGGCTAGCGACCGCGGGCTGCCTCCACCCCATGCCGTACAAAGATGAGGCTCGCGGGGTCGGGCACCGCGACCAGCGCCACCGCTTGCAGTCTTGCCGTTGTCACCGACGGTGCCGGGGTTTAGGCATCCAATCGAGCAGCGACCTTCGAGTACGCGGCATCGACCAGACCCGCGTGATCGGCGAGCATCCCGGCTGGCTCGACCGGAGGCACCGGCGCGTTCAGACCAACCTCACGTGCAGCTTCCCAACTCGTCCGGTAAGCAGGTGTGCGCGTGGATCGCGTAATTTCGACGAGGGCTCGACGAAGTGCTGCGCTTCGTCTGCCGGTGGAACTGCTCGAGCGTGCAGACCATACTGGCGACCCGGTCGACGGCTTCGCTGGGCGACACGCGGGGCAGACCAGCCGCTGCCAGATCCCGCCGATCAGGTCGTGGTCGACCTGGCGCGCATCGGAGATGCCGCGCCAGCGCGGGCTTCTCCTGTCCACCCAACCGATTGCGGTCCGGGTCGAGAGCCCCACGCGGATCAGGGGCAGTGCTCGGCAGCCTCCCCTGACATCGATCACACGCCGCCACCGCCATCCCCGAACTGGCAGAGCGGCACGGCGCCTTGCAGTGTGAGTACTCACTCTCAGCCTGATCGATGCGGTAGCCCTCAAGCTAATGCTGCTGCTATGACTGTCCCTTGAACGCCGAGTGCACCGAATGTTTCGGTGCTAAAGCACCCTCGTGCCAGGCATTCATCGACGAGTAGGGGGACCACCATGCCGGACAACCGACCTGCCGACGACGAGCGGGACTATCTCGACAAGCACTACACGCGCCGGCGCTTCATGCGCCCCGGTGAGCCAGTCGATTCACCGGTCTGGAACTCCTATCTGAAGCCGCTGGTGGACCCGTTCGTTGAGGTCGGCTACCTCCGCTACACCAACGAGGAAGAGCTACACCAGATCATATGGGCAACCTGGAAGGACGCCGGTGTCGACAACGATGCCACCGTCGAGCACGAGCTGTGGCTGCCGCGCCACGAACGTTCGGCCAAGGGCAGCCGGATCGACTTTCTGTGGTCCTACGATGACGGCCACCGAGCCGGAGTCGAGATCAAGGCGGCGGGATGGTGGAGCACCGAAGTTGTTCAGGAACAACTCGTGCGCTACGCGGAGACCGAGCACACCCACTCGATGCTGCTGCTCACCGCCGACTACGACCACCTCGAAGTCGACTGGCCGACCGAGCTGCAGGTGCCGCTGTTCATCGTCCTGATCGACGGCTACCGAGGTAGCCGGTAGACCCGCCTCCTACGCTGACGCCACCCCGATCACCCACCGATCGGGTAGCTCGAGACAAGAAGGAAAGACCGCACGATGATCGACCGTAAAAGGCCACCGCCACTGCTCGTTATCGACGTCGCTCATTGCGGAATTACTCGTCGGCGACGGTGGCGCGCTGTGCCGCTCGCCGGTCGTAATCAGCCTCGCTGAGCGCGCCGATGACGAATCCTACTGTGTCATCAATGATCTCGCGGGAAATCGTGATGCCGTAGAGGCGTTCGAATGTCAATACACGGACGACGGCCTGGACGATACTGGGGTCGAGACCGCGAAAAAGGTCGGGGAAATCTGCTGTCGGGTCGAGGCGTTCAGATATGGGCCGGTCTTGGTGTGTCGTGGGTGTGCAGGTGAGGCGGTGATGCGGTCGAATACTATTGGTCCGCTGTCCTGGGGCGTCGCGTATGTCCGCTGGTGTGCAGTGGGCTGATGTGCGCAGCTGCGAATGCGCGGAAGCACCTTGGTGCCTTGGTGGAAGTGTTGCAGGCTCTCGGGGCGCTACTTTCGCAGTGGGCGATCATGGCGACGGGCCGGGTGCTGGGCCATGGGCGGGACCCGGTCCGGGGGACGGAGCGTCGGTGGCGGTGAGGTCTGGCACGGCGTGTGCGGCGGGCGGGAGGGCGGACTCGATCGCAAGGCGGATCGACGTGTTGGGGGTGAGTGCGCCGGTGGTCAAATCGGTGAAGGCGTCGAGGGCGGCCACTGCCCGAAAGCCTGGTTCAGCAGGTGGTGTGTCGAGGACGCGGCTGGGCCCATCGGCGGCATAAAAGGCCGCCAGGGCACCGCGGGCGAGCTGGCGCTCCCATCCGCGGTCGCCGTTGTGGAATGCGCGGCGCACACTGTCCAGGTCCCGGTAGGGTCCCTGGCCGAGGCGAGGGTGGTGCAGGTGCACGAAGCCGGTCAGGGTCTGTCGATAGGCGTGGGCGATGCTCGGGGACCGGTCGCTGTGCGGGGGCGGCGCGGGCAGAACGAGGCGGTACTCGGTGGCGGGAAAGCGTTGCCAGAAATCGGCTGGGTCGAGCTCCGGGCGAGGGATGACAGTGACGTCGACGCGGTCTTGCGTTTGCAGATCGTGTAGGACCGCCCGCCACATCGCGACCTGTTCTCCGGGGGTGAGCATCGTCGACGCGTCATCGGCAACGCGATCGAGATCGGCGAGAGGACCGGTGAACTCCGCCGGTGACCTCGCGACGTCAGGATCGGCGTGAGGGTCGACGACACCGATGAGGACGCGATCGTGGTCGGCCAGCAGGTCGACCAGAACCTCAACGTCGGTGGTGGTAACGACGGGGTAGTAGCCGAAGGTCAGGCCGACGGACCTCGATCGCCAGAATGTGGTGAACATCAGCTTGGGTGCCGCGGCCTGTTCGAGGTCGGCCAGGTCCGTGCGCCATCGCGGAGCCATGCGAGTGGCCAGGGATGCGTGTGCTCGGACCCATCGCCGGCTGCGGGCCAAGTCCCAGCCGCGGTCGCGTTCGACGTCGAACAGGACTTGCATCGGCAGCGTTTCGGCTGGGGCCGGCCATCTCGCGCCGAACCGGGTCTCGGTCGCGGCAGGGTTGGTTCGACGGACGACGGTCGGGGCCTCGCTGCTACCCGAGTGGAGAGCAGTTGCGGCGATTCGGCTCTCGGTATCGCTCCAGCGGGCAATCTCGCGAACCGCCGCGTAGGCGTGGTCGTGCAGCGCCTGGTCGGGTTCATTGGCGTGGCCGAGGAGTTCGGTGGTGTGCTGGTAGGTCTCGAGTAGCGCCAAGCGGCTTTGCTCAGCGGTCACGGCGAGGAGCGCGACCTCGACTGGGTAGGGATCGGGGCCCGCGGTCATGCGGTCGACGATGTGGGCAGCTGTGGTCGGGGACGGCAGATCATCTTCGATGATCACGGCCGCTCGCCGCGCTCGCAGGAATTCCACGCTCATGGTGAGCCAGCGGTGGACATCGGGCTGGATGTGCGCCGCTGCTGCCACCGCACCCAATTCGCGGCACAATCGCGCGTATCCGGGGAACAGGGTGCGCAGGCTGTGTAGATCCAGCATGCAGGGCGCGGTGTCCATGTTGCGTGCGCGGCGCTTACTGGTCCAGCTCTCTAGTGCACTGCCGGGCTGGCCGACGACGATGACGGCGTAGGGGTGCGGGTGAGGAAAGGCATCGGCGAGCAGGACCGGCACGATGGTGCGGTCGAAGATCTCTCTCGCCGTGGCTGTGGGAAGGCGAGTGACCGGTCCGCTCGGTGTCGTCATGCCAACCAGGATTGCGCGTCTGGAAGTTGGTGGAACGCAACAATATCGACAGTCAGCACCTCGGTCACCGCCGCCCGATCCTGCGGACTCAGTGCCGTACGTCGTCGAAGATAGTCGTCACGGCGCCGAGTCCATTCGGCATCGTCGGCAGAGTGACTGTTCGCATGGCATGCCAGCGCCGTCAGAATTCGGCGAGCAGTGGCGAACTCGGCGTCGCTGGTGATGCCGGCGTCATCCATCGTTCTGCCCTCGTTCACCGAAATGGCGGGTGTGCGGCGTGACGGGATGGAACGACATGTACCAGGTGGATCGTTGGTAGGGGAATATCATAGTGGTGACATTTCGATACCACACTTGCTCGCTGTTCGTGGCGGGATTTCGGGTGGTCACCGTGGTGCGATCCTGAATGAACTGGTTCGGGGGCATCCGTCGTTTGTACATCCTGACGAATTCCGGGGCAGTGCTCAGTTCACGTACCATCGCGTCCCATTTCTCACGCGTCATCAGCGCCGGTGCCAGGCAGTGGAAAGCGCTGACGAACAGCTGAGCTTGCGCTTCCCAATCGGCGACGACGTATTTAGCCCTGGGATCCAGCAGGTGATAGTAGAGGGCGTTTCCCACTTCTTTGATCCCTGGGTACATTTCGTAGAATTCATCGTTGGCCGCGACGACATTGAACGTTGCCGGCCGTTGGATACATGCGGGATGATGCAAGCTGTCCAGTAGGGCAAGATCTTGTTCCTGCACCTCGGAGGTCTCGTCTGCCAGCAGACGTTCCTGCACTTCGCGAGGCTGATCGGCCAGCGACATCAGGTAGTCCTGCGCAAGAGGAAAGACGTCCAGGGCGTCGAAGATCCGCCTGAGGACCTGGCGATTCGGCTCACGCTTGCCCAGCTCGATCTTTTGTATGGTTGAAACTGCTGTGTAGCTGAGATCGGCGAGTTGCTGCTGTGTGTAGCCGGCGTTTTCGCGATGCTCGCGCACGACTTCCCCGCAGCGTACAAGCCGTTTAACCCCCGGTGTCGACATGACTCACAAACTACCGGGCGTTCAGGCGCTGTCAAGCCGACGGACAACAGGAGTGCGCTCGGGGAAAGCGCACAATGGCGGCATTACCACAAGCCCGTCGATCCGGATGCGCACAGTTTGTGCGTCTCGACGCATCGCGAACGACCGGACAGTCGTGTTTATGTTGATGCTACGTCGGAACGAACGTACGGCCATGCCGTTTCGGTCGATAAGGAGTGAAGTGAGTACAGTCCTGGTCACTGGGGGGACCGGCTACGTGGCTGGCCACGTCATCGAGGAGTTGGTAGCCAACGGCTATTCGGTCCGTGCGTCGGTTCGGGAGAGCACCGACCATGCAATCTGCGAACATGTGCGCAGCCTGGCCGCCGCTGCGGGCGCGGACCTCGAGCTCGTGTACGCCGATCTGTCAGTCGACCGTGGATGGGATGAGGCTGTGGCCGACTGCGAGTACGTGCTGCACATTGCCTCGCCCGTTCCGATGAAGCACCAGCCGCGCAGCATGGTCACCGCCGCGGTGGACGGCACTCTTCGCGTATTGGCCGCCGCCCAGCGATCACCCACGGTGCGGAGAGTGGTCCTGACCTCCTCCACACTGGCCGTTGCTGGTCGACCACCGCGCGAGGGAGTGCTCAACGAGGACGACTGGTCCAATGAGGATTCGCTGGATCCTTATGCGCTGGGCAAGCTTCGCGCCGAACGTGCGGCCTGGGAGTTTCTCCGGGAGGTGCCAGCGCGCCGATGCCTCGAACTGTCCACCGTCTTGCCTGGCAACGTCCTTGGCCCCCTTCAGCGGCCCGCACTGGTGACCTCGCACACCGTCATCCGTCGACTGCTCAGCGGGTCGGTGCCAGGACTGCTCCGAACAGGCTGGCCTATAGTCGATGTCCGCGATTTGGCCATCGCGCACCGACGAGCGATGGAACTCCCTACGGCAGCGGGGAAGCGCTACATCTGCGCGGGCCCCCACGTCTGGATGAGCGAGATCGCAGCGATCCTCGACGAGGAGTTCGGACCTCATGGTTTTCGTATGCCCCGTCGAGTACTTCCCGACTGGGCTGTGCGGCTCGGCGCTCATGTCGATCGCGGACTCAAGCTGGCAGTTCCATCGCTGGGGCGCCCCAGCCGTCTAGTTGGGCGGCGACTCGAACAAGAACTCGGCCTCTCACTACGACCGGCCCGCGATACCATCATCGAAACCGCCCAGAGCCTGATCGAACACGGCGTGGTTACTAACGCACCGCGACGGCAAAGCTCCATCAGCGGACGAATGCACTCGACATTGCGTGCTTAGAGATCGCACCCGACGTGGTGTCCTGGCCGTCACTGCGCGAACTCTGGGACGCCGTAATCATTGCAGGGCTTCGCAACAACGCCGACCGCCGGTCAGCACGGTGCTCAACGCGAAGGCCGCCTCATCCACATCTGTGGTCGCCTGGGCGCTCAGGCGTGGGCGTGGGACTACAGCGCGGTGTCGAGACGGCTGGGCGGACCCTCGCACAGGCATGTACTGTCGCCGGGCGCAACGGCCAGATAGCCCCAGTGCATCGTCGCGTGGATCAGGTATGACTGCCTCATCCCGAGGTTTGGCGACGGAGGGCGCGATCGGTGGGCCGCTCGAGAACGACGGCCTGCTCGAATGTAAGGGATAGGTCGAGTTCCTCTGTGAACGTGGTGATCTCAGCGCGCATGGTGGGGGGTGTCATTGGATCCGAGTAAATTCGCTCGAGGAGCGCCAGCAACTGCTCGTGCTGAGCCAGCAGCGCGCGGTGTCGCTCGAGGAGGGTGGGGCCGGTAACCGGCGTAGCGTCGGGGGCGAGAGTCAAGCCGAACCGGCCGAGGGTGGTGGTGATTTCCTTGATCGTGCCCTGACCTACTTGCATCATTCGGCTCAAATCCTCAGCACTGTAAAGTACCAGTTGGCCGACCGTTTCGATGCCAGCTCGGCCGAGACGATTTGCGACCCGACCGGACAAGATGGTGCGCAACGCAACGCCATGGGCGTCGGAGAGTGAGCCCTGCATCGCTCCACCGTATCGTCGTCGCGAGGTGTGAGGGCCAGTGGTGCCCCGGCCTGAATGGAATTGAGCTCAACTTGACGCCCGACCGCAGTAGGCAATTGAGGCGAGCGGCGGCTTTCCTGGTCACGACATGATTCCTCCACATGGTCGGGGCGGGTCCGGCAGGAGATCGGAGCGGGTCCCAGTGTGCATCGATCCCGCCACAGACACGCCGCAGACGCCATCGGCTTGCGTGAGTCCTGCCGTTGCACGCCGCCTTCTGCTGCGCAATGGTTGATCCGCGTGTCGTGGTGTCAGCGGTGTGGCGCGGTCGGCGCGGTGGCAGGCTGTTGTGGGTGACGGGGATGGAGACTGCGGCCGGGCGTGCGGCGGGTGGACTGCTCGGGCCTGCGGCCCGGACGGCATTTCGGTGGTGGTGGCCGAAGTCGGATTGGGCGTCGCTGGCCGCGTTTGCCGACCGACTCGCCGCCGCGGTCAAAACCGCCGAGGAACAGGTTCAGCGGGAACTCCGGGGCGCGCCCGGCCAGTACATGCATGTGCGGTTCACCGCTGCCGCGGACCCGCTGAGCGGGGCGTCGGACGGCTCGACCGAGGTCAACCGGATCGCCGAGTACTTCGCCGGTCTCGAGTCACCACGACGGATGGTGGTACTCGGTGACGCCGGTGCCGGGAAGACGGTGGCCGCGACCTACCTCGTGCTCGGGTTGATCGCGCGACGCAACCAACTGCACTCTGATCCCGAGCGTGCCGCGGAGCCGGTGCCGGTCCGGGTCAATGCCGCTGGCTGGGACGGCGGGCAGGGATTCTCGGCGTGGTTGGTCGCCCGGCTCGGCCGTGACTACCGGCTGCGGCCCAACGTGGCCGGAAAGATGGTCAAGGCCGGGATGATCTTGCCCGTGCTCGACGGACTCGACGAAATGGACGACGACACGACCGGCGGTGCCCGCGCGCGAGCCCTGCTGGACCGGCTCAACCAACGCGAATGGGCACATCGCCAGGTCGTGGTGCTGTGCCGCAGCAACGAATTCGACCGCCTCAAACACGCCGGAGGCGACAACGGCCTGCGGGGAGCGGCCACCCTCAGCCTCGACCCGCTGTCCGCCGGCCAGCCCGCCGAATACCTCGTCCGCCACCAACAGCGGATCGGCGCCACCGCCCCCGCCTGGGAACAGCTCATCAACCACATACGCGAGCACGCCGAGTTCGAGCACACCGATAGCCCTCTGGCCGCTGCACTGCGTAATCCCTGGCTGCTCGGCCTGGCCGTCACCACGCTGGACCATAGCCCCGCCACCGCCGCCGCCCTGCTCGACAGCGCCACCGTTGAAGAAGTGCGCGATCGGTTGTTCGCTGCCCAGATCCCGGCCGCGATCGCCGCCACCGACGACACCGAGCACTTCCGCAACTACACCACCGACACCGTCACCAAATGGCTGCACACCCTGGCACGCCACCTCGAACACCGTCGCGACATCGGTACCAACGGCACCGCCATCCGGCTCGATGAAATTTGGGAAATTGCTGGCCCTAACCGGGTCCGCCTGCTCCACGGGCTGGCCGCCGCACTCCTATACGGGCTCGTGTTCGGTCTCGCGTTCTGGCTCCGCGATGGAGTCATCGCCGGCGTCCAAGTCGGCCTCATCGGCGGGCTCATGTTCGCCCTTGCGTTCTACCTCGTGTTCAGCATCGCGCCCGGGCACCTGTCTGTGTCGCGCGCCAAACTGATCGCCTGGAAAGTACCCACCGGTGCGCGATGGCCGACCGGGCTCAAGGCCGGACTGTCTGTCGGCCTCTACATTGCCCTCCTGTCCGGGCTCTTCGCAGGGCTCAGGGACGGGCCGGTGGTGGGGCTCCGGGTTGGGCTCGGGGCCGGCATCGTGTTCGGCCCCCTGTACGGAGTCGTGGTCGGCCTGCAAGCCACTTCCGCGGACCAACTGGCATTGGTGAGCGATGCGCGACGGCTCATTCGCAACGATCTACGGGCAGCACTCGTCCGCAGCGCCTTGTTCGGGCTCGGATTCGTCTGCGCGGTCAGCCTTGTACTCGGACTCCCAGCTGGGCTCCTGGCCGGACTTCTAGCCGCGCTCATGTGCGGCCTGGCAACCGGACTCGCGAGCGGCCGGTTCTACCTGGCCGTCTTACTCTTCAAGCTCACCGCGAACTTCCCCACTCGCCCCGCCGTCTTCCTCGAATGGGCCCGCAACAGCGGCTTGCTCCGCGTCAACGCCACCGCCTATCAGTTCCGGCACCAGACCTACCAGCAGTGGCTCCTGGACCAGGCTGTTGCTACTCCGCAGGATGGCCGACGTCGTTGAGACGGGCGTCGGCCTCGGAGGGTGGCGCGGCGCGCCAGCACCTGGCCTCCGGGATGAGGGATGGTCACCTCGGGGCCGCACCCCAAGCCGGGGCAGGCGAGTTCGATGCGCACGTCCGGCCCAGGGCTTCAACTCCCCGGGGCCTCGACGACCGCGATGTTCAGGCCCGAGTGCGACCACCGGCATCTGGGGCGCGACATCGCCGCGGACCCAGGCGCACGCCTCCGTGCAGGCATCCACCGCGGTCGCGGTCCACCCCGATGCCTGCCGGTACCGAGGCCGTGGTCCTCGGTCATGCTGGCACCGTCGAGTCGTCGGGGAGCGCGGGGCGAGTGCGACGGCCGGGCAAGGGCGCCCGTGCCGGGCGGGGCCGGGAATCACCGGCGGGGCGGGCACCGGGATGAGCCGATACATCACTCAGACCGCTCAGGCGTCCCGACGCCGAGCCGGATCGCGTGGAGGAAGCGACGAGACCAGCGATCGCGCGTATTGCGCCGTCCTGACGAAGCCCGAGCCCGCAGGCGCCGATGATCCGAGCCATCAGAACGAGCACGGTGGCCGCAATTGGCGCCTCTGCGTGCGGCTAATCTGTCGGAACGTACAGGTTCCGGGCGTGGTGGGTGTGGGTGCGGCGGCCAACAGCGCAGCTCGTCCGCGCCGCGGTGACTCCGCGGACGCGGGCATGACGCGCCAGCCGTTGCCGTGGGGGACGTCGACGATGACGCCGGTGCCGATCAGGTCGTGGCCGCGGCGGGCGGGATCGACGTTGAAGCCGATGCCGCCGATGAAGGGGACGACCGTGCGGGCCAGGAGATGGTCGGTACGAAGCTGCTGAGCGAGTAATGGTCAATAAGTTGTGTGCGCTGAATTCGCGACGGTTCCGGTGCGGTGGCGCGAAGGACATGCACTACCCATCCGTGCGCTCCACCGCTGTTGCTGGCACCAACCAGATGCCGGGTACGTGGTAGGTCATCGGCAGGGTGCGATATACGCCACGTCTTCATACCAGGCGGGGGAACCGTCGTTCAAGCTTCGGAGCTCGCCGACGATCAGCCTCCCTATTCGGTCCACCCGTTTCTGCGCATCCGATCGAAGTAGGCATCGTCGGCGGCTTGAATTTCGTCTTCGCTGAGAGGTTCTCGGCTAGGGCGCGCATCGTCGATTGCGAGGGCGTCGCCGACAGTTCTCAGCCCTGCCTGGACCCTGGGGTCGGTTGTGAGCGCTTGTGCGGCACGGTCTGCTTGCCGGGCGGCGTCGGTCTCGGCGGCTGCGGTTGCCGTCAGGATCAGTGACGGTAGGCGGTCGCCCCACTTGAGAGCCTCGCGCGAGAGTTTCAAATCACGCAGTCGTCCCGCTGAGTCGACTATCGCGGTGACTGAGCCGTTCGCGGCGCGGCCGGTGCCCTTGATCGCCGCGAGTGCTTCGCGAACTCGGTGTGCTTTCGCGGTGAGTTCTGCGATGTCGGTATCGAGGTTCTCGTCGCGGTTCATAGGAGATCGGCGAACTCGGCTTTGATATCGGGGCGGTTGGTGACCTGGTCGAGGTAGTGCAGGGGGCTGCGAAGGCCGAAGTAGCTTTTGATCGTGTTGCGGGTGGGATCCGCGCCGCGGGCGCGCAGCAAGCGGATTGTTGCGATGGGGTCTCCGGAGGCGGCGGTGGCGGCCCAGTAGATCGCGGGCATGCCTTTCTCGGTGACCGCGTTGACATCGGCGCCGGCGTCGAGGAGTTTCTGGACTGCCGCGGGGTGCGCTTCCTGGGCGGCGTAGTGCAAGGGCGTCCACCCCTCGTGGTCACGGGCGTCGACGTCTTCGCCCGCCTGCAGGAGTTGGTCGATGGCGTCGAGGTCGGTGTCGCGGGCGGCGTAGTGTAAGCGGGTGCGGCCCCATTCATCGCGCTGTGGCATCTATTTCTGCTCCCGTCGGTGGCTTCGGTTTCCGTACTGGTCTTCGATGTGGAACCGTTCGGGGTGGCTGTTGACGAACTCGTCGAACTCTCGTTGGGTCATGCCTCGGCTCTGGGCTTCGGCGAGCAGGCGGCGGTGCTCATACCCGCTATTGTGCCCGTACTCCCATTTCGGGTTGACCGGGTAGAGATTGCCGTTGGCATGGTCGATGTAGTACTTGCCGTCCGGGGTCTTCTCGAGTTGTGTCACCCACGGCTTGTCGTCGTAGGACTTGTTGATGGGCACCTTGACTTCGGGTTCGGACTTGACGACGTAGAAGTCGTCGACCGGGTCTTGTTGGCGGCGCCAGCGTGGAGTCGCCGCCTCGATCGCGTCGCGTGTGTCCTTCGTCAGGTGCGGGCGACGGAGGTTGGCGAAAGTGGTGAAAGGGCCAGGGGTTGCTGCGCCTTCGACTCCGGCCAGCGCCGGACGCGCTCGCAGCAGCGGGATGAGGGCCTCCGACCCGCGCGCGATCGCCTGCGACACGGCGACCGGGACACGAGCGACCTCGGCCAAGCCGATCAAGGCGCGGATGGTCGCGGCGATACGTGCTCCGTAGATGCCGATCGCCAAAGCCATGCCGCCTTGGGCGGCGGCGGCCGAACCGCCGCCGGTGAAGGGCGCGGCGATCCATCCTGCGGCTTGGTCCAGGGCGACGATCGCCAACAGTTCCACCAGGGCTCGTACGATCGCCCGCTTGGTGTTTTCGATGGAGTCGGCATAGGCGTCGGCGGACTTCGCCAACTCGTCGCAGGCACCGGCAAGGGCCTCGAATTGGCCCTTGACGATGTCGGCCTGCTCGATGGCCTGTGGTGTCTCCGGGCTCTGTTGGGCTTCGATCAGACCGCGTGCGGTGGGCAGTTCAGCGGCCGCTGTACGCGCCGTTGTCGCCATCGCTCGCCACGCTTCTGCGGCATCTCGCAACTTGTCGGGGTGACCGTTGGGCCACAGCTCGCCCTGGACGGCACCCGTGACCAGATCCCATCCCGCGGGCTCGGCGTCGCTGCCGCCGAAGGCCGCAGGGATCTCGGCGGGCTGGTAGACAGCCAACGAACCGGGCGGGAAGAGCAGATCATCAGGGCTTGCAGTAGGAACCGACTGAGTGTTGGCGTTGCCGTGATTGGCCCCGGTGAACTGCAACAGGTCATGCATCTGGCTGCAGGCCAGCGCCAAATCGCCAAGTGCGTCGACAGTGTCCCAGGCCGCGGGATCGTAATCGTTGGTCCACTTGCGGCCGGCGTTGTCCGACCCCGCGGAACCGCCACAGGAGCCGAGCGCGGTCGTCAGCGCAGTGATGCCCGACGTCAGAGTGGCATGGACATCGGCATAGACGTCGGCTGCTTTGGTGAACCCCTCGACATCCACCTGCACCGGTGGTGCCATCAGGGCCACATCTTCGTGTTGACGTCGATCGCCGCGCTGTAGTTCGCGTGCGCCTTGCGCGCGACCTCACGCAGCTCGTCCAGGTTTTCTTGCATCTCGGCTACCCCGGCCAACCACTTCTGGTGAGCGTCGCGCTGGGCGGCGGCGGCCTGGCTCGACCATGACAGGTGCAGATCGGCGATCTTGCCGTCGACCTCGGCCAGCCAGTCCTCCACTGTCTTGCCGAACTTCGCGAGTGTGTCGATGGCCGCGTCCAGCTGCTCGAGGTCGATCCGGTATTGCTGGTTGCCGCTCACGGCAGGTCCAATCCGGTCAACCCGGTGATCGCCGCGGAATTCGTCTCGTCGCGCAGCTCGTACTGGTTCGCAGCTTCGATCAGAGCGACTGCGGATTCCTCCAACGCAGAGATCACCGCTTCGGCGCCCTGCTTCCACTCCACCCACGACTCGTCGTACGCGCTGGCGGCCACACCCTGCCAGCCATCGATCAGTAGCTCATTTCCGATCGATTGGTCGAGCTGCTGAACCTCGCTGCGAATCGCTCGAGCCTTGTCATCGATGAACCGCGCAGCCTCGCGCAACTGAACCACGTCAACGTGAAGATCCCCGGACACCGCACCCCCTTACGCCATTCGGGACACAGACTATCCGATACGACGAGCCGTCTAGGAACTCACCGAAGGCGATCTGCGTCATCTTCCGCGGGGAGCGCGGGGGAAGTCTGGATTCGCGTCGCACATGCAATTCGGCAATCAGATGGTCTGGAAACCGGCTTTCGACAGTTGATCAAGCTTGCGGCGACGCGCTCGAACCACCAGACCGACGATGTAGTGCACACCGCCGCCTCTCGATGGCCAGCCAGGTGCTCGATCGGGACTGCTGACAGCGGGATCAGCCTCGCCACCGCCGCCGCCTGGAGCACTACCCCTCCCGGTGCCGTTGTTCGCCACGGTAGCGGGCCGCTGACCACGGCCAATCCGGCATCACCGCCCCCGACGAGCGAGCCCGCCACCATATCGCCAAGATCATCGGCCGCCGCACCGACCTCACCGGCCCCACCGGGCTGCCAAGCGATGACGCAGGAATCGGTGGTGGACGCCGAGGACAGTGGTGAGGATCGCGACGCTGTCGAATTCGCTCGGGCGACCCGCCTGGGCGCGGGCCTGCGCCCCGCACGCGCGCGAATGGCGGCAGTTCGTGTGTGGGGGTCGCGCGGGGCGCGCGGTGCTGCCCGCACCCGCGCGGGTGCGGCTGGACTACGTCGCCGCCCACCCCGGTACCCCGGTACCCAGCCGGGTCTCGTCACCGCCGTCTGTCGAGAGAGGGCAGGCAACGCGATTTGGCTGCCGCGGCTCGGCGAACAGTGGCGGGTCGGGTCGATGTCGGGATGAACCAGGAATGTGAAGCGGCGGGCGCGTGGGTTGCAGATGAGCGGGCCCGCGGGGTCGTGGTGGTGCAGTCGCGATTATACCTGCGCGCGGAGCGCCGATCGTCGGCTTCGAACCGACGCCAGATACAGCCGGACCGCCCGAGCTCTCAGTTCATCGGGGTACTTCTTCGGTGCTGCCACGCGGGGCTCCTTATGGTCCTATCGACGATGCTGAGCCCTCCAGCGAACCGGGGGAACCTCGGACGGCTGACTTCGTTGAGTCGGGCATCGGCCTCGGAGGGCGGCGTGGCGGGGTGAGCCAGCACCTGACCTCTGGGCGACGGTGGCTCTCGCGGCCGCGCCCCGAAGCCGGGGCAGGGGAGTTCGGCGCGCATGACCGTCGCCCGGCGCGTCAGCTCGCCCGGGGCGCGGTCCTGGCTGCTCACCAACGTAAACGGGAAACGGCTGTCATACCCGTGGCCATAGCCGACATAGCGCAGCGAGCAGGTAACGGCGCATTCAGGCCGGTTCCGATGGACCGGATACGTATGCTAGGAGTTAACAGAGCTGCTGAAGGTGGCCGAGCTCGCGGTGACTGTCATTGGGAGGAATGTTTGAGCGGAGATCGGCGTCTCGGTGGGTGTGCGCGGATGGTCGCCCTCGATATTGATGGCACGATTTGTCCCCCCGATTCGTATCGGGATCCGAACGGGCACCGGCTGATAAGTGAGCCGGTGCGCAAAACCGTCGCTACTGCCGTCGGCCGTGGTGTCAAGGTTGTCCTCTGTACCGGCCGTACTGTTGCGGCGACGATTCCATTTCTCGATGAACTGAAAATCGGAACTGGACGAGCGGTCTGCTCGAACGGCGCTGTTATCGTCGATGCCGACTCAAGACAGGTTCTGAACTGCAACCAGTTCCATCTCGCCGAGCCCGTGCGGATACTACGTGAGCGAATCATCGATGCGATCTTTGTCGCCGAGGTTCCAGGCGTGGGTATCCTGGCAACGGACGAGACCTCGGATTCCGACACACATTTCGGGCCTGTTCAGCTGGTGCGGCTAGACGAAATCGCTGACGCCGTGTCGACGCGGCTGGCGGTGCACTGGCCTGGCCGCACTGCTAATGAGCTATCCACCGTTCTGTCCGATCTGCGGATTCCCGGCGTTCGCTGCTGGATCGATCCAGCGGAGACCTTCGCTGATCTGACTGCGGATGACGTGAGCAAAGCATCTGCTGCCGAGTCCATACGGGTCGATTTCGGCGTAGCGGTGGACAACACGATGGCGATTGGCGACGGGTTGAATGACCTCGAGCTGCTGCGGTGGTCCGGACTAGGTGTTGCGATGGGGCAAGCGCCCCTGCGCGTCCAGAACGCAGCCGACATGGTGTGCGCAGCATTCGAAGACGATGGGGTTGCGTCCGCGCTGAACGAGTGGCTCGGCGTGTAGGGCTGCATGCGCGGCTCCCGCGACGGCACCGGTTCGTCCACGCGATCGTGGCCACTGGCCTTACCTGAGTTGCGTTCCGCGAGTAGCCTACTCGCTGTGGACGACTCCCCCAAGGAGGCCTGTGGTGTTTTCGGCCTCTACGCGCCCGGACAGCCCGTCTCCCACATGACCTACCTCGGTCTCTTCGCTTTGCAGCACCGCGGTCAGGAAGCCGCCGGTATCGCTGTCAGCGACGGCCACAAAATGTGGGTGGACAAAGACACCGGCCTGGTGTCGACAGTTTTCGACGACCGCCGCCTACAAACCCTCCAGGGTGATCTCGCCATCGGGCACACCCGCTACTCGACGACCGGTTCCGGCGACTGGAACAACTGCCAGCCGGTCTACCGTGATGTGCGCCGGCACCAGTTCGCCCTTGCCCACAACGGAAACCTGGTCAACACCGCCGAACTATCCGAGCGCCTGGAGATGCCTTACGACGGCCTCGGCAGTGACAGCGCGCTGGTCGCCGAGCTGGTGGCCCGCGGGTTGTCGGGGCGTGAACCGCGTGGTGACAGTGAGGAGGTCATCGAGGCGTTCATCGCCACGCTGCCGCAGCTGCGCGGCGCGTTCTCGCTGGTGCTGTTGGGTTCGGACTTCCTGATCGGCGCTCGCGACCCGCAGGGGTTCCGGCCGCTGTTTCTGGGTCGGCTCGACGATGGTTGGGTGCTGGCCTCGGAAACCCCGGCCCTGGATGTCGTCGGCGCCGAGGTTGTGCGCGAGATCGCCCCGGGCGAGGTCGTGGTGATCGACGGCGACGGGGTCCATGCCCGCACGCTGCGTCAGCCGACAGCGGCGCCCGCGTTGTGCTCGTTCGAGTTCGTCTATTTCGCCCGGCCCGACGGCAACCTGTTGGGGCAGAACGTGCATCGTGTGCGGCGCCGAATGGGTCAGGCACTGGCCCGGCAAGCGCCGGTGTCCGCGGATGCGGTGGTGCCGATCCCAGAGTCGAGTGTGCCGGGCGCGCAAGGGTACGCCGAGGCATCTGGGATCCCCTTCGTCGACGGGTTCGTCAAGAACCGCTACATCGGCCGGACGTTCATCGCGCCGAACCAGGAGCTGCGCGCCAACGCGGTGCGGATCAAGCTCAACCCCATCCGGGAGAACATCGATGGCCAGCGCCTGGTGGTCGTGGAGGATTCGATCATCCGCGCGACCACGTTGCGCGAGACGATGCGGATGATGCGCGCCGCCGGTGCGGCCGAGATCCATCTTCGCGTGCTGTCCCCGCCGTACAAGTGGCCGTGCTGGTTCGGGATGGACACCACCGACCGGTCCAAGCTGGTGGCCTCACACATGAGCGTGGAGGAGATCTGCGACTACCTCGGTGCCGACAGCCTGGTCTACCTCGACATCGATGCGATGGTCGAGGCGATCACCCCTGGTAGCCGGGGTGGGCTGTGCACGGCATGTCTGACCGGTGACTACCCGATCCCGGTGCCGGATTCGGCGATCGTCGTGGCGAAGTAATTTCGGCGAGGCCACGACGACCGGGCCCGCCAGCGTCACAGCTGGGCGGGCCCGTTGTCGTAGGGGTGGGTTCAGCACAGCCCGAAGGGCGGTTTCAGGCACGGCACGGCGGTGGCGCCGGTGATCGGGGTGAAGGTGTCCTGGTCGATGGGGCTGTCCCAGGGTTTGCCGAGCACCATGTGCGCCGCGAGCCGGCCGATCTCGTCGGAGCCGCGAGCGCCGTGGCCGTTGCCGCCGACCGCGACGGTGAATGAGTCGTGGGCGAGGTGGCCGATGTAGGGGTATCGGGTGGGGGTCTTCTCGATGATGCAGGCCGCGTGCCGGGTCGCGACGGGCGCCAAGGTCGGCACCATCATGGTGGCCATGAAGGTCAGCATCGTCGCCTGAGCGCGGGTGAGGGTCTGTCCGGCGTACCAGCTGGTCATCTCGAGCGCGCTGTCGAGGGGCTGCACGCACGGCTGCATGCCAGGCTCGATACGCAGCCAGGCGTGCCCGTCGGGGTAGAGCAGCGGTGGCACCAGGTAGATCGAGGTGTTGGCGTCGCCGGTGTCGGCCGGGTCGACGGTGACCACCGGCGGAAGCCCGGCCAGAGCCGTGCGTTGGGCGTGGTCGACCCGCATCAGCAGGTTCGGTTCGGCGTAGGCCTGCATCGCCAGCTGCTCGGTGCCGGGGAGCAGGTTGTTGTGGTTGGTGAATGCGCCAGCGGCCACGAGGACCTTCTCGGCGATCACCTCGCGGCGGCCGTGGTCGTCGTCCAGGCGCAGGCGCCACCGGCGATCGGCGCGCCCGACCGCCCGCACGGCGGCGCGCAGGATGCGCGCACCGTGGTTCTGCGCCAGGGCCAGTTGTGCTGAGACGAGGCGACGCGGATTGAGATGCCCGGCGCGGCTGTGTTCGTAGAGTCCTTCCACTCCCTGCTCGAGCGGCGGCAGCCCCAGCATCGGGAATCGGGCGGCCAGGGCTGTTTCGTCGAGGCGTTGCACGGCGATGGCTTGGTCGCGGCACTGGGCGGCGATCGCGTCCGTGCGTTGCCGGATGGATCCGGCGAGCAGGACCAGCGAACCGCTGTCGGTGAAGAACCTCATCCCGGAGGCGGACTCGATTTCGCGGAACCGGTCCAGGGAGCGGGCATCGAGTTCGCCCCAGACCGGATCCCAGCCCAGGCGGCGGCAGATGCGTGCCTGGTCGTAGTGTGCGGCGAAGCTGTGCTGGTCACCGGCGCGGTGGTCGTCGGGTTCGCGGGGGCCGATGACGAGGGTGTCCGCACCGGCCTCGCTGAGGTACTTGCCGGCGGCGGCACCGAACATCCCGGCGCCGATGACCGCGACTTCCACGCGACGCGGCGCGTCACCCACGAGGTATATCCGCGAACGACGCTGTGGTGAAGGCTGTCTCGCGGTCGGGGTGGTGTCATCGAGGGCGATCGCGATCCGGTCGGCGAAGCGGGCCCGGTCAGCGGGGGTCATCTCGCTGATGTAGGCCGCGGCCGAGGCCAGGGCGACCAGGGCGGCGAACGGGCGTGCTCGTTCGTAGTCGGCCAGGCACGCCGACCACGAGTAGGACACCTCGGCGCGCAGGGTGAGGACGTGGTGGTAGTGGCGCAAGAGCTGTTCGTGCCAGGCGCGGCGCGCTCGCGGGGTCAGCGAGGTGGTGAGCAGCAGCGCGAGGTCGGTCAACGGGTTGCCCCACATAGCGAATTGCCAGTCGACCAGCCGCGCGGTGGTGGGCTGGGTGAGACCGGTGGTCGCGGTGAAGATGATGTTGGCCGGGCAGACATCGCCGTGGCACACCGCGGTCACCGTGCTGCGGTGCGCGTCGAGGGACGCTTGCCGGACGCGGTCGCGGTCGCCGCGTTGGGCCGCGGGGGCGCTGCCGGGGCGGGCCAGGCCGAGTCCGGACAGTGCTTCGGGAAGGTCATCCAGGCCGACGGTGATCGCGGTGATCAGTGCCGGCGAGCCCGCGGTGAGCAGCCACGGGTGCGGGCAGGTCGGCGTGCCGGTGACCGCGGTCAGCGAGTGCAGCGTCGCCAGGGTGGTGACCGCGGCGTGGGCCTGGCGGTAGCTCAGTCCGTCGGCCATCTCGGCGGCGCTGACGCCGTCTCCGAGGTCTTCCAGGGCGATGGCGCCGGTGCCGTCGCCGTGGCGGATGCTGCGGTAGCAGCGCGGGGCGATGGTGCGCGCGATCGGGCCGCACGCGGCCAGGGTCTGGTAGCTGGCGATCTCGCGGCCGAGCAGGTCGCCCTCGCGGGTCAGGTTCTGCCAGTGCCCGTCACCGGTCGGGGTGGTCTTGTAGATCAGCGAGTTGTCCCCACAGCGCAGCCGGTAGACCGCGCCCATCTCGCCGTCGGTGCGTGACAGGGGTTCGCTGGTGATGGGCTGATCGCTCGAGGTGGTCCAGCCCAGGGTGTTGCGGACCCAGTCGAAGCTGGTTTCGGGCATGCCCGGGAACTGGTTGGGCGGCAGGGTCATCGGGTTACCGTCGTTTCGTGGGTGCGCGGGTTCGGTGCGGGCAGCAGGCCTTGGTGGGCCAACCGCGTCAGATACAGCGGGATCAACTCGTGCAGGGGCGGGCAGCCGATCTGGTGTGCGGCCGCGATCGCGGCGCTGTTGTCGACGGCCAGGCGCGCGGCGCGCAGGTAGGGGTCACCGCTGGTCAGCAGCGGAACCAGGGGGTAGAGCGGGTTGTTGTGTTCGTGGCGCAGCCCGGCCAGGATGGCGTCCCACTCGTGCAGGGCGACGGTGCGCACCGGGTAGCCGTAGGCGCGGACGAGCTCGATCAGCTCGGTGTAGCTGATCGGGTCGGGGTGAGTGAGGTGGAAGGTGCGCGCGGCCGGTTGGGTGCCTGCTGCTGCCACGATGAGCGCGGCCGCGTAGTCGACCGGTACCAGGTCGATGGTGGCTTCGATGTCGGGGCAGACGCCGAGGGTGATGATGCCGCGCAGGAACCGGAGCAGGAAGTCGTCGACTTGTCCGGCGTCGCCGTCGGTGGCGCCCAGCAGCGCGCCGGGCCGGTAGATCGCCGCGGCCAGTCCACGGCCGCGGGCTTCGGCGACCAGAGTTTCGGCGTCCCATTTGGTTTCGGCGTAGCCGCCGCCGTAGAGGCTGTCGCGGTGGGCCAGGGGCTGGTCTTCGGTGATGCGGCGGTAGCGGTGGTAGCCGTAGGCGTCGAACACCGCGTCGGTGGAGACGTGGTGCAGGCGGGCGGGTCGGCGGGCGCAGGCGAGGGCGATAAGTTCGCCGGTGCCGGTGACGTTGGTGGGCGCGAGCCGGTCATAGGGGTGCAGCGAGTGCACGAAGGCCGCGCAGTGGAAGATGTCGCCGGCTTCGCTGAGCTGGCTCCAGCGGTGCGGATCGAGCCCGAGCGAGGGGCGGGTGAGGTCGGCGGCGACGGCGGTGACGCGCCGACGGGCGTCGGTGTTCACTCCGGCGCGGGTGAGCGAGTCGTGTAGGCGTCGATGGGCGTGGGCGTCGTCATCGGCGCGCACCAGGCAGGTGACATCGCCGCTGGTGGTGTCGAGAAGTCGGCGGACCAGCTGGGTTCCAAGGAACCCGGTAGCCCCGGTTACCAGAACGCTGCTGCGGCTGCCCTGCGCCGATCGGCCGGACAGCGAGACTGTCGGCAGGGCGGCGGGTGCCGGCGCGGTGGTGTTCTGGGGTCCGGCGGGGAAGAATCCGTGCTCGCGCAGGGTGTTCAGGCATTGTTTGGCCACGTCGAGGATGTGGGTGAGGTCGTCGTCGGTGTGGGCGGTCGACAGGAAGCACACGCGGGTTTCGAGGATGTAGATGCCGCGATGGGCCATCATCGCGAAGAACAGTTCGTGGGCCAGCGGGCTGCGGTGGAGGCGGTAGTCGTGTTCGGGGATGAACCGGAACAGCGAGGAGAACGCCACGATCTTCATCGCGAAGCCCTCGCGGCGGCAGAACCGGTTGAATTCGTCGACCAGCCAGGCGACCTTGCGTTCGAGGTGGTGCTGGATGTGGGGGCTTTCGCGTTCGAGAATGTCGAGCACGGCCGCGGCGGCGGCCATCGTCATCGGGTTCTTGTTGAAGGTGCCGCCGAAGAACGTCGTCGGGGTCGTCGGCGCGGAGACGGTGTCGCCGTAGACAAACGCGCCGCCGTCGACGGTGTCGAGGAAGCGGGCGGATCCAGCTACGGCGCCGATCGGCAGGCCGCCGCCGAGGATCTTGCCGTAGGTGACCAGGTCGGCGTCCACGCCCGACCAGCCCTGGGTGCCGCGGGGGCCGGCCCTGAACCCGGTGATGATCTCGTCGAAGATCAGCGCGGTACCGGTTGTGCGGGTGAGTCCGCGCAACCGGTGCAGGTATTCGGCGGGGGCGAGGTCGGGGCGGCGGCTCTGTACCGGTTCGACGAGTACCGCGGCCAGGCTCGGCCCCAGCTCGGCGATCACCTGCAACGATTCGTCGCTGCCGTAGTCGAGCACGATCACATCGCCCATCGCGCCGTCGCCGATACCGCGTGAGATGGGCAGCGACCTCGAGGTTCCAGCGGGCAGGGCCAAGGTGGTGTCGGACCAGCCGTGGTAGGAGCCTGCGAACATGACGAAGCGGGTGCGGCCGGTCGCGGCGCGAGCGAAACGCAGCGCGGCGTTGACCGCTTCGGTGCCGGAGTTGCAGAACACCGCCCGCTCGGTACCGGTGAGCCGGCACAGCTGCGCGGCGACCCTCCCGGCGGCCTCGGTCTGCGGGCCGATGTGGATGCCGCGGTCGAGTTGATCGCGCAACGCAGCGGTGAGTGCGGGTGGGTTGTAGCCGAGCAGGTGTACCCCGTATCCCATGGAGATGTCGAGGTATTCGTTGCCGTCGAGGTCAACGAACCGGGCCCCGTCGGAGCGGGCGGCCACGATCGGGTAGGTGATCTCCTTGAGGGCGGGCACGAAGCTGCCCGCTCGGCAGTTAGCCAGCACCGGCATCGACCGTGCCGCCGCCTGTTTGGAGGTCGCGGTGCGGCCGGCGTAGTCGGCGACGAACCCGGCCACGAACCGTTGCTGGGCGCTCGAGAGGTTCTCGGTGGCCGCTTCGGTGGCACTGTCCAGCGAGGCCGGTCCCTGCACGAGGATGGGTGCAGGCGCGCTCCCTTGTGCGGACGGCGCGGGTGTGGCCGGGGTGTGTGGTTGGCGCGGGCGTGCCGTGGCGGTGACCATCTCGATCAGCGCGTTCACGGTGACGGCCCGGTCGAACAGTTCGTCGAAGCTGACCGTGACGGCGTGCGTGTCGAGCAGGTAGTGCCCGATGCGGGTGTAGGTCATCGAGTCCGCGCCCAGGCCGGCCAGCTCACCGGCGGGGTCCAGATCCTCGGGGGCGTAGCCGAGCAGTTCCGCGACGCGGGCATGGATCTGCCTGGCCATATCCAGATCACCGACCTCGCCGGCCTGCGGCGAGAGCTGTTCGTCGGCGGGCGCGGGAACAGGTGCAGTGCCTGCGTCGGTGTCGGGTGCCGTCGGCGCGGTAGCCGCGCGGGTTGTGGTGGTGCGGCGGAACGGGTAGCCGGGCAGGCTGATCCGGGCCGGGGTGGTGGGGTAGAGGGTGGCCCAGTCGACCTGCTGACCGGCGCACCAGGCGTGCGCGGCGCGGTGCGCGGGCCCGGCGGCCGCCGACAATGAGCCTGCGGTGTTGCTGCTGGTGATGACGTCGGAGCCGGTGTAGGTGCCTTCGAGCACACCGGCGAGCAGGGTGGCCAGCTCGGTGGGCGAGCTGGCGATCGCGGCGAGCCGCCACGGGTAGTGGTGGCGTCCGGTTTGCAGCGTGTAGGCCAGCTCGGCGGGGTCGAGGTCGGCCGACAGCGCGTCCGCCAGGCCGGCGACGGCGGCGCGCAGGTCGGCGTCGTCGCGAGCCGAGATCGGGAACACGAATTGCCCTGTACTGCGTGCGGTGTGACGTGCTGGGGCGGCTTCGAGGATGATGTGGGCGTTGGTGCCGGACATGCCGAACGCGGAGACTCCCGCGATGAGAGGGGCGGCGGGCGGCCACGGGGTGAGGGTGCGCGGCACCGCCACCGGCAGGGTGTCCCAGTCGAGGTTGGTGTTGAGCGGTTCGCAGTGCGGCTGGGCGGGGATGGTCCTGGTGCGCAGTGCGAGGACGGCTTTGATCAGCCCGGCCAGCCCGGCGGCCTCCTCGAGGTGGCCGATGTTGGCCTTGACCGACCCGATGAGCAGCGGGGTGCCGCGCCCGGCGAACACCGTGGCCAGCGCGCCGAGCTCGATCGGGTCTCCGAGTTGTGTTCCGGTGCCGTGGGTTTCGAGGTAGCTCACCTGGTCGGGGATCACCCCGGCATCGCGCAGGGCCTTGTAGATGACGGCGGCCTGGGCGCCGGGGTTGGGCACGGTCAGCCCGGAGCTGGGGCCGTCGTGGTTGAGCGCCGAGCCGCGCACCACGGCGTGGATCGGGTCGCCGTCGGCGAGTGCGGCATCGAGACGTTTGAGGATCACCGCGGCGACGCCTTCGCCGCGGCCGAACCCGTCGGCGGCCGCGGAGAACACCTTGGACCGCCCGTCCGGTGCCAGCGCGCCGGTCTTGCACAGCTGGACGGTTTCGACCGGATCGATCAGCAGTTTGGCGGCGGCGACGATCGCGGTGTCGCATTCGCCGCGCCGGATCGCGCTGATCGCGGTGTGCACGGCGACCAGGCTCGCGGAGCAGGCGGTGGCCAGCACCATGCTCGGGCCGTGGCAGCCCAGCAGGTGCGACAGGCGGCCCGCGGTCATGCTCAGCGTGGCGCCGGTGGCCACGTGCGGGTCGGTGCCCAGGTCGGCGGGGTCCAGGCGGCGCAGGTGATCGTTGAGGAATTCGTCGCCGCCGACGAAGACGCCGGTGTCGCTGCCGCGCAACGTGGTCGGGTCAATCCCTGCGTGCTCGAGCGCATGCCAGGTCGTCTCGGCCAGCATCCGGTGCCGGGGGTCCATCCGGGCGGCTTCGGCCGGGGATATACCGAAGAAGGCGGCGTCGAAGCTGTCGATGTCGGCGAGGGTGGCCGCGTGGCGCACGGTCATCTTGCCGGGTGCGGCCGGGGACGGGTCGTAGTAGGCGTCGATGTCCCAGCGGTCGCCCGGAATCGGGGCCAGTACGTCGGTACCGGCGCACAACTGCTCCCAGAACCCGGTCACGGTGTCGGCGCCGGGGAACCGCAGCGCCATCCCGATCACCGCTACCCGGTCACCGGTCTCGGCATCTTCCCCGGATTCCGCGCCCGCGCGGTCGCCGGACGTCGTCGGCGCGGCGGTGGGTGCCGGGCCCGGACCGGGCCCGGCTGCGGCCAGCAGGCCGGTCAGGTGCCCGGTGAGGGCGGCGATGTTGGGGTGGTCGAAGGCCACCGTCGCCGGGAGCGAGACACCGTAGTGGTGCTGCAATTTCGTGCGCAGGTCCAGCGCGCTCAACGAGTCGAGCCCGAGGGCGGTCAAGCCGCGGTGCGGGTCGACCTCGGCCGGGTCGACGCCAAACAACTCGGCAACGAGTCGCGTAACCGTCTGTGCCACATCGGATTTGGGTGTCAGCGGGGCGGCCGGCGCGGGTGTCGGCCGGGTGGCCGGGGTGAGGTGGGTGAGTGCGGCCAGGACGGGGGTCGGGTAGGTGCGGGTGGCGGCGAAGCGGTCCCAGTCCACCGTCGCGATCGCGATATGTGGGCCGGTGCCCGGCAGCGCGGTCAGCGCGGTGACCGCGGCGGCGGCGGGGTCGAGCAGCGTCTCGCCCTCAGCCTGGATGCGCTCGCGCAGTTCGGAGGCGAGTCGGCCGGTCATCCCGGGCCCTGCCCAGCTGCCCCAGCTGACCGCGAGGGCGGCCAAGCCGTGGTGGTGGCGGTGGCGGGCCAGATCGCACAGCGCGCCGTTGGCGGCGGCGTAGACGGCTTGGCCGGGGTAGCCGATGGTCGCGGCCAGCGAGGAGAACAGCACGAAGAAGTCCAGTTCCCGGTCCCGGGTCAGTTCGTGCAGCAGCCACGCCCCGCCGACCTTGCCCGCGAGCACAGCGGCGACGCGCCGGCGGTCCTGGTGCAGCAGGATCGCGTCGTCGAGCACTCCTGCGCAGTGCACGATCCCGCGCAACCGGGCCCCGAGGCGGTCGATGAGACCGGCGAGCAGGTCCGCGTCGGCGACGTCACCGGCCACCACCTCGACCTCGGCCCCAGATGCTGCCAACTCGTCCCAGGCTGCGGGGTCGGCGGCGTGGCCGCTGCGGGAGAGCAGCACGATACGGGCGGGGTGGCGGCGGGCGATCAGCAAGGCCGTGCGCAGCCCGAGCGCGCCGAGGCCGCCGGTGATCAGGTAGGTGGCGTCGCTGCGGACCGGGACCGCGTCGACGAGCCCGCTGCCGGTGGCGTCGCGGGTGGTCAGGCGCGCGTGGTGCAGTCGGCCGGCGCGGACCATCCATGCTTCACCCGTGTCGGGCCGGTGCAGGCACGAGATCACCGCGTCGATATCGGCCGCGGTCGGTGACAGGGGCATAGTGACCGCGCCGCAGGTCAGTTCGGGGTGTTCGGCGGCGATGGTGCGGGCCAGGGCGGCCAGCGCGGTGGTGCGCACATCACCTTCGCCGGTGGCCAGCCACAGCCCGGCCACCGGCACCGTGCCCGAGGGCGCGACGATGTTGCGCGCGAGATCGATCATCCGCGCCAAGGCCTCGGTGGGATCGACGCCGGTGCAGGTGACATCGGCGAGGACGATCTGGAGCCGGGTTCCGGCGCCGGACAGGCGACCAAGCTCGCTGGCCAGTTCCCCGGCGTTGGGCAGGTGCGTGGGGCTGGTGCGCAGTTGCGCGCATCCGCGTCCGTTCGCGCGCAGCCCGTCGACGAGCCGGGAGGCCAGGTCGCCGGGTGGGCCGATGACGACAACGGTACCCGTCATGGCGCTGGCGGCGGTCTCGGATGCGGGTTCCCAGGTCAGGTCGAGAAATTGTGGGGTCACGGTGTCGGTCTCCGATGGCGAGGGGTCAGCGGCGGTGTTCGCGCTGGCGGGCAGGGTGTCGGCCGGGCGGTCGATCCAGTGGCGGCGCCGTTGGAAGGGGTAGGCCGGTGCGGGCGTGCGGCGGCCGGTGCGCGGTGCCACGGCCGACCACGTGATCTCGGCGCCGCCGGTGTAGAGCCGCGCCAGCGCGTCGTAGGCGGCCAGCGGGTCGCGCGGGCTCATGCTCGCCAGCCAGCGCCGGGCTTCATCGGGCAGGACGCGGCGGCCCAGCGCGGACAGGGCCGGGGTCGCGCCGATCTCGAGGAAGGTAGTGGCTCCCGCTCGGTTGGCGGTGGTGAGCGCGTCGGCGAATCGGACCGGGCTGCTCAGGTGCGCCACCCAGTAGTCGGCCCCGAAATCGGATTCCTGGGCCAGCGCGCCGGTGCTGGCGGCGATCAGGTCGACGCGGGGGTGGTGGTAGGTCAGCGATTCAGCGACGCGCCGCAGTCCGGCCGCGGCGGGGGCCATCAGCGGGGAGTGCAGGGCGCGTGAGACCGCCAGGGCCCTGCTGGGGATGCCGCGGCGGTCGCATTCGGCGATGAGCTGATCGACCGCGGCCGGTGCGCCGGAGACGACAACGGTATCGGGGCCGTTGATCGCGGCGACCGCCATCGAGTCGGCCCACGGCGCGATGAGGGTTTCCACGGTGGCCGCCTCAGCGGCGAGTTGCACCATTTTCCCTGGCGGGGTGAGGTTTTCGACCAGTTCGGCGCGGGCGGTGACAAGTGTCAGCGCGTCGGGCAGTGACAGTACCCCGGCCAGCGTGGCGGCGAGGTATTCCCCAAGGCTGTGCCCGATCAGCAGGTCCGGGTGCACGCCCCAGGACCGCCACAGCGAGGCCGTGGCGTAGCCGAGCGCGAAGATCGCCGGATGCGCGCACGTCGGGTCCGAGAGACGCGCGGCTGGGTCGGGTCCGTAGTGCAGGTCGGTCAGCGAGCTCCCGCCTTGGGCGGCGACGATGCTCGCGCACTCGCCGAAGGCCTCCCGGAACACCGGCTCGGCCTCATACAGGCTGCGCCCCATCTGCGGGTACTGCGAGCCGTATCCAGTGCACAGCCACACCAACGGCCCAGCCCCCGCCCCGGCGGGCTTGCCGAGATCCGGGCTGGTGAGCAGCCGATCCAGCTCGGCGCGCGCGGCGGCGGCGGCGGTGGCGGCGATCGCGGCACGATACCGGCGGTGCCGGCGCGTGGCCGCGGTGTAGCAGAGGTCGGTGAACCGGTCCGGTTCCTCGTCCAGCAGACGCCGGTAGCTCGAGATCAGTTCGCGCAGCGCGGCCGGGCTGTGTGCCGAGACCGGCAACAGCTGCACGGGCCGCTCCGGCAGCGGCGAGCCGGCCGCGGCCGGAGCGGGAGCCTGTTCGAGGACCACGTGAACATTGGTGCCGCCCATACCGAACGAGCTCACCCCGGCCCGGCGGGGACGGTCTGGTTCGGCGGGCCAATCGCGCAGTGCGGTGTTGACGTAGAACGGCGTGGCGGGCAGGTCTGCGGCGGGGTTGGGGGTGGCGAAACCCAGGCTGGGTGGTATCTGGCGGTGGTGCAGGCTCAGCGCGGTCTTGATCAGCCCGATCACTCCGGCGGCTTCGTCGAGGTGTCCGAGGTTGGATTTCACCGACCCGATCGCGCACCACTGACCGGCCCGGTCGGTGCTGGTCCGGAACGCCCGGGTCAGGGCGGCGATTTCGATCGGGTCGCCCAATCGTGTTGCGGTGCCGTGGGTTTCGACATACGAGATGTCGTCGGCGGTGATTCCGGCGGCGCGGTGCGCGGCGGTGATGGCCTCGGCTTGGGCGGCCAGGCTTGGGCCGGTGTAGCTGGGTTTGTCGGCGCCGTCGTTGGTGACCGCTGATCCTGACACGACCGCGTAGATCCGGTCACCGTCGGCCAGCGCCTTGGCCACAGTCTTGAGCACGACCACGCCGAGCCCGTTGCCGAACACGGTGCCGTCGGCGGCGGCGTCGAACGGGCGGCAGTGCCCGTCTCTCGAGACCATCAGGCCGTCGCGCCACCGGTAGCCGGTGGCCTGCGGGGTGATGACGGTGACCCCGCCGGCCAGGGCGGCGTCGCATTCTCCGGCGAGCAGGGCTTGCCGAGCCAGATGGACTGCGACCAGCGAGGTCGCGCAGGTGGCCTGGACATTGATGCTGGGGCCGCGCAGTCCGAGCAGATGCGAGGTCCGCATCGGCAGATGGTCTCCGGCATTGCCCGCCTCGGTGCGCAGATCGGCGGCCCGGTCGAAGTTGCGGTGACTCAAGAACACACCCGGGCCGAGCGTAGGCAGGACGTTGTTGACCAGGTAGGTGCTCATCGCCGACCCGGCGAACACCGCGACCCGGTCGGAGTCCAGGCCAGCATCCTCGATCGCCTCGACAGCGGTTTCCAGGAAGAGCCGGTGCTGGGGGTCCATCACGGCGGCCTCGGCGGGGCTGATGCCGAAGAACTCCGCGTCGAAGTTCTCGATGCCCTCGAGCTGGGCGGCGACCGGCACGAAGTGCGGGTCGCTGGTCTGATGGGCGGGCAGGGCCGCCAATTCGGCGCTGGTCAGCGGCGCGATCGATTCGACACCGGCACACAGGTTCGACCAGAACCGGCGCAGGTCGCCCGCACCGGGCACCCGGGCGGCCATCCCGACGATGGCGACCGCGTCACCGGTGGCGCTGACCGGGGGTGTGAGGGCGGCCGGGCGGTCGGGGTCAGGCTGGGACAACTGTCGGGCGACTGCGTTGATGGTCGGTTCCCGAAACAGCAGGCCGGCCGGGAGCGGCCGCCCGAATTCGACTTCGAGGCGCTGGTGGGCGTGCACCAGCAGCAGCGAATCGGCGCCGAGGTCGGTGAAGGCGGTATCGGGGTCAAGCGAGCTCACCTCGAGCAGGTCACACCAGATCCGGGCCACGGTGGCCGCGGTCTCGGTCAGCGGCCGGGCGCGCCCGTCGGCCGCAGCCGCGGCGAGTTCGGGAAGGGCGTTGCGGTCGAGTTTGCCGCTGGGGGTCAGCGGCAGCGCGGCCACGACGTGCACCACTGCGGGTACCAGGTGTTCGGGCAGGGTCGCGGCGGCATGCCGACGCAGCTGCGCGCCCAGATCGGCGGTTTTGGTGCCGGAGGCGGGCACGACGTAGGCAAGCAGGCGGGCATTGCCGTGAGCTGCGCGAACGCCGACGACGGCGCATTCGCCGACCGCGGGGTGCTCGGCCAGGGCGGCTTCGATCTCTCCGGGCTCGACGCGGAAGCCGCGGATTTTGAGCTGGTTGTCGGCGCGGCCGATGCACTCGATGACCCCGCCGCCGGTGTCGCGGCCCAGATCGCCCATCCGGTACAGCCGTGACCCGGCCGGGCCGAACGGGTTTGCGACGAAGCGCTGCGCGGTCAATCCTGGTCGGCGGTGGTATCCCACTGCGAGACAGGCACCCTCGCAGTAGATTTCGCCGACCCTGCCGGGAGCGACCGGGGTGAGGGAGTCGTCGAGGATGTGCAGGGCCATGTTGTCGACGCTGGCGCGGCCCACCGGCGCGACCGCGGGCCAGGTGGCCGGGTCACCGGCGAGGGTGTGGGTGGCGACGTCGATGCACTCGGTGGAGCCGTAGTGGTTGTGGATCACGGCCCCGCTGCGGCGGGCGAACTCCCGGATCGCCGGGGTGATGCGCAGGACCTCCCCGCCGACGATCAACTCCGTCAGCTCGGTCGGGACTTCGGCGGCGGTGGTCGCGGCCTGGGCGACCTGCTGCAAGGCGACAAACGGCATGTACCACTTCTGAATTCGCTGCCTGCGGGCAATTTCGAGCAGCGCGATCGGGTTGGTGCGGGTGCCCTCGTCGAGGACGACCAGTGTCGCGCCGGTGGCCAGGCCAGCGAAGATTTCGTGGAAGGCCACGTCGAAGCTGATCGGCGAGTAGAGCAGCACCCGCGTGCCGGGCTCGGACAGCCACACTCGGCGATGCCAGCTGAGGAGGTTCGCGATCGCCTCATGGCTGACCGTGGTCCCCTTCGGCCGACCGGTGGATCCGGAGGTGTAGATCATGTAGACCGGCGCCTGCACAATCAGATTCGCGCCCGCCGCGACGACAGTCGGGAAGGGCGCGATCACCGTGCCGTCGGAGGTGACCGAAAGCGACCGAACTTGCCGCAGAACCGGTTCCAGGCCTGCCCTGTCGCTGTGACCAGGGCTGGTGATCACGATCGCGGCGCCGGAATCGGCCAGCATGAACGCCACCCGTTCCGCGGGGTATGCCGGGTCCAAGGGGACCACGACACACCCTGCCTTCACCACCGCGACCACCGCGACGACCTGTGCGATCGACCGGCTGACACACACCCCGATCATGTCCCCGACGTGCGCACCGGCTGCGACGATCTGCTCAGCGAGTTGACCAGCGCGTTCATCGAGTTCCCGGTAGGTGACTGCCATCTGGCCGTCCTCTACTGCGGGAGCATCACCGTATTCACCGACCGCTGCCGCCAGCAGCTCGGCGACCGGGCGAGAGTCGAAGGCGGCCCACGACCGTGATTGTGACGGCCGTTCCGTATCGACGGGCGGGACTGGTCTGTGCGCCGCGCCGGCCAGCGTCGGCACCGGCTCTGGGGAGATCGTCATCGAACGCCTTCCTGTCGTAAGCTGCCCACCGCAGCCCGCGCCACCGCGCCCGGTGAGGGTGCAGGTGGTGCAGGGCTTCGTGGGAGGCTGCGGCCGATAGCCCGCGTGTTTTCGCCTGGACGGCGAATCGGCCGCCTCGAATGCCGCGAGCCGAAATGGCCAGTTGGGCTGTGCTACTCGATCTTTCGATCCTGACAGGTGACCGGGTCGGCCCACCACAGCAGTTCTCCCAGCAGACTCACAGTCGCTGGAATGCTGTGGATTCTGCTGGGTCGGGTGGTCGCGTCACGCGATGCAGTGGATTGGGCGAAAACCGAATCTGCTGGGTGGACGAACCGGCACGATGGAGTGACGGTGGTGCGGCTCGAGCAGCCGTCTCGGTGACTGCGCGGGAGGTGGGTGATCGTGACCCGGCTGAGTAGAAATCACCTGCTGTACCAGTCCATCCGCGACGCCGGATGGACCTATGAGGAAGTCGCCGACAAGATCAACGATCTCGTCGAGCGGTCAACCGGACGTCGTGGGCTCTACACCGGTGACTCGGTGTTACGGCTGGTCAACGGGTCGGTGTCGTGGCCCCACCTTCGCTACCGTGAGGCATTGTGTCGGTTGTTCGGCGTCGCACCAGGTCAGCTCGGATTGGCGAACCCCCGGACCACCAGCGTCCGGGTCAAGGAGGTCGATGTGGATCGGCAGGAGTTCCTGCGGACACTGGCAGCCGTCCCCGTCATCGCAGCCCTTCCCGCACCGCAACCAACGATCCGTTCGACCGAGCGCAACGTGCCGCGGTGCGTAGGTATCGAGCACGCTCAGCGTGTCAACGCCTGGGCCGAGGAGTTCCGCCAAGGCGACGACGCCGGAAACGGCGCGTTCGAGGGCATGACCGTGCAGCTCGTGCGTGCCCGCGAATTTCTCCAGGCGACGATGCCTCCGCCGGTAGAGCGGGAACTCAAGGCCGCGGTCGCAACCCTGCACCGCGTTGTTGGCTGGGCCCGGTACGACCGCGGCGACCACGCCGGTGCCCTGAACGACTGGAACGAAGGCTACGACCTCATCGGCGACGACGGCCCCCGGTGGCTGCGGGCAGCTCTGTTGACCTGCATGGCCCGCCAGGCGATCTACCTCGGTCACCTCGATTACGCCTTGGATAAGCTCGGCATCGCGGCGATCCGGGCGGACAAGCTGTCGCTGCTTCGACGAGCCGATATCACTGCGGTCAAAGCTCGAGCGTTCGGTGCCCAGGGCAACCACCGCGAGTGCGTTCGCGCGGTCATCGAAGCCGAGTCGCTTTTCAACGAAGCCGCCGACGAAGACCACCCCGACCTGGCGCACGAAGGATTCTCCACCTACTACAGCGCCGAGCTGCTGGCCGCCGACCTCGCGCACGGCCTGTTCACTCTGTCCTTTCAGCGGGGACTCGAGCTCGGGCCGACCATGACCAAGCTCGAAGCCGCACGACGTCTGCCCGACGCCCACGCACGATCTCGGCTGCGCAGCACCGCCCAACTGGCCGCCCTGCATCTGCGCCACGGCGACCCCGAACACGGCGTCGTCCTTGCTCACGAGGTACTCGCCGACGCACGAGGCACTACCTCAGCACGAGTAATTCGAGACATCTGCCGCATCCACCGACTCACGACAGACTCCCGGATCAAGACCAGCGGCCCCGTCGCCGAACTCTGCGACAAGACCGCTGTGCTGCTGGATAGTCTCTGATCTGTATGACGGCACCCAGCAGGAGGAGAACAGCCGTGCTCGCAGCATTCTCGATAACACCAGTCGGCGCCGGTGAAGATGTCGGCGCTCACGTCGCCGCCGCAGTTCGGGTCATCCGCGCCAGCGGACTTCCGAACCGGACGGCGGCCAGCTTCACCGAGATCGAAGGCGACTGGGACGAAGTCATGGCCGTCATCAAAGCCGCCACCGACGCTGTCATGGCGACCGCCGGACGCGCCAGCATCATCATCAAGGCTGACCTTCGTCCGGGCCACACCGACACCCTGAATACGAAGCTCGAATCCGTGGAAAGACACCTCACGGCGCAGGAAACTGAGAGCGAGCAGTAGGCGTGCACCTATCAGGGCAGTTGCGCGCAATCGCAGCCGAGCTGGGTGGCATTGCTGCCGACGCCACCCGGATATTTCGACAGCAACGGGGTCAGCATGTGCATGATGGGCAGTCGTGACAATCTGCGCGGCGGCGGCATCCTGAGCTGGTTCTATGTGAAGAACCGCGTGCATGACAACGACCGCTTCTACGTCAGAGGCTCATAACCTTCGAAGGAGCACATCCAGTGACCGAGACCGGGACCGTCCAGGTCGAGCACCACCAGTTCCTGCTCGCCGCCACCGACACCGACACCACCGCGGTTACCGGCGAGGGAAACCTCTGGGCCGCCCCCGGTTTCGTCACCGTCCTCACCGGAACCGCCCACGGCCCGGCCACCCTCACCCTCGACAGCACCGACGAAGCCGACACCGCGACCGAGGATTGGGAGGTGGTCGAGGAGACCGTCATCGATTCTCCCGAACCGCTGCGGGTGATCGGGCTCGACGAACATGTGCCCCCGCAGTTCGCACCATCCCACCCGGACGGTGGCGCGTGCGGGTCCACGCCCGCGGCCGTGACACCCACCCCGATCTCGACGTCACCGAACCCGCCGAGACGTACCTGATCACCCTCACCCCCACCACCGACCCGACCGGAACCATCACCACCCTCACCACCGGCCACGCCGACGGCGGTACTGCCAGCCGGATCCCGGTCATCGACTACGAACAGGTATGGGTCCCCACCCAGGAAGGGGGCTACCGCGCGGTCCATCGCGACAGCCCCGAAGCCCACGCCGTCTACGCCACCCGCGGCCGATGGGGCGGGCGCCCACCCACCGGCGCCATCCTCGACGACCCCGCCGTCCGGAACGCGGCCTCCGCGGTGGCCGACATTGACCGCAACCTCCTCGACGCCATCACCGCCCTGCCCCCACAACAACAGTTCGCTCTCGCGCGCCGGTGCGCACGCTGGGCGTTCGAGCGTGCCGGACTCAGCCGGATCCCCGACTTCGGTAAGGCGCTGGACGCTTTGGACGAAGGCCGTGAACCACCGGCCGGGTTGGCCAATCACTCGCTGTCCTACCACCGCCTCGCCACCGATCCCACGATAGAACTCACCCTCGTCCCGGATTCGGGGCACGATCCAGCATCGTCCCGCAGGTCGAGGCGATCGCCACCTACGAATACGCCCGCCTGGCCGAACCGCTGCGAGCAGCGCTGGAAGCTGTGCGCTTCGCCGCCGAGACCTACGGCCAGCACCACCAGGAACTTCTCGACCGCATCCGCGACGACCTCGCCAACCAGTAAGTACCAGCGCCCGACCTTTCGCCGGTGAACAGCGCACACCGCCGACCGACAGGCCGACCGAGCTACTGGCTCATGCCGGGCTCAACCTGGCCTCTGCCTACCACCCCCCTCGACGGAGCGGTCACCACCGCCTGGCTGGCCGCGCTCACGACCCTCACCGTGATCCTGCTGGCGCGACCCGGGGGATCAGCACGCTCGGTAGCGGCAGCAGGCAGCGGTAGCAGAGTTAGGGACGGCGGGGGCGAATTCGACGATGGCGACCGAGAGTTCGGCGACGACGCGGGTGGCGATCAGCTGGGGAACCGGGTCGACCGGGTTGGTGCCCCTCGACGAGGAACGGAAAGGTCTGCTACCCGGCGAAGCGGGGATGAGAGCCTTATCATTGATCGAGCTGATTCGGCAAGGTGAGGGCAAGTAGCGAAGCAAACAATTCGATCATGCGGAGATCGAGGTCATCGACGTCGAAGTGCCCGTCCGAACCAACCGCGAGTATGCCGCCGTCCCCGGAAGCGGGTCCGACCGGTGCGCACAGGTAGGTCGAGTTGTCGCAACCCTCCCGAAATACCCACCAGGGGTGCGGACGAGATGGTGAGTGCATCGACGCAGTACTGTTTGCCCATGATTTGCCAGCCAACCCTTCGCCCCAGGAGAAGAAGTAGTGCTTGTGCAGGTCGCTCAGATTCCGGAATCTGTAAGCGCTCAGTCGCCTCGGCGGCTGCGGTTTAGGCCTTAGCCAGGCGACGTATACTTGAGGATCTTTCGTCGCGTACGCGTCCTGCAGCATCCCCAGGAGATTTCCCACCCAACGATCTTGAGAGTCGGGATCTGTGGTCAGCTTTTCGATACCCGCTGAACCGCCAGCGTAGGTTGTAGTCAGATCTGCGGCGTAAGCAATCAGTTTATCGATCGTCGCCTCCGACCTGCTCTCGGTCGAGCTTCGAGGCGTCATCTCGTCGACCTGGATACGCACGGCAGGCATCCGGGACCGTGCGTCCCGCATGGCCTCTCGAAGCAACACGGCTACCGGATTCAACGCGGCTCTCCAATTTCCGTCCGCCCGCCGCCGATATGGCGCATAGGTGATGCCGGACAGATCGCTGGGGAGCTTCGGTCGATCGTCGGCGGCGTACACGATGAAGGTCCGTTCAGGCCCGAGTGCGCCCATGAAGAGGCCCAATTCGAAGACGATATTGTCTCTTGGACTGGGATGGGTTGTACCGCGGGTAGTAATTTTATCCTCGCCCGCTAGCACTAGTGCGGCGAAGTCGTGCTTCGTGAGGGCGTCGGTGAGATCCTGTAAGGCCGACCGCCCCAACCCAAAGGTGCCTTGGTTCCAGACGGTTGCCTCGCAGAAGTCGTTGGCGATCATCTGTAGGTATTCGGCGATCTGCAGTGACTCTCCGGATGATCCTATGAATAGACGAGGGACCAGGGATTGCACTGTTCAAACCAACCTCTCGGTATAGGAAGGGTTGTCCTAGAATTCAGCGTACTGAAGGGGCTGCTGCACGGATAGGTGACATCGATCTGGCCTGCCGGAAGGTGGGCCTGGAAGGGTGGTTCCGTGCCCAAGCCGTGTTCGCAGGAGTTCCGCGAGGACGTGTTCCGGGTGGCTCGTAACCGTGAGGACGGGGTGACGCTGGAGTAGATTGCCGCTGGTTTCGGTGTGCATCCGGTGACGCTGTCGAAATGGATGCGCCAGGCCGAGGTCGACGACGGGGATAGACCGGGCCCGACTCGGACCGAGTCGGCCGAGTTGCGTGATGCGCGGCGTTGTATCCGGTTGCTGGAGCAGGAGAACGAAGTGCTGCGCCGCGCCGCGGCGTATCTGTCGCGAGCGCAGCTTCCGGGAAAGGGCTCTACCGGCTCGTGAAAGATCTTGCCGCCGAACGGGTTCTCGTGGCGGTGACGTGCCGGGGTGCTGCAGCTCGCTCGCCAGCCGTACTACCGGTGGCTGGCCGAACCCGTGACCGCTGGCGGACTTGCCGCAGTGTATCGGGCGAATGCGTTGTTCGACGGGCATCGAGACGACCCCGAGTTCGGATACCGGCTTCTGGCCGAGGAGGCCCGCGAAGCGGGTGAGGCGATGGCTGAGCGGACTGCGTGGCGGATCTGTTCGAACAACCGGTGGTGGACCGCGTTCGGCAAACGACGCAGCGGCAAGAGTTGGAAACCGGGGCCGCCGGTTCACGATGACCTCGTCCGCCGGAACTTCACCGCCGATGAGCGAAACCGGCTGTGGCTCAGCGGCATTACCGAGTGTCGCGCCGACGAAGGAAAGCTCTGTCTGTGCGCGATCAAGGATGTGTTCTCAGGCCGGATCGTGGGCTACTCGATCGACTCACGCATGAGGTCCAGGCTCGCGGTCGCGGCCCTGCGCAATGCGGTTGCGCGTCGCGGTGAGGTCTCTGGCTGCATCCTGCACACCGACCGCGGGTCTCGATTTCGTTCCCGCCGGTTCGTCCACGCGCTCAACCGTTTCGGCATCTCCGGGTCGACGCGCCGGGTCGGCGCGGCCGGCGACAACGCCGCGATGGAGAGCTTCTTCAGCCTGCTGCAACGCAATGTCCTGGATCGGCAGCGATGGGACACGCGCGAACAACTACGGCGCGATCGAATTCGAAACCATCATGACCCCAGCAGCCCCACAGGCCGCTTAATCGCTATCACCACATCATGCAGCAGCCCCCCGTTGTCCGGCGGGACGGCGCGCCGCAACAAGCTCGAAGGAGCCAAAGGCGAAGCGCGTGCCGGGATCGACCCGGTCAAACCCAAGGAGTCCTTCGTCGGATCCACCGGCGCCCGACGTGTCCCCGACGACATCGACCACGGCCAGAAGCGGCTCACCGAGGTCAAAAACGTTCAACAGCAGAGCCTGACTGAGCAGATCAAGGATGATCTGATCTACTGCCAGACAAATGGCTACGAGTTCGTCCTGATCACCGACACCAACACCAAGCTCACCGCGCCCCTGCAAGGGTTGGTCGACCAAGGAAGGATCAAACACGTCACGATGGACCTGCAGAGTTGACTCCCACCGACGAGGCCGCAGCTACCCGCCTGCTCGAGGACTACCGGCGCGCCGGCGGCTACGCCCACACCATCCTCGACATCCCCAACCGCTCGATCACCCTCGAGATCATCGCAGTCCTCGCCTCGTGGCTGACGGAGTTGGAGACCCGCTGGCCGGGGCCCGAGACCGAGGGCCGCGACCTGGCCAGACTCAGCATCTGCCGAGCGCTGGGGACCAAGGAATCCCGCAAGACCGCCGCCGTGCCCGCGCTGATCTCCCAATTCGATCACGCGAAGGACACCATCACCGAACGCAGCCGCAGCGCAGCAGGAATCGCCCTCTATGACATCCCCGCAGGCAAGGAACACTTCGACACGCTCGCAGCCATCGCGGCCGACCGCAGATTCGGCCGAAGCCGCGCAATGGTCATCGCGTGGCTCGGTAGATCGCGACACCCCGACGCGGCCGCGATCGCTCTGGCCCAACTCGACGACCCAAGCGTCCAAGGCAGCGCTCTGGAAGCCTTGTCGAAGCTACGCGCCCAAGGCGTCCGAGAACACGTCGAACCGTTCCTCAACGCCGAATACGCCTCACATCGGCGATTGGCCAAGCGAATCCTGCACTACGACCAAGGCTGACCCGGCGGGGGTCGACTCACCAGATAACCGGCTCGGTGCGATAGCCCTCGAGCGCGCCGACCGACACGTTCCCGCCGCGGACCGCATACGGCTCCAGCACACCTATCGCCGGCCCCTCGGCATACTCTAGATGCACCTCGATCCCGCTCGAACCGCTTGCCGGCACCGCCACGTCCACGACCACCGCCGCCGCGCGAATCCGACGCCGCATCGAGCGCAACGCCTCCACAGCGCACTGCTTGGCGGTCTGCGCATCCTCAGCGACAGCGTTGACCACGTTGACGCGACCATCAAGGCCGACCGTCATCGCGAACGGGAAAAAACCACCCCGCTCCGCCAGATGCTGCTCGGCCAGCGACAACGCCGTATCCAGCAGCCCGTCCAAGTCGTTCTGCACCAACTCTGGAGCGCTGTCGCGCCAGGACATCCAACCTCCCACCTCGCGCGCCGCTCAACACATACTCCGACGCCACACTCGATCCTATCCGGCTCGCCCCTTCACTCGTACCAAGCCGTCGGGCGGAGAGGATCATTGCGAAAAAGCTCCGGTTGTCGCACGTCCGACTATGTGGTAGGGCCCGTTGCTTGCGGGTCTGATCTGCTAAGGAGTCTGATCGTTCATGGCGAGACCATCGGCGGTGCCAGCCGAGGAGAAGGTCCGGATCGTGTTGTCGGTCCTGGCCGGTGAGGTGACTGTCGCCGAGGCTGCGCGGCGAGCGAAGGTATCCGAACAGTCGGTGGGGAACGGAGTGAGCTCATACGGTTGAGTTGTGGTTCGACGGGTTATGCGCGGGCGGGGAGTAGGGGCGGGTGGTTGTATGGGTTGTGGGTGGGTGGAGTGGCGAGGGGGTGGGGTTCGCCGGTGAGTGTGGCCAGGGCGTGGGCGATTTCGTCGATGGTGGCGCGGGTGTAGATATCGATGGCGTTGCCGTTGTTGCGGTCGGTGTGTCCGGCGTAGGCGCGGGCGACGGCGGGTCCGTAGTTTCGTTCGACCCAGCGCAAGGTGGTGTGGCGCAGCCAGTGGGTGGAGACGGCGTGGTCGGTGATCCATGGCAGTTGGCGGGCGAGCCGGTTCCAGAGGACGTTGTAGCGGCGGATGCCCAGGGGCAGGCCGTTGCGGTAGCGCAGGAGTCGTTGGTTGCGGTCGGGGGTGATGGGGTGGCCGTTGCGGGTTCGGGTGGGAAGTTGATCGGGGGCCGGGGTTCTGGCGTGGCGGTGGTGATCCAGTGCGCGTGCCAGGGAGGGAGAGATGGGTTGCCAGCGGGCGAATCCGCCTTTTTCGCGGACCTGGATCACGCAGCGGGTGAGGTCGAGGTCTTGTGCGCGCAGGGTCAGAATGCCTGCTCGGCGGCAGGCTGTTTCGATGTGCAGGCGGATGATGAGGGTGTCGAGGGCTGGATCGTTGCCGCCGGTGCCGACGGCGGCGCAGATCTGGGCGAGTGCGTCGTGGGGGAGGGCGCGGCGGGTGGTGGCGGGGCGTTGGGATTTGGTGAGTTTGGTTGCGGGGTTGTCGGCGGCGGTCAGGAGGCGGTCGTTGACGGCGTGTTGGTAGAGGCAGCGCAGGGCGTGGATGCAGTGGTTGGCGGTGCTGATGCCGCCGCGGTCGGTGCTGCGGCGCAGGCGTTGTTCGCGCACGGTGTGGACGAAGGTCAGCAGTTCGGAGACGGTGGGTTCGTCGAGTCGACGCTCGGGCCAGATCTCGAGCAGTTTGTTCCAGTAGGTGCGGTAGTGGTCGCGGGTGACGGTGGCGGGCATGGAGTTGTAGACGATGGGGATGTACTGGGCGAAGGTCGGGACCGACGAGGTGGCGACGGTGAGCAGGTGGACGGGTTGGATGCCGAGGCCTTGCAGCAGTGTTCTGGCGGCGGCGAGTTGAGCGGGTGAGACGGGGGCGCTCATGCGGGGTGGTTCTCCTCGAGCGGGGCGGTCCAGGGGCGCAGCAGGGCGGCGACGGCGGTGGGGGTGAACATCAGCAGGGTGGCGGCGGTGGGGTCGGCGGCCAACAGGAAATCGTCGGCGTCCTGGACTGCGAGATCGCGGCGCAGCCGCGCGCGTAGGCGCAGGTGGGCTCGGTTGTCGATGTAGACGGTGTCGTCGCAGTCCTGACCGGGGGTCAGGGTGAGGACATCCTCGTCGAGGCGGACCTCGAGTCGCTGGCGTGGCGGCCATCCCAGGTAGTCGAGCAGCGGGCGGGCCATCAGGCGACCGGACTTGTCCATGCGGCGCACCTCATAGCGGATCGGCGGGCGCCGGGGTGCGTCGGGGTCGATCAACGGCGGGAGCGGCAGGGGAGCCCGCCACGTGGTGGTCGGCGGGACAACGCCTGCCGACCGGAGGTCGTCGACCACACGCGGGACGGAGTCGTGGGCGCGGGGGATGCCGGAGACGAGGCTCGGTATCATTGCGCCACCGCGGTTTCCGGGCGTCGCGCCGATACCCTGGTTCTGGTGTCGATGGGGCGGACTGACACGCCAGCGACGTGCAATGACGGTGCCGTGGACGACGGAAACGACTCCACGACACACAACTTCCGGCCAAAGCGCAAGTCAAGTGTGCACATGGACCATCTCTGTTCGTGGGGCGGACCTGACAACGCTCCCCCGCGAACGGCAGCTGTCCGAGCTTCGTCGGCGCCGACGGTCACCACCGATCTACTGCCGGTGCCGGTGCCGGTGCGGGGGCCGGTCAGCGAAGCGATCGGCGGCGGACTTCCGTATGGCGGTGTCGTTGCGTGCCGGCGCGGCAGTGTGCTGGCGAACCTCGTCGCTGCCGCTCGACCGCCGGGGTCGTGGCGGCGCTGCACCGACCTGACGAGTGCGACTTCAGGCTGCTCGCCGGCCACCGGGAGGGACGCGCGATTGGACAGGATCATGCTGGTCGCCACCCCACCTGAGCGGGTCGCAGAGGTGGTCGACGTGCTGACTGACGGCGTGGCCACGATCGCCGCTGCTCGGCCGGATCCGCACCCGCCGGACCGTCTCGATCGTGACCGGAGCCAACTGGTCGCGACCGAAGACACCCATCGACCATCGTTGCCTCGGTGAGCCGCGGACTTGGTCACGGTGCGGGCCGCGTGCAGAGCCTCGACATCGAGGTGCGTGCGGCAGGTGCGAGTCGGCAGTTGATCCCACCCCAGCCGCTGAATCACCTCGGTGGGGCACGTACGAGAACGCGGCGGCCGCGATCCGTACCAGACTGCGATGGGGTTGCTCTGGACCCGAAGTAGTTGCACACAGCTATCGCAGCGATGTAGATCAGCATGCTCGCTGGTCGGACGATCCGACCCCCCATGCGTCGGGATCCTTGCGAAAGGTGAGGATGACATGGTCGTGCGGCGCCGTCGATCATCTGAACCGCGTCTGTGCCCGCGCCGGTACCTTCTGGTTTGTGGGGTTCCGGTGTCCTCGCCTCCGGAGCGGCATTGTCACGCGACGCGGGCGACTCCGGTTTCGCGCCGTCCCGGAACTGCCGATTCATGAGATTCCAGGCGAGGTAGAGGTCCCCGAGTTCGGCACTCCATAACTCGAAACACTCTCCGACGTTCGTGTCGGAAGCCGTGGGAACAGGCTAGACGTCCTGGCCGGTGTTACCAGGAATCCACCAGAGTTTCTGGGCCGGACATCCAATCAGTTGAATGGCCTGGCCGTCTTGGTTCGGGTTTCGTATCGGGGTCTCCGGGCGAGATCGAGCCACAGGAACGTGGATGAGCGTCCAGTTGGGCGCGTGCTTACGTTGGACGGGGAGTGCGCAGCCGGTCGGCGGATTTCCGGGGTGGGTAGATGGCGGGACGATGGTGATCGTCGGCTCCTGCACGTGTGAGGAACTGACGTCCGCACGGTGATGCGCGAGGCCGTCTGTCCGGACGACCCGCCGGCGGGCCGGGTACTCACTGCGCGGAAGTCGTTGTCAATCGGCTGGTTCGGATGGGACTTCATGGCTGTAATGCTAAGAGGCCGAAAATTCGGCGCGGGAATTCTGTTGAGTGCGGCAGTGACGGAAATGTGCGCGCGCCGGCCCGGCTCGTGCCGAGACTCCAGTGGACGCCTCACGTGAGACCATCACTGCGGACGGTTGGACGTTGAGCGTCAGTAAAACCGGTGAGTCGGTGGAGCGGCGCCCTGGCCTGTCCCAGTCGCCGGTCAGCCGTGCGGGGGTGGTCACGTTCAAAGCTGCCGCGGTGATCAGTGGCGCGGGTAGCCGACCGGTCGGGTCCGGCAGCATCAGGGTCGGATACCAGGTCGGCTGTGCGATCGACGTTTTCTCGGGAATTACACTGGGACTGACGACCTCGGGTCCTACCGTCGCGCCGGTTCCCGGCGTCACACTCGGTGGCCAGGCCACCGTGACACCGTCGATCTCCACGACTCTCGTGCCGGGGACCGTCAGCACGGTGATGTTCGGCAACAAACCCCTTATCGGGCAGGACGGATCGATCAGCTTCGACCAGTCGGAGGTCAATGTGGACGCCTGCGTGGGACCGGTCACCATTCGCTCGTTCGCCACCGCGACCCTGTCCACACGGACTGCGGACCACAGCGTCATCGTTTACGGTGACCCCGTGCAGCTGTGAGGCATTCATCGATAGCGTCGGCCGCAACCTGAATTTGGACGTGATCAAGATGCACACAGACGCACGACGTACGGCGGCGCTCTGCGCCGGAGTTTTGCTCGGTACGATTCCACTCGCCGCGCTGACGGTGAGCGTGGCCGGTGCCGAACCGGTGTTCGATGCCTCCCGTCAGGTTGTGACAGACGACGGCTGGACGCTGACTGTCAGCAAGACGGGTGAGAAGCTCGACAGCGGGCCCAACCTGGCGAATTCACCCGTGAGCCGTGCGGGTGTGGTCGCGGTGAAGGCCGCTGCCGAGGCGGCCGGGGCGCACCTGCCGAATGTGGTAGACGGGACTTTGACCCTGAGCTATCAAATCGGTTGGCCGTCGATGTTTCCAGTGGTCTGCGACTGGGCGTCGGCGCCTCGCTCGGCGGGAACGCCGGGGTAACGGTCTCCGGCGCGACGCTCGGTGCGCGCGCGTCGTTGACGCCGAACACCTCCGCCACGCTCGTGCCCGGCAAGGTATCGACCGTCGAGATCAGGAAGAAGCCACTGACCGCGTCGCGAGGGTCGATCACCGCCGAAGGGGTCACCATCAATGTCGACGCCTGCCTCGGCCCGGTCACGATACGCTCGGTCGCCGCGGCGACGATCAGAACCTCGACCGCCGACAGCACGGTCACCGTGTACGGCGACACCATTCAGCTGTGAGCAGCCGGGGTATCAGCGTACGAATTCAGTGGTACCCCCGCGATCGGTGTCCCGGCCTCAGCCGATGCTGAACGGCTGACCCCACAGGGTCACCACGGAGCTGACCGCCTCGGTGGATACCTTCACCGTGACGAAGGCGCGCGCCTGGGCGTAGCCCGCGCAGCCGGACAATCCGATGGTCGAATCGGACCAGGTGACGCTGCCACTCGTGCCGCTGAACCTGTTGCGGGTCTTGTGCGATTCGTCGCCGTAGTCGTCAGCTTCTTCCAGATCGAGCAGGTACATCGCCTTCGCCTGACCCGGCCCCAGTGACAGGTTGCCGCCGGTCTTGCCGCCGATCTCGGGTTTCCCAGCCTCCCAGTCGGACTTGGCGTCGACGCCGCCGGTCACCCCGCCGCCGCCGATGTTCACCTGGCACCCGACGACATACCCCGGATAGATGGCGCCGCCCTTGACGCCGGGGCCGGACAGTTCCACCTGGGCGCTGCCGGAGACCCAGGTGTTGCGATGTACCGGAGTCGAACCCATGGAGGGGTTGATGGTGGCGGATTCGCCGACCAGGCGAACGGTCACCACGGTGCCGTCGGTGAGCGTGCGGGAGATCTCGCCGCCGGGTAGCGGTACGAAAGTGTCGGCGTTGGCCGCGCCGGTGGAGCACAGCCCTAGCGCTATGGTCGCGGCGGCACCGGCACCGGCCAGGCGCACCGCAGTCTTGCGATCGATCATGGTTGCTTTTCCCTCAGGGTTGAATGCTGTTGAGCAGTGGTCGATTCCGGGTCATCCGATGCTGAACGGCATTCCGTACAGTGAGGTTTTGGAGTAGTGGTCACCGATGATCTCGACCACGGTGAACGAACGTGCCTGGGCATAGCCGGCACAGCCCTGGATCTGCAACTCGGCGTCCTGGTATTCGACCGCGTAGACACTCGGCTTCAGGATGTCCTTGCCTCCCAGCGCGACGAACGCCACGTCGCCCGGACCGAGCTTCACGCCGATCGAACCGCCCGCGTTCACTCCGCCGGTGCTGACGCCACCCGACACCCCCGCCGAGATCGCCTCGTCGCCGATGCTGACCTGGCAGCCGACGATGTAGCCGGTGGTGACGCGCGAAGCCCCGTGTGTCGAGGAGTTGTTGGTGCCCGGTCTGTCCGCGGCGCCGTTGTTCGGTCCGACCGTGCCGGTTGGGGTCGCGCTGACATCGGCGATGACGGTGCCCGACAACCAGGCGACGCGCCCGGCGCCGTTGGCGGCGAGCGACGGCGAGATCACCGCGCGCTCCTGAGTGCGGGTGATCTTGACACCCGGACCGAGACGCTCACCGTCGGGCAACGGAACGACGGTGTCACCGCTCGCGGTGCCGGTGGCGAGTACGCCGAGCGCCGTCAGTGCGGCGGCCCCGAGCCCTGCGGCCCGGATCCGGTGGCGGCTACCGGAAAATCTGTTCATGTCCAACCCTCATCAGATGCTGAAAGCGATGCGAGCACGTGCACCGCGGTGACCGGGATCGCCGCTGTGTGACCAGCGGTGAGGACCTGCGATCGCAGCGAGCGTAGGCGCCGGTCGACGGGGTCTGCCATCCGTCGACCGGGGGGACGCAACCGGTCCTTCGGCTGGATTCGAACACCGCTCGACGCATTGCCGAGGGCGCTGCGCATATCCGAAGGTGAACAGATGCTCAGCGGTACGGTCGTAGGCGGCCGCGCCATCGGCACAACCGAGACGACAGCGAAGCAGGTCAATTCATGATTCGAGTGATCATCGTCGACGACGAGGCATTGGTCCGTTCCGGATTCGAGCTCATCCTGGGGGCCGCGCCCGATATCGAGGTGGTCGGGACGAGTTCCGGCGGCGGCGCGCTCGCGCTGATCGCCGCGCAGGCACCGGACGTGGTGTTGCTGGACATCCGGATGCCGGACGTGGACGGGCTGACGGTGTTGCATGAGGTGCGCGCGATGAGCGCACCCCCGGTGGTGGCGATGCTGACGACCTTCGACACCGACGAGTACGTCGTCACCGCGCTGCGCTCCGGCGCGGCGGGGTTCCTGCTGAAGGACACCGAACCGGGCCAGCTGCCGCAGGTGGTCCGCACGTTGGCGGCTGGGGGAGTGGTGATGTCCCCGAAAGCCGCTGCGACGCTGCTGCACCAGGACAACGCCCTGAGCCGGCTGGCCGCGACCGACGACGAGGTCGCCCGGTTGGACAGGCTGACCGAGCGCGAACGAGACGTCCTCGTGCTGTTGGCGGAGGGATTGTCGAACGCCGACATCGGGCAGCGGATCTTTCTGAGCGTCGGAACGGTGAAAGATCATGTCAGCGCGATCCTTGCCAAACTACGCGTCGCCAGCCGCGTCCAGGCGGCGCTGGTCGCCCAGCGGGCCGGGTTACTGACCGATCGGCACGACGATTGATGTTGACGATGGCGCGCACGCGTACGCCGCTGTGGGTGGTCGATGCCGCGCTGATGGTGCTCGCGGTGGCCGACGCGTGGTTCGGCAGCGTCAAATACGATCCCGATGAACTGACGATCGCCGCGCTCGCCTGCTTCGGTCTCGTGTTCCGGCGGCGCTGGCCGCTGCTCACCTTCGTGCTGACGATTCCGGCGCTGGCTCTGACCGAACTCGTCGTCGCCCCGGCGGTCGCGCTCTACACACTGGCGAAACTGTCCGCCAATCGCTATCTGCCGGTCGGGTGCGCGGCGGTGGCCGGTCTCGTCGCCGCGTCGTCGAGCCCGTTCTTCGAGTTGTCGCGCACCGATGCCATCGCCTATTTCGCCTATACGGCAGGTACTGCCATCGCTCCGGTCTTCTTCGGTCAATTGGTGCGCGCACGAGACGAACTCGCCCAGCGACTGTTGGAGATCGAGGAGGCGCGCGACCATGAGCGCCGGCTGCACGCCCAAGCCGTGCTCGCCAGGGAACGGGCGCAGATTGGACGCGAGATGCATGATGTCGTCTCCCACCAGGTGAGCCTGATCGCCGTGCGGGCAGGCGCCTTGATGGTCGCCGCACCCGACACCGACACCAGGGACGCGGCCCGCACGATTCGGCAGCTGAGCGTGGCGACGCTCGAGGAACTGCGGCACCTGGTGACGTTGTTGCGTGCCTCCGGCGGCAAGACCACCGAACTCACTCCCCAGCCGACACTGGCAGACCTGCACAGCCTGATCGAGTCCAGCGCACTGCCCGTCGATCTGGTGGGCACGCTGCCCCCCGACATCACCGGCGCGGCACAGCGGGCGATCTACCGCACGGTGCAGGAAGCGCTGACCAACGTCCGCAAGCACGCGCCCGGTGCCGACGCCCACGTCGAACTATTCTCCGATGCCGATCAGGTCGGAGTGATCGTCAGCAATTCGCCGCCCACCCGGACAGCGATTCCCTTGCCCGGCTCCGGTCATGGCCTGATCGGCTTGGCCGAGCGCGCGGAATTGTTGCAGGGCCGGTTGCACACCGCTCCTACCGAGGAAGGCGGTTTCCGCGTCGAACTTCGACTGCCCCGTTCCTGAAGGACGCCGTCGCGCCCGTCCGCCGCGAACCCGACGTCGGCCGGGGGCGCTACCGCCGATCGGCGGGTTCCCGTCGAGATACCGAGATCGCAGAATCGGAGTGCGCTGTGAATCAGGCACGGCGCAGGTCACCGCTACCGGCAAGGGCGGTGACTGGCAGCGCCCGACCGGGCGCGTGAGAAGACGGGCACCCGTGGAAGACCCCCCTCGCCGTGGGTGCCCGTCGCCGCCGGCAGAGGCGTCGCTCCGGCGCCGCCAGACCGGGTGATCCGGAAGTCGCGTCGCCTCCGCCGTGTGGCTGGTCTCGCTCCGCCGAGTGGCTGAGAGTTCGCTGCGGGGGTGTGTGAGCGGTCGTCGGGAACTTACGTTCGATGGCATGAAGAAAACGTCGCCCACCTTTGCCCGGCTCCGGGTCCTGTGGTCGTTCGTCGCGCCACATCGTCGCGCCCTCGGACTCGGATCGGTGCTCGGAGTCCTGGGTGCGACGGCCGGCCTGGCCACCCCCATGATCACGAAGTGGATCCTCGACGCCGTCGGATCCGGTGCCACGCTCACCACTCCGGTCGCGGCACTGCTCGGACTGTCGGTGTTCAGCGCGACTGTGCTGTGCCTGGAGACGATGCTGCTCGGCACGATCGGCGAACGGGTGGTGCTGACCGCGCGGAAGTCTCTGGTGCGCAGATACTTCCAGGCGACCATTCCGTCGCTGAACCGCCGCCCCATCGGTGAACTGGTGACCCGGGTCACCTCCGACACCGTCCTGCTGCAGGAAGCCGCCTCCGCCAGCCTCCTCGGCCTGATCAACGGCATGATTATGCTCGTCGGCACCCTGGTGCTGATGGCCGTACTCGACGTGATGCTGCTCGTCACCACGCTGGTGGCCATCGGTGTGGTCGGTGTGCTGTTCCTGGCGCTGATGCCGGCCGTGGCCACCGAACGGCAGCGGGCCCAGCAGCGCCTCGGCGCTGTCGGCGCCGCACTCGCGGGTTCCCTGCACGCGATCCGTACGGTGAAGACCAGTCGTGCCGAGCAGCGCCAATCCGGGCGCATCATCGCCGAGGCGGAGGCCTCGACCGGGCACGCGCTGCGCGCGGTCCGCCGCGAGGCCATCGCGTCGGCGATCACCTGGGCGGGCGTGGAGATCGCGATCGTCGTTGTCGTCGCCGTCGGCGCGTGGCGGGTCGGTCAGGGTTCGCTCGCGTTGTCGAGCCTGATCGCGTTCCTGCTGTACGCGTTCGCGCTGATCGAACCGGTGACCGGACTCGGCCAGCATGTGATGACCCTGCAGGGCGGCATCGCCGCGGCCGGGCGCATCCGGGAGATGGAGCAGCTCGAGATCGAATCCGACATCGGCACAGCGAAGATCGACGCGAACGCCGTCGCCGATTCCTCGGCGGTGCTCGAATTGCGTGGCGTTACAGCAGGTTACGGCCGGGACGATGCCGTGCGCGACATCGATCTCATCATCCCGCGCACCGGGCATGTGGCGATCGTCGGCCCCTCCGGGTCGGGCAAGACCACGCTGCTGTCGCTGATCATGCGGTTCCTCGAACCCCGCGAGGGACAGCTGCTGCTGAACGGGCGGCCTTACAGTGACTACGGCCACGCCGGGGTACGGGCCAGGTTGGCCTACGTGGAACAGGACACGCCGGTGGTTCCGGGAACGATCAGGGAGAACCTGCTCTACGCCTGCCCGGACGCGTCAGAGGAGGATCTCGCCGAGGTCATCCGGGCGACCCGGTTGCGGGAGACGATCGCCGCGCAGGAGCACGGGCTCGACACGCCGCTGAGTTCGTCCTCGGTGTCGAGCGGTCAACGTCAGCGCATCGCGGTGGCGCGGGCCCTGCTCGGCGCACCCGATGTGCTGTTGCTCGACGAGGCCACCGCGCATGCCGACGGCATCACCGAGGCCGCGATCCACGAATGCGTGCGGCAGCGGTCGCGGGTCGGCGCGGTGGTCACGGTCGCCCACCGACTGTCGACCGTGGTCGACGCCGACCACATCGTGGTGTTGCAGGACGGCGGCATTCGCGCTCAGGGCTCGCACGCCGAGCTCGTGGACACCGACGAGCTGTACCGCGAGTTGGTGAGCGCGTTGCGCATCGAGGAACGGGCCACGGCGCGTTGATGCGCCGAACGGCACCTGTGTCCGCAAGCGGGCACAGGTGCCGCGGTTGGCTCGGAGCGATTGCCGGTGAGCGTGTCGTGCCACGATCGGCCGGGTCCGCGAGCCACGATCATCGCAGGCAGCGCCGAGGTGCGTTGATCGGGACCGGTACGGAGAGGTAGCGCGGTGAATCAGGTACTGACCGTTGTGGCGTCGGTGCTCGCGCTGTGGGCGGTGGTTGCCGGGCGGCTGGAGCGCTGGCGGATCACCGCCCCGATCATCATGGTCGTCGCCGGGGCAGCCATGGGCATCACGACCAAGGGCTCACTCGGCGAGACATTGAACACCGAGGTCGCGTTGAAAGCGGCGGAGATCATCCTGGCGATCCTGCTGTTCAGCGACGCGGCGGAGGTCCGCGGCGGACTGCTCGGTCGAGAGCGATGGTCGGCCTTGCGGTTGTTGTTCGTCGCCTTACCGCTCAGCATCGGTCTCGCCATGCTGCTCGGCGGATGGTTGCTGCCCGGATTGGCCTGGTCGGTCCTGCTCGTGATCGCCTGCGCGGTCGTGCCGATCGATTTCGCCCCCGCGACCGCGGTCGTGCGCGACGCACGGTTCCCCCAGCGCCTTCGCACTCTGTTGAACGTGGAGAGCGGCTACAACGACGGCATCGTGTCGCCGATATTCCTCGGCGCCCTCGTGCTGGCAGGCGGCACGAAACACGGGACGAGTGTGGCCGCCGCACTGCAGGCCGCGCTGCCCGCGACGATCAAAGCCGTACTTGTCGGCCTGGCGGTCGGTGTCGTCCTCGCCCTGCTCACCAATGCGGGTGATCGTCAGGACCTGATGACCGAGCAATCCAAACGGGTCGCGGTCGTCGCCGCGCCGATCCTGGCGTTCGCTCTGTCCGCGGGCATGCACGGCAACGGGTTCGTCGCCGCGTTCGTCTGCGGCATCGTGTACAGGTCGATGCGCGACGAGGCCGCGCTCCGACGGGAATTGGAACTGCTCGACGATCTGGGTTTCCTGCTCACCGTTGCCATGTGGTTCGTCTTCGGCAGCGTCGCGGTTCTGGTGGTCACCTACGACCTGAACTGGCGACTGATCGCGTTCGGCGCCGCGGTCTTGACCGTCGTGCGGGTCGGACCGGTGCTGCTGTCGATGCTCGGCTCGGACTTCTCCTGGCGCGATCGGCTGCTCGTCGGCTGGCTGGGCCCCCGTGGCACGGCCTCGATCGTGTTCGGGCTGATGGCGTTCAACGTTCTGGACGGCCGAGCGGCCGAGACGACGCTGTCGGTGATGGTGATCGTGGTGTTGGGCAGCGTGATCTTCCATGGTGCGGGTTCGGCAGTGGCGACAGGGGTGTCGAGGCTGCGCTAGAAGGCCAATACGACGTGCGAAGCCGGGTGGACACGTCAGTCGACGAGTCCACCCGGCCCGGAGACCTCAGCGGATGTATTTCGCTGGTTTGGTCGCCGCGTTGAGGAGATACTCGAGCGGTCCGCGCTTGAAGAAGCGCGACCATACCGTGGCGAACACGGTTGCCCCGAGGACGAACCAGAGCAGCGGTAGCCACGACTGCGCGGCAGTGGGACCCATGTGCATCCCCACGGCCCCTTGCACGACGAAGTGGCCCACGTAGCAGGTCAGCGACATGCTGCCCACAGCGATGATCGGCACCGCAAGACGCCTCAGCAATCCGAACCGCTCCAGCGCCGCTGTCGCGCCGACGATCACGAGGATCGCGACACCGAGACTGCCGACGATGTCGAAGGTGGTACCGCTGTGTGGTCCGGCCAACAGCAACGAACCCGGACCCTGTGCACCGAACGGCCCCGTACTCATGTCCATTTTCGCGCTCATGTCCGTGCCCGGGGGCGGCCCGGAACCTGCCATGCTCTTCAACGCGTCCGCACCGCCGAGCAGCCGGGACAGACCGTAGCCGAGTACGACGAGCGCGGCACCGAGTGCGGCCACCCGCTTTCGCACCGCACCGGTCGCCAGATCGAGGCGGGCCAACGCCATACCGGCGATCACGAACGGCATCCATGTCATGGTCGGGTACATGCCGGTGAGCAGCAGATCGAGCACGCCGACGTTGCTCAGCTTCTCGAGCGGGTCGTAGGCGTTGATGGTCTGCTGGACCGACCCGGACAGCACCTTCTTCAGAAGGAAGGCCAGCTGAGGGGTGACCAGGGCGAGCCCGGCCGCGATGAGCGCGAGCTTCGTGGCACTCAGCTTGACCAACGGCAGGGCAAGCAGGAAGTAGACGCCGTAGAAGGCGAGGATCACGACGTCGCCGTAGACCATCGTCATCGCGGTACCGATCGCCAACAGGACAAGCGCACGGATCGCGATCCGCGCTTTCGCCTGTCGACCGGCCAGACCGGTCTTCGGCTCCCGACGGCCCGCGATCAGCATCAGCGAGAATCCGGCGAGGGTGGCGAACAGGATCGAGGAGCGCCCTTCGACCACATACCGAAACCAGCTGCCGACGCCGCTCGCCGGTGCGGGGCCGATGTGCACGGTGTACATGCCGAAAACCGCCAGCGCCCTCGCCACGTCGAGCCCCGCCAGCCGCGCAGTCGACGGACCGGGTGGGGCGGGCGCGGCGTCTTCCGCCGCTGGCCCGGCAGGCGGAGCCGAGGTTTGCTCCGAATGCTGTATCGAGGTCATACCACCAATGTCGTGGTCGCCGCGTCACCACAACATCCGGCAGGTTCCGGTTTCCGCCCCGCCGATCGGCTGGACTGGCAGCCGACGTGCGGGTCTCGCCGCGGCCGAATGCCGCTTCAGTTGCTACTGGTTGAGCGAGTTCACCACAAAGACCGCCAAGCCGAGCGCCGTATTTCCCAGCCCGATCGCCGCCGCTTTCCACGCGGAATAGCCGCCTGCTCGGGCTGCCAGCAATCCCCAGCCGAACAGCAACACCATGTTCACCACCAGGATAACGGTGGTGTAGCCGACAGTGACCGAACCGTCGGGGTGAACGATATCGTCGTGCCAATCCAGCACATGCGCGAAGAGCAGGATGAGAATCGTGGGGAGACAGGCGATCACGAGCGGAATGCCGGTGAGCATGTTGCGCCCGAGGTCCGTCCAGAATCCCGCTTCCGAATCGGCGCTGTGGGTGGAGACATGCTGCCCGTAACTGCGGGTTATCGCCGTAATGGCGATACTGACGCACACCCACAGCGCCGCCTGGCTGGGATTCTCGCCGAGCGGCATCGCCGCCACGATGACGCTCGCCAGCACCGTGCCGACGACGCCGCCGTAGATGTCGTTCGCTCGTAACCGCATGGTTGCCGAGTGTAGTGACGGGTCTGGCCTGCCGGTGGAGCGTCGGCGGTATCAGCAGTGCATCAGCGGTCGTCGCGCGACTACTCCATCGATGGTGGGCAATGGACACCCACATGCCCCTGCGGAATCGAACCTGCAACGGCAAAGGCGGGTATGGCGTGCGGAAACGCCGTGGCAGGTTTGTGCCCTCGGCAGGACACACAAAACATGGGCAACCGGAAAACGCCTGGTCATCGTGGATTCCTACACGGTCTAGCGACCCCGGTCCGCCTGTGCCGATCATATCGCGCGGTGAGTTAAGAGCTGACAACAGTGTGTCGCTCCGGCGCTGTCAGCTGCTCGGCAGCGCTTCGCCTACGGTGAGCGTGTGATCGACTTGCGTGCACGCCGCGACCTGCAGCGTTTGTTGCGGTGGCTACCGTTGATGTTGATCCCGATACTGTTGTTGGCCAGCACGTATCCGGGCCAGTACCGGGTGCCGACCTACTATTGGCTGCTGGCGTTGGCCGCCGCAGTGGTGTTCGTGGCGGTCGCGCGGTGGCCGTTGGTGGTCTCGGTTGTGCTGTCGTCGTTGGCGGTGCCGATGCTGCGTGCACCAGCGTGGGGTGTGTCGGGGCTGGTGCCCTATCTTGGTGCGGTTGCGCTGGTGGTCGTCATCGCCAGGACGCATCGATGGGCGACGGTGGTGGTCGCAGCTGCGGGTTGGGCGGCTGCGATCGTGCTCGGGCGGGTTGGTTTGCATGAGACTTCCATCGGGCGTGCCTATATCGCAGTCGAAGTAGCTGCCTATGCAGGAGTTCCGTTGTTGTTGGGCTTGTATCTGCGTGGTCAACGCGATCTTGCCGACAACTTGCGCAGGCAGGCCGCCGACGCCGAGGCGCGCACGCGCATCGATGAGCGCGCAGCCATGGCCAGAGAACTGCACGACGTGGTCGCTCATCACATGGCTTCGATCATTTTGCGGATCTCGGTCGCCGGACATGTTGTTCGTGGGGCGGATTCGCGCATCGTCGGGGTGCTCGACGATGTACGGGCAACCGCCGCCGACGCGCTGTCCGATATCCGCAGGCTCCTGACCGGGTTACGCGATCCAGCGCTGGGTGTGGTGGCCTTGGTTGACAGCGATGCGGTGGCCACCGAGATCGCCGCGGCCATTACCCGCGTCCGTAGCGCTGGATTCACCGTCGACGCGCAGATCGACGCCGAGCTCGGCGGGCTCGACGCGATCAATCGTCTGACGCTGCTGCGGTTGGTGCAGGAATCGCTCACTAATGTGATGAAGCACGCGGATCGCGACGTTCCGGTGATGTTTCGGATCAGCAGTGATGAGGGCGGTATCGCGATGGTCGTGCTCAACGGTGGCCGTGCCCATGGGGTGCCCCATGGGCACGGCCTCGTCGGAATGCGGGAACGTGCTGAACTCGCGGGTGGCGCACTGACCGTTGGCGCTGAGGACGATCATTGGGCCGTGCGCGCCCGGCTGTCGGTCAGCAAACGCGAAGACACCAACCTGTCGTGATCGCCGTGCTAATCAGCGGCGGCCGACGTTTCGGGTGCGCTTGTGTCGGATCGGATCCGGTGCCGGGTCGGTAGCCACCAGTTCCAGTCTCCGAGCAGGCGCATGAGGGCGGGGACGAGGACGAGGCGGATCAGGACGGCGTCGAGTAAGACCGCGACAGCGAGGGCGAGGCCGAGTTGTTTGAGTTCGAGGATGTCGGCGGTGAGGAAGATGGCGATCATGATCGCGGCGGCCGCGGTGATGGGGCGGGCGGTGTGGGTGAGTCCGGCAGCGACTGCGTGCTGGTTGTTGCCGGTGGCATCCCAGTATTCGCGCATGCGGCGGATGAGGAAGACCTCGTAGTCCATCGAGAGGCCGAACAGCAGGGCGAACACGACGGTGGGCAGGTAGACCTGGACGAAGCCGGGACTGGTGAAGTCGAGGAGGTTTTCGCCGAGGCCCCATTGGAATACCGCGACGGTGATGCCGAGGGCGGCGCCGGTGGCGAGCAGGTTCATCGCGATGGCCTTGACCGGCAGGGCGATGCTGCGGAACGCGGCGATGAGGAAAATCAGTGAGGCAGTCAGCACGAGGGCGACGACGAGCGGCAGTTTGGTGGTCATTTCGTCGGAGAGGTCGACGAATTCGGCGGTGCTGCCACCGATGCGGACCTCGACTCCGGCCGCGTCAGCCGCTGCGGTGCGAAGGTCGCGAATGAGGTTGGTGGCCTCCATGGAGTCGAACGCGACTGACGGGATCGCCATTGCCAGTACTCGTCCGTCGTTGAGTTGGGTGGGGAGAACGGTGGCGATGCGTTCGTCGCCGGCGATCTCGGTCAGGAATCGGTTGACCCGTTCGGGCGCGTCGCCGCTGAGTGGGGTGTCGCCAGGGCCGGTGGCGATGATTTCGACTGGTGAGAGTGCTCCGGCCGGGAAGTTGGTGGTCAGTGCGGTGGTGGCGCGTCCGGTGGGGGTGTCGTCGAGGGCGCTGGTGCCCATATCGAGGCCGTAGCGGATCCCGAATACCGGGAATGCAGCGACGACGAGCACCGCTACTGCGGCCGTGCCGAACAGGACCGGTCGGCGCATGACTAGATACGCCCAGCGCGCCCAGCGACCCGGGCTGGCACCAGGAAGGTCGGTGACGCTGTCGGCGGGGCGCCAGCGGGCCGGGAGTGCGCCGCGGTTGACAGCAGGGCCCAGGACTGCGAGCAGGGCGGGAAGCAGGGTGACGGCGACGATGAGCATGCTGATGACAGCGGTGGCGACGCCGATGGCAATGCCACGGAAGATCGGTGCCTGGATGATGATCAATGCGCAGAGCGAGATCATCACCACCAGGCCCGAGACCAGAATCGTCTTGCCTGCTGTGGCCAGTGAGCGGCCGACCGCGGCCGCGATCGCGGCGTGGTCGGCGACCACGGGATGGGCGAGTTCTTCGCGGAAGCGGCTGACGATGAACATCGCGTAGTCGATACCGACGCCCAGGCCGACCATGGTGGCCATGGCCACGGTCAGCGAATCGAACACGGTCACCGTGGTGAGACCGAACAACACCCCGACAGTGGTCAGCAATCCCGCGATGGCTACTCCGATCGGGACCGCCGCGGCGGCGAGAGCGCCGAGCGCGAGGACGAGCAGGATCAGGGCGACCGGGATGCCGATCGCCTCGGCGCGGGCCAGGTCGGCGTTCTGTAGTTCGGTGGCCGCGTTCTGCACCGCCGAATATCCGGTCAGTCCCACCTCGACGGAGTCGTCGCCCGTGGTGGCGATAGCGCCCTGCAGGTCGCGGGCGACCCTCGCGCGTTCTGCCATGTCGCCGCCGATACCGACCAGCGCGATCGCGACGTGCCCATCAGCCGAGATCTGGGATCCGGGCGGCCCGTCGTAGGGGCCGATGACATCGACCACGCCCGGCACCTCCTTGGCCGCGGTGACTGTGTGAGTCACCGCTGCACGGAAGTCGGAGTCGTCGGCGGTGAGGGCAAAGGATCTCAGCACAATGACCGCCTGCTCGGCGCCGAACTGTGGAAAGTGCTGGGCAACAAGACGATCGACCCCGGTGGACTCGGAGCCTTCGACGCCGAAGTCCATGGCACCGAGCCGGTTTTCGAGTAGTGGGTAGGCCACCGCACACACCGCCAGTAGTAGCGCCCAGATCGCCAAGACCGCGCGTCTGCGTCGGGCCATGAGAACGCCCCACCGATACAGCAGCCCTGGCGAGCCAGGTGGCAGTGGTTTCTGCCGCGACCTCTCGGTGACGGTGATCCGCTGCTGGTTCACGTGTTCTCCCTCCGTAACCGATCACCATTGATCGTCAAATGACGATGTGATCGTTGAAATGAGATTAATCACGCAAGCGGTCGATATCAATACCCTCTGCCGCTATCATCGTCGTATGGCGATTAATGAGGGCGAGGGTTGCCTCGTCGAGACGCAGGGCTTGGATCCGGCGGTGGCGTTGTTCCACAGCCTCTCGGATGGGACGCGGTTGGCGATTGTCCAGCGGTTGGCGTCCAGGGAAGCGCGGGTCGCGGATCTGATGGCCGGGCTCGGACTGGCGCAGTCGACGGTGTCGGCGCATGTGGCGTGCCTGCGTGACTGTGGGCTGGTGGTGGGTCGTCCGCAGGGCAGGCAGGTGTTCTACAGTCTGGCCCGTCCTGAGCTGATGGATCTGCTCGCCTCGGCGGAGACCCTGCTCGCGGCGACCGGTAACGCGGTGGCGTTGTGCCCGAACTACGGCACCGACGCCACCTCCCCGACGACGGAGACCACTGCGGAGGTGCGAGCGTGAGCGACGCGTGCGGCTGCGGCCACGACGAACCCACCGCAGACGGCGAGACCGAGGAGCGGGAACCCGAAAAGCTCTGGGAGGTCAGTGAACTGCGCGCTGCCGCAGTTGCCGGTGTGCTGCTGGTGGCGGCACTGATCGTTGGCTGGACCGGCGGCCCACGCCCCGTGGAGTTGGGTTTGGAGATCGCCGCACTGCTGGTCGGTGCCTACACCTTTGTCCCGTCGACGTTCAAACGGTTGGCCAAGGGCAAGATCGGGGTCGGCACGCTGATGACGATCGCCGCGATCGGTGCGGTGATCCTGGGCGAGGTCGGCGAAGCCGCGATGCTGGCGTTCCTGTTCTCCATCAGCGAGGGCCTCGAGGAGTACGCGGTCGCCCGCACTCGCCGCGGTCTGCGCGCGCTGCTGAACCTGGTCCCCGACCGGGCCACCGTGCTGCGTGACGGCACTGAAACCGTGATCAGCCCGGCGGAGCTGCGGGTGGGGGACCGGATGCTGGTTCGCCCCGGCGAGCGTGTCGCCACCGACGGCGTGATCGTCGAAGGCCGTAGCGCGCTGGATGTTTCGGCGATCACCGGCGAATCGGTACCGGTGGAAGCCGGGCCGGGTGCGGAGGTGTTCGCGGGGTCTATCAACGGCACCGGCGTGCTGACCGTCGAGGTCACCACGACCGCTGAGGACAACTCTTTGGCGCGGATCGTACGGATCGTGGAGGCCGAGCAGGCCCGCAAGGGTGACGCCCAACGCTTGGCCGACAAGATCGCCAAACCGCTGGTGCCCGGCATCATGATCGCCGCCGCCGCCATCGCGGTGATCGGCGCGCTCTTCGGCGATCCGGTCACCTGGATCGAACGCGCGCTGGTCGTCTTGGTCGCGGCGTCACCGTGTGCGCTCGCGATCTCGGTACCGGTCACCGTGGTGGCCGCGATCGGTGCTGCGAGCAAGTTGGGTGTGCTGGTCAAGGGCGGCGCCGCGCTCGAGGCGATGGGTCGGGTGCGTGAGGTCGCGCTCGATAAGACCGGCACGCTGACCGCGAACAAGCCCGCTGTCGTCGAGATCTCGACGGTCACCGGCGTCGATCAGGAAACTGTGCTCGGTGTCGCCGCGGCGCTGGAATCGCGCAGTGAGCATCCCCTCGCTCGTGCCATCCTCGCCGCCGTCGACACCTTCGCTCCCGCGACCGACGTCGAGGCCGTCACCGGCGCCGGGTTGACCGGTCTGGTCGACGGCCGGGCGGCACGACTGGGCCGCCCGGGCTGGATAGAACCCGGTGCGCTGGCTGCCGATGTGGAGCGGATGCAGCACGCGGGGGCGACCGCGGTGCTGATCGAGCTCGACGGCCAGGTGATCGGTGCGATCGCTGTGCGCGACGAACTGCGTCCAGAGGCGGGTGAGGTCATCGACCGGTTGCATGCCCTGGGTATTCGCGTGTCGATGCTCACCGGCGACAACGCGCGCACTGCCGCCGCGCTGGCCGCCGAGGCCGGGATCGAAGACGTGCACGCGGACCTGCGCCCGGAAGACAAGGCCCGCATCGTGGCCGAACTGCGTACCGACCGGTTCACCGCGATGGTCGGCGACGGCGTCAACGACGCCCCCGCCCTGGCCACCGCCGACCTCGGTGTGGCGATGGGCGCGATGGGCACCGACGTCGCCATCGAGACCGCCGACGTGGCGCTGATGGGGGAGGACCTGCGGCACCTGCCGCGCGCGCTCGAGCACGCCCGCCGGGCCCGGCGGATCATGTTGCAGAACGTCGGCTTGTCGCTGGGGCTGATCACGATCCTGATCCCGCTGGCACTGTTCGGAATCCTCGGATTGGCGGCGGTGGTGCTGGTCCACGAGCTCGCCGAGATCGTCGTGATCGCCAACGGTGTCCGCGCAGGACGCACGAAGTCCCTGGCCTCGCTGCCCGATTCGACGGCAAAGCCCGCCCCGGCGCTGGCCGGAGCCTCCGCGTGATCGCCACCTCGTCGTCTGCTCCCACCGTTTCGCGGTGGGGGCGGCGACTGCGGTGGGCCGCAGCCGCAGCCGTGTTCGCCGGGATCGACCTCGCGCTCAAAGCATGGGCGCAGACCGCGCTGGACGGGTCGCCGATCGAGGCGGGGCCGGTGGATCTGCGGTTGGCGTTCAACCCCGGCGCCGCGTTCTCGATCGCCGCCGACGCACCGACCTGGGTGATGCTGTCGATCACCACGGTGATCACCACGGCGGTCGCGGTGGCCGGATGGGTTGTCGCACCGCGCGCGAACTTGTTCACCCGGGTCGCACTCGCCGCAATTTTGGGTGGTGCCGCTGCCAATGTCATTGACCGAGCCCCCGACGGGCTGGTCACCGACTATCTGCATACCGGCTGGTGGCCCACCTTCAACCTGGCCGACACCTTCATCGTGCTCGGCGCGACCGCCCTGATCATCACCACCCTGATCGGAAACTCCGATGAGCGAGAACAACTCTCACCCGATCGCCACACCGGCAATCGGGACTGAACCGAGCCCATCGCGTCGGTGGGCAGGGTTGGCGGCGCTGGTCGTGGCCCTGCTCACCGTGGGGCTGGACCTGATGGTCCTCAACGTCGCCCTGCCTACCCTGGCGCAAGACCTGGGCGCGAGCACCACCCAGCTGCAGTGGATCGTCAACGCCTACACGCTGGTCTTCGCCGCGCTGATGCTGCCCGCCGGTGGCTTCGGCGACCGCTACGGCCGCAAACGGCTGCTGCTGGTAGGTCTGGTCGCCTTTGTCGCCGCGTCGGCATGGGCCGCCTACAGCGGGTCCACCGGTTCGCTGATCGCCGCCCGCGCGGTCATGGGCATCGGAGCCGCGATCATCGTGCCGCTTTCACTCGGGATCCTGCCGACGCTGTTCGGTCCAGACCAGCGTCGTCGCGCGATCGCGGTGTGGGTGGGCGCACTGGGCGTCGGTTTGCCGCTGGGCCCGATCGTCGGAGGCTGGCTTTTGCAGCACTTCTGGTGGGGCTCGGTGTTTCTCATCAACGTCCCGGTCGGTGTCGCCGCTGTGGTTGCCTGCATGGTGTTGGTGCCCGAGTCGGCCGATCCGGACGCACCGCCGCTGGACTGGCTCGGGATCGTCACCGCCGTGCCCGGTACGGCGGCGGTGGTGTTCGCCGTCATCCAAGCACCCGAGTACGGGTGGGCCGACCCCATCGTGCTCGCCACTCTCACAGCCGGTGTGGTGCTGATCGTGGGATTTGTGATGTGGGAACGGCGGGCCCGCCACCCTCTGGTCGATCTGGCACTGTTCGCCGATCCCGCCTTCACCTGGCCCACCCTGGCCGCTACTGCGGGGACCTTCACCCTTGTCGGAGTGCTGTTCGTGCTGCCGCAATACTTGCAGATCCTGCGCCATCACGACGCCTTCGGCACCGGACTGCGCTTGGTTCCGTTGGTGCTGGCGATCATCGTCGCCGCGGCCGCGGTCGACAAGATCGTCACCCGCGTCGGCGCGAAAGTCCCGATCGTCACCGGAATGGTAATCGCGTCAGCTGGTTTCGTGCTCGCGTCCCGTATCACCGTTGACACCGGCTACGGCTATGTGGCGACGTGCCTCGCGGTTATCGGCTTGGGCGCAGGGCTGGCGTTGGCACCGGCGGTCGATGCGGTCATGGCGAGCTTGCCCGAACACCGCAGCGCCGCGGGAGCCGGTTTGCTGATGGCCATCCGACAGGTCGGGGCCGCGTTCAGCGTCGCCATCCTGGGCACCCTGCTCACCGTCGTCTACACCCGCGACCTCGACCCCCACCTGAACGGGCTACCCGAGGCCGTGGTCGGCGCGGCACGCGACAACATCGCTGGAGCACAACTGGTCGCGACCGGGCTTCCTGACCCAGCTGGTGCCGACCTTACCGCCACCAGCGCCCACGCCTACACCGAAGCTATATCTGCGGTGTTCCTGGCCAGCGCCGCTGTCAGCGCCCTGCTCGCCGCGGCCATCGCCGCCAAGCTCCCCAAACAGACACCCTCGCCGGGGCGAACATCACCGGCGCCCAGCCCGCGATGAGGTAGACAGTCGGTAGCCAGCCGCGAGGGTGCAGCCCGACAACGCACGTCCGCCCAATCACTGTGTGCTCCCCGAGAAAGGCCTCCACGCCAATGGTTACCACGATCTTGCAGGCCATCGGGCTCTTCCTGGTGACCAACATCGACGACATCATCGTGCTGTCCCTGTTCTTCGCCCGCGGCGCGGGGACTCGCGGAACCACCCTCGCCATCGCAACGGGGCAATATCTCGGTTTCGGCGCGATCCTCGCCGCGTCCATCCTCGTCGCGCTCGGTGTGACCGCGTTGCTGCCGGAACACGCTATCGCCTACTTCGGGCTGATACCGCTGCTGCTCGGTTTGCTCGCCGCATGGCGAGCGTGGCGAAACCACGACGACGACGATCGGGTCGAGGGCAAGAAGGTGGCGGTGTGGACGGTTGCCGCGGTGACCTTCGCCAACGGAGGCGACAACATCGGCGTCTATGTCCCTGTCTTCGCCACCGTGGGAACGGCGGCGATTTTCGCCTACTCGGTCGTGTTCCTGCTGTTGGTCGGGGTGTTGGTGCTCGCCGCGAAGTTCCTCACCACCCGCAAGGGCATTGCCGAGATCTTGGAGCGGTGGGAACACATACTCTTTCCGCTCGTTCTGGTCGTTCTCGGAATTGTCATCCTCGTCAGCGGCGGCGCGTTCGGCCTCTGACCGCCCACCACCCTGTTTACACACGAGATCACCAAGAGGGAGGACGCGAGGTGACCTGTCTGTGCCCGTGCTCGTGTTGTCGATTGCTGTCCGGGAACGACCGGACATGGCGCGTGCGGAGGTGAGCGCTCCCGAGCACCGATGGTCCGGCGGGGTTTCGTTGACTCCCGGGCTCATGACATTCACCGGCGAGATCGGCGACGCAGCTGCCCACGCGCACGCCGCCGTGCAGGTGCTCTTCGTCGCACGAGGGAGACTGACCCTCGCCGACGCGGCCGGACACACCACGCCCGCGCTCGCCGCGATTATCCCACCCGGTGTAGTCCACCAGGTCAGTACCGAACCGGGCACCAGCGGATTCCTCGCGTTCCTCGATCCCGACAGCGTGACCGCCCACGCGGCACTGGCCCGACTGGGCGGGCAACCGCGCCACGCAGTCACCAGCTGGGTCAGCGTCGCTGCGCCCCTACCGGCTCCGCCGGGCGGCGGTCCGGTCACCAGATCGGTGCGCCGGGCCTCGCACCCTGTCGTGGCCGAGGCGCTGCGCCGGGCGACCTGCTGGGTGGGAGGTCCACCCTCGCTGGGCGAACTCGCCGCCGACATCGGGATTTCGGCGAGCCGCCTCTCCCATATTTTCACCGCGCAGGTGGGATTGCCGTATGTGGCGTGGCGGCGGTGGGTACGCCTGCAGCTCGGATTCGCTGTCGTGCGTGAAGGCGGTTCCCTCACCGAAGCCGCGCACACAGCGGGGTTCGCCGACAGCGCCCACCTCACTCGCACCTGCCGCGATCTGATCGGCATCTCTCCGACCGAAGCACTCGTCGCCACCGGATGGCGGCCACCACCCCCACGCGAGCGAGTCACCACCGAATCACGCTGATGGCAGCGCGCGAACTACCTCACGGTCCGGCCGCCGGCACCTCGCCGGGCCCAACTTCTGGCGTATCAGCCAGCGCCGGAGCCGGAACCTGTGCGGGCTCTGCCGGTAGCGGTGCAGGTGCTGGTGGAGTGTCTGCTGTTGCCGGCGTGGGAGTGGCCGGCGGCCTCGGATGATCGGAACCTGGCTGGGGCAGCCCCAGTGTGGTGACGACACCGGTCGCCTCGTTGAACACCAACGACCCGCGACCGAAATCGACCCGCACGCCACCCGGGACCGGGTACTCGTTGCTGCGCGGCGTGCCCAGCACGCCGTTGTCCCCGCCGAGCTGGGCGAACCGTTGCCCGATGCGCCCGGCGACTTCATAGACCTGACCGTCGGGGGCTTGGAACAGGTAACCGTTGACGAACCTGGCATACTGCCCGCCCTCGGCGGTGGGCACCGGCTCCGAGGCGGCCAACCCCAGCCGCCCCTGCGGTCCACCGGCATCGACCCAACGCCGAGCCAACATATTGTGGTCGACCAGATCCAACAGCTTGCCCGTCAACGCCGCCAGCGCCGACACGTCGGCATCAACATCAGGATCGGGTTGCGCGGGCACCGGCACCGAAGCCTGTCTCGGCCCCGCACCCGAACCCACACCCGCAGCGATCGAACGGATACGGTCCATCAGCGCATAGGCGGCATCCCCGGCGCAGGTGGTGTTACCGACATCGCGATGAGAGAACACCACCGGTAACTGCACCTGTTCACCCTCGCCATACGGAGTGAACTCGGTGCCCTCGGAGATCATCGTGGTGGTCCCCCGCGGATCCAAACCCGCGACGCGAGCACGCCATCCGACGAACTGACCCATCGCGGTGATCGCCGCCTGGGTCGGGTCCTCGGATTCGTGATTGCCCATGAACGCCACTCCAGCGGTGTTTTCGTTGAAACCACCGGTGTGCGCGCCCTGCACTGGCTCGTCCAAACCGCCGAAATGGCCTTCGAAGATCTGGCCGTATTTGTCCACCAGTGCGTGGTAGCCGATATCGCACCAGCCCAACGTTTCGGCGTGGTAGGCGTAGATCCCGCGCACGATCGCCGCGGACTCGGCCTTGCTGTAGTCGTTGCGGCCCGCGGTGTGATGCACCACGATCCCGCCCAGGCCGTCGTCGTAGGTCGGATCCTCACACCGGATCGATTCGTCGGCGCCCCACTGCGCGCGGCTGATCACCCGTGGCCCGCCACCAGCCAGCGGTGCCGCGATCGCCGACAGGTTCTCCTCACTACGGCCGGGATCGAGCAACACCGCGCTCATCTGCGGGACTGCGGGACCGAGATGGTCCGGGCCCGCGACCGGGGCCGGTCCCCGTGATCCGGGCTCCGCTGTGTCGGTTAGCTTGCGCGTGCTCAGGATTTGCACCGCGTCGGTGTCACCGACATAGACCGGTTCGCTACCCTGCATGCGCCCCGGACCGGGGCGGCGAGCCGAAACACTGTCGTCGGTCCCGGCCTCGAACCACGGACCCCAGGAACTGTCGAGTTGGCGGGCCCGCACCATCGTGGTGACACCCGCGAGATCCGGCGCGGTCAACCCGACCATGCTGAAATGACTCCCGTTGGTGAGCTCGGTGACCTGAGCACCGACCCGATCTGCCAAGTGCTCGGGCACCACACCTGGATCCAACGCCGGAGTCCGCGCCGAGATCGGCGCAGCCCCCTCGTCGGTGACGAACCCGATCGGCCCGACCCGGGAACCCTCCGGCAGCGGCGGGGCGCCGGGCACGAGCCGAAGATCCGCGACCTTCAGGTCCGGTAACTGCATGCCGGCCAGCTCGCGCAACGGCAACACGACCCTCGGCGCCCCAGCCAACCCGACCTGGGTCGTCGCAGTAGGCCGGAGCCGATCGGTTTCACTGTCGTTGGAGAACCGGTACTGTCCGTCACCACCGAGGAAACCGGCCGCGACCGGCGCCGCGACCACAGCGACCGCGACCAGGGGAAGCACATAGCTTCGTTTGCGGGTGTAGTTCGGCACGAATACTCCTACGTCAGTAGAAACCACGATGGCGGGCCCGGATCATGCGTCCGAACCGGCACCATCGATCACACCAGCCACAGCCACCTCAAAGAATGAAGTGTTACTTGAGACTGTAGCCAGGGTGTAGCCATACTTCGGTGCGACACCCGGGGCATCCGCTTGATCGATGAGACGTCACCGGCGCGGAGAGTCAGCTGATTTCTTCAAGCCCGACCTACTGCCTGGGCGCGAAGCTGAATCCGTGTCCACGCTCATCTCTGCCCTCGTCCGCTTCGGCTATGCGCCGTTGATGCTGCTCGGCATCAACGGTGCCGGTGTCGCCCTGGCCGCCGCCGGTGCCAACAAACTGTGGCTGCTCGCCTTACTCGGGATCGCGGTGGCGGTGTCGTTCACCGCCGAAGCGCTTCTGCCGTACCGGGCGGACTGGAACACCTCCCACGGTGATACCGGCCGCGACACCGCACACGGCTTCGTCAACGAAACCCTCATCCTGGGCAGCGTCGCCGCCATCCCCGCACTGGCCGCGCTGATTCCTGGTGACGGGATCTGGCCTGGCAGTTGGCCTTTCATTGTCCAGGTGCTGATCGCGATACTCGTCGCCGACTTCGGTATCACCCTGGCTCACTACGCCAGCCACAAGATCGCGATCCTGTGGCGATTCCACGCCGTACACCACAGCGTGCAACGGTTCTACGGCCTCAACGGCCTCATGAAACACCCGCTGCACCAAACCGTCGAGATGACCGCCGGAGTCACACCGCTCCTGCTGGTCGGGATCCCGGTCCCGGTCGCGGCGGCATTATCGCTAGCGGTGGCGGTGCAACTGTTGCTGCAACACTCCAACGCCGACTATCGCGTCGGCCCGCTCAGATACGTTCTGGCGCTCAACGAAGGCCACCGTTTCCACCACCTCAAATGGGCAGGTATCGGTGACGTCAACTTCGGGTTGTTCACCCTGATCTGGGATCACCTGCTGCGCACCTACAGCTACGACCCGCACCGACGGTTCTCCAGCGCAGACCTCGGCATGGCAGCCAAACCCGACTACCCCAGTGGCTACCTCGCCCAACTCGCCGAACCCTTCACCCGTCACGGCACCGTCCAGCCCAGCCCGGAGGCGACGGCTGTGCTCGGCGCCGCCGAACAGGCGAAGAAAGCCTGACGCTCAGCTCAACACGAAGGAGCACCCCCATGGCGAAGATTCCCGACGCTGCCCGTGCCCGCTACCACGAAGAGATGCAGGCCGCGAACACCACGACCGACCTGGCACGACGCTGGAGCCATCTCGAACGCGCCCACATCCTGTCCCAACCCGATCCCTGGCTGCACACCGCCAACCACGTCGCCATGTTCGCCCTGGCGGTACGTCAACGCGACCGGCGCGAAGCCTTCGGGCAGGTCATCCGGATCATCCTCGCCGCACCAGGGTCGCTGGCCGGGCTCGCCCCGGAAGGCAACACCGGCCGTGCCGATGTCGGATTGCGCCAAACCATGACCACTCCGCCTGATCTCGCCGCGTTGCTGGAGTCGAGCTGATCCGGTAGCCACCCGGTCAGGCGGTGTCTCGATACGGGCGACTCGTTTGGCCGCGGTGGGTTGGGCGAGGTGTCAGGTCCGGGTCGAGTCCAGCGCGGCCAGTGCTGCGTGCAGCCGGGTGGTGGCCTCGTCGGCGACGGTGTCGAAGGCGGGTTGGTCGGTCACCTGGACCATCAGTTGAGGGTTCATGGCTTCGACGATGATGGTGTCGGGGTCGGTCCGGTCGCGGCGGACCACCACGTTGCAGGGCAGCAGGAGTCCGATCTGGCGGTTGGTCTCGACCGCGCGGTGGGCCAGGGGCGGGTTGCAGGCGCCGAGGATGCGGTAGTCCTCCATGTCGTGGCCGAGTTTGGCTTTGAGGGTGGCTTGCATGTCGATCTCGGTGAGGATGCCGAATCCTTGCTCGGCCAGCGCGGTTCGGGTGCGTTCGATTGCGTCGTCGAAGGTGGTGTGCAGGCTCGTCGAGAGGGCTAGGTCCATCATGTGCTCCGATCCGAGACGAGTGGTCAGGCGGTAGGGGTTGGGCAGGACGTGTCGGCGAGGCCGAACCGGCGCATCACCAGGGTGGCCGGGCACCAGCCCATCGCGCTGTAGAGCAGCAGATTCGCCCCGACCAAGGCGGTCAGGATCAACCACCAGGGCGACAGGGTCGTGCTCAGCAGTGCGCTGAGCAGGACCAGGGTTCCGGCCAGGGCCGGGACGAGGCGGGTGATGGTCCATTCGCGCGGTCGCGGTGGCAGTGCCATCGGCGGGAGTCCTTTCGGTGAGTGCCAGACCCCGGGCGTGTGTTGGGGGTCAGGCCAGGGCGAGGAAGAGTTTTTCCAGTTCCTCGATGCTGAGGGGTGCGCGCTCACCGTCGGGGGTTTCGGTGAGGCATTCGCGCAGACCGGTGGCGACGATCTTGAATCCGGCGCGGTCGAGGGCTTTGGAGACCGCGGCGAGTTGGGTGACCACGTCCTTGCAGTCGCGCCCGGCCTCGATCATGGCGATCACCCCGGCCAGTTGGCCTTGCGCGCGGCGCAGCCGGTTGAGGACCTGCGCGATTTCGTCGTCGTTGCCGATCATGATGTGTCCCTTTCTCGGATCCTCACCCCACAATACCCCCAGGGGTATCTGAAGTGAGGATCCGGGAGAGGGGTCGGTGTCGCTGGGTCAGTGGTGGGCGAAGCTGATGGCGGGCAGAACCCGGTGCAACCACGCCGGGCTCCACCAGGCCGCGTGCCCGGTCAGGCGCAGGATCACCGGCAGCAATACCAGTCGAACCAGCAGCGCGTCGAGCAGCACCGCCACACCCAGGATGATGCCCATCTCCTTCGGCGGCAGCGGCTCGGCCAGGGCGAAGGTGAAGAACACCGCCACCATCACCGCCGCGGCGGCGAAAATGACCCGCCCGGAATGCGCCAGCCCGTCCAGGTGCGCGGCGTGTGGGTCGCCGGTGCGTTCGTAATGCTCCTTGGCGGTAGCCAACAGGAACACCGTGTAGTCCATGGCTATGGCGAAGATCATCGCGAAGAAGAACACCGGCCCCCACCCGTCCAGGAACCCTTGCGGGGTGAAACCGAGCAGCCCGGCACCGTGCCCGTCCTGGAAGATCAGCTTGGCCACCCCGAACGCGGCCGCGGTCGAGAGCAAGCTGACCAGGGTGCCCAGGGCCGCGATCAGCGGAGCCCGCAACGCGATCAGCAACAGCACGAACCCCAGGATCAGGATGACCGCCACCACGATGGGCAGGTAGTCGTTCAGGGCTTGTTGCAGGTCGAGGTTCTCCGCCGCCGCACCACCAACGACGGCGTTCTCGGGTAGATCGGCGCGCAGACGGTCCAGGATCTGGGCCATCTGCGGTGCGGACGGATCCACCGCGGGCATCGCCTGCATCATCACCAGGTCGGCGCCGTCGGCGGCGGGCTGGGGTGGGGTGAGCATGAGGATGCCGTCGCTGGCGCGCGCGATGGTCGCGGTGGTCTCGGCCTCGGCGGCGGGAGCGATGATCGAGAGCATGCCCGGGGCTCCAGGTCCGAACTGCTGCTGAATCAGTTCATAGCCTTGGCGCACGGGGGCCTCGGCGGGCACCACCGTGATCGAGGGCATCGCGGTCTTGAGCCCGAACATCGGTATCGCCAACCCGATCAGGATGGTCAGCGCCACCGCAGCGAGGGGCCACGGGTGCTTGTGCAGGATCTGACCCCAGCGTGCGAACACCGGGGAGCGGTGCTGCTGACGGCGCGCGTACGGCAACGCCGCAGCGTTGACCTTGCCACCGAGCGCTCCGAGCGCGGCGGGCAGCAGGGTCAGGGTCGCGGCCAGCACGAACACCACCGCGAGCATGATCCCCACGGCCATGGTCCGCACCGCGGGGGCGGGCACGATCAGCACCGCCGACAAGCTCACCAGAACCGTCAACCCCGAGAGCAGGACCGCCTTGCCGGCGGTGTCCATGGTCTCGGCGACCGCGGCGCGGGGATCGCCCGTGCGGGCCAGGGCGTCGCGGAAGCGCGCGACCAGGAACAACGCGTAGTCGATGCCCAGGGCCAGGGCGAACATCATGGCGAAGTTCATCGCCCACACCGAGATCGGGGTGATCTGGTTCAGCAACACCAGCCCACCCGCGGAGGCGACCAGGCCCGCCAGGGTCAGCAGCAACGGCAGCCCGGCAGCGACCAGTGACCCGAACGCGAGCACCATGATCGCCAAAGTGACCGGCCACGAGTACATCTCGGCCTTGATCATCGCGTCGTGGTTGGCGACGTTGAAATCGCTCCACAACGCCGAGGCCCCGGTCGGGTAGACCTCGATCCCGTCCTGGGACAGCGCGCTCAACGCGTCCTTGTGTTCGTCGACGGCCTTGACCATGTCGTCGGTGGAGGCGTTTGCGCCCGCGATCACGATTCCGGTGTGCTCATCAGGGCTGATCGTGAATCCGGGCTGCGGGGCGATCACCTGCGCGATCCGCTTGTCACCGGCGAACACCGCGGTGACCTGCTCGACCGTACGGGTCATCGCCGGATCGCCGATCCTGGCGGCCTCGGAATGGATCACCACCTGCACCGCGGCCGAGGAATTGCCGCCGAAGTGTCGCTGGGCCAGTTCGCGTGCGCGTACCGATTCCGAGCCGTTGGCCTGCCATCCCGCCCCGGCCAGAGAGGTGAACACGCTAGGCGCGGCGGCTCCGAGTGCGATCAGCACCAGCAACCACACCCCGATCACCGCCTTGGTGTGGCCAGCCATGAACGCACCCCACCGGCCCAGCGCACCGGAGTGCCCGGTGCCGTGGTGAGCGGGTTCGGTGACAGCGAGTTTCGTGTCCACCATTCCACCTTTCGTAAATACCCTAGGGGGTATACCTCGTGTCGAGACGAAGATACCCGAGGGGGTATTGGCGGGCGCATCCCGCCCCCTACTCGCGGCAACCAACTGCAGCCTCATGGGCATCGTCGAGTTCATGCGAGCCACCGCCGGGGACTGGGCTGTATCGCTGCCGAAATCGACCTGCATCTTGATCCGGCGTGCCCGTTCGCGTGGGTGCCCTGCTGGTTGCTGCTCGCTGCTGCCTACGACGGCCCGCATACGGTGCGACTGCGGCACTTATGCACGACCGTGCTCAACGAAAGCGACGACGTGGACGCCGATCATTGAGCGCTCACGCCGCCTGGGCCGAGTGTTCGCCGCAACCCGACCGACGGACTCGGGTCTGTGACCAGATCAGCCCCACGCCGACCCCGCGGGACCTGGACGCGCTGGCGGCACCAAGCCGCTACCTAGAGAGTTCAGGGGTTTTCCCGATAGTGACTGTTGGAGATGCAGCGCAGACTGGGACTCACCCGACGGACCACCGAACAGAGGCATCATGCAGCAGCCGAGCATCGACCGCATCGCCGCGGTTTTCGACAGAAACGCCACACGTTATGACCGCCAGATCGGCGCGTTCGAGCGATTTATGCTCGGTGACGCGCGTGGTTGGGCCGTGGGTCATGCCAGGGGACGGGTCCTTGAACTTGCCGTAGGCACTGGGTTGAACTTGCCCCGCTATGGCAGCGAGGTGGAACGGGTCATCGGCGTCGACGTCTCCCAAGGTGTCCTCGATATCGCTCGACAGCGTCCGCACCGCCAGGATCTCGCGGTGCAGCTCCGTCTGGGTGACGTGCAGGACCTCGATGTTGCTGACTCGAGCGTCGATACGGTGGTATCGACCTACACTTTCTGCACCATTCCCGACCCGGGACGTGCCTGTGCGCAGGCGTACCGGGCGCTGGTCCCGGGTGGGGTTTTCGTGCTCGCTGAGCACGGACCATCCACCTCAGCACCGGCTCGGCTCTTCATGCGCTTGATCGAGCCGATCAGCGTCAGGTTCGGGGCCGACCATCTGCTGCGTGACCCGATTCCCTACCTGGAAGCCGCCGGATTCGTGATTTCCGAATCACGTCGCACCGGCCGCGGTGGGGTCACCTTCCGGGTTCTGGCGCAAAAGCCCGCTGATTGAGCAGTCGTCTGTCGCGAGTAGTCGTCGGCCCGGTCGTCTGGGCGGTTTCGGATCATCTATTACCCTGGCGGCGTGCAGAGCAGGCGTTGCGGTGTAGCTGTGCGAGTGGGACTCGCGCGGTTGACCGCGGTGTTGGCAGCTCTGGTGGGACTGGCGATGATGCAGACTTCACCGTGCGCGGATGAGGTTCGCGCCTTTGGTCATGACATGCGGTGCGCGACCATCAATGTGTCGTCAGCTGCTGTCAGCGATGAGGGCACTTCTGCGCCGTCAGCGTCGGAAGTGGCGGGCGACCTCGACGCTGGCGCTGATCTTCTCGCCGGCGCCGTGTTGGGGCCGGAGGCTCCGGTCGGAGTGCTCGGGCTGTGTGTGATTCTGCTCCTGAGCGTGTTGTTCGCCGTGGCTCGGCAGGCCCGCGCCCGTCCGATCCTTGTTGTACCGGCACGCGCGGGGCCGCGCCCGCGCAACATTCAGCGGCGCTGCCACGCGCACAGCTTGGCCATGCTCTGCGTGTTGCGCACATAGGAGCAGGCCTTCTCTCGGTGCGTCCGCGTGTTGTCGGCATCCGCAGTCGGCACCGCCGACGCACCATTCGGGGCAACTGCTTGACGCGGCCGTGTCGTGTTCGACGCACGGCAAACTGCCCATCACCGTCATCCATAGCGAGCGGCCTCTGTCGTCGGCATCGGATGCGCCCTCTATGGCGGGAAACCGCGCGCACCGAGACCCGTCCGACATTCCCGCTTTCGGAAAACAGTAAGGAACCGACATGCCGCAAAGGCAGAGCAAGGCTGGCGAGGCCCAGCGTATGAACACGTCAACCCCGGACAAACGAGCCTCTCGCCGAACGCGAAACTTGATGATCTCGGCAGTGATCGTTGCAGTCTTCGTCGCGGTGGCCGCCGTGATCGTCGCGATCAACTCCGGCTCCGAGAAGGACCAGCCCGACGCGGGGGCCGACATTCAGAGCGTGCTCGTCCGCGACAACAGTCATCGGGTCGGTCCCGTCGGCGACGGCAAGGTCACGCTGGTGGAATTTCTCGACTTCGAATGCGAGGCCTGCGGCGCAGCGTTTCCCTTCGTCGAGCAACTTCGCGAAACCTACAGCGGGCGAGTGACATTCGTCGTGCGCTACTTCCCGATCCCGTCGCACTTCAACGCCGAACGCGCGGCACGTGCAGTGGAGGCCGCCGCCGGGCAGGGTGCGTTCGAGGCGATGTACAAGAAGATGTATGAAACACAGTCCGAGTGGGCCGAGCAGCGCGTTCCGAAGGACGACGTCTTCCGTGGCTTCGCCAGCGAGCTCGGGTTGAACATGACGCAATGGGACTCCGCCTACAGCGATCCTGCCACCCTGCAACGAATCAAGGACGACGTCGCCGACGGCCGAACCCTCGGTGTGCAGGGAACGCCCACCTTCTTCCTCGACGGTGTCAAACTCCAACCGCGCTCCGCCGAAGACTTCATCGAGGCCATCGATGCCGCACTCGCCAAGTGAGGCAAGCATCGCCACGCCGACTCGGAGAAGGGACTATCGGGACCCGTTCCCGCGGCTGCTGCCCTGGCTGTTGCTGATCGGTGGTCTCCTCGGCACGGTGGCTGCGAGTGTGCTCACAGTGGAGAAGATGGCGCGACTGCGGGATCCCGCCTATGTGCCGAGCTGCAGTCTGAACCCCATCGTGTCCTGCGGGTCGGTCATGGACAGCCCGCAGGCGGCGGCGTTCGGTCTCCCCAATTCTGTGCTGGGGATCGCCGGGTTCGCGGTGGTCACCACTGTGGGTGCCGGGCTGCTGTCCGGAGCACGGTTCCAGCGCTGGTTCTGGCTGGGACTACAGGCCGGTGTCAGCTTCGGTGTCGTGTTCGTGCACTGGTTGATCTACCACACGCTATACAGCATCGGGGCCCTGTGCCCGTACTGCATGGTGGTGTGGGCAGTGACGATCCCGATCTTCGGCTACGTCACCCTGCGCAACCTCGTGGTGGGTGATCTGCCTGTCCCCGCCGCTGGCCGGCGACTGGCCGACGTCACGGCCGATTACCACGGCGTCGTTGTCACCGTCTGGTCTCTCACGATCGTGTCGTTGATCGGCATCCGCTTCTGGAGCTACTGGAGCACGCTGTTGTGAACGTGGGCGCCGGTCCGTGCCACCCACCTGTCTACTACGATGCATAGTAGACAGGTGGTGGTGATGGAGAAGTTGTCGCGCGTGCAGCCGGGTGCTCGTGGGGTGGTCGTTGGCCTGTTGGTAATTGTCGCGTTGATCGTGGCGATCTGGCCGCGATCGACTTCGTCGCAGACCCGATCCGGGCAACCGGGTGTTTCGGCGGATGCAGTCACCGGCTCCGCCGCAAACGCTCCCGAGGTGGGTCACGCGGGCTTGGCACAGCTGCGGCGTTGCCCGACTACCGCCGTAGCGCCGCAGGCCGACGCCGACTTGCGCGGTGTCTCGGCGCGGTGTCTCGGGTCGACCGACACCGTCGACCTCGGCGCCGCGCTGACCGGCGAGCCGACCTTGATCAATCTCTGGGCATCTTGGTGCGGGCCGTGTCGGGAAGAGATTCCCGTGCTCGATGCGTACGCGAACGAGCCCGGTTCGGTTCGCGTCGTGGGGATCAACGTGCAAGACAACCCCGTCGCTGCCCTGGATCTACTGACAGCCCTGGGCACCGACTATCCGTCATTCGTCGATTCCGGCGACGTGCGCGGGGCATTGTCCGCGCCCCCGGTGCTGCCGCTGAGTTTCCTTGTCCAGCAGGATGGTTCGGTCGCGCGCATCACTACACCCGCTGTATTCGACAACCCCGCCCAGATTCGGGCCGCGATCAGTGAGATGACCCGATGATCCAGCGACAAGGCACGCGAACGACCGCACGACCCACCCCAACACACGTTCGGCGATCCCAGTTTATCGCCGTGCTCGCCCTTGGCATCTGCTCGGTGATCGCCGTGACCGGTTGCGCTGCGGGCTCCGATTCGGTCGCGACTGGTGGTGGCACGTTCGACTTCGTTTCACCGGGCGGGCAGACAGACATCTTCTACGATCCGCCGGAGGCTCGCGGGCAGATCGGGGCCCTGTCGGGGCCCGACCTCATGGCCGAAGACAAGGTTGTGTCCGTGGCCGACTACGCCGGGCAGGTGGTGGTGATCAACCTGTGGGGTCAATGGTGTGGGCCGTGCCGTGCTGAAGCCGACGACCTCGAACGCGTATATGCGGCCACCAAGGACATGGGAGTGCAGTTTCTGGGGATAAATGTCCGTGATCCGCAGCGTGACAAAGCCCAGGATTTCGTCATCGACTACAAAGTCGGCTATCCGTCGATTTATGACCCCTCGATGCGGACGCTGATCGCGCTCGGCGGCAGCTATCCCACCAGCGTCATCCCGTCCACTTTGATTCTGGATCGGCAGCACCGGGTAGCGGCCGTGTTCCTGCGTGCCCTGCTGGCAGAGGATCTGCAACCGGTGATCGAGCGTGTGGCGGCGCGACGATGACGGCGCTCGCCCAGGGGATAGGCACCAGTTTTCAGACCGCCGCCGCGACCGGGCCACTGCTGCTCGCGCTCGCCGCCTGCATACTCGCCGGGCTGGTCTCGTTCGCGTCGCCGTGTGTTGTCCCGCTGGTGCCCGGGTATCTGTCTTACCTCGCTGGTGTTTCCGGCGCCAGCACCTCACCCGGCGGTGCCGATGAGCCGGGCTCGGGCGCAGACCGCTGGCGGGTGGCCGGTGCGGCGGCGTTGTTCGTCGCCGGATTCACCGTGGTGTTCGTCCTTGCCACCGCGTCGGTGTTCGGGGTGATCGGAGCGTTGCGGATCAACGAGGATCTGCTCCAGCGCATCGGTGGTGTGGTCACGATAGTGATGGGTCTGACCTTTGTCGGGCTCATCCCGGCGCTGCAGAAGGACACCCGCTTCGCCCCGTTGCGGATATCCTCGCTTGCCGGAGCGCCCTTGCTCGGGGGAGTGTTCGGGTTGGGGTGGACGCCCTGTCTGGGGCCGACTCTTGCGGGAGTCCTCTCGGTCGCCGCCGGAACCGAAGGCACGACCGCCGCGCGCGGCGTGGCGCTGATCGTTGCCTACTGCGTCGGACTCGGATCACCGTTCATCGTTCTCGGCTTCGGCTCCGCGAAGGCCTTGCGCGGTGTCGGTTGGTTGCGCCGACATTCCAGGACTATTCAAATCGCCGGTGGTGTCATGCTGATCCTGGTGGGTGCGGCGCTGGTCAGCGGTGTGTGGGCGGTGTTCATCGGCTGGCTGCGCAACGAATTCGTCACCGCGGTCGTGCTGCCGATATGACGCCGCGGCGACTCAGTGGCGAGCCACCGACTGCCCGCACGCCGTCTGGTGGCCAACTTCGATGAGCGAGAACAACTCACCTGCCAACTCCACCACCTGGAGGAGTTGAGCCCGCTTCGCTCACATGACCGAACGGGTCGGCATCGAGCGGTTGGTCGTTCGACACCGAGACGTTGGATTCGATGATCCAGCAGACTGTGGAGTCGTCGTGGCTGGTGGGCTGGTCGGTACGGGAAGTGTCCAGCAGTGTTTGCAGGTGGGCTTCGAGGGTGATGAGTTCGGCGATTTGGGCCCGGACCTGGTCGAGGCGCTCGCTGAGGATCGCTTGGACATGGCCGCAGGGTTGTTCGCCGCGGTCGTGGACAGACAGGATCTGACCTGCTTCGCGCAGACTCAGCCCCGCCGCTTGCGCCCGGCGGATGAACTGCAACCGGGCCAGGTGCTCGGAGCTGTAGTCGCGGTAGCCGGTAGGAGTGCGGCCCGGTTCAGGCATCAAGCCCTCGCCCTCGTAGAACCGGATCGTTTTTGTCGTGACTCCGCCCGCTGCAGCCAGTTCACCGATCTTCATCGCATACTCCCTCGGATCCGGCCCCTTGACATTCCATCTTACTGGAAGGTTCAGGATGGGATTGCCAAGCGGGAGGCGTGTGGATGGATGGAGGTCGGCGTGAACGAGCTCGAGTGTGCAGTATGCGGGATGACGTGCTGGTGCTCGTCGCGGTGCCGGTGATGCCCGCGTCGAGCGGACCCCTACCGGCCGAGGACGCGGCTGCCGCGCCGCGGCGGTTGGAAGTCGCTATCGGCGGGATGACGTGCGCGTCGTGCGCGACCAGAATCGAGCGGCGGCTCAATACGATGGACAGTGTCGTGGCCACCGTCAACTTCGCCACCGAGAAGGCCCGTGTCGAGATCGATTCCGACACCGCAGACGCCGACGTGATCGAGGTGATCGAAGCCACCGGGTACACCGCACGAATTCCACACCCGGTGCGAGGTCCTGATAGCGAAACCTCCTATGAGACCGAGACATACGACACCGACACTCGCTCACTGCGCCAGCGAATGCGAGTGTCGGTGGCGTTGGCGTTGGCGGTGCCGGTGGTAGCGATGGCAATGGTGCCACCGTTGCAGTTCACCAACTGGGCAGTGGCTGCCGCTCACCCTGGCGGCGCCGATAGTCGTGTGGGGCGCCTGGCCGTTCCACCAAGCGGCGTGGACGAACCTGCGTCACGCCGCCGCGACCATGGACACTCTCATCTCGGTGGGCGTGCTGGCCGCGTTCGGTTGGTCGCTGTACGCGCTGTTTCTCGGTGATGCCGGGCTGGCGGTAGCGACCGGACTGGTGGTGCTCGGGATGGGGTTCTACACCCTCAACGGTGGACTCGAACTCGCCGGTTCACCGTTGGCCGCTGGGCGTATCGCCGAGGCGTTCGGCGCGAGCCAGCCGGTGGCCGATGCCTCCGCCGCTACCGTCGCAGACGGCGCGCAGGTCGTGACGATCACCGCCCGCACCGGCGCCTACACACCGGACAACGTCGCAGCGAAGCCCGGTGTACCGACCACCCTGGTGGTCAAGACCAACGGCACCCAGGGCTGCATCCGGTCGCTGGTCATACCGAGCCTCGACATCCAGAAAGTCCTGCCGACCACCGGCGAGACCCGTATCGACCTCGGGATTCTTCGACCCGGCCGCCTGGACTACACCTGCGGCATGGGCATGTACTCCGGCACCCTCACCATTGCTTGAGAAGGGATCGAAAACCTATGGGCACACACACCTTCCGGGTCGACGGCATGCACTGCGGCAGCTGCGCATTGCTCATCGACGACACCCTGCAAGACCTGCCTGGTGTGCGCGAGACCCGCACTTCCCGGAGGCACAACCGCACCACCGTCGACCTCGACTACGCCACCCCCGGCGATGTCATCGCAGCCATCGCCGAACTCGGCTACACCGCAACGGTCGACTCGTGACGACCCTGGCCTCATTACATTCGCCCAATTCCAAGCCAGCACGGCGCAACCGGCGCCGCCCTGGCAAGCACCAATCCGTCGGCACCCAATAGCCCGATCAACCGATCGCCAGCCGCTTGCACGACTTGACCTTCCATCCTAATGGAACGTTTAGCATCGCTGTGGTCCACCGGTCAGCCGAGATTGTCTTGGCAGCTCTGGGAACCACGACGACGGCACCGTATCAATCCACCGATCGCGCGGCCGACGAGTCCGAACACGCAACCCAGGGAGGTGATTTACGTGAACCCGCTGAAGATGATCTGTGACTGGATGTGCAGCATGATGGGCCCTTGCTGTCCCATGTGACAGCAGGACGGCTCCCGCAATCACGGCGGGCCGATCGACTCTGGACGGTTCCGGTGTCGATCGGCCCGCTCTGTCCGGACAGTTCAGTCGTCACTCGGCAAACAGCGCGCTGAGGTCGGTCTATCGTCGCTGTTGGCCTTGCCCGACCCGGCGGTAGCTGACTACTGCCGACTCGCACAGGACTCGGCGCAAGAAGAGGTTCGGAGCAGTCGCTGGGATACTGCGGCGTGCTAGCAGAACCGAGTCGGCGTGAGTGAAGTCAAGCCAAGCTGAACCCCACTTGCGAAGAACGTTTGCATCGACGCTATCCAGTGCCACACACTGCTCGATCGAATCCATGTTCGACCATCACCACGCCGTGCGGTTAGTGGAACTGCGTCTGGCCCGCCAAGTAGGGAGCCTTAGCGGCGCTGCCCGTGAGCCGCCTGCGGGCTGTCTGTCGTCCTGGTCGCCATGATGCGCCCGGTCGCCGTGGTGCCGAACCGTCCGTCAGTAGAACTTCTGGCGTGAGGCGGTCAGTGTTCGCAGTCGGTGTGCGCGGGCGGACTGTAGGTGGTCGCGCCGCAGGCGAGGCAGGTGTGTGCGCGGTGGTGGCCGCCGACGCGCCGACACGGCATTGCGGCGACGACTGCTCGTCCTGCGCCGAGGCGGTGGCCGTTGGGGCAGAACCGCGGCGAGGGCTCTGTCCAGACACCGAGCCTCACGTATGGTCGCGTGGATTCGCACACATGTTCGACTATAGCCCGGGTGTTGCTGGTAGGCGACACCCGGACGCCTAGCGCTGGGAGGCTTACAGACCGACTTTCGCCGGTGCCCGGTTGATGTGAGCGGCCAGCGCGGTGGTGACGTGTTCGGCGTCGCGGTGGACGCCGCGCAGCGTGTTGGAGGAGAACGTCCGCTGGAACTCGAGCCCGACGTAGGCGAGGCCGGGGTGTGTGGTGGATATACCGGCGTTGTGGAGTGGGTATCCGTCAGCGAGGGCGCCGAGCTCGGTGAGGTAGCCGAGGTTGGGTCGGTAACCGGTGGCGAAGAGCACTGTGTCGACCGGTTCGCGAGTGCCGTCAGCCCAGACGATGGCGTCGGTGTCGAAGCTGGTGAACATGGGTCGGCGGTCCATGCGCCCGGTTGTGAGGGCGTGTTGGTAGTCGCCGGTGTCCATGACGAGGGTGCCGCCGACGTAGCGGATGAGCCATTCGGGTGGGAGTTGGTCGAATCCGGTAGAGACGAGCCAGTGGTGGATGTCGTGTCCGTCGCGGTGTTGGGGCAAGAAGTTGATCGGGTTGTGGGTGGCGAGGGTGACGGTGGCGTGGTCGGCGAGTTCGTAGGCGATTTGCACGGCGGAGTTGCCCGCGCCGACGACGATGACGCGTTGACCCGAGTAGTGCTCGGGGCGCCGGTAGTCGGCGGCGTGCAGGACGGTGCCTTGGAATTTGTCTCCTCCGGGCAGTTCGGGCACATAGGGGTTACCGAAGGAGCCTGTGGCGGAAACGATTCCGGCGGTGTGGAGTTGTTGGCCGTCGCCGGTGTGGACGACGAATCCTTGGTCGGGGTGGGACTCGACGGTGGTGACGGTGGTGTTGGTGCGGATGTCGGCGTCGAGGGTTTTCGCGTAGCGGCGCAGGTAGTCGACGACCTCGTCACGATGCGGGTAGTGGTCGGGCTCGGCGGGGAAGCCCAGACCGGGCATGCTGGAGTGTTGGGCGGGTGAGAACAGGGTGAGGCTGTCGTAGTAGTGCGACCAGGACCCGACGGGGTCGGGCCCGGCCTCGAGCACGACTGGGGTCAGGTGGTGGTCGGTGAGCGCGCGGGCGGCGGTGAGTCCGGATTGTCCTGCGCCGATGACGATTGCGTCGATCATGAGTGTTGTTCTTTCGGTGAGTGTTTCGGGATGGTGGTCAGCGACAGTGCCGCGGCGAGGGCGGCGGCTGTGCCCAGGATCAGGAACGTGGCGGGATAGCCGCCCAGGTTCGCGGCCAGGGCGGTGGCCACGAACGGTGCTGAGGCGATGGTGATGGTCATCGGTGCGGAGACGAGCCCAGTGAGTTGCCCGTAGTGGGCCGAACCCCACCGATCGGTGATCGCGGTGGCTTGCAGCAGGGTGAACACCCCGCGTGCCATACCCGACAGGATCGCGGCGACGGTCAGTGCTGCTGCGGTGGTGAAGATTCCGAGCAGCATCGTGGTGGCGGCGATCGCGATCAGGATGATTGCGGTGCGGGTGCGCACACTGGTTCGGTCGGCGAAGGCGCTGTAGCCGATCCGGCTCACGACCTGCCCGAGTCCGCCCAGTCCGAGAGCGAGTGCTGCGGTGGTGGTGGAGATCCCGCGCTCGGTCATCAACGGCACGAGGGTGACCACGACCGCGAAGGACGCGAATCCGGTGACGCTCAACGCGATCGCCAGGGTGATGAATGCCCGGCTGCGCGCGATGCTGCCGGGGTTGCCCAGGTGGGCGTGTTCGGTGCCTTCTTCGGGCCGGGTCGGCCAGACCAATCGCAATCCGAACCAATGGCCCGGGATCGTCACGACCGCGAGGATCGCGGCGAGGATCAGATAGGTTGCGCGCCAGTCGAACCTGGTTGCCAGGGCTGCGGTCAAGGGTGCGAAGACGGTGGAGGCCAGCCCACCTGCGAGGGTCAGCACGGTCAGCGCTTTCACCCGGTCGGGCCCGTACCAGCGGGTCAGCGCCGCGAACGCCGGGGGATACAGCACCGCACCCATCGAGATCCCGGCCAGCGCCCAGCCCAGCAGAAACGCTGTCAGGGTTTGCGCGGTGGCCACGACGATCAGTGCCGTGACCGCGAGCGCCGAGCCTGCGGTCATCACAATGCGGGGTCCGTGGCGGTCCAGGCGACGGCCGACGAGGATGCCGGTGAGCGCGGTGAGGAGTTGTCCGGCCGAGAACACCGCTGTCAGCGCGGTGGCCGACCAACCGGTGTCGGTGGCGATGGCTCCGAGCAGGACCGGGAAGGCGTAGAACAGGATTCCCCAGCTGGTGATCTCGGTGACGCACAAGACCACCAGCACCCGCCGCAACCCGGTCGCGGCGGGTGCCGCTGATATCGAAACAACCTGCATCGCAGTGGATCAGCGCGCAGGCGAAGAGGTCAGGGGCAGTTCCTGGATCGCGGTCGGGACGCTGAGGGTCAGCTCCTGCACTGCGGTCGGGGCCCCGCAGCATCCGCCCGTGGATTCTTCGGCGGGGGCGTCGAACAAGCCGGATCCGCCGCAGACCCCGGTGTCGGGCAGGGTGAGTTCGACTCGCTGCGCGGCTTCGTGGTCTCCGGCGAGGGCGGCGACGATGGAGCGGACCTGCTCGTATCCGGTCATCGCCAAGAACGTCGGCGCGCGGCCGTAGCTCTTCATCCCGGCCAGGAACACGCCGGGTTCGGGGTGGGACAGTTCGGTGACTCCGTGCGGGTAGACCGTGCCACAGGAATGCGCGTTCGGGTCGATCAACGGCGCCAGCTTCGTCGGAGCCTGCAACGTGGCGTCGAGGTCGAGACGGATTTCCGACAGCCAGGACAGGTCCGGGCGGAACCCGGTCAGCACGATCACTTCGTCGACATCGGTGACGGGGTCGCCTTCGGCGGGGATGAGCGTGAGCTGGCCCTGGTCGGCGTGTTCGACGGTCTCGGTGCGGAATCCGGTGACCACGTTGATGTGTCCGGCCTCGACCGCTGCCTGAGCGCGCAACCCGAGGGCGCCGCGAGCGGGCAGTTCGTCGGCTTGTCCGCCACCGAAGGTCGATCCGATCGTGCCCCGACGCAGCAGCCACGTGATGCGAGTCCCCGGGTGCTCGCCGGCCAGTTCGGCGAGCACGATCAACGCCGTGAGCGCGGAGTGCCCACTTCCGGCGACGACCACGTGACGGCCTGCGTGGCGGGCCGCGATATCAGGGTCGGTGAGGTCGGGCACACGGTAGGAAATACATTGTGCCGCAGCGGCTTCGCCGATGGCGGGCAGCCCGTCTCCGCCGAGCGGGTTCGGTGTCGTCCAGGTGCCGGAGGTGTCGATAACCGCGCGGGCGATGATTCGTTCCTCGCGCCCGTGCGCGCTACGCACGTGCACGGTCAACGGTTCGCTGTCGCGTCCGGCGTCCACGACCCGGTCGCGGCCTCGACGCGCGACACCGGTCACCTCGGTGTTGAACCGGACCGAATCGCCGAGTGCTGCGCCGAGCGGGCGCAGGTAGTGCTCGACCCACTCCGCGCCGGTCGGGTAGCCCTCGAGGTCGGGTTCGGACCAGCCCGCACCGTCGAGCAGCGGGCGTGCGGCCGGGGCGATCAGCTCGGCCCAGCGCGAGAACACCCGCACGTGATGCCACTGCGCGACAGCGGCACCGGCGTGCTCACCGCGTTCGAGCAGCAAAAACGGCAGCTCACGGCGGGACAGCTCGGCAGCGGCAGCCAGACCGACCGGCCCAGCTCCGACGACAACTACGGGCAGGGAGTTCATGACGAACCTTCTTTCATCGATACAGATCGATTAACTACGGCCGAGAGTATCGACTGGCATCGATGAAAGCAACCATCGATCTACGTCGATATACTGGCCGCATGCCCATCGCTCTGCCCCAAGCCCAGGTCCTGCCGACCGGCGAAGCCACCACCTACGCCGAGTGGTTCGCCTGCCTGGCCGAACCGGTGCGGGTGCGACTACTTCACGCGGTGGCCACGACCCCGAAAGGGATCACGGTCGGCGCGTTGACCGAGATCCTGGGCACGAGTCAGTCCACGACCTCCCATCACGTCCGCAAGCTCGCCGACGTGGGATTCGTGCGCCTGCACAAGGAAGGTGCCGCGACCATCGTCACCGTCAACGAGGCATGCTGCGCCGGACTGCCGCACGCCGCCGACGCGGTGATGGGCCTGCTCGCCCCGCGTCCGTGCTGCCCCGCCGACCTGCCCGTCGACGTCACCATCCGCGCCCTGGAGCCCAGGGATTGGGCTGACGTGCGGCGCATCTACGGTGAGGGGATCGCCACCGGCATCGCCACCTTCGAGACCGAAGTCCCCACCCGCGCCCACCTCGACAAGCACTGGCTGCCCGCCCACCGATGGGTCGCCGAGATCGACGGACGGATCGTCGGCTGGACCGCCGCCACCCCGGTATCGAGCCGCGACTGCTACGCCGGTGTCGCCGAGACCTCGGTCTACGTCGCGAACTCTCACCGTGGACGCGGCGTGGGCAAGGCACTGCTGCACAAGCAGGTCCTCGCCGCCGACGACGACGGCTTGTGGACGTTGCAGACCTCGATCTTCACCGACAACCGCGCCTCACTGGCCCTGCACCACAGCGCCGGATACCGCACCGTCGGCGTCCGCGAACGCATCGCCCAACGCGACGGCGTCTGGCACGACACCGTCCTGCTCGAGCGCCGCTCGCCTATGCGGTAGGGCTCGTCCCTGGCGTTCACCGGCTGTTTGCTTGCCTCACCATATTGATATCGGTCAATATTGGCGTATGTCGAAGTCGAAGTTGGTGGTGACGCCTGTGCAGGCGTGCTCCGCCGCGCCACTGGTGCGTGAGCCCCTGTCCGAGCCTCACGCCGTCGAGCTGGCGAGCGTGTTCAAAGCACTGTCGGATCCGGTCCGGCTGCGCCTGCTGAGCACCATCGCCTCCCGTGAAGGCCAGGAAGCCTGCGTGTGCGACCTGTCGGCCGGGATCGAGTTGACCCAGCCCACGATCTCCCATCACCTCAAGGTGCTGCGCGAAGCCGGTCTGCTCGACAGCGAACGCCGCGCCTCCTGGGTGTACTACCGGGTCGTCCCCGAAGCCCTGCAACGACTGTCGGAAGTTCTGCTCGTCGAAAGCGGCACCGCGATCGGAGTCACCGCATGAGCACGACCACCACCGAGCACCCCGCCGTCGTCGGCAAGCTGTCGACTCTCGACCGGTTCCTGCCGGTCTGGATCGGCGTCGCCATGATCGCCGGGCTGTTGCTGGGCCGGATGATTCCCGGTCTCGGCGACGCCCTCTCGGCCGTGGAGATCGACGGCATCTCGCTACCGATCGCAATCGGCCTGCTCATCATGATGTACCCGGTCCTGGCGAAGGTCCGCTACGACCGACTCGACACCGTCACCGGCGACCGCAAACTCCTGATCAGCTCCCTGGTGCTGAACTGGATCCTCGGCCCGGCCTTGATGTTCGCCCTGGCGTGGCTGTTGCTGCCGGCTCTGCCCGAGTACCGGACCGGACTGATCATCGTCGGGCTGGCCCGTTGCATCGCGATGGTCATCATCTGGAACGACCTCGCCTGCGGTGACCGTGAGGCCGCTGCCGTGCTGGTCGCGTTGAACTCGGTGTTCCAGGTGATCATGTTCGCCGTCCTGGGCTGGTTCTACCTCTCGGTCCTGCCGGGCTGGCTCGGCCTGGAACAGACAACCATCGACACCTCACCGTGGCAGATCGCGAAATCGGTGCTGATCTTCCTCGGTATCCCGCTGCTGGCTGGGTTCCTTACCCGCCGCTTCGGTGAACGTGCCAAGGGCCGCGAATGGTACGAATCCAGCTTCCTGCCCAAGATCGGGCCGTGGGCGCTCTACGGGCTGCTGTTCACCATCGTGATCCTGTTCGCCCTGCAAGGTGAGCAGATCACCTCCCACCCCCTCGACGTCATCCGCATCGCGATCCCCCTGTTGGCCTACTTCGCGATCATGTGGGGCGGCGGCTACGCGATGGGCGCGGCCCTGGGCCTGGGCTACGAACGCACCACCACCCTTGCGTTCACCGCTGCGGGCAACAACTTCGAACTCGCCATCGCCGTCGCTATCGCCACCTACGGCGCCACCTCCGGCCAAGCCCTGGCCGGAGTCGTCGGCCCGCTCATCGAGGTCCCCGTCCTCGTGGCGCTGGTCTATGTGTCCCTCGCCCTGCGGAAACGATTCCAGCCAACCCAGCGCACCGGCGCCGCGACAACCGATGAGGTGACACCGCGGTGAGCACCACCCCGTCCGTGCTGTTCGTCTGTGTGAAGAACGGCGGCAAATCGCAAATGGCGGCCGGGCTGATGCGAGCCGTCGCCGGTGACCGCGTGCAGGTCCATTCCGCCGGAACCGCACCCGGCACCACCATCAACGCACTCTCCGCCGAAACGCTGCGCGAAGTCGGTGTCGACATCAGCGCCGAGATCCCGAAACCGATCGACCCGGCCCTACTGCGCTCAGTCGACGTGGTCGTCACGCTCGGGCGGGAAGCACACATCGACCCGGTCGACGGGGTGCGGCTCGTCAACTGGGACACCGACGAACCCTCCAAACGCGGCATCGACGGCATCGAGCGCATGCGCTTGGTCCGCGACGACATCGCCGCCCGCGTCAACAACCTGCTCACCGAACTCACCACACCCGCCGAGCAACGGACCACATCATGAGCGACAGCCCACTCGCGCCCACCCACACCCGCCACGACCTGACCATCGACCAGCAACTCGCCCTGAAAACCGCCGCCACGCACCTGCAGCGCGAGTTCGACGGCACCTTCGGCGTCGAGACCATCGAACGGTTCCTGCACTCCTCCTACGACCAGTTCGCCGGACGCGCGACCGTCATCAACTTTCTGCCGCTGCTGGCCGAACGCTTCGCCCGCCAACGCCTGCACGCCCTGGCCCGCGTCGAAGGCAAAGCCCACACCGGCACTCCCACAGTGCTGTTCCTGTGCACCCACAACGCCGGACGCTCCCAAATGGCCCTCGGGTTCTTCACCCATCTCGCCGGGGACCGGGCGGTGGCCTGGTCCGGCGGCAGTGAACCCGGTGACGAGATCAACCCCGCCGCCATCGCCGCGATGGCCGAGGTCGGCATCGACATCACCGCCGAGTTCCCCAAACCGTGGACCGAGGAAATCATCCAAGCCGCCGACGTCGTCATCACTATGGGCTGCGGCGACGCCTGCCCGCTCTACCCCGGACGCCGCTACGAGGAATGGGACCTCGACGACCCCGCCGAACTCGACATCACCGCCATCCGACCCATCCGGGACGAGATCGAAACCCGCGTCCGGCTCCTGCTCACCGAACTCGACCTCCCCGCCAACTGAAAGGCATTGCCCCACATGAGCACCCAGCCCAGCGTGTTGTTCGTCTGCGTCCACAACGCCGGACGCTCCCAGATGGCCGCCGGATTCCTCACCCACCTCGCCGGCGACTCGATCGAAGTCCGCTCCGCCGGGAGCGCCCCTGCCGAGACGATCAACCCGTCCGCAGTGGAGGCGATGGCCGAACTCGGTATCGACATCTCCGACCAGACCCCGAAGATCCTCACCTACGACGCGGTAGAAACCTCCGACGTCGTGATCACAATGGGGTGCGGCGACACCTGCCCGGCCTTCCCGGGCGTCAGCTACCGGGACTGGGTCCTGGAAGACCCCGCAGGCAAGGGAGTCGAGTCCGTGCGGCCGATCCGCGACGAGATCAAGACCCGCGTCGAAGCCCTCGTCGCCGAGCTGCTGCCGACGCGCGCCTGACAAGGCCCCGCACACGGTCAACCCAATCGAGCCTCGCGCCACGACAACCAGGGCGCGAGGCTCGAACTGACGGCGACACCAAACTGGCCGCCGACGAAGTGATCGCATCGATCACGCGCGCCAGCGAGCTCGACGGATCAGCCCACGCTATTTCGACATCGCAGGCGCACTCACCTGCGCAGACGGAGCAGCGCCCGTGCGAGGCGTAGCTGGCCGCTAGGCCGTGTTTCTTGGGTGAGGGGCACGAGCGTCAGGCCACCACCATTGATCCGGCACCGTAACAGCCCAGCGCGAGCGCGACCGCCGTCGCCGAACCACCGAGCAGATCACGCACGTAGACAACGGTATCCACGTGATCGGCTGTTGGTGCCCGGGTAGCGAAACCGGCGGCCCCGCCGGTGGGCCCGGAACCGGAGAAGTCCCAGCACACAAGCATGTCCACGGAATCGCAGGCCCATCGTGACGATGACGCTGACGTCAGGTGATTCGGGCGAGCGTAGTGTCGGCCGACAAGTCGTTCGTCACACTGACTCGGTTCGTATGCGGCCGCTCAGCGAGATCTCAACCGAATCTCGCTTGTCGGTGCGCAGCGAATATGCGGATGTCGGCCAGCGGATTACGGAGATGATGGGCGTTGTGTGGCATGCCATCGCAGGACGTCGAGGAGAGCTTCAGCCTGCTGCCGTGCTAACTGCTCGCTGTCTCGGTCTTTGGCAATCAGTATCTCGCAGACCGCTTCGAGTGGCGGACGCCGCTGTCGGGATTCGTTGGAGGCGTTCGGATCGGGTGGCGCTGTGTTCTCGGTCATTCTCATGTTGTGCCACCGATCTACGCTGCCGTCTGACAAATCGGACCTCCGGCGTGTCGCCGGATTCCGTCGGCGTGTCGTTAGCTGTCAGCTAACCCCCCTAGGGCGCCAACCTGCGACCCGTCACCTGGGGTTTTCCTCGCTCTCTAGCATCTCGATCTCGTCCAAACGGCCCTGACCTGCGCAAATGATGCGCAGGTTGGCGCCCCCGGCAGGACACACAAAACATGGGCAACCGGAAAACGCCTGGTCATCGCGGATTCCTACCCGATCTAGCGATGCTGTCCGGCCGCGACCTATCCTATCGCGCTCCCATCTACGTTGTGCCTGCGGGTGAGGCACAACGAAGATGCAGTCACGCGTGACCCGGGATAGGTTCGGGGCTGCTGCAGGTGTAGGTGACAATCGAGATGGCTTGCCGGGAGGCGGGCCTGAGAGGATGTCACAGTGCCCAAGCCGTATCCGAAAGAGTTCCGCGACGACGTGGTCAGGGTCGCCCGCAACCGCGACGACGGGGTGACCCTCGACCAGATCGCGGCCGATTTCGGCGTCCATCCGATGACGTTGTCGAAGTGGATGCGCCAAGCCGACGTCGACGACGGGAACAAGCCGGGAACCACTCGCAGCGAGTCCGCCGAATTGCGTGATGCCCGCCGCCGGATCCGGTTGCTGGAGCAGGAGAACGAGGTCCTGCGGCGCGCGGCTGCCTATTTGTCCCAGGCTCAGATACCGGGAAAAGGCTCTACCCGCTCGTGAAAGAGCTTGCCGCCGACGGGATCCCCGTGGCGGTGACGTGCCGGGTGCTGCAGCTCGCTCGCCAGCCCTACTATCGGTGGCTGGCCGATCCGGTGACCGCCGCCGAGGTCGCCGAGGCGTATCGAGCCAATGCGTTGTTCGATGCGCACCGCGACGACCCCGAATTCGGCTACCGGTTTCTCGCCGACGAGGCCCACGAAGCCGGTGAGACGATGGCCGAGCGGACCGCGTGGCGGATCTGCTCGAGCAATCGGTGGTGGAGCGCGTTCGGCAAGTCCCGGCGCGGCAAGAACGCCAAACCAGGGCCGCCTGTCCACGATGATCTGGTGCAGCGGAACTTCCGCAGCGACGCACCAAATCGTTTGTGGCTCAGCGACATCACCGAACATCGCACCGGTGAAGGCAAGCTGTATTTGTGTGCGGTCAAAGACGTGTTCTCCAACCGGATCATCGGCTATTCGATCGATTCACGAATGAAGTCCCGGCTGGCGGTGACCGCGGTGAACAATGCTGTCGCCCGGCGAGGTGATGTGGCCGGTTGCATTCTGCACACCGATCGCGGATCTCAGTTCAGGTCAAGGAGATTCGTGCACACGCTCAACCGTCACCGTATGGTCGGATCGATGGGGCGCGTCGGCGCGGCCGGCGACAACGCCGCCATGGAAAGCTTCTTCAGCCTGCTGCAACGCAACGTGTTGGACCGGCAGCGCTGGGGAAACCCACGATCAGCTCCGGATCGCCATCGTCACCTGGATCGAACGCACCTATCACCGTCGGCGCCGACAAGCTCGGCTCGGCCGGTTGACCCCGATCGAATTCGAAACCATCATGTCCCCAGCAGCCCGACAGGCTGCTTAACCACTGTCACCCGATCTTGCAGCAGCCCCGTTCGCGTGAATCGGCGTCCCGCATCTGCAACTTCCGACGGGTTGCCAGCTCAAACGGGAGTGCGCGCGGGCAGCCTTCGTCGGAGCGTCGTGTCGAGGTGTAGACCGGCGTTGGTGATGGTGGTCGCGGTGGCGCGCTATTGCGCATCGCGTGTACTCCGTCTCGTGGTCACCTCGCTACGCACTCCGCGTCGTGTCATTCTTGTCGGCCGAACCTCCAGTGGTGAGCCGGTGATTCTGCGCCCTCCGCGACTGTCCGACGCGTCTACCTGGCGCGCGATCCGAATCGCCGACCGTTCGGCGATCGAGCCGTTCTGGCTGACCGACGAGCGGAGCTGGGAATCGCGCCACCGCGAGCGGGTGTGGATTCACGAGTGGCTATGGTCGAGAGCGGAGGCGAAGGCCGACCGTATCGTGCGCACGGTCATCGAGGTCGGTGGCCGATTCGCGGGACAATGCGACCTGTGGATACAGCCTCACGACAAGCGTGGCGAACTCAGTATCTGGGTCGACTCTCGACTGTCCGGGCGCGGCATCGGTGCGGCGGCGGGGCGTCTGATCGTCGGGTATGCCTTCGATGAACTGGATCTCGCGCGCGTCACTGCGCCGATAGATGTGGACAATGTCAACTCGAGTCGATTGGTTCGCGGGATCGGGTTGGTGCGTGAAGGCACGATGGTCAGCTATCTCAGCGTCGGTGGTAGGCGCCGCGATCACGATCTCTGGGCTGTCTCCGCTCAGTCTTGGGAGCGGTATCCGTCGGCCGAGTTGTGAGACCGGGCAGTCCAGTTTTCGGCGTCTAATACGTAGAGACATAGTAGGTGCATCTTGCGTGCTGCCGGTCCGCGAGCCGTCGGCACGTCGGGCCGGGAGAGCGGCGATGGGGCATCGTTTCGGGGAACTGGGGAGCGGTTGTGATGGACCGTGCCTGGTCGGCCGACGACACCATCACGGTCCGGCAGGTGTACGGCGACTTGCTTCGTGACCGAGAGATCGCCTACACGACCGTCATGACGACGGTGCAGGTTGTCCACCGTCATGACGACGGTGGACAACCTGCACCGCAAAGGATGGCTCGAGCGGACGCGACTCGGCTTAGTCAGCTAGCACCGCGTCCGGACTCAGGTCCAGGCGGCGGAGCAGTTGGGCATTGACCGCGACGACGACGGTAGAGGCCGACATCAGCAGGGCACCGACTTCCATCGGAAGTGTGATGCCCCAGTGCGAGAGCACGCCCGCGGCCAGGGGCACGGCGATGATGTTGTATCCGGCTGCCCAGACCAGGTTCTGGATCATCTTGCGGTAGGTGGCGTGCGACAGTTTGATCACCGATAAGACAGCGCGGGGGTCGTCGGAGGCCAGCACGACACCGGCGGAAGCGATAGCGACGTCGGTGCCGGCGCCGATGGCGATGCCGACGTCGGCACGGGCGAGGGCGGGGGCGTCGTTGACGCCGTCGCCGACCATCGCCACGGTGTGCCCGGCGTCTTGGAGGGCTTGGACTTTGGCGCCTTTGTCCTGGGGCAGGACTCCGGCGAAGACTTCGTCGATGCCGAGTTGGGCAGCGACAGTGCGGGCGACGGGCTCGGCATCGCCGGTGATCATGGCCACGTGGATGCCGCGAGCGTGCAGGGCCTTGATGGTCTGGGCGGATTCGGGGCGGATCTCGTCGGCCAGAGCTAGTGCCCCGATGAGCTTCCCGTCGCGCAGGACGTGCAGCACGGTCGATCCCTGCGCGGACCACTCGGCCGCAGCGGGTGCTGGGTCGAGGTTGTGCTGGTCGAGCATCGCGGGCCCACCGACGCTGATCTTTGTGCCGTTGATTGTGGCGGTGACTCCGACACCGTTCTGGGCGGTGAAATCTGTCGCGGTGGGAATGCTGATGCCGCGTTCGGTAGCAGTGTTGACGATGGCGCGACCCAAGGGGTGTTCGCTGTCGGACTCTGCGGCTGCGGCCAAGGCCAGGACTTCGTCGTCACCGATGCCGGGTTGGGTCGAGGTGGTGGCGACGACGGCGGGTTCGCCGCGGGTGAGGGTGCCGGTCTTGTCGAACAGGATCGCATCGACGGTGCGCATTCTTTCGAGAGCGCGGCGATCGGTGATCAGCACACCGGCTTTGGCAGCTCGTTCGGTCGCGATCGAGACCACAAGCGGGATCGCCAGTCCCAGGGCGTGGGGGCAGGCGATGACGAGCACGGTGATGGTGCGGGTGACCGCGGATTCGGGCTGCCCGAGCAGCAGCCAGGTGATCGCGGTGATGACCGCTGCGCCGGAAGCGAACCAGAACAACCATGCCGCGGCGCGGTCGGCCAGCACCTGGGCGCGTGAGGTCGAGTTCTGCGCTTCGGCGACCAGGCGCTGGATTCCGGCCAGCGCGGTGTCGGAACCGACTGCGGTGATCCGGACCCGTAGAGCGGAGTCGGTGGTGACGGTTCCGGCGACAACCCGGTCGCCGGGGCCACGGTGGACCGGGCGGGATTCGCCGGTGATCATGGATTCGTCGACGTCGGCGCTGCCGGTCTCGACGCTGCCGTCGGCAGGGACTCGTCCGCCCGGGCGGACGACGACCAGGTCGCCGGTGCGCAGGTCAGTGACCGGCACGGTGGCGGTGGTGCCGTCCTCTCCGAGACGTTCGGCTTCGTCGGGCAGCAACGCGGCCAGCGATTCCAGCGCGCTGGAGGCTTGGCCGAGCGAACGCATCTCGATCCAATGGCCCAGCAGCATGATCACAATGAGCAGTGCCAGTTCCCACCAGAAGTCGAGCTCGTGGGCCAGCAGGCCCAGTGTCGAGCCCCAGGAGGCGGCGAAGGCCACGGTGATCGCCAGCGCGATCAGCAGCATCATCCCTGGCTGACGGGAACGGATCTCGCTGACCGCCCCTGTCAGGAAGGGCCGTCCGCCCCAGAAGAACATCACGGTGCCCAGCGCAGGGGACACCCACTGCAACCCGGTGGGCACGGTGTAGCCGATGAGGTCGGCGAACATCATGTCCGCGGCGACGACCGGCACGGCCAGGGCGAGCATCACCCAGAACAGGCGCCGGAACATCGCGACGTGATCGCCGTGGCCCGCGTGCCCGCCGTGGCCTGTGTGCCCGGCGTGATCGTCGTGGGTGCCGTGGTCGGGTGCAGGCGCACCGTGATCGTGGCCGGAGGTGGCGGTGTGCTCGTGATGTTCGGGTCTCGGGTGCGAGGCCTCGTTGTGGTCAGGGCCACGGCTTCCGCCGTGTTCGTGAGTGTGGGCGGTCGCTGGGTCGGCGTCGGAGCGTAGGTGATCGCTGGACATGCGCTGACGTTCCTTTGGGTCGACGGCAGGGGCGCAGCCGCGGCCGAACTCGCCGCGACCAGGGCGAACGGGATGGCTCAGCTTTTGGATCGGTTGGATTTTCCGCGGCGGAGCAGGGCGCGCAAGGCCTCGGATTCATCCTCGCTGATCTGGTCGACGAAATGCGCCAGCACGAGATCGGAGCGCGTGCCTTCGAGGGCATCACGCATGAGCTGTGCGCTGTATTCCTCGCGGGTGAGGGTGGGCCAGTACAGGTATGCCTTGCCATGGCGTTCGCGGTCGAGCCAGCCCTTGCGGTGCAGGTTGTCCATGGTGGACATCACCGTGGTGTAGGCGATCTCGCGTTCGAGCAGCAAACTTTCGTAGACGTCACGGACGGTGAGGTCGTCTTCGGCCGCCCACACGCGCTCCATCACGACGGCTTCGAGATCGCCGAATCGGTGTGCCACGACCAACCTCCTGACAGGAACCTTAAATCTACGTAGCAATATCGTAGGTTGTTCGGTGATGTTCTGTCACTTCGACCTGGTCGAAGTGCAGATGAGGGTCGATCGCCATCGTGGGATCGACCCTCATCTGACCAGGCCTGTGTTACCAGCTGCCGGTGCGCGGAAGCGGGAATCCGGGCCGGTAGTTGTTGAGCAGCGGGGCCTGATGGTTGCGGTGGTTGCCGTGGCGACTGCCCGGGTGGTGGTCACGGTGGCGGTTGTCGTGTGCGGCGGAGACCTCGGTGGCCGATGCGGTGGTGCCGGCGTCGGCGAGCGCCGGAGAGGCGAGCGTGGCAGTGGCGGCGACGGTGAAGATCGCAAGGCCGACGCTAGTGGCGATCCGGCGCGTGCTCTGCGGTGAGGATTTGGTGTTCATAGTGGCCTATCTCGTAGAACTACTATCTACGTACGCAGATAGTAGTTTGCTTGTCACGTCGCCCTGGTGGAATTTCGTGGGTCGGCCGACTGGCGACTCGACGGCCGACCCACGTGACCCGTTGGGGGTCACATTTGACAGCACGAGGCCATCATCGAGCACATCCAGTCGCACAACATCTTCATCGGGTTCATCGGTCGGTCACCTCCTTTCGCATCGGTGGCGGGCATCAGGTATCGGTGGGCGGTACGCGCACTGACGCGCGGTGGAAACCGCGGCATGGGGCAGCGGCACTCGGCCTGGGGTTATTGCTCGTAGGAGACGACGGCCATCATCCCGGCTTCACCGTGGTAGACGTTGTGGCAGTGCAGCATCCACTGGCCGGGGTTGTCGGTGTCGAAGTCGACTTCGACGGTCTGGTTGGGCACCACGATCAAGGTGTCCTTGCGTGGCCCGGCCCCGGAGCCGGTGACGACCTGGAAGGTGTGGCCGTGCAGGTGCATCGGGTGCCACATCATCGTCTTGTTGTTGAACCGCAGCCGGACCCGTTGCCCGGCAGTCACATCCAGCGGGGCATGGTCGGGGAAGGCTTTGCCGTTGATCGTCCAGATGTATTTGTTCACGTCGGCTTCCAGGACCACATCGAGGATCTGATCAGGTTTGCGGTCGGGCAGCCGGACGGCCTCGGCCGCGCTCAGCCTGTCCGCTGACAGCGGGATCGCGGCCAGTTCGGTGGGGCGAGCATCCGGCGGTGGTGGAGTGCCGGATCCGGTTCGGATGAGCGCGAAGCCCTGACCGGTCTTGCCTTCGGCGGAGGCGACCAGCGGGAACACCCCGTCGCCGAGTTCGACCACGGCGTCGTAGCGTTCGCCCATCCCGATGAGGATGTTGGCGGTCGACACCGGATCCACGGGGAAGCCGTCGGTGTGGGTGACCCGTAGCTGGTGACCACCGAGGGCGACGCGGAAGGCGGTGTCGGAGGCAGCGTTGATGATGCGCAGCCGCATCCGCTGTCCCGGGCGGCCCTGCAGGACCACGGGGTCGGTGCCCAGGCGCCCGTTGATCAGGTAGTAGGGGTATTGCACGTCGCCGGTGTCGGTGCCCAACGGCATCGCCGGGTCACTGGGTGCCGACATCGGCGCCGAGCCGCTCATCGACATTCCGCCGTGGTCCATGCCGCCGGATTGCCCTCCCATGTCCATTCCGGCCATGCCCTGCTCACGCAGCCTCGCCAGCTCCTTGTCCGGGTCGCGGCCGTCGACACCGTCGAGCCAGTCGTCGAGCACGATGACGGCTTCGGTGTCGTAGTCGGATCCCTCGTCAGGGTCCTCGATGATCAGCGGGGCGTAGAGGCCGCGGTCGAGCTGGACACCGACGTGCGGGTGGAAGAAGTAGGTGCCCGCATCGGGAACGGTGAATTCGTAGCGGAAGTTCGCGCCCGCGGCGATCGGGTCCTGGGTGATCTCGGGAACGCCGTCCATGTCGTTGCGCAAGGCGATGCCGTGCCAATGCACCGTCGTCGGCGCGGGCAAAGCATTACTCAGTTCGGCACGCAGCACCTCCCCGCGGCGCAACCGGATCTCACGCCCGGGCAGGGAGCCGTCGTAGGTCCAGGTCTGGACCTGGACCCCGCCGAGATCGACCGTGCTCGGCGCGGGACGCAGCGATACCTCGCGCACCGCCGCGGTGGCCGATCGCCGGGTGTCCTCGGCGGATCGGACCGCTTCGGAATCGGGGCCGACCGGAGAACGCTGAGGCGAGGTGGAATTCCCGCATGCCGCCAGCAGTGCGGCTGTGCCCGCACCGGCGCTCAGCGCCAGAAAGTTGCGCCGGGTTCTGAGCATGCCGAGGTTGGGTGGTGACGACATGGGCGTCTCCTTCGTCGTGTCGATACCGGTGATCGACTGGCCGGTGAATGACTGGGTTTGTGCAGGTGAAGAGGATTTCTCGTCGCATGCTAGGGCGCTCGTGTGTGGGGAGAGGCACGTGAGCGGGCGTGTTGGTTGTTCACCTCGTTGCCGCGCGAGTGAAACGAATTCGTCCTACGATCACGGCCAGGCTGTCGCGCGCGTCTCGTCGCCGAGATCTGCGCGGCCCGCTCGGTGCGGGTAAGCCGGAAGGTGAGGAGGTTCGGGTGGCAGGCGGCGGGTTCGGCGAGCTGGAAACGGTGGTCATGGACACGGTGTGGTCGGCCGGCGAGCCGGTCAGTGTTCGCCAGGTGCGCGAGGTGATCGCCGGCGGGCGTGAGATCGCCTACACCACGGTGATGACCACCATGGACAACCTGCACCGCAAGGGCTGGCTCGACCGCGAACGTCACGGCAAGGCCTACCTCTACTGGCCCACTCTGACTCGCGAGCAGTACAGCGCCGGACTGATGCGCGCCGCGCTCGATGCGGGCGGCCGCGCTGAAGACGTGCTGGCCCGGTTCATCGAAAGGATGACCCCCGCGCAATCGCAGCGGTTGCGTGAGGCGCTGCGGCAGCGGCCGCGAGGGATCGATCACCCCGACTCCAGCGGCTAGCGGGGTCCGGAGCACACGCGAGGTGTGCAGTGGCCGCCGTCGTCGGACGGGTCGTGGCGACCGGCGTCGGCGCGATCGTGTCCGTGCCCGCGTGGACCACCATCGGTGCTGTGGCCGTTGTCGACGCGAGAGTTGCCATGCCAGGCGGTGCCCCGGCCGTCATCGGCGCCCGCGGGTCGGCCGCTGGTCCCCGAGGCCGACGGTGCCGCGGTCGCGGGAACAGCGACCAGAAAGGTCGCAGCCGCGGCGATCGATGTGGCAGCCAGCAGGCGGGCGGGAAGGCGATGTCGCTGGGGTCGGGCGGTGGTGGTCATGATGGTCCCTTTCATCGTTGCCGGTGCGGTTTACCGCCGGCGGGCGGCGGGTTAGCCGCATTCGGACGAACAAACGGTGCTCGTCACGTGCTCGTCACCGGGGCATGTCACGGATGTGACTCGCGCAAGGTCTTGTGGTCCGACACGCCGAGGCGTGCGCCTGATCACACAACACAAACTATTTACGTACCGAGATAGTAGATTGATCGCTGTGGTTGTCAACCAACCCTCCGCTTGCGGATAGGGTAGGAACCGCCAAAAGTATTGGTGCCCAGCGTGATCGAGTTCGGGAGGTGGAGTTTGCGCAGCAAGGCAGCGTGGGGGCTCTCCGCGCCGGTCTACGACACGAAGACGGGCACACGATCCCATCGCGACGCTGTGGATGTGGCGGCGGCGCCATTGCGTTCGCCGTTATGTGTTCGTTATTGTCGCGGCATCGTGAATTCTCTCGGTCGGATGCGCAGGGGTAGCTGGTTGGCAGTTCTGCTGCTGGCCGCCCTGGTGATCGTTCCTGCCGCCGATTGCCTGCTCTTCAATGATCAGACCGGCTCACGTGTCCATCACGCGCTCACCGCTGCCGCGCCCGTCAGCGCGACTGACCACGACCACGCCGATTTCGACGCCGCGACCGGCCACGACCACGCCCTCCCTACCGTCGACGCGACCCAGCTGTGCATCGCGCACGCCGGGCACTGCCCGGACAAGGCGCTGCCGCCGGGCATCGTGTCGCTGACGCTGGCCGCTCTGGTGCTCGCCGCTTTCACCGCGGTCTGGACGCCGGCGTCGACACCGGACTCCCGCGCTGGTGGTATTCGTGGGCCGCCTACTGCGCCGCGTTCGCCTGATGGGCGCACTGTACTGACTCTGTTCTGTATTTCCCGACGCTGATCGGTCAGCGCCAGGCCGATCCGTCGTGTCCGGCCGGTGCTCGCTGCCCATCGTCGTGGCGTACCGCGAAAGCGGTCGCCTGTGCAGAGAAGAGACAGCAACCGTGAACAACACCTCGACCTTCCCCACCCTCGAACTCGCCCACACCCGTCGCATGCTGGGCGCCCCAGATGCCATCGATGCACCCCGCGGTCTGGTCGGCAACACCCCGGTGCTGCGGATCGGAGAACCTCTGGCCGGCGCCGATCGCGGGTTCTGGGCCAAGCTGGAAGGATTCAACCCTGGCGGGATGAAGGACCGTCCCGCGCTGCACATGGTGCAGAAGGCGCGCGAACGCGGCGATCTGGCGCCTGGCGCGCGCATCGTCGAATCGACCAGCGGCACGCTGGGCCTGGGGTTGGCGCTGGCCGGGATGGTGTACCAGCACCCGGTGACCGTGGTCACCGACCCGGGGCTGGAACCGATCGTCGCCCAGATGCTGGCCGCCTACGGCGCCACGGTCGACCTGGTCACCGAACCGCACCCGGTCGGTGGCTGGCAGCAGGCGCGGCGCGACCGGGTCGCCGAGCTGCTGGCCGCCGAGGACGACGCCTGGTGCCCGGATCAGTACAGCAATCCCGACAACGTCGAGGGCTACGAATCCCTGGCTTTGGAACTGATCGAGCAGCTGGGCACCGTCGATGTCCTGGTGTGCGCGGTCGGCACCGGCGGACACTCGGCCGGAGTCGCGCGCGTGCTGCGCCGCTACAACCCGGAGATGAAACTGGTCGGCGTCGACACGATCTCCTCGACGATCTTCGGCCAACCGGCCGGGCCGCGGCTGATGCGCGGCCTGGGTTCGAGCATCTACCCCGCCAACGTCGACTACGCGGCCTTCGACGAAGTCCACTGGGTCGCCCCGGCGGAATCGGTGTGGGCGTGCCGCACACTGGCAGCGACACACCACGCCACCGGCGGGTGGAGCGTGGGCGCGGTCGCGCTGGTCGCCGGATGGGCCGCCCGCGTCGCCGCGCCGTCGACCCGAATCGCCGCGGTGTTCCCCGACGGGCCACACCGCTACTTCGACACCATCTACAACGACGCCTACTGCGCCGAGCACGGGCTCCTCGACACCACCCCGCCGATCGCGCCCGAAGCGATCAGCCACCCCGGTGAACGGGTCGTGCAGCGCTGGACCCGCTGCACCACGGTGGTCTCGCCGACGGCAATGGCAGAAGGAGAACTCGCCTCGTGACCGTGGTCACCAAATTCGCCAGTTTCGACCGGCCCGCGCAGCTGTTGATGATCAACCAGTTCGGCATCAACCTCGGCTTCTACATGCTGATGCCGTACCTGGCCGGATACCTGGCCGGCCCACTGGGGCTCGCGGCGTGGGCGGTCGGACTGGTCCTGGGTGTACGCAACTTTTCCCAGCAGGGCATGTTCCTCATCGGCGGCACCCTGGCTGATCGGCTCGGCTACAAACCGTTGATCGTGGCCGGATGCTTGCTGCGTACCGGCGGCTTCGCGCTGCTGGTCTTCGCCGAATCCCTGCCCGCGGTGTTGATCGCTTCCGCGGCGACCGGCTTCGCGGGCGCGTTGTTCAATCCGGCCGTGCGCGCCTATCTGGCCGCTGACACCGGCGAGCGCCGCGTCGAGGCGTTCGCGGTCTTCAACATGTTCTATCAAGCGGGCATCCTCGCCGGACCGCTGGTCGGGCTGGCGTTGATGGCGGTCGACTTCCGCGTCACCGCCGGGGTCGCGGCGGCGGTGTTCGCCGCGTTGACCATCGCTCAGCTGTTCGCCCTGCCCGCCCGCCGCGGTGAAGCCCCGGCCGAGAAGACCTCGGTGCTCGACGACTGGCGCCGGGTCATGTCCAACCGGCGGTTCCTGGCGTTCTCGGTAGCGATGATCGGCTCGTATGTCTTGTCGTTCCAGGTGTATCTGGCCTTGCCATTGCAAGCGGAATTCATCGCCGGGGCACGCTCGCAAACCCTGGTCTCGGCCTTGTTCGTGGTTTCCGGCGTCGTCGCTGTCGCCGGTCAGCTGCGCATCACCGCGTGGTTGCGTGCCCGCTGGGGGCCGGGCAAGAGCCTGGTCGCCGGCATGGCCGTGCTCGCTGCGGCGTTCATCCCCTTGATCATCGTGCCCACCACGGGGCTTTTCGGCACCGTGGCCGCGGTGACCGCGCTGCTGGTCACCACCACGCTGCTGGCGATCGGCACGGCGGCGGTGTTCCCGTTCGAGATGGACACCGTGGTCTCGCTGTCGGGAAACAAGCTGGTCGCCACCCACTACGGCTTCTACAACACCGTCGTCGGCGTCGGCATCCTGGTCGGCAACCTGGCCACCGGTACCCTCGTCGGCGCCGCGCGCGACGCCGGACTGGACTGGGTCGTCTGGGCGGGCTTGACCGCGATCGGCGTCATCGCCGCCTACGCCTTGGCCCGGCTGGAACGCTCAGACCGCACCGCGACCACGCCCGAGCAGCACGTCACCGGACGTCATCGACTGCCCAGCGGACGCCACCGGCTCACCGAACCCGCCTTTGCGGGCTCGGATCCGGTAACCACCCCACTGCGCCGCCGACCCGGGCACGGCGTCGAACCGATGAATCGGCTCGGTACAGCGACCAAGCTCCGACCGACGGCCGAGTCCGACCAGCGCACCTACCGCCGACAGCCCCTACCGCCACGGCCTCGGCCAGCAGCCGGTGAAGACCGCCTCGGCCCCGGGCCTCGCATCCCGAACGGCGCGCCGCGCCCGTGGCCGGGTTCGGAGCCCGAGCGACGCGGACACCGCCGGGTCCTACCACCGCCGCCCCGCACACACCCCTCTGCCGAGGACCGGCGCTCGCGTTATCCCGCCACCGGACCGGAAACCAGGCGGTGAGGCCCGCCTGGTTCCACAGCCAGGCCGGTGATGTCGTCGAGCGCCGGGGCCCTCCCATCGGGTCCCGGCTCCCGATCGTTGCTCACCACCTACTCAAGGAAATATGACATGACCACAGTTCTGCGGCGCCTGGCCGTCACCTTCGGTGCCGCTGCGGCCGCCACCGTGTTCGCCGGCGGTATCGCCTCGGCGCACCTGGGTGTCGAAGCCCCCGGCGCCAAGCAAAACACCTCCGCGGTATTGACCTTCCGCATCTCCAATGAATCCGAGCAGGCCTCGACCACCGCGTTGACCGTCGAGCTGCCCGGTCTCAAAACCGCGCGTACCGAACCTCTGCCCGGGTGGACGGCCACGGTGAACCGGGATGCGGCCAAGATGGCGACCTCGGTCACCTGGACCGCGGATCCAGGTTCCGGTGTCGGCCCGGGCCAGTTCCAGCGTTTCGATCTCTACGCCGGGCCGCTGCCCACCAAGGACTCCGTCGCCTTCCGGGCCGTGCAGACCTACAGCGACGGCAAGGTCGTCACCTGGGACCAGCCCAGCGCCGAGGGCGCACCCGAACCGGAGTTCCCGCTGCCGGTCCTGGCTCTGGCACCCGCTCCCGCCGGTGACGGACACGGGCACTCCCACGCCGCCGCCCCGGCGGCCCAGGACGAGCACGATTCCGAGACCGGCACTGATTCGGCGACTCGCTGGATGGCTGCGGGCGGGCTGGGCTTGGGCGTGATCGCCGCGGCCGCCGCGGTGGCCGCACTGGCACGCACCCGCCGCACCTCTCGATAGTCGCTGAGCGGCCAGTGGGTGCAGATGCAGAAAACCACCGCGCTAGCACTCACTGGCCTGGTCAGGGGCCACGCATGGCACTGTTCGGGGTCGTGGCGGCATTCGCCGAGAATCGGGCAGCACGTTGTCGGCTTTGCGATGCCGCCATGCCTTCGCCCCGGGCAGCGCCGCGCTCACCGAGCTCAGTGGAGCCCGGAGTGCCGGACTGTGAAGTCTCAGCCTGAGTTGAGGCCGCTAGCGGTGGTGGCGTCGAGGGCAATCGAACACGACCGTAGTGATCGCGGGTGGGCTGCGCTTCCTACTGGCTCGCTTAGTAGGATCACGGCGTGATCTTCGCGCCGATGACTGCACGACGAGTCGCGCTGCTGCGGCTTGCGGTGGCGCTGTCGGCGTTCGTCGCGATCGCCCTCGTGCACGGGGCGCAGTGCCAGACCGGCATGCCGATGGGGATGATGGCGCACTCGGCCGCCATGGTCGGTGGTGTGGCGGGTCAGTGTGGTGGTGCGCAGGTCGGTGATGCCGGTTTCCACGAGCATGACCACGGCCCTGATTCCAGGGTGGGCGTCCAGGCTGCCGATACGCCGTTGACGGTGGCCGACGATGCCGTGCCTGCCCCGCCGGTGGGTCTGGTGATGGCGTGTTTGGCGGCATTCCTGGCGATGCTGGCGACACTCGCCTTTCCGCGGCGCGACGTCGTTGCCACTGTGCTTCGCCGAGCCCCGGATGTCGCGATGATACGGGTGCGGGCGGTCCTGCCGCGTGCACCGACCTTGGTCGAACTCTGCGTGTTGCGGACATAGGAGCGGGCGCCCGGGATGTGTCCGATGTTGTGACCGTCTCGGGTCTCGCGCCGCCGACTCTGTCGTCGGCGCGATCTGTCATGCCGTTGTCTTTCCTTTCCTCGCAGGAGTCTTCGTGAATCTTTTTCCTGTTCTGGTGACCGGCTTGTTCGCCGGCGGTGTGTCGTGTGCTGCCGTGCAAGGCGGTCTGCTCACCGGTCTGATCACCCGTCAGCGCGCCGCCACCGCGGCGGGTATCGGCGCTGCATCGGCCTCCGACAGTGCCGCTGGGACAACGACGGGCCAGCCGCGTTGGGGCCAACGGGTCGTCGATGATCTCGCCCCGGTCGGCGGGTTCCTTGCCGGGAAACTGTTGTCGCACACCGTACTCGGCGCGGTCCTGGGTGCCGTCGGAGGTGCCGTGCAGTTGTCGACCGGTGCCCGGACCTGGCTGCAGATCGGGGCCGGGCTGTTGATCATCGTCTTCGGTCTCGCGCAGCTGGGCGTGCCGGGGTTCCGGGGCATCGTGGTCGAACCACCCGCGTCCTGGATGCGGGTACTGCGCAAGCGGGCACGATCGCAGGCCGCGCTTGCTCCGGCGGTGCTAGGTGTCTCGACGGTCCTGATCCCGTGCGGGGTGACGCTGTCGGTGGAGGCGCTGGCCTTGGCCTCGGGCTCACCGTGGTGGGGTGCGGCGATCATGGCGGTCTTCGTGCTTGGTACCAGCCCGCTGTTCGCGATCCTCGGATACGCCGCCCGGGTCGCGGCCACGGTGTGGCGGGGCAGACTGGCCCTGGCCACCGGTGTCGTGGTGCTCGCGATGGGCTTCTACACACTCAACGGCGGCCTCGAGCTCGCCGGTTCGCCGCTGGCGGCCAGCCGGATCACCGAGTCGATCGGATTCGAACCCCCAGCAGCAGACGCCTCGGCCGCTGTCGTCGCCGACGGTGTGCAGACCCTGACAATCACCGCCAAGACCGGCTCCTACGGTCCCAAGAATATCGAAGCCGTCTCGGGCATCCCGACCACGCTCGTCGTCAAGACCAACCGAACACAAGGATGTATCCGGTCGATGGTCGTCCCGAGCCTCGGCATCACCGCGATGCTGCCGACCAGCGGCGAAACCCGCATCGACGTCGGCACTTTGCAGCCCGGCCGCTTGGACTACACCTGCGGTATGGGCATGTACTCGGGCATGATCACCATCCTCTGAAGGGACAACTCCGCATGACCACCCACATTTTCCGGATCGAGGGCATGCACTGCGGCAGCTGCGCACTGCTCATCGACGACACCCTCGAAGACCTGCCCGGCGTGGCCGGCACGCAGACTTCGATGAAGAAGGGCCGCAGCACCGTGGAGCTCGATGTCGCGGTCACCACCGTCGAGGACGTGATCGCCGCGATCACCGAGTTGGGCTACACCGCGGCGGTCACTCGATAGTTACGGGACCGGCCAGGGTTGGGTCAGCAGGTCGGCGTTGATCTGCTGGCGCACCCACAACCCCAGCACCGCGACCACGGCGACGATCCGCAACACGCGCCCCATTCCTGGACGCAGCGCGATCTGTAACCAGCGGCCGGTGAGCACCCCGACCGCGCCGCGCGCCAGGGCAAGCAGGGCGACGACGGCGAGGACAAGGACGCCGGGATTGTAGCGAAGAGACTCCGACACTTCGCCGGTCAGCAGCAGGTAGGTGGCCCGGGTTCCGCCGCAGAAAGGGTCCATGAGCCCGAGGAAATGCGTCGGCCCGTGCAGATCAACCGATGGGACACCGACAACCCGCAGCGCCGCGGCGCCGCCGAGGAATACGAAAGCGGACAGCGTCAGCCACTGCAAACGGTCACCACCGGGCCAGCGGGCGGCGTCGGGGACCAAGGACCGGCCTGCCATCATCGACTCCTTCACCTTCCTGGATACAAAACAGTAGTTCACAAGACGCCGAACAACCGCCAGCGCGATCGCCGGACGCTGAGCCGAGCTTGCCCCGCGACCGGCGGGCCCTTGCCGGGTTCAGGTGCCCAGCGCGCAGACACCGATCCCACCTGCCGCGGCCAGGGTCGCCATCATCGGTCCCAGGACGACCGCGGCGATAGCGGCCGAGGCGGCGACACGACTGATCCGGGTGGGTGCCGGGGGATCCGCGAGGCGGCGGACCCGATCGACCAGCCCCACTTCGGTGGCCGCGACCGGGGCCGTGCCGTGATTGTCTGCCAAGGTCACCAGCGCCTCGCAGACAGTGATGGGTCCGTAGATGTCGGCGGCGGCGTCGTCGGCGATCATCTCGGTCAGGCGCGCCACCTGCGCGGCGCCGGTGGCGAACAACTCGATGCGGGGGAACACCGAGGCGAGTGCTCGGGTGAAGGCGAGTAGCAGGTGGTGGCGTCCACGCAGGTGAGCGCGTTCGTGGGCCATGACCGCGGCCAGTTGTTCCTCGTCGAGGGTGGCGACGATGCCCTGGGTCAACACGATGGTGTTCGGGTTGCCTGCCACCGAATAGGCCGCCGGTTCGGGATGATCGAGCACCACCGCGTCGTGGCGGTCATGACGGCGACCGACCATCCGTGCCGCCTGCGCATGCTGGTGAGTCACCGATCGAGCCCGGACCAGCGAACGGCACAGCCGCCACGCCGCGACGAAAGCCGCGAGCACCGCCAGTCCTGCCAGCGTCCACAAGCCGATCTGGACAGCGGTTCCGTACGAGCCGGCCGCGGCGTCGTGTAGTTGCCTGAAACAACGTCCGAGATCCAGATGTTGATCTGCGAGCAGATCGCGAACGACATCGACGCCGAGGAAGGCAACCACGACCGCCCAGGACAACAGGACCGAGACGATCGCGCTGAGCCAGGCTACGAGGCCCAAGCGGGGATGTTGCCCGTCGCCGGCCGTGCGCAGCAACAGTGGCGGCGCCAGCACCGCCACGACCACGGTGTAGGCCAGTAGGCACAGCGCCACACTCATGAGAGCGCCCGCAGCGAATCGGTTTCAACGATCGCGACCGTACGCACAGACATCGATGGCACCGATTGGCTCCTCTGCCGGATCAAGATACGGGCGTTGCCCACAGCGTTTGCGGCTCGCCGCCATACTATCGGCCCCCGAGGGCGACCGATGATTGCGCTGCTGCGGCGCCGGTGCTGGTCCTCCGCCGGGAGCTTGCATTCCACGAGCCTACTATCTACTATCTACTGACGTAGATAGTACTTGCGCCGTTCTCGGCGCGGGCGCCCCTAAGAGCCAGGGGTGTTGGCCACGGCCCTCGGCGCGCGATCCCCTCATCTCGCGCGCTCGGGGCCGGCCTTCGGGAGTGAGGGCGACGACTCGTGGCGTCGCCCTCACTTTTGTTCTACCAGCGTTCTATCGGCAAAGGCCGCCCGAGCCGTCCGCCGTATCGCCGCCCACGGCGAACACGGGCCGAGTTTCCCGCCATGGCCCTGTCGCCGAAAGTGGTGCCGCATCCTGGGTTCCGGTCAGCTGACGGTGATTTCGGTGCTCATGCCGAGTTCTCGATGGTTTCCCACCGAGCACCATAGCGTGTAGGTGCCGGGCTCCAGATCGACGGCCAGCTCGCCGGATCCGCCCTTTTCGATCCGCGGTGTGCGTCGCGACTCCACGCCTGGGCCCTCGATCACGAGATCGTGGGAGACCGATCCCGAGTTTTCGACGACGAACGTGTACGCGCCCGCCGTCGATGGAGGGTTGGATATGTTGATGGAGAATTCGTTCTCGTTGACCGCGATCTGTGTCGAGTTGGCCGAGGTCGATGTGAGGCCGGATTCTCGAGCGGCGCCGGGATCCCCGCCCCCAGAGCTACATGCCGCCAACGTCAGTGCCGACAGCGCGGCCAGTGTCGTAAACGCCTGGCATTTCGTCCACCCGCCTCGTCTGGGCGTCATGGCGTCTCCCTGATGTCCACATAGACCGAGCTTGTCGCCAATTCCACAGATTACTCTCTTGACCGGCGAGGGTCTATGGACGCGCAAGCGGCGGCGATGCCTCTCACCGCATGGCGCTGGAGCAGCCGGAGTCGTTGCAGCGCTGCGATCGTGGATCGCTGCGGTTGGTCGAACTGCCCGGCGAATGCCGACAGTGATCGCAACGTCCGCGTCCGAATGTGGATCGCCGAACGGGGGCCGCGCGGGCCCAGATCGGCCGATGGGCCTGTGCCAGGGGACGCCGAGCTGTTGCATTCCTCGGCAGCCCTGACTACCGTTCTACTGAGTAGAATAGTACTTGTGCCGAAATGGTGATCCCGGCACAGGGACACCCCCCAGAACCTGGGGTGTCGGCTGGGGCGGAGGCGTGCGATTTCCTTCATCTCGCCTCCGTCCCCGTCATCGAAAAAGCGGTAGGTGACGAGGTCGGGGCGTCACCCCCGCCCTTCTCCGGCAGCTGCCTGTTCGCGACGGGGCTGCCGCGTGCGTGATGCAGTTCGGCCGGCGCCTTCTCAGGCCAGCAGATGTCGGTCCACTGTCGCGCGCATCGCACTTCGCCTCCCGTGTGTCGGCTCCGGGTGCGAGGGAATCGACGCGGCCTGAGTGGTCACCGAAGAGCAGCAGCGCGCAATACCCGTGGGGGGTATGATGGTCGTCATGCGGTCGGAGGCACCGCAGAGCTAGGAGATGATCAGCGATGACCACCACAACTGTGACCGTGACCGGAATGACCTGCGGCTGCTGCGCGAATTCGGTGAACAAAGTAGTCGGCAAGATTGCGGGTGTCACTGCGGTGGAGGCCGACTTCGCCAGCGGGCGCGTGACCATCGACGCGACGGACACCGTCGAGCGAAGCGTCATCGCCGCTGCTGTCAGCGAGGCCGGCTATCAGCTTGCCGACTGATCGAACCTGTCACTACCTCTAGCCAGATTTCCCCAGTACGGAACGGAGCCTGCAATGGGCACCACGACGCAATCCTCCACCCGGATCGAGTTGGCGATCGGTGGCATGACGTGTGCGTCGTGCGCCAATCGGATCGAGAAGAAACTGAACAAGCTCGACGGGGTCACCGCCACGGTCAACTACGCCACGGAGAAGGCGCGCGTGGAATACTCCGGCGTCCTCACGCCCGAGGACCTGGTGGCCACGGTCGAGGAAGCCGGTTACACCGCCGCGCTCCCGACCTCGAAGGCCGGGAAACCGGACGCGTCATCAGCCGCTTCCGGAGGCGACGACCCGACGGCCTCATTACGGCAACGTCTGCTCGTCTCGCTGGTCCTGACAGTGCCGGTGATCGCCATGGCGATGATTCCGGCACTGCAGTTCACCAACTGGCAGTGGCTGTCGCTGACACTGGCCGCGCCGGTGGTGATCTGGGGTGCCTTGCCCTTCCACAGGGCGGCCTGGACCAACTTGCGCCACCGCCACGATGGACACCCTCATCTCCATCGGCACGCTCGCCGCGCTCGGCTGGTCGCTGTATGTACTGTTCTGGGGCACTGCCGGTATGCCGGGCATGACGCACCCGTTCGAACTGACCATCGCCCGCGAAGGTGGGGCCGGGAACATCTATCTGGAGGTGGCGGCCGGAGTCACCACCTTCATTCTCGCCGGACGTTACTTCGAGGCCCGATCCAAGCGGCAGGCCGGTGCCGCGCTGCGAGCGTTGCTGGAGCTCGGCGCCAAAGACGTATCGGTGCTGCGCGACGGTAAGGAACAGCGCATACCCGCCGAGCAGCTCGCCGTGGGCGACCTGTTCGTCGTGCGCCCCGGCGAGAAGATCGCCTCCGACGGCGTCGTGATGGAAGGCTCCTCGGCGGTCGACGCCTCGATGCTGACCGGGGAATCGGTGCCCGTCGAGGTCAGCGTCGACGACGCGGTGGTCGGCGCCACCGTCAACGTCGGCGGCCGGATCGTGGTGCGTACCAGCCGTGTCGGCTCTGACACTCAGCTGGCCCAGATGGCCAAGCTGGTGGAGGAAGCTCAGAACGGCAAAGCCCAGGCGCAGCGGCTGACCGACAAGATCGCCGGCATCTTCGTCCCCATCGTGATCGCCCTGTCGGTGGTGGCCCTGGGGTTCTGGCTCGGCACCGGAGGTTCGGTCGCCGCGGCCTTCACCGCCGCGGTCGCCGTGCTGATCATCGCCTGCCCCTGCGCCCTCGGCCTGGCCACGCCCACCGCGCTGATGGTCGGTACCGGCCGCGGTGCCCAGATGGGTGTCCTGATCAAGGGCCCGGAGGTGCTGGAATCGACCCGGCGGGTCGACACCGTGGTGCTGGACAAGACCGGGACCGTCACCACCGGCAAGATGAGCCTGCTCAAGGTGTATGCCGCCGACGGCGAGGACGAGTTGCAGATCCTGGAGCTGGCCGGAGCGCTCGAGGATTCCTCCGAGCACCCGATCGCGCAGGCGATCGCCAAGGCCGCCCGGGACAAGCTCGGCGACCTCGCGCCGGTGCAGGGCTTTGCCAACGTCGAGGGCCTGGGTGTGGAGGGCGTAGTCGATGACCGCAGGGTTGTCGTCGGGCGTCGCCGAATGCTGGCGCAGCGAGCGCAAAGCCTGGACTCGGACTTGGAACGAGTCATGGCCGTCGCCGAATCCGAGGGGAAAACGGCCGTCGTGGCGGCCTGGGACGGGAAGGCGCGCGGTGTCCTGGTCGTCGCCGATACGGTGAAACCGACCTCCGCCGACGCGACAACCCAACTGCGTGCGCTGGGGCTGACACCGATCTTGCTGACCGGCGACAACGCGGCCGCGGCGCGGGCCATCGGCGAGGAGGTCGGCATCGAGGAGGTGATTGCGGAGGTGCTGCCGCGCGAGAAGGTCGATGTCATCACGAAGCTGCAAGCCCAGGGCAAGGTCGTCGCGATGGTCGGAGACGGCGTCAACGACGCGGCGGCTCTGGCCCAGGCCGACCTCGGTCTGGCCATGGGAACCGGCACCGACGTGGCGATCGAGGCCAGTGACCTGGCTCTGGTCCGAGGCGATCTGCGGGCCGCGGCGGACGCGATCCGGTTGTCGCGCAAGACGCTCGGCACCATCAAGGGCAACCTGTTCTGGGCGTTCGCCTACAACGTTGCCGCCTTGCCGCTGGCGATGGCAGGTCTGCTCAACCCCATGCTCGCCGGTGCGGCGATGGCGTTCTCGTCGGTGTTCGTGGTGAGCAACAGTCTGCGTTTGCGAGGCTTCCGCTCCAGCAACAGCTGACGGGCGAATGCCGCTCTGACGCCACGCCGTACAGCGCTGCGCAGCGAGCTGGCGTGGCTGTCGGGCCGCGATATACGCAATCAGTTGATGTCGATTGTCCCGTCGAAGATCAATGGCGTCGCGCCCGGCTGGCATCCCCGGAAGCTGTTCGTCGGCATCGGGACTCCGTAGCCGATCCGGCTCGGTTCCCCGTTGACGCCCTTGGTGACAGTGATCTGGATGGCCATCGAGTCCGGTGCGAACATCATGACCGGTTCGGCGGTTGTGATCGGATAGATCAGCGAGACGGTGTTTCCGTTGATCGTCAGACAGGTCACCGGGCCGGTCACGCGTACCGGTAGCGGCATATTCCCCAACCGGCCGCTCGCGACGTAGGTGCCCGTCGCCGGTCCATCGCCGGTGCCTTGGGCGTCGATGTGGAGCACGTTCATGCCTGCTACTTGCATATTGCCGTCGATCGAGACCGAGCCTGGGTCAGCGGCGGCCGCTCCAGCACTCGCGGCTATCGCTGCGGACGCCAGGGCCGCGGATGCGGCGAGTCGAGTGAGCTGAGCAATCATTGGTATGCCTCCTCAGTCAGTGTTCCCTGCGAGCCGCATACCCGGCATCCAGGCGTTCACGCGACCCTCTGCCCCTGACACGTCGTGCCGGTACCGACACTGACCTGTCCCCATTGTGTGCAACGGGGACAGGTCGCTGGGGATGCGAAACTGCGCGTCACGCTACGCCTCGTCTCCGTAGTTCCGGTGAAGGCTTTGTCGCCAGGCGCGTCACGTCATTGCTGGTACCGGTGGATTGTCGGTGCGATCAGGCCAGATCGACCAAGACGACCTTGGCGGCGCCGACTACCTTCTCGATCCACGCTTTCGTTTCCGCGGAGACCTCCTTGTCGACACGGAGGACAACGGTGGCACCGCCGGGATCGACATCCTGTGCCAACTGGGCAGCCTTGATGTCGACTCCGGCCTGGCCGAGAACCGTTCCGATGTAACCCAATTGACCTGGGCGGTCCTCGTAGTTGAGGACGGCCAGGTTCAGGCCCTCGGCGCGCATGTCGTAGTTGCGGCCGTTGATGTTGACGATCTTCTCGACCAGGTTCGGCTCGGTCAGCGTGCCTGCCACGTTCAGGGTCGAGCCATCGCCGAACACGGCGCGCAGGTCGACCATGCTGCGGTGGTTCGGGCTCTCGGTGTGCGTGGTGACGGTGGCGGTGATGCCCCGCTCCTTGGCCAGCGACGGCGCGTTGACGAAGGTGACCTGGTCCTCGACCAGCGCCGAGAACACACCGCGCAGCGCGGACAGCTCCAGCACGGCGACGTCCTGGGCGGCCAGCTCGCCGCGCGCCTGTACCTCGATGCTGACGGGCAGCTCGCTGGCGATGGCGCCCAGCAGCGCGCCCTGCTTGCGCACGACGTCGAGCCAGGGGGCGACCTCGTCGTTCACGGCGCCACCGGTGATGTTCACGGCGCCGGGCACGAACTCACCGGCCAGCGCAAGCAGCACCGACTTGGCGACATCGGTGCCCGCGCGGTCCTGGGCCTCGGAGGTGGACGCACCCAGGTGCGGGGTCACGACGACCTGCGGCAGGTCGAACAGCGGCGAGTCGGTGCACGGCTCGGTCTCGAACACGTCCAGGCCCGCGGCACGCACGTGGCCGGAGTTGATCGAGTCGGCCAGCGCCTGCTCGTCGATCAGGCCACCGCGCGCGGCGTTGACGATGACGACGCCCGGCTTGGTCAGCGCGAGACGCTCGGCGTTGAGCAGACCCTTGGTCTCGGGGGTCTTGGGCAGGTGCACCGAGATGAAGTCGGCGCGCTGCAGCACCTCGTCCAGCGACAGCAGCTCGATGCCGAGCTGGGCGGCCTTGGCCGGCGACACGTAGGGGTCGTAGGCGACGATCTTGGTCTCGAACGCGGCCAGCCGGGCGGCGAACAGCTGGCCGATGCGGCCCAGGCCGATCACGCCGACGGTCTTGCCGAAGATCTCGACACCGTTGAACTTGCTGCGCTGCCAGGTCTTCTCGCGCAGGGTCGCGTCGGCGGCCGGGATCTGGCGCGCGGCGGCGAGCAGCAGGGTGACGGCGTGCTCGGCGGCGGTGTGGATGTTGGAGGTCGGCGCGTTGACGACCATCACGCCACGCTCGGTGGCGGCGGGCACGTCGACATTGTCGAGGCCCACGCCGGCACGGGCGACGATCTGGAGCTTCTTGCCCGCCTCGAGCACCTCGGCGTCGACGGTGGTCGCGGAACGCACGAGCAGCGCGTCGGCCTCGGGCACCGCGGCGAGCAGCGCCGGGCGGTCGGGGCCATCGACCCAGCGAACCTCGACACCGTCACCGAGCGCGTCGACGGTCGACTGGGCGAGCTTGTCGGCGATCAGAACTACAGGACGGCCTGCTTGGCTCACTGTGGGGTACTCCTCTGTGCTGGGTTCGACGATGAGTTCGTGTCGAACGGATACGAGTATCTACGTAGTTAGACAGTAGATACGGGCTCGGTGTGTAGCAACCGATCCGAGGTGTGGCGCGCGCCATGTACTGCTGGGTGCCGGGTCCTGAGACTGCGAGACGATCGCCCCGTGACCGGTCGAGTCCGCCGGTGCGCTGCGGTTTCGCAGCCCGGTGGCCGGGTAATGCACCGACGACCAGCTGAAACTTGTCGTCGAGGAGGAATTTCATGGGTACCGTCGCTGAACTGCTCGACTCGTATCCGGCCGATCTCGGCCAGGTCGACCGGAACGTGCTTGCCACGTGCATCGAACGATGTTTCGAATGCGCACAGGCTTGTACCGCGTGCGCGGATGCCTGCTTGAGCGAGCGGGGAGTGGCCGAAATGGTCAAGTGCATCAGATCCGATCTCGACTGCGCCGACATCTGTGACACCACGGGAAGAGTGTTGTCGCGTCACACCGGCTACGACGCGAACTTGACCCGAGCGGTTCTCGAAGCGTGCGCGACGGCGTGCGCGAGCTGCGCGGATGAATGCGAACGCCATACCGCCCACGAACACTGCCGTGTCTGCGCGCAGGCATGTCGGCGCTGTGAAGCGGCGTGCCGGGAATTGATCGCAGCTCTCGGCTGAACACCGACTCGGCGCGCCCGGGCAGTCGAGCCGCATATCCGGCGCCGCCACCACGGCGCAGGTATGCGGAAATGAATCATGTTCACGTCGATGGCGGGCACCCGAGAGCGAAGCTACGTAGGAAAATCGTAGAAACCGTCGGCTTTGCCCGGTAAGCGCGCCGGGATCTCTCCTCCGCAGGCTTAGGTTCCCTCACGCCTTTCGGGCGCCCAGGGCAGAGACGAGCGCCACCGACACCAAGGCGGACAGCACGACCGTCCCGGCGGTGAGTTCTGCCGACCACGCGACTCCCGGGCCGAGTTGCAAGGCCACGAACTGCACCGACCACAGCGCCGCCGGGAGCACGACCGCGACCATGGCTGCTGTTGGCACCCGGGGCACCCAGGCTGTGGATACCGCGACGAGTCCTTCGATGATCAGCCCGGCGATGACGGCGGCCACCACGACCGAGGGCCGGGTGAAGTTCTGCACGGTCTGGGCGAGGACGGCCAACCCGGTGACGATGGCGGTGATCGCACCGACGGGCAATCGCCGACGCTTCAGCAGCAGTGCGATCGGCACCACGACCAGCACGGTGGTGATCAGGTAGGCGCCGAGCCCGGCCTGGGCCGGGATCTCGGTGGCGTAGTGCTCGGGGGTGCCCTCGGGAAAGTCCTCGACCGCGCGCAGTGGCGCGTCGGTGGTGAACGCGGAGACGTAGCTGAGGGCGAAGCCGATGATCCCGGTGATCGCGGCGGCGGCAATGACAGCGGGCGGGGCCCAGGCCGGTGCTGAGGGCTGTTTGATCTGGATCGCGCGCAGTGGGCCGGAGAACAGCAGCACGGCCCCGGTGAACAGGAGTAGGTGAGTCGGGCTAACCAACGCGTCGAGCCCGGATTCGACCCCGAACCTCAGATGCCACGCCATGTCCGCGGCCCCGGCGGCGGAGAAAACGCCGACCCCGGCCAGTGACCAACCGTACCCCCGGGGCATCGACACCGCTGCCGACATCAGCGATCGACCTGCGTTGCGGCGCCGCACGCCCATCGCCAACAGCAGGGCAGCCGCTGCGCCGACGCCGGAATACAACAGAAGATGCCACCAGGTGAAGAACGAGTCCGGTAGATCCAGGTAGTGCGCACGCCCGTCCAGGTGTACGGCCACGACGATCCAGACGCTCGTGGCGGCCATGGCGAGGTCCTCGCCTCGGGTGCTGTCGGCGGTTCGCGCCTCGATGCCGGCGCGATCACTCCATTGCGTTTTCACCACGGCCAGGCCCCTTTCCGGTTCGATGCGAGTCCCGGTGACCCACGTCACCAATATACCCCCACTAGGTATATGGGTAAATGGCGTGATACCTATACCCCCTAGGGGTTTACATTCGGGAGATGATGTCGTAGCGTCTCTCCTCGGAAAGCAACGCCACACAAGGAGGCCCGGCCATGAGCACCACAACCACCACGAGCACCTATGTCGTTTCGGGCATGTCCTGTGGCAGCTGCGTCGGCAAGGTCAGCGCCGGACTCGAAAAGCTCTCCGGCATCGACGACGTCGACATCGATCTGACCAGCGGCGCGGTCACCGTCACCGGCGCCAGCGCCGCAGACGCCGCACTGATCCAGGCCACCGTCGAAAACCTCGGCTACGAACTCGTCCAGAGCTGACCCCGGCCGGTCGTCGTGTCCCCGCGTGACACGACGACCGGGAATCGGGGGCCCGCAGCGTCCCATGACGGTCGCCACCCTCAGCTAGACCCGGTGCCCCGCACCGACACAGGACCAGAAGGACACCCCCGATGACCTCGTTGTTCGCCCACCGCGACTACCTGCGGTTGTTCACCGCGCAGATGACCGCGCTGTTCGGTACCGGCTTGACCACCGTCGCGCTCGGACTGCTCGCCTACGAACTCGCCGGCGCCGACGCCGGCGCGGTGCTCGGCACCGCACTGACGATCAAGATGCTCGTCTACGTCACCGTTGCCCCGATCGTGGCCGCCTATGCCGACCGTTTCCCGCGAAGGCTGTTCCTGGTCGCGCTCAACATGATCCGTGGCGGGGTCGTGCTGGCGTTGCCCTTCATCGACCAGATCTGGCAGATCTATGTCCTGATCGCGATCCTGCAAACCGCCTCGGCCGCGTTCACTCCGACCTACCAGGCCGTGATTCCCGACATCCTGCCCGACGAACGTGACTACACCCGCGCGCTGTCGGCCGCTCAGCTCGCCGCGACCATGGAAACGCTGCTCAGCCCCATGCTGGCCGCGGCCGCGTTGACCCTGATCAGCTTCCACTGGCTGTTCGTCGGCACCGCCATCGGCTTCGCCGTCTCGGCCGCCCTGGTGGTCTCGACCCGCATCCCTGACGCCGGAGCAACGACCCAGGGCAGCTTCGCGAAGCGGATCGCGGTGGGCATGCGGATCTTCGCCGCCACACCACGGCTGCGCGGGCTGCTGGGGCTGAACCTGGTCGTCGCCGCGGCAGGCTCGGTGATCATGGTCAACACCGTCAACTACGTCCGCGACACCCTCGGCGGATCACAGACCGGCGTCGCGATGCTGTTGGCCGCCAACGGCTTCGGAACGATGATCATCGCGCTGTCGCTGCCGCGAGTACTCGACCGCACCGGTGCCCGCCCAGTGATGCTGGCCGGCGCCGCGACCCTGATCCTCGGGCTCGGGTCGGCCATCGCCCTCTCGACCGCCGACGCCGGCCAGTGGCGGTGGGCCGCCGCGAGCGCGGTATGGGCACTCATCGGCGCCGGCACCGCCGGCGTGCTCACCCCCACCGGCGCGATCCTGCGGCGCTCCTCGCAGCCGGCCGATCGCGCGGCACTGTTCGCCGCCCAGTTCTCGCTGTCGCACCTGGCCTGGCTGCTCACCTACCCGATCGCGGGATGGCTGACCAGCGCCGCCGGATTCACCACCACCTGGGTGGTGCTGATCGGCCTGGCAGGGCTCGGCGCCACCGTCGCGGTACGGAACTGGCCACGCAACGAACCCGCCGAGATCACCCACCTGCACGAGGTCGGCACCATCGACCCCGCCCGCCTCGCCGACGCGATCCGCATCAGCGACCGCATCTACCAGCACACCCACCCGTTCGTCATCGACGACGCACACCGGCGTTGGCCGCGCGAAGCACGCGAACCAGTCCTCGTCGGATAGCCGAAAGAGGATCCATCGACATCACATAACCAGGCTCTGAGCATGTGATCGAGAAAAGAGGGTGGGGCTGCACAACCAAGTGAGGCCCCGCCCTTTCCTGAAAGCGGAGGCAACGATGCACACCTTCACAGCGGTGATCCTGCGGATTGCCCGCCATCCCGCCGCCCGAACCGCCGCGGCGTGCGTTCTGGCTTGCGGCGCCGAAGCCCTCCGCGTCGCGCTCGCGGGCCAGCCTGTCAAGCCTCAGCGCCGCTTCGAATCCACCGGCCCGTAGAACCGCAGGGCGGCGCAGGCCACAGGGCTTCGAGGGGGCCGGACCACGCTTACTTTTGTCCCAGAAGAGTTTCCATCTGCGTGATCTCTTGCTGCTGTGTGGCCACGATGGTCTCTGCCATTTGTTTGGCCTGGGAGTTGGTTCCGGAGGCGATTTCGGATTGGGCCATCTCCACCGCCCCGCGGTGATGGTCGATCATCATCTGCAACCACATCTTGTCGAACTCCGGCCCCGACATCGCCTCGAGCGAGGACATCTGCTCCGGCGACATCATTCCGGGCATGTCATGGTTCATCGCCCCACCGGCGGGGTCGGGCTTCCCAGCGCTGGCCAGCAGCGATTGAATCTGGGTCATCTCAGGCTGCTGGGCTGCCTTGATCCCGGCCGCGAGGTCGATGACCTGCTGGTCCTGGGATCGTGAAGGGACCAGCTCGGCCATCTGCACGGCCTGCTCGTGGTGCGGGTACATCATCTGCAGAAACGTTACGTCGGCGTCATTGAAGGTGCCGGCCTGGGCGGTGCCGGTAGCCGCACTCGTCGAGACGGCGGGTGTCGTTGAGGAATGGTGGACCGGTGCCGAATCGTCGTCATTCCCGCAGCCGGCAACGACCAGCGCGACCAATCCGATACACGGAACGAGCCTTCGAGCGATGATGGAACGTCGAGACATGTGAACTCCTCAGGAGTGGGACATGATCTTCTCGTCGAAACACAAACCAGCGGCCCGCGCGGGACCCACGCAGGGCCGCGCAGATATCGGTGGCTCCCGACGGACAGTGCAGCACAGCCTAACCCTTTTGGCGTCGTTCACATCGGCATGGACGGGAACATCATGTTCCACATGTCGCGCAGCATGTTCATCATCTGCATGCACATCCCGGGCATCACTGTTCACCTCCTCGCGCACACCCCCACAAGGCGCGATTACCCTCGACCGCTGGAAATATTCGCCGCGCCTGCTGCTGCTCGGCGGATGTTCAGGCGGGTCCCAATCCAGCCCGGATCACTGTGATCAGCCGGGCTACCGCAGCGTCGGATGATGCCGCGACGGCGGCATCCAACGCATGTAGGCAATAGATTGCCAGCTCATCGGCAGGGGTATCCGTCCTCACCGTCCCGGTCGCGGCGGCGGCGGCCACCGCCTCGGTCACCAACTGGCGAAGTCGTTGTTCGGCGTGGTCGACGTGCGGGCCGCTGTGGCGCACCATCGCGCCGAGATCGCTGTCGTGACGGTGCCTGGACTCGCGAAGAATCCGCGCATAGGCGCCCAACAGGGCATCCAGTCGTCGGGACGGATCGGATTCTGTATCACTCACCGCCACCAGTTGCTCCAGGTGGTGACCGACTTGGCGCTCGTGCCAGGCGGCAAGGATCGCGCTTACATCGGGGAAGTACTTGTACAGCGTCGCCCGCCCGATCCCGGCCTGCTCGGCGATCCCCGACATCGTCATCGAGGCGACCCCGTGCTCGATCGCCAACCGCGCGGCAGTGTCGAGGATCGAGTCGCGCACCGTGCGGCGGTGCGTGTCGATCGTCTCGCTCCACAGCTTCGGCACCCAACCAGGATACAGCCTGCCGTGGTCATAGACAGATCGTAATTGATAGAGACATACTGTCTTGCAAACTATGGTGCGCTGACCGAAGGACTCCAGATGGCAAACAACTCCCCGCAACGCCCCCACGGCCCGAATACGCCCCGCTGGGTGAAAGTGACCGGAGTCGTCGTCGCGCTCTTGGTGGCGGTGCTCGTCATCGGACTGCTCGTCAGCGGAGGCCAGCACGGGCCAGGGCGGCACAGTCAGTCGGCTGCGGCGCCAGCCAGCGCTCAGTTCGTGCGATGCTGAGCCCGCGCGGGCGCAAACTCGCCCTCGCCGCGCACGTCAGCATCTCGGTCGGCTGGCTCGGCGCCGTCGTCGCTTTCCTGGCCTTGGCCGTCGTCGGGGTCACCAGTTCCGACGTGCAGCTGGTGCGTGCGGTCGACCTCGTCGCCCGACCACTGGCATGGTGGGTGCTGGTGCCACTGTCGGTGGGCACGCTAGTGACAGGCATCGTTCAATCCCTCGGCACACCATGGGGTCTCATCCGCCATTACTGGGTGCTGATCAAACTCGTGCTCAACGTGGTCGCAACGGCGATCTTGATCCTCTACACCAGTACGGTCGACCACTATGCGGCTGTCGCCTCGCGCCCAGACTCGACTCTGCTCGAATTGCGGGCGCCGACTTTCATTGTCCACGGTGCAGCCGCTTCTATCGTTCTGGCTGCTGCGATGATCCTGGCGGTCTTCAAGCCCCGCGGCCTCACACCGTTCGGGCTACGTATTCGGCAGGCCGCAGCAGAAGGACGAGTCGGGCGATGATTCTGCCCAGGTTCCACGGTGCCCGCGTAGTTGCCTTGATCAGCCGGCGTGATCCCGGCGGCGAGGCGCTGTCGGATGGCCTGGAACTCTTCGGGTGGGCGCGGGTTCCAAGTCGGTGTCGTAGTAGACGGCAGAGGTGTGTCAGCGGTAGCGCGTGCAGGTCGGCGAGCTGGTTGGTGAGGCGAGGTGAGGTGAGGTGAGTTGGCCGCTGCCGCCGCAGCCGGTGATCACGATCCGCTCGTTCACGGCCAGCCGCGACATCGGCCTCGGCGGTCGGGGCTGCTCGTACCCCAGCATGTCCATGATCCATTCAGCCTGGTAGTGGAGCCCTTCGAATTGATCAGCCAGGGTCGGGGCAGAACCACAGGGAACGCCGGAGAGCACGAGATGACTTCGGGCTGGGGACCGGCTGCTGGGACCAGGAGCGGCACGCTTTGAACCGGGCCTGTGGTGGGTGAACGAGCTCTGGGACCGCGGTCCGAGCATCGAGAGTGGTCAGTCGAACATGGTTGGCAGGTCGGGCTTGTTCCAATGCTGGTGGAGGAGGCGGATTTGGGTATCGAGCACCCGGGTGGATGACAGTTCGGGGAGGGCCTCGACATCGAACCAGCCGACTTCCATGGTCTCTACGGGGCTGGGTTGACCGTGCGAGACGATCTCGCACAGGAAAAACAGCTTGTACACGTGATACGGGAAGGCGGGCTGGTGGCCTTGCACATCCCGGTCGTGCAGGGCCACGAGCTTGCTGGCGCGCACTGCGAGGCCGGATTCCTCTTCGACTTCGCGTTCGACAGCGAGTGAGGGCGGTTCCAGCACATCGCACCAGCCGCCCGGCAGGGTCCATTTCTCGTCGCTGCGGTCACGGATGAGCAGGATGCGGGCCTGCTCATCGAACACTCCTCCTCGAACGTCGACTTTGGGCGTCATGTACCCCTGTTCGAGGTACACGTTCTTCTGCAGGTCCTCGACGGTGTCGTTGCTGATGAGAGCGAGCAGGTCCGCAGCGATCTGTTTGGCCTGTTCGTAGCGTTGCCGGTCGAAGACATCGGTGGAAAAGACGAGACCGTTGTGCGCCAGGGCGGCCAGCGCGATGGCATATTGGCGGATCTGGCCCTCGGCTGTCGGTTGAGCGGTGTCCATTCAGTGTCCTTGGGTCGGGGCCGGCGTTGTCGCAGCGGCTGGTCGAGTGCGGTCAAAGAGTCAAGCGGTAGGTCGTGGACTCGCGTGGTGTGAATCCGAGCTGCTGGTAGAGCTGATTCGCGGGGACCTCTTCGGGGTCGAGGTGAGGTCGATCGAGCGTGCTCCGTGGTCTTTTGCGATGACGAGCGCGGTGTTGGTCAGGGCTTGTCCGATGCCGTGACCTCGCGCTGCTCGGTCGACGACGACATCTTCGATGCGTGCTCGCAGTCCGGTGGAAATCGTGTACATGACCAGGGTCAGTGCGCCGACGATCGTTCCCGCTAGACGCGCGGTGGGTAGCGGCATCACAGGGGAAGCGATGACAGCTTCCAGGACATCGCGAGTCAGAGTCGCCGCGGTGGTGGAGAGTTGCGGTAGAAGGTCCGTCAGCGCTGCGAGTGTCTTCGTCTAGCCCGCCGCTGACCGTCGGCCAGTGAAGCGCTGATGGAATTTCCATGCGTGGGAAACGATTTCGACGATATCAGGGTGCGTGGGTCGCCAGCCGAGTTCGTTTTGTGCGAGTTCGGAGGAGGCGTAGAGGACTGCCGGGTCTCCAGGGCGGCGGGACGCTATCTCGGTCTCGAAGGTCGCACCGGTGACTTTCCGGACTGCGTCGAGTACCTCGCGGTTGGAGAACCCGATGCCGTTGCCCAGGTTGTAGATCCGGTGTTCGCCGGGCTGGATCGCGTCGAGTGCGAGCAGGTGGGCTTGGGCGAGGTCGGTGACGTGGATGTAGTCGCGGATGCAGGTGCCGTCCGGCGTCGGGTAGTCGTCGCCGAACAGTGAGAATTTGTCGCGTAGTCCTGCGGCGGCGTCGAGTGCGAGGGGGATCAGATGGGTTTCGGGGGTGTGGCGTTCGCCGATCATCGTTCCGTCTGCGCAGGTGTGTGCGCCCGCGACGTTGAAGTAGCGCAGGCTGATCGCGCCGAGCTCGCTGGCGCGGGTGATCGAGGCGATCGCTTTGTCGACGGCCAGTTTGGTGTCGCCGTAGGTGTTGACCGGGTTGGTCGCGGCGGTTTCGAGGATGGGGACTTGGTCGGGTTCGCCGTAGACGGCGGCGGTGGAGGAGAACACCAGACGAGGCACCGCGGCCTGTTGGATCGCGTCGAGGAGTGCCAGTGACGCGGCGGTGTTGTTGTCCCAGTGCCATTGTGGGTGCGCCATGGACTCGCCGGCCGCGATGAGCCCGGCGAAGTGAAGAACGGCGTCGAAGCCCGCGTCCGAGGTGAGTACTTGGGCGATGTCGTGCACGCGTAACTGGTGGAACGTTGCTTCGGCGGGGATTTGCTGGTCGTCGTTGCGTGAAAGATCGTCGACGACCTCGACGTGGTGCCCGGCGTCGAGCAGGAGCCGGGTCACGGTGGCACCGACGTAGCCAGCGCCACCGGTGACGAGGATCTTCATGTGGTCTGCACTTTCATCGCGAGGAGGTGATCATGAATTTCTCGTTGGTGCGCGGCGAAGTAGGCCGAGGGGCCGGGCGCGGGTTTGGTCCCGGCCCAGCCGGTGACGCGCGACCAGATCGCGGCCTCCACCGTAGCGAGTTCACCGAGGTCCGGTTTCGCTACCCAGGCTGCGGCGACTTGGCGGGCGAGGTCGTGGGCGATGCGGTGGTGGCGGGCGATGACTTGGCCGCTGTTGGTGACCGCGTAGCGGCTCAGCCGCACGGCGTCGGGGCGGGGGCCGCCGAATACGTAGTCGAAGCGGCGGAACGCGTCATGCAGGTAGTGCCAGAATCTGCCTGGGTCCAGGGGTGGTTGTGTGGGGTCGGTGCGCCATCGCAGCTCGGCGCGCATCTGTTCGGACAGGTGCGGGGCCATGCTGGCGAAGTCGTGGTGGGCATAAGCACCGTCCAGCATCGCGGTGGCGCGCAGGACTTTGATGCACAGGCGGTTGACGAGCAGGTGGAATTGAGCGGTGTCGCAACCGGCGAGCCATTTGGTGTTGAGGTCGTGCCAGTAGTGGGCTTGCACGTAGTACAGCAGGATTTCGTAGGCGTCGCGGTCATCGAGCCGCACCGGAGTGTGTTCGGGCAGTCCGTGGCCGGCCAGATCGAGTCCGAGGTTTTTAAAGTCGTAGCCCAGCGAGGTGTGCAGGTGGCGGTACTGGTGTTCCGGCAGAACCATGATGTCAACTGAGGGAAAGCACCTTTCGGCCATCGCTTTCAGCTGGTCGAGGGGTTTGGCGGGCTCGGGCGCGGAATGGACGTAGAGCAGATCGACGTCGCTGATGAGCACTCGGCCACCGTGGTGGTGGATCAAGGTGGGCTCGCCGCGGGCCATCGACCCACCCAGAATCAACCAGTCCTCGGCGGGGACCAGGCGTCCGAGGGCGACCAGATCGTCGGCGATTCTGTGCGCAGGTGCTGCGAGATCTTGGGCATCGGGCAGCCGTCGGGTGATTGCGTCTGCGAGGGTGGCGGCGTGGTTGGTATCCACTGTGGTGGTCATGGTTCAGCTCTCCGCGATGGTGAGTGGGAGGGGGATGGCGGTGGCCGGGACTGGGGTTTCCTCGCGGTCCTTCTTCGCGGTCAGGTGCGGGCACAATGATCCGCAGATCGTGCAGGGTGCACCGGTTTTGAGTCCGGCGTTGATGAAGGCGTTGGTGGCCAGTCCGGGGTAGAGCGCGTGGGTGGCTTGGACTTCCCAGTCGTTGGCTCGCCGGGCCACCGAGATGGCGCGCTGGCGTGCGGCTTCGGTGGTGTTTCCCCGGCCGAGTTCCAAGGCGGTGATGGCGACCTTGACGTTGCGCACAGCTTCGGCGGTGTCGATGCCGGTCGGCATCAGGTAGTGCTCGACCTGGGTGATGGAGGCGAACATGTCGCCACCGTGCGCACCCGCGGTGGCGACGCCGATCGTGTTGACGATCGAGTCCAGGGTGACTGCGTTGTCGACGACCATCGGCCCGGCCAGCCACAAGGGTGCGCCTCCGAGCGCTTGTTTGTAGGCGGGGATGAGTTCGGGAATGCGGTGCAGCGGGATGTGTCCGCCGGTCTCACACAGCACCTGCACTCCCGCGTCGAGGGCATGCTTGCGCAGTCCGGCGAGCAGTTCGATCTCCCGCCATTTCAGCTCGTCTCCGGCATCGGCGGTCGCGCCGGGACGGAAGATGTCGCCCAGGTCGAGCACAACTCCACGGCGGCGGCAGATTTCGAGAATCCCGTCGAAATGCTCGTGCAGTGGGGATTCGGTGTTGTGCATGCGCATGTAGCGGGCGATCAAGCCACCACCGCGCGAGGTCGTCGGCATGATCCGGTCCGATTTCTCACTCAGCCGCGCCAACTCGGGGTTGATTCCGGCGTGGATCAGCACGAAATCCACGCCGGAGTCGAGGCCGAGTTCGAAGCGCTCGAGGAACTCCTCGCGGCCGAGCTTCGTGCGGGGCTGGGCGAACAGGTCATAGGTCAGGCAGCACCCCAGCGGCACGCCCACGACGTCCTTGAGTTCGCGGCGCAGCGCGATCCCTTCGGGGTTGGTGGTCAGGTCGATGACGGCGTCGGGTCCGGCGGCGTTGATCACCGCCATGCTGTCGACGATCGCTGCGCGGTCAGTGTCGCGCGGGCCGAGACCGATCAGCGCGGTCACCTTCCGGCGCGTCCCGGCACCGACGAGGATCGGGCTGTAGCCGTCCTGGGAGCGGGAATCGTAGGACCGCAAGAACACCATCGTGCCGTTGGCGACCGCAGCAGCGGCCTCCTCGACGCCGATGCCCTCGCGGGCACAGGTAGCGACGAACTGAGGGTCAGTCGAATCGATCATGGTGAATCACCTTTCATAAGAGAACATTTGGAGAGAATGGGCTGGGGGAAACTGAGTAGGTTTGCGGTCCCGGCGCGCGCGCCGCAGCGTGGCTGTGACTGGTCCCACCAGGTGTCCTCCTGTGATCTGGCGGGCGTTCTTCGGGATGGCGGCCAACGCACAGATCGCTGCTACCTGAGCTCGGGTGAGTTCGCTGAAGCGCTTTCGCGAGAAGCGTTGGTCGTCGGTCGATTCCTTCAGCGGGGGAGGTGGCCCACGGCGGCATAGGCGCTCAACACCAATTCGACGGGATGGAGGCCGCGATAGACGCGGCTGCCGATTTCGGGCCGCCATTGATGGGGAGCGACGAGACCGGGTTGCAGCAGCCGGTACGGGGCGAGCATGTTGGTCACGGTTGTGCGCTCGCGGGGCCGGTAGGTGATGGAGTGAGACTCGAGTTGCGCCGCTGTCTCACGGATGTCCTCGCTGAAGACGTCGTCGGTGATGTGGCTGAAGATGATCCAGCACCCGAGCGGCAGACCGGTGGTCAGTTCCGCGAGCATTGTGGTGGCGTCGGGGAGTAGTTCGGCGGTGCCGGACAGGCAGAATGCGACGGGTTGGCCGAGGTCGAGAAACCCGCTGATCTGGTTGAGGACGTCGGCGGTGTCGGTGATATCGACCAGGGCGAAGCGGCGGTTCGGGCTGTTTTCGAGCAGGGCGCGGGCGTGCGCGGCGACCAAGATGTCATGGTCGAGGTAGAGAACGCGCCCAGTCTCGCCGCGGTCCGCGGTTGCATCACCCACGTCCGGGGACAGCGGGAGCCCGCACCCGAGGTCGACGTACTGGTGCACGCCGTGCTCAGTGCTGAGGACGTTGACTGCGCGCAGCAGGAACCGTCGCGCCTCGCGCAGCGAGGCGACGAACTTCCTGCCCGCTGCCGCGGCGACGAGTGCATCGATCTCGTAGTTGTCCTTGCCGCCGAGCAGCTTGTTGACCACGCGGGCGCTGTTGGGCACGTCGTGTCGCAGCGCGAGGTCGTGATCGGCCATGTCGAACAACTCCCGTGATGAGAAGGGGCTGCCGGGACCCGACCCGTCCCGGCCGTGACGAGGGGTACGGCCTAACGGAAGACAGGTCGGGCCCGGGCAGGGGGCGGGTAGTTTCAGATGCCGGGGCCGACATGCTCGGCCAGCGCGCGGTCGAGAAGGGCTCGGGCGTGCTCGCCGTAGCGGGCCTGGCCGGCGAGCAGGTCGAAAGTGCGCAGCGCGAGGGCAATCTCGTCGGCGCCGCTGGTTTCGACCGAGCCGGCGACGGTCTCGATATCGACGCCGGACTCGTCGCGGATGACGAAATTCTCAGCCTGGCCGATGAACTCGGCATCGAGAGGGATGACGCCGATATCGACGTTGTCGCGTTGGGTGAGGATGTCACCGAGCCGGCGGATCTGTGCGGCCATGATCGCGTGACTGCCCACGGTGCGCCGCAATGCGGCTTCACCGATCAGCAGGTGGAAGCGGTGCCCGGGGGCGTCAAGCACGGCCTGGCGCTGCATCCGCACCGCCGCGGTCGCCTCGCTGTCGTCAGGCACGCCGAGCACGGTCGTGCACCTGGACAGGATCGCGCGGGCGTAGTCGAGGGTCTGGACGAGGCCAGGCAGGATTTCGGGACTGTAGCCGCGCTGATGCTTGGTCGTGGACTCGATGTCGATCAGGCTGCGCTGCAACGTCTCCAGGCCGCCATCGGCCACGGCGTACCAGCTGGAGTAGGACATAATCTAACCTTTCATCCAATTTCGGCGGTTGAAGAATCTGGTGGGGATCCACCGGGTGTGGTCGCTGGGCGTGGGGGAGCGCTCCCGGAGGCGCAAGGGTGTGATCAGGGCAGAAGGTAGAGCCGTTCGTTGGGCAGGCGGGGCAGGCCGGTGCATTGGCCGGGGTAGACGGCGACAGTTCCGGGGCGCCGGGCGGCCACGTCACAAACGAAAACCAGCGCGGCGGTAACGCAGGAAGCGAATTCCATTCGAACGCTGGAAATCAGGACCGAGAGACAAACGTCGGACTCGTCAGGACACGGTGACTGCCTACTGTCGTTGTTCATCGCCCGGCCTGCTGCGATAGGCACGCCCGGGCGCACTCGATGACCACTGCGCCGGAGGGGCGGAATGTCCCGGTAGCCGGTGAGACCCAGGTGCGAACCATCAGCGGGTCGGGTGCGGGGGAGGGTAAGGCATTGTCGCCCTCGCGGATCACCACGACCCGCGCGCGCCAGAGTTGCGCGATGACGGTGGGGTCGCCGATGGGGCGCATGTCCGAACGCACGAGGAAGGTCCACATATCGGCGCGTGGGTGGCCGATGATCGACAACGGCGCGACACCTCGCGCGTCGAGGCTGGACTTCACCTGACGGGCGAGGTTGGTGGGCATCATGATCGCGCCGACTTGTCTGGTCTGCATCGTGATTCGCCCAGTGGTGGGTTCGACCACGGTGGGCAGCGAACACACCCGCCGGTAGAACTCGCACCGGGAGCGCGGCGTCTCGGAGAAAGCCAGCGTGGCTGGGATGGTCGAGGTCATCGTGTCCCTCGCGGTAGTGGCTCGGTCCGGTCATCAGTAGAAGTTCCGACCGAGTTCGAAGAAGCGGCTATGCTCGTGAGCCACCCGTCGGTGCGCATCGCTTCCAGGGTCGTGTGCAGCTCTTCCCAGGTCGGCGGAGACGTCGGGTCCGGCAGGGCGTGGCCACTCATCGGGTCGCCTGTCGAGCCGGGCGGCGCTTGTCCGCCGAAATCTGCGACTGCGCGTTCCGGTTCCGGAAGGCATCGCCGTTGTGACGTAGCGCGTTGAATGCTCGTGCCACGGTCCACCGCGCCACCCTCAGGTCGTGCGCGATCGTCTCTACGGTCATCGGTTCCCCGGGCTCGGGGACGGCGAACACATCGTTTTCGAGGGTGGTGGTCATTGGTCACCTCGGTCGGCTTTGCCAGTAGTCGCGGAGTCCGTATCGGTGCTAATTCGGACTAACTGACAGTCGCTCCCCCGCGGGTTATGGGCAACGCGCACAAGGCATAACCGATATGCGCCGGACGTATGCCAGTCGCGTGAGCTGGTGATAGCGTCGAAATATTCGCGTTGTGTGGGGTCGGAGCGACGGGAGCGAAGCGATGGCGGAAAGCGCCGGCAATGGGCGCACATGCGCGACGTGTGGGAGCGCGTTGAGTCGATTCAACATCGGACCGTGGTGTGCGAACTGCTCGCCCATCGCCTCGGCGGACGGGCCGCCCGAGATGCCAGCCGAGTTCTGGGATCACGGCCCACTGCGTGAGGGGCTGGCGAACTGGCATATAGGCGCGGTCATCGAGGCATACCGCAACCACCCCGCTCACGGGCAGCCATTGAGCCAGATCCAGGTAGGGCAGTGGCTGGATCTGAGCCAGGCACAGCTGAGCAGGATCGAGAACGGTCCGGCGCCCGAGACGCTCTCCAAGCTGGTCAAGTGGGCAACCGTCCTGCGCATCCCGCCGGATCTACTGTGGTTCAAGCTGCCGAACGTGGCTACCGTGGAGCCCGTGGACCGACAAGGATTCCTGCGTGTGGCCGCAGCTACCGCTGCGACGGTCATCGTGTCACCGGACCGCCTCACCCAGATGCTCAGCCAAGCCCGCACCACCGTCAACCCGACGCGAGTGGGCGCAGTGGAGATCAAACAGATTCACGAAGCCGCCCAGCTATTCGCCCGGTGGGACGCCACCTATGGCGGCGGCCTGGTCCGCGATGTCGTTGTCGCGCAACTACGAGTCGCGGTCGCCTACCTGAAAGCCAACTGTTCCGCGCGCGACCGCGCGGCCCTGCAGATGGCTGTCGGGTCACTCGCGCACACGGCGGCGTTCATGGCCTTCGACGCCTGCGCACACGACGACGCGAACTCGATGTTTGCACTGGCCCTCGACTGCGCCGAAGAGTCCGGGGCGGTGAACCTGCGAGCAAAGATCCTGTCGTCGATGGCACGCCACGCGATCTGGACCGGCCGCAACCACGACGGACTCGGATACGTCCGCAGGGCGTTCACCGAGGCAGACAAGCTCACCGCCACCGAACGCGCAATGCTGCACACCACCGAAGCGCGCGTGCACGCCAAGCTGGGTGACGTTCCCGCAACGCTGACGTCCGTCGCCAACGCCGACCGTGACTTCAGCAGGTGTGTACCCGGCAACGACCCAGCGTGGATGCGGTACTACGACAGCGCGCAGCACGCGGGTGACACCGGCCACGCCCTGTTCGACATCGCCGTGCACGGCAGCTTCATCGGTGAGGCACGCGACCGGCTGACCGCAGCCGTCGACGGCCACGCCGACACCGCCGCACGGTCCCGGACGATGTCGACCATCAAACTCGCATCGCTGGTCATGGCCACCGGTGACCCGGACGAGGCAACCACCATCGCGAACCAAGCCCTCGGCCGCGCGCGTGACCTCAAGTCCCAGCGCGCGAACGAGGACATCGCCGAACTACGCCGCTACGCCCACCGCGCCAAAGTTCAGATACCGACTCCTGCTACCACCACATGAACACCTCGCAGGTCGAACGTATCGCTCGCACGGCATGCGCAGATGCTGGCGTCGACCCAGACGGGATGGTCCCGATCAAACTCGCGGAGAATGCGATCTTCCGAGTACCTGATCAACACATGGTCATCCGCGTTGCGCGGGCGGGCCAGACCGAAGCTGCACGCCGCGAGGTGGATATCGCGGAATGGCTTCGAGAACAGCATATTTCGGCTGTGCAGCCGATGGGCACTCGCGCCGACTTTGCGGTGATCGACTCGCGGCCGGTGACTCTGTGGAAAGAGCTGCCGCCGCACCACAACGGCAGCGAGCACGAGATCGGGAGGGCGCTGCGCGCCTTGCACCAGCTGGCCGCGCCGCCGTTCCTGCCCGAAGTCCAACCGTTCGTCCGGCTCGAGCAGCGCATCGACAGCGCGTCATCGCTGAGCCACGCAGATCGGCAGTGGCTGTACCAGCGGCTCGCGGACCTGCGCGCAGGCTGGGAAAATTTGCCCACCGGCATGCCGTGGTCACCGATCCACGGCGACGCCTGGGAAGGCAACGTGGTCACCACCGACGCCGGAGTGACCACGTTCCTCGACCTCGAGCGAGCCTCGGTCGGCCCACCCGAGTGGGACCTCGTCTCTACCGCGATCAAACAAAGCTCCTTCGGCTGGATCTCGGCCGAACGCTACCGTGCCTTCTGTGACGCATACGGCCACGACGTCACGACTTGGGAGGGCTTCTCACTGTTGAGAGACATTCGCGAGCTGCGGATGACCTGTATGGCGGCCCAAGCAGCAGGAACGAAGGCTAACCACGCTGCTCAAGCGCAACATCGAGTTGACTGCCTACGCGGCACCTATGGCCCACGACCGTGGTCGGGATGGCACCCGATCGCCTAACACGGACACGCCGCGAGATTGCAAACGACATGTCCCACCGCGCGGCGGGGCCCAGAACCGAGGGGCCTCACCGGCGGTGTCGGTTTGTTGGAACGGTCGAGGTGAACCTCAGCAGGCGATGGCGTTTGTGTTGTAGAGGCCGTGGACGGACAAGATCTCGAAACATGCTCCGTACTGGTCGATTTCGAGGTTCAGTTGGATCGGGTGCGCGTTGCCGGGTGGGTGGAGTCGGAGTGGGATCGCGCGGTGCCAGTTGTAGCTGACCTGCAGGGGTGTGGTGTCCCATGCTTGCTGGAACCCGGGGTTGTCGCGCAGCGTCCGGAACAGTGCTTGTGCTCGGGGCGCGTCGCGGTAGCGGCCGAGCGCGGCGCGTAGGTTGCGGATGTTGTAGGGCAGGTGTTCGTGCCAGTCCTCGATGAGGTCGCGGGCGGTGGGTGTGAACATCCATCGCACGATGTTGTGGTCGGCGTCATCGAGGCCGGGCATGATCCGGTAGAAGACCTTGTTGCCGTGCAGGACGTTCTGGAGTGGGTCGAGGTAGGCGCCCATGACCTCGCAGCGGTCGAGGTAGTCGAGGTGGTGGTGGACGCCGTCGTTGGTGAGGTAGCGGCGTAGGCCGGTGATCGGGGCTAGCTCGGGGGCGGGGTGCAGCAGTTCGTGCAGGTGTCGCTGTTGGTCGGGGGTGAGGTCGTCGAAGAAGGTGAACAGACCCTTCTGTACCTTGGGTCCTGGTTTGGTGCGGGTCTGAATGATCTGGTTGAGGCGGGAGATGCCGAATCCTGCTTTGTTGGCGGTGGATTCGCGGGATAGCTGGCGCTTGTGGCGCAGGAATTCCAGGGTGTCGTGGAAGTCGGGCATCCCGGAGAGCACGAGGGGCATGTCAGTGGTCTCGCTTCTGCGGCGGGATGAGGACGATGTCGACGGCGAGCGCAGCACGCGGTGCCGGTGGCTGGTTGGCGACGTCGGGATTGGCTCCGCGATGGCGGGTGTGCTGGGGATTGCTGGTCATGGTCGGGCTCCTTCGTTCGGATGTCTCCGCCCGGGGCTTCCGGGTGGTCGTGGGGCGGTGGAGGGTCAGGTGCCGCTGCTCGGCGGCTTGCACGGGTCGGGGTAGACGAAGCAGAATCGCAGGTCGGGAGGGCCTTCTGCTCCGACGCCGAGGTGTATGCGGATGGTGCGTTTCTCGCCGGTGTCGGGATCACGTACCTGCAGCGGGTGCACGGTTTTGTGGCCGTAGGCGACCTCGATGCTGTCGGTCCACAACTGCCGGAAAGTGGTTGCCGCGCTGAGTTTCTCGTGCAGCGTTCGTGCGCGGGGACTGTGGCGGTAGATGCCGAACTTCGCGCGCAGAGACGCGACCATGTAAGTCGCGGCGGCGTCCCAGTGCACAAGGAGAGGCTCGGCCGTGGGTGCGGTGCTGCCGGGGTGGAAGAACCACTGGCTGAGGTTGTCGTCGTAGTCGGCAAGCTCAGGCAGCTCGCTGCGGAAGCGCTCGCTGGCGTAGACCACGTTCCACAAAGGGTCGAGATACGCACCGACCAAACCTCGCTCATCGAGACGGCGCAACGTCGTGTGGTGCTCGCAGGCGACGGGGCGGGCTCGTAGCTCCTCGATCGAGGGCAGCGGTAGCGGTGGCCCGGCGAGTTCGCGGGTGTAGCGGGCCTGGGACTCGTTCATGCCGAGCCCGGTGATGAACTGCTCGAGCACTGTCGGCGAGGCCGAACGTTCGCCGCGTTCGATCTTCTTGATCAGGTCCTCGCTGATCTGGAGTCGGCCGGCGGCCTCGGCTCGGGTCAGGCCGCGGGCCTCGCGGACTTGTCGGACCCATCGGCGCAGGTCGGGTAGCTCGGATGTGGGGCGGCGGGCCTTGCCTCGCCGCGGTCGCCGGGTCGAGCCGGTCCGCCGGTTCATGTGTCAAGCCCCTCCTATTTGAGTCTTCCGTCGCCCCTTCACCACGCGATAGGTTGAAGGGTTAACTCCCCCGAGTTGATTAACTTCTACCAGAAAGGGAACAGCCCGGCCACCGATCATTCACTGTGACCTGGCTGACAATTAGCTACGGACCTCCGCGCGGGGCGCGCGGAGTGTTCAGGGCACCCTTTCCCCGGTGCGGGACACCCGCCGGAAAATTTCTTTGGTGACACTTTTTGTACCTGTTTCGCTGATCGTTGCAGGCCACCGTGTGTGTGCATGGGGGGACGGAAAATGGTACCGATTTTTGTCCCCGTCAAAAGGGTGGCGCACCAGTGGTTTTCGGGGTTGTGATGGTGAGGCAATCGCTCCTCCTCTGAAAGGGAAGTCATGGACCTCTACACTATCCTGTCGGTTCTCAGCGCCGGTGCGTCACTGGTCTCGAACGTGCTGGCAATCGCCACGCAGGTGCTGCCGTTCTTCTGATCTAGGCTGATCATTTTTTGACTACTCAAAAGATGATCAGCTAAGCCTCCCGGCTGCGATCCCCGCCGGGAGCCGGGAATCTCCCGGCGGGGACCGGCGGCTTCATTCGCCTCAAAACTTCCTATTGCTTCTCTGCTTCATTCCTTCATTCCTTCCTTTACCTGAAAGGAGTCATTTGTCATGTCCAAAAACGGTGCTACATCGTCAACGGTCGTGTCCGTCGGGCCGCTCTACGGTGCCGGAGGCCGGTGCATTCGCCGAGGCCATGAGGGCTGGATGCTGTGGGGTGGCCGTGCGGTCGCTGCGGGTGCGGTGCCTGTGCTGATGGTGTTGGCCGCCCAGCCCGCGAGTGCGATGGCGCCGTTGGCCCCGATCGCGGACCAGCCCGGCGTCACCGCCCCGGCCCAACCCGGAACCGATACTCCCGCACCGCCTCCGGCCCCCGTCGAACCGGAACCGCCGGTGTATGTCGAACAGCCGCCCGAGATCCGCAACGGACCGGAACCGCGCCCGGAACCCTCACCCGCGCCCGCCCCGCCGGTGTATCTGATGGAACTGCACTCGCCGGAACCGGTGGAGCCGGTCGCGCCGATCGAACCGCCCCCGGACACGATCCGGATCGGGACGGCGGTGTTCCCCGACCCCGAATGGTTGCCCCCGGAGGTCGGCGACACGATCAACACCGTCAGCGCCGACCTGGAAGCCCAGGCCGCGACGTTCCTCGACTCGGTCGGGCTGCCTGCCGGGCGCTCGGACCGCGTCGCCGGTGCCACCGTCGCCGGAGCCGGAGCGGGTGGCGCGATCGGCGGCGCGCTCACCGGTGCCCCGGCGGCAGCGGTCGGTGCTGTCGTGGGAGGGCTCGCGGGAGGCACGATCGGCGGAATCGCCGGAGCCGCCATCGGCACCGTGATCGCGATCCCGGTGATCGGCACCGTCACCTCCGGTGTCGCCGGTACCGCGTTGGGAGCGGCGGCCGGGGCAGCAGCCGGGGCCGCCGTCGCTGGTGTGCCTGCCGCCGCGCTAGGGGCGTTGGTCGGTGGCACGGTCGGTGCGGGGTTCGGTGCCGGGGTGGGGGTCGGGCAGCCATGACCGGGCTACGCCTGCTCACCACCGCGACCGTCGCCGCCGCGACCGTCGCCGCTGTCCTCGGCCCCACGAGCGCGGGCCCTGCGAGTGCGCAGCCCGAGGTCGCCGGCCAAGGCTGCCCGGCTCTGTGGGTCCTCGGTGTGCAGGGGACCTCAGAGTCTTCGCCGAGCGCTTCGACGACCGCGGACTCGGGGATGCTGGGTCACCTGCTCGGCCCGGTGGCCGCCGCCGATCCGAGTCTGATCGCACGTTCCTACATCAGCTATCCGGCATCGTTCGGTGGCGCACCGGGCACCGGTGGTGGCACCGATCCGTATGCGGCCTCGGCCAGCGCGGGACTGAACACGCTGCTGGCCGAGTCCGAGCGTGTTGCGGGGATCTGCCCGGGGACCTCGCAGGCCATTGTCGGTTATTCCCAAGGCGCACAAGTCGTGTCCGGGTTCGCGCAGATGGTCGGGGCCGGGGAAGGCCCTGTGGCGCCTGCGCGAGTCGCCGCGGTGATCCTGTACTCCGACCCCGACCGTGCCCCCGGTTCACCGGTCATCGCGGGACGCCCCGGGCAGACGATTCCGGACGCGCCCCCCGGGACGAGCGGGGCGGCGGTGTCGCGGGTGAGCTTGAGTTCGGCTGTCGCTTCCGGTGGCGGGATCGCCACCACGTCCGGGGTCGACTACGGCGAGTTGACGGGCCGGGTTGCCAACATCTGTGTCGAGGGTGACCTCAGCTGCGCGGCACCCGACCGGGCCGCCTTGCTGCGGGTCGCCGCGCAGATCGCCGCCCAGGCCGACCTGCGTGACCCAATCGCCGCAGTCGGCTCGATCCAGTCGTTGTTGTCAGGTGCAATCGGGGATGCCTGGACCACGGTGGTGCTCAACGACTTCCATGTCGGGCCCAGCACGGTGGCTTACGTGCCCGCGGCGAGTCTGGCCGAGCGTCTCACCGAGGCCGCAGACTCGCGTACCCCGGCACCGGGCCCGGACGAGACCGCCGCCGCGACCGCGCGGTGGGCCGAGATCACGGCCACGGTCGCCGCCAACCCGTTGGCCACGCTGCCGCCGCTGACGGCGGGACTGTCGGCGGCGTGGGGCCAGCTCGTCTCCGACAACGCCGACTTGGTCAATCCTGCGGTGTTGTTGCGCTACACCGACATTCCTGCCCGCCACACCGGCTATGCCGCGTCAGGGCACATCGCCAGCGGGGCCGCGTGGCTGACCGCCGCTGCCCACGACCTCGCCGGAGGCAACCAATGACCATCAGCGACTTCTACACCACCCCCGTTCTCCCCGAAGGGGCGCGTCCGGGCGACATCGTGCGCCTGCGACCGGTTTTCGTCCCGCAGCTGGCGGACGCGGCCGGGGCGTGGCAACTCGTCTACGTCTCCAGCGATTCCCGCTCCCAGCCGATCGCGGCCTCGGCGATCGTCCTCATCCCTGAGACCAAGCCGAAACCAGGGACCGGTGCGATCCTGCTCTACTGCCCACCTTTCCGCGGACTCGGCGGGCATTGCGCGCCCTCGCAACTGCTCGCGACCGGCGCCGAGTACGACCTCGCCGGCATCGAATCCACTCTCAAGCGAGGCTGGGTCGTCGCCATCCCTGACGGGCAAGGACTCGGCGCGGGCACCGGCCCGCACACCTTCCTCGCCGCCCGCGCCGCCGGTGCCAAACCGGTCCTCGACCTGGCCCGCGCGGTCTACCGCGCCTCGGATCTGGACCTGCCCGTCGCCCCGGTAGTTGCCTGGGGGTACGCCGACGGCGGTCGGGTCGCGGCCGTCGCGGGCGAGTTGCAACCGTGGTACGCGCCCGAGATCGACCTGCGCGGTGTCGCCGCCGGAGCGGTCTTCTCCGATCTGGCGGTCCTGGCCCCGTTGATCAGCCGGGGCACCCGCAGAGGTATCGCGGGGTTGGCGTTCGCCGGGCTGATCGGGTTGTCTCACGCCTACAACCAGCTCCCGCTGCGGCACGTGCTCAACGAGGACGGGCTCGCCGCCGCCGCCGAGGCCCGTCACCTCACCGTCGTCGAACTGCTGCAACGCTTCCCTCAACCCTTGGCGCACTGGTGCCGCGACCGTGACCCGTGGAACGACCACTGGTGGCGACGAGTCCTCGCACTGGAGTCGCTGGCACACGTGAAATCGTCTGTGCCGCTGCACCTCTACCACGGCGAGCTGGACCTGGTCGTGCCGGTGCGATCAGGGCGGCGCGCCATGATCGCCTACCGGCAGCGCGGCACGAACGTTGACTGGCGCGAATACGACGGCGACCACCGCTCCACCGCGCACTGGGCGATCTCCGATGTCCTGGCCCGGCTCACCACCGACATCGCCAACGGTCCGGTGTCCCAGCCGATCCCGGCTCAAGACGAGGCCGAGGCGAGGCGAGGCGCGTGAGCCGCCCCTGAACCCCTCCGGGGGAACCTGCCCGCACCCGGGCACCCCACTTCCCCCACCACCGGGGTGCGGGCAGGCCCCCGGAGACACCACTGATCCGAGTCGAGGCGAGATGAATGCCGAGGTACCCGCGCAACCCACCTGAGAACGAGGACGACGAGGTCGACGCCTGGGTCGAGCTGCCCCCGGCTGTTGTGGACCTGCGCCTCGTCGCCGACACCGGCACCGACCATGATCTCGGTGAGCCCGACGAGCCGCTCCTGCCGGAGCAGTTCTGGTACCACCGGATACGCGACACTCCCAGCGCGGCCGACACCCCCGGGATTCCCCGTTGGGGGACCGGGCTAGGGGAGCGGCTGCCGCGCGGAGCCTGGGCCGCGCTGGCGGCCACGATCGCCGTCCTGGCCGGGGTGCTGCTCGCATCGCCCGGGAAGACCGGCGACAGCGGAGCGCAAGTACCGGCCACGGCCGCACCACCCACCTCGACCACGCCAGTGCAGGGCCCGTGCACCGGGCTCACCGGCGAGGTGGTCACCGAGCAGGCCGGTGACCCGACGACCTTGGCCGGGGTGATCGCCTCCTTCGAGGCCGCCTACTACATCCACCGCGACGCCGGGAAGGCGATGCCGTTGCTCGCGCCCGAGAGCGGCATCACCTTCGAGGGACTCGCCGCGGGAATCGCCTCGATCCCGCCCGGTACCCGCCACTGCGTCGCGATCACCCCGATCGCCCCGACCACCGCCAACGTTCACATCGCCGAGATCCGCCCGGACCGCACCCGGACCGACTACCTCCAACTGATCAACACCCGACCCGCCGACAGCGGGGGCGCGTTGCTGATCTCCAACGTCCAGAAGCAGGGATAGGAGCCCACCGATGAGGCCGCAGGCGCCCTACCTGATCGCCGTCGCAGGACTGAGCTCGCGCGCGGGAACCACCACGACCACCGTCGCGCTCGCCCACACCTGGCCCGGACCCGAAACCGCCCTCATCGTCGAGGCCGACCCCGCAGGCGGCCAGCTCGCCGACATGGTCGGCGCGGACCCCTATCTGGGTTCGGCGAGCCTGGCCCGCCGAACCGCCCTCGGTGTGCCCATGACAGGGGAGCTGCTGGGCCAGCACGTGCAGTATCTGCCTGGCGGGCAGGCGTTCCTGGCAGCCCCGCCCGGGCATGCCCCCGACGACCCGGTCCCGGCTGCTGCGCTACTGACGGATCTGGACCGGGGTTGGCGTGGGTTCGGCGCGGTGGTGTTCGCCGATTGCGGTGTCCCCGAGCCGGGTGCGCCCGCGCACCCGGTCATCGCTGCCGCCGACTCCGCCCTGTTCGTGGTCCGCGCCGAGCACATCGACCCCGAGACCGCCGCCCAGCGGGTCCTCGACCTCACCCGCCGTCGGCGCCCCCGGGGCCTAGTGGTGATCGGCGGCAGCCGCGCTTACATCGACGCGATCGGATTCCCCGTCGTCGGCGAGCTGCCGGTCTCCCGCTCCGGTGCCCGTGCCCTGCTGACCGGCCGCCGCTCCCGCCAGCACCTCATCCCGCCCGCACGCGGCACCATCACCGCCGTCGAGATCGAACTGCGCCGCTACGAACGCACCGGCCAGTTCGACCCACCCCACATCGGACAATCTGCCCGCCACCAAGGCCGTCCGGTGCGGCGCACTCGCCGCGGCGAGGACGCGCCCAGGATCTATGCCATCGACCCCGCCACCGTGCCGACGCCGCGCCTTCGCCCGCGTGAGCCCGTCGTGGTCGATACCACCGAAACACCGGCCTCTGAACCGGTGCTCGCGGTGGCGGCCGAGGATGCCGGCCAACCCGCAGAAGGTGACCTCGCCGCGGTGCCCGAGCCGAGCCCGCACCTCGAGACCACTGAGCCTGCACCGGGGCCGACACCGGCCGACGGCGCGCCCGCGCTGGCAGTGCGGGTGTTCGGGCCCACCCGCATCTTCTGGAACGACGCCGAAACCGGTGAGAGCGTGGAAATCACCACCCAACTACAACCGCGTGCCCGCGAACTGGTGGCTGTGCTCGCCCTGCATCCCGAGGGTTTGCCACGCCAGCAGCTGATCGAGCGGCTGTGGGGTGAGCGGCCCGGCACCCGGGGCAGCAGCGCCTTGGCGAACACCCTGAGCCGCTTGCGTGCCGCGCTGGGCACCGCCACCGGCGGACAGGTCAGCGAAGTACTCGCCGAGGACCGCACCCAGGTCCGGCTGTCGAGCCAGGTGGGGGTGGACTACTGGGACTTCAACGCAGCGGTGGCTCAACGTCGCCACGCGCGCAGCGACTCCGAGCAGGCGGATGCCGCCCGCTGTATCGCGGCGCTGGCCACAAGCGAGCTGGCCAGCGACCTCACCGACACCTGGGTTCAATCCCTGCGCGAATCGGCCCGGCGGACCTCGCTCAACGCCTTGAGCTGGCTGGCGACCCGTAGCAGCACCGACCTCGACGCGACCTTGGGAATGCTCGAGACCGCCGTGGAAAACGACCCCTACAACGAGGCGGTCTGGCACGACCTCCTACGCCTGCACGCCCGTCGCGGGGAAACCGCCGCACTCACCCGCACCTACCGACTCCTGACCCGGCGGCTTTCCGAGATTGGGCAGCGTCCGAGTCCAGAAACCCGCCAACTCCTCGAACAGCTCCGCAGCGCCCAGAAATAGAGTTGAATGCTGGCGTCCATTACCGCTCGCGCGGCATGTCAATTAATGTAGAAGCCGGAATTCCGGTTGTTCTGGCACTGACTTAAAATGCGTGCCAGGGGTAGTGGAATGTCTAATCGAATTGTATTCGGGACGGTTTCCTCGCCGCTGAACACTCCGTGCTCGGCTGTGGGTGTAGCTGCGGTGAGCCTGAGTGGCTCGATGAAAAAAGATCGGTGCGTCGTTCCATGGTGGGTTTCGATGCGCGATTCGGTGCGAAGATTGGAACGACGCACCCTCTGCGAGTCATATAGGCAGGTCGGGCGGCGGATATCCGCGCGGATATCATCGGGGATTGTCTATCCACAAAGATGGATAGACATGCTCGTGCGGGCTCTCTCGCGTGGTTGGCCGTGCTCTCGAATGACTCGCTTCCCGCTGCTGTATCTCCATCTTCCGCGATCTTCCCCGCTCCTCCAATTTGTAATTTTATTGTCTTTTTTGGGTCTTTGTCGGCCGAGGTGTGGTGTGCGCTGGTGAGGCTGCTTGCATGGCGCATTCCGGAATTGCGTAGTCGGGCTCGCGGTTGTCCGGAAAAATTCCGGAAAATTGAGCTGTTTTCGGGGTTGTGAGGCTGTTCGAGGTCGAGCTAGCGTCGACCACGTTCCCGGAATTCGCCGGGAAATTCGCAGAAATCCGAATGGCGGCCACGCCGCACGTATGCCGAAAACGGCCACGAATTCGGAACCGGAATTGCAGGAGTCGCAATGCCCACCACACCCGCCCCCGCCGCTACCGCTGCACCGGCCGCCGGTCGCCTGCCCAACGGTGAACTGCGCCGCATGGTGGCCGCTGCGCTGGCCGCCGACCCCGTCCGCGAACAGTCGCCCCGCGAAATCGCCACGGGGCTCGGCCGGTCTTCCGGCGCGGTCGGCAACGCTCTCGAGGCGTTGACCGCCGCCGGGCACGCCGAACGCACCTCGGCCGCGCCCCGCCGCTACCGCGCCACCGCCACCACGACTACCGCCGCCACCCCGGCCGCCCCGGCCGCTACCGCCCCGGCCCCGGCCGCGCCTGCCACCCCGGCGGCCCCGGCCCCCAGCAAGCCGAAACCGGCCCGCCGCACCAAGAAATCCGCCACCCCGGCCCCGGCCGCGCCCGCCGCCCCGGCGGCCCCGGCCCGCACGGGTAACACGGTGGCCCGGCCGAACGGGCAGGACTACCACCTGCGCCAGCTCGCCGGGCGCGCCGATGTGGAGGTGTTGCAGACCATGCGCGCGGCCGAGGTTCCGGTGCTGCTGTACGGTCCGCCCGGCACCGGGAAGACCTCGCTCATCGAGGCCGCCTACGGCGACCTGTTGACGGTGCAGGGCGACGGGGACACTACGGTCGCCGATTTCGTGGGCGAGTACACCCAAACCCCCGACGGCCGTTTCATTTTCGTGGACGGGCCCCTCGTTCGGGCGATGAAAGAGGGCCGGGTGCTGTTCATCGACGACGCGACCCTGATCTCGCCGACCGTGCTGGCGGCGGTGTATCCGGCGATGGACGGGCGAAAAGAGCTGGTGGTCAAAGCAACCGGCACGGTGGTGAAGGCCGAGCCCGGGTTCTTCGTGGTGGCCGGGCACAACCCCGGCGTGCACGGGGCCATCCTGTCCGACGCGCTGAGTTCCCGGTTCGCGTTCCAGGTGCGCGTGGTGTCCGACCTCGACCTCGCCGCCCAGCTCGGGGTGGAACGACGCGCGGTGAAAGTGGCGCGCGAGCTGGCCGCCCGGCAGGCCAAGGGCGAGGTCGGGTGGGCCCCGCAACTGCGCGAGCTGCTGGCGTTCCGCAAGATCGCCGCCGCCACCGACCCCGACACCGCGATGGCCAACCTCCTCGGGGCCGCCCCCGAAGAGGACCGCGACGTGGTGGCCGCCGTGATGAAAACCGTGTGCGGCACCACCCACACCCCGCTCGCCCTCGGCCCCCGCCTCTAACTACTACCCGCCGCCCGCACGCCCGAAAGGTATTGCCTGCCATGACCGGCCACGTGATCGCCGCCCCTGCCCCCGCTAGCCCCGCCGCGCCCGCCACCCCGGGCACCGGCACCGCTTCCGCCCCGGCCGCCGCCGGGGCGGGGGCGGCCCCCGCCGCCACGCCTGCCACCTCCGCCCCGACGTCTGTGCCGGTGACCGGGGGATGGGCCACCCTGTCGGCCGCCATGACCGCCGAGGTTCCGCCGATCGCCGACCGTGACGACCTGACGGTGAGCATCGCGCCCGGTGCCGCGTTCGGTCACCCGGCGGTGTTCGTGCCAGCGCTGGCCGCCATCGAACTCGACGGGTCCCGACTCAAGATCGACCCGGCCGCCGCGCGCCCGGCCCGCAACAGTGACCGCAACAACTACCCGGCGGTGTGGGGTGCGTTGGTGCACGAGTGCGCGCACGCCAAACACTCGGTGTGGCGGGCCCCGCTGCTGGCACACCCGGAGGTGGTGAAGGCGGCGAAACTGCTGGAAGAGTCGCGCATCGAGGCCGCCCAGATTCGCCGCCGCCCCGATGACCGGCATTGGTTGCGCGCCAGCGCCACCGAGATCGTGATCGGCGACAACGGCGGCCAAACCGCCGCCGCCCACCTCCCACGCACCGCCTACGCCGCCGCCCACAACGCCGCCCTCGTGCTCGGCCGGATCGACGCCGGGGTACTGACCGAGTCCGAATGCGCGCCGCTGGTGCGCGAGATCGAGTCCATCCTCGGCACCGACACCCTCACCAAGTTGCGTGCGATATGGCGCGAGGCCCACACCGTGGCCGATATCGACACCGCCGCCATGCTCGAACTCGGGCGGCGCTGGTTCGACATCGTGGGCCCCGAACCGCACGCCACACCGATACCGGCCTCGCTGTTGGGCGCGGCCATCGAGGCCACCGCCGCCGCCATCGCTGCCGAGGTCGCGGCGAACCCGGTGCCCGCCGACCCGGCCGAGTCCGCCGCCGCCGCGCGCGAGGCCGCCGCCGCCACTGCCGAACAGGCACAGCTGATGGCCGAGCACGTGTTCGGCGACGGTGAGACACCGGGGCGCTCGCGCACCGTAGCCCGCACCCGTACCCCGCTAACCACGGAACAGACCGCCGCGCGGGTGCTGGCCCGCGCGCTGGACACCGCCGCCGCCCGCGAACGCTCCACGGTGAAAACGACCTCGGTGGTCCCGCCGGGGCGGGTGCGGATGCGGGGTGTGCTGGCCCGGCAAGCCCAGCTCGCGGCCGGTGCCATCCCGACCGCCGAACCGTTCACCCGCACCTCCCGCAGAACGAGCCCGTACCCGCCGCTGCAGGTCGGCATCGCGTGCGATGTGTCCTCTTCGATGAGTGCGTTCGCCGCGCCGGTGTCCTCGGCCGCGTGGATCATCGCCCGCGCCGCCGAGCTGGCCGCGATGCCCGCCACCACCGCGACCGTGACCTTCGGCGCGAAGGTCACCCCGGTCACCTACCCGGGCACCGCCCCCGCCCAGGTCGCCGAGTTCGGTTGCCCGGACAAATACCACGCCCTCGCTGCCGCGACGGTCGCCCTCGACGGGGCCCTCGGCCTGTCACGGCCCGGCGCGACGCGGCTGCTGGTCGTCATCTCCGACGGCATCTACCGACCCCACGAACGCGCCGCCGCCCAGCGCCGACTCGACGCCGTACGCGCGGCCGGGTGCGCGGTGCTGTGGCTGGCCCCGAACACGGGCAGACGCCCCGGTCGGCCCGGGGCCCCGACTCCGCTGAACGGGGCGACCGTGCACGTGGTGACCGACCCGGCCACCACCGCCACCGCGATCGCCCGCGCCATCACTGCCGCCGTGCGCGCCGCCTAGCCCCCGGGCCCCGGGCGCACACCGCGCCCGGGACCGGGCCGCTACCGGTCACCGGCGCGGCCCTGCCATCACCCACCAACACCCCACCCGCCCCGGCCCGGGGCGGCAACGACAGGAGACACTCACCATGACCGACACCACCGCTATCGACCAGACCCCCGCCGACACCGACACCCGCGGCGAGGTGGTTTGCCCGATCGAGGTCGGCGACGAGGTCACCGGCCTCCACAACCGCACCTGGCGCGGCGTCGTGCTCCAGGTGTTCGACCACCACGTTCCCGAGTGCGTGATCGAAACCGCTACCGGCGGGCGAGGTTTCGCCGCCCCGTGGCTGCTCGTTCCCGCACACCAGGACCCCTCGGCACAGTGGCTCGACCGGATGCGCGCCTACCGGGATGCCAAACGCGACGAAGCACTCGCCCAGCTGCGCAGCGACCAGGAAGAACCGCCGAAACGGCGGAAACCCTCGCCCAGCGCCTGACCGAGATCGCGGCCATGCTGCGCGCGGGCCGTTTCCGCGACCCTGACGCCGAGGACCCCATCGAGCACGAGGGAACCGACATCGATGACGGTCTCGGGCACCTCGCCGAAACCCGGCAGCACCTCATCGACAGCGGTCGGCTCTCAGCCCCGGAAATCCGGCAGTACCTCGCCTTTGACTGAACCGGTCAGAGGTTGACGGATGGCACAAGCGCGGGCGAGTCGACCCGCTGAGTCCACTCGAACCCGCCGCCTGAACACCGGGTGCCCCGGGTGTGCAGCACGCCCAGGGGTACCCGGACCGGGCCGACATCGGCCACCGGTTCGGCCCAACCATCACCCACCCACCCCGCCCCGCACCCGGGGCGGCAACCAAGGAGACACCGTGACCGATCCCGCCATTCCCACCACAACCGCACTCGACGCGATCTACGTGATCGCCAACGCCGTCACCGGCGACCAGTTCGTCATCTACGCCTCGGGCACGCACGACGAGCGCGGCATGTTCACCGTCGCGCACGTGACCGGCGGCACGGGCGGCTATGCCGCCCCGCGTATCCACCTCGTGCACCCCGACGACATCGCCGCCTACGCCGCCGGGGCCGCCGAGAGGTTGCGTCGGGGCTCGCACGGGCACGCGGCGACGGTGTGGCTCGACCGCACCACCGGCCCCCTGCACACCCGCCTCGCCCGGTGAACCCGCCAGCGCCCCAACCGAACCCGAACAGGAGCACTCCGTGAAAGACACTCGCACCCACGACGAGGACGGTGTCATCAAACCGGGAGCCAAACTCAGCGGCAACGCCTACGTCGTGGTGAGGCTGCGCGACAGCGACGACCCGCCCGGCCGAATCCTGTTGGTAGGCAGGACGTGGCGCTGCGCGCACGGCTGCACCATCTGCGTCGAGTGCGCTGAAAGCTGGGAACTCGACCACCATGTGGACTACGAGCTGACCGGCGGCGGGCGACGACTTCGCGAGGCCCTCGACACCCAACCCGCCACCGGCAACACAGAACCTGCTGAGGCCGACTCCGGCGAGCCCGGCACCGACACGGCCGACTCGTCACCGGCGCACCCGTGACCGGGTCGTACGTCGAGTCCGCGGCTCGCGTGCCACGCGCCCGCGGCGAGGCCGCCGGCGTGAGGCGCCTCGCCATCCCCGAGTCAACACTGGCGACTCGAATTCCGCTCGCGCCGAGGCTATTACGGAATCAGACGAGAGGAATTCGCGACCGGATTCAATTTCCACATTCCGCTTGACATCACAGGCCCTATCGAGCGGTCATGGAAACCGGAACGGCACCGACCGCCCGGGGAATTTGCCCCGATCGGTGCGCATTCCGTCCCCCACCCGGGGACATCACCGAATTCACCACACCCATTTGTTGGAAGGAACCCCCATGTCGAAAACCAAGAACGCCGCCGTGGCCACGGAAACGGCCGCACCCACCCCGGAAAACGGTTCGCGGTCGGTGCCGGTGCCGCGCCGAGACAACACCCGGGCGTTGTGGGCGGCGCTGCGCGCCCACCCTGACAACACCACCGCCGCACTGGCCGACATCGCCGGGATCGGCCAGTCCACCGCGCGGCGTCTGCTGACCCAGTGGGAAACCGCCGGGTGCGCAAAGTCGCACACCGACCCCGCATCCCCCCGCGCGGCCAAGACCTGGACCCAGGGCACGGGCACACCCGCCACCATCGAACCGGACCCGGCCCCCACCACGCCCGCCGATCCGTGCCCGGCCGAACCCACCGATCCGGGCGCGGTGTCTCCTGAGACGGCCGAACCGGTCGGATCGACGCCCGAAACCGGCGAGCCTGCAACCGAATCCGCGACGGTGTCGGCGGCGGGGGTGCCCGCGTTGCACAGCGCCGAAGCTCGGGCACTGTGGAAGGCGCTGGAAACCCACCCCGGCAGCACCACCGCCGATCTGGCGGAAATTGCGGCCATCGGGACCATTGCGGCGCGGCATCTGCTGACGGAATGGGAACTCGCCGGGGCCGTGTGGGCGGCCACCGATCCGGGCAAGCCTCGGGCCGGGAAGAGCTGGACCGCCGGAGCGAAACCCGAACCGGCCCCGGCCCCGGCCGCGCCGGAAGCGGTGGCCACCACACCCGCCGAACCGGAGTCCGCACCGGCCGACCCCGTGACCCCGGAACCCGTTGTGGCCGAACCCACCGGGCCCGAACCGGCCACCCCCGCCGAACAGGCGGCCCCGGCCGACCCCGCGCCCGACACCACGCCGGAGACGGCGGTAGCCGCCCCCACAGGGGACGATCCCGCCACCGTGGCCCCGGAACCCCCGGCGGCGGCCCACAACGGCGCTGCGGGCGACGCGGAGTCGACGGTCGAACGCCTGCCCGCCGGTGCGCTGCGGGGACAGGTCGAGGACTTCCTGCACGAAAACCCCGGAAAGGAGTTCACCCCACACCAGATCGGCAAAGCCCTGGCCCGCTCCAGCGGCGCGGTCCACAACGCCCTGGTCAAGTTGACCGATGGCGGGACCGCGCGCCAGACCAGCACGGCCCCCAAGAAATTCACCCTCGCGTCCTGAAACTGGGCGATGCCGGAATCCCCGGAGCTCGTATCTCCGGGGAGTCCGACACCGCCCTCTCAATCTAACCCCCTGAGAAAGGTGCTCGACTATGTACTCCACCCCAACCCCCAAGGTCCTCGCCTCGGCCCTGTACCAGGTGTACGCCGACTCCAGCCACGCCCCCGACAGCCTCGAGCTGTGGATCGCCATCGCCGAGACGGCTGTGCGGGAGCTGCAGATGCCCGTGCTGGCCTCGTTGGTGCCGTGGGTGCCGATCGCGTTGCGCTACGAGCAGGTGACCACCGACGGTGAGTTCTTCCCACACAGCGGTGCGGTGCGTGTCATGACCGGCCCGTTGACCGGAACCCTGTACGGCGACCTCGAAACAGCCGCCCGCGAGGTGGTCGTGGCAACCCTGGACCAGCTGCCCGAACAGGACAGCGGGGACACCAGCGACGGCGGCAGTGGCAGCGGCAATGACGGTGACGAGCAGACCGTGACCATGTACAGGGCGTTGCCGTCGTGGCGGTTCCGCCACGACAGGGGCCCGGCCGCGCCGGGTCTGCGCGCGGTGCCGCCACTCATCTCCTGACCCGCCTGCCCGCTGAAACGGCCCGTGGTGCCGAGCATTCCGCTCGGCACCACGGGCCGTCTTATATGCGCTGTGCAGGCGGGCTCGGGCTACTTGCTGCGGTCGATGGCCTGGGCGATCCAGTCGGTCAGCATGGGCGCGGCGGTGTTGTAGCCGGTGGCGTCGAACGTGGCCGTGTGGCCGTCCTGGGCAGCCGGAACACCGGCATCCGTGCCGGTGGCGCTGCCCGTCGTGTCCGTGCCGCCGGTGGTGGCGGTGTAGGTGTTGGTCAGGGTGGGGAACTGCCCGCCGGTGAACGCTGCGGCGGTGGCCGAGACGAGATCGGCGGCGACCGGTGCCAGCCCGGTCAGCGTCAGCACCGCCGCGACCGGGTCGCCATCGGCGAGGAATTCCACGGCGGTCCAGGCGATCTCCTGTGCCCGGCCGACATCGGTGGCGATGCGGGAGATGTCGAGTCCGGCCAGGACACCGACGATCTCGGCGGCGATCGTGGCGACCCCGGTGGTGTCCAGCGGCGCGGCCAACGCCAGCGCCCGCGCTACCAGGCGCAGGTCGAGTCCATCGGCAAGCTCGATCAGCGGGGCGAACTGGTTGTTCAGGTCCCCGGAGACGCGGTGCACGCCGCGCACGTCTCCAGCGGTGACCAGCCCGGGCAGCTGGGCGAGGTCGGCCACGATCGCGGGCACGTTCGCAGTGAAACTGGCGAGCCCGCTGAGGACGGTGACGACCTGGGCGAGGACCTGGGACACGCTGATCTGCCCGGTTGAGCCCGACCCGATGCTGATGGTCGGTGTGCTCGTCGTCGTGGTCGGGGCTTTCGTCGTGGTGGTGGGCGCGGTGGTGCTGGTAGGAGCCGGAGTGGTCGTGGTGGCGGTGGTGAGGGCGCGGCTCACCGCGGCGAGGACAGGCGAGGACTCGGCGGTGGTCGAGCAGTAGCTGTCTCCGTCGAGGCACAGGGTGCGGACCCGGTCGGTCAGTTCGCCGAAGCCCTGCGCGCGTGGCCCGGTGACGCCCTGCCCGGAGACCGGGGTGCCGAGCTGGGCGGTGGTCGCATCGCGGCGCGGGTCCGAGACGAGCGCGACGGCGATGACGCGGGAGGCCGGGATCGGGCCGCCTTTGTTGCCGAGGGTGGTGGCGAGGTCGCCGGTGACCTCGGCGCCTTGGCCGTAGCCGGCCAAAACGGCTCGGGTGTCCGAGCACAGCCCTTTCACCGCCGCGGTGAGGTCGGCTCTGCTCACCGACCCCGCACCAGCGGTGGGCGCGAGCGTGCGGACCTCGATATCGGTGCCGTAGCGGGCGGTGAGCGATTCCCCGAGCTGGGTGAGGATTTCCCCCGGTGTGGTCTGTCCGTTGGTGGTTGTTTCGTAGGTGCCCAATGCCAGCAGCGCGGTCCAACGCGGGCACTGGGTACCGGTGCGGTCGGGTGTGGGTTCTGCGGCGGCGACACCGGCGGTCATGGTGGTCGCGGCGACGGCCGCGCACAGCGCGACGCGGATGGTTCGAGAGTGGTGGTGGCGCATGGAGTTTCTCCGTTCGAAGGTGGTGGTGTTCAGGGCGCGGCGGGGGAGTTGTGGTTGTGGGCTGGTGAGGGTCGGGTGGCGGTGTAGTAGTCGTCTCCGGACCACCGGTAGGGCGAGACTTGGACGGGTTCGTTGAAGGTGGGTGCGTGCACCATCTGGCCTGCGCCGAGGTAGATCCCGACGTGGTGGACGTCGCCGCCGGTGCTGTAGAAGACGAGGTCGCCGGGGGCGAGTTGGTCCTCGGATACCGGTGTGCCGGTGTGGACCTGGTCGTAGGTGGTGCGCGGGATGGAGATCCCGGCAGAGCGGTAGGCGGCCTGGGTGAGCCCCGAGCAGTCCCATCCGCCGTTCACCTCGGGCCCGTTGCCGCCCCACACGTACGGCAGGCCGAGCTGCGCGCAGGCGAACGAGATCACCTGTGCCGCTGTCGGGTTCGGCGGCGAGGCGGTGGTGCAGTCGCCGCCGGAGGTGTCGGGTGTGGTGGTGCGGTAGCGGGACGCCTGGTCGAGGACCTGGTCGACGTACCAGTCGGCGTGGTTGTAAGCGAAGATCGCGGAGTACATGTCGGCGGGTGCGCCGGAGTCGCACAGGTAGAACGCGGCGGCGTGGATGGCGTCGGAGGGGTTGTAGCGTGAGGGCGGGTTCGCTCCACCGGTGGGCAACGGGTGCCGGGCGATGACGGAGTCGAAGGTGGGAGCCAGGAATTGCATCGGCCCACCGGCCCCGGAGCTGTTCTCGCCGGAGGACACGCCGGGCAGGGTGGAGCGGCCGTGGTCGGTTTCGATCTTGCCGATCGCGGCGAGCACCGACCAGTTCAGGCCGGGGCAGTCCCCGGCGGCGTCCTGGTAGAGCACGAGCGTCTCGGCTGGGATGTCTTGCTGTGCTTCGGGGCTCGGGGTGGAGCCGGTGCCGGTCGAAGCTCCCGGGGCGGGTGCTGTGAGCGCTTGGTCGAACACGATGACCGTGGTGACCACGGTCGCGATGACGACGGTGAGGAACACGAACCCGGCGAATCCTGCCCCGAGTGCCTTGACCAGCATCGTCAGCTCACCAGGACTCGTAGGTCGGTGGCCGGGGTGCGGGTGGGGGCAAGGCGACGACGCCGCTCTGGGATACCCAGCCGGGGTCGAGTTCGCTGTCGGCGGCGGGCGGGGTGCGCCGGGGCCACATGGTGGCCAGCTGGTGCAGATGCGACCTGCGGTCGGTGTCGGTCTCCAGTGGTAGCCAGACCTGGTCGGCGGGGCTCGCCTCGTGGGTGGGGGCCAGGAGTTCGGCGGCGGCGGTGGCCACCGGCACTGCCTCGGGGTCGGGCAGCCGTTCCCATGTTCGGTGCAGCGCGGCACGGGCTTTGGTCTCGCGGGCGCTACTAGGCACCCACAGCAGGACGGGGGCGACGACGCCGGTGGTGCGCGCCAGCTCGGCGTAGCCGGTGAGCTTGGCCGCGACCCGCGACAGCGCCGTGGTGGATTCGAGGTCGTATTCGAGGTAGAAGTCGAGCACGGCTTCGGCGTGGCGGTAGCGGCCCCAAGCGTCGGGACGGGCGAGGTCTCCCCACAGGCGCTCGCAGCGGGTCTGGGACCACCACGCCAGGACTTGGGCGGGGTCGCCACGCTGATCGAGGGCGGGGTGGGCGATCAGGGCGGTGAACCACTCGACAACGCCGAGGGTGTGGGTCAGGTGCAGGCTGTGCCCGATGGCGAGCGCGCGCTGGTACTGGTAGCCAAGCTCGCGCACCGTGATTCCGGCTTCGGCGGCGAGGACGCCGGCTCCGGCCGGTGCGAGCACCCAGTGCATTGGCGCGCTGCCTCGGGCGCGCCAGGGGCGGAACCGTTCGAGGACGCCGTAGCGGTGGAGCAGGTTGAGCCGTCGCAGGGCGATGGGCTGGGTGGGGAAGGCCAGGTCGGTGAGCTGGTTGGTGGTCAAGACGCGGTGTTCGTAGAGCATGCGCAGGATCCAGCGGTCGCGCTCGGTCAGCCGGGAGACGAGCGCGGTGGGATCGAGGGGGCGGGGCCTGGTCCGGTTGTCGGGGCGGGGTCGGCGGTTGTCGGCCTGCTGGGCGGGGCGGGAAAGCATCGGTGGCACAACCTTTCTCAGGATGAAAAGAAGACGGGCGGTGGTAGTTGGTGAGGCGCGCTATGCGTGACCGGGTCACTCGTCGCGGTCAGGGGCCGGGTGCGGTGATGTGGGCGCGTGCGGCGGCGGAGATCTCGCGGGCGCGTCCGGGGATCGGTGGGTCCAGGGGGCGGGTGGTGAGGGTGAAGGGGCGGGCGTTGCGGCCGTCGACCAACAGCCGCGCGGCAGCGTGAAAGGCGTCGAGATGGGACAGGTCGTGCTCGGACAGCCACGGGTCGGTATGCCGGGCCAGATCGCGCGCGTCATCGGGGGACACGGCGAAGACGATCTTGTTGCGCGCATTCGCCGAGATACCGTCGCGCAGTTCGCGCGAGAGCTGACCCAAGTTCTGATGCGCCAGCAGCAGAGAGAGCCGGAGTCCGCGGGCTTCGGCGAGCATGTCCTCGATCGGCGTGCTCAGGTTGAGGAAGTTCTGTGCCTCGTCGAGCACGAGCGCGGCGTCAGGCCGGTCGGCGGCGGGCACCCGGGCCCTGGCGGTCACCGCCTGCCAGGTCCGGGCGACCAGCAGTGACCCGACCAGCCGTGAGGTTTCCTCGCCGAGTGAGCCCTTCGGCAACCGCGCGAGGCAGATGCCGCCGTGGTCGAGGACATCGCCGAAGTCCACGGTCGACGGGCCACCGGCGATGGCCGCGCGGACGAACGGGCGCAGCAAAAAGGCGCGCAGTTTGTTCAGTAGCGGGCCGGTGAGCTGGGCACGCCCGGTGTCGGAGAGCTGTTCATAGGAGTCCCAGAACCCGCGCAGGACCGGATCGGTGGTGGTGCGGGTGACCCGGGAACGGAAGGCGGACTCGGTGAGCAGACGGGGCAGGTCGGCCAGGGTGGCGGTGCCGGGTTGGGCGCATAACGTCAGCAGGCTCGCGCGCATGATGTCGTCGGTGCGCGGCCCCCACCACTGGTGAAAGATCCGGCGGAACACCGTGGTCAGGTTGTCGACCGCGAGATCCATTCCGGCGCGCCCGATCCGGCCGATGTCGAGCGGATTCACACACGGCGGAGCACTGGAAGCGTCGGCGTCGAAGAGCACTACCCGCTCACCCATGCGCGACGGCAGCCGCGACAAGACATCGGTGACCAGGTCGCCCTTCGGGTCGATGACGATCACCCCGCGCCCGGCCTCGGCGTCATCGAGGATCGTGCGCGCCAGCAGCGTGGATTTGCCGACGCCGGTGGGACCGAGAATGTGCAGGTGGTGGCGGGCGTCGCTGACTTTGACCGCGACCGGGCGGCGAGTGCCGGTGTCCGACATCCCCAACGGCTTCGTGTGTTCCCCACCGACGGGGATCTCCGGGGCCGGGGACAGAGCGCGGGCTCCGGCACGCTGCAGTCCCGGTAGCCCGTCTTCGGTGGGCAGATGGGCGATCGTGGCCAGCTCCGGCACCGACAACACATCCCCACGCCCGAGACGCCGCTCCCGGATCAACCGCTGAAGGCGCAAAGGGCGACGGCGACGCCGGTAGTAGTTGTGATCGGTGCACGCCCCGAATGTCGTGGCGAGCGCATCGGCGCGCCCGCGCGCCACCGCCCGCGCTGCCGCTGTCGAGTCGATCTCGGCGGGGTCGGTGGAGACCGGGATCGAGGCGGCATAGCGCACGACCGTTTCCCAGTGCGCCCCTCGCGCTTTGGCCGCCGCCGCGCGGGCGGCGGCGCTGTATTCGAGGGAGGTCTGCCGGTCGCTGGCCCGGCCGGTTCCTGCCCCGGCGGTAGCGCGGGAGGTGCGAGCGCTGTTCGAGCCGGGTGTGAGGAGGTCGAGGGCCTGGCACAGTAGTCCGGCCGCGACACCGGCCCGGGTACCCGTGCTCGCCGCGGAGCGGGTGGCTCGGGCGACGCGGCGGCCGGTGACCGGGCGGGCGAGGATCTGCACACACACGGCGTGGCCGGGGCCCAGATCGTCGGCGGCGGTGATCAGGTTGCGCACCAGATCACCGGAATGCTCGGTGCTCAACGGGAGCCCCTCGTGGCGCCCGAGACGCAGCTCGCCTCCGGCCACGACCCGCCGGATTCCCTTGACCGGGTTCGGCAGTGGCGGACGAGCGGGCTCAAGGGTGTCGGTGTGCGCGCCGGGCCACGCCGAGGCGACGGCCCGCTCGATCAGCCCGGGTGGGATCGCGCCGGGCACCCACAACCGGATCGCCGCGCCCTCTTCGGGGGTGACGGTGTACTCGAACCCCAGATGCGGCTGCCCCAACAGCGTCCTCGCCCACGCGGGGCGGAGCTGGCCGATGAGGTGGGCCCAGAAGGAGAGTGCGCCTTTGGCATCGACCTCCGGTGGGGTGAGCACGGTGATCTGACGGGCACGCGCACTCAGCCGGCCTCGCCGCCACCGGCCCACGAGCCCGACCGCGGCGAGCACCGCGACACCAGCCACCACCAGGAACAGGGCATCGGTGGACACGAGGGCGTGTTCGAGGGATTCGCGGAGGTCGGCCACGGCCCGGCCGGGCGCGAGAAGCGCCCGGCCCAGCCATCCCTGCTCGGGATTCACGCGGCCACCGATCCCGAGCCGGTGCTATCGGCACTCGGCAGTGTCGCCGCGCTGCCGAACGGGAACCGGCCTGCCGCGCGGCGGCGTTCGGTCGCCTCGGTGGCTTCGGGCTTGCGCAGGATGATGACGTCCTCGTGGGCGATGAGGTGCATCGGCAGCCCTGCCGCGCGCTGCTTGACGATGAAGTCGCGCTGGAAGAAGCTCGACCGGGCGACGAGTTCGCCCTCGGTGAGACGCCCGAGCAGCGCCACGCACCGCTCCACCGGCACCAGCCCGGCCAGCTCGCCGCAGGTGTAGAGGTGGGCGGGCAGCGGCACGAGTTCGGCGTGCTGACGCCACGGCCGGGCGGTGATCACCACATACCCGCCGGGAGCGAGGTAGTCGGCGGCCCCGGCCAGGATCTTCGTGAATCCCGACAGCAGGCGGCCGAGGCCGACGTTGGCCAAATTGCCTCGGTCCAGTAGCTGGCCATAGCGGTGGTTCTTCTTTACTACCGGGTCTTTGCGGTTGGCGCGCACATGCCCGTGCAGAGAATCGCCGTAGGGCGGGGAAGTGATGACCAACTTCGCCTGGCCGCGTAGCTCGGCCGGGATCAGCTCTCCCAGCTTGCGGGCGTCGCCGTGGAAGACGTCCGCGGCGAGATCGATCCCGGCCTCGCGGGCGAGCTCGATGTTGGTGCGCGCCAGCTCCGCCCACCGGCTCTCGTACTCCACCCCGACCGCGCGGCGACCCAAATGCAGGGACTCGACCAGGGTGGTGCCGATTCCACACATCGGGTCCAGGACGAGGTCCCCGGGCTGGGTGTAGGTGTTCACGGCGTGGGCGACGATGGCGGGGAACATCTTCGCCGGGTGGGCGGTGCTGTCGGGGTGGTAGCGGCCCCGCCGCTGGGCGGTGGGCGCGGTCTGCGCGGTGGCCCACACCGACACCGGCGCGACGGCCGGGGCGGTCTGTGCGGGGCTGCCGGAGGCGCTGTCGGCGGAGGCGGGGGTGGTCGGTTCGAGCGACATTCGGGCGTCCTTCACGTGAGAGTTCCGGTCGGGTACAGGGCGTGTGGGTTCAGCCATGGGCGGGCTGGAGGAAGACGAAGACGTCGGTGTGCGCGACCGTGTGGCGCGCGGTGCTCGAGGGCGTCGGCGAGGCGGGCGCGGTGATCCGGTGCCCGGAGATCGGGGCGGCGATGATGTGCTGGAGGTAGAGCAGATCGGCGGACTGCGCGGCGGCCACGACCGAACCGGCCGGGTCGAACAAGGTTCCGGAGTCGCTGTGTCGGCAACGGGAGAAAACGACCAGCAACCCGCCCATCGCGAGGACGTCGGTCGCGAGCGCAGTGATGTGTTCGGCGGCGGCGATCGGGTCGAGCTGATCGGCGAGCAGGCTCGCGACGACCAGATCCACCGGCGCGCCTGTCCACGTCCGGCCGGCGGGTGCGTCGAGTCCGTGGCGGCCCAGATCCCCGATCGTCGACAGTGCGGCGGCGGTGTCGGACTCGATGATCCGCAGCGTCCCCCGCGCGGTGGGGGCGGGCCAGCCCAGCAGCATCACCCGCGCGCCCGGCGCGGAGAATTCGGTGATCGTGTGGACCAGAGCCCGGTCGGGCCAGCGATCGGCGGGATCGAGCGGGTCGGGTCCCAGCGGCCACAAGGTCGAGGGGATCTGCACGGCATTGGTGCCAGAGCGCGGGCGGCGGGAAGGGGCAGTCATGAGGGGCCTCCTGAACGAGAGAGTGCTTCTACTCATTAACTGCCGCCAAAAAGCCGAAAACGGGACGTAATTTCCGAACTCCGCTCTCTGAGAATTTCCTGAGCCCGATATCCGGACCTAGAAAACGGGTGCATCGATGAGATGTCCCGGGAATTTTTTTGAAGAATTTTCACCACGGTTTGCCAGCGTGCTCGGATGCCTATCCGGAACCTATCTGAAACATATCCAAGTCATATCCTGGCGCTATCCTGCGCTTCACATGTGCTGGTAGATGGGTATATCCGCGCGGATATGCCGTGCCCCCGACGGGTGGGTGTGTCGTAGTAGCGGAGGGGATGCTGATCTGCGCAAGATATGACTTGGATATGTTTCAGATAGTGTTTGGATATGTTGCGGATAGGGTTTGGATAGGTTTCGGATAGATCCGCGAGGTGTCCTGATGTGGTCGGAAAACTATCGACCGAACAAGGAGATCGTGGTGACGAACACGCATGACGAAACCATTCCGGGACAGATCGGCAAACGGCCCTCGCCACTGGCTGCGGTGAACAGGGGTTTCGACCGGATCGCCGGACACTACCTGCCGACCATCCCCCGTCCGGTCCCGGTGTCGGAGGCCGGTTGCGGTCGGATCCGGACGTGGGGAGAGTTGCGTGAGCGGCTGTGGGATCCAGGCACGCCGATGACCGAGGTCGATGCGATCGGGGTGTGGCTCATCGAACGGGTCCGGCAGCGCTGCGAGTCCGCAATGCTCGTGAGCGCGGCGCTGGCCGTGCCGATGCTGGCCCGTATCACCGGCGAGCACACGGCACCGGGAAGCCCGGAGCGCCACGATGCCGAGTCCGAAGCGCTGGCTGAGTTCCTGCTCCACCTCCCGTGCATCGATGTTGACCAGCCGCACGTATGGAATCGCCTACGGTGGGCTGCCTTCCGCGCTGACCGTAAAACAGCAATCGAGCAGCGAACCAATTTCACGGTGGTCGGCGACCTCGGAGCTGGCCTCACCGAATGGGGGCAGCGGGCGCAGGTACTCGGAGCCGAGTCGGGTCACCCCGAGACGGTGCTCGCTGCTGCCGTGGGTGCCGGGGTGATCTCCGCCGACGCCGCAGAACTCATCGCCGCGTCCCGGTGGGAAGACCGGCTGCTGCCCGGTCTGGCCGCCGAGCGCGGTGTCCCTGTGGGCCGACTGCGCAAGCAGCGGTCCCGTGCCGAACGTGCCCTACTGGTATGGCTGGCCGACCGCACCCGCGACCTCGACCCGGTCCGCAACGGCCCGGTCGAGACCGCGACGGTGACCACGCTCGCGCCGAGGGTCTCCTCACCGCGGCGAGGCCGCCGGCCGAAACGGCTCTCGTCAGCTCCGGCACCGGCACGCATCGAGTCCGGGCGGGTGGCCGCATGAACCCGCACACGAACGCTCTCGATGGGGCCGTACAGGACTCGGCTGGCCGCGCACGACGCTGGCCCCGGCGCCTCGCTATCGCGGTCGCCGCCGTGGTGGTGTCGGTGGTCGCGGCCGGATCCGCCTCGGCGGCGCCACCGCACACCGAGGTGCTGGCCATCGCCTCGTCGCTGGGCGAGGTGATCGACAACGCCCGCAACTGGCTGGTCGGCATCCTGGCCGGGCTGGCGACACTGTTCCTGACCATCGCAGGAGCCCGCTATCTGCTCGGGGGCGGTGATCCCAGCGAGATCGAGAAGGCCAAGACCGCCTTCCGCGCCGCGTGCATCGGCTACGCGCTGGCGATGCTGGCACCGGTCATCGTCGCCGTGCTCAAGTCCATCATCGGAGCCTGACCGTGAGCACCTCGGCCCAGGCACCACCCACCCCCACCCGGTTCACACCGGCCGCGCGCCTCGCTGCCATTAGCGCAGCAGCGGTCCTCGCCGCCGTCCTGATCGTGCTCACCGGTTCCGGCGGGGCCGCCGCCCAACCCGCCACTCCGACGCCGGTTCCGCCGGTGACCACGGCACCGGCGACACCCGCGCCGACCACCAGTCCACCGACCACGACACCGCGCCGGTGGGTGACACCACCCTCGACCACCGCCCCACCGACGACAACCGCGCCCGGCACAACAGCGCCAGCACCGGCACCTGGATCCGGGTCGGGCTCGGCCGAGTGCGGGGTGACCAACATCAACGGGTGTGTGGAGAACGCGGTCGACGGGTTCTTCCGGCGCATCGTGGAGACCTCGCTCAACCCGTTGCTGGAACTGTTGTCGCAAACCCTGCTCACCACACCCGAACCCGGGCAGATTCCCGAGATCGGGGTCTTGTGGAACCAGTCGTGGCAGATCGTGCTCGCCCTCTACGTGCTGGTCGTGATGGCTGCCGGGGTGCTGTTGATGATGCGTGAGACCGTCCAAACCCAATGGTCGATCCGCGAACTCGCACCCCGCCTGGTCGTCGGATTCGCGACTGGGGGGTTGAGCATGATGATCGCCACCGCCGGAATCGGTTTCGCCAACGCCCTCGCCGGTGCTCTCGCTGGAGATGGTGTCGACTCGGGCTCGGCCGCCGACGCGCTGGCCGAGTTGGCGTTCACCAGTACCCAGAGCCTCGGTGTCCTCGTTCTGTTGCAGCTGGCGCTGTCGGTGATGCTGCTCGTGCTGATCATCAGCTACCTCGTGCGGGTGACGATCACGATCTTGCTGATCGTGGGCGCACCCCTGGCTTTGATGTGTCATGGGCTGCCCGGCCTCGACGGTGTCGCCCGCTGGTGGTGGCGCAGCTTCGCCGCCTGCCTCGCAGTCCAGGTGGTGCAATCACTGACGTTGGTGACCGTGCTGCGGGTCATGCTCCGTCCCGGTGGCTGGTACGTGTTCGGGCCCGATGCCAACGAGATCGCCGACCTCACTGTCGCTTTGGCGTTGATGTTCGTGTTGATCAAGACACCGATGTGGCTGCTGTCGGTGCTCAAGATCGGGCAAGGCCGCAGCTTCCTCGGCTCGATCGTGCGCGGATTCATCGCCTACAAAACCCTCGGCATGCTCAAAGGCGCCACTGCGAGCAGCGCCCGCACCACAGCCTCGGCGGCATCCGCACGGCGGAGTGCGCGACCCGTCCGTGCCTCACGAGCACCCCGCGCCGCCTCCAGCAGTGGACCGCCCGATCCGTACGCGCGGGTGCGTTCGAGCCGCGACGGGCAGCTCATGCTGCCCTTGGAAGGAGTGCGCCGCGTTCCTCGGCAACCCAACCCGGCACCGGCCCAAGCGACCGGCACCCCACCACCGCGCTCGAACCGGTCGGCGAGGGGACGCCAGCTCGCGTTCGACTTCACTCCACCGGACCCGTATCGGGGCATCCGCGCCGGGGCTGGGGGACAGTACCCGCTCCCGATCCCGGTGCGCCGTGTCCGTCCAACACCCCCGCCACCCGAGCCGCCGCCGCAGCGGCCCGGTCGCCGCGCGACACCGCAACAGCTCGCCTTCGACTTCACCGAACCCACCCCGCCCGACCCGTACGCGCGTGTGCGCCCGAACCGTAGCGGCCAGTACCCGCTGCCGTTCCCGGTCGCCCGGGTCAAGCCCGTTGCACCGCCGCCGAACCCGCTACAACCACCCGCAGCGGCCCCGGCGCGTCCGGCGGGGCGGCAGCTGCATCTGCCCATGCCGGATCTGCCCGTGCGCCGCCGAGCGCCCCGCGCCCCGAGAGGCGGAACCCTGAAATGAATACCATCGTGCGCATCCCCGCCGACGTCGACCGCTCCGATCGGCTGCTGGGGCCGTTCACCGCGCGCCAGCTCGCTGTCCTGGCCACGACCGCGGCACTGCTGTACGCGGCCTGGGCTGCAACGCGAACCCTGCTACCGCTGCCCGTATTCGCGGTCACCGCTGCCCTGATGTTCGTGTTCGTGGCAGTCGCGGTCCTGACACGCCGCGAGGGCCTGTCGGCCGACCTGCTGCTCGTCGCGGCCGTTCATCACCGCCTGCGTCCACGCCACCTCATCCGATCACATGGTGCCACCCGGGCTCCGCACTGGATCACGACGCGCACCACAGGACGACGTCCTCGGTCGCCGGTGCCCTCGGAACTATCGGCAGATCAGGCGCGGTTGCCCGAGTCGGTGGCGAGCAGTGGCAGCGGCGAGGTCGGGGTGATCGACCTCGGCGCCGACGGCCTCGCCGCCATCGCCGTCGCCGGAACCCTCAACCTGTCGCTGCGGACCCCGACCGAACAGGACAGCTTGGTCGGCCAGCTCGCGGGCTGGCTGCACACCCTGCGTCAACCCGTCCAGATCCTGATCCGTTCGGCGCGGCTGGACTTGACCGAGCACATCACCGGCCTGCAAACGGCCGCCGCGCAGATGTCGGCCGACCTCGCCGCGGCAGCCCTCGACCACGCCGACCACCTCACCGCGCTGGCCGCCCGCGAAGACCCCGTCCACCGACAGGTGCTGCTCGTCTGGCGTGAACACACCGAGGCCGTGGCGACCAGCGGGCTGCGTGCCCGTCTCCCTGGGCAGCGCCGAGCCCGGCGCACCCTATCGGGCGGTGCGCGCCGGGCGGCCGAGTCCAGGCTGCTGCGCCGGATGAACGAGGCCGCCGATGTGCTGTCCCCGCTGGGGATCTCGGTGACCGCCCTCGCCCACGACGCCGCGACCGCCGTGCTGGCCAGTTGCACCGACCCCGAAAGCCTCGTCTCTGCCGCCGCCGACATCACCGCCGCCGACACGGTCGTCAGCACCGACCCCAATACCCGATTACCGGATCCGTTCGCCGGGGACGGGCTCGACCGGTTCGCCCCGGAATCTCTGACCATCGGCACCCGGCACCTCGAGATCGGCTCGGATTGGAGTGCGACCCTCGCGGTAACCGGCTACCCGCGCGAGGTGACGGCCGGCTGGCTCGCGCCTCTGCTGTCTCACCCGGGCAGAGTCGAGGTCGCGGTGCACGTCGAGCCGGTCGACCCGGCCACCGCCGCGACCCGGCTGCGCCGCCAGCAAGCCCGCCTCGAATCCGCCCGCAGGCAGGACCTCGGCCGAGGCCGTCTGACCGACCCGCAGGTCGACGTCGCCGTCGAGGACGCCGCCGACCTGTCCGCGCGCGTCGCGCGGGCCGAAGCCAGGCTGTTCCGCGTCGGGGTGTATCTCACCGTCCATGCCGCCTCGGAATCCGAGCTGGCCGACGAGTTGGCCGCCGTTCGCGCGTTGGCGGCGAGTCTGCTCGTGGACACCTGCACCCTGTCCTACCGGGCAGCTCAGGCGTGGGTGACGACTCTGCCGCTCGGGTTGGACCTGATCCGGGTCCAGCGGACCTTCGATACCACTGCCCTCGCCGCGGCGTTCCCCTTCGACTCACCCCAGCTCCCCGCCGCCGAACCCGCCCAGGCCGACCGGCCCCAGGGTGTTCTCTATGGCCGCGACGCCGCGTCGGGGTTGTTGTTCGTGGACCGGTTCGGTCCCGAGGCCCACAACCACAACCTCGTCGTTCTCGGCCGCTCCGGTGCAGGCAAGTCCTACCTGGTGAAAACCGAGATCCTGCGAGCGCTGTATCGCGGGGTCGAACAGGTCATCATCGACCCCGAAGACGAATACCGGCGCCTGAGCGAGGCCGTGGGCGGCACCAACATCCGCCTCGGTGCACCCGGAGTTCGGCTCAACCCGTTCGACCTGGAAATCCACACCCGACCCGACGGGAGCCGCAGCGCCCCGACCGATGCGCTCACTCGGCGCAAACTGTTCTGCCACACCCTGATCCAGGTGCTGTTGGGGGACCAAACCGCCGCGCAACGGTCGGCGCTGGACGCTGCTCTCGCCGCTGCTTACACCGCCGCCGGGATCACCGACGACCCCGCCACCTGGACCCGGCCCGCGCCCACCCTGAGCGACCTGCGAGACCAGCTCGACCAGCTCGCCGTGCCCGCTGCCGTCGAGTTGGCTGCCGGGCTGCACCCCTACACCGGCGAGGGAGCCTATGCCGGGCTGATCGACGGACCCACCACCACCGAACCCGAGGGCGCGATGATCGTGTTCTCGCTACGGGAGCTGCCCGATGAAATGAAAACCATCGGCACGCTGCTGGTTTTGGACGCGACGTGGCGGAAAGTGTCGAACCCCGGTCATCGGCGGCCCCGCATGATCACCGTGGACGAGGCATGGCTGCTGCTGCGCGAGCCCGCCGGGGCGGCGTTCCTGTTCCGGGCCGCGAAGAGCTTCCGCAAGCACTGGGCCGGACTCACCGTCGCTACCCAGGACTGCGCGGATGTCTGCTCGACCGAACTCGGGCGAGCGATCATCTCCAACGCCGCCACTCAGATCTTGCTCCGCCAAGCACCCCAGGCCATCGACGAGGTCGCTACCGCCTTCCACCTCTCTGACGGCGAGCAACAATTCCTGCTCTCCGCGGCTCGCGGTTCGGGGCTGCTCGCGGTCGGCGGCACCGACCGCGCGGTGTTCGGGTCTTTGGCCTCGCCCACCGAGAACGCGCTCATCACCACTTCGCCGGAGTTCCTGGCCGCCATCGCCGACGACCGCGACACCGAAGTCGACATCGGCTCAACCGCAACAGCCGACGGCAGGTGGGCGGGGTGACCCTGGACGCCGCTGTCCGAACCACCGCATCGGGATCGGGTTCCGGCGTGCAACGGTCACACCGCAGACCCGCCCGTTCGACCCGCCAGAACGGCGCAGGCCGCCGTATTCCGGCCGATCGGCACCCCGGGTTGGTCGCGGGTGACCGGTTCGGCAGAAATGCTGCACGAGAAGACATTTGACGCCTCGGCCGCTACGGAGCGTTCATGGACCCCGCTGCACGGACCCAGCCCGGTTCCCGCGCAGTTCGACCCACCCACGAAACAGCCACCTCCGCCACCTATCGGGCCGACGTGGCAGGACATGAGAGGAAATCATGGACGAGGAATTTTCCGACGACGCCGTGGTGATCCCGTTGCGCCCCTGGCGGGCCCGCGCCGATTCGCCGATGCATGTCGATGCTCGAGTGGGCGAGATGACCACGTCGTTCCAGATCCGCTATGTCACCGGAGCCGAAGCCAAACGCGTCGCCGAACGGCAAGCCCGCGCGATCTCGGCGCTGCTGCGCTGGCTCGACAGCCACGACCCAGCCACAGCCGAGCTGGTCGATCTCGACGCCATCACCACCGCCGACGAACAGGAGGCGGCATGAGCCTGCCCGCATTCGCCGGACCCGACAGCCCTGATCTGCTCGGGATGGGTGGGTCGTCCCCGGTCCCGGTGGCGGTGTTCCTGCGCACCTCGACCCGGGATTTGCAGGACCCCACGTTGTCGCTGCCGCGCCAGCTCGACAACTGCCGCAAGGTGCTGCCTAACGGGTTCGTGATCGTCGCGTTCTTCTACGACGTCGAGTCCTCCCGCAAGGATCTCGAGATGCGTGGTCTGGGCAGCGCGCACGAGGCATTCGACATCCCGATCCCGCGTGACGGCGGTTTGGCCGACCTGATGGCCGAAGCCCGCCACCCCAACCGCCGCTTCGAGGCGGTCGTGGTCGAGGAGATCGAACGCGCCGCCCGCTGGACCCACCAGTCCACCCAGCTCGAACACGAGCTGGAGAAAGTCGGGGTGCCGCTGTTCGCCGCCGACGAGGGCCCGATCTCGCTGTCGGAGAAACGCGCCACCCAGATCCTCGTGCGCCGCATGAAACAAGGTGTCGCCGAATGGTTCTTGCGCCACACCCTCGAACAATCCTGGGAAGGGTTCCGCGAACACACCTTTCAAGGCTGGAACATCGGCAAAGCCTGCCACGGCTACCTCAACGAGAAAGTGCCGCACCCGGTCGCGGCGAAACGAGAGGAAGGCCGCACCAAGTCCCGGCTCCTCGTGGACCCAGAACGCGCACCGGCGGTGGTGCGGATCTTCCAGCTGCGCCACGACGAGAACCTCGCCTACCAGGTGATCGCCGACCGGCTCAACGCCGACCCCGACCGCTACCCGCCCCCGCAACCCAACAGCGGCAAACGCGCCCGGGGCCGCTGGTCAGGTTCCTCGGTCCGCGAAATCCTGATCAACCCAAAATATACCGGGCACATGGTGTGGAACCGGCGCGCCAGCAAGAAAGGCGGCGCGCTCGTCCCGCCCGAGAAATGGGTATGGTCACCGCAGCCCACCCACGAACCCCTCGTCACCCGCGCGGTGTGGGACGCGGTCCAGAAGAACCGCACCACCCGCCAAGGGTCGCGGATGAGCGTGAAGAACACCCACCCCGACACCCACCGCACCTACGTACTGCGCTCGTTCGTGCACCACCAGCAGTGCAACAAACGGATGTTCGGCAAGACCCGCAAGGGCTACGGCTACTACACCTGCCAACCCAAACTCGACCTCGTCGGCAAACCCGAGGAATACGCCGACCACCCCCGCGCGGTGTACGTGCGCGAAGACAAGCTCCTCGCCTGCGTCGAGACGTTCTTCAACGAACGCATCTTCGGCCCCGACCGCGCGACCCTGCTGCGCCACCAGCTACGCGGGCAGTCCTCGAGCAAGGGCCACGACATCGAACAGCGGGCCGCCGCGATCGAGAAGACCCTCACCGACATCACCCGACGACAGGACAACGTGCTCGCCGAGCTGGAATCGCGTCCCATCACCGGCGACGACGAGTTGTCCCAAGCCTGGGCCGAACGGCTGAGACGCCGCTACACAGAACTCGAAAAGGAACGCCGGACCAAGAATGCCGAGCTGGAGACGCTGCGTGAACAGGTCGCCCGGCAACGCCCCGACGAACCCGCTGTCCTGGACCACCTGCCCCGGCTGACGCTGCATCTCACCCGGGCCCCCGATGTCCTGCAACGTGACTTGTACGAGGCATTCGGGATCAAGATCGTTTACGACCACACCGGTAAGCACGTGACCATCTACGCCACCCTGACCGAAGAAACACTCCCAGATGCCGCCATGGCCGCCGCGCCGCTGACCCCTGCTACGACCCCCGAAACGGGGCCCGTACCGCCACCAGCCCACAGGGGCGGCGGTACGGGGCAACCCGGCACGCCATGGGAAACCGCTACTACGGTTGCCCATGTTCTTCGTGCCCCCGGCGCGGCACATCGAAGAAGGGCACGTGGGCGACCAGGAGACTCGCTCGGGTCCCCTGGTAATAGAAGCGGATTTTGCCCTTGGGCGAGGGAGCAGCATGGCGCGGCGGGCCGTTCGGTCGGTGTCGCGTTTCCGACAGATCCGATGGTCCGCCACCACGCGCCACAACGGTCTCGATTCCCCTACGGCGGGAGCTGTTCGTGATCGCGGTACAGCTTGTCCACCACTAGCTCGCCGGGACGTCCGATCGGATACTCGACGATCCGACTTCGCCTGCCGAGGGTATCGTGCACCGAGTTCTGAAACCAATGATCGATCCTGGTGCACCTGAACGGTTATCGCTCGCTCTTGACCAAGCCGAACACACACGGAGTACACGCCAGAATCCAGCTGTGGGCGGTATCGATCCGGCCGGTCACGAGGTGCAAGGTTCCCTGCGAGTACCGGTCTGGCAGTATCCCGTCCCGGCGTTGGCGAGCGCGACGTGCCGTGTGAACGGCGCGCTCGATGCAGCGTTGTCGGAGAAGTACGCCTGCGTCAGCCCTGGACTGTCTCTGAGCTGGGAACGGCGGTTCTGCACGGCAAGGATTCCGCTGAGCACCTGGCGGGCGATACGCCCGGGTGTAGGTTCATCATCTCCGTCGGGTCCAGTCCCTCGCCGTGCTCCATCGGCACCATGGCTGCGCGGCCGTCCGGACGGCAGAGGTGCCACACCTTGGTGGGGTTTCCACCGCGGGGGTCAGGCCTTGCTCTCGGCGAGCAGGAGTGTCCCGCCCAGGCCGATCATCATGCCGCCTCCGCTCGCCCGCACCGCCGCGAGCCGTCGTGGCGAGCGGGCGAACCACGTCCGTGCCGAGCCGGCGATCAACGCCCAGGTGGCATCGCACAGGAAGGCGATGACCGTGAAGACGACGCCGAGCACGAGCATCTGCACCGGGACGGCCCCGGCATGGAAGTCGACGAACTGGGGCAGTGCCGCGACGAAGAACACGATCGTCTTCGGATTGGTCGCTCCCACGATGAACCCTTGGCGGAGCACCGTGGGCGAGGAGACGCCTCGGGGCGTGACGGCGGCGCTTTCGCCCAGCCCGTCCTTCCGATGCCGGATGGCCTGCACGCCGAGGTAGGCGAGATACGACGCGCCGAGGATCTTGACGATGGTGAACAGGGCGACGGACTGCGCGACGATCGAGCCGACGCCGAAGGCCACGGCGGTGATGGGGATCAGCCCGCCCAACTCGTTGCCGACGACGCTCCACAGCCCGCCGCGCCGTCCGAGGGACAGGGAACGACCGATCACGAAGAGCACGCTGGGCCCGGGGATGGCGATGAGGATCAGCGAGGCGAGGGCGAAGGTGATGAGGGCTTCGACGGACGGCACGACCTCACCCTATCGCCGCGATGCGCCGTCTCGTCCCGGCGGCAGCTCCACCATGGACCACCAGCGCCCGCCTGCGGCTGCGGCCGGGCCGCAGCCACGTGCCACGGAACCGGCTCGACAACGACCCCGCCGATGCAACCGGAACCGGCTGCGCACATGCGGTGGGCGCCCGAGCCGGTGGTGATGCGACCCAGACCTGCCGAGCCGTGCGCACCCGCTCCAGCCGGGCATGCTGCCGGGCGTGAGTCGATCTGTCCACCAGCCCGTTTCGGCCCACCGCGACCGCACTACTCGCCCCGGTACGCGCTGCCGCCCGTGGTTGAGCGTCGAGAGAAGTGGTCGACCCGCGCCGACGGCGCCTGAGCCCGGTCGCTGATCCGCGATTGCCAGGTACTTGTGTGGCACGTCGCCGGCGCGCGACCGGGTCCGGTAGCTGCCAGACCTGCCCCTGGTCGGTTGTCAGCATCTGCTGCCGGCGCACTCGACGAGCGGCGGGCCGGAATGGGCTGCGCCGAGCCAGTCGTGGCCCACCCGCGCGACGCAGCCGAGGCCAGGACTCGAGATCGGGTGGCCGACCGCACCCGACCGCCCCAGGCTACGACGCCCATGTCCCGGGCACGATCACCGACCTTCTCACCGAGGAAGCCGTCGAGCCGACCGGCACCCCGGTTCGACGGTGGCCGTGGGCGACCGGATCGCCACGAGTAAGGGCGATGAAGAAAGGCCGCGATCTGCCGAACTGGTCGACGCCGCTGTCGAATTGAACGCTCCGGTGCGGGCCGGGTCAGGCCGCGCCGACGATGCGTAATGCCATCTCGGCATAGGCCGTGGCGATGTCCTCCGGGGTCCAGTGGCCCGCGTCGCGGTACCAGCGGGCGATGTCGATGCCGAGGGAGAGCAGGGCGGTGGATGCGATGCGCGCGTCGGGGATGTCGAAGACGCCCTGCTCGATCCCGCGCTGCACCAGGTCGCGCATGGTCTGGTCGATCTGCTGGCGGATGGCCCGGATCTCGTTCAGGTGCTCGGGGCTCAGTGAGTTCAGCTCGTAGTTGACGATCCGGGCGCTGGTGTGCGCGCGGGCGTGATGGACCGCGAAATCGTAGATCACGGTGCGCAACGCGGTCGCCGGATCGCTGGACGAGGCGGCCGCTTTCCTGATCAGCTCGAGTGTCTCGTCGTGGCCCGCTCGCGAGATCAGGTAGAGCAGCTCTTCCTTGGATTTGTGATGCACATACACCGCGGCCGGGCTCATGCCGGCGGCTCCGGCGATATCGCGCGTCGTCGTCCCGTTGAAGCCCTTCTCGGCGAATGCCTCGACGGCGGCTTCCAGCAGGCGTGCGCGGGTCGAATCGCCGCGGGGTTCGGTGATGTCGGTCATGGGATCGCCATTATCTCGCCTCGGTCCGGCCGCTCCGGTCACGGCGGGTGTGATGTGGTCAACAGGGGGCGAGTCCTGATCACTGTTGACGGTGACCCGGACCACCCTGCACTATGCTACTAAGCAAGCGCTTAGTCATCAAAGGAGATTCGATGCCGGAAGCTGTGATCGTCGCCGCTGCCCGTTCCCCGATCGGGCGGGCGGGCAAGGGCTCGCTGAAGGAGATGCGTCCCGACGACCTGACCGTGCAGATGGTGCGGGCCGCGCTGGCCCAGGTGCCCGCCCTGGACCCGGCCCAGGTCGAGGACCTTCTGCTCGGCTGCGGGCAGCCCGCGGGCGAATCGGGCTTCAACATGGCCCGCACGGTGGCGGTGCTGGCCGGGCTGGACACGGTTCCCGGCACCACCGTGAATCGCTACTGTTCCTCCAGCTTGCAGACCACCCGGATGGCGCTGCACGCCATCAAGGCGGGCGAGGGTGAGGTGTTCATCTCCGCGGGCGTGGAGACGGTGAGCCGGTTCGGCAAGGGCAGCGCCGACGGGTGGCCCGACACCCAGAATCCGGTCTTCGCCGACGCCGTCGCCCGCACGGCCGAACGAGCGAGCGGGGGCGCCGCCGACTGGGCCGACCCGCGCGCGCAGGGTCTCCTGCCCGACGTCTACATCGCGATGGGCCAGACCGCGGAGAATGTCGCGCAGTTCACCGGCATCACTCGCGCCGAACAGGACGCGTTCGGTGTCCGTTCGCAGAACCTCGCCGAGAAGGCCATCGCCGACGGCTTCTGGGCCACCGACATCACCCCCGTCACGCTGCCGGACGGCACCGTGGTCAGTGCCGACGACGGCCCGCGCGCGGGCGTCACCATGGAGGCGGTGAGCCAGTTGAAGCCGGTGTTCCGGCCCGACGGCACCGTCACCGCGGGCAACTGCTGCGCGCTCAACGACGGCGCGGCGGCGCTGGTCATCATGTCCGACACCAAGGCCAGGGATCTGGGCATCACCCCGCTCGCGCGCATCGTCAGCACCGGCGTCTCCGCGCTGTCCCCGGAGATCATGGGCCTGGGCCCGATCGAGGCGTCCAAGCAGGCGCTGGGCCGGGCCGGTCTCACGATCGACGACATCGACCTGGTCGAGATCAACGAGGCGTTCGCCGTGCAGGTGCTCGGCTCGGCCCGCGAACTCGGTATCCCGGAAGACAAGCTGAACGTCAACGGCGGCGCGATCGCGGTGGGCCACCCGTTCGGCATGACCGGCGCCCGCATCACCAGCACCCTGATCAACTCGCTGCGCTTCCACGACAAGCAATTCGGGTTGGAGACCATGTGTGTCGGCGGCGGCCAGGGCATGGCCATGGTGCTGGAGCGGCTGTCGTGACCGGCCGTTTCGCCGGCAGGACCGCGATCGTCACCGGCGCCAGCCGCGGCATCGGCCTGGCCATCGCGCAGCGCCTGGTGGACGACGGCGCGAAGGTGGTGATCACCGCGCGCAAGCAGGACGCCCTCGACGAGGCGGTCCGGCAGCTGGGCGGGGCCGAGCACGCGCTCGGCGTCGCCGGACGTGCCGACGACCTCGAGCACCAGGAGGAGACCGTCGCGCGGGCGATCGAGACCTTCGGCGGCGCCGACCTGCTGGTCAACAACACCGGGATCAACCCGGTCTACGGTGCGCTGATCGACATGGACCTGGCCGCGGCGCGCAAGATCATCGAGGTCAACTGCCTGGCCGCGCTGTCGTGGACCCAGCGCGCGCACAAGGCGTGGATGGCCGAACACGGCGGCGCGGTGGTCAACGTGTCCTCGGTGGCCGGGATCAAACCGGCGCCCGGGATCGGCTTCTACGGCGCCAGCAAGGCGATGCTGACCTACCTCACCCAGGAACTGGCCGTGGAACTCGGGCCGGACCTGCGCGTCAACGCGGTCGCCCCGGCCGTGGTGAAGACGAAGTTCGCCACCGCGCTCTACGAGGGCCGCGAACAGGAACTCGCCGGAACCTATCCGCTGAAGCGGCTCGGCGTGCCCGAGGACATCGCGGGTGCGGTGGCGTTCCTGCTCTCCGACGACGCCGCCTGGATCACCGGCCAGCTCCTCGTCCTCGACGGCGGCATCACCCTGACCGGCGGCGTCTGACAACCACATTCGACTCCAGGAGATATTCATGAGCACCCAGACCACGACCGCTGTCGTCACCGGCGCCGCCCGCGGCATCGGCGCGGGCGTCGCCCGGCGCCTGGCCGCCGACGGCATGGCCGTCGCCGTGATCGACCTCGACGAGGTCGCCTGCAAACCGGTCGTCGAGCAGATCCAGGCCGCGGGCGGCACCGCGATCGCCGTGGGCGCCGACGTGGCCGACGAAGCCGCCGTCGCCGCGGCCGTCGAGCGGGTGGCCACCGAACTCGGCGCGCCCACCGTGTTGGTCAACAACGCGGGCGTCATCCGTGACAACCTGTTGTTCCGGATGACCACCGACGACTGGGACACCGTGATGAACGTGCACCTGCGCGGGTCGTTCCTGATGACGCGCGCGGTCCAGAAGTACATGACCGAGGCGAAGTTCGGTCGCATCGTGAACCTGTCGAGCACCTCGGCGCTCGGCAATCGCGGCCAGGCCAACTACGCCGCGGCCAAGGCGGGCCTGCAGGGCTTCACCAAGACCCTCGCCCTCGAGCTCGGCAAGTTCGGCATCACCGCCAACGCCATCGCGCCCGGCTTCATCGAGACCGAGATGACCGCGGCCACCGCCGAGCGTATCGGTGTTCCGTTCGAGGATTTCAAAGCTGCTGCGGCCAAGGAGATTCCGGTCGCGCGCACCGGTGTGCCCGAGGACATCGCGCACGCCGTGTCGTTCTTCGTCAGCGAGGGCGCCGGTTTCGTGTCCGGTCAGGTGCTGTATGTCGCGGGAGGGCCGAAGGCATGAGGACGTTCCACGGCGTGGCCGAGCTCGAGGCGGCGGTCGGGTCCCATCTCGGCTACTCGGAGTGGCACACGATCACGCAGTCGCAGATCAACGCGTTCGCCGACGCGACCGGTGACCACCAGTGGATCCACGTCGACGCCGAGAAGGCGGCGAACGGCCCGTTCGGCACCACCATCGCGCACGGCTACCTCACCCTGTCGCTGGTGCCGCTGCTGGTCGCGCAGATCTACCGGGTGGAGGGCGTGCGGATGGCGGTCAACTACGGCTCCAACAAGCTGCGGTTCCCGGCCCCGGTACCGGTGGATTCGACGGTGCGTGCCGGGGTCGAGCTGGTCTCGGTGGCACCGGGCGCGGCCGGGCACCTGGTCACCTCGACCGTCACCGTCGAGCGGGCGGGCGGCGACAAACCGGTCTGTGTGGTCGAGTCGCTGACCCTGGTGGTGGCCGGATGACCACCCGGTCCGACCTGCCCGGCCTCGACCTCGACCGGCTGTCCGATTGGCTGCGCGAGCACCTGCCGATGACGGGCACCGCGCTCACCGGCACCCTCATCGCCGGTGGCAAGTCGAACCTGACCTACGAGATCGGCGACGGTACCACCCGCTGGATCGTGCGGCGGCCTCCGCTGGGGCACGTGCTGGCCACCGCCCACGACATGGCCCGCGAGTACCGGGTGATGGCCGCGCTGCGGCAGACCGAGGTACCGGTACCGGCGATGTACGCGCTGTGCCAGGACGACAGCGTGATCGGTGCCCCGTTCTACGTGATGGAGCGCATCGAGGGCAGGCCCTACCGGACCGCCGCGGAACTGGCCGACCTGGGCCCGGAACGGACAAGGGCGATTTCGGCCGGCCTGATCGACACCCTGGCCACGCTGCACGCGGTCGACCCGGCGGCGATCGGGCTGGCGGACTTCGGTCGGCCGGAGGGCTTTCTCGAACGCCAGGTGCGCCGCTGGAAGAAGCAGCTCGACGCCTCACGCACCCGCGAGCTGCCGCTGGCCGACGAACTCCACGCGCTGCTGGCCGCGGATGTGCCCGCCGAGTCCGCGGTGGGCATCGTGCACGGCGACTACCGGCTCGACAACGTGCTCACCGACAGCCGGGACCGGCTGGTGGCGGTGATCGACTGGGAGATGGCCACTCTCGGTGATCCGCTCACCGACCTCGCGCTGATGGTCGTCTACGGCCGGCTCGCGGCCAGGGCGGGCGGCGCCGTGGTGGCCGACGCGACGGCGGCACCGGGCTTCCTGTCCGAGGACGAGATCATCGCCCGCTACACCGCGCGCAGTGAGCGCGACATGTCCCGGTTCGGCTTCTACCTCGGGTTGGCCGCGTTCAAGTTGGCCGCGATCCTCGAGGGCATCCACTACCGCTATCTGCACGGCCAGACGGTCGGCGAGGGTTTCGATGTCATCGGTTCGGCGATCGAGCCGCTCCTCGAGACCGGACTCACCGCAGTGAAGGAGTACCGCTGATGGATTTCGCCTACGACGCCCGCACCGAGGAATTGCGTGCCTCGCTCCTGGAATTCATGGAGACCCACATCTACCCGGCCGAGCCGGTGTTCCGCGAGCAACTCGCCCAGCTGGAGGACCGCTGGGCGTGGGATTCGGTGCCGGTACTGGCCGAACTGCGCGCCGAGGCCCGCCGCCGAGGCCTGTGGAATCTGTTCCTGCCCGGCGACGAGGGCGCCGGGCTGACCAACCTGCAGTACGCGCCGCTGGCCGAGATCACCGGCCGCAGTGGGCATCTGGCCCCGGCCGTGCTCAACTGCGCGGCGCCGGACACCGGCAACATGGAGGTGCTGGCGCAGTTCGGGACCGAGGAACAGCGCACACAGTGGCTCGAGCCGCTGCTCGACGGCCGGATCCGGTCGGCGTTCGCGATGACCGAGCCCGACGTGGCCTCCTCCGACGCCACCAACATCGCCACCCGCATCGAACGCGACGGCGACGACTACGTGATCAACGGCCGCAAATGGTGGATCACCGGCGCGATGAACCCGAACGCTCGCATCTTCATCGTGATGGGTAAGACCGATCCGCAGGCGAGCAGGCACCGTCAGCAGTCGATGATCCTGGTCCCGCGCGACACCCCCGGCGTGGTGATCGAACGCGGTATGGAGGTCTTCGGCTACGACGACCACGAGCACGGCGGCCACGCCGAGATGACGTTCACCGATGTCCGCGTCCCCGCCGCGAACCTGATCGGCGGGGAGAGTTACGGTTTCGCCATCGCGCAGGCCCGGCTCGGCCCGGGCCGCATCCACCACTGCATGCGCGCCATCGGCGTGGCCGAACGGGCCATCGAGGCGATGTGTGCGCGCGCCGAGGAGCGGGTGGCCTTCGGCCGACCGCTCAGCGACCAGGGGGTGATCCGGGACTGGATCGCCGAGTCGCGGGTCAAGATCGAGCAGCTGCGGCTGCTGGTGCTCAAGACCGCGTGGCTGATGGACACCGTGGGCAACAAGGGCGCCCACACCGAGATCCAGGCGATCAAGATCGCCACCCCGGCCACCGTGCAGTGGATTCTCGACAAGGCCATCCAGGTGCACGGCGCCGCCGGTCTTTCCCCGGACTTCTCGCTGGCCGCCGCCTACGCGGGCAACCGCACTCTGCGCTTCGCCGATGGTCCCGACGAGGTCCACAAGAACGCGCTGGCCAAGAACGAGCTGCGCAAGCAGCGAGAGGCCCGATGACCCGCTCCGGACCAACGATCTCCCGCGCCGCACGATCGGGCTAATCGATGTCCTCGTCGATTCGGCCGATCTTGCGGTCGACGGTCTCGCCGTCGAGCAGCACACCCGGGTAGCCGCGACGGGCCAATTCGGCGCACATGCGACGGTATTTGCCCACCCCGCCGACATAGCCGAGGAAGGTGGACGGCTTACCGACGACATTGGAACCGCGATACCAGGAATCGGTGGTGGCGTAGAGGGTCTTCCCGACGATGTCCTCGCAGATGGTGACCCATTCGTCCTGGGCCTCCGGCGTCGCCTCGATGACCTCGGCGCCCCGAGCCCGCGCGTGTTCGATCAGGTCGGTGACCCAGTCGACCGCCTGCTCGATGGTGACGATCACATTGCTGACGATGGCCGGGCTCTGCGGACCGCCGATCATGAAGAAATTCGGGAAGCCCGCGGTCATGATGCCGAGGAAGGTGCGCACCCCATCGCTCCATGCGCGCTGCAGGCTGCCCGCATCCTGGGAGGAGAGATTGAGGCCGAACAGCGGTCCGGTGAAGGCGTCGAAGCCGATGCCGAGCACGATCGCATCCACCTCGTAGCTGCCCGCACTCGTGACGATGCTGTCGGCGGTCATCGTCTCGATCGGTTCCTCGCGCAGCGAGACCAGTGAAACGTTCGGGCGGTTGAACGTCTCGTAGTAGTCGGTGCCGAATACGCTGCGCTTGGCGCCGAGGGGGTGGAAGCGCGGTTCGAGCAGCGCAGCGGTCCGCGGATCGTGCACGATCTCGCGGATCTTGCCGCAGACGAAGTCGGCGGCGGTCTTGTTCGCCTCGGCATCGGTGAGCAGGTCGGCGAATTCGGCGCCGACACCCAGGAAGCCGCTGCGCTCATACGCTTGTTCGTAGCGGCGCCGGCGCTCGGCGTCGCTGACGTCGAAGGCCTTGTCGGTGACGGGGCGGTCGGGGATGCCACCGGGGGAGTGGCGGCACTCCTCGCGGATCGCGGGGTAGTCGCGCTTGACCCGGGCGACGTCTTCCGGTGCCAACGGCGCGTTGCGCGCGGGAAACACATAGTTCGGCGTGCGCTGGAAGACGGTGAGCTGTTCGGCGACGGCGGCGATATGCGGAATCGCTTGCACCGCGGACGATCCCGTGCCGATCACGGCGACGCGTTTGCCTGCCAGATCCGCCAGCGGGATCGTCCAGCGGCTGGTGGAGACCTTGATCCCGGTGAAGTTGTCGATTCCGGGAACGTCGAATTCCTTCGGCGTCGACAGCCCGCCCGCGCCCGAGATCAGGTAGCGACAGCGGCGCACCTCGCCGGAATCGAGGGTCACCTCCCAGAGGTGTTCTGCGGGCAGCCAACGGCCCGAGCACACCTTGGTGTTGAAGGTGAAGTACTTGCGCAGGTCGAACCGGTCGGCCACATGGTTGATGTAGCGCAGGATCTCCGGCTGCGCGGCGAAGCGTTCGCTCCAGGTCCACTCCTGCTGCAGTTCCTCGCTGAACGAGTAGGAGTAGTAGATGCTCTCGACATCGCAGCGAGCGCCGGGATAGGTGTTCCAGTACCAGGTGCCGCCGACATCGGGCGCGGTCTCGAACCCGGCGAACGACCAGTTGTGCTGCCTGGCCTGATAGGCGGCGTAGAGGCCGGAGAACCCCGCTCCGACGCAGATGACGTCGAGCGGTTCGGGGGTGGAGTGTGTCATGGGAGTGCCTTCGAGTGTCCGAGTGCGTGCAGAACGTGCAGGGGACAGCGGTGGGTCCGGTGGACGATCATGAACATGATCACCTGACTATGACAAGTGACTCATAAAGTATCGCCGGGCTTGCCGGTCGTCAACAGGGCTCGCCTCGCCCGCGCGCGAGCCGCCGGTCGCGGGGCAGTTCGCGCAGGAACCGGCACACTTCGTCGATCGCCGCCGTGGTCTGCGCGAACACCCCGACCTCGGTGAAGAAGCCGTGGAAGACGCCGCGGTACCTGGTCGAGGACACCGCGACGCCCTCGGCGCGCAGTCGCTGCGCGTAGGCCTCGGCGTCGTCGCGGATCGGGTCGACCTCCGCGGTCAGGACCAGTGCGGGCGGCAGCCCCCGCAGCGATTCCGCGCGCATCGGCGCGGCCAGCGGATCCCCGCCGGGGTGTCCGACACCGGTGTACTGCTCCCAGAACCAGCGGCCCTGTGCGGCGCCGAGCAGCGGCGCGTCGGCGAATTCCGTCCACGACGCGCGGCTGAACGTGTCGTCGACGGCGGGGTAGGCGAGCACCTGCGCGACCGGTAGCGCACCGCCCTGCTCGCGCAGGGACAGGAGCAGGGCGACGGCGAGATTGCCGCCCGCCGAATCGCCGCCGACCGCGATCCGGCCGGCGTCGATGCCCAGGTCGGTGGCCGATCGGATCAGCCACGCGTAGGCATCGACGCAGTCGTGCAGCGCCGCCGGGTAGGGGTTCTCCGGCGCCAGCCGGTAGTCGAGGGAGACGACCGTCCAGCCGGACCCGGCGGCGATCGCGCGGCACAGCTCGTCGCAACCGTCCAGGGTGCCCAGGACGAAACCGCCACCGTGCAGGTAGACCAGAGTGGGAGCGGCCCCGCCCGCCGGTGTGTCATCCGCGCGGTAGAGGCGGGCGGCGATGGTGCCCGACCTGGTCGGCACGGTCAGTTGTTCGACATGATCGAGCCGGGTGATCGGGTCGGCGGACGGGGCGGAGTTCAGCAACGCGCGGGCCTGCTGCGGGCCGAGAACGTGCAGGGGTTCGGGCAGGAGCCGGCCGATCATCGCGGCCACGGCGGCGGCCTGGTCGTCGAGCAGTGCCCAGCAGGCCGGAGCGGCGTCGTTCATGAGAAATCCTCGGTTGTCGTTTGACAAAAAGTGATCTGTGCCTCACCATCATAGTCACGTGATCCAGACATCTGACTAGAAATCATGTTCCATGTGGGATCCGCTGTCGACGGGTGTTACCGCGCACAGATCTCGTCGCATCGAAAGGACAACCTGATGACCGAAACGACGATCGGTCCCGCGACGCGCGGGACCGACGCGGTCGGCGAAGTCGACATCCGGATGGAGGACGACGCGAGTCCGATCGTCCGGCTGATCGCCCGGACCATCACCGATTCCCTCCGCGCCGACAGTTCACTGCTGCCTGCCGGGCTGACCGGCACGATCGCGATCCGTTCCCACGACACCCCGCAGGCGGCCACGATCACCCTTGCCGACCGTGCGATCGAGGTGACCGGCGGTGTGCACATCGAGCCCGACTTCGACGTGACCGTCGACCTGAACCAGTTCTTCGCCCCCGTCGGCGAGCCCACCGGGTCGGCGGAACTCGCGGCCGTGGCCACCGCGCTGCTCTCGCCGCCGCTGCCGGACTGGAAGACCGCCGCGGTGAGCTTCTGGGAAAAGGCACGCACGGTTCCCGGCATCCCCGACATGCTGGTCGCCGTCACCGAGGGCCCCGACGGCGTGGACCAGGTCGTCGCGGGCGAGGGGGAGACCCACTACGTCATCGCGGGCCCGCCCGAGTTGCTGGCCGCCGTCTTCACCGGCGCGGTCGATCTGCTCGCTGCCCTGTCCACCGGCCTCGTCGGCGTGCGCGGCACCCTCTCGCAGCTGTCCGTGCTGGTCGCCGCCTCCTGGAAGGTTCGTTATGATGTCTGAAAATTCCACCGCCGCAACCGTTCTCCAGCCCGGCGTCCACACGGTGCGGATCGAGTCCACCAACCACGACGGCTCCTTCCACGGCAAGAACATCGCGCCCGCGAAGTTCACCGCGTGCGCGGATTCGGGCTTCGCCATGGCCGACCTGCTGTTCGGCCTCGACCTCGGCAACGCGCCGACCCTCGGATTCGCCTACCCCGACTGGCGCGGCCATCTCGCCGACCTGCAGTTCCGTCCGGACCTGTCGACGCTGGTGCAGTGGGCGCCGGGTGTGCAGTCGGTGATCGGCGACTACTGGCAGCCCGACGGCACCCCGGTCGGCACCTGCCCGCGGAATCTCGCGCGGCGGATGGTCGACCGGCTCGCGACACGCGGCTTCACCGCCACGATCGCCGTCGAGATCGAAGCCACCCTGTTCCAGGAGTCGGTGCACGAGGCGCGGGCGAAGGGGTATCGCGATCTCACCCCGCTCGGCGGCTCCGCAGGCACCGCCTACAACCTGGCGAAGTCCAAGGACTGGGTCGACTACATGTCGGCGGTCGCGCGGCGGCTCGAGGAGATCGGCATCGAGTGGGAGGCGTGGAGCGACGAGGACGCGGCCGGCCAGGTCGAGCTCAATCTCGTGCCCGATGACCCGATCTCGGTGTGCGACAACTGGGCTCGCGCCCGGCAGGTGATGCGCGAGGTGGCCTTCGAACTCGGTCACACCGTCACCTTCATGGCCAAGCCGACCGCGGGCTACGGCCAGGCCTCGCACGTCAACCTGTCGCTGCACCGCGACGGCGCGAATGCCTTCTACGCCCCCGACGGGCCGTCGGACACCATGCGGCACGCGGTCGCCGGACTGCTCGCGACGATGCGCGGGGCGACCTCGGTGATGCTCCCGCAGATCACCTCCTACCGTCGCCTGGTCGACCTGAGCGGCCCGCCGACCACGGTGACCTGGGGCATCGCCAACAAGACGACGGCGGTGCGCGCGGTCTGCGGGCATCCGAAGTACTCCCGCCTCGAGTACCGCGTACCGGGCGCCGACGCCAACTTGTACCTCGCGGTCGCGACCATCCTGGCCGGTGTGATCGCCGGTATCGACGGCGCGCTCGAACCGGCCGAACCGGTCAGCGACATGGCCTGGTGCGCACCCGACCTGGAACGGCTGCCCGACACCATCACCAAGGCGGCCGACGCGCTCGAGTCCGACCTGATCCTGCGCGAGCAGCTCGGAGACGAGTTCGTCGACTATTGGATCGGCACGCGGCGCTGGGAATGGATGCAGTTCCACACCACCGGCGGCGATCCGTTCGCCGAGCTGTCGGAGTGGGAGTCCGCGCGCTACTTCGAGTTCCCGTGACCGCGCGCTCGAACCCGGCGAAGCCGCTGATCGGACTGACCGGACGCCGGTTCAGGATGGGGCTGATCAGCGGCAGTCACCCGGGCTACGGTCAGCGTCTCACCGACGCCTTCTTCGCCGATTTCGCGGAGCGCATCACGCGCGCGGGCGGGGTGCCGGTGATGCTGCCCTACGACGCCGATCCCGAAGCGCTCGGGGACTGGCTGTCCGGGGTGGTGATCACCGGCGGTCAGGATGTGCACCCGCGGTGCTGGGGTGGCGACGAATCGGTGGTCGGTGAGATCGCCGCGGTGGACCATCCGTCGGTGCATGATCCCGACCGCGACCGCTTCGAGATCGCGCTCACCAGGATGGCGCTGGCGCGCCGGATCCCGTTGCTCGGGGTGTGCCGTGGCATGCAGGTGCTCAACGTGGCCCTCGGTGGCACGCTGATCCCCGACCTGCCCGCCGGGCCGATCCAGCACCTCGCGGCGACCGGTCCACTCTCGGACGGCGACCCCGAGCACGCCGTCAGCTTCGAGCCGGGGACGATGGCGCAGAAGGTGTTCGGCGATCGGCTGGTCACCAATTCGTGGCACCACCAGGCGATCGACGGGTGCGGCGCGGGGCTGGTCGTCACCGGTCGCACCGACGACGGCGTCGCGGAGGCTGTCGAGCTGCCCGGCGCCCCGGTGCTCGGCGTGCAGTGGCATCCGGAGTGGATGATCACCGACGACGGCGCCCTGCGCTGGCTCGTCGACGCGGCCGCGGCACCACGCTGAGCGAAAATGACTGTGGCCACTGCCGTTTCGTGGTGGCCACAGTCATTTCGGTGGCACGGCCGGTTCGGTGTGCGGTCAGTCCACGCCCACCCAGGACACCAGGGAGCGCATCCTCGGTTCGGGAGTGCGCGCGGGGGCCTGGGCAGCGGGCGTCGCGGCGGGGCCGTCGCCGAGATGGGCGGCCATCCACGCGTCGAGCGCGCCGAGGGTGAGCTCCATTTGCCCCTGCGCCGCGGCCTCGTCGGTGAACACCAGCCAGTTGAGTGCGAAGCCGTCGGACAACGCGGCCACCAGGTAGATCAACTGGTCGATGGTTTCCGGCGCGACCCGGCGGCCCGCCGCCGTCCGCGGCGCGCCGAGGATCGTGCGCATGGTGTCGAAGGCGGCTTTGTACACCACCTGGGCTTGCGTGCCCTCCCGTTGCCCCCAGCTGATCAGCTCGATGATCGTCGCGCCGAAGGCCGGGTTCTCGCGATACCACTCCATCACGCCGCGCAGCAGTGCCCGTGCGGTGGTCTGCACGTCGCCGTGGACGTCGTTGCGGATCAGCACGTCGCGATACTCGCCGGCGAGGTACTCGAACACCGCCGCGAACAGCGCTTCCTTGGTGGCGAAGCAATAGTGCAGCGTGGCAAGGGGAGCGTTGGCGGCCTCGGCGATGCGGCGCGTGGTCGCTCCGTCCACCCCGTGGGCGGCGATCACGCGGACGGCCGCGGCCACCAGGTCGGCGCGACGTTCAGCGGCGGGGATGCGAGCCATGCGGTACTCCTGTCCAGGCAATCTGAACGATTGATCAAGTCATGCCGACATTAGCAGGGCGGCCAGTGCTTCCTCCGACGTCGGAACCGCGGATCGCCGGATAAGTGAGTCATTCGCCTTGATCATATGACTAACTACGGCTACTGTTATGGCAGGCCTCACATTTCCGCCGCCGAACGGTCGCACTCACCCGGCGATCCAGGCTCCCCATCGAGAACACCCCGTCACGGCGCGCAGCCCCCGTCGACCGCAGGTCGATCGACGACGACCCGCCGCCTGGCAACCGCGAAGAGGACGACATGACCCAAGTCGAACCGGTCCACCCCGAACGCGCGCTCGCGCTCGAACGGTTGGCCGTTGACCCGCCGATCGGCACCCTCGTCGAGCTCCTTGCCGACCAGGCCGTCCGCTCGCCCGACCGCGAATTCCTCCGCTTCGCCGACGGGTCGTGGACCTTCGCCGAGATCGACGACTGGACCTCCCGCCTGGCTCGACGCCTGATCGTCGAGGACGGCGTGCGCCCCGGTGATCGAGTCGCGATCATGCTCCCCAACATCGTGCAGTGGCCGGTCGCCTGGCTGGCGGTCCTCAAGGCGGGCGCGGTGACGGTTCCGGTGAACTCGTCGTATCAGCGAGCCGATCTCGAGTTCGTGCTCCAGGATTCCGGCGCCCGGGTGGTGTTCACCGACGCGGCGCACACCGCGCTGGTCGAACAGGTGCGGGCCGCGAACGGCGAGCTGGCCGATGTGCGCATCGTCGATGCCGTGTCGCCGGCCGAACTCGCCGCCCACCCCGCGCAGCGGCCCGCGGTGGAGATCACCCCCGACACGCTCGCGAACCTCCAATACACCTCGGGCACGACCGGATTCCCCAAGGCGTGCATGCTCACCCATGACTACTGGGTCCGCATCGGCTGGTTCTGCGCGAACGCCAACAGCCTCGGCGCCGACGACGTCGTGCTCACCTCCCAGCCGTTCTCCTACATGGACCCGCAGTGGAACACCGCGCTGTGCCTGACGATCGGTGCGCCGCTGGTGGTGCTGCCCAGGTTCTCCGCCTCCGGTTTCATGGCCGATGTGCGCAAGCACCGGGCCACGTTCATCTATGTGCTCGGTTCCATGCCGACGCTGTTGTTCAAGCAACCGCCCACCCCGCAGGACCGCGACAACGACCTGCGCATCGTGCTCTGTTCGGCGATCCCCGTCGCCCTGCACGCCGAGCTCGAACAGCGGTGGGGCGCACCGTGGCGCGAGATCTTCGGGATGACCGAGAGCGGCGTCGACCTGTTCAGCCACGTCGAGAACACCGAGGACGTGGGCAGTGGCCGACTGGGGCAACCGGTGCCGACCAAGCAGGTCCGCGTCGTCGACCCGCAGGGCCGCGACGTCGGTGACGGCGAGTCCGGTGAGCTGATCACCTCGGGCAAGCCGATGATGCTCGGCTACTGGAACCGCCCCGAGGAAACCGCGCAGACCCTGCGCGACGGCTGGCTGCACACCGGTGACGTCGCCGTCCGGGAGGCGGGCAGCTACCGGCTGATCGGCCGGATCAAGGACATGGTCCGCCGCGGCGGGGAGAACATCGCCAGCGCCGAGGTCGAGCGCGTGCTCGAACGCGACGACAGCGTGGTCGCCACCGCCGTGGTCGGCGTGCCGGACGAGTTGTTCGGCGAGGAGGTCAAGGCCTTCGTGCAACTGGCGCCCGGCGTGGCGGCGAGCCGCGAGACCGCCCAGCGGATCCTCGACGGCGCGCGGAATCAGTTGGCGCGTTTCAAACTCCCGCGCTACGTGGAATTCGTCGCCGACTTCCCCCGCACCCCGTCCGAGCGGGTGTCCAAACCCGCGCTGAAGGCGCGCGCCGCCGAGCACCCCGGCATCACCTACGACCTGCAACCACCGCGCGACTGAGGAGCCGGACGTGACCGACACCCACCTTGATGTACGCATCGACGACGACGTCGCGGTGCTCACCCTGAACCGCCCGGCGAAGCTGAACGCGCTCGATGTGGCCACGCGGGTGCTGCTCGCGCAGACCATCCGGCAGTTCGGCACCGGTGACCTGGTGCGCGGGATCGTGCTCACCGGCACCGGCCGGGCCTTCTCGGCAGGTGAGGACCTGCAGGCGGTTCCGTCGACCTACGCGGAGGTCCGCGAGGCTGTCGCGACCTTCCACGACATCACCCGCGCGATCCTGGAGACGCGGATCCCGGTGATCGCGGCGGTGAACGGGATCGCCGTCGGCGGCGCCTCGGAGATCACGCTGTCGTGCGACGGACGCATCGGGAGTCCGGCCGCCGAGTACTTCCAGCCGGAGAACCACCGCGGCATCATCATCTCCAACGCCTCGAGCTTCCTGATGGGCAGGCTCGTCGGCAGCCACGCGATGCGCATCGTCCTCGGCTCGCACCGGGTCGGCGCCGAGGAGGCGCTGCGCATCGGGCTGCTCGACGAGATCGTCGCCCCGGAGACACTGGTCGATCGCGCCGTCGAGGTGATCCGGCAGTGGAACTCCGACCCCCGCATCACCGCACTGCACCTCGGCTTGCTGCGTCCGCTGCCCGCCGAGATCGAGGCCGCGTTCGCCCGCGAGGACGACGCCGCCCGCCAAGCCTGGGAGTCCGGCGCGTTCAGCGAGGGCATCGCGGGTTTCTGGACATCGAAGAACGCGGCGTCCCCGGCGTCCGCGCCGAGCAACCGAGATCGGAGCCGATCATGATCACCACCGAAGCAGCTGTCCTCACCGCGGTCGGCGAACCGCTGGAGTTCACCGAGATCCTGGTCGACGACCCGGAACCCGACGAGATCCGCCTCGCGGTCTCGAATGTCGGTCTGTGTCACAGCGACCTGCACTACATGACCGGAACCGTCGCCGCCGACCTGCCCGTGGTCGTCGGCCACGAGGTGGCCGGCGTGGTCGAGGCGGTCGGCTCCGCGGTGACGACTCTGCGTCCCGGCGACCGAGTCGTCGGCGCCCTCACTCCCTCGTGCGGGATGTGCCGCAACTGCCAGGTCGGGCGTTCGACCCAGTGCCAGCGCGTCACCGAGATCCGGCGACGGCCGCGGCCCGCCTTCCAGCTGCCGAGCGGTCAGGTCGTGCACCGCCTCGGTGATGTCGGCGCGTTCGCACGCCACACCCTGATGCGGGAGAACTCGCTGGTCGCCGTGGCCGACGAGGTGAGTCTGCACGTGGGCTGCCTGCTCTCGTGCTGCATCATCACCGGTGTCGGCGCGGTGTTCCGGGCCGCCGAGGTGCGTCCCGGCGCCACCGTCGCCGTGATCGGTTGCGGCGGTGTCGGTTCGGCCATCGTCCAGGGCGCGCACCTGGCCGGCGCTTCCGCCATCGTCGCTGTCGACCTCGACGACGCTCGCCTCGCCGCCGCCAAGACCTTCGGCGCCACTCACGTCGTGAACGGCGCCGCCGATGTCGCCGCCGAGATCAGGAACCTGCTCGGCGACGGCGTGGACTACTCGTTCGAGGCGGTCGGCAGCGCGCGGACCGCGGCGACCGCCCTCGAGGTGCTGCGCCCGACCGGCACCGCGTGCATGGTCGGCATCGCCCCCGACGGCACCGACCTGACGTTGCCCGCCTGGAACTTCTTCTTCAGCGAGAAGCGCCTCATCGGTTCCTACATGGGTTCGGGCCAGGCGCAGCAGGACATCGCCCAGTTCGCCCGCCTGTACCAGCAGGGGCGGCTGCTGCTCGACGAGATGGTCAGCGACGTCATCCCGTTCCACGACCTCGACAAGGGCTTCGAGGCGATGAAGTCCGGCGCGGTCACCCGCATCGTCGCCGACCTCACCGTCTGAGCCCCGACCACTCGCGCACCGAAGGAGCCCCGATGACGAATCCGCAACTGCCCCAACCGATCAACTACATCGCCGACGAGTGGTCCGAGTGTGCGACGATCCCCGACGCCTGGAACCTCGACCCCAACACCGGTCAGCCGGTGCACCGTGCGGTCACCACCACCCCGGAGGACGTGGAACGCGCACTGCGCCACGCCGAGCGGTCCTACGGTTTCGAACGCTGGGACGACGCGGCGAGCGAGGAACGCGCCGAGGTCATCGAACGCGCGGCCGACAACGTCGCGTCCCGGATCGAGGACATCGCTCGCACCGACGCACTGACCAGCGGAGTTCCGATCGCCAAGGCCCGGATGGTGGCGCAGTTCCTGCCGCACCGCATCCGTTCCGCGGCCGCGGATCTGCGGACTGTTCCGCGGCGCGTCGCGCTCGAGGCCGGCGGGCGGGACGTGCGGCTGTACAAGGTCCCGTGGGGCCCGGCCGCCATCCTCACCCCGTGGAACGGACCGAGTTTCATTCCTGCCGCGAAGATGGTGAGCGCGCTGGCCGCGGGCTGTCCGGTCATCCTCAAGCCGTCCGAACACGCGCCGAGCAGTGCCCAGATCATCGTCGAGTGCTTCGTCGCGGCCGGGCTACCCGCCGGCGCGCTGCAACTGCTGCACGGCGCGGGCGACGTGGGCGCGGCCGTCACCGGCGACCCGCGCGTGAAGATCGTCTCCTTCACCGGCGGCCCGAACGCCGGCCGGGCCATCGCGCGCGCGGCCGCCGAGGACTTCAAGGTGCTCCAGCTCGAGCTCGGCGGCAACAACCCGGCCCTCGTACTCGACGACGCCGACATCGACGTCGCGGCCGACGGCATCCTCGACGGGATGACCAAGCTCAACGGTCAGTGGTGCGAGGGCCCCGGGAAGGTGCTCGCGCACAAGAGCCTGGTCGAACCGCTGCTCGAGGCGCTGCTCGACCGGATCGCCCACCTCGAGATCGGCAACTCGCTCGACGAGAGCACCGAACTCGGACCCATCTCCAATGCCCCGCACTTCGCGACCTTGCAGAGCCGAATCGACGGGCTGCGGGCCAACGGCGCGACCCTTCACCAGCCCGCCGAGCTTCCCGGTCTGGACGGCTTCTTCCTGTCGCCGACCGTCGCGACAGGTGTCGACCCGTCGCTGGCGACCGCCGAACTGTTCGGCCCGCTCATCACCCTGCACGCCGTGGACTCCGACGAGGACGCGCTGCGGGTGGCCAACGCCAACCCCTCGGGCCTGGACGCCTACGTGTTCGGCGGCGACCTGGACCGCGCCATCGAGGTCGGCTCACGAATCCTCTCGGGCGAGGTGCGCGTGAACGGCGCCAAGGTCGCCGACCTCGCCGACGGCTCGGCGCAAAGCTTCTGGGGCACTGCGGGAATCGGCGGTCACGCCCCCGGTGAGTCCGTCCGGGTCTTCTGCGGCGATCGCGTGGTCGGCGTCGATTCTCCCGACCTGCCGATGTAGCGATCGCCGATTGCTCCCGCCCACCCTCGACCGTGGCCGGCTCACCGGCCGACTTCGACTGGTTCGTGTGATCCGGTCGACCGAAAAACACACAGGAAAGCGGCTCCCGCCATGAACTCCACCCCAAGCCCAGAGATCGTCGACGTCATCGGCGTGGGCGCCGGCTTCACCGGCATGTACCTCTCGCACCGGCTGACGACAGCAGGCTGGACCTTCGCCGGTTTCGAGGCAGGACCGAGCGTCGGCGGCACCTGGTTCTGGAACACCTATCCGGGCGCCCGATGTGATGTCGAGAGCATCTACTACTCGTACTCGTTCGACGAGGAGCTCCAGCAGGAGTGGACGTGGAGCCAGCGCTTCGCCCCGCAGGCCGAGATCCTCAGCTACATCGAGCACGTCGCAGACCGGTTCGACCTGCGCAAACACTTCACCTTCAACACCCGCGTGGTGGCCTCGACCTGGAACGCGGCCGACCGGGTGTGGGAGGTGCGGCTCGACAACGGCGAAATCCGGCGCAGCCGCTATCTGATCTCGGGTGCGGGCGGCCTGTCCACGCCGAAGGACTTCGACGTGCCCGGCCTGTCGAATTTCGCCGGCCTGAAGGTCTCGACGAGCCGGTGGAACATCTCGCTGGACGACTTGCGGGGCAAGCGGGTCGCGGTGATCGGCACCGGCTCCTCCGGCGTGCAGGCCATCCCGCTGATCGCCGAGGTCGCCGAACATCTCACCGTCTTCCAGCGCACCCCGAACTACGTGATGCCCGCCCGCAACGCCGTGCTCACCCCCGACCAGGTCGCCGCGGTCAAGGAGAACTACCCGGCCATCCGGGAGGAGTGCAGGCACTCACCCGGCGGCATCCCCGATCGCCCCGTCACCGACCGGGCGTTCGATGTGTCGGACGAGGAGCGCAAGCGGCGCTATGAGGCGGCATACGAGCGCAGCGGATTCCAGGGCGTCGGCGGCGAGTTCGCCGACCTGCTGTTCGACATGGAGGCGAACCGCACCGCGTCGGAGTTCATCCACGACAAGATCCGCGAGATCGTGAAAGACCCGGTCACCGCCGAACGGCTGGTCCCCAAGTACCACCCGCTCGGCGCCAAGCGCAGCGTCTTCGGCACCGATTACTACGAGACCTACAACCGGTCGAACGTGTCGCTGGTGTCGCTGCGTGAAGAGGCGATCGAGACCATGACCGAGAATGCGATCATCACCTCGAACGGCGCCTACGAGGTGGACGCCATCGTGCTCGCGATCGGCTTCGACGCCTTCACCGGCCCGCTCTACGGGCTCGGGCTCACCGGTGCGTCCGGTCGGACACTGCAGGACGCGTGGAGTGACGGTATCCGCTCCTACCTCGGATTCATGGCCGCCGACTTCCCCAACTTCTTCATGGTCGGCGGACCGCTGAGTCCTGCGCTGGCCAGCAATGTGGTGGTGACCATCGAACAGGCCGTCGACTGGATCGCCGACCTCATCGAACACGCCCGCGATACCGGCGCGACGCAGATCGAGGCCACCCCCGAAGCCCAGCAGGAGTGGGTCGACATCACCGAGTGGACCGTGTCCCAGACGTTGTACGCCACCACCGACTCCTGGTATCGGGGCTCCAACGTCGAAGGCAAGCCCAACACCTTCATGGGGTACCTGGGCGGTGTCGGCAAGTACCGCCGGATGTGCACCGAGATCGCCAAGCGGGGTTATCCCGGCGTCGCGATCGACGGTCGAGCGCAGTCGCGCACACTCGGCCCGATTCACGAGGAGATTTCATGAGCAAGGCTGTCCACCGGCGGTATGTCGCCTTTTCCGATGCGCATTACGCGGGCAACCTCGTCGACGGTGCCTATGCCTTGAAGCTCTTCGGCGATGTCGGCACCAATCTGGCGATCGAAATGGACGGCCACGAGGGCTTGTTCGCCGGCTATTCGTCGGTGGAATTCCTCGCCCCGGTGCGGGGTGGCGATGTCGTCGAGGCCGAAGCGACCCTGGTGAAGAAGGGGAATCGCAGCCGCACCGTCGATTTCGAGCTCCGGGTGATCTGCCGTGGCTCCGACGACACCGGCCGGGCACAGGTCCTGGATCCGCCCTTGGTCGCGGTACGCGCGCGCGGCACCGCGGTCATCCCCACGGATGGAACGGAGTAGCGGCCGTGAAATTGATCGACGACACCGGCTGGGCCGGACAACCCACCACGGTCGAACCGTCGCTCACCGGTGACATCGACTGCGACGTCGTGGTGATCGGCGGTGGCGGCGGTGGCATGTCAGCGGCGCTTCGCCTGGCCGACAAGGGCGTGGACGTGGTCCTGCTCGAGGCCGAGACGCTGGGCTGGGGCGCCACTTCCCGCAACGCCGGCTACATCACGAACTCCGTCGCCGCCGATCCGGAGCTGCTGGGGTTCCTGCTGAAACGGGAGCGGTTGCGCGAGCTGTACCGTTACGCCGAACACGCCGTGCATTTCGCCGAGGACGCGATCGCGCAGCACGGGATCGACTGCGACTACAAGCAGGAAGGCATCGTGATGGCCGCGGTGTCCAAGGGCCAGCTGCGGCACGCGCGCCGCAACGCGAAGGTCTTGGCCGAGGCCGGTTCGTCGGGCGAGTGGGTCGAAGGCCCCGAGGCAGGACTGCCGGAGGGCTTCCTCGGCGGTATCCGCGAAGGTGTCGGCGGCACCGTCGATCCGGGCAAGTTCGCGCTCGGCCTGCGCGCCGCGACGATCGCCGCCGGGGTGCGCGTCCACGAGTCCACGCCTGCGGTCGACGTCGTCGACACCGGTGACCGGGTCACGGTCACCACCCCGAACGGAACGGTCAGGGCACGCAAGGCGCTGCTGACCACCAACGCCGCGAGCAACAGCCTGTCCATCGCGCCGAAACACCTCGCGACACCGGTGTGGACCTCGCTGGTCGAAACCGAACCGATCCCGCCCGACCGGCTCGACGAGATCGGCTGGACCAGCCGCGCGCCCCTGGTCACCCTGCACATGATCCTGGAGAGCTACCGCGTCACCCCGCGCGGCACGATCGTGTTCGGCACCCGCCGCATCCAGGCGGGCCGCAACCCGCTGCCGACCCGCACCCCGGCGCCGCAGGTCGTCGACGATCTCGTCCGCGGCTTCCACGACCGCTTCCCCGGCCTGCGCGACATCGAGCCGGTGACGGCCTGGGGCGGCTGGATCGGCATGAGCTCCACCTGGCTGCCCGCCGCGGGCGCGGCCTCCGCCAACGTGCTCTATTCGGCCGCCTGCAACGGCCACGGCTTCGCCCAGGCCCAGTACGTGGGACACATGCTGGCCGACCACGTGACCGGCGAGCCGCGGCACGCCGATCTCGAGGCGATCTGGCACCGCGGCACGTTCTGGCCCAGCTTCGTCAGCAATCCCGCGCTGTACCTCGGGTGGCTCGCCGACCGGGCCGCCGACCGGTGGGCGGCATTCCGGACGTGATTCCGTCAGGTTGTGACTGAGACATTTGACCAAATCGAGTCAGGATACCCATGTTCTCCAACACCTTCACCGAGATGTTCGGCGTCGAGCACCCACTCGTCTGTGGCGGCATGACCGCCGTCGGCACGGCGGATCTGATCGGCGCGGTAGCCGATGCCGGTGCCCTCGGTTTCCTCACCGCGCTCACCCAGCCCACTCCCGAGGCGCTGGTCAAGGAGATCAGCCGCTGCCGCGACCTCACCGACAAACCGTTCGGGGTGAACCTGACGATCCTGCCGACCATCAAGCCGGTGCCCTACGACGAATACCGTGACGCCATCGTCGAGAGCGGCATCACCGTCGTCGAAACGGCGGGCGGCAACCCGCAGCCGCACCTGCCCACCTTCAAGGCCGCGGGTGTGAAGGTCATCCACAAGGCGGTCACCGTCCGGCATGCCCTCAAGGCGCAACAGCTCGGCGTCGACGCGGTCAGCATCGACGGTTTCGAATGCGCCGGACATCCCGGTGAGGACGACGTCCCCGGTCTCGTGTTGATCCCCGCCGCGGCGCGGGCGCTGTCCATTCCGATCATCGCCAGCGGCGGCATCGCGACCGGTGCCGGCCTGGTCGCCGCGCTGGCGCTCGGCGCATGTGCGGTGAACATGGGCACCCGCTTCATGGCGACCACCGAGGCGCCCATTCATCAGAACGTCAAGCAGCAGATCGTGGACAACTCCGAACGCGACACCCTCATCGTGTTCCGCGAGTTCCACAACTCCGCCCGCGTCGCCCGCAAAGCGGTGTCGGAGGAGATCGCGGCCATCTCGCGGAAAGCCGGTGCGACCTTCGACGACGTCGCTCATCTGGCCAGTGGCGCTCGCGCCCGCGAGCGGGTGTACGGCGACGGTGAGATCGACGGCGGTCTGTGGTGGGCCGGCCAGGCGCAGGGGTTGATCCACGAGATCGGCAGCTGCCAGGAAGTGGTCGACCGGATTCTCGCCGACGCGCACCGGATCGTCACCGAGACCCTGCCGCGCCACCTCGCGGGCTGATCCGCCCGCGGTGCCCGGAACGGAACCGTCGAACCCGCGCGTGGGTTCGACGGTTCCGTGCTTTCGGCAGGTGCGTGTGCCCGCTGGGGGGTACGGATCGACGAATCCCCGCCTAGTTAGTCAAATGCCTTGATCATATGACCGACTCACGGTACCGTTATGACAGGCATCACACCCGACCTCAATTCGGGGCTACGCGCACACCCTGCTCGGTGGCCGGATGCCGAACCCACGGATTGCCGAAGCGAGACGACCCTCCCTGCCGCGATCGCTCGGCAGCGCTCACACAACGCCCCCGTGCCGCCGGCCGGCGGGCGCCCCCTGCCAAGGAGAAGAGACCATGTCCATCAAGGAACTGCTTTTCGCGGTCGCGGACATCTGGATGATCGCTGTCGGTTTCACCTACGGCATCAAGTTCATCCGGAACTACAAGAACTATCTGCTCGGTCTCGAGTGGATCATCGTCGCGACCTCGGGCACGAACTTCCTGATCTACGGCCTGCTCGCGGCGGGCCACGACAGCCCGATGTACAAGGCAGCCGCCTTTTTGGACGCCTTCTCCAGGTCGGTGGGCATCACGCTGATCCTGGTGCTCGGACTGATGGCGGTGACCCATCGGTACAAGCCGTCGGTGGCGGTGGACATCGGCGCGTTCGCGCTGGCGGCCGTCGCGGGTCTGCTGCTGCTCGGGTACCAGGACACGATCGGCCTGCCTGCCAAGATCTTCTTCGTCGTGGTCAACGTGCTCACCACGATCTACCTCGTCTACTTCTCCGCCCGGCTGTGGCAGATCGGTGAGCGCGGCCACGCGGTCTCGGCGGCAGTCGCGACGGCCTGCGGCTTCCTGATCGCGGCCACCTACGACTTCGTGACGATTCCCGGTGACGATTCCGAGCACACGATCTTCTACATCCTGGCCCTGTCGGCGTGGGGCTTGCAGATGTTCGCCTACTACCGCGCCTACCGGGCATTCGACGCCCACAACAAGCGCGTCGACGCGCCGTCGATGACGGGCGACGCCCCGGTCACGGCATAACCAGCGGTTCCCTTCTTCGAATCAGCCACAGCCAGGAGCCGAAATGGCAACGCAGAACAAGCAGCAAGAATCCACCGAGGTTGTCGTCATCGGCGCGGGAATGGCGGGCTTGACGGCCGCGACCACCGTGGCTCCGGCCGCCGAGGTGGTGGTGCTCGAGTCCACCGATCGCACGGGCGGCCGCGTCGACACCGTGCGGCAAGGCGACTACTGGATCAATGTCGGCAACCCAGTTCACCGAGGGCACCGGCACGTTGATCGACGCACTGGACCGGCACAACATCGAGATGGGCTCGCTCGCGGGAAAGAGCATCGCGCTGCACCTCAACGGGACCACCGTGGACACCTCGAACCCGTTCGCGCTCGTCTTCCGCACGCCGATGACGATGATGGACCGGATCGGCCTCGCCGTGGTCGGGGCCCGCATCATCGCCGCCGCGCCGTTTCTCGAGTCGAAGGGGAAGATCGGTCAGCGGGTGCGCGCGCGGCTCGAGAGCAAACTCGCGTCGTATGTGCTCAACGGTGTCCGTTCGGAATTGGCCACCACCATCGTCCGGTCGTGGTCGGCGCAATGGATGGGCTGCGAACCGGACGAGACGGCCGCCGCGCAGTTCGTCTACTCGGTGGGGATCGCGCTGACCGACCCCGAGAAGGTGCCCAACTTCTCGCTACCCGCCGGGGGGCAACCAGACGCTGACCGACGTGCTCACCGACGATCTCGGTGCGCGCATCCGCCTGAACTCGCCGGTGGAGTCGGTGCGCCGCGACGGCGACGGCGTGGTCGTCGACTACCGCGACGGCGACCAGCCCAAGCAGTTGCGGGCGAAACGCGCGATCGTCACCGTACCCGCCGACATCGCCGAGCGGATCCTCCCGGAGCTGCCCCAGCCGTACCGCAACGCGCTCAACGACATCACCTACGGCCGTTACGTGGTGGTCGGCTTCTTCACCGATGAGGTCGGGCCGCAGCGGTGGGACGAGTACTTCGCCATCTCCGCGCCGCAGCTGTCGTTCCAGGCGGTGTTCAACCACGCCGCGGCGTTGCGCACGGGCGGAGAACGCAAGCCGGGCGGCGCACTGGCCTGTTTCGCCGGTGGTGGCAAGGCCGACGAGCTGCTCGACCTGCCCGACGAGGAAATCGTCTCCCGCTTCACCGCCGACCTGCTCAGCGTGCTGCCCGAGCTGGAAGGCAAGCTGGGGGAGCCGGTCCTGCGCAGGCACCGCCGCGTCGTCCCGTTCTGGGCGCCCGGCCGCCGCAACACCTTGCCGACCCTGCGCGACCCGCTCGACACGATCTACCTCGCCGGCGACTACGCGCTCGATGTCCCCTCCCTGGCCGACGCCGCCGCCTCGGGCGAAAAGGCCGCCGAGGAGGTCCTGAAAAGCCTCGGCCGCTGAGCTGCCGGCGTGTTGTGAAGCGAGCAGAACCCTTCCGGTCGAGGCCGGAAGGGTTCTTCTGGTCGGGGCGACCCCCTGCTGGTTCTCGACGGACATGGATTCCCTGATCATCACAGTGAATTCGGGGCCACCGGTTGCGATCGGTGGTGAGTCGACCGACGCCGTGCCGGGCCGGTTTCCGCGACGCACCGGGCGAGCCCGCCGCTCTCGCGCACCGAACGCAGATCGGCCTCGTCCAGCTCGCCGAGGCCGAGGATCACCTCGGGTGCAGCAGCTCCCAGAGCAGGCGGGGCGCGGTCGCCACGGCCGCGCGGAGTGGGCGCGAGGGTGTAGCCGGCGGGATCGAGGTGGTAGGAGACCTCCTCGAAGAACTGCCCGTGTTGGTCTCGACGGGTCCGTCGGGTAGCAACAGCATCACCAGGCGCGAGCTGCCGCGAAGCAACGCCTGCGCGGCCGGGGTGGGCGGTAGCCCAGCCGCTTCGCCTCCGCGAGTACCCGCTTGTGGGTCGTTTCCGAAATGGGCCGGCCGGGGGTGTCGTTGCGCGCGAAACCGCCGGCTATGCGCGGAAGGCCAAGTGAGCGCGCAACATTCGTGGCGGTCACCCGCTTCGTGCTGGTCGCCCTCCGGCCTGCCTCCTGAAGAGTCCGCGTGCATCCATCGAGTCCTCCTCTCCACCAGCTCGTGCTGGTCGCCGAGGCCGGCATATTCGAATGGGGCTGGAAGGGGAACCGCCCGTGGCGCCCTCAGGCTTCCCCGTAGGTGGCGATCATATATTCGATATCGGTGGCGGCGCGGCGGAGTTCGGCGCCGAGTGCGGCGACGGCATCGGCCGGTACCGGGCGGACCAGGACGGCCGACAGGGTCTTGGCGACGGCGCCGCCGTGAGTGAAGATCGGCGCCGACAGACTGGCGATGGTGTAATCCCGGCCGTCGGTCAGTTCGTCGTCGAGGAAGTCGACCACGGTGAGATCGGCGACGGCGGCAGCGAGCCGCGCAGTGATGGCGTCGATCTCGCCACTGAGGGCGTGCATCGCCGCGAAGACCCGGTTGAACTCGCGGGTGCGTCGCTCGATGGCGTATCCCCGGGTGCGGACTTGCGCGAGCACCTCCTTCATCCGGGCGCTGAAGGCGTGTGAGGTCGGCCCCACACGGTCGAGCCATGCCTGCTGTTCGTCGGGCGGAGCGAAGGCGATGAACTCCCGTCCGAACGGCGCGACCAACGGCACGGTGAAACCGGCAGCCGCAGGCGGCGAATCGGGGGCCGATCCGACAGTCTCGATGGCAACGAGCGCTTCATCTCGCGCCTCGAACAGCAGGACTTGGCCGTGGACGGTGTCGGCGAGCTCGCCGAGGCGGGCCCGGATCCGGCGAGTCGTCGCACCGGCCGGGCGGGCGAGCGCCGCGATCGCCGGACCACAGCTGTAGTGGCCGCTGTCGTAGTCGCGCACAACCCAGTCGTGACCGACCAGCGCCGACAGAATCGCGTGGGCGGTGGCCCGGCTGATCTCGAGCGTGCGTTCGATCTCCGCCAGAGAGTAGGACCGCAGTGGGTTGCGCCCGAGGAGCTGCATGATCGCCACAACTCGATCGGTCGGCGGCGACGATGACCGGCGGTCGGTCCGGACGGGGGCGTTGGTGGTCATGCGCGCACTATACGTCGCATAGTCGACGCCCCGTCGCGGACAGGGACACCGCTGTCAGTGGTTCATCTCCACGAGAATCTTGCCGCATTCGCGGTCGTTGCGCAGGGTGGTGAGGGCTTCGTCGATGCCCTCCAGTGGGAAGCGGTGGGTGATGAGCGCGGTGAGGTCGCGCCGCTCGAGCAGGTCGATCGCGTCGCGGAAGCGGGGCGGGTATTCGATGGAGCCGCGGATGGTCAGCTCGCCGGTGAGGACGCGGAGGAAATTGACCGGCACCGGAGTGTAGTGAACGGCGACCACCGAGATCCGCGCTCCGCGCCCGGCGTTGTCGATGATGTCGCCGAGGACGGCATTCGCGCCGGAGGCTTCGATGAAGCCGACCGTCGCCGGTGCTGTTCCGGCCATGCTCGGTCGCGATCCGTGCAGTTGACGCAGGCGCGCCCACAGGTCCTCGTGGGCGGGGTCGATGGTGGCCGAGGCGCCGAGGGTTTCGGCGAGACGGCGCCGGGTGGCCGAAAGCTCGATGCCGATCACGGCCGTGTGTCCCCGATCGGCCAGGGTGGCGATCGCGGCCAACCCGATGGGGCCGCAGCCGAACACCGCCACCGGGTCGGTGGGGGAGAGGTCGGCTTGGTCGACCGCGTGCATGCCGACCGCCACGGGTTCGGCCAGCGCCGCGACATCGAAGGGCATGTCGTCGGGGATGGGGAACAGGCGGTCGCCCGCCGCGGCGTCCCGGACGAGCACCGCGTCTGCCAGACCGCCCTCGGGTGAGCCGTTTCCGATGCGGCCGATGTCGTCGCGGCCGGGGTGTACCACGACCCGTTGGCCGGGTCGCAGTCCGTCGACCTCCGCTCCGATCGCCGAGACGACACCGGATATCTCGTGTCCGAGGGGCATCGGTTCCGAGCCGGGGCCCGCTACTCCGCCGAGCCGTATATACCCGAGATCGCTGCCGCAGATCCCGCAGGCGCGCAGTTCGACCACGGCATCGCGCGGTCCGCACTCCGGTAGCTCGACCAAGTCCAGGCCGATGGTGCCGGGGCCGTGGACGCGGACCTGCTTGATGGTGGAACTCACGGAAACCTCCTGATCGGGCCGGTGGCGGATCGGGACGATCCCTTGACACGGCGCGCCAGGCCTTCTCGGCCGTGGGTGTGGCGCTCGTGTCGGTGATGCTCTCGCTGTCGACCGTGCCGGGAACCACGGCGCCCACCCTGGCGTCGTTCAACCTCGCGGTGGCCTGGTTCATCGGCTGCGCCGTGGTGGTGGCCGTCCTGTGCCTGTTCATCGGCCGGCCGCCGCGGCCGCGATCGAACGCGGTCCGCGCCACCGGCGCCGAGGACACCCCGGCCGCGGTCGGCTGACGGCCGGACGACACGACACACCCCGCGCGGCCGACTCGCGGCCGCGTCGACGAAAGGAACGCCGGTGCGCTGCCCTCGCTATGCCTTCACCAAGATTCTGGTCGACGACCTCGCAGCCCAATTCGCCTTCTACTCCTCGGTGTTCGGCCGGGTGGAGCGGACGCGCTACGAGTTCGACGACCGGGCCGACCCGCTCGCCGAGATCATCATGACCTCACCGGACGGCACCGAACAATCGCTGGTGCTGCTGCATTACAAGAACCGTCCCGCGCCGGCCCCGGGCTCGGCCGTGATCGGGTTCGAGGTTTCCGGCCTGGACGAGGTGGTGCGGCGAGCCGAACAGGCCGGCGCCACCGTGTCCGAACCACCCACCACGATGACCGACATCGGCATCAGGGTCGCCTTCGTCCACGACCCCGAAGGCCATCTGCTCGAGTTGTTCGAGCGCATCTGAGACGGAGTTTCACCCCGATCGCGAGGCGGTTCGCCGCCGCGATCGGCCGGCCCCCCCGCGACGACGCGGCGGGAAGGAAGAAGGGAACATCATGACCGCAACACTCGGAACGCCCCACCGGCACCCACTCGTCCCGGTCGCTCCGCCCCGGATCGTGCCCGATCTGTACACGCCCGAGCAGACGGCGGCGCTGTTCGGTGTGGTCGCCGACCACGGGCCGTGGCCGTTGATCCTGGCCCACCACTTCGCCAGCACCGAGGAGTACCTTGCGGTCTCGGGTGGCGCGCAGCGCAAGGCCGACGCGAAGCTGTCCGATTTCGTCGCGCCGGTGTTCCGCGGGTACCTCGCCAAGGAGGGAGTCGCCTTCTACGACGAGATCCGCGACATCTACCTGAGCCGGACCTTGCTCGAGCATGCCAAGAGCGTGCACGGCGCGCGCTACGGCATGGCCCACCACATGCTGTTCAACGTGGCCGTGCCCTCGCACAGCTTCGACGCCGGGCATTTCGACAGCGGCAACTGGCGCGGGATGAGTTCGGTGGAGACCCCGATCTGGCTGCTGAGCGTGATGGCGAAATCGGGTCTGTTCGACCACTGGGAAGTCAAGACCGCCCAGGTGATCACCTATTTCTACGACTCCGACCTGGACGGTGGATTCACCTACTGGCCCGACGGTCCCGACCGCGCGCCGCAGCGACTGGCTGCGCCGTTCTGGAACACCGCGATCCTGTCCGACAATTCGAAGATGTACCACCGGCGCGAGGCGAACGGCCCGCGCGATCGCCGGGACATACCCGAACTCGACATGCAGACGCGGCTGCACGGTGAGAACGGGCAGTGGGTGGTGCGCAACGGGGACAAGGAGATCGCCCGGTACACCGACGGCGAGGTCCGCACCCTGTTCCATTACACCGCGCTGGTCTTCGACGACCGGCGCGACGCGGACCGCTACCTCGACCACACCGACGACCTCACCCCGGCCAAGGTCTTCGACATCTTGGGCGACGATCTGGTCCGCCGTGGTAAGGAATTCGACTTCCCCACCGATCCGATGACCGATCGAGAATTCATCGCGCTGCTCACCGACACCTACGCGATGGCGCCCGCCGAGTATCCCGCCGAAGCACCGCTCGACATCCGTTGAGACCGGCGAATCCGGCACGAAATTCGCGGCACATCCGTTTTCGATCGACATGAGGAGCACACATGGATAGCGATGAGGTACGCGTACGGCCGGCCCGGGGCGCGCGGCTGGGAGTCTGGGCCGCGATCGCGGCGGCGATCTCCGCGGCGGCGGCCGGACCCGCCGCCGCGGATGTGCTCGTACCACTTCCCGACGGGCAGGAGACCGCACCGGGGGCGACGCTCACCCGGACCGGGGAACACGCGGTGGTGTCGCCGTCGATGGCGGCCAACGGCGCCGGACGGGTGGTGTGGGTGTCGGGTACGGTCACCGCCGAGGTCACCGACACGCCCACCGTAGAGCGGCCGGGTCCTTACTCGACGCCGGAGAACTGGCCGGGCACCAACAATTCCTCCACCCACGGCGCGTCGCAGGTGAGTACCGGCTACATCGTCGGCTGCCAGGTGAGTATCGGCGACAGTGCCATCTCGGCGGGTCTGTCGGGCAACGTGAGCACCAACGGCGGCGGCGTCGGTGGCTCCGCCGGGATCCAGATCGGCCCTGGTCAGGTGAAATTCGTGCAGGTCGGGTTCAAAGACATTCTGCGGCCGGGCATCTACAGCCTGGGGTACCGGGATTTCGAGATCGAGATCCAGGGCTGCGGAGGCTACGCGCAAGCTCGGGCGTACACGGTGGTGGAGATCATCGGCGACCACTATTCGAAAACCACCCTGTACGGCGCGCCTTTCAGCATCGGCTGAACCGTGCCCGTACATCCCGCGCCCGACCACCACCACAGACGAAGAGGTTCCGTCATGCTCCATGCCAAGAACGTCTCCCGGGTCGCCGTCGTCGCGGCCGCCGCGTTGGGGTCGATCTCCGTCGCCGTCGCCGCCGCGGACACCGTCGTTCCGCTACCGGGAGGCGCGGTCACCGAAACGCTCGGCGACGGTACGGTCGTGACCGTGCGCCTGGTCGGCGAATCGGCGACGATCAGCCCGTCCATGGGCGCCACGCCGCTGCACCGCAACGCGTGGGTCTCCGCGAGTGCCCAGTTCGACTCCTCGGCACCCGCGCGGGCGAAGATCAGGCCCGGCTACGTCGTGGGATGCCAGGTGAACATCGCCGGGGGCGGTGCCAACGGCGGCGCGAACTACAGCTCGGACTGGGCGGGGAAGAACCCCTCGGCGGGTGGCAGCCTCGGCGGGAACCTGAGCCTGGGCCCGGGCCAGGCCAGGAAGTTCTACCTGCTCGATCTGGAGGCACCCGACGCCTTCGGCTCCGAATCGCATCGGCCGTTCTCCTCGCACACCGGTACCAGCGGCAGCGTCACCTGGCGTAACAGCACGATCGGCCTCGCCGGTTGCGCCGGCTACGCCCAGGCCAGGGCCTTCGCCGAGGTCGAGGTGGAGACCGACACCGCCAAGGAGATCGTCACCGTCTGGGGGCAGCCGTTCAGCCTGGGGTGAACTGGGGCGGGCCGGGACAGCGGGTGCGGTGATACCCACGTCCGTTCCGGCCCTGCCCTTGCGCAGCACACCGCGACGCGGCCATGCCGTACTCTCCTATTCCATGAATATGTGGAATAACGTGGTCGGCTTCTACGCCGGGGAGCGGTCGTGACGAACGACCTGGCCTCCGGCGTCCAGCTCCCGGTGCCCGACGAGCGGGAGCGGGCCAGGGTGCAGCGGCGCACGCTGACCGTCGTCGTGGTCAGCCAAGTGCTCGGCGGGGCGGGGCTTGCGGCCGGCATCACCGTCGGTGCGCTGCTGGCTCAGCAGATGCTCGGCTCGGGCAGTGCCGCCGGTGTGCCGACCGCGTTGTTCACCCTCGGGTCGGCACTGGCGGCGTTCTCGATCGGGCGGTTCACCCAGCGGTGGGGGCGACGGATCGGCTTGGGTCTCGGGTTCGGTGCGGGCGCGCTGGGCGCGGTCGGTGTGGTCGTCGCAGCGGTGATCGACAGTGCCCCACTGCTGTTCGTCGCGCTGTTCGTCTACGGTGCGGGCACCGCGACCAATCTGCAGGCGCGGTATGCGGGGACCGATCTCGCCTCCCCGGACGGACGCGGCAGAGCGGTGAGTGTCGCGCTGGTATCGACCACACTCGGCGCGGTGGCGGGCCCCAATCTGGTGGAACCGCTGGGGCGAACGGCCGAGCACTGGGGGATCCCGCCGTTGGCGGGCCCGTTCCTGCTGGCGGCCGTGGCGTACGCGGCGGCCGGTATGGCGCTGCTGACGTTGTTGCGCCCGGACCCGTATCTGCTGGCACGCGCGATCACCACGGCCGAGCGGATCGCTGCCGGCCCGGCCGAGGCCGGGTCGGCGGCCCCGAAGGCCGGGGTGGGCGCCGCTGTCGGTGCGACGGTGATGGTCGTGACTCAGATCGCGATGGTCGCGATCATGACGATGACGCCGGTCCACATGCGGCTGCACCATCACGAGCTGGGTGCGGTCGGGTTGGTGATCGGGCTGCACGTCGGCGCGATGTATCTGCCGTCGCTGGTGACCGGCGTGCTGGTGGATCGCCTCGGCCGGACCCCGATGGCGGTCGCCGCCGGCGTGACGCTGCTCGCCGCCGGGGTCGTCGCCGCGATCGCCCCGGGCGATTCGCTCGGTCTGTTGATCATCGCGCTGATGCTGCTGGGCCTGGGCTGGAATTTCGGGTTGATCGCGGGGACCGCGCTGGTGGTCGATGCGACGGTGCCGGCGAACCGGCCGCGTGTGCAGGGCACGATCGATGTGCTCATCGCGCTCGCGGGGGCGGGCGGAGGCGTGCTGTCGGGAGTCGTCATGACCGCGACGAGCTACGCGGTCCTGTCCCTGGCCGGGGGTGTGCTCGCGCTGATCCTGATCCCGGCACTGTGGTGGGCGCGGCGCCGGAGTGCCCGCCCCGCAGGGGTATTCGGAGGAACCGATGGGTGAGGACAAGGCGGCGGCGAAGGCCGCCCTGTACGAGGCGTTCGCGGTCGGCGGGAAGGCGCTGGCAAGTGCGAAGCGGCTGGAGCTGCTGGATCTGCTCGCCCAGGGTGAGCGCTCGGTGGAGGCGCTGGCCGCCGCGGCCGGGCTCAACCTGACCACCGCCTCCGCGCACCTGCAGACCCTCAAGCACGCCGGATTCGTCGCCACCCGCCGCGAGGGCGTGCGCATCCACTACCGCCTCGCCGGCGAGGACGTCGCGCGCTTGCTCGTCCTGCTGCGCCGGGTCACCGCGGCCCATCAGCCCGCGGTGCCGCCCGCGCGGGAGAGCTACCTGGGCGATGCCGGGGCCGAACTGAGCAGCGCGGAACTACTCGCCCGCGGCACCGAGGGGCAGGTGGTCGTCCTCGACGTGCGCCCCGAAGCCGAGTACTCGGCCGGCCACATCCCGGGCGCGATCAACATCCCCATCGACCAGCTGTCCGACCGCATCGCCGAGCTACCCGCCGACACCGAGATCGTCGTCTACTGCCGCGGCGAATACTGCGTGTTCGCCTACGACGCGGTGCGCCTGCTCACCGAACGCGGCCGGCGCGCGGTCCGCCTCCGCGACGGCATGCTCGAATGGCGGCTGGCGGATCTGCCGGTGTCCGCGGAACCACCCCGCTGACCGACGAGCTGCGAAGATCCGCGTCCGATGCGTGGCGAGACATCGCCGGAGCAACCGCGGGTATCACCCCGCTTTCATCGGGCGTAGGGCGTCCAGGACGAGGGTGAGCAAACGCTGGGTTCGCGCGGCGTCGTCCCGGACGGGCATCAGGGACCCGGCGATCAGGAGGACCACGTCACCGGCCTGAACGTCGGCGCGCAGTGACCCGTCGTCGGCGCCCGCTTGCAGGATCGGGGTGATCGCGGCGGCCATGCGCGCGCGAATGCCTGCGACGTCGGGGGTGTGCGCGGCATCGAGCAGGCTGGTGTGCAGGGCATCGAGCATGCCGTGTTTGGCGGTCACGAGCTGGGCGAAGTGGTTCATCCATTCGCGGAGGGCCTGCCGCGGCGGCAGCTTGTCGACAAGTGCCCCGGCCTGGGCGAGCAGGTCCTCGACTTGGGCGTCGTAGGCGGCTGTTACGAGCTGCTCGCGGGTGGGGAAGTGGCGGTAGAGGGTGCCGATCCCCACCCCGGCCTGGCGGGCCACGGCCTCGAGGGAGAAGGAACCGGTGCCGTCGGCCAGGGCCGCGCGGGCCGCGTCGAGCAGTGCTCGGCGGTTGCGTTCGGCGTCGGCGCGACGGCGGCGCTGGGCCGGGGCGGGGCCGGTGGTGGAGACGGGCGTCTCCCGAGGAAGCGATGCGTCACCCATAGCGGAGGTCCCTCCGTTTGTGGCATTCTGGCCTTACCGGAGGTTCCTCCGGTTCGAGCTTTATTGTCGCACGAGAGCGAGCTCCCAAGATGACCGACTCCAGCCACCCTTCCGACACCGCTGCACGCCCCGGCGGCTCCTTCACGTTGGCCGGACGCGAGGTCGCGCGGGTCGGGTACGGCACCATGCAGTTGCCCCGCGCGACTGACCCGGACGCGGCATGCGCGGTGCTGCGCCGCGCCTACGAACTGGGCGTGAACCACTTCGACACCGCCCACTTCTACGGCGACGGCACCGCCAACCGGTACCTCGCCGCCACGCTGGCCGTCGATCCGGACGTGGTGGTCGTGACCAAGGTCGGTGCCCGCCCGGCCCGGCGCGGTCCGATGCCACTGGTGCCCGCCCAGCGACCCGAGCAATTGCGCGCGCAGGTCCACGCCAACCTGCGCAGTCTCGCGGTCGAGCGTCTGGATGTGGTGAATATGCGCCGCATCCCGCCCGGGTCCTTCCCGTTGACCCCGAGCCAGCGGGTGTCATTCGACGACCAGATGGCCGAGATGATCGCCCTGCGCGAGGAGGGCCTGATCGGACACATCGGGGTGAGCACCGTCGACACGGCCGAACTGCGTGCCGCGCTGCCCGCGGGGATCGTGTGCGTGTCCAATCAATACAGCCTGACCTCCCGCAAGCAGGAACCGGTCCTGGACGTCGCCCGAGCGGAGGGCATCGCCTGGGTTCCGTACTTCCCGCTCGGTGGTGCCATGCCCGGCTTGGCGAAGGTCACCCACGAACCGGTCGTCCAGCGGATCGCGCAGGAGGCAGGCGCCACCCCGGCCCAGATCGGCCTGGCCTGGTTACTGCACCGCGCCCCGAATGTGCTGATCATTCCCGGCACCACGTCGATCGCCCACCTCGAGCAGAACGTCGCAGCGGGCTCGATCACTCTGGACGCGGACCAGATCGCCCGCCTGGACGCGGTCGAGCCTGCCACGGGTGTTCGCGGATTCCTCGGCCGCCTGCGCCGCCCCTGACCTCACGGCCCCGGCGAACACTGGTTGCCGAGCGGGACGGCGTCGTCCTCGGTTTCGTGACGGTGAAGGGCGACGCGCCCGTCGGTGAGCTGGGGATGCTGATCGTCGCGCCCGAGGCGACCGGCGCGGGGATCGGCAGCGTTCTGTTCCGGCGTGCGCTCGCGACCGCGCGCGACCTCGGATTCCGCATGCTGACCATCGAGTCGGACCCGACCGGTCACAACAAAGCGCTGTGGCCGGGCAACACCGACGACTATCTCGCACAGCTCGGGCGCTTCGACCTCGACGCCTACCGCCCCTGTCCGTCCCCGGCGAATGCCGATCCCGGAGAACGACCGAGATCGTGCGCGTCCGGCGGGCGCTGGGTGTCTGCGTCCCCGCCGGTGAGCCGCCGCGCGCCCGGCCCTTCGGCGGCGAGGCGATCTTCCGGATTCAGCACTCGGCAGGTGTTCAGCGACAGGCACCCGCAGCCGATGCAGCCGATGAGTTCCTCCTCGAGCCGTTCCAGCTCGCGGCGCCGGGCTTCGAGGCGGTCGTGCCAGCCGCGGGAGATCTTGCGCCAGTCGGTCTTGCTGGGCATGCGGTCGTGTGGGAGGTCGGCGAAGACTTCGGCGACTTCGGCGAGCGGGATGCCGAATCGCCGTGCGGCGACGATGATTCCGATGCGGCGAAGGACGTGGCGGGGATAGCGGCGTTGGTTGCCTGCGGTGCGGGTGGCGGCGATCAACCCTTGGTCTTCGTAGAACCTGACCGCGCTGGTGGCGATGCCGGCCCGGCGGGCGACCTCGCCCACGGTGAGCAGGTCCGTGGGTGTCTGCTTCATACTGCGCCTTTTCACACTGGGCCTTGACTTCAAGTGAACTTGAAATTTTAGCGTAGCGCGCATGACCTCTTCCACGCCGGAACCATCCCCGGAGACCACCGCATCCGTCGCTGAAATGCCCGTGGCGGAGCAGGATTCCGGGTGGCGGGCGCTGTTCTCCCGCCCGCACCGCACCGCCGTGATCGTGATGGCGGGCGGCGTCGGCCTCTATGCGATGAACCTCTATTTCACCGCCGCGCTCATGCCCACCGTCGTCGGCGAGCTGGGCGGGCAGCAGTATTACGCATGGGCGGCCACCGCCTACCTGATCACCGCGGTCACCGCGACGATGATCGTGAGCCGGATGCTCGCCGTCCGGGGCAGCGGCGGCTCCTACGTCGTCGCCTACCTGCTCTTCGCCGGGGGCACGGTGGTCGGCGCGGGCAGTCCCACGATGGAGTTCTTCGTGGCCGGGCGCGCGATCCAGGGTCTCGGCGCGGGCCTGCTCACCGGACTCGGGTACGCCACGATCCGCAGGGTGCTTCCGCCGCAGCTGTGGACCCGCGCCACCGGCCTCGTCTCGGCGATGTTCGGGGTCGGCACCCTGCTCGGGCCCGCCCTCGGCGGGGTGTTCGCGGAGGGCGGTGCGTGGCGGGCCGCGTTCGCGACGCTCACCGGCATCGCGATCCTGCTGCTGCTCGTCACCGTGCGGGCGCTGCCGACGCGGCGCCCCGAAGAGGCCACCCGCACCCCGGTGCCGGTCGCATCGATCCTCGCGCTCGCCCTGACCGCCGCGCTGCTGAGCCTGCGATCGGCGCTGTCCGGTGTGTGGGTGCCGGTCACCGTCGCCGCGGGGCTGCTGCTGCTCATCGCGTTCTTCGTGATCGACTCCCGGGATCCCGACGGCGTGCTGCCCCGCCTCGCCTACACCCCCGGCAACCCGCTGAAATGGGTCTACGTCACCGTTGCCGCGCTGTGTGCGGGGGTGATGGTGGAGAACTTCATCCCGCTGTTCGCGCAGCAGCTCGCCGGCGCCACCCCGATCGTCGCGGGACTCCTCGGCGCCGTGCTGTCGCTGGGCTGGACGCTGGCCCAGCTGTTCAGCGTCGCCGCCGCCGAGCGCACCGCGCGGATCCTGGTCCGCACCGGACCGGTGCTGCTGACCGCCGGACTGGCCGCCTACGGGCTGCTCCAGGCCGACGGTGCGCGCTGGCTGCACCTCACGGTGTGGGCGGTGCTGCTGTTCGTCGCCGGTGCCGGGATCGGGCTCGCCTTCCCGCACCTGTCCGTCGCGGCGATGCGCGCCGGTGAGGACGAGGCCGAGGGCGCGAAGGCCGCCGCGGCGGTCAGCACCACCCAGCTGATCGCGTTCACCCTCACCAGCGCGCTGGCCGGGAATCTGCTTGCGCTGGGCGGTGATTCCCCGCTCGCGTCGGCGCGGTGGTTGATCCTCGGCATCGCGGTCCTCACCGCGATCGGGGTGGCGACGGCGCTCGTCGCCACCCGGACCGCGACGACACGCCCGAACAGCCGGCACGCGGCCGGATAGGAACCGGGCCGCCCGCGCCGATCAGACCGCCGGTGCTCGCCCGTCGATTCTCGGGAAGGGCTGCTCGGCTTCCAGCAGATAGGCCAGTTCGAGCAGAGTGCGTTCGTCACCGTAGGCGGCGGACAGGTGGATCGCGACGGGCAGCCCGTCGGGGGCGAGGCCCGCGGGGATCGCGATGGCGGGCGAACCGGCGACGTTGTTCACCGGCGTGAACGAGACGAAGTTGGCCATTCGTGCGAGCAGTTCGTCGAAAGACGACGTGCCGGCGAAGTATCCGAGTTCGGGGGCGGTGTGGGCGACGACCGGGCTCAGGATGACGTCGTGCCGGGCCAGCCAGGTGTCGTAAACGTGGCGGAATCGGCGCAGTCGGCGCAATGCCGCGGGGGTCTGGTGCAGCGTCCGGCGGTGGTAGGCGCGCAGGCCCCGGGTGGCGTGCTCGGCGTCGGCGGTGTTCCAGGACGCGCCGAACCCGAACCTGCCGGTCGTGGTGAGGACATCGGCCAGAAACGCCCAGTACAGGGTGAAATCGTGGACGAAGCGCGTGGTCACCGGCGGGCTGGTGGGCTCCACGATGTGCCCGGCCTTCTCCAGGATGCGCGCGGTGGCCTCGACCGCGGCCATCGTGGGCTCGTCCACGACCGCGCCGGTGGGGCTCTCGGTCACCAGCCCGATCCGCAGTCGCCGCATGGCCGGGCCCATGACCTCGCCGATGGGCGGGAGCGCGGGGTTGCGATGGTAGCGCTCGGCGGCGGCGAGGAAGGCGGCGCTGTCGCGGACCGTGCGGGTCAGGACCCCCTCCGAGACGAGGTTGAGCGGCATCAGGCGGGTCTGTTCACTGTCGAGCAGCCGGCCGCGGCTCGTCTTGAGCCCGACCAGTCCCGCACAGGCCGCCGGGATGCGGATCGAGCCGCCGCCGTCGTTGCCGTGCGCGAGCGGGACGACACCCGAGGCGACCAGCGCTGCCGCGCCGCCGGAGGAGCCGCCGGGGGAGTGGTTGAGGTGCCAGGGATTTCGGGCCGGTTCCTGGGTGGCGAACTCCGTGGTGGGGGTGAGCCCGAACTCGGGTAGCCGGGACTTGCCCAGCACGGTGACCCCGGTGGCGAGGAACTGGCGGGTGACCCGGCCGTCGCGCCGGGCCGCGGGTGCGGTGAAGGCGACGCTGCCGTGCTGGGTCGGCAGGCCCGCCACATCGACGTTGTCCTTGATGTAGGTCGGTATGCCGCTGAGCGCGCCACGGCCTTCGGGGGCGAACCGCGGCTCCGGGTAGGTCGCGGCGACGGCGCGCAGCGTGTCGTTCACCCGGCGCGCGCGGTCGAGGGCGGCGGTCGCGAGTTCGGCGGGGCTCACCGTGCGGGCGGCGACCTGCCGGGCGAGTTCGACGGCATCGTGGTCGGCGAGAGCGTCGTCGACGAAGGCGTGGATCGGCGGCATCGGGCACCCCTGAAAGTCTGGAAAAGTTTCCAGAAAACTAGGAGTCCTGCCAGACTTTGTCAAGAGGTTCTTCCAGACCTCCGGTCTAGGATCGGCTCCATGAACGCTCGCCGGCACGGACCCAGCGCCCAAGCCCGCCGAAATGCCTTGCTGCGCGCGACGGTCGAGATCGTCGCCGAACAGGGCATGGCCGGGGTGACGCATCGCGCGGTGACCGAACGGGCCGGGCTGCCGCTGGCGACGGCGAGCTACTTCTTCTCCTCCATCGACGAACTCGCCAAGGAGTCCCTGCTGACCTTCATGGCCGAAGAACAGGCCGCGCAGACGGCCACGGCCGAACAGCTGGCCGCACACACGATGTCGGCCGACGAGATGGGACGCATGCTGGCCGCCGCCAACCGGCCACGGCTGCCGGACTGGCTGGCCTATTGCGAAGCCCTGCTGCACGCCGCGCGGCATCCCGAATTCCGGGAGGCCGCCCAGGACGCGCTGGAATCGTCGTGGACGGTGGCCCGGGCGGTGGTGCGCGCGGTCGGCGCGCCCGAGGCCGAAGCGGCGGCCCCGGTGCTCACGGCACTGGCACACGGGCTGGCCCTCGATCAGATGGCGGTGGGCGCGGTCGACGACGACACGTCCTATCGGGCCTTTCGCGCGCTCCTGCTCGGGTATCTGCTCGACAACGGTCACGCCGACCTCGCGCTCTCCCTCGCGCGCGCCGGGCAGCCGGCCGGTGAGTGACCCGGTGCGGCAGCCCGCCGGCTCCACGTGATCCGGCTCATACGGTGTCACGATCCTCGCGCACCCGGTGTCTTGTGCCCGAACCCCGCGGATGAAGGAGGAACCATGAGTGGGCACATCGATGTGGTCGTGATCGGCGGCGGATACGCCGGTGTCATGGCGGCCAACCGGTTGACGCAGCGTGCGGACGTGGCGGTGACACTGGTCAACCCGCGCGCGAGCTTCGTCGAGCGGGTCCGCCTGCACCAAGTGGCGGGTGGGTCGCACTCGGCCGTCGTCGACTACCGGGAGATCCTGGCCGAACGCGTCCGGCTGGTGGTCGACACGGCGGAGCTGATCGACGCGGCCGGGCAGAGCGTGCGGTTGGCCTCCGGCGCGACGCTCGACTACGACTATCTGATCTATGCGGTGGGCAGCGGCAGCGCGGCCCCGTCCGTGCCGGGAGTGGCCGAATTCGCCTATCCGGTGGCGGTTTTGGAGGAGGCGCGCCGGCTGCGGTCGGCCCTCGACACCGCAGGGGCCGCGGCCGCGGTGACGGTGGTCGGCGGCGGTTCGACGGGCATCGAGGTCGCCGCCGAGTTGGCCGAGCAGGGCCGCGCCGTCACGCTGATCTGTGGCGGGGTGCTCGGCCCGTACCTGCACCCGCGGGTGCGGCGTTCGGTGGCCGATCGGCTCGCCGGGCTGGGGGTGAGCGTGCTCGAGGGTGGCGAGGCCACGGTGGTCGAGGTGACCCGCGACAGTGTGCGGCTCGGCGGCGCCCTCGGACCGGCCGCTGCGCATGAGCTGCCAGACCGCGCGGCCGCTGGGCGCGCACGCCGCCGACACGGTGCTGGCCCGGATTGCCGGTGAGCGGCCCACCGAGATCAGCGTGGGCTACTTCGGTCAGTGCATCGCGCTGGGCCGCCGCGCCGCCACCCTGCAACTGGCCGCCAAGGACGACACCGCGACCAGGTTCGCCATCGGCGGTCGCCTCGCCGCCTTCATCAAGGAACGCGCCTGCCGGGGCGTGATCGAGGAACTCGTCGAGGAGGCCGCCGAGCCGGGCACGTTCCGGTGGAATTTCACCGACGACAAGCGCCGGGAACTGGTGCGGGCCGAGGGCGGCGCGTCGATCCATCACTGAATCGACGGTCGGTGCCGGGTCCTTCGCGGGCTGGGCCCGGCACCGGACCCACCGGCACGACCACCCGGCCGGTACGCGGAAGGAGATCGCGCACATCGAGCGGGCAGGGCGGGACAGTGCAGAGCGTCGAGGTCATCGCCGCGCCGCCGCGTCCGCGATCGCGCGGAAGGCGTAGATCGCCTCACCCAGTGTCGCTTCGGAAGACAGGTCTTCGCTCGTCTTGACGAGTTGTTCCTGGACGCGATCGAGGTGCGCGCGAAGCGCCGGTGACCGGTCGCCTGCGGTGACCGCTCGCGGCGATCGGCTGCGGACGGGGAACGGCCGGTGGCGCTGAATCGCCTGCGTCGCACGGAGTTCGCTGCGTCCTTCGTGTGCCGTCGGGTGTCGTCCGGCCGTTCGGATCGGGGAGTGGGGATCCGCTGATGGGCTTCCTCGGGGAACTCGGGAGAACTCCCTTGTCAGTTGTGGACCGGTGGTATACAACTGGCACACGTCCTGATCGTGATCCGGTTCACAGTCGGATCGCATGGTGAGAGGGATCAGGACGGCGGCTCGGTGGTTGCGCCAACGACCACCGAGCCGCGGCAATACCGTCCATCGCCCGGTAACGGCAGCTACGTGCAGGTAGGTGCGGGGTCGATGGACCGTCAGGTAGCGACGAAGCGACGAGGAGTCGACATGGCAAGCGCCACAGTCAGTTCGAACAGGCGGCGGCCGCGGAGAAGTCCGTCGGTTCTCGCGGGACCCCACTCGGGGGTGCCGGCCGCGAGTGCGCGGCCGGGTGCTCGGGATCGAGGGGACGAGCCCACAACCTCGTCATGACCGGATGACCTGGCGGACCGTCCTACTGAAAACGCACGTGCCCTCCGCGCCCGGTCGGCGCCGAGCCGATCGACACGACCGAGTGCGAGCCCAGGCATGCCTGGGCCCCGACGCGCCCGGGTTGTGCCCGTCGCCGACGTCTGCGCGACGTCACCGACGGCGCCGAGCGGAACGGCACGACGAAAGGAATCGAACTGATGAGGAAATACCCCGTACTTCTCGGTGCGGCCGCTCTCACGGCGGCCCTGATCACCGGCTGTTCGAGCGGCGATCAGACCCCCGCCGCCGACCTGATCCTGAAGAACGGTCGCATCTACACCGTCGACGACACCCGGGAATGGGCCCAGGCGATCGTGGTCAGCGGCGACAAGATCGTCTACGTCGGTGACGACGCCGGCGCGCAGGCCTATGAAAACGATGGGGCGCAGGTGGTCGATCTCCAGGGCAAGATGGTCACCCCCGGGTTCATCGACGGACACAATCACGCCTATCTCATGGCCGAGAGCCTGTTCTGGCTCAATCTCGACCGTCACCGAACCGTCGAGGACAAGCAGGCCGCGCTGCGCGCCTACCGGGCCGAGAACCCGGCCATGCCGCAGTTGCGTGGCGTCGGCTGGGACGACATCGCCGAGGATGCCCGCGCCCGCGGGGTCCTGCCCCGGCAACTCATCGACGCGGCCGTGCCCGACATTCCCGTGGCGATCATCGAGAACAGCCACCACACCCTGCTCGCCAATTCGAAAGCACTCGAACTGGCCGGAATCACCAAGGACACACCGGATCCGGAGGGTGCGACCATCGTGCGCGACCCGGCCACCGGGGAGCCCACCGGCGAACTCGAGGAGTTCGGCGCGGAGAATTTGGTGATCTCCGCACTGCCACAATCGGATTTCACCGTGGAGCAGTACCGGCACACCATCCTGGAGTGGCAGCGGGTCGCCGCCGAGGACGGAATCACCTCCACCTTCGTGCCCATCCATTACCCGACCGAGTCACTGCTGCAAGCGTTCCAGCAACTCGACGACGAGGGGAAGCTGACGGTTCGATTCGACCTCGCCCAGTGGGCGGACGAGACGAAGGGCGTCTCCCAGGTCGCTCATTTCGTGGACATGCGCGACAAATACCGGGGGACACACTTCACCCTGGACACCATCAAGATCTTCGCCGACGGCGTGGGCGAGGCGAAGCTCGTCTGGAAGCAGGACGTGCTCGAGGAGACCGTCGCGGCCTTGGACGCCGAGGGCTTCCGGATCTACGTCCACGCCATCGGCAGCCCCGGGTTCTATCCCGAGGACAATGTGCTCGACGCCTTCGAAGTCGCCGCGCAGCGCAACGGCCGCCGCGACGCCAGGCATGCGATCACCCATCTGGATTGGACCCGGGGCGAGGATCTGGCGCGCTTCCGCGAACTCGGCATCATCGCGGTCCCGCAGCCGGCCTGGTTCGGCAAGGGATGGTACGACGACGCACCCGCGTCGGAGGTGAACAACGCCATGCGATTCCAGAGCTTCCTCGATGCGGGCGTCACGGTGTCGTCGTCGAGCGACTTCCCCTCGACCGACACCTTCACCCGTGACATGTACCCGCTCACCGGCCTCGAGGCGGGCATGACGCGGGTCGATGTCGACACCGCCACCGAGGCCGATCTCGGTGCGGCGCAGAACCCGCAGGAGCGCGCGACACTGGCCGACATGATCGCCAGCTACACGATGGGCGGCGCCCACCTCATCTTCGCCGAGGACGAACGGGGCTCGCTCGCGGCCGGGAAGAAGGCCGACTTCGTGGTGCTCGACAAGAACCTGTTCGAGCTGCCGAAAACCTCGGTGGGAGAAGCGAAAGTGCTCGCCACCTACTTCGAGGGCAACGAGGTCTTCCGTGACGTATCGATGAACTGACCGCTCGACCGAATCCGCGGCCGCCGCCGGGTCAGGAATCGCTCCGAGACCCGGCGGCGATGCCGGTGACAGACCGTACTGCTGGAGCCGACGCAGCCGCCGTGGTGAAGCGCATGGCGGCCTTCCTGAACGCCGGTGTCCGCTCGGGAGCGTTGCGTCCCGCCCTCGACAGGGTGTTGGCCCTCGACGATGTGGCCGAGGCCCACCGGCACCTGGACGCCGGCCTCCACGCGGGGAAGATCGTCGTCACGACCCGGTGACCGGGCACCGATGCGACCGAAACGGCCACGGTCACCAGGGCACCACACCGTCTCGACCGAGGAACGAACCGGACGGTGCGTCGAGATCGAGCATCGCGGCCTCGACCACCGGCTCGGCGCCTTGCGCGGCGGTCAGTGGCGCCTGCGCCCGGTTGATGGGGGAGAAGTCGGTTTGCACGAAGCCCGGATCGATGGAGAACACCTTGATGCCGGTGTCGGCGAGAACCTTCGACAAGGTGATCGTCAGGCTGTTGAGGGCCGCCTTGGAGGCCTGATACGCGGGGATCACCAGGTCGTTCGGGTCGGCTCGCGACTGGAGGGCCAGCGACCCCACGAACGATGACACGTTGACGATCCGGCCGGCCTCGCTGCGGCGCACCAACGGCAGCATGGCCTCCACCGTGTGGAACACGCCGAACACGTTGGTTTCCATCGTCGTGCGCACCGCGTGTGGATGGGCGTACAGGCTGGGGCCGGGGGCCTCCCATTCGGCAGCGATACCGGCGTTGTTCACCAGCGCATCGACTCGCCCGTGGGTCTCGGCGAGAATGCCGGCCAGACGCTGCACGGAGTCGAACGACGTGACGTCGAGCGCGTACCCCTGTGCGTCGATCCCACGGTCGCCCAGCCGGCCGGCCGCGGCCGTGGCCGACTCCCGTGAGCGCCCCGTCACGATCACCGTGTATCCCGCCGATCCCAATGCCAGGGCCGTTTCGAACCCGATGCCACGCGTCGAGCCCGTCACCACCGCGATGTCTGCCATAGCCGTTCCTTCCCGGATTGTCACAAAAACTTCGCTTCGAGAGTGCGGTGTCGGAGCCGTACGCACCGGCGGGAATGCGACCTGACGTTCCGCGGCCCGACCGGGGTGGGACTCGGGAGATCGAGTGCGGTGGCGGGCCGGCTCGGAGACGCCCGGTTCCCAAGCCGAATTCCTGGTCTACCACTCCGCGAAGGTGTATAAGTGTTCATATACCTGAGCGAGCGAGCCGTCGGTGACCGGTGACGCGGCCGGAAGGTCGTTGGCGAGCACACCGGGAGTCCCCACCGGCGGGAGAGGGAGAGGATCGGTACGTAGATGGACTATTGGAGTGCGCAGGTGCCCCCGGCCGAGGAGTGCGTCCTCGGTCCGCTGTTGCGTCGTCAGGCCGAGCGCAGGCCCGACGAGGTGTACGCGGTGTTCGCCGACGGGACTGTGTGGTCCTACCGCGATGTCTGGGCGGTCGCCAACGAGATGGGGCACCGGCTGAGGCGCCTGGGTGTTCGTCCCGGTGACCGGGTCCTGTCCTGGTTGCCGAACGGTCCGGACGCCGTGCGCGTGTGGTTCGGCGCGAACCTGTTGGGGGCCGTTCATGTACCGCTCAACACGGCCTATCGGGGCGGTCTGCTCGAGCATGCCGTGCGCCTGTCCGGGGCGCAGGTCATGCTGGTCGCGCCGGCGCTGGCGGAGCGCGCGCGTGAGGTGGACATTCCCGCATCGGTGCGGGTGGTGCCACTGGAATGGGACGGCGCCATCGATCATGCGACACCCGTGGTGGAACCCGAGCAGGCGGTGCAGCCGTGGGACCCGTACGCGATCATCCTGACCTCCGGGACGACGGGTCCGTCGAAGGGGGTCACCTGTTCGTATCTGCACCTGGCGAGTTCCTCGCTGGCGGCGTTCAGCGAGTGTTTCGGGCCGGGCGACCGCTACATGGTCAATCTGCCGCTGTTCCACGCGGGCGGCACCATCGGTTGCTACGCGGCGCTGCTGCTGGGTGGCAGTGTGGCCGTCGTCGACCGGTTCGACACCCGGTCGTTCTGGGAGACGGTGCGCGACCGGGAGGTCACGCACGTGACGCTCCTGGGCGTCATGGCGACATTCCTGGTCAAGCAGCCGGTCGGCGAGCGAGATCGGGATCATCCGCTACGCCACGTGTTCATGGTGCCGCTCATCGACGACGTGGCCGGGTTCGCCGCGCGTTTCGGTGTGTCGGTGCAGGCGATGTTCAACATGACGGAGACGTCGATTCCGCTCATCAGCACGATCAACCCGCGGACGCCCGGCACCTGCGGCCGGCTGCGCAAGGGCGTGCAGGGCCGGCTGGTCGACGAATTCGACCGGGAGGTTCCCGTCGGTGAGATCGGGGAGTTGATCGTCCGGACCGATCGGCCGTGGGCGATGAACTCCGGGTACTGGGGAATGCCCGAGGCGACCGCCCGTGCGTGGCGGAACGGGTGGTTTCACACCGGCGACGCGTTCCGTCGCGACGACAACGGCGAGTTCTTCTTCGTCGACCGCGTCAAGGACGCGATTCGCCGGCGCGGGGAGAACATTTCCTCGTTCGAGGTCGAAGCCGAACTGGTCGCGCACCACGCGGTGCGCGAAGCGGCGGTGGTGGGCGTGCCGAGCCCGCACGGCGAGGACGATGTCCTCGCCGTCGTCGCGCCGGTGGAGGGCGGCGACGTCGATCCGGCCGAACTCCTCGAGTTCGCCCGAACGCGCATGGCGCACTTCATGGTTCCGCGCTACATCCGTGTCCTGCCGGAGTTGCCGAAGACGCCGACCGCGAAGATCGAGAAGCACCGTCTCCGGTCCGAGGGGATCACCCCCGACACCTGGGATCGTGAAGCGGCGGGAATCCGCGTCAAACAGGACTAGCTGTCCCTGCTGTGGCGACCCGCGCCGGAGCGTGCGTTCGCGCGCCTGTGCCGTCTCGGTCGCCCGCATCTCGGGCCCGGGTCCACCCGAGTGTTCCCGCGGCCGGAGCGGCCGCATTCCACGCTCGCACCGACCGGGTGCGTCGGCGCGATCGAGGGGTCACCCGTGCCCTCGGTAGGCGCCGCGCGCGCGTCAGGAAAGTATATGAACGACCATTGACATTGTGGTCTCGCGGAAGGTAAACAAGTGTTCATGCAAAAGGTGGAGACAGTGGCCCCGTCCGAGGACGGTGCGGCGGGACCGGCCGGCGGCCGGCCCGTGATCGATGTGTGCGAAGTGGTCTACGACCTACCGTCCTGGCGGGCCTACCTGCGGGCGTTCGCGGCGGACGCCCCGGGCTATCTGCGGGTGTTCGCGCGCCGGTTGTGTGAGCTGGCCGGTGCCGACCTCGCGCGCTATCGACGGACGCTGGACCGGGACCCCTTCGCGGCCGTGGAGGTGTTGCTCGAGCCGGAGCTGCTGGCCGTCGATGTCGGCGAGCACGCACGGAAGCTGCGTGACCAAGGAGTGATCGCGCAGGTCGCGCACGGCGGGATGTGGCAGGCGGGCGACGGCACCGTCAACGACCACGTCGCCCGGCTGGCCACCCGGGTGCCCGAACTGCATTTCTGGGCCGGGCTCAGCCTCGCCGACATCTCCGCGGCGATGACGGAGTTGCGGCGCTCCCACGACGAGCTGGGTGCCCGCGGGCTGTCGATAATCCCGTTCCTGGACGGCGTCGACGTGCTGGATCCGCGCGTCGCCCCGATCTTCGAGTACGCCCAGCACGAGGGGCTGCCGCTGTGGATCCACTGCGGACAGAACTTCGCGGCCACCCGGCCGATGGACTCGTGCACGTGGCGGCACATCGACGGGCTCGCCGGCCGGTACCCGGGCCTGGTCCTGGTCGTCGGCCACGGCGGCTGGCCGTGGATGGGCGAGATGGCGGCCGTGGCGCAGCGTCACCGCAACGTGTACCTGGACAGCTCCACCCACCGCGGCACCGCCATGGCCACACCCGGCTACGGGTGGGAGCCGGTGCTGAGCCGCGCCGACGGCGCGCTGCGCCGCAAGCTGGTGTTCGGCAGCACGACCTGGGTCAACGGCGTGTCCACCCGCGCGCTGGCCGAGGAGATCACCACGCTCGGCCTCGCCGAGCCGACGGTGACGGCCTGGCTGGCCGGCAACGCGGCCCGGCTGCTCGGACTTTCCCTCCCGGACGAGCCGTCGGCGCCCGGCGGTGCGGCGTCGCGGACCGCGGCGGCGGGAGCACCGGCATGAGCACGCCCGCGGCGATCGTCACCGGCGCCGCACGGGGCATCGGCCGAGCAATCGTGCGGCGGTTGCACGGCGACGGCTACCGGGTCGCCGCCTGGGACATCGACACCGCGCGGCTGGCGACACTGACCGCCGAACTGCCGGAGGTGGCCGCGATACCCGTCGATGTCTCCGACGAGGCATCGGTGTCCGCTGCCGTCGGCGCCACCGTCGACACGATCGGCGGTGTCGATGCGGTGGTCAACAACGCCGGCGTCGAAGTACGTGCCTCGCTGCAGGACCATCGGGTCGAGGACTGGAACCGCGTCCTCGGGGTCAATGCCACCGGCCCGTATCTGGTGACACGCGCGACGGCGCCGCATCTGCGGGGGTCGGCCCGGGCCGCGGTCGTCAATCTCGCCTCCACCGCGGTGATCGGATTCAGCGGACAGATCGCCTACGACGCCTCCAAAGGCGCCGTGCTGACCCTGACACGCTCTCTTGCCGTCGAGTTGGGGCCGCACGTGCGGGTCAACGCCGTCTGCCCCGGATTCATCGACACCGACATGGTCCGCGAGGCCGGACTGACCGCCGTCGGCGAGAAGGTGGCGCGCGGTCTTCCGCTGCGGCGGGTCGGACAGCCGGACGAGGTGGCCGCGGCGGTGGCCTTCCTGCTCTCGCCGCACGCGGCGTATGTGACCGGGCAGGCGTTGTTCGTCGACGGAGGGTGGGTGCGAGGGTGAACCCGACATCGACCGGCCGCGTCGCGGTCGTCACCGGCGCCGCAGGCAGCATCGGATCCGCGATCGCCGCGCACCTCGCGGCCGACGGTGCCCGTGTCGTGCTCACCGATCGCGACGGCGCGGGCGCCGAACGCCGCGCTGCCGCGATCCGGGACGCGGGCGGCGACGCCGTGGCCGCGGTGTGCGATCAGACCGACCCCGGGGAGGTCGACCGGCTGTTCGGCGAGGTCGTCGGTGACCAGCTCGACATCTGTGTGGCCAATGCCGGATACGGCCGCGCGGGCTCGGTGCTGAACCAGGACCTGCGGGAGTGGCAGCGGCATGTCGACGTGAACCTCACCGGCACCTTCCTGGTCTGCCGAGCCGCGGCACGCACCATGGCCGCCCACGGACGCGGCGGATCGATCGTGATCAACGCCTCCACCGCGGCCGTGCGTCCCTGCACGCTGTTCGCCGCCTACGCGGCGTCGAAGGCGGGCGCGGACATGTTCGCGCGCTGCCTGGCCGACGAGCTCGGCCCGCTCGGGATCCGCGTGAACACGATCTGCCCCGGCGTCATCCAGACCGGCATGACCGGACCCATCCTCGGGGCCGACGGCGGTCGGGCGCAGGCGGTGCTGGAAGCGGAGACACCGTTGGGCCGGGTCGGCGACCCCGAGGACGTCGCCGAGGCGGTGGCCTTCCTGGTCGGCGACGGCGCCCGATTCATCACCGGCGCAAGCATTCTCATCGACGGCGGGCAAACCCTGCGTGGCTATCCCCGCTGGTTCGTCAACGACGACCCCGCCACCCCGGACCCCCAGTGGCGGATCATCAGCGACCCACCGGCACCCGGTCGGGCGTTCACCGCCCTCGGCCGCACCACATCAGCGAGCACCTCCCGGACACCCGAATCGAGCACACCATGACCGAGGCACAACCGCGACGACGCGGCCCGGTGGACACCATCGCGCCGACCTCTCCCGACGACATCGCAGGCACCTGCGACCCGCGGTTCGCCCGGGTCCGGGAGGAATTCGCCCGCAACTTCGCCGAACGCGGTGAAGTCGGGGCCTCGGTGTGCGTCTACCTCGACGGCGAACCCGTCGTCGATCTGTGGGGCGGCACCGCCGACCCGGCGACCGGAACCGCGTGGCAGCGCGACACCGTCAACGTCGTCATGTCCGCCACCAAGGGCGCCGCCGCCCTGTGCGCCCACATCCTGCGGGCCCGCGGGCAGCTGGATTTCGACGCACCGGTCGCCCTGTACTGGCCCGAGTTCGCACGCCACGGCAAGGGCGGCATCCGGGTGCGGCAGGTGCTCAGCCACCAGTCCGGTGTGTGTCACGTGTCCTCGGCCGTCCCCGAGGGCGGCTTCTTCGACTGGGCGCTGATGACCGCCTTGATCGAGGACACCGAACCGTTCTGGGAACCGGGCACCCGGCACGGCTACCACCCGTTCACCCTCGGCTACATCCTCGGCGAACTCGTCCTGCGCATCACCGGGCAGAGCATCGGGACGTTCTTCCGCACCGAGGTCGCCGAGCCGCTGGGCCTGGACTTCTGGATCGGCCTGCCCGCCGAGCACGAGGCCCGCGTCGCGCCCAGCATCGCCTGGGAGCTGGATTGCGGTGACCCGCTGCCGCCGCCGATCCAGGCCGCCATCGCCGATCCGGAATCGATGCAGGCCCGGATCGGCGCCAACGACGGCGGCTGGTTCGGCAACCTCTGGGACACCCGCGCCGCCCACGCCGCCGAACTTCCCGCGGCGGGCGGCATCACCAACGCTCGCGGCCTGACGCGGATGTATGCGCCGCTGTCGCTGGACGGCGCGCTCGGAGACGTGCGATTGGTCGACCCGGCCGATCTGGCCGGCATGCGCGGCGTCTGCACCGCCGGTGACGTCGACGCCTATCTGCTGTTCCGCACCGCGTTCTCGCTCGGCTTCGCGAAGTCGTGGGACAACCGCCGCGTCCCCGGCCACAACAGCATGATCATCGGCGAAGACGCCTTCGGCGCACCCGGTGCGGGCGGGCAGATCGGCTTCGCCGATCCCTCCCACCGACTCGCCTTCGGCTACACGATGACCAGGCACGGCCTCGGCATGGCGCTCGATCCGCGCGGCCAGAGCCTCATCGATGCCGTCTATCAGACCCTCGGTTCACCGACCTGCCTGCCCGGCTTCTGGGTCCGGGCATAGCCGAACCATCGCACCGAGAACCGACCGCCGGTGGGTCTTCCGGCCGCCGGGGGAAAGGGAGAATGAGCATGTCTGTGTACGTACTGGGCGGAGCGCAAACGGATTTCGCCCGCCGGTGGAGCAAGGACAGCGACCGGCCGCTACCGGCGATGCTCGGGGAAGCGGTCACCGCCGCGTTGGACGACGCCGCGGTGACACCGGAGGAGGTGCGGTGCGCGCACGTCGCGAACTTCAATTCCGAACGCTTCGCCGGGCAATCGCATCTCGGCCCGATGCTGTGCACGCTGTCTCCGCACTGGGCCCAGCTGCCCACCAGCCGACACGAGGCCGCCTGCGCCTCCGGCAGTGTCGCGATGCTGGCCGCCATGGCCCAACTCGAAGCCGGTCACTACGACGTCGCGGTGGTGGTCGGTGTCGAATTGATGCGCAACGTGCCCGGGGAACAGGCCGCGCACTACCTCGGTTCGGCCGCCTGGGTGCCCGACGAACTGTCCGACGAGGTGCTGCCGTGGCCGGGGTTGTTCGACCGGATCGCCGAGGAGACCGCGCACCGCTACGGCCTCGACCACCGGCATCTCGATGCGATCACCGAGATCAACCGGACCAACGCCCGGCGCAACCCGTTGGCGCAAACCCGACACTGGGATTTCGGCCCCGGTGATCTCGGCACGGACGACACGACCAATCCTGTGGTGGCAGGCCGGCTGCGGAAGAGCGACTGCGGCCGGATCACCGACGGCGCCGCGGCGGTCGTCCTGGCCAACGGCGCGTTCACCGAACAGTGGGCGCGGCGGCGCTCGCCCGGCGCCCGACGGGCCAGCGTCATCCGAGGCTGGGGCCACCACAGCGCGCCGTTGCCGCTGGCCGACAAGTTGGAACTCAGCCGCGGCCAGGACTATCTGTTTCCCAACGTCCGGGCGGCGATCACCGATGCCTACGCCCGGGCAGGTCTCGCCGGACCCGAGGACGTGGACGTCATCGAGCTCCACGACTGCTTCACCATCACCGAATACATGGCGATCGAACATTTCCGGTCTCACCGCCCCCGGCCGCGCCTGGGAGGCCATCGAGGACGGCCGCATCCGCCCCGACGGCAGCCTGCCGGTCAACCCCTCCGGCGGGCTCATCGGAGCCGGGCATCCGGTCGGCGCGACGGGTGTGCGCATGGTGCTGGACGGCCACCGCCAGGTCACCGGCGCGGCCGGTGAGTGTCAGATCCCCGGCGCGCGCACCGCGGCCACGCTCAACATCGGCGGCAGTGCCAGCACCGCCGTCAGCTTCATCGTCGGCACCACCGAGTAGAACCCCACCACACCGCGCGAGCCGCCGGGGAGACGCCCCGGCGGCCGGTCGGGCCCACTGATGGTCGAACCCCGCTGATATCGGAGAAGAATCGCCATGCCAACCGCTGTGATCGTCGATGTCGTCCGCACTCCGTCCGGCAGAGGGAAGCCCGGCGGCGGACTGTCCGGAATCCACCCCGCGACCCTGCTCGCCGGCGTGCTGGCCGAGCTGACGAGGCGAAACGGTCTGGACCCGGAACTGGTCGACGATGTGGTGACCGGTTGTGTCACCCAGAGTGGGGAGCAGGCTTTCAACATCGGCCGCACCGCCGTGCTGGCCGCCGGATTCCCGGAGTCGGTCCCGGCGACGACCGTCGACCGGCAGTGCGGATCCAGCCAACAGGCCGTGCATTTCGCCGCCCAGGGGGTCATGGCGGGTGTCTACGACGTCGTGATCGCCTGCGGTGTCGAATCGATGAGCCGCGTGCCGATGTTCTCCAACGGACGCGGCGCCGACCCGAATCAGGGCCCGATCACGCACCGGTATCCCGATGGCACAGTGCCACAGGGTATTTCCGCGGAGATCCTCGCGGCCCGCTGGAAGCTGGACCGGAACACCCTCGACGAGTTCGCCGCCCGTTCACACCGGCTTGCGGCTCGGGCGGCGGCGTCCGGTGGCTTCGCCGACGAACTGGTCGCCGCGGGCGGACTCACCGAGGACGAGACGATCCGGCCGTCGACGACGGTCGAGACGCTGGCCGAGCTGGAACCGGCGTTCGTCGACGAGACCGTGCGCGCGCGGTTCCCCGAGATCGAATGGTCCATCACGCCCGGAAACGCCTCACCGCTGACCGATGGTGCCTCGGCGGCACTGATCATGAGTGAGGGGGCGGCCCAGCGGCTCGGCCTGCGCCCGCGGGCCCGATGTCACTCGTTCGCGGTAACCGGCGATGATCCGCTGCTCATGCTCACCGCCGTGGTGCCCGCGACCCGCAAACTGCTTGCCCGCGCCGGGCTGGCGCTGGACGACATCGACGCCTACGAAGTGAACGAGGCCTTCGCGCCGGTGCCGCTGATGTGGGCACACGAACTCGGCGCCGACCCGGACCGGCTGAATCCGCGCGGGGGCGCCATCGCCTTGGGGCACCCGCTCGGCGCGTCCGGCACCCGCATCCTCGCGACCCTGGTCAACCATCTGGAGCAGACCGGTGGTCGCTACGGCTTGATGACGATGTGCGAGGCAGGCGGGCTGGCCAACGCCACCCTCATCGAGCGGGCGTGACCGCCGCGCGGCCACGCCCGCTCACTAGCGGCCGCTCCGGCGCGCGAATCGATCGCCGGTGAGCGTGGCCGGGTCGATTCCCACCATCTGCATGATCAGCGTGGCGTACTGGTAGGACAACTCGTCGACACCGAGGCGGCCGTCGGGCCGGAACCAGGAGCCGGCGCTGATGATCAGATCGAGGATCATCTTCGCGGCCACCCCCACATCGGCAGGGTCGCCGTTCGGCAGCGCCAGCCGGAACCGCCCCGATTCCAGGCCCCGGACGAGAATCCGCTCGACCGCGCGCCGGATCTGCCGCTCCCGCTCGAGCATCTGGGCCGGTTCGCTGCCGGGAAGGCGGTGCCGCTCGCGCTGGCTGATGACCGCCTCCTTGCGCCGGGCGGTGTAGATGCCGGTCAAGGCGCGCGCGACTTCCCACAGCTGTCCCACCGCATCCTCACCGGCGGCGAGCAGAGCGCGCTCGATGCTCTCCTCGATGACGGCGTGGGTGCGGGTGATCACCGCCGAGAGCAGCGCCTCTTTCGACTCGAAGTGGTTGTAGAACGCTCCGGGGGTGAGCCCGAGCGCCGCCGTGATCTCCCGGACGCTCGTTTTCGGGTACCCCTCCCGGAAGAACAGATCGACCGCCGCGTCCTCGATCCGTTCCGCCGTGTCACCGCGCGGGTTCACCACCCGGCCGGCCGCTGCCCTCAATGCCATGCCACCCACCTTAATACAGATGAACGATCATTGACGATTCCCACGACCGGTCCGCGAGTGTCGTTGCGCCGACGCCGCTACTCGTTTCCGCGACGGATTTTCGGCGGGCAAATGCCAAGAGGAGCAAGGGATCAGCCGTGCGAGCCCGCGGCGCGGCCGTGCGGGAACGCCGGTGAGCATCATGCCGGTGTTCTATGTATATGAACGACCATTGACATTGGTCCGTGCGCTTTCTACGCTCCTATCGAGCCGCCGGAACGCGGCGTCGACTCGGACAACACCCACGTGGAGGTGCTCAATGGTGAGCAAAGGTGCAGGCGTGCTGCGGGCCACCTATCAATCCCTGGCCGACCGCTCGGCGGCCGCGCCGGACATGGATCTCGCGACGATGCGCGATCTGTACGAAGTGCTGCACACGGTGACCCCGGAGCCCGAGGGCGTCACCTACGCCGAGACCGAAGCCGGCGGTACCCCGGCGATCTGGTGCCTGCCCGTCGACCGCGCCGACGACCGCGTCCTGCTGCACCACCACGGCGGCGGGTTCATGGTGTGCTCGATGTACACCGATCGGAAGATGGCCGGCCACATCGCCAAGGCCACCGGCACCCGCGCCCTGGTCCTGGACTACCCGCGTGCGCCGGAACACCCGTTCCCCGCGCAACTCGAGTCCTCGGTCGCGGCCTACCGCTGGCTGCTCGACCAGGGCTACGCCGCCGCCCACATCGCCAGCGTCGGCCACTCTGCCGGCGGCAACCTCTGCACCTCGATGGTCCTGGCGTCGCGGGACGCGGGCCTGCCGCTGCCCGCGGCGGTGATGCCGATGTCGCCGTGGTACGACATGGCGCTGACCGGAGCAACGCTGGACACACTCGCGCACCTCGACGCCGTGGTGCAGCGACCGCTGCTGGCCCGGATGCGGGCCGCCTACCTCGGTGACCACTCGCCGACGACCCCGCTCGCCAACCCCCTGCACGCCGACCTCGACGGTTTCCCGCCCACCCTCATCTACACCGGTGCCGAGGAGACCCTGGTCAGCGACACCGAACGATTCGCCGAACGCGCTCGTGCCGCCGGCGTCGACATCCACTACGAGATCGCGCCCGGTATGCAGCACTCGTTCGCCTTCCTCGCCGGCCGCGCACCCGAGGCCGACGACGCCGTCGCGCACATGGCGGCGTGGCTGCGCCGCCACCTGGGTCTGGCACCTGCCGGCGCCTAGGCCGGCAATCGTCCGCCGATCGGCCGGGCGCACGGGCTCCGCTCCGTGCCGAGTGGGCGGAGTGATACCCGATCGTGACGGCGCACCACCCCGGTCGGCTCCCGGACGATGCCGGGGCCGACGCGTATGTCCGCATCCGGCTCGGCGGCAGTCGCCGAAGTTCGGCGACCGCGACAACGGGGCCGTGGCGGGAGGGGCTGGTCAGCGCCGCATCCGTGGGGCCAGGCGCGGCCGGGTGCCGCGCGCCGTGATCTCGGCGTTGCGCCCGCAACGCCCCGGTCGCAGTCGACCACGCCGGGTTGCTGATGCATCACTGTTGGATCTTTCCGCAGGCGTCGCGGGCGCGGGCGACGCAGCATGGACATTCGTCGGCCGATCGATGATGCTCGGACCGAACCAGCCCGTCGGGGACGAATGTCGGGCTCCTGGAAGGGTTTTCAGTGATGTCGCCGTGGCATGCGGCCAGCGGCACCGATTCGCACGGTGATCCCAAACGCCACCTGTGGGTTCTGGGGTTGATCGCCCCGGCCAGTGCGTTGCTGCCGTCGCAGCTGGTGTTGCGGACGGGGTGGGAGGTGTTCTGGTGGGTCGGGCCGATCATCGTGTTGGTGATCATTCCGGTTCTGGATTGGCTGGTGGGGGAGGATGGCACGAATCCGCGGGATGAGGACTACGAGTTGTTGTCCAACGATCGCTACTACCGGTGGTGTACGTATCTGTTCTTGCCGGTGCAGTTGATCGGGTTGGTGATCGCGGCGGCGATGTGGGCCGGTGACGAGCTGAGTTTTGTCGACAAGCTGGGGTTGGCGACGACGTTGGGGCTGGTCAGCGGTATCGGTATCAACGCTGCGCACGAGCTGGGGCATCGGGTCGAGCATCTGGAGCGGTGGTTGGCCAAGATCGCGTTGGCGCAGTCGGCGTATGGTCATTTCTTCGTCGAGCACAACCGTGGTCATCATGTGCGGGTGGCCACTCCTGATGATCCGGCCAGTGCGCGGTTCGGTGAGTCGTTGTATGAGTTCCTGCCGCGTAGTGTGGCCGGGGGTTTCCGGTCGGCGGTGGCGTTGGAGTCCGAGCGGTTGGCGCGTAAGGGCAAGCGGTGGTGGAGCCCGCACAATCACATCCTGCAGGCCTGGTCGATGACGGTGGTGCTGTTCGGTGGGTTGATGCTGGTCTTCGGCTGGCACATCCTGGGCTGGTTGGTGTTGCAGGCGGTGATCGGTGCGGCGTTGTTGGAGACGGTCAACTATGTCGAGCACTACGGGCTGCTGCGGGAGCGTCGCCCCGATGGGCGGTGGGCGCGGTGTTCGCCGCGGGACAGTTGGAACAGTGACCGGCTGGTGACCAACATCTTCCTGTTCCATCTGCAACGCCACAGCGATCATCACGCAAACCCGGGTCGTCGCTATCAGACGCTGCGCAGCTGTGATGTAGCTCCGCAGTTGCCGGCGGGGTATGCGAGCATGATCGTCTTCGCCGCGATCCCGCCGCTGTGGCGGGCGGTCATGGATCATCGGGTGCTGGCCCACTACGGCGGTGACATCACCCGCGCCAACATCGTGCCCCGCAAGCGCGCCAGAATCCTCGCCGCCGACGACAGGCTGACCAGGCGCTGATCCGCCTGGTCCTGGGCTACTCCGCGCCGTCGTGGCACCGTCGTTTGCCGCGCCGTCACCGACCGGCCCGGCTGCTGTCCTGCGCCGGGCCGGGCGATCGGTGAGGTCAGCCGCCGCTGCGGGGTGCGGCCGTGGACACCGCGTCCGCGGCGGTCAATGGGATCTTCTCGAACATCGGCGGCTCGTCGGCGGGGAACAGCGCGGTGGGGCCGTAGAGCCAGTCCACGAACGAGTAGTCGTGGATGTCGCGGGCGCGCAGCAGGATGTTGCGGCGTTCGCGGTCGATTCCGTCCAGATGCCAGAGTTCGCCCCAGGCGCGGGAGGTGGTGACCACGCGTCGGCAGTGTTCGGGACGTACCGCGTTGTAGGCGTCCAGGACGGCCGCCCAGTCCAGCGACCCCTGGTCGCGGAGCCGGCGGACGTGTTCGGCCAGTACCCAACCGTCTTCGATCGCCATGATCGCGCCCTGCGCCAGGTATTGCAGCGGGGGGTGCGCGGCGTCGCCGAGCAACGCGATCTTCCCCGACACCCAGTTCGGGATCGGGTCGCGGTCGTACATCCGCCACCATTTGTCGCGCCACAGGAACGGCAGCCCGGCCCGCACAGTCTCGGAGGTGTGCGCGAAGGCCGCGTCCAGTTCGTCGGGAGTACCCCAGTCAGGCTCTCCCGCAAGCGCTTTCGGCGATTCGAAGACGGCGACCTGGTTGAGTAGTTCGCCGCCGCGCAGGCCGTAGTGCACGAAGTGGCACCGCGGCCCGACGTTGACGACCACCTCGCTCAAATCCACCTCGGCCACGCGCGGCTCGGTCACCGGGACGGTGCCTCGGTAGGCGACATAGGCCGACGAGACCGGTTCGTCGTCGACGACCAGGGCGCGCGCCGTCGAGTGCAGGCCGTCGGCGGCGATCACCACGTCGGCTTGTTCGCTGTGGCCGTCGGCGAAGTCGACGCGGGCCCCGGTCGGGGTGTTCCGGTAACGCACCGCCTGCTGCCCGGTGACCAGATCGACGCCCGCGCTCAGGCAGGCCTGCACGAACATACGGTGCAGGTCGCTGCGGTGGATGACGAGATAGGGGTAGCCGTAGCGGTTCGCCAGGTCCCGCAGGTCCAGCCGGGTGAGTTCGGCGCCGTCGACGGCGTCGCGCATGACCATCGCGTCGGGGACGACGCCGAGCGCGGCGGCCTCGTCGAGCAGGCCGTAGTCGTCGAGGATGCGGGTGCAATTGGGCGCCAGCTGCAGACCCGCCCCGACCTCGCCGAACTCGGGCGCCTGCTCGAGGACCCGCACCGAGAGGTCTTGGCGGGCCAGTGCGAACGCCGCGGCGAGACCGCCGATCCCGCCGCCGATGATCAGTACGTCGGGACGAGTGTCCGCGTCGCTCATGACGATCAGTCCTTTCAGAGCCAGGGGCCGAGCGGGGGAGCGTCGGCCAGGGTGTGGGGTCGACCGGCCAGCCAGGCGGCGACCTGGGGTAGCGGTCCGTCGACCCCCGCGACCGCGCCGCGTTTGGCCGAGATGTCCGCCACGAGCGCGCGCAGGAAATCCGCGGGCAGGTCACCGAATCCGATGTCCAGGGCGAGGTCGACGGAGTGGACCCACACCTCGCGGGCGCGCATCCATGCCGTTTCGGTGGCGGGTACGGTCCGGCCCTGTGCGGTGACCACCTGCGCGGCCCACTGATCGTCGGTCAGCGCCCGCATGGCGGCGTCCAGGTCGTCGGCGGACCGGCCCAGCCAGGTGCGCAGTTCGTCGGCGGAGAGTGACGTGCCGCGTGCGATGCCCGCGGCACGCTCCTCGGGCGAGGCGTACATGGGCGTCGGCGTGCCGGTGGCGGCCCAGCGCACCAGGTTTCGCAAGGCGTCGGCGTTGGCGGCGACGTGGGCGACCAGATGGCGGCGGTTCCAGCCGGGCAGGTGGGTCGGGGTGTCGAAGTCGGCGTCGGTCAGCCCGGCGACCGCGTCGGCGAACAGGGTCGTCCCGGCGGTCATCCAGCGGCGGGCGTCGGTGAACGTGCGTGTCATGGGGTCGCCACGATGCGGTTGGTGCAGGCGCCGATGCCGTCGATTTCGGTGACGACCGTTTCGCCGCCGCGCAGGTAGATCTTCGGTTCGCGGGCGTGCCCGACGCCGGCCGGTGTGCCGGTGGCGATCAGGTCGCCGGGACGCAGGGTGATGACGGTGGAGATGTAGCGGACCAGGAACACCGGGTCGAACAGCAGGGTGCCGGTGTCGTCGCACTGCATCGTCTGCCCGTCCACGATGGTGCGGACCCGCAGGCTGGGGCGGACGCCGCCCACCTCGTCGGGGGTGACCAGGTAGGGCCCGACCGGTGTGGAGGAGTCCCAGATCTTGCCCTGGGTCCATTCGATCGTGCGGAACTGCCAGTCCCGCACGGAGATGTCGTTCATGACCGTGAAACCGGCGATCGCGGCGGCGGCCTGCTGTTCGTCGGCGCGGCGCACCTGCGCGCCGACCACAACCACGAGTTCGACTTCCCAGTCCAGGGCGTCGGTCTCGGCCGGCTTGGCGATGTCGTCGGCCGCCCCGGTGAGGGTGTCGGCGTATTTCGGAAACAGGGTGGGATACGCCGGGAGTTCTCGGCCCATCTCGGTGATGTGGTTGGTGTAGTTGTGGCCGACACAGAGGATCTTCGACGGATTCGGCACGACCGGAGCGAAATCCGCGCCGTCGAGGGGGTGGGCCGGGCCGGTGGCGCGCTGCGCGACCGATGGCCAGTCCGGGTCGGCCAGCAGGGCGCCGACGTCGGGTGCCCCGAGCTCGATGAGCCGGTCGCCGTCGAGCCGGACGGCGCGGGTGGCGGGGGTGTCGTCGGTGTCGAGGCGGATGGTGGCGAGCTTCATGTCAGGCGTCCTTGCGGAATCGGTCGAGGCGCAGCGCTTCGAAGATGGGCGCGTCGGTGAATCGGAAGAGGTCGAGTGCGCCGGAGTCGGAGTCGGTGGCTCCGGCCTCCGACCGCGCGGAGAACGGCTGCCAGGACGGCACCACGAACAGGTCACCCCGGGTGACCGACCAGCTGCGATCGCCGACGGTGACGGTGCCGGAGCCGTCGAAGACCTGGTAGACGCTCGATCCGGTTTCCCGCACCGGCGCGGTCTCGGCCCCGCGGATCACCCGGTGGAACTCCGCGCGCACCGTCGGCAGCACGTCGGACCCGTCGACGGGGTTGCTGAAACGCACCGCCGCGTGGCCGGGTTCCACCGTGCCGGTGTGTCCTTCCTTTTCCAGCGCGAGCTGTTCGGCGAGGGCGCGGTCGGTGAATTCCCACTTGTAGGCCAGCAGGGGCGAGCCCGGGCCGGCGTGGTCGACACCGATCGGGCGCAGTCCCGGGTGCGCCCAGAGGCGCTCGGAGCGCGACCGCTCGGGGGCGGCTCGCTCGACATCGGAGATCCGGTCGCGGCCGAACTCGAAGAACTGAGCGTCGGTCACATATTGGAACGGGATGTCGAGGCCGTCGATCCACGCCATCGGCTCGTCGGCGCGGTTGTGGTGGGCGTGCCAGTGCCAGCCCGCCTGCGGGAGGAAGTCACCGCGGTTCATCGGCACCGGGTCGCCGCCGACCACGGTCCAGACACCCGACCCTTCGACGACGAACCGGAAGGCGTGCTGGCTGTGCCGGTGTTCGGGAGCGTCCTCCCCGGGCATCAGGTACTGGATGGCCGCCCACAGGGTCGGGGTCGCGAACGGACGCCCGCCCAGGCCGGGGTTGGCCAGTGCGATCGCCCGGCGCTCGCCGCCGCGACCGACCGGCACGAGCCGACCGGCCTGTTCGGCGAGGGCCAGCAGTCGCTCCCACTTCCACAGGTGGGCGACCGCGGACGAGTGCGGGTGCGGCGGCATCAGATCGCCGATCTCCGTCCACAGGGGGATCAGCAGTTCCCGTTCGAATCCGGCGTACAGGTCGCGCAGCTCGGGCGTGATCTCCGGTTGGTCGGGAGCGGCGACGGGGCGCAGCGCGACGGCCGTGGCGGCGTCGGCGGGGGCTGGAGTAGCGCTCATGCGGCTATCGTGAGGATGTTCCGGTGGGGAGAACACACTTTTCTGCTCTACAGAAGCGAGGTGCACGATGGGCCACCCGTTCAAGGCCCCGCCGGCCTATGCGATCACCAGCGTGGACAACGCGCTCCGGATCGCCGCGATGTTGCAGTTGGAGGGATCGCTGACGGTGTCGGAGGTGGCCGAGCGGATCGGCGTGGCCGCCTCGACCGCCCATCGGCTGCTGCGCATGCTGGTCTACCGGGACTTCGCGGTGCAGGACTCCGACCGTGCGTATCGGGTGGGTCCGTTGCTCGAGCTGGCCGCGCATTCCAGGTCGGCCGCCTCCCGGTTGCGCGCGGCCGCGCTGCCGGAGTTGCATCGGCTCGTCGACCAGCTGGGGGAGTCGGCGAATCTGGTGGTCCGCACCGCTGACACGGTGCGGTTCGTCGCCAGTGTGGAGTGCGCGCAGGCGCTGCGGGTGGGCAGTCGGGAGGGGATGGTCTTTCCGGCGCAGCGCACCTCGGGGGGTCTCGTGCTGCTCGCCGAGATCGCCCCGTCCGAACTCGCGGCGCTCTACGCGCCCGAGCGCTTCGACGAGCGGCCGGAGCCGCCGCCCGATCTCGGGCAGTTGGCCGACGAGCTGGCGAAGATCCGCCGCAACGGCTTCGCCGTCAACGACGGCCGGTCGGAGCGCGGCGTCGTCGCGGTCGGCGTGGCGGTGCGGGACGGCAGTGGCACCGCGGTCGCGGCGTTGTCGGTGTCGATGCCCGCCGTCCGTTACGACAACCGATCGTTGCCGCGCTATGTGGCCGCGCTCCGGGCCGCGGCCGCGGGATTACAGCGCGAGCTGGGCTGATCGCGGTCACGACCGGCCGCGACGCTCGGCGACGATGCGCTGACCCATGACGGTGAGCGCGTCGGCGAGCTGTTCGAGGCGGTCCGTGAGCCCGTGCGATCGGTCGGCTTGCCAGGCGATGAAGGCGCCGTCGAAGCCCGCCATGCCGAAATGGTCGAGTTCGTCGGCGACCACCTGCGCGATGTCGGCGCCTTCGATCAGGAAGGCCTGGGCGATCATGCGGTGGAAGTGCCTGCGGCCGTCGTGGCGGACCTGGTCGATCATCGCGCCCACCTCTGCGTCGGCGGCTTCGGTGCTCATCAGCAGCATCAGGTGCAGTCGCAGGAAATCCGCCTTCGTCACGAAGACCTCTTCGGTGCGCCGGAGGAACCAGCCGAGACGTTCGCGGACGGTGCCGCCCTCCGGCGGTGCGGCCTGCGCCTGTTCCATGGCGCGGAAGAACTCGTAGGCCCCGTGCGCCATCACGGCCGAGAGCAGGCCGCTCTTGGAGTGGAAGTGGTGGTAGATCGCGCTTTTGGGTAGACCGGTCGCCGCGCTCAGCACCGAGATGCTGGTCGCGGCATACCCGCGTTCGGCCATCAACCGTGAGGCCGCGTCGAGGATCTCCGCCCGCGAACGACGCCCACGCCGGTTACCGGCGGGTCGTTCGAGCACGGCGCGTTCGTGAGCGGTGTCCATGTGCGTCAGCCTAGGAGGGCGGTGCGGGCGGGTGCGGAGGGCCGCGGCCGATTCTGGTGTGCAGAAACTCGTGGCCGTGTCGGCGGTCACATGTGAGTCTGGCTCCGAAGAATGGAACGATCGGTACGAAAGTAGCCGATCGTCGACATCGGGAGACCCCATGAGTCAGGATTTCGACGCCGACGTCGCGATCATCGGATACGGACCCTCCGGCGTGATCGGCGCTCTCACGCTCGCCCGGCAAGGCGTGTCGGTCATGGCCTTCGAGCGCGACCGCGACATCTACCCGCGGGCTCGTGCCGTCACGGTCAACGACTGGACGATGCGCATCTTCCAGCACCTCGGCATCGATGAACGCATCGACAAGGTGATCGATCCGCAGCGGATGTTGCGCTGGGTCACCTACGACGGCGAGGAGGTCATGCGGATCGAGCACCCGCCGAGCACCCTCGGCGCGGGGCGGCGCTTCTACAACATCTACCAGCCGACCATGGAGGCCGAACTACGCTCGGCCGCAGCCGAATACAGCGATCGGTTGACCGTGTGCTACGGCGCCGAGGTCACCGGTGTCGAGCAGGACGAGGACGGTGTGACGGTCACGACCACCGATCCCGCCACCGGCCGCGCCCGCAGCTACCGCACCCGGTATGCGATCGGTGCCGACGGCGGTTCCTCGCGGACCCGAGGCTGGATCGGCGCGCGGCTCGACGGTGACACCGCCGACACCCTGTGGATCGTCGTCGACTGCGCGGTGCGGCGCTGGTGGCCCGACCGTGACGTGCTCACCTTCTGGACCGACCGCAAGCGCCCGGTGGTCGACATCGCCCTCTCCGGCGGCAACCATCGCTGGGAACTGCCGCTCATGCACGGCGAGACCGAGGCGGATTTCCCCACCGACGCCGAGGTCAGGCCGCTGCTCGAGGCGATCGGGGTGACCGAGGACGATGTCGCCATCCACCGGTACGCGTTCTACCGCCATCACGTGCGGATGGCCGACACCTGGCGCAACGGCCGCGTCTTCCTGGTGGGCGACGCCGCGCATCTGATGCCGCCGTGGGCGGGTGCGGGCATGCAGACCGGGATGCGCGACGCGCACAATCTGGGTTGGAAGCTCGGCCGGGTGCTGCGCGGTGTGCTGCCCGAGCAGTGGCTCGACACCTACGAAGCCGAGCGCCGACCCAATGCGGCGTTCTACACCGACCTCGCCGTGCAACTCGGCCGCGTCATCAAACAGGAAGCCACCCCCGCCGAGATCGAGGCGATGAACACGGTCCCCGAGGGTTTGGTGACACCCTACGAACCACCCCTGACCGCACCACCGACGCTGGCCGCCGGATGGCTCCGCGGCGAGATCGGCGACGCGAGCATCATCGGCCGGATGGTGCCCCAGCCGATCGTGGGGGACACCGCGGGCCGGATGACCCGCCTCGACGACCTGCTCGGCGACGGCTTCGTCCTGCTCGGCGACGACACCGATCCCGCCACCGTCCTGACCACCGAGGACAAGGCGGGCTGGGACGCACTCGGCGCCCGCTACGTCGCCATCCGCCCGCGCACCGTGCACACCCGTGGGCCGGACGACCTCGTCGATCTCGACGACGTGCTGCGTCCCTGGCTCCAGCGGTACGGCGCCCGCGTCGTCGCCGTCCGGCCCGACCGCTTCGTCGCGGCCGACGACGTGCACGGCCTCACCGTCCCGTCGTGCTGAACCCCCCGTGCCGACACCCCGCGCTGACACCTACCGACAGGAGCTTCCGATGTCCGGAGTGAAAGAACTCGCCTACGTCGTCTACGAGGCGAGCGACCTCGCCGCCTGGCGGCACTTCGCCTGCGATCTGCTCGGCATGCAGCTCGCCGAGGAGACGACCGACGCCCTCGTCCTGCGCACCGACGAACGGGCCTTCCGCTGGCGCATCGAGCGCGGCGCGGCGGACGATCTGCTGGTATCCGGCTACGAAGTCGATTCGGACGCCGCGCTCGATCGCCTCGTCGAGCGGCTGCGGGCGGCCGGTGCGCCGGTCGCCGAGGGCGATGCCGAACTGGCCGCCGCCCGCCGCGTCGACCGCATCGTGCTCACCGCCGACCCGATGGGCAACCACATCGAACTGGTGACCGGCTTCGCCGACGCGGACACCCCGTTCCACTCCGCGGTGCTGCTCGGCTCGTTCGTCACCGGAACCGGCGGCGCCGGTCATCACGTGCTGCTCGCGCGCGGGGTGCCGCGCCCGGAGTACATGGCGTTCTACGAGGGCGTGCTGGGGTTCCGGGTCAGCGACACCATCGTCGAGGAACTCGCGCCCGGCGTGTACGCGGATCTGATCTTCCTGCACTGCAATCCGCGCCACCACTCGGTCGCGTTCGGGGAGATGCCGCACCCGAAGCGAATTCACCACTTCATGCTCGAGGTCGACGACATCCGCGATGTGGGCATGGCCTACGACCGCTGTCTCGACGCCGCGCAGCCGTTCGAGATGACCTTGGGCATGCACCCCAACGACAACATGTTCAGCTTCTACGTCCGCACGCCGTCGGGGTTCAGCATCGAATACGGCTGGGGCGGGCTGCTGATCGACGACGCCACCTGGCAGGTGCGCACGCTCGACCGGCTGCACAGCTGGGGACACCGCGCCCCCGAAGTCGTCCACGACCTGCTCGGCCGCGCGCCGTCGACGAACATCCGCCACGAGGAGAAGGCCCACTGATGACGATCACCCAGGAGTCGGCGGGCCGCACGGTCACCACCCGTGACTGGACGCTGCGGTACTACGAAGCCGGACCGGCCGATGCCCGGCCGATCGTGCTGCTGCACGGCAGCGGTCCGGGGGCCACCGGCTGGTCCAACTTCGCCGGCAACATTCCCGCCCTGGCCGAACGCTTCCACGTCTACGCGGTCGACATGCCCGGCTGGGGCGAGTCCGACGCGGTCACCGTCGACCAGCTCGACCACCCCGCCGCGGCCGTGCAGTTCCTGGACGCGGTCGGCATCGAGCAGGCCGCCTTCGTCGGTAATTCGATGGGCGGACACACCGCGCTGCGGCTGGCGATCGACCATCCCGAGCGGGTGAGCCATCTCGTCACGATGGGTCCGCCGATCGGGACGATGCCGACGCTGTTCGGCGCGGGCGACGGCCCGTCGGAGGGGTTGAAGGTGCTGATCGCGGCCTACCGGGATCCCTCCCCGGAGAACATGCGCCGCCTGGTGGAGGTGATGACCTTCGACAAGGCGCGCTTCGCCACCCCCGAGTTGGTCCGGGCCCGTTCCGACGCCGCGCTGGCGCGTCCCGAGCACCTGCGCAACTACGTGGCGGGTTTGCCCGCCGGTGCCCCGATTCCGCACTGGGTCGACCGGTCGAAGCTGGCCGACATCGCCGCGCCCACCCTGCTCATCCACGGCAAGGACGACCGCGTGGTGTCCTACGAGAACACCCTGTTCCTGCTGGCGCACATCCCCGACAGCCGGGCGGTGCTGCTCAATCGCTGCGGCCACTGGGCCATGATCGAACACGCCGCGGAGTTCAACCGGCTCGTCGCCGACTTCGTCTCCGGCAACTGAACATTCGCCATCCGCGGCTCGCGGGGCGCCTCGATGCGCCTCGCGAGCCGACGGGTGTGCCGCTTGTTCGCCCGCACCGGTATCGGCGCCCGACACGCCGGGGCCCACCGCGAATTCGCGGTGGGCCCCGGCGTTTTTCGGTCTCAGGCGGTGGTGTCGGCCAGCAGGTCGAGGGCGATGTCGACGATGAGGTCTTCCTGGCCGCCGACCAACCCGCGGCGGCCGACTTCGAGCAGGATGGTGCGGGTGTCCAGTCCGTAGCGTCGGGCCGCGGCTTCGGCGTGCCGCAGGAACGACGAGTACACCCCGGCGTAGCCGAGGGTCAGGGTTTCGCGGTCCACCCGCACCGGCCGGTCCTGCAGCGGGCGCACCAGGTCGTCGGCGGCGTCCTGCAGGGCGAACAGATCGCAGGAGTGTTTCCAGCCGTACAGGTCGGCGACGGCGACGAACGGTTCGATCGGGCAGTTGCCCGCTCCCGCACCGTGCCCGGCCAGCGAGGCGTCGACGCGGGTGACGCCCTCCTCGACGGCGACCACCGAATTCGCGACGGCCAGCGACAGGTTCTCGTGGGCGTGGATGCCGATCTCGGTGGCGGGATCGAGGACGCGTCGGTAGGCGCGCACCCGGTCGCGGACGCCGTCCATGGTCAGCCGTCCGCCGGAATCGGTGACGTAGACGCAGTGCGCGCCATAGCTTTCCATCAGCTCGGCCTGTTCGGCGAGCTGCTCGGCCTCGGCCATGTGCGACATCATCAAGAATCCGGAGACGTCCATGCCGAGCTCGCGGGCGGTGGCGATGTGCTGGGCGGAGACGTCGGCTTCGGTGCAGTGCGTGGCGATACGCACCGACCGCACGCCGAGCCGGTAGGCCTGTTCGAGGTGGGCGATGGTGCCGATGCCGGGCAGGAGCAGGGTGGTCAACCGGGCGTGGGTCAGGTTGTCGGCCGCGGCCTCGATCCATTCCCAGTCGGTGTTGCTGCCGGGGCCGTAGTTGAGGCTGCCGCCGGCGAGCCCGTCACCGTGGGCGACCTCGATGGCGTCCACGCCGGCCGCGTCGAGCGCGGCCACGATGCGGCCCACGTCCTCGGGGGTGATGCGGTGGCGGACGGCGTGCATGCCGTCGCGGAGGGTGACGTCCTGGATGAACAGTCGGGTGGTCATCGGGTGGCTCCCTGGTCGGCCGGTGCGGCGGTGACGGTCGCGGCGATCGATTCGGCGTATCGCAGCGCCGCGGAGGTCATGATGTCGAGGTTTCCGGCGTAGGCGGGCAGGTAGTGGGCCGCGCCTTCCACTTCGAGGAACACACTGACCTGGTGGGTGGGCGCGGGTCCGCCGTCGGCGGCGAGGGTGTGCACGGGCTGGTCGGGCGGGATCTCGGTGATCTGGATCTGTTGCTTGAGCCGGTAGCCGGGGACGTAGCCGGCGACGCGGGCGACCATCTCCTCGATGGACTCGCGGATCGCGCTCCTGGTGGCGGGATCGGGGGCGGTGGCCAAGCACAGCACGGTGTCGCGCATGATCAGCGGCGGTTCGGCCGGGTTGAGGATGATGATCGCCTTGCCGCGGCGGGCGCCGCCCACGGTTTCGACGGCGTGCGCGGTGGTTTCGGTGAACTCGTCGATGTTGGCCCGCGTGCCCGGTCCGGCCGATTTCGAGGCGATGGAGGCGACGATCTCGGCGTAGGCCACCGGCGCCACGCGCGAGACCGCGGCGACGATCGGGATGGTGGCCTGCCCGCCGCAGGTGACCATGTTGACGTTGGGGGCATCCCGGTGTTCGTCCACATTGATCGCGGGCACGACGAACGGGCCGAGCGCCGCGGGGGTGAGGTCGATGAGACGTTTACCCAGCGGTTGCAGGAGGGCCGCGTTCGCGGCGTGAGCCCTGGCCGAGGTGGCGTCGAAGATCACCTCGATGTCGGCGAAGCCCGGCAGTGCCAGCAGGCCCTCGACGCCGTCGGAGGTGGTGGGCACGCCAAGCCGCCGGGCGCGGGCGAGGCCGTCGGAGTCGGGGTCGATGCCGACCATCGCGCCCATCTCCAGAACGCGCGAGTGCCGGATGACCTTGATCATCAGATCGGTGCCGATGTTGCCCGAGCCGATGACCGCGACTTTCACGGTGGTGGGGTCGCTCACGTGGTTCACTCCTGTGCGAAGCGGGCGGTCACCGAGCCGAGGCCGGTGATGTGGGCGGTGACGGTGGCCGGGGCGGTGATCGCCGCCATCGGACCCAGGGCACCGGACAGGATCACCTGACCGGCGCGCAGCGGCTGGCCGAACTCGCGGGCGGTGCGGGCCAGCCAGGTCAGGGCGTGCAACGGGTCGCCGAGACAGGCGGCGCCGGTGCCGGTGGACACCTCGACGCCGTCGATCGACATGGTCATCTGCGCCGCCACCGGCTCGAACTCGGCGAGGCTCAGCTGCCGGGAGCCGAGGACGAACAGTCCGCTGGAGCCGTTGTCGGCGACCGTGTCGCCGAAGGTGATGTCCCAGTCGGCGATTCGGCTGTCGACGATCTCGAGCGCGGCCACGGCGTGGTCGACGGCGGCGCGCACCTGCGCGTGATCGAGGGCACCGTCGGTCAGGTCATGGGCCAGGACGAACGCGATCTCGGCTTCGGCCTTGGGTTGCAGCAGGCGGTCGGCGGGGATCGGGGTGTCCTGCTCGAACCGCATGTCGTCGAACAGGACACCGAAATCGGGCTGGTCGACACCGAGCTGCTGCTGGACCGCCGGGGAGGTCAGGCCGATCTTGCGGCCGACGATCCTGGCGCCGGCCGCGAGCCGTTCGGCCGTCGCTCGTTCCTGCACCGCGTAGGCGGCCCGCACGTCGTCGGTGCCGATCAGGTCGCGCACCGGCGCGCAGGGGACGCGGGTGCGGGCGGCGGTGGCGAGCCGTTCGGCGGCGGCGGTCGTCGCCGCGACGGTTCGTTCATCGAGTTGCGAGGGTGGCATTCGTTGTCCCCGGGTCGTCACGAAATGGTCGTTTGCCACTGTTCCGCCGCGCCGGAGTGGCAGGCCAGCATTTCGTTCCGCTGACCGGAACGCGGCGGGGTAGGCTCGGTCGGGTGAGCGAGGCCGGAGAACGAGTGGACGGGCCGGACGCGCCCGGGCGCACCGGGGTCGCGCCGACCGTGTTGGGCAAGGTGATGGCCGTGCTCGAGGCGTTCTCGATCGATGACGGCGTGCTGAGCCTGGCCGAGATCGCCCGGCGCACCGGGCTCGCCAAGGGCACCCTGCACCGCATTCTCGCGGACCTGGTTGCCGTGCGGCTGCTGGAGCGCACCGGCCGCGGCTACCGGCTGGGCGGGTACCTGTTCGAGCTCGGCATGCGCGCGTCGGTGGAACGCAGCCTGCTCGAGGTCGCGATTCCGTTTCTCGAGGACCTGAACGCCCGCGTCAACGAGACCGTGCATCTGGGCGTCCTCGACGGGACCGACGTGGTCTACCTGACCAAGATCGGTGGTCGTCGCCAGGCCAGCGCGCCGTCCCGGATCGGCGGCCGCATGCCCGCGCACTGCACCGCGATCGGAAAAACGCTGCTGGCCAACGCCGACCGAGCGCTGCGCGACCGGGTGGTGACCGGTCCGTTGGTCGCCCAGACCCCGCGGACGATCGTGCAGCCGGGCACCCTGCGCAGGCACCTCGACCGGATCGCGGCCGAGGGGGTGGCCTACGAATACGAGGAATCGGCGCCGGGGCTGGTGTGCGTGGCGGCCCCGGTGCGGGAGGCCGACCGGGTGGTGGCGGCGATCAGTATCGCGGGCGCCTCGCACCGATTCCACCCGGAGAGCCATGTCGCCGCGGTCCGGGCGGCCGCCGACGGAATCGGTGCCACCCTGACCCGGCGTGCGCGGATGGCGTTGCGGGACACGCGGTGACGGGCGGTCCCCGGCGCTGGTGGGTGCCGCTCGATCAGTCCGCGGGCCAGGGAACGGTCGCCTGGAGCACCGCTTCCTCGAGCGCCTCGGTGCGCCAGGCGGTGACCTGCTGGTATTCGGGGTCGGCGACCATGCGGGAGAACGCCTCGCGGGAGGGGTAGCGCACGATCAGCACCGCGTCCCAGCTCTGCCCCTCCTCGGCGACCAGCACGCTCGACCCGTCGCCGGCATACAGCACCTCGGCGCCGTAGCGGGGCAGGAACGTCTCGCGCAGCGCGTCGGCGTAGCGGGCGTAGCTCTCCCGCCCGCCCTCGGCGAAGCGCAGCAGGTTCAGCATGACCACCGGACCACCGGGGTCCTCGGCGAGGTAGCGCTTGATGTCTCTGCCGCGGGGATCGACTGCCATGGGCCCGAGTCTGGCACACCCGTAGCCCGGCAGCGGGCCAGACGCCGTGCACGGCGATGCGGAATCGTTGTCGACGGTGGCCGCTCGAAGTCGCGCTCGGTGCGTCCACCGGGACGTGTGGCCTGTGCCGTGCGGCGTGCGAAAGCCGGAGTCCGCGAAGGGGTCTAGCGTTCGGTGGTGGAATCGAGGTTCGCGACGAGGCCGTCGACGATGGCGCGGATGGCCTTGTCGGTGTCGTAGGCCGCGACGGCGGTTGTCCACTGCGGCAGCAGGGCGACCACCGAGGGGAAGTCGTCGAGCAGGTCCGGGGCGGCCGATTCGGTCCAGTGCGGCGGTGCCTCGCCGCGGGCGACGGCGGCGTTCCGGTCGTGCGCGGCGCGGCGGGCGGTGAGTTCACCGAGGGTGAAGCGCCACAGCACCGAGTAGAAGTACACGGCGTCGGTCTCGGTGGCGCCGAGCGCTCGCGCGGCGCCGACGAATTCGTCGAGGATCCACATCGCGGCCCGGCCGTAGGTCTCGCCGCGGACGAGGATGTCGACCACCCAGGGCAATTCGTGCAGGGTGTCGATGAGGTAGCCGACGATCGCGACCAGCCGGTCGGTGGGGTCGGCGGGCAGGTCCGGCTTCCGGAGATCGTCCGCGCGGGCGTCGAGAACGGCGAAGAACAGCGCGCCCTTGGTGGGGAAGTGGTGGTAGATCGCGGCCGTGCTGACCTCGAGCTGGGCGGCGAGACGCCGCATGCTGAAGTTCGCCGCACCGTCGGTGCTGAGCATGCGGTCGGTGGCGGCCAGGATCGTCTCGCGGTCGAGGCGGACCGGTCGGCCGCGGCGGCGGGGCGCTGGGTTCGGCACGGTCGTCCATTCTGCGTGCCGGAGTCTCGACAGTGGGGGTCGGGGTGTGTCGGCGGTAATCACAGCACGCGTCCGGAGAAGGCAGCGCGCATCCGGTGTGCCGCGCGGTGGCTGCGACGCCCGAGGGTGTCGCGACTCGGGTGGTCTCCGTGAGATCTGCTGCCGCACCGGGTTTCGGGAGGTGGCGGCTGTCGATTCTTCGGCCGCCCGCCGAGGGTCGGAGTGTGTTACAGTGCCCGCATTCGCTAATGACAATCGTTTTCATGAAATGGTTGTCGGAAGGGTTGGAGCTTCTCGTGGATGATGGGCAGGAGCGGTGACGATGGGCGGTACCGCAGCAGCGCTCCGAACGGACGAGGCCACACCGCCACCATCGGCATCCGCGGAGGCGACCGCGGTGTCCCCCGGTAGCGCGCTGTTCCGGGTGACCGAGCCGGTCCGCGGACGGCTGACCGCGTCGCTGGCCATCGCCGCGCTGGGTGGCGCGGCCGGGGTGACCGGGTTCGTGGGAACGGCACTGGCGCTGGGGGAGTTGTTCGACGCCGACACGCGGACCGGCACCGTGGTGGCCTTCCTGGTGTTGGCCGCGGCCGGATTCCTCGCCCGATTCGCCCTGCGTGCCTGGTCGTTCCTGCTCTCGCATCTGGCATCGTTCGACCTCGAGCAGCGTCTGCGCAGCGATCTGGCCGCACACCTGGGCCGGATGCCGTTGGGGGAGGCGCAGCGCTTGGGCTCCGGCGCGGTGAAGAAGATCGTGCAGGACGACGTGCGCGGCCTGCACATGGCGGTCGCCGACGCCGTGCCGCTGGCCGGGTTCACCCTGGCCCAGCCCGTCGCGGCGCTGGTGGCGCTGGGCCTGGTGGACTGGCGGCTGCTGCTGGCGGTCGCGCTGTTCCTGCCGGTGGTGTTCGTCGGGATGCAGCTCAGCCTGCGCGACTACGTCGAGACCCGCCGCCGCTACGACGAGGCCAACGAGGCCATCAACGCGGCCACGGTGGAGTTCGTGCAGGGCATGCCGGTGGTGCGGACCTTCGACGACGGCACGGTCTCGTTCCGGCGCTTCGTCGACCGGGTGCGGCAGTTCAACGTCGCGACCACCAACTGGCAGAACAACAACCGCAGCGCGATGATCTTCGCCAACCTGACGGTCGCGCCGCTGCCGACCATCGTGATCGTGACCGCGGTCGGCATCTGGCTCACCTCGACCGGGTCGATGTCGCCCGCGCAACTGATCGCCGCGATCCTCATCGGCACCCTCCCGGTGGAATCGGTGGTCCCGTTGATGAACCTGTCCAACCTGCTCAACGACTCCAAGGCAGGCGCCGCCCGCATCGTCGAACTGCTCGACATCGAGCCGCTGCCGGAGCCCGCGGACCCGCAGACTCCGGCCGACGGATCCATCGAATTCCGTTCCGTCCGTTTCTCGTACCCGGGAGCGGACCGGCCCGCCCTGGACGGGGTGGACCTGACGATCCCGAGCGGCAGCGTGTGCGCGCTGGTCGGATCGTCCGGCTCGGGCAAATCGACGGTCGCCCGGCTCATCCCGCGGTTCTGGGACGTCGATTCCGGGCAGGTGCTCGTCGGCGGGGTGGACGTTCGGCAGATCGCGTCGCAGGACCTGCTCGCCACGCTGGCGATGGTGTTCCAGGAGCCGTTCCTGCTCTCCGACACCGTGGCCGAGAACATCCGGCTGGCCCGGCCGTCGGCCACCGACGCCGAGGTCGAGGCCGCCGCACGGGCCGCCCGCGCCCACGACTTCATCGTCTCGGAACTGCCGCGCGGCTACGACACCCCGGTCGGTGAGCGGGGAGCCCGGCTCTCCGGCGGCCAGCGCCAGCGCATCACCATCGCACGTGCCCTGCTCGCGGACGCGCCGATCGTCGTCCTCGACGAGGCGACCTCCTTCGCCGACCCGGAGAACGAAGCGGCGATCCAGGACGCGATCGCCGAACTCACCCGCGGTCGCACCGTGCTGGTGGTGGCGCACCGGCTGTCCACGATCGTCGACGCCGACCGCATCGTGGTGCTGGAATCCGGCCGGGTCGCCGAATCCGGCACGCACACCGAACTGCTCGCCGCCGGCGGGCGCTATGCCCGGCTCTGGGAACACCACGAGCGCGCCCGCGGATGGGGTCTCGGCAGCTCGACCAAGGAGGCCATGCGCCGATGAGGAGAATTCTGCGGCTGATGCTGCTCGCCGCCGGGGACTACCGCGACGAGTTCCGCCGTACCCTGTGGTGCGCGCTGCTCGGGTCGATCGTGCAGGCGCTCGCCTACGCCACGTTGATCCCGATCCTGTACGAGCTGAGCAGGCCGGAGGTCGACATCACCGCCGCTTGGACCTGGTTCGGCGTGCTGGTGGCCTGCTGGGTGGTCCAGGCGGGTCTGCACTACGGGCAGCTGCGGTTCGAGTTCGGGCGGTGGGCCGACGTGCTCGCCGCCACCCGGTTGCGGCTCGGCGACAAGCTGCGGACCATGCCGCAGGCCGACCTGGAGCGCCGCGCCGCCGGTGACCTCACCACCGTCATGGGCAGCAACGTCGCCAACGCGACGATGAGCTCGTCCGGGATGGCGTTGCTGTTCATTCAGATGGTGACCGTCCCGGCGGTGATCGGCGTGCTCATCCTCGCCGTCGACTGGCGGCTGGGTCTGGTGCTCGCGGCCTCGCTGCCGTTCGCGGTGGTGTTCGTCCGGCGCATCCAGCAGATCACCGGCGCGGGCGCGCGCCGGACCGACGCGGCCGACGCCGCGGCCGCGAGCCGGGTGGTCGAGTACGTGCAGGGCCTGCCGGTGCTGCGCGCCACCGGGCAGGTCGGCACCGCGTCCCGGCGCCTGGTCGAGACGTTGGAGGAGCAGAACGCGGCGATGTCGGCCATGCAGAAGCGGCTGACCTGGCCGGGCCTGCTGGCCGCCGGGGTGGTGCAATTGTGTCTGGTCGCGATGGTCGCGCTCGGCGCGGCGCTGGTGCTCGAGCTGCGGATGTCGGCGGCGCTGCTGATCGCCGTGGTCGCCGCCGCCGTGCGATTCGCCGAGCCCATGTCGACGATGGCCAACTTGTCGGCCATCTTCGAGATCACCGACTCGGCGCTGGAACGCGTCGGTGCCGTGCTCGACGCCCCGGCGTTGCCGGTGGGTGACCCGCGGGCGCGCATCACCGGCCACGACCTCGCCGTCGAGGATGTGCACTTCGCCTATCCGGACGGCGCCCCGGTGCTGCGCGGGGTGTCGTTCACCGCTCCCGCCCGCTCGCTGACGGCCCTGGTCGGCCCGTCGGGATCCGGCAAGACGACGGTGACCAGGATGCTGACCCGGTACGCGGACCCCGACGCGGGCAGCATCCGGATCGGAGGCGTCGATCTGCGCGAACTCGACCCGGTCGAGATCTACCGCAACATCGCGGTGGTCTTCCAGGACGTGTACCTCTTCGACGACACCATCCGGGCGAACATCGCGATGGCCGCCCCGGGCGCCACGCAGGAGCAGATCGAGGCCGCGGCCCGCGCGGCCAACGTGCACACCTTCGTGACCCGGCTGCCGCACGGCTACGACACCCGGGTCGGCGAGATCGGCGGCGCACTGTCCGGCGGTGAGCGCCAGCGTATTTCGATCGCCCGCGCGATCCTCAAGGACGCGCCGATCGTCCTGCTGGACGAGCCGACCGCCGCGCTGGACACCGAGAGCGAGGTGGCCGTGCAGGAAGCCATCGACGCACTGGTCGCGGAGAAGACCGTCGTCGTGATCGCGCACCGGCTCTCCACCGTGGTGGCCGCGGACCAGATCCTGGTGCTCGAGGACGGGGTGGTGGCCGAGCGCGGCACCCACGAGGAGCTGCTGGCGCGGCAGGGGCGCTACCACGCCATGTGGGCGGCGCAGACCCGCGCCCGGCACTGGCGGGTCACCGCGTCCGTCTAGGTTGTGCCGCCTCGGCGCGCGTCGCATCCGGCATCACCGCGGTCGAATCGACCGCACCGACGCCGCCACCGATATCGGCGCGGACGGCACCCGCACCGACGCGCTAGCCCGCCGGGACGCGCTGCGGCTCGAGCATTCGGTGATCACCGACGCGGCCGATGCCGCCGCGGGCAAGAACCGGGGTGGTTACGGCCGACAGCTGAGGTCGGAGTTGAAGATCCCCCCGCACCGCGCACAGGTGAGAGCGCACAACGCACACCACACAACCGGGTGCGGATCCGTTACGGCGAGGGCGGGAACGGGGTACTCCACTGAATTCGCTGTACTGCGGGGAGGTCTCGCGAACTCACCGAGCTGTCGTTTCGGCCATGTTCGAAACAACCTGGTTCCTTGGGACGAGGCAGCAACGGCGCCGGTCGCGTCCGCTGTCCAGCACCGGTCACCGCATCGGGCGGAGCCGGAATCGACAGTGCTCCCGGCGGATCGGTCCGGGGCACTGTCGCGCAGTGCGGCGCCGGTCAGCCGGGCGCCGGGGCATCGCCGGGCCGGGCCGGTACGAGGTACGGGGCGATGCAGGCGAGTTTCTCGCACGTCTCCTCGTGTTCGCGGGCGGGGGTGGAGCCCGTGACCACCCCGGCTCCGGCACGCAACCAGGCCCGGCCCGCCCGTTGGTAGACCGCGCGCAACACCAGTGCGGCGTCGAGCGTTCCGATGCTGTCGGCGCGCAGGACCGTGCCGCTGTAGAGACCGCGGGTGCCCGGCTCGAGCTCGTCGAGGGCGGCGCAGGCGGCCGCCTTGGGGATGCCGGAGGCGGTGATGGCGGGGTGGACCGCCGCCAGGGCGTCCCAGCCGGTACGTCCGACCGGCAGCAGGGTCTCCACCCGGGAGGCCAGATGCTGGACGCTGCCCCGCTCCTTGACGGTGAGGAATTCGCTGACCCGCGTGCCGGTCCCGACGGCGGCCAGCTCGCGGTAGGCCAGTCGCACCGAGGTCGCGTGCTCGTAGACCTCTTTCGGATCGGTGAGCAGTTCGTCGCGGAGGGCGCGGTCGCGCTCGGCGTCGCCGGTTCTGGCCCGGGTGCCCGCCAGCGGCTGGGTCGCCGCCAGCCCCGTTCCGTCGGCCTCGAGGACGGTTTCGGGGCTGACGCCCGCGGCCTGCCAGCCGCCGAGGTCGAGCAGGAACGAGCGGGCCGGGGTGTTGGCTCGGCGCAACGCCGCGTAGGTGGCGGGCAGGTCCACCGTGAACGGCACCTCCACCCGGCGCGACACGATCACCTTCTGGAACTCGCCGTCGGCGATCCGGTCCAGGGCGTCGCGCACCCGCCGCAGGTAGGCGTGGTCGAGCCCGTCCACCGGCACCGGTGTCGGCGGGGGCGCGGCCGGGGGATCGGGCAGGTCGAGTTCGAACGGAGCGCCCCAGCTGCGGACGTGCACCGTGGTCGCGGTGATCTCGAGTTCCACCCCGGGCACCATGAGGTGGGCCAGGACGTCGTCCGGTGCGGCGGCCCGCGGGCGGTGGAGCTCGAAGCCGGCCCAGCCGTAGGCGCGCCACCGGGGCATCGGCGCCCGATCCAGCGCGGCGCGGATCTGTGCCCACGGGCTGCCCGACCAGGTCTCGGTGTGCGCACCGCCGAGCGTGCAGTGCAGCCGGCCCGGCCGGACGGTCACCGAGCCGACCGGGTTGCCCGCGACGTACCAGCGTCCCGGTTGTTCGTAGACGACGTAGTCGGTGAGCTGTCCGGAGGCTGCGATCGCGGCCGCCAGCGCGATCGGGTCACCGGTGTGCCCGCGCACCGTGTGGGTGTAGTCGGCGCCGAGGACGGCGGGCTGGTTCATCGAAGCTCCCATCGGCGTCATCGTGGTCTTCATCGGCGTGGTCTTCATCGGCGCGCGGTCAGGCGAAGGCTTCGGTGATCCACCGCGGGGCGTCGGTGCGTGACCATCGCAGGAACTCCATCGCGGTGTCCTGGCCGACGTCGACGTACTTCATCTCGGGATTGCCGTGCGGCAGGTAGCCGGGGAAGAACCGTTCCCGGTTGATGGTCTCGATGATCGCCGCCGCGGCGGCGGCGGGGGTCAGCTCGCCGCGCTCGACCGCCCGGCAGGTTTCGCGGGCGTCGCTCAGCAGGCCGCGCACGGTGGTGGCCAGGGCGAAATCGCCCCGCTCCAGGGTGCGGAACACCTGATCGTCGCGGCTGGTGACGTAGCGGGACAGTGCGTGTTCCAGGGCGGCGTCGGAATAGAAGCTGTAGGTGTGCCAGACCCGGAAGATCGCGTCCCACAACGGGTAGTCGCGGAAGCCGACGTAGGAGCAGTACGCGAGATCGTCGTGGACGTCGAACATGCGCTGTTGCACCGCGTCGAGCCCGTCGAAGCGCGCGGTCGACCAGTCCTTGTCGCGCGCGGCCTCGATGATCCGCCAGGCCAGGGCGTTCACGGTCTGGAAAGAGTTCGCCAGCCCGCGGGAGAACAGGGCGTCGATCGCGCCCGCGGATTGGGCGGTGAGGCAGAAGCGCTCGCCGACGGTGCCGGTCGCGGAGTACTGCAGCCGCCCGGTGCTCACCCACGGCCGGACGGCCGCGGCGTCGCGGAACTGGCGCGCGACGGCCGGGAAGCGGTCGAGGAAGGCACGGAACTCCTGCTCCGGGGCGGGACGGTCGTCGTCGACGGCGTCCCCGGTGAGGGTGAGCCCCACGCTGCACAGCGGGTTCAGTGAGCGGTCGTTGTTGTCGAACGGGATCACCCACAGCCAGCCCCCGTCGAAGACGTGGTGCAGGGTGCCGTTGTGCCACCGGGTGGGCGGGTCGTAGGCGACCGGTGCGACGTCGTCGAACGGCTGCACGCCGATCATGTGGGTGAACAGTGAGCGCGAGCGCGTCCGGGCGCGGGTGGGCTGCTCGCGCAGCCCGAAGCGCTCGGCCAGGACCGAGCGGAAGCCGGTGGCGTCGACCAGGTACTCGGCGGTGAAGGTCTCGCCCGCGGCGGTGCCGAGCTCGACACCGCGGCCGGTGTCGATCGCGATGTCGGTGACCCGGGTGTTGGACCGGGCGGTGGCGCCGTAGCGGACGGCGAGATGGAAGACGTAGGCGTCGATGTCCTGGCGGAACCAATGGGCTTCGGCGCCGCGGTAACCGGAGGACAACACGACCTGGTTGGCCTTGCCGGGGTCGCTGGGCTCGCCCTGCTCGTGGTAGACGAAGCCGAAGTTCTGTTTCCGGCCGCAGGTGCGGGCCACCTGTTCGGCGGTGCCCTCGAAGGTGGCCAGCGCACGCAGTTCGGGGACGTCGTAGCGCTCGGCCAGGATCCGCATGGTCGTGGTCGCGTGCGGGATGGTGGATTCGCCGACCACGAAGCGTGGATGCACGCCCGCGTCGAGGAGCAGGACCCGCAGGTCGTGACGGGCCAGAATGGTGGCCAGGGTGCTGCCCGCGATGCCGGCACCGAGGATGGCGACGTCGTAGCGGGTGTCGATCGGGGATGTCATGGTCGAACTCCTTGTGCGGGTGGTGCTTTCGGTGCCCCGGGTGCGGCACGCGGGGTCAGGGGGTGTCCGGGTCGGGCCGGACCGGCAGTCGGCGCAGGCTGCGCAGTCCCATGCCGGGACGCCAGCGCGGCGCGGCCGGGTCGACGGCGAGCCGCAGCCGGGGCCAGCGCGCGACGAGGACGGTGAGCGCGACGGCGACCTCGGTGCGCGCCAGCGCGGCGCCCATGCAGGTGTGGATGCCGCCGCTGAAGCCCAGATGCGGCCGGGGCGGGCGGTGGATGTCGAAACGGTGTGGATCGGGAACGTGCGCGGGGTCGCGGTTGGCGGCGGCGGGAAACACCAGGACGCGGTCGCCGCGCGCGATGCGCCGGTCGCCCAGCCGCAGCGGTTCGCGCGCCAGGCGCATCGTCGCCGACTCCACCGGGCCCCAGTAGCGCATGGTCTCCTCCACCGCCGCCGCGGCCAGCCCTGGATCGTCCCGCAGCGCCGCCCATTGGTCCGGATGGGTGAGCAGGGACAGCACGGCGCTGGCGAGCAGACTGGCCGAGGTCTCGAACCCCGCCGCCACCAGCAACCCGACCATGGCGCGCAGTTCCTCGTCCGACAGCGCGTCCCGCCCGGACTCGGGGTGGGCCAGCCTGCTGACCAGATCGTCACCGGGGCTGTTCCGCTTGAGCACGACGAGATCGCGGGTGTAGGTGTCGAGCCGTTCGCGCAGGACGGGATCGGGGCCGGAGAGCGGGGTCGAGGCGGCGGCGGCCCGGACGGCGAGGTCGTGCAGGCCGGGATGCCATGCCTCGGGGAAGCCGAGGATCTCGCCGAGCACCGTCAGGGACAGCGGATAGGCGTAGGAGTGCAGCAGATCCACGGTGCCGTCGCCCCGGTCGGCCGTCTGCTGCGCGCGGTCGAGCAATCGCTCGGCATGCCGGACGACCGCGGGCCGCAGGGCGGCCACCGATCGGGGGGTGAACGCCCGCTGCGCCGCCCGCCGCAGCCGGGTGTGCTCCGGCGGGTCGGACAGCAGCATGGTGTTCGGCGGGTCCGGGATCTGCGCGCGCGCCCGGGCGGTGCGCTGGGCGGGGGTCAGCAGGGCGCGCGGGTTGTTCGCCAGCCGGGCGTCGCGCAGCGCGGCGTCGGCGGCGGCGTAGCCGAGGACCATCCAGAAACCGCGGCCCGGTTGGTGCGGGAGTTCGGCGTAGACGACCGGTGACCGTGCGCGCAGCTCGTCGTAGACGCGGTGCGCCCGTTCGTGGAAGTCCTCGGCCAGCAGGTCGACCACGATCGGCCGGGGTGTGTCGAGCATGGGTGCGTTGTCCGTTCAGACCGGCATGACCTCAGACCGGCATGGCCTCGAGGAGCGAATACGAGGTGGGAAAGACGGTCGGGTGCGCGGCGACGACCGCGAAACCGGCGCGGCGACAGAGCCGTTCGTACTCGGCGCGGGTGCGCTCCTGCCCGCCCATGTTGACGAGCATGCTGATGTCGGTGAGGTAGGGGGCCGGGTCGGCGGTGTCGACCGTGTCGGGCAGGACCGACTCCACGATCAACACCCGGCCGTCGGCGGGGACCACCGCCCGGCAGCGGTCGAGGATGGTGACGCAGCGGTCGTCGTCCCAGTCGTGCAGGATGTTCTTGAGCACGTAGAGGTCGCCACCCGTGGGCACGGCGGTGAAGAAGTCACCGGCTTCGACGCGGCAGCGGTCGGCGACCCCGGCCGCTGCCAGCGTCGAGGCGGCCTCGGCGACCCCGGTCGGCGAATCGAAGACCACGCCGCGCACCGACCGTGCGCCACGCAGGATCTGCGCGATCAGCGTGCCGTCGCCGCCGCCGACGTCGACCACTGTGCGGTGCCGGGTGAAGTCGTAGCTCACCGGAACCAGGTGCGCGATGGGCAGACTCACCTGCCGCATGGTCGCGTTGAACCGTTCCGACAGCTCGGGCCGGGTGGCCAGGAAGCTGAAGAAGTCGGTGCCGTAGAGCGTTTCGAAGGTCGGCCGCCCGGTGCGCACGGCCTCCTCGGTCAGCTTCCACGAGTCCAGCAGGGCGGGGTCGGTGAACAGCAGCACGGCCGCCGCCTGGGAATCGGGTCGATCCGTCCGCAGCGGCAGGCCCGCCTCGCCCAGCCGGAAGGTGCCCGGGCCGGTCTCGACGACGATCTCCAGGGCGGCCAGCGCGCGCAGCAACCGGGCGAGCGCCCCGGGGTGGGTATCGGTGCGGGCGGCCAGTTCCCGGTAGTCGAGCTCGTCCTCGCCGAGGTGATCGGCGAGCCCGAGCCGGGCGGCGGTGCCGACCACCTGGGAGCAGATCGTCCCGAACATCATGTTCATCAGTCGCTGTTGCGCCGCCATGCCCGCTTCCTGTACCTCGCCGAACCTGCTCGCCGCCTGGGTGTTTCGCCTGCCCGAACGCGAAGGCTCGCTTGACCGAACCGCTCGGTCGCCGTAGATTCTAGCATTGTTGAAAATGATTTTCGTTTTGCTTTGGTCGTTGCTGTTGCTGGTCTGCTGTCGAGGGAAGTGATGAAAGACAATCTCCGTTCGTTACCGACACCCTCGATGGCACCGACAGCCGGGCACGACGATGTGCGGCAGACGGTCAGCGAATTGACCGGAGTACCGGTCGAGGAACTGACCGACAACGCGAACGTGCTCGAGCTCGGCCTCGATTCGGTGACGCTCATGCGGATCTCCGGGCTCATGCGCCGCGCGGGCCACCGCGTCGAGTACCGCGACCTCGTCCGGAACCCGACACTCGGCGCCTGGCAGGCCCTGCTGGGCCGTCGCGAACCCGGCCGCGACGAAAGTCGTTCGGAGGCAGCGGAAACCAGCACGGTGGATCTCGCGCAGCCGTTCCCGCTGGCGGTGATGCAACATGCCTTCTGGGTCGGCCGCACGCGCGCGCAGCACCTCGGCGCGGTCGCCGCGCACTTCTACAGCGAGTTCGACCACGCAGACGGCCTGGACCCGGACCGGCTCGAGCGGGCGATGCGCGCACTGATCGCCCGGCACCCGCAACTGCGCGTCATCGTCGACGCCGCGGGCATGCAGCGGGTCACGGAGCAGGGCTGCTGGCGGGGGTTGGTCGTGCACGACCTGCGTGACATGCCGGAACCGGTCCGGCAGCGGCGGCTGGCCGAGATCCGGGACACCTGCTCGCACCGCAGCATGGATATCGCGGGCGGCGAGGTGATCGATCTCCAGCTCTCGCTGCTGCCCGGCGGGCGGACCCGGGTCCACCTGGACCTGGACATGATCGCGGGCGACGCGCTGAGTCTGCGCAACCTCCTCGGCGACTTGACCGCGCTGTACCGGCACGGGCCCGACGCGCTGCCCGCCCTGGACTACACCTATGCCCGCTATCTCGCCGATCGCGGCCGGCTGCGGTCGGCCGCGCGCGAGCAGGCCAGGCAGTGGTGGCAGCGCCGGCTACCGGATCTGCCTGCCGCACCCCAGCTTCCGCTGCTGGCCACCGAGACGAATGGGGTGGCGCGGGTCGACCGGCGCGCCCACCGGTTGTCGCCCGAGCGGGCGGCGCTGCTGCGCGAGCGCGCTCACCGGGCCGGACTGACCACCGCCGGCGTGCTCGCCACGGTCTTCGCGGAAACGGTCGGTATGTGGAGCGCCACCGATCGGTTCCTGCTCAATCTGCCCGCCTTCGATCGCGAGCCGCTGCACGATGACGTGGACCGCCTCGTCGGCGACTTCTCCAGTTCGGTGCTTCTCGACGTGGACCTGTCCGAGCCGCTGCCGGTGGTCGAGCGGGCGCGCGCGCTCACCGTCCGCCTGCGCGAGGTGCTCGGCTACACCGCCTATACCGGGGTCGAGGTGCTGCGGGACCTGAGCCGGGCCGCCGGTGGCGACCGCGTCCTGGCGCCGGTGGTGTACACCAGTGCGCTGAGCCTGGGCGAGTTGTACGCGCCCGAGGTTCGGCGGTGCCTCGGCGAGCCGTCCTGGACGATCTCCCAGGGCCCGCAGGTCTGGTTGGACGCGCAGGTGACCGAGTTCGACGGCGGCATCCTGCTCAACTGGGACGCCCGGGTGTCGCTGTTTCCCCCCGGGCTGCTGGACGCCATGTTCGACGCCTACGTGCGGTTCGTCGATCTGCTGATCGACGACGACGGCGCCTGGGGCAGGGCAGCGCCCCGTCCCGAGGTCCGCCGCCACCACGCCCCGATCACGTCGGCGCCGGGCGTGCCGCTGCCGCACCGGTTCTTCGCCCGGGCGGCCGCCGACCCCGGACGCACCGCCCTGCTGGCCGACGGTGCCGCGATCTCCTACGGTGCGCTCGCCGAGCGGGCCCGGCGCATGGCGGGCCTGTTGCGGGCGCGGGGAATCGGGCGCGGTGACAGCGTGGGCATCACCCTGCCCAAGGGCGTCGACCAGATCGTGGCGGTGCTGGGCGTGCTCGCCGTGGGCGCCACCTACGTGCCCTCGGGTGTCGACCTGCCCGCGGCGCGGCGCGAACGGGTCTACCGCACCGCCGGGGCGCGGTGGGTGATCACCGATCCGGACACCGCTGCTGCCGGATGGCCCGCGGACCTCACCGCGATCTTCCCCCAGCAGGCGCGCGCGGTGGCCCCGGTGCCGGACATCGCCGAGGTCGATCCGGAGGACGTCATGTACGTCATCTTCACCTCCGGGTCCACCGGGGTCCCGAAGGGTGTCGAGGTGCCGCACCGGGCGGTGGCCGCGACGATCGACGCGGTCGACGACGTGTTCGGTATCGGCGCCGAGGATCGGACGATCGCGCTGTCCGCCTTGGATTTCGACCTGTCCGCCTACGACCTGTTCGCGTTCCTGACGGTCGGCGGCTCGGTGGTGGTGGTCGAGGAGGCGCAGCGGCGGGATGCCGCCGCGTGGGCCGCGCTGATCCGCCGGTGGGGCGTCACCGTCGTCAGCGCGGTGCCCGCCCTGCTGGACATGTTGCTGACCGCCGCGGCCGACACCGGGCTGGGCGCGACGCTGCGGCTCGTCATGCTGGGCGGCGACCGGGTGACGGTGGATCTGCCGGAACGGTTGCGCCGCCTGGTCCCCGATTGCCGGTTCGCCGGTCTGGGCGGCATGACCGAGGCCGCCATCCACGCCACGGTGTGCGAAGTCGGGACGGTGGATCCCGGCTGGTCGAGCGTGCCATACGGGGTTCCGCTCCCGCACGCGGGCTGCCGTGTGGTGGATCCGCGCGGGCGGGACTGCCCGGACTGGGCGGCGGGCGAGCTGTGGGTCACCGGGGCCGGGCTGGCACACGGCTACCGCGGCGACCCGGAACGCACCGTCGAGAAGTTCGTCCACCACGACGGGCGCCGCTGGTATCGCACCGGTGACCTGGTGCGCTACCGGCCCGACGGAACCCTCGAATTCCTGGGCCGCATCGACCATCAGGTCAAGATCCGCGGGCACCGCATCGAGCTGGGCGAGGTCGAAGCCGTGCTCGCCGAGCATCCCCGGGTGACGGCCGCGGCCGCCGGCGTGCTCGAGCACCCGGCCCGTGCCCTCGGTGCGGTCGTGGTCGGGGACGAGATCACCGACGGCGGGCTGCGTGCCTGGCTCGCCGAGCGGCTGCCCCCGTACATGGTCCCGCGCCGGTTCGTCCGCGCCCCCGCGCTGCCGATCACGCGCAACGGCAAGATCGACCGCGACGCGGTGCGCGCCACCCTCGCTGCCGCGAGCACCCGCGACGGCACGGAATCCGGTGCGCCTCTGGAAGGTGTCGAGCGGGCGGTGGCGCGGGCCTGGGCGGCGGTGCTCGGTGTCGAGGAGATCCGTCGCGACGACGACTTCTTCGCCCTCGGTGGCGACAGCCTGCTGGCCACCCGCCTGATCCGGCGGCTGCTCGCCGACGGGGTGCGGGGCGCGGACCTGGCGCGCCTGTTCACCACACCCACGCTCGCCGCTTTCGCCTCGACGCTGACCTTCGGCGCGGCCACGGCGCTGCCGGAGATCGTCGCCGATCCCGCCAACAGGCACGCACCGTTCCCGCTGACCGATATCCAGGTCGCCTACTGGCTGGGCCGGTCCGACGATTTCGATCTCGGCGGTGTCGGCGCGCACCTGTACGTCGAATACGACTGGCCCGGAGTCGATCCGGTGCGGCTGGCGGCCGCGTGGAACCGGGTCGTCGACCGCCATCCGATGCTGCGTGCGGTGGTGGCCACCGATGGGACGCAACGCGTCCTCGCCCGGGTGCCCCGGTACGAGATCCCGGTGGTCGACGGACCCGTCACCGCCGTCCGCGACGACATCGCCGACCGTCTCCGCGACGCCGGGCGCTGGCCGCTGTTCGACGTGCGGGTCGTGCGCGACGGCGACTCGACGCGGGTCTGCGCCGCGTTCGACACCCTCATCGCCGATGGTCTGAGTGCGTTGGTGTTGTTGTCGGAGTGGATGCGGCTGTACGAGGACCCGGCGCTCGAGCTCGCGCCCGTGTCGCTGGAGTTCCGGGATTACGTGTTGAGTTGTGCGCCGTCGGAGGCGGAAGTGGCTGCGGCGCTGTCGTATTGGCGGGGTCGGTTGGCCGAGCTGCCGCCGGGGCCGCAGCTGCCGTTGCGGGTGTTGCCGGCGGCGGTGGGGCGGCCGCGGTTCACGCGCCGGGAGGTCCGCCTCGATTCCGAGCTCTGGCAGGTGATCGTGCGGCGTGCGCGTGGCCTGGGTGTGACACCGAGTGTGGTGTTGCTGGCCTGCTACACCACCGTGCTGGGCGCGTGGAGTGCGCAGCGGGAGCTGACGGTGACGTTGACGCGCTTCGATCGCCGTGAGGTGCATCCGGATGTGATGCGGGTGGTGGGCGATTTCAGCGCATTGTTGCTGGTGGCGGATCAGCCGGCGCGGGGGGAGAGTTGGCTCGGCCGGGTGCGGCGGTTGCAGGAGCAACTGTGGCGCGACCTCGATCACCAGCAGGTCTCGGCGGTGCGGGTGCTGCGCGAGCTGGCGCGGGAGAGCGCGGTGGCCGCGGAACCGGTGCCGGTGGTGTTCACCTCGATGCTCGGGGTGGACGACGAGCTGGCGCGGTCGATCCGGTGGCCGGATGTCACCCGGACCCAGACGCCGCAGGTGTGGCTGGACCACCAGGTCGTCGAGGTGGCCGATGGTCTGGTGCTGAGCTGGGATTCGGTGGACGAGTTGTTCCCCGACGGGCTGGTCGAGGACATGTTCGCCGCCTACCAGGGGTTGGTGCGGGGGTTGGGTGACCTGGATTGGGGGCAGCCGCTCGCGCCTGCGCTGCCCGCGAGGCAACGGGCTGTCCGGGACCGGGTCAACGACACCGCCGCGCCGGTGGACGGTGAGTTGTTGCACGCGCCGATGTTCGAGGTCGCCGCCGCCGATCCCGGCCGTGTGGCGCTCGTTGATGGCGCGGTGACCGTCTCCTTCGGCGACCTGGCGGAGCACAGCCGCCGGATCGCGGCGATGCTGTCCGCGCGGGGCGTGCGTCCCGGTGATGCGGTCGTGGTGTGTGCCGCGCGTGGTGCGGGGTTGGTGGCGGGCCTGTATGGCGTGTTGGCGGCGGGGGCGGCGTATGTGCCGGTGGCCGTGGATCAGCCGGTACAGCGCCGGACCGCGATCCTTGATCAGGCCGGGGTCACGGCCGTCCTCACCGACGATCCGGCCCGATTCGCGGGCGGGGCCGTCCAGGTGCCGGTGGTAACGATCGCCGACGTCCGCCGGTACGCGCCTGCGCCGGTCCATCGGGGGAGCGGCTGCGATCTCGCCTACGTGATCTTCACCTCCGGCTCGACCGGTGTTCCGAAGGGTGTCGAGATCGAGCATCGGCAGGTGGTGAACACTCTCGCGGATCTCCGGGACCGGTATGGGCTCGGCGCGGGTGATCGGGTGTTGGCGGTGGCGGCAGCGGATTTCGATCTGTCGGTGTTCGATCTGTTCGGGGTTCTGGGTGCGGGTGGTAGCGCGGTGATCGTGTCCGACGAGGACCGCCGCGATCCGGAGCGGTGGCTGGCGCTGGTGCGCGAGCACGGGGTGACCGTCTGGAACACGGTCCCGGCGATGCTGGACATGCTGCTCACCGTCGCCGAATCCGGGCCGGGGCTCCCGGCGTCGCTGCGGTGCGCGCTGGTGTCGGGGGACTGGGTCGGTCTGGATCTGCCCGGCAGGCTCGCCGCCTTGTCGTCGCGGTGTCGTCTGATCGCGTTGGGTGGGGCGACGGAGGCGTCGATCTGGTCGAACTGTTTCGAGGTCGAGCGGGTCGATCCGGCGTGGGTGTCCATTCCTTACGGTCGCCCGTTGCGGAATCAACGGTTCCGGGTGGTGGACGAGCAGGGCAATGATCGCCCGGATTGGGTGCCGGGGGAGTTGTTGATCGGTGGTGCCGGTGTCGCCCGAGGATATCGCAGCAGACCGGATCTGACGGCGGCGTCGTTTTTCGATGAGGGCGGTGTTCGTTGGTATCGGACCGGTGATGTGGGGCGGTATCGCGGTGATGGGGTGTTGGAGTTCTTGGGGCGGGTCGATCGGCAGGTCAAGATCCGTGGTCATCGGGTGGAGTTGGGCGAGGTCGAGCAGGCGATAGCCGCCCATCCCACTGTGCGGCGGGCGTTCGCGGTGGCGGTGGGGGAACGGGCCCAGGCTCGGCTGGTCGCCTTCGTCGAACCCGAACTCCCCGAAGACCTTCCGCGCTTCCTCGCCGACCGACTGCCTTCCGCCTGGATCCCCGACCTGATCCCGCTGCCGGCTCCGCCGCTGACCGGCAACGGAAAGATCGACCACGCCGCGCTGGCCCGCCGCGCCCGAACCCAGTCCGACCCGCCCGACCACGAACCAGGCGAACCCATCCGCCCCGGACTCGAATCCCGGATCGCGCAGATCTGGGCGGACACCGTCGGCGCCGCACCGCCCGACCGGCACACGAGCTTTTTCGCCGTCGGCGGCGACTCGCTGTCGGCGACCCGGCTGGTCGGCCGCCTCGCCCGCGAACTCGGCATCACCGTCACCCTGCGCGCGTTCTTCGCCGCGCCCACCATCGCCGGACTCGGCGACAACGACCCGCACAACGGTATCGACCTCGAAGAAGGTGCTCTGTGAACGTCCCCGAACTGGTAACCGATCTGCGACAGCGCGGAGTGCACCTGTGGGCCGACGGCGAACAGCTGCGATTCCGCGCCCCGCAAGGTGTGCTGACCGCCGACCACCGCGAACAGCTGGCGGCGCACAAACCCGCCGTGCTGGCCCACCTCGCCCGGGAACAGGCGACGATCAGCGTGTCCGCCGACCCGGACGCCGCGCACGAACCGTTCCCGCTGACCCCGGTGCAACAGGCCTACCTGATCGGCCGCGACCCCACCTACCCCTTCGGCGGCGTCGCCTGCGCCAGCTACCTCGAAATCGCCTATGACAGCGCCGAACCCGCTGTCCTCGAACAGGCGTGGAACACCCTCGTAGCCCGCCACGACATGCTCCGCGCCACCGTCCACACCGACGGCTACCAACAGGTCGCCGCGACCGTACCGCACTACGCGATCCCGGTGACCGATCTGCCGGACGCCGACCCCGCCGACCTCGCCGCCGCCCTCGACCGCCGGCGCGACGCCCTGCTCGGTTCGGCCGGCGACCCCGGCACCTGGCCGCTGTTCGCGCTGCACATCACCCGCACCGGCACCGGATGCGTCCTGCACCTGCTGGTGGAACTGCTGGTGGTCGACGCCGCGAGCATGCAGCTGCTGCTCGCCGAACTCGACGACCTCGTGCGCGCCGGCGACGCCGCCGCACTGCCACCCGCCCCCGCGATCGGCTTCCGCGACTACCTGCTCGGCGTCCAGCAGCTGCGCCACGGCCCGCGCTACCACCGCGACCGCGACTACTGGCAGGCCAGAATCGACTCCCTGCCCGCCGCACCCGACCTGCCCACCCGCGCGAACACCGACGACGCCGACGTCGAGCCCGGCTTCGACCGGTTGCACCACCGGCTGCCCGCCGCCGCCCTGGCCGGACTGACCCGCCACGCGACAGCGCACGGCCTGACCGCCTCCGGCGCGGTACTGGCCGCCTACGCCGAGGTGGTCGGGCGGTGGAGCCGCAGCCGGCGGTTCACCCTGAACCTGCCGGTGTTCAACCGGCTGCCCGCGCACGCCGACATCGGCGCGGTGCTCGGCGATTTCACCTCCGTCGAACTGCTCGGCATCGACCTCGACGAGCACGACACCTTCGCCGACCGCGCCCGCGGCATCACCACCCAGCTGTTCACCGATCTGGATCACCGCCTGTTCGACGGCGTGGAAGTGCTCGGCGAACTCACCCGCCGCGCGGGCAACCCGGTGCTCATGCCCGTCGTGTTCACCAGCACCCTCGGCTCCGGCGACGCCGGGGCGCGTGCCCGGCGCGGCCGCATCCTGCGCGGCATCACCCGCACCCCGCAGGTGTGGCTCGACTGCCAGATCACCCCCGACGACGACGGATTGCTGGTCGCCTGGGACGTGCGCCGCGGCGTGCTGGCCGGGGACACGGCCACCGCCGCGTTCGCCGCGTTCGTCGATCTGCTCACCCGGCTCGCCGAAACCCCCGAAACCTGGACCGAGCCCTACCCGGTGCCCCTCCCCGCGGCGCAGCGCGCTCGGCGCGACCGGTACAACGACACCGCCGCCGCGACCACGCCGCGGCTGCTGCACCAGCGGATCCTGGCGCGCGCCGACCTCGCGCCCGACGCGCCCGCGGTCATCCACCGCGACCGCGTGCTCGGCTACGGCGAGCTACGGCGCCGCGTCGCCGCCACCGCCGTCGCACTGCGCGATGCGGGCGTGCGGCCCGGTGACCGGGTGGCCGTGCTCATGGAGAAGGGGCCGGAACAGGTCGTGGCCGTGCTCGCGACGTCGACGGTCGGCGCCGCCTACGTGCCGATCACCCTCACCCAGCCGATGGCCCGCCGGGAACGGATCATCGAGCGGGCGGGTGCCCGGGTGGCGCTCACCCAGTCCTGGCTGCGCGACGCGGGCGAGATCCCCGCCCCCACCGAACCCCTGGCCGTCGACCTGCTGGCGGGCATCGACACCGTGCCCGACAGCGCGGGCGACCCCGACACCCCCGCCTACGTCATCTACACCTCCGGCTCCACCGGCGAACCGAAAGGCGTCGTCGTCACCCACCGCGCCGCGGCCAACACCCTCGACGACATCGAGACGCGCTTCGCCCTCACCCCCGCCGACCGGGTGCTCGGCATCGCGAGCCTGGCCTTCGACCTGTCGGTGTGGGACATCTTCGGCGTGCTCGCCGCCGGCGGCGCGGTCGTGCTCCCCGACCAGGACCGCGCCGACGACCCCTCCCACTGGCTCGATCTGGTCCACCGGCACGCGGTCACGCTGTGGAACAGCGTGCCCGGACACCTGCAGATGCTGCTGGACGTGCTCGACTCCCCGCCCGATCCGGCCGCACCGGCCGCACCCGCGGCCCGCATCGCCGCGCTGCGGCTGGTCCTGCTGTCCGGCGACTGGATCCCCCTTGACCTACCCGACCGGATGCGCGCCCACCACCCCGAGCTCACCGTGATCGGACTGGGCGGGGCCACCGAGGCCGCCATCTGGTCCATCCACCACCCGGTGCGCGAGATCGACCCGCGGTGGCGCAGCATCCCCTACGGCACCCCGCTGCGGAACCAGACCGTGCACGTGCTCGACGGTGCGTTGCAGGACTGCCCCGACCACGTCACCGGCGAAATCCACATCGGCGGAACGGGACTGGCCGAGGGCTACCTCGGCGACGAGGAGCTGACCACGCAGCGGTTCATCCGGCACCCCCGCACCGGCGACCGGCTGTACCGCACCGGCGATCTGGGCCGCTTCCACCCCGACGGCAGGCTCGAATTCCTCGGCCGCGAGGACACCCAGGTCAAGATCCGCGGCCACCGGGTCGAACTCGGCGAGATCGAGTCGGCGCTGCGCCGCCATCCCGCCGTCGCCGATGCCGCGGTTCTGGTCGACGGCAGGGGACCGGGCGCGCGGCTGTTCGGCTTCGCCGAGATCGCGACCGGCGACGGCGGCGGCGGGCAGGCCGCGGCGGAGGTGCTCGCCGCCGCCGAGCACGCCGCGGCGGCCGCGCACCGCGACATCGACGGCGAAGCGTTCGTCGCGCTGATGAACGCCGTCGACGAGATGGCCATGCTGTCCATCGCCGCCCAGTTGCGCGCGAACGGCCTGTTCGATCACCGCGACCGCGCCCACGACATCGCCGAGATCGCCGCCGCCACCGGTGTTTCCGACCGCCAGCACGGCCTGCTGACACGCTGGCTGGCCGCCCTCGCCGACGGGGGAGCCGTGCGCCACGATCCGGCCACCGGCCGCTACCGCGATCTGATCGCCGCGGGTCCGGACGCGGTCGAGGCGGCGTGGCGGCGCATCGACGAACTGGAAGCGATCGTCGGCTACGGCAGCGAGACCCTGTCCTACATCAAGGCATGCAGCAGCAGACTCGACGACCTGCTTCGCGGCGCGCTCGACGTGCGCGAACTGCTGTTCCCCGCCGGGAAACCCGGCGCCGCCCACGCGGTGTACCGCACGAACCTGGTCGCGCGCAGCGCCCATCGCATCGTGATCGACACCGTGCGCGAAATCGCCCGGCAGACACCACACCGGCTGCGGGTGCTCGAGGTCGGCGCGGGCATCGCGGGCACCAGCACCGACCTGATCCCCGCGCTGGCCGAGTTCGAACCGGACTATTTGTTCACCGACATCTCCGAGTACTTCCTCGGCGAAGCCCGCGCGAGGTTCGCCGCGCATCCCTGGGTGCGCTACGGGCGCTTCGACATCAACGCCGACGCGCCCGACCAGGGCCTGCGACCCAACTCCGCCGATGTCATCCTGTGCGCGAACGTGCTGCACAACTCGGTCGACGCCGACGCGGTGCTGGCGCGGCTGCGCGACCTGCTCGCGCCGGGCGGCTGGCTGGTGTTCCTCGAACCCACCCGGCAGCACAACTACGCGCTGCTGGTGTCGATGGAGTTCGAGTTCTTCAGTGAGCTGACCGCCTTCACCGATGTCCGCGCGGGCACCGGGCAGGCGTTCTTCACCCGCGACCAGTGGCTGCGCCAGCTCGACACCGCCGGGGCCGAGCAGGTGCGCGTGCTGCCCGCCGAGGACACTCCGCTCGCCGCCTCCGGCCAGGGCGTGTTCATCGCCCGGTTCAAGAGCGAGCGGCACACCGTCACCGAACACCAACTCACCGACCACGTCGCGACGCTGCTGCCGGCCCACATGGTGCCCGACGAACTGCACCTGCTCGACGCCCTGCCCCGCTCGGCCAACGGGAAACTCGACCGGTCCGCGTTGGCCGCCCGCGTCGCCGCCGCACCGGCCACCACCGCCGATGCCGCCTACACCCCGCCCGCCGACGAGATCGAAGAGCGGATCGCGCAGCTGTGGCAGGAGATGCTCGGCGTGCCCAAGGTCGGCCGCGACCAGAACTTCTACACCCTCGGCGGTGATTCGCTGCTGTTGTCGCAGATGGTCGGCAAGTTGCGCGACCGCGTCCCCGAGGTCGCCGACATCGAATGGCAGGAACTGCTGCGCGACGTCCTGCGCAACCCCACCGTCGCCGCGCTGGCCGCCCGCCGCCGCGGGGCGCGGACCGCGCCCGCCGACACCACCACCGCACCGACCTCGGTGCGGCCGTTGGGCGGCGCGGCCGGACACCCCGCGGGAACCTGGGTGCTGGTGCATGGCGGCACCGGCACGCTCTCGCCCTACGACGCGCTGCTCCCGCACCTGCGCGCCGCGCACCCCGGGGCCCTGCTCGGGCTCGAGCTCACCGACGCGGCGAAGTACTCGGCACTGCCCGCGGACACGGTGATCGGCAGGCAGGCCGCCGACTACGCGAGCGAGCTGCTCGCGCACGACAGCCGCTTCCGGATCATCGGCTATTCCGTCGGCGGGTTGCTGGCCGCCGAGATCGCGCGCACCCTGACCGAGGCGGGGGCGACGGTGGACGAACTCACCGTGATCGGCGCCTACCAGCCGCCCGCCGTGCACGACGAGCTGCTCACCGAATACGTTTTCGCCCGCTCCCTCGGCGTCGACCCGGCCACCGTCGGATTCCCCGCCGACGACACCGCGGTCGAGACGGCGGTGCGTGTCATCCTCGACCGCACCCCGGACCGGGTTCCGGCCGGTGCGCTCGCCGGGCTCGACGGCGCCGCCGCACTCCCGGCCGCGCAGTTCCGGCAGCTGGCGGCCGTGCCGCGCGCCGATCGCCTCGCCGCGCTGCACACCGCCGCCACCGCCGCGACCGGGCCCTACCGGACCGGCGGACTCACACTCGCCGAATTCCGCAGGCAGTTCGAGATTTTCGCGCACAACCTGCGGGCGATGGGCGCGCACCGCGCCGAGCCCTACGTCGGCCCGATCCGGGTGCTCTGCAACGGCGGTACCGCCACGCTGATGGGCACCCGGGCCGAGGTGGCGCGGTACTGGTCACGGGTCGGGCTCGGCACCGTCGTCATCGACGACATCCCCGGCGATCACCTCACCAGCATGTCGGCGGCGCACGCCGCCGAGGTCGCCGCCCGGATCACCGCGCCGCTGCCGGAGGCGCGCGGCGAGCGGCAGCCGTGACCGAACACAGCCGTCGAACCGGGGCGCGCACCACCGTGGCGGTGCTGGGCGCCACCGGGGTCGTCGGGCGGGCCGCGGTGCGGATGCTCACCGGGCTCGGCATCGGCGAGCTGCGCCTGGGCGCCCGCGACCTCACCCGGGCGTCGGGATTCCCGCCCGACGCCGAACCGCGCCGGGTCGATGCCTTCGACACGGAATCGCTGGCCGCGTTCTGCGCGGGCGCCCGGCTCGTCCTGAACTGCGCGGGCCCGTCCCATCTGCTGCTGGACCGGGTGGCCCGGGCGGCCCTGGCGGCGGGCAGCGACTACGTCGACGTCTCCGGCGACGGCCCCACCCACCGGCTGCTCGCCGGGTCGCCGCTGCTGGACGGCGAGCGGACCGCGGTGCTGTCGGCGGGCATGCTGCCGGGCCTGGCGAACGTCGTTCCGCGCGTGCTGGCCGACGACCTCACCGGCGCCCGGCTGGTGGTCCACGCGGGCGGCATCGAACCGTTCGCCCCGGCCTCGGCCGGCGACCTCGCCCTGTCGCTGGACAGCTCCGACGACGGCCACTGGTACGGCCAGACCCTGGCCGCGTGGTCGGGGGGCCGTCGCGTGCGCAACGCCCTGCCGGTGCGCGAGGACGTCGAGGTCGCCGGGTTCCCCGGCCGGGTCACCACCATGCCGTTCCTCACCGCAGACGCGGAACGGCTGGCCCGGGCGACCGGGTTGGCGGAGCTGCACTGGCACAACGTCTTCGTGGGCAACGCGCTGCGGCTGACGCTCACCCGACTGCGCGGCCGCGTCCGCGCCGACGCCGCGGCGCTCGCCGGGATCGTCGCGGAGATCGGCGCCGCGGCCGACCTCGACCTGGCCGGAACGGACCCCTTCTACCTGATGGCGTTCACGCTGCACCGGCCCGACCGGACCGACACCGCGGTGCTGCGCACCCCGAGCAGCTTCGAGCTCACCGCCGCGACGGCGGTGTGCGCTGTGCGGGCGGTGCTGTCGGGGGCGGTGCCCCCGGGCCTGCACTACGCCGACGACGTCCTCGACCCCCGCGCCCTGCTCGCCGGGGTCACCGCCCTCGGAGCGCTGCCCGTCTGGCACACCCACCGGCACGCCCACGACGAACCGATGGAGGCAGGAAGCCTGTGATCGCCACCGAACCGACGCCCGTACCCGCGACACCGAGGGTCGTCGTGTGCGGCACCTCGTTCGGCCGGGTGTATCTGCGCGCGGTGCAGGCCGACCCGGACGTCGAGCTCGCCGGCATCGTGTCCCGGGGCAGTGCCACGTCTCGGGAGATCGCGAAAACCTCTGGGGTGCCGCACTACTGCGGGGTCGACGAGCTGCCCGGCGACATCGACATCGCCTGCGTCGCGGTGCGCGCGGGGGCGGCGGGCGGTGACGGCGCGCAGCTGGCCCAGCAGCTGCTGCGCCGCGGCATCCACGTGCTACAGGAACACCTGCTGCATCCCGGCGAGCTCGCCGACTGCCTGCGGACCGCCCGCGCGCACGATGCCCGCTACCGGCTCAACGCGTTCTATCCGCACCTGCGCCCGGTCGAATTGTTCCTGCGCGCGGCCGCCATCCTGCGCGCGCGGCAACGGCCACTGCACGTGGACGCCGCGGCGGGTGGCCAGGTCGCCTACTCGCTGCTCGACATCGTCGGCCGCGCTGTGGGCAAGCTGCGGCCGTGGGCGATCGGCGAGCCGGCGCCCGTCGCGCCGGAGCCGGCCGCGCTGGCCGACCCGCCCATGCCCTACACCCACCTGGCCGCCGTGATCGGCGGTGTGCCGGTGTCGTTGCGGGTACAGAACCAGATCCACCCCGCCGACCCGGACAATCACGCGCTGCTGCTGCACCGGATCGCGATCGCCTTCGAGGGCGGCGTGCTGTCGCTGGCCGACACCCACGGACCGGTGCTGTGGAGCCCGCGCCTGCACACCGGCCGCGACGCGACCGGACGACTGGTCATGGCCGGACCCGGCACCGAACGGCTGGACGTGCCCAGCACCGAGGTGCTCGGGCCCGCGACCGCGCCCACGTTCCGGACGGTGTTCGACGAACTCTGGCCGGACAGCGTGCGGGTGGCGTTGCGGCAGTTGCGCGCCGACATCGCCGATCCCCGCCGCTGTGCGGCCGCCGACCAGTGGGCGATGACCGTGACCGCCCTCTGGCAGCGGCTCACCACCGTGCTCGGCTCACCCGAGCTGATCCGGCCGCCCACGCCCGCGCCGGTCCCGTTGCCGCAGCTGCTCGCCGGCCCGGACCCGCAGACCGGAGTCCGCGCATGAACGCGCCCGGTGTGCCCCGGGGACTGGCCGACCTGCACGCGTTCTCGGCCGACCCCTACGCCACCATGTCGCGGCTGTACCGGGAGCACGGCGCGATCACCGAACTCGGAGCCGGGCCGATGCGTTTCCGGCTCGCGCTCGGCACCGACGCGACCGCGTTCATCCTCGGCCACAGCGAACTGTTCAGCTGGGAGGCGGCGTTCACCGCGCTGGCGCCGCTGACCGGGCGGTCCGCCCTGCTGGTCAACGACGGTGACCGGCACCGTCACCTGCGTCGGCTGGTGACACCCGCCTTCACCGCGCGCCGTGTCGCCGCGCACCGGGACACCGTGACCCGCCACGTCGAGCAGGCGATGGACGAGTGGCTGCCCGGCGAGGTCGTCGACCTCTATCCGCCGCTGCGCCGGGCCGTGCGCCGCGCCACGCTGGCGAGCCTGTTCGGCGCGGCCGCCGTGGAACGCGCCGACGGCCTGGACGAGTGGCTGCACGACATCCATCAAGCCATCGACACCGACGTCGTCGGCGGGAGCATCGACCGCGGCTCCGGGTCCCCGGTCTGGCGCCGTGCGCTGTTGGCCCGGTCCGCGGTGCACCGGTGGGTGATCGCCGAGATCGAGCGGCGCACCCGGCTGGACGAGCCGTGCGCCGACGTGCTCGGGGTGCTGCTGCGCGGCGTCGACGGCACCCGCCTCACCGACGACGAAATCACCGACCAGCTGGTCAGTTTGCTCGAGGCCGGTGCCGAGACCACCGCCGCGCAGCTGGCGTGGATGGTGTACCGCACGATGCGTGATCGCCCGCTGTGGGCGTCGGTCACCGCCGCGCTCGCCGGCCATCCCTCGGACGCGCCCGAGCCGCCGGGGCTGGCTCGGCTCGTGTCCGAGACGATGCGGCTCTACCCGGCCACGGCGATCATCTCGCGCACGGTGGCCGCCGAATTCACCTTCGCCGCAACCCATTTCGTCCCCGGCGACCTGCTGATCTTCAGCCCCTTCCACACCCACCGGCTCGATGCGGTGTGGCCGGACCCGGAACGCTTCGATCCCGCCCGGTGGGATCCCGGCTCCCCCCGCTACCGCCGCCCGGCGCCGCACGAGTTCCTGCCCTTCGGTGGCGGCCCGCACCGGTGCATCGGCGCGCACTTCGCCACCATGGCGATCACCGCCGCGTTCGCCGCGCTCGCCCGGCGGATCGACGGCGAAGTGCTGACCACCGACGCGCGGCCCGCGGGGTTGATCGGGATGCGGCCGCGCGACGGGATCACGGTGCGTATCACCGCGCGACGATGAGGCGGCGGCCCCGAGGGGCCGCCGTCGGGTCAGCGGCGCGGGGCGCGCAGGACGCCGGCCTGCGCGGTGAGTTGTGCACCGGCCAGGCCGGTTTCCCGCGCCAGGTCCTCGATGCCGAAGGTGTGCCACTCGCTGACGTTGCGCACCACCCTGGTGGGGGCGGCATCGCCGCTGATCCGCCAGGTCGAGGTCATCCGGATCAGGTCACCGCCGATCGGCTCGGCCTCGAGTGTCCCGTCGTAGACGAGGTCGCCGATCTGCTCGCGGGCCAACGGCATCGGCGGCAGCGCGGTCGGGCGCGTGACCGGCAGCAGTTCCACCAGCACCGGCGCGCCGGGCGCCAGGCGCGGCAGCATCCGGTCCCACAGCGCCCGGCGATCCTGTTCGCCGATGTGACCGAGCACGCCGAAGACGATCACCGCCGAGATCCGGTCCGGCAGCACCATCGACTCGGCCGGTTCGGCGACGATGGTGACCCGGCGGCGCAGGTCCTCGTCGGCCAGGACGGCGTGGGTCAGCACCGCGCGCATCGCCGGAGACGGTTCGCAGGCAAGGATTTTCGCGGTCGGCAGCACCTCGGCGACGACCCGGCAGGTGCGTCCGGTGCCCGCGCCGATGTCGACCACCGTGCCCGCGGCCGGATCGACCTCGGACAGGATCTTCCGCAGTGCCGCTTCACCGTCGGCGTGTGCGCGGGGCACGAGGTCGTAGAACTCCGCGACGGGTGAGTAGTAGTCGTTCATGCACATCTCCTGATTCCCGGCGGACGCCGACCCGTGTACTTAATGAAAAAGATTATCATTAAGAGTTGGGTCGCGGGCACGGGCTCGACGGGTGCGGGCGCCTGTGCGAGGATAATAAAAAGACGTGTTATTAAATCGGTTTCGGGGCTCGGAGGGGTAGATGGCGCAGACGAACAGACCGGCAGCCGTGCTGGCGACCGTGGTGATCGTGCAGTTCATGGTCTCGCTGGACTTGTCGGTGGTGAATGTCGCGCTCCCGGCCATCCAGTCCGAGTTCGACATGTCGGCCACCGCACTGCAATGGGTCGTCAACGCCTATGCCGTGGTGTTCGGCGGATTCCTGCTGCTCGGCGGACGGCTCGGCGACGTGATCGGCCGCCGGCGGACGATGATCGCGGGCCTGGTCCTCTTCGGCGCCGCCAGCCTCGCGGGCGGCCTCGCCACCGACGAGGCCCTGCTCATCGGCGCCAGAGCGGTCCAGGGCCTGGGAGCCGCCGCCTTGTCGCCGCTGTCGCTGGCCTTGATCACCGTGACCTTCCCGGAGGGGCCCGCCCGCACCAAGGCGGTGGGGCTGTGGGCGGCGGCCACCATGCTCGGCGGTGCGCTCGGCGTGGTGGCCGGCGGTCTGCTCACCGACTTCGTGGACTGGCGGTGGGTGCTGCTGATCAACGTGCCGATCGTGGTCGCCGCGCTGAGCACGGCCGCGCGGGGGATCGGGGGTGCCGAGGACCGGGCGCGACCCCGGCTCGACATCGCCGGCGCCCTGCTGGTGACCACCGCGATGCTGCTGCTGATCCTCGGGGTGGTGCGCACCGACGAGCACGGCTGGGCCTCCGCCGTCACGGTCGGCACGCTCGCGGTCGGCGTGGTGCTGCTGGCGGCGTTCGTCGTGGTGGAAACCCGTGTCGCCGAACCGCTCATGCGCCTGGGGCTGCTCGCGCACGGAAGTGTCGCCGGCGCCAACGTCTTCGGTTTCATGATCACCGCCGGGCAGCTGGCCGCCTTCTACTTCGTCTCGTTGCACATGCAGTCGGTGCTGCTGTACTCGCCCGCCACCGCCGGGGTGTGCTTCGTGCCCTTCGCGCTCGGCGCCGTGGGCGGCATGCGTCTGGTTCCGGTGCTGGTGAACCGGTTCGGCCATCGGGCGACGCTCGTGGTCGGCGGGCTGCTCGGCGCGGTCGGGATCGCGTGGTTCGGCACGGGCGGGCCCGGTGGCACGTTCCTCACCGACATTCTCGGCCCCTCGGTGGTGGCGAGCGTCGGCATCGGCATCAGCTTCGTGGTCATGGGCACCATCGCCATGCGCGGCGTCGCGGCCGAGGAGGCGGGGATGGCCTCCGGCCTGTTGAACAGCTCCCGCCAGCTCGGCGGCGCGCTCGGCCTGGCGGTGCTGGCCACGGTGGCCGCGACGGTCACCGTGGGCGATCGAACTCCCGCGGCGCTCAGCGACGGCTACTCGGCCGCGTTCTTCATGGGTGGCGCGTTGATCGCGGTCGGCACGGTGATCGCGGGACTGCTGATCCCGCGCGCGGAGGTCCCGGCGAAGGTGTGAGGCACCGGGCCGATCCCTGCGGGGATCTGCTCCGGAAGGCGCCGATGTGCGAAACTAAATGAAAACCGTTATCGTTAGTGCGTTGTTGTCCCGGGGCGGTTCCGTCGCCGAAAGAGCCTGCGCGCCGGCGCCGATCGCGCGACCGCTTGCCCGAGGAAGCGGCGCGCTGTCCGCCGCCGCGGAGAAGGATGGTCGATGGCTCCGCACATGGTGCTGCACCTGTCGGCGGCGCTCGTCGTCATCGTCGTGGTCGCACGGCTGCTCGGCCGGGTGGCCGAACGACTGCAGCAACCGCCGGTGATCGGCGAGATCGCCGCGGGAATCCTGCTCGGGCCCACCGTCTTCGGCGGCGCGCTCACCCGGCTGCTGTTCCCCGCCGACATCCGCCCGGCACTGCAGACCCTGGCCACCGTCGGGGTGGTGCTGTTCATGTTCCTGGTCGGGCTCGAGCTGAACGGTGACCTGCTGCGCGGGCGGCGGCGGACGGCCTGTGGGGTGGCGCTCAGTTCGATCGTGGTGCCCTTCGGCCTCGGCGCGTTGCTGGCACTGTGCCTGGCCGAGCGGTACCCCAGCGCGCACCGCGTGGGGTTCGTGCTGTTCCTGGGCACCGCTATGTCGGTGACCGCCTTCCCGGTTCTGGCCCGGATCCTGACCGATCGCAAGCTGCTGGCCACACCGGTCGGCGCGGTCGCCGTCGCGGTCGCCGCCGTCGACGACGTGATCGCATGGTCGTTGCTGGCCGTGGTGGCGGTGGTGGCGGGCGGTGCGGCCGAGCCGTGGCGGCTCGTGCTCGTCGTGCCCTTCGTGCTGCTCGTGCTCGTCGGGCTCCGGCCCCTGCTGGCGCGATGGGGTGCGTGGACCGACCGGCGGTCGCGCGGCAGGCCCGGCGTCGGTGCCCGGTACGGGGCTGCCGCGTCAGTCGTGGTCGCGGGCGGGCTGGCGCTGTCGGCATCGGCCACCGAATGGATGGGCCTGCACCTGATCTTCGGCGCTTTCCTCTTCGGCGCGGCCATGCCCCGCGAACACGGCATCCAGCTGCGCGCGTGGGTGGTGTCGCGCGTGCGGGGTGTCTCGTCGGTGCTGCTACCGGTGTTCTTCGTCGTCGCCGGACTCGCGGTCGACCTGTCCGCGCTGGGCGGCGCCGCACTCGGCGACCTGGCGCTCATCCTGCTGACCGCCGTGGGCGGCAAGGGAATCGGTGCCTACCTCGGCGCCCGGGCGAACCGGATCGCACCTCGCGACTCGGTCGCGCTGGCGATCTTGATCAACACGAGGGGCCTGACCGAACTCATCGCCCTGACCGTCGGTGTGGAGCTCGGCGTCCTCGACACCGACCTGTACTCCCTCATGGTCGTGATGGCACTCGTCACCACCGCCATGGCCGGGATATTGCTGCCACTCGTGTATCCGGCCTCGCCCGGCCGGGCCGAACGACCGCCTGAGCATGTAGTGGCCGCGGACTCGGGTGCCGCTCCCGACAGCGCCGCACGCAGCCGCGGCCGGCAATGACGCGCCGCTGAGCCCTGGCCAGCAGCACTCATCTCAGGTCGAGGTGGCGGTTCATCGCCTTTCGGCCACACAGCCTTCCGTCGATCGTGATCGGCATCTGGTCCTCGGTTCGCTGAACGATCCGGGCAGCCGGGGCGATGGGGAGCACGGCAGGGGGCATGGTCATCGGTCTCCCGCGGACAGCCGCTGTCGTGCGGGTCATTCCGTCGGTGTTCCGATGCGCAGCCGGTTGCCGTCGATATCGCGCAGTTCGATTTCGCGCGCCCACGGCGCTTCCTCGACCGGGACACCGAATTCGGCGGCGACGGTGTCGATATCGCGGACGCGGAGGTAGATCAGGGTGTCGGGGCGGGCGTCGCCCTCGTGCTCGGACAGGAACAGCCGAACCTCGCCGCGGGCGACCTCGACGAAGGCGGGGAAACCCGGTTCGAAACGGTGCTCCCACTGTTGTGTGAAGCCCAGCCGCTCATACCAGGCGACCGCCGCGGCAGCATCGGCGACGCGGAGAATGGGGATGACTTCCTCGTCCATGCGGCGATCCTCGCAGACGGCCCCGATAAGTAGGCGTGTGCGGGTCGGTCATGCCCGGCCGGTGGTTGGTCGGAGGGCGGCGGGCCCGCCACCGCCAACACTCCGCCGGAGCGCGGTGGATTCCGAAAGGTGTTCCAGCCGAGCAGACTCCGCGCCGCCCTGGCCCCGGCCGTCACCGGGGCCAGGGCGGCAGTCGGGACTCGGGCGGTCAGAGTGGCAGACCCGCCCCGGCGCTGAGGGTGTCGATGAGGGTGGTGATCAACGCCAACAGTTCGTCGAGCATGGCAATTCCTTTCTCTCGGACTGTTCGTATTCACCGGTACTGCACTTGCTGAGGTACACCGTTGTGCGCGGCGTAAACCCGGCTCGCGTGGCGCGCCGCCCGGCTCCGGGGGTCCGCGGGGAAACCGACGGCGATACACGTCGGGTGCCGAGCCATGGACCGAAAACGGCGCCTCGATTCGGGCCGTTGTCGATGCGGCACTGGCCAAATCGGCCCATGTGTCCACGACACGGGGCTGCATGGATGCGCTTGGGTGGCGTCGCCGGTAAATTGCCGACCTCCGGTCGGGTTCGGCGGCGTAGCGGTCGGGCGGGGAAACCCGGACTCGGTACAGCGGCGCGAGTTCCTTGTTCGGCCTCGGTGTCGGACCCGGATGATGCATGCCGGAAGGCCGCGCAGTGCGCCCATTTCTCAGGGGGTGTTTCGGCGCCGGGGGAACGTGTAATTCGAGGGTTACCGCTGACCACGGAGGAGGTGAATCCGATGATTCTCGATTTCGTTTCTCAGCTGATCGCGGCGTTGCGTGCGATCATCGGCATCTGACGCTCGCGAAAGATGATGACGGCCCCGAAGGTCGGTGGTAAGCCCCGCCGACGTTTCCGGGGCCGTCCACGTTTCCCGTGCGCTGTCATCGCCGAAAACCGCGCCCGACCCGCTGCGCCATCGCCGGGATCTTCGACGCCGCCATCAGGGCGCGGAAGGGCCAGCTGTCGTCGCGGGGCAGGATGCCCGCGCGCTGCACGCCGTCGAGGAAGTCGTAGAGGGTTTCGCCTTCCGCCATCAGCCCGTCCTCGGTGAAGTGGTAGCGGTCGACGGCGGGGGCTTGGATGAAGCGGCCGGTGCCGTAGAGGGTGGGCGCGGAATCGTCGTAGGGGTAGAGGCGAAGCGGGCCGGACCAGTGGCCGCTGCCCATGTAGCGGATGACTGTGCGCACCGTGCCGTCGGGTTGGACGTCGATGTAGACCTGGTCGGGTAGCGGGTCGTAGCGCCAGTCCGGGATGGCGTCGAAGAAGGCGAAGTTGTATTTCACGAACTCGTCGATGCCGACGATGGTTCGGCCGAATGTGGTGACGTCGGTGTAGCGGATATCGGGCGCGTACAACTCGTCGTTGACGCTCATGTCGCGGACCAGGAAACTCCACCAGTACTTCTTGGCCCAGGTCATCAGCCAGCTCAGGTCGGTGCCGTGCCGCTCGCCGAGATAGTCGAGCTTGGTGGCGAAGGACTCGAACCATTGCTGGGTGGTCGCCTGCAACTCGGTCTCGGGGATGGCCCGGATGGGCACCGCGCGGTTGGATTCCAGGAACTCCGGTACCGGGCGGGACAGCCGGGGCTGCGCGAGGGCTCGCTGGAACTCTGCTTCGTCGAACATGCCGACTCCTCGTCCGCCACTGGACCGGCCGCCGCGGGGCAACCGAATATGAATCATATGATTCTTGTTGAATCGCCAGATGTCAATGAGTGACGTGGGGATGTTCCTCGAACGCTCGATCGTCAGTGCTGCCGGGTGGTCGTTCCGCTCCGGCGAAATCGGGTAGCTCGGTGGAGAGCAGGTGGTCGGCGGCGCCGTCGAGGAGCTGCTGCATGGCGGTGGCGCGGGGCGACATCGTCGCTTCGTAAGCGCGCACAGCCGCGTCCACGCTGACGCCGCGGGTGAGGGCGAGGGCGAGATCGCAGGCGTCGAGCATCGCGAGGTTGACACCGACGCCGAGCGGGGGCATGAGATGGGCGGCATCGCCGAGCAGGGTGACGGACGGGCTGTGGGTCCAGGTGTGCGGTACCGGCAGGGCGTGGATGGGGCGGTCGATGTAGGGACCGTCGTTGTCGGTGAGCAGGCGGCGGAGGTTCGGTGCCCAGTCGCGGTATCGGGTCAACAGGAGAGCGCGGAGGCGGTCGGTCTCGGCGACGGACAGGCCCGCGGCGGCGATCCAGTCCACGGCCACGCGCTGGATGATGTAGACGCGGATGTGGCCGCCGCCGTTGCGCTGGGCGAACAGGCCGCGTTCGCCGTCGGCGGCTGCGGCGCTGCCCGCGCCGACGAGTTCGGCGACGTCGGGGTGCCGGTTCTCCACATCGTGGAACCAAGCTTCGAGGAAGCTGACGCCGCTGTAGCGGGGGACGGCCTCGGAGACGGCGCGGCGGACCGCGGACCAGGCGCCGTCGGCCCCGATGACCAGGTCGGCCTCGACGGCACTGTCATCGGCGAAGCGGACTCGCCGCGGCCCGGTGTCGGGTCCGTCGATGTCGCACACGGTGTGGCCCCAGCGCACGGTGCCGGGTTCGAGCGAGTGCAACAGGAGGTCGCGCAGCACACCTCGGTCTATCTCGGGCTTGTAGCGGTCTCCTGCTTCGGGGATGTGGTGGAAGAGCGTCCTGCCCGCCGGGTCGAGCTGGCGCATCTCCTGTCCTTCCGATCGGGCGAGGCGGAAGAAGTCGTCGAGGAGTCCGGCTTCGCGCAGTGCGATCTGGCCGCTGTCCGCGCGCAGGTCGAGTGTGCCGCCTTGGTTGCGCACGTCCGGACCGGTCTCGCGTTCGAAGACGCTGACGGTGATGCCGTGACGTTGCAGGATCCTGGCGCAGGTGAGGCCGCCGAGACCGGCGCCGATGATGACGATACGGGGGGCTTGCATGGTGGTGTTCCGTTCGTGGGTGCCTCGACGGGCAGGGGGACTGGGAGCGCGGTGTCGACGGGCCGCTACTTCAGAAAAGCATAACGACTTCAAAAATGCAACGGTTGCACGTTTGAAGCGGAGCAACTCAGGCGTACATTGACGGCATGACCGACACCGAGACGACACCCGCGCCGGTGGGCCGCCGTGAACGCAAGAAGGCGGCCACCCGCCGGGCGATCGCCGACGCCGCGCTGCGTCTGTTCCTCGAGCGGGGCTACGACGATGTCGGCATCCGCGAGATTGCCGACGCCGCAGACGTGTCCACGACCACCCTGTTCAAGCACTTCCCGGTCAAGGAAGCGCTCGTCTTCGATGCGGACACCGACCAGCAGGAGCGTCTGCTCGCCGCCGTGCGGGAACGCCCGGCAGGCCAGTCGATACCCGCGGCCCTGCGCGAGCACGCGTTGCGCCACCGCCTGGTCGCCGCCGACGGCGACGAGCGCTTCACCGCATTCGCGAACCTCGTGAACAGCACACCGGCCCTGCGTGATTACGGGCAGAACATGTGGCTGCGCCACACCGCCGCTCTTGCCCGGGTCATCGCCGAGGAGAGCGACCTGTCGGCCGATGATCCCGCCTGCACCGCGCTGGCTCATTTCGCCCTGGAAGCCCCCCGGGCCATCCGCGGCCACGACAATCCTCGTGAGGCGATGATCCGCGCTTTCGAACTCCTCGCGAACGGCTGGGATGCTCTTTCCGGCGAGGCATGAAACGGTGGCGCACGGCATGGGACGAATCCGAATCACGGTGGACGACGGGAGTTCTGCTGCCGTCCTGGGCCGCGAATGCGGAGTTCGCCCTGCCTCCACCGTCGGTGGTCAGGTCGTGGCGACCATGATCTGCTCGGATTCGGCCGGGCGCAGTCCATCGGGGCGGTCGGCGAAGTAGCGTGCGGTGAGGTCGGCCGCCGAGATGTGCCGGGCGTCGGTGAAACCCGCGGCGCGGGCCAGGTCGACCAGTTCGGCGGGCCGGAAGAAACTGACGAACGGCGTGCCGGAGCGGCGGGCGCCGTCCTCGGCGAACCGGCGCAGCTGCTGTTCCTCGGGCCCCACCTGATCCAGCGGTAGCAGGAATGTGGTGACGAAGGTCGAGCCGGGTGCGAGCCGGGCGAGTTGTTCCAGCGTCGCGATATTGGCTGCCCGGCTGAGGTACATGGTGACGCCGGTGGAGGCGACCAGGGCCGGGCGTCCGGGGTCGAAACCGGCCGCCCGCAACCGCTCCCACCACGAGTCCACCTCGAAGTCGACCGGGACCAGGCGCAGCCGCTCGGGTATCCCGTGACCGAGTTCGACGAGCCGCCGCCGCTTCCATTCCTGCGCCTCGGGCTGGTCCACTTCGAAAATGGTCAGCCTGCGCGCGAACTCGGGCTGTCGTAGCGCGAGCGTGTCCAGTCCGGCGCCCAGCACAACGTACTGATCCACCTCCTGGAGCGCGAGCAGATCTTCGACGAAGCGCGCGCGGGCGACGATGCCCGCGCGCATCGGGCCGGTCCGCGCCGGATCCATGTCCGGCCGGCACCGCCAGCCGTCCTCGGGATCGGCCAAGCGCAACCCGGCCAGGTCGTCGAACACATGCGGGGCCGGATCGTGCAGCACGTGCAGCGCCCGCCACAGCGCGACCCGAACGGCCGTGCTGTCCGGCGCGATCGCCGCCGTCACCGCTGCTCCCGGGGCGCCTGCACGCTCCAGACCCGCCCATCCGGATCGCGGACGGTCATCTCGGTGGTGCCGTAGTGTGTCGGCTGGAATTCGCTGACCACCTCGACGCCGTCGCCCGGCTGCTCGGTGCCGGTCGCCTTCAACACCAGTTGGACACCGGTCGGCCGGTCCTGGGGTACCTCCGCCACGAAGACATAGGGCCCGTCGTCGGTGCGGAACTGTCCGGAGTGGTGGTCGGTCTCGAACTCGAGCGTGAATCCGACGCCCTGGAGGAACTTCGCCATCCGGCCCCAGTTGTGCGTCTCCAGGAAAACCGCCTCGATACCCGTGCTCGTCATCGCTCGTCCTCTCTCTCGTGCGCGAGGTAGTCGCGCAGCGCCGCGGCCACCAGCGCCGACAACGACATCCCCGATTCGATCGCGTGGAACTTGACCTGCTTGATCAGCTCCGTCGGCAGGTAGACGTTGAACTGCTTCACTTCCTCCTTGGCCACCCGCCGATGTTAGCATGCTAGCAATCTAGTGCGGGTGCCCAGCGGTGCCGCCACGCGGCCGCGAGCCCGTGGTCGGCGCACGGGCGTCACGACTGGACGAGTGCGGCGAAATCCGGTGGGAGTTCGTGGTCTTCGAGGGCGCGGACCTCGATCGGGCCGCCGGTGTAGGAGTCCTCGCCGATGATCATCAGGTCCTCGTCGAAGGACCAGAAGATGACGTTGCGCATGCGGAGGAGGTAGTTCTTGCCGGCCTCGGCCATGCCTGCCGCGAGGGGGTGCTGCATCAGGAGCGCGCCGGGTTGGATCATGGTGAGGCGCCCTTCGATGACGATGCAGTGGTCGTCGACGACCATGCGTTCGCAGTGGAATTCGAGGATGTGGCCGTTGTTCTCGACCAGGGTGCGGTAGTACTCGGTGACACCGTCGCGGGTCTTGGGGCCGACGTCACCGGTGAGCTGCCAGAAGTGGTAGTTCGTGGCCGGGCCGAGGGTGCCGACCAGCGTGTCGAGGTCGCCGTCGCGTTCGGCGGCGGCGTGGACTCGCATGCGTTCGAGCATGGTCCGCTGCCGCGGCTGGTCGGTGACGGCGAGTCGGGCGGTGATGCAGTCGACGAGGTGGTTGCGGTCGAGTTCGATCATGGTGCTGCCTTTCGGTCATCGCTGGTCGCCGGGCAGGAGAGCCAGGCGGCCGTGTTCGGCGAACGTCGCCGCGACGGCGGCGCGGGCGTCCTCGGTCAGGGGTCGGTAGGTGCCGTTCGTCCGGGTGTAGACGGGATCGCCGCACAGCCACGCCTGGCGGCGCAGGGCCTGCTTGTCGACCTTGCCGGTCCCGGTCTGCGGCAGGTCGGTGACCACGCGCACCAGACCGGGCCGCCATTTGGTGCCGAGGTCGGGCTGGGCGTCGAGGAAGGCGGCGAACTCGTCGGGGTCGAAGGGGTGGCCCGGGAGCGGGAGCAGGGCGGCCATCACCTGGTCGCCGGTGCGGGGGTCGGGGACGCCGTAGACGACCGCGGTGGCGATGCCCGGGTGGCGGGCCAGGATGCGCTCGATGGGTGCCGAGGCGAAGTTCTCGCTGTCGACGCGGATCCAGTCCGAGGTGCGGCCGGCGAACCAGAAGTAGCCGTCGGCGTCGCGGTAGGCGAGATCGCCGGTCCAGTAGTCGCCGTCGCGCAGCTTCTCCGCGGTCGCGGCGGGGTTGTTGTAGTAGCCCTCGAAGCGGGCCGCGCCGCCGCGGACCACGATCTCGCCGATCGCGTCGGCGGCGTTGCGGAGGCGCCCGTCCGGGCCGAATTCGGCGACCGGGCAGACGTTTCCGTGGACGTCGACGATCTCGAGGTCGTCGGTCGGCCGCCCGAGTGCGCCCTCGGGCGTGTCCGGCGCGCGGACGATCGCGCAGACGCCTTCGGAGGATCCGTAGGACTCCACGATCCGGCAGCGGAAGCGGCGCTGGAACTCCCGGCGGTCCCGGATGGAGGCTTCGGTGCCGAACCCGAGACGCAACCGGGTCTGCCCCTCCTCGGGACGTTCGGGCTGGGCCAGGATGTAGGACAGTGCCCGGCCGACGTAGTTGAAGAACGTCGCCCCGAACCGTTGCACGTCGGGCAGGAACCCCGAGGCCGAGAATCGTGGCCGCAGGGCGAGGGTGCCGCCGACGGCGAGGATCGGTGCCCACGCCGACATCACCGCGTTGCCGTGGAACAACGGCATGGCGTTGTAGGCGATGTCGTCGCGGACCAGGCTGTGCCGGTTGAGCTGGGCGATGACGGCGAGCCGGAAGGACGAGCAGACGACGGCTTTGGGAGCGCCGGTCGATCCGGAGGTGAACAACAACAGCAGCGTGTGCTCGCGGCCCGGCGGCGGTGCGGGTGCGGTGGTGGGGTTCGCCGCGGCGCGGTGCAGTGTGTCGCGGTAGCGGGCGCCGTCGCTGTCGAGGATGTCGACGTCGGGGAGGTCGAGGTCGTCCAGCAACGGGCGGTGGCCGGGGGCGACGATCACGGTGCGGATATCGGTGCCGGTGATGTCGGCGGCCAGTTCACCGCCGCGGCGGGTGGCGTTGATGCCGACGATGGTGGCTCCGCAGAGGGCGGCGCCCGCGATCAGCAGCAGGTACTCGGGCTCGTTGTCCATGAGCACGCCGACGTGCCAGGGCCCGGGCCGGCGCAGTGCGGTGAGCGCGGCCGCGCGCTCGCGCGCCGCCCGGACGAACTCGCGCCAGCTCATCCGCTGGTCGCCGAAGAGCAGTGCGGGGTGGTCGTCCTCGGCGCGGGCACCGAGCAGGTCGGCGATCGAGTCGTGGGGGAAGTCGGGCGTCACGGTGTCTCCAGTGATCCGAATTACATTTCGTTCCGAAACAGAATGTAATACTCGGAGGTGTTCGCCGAGGCGTTTCGGACAGATCCGCCGCACCCGGCGATAATGAGCCGGCCGAGCGGGACCGCTCCCGAGGAAGAGGTGAAGCAGAGTGCTCGACGACGCGGCGCCGACCGGCTCCGGCCGTCCCCGGGACACCAGGATCGATGACGCCGTGCTGGCCGCGACCCGCGATCTGGTGGCCGAGGTGGGCTATGCGGACCTCACCTTCCGCGCCATCGCCGAGCGCGCCGGGACATCGGTGCCCGCCATCCGCCGCCGCTGGGCGTCCAAGGCGCATCTGGTGCACGAGGCCGTCTTCCCGGTCGACGTGGCAGCCGGACCCGCCGTCGACGGCACGTTGCGCGGGGTCCTGCGCACCATCGTCACCCGGTGCGTGGCGGTGGTGGGGTCACCCGCCGGCCGGCGCGCCACCCCCGCGCTGATCAGCGAACTGATGACCGATTCCGCGCTGGAGAAGGAACTGTCGGCGCGGCTGCGCAGCCGGGTCTGGGACGACCTGGCCGATTCGTTCGCCGGTGCCGTCGCGCGCGGCGAAGCGCGTCGCGACCTCGACATCTCGCTGTGTGTGGAAGCCGTGTTCGGCACCACGCTGGTGGCCGTCGTCCTGCGCGGCGCCGAGGCGGTCGACGAGACATGGATCGAGCAGTTCGTCGACATGCTCGCCGACGGTCTGGCGAGTCACCGATGAGGACAGCGGCACACGTCGACTCCGAACAGCTCCGTCTCGCAACCACATTCGAGATGGCGGGAGTCGCCGGATCAGCGTGACGATGCCCGCTGCACCAGATCCGGGCGGAAGCAGACGTGTTCGGGCTCGCGCCGCTTCCCGTCGGCCACCGCCACCAGCAGGTCGATGGCCGAGGAGCCGATGCGGGCGCGCGGCTGGCGCACCGAGGTGAGCGGGACGATCGCGGATTCGGCGAAATCGATGTCGTCGTAGCCGACGAGGGCGATGTCGTCGGGCACGGTGACGCCGTGCAGGGTGAGGGCCTGCAGGACGCCGATGGCGAGCAGGTCGTTGACGCAGAACACGGCGTCGGGGCGCTCGTCGGCGGGAAGGGCGACGAGGTGTTCACCGGCCGCGCGACCGGCCAGCACGGTGGGGGCGGGGGTGTCGAGGACGGTGAGCCGGACACCGGGATGCGCCCGCGCGGCGCGGCGGGCACCGGCGCGGCGGTCGGCGACCTGGGCGAGGGTGGCGGGACCGCCGACGACGGCGATGCGGCGACGGCCGACGGCGCACAGGTGCCGGACCGCCAGGTCGCCGCCGGCGACGTCGTCGACGGCGACCGAGGAGAACGGGGTGCCGTGGCCGTCGCGGTCGACCAGCACCACCGGCACACCGCGGTCGTGGAGAGCGACGAGCCGGTCGATCCGTTCCCCCGCGGGGGAGATGAGCAGCCCGTATACCCGTTGCTCGTCGAAGGTTTCGATGTAGCGGCGTTCCCGGTCGGGCTCGTCGTCGCTGGAGCCGAGCAGCACGACCAGGTCGTGGTCGGCGGCGCGTTGCTGGGCGGCGCGGGCGACATCGGAGAAGAAGGGGTTGCCGATGTCGAGCACGACCAGCCCGACGCAGCGGGAGCGGCCCGCCTTGAGCTGGCGGGCCGCGTCGTTGCGGACGAAGCCGAGCCGGTCGATGGCGGCGAGGACCCGCTCGACGGTGGCGGGGGCGACCTTCTCCGGCGCGTTGAGCACGTTGGAGACGGTGCCCACCGACACCGAGGCCGCCGCGGCCACCTCCTTCATGCTCACCACCGGTGCCCGCGCCTCCTCTGTTCCGCTGCCGGGTTGCTCATCCCCGATCTTGGTCGGCCACCGGTCGCGGGGCAAGCCTGGCCAGCTGGGTGACATGGCGCGGGTTCAGTTCCTCCAGGCAGGTGACCCCGAGCAGCCGCATGGTGCGCTCGAGCTGTCCGGCGAGGATGTCGACCGCGCGCTGCACCCCGGCCTCGCCACCGGCCATCAAGCCGTAGAGGTAGGCGCGGCCGACGAGGGTGCAGCGCGCACCGAGCGCGACGGCCGCGACGATGTCGGCACCGGACATGATGCCGGTGTCGAGCAGGATCTCGGTGTCGCCGCCGAGCTCCCGCGCCACCTCGGGCAGCAGGTGGAACGGCACGGGCGCGCGATCCAACTGTCGGCCACCGTGATTGGAGAGCACGATGCCGTCGACACCGGTGTCCACGACCGCGCGCGCGTCGGCGAGGGTCTGGATGCCCTTGACCACCACCTTGCCCGGCCACTGGTCCCGGATCCAGGCCAGGTCCTCGAAGGTCACGGTGGGGTCGAACATGGTGTCGAGCAATTCGGCGACGGTGCCCGACCACCGGTCCAGCGAGGCGAACGCCAGCGGCTCGGTGGTGAGGAAGTCGATCCACCAGCGCGGCCGGGGCAGCGCGTCGAGCACGGTGGCCGGGGTGAGCGCGGGCGGGATGGACATGCCGTTGCGGGTGTCGCGCAGCCGCGCGCCCGCCACCGGCACGTCCACGGTCACCAGCAGGGTGTCGAATCCGGCCGCGGCGGCCCGCTCGACCAGGGCCATCGAGCGGTCCCGGTCCTTCCACATGTAGAGCTGGAACCAGTTGCGGCCGTGCGGGTTGGCCGCGGCCACGTCCTCGATGGACGCGGTGCCCATCGTGGAGAGGGAGAACGGGATGCCCGCCCGCCCGGCGACGCGAGCGCCTGCGTGTTCGCCCTCGGTCTGCATCATGCGGGTGAACCCGGTGGGGGCGATGCCGAACGGCAGCGAGACCGGCCCGCCGAGCACCTCCCAGCCGGTGGTCACCTTGGACACGTCGCGCAGGATCGCCGGATGGAACTCGATGTCCCGGAACGCCTGGCGGGCGCGATCGAGGGAGATCTCGGCTTCGGCGGCGCCGTCGGTGTAGTCGAAGGCGGCGCGCGGGGTGCGGCGCTTGGCGATGCGGCGCAGATCCTCGATGGTGAGCGCGGCGTCGAGGCGGCGCCGCGTGGGGTTCAGGCGCGGCTTCTTGAACTGCAACAGCGGCGCGAGGTCGCGTGGCCTGGGTACCTGTCGTTTCATCAGCCTGCCTTCCGGACGGATTCGGGGTGCGGGTCGTGCCGGCGCGGCGGGAACGCGGCGGCCACCTCGGCCCGCAACGCGTCCACGTCGCCGTGCAGCAGCCCGTGGGTGCGGGCCTGCACCAGTATGTTGCCCAGCGCGGTCGCCTCGACCGGTCCGGCCAGCACCGGCAGCCCGGCGTGTTCGGCGAGCAGCCGGCACAACAGGGTGTTGCGGGCGCCGCCACCGACCAGGTGGATGGTGCGCACGGGCAGGCCGGTCAGTTCCACGGCGGTGCGCACGCCCGCGGCGAGCGCGGCGGCCAGGCTCTCCACGATGGCGCGCACCATCGGCACCGGCCCGTCCGGCACCGGCAGGTCACGCGTGGTGTACCAGGCTTCGATGCGGGCGGGCATGTCGCCGGGGGCCAGGAACATCGGGTCGTCGACGTCGAACAGCGCCGCGGGAGCCGGGGCGTCGGCCGCCGCGGCGAGCAGCCGGGCCAGGTCGGCGGTGTGACCGTCGCGCTGCCAGTACCGCACCGATTCGCTGAGCAGCCACAGCCCCATCACGTTGTGCAGGAACCGGGTGCGGCCGTCCAGTCCGGCCTCGTTGGTGAATCCGGCGTCCCTGGCGGCCGGATCGACCAGCGGCGCGGACAGTTCCACGCCGACCAGACCCCAGGTGCCGCAGGAGATGTAGGCGGCGGACTCGGGCGCCATCGGCACCGCCGCCACCGCCGAGGCGGTGTCGTGGGAGGCCACCGTGCTCAGCGTGAGCCCGGGATCGAGGCCGAACGCGGTGGCGACCGAAGGCAGTACCGGTCCGAGCGCGGTGCCGGGATCGACGACCGCGGGGAAGAGGTCCGGCAGCCCCAGCCGGGCGCGCAGGTCGGTGTCCCAGGTGCCGTCGAGTCCGAGCAGGCCGGTGGTGGAGGCGTTGGTGCGTTCGGTCACCGCGGTGCCGGTCAGCCAGTACCCGAGCAGATCCGGGATCAGCAGTGCCGCATCGGCGGACTCCAGTGCGCCGCGGCGCTGTTCGGCGGCGAGCTGGTAGACCGTGGTGAACGGCAGGAACTGCAGGCCGTTGCGGCGATACAACTCGTCGCGGTCCACGACCGCGTGCACCGCCTCCACACCCTGCGCCGTGCGGGGGTCGCGATAGTGGTAGGGCAGGTGCACCGCCGCCCCCTGCCGCAGCAGCGCGTAATCGACGGCCCAGGTGTCGATCCCGGCGCCGAGCAGGGTGGGTTCGAGCCTGGCCGCGGCGGCCAGTCCGCGCCCCACCTGCCGGTAGAGGCCGGGCAGATCCCAGTGCAGCGCCGCCCGGTCGCCCTGCCACAGCGGCAGCGGATCGTTGGCGAAGCGGGACACCTGCCGCATCGCGATGCGGCCGGGACCGACCCGCGCGAGCATCACCCGCCCGCTGGTGGCGCCGAGATCGACGGCGGCCACCGCGCCGGTGGCGCTCATCGCAGGAACGCCGCGGCGACCCCGGCGTCCACCGGCACGTGCAGCCCGGTGGTGTGCGAGAAGTCCGCGCTGCACAGCGCGAAGGCGGCGTTGGCGACGTGCTCGGGCAGCACCTCGCGCTCGAGCAGGGTGCGCTGGGCGTAGAAGGCGCCGAGCTCGGATTCCTCGACCCCGTAGACCGCCGCGCGTTGCGCGCCCCAGCCGCCGGCGAAGATGCCCGAACCGCGCACCACCCCGTCGGGGTTGATGCCGTTGACCTTGATGCCGTGCTCGCCGAGCTCGGCCGCCAGCAGCCGCACCTGGTGGGCCTGGTCGGCCTTGGCCGCGGAGTAGGCGATGTTGTTCGGCCCGGCGAAGACCGAGTTCTTCGACGAGATGTAGAGGATGTCGCCGCCCATGCGCTGATCGATCAGCGCGCGGGCCGCCGCCTTGGCCACCAGGAAGGAGCCCTTGGCCATCACGTCGTGCTGGAGATCCCAGTCGGCTTCGGTGGTGTCGAGCAACGACTTCGACAGCGACAGACCGGCGTTGTTGACGACCAGGTCCAGGCCGCCGAACGCGAGCACGGCCGCGTCGACGGCGGCCCGGACCTGCCCCTCATCGGTGACGTCGGCGGCCACGCCGATCGCCACGTCGGCCGAGCCGAGCTCGGCCGCGACCTCGGCCGCCTTCGCTCCGTCGCGGTCGGCGAGCACCACGCACGCGCCCTCGGCGGCCAGCCGCGCCGCGATGGCCTTGCCGATGCCCGACGCCGCGCCGGTGACCAGCGCGATCCGGGTGGCCAGCGGCTTGGGCCGCGGGCGGCGGGCGAGTTTGGCCTCCTCCAGCGCCCAGTACTCGATGCGGAACTTCTCGGCCTCGTCGATCGGTTGATACCGGGAGACCGACTCCGCGCCGCGCATCACGTTGATCGCGTTGAGGTAGAACTCGCCGGCCACCCGCGCGGTCTGCTTGTCGGCGCCGTAGCTGAACATGCCGACGCCGGGGATCAGCACGATGGCGGGGTCGGCGCCGCGCATGGCGGGGGAGTCGGCGGTGGCGTGCCGCTCGTAGTAGGCGCGGTAGTCCGCGCGGTAGGTCTCGTGGAGTTCGGTGAGGCGCTGCTTGCACTGCTCGATCGGGGCGTCGGCGGGCAGGTCGAGCACCAGCGGCGCGACCTTGGTGCGCAGGAAGTGGTCCGGGCAGCTGGTGCCCAGCGCGGCCAGCCGCGGATGTTCGGCGCGGGCGAGGAAGTCGAGCACCGGTTCGGTGTCGGTGAAGTGCCCGACCTGGCGGCGGTCGGTGGAGGCCAGCCCGCGCAGGAACGGCGCCAGCGCCGCGGCCTTGGCCCGGCGTTGTTCGGCCGGCAGCGCCGCGTAGCCGGGCAGGACCGGGCCGAACGGTTCGGGCTTGCCGTGGGTGTCCAGGAATCGCTCGATCGTCTCGATGATCTCCCGCGAGTGCGCCTCGGCCTCGTCGGAGGTCTCACCCCACGCGGTGATCCCGTGCCCGCCGAGGATGGTCCCGATGGCGCGGGGGTTGCGGCGCCGGATCTCGGCGATGTCGAGCCCCAGCTGGAAACCGGGTCGCCGCCACGGCACCCACACCACCCGGTCGCCGAAGATCTTCTCGGTCAGCTCCGGCCCGTCCACCGCGGTGGCCAGCGCGATGCCCGAATCCGGATGCAGGTGATCGACGTGCGCGGCCTCCACCAGCCCGTGCATGGCGGTGTCGATGGACGGGGCCGCACCGCCACGCCCGTGCAGGCAGTAGTCCAGCGCCGCGACCATCTCGTCCTCGCGTTCCACACCGGGATAGACGCCGACCAGGGCGCGCAGCCGGTCCAGCCGCAGCACGGCCAGCCCGGATTCGGTGAGCGTGCCCAGATCACCGCCGGAGCCCTTCACCCACATCAGCTCGACGGGTTCGCCGGTGACCGGATCGGTGTCGGCGCCCTTGGCGGAGGTGTTGCCGCCGGCGTAGTTGGTGTTCTTCGGATCGGCGCCGAGCCGGTGGGAGCGGGCGATGAGTGCGGCGACGGTCGGGTGCGTCATGGCAGGTGGTGTCCTCGTGTCGATGATGGTGTGGTCAGGCGCCCCAGGAGGCCGCGCTGCCCCCGGCACGTTCGCCGGCGAGCCGTTGCTGGTGGCCCGAACGGGCGTAGGCGGCCATCGGGTCCTCCGGTAGGCCGCGCTCGCCGCGCCAGGCGGCCAGCCGCGGCCGCACGTCGGTGTAGAAGGCGTCCATGAACACCGCGTTGGCGGTGAGCACGTCGCCGGCTTCCTGCGCGGCGGTCAGCGCGTCGAGGTCGACCAGCGCCGCCCGCGCGGCCATCTCCTGCACGTTGAGCACCGAGCGGAGCTGGCCGGGAATCTTGTCCTCGATGTTGTGGCACTGGTCGAGCATCAGCGCGACACCGGAGCCGGGGTCGAGCCCGCCGCCGCGCAGCACCTCGAACAGGATGCGGAACAGCTGGAACGGGTCCGCCGCGCCGACGATCAGGTCGTCGTCGGCGTAGAAGCGGGAATTGAAGTCGAACGAGCCCAGTTTCCGCAGCCGCAGCAGCTGCGCCACGATGAACTCGATGTTGGTGCCCGGCGCGTGATGCCCGGTGTCCAGGCACACCACCGCCCGCTCACCGAGCGCGCTCACCTGGGCGTAGGCGGTGCCCCAGTCCGGCACGTCGGTCATGTACATGGCGGGCTCGAAGAACTTGTACTCCAACACCATTCGCTGGCCGGCGCCGACGTGCCGGTAGATCGTGGCCAGCGACTCGGCCAGCCGGTCCTGGCGGCCGCGGATGTCGCCCTGGCCGGGGTAGTTGGTGCCGTCGGCGAGCCAGATCTTCAAGTCGCGCGAGCCGGTGTCCGCCATGATCTCCAGGCACGCCAGATGGTGATCGATCGCCTTCCGGCGGATGCGCTTGTCGGTGTGGGTCAGGCTGCCGAACTTGTAGTCGTCGTCCTGGAAGGTGTTGGAGTTGATCGTGCCCAGCGCGACGCCGAGATCCTCGGCGTAGCGGGCCAGCGCCCGATAGTCCGGCACGGTGTCCCACGGGATGTGCAGCGCCACCGTCGGCGCCAGGCCGGTGAGCCGGTGCACGGTCGCCGCGTCGGCGATCTTCTCCTCGACGGTGCGGGCGGTACCCGGGGTGCCGAATACCTTGAACCGGGTGCCGGAGTTGCCGAACGCCCAGGAGGGCAGTTCGATCGCGAGGGCCTCCAGCACGGTCTCGACCGACACGGCCGGACCTCCTTTCGTCACGGATGGGGTGGGCGGACGCGTCATCTCAGTGCCCACTCACGGGTGCGCCCTCGAGTCCGCGGGCGGCACCCGGTGCCTCGACCGGGCTGCCGTAGCGTTCGATCTCGATCTCACGCAACGTCTTTCCCTGGGTGCGCGGGGCGAAGACGGCGCCGATGGCGAGGGCGACGGTCAGCAGGCCGATCAGCAGCAGGCCGACGACGGTGAGCCCGGTGGCGGCCAGCAGGGTGGGGAAGAAGTAGCTGAGCAGACCGGTCGCCGACCGGACCACGAAGAACATGAAGCCCTGGGCGCTGGCCCGATACGGCGTGGCGAACAGCTCCGAGGTCCACAGGCTGTAGAAGGCCTGGGCGCCGATGCCGCTGGACACGCCCCACAGCACCGCGAAGAGCAGCAGGGTCGGCATGCCCGCGTCGGTGAAGAACACCAGCACACACCAGGCCAGCACGCCCAGCGCCGCGCCGATCACGTAGAGCAGGCGCTGCGAGACCCGGTCGGCGTAGGCCATGAACCCGAACCAGGTGGCGGCCACCGTCGCACCCCACACCAGCACCTGCAGCAGGTTCTGCTGCACCGCGCTGTGCACTCCGGCGCTGTCGTAGACCCGCGGCATGAAGATGCCCGCCTGCCCGGCCACCGTGTTCCAGAAACCGTAGATGCCGATCAGCACCAGCAGCGCGGTGATGTTGATGCGCCGGGAGAACAACCCCCGCAGGCCCTGACCACCGGTGGTGGACCGCACGCCCGCCGTGACGTTCGCGCCGGTGCCGGTCTCGTCCCGCCAGATCTGCGACTCCGCCAGCCCCTGCCGGATCCACCAGACCACCGCCGCGACCACGAACAGGTGCAGGAAGATCAGGCGCGAGCCCAGCAGTTCCAGCGGGGCCAGCACCGCGGCCAGTGCGAAGCCGACCAGCGGCCCGACCGACCAGGCCAGCTGCGCGGTGCCCACATGGCGGGCCCGCTCGGTCGTCGGCGCCTGCTCGGCGATGTAGGTCCACGAGGCCGGCACACCCGCGCCCACCGCGATACCGGTGATCACGAACGCCGCCAGCAGCATGGCGAAGTTCATCGCGAACGCCGCCAGCAGCACGCCCGCCATGTACACCAGCAGGTCGTAGGTGTAGATCGCCTTGCGCCCGTAGCGGTCACACAGCGGCCCGCCGATGCCGGCGCCGATCGCCGCGCCGAAGGCGTTGGCGCTCAACGCGGCCAGCAGGCCGACGGCGAAGTTGCTGATGCCGAACGCGTCCTGCCAGAAGGTCAGGCTGGTGGCGATGGCGATGATCGAGCCCGCCTCGATGTAGTTGGACATCGCGACGGAGATCGTCGCTTTCCACCCGGTGGTGGTTGTTGCGCCTACCTTCATGGGTCTTCCTCGGTGATCAGCAGGGTTTCGGGAGGGGAGCGGAGCGAGCCGGGGCTCAGTCCAGGTGGAAGTACTCGGTGAGGCGGTGCATGCCGTCGCCTGGCCGGGCGCCGGGCTGGAAGTACTGGGCCATCGTGGCCTGCCAGCGCGCATCGACCTCGCTCGCGGCCATCGCCGCCTGCGCCGCCGCGAAGTCGGGGGTCTCGAGGTAGCCGACCACCAGCCCGTCCTCGGGGCGCAGGAACAGCGAGTAGTTCGTCCACCCCGCCTCCCGCAGCGCCGCCAACATCTCCGGCCACACCGTGGCGTGCGCGGCGAGGTAGTCCTCGATCCGGTCCGGACGCAGGGAGAGCAGGAAGCAGACGCGTTCGCGGGTCTGGGTCATTCGGGGCCGCCTCGTCGTTGAAACGTTTCAATACGTGAGTGCAGTCACTGTACGTCGGCAAGGTGATTCGGTCAACAGGCTGGCCGCCGGCTCGCGGTCTACTCCGGCCGGTGTCGGTCCAGCCACTGGTCGGCCAGCTGGTCGACCCACGCCTCGACTCCCGTCTCCGGTGGCGACTCCACCAGCACCAGTTCGTCGACGCCCAGATCCGCCAGTGCCTGCCGGTCCGCCGCGGTCGGGGACCGCAGCGCCACCGCGATGACGAGTTCGCCGCGGTCGCGGCCCGCTTCCTCGCACAGCCGGGTGAGGGTGTCCAGCCGCTCGGCCGCCGCGCCTACGCCGTCGAGGCCGAATCCGTACCAGCCGTCGCCCCACTCGGCCACCCGGCGCAGGGCGGGGTCGCTGTTGCCGCCGAGCATGACCGGGATGGTCGGCTGGTCGGGTTTCGGGTTGACGCGGATGGCGTCGAAGGAGACGAATTCGGAGGTGTAGGAGGCGATCTCGTCCCGCCAGAGGGTGCGCATGGCGGCGACGTAGGCGGCGCAGCGGTCGGCGCGGCGGGCGAAGGGGACCCCCAACGCCGCGAATTCCTCTCGGGACCAGCCGATTCCGACACCGAGGGTGAACCGGCCGCCGCTGAGCCGGTCGAGCGAGGCGGCCTGCTCGGCGACGACGACGGGATTGTGTTCGGGCAGCAGCAGGACACCGGTGGCCAGGCGGATCGTCGTCGTGCACGCCGCCGCGAAGCCGAGGGTCAGCAGGGGGTCGAGCCAGTCGGCGGCCGCGGGACCGCGGGCCGCGATCCGGTGCCGATCCCCAGTGCGTGCAGCGCTGTGCGCATGATCGCATCCATTCGCCGGCGGTGGGCGGATCGTAACGCGCCGGCCGCTGCCCGCGCGCAGATTTCCCCCGTGCTACGTGTCCGTGGCGGGCTGCACGTCGGCCGCGGTGCTCCGGTGCAGGGCCAGCAGGGCGGTGTCGTCGGTGACGCCGTTGCCGAGCGAGTCGAGCAGTGTCGTCAGTTCGGTGATCACCTCGCTCGCGCCGGCGGGTGCGATGGATCGGGCGAAGTCCAGGAGTGCGTCTTCACCGTAGAGGCCGCCCGCACCGGTGCGGGCTTCGGTGAGTCCGTCGCTGTAGAGCAGCAGTGTGTCGCCGGGGGCGAGGTCGATGCCGCGGGTGGCGATGGTGGCGCCGGGGAGGGCGCCGATGAGCTGGCCGCCGGGGGCGGGCAGGAAATCGGCGGTGCCGTCGGCACGCAGCAACAGTGCCGGGGGATGCCCGCCCGCGGCGAGGGTGACGTGGACGGCGTCGCCCTCGCGGGTGAGGCGGCCGTGGACGACGGTGCAGAAGCGGGGGTCGCCGGGCTGATAGGCGGCGATCATCACGCGGTTCAGGTGGGTGAGCACGGCGGCCGGGTCGGGGTCGTGGACGGCCGCCGCGCGCAGGGTGTAGCGGATGCGGGAGGTGATGATGGCAGCGGCGGCACCCTTGCCGCACACGTCGCCGAGGAAGAACCCCCAGCCGCCGTCGGCGAGCGGGAACAGGTCGTAGAAGTCGCCGCCGACCTCGTCGAGCGAGGCGATGTGATAGTGGGCGGCGACCTCGAAGCCGGGGACGGGTTCCAGCGCCGAAGGCAGCAGCGTGCGTTGCAGGATGGTGTTGAGCCGTTGCAGCCGTTCGCGTTCGGCGTCCGCGGCGCGGCGCGCGCGCAGCAGTTCGGCTTCGTAGGCCCGGCGTTCGCGGGCGTCGAACACGGTGGTGCGGATGAGCAGGGGCCTGCCGTCGGCGGCGGTCTTGACCGTCGAGGTGACCAGGACCGGGAGGCGCTCACCCGTCGCGGTGCGCAATTCCAGTGCGATGCCGCGGATTTCGCCCTGCATGCGCAGCAGCGGGGCGAAGTGGGTCTCGTGGTAGAGGCGCCCGCCGACGGTGAGCAGGTCGCTGAAGTGGCGGCGTCCGACAATCTCGTCGCGGGTGTAGCTGAGCCAGCCGAGCAGGGTGGTGTTGATCTTGGCGATCGTGCCGTCGAGCAACGTCGACAGGTACCCGCACGGCGCGTTCTCGTCGCGGGGCTCATCATGATCGCGGTGTTCGGTTCGCTCGTGGTCGCGGAGGTGCTCGAGCTCCAGCAGATCGGGTTCGGGCTCGCGGTCGCGATCGTCGTCGACATCACGGTCATGCGGTTGATCCTGGTGCCGGCGCTGATGTCGGTGGCCGATTCGTGGAACTGGTGGTTCCCGTTTCGGCGGCCACCGGAACGGAATCGGGAAAACCAACACCTGGTACCCGAAGTTACGGATAATCTCGTCGTCTGAGCCGACGACCGGAGGGGAGAGTGCGTATGCGGGTGCTGGTGCTGGGTGCGGCGGGCGAAGTGGGGCGGGCCGCGGCGCGTGTCCTGGCCGCCGACGCGGCGGTCGACCGGCTCGTGGTGGCCGACCTGGCCGCGGATCGGGCCAGGGCGGTGGCGGCCGAACTGGGGGAGAAGGCCACCGCGCAGCCCATCGACGTCACCGACCACGCGGCGCTGGTGGCGCTGATGCGGGATGCCGACATCGTGGCGAACACGGTGGGACCGTTCTTCCGGTTCGGGCCCGGTGTGCTGCGGGCCGCCATCGAGGCCGGATGCGACTACGTCGACGTCTGCGACGATCCCGAGCCGACCCAGACCATGCTGGACATGCATGCCGAGGCCGAGGCCGCCGGGATCACCGCGGTGCTCGGCGTCGGCGCGAGCCCGGGCCTCGCCAATCTGCTCGCCGCGCGGTGCATCGCCGGCCTCGACCGCGTCGACACCGTGCTCACCGGCTGGAACCTCGCCATAGCGCAGCCGCAGACCCGTTCCTGGCAGCCCAGCGCCGCCGTGGTGCACGGCATCGAGCAGGTCAGCAACACCATCCCGGTCATCCGGGGCGGCAGGCAGGTGCGGGAACGGCCCCTGCGGGCGACGGTGGTCGACTACCCCGGGATCGGGCGGGGAACGGGATGGACGTTCGGCCACCCCGAACCGGTCACCCTCGCCCGCACCTACCCGACGATCACCGAGAGCGTGAACCTGGCCCTCGCGCCGCGCCACGTCGTCGCCGCCCTCCAGCTGCTCGGCCGCGGCGTCACGCACGGCATCCTGAGCCGGGACCGCGCGGCGTCGGTGGCGGCACTGGCCGAGCGTCTGCTGCCCACGGAATCGGTCGGGCTGCTGGCGGCTTCCCAACTGCCGCCGCTGTTCGCGCTGGCCTCGGGCGAACACGGCGGCGCCGAGGCCACCCTGGCCTGCGCCCTCGGGCAGGTGCCCGGCCTGACGATGGCCGAGGTCACCGGAATCCCCCTCGCCGTCGGTGCGCTGCTGCGGGCGGCGCGTCCCGGCGTCCATCCGCCCGAGGCCGTCTTCACCCCGGAGCGGTTCTTCGGCCGCCTCGCCCCGCACTGCATCGGTGCCCCCGCCCCGGAATCGCTGGCGGTCACCACCGCCACCTACCGTTCCGAGGACGCCGACCGGCAACAGCTGCAACGCGGTTCGTTGATCACCGCCCTGCTGGCGGGACACTGACCGGCGTGACCGATCAGGGCGTGACGATCGGGAATCGCGGGTCGGGGCGGTCGAGCACCTCGGTCAACCGGGCCAGCAGGGCGGGGTCGCCGTCGATGTCGACGCCGTCGAGGCCGCCGCCGGACAGCACACCGAGCAGCTGCGGCTTGCTCAGTGTCAGGGTGAGGTCGGCGTCGCCGCGCAGCGGCGCCCGAGGGGTCTCCTGGCGATGGGTCAACGCGCCGTTGGAGAGGGTCAGCCGGACGACCCGGTCTTCGTCGGTCAGCTTCCAGTCCATCGTCAGATGGGTTCGTGCGGCGCGGAGTCCGTCGACGCGTACCGCGAGCGCGTCGATGATCATGTCCACGCTCAAGGCGGCGAGCACATCCGGGTCGCCGGTGTCGATGGTCGCTTCGAGGACGCCGTTGCGTAGTTCTTCGGCGCCGGAGAGGTAGAAGTTGCGCCAGGGCCCGTTCTCCGCGCCGTAGCCCAGCCGGTCGTAGACCTCGGCGAGCGCGTGCCGGGCGCGCGCGTGCTCGGGCTCGGCGAACACCGCGTGGTCGAGCAGCGTCGCGGCGAAGCGCAGATCACCGCGGTCGGCGTATTCGCGGCCCTTGGCGAACACCGTCTCGACCCCGCCGTAGTCGGCGACGTAGCGTCGCGCGGTCGCCACCGGTGGGTGTTCCCACAGGTGCGCGGGATTGCCGTCGAACCAGCCCATATACCGCTGGTAGACGGCTTTGACGTTGTGACTGAGCGAGCCGTAGTAGCCGCGATTCGCCCACCGGGCGTCCAGCGCGGGCGGGAACGTGAGTTCCTCGGCGATCTCGATCCCGGTGTGCCCCTTGTTGATCAAGCGCAGAGTCTGGTCGTGCAGGTAGGCATACATGTCGCGCTGGTCGGCCAGCCACCCGGTCCAGTTCTCCTGCCCCCAGGTCGGCCAGTGGTGCGAGGCGAAGGCGACGTCGGCGTGGTCGGCGAACATGGCGATGGCCTCGTCCAGGTACCGCGCCCACACCCGCGTGTCGCGCACGAGTGCGCCCCGCAGGGTGAGCACGTTGTGCATGTTGTGGGTGGCGTTCTCGGCCATGCACAGGGCGCGGTGGTCGGGGAACAGGAAGTTCATCTCGGCCGGTGCTTCGGTGCCGGGCGTGAGCTGGAAGAGCATGCGCACCCCGTCGATCACTTCCTCCTGACCGGTGTGGGTGATGTCGATTGTCGGCGGGATCAGGGTGATCCGTCCGGTGGAGGTGGTCATGCCCAGCCCGCAGCCGATCTGCCCCGCAGGGGATTTCGGCAGCGCGGCGCCGTACATGTACAGCGCGCGCCTGCTCATCGCGCCGCCCGCGTAGACGTTCTCGCCTGCCGCGTGTTCGAGGAAACCGGCGGGCGCGAGGATCGGCACCTCTGGGTGGTCCTCGGGCAGCACGCCGCGCGCCCCGCCGAAGTGGTCGGCGTGGGAGTGGGTGTAGATCAGCCCGCGCACCGGCCGGTCGCCGCGATGTTTCCGATACAGGGCCAACCCGGCCGCCGCCGTCTGCGCCGACAACAACGGATCGATCACGACGACGCCCTCGTCGCCCTCGACGATCGTCATGTTCGACAGGTCGAGGTTGCGCAGCTGATAGATGCCCGCGGTGACCTCGAACAAGCCCTGGATGTTGCAGAGCCTGCCTTGCCGCCACAGGCCGGGGTGTGCGGTGTCGGGGCAGTCCTGGGCCAGGAACCCGTAGGACTCGATGTCCCAGACGACGCGTCCGTTTCCGTCGGTGATCGCGGGCGGATCGAGTTCGGCGACCAGTCCCCGGGTCGCGTCGTCGAAGTCCCTCGTGTCCGTGTGGTCCAGATCTTCGCTCATGGTCGCCTCTCTCGTGGTGGCGCCACCGATCGGTTCGGCCTCGGCCGGTGCTCGGGGGGCTCGCGCGTCGGTGGGGGACGGACGGCAGGCGGTTCGCCCCACGCTGGCACGGGTCGTCGCCGCGGGAATCACCCGCGTCGGGTGATTCGCGGACGGCGCGGAGGGAGTTGCCTTGTCGGTGGACGTCCCCGGGGCGCGCCGGCAGCCGTGTCCGGGGCTTTTCGGGGCCGGTTCGTCGGCGGGCAGGGAGGTGGGTGCATGACCCAGCAGCAGGCGCCGGAGCGCGCGGTGAAGGTCACGGTGCTCACGCTGACGGCGATGGTCGTCGGGTCGATGGTGGGGGCGGGAGTGTTCTCGCTGCCACGGCGTTTCGCTCAGGAGACCGGGGTCGGTGGCGCGCTCATCGCCTGGCTGATCGCGGGGACGGGCATGCTGGTGCTGGCGCTGGTGTTCCAGCGGCTGGCGGTGCTCGAGCCGGAACTGGATGCCGGTGTCTACGCCTACGCCAAGGCCGGATTCGGTGAGTTCACCGGCTTCTACGCGGCGGCGGGGTATTGGGCGAGCGCGTGTGTGGGCAACGTGACCTACTGGGTGCTCATCATGTCGACGCTCGGGCAGTGGTTTCCGGCGCTGGGGGCGGGGGACACGCTGATCGCGGTGCTGCTGTCCTCGCTCGGATTGTGGTCGTTCTTCCTGATCATCCGGCGCGGCACCAAGGAGGCCGCGGCGATCAACCGGATCGTCACCATCGCCAAGCTGGTCCCGATCCTGGTGTTCGTGCTGCTGGCGGCGTTCCTGCTGGATCCGGCGGTGTTCGCCGACAACGTCCGTGCCGCGGACTATTCCGGCTCGCTCTGGCAGCAGGTGAGTGACACGATGCTGGTGACGGTGTTCGTGTTCCTCGGCGTCGAGGGCGCCAGCGTCTATTCCCGGCACGCGCGCCGCCGCGAGGACGTCGGGCGGGCCACGATCCTCGGATTCCTCAGCGTGCTGGCGATCTTCGCGTCGGTGACCATCGTCTCCTACGGCATTCTGCCGCGCGCGGAGATCGCCGAGCTGCGCCAGCCGTCGATGGCCGGTGTGCTCGAGGCGGCGGTGGGTTCGTGGGGCACCGCGTTCGTGAGCGCCGGCCTGATCGTCTCGGTGCTCGGCGCGTATCTGGCCTGGACGTTGATGGCGGCCGAGGTGCTCTTCGTCGCCGCGAAGGACGACGACATGCCACGGTTCCTGGCCCGCTCCACCGAGCGCGACGTGCCGGTGAACGCGCTGGTGCTCACCACGGCGCTGTCGCAGACCGTGCTGATCATCACGATGTTGTCCGAGGACGCCTTCGATTTCGCGCTGGACTTGACGGCCGCGCTGAGCCTGATCCCGTTCCTGCTGGCCGCGCTGTACGCCCTGCGGCTCGGGCTGACCCGGGACCACGCCGGCGAACGGCCGGCGACCTGGCGCGGCGACGCGACCGTCGCCGCGATCGCCTCGATCTACACCGTGTTCCTGATCTACGCGGCGGGCCTGAGGTTCGTGCTGGTCTCGATGATCTTCTACGCGCCGGCCACCGTGCTGTTCGTCCTGGTCCGCCGGGAACGCGGACGGCGGGTGTTCACCGGGGCGGAGGTCGTGCTGTTCGCTGTCGTATCGGCCGGGGCGTTGCTCGGCGTGGTCGCGCTCGCGGCCGGGTGGATCAGTCTGTGACAACCGTGGTGCCGCTCGTCGACGGAAGGTGGTTCGATGTCAACCCATCCCATCCCGCACGGAGTCCATTCCGAGGTCGGCCGCCTGCGCAAGGTGCTGGTCTGTGCGCCGGGCCTGGCGCATGAGCGGCTCACGCCCACCAACTCCGACGAGCTGCTCTTCGACGACGTGATGTGGGTGGAGGCCGCCCAGCGCGATCACCTGGACTTCGCCAACAAGCTCACCAACCGCGGCGTGGAGGTGGTGGAACTGCACGATCTGCTCGGCCGCACCCTCGAGCTCCCCGAGGCGCGGGCGTGGCTGCTCGACCGCAAGATCGTCGCGAACCGCGTCGGGCTCGGTCTGGTGGAGGGCACCCGCGCCTTCCTGGATTCGCTGCCGCCGCGGGAACTGGCCCGCTACCTCATCGGCGGCCTGTCGACCGCGGATCTGCCCGCCGACTACCGCAGCGACTATCTCGCCCTGGCCCGCGAATCGCTCGGCAGACCCGAATACCTGCTGCCGCCGCTGCCCAACACGCTCTACACCCGCGACACCACCTGCTGGATCTACGGCGGGCTCACCATAAATACGCTCTACTGGCCCGCCCGCCACGACGAGCCGCTGCTGATGCAGACCATCTACCGCTTCCACCCCGACTACGCCGCCGACACCGTGTGGTGGGGTGATCCGGAAAAGGACTGGGGGCAGGCGACTCTCGAAGGCGGCGACGTGATGCCGATCGGCAACCGCAGCGTGCTGATCGGCATGAGCGAGCGCACCTCCCGGCAGGCGATCACCCAGCTGGCCAAGGCGCTGTTCGAGGCCGGCGCCGCCGATCGGGTGGTGGTGGCCGGGATGCCGAAGCTGCGCGCGGCCATGCACCTGGACACCGTGTTCACCTTCGCCGACCGGGATCTGGTGGTCGTCCATCCGCGCATCGTCGACGGCATCCACCCGTTCACCCTGCTGCCCGACGACGCCGCGCCGGGCGTGCGGATCGTCGACGAGGCGGGCACCCCCTTCGTCGACGTGGTCGCGCGCGCCCTCGGCCTCGACCGCCTGCGCGTGGTGGAGACCGCCGGTGACGCCTACGCCTCCGAACGCCAGCAGTGGGATTCGGGCAACAACGCCGTCGCCCTGGAGCCCGGCGTGGTGTTCACCTACGACCGCAACACCCTCACCAATGCCGCGCTGCGCCGCGCCGGGGTGGAGGTGATCACCATCGTCGGCGCCGAACTCGGCCGCGGCCGGGGCGGCGGGCACTGCATGACCTGCCCGCTGGCGCGCGACCCGATCGACTGACTCATTCGCCGGGCGTCGTGCCGCGCAGGATCGCGGTGAGGCCGAATTCGAAACGCTCGTCGAAGGATTCGGCGTCGAGGTGGGGCAGGACCCGGTGCAGCGCGGGATGGGTGGTCGCGGAGACGGCCGCGGCGAGGCGGCCGGGCAGCGCGCCCGTGACGGCCTGCTCCTCCTGGGTGAGGCCGAGGGTGAAGTAGATGATCGTCCAGGTGGTCCACGCGGCGCCGCGTTCGGTGCGGCCGTCGTCGAGCAGGGCGGCGACCACGGCATCGGCGAAGCGCAGGGTGTTCGCCTCCGCGGCGTAGGTGCCGACGACGAGGGCGGCCCCGTCGCGGTGGGCGAGCATCGCCGCGCGCAAGCGGCGCGCCAGTTCGCGCACCCGCTCGGGTGCCGCGGTGGGCAGGTCGTCGTAGCCGATCTCGCCGACGATCGCGTCGGCCATGAGTTCGAGCAGCCCGGTCTTGGTCTTCACATGCCACAGCACGGTGTTCATGCGCACGCCGAGCCGCTCCGCGATCGCCCGAGTGGACACGGCCGCCAGGCCGCGCTCGTCGAGCACCGCGAGGCCGGTGGCGACCACGCGGTCGACGTCGAGGCGGTCATCCCCTTGCTTCTTGGTCACCGACCTAGTTTACTCGTATCCGCACTCTTGGTCACTGACCAAGCAATCGAGAGAACAGGTGAACGATGGACAGGACAGGCGTTGTCATCGCCGGTGGGGGACCGGTGGGGATGTGGTTGGCCGCGGAACTGCGGCTCGGCGGGGTGCCGGTCACGGTCGTGGAGGCGCGTGATCGGCGTGACGAGCGCTCCAAGGCGCTCACCGTGCACCCGCGCACCATCGAGATCCTGGCCTCGCGCGGCGTGCACGGACCGTTCCTGGCCGAGGGCGTTCCGATCCGGGGCGGCCATTTCGGCGTGCTGGACACCCGGCTGGATTTCGGGGTGCTGGACAGCCCGTTCCCCTACACCCTGGCGCTGCCGCAGGCGCGCACGGAGGAACTGCTCGAGGAGCGCGCCCGCGCGCTCGGCGCGCGGATCCTGCGCGGGCACCGGGTGGTCGGGTTCACCGAGGAGGCGGACCGGGTGACCGTGGCGATCGAAGGACCCGCCGGACCCGCCCGCATCGAGGCCGCGTACCTCGCCGGATGCGACGGCACCCGCAGTACGGTCCGCGCCGCGGCCGGGATCGGCTTCCCCGGCACGCCCGCGACGTTGGCCGGCTGGCTCGGCGACGTCGTGCTGGACAACCCGCCCGAGGGCGGCTTCGGCCACTTCGGCGCGGAGGGCACGCTGCTCGTCGTCGCGTTGCCCGGCGGGCTGCACCGCATCGTCGGCCTCACCCCGCAGGACGTGACGACCGAATGGCCGGGCGAGTTCACCCTGGCGGAATTGCGGGCCAAGACGGTGACGCTGGCGGGTCACGACTTCGGCATGCGCGCGCCGGTGTGGTTGTCCCGCTACGGCAATGCCACCCACCTGGCCGACCACTACCGCCGGGGCCGGGTCGTGCTCGCCGGTGATGCCGCACACCAGCACTTCCCGGCGGGTGGCGTCGGAATGAACGTCGGCATCCAGGACGCGCACAACCTGGGCTGGAAACTGGCCGCGACGCTGACCGGCCGGGCCCGTCCGGAACTGCTGGACACCTACGAGACCGAGCGACGGCCGGTCGGCGCGGAACTGACCGACACCAGCCGCGCACAGGTCGCACTGATGTCGGCGTTCTCGCCGGAAGGACTGCGGTTGCGCGCGTTGCTCGCCGAGATGCTGGCGAACAACCCGCAGCTGAACAAGGATCTGGCCGAACGCGTCAGCGGCCTGGCCGTGCGGTACCGGCCCGCGCCGGACGCGCACCCACTGACCGGTACGCGGGCGCCGGATCTGCGGTTCGGTGCCACCGGGCTGTTCGAGCTGCTGCACGGCGGCGAGCACGTCCTGCTCGACCTCACCGGCGCCGGCGACCCGGGCTCCCGCCCGGGGCTGCTCGCACACACCGCCCGGCCCGAACACCTGCCCGGGGACTGGTCCGGCGTCGGAGCCGCGCTGATCCGCCCCGACGGCCACATCGCCTGGGCCGCAGCCACTCTCGACCACCGATCCATCGACGCCGTACTCACCGGCGCGCACCTGTGAAGGAGACCCCCCATGACTCGCCGACACCTCAATCCGACCGGGCTGCACGCACTCCCGGAGCTGATCACCCAGGTGGTCGCCGTGACCGGCGGCACCCTGGTGCACCTGTCCGGCCAGGTCGCCTGGGACGAGCACGGGACGGTCGTGGGCGCGGGCGACCACGCCGCCCAGGCCGCGCGGATCGCCGCCAACATCGATACCGCCTTGGCGGCGGTCGGCGCGAGCCGTGCGGACATCGTCAAGGAGACGATCTACGTCGTCGACTACCGCCCCGAGATACTGCCCGCCATCCTGAGCGCCCTGCGCGGGGAGTCGGGCCGCCCGCCCGCGAGTACGCTCGTCGGCGTCGCGGCACTGGCGTTTCCGGAGCTCCTGCTCGAAGTGGAGGTCGTCGCCGCCCTCGACAACTGAGGCACGCCGGTGGCGGTCTCCTGATCGAAGGGTCGGCGATGTACGCGCCCGATTCCGAGCCGCCGCCGGGGTCGGGCAGCCGCCGATCTCGACGACCCCGGTGCCGCCGGGTGCACCTCTTGCGCATCGCCCCGGACCGGCGAACGATTGACTGTGCGGTAGCTGCGGTGGTGGGCCGGGCGTAATGCGTTCAGGTGGACCGTCACATGTCGGCGCCGACGACGACAAGGAGGACGCCATGTCCACCATCATCCGCAAGAATTTCGACGCACCCGAGGAGACCAGGCCCTTCGAGCAGGGCAAGGGCAAGCTCGATCTGGTGGATCTCGACAGCGGCCCGGTGGGTCGGGCGGTGTTCGAGCCCGGCTGGCAGTGGTCGCTGCACGTCAAGCCGATCGCCGGGACCGACAGCTGCCAGGCACCCCACATGGGCTACTGCCTGTCGGGTCGGCTGGCGGTGCGGATGGACGACGGTGAGCAGGAGGAATTCGGGCCGGGGGACCTGATGGTGGTACCGCCCGGCCATGACGCGTGGGTCGTCGGCGACGAGGCCTGCGTCATGCTCGACTGGCAGGGCGTCGCCGACTACGCCAAGCGTTAGCCACTACCCCGCCACACCGCGGCGACGACCCGCCGACGTTCGCCGCCATCGAAGCCGTGCTGGTCGACGACGCTGGTCTGTCGTGTTCACCGTCCGGCGACGCGCGCGGCGAACGCGCTGGGGGTGAGTCCGAACCGGCTCTTGAACGCGCGGGAGAAGTGGGTGGGGTCGGCGAAGCCGCAGCGGGCCGCGACCACCGACACCAGGACGGCGGGGTTGGCGGCGATCTCAGCGCGCGCCCGGTCCAGCCGCCTGGCCTGGATCCAGCGGCCCGGCGTGGTCTCGCGCTCGGCAAACAGCTTGAACAGGTAGCGCGGCGAGACGTGCAGGGCACGGGCGAGGGCGGCGGCGTTGAGCGCGGGGTCGGCGAGGTGTTCCTCGGCGTAGGTCCGGGCGCGCCGAAGCAGATCCTCCTGAGCGGGGGAGTGCGGCGTGCTCGTGCCGGCCACGGTCCGCAGCAGGGCGGTGCCCAGTGCCGCGGCCTGCCAGCACAAGCTCTGGTGGGTGTCCTCGGTCAGGGTGTCGCGCTGCTCGGCGACGCTGGTGACGAACGCGCCGAACACCGCGCCGATGCCGCCCGCGCCGGGCAGTGCGCGGGCGGTCAGGTCACCGATCGCCTGCTCCACTTCGCGCAAGTGGGTGCGCGGCAGCAGCAGCACGCGGGTGACGAAGGGCGTGGGGAAGCGCAGCGTGTACGGGCGGGCGGGGTCGTAGACGACCAGGTCGCCGGGCCCGACGGCGGCCACCCGGCCGTCCTGTTCGACGAACCCGCGTCCGCGCGTCTGTAATCCGATCATCACCGAGTCGGTCGGGTTGCGGCGCACCAGGCCCGGCGAGCGCGCCACATCCTGGGGCGCCGCGTCGACGGTGGTCAGATGGCAGAGTTCGCCGTGTCCGACCTGGACGAGGGCGCCGCGGAAGGATGCCGGGTCGGGCGTGCTGGCGCGCAGCGCGACGAACGCCTCGCTGATCGAGGTCTCCCAGTGATCGAAGTCGCCCATGTTCGACGATGCCATCTCGCTGACGTGCTGCTGTCCTGCCCCGGCAACGCTCGGGCAACCAGGGTGGATGTCACCGTACCCGCGTCCGTCCACGGTGTCGACGGATGCGGCCGGTTGCCCGAGCGTGGCCGTCACTCCCGCTCGCGCGCGGCCCAGTGCGACCGCAGGTCCCGCAGCAACCAGGTGAGTTCCTCGGCGGGAATGAGGAACCCGCCGACCCCGGTGGTGAACAGGATGTCGTAGATCCGGCCGGTCACCTCCGCGAGGCGGGCGGCCGGGTCCTCGTGTTCGGCCGGCGGCGCGGGCAGCAGGATGGTGATGGTGTCGCTGCGCTGCTCGACGACCTCGAGCCGGTAGTCGCCGTCGGGCAGATACCCGAAGTGGCGCAGCAGTTCGGCCCGCGGGTCGGCGAGCAGCCGGGCGCGCGCCGCCGCATCGGTGGACAGCACCCGGTAGTGGTCGGTGAACACGTCGTGGGTCACGATGCGCTGCCTTCCTGCTCGGCGGCCCAGCGACGATGTGCCTGCCGCATCGCCAGCAGCGCGACCTTGGCGTGCTGCGGCAGGATCCAGCAGAACTGGTCGCCGCTGCGCCACAGGTCCATCTGGTTGACGATCTCGTCGCCCGATCCGCCGTCGTCGGCGGCGGGCGGGATGACGTAGTACAGCGTGTCGCGGCGCTGCACGCGGACGTCGATCCGCAGTCCCGGCGGCACCTCGACACCCAGCCGGGCCAGCGCGGCGGCCGGATCGGTGCGCAGTTCGTCGGCGAAAGCCGGGTCGCGCCAGGCCCGTTCGGTCAGCGCCCGTTCGAGATCCTCGCTCATCGCGGTGCCTCCTGGGCGAGCTCGAGCAGGGTGGCGCTCACCTCGTCGGCGTGGGTGAGCAACGCCATGTGCCCGGCGTCGAGGGTGACGACCGCCAGGCCGTCGTCGGCGGCCCGGCGCGCGACGTCGTCGAAGTAGGCCGGGGCCGCGGTGCAGTGGATGTAGGTACCGGGCAGTGCGCCCGGGGCGGGCGCGTCCGGCACCGGCTGTTCGTGGGTGGCGATCGGCATCGGGGTCGGGCGGTTGTCGTCGAAGCCCTCGCCCAGTTCGGGGAAGAAGGCCGCGGCGTCGACCGGCCGCACCAGCCAGGGCCGGTCCGGCAGGCGCAGCTGCTGGAAGGCCTCGCGCTGCCACGGCAGCAGGTCCCAGGCCGCCTCGCCCGCCCGGGGCAGGAACGCGTCGAGGTAGACCACGTGGGCGATGCGCTCGGGCACCCGCGCGGCGGCGCCGGTGATCACCATGCCGCCGTAGCTGTGCCCGACCAGGATCACGTCGGTCAGCCGCTCCCATTCCAGCAGCCGGGCCACGTCGTCGATGTGGGTGTGCAGGCCGACGTGTTCGCCGGCCAGATGGTGCCGGTCGGCCATGCCGGTCAAGCTGGGCGCGTGGACGCGGTGGCCCGCCTGCTCCAGACGGGCCCGGATGTCCGCCCAGTGCCAGCCGCCTGCCCAGGAGCCGTGGACCAGGACGAAAGTGCTCACGGCGTCACCGCACCGCGGGTTCGGCGTCGTCGGCGCTCTCGGCCGGGCTCGCCGCACTGAGCGCGACCTGCCGGACCACACTGCGCGGCCGCGGATCCCACAGCAGTTGCAGCACATCCGGGCGGCTGTAGTGGCCGACCGGGTCGGCCGCGCTCTTGGCCACCGCCACGGCCGAGGCCTCGAGGTCGGCGTAGACCAGGCCCTCCTCGGTCTCCGGCAACGCCGTGCCCAGCTCCCGCCCGTCCGGGCCGTAGATCTGGGCGAAGCCGCCGCCGGGCAGCAACAGTTCGCGCTTGGCCGGTGTGTCGCAGAACAATTCGACACCGGCCTCGTCGATCACCGCGCACGGCGAGAGCACGAAGCACTGGCCCTCGACCGCGTACTGGCGGGCCGCGCCGGTGTTGACCTCGGGGCCGAGCGCGTACGCGGCGCCCCGGTAGACCGAGAAGCTCGGCCAGGCCGCCACGTGGATCTGCTCGTGCTGGGAGTACATCGCGTACTTGGTCAGCGGCTGCAGATGCTCCCAGCAGCACAGCGCGCCGAGGCGGCCCAGCTCGGTGTCCACCACCGTCAGGTTCGAGCCGTCGCTCTCACCGAAGACGGTGCGCTCGACGTGGGTCGGCTTGAGCTTGCGGCGGGCGGCGAGCACCTCGCCGTCGGCCCCGATGATCGCCTGGCCCATGTACAGCGAACCGCCGTCGCGCTCGCTGTGCCCGGTCACCACCGTGATCGCGCTGCGGCGGGCCGCCTCGCGCAACCGGGCGAACAGCGGGCCGTCCAGCGCGAGCGAGTTGTCGAAGTAGCGGGCCACGAACTGCATGCCCCACGCCGGCGAATCCAGCCACAGCCACCACGGGTAGCCGGGCACGAACGTCTCCGGGAAGGCGATCAGCGCCGCCCCGTTGTCGGCCGCCTCCTCGATCAACGCGACGCACTTGTCCACCGTCGCGGCGCCGTCCAGCCACACCGGTGCCGCCTGCACCGCCGCGGCGCGGAAACTGTCTCGCTGACTCATCGTCGACTCCTCACTGTCGTTTCGTGTTCGGCCAAACCTAGGAACCGGCGACCCGGCGGATCCGACTGCGAGTGCACCGGCGTCCGACTCCGAGTGCACGAACGCCCGGCGGCCCCTCACCACCGCCGGGCGTTCGCGCACCACCACACCGGAGCACGGCCACGGCGGGCGGCGTGTCCGGCGCGGTGGTCACCGGGCGGGCAGGCCGAGCAGCGTTTCGGCTTCCTCGACCCCGGCGATGCCGCGATCGAGGTCCTCGGCGAGCCGGACCGCGCGGCGCACCAGCGGGAGATTGCCGGGGCTGAGTTCGCCCTTGCGCAGGTGCAGGGTGTCCTCCAGGCCCGCCCGCGCGTTGCCGCCGAGCGCCAGCCCCATCGCGGTGAGGGGCAGGTTGTTGCGGCCGATCGCGATCACCTGCCAGATCGAGCCCTCGGGCAGGCGGCGCACCATGGTGAGCAGGTTGTCGGCGGTGGCGGCCATACCGCCCGCGACACCGAGCACGATGGAGAACTGCAGCGGGCCGTCGCCGAGCAGGCCCTGGTCCCGCAGCCGCAGGCACGCCTCCAGGTGGCCGGTGTCGTAGATCTCCAGTTCCGGTTTGACGCCGAGTTCGAGCATGCGGGCGGCGAGTTCGCGTACCTGCTCGGGCGGGTTGCGGAATTCGCCCGCACCGAAGCTCATACTGCACGGATTCAGCGTCGCCATGCGCGGGCGCAACTCCACCAGGGCCGCGCGCTCGGCGAACGGCACCTGCAATCCCACGCCGGTGGAGAGCTGGATCAGGATCGGGCAGCGTTGCGCGATCAGGTCCATGGTGCGGCGGGCGATCGCGGGATCGGCGGTGGGCCGCTGGTCGGCGTCGCGCAGGTGGATGTGCGCGACCGCCGCGCCCGCCTCGTAGGCGGCGGCGACCGCGTCGGCGATCTCCTCCGGCTGGGTGGGCAGGTGCGGGTTGTCGGTGGTGGACGCGATCGGCCCGGTCGGGGCGACGGTGATGACAGCACTCATCGGGTGACTCCAGCGTGGTCGGAACGGTCGTCGAAGACGGCCACGGCGCGGGTCCACCCCGCCGAGGCCGCGTGGATCTTCACCGGGAAGCAGCAGATCTCGAATCCGCTGGCGGGCAGGGCTTCCAGGTTGTGCAGTTTCTCCAGGTGGCAGTAGCCGATGTCACGGCCGACCCGGTGCCCTTCCCAGATGATCGCCGGATCGCGCTCGCGCGCATAGCGTTTCGCGGTGTGGGTGAAGGGCGCGTCCCAACTCCAGGCGTCGGTGCCGGTCAACCGCACGCCGTGGTCGAGGAGATAGCGGGTGGCCTCGCGGCCCATGCCGCAGCCGGAGTTCACGTAGTCCGGGTCACCGTAGCGGGTACCGGCGGCGGTGTTGATCACGACGATCTCGAGCGGGCGCAGCCGGTGGCCGATGCGGTCCAGTTCGGCGGCGACGTCGTCGGCGGTGACCACGTAGCCGTCGGGGAAGTGCCGGAAGTCGAGTTTGACCGCCGGTTGCAGACACCACTCCAGCGGGATCCGGTCGATCGTGGCAGCGGGACGGCCGCCGTCCATGACCGCGGAATAGTGGTAGGGGGCGTCGAGATGGGTGCCGTTGTGGGTGGTCAGGTGCAGGCGTTCGATCGCCCAGCCCTCCCCGTCGGGCAGGTCCCGCGCGGTGGCGCCGGGGAAGAAGGCGAGCAGGTCGGCGGCGGTGTCGGCGTGGGTGTGGTATTCGATCTCGGGAAGCAGGCCGGGCGGGTCGGAGGCGATGCCGGCCCGCAGCGGTACCGAGAGGTCGACGAATCTGCGCATGGTGAGCCTTGTCGTGGTCAGCGGGCGAGGGCGGCGCGGCTGGTCTCGCGCGTGCGGGTCAGCACGAGCAGACCCAGCACGGCGCAGGCGGTTCCCCACAATCCCGGGGCGGCGTGCCAGCCGGTGGCGGTGATCAGTTGGCCGCAGACGTAGGGGCCGAAGCCCGCCGCGACGATGGTGCCGAGGTTGAAGCCCAGCGAGGTGCCCGTGTAGCGGGTGCGGCCGGGGAACAGTTCGGCGAAGGTGGTGTAGACCGACGCGGAGACGAACGGCTCGATCGCGGTGAACAGCAACAGGATCGGCGCGATCAGCCACAGGTTCGTCGTGGCGTCGACGACGAGGAACAACGGCAGTGACAGCAGCGCCGAGGCGGCGAACCCGGCGCGGGCGATGGGCCTGCGCCCGAGCCGGTCGCTGAGCTGGCCCATCACCGGGAACAGCGCGGCGGTCACCAGCAGCAGCACCCCGAGCAGGGTGTAGACGTGCACCGGGTCGAGGTCGCTGATCTGGACGAGATGGATGCCCAGATACAGCTTGGCCAGGAAGCCGGGGCCGAGGACCGCGATGGTGAGTCCCGCGACGCGCAGCACGTCGGGCAGGTGGCCGCGCAACACGTCCCGCACCGGGGTGCGGGTCACCTCGGCGCCCGCGACGATGGCGGCGAACTCCGGCGAGTCCTCCAGCCGCAACCGCAGGAACAGGCAGCCCACGGTCATCGGCAGGCAGAGCAGGAACGGCAGGCGCCACCCCCAGTCGCTCATCTGCGCGCCGTCGAGCGCGGCATTGGTGGTGGCCACGACCAGGGCCGCGACCGCGAACCCCAGGCCGATCCCGAGGGCGGGCAGCGAGCCGTAGACCCCGCGGCGGCGGCTCGGCGCCATCTCCACGATGTAGGTCTGCGCGCCGGTGAATTCCCCACCGGCCGACAGCCCCTGCACCAGTCGCAGCACCAGCAGCAGGGCGGGGGCGAGCAGCCCGGCGGTGGCGTAGGTGGGCAGCAGGCCGATCGCGATCGATGCCCCGCCCATCAGGAAGATGGTGGCCATCAGCACGCTGCGGCGGCCGACCCGGTCGCCCCAGGCGCCGAACAGGATGCCGCCCAGCGGCCGGGCCAGGTAGCCGCCGCCGAAGACCGCGAGCGCGGCGAGGGTGGAGGCGGTGGGGTCGTCGGCAGGGAAGAACTGCGGGGCGAACACCACCGCGAGGAAGCCGTAGATGGTGAACTCGTAGAACTCGACCGCGCTGCCCACCGTGCTGGCGACCGCGGCGCGGCGCAACATGGTGGGGTCGACGGCGGTTGTCTTCAGGGGAACGGTCATGTGCCGTCCTTCCGCGTTGAAGGGGGCCGATAGTGTTGGTGGAGTAGGGGTTTCGTGGTCAGGGTCGGCAGACGTCCTGCGCCGGGGACCAGCGCGGGATCGGCGTGGTGCCCGAGGGCAGCCGCAGGCTCTTGCTGTAGCCGAACTCGTGCAGGGTCTCGAGCGCGTGCTCACGGCCGTAGCCGCTGTGCCCGACCCCGCCGAACGGGGTGCCGGTGAACGCGCGGTGGTAGTGGTTGACGAACACCATGCCCGCGCGCACGGCGCGGCTGACCCGCAGCGCGCGTTCGGCGTCGGCGGTGAACACCCCGGCGACCAGGCCGAAGTCGGTGTCGTCGGCGATGGCGAGCGCCTGCTGTTCGTCGCGGAACGGCAGCAGGCAGGTGACCGGGCCGAAGATCTCCTCGCGCGCGATCCGCATGTCCGGGCGCACGTCGGTGAACAGAGTGGGTGCGACGAAGTGGCCGCGCGCCAGCCGCGGATCGGTGGGCAGGGCGGCGCGGGCGAGGACGGTGGCGCCCTCCCGCACGCCGAGTTCCAGGTACTCCTCGACGCGCGCCTTGTGCGCGGCGGTGACCAGCGGGCCGACGTGCGTGCCGGGATCGGCGCCGTCGCCGACGCGCAACCGGCGCACCGCCGCGGCCATCCGCTCGGCGACCTCGTCGAAGCGGTCGGCGTGCACCAGGATGCGGGAGGCGGCGGTGCATGCCTCGCCCTGGTTGAAGAACGCCGCTTCGATCGCCCACGGGATCGCCGAGTCCAGGTCGGCGTCGTCGAAGATCAGCAGCGGGTTCTTGCCGCCCAGTTCCATCAGTGTCGGCGTGAGATTCGTGGCGGCGGTGCGCAGGACGGCCGACCCGGTGGACGGTGCGCCGGTGAAGGAGATCTTGCCGATGCCGGGATGCCCGGCCAGCGCCGCGCCCACCGGGCCGCCGCCGAGGACGGCGTGCACGATGTCGTCGGGCAGGATCTGCTGCACGATCTCCACCATCCGCAACACCGACAGCGGTGCCTGTTCCGGCGGTTTGATCACCACGGCGTTGCCCGCGGCCAGCGCGGGCGCCAGCTTGCCCGCGGTGTGCAGCGGCGGCCAGTTGAACGGCACGATCGCCGCCACCACCCCGTACGGTTCCAGGGTGGTGATGTCCAGGGTCGGTCCGGCGTCGCGGACCGCGCCGGGCATCGCCTCGCACAGGCCGGCGAACAGGTCGAAGATGGCGACGGCGGCTTCGAGATCGAATCCGCGGGCCTGCGTGAACGGTTTGCCGTTGTCGCTGGTTTCGAGCCGGGCGATCTCGTCGGCGTTGTCCCGGATGGCGTCGGCGATGCGGCGCAGCCAGCGGCCGCGCTCGCGAGGGCTGCGGGCGCGCCAGGCGGGTTGGGCGGCGTGGGCGGCGCGCACCGCCGCGTCCACCTGGTCGGGTCCGGAGCCGTGCAGGGTGGTGATGACGGCGCCGGTGGCGGGGTTCTCGACGGCGAGCCGGTCGGCGTCGTCGGTGGACGACCAGCGCAGGCGTTCGACGGTGGGGGCGGAAGTGGTCATGGTGTCTGTCCTGTCCGGGGTCACGGGCGGGGGGTGGAGGCGAGGGGGCGCAGACCGAGCCGGTGCGCGTTGTCGACGGTGATCGCGTCGAACTCGGCGGGGTCGAGCACCGCGGCGAGCCGGGCGATCGCGTCGGAGTCGCCCATGTCGAACGGGAAGTCGGTGCCGAGCAGCACCCGGTCGGGGCCGGCCGCGGTGATCAGCGCCCGCAGGGCGACGGGGGAGTGCACGAGCGAGTCGAACCAGAGCCTGCGCAGGTAGCTGCTCGGCGGTGCGGCGCAGCCGCGGGCCTCCGGCCGGTGCTGCCAGGCGTGATCGGCGCGGCCGATGAACGCGGGCAGGTATCCGCCGCCGTGCGCGGCGATCACGGTCAGATCGGGGAAACGGTCGAGCACGCCGCCGAAGACGAGATGCGACAGGGCGACCGCGTGTTCCACCGGCTGGCCCACCGAGTTCGACAGGTACCAGCGGTCCAGCCGCGCGTCCAGCGTGCAGCCCCACGGATGCAGCAGCACGACCGCGCCGAGTTCGCCGGCCCGCGCCCACAGCGGGTCCAGGCGCCGGTCGGACAGTTCGATGGTGTCGGCGCCGACGGGCGCGTGCGAGGACACCTCGATACCGCGCAGCCCGTGGCCGAGCACGGCGTCCTCCAGTGCCGCCACCGCCAGGTCCGGATGCTGGAGCGGAACGACGCCGAGGCCGGTGAGCCGGTCCGGGGCGAGCGCGCAGTGCGCGGCCACCCCGGCGTTGGTGGCTTCGGCGACCTCCCTGGCCAGGCCGCGGTCGGACCAGTGGTGGTACTGGGTGGGCACGACCGAGACCAGCTGCGCGCCGATGCGGGCGGCGTCCATGGCGGCCAGGCGGGCGTCGATGTCGGTGAGCAGGGCGCGCCGCAGCGCGGCCTGCTCGGCGTTGGTGGCCGCGGACTCCGGTCCCAGCCGCCGGGCCTCGAGGGCGGCCGCCGCGGCGTACCCGGGCCGGCCGGACACCAGTTCCTCGACGGTGTCGAGCCAGACGTGCGCGTGCACGTCCAGCGCGAGGGGTGGCAGGGCAGCAGACATCGCGGAACCTCCGAAGAACGCGGACGGACGGGCGGATCGGCCCGAGGTGTCTTCGATTCTTCGAGGGTCACCAGCGCAAAGGAAGACAATTCTTCCGATGCGCGCTATAGACCGCGTCTATGCCTGGAGGTCGAGGTCGGCGAGGATGCCGCGCAGCCACGCGTGGCCGGGATCGCCGTCGTGCATCGGATGCCACCAGAACGCCTCGACCAGCGGTACGGCGTCGAACGGGCAATCCAGCACCCGGAAGTCCGGTCCACTCGCCACCAGCTTCGCCACCCGCTCCTGGAGCAGCGCGATCGCCTCCGTCCCGCGAATCAACTGCGGCAGGGCCAGAAACGACTCGGTCACCGCGCAGACGCGCGGCACCACCCCGAGCAGTTCCATCTGCCGCCACGCCGGGGCCCGGCCGAGCGGGTCGACGAAGGTCGCGACCCACGGCAGCGCGCGCAGGTCGGCCATCGTCAACCGCTCACCCACCCGCGGGTTGTCGGCCGCCACGACACATACCCAGCGGTCGGTGTAGAGGTCGATCGCGCGCGGCAGGTCGAGGTACCCGTGCGGCATGAAGACCCCGTCGATCGTCCGGTAGAAATCGTCCTCCCGGCTGATCGCCTCGGTGGTCACCGGGATGAACCGCACCCGGGCGTGTGGCGCCGCGCGGGTGAGCCGGGCCATCAGCGGCCCGCCCGCCACGCTGATGCCGTGATCGGAGGACACGATGGAGAACTCCCGATGGCTCCGGGAGGGGTCGAACTCGGCTTCCGCGCCGAACACCCGCTCGACGGCCGCCACCGCCACCGCCGCCAGCGGGTGCAGTTGCTCGGCGAAGGGCGTCAGCACGTAGCGATTGCCCGACCGGGTGAGCAGTTCGTCACGGAAGTGCCTGCGCAGCCGGGCGAGCGCGCTGGACAGGGTCGGCTGGCTGCGCTGCAGGCGGGCGGCCGCGCCGGTGACACTGCGTTCGGTCAGCAAGGCGTGCAGGGCGTGCAGTTGCGGCAGATCCAGGTGCGCGAGCCGGGGATCGACCCCGGACCGCCCCGGCGTGTCGGGCTCGGCCATGCGCCGGTGCTACCGCTCGCCGCCACGCCACCGCCGGGCTGCCGCGCCGTCGGGTGGGTGCGGGAGGTGGGGCGAGCGCATGGCGTCACCGTAGCAACCCCTCGGCGGGGCATGTCCCGATCCGGGGTTTTCCCGGCCCGTCGCGAGGGGCGCGGCCGGGTGTCGACGGGAAGACTGGGGACGGCGCCCGGGCATCGGCCCGGTCGGCGCCTCCACCCGGCGAAAGGGACCGACATGGCAGGCAATCCGCACAACCTTCCGCTCGAGGCGGCCGCGCAGGAGTTCGTCGACGCGACCTCGCAGCCGCCGTTCCTGTACCAGCTGCCGCCGGAGGAGGGCCGCAAGGCGGTGGACGCGGTGCAGGATTCGCCGATCGAGAAGCCCGCGATCGACGAGGAGTGGATCACCGTGCCGGGCGGGCCGACCGGTTCGGTGCGGGCCAGGATCGTCAAGCCCCCGGCCGTCGAGGGCCCGCTGCCGGTGATCGTCTACACGCACGGGGCGGGCTGGGTGTTCGGCAACGCGCACACCCACGACCGGCTGGTGCGCGACCTGGCGATCGGCGCCCGGGCCGCGGTGGTCTTCCCCGAGTACGACCGCTCGCCCGAGGTGCACTACCCGGTCGCGAACGAACAGTCCTACCGGGTGGCGCAGTGGGTGGCGGCCGAGGGCGCGAGCAAGGGGCTCGACAGCACGCGGATCGCGGTGGCCGGGGATTCGGTGGGCGGCAACATGGCGATCGCGCTGACGCTGATGGCCAAGGAGCGCGGCGACCTGTCCTTCGTGCAGCAGGTGCTGTTCTACCCGGTGACCGACGCGAACTTCGACACCGGCTCCTACGAGCAGTTCGCCGAGGGCTACTTCCTGAGCCGGGAGGGCATGCGGTGGTTCTGGGATCAGTACACCACCAGCGAGTCCGACCGGGCCCAGATCACCGCCTCCCCGTTGCGGGCGAGCATCGAGCAGCTGGCCGGTCTGCCGCCCGCCCTGGTCATCACCGCGGAGGCCGATGTGCTGCGCGACGAGGGCGAGGCCTTCGCCGGCAAGCTGCGCGCCGCGGGCGTGCCGGTGATCCAGACCCGCTACGGCGGGATCATCCACGACTTCGTCATGGTGAACTCGATGCACGGCACCGAAGCGGCCCAAGCCGCGGTCGCCCAAGCGGTCTCGGTGCTCCGTGCGGCGCTCCACGGCGCCTGACGGTGCTGCCGGGTGCCCCGTGCCTGCGGGCAGCGAGCGTGCGGCCGGTCACGCCCGCGCGCGCCTCGATGCCGCCAGGACCTGATCGACGGCCGCCAGCACCTCGTCCACGGTGACGGCGAGCAGTGCCGGATCGGGGTCGGCGCCGAAGGTGTCGCCGCGGCGTAGGTCGTCGTGGGAGAGCGGGCGATGCGGTCCCTCCCGCGGCGGGCCCCACACCGCCGCCGGGGCGGGGCCGAACAGCACCACCGACGGGGTGGCGTAGGCGTAGGACAGGTGCGCGATGCCGGTGTCGGCGCACACGATCAGCGCCGCCTCGGCGACCAGTGCGGCGAGTTCGGGCAGGTCGGTGTGGTCGGCGAGCAGGGCGGTCGGCGGTAGCCCCGCCCGCGCCACGACGTCGGCGCCGAGTGCCCGCTCACCCTGCCCGCCGGTGACCACCACCTCGTGCCCGCGGTCGGCGAGCGCGCGCGCCACCGCCGAGAATCGTTCGGGTGGCCAGCGTTTCGCGCCGTAGCGGCCGCCGGGGTGGACCAGCGTCGTGCCCGGGCGCGGCGACGGGACGGCGGGCTCGGCGAGCCACACCTCCTCCGGGTCGGCGGGGATGCCGTGTGCGCGGACCATGCGGCACCAGCGGTTGCGTTCGGGCAGATCGTCGTGCCAGTCCGGGCCGGACCAGCCGCCGCCGGCGTGGCCGATGCGGCGGCGCGGGGTCAGCGCGTCGAGGATGGTGGTGCTGGGTGGGCCCGCGCCGTGCAGGTTCACCGCGACGTCGGGTGGGGCGTCGAGGGTGAACGGGACGAGACCGGTGAGCGGGACGAAATCGTCGACGGCGTCGAGCAGCGGCACCATCGGCGCCAGCCAGCCGGTGGCGGCGAGGCTGATCCGATGTTCGGGCAGTGCGCGCCGCAGCGCGTGCAGTGCCGGGACCGCGACGAGCAGGTCACCGAGTTTGAGCGCACGTAACGCGACGGCGCGGGGGCGGTCCGGCGATGCGGGCATGCGGTCCTCCGTCGGCGTGGCATGGCCGGTGACGGCCTCGTGGGTCCGGGGATACCCCGGAGCCCGCCCGGCGAACCGGTGTCCCTATCTGGCCGTCGCCCTGTGGGGCACCGACGAGGAACGCGCCGCCTATCGGGCCGCGACCGACAGTTCGCACCGGCACGCCCGCTCGGGCCCGCACCGGTTCTTCACCACCGGCTTTCTGCGCAGCGGTTCCGCGACGAACTCGACCTGTCGTGGGGGCCGCGCCGACAGCGTGCCTTCGAGGTGATCATGCGGGCCATCGGCGAGGTGCTGCGCCGCGGACCGCAGCGGCGGCGCCGATACCCGTTGAGCAAGCACCTGGCGGACATGCGGCGGCGGCGCGCACTCGGCAAACCGCTGGTCTGAGGCGCTACCGGGGCAGGGGAGTGGGCGCGAGATCGTTGCCGGGGCCGACCTCGGCGCAGTTCGTGCCGGGCGGCCTCCCGGCGAACCGATCGGTGAGGAAGCGGGCGGCCTCGGCTTGGAAGGGCGCGAACGCGGCCCCGTGGTCGAGCCCGGCGAAACGGGTGTAGGTGACCGCGACACCGCGCGTGCAGTACTCGTGCGCCAGGCCCGCCACATCGGCGGTGACCATCACCGAATCGCCGACCGCGTCGGCCTGGCCGACCGCGAGCAGCAGCGGGATCGCCGGGGTGCCCGCCGTGCCCATGATGTTGTCGTCCACCGCGGCCACCACCGACGGCACATCCAGCAGCGAGGTGTAGGGCGCGCGCACCATGTCGGCGTCGGTGAGTCCGGGGTAGGCGGCGGCGAATTGGCCGATACAACCGGTCTCCACCTGCGCGACCACCTCGGCGCCGCGCGCGGACAGGAACGCGGCGGGATCGAGGCCGTAGGCGCGGGTGTAGGCCACCACCAGCGCGGGGATGACGCCGGCCCACTGCGCGCTGCCGCTGATGTAGGGCAGATTGTGGGCCAGATCGACGGGCAGGCCGCCCGCCGCGGCGCCGACGAGGTTCAGTTCCGGCGCATACCGGGGGGCGACCTCGGCGGCCCACTGGGTGGGCACCGAGCCACCGGAGTAGCCGATCATCGCCACGGGTGTGGAGGCAGGCAGCGCCAACACGCCGAGTGCCGCGCGGATTCCGTCGAGCGCGGCGTACCCGGACTGCCTGCCGACGGTCCATTCCAGCCGCGGCCCTTCGTAATCGGGCACCACCACGGTGTATCCGGCGACGAGATACCCGGCGATCACGGCCTGTTCGGCCAGCGCCACGCCGCTGTCGCCGTGGCCGGTGAGCGTGTAGGACGGATCGCATTGCGAGCCGAGCGCGTCGTAGGCCATGTGGTAGGACATCAGCCGCACCGGACCGGGCAGCAACGGCCGCAGCACCGTCGCCACGGTGGTCACCGGGCGGTCGAACTGGTCGGTGGTGCGGTAGAGCGCCTGGGTGCTCGACACCGGCGTGGTGAGATTCGGCGCGGCGAAGGGCACGGGCCGGGTGCGTAGCACGGTGCCCGGTGCCACTCCGGTCAGCGGCGCGTCGTAGCTGTAGAAGGGGTCGTCCGCGGGCGGGGGCTGGGCGAAGGCGGCACCCGCGGAGACCAGCACGGAGACCAGCACGAGGGCCAGCGCCGCGGCCGCCGAGCCCAACAGACGCGCCATCGGTGCCATCGCCGATCCTCCCTCGGCTGCCGCTCGAAGAAACCGCACCTCGACGGGCATCCGTCGGTGTGACGGCGACCTCGCCGAGGCCGCCGGACGGAACTGATTCCTGCCGTATTACGCCGAGAGAACGATAGCCGACGCGTATCGTTTCCGACAGGCCCGCGACGGCCGGGGCCACCAGCCGAGGGGAGACCCGGATGACCACCTCCACCCCACCCGCGCCGGTGGACCTCGCCCGCACCCCGTACCTGAGCGGGGTCTTCGCCCCGCAGCGCCGCGAGGTCGAGGCGGTGGACCTGCCGGTCACCGGCACCATTCCGCCCGACCTGCACGGCACCTACTTCCGCAACGGCCCGAACCCGCGCTTCGACCCCATCGGTACCTTCGTCTACCCGCTCGACGGTGACGCGATGGTGCACCGCGTCCGGATCGAGGACGGACGCGCGAGCTACCTCAACCGCTTCGTCCGCACCCCGATGGTGGTGGCCGAGGAGCGTGTCGGACACGCGCTCTGGGCGGGGATCACCGACCCCTACACGCCCGGCGCCGATCTGGTCGGTCCCGAACTCGCGGGCACCAGCAGGCACCTGCCCGACATCAACGTCGTCGCGCATTCGGGCAGGCTGCTGGCGATGGCCGAGAGCGACCTGCCCTACCGGATCGACCCGGCCGACCTGGCCACGCTCGGCCGCGACGACTGCGGTGGCGCGATGGCACTGGGCAGCACCGCGCACCCCAAGATCGACCCGGGCACCGGCGAGTTGGTGCTGTTCACCTACCGGCTCGAGTCGCCCTACCTGGCGTGGTCGGTGGTGAGCCGGGCGGGCGACGTGCTGCGCGCGCCCACCCCGGTCGACGGCGTCGCCGAGCCGATCATGATCCACGACATGGCGCTGACCGAGCGGTATCTGGTGCTGGTGCTCGCCCCGCTCGTCTTCGACATCCCCGCCCTGCTGAACGGCGGCTCGCTGCTGGACTGGCGCCCCGCCGCGGGCACCAGGATCGCGATGATCCCGCGCGACGGCGGTCCGGTGCGGTGGGCCGAGACCGACACCTTCTGGGTCTGGCACTTCGCCAACGCCTTCGACGACGACCGGGGCCGGATCGTGCTCGACTACGTCCAGTGGAACTACCCGAGCGGCCTGGCCCGGGTGAGCACACCCCAGCGCGGCGGCGTGGTCCGTGCCGTCGTCGATCCCGCCTCGGGAGCGGTGGCCCGCGACGAGATCGCCATGCACCCGGTGGAATTCCCCCGGATCGACGACCGCCGCATCGGCCGCCCGCACGGGGTCGTCGCCACGGCGGGCAGGCGCGACGGCTCCGGCGACCGCACCGCGCTGTTGTTCGTCGACACCGAACGGGGCACCGAAACCTGGTGGGATGCCGGCGATCACGCCGTCGGTGAGCCGATCCACCTGCCCGGCGCCGAGCACGCCTACTGGGGAACCCTCGCCACCGACCGACGCGACATGTCCTCGTGGTTCCACATCCTCGCCGCCGCCGACCCGGCGGCCGGACCGGTGGCCTCGGTACGGATGCCGATCCGGGTGCCCGCCGGATTGCACGGCACCTGGGTGCCCGCGGCGGGGTAGCCCCGTCAGCGGCGGATCACCTCCAGGAGGCGACGGCGCAGCCAGCTCAGCGCGGTGGTCTCGTCACGGCCGACGCGGTAGTGCGGATAGCTCTGGTGCACACCGGAATTGAGGAAGTCGTCCACCTGCCTTCTGCGCTCCTCGTAGGCCGCGGCGTTGAGCTGGTCGGCGAGCAAGCCGAGCCCGCCCGCCGCGAGGGCGTCGGTGATCAACTGGTCGGCCTGCCGCTGGTAGCTGTCGATCTTCGCGGGATCCGGATTCGACAGCTGGACGACGAATCCGGCGATCCGCCCGGCGAAATCCCCGTCGGGCATGGCGCAGTACAGATCGCCCGGCGCGCAGAAGGTGTAGGTGGTGCGGCTGAGCCGGCCGAACCCGCCGATGCGGGGACCGACCGCGCCCGCCCCCGGCACCGGGGGACCGATGAGGTTGTCGGTGGGGGAGCGGCGCGGATCGGCGATCAGCCCGACCAGTTCGACCCGGTGGGGGGCGACCACACCGAGCCCGGTGCCGATCTCGGCGGCCAGATCCCCGGCCGCGTCGGCGCCCTGACTGTAGCCGAGCAGCGCGAAACGGGTGGCGTCGCACGACTGCGCGACCGCCGCCACCGCCTGCCGCGCCTTGACGAACGCCTCGTTCTTCGAGCGGCCGTAGACCTCGCCCTCCCAGGGGAACGCGGTGGCCGGATAGTGCACGAACTCGACCGCCACGTCACCGGGCAGGTCGTCCACAACCGCGGCGAGCATGCCGCGCCCCGGCTCGGTCACGGAGGTCTCCCAGGTCCCCGGGATCGCCACGACGAAGAGGTCCGGGCAGCGCGGCGGTGCCGCGTGCACGGCCGGGGCCAGGGTGAGCGGGAGGCCGCCGATCAGGGCGGCGGCCGCGCAGGTCGCGGCGATTGTCTGCCGGCGTGTGACCATGATGCACCCCCGTATCCCGCTTACCGGAGCGCGTCGCGCGCCCGGCTGCCGACGGGGGTGCGGTCGGTTGCCGTCCGGAGAACGTCGAGTCCATCCATGTCGTCGCTCCTCGTCGAGCCCGACCATCGCGATGCCCGGAGTCCCGGCGTGAGAGACGATGGTCACTGAACAGAATCACTATTAACTTATCATTTGTATCGCCCCGTGGGGAGAGGCTGGAAGTAGGCGTTATCCCCTTGATATCGGAGTTTTGATACCTGCCGTACCCGGGCTTCCGCAGTCATCGCAGCAAGAATTGCGAGTCACCTGGACGGCCGGGCTCGTACCGTGCAGAAGACTGCTCGGCATGGGTCCGGGCACGTGCGCGGGCCCGCGCGCCGCCGGCAGGTGGGTCAGTCCACCTGCTCGCCCGCGGTGACCGGCTCGCCGGACGGGCTCGGTTCGGCGAGCGCGTGCGGCCCGGAATGTCGCTCGGTGACCTCACCGCGGCGGGTCGCGTCGGTGGTCGAGCGGATTCGCGCGCTCGCGCTGGCGCTCAGGCTGGTGCCGCACATCAGGGGCTCCTCGCGGTAGGGGCCGATATCGACTCCTGAAAAATACCCGCCTGAGCTGGGCGGAAATCCCATCCCATCGGTCGGTTTCGGCCTCTCCCGACGGCGGGGTGCGCCGACGCGCCGCCGGTGTCCCACCGGCAAACAAGGCCGATCGGTCGGTTCGAGTTATCCTGCCACCGTGCAGGTGGGTGATCTGGTGAGGGTGACCGAATCCGGCATCTCGGTGTTCCGGATCGTGCAGATCGACGGTGAGCAGGCGTTCATCGAGGCGTCCGAACTCCCCGAGGACGCCCCCGGCCGCTATCCGTTCCCGGTCCCGCTGAGCCGTCTGGTGCCGGCCGACGCGGCCGAGCGACCCGGCTCGGGAGAGTGAGCGGCGTCGCCGCTACGGCGCAGCAATCGCGATGGTCGACGGCGCCCGGCGGGAATCAGCACGGCGTGTCGCGTCCGGGCCGCCTGTCGTGTCGCCCGCGTGACCTGCGTGGACGCGCCGATCGGCGGTCGCCACGGGATTTCGAATCCCGCTGAGGACAACCCTGCCCGCCGACGCGCGCGGCTGATTCCATCGGTGTCGATCGTGAGGTTCGAGCGAAAGGCACTGCCATGTCCGTCGTTTCCCAGTCCGCCGTGCGGGCGGTCAAGCTCGGAGCGCACATCGGCGCGGTGGTCGAGGGGGTGCGGCTCGGCGGCGACCTCGACCCGGAAACGGTGACGGCCGTGCGCGCGGCGCTGCACGAGCACAAGGTGATCTTCTTCCGCGGCCAGGACCACCTCACCGAGGACGGCCAGTACGAGTTCGCGCAGTTGCTCGGCACGCCGACCACCCCGCATCCGACGGTCACCTCCGCCGGGGTCAAGAGCCTGGCCATCGACTCCCGGCACGGGCGCGCCAACAGCTGGCACACCGACGTCACCTTCGTCGACCGCGTGCCCAAGGCCTCGATCTTGCGGGCCGAACGGCTGCCCAGCTACGGCGGCTCCACCACCTGGGCCTCCACCGTCGCCGCCTACAACTCGTTGCCCGATCCACTCAAGCGGCTCGCCGAGGGTCTGCGGGCCCGCCACACCAACCTCTACGACTACGCCGCCGAGGCCGAGGACCGCCCGGACGAGAACGTGCGCGCCTACCGCCGCGAATTCGAATCCACCTACTACGAGACCGAGCACCCGGTGGTAGAGGTGCACCCCGACACCGGCGAGCGTGCCCTGCTGCTCGGGCATTTCGTGAAGCGGATCGTCGGCCTGCCCAGCACCGAATCGCACGCGCTGTTCCGGCTGTTCCAGGATCGGGTGACCCGGCTCGAGCACACCACCCGCTGGCACTGGGCCCCCGGCGATGTCGCGATCTGGGACAACCGCGCCACCCAGCACTACGCGATCGACGACTACGACGGCAGCGAGCATCGCAGGCTCACCCGCATCACGCTGGCCGGATCGGTGCCGGTGGGCGTGGACGGGCGGCCCAGCACCGTGATCGCCGGGAACGCCGATCACTACACCGCCGCCGAGACCGGGAACCGGGCCGCCTGACCACCGATCGAGCACTCCGAGGAATAGTCGGCCCGTTCCGGGGAAATCCCGCCGGCGATGTGCCGGTCGAAACGACGCGTGCGCCCGGTGATTCGGCGTTGTTCCGCGCCGATCACCGGGATGTCGTTTAGTATTCGACCGCTCGCGGAACCGGTACCGACACCGGTGTTCGGCTGACGATGGGAATCGCCGTGCAGTTGTGGAGCTATATCCGGGGACGGGGCGAGGTGCTGGCGTTCCTCACCTATCAGCATGCGTCCCTGGCCTTTCAGACGGTGCTGGTCGGCACCGTGATCGCGGTGCTCATCGCGGTGGCGGTCTACCGGTTGCCGCTGGCCTCGGCGCTGACGCTGACCTCGAGCCGAGTCGCGCTCACCATCCCTTCGCTGGCATTGCTGGCGTTGCTGCTGGTGCCGTTCGGACTCGGCGTGGTGCCCTCGTTTCTCATGCTGACGTTTTTCGCGGCGCTGCCGGTGATCGGCAACGCGATCGTCGGATTGCGTTCGGTGCCCGCCTCGGTGGTGGAATCCGCGCGCGGAATCGGCTTTTCACGCTGGCGCATTCTGCTGACCGTCGAATTGCCGATCGCCTGGCCGGTGATCCTCACCGGAATCCGGGTGTCCACCCAGATGATCGTCGGCGTGGCCGCCATCGTCGCCTATGTGCTCGGGCCGGGGCTCGGCTCGCTGATCTTCAACGGCCTGTCCCGGCTCGGCGGCGCCAACGCGCTGGAAATGGCACTCACCGGCACCATCCTCATCGTTGTCATCGCGTTGGTGTTCGACGCGCTGCTCGTCCTGCTCGGACGGCTCACGATCGCAAAGGGACTGTCATGACCGACGAGGCGACCACCGCGACCGCCCCGCCCACCCGCAACGTCACCGGCGCCGCCATCCGGCTCGACGGGGTGGTCAAGCGCTACAAGGGCCAGGACACGCCCGCGGTGCGGCGGCTGGATCTGGAGATCGAGGCGGGCCAGATGGTCGCCTTCGTGGGCCCGTCCGGCTGTGGCAAGACGACCACACTCAAGATGATCAACCGGCTGATCGAACCGACCGAGGGCCGGATCTTCATCGGCGACCGCGACGTGACCCGCGAGGACCCGGACAAGCTGCGCCAGTCCATCGGCTACGTCATCCAGTCCGGCGGGCTGTTCCCGCACTGGTCGGTCGCCAAGAACATCGGCGCGATCCCGCGCGTGCTCGGCTGGGACCGCAAGCGCATCGCCGAGCGCACCGAATACCTGCTGGACCTGGTCGGCCTCGACCCCGCCGAGTTCGCCGACCGGCTGCCCAAGGACATGTCCGGCGGCCAGCAGCAGCGCGTCGGCGTGGCCCGCGCGCTGGCCGCCGACCCGCCGGTGCTGCTCATGGACGAACCGTTCGGCGCGGTCGACCCGATCACCCGGGCGCGGCTGCAGGACAGCCTGATCGCCATCCAGCACGAACTCGGCAAGACCATCGTCGTGGTCACCCACGATTTCGAAGAGGCCACCAAGCTCGGCGACAAGGTGCTCATCCTGTCCCAGGGCGGCCACATCGAGCAGTACGCGGCGCCCGAGGAGATCCTGACCAACCCGGCGACACCGTTCGTGGAGGAGTTCGTCGGGTCCGGCGCGAAACTGGCCTACCTCACGGTGTCCCGGGTGCGCGACGTCCCCTACGACGAGGTCGTCACCGCCCGGATCGGTGAGCCCGCCCAGGAGGTGATCCGGCGCGCCAGGGCCGCGGGCCAGACCTGGGTGGTGGTGGTCGATTCCGCGGGCAGGCCCCGGTCGTGGCCCTCGCTGAGCGAGCTGGCCAGCAAACCGGAGGTGTCGGACTATCTGGACCGGCGGCTGCCGGTGGTGGCCCGGTCCTCGACGCTGAACGACGCGCTCGACGCCATGCTGGCCACCAGCCAGGGCGCCACCCTGGTCACCGACGGGCGCGGTGCGGTGGTGGGATCGCTGAGCATCGACGCGGTCACCGAGGTGATCCGCGACAAGCTCGCCGAGAGCCGCGCCGTCGCCGAAGAGCCCTCCTACGCCACCTACGTCGACGGCAGCGATCCGGCGCCGACGCCGGTGGTGGCCGCCGACGACGAGCCCGGAACGGACGCGCCGTCGTGAGCCGGGTACGTCGCGTTCCGCTCGACGTCTGGTTCGAACCGGTCGTCATCCTCGTCATCGGCGTCGGCTACCTGCTGTGGTACCGGTCGGCGACGTTCAGCGCCACCGAGCAGGCCGCGCTGGGCTGGGACAACCTGCAGACCACGATCCTGTCCCACATCAAGCTGACCGTGGTGGCCACCGCGATCGTGGTGGCGGTGGCGATCCCGCTCGGCATCGCGCTCACCCGGCCCGCGCTGAAACGTCTCGAACCGCTCGCGGTCAACATCGCCAACATCGGCCAGGCCGCCCCGGCGGTGGGCCTGCTGGTGCTGTTCACGTTCTGGCTCGGCACCGGATTCCGCACCGCGGTGGTCGGCCTGGTCGTCTACGCGGTGCTGCCGATCCTGCAGAACACCATCGTGGGGCTGCGGCAGGTGGATCAGCGCACCATCGAGGCCTCGCGCGGCATCGGCTTCTCCGCCGCGCGCACGCTCGTGCAGGTGGAACTGCCGCTGGCGGTGCCGGTGATCCTCAACGGCGTGCGCACCGCGCTGGTGATCCTGGTCGGCACCGCCACCCTGAGCACCTTCATCGGCGCGACCAGCCTGGGCACCCTGATCACCACCGGCGTCACGCTGTTCCTGCCCAAACTGCTGGTCTCCGGCGCGATCCTGGTGGGGTTGCTGGCACTGATCATCGACTGGCTCGGCCGCCTCGTGGAGCTGGCCGCGACCCCGCGAGGTGTGGCATGACCAGGTGTGGCACCACAGGCTCCCGGCTCGCGCTGCTCGCCGCCGTGGTCGCGCTGCTGGCCGGCTGCGGCCTGGTCAGTTCCTCGGGCACCTTCCACGACGCGCGGCTGCCCGACGGCGCCCGGCCGCTGGCGGGGGCCGAACTCGTGGTGACGTCCAAGAGCTTCACCGAGGGCGTGCTGCTCGGCAAGATCACCGCCACCTATCTGGCGGCCGCGGGCGCGGACGTCGTCGACATGACCGGCGCGCCCGGCTCGGCCTCGTCGCGGCAGGCCCAGCTCAACGGCGACGCCGACGTGCTGTGGGAGTACACCGGCACCGGCTGGGTGAACTACCACAACCGCACCGAGACCATCTCCGATCCGCAGGAGCTGTGGCGGCAGGTGCACGACATCGAGAAGAGCGAATACGACCTCGAGTGGCTGCCACCGGCCAATTTCAACGACACCTACGCCTTCGGCGCCTCCCGCGCGACGGCCGAGCGGCTCGGCGTGCGGTCGCTGTCGGATGTCGCGGCGCTGCCGGTCGCCGACCGCACCTTCTGCGTGGACGACGAATTCTTCAGCCGCTCCGACGGTTTCCTGCCGATGTTGCAGACCTACGGCATCCCCTACAACGACCCGGCCGGGGTGCCGGTCGCCAACGTCACCCGGATGGACGCCGGTGTCGTCTACACCGCGACCGCCAAGGGCGCCCCCTGCCATTTCGGCATGATCTACACCACCGACGGGCGCGTGAAGAACCTCGACCTGGTCGTGCTCGACGACGACAAGAAGTTCTTCCTGCCCTACAGCGGCACCGCCGTGGTGCGCGCCGCGGTGCTCGAGCGGCACCCGGAACTGCGCACCCTGCTCGGCACCATCTCCGAACGCCTCACCGACGACCTGATGCAGGAACTCAACGGCCGCGTCGACATCGACGGCGAGGACCCCGCCGATGTCGCCTACGACTGGCTGCGCCAGGAGAAGCTCATCGAGTAGTCAGGAGCGGTGCGGCAGCGCGGCCGACATCAGCCGGTTCGCGGTCGCCTTCACCGAGTCGGGCAGCACCTGGGTGACGGTGGCGATCGCACGGGTGGGCAGCGAGCCGCCGATCACCTTCTGTTTGTCGGCCAGCAGCGCCTCGATGCCCTGCCGGGCCACCTTGGCCGGATCTTCCTTGGGTCCGCGGCCCACGGGCGTGTCGAGTAGCCCGGCGCGGCGGAAGAAGTCGGTGTCGGTGGGGCCGGGCATCAGCGCGGTGACCGTCACGCCGGTGTCGCGGACCTCCTCGCGCAGCGCCTCGGCGAAGGACTGCACGAACGACTTCGAGGCGTTGTAGACCGCCTGCCGGGCGCCGGGCATCATCGAGGCCACCGAGGAGGTGAACAGCAGGCCGCCGGCATCGCGGCGCACCATGTCGCCGAGCACCAGTTTGGCCAGGTGCACGGTCGAGCGCACGTTGAGGTCCACGATGGACAGTTCGTCGGCCAGGTCGGTCTCGGTGAAGGCGCCGCCGCGACCGACGCCCGCGTTGAGCGCGACCGCGTCGAGCGGGCGCTCGTCCTCGGTGGCCGCCGAATACAGCCGCTCGACGCCCTCGGAGCTGCGCAGGTCCACCTGGACCGCGCGCACCTCGTGGCCCGGCCGGCGGATGCGGTCGGCCGCCGCTTCGACGGCGGTGTCCTCGGCGGCCATGACCACGTCGTAGCCGCGGTCGGCGAATTCGCGCGCCAACTCGTAGCCGATACCACGGGAGGCGCCGGTGACGAGGGCGAGGGGATGTGTCGTAGTCATGCCGCTCGCCTACCCACCCCGGCGCCGCCCATGCCCGCCGGTCGCGGTTTCACCGGTCGTCACCGGGTGCCCGCTCAGCAGAAGAAGACGTCGTCGGTGAGGCCGACGTGCAGGGCGCGGTAGCTGCCGGTGTAGAACAGCAGCGGGGCGCCGTCGCGGTGGTCGAGGTGTTCGACCTCGCCGATGAACAGCACGTGGTCGCCTGCCGGGTGCCGGTCGACGATGCGGCAGCCGATTTCGGCGAGTCCGCCCGGCACGAACGCGTACGGTCCGCGCCGGAGGAACTCGACCGACAGCCCGGGCTGGGCCCGCCCGCCGAAGTGCCGTGACAGTGTCTCCTGGTCCTCCGAGAGCAGGGTCACCCCGTAGCGTTCGCCGGTGCTCAGGTGCTCGGCCATGGTGCAGCGGCCCAGCGAGATCAGCACCAGCGCGGGGTCGAGAGACACCGACATGAACCCGTTGGCGGTCATGCCGTGCACCCCGGTTTCGGTTTCGGTGGTCACGACGGTGACGCCGGTGGCGAAGCGGCCGAGCGCGTCGCGGAAGGCGCGCGGGTCGGGGCCGACGGGCCGGACATCGGTGAGCGTGGCATTCACGGGCGGTCCTTTCAGTGCGCGGGCTCGACCGGCGCGTAGTGCACGACGTGCGCGCCGCCGGTCGCGTAGTTGGGCACGTCGTCGGCGACGGCGCGGCCCTGCGGCGAGCTCATCGCCTCGGCCATCGCCGCGGCGGAATCGAATTCGCCTTCCCAGATGGCGAAGTACGGGCTCGTTCCGTCGACGGCGGCCACGTCGAAGGCGTAGCGCATGGTGCGCAGACCGGGCAGCTTCGCGGCCAGCGGCAGATGGTTCTCGACGTAGTAGGTCCGGAAGTGGTCCGGGTCGGCGGGCGGCGGGTACAGCACGGACAGTCGGTACACGATGGGTCTCCTCCGCTCAGACCGCGACCGGGGCGGGCTGCACGCCGTGGCGGGCGAGGAAGGCCTCGGTCCGCTCGGGGGTGGCCACGATCCGCCACTGCCGGTCCGGGTAGTCGAAGTTGTCGGTGAATTCGTCGGCGAGGGCCTTGTTCTCGTTCATCGCGCCGAACAGTCGCAGCAGGTGCGGGGCGGGCGGGGCGAGCATGAGGTTGGTCCACTGTGCGGCGCCGAAGACGACGTCGGCGCGCCGGGCGGCGACCCGCTGGCAGAACATCTCGTCGAATCCGAGATCCTCCAGAATGGCTTCTCCGGTGACCCAGGCCGAATGCGAGGCGGAATTGGCGCCCTGGCCGAGCAGCGGATCGACCACGGTGTGCACATCGCCGATCGCGAGCGCGAACTTTCCGCCGGGCAGTTTCGCGTAATCCTCGCGCACGGTCGGCACGAGCGCGCCCTGCAGGATGTCGATCGGCCGGTTCAGGCCGAATTCGGCGTGGTTCACACGCTCGAAAGTCTGCGGGTGATGCTTGGCCAGTTTGTCGAGCACGGTCTTCTCGAACGCGGCCGGATCGTCGTCGTACTTCATCGTGGACAGGATTTCCAGATCGCCGCCGGGGATGTTCTCGAACAGCAGCGCGGTGAGGAATCCGTCCTCGGCGTACATCGGGATCTCGAGCAGGTCGCCGTGCCCGGGGGAGGTGCTGATGGTGACGCCCTTGGGCGTGGACTCGGTGATGCCGCGATAGAGGCCGACACACAGCTTGCGCTGCGGGGTGTCGTAGGGGCTCAGCTCCGGGCGGCGCGGGAACAGCGAGGCGAACGCGCCCCGGCCGGCGGCGACGACGATCAGGTCGTGGCGGGCGGCCAGCGGTTCGATGTCCTCGGCGGTGAGCATCCGGATCTGTAGGTCACCGCCGCGTTCCTCGAACGCCTCGGTCAGCTTCGGCAGGTACAGGCGGTAGTCGACGGCGCTGGACCAGTGGGTGAAGTCGCCGCGGAACGACAGCGGATGCTCACCGCCGATGTAGTGGTGGTGGCTCGCGTAGCCGTACTGCTCCACCGGCCAGAAGTGCACGCCCAGTGCGCGTTCGCGCTCGAGGGTGGGGGCGTGGTGGGCGACGCTGTTGAGCAGGCGCCCGCCCGCGATCTGCTTGGCGGTCTTGTCGGTGTAGATGGTGACCGGAATGTCGTGCTGTCGCAGTTGCAGACCGAGTTGGAGACCGCCGATGCCGGCGCCGATGATCCCGATGTTCGGCATGTGATGCCCTTTCCAGGTCAATTGTTGTCCAACAATTGAATTCGTCGTGACGATGTCGACGATTCCACGTCCCCGTGGTGGCGGTCATGTCCTGGAGGGAACTGTGGTTGACGATTTCTGCACTCGCCGTGCGGCTGCGGCTATCCGGTGTTCTCGACGCCGGTGGCCGAGCGCCGGAATTCGCCCGGGCTCATCCCGAATCGGGCTTTGAAGATCCGGGAGAAGTGTGCGGCATCGTGGAATCCGTACTTGCGGCCGACCGCGGCGACGGAGGCGATCGGGGCGGGTGCGGCCAGCTCGCGCCGGCACTGTTCGAGGCGGCGGCGCCGAATCCAGCCGGCGACCGGTTGTCCGTCGGCGGAGAACAGTTTCTGCAGATATCGGGTGGAGACGTGCACGGCGGCGGCGACCAGATCCGGGTTGAGGTCGGGGTCGGCGAGGTTGTCGTCGATGAACGCCTTCGCCTGGACCAGCAACGTCTGCTGCGACGGCGGTTGGGGGGTGCCGAAGTCGTCGGTGAGCAGGGCGGCCAGCAGGTCGACCACCGCGTCGGCGATGGTGAGCGCCGCGTGCGGCCGCTCGCCGCGGCACTGGTCGACCAGGCGCAGCAGCAGCGGGGTGAGGAGGGTGCCGATCTCGTCGTGCGCGCGGATGCGGCGGGCGAGCACCTCCCGGCGGATCTGGGCGGGTAGGTGCAGGCGCTCGCGGGGGAACATGAACACCGCGGTGTCGGTGGGTGTGCCGAAATCCAGGGTGTAGGGCAGGTCGGTGTCGTAGAGGGCCAGATCGCCCGGCCCGAGCACCACCTCGCGACCGTCCTGGATGAGCAGTCCCTCACCGCGCAGTTGCAGGCCCAGCTTGTAGTAGCCGCGCTCGCTGTGCGCGATCAGCGATCTGCTGCGCCGCACGGTGTGTGCCCCCGCGTCCACCCGGGAGACGATGGTCGAGCCGAGCGGGGTGATCCGCAGCCGCCCGGAGAACTCCGCGGCCTGGGTGGCGGAGGCGGCCAGCGGCACGAACGCGCGCGAGACGATGTCGCGCCAGTGCTCGAGCCGCTCGGCCGGGGCGACGGAATCGGTTCCTTGCAGGCGGGGAACCGGGGCCTGGGTCGTGGAGGTGATCATGATCGTCTCCGTGGTGATCAGGTGTTCAGGGCACGCAGGTCGTCGCGCAGGAAGCGCTCGGCCCGCCGGTCGGTCGCCAGCACCTCCCATTGCCGGTCGGGGTGGTCGAAGTTGTCGGTGAAGCGGTCGGCCAGCTGCGGGTCGCGGGCCGCCGCGCGCAGCACGCGCTCGATCCGGGGATGCTGGGCGAGGGTGAGATTGGTCCATTCCGAGGCGCCGACCAGTACCGCCTCGCGGGCGCGGGCGACCTCGCGGCAGAACAGTTCGTCGTAGACGACGTCGGGCCCGCAGTAGTGGGCGACGACGGCGGCACTGTAGGCGGCGATGTTGGCGCCCTGGCCGTTGACCGGGTCGACGACCACGTGCGCGTCGCCCAGGGCCAGCGCGTAGACGCCGTCCTCGATCTCGAACCAGTCGCGGCGCACCGCGGGGATCACCCCGCCCTGGAGCAGATCGCGCGGATCGGTGAGGGTGAACGCGGAGGTGTCCACGCGCTCGAAGGTCGCCGGATGGTGGGTGCGCAGCGTGTCCAGGACCGCCCGGGTGAACTCGGCGGTGCCGCCGGGGCGGTCCAGCAGTGCGGCGGGCGGGGTGCCGGGAATGTTCTCGAACAGCAGGGCGGTGACGCGGCCGTGTCTGCTGAGCAGCGGGATCTCCAGTAGTTCGCCGACGCCGGGCACGATGCTGACCCCGACGCCCTCCACGTCGGGCCGGGTGATACCGGTGTAGAGGCCCGCGCAGATGCGGCGCTGCGGCCGGTCGAAGGGCGACAGCCGGGCCCGGCGCTCGAACAGCCCGCTCATCGAGCCGCGCCCGGAGGCGATGACGACGAGATCGTGCAGGGCGGCCAGCGCGGACAGGTCGCGCGGGCCGATCGCGCGCACGTGGATCGTGCCGCCCCGCGTCTGGAAGTCCTCGGCCAGCGCGGGCAGGTAGAGGCGATGGTCGACCGCGCAGGACGGGTGGGTGAAATCGCCGGTGAAGCGCAGCGGGTCCGGGCCGCCGACGCTGTGGTGATGGCGGGCGTAGCCGTACTCGGCGGCGTCCCAGTGCGCGACCCCGAGCTGCCGCTCACGGGCGACGGTCGGGCTGTGGTGCACCACCGTGTTGAGCAGCGGGCCCGCGGCCATCTCGGCGTAGTCGCGGTCGACGTAGATCGTCGCGTCGACGTCGGCGGCGCGCAGGGCCAGGCCCAAGTGCACGGCGGCGATCCCGCCGCCCACGATCCCGATGCTCATCCCACTCCACGTCGTCGTGTGTCGCTGTCGTTGTGTGTCGCTGTCGTCGTGTGTCGCACGGCCCGTGCCCTGGACGTTGCTCTACTATCGAGACAGCTTCTCTGATACAGAGCACACGGTACGCCCGCTGTGACCCCGGGCACAAGGCCGGGGTCGCCCGGCACAGGAGTGAGGATGTCCGAGACGGACAAGACGGGGGTGACCTCGCAGACCCTGGAACGCGGTCTCGCGGCGCTCGAGGTGATCGCGCACCGGGGGCCGTGCAGCGCGGCCGACGTCGCGCGGGAGCTGTCGCTGCACCGGTCGATCACCTACCGGTTGTTGACCACGCTCGAGCTGCGCGGCTACGTGGAGCGGGACGAGGCGGGCCGCTACCGGGTCGGTCCCGCCCCGGCGATGGTGGCGGCCGCGGTCCGCCGGGATCTGCGCGCGGTCGCCGAGCCGGAGCTGCGCCGTGTCGCCGAAAGCCTCGGCACCACGGCGTTTCTCGTCGTGCCTCAGCACGAGGAGGCGTTGACGCTGCTCTCGGTCGAGCCGGTCGACACCCCGGTGCACATCACCTACCGGCCGGGCCTGCGCCACGCGCTGACCCGCGGCGCCCCCGGCCTGGCGATTCTCGCCGCGTTGCCGCCGCGCCCCGACGAGCGCCCGGAGGTCACGCTGGCGCGTGACCTCGGCTACGTCCGCACCACCGGCGAGGTGGTGCCGGGCCTGAGCGCGGTGGCCGTGCCGGTGCGGTCGGCCTCCGGACGGGTGGCGGCGGTGTGCACGATGTTCGCCCCCGGCGCGGTGGACGAACGCGCGGCCGTCGCCGCGCTCACCACCGCCGCCGAGGTGTTGCGCGCCGTGTGAGGCTCAGCCGGCCAGGCCCATGCCCTCGGCCAGCATCGGCCACGAATCGTGCAGGGCCTGTTCCCAATACGGCCAGTAATGCGTGCCGACCGGGGTGAACTCGTAGGTGGCGGGGATGCCGAGCGAATCGAGGCGGTTCTTCAGGTTGGCCGTGCACTGGTTGACGGCGGCTTCGATGATCACGCCCAGGCCCAGGTTCACCGCGCCCATCGGGCCGGGGGCGGCGTTCAGGTAGTACTGCACGTCCTCGAGGACCGGGATGCCGCTGCCGGTGGAGATGTAGAGCTGGGTGCCGCGCAGTTTCTCCGCGTTGACGACCGGATCGTTCTCCCGCCACAGCGGGCTGTCGTCCGGGCCGTACATGTTCTCGGTGTCGCCGCCCGCCCAGGTCTCCACCGCCAGCTTCACGAACTGCCGGCCGGTGGGGTCGGCGATCTGGGCGCAGCCGCTGTAGGCGGCCACCGACCGCCACAGGCCGGGCTTGGCCTCGGCCAGTTGCAGCACCGAGGTGCCGGAGGTGGACAGGCCGGTCAGGGCATTGCGGCCGGTGGATCGCAGGGTCGCGTCCAGCAGGGGCGGCAGTTCCTCGGTGAAGAAGGTCCGCCACTTGTTCATTCCGAGCTCGGGGTCGCGCCGCAGCCAGTCGGTGTAATAGCTGCCGCGGCCGCCGATCGGCTGGATCACGTTGACCGGCTTGTCGGCCAGCCAGTCCAGGGCGTGGGTGGCCGCGGCCCAGCTGGCCGTGCCCTCGCCGCCGTCGAGACCGTTGAGCATGTAGAGATTGGGCGCGGGGACGGAGTCGTCGGCGGGGCGCTGTACATCGACGGCGATCTCGGTGTCCATCGCCGCCGAGTACACCGTCAGATGCCAGGTGCGGCCCTCCTTCACCACCGAGGTGACCGAGGACGCCTTCGCCGGCTCGGCCGTGCCCGCCCCGGCGAACGCGGTCACCGACAGGGCCGCGGCGAGCACGGCGGCCCCGGCGCGGCGCGCTCGCCGAGCATGTCTGCGCGTTCCGGTTGGTGCCGCACTCGTCGATCTCCGCGTCCCAGAACGCATTTCCTACCGCCTGCCTGATGTCGCTGCGCCGTGGGGCGTCAGCTGTGGTCTACCGAACCGCTACATCCTCGCCGACGGCGGCGTCGTTACGTCGACTTCGTCCCGGCGTTCCGCGCGGGCGGGCGGTGTGCCGTTGCGGCCCAGTTCCCACACGGGCCCGAACAGGAGCCAGAAGCCGACGATCACCCAGACCCGCGCGATCCACGCCAGCAGGACCGGGTCCTGGTCGGGCGAGGCGATCAGCACCACCAGGCCCAGCAGCACAACGGAACTGACGGCCGCGGCGGCGACCACGCGCAGCCACTCCTGCCACAGGCGGCGCCGGCGTTCCGGGCCCGAGCGCGGCATCCGCTGCGGCGGCGGGCCACCGGCGAACCGGTGTGCGAAGCGGGCATCCGCCCAGCGGATCACCGTCGGCCCGAACGCCACGGAGAAGCCGAGGTAGAGCCCGGCCAGTCCGTGGGTGTCGTCGGCGGGCGCGCCGCGATGCAGGTCGATGGCCGTGGCCACCACCAGGACCACGTCCAGCAACGGAATCATCAGCAGCACAACGGTGCTCGCGGTGCGCAGGCGCGCCGGATAGCGCAGGGCCAGGCCGAGGCCGAGCAGCACCCACAGCCCGATCTCGCAGCCGAGGATGACGGCGGCGATCGGGTGTTCGCCCAGGAATTCGCTCATCGGACCACCTTGTTAGCTCAGTCGTGCTACAACGGGACCTCAATCTAGCACAGTTGCGCTAATATCGGCGCATGCCGAAGACGATCGACCAGGAACAGCGCAGGGCCGAGATCGCGGCGGCGGTGTGGCGGTTGATCGACCAGTCCGGTGTGAGCGCGGTGTCGCTGCGCACGGTCGCCGCCGAAGCGGGGCTGGTGCTCGGCTCGCTGCGGCACACCTTCCCGACCAAGGCCGACCTGCTCGCCTACGCGATGGAACTGGTGTTCGTCCGCGCCGAGCAGCGGGTGTCCGCGCACGCCGCGATCGGTGATCCCCGCCGGCGCGCCCTGGCGATGCTGCTGGAACTGCTGCCGCTGGATGAGCAGCGGCGCATCGAAATGCGCGTCGACCTCGCCTTGGTCGCCGAGGCCCCGGCACATCCCCGCCTCGCCGAGCTGGCCGGGCGCGCCCACACCGCCGTCGCCGCGCTCTGCCACGATCTGTGCGCGGACCTCGCCGCGCACGGCCTGCTGCACACCGCTCGCGCGGTTGCCGTCGAGGCGCGGCGGCTGCACGCCCTCGTCGACGGCACCGCGCTGCACCTGCTCGTGGCTCCCGAGGAGGCCGCCACGGCCGAAACACTGATCGCGGACTACCTGGCCGACCTCGGCGCGCCCCCGCCGCGCCGCCGCTGACCTCGGCAGCGGGTATCCGATCGCGGCGAGATCCGGGCACCGCGACGGTGGCGACGGGCAGGATGGAGGGGTGGCGGACACACCAGCGGATCGAGACTTCACCTATCCGGAGGTCGGCGCGACGCGCGGCGCACTGCCCGCGGGCTACGACCACCTGCGGCTGCGCCGCGAGATCGGCCGCGGCCGCGCCGATTTCGAACGCCTCGGCGACGCGGTGCTGGCCTTCCGGATCCAACGCGGCCTGCGCATCCTCGACCACGCCGAGACTCCGGTCGCCGAACCGGGTGCGGCGGTGACCGTGCGGCTGGGCCTCGGCCCGCTCGGGCTGCGGGCCCCGTGCCGCGTGGTATATGTGCTCGACGAGGAGAACCGGCGCGGCTTCGCCTACGGCACCCTGGCCGGGCATCCGGCGCGGGGCGAGGAGCTCTTCGCCGTCGACTACGATCCCGCGACCGGGACCGTGTACGGCGAAACCGTCGCCTTCTCCCGCCCCGCCACCTGGTACACCCGCCTGGGCGGCCCGCTCACCCGGCTGGCGCAGCGCCTGGCCGCCCGCGCCTACCTGGCCACCCTGCGCCGCACACCCCGCTGACCACCACGAATCCGCGTCCTGCGGAACAGCGCGTCCCGCCGGCCGGGACACGGCGGTGCCGGGCCGCTCGACGGGTGGGGCAAGATCGAACGATGGGTACAGAGGTGGTTCCCCACGACATGGCCGCGTTCCGCGCGCTCGCGCGGGCCCGGCTGGCCGAGTTCCCCCGCATCGCGGTGCCCGACGCCCCGGGCATGCGCCGGGCGGCGGTCGCGCTGTGCGTGGTGGCCGAGCCGGGCGGGTCGCTGTCGGTGCTCGTCATCAAGCGCGCCTACCGCGGCCGCAACGCCGGACAGTGGGCGATTCCGGGCGGCAGGCTCGAGCCGGGGGAGACCGCCCAGCAGGCCGCGCTGCGCGAACTGCACGAGGAACTGGGCGTGCGCGTCCACCCGGCGGATGTGCTCGGACTGCTCGACGATTTCCCCGCCGCGTCGGGTTTCGCGATCACCCCGGTCGTCGCCACCCTGTCCGGCCCGGCCGACCTGCGCCCCAGCCCCGACGAGGTGCACTCGGTGCATCACGTCGACCTGGACCGGCTCGCCGCCGACGACGTCCCGCACTGGGTGCACCCCGAGGATGCGGCCCCGCACACCGTCCCCGGCGCACCGGACGTGCCCATCGGCCGCCCGGGCCTGCTGCAGATGCGGCTCGGTCCGCGCATGACCATCCACGCACCCACGGGCGCGCTGCTGTGGCAGTTCCGCGAAGTCGTCCTGCTCGGACGCACCGCCACCGACGCCAGGGTCGCCGACTTCCTCCAGCCCGATTGGACCCACCGCTGAACTGATCAGTTTTCGAGAAGCCCGCCGTCGGGTGCGCGTCCTACCGTGAAGTCACCGAACGAACCGACCGGGAAGGACGACGACATGACCGCCGCGAAGACCACCAGCTACGAGGGTTTCACCGAGGCCGAGCGCGAGGCGATGAAGGACCGCGCCCGGGAGCTGAAGGCCACCCGCCGCGGCAAGGGCGCCAAGAAGGACACCGAGCCCGAGGTGCTCGCCAAGATCGCCGAGATGTCCGAGGCCGATCGCGTCCTGGCCGAGCGCATCCACGCACTGGTCAAGCAGAACGCGCCGGAACTCACCGCCAAGCTCTGGTACGGCATGCCCGCCTACGCCAAGGACGGCAAGGTGCTGTGCTTCTTCCAGCCCGCCGCCAAGTTCGGCGCCCGCTACGCCACCTTCGGCTTCAACGACATCGCCACCCTCGACGAGGGCACCCTGTGGCCGACCAGCTTCGCGGTCACCGCGCTGAGCGCCGCCGACGAGGAACGCCTGGCGGCGTTGCTCCGTAAGGCTGTGGCGTAGTACCCGGTGGGCTCGGTCAGCGGTCGACGCCGGCGCGCTTGTGGTCACCGAAGGGCTCGTCGCGTTCCCGCACGGCCTCGCGGAAACCGACGGTGGCCGAACGCATCTGGAAGGCGTAGCCCTCACGGGTGTGGCGGGCGATGCCGTCGAAGACCGTGCGGATCATGCCCGAGGTGGCCACGCCCTGGGCCAGCAGCGCGGAGTTCAGGGCGAGTTTGGCCATCATCAGCTGGTTCACCGGCATCCGGGCGATGCGCTGCACCAGCGCCTCGGTGCGTTCGTCGAGCTCGTCCGCCGGGCAGGACTCCACCGCGAGCCCCCATTCGGCGGCCTGCGCGCCGCTGAGGCAATCGCCGGTGAACAACAGGCGCTTGGCGCGCTGATCGCCGAGGCGGTGCGCCCACATGCCGCCCGCCGGGATGCCCCACACCCGGGCGGGCGGATAGCCGATCTTGGTGTCGTCGGCGCAGATGATCTGGTCGCAGTACAACGCGATGTCGGTACCGCCCGCGACGGCGAAGCCGTGCAGTTTGGCCACCGTCGGCTTGTTCGCGTGCAGCAGGCTGGCGAAGCCGCGGTTGAAGCGGCTCATCATGGCGTAGTCGAGCATCGGATCCCAGGTGCCCCACGGGTTGTGGTTGGCGGCGTGCACCATCGGGTCGGTGACGGTGCCGGCGGTGTCGTGGGTGTGGTCGTCGCGCGCGCCGCCCTGTTCGGCGAACAAGCCGAGGTCGTAGCCGCCGCAGAAGCCCTTGCCGCGGCCGGCGAGCAGGATGACGTGCACCCGCGGGTCCAGATCGGCCCGCTCGACGGCGTGCGCGAGGTCCAGCGGGGTGTCGGGGGTGATCGCGTTGCCGTGCTCGGGGCGGTTGAAGGTGATCCGGGCGACGCGCCCGTCGCGTTCGTAGGTGAGCGTGCGGTACTCGTGGGCGTCGGCGGGGTCCGGGCGCTGCGTCCACGGGGAGTCCGGGACTTCGGTCCAGTTCTCGTACCAGGCGGCGGCGCGCTGCCCGTCGTGGGTGGGGTTGTCGGACACGGGGTTTCCTCTCACGGGGAGTGTGCCCGCCCGGTTGCGCACGGTGCGGGCCTCGTGGGGGAGTGTGGCTCGAGCACCGATTGACAGTCAATGGTGACTGTGAAATCGTGATCGGCGTTCCGACACCCGAGAGAGCCGCCCATGACCACCCGTGCCGAGCAGAAACGGGCCACCCGGCAGCGGATCCTGGACGCGGCCGCGACCCTGCTCGCCGACCGCGGCTACGCGGCCCTGTCGACGCTGGCCGTCCAGCAGGCCGCGGGCGTCAGCCGTGGCGCGCTGCTGCACCACTTCCCGACGAGCCACGACCTCACCGCCGCGCTCGTCGCCCACCTGGTGACCCTGAACGAGGCGGCCACCCGCGCGGAAGTCGCGGCACTCGGCCCCGCCGACCCGATCGAGCGCACCCTCACGGCCCTCTCGCGCACCTTCGCCCGCGCACCCGCGCGCGCCGAACAGGAACTGTGGTCCGCCGCGCGCACCGACCCCGCCCTTGCCGCCGTCCTCCGCGCCGCCGAGCGCGCCGCCGGCCGTGACCTCGTCCGCGTGGTCGACGACCTGTTCGGCCCCGACATCACCGCCCACCCCCGCTACCCGGCGATCCGCGACCTCACCATCACGATCCTGCGCGGCGTGTCGGCCGCCCGGCCGCTCCGCGAGAGCTCCCGCGCCGAAACGGCGACCCTGGCCCACTGGGCCGACACCATCCGCCTCCTGCTCGGGACGGTCGAGTAGACGGCTGACCCACCGCAGCGTCGGCGCGACCTGCCCGTGTCCGAGATGGAATACGGTGATCGGCCGAACCTTCCCCGGAGCCTGCGACGGTCGATACGATCCGCGTGTGCCCGCGCTGATCCGGACCCTGTTTCCCGTCGCGCTGCTGATCGCGGCGATCCTGGCGCCCGCCGCACCCGCGGGGGCCGAACCCGAGCCGACGACGTGGTTGTGCCGTCCGGGGCAGGCGGGGCCGTGCGGTGACCGGCAGGACGCGCCGGTCGACTGCTTCTACGTCTATCCGACGGTGTCGTTGCAGCAGACGACCAACGCCGACCGCAGCATCGGACCCGAGCAGCGGGCCGTCGCCGCGCTGCAGGCCGCGCCGTTCGCCGAAACCTGCACGGTGTGGGCGCCGGTCTACCGGCAGAGCACGCTGCTGAGCTTGCGCAACGCACCCGGCCCGGAGCGGTCGGCCGCGCTGGATCTGGCCTACGAGGACCTGCGCGCGGCGTGGGTCGACTATCTGGCCGACCACAACAACGGACGCGGCGTGGTGCTGATCGGGCACTCGCAGGGAACGGCCATGCTGCGCACGCTGATCCGGCAGGAGATCGAGGACAGGCCGGTGCAGCGGCAGCTCGTCTCGGCGTTGCTGTTGGGCGGGAATGTGCTGGTGCGCAAGGGGGAGACGGCCGGGGGCGATTTCGCGACCGTGCCCGCCTGCGAGCGCGCCGACCAGATCGGTTGTGTGGTGGCGTTTTCCGCCTACGGCGAGCTGCCGCCGGACATCCGCTATGGGTTCGCCCCGACGGTGCCCAACACCTCCGGCACCCGCGGTGCCTTCCCCTACGGTCCCGACTACGAGGTGCTGTGCACCGACCCGGCGGCGTTGGTGGGCCGGGCCGGGCAGCCGCTGCGCGGCATCCTCGCCGGACGTGAGGTGCAGGGCTATCGCGGCCGCTGCCTGGACGGCGACGGACCGCACGTGCTGTTGCTCGAGGCCGACCCCGGCGCGGCGGTGCCGCCCGCGAACGCGCTCCCGGCCGTGCCCGACCGCTCCTGGGGCCTGCACCTGCTGGACGTCAACGTCGCCCAGCGCGACCTGATCGACCTCACCGCCCGCCAGGTGCAGAGCTACCTCGCCGGGCACTGAGCCTCAGCGCAGCAGTTTCCCACCCACCACGACGCCGACACCGAGCAGGACCAACAGCAGCAACGCCACGAAGCCGTTGGTCAGCCACCAGACGACGCCGAGCACGACGACCACCGGTGCGAGCGCGATCGCGGTGATGACGGGACTTTCCTTGACCGTGGCCAGGGCCGAGCGGGCCCTGACGCGGTCGACATCCTTACCGGCCATGCCACCAGGGTAGGCCGGATGGGTGCTCAGCCCATGGACTTCTGGCCGTCGATCGCCTCGCGCAGGATGTCGGCGTGCCCGGCGTGCTGCGCGGTCTCGGCGATGATGTGCATCAGCACCCGCCGCGTCGACCAGCTGCTCTCCTCGAACCACGGCGCCTTGGGCAGCGGCCAGGCCTTGTCGAGGTCGACGGTCGCGACGATCTCGTCGGTGCGGGCGGCCACCGCTTCGTAGTCGGCCAGCACACCGGCGACGGTCTCGCCCGGCAGCATCCGGAACTCGTCGGCGCGGGCGGCGTAATCCGCCTCGGTCATGTCCTCGAAGTTCTTCATCGCCGAGGCGCCCTCGAGGATGAAATCGACCCAGCCGCGCTCGACCGAGGCGACGTGCTTGATCAGGCCGCCCAGGCACAGTTCGCTCACCGTGCTGCGCATCCCGGCCTGCTCGTCGGTGAGGCCGCGCAGCGTGTGGCGCAGGAAGAAACGGTGCTTGGTCAGCATGTCCAGCAGGTCGGCGCGCTCGCCGGAGAGCGCGCGGTCGGCGGCGGCGGAGGTGGTGGCGTTCATGGTGGGTCCCTTCGGATGTCGGTGTCTGTTCTTCGATGCACAAACCACGTTAGGACCCTTTGCGGTCACTTTTCGTCCGCAATGTCGCGCAGAATGAAAAACATGGCGAACACGAGTACTCGGACCCTGCGGCTGCTGTCGTTGCTCCAGACGCACAAGTACTGGCCGGGCGGGGAACTCGCCGAGCGGCTGGGTGTTTCGGCGCGCACGTTGCGCCGCGACGTGGAGCGGCTGCGCGAGCTCGGCTATCCCGTGCAGGCGCAGCGCGGGGTCGACGGCGGGTACCAGCTCGCCCCGGGCGCGGCCCTGCCACCGCTGATGATCGACGACGACGAAGCGGTCGCGCTGGTGGTCGGCATGCAGGCGGCCGTGCACGGCAGTGTCGACGGCATCGCCGAATCCTCGGTGCGGGTGCTGGCCAAGGTGGTGCAGGTGCTGCCGCCGCGATTGCGCAAACGGGTGGACGCGCTGCGGGCGATGACGGTGCCCGCCTCCTGGGGCACCGCGGGCGGCGGTCCCGATCCCGGTGTGCTCACCGCCGTCGCGCTGGCCTGCCGTGACACCGAGCGCCTGCGGTTCACCTATACCGCCGCCGACGGTCGCCGCTCCGAGCGGCACGTCGAACCACACCGTCTGGTGTCCCTGGGTCGGCGCTGGTATCTGGTGGCCTACGACCTGACCCGCCACGACTGGCGCAGCTTCCGCCTGGACCGCCTGACCGCGCCCGCCGGCGACGGCGCCCGTTTCCGCCCGCGCGAGCTGCCCGCCGAGGATGCCGCCGCCTTCGTCCGGGCGGGCCTGGATCAGGCGCCGCGCTCGTATCGGATCGAAGCGGTGGTCGAGGCGCCCGCCGCGGCGGTGCGCGAGCGGATCGGGCGGTGGAGCACGGTCGAGGAGATCGAGCCGGGACGCTGCCGGGTGCGCATGACCTCGGATTCGCTGGACTGGCCGATCATGGGGCTCGGCACGCTCGAGGCCGATTTCACCGTCGTCGAGCCGGAGATCATGCGCGAACAGCTCCGGGCCTGGGGTGCGCGATTCAGCCGGGCGTGAGGAACTTTCTCGCCGCCGGGCGGGTTGTACTGGGAGCTTGGAGTAACGGTTTCCCGAGGAGGAGATGTGACCGACACGCGAAGGGCGATCCTGGCCGGTGGGTGTTTCTGGGGTATGCAGGACCTGATCCGCAGGCAGCCGGGCGTGGTGTCCACGCGCGTCGGCTACACCGGCGGCAGCAACGACCATCCCACCTACCGCAACCATCCCGGGCACGCGGAGGCGGTCGAGATCGTCTACGACCCCGAGCGCACCGACTACCGCGCGTTGCTGGAGTTCTTCTTCCAGATCCACGACCCCACCACCAAGGACCGGCAGGGTAACGACATCGGCACGAGCTACCGCTCGGCGATCTTCTACCTCGACGACGAGCAGCGCCGCGTCGCCGAGGACACCATCGCCGACGTCGACGCCTCGGGCCTGTGGCCGGGCAAGGTCGTCACCGAGGTGACCCCGGCGAGCGAGTTCTGGGAGGCCGAGCCCGAGCACCAGGACTACCTGCTGCGCTACCCCAACGGCTACACCTGCCACTACCCGCGCCCGGACTGGAAGCTGCCCAAGCGGCAGGCCACCGCCTGAGCGGGTCAGCGGCCGGAGGTGGTAGCGCAGCGTGACCATGGAGGCCGCCCCGCTCAGGCGAATTGAGCACCGCCTGAGCGGGTCAGCGGCCGGAGGCGGTAGCGCAGCGTGACCATGGAGGCCGCCCCGCTCAGGCGAATTGAGCACCGTCTGAGCGGGTCAGCGGCCGGAGGTGGTAGCGCAGTGTGACCATGGAGGCCGCCCCGCTCAGGCGAATTGAGCACCGTCTGAGCGGGTCAGCGGCCGGAGGTGGTAGCGCAGTGTGACCACGGAGGCCGCCCCGGTCGGGCGAACAGGCACCGCCCGAGCGCTGTGCTGTCCGTGCGGTGAGTGTTGGTGACCCGCGCGCCGGGGACCCGGTGCGCGGGTCGCGTCGCTGTGCTCTCCGTGCGGTGGACGCGCGGACCCGGGGCGTCCGGCTCTACTGTTTCGGCAGGACGGAGTGACGAGGAGGCCCGGCGGTGTTGGTACACGACAGCGATCTCATCGCGCCCGCCGACCGGGTCGCGGCGCTCAACGCGGTGTTCGAGGACAACGAGAACCCGCAGGCGGTGAGCTATGCCGCCGACGCCGAGGACGTGCGGCACCGGATGTATCTGCTCGACCTCGGCCCGGGCATCCACGTGTTGCGCAATGTCGGCACCGGTTTGCACATCGTGCGCAACGCCCGCCATGTCGCGCGCGGCGCACCCGACCAGTTCGCGATCTTCATGCCGGTGCGCGGGTCGGGCGCGCTGAGCACCGCCGAGGACGGTGGCGGGGTGATGGAGCCGGGCCGCATCACCCTGCTCGACACCTCCCGGCCGTACAGCTACCGGCAGTCGCGGCTGTCGGACAACAAGGTCGTGATCTTCGACCCCGTTCTGCTCGACCTGCCGATCGACGTGCTCCGCGCGGCCGCGCCCGGCTTGCCTGCCAGCCCGGTCTACCCGCTGGTGCGCGCCCATTTCGCCGAACTCGGCAACACCCCGACCGATCTGCCCGCGACCGCCGCGGCCGCCGTCGGTCAGGCCACCGTCCAGTTGGTGCGGGCGCTGGTCGCCACCGCCACGGGTGATCGTCGCGGCCGGGACGCGCTGGCCGAGAGTCTGGTCGTGCGCGTGAGCCTCTACATCGACGCGCACCTGCATGATCCCGCGTTGACCCCGCGCCGGATCGCGGCCGCGCACGAGGTGTCGTTGCGCCAGCTCTACACGCACTGGGCGGCGGCGGGCCGTGCCGTGGGCGTGGCGGAGTGGATCATCCGCCGCCGTCTGCGCCGGGCGGCCGCCGTGCTGGCCGGGGCGGTCGCCGACCCGGTGATCGGCGAGCTGGCCCACCGGGTCGGCTTCACCAACATCAGCCATTTCAACCGGCGATTCCGCCAGGAGTACGGCATGTCGCCGGGCGCCTGGCGGGAGGCCCACCGCGGGGAGGCGCCGCGATGATCCCGGTGCAGGTGTTGCGGCCCGGACCCGAACTCACCCGGCGCCGCCGGATCGGGGTGCTGGTGTTCGACGGGGTGAAGATGCTCGATTTCGCCGGTCCCGCCGAGGTTTTCGTGGAGGCCAACCAGTCGGTGCCGGGCTACGACGTGGTGATGCTGTCGCCGGACGGCGCGCCCGTGCACACCTCGATCGGAACCCAGGTGGGTGTGACCGGTTCGGCGCTGGCCGCGCACGATCTGGACACGGTGGTGATCCCCGGCAGCGAGCAACCGCCCGCCCGGTTCGTCACCCCCGAGGTGCTGGCCGCGACCGCGCACCTGGCCGCCCGCACCCGCCGGCTCGCTTCCATCTGCAGTGGCGCGTTCGTGCTGGCCGAACTCGGTGTGCTGGACGGCAGGCGCGCGACCACGCACTGGAAGTTCACCCGCGATCTTGCCGCCCGGTACCCGCGCGTCCGCGTCGAACCGGACGCGATCTTCGTACGCGACGGGCGGGTGTATTCCTCGGCGGGCGTGGCGGCCGGTATCGATCTCGCGCTCGCCCTCGTCGAGGAGGACCACGGCGCCGCGGTGGCCCGGCGGGTCGCGCAGTCGCTGCTGGTGTTCATGCAGCGTGCCGGGGGCCAATCGCAGTTCTCGGCGGCGTTGACCGGTCCCGTGCCGCGCAGTGCGCTGGTGCGCGAGCTGACCGATCTCATCTACGCCGACCCCGCCCGCCCGTACCCGGTGCAGATGCTGGCCGCGCACGCGCGGGTGAGCACCCGGCACCTGACCCGGCTGTTCCGGGAGGAGCTGGACAGCTCACCGGCCGAATACGTCGCGCACGTCCGGTTCGCCTTCGCGCGGGACAAACTCGACGCCGGGCACTCCGTGACCGAGGCCGCGCTGCTGGCCGGATACGGCAGCAGCGAGGCGATGCGGCGCGCGTTCGTCGCCCGCCTCGGTGTGTCGCCGAAGAACTACCAACAGCGCTCCCGCACGACCGCGCCGGACCGGGACACCACGCGCGTCTGAAATGTAGGGGTTTGTGGCCGCACGGGCGGGGCGCCCCGGTGCCGGGGTCGCGAACACTGATATCGAACGCCCCCGCGGCCCGGCGCCGCACGATCGATCGGCCGAGATCATGCCCCAGACAGCACTGTTCCGCTCCCTCGCCCTGTGCGCGGTGCTCGCCGCGCCCGCACTGCTGCCCGCCACCGCCGCGGCCGAACCACCGACGGTGGTCCTCGTGCACGGCGCCTTCGCCGACCCCACGAGCTGGGACGGCGTGGCCGCCGACCTGCGCGCCGACGGGTACCGCGTGGTCGTCCCGGACAATCCGCTGCGCGGCCCGGCGTCCGACGCCGCCGCGATCGAGCGGGTGCTCGACGGCATCGACGGGCCGATCGTGCTGGTGGGCCACTCCTACGTCGGCGCCGTGGTGACCAATGTCGCCGACCCCGACGTGACCGCGCTCGTGTACGTCGCGGCGTTCGCGCCGCAGCAGGGTGAGCCCACCCAGCTGGCCCTCGACCCGATCCGCTATCCCGGCAGCCGCCTGCTGCCGCCGGCTCTGGCGGTCACCGCCCGCGACGGCGGACTCGAAGCCTACGTCGACCCCGCCCGTTTCCACGAGGTGTTCGCGCAGGACGTCGACGAGGCGACGGTGGCCGACATGATCACCCACCAGCGCACCCTGGCGCTCACCGCCAACCTCGAACCGTCCGGCCCGGCGTCCTGGACGACCACGCCCACCTGGTACGTGGTGGCCGCCGAGGATCGCGTCATCCCGCCCGCGTCCCAGCGGGCGATGGCCGCGCGCATGGGTGCCGAGATAAGCGAGGTCGCGGCCTCGCACGCCTGCCTGGTCTCGGCCCCCGGCGCGGTCGCCGACGTGATCGCGGAGGCGGCGCGACGATGAACCGGAACGGCCTGGGGCACAGCATGAGTCAGCACACCCTCGACCAGATCGCGCGCGCGAACGACAGCGGCAACACCCCGGTGGTGTTCATCCACGGGTTGTGGCTGCTGGCCCGCAGCTGGGATCGCTGGGCCGAGTTGTTCGCCGCGGCCGGGTACGCGCCGGTGACCGCCGGATGGCCGGACGACCCCGACACCGTCGAGGCCGCCCGAGCGCACCCGGAGGTGTTCGCCGGCAAGACGGTCGGGCAGGTCGCCGACCACTTCGCCGCGGTGATCGAACGCCTCGACCGCACACCCGCCGTGGTCGGCCACTCCTTCGGCGGCCTGCTCGCCCAGATCGTCGCCGGCCGCGGACTGTCGGCGGCCACCGTCGCCATCGACGCCGCCCCGTTCCGCGGGGTGCTGCCGCTGCCGATCAGTTCCTTGCGCGCCGCCGCGCCGGTGCTGGGCAACCCCGCCAACCGGCGCCGCGCGGTCCCGCTGACCTATGAGCAGTTCCGTTTCGCCTTCGCCAACGCCGTCGACGAGGCCGAAGCGAAGGAACTGTTCGAGAATTTCGCGGTGCCCGCGCCCGGCGCCCCGCTGTTCCAGGCCGCGGCCGCGAACCTGAATCCGTGGTCGGAGACCAAGGTCGACACCCACAATCCCGACCGCGGCCCGCTGTTGATCGTCTCCGGTGACCGCGACACCACCGTGCCGCACGCCATCTCGAAAGCCGCCTACGACAAACAGCGTGCCAACCCGGGGATCACCGAGTTCGTCGAGATCCCCGGGCGCGGACATTCGCTCACCATCGACAGCGGGTGGCCGACGGTGGCCGAGACGGCGTTGGCGTTCATTCGCCGCTTCGCCTGACCGGATATGCGCGGAGGTCGTTGCCGCCGAGGAGACACCCGCGCGCGATCTGCTCGAGCTTCTCGACCTGGCGAGCTGATCTGCGCAGGCCGAGCGGAAATCGGCAGGCGAGTGCCCTCACCGCAGGCGTCGCAGGGCTCGTTCGGCGGCGTTGGCTCCGCACATGCCGTGTGCTCCTGGGCCGGGTGGGGTGGCGGCCGAGCACAGGTAGTGGCCGGGGATGCCGAGGTCGTAGGGGTGCAGGGTGGGGCGGGGGCCGAAGACGAGCTGGCGGATGTCCTTGGCGCCGGTCATGATGTTGCCGCCGACGTAGTTGGGGTTGTAGTCGGCGAAGCCGGTGGTGGTGCGGGTCTCGCTGCCGAGGATGCGCTCGCGGAAGCCGGGGGCGAAGCGTTCGATCTGGGCGATGACGGCGGCGGTGGCGTCGCCGGTGTAGCCGTGCGGGACGTGGGCGTAGGCCCAGATCGGGTGGATGTCACCGACCGAGCGGTGCGGGTCGGCGAGGTACTGCTGCCCGACGAGCACGAACGGGCGGTCGGGCATGCGTCCGGCGTGCACGGCGCGCTCGCCGGCGGCGATCTCGGCGTAGTCGCCGCCGAGGTGCACGGTTCCGGCGCGGCGGGCGGCGGGGGCGGTCCACGGGATGCCCTCGGCCACCGCGAAGTCGACCTTGAAGGCGCCGGGTCCGTAGCGGAAGCGCCGGTAGGCCGTGGCGATCCGGTGGGGGAGGCGCTCGCCCATGATGTCGGCGACGGCGGTGGGGGCGAGGTCCCAGAGCACGATGTCGGCGGGCGGCAGGTCGGCGGCGCTGCGCACCGGTGTGCCGGTCTCGACGGTGCCGCCGAGCTTGTCGAGCAGGCTCGCCATCGCCTCGACGATGGATTGCGAGCCGCCTTCGGCGACCGCCCAGCCGTAGGCGTGGCCCGCGGTGAGGATGCCGAGTCCGATGCTGGCGCTCAGGGGGCGGTGCAGCGGGTGGAAGGCGTGCGCGGCCACCCCGCCGAACAGGGCCCGTGCCTGCGGGGTGCGGAAGACCTTCGCGAGCAGGTCGGCGGGGGCGAGCGCGGGAATTCCGAAGCGCGCCAAACGGATCGGGTGGTCGGGGAGGCGCAGCAGCGGTCCCATGACATCGGTGACGGTGTGTTCGAAGCCCGCCGCGGTCGCGCCGAACAGCGCGCGCCAGGTGCGGCCGTCGGGGCCGAGTCCGGCGGCGGTGGCGGCGACGTCGCGGTGCAGCACGCCCGCGCTGCCGTCGTCGAGCGGGTGCACGCAATCGAGCTCGGGCCAGGCCCAGCGCAGCCCGTACCGGTCCAGCTCGAGGTCGCGCAGGAACGGAGAGCCGACGGCCATCGGGTGGATGGCCGAGCACTCGTCGTGCAGCAGACCGGGCACGATAGCCTCCCGGGAGCGGGCGCCGCCGCCGAGGCGCGGCGCCGCCTCCAGCACGGTCACCGACAGTCCGGCGCGGGCCAGGACGATCGCTCCCGCCAAGCCGTTCGGGCCGCTGCCGACCACGACCGCTGTGCTCATCTCGACTCTCCGTTCCGTGTTCAGGTCAGCGCGCGGGCTGCGGGGCGGGCGTGCGGTCCGGCTGGGGGACAGCGCGTTCGGCGTCGTCCCTGCGCCAGCTCACCTCGGTCGGGATGGGCCCGTCCGGCAGCCACGGCTGGGCGTCGACCGCGTCGGCCACCCGCCAGCTGCCCCGCTCGATGACGCCCAGCGCCGCATCGATCACCTGGTAGCGCTGGACGCCGCGGTGGATCGGCTGCGACTCCACCCAGACGATGATCCACTCGCCCGGCTCGAATCCCACCCGCGACTGCACGGCCTGGACGAAGGTGTGGTCGTGCAGGTGGCCGTCACCGAAGTTGAACCCGATGATCGAGTTGCAGCCGAACTCGGCCTCGCGCACCGTCCAGCGGTCCAGATCCGGGATGTGCCGGTAGAGCACCGAGAACAGGCCGCGGCCCTGGCTGTGCATGGAGCGCCAGGCGATGGTCTGCTGGAGGGTGATCTCGGCGACGGCGGGGTCGTAGCCCATCGCCTGCAACTGCTCGAGCTGGTTGACGGTCGGCCGGTGCGGGAGCGTGTTCAGCTTCGCCTCCGCGCCCGGGGCGAAGGCCCACAGCGCCGAGGCCCAGTTGCCCGCGTACTGCCGCATCGAGGGCAGGAACGACACCAGGTCCGGGCGCAGGTTGCCCAGCACCGGGAAGAACGCCAGCGCCGCGACGATTCCGAGCGTCAACCACGGCGAGGACATGTCGCCCACCCCGTAGCCCGCGGTGACGGGGAAACCCAGGAACAGGAACACCGTGAGGTAGGCGAACAGGATGTTCCACTCCAGCGGCACGGCCAGCGGGAAGGTGGAGGTGATGAAGAAGTGGAACACCACCATCAGCACCACCCCGGCGAGGGTGAGGGCGTGGTTCGTCGAGAACAGCAGCACCAGCGGCGTGATGATCTCCACCGTCGTGCCGCCCACGTGCGCCAGGAACGCGGCCACCCGCGAGGGGCGCAGGTCGCGCGGGAAATCGCGGTAGTTCAGGCGCTTGGCCCACTTGGAGGGGATGCTCGGGCTGTTGGACACCATCGGCGGTACCACGTTGGCGAAATGCCTGCCGAACTTGGAGACCCCCGCGCCGATCCACACCGCGCAGATGAGCAGCTTGGCGGCGATGATCATGTCCACGAAGGGCAGGGTCGCGAAGAACAGCAGCGCGGGCAGGTACTGTTCGCCGCGCGCGGCCAGGAAGATCGTCTTGTCCCGCAGGCCGCACAGCACGTACAGCACGATCGGGGCGATCAGCAGCCGCGGGTCGATCAGCCCGGAGGTGTTGTCGGGCAGGGCGGCGCTCAGCGACGCACTCGGCGCGCCGGGTGCGAGGATCGCGACCAGCAGGCCGGCCAGGAACGCCACATACAGCACCACGTCGCCGATCGTCCTGGTGTCTCCGGCGGTGCCGGGCAGCCACCGCCACGGCCGCAGCCGGATGGTGCCCGGCCGGGCCCAGAACAGGATGCCGCCGGTCATCGGCTTGAACTTGCCGGCCAGCGGACCCCAGGACCCGGCGACCCCGACGGCCTCGAGCAGCACCGTCCACAGCACGAGTTTCTGGTAGACGATCGGCTCGTTCCACCAGTCGCCCACCGCCCAGAACGGGCCCACGCCGGAGGTGACCGTCGCGACCACCACACCGCCGAGCGCGTAGAGCACCAGCAGTTTGACGATGTAGACGGTGTGGATCATGCGCGGACTGCCGAACCCGTATTCCGCCCAGTGCAGCGCGAGCGTTTTCATGCGCTCCGCGAGCGGCCGGTCGAGAAATGTGTCCACGTCGACGGGCGGGAAATCGCCTGTTTTGAATCCCACGGGACGCACCCCTTTCTGAGGTGAATTCGGGCGCGCGGGAGCCGCACCCGTAAGCGGAGGAAATGGAAAGGAATTGTTGGTCAGACGGACGCGGAAATCGCGCGCAGCGCCTTCTTGTCGATTTTTCCGACCGCGTTGCGCGGCAGCGCGTCGGTGATGCGTACCGCGACCGGGACCTTGTCGCGGGCCAGGCTGCGGCGGCAGTGCGCGACCAGCTCGGCCTCGCTCACCGCGGTCCCGGGCATGGTCACCACGTGGGCGACGGGTACCTCGCCCAGCACCGGGTCCGGTGCGCCGACGACCGCCGACTCCAGCACCGCCGAATGGCTGTGCAGGACGTTCTCGATCTCCTTGGGGTAGATGTTCTCCCCGCCGCGGATGATCATGTCCTTGATCCGGTCCACCAGCACGAGGTAGCCGTCGGGGTCGAAGTAGCCGACGTCGCCGGTGTGCAGCCAGCCGTCGACCACCGTCGCGGCGGTGGCTTCCGGTTTGCCGAGGTAGCCGCGCATCACGTTGGCGCCGCGGATCACCACCTCGCCGCGTGCGCCGGGCGCGAGCAGCGCGCCGTCGGCACCCATGATCGCCACCGTCTGCCCCGGCAGCGGCACGCCGACGGTGCCGGGCTTGCGCGGACCGGCGGGCGGGTTGATGGTCGAGGCGCAGGTGCCCTCGGACAGCCCGTATCCCTCGACGATCGGCACGCCGAAGCGGGTCTCGAACCGGGCGATGAGTTCGGCGGGCATGGGCGCGGCGCCGCAGATCGCGCGCCGCAGCGAGGAGGTGTCGGGCCGCACCTCGGCCGGCTGGGCGACCAGCATGGCGTAGATGGCGGGTACCGCCGAGAAATAGGTCGGCCGCACCCGTTCGACCAGCGGGAAGAACGCCGAGGCGGAGAAGCGGCCCGCTATGGTCGCGCGCCCGCCGGTGAGCAGCGGCGACAGGATGCTCACCACGATGCCGTTGACGTGGAACAGCGGCAGCACCAGCAGGCTGTGGTCGGTCTCGTCCAGGCCGAGCGCGTCCACGATCATCGCGCACATGGCCGCGATGTTGGCGTGGTCGAGCACGACGCCCTTGGGCCCGCCGGTCGTGCCACTGGTGTAGATGATCAGGGCGGTGGCGTGCGGGTCGGCGGCCGCCGAGGGCGCCGGGACGTCGGCGTCGGCGTCCGGTCCGGCCACCCGCGCCACGTCGAGGAAGCCGGGGTCGCGCCCGTCCTCGGCGACGACCACGCGGGCGCCGGCATCGAGGATCTGGTAGCGCAGTTCGTCCTCGGTCGCGTCGGGCCGCACCGGGGTCACCGCGGCGCCGAGCCGCCACGCCGCGAACAACAGCACGACCAATTCGACGCGATTGGGCAGCACGACGGCGACCACGTCGCCTTTCCGGATTCCCCGCGAATGCAGCACGGCGGCGGCGGTGTCGACGCGACGCGCGAATTCCGCGTTGTCGAGTTCTTCGCGTTCGTCGCTCACACACGGTCCGTAGGGATTGGTCCGCGCGCGCTCGGCGGGAATGTCGATGACGTTTCGCACTGGTTCCTCACCATTCGGGAAAGGCGTTGTGATGTGGATTACAGTGCAAAGGTAGGGAATGGGAGCAGTGGCGGCTACGGGCCGCCGCCCCAGAAAATCGGGCCGCCGCTGTGCCACCGGCACAAAAGCCCGCCGGACCGGCGGGCAGCGGCCCGCGGCCGGGGTATGGTCCCCGGCATGACAGTCGAGGTCGAACCGCTCGTGCGCGCGGTCGCCGAGCGCGTGCACGCCGATTACCCCCGGCTGCTCGACGAGATGACCGGCATGTTCGTCGAGATGATCCCGGAATTCCGCCACGACGACGAGGTGCGCAGGCTGATGGTGGCCAGCACCGGCGGAAACCTCTCGGCCATCATGGATCTGCTGGCGCTGAGCATCTCCTTCGACGAGGTGTCCGTGCCGCCGGCGGCCGCCGAATACGCGCGCCGCTTCGCCCAGCACGGCATGTCCTTGGAGGCGCTGGTGCGGGCGTATCGCCTGGGCGAGCACATGTTCCTGCAACGGGCGATCACCGCGCTCGGCGAGCTGGGGCCCACCGCCGAACTGGCCCTGGCGACCACGAGCCACATCGCCGAGATGGTCAACCGCTACATCGACCGGGTGCTCGAGGGCGTCATCGATATCTACGAGAACGAACGGCAGCGCTGGGACGCCCGCTCCGACGCCACCCGCGCCGCGCAGGTCCGGGCCGTCCTCGACGGCGAGGGCCTGGACCTGGCCTCGGCCGAGCAGATGCTCGGAACCTCGCTGCGCGGTTGGCATCTGGCCGCCATCATCTGGACCCCGCCGGGCACCGCGGCCTCCGAAACCCTGCTGCGCGCCGGGGTGGAACTGCTGTCCGCCGCGACCGGCAAACGCCCGCTGACGATCCTGGTCGACGAGCACAACTGCTGGGCCTGGATCTCCTCGGCGGGCAAACCGGTGCTCGACGTCGACGCACTGGAAGCGAGCCTGCGCAGACATCCCGGACTGCGCATGGCGGTGGGGGAGCGCGATTCGGGGCTGGCGGGCTTCCGGCGCACCTTCCTCGACGCGAGCGCCGCCCGGGCGGTCGCGGTGGCGGCGCCGCGCGTGCGAGAACTGACGTTGTACTCGCGGGTCTCGGTGGCCTCGCTGCTGCTCGACCGGCTGCCGGAGGTGAAGGCGTGGGCGCAGCGCGTGCTCGGCGATCTCATGCGCGACGACGAATCCACCGCGCGGCTGCGCGACACCGCGCAGGTCTACCTGGACGCGCGCGGTTCGCTCACCGACGCCGCCGCCCGCATGCACGTGCACAAGAACACCGTGCACTACCGGGTCCGCAAAGCCGAAGAGCTGCTGGGACATTCGCTCACGGTCAATCGGCTCGAACTCGAACTCGCGCTGTTGGTGTGCGCGCAGTTCGGGCTCGCGGAGGCCGCGCGGCCCTGAGCGCGGTCAGCCGGAGCGGCGCTGGGTGCCGCGCAGCGGGTTCGCCACCGGTGATTTGATCGCGGGCAGCGTCACCGACATGCGGACGCGGGTGCCCGGGCCGGAATGGTCGATGTCGAGTTCCTCGGTGAGCGCGCGCATCATGTCCAGACCGCGGCCGCGGTAGCCGGGGTCGGGGGAGCGGGGCTGCCAGGTGCCGGTGTCGACGACCTCGATGACGAGACGTTCGGTGTCACCGTCGGGGTCGAGTTCGATCCGGGCCGCCAGATCGACCACCTCGCCGCTGTCGGCGGCGGCGCGGTAGGCGTGTTCGATGCTGTTGCTGCACGCCTCGTTCGCCGCGGCCACCAGGTCGGCGGCCAGGTCGTGCGGGACGGCGGCGGCGGAGAACCACGCCTGGAGGGTGCGGCGCAGCGCCGAGAGCCGGGTGGCCTCGGCGGGCACCCGCAGGTGCAGTGGCGCGGGCGGCTGCCGGTAGACCACCATGGCGACGTCGTCGTCGTATCCGGCGGCCGGGCTGAGTTCCCGCAGCACCGCGTCGGCGACCTCGCGCGGCAGCCTGCCGCCGGTGTCGGCCAGCACCGCGCAGATCTTGGCGAAGCCCTCGTCGATGTCGACGCCGCGCTGTTCGACCAGGCCGTCGGTGAACAACACCAGCGTCGAGCCGGGCGCCAGGGCGGTGGTGGCCTCGGGGCGGCGCGGCATCTCGAAGGTCGCCAGCGGCACCGAACGGCCGCCTTCGAGCAACCTGCCGGGCTTGCCCACCTCGGCCAGGATCGGCGGCATGTGCCCGGCGCTGCTGTAGCGGACGATGCCGCGCACCGGATCCAGCACGGCCACACAGGCGGTCGTGCACATGGCCCCCGGAATGCGCGCGGCCACGGTGTCGAGTTCGGCCAGCAACTGGGCGGGCCCGGCGCCGCGCAGCAGCAGGGCACGGCCCGCGGTGCGCAGCTGGCCCATCACCACCGCCGCCGACAGCCCGCGCCCGACACAGTCGCCGACGACCACGCCGATGGTGCCGTCGCGCAGCGGCACCACGTCGTACCAGTCGCCGCCGATCTCGAGCGGCGGCAGCGCGGGCTCGTAGTGCACCGAGAACCGGGGCGGCAGCTCGATCGGGCCGAGCATCGCCCGCTGGAGTGTCAGCGAGGTGGCGCGGGCCTGATCGAAGTTGCGTGCCCGCTGCACCGCGACGCTGAGATGACCGATCAGCAGGGAGAACAACGTCCAGTCCGCGCTGCTGATCGCGCGCGGGGCGGCGAAGCGCAACCACAGTGCGGCATCGCCGGTTTCGCCCAGCGGTGCCACGATGCCCTCGGAGCTGTCGGCCTGTTCGGGGATGGCCGACAGGCTGCGCGGTGGTCGGCGGCGGGCACGGTCGAGCAACCGACGGGTGGTGTCGTCGGCGGCGTCGGCACCCGCCTCCCCGGAGACGTACACCTCGGGCGCCCCGTTGCGGGTGGGCCAGACCATCACGACGGCGGCTTCCGCGCCGACGGTGCCGCGCAGTTCGTCCAGCCCGACCGAGAGCACCTCCACCACCGTGGTCGCCGCGCCGACCGCGGTCGCCAGCCGGGAGGCGGCCTGGTCGCGGGCCTGCGCGTCGTGTTCGGCGGTGACGTCGCGGATGGTGCCGACGTAGACCAGCTCGTTGTTCTCCGGCTTGACCAGCGCGCTGGTGCTCACCGCCAGCCACAGCCTGCGTCCGTCGCGGTGCCGGATCGGCAGCACGAACCGGGAGGCCTCGGTGCCCAGGTCGGGGTAGCGTGGCCCGTCCGGCAGCGACCACGGGTGCGGCAGTGGATAGGGCAGCCCGGCGGCCCCGTAGCCGGTGAGCGCGCCGAAGGCCGAGTTCACTTCGATGATGGCGCCGGTGGCGTCGGCGACGAAGAAGCCGTCCTGCAACGACTCGACCAGGGCGGTGCGGAAGGCGTCGCGGCCTGCCAGGTCGTCGGCGCGGGAGCGCTGCTGTTCGTAGCGGCGGGTGCCGTCGAGGTAGCCGCGGGTGGCGATGTCGAGCGCGGCCAGCGTCTGCAGCAGGAACTCCAGTGCGGTCTCGGCGACGCGCGGATCGGCGGCGGCGCGTTCGGCCTCGGCGGCCAGCCGGAAGTGGTGTTCGGTGAGGTCGAGCAGGCTGATGCCCTCCACCAGCGCCCGCCTGCCCAGGTCGTAGCCCTCGGTGAGGGTGTCGTGGGTGGGCGAATCCAGGTGCCGCCGAAGCGCTTCGGTGTAGTCGTCGAGAAAGCCGGGCAGCGCCTCGCTCATCGGAAGCCACCGCCGCCGTTGCTGCTGCCGCGACTGCGCGCGGCCAGCACGAGCGCGTCGTCGGTGTCTTTGGCGTAGCGGGCCAGCAGGTCGCCGGTGATGTCGGCGGTGGACTTGGCCAGGTCGATGCCCTCGGCCGCCTCGGCCACGATGCCGTCGGTGGCCATCAATAACAGATCACCCGCCCGCACCCGCACGGTCTGCGGTTGCAGCGTGGGCGGCAGTCGATAGCCGACGATGCCGCCGGTCAGCAGCGCGGTCGCGCGGACCGCCAGCCCGGCCGGACCCGCGGTGAGCACCCGGGATTCGACGTTGCCGACGCCGAGCCAGTGGATCGCGTCCTCGTCGAAGAGCGCCAGCGACACCGCCGCGCCCCGGGTGTCCGACATCGCCCGATGGCACAGCACCATGAGCACATCCAGTGGCTCGCCGCGGTTCTCGGTGAGCACCCGCACCGCGCGGTCGGTGGCGTCGGCCGCCGCGGCGCCGTGCCCGAGTCCGTCGATGACCGCCATCAACGCGGTGCCGCCGCCCGCGTCGAGCACCACACCGCGGTCGCCGGAGAGTTGCTGTCCCGGCAGTGCCCGACCGGCCACCGCCCATTCGACCCGGCCGATGAGCCCGTCCTCATGCACCGTTGGGTACCCACTTCCACATCTCCACCAACGTGCCGCGACCGGGCGCGGAATCGATGGTGAGCCGGTCCATCAGGCGGCGTGCGCCGGGTAGGCCCAGGCCGAGACCGCGTCCGGTGGAGTAACCGTCCTCGAGCGCGCGGGCGATGTCGCGGATGCCCGGGCCCTGGTCCTCGGCCTGCACGATCAGCGCCCGCCTGCCCTCGCGGTCGTCCACGAGCAGGCGGATCTCGCCGGTTCCTGCGTAACTGGTGATGTTGCGGGCGATTTCGGAGATGGCCGTCGAGATCATGGTGCGGTCGGTGAGGGAGAAGCCGAGTTCGGCCGCCAGCTCCCGTCCGGCCTGCCGAGCGGTCACGATGTCCTCCGACATCTTGACCACGATCACGACGTTCTCAGCGGCCACTGTCACGACCATCTCGCTGGCGACGTCTGGCGGACTTGCGCTCCAGCCACGCCAGCCCCTCCTCGAGGTCGAGGGCGGTGTGCATGTCCTCGAAGGTGAGTCCGAGTTGCACCATGGCGAAGGCGACTTCGGGTTGCAGCCCGACGATGACGGTCTCCGCGCCGCGCAACTGCGTCATGTGCGCGATGGTGCGCAGCGACCGCGCGGCGAAGGAGTCCATCACATCGATCGCGGTGACGTCGACGATGATGCCGTGCGCCCGGTATTTGCTGACCTGTTTCATCAGGTCGTCCTGTAGGCGCTCGGTGTCCGCGTCGGTCAATGCGGATTGGACCGACGCGATCAAATAGGTGCCTTGCTTGAGGATGGGTACGGGCATCGGTGACCGCTCAGCGCCCGTCGCGTTCGATGGACCGGTCGGTCACCCGGGTGACTTCGTAGCCGAGCAGCCGCTCGGCCTCCTCGATGCCGCCCTGCAGGTCGCCGACGGCGTTCATCTTCGACAGGTCCAGCCCGATCGTCACCAGCGTCAGCGCGATCTCCGAGGACAAGCCGGTGATGATCACGCTCGCGCCCATCAGGCCCGACGCGTCGACGGTCTGGACCAGGTGGTTGGCGACCGTCGAGTCGATCGTCGGCACGCCGGTGATGTCGATGACGACGACCTTGGCACGGTTCGCTCGGATGGCGCGCAACAGTTGCTCGGTGAGCTGGCGGGCGCGCTGGCTGTCGAGCACGCCGATGATCGGCAGGATCAGCAGCTGCTCGCGCACCTGCAGCACCGGCGTGGACAGCTCGCGGATGGCCTCCTGCTGCTGGCGGATGACGCGCTCGCGCTCCTGCACGAAGGAGATCGCCACGGTGCTCGCGATGCGGTTGGCGGCGGGTTCGTAGGCGTCGAGGACGTGGTTGAGCAGTTCGAAGTTGGACTGGTACTTCTCGAACAGCGAGCGCGCGAGCACGTCGCGCAGCAGCAGCACGATGCCGATGACCTCGTCGGTCTCCACGCCCCGGGGGATGATGCGTTCGGACAGGTCGCGGGCGTAGGCCTGGAGTGCCTCGACGCTGCCGGTCTCGAGCACCTCGACGTAGTTGTCGTAGATGGAGGTGGCCTCGGAGAAGATCTCTTCCGGGGTCATGGCGGTGAGCAGCTGGGCGTCGGTGATGCGCCGCGCCCACTCCTCGCGCAGTGCGGTGCGGTTCTGCCGCAGGTGCTCCACGAGCTGGGGCAGCAGGTTGTCGACCGGGCCCGCGGGAAGAGACTCCGCCGAAAGGCTCATGGACACCTCGGACATGGAAATTCCAGCCCCTTTCGACGGGTGAGACGGTCACACTGGTGCACTCGGACGTGGCCGAGCCCGAGCCTAGTCATACCCCATGGTGCTCGCGGCCCAAACCTGGGGTTTGCTCGCCCGGAGTTCACCTGTCCGTCGCGAAGCCGCGCTCGAGCGCCGACAGGGCCTGATCCAGGTAGACGGTGAGGTCCGCATCGGCGTTGCGCAGCCAGGCGTCGAAGGCGGCGCGGGCCGCGGCGAGGGTGGTGCGGCCCACCGCCAGCGGCACCAGGGCGTCCTCCGGCTCGCCGAGCCGTCGCGCGGCGAACGCGCTCACCGCGCGCTCCCAGGCGTCGTAGTGCGGGCCCGCGGTGGCCGCGAGCGCGGGCACGGTGGCGACCAGGTGCATCCGGGTGCGCAGTTCGGCGACGTCCTCGGCGCGATAGGTGTTGGCGTTCACCACGACTCGGCGCACCGCCGTCATCATCGGCAGCTCGTCGGGCACCGTGGCGAAGGCCGTGCGCAGCGCGTCGACCTCGGCGTCGAACTGGTGCCAGAGCACCTCGGCCTTGCTGGGGAAGTAGCGGAAGAAGGTGCGGCCGCTGATGCCCGCGGCGGCGGCGATGTCTTCGACCGTCGTGTTGTCGAAGCCCTGTTCGGTGAACAAGCGCATGGCGATGAGCTCGAGGTCGCGCTTGGTGGTGCCGCGTGGGCGGCCCGCCCGGGTGGTCGTCACCCACCGATTATGGCAGCCACCGTCGCTATTGATTTTGTCACTGACTGACGTTACTGTCGGCGCCATGATGGCGGACATCACATCTCCGGAGGCGGGCGTATGCGCGGCCGCCGGAGTGATCCTGGCCATCCCCTTCGGCGCCACCGAGCAACACGGCCCGCACCTGCCGCTGTCCACCGACACCGACATCGCCGTGGCGCTGTGCGCGGAACTGGCCGCCCGTCGCGGCGACGTGCTGGTCGCACCGCCGGTCCCGTACGGCTCGAGCGGCGAGCACGCCGGTTTTCCCGGCACCCTCTCGATCGGGCAGCGCGCGCTCGAACTGCTGGTGGTGGAGCTGTGCCGCTCGGCGACCGACACCTTCGCCCGGATACTGCTGGTGAGCGGGCACGGCGGCAACCTCGAGCCGCTGCACCGGGCCCAGGCCCTGCTGCGCTCGGAGTCACGTGACGTGCGGGTGTATCTGCCGCGGTGGCGGGGCGACGCGCACGCCGGACGCGCCGAGACCGCCCTGCAATTGGCGCTGACCCCGCACCGGGTGCGGATGGACCGCGCCGAACCGGGCGACACCCGCCCGCTGCCGGAGATCCTGCCCCTGCTGCGCGCGGGCGGAGTGCGCGCGGTGAGCGGCAACGGCGTGCTCGGCGACCCCACCGGCGCCGACGCCGAGCACGGCCGCGCATTGCTGGCCGCGCTCGGCGACGACTTGTTCGACAAGACCCGGCACTGGTGGCCGGAGACGACCCAGGAGAGGACTTCCCCATGAACGCGTGGTTCGAGACCGTCGCCGAGGCGCAACGGCGTGCGAAGAAGCGGCTGCCGAAGTCGGTGTACGGCGCGCTGATCGCCGGTTCCGAGCGCGGTCAGACCATCGCCGACAACGAGCGCGCCTTCACCGAACTCGGCTTCGCCCCGCACGTCGCCGGTCCGATCGGGGAGCGTGACCAGTCGACCACCGTACTGGGGCAGCAGATCTCGATGCCGGTGCTGATCTCACCGACCGGGGTGCAGGCCGTGCACCCCGACGGTGAGGTGGCAGTCGCCCGCGCTGCCGCGGCGCGCGGGATCGCGATGGGGCTGAGCTCGTTCGCCAGCAAGCCGATCGAGGAGGTGGTGGCGGCCAATCCGGCCACCTTCTTCCAGCTCTACTGGTGCGGCAGCAAGGACGAGATCAGCGAGCGGATGGCGCGCGCGGCCGCCGCGGGCGCGGTCGGGCTGATCCTCACCCTGGACTGGTCGTTCTCGCACGGCCGCGACTGGGGCAGCCCGGAGATCCCCGAGAAGCTCGACCTCAAGACCATGCTGAAGTTCGCGCCGCAGACCCTGGTGCGGCCGCGCTGGCTGGCCACCTACGCCAAGTCGGGGCGCATCCCCGACCTCACCGCCCCGAACATGTCCGTCGGCGGCGGGCCCGCGCCGGGCTTCTTCGGCGCCTACGGCCAGTGGATGGGTACGCCCGCCCCCGATTGGGACGACGTGGCCTGGATCTGCGAGCAGTGGAACGGCCCGGTGATGCTCAAGGGCGTGATCCGGGTGGACGACGCGCGCCGCGCGGTGGACGCGGGCGTCGCCGCGATCTCGGTGTCCAACCACGGCGGCAACAACCTCGACGGCACCCCGGCCGCGGTGCGGGCGCTGCCCGTCATCGCCGACACCGTCGGGCACGAGATCGAGGTGCTGCTCGACGGCGGCATCCGCCGCGGCAGCGACGTGGTCAAGGCGGTCGCGTTGGGTGCGCGCGCGGTGATGATCGGCCGCGCCTACCTGTGGGGCCTGGCCGCCAACGGACAGGCCGGCGTGGAGAACGTGCTCGACATCCTGCGCGGCGGCATCGATTCGGCGCTGCTGGGCCTGCGCAAGACCAAGGTCACCGACCTCGACCGCGGCGACATCGTCGTGCCCGAGGGCTTCGAGCGGGCGCTGGGCGTGCCCGCCTCGACCGTCGCCACGGCGGCCACCGCCTGATCCCCTGCCGACCGGCGCCTGCCGTCAGTTCCGCGGCGGCAGCTTCCGGTGGTGGGCGAGCAGCGTGTCGTAGATGTCGGCCAGCGCGGTGAGCTGATCGCGGTCGAGGACGTCGATCATGTGCCGCCGCACGCTGCGCACGTGCGCGGGCGCCGCGGCGGCCAGCACCTGTTCGCCCAGCGGGGTGAGCCGGGCCGCGGTGCGCCGGGCATCGTCGGGGATCGGCTCGCGCTCGACCAGCCCGCGCTTGTTCATCCGGGTGATCTGGTGGGAGAGCCTGCTCTGCGACCACTCCAGCTTCGCGGCCAGCTCCGCGAAGGTCAGCCGGTTGTCCTCGGGCTCGGCCAGATACGCCAGTACCGAGTACTCGACGTAGGTGAGGTTCGACTCGCGGAAGGAATCGCGCCCGACCGCGGCCGCGATGGTGTCGCGGGTGCGCACGAAGCCCAGCCAGGCGCGCATCTCGACCTCGTCGAGCCACCGGGGTTCGCTCACGGCACAGCCTCCACACTCCGACGCGTCGTCAGGACTGCCCTGCGGGCGGCTCGCGTCAGTCGACAGGTAGCACCCGACGGTGGCCACCGCAACCGTCGATCACAAAGGGTTGCCTAACTCCGAAGGCGGTCAACCGTCCTGGTTAGGCTTCGCTCTGCTTGTGACCAGCCGGGCTCGGGTCAAGGGCCGCCTCGACCCGCGCCGGACGGGTCCGCGCGAGCCGACGTCCCACCCGAAGGAGTGCGATCCGTGACCGCCCCGGAGTTCCGCTATTCAGATCTGCTGCCGATCGGCGCCGACGACACGCCGTACCGGCTGCTGACCACCGAGGGCGTCAGCACCTTCGAGCACAACGGTCGCACCTTCCTGCAGGTCGACCCCGAGGTGCTGCGGATGCTCACCGCCGAGGCGATGCACGACATCAGCCACTACCTGCGCCCCGCGCACCTGGCGCAGCTGCGCAAGATCATCGACGACCCGGAGTCCTCCGGCAACGACCGCTTCGTCGCGCTGGACCTGCTCAAGAACGTCAACATCTCCGCGGGCGGCATCCTGCCGATGTGCCAGGACACCGGCACCGCGATCGTGATGGGCAAGAAGTCCGAGGGCGTGCTCACCGGGGTCGACGACGCCGAGTGGATCAGCCGCGGCGTCTTCGACGCCTACACCAAGCTGAACCTGCGCTACTCCCAGCTGGCCCCGTTGACCATGTGGGAGGAGAAGAACACCGGCACCAACCTGCCCGCGCAGGTCGAGTTGTACTCCACCCAGGGCGATCCCGCGCACCCGTCCTACAAGTTCCTGTTCATGGCCAAGGGCGGCGGCTCGGCCAACAAGTCGTTCCTGTACCAGGAGACCAAGGCCATCCTGAACCCCGAGCGGATGCTGGAGTTCCTGGACGAGAAGATCCGCTCGCTGGGCACCGCGGCCTGCCCGCCCTACCACCTGGCCGTCGTGATCGGCGGCACCAGCGCCGAATTCGCGCTCAAGACCGCCAAATACGCCTCCGCGCACTACCTGGACAATCTGCCCACCGAGGGCTCGATGACCGCGCACGCCTTCCGCGACCTGGCGCTGGAGGAGGAGGTCTTCAAGCTGACCCAGTCCTTCGGCATCGGCGCGCAGTTCGGCGGCAAGTACTTCTGCCACGACGTGCGCGTGGTGCGCCTGCCCCGGCACGGCGCCAGCTGCCCGGTCGCCATCGCGGTGTCCTGCTCGGCCGACCGCCAGGCGCTGGCCAAGATCACCCCCGAGGGCGTGTTCCTCGAGCAGCTCGAGCGCGAGCCCGCCCAGTACCTGCCCGAGCAGACCGACGAGATCCTCGGCGGCGACGTGGTGAAGATCGACCTGAACCGGCCGATGTCGGAGATCCGCGCCGAACTGTCGAAATACCCGGTGAAGACCCGCCTCTCGCTCACCGGCCCGCTGGTGGTGGCCCGCGACATCGCGCACGCCAAGATCAAGGAACGCCTCGACGCCGGCGAGCCGATGCCGCAGTACATGCGCGACATGGCCGTCTACTACGCGGGCCCGGCCAAGACGCCCGAGGGCTACGCCTCCGGCTCGTTCGGCCCCACCACCGCCGGACGCATGGACTCCTACGTCGACCAGTTCCAGGCGGCGGGCGGCTCCTACGTCATGCTCGCCAAGGGCAACCGCTCGGCGCAGGTCACCAAGGCGTGCAAGGAGCACGGTGGTTTCTACCTCGGCTCGATCGGCGGCCCGGCCGCGCGGCTGGCGCTGGACTGCATCAAGAACGTCGAGGTGCTCGAATACCCCGAACTCGGCATGGAGGCGGTCTGGAAGATCGAGGTCGAGGACTTCCCGGCCTTCATCGTCGTCGACGACAAGGGCAACGATTTCTTCGCCGAGACCCAGAAGCCGATCGCGCTGCGCGTGCGCACCCGGTCCAAGGAACGGGTCTAGGGGAAGTCCCGGTCGACGGCGGGTGTCGATCCGCGCGGACACCGAACCGGTTGCGACACACCGGGCGTCGTGCGGACAGGTGGATGTCCGCCGATTCGCCGCAGCGGCAACGGGGTTCGGCGGTGCACCCTGGAGGGCGGAACGTCACGGGAAGATCTCGAACCCCCGCCGTTCCGATCGAAGGGAACCAGTTCGGCCGCGCGGCCGAACCGTTCGAGCCGGACGGGGTCGACGGCTGGAACACCCGAGCGGCGTGGCGTCGGGCTGTTCGCTCCCTGCACACGCGGGGAGAGCCCACCCGGGGATGTGTTTCGTCCCCGACCAACGCCCCGCGCTCATCGCCGAGCCCGACGGCCGGGACCGCTCACCCCGGCTGTCGGGCTCGACGGGGGAGTGCTTCGATCTCCGGTCGCGAACCGCGGTGGTGAGCGGATCAACGCTGCTTCCGGACCGCCCGCAGTCGCTGCCGGGTGCGGTGTATGGCGTCGGCCAGGTTCGTATCGCGTTCGCATTCGTAGTCGAGTCGTACGCGCTCCCACAGGGCACGGTCCATGAGATCGAAGCACTCGCCCAGCGGTAGGTCGGGCAGAGCGGTGACGCGGCCGTGCTCATCGACCAGGGCGCGCACCCGGACAGTGCCCTTGCTGACCGACCACCGTGCACCGGACGCGCCCGACCATGTCGAGTGCTCGACGCTCGGCTCAGCCACTTCGCACCGATCCGGGATCGACACACGCGCGGACAGCGGCGACGACGGCGAGCCCCGAGGGGCGGAACGGGTGAGTCGGTTCGTCCACCCACAGCCGGAAGCCAGCACTTCTCACCGTGGGTGAGGGCAGCGCGACCTCCGCACCCGCAGCGGCGACCAGGACATTGAGGCGGAAGAGCTCACAGAACAACGGAACATCGTCGGGAAGATCGGGCTGGACGAGGAACGTCCAGCGCTTGGATCGAGGATGCGAGATGACCGGACCGCCGCCGAGTGTGCGGTGTCGCAGATGCAAGCGCACCTGTCCGCCGAGCGCGGCGGGCATGGTCACCGCACCGACCGGACCGGCGCGAAACACGATCCGCTCGGTGTCGGGACGAACAGTCGCCGGTAGTGCGCATACGCGTCGGTAGAACTGGCACCGGCTGATCGGGGTATCGGACACTGGGGTGAGCACGGTTCCTCCGTGGCCATGGGCGGCGGACGAGATGCAGGGTCAACCGCCGAACTTGTGGGGCGGATTTGCCACAGGAAAAGTGTTCCTGGCCAACGCGTCCACTCTCGTCGCCATGTCGGTCCGATCTCGTCCGGTCCAGTCCGATCCCGTCCACGCGCAGAAGGCCGGCATTAGGATCGGGCCCGCCGGATCAACGGTTGGGAAGGGGACGGGGTGGGAACTGTGCTGAAGATGCTGCTGGATGAGCGGCATCTGGCCAGCCACAAAGACTTCTGCGATGCCTACCGTAGGCACGCGGCCGAGCTCGGGCCGGCCGGGTGGGGTGAGCCGCCGTCGCGGGCGCAGTTCTACAACTGGTTGGCGGGCGAGGTGAAGGGCCTCCCGCAGAACCATCACCGCCGAGTACTCGCCCTGATGTTTCCCGGCTGGTCGATCCCGGCACTGTTCTCTGCCGCCGACGCCCTGAGCCCCGAGCCGAAGCCGGGTGCCGGGGCCCAGGCTGGGCCCGAGGAGTTTCTGGGTGCCGAGATGGCCGCCCGCGGCGTGACCTTGGTGGTGCCCACCTTCGAATTGTCGACGCGATCGGTGGATGTGCTCGGCAGGGCAGGAATTCCTCGCCAGCACATTTTCAGCAAGCACGCGAGCGTGTTCAGCACCGCACATCGCATAGATGTCCCGACAGCGATGGCGGAGAACGATGTGCGCGGCATGCTGTATGTGATGTCGATGATTCAGCAACACGACGGGATCTCCGTGTCGATCCACAGCGACCGCGAGGTGGTCGTGGCATGCGACCGGCCCTACATCAGCTTCGGTCTCAGCTCCAACGATTGCACCCACCTGTATCTCGAAAGCAGCGACGAACCCTTGTTCGCCATCTGTGACTCCCCACCGGCCGCCGGCGCGTATCTCGAACATCTCGAGCTCGTAGACGGCAACCACTACTCGTCCGACGACCATCGGAACATCGGGATCATCGCCAGGGTGCGTCCTGCGCCGGACCTCCATCCGGGTAGGTACTGGTTCTTCTGCGCTGGACTTGGCGCCCGTGGCACGACGGGTGCGAGCTGGTATCTGGCCAAGCATTGGCAAACTTTGCAGGAACGAGCCACCGACCGAGAGTTCGTCGCGGTGATCGGGGTGCGGACGTTCTCGGATCAGACCGCCACGCTCGAGCACTTGCTGACCCGCTGACCAGAAGGAGCGCCGGGTGACCGCAGCCTTGTTCGTGGGCCTGTCCACTGTCGACATCGCCTATGCCGTCGATCGCTATCCTGAGGAGGACACCAAAACACAGGCGCGGGAACAATTTCTCGGGGCAGGGGGACCCGCGGCCAACGCGGCCGTCGCCTGCGCGGTCGTCTCGGGTGAGCCGACGGTGTTGGTCACTGCCCTCGGTCGCCACCCGCTCACCGAGGTCGCTCGTCACGACCTGGCCGCCCACCGGGTCACCGTGGTCGACGTGACGCCGGAGCGCGCCGAGCAACCGCCCGTCTCCTCCATCGTGGTCGCTCTCGAAGGACAATCGCGCACCATCGTCGGTCTCGACGCGGCCCGGACCCGCGCGCCGTTCACCACCGAGCTCGTCGAGCATGTCGATCGGGCTTCGATCGTGCTCGTCGATGGCCACCATCCCGAGCTGGCCATCGGAATGGCCCGGCGCGCCAAAGAGTTGGGTGTGCCCGTCGTTCTCGACGGGGGTCGCTGGAAGCCGATTCACGAGGACCTGCTGCCTCTGGTGGACGTGGCCATCTGTTCCGAAGCCTTTCGTCCGCCTGGGTTCGAGGGCGATGCCACGGCCCTGGTGGATTACCTTCGGGCCCGCGGGCCGACATGTGCCGCGCTCACCCGCGGACCGAAGGCGATCGTGTACACCGCAGGCGGTCGGCGAGGCTCCGTGCAGGTCACGCCGGTGGGCGGAGACGCCGACACGCTCGGAGCCGGCGACATCCTGCACGGCGCGTTCTGCGCGTATTTCCGCCGAACGGGTGACTTCGTGGCTGCGCTGACCCGCGCGGCCGCGGTGTCGACCCTGTCCTGCCGGACGTTCGGTACCAGGAACTGGGCGCGCGAACTCAGCGAGCTGAATGGATGAGGTAGCGACCGTCGATCTCCTGGAGAACGACGTCCGCTCGATCCCGCGTGCGCGCAATCGTCCTGGCGTTGGGCAGATCGCTGTCGGTGATCTTCGCCCGTGCCTGGTCGGGCGCTTTGCCGCCGCGCAGGTGACGCTCGGTCAGCCGCTCGAGGACGACCGACTCGTCGGCATCGAGGTACCACACCTCGTCCAACTCTCCTCGGGCCAGCGACCATCCGGGCTGCTCGAGGAGAAGGTAGTTGCCCTCCACGACGGCGAGACGCTGCTCGACGAAGACGATGGCATCGGGCACCGGATCGTGCAGTTGTCTATCGTAGATCGGCCAGGCCACGCGGCGGCCGAGCGGTGTCGCGCGTAACAGCTGCAGCCGTTCGACGAACCCGGCCACGTCGAACGTGTCGGGTTCACCCTTGCGGTGCCTCGCCCCGACGGCGTCGAGTACGGCGGACGACTTGTGAAATCCGTCCATCGGCGCGATCTCGGCCGGGATGGCCTGCTCGGTACTCACGGCGGCGGCCAAGATCACCGACAGGGTCGACTTCCCGGCTGCCGGGGGACCCGTGATCCCCAACAGATAGCGGCGCCCATCGGGGATGCGCGCGGCGACCTCCGCCGCGAGTTCGGCGACGGAGACCTCGGCACCAGCTCGCATCACGGAAGTCCTTTGCCCCAGAATCGAATCCGTGCACTCACGTTACCAGCGCGGGGAAGTACGGTTCGTGCCGGACCGAAAGCCTCGAAGCGCTAACCGGCGGGATACCACGCGAGCCGTGCAGCGTCTCGAGGGCAGCGGCCGGCCGTGATGGTCTCTCACTGTGTCGCGGGCCTCGCTGGTCACGTCGATGTGTGCGGCTCGAGGGTTGGTAGCCGAATCGATGCTGTTGTGATCCACAACACTGGATAACTATGTGGACAAGGGGTTTTCCAGTGGAAATTCTCAAAGCTGTGGATTACCGGGGGATCTCCTAGTGGGCGCGATAGGGTGCCTTACGGTTGTTGAAAAGCGTTGTGGCACAGGAAAATATAACGAGATTGCGGTGGGGTGAACGGTGTGTGTCGCGACACGGACGAGTGGAACTGTCCGACACGCCAATTCGGTCGGCGTGTCACTGTCGGAGTGTCGCGCGAGTGGCGGAGTTATCCACCGCGACCTGTGGATATGTGGATTGTCTCTGACTGTTCACTGCCCGCCCCCGGCGCGCCGCCCGACCCGGATGATCGACCGGCCCGGCTGCCGAGCGACCCGCTCCGCCCCGGCTACCATGATCGCCATGTCCCGGAGACCCCAGGTGATCACCAGGCGAACCCTCGCGGCCGTGCTGGCCGGTCCCGTCGTCCTCACCGGCGTGCTGGCCACGGCCACCGCGACCGCGGCGCCGGGGGAGCAGCGGGAGGCGCTCGGCTCGGCGGCGGGCACCGACGGGCTCGACCCCGCCCTGGCGGTGGCCTACACCCTCGCGGAGCAGGCCGCCCACGCCGAGGGGGTGCCGCTGTCGATCACCTCCGGCTACCGCACGCCCGCCGAACAGCAGGCGCTGTGGGAGGACGGGCTGGCCACCTACGGCAGCCCGGAGGAGGCCCGCCGGTGGGTGCTGCCGCCCGAGGAATCCACGCACGTCTCCGGCCAGGCCGTCGACGTGGGCCCGCAGGCGGGCGCGCAGTGGCTCGAGCGCAACGGCAACCGCTGGGGACTGTGTCGCACCTACGCCAACGAATGGTGGCATTTCGAGCTGGCGACGATCCCCGGCGGCAGCTGCCCGCCCCTGCGCCCGGACGCGAGCGAACGCTAGCCGCTCAGGCGGTCGGCCGGGCGCGGTAGCCGCCAGTACAGCACGTAGGTGCAGATCAGGCTCATCGCGCAGATCGCGATCGCGTAGACGGTCACCGGCAGGGAGCTCGATCCCGCCGACCACAGGGCGGTGGCGATGAGGGGGGCGAAACCGCCGCCGAGCATCACCGAGAACTGCACGATCAGCGATGTGCCGGAGTAGCGGACGGCCGGCGGGAACAGGGCGGCGATGATGATGCCGCCGACGCTGTGGCTCACCGGCAGCACCAAGCCCATGCCCAGCAGGGCGAGCAGCGCGGCCGCCCGGGAACCGGTGTTCAGGATCGGGAAGTAGAGGGCGCTCCAGACCAGGAGCACCGCGGTACCGGTCAGGAAGACGCGATGGGTGCCGTACCGGTCACCGAGCGCACCCCACACCGGCATGGTGGCGCACCACAGCACCGATCCGGCGATCACCCCGGCGAGCAGGAAGTCGCGGTCGAAGCCGAGCTGGGCCGTGCCGTAGGTGAGGCTGAACGCCATGAACAGGTAGACCACCGCGCCGGTGGCGGTGGCCGCGCCGAGGATGAGCAGCAGCCGGGCCGGACCCACGCGCAGCGCGTCGCGCAGCGGGAAGGCCGAGATCTCGCCGCGGTGCACCAAGTCGGTGTAGGCGTCGGATTCGGTGATCGCCAACCGCACCGCCAGCCCGACCGCGACGAGCAGCATGCTGAGCAGGAACGGGATCCGCCAGCCCCACGAGGTGAAGGCGTCCTCGGGCAGGAGCGCGCTGGTACCGAGGAACACCGCGTTGGCCAGGATCAGCCCGGCCGGCGTGCCCATCTGCGGGAAGCTGGCGTAGCGGTTGAGTCGTCCGCGTGGGGCGTGCTCGACGGCCAGCACCGTCGCGCCCGCACCTTCGCCGCCGAGCCCGATGCCCTGCACCAGCCGCAGCACCACCAGCAGCACCGGCGCCCAGAAGCCGATGCTGTCGTAGTTGGGCAGCGCACCGATCAGCGTGGACCCGATGCCCATCAGCAGCAGCGACACGACCAGGGTGTTGCGCCGGCCGAGCCGGTCACCGAAGTGCCCGAACACCAGGCCGCCGAGCGGCCGGGCGCCGAAGCCGACAGCGAAGGTGCTGAACGAGGCGAGGGTGCCCGCGGCGGGGCTCAGCTCGGGGAAGAACTGGCCGCGGAAGATCAGCGCGGCGGCGGTGCCGTAGAGCATGAAGTCGTACCACTCGAGGGTGGTGCCGACGAGGGTCGCCGCCGCGACCTTGCGGTGCACGGCGGCGGGGCGAGGTGGAGCGATGGTCACTGCGGTCCGTTCGGTCGAGCTCGGTCGGTCAGGCCAGGGGCGCCGGGGCGCCCGGCATGTCGTCGAGGGTCAGGCCGCCTTCGATGCCGACCGGCACCCGACGGCGGTTGGGGGAGCCGAGCGCGGCGGTGAGATCCGATCCGCTGTGCTCGGCGAGCAGATCGCCACTGTCCCACACCAGCAGAGTGGCGCTGACGGTGTGCTCGGCCGCGGAGTGAGCCAGGTCATAGTGGGCGCAGCCGGGCACGTGCGGGTAGGTGATCCACAGGTCGTAGCCGGTCATGAACAGGTCGAGGTCGAATTGCACACTCAGGCCGAGCAATTCGCTGCGCCCGTTGTCGTCGACGCCGGCGAACGCCTCGTCCAGCGCCAGCAGCCGCGGGGCCTGCGGGTCGGCGGAGTCGAGCATGACGTGGGCGGCGGCGAACAGCGGCAGGTGCAGTGACACGGATTGCTCACCGCCGGACAGCGCGCTGTGCCGGGCGACGGTGAGCTTGTCCTCGCTGCCGTCGGCACCGACCAGGGTGAACGAGAACACCCGCCACCGGCGGTAGTCGAGGGTGGCGGCCAGGATCTCCGGGTAGGACCGTTCGGGATGCGCGGCACGGGCGGCGCGGATCTCGGCGGCGAAATGCGCGCGGATGGCGGCGAGATCCTCCGGGCTCAGCGCGGCGGCGTCGCGGTCGAGCAGCTTGCACATCGCCCGCGCGCTGTCGGAGAGGTCGTCGGCCAGCACCCAGTGCACGCCGATGGTGTTGCCCGAGGACATCCGCCGCTGTTTCATCTCCGCGCCCATCTTGGCGATGAGTTCGCGCGCGTCGCCGGTGCGTTCGTGGATCTGCTGGGCCAGGCCGGTGAGCAGGGCGTCTTCGAGGATGCGGCGTTCGGCGTCGGTGAGCAGCAGCTCCTGATCGCGGCGGGCGGACGCGACGCGGGTGGCGAAATCGGCCAGCGGGCACAGTCCGTGCTCGTCCTGCACCTGCACGACGGTGAGCCCGTCGGCGGCGTCCCAGCGCAACCGGTAGTCGCGGCCCGAGGCGGCCAGCGCGGCGTCGAACTCCTGCAGCGCGGCGGTGACGGCGCTGCGGGTGGATTTGCGCGCGGCCTCCCCGGCCCGCACCGACGCGGTGGCCGTCGACAGTGCCTCGAACAGTGCGGCCACCTCGTCGGGCAGGACCCGCGGCTCGGTCTCGGGATCCGATTGCGCGATGCGGTAGAGCAGCTGATCCGGTGTCGACCATGCGGCGTCGCTGCTGGGCCAGCGCAGCTCGGGGGAGACGCCGAGCAGTGCCAGCAGATCCGGTTGCGCGTAGGGGGCGAGCGCGCGGACCTGCGCCAGCACCTCGGTGAGGGCGGTGCCGAGCGCCTCGTGCGCGGTGCGGTAGGCGGCCTCGGCGTCACCGACCGCCTCGATGGCCGCGTTGGCGGCCTTGCGGGCGGCCTTCTGCTCGGCGCGGCAGGCGTCGATGCGGTCGCGGGCCCGCGCGAGTTCGGCATCGATCTCGGCGGCGCCCGCGCCCAGCGCCTCGCGCAACGTCGCCAGTTTGCGCTGCTGCTCGTCGTAACCGGCGCGCGCGGCTTCGGCTTCCTCGGCGAAGGCCTCGGCTAGGCCGCGGGCCTCGTCGAGGCGGTCGGCGCCCTCGCGTTCGCGTTCGAGCGCGCGTTCGTGATCGGCGCGCAGCCGCGCCAGGGCGGTGCCGGTGCTCTCGAAATGGCGGACGGCGGCGGCCAGGGCGTCGAGATCGGCGGCGGTGCGGGGCGTGCGGTGCTCGGCGGCCGCGGCACGCAGCTTCTTCTCCAGCGCGGTGACCTCGGTGACCGCCTGATCGAGTTCGCGTTCGGCCTGGGCGGCGGCCTCGGTGCGGGAGCGGACCACACCCGCCGCCTCGGCGACGGCGCGCAGCGCGCCGGTGACGGCGGTGGCGCGGGGCAGTGCCTTGGCCGCCGTGGTCAGCGCCGCCAGGGTGGCATCGGCCTGTTTCGCGGCCGCCTCGGCGGATTCGCGGTCCTCGGTGGCGGCAGCCAGCGCGGCGTCGAGTTCGGCCAGGCGCTCCTCGCGGCGGCGGGCGCGGGCGGTGGCGCCGATGTACTCGGCGTGCGGTTTGTGGTGCCTGCCGACCTGCACGCCGTGCCGGTAGCCGCCGGTGACGTCGAGCGCGGGATGCGCCGGGACCTCGTCGGAACCGGCGGCGTCGCGCACCGCGATGGAGGCCAGGATGTCGGCGACGACCGTGCCCGGAACGGCCAGTTCGAGCGAATCGTCCTCGACCACCAGCACATCGGCGAGCGTGCGGCCGGTGGGGCGCCGATCCGGGGGCAGCGGGATCAGGAACTGATCGGAACGATAACCGGCGGGCGGCTCGCCCGGGCCGACCCGGGCGTCGAGCAGGCCGGTGGCGTCCAGGGCGGCCTCGATCCCGGCGGCGGTCTCGGCCGGCACGTCGTCGGCGAACCGGACCAGCCGCCACAGGGGTGCGCCCCGCCCGTCGTCCGGTGCGTCGGTGCGGGTGTGCCGGGCGGGCGGAGCGTCGTCGCGCTGGGCGGCGATGGCGTCGCGTTCGGCCTCGAGGTCGGCGATCCGGGCCGTCGCGGCGGCCGCGCGGGTGCGGGCGGCCAGCCGGGCCTCCCGCAACTCCTCCAGTAATGGTTCGGTGCGCTCGGCCACCACCTCGGCGGGCGTGGCGGCCTCGTCGGAACCGGCCTGGCCCAGCGCGGCGTCGACGGCCTCGAACAGTTCGGCGCCGAGGGCGCCGTAGGTCTCGCCGTGTGCGTCCCACCATTCGCGCAGCGCCGCTGCCGCGCGGCCGCGAGCCAGCTCCACGGCGGCCTCGGCGTGCGCGACATCGGCCGCCGCCCGCTCCCGGTCGGCGCCGGCGCGCTCGGCCAGCCGCTCGGCCCGGGTCCGCTCGGCCTGCGCCGCCTCCACCCGCGCGAGCACCGCGCGGACCGCGCGCACGTCGGCGTCGCGCTCCTCGGCCCTGGCCAGCACGGCGGTGGTGAGCGCGTCGTCGCGGGACGGCGTCGTCCAGGCGATCCCCGCGGCCTCGGCGTCGCTGCGCAATTCGTCCTCCCCGCGGCTGAGCGCCGCGGCGGCCTCCCGCACGTCCGCGCGCACCCGGTCGAGCTCCTGCGCGCGCTGCGCCACCGTCTGCTGGGCCTCCACCGCCTTCGCACGGTGCACGGCCGCCGAACTCTCCAGCCTGCGCACCGCGTCGGCGAGGTCGTCGAGTTGCTGTTTGCCCTCGTAGGCGCTCGACCGTTGCAGCGTTTCGCGATCGGTGAGGGCTTGCTCGTAGGCGCGGTCGGCGTCGTCGGCGCGGTCCTGCGCGGCGGCGCGCTCGGCCTCGCGCCGCTGCCGCAGCGCACTCGCGGCGAACAGCGCCGTGCTCGCGTGCGTGACCGCGTCGAGCCGGGCACGAACCTGGTCGACCTCTGTTTTCGCCTGGACCGCAAGGTATTTGCGATACACGTCGACGAAAGCGCGGGTGGCGGTGTCGGCGTGCACGAGCCCTTCGAGGGTGCGCCCGACCTCCTCCATGTCGCTGAAGGAGCGGGCCGCGTCCAGGATCAGCTGATCGTCGAGCGGGCGCAGGCCGTCGGTGAGGGCCTGCGAGAGCCCGCGCGGATCGAGATTCTTGGCCAGCTGCGGACGGCGCAGCGTGAGAATCAGATTGATGAGCTGGTCGTAGCGCTGCGCGCCGAGGCCGAACATGCGCGCATCGATCGCCGCCCGATACTCCATCGGCCGGTCCACGATCGCGTCGCTGCCGATCTGTTCGGCGAGTTGTTTGCGGGTCAGCGGGCGGTCGTCGGGTCCGATGAGCGAGAAGTCCACCCCCACCCGGCCGTCGGCCACGAAATACCAGCGCGTCACCTTGTCCGAGGAGCGGGTGGCGCGCATGCCGATGCCGACCGTGACGACCTCGGGATCGGCCCACCGCCCGCGCGCGAACTCCATCCACACATACGAATACGCCGAATCCTGCTTGCGATACAGCAGATTCGACTTCATCGTGCGTTCCTCACCCGCGAACGGGTTCAGCCGGCGCGGCTCGATCCGGCCGTCGAGCACGAACGGGAACAGCACCTCGAGAGCCTTCGTCTTGCCCGACCCGTTGGGCCCGCGCAGCACCAGCCTGCCGTCGGCGAAGCAGAACTCCTGATCGCGGTAGTCCCACAGATTGATGATCCCGGCCCTGGTCGGGATGAAACGCACTCCGCCGTGGATGACCGACATGTCAGATCCCTTCCCTCCCGGTGCCGACGAACAATTCCTCGGTGCGCCGCGTACGCACGGTGACGACCGCACCCCGGTACCGGGCCAGCGCGGGCAGCACCAGCACCCCGTCGGCGACCGGACGCACCAGCCGCAACCGGCGCAGCAGCTCGACCACTTCGGCGGTGAGCGCGGGCACGTCGGCGAGCCAGTGCGCGGCGAAGGTGGCGCCGTAGCGGTCGGCCAGCATGCCGACGGTCTCGCGCACCCGGTCGGCGGCGACGAACGGATACCGCACCGGCTCGGGCCCCGCCTCGGGTTCCGCCGCGGGCTCGTCGCCGTCCTCGACCATCGGGGCGAACAGCGTCGAGGCCGGGATCGCCGCGTCCAGCGCCGCGACCAGCTCGGCGCCCGCGTCCGGGCCCGGCGCGCGCTGGGGCAGCGGATTGTCGATGTCGAGGACCAGGTCGGCGATCTCGGCGATCAGCAGCAGCGCCACCTGGGCCACGGTGCCGGTGCCGGGGAACCGCACATCCGACAGCCGCCCGGAGGTGTCGATCAACGCCACGCCCTCGGCGCGCCGCTCGGCCCGCAGGCCGGTGAACGCCTCCACCTCGGCGATCACCCGTTCCTGGGCCAGCACCGCCCGCTGGTCGGGACCGAGGTCGGCGGCGTAGACCACCGGACGTTCCACCACCGCCCGCCGCACGGCCCGGGCGAGCGCGGCGGGCGTGCCCGCCTCGGTCGTCGGCTCCTCGCCGAACAGGCCCGTGACGCTGTGCAGATGCTGCAGCGCCCGCGGCGGCCGGAACAGGGCGAAGACGACCGGACGGTCGATGTCGTAGAGGGCCTCGCCCGCCTCCGGGTCGGCCGCCCAGCCGCCCGCGTCGCCGTCGGCGAGGGTCAGCGCGCCGCGCGTGGCCAGCCAGCCCACGGCGTCGACGAAGGCGTCCCGGTCGGCCGCGCGGTCGGGAGCGAGCTCGAGCCCGTCGATCTCGGCGGCATAGGCGCTGACCTGCTCGGCCAGCTCCGACAGCGTGATCTGGTCGCCCGCGCGACCCAGCGCCGCCAACGCCAAGGCGAGATAGGCGTAGCGGCGGCGGTCGAAGACCCGCTCGGTGACGGTGCGCGCGGGACGGCCCGGGTCGAGTTCGTCCAGCACCGGGAACAGGCGCGCGGTCGTCTCGGTGACCTCGAGCCGGTAGCCGAACAACTCGGCCAGATCCTCGCGCAGCTCCGTGGCCCAGCGGCGGATCAGCGACAACGCCACCCGGTCGGGGTAGCTGCGGGTGACCACGTGATTGGCCAGGATCACCCGGGCGGCGCGCTGATAGTTGTCCAGCTCCAGCGAACCGATGCGGTGCGCGTGGATCACGCCGCACCTCCCGACGTGCGCGGTCCGCGAACGCGCACCTCCAGCTTGCGGTTGTTCAGATGCAGCAACCCGCGCGCGGTGCGCACCACCGTCGGGCCCGGATGCTCGGACACCGTGAGGGTGACGCCGTTGTCGCTGCCCGAGGTGCCCGCGACCCGTCCGCTCACCGGCACCCACGCCGTCGACGCCGCGTCCAGCAGGCGCAGCAGCATGTCGGTTTCGCGGTCGTCGAGCACCCGCTCGTAGACGTCCGCGGCGGCCAGCGACCGCGCCGCCTCCGCCCGGGAGCGCTGCGCGGCCAGCTGCGATTCCCGCAGGCGCCGCATACTCGCGTCGTTGCGCTGGATGCGGCCCGGCGCCGCCGCCGAGGGTGGCCGTCCCGTCTCGGCCAGGGTGCGGGAGATCTCCAACGGTGGTGCGTCCCACCAGGATCGGCTCGCGGGCACGACGTCGGCATCGGGATGTTCCATCGCCAGATGCCGCGGCCGCCCGAGCCCGAACACCGCGTCGAAGAGCGCGTGCGCGCTCTCGGTGCTCGGCGCCGCGGTGAACCACGCGGCCAGATGCCGCAGCGCCGACTCCCGGCTGACCCCACCGCGGCGGGTCTCGGTGACCCGGCGCAGCAGCGCCAGCACCGCGGCGATCGCGCTCATGGTGGCTTCGCGCAGCCGATCGGCCTCGGTCGCGCCGCTCTCACCGGCGACGAACCAGCCGCGCAAGCCCTGCCAGCGCGCCCGCCAATCGGCTTCCCGGTCGGCCGGGCTCAGCAGCACCCGTTCGTCGCACCGCGCCGCCCGCTCGAGTATCGCCGCGACGCCGGTCTGTTCGATCTCCGCGATGGCCGCCGCCAGCCGCGGCGCGAACCGCGCCAGATCCATGCTGAACTCGCGCATGTGCGCCAGCAGCGTGTCCTTGTGCGCCAGGAACGCCTCCGGGGTGACCTCGGTGGTGCGCACCAGGTCGCCCAGCGAGAGATAGAAGTGCGCGGCCCGGCTCGCCATGTCGGTGAGCGCGGCGTCCAGCCGGCGCAGCGTCCGGTAGACGAGTTCGGCGTCGCCGCGGCGGTTCGCCTCGGCCAGCGCGCCCAGGTCGGCGAGCAGCTCCGGCAACACCAGCCGGGACAGCGACGCTTCCTCGCCGCGCGCGTCCAGCACCCCGGCCACCGCGCGGAACGCCTGGAAGCCGGGCTGGGTGAACTGGTAGACGTAGTGCCGGTTGCGGTACTCGGCCAGCGTCGCCGCGCGGGTGCCGTCGTAGCTGCGCTCCAGCACACCCCACCGGTGCAGCTGGTCCAGCAGCGGCCCGATCTCGGCGGCGGGCAACTCGGCGCCGCCCGCCCGCCGGATCCACTCCGCCACGTCGTCGGCATGCAGCAGCACCACGTAGGCCGCCCGCGCGCTGTCGAAGGCCCGTAACACGCGCAGGTAGTCCGCGCGCTTCTCCGCCGTGGCGAAGGCGAACAGCCGCAGCCGCTCGTCCAGCTCGTCGCCGCGCGGCCCGTCCTCGGAGTCGGTCACCGGCAACAGGGTAGTAGCGGGCCGGTCGCCGCCCGCGCCTACGGCACGCATTCGGCGTGGCCGCGTCCGGTTCGTGCCGGTTCGCTCACCCGGTAGCGGCCGGGGACACGACCGGTGTCCCTGGCCGCGGCGGAGGTGGTCAGTTCTCGACGGAGATCGCCCGCAGCTGCTCGAGGTAGGACTGCGTGCGCGGATCGCCGGGATAGTGCTGGGTCATCTCCCGGGCCGCCTCGCCGGCGATGAGCATCAGCGACGGCAGCGAACGGCGCTTGCACGCGAAGGCGCGCATGCCCTCGTCGATCGAGCGTTCCAGATCCCGGTCGCGCACCGCCACCACGGCCAGTGTCAGGTGTGCCTCCGACACCCGCATCGGGTTGAAGATCGAGCCGTCGGCCCGGGTGGAGTGTCGGATCACCTCGCGCGCATAGGCTTCGGCCATCCGGTCCTGGCCGGCCACCCGGCAGCAGTCCATCGCGTAGAAGTCGAACTTCTGCGGATCGACGACGAAGTGGTTGTCCAGGTTGGCCGGATGGTCGAGGCTGTCCAAGATCGCTCGCCCGATGCCGAGCGACTTCTCCACCTCGGCCGGGTTGCCGAGCCGGGCCCATGCCTTGGCTCGTTGCGCGGCGAGCTGCACCCCGACGCCGATATGTCGAGTGTCCTCGAGGACGGCGTCGACGGCCTCCACAGCACCCCGATAGTTACCCTGCGTCAGCGCGAACCACGCGGCCATTTCCGCTGCCCAGCCGCTGATCTCGGGATTGTCGGACTCCCTGCCCAGCGACCAGGCCGCCCGCCGGGTGGCCTCCGCGGAGGTGCGCCGGCCCAGGTCGTAGTCCACGCAGCCGACCAGCAGCGCGACCCAGCCTGCCAGGACCAGGATTTCGCGGTGCTGGGCGAGGGTGAGCCTGCCGTCGAGCAGCGAGGTGATCCGGCGCAGCCACGCGGTGCCCTCGGCGTGCAGCTCGTGCGGGTCGGCGTAGGAGTATTCACAGCACAGGCGCTCGGCGGTGATCCGGATCGCGTCCAGCGTGGCGGCCGAGACGTCCGACATCCGCAGCCTGCCGATGAATTCGAGGGTGTCCATGCCGGTGGCCGAGAGCAGTTCGTCGTCGCGGTTGGGTCTGGCCTTGGGGAAGAACGCTGCGGTCACCGTGTCGAAGGTGGCGGCGATGATCGGCGCGTAGAAGTCGTCGGGGCGCGATTCGCCCGATTCCCAACGGCGCCAATTGCGTAGGAGCGTGGAGTCGGTCGGTAGGTTGTGCGACGTCTTCGCGCGCATCGCGCGTACCGCGTCTGCCTGTGACCACCCCCTCGCGTCACGTTCAGAGCGCATCCGGACAGCCCACACGGGTCGTTCGTCACCAGCGGTCACGTCTGTAGTATCGCACCAGTTAACCTCTGGTGCACCGAATAGGGCACGCGGTTGTCCCCGGGTTGACACCTGCATTCGCAGTTTGGCGTCAGACATTCTGAAAGAGGAGCGGACAGGTTGCCGGTCGTACAGATGCAAGGACATCTGCAACGCCGCAACCTCGCACCGATCGCGGTACCCCGCACGGGGATATCCACACATGGCAACAGCGACCCAATCCATTGGAGGTTCGGGTGGAAGCGTTGATCTATGGATACTTGCGTGACGATCTCGCCGACGGTCACAGCGCGGAACTCGAGGCGAAGATGACCACGCTGGCGCGCGAGGAAGGCTTCTGTTTCGCGGCCACGTTCCACGAATCCACCGGGGGCGACGGCACGGCCTTCGCCGAGCTGACCCAGGAGCTCAGGCGGGCCGACGCCCATCACGTCGTCGTACCGTCACTGGATCACCTTGCGGGACAGACCATCCCCCGTGAGATATTGCTCGCGAAACTGGCGCAGGACGCAGCGGCCCGGGTGTGGACCATCGAGGACACACCGCGGGCCGCTGCCGTTTCCGGGGATGCGGGCACCCGCGATGTGCCGCATCCCGGTGATTGAACCGACCATCCGGTACTGGGCAGCGGCACCCCGCGCCGCCGCCGCGTCCGGCGCTGCGACCCGGCCACCCGCCGAAGTCCGGTGTCACGGCCAACTTTCAGCAACACGCGCGGTCCGGCTCGTCCGCCGCCCGGTGTGTCGGGCGCGGTGCGCCCCGCCGAACGGCGTGTCGGAGGGCGGGATCCCTCCGCGGGCAACCACATTCGGCACCCGCGGGCACCCGCCCGCGAACTCCGGGTGAACCGCGCGCGGCGCTAGAGCCCGAAACTGCCCGGGCCGCGCCTGCGCAGGTACTTCTCGAACTCGGCCGCGATCGCGTCGCCGTCGATCTTGGCGATGGCCTCCTTCATGTCGACCGCGGCGTCGCCACGCTCCTCGAGCGAGCGCACGTACTCGGTGATCTCCTCGTCACCCTCGGTCATCTCGCTCACCGCGGACTCCCAGTCCTCGGCCTGCTTGGGCAGCTCGCCCAGCGGCACCTCGATGTCGAGCACGTCCTCGACCCGGTGCAGCAGCGCGATGGTCGCCTTCGGGTTCGGCGGCTGCGAGACGTAGTGCGGTACCGCCGCCCAGAACGACACCGCGGGCACCCCGGCCTTCACGCACTGGTCCTGCAGCACGCCGGTGATGCCGGTCGGGCCTTCGTAGCGGGTCTGCTCCAGGTTGAAGCGCTCGGCGGCCTCCTTGCTGTAGGCCGAGCCGGTGACCGGGACCGGGCGGGTGTGCGGGGTGTCGGCCAGCAGCGCGCCGAGGATCACGACCGTCTGCACGCCGAGCTGCTCGACGAACTCCAGCAGGTCGGCGCAGAAGCTGCGCCAGCGCATGTTGGGTTCGATACCGCGCAGCAGCACCACGTCGCGGTCGGTGCCCGGCGGCGAGCAGACCGACAGCATCGTCGAGGGCCACTGGATCTCCCGGGTGACGCCGTCGACCTGGCGGACGGTGGGCCGGTTCACCTGGTAGTCGTAGTAGTCCTCGGAGTCCAGTTCGGCCAGCGGCTCGGCGTCCCAGATCAGTTCCAGATGCTCCACCGCGCCGCTGGCCGCGTCGCCGGCGTCGTTCCAGCCCTCGAAGGCGGCGATCAGCACGGGATCGCGCAACGTCGGCAATTCCGAATCGGAGGTCTCACTGGGGTTCACTCGGTCAGCCTACGGCGTGCGGGGTGTGGTTGTGGTATTGATTTCGCGCCGCGGTGCAGGTGGCGTGCCGGTGCCGACCGCCGGTGGACGCAGCTGCCGGGTTGTCGGAGGCGGCCACTACGCTGGTAGCCATGTCTGTGTCCAAATCCGCCGGGTTCGATACCACCCTTCTCGACACGCTGCGTCGGCGTGTCGTCATCGGCGACGGTGCGATGGGCACGATGCTGCAGGCCGTCGATCTCACCCTGGACGATTTCCGCGGGCTGGAGGGCTGCAACGAGATCCTCAACGAGACCCGCCCCGACGTGCTGCGCGCCATCCACCGCGCCTACTTCGAAGCGGGCGCCGACGCCGTGGAGACCAACACCTTCGGCTGCAACCTGTCGAACCTGGGCGACTACGACATCGCCGACCGCATCCGCGATCTGTCCGAACGCGGCACCCGGCTGGCCAGGGAGGTCGCCGACGAGATGGGGCCGGGCCCCGACGGCACCCCCCGCTACGTCCTCGGCTCGATGGGGCCGGGCACCAAGCTGCCGACCCTCGGCCACGCGCCCTACACCGCGCTGCGCGACGCCTACGTCGAGTCCGCGCTCGGCATGCTCGACGGCGGCGCCGACGCCATCCTCATCGAGACCTGCCAGGATCTGCTGCAGGTCAAAGCCGCCGTCACCGGCAGCAGGCGCGCGATGGAGCTGGCGGGCCGCCGGATCCCGATCATCACCCACGTCACCGTGGAGACCACCGGCACCATGCTGGTGGGCAGCGAGATCGGCGCGGCGCTCACCGCGCTCGAGCCGCTCGGCATCGACGTCATCGGCCTGAACTGCGCGACCGGTCCCGACGAGATGAGCGAGCACCTGCGGCACCTGTCCAAGCACGCCACGGTGCCGGTCTCGGTGATGCCGAACGCCGGCCTGCCGGTGCTGGGGCCGAACGGCGCGGAGTACCCGCTCACGCCCGAGGAGCTGGCGGTCGCGCTGCGCGGGTTCGTCAGCGAGTTCGGGCTGGCGCTGGTGGGCGGCTGCTGCGGCACCACGCCCGAGCACATCCGGCAGGTCGCCGAGGCGGTGCGCGAGGTGGAGGCCACGCTGCCGCCGCCCGAGCAGCGCCGGTCGCCCGAACCCGAGCCCGCCGTGTCGAGCATGTACACCTCGGTGCCGTTCGCGCAGGACGCCTCCGTCCTGATGATCGGCGAGCGCACCAACGCCAACGGCTCCAAGGCTTTCCGCGAGGCCATGCTGGCCGAGGACTGGCAGAAGTGCCTCGACATCGCCAAGGACCAGACCCGTGACGGCGCGCACATGCTCGACCTGTGCGTCGACTACGTCGGCCGCGACGGCACCAGGGACATGACCGAGCTGGCCAGCCGCCTGGCCACCTCCTCCACGCTGCCGATCATGCTCGACTCCACCGAGCCCGCCGTGCTGCAGGCCGGACTCGAGCACCTGGGCGGACGCTGCGCGGTGAACTCGGTGAACTACGAGGACGGCGCCGGGCCGCAGTCCCGGTTCCAGCAGATCATGCGCCTGGTCGCCGAACACGGCGCCGCGGTGGTCGCGCTGACCATCGACGAGGAAGGCCAGGCCCGCACCGCCGAGAAGAAAGTGGAGATCGCCGAGCGGCTGATCGCCGACATCACCGGCAACTGGGGCCTGGACGAGAGCGACATCATCATCGACACGCTCACCTTCACCCTCGGCACCGGGCAGGAGGAATCGCGGCGCGACGGTCTGGAGACCATCCAGGCCATCCGCGAACTCAAGCGCAGGCACCCGCGGGTGCAGACCACCCTCGGCCTGTCCAACATCTCCTTCGGCCTCAACCCCGCCGCCCGCCAGGTGCTGAACTCGGTGTTCATGCACGAGTGCGTGCAGGCCGGGCTGGATTCGGCGATCGTGCACGCCTCGAAGATTCTGCCGATGAGCCGCATCCCCGAGGAGCAGCGCACCACCGCGCTGGACCTGATCTACGACCGCCGCACCCCCGACTACGACCCGCTGCAGCAGCTGATGGCGATGTTCGAGGGCGTGTCCTCCTCGTCGTCGAAGGCCTCGCGCGCGGAGGAGCTCGCCGCGCTGCCGCTGTTCGAGCGGTTGGAGCGGCGCATCGTGGACGGCGAGAAGGCGGGCATGGAGGCCGACCTCGACGAGGCCATGCGCGAGGTGCCGCCGCTGCGGATCATCAACGAGACGCTGCTGTCGGGCATGAAGACCGTCGGTGAGCTGTTCGGCTCCGGGCAGATGCAGCTGCCGTTCGTGCTGCAGTCGGCCGAGGTGATGAAGGCCGCGGTGGCCTACCTGGAACCGCACATGGAATCGACCGACGATTCCGGCAAAGGCCGCATCGTGCTCGCCACCGTCAAGGGCGACGTGCACGACATCGGCAAGAACCTGGTCGACATCATCCTGTCGAACAACGGCTACGAGGTCGTCAACCTCGGCATCAAGCAGCCGATCACCTCGATCCTCGACGCCGCCGTCGACAAGAAGGCCGACGTCATCGGCATGTCCGGCCTGCTGGTGAAGTCGACCGTGGTGATGAAGGAGAACCTCGAGGAGCTCAACTCCCGCGGCGTGGCCGACCAGTTCCCGGTGCTGCTCGGCGGCGCCGCGCTGACCCGCGCCTACGTGGAGAACGACCTCACCGACGTCTACGAGGGCGACGTGCACTACGCGCGCGACGCCTTCGAGGGCCTGCGCCTGATGGACGAGATCATGGCGCGCAAGCGCGGCGAGGCGCCCGACCCGAACAGCCCGGAGGCCGTCGCCGAACGGGAGAAGGCGGCCGAGCGCAAGGCCCGCCACGAACGGTCCAAGCGCATCGCCGAGAAGCGCAAGGCCGCCGAGACCCCGGTGGAGGTGCCCGCCCGCTCGGACGTGGCCGCCGACCTGCCGGTGCCGGTGCCCCCGTTCTGGGGTACGCGGGTGGTGAAGGGTCTTGCGGTGCACGAGTATTCGGGGCTGCTGGACGAGCGGGCGCTGTTCCTGGGGCAGTGGGGTCTGCGCGGGCAGCGCGGCGGCGACGGACCCAGCTACGAGGAACTGGTCGAGTCGGAGGGACGGCCGCGGCTGCGCGCCTGGCTGGACCGGCTCGCCACCGAGGGTGTGCTCCAGCACGCCGCCGTGGTGTACGGCTATTTCCCGGCGGTGTCGGAGGGCGATGACGTGATCGTGCTCACCGAGCCGGAACCCGATGCGCCGCAACGGTATCGGTTCACCTTCCCGCGCCAGCAGCGGGACCGGTTCCTGTGCATCGCCGACTTCATCCGGTCGCGGGAGCTCGCCCGCGAAACCGGTCAGGTGGATGTGCTGCCGTTCCAGCTGGTGACGATGGGGCAGCCGATCGCCGACTTCGCCAACGAGCTGTTCGCCGCCGACAACTACCGCGACTACCTCGAGGTGCACGGCATCGGTGTGCAGCTCACCGAGGCCCTGGCCGAGTACTGGCACCGGCGCATCCGGGAGGAACTGGTGCTGGAGGGCCACGCGGTCGCCGAGTCCGATCCCGAGGACGTGCAGGAGTACTTCAAGCTCGGCTACCGCGGCGCGCGGTACTCCTTCGGCTACGGCGCGTGCCCCGACCTGGAGGACCGGGCCAAGCTGGTGGACCTGCTCGAGGCGGACCGGATCGGCGTGGTGCTCTCGGAGGAACTGCAGCTGCACCCGGAACAGTCGACCGACGCGTTCGTGCTCCTGCACCCGGAGGCCAAGTACTTCAACGCGTGAGCGGCCGGCGGCGGTAGCGCGGTCACGGCGTTGTGAGCGGGGCCACGGCGGCCGGTCCGCGCGGCGCGGCGCGGGTGGATGTCCGTCGGTGGGGTATGCCATTGTCGAAGGGTTGCAACTGCGTCCGGGGCAGTGGGCGGATGCCGTTCGTCCCACGGTCCCGGGGGCAAAGCACTTCGGCGCGTCCGCTTTTCGGTCATCGACGGGTCTGCGCGGCGGTGCGGTGAGGCTTGGCAGAAGGGGCACGACCACATGACGGCGGACCGGTTGATCGCTGGACGGTATCGGCTGGCCGAGCGGATCGGCACCGGCGCGATGGGCGTGGTGTGGCGCGCCACCGACGAGCGGTTGCAGCGGGTGGTCGCGGTCAAGCAGTTGTTGCTGGCGCCGGGTCTCACCCGGGAGCAGGCGCAGGATGCGAAGCAACGTGCCATGCGCGAGGGCCGCATCGCCGCCCGGCTGCACCATCCGCACGCCATCACCGTCTTCGATGTGGCCGAGGAAGACGGTCAGCCGTGGCTGGTGATGGAGTACATGCCCGCACCGAGTCTGGCCGCCGAGATCGCGGGCGGGCGCACGTTGCCGCCGCATCAGGTGGCCGACATCGGCGCGCAGGCCGCCGCCGCGTTGGCCGCCGCGCATGCCGCCGGGATCATGCACCGGGACGTGAAGCCGGCGAACCTGCTGGTCGGCAACGGCACCGTGAAGATCACCGATTTCGGTATCTCGCGGGCGGTCGGCGACGTCACGGTGACGGCGACCGGGTTTCTCGCCGGTACCCCCGCCTACCTCGCGCCCGAGGTGGCACGGGGGGAGGATCCCTCGCCCGCGTCGGACGTCTTCGCGCTCGGCGCGACGCTGTACGCGGCCGTGGAGGGCGCGCCCCCGTTCGGTGAGGGAGACAACCCGCTGGCCGTCCTGCACGCGGTGGCCCGCGGCGAGATACCGCCGCCCCGCCGGGCCGGACCGCTCGCGCCGGTGCTGATGCGGCTGCTCGCGGCCGATCCGGTGGCCCGGCCCAGCATGCCGGAGGCCGCCCGCGCGCTGGCCGATGTGGCCGCCGGGCGCACCCCGGCACTGGCGGCGGCGCCCGCCGCGACCAGGGTGATGCCGACCCCGGGGGCGGACTCGACCGCGGTGTTCGGTTCCGGCTCCGCCGCGGCCGGGTCGTCCGGGGTGGGTTGGTCCGGTGCGGGCGCGCGTCCCGCACCGGCACCCGGGTCCGGTCCGCGTCGCGGGCCGGTCGCACATTCCGGCCCGGTGTCCGCCGCACCCGGGACCGCCCCGGCTCCGGCGCGTCCCGCCGAGGCGGGCGGCGCGCGCCGTCCCACCCTGCTGCTGGTCGCCATCGCCGCGGTGGCCGTGCTCGCCCTCGCCGGGCTGCTGCTGGCCACCCGCGACCGGGACGGCGCCGACGACACCGCCGCCCCACCGGTCGCGACCCCGTCCGCCGCCCCGAACCCGGCCCCCGGCGGCGGCGCACCCCAGCCCGAGCCCCCGGCACCGTCCACGACGACGACCACGACCGCTACGACCACCACGACCACGCCGCCGACCACCACGACGACGACGCCACCGGCGGACGCGGCGAGCTTCGCCCGCACCTACTACGGGATGCTCCCCGGCGACATCGCCGGCGCCTGGTCCCAGCTCACCCCCGCCTATCAGGCCCAGACCGGCGGATTCGGGGCCTACTCCAGGTTCTGGTCCTCGATCCGGTCGGTCCGCGTCGACGCGGTCACGCCCACCGGGCCCGACACCGCCACCGTCGCCCTGACCTACACCACGGCCGACGGCACCGTCACCAGCGAAAACCGCTGGATCCGGGTGAGCACCGACGACGGCCGCACCCGCATCGCCGGCTCGGGCCTGTAAGCGGCGAACCCGGATCGCCCGGCGGGGTGCGCGGGTATCGTCGGGATGGCAGCACGACCATCCGCCGGTCGACGGCGGGGCGGGGGCGCGGCGAACCCGCGGCAGTGGACGAGAGCTCGACGGCACCAGGCTTGGAGGGCAGATGTTGCACACCGATATTCCGACGCGCGGCGAAATCCAGCGGCTGGTCGCGGAGACCGCCCCGTGGAGCGTGACGCTCTACACCCCGACCGAGATCGACACCGCGGCACCCGATGCCAACCGGATCGCCTTTTCGAACCAGGCGCGGGCGGCGCTGGACCAGGTCGAGGACCGCGCGGCCCGCGCGGCTCTGGCGGAGGAGTTCGACGACCTGATCGACGACGACGAGTTCTGGCGGTGGCAATCCACGTCGCTGGTGGTCCTCGGCACCCCGGACCGGGTGCGCACCTACCGGGTGCCCAACCGGCTGTCCGCCGGCGTGTTCGTCGGGGACCGCTTCCACATCAAGCCACTGCTGCGTGCCACCACCTTCCCGCAGACGGCCTTCGTGCTGGCCCTCGCCGAAGGTTCGGTGCGGCTGGTGGAGGTGAGCGGTGACGGCGGCGCCGCGGAGGTGCGGGTGCCCGAGTTGCCCTCGAGCGCGGCGGACCACGCGGGCAAGACCTCGCTCAGCGGCCGCGCGCCGAAGCGCCGCATCCAGGGCACCGAGGGCCGCAAGCTGCGCGTGCGGCAATACGCCAGGGCCATCGATCGCGCGCTGCGGGATGTGCTGGCCGGTCGCGGCGTGCCGTTGATCCTGGCCGCCACCGAGCCGATCGATTCGCTGTACCGCTCGGTCAACAGCTATCCGGAGTTGCTGGACGAGTCGATGCCGGGCAACCCCGAACAGCTCACCGATGCCGAACTCGGCGCCCGGGCGCGCGAGCTGCTCGACAAGTACTACGCCGACCAGCTCACCGCCGTGCGGGAACTGTTCGATCAGCGGGTCGGCGAGGGCCGTGCCGCCACCGATCTGGCCGACATCGCGCGCGCCGCCACCTTCGGCATGGTGGACACGCTGCTGGTCGACATCGACGCGACCGTGCCCGGCTCGATCTCCGCCGGCGGCGAGCTCACCGTCGGTGACGCGTCCGCCGACGGCGCGCCCGGCGTCGTGGACGAGATCTGCCGCCGCGTCATCCAGGCCGACGGCCGGGTGCTGGCCGTCCGATCCGACGACATGCCCGGCGGCGGCGCCGCCGCGGCCATCCTGCGCTACGCCCCGACGACCTGACATCCCGCATCCCGGCCCGGTCTAACCGCGACACCGGAAGCGCGGCAGCCCCACAGCCGCCCTGGAGCAAGGGCGCTGCCAACCCTGTGTGGCGCGCCTGCGCCGGTACGCCGACACCGGCGGACGCGCCGTGTGACGGCCGACACCGCCGCGCCGGCGCGCCGGCTTCGGCGCGGCGGCGGTCGATAGGGTGGGGGCGCCGGGGTGGTCCCGGAAACGAGGGAGAGGCGACGGATGACGGGGCGACTCGCCGCGGTCCTGTGGGATATGGACGGGACGCTGCTGGATTCGGAGAAGCTGTGGGACATCGCGGTGCGCGAGCTCGCGGTGGAGCTGGGTACCGAGATGACCGACGAGGTGCGCCACGCGCTGGTCGGGGCGTCGGGACCGAACGCGCTGCGCATCCTGTTCGACGGGCTGGGGGTGGATCCGACGACCGAGGCGTTGCGCGAGGCCGCCGACTTTCTCGAGCGCCGTGTCGGTGACCTGATGACCGGCCCCATCCCGTGGCGGCCCGGCGCGGCGGACGCGCTCGCGCTGGTGCGCGCGGCCGGGCTGCCCAGCGCGCTGGTGACCAACACGATCCGCTCGCTCACCGAGTTCGGCCTCGACACCCTCGGCCGCCACCACTTCGACGTCTCGGTCTGCGGTGACGAAGTCGCGGAGGGCAAGCCCGCCCCCGATCCCTACCTGCGGGCCGCCGAACTACTCGGCGTCGACCCGCGACACTGTGTGGCCGTGGAGGATTCGCCCACCGGCGCCCGCGCCGCCACCGCCGCGGGGTGCGCCGTCATCGTGGTGCCCTGTGAGGTGCCCGTGCCCGACGGTCCCGGCCGCGTGCTGCGCGAGTCGTTGATCGGGCTCACCGTCGACCACCTGCACCAGGCACTGCGTCGGGTTGCGTGACCACGTCCAATTCCAGACGGAAATGACTGTGCGGCAACACAACTGAGCCGTTGTCGCTGTGATCGTCTTCACCGGTGATCTTCGGTGAATCCCGGGCGTGTCCGACACGCCGTGCCCCAGAATGACGCCATGACAGCCACCGGCGTGTTGGACGAAATCGTCGACACCGCACGGTATCCGCTGGGGATGCCGGGCGGCAGGCAATGGGAGGAGGCGGTGGCGACCGCGCGCGCCGAACTGGCCGCGGACGGGTGCACGGTGCTGCGGGAGTTCATCCGCCCGGAACTGGTCGAGACCCTGCGCGCCCAGGGTGCGGCGATGGCCCCGCACGCCTACTACCGCACCGAGCGGGTCAACGCCTACAACATCCCGCTCGACACCGAGCTGCCGCCGGAACATCCCGGCCGGATCGTGCTCGATCGCGGCAACGCCTTCGTCCCCCGCGACCGGATCCCCGCCGACGCGCTCATCCACCGCCTCTACACCGATCCCTGCTTCCAGCGGTTCGTCGCGGACTGCTTCGGGCTGGAGCGGCTGCACGAATACGCCGACCCGCTGGCCGGGCTGTGCCTGAACGTGGTGGCGCCGGGCATGTCGCACCCCTGGCACTTCGACACCAACGAGTTCACCGTCAGCATGCTCACCCAGCTGCCCGACGAGGGCGGTGTCTTCGAATACTGCCCCGGCATCCGCACCCCGCACGACGAACGCTTCGACGACGTGCGCGCGGTGCTGACCGGGACCGGGGAGCGCCTGGTGCGCAGGCTGGAGCTGCGCCCCGGCGACCTGCAACTGTTCCAGGGCCGCTTCTCGCTGCACCGCGTGACATCGGTTTCCGGTGTCACCCAACGGCATTCGGCGATCTTCGCCTACACCGACCGTCCCGGTGTGATCGGCACCGTGGAACGCACCCGTCAGCTGTTCGGGCGGGTCCTGCCGGACCATCTCGCCGCGGCCGAGGCCGTGCGCGGCGACCGATTACTCGACTGAGCAAGCTCCCGACCGAAAGGAAACGAAGACACGTGCCAGTGCCGTTACACACCACCGGGAAAGCCTCCTTCGACGACATCTACGACCGTCCCGATCCCCGCGCGTACTACACCCGGATGTCCGCCCTGGACTATCGGATACCGGAACTGGCGAAACCGTTCTTCGAGCAGCAGATCCGGGAGTATCGCGCCTCGGCCCGCACCGACACTCCCACCGTGCTCGACATCGGCTGCTCCTACGGGGTGAACGCCGCGCTGCTGCGGTTCGACACCACCATCGCCGACCTCGCCGCCCACTACGCCGGCGCGGGTGATCTCGACCCCGCCGCGCTCGCCGCCCGCGACCGTGCCCGGCTCACCGAGTACGACGCCTGGCCCGGGGTGCGCTTCCTCGGCGTCGACGCCTCCCGGCCCGCGCTGAACTACGCCGCCGCGGCCGGCCTGCTGCACGAGGTCGTGCACGCCGACCTGGAGGCGGCCGATCCCACCGACGACCAGCGCGCCCTGCTCGCGCGGGCCGACCTGGTCGTGTCCACCGGCTGCATCGGCTACGTCACCGAGAAGACCCTGGTCCGGATCGCCACCGCGCATCCGCGGCGGCGACCCTGGATGGCGCACTTCGTGCTGCGCATGTTCGATTTCGGGCCGATCGCCGCGGAACTCGACGCGCTGGGCTACCGCACCGAACAGGTGCCCGGCCTGTTCCGGCAGCGCCGCTTCGCCGCACCGGCCGAGCGCGACCACGTGCTGGCCACCCTGGCCGATCACGGGATCGACACCCGGGGCCACGAGAGCGAAGGATGGCTGTACGCGAGCCTGTTCGTCTCGCGGCCCGATCCCGCCGCCCGCGCCTGAGCCCGTTCCCACCCCCGACCTCGAGGAAACCGACTTGACCGAACGCACCTTCGCCGCCGAGGACCACCTGCCCCGGGTACCGCTGCCCACGCTGGAGGCCAGCTGCGAACGCTTCCTGCAGTGGTGTTCGCCGCTGCTCACCGCCGAGGAACTCGCCACGACCCTGGCCGCGGTGGACGAGCTGCTGCGTCCCGGTGGGCCCGGCCGCACCCTGCACGCGGCGCTGGCGGAGTACGACGCCACCCCCGGCGTCGGCAGCTGGCTCGACCAGTTCTGGCCGTCGCGTTACCTGGGCCGCCGCGACCGGATCGCGCTGAACGCGAACTTCTTCTTCCTCTTCCGCGACGACACCGCGCTGGCGACCTCCACCCCCGCCGATCAGGTCGCGCGCGCGGCGGCCATCGTCCTGGCCGCGGTCGACTACAAGCTCGCCCTCGACCGCGAGGAGATCCCACCCGCCACCCAGCGCGGGCAGCGGCTGTCGATGTGGCAGAACAAGTACCTGTTCTCCGAGACCCGCATCCCGGGCGCCGAGCAGGACACCGTGCGGGTGCCCTACAGCGACGACTGGCCCGGCCACTCCCAGGAACGCCACATCGTGGTGTTCCACCGCGGCAACGCCTTCCGTCTCGATGTGCTCGGTCCGGGCGGCGTGCCGTACTCGCTCGACGACCTGGCCGACGGCCTGCGTGCCGTGCTCAAGGCGGGCGCCAAGGCCGCCCCCACCGACGCCGCCGTCGGCCACCTCACCACCGAGGCGCGCGCGGACTGGGCGGCCGACCGCGCGGCCCTGCGTGCCGAACCCGCCAACGTCGCCGCGCTGGACACCATCGAGACCGCGCTGTTCTGCCTCTGCCTGGAAGACGTCGCCCCGCGCGACCAGCTGCACGCCTGTGACCAGCTGCTGCACGGCGACAGCGGCAACCGGTGGTTCGACAAGTCGGTGTCGTTCATCGTCTTCGCCGACGGCAGCGCGGGCATCAACGTCGAGCACTGCGGGCTCGACGGCACCACCATCCTGTCGTTCGTCGACATCCTGCTCGAGACCCCCGCCGCCGCGCACGCCGAATCGGCGGGCGCGCAACCGCAGGGCCTGCCCGCGGTGGAGCCGATCGAGTTCGTGCTGAACACCGATCTGCGGGCCCGGATCGCCGCCGCGGCACAGGATTTCGCCGAGTACGCCGCCGCGAACGCCACCACCACGGTGTCCTTTCCCGATTTCGGCACCACCCGCGCCAAGCGGCTCGGCATCTCCCCGGACGCCTTCGCCCAGCTGAGCTACCAGCTGGCGCACCGGCGCAGCAAAGGGCTCACCGGGGCGACCTACGAGTCCATCGCCACCCGGCAGTACCGCAACGGCCGCACCGAGGCCATGCGGGTGGTCACCCCGGAGATGATCGCCTTCGTCGACGCCATGCAGGACGGCACCGCCGACCGCGCCACCCGGCTGGCCGCCGCCCGCACCGCCGCCGACGCCCACGTGGCGCGGGCCAAACAGTGCCAGGCCGGCGACGCCCCCGAACAGCACCTGTGGGAGCTGCAGTGGATCCAGCGGCGCCGCGGCGCCGAGCTGGGGGTCACCGAGCCGATCGCGCTCTACGACAGCCCCGGCTGGACGATCATGCGCGACGACTACCTGAGCACGAGCTCCGCGCCCTCGGTCAACATCGAGTACTTCGGGTTCGGTTCCACCAGCTCGCGCTGCATCGGCGTCGCCTACGTGCTGCTGCCGGACCGCTGGAATCTCTACCTGGCCACCCCGGCGGCGGTCGCCGACCAGATGCACGCGTTCGCCGGACACCTGCGCACCGCGGTGGCCGAACTGGCCGAGCTGCTCGAGCCCGACGCCCACTGACCGCCGACGGCCGCCGCCGGTCCCCGACCGGTGGCGGCCGATCGTCGCCGCGCTGCCGGGGTCTGAGAGAATGACCCCCCGTGAAGACTTTCGAAACCCTGTTCGCCGAGCTGCAGGACCGTGCCGCCACCCGCCCCGAGGGATCCGGCACCGTGGCCGCCCTGGACGCCGGCGTGCATGCCCAGGGTAAGAAGGTGCTCGAGGAGGCCGGCGAGGTGTGGCTGGCCGCCGAACACGAGAGCGACGAATCGCTGGCCGAGGAGATCTCCCAGCTGCTGTACTGGGTGCAGGTGCTGATGGTCGGGCGGGGGTTGAAGCTCGAGGACGTGTACCGACATCTGTGACGGTCCCGCCCTCCGCTTCCCACACTCTCCCGAAAGGACCCCGTCATGCTGCGCGTCGCAGTCCCCAACAAAGGCGCACTGTCCGAATCCGCGACCTCGATCCTGAGCGAGGCCGGGTACCGCAAGCGCACCGACTCCCGCGACCTGAGCGTGCTCGACCCGGAGAACCAGGTCGAGTTCTACTTCCTGCGTCCGAAGGACATCGCCGTCTACGTCGGCTCCGGCGAGCTCGACCTCGGTATCACCGGCCGTGACCTGGCGCTGGATTCCGGCGCACCGGTGCAGGAGCGGCTCGCGCTCGGCTTCGGCCGCTCCACCTTCCGCTACGCCGCGCCGGCCGGCCGGGAGTGGAAGGTCGAGGACCTCTACGACAAGCGGATCGCCACCTCCTATCCGAACCTGGTGCTGAGCGACCTGCGCCGCCGCGGCATCGAGGCCGAGGTCATCCGGCTCGACGGCGCGGTGGAGATCTCCATCCAGCTCGGCGTCGCCGACGCCATCGCCGACGTGGTGGGTTCGGGCCGCACGCTGCGCCAGCACAACCTGGTCGCCTTCGGCGAGACGCTGTGCGACTCGGAGGGGGTGCTCGTCGAGCGGGTCGGAGCCGACCGCGACGACCGCGCCCGCAACCAGCTCGTCGCCCGTATCCAGGGTGTCGTGTTCGCCCAGCAGTACCTGATGCTGGACTACGACTGCCCCAAGGAACTGCTCGACCAGGCGGTGCAGATCACCCCCGGCCTGGAGTCGCCGACGGTCTCTCCGCTGGCCGACGAGGGCTGGGTCGCGGTGCGCGCGCTGGTACCGCGCGGCAAGGGCAATTCGGTGATGGATCGGCTGGCCGACCTCGGCGCCAAGGCGATCCTGGCCACTGACATCCGGTCCTGCCGCGCGTTCTGACCGCCCAGGACAAACCGCGCCGCCACCCCGGGTCAACGGATCGATTCAGGCTGTTCGCAACCGGTGTGGCTGTCGGCTCGGCGTTGATACGGTGCGCCCCTCGATGAGGACCCCGAGGAGCACACCGTGTCACAGCATTCCCCCGGCGAGCCGCCGGAGAGCACCTTCACCTGGAACGAGGACTGGCTCGCCGCCGTCGTCGGGCTGACCCTGCTCGCGCTCGTCCTGCTCGGGGCGATCCCGGATTGGCTGGTGCCGTGATGGCCGAGCTCGACGCGCGCGCCGGCACGCCGGTGACTTCGGAAACCGATGCGGTACGCCAGGATTCGACCACGACGTGGCGCGGGATCGTCGCCGGGGTGGCGGTGGTGCTCGTGCTGGGGGCGCTGACCCGGTTCTTCGAGACGCAGGTGCCGCGGTGGGCCGACGGCACCCCCGTGCAGCAGGTGGCCAAGTCGATCGAGTACCCGGTGTACGCGATCGCGCTCGGGCTCGCCGGTGCGGCGATCCTGACGAAACTGGGCCTGCGCGAGCGACTTTCGGCCGGGTTCCGCACCGAGTTCTTCATCAAGACCGGCGTGGTGCTGCTCGGCGCCTCCATCAATCTGAAGATCCTGGTCACCGCGGCCGGCCCCGCCATCGTGCAGGCGCTGCTGCTGATCACCGTCGTGTTCGGGTTCACGTGGTGGTTCGGCGGCGCACCGCCGGTTGCCGCCGCTCAGTCGGCGACCGACTCGGCCAGTGTCTCGTCCGGGGACTCGCCGACCGTCTCGGGCCAGCCGGGATACTCCGGCGGCGTGCCGCCGTAGGCCGGGCACAGCGGCTTGTAGTCGCAGTACCCGCACAACCAGCTGGTGCTCGGCGGGAACTCGCCGGTGCGGCCCGCCTCCCGGATCGCCGTCCAGAGCGCGGCCAGGGTGCGCTCGAAGCGGTCGAGTTCCTCGGCATCGGGCGCGTAGGTGAGGATCTGGCCGTCGGCCAGGTAGATCAGCCGCAGCTGGGCGGGCAGGATGCCGCGGGTGCGCAGCACGACCAGGGCGTAGAACTTGAGCTGGAACAGCGCCTTGGTCTCCTGCGCGGGGCCCGGCGCGCGGCCCGTCTTGTAGTCGACCACCCGCAGCTCACCGGTGGGGGCGACGTCGATGCGGTCGACGAACCCGCGCAGCAGCACGCCGTCACCGAGCTCCACCTCCACCCGCGCCTCCCGTGACTCCGGCGAGAAACGGGTCGGGTCCTCGAGCCGGTAGTAGGTGTCGACCAGCGCGGCGACCTCGGCCAGGAAGGCCGCGGGCCCGTCCTCGGCGACCAGCTCGGCGATCTCCGGCCGTTCGGCCAGCACCCGCGCCCACGCCGGTTCGATCAACGCCGCGGCCCGGTCGCGGCCGCGCTCGGCAGCGGGCAGACCGTAGAGATCCTCGAGCACCGCGTGCACCACCGTGCCGCGCACGGCGTGCCGCGAGGGCGGCTCGGGGATGCGGTCGATGGCGCGCAGCCGGTACTTCAACGGGCACTGCTTGAAATCCATTGCCCGGGAGGGCGAGAGCGCGGGCCTGCGCGCGGGCTCCGGCGCGGCGGGCGCGGGCTGCGCGGCCGCCGTGGCAGGGGGTGTGGACACGGGCGCTGACATACCTGGCAGGCTATCCGGCGGCACCGACACCGACGGTGCACACGGGTCACACCCCTGACAGACCTGCGCGGACCCTGCGTACACCAGCAGAAACCAGCAGAAACCAGCACGGAACGGAGTTACATGACGGCCAGACGGACCGGGCCATTCGCCATCGGGGACCGGGTGCAGCTGACCGACGCGAAGGGTCGCCTGCACACGGTGATCCTCGAGCCCGGCAAGGAGTTCCACACCCATCGCGGCGCGATCAAGCACGACGACCTGATCGGCGCCGACGAGGGCAGCGTGGTCAACTCCACCAACGGCACGCCGTACCTGGCGCTGCGTCCGCTGCTGGTCGACTACGTGCTGTCCATGCCGCGCGGCGCGGCGGTGATCTATCCCAAGGACGCCGCGCAGATCGTGCACGAGGGCGATATCTTCCCCGGCGCCCGGGTGCTCGAGGCGGGGGCGGGTTCGGGCGCGCTGACCTGTTCGCTGCTGCGCGCGGTCGGGCCCGAGGGTGAGGTGCTCTCCTGGGAGATCCGCGAGGACCACGCCGAGCACGCCGTGCGCAACGTGGAGCGGTTCTTCGGCGAACGGCCCGCCAACTGGTCGTTGACCGTCGGCGATGTCGCCGAGTACACCGGCGAGCCGGTGGACCGGGTGGTACTGGACATGCTCGCCCCGTGGGACGCCCTGCCGACCGTGGCCGGGGCACTGGTGCCGGGTGGTGTGCTGATCGTCTATGTGGCGACGGTCACCCAGTTGTCGAAGGTGGTCGAGGCGCTGCGGGAGCAGGAGTGCTGGACCGAGCCGCGCTCGTGGGAGTCGATGGTGCGGCCCTGGCACGTGGTGGGGCTGGCGGTGCGGCCCGAGCACCGCATGCAGGCGCACACGGCGTTCCTGGTCAGCGCCCGGCGCCTGGCCGAGGGCGTGGTCACTCCCAAACCGCAGCGGCGCCCGTCCAAGGGGTGAGACGGTCGCGGTGCGTCCACGCCGTCCAGCCCGTGGGACGGCTGCGCCCGCGTGCGTTTCACCCGCCGGTGGACGGGGAACGATCACACGCGGGCGCGCCGGTGATCACGGCGTGCAGGGAGCCTGCGCGAAGGCCAGCAGCGTGCAGGCGCTCGCGTCCGAGATCTTCCACTTGTCGTCCTCGTGCTGCCAGGTCAGCGGCATGGCGGGGGCGACACCGTGCGGGGAGGTGATGACGACCTGAGCGGTCGCGGATTCGCCCTCGGTCTTGATGTCGCTGATCGCGAAGGTCAGCGGCCCATAGCCGCCGAGGACCTGGTTCATCGTGTCGATGTTGGCGGCGCGCTTGTCGCCGTCCACCACGACCGCGGTCTTGTCGGCGGTGGTCTTGGCCGGATCCGCGAACAGGGTCAGCGTGCCCTGCAGCTCCTCGGCGGTCGGGGCGGCGTGGTCGTGATCACCGCTCGCGGAGGAGGTGGCCGCCGCGCTGGTGGCGGCCGCGCTGGTGCTGGTCGCGGCGGTGTCGGAGGACTCGTCGTCCGAACAGCCGGCCAGGCCGGCGGTGAGGGCGAGGGCCGCCGCGGCGGTGGCGACGCACAAGCGCAGGGACTTGGCGGGAAGGAGCATGTTCAGCAACCTTTCGGCTCGATGCCGAGGATTCCCTCCTCGGCCGGGTTAGGGGAGGCTAACATGGTTGCTCGGCCGCCGATCGCAGCACAGATGTGATCACGACGAAACAATGTCGGAAAGCGAGAACGGTTCGCGCCCGGTAGCGTTGATAGACCGGGACTGGGAGGAGCAGCACATGAGCCCCATCGAGAATTCGGATTCGGCGGCCTGGAGAGAGCTCGAGGCGGTACGCGCCGAGGCGGCTGCACTCCGAAGGCAACTCGCCGATTCGCCGGATCGCACACGTGAATTGGAAGCCCGCATCGATTCGCTGACCATTCGCAACACCAAGCTGATGGACACCCTCAAGGAAGCGCGCCAGCAACTGGTGGCGCTGCGCGAGGAGGTCGATCGGCTGGGTCAGCCGCCCAGCGGATACGGCATCCTGATCGGCGTGTACGACGATCAGACGGTCGACGTGTTCACTTCGGGTCGCAAGATGCGGTTGACCTGCTCGCCGAACATCGACACGTCCACGCTCTCCTACGGTCAGACCGTCCGGTTGAACGAGGCGCTGACCGTCGTGGAAGCGAACGAGTACGACGCGGTCGGTGAGATCGGCACGCTGCGCGAGATCCTCGACGACGGCCGCCGCGCCCTCGTGGTCGGGCACGCCGACGAGGAGCGGGTCGTCTGGCTGGCGGGTCCGCTGGCCAAGGTCGCCGAGGAGGACGACCTCGACGATCCCGACTCGCCCGTGCGCAAGCTGCGTCCCGGCGACTCCCTGCTGGTCGACACCAAGGCCGGATTCGCCTTCGAGCGCATCCCCAAGGCCGAGGTCGAGGATCTGGTGCTCGAGGAGGTGCCCGACGTCGACTACAGCGACATCGGCGGCCTGGGCAGGCAGATCGAACAGATCAGGGACGCGGTCGAGCTGCCGTTCCTGCACAAGGACCTGTTCCGCGAGTACGAGCTGCGCCCGCCCAAGGGCGTGCTGCTCTACGGCCCGCCCGGCTGCGGTAAGACGCTCATCGCCAAGGCGGTGGCCAACTCGCTGGCCAAGAAGATCGCCGAGGCGCGCGGTGAGGATGCCAAGGAAGCCAAGTCGTTCTTCCTGAACATCAAGGGCCCCGAGCTGCTGAACAAGTTCGTGGGCGAGACCGAGCGCCACATCCGGATCATCTTCCAGCGGGCCCGCGAGAAGGCCTCCGAGGGCACCCCGGTGATCGTGTTCTTCGACGAGATGGACTCGATCTTCCGCACCCGCGGCTCCGGCGTCTCGTCGGACGTGGAGACCACCGTGGTGCCGCAGCTGCTGTCGGAGATCGACGGCGTGGAGGGCCTCGAGAACGTCATCGTGATCGGTGCGTCCAACCGCGAGGACATGATCGACCCGGCCATCCTGCGGCCCGGCCGCCTCGATGTGAAGATCAAGATCGAGCGTCCGGACGCGGAGTCGGCGCAGGACATCTTCTCCAAGTACCTCACCGAGGATCTGCCGCTGCACGCCGACGACCTGGCCGAGTTCGGCGGCGACAAGGCCGCCTGCGTGCGCGCCATGATCGAGCGGGTCGTGGACCGGATGTACGCCGAGAGCGAGGACAACCGCTTCCTGGAGGTCACCTACGCCAACGGTGACAAGGAAGTCCTGTACTTCAAGGACTTCAACTCCGGCGCCATGATCCAGAACATCGTCGATCGCGCCAAGAAGTACGCGATCAAGTCGGTGCTCGAGACGGGCAGCCCGGGCCTGCGCATCCAGCATCTCTACGATTCGATCGTGGACGAGTTCTCCGAGAACGAGGACCTGCCCAACACCACGAATCCCGATGACTGGGCGCGGATCTCGGGTAAGAAGGGCGAGCGCATCGTCTACATCCGCACGCTGGTCACCGGCAAGAACGCCAGTGCGAGCCGGGCCATCGACACCGAGTCGAACACCGGCCAGTACCTGTAGGCCGACCGATCGAGGCCGCGTCTCCCGTGCGGGGGCGCGGCCTCGTCGCGTCCGGCGGGGTCCCGTTCCCCGGCGGCGCGGCGGCGTGGTTACCTGGTGGCATGACGAGTGGTCACACCGAGATCTGGCACAATCCGCGCTGCTCGAAGAGCCGCAACGCCACCGCCTACCTCGACGAGGCGGGCGTGGACTACACCGTGCGCCGCTACCTCGACGACCCGCCGACCGCCGAGGAACTGCGCGCCGTGCTCGCCCGCCTCGGCGCCGAGCCCTGGGACATCACCCGCACCGGCGAACAGGCGGCCAAGGACCTGGGCATGGCCGACTGGGGCCGCACTCCGGCCGACCGGGAGCGCTGGATCGAGGCGCTGGTGGCCGAACCACGGCTGATCCAGCGCCCGATCGTGCTCACCGCCGACGGCGGCGCGGTGCTGGCGCGCAGCGACGAGGCGTTGCGCACACTGGGCTGAGGGCCGCGCGGGCAGCCCTGCCCGGGTCGCCCGCGCGGTAATGTCGCGGTCCATGAAGGTACACCTGCGCCACAATCCCGCCTCGACCGTCGCCCGCTGCTTCCTCGCGGGCGGGGAGCCGATGCGGGTCGAGAGCGGCGCCATGCTCGCGCATTCGGCCGGCGTCACCCTGCAGGCCAAGGCCGAAGGCGGCATCCTGGCCGGGTTGAAGCGCTCGGTGCTGGCCGGCGAGTCGTTCTTCGTCTCCACCTTCACCGCACCGCCGCAGGGCGGCTGGGTGGACGTGGCACCCGCCCTGCCCGGCGACATGCTGAATCTCGCGATCACCCCGGACCGCCCGTACTTCATCAGCCGCGGCGGCTGGATCGCCAACTCCTACGGCGTGACCGTGGAGAGCAAATGGGGCGGGTTCGCGAACCTGTTCGGCGGCGAGGGCGGTTTCGGTCTACGCGCCCACGGCGAGGGCGAGGTGGTCGTCGGTGTGTTCGGCGCCATCGACGTCATCGATCTGCAACCGGGCGAGCCGATCACCATCGACACCGGCCACGTCGTCGCCTACGACCTGGCGATGAACTTCACCATCCGCCGGGCCGTGTCGGGACGCTCCATCCAGTCCCTGAAATCCGGCGAGGGTTTCGTCTTCGACTTCGTCGGTCCGGGCCGGGTGCTGCTGCAGACCCGCAATCCGGGCGCCTTCGGGGCCTGGGCGGCGTCGATGGCGTCCTCGAGCTGAGCGACGCGTCGATCCGGAGTAGATTGGGCGGCGCCGGCTTCCACTCGGCGGAGAGGACGACATGGTTCTGCCACGCTCCCTGGCCACCCTCAACCGGCACCTCACCAATCCGGCGGCCAGACCGGTCGCCGGTCGCGTCCCCCCGGCCGCGGTGGTGGTGCATCGCGGCCGCCGCTCCGGCCGCACCTACGAGACGCCCGTGCTGGCCTTCGCCGACGGCCCGGTCTACCGGATCGCGCTGACCTACGGCCCCGGCGTCGACTGGCTGAAGAACGTGCGCGCGGCCGGACGATTCGAGCTGCGCCGCACCGGCCGCACACTCACCCTCGTCGACCCCGAGGTGATCGAGGACCCGGCCGCCGCATGGGCGCCCCCCGTCGTGCGGCAGGTGTTGCGCGCCATCGGCGCCCGCTACCACCTGCGCGCGACCGTGCGGGAGCAGGCGGGCCCGCGGTAGTCCGGTCCTGCCGCCGGTGTGCCGCTCGGTTCAGCGCAGGTCGTCGCCCAGATCCCAGTGGGCGGCATGGTGGAGGGCGGTGGGGGAGAGGCCGAAGGTGCGGCGGCAGGTGCGGGTGAGGTCGGTGCCGTTGTCGAAGCCCGCGGCCTGGGCGGCGGTGGCGAGGTCGTCGCCGGAGCGGAAGCGGGCGACGGCGATTCGCAGGCGCAGCCAGAGAATGTAGGGGCGCAGCGGGATTCCGACCTGCTCGGTGAACAGGTGGGACAGGCGGCCGGGGGAGAGGCCGACCCGCTTGGCGACGTCGGCGCCGCGGACGGTGCGGTCGAGCACCAGCGAGGGCAGCAGGTGCAGCGCCTCGGTGACCGCGGCGTGGCGATGCGGCGGGGCCGGTGGCGTCGCGCGCAGGGCGTGCACGATGGCCGCCACCTGTTCGGCGATGGGGGAATTCAGCAGGGTGGCGGGCAGCGGGTCGCGGTCGTCGGCCCAGCCGCCGCGATGGGCATCCGCCGCGGCGGCGGCACCGGCCGCGGTCTCCGGATCGAGATACAGCGTCGCTCCCTCGGCGGCGGATTCGATCCGGTAGGGCGCGTCCGCGGGCACGATCACCCGGGTGCCCTGGTGCCGCACGCCGCCGGCGTCCATCACCGTCACCGGGGTACGGGCGACGAGCATCTGGACGGTGTGGTGGGCGTGCAGCGCGGTGGGCTCGATCGGCCCACCGAAGGCGAGAATGCCCGGCCGCAGCAAAGCTGTTGCCCAGCGCGGCTTTTCGTCGACGACCAGGGTGTTCTCCATCCGACGCTCCCGCACGCTGCCGCACCGGTGGGCCGGGTGTCGGCCCCACCGCCCGAGAATATCCGCCCGGCCTCGTCCGCGGAGGTCGTTTCGGCGAGCCGGTGGCAGCGCCGAGCCAGAATCGGTTGCGCCGCTTCAGCGGTCGCCGGACAGCCGCCGGTAGCTCACCTGCCAGAACCACTCCACCGGCCCGCGCTCGAAGCGGCGTAGCCACAGGTGCGCCGCCACCACGATGATCAGGCTGACCAGCAGATACGTTCCGACCGTGAACGGCACGCGCGCCGCCGGGTCCACCCGTGCCGCCAGCCCGAGGCCCCAGCCGTAGCACAGCGCCGAGGCCACCAGGTTCTGCAGGATGTAGCACGAGAGCGCGGTGCGGCCGACCTCGCCGAGCCTGCGCCCGGCGAATCCGACGCGCGGCCTGCGCAGGTAGAACTCGGCCACCAGGGCGAGCAGGCCGAACGCGACGAGCGGCGCGGTGCCGTAGCGGGTCAGGAAGATCACGTCGCCGCCGACGAACACACCGGCGGCCAGGTCGACCGGTGCCGCCACCGCGCCGAGCAGCATGAGCCGCTTGCGGATTCGCGCGCCCTCCGGCCGGAACACCCCGGCCCGGAACAACGCCGCACCGGCGAGGAACAACGCCACCGACATCGGGAACACGATGATCGGTTCGAGCCGGAACATGCCCGCGTTCGCCAGCCGGAACACCACCAGGTCCCAGAACGATCCGTCGGCGTAGGGGTTCGGGTCCAGTGGCTCGCGCGCCGCGGGCTCGGCCGCGGGTGCGGCGGCGATCGCCACCGCGACCAGGGTGAGCAGCGCCAGATGCACCGCCGCCGCGCCGATCAGCCAGCGGCGCCGAGCCCGGTCGCTCGTGGCGAGCAGGAACGCCACCACCAGGCCCGTGACGGCGTACCCCATGAGCACGTCGAACTCGGCGACCAGCACGAAGTTCAGCACGCCGTCGAGGAACAGCAGGCCCGCCCGCCAGGGGTACTTGCCCGGCCACGGTCTGCCCGCGCGGGCGGCCGAGGCCTGCTGGATGGCCAGGCCGATGCCGAACATGATGGTCAGGAGGCCGAGGAACTTGCCCTGGGCGATCTGCTGGAGCACCCGTTCGGTCCAGTCCGCGCCCGCGGCGCCGAAGCCGGCGAGGTAGCCGACGAGCCCCTCGGGATCGGTCATGATCCAGATGTTGGTGCCGAGGGTGCCGAGGATGGCGATGCCGCGCAGGACGTCGAGGGCGGGCAGGCGGCCGCCCGGCGCGGGGGTGCGGGCCCGGTCCCGCGCCTGATCGGTGATCTGGTCGGTCACCCACCCACTATCGGCCCTCGCGCGCGCGAGGGAATCCGCCGCGAGGAGGAACCGGTGTAGCCGGGAGAACGAATTCGGCTACACCCCGAGGAGGACACGGGTGCACCGGGTGCGGCCGATGCCGCCGCGCGCGTCGCCTAGGCTCGAGGTATGCAGCGCATCATCGGAATCGAGGTCGAATACGGCATCTCGACGCCCACCGAGCCGTCGGCCAACCCGATCCTCACCTCCACGCAGGCGGTTCTGGCGTACGCGGCGGCCGAGGGCGTGCCGCGCGCACGGCGCACCCGGTGGGACTACGAGGTGGAGTCGCCGCTGCGCGACGCGCGTGGCTTCGACCTGAGCCGGATGAACGGGCCGGCGCCGGTGATCGACGCCGACGAGGTCGGCGCCGCGAACATGATCCTCACCAACGGCGCGCGGCTCTACGTCGACCACGCCCACCCGGAGTACTCCGCCCCCGAGGTCACCGATCCGCTGGACGCGGTGATCTGGGACAAGGCGGGCGAGCGGGTGATGGAGGCCGCGGCCCGGCACGCCTCCAGTGTGCCCGGCGCGCCGCGGCTGCAGCTGTACAAGAACAACGTCGACGGCAAGGGCGCCTCCTACGGCACCCACGAGAACTACCTGATGAACCGGGACACCCCGTTCAACCAGATCATCGTGGGCTTGACGCCGTTCTTCGTCTCCCGGCAGGTGATCTGCGGGTCCGGCCGGGTCGGCATCGGCCAGTCCGGCGACCAGTCCGGCTTCCAGCTGTCCCAGCGCGCCGACTACATCGAGGTCGAGGTCGGCTTGGAGACCACCCTCAAGCGCGGCATCATCAACACCCGCGACGAACCGCACGCCGACGCCGACAAGTACCGCAGGCTGCACGTCATCATCGGGGACGCGAACCTGGCCGAGATGTCGACCTACCTCAAGGTCGGCACCACCGCGCTGGTGCTGGATCTCGTGGAGGCCGGGGAGGACCTGTCGGACCTGCAGCTGGCCCGGCCGGTCACCGCGGTGCACCAGATCAGTCACGATCCGACGCTGCGGGTGGCGGTGGCGATGGCCGACGGCCGCGAACTCACCGGCTTGGCGTTGCAGCGGCTCTACCACGAGCGGGTCGCGAAGTTCATGGACCGCGAGGGCAACGACGACCCGCGCGCCCGCGACATCCTCGAGAACTGGGCGATGGTGCTCGACCTGCTGGAGCGCGACCCGATGGAATGCGCGAACCTGCTGGACTGGCCCGCCAAGCTGCGCCTGCTCGAGGGCATGCGCAGCCGAGAGGGACTGAACTGGGCCGCCCCCAAGTTGCACCTGATGGACCTGCAGTACTCCGATGTGCGGCTGGACAAGGGGCTCTACAACCGCCTGGTCGCCCGCGGGTCGATGAAGCGGCTGGTCACCGAACAACAGGTGCTCGATGCGATGACCAACCCGCCCACCGACACCAGGGCCTATTTCCGCGGGGAGTGCCTGCGCCGCTTCGGGGCCGACATCGCCGCCGCGAGCTGGGACTCGGTGATCTTCGACCTGGGCGGTGATTCGCTGGTGCGCATCCCCACCCTGGAGCCGCGCCGCGGCACCAAGTCCCATGTCGGCAAGCTGCTCGACGGTGTGGACAGCGCCGCCGAACTGGTGGAGCAGCTGACGCACTGACCGGCAAAAGGCCACAGATCCGACATGGTGTCGGGGTGGCTGGGTAGTGTTGAAGAACGGGCACGCACATTGCGCACGACCGGAACCGTGCTCACCGATCCTGGGTCCGGTCGTGATGAGAACACAGGAGGTCGGCTGCCATGGCACAAGAGCAGACCAAGCGCACCGGAGGCGGCGACGAGGACGAGGGTTCCGCCGGTCCCGAGGCCGCGGGTCAGGAACGTCGCGAGAAGCTGGCGGAGGACACCGACGACCTGCTCGACGAGATCGATGACGTGCTCGAGGAGAATGCGGAGGACTTCGTCCGCGCCTACGTGCAGAAGGGCGGCCAGTGACAGCAGGTGACCCGATGCGTCTCCACCCGGGGCACGCGCTTTCCTCTTTCACCGAACATCTACGAGCGCTCGCGCCGGAACTGTTGGGTCCCAACAGGTTCGCAGCTCTCGACGGTGCCACCGGATCCTCCGGTGGCACCGGCGCGAAGGACATCGCCCCGCACGGCACCACCATTGTCGCGGTCAGCTACCGCGGCGGCGTGCTGATCGCCGGCGACCGGCGGGCCACCCAGGGAAACCTGTTGGCCAGCAGGGACATGGACAAGGTCTACATCACCGACACCTTCTCGGCGGCGGGCATCGCGGGCACCGCGGGCATGGCCGTGGAGCTGGTGCGGCTGTTCGCGGTCGAGCTCGAGCACTACGAGAAGATCGAGGGCGTGCCGCTCACCTTCGACGGCAAGGCCAACAAGCTGTCGAAGATGGTGCGCGACAACCTGCCCGCGGCCCTGCAGGGCCTGGCCGTGGTGCCGGTGCTGGTCGGGTACGACGAGCGCGCCGGTGACCCGGATCGGGCCGGGCGCATCGTGTCCTACGACGTCGTCGGTGGGCGCAGCGAGGAGCGGTTCGGCTACACCGCGGTCGGTTCCGGCTCGATGTTCGCCAAGACCTCGCTGAAGAAGCTGTACGCCAAGGGGATCGACCAGGCACGGGCGCTGCGCATCGCCCTGGAGTCGCTCTACGACGCCTCCGACGACGACACCGCCACCGGCGGGCCGGACCTGCTGCGCGGGATCTACCCGACGGCCGTCGTCATCGACGCCGAGGGCGCCCTGGAGGTGCCCGAGAGCAGGCTCGAGGAGATCGCCCGCGGGATCGTCGCCGATCGCACCGCGGCTCAGGAAGGGAGTGCAGGCGCATGACACTGCCGTACTACGCCTCGGCCGAGCAGATCATGCGCGACAAGACCGAGCTCGCGCGCAAGGGCATCGCTCGGGGTCGCAGTGTCGTCGTGCTGACCTACGACAAGGGTGTGCTGTTCGTGGCCGAGAACCCCTCGGCCACGCTGCACAAGGTGAGCGAGCTCTACGACCGCATCGGGTTCGCCGCCGTCGGCAAATACAACGAGTTCGAGAGCCTGCGGCGCGGCGGCATCCTGCAGGCCGACCTGCGCGGCTACCAGTACGACCGGCGCGACGTGACCGGCCGGGCATTGGCCAACGCCTACGCGCAGGCGCTGGGCACGGTGTTCAACGACCAGCTCAAGCCGTTCGAGGTGGAGATCTGTGTCGCCGAGGTCGGCTACCCGGAGCAGTCGCCGGAGGCGGTGCTGTACCGGATCAACTTCGACGGCGCGATCGTCGACGAGCGCGAGTTCGTGGTGATGGGCGGTACCACCGAGCCCATCGTCGCCGCGCTGAAGGACTCCTACCAGCCGGGCCTGGACCTGAGCTCGGCGGTGGGCGTCGCGGTGCAGGCGCTGCAGGCCTCCGGCCCGGAGGGCGCCGACAAGGAGAAGCGCACGATCGGCGTCTCCCAGCTGGAGGTGGCCACCCTGGAGCAGGCCCGCCCGCGCCGGGCGTTCCGGCGGGTCACCAAGACCGCGCTCGAGCAGTTGCTGGCCGGCAACGGCGTCGACACCTCGGTGGGCAAGGCGACCACCACGGTGGAGTTGCCGGAGGAGCCCGCGGAGTAGTCCGGGGGCGTCGCACCACCCGCTCCGGGCCCGTGCGCGAACACTGGTTCGCGCGCGGGCCCGAGCCGTGTGCGCGGCCGGTGAACCGGGCAAACCACCCCGAATCGTTGCCAAGCCGTATGCGGTGCTGTTGTCCGCACCGCCCCGCCGGGGCCCGACATGGCTGTAATGTCGAAGATGTGCAGCGACGAATCATGGGGATCGAGACCGAGTTCGGTGTGACATGCACCTTCCACGGTCACCGTCGGCTGTCCCCCGACGAAGTTGCCCGGTACCTGTTCCGCCGGGTGGTGTCCTGGGGCCGTAGCTCGAACGTGTTCCTCCGCAACGGTGCTCGCCTCTACCTCGACGTCGGCTCGCATCCCGAGTACGCCACCGCCGAGTGCGACAGCCTGCACCAGCTGGTCACCCACGATCGCGCCGGTGAGCGGGTGCTCGAGGAGCTGCTCATCGACGCCGAGCAGCGGCTGGCCGAGGAGGGTATCGGCGGCGACATCTACCTGTTCAAGAACAACACCGACTCGGCGGGCAACTCCTACGGCTGCCACGAGAACTTCCTGGTGGTGCGGGCCGGCGAGTTCTCCCGGATCTCCGACGTGCTGCTGCCGTTCCTGGTCACCCGCCAGCTGATCTGCGGCGCGGGCAAGGTGTTGCAGACCCCGAAGGCGGCCACGTTCTGCCTGTCGCAGCGCGCCGAGCACATCTGGGAGGGCGTCTCCTCGGCGACCACCCGCTCGCGCCCGATCATCAACACCCGCGACGAGCCGCACGCCGACGCCGAGAAGTACCGGCGCCTGCACGTCATTGTCGGCGACTCCAACATGTCCGAGACCACCACCATGCTCAAGGTGGGCACGGCGGCGCTGGTGCTGGAGATGATCGAGGCGGGCGTGGCCTTCCGCGACTTCGCCCTCGACAACCCGATCCGCGCCATCCGCGAGGTCAGCCACGACCTCACCGGCCGCCGCCCGGTGCGGTTGGCGGGCGGCCGCCAGGCCAGCGCCCTCGACATCCAGCGCGAGTACTACGCGCGCGCCGTCGAGCACCTGCGCAACCGCGACCGCGATCCGCAGATCGACCAGGTCGTCGACTTGTGGGGGCGCGCCCTGGACGCGGTGGAGGCGCAGGACTTCGCCAAGGTCGACACCGAGATCGACTGGGTGATCAAGCGCAAGCTGTTCCAGCGCTACCAGGACCGCTACGACATGGAGCTGTCCGATCCGAAGATCGCCCAGCTGGACCTGGCCTACCACGACATCAAGCGCGGTCGCGGCGTGTTCGACCTGCTGCAGCGCAAGGGCCTGGCCAAGCGGATCACCGAGGACGAGGCGGTCGACGCGGCCGTGGACACCCCGCCCCAGACGACCAGGGCCAAGCTGCGCGGTGACTTCATCACCGCCGCGCAGGAGGCGGGCCGCGACTTCACCGTCGACTGGGTGCACCTCAAGCTGAACGATCAGGCCCAGCGCACCGTGCTGTGCAAGGATCCGTTCCGCTCGGTCGACGAGCGGGTGGACCGGCTGATCGCCTCGATGTGACGCGTGAGCGGCACGCGCGTGGATACTCTGCGGGCATGACCGACACGGACGTTCTCGACGAGCTGCTCGTGGTCGAACGCGCCGGGTGGGACGCGCTGTGCGCGAGTACGGGCGCCCGCTTCTACGGCGCGGTGATGACCGACGACGCGGTGATGGTGCTGGCCAACGGGATGATCCTCGATCGCGACGGCGTGGTCGCCGCGCTCGAGCACGCCCCGCCCTGGCGCACCTACGAGATCCGGGAGCCGCGCGTGATCGACGCCGGCTCCGAGAGCGCGGTGCTGGTCTATCTGGGCATCGGCTACCGCGACGCCGCCCAGCCCGCCTTCCGTGGCTGGATGACCAGCGTCTACCGCCGCACCGCCGACGGCTGGCGACTGGCCGCCTACCAGCAGACCGAACTCGCCGAAGACCGCTAGCGGCGGGTGGACCGGGGTGTCGCTCATCGCTGCGGACGGCGGTTGCGCCGGACGTGTTGAATCGGGACCCGGTGCGCGCCGAAATCACCGCGAGCGGGGGTGCGGCCGGCCGGAACGCGAATCGCTCGCGGTGAGAGGCAGGCTCCACCGGCTGCTCGGCGCGAGGCCGCCGATGAATCTGCGCGGCATGGGTGTTCCGGTCGACTGGGCCGACGACCCGTTCTGGAGCCGGCGGATCTCCTGACCGAGCCGGCCGCGGGGGCACCCGCCGCCGCGGCGCTCGGACGGTGCGCGGCGGCTAGTCCTCGGCGAGGTGGCGTTCGATGGTGGCGACCTTGGCTGTCATCGCGTCGGTGACGCCGGGGCGGATGTCGGCCTTGAGCACGAGGCTGCAGCGCGGGGCGACGGCGAGGATGGCGTCGGTGGCCTCTTTGACGACGCGCATCACCTCGTCCCATTCGCCCTCGAGGGTGGTGAACATGGCGTCGGTGCGGTTGGGCAGGCCGCTGGCGCGCACCACGCGCACGGCCTCGGCCACGGCCTTGCCGACCTCGACGCCGGTGCCGAGCGGGGTGACGGAGAAGGCAACGATCATCCGCCCATTCTCGCGCACCCGATGTCGCCGCCGGGCGGGCAAAAGCTGGGCAAGTGACCGGGCAATCGCGCGCCGCCGCGCACACCGCCGGGCAGGCGGATTACCCTCTATCGCGTGGCGATATCCAAGGTCGAGCGGCTGATGAATCTGGTCATCGCGCTGCTGTCGACCCGTCAGTTCCTGACCGCCGAGCGGATCCGGGAGAGCGTCGCGGGCTACGAGGACTCCGCCAGCGACGAAGCGTTCAGCCGCATGTTCGAGCGCGACAAGAACGAGCTGCGCGACCTGGGCATTCCGCTCGAGGTCGGCCCGGTCAGCCGGTTCTCCACGGTCGAGGGCTACCGCATCAACCCCGACGCCTACGCGCTGCCCGACATCGACCTCACCGACGAGGAGGCCGCCGCGGTGGCGGTGGCGGTGCAGTTGTGGGAGTCGCCGGAGCTGGCGGCCGCCGCCGAGGGCGCGGTGCTGAAGTTGCGGGCGGCGGGCATCCATGTCGAAACCGAGGCGCCGGTGGCATCGGTGCCCGCGGTTCCGGCGCGCACCCGCGGTTCCGAACCGGTGCTCGGCAAACTCCTGGCGGCGATCGACGCCGGGCAGGCGGTGCGCTTCGAACATCGCGGCGCGGCGAACGAGCCGTTCCGGATGCGCGATGTGGAGCCGTGGGGCGTGGTGACCCATCGGGGCCGGTGGTATCTGGTCGGGCACGATCGCGACCGCGACGCGGTGCGCAGCTTCCGGCTCTCCCGCATCGCCGACGACGTGACCCCGTACGGCCCGCGCAACGCCGTGCACAAGCCGGAGGGCGTGGACCTGCGCGCCATCGTCGCGCGAGTGACCAGCACCAGCCCGGTCACCGGCACGGCGACCGTCTGGGTCGCCGACGGGCGCGGCCGCGACATCCGCAGGCTCGGCACCGTGCGGGAATCCCGCGTGGTGGCCGGGCGTCCCGGCGTCGTGCTCGAGGTGCCGGTGCGCTCGCGGGACTGGATCGCCCGCCTGGTGACCGGCCTCGGCCAGGACGCTCTGGTGCTCGCCCCCGCGGATCTGCGCGCCGACGTGATGGCCCGGCTGCGGGCGGTCGCCGAGACCACCGAGGCGCCGGCATGACCTGGAAGGGACGCCATGAGCGGTAGCAGACTGTCGGTGCGGCTCTCGCGGCTGCTCAACATGATCCCGTACTTCATCGCGAACCCGGGTATCAGCGCCGCCGAGGCCGCCGCCGACCTGGGCGTGAGCACCAAGCAGCTGATGAGCGATCTGAACCAGCTGTGGATGTGCGGGCTGCCCGGGTACGGGCCCGGAGACCTGATCGATCTGTCCTTCTCCGAGGAGAGCATCGAGGTCACCTTCTCCGCGGGCATCGACCGCCCGCTGCGGCTGACCTCCACCGAGGCGACCGCGCTGCTGGTGGCGTTGCGCTCGATCGTGGAGATGCCCGGCATGGTCGACCCGACCGCCGCGCACGCCGCGATCGCCAAGATCGAGTCGGCCATCGCGGGTGGCGCCCCCGACGCGGCGCCGGCGGCGCCGAGCGCGCCGGTGGAGGCGCCCGCGGTGACGACGGTGCGTTCGGCGCTGGCCCGCGCGCACGCGCTGCGGCTGGTCTACTACTCGGCCAGCCGCGACGAGGTTTCCGAGCGGGTGGTGGACCCGATCCGCATCCTGCTCGTCGACGACAACAGCTACCTGCAGGCCTGGTGCCGCGACGCCGAGGCGGTGCGCCTGTTCCGCTTCGACCGGATCGAGGCGGCCACCGAGCTCGACGAACCGGCGCGGCCCCCGCGCGATGTCTCCACCGAGGCCGCCCTCGACCTGTTCCAGGACGACCCGGCCGTTCCGCTGGCACGCCTGCTCATCCGGGCCGACCACGGCTGGTTGCTCGACCAGTACCCGATGCACAAGGTGGCCGCGCGCCCGGACGGCGGCATCGAGGCGACCATGCGGTTCGCCACGCTGGACTGGATGGCCCGGCTGCTGCTCGGTTTCGGGTCCGGTGTGCGGGTGCTCGGGCCGCCGGAGCTGGTGGCCGCGGTGCGCGAGCGGTCCGAGGCCGCGCTCGCCGCCTATCGGGACGCGGGTCTCGCGGAAACGGACGTGGTGTGAGAGAGACGGAGGAGCCGACCCGGCGGGTGCTGGTGTTCGGGGCGGGCAGCGTGGGCGTGTTCGTCGGCGGCAAGCTCGCCGCCGCGGGCGCCGAGGTGACCTTCGTGGGCAGGCCGTGGTTGATCGAGGAGATCACCGCCGCCGGACTGCACCTGACCGATCTCGACGGCGGCGCGCAGGACGTGGCGCCGGACCGGTTCCGGGTGGCGACCGAACCGGACGACGTGGGCTGCGCCGATCTGGTGCTGGTGACGGTGAAGTCCGGGGCCACCGCCGACGCGGCCAGGGCGCTGGCGGACAAGATCCGGGCGGGCACCGTGGTGCTGAGCCTGCAGAACGGCATCGGCAACGACACCGTGATCCGCGAGTTCCTGCCGTCGTGTGTGGTGCTGGCGGGCATGGTGATGTTCAACGTGGTGCGGCACGGGCCCGGCCGGTTCCATCGCGGCACCGAGGGCGGGCTGGCCGTGCAGGACGATCCGGCGCTGGCCGACCACCTCGCGCTGTTCGATCGCGCCGGACTGCCGTTGCGCAGGCACGCCGACCTGCGCCCGGTGCAGTGGGCCAAACTGCTGCTGAACCTGAACAACCCGGTCAACGCGCTGTCCGGGCGCACGCTGCGCGAGGAACTCGCCGACCGGGACTACCGCCGGTGCCTGGCGCTGGCCCAGCGCGAGGCGCTGACTGTGATGAAGCGCGCACGGATGAGTCCCGCGCGGCTCACCCCGCTGCCACCGGCGCTGATGGCGCGGTTGCTCACCGTGCCGACGTGGCTGTTCCGGGCGGTCGCGGGCCGGGTATTGGCCATCGATCCGCACGCGCGCTCCTCGATGGCCGACGACCTCGCGGCCGGACGGCGCACCGAGATCACCTGGTTGTGCGGCGAAATCGTGGATCTCGGCGCGATGGTCGGGGTGCGGGCGCCGGTCAACGAACGGCTGATCCAGCTGATCGTCGCGGCCGAGCAGGGCGGCCGGCGGGACTGGCCGTCCGGGGAGTTGCTGGCCGAGCTGCGAGCGGCCGGATCGACCACGCGACAGTGAAGTCTCGGTGAACTCACCGTGAGTGTTCGCAGTGGCCCAGCAGCCGCCGTTCGGCCACGTCGGGGTCCGGTAGCATCGGAACCACCACAGTCTTGGGAGGTACAGATGTCAGGCACGTTCAGCTGGACGCACCTGCTGATCATCGCGCTGCTGTTCGTGGTGCTCTTCGGTGCCAAGCGGCTGCCGGACGCGGCCCGTGGGCTCGGGCGCTCGCTGCGGATCTTCAAGAGCGAGGTCAACCAGATGCAGCACGAGACCCCGCAGGCGAATGCCGCGCCGGTGCAGCAGCCCGCGCAGCAGTTGCCGCCGGCGCAGCCCGCGCAGGCCCCGGCCCAGCCGGTCAACCAGGCCGAGCAGAAGTCGGCCTGAGTCGAATGCTCCCACCGGGGTGAGCCGCCGCTCACCCCGGTCAGTGCTGTTCGGCGGTAGAAACAGGCGTTCGCCCACCCGCGGCGCTCGAGCACAGGGGCAACCACTTCGATGCGAATCCCGTTCGATCCTCGGCGCAGCAGGCGCAGGACGAATCCCGACGGCACCATGTCGTTGGTCGAACACCTGCAGGAGTTGCGCAGCAGGCTGCTGAAGTCGATCGCGGCCGTGCTGCTGACCACGATCTTCGGCTTCTTCTGGTACGCGCACACCCTCGGGCCGATTCCGAGCCTCGGCGACATGCTGATCGGTCCGTACTGTTCCCTGCCGCCGGAGGCACGCGCGACGCTGACCCCCGACGGTGCCTGCCGCCTGCTGGCGACCGCCCCGTTCGAGCAGTTCATGCTGCGCCTCAAGGTCGGCTTCACCGCCGGTGTCGTGCTGGCCACGCCGATCTGGCTGTACCAGCTGTGGGCGTTCATCACCCCCGGCCTCTACGCCAAGGAACGCAAGTACGCGATCAGCTTCGTCACCGCGGGCAGTGTGCTGTTCACCGCCGGTGCGGTGCTGGCGTACGTGGTCGTCGCGCACGCGTTGAGCTTTCTGCTCGAGATCGGCAACAACGCCCAGATCACCGCGCTGAGCGGTGCGCAGTACTTCGGCTTCATCATCCAGCTGCTGATCATCTTCGGCGTCAGCTTCGAGACGCCGCTGTTGATCATCGGGCTCAACGCCGTCGGCGTGCTCACCTACGACAAGCTCAAGGCCTGGCGGCGCGGCATCATCTTCGGCCTGTTCTGCTTCGCCGCGGTGGTGACCCCGCAGGACCCGTTCTCGATGCTGGCACTGGCGTTCGCGCTGACCATCCTGTTCGAGGTGGCGGTGCAGATCGCGCGGCTCACCGACCGGCGCCGCGCGCGCAAGGCGGCGATGGCGGCGCTGGCCGACGACGAGGCGTCACCGATCGAGCAGCCCGAGCCGATCGACCCGGCCGCTGCCTTCGGCGAGCCGGCCGGAAAATCGGCACGCCCGGTGTCGGACTACTCCGATACGCTCTGAACGGTGACGATCAACCGGTCCCGCACAGGCGAGCTGGCCAGGTTCTCCCAGGAGCTGTCGTTCGATCTGGACCCGTTCCAGCGCGAAGCGTGTCAGGCGCTGGAGGCCGGGCACGGCGTGCTGGTGTGCGCGCCCACCGGCGCGGGCAAGACCGTCGTCGGTGAGTTCGCGGTGCATCTGGCGCTGGTGTCCGGCGGCAAGTGCTTCTACACCACCCCGATCAAGGCCCTGTCGAATCAGAAGTTCGCCGACCTCACCCGCCGGTACGGGCGTGCGAGCGTCGGCCTGCTCACCGGCGACCAGTCGATCAACCCGGACGCGCCGGTGGTGGTGATGACCACCGAGGTGCTGCGCAACATGCTCTACGCGTCCTCGGACGCGCTGCGCGGGCTGTCCTACGTGGTGATGGACGAGGTGCACTACCTGGCCGACCGGTTCCGTGGCGCGGTGTGGGAGGAGGTCATCCTGCACCTGCCCGCCGACGTGCGCCTGGTCAGCCTGTCGGCGACGGTCAGCAACGCCGAGGAGTTCGGCGCGTGGATGGAGACCGTGCGCGGTGACACCGCCGTCGTCGTGGACGAGACGCGCCCGGTGCCGCTGTGGCAGCACGTGATGGTCGGGCGGCGCATGTTCGACCTGTTCGACACCAAGTCCAGTGATCAGAAGGTGATCGTGGACGAGGACCTGGTGCGCTACATCCGCCACCGCGAGCAGGCCGACCGGATCAACGGCTGGGGCGGTCCGCGCGGTCGCGGCGGGCCGCGGCGCGACTTCCGCCCGCTGCCGCGACCGGAGGTGCTGGCCCGGCTCGACGAGGAAGGGCTGCTGCCGGCGATCACGTTCATCTTCAGCCGCGCGGGGTGCGACGGGGCGTTGGCGCAGTGCCTGCGGTCGCGGCTGGACCTGAGCCGTCCCGAGGACGCCGACGAGGTCGACGCGATCATCGAGAAGCACACCGGCGAACTGCCGAAGTCCGACCTGGAGGTGCTCGGCTACTGGGAGTGGCGCGAGGCGCTGCACCGCGGCCTGGCCGCCCACCACGCGGGCATGCTGCCCGCGTTCCGGCACACCGTCGAGGAGTTGTTCGTGCGCGGGCTGGTCCGCGCGGTCTTCGCCACCGAGACGCTGGCGCTCGGCATCAACATGCCCGCGCGCACGGTGGTGCTCGAGCGGCTGGTGAAGTTCAACGGCGAATCGCACGCCGAACTCACCCCGGGGGAGTACACCCAGCTCACCGGACGCGCCGGGCGGCGCGGGATCGACGTCGAGGGCCACGCCGTGGTGCTGTGGCAGCCGGAGGTCGACACCAGCGCGGTCGCCGGTCTGGCCTCGACCCGCACCTATCCGCTGCGCAGTTCGTTCCGGCCCGGCTACAACATGTCGATCAACCTCATCGACCGGATGGGCGCGGCGGAGGCGCGGGCACTGCTGGAGCGCTCCTTCGCGCAGTTCCAGGCCGACCGCTCGGTGGTGGGCCTGGTGCGTGGCATCGAGCGCAACGAGGCACAGCTGGCCAGGTTGCGCGATCAGCTCGGCGGCGCCGAGGGCGGCTTCCTGGACTACATCGCGCTGCGCGAACGCATCAAGCAGCGCGAGCGGCAGCTGGCGCAGCAGAGCCGGGCCGACCGCCGCGGCGCCGCGGTACGGGCACTGACCACGCTGCGGCGCGGTGACGTGGTCGCGATTCCGTCGGGGCGCCGTGCCGGCCTGGCGGTGATCCTCGAACCCGACGCCACCCCGCACGATCCGCGTCCGCTGGTGCTCACCGAGGACAAGTGGGCCGGGCGGGTGTCGGTGGCGGACTTCCCCGTGCCCGCCGAGGCGCTGGGCCACATGCGGCTGCCGCGGCGCGTCGACCACCGCACCGCGCGCGCCCGCCGCGACCTGGCTTCGGCGCTGCGCAGCACCGGGATCACCGCGCCGGGCAGGCAGCGCCGGGGCAGGCACTCCGACGCCGCCGAGGACCGCGAGCTGGCCACCCTGCGCCGCAGCTTGCGTGCCCATCCGGCGCATGCGCGGCCCGACCGCGAACAGCTCAGCCGCATCGGCGAACGCTACAACCGGATGCTGCGCGAGACCGAGACCATGCGCCAGAAGGTCGCCGCCACCACCAACTCGCTGGCGCGCACCTTCGACCGCATCCTCGGATTGCTGGAGGAGCGCGGTTTCGTGCACGAGGGCGAGGTGACCGCCGACGGGCGCAGGCTGGCCCGGATCTACGCCGAGAGCGACCTGGTGGTCGCCGAATGCCTGCGCCGCGGGGTGTGGCGCGGGCTCGGGCCGGCCGAGCTGGCCGGGGTGGTGTCGGTGCTGGTGTACGAATCCCGCCAGGAGGGCGGCTATCTGGGCCCGGCGGGTCCGACACCGCCGGTGCGGCGGGCGGTCGGCGCGACCGTGGACGTGTGGAGCGAGCTGCGCACCGACGAGGCCAGGCACAAGCTGCCGCCCACCCGGGAGCCGGACCTCGGTTTCGTCACCGGCGTCTACAAGTGGGCGCGCGGGGACGGATTGGCCGAGGCGTTGCTGGCCGGCGGCGATCAGGGCGTGCCGCTCTCGGCGGGCGATTTCGTGCGCTGGTGCAGGCAGGTGATCGACCTGCTCGACCAGATCCAGGGCACCGCCGACGACACCGAGGTGGCGAGCACGGCGGCCAAGGCGGTGCGTGCCATCCGGCGGGGTGTCGTGGCGGTGGACGCCGCATAGCGGATTCGGTTGTGATTTGATTTCTTTCGCGTACCGACCGAGGCGGAGGAGTCGTGCTGTGCGACGAGACGCCGGCGGGGGGCTACCGTATGAATAACGATGCGAGTGGAGGCAATCAGATGAGCGGCCCGTACGGACCGAACGACCCCGGGGAGGGACGCAACGATCCCACCCAAGTGTGGGGCGGACAGCAGGCGCCCGGTGGCGCGGGCCCGACCCAGCAGTGGGGTGGCCAGAACCCTCCGTCGCAGCCCACCCAGCAGTGGGGTGACCCGAACCAGCAGGCCCAGCAGCAGTGGTCGCAGACGCCGGGCCAGCCGCAGCAGCAGTGGGGTCAGCCCGCGCAGCCGCAGCAGCAGTGGGGCCAGACGCCGGGGCAGCCGCAGGCCCAGTGGGGTCAGCCTGCGCCGGGGCAGCCGGGTCAGCCGCCGCAGTGGGGTCAGCCCGGGCAGCCGCAGCAGCAGTGGGGGCAGCCGGGTCAGCAGCCGCCGCGTTCGGGTGGCGGCAAGAAGGGCCTGATCATCGGCCTGGCCGCGGTCGGCGTGCTGGTGCTCGGCGGCATCGTCGCCTTGGTGCTGCTGCTCACCGCCACCGACAAGCTGGACCAGGCCGCCGTCCAGGACGGGGTGAAGCAGGTCCTCACCGACTCTTACGGCATCACCGACGTCTCCGACGTCTCCTGCCCGTCCGGCCAGAAGGTCGAGGTCGACGCGACCTTCGAGTGCACCCTGAAGGTCAGCGGCGAGCAGAAGAAGGTCAACATCAAGATCACCAAGGACGACGGCACCTACGAGGTCGGCCGCCCCAACTGAGTGATCACCGACGGCCGCGCGAGCGGCCGGGGGCAGGGGATTCGAGCCCGCGGAACGGTCTGGTCGATCAGGCGTCCGCGGGCTCGGTCGTGCGCGCGGTGTCGCCCGGTCTCACCCCCGCGGTGCGGCCATGGCCTTGATCAGCCGCTGGACCGGGCTCTCGGCGTTGTAGCGCGTGCCGAGGTCGAGCAGGCGGTCGCGGTCGGCGGGCTCGGTGGGCAGGGTGTCGGGACGCGACAGGTCGACGGTGGCGTCGCGCACCACGCGCACCACCGGTGCGGCGGCTTTCAGATAGTCCTCGGCGGCACGGAGTTTCGCGCGGACGCCGGGAGCGAGGTCGGCGTCGGCGTCCTCGACGGCCGCGCACAGCGCCTCCAGCGACCCGAAGCGGGAGATCAGCGTGGCCGCCGACTTGTCGCCGATCCCGGGCACGCCGGGCAGCCCGTCGGAGGCGTCGCCGCGCAGGGTCGCCATGTCGGCGTAGGCGGGGCCGGCGTTCTCCAGCGGCACACCGTACTTGGCCGACACCTCGGCGGGGCCGAACAGCTCGGCTTTGGCCAGGCCGCGTCCGGCGTAGAACACGCGCACCGGCGGGGCGGGGTCGTCGCGGACCAGTTGCAGCAGGTCGCGGTCGCCGCTGACGACCACCACATCGTCGTCGCGTTCCCGGTCGGCGAGGGTGCCGAGCACGTCGTCGGCCTCGAGCCCGGCGGCGCCGCCGGTGGCGATGCCCGCGGCGGCGAGCACGTCCAGGATCATGTCCACCTGGGGGGTGAGCCGGTCGGGCACCAGTTCGGCGGTCGGGTCGCCGGAGGGGTCGAGGCGGTGGGTCTTGTAGGAGGGCACCAGCTCGACCCGGAAGGCGGGCCGCCAGTCCAGGTCGAGCGCGACGACCAGCCTGCCCGGCCCGAATCGGGTGATCAGCGAGGCGACCATGTCGGTGAAGCCGCGCACCGCGTTGACCGACCGCCCGTCGGGGGCGGTGAGCTTGTCCGGGATGGCGTGGAAGGCGCGGAACCAGAGACTGGCGCCGTCCAGCAACAGCAGCGGGCCGGGCGTTGTCGCAGCGGGGGTCGTCGCAGCAGGGGTCACGGGCCGAGATTACCGCCGGGCACCGACGCCGGATCCACCACTCGCCACGGCGGGTCGATCGGTGCCGCGGCGGGTAACGTCGACTGGTATGAGTTCGCACACGCACGCCAGGTTCGCCGCGGATGTCTACGCCGACCGGTTGGAGCGGGCCGTGGAGTCGATGCGCGCCGCGCACCTCGACGCCCTGCTCATCACCCCCGGCCCCGATCTGCGCTACCTCGTCGGTTCGGCCGCCCAGTCCTTCGAACGGCTGACCTGCCTGGTGATCACCTCCGACGGCGCGACCCCGTCGGTGGTGATCCCGAAGCTGGAGCTGGCCGCGCTGGCCGATTCGGCGGTGGGCGAGCTGGGCCTGCGGGTGCTGGACTGGGTCGATGGTGTGGACCCCTATCAGCTGGTGCGGTCGACCCTGCACGCCGGGTCCCGCGTAGCGGTGGCCGACGCGATGCCCGCGCTGCACCTGATCCCGCTGGCGGCCTCGTTCAGCGGCCTGCCGGTCTCGGCGACGCCGGTGCTGCGGGAGCTGCGGATGATCAAGGACGCCGCCGAGATCGAGGCGTTGCGCCGGGCGGGCGCCGCCATCGACCGCGTGCACGCCAGGATGGGGGAGTTCCTCCAGGTCGGCCGCACCGAGGCGGAGGTGGGCGCCGACATCGCGGCCGCGCTCGTCGAGGAGGGGCATCTGGAGGCCGATTTCGTCATCGTCGGCAGCGGCCCGCACGGCGCCGACCCGCACCACGGGGTGTCCCAGCGGCGGATCGAGCGCGGTGACGTGGTGGTGATCGATATCGGCGGCCCGGTGGAGCCCGGCTACTTCTCCGACTGCACCCGCACCTATTCGATGGGCGAACCCGCCTCCGAGATCGCGGCCCGGTTCGCCGAGCTCGAGCGTGCCCAGGCCGCGGCGGTGGCCGCGGTCCGGCCCGGCGTCACCGCCGAGTCGGTGGACGCGGCCGCGCGGAACCTGTTGACCGAGGCCGGTTTCGGTGACGCGTTCGTGCACCGCACCGGGCACGGCATCGGGCTGTCGGTGCACGAGGAGCCCTACATCGTGGCGGGCAACGACCTGCCGCTGCGCCCGGGCATGGCGTTCAGCATCGAACCGGGCATCTACTTCCGCGGGGAGTGGGGTGCCCGGATCGAGGACATCGTGGTGGTCACCGAGGACGGCTGCGAGTCGATGAACAACCGCCCACACGGGCTCACGGTGCTCTGAGCGGGGATCGATTCGGCCGGGCGGACCCGCGACCCGGTGTCAGCGCAGCGTGCTCGACGACAGCACCTTGGCCACCCGGATGGCGATGACGACGCGGGTCGGGTTCTCCCGCGGCACCCGGTAGCGGCCCGCGTAGCGGTGTTCGGCGTCGGCGACGCTGTCCGGGTCGTCCAGGACGGTGGCCGGGCCCTCGAGGGTGAGCCAGCGCGCGCCGTCGACCTGGCTGACGGCCGCGTAGCCGGAGCGGCGCACGTTGCGCACCTTCACCGAGCCGTCGTTGGTGATGATCCGGGCGATCCCGGCCTCGGGGTCCCAGGTGAATCCGACGGCGACCACGTGCGGGGTGCCGTCGGCCCGCAGCGTGGTGAGGGTGGCCAGGTGCCGCTCGGCGACGAATGCGGTGGCGGCGGGCGTCAGTTCGGCGGTGGTGGTCGGCATCCGTCGACGGTAGCCGGTGCGCGGGTGGCGGCGGGTGGCCGGGATGACAGACTGGGCCGCATGGGATCGCGAGAGATCGACGCGGGCGCGGTGCTGCTGCTCGGTGGACGCAGTGAGATGGGTGTGCGGATCGCGCAGCGGCTGGCCCCGGGGCGGACGGTGATTCTGGCGGCGCGGCGCAGCGGCGAGCTGGCCGAGGAGAGCGCCGCGGTGCGTGCGGCCGGGGCCGGCGCGGTGCACACCGTCGAATTCGATGCCGACGACACCGCGAGCCACCCGGCCCTGCTGGAGAAGATCGCCGCCGAACACGGCCCGCTCGGGGTGGTGGTGCTGGCCTTCGGTGTCCTGGGCGACCAGGCCCGCGCCGAACACGACCCCGCGCACGCGCTGGCGGTCGTGCACACCGACTATCTCGCCCAGGTCAGCGTGCTCACCACCGTCGCGACCCTGCTGCGCGCTCAGGGCAGCGGGCAGATCGTGGTGTTCAGCTCGGTGGCGGGGGTGCGGGTGCGCCGCGCCAACTACGTCTACGGCTCGGCCAAGGCGGGCCTGGACGGCTTCGCCTGCGGCCTCGGGGACGCCCTGCACGGCAGCGGCGTGCACCTGTTGCTGGTGCGGCCCGGTTTCGTGATCGGCCGGATGACCGAGGGCATGGACCCGGCGCCGTTCTCCAGCACCCCCGATCAGGTGGCCGAGGCGGTCGAGCGCGGCCTGCGCCGGCGCGCGGAGACGGTGTGGGTGCCGCGGGTGCTCGCGCCGGTGTTCTTCGGGATGCGGCTGCTGCCGCGGTTCGTCTGGCGGCGGATGCCGCGATGAGCCTGCTCGACCGATGCGGGGGGAGCGGACGGCGGTGAGCGGGTGGCCGGGACGCCCCATCGCGGTCGTCGGGATCGGCGCGGACGGCTGGGCCGGGCTCGGGGCGGCCGCGCGCGCCGCGCTCGCCGAGGCCGAGGTCGTGTTCGGGTCGGCCCGGCAGCTGGCCCTGCTGCCCGTGGACTGCCCGGCGCAGCGCCGGGCCTGGCCCTCGCCGCTGCTGCCCGCGCTGCGCGAGCTGTTGCTCGCCTGTGCGGACCGGCGGGTGGGCGTGCTGGCCTCCGGCGATCCGATGTTCTTCGGCATCGGGGTGACGTTGGCGCGGATGTTCGGCGCCGACGCGCTGCGGGTGCTGCCGCAACCGTCGTCGGCGTCGTTGGCGTGCGCGCGCCTGGGCTGGCCGTTGGCCGAGGTGCCGGTGGTGAGCGTCGTGGGGCGGCCGCAGGCGGGTGTGCTGCCGGAGTTGAGTGACGGGCGACGCCTGCTGGTGCTCAGCGCCGACGAGACGACCCCGGCGGCGCTCGCGCATCTGTTGCGCGTCAACGGTTTCGGCGGATCCCGGCTGACCGTGCTCGAACAACTCGGCGGCCCGGACGAACGCATCGTCACCGGCACGGCGGCCGACTGGCCGCGCCGCAGCGGCGATCCGCTCAACATCGTCGCGATCGAGTGCGCCGCCGACCCCGCCGCCGTGCGCCTGACCCGCACGCCCGGCCTGCCCGACGCGAGTTTCGGCGGCGACGGCCAGCTCACGAAGGCCGAGGTTCGCGCGCTCACCCTCGCGGCCCTCGCACCCGCCCCCGGGGAACTGTTGTGGGACATCGGCGGCGGCTCCGGCAGCATCGCGATCGAGTGGTGCCGCACCCACCCCGCCTGCCGGGCGGTCACCTTCGAACGGCTGGACCGCCGCCGCGAGCAGATCGGGCGCAACGCCGAGGCCCTCGGCGTGCCGCAGGTGGTGGTGCGTGGTGAGGTGATGGCCGAACTCGCCGCCGATCCCGGAGCGGCGCCCGACGCGATCTTCGTCGGCGGCGGCCTCACCCAGGACGGTCTGCTCGATACTTGCTGGGATCGGCTGCGTCCCGGCGGCCGGCTCGTCGCCAACGCCGTCACCGCCGAAACCGAGGCGTTGCTGGTCGATTCGGCCGCGCGCCGCGGCGGTGCGTTGCGCAAGTTCCAGATCTATCGCGCCGAGCCGCTCGGCGGTTTCACCGCCTGGCGCCCGCAGCTGCCGGTCGCGCAGTGGTCGGTGGTGAAAGCGTGAAACACCGGCGCGGCGGCGGTAGGGTCGGACGCGTGATCCGATCGTTATCGGAATTCCGTGTCATCTTGGGAGATTCATGAAGTACAAGAAGTTCGCCGCCACCGCGCTGCTCGCCGTCGCCGCCACCGGCGTCACCGCGGGCACCAGCTACGCCGATCCGTCGGTGCCGCCCGCCGCGCAGGAGCAGGCCCCGCCGGCCGCCCGCGGCGTGGACAAGGGCGTCGACTACACCGCCGCGCTCACCGCGGCGGGCAACGCCATCGTCACGACCGTCACCGGCGGCGCGTTCAGCCTCGACGCCGACGGCTCGGCGGTCACGCTGACCAACGACGCGGGCGAGGTCGTCACCCGTATCCCGCTCGCCGCGCGCGATGCCGCCAACGGCGCCGAGGTGCGCCTGGTCGCCGCGGTCGACGACGCGGGCCGCAGCCTGACGCTCACCCCGCAGGCCGAGGTCGTCGCCGTCAAGGACATCAGCGCGCAGCAGTGGTTCTTCGCCGAACTGCAGCGCGCCTCGCTCGGCGCGGCGGTCGGCGCCGTGATCGGTGGCCTGATCGGGTTGCTCGGCCTGGTGGTCGGCGTCATCCCGGGCGCGGCCATCGGGGCCGTCATCGGCCTGCTCGTGGCGGGCGGTCCGGCGCTGATCGACTCCGGCATCGCCTACTTCAGCGGCCAGCCCTGAGAGTCCTGATCCTGGGCGGCACCGGGGAAGCCCGGCGGCTGGCCCAGCTCGCCTCCGGCGAGCGGGGACTCGAGCTCGTGTCCTCGCTCGCCGGGCGGGTCCGCGACCCGCTGCTGCCCGCGGGCACGGTCCGGGTGGGCGGTTTCGGCGGCGCCGACGGGCTGCGGGAGTGGTTGCGCGACAACGCGATCGACGTCGTCGTCGATGCCACGCACCCGTTCGCCGCCGTGATCGGTGCCCATGCCGCTGCCGCCACCACCGCCACCGGCATCCCGCTGCTGCGGCTCGAGCGCCCGGCCTGGTCCGCGCGGCCCGGCGACCGCTGGACGCACGTGCCCGATCTGGGCTCCGCCGCCCTGGCGTTGCCCGGGCTCGGCGCCCGGGTCTTCCTCACCATCGGCCGTCAGGGCGTGCACGCCTTCGCCGCTCTCGCCGATCCGTGGTTCCTCATCCGCGCCATCGATCCCCCGGCGCCCCCGCTGCCGCCCCGGCACGAGCTGATCCTGGCCAGGGGCCCGTTCACGGTCGAAGCGGAAACCGCGCTCATGGCCGAGCGGCGCGTCGACGTCCTGGTCACCAAGAACAGCGGCGGCGCACAGACCGCGGCGAAGCTCGACGCCGCCCGTGCGCTCGGTCTGCCGGTCCTCGTGATCGACCGGCCCGCGCCCGCGCCCGCGACTGCCGTGGTCGCCACGCCGGACCAGGCGCTGGCCTGGCTGCGTACCCGCGCGGCCGGCTGATCAGGTGCCGAGCAGTTCGGGCAGGCGGTCGAACCAGGCGAGCACCGCGCGCTCGTACCCGATGCCGAATTCGAGGGTGGCGCGTTGGTGCGGTGGCATGCCGGCGCACTCCTCGGCGAGATAGCGGTTCAGCCGGGCCTGGTGGATCTCGCGGTTGGCGGCGATGATGACGGCCAGGCGCTCGGGGTCGACGTGGCGGCCGAAGTGCATGGTCAGCAACAGCGGCACCCGGATCGTCTCGGCGCCGGGGTCGCGCACCACCCATTCCAGGAAGGCGGCCCGGCCCGCCTCGGTGAGGTGGTAGGGCGTGCGGTCCCGCGCGCCCGCCTCGCCCTTCTCCACCAGCCCGGCCTCGGCCATCGCGGCGAGTTCCCGGTAGACCTGGCTCTGCGTGATGGTCCAGAAATCGCCGATCCGTTCCTGCGCCACCGTCACCAGGTCCCAGCCCGACATCGGGCCCTCGTGCAGAAAGCCGAGGAGTGAGGCGGCGGTGGAGTTGAGCGGTTTGCGTCCGTTCGCCGTCACGGCGCGTGCCTTTCGCCCCGACATTCCATAGTGGAATATTAGCCGATCGGGTTCGCGGCGTGGTCGGCGTACCGGCGCGAGGTGTAGACGCGGGTGCCGTGGGCGGAGTCGACCGTGGCCGTGGTCGAGGCGCCGATGATGAGCAGCGTCCGCATGTCGACCTCGGCCGGATCCAAGTCGGCCAGGGTCACGACGCGCACCCGCTCGGTCGGCCCGCCCACGTCCCGGCCGATCACCACCGGGGTGTCCGGCGTGCGGTGTTCGAGCAGCAGCTCGCGCATCGCGCCCACCTGCCAGGTGCGTTGCGAGGACGCCGGGTTGTAGATCGCGATGGCCATGTCGGCGGCGGCCACCGCGGCCAGGCGCTTGGCGACCACGTCCCAGGGCTTGAGGCGGTCCGACAGCGAGATCATCGCGTAGTCGTGGCCCAGCGGTGCACCGACCCGGCTGGCCACCGCGTTCGCCGCGGTGAGGCCGGGCAGCACCCGCACCGGCACCGCCCGCCAGCGCGGATCCGCGGATTCCTCCAGCACGGCGGCCGCCATCGCGAAGACGCCCGGGTCGCCGGAGGAGACCACGGCCACCCTCGCACCGCGCAGCGCGAGATCGAGCGCCATCGCGGCGCGCTCGGATTCGACGCGGTTGTCGCTGGCGTGCCTGCGCTGGCCGGGGCGATGCGGGACGCGATCGATGTAGGTGGTGTAGCCGACGAGATCGGTCGCGGCGGCCAAGGCCTCGCGGACCTCGGGGGTGGTCCATTCGGGGTTGCCCGGGCCGAGGCCGACCACGACGACCTCGCCGACGGTGGGCGACGACGGGGCGGAGTCCGGAAGGGTGGCGGGCTCGGCCGGGGCGTCCTCGCGGCGGGCGGACGCGGCGCGCGGTCCGGCGTCCACGCGCGGCAACGGTGTCGTCGGGCGCGGGCCGGGCACGAGGGTGATGGAGAAGTACGGCACGTCCGCGTCGTCCACCTCGCCCGCTCGCAGCACGCGCTCCCGGTCGCTGCTCGCCCGCTCCACGTAGTAGGCGTCGTCGAGTCGGCCTGCCTCGGAAAGAGCCTGGCGCACACCGGGATAGGTGCGCCCGAGTTTCATGATGGCGGCGGCGTCGGTGTCGCGCAGGCGGCGGGTGAGCTCGTCGACGGGCATGGTGCCGGGCAGCACGGTGAGCACCTGCTCGCCCTCCACCAGCGGCGTCCCCAGCGCGGCCGAGGCCGCGCTCACCGAGGTGATGCCGGGAATGATCTCGGCCTCGAACCGGTCCGCGAGCCTGCGGTGCATGTGCATGTAGGAGCTGTAGAACAGCGGGTCACCGGCCGCCAGCAGGGCGACGGAGCGGCCCGCGGCCAGGTGGGTGGCGAGCCGTTCGGCGGCCTCGGCGTAGAACTCGTCGATCGCGCCCTGATAGCCGCCGGGGTGGTCGGTGGTCTCGGTGGTGACCGGATAGATCAGGTGCTCCTCCAGCTGGCCCGGCCGCATGTACGGCGCGGCGATGCCGCGGGAGATGCTGCGTCCGTGCCGGGCGCTGTGGAAGGCGATCACGTCGGCGGCGGCGATCACCCGCGCCGCCTTGACCGTCACCAATTCGGGATCGCCCGGCCCGAGCCCGACGCCCCACAGCTTGCCCGGGGCGTGCCCGTTCGTGCTCATTCCTCGTCGCTCGCAATCGCATTCAGCGCGGAGGCGGTGATGGCGCTGCCGCCGCGCCTGCCGCGCACGGTGAGGTACTCGACGCCGCCGTGCTCGATCAGCGCCTGCTTGGACTCGGCGGCGCCGACGAAGCCGACCGGGATGCCCAGCACCGCGGCCGGTCGCGGCGCGCCCGCGTCGAGCATGTCGAGCAGGTGGAACAGTGCCGTCGGGGCGTTGCCGACGGCGACCACGGCGCCCGCGAGCCGGTCCCGCCAGAGTTCCAGCGCCGCCGCCGACCTCGTGGTGCCCAGTCGCGCGGCCAGCTCCGGCACCCGGGGATCGCGCAGCAGGCAGATCACCTCGTTGTCGGCGGGCAGCCGCCGTCGCGTGACACCGGCGGCGACCATGTTCGCATCGCACAGGATCGGTGCGCCCGCTCGCAAGGCCGCCCGCGCCGCGGCCACCACGCCGGGGGAGTAGGCGATGTCACCGGCCAGGTCGACCTGCCCGCACCCGTGGATCATCCGCACCGCCACCCGCGCGACGTCCGTGGGGAAGCCGCTCAGGTCGGCCTCCGCGCGGATGGTCGCGAACGAGCGCCGATAGATCTCGGCCCCGTCGGTGAGGTAACTGGCGCGCACGTCGGACATGCGGTCTACCCTAACCGGCGCCCGTCGGCGCGCCGGCGGGGCTCGAGTCGCGCCGATCGCGCGGACCGCGGCCCGGATGGCGGCCGACGTCGAACCGGGGCCCCGCCGAAACGCCCGGCGGCGGAGTCGGCGGCCGAGGGAGGGATGCCGGGCGTCGAAGGCGTCCGCGGGCTGGGTGGTGTCAGGAATCGACCGCGCGCAGTGCCACGCAACACTCTCCGGCGCGGGGCGCGAGCACGGCCTCGACCGAGTCGGCCGCCAGTCCGGCGAGCATTCCGGCACAGTAGGCGTGGTTGAGCCCGCACACCAGCTCGGGTTCGCGCCGCGCGAGCGGGTGGAACGGGCAATTGCGCAGGCGGACCTCGCCGGCACCGTCGCGGCTCGGCTCGAACCCCTGCGCGGCGAGGAGTTCCTGCACCAGCGTGAGCGCACGCTCGGGGCCGAGCCTGCCGGGCCGTACCCGGGCACGTTCGCGCTCACCGAGTTCGGTGCCGTGCCGGGCCGCGACCCGCATCGCCGCGTCTCGCGCGCGCTCGCCGGAACCCTCGTCCAGCACGGCGCCCATCAGGATCTCCGCGAGCACCTCGTATCGCCGCTCGGGGATGCTGACCTGCACCTCGGTCTCGGCCGGTTCGTACACCTTCGGGGCGCGGCCCACCCGCCGGACGCCACCGGGGGATTCGTAGCGGGCCCGCAACAGGCCCGCGTCGACGAGCTTGTCGAGATGGAACGCCGCGAGCTTGCGGGAGATGCCGACTTCGGCGGCGGCCTCGTCGCGCGTCACCGGCCTGCGCATCCGGCGGATGAAGCGGAACATCCCGCGGCGCAGCTCGTCGTCGAGTGCGGCGACGGCGCCGATCGCCGAATCATCGGTCATCGAACCACGATAACGCCAATACGTGATGTCGGAAACCGAGATGGAAGCCGGTGTGGTGCGTGGTCTTGACCCCGGCGTTGATAACGCCAATACTTTTTGGTGAAATAGCCCATCCGAGGAGGCCATCGTGACCAGCGACATGGATCGAGCCAAACGCCCGGTGAGCGCCGCCCTGGCCGGGCCCTACGGGCATCCGTTCCACCCGATCCTGGTGACCGTGCCGATCGGCGCCTGGATCGCGGCCTCGGTGTTCGACCTCGCCTCCCACGTGGTCGACGACCCCGACTTCCTGGCGCAGGGCGCGTCCTGGCTCATCGCGATCGGCATCCTCGGCGCGCTCGCCGCCGCGGCGGTCGGACTGCTCGACCTGGCGGCGATTCCCACCGGCACACCGGCCTTCCGCACCGTCCTGGTGCACATGAGCCTCAACGTCGCCGTCGTGCTCGCCTACGCCGCCGGGTTCCTCTGGCGGCGCAGCGGCGACGGCCCGCACGGCGCCGTCGCGCTCGGCCCACTGCTGCTGAGCCTGCTCGGCCTGCTCACCGTCGCCGTGTCCGGGTATCTGGGCGGCAAACTCGCCTACCGCTACGGCGTGCGCGTGGCCGAGGAGTCCGTCCAGGCCACCGGTTTCCAGCACTGACCCATCGACCCTCGAGGAGCTGATCATGGGCATCGCCGCCTTGATCCTCTGGATACTCACCGCCGCGGGCGGCCTGCTGATGTTCGCCGTCTGGATCGCCAAAGGCGGAGCGCGCCAGCCGCGCACGACACATCTACCGCCGCCGGTGCTGTTCGGCCACCTGCTGCTCGCGGTGGCGGGCCTGATCGTCTGGATCGTCTACCTGCTCACCGATCACGACGCGCTGGCGTGGATCGCCTTCGTGCTGCTGCTCCCGGTCGCGCTGCTCGGCGCGGTGATGCTGCTGCGCTGGCTGCCGGTGCGGCGAGAGCGCGACGCGGCGGCCGCCGCCGACGGCCCACCCGAACGGCACTTTCCGGTCGTGGTCGTGCTCGGCCACGGTGTCTTCGCCGTCGCGACCGTGATCCTGGTGCTGGCGACGGCGCTGGAAGTGGGGAACTGACCGTGTCCCACCCCGCGCTACGGGTCGTGCCCGATTCCGGTGCGATCGATCTGACCGCCGCCGAACGCGCGGCCGCCGACTTCCTCGCCGCCCTCGGCGTCTCCCTCGACGACGAACACCTGCGCGCCACGCCGGGCCGCATGGCGCGGGCCTACGCCGAGCTGTTCACCCCGCGGTCGTTCGATCTGACCACCTTTCCCAACGAGGAAGGCTACGACGAGCTCGTTCTCGCGCGCCGCATCCCGCTGCGTTCGGTGTGCGAGCATCACCTGCTGCCGTTCGTCGGCGTCGCGCACGTCGGCTACCTGCCCGGCGACCGCATCCTCGGCCTGTCGAAACTGGCGCGCGTGGTCGAGCACTTCTCCCGCCGCCCGCAGGTGCAGGAACGGCTCACCAAGCAGGTCGCCGACTGGCTGGCCGAACACCTGCGCCCGCGCGGGGTCGGCGTCGTGATCGACGCCGAGCACACCTGTATGACGTTGCGCGGCGTGCAAGCCGTCGGCACCAGCACGGTCACCTCCACCATGCTCGGCACACTGCGCGAGGACCCGAGATCGCGCCAGGAATTCTTCTCCCTGACCGGTATCGCACCCTGAGCGGTGGGTGCCGTCAGGCTTCCGTGTCGTCCTGGCGGGTGCTTCGGGTCGGGCGGCGGCGGAGCACCTCGGCCAGCACCGCGGCCTGGCTGTGCTCGAGGTCCCGGGTGGCCGTCAGCAAGGTCACCGGTCCGTCGGCGACCGCGCGGCGCAGGTGCTCGACGGCTTCGCGTGCCGGGCTCGTGCGCAATTCGGCCAGGTACCGGCGCCGGAACTCGGCGAACCGCTCGGGGTCGTGGCCGTACCACCTGCGCAGCTCGGTCGAGGGCGCGACGTCCTTCAACCACTCCACGGGAGCGAGGTCGTCCTTGCGCACCCCGCGCGGCCAGACCCGATCGACCAGAACCCGGGCGCCGTCCTCGGGTGTGTGCGGATCGTAGACCCTGCGCGGAGTGACCGGACCGCTCATGGCTCCATTGTCGTCGTCTCGGCAGCGGGGGCCCACGGCAGGCTCGGTGTACCTGCGGATCTACGACACACTCGAGTCCGAATGGCCGCTGCCCGCGGACACTTTTGACATCCCGACCTCCTTCGGCAGCACGCTCGGGCGGCGCTCGGGCGTGGGGGAGCGGACGCCGATGGTGCTGCTGCATCCGGTCAACGGCAGCAGCCTGTACTGGCGCTCCGTGGTCGCGGACCTGGCGCGCGACCGGGAGGTGTACGCGCTGGACACGATCGGGACGGCCGGGCGCAGCGTGCAGACCGCGCCGCTACGGGGCGAAGCCGATGTCGCGGTCTGGCAAATCCGAGAAGAACACGCGGCGGATCGCGGAGTGGCTGACGACCAGCGTCGGGACCGCGAGATCTACCCGGGGACGGGCCACGGGATCGTCGAGCAGATCCCCGATCGGATCACCCGCCGCATCCTCGAATTCGTCGAGCCTCTCGACGAATTCGCGACCACCGGCCGGTGAGGACCGCCCGTCACGGGCCTACGCGCGCCTCCGGGACGGGATCCCCACCGCGCGGGGTGATGCGGGCAGGTTCTCGCGGATCCAGCGCGGCGCCACGGCGAGTCCCACGACCGCGAGGCCGGCGGCGGCGAGGACGGGCACGGCGAGGTGCAGGCCCGCCAGGGCAAGCCCGGCCGACTGGACGAGACCGACACACAGCATCTCCACCGACAGCGGGATGGTGTAGTCGGTGGCGGCGGTCTCGGCGCGGGCCCACTGCATCGACACCGCCGCCACGCACGTGACGACCCCGCCGTAGACCACCGTGATGCCGACCAGCGCGAGCACCGCCAGCAGCGGGCCCGCGCGGCCGAGGGCGGCCGGGAGCGCGGCGAGCACGGCCGGGACCGCAGCGGTGGCGAGGCCCAGACAGGTGGCGGCGAGCCCGTAGCGGACCACCACCGCGCCGACGAGCACGGCCGCGAGCGTCTGCGCCGCCGTCGCCGTCGCGGTCGCGACCGCGATGCCGTCGAGGCTCCATCCCGCGGCCAGCAGGATCGCGTGCTGCGGCGCGTAGGCGAGCCAGATGCCCGAGCCGAAGAGCGGCAGCATCACCAGCGCCCACCACCGGTTGCGCCGGTGCCGGAAGTACCCGAGCACCGGACTCGGCACGCGGGCCGGGGCGCGGTTCTGCGGCTCCGCCATGCGGGCCAGCACCGCCAGCGGCAGCACGAACACCGTCGCCAGCACGAGCACCGTCACCGTCCACCCGGCCCGCGCGTACAGCAGCAGCGCCCCGCTGGAACCGACCAGCATCGACAGGCTCGCCGAGGCGACCTGCACCCCGTTGACGAGCCCGCGATCCAGCGGCGCCGTGCGCACGACCGTCAGTCCCGCCAGCGCGCTGTCGTGCACCGCCGACACCACCAGGACCAGCCCGGTCACCGCCAGCACGAGCGGGAGTTGCCGCACCGGGTCCAGCGGGGCGACCGCGACGATCGCGGCGACCAGCAGCAGCTGAGTGCGGATCAGCCAGCCGCGGTAGTGGCCGCGCCCGCTGCACCGCACTCGGTCGACCACGGCCGCGGCGAGGAACCGCAGGCCGTAGACCGCCCCGAACACCTGCAACAACGCCGCGGTCGACAGCGGCGCACCGTGACCGAGCAGGATCGTCGACAGGGTGAGGACGAAGAAGGTGTAGCCGATGTTGGCGACGAGGTGCAGGGTGCCGACCACACCGAGAGTCGCGAGGTCGGGCCGCGGCCTGCTCATGCGTCGGCCGGGGTGAGCCGCCAGGCCGCGGCCTGCGCGAACCGGCGCTGCAATGTCGCGAACACCCCGGTCCCGCTTCGCAATTCGGCCACCGTGCCCGCTTCGACCACGCGCCCGTCCATCAGGGCGACGACCCGGTCGGCGGCGGCGATCGTGGCCGGCCGATGGGCGATCACCAGGACGGTGCGGGCCGGATCGGCGGCGAGTTCGGCGATCGCGGCGGCGACCGCGTGCTCGTTCTCCGGGTCCAGCGCGGAGGCGGCCTCGTCGATGAGGACGATCGGCGCGCGCTTCAGGAACGCCCGGGCGATCGCCACGCGCTGGCGCTCGCCGCCGGACAACCGCGACCCGCCTTCGCCGACCCGGGTGGCCCACCCGTCCGGAAGCCGCTCGATCACCTCGTCGAGCCGGGCCGCCGTGGCGGCCGCGGCCAGGTCGGTGCGGGTCGCGTCGGGCCGGGCGATGCGCAGGTTCTCCTCGATGGTGTCGTCGAACAGGTAGACGTCCTGGAACACGATCGCGATCCGGTCGAGCAGCGCGTGCGGGTCCAGCTCCCGCAGGTCGACGCCGCCGAGGCGGACCGCGCCCCGGTCGGGATCGAAGAACCGGGCGACGAGCCGGGTGATCGTCGTCTTCCCGGAGCCGGACGGGCCGACGAGGGCGGTGGTGCTGCCGGCCGGGCAGTGCACGGACACCCCGCGCAGGGCCGGCGTGCGGGCGCCGGGATAGGTGAAGGTCACCTCGTCGAACTCGACCACGCAGTCGGCGGGCACCGGGGCCGGGTGGTCGCGGGTGGGCAGTGCCGGGGTGTCGAGCAGGGCCCGCACCCGCACCGCGGCGTTGTTCATCGCGTGGACGGCGCCGATGAGTTCGACGAGGTTGCCCAGCGGTTCGAGGAAGCGGGTGGCGAGCACCAGCAGCGCCACCAGGTCGGCCGCGGGCAGCTGCCCCTCGGCGACCAGCGCGGCGGCGGCGACCAGGACCGCGGCGAAACCGGCCATCACGACGGCGGTGAAGGTCAGGTCGGGGACCATCGAACGCCGCAGGCCCCGCCGGTAGACCGCCCGGTGTTCGTCCAGCGCCGCCCGCATCCGGGCGGTGCCGGTGCCCGCCTGACCCGCCGCCCGCAGCACCGGCTGCGCCTGTCCCAGCTCGACCGCCCGCCCGGCCAGTTCGGTCGCCGCCTCCTCCAATTCGATGTCGGCCTGCGAGGCGATCCGCCCGGCCCGGCGCAGCGCCAGCAGCGCGGGCGGCAGCACGGCGGCCAGCAGCAGGGCCAGCCGCCAGTCGACGGCGAAGGTCATCGCCACGATCGTCAGCGGCGTGAGCAGCGAGGTCACCGCGGGAGCGCCGATGGTGACGGCCAGGTGGCCGATGTTGTTGGCGTCGGCGGTGGTCGCCCGCGTCAACTGCGCCTTGTGTTCGGCGGTGAACCAGCCCATCGGCACGGTGGCGACATGGCGGATGATCCGGTGCCGGATCTGCGCGGTCAGATCGACGGCGGCGGCGAACGCGACCGGTGTGGTCAGGACCGTCAACACCGCGTAGGCGACGAGACCGGCAGCGGCGGCGGCCAGCCAGGGCGCGGCCTCGTCGAACCGGGGCTGGGGCTGGAGCAACGCCCGCAGGATCGGGATCGCACTGCCCAGCAGCAGGCCCTGCAGGATCGACTGGACGGCGTTGAGGGCGCCCAGCCGCACCAGCAGGCCGGGATGGGGTGCGAGCCGGTAGAGGTTGGTGATCATCGGGTTCCTTCTCGGGGTGGGGGTCAGTCCTGGGACGCGCGGTGCTGGGCGGCCCACATCCGCGCGTAGCGCCCGTTCACGGCGAGCAGGTCGGCGTGGCGTCCGCGTTCGACGACGCGGCCGTCGTCGAGGACGAGGATCTGGTCGGCTTCGGTGATCGTGTGCAGGCGGTGGGCCACGACCAGGACGGTCCGCCCGGCGATCAGCGCCGAGAGCGCGTGCTGCACGGCGGTTTCGCTGTCCGGGTCGAGCGCGGCGGTCGCTTCGTCGAGCACCACGATCGGCGCGTCGGACAGGATCGCCCTGGCGATGGTGAGCCGTTGCCGTTCGCCGCCGGACAGTTCCACGTCCTCGCCGAGCACCGTGTCGTAGCCGTCGGGGAGGGCGGTGATGACGTCGTGGATCGCGGCCGCCTTCGCCGCGGCCTCGACCTCGTCCCGCCCGGCCTCGGGTCGCCCGAGCCGGATGTTCTCGGTGACGGTGTCGCGCACGAGCACGACGTCCTGGAACACCAGTGCCATCGAGGCGAGCAGGCGTTCGGTGGGGATGTCGCGCACGTCCACCCCGCCGATCCGCACGGCACCGCCGGTCACGTCGTGGAACCGGGGGACCAGGGCGGCGAGGGTCGATTTCCCCGCGCCGGACGGGCCGACCAGCGCGGTGATCGTGCCCGGCTCGCACACCGCGCGCACCCCGCGCAGGACCTCGGTGCGGCCGTCGTAGGAGAAGTGGACGTCGTCGAATTCGATCCGCGCGCCGTCGGGGAGGGCCGGGTTCGCCGGTTCGGGCAGTGGCGGATGCCGCAGCAGCCCTTCGATGTTGCCCGCGGCCGCCCGCCCCTTGCGCAGTCCCTGCGAGCCCTGGATGGCGGGGTTGATCGTGGTGGGCAGGCCGATGCCGACCACGAGGAACGGCACCAGATCCGCGGCGGGCATCCGGCCGGCGGCCAGCAGCGCCACCCCGGCGACCGCGAGGACCGTCAGCAGCGACATCTCCGAGGACAGCAGCCGCGACAGCGCGCTGCTGTACTTCGTCTCGGCGGCCCACGCGGCGAGCGCACGGGAGTGTACGCGCACCGCGCGGTCGAACCGGTCCAGCACCCGTCCGCCCGCGCCGTAGGTCTTCACCACCGCCACGCCGTCGGCGTATTCCACGCTGGCCGAACTGATGTCGGCCTCGGCGGCGATCAGCCGCGCGGTGTGCCTGCTGGCCGAACGCATCGCCACCCGGTAACTCACCGCGAGCATCAGCAGCGCCGCCACCGCGGCGCCGGTCAGCCGCCAGTCGACGGAGCACAGGTAGGTCAGGCCGAGCGCGACGGCCACCACCGCACCCACGATCTCGCCGAGCGCGTGGGCGATCAGGATGTGCATGTCCTCGAGGTCGTTGGTCATGCGCTTCTTGATCCGGCCGGAGCCGTTGCTGGTGAACCAGCCCAGCGGCAGTGCGCCGAGGTGGCGGATCATGCGCGCCCGCAGGTCGTGGAGCAGCCGTGCGTCGGCGTAGTGGCCCAGCCGCGACGAGGCGAACAGCAGCACCATGCGTCCCGCGGCCCCGGCGATGCCGACGGCCACCCAGAGGCGAACCGTCGCGACGGACTCGGCGGTGCCGTCGGCCAGGACGGCGCGGGCGATCTCGGCGATCGCCAGGTAGGGCAGGAATCCGCAGACGGCCCCGGCCGCCGACAGCACCGCGCAGACCAGCAGGTGGGTGCGCACGGGTGCGAGCAGGCGGGACAGGGCGCCGGGTGCGGCCAGGCCGACATCGGGTGCGGTGGTGGTCATGATCCTCCTCAACGACTGACCGTCAGTCAGTGGAACTGTATTAGGTGACCCTGACCTCGGCAAGGGGCTCGTGCCGTCGCACCCGGCGCGCTGGTTAGAGTCGGCCGGGTGAACAAGAAGGCGCCTCGGACCAAACCCGCCGAACAGCGGCGTCACGAGTTGCTGGACGCGGCAGAGGAATTGGTGCTGCGCGCCGGATCGGACGCCTTCACCGTCGACGAGGTCACCAGCGGCGCCGGTGTCGCGAAGGGCACGTTCTACCTGCACTTCGCCAACAAGGCCGAGGTGCTGCGGGCACTGCGGGAGCGCTACCTGACCCGCTTCGTGGCGGCGCAGCTCGCGGCGGCCCGCCGGGCGGACGGCGTGGCGGCCGTCGAGCAGTGGATGCTCGTCGGGATCACCGAGTACCTGCGCGACCTACGGCTGCACGACGTGCTGTTCCACACCACGAGCGCCGATCGCGCGGCGCCGAACCCGGCTGTCGACACGCTCGTCGACCTGCTGTCCGAGCTGGCGAATCCGCCGGCCGATCCGCGCTCGACCGCGGTCGTGCTCTATTCGGTCATGCACGGCGCGGCCGACCACATCGCCCACGCCCCCGAGGACGAACCGGCCTTGCGGGCGACGGTCGCGCAGGTGTGCCGCACGCTGCTGGCGGGCGACTGAGCGGATCGGCCTGTTCGGGTCAGGCCGGGCCGGTGACGTGGTAGCCGTCGGCGGCGGCGGTCACCTCGACCACCGGCCCGCGCGGACGGCCGCAGCGGCGATCGCAGCCGGACCAGTGTTGCCGTCCGGCGACGGCCAGCTGGTCGGCGGCCCGCGGCCCGGCGGCGAGAGTCGTCGGCTCGCCGGGACCCGGCACCCGCCCCTCGGCGACGGCCGCCGCGACGTCGGCGCGGACGTCGGTGTGCGACTTCGCGCACCCCGGACGGCCCGCGCAGGCGCTCACCAGCAGCCACGGCGAGTTCGCGTCGAAGATCAGGCCCATCGGGGCGAGCACGCGCACCACCTGTTCGGCGGTCCATTCGTCCAGGTCGGTGACGACGAGGCCGCGCCAGGGGGTGAGGACGACCGGTCGTTCCACCGCGACGAGGAATTCGGCGGTGCGTGCGGGCAGCGAGCCCAGCGCGACGCCCGCCCCGAGCGCGACCAGGCCGTCGTCCTGCGGCAGCCAGCCGATCGGCGGCGCGGCGGGCGGTGCGGGTTCCACCCGGTCGTCGGTGGGGGAGAGGCCGAGCCGGTCGACCACCCGGGCCGCGCCGTCGGGGATCTCGTGCAACCGCCATTGCCCGGAGCTCAGCGCGAGGAAGGCGTGGGCGGCCGCGATCATCACGTCGACGGCGTCGGTGGCCGCCAGGCGGATGCCGGTGTCGGCGCCCGCCAGCAGCAGGGCGAACTCGTCGGTGACCGCCTGCACGCCGATGTCGCCGCCGAGTGCGCTGATCGCGCCGCGGCCGTCGTCGAGGGTGAACAGGACCCGGCCGGGCAGCGACGCCAGCGCCGGGTCCGCCAGCAGGCGGGCGTCGAGCGCGGCGACCAGCGGGTGCACCGCGCCGGTGCCGCCGGTGCGGCCCGCCAGGGGGGAGGCGACGATGTTGCGCACCCGCTCGTGGGAGTGGCTCGGCAGCAGACCGGCCGCCTCCAGGCGGGCGGTCAGCTCGGCGGCGTCGCGGACCCGGCGCAGTTGCACGTTGCCGCGGGAGGTGAGTTCGAGCGCGCCGTCGCCGAGCTCGGTCGCGGCCTCGGCCAGTCCGCGCAGCTGATCGGGCGTGAGCAGTCCGCCGGGGATTCGGACCCGCGCCAGCGGGCCGTCGGCGGCCTGGTGCAGGCGCAGCACGCCGGGGCAGGCATCGGGGGCGGTTCGGGTCATGACCCTCTCAGCCTACGTCCCGCGGTCCTCGTCCGGCCGACCGCTCGCCCGGCGCGGGCGACCACGGGCCAGTACTGTTGCGTTCCATGAGTTTCCCGTCCGAGATCGTCGACCGGCTGGCGATCACCGATGTGCTGACCCGACTGTTCGTCTACACCGACCAGAAGCGCTGGGACGACCTGCTCGACCTCTTCGCCGCCGAGGTCGATTTCGACGGCGGTACCGGACAGGCGCAGCGGCGCCCGGCGACCGACATCGCCGCCGACTGGAAGGCCGCGCTCGAGCCGCTCGACGCCGTACACCACCAGGCCGGCAACTACCTGGTCGACCTCGACGGCGACCGCGCCGACGTGCACGCCGACTCCATCGCCGTGCACGTGCGCGAGGACGCCACCCAGGGCAAGACGCGCACGTTCATCGGCAGCTACCGCCTCGGCGTGCACCGCGACGGCGCGGGTTGGCGCATCGACCGGTTCCACTACCGGCCGAAGGTGATCGAGGGCAACGTCGACCTCACCTGAGCGGCGGTCGGCGGCGTCGCGAGACCCCGACGACGGCCGTTCGGCGTCGCGCGGTCACCGATCGATGCACGGCGCGCCGCCCACGATGGGGCGGACGCCCGCGATCACCGGGTGGCCGCGGCGGGTAGCATCGCCGGTGCTCGGCGGGCGTCGAGGAAACCGGTGGAATTCCGGTGCGGTCGCGCCACTGTGAACAGCCAGACCCTCTCCGGCGAGCACCACACCCGATGGGCGCGTCACCCGAGGAAGGTCTTTCGTGATCCTGCTGCTGTCCACCTCCGACACCGATCTGCTCAGCGCGCGCGCCAGCGGCGCCGACTACCGCCTGGGCAATCCCGCCCGCCTGCTGGTCGACGACCTCCCGGGCTTGCTCGACGGGGCCGATCTGGTGATCGTGCGCATCCTCGGCGGCAAGCGGGCCTGGGCGGAGGGCCTGGCCGCGCTCCAGGACAGCGGGGTGCCGATGGTGGCGCTCGGCGGTGAGATCGCCCCCGATGCCGAGCTGATGGAATGCTCCACGGTGCCCGGCGGCGTCGCGGCCGACGCGCACAACTACCTCGCCGCCGGCGGCCCGGAGAACCTGCGCCAGCTGCACAACTTCCTCTCCGACACGGTGCTGCTCACCGGCCACGGATTCGAGCCGCCGGTGCACCTGCCTGCCTGGGGCGAACTAGACCGGGAACCCGCCGCGCTCGGGCCGGACGCGCCGACGGTCGGCATCGTCTACTACCGTGCCCAGCATCTGGCCGGCAACACCGCCTACGTCGAGGCGCTCTGCCGCGCCGTCGAGGACGCGGGTGCGCGGGCGCTGCCGGTCTACTGCGCGTCGCTGCGCACCGCCGAACCGGAGCTGCTGGCCACCCTCGGCCGCGCCGACGCCCTGGTGGTGACCGTGCTCGCCGCGGGCGGCACCAAACCCGCCGCGGCCTCGGCCGGTGGTGACGACGAAGCCTGGGATGTCGGCGCGCTGGCCGCGCTGGACGTGCCGATCCTGCAGGGCCTGTGCTTGACCACCGGCCGCGCGCAGTGGGAGGACAACGACGACGGCCTGTCCCCGCTCGACGTCGCCACCCAGGTCGCGGTGCCGGAGTTCGACGGCCGGATCATCACCGTGCCGTTCTCGTTCAAGGAGTTCGACGCCGACGGGCTGTCCACCTATGTGCCCGACCCCGAGCGGGCCGCGCGGGTGGCCGGCATCGCCGTCCGGCACGCCCGGCTGCGCCACATCCCCGCGGCCGACAAGCGGCTGGCGCTGATGCTCTCGGCGTATCCGACCAAGCACGCCCGCATCGGCAACGCCGTCGGCCTGGACACCCCGGCCAGCACCATCGCGCTGCTGCACGAATTGCGCGCGGCCGGTTACGACCTCGGCGAGCCGGGCGAGGTGCCCGGCTTGGCCGAGCACGACGGCGACGCCCTCATGCACGCCCTCATCGCCGCGGGCGGCCAGGACCCGGACTGGCTGACCGCCGAGCAACTGGAGGGCAACCCGATCCGCATCGGCGCCGACACCTACACCGCCTGGTTCGGCACCCTGCCCGCGGAGCTGCGCGACGCGGTGGTCGAGGCGTGGGGCCCGCCGCCCGGCGACCTCTACGTCGACCACTCGGCCGACCCGAAGGGCGAGATCGTCATCGCCGCACTGCGTTTCGGCAACATCGTGCTCATGGTGCAGCCGCCGCGCGGCTTCGGCGAGAACCCGGTCGCCATCTACCACGATCCCGACCTGCCGCCCAGCCACCACTACCTGGCCGCCTACCGCTGGCTGGCCGCGCCCGTCGAGCAGGGCGGCTTCGGCGCCGACGCGATGGTGCACATCGGCAAGCACGGCAACCTGGAATGGCTGCCGGGCAAGACGCTGGGCATGTCGGCGGCCTGCGGCACCGACGCCGCGCTCGGTGACCTGCCGCTGATCTACCCGTTCCTGGTCAACGATCCCGGCGAGGGCACCCAGGCCAAGCGCCGCGCCCACGCCACCCTGGTCGACCACCTCATCCCGCCGATGGCGCGCGCCGAGAGCTACGGCGACATCGCCCGGCTCGAGCAGTTGCTCGACGAGCACGCCAACATCTCCGCGCTCGACCCGGCCAAGCTGCCCGCGATCCGCCAGCAGATCTGGACCCTCATGCGCGCGGCCGAGATGGACCGCGACCTCGGGCTCGAGGAGCGTCCCGACGAGGACTCCTTCGACGACATGCTGCTGCACGTCGACGGCTGGCTGTGCGAGATCAAGGACGTGCAGATTCGCGACGGCCTGCACGTGCTCGGACAGCCTCCGGTGGGGGCCGCCGAGGTGGACCTGGTGCTGGCGATGCTGCGCGCCCGCCAGCTGTGGGGCGGCGAGACCACCGTGCCCGGCCTGCGCGAAGCGTTGGGCCTGGACGAATCCGGGTCGGAGAGCCGCGAGCGGGTGGACGCGGTGGAGGAGCGGGCGCGCGAACTGCTGCTCGCCCTGCAGGCCGCGGACTGGTCGGTGGACGCCGTCGACGGCCTGATCGACCGGTTCGCCGGGCAGCTGTTCGCCGACGCGGGCGGCGACCGGGAATCGGTGTCGGCGGTCCTGCGGTTCGCCGCCACCGAGGTGGTGCCGCGGCTGCGCGGCACCGGTCAGGAGATCGCGCGGGTGCTGCACGCCCTCGACGGCGGCTTCGTCCCGGCCGGGCCCAGCGGCTCGCCGCTGCGCGGGCTGATCAACGTGCTGCCGACCGGGCGCAACTTCTACTCGGTGGACCCCAAGGCGGTGCCGTCGCGGCTGGCCTGGGAGACCGGCCAGGCGATGGCCGACTCGCTGCTGCAACGCTACCTGGCCGATCAGGGCGAATACCCGCGCTCGGTGGGTCTGTCGGTGTGGGGCACTTCGGCGATGCGGACCTCCGGCGACGACATCGCTGAAGTGCTCGCGCTGCTGGGCGTGCGGCCGGTGTGGGACGAGGCCAGCCGCCGCGTCACCACCCTCGAGGTGATCCCGCTCGCCGAACTCGGCCGCCCGCGCATCGACGTCACCGTCCGCATCAGCGGCTTCTTCCGCGACGCGTTCCCGCACGTGCTGGCCCTGCTCGACGACGCGGTCCGCCTCGTCGCCGACCTCGACGAGCCCGCCGAGGACAACTACGTGCGCGCGCACACCCTCGCCGATGTGGCCGAGCACGGCGACCGGCGCCGTGCCACCACCCGCATCTTCGGTTCCAAGCCGGGCACCTACGGCGCGGGTCTGCTCCAGCTGATCGATTCCAAGAGCTGGCGCAGCGACGACGACCTCGCCCAGGTCTACACCGCCTGGGGCGGCTACGCCTACGGTCGCGGTCTCGACGGCGCCCCCGCCGCCGAGGACATGCGCAGCGCCTACCGCCGGATCGCGGTGGCGGCCAAGAACACCGACACCCGCGAACACGACATCGCCGACTCCGACGACTACTTCCAGTACCACGGCGGCATGGTCGCCACCGTCCGCGCGCTCACCGGCACGAACCCGCAGGCCTACATCGGCGACAGCACCCGCCCCGACGCCGTGCGCACCCGCACCCTCTCCGAGGAGACCACCCGCGTCTTCCGTGCCCGCGTGGTGAACCCGCGCTGGCTCGAGGCCATGCGCAGGCACGGGTACAAGGGCGCGTTCGAGATGGCCGCCACCGTCGACTACCTGTTCGGCTACGACGCCACCACCGACGTGGTCGCCGACTGGATGTACGAAAAGCTCAGCGAGAGCTACGTCTTCGACGAGACCAACCGCAAGTTCATGCAGCAGTCCAACCCCTGGGCCCTGCACGGCATCGCCGAACGCCTCCTGGAAGCGGCCGAACGCGGCATGTGGTCGGCCCCCGAACAGCAGACCCTGGACCGCCTGCGCCAGGTGTACCTGGAGACCGAGGGGGAGCTGGAGTAGCCGAACCGGTCGACCGTGGCGGCGTCGTCGGAAGCGGCGCGGGCGATCTCCCGCGTTTCGGCTGCGCCGTCCTCGGCGACGAGCGCTGGGGTCGCGGGGATCAGCTCGGGCAGGAACGGGTCTGCGGGTGTCCGGCGAAGCGGTCGCGGGTCCAGGAGATGAGGTCGGGGATCAGCGGGGAGTCGGCGGCGACGACGCCGACGTGGTCGCGGCCGGGGTAGACGCGGTAGTCGATGTTCCAGCCCTCGCCGCAGCGGTCCTTCGCGTACGCGTCCTGGATCGCGGGAGCGATCAGCGGGTCGGCGCCGCCCTGGGCCAGCAGCAGCGGGACGGTGAGGCTTCCGGCCGGGGTGTTCTCCCGCAACCGGGCACCGAACGGCCCCTGGAGCGGGTCGATCGCGAAGATGGGGTGGTCCTTGTCGATCGACAAGGCGGTGAGAACCGAGACCAGCATGCCGGGTTCGGCCAGGCAGCGTCGGCTCATGTCGCGCACCAGGGTGCGCGCGGCCGGGATGATGTAGGTGTCGTAGCCGACGTCGGGGTAGGTGGCGGTGTAGGCGGCCACCACGTAGGAGGAGAACACCGAACCGCCGGTCACGCTGGGCAGATGCCGCACGAGCCCGACCGCGTCGCTGGCCGGCGCCATCGCCGCGACCGCGACGACGTCCGTGTCCGGTGCGTAGGTGGGCGCGAGCAGGCCGGTCCACAGCGCGGCGTGCCCGCCTTGGGAGTGACCCCACACCACGGTGCGGTCGGCCAGTTCGATGTCGTCGAGGTGCCGGGCCGCGCGCACGGCGTCCAGCACCGAGTGGCCCTCACCGGTGCCGATCAGATACGGGTGCGGGCCCGCGGTGCCCAGGCCGGTGTAGTCGGTGGCGACCAGCGCCCAGCCCTCGGCGAGCAACTGGGGCAGGGCGGGCATCGCGCCGGAGGCCAGTGGGTGGGCGAGCAGGGTGGGTGCGCAGCCGGTCGCGTAACCGGTGGTGCCGTGCGCCCACGCCACCACCGGGCGCGGGCCGGGCGGCGCGTCGCGCGGCACGAGCACCAGACCGCTGGCGAGTGCGGGTTTTCCGGCCGCGTCGGTGGTCGAGTAGAGGATGCGCCAGGCGCGGGCCTGGTCGGGGATGTCGCGGTCGAACGGTTCCGCGAGCAGCAGGCGGCCCGGCTCGGCGGGAACCTTGCCGCCCGGTGCGGAGTAGAAGTCCTCGGTGTGCGGCACCCCCGCCCGCAGATGCGCGCTCACCGACGCCGCGGCCACCGCCAGCACCAGCGCCAGCCCGGCCGCGGCCACCCGCCCGACCCGTGCGAACCGACCGCGCGGCGCTGTGTCGATCCGTGCGGTATGCGCTCCCGGCCGCGTCGCCCACAGCAGCCCGGCGCCCAGGGCGACCGTCCTGATGCCGAACAACACCGCGACCACCAGCAGCGTCACATCCGGCCACAGCCAGGCCACCACGCCGAGCACGACCTCGGCCACCCCGAGCAGGCCCGCGGTGAGCCGGTCGTCGAGCGCGCCGCGGCGAACCGCCGCCACCCGCACCAGCCCGCCGACCACCAGCACCGCGGCCACGAATCGCGGCAGCAGATCGATCGCCCACCCCATCTGCACCAGCACGAGCACACCGACCAGGACCCAGCCGGCGGCCAGCGCCATCGCGGGCCGGCCCGCCCGGCGCGGCAACACCAGTTCCCCGACGCCGGTCACCACGCACCCGCAGGCCACCAGCACCGCCAGCGCCGTCAACGAGGTCAACGGCCGCACCACCAACAGTGCGCCCACCGCGATCGCGGCCACCCCCAGCGCCGCGCTCACGCCCTTGGGCAACCGCGCCGCCACCTCGGCCGCCCCCGGCACCCGCGAACGAAACCCTCTGTCGGCCATGCGCGCTCCTCGACTCCCGGCCCGCGCGACCTGCGTCGGCGAACCACCGGTTACCGGTCATGCTCGCACGGGGACCGCCGCGACCGGTGGATGTCGGACGAGGTCGGTGTCGCGGCGGGCTCGGAGACCCGGTGGCTGCGTTCAGGTGTAGAGGCGGGCGAGGAAGGCGTCGAGGTTGTCGTTGAGGCGGGCGATCTTCTCGTCGAGGCCGAGGTCTTCCTGGTAGCGGGCCCCGGCGGCCGGGCGCTTCTTGCCGCGGGCGTAGAGGGAGCAGGCCAGGTCGGTGCACATGTAGGTGCCGATGGAATTGCCGCGCCGACCGGATTCGCCGGCCTTGTGGGCCGTGAGCAGGGACACGCCGCCCCCGGTGTGGGTGGTCAGGCACAGCGCGCACAGCTGCGGGCGGCCCGGCCCGCCGGTCTCGTAGCGCAGGGCGACCCCGACCGGGCCGTCGGCGCGGGGCACGACCAGGTAGGCGCGGCCGGGCAGCGACGGGTCGCTCCAGCCGAGGAAGTCCAGGTCGTCCCAGGGGCGGTCGGCGAGGTCGCGGGGCACCGGCAGGCGCTTGGCATCGCCCTTGGAGCAGTTGACGAACGACGAGCGGATCTCGCGTTCGGTGAGCGGCTGCACGGGAAATCCTTCCGTACGCGGACATGAACCGACCAGACGCTACGGTTTCCGCGACCGATCGGCAACGGATTTTCCGATCAGGCGCGCAGGGCCTCGACGAGGTAGTCCATGCTCTCGTCGAGCAGATCGGGCAGGTCGTGCTCGAGCGCGTGCAGGATGTCGATCACCGAATCGGCGTAGGTCCAGAAGCGGAGTTTGGCGCGCAGCCGCGCGTCCACGGTTCGGCCGCGGTGGTGCTGGACGCGCTCGACGAAGTCGGGCCCCGCGTCGGTCCACAGATAGAGCAGGTCGTAGTCGGGGTCGGCGATCTGGAGGTCGCCGAAATCGATGACGCCGGTCACCTGCTGCCCGGTGACCAGCAGGTGATCGGGACTCACGTCGGCGTGGATCAGGGTGGGGGTGTAGGCGAAGTTGGCGTCGTCGGCGAGGTAGGCGGTCCAGGCGGCGCGCAGGGTCGCCGCGTCCGGTGGGGCGAGGCGGGGCAGCACCGCGCTGTCGGCCTCGGTCAGGTAGTCGGTGAATTCGTCGCGCATATCCCGGTTTTCGACGCCGAGCTGCCGGGCCCGGTCGACCGGAAAGGCGTGCAGTTGGTCGAGGAACCGCGCGACCTGACCGGCGGCGGCGTCGGATTCGGCCAGCCCGCGCGCGACCCACTGGTCCTCGGTGAGCGATTCGCCGGGGACGGCCGGGTAGATGCAGAACTCGCCGGGGCCGAGCGGATTCGGTGCGGTGCAGAGGAACTGCGGGATCGGCAGCGCCAGGGTGGGCGCGAGTTCGGGCAGGACGCGGGATTCGCGCGCGATGCCCGCGGCGCCGTCGGTTCCCTTCGGGCAGCGCAGCACGTATCGCTCCCCGTCGTGCTCGAGCAGGAGGGCGACGCTGTCGAGGCCCGCGCCCAGCACCCGCAACCGGCCGGCGGTCGCGGCGGCGACGGGGGTGGCGCGCAGTGCCGCCCGTAGTCGGGGTTCCCAATCGTCGGGCAGGGTGACGGTCGCGCTCGTGTCCACGACGCGATCTTAGGCGCCGTGCCCGAAACGGCCGGTTCAGGCGGATTCGGCCAGACCGGCCGACCGCCACACCGCGGCGAGTTCGTCCAGCGGCAGGTCGAGCGCCTGGCTCAGCGCCACCACGGTGCCGAAGGCGGGGGAGGGCAGCCGTCCGGTCTCGATCTTGCGCAGCGTCTCCGGGGAGATGCCCGCCGCCGCGGCGACCTCGCCGAGGTCGCGCCCCGCGCGGGCGGCGCGCAGTCGGCTGCCGAGGCGGCGGCCGGCCTCGATCTGGGCGGGCGTGAGCGGGAGACGGACCATGCGCACCAGGGTAGGTGGCGACGGGGGCGGCGGGCAATCGCCGATTGGTATTTAAATACCGATCCGGCTACGGTGGTATTTAAATACCGGACACGAAGGGCAGGACATGGTCGAGTTGAAGACTGCGGCGGAGATCGAGCGGATGCGGGTGACGGGTGCGTTCGTCGCCGATGTGCTCGCCGACCTGCGCGCTCGGGCGCAGGTCGGCGTCAACCTGCTCGATCTGGAAGCCCATGTGCGCGAACGGATCCGGCAGCGCGGCGCGGTGTCCTGTTATTGGGACTACGCGCCGTCCTTCGGGCGCGGGCCCTTCCGCAACACCGTCTGCCTCTCGGTGAACGACGCGGTGCTGCACGGGATGCCGTTCGACTACCGGCTGCGCGACGGTGACGTGCTGAGCATGGATCTGGCCGTGTCGATCGACGGCTGGGTGGCCGACGCGGCCGTCACGGTGATCGTCGGCACCGCCCGCGCGGAAGACCAGCGCCTGGTGCGCGCCACCGAGGACGCGCTGGCCGCCGCCATCGAGGCGGCGGTGCCCGGCAACCGCCTCGGTGACATCTCCGCCGCCATCGCCGCCGTGGCCGCGGACTACGGCTACCCCGTCAACACCGAATTCGGCGGCCACGGCCTCGGCCGCACCATGCACGAGGATCCGCACGTCGCCAATGTCGGCCGCCCGGGCCGGGGCATGAAGCTGCGCCCCGGCCTCACCCTCGCCCTCGAGCCCTGGTTCGCCCGCACCACCGACCGCATCTACATCGACGACGCCGACGGCTGGACCGTCCGCTCGGCCGACGGCTCCCGGACCGCGCACTTCGAGCACACGGTGGCGATCACCGCCGACGGGCCGCTGGTCCTCACCCGGGCCGCCTGAGACGGCTCACCGGGAATCCGACAGCCATCGCTGCAGTTCGGTTCCGGCCCGCAACTCCGCGGCGACCGCGGCCCGCTCGTCGTCGGTGAGGGTCAGGCCGGCCACGTCGGCGCGGAATCGCTCCGCGCGTGCGGTGTCCCCGGCGGCGACGGCCAGTTCGGCGAGCATCGCGAGCGCCTTGGCCTGCTCGACGGCGGGCGCGAGGACGCGGTAGCGGCGCAGGCCCACCTCCAGCACCCGGGCCGCCGCGGTGTCGTCGACCTTGAAGTCGCGCAGGATGCGGGCGTTGTCGATGACCTTGGCCAGCCCGGTGAGCTCGGACGCGCCGCCGTAGTCGACCTCCGGCGCCTCGTCGCGCTGGATGAACAGCAGGGTGTTGCCGTCCGGGTCGATGAGGCTGAACCGGCTCTGTCCGGGCCGGAACCGGGTGATCCGGGGGCAGCCCTTGGCGAGGACCTTGCCGTAGGCGGCGCGCATCGCGGCGGTGAACGCGGCGTGCCTGGCCGCCACGTCGTCGACCATCACCAGGCAGCCGACGTTCTCCAGCGGAACCGGCACCCCCGGCGGTGGCGGCGCGAAATGCACGGGACAGCCCTCGTATTCGAGCGCGAGATAGACGTAGGGCTTGGTCTGCGCGTCGAGCACGGTGTACCCGAGGGCTCGGTAGAAGTCGAGGGTGACGCTCGGCGTGGAGGTCCACAGCACGGGAACGGGGGAGTCGGCCATCGGTCGCTCTTCCTTCGGCTGGTACTCAAGTTTGACTAGCTGACGCTAGGTGGGTCGCCGTGCGGAAGTCAAGTTTGAGTAGTATCCGGTCCGGTCGAAGGGAGTCGGTATGTCGGCGGTGCGTCTGCTGGTGCTCGGGGTGCTGCGCCGGGACGGGCCCGCGCACGGGTACGCGGTACGCCGCGAACTGCTGTCCTGGCGCGCCGAGACGTGGACGAACGTGAAACCCGGGTCGATCTACCACGCGCTCAAACAGCTCTGCGCCGAAGGCAAACTGCGCGAAGCGGGCACCGAGAGCGGTGGCGCGGGGCCGGGACGGACGCTGTTCGAACTCACCGAGGCCGGCGAGGCGGAGTTCCGGGCACTGCTGGACCGGGCGCTGGTGAGCATCGACATGGAGGAACTCGGCGCCGCCATCGCCTTCATGGACGCGCTGCCCCGCGCCCATGTGGTGGCACGGCTGCGCGAACAGCAGCACAACGCGGCCGCCGTGCGCGACGATCTGCTCGCGATGATCCCGGAATTCCCCGCCCGGCACGAGGTTCCGCACGCGACCGATCTGCTCGAACTGTGGAGCGGGGTGTTCGACACCCTGACCCGCTGGACCGGGGGACTGGTCGCGCGCCTGGAGGCGGGCGAATACCACATGTCCGACTGACCGGCGGCCCCGGCCACACCGCACTAGGCTGCGGACATGACGAATGCGCTCGGCGAGATCGGTTCCGCCGATTACGTGATGCTGACGACCTACCGTAAGGACGGCACGCCGGTCGGCACCCCGGTGTGGGCGGTGGCCGAGGACGGCAAGCTGTACGTGTGGACCGTGACCGACAGCTGGAAGGTCAAGCGGTTGCGCCGCAATCCGGCCGTCACCGTGCAGGTCTGCGACGCGCGTGGCAAGAAGCTGTCCGGGCCGGTGCTGCCGGGGACCGGGCGGGTGCTCGACGCGGCGGGCACCGAGCACGTGCGCGCCCTGCTGAAGCGGAAATACAAGCTGCTCGCCACGGTCGCGCTGCTGGGCAGCACGCTGCGGCGCGGCAAGGCGGGCACGATCGGGCTCGAGATCACCCCGGCCGAATGATCATGGGGCGTGCGGATTTCGGGTCAGGACGGGCCGGGTGCCGCGGCTGGGCTATTCTTCCTCGGGCACACCGGGGTAGTCCCCAGGCGGACATGAAGGCTCGCCCCTGCCCCGGGGGGAGGGATCGTTCATGACAGCACCGACGCGGCCACCGAGGGCGCAGCAGCCCTACCCGGTCGCCGAGACCCCGGAACCCGAGAGCACGGACGGCGGTTGGGTTGCCGTGCTGGTGGCCGCCGTCGTGGCCGCCGTCGCCATCGCGGTGGCCGGGGTGATCGCCGGACTGGTGGTGGTCAATCTGCGCGAGAGCGCCATGTCGGAGGCGCCGCCGAGTACGTCGGTGGCCGCCGCCCCCACCGCGCAGAACCCGGCGCCGATCCTGCCCGCGCTCACCACCGTGCCGCCGGTACGCACCACCGCCCCGGCGGCGGCGACCACCGCCCCGACGGCCTCGAGCTCCGCCGCGGCGACGTCGAACACGGCCGCCGCCACCGAGCTGGACCGGGCAGCCGTGCAGCGCGGGGTGACAACGGTGCTCACCGACTCCTACGGCATCACCGACGTGCGCGACGTGCGCTGCCCGGCCAGTATCGAGATCGTGCCCGGCGCCAGCTACGACTGCAGTGTGCGGGTCGGCGCCGCCGCGCAGACGGTGTCGGTGACGATCACCGACCTCGACGGCACCTACGAGGTGAGCAGGCCCTACTGAGCCTCAGGTGGCCTGGCTCACCGACGACATGTGGAAGTCGGGAATCCGCAACGGCGGCATGGCCGCGCGGGTGAACCAGTCCTTCCACTCCCGCGGCAGCGTCGCCTCGGTGGCGCCGGCCTCGGTGACCCGGCGCAGCAGATCCAGCGGGCTCTCGTTGAAGCGGAAGTTGTTGACCTCGGCGGTGACCCGGCCGTCCTCCACCAGGTAGACGCCGTCGCGGGTCAAGCCGGTCAGCAACAGCGTGGCCGGGTCGACCTCGCGGATGTACCACAGCGTGGTCAGCAGCAGGCCGCGCTCGGTGCGCGCGACCAACTCGGCGGTGCTCGCCGCCGAGCCGCCGGTGAGCAGCAGGTTCTCGCCCGGAACTGTCGGCGTGGCGCCGAATTCGGCAGCGGTGGCGCGCGGATAGGCCAGCGCGTGCACCACGCCCTCGCGCACCCAGTCGACGCGGTCGGCGAGCAGGCCGTTGTCGAAGACCGACAGCGTCTCCGAGGATTCGGGGGTGGCGACGAACGGCCGATACGCCAGGCCCTCGGCACGCGGATCCGACCACAACGTCAAGGGCAGCTCGGTGAGCCGTTCCCCGATCCGGGTACCGCCGCCGGGCCGGGCGAAGGCGTTGTGGCCCTCGTGCGCGCCCCGGCCCTCCATCGCCCACATCAGCGAGATCATCAGATCCGCGACCGCCGAGGGCGGGAGCAGCGTCTCGTAGCGGCCCGCGGGCAGCTCGACCCGCCGCGCCGCCCAGTCCAGCCGCCCGGACAGTTCGCTGAGCAGCGCGGGCACGTCGACGTCGGTGAAGTCGGTGGTGCCCACCCCCACCCACGCGCTCGACGGCGCGTCCCGCGGTCCGCGTTTGCCGTTGATCTCCACCGAGCCGGTCGGCTGGACGAACCGCCTGCGCAGGCCGGTCGAGGTGCCCAGCCAGGTGGTGTGGACCTGGTGGTGGGCGAAACCGTAGAGCCGGTCGGCGGCGTCGAAGCCGTCCGCGAGACCGCGAGCCAGATCGGTGAACACCTCGATGCCGGTGGTGCCGGGCTCGGCGGCCCAGTCCTCGACCGAGTCGGTGGAATCCAGCAGCGGCATGGCGTCTTTCGCCGGTTCGGCGGACCGGGCCGCCGCCTCGGCCGCGCGCACCACCGTCGCCACCTCGGCGGGATCGACGCTGGTGGAGCCGACGCTGCCCACGCGCGCGGCCCGCGGCCCGTCCCGGAAGATCGAGACGACCGCCCACTGCCGCGACACCGAGGCGCCGTTGGTGGTCATCGAATTGCCCGCCCAGCGCAGCGAGGCCTCGTGCGCGTCGGTGACCATCACGATGGTCTCGTCGGCGCGGGCCAGCGCCAGCGCCTGCTCCACGACCGCGCCCGCGGGCGGCACCCCCTGCACGCTCACCGGCCTGCCTCCGTCCGGGTGTTGAGAATGGTGATGCCGCGCACCAGGATCGACGGACAACCGTGGCTGACCGCCGCGACCTGGCCCGGCTGCGCCTTGCCGCAGTTGAACGCACCGCCGAGCTGCCAGGTCGACGGCCCGCCCACGGCCTCCATCGCGCCCCAGAAGTCGGTGGTGGTGGCCTGGTAGGCGACATCGCGCACCTGCCCGGCCAGCTCGCCGTTGCGGATGCGGAAGAACCGCTGCCCGGTGAACTGGAAGTTGTAGCGCTGCATGTCGATCGACCACGATTTGTCGCCGACGATGTAGAGCCCGTCCTCGACCCGGCCGATCAGCTCGGCGGTGCTGGTGTCGCGGGCGGGGTCGGGTTGCAGCGACACGTTGGCCATCCGCTGGATCGGCACGTGGTGCGCGGAATCGGCGTAGGAGCAGCCGTTGGAGCGGTCCAGGCCGAGGCGCGGGGCGAACGCGCGGTCGAGCTGATAGCCGACCAGCACGCCGTCGCGCACCAGATCCCAGCGCTGCCCGGCGACGCCCTCGTCGTCGTAGCCGACGGTGGCCAGCCCGTGCGGTTCGGTGCGGTCACCGGTGACGTGCATGATCGGCGTGCCGTATCGCAGCGTGCCCAGTTTGTCCGGCGTGGCGAAGGAGGTGCCCGCGTAGGCGGATTCGTAGCCGATCGCGCGGTCGTATTCGGTGGCGTGGCCGATGGACTCGTGGATGGTCAGCCACAGGTTGGTCGGGTCGATCACCAGGTCGGTGGGGCCCGGGGTGACGGTCGGGGCCTTGACCTTCTCGGCCAGCCAGCCGGGGATGCGGGCCAGCTCGGCGTCCCAGTCCCACACGCCGTCGGCGCCGGTGACGTACTCCCAGCCGCGGCCGGCGGGCGCGGCCAGGGTGCGCATGGTCTCGAACACGCCCGCCGCCGAGTCCACGGTGATCGCCTCCAGCTGCGGATGCAGCCGCACCCGCTGCTGGGTGAGGACCGTCCCCGCGGTGTCGGCGTAGTAGGTCTGCTCCTTGACCTGGAGCACCGCGGCGCTCACGTGGTCGACGCCGTCGGCGGCGGCGAGGCGCTCCGAATAATCCTGCAGCAGCGCCACCTTCTCCGCCGTCGGCACGGTGAAGGGATCGATGTCGTAGGCGGACACCCATTCCGCGCCGGGATAGCGGGGTTCGGGAGCGAGTTCCACGCGCTCGCGGTTGAGTGCGCGCAGCGCGGTCGCGACGGTGACCGCGCGCCGGGCCACCTCGGCGGCCGTCGCCGGGGTGAGCGCGGCGTGGGAGGCGAAACCCCAGGTGCCGTCGACGATCACACGGACCGCGAAACCCAGGTCGGTGCTGTCGGCCACGGCCTCCACGCGCCCGTCGCGCAACCGGATCGATTGGGTGCGCAACCGGTGCACGCGCAGGTCGGCGTGCTCGGCGCCGGCGGCGCGGGCCGCGGTGAGCGCGGCGTCGGCGAGCGCGGCCAGTGGTAGCGCGCGGAATTCGGCGTCGACGGCCCGCCGTGGGCCGCCGGAAGTCGCGGTGCTCACCCCGGCAACGGTACCGCGCGGGCGCGCACGGCGGTCGGGTGAGGGTCCGGCGAACGGCCGAAATGCCGGTGAGCACAGGCACCGACGGCGCGCGCGACACGGTGGTTACCACGCGGTGGACGGCCGATGTCGTACTGTGCCCGCGTGCCGCCTTCTGCTCTTCGTGACCGCAAACGTGAACGTACCCGCCGCGCGTTGCTCGAGGCCGCCATCGAACTCTTCGAGACCCAGGGCTACGAACAGACCACGGTGGCCGACATCGCCGCCGCCGCGGAGGTGGGCACGCGCACGTTCTTCAACTACTTCGCCAGCAAGGAGGAGTTGCTCTTCCCCGACCCCGACGAGCGGGTGCGCGCCGCCGTCGCCGCGATCGCCGCACGCAGGCCCGGCGAGCGCCCGGTGGAGGTGCTGCTGCGCGCGTTGCGGGCCGCCGGCGACAATCCCGGCGAACACCTGGTGGACGACCTGAGCTCCCGGATCGCGGCGATGCGCGCGCAGGTCTCGCGGACCGTGCCCGCGGTGAGCGGCCGCGTCGCCCACGCCCAGCTGGTGACCCAGCGCGAGATCGGCAGGCACCTGCACGCGGCCTTCCCCGACGAGTTCGACGAGGTGGGCGCGGCCGCGCTGGTCGGCGCCGTGGTGGGCGCGGTGTCCGGTGCGCTGACCGTGCTGTTCCAGCAGCCGCACGCCGCCGAGGACGGCGAGCGCCTGCAGCGCCGCATCCACGAGACCACCACGCGGGTGCTGCAGCCGTGGCTGGCGGCGGGCGCCGCCCCGGCCCGGTCCGAACCCGAATCGCACACCGCCTGACCGGGCGATCAGCCGAACTGCTGCCAGCCGAGCCGGACGACCATCACCACCACCACGACCAGCAGCACGATCCGCACGAACTCCGCGCCCTTGCGCAGCGCCATCCGCGAGCCCGCGATCGCGCCCGCCACATTGGCCACCGCCATCGCCGCGCCGAGCGCGACCAGGATGTGGCCGGTGAGCCCGAAGAAGATCAGCGCGCCGACGTTGGAGCCGCAGTTGATCACCTTCGCCATCGCCGCGGCCCGCACGAACTCGGTGCCGAGCAGGGTGGCGAAGGTGATGATGAGGAACGTCCCGGTGCCGGGGCCGAGCAGGCCGTCGTAGGCCCCGATGAGGCCCGCGGCGAGGGCCACCACCAGGATCGTCTTGCGCCGCGTCGGCGGATCGGTGGCCATCGTGATGCCGATGGTGGGCCGCAGCGTGACGAACACCGCGACGCCGACCAGCACCACCATGACGATCGGGATGAACAGGTCGCGGTCGATCAGCGACACCGCCGCCGCGCCGAGCCCCGAGGCCACCGCGGCGATCACCGCGGCGGGCAGCAGCAGCTTCCACCGGATCGGCACCTTGCGGGCGAAGGTGAGCACCGAGGCGGTGGTGCCCGCGACGGCGGCGAGCTTGTTGGTGCCCAGCGCGGTGGCGGGCGCGATACCGGGCGACACCAGGAACAACGTGGGCAGCACGATCAGGCCGCCGCCGCCGACCACCGCGTCCACCCAGCCCGCGGCGGCCGCGGCCGCCAGCAGGGCGCTCCAGTCTGCGAAATCCACCCGGCAAGCCAATCAGACATCGGATGAATCCCGGCGATCGGTGCCCGCGCCCCTAGTCTGAGACGGTGCGACGGTTCAGTCTGTGGCTGCGCGGCAAGCCACTCGTAGCGGATTCGATGATGGCCTTCGCCCTGCTGCTGCTCGACCTCACCGGAATCGGCGACGCCGACCAGAAGGCCGTCTACCTGGTGCTGTCGGGCCTGCTGCCGCTGCCGGTGGCGTTCCGGCGGCGCTACCCGCGGTCGATGGCCGCGGTCATGCTGGTCCTGGGGATCACCACCTCGGTCGTCGGCCACCTGCTCGACGATCCCGTGGCGCATCCGGCGCTGCTGGCGCTGGGCATCATGCTCTACACCCTGGTCGCCTACGTCGGCCGGCGCGAGGGCCTGATCCTGTTGCTCGGCCTGACGGTGGACTCGCTGGTGGCCCTGGCGCTGCTGGGGCAGCCGGTCCCGACGACGTTGCCGTTCGTCGCGGTCTACTACGCCCTGTGCTGGACCCTGGCCGAGTTCAACGGCGCCCGGCACGCCTACGACGCCGAGGTCGCGGCCCGGCTGGCCGTCGCCGACGACGAGATGCGCAGGCGCACCCACGAGGCGGTCGCCCGCGAGCGCACCCGCATCGCGCGCGAACTGCACGACGTGGTCGCGCACGCGGTGTCGGTGATCATCGTCCAGGCCGACGGCGCGCGCTACGCGTTGCGCCGCGACCCCGACGCCGCCGAACAGGCGCTCGGCGTGATCGCGGGCACCGGCCGCGAGGCACTGCGCGAGCTGCGCCGCACCGTCGCGCTGCTGCGCACCGAGCACGCCCCCGACCAGCTGCCGCAACACGGCAGCGCCGGCATCGCGAAGGTCGTGGAGATGATGCGCGGTACCGGCCTGGCCGTGGACCTCGAGCTGACCGGCGACATCGACGCCATCGCCCCGGAGGTGAGCCTCGGCATCCACCGCATCGTGCAGGAGTCGCTGACCAACACCTTGCGCCACGCCGGTGCCCATCCCAAGGCGTGGGTGCGGGTGCACCGGCGCGACCACGACATCCTCGTCGAGGTCGTCGACTCCGGCGGAGTGCCGGTGCACGGCCCTGACCCCGATCCCGCGGCCGCGATCCGGGGCAGCGGCCTTGGCCTGCTCGGCATGCGCGAGCGCGTCGCCGTGCTCGGTGGCACACTCGAGGCCGGGCGCGAACCGGACGGCAGCTGGCGGGTGTGCGCGACGATTCCGCTCGAGCTCCACGAATGACCCGCCGCGGCACCGGAGTCAGTCGAGCGCGTGGGTGAGTTCGCGCACGACCTCGCTGGCCGTGACCGGATCGAGCACGCCGAACGCGGTGTCCCCGCAGCGGCTCCACCACGGCGCCGCGGGCTTGCCGGACAACTCGACCGCCTCGATCACCCGTTCGGACCCGGTCCACGGGTCGTCGGCGTCGAGACCGTCGTCCAGATGCAGCAGCACCCACAGGTCGCCGCCGACCGGCCGGTAGAGGTGGTCGTGCACGCCGTCGACCGGCCTGCCCAGCCGCCAGCCGGAGCGCAGCAGCCGCGACAGCGCGTGCGCGGGCACCATCCGGTGCGCGAACCGCTCGAGCGCGGTGGACCGGCGCTCGCGTTCGGTGAGCCGGTGCACCTCCCGCGCCAGTTGCGGAAAGGGCTGGCGCACGCGTTCTTCGGCGAACCGCGCCGCCCAGCGCGGCAGCTCGTGCGCCAGGTGCAGCGGGTGGGCGACGGCCACCCGGGCGACGTCGAGGCCGATGCGCCGGCCCGCGCTGTCGACCGGCGCGCCCCCGGCGTCGAGCCGGAAGGACACCCGCGGGGTCGACTCCTCGTCGTACCCCAGCCACACCAGCCGGCGGGACGGGTCGCACAGGCGGGAGTCCGTCCGGCACACCGAACGGTGTTCCCGGTCGGACCAGGTACGCCGCTCGATCATGGCGATCTCGAGGCGTCGAACATCTTCGTTCATGGGGCTCCATCACGACTGGATTCAGCGAACCGGACAGCCTAACGACGAGCACCGACACCACCGTCGCCGCCGCGGCGCCGTTCGGAGCGGGCCGGACGCGACGTTAGATTGGATCGGTGCCGATCACCGTACTAGTCGTCGACGACCAGGAATTGATGCGCATGGGCCTGAAGATGGTGCTCGGCGCGCACCCCGACATCGAGGTGATCGGGGAGGCCGAGAACGGCGCCGTCGCGGTCTCCCGCGCCAGGGAGTTGCGCCCCGACGTGGTGCTGATGGACTTGCGCATGCCCGTGGTCGACGGTGTCACCGCCACCACCCGCATCCTGGAATCCGGCGACGGCTGCAAGGTCCTGGTCATGACCACCTTCGACCTCGACGAACACGCGCTCGGCGCGCTGCGCGCGGGCGCGAGCGGGTTCCTGCTCAAGGACACCCCGCCCGAGGATCTGGTCTCGGCGGTGCGCAGCGTCGCCGCCGGTGACGCGGTGGTCTCGCCGAAGGTCACCAAGCGGCTGCTCGACCGGCTCATCGCCGACGATCCGGCGGGTATGCGCGACGCCGCGGTGCTGGACGTGCTCACCGCCCGCGAGCGGGAGGTGCTCGAGCAGATCGCCGCCGGTCGCTCGAACGCCGAGATCGCCGCGGAGCTGTTCCTGTCCGAGGCCACGGTGAAGACGCACGTCGGGCGGGTGCTGACCAAGCTCGGGCTGCGCGACCGGGTGCAGGCGGTGGTGCTGGCCTACGAAACCGGGCTGGTGCGGCCGGGCGGCTGACCGGCTCGGGAGAAATCTCCGGCGTTCGGACGTTGGGAAGGGTAGATCGTCCGGAAGGAGCGCCCATGCCCGCCCTGTTGTTCGTGCTGTACGTGATCGTCGAGGTCGCCGCGCTGGTCGCGGTCGGCCAGTGGATCGGTGTGCTGCCGACGGTGTTGCTGCTGATCGCGGGGTCGGCGGCGGGCATGGTGCTCGTCGGCGCGCAGGGCAGGCGGGTGTTCGATCAGTTCCGGCGCGTCGGCCGGGGCGAGGTCACACCGGGCACCGCGGTCGCCGACGGCGTGCTCGTCGCCCTCGGCGGTGCGCTGATGTTCGTGCCGGGCCTGGTGACCTCGGTGCTCGGCCTGCTCCTGCTGCTGCCGCTCACCCGCGGGCTGGTGCGCCCGGCGGTGACCGCGCTGGCCGCGCGCCGCGTCGGCCGCCTGGTGCGCACCGCCCGCTACGACGGCGTGGTGGTCGACGCCGACGGCGTGGTCGACGGTGTCGTGGTGCAGCAGTGGTACCACGACGGCCGGGGCACCCGCCGCGCCATCGACCCCTCCTGAACCGGCCGGTGTCCGGACCCGGGCGGCGCCCGCCTGGGGTCGGGCGGCGGATCGGCGTGCGGCAGACTGGGGAGCCGTGCGTACCCAGTTGCTGATCGGTGGCCGTTTCTACAGTTCGAGTTCGCCCGACGCGACCGCGATGGCGGTGCAGGACGGCACGATCGTATGGCTGGGCGCGGAGCAGCCGGGCCGGGCGCTGCACCCCGATGCCGAGATCGTCGACCTGGACGGCGCGTTCGTCGCCCCGGCCTTCGTCGACCCGCACGTGCACGTCACCGCGCTCGGCCTGCGACTGATCGGGCTCGACCTCACCGCCACCGGATCGCTGGCCGAATGCCTGGCCGCGGTGCGCGCCCACGCCGCCGAGCATCCCGAGGCCACGGTGCTCGGCACCGGCTGGGACGAGACGCGCTGGCCGGAGCGGCGCGCGCCCTCGGCCGAGGAACTGGACGCGGCCGCCGGGCCAGGACGGCGCGTCTATCTGGCGCGCGTGGACGCGCACTCGGCCGCGGTCTCCTCGGCCCTGCTCGCCCTCGTGCCCGCCGGAACCCGGGGTCACACGCCCGGTGCGCCGCTACGGGCCGACGCCCACCATCTGGTCCGCGCGGCCGCGCTGGCCGGCCTGGACCGCGCCCAGCGCGACCGCGCCCGACGGGCCGCGCTCGATGCCGCGGCGGCGCACGGGATCGTCGCGGTGCACGAATGCGCGGGCCCCGACATCGCCGGCCGTGACGATCTCCGCGAGCTGCTCGACGTCGAGCACGGTGTCGAGGTGCGCGCGTACTGGGGGCAGGCGGTCGGCTCGGCGGCGGAGGCGACGGCGCTGCTGGCCGAGGTCGGCGCGCACGCGCTCGGTGGTGATCTGTTCGTCGACGGCTCGCTCGGTTCGCGCACCGCCCTGCTGCGCGCGCCCTACGCCGACGGGCCGGGCATCGGGGTGTCCTATCTCGACGCCGACGCGATCGGCGCGCACGTGCGCGCCTGCACCGAGGCGGGTATCCAGGCGGGCTTCCACGTCATCGGGGACGCGGGCATGGACGCGGTGGTGGCGGGCTTCGAGCAGGCCGTCGCCGCGCTGGGCGGTCCGGCCGTGGCCGCGCGCGGGCACCGCGTCGAGCACGCCGAGATGCTCGACGCCGCGCAGATCGACGCACTCGCCCGGTGGGGTGTGATCGCCAGTGTCCAGCCGGTTTTCGACGCGACCTGGGGCGGGCCCGACGGCATGTACGCCGCGCGGCTGGGCGCCGAACGCGCCGCCGGGCTCAACCCCTACGCGGCGATGGCGGCAGCGGGCATCGCGTTGGCGATCGGCTCCGACGCGCCGGTCACCGAGCTGAACCCGTGGGCGGCCGTGCGGGCCGCGAGCCTGCACCGCACGCCGGGGCACGGCATCTCCCCGCGTGCCGCGTTCGCCGCCGCCACCCGCGGTGCCTGGCGGGCGGGCGGGGTCCGCGACGGTGTCGCGGGCACCCTGGTGCCGGGCGCACCGGCGTCGTATGCGATCTGGGAGGCGGGCGAACTCGTGGTGGCGGCCGCCGCCGACTCGGTGCAGCGCTGGTCCACCGACCCGCGCTCGCGAGTGCCAGGACTGCCTGCGCTGGAACCGGATTCGCCGCTGCCGCGCTGCCTGCGCACGGTGCACCGCGGCGTCACGATCTACCAGGCATGAGCATGTCGGGCGAGGGTGCGCGCGCGACGGGGCGGCGGGCGATCGGCAGTCCGGCGGTGTGGTGGCGCGTGCTCGCCGCGATCGTCGCGGGTCTGCTGATCTTCGGCAGCTTCCCGCCGCGTCCGCTGTGGTTCCTCGCGCCGGTCGGGGTGGCTGTGCTGGTGGCGGTGCTGCGCGACGGCACCCGGCTGCGCGGCGGGTTCGGGTACGGAATGCTGGCCGGCCTCGGCTTCTTCGTGCCGCTGCTGCCGTGGACGGGCATCTACGTGGGACCGCTGCCGTGGCTGGCCCTGTCGACCGCGTGCGCGGTGTATGTCGGCCTGTTCGGGGTGCTGGTGCGCCTGGTGGGCCGGTTGCCCGGCTGGCCGGTGTGGGTCGCGCTGGCGTGGGTCAGCGTGGAGTGGGCGCGGTCGAGTTTCCCGTTCGGCGGATTTCCCTGGGGCAGGCTGGCGTTCGGCCAGGCCGACGGCTGGTACCTGCCGTGGGCGATGATCGGCGGTGCGCCGCTGATCGGATTCGCCGTCGCGCTGACCGGCAGCGGCCTCGTGGCACTGGCGCTGTCGGTGTGGGCGGCGGTCCGCTCCGCCGACCGGTCCGCGCGGAACCGCTGGTCGCGCAGCGCGATTGTCGTCGCGGCCTGCTGTGCGGCTATCATGCCGGTCGCCGGAGTGATCCTCCGGTCCGCGCTGCCCGACCCTGAGACCGGGGACCGTACGATCACGGTCGCCGCGGTCCAGGGCAGCGTGCCGCGCCTCGGCCTGGACTTCAACGCGCAACGCCGGGCCGTGCTGGACAACCATGTCCGCCGCACCGAGGAACTCGCCGCCGACGTCGCCGCGGGGCGCGCCCCGCGCCCGGACGTGGTGATCTGGCCGGAGAACTCCTCCGACATCGACCCGCTGCGCAATGCCGACGCCGCCGCCCTCATCAGCCGCGCCTCGCAGGCGATCGGCGCGCCGATCCTGGTCGGTGCCGTGCTCGTCAACGACGACCGCACCACCACGAACTCGGTGATGGTCTGGAACGGTGCGGCCGGGCCGGGGGAGCGCCACGACAAGAAGATCGTGCAGCCCTTCGGCGAGTACCTGCCGATGCGCTCGTTCTTCCGGTTGTTCTCCGAATACGCCGACCGCGCCGGATATTTCGTGCCGGGTGACGGGGACGGCACGGTGCGGGCCGCCGATGTCGAGATCGGGGTGGCCACCTGCTACGAGGTCGCGTTCGACCGCGCCTTCCGCGACTCGCTGGCCGCCGGCGCGCAGCTGCTGACCGTGCCCACCAACAACGCCACCTTCGGCGACAGCGAGATGACCTACCAGCAGCTGGCGATGTCACGGGTGCGGGCGGTCGAGCACGGGCGCGCGCTGGTGGTCGCCGCGACCTCGGGGGTGAGCGCGATCATCACCGCCGACGGCGCCGTCGCCGAGTCCACCCAGCTGTTCGTGCCCGCGGCCCTGGTGGCCGAGCTGCCGCTGCGCTCCGACACGACGCTCGCCACCCGGCTGGGCGGCGGTCCGGAACTGCTCGCGGTGGCGCTGACGGCGGGCGCGCTGGTGCTCGTCGCGGTGCGGCGCCGCCGAGCCACCGCCGCCACGGATGCCGCCGGCGACGCCACCGACAGCGACGCCACCGACAGCGACGCCACCGACAGCAACGCCACCGACAGCGACGCCACCGCCGGCGACGCCACCGCCGGCGACGTCCAGCCGGTCGCTGAGCAGGGCGACTGAGCCGGGCGAAAAAGGCGCTGATCGAACGGGGCGACCAAGCGCGGCGATCTCGCCGGGGGCGGCCGAGCCGTCCGGTCGGGCCGGAGCGATCGAGCCGTCCGGTCGGGCCGGAGCGATCGAGCCGGGGCGATCGAGCCGGGGCGATCGAGCCGTCCGATCGGGCCGGAGCGATCGAGCCGTGCGATCGGGCCCGGGGCGACTGAGCCGACCGATCGGGCCCGGGGCGACCGCGCCGGGCGATCGGGCCGGGGCGACCGAGCTGGGCGACTGACGCGGGCGGCCGAGCCGTCCGGTCGGGCCGGGGCGGCCGAGCCGTCCGGTCGGGCCGGGGCGGCCGAGCCGTCCGGTCGGGCCGGAGCGACTGAGCCGACCGATTGGGCCGGGGCGGCCGAGCCGTCCGATCGAGCCGGGGGCGACCGAGCCGACCGACGGACCGGGGGGCGACCGGGCCGGGCAACCGAGCCGCCACCGCCCGCTTCGGGTGGAAGATCCGGTTTGCTCCGCAGTTCCCGACACTGTACGAAGCGGTATTCGCTGAAGGATTGCTTCCGCGCCGATATCCCGCGCCGGCGTGCCGGTCTGGGGAGGCGGTTCGATCATGATCCCCTGGACGTGGTCCTGTTAGCTGAAAAGTAGCTTGCGAATTCGCCGGTGGCTCAAGCCGGTTCGCGATGCATGGAATCGCAGTCTCTGGCAATCCACCCGCGCAAGGGCTCCGAATCTAAGGCGTGTATCACGTCCTGCGGCCTTCGCGCTCGTGCGCGAGGGCCGTCCGGTGCTCGGGGACTCGTGTCAGCTGCGGAAGAACGGAGTGATTGATGAGTTCGTGTGCCACCGATCGCGTCGACGAATGTGTTTCGGGTGGCTTCCCGACCCAGCCTTTCCCTCTCTCACCCGCGCAGACCGCGCTGTGGTACGCCCAGCGCATCCGGCCCGACGTCCCGCTGACCATCGCCCAGTACGTGGAGATCACGGGTGATCTCGACGTGGGCAGGCTGCTGTACGCGGTCGAGCGCTGCGGTGCGGAGAATCAGAGCGGGTATCTGCGGCTGGTCGAGATCGACGGTGTGCCGCACCAGGTGATCGACCCGGACCGCAGGCCGGGTTGGGGGCGCCTGGATCTGCGCGGCAGGCCCGACCCGCGCGCGGCGGCGATGCGCTGGATGAACGAGCACGCGGCCTCGCCCATCGACCTCGAGAACGATCCGCTGGTCACCAACGTGATCCTGCGGATCGGCGACGCCGAGTACCTCTGGTACGGCCGCGCCCATCACATCGTCATCGACGGCTACGGCGCGATGTCCGGCCTGACCCGCACCGCCGAGATCTACACCGCCCTCGAGCGGCACACCGAGCCCTCGGTCTCCCGGGCCACCCCGCTGGCCACCCTGTACGCCGAGGAGTCGGCCTATCGCGACTCGGCCCGCTGTGAACGCGATCGCGAGTACTGGCGCGAACAGCTCGCCGGCGCGGGCGAACCGGTGAGCCTGTCCACCGTGGCCGCGGTCCCAACCCCCGACCCGGGGCGGCGGCTGGCCCAGGGCGTGCTCGACGCGAGCCTGGACGCCGCGCTCGACGCCGCGGCCGCCGCGTTCGGCACCAACGCCTCGACACTGCTGGTCGCGGCGTTGGCCGCCTACGTGCGCTCGGTGACCGGCGATCCGGACGTGGTGCTCAGCCTGCCCGTCGCCGCCCGCACCACCGTGGCGCTGCGCCGCTCGGCGGGCGTGCTGTCGAACGTGGTGCCGCTGCGGCTCGGCGTCGACGAGGACACCACCGTCGCCGACCTGGTGCGCGCCGCCGAGCTGAAGATCACCGGCGCGCTCCGCCACCAGCGCTACCGGCACGACGACATCCGCCGCGACGGCGGCTACTCCCCGAACACCCGCGGGTTCTTCGGGCCGATGGTCAACATCATGCTGTTCGACCCGGAGCTGCGCTTCGGCAGCCTCGTCGGCGAACTGCACGTGCTGGCCACCGGCCCGGTCGAGGACCTGTCGGTCAACGTCTACAACAGCCGGGGCCGCACCCACCTGGATTTCGAAGCCAACCGCCTGCTCTACGCCGAGCGGGAGGTCGCCGCGCATCACCGGCGGTTCGTCGACTACCTCGCCGAATTCGTCGCCGCCGAGCCCGGCACCCCGGTCCGGGCGCTGCAGGCCATCACCCCGGCCGAACACGAGCTGGTGGTGCACCGCTGGAACGACACCGCCGCCGAGGTCGCCCCCGCCACCCTGGCCGACCTGTTCGCCGCACGGGCCGCCATGTGCCCGGACGCCGTCGCGCTCGAGTTCGACGACACCGCGTTGACCTATCGCGAACTCGACGAGCGCACCAACCGGCTGGCCCGCCTGCTCATCGCCCGCGGCGCGGGCCCCGAGACCGTCGTCGGGCTGTGCCTGCGGCGCGGTATCGACCTCGTCGTCGGCATGTACGCGATCATCCGCGCGGGCGCGGCCTACCTGCCGCTGGACCCGGACCATCCGGTCGAGCGCCGCGCCGACATTCACGCTCAGGCCGACCCGGTGTGCCTGCTCGTCGCGGCCGGCGAGGGGCCGGCGCTGCCCGCCGACGTGCCCGTGCTCGCGCTCGACACGGTGCCCCTGTCCGGCTATGACGCCGCCCCGGTCACCGACGCCGACCGGCGCGCTCCGCTACGCCCCGACCACCTGGCGTACGTGCTGTTCACCTCCGGCTCCACGGGCAGACCCAAGGGCGTCGGCATCAGCCACGCCGCGATCGTCAACCGGCTGCGCTGGATGCAGCACGAGTACCCGCTCGACGCCGGTGACGCGGTGCTGCAGAAGACGCCCGCCACCTTCGACGTCTCGGTCTGGGAGTTCTTCTGGCCGCTGCAGGTCGGCGCCCGCCTGGTGCTCGCCGCGCCCGACGGGCACCGCGATCCGGCCTACCTGGCCGGGGTGATCGCCGAGAAACGCGTCACCACAGCTCATTTCGTGCCGTCGATGCTGTCGGTGTTCGTGACCGATGCCGATGTGCGCGGCTGCGGCAGCCTGCGGCAGGTGTTCTGCAGCGGCGAAGCGCTGCCCGCCGCCACCGTGCGCGAATTCCACGCCGCCCTCGGCGCACCGGACGCGGGCGGCCCGCGGCTGCACAATCTCTACGGCCCCACCGAGGCCGCGGTCGACGTCACCTACTGGCCGTGCCCGCCGGATCCGGACACCGTGCCCATCGGCTCGCCGGTGTGGAACACCAGAACCTACGTGCTCGACGCGGGCCTGCGCCCGGTGCCGCCCGGCGTGGTCGGCGAACTCTACCTGGCCGGCGTGCAGCTGGCCCGCGGCTACCTGGGCAGACCCCAGCTGACCGCCGAACGGTTCGTGGCCGACCCCTTCACCCCCGGTGCGCGCATGTATCGCACCGGGGATCTCGCGCGTTGGCGGCCCGATACCGCGCCGGAGGAACCCGGCGTTCTGGAATACCTGGGCCGCACCGATTTCCAGGTCAAGATCCGCGGCCAGCGCATCGAACTCGGCGAGATCGAGGCGGCGCTGCTGGCCGACGAGCGGGTGGCGCGGGCGGTGTGCGTGGCCCGCCGCGGCCGCACCGGCGACGAGCTGGTGGGCTACGCCGTGGCCGCACCCGGCGCCACCGTGGACACCGCCGACGTGCTCGCGGGACTGCGCCGCAGGCTGCCCGGCTACATGGTGCCCGCGGTGCTGATGGTGCTGGACGAGCTGCCGTTGAACGCCAACGGCAAGATCGACCGCAAGGCACTGCCCGCCCCGCAGCTCCCGGTCGCCGCGAACGGCGGCCTCCGTCCGCGCACCGAGGTCGAACACGCGGTGGCCGCGATCTTCGCCGAGGTGCTCGCCCTCGACGAGATCGGGATCGAGGACGGCTTCTTCGACCTCGGCGGCAACTCGCTCATCGCCGCCCGCGCCGTCGGCAGGATCAACACCGATCTCGGCGCGGCGCTCACCATCCGCGACCTGTTCGAGGCCCCGACCGTGTCCGCGCTGGCCGAGCGGGTCGGCCGCCGTGCACCGATCGCCGCCCCGCCGCGCCTGGTCCCCGCCCGCAGGCCCGCGCGCATCCCGCTCTCGCCGGCGCAGCAGCGGCTGTGGATCCTCAACCGTTTCGACGAGCACGCCGCCGTCTACAACATGCCGCTGGCGCTGCGCCTGGACGGTGTGCTCGACCACGCCGCGCTGCGCGCGGGGCTCATCGACGTCATCGACCGGCACGAGAGCCTGCGCACCACATTCCCCGAGGGCCCGGACGGCCCGTATCAGCTGATCCACCCGGCAGCCGACATTCCGCTGACCCTCGATCCGGTGGACGCCACCGGCGCCGATGTCACCGCGCTCGCCGCCGAATTCGCCGGCTACGGCTTCGATCTGCGCAACCAGGCGCCGGTGCGGGTGGCGCTGTGGTCGACCGGACCGCGCAGCCACGTGCTCGTGCTGGTGCTGCACCACATCTGCGGTGACGGCTGGTCCATCGCGCCGCTGGTCCGCGACCTGGTGGCCGCCGTGACGGCCCGGGCGCAGGGGACGGCGCCGCGCTGGACGCCGCTGCCGGTGCAATACGCCGACTTCACCCTGTGGCAGCGCGCGCTGCTCGGCGACGAGGCCGACCCGCACAGCGGGCTCGGCAGGCAGCTTGCCTACTGGCGTACCGCGCTGGCCGGGCTGCCCGACCAGCTCGACCTGCCCCTGGACCGCCCCCGGCCGCTGCGGCGGACCGGCGAGGCGCAGCGGGTGCGGTTCACCATCCCCGCCGACACCCGGGCCGCGGCACTGGCGGTGGCGGCCGGACGCGGCGTCAGCCTGTTCATGGTGTTGCACGCGGCACTGGCCACCCTGCTGGCGCGGTTGAGCGCGAGCAGCGACATCGCCGTGGGCACCCCGATCGCGGGCCGCTCGGATCCGGCGCTGGACGAGCTGGTCGGCATGTTCGTCAACACCCTGGTGCTGCGGACCGAGATCGCCCCCGCGGCCGGCTTCGAGCAGGTTCTCGACGCGGTGCGCGAGACCGACCTCAACGCCTTCGCCAACGCCGACGTCCCGTTCGAGCGGTTGGTGGAGGTCGTCAACCCCGAGCGCTCGACCGCCCGGCATCCGCTGTTCCAGGTGATGCTGTCCTACGACCGCACCCCGGATCTGGCGCTCGAGCTGCCCGGCGTCACCGCCGAGGTGCTGCCGCTGGACAGCGCGGTCGCCAAGTTCGACCTGCACCTCGAGGTGCACGACACCGCGGCCGACAGCGCGCTGGACGCCGAATTCGTCTATGCCACCGACGTATTCGATCACGCCACGGTCGAGACCTTCGCCCGCCGCTTCGTGACCGTGCTCGACGCCGCCCTCGCCGCGCCCGCCGCGCCGGTCGGTGACATCGACCTGCTCGACGACCGCGAGTTCGCCAATCTGGTGCCGTTGCCCGCCGCGCCCGCGGTCCCGCCGATCACGCTGGCGCGGATGCTCACCGAGACCGCCGAACGCGTGCCCGACGCCGTCGCGGTGCGCCACCACGGGCTCGACACCACCTACCGGGAGCTCGACGAGCGCGCCAACCGCCTGGCGCGGGTGCTCATCGCCCACGGTGCCGCGCCGGAGACCGTGGTGGCGGTGGCCATGCCGCGCGGCCTCGACGCGATCACCGCGATCTGGGCGGTCGCCAAGACCGGTGCCGCGTACGTGCCCGTCGACCCCGGCTACCCGGGGGAGCGGATCGCGCACATGCTCGCCGATTCCGGCGCGCTGCTCGGCCTGACCCTGCCCGAATGCCTTGCCGCCCTGCCGGAATGGCCGACGACCACCCGGGGACGGCACGCCCGGACACCCCGGGACTGGCTGGTGCTCGGCGCGCCGGAACTGACCGCGGCCTGCGACAGCGCCTCGCCGCGGCCGGTCACCGACGCCGACCGCAGGCTCCCGCTGCGCGTCGCGCATCCGGCGTACCTGATCTACACCTCCGGCTCGACGGGCACCCCCAAGGCGGTCGTGGTCACCCACGCGGGCCTGGCCTCGCTCGCCCACGAGCAGATCCAGCTGTTCGGCATCACCGACACCGCCCGCACCCTGCACTTCTCCTCACCGAGCTTCGACGCCTCGGTGCTGGAACTGCTGCTGGCCTTCGCGGCGGGCGCCACCATGGTCATCGCCCCGGCCGGCCTGTACGGCGGGCGGGAACTGGCCGACCTGCTGCGCGCCGAACGGGTGACGCACGCGTTCATCACGCCGGCGGCGCTGGCGACGGTGCCCGACGAGGGGCTGCACGATCTGGCCGCGGTGATCGTCGGCGGCGAGGCGTGCTCGGACGAGCTGGTCGACACCTGGACCGTGCACCACCGCATGCACAACATGTACGGCCCGTCGGAGGCCACCGTCGCCGCCACCGCGTCCAAGCCGATGATGGCCGGTCAGCCGGTCCCGCTGGGTCTGCCGGTGCGCGGCATGCGACTGTTCGTGCTGGACCGGCGGCTGCGTCCGGTACCGCCGGGCACGCCGGGTGAGCTGTACCTGTCCGGCCCCGGCCTGGCCCGCTGCTACCTCGGCCGCAACGGCCTGACCGCGCAACGCTTCCCGGCCAACCCGTACGGGCGGCGCGGCGAGCGGATGTACCGCACCGGCGATCTGGTGGTGATCGACGCCGCGGGCGGCCTGCGCTTCCTGGGCCGCGCCGACGACCAGGTGAAGATCCGCGGCTTCCGCATCGAGCTGCGCGAGATCGACCATGTGCTGCGCACCCACCAGGGGGTGGCCTTCGCGCTCACGGTCGTGCATGTCGACGAGCACAACGAGCCGCGGCTTGCCGCGTACGTGACCGCCGAACCCGGCGTGGCGCTGCGCGGCGCCGACGTGCTGGCCACCGTGCGCGACCGGCTGCCCGGCTACATGGTGCCCGCCGCGGTGGTCGTGCTGGACGAGGTGCCGGTGACGCCCTCGGGCAAGCTCGATCGCAAGGCGCTGCCCGCGCCGGTGTTCGCGGCCGCCGGGGCAGGCCGTCCGCCCCGCACCGACGTGGAGCGGCGGGTGGCGGCGGTGTTCGAGCACGTGCTCGGCCGCCCGGTGCCCGGCGCCGAGGACAGCTTCTTCGACATCGGCGGCACCTCGCTGCTGGCCACCCGTCTCACCGCCGCCCTGCACACCGAGTTCGGGGCCGAGCTGCCGGTGCGGGAGATCTTCGAGGCGCCGACCGTGGCGGGGGTGGCCACTCGCCTGGGGGCGGCGCCGCGCACGCACCGCGTTCCGCTCACCGCGGTGCGGCCGCGTCCGGCGCGGATCCCGCTGTCGCTGCCGCAGCAGCGGCTGTGGTTCCTCAACCGCTTCGCCCCCGAGTCCAGCGCCTACAACATCGCGTTCGTCCTGCGCATCGACGGGGCGCTCGACACGGTCGCGCTGCGCGCCGCGCTGGCCGACGTGATCGCCCGGCACGAAGTGCTGCGCACGGTGTACCCGGAGGACGGCGCGGGTGCCCACCAGGTCGTGCTGCCGACCGCGCGCGCGGTGCCCGCCGTCGAGATCGTCGACGCCGACGAACCGGCCGCCCGCGAGCAGCTGGCCGCACTCGCCCGCGGCAGCTTCGACCTCACCGTGGACACCCCGCTCCGCCTCACCGTGCTGCGCACCGCGCCCCGGCGGCATCTGCTCGGGATCGTGCTGCATCACATCGCCGCCGACGGTTGGTCGCTGGCCCCGCTGACCCGCGACCTCGCCGCCGCCTACGAGGCCCGCCGCGGCGGCGCGGCACCCGCCTGGACGCCGCTGCCGGTGCAGTACGCCGACTTCGGGCTGTGGCAGCGCGCCTGCCTGGGCGATGCCGCCGACGCCGACAGCGTGGCGGGCGCCCAGCTGGCCTACTGGCGCGACGCGCTGGCCGACCTGCCCGAGGAACTGCCGCTGCCCTACGACCGGCCCCGCCCCGCCGAACCGGAGTACCACGCGGCGTCGGTGGCATTCGCGGTGCCCGACCAGGTCCGGCGCGCGCTCGCCGACCTGGCCAGGGCGCAGGGCGTCAGCATGTTCATGGTGCTGCGCTCCGCGCTGGCGGTGCTGCTGCGCGCGGTCACCGGCGGGCGCGACATCGTCATCGGCACGCCGGTGGCCGGTCGCACCGACACCGCGCTCGACGAGCTGGTCGGCATGTTCGTCAACACCCTGCTGCTGCGGTCCGACGTCGACCCGGACGCGGCCTTCACCGCGCTGCTGCGCGCCGACCGGGACAACGAACTGGCCGCGATCGCGCACGCCGACGTGCCCTTCGAACGGGTGGTGGAGGAGATCGGCCGGACCGCGGGTGCGCAGCGGCCGGTCGTGCAGGTCGCGCTCACCGTCCAGGACGGTCCGGCCCCCACCCTGCGGCTGCCCGGGCTGGCGCTGCACGCCGAGGAACTCGACATCGCCGCGGCCAAGTTCGACCTGGAACTGCGCGTCGCCCAGGACGCCGCGGGGCTCGGCTCGACCGCCGAATTCGTCTACGCCACCGAGTTGTTCGACGCCGCCACCGTCGAGACGCTGGCCGGACGGCTGATGCGGATCCTGGCCGCGGTGGCCGCCGACCCGGCGGTGCCGATCCGCGACATCGACGCGCGCACCGACCGCGAACGGGCCCACTTCGCGCCCGTCACCGGCCCCGAGGCCGCCGCGCCGCGCACGCTCGCGCAGTACTTCGCCGCCACCGTGGCCCGCGACCCGAGCCGCACCGCGGTGGTCGCCGTCGGTGACGGCACCGCGCTGAGCTACCGCGATCTCGACCGGCGCGCGAACCGGTTGGCGCGTGCGCTGATCGCCCGCGGTCTCGGTGCGGGTGACCGGATCGCGCTCGGGCTGACCCGCTCGATCGATTCCGTGCTCACCGCCCTCGCCGTCGCCAAGACCGGCGCCGCCTTCGTCCCGGTCGACCCGAAGTACCCGGCCGAGCGGGTGCGGCACATGCTCACCGACTCCGGCAGCGCCCTCGGTCTCACCCGGGCCGAGCACGCCGAACGGCTCGCCCCCGCCGCCTCGACGCACTGGCTGGTGCTCGACGATCCGGCCTTCCGCGCCGAGCTCGACGGCTACACCGCCGACCCCCTGCGCGCCGACGAGCCGACCCGGCCCGCCGCGGTCACCGATCTGGCCTACCTGGTCTACACCTCGGGCTCGACCGGGACACCGAAGGGCGTCGCGGTCACCCAGGCCGGCCTGTCGAACTTCGCCGACGAACTGCGCGACCGGCTCGACACCACCCCCGATTCGCGCACCCTGCATTTCGCCACCCCGAGCTTCGACGCGGCGATGCTGGATCTGCTGCTGGCCCTCGGACCCGGCGCCACCATGGTGATCTGCCCGCCCGAGGTGTACGGCGGCGACGAACTCGCCGAACTGCTGGAGCGGGAACGGATCACGCACGCCTTCATCACCCCGGCCGCGCTGGCGACCATCGACCGGCAGCGGTGGGCGCTGCCGCACCTGCGCGGCCTGATGGTCGGCGGTGAGGCGCTCGGACCCGAACTGGTGACCCGCTGGGCCGACGGCCGTCGCCTGCTCAACGCCTACGGACCCACCGAGACCACGATCGTGGCCACCCTGTCGGCGCCGCTGGCGGTCGGCGACCCGATCACCATCGGCACCCTGGTGCGCGGGGCGCGGGCCGTGGTGCTCGACGAGCGGCTGCGTCCGGTGCCGGTCGGCGTCCCCGGCGAGCTCTACCTCGCGGGGCCGGGCGTGGCGCAGGGCTACCTGGACCGGTACGGGCTGACGGCGGCGCGCTTCGTCGCCGATCCCTTCGGTCCGCCCGGGGCGCGGATGTACCGCACCGGTGACGTGGTGCGCTGGACGGCGGACCGCGAACTGGTGTACCTGGGCCGCAGCGACTTCCAGGTGAAGATGCGCGGGTTCCGCATCGAGCTCGGCGAGATCAGCGCCGCACTCACCGCCCACCCCGACATCCGCTTCGCCCACACCGAGGTGCGCGCGATCAACGGTGCCGACCGGCTGGTCTCCTACGTCCAGGCCACCGATGCGCACCTCGACATCGCCGCGGTGCGCGCCCACCTCGCGGCCCGGCTGCCCGCGCACATGGTGCCCGCGAGCATCACCGTGCTGGACCGGATCCCGCTGACCCCGGTCGGCAAGCTCGACCGGGCCGCCCTGCCCGAACCCGAGCAGACCGGCGCGGCCGAGGGACGCGCACCCGAGACCGCGACCGAACGGCTGGTCGCGCGGGTGATGGGCGAGCTGCTCGACGTCGAGGATGTGCGGGCCGACGCCGATTTCTTCGCCATCGGCGGCAACTCGCTGCTGGCGACCCAGCTGGTCGCGCGCCTGGCCGCCGCCACCGGCACCCGGCTCGAGGTCCGCGGCGTGTTCACCCATCCGACGGTCGCCGCGCTGGCCGCCGCCCTGGACGGTCGTACCGGCGCCGCCGACGAAGGCCCGCAGCCGACGAAACGACCACGCCCCGACCACGTGCCACTGTCGGCGGCGCAGCGCAGGCTGTGGTTCCTCGACCGGTTCAACGCGGGCGGCGGCGACGGCGACCGGACCGCGGGCGCCTACAACGTGCCCATCGTGCTGCGACTGCACGGACGGCTCGAACTGCCCGCGCTGGTCGCGGCCCTGCACGAGGTGCAGCGCCGCCACGAGGTGCTGCGCACGGTGTACCCGGAGCGGGACGGCGAACCCGCGCAGGTGGTGCTCGATCCCGCCGCGGCCGCCGTCACCCTCTACACCGCCACCGTGACCGAGGCGGAGGTGGCCGCGACCGTCCGCGGGTTCGCCGCGGGCGGATTCGATCTCGCCGCGGCCCCGCCGCTGCGGGCGGCGCTGATCACCGTCGCCGACCCGGACGACCTCGGCACCGCCACCCCGGCCACCGCCGACGAGAACGTCCTCGTCCTGGTCGTGCACCACATCGCCATCGACGGCTGGTCGCTGGAACCGCTGGCCGTCGAGGTCGCGGCCGCCTACCGCGCCGCCGCGGCCGGACGCGAGATCGAGCTGCCCGAACCGGAGCTGCAGTACGCCGATTACACGCTGTGGCAGCGCGAGACGCTCGGCACCGAGGACGATCCCGGCTCGGTGCTGAACAGGCAGCTCGACTACTGGGTGCGCGCGCTGGACGGCAGCCCGGAACTGCTGGCCGTTCCCGCCGACCGCCCGCGCCCGCCCGCGCCGTCCTACCGGGGCGGCACCGTCGGCTGCACCATCGACGCCTTCACGCACCGGGAACTACAGCGCGTGGCGGCCACGCACAACGTCAGCATGTTCATGCTGCTGCACGCCGCGCTCGCGGTGCTGCTGCACCGGATGACCGGCACCGACGACATCACCGTCGGCACCGCCGTGGCCGGGCGCGGCCATCCGGCGCTGGACCGCATGATCGGCATGTTCGTCAACACGCTGGTGTTGCGCACCCGCATCGACCCCGACGCCGGGTTCGCCGACCTGCTGCGCACCGTCCGCGAGACCGACCTCGACGCCTTCGCCCACGCCGACGTGCCGTTCGAGCGGCTGGTCGAGGTGCTCAATCCGGCACGCTCGCAGGCACATCACCCGCTGTTCCAGGTGATGCTCTCGGTCCGCAACCAGCCGGTGCGCGTGCTGGAACTGCCCGGGCTGCGCATCGAGTCCGAGGACATCGACACCGGCATCGCGAAGTTCGACCTGCAGTTCACGCTCACCGAATCGCACACCCCGCTGCGCGAACCCGACGGGATCGCCGTCGCGGTGACCTATGCCGCCGACCTGTTCGACGAGGACACCGCCCGCGCGCTCGGCAAGCGGCTGCGCAGGCTGCTCGCCGCGATCGCCGCCAACCCGACCAGTGCGGTCGGCGATCTGCAACTGCTCGACCCGGCCGAATGGTCCGGCCTGGCGGCGGTGCGCGGCACCGAGGCCGACCGGCCGGTCACCTTCCCCGAGGTGTTCGAGGCGGCGGTGCAGCACGACCGGCGGGCGGTCGCGCTGCGCTGCGAGGGCACCGAGGTCACCTACGACGCGCTCGACCGCTGGACCAACCGGCTGGCGCGGGTGCTGATCGAGCACGGCGTCGGCCCGGAGAGCCTGGTCGCGCTGGGCTTCACCCGGTCGGTGGAATCGGTGGCCGCGGTGCTGGCGGTGGCCAAGACCGGCGCGGCGTTCGTGCCGATCGATCCGCTCTACCCGGCCGAGCGGATCGCCCACATGTTCGCCGATTCCGGTGCGGTCCTGGGGCTCACGGTGAGCGCCCACCGTGCCACCCTGCCCGTCGAGGGCGGGTGGATCCTGTTGGACGATCCGGAGTTCCGGGCCCGGGTGCTGGCCGCTGCGCCGGAACCGATCACCCAGGCCGAGCGCACCGCGCCGCTGCGGCTGGAGAACCCGGCCTATGTCATCTACACCTCGGGCTCGACCGGCACCCCGAAGGGCGTGGTGGTCACCCACGGCGGCCTGTCCAACTTCGCCGCCGAGTGCGCGCAGCGTTTCGACGTGCGCCCGACCGACCGGGTGCTGAACTTCGCGACGCCGAGCTTCGATGCCGCGATGCTCGACCTGCTGTTCGCCCTCGGCGGCGCGGCCACGCTCGTCATCGCCCCGACCGGGGTGGTCGGCGGCGCGGAACTCACGCGCGTGCTGGTCGCGGAGCGGATCACGCACGCGTTCATCACCACCTCCGCGCTGGGCACGGTCGACCCGAGCGGCGTCACCGAGACGCGGCACGTGCTGGTCGGTGGTGAGGCGCTGCCGCCGGATCTGGCCAACCGGTGGTCGGTGGGCCGCAACCTCTACAACGTCTACGGGCCGACCGAGACCACCATCGTGACGATGATGTCCGCGCCGCTGTACCCGGACGGGCCGATCACCATCGGCGGCCCGATCCGCGGCGTCGGTGTCGGTGTCCTGGACCGGCGGCTGCATCCGGCGCCGATGGGCGTCACCGGCGAGCTGCACCTGTCCGGCAACGCGCTGGCCAGGGGCTATCTGAACCGGCCGGGGCTGACCGCGCAGCGGTTCATCGCCAACCCGTACGGCAAGCCGGGCGAGCGGATGTACCGCACCGGTGACCTGGTGCGGTGGCGGCCGCAGACGCCGGGCGAGGTCGAATACGTCGGCCGGGTCGACCACCAGGTGAAGATCCGCGGATTCCGCATCGAACTCGGTGAGATCGACGCCGCCCTGGCACGGCACGCCGACGTGGAACTGGCCACCACGCTCGGACACCGCACCGCGGCGGGCAGCACCGCGCTGGTGGCGTATGTGAAGCCGCGGCCGGGCAGCACCGTGACCGCTCGCGAACTGACCGCGCACGTGGCCGCGCTGGTGCCGAATTACATGGTGCCGCAGTCGATCATGTTGATCGACGAGGTGCCGCTGAGCCCCACCGGCAAGCTCGACCGCCGGCAGCTGCCGGAGCCGGTGTTCGCCGGAACCGTCGAGTACCGCGCGCCGTCCACCGCCGTCGAGGCCGCCCTGTGCGCGGCCTACGCCTCGGTACTCGGCGTGGCCAGGGTCGGCGTCGACGACGGCTTCTTCGAACTCGGCGGCAACTCGCTGTTGGCGACGAAGGTGGTGGCCGAACTGCGGGCCGCCGGTATCGACGTGCCGGTGCAGGCGATGTTCGGTGACGCCACGCCGGCCGCGGTGGCGGCGAAGCTGGCCGACGACCCGGCGGCGATGGTCGCCGCGGCGCTGGCGCCGGTGTTGCCGTTGCGGCCGGGCAGCGCCCGCCCCGCCCTGTTCTGTGTCCCGCCGGGCGTCGGGTTGTCCTGGTGCTACAGCGGGCTGCTCGCGCACCTGCCCACCGACGTGCCGGTGTACGGGCTGCAGTCGCCGCACGTCAGCGGCGCCGCCGGGTTCGCGGACATGACCGAGGCGGCCGAGCACTACGTGGCCGCCATCCGCTCCATCCAGCCGCACGGCCCGTACCACCTGCTCGGCTGGTCGCTGGGCGGGCTCATCGCGCACGAGATGGCGGTGCAGCTGCGGGCGGCGGGGGAGGAGGTGGCGCTGCTGGCCATGCTCGACAGCCACCGGCTCGGCGAGCGCTGGATGGCCGTGGCGACCCCCTCGGCGGCGGACATCCTCGCGGAGTTCGGCGTCGCGATCGAGGCGGACGCCGCCGACCTGGACCCGATCGCGGCCGCGCGCCTGCTGCGCGCACAACCGGGGCCGTTCGCGGCGCTCACCGACGAGCACCTGGACGCCCTGTTCCGCGAATACCGCACCGGCACCGTGCTGGCGCGGGACTTCCGGCCCCGTGTCTTCGACGGCGACCTGCTGTTCTTCCACGCCGCCGCGGACGAGATCAACCGCGCCGACCCGGACCGGCGTGCGGCGGCGTGGTCGCCGTACGTGGCCGGGACCGTGCACGAGCACCAGGTGCCGTGCGCGCACGCGGCGATGACGACCCCCGAGGCGCTCGCCCTGATCGGCCCGCTGCTGCGCGGCCGGCTGGACGGCGACCAGGCCACGACGAAGGAGAACCCTGGTGAGTGACGGCACCGGCGCGAGCCGGAACGAAGGCGGGCACCTATGAGCCTGGCGGTGGAAGTACACGGACTGGTCAAGAACTACGGCAAGGCACGGGTTCTCGACGACGTCGACCTGGAGATCCCGGCCGGCACCGTGATGGGCCTGCTCGGTCCCAACGGCGCGGGCAAGACCACGACGGTGCGCATCGTCACCACGTTGCTGCGGCCCACCGCGGGCAGCGTCCGGGTCGCGGGGGTGGACGTGCTGCGCGACCCGGCGAGCGCGCGCCCGCGGATCGGCCTGTCCGGCCAGTACGCGGCGATCGATGCCAACCTCACCGGCTTCGAGAACCTGCGGATGGTGGCCCGGCTCTACGGCATGACCCGGCGCCAGGCCGCCGCCCGCGCCCGGGAACTGCTCGGCGCGCTCGGGCTCGAACACGCGGCCGACCGCCGCGCGGGCACCTACTCCGGCGGTATGGCACGCCGGCTCGATCTCGCCGGTGCGCTGGTGGCCCGGCCGCCGGTGGTGGTGCTCGACGAGCCGACCACCGGGCTCGACCCGCGCGGGCGGCTCGACATGTGGCGCGTCATCGGCGAACTCGTCCAGGACGGCACGACGGTGCTGCTCACCACGCAGTACCTGGAGGAGGCCGATCTGCTCGCCGACCGGATCACCGTCATCGACCACGGGCGCGTCATCGCGCGCGGCTCGGCCGAGGAACTGAAGTCCTCGATCGGCGGCGACCGGCTCACCGTCACGCTGGCGCCCGGCCAGGACGTGCAGCCGGCGCTGACCGTGCTCGCCCAGGTCGGCATCGGCGAACCCCGCCGGGAGGACGGCGGCGACGACGTCTCGGTGGTGGTCGGCGACGGTACCCGCACGATGGTCGAGGCGCTGCGCAGGCTCGACGACGCCGGGGTGTGCGTGCTCGACGCGAGCGTGCACCGGCCCAGTCTCGACGATGTGTTCCTGTCCCTCACCGGCACCCCCGCGACCCCCGCGACCGAGCCGGAAACCGACGACGTACCCGAGGAGATCCTGTCGTGACCGCCCCCGCCCTCGCACCGGAACTCGGCGAGACCCCGACCGCGGAGGTGCCCCGCGAGATCACCCCGCCGAAGCTGCGGGTCTTCCGCGACAGCGCGATCGTGGCGCACCGCAACCTGCTGACGATCCTGCGGGTGCCGACCCTGCTGGTGACCGCCACCATCCAGCCGCTGATGTTCGTGTTCCTGTTCGCCTACATCTTCGGCGCGTCCCTGGGCGGCAGCCAGTACCGGGAGTTCCTGCTGGCGGGCATCTTCACCCAGACGGTGGCCTTCAACGCCGCCTTCACCACCGTCGGCCTGGCCGGTGACCTGCAGAAGGGCATCATCGACCGGATGCGCGCGCTGCCGATGTCGCGCATGGCGGTGCTGATGGGGCGCACGTTGTCGGACCTGGTGGTGAACATCCTCAGCCTGGCGGTGATGGTCGGCTGCGGCTACATCGTCGGCTGGCGGATCAACGGCGGTATCGCCGACGCGGCGCTGGCCTTCGGGATCATCCTGCTCTTCGCGTTCGCGATGTCGTGGGTCGGCGCGCTCACCGGGCTGCTCTCGCCGACGGTGGAGGTCGCCCAGAGCGCGGGCCTGATCTGGCTGTTCCCGCTGACGTTCATCTCCTCGGCGTTCATCTCCGCGGGCGCGCTGCCCGGGCCGCTGAAGGTGATCGCGGAGTGGAATCCGATCACCGCCGTCTCGGCGACCGGCCGCAAGCTGTTCGACAACGGCGCGCCGCCGTTCTTCGCCCAGCCGACCGGCTGGCCCGCCGAGCACTGCGTGGAGTACGCGGTGATCTGTTCGATCGTGATCCTGGCCGTGGCCATGCCGCTGGCGTTGCTGCGGTACCGCAAGGTCGCCAGCCGCTGACCCGCGGCGGCACGGAAAAGGCCGTTTCCCTCGTGATCCGAGGGAAACGGCCTTTTCTCGTGGTGCGACGTCTCAGCCGCGGCGGCGGGTCTTGAGCAGTTCGAGGCGCTCCTTGAGCAGTTCCTCGAGCTCCTCCTTGCTGCGGCGCTCCAGCAGCATGTCCCAGTGCGTGCGCGGCGGCTTGACCTTCTTGGTCTCCTGCGTGGTGCCCTCGACGAGGACGCCTTCCTGACCGTTGCGGCACAGCCAGGTCGGGGGGATCTCGGCGTCGTCGGCGAACGGCACGTCGAACTCTTCGCCGTTGTCGGTCCGGTACCGGGCGATGCGACGAGGAGCGAGGTCGTGGTCGCGATCGGTCTCGTAGCTCACCGCTCCGAGCCGACTGCCCCGGAGTACGCGATCTGCCATGGTGTGCCTCTCCCTGTGTGCTCGAGTCTTGTTGCGCCGGCGACCGGTGCCCGGTCTTCGCTCGACATCCGTACAACGCACGGGCCGGCGTCATCGTTCCCGACACGGCGACGATGAACCGTTCCATTCTAGTCGGCCCCGGGCCGCGGGCCCGTCCCCGGCACCGCCGACACGCCCGCCGGGTCCGCGCGCGCGGCGGACGCGCACGCACTAGTCTTCTGCCCCATGACGCGGCGCTTGCTGACCTGCCTGTGGTGTGGGCGGGAGATCGTGGACTCCGAGTCCGGGCGGCGGCGCCGCTACTGCCGTCAGTCGTGCCGGCAGCGCGCCTACGAACACCGCAACAGCGTCAAGGGCACCGGCATCCCGGAGGATTCGGTGATCCTGAGCGCCCAGGAGGCCGCGGATCTGGCCGACCGCTGGTTCGCCGCGCGCTGCGCCGCCGAGGACGTCGCGACCGCGATCGCCGAGGGCGCCGACACCGACGAACTGCTCGCGCTGAGCACCACGCTGGTGAAACTCACCCGCGAGGCCGAACGGCTGCGTTGACCTGAACGGCTGCGTCAGCCCGAACGGCGGCGTCGACCCGAGCGCCGGCCCGGACCGCCGCCACGCCCGCCGCCACCGCGGCTGTCAGGGCCCCGGCGGCCAGCAAAGTCCAGGCGTCGGGCCGCAGCAGCGGTTGCGCTCGCATCGCCTGCCAGAACACCAGCCCCAGCAGACCCGCGTAGCCCAGCGCCACGACACCGACGAGCCGGGCCCGCACCCGCTGCGGTCGCAGCCACGGCCTCCGTCGCGCCAGCAGGCCCAGGACGAGCACCGTCGCGAGCAGCACCTGGATGCCGTGCAAGCCGACGAAATGGGGGATCCGCAGGTCACCGCCCACGGTGCTCCAGCCGGTCAGCGGCAGCCCGGCATCGAGTGCAGCGTTGCCGTCCGTGCCGTCGTGCACGGTGTGCCCGGCGGACAGCTCCACGATCTCGCCGTCGGCGTCGCGCACCCGCCTGCCGCCGGTGAACCCCATCGTGTAGGCCAGCGCCATTCCGGTCACCGCCAGCGCGAGTCCGCCGTGGATGGCGCGGGTCGTGGGCAGATCAGCCGGCCGCTGGCGGGCGATCACCGCGCCGATCAGCAGGCTCGCCAGGAAGAGCCCGGGCACACCGGAGGTGAACACCATCTGCCCGACCGCGTTGACCGGGTCGTCGGCGGTGTTGAAATGGCTGAACGTGCCGCGCGCGGCCTGTAGCGCGATGAATCCGACGTCGACGATCCCGGTGACGGCGAACAGCGTGCCCAGCCACCACGTGATGCGCCTGCCACGGTGCGGCAGCGCGAGCAGCCAGGCCAGGGTCAGTCCGTAGACGGCGAACGCCACCGCGAACTTGAAGGGTTTGCGCCACACGGACTCACCGAGCAGCACGCGGTCGTCGACGAGCATGCCGGCCAGGCAGACGAGGGCGAGCGCGGCCATGGCGGTGACCATGACGAGCAGGGGGCGGTGCATGCGGCCGCGGGGCGGCCGGGCGACCGGCTGACGGTGCCGCGGCGAGCGGACGACGGTGGTGGACATGGGCCGACGGTAGGGCCGCCCGGTGCCCCGTCACGTCCCGCCGCAGCGGGGTTCTCGCCTCGTACGCCGGTATCGCGCGCGCCCTCGGCCTCACCCTCGGGTAGGTGGTCCGGGAGAACGAAACCTGCCCGCGAATCCGGAGATTCGCGGGCAGGTGGGGTATCCGCGCGCCCCTCATCCACGCGCGGTGGGGGTGGATCAGTGCGACGGCGCGAACACGTCCACGCCGCGGGCGGCCAGCCACGGGGCCGGGTCGATCGGGCCGACGCCGGGCGCGTGCACCTCGTAGTGCAGGTGCGGGCCGGTGGAGTAGCCGCGGTTGCCGACGGTGGCGATGACGTCGCCCGCGCGGACCTGCTGGCCAACGGTGGCGAGGATGTCGTTGACGTGGCCGTAGACGCCGACGGTGCCGTCGTCCTGCTGCACGCGCACCCACAGGCCGAAGCCGCTGGCCGGCCCCGCCTCGATGACGACGCCATCGGTGACGGCGGCGATCGGCGCGCCGATCGGGTCGCCGAAGTCCAAGCCGTTGTGCTGGGCGCCCCAGCGGGCGCCGAAGTGGGAGGTGAGCACGCCGGCGACCGGGCGGACGGTCTTCGGGCGCGCGGCTTCGACGGCGAGGCGATGCTGCTCCCACAGCACCGGCTCGGGCACGATCTGCGGCATCTGCGCTTCGCGGGGGGTGAAGGCGGTGAACTGCACCGTCTCCTCGGTGGCGTCGGCGACCGCGGCGGTCGCCGAGGCGGTACCGTCGGCCGGGTCGGCGGCGGCGAAGACACCGAACGACACGCCGAGCGCGGCGGACAGGGCGACGGCGCGGCCGGCGACACGCTGGCGGCGCGAACGCGGTGCGCCGGGCCGGAGGAAAGATAACGGATCGGTCACGGGCATGTCTCGAACGTACGGCAGCGCCCGCGACCTGCAGCAATGCTGTGGCTACCCTCACAGGGTGGCAAAAGCGCTGGTGGCGAGTTACGAAGTGGTAACGATGCGGCGCGCCTACGTTTACGAGCAGGGCGAATGCGTTACTGGCGAGATCTTGAACGGTTCCAGCGTGTTGATCACACTGTTGAAGTGCCGACTAACGGAGTTCGTGCCCTGGAAGCACTCGCCGACCCCACCCGCCGGGCGATCTTCGAGGCGCTACCCGCCACCCCGCGGTCGGTCGGCGAACTCGCCGCGATCGTCGGGGTGAGCAGCTCGGCGGTGTCGCAGCATCTGAAGGTGCTGCGCGCCGCGCGGCTGGTGATGGTCCGCCCCCGGGGCAACCGCAGGCTCTACACCCTCGATCCGCGCGGCCTCGGCGACGCCCGCGACTACCTCGAACAGTTCTGGCCGAGCGCCCTGGCCGCCTACGCGGCCGCCCTGCACGAAGCGCGCGCCGAAGGGGCGGCGAACTAGGCGCTCAGCCCACCTGCCGGTACCCGGCCGCGCGCTGCCCGGCGGTGGCGGTGCCCGGCCACGGACGACGACTGAGCTGCTTGTCGATGGCGGCCATGACGTCGGGGACGGTGATCTTCAACAGGCCGGGATCGGGGGTGTCGGCGAACGGATCGCCCAACTGTCCCGCCCACAGCACCGCGTGCCTGGCCAGCAGGTGCGGGGGTGGGCCCGCCCAGTGCGGCGGGGTCGGCCCGAACATCAGCACCGTGCGGGTGCCGAACGCGGTCGCCAGATGCGCCACGCCGGTGTCACCGCTGACCACCAGCGACGCCTCGGCCACCGTCGCGGCCAGTTCGATCAGGTTCTGTTCGCCCGCCAGCACGCGGTGGCGGGGCAGGCCCGCCCTGGCGGCGACGGTGAGCGCGATGTCACGCTCGAACTCGTCGCCGGTGAGCACCACGTCGCGGCCGAGCACCAGCAGATGGCGCACCACCGCCGCGAACCGGTCCGGCGGCCAGCGCCGCGCGGGCGCTCCCGCGCCGACGTGCACCACCACGCAGTCGCGATGGCTGGTGGTCGCCACCGGCGGCACCAGGCCGAGATTGCGGCGGTCGGCGACGATGCCGTCGGACTCGAGCAGATGGCACCACCGCTCGGTGTAGTGCATGTCCTGCTCCCACTCGGGTCCGTCCACCTCGGGGAAGGCCGCGTGGCGATAGCTGAGGATGCGGCCGGGACGCAGCCGGGCGAGTTCGGCGATGCTCTCCGGGCCGGGGCCGTGCAGGTTGACCGCGAGGTCCGGGCCCGGCCCATCCCAGCGCAGCGCACCGGCCGACGGGGTCGGCACCAGCGTGTCGACCGAGGCGATCAGATCGACGATCGGCTTGAGCCGCTGCGGGGCCGCCAGCACGATGTGGTCGCTCGGCTTGGCTCGACGCAGCGCGCGAAGCGCCGGGACCGCGGTGAGGAGATCACCCAGTCCGCGTGCCTGCAGCACGAGTACTACCGCCACCCTGTCTCTCCTAGCCACCTTCGGCGCCGATGCGGGAAATCCCGGTCCGTACGCACCGGTCGGCGCGCCCGACGAGAATCACTTAGGGATGACTTCCCAAGCCGTCGCGGCGATAAACGTGCGGCGGGTGCGGCGTAATCGATCGCACCCCCTCCGCCGCGCAGTAATCTCACTGAGGTCGCGACACCTTCACCCTCGACGGACAAGGAGCGTTCGCATGGCCTGCCTGCTCAACCCGTACCTCGGTTTCGGTGCCAACGCGCGCCAGGCGCTCGAGTTCTACCGCGACGTCTTCGGCGGCACCCTGAACATCAGCACGTTCGGCGAGTTCGGCGACGCCCCCGACGAGGGCGCCGACCTGGTCATGCACGGCCAGCTCGAGACGCCCGACGGCTTCACGCTGATGGCCTCCGACACCCCGCCCGGCATGGAATATCAACCGGGAAGCAGTATTTCGGTCAGTCTCAGCGGCGACGACGCCGACCGGCTGCGCGGGTGGTGGAACAAGCTCAGCGAAGGCGGCACCGTCACGGTGCCGTTGGAGAAGCAGATGTGGGGCGACGAGTTCGGCATGTGCCAGGACCGCTTCGGCGTCGCGTGGATGGTCAATATCGCCGGGGAGGGGCGATAGCGTCGCCCGGCGTGTTCCGGCAAATCTCCAGATAACTTGTCCGCCACTGCATAGCATCAGGTCATGACGACCGACGAAGTGGTGGAAGGTCCCGTTCGGGCGCTTGCCAAGGCTGCTTGGCAAACCGTTCTGGTGACCGGCGTGCTCTCGGTGATTCTCGGCATTGTCGTCCTGGTGTGGCCCGGCAAGACGCTGGTCGTGGCGGGCATCCTGTTCGGCATCTACCTGGTGGTGTCCGGTGTTCTGCAGCTCATGGCGGCCTTCGGTGCCACCAGGACCGCGGGCATGCGGGTGCTGTACTTCCTCAGCGGCGTGCTGTCGATCGTGATCGGCGTGTTCTGCTTCCGCGACGAGCTGGCCTCGATCCTGCTGCTCGGGCTGTGGATCGGCATCGGCTGGCTCTTCCGCGGCGTCTCGGTGCTGGTCGCGGCGATCTCGGAACCGGCGCTGCCCGGCCGTGGCTGGCAGGGCTTCTTCGGCCTGGTGACCGTGGTGGCCGGCATCGTGCTGATCGTCTGGCCGGTCACCTCGGTCGCGACCCTCACCCTCGTCGCCGGGGTGTGGTTGATCGTGCTCGGTGTGATGGAGATCATCACCGCCATCGGGGTGCGTCGCGACGCCAAGCGCCTCGACGACGCCCTGGGCGACTACCGCCGAATCCCGTGCGCGCCTGAGCTCAGGCGGCGGTGCGCGCGGCGCGGTCCCAGGCCGCGCCGCGCAGCAGTCGCAGCCCGTTGAGGGCGACCAGGATCGTGGAGCCCTCGTGCCCGGCGACGCCGAGCGGCAGCGGCAGGGTGCCCAGCAGGTCCCAGGCGACCAGCACCACGATGAAGGTCGCGGCGATTGTGAGGTTGGCGACGACCACCCGCCGGGCGCGCTGGGACAGCGCGATCACCGCGGGCACGGTGGTGAGGTCGTCGTGGACGACGATGGCATCGGCGGTGCGCAGCGCGAGGTCCGATCCCGCGCCACCCATCGCGATGCCGAGGTCGGCGGTCGCGAGCGCCGGGGCGTCGTTGATGCCGTCACCGACCATCGCGACGGTGTGCCCGGCCGCCTGCTGCGCGCGCACGAGCTCGACCTTGTCCTCGGGGAGCAGCTCCGCGTGGACGTCGCCGATGCCGGTGGCCGTGCCGACGCGGGTCGCGGTGGCATGGTTGTCGCCGGTCATCAGCAGCGGCGGCGCGTCCGTCAGCGCCGCCGTGGCGGCCACCGCCGCGGGCGCCTCGGAGCGCAGCTGATCCGCCACCTCCAGTACCCCGATCGGGTGCTGGTCGCAGCGCACGACGACGGCGGTGTGCCCCGCGTCGTGGGCGCGCCCGACCGCGGCGGCCAGCTGCGGCGCGGGTCGCGCGATTCCGGCGGGGGAGCCGACCTCGACGCGCTTGCCCGCCACGGTCGCGGCCACGCCCCGGCCGGGAACGGCCACGAAGTCCGCCGCGGGCGGAAGCCGCAGACCGCGCTCACGGGCCGCACCCACGACGGCGGCCGCCAGCGGGTGTTCGCTGGGATGTTCGGCGGCCGCGGCCAGGCGCAGCACCTCGTCGGGGGAGTGGGCGGCGTCGAGGACGTGCAGCTCGGCGACCCGGGGGACGCCGCGGGTCAGGGTGCCGGTCTTGTCGAATGCGACCCGGGTGGTGGTGCCGAGGCGTTCCATCACCACCGCCGACTTGACCAGCACGCCGTGCCGCCCCGCGGTGGCGATGGCGGCCAGCAGCGGCGGCATGGTCGCCAGCACCACCGCGCAGGGGGAGGCGACGATCATGAAGGTCATCGCCCGCAGCAGCGCCCGTTGCAGGGTGTCGCCGAGCAGCATCGGCACCGCGAACACGGCCAGGGTGGCCACCACCATGCCGACCGAGTACCGCTGCTCGACCTTCTCGATGAACAGCTGCGTGCGCGCCTTGGTCCGCACCGCCTCCTCGACCATCGCGGCGATCCGGGCCACCACCGAGTCGGCGGCGCGCCGGTCCACCCGGATCCGCAGCGTCCCGGTGCCGTTCGAGGTGCCTGCGAAGACCTCGTCGCCGGCCGTCTTGCCCACCGGCAGCGGCTCGCCGGTGATGGTGGCCTGATCCACGTCGCTGCCGCCGGACACCACCGTTCCGTCGGCCGCGATCCGCTCGCCGGGGCGCACCAGCACCTCGTCGCCGATCTCGAGATCGGCCGCCCGCACGGTCTGCTCGGCACCGTCGACGACGCGGGTGGCGGTGTCGGGTGCCAGGTCGAGCAGTCCGCGCACCGAGTCCTCGGTGCGGGCGGTCGCGATGGCCTCGAGCGCGCCCGAGGTGGCGAAGATGACGATCAACAGGGCGCCGTCGGTGATCTGGCCGATCGCCGCCGCGCCGATCGCCGCGGCGACCATGAGCAGATCCACGTCGAGCGTGCGGCCCCGTAGCGCCCGCAGCCCCGCCAGACCGGGTTCCCAGCCGCCGGTGACGTAGCAGGCCAGATACAGCGTCCACCACGTCCACGGCGGCGCGCCGGCCAGCTGCGCCGCCAAGCCCGCGAGGAACAGCGCGAGCGCCGCTGCGGCCCAGCGGGTTTCGGGTAGCGCGAACATCGGGGTGCGGCTGCGCCGCGGTGGCGCGGGCACCGGGCGGGCCGGGGTTCGGGTCGGCGCGGACACGGGCTACCTCCTGCACGGCGTCACGGACGGTAGGCACGATATCAGAAAGCATGAACACGTCTTCATTTATTGTGCGCGGCGACGGGCGCGGTCCGGCGTACACTCCTGGGTCATGGGACACGGAGTCGAGGGGCGCAGCCGCCCCACGGCGCGGTTGGATGCCGACGCCGCGGCGCAGGTCGCCACGACTCTGCAGGCGCTGGCCACGCCGAGCCGCCTGCTGATCCTGTCCGAACTCCGTCAGGGCCCGAGCCCGGTCACCGAACTGGCCGAGGCCGTCGGCATGGAACAGTCGGCGGTCTCGCACCAGCTGCGGTTGCTGCGCAACCTGGGACTGGTCACCGGCAGCCGCGTCGGCCGCAAGATCGTCTACCGCCTCTACGACGACCACGTCGCCCAACTGCTCGACGAAGCGGTCTACCACAGCGAGCATCTACGACTCGGCCTCGCCGACCGTCCCGAAGCCGCGGGCTGATCCGGGCGTTCGGAAGGGTCGACGAGGCCGGGCGTCGCGAGTTCTCCCGCGTCACTCCGGCACCGCGGCCGGCGTCGCGGACTCCGCGGTCGGCGTCGTCTCGGTGCGGAGCAGGGCGATGGTGAGCAGGGCGCCGATCGCGGCGAGGGCGGCCGCGGCGGCGAAGGCGAGATTCAGCCCGATCCGGTAGGCGTCGGGGGCGGTGGAGTGCCGGGCCACCACCTCGGCGAGCAGCAGCACCGCCGTGACCCCGATGCCCGACCCGACGCGCTGGGCGGTGTTGACGATGCCCGCGGCGATCCCGGCGTCGGCCTTGTCGACGGCGGTCACCGCGGGCGCTGTCACGCCGACGAACGCGGCGGGCAGGCCGATGCCGAGCAGGACCGCCCCCGGCAGCACATCGATGAGATAGCTGCCGTGCTCGGGCAGGCGGGCGAACAGCGCCATGGCCACCGCCTGGAGCCCGAGGCCCCCGGCCAGCACCCGCCAGGAGCCGAGCCGGTCCAGCGCGTACGGGATCAGTGTGCGGGAGACGACGATGTTCACCACGGCCACCGGCAGCACCGCGAGGCCGGACGCGGTGGGACTGTAGTGCTGGGTGTTCTGCAGGTACAACGCCAGCAGTGCGAAGGTGGGGACGTGGGCGGCGCCCACCAGCGCGTTGACCAGAGCCGATCCGCTCACCTGGCGAACGGTGAACAGCCGCAACGGCATCAACGGCCGGGTGCTGCGGGCTTCGAGCGCCACGAAGCAGGCCAGCAGCGCGAGACCCGTCACCAGCAGTCCCGTCGCGAGGGTGCGCGTCGAGGCGTCGCCGAGCGCGCCGACGGCGTACCCGATGATCAACAGCGCGGCGGTGCCGGTGATCGCCCCCGGCACGTCGAGCCGGCGGACGGCACGGACCGGGAGCGGCGGATCCGGCGGGAGCACGCGGACGAAGGCCAGCGCCGCCACGCCCACCGGCAGGTTGATCAGGAATATCGACGGCCAGCCGAACAGATCGGTGAGTGGCCCACCGACCGCGGTGCCGATCGCGGCGCCCGCCGCCCCCATCGCGCTCCACACCCCGAAGGCGCGATGTCGCGCGGCGGGGCCGGTGAACGTCGCGGCCAGCAGCGCCAATTGGGCGGGGATCACCACGGCCGCGCCGAGGCCCTGTAGGGCCCGGGCGGCGATGAGAACCGCCGGTGTGCCGGCGAATCCGGCCAGCGCGGAGGCCGCCGTGAACACGGCGAGGCCGCCCGCGAACACCCGGCGCGGCCCGAGCAGGTCGGCGGCGCGCCCGCCGAGCAGCATGAACCCGCCGAAGGCCAACAAGTAGGCGTTGGTCACCCAACCCAGTCCCGCCTCGTCGAGCCCGAGGTCCGTGCCGATGCTGGGCAGCGCCACGTTCAGCACGGTGGTGTCCAGGAAAACCACCAGTTCGACCACCGTGATCAGGAACAGGACCAGCCGGTCCCGCGCCCCGAGTACACCTCTGCCCGACATGAGCACAACCTTTCATTAGAGCGCCACTACAGTGAAGATAGTTCACTGGAGTACCGCTCTAGTCAAGTAGGATGTGCGGCATGACAGGGAAGACCACCGGCGTGCGGGCCGCCAAGGCCTCGGCCAATCGGGCGAAGATGCTCGCCGCGGCACGGGAACTGTTCACCACCCGCGGCTACACCGCGACCACCATGAAGGCCATCGCCGAGCAGGCCGGCATGGCGGTGCAGACGCTGTACTTCACGTTCGCCACGAAACGCGCGATCTTGTCCGAGCTCCTCGATGTCGAGATCGCCGGCGACACCGAACCGGTGGCCACCATGGACCGGCCCTGGTTCGCGGCGGCGATGGCCGCCGCGCCCGCCGAACAGATCAGGCTCCAAGTCGCGGCCGCGGCAACGATTTACGCGCGGGTGAGTCCGCTGCTCGAGGTGATCCGCTCGGCCGCGGCGACCGACGCCGAGCTCGCCGAACTCTGGCAGATCAACGTCTCCCAGCGGCACACCGTCCAGCTCCGGCTGGCCGAGGCGCTCGCCGCCAAGACGCCGCTGCGGGCGGGCCTCACCGCCGCCCGTGCCGCCGACATCGCCCTCGCCACCCTGGCTCCCGAGACCTACCGGCTGCTCGTGCACGACCGCGGCTGGACCGGCGCCGAGTGGGAAGCCTGGGCCACCGACGCCCTGGTCGGGCAACTGCTCCCGCCGCGCGGCGGCCAGCCGGGGAGCCCGGCATCGGAGGCGATCCGATGACCGTGCTGGTGCTGGGTGGCTACGGAGCCGTCGGCGCTCACCTGGTCCGGCTGCTCCGCGCGCAGGGCATCCCGGCGCTCGCCGCCGGACGCGACGCGACGCGGGCGGACCGGGCGCTCGACGTCACCGACCTGGACAGCGTCGCGGCAGCACTCGCGGGAGTATCGACCGTGGTGAACTGCGCGGGCACCGAAGACGTCCGGCTCGCCGCGGCGTGCGCCGGTCGCGGCATCGCGTTCCTGGAGATCTCGGCCACCTCCGGCTACGTGCGGGCCCTGGAGCGCGTGGACGGGCCGGTCGTCCTCGGAGTCGGACTGGCGCCCGGGCTGACCACCCTGCTCGCCGTCGACGCGCTGGCGAACGGGCCCGGCCCCGTCGACATCATGGTGGGACTCGGCGCTGGCGAACGCCACGGCCCGGCCGCCACCGCCTGGACCTACGGGCTGCTGGGACGGCACTTCGCCGACGCCGACGGCAGCGCCGTCCGCAACTTCACCCGGCCCGCGCGCTTCGCCCTGCCCGCACCGTCCGGCTACCCACCGTTTCCCGCGCTCCGCGCCGACTTCGCCGATCAGCACCGGCTCACCCGCGATTTCGCCGTTCCCGTCCGCACCTATCTGCGAATGGACTCCCGCCTGGCCACCACCGGGTTGGCCGCGCTGACGTGGGCGCCCGCGCTCCGTGCGCTGACGCCACGGCGAATGCCGGGCGGAGACCGGTGGGTGATCCTCGCCCGGCCCGCCGACGGTCCGACACGCTGGGCCACCGGCCGTGGCCAATCACTGGCCACCGCGGTGGTCGCCGCCCTGACCGTCCGGGCAGCGGCACACCGACGCCTCACCACGCCCACGTGGATCCACGAGATCCTCGCTCTCGACACGGTGCGGCAGGAGCTGGCGGCCGCGGGCATCGGTCTCGGGTAGCCGACCCCACCGGTACCTGTGGTGCATAGCACTACTGAATGGAATCGATCCTGGCACACGGACGGCCGACCGGGGCGCGGGCGCTGCGATCGCGGACGGTGGCTGTGTGGAGCCCGCGAGCCGATTACATGACACGTCAACGTGATGTCCGGAAACCGCCGGAACACCGGGCGGCCGACCGCTTGACTGGAGTGGCAGGAACTCCGAAGCGGAAGGAAAGACCGGTCATGGCAATGCGATTCGCCGACAAGGTGGTACTGGTGACGGGCGCGAGCTCGGGGGTCGGGCGGGCGGTGGCCCGGCGGGTGGCCGCCGAGGGCGCCGCGGTCGTGCTGGGCGCGCGCGGCGTGGCGGCGGGGGAGCGGCTGGCGGCCGAGATCCGCGCCGAGGGCGGCACGGCGGTGTTCGTGCCGACCGACGTCACCGTCGCCACCGATATGGAACGGCTGACCGGCACCGCGATGGGGCGGTTCGGGCGGCTCGACGCGGCGTTCAACAACGCGGGCGGGGTGACCGCGGCCGGGTCGGTGCACGAACTCACGCCCGGCCAGTGGGAAGCCGATCTCGGGCTGAACCTGACCAGCGTCTTCCACGGCCTGCGCCACCAGGTTCCGGCCATCGCCGCGTCCGGCGGCGGCGCCATCCTCAACAACGCCTCCAATCTCGGCGTGGTCGGAATGGCCACGGTGGCACCGTATGTGGCCGCCAAGCACGGCGTCGTCGGACTCACCCGGGCGGTCGCGCTCGAGGGCGCCGAGCGCGGTGTGCGGGTGAACGCGGTCCTCTCGGGTGCGATCGATACGCCGGGCTTCCGCACGTCGATGGGCGCCACCCTGGAGGGGGAGGCGCACGTGGCGGGACTGCATCCGCTCGGCCGGATCGGCACGGCGGAGGAGATCGCCGCGTTCTGCGCCTTCCTGCTCAGCGACGAGTCGTCCTTCGTCACCGGCGCGGCACTGTCGATCGACGGCGGCTACACCACCCGCTGAGCCTCCGCCGACCGGGTGGCCTAGCGGTCGCCCGCTCGGTGCAGCAAACCGTCGACCAGTGCCGGGAGCCCGGTGGCGTAGGTGCTGTCGGGGAGGGTCACGAACCGCGGGCCCCATTCGGCCAGCCGCGGGTAGACGTCGGGGTCGAGGTCGGCGAAGACCTGCTCGCGGAAGGTGGGGCGGCCTTCGGCGGCGCGGCGCGCGGAGCCGGTGCGGACGATGATCTCGCCCGCGGTGTAGTGCCAGATCGTCCGGTAGACGCCGACGGCGTCGGCGGGCGCGAGGCCGTACGCGCACGCCGCGTCGACGATCGTCTCGGCGACCCAGAGCGCGGAGATCCCGAACAGGTCGCCGCGCGTGAGAACCTCCACGATCCACGGGCGGGCCGAGAGCACCTCGTGCATCGCCGTGGCCGCCACGATGATCCGCTCGCGGGGGTCGTCCGGCAGCGCCGGCCACTGCACGCGGTCGGCGTAGTCGTCGAGCACCAGGCGTAACAGGTCGTCCTTGTCGCGGACGTGGTGGTAGAGCGCCATCGCGGTGCAGCCGAGTTCGGCGGCCACCCGGCGCATCGTCAGTTTGTCGACGCCCTCGGCGTCGATGATCGACTCGGCGGCGGCGACGATCTCGGCGCGGGAGATCTTCGGCGGGCGGCCGGTGCGCGCGGACGTGTCGGGCATGTACCCATCCTGGCGCATGGGCGGGGGAAGGTGTGGACAGCACCCGATCGGCTGGTTAGTTTTTATACATGTATAAAAACGATGTCGACGGGCGCCACCGTGCCGCGCTCACCGCGGTGGCGGTCGCGCAGTTCCTGGTCGCACTGGACATGGCCGTCATGAACGTCGCGCTGCCCGCGATCCGCGCCGACCTCGGGTTCGCGCCGGTGGATCTGTCCTGGGTGGTGCATGTCTACGCGCTCACCTTCGGTGGATTCCTGCTGCTCGGGGGCAGGGCGTGCGATCTGGTGGGCAGGCGGCGGGTGTTCGTCGTGGGTCTGATGGTGTTCGGAGCAGGCTCGGCGGCCGGTGGATTCGCGCAGGCACCGTGGCAGCTGGTGGCGGCGCGCGCCGTGCAGGGCGTGGCGGCGGCCGCCATCGCGCCCGCGACGCTGGCCACGCTCACCACCACCTTCACCGAAGGGCGGGCGCGGGCGCGCGCGTTGGCGGTGTGGAGTGCGACCAACGCTGTCGGTGGCGCGGGCGGCGTCCTGCTGGGCGGCGTGTTGACCGAATACGCCGACTGGCGCTGGGTCCTGTGGATCAACATCCCGTTCGTGCTGCTCGCGCTGGCCGCGGTGCTCGCCGGGGTGACCGCCGACCGGCGGGCCGCCGCGCGCGATCGTCTCGATGTCTTCGGCGCCCTGCTCGCCACCGCGGGTGTGGGCCTGCTGGTGATCGGCGTCGTGCGCACCGACCACGTGGGCTGGACCTCGCCGGTCACCCTGGCGACGCTCGCCGCGGCCGCCGCCCTGCTCGCCTGCTTCGTCGCGGTGGAGACGCGGGTGGCCGCGCCGCTGGTCCGGCTGAGCCTGCTCGGCAGCCGGTGGGCCGGCGGGGCGAATCTCTTCGTATTCCTGGCCGGGGCAGGACAATTCGCGGCCTTCTACCTGGCGTCGCTGTACATGCAGCAGGTGCTGGGCATGAGCGCGGGCGCGACCGGGGTGGCGTTCCTGCCGTTCTCGCTGGCCGTGGTCGTCGGGACCGTACTGGCGCTGCGTCTGGGCGCGGTGCGCGCGCCGCGCGGACTCATCGTGGCGGGCGGGTCGCTGGCCGCGGTCGGGATGGGCTGGTTCGCCCTGATCAGCCCGGACGGCAGCGTGCTCACCGATGTGCTCGGCCCGGCGCTGTTCGGCGGACTCGGCATGGGCTTGTGTCTGGCGCCGGTCGCCGGCGCCGCCACGATCGGCGTGCCCGCGCATGAGGCGGGGATGGCCTCGGGCGTGTTCAACAGCGCCCGCCAGCTGGGCGGCAGCGTCGGCGTGGCGGCGCTGGCCACGGTCGCCGCCGCGCGCACCGGCGGCGCGACCGATCCGGCGGCCCTCAACAGCGGCTACGCCCTCGGCTTGGCCGTCACCGCCGCCCTGTTCGCCCTCGCCGCGATCGCGGCCGCGGTGGTGCTGCCCGCGAAGAAGCCGACGGACCCGACGACGTCCGGCGAGCCGCGCGCCTCGGTGCCCGCCCGTTGAGCGGTTCCCGGCCCGGTACGCCGGTCCGTCACGGACCGTCCCGGTGGGCCGGTGCACGCCGACGAGGACGGCCCACCCCGATCACAGATACCGGGCGCGCAGCTTTCCCTTGACGAGTTTGCCGGTGGGGGTGCGGGGCAGGTCGTCGGCGAAGTCGAAACTGCGGGGCACCTTGTAGTGGGCGATGCGCTCGCGCAGGTAGTCACGCAGTTCGGCGGCCAGGTCGGGGCCGGGGTCGGCGCCGGGCGCGGGCTGGACGACGGCCTTGACCGATTCGCCCATCTCCTCGTCGGGCACGCCGATCACCGCGACGTCGAACACCTTGGGGTGCAGGGCGAGTGCGTCCTCGATCTCCTGCGGGTAGATGTTCACGCCGCCGGAGATGATCATGAACGCCTTGCGGTCGGTGAGGAACAGGTAGCCCTCGTCGTCGACGTAGCCGATGTCGCCGGTGGTCGTCCAGGTGGGATGGTCGGGATGGACCGCGTCGGCGGTCTTGGCCGGGTCGTTGTGGTAGGCGAAGGGCACGTCCTCGCGCTCGAAGTACACCGTGCCGACCTCGCCCGTGGGCAGTTCCTTGCCGTCCTCGCCGCAGATCCGGATGACGCCGAGCCCCGCCTTGCCGACCGAGCCGGGCTTGCGCAACCACTGCTCGCTGTCGATGAAGGTGGCGCCGTTGGCCTCGGTGGAGGCGTAGTACTCGTGCAGGATCGGCCCCCACCAGTCGATCATCGCGCGCTTGACGTCGATCGGGCACGGGGCGGCCGCGTGCACGGCCACCTTCAGGCTGGACACGTCGTAGCGCGTGCGCACCTGCTCGTCGAGCTTGAGCATGCGCACGAACATCGTCGGCACCCACTGGCTGTGCGTGACGCGGTAGCGCTCGATCGCGGCCAGCGCGGCCTCGGCGTCGAACTTCTCCATCACGACGACGGTGCCGCCCAAGGCGTGCACCACGCCGCCGAACCGCAGCGGCGCCGCGTGATACAGCGGTGCGGGGGAGAGGTAGACGGTCTCGGTGCCGAAACCGTAGAGCGGGCCGAAGATGGCGGTGTAGGTGTCGCCGGGTGCGTCGCCGACCTGGCGCTGCGGCAGCGGCTGCTTGATGCCCTTGGGCCGGCCGGTGGTGCCGGAGGAGTAGAGCATGTCCGCGCCGCGCGGCTGGTCGGACAGCGGTTCGGGGGAGGACGCGGCGAGGGCGTCCTCGTAGGAGGCGTGGCCGGGCACGTCGCCGCCGAAGGCGAGGCGGATCTCGACGGCGGGCGTCTCGGCGACGACCTTCTCCGCGGACTCGGCGAGCGCCGCGGAGACGATCAGTGCGCGGGCGCCGCAGTCGTCGACGATGTAGCTGATCTCGCTCGGCGACAGATGCCGGTTGACCGCGGTGATGTAAAGCCCGGATCGCAGAGCGGCCCAGTAGACCTCGTAGACCTTCGGGTCGTTGCCGGAGAGCAGGGCGAGGTGGTCGCCGGGCCGCAGGCCCGCCGCCCGGAGGTGGCGGGCGAGCCGGACGGAGTTGTCCTCGAGCTCGCGGTAGGTCAGTACCTCGCCGCTCTCGGCCATGATCAGGGCCGGTTTGTCGGGGAAGCTGTCGACGTGTGCGCCGGGGTACATGCGGCTCCTCGGTGAGACGATGCGGTCGGGTTGCTCTGCCCACGGAGGATAGCGGAAAGTGAACGGCGATTCGGTAGTTATCGCGGACCGGTGGTCGCCGCTGGCGGGGCGTGCAGGTGCGCGCCGCAGCTGCATTCGGCCAAGGTGGGGCAGGTGCAGGCGATGCCCCATTCCACGATGGCGCGGGCGCGGGCGGCGGGCGCGGGCCCGGACGCTGTGGCCGGACAGTGCCATCGTGCGGATCGAGCTGGGCTGACCGGTTTCCGTCGCACGGACGGGGGTACGTGCCCGGCACGCGGTGACCGCCCGGGACAGGAGGAGCCCATGTGTCGTCTGTTCGGCCTGTCGGCCGCGCCCGAGCGGGTGCACGCGACCTTCTGGTTGCTCGAGGCTCCGGACAGTCTCGCCGAGCAGAGCCGCCGCGAACCGGACGGCACCGGGCTCGGGGTCTTCGACGAGCACGGCGCGCCCGTGGTGCGCAAGCAGCCGATCGCGGCCTACCGGGACGCCGCCTTCGGTCGGGAGGCCCAGGAATTCGTCTCGCAGACCTTCCTCGCCCACATCCGTTACGCATCGACCGGCGGCCTGTCGGCGGTCAACACTCATCCGTTCACCCAGCACGGCAGGCTGTTCGCGCACAACGGCGTGCTCGGCGATCTGGAGCGCTTGGACGCCGAGCTCGGCGAGTACCGCGCGCTCGTCGCGGGTGACACCGATTCCGAGCGGTTGTTCGCCCTGATCACCATGCAGATCGAGGCGCACGGCGGCGACGTCGGCGCCGGGATCGCGGCGGCCACCCGCTGGGTGGCCGCGACCCTGCCGGTCTTCGCGATCAACCTGGTGCTCATCACCGCGACCGAACTCTGGGCGTTGCGCTACCCGGACACCCACGATCTGTTCGTGCTGCGGCGCAGCGCCGGTGGGCGGCACGGCAGGCATCTCGAGCACAGCGGTTCGGCGGGGCGGATGCGCGCGCGGTCGGGACCGTTGGCCCGGTACCCGGCGGTCGTCGTCGCCAGCGAACGGATGGACGAGGACCCCGGTTGGGAGAATCTGCCGGTCGGGGAACTGCTGCGGGTGGGCGCGGACCAGGCGGTGACGCGGCACCGGATCCTGGACCGGCCTCCGCGGCACCGCCTGACCCTGCGTGATCTCGACCCGCACGCCGCGGCGTCGCAGTCCCCGAGCTGACCGGCGACGGCGGCTACTCGGTGACCACGTGCCACTGCACGAGTTCGGCGGCGCGCGACGGCTGGGTCTTCCACCGGCTCAGCGGGAAGTTCGGGTCTTCGAGGCGGGCCTCCACCCGTCGGTCGGGCGCGAGGTCGGTGACGGTGAGCACGACCGTGCGCGCCCCGAGCGCGGTCGGTTGCAGTGCGCCCGCGATGCGGGTCGCGACCGGCCGCAGCGCCGCCACGCCGGCCGAATCCGGTAGGCACAAGTCGATCTCGACGCCGATCTTGCCGGGGAATCCGACCTCGGTGTCGATGTCCGCGGCGATCACCTCGGCGCCGGCGGGCAGATCCAGTCCGCCGACGAACGCGGCCAGCTCGGGGTCGGCGACCGGACGGGGCCCGGGGCATCCCACGGTGGCCGGCTGCGCCGGGCCGCTCGGCGCCGCGGTCGCCGGGGCGGGTCGGTCGGTGTCGCCCGGTTCGGGCGCGCGGGCCACGACCATCAGCACGATCAGGATCGCCGCCGCGACGGCGATCGCCACCGCGGCGACGGCGGGCTGGGCCGAACGGGTTTGTGGTGCTTCGTCGTCGGGTCGATGCACCTGGGTCATCAGCAGTCCTCCCCACGGTCACGGGTCGTTCTCGGGTTCGGATCCGGGGGAACCGCCTCGGTGTGCCTGGCGGCTTCCCCGGTGCGGGGTACCCGGGACTGGATCCGTCATCGGCCCGGGCACCGATCCCATATTGGAGTGCGGCGATATTTCGTTACGGTCTCCGTCGGCGGCGCTGTCCTTGCTGTTTGCGCCCGCTCTCACGAAAACTTCTGCACCGCAGTGGTATTCACGCCCCGGTGATTTGCGCCACTTTTTGTTTACGGCGGGTGGTCGTTGGTTTTCTGCATGATGCTCAGCGCCTAACGCGCTCCAGCGCGCCGTCGGCAGGCGGCCGCGCTGGCCGTTATATTCCCAATCGGCTATATTGCCGGTATGGCATCAACGTTCGAGGCACTGGCCGAACCCCGTCGCCGGCAGATCCTGGATCTGCTGCGGGAGCGGGAGCGGCTGGTGGGGGATCTGGTCGAGGAGCTGCGCCTGGCCCAGCCGACGGTCTCCAAACATCTCAAGGTGTTGCGCGGCGCGGGACTGGTCGCGGTGCGCCAGGACGCGCAGCGACGGTGGTACCGGCTGCGACCCGAGCCGCTGGCCGAGATCGAAGCGTGGCTCGCGCCGTACCGGCGGATGTGGGAAGCCGGTTTCGACGCCCTCGAACGCCACCTCGACACGATGCCCGACGAGCCCGCCCCGCGGAAAGGACGACGATGACCGACCCCCGAGCTCACCTGCACACTCTCGATGGCGCCCCCACCCTGCGGATGGAACGCCGGTTCGCGCACCCGCCGGAGAAGGTGTGGCGCGCGATCAGCGATCCGCGCGAGATGGCCGCCTGGTTCCCGGCGACCGTCGACACCGAGGTCCGTCCCGGCGCGACGATGCGGTTCACCTTTGCCGACGCGCCGGACACCACCGACGCCACCTCCGAGGGCGAAGTGCTGGAAGTGGATCCGCCGAAGGTCTACATGTTCCGCTGGAATCGGGACGTACTGCGTTTCGAACTCGTGCCCGACGGCGCGGGCACCCTGTTGGTGTTCACCCACGTACTCGGCGGCGGTGCCGCGGGCAGGCGCGGCGCCGCGCGGACCGCGGTCGGCTGGGACCGCTGCCTGGCCGCCCTCGCCGCCGCCCTGGACGGCGCCGCGCCCGCCGCAGCGGAGGGCGCCTGGCTCGCCGACCTCGAGCACTACATCGCCGCCTTCGGCCTCGACACCGGTACCTGCGAGACCACCGCCGACGGCTACGTCCTGCGCTTCGACCGCGACATGATGTGGCAGCCGGTGGAGACGCTGTGGGGGCTGCTGGTCGAGGACGGTGCCCCCGCCGTCGGCGAGACAGCGCCACTGCGCGCGACCAACCAGCACGTCGAGGCGGGCCCGCTCACCGTGGTCGAGCCGCCCACCGCGCTGGCGTACGAGTGGCGCCACGACGGCACCGCCGCGGGCGTCGTCCGGTTCGAGTTCCACGCCGACCCCGACCTCGGCGTCCACGTCGCACTGACCCAGACCGTCCCTCGCGAACTCGCCTCGGCCCGTGCCGAACTGCTCGCCGCCTGGCACGTCCACCTCGAACTCTTCTTCGCCGCGTCGCAGGGCGAGGTGCGTTGCCCCTGGCCGGCCGACCGGGTCGCGGCGCTGACCGATCGCTACGAAGCGGACCTCGCCTCGACCTAGCGCGGCGGTACGACAGGCCCGGGGACCCCACCGCCTCGGGGCATGGCGCGTGCAGTCGGCACCGGCCCGGCCCGCGTGATCAGCCGGGAGCGGACCGGTACGGCAGCGATGGTTTCTCGACTGCTTGGATGAATGCATGCCCATCATCGACGTCACCTGCGCCGATCGCGTCAGCACCGAGGTGAAGAAGGAACTCGCCCGGACCCTTCCGCGCAGTGTCTCGCTGGCGGTCGAGTGCCCCGAGGAGCCCTACGACGGGGATCTGCGGGGCGGGGACGTGATCCTGCGGTTCCACGACGTCGGTCCGCTCGACCGGTTCGATCTCGACGTGCTCATCGAGGTGAAATCCAAGTGGTTCCCGTCGCGCGCGGACGACCGCCGGCGCCGCGCCGACGAGATTCTCGGCCGCGCGGAGGCGGTCGTGCCCGCCGATCACCACGTCGGCGTCTACCTCGCCCTGCCGGTCGCGTCCTGGGCCGAGCCGGACTGAATGCCCCGGGCCGGGGCCTGCCTCGGCGGCTCCGCTCAGCGCAACCTGCCGTCGACACCCGGCGTCCTCGTCGGCGAAAGACGGCGGAGTGCCCCGGCAGGGGTGGGGCGCCGCCGGTGTGCTGGCATGGACGGATGTCTCGCGATGACCTGACCCCAGACGACGTCCTGCTCGGCACCCCGTGGTCGCGCTCGCTCGGCCTGCGGGTGCCGATCGTGAACGCCCCGATGGGTGGGGTGGCGGGCGGGAACCTGGCGGCGGCGGTGACCGCGGCGGGCGGGCTCGGCATGATCGGAATGGGCAGCAGTGCGACGGCGGCGGCCCTGCGCCGCGAACTCGACCATGTCACCGGGCGATTCGGCATCGGCCTGGTCGACTGGGTCGCCGCGCAGGAACCCGCCCTACTCGACACCGCCCTCGCCGCGCGGCCCGCGCTGCTCGCGGTGAGTTTCGGCACCGACCTGTCGTGGGCGGCCCGCGCCCGCGAGTCCGGAATCCGGACGGCCACCCAAGTTTTCACCCCCGACGACGCCCGCCGCGCCGCCGACGCCGGTATCGACGTGCTGGTCGCCCGTGGCGCGGAGGGCGGCGGGCACGGCGCCGCCGAAATGGCGACTCTGCCCCTGCTCGACGCGGTGCTCGCCGCGGTCTCGGTCCCGGTGCTCGCCGCCGGTGGCATCGGCTCACCCGCGAGCCTGGCGGCCGTGCTCGCGGCCGGCGCGAGCGGCGCCTGGATCGGCACCCACCTGGCGGCCTGCACCGAATCGACCCTCTCCGAGTCCGCCCGCCGCGCCATGATCGCCGCCGCGGGCACCGACACCGTCACCACCCACGCCGTCGACGCCGCCCTCGGCTATCCGTGGCCGCCGCGCTTCCCCGCCCGCGTCCTGCGCAACCCCTTCACCGACCGCTGGACCGGCCGCGAGCACGAGCTGCGCGGCGACCCCGAAGCGCGCCGCTCCCTCCGCGCCGCCATCGCCGCCGACCACCCCGACCAGCTGCCCGTCGACGCGGGCGAGGGCGTCGGCATGGTCACGTCGGTCCGCCCGGTAGCCGAGGTGATCCACGAACTCTCCTCCGGCGCAGCGAGATTGCTCCATTCCGTCGCCTCGCCCCACCAGCGGTGAATCATCGGCCGGACAGCAACGACCGGCCCATGTCTCACCGGTCCATCGATCGCCCCGCGGCAACCGCCGCCCCCGCAGCTCCGCGTTCTCACTGAGCGGGAACCGCGGACGGCGGCGGGCCGGTGCCGGTCGATACTGGGCGCGATTGTCAAGCACGCGCAACAGTACGGGCAAATCCGCAGGTAGCCGCGCAGATCCAGGCCGATGTGCGGGTGGATCAGGGATCGCCGCCCGCACGGAACAGGAGTAGTTCGATGTCGGATGTCGGAGATGTTCGCCCCGAGCGGGCCGCCGCGATCAGCGGATGGGACGACGAGGCCGACGTGGTGGTGGTCGGTTACGGGGTGGCGGGGGCGTGCGCGGCGATCGAGGCGGCGCGGGCGGGGGCGGAGGTGCTGGTACTGGAGCGCACCGGTGGGTGGGGTGGGGCGGCGGCGTTGTCGGGTGGGTTCATCTACCTCGGCGGTGGGACGCCGCTGCAGAAGGCGCTCGGGTTCGACGACAGCCCGGAGAACATGGAGACGTTCCTGACCGCGGCGCTGGGCCCCGGGGTGGATGCGGCGAAGATCCACGACTACTGCCAGGGCAGTGTCGAACATTTCGAGTGGCTGGTGGCGCAGGGGGTGGTGTTCAAGGAGGAGTTCTGGGGTGAGCCGGGCTGGGAGCCGCCCGCCGATCAGGGGCTGATGTTCTCCGGTGGTGAGAACGCCGCGCCGTTCAACACGATCGCCACGCCCGCCCCGCGCGGTCATCTGCCCCAGATGGCCGACAAGCACACCGGGGACAAGGGCGGTGGCTACATGTTGATGAAGCCGCTGGTCGAGACCGCCGAATCGCTGGGGGTGCGGGCGGAGTTCGACGTGCGGTTGCAGCGACTGGTGGTCGACGACGACGGGCGGGTGGTCGGCGTGGTCGCCCGACGGTACGGCAAGCCGGTGCGGGTGCGTGCCCGGCGGGGGGTGGTGCTGGCCACGGGCAGTTTCGCCTACAACCAGGAGATGGTGGCGGCGTACACGCCGCTGCTGGTGAACCGGCCCGCGGCCGCGATCGAGGAACACGACGGCATCGGTATCCGGGTGGCGCAGGCGCTGGGTGCGCAGTTGGCGCACATGGACGCCATCGAGGTGGCGATCTTCGCCGATCCGCAGGTGATCGCCCGCGGCATCCTGGTCAACGGGCGCGGGCAGCGCTACATCCCCGAGGACTCCTATCCCAGCCACATCGGGCAGTCGACGCTGATCCGGCAGAACAACGAGGCCTTCCTGATCCTGGACGAAGCCGGGCTCGAGGAAGCGCTCGGCACGGTGTCCACGTTCGCGGCCTCCCGCAATGAGCCGCCGACCTGGGTGGCCGAATCGGTGGCGGAGCTCGAATCGGAGATGGGTTTCCCGGACGGTGTGCTGCAGGCGACCGTCGAGGTCTACAACCGGCATGCCAAGGACGGCGTGGATCCGGTGCTGGGCAAGAAGACCCAGTGGGTCAAGCCGCTGGGTACGCCGTTGGCCGCGTTCGACTTGCGCGGCCGTACCGGCGGTTTCACCCTCGGTGGGGTGCGCACCGATCTGGATTCGCGGGTCCTGCACGTCGCCGGTGACCCGATCCCCGGCTTGTTCGCCGCGGGCCGCTGCACCTCCGGTATCAGCGCGGGCGGCTACGTCAGCGGCGCCTCGCTCGGCGACGGCAGCTTCTACGGCCGCCGCGCGGGACGCGCCGCCGCGCAGGCCTGACGACCGCTCGGCGGCGCGCAAACCGCTGCGCGCCGCCGAACCGGCGGGATAGGCTGCGCCACAGCGAAAGACCGGGAGGTGGGGCACTGGATACGCTGTGGTCGTTCGTCGTCGAGCGCCGCCATCAGCTGATGGTCGACTCCTATCTGCACGTGTCGGCGGTGCTGCAGTCGTTGGTGCTCGCCACCCTCGTCGCCGTGGTCCTCGGCGTGCTGGTCTACCGCAGTCCGCTCGGTTCCGCGGCGGCGACCGCGGCCACCAGCGCGATCCTCACGGTGCCGTCGTTCGCCTTGCTCGGCTTGCTGATTCCCGTCCTCGGCCTCGGCGTGGCCCCCACGATCGTGGCGCTGGTCGTGTACGCGCTGCTGCCGATCCTGCGCAACACCATCATCGGGTTGTCCTCGGTGGATCCGTCGATCGTCGACGCGGCGCGCGGCGTCGGCATGAACCGCCTGCGCGTGCTGGCCCGCATCGAGTTGCCGCTGGCGTGGCCCGCGATTCTCACCGGCATGCGGGTGAGCACCCAGTTGATCATGGGCATCCTGGCGCTGGCCGCCTACGCGAAAGGGCCCGGCCTCGGCAACCTCATCTTCTCCGGGCTGTCCCGGCTGGGCAGCCCGAACGCGGTGCCGCAGGCGTTGACCGGCACGGTGCTGATCATCGTGCTCGCGCTGTTGCTGGACGGCATGTTCCTGGTCGTCGGCCGTCTCACCACGTCGGAGGGGATCCGTGACTGACACCGCAACGCCCACCGCAGCCCCGGCGGTGTCGGGGGTCGAGATCGTGCTCGACGCGGTCACCAAACGCTATCCCGGACATCCCGAACCGGCGGTGGACGAGGTCTCGATGACCATCCCGGCCGGGCAGATCGTCGTGCTGGTCGGCCCGTCGGGGTGCGGGAAGACCACCACCCTGCGCATGATCAACCGGCTCATCGAGCCGACCTCGGGCACGATCACCATCGGCGGCCGCGACGCCCTCACCATGGACCCCGATCGGCTGCGCCGCGGCATCGGCTACTCGATCCAGCAGGCCGGACTGTTCCCGCACATGACCGTGGCCAAGAATGTCGCCACCGTGCCCGGCCTGGTGGGCTGGGATCGGGCGCGGATCGACGCGCGGGTGGACGAGATGCTGGCCCTGGTCGGTCTCGACCCGGCGACCTACCGCGACCGGTATCCGCGGCAGCTCTCCGGCGGTCAGCAGCAGCGGGTGGGGGTGGCGCGGGCGCTCGCCGCGGATCCGCCGGTGCTGCTGATGGACGAACCGTTCGGCGCGGTCGATCCGATCACCCGCGGCGCGCTGCAGGACGAACTGCTGCGGTTGCAAGCCGAACTGGGCAAGACCATCGTGTTCGTCACCCACGATTTCGGCGAGGCCGTGAAGCTCGGTGACCGGATCGCGGTGCTGGGCGCCCGGTCCCGGATCCTGCAGTACGACACGCCCGCGGCGATCCTGGCCGCTCCCGCCGACGAGACGGTGGCGGGTTTCGTCGGCGCGAACGCGGCGCTCGAGCAGCTCACGCTGACCCGTGTCGCGGACGTGGGACTCGGTGACTGCCCGACCGCCGACGAGGACGCGCCCGTCGCCACCCTGCGGCGGGCACTGGCGGGCGCGGACCGGCCGTGGGCGCTGATCCTCGACAGCGCGCGCAGGCCCCTGCGCTGGGTCGACGCCGAGCAGCTGGCCGGTGCGGACAGCCTGACGGGCATCGGAACCCCGGTCGGGGACACGGTTTCGGCGTCCTCGACGCTGCAGGACGCGTTGGCGGCGATGCTCGCCACGGCGACCGCGACCGCGGTGGTGACCGGCGCCGGTGGCGAGTACCGGGGCCTGGTCACCATCGACACCCTCGTCGGGCACCTCTCGGCGCTGCGCGCCGGATCGGCGGGCCGAGGATGACCGTCACGACCGGATCGCTCACCACCGCGGCCCCGCCCGCCGTCCGGCCCGGCGCCGAGCGGCGCGCCGAACGACTGCGCCTGCTCGGGCAGCCGCTGGTGGTGCTGCTGCTCACCGCGGGCGTGCTGGTGTGGGCGTTCCGCCGGGAGCTCACCGTCACCCAGCAGGCCAGTCTCAACGCGCGCACCATCGCCACCGTCACCTGGCAGCACATCCTCATCACGGCCGCGGTCATGCTCATCGTCGTGGTCGTCGCGGTGCCGCTGGGCACGCTGCTGACCCGGCCGCGATATCGGCGGCTCGCGCCGGTGTTCCTCGGAATCGCCAACATCGGCGCCTCCGCCCCCGCGATCGGGTTGATCGTGCTGTGCTATCTGCTCACCCGCACCACCGGGTTCTGGGTCGGCGTGGCGCCCATCGCCTTCTACGCGCTGCTTCCGGTGCTGCGCAACACCATTCTCGGGTATCAGCAGGTGGACCCGATCGTCGTCGACGCCGGACGCGGCCAGGGCATGTCGGCGGCGACGGTGCTGCACCGCATCGAGTTCCCGCTCGCCGTCCCCTACATTCTCGCGGGTCTGCGCACGTCGTTGGTGCTGGCCGTGGGCACCGCGACACTGTCGTTCCTGGTCAGCGCGGGCGGCCTGGGCATCCTCATCGATACCGGCTACAAGCTGCGCGACACGGTGACGCTGGTGGTCGGCGCGGTGCTCGCGGTCGCGCTGGCGCTGCTGGTGGACTGGCTGGGCGCACTGGCCGAGGAGTTCCTCGGCCCGCGAGGGCTGACATGACCGGCCGCCTGCTCGCCCTCGTCGCCGCGCTGTTGCTGGCCGCGGGATGCGGATTGCAGTCCGGCGGCGCGGTGCCGCTGCGCGTGGGACCGGGCAGCATCCGCCCGGTGCCCGAACTCGACGGTGTCGCGGTCACCGTCGGCTCCAAGGACTTCACCGAACAGAACATTCTCGGCTACCTCATCGAATTCGCGCTGTCGGCGGCCGGCGCCGACGTGCGCGACCTGACCAACATCCAGGGCTCCAACAGCCTGCGCGACGCCCAACTGCACGGCCAGATCGACATCGCCTACGACTACACCGGCACCGGCTGGATCAACTACCTCGGCAACGAGACACCCATCCCCGACGAGCGCGCCCAGTTCGACCAGCTGCGAGCCGCCGACCTCGCCGAACACGGCATGCTGTGGACGGCGATGGCGCCGATGAACAACACCTACGCCCTCGTCACCAGCAGACGCACCCAGCAGGAGACCGGCGTGGTCACCCTGTCGGACTACGCTCGCCTGATCGAGCGCGATCCCGCTGCCGCCGCGACCTGCGTCGGCACCGAGTTCAACGTCCGCCAGGACGGTTTCCCCGGCCTGGCCCGCAAGTACGGCATCGACGCGGGCAGGGTGCGCAAACAGATCGTGCAGGACGCCCTGGTCTACCAGGCCACCGCCGATGCCACCCGGTGCCGTTTCGGCTCGGTCGCCGCCACCGACGGCCGCATCCCCGCCCTCGACCTGGTCCTGCTGCACGACGATCTGGGCTTCTTCCCGAAATACAATGCGGCACTGGTCATGCGGGCGGATTTCGCCGAAGCCCACCCGCAGATCGCGACCCTCATGGCGCCGATCTCGGCCCGGCTGACCAATGAAGCCGTCACCGAACTGAATCGACAGGTCGACGTCGAGGGCCGCGAACCCGCCGAGGTCGCGCGCGACTGGATGATCGCCCAGGGCTTGGTCACCGCCGGATGAGCGCGCGGGAGCAGCACCGGGTCGAATCGACGCCGGGGATCCGCGGACCGCGAGCCGCAGCGTCGCCGCCGCAGCACGGCAGGGCGACGGTCACCGCAGGGCGGACGGGCGCGCGGCGTCGTGCCTCGGGTCGAGGGCGGCGGCGATCTCCCGCGCGGCCCGGTGACCGGATTCGGCGGCGCCGTCGATGTAGCCCGCCCAGCGCGTCGCGGTCTCGGTGCCTGCCCAGTGCAGGGGGCCGATGGGGGGTCGCAGGGCGTGCCCGAAGCGGGTGAGGGTGCCCGGCGCGGTGAACGCGCCGTAGCAGCCGCGGCTGTATTCCTCGTCGGCCCAGTCCTTTTCGATGTAGTCGATCGGCGTGCGGGCGCGCGGGCCGAAGTAGCCCGCGAGGTCGTCGATGACCTGGGCGCGGCGGGTCGGATGGTCCATCCGCGAACAGGCGTCGGCGTGGCGGCCCTCCAGGAAGCCGACGAGTACGCCGGGGGAACCGGCGGGCGGGGTGTTGTCGAAGACCACTGCCAGCGGCCGCCGGTCGCTCACGGCCTGACCGCTGAACCCGTCCGCTCGCCAGAACGGTTCGTCGTAGACGACGTTGACTTTGACGACCCGGCCCATCGGCATGCGCTGGACGAGCTGGTCGCGGTCGCCCGGCAGCCCGGGGGAGAAGCGGATGCGCGCGGCCAACGGCGGCGGCACCGCCACCACCGCCCGCCGCGCCCGCACCGTGCCGCCGCCGGCCCGGACCCGCACACCGGCCTCGTCCCATTCGACCTCGGACACGGGACTGCCGAGGACGACCCGGTCACCGAGTTCCCCGGCGAGCGCGATCGCGATCGCTTGGGTGCCCCCGACCACCCGATCCTGCTGGGCGCCGCCCGCGACGCCGATCATGGCGTCGACCCCGCCGCCGGCACCGAGGTAGCAGCTCGCCCACAGCGCGGACAGGTCCTCGGGCCCGGCGGCGAACACCGCCTCGGTGATCACCCGGAAGAACGACCTCCCGGCCGCGGTGTAGGTGGTGCGGCGCAACCAGGTGTCGAAGGTCTGGGCATCCAGGGCTTCGGCGCGTTCGGCGCGCCACGGATCGGTGCGGGCGACCCGCCGCGCGAGACGGTCCAGGCGCAGCTGTGCCTGGGCCACGTCGGCCAACGCCAGCGGGTTCAGCTTGGGTATCGCGCCGGTGTATTCCGCCCGCGACGAGCCGATTTCGGCGATGGCGCGGCCCGTGTCGTGGGTCGGGAAGGTCTGGAGACCGAGCTCGTGGATCAGCGTCATCGCCCGATGCTGGGTGGGGCCGACCCACTGCCCGCCGACCTCGATCGGGCCGCCGCCGGGCAACTCGGCATTGAGCAGTCGCCCGCCCACCCGGTCCCGCGCTTCCAGGACCAGTACCTCGTGTCCGGTGCGCACCAGGTCGCGGGCGGCGACCAGTCCCGCGATCCCCGCGCCGACGACGACGACATCCACCGATCTGTCCACCACAGTCCTCCGCTCCGCATCGGGGCAGGCGATCGTCATCCGCGATCGCCGCCACACTCGATGGCCATACACGGTGTATTCGTCATACATCGTGTATGTGATAAACGTACGGTATGACGTCGTTGCGTGACAAGCACATCGAGGACACCCGGCGGACGCTGCTCGGCACCGCCGCCCGGCTGTTCGCCGAGCGGGAGTACGCCGACCTGTCCGCCGAGGAACTGGTGCGGTCGGCGGGTTTGACGCGCGGGGCGCTGTATCACCACTTCGACGGCAAGAAGGGATTGTTCGAAGCCGTCTTCGACGAGCTGGAACACCGGGCGGCGCACCGTATCCGGGCCGCGGTGGACTCCGCGACCGACCCGTTCGACCGCGTCGACCGCGGCATCGAAGCCTTCCTCGACGTGTGCACCGAGCCCGACTACCGCCACATCGTCCTGCTCCAGGGGCCGATCGCGCTCGGATGGGGGCGGTGGCGCGAGCTGGACCGGCGCCACCTCGGTGGCCTGGTCCTCGAGGGTGCCCGGGAGCTGCTCGGCACCGGCCTGGTCGAGCCGCACCCCCCGGAACTGCTCGCCAGCGCCCTGTACGGCGCGCTGACCGAAATGTCGATGACCATCGCCGAATCCGACGACGTCCAGCGGGGCCGAGCCGACGCCGCCGCGCTGGCCCGCGCACTGCTGGGCGGGCTCCGGCGCTGAACCGGCCCGCTACCGTGCGCCGGATGCGCAGCGCCTGCGCGGCGCCTTCTCGCCGGCCGCCGCCTACGCGGGCAGCCGCATCCTCCGCGTCGCCGGCGGACCCGAGGGGGTCCACCGGAACGCGCCGGCGGAGAACGAGCCGCGCAGGCTGCGGGAGGCCCGACCAGGGGTCGGTCAGCGGAAGACCAGGCCGCCGTCGATGAGGATCGACTGTCCGGTCATGTAGTCGGAGTCGGGCCCGGCCAGGTAGGAGACCAGCGCCGCGACGTCCTCGGGCGTCTGGGCGCGCCCGAGCGCGATGCCGTCGACGAACTTGGCGTAGGTCTCGCCTTCGGCCGCGCCGGTGAGCTCGGCGAAGCGGCGGTCGATGGTGACCCACATGTCCGTGCCGACCACGCCGGGGCAGTAGGCGTTGACGGTGATGCCGTGCGCCGCGTACTCCTTCGCCGCGGCCTGGGTGAGGGCGCGCACGGCGAACTTGGTCGCGCTGTAGACGCCGAGCATCGCGAAGCCGTCGTGTCCGGCGATGGAGGAGGCGTTGACGATCTTGCCCTTCTGTCCCAGCGCCCGGAACTTCGCCGCGGCGGCCTGGATGCCCCACAGCACACCGTCGATGTTGACGCGCCAGATCGTGTCGACGTCGGCCGGGCGGACGTCGTCGATCGGGGCGACCTGGGCGATGCCCGCGTTGTTCACCATCACGTCGAATCCGCCGAGCGCGGTGTACGCGTGGTCGACGGCGGCGAACACCTGATCGCGGTCGCTCACGTCGGCGACGAAGGTCGTTGCCGCCCGGCCGGTCTCGCGGATTTCGTCGGCGACCGCGGCGAGCGTGGACGGGTCGAGGTCGACGAGCGCGAGGTCGTGGCCGTCGCGGGCCAGGCGCAGGGCGATGCCGCGGCCGATTCCGCGCCCGCCGCCGGTGACGAGGACGACGCTCATGCCGCCACCTCCGCCGGATCGACGAGCACCTTCATCTTGGTGCCCGCGTGCAGCGCCTCGAAGCCCTCGTCGATGACCTGCTCGAGGGCGATCGTCTCCACCCAGCCGGTGGCGTCGTAGCGGCCCTGCGCCATGAGGTCGATGACCGCGCGGTAGTCGGCGGAGGTGTAGCACAGCGAGCCCTGGATGCGGGATTCGTTCATGACGAGCCGTTGCAGCGGTGTGGTCAGCGGCTTCTCGTAGATGGCGACGCTGATCAGCGGCCGGCGCGCGCCCAGGCACGCCAGGGCGGTCTCGACCGCGGGTTGCACGCCCGCGGCGTCGTAGGTCGCGTCGGCGCCCGCGCCGTCGGTGGCGTTGTCGATGAACGCGGGGACGTCGATCGCGGTCGGGTCGAGGGTGGTGGCGCCGAGCGCTTCGATCGCGGCGCGTCGGGTGGGCGACGGTTCCACGACGTAGATGTCGTCGAGACCCTTGGCGCGCAACGCGAACCAGAGCCCGATGCCGATCGGTCCGGCGCCGAAGACCATGGCGGTGTCCTCCGGCTTGGGATCACCGAGCGTGGCGGCGTGGTAGGCCACCGACATCGGCTCCACGAGCGCGCCGAGCTCGAGCGGCACCGAGTCCGGCAGCCGATGGATCATGTGGGCCGGGACCACGGTGTATTCGGCCATGCCGCCGTCGGACATCAGGCCGTGGAAACCGATCCGGCGGCAGATGTTGTAGGTGCCCGCCCGGCAGGGGCCGCAGTGGCCGCAGGTGTAGAGCGGTTCGACGGCGACCCGGTCGCCGGGCTCGATGCCGGTGACACCGCTGCCGACCTCGGTGACCGTGCCGGAGAACTCGTGTCCGAGCACGAGCGGCAGCTGCCGGTGGGTGAGCGGATGCGGTTCGGTGGGCACGAAGATCGGCCCGGCGTAGTACTCGTGCAGGTCGGTGCCGCAGATGCCGTTGAAGCCCACCCGTAGTTTCACCTCGCCGGGCCCCGGCTCGGGTTCCGGTACGTCGACGACGTCGACCTTGTTCGGGCCGTAGTACACAGCTGCTCGCATGGGTTGCCACTCCTGTTCCCTCGGCGGGGCGCCGATCCACCTACGTATATGTGACGCGCAACACAGCCCACTACCGTTGCACCGCGTTGCATGGTGCGACCGGCGGCCCGCCGACCGGGAACGAGAGTCAGTACGCGACCGTGAAATGCCGGTCCCCGCCGGGATTCTCGAGTTCGTCCAGCACGGCGACGGCCAGGTCCTCGGCCGAGATGCGGGATCGGCCGTCGGCGTCGAGCAGCAGGGTGGTGGTGCCGCGACGGTAGCGGCCGGTGCGCTCACCCGGTTCGAGCAGGGCGGGTGGGCTGAGATAGGTCCAGCGGGCGGGATGGGGTTCGCAGACGCGGAGCTGGGTGAGGCTGGCCAGCGCGGCATGAAGATCGTCGTCTTCGGCGCCACCGGCATGGTCGGTGTTCGCGTCGCCCACGAGGCCACCGCGCGCGGCCACGCCGTGACCGCGGTCGCGCGGTCCGGCGCCCACCCGCTCGTCCCCGTCGACGCGCGCGACCGGGACCGCGTCGCGGATCTACTCGGCACCGCCGACGCCGCGGTCGGTGCGGTGCGTCCGCGCCCCGGCGCGCTGTGCTCCTGTCGGGATGGCCGCCGCACCGGGCGGCGGGAGTGCGGGCGTGGAAACAGTTGGGCGGGTGGGCAGCTGGCCGGCGATCACGGCGGCGAGGACGATCGCGAACCCGACCGCCTGCGCGGGCGTCACCGTCTCCCCGAGCGCCAGCACGCCCAGTGCCGCCGCGGTGAGCGGAGAGAGCAGATTGAGCAGCGCGACCGAGGTGACGGGCAGGCGTCCGACGCCGCGGAAGTACAGCGCGTAGGCGAGCAGCCCGCCGACGAGCCCGAGCCACAGGTATCCGAGAGCGGCGCGGCCGTCGAGCGGTGGCGGCGCGCCTTCGACGAGGACGGTGACCGGCAGCAGCACCAGCCCGCCCGTGCCGAGCTGCCAGCCCGCCAGCGCCACCGGCGGCACCCCGGCGGGCCGCCCCCACCGCTTGGTCAGGGTGAGTCCGAGCGCCATGGACGCCGCGCCGAGCAGGCCCGCGGCGATCCCGGCCGCGTCCAGCCCGGCGTCCGGGCCGAGCACCACCAGACCGACACCGGCCACGCCGGCGGCACCCCACACGATCCGCCGGATGGCCAGCCGCTCGCCCAGCAGCGGGACGGCCAGCACCGCGACGATCAGCGGCACGATCGATCCGAGGGTCGCGGCCACCCCGCCGGGCAGGTGTTCGGCGGCGAAGAACAGCATCGGGAAGAAGACACCGATGTTGAGAACGCCGAGCACGGCGCTCTTCCACCACCAGTCGCCGTGCGGGAGGGCGCGGCCGATCGCGACGGCCAGCAGCCCCGCGGGCAGTGCCCGCATCAGACCGGCGAACAGCGGATGCCCCGGCGGCAGCAGTTCGGTGGTGACGGCGTAGGTGGTGCCCCAGACGACCGGGGCGACCGCGGTGGCGAGGGTGAGGGCCGCCGAATGCCCCTGCCCCCGTGCGGGATTCGTCGGCGCTGAGCCACCAGATCAAGCGGCTCGAACACGAACTCGGCGTGAGCCTGTTCGCGCGCACCAGCCGACGGGTGCGCCTCACCGCGGCGGGCGAGGCGTTCCTGCCCGCCGCCCGCCAGTGCCTCGAGGCCGCCGACCGGGCCGCCGCTCAGGCGGTGGCGACCGTGGGGGAGGTGCGCGGGCGGCTCGACGTCGGCGTCATCCCGTCCGTCGCCGCGGTCGACGTGCCCGCCGCCCTGCGCGAGTTGTGCACCCGGCATCCGGGCGTGCGGGTCGGGCTGCGCGCGGGGGCCAGCGACGATCTGGTGGCCGATGTCGCGGCGGGGCGGCTCGACGTCGCGTTCCTCGGCCTGCCACCCGGGCGGCGCCCGACCGGGGTGGGCAGTCACGAGCTCGCCCGGGACCGGCTGGTCGCGGTGCTCGCCCAGGACCACCCGCTGGCCGGGGCGCGGCGGCTGTCACTGGCCGACCTCGCCGTGGCACCGTTCGTCGACTTCCCCTACGGCACCGCGGCCCGCGCACAAACCGATCAGGCCTTCGCGCGCGCCGGGCTGGGCCGCGACGTCGCCTTCGAGGTCACCGACGTGGCGCTGCTGGTGCAGGTGATCCGCAGCGGGCTGGCGGTCGGCTTCCTGCCGGTCACCTATCTGCCGCGGGCCACCGACCTCGCGGACCTGGCGACCGTCCCGGTGACCGACGCCCCGCAGCGCGTCGAGTTCGTGGTGTGGGGCACGCCGGGACCGAGCCCGGCCACGGTCGCGTTCCTCGCCCTCGTCGGCGTCTCGGTCGACCCCGCTGCTCGGTGACGCCGGCGGCTCTCGTCGCCGGCGGTCACCCCACGAACTCGCCCTCGCCGTCGAGGCGGGGCAGGGAGTGGCGGATCGCCTCGCTGAGGGCCTGTTCGGCCGGGTTGGGCACGCTGTGCCGGTGGATGAGGACGAACTCCACCTCGCCGGGGTCGGGCAGGCCGAGACGGTCGCCGACCGGGGCGAGTTCGTCGGGGAGCAGGGAGCGCGGGTGCACGATGTAGCCGAGCCCGGCCAGCACCGCCGCGCGCAGGCCGGCGCGGGAGTTGGCGGTGCAGGCGGGACGTAGCGGGATGCCTGCGGCGTCGAGGGCCGCGTAGGCGCAGGAGCGGGTGATGCTCGGCGGCGGGTAGGCGACCAGGGGGACCGGTTCGGCCGGGTCGCGGTCGGCGGCGTCGGGCGGGCCCGCCCACACCAGGCGGTCGCGGTGGACCGGCTCGCCGTGGGTTTCGCCGGGCTTGCGCATGACGAAGGCCAGATCGAGGTCGCCGCGGCGCAGCCGGTCGTGGATGGTGCGGCTCAGGCCGACGGTCAGCTGCAGGTCGACGCGCGGATGGCGGGCGCGGAAGTCGCGCAGGATGCGCGGCAGGCCGCGGGCCACCAGGTCCTCGGCGGCGCCGAGATGCAGGGTGCCCGACAGCGCCGAGTCGGCGAAGTAGCGGCGGGCGTTCTCGTGCGCGGTCAGGATGGCCTGCCCGAAGCCGACCATCGCGGTGCCGTCGGAGGTCAGTTCCATGCGGTGGGTGTCGCGCAGCAGCAGCACCGCGCCCGCCTCGCGCTCGAGCCGGGCGATGTGCCCGCTGACGGTGGACTGCCGCACCCCGAGTTGCTGCGCGGCTGCCGAGAAGCTGCCGCATTGCACGACGGTCAGGAAGCTGCGCACCAGCTGCGGGTCGAACACGCCTCCCGGTATATCACGGAACGTGATCACACTTATCGCTGCCATCGTGTTTCCCGATAAGACCCTGGCCGATACCGTGGCCGGGTGAGGTTGGCGAAGTCTATCGATGGGTTCGTGCTGGCGATCTTCGCGACGGCGGCGGTGGCGGCGCTGGTGCCCGCCCAGGGCGGGTACCTGGATGCCGCGCAGTGGCTGGTGAAGGTCGCCATCGCGACACTGTTCCTGCTCTACGGCATGCGGCTGTCCCCGGCGGAAGCGCTCGCGGGCCTGCGGCACTGGCGCCTGCACGGCGCCATCCTGTCGGTCACCTACCTCGTGTTCCCGGTGATCGGCGTGGCCGCCTACGCCGCGACCTCGGGTCTGATCGCCGACGATCTGCGCACCGGCCTGCTGTTCCTGAGCCTGGTGCCCTCGACCGTGCAGTCCTCGATCGCCTTCACCTCGATCGCGGGCGGCAACCTGCCCGGCGCCATCGTCAGCGCCTCGTTCTCGAACCTGCTGGGCGTGTTCCTCACCCCGCTGCTGGTGATCGTGCTGCTCGACACCGCCGGCACCGTGCACATCGACGCCTCCTCGGTGCTCGACATCGTGGTGCAACTGCTGGTGCCGTTCCTGATCGGTCAGCTGGTGCGCCGCTGGATCGGCGAGTGGGTGCAGCGGCACCGGCGGCCCACGATGCTGGTGGACCGCGGCTCGATCCTGCTCGTGGTGTACGTGGCATTCAGCGAAGGGATGAACGAGGGCGTCTGGAGCGCCACCTCGCCGGGCCAGATCCTGCTCGTGGTCGCCCTGTGCTGCGCGATCCTGGCCGTGGTGCTCGGCCTGTGCGCGGTGCTCGGCCGCGTCTTCGGATTCGCCTGGGCCGACCGGATCGTCATCATCTTCTGCGGTTCGAAGAAGAGCCTGGCGACCGGGCTGCCGATGGCGACGGTGCTGTTCGCCGGACAGCCGGTGGGCTTGATCGTGTTGCCGCTGATGATCTTCCACCAGATCCAGCTGATCGTCTGCGCCTGGCTGGCGTCCTCCTTCGCGGCGAAAACGGCCGCGGGGGCCGATGCGGCTGCACCGGCCCCCGCGATTCAGGATTCGAACAGCGCGCGGCCCACGTAGTCGCCCGGCTCCCGCGCCCCGGCCGGAATCGCGAAGACCGCCGAGCCGACCGGTGTCGTCCATTCGTTCAGCGCGTCGAACTCGGCCAGCCGCTGTTGCACCGGCAGGAACTGGGCGTCGATGTCGCGCTGGTAGGCGGCGAACAGCAAGCCCGAGTTGGAGATCTGCCCGGGTTGCGGCGCGTCGTCGTAGTTGTAGGCGCGCCGCAGGAACCGTTCGCCGTCGTGGGTGTGGCGGGCACGGGCGATGTGCGAGGACGGCGGGATCACCGGGATGCCGTGCTTGTCCACGGCGGCGAAGTCCGGTTCGTCGAATTCGTTCGTTCCGGTGAGCGGCGCGCCGGTGTCGAGCCGGCGCCCGACGGTGAGTTCGCGCCCCTCCGGGTCGATTTCGTCCCAGGTGTCCAGCTGCATCGCGATGCGGCGCAGCACCAGCGAGGTGCCGCCCGCCAGCCACGGCGCGTCTGCTCCGTCGTGCCAGACCAGCCGATCGAAGTCGGCTCCCGGTGCGAGCGTGACCGTCCCGTCGACCTGCCCCATCAGGTTGCGCGGCGTCTGCCCGGGTGCGGCGTCGCGGAACCCGCGCTGCACCCAGCGCACCGTGACCAGTGAGGTGACCGCGCGGGACAGCACCCGTACCGCGTGGGCCACCGTGGTGGCTTCGTCCGCGCAGATCTGCAACAGCAGATCGCCGTCGCTCCAGGCCGGTTCGAGCCGATCGATGGGAAACGAGGGCAGCGGCCGCAACCAGGCGGGACGCCGCGACTCGCGGCCGACGAACGCGCCGGGGCCGAGCCCGATCGTCACCGTGAGCCGGGCCGGGCGGGCGGCGAGTTCCGGTTCGGTGTCGGCCAGGGCGGGCAGCCCCTGGGTGAGGCGGGCGGCGTCGCCGGTCCAGATCTTCAGCAGACCGGCCACGTCGTCGCCGGTGACTCCGGGCCGCAGATCGAAGGCGACGAACGCCGCGTGCCGCTGGGCGGGGGTGGCGATGCCGGCCTGGTGCGGGCCGAAGAACGGCTCGGTCGCGGACGCGTCCGTGACCGGCGCGGGGGCGCGGCCGAAGCCGGTGAGTGCGGCCGCACCGATTCCGGTCGCCCCCGCGGCCACCGCTCCCGCGCCGAGCAACCGCCGCCTGCTGAGCCGAGGCGGGGCGCCCGACGCGGGTGCACCCGCGTGCGCGCGCTCAGGCACCGTGCTCGGGGGTCGCGGCGGCGCCGTGCTCGGTGCCCGGCGCGTAGTTCTCCTGGTTGCCCGAGAAGTCGCGGACCTGCGCGGTGAAGGTGAGGCTGGAGCCGTCACCGAACGACAGCGTCACCGGGGTTTCCGAGCCGGTGCGCAGCGGGCCGCGCAGTTCCAGGAACATCAGGTGGTCCCCGCCGGGCGCGAGGGTGAGCGAGCCGTGTGCGGGCACCACGAAGCCGCCGTCCTTCGGGCGCATGGTCTTGACGCCGGCGGCGTCGGCGACGACCTCGTGTAGTTCCATCCGGGCCGAGGCCGGGCTGGTGGCCGCCACGACGGTGAGGTCGCGGTCGCCGGAATTGGTGAGGGTGCCGAACGCCGCGGACATGTCGGCGGCGGCCGCCTTGACCCACTGGTCGTCGATGGTGACGACGTCGGCCGCGCGCGACCCGGCGGGGCTGTCGTCGGAGCCGGAGCAGGCGGTGAGCAGCAGCGGCGCGGCGGCGAGGGCGGCCACGCCGGGGGCGACGCGGCGCAGCAGGATACGGGTGATCGAGGACATGGGGACTCCGTGGATCGAAGAGGAAAGGGGTCGGACGTCGGCCGGTCGCGGCGCGCGACACCCACCGGACTCGGTTGTCCGAGTTCGGTTTCGGCGTCGACAGTCCGTGTGGTGGGAGTGGGTCAGGCTCGCGCGGGCGGTCCGCGGGTCCCCACCGCGGAGGCGAGCAGTGGCAGCCGGGGCAGGCTCGGGCCCGCGGCGGGAACGCCGACGCGTGCGTCGTCGTCCCGGTGCGGCGCAGGGCGCAGCGCGGCGAGGGTGCGCCGGACGCTGGAGGCCGCGCGACCCAGCGCGGATTCGGCGGCGCGGATGAGTACCGCCCCGCACACGATCGCCACCAGGTGCGCGACGAGCATGCCGGACGTGGCGGTGGATTCGTGGTGATGGCCGGGCCCGACCGACAGGGCGGCATGGCCGATCGCCTGTCCGGCGCCGAGCAGGACCATGAGTTCGGGCAGACCGGCCGGTCCGGGACGTGCCCCGGCGAGCACGCCCAAGCCGGCGCACACACCGATCAGCACGCCCAGCGCGGACTGTCCGGGGGTGAGGGCGCCGCCGCCGAGGCCGTGCGCCGCGATACTCACCGCACCCGCGGCGGCGCCGACGAATGCGCCACGCACCCGCGCCGCACCACTCACCGGACTCCGCACGACGCTCATACTACCCGCCGTCGTAGTGGCCGCCCCGACCTCACATCCCCGGGCATTCGGCGATCGGCGACGGATAATCCACCTCGGCTCGCCACGGCCGATGGATGCGGCCACCGTCGAGGTCGGCGAGTTCGGGAATCCACCGCCGGACGTACAGGCCGTCGGGGTCGTAGCGGTCGGCTTGGCGCAGCGGGTTGAAACCGCGATTCGGCCGGGTGTCGCTGCCCGTGCCCGCGACCCACTGCCAGTTGAGCTGGTTGTTCGCCAGGTCGGCGTCGACCAGCCAGTGCAGGAAATGCCCCGCCCCCGCGCGCCAGTGCAGCCCGAGGGTCTTGGTGAGGAAGGCGGCGGCGATCAGCCGGGCCCGGTTGGGCAGCCATCCTTCGGTGTGGAGTTGGCGCAGGGCGGCGTCCACGATCGGGAAGCCGGTGCGTGCCGAGCGCCAGGCGGCCAGCGCTTGCGGGTCGTCCCGCCATCGGATCGGGCGCGGCCGGTAGTCGTGCCGGGCCACGGCCGGGCGGGCGGCCAGCAGCTGGTGGTGGAAGTCGCGCCAGGCCAGCTGCCGGGCGAACGCCTGTCCGCCCGCGCTGCCGACATCGACGCGGTGGAGCAGTTCGGTGGGGGACAGGCAGCCGAAGTGCAGGTAGGGCGAGAGATGTGAGGTGGCGTCCGCCGCGAGATCGTCACCGGTCTCGACGTAGTCGTCGACCGGGCCGGCCAGCCAGGAATCCAGCAGCGCGCGGCCGGTGGTCTCGCCGCCGACGGACAGCTGCGGCGACGGCTCGCCCCGGTTCAGCGATTCGGGAGCCGGCAATGCCGCACTGGGCAGGTCCGGCACCTCGAGGTCATCCGGCGGCGGCAGCGGCGCGCGCCGCGGAACCTCCGACCACCGGCGGAAATACGGGGTGAAGACCGCGAAATGATCGCGACCGGTGGCGGGCCGCAGCACGTCGCCGTCGACGGTGGTGATGCTCGCCGGGTGCGGCTCGAGCCGAACGCCCCGGCGATCCAGTCTCTCCCGTAACGCGTCCGCCCGCGCCGCGCTGTATCCGCTGACGTCGTCGGCGAGGTGCACCGTGCGCGCCCCGGTCTCGTCGACCACGCGCGCCACCTCGTCCGCCACCACGCCACGTCGCACGATCAAACGTCCACCCCGCGTACGGAGTTCGGCGTCGAGTTCGCGCACCGCCGCGGCGAGGAAGCGGGCCCGGTTGGGCGGGCACCGATCCGGCACCAGGTGGGCGTCGACCACGAACAGCGGCACGACCGCGTCACCGGCGTCCCGGGCGGCGGCGAGCGCGGGGTTGTCGTGCACCCGCAGGTCACGGGTGAACAACGCGATGGCGGTCATCGCGCCGAATTCACCGCGCGCACAGCGGTTGCAGTGTCGCGAGGCCGCCGGTGGTGGGCGTGGTCAGGTAGAAGCACGGATTCTGGCCGGCGGCCACGATCGCGGAACGCACCGCCGCCCACCCGGATTCGTCGAGCGCAGGCTCGCGGGCGAGGACGAAGCCGGACAGCCGATTCGGGTCGGTCACGACGGCCCACGAGTAGTCCGGCCCCAGCGCGGTGACGATGTAGTTCGTCGGCCCGTCCAGCCGGTCCTGCGTCGGGACACCGGGGAAGCTGACATGCAGCTGCGCGTTGGTGACCGGATCGTTCACCCGCGCGGTGCCGCGGATCTCGTCGATCCCGCCGGTCCAGGTCGTGCATCGGTTGTGCACGCCCACGTCCCCGGTCGGCAGCGGCGTGTACTCGGCGGTGGTGTCGCGCGCGCACGCGAGGTTGAACGGCTGCGGAATCGCGGCGAGCTGATGCCAGCGGCCCACGTAGCGGTCGAGGTCGACCGATGTCACCGGGACCGGTGGCGCCGCGTTCGCCACCGGGCCGCTGAGGACCGTGCCGGCCAGAGCGAGTCCCGCGAGGCCCGCGGCCCACCCTGCTGTGCGACTGGACATTGCCCGCCTCCTCGGCGCTCGGTGTGCCCTCAGCGTAACAGAACGATGCACAAACGATTCAATTCGAGCCGTATCAGCCGTGTCCGCTGCGGAGCCCACCGGATCGACCGGGCACAATGTGACGATGCCCGCGGTCCCGGTTCCCCCCTCCGGCGCGTCCGGTTACCCGGTACGCGCGGTGGCCGAACGTCTCGGTGTGCCGACCGCGACCTTGCGCAGCTGGAACCGTCGCTACGGCATCGGCCCGGTCCAGGACCGGCCCGGCAGCCACCGCCTCTACACCGAGACCGACATCGCGCTGCTGGAACGCATGCTCGAGCTCATCCGCGCCGGCGTCAGCCCGTCCCGTGCCGCCGCCACCGCCCGGGGACCCGCGCCTGCACCCGGCGATCGCGGGCCCCTGCTCGCGGCCGCCTTCGCCCTCGACACCGCCACCGTCACCGCACACCTCGACGCCCACCTGCGCGCCTTCGGCGTGGTCGACACCTGGGAGACGCTGTGCCGCCCCGCATTCGCCGACATCGTCGCCCGGCAGGGCGCGGGGGAGGGCTGCATCGACGTCGAGCACCTGCTGTCCTGGTGTATCGGTGCGGCGCTGCAGCGGGCGTTCCCGCCCTCGGCCGGGCCGGGTGCGCTGCTGGCCTGCACGAGCGGGGAAACCCACGCCCTGCCGCTGGACGTGTTGCGCGCGGCCCTGGCCGAACGCGGCCTGGGTGCGCGCATGCTCGGCCCCGACGTGCCCACCGCCGCCCTGGTCGACGCGCTGGGCAGGCACGCCGAGGGCGCCGCCGTCGTGCTCTGGTCGCACCGCGAATCCACCGCCCTGACCTCGGCCGTGCGGGCGTGCCTGGGTGCGGGTGCGCGGGTCTTCGTCGGCGGGCCCGGCTGGGACGAGGTCGTGCTGCCCCCCGACGCCGACCGTCTCGGCAGCCTCGCCGAAGCCGTCGACCGGCTCAGCTGAGCGGCGCCCGCGTGCGGCCGAGCAGATGCCGCAACGTCTCCTCCAGCTCCGGCATCCGGAACGTATGCCCCACGGCGCGAAGCCGTTCGGGCAGCACCCGTTGATTCGCGGCGGCGAGTTCGCGGGCACCCTGGCGCCCGAGCAGCAGCGCCGGCGCGGCCCGCGGTACCGGGAAGACCGCAGGCCGGTGCAGCACCCGGGCGAGGGTCCGGGTGTAGTCGGTGTTGCGGACCGGCTCCGGCGCGACGGCGTTGACCGGCCCGGTCAGCGTCGCATCCCACAGCGCACGGTGGTAGACGTCGACCAGGTCGTCCAGCCCGATCCACGAAAGCCATTGCCGCCCATCGCCGATCCGCCCGCCCAGGCCGGCGGTGAACAGCGGACGGAGCAGCCGCAGCGTGCCGCCGCGGGGCGACTGGACGATCCCGGTGCGGATCAGCACCGTGCGTGTTCGGTCCGCCGCCGGTGCCGTCGCCGCCTCCCAGTCCGCGACCACGTCGGCGAGGAAACCGGAGCCCTGTTCGGCGTCCTCGGTCAGCGGCGTGTCCCCGCGGTCGTAGCCGTAGTAGCCGATGGCCGAGGCGCAGACGAAGGTCGAGACGCCCGCGCGCGCCGCCACCTCGGCCAGCCGTCGTGTCGGCGCGATCCGCGAGTCGCGGACGGCCCGCCGGTGCGCGGCGGTGAACCGTCCGGCGATGGACGCGCCCGCCAGGTGGACCACCGCGTGCACCCCGTCGAGCAGGTCCGGGTCGGGGTCGGCCGGATCCCAGCGCCGCTCGTCCGCCGACCGCGCCGGGTGCCGCACCACGCGCACCACCCGATGCCCGCCGGTGGCGAGGAACGCGCACAGCGCCGATCCGACCAGTCCCGACGCGCCCGTCACGGCAACGGTCACCGGCTCGAACCCGTGCTCGGCGGCCCGCCGGTGCGCGCGCAGATCGTCGGCCAGCTGCCGATGCCGGTAGGCGAACATCGGCCGCAACACCGCCTCGGGAATCGGCGTCCGCACCCGATCGATCACCCGCGTGTGCGTGCCGTCGACGTCCTCGAAATCGTGGATGTGCCGCCACCGCAACACTCGTCCCACCGGCATCGACGCCGGCTCCTCCGCCGCCACCGCATCGACGAATCGGCACGGCGGCCGGTACTCCTGCGGATCGTGCCGGGCCACCCATCGCAACCCGCCCGGCAGCCCGAGCACCGCCCGCCCACTCGCCAGCGAATCGGTCTCGGCCAGCAACCGCACCGGCTGCCAGGGCGGCGCCAGGCGCGCGAACGCTCCCGGCCGCGCGTGCCAGGCGAAGACCTCCGACCGCGGTCCGGGGACGACGATCGAGCACTCGATGGACATGATGGGACAGTAGCCAGAAGATCGCCGCCTGGCGACCCATCGCCGCGCTCATCCAAGCCGACCGCACCATCATCGACACCGCCGTCCCCATCGGCCAGCAGCCGCCGGCCGTGTTCGACGTCACCGGCGTGCCCGCCGGCTGCCCAGTCGCTGGGCCCGGACGATCCGCCCCTGGCGATCGGCGAATCGCTGGCCGACGACGTGCTGCTCCGCGACCACGACGAAATCGCCCACCACGACAAGCGCTGGCAGCGGCGACACCACATCGCTCTCCCACCCCCCAAGGAGAGCCGACAGCTGATCAGCGAGGGCGACCGCGGCGGATCCGCCACGGTTCGGAGATTCCGCACTCGTCGCGGCGGCTATTGGACGATCACTTGTACGCGACGGGCCCGACGACCATCGCACGATCGAGGATTTCCGGGGTGAACCGCACGTGGGTGAGCTTCGCGGCCAAGGCGAAAGCTCTCGGCAGGGACGCCAAGTAGTCGCTCTCGGCCCGCTCGTCCTCTTCCTCCCAGTCGTACTCGTCGCCATCGTTCTCGTCGTCCCGCACGTCCACCGTCATGCCGAGTTCCCGCATGAACCCGTTGAGCCGGTCGGGCTCGGTGCCGTGTCGAGAGTGGGGGCAATCCAAGGGTTTGTAGCCCGTGACAACCGTGCCGTCGATCGCGTACGCGAAGCTGGCCTCGGCGTAGTCGTGCCGAGTGATCGCCACCACCTCACAACCACGCGACAAGTCGGCCAGGACATCGTGCAGCGTGGCCATCCACCCGTCCGGCTCGATGGCCACGCTCCACTCACCGACCCGCACGACACCCACGGTGCCTCCCCCGGATCTGCCTGGTAGGGAGGAGTTTTCGGCGGCCTGCTCCATGAGCTCGTCGAAGCTCGCTTCCTGGCCGTGGTCCTCGCCACGACTGTAGCGGCGCACCACCTCCGACGGATCGAGCCCACGGAAGAAGGCTACGGTGTAGATCTCGTCCAGCGGGCAGCGACGGCCGTCGTGAGTGAGGAGCCACTCGAATGGGGCCACGGGGTCGGAAGTCGTCATGGCGTGCATGATGGCAGGTACTCCCGACAATCGGCGTCCTCGTTTTTCCTCCGCCGGAAAACAATTCGAGACACCGCGCTCCGACCGACTCACACCGACCCGCGGAAATACCTCATCGACCGCAGCCGGCCCGGCGGGGCGGCTTGTCGACGGTAAGGGTGCCTCGGAACGGTCGGCGCCGACACCGTGAATCGTTCGGCGTGATTTCCGAAACAGACCAGCCGTTCCACTCTCGTTCGCCGTTCCCCGCGAAATACCGGATTCATTCCGCCGTGCGTGCAGAATGGGCGGATGGTTGCTGGAAATAGCAAGGCATTGCAGGAAGCGACCGACTCCTTCGCGCGGGCGCTGCCGATCACCGCGGAATTGGCCGACGCGGCCGAGGCGGTGCTCGCCGGTGTCGAAGCCGAACTCGAGAAGGCCAGGGCCGAGGCCGCGCTGCTGCGCCTGGCCGACCGCGGGCACGACGACACCGTGGCGATGGCCTATCGGGAGGGGGTGAGCACGGGGCTGGCCTGGGAACGCAGCCGCTGGCGCGCTGTCGTCCGAGCACTCCGGCAGCTCCCCGCCCGGCCCGTGGACGACACGGGCACAGCGCATTTCGAGGGCCGCGGCGTGAGCTAGGAGCCGACCGCGCGCTGGGCGCGGAAGTGGGCGGGGCTGGCGCCGAAGCGGCGGCGGAAGGCGCGGCTGAAATGGGAGACGTCGCGGAAGCCGACCTGGACGCTGATGTCGGCGACGGTGCGATCGGTGTCCAGCAGCAGGGCGCGGGCGCGGGCCAGCCGCAGGTCGTAGAGCCAGGTGCGCGGCGTCGTGCCCGCCGCGCTGAACAGTTTGTGGATGTAGCGCAGCGACATGCCCAGCTCCGCGCCGACCTCGGTGAGCGTCTGATCGGGGTCGTGCATCCGCCGCGCCATGAGGTGCTGCACCCGGCGCAGGTCCTCGGCGTGCACCCGGGCGGTGGCGGTCAACGGGGTGGCGTACTCGCACAGCGCGGTGGCCAGCAGGTCCAGCACGGCGCCCGCCACCGAGTCGGCCGAGCCGGTGGACAGCGGCGTGTCCGCGGCGGCGACATCGACCAGGAACCGCGACACCAGCCGGCCCAGGCCGGCCTGCCCGGAGATGCCCGCGCCGGTCATCTCGCGTACCACGTCCACCGGCAGGCGCGAGGCGAGCACGTCCCGCGGGGCGCGCAGCACGATCTGTTCGAATTCGGTGGTGCCGTCGACCATGAACGGCAGCGAGGAATCGAGAATGCCGAACGCGCCGTTCCGCAGCACGGACCGGCGCGAATCCTGTTCCAGCACAGCCGATCCGCGAGTGATCAGGCACAGCAGGAAATCGTCGTTGGGGTCGGAGGCGATCATCGCGGGCGTGCGCACGACGGTGTGCGGATCGGCGTGCACGACGCTCACGGTGAGTTCACCCATCGGGCGGGCCACCAGGTCGGCGGTGAACCGATCCCGGGAACGGCCCCAGTCGACGTCCATCTCGCAGTAGGTGCGATCGAGTGTGTCCGCCACCGCGCCCGGCCCTCGGCGGTGCCGAGTTCGCGGATGCTCAGTGCCACCGAGGAGCCGGTCGCGGTGCACGGGGAGTCATCCTTCGATGCACTGTCGGTCATGGTTCCGGCTCACCTCCGCGCCCTAGTGTTCCAGATCACAGCAATCCGGCGGAAGACGATAGCTCGCCCGAGCCGAGGACAGGAGAACACCCCCATGACCACGACCCGCAGCTGGATCGACGAGATCACGATGGACGAACTCGACCGCGATCCCAACCCCATCTACGAGCGGCTGCGCCGCGAAGCCCCGGTCGCCTACGTGCCCGCGGTGGGGATGCACGTCGTGGCGACCCGCGAACTGTGCCTGCAGATCGCCCAGGATTCCCAGACCTGGTCGACGGTCATCGCCCCCTCCGGCGGGCGCACGTTCGGCCAGGGCACCGTGCTCGATTCCAACGGCGAGCAGCACCGCCGCATCCGGGAGTGGATCGATCCGCAGCTGCGGCCCAGCGCGGTCGACTCCTATGTCGAGGCGCTGGTCCGGCCGCAGGCGCGGCGCATCCTCGCCGAGATCGAGAACCTCGGCGCGGTCGACATCCAGGAGGCCTACTTCGCGCCGGTGTCGGTGCGCGCGGTCGGCGATCTGATGGGCCTGACCGAGGTGCCGTCGGAGACGCTGGTGCGCTGGTTCCAGACCCTGGCGCTGTCCTACGGCAACGCCGCGGTCGACGACCTCGGCAACTTCGCCAACCCGGCCCCGTTCGAGGCCGGTGACCGGGTGAAGGAGGAGATCATCGCGACCGTCGATCCGATGCTCGACCACTGGACCGCCCATCCCGATCACACCCTGATCTCGCACTGGCTGCACGACGGCATGCCCGACGGGCAGGTCCGCGACCGCGCGGAGATCTACCCGAACATCTACGTGTTCCTGCTCGGCGCCCTGCAGGAGCCCGGACACGTCATGACCACGACGCTGGCGGGTCTGCTCGAGCACCCCGACCAGCTCGAGCGCGTCGTCGACGATCCGGCGCTGGTGCCGCGCGCGATCACCGAGGGCGCGCGGTGGGTGGCGCCGATCTGGAGCGCGGCGGTGAAGGTGGCCAATCACGACGTGAACATCGGCGGCGTCGATCTGCCCGCCGGGACGCCGGTGATGCTGGCCTACGGGTCGGCCAACCGCGACGAGACGGTCTGGGCGAATCCGGACGTGTTCGATGTGGACCGCCCGGTCATGCCGCATCTGGCCTTCGGCGCGGGCAACCACGCCTGCGCGGGCACCTACCTCGGGACGGCGATCGTGCGGATCGCGCTCGAGGAACTGTTCGAGACCATCCCCAACATCGAACCCGATCCCGAGCACGCGCCGACCTTCTGGGGCTGGACCTTCCGCGGCCCGCAGGGCCTGCGGGTGCGTTGGGAGGTCTGACGATGACTCACACGGTGACGGTCGCCGGGCAGGAGCAGCCGTTTCCCGCCCCGGCGGACCGGCCGATCCTGGAGTCTGCGCTACGGGAGAACCGCTGGCTGCCGCACGCGTGCTCGCAAGGCACCTGCGGCACCTGCAAGATCCGCGTGCTGGCCGGGGAGGTCGAGCACGGGCAACCGGACGAGGCGGTGCTCTCGGCGGACGAACGCGCCGCCGGGCTGGCGCTGGCCTGCCAGGCGTCCCCGCGCACGGATGTGACCGTGGCGCCGGTCGCCGACGTGGGGCCGGAGGGTCCGCGCCACCCCCTGCGCGACCACTCCGGCACCGTGGTCGAACTCGCCGACATCGCCCGCCACACCCGCAGGCTGGTCGTGGAACTGGACGAGCCGATGGAGTTCTCCGCGGGCCAGTACGCCGAGTTGATCGTGCCGGGTGCGGGGGTCGGACGGCAGTATTCGATGGCGAATCCGCCGTCGGAGGCGCGCACGCTGGAGTTCCACGTCAAGTGGGTCGAGGGCGGGCTCGCCACCGACGGCTGGATATTCGCCGGGCTGCGGCCGGGCGACCGGATCGAGCTGCGCGGGCCGCTCGGGCAGTTCGCGATGCTGCGGGCGCAGGAGGAACCGGCGATCCTCATCGGCGGCGGCACCGGCCTGGCACCGCTGAAAGCCATTGTGCGCCATGCCTTGGCGAATGATCGCGTGCCGTCGCTCGACCTGTATCACGGCGGGCGGACGCGGGCGGACCTCTACGACGTGGAGTTCTTCCGCGCGCTCGCCGCGGCCGATCCCCGCCTGCGGTATCACCCGGTGCTCAGCGAGGAGACGTGGGACGGGCCCACCGGCCTGGTCACCGACGTCGTGCTCGCGGACTTCGCCAGTTGCAAGGGCCGCAGCGCCTACCTGTGCGGGCCGCCTGCGATGGTCACCGCCGCGGTCAAGGCGCTCAAGCGCCGCCGCATGGCGCCCCGGTTGATCTTCAAGGAGGAGTTCACCGTCGCCGCGCCCCCGGCGATGACGCCGGTCTGATCGGCCGCTTCCCGCCGTCCGGCCCGCGTCGCCGGGCCGGTCGGCGTAGCGGCCACCGCGCGGCGCGCTCGGCTCAGGGCGTTTCGGCGTCCGTGTGGGCGGCCCGGTACCGGCCGGGGCTGGTACCGAACGCGGCGCGGAACGTACGGCTGAAATGCGACACGTCGCGGAAGCCCGCGCACTCGCTGACCTGCGCGACCGACATCTGCGTGGTCACCAGGTACTTGCGGGCCCGTTCGAGGCGCGCCTGATACAACCAGGTGCGCGGGGTGGTGCCGGCCGCGCTGAACAGTTTCTGCACGGTGCGCAACGACATCCCGGCCTCGGCCGCCACCTGGGCGAGCGTGAGTTCGGGGTCGTGCAGTTGCTGCTCGATGACGCGCTGGACATGCGCGAGGTCCTCGGTGCGGTGCAACTGCGCGGCTCCGGTCGGCACCGGGCCGTCGGCGAGCGCGGTGGCGAGCATGTCGACGGTCGAGGACGCGAGCGACAGCGCCGCGCCGGGGGAGATGGGCGCGGTCGTGGTGGACAGGTCGCGCAGGAATCGGCCGACGAGTTCCCCGGCCCCGGTGTCGCCGCCGATCGCGCGGGCGGTGCCGTGTTCGACGATCCGACCGGGCAGTCGCGCGGTGAGCAGTTCGGTCGGCGTGCGCACGACGACCTGCCGGAACGGCGCGGGGGAGTGGAAGACGAACGGCGCCGCACAGTCCAACAGGGCGAACGCGCCGTCTTCGAGGACGGTGGTCCGCCCGGCCTGGCGCACCTCCACGCGGCCCTCGGTGACCAGGCACACCAGGTGGCCGACGTGCTCGTCGGAGCCGATGATGGCCGGGGACCGCACGACGGTGTGCGCGTCGGCGCGGATGGTGCTGACGTGCAGGTCGCCGAAGGGACGCCCGCCCCATTCGGCGTCGAAGTGCCGATGCGGGTCGGGCCAGGCCACGTCCATCTCACAGTAGAGCCGTTCGAGCGTGCTCGACCACTGCGTGCGGCCCTCCCGGCTGTCGAGCTCGCTGGTGCGCAGCGAGACCAACGCCTCGGTGCGCGCGCAGTCACCCGATCGTTCGCGCTCAGCCATGTTCCGGCACACCTCCGCATCCTAGTGTTCCAAGTCACAGGAACCCGGCCTGTGCACCATATACCGACGACGCGCCGATGACGAGTCCGGCCCACTGAAAACCTCAGCGGGACAAGGGAATAGAAGATCGGCGATGGTGGCGTGCGCGGCGGCCGGGCGGTCCCGTCGTGCGGGTCCACGTAGCGACCCGGAAGTCCCACCATCCCTCAGGAGCGAACACCATGACCACATCAGCAATCCTCGGCCCCGCGGTCGACGCGCCCAACTCCGTCCGCCCGATGACCGGTGCCGAGTACCTCGAGTCGCTGCGCGACGGCCGCGAGGTGTACTTCCGGGGCGAACGTGTGCGCGACGTGACCACCCACCCCGCCTTCCGCAATTCCGCGCGCTCGGTGGCGCGCCTGTACGACGCGCTGCACCGCCCCGAGGCGCGGGGCACGCTCGCGGTGCCCACCGACACCGGCAACGGCGGCTTCACCCATCCGTTCTTCAAGACCGCGCACAGTGCCGAGGATCTGCTGCTGGCCCGCGACGCGATCACCACCTGGCAGCGCGAGGTCTACGGCTGGATGGGCCGCTCGCCCGACTACAAGGCCTCCTTCCTCGGCACCCTCGGCGCCAACGCCGACTTCTACGGCGAGTACCGCGACAACGCCCGCCGCTGGTACACCCGCGCCCAGGAGCGGGTGCTCTACCTCAACCACGCGATCGTCAACCCGCCCATCGATCGCGACAAGCCCGCCGACGAGACCGCCGACGTGTGCGTGCACGTGGTCGAGGAAACCGACGCCGGCCTGGTGGTGTCCGGCGCGAAGGTGGTGGCGACCGGCTCGGCGATCACCAACGCCAACTTCATCGCGCACTACGGCCTGCCGCTGCGGAAGAAGGAGTTCGGCCTGATCTTCACCGTGCCGATGGACTCGCCGGGCCTGAAGCTGCTGTGCCGCACGTCCTACGAGATGAACGCCGCCGTCCTGGGCACGCCGTTCGACTACCCGTTGTCGAGCCGGTTCGACGAGAACGACGCGATCATGGTGTTCGACCGGGTCCTGGTGCCGTGGGAGAACGTCTTCGCCTACGACGTGGAGACCACGAACGGTTTCGTGATGAAGTCGGGCTTCCTGTCGCGCTTCATGTTCCACGGCTGCGCCCGCCTGGCGGTCAAGCTCGACTTCATCGCCGGTTGCGTGCTCAAGGCCGTGCAGATGACCGGCACCGCGGGCTTCCGGGGCGTGCAGATGCAGGTGGGGGAGATCCTGAACTGGCGCGACATGTTCTGGGGCCTGTCGGATGCGATGGCCAAGTCGCCGGACCCGTGGGTGAACGGCGCCGTGCAGCCGAATCTGAACTACGGGCTGGCCTACCGCACATTCATGGGGGTGGGCTATCCGCGGATCAAGGAGATCATCCAGCAGACCCTCGGCAGCGGCCTGATCTACCTGAACTCGCACGCCGAGGACTGGAAGAACCCCGACATCCGGCCCTACCTCGACCAGTACGTCCGCGGCTCGAACGGCGTGGCGGCCGTGGACCGGGTGCAGCTGCTCAAGCTGCTGTGGGACGCGGTCGGCACCGAGTTCGGCGGTCGCCACGAACTCTACGAGCGCAACTACGGCGGTGACCACGAGGCGGTGCGGTTCCAGACGTTGTTCGCCTACCAGGCGCAGGGCCTGGACAAGCGCCTGGAGGGTTTCGCCGAGCAGTGCATGGCCGAATACGACCTGGACGGCTGGACCCGGCCGGACCTGATCGGCAACGGCGACCTGTCGATCGTGCGACGCTGAGGCCGCCGTGACGACGAGGAGCACGACCGTGTCCGAGGAACCGACCGCGGTGACCCCGCCGCGCATGCGGAAGGCGCTGGGCCGCTTCGCCAGCGGCGTCACGATCGTCACCACCGCCGAGTCCGCCCAGGAGACCTCCGTGCACGGCATGACCGCCAACGCGTTCACCTCGGTGTCGCTGGACCCGCCGTTGGTGCTGGTGTCGATCGCCAACCGCGCGACGATGAACGAGCGCATCACCGCGACGGGCCGGTATGCCGTGTCGGTCCTGGCGGGCGACCAGGAGCCGCTGTCCCTGCACTTCGCGGGCGCGGCCCACCGGCCGGACCTGGTGCGGTTCGTGTGGCGTGACGGAATGCCGTTGCTCGACGGCGCGCTGGTGCATCTGGCGTGCACGGTGACCGCCTCCCATCCCGCGGGGGACCACACCCTGCACGTCGGGCGGGTCGAGCAGCTGTGGTTCGACGACGGGCATCCGCTGGTCTTCTACACCGGGAGCTTCCGTTCCCTGGAGTTGCTGCGCGACGACCCGTGGTGCTTGTGAGAACCGTCTGCCGACCACCTTCGGGTGGTCGGCAGACCGGCGCAATCCCTATGGGGCGGTGCCCGACTCGGCGCGTGCGGCGATCTCCGTGGCGCGCACCTGGTCGGCGGGGTGGCCCGCGATGAACCAGTTCTGCGGGCTCACCTCCACCACCTGGCCGCGCACCACCTCGCGCGGCACGCCCAGGATCTCGACGATGAGCCGGGTGAACTCCGCGGCCAGTCGCCTGCGCTGCTCGATCGGCCGTCCGGCGAGCACGATCGCGGTGAAATACGGGGCGGGAGCGCCGCCGTCGGCGAGCAGCGTGCCCGCGGTGGCGGCCTCCTCCGCCGGGTAGCGCACGACGAAGGCGCGCACGCGGTCCACCGGGGCGTCCAGCACCCGCGCGTAACTGCGGCAGGCTTCGGTGAGCAGGCGTGCGCGCTGGTCGGCGGTGCCGGTTCCGTCCACGAGATGGAAATGCGCGATCGGCATGGTGGTCCTTTCGGTGGATGCCGTGGCGGTTACTGGACGCCGTGGCGGGTGCCCGCGTCCACGTTGAGCACGCTGCCGTGCAGGGCGTCGGCCTGGGGTGCGAGCAGAAGTTCGACCGCCCAACCGATTTCGTCGAGCGTCGGCAGGCGGCCCAGGCTCGTCTTCGCGCGCAGACGCGCCCAGATCTCCGCCGGATCCCGCCCGGTCTCGGCGGCCTCGCCGGCGACGAACCGGTGCAGCCGCGGGGTGTCGACCGGGCCGGGGGCGATGGTGTGGACGGTGACCCCCTTGGGGCCGTACAACACGCTGAGCTGGCGCATGAGATTGAAGACGCCGGCGTTGACCGTGCCCGGCCCGGCGTCCAGCGGTCCGGGTTCCAGGCCGAGCGAGCCGGCGATGGCCACCAGCCGCGATCCGCGCACCAATCGCTCGCGCACGGCGTGCAGCAGCCGGACCATTCCCGCGATCTTGATGTTGGCGCCCACCGCCAGGTCGCCGGGGCTGATGGTGTCGGCCGATCCGCGCACCGGCAGCCCGGCGGCGAACAGCGCCATCCGGACCGGGGCGTCGACGGCGGCACCGATCGCCTCGACGGCGCTGTCGTCGGCGATGTCGGCCACGCACGGCTCGATCAGGTCGTGGCGCTCGGCCAGCGCCGCCAGCGATTCGGTCCCGCGGGCGACGGCGATCACCCGCAGGCCGCGGCGGGCCAGCCGGAGCGTGATCTCGGTGCCCATCGCGCCCGTCGCGCCGACCACGACGCACAGATTCGGACTGGTCACGGCAGTGTTCTCCTCGGGATTGCCGAACGGCCGACGCGGGCTCGCCGCGTCGGCCGGGTCGGGGAAAGGGGTCGGATGGGTCGGGTCAACGCAGCCGCAGGGTGACCGCGCGGGGCTCGGTGAAGAACTCGCGGGAGTACTGTCCGCCTTCGCGGCCGACGCCGCTGGCGCCCTCGCCGCCGAAGGGCAGCCGCAGGTCGCGTTCGAAGAAGCAGTTGATCCAGACCGTGCCCGCCCGCCAGCGCGCGGCCATCCGGTGGGCGCGGTCGAGGTTCTGCGTGAACAGCATTCCGGCCAGGCCGTAGGGCGAGTCGTTGGCGATGCGCAGCGCTTCGTCTTCGGTGTCGAAGCCGAGCACGGTCTCGACCGGGCCGAAGATCTCCTCCCGGGCGGTGCGGGAGTCGTTGGTGAGGCCGGTGATGATGGTCGGCGGATAGTAGTGGCCCGCCGCGTGGTCGGGACCGGTCAGCCGCGCGCCGCCGGTGACGACCTTGCCACCCTCGTCCTGGGCGAGTTCGACGTAGCCGTGCACCTTGTCGAGATGGCGGGCTTCGATGAGCGGACCCAGGAAGGTCGCGGGGTCCTTGGGATCGCCCACCGTGAGCTTGTTCGCCTCCTCGGTGAACCGGGCCAGGAACTCGTCCATGATGCTGTGCTGCACCAGCAGCCGCGATCCGGCCAGGCACACCTGTCCGTTGCCGCCGAAGATGGCGCGGATCGCCATCGGCACGGCCACATCGAGATCGGCGTCGGCGAAGACGATGTTCGCGGACTTGCCGCCCAGTTCGGCCGAGACCGGGGTGTGGTTGGCCGCGGCCGCCTGGAGGATCTTCACCCCGGTCGCGCTGGACCCGGTGAAGGTGATGCGGTCGACGCGCGGGTCGGAGGTCAGCGGCCCCGCCACCGCCTCGCCGCCGAAACCGTGCACGACGTTGAGGACGCCCTCGGGCAGGCCCGCCTCCAGCGCGAGCTGGGCGAAGCGGTGCGCGGTGAGCGGGGTCTGCGGGGCGGGCTTGAGCACGGCGGTGTTGCCGAATGCCAAGGCGGGCGCGATCTTCCAGGTCGCCAGCATCAGCGGCGCGTTCCACGGGCTGATCGCCGAGACCACGCCCGCGGGCGGATAGAGCACGTAGGAGAACAGGTCGCCGGCGGGGTAGGCCTCGTTGGCCGCCATGGCGGCGTAATCGGCGAAGAACCGCAGATTGTGTGCCACGCGCGGGATTTCGGCATGGCGGGCCTGGGTGATGGTCTTGCCGCCGTCGCGGGTCTCGAGTTCGGCGAGTTCGTCGCGGTGGGCGTCGACCGCGTCGGCGACGGCGTGGAGGATCGCGGCCCGCTCCTTGGGGGCGAGCCGCGGCCAGGGTCCCTCGTCGAAGGCGGTGCGGGCGGCGGTGATCGCGGCCGTCCCGTCCTCGGCGGTGCCGCGCGGCACCACGGCCAGCAGTGAATCGTCGTGCGGGTCGCGGGATTCGAAGGTGGCGCCGTCGGAGGCCGGGCGCCACTGTCCGCCGATGAGATGGCTCACCTGGATCGGGTCGCCGGAGCTCTGGGTCATGTCGGTTCCTTTCGCTGGTCAGATCCCGGCGCGGGCGGGCAGGTCGTAGGTGCGCCCGGCCAGCTCGGAGGCGACGTCGACGATCATGTCCTCCTGCCCGCCGATCACGCCGCGACGGCCGAGCTCGAGCAGGATGTCGCGGGTGGGGACGCCGAACTTCGCGGCGGCCCGCTTGGTGGGATGGAAGAACGTCGAATACACCCCGGCGTAGCCGAGTACCAGCGCGGTCTCGTCGACGATCTGGGGTTCGGTCATCAGCGGTGCCACGACCTGCTCGGCGGTGTCGATGAGCGGGAACAGCTCGACACCGGTGTGCCAGCCCGCGCGTTCGAAGGCCGCGGCGAGCACTTCGGTCTGTGCGTTGCCCGCGCTGGCACCGAGCCCGCGCAGCGATCCGTCGATGAAGGTGGCGCCGTTCTCGGCGGCGGTCAGCGCGTTGGCGATGCCGACGCCGAGATTGTTGTGCGCGTGGAAACCGATCTCGGCCGAGATGGCCCGGCGCAGCGCCGCGACGCGGTCGCCGGCGTGTTGCGGCACCATCGCACCGGCCGAGTCCACGACGTAGACGACGTCGGCGCCGTAGGACTCGAGTTTCACCGCCTGCTCGGCCAGCGGTTCGGGGTCGAGCTTGTGGCTCATCATCAGGAAGGTCATCACGGTGAGGCCGTGGTCCTTGGCCCATTCCACCGGTTGCTGCGCGCAGTCGGCCTCGGTGCAGTGCACCGCGACCCGGACCGTGCGGATGCCCGCCTCGACGGCGGCCCGCAGTTCGGCGAGGGTGGCGATGCCGGGCACGTACAGCACCGCGATATCGGCGTGGTCGACGGCGTCGACGGCGGCCCGCACGTACTCTGGGTCGGTGGCGGCGGCGAAACCGTACTGGATCGAAGAGGCGCCGAGGCCGATGCCGTGTGCGACCTCGATGGTGCGGACGCCCGCGCGGTCCAGGCCCGCGGCGATCGCCGCGACGTCGTTCGGGGTGAATCGGTGCGAGACCGAGGACATGCCGTCGCGCAGGGTGGTGTCGACGAGGGTGACGGTACGGGTGGGTGTGCTCATCGGGCGGGTTCCTCCACGAGAGTGCGCTGTGCGAGCACGTCGGCGACCTGCACGGCGGCGGCGGTGATGATGTCCAGGTTGCCCGCGTAGGTGGGCAGGAAGTCGCCTGCGCCGACGACCTCGAGCATGACGGTGACCAGGTCGCCGTCGACGTCGATCAGGCGCAGCGTGTAGCCGGGCACGTAGCGCTGCACCTCGGCGACCATGTCCAGCACCGCGCGTTCGATCGCGTCGGCATCGGGGTTGCGGACCTTGGCGTACACGGTGTCGCGCATGTTCATCGGCGGTTCGGCCGGGTTGATCACCGAGATCGCCTTGGCGCGGTCGGCGCCGGCGACCTGCGCGAGCGCCCTGCCGGTCTTCTCGCTGAACTCGCTGAGGTTCTGGCGGGTACCGGGTCCGGCGCTGTGCGAGGCGATGGCGGCGACGATCTCGCCGTAGGAGGCGTCGGCGACCCGGTTGATCGCGGCCAGGATCGGGATGGTGGCCTGCCCGGCGCAGCTGACCATGTTGAGGTTCGGTGCGTCGAGGTGCTCGTGCAGGTTGACCGCGGGCACGACGTAGGGGCCGACCGACGCCGGGGTGAGATCGATGGCCGTGATGCCCGCCGCGGCGTTGCGCGGCGCGGCGGCGGCGTGCACCTTCGCCGAGGTGGCTTCGAAGACCACGTCGGGCAGTTCGCGGCGGCTCAGCAGCCAGTCCACGCCCTCGGCGGAGGCCTCGAGTCCTTCCTGGGCGGCGCGGGCGAGTCCTTCGCTGGCCGGGTCGATGCCGACCATGTACACGGGATCGACGTGTTCGGAGCGCAGCAGTTTGTACATCAGATCGGTGCCGATATTTCCGGAACCGACGATCGCAGCTTTCCATCGACTCATCTGGTGGGACCTTCCCTGGGACACGGGGTGATGGCCGCCACGCTAGGGAGAACCCGCCCGTGGATGCGCCGCGATCCGGGCAGGCCGGACAGCCGCGGTCGCGGACGCCGTCGTGTTCGGCTATCCCGAACGCCGCCGCCGGGCCGCGCCGGGACGCCGCAAGCTCGTGACATCCACCACAACCGGCGCCCCGCGCCGGGCAAGCGGAGACCAGGAGCAACCATGACCGACCCCAGTGCCCGTTTCGACATCGCGCACCTCGCCCGTGCCGAGCTCTACACCCCGACGCCGCAAGAGACGCTGGACTTCTTCACCAAGTTCCTCGGCATGTACGTGACGGGCCGGGAGGGGCAGTCGGTGTACCTGCGCGGGTACGAGGACCCCTACCCGTGGAGCCTGAAGGTGACCGAGGCCGCCGAGGCCGGCATGGGCCATGCCGCGCTGCGCGCCAGCTCACCGGAGGCGCTCGAGCGGCGCGTCGCCTCGCTGAAGCAGGGCAACGTCGAGGGCAGCTGGAGTGAGGACGAACCCGGCTACGGCAAGACCTTCCGGTTCCAGTCCCCCGACGGCCACAACCTCCAATTGCTCTGGGAGGCCGAGAAATACGTCGCCCCCGCCGAGCTGCGCAGCAAGATCCTCTCGCGCCCGTCCAAGAAGCCGCTCACCGGAATCCCGGTCAAGCGCATCGACCACCTCAACCTGATGTCCTCCGATGTCAGCGCCGTCAAGAACGCCTTCGAACGCCACCTCGGCTTCCGCACCACCGAGCGCGTGGTGGACGGCGAGGTCGAGATCGGCGCGTGGATGAGCTCGAATCTGCTCGGCCACGAGGTCGCCTGCATGCGCGACATGACCGGCGGCCGCGGCAAACTGCACCACCTGGCCTTCTACTACGGCACCGGCCAACACCTCGCCGACGCGGTGGAGATGTTCCGCGACTACGACATCCGCATCGAGGCAGGCCCGGACAAGCACGGCATCACCCAGGGCCAGTTCCTCTACGTCTTCGAGCCCGGCGGCAACCGCATCGAACTGTTCGGCGAGGCCGGCTACCTGCACCTGGACCCCGACGCCCAGACCAAGACCTGGCAGATGTCCGACATCGACACCGGCCTGGCCGTCGGCGGTGCGGCACTGCCGTGGGAGACCTACTTCACCTACGGCACGCCCAGCCCGCTGGCGCTGGACCAGCACATCGAGAAGTTCTCGCACTTCGGACCCGGTGCGCCCGTCGACGATCCGCAGGTGGCGGCCGCCGACCAGGCGATCCCGCACGACATCGACCATTCCCGCGCGGTGTCCGGCGCCCCGGCCTGAGCCTGCCGACACACCTCGAGGTCTCCGGTACCGGCCTCGGTACCGGAGATTTCGTCGTTTCCCGACTCGGGGGTTGTGAGCGGTTCAGGGGATGGTTTCGTCGGCGAGGCGCTGGAGGTAGCCGGCGAAGCGGCGGCGGTCTTGTTCGTTCCATGTCGCGGTGAGCTGGTCGAAGCAGCGGCGTTGCCAGTCGTGGGATGCGCTCAGCAATTCGGTGCCCGCGCCGGTGAGCTGCACGACGACACGGCGGCGGTCGCGTGCGGAGTCGCCGCGGGCGAGGTACCCGGCGGCGACGGCGTCGCGCACCATGCGGCTGGCGCCGGAGTGGTCGAGCCCGAGCTGCTCGGCCACATCGGTGACGGTCGCTTCCTCGCCCGTGCGTAGCGCGGCGGCGACGGCTTCCACGACCTGGATGTGCTGCACGCGCCGCAGCTCCGCGTCGGTGTTCGCGGCGACGCGCGTGAGTGCCTGGTTGCTCCAGCGGCGCGACCAGAACCGGACCAGCCGAAACAGGGCGGGGCCACCATCGGTCGCGGCGGCGTCGGCCGGGGCGGTGGCTGCTCGGGCGGTGGTGTTTCGAACGTCGCGTGTACCCACCCTCGACATCGTATGCGATACGCACGTATCGTTGTGTGCGTATCGCATACAAATTGGCCTTCGGGCTCGTACCGCAGGAGGTGGCGATGTCCATCGTTCTCGATCACACGATCATCCCCGCGACCGACAAGGTGGCCGCGGCAACGTTTTTCGCCGAGTTGATGGGCTTGGCGGTATCCGCCCCGAGCGGGCCGTTCGTGCCCGTGCGCGTCAACGACGACCTGACGTTCGACTTCGACGACCGCGGCCGGGTCGAGCCCGGCCATTACGCGTTTCGCGTCGACGACGACACCTTCGATGCCGTGCTGGCGAGGCTGGCGACATGGCCCGCCGTGGAGTACGGCTCCGGCCCGGAACACGGGTGGGACCGCCGGATCAACCACTTGGCCGGCGGCCGCGGTGTCTACGTGCACGCCCCCGACGGCCACAGCTACGAGCTGCTCACCGCCTGAGCGGCACTAGCCGGTGTGCTCGCGTCCGAAGATCTGCCGGGCCAGCACCCACTTCTGGATCTCGTTGGCGCCCTCGTAGATCTCGCCGATCTTGCTGTCCCGGTAGATGGCCTCCACCGGTCCTGGGGTGTCGTCGGCGCCGAGTGAGCGCACGAAGCCCATGCCGCCGAAGGCCTGGACGGCGTCGCGGGCGATGCGCGCGGCCAGCTCGGTGCCGCGCAGTTTGGCCATCGCGGCCTCGGGTTCGGGGAAGCGCTCGCCCGCGTCCAGCCGGAGCGCCGCTTTCAGGTACAGGCTGCGAGCGGCCTCCAGGTCGGCGGCGTAGTCGGCCATGCGGAACTGCCAGTGCTGCGTGGACGCCAGCGACCCGCCGAAGGCGTGGCGCGACTTCAGGTGGGCGACCGTGCGATCGAAGGCGGCCTGCGCCATGCCGACACCCGCGGCGCCGATGCCGATGCGGCCGTAGGTGAGTGTCTGGAGGGCGATGCGCAGGCCGTCGCCGACTCGGCCGAGCACCGCGTCGGGTCCGAGGCGTACACCGTCGAGGAGCACGTCGGCGGTGATCTGCCCACGATTGCCGAGCTTGCGGTCGGGCGTACCGATGGTGACGCCCGGCGTCGAGGTCGGCACGATGAAGGTGGTGAGGGCCTCGCCGGTGCGGGCGAGTACCACCACCACGCCGGCGACCACGGAGTTGGTGATCCAGCGTTTGCGGCCGTGCAGGATCCAGCCGTCCCCGTGCGGTTCCGCGACGGTCCGGACCGCGGCGGGGGAGAGGTCGCTGGACGCGCCGGGCTCGCTGGTGGCGAAGGAGCCGACGATCTCGCCGGTCACGATCGGCCGCAGCCAGCGCCGCCGCTGCTGGTCGGTGCCCTGGGCCAGCGCCGTACCGGCGAGGATGCAGTGCACGTCGTAAATGGCGGCGACGCTGTTGGAGTGGTAGGCGAGTTCCTCCACCACGACGGCGGTCGCGGTCGCGCGATGTGCCAGGTTCTCGCCGCCCACGTCGGCGGGGAAGGGGATGCGGAACAGGCCCTCGGCGCCCATCGCTTCGAAGGCGTCGCGGGGGAAACCGTCGAGCCGTTCGTCACCGTCGGCGATGCGGGCGGCGACGGGGGCGACGGCGGCGTCGGCGAAGCCGCGCACCCGCGTCCGCACCGCGCGGACCTCCGGCGGCGACAGCAGGTCGTGGTAGAGGCGATCGGCCAGCCGTTCCGGGGCGGGCGCGGGGTCGGCCACCACGGTGAGGGCGCGAGTGTCGGGCGGGGTCATCGGATTCTCCTGGATCGGGGATCGGTCCCTCCGGGTGTATCCCGGTCGCGTCGGCGGGTGCGCCACCGATCACGATGCCCGACGCGAATCCCGGCTCGCCGATCCGGGATTCGGCATATGCGGACGGTCAGGTGCGCCCCTGCCGCTCGGCGAGGGTCACGTCACCGGCGGCGAAATGGGTGGGCGGGGTCTCGCGCAGGATCACCCGGATGGTCGGCAGCGGGGCGTGCAGGGCGCGCTGGGCGGCGGCGGTGAGTTCGTGGATCAGCTGCCGCAGTTGCCGGGGGTCGCGCCCGGCGGCGATGGTGACCTCGATGATCGGCATCTCAGCCGCCCGCCACGGTGACCGAACCCAGATGGGTGAAGTGCGCGGCGATCCGGGCACCGGGTGCGACCGGCACCGCGTCGGTCATCCCGCCGGTGAGCACCACCCAGCCGGGCTCGATGGCCAGCCCGCGCTCGGCGAGGGTGTTGGCCGCGAACGCCAGCGCCTCGGCGGGGTGCCCGTGCACGGCGGCGCCGGTCGCGGAGTCGACCACCTCACCGTCGACTTCCAGCAGGCATGCTTCCAGCGCGAGATCGAGGTCCTCGGGTCGCCGCGCGATCGGGCCGGTGACGTAGCGGCCGGAGGAGTTGTTGTCGGCGACCGCGTCCATCATCGAGAACCGGTAGCCGGAGAACCGGCTGTCGATGATCTCGATCGCCCCGAGGACGTGGTCCACCGCGGCCAGCGCGGTCGCCGCCGACACTCCCGGACCGGCGAGCCTGCGGCCCATCACGAACGCGATCTCCGGTTCGGCACGCGCCTGGATCAGCCGCGCGCGCGGCACGGGCGCGCCGATCGGCAGGATCATCGCATCGGTCAGCCAGGCCGTCGACGGCGCGTCCACCCCGACCTGCCGCTGCTTGGCCTTCGACGTGACACCGAGTTTCACCCCGGTCAGCCGCTCGCCGCGGGCCAGCCGCAGCCGTAAGGCGATGTCCTGGGCGGTGTAGGCGGTCGCCAGGTCCAACCCGTCCCAGTCCGCCGCGATCGAGGTCCGCGCGGTGGCGGCCTCCTCGGCCCGCAGCAGCACGTCGGCCACCCGGGCCGCACTCCACGCCTGATCGGTCACTGTTCGTCCTTTCCGCCGAGCACGGCGGTGACGCTGCCGAGCCCGCTGATCGTCGCCGCCACGGCGTCCCCCGGCGCCACCGGGTAGGCGCGGGTCATCGATCCCGGCAGTACCACGTGCCCGGGTTCGAGCGTCACCCCGAGCGGGCCGACCGTGTTGGCCAGCCACACCAGGGCGTTGAGCGGTGAGCCCAGCACGGCGCCGCCCGCGCCGGTGGCGGTGAGCTCGCCGTTGATGTGCAGGGTGCAGCCGAGCAGCCGCAGATCCAGCTCCGCGAGTGGCACCGGCCGGCTGCCCAGGATCACCCCGCCGGAGGAGGCGTTGTCGGCGATGGTGTCGAAGATGCCGATGCGCCAGTCCTTGATCCGGGAGTCGACGATCTCGAGCGCGGGCAGCACGAAATCGACCGCCCGCGCCGCCTCGGCCGCGGTCACCCCGGGGCCGGTCAGCGGGCGGCCCAGCACGAAGGCCACTTCGGGTTCGATGCGGGGTTGCAGGAACCGCCGGGCCGGGATCGGCTGGTGCTCGAGATGGAACATGCTCGCGGTGAGGTGACCGAAATCGGGTTGGTCCACGCCCATCTGACGCTGGATCGCCCGCGAGGCCAGGCCCACCTTGTGGCCCTTGACCACGTCACCGGCCAGCGTCCACTGTTCGACCTGCCGCTGTTGGATGCGGTAGGCCAGCTCGATCGACGCGTCCGGATGCTCCGGTGTCAACGGGTCGATCGGCTGGCCCGTGCGGTACACCTCGAGCAGCCGGTCGGCCGCCTTCCGCGCGGTGGTTTCGGATTCCATCGGCACCTCTGTTCTCGCTCGGGATGTGGGGTCAGCCTGCCCGCCGGACCGGCGCGAACCCGGCGGCCGGGTCGTCGCGCAGGGCCAGCGGGCCGCGGTCGTGGGCGTCGGCGATGGCGCGGGTGATCTCGTGGGCGGCGCCGACGACACCGCGCTCGAGCTGGGCCCGCCGTTGCGCGAAGCGGGTGGCGGGCACGCTCATGCTCACCGCCGCCACCACCGAGCCGAGATCGTCGCGCACCGGCGCGGCGACGCAGTGCACTTCGCTCACCGTCTCGCCCAGGTCGACGGCCAGCCCGGCCGTGCGCACCCCGGCGAGGGTGTCGGTGAGTGCCTGCGGATGGGTCACGGTCGCCGGAGTCAGCCGCCGCAGCGGGCGCATCGCGAGATAGCGGCGCAGTTCGATCTCGTCGAGCTGGGCGAGCAGCACCTTGCCGACGGCCGTCGAATGCGCGTCGAGCCGGGTGCCCACGCGCGCGCCCTGCACGGTGATGTTGTGGTTGCCGAGGATCTTGTCCACGTAGAGCACGTTCCAGCGGTCCATCACCGCCAGATGCGTTGTCTCGCCGTGTTGTTCGACGAGGCGCTCGAGGACCGGCGCCGCGCACGAGCGGACGTCGACGGTGCTGCGCAGGGTCTCACCCAACTCCACCACCCGCCACCCCAGCCGGTACCGGCCGCGGGTGCGGCACTGCAACAGGCCGGTGTCGACCAGGCTCGACAGCAGAGCGTGCGCGCTCGACCGCGGCACCTCGATGGCGGCGGCGACCTCCGAGACTCCCCATTCCGGCTGCTGCGCCGTGAACAGGTCGAGCACCGGTCCGATCTTCTGCACCGTCTGCAGCGTCGCCACGTCGGGTCCGTCCTTTCCGCGATCACCACCGGGCCGTGGCGTCCGCCTGCGACCCTTGTGATCGGGAACACTAGGAGTTCCCGCGCGGGTGGGACATGGCTGACAACGCACGGAACCATGACTGTCCGCGCATCGGCGGCTGCCCGGAGTGCAGGCGGTGGGTTTTCGGCCCGGTTGCCGTGGGCCGGTGGTCCTCGGACTCGCGGGCCGTTCGTCCCTGGTAGGACGGACCGATCGGGGGCATGCTCAGGGGGACGGAGGCGGTTGCCGAATGGGAAAGGAAGCCGAGATGAGTGCAGACAGTGTTCCCGGGGAGCGGCCCGGCGCGCCGATCGTGGTCGCCGTCGACGGATCGCCGAGCTCGCATCAGGCCGCGGAGTGGGGCGCGGTGGCCGCGAGCTTGCACGATGTGCCGTTGCACCTGATCGCCTCGGTGGCCGTGATCGGCGGGTTCGCGCCCGCCATGAGCGTGCCGCAGGCCGAGCTGACCTGGATGCGCGACGACGGTGAGCGCATCGTCGCCGAGGCGGCGCAGGTGGCGCGGGAGGCGGTGCGGGAATCGGCGGTGCCGATCACCACCGAGGTGACGATGGATCTCATCATCCCGACCCTGCTGGACCGGTCGAAGTCGGCGCGGACCGTGGTGGTGGGCAGCCGCGGGCTGGGCGCGTTCCAGCGCGGGCTGCTCGGCTCGGTGAGCACGGCGGTGGTGCGGCACGCGCACTGTCCGGTGACGGTCATCCACGAGCGCTCGGCCACCGATTCGGTCTCGCTCGGCAAGCCGGTGCTGGTGGGTGTCGACGGCAGCGAATGCAGTGTCGCCGCGGTGCAGTACGCCTTCGCCGAGGCGGCGCGCCGCAAGGTGGATCTGGTCGCGCTGCATTCCTGGAGCGACGCGAGCACCATCGCGCTGCCCGCGAACTGGGACGACGTCGCCGAGGAGGAGCGCGCCGTGCTGGCCGAGCGGCTGGCCGGGTTCGCCGAGCAGTACCCCGACGTGCAGGTCCGCCGGATCGTGGTGCCCGACCGCCCGGTGCGCGCACTGCTCGACGCCTCCGCCGATGCCCAGCTGGTGGTGGTCGGCAGCCGGGGCCGGGGTGGTTTCACCGGGATGCTGCTCGGCTCGACGAGCAATGCGCTGTTGCATGTGGTGGAGTGCCCGATCACCGTGATCCGCCATCGCTGACTTGTCTACTTGTCTGCGGAGTTGCTACAGTTCGCCGTGATGACGAACTACGCGCTTCTCCTGCTTCACCGCCACGGCGGGGTCTGACCGACCGGCCCCCCGCCGTGGCTGTGGGGTGTGCGCCGGTCGAACCGCCGACCGTCAGGAAGCAGGAGAAGCATGTCCGCCACCGTGTTTCCCACCCTCTCCACGCCCGTCGGGGAGATCCCCGCGACCGCGCCCGCCTGGAATCGCCAGCGACGCTCGCAGATGCCCTCGCACCGCTACCGCGATGTCCACTCCCGTGTCGAGGTACCGCTGACCGACCGGCAGTGGCCCACCCGCCGGTTGACCGAGGCGCCGCTGTGGGTGCCGGTCGATCTGCGCGACGGCAACCAGGCACTCGCCGAGCCGATGGACCCCGCCCGCAAGCGGCGATTCTTCGAACTGCTCGTCGCGATGGGCTACAAGGAAATCGAGGTCGGCTACCCGTCGGCCTCGCAGACCGACTTCGACTTCGTCCGCCTCCTCGCCGACACCGACCTCGCCCCGGACGACGTCACCGTCGTCGTCTTCACCCCGGCCCGGCGCGACCTGATCGAGCGCACGGTCGAGTCCATCCGCGGCATCACCAATCCGGTGGTGGTGCACATGTACACCGCGACCGCACCCACCTGGCGCGAGGTCGTGCTCGGCCACGACCGCGCCGCACTGCGCGCGCTGATCCTCGACGGCGGCCGCGAGGTGCTGCGCTGCGCGGGCGACCTGCCCACTGTGCGTTTCGAGTTCTCGCCGGAGGTCTTCAATCTCACCGAACCGGATTTCGTGCTGGAGATCTGCGACGCGATGACCGAGCTGTGGCAGGCCACCCCGCAGCGCCCGGTGATCCTGAACCTGCCCGCCACCGTCGAGGTCGCCACCCCCAACGTCTACGCCGACCAGATCGAATACATGCACCGCAACCTCGCCCGCCGCGACAGCGTCATCCTCTCGGTGCACCCGCACAACGACCGCGGCACCGGCATCGCGTGCGCGGAACTCGCGGTGCTCGCCGGCGCACAACGGGTGGAGGGCTGCGTGTTCGGCAACGGCGAGCGCACCGGCAACGTCGACATCGCCACCCTGGCGCTGAACCTGCACGCCCAGGGCGTCGACCCGATGATCGACTTCTCCGACATCGACGAGATCCGCCGCACCGTCGAATACTGCAACCGCGTCGAAATCCACGCCAGGCACCCCTATGTCGGCGACCTGGTGCACACCGCGTTCAGCGGCACCCACCAGGACGCCATCAAGAAGGGACTGGCCGAGCATCGCGCGCGAGCGGCCGCCCGCGGTGTTCCCGAACGCGAGATCGACTGGCGGGTACCGTATCTGCCGATCGACCCGGCCGACATCGGCCGCAGCTACGACGCGGTGATCCGGGTCAACTCCCAGTCCGGCAAGGGCGGGATCGCCTACCTGCTGGAGTCGGAATACGGCACGGTGCTGCCGCGGCGGTTGCAGATCGATTTCGCCCGCCACGTCCAGCAGCACACCGACGACACCGGACGGGAGGTGACGGCGGCGGAACTGTGGTCGCTGTTCAGTGCGGTGTATCTGCGCGAGGGGGAAGCGGATGCGCCGCAGGACGATCCGGGCCATCGGCTCGGCATCGACGGGGTGGTCGCCTCCGGGGCGAGCGCGGCGGAGCTGGGCGCGGCACTGCGGCGGCACGGCGTCGAGCTCGAGGTACTCGCCGTGCACCACACCACCGTGACGGGCGAGCCGCTGGCATTGGTCGAATATCGCGACGGCGCGGGCGTGCGATGGTCGGCAGGCCGGGGCCGCACGGCGGGCGACGCGGTGGGGAACGCCGTGGCGGCCGCGGTGGGCCCGGCCACCGCACCGGCGCGCGCCGTCGCCGAGGTCCGGCCGGGCTGAGGCGCTGCCGCGCTCCGCGGGCCGGGACGGGCCCCGGCCGAGGGCGCGGTGCCGGCCGCGGCGATCCTCACTGCCCGCGGCCGCCCGGCTCGTGATGCGCCACGACGAGGACGCTGGTTTCGGCCGCGCCGCGGCGCCGGATCCGGTGCGGCACCGCGGCGTCGAAGTAAGCGCTGTCACCGGCGGCGAGAACCGTCACCTGCTCGCCGTGGTGCAGCTCAGCCTCCCCGGTCAGGACGTAGACGAACTCCTGGCCGGGGTGTTCGGCGTGCACGTAGTCCTCGGTGTCGTCGTGCGGGCGCAGCACGAACGGCGTCATGGACTTGCCGAGCATGGCCGTGGCGAGCGTACGGTAGCCGGGGCCGCCGGTGTCGTCGGCGGCGCGGTCGATCACCAGGGAGCGGGATGCGCCGTCGGTGGCGAACAGCTGCCCCACATCGACCCCGAGTGCCTTTGCGATCTTCAGCGCGACCGCGATCGAGGGGTTGCTCTGCTCCCGCTCGATCTTGGACAGGTAGCTCTTGGTGAGCCCGGCCTGCGCCGCGACCTCCTCCAGGGTCAGTCCGCGCTGCCTGCGCACCGCCCGTACCAGCGAAGACACCGTCCCTCCTGTCTGCGGCGTCCGGACACTTGGTAGCACTATACGACACCGCACGCGCGGCGCCGTGGCGCGAGGGGAACGCCACGGCGCCGCGCTCGACCTCAGTGCGCGATGCCGGTCGCGCCGAGGCCGGCGAGCATGTCGCGCAACCGGTTCCGGTCCGCCTCCACGAGCGGAAGCAGCGGCGGTCGGGGGTCGCCGGTGGCCTCGCCCAACAGGTCGAGGCCGGCCTTGACGGTGATGGGCAGGCCACCCGCCACGATGAATCGCAGCAGAGGTCCGAGATCGCGGTAGTGCGCGGCCGCGGCCTCGTGGTCGCCTTCGCGCACCGCCGCATACAGGTCGAGGCAGCTGCGTGGCGCCAGACAGGCGGCCGCGGTGCACCACCCGGTGGCACCGTTGACCAAGGCGTCCAGCACGAGTGGGTTGCTGCCGTTGTAGTAGGGCAGTTCGCCCTCGCTCAGCTCGCGGATCGCGAGCATGCGGCCGAGATCGCCGGTCGATTCCTTGACCATGGTGAGGTTGTCGATGTCGCGGAACATCGACACCAGCAGTTCCGGGCTCATGTCGATGCCGCTGGTGGCGGGATTGTTGTAGGCCATCAGCGGCAGGCCGATCGCGTCGGCGACGCTGCGGTAGTGCTGCACGACTTCGCGGTCGGACAGTTTCCAATAGGACACCGGCACTACCATCACCGCATCGGCCCCCGCGCGTTCGGCGTACTGTGCGCGGCGGATCGTGGTGGCGGTAGTGAGGTCGGAGGCGCCGACGACGACGGGGACGCGCCCCCCGACGGCGGCCACGGTCGTGTCGACGACCAGGTCGTACTCCTGCTCGGTGAGATAGGCCGATTCGCCGGTGCTGCCCAGCGGTGCGATCGCGTGGACGCCCGCGGCGACCAGTCGCTCGACGAGCGCGGTCAGCGCGGCGGTGTCGACGGTGGTGGTGTCGCCGGGAGCGAACGGGGTCACCGGGTAGGCGATGATGCCGTGGATGGTGGACATGGGTGCTCCTGTTCGGGGTCAGCCGCTGATCGCGTCGGGGTGCCGGACCAGCGCGCGGCGCGCGTAGTAGGCGAAGTTGGCTTGGCTGCGCCGGGGCGTGAGAGTCCAGTCGTGGGCTTCGCGGGCGAGCCGGTCGGGCAGCGGCGCGATCGTCCCGGCGGCCATCGCGGCCAGTTGCAGCGCGGCCGCCCGTTCGATCAGCACGGCCAGCGAGCACGCCTCCTCGATACTGGCCCCGGCGACCACGTGGCCGTGGTGGGCGAGCAGCACGGCCTTCTTGTCGCCGAGCGCGGCGGTGATGATCTCGCCCTCCTCGTTGCCGACCGGAACGCCGGGCCAGTCGGGTAGGAACGCGCAGTCGTCGTAGAGCGGGGCGATGTCCATCTGCGAGACCACGAGGGGGATCTCGAGCATGGACAACGCCGCCACGTGGAACGGGTGGGTGTGCACGATGCACCGGACATCGGGCCGGGCACGGTAGATCCAGCTGTGGAAACGGTTGGCCGGGTTGGCCATCCCGCTGCCCTCCAGTACCTGGAGATCCTCGTCGACCAGCAGCAGATTCGCGTCGGTGATCTCGTCGAATCCGAGACCGAGCCGCTGGGTGTAGTAGGTGCCCGGCTGCTCGGCACGCGCGGTGATCTGCCCGGCGAGGCCGGAATCGTGCCCCGCGTCGTAGAGCGCGCGGCAGGTCAGCGCCAGCTTCTGCCGGGTCGTCCATTCCGACGCGCCGAAGTGCGTCGCCATGTCCTGTTTCGCCCGTTCCGTGAGCACGGTCTTGGAGTCGTTCATCGTCTCGGCCATGGAAACTCCTTCCTTCTGTGAGACACATTGAGAACGATAGGACACGAAGTGTCATATCGTCAATCGGGAAGGTGCCGAGTGGTGTGTGCAGCGCCGAAGCGCGGCCTGGCCCGCCGCACGGGTGCGGGTCACCGTCGAGCGCGGTCGAGCAGGGTGGTGACGGCGGCCGGGATCGTGCGCGCGATGAGATCGGTGTCGGGAGTGCTGTCGTAGTCTCCGGTGATGCCGAAGCACAGCGTGTCCCGGTAGCTGAGCATGGCGATGCCCAGCCGCAGGCGCATCGCGATGGGAGCGAACGGTGCGAGGTCGTGCACGTCACTGCCGAACAGGCGCAGTGTTTCCGTGGGCCCGGGCACGTTGGTGGCCAAGGCGGCGATGCCGTGTTGCGGGTAGCGCAGCGCGGCCCGCACGGTCCACGCCATCGGACCGAACGGAACCAGTCCGGCGAGTGCGATCAACGTCTGCCCGGCACCGGTCTCGCTGCCGTGTTTGAGCCTGCCCAGTTGCGTCCGCACCGCACGCAACTGGTCCACCGGGTCGGCGAGGTCCACGGGCAGCAGCGGCAGCATCACCGAGACCCGGTTGTCCAATCGCCCCCGTGCGTTCGCCGATCGGGTGGAGACGGGGGTGAGTACCCGGATCGTGTCCGGCCGTGGGCGTTCGCCCCGCGCGAGCAGCATCGCCCGCAACGCCGCGGTCACCGCGACCAGCGCGATGTCGTTGACCGTTCCGCCGAATTCCGCGCGCACGCGGTGGATGTCGTCGAGCCGGACACGGGCGACCGCGTAGCGGCGCTGCCGTCCGATCGGGCCGTTGAGGGAGGAACCACGCCGAGGATCCACGATGTTCCACACCAGCGGTGCCATGCCCAGCGCGGTGCGGGCGAGCACTCGCGGGGCCGCGACCGCCGCCCGCACCGCCTGTGCGGGCACGGTGGTGGCCCTGTGCAGGAGCCCGCGTCGCTGCGCCTGCGGTGTCTCGGCTTGCGGGGGATCGGGCGCTCGGCCGGACACCCCGGGCGGGGGGTCGCACAACCGCTCGAACAGCGACACGCCCGAGACGCCGTCGACCATGCTGTGATGGGCGCACAGGATCATCGCCCACCGGTCACCGTCGAGTTCTTCCACCACGGTGCAGTGCCACAGCGGGTGGTCGCGGTCGAGCCGCCGTTCCATCGTCGTGGCCACCAGCTGCCACAGGGCCTGCTCGTCGCGCGGCTGGGGCAGGGCCGCCCAGGTGAGGTGGTGCCCGAGGTCGAAGTCGGTATCGGGCACCCAGACCGGCGCGGAGATGTCGAGCGGGCCGCGGCGCACCTTCTGCCGCAGCCGGTCGTCCACCGCGACGCGACGGCCGAGTTCGCGCCCGAACGCGTCGCGCTCACCGGGCTTGCCGCCGAGTATCGCCACCACCCCGATGCCGGCGCTGACGTGTTGATCGGTGTCCTCGAGCTCCAGGAAGCCCGCGTCGAGCGGGCCCAGCCGGCTCATCGCCACGGTCCGCGGGGCAGCAACCGGACCAGGAATGCGCCCGATACCGCCGCCATCGCCGCCGCCATCACCAGCCCGCCACCCCCGCCGATCAGCGCGATCAGCGCGACCGGCTGCCCGGGTTGCCACAGCGGCGTGGTGAAGGCGGTGAAGGCCGCAAGGCCCGCCAGCCACGCCGCTGCCGTCGCCGCGATCCAACGGGCCGCCCGGTCCACCAGATCGCGCAGCACGAACCACTGTGCGGTGCCGATGGACAGCAGGATCACCACGCCGCCGAGCACCATCGTCGTCGCGGTGAGTGTCGGCGCCCAGCCCCGCAATCCGTCGGTCAGTACCAGGAGTGCGCCCACCGACCACGCGACGAGTGCCCCGACGACGGTGGCCGCGACCCAGTTCCGGCCGCGTAACGCGGGGAGCACCGGGCGCAGCGCCCTGGCCTGGAACCAGCCAAGCACCGCACCCTCGACCGCGCCCGCCGAGAGCAATGCGACCGCTGCCACGGCGCCGGCGCGATCGGCCACCAGCGCTCCCACCACCGCGGGGACCCCGAAACCCAACAACTCGCCGAGGGTGACCAGGCCGAACCATCGGCGCCACAGCCACTGTCGGGAGCCGGTGGTCGCGACGGCCGGATGGGGAGGGACGGCGGCGACGGTGCGGGGGTGGGAGCTCATGGTTTCGATGATCCTCCGCGGCCGCCGGTTATGGCAGGCCCGAAAGCCACCGCGCGCAGGGTCCGGTCGCTCCGTCCCGTGGGCCGATGTCGGGACATGCGACTCGCCGGACCGGGCCCTGTGGCCCTGCCGGGACCGGCCCGCGCGGCGGACCGTGGAGACAACGACAACGAGGGAGAATCCGATGCGCGCACGAATCGTCCACGAATCGATGTTCGGTAACACCGCCGCGGTGGCCGAGGCGATCGCCCGCGGTCTGGCCGGACATGTCCATGTCGAACTGCTGAACGTGGCCGCCGTCGCCGACCTGCCCGATTCGCCGGTCGACCTGCTGGTGGTCGGCGGGCCCACGCACGCCTTCGGGCTCAGCCGCGCCCGCACCCGCCTGGACGCCGCCGGTCAGACCGATCGGCCGGTCGAGACCGAGATCGGCATCCGGGAATGGCTGGCCGACACCTCCCCGGTGCCGCCGGACACCGCGGCCGCCGCGTTCGGGACCAAGGTGGGCAAGCCGCCGTGGCTGCCCGGATCTGCGGCGCGCGGGATCGGCAAGCGACTTCGGGCGTTGGGGTTTCAGCTGATCGACGAGCCGAGGGATTTCTACGTCGACGGTACGCCGGGGCCGCTGGCGGCGGGCGAACTCGACCGCGCGGCCGCCTGGGGTGCGCACCTCGGCGCGACAATGACCGCGCGGGCGGCGGCCCAGCACTCCTGACGGTGCCGGCTCAGGGCGAATCTCGCTGCGCCGCATGGTATGCCGCGATCGCGGTGGGCAACGTCGGATACAGGTACTGCGCACCGATGCGGGTGGTCGACCCGGCGGCGTCGAGGGCCACCCGTTGGTCGCGCGCGGCCAGCGCGCGTCGACGGAAGTCCTCGGCATTGGCGAAGCACAACGGCGCGTCATAGCGATAGATCAACAGCCCGGGGACGGGTTCGGCGCGCGGGTAATCGTCGATGTCGTGCATGCCCGTCAGTCCCGGGACCACGCCGTAGCGCTCGCCGAGGGCGAGCACCGCGACGAGAGTGGCCAGCGCCAGCACGAGTTCACTGCGCCGGAATCGGCCGATCCGGCGTAGTTCGGCCACGTCGATCAGGCGCAGCGCGGCATAGATGACCAGGGCCGCCGGCGCGGCCGTGGGGAACGCCGCGTGCACCTCCCGCGCGCCGATCGGTACCGCCGCCACCGCGGCCAAGGTAACCAGTGAATACAGCTGGGTCCTGGCGTGCATGGCATCGGCGATGGTGGTGCGGCTGCCGCTGCAGCTGACCGGGAACCCGTGCAGCGCACCCGAGGCCAGATCGGTCGCGGCGAGTTCGGCATCGGCGGCTACGTGGTGGCCGTGGCGGGCGGCGAACGCGCGGGTGGTGAGGGCGTTGTCGGAGAATCCCGCCACCGCGATCCCCACGGCGGGCAGGACCAGAGCGGTCGGGTCGGCCGACACGATCATGACAGAACTCGGCATGATGGGCCGGATGACGCCGCGGAGAGTCCTTGGTCCCGACGCAGCGAGCACGAGTGCCCTGCCCCCGACGAGCGGGCTCGACCACACTGGAAGACAACCGCGGCTACCCACGCTCGACGAGCATCCCCTCGCCGCGGTGCACGTCTACTCCGGAGGAGTTCTGCCATGTCGCTGACGAAACCGCTGGCGGTGACCGCGGCACTGGCCGCGGGATACTGGTTCGGGCTACGCGAACGCTGCGTCCGCTGGGGCGCCACCGCCACCGAAGCCGCTGCGCCGATGCCGGGCGACGAACTGCTCGCCGCCCCCGACCTGACGACCACCCGGGCGGTGACGATCGCCGCCGAGCCTGCCGCGATCTGGCCGTGGCTCGTCCAGTTCGGACCCGGCCGTGGCGGCGCCTACACCTATGACTGGATCGAGAACCTGTTCGGGCTGAACATGCACAGCGCCGACCACATCCTGCCGCAGTTCCAGCAGGTGAGCGTCGGCGACTCCTTCGCGCTCGGGCCCGGTGGGCCGCGGATGGCCGTGCGGATCGTCGAGCCCGAGCGGGCGCTGGTGTTCGCGGCCGCGGACGGCACCTGGGTATGGTCGTTCGCCCTGCGTCCGGTCGCCGGTGGCACCCGGCTGATCAGCCGCAATCGCATCAGGGCGGCGAGCCGCGTGCCCGGCACGACGGTCGCCTACGCCCTCGTCATGGAACCGGCCAGCTTGGTGATGGAACGAAAGATGTTGCTGGGCTTCAAGGAACGGGGTGAACGCACCCAGGCGCGCCTGCGGGAGCTCGATGCCATCGACGCGCTGCCACAGCCGGCCGCGGCGGGCCGATGAGCGCGGACACCGCCGACCCCGTCGTCGTGGGCGTCGACGAGTCCGTCGAGTCGACCGCCGCGGTGCGCTGGGCAGCCGCCGAAGCCGTCCGCCGCGGCGCTCCACTGCATCTGGTCTATGCGATGGGCGCGGCGATCGACCTGGGCCCACGGCTGGGCGTGGTGGCCTTCCACGACCAGAGCCATCGCGACGCTGGCGCTGCGGCTGTGGCGGCGGCCGCCGAGGCCGCCGCGCGTGCAGTTCATCCGCAGCCCGTGGACATCGCCGGGTTCGTGGACGGACCGGCACCCGTGCCCGCATTGGTGCGCCGCTCGCGCGAGGCGCAACTGCTGGTGGTCGGCACGCGCGGGATGGTCGCCTTCGAACGGGTTCTGCTCGGGTCGGTCAGCACGGCGCTGGCCGGGCGCGCGCGCTGCCCGCTGGTGGTCGTCCCCGCTGCCGAGGTTCCCGGATCGCCGGGTCTGCCGGTGCTCGTGGGGGTGGACGGTTCCGACAGCGCCGCCCACGCCCTCGATGTCGCGTTCGCCGAGGCGTCGGCGCGCGCGACCGCCCTGGTCGCGGTGCTGGTGCGGCAGAGTCCGCAACGGCAGGCGAGGCCCGGACCGCCGGAGTCCGCCGACGCTCTGCTGGCCCGCAACCTCGTCGGTTACTCCGAGAAGTACCCGGACGTGCCGGTGACCCGGCTCGTCCGTGACGGCGACCCGGCACCGGTGCTGATACGGGAGTCCGCGGATGCGCAACTGATGGTGTTGGGCAGTCGTGGACGCCGCGGTCTCGCGGCCGCGACGCTGGGCTCGGTCGGTCGGGCGGTGCTGCACGATGCCCGAATCCCGGTGATGATCGTCGCCTGAGCGGTCGTGCGGCACATCGCCTGTGCGGCGTCGATCGCTCGGGTCCGAGGGCGGAAGTGCGGGGTGGCGTGGCGTGGGTGGGCTGTTCGCGGCACGCCCACCCACGCCGGGCATCGACGTTACCGGCCCGGTTGCGCCGGAGGAAACAGATAACTGTGAGCAAACTACAAACGGTGGTTGTCGATAGCGGCGGAGGGCACGGGTTAGCATCCGCTCATGTTCAATCCCCCGGTGTCGCTCCTGGATGATCCCGTCGACCTGCGGCGGTTGCAGCAGTTCGTGTGCGTGGCGGAAGCGGGTGGGTTCAGCCGGGCGGCGCAGGTGCTGCATCTGAGTCAGCAGGCGCTGTCGAGCTCCATCGCCAAGCTCGAAAACCAGTTGGGGGTGGCGTTGTTCGATCGGGTGGGCCGGCAGGTGCGGCTCACCGCGGCGGGGGAGGAGTTGCTGTCCGGCGCGCAGGCGCTGCTGGCCGCGGGGCAGGTGCTGGCCCGGCGGGTGCGTGATGTGGCGGCGGCGCAGCGCCGCGCCTACGTGGTGGCGCACACCCCGGCGATCACCTCCGAGGAGGTCCACGCCTTGCTGGCGCCGGTCCGGCACGCCATGCCCGAGCAGTCGGTAACCGCCCGGCAAATCTATCCGTCGGAGTTGGAGCCTGCGGTGCTCGACGGGCGCGTCGACCTCGCGCTGCGCCGTGGAACGGCGGTGCCGAACGCCCTGGCGGCGGCCGTGATCGCCTACCATCCGGTGCGGATCGCGGTCGCCGCCGGGCATCGGCTCGCCGACCGCACCTCGGTCGCGGTCACCGAGTTGCGCGGCGAGCGGATCGTGGTGTGGGCGCCGCCCGGTGCGTCGTTCTACACCGATTTCATCCTGAGCACCTGCCGCCGTGCCGGTTTCGAGCCCGCGCTGGTCGTCGACCGGGTGCAGGGCACCGCGCCCGTCACCGCCGTGCTGGACTACCCCGACGCGGTCGCCTTCGTCACCGCGCCGCGCGGCCCGGCGCTCGGCGGCAGCGTCGTGGTCGTCGACGTCGAGGACCCGCCGCTCACCCCGGTCCAGGCGCTGTGGCTGCCGCACACCCGCTCGGCGGTGCGCGATCTGCTCACCACCGGCACCAACCCGCAGACCCATCCGGCCGCGCCGGTCGGCGGGTGAGGGTGCGCCGGTTCCGCGTCCGCGTGGGCTACTCCGCGCGGCGGGCCCGCACCAGCGCCACGGCGCCGAGTGCCGCTGCGACGGCGCCGACCAGGACCGCGACATAGGCGCCGCCGAGACCGTTACCGGACCCGACCGCGCCCCGGGCCGTGGCGACGACGACACCGCCGATCGCGAGACCGGCCAGTCCCGCGGCCAGGGCGGCGATCGCGGTGCGTCCGGCTCCGAACCGGTGCGGGCGGGTCAGCGCCAGGACGCCGGCGAGCACGCCCGCCAGTCCGATGAGGGCGGCGCTGCTCGCCGCGATCCGGCCGGTGCTCAGATCGGTGACTGCCGCCAGCGGGGCGGCCGCGCGCTCGGCGAGAACTCGCGAGTCGACGGCCGATCGGACGAGGGTCGACTGCGCTGCGGTGAGCAGGTGGTGGAGATCCATGGCGCGCTCCTTCGCGGACGAGTGAGGTGTCGCCTCGATCATGTCGGCGCGGCACAGCCGGAACATCCGGTGTTCGTGGACAATTCGAGGTCGGCCCGATGACGTACGCCGGGTGCGGGCATACCGCGGACTCCGGGCACGCACTACCGCGTCGGCGGTAGTGCGAAGATCCGCCGCGCGTGGGATCCGATCGCGCCGCCGCCGGGCTAGGGTGCACGCATGAGGCGTGCCTGGATCGCGGACTGGGCGGTCGCGGCCGGTGTGGCCGCGGTGCTGCTCGTCGCCGGCGCGACCGCCGACCCCGTCGCCGGCGTGCTCGACCCGCTGGGCTACGCGCTGCTGGCCGCGAGCGGACTGGCGCTGGGCGCCCGCCGCACCGCCCCGATCCCCGTGCTGATCGCGACCGGCCTGTGCGCGCTCGGGTACCAGGCCGCCGGTTTCGACGTGCCCGCGGTCGCCTTCCTGGTCGCGGTCTACGCCGCCGTGCGGGCCGGGCACCGCGTCGTCACGGTGATCGCGTCGGTGGCTCTGCTGGCGGCGCTACCGCTGGCCGCGCTCACCACCCTGCACGACACCGGCGCGGCGTTCGCGCAGGCGCGGGGTGCGCTGGAGATCGCGTGGCTGATCGCGGCAGGCGCAGCGGGGGAGGCGTTGCGCCAGGCCGAACGCCGCGCCGAGGAAGCCGAGCGCACCCGCGAGGAACTCGCGCGCCGCCGTGCCGACGAGGAGCGCTTGCACATCGCCCGCGAACTGCACGATTCGCTGACCCATCAGATCTCGGTCATCAAGGTCCAGTCCGAGGCGGCTGTCCACGTCGCGCGGAAACGGGGTGAGGAGGTGCCCGCGGCGCTGTTGGCCATCCGCGACGCGGGCCGCGAAGCCGCCAGGGAACTGCGGGCCACCCTGGAAGCGTTGCGCGACGACGGCGAACGCCCCCCGCACGGTCTCGCCGACGTGCCCGAGCTGATCGAGCGGGCCCAGGGGAGCGGCCTGGACGTGACACTGACCGTCCGCGGCGAGGTGGGCAGCGTGCCCGCCGCCGTCGAACGCACGGTCTACCGCGTCGTCCAGGAAGCGCTGACCAACATCGCCCGGCACGCCGCGGCCCGCTCCGCCGCGGTGTCGATCGAGCACCGCCCCGGTTGTCTGGTGGTGCGGGTGGAGGACGACGGCTGCGCCACCCCCGCCGCCGCGCCCGTACCGGGGGTGGGCCTGCTCGGCATGCGGGAACGGGTCACCGCGCTCGGTGGGCGGCTCCGGGCGGCGCCGCGCGACCGGGGTGGCTTCTGTGTCCATGCCGAACTGCCCGTGGTGGGTGCCCGGTGATCCGCGTCCTGCTCGTCGATGACCAGCCGTTGATCCGCAGCGGTTTTCGCGCGCTGCTCGATCTCGAGGACGACATCGAGGTGGTCGCCGAGGCGGGTGACGGCGCCGAGGGGATCGCGCTCGCGGCCCGCCATCTGCCCGACATCGCCCTGATCGACATCCGCATGCCGGTGCTCGACGGCATCGAGACCACCCGCCGCATCGCCGCGGACCCGGCGCTCGCGGGCGTGCACGTGGTGGTCCTGACCAACTACGGCATGGACGAGTACGTCTTCCACGCCCTGCGCGCGGGCGCGGCCGGGTTCCTGGTGAAGGACATCCGGCCGGAGGACTTCCTGCACGCGGTGCGGGTCGCCGCCCGCGGCGACGCCCTGCTGGCCCCCTCGATCACCCGGCGCCTGATCGTTCGCTTCGTCACCGAGCCGCTCGCTCCCGACGTCGAAACGGCCGGACTGACCACGCGGGAGCGCGAGGCCGTCGTGCTCGCGGCGCGCGGGCTGTCCAACGACGAGATCGCCGAGCGCATGGTGATCAGCCCGCTCACCGCCAAGACCCACATCAACCGCGCCATGACGAAGTTGCACGCCCGCGACCGCGCCCAGCTCGTGATCCGCGCGTACGAATCCGGCCTGGTGGCCCCGCGCCGCCGCTGAACCCACGGATCGACAACCGATGATTGTTGTTCCGGGAGAATTTTCTGTTTCACAGTTGTGGATATGGCTCCTAGCGTCGGAAGTGTCCGACCGACATGAAGGAGCTGACACATGACCGAGCTGACGGGCAAATCCGCGATCGTGGCGGCCGGGGCGAAGAACCTCGGCGGCTTGATCAGTACCCGGCTGGCCGAGCGCGGGGCGAACGTGCTCGTCCACTACCACAGCGCCGCGGGCGAGGCCGATGCCGAGAAGACCATCGCCGCGGTGGAGGCGGCGGGGGCCCGCGCGGTGCCGTTCCGCGCCGACCTCACCGAACCCGCGAACGTGACCCGGCTGTTCGACGCGGCGATCGAAGCGTTCGGAACCGTCGACATCGCCGTGAACACCGTCGGCAAAGTGCTGCGCAAGCCGATCGTCGACACCACCGAGGCCGAATACGACGAGATGTTCGCCGTCAACGCCAAGGCGGCCTACTTCTTCCTCGCCGAGGCGGGCAGGCGGCTGGCCGACAACGGCCGGATCGTCACCGTGGTCACCTCGCTGCTGGCGGCCTTCACCGACGGCTACTCCACCTACGCCGGATCCAAGAGCCCTGTCGAGCACTTCACCCGCGCCGCCGCCAAGGAGTTCGCCGCGCGCGGCATCGCGGTGAACAATGTCGCGCCCGGGCCGATGGACACGCCGTTCTTCTACCCGCAGGAGACGCCGGAGCGGGTGGAGTTCCACAAGTCCCAGGCGATGGGCGGGCGCCTGACGCAGATCGAGGACATCGCCCCGCTGGTGGAGTTCCTGGTCACCGATGGCGGCTGGATCACCGGCCAGACCCTCTTCGCCAACGGCGGGTACACCACCCGCTGACGCCGCACCGCTCTCGATCGGGGTGCCGCGGCGCGCAGTTGAGGAACGATCGTTCTTGACTGATCGTTCCTCAACTGGCATGCTGTGGTCATGGGAAGGCCGCGGGGATTCGACGAGGACGAGGTGATCGCCGCGGCGGCGAGATTGTTCGCCGAGCGCGCCTACGACGGCGTCTCGGTGGACGACCTGGTGAACCATCTCGGCGTGCACCGCAACAGCCTGTACAAGGTGTTCGGCAGCAAGCGTGGGCTGTATCTGGCCGCGCTGCGGTGGTACGTCGAGCACCGGCTGCGCCCGGCGGTGGCTCGGCTTCGCGCCGAGCCGGGCCTGCTCGAATCCAGCTCGGCCACGGCCGAGCTGGACTTCCTGTTGCTCGCGGCGGTCGAGCGCGCGCCGGTGGATCCGGAGGTCGCTCGTGAGATCGCCGCCGCTCTGGACGCGCTCGATGCGGCCGTGACCGATGGTGCCGCACGCGACGGTGACGCCGCCGCGCTGTCGGCGACCGTCCTCGGTCTGCGCCTGCGAGCCAGGGCGAGCGGCAGCCGCCCACCCCACCCGTCCGAACCCTGATCGAGAGGAATGGCGTTGGCCAAGGTAGAGATTCACGAGGGAACGCTGGTCGTCGAGGTGGAGGGGCTGAGCAAGCTCTGGGCGCTCAAGAGCCGCCTGGAGATTCCGCTGGCCAACGTCCGCGGCGCGACGGTCGACCCCGGTGTGGCGAAGGAGTCCAAGGGCATCCGCGCGCCCGGCACCTACCTGCCGGGCGTCATCACCGCGGGCACCTTCTACACCGAGGGCGAGCGGGTGTTCTGGGACGTCCGCGACGCAAGCCGCGCCGTGGTCATCGAACTGCGCGACGAACGCTACGCCCGCCTGATCATCCAGGTCGACGACCCGCGCGCCACCGTCGAACTCGTCGACAAGGCGATCGCGGCCGCGGGCGGGCAGTAGGGACCGGCCCGGCGCGGCCGCGCGACGTCCGCGCCAGGAATTCGGTGACGGCGGTCCATCCGACGGCCCGCTCGGCGGCCGGGGCGTGCCCGCTGTCGAGCACGACCGGCTCCGCGCCGGCGATCCCCTCGAACGGCTCCCGCACCACCGCACAGCGGCGCGCGTCGGGGTGGGCGAGGCGAAGGATCAGTCGTGCGGGCTCACCGCGACCGGCGGCATCGCCTGCCAGTGCGCCAGCACGGCCGGGTCCTGCAACTCCATCCAGGCGATCACGTCGGAGTAGGTGGCGCAGACGGTTTCCGGGCGGGTGCAGGCCTCGGCCATGAAATCGGCGGTGGCGGGATTGAAGGCGTTGCCGTTCCAGTCGTTGAAGTGGTTGGCGATGACCAGCGGCGCCCGGTTGCCGTGGTAGGCCCGCTCGTACATGTAGTCGTAGGTCTGCTTGACCATGCGACGCACCTGCGGTGCGGTCGCGGGCTGATCCTGGGCCTTGTTGAAGGTGTACCAGAAGTTGTAGTCGAGGGCGGTCTGGCGGCGTTCGAAGGGCGGGGCGAACACGAACGGGATGGGGAATTCCCAGATTCCGTCGACGCGGCCGGGCCAGTAGAGGCCGGGACGGTCGGCGGGCATGGAGGAATACCAGGTCATGCCGTGCTGCTTCCACGCCGGAATCAGCTGGGACAGCGCGCCTTCCAGGCACTGGGTGCGGCCGCCGCGCACCTCCTGCGGGCCGAACAGCAGATCGGGGCCGTCGAAGAGCTGGTTGTTGGCGCGCCAGCCGGTCATCAGCGCGAAGAACTGGTCGAGTTCGTGGTTCCAGTCGGCGGTGTTCCACTGGTCGCCGTGATAGCCGCCGCCCCGGCAGAAGTGGCCGACGTAGTGGGTGCCCATCTCGTGCCCGGCCAGCCAGGTGCGGTTGAGGTAGTCGATCTGGGCGTAGACGTCCTCGGGATGACCGCCGAAGGCGATGGCCGCCTCGCCGGGGCGGTGGCCGGGGCCGCGGTAGTGGTGGCGGTTGTCGTCGGTGAGGAAGTACAGGCCGGTCATCAGGGCGGTGAAGCGCGCGTCCACCCGCTCGGCGACCTCGAGGAACATGTCCCAATTGGGTGAGAGTCCGACGCCGTCGAAGGAGAACAGGATGAACTGCGGCGGCTTCTGGCCCGGCGCCAGCTTGGTCATGGCGACGTTCGACGCCTTGCGTTGCGGTGGCGCGGGCGACGGTGCCGGCGCGGTGGTCGTGCCGGTCGTACCGGCCGGGCGATCGGCGGCGGGTTCGGCGACGCCGATGGTGCAGCCACCGGCGGCGACCATCGTGACGACGGCCGCGGCCGCCACGAGCAGTCGCCTGGTGCGCCCCCGACGTGCCCGCGCGCTCACCGGCGGTCCCGGCGGCCGCGAACACTGTGCGCACCAGACGAACTGACCCGTGCCACCATCGCCCACCCCTCGCAGAGCAATCGTTCAGCAAATCATCGGACGTTCAGCAACGTAGGTGGTCGCGTCCCCGAGAGCCAACCGACAAGCCGGGCGACAGCGAGAAACTGGCTATCCACAAATGCCGGCTGTGGACGCCTCGGCGGCCCGCAGTGCGCGCGCGGTCGCGGTGTCGTGGGCGCGCAGGTCGGTGACATGCCCTTCGAACAGCACGCGCCCGCCGTGCCTGCCCGGACCTGGCCCGAGGTCGACGACCCAGTCCGCCCGCCGCACGACCTCGAGATCGTGCTCGATGACCACCACCGTGTGGCCCCGCTCGACCAGCCGGTCCAGCACGTCCAGCAGCGTGTCGACATCGCGCAGATGCAGTCCCGTGGTGGGTTCGTCGAGGATGTAGAGGGCCGGTGCGGTGGCCTCCCGCAGTTCCTTGGCGATCTTGACCCGTTGGCATTCGCCGCCGGAGAGGGTGGTCAGCGGCTGGCCGAGGCGCAGATAACCCAGGCCGACCTCGTCGAGGTGGCCGAGCGCGGCCGCGATGGCGCGGTCGTCGAGGCGGTGCAGCGCCTCGGCGATGGTGAGATCGTCGACGTCGGCGATGGAGAGCCCGTCGACGGTGTGGCGCAGCACCTCCGGGGTGAAGCGGCGGCCGCCGCAGGTCTCGCAGACCGTCTCCTGCCCCTCCATGAAGGCCAGGTCGGTGTAGACGACGCCGAGACCACGGCAGTCCGGGCAGGCGCCCGCGGAGTTCGCGCTGAACAGCGCCGCGGGCACGTTGTTGCGCCGCGCGAACAGCTTGCGCATCGGCGTGGCGATGCCGGTGTAGGTGATCGGTGTGGAGCGGCGGTTGGTCGCCACCGGCTTCTGATCGATGACGACCGCCTCGTGCTGGGCGCGCAGTTCCGCGGCCAGACTGGACTTCCCGGATCCGGCCACGCCGGTGAGCACGGTCAGCACCCCGGTGGGCAGGTCGAGGGTGAGGTCGCGGAGGTTGTTGCGGGTGGCGCCGGTGACACGGATCTTCCCGCGCGGGGTGCGCGGCGCGCGGGTGCGCGGGCGGGTGCGGGTCAGCGCGGTCGCGGTCGGGGTGCCGGCGCGGAGCAGGTCGGCGTAGCGGCCCTGGAAGACCAGTTCGCCGCCGTGTTCGCCCGCCGCCGGACCGATTTCGACGATCTGGTCGGCGATGGCCATCACCGCGGGGTCGTGTTCGACGACCAGCACGCTGTTGCCCTTGTCGCGCAGCCGGCGCAGCAGCGCGGTCATGGCCGCGACGTCGTGCGGGTGCAGGCCGACGGTGGGTTCGTCGAAGACGTAGAGCATTTCGATGAGGCTGCTGACCAGGTGCTTGACGGTCTTGATGCGCTGGGACTCGCCGCCGGAGAGGGTGGTGGTGGCGCGGCCGAGGTGCAGGTAGCCCAGGCCGATAGTGACCAGCGCGTCGAGCCGCTCACGCAGGGCGGCCACCACGGGGGCCACCGTCGGCTCGGTGAATTCCGGTGTCAGCCCGGCCAGTTCGGCGATCTCGAGCCGGGCCAGGTCGGCGATGGTGTATCCGTGGACGGTCGCCGTCCTGGCGGCTTCGGTCAGCCGGTCGCCGTGGCAGTCGGGGCAGGTGGCCGAGCGGGTGAACCGGGCCAGGGTCTGCTGTTTGCGCTCGGAGAGGTTGTCGGCGGTGTGCAGGTAGATGCGCTCGAAGCGGGTCACCACGCCCTCGTAGTCCTTCGGCGGCGCGGTGCCGAGGCGGGCGGCGTGCTCGCCGCCGTAGAGCAGGGCCGCGCGTTCCTGCTCGCTCCACTCCCGCAGCGGGGTGTCGGCGTCGAAACTGCCGATGTCGGCGTACTGGGAGTACCAGTAGCCGCCGTTGCCGAAGCCGGGCAGCAGAATCGCGCCCTCGCGCAGCGACTTGTCCGGGTCGAGGAACCGCTCGACCGCGCTGACCACCACCTCGCCGAGACCGGAACAGGTGGGGCACATGCCCGCCGGATCGTTGAACGAGAAGCGGTTGGACTCGCCGAGGTGCGGTGTGCTCAGGCGGGAGAACAACAGACGAAGGTAGGTCCAGGTGTCGGTGATCGTGCCGACGGTGGACCTGGCGTTGCCGCCGAGGCGGCGCTGATCGATCACCACCACCGGCGACAGCCCGTGGATGTGCTCGACGTCGGGTCGCGTCCACTTCGGCATCCGGTTGCGGGCGAAGGGCGGGAAGGTCTCGGTGAGCTGGAAGCCCGCCTCGGCCGCGATCGTGTCGAACACCAGCGAGGACTTCCCCGATCCGGACACGCCGACGAAGGCCACCAGCTGCCCGCGCGGCACGTCGAGGTCGAGCGACTTCAGATTGTTGGTCCGGGCGCCCCGGAGACGGATCATGGGTTCGGCCATGCCCGCGACGCTACGACGAGATGTGGCCGGATTCCGACCGCGATTCCGGCGAGAATGAGCGCATGGCCGATGTCACCCGCCGCCTCCTCGCGCTGCTGGCCGCCCTGCAGACCGGGCGGGCGTTCGCCGGCGACGAACTCGCCGCCCGGCTGGCGGTCAGCCCGCGCACGCTGCGCCGCGACGTCGAGCGGCTGCGCGAGTACGGCTATCCGGTCCGCACCCAGCCCGGGCCGGGCGGCTACTACCGGCTCGCCGCGGGCACGACCGTCCCGCCGCTGCTGTTCGAGGACGACGAGGCCCTCGCGACCCTGCTCGGCCTGGCCCTGCTGTCGGCCACCGGCAACGCGGGCGCGGGCAGCCTCGACGACGCGGCCACCCGCGCCTACGGCAAGGTCGACCAGTTCCTGCCCAAACGCCTGCGCCCCCGCGCCGCCGCCCTGCGCGCGGGCCTCGAAACCGGCGCCCTCGCCGCCCCCGGCGCGGACGCGGCCACCCTCGGCGCCCTGGCCGACGCCATCCACCAGCACCGTGTGGTGACCTTCGAGTACACCGGCGCCGAGGGCGCGTCGTCGGCCCGCCGCGTCGAGCCGCACCGCCAGATCCACCTGCGCCTGCGCTGGTACCTGCTGGCCTGGGACACCGACCGCCGCGACTGGCGGGTCTTCCGCACCGACCGCATCACCGGGGTGCGCGTCGGCGAGCGTGTCTTCACCCCGCGCCCGCTGCCCGCCGACACCGGAATCGACTACCTGCGCGCGGGATTCGACAAACACCGGCAGCGTGTCGTGCTCACCGTCGACGCCCCGGTCGCCGCCGTCGCGGGCGCGCTGACCGGCCAGGACATGGAACTCACCGCGCTGCCCGACGGCCGCACCCGCGCGGTGCTGATGCTCGACACCTGGCAGTGGCTGGTGCTCGCCCTGGCCTTCCTCGACGCCGAGGTCACCGTCGAGGAGCCCGCGGAATTCCGCGCGGCGCTCCACCGCTTCGGCGACCGCCTGCGCGGGGGTGCCGGGTCCGGGCGGATGCCGAGCGAGTGACCACCGCGGTTCGGGGACGATCGGTCAGGCGGCGGTACCCGGCCGGGGCGCGGATGCGCCGATGACGGCCGCGCTGTCGCCGATGAGCTTGCGCAGGAACGCTTCCTGTTCGCGGCGGCCGCGCACGGCCGCGCGGTCGGCGCCGCCGGGGACGAGGCGGACCAGTCCGCTGCGCACCAGGTTGACCGGGATGCGCAGGGCCGGGTACCACGGCGGCACGTACGGCAGGCCGAGGATGCGCATGGCTTTGGGGCCGAGAAAGGCGCTGGCGACCGACAGGTGCTGGGCGCGGGCGATGCGGCCGCGCAGGCGCGGCAGGTTGGGGTGGTGCCAGTGCAGCGGATCGTCGGCCATCGGCCGGGCGAGCCGGCGGCTGGTCTCGTCGGGGTTGGTGATCGCGCCCAGGCAGTGGTGCAGGATCGCCACGCCGTCGCGGAATCCGGTGGGCAGCCACTGCTCCTGCACGCCGATCAGCCAGCCCACGTAGCGGGTCAGGTGCGCGGCGGCGGCGGTCTCGCGAGGGGAGGGCACGATCCCCAGTGCCATGCCGCCGACGAAGGGGGCGAGCAGCGCGCCGACGAGCGTGGCGGCCATGTCGGTCTGGTTGATCGGCACCCCCCATTCCTCGCCGCGCCAGTCCGGCATGGCGGCCACGTGCCTGCGCACCAGGGCGTGGATGAAGCGCACGTGCAGCGTCGACCGGTAGCCGGCGCCGAAGGTGTCCATGCCGTTCTCGCTGGAGACGTCCATGGCCCACTGCAACGTCTCGGCGAAGCGCCGCGCCGGGCCCTTCTCGAGGGCGCCGGTGCGCAGGAGCGTCTTGTTGAAGCCGGAGGCCAGGTAGCCGCCGAGGAAGGAGACGTCGCGCGCGAAGTAGAGACCGTCGGTGCCGCCGGAGCGGAAGACCCGCTCGCCCTGGCGGAGCAGCGCGGGATCGACCCAGTCGGGGGTGGTCTCGACCAGCTCGAAGAACTCCCGCAGTGGTGCGGGGGCGGCGGGCACGCTGTCGATGCCGGTGTGCAGGGCGCGGTCGAACAGCGGTCGGGTGGTCGCCATGCCCTCGGCGTACATCCACTCGACCAGGCGGTCCATCGGTTCGTCGCCGACGAGCAGGGATTCGCCGAGCGCTCGCCAGCGTTGCGGGGAGGGCTCGCCGATGCCGAGCAGCGCGGCGAACGGGCCGAGTCCCGGGGCCCTACGTGGGCGGTCGGGATGGCGCGTGGGGACGAGCGTGGGGGCGGTCATGGGGGTGTTCCTCCCGTGATGCGGCGATGCCGTGTTTCAGCAACGGCACGAGAAAGGCGCGGACGAAGGCCCTGGCCTGGTCGGGGTCGCCGAAGTCGACGTTGCCGCCGCCGCCCGGGGTGAGCATCAGCGAATGGGCGAGGCGGGCGACGAGTTCGGCGACGGGACTGGGGTCGTAGCGGTCGATGAGCCCGGCCTGCTGCGCGTGGGTGAGCATGCCGGTGATGTAGTCGATGCCGAGCCCGACCAGCCGCTCGCCCTGCACGGTGTAGAAGCTCAGGGCCTCCTCCGGCGCCACCCGCAGCAACCGGGTGACCAGGGTGTGGATGCGGGTCTGGGTGAGCACGTACAGCACGGTCTCCTCGATCTGCGCGTCCACGCCGGGGGCGGTGGTGGCGATCGCGGTGACCTCGGCGAGCATGCGGCGGGTCTCGCGCTCGAGCACCGCCTCGATCAGGTTCTCCTTTCCGGCGAAGCGCCGGTGGATGGTGATGCGGTTGATGCCCGCGCGGCGCGCGATGTCCTCGAGGCTCGACCGCCGGATGCCGACCTGAAGGATCCGTTCGAGCGCGGCGTCCATGATCCGCTCGTCGACCTCGTCGTAGCGCTCGGACATGTAACGACAATACAAATCCTGTTTCATTGCGTCAACGCGTGCCGGAGGCGCCCATGACCGCGGACGGCGAATTGGTAGCCCTCACAGGATCGCGGGCGGAGCGTGGCCGGCGGCGGTGCGGCGGATTAGGTTGCCGACGGTGACACACTCCCTGCTTCGCGCGCTGGTCGCCACGACCGCCGTTCTGGTGGTGGCCGCGCTCGCCGGCCCGGTGGCCGCGCAACCGATCGGCGAGCCGCACATCGTCCGGGTCACGCCGCGGTCGGACCGGGAGGTCGAGGTGATCGTCCACTCCGCGGCCATGGCCGCCGAGATCCCGATCCGGCTGCTGCGGGCGGCGGACCCCGACCGGGCAGCACCGACGCTGTATCTGCTCAACGGGATCACCGGCGGTGGGGACGGCGGCAACTGGTTCGACCGGACCGGGGTGGCGGCCTTCTTCGCCGGGGAACAGGTCAACGTCGCCATGCCGATCGGGGGTGCGGGCAGCTACTTCGCCGACTGGCGCGCCCGCGACCCGGTGCTGGGGCTCCAGCGCTGGGCGAGTTTCCTCACCCGCGAGCTGCCGCCGTTGCTGGACAACGCGTTTCACGGCACCGGCGCGAACGCGGTGATCGGGGTGTCGATGGCCGGGACCTCGGTGTTCCAGCTCGCTCTGCACGCGCCGGGGGTGTACCGGGCGATCGGCTCCTTCAGCGGCTGTGTGCCGACCAGCGACGCGCGGGGCCGCGCCGTGGTGAACACGGTGGTGCGCGCCTACGGCGGCGACCCGGTCAATCTGTGGGGCCCGCCCGAGGACCCGGCGTGGGCGGCCAACGATCCGTCGCTGCGGGCCGCGGAACTGCGCGACACCACGGTGTACGTGACGGCGGGCACCGGGCGGCCGGGGGCCCTGGATTCGTTGCAGGGCCCGGGAATCGACGCGGATCCGTTCGCGCTGGCGGACCAACTGCTGATCGGCGGTGCGCTCGAGGCGGTGGCCGCCGACTGCACCAGCGAACTCGGCGCGCGGCTGCGCGCGGCGGGCATCCCGGCGACGGTCGAGGTGCGCCCCGACGGCACCCACTCGTGGGGGTACTGGGAGCAGGATCTGCGCCGCTGCTGGCCGCTGTTCGCCGCCGCGCTGGCCGCGCCCGCGTGAGCGCGACCGAAAAGGCTTGGCCGCGATCACAGTTGGCCGCGCACGGGCTTTGTGCGATGACGGAACGTTGGAACCGAGCTGTTCACCGCGTCGTCGTCGGGTGCATACGATCGGTCCACTGCCGGTGTGGCACCGGATGTTTTGCGGATTTGCAGCGCTGATACCGGACAACTTCCAGGACGGCCCAGGTTCGACAGATCGTCGCCCGGCAGCGGAGACAGCGACTGCACGACACCCCCATTCGGGAGGATCAAGGATGTCCGACATTGCCATCGTGGGTATCGGCTGCCGATTCGGCGGTGGAATCGACTCACCGGAGACCTTCTGGGATTTCGTGGTCGACAAGCGCGACGCCGTCGTGGAGATCCCCGCGGACCGGTGGGACTACCGCCGCTACTACGACCGCGACAAGCGCACCCCGGGCCGTAGCTACACCAAACGCGGCGCCTTCATGACCGGCGACCCGTGGGAGTTCGACCCTGACTTCTTCGGCATCTCCCCGCGTGAGGCGACCGTGCTGGACCCGCAGCAGCGGCTGCTGCTCGAGGTGACCTGGGAGGCGCTCGACGACGCCGGGATCGCGCCGCGCACGGCGGGCCGCCAGGTCGGCGTCTACGTGGGCGGTTTCGTGGTCGACCAATCGGTGGTCGGGGTGGTCGGACCGGCGCTGGCGCACGTGGACATGCACACCGCGGCCAGTGCCTCCTACACGATGCTGTCGAACCGCATCGCCTACGCCCTCGACCTGGTCGGGCCCGCGCTCACCGTGGACACCGCGTGCTCGTCGTCGCTGGTGGCCTTCCACCTGGCCTGCCAGGCGCTCGACAACGGCGACTGCGAGGTCGCGCTGGCGGGCGGGGTGAACGTCATGCTGCAGCCGGAGACGTTCGTGATGATGTGCAAGGGCGGATTCCTCGCCGCCACGGGCGCTGCAAGTCCTTCGACGCCGCGGGTGACGGCTACGGCCGCGGTGAGGGCGGCGGCATCGTGGTGCTGAAGAAACTCGACGACGCCGTGCGCGACGGCGACCGGATCTACGCGGTGGTCAAGGCGACGGGCGCCAACCAGGACGGGCGCACCACCGCGATCACCGTGCCCAACGCCGACTCCCAGGAGGCGCTGGCCCGGGCCGTGTGCGAGCGGGCGGGACTGGCGCCCGAACGCATCAGCTACGTGGAGGCGCACGGCACCGGCACGCCCGTGGGCGACCCGATCGAGCTGCGCGCCCTGGGGCGGGTCTACGGCGCGGTCGAGGGGCGCGAGACGACGCTGGGGGTCGGCTCGCTCAAGGCCACCCTCGGGCACACCGAGGCCGCCTCCGGCATCGCCGGTGTCATCAAGTCGGCGCTGGCGCTCACCCATCGCACCCTGCCGCCGCAGGGCTGGCTGAACGAACTCAATCCCGACATTCCTTTCGCCGACCTCAACCTGCACGTCCAGCTGGAGGCGCAACCGTACGAGTCCGAGACCGTGCCGATGACGATCGCGGTCAACGGGTTCGGATACGGCGGCACCAACGCCCACGCCATCCTCCAGGAGTACCGCGGGGCGCCGCCGGTGCCGCGCGCCGAACCGCGCCATCTCGGGGTGCTGCCCGTCTCCGCGCGCAGTGCGGCGGCCGTGCGGGCGATGGCGGGCCGGTTCGCCGATCTGCTCGCGGGCGGCGCCGACGTGGAGCGGGTCGCCGAAGCGGCGTGGACGCGCCGGGCGCACCACCAGTTCCGGATCGGGATGCCGTTGGGCGAGCGGGCCGAACTGGTCGACGCCCTGCGCGCCTATGCCGCCGGTGACGGCCGGGACGCGGTCCGCACGGTGTCGCGGCGGGTCGCCGAACCGGTGTTCGTGTTCTCCGGTATGGGCCCGCAGTGGTGGGGGATGGCACGCGAACTCCTGCTCGCCGACGGTGTCTTCGCCGCGACGGCGCGCGAGATCGACACGGCCTTCCGGGCGGTGGCCGGCTGGTCGATCATCGAGGAACTGTTGCGGCCGGAGGAGGAATCGCGGGTCACCGCCACCGAGGTGGCGCAACCGGCCAACTTCCTGGTGCAGGTGGGGCTGGTGCGGGAACTGGCCGCGCTCGGCATCGAACCCGCGGCGGTGGTCGGCCACAGTGTCGGGGAGGTGTCGGCCGCCTACGTCACCGGGATGCTGACACTGCCGGAGGCCGTGCTGGTCGCCTACCACCGGGCCCGCCTGCAGGCGACCACCGCGGGCTCGGGCGGCATGCTGGCGGTCGGGCTCAGCCTGGAACAGGCCGGTGCGCTGCTCGCCGACGGCACGGTCGACATCGCGGCGGTGAACAGCCCGCACGCGCTGACCCTGTCCGGCGACGCCGACCGGCTCGACGAGATCGCCGAAAAGCTCACCGACGACGGCGTTTTCGCGCGTCGACTGCGCGTCGAGGTGCCCTACCACAGCCGCCTGATGGATCCGATCCTCGACGAGCTGCGCACCGCGCTGGCCGAATTGCGGCCGCGGTCGCCGCGGATTCCGCTGTACTCCACGGTGACCGGCGCGCCGGTCACCGACGACCTGTGGGATGCCGAGTACTGGTGCGCGAACGTGCGCCGGTCGGTGCGCTTCGCCGACGCCGTCACCGCCCTGCTCGGCGCGGGCAGCCGGGTCTTCCTCGAGGTCGGCCCGCATCCGGTGCTGTCGGGCAACCTCCGCGAGATCCTGCTGGCGGCGGGGGAGAACGGCGCGACGGTCGCCACCCTGGACCGCAAGCGCCCCGATTCCGAGAGCCTGCGCGCCACGATCGCCGGACTCTACAGCGCGGGTGTCCTCGACCTGGACCGCCTGTTCCCGGCCGACACGCCGACCCCGCATCGGCCGCTGCCGCGCTACCCCTGGCAGCGCACCCGCCTGTACGCGCCGCTGCCGGTCTTCGAACAGATGCGCCTCGGCACCCCCGGCGGCTACGCCATGCTCGGCGATCCGGACGCCGAAGGCAGGCCGGGCTGGTTGTTGCAGGTCGGCACCGAAGTGCTGCCGTGGCTGGCCGATCACGTGGTCGGCGGCGTGCGCATCATGCCCGGCGCCGCCTATCTCGACGCGGCACTGAGCGCGGCGGCGAGCCGATCCGGCGACAAGCGGGTCGCGGTGGCGAACGTGCGGTTCGTGGCGCCGCTGATCATGGGCCAGCCCGACGTGCCGTTCCTGGAGACCAGCGTCGAGGAGGGCAGCGGGCGATTCCTGATCCGCTCGCGCAGCGCCACCGGCACGGTGTGGACGGTCAACGCGACCGGACGGCTGCTCACCGGCGCCTACGAGCCGGAACCGGTGCCGGTGCCGGAGATCGAGACCGAGGTCGACTTCGATCCCGACCTGTTCTACGCCGCGCTCGCCGCCCGCGGCCTCCACTACGGTCCGTCCTTCCGCCGCGTGACCGCGGTCCGCGCCGACCGCGACACCGTCGTCGCCACCGTGGACGCGAGCATCGGCGCAGGCTCCGGACACCTCGCGCACCCGGCCGTGGTGGACGCGGCCATGCAGACCGTGGCGCTGCTGTTCGCCGACGAGAGCCTGGGCGAGGGCGCGCTCGTGCCGGTCGGGGTGAACGCGGTCCGGATGTATGCGCCGCTGCCCGAGGAGGTCACGGTGGTGGCCCGGCGGAATCCGGCGCGCGCCCGGCTGGCCGATGTCGACCTGCTCGACGCCGACCGGAACCCCTGCCTGCGCCTGGTCGGTGTGCAGATCGGTGCGCTGAACCCCGGCGCGGGGCCGCTGCAGCGGATGGCCGAGTTCTACTACGCCGACACGATGGAACGACGCGATCCGATCGACCCGGCCGCACTCGCGCAGCTGCCGCCCGCGGCCACGGTGATCGTCGCGCTCACCGCAGACGCCCGCGCCGGCCAACTGGCCGCCGCGATTCCCGACGCGCGCATGCGGGTGGCCGCGGACGCGCCGGATCTCGAGGACGACCTGCTCGCCCTGCTGGATTCCGTGGCCGCGGAACCGGACGTGCAGCGCGTGCACGTCTGCGTGGTCGCCGGCGCGGTGGCCGACGACCTGGCCGACCTGTGGACGCTCAAGCGGATCGCGGTGGCGCTGGACCGGTTCGCCGATTCCCCGGCCGCCGCCGCGCTGCCGCCGGTCGAGGACGGCGCCCTGCACGTCACCCTGATCACCGAGCGGGCGTTCACGCTGCCCGACAGTCCCATCCCGCCGGACTCCCGGCAGGCCGCGCTGGCCGGGGCGCGCCGCGTGCTGCTCAACGAGCAGACCCGGCTGCGCTGGCGGCTCGTCGACGTCGAACCCGGTACCGCCGTCGCCGAACTGTCGGTGCCCGGCGCGTTCAGCTACGACAACTCCGACGAAGTGCTGCTGCGCGGCGGCGCCCGCTGGGTGCCGGTCGTCACCAAGCCGCTCGGCGAGCGGATCGAGGCGCTGGACACCGCGGCGCCGCTGACCGATCCGGAAGCCGATTTCGCGCTGGAGATTCCGCGGTCGCGGCTGCTGTCGGCGCTGGCCTGGCGGCAGGTCCCGCGCCGCGACCCCGGCCCGGGGCAGGTCGAGGTGCGGATGCAGGTCATCGGCATGAACTACAAGGACCCGCTCAAGGTGATGGGCATCCTGGGGGAGCGCGAGCTCGCCGAGACCTTCTTCGGCACCGAGCCGGGCATGGAAGGCGTCGGCACCGTGGTCCGCGTCGGCGCGGACGTCGAGTCGGTGGGGATCGGCGACACCGTCGCCATCGCCGCCAAGGGCATGATGCGCCGCTACCACCTGGTCGACCAGTACGCGGTCATCCCGCTGCCCGAGGGCGCCGAGCCCGGACTGTGCACCAGCACCACCGCGTTCGGCACCGCCGAGTACTCGCTGCTCGACCTGGCCCGGCTGCAGCCGGGGGAGACGGTGCTCATCCACGGCGCGGCCGGTGGCGTCGGGCAGGCGGCGATCCAGGTGGCCCGACAGGTGGGCGCGCGGATCATCGGCACCGCGGGCAGCGCCGAGCGGCGGGCGCACGTGCTCGCGCTCGGGGCCGATCACGCGCTGAACTCGCGCTCGCTGAACTTCGCCGACGAGGTCCTCGCGCTCACCGGCGGCGCGGGCGTGGACGTGGTGCTCAGCACCGCCCCCGGCGAGGCGCTGCGCCAGAACTTCCACGCCGTGCGCGAGTTCGGCCGCATCGTCGAGGTCGGCAAGGCCGACATCTACACCGGCGGCCTGCTCGAGCTGGCCGCCTTCGACAAGAACCTGTCGTACTTCTCGGTCGACCTCGACCGGATGTGCGCGGTGCGGCCGCTGCAACTGGCCGACCTGCTGCGCCGCGTCTACGACAAGATCGCCGCCGGCATCTACACCCCGCTGCCCTACGAGGTGTACGGCACCCACGAGGTGGTCAAGGCGTTCGACGACGTGATCCGCTCCAACCGGCTCGGCAGGATCGCCCTCGGTATGACGGACGAGGCGCCGCCGGTGCGTCCGATGCTGCCGGAGGTGCAGATCGACGGTGCCGGAACGTATCTGATCACCGGCGGGTTCGGTGGTTTCGGCCTGGCGACCGCGCGCTGGCTGATCGGCAAGGGCGCGCGCCGGCTGGTGCTCGTCGGGCGCAGCGGCGCCGCGACCCCGGCGGCGAAGCAGCAGATCGCCGCCTGGGCGGCACTGGGCGTGACCGTGCTCGAGGAACGGGCCGACGTCGCCGACCGGGCGGCCGTCGCCGGGATCGTGGCACGCGCGCACCAGCCGGAGCACCCGCTGCGCGGGATCTTCCACGCGGCGGGCGCGGTGGCCGACAACCGCATCGAGCTCATGGACCTCGATCAGCTCACCCGCGTGTACCGCGCCAAGGTGCACGGTGCGCGCGCACTGCACGACGCCGTCGAGCAGGCCGGTATCGAGCCGGACATGATCGTGCTGTACTCCTCCGGCGGGTCGATGTTCGGCATCTTCGGCCAGTACAACTACACCGCCGCCAATCTCGCGGTGGAGGCGCTGGCCGAGGAGTGGAGCCGGGCGGGGGAGCGGGTGCTGTGCGTGGGCTGGGGGCACATGTCCGGCGCGACCGGTGGCATGGCCGCCGACGAGAAGGTCGCCAAGTATCTCGAGGTGGCCGGGTTCAGCCCGATCGAGATGACCGACGGCACCGTGTATTTGGAGCAGGCGCTACGGCTGGACGTGACCAGGGCCGCGATCATCCCGACCGACTGGTCCAAGCTCACCGCCGCCTTCCCGCAGATGACGCGCACCGGCAGGCTCGCGACACAGGTGGCGGCCGCGGTGGCCGACAACTCCGCCCTCGCCCAGCTCAAAGCCGAACTGCTGGCGCTGGAGGAGGGCAAGCGCGGGCAGGCGGTGGCCAGGATGCTGGCCGAACAGCTGGCCGTGGTGATGGGCGTGCAGGCCGACACCGTCGACCTGACCGTGCCGGTGCCCGAACTGGGGCTCGACTCGCTGATGGCGGTGGAATTCGGTGCGCGGGTGAGCAAATCGCTCGGCATCGAACTGATGTCGCTGCAGATGGGCCGTTCGTTCAGTCTCGAGCAGGCCGGACCGAAGGTGGCCGAGCTGATCCTCGCCGCCGACACCGGCCCGCTCGACCCGGCCGCGCCCGTCGCGAAACCCGCGGGGTCGGGGCTGACGGTGCCCGCGGCGCTGACCGAATCGCTCGCGGCCGCCGCCAACGGCGCGGGCAACGGGCACGTCGCCGACGCGGCCACGCGAGCCGAGGGAGCGCGTCTGTGACGGAGGTCCGCACGCCGCCCGCCGCGGTGGCGGGCGGCGACCTGGCGGCCTGGCTCGCCTTCGCCGGCTGCCTGATCGCCGTGTTCATGCAGATGATCGACGTCACCATCGTGAACACCGCGCTGCCGAGCATCACCGCGGACCTGTCCGCCTCCGGCGCACAGCAGGTGCTGGTGATCTCGGGCTATTCGCTCGCCTTCGCCTGCACGCTGCTGACCGCGGCGCGGCTGGGCGCGATGGTGGGGCGGCGCACCATGTTCCTGGTGTCGGTGGTCGCCTTCACCGCCGCCTCGATCTGGTGCGGGGTGTCCGGCAGCGCGAGCGAGCTGGTGGTGGCCCGGGTGGTGCAGGGCATCGCGGGCGCGGGGATGGCGGCGCAGACCATCGCCATCCTCACCGCGAGCTTCCCGCGCAGCAAACACACCCAGGTGTTCGCGCTCTACGGCGCGGTCGCGGGCTTCGCGGGCATGCTCGGGCCGATCCTGGGCGGCGCGCTGGTGACCGCGGACATCGCCGGAACCGGCTGGCACAGCGTCTTCCTGATGAACCTGCCGCTGGGTGTGCTCGCGTTCGCGCTGGGCTGGAAGTTCCTGCGGATCGACCGGCCCCGGGCGGGGGAACGGCTGGACCCGGCCGGGGTGGCGCTGTCGACGCTGGCCCTGTTCGGCCTGCTCTCCGCGCTCGCGGAGATCCACCAGCACGGCTGGCGACCGCTGCCGTGCCTGGGGATCGTCGCGGCACTCGCGCCGGCGACGATCTTCCTGCTCCGGGAGCGGCGGCGGAACCGCAGCGGCGCGGGCGCGCTGGTGCGGCTGGATCTGTTCGCCGACCGGGGTTTCGCGCTCGGGTCGGTGCTGGTGACGATCTTCTTCGGGCTGTTCACCGCGTTCGTGTTCGCGGTGTCGATCATGCTGCAGGACACGCTGGACTTCTCGCCGTTGCGTACCGGCCTGGCGATGACGCCGTTCGCGCTCGGCGCGGGCGCGGGTGCGTTGAGTTCACCGTGGCTGGTGCGCCGCTGGGGTGTGCGGGTGCTCGCCGCCGGCATCGCGCTCTACGGCGGCTGCGTGCTGTCGTGGGTGATCTACCTGCACCTCACCGGCGGCGAGGTGAATCTCGCGCTGGCCGCGGGCCCGGTGTTCGCGGCCGGGTTCGGCGTCGGCCTGTTCGGCGTGCCGCTGCAACCGTTGATGCTGGCCGGGCTCGACGAGCACCGGATGGCCGAGGCCTCGGGCACCCTGCCCACCATCGAACAGATCGGCAACGGTGTCGGATTGGCGGTGCTCAGCGCCGCGTTCTTCCGCACGCACGACCTGACCGGCAGCCTGACCATGCTCACCGCGATCGCGGTGATCGCGACCCTGCTGGCGGTGCCGACACTGCGGCTGCCCGACGCTGCCGCCGGGACCGCCGCACACCCCCTCGGCGCGCGGAGATGAGGAGAACGCCGTGGTCGAATTCGGCCTGATCGATGAATGGCAGCCGGCTCCGGGCCGGGTCGTGACGTGGGTGGCCGCCGCCGAGTCGGTGGCGCGCGCGGCCGCGGCCCCGGCCCACCCGGTGCCACCCTCGCACCAGCAGGAGGAATACCTGAAGCTGGCCCACCGCAACGCCGCCGCCGACTTCCGGTTCTCCGGTCTGTGCGTGGTCACCGCGGAGGTGCCCGCGGCGCTGGACCGCGACGCGATGACACGGGCGATCAACGCGTTCCTGCTGCGCCACGACACCTTCCGCAGCTGGTTCTCGATCGAGCCCGGCGGCGCGGTGACGCGGCACATGGTGGAGCCGGACGTGGTCGACTTCGTGCCCGTCGACCACGGCGTCATCGACGACGCCGAGACCGTGCGCGACCTGGTACAGACGCAGACCCCCGGCCCGTTGCAATGGAACTGCTTCACCTTCGGTGCGATCGAGCACGGCGAATCCACCACCGTCTACCTCGCCGTCGACCACCTGCACACCGACGGGGTCGCCCAGCACATCTCGTGTTTCGAGCTGGCCCAGCTCTACGCCCGCGAGATGTGGGGGCAGCAACCGCTGGTCGAGCAGCCCGGCAGCTACCTCGACTACTGCGCACGGCAACGGGCCGAGACGGCGCGCCTGACGCCGGCCGATCCCGGGGTGCGCCGCTGGATCGAGCTGGTGCGCGGCAACGACGGCGAACTGCCCTCCTTCCCGCTGGATCTGGGCGTGGACGGCGACGGATACCACCGCAGTGCCCATCGCAGCATCGTGGTGTTCGACGAAGCCGACGCGGTGCGTTTCGAGCGGGTCTGCCGCGCGCACGGCGCGGAGTTCACCGGGGGCGTGTTCGCCGCCGCCGCGCTGGCCGAACGCAGGCTGCTCGACAGCGACTACTACTTCACCCTCACCCCGATCAGCACCCGCAACACCGTCGCCGAACTGGCCTCGGTGGGCTGGTACGTGACCCTGGTGCCGGTCGCGTTCCCGATCGGCGCCCGTGCGGGTTTCGACCGGACCGTGGTGCGCGCGCAGCGCGCCTACGACGCCGGTCTGCGGCTGACCACGGTGCCGTTCCACCGCGTGCTCGAACTCGCCACCGGCGCCGACGGCATCGCCGTGCGGCCGGGCTGGTCCAACCCGATGCTGTCCTACGTCGATGCCCGCGAATTCAGCGGCAGCGAGTACTTCGACCTGGCCCGCGGCGGCCTCTACGGCAACCGCGGCGCCGCCGAGGAGGTGCTGATCTGGATCAACCGGCTCCCGGGTGTGACCACGCTGAGCGTCATCCACCCCGACACCGCGGTGGCGCACGACTCGGTCGACCGCTACATCACCGCGCTGCGCGCGGTCATGCGCGCGGTCGCCGACGGACGGGAGGCAGCGGATTCGCCGGGGCGGGCAATGGCCGCAGGCACGACTCCAGGCGCTTGAGCCCGGACCGGATCCGGGTCTTCACCGTGGGCAGCGGCACCCCCAGATCGGCGGCCACCTGGGGGTAGCTGCGGTCGCCGTAGTAGGCCAGGCAGATGGCCTGGCGCTGGATCGGGGTGAGAGTCTGCACCCAGCGGGCGACCTCCTGGCCTTCCAGGCGGCGCAACACCACATCCGAGACCTGGTCGTAGTCCCGCTCGAGAAATGTTGTGCCGTAAGTGCGTTCGCGATTCCCCGCGGCGGCATCGGCGCGGATCCGGTCGATCGCGCGGCGGTGGGTCAGCATCAGCAACCAGCCGAGCGGGGTGCCGAGGCGCCGGTCGTAGCTCGCCGCGCTCGACCACACCTGGAGGTAGACCTCCTGCGCGGTCTCCTCCGCGGCCGGGTGCACCCGCAGGGTCCGCAGGGCGATGCCGAACACCCGGGCATGGGTGGCGCGGTAGAACGCGGTGAAGGCCGCCCGGTCCCCGGCGGCGATCCGCGCGAGCAACGCGGCCAGCTCGCCGTTCACCGCCGCGGCGCCGAACAACTCCTGTCGCTCAGCGTCTTCCGCGTCGCCGACCCGCTCCGCGACCGCACCGAGCGCCGTCCCGGACTCATCCGTCATCCCGCTGTGCTCCTGTCCTCTGCCCGACCCGGCACGCATGTTCAGCGCACAGCTAGCAATATTCCAGCAATGTCGGCACATCGCCAAAGATGCGGCGGTTCGCCCAGCATCCGTCGGTAAAAGCGGTGCGATTGCTCGATATCCGAGACACTGCCGGTGCGCCGGTACGGCCACGCTCTCGTTGTCCAGTGGTTTGCCTCGCAGCGATACCCGGGTCCGCGCTCGTCAAACCCGGCCCGGCCCGGCTGGTGGTGCGCGAGCGGCCTGCCCCGGCGAAATTCGCTGGCCGGGCGTGCGGGCCCGCGGCTACCGTGGCGCGGTGGAGATCAGGATCCGGCCCGCGCGGGCGGGCGAACACGAGCTGCTGCTCGTCATCTGGCGCCGAGCCGTCGAGGCCACCCACCACTTCCTCACCCCCGCCGACATCGACTGGTACGCGGGTCTCCTCGCCGGCTATCTGCCCGCGATGAGCGATCTGCGGGTGGCCGAGTACGCCGAGCGCGGCCCGTTGGGTTTCCTCGCGCAGGAGAACGGCGAGATCGATGCGTTGTTCGTGGAGCCCTCCCTGCACGGCCACGGCATCGGCACCCGGTTGCTCGACGACGTCGCCCGCGACCACCCCGTCCTTCGCCTCGACGTGAACGAGGACAATCCCACGGCACGAAAGTTCTACGCCGCGAAGGGGTTCGAGGAGGTCGGCCGATCGGAGATCGACGGGCAGGGCAGGCCGTTCCCGCTGCTGCACCTGCGCCGGGACCGCACCTCGCGCTGAGCGGGTTATCCTTCGCCCATGCGCAGATTCGTCTGGGCGGGAATCGATGAGCCGCGGATGGAGATCGTCGAGGTGACCTCGCTGGACCGGGCGCGCGGCACCCAGCTGGGCCTGGTCTACGAGCTGCGCTGGGAACTCGACGGTCCGGCGTTGACCGTCGACGTGGGCGCGGCCCGATCACCCACCTGCTCGACGGCGCCGACTTCTTCGACCTGCAGCATTCGGCGTTCTTCAACGCCCTGCCGGTCGTGCGGGACCGGCTGCTGGCCCCGGCCGCGCAGCCGCGACTACACCATGCGGTTCGTCGCCGTCCCCGACCTCACCGCCGTCCTCGGCCCGCAGCGCTACGCGCCCCGCGGCGGCCGGACCGTCCACTTCGTCGCCGGTGACTTCGCCGCCGACATCGACTTCGACGACGACGGGTTCGTGGTCCTCTACCACGACTACCTCCGCCGCCTGCACCCCTGACACCCACGGCGTGGGCCGACCGGGGCTACGGTTCGGCGACGCGCGATCCCGCGGCCGCGGCGAAGGCGGGCGCGAGCTCGACCAATCGGCCGGGCCGCACCGCGACCCGTCGCGGGACGGCGAGGAGTACGGCCGATGCCGGTGACGGTCGAGCACGCCACCGGCGGGCCGCGGCCGTCAGAAGCGTTCGGGATTCCAGGTGGCCAGGGCCCAGATCACCACGGCGTCCAGGGCGATCACGATGATCGACCACAGCGGGTAGTAGGGCAGCCACAGGAAGTTGCCGATGATCGACAGGCAGGCCAGGCCGATGGCGGTCACCCGCGCCCAGGTCGCGCCGGTGATGACGGCCAGGCCGGTGACGATCAGCAGCACACCGAGAACGATGTGGATCCAGCCCCAGGTGGTGAGGTCGAATTCGTAGGTGTACTGGGGTCCGACGACGAACAGCTCGTCCTCGGAGACACCGGCGATGCCCTGCAGCAGGCCGACGATGCCCGAGGTGATGAGCAGGGCGGCCGCCGCGATCGAGGTGACGCCCGCCGCCACCTGACGGCCGGTGGTGTGCCCGGCGTGACTCACCGGGGTGGTCGCGCCGGTCGCGTGTCCGGTGGGCGCGGTGGTGGGTTGGCCGGTCGCCGTGGTCGGTTGCCCGGGCTGACCCGGGGTGTGCGTGGTCATGGTCGGCTCCTTCCATACCGGAGGGCTCGGGAGTGGGCCCTCGTCGGGGGAGAACCACTGCGACGCTAGGCAGCCGGACGGGGGTTCGCCTCACCCCGCCCGGGTGAACTTCGCGGAGTTCACAGGTCGAGTGTGGGCGTCCGGGCGTCGTAGCCGCGGGCGGCGACGAACTTGCGGCGCATCCGTTCGAGCACCGCACGGGGGGCCGTGGCGATGTCGCGGGCCATCGCGCGGGCCCGGTCGAGCACGGGGCGGTCGGTGACGAGTTCGGTGAGCAGGCCGAGACGCAGCGCCTCCTCGGCCTCGACCACACGGCCGGTGAGCACGAGCTCCCGCGCGCGTGCGGGGCCGACACAGTCCGCCAGCGGCCGGTAGACGACGGGGAAGCGGGTGCGTTCGGTGTGGGAGAAGGTGGTTCGCGCGTCACCGAGGCGCAGGTCCGCCAGCACCGCGAGGTCGGCGCCGCCCGCGTAGGCGGGGCCGTTCAAGGCCGCGATCACCGGTACCGGGTGGTCCGCCACCGCGGCGTTCATGCGGTCCGAGGACTCCCACAGCCGCGCCTCGTCCACGACGCCGAATTCGGTCAGGTCGAAGCCCGCACTGAAGACCGGGCCACGACCGGTCAGCACGACCGCCCGGCAGCGCGGGTCCGCGGCGAGGGCGTCGAGCGCGTCGGCGAGTTCGCCGCGCAGCCGGTGGGACAGGGCGTTCTTCTTCTCGGGGCGGTCGAGCGTGAGCACGGCGACGCCGTGGGCGGCGAGATCGCCGGTGTCGATGTCGAGCGGAGTGTCGGTCACGGGGCTTCCTTCGGGGCGGTGTCGGCCGATGCTCAGGGGCGGGGGACGCCGATCGGGTTGGGCAGTGGTATCGCGCCGCGATCGAAGAGCCTGCGGCTCAACGGGGCGGCACGGGCCAGGATGTCCTCGATGCCGGTGGGCCCCAGGATCGTCACCGGATCGGCGGCCAGGACGTCGGTGTGGTCTTCGACGCCGCGCCGCAGCGCGCCGCCCGCCTTGGTGAGCCTGCCGGTGACGTCGACGAGGCCGCGTGCCCGCAATCGGCGCAGCGCGGCATCCCATTCCGCGTCACGCCACCCGCGATTGCGCTGCATGAGTTCGCGGGAGACGCTGCCGGTCGCGGCGTGCGCGACGACCGCGTCGATGCCGCTCACTCCGGCGTGCACACAGGCCAGGACGTGTCCGTCGCCGCGGTGTTCGCGCAGCACGGTCGCGGCCAGCCACAGACGACCCAGCGGGTCGTCCGGGCGCGGTGCGCGGGCCCACCCGGCGGCGAGCGGGCGGCCGCCGTAGTCGCAGCCGTCCACCGCGGCCTCCAACCGGCGGGCCAGTGTGTCGATGTCGGCGGTGGGCACCTCGCCGAGATGCTCGGCCAGTGCGGTACGGGCGGTCTCGATCCGGGCGGCCAGGACGGTCCCGGGGTCCGCGTGGTCCCAGGCGGCGGGCAGCGCATGCGCGACGCGCCGTTCCGGGAAGCTGAAGAACATCGCCGTCACCGGCGCGGCGGTGAGCGCGCCGAGCGGTGCGGCGCGTCCGGCGAAGTAGCCCATCCAGTAGCCGCTCATGCCGAGCTCCACCGACACCCGGCGGTGGTGCGGCGAGAAATAGGCCACCGCGTGCAGCGGTTCGATCGCCTCCCACAGCCGCCGCGCCAACGTCGCCACCGGTTGCGCCATCCGTCGTCCTCTCCACTTCGTCGGCTGCTCCGCCCGGCCGTCGCGGCCGATTCGACCGACAGCATCGCGCTTGCCGGCACCCCCCGGACAGTGCCAATTTTGACGAGTGGACCAGCCTCCGTTGCTCTGGTGGACGACCGTCGTGTTCCGGCGCGGCGCCGACGGCGCGCCCCGATATCGGGGAATCGCCGACGATCTGGAGCGTGCTGTCGAGGCCGGGGTGGTCGGGCCCGGGCGGCGGCTGCCCGCGGAGCGGACGCTGGCGGCGGGACTGTGCGTCAGCCGCGGCACGGTCGTGCGCGCCTTCGAGGAACTCGTCGCGCGCGGAGTCGTCGAGCGGGTCCACGGCAGCGGCACGTTCGTGCGGGCCCGGCGCACCCGCCCGCCGCGTCCGGCCGGGCCTGCGACGGCCGAGAGCGCGGTCGACGACCCGATCGAACTGTCCCACCCGGTGCCCGCCGACGCCACGCACCTGCCGCCCGTCGACTGGTCGGTGCACCCGGCGGATTTCGGCGCGGGCATGCCCACCGGTGGCCTGCCCGAGCTGCGGGACGCGTTGTCCCGCTTCCTCACCCACCGGATGAACCTGCCGACGCTGCCCGAGCAGGTCGTCGTGACCACCGACGCCGGCGCCGCACTCGACGCGCTGCTCCGCGCGCACCGCGGCCGCCCGATCGTCGCCGGCCCGGCCTGGCCCGCCCTGCACGCGGTGATCGCGGGACAGGACTCCGCACGAGTACCCCTGACCGTCGACGCCGCCGGCATCGACCCGACCCTGCTGCGTCGCGTGCTGCGCCGGACCGGCTCGCCCGTCGTGGTGCTCGATCCGACCGAGTCCGGCCCGTGCGGACTGCCGACCGCGGTGTCGCGCCTGCCCCGGCTGGCCGCCGCACTCACCGACGGTGCCGCGGTGACGGTCGAAGACGTGTCCGCGCTGCCCGTCGAGGTCGCCGCCGACCCGGACCGGCCGCCACTGGCCGCCCTGTCCGAGCGGGTGATCGCACTCGGCGACCTCGGCAGGCTGTTCTGGGCGGGCGCGGGCATCGGCTGGCTCCGGACCACCGGCGCGGCACCGGCGTCGCCGCTGCCGCGTCCGGCCATCTGTGCGCAACTGCACGCCGCCCGCCTGCTCGACGCCATCGACGCCGACTGGCTGCGGGCACGGCGCGAGGTACTGGCCGACCGGGCTGCGCATCTGCACCGGCGCCTCACGGCCGTCCTGCCCAGTTGGGTTCCGGCCACGACTCTCGACGGGGTACGTGCCGCCCTGCCCGTTCTCGACGCCGCCACGTTCGTCCACGTGGCCGCCCGTTTCGGCGTCCGTGTCCGCCCCGGACACGAGGGCACCGCCGACGCGAGCGTGCGCGATCAACTCTGGCTCTCGGCCACGCACCCACCGGAAACCCTCGACCTGGCCGTCGACCGCCTCGCCGCCGCGTGGGCCGAGTACACCCGGCGGATGGCGGCGAGCGTCTGAGCGGAAATTCGATTGCCGCACCCGCCGCAGGCGCACCACCATGGCGGCATGCTCGACGACGCAGATGTCGCTGACTTCCTCGATCGCGGTTTCGTCCGGATCCCGGGCGCGTTCGCGCCCGACACCGCCGCGGCCTGCCGTGCGCTCGTCTGGCGCGAACTGGGCGCCGACCCCGACGATCCCGCCACCTGGCCCGGCCCCGTCGCCACCCTCGGCGACCTCGACCGGCCGCCCTTCCTGACCGCCGCGAACACCCCCGCACTGCACACCGCGTTCGACACCCTCGTCGGCGCGGGCCGCTGGCAGCGGCGAACCACGCTCGGCGGCTTCGTGATCCGCTTCCCGGCCCCGGACCCGTCGGTCGTCGACGGCTGGCACGTCGACGTCAGCTTCCCCGGTACGGACTCCGATCCCGGCGACTACCTGACCTGGCGCGCGAACGTCGTCTCCCGGGACCGGGCCCTGCTCATGCTGTTCCTGTTCACCGACGTGGGCGAGGCCGACGCACCCACCCGGCTGCGGGTCGGCTCCCACCGCGACGTCGCGCGCATCCTGCATCCCGAAGGCGACACCGGCCTCGATGCCCGCGACCTCGCCGCCCGCGCCGCCGCGGCCACCACCGATCGCGAGATCGCCCACGCCACCGGAGCCGCGGGCGACGTCTACCTGTGCCACCCCTTCCTCGTCCACGCCGGACAGCCCAACCGGGGCACCCGCCCCCGCATCCTCGGCCAGCCCAAACTCGCCCCGCGGGCCCGGTTCCGCATCGACGGCCCCGAGACGGACCTCGCACCGGTCGAGCAGGCGATCCGGCGCGCGTTGCGCGACTGAGCGGCGCCCGGCCTTCCTGCACGCAGGCACACGCGGCCGCCTCCCACACGACCGGCAGCAGCACGGCGCACTCTTCCACATCCGCGCGAGGTGGAAAGGGTTGTCGGATCGGTCGATAGGAATCGGAGATGAGACGCTCGAGGGACCGGTGGTGTTCACGTGTCCCTGCTCGAATGGTCGCATCGCCTGCACCCCCGGTCTGAGCGGGGCAGGCCGCGTCTCGTGAAGGGAGCCGCCATGTCCGACATCGACATCGACCCCGCCGCGCCGGAATCGACGGCGCCGCAGCCGCCGCGGCGCACGCCGCCGCGCAAGCTCACGGTCGACAGTCCCTACCTGCATCGCCTGCAACGCCGCCATTTCCTGCTGTTCGACGTGCTGCCGATCGTCGGCACCCTCGCCGCTGTCGCCTTCGCGTTCGTGCACCCGGTCGGGGTCACCGAGCTCGCGTTGCTGGTCGGCGGGTGGATGGCGACGGGGCTGGCGATCACGGTCGGCTACCACCGCCTGTTCACCCACCGCACCTTCCGGGCCGCCCCCTCGGTGGTGGCCGTGCTCGCGGTGCTCGGGTCGATGGCGGGCCAGGGCGGGGTGCTGTCGTGGGTCGCCATCCACCGCCGCCACCACGAGTGCAGCGACCGCGAGGGCGACCCGCATTCACCGAACCTGTCCGGCAGTGGCTGGCGCGGCAGGCTGCGCGGGCTGGCCCACTCGCACTTCCTGTGGATGCGCCGCCACGAATACCCCAACATCGTCCACTACGCGCCGGATCTGCTCAAAGACCGCATGCTCGTGCGGATCTCGCGCCGCTACCACTGGTGGGTGGCGCTGGGCATGGTGATTCCCGCGGCGATCGGCGCACTGGTGTATCAGAGCTGGCAGGGCGCGGTGAGCGGGCTGCTGTGGGGCGGGATGGTGCGGATGTTCGTGCTCGAACACATCGTGTGGGCGATCAACTCCTTCCTGCACATGTACGGCACCCGCCCTTACCGGGCCCGCGGGAACAGTCGCAACGGCGGCATCTTCGCGCTCGTCTCCTTTGGGGAGTCCTGGCACAACAACCACCACGCTTTTCCGGAGTCGCCGTCCTTCGGCCTGGACTGGTACCGGCTCGATCCCGGCTACTGGTTGATCCGGCTGCTCGCCCTGGTCGGACTGGCCTGGGACGTGCGGCTGCCCTCGCGAGAACGTATCGCCGCCAAACGCATCAGCCCCGCCGCCGCCGACGCGGCCGCGCTCTGAAAAGGAGACCCATCGTGGACACCAGAACCGAGATCCAGCAGTGGTGCCAGGCCTACCTCGCCGAAGCACTGGACGTGGACCCGGCGACCATCGACCCGGGCGCCGATTTCGACCGGCTCGGCGTCGACTCCGTGGTCGCCGTCGCGCTGCTGATGGAGATCGAGCAGCGCTACGGCGTGGACATCCCGCCGGAGGAACTGTTCGCCGAGCCGACGCTGAACGCCGTCGTCGGCTATGTGGCGGGCCGGTCCGAGCAGGTCGCGTGAGCGCCGCCGCATCCTCGGGCGAGTCGCGCACGGACGCGGCCGCCGCCGCCATCCGCCACCACTACGACATCGGCAACGACTTCTATCGACTCTGGCTCGACCCCTCGCTCACCTATTCCTGCGCCATGCCGCAGCAGCCGACGGACACCCTCGCGGCGGCGCAGGAGCGCAAACTGCGTCACCACCTCGACGCCGTCCACGCCGACCGCGCGCGAGCGGTGCTCGACATCGGCTGCGGCTGGGGCTCGTTGCTGAGCCGGGTGTCCGCGCTCGGCGTGCCACGCGCGGTCGGGCTGACGCTCAGCGAGGAACAGGCCGCCCATGTCCGCGCACTCGAGCTGCCCGGGGTGTCGGTCGAGGTGCGGGACTGGCGCCACTACGAGGCCGACCGCCGCTTCGACGGCATCGTCTCCATCGGCGCCTTCGAGCATTTCGCCACCCCGGCGGACAGCACAGTCGACAAGATCGCGCGCTACCGCGAGTTCTTCTCCCGCTGCCGGGACTGGCTGCACGACGGCGGCGCGCTGTCCGTGCAGACCATCGCCTACGGCAACATGTCGGCCGGGCAGGCCAACAGCTTCATCCAGCGCGAGGTGTTCCCGGACGCCGATCTGCCCACCCTGGCCGAGATCACCGCCGCCGCCGAGGGCCTGTTCGAGGTGCGCACACTGCGCAACGACCGGCTCGACTACGCCTGGACCTGCGAACAGTGGGCGCGCCGGCTGCGCGCGCGCCGCGCGGAGGCACTGGCCCTGGTCGGCCCGGAGGTCACCGAGCGGTATGAGCGCTATCTGAAGCTGTCGGCGCTGGGATTCCGGATGGGCAAGATCGGGCTGCTGCGGATCGTGCTCGATCCGCATCGACACGGCTACTTCGTCGGGCGGCGGGACCGCTGATGGGCGCCGAGGCCGCGGTGGCGCGGTTCAACCCTTTCACCGACGACTTCCGCGCGGACCCCTATCCGATGTACCGCAGCCTGCGCGCGGCCGCACCGGTGCACCGAACGATGGGCATGTGGGTGCTCACCCGGCACGCCGAGGTCCGAGCGGTGCTGCGCGACCGCGACTTCGCCGTCGACGTGATCCCGGAGATGCTGCGGCGACAGGCCGCGCGGCTGAGCGTCCCCGACGTCGAGCCCATCGACCGGCTCGGCCGGACCTCGCTGGTGTTCACCGGCGATCCCGCGCACGCGCGGCTGCGCGCCCTGGTGAACTCGGTGTTCACCGCCGCGGCGGTCGCCCGGCTGCGGCCACGCGTCGCGGTCGTCGCCGAACACCTCACCAAGCAGGCGTGGCGGCGCGGCGGCATGGACCTGATCACCGATTTCGCCGGGCCGCTGCCGGTGCTGGTGCTCTGCGACTGGCTCGGATTGCCCACCGGGATGCGCCACCACGTCGCGGGCTGGACACACGACATCCGCTTCCTGCTCGAACCGGGCCTGATGACGGCCACCGATTTCGAGCGGGTGCACGCGGTGGTTGACGAATTCACCGCCGCGATGCACGAGGTGATCGGCCAGCGGCGCGCCCGGCCGGGGGACGACCTGATCAGCCGATTGCTCGCCGCACGCGTCGGCGGCGACCGACTCCGCGACGACGAACTCGCCTGCGTCGGCATCATGTGTTTCGTCGCCGGGGTGGAGACGACGAAATCGTTGATCGGCAATGCCGTGCTGGCCCTGCTGCGGTATCCGGAGCAGTACGAGCGGCTGCGCGCCCAGCCGGAGCTGCTCGGGCCCGCGGTCGCCGAGACACTGCGCTACGACAGCCCGTTGCAGCACACCAAACGACGCGCCACCCGCGACATCCCGGTGGCCGATCAGGTGATCCATTCGGGTGAGCAGGTACTGCTGTGCCTGGGCGCGGCCAACCGGGACCCGGCGGCCTTTCCCGATCCGGACACCTTCGACATCACCCGCGACACCGCCGCTCACGTCGCCTTCGGCCACGGACTGCACGGCTGCCTCGGCGCGCCGCTGGCGCAGTTGCAGGCCGAGATCGCCCTCGGCTGCCTGCTCGGTCGCCCCGAGCGGCTCGCCGCCGACACCGATCGGCTGCGGTGGCAGGACCACAGTTTCCTCGTCCGCGGCCTGCGGACGTTCCCGGTCACCGTCGAAAGCCGATGACCACCAGGGATTTTCAGGTGAGGAGAGGACCGCGATGACCACGTGTGCCCCGACGCTGCCGCAGATCCTGCGCCACCGCGCCACCGCCGACCCCGCCGGCACGGCGTACGTTTTCCTCGACGATCACGGTGCCGAAACCGCGGTGCTCACCTACGCCGAACTCGAGCGCCGCACCCGCCTGGTCGCCGGGCGGCTGGCACGCGTCGCCGCACCCGGCGACCGAGCCCTGCTGGTCTTCCCGCCCGGCCTGGACTTCGTCGTGGCGTTCTTCGCCTGCCTCTACACCGGGGTGATCGGGGTACCGGTGATCCCACCGCGGCCCGGCAGGCCGCACCACGCCACCCGCGGGATCGTCGCCGACTGTGCCCCCACCGTGGTGCTGACGGTCGCCGAGTTCGCCGTGGCCGCGGACCTGCCGTCGGCGGTACCGCTGGAATTGCTCGCCGTCGACGAGATCGATCCACGCACGGGCGGTCTCGAACCGCTTGCGGTCGAGCCCGAGTCGATCGCCTTCCTGCAGTACACCTCCGGATCCACCGCCGCCCCCAAGGGGGTGATGGTCACGCACCGGAACCTGATCGCGAACCAGGAGATGATCCGGCGCGCGTTCGGTCACGACGCCGACTCCACCTTCGTCGCGTGGGCGCCGCACTACCACGACCAGGGACTCATCGGGAACATCCTGCAACCGCTCTACGTCGGCGCGACCGCGGTGCTGATGGCGCCGGTGAGCTTCATCCGCCGCCCGCTGTTGTGGCTGTCGGCGATCTCGCGCTACCGCGCACACACCAGCGGTGGCCCCAACTTCGCCTTCGACGCCTGCGTCGCGCACGCGACCCGTTTCGGAGTGCCCGAGCTGGACCTGCGCAGCTGGGCGGTGGCCTTCAACGGTGCCGAGCCGATCCGCGCCGACACGCTGCGACGGTTCACCGAGACGTTCGCGCCCTACGGCTTCGACGAGCGGGCCATGTACCCGTGCTACGGGCTGGCCGAGGCGACGCTGTTCGTGAGCGGCAGCGGCAAGGGCAGGGGCCCACGCTGGTTCGAGGCCGACGCGGCCGAAGTCGGCCGAGGCCGGATGATCGCCGCGCAGCCGGGTGGGCCGGCTCGCACGCTCACCGGGTCCGGCCGTCCCGCGGTGGGCACCGAGGTGATCATCGTCGACCCGGCGACCGGCCGCGAGTGCCCGTCGGCGCGGATCGGCGAGATCTGGGTGGCAGGTGCGCAGGTGGCGGCGGGTTACTGGGGCAACCCGGAGGCGACTGCCGCGGTGTTCGGCGCACGCGTCGTCGGCGCAGCGGACCGGACGTTCCTGCGCACCGGCGACCTCGGCCGGCTCGTCGACGGCGAGCTCTTCGTCACCGGGCGCTGCAAGGACCTGATCGTCGTACGCGGCCGCAATCACTACCCGCACGATCTCGAGCACACCGCCCAGGCCGCGCACCCCGCGGCGCGGGCCGGTGGCAGCGCCGCGTTCTCCGTCGATGCGCCGGACGGCGGACGCGTGGTGATCGTGCAGGAGATCGACCGCGCCTACCCGTGGTCACCGGCTGCGGGCACGGAGATCGCCGCAACGATCCGGGCCGCCGTGGCGGCCGAGCACGATCTCGCGAGTCTCGTCGTGCTGACGGTAGCCGGCGCGCTGCCCAAGACCAGCAGCGGCAAGATCATGCGCGCGGCGGCGCGCGCGATCCACCTCGGCGCCGGATTCGAGCAGTGGGCGCGGACCGCCGCACCGCCCCGGAACTGATCGTTGCCGTGTTCCGCATCGAAATCGCCGCGCGTTATTCCCGCTCCGGCCAGATATTCGCCGCCGGTTAACCCGCACGTCACCCGACCGAAGACCCGGCGGCCGTGCTGGGTTCATCTGCGGTTACCTCTCGGCGCTACCGTTCCAGCTACGCTCATAGAAGGGGCTGGCGTCATGGAGTTCCGTCATCTGGTTTCGTTCATCACGATCGCCGAAGAACTACATTTCGGCCGCGCGGCGCAGCGCTTGCATCTGACCCAGCCGAGCCTCAGCGCTCAGCTGCAGAAGCTGGAGAAGTCCTTGGGCGTCCAACTGGTCGCCCGCAATTCGCACGAGGTCAAACTGACACCGGCGGGCCGGGAATTCGAGGCGCAGGCCAGGCTGGTGGTGGCCCAGCTCGAACGCGCCGCCGAGGCCGCCAAGGCCACCGCCGCAGGCCGGGCGGGCACGCTGGACGTCGGCTACAACCTGCCCGCCAGCAGACACGTCTTGCCCGCCGCGCTGGCGCGGATGACCGACCGGTACCCCGACATCGAGGTGTCGTTGTGGGAGAAGCGGACCGGCCCGCAGCTGGCCGCGCTGGCCGACGGCACGCTCGACGTCGCGCTGGTCTACGGCCATCCCAGCTCGCCCACCTTCCGGTATCGCCGGCTGCTGCACCGGGTTCCGCTGGTGGCGGTGGTCGGGCGCATGCACCGCTGGGCCGAACGGCCCGGGGTGCCCTTCGCGGAACTGGCCGGGCAGAACTGTGTGCTGTTCGCGCGCGAGCAGTGCCCGGCGATGTACGACGCGATCTTCCGGGCGGCCGCCCAGAACGAGATCTCCCTGGCGGTCACCCACACCGCCGACGATCCCGGGGCGACCGCGCACATGGTGTCGGTGCGTCCGCTGGTCGGCTTCGCCTCCCTGCCGCGGGCGATCTCGATGGGCATGGGCTCGCCCGGCAACAGCTCGGTGGCGGTGAAGCTCTTCGACCCGGTGCCCACGCTGGATCTGTACGCGGTCTGGCGGGCCGACGAGTCCAAGCCCGCGGTCGAGATCTTCCTGGAATGCCTGGAATACAGCGATTCGTTACACGCAGAGTCTGCCGACGCCATGCAGGCGCGCGCCGTTGGATAGACGATGACGTTCGCGCGGTAGAAAACGCCGCCGTGCCCTGAAAAGCCGCACCGGGCCACGAAGAATCTACACCGTGAACACAGTTTCTGTGGCCGAAAACGGTTTCGATATCGCGGATTCCGAGGGTTTGTATTCGGTCGTGGCGGGCGCGGCGCAATCGCACCCGACCCGGCTGTCACTGGCCGGCGCCGACGGCACGCAGTTGAACTGTCAGCAGGTCGACCGACGGGTGCGCGCGCTCGCCTCGGCGCTGCTGGCCCACGGCGTGCGGGCCGGCGACCGGGTGGCGGTCCTGGGCCGGACCGGCCTGGAGTGGGCCCTGCTGGACTGCGCGGTCCTGGCTCTGGGCGCCGTGGTGGTCCCGGTGTATCCGACGTCCTCGCCCGCGCAGATCGCCCACATCGTCGCCGACAGCGGCAGCGCGCACTTCGCCGCCGAGACCGAGGCGGACGCCGAGCGGTTGCGCGCGGCGGGGGCCCGGCAGGTGTGGACCTTCCCGCTGCTGGCCGAATGGTCGCTGCTGGCCGAGGACCCCGCGCTCGCGCCGATGATCGCGGCGGTGCGGGCCGACGACCCGGCGATGATCGTCTACACCAGCGGGACCACCGGGGTGTCGAAGGGATGCGTGATCACCCATCGCAACATGTACGTGTCCGCGGCCAACACCGTCCGCCGCACCGACCCGCTGTTCGACGGGACGACGGTGCTCGCGCTGCCGCTGGCGCACGTGTTCGGCCAGACGATCCTGTTCGCCTGCCTGTTCGGCGGCAGCCGCACCCACCTGTTGCCCGCCATCCCCGACCTGGTGCCCGCGTTGCCCACGCTGCGCCCGACCTTCCTGGCGATGATCCCCTACGGCCTGGAGAAGATCCGCAAGTACTGCCGCACCGTGCTCGCCGAGCCCGGCGAGGAGGACGCGGCGGTGGCCCGCGGACTCGAGCTGCTGCGGGCGGGCGCGGTGCCCGGGCCGGTGACGCATCCGGTGTCGGAGGCGCTCGGCGGCCGCCTGCGCGCGGTGATCTCCGGCGGTGCATCGCTGGACGAGTCGACGATCGGCTTCTACGCCGGGTTCGGTGTGCTGGTGCTCAACTGTTACGGACTGACCGAGGCGGCCACCGCCGTGACGGTGAACGCGCCGCACATTCACCGGCTGGGCACCGTCGGCAGGCCCATCCCCGGCACGGAGGTCGCCGTCGCCGAGGACGGCGAGGTGCTGGTCCGCGGCCCGCACGTGTCCCCGGGCTACTGGGGTGCCGCCGCGGATGTGGTGATGGCCGACGCCGAGGGCTGGCTGCACACCGGTGATCTCGGTGCCCTCGACGCCGACGGCTACCTGCGCATCACCGGCCGCAAGAAGGAGATCCTGGTGACCTCCGGCGGAAAGAACGTCGCGCCCGCCCCGCTCGAGGACCGCATCCGGTTGCACCCGCTGGTGAGCAACTGCATGGTGGTCGGCGACGGCCGCGACTTCGTGACCGCGCTGGTGACCCTGGACGCCGACCAGCTGCGCCGCCACCGCGCCGCCGATCCCGGCCTCGACGTCGAGGCCGCGGTCGCCACCGCGATCGAGGCGGCGAATGCCCTGGTCTCGCGCGCGGAATCGGTGCGCGCGTTCCGGATCGTCGACGGCGATTTCACCGTCGAATCCGGTCTGATCACCTCGTCGCGGAAATTGCGCCGTGCTGCCATCGAAAAAGCCTACGCCGCCGATATCGCCGCTCTGTATGCCCCGCGCACCGTCGCGCGATAACCGTTCCCGCTCGCAGTCGAATTCGACGTTCCTCTCCGCCGAAAGTGATGTGAACAATGTACGACGTCATCGTTGTCGGAACCCGGGTGGCCGGCGCGCCGCTGGCCATGCTGCTCGCCAGGAAGGGGTACCGGGTCCTGGCCGTGGACCGGGCCACCTTCCCCAGCGACACCCCCTCGACCCACTACATCCACCAGGCCGGGCTCGGTCTCCTGAAGTCCTGGGGCCTGCTGGACGCGGTCGTGGCGACCGGCTGCCCGCCGATCCGGCACTTGAACTTCTCCTACACCGACATCCATATCAAGGGCTTCGCCGACCCGTCGGCCGACGGCATCGACGCCGTGTACTGCCCGCGGCGCACCGTGCTCGACGAGGTGCTGGTGGAGGCCGCCGGCACGGCGGGCGCCGAGGTGATCCAGGGCTTCTCGGTCACCGAACTGGTCTTCGAGGACGATCGGGTGGTCGGCATCCGCGGCCAGGTCGCCGGTGGCGCGGTCCGGGAGTTCCGCGCCCGCCTGGTGGTGGGCGCCGACGGTGCCAACTCGGTGGTCGCCAAGGCGGTCGACGCGCAGGTCTACGAAGGCTCGCCCGCATCCTGCTTCATCTACTACTCCTACTACGAGGGCTTCGACTGGGGGATGCAGCACCGCACCGGATTCGGTGAGCAGCAGTTCGCCGGCTGGCCCACCAACGACGGCCGGCTACTGGTGGCGGTGATGCGCAAGCGCGACCGCTTCCGCGAATTCCGCGCCGACCCCGACGCCGGGGTGCAGGAGATCGTCGACCAGATCGATCCCGAACTCGGTGCGCTGCTGCGGGACAAGGGCACCCGCGTCGAGCCCTTCCGGCCGATGCTGTATCCGGACAACTACCGCCGCCGCTCCTTCGGACCCGGCTGGGCGCTGGTCGGGGACGCGGGCTACCACAAGGACCCGTTCACCGGGTGGGGCATCACCGACGCGTTCAAGTACGCGCAGCTGCTGGCCGACCGGGCCGACGAGGGCCTGTCCGGCGACCGCCCGCTGGCCGAGGCGCTGGCCGAGTACGAGCGCGAGCGCGATGCCCAGAGCGCCAGCACCTTCGAGCTGACACTGAGCATCTCCGAGCTCACCCTGACCCCGTACTACGACTCGGTGTTCCGGGCCACCAGCATGGACGCCGACTACACGAAGAAGTTCTTCGGCCTCATCGCCGGTATCTACCCGCCGGACAAGTACTTCGGCGAGCAGGAACTGGCCGCGCTGTACGAGAAGGTGAACTTCCCCGAGGCCGCCCGCCACGTCAGCAAGGATGGGGTGGTCGCGTGAGCACCGCGCTGATCGCGCTCGGCGACAGCTTCGTCGAAGGGCGCGGCGACACCGCGCCCGGCGGCGGTTACCGCGGCTGGGTGCCGCGCCTGGGCGGGCAGCTGGGGCTGCGGCCCGCCGCGGTGCGCAACCTGGGACAGCACGGCGCAACCACCACGACGGTGCTCGACGACCAACTGCCGCAGGCGTTCTCGGCGCGGGCCGCGCTGTACGGCGTGGTCGTCGGTGTCAACGACCTGGTCAGCGACTTCCACGAGGCCCGGTTCGAACGCAACTTGCGCACCTTGTTCACCAGCCTGCGAGCCACCGGCGCGACGGTGTTCACCGCCGGATACCCCGACATCCCGGCGCGGCTGCCGGTGCCGCCGGGCATGTGCACGCTGCTGCGCGAACGGTTCGCCTTCGCCAACACCGTGCTCGGCGCCGTCACCGCGGACACCGGGACGCTGCTGCTCGATCTCGCGAGCGATCCCGCCTGGGAACGCCCCGAGATGTGGACCGCCGACGGCCTGCACCCCGCCCCGCTGGGCCACCACCTGTTCGCCGTGACCGCCGCCGACCTCATCGCCGCCCACACCGCGACCATCGTCGCCGCCTGAGCGACCCGCTCGGTCCGAGAGGAACGTTCCGTGACAGACGACAGACGCCTCGCCCGCAACCCCATCGCCATCGTCGGCATGTCGGGTCTGCTGCCGCACGCGCGCAACCACCGAGAGTACTGGCAGAACATCATCGACGGTGTCGACTGCACCACCGAGGTACCCGCCTCGCGCTGGAGCCTGGACGACTACTACGACCCCGACGCCGCGACACCGGACAAGACCTACTCCCGGCGCGGGGCCTTCCTGCCCGACATCGCCTTCGACCCAATGGAATTCGGCCTTCCGCCCAATCAGCTCGAGGTCACCAGCACCATGCAGACCCTGAGCCTGGGGGTCGCCCGGGATCTGCTCGTCGACGCGGGCGCGACCGGCTCGTCCTGGTACGACGCGAGTCGGACCGGCGTCGTGCTCGGCACCACCGGGCCAGTCCCGCTCATGCACCCGCTGGCCGCCCGGCTGTCCACGCCGGTGCTGAAGGAGGCGGCCCGCTCGATCGGCCTCACCGAACGCGACGCGGACGCGATCGCCACGAAGTACGTGGCAGCCTTCGCGCCGTGGGAGGCCAATTCCTTCCCCGGTCTGCTGTCCAACATCACCGCGGGCCGCATCGCCAACCGGCTCGGCCTCGGCGGGATCAACTGCACCGTGGACGCCGCCTGCGCGGCCTCGCTGGCAGCGCTGCGCACGGCGATCGCCGAACTTCAGGACGGCCGCGCGGACATGATGATCACCGGCGGCGTGGACACCGAAAACACCATCTTCATCTACCTGTGCTTCAGCAAGGTGGGCGCACTGTCCGCGTCCGGGCGGATCAAGCCGTTCGGCGCCGACGCCGACGGCACCCTACTCGGTGAGGGCATCACGATGCTGGCGCTGCGCAGGCTGGCCGATGCCTGCCGCGACGGCAACCGAATCTACGCGGTGATCCGCGGCCTCGGCTCCTCCAGTGACGGCCGCGCCAAGAGCATCTACGCGCCGCGGGCGGGCGGGCAGCGCGTCGCCCTGGACCGCGCCTACGCCGACGCCGAGATCTCCCCGGCCGACATCGCCCTGCTCGAGGCGCACGCCACCGGCACCCCGGTCGGTGACCGCACCGAACTCACGGCGTTGAAGGAACTGCTCTCCGACGCGACCGACGAGCGCCGCTTCGCCGCACTGGGCAGCGTGAAGTCCCAGATCGGGCACACCAAGGGCGCCGCGGGCACGGCCAGCCTGATGAAGCTGGCCTTCGCACTGCACCAGAAGGTGCTGCCGGGCACCATCAACGTCAGCGCGCCCAACGCCGAGGTGGCTCCGCCCGAGGCGCCCTTCTACGTCAACACCCGCACCCGGCCGTGGATTCGCGACCCGCAGCGGCCCGTGCGCCGTGCCGCCGCCTCGGCATTCGGCTTCGGCGGCACCAATTTCCACGTCGTGCTCGAGGAGGCCGACGCCGACCGCGCGCAGCAGCGCGTGCTGCACCGCACCGCCCGCGCGCACCTGTGGCACGCACCCGATGTGGCCGGGCTGATCGACGCCGTGCGTAGTGTCGCGCCGGTCGACGGCGGCCCGATCCCGGACGCGCACGCGCGGATCGGTTTCGTCTCGGTCGACGACGAGAACGCCGAACACCTGCGCACACTCGCCGTCGACGAACTCGTCCGCAGACCCGACGCCGAGGCCTGGGATCATCCCGAGGGCGTCTACTTCCGCGCCGCGGCGCTGCCCGGCCGCAAGGCAGGCGCGCTGTTCGCCGGACAGGGCAGCCAGTACGTCGAGATGGGCGCCGCGGCCGCGATGGCCCAGCCGCAGGTCGGCGCCGCGTTCGACGCCGCCAACCAGGTGTTCGCCGGGGAGCCGGTGCGGCTGTCCGCGGTGGTGTTCCCGCCGCCCGCGTTCGACGAGGACACCGTGGCGCGGCAGGAGGCCACCCTGCGCCGCACCGAGTTCGCCCAGCCCGCCATCGGCGCGCTGGCCGCCGGCCAGTTCGCGGCGTTGCGCGAGCGTGGTTTCCGGGCCGAAGGCTACCTCGGCCACAGCTTCGGCGAGCTGACCGCGCTGTGGGCGGCCGGGGCGCTGACCGGACCCGACTTCTTCACCCTCGCCAAGGCGCGCGGGGCGGCGATGGCGCCGCGTGAGGGCGTCGAGGCGGGCACGATGGTGGCGCTCAACGCCTCGATCGAGGTGGCGCGCGAGATCGTCGACGGCATCGATGACGTCTGGATCTGCAACCACAACGCCCCCGACCAGGTGGTGATCGGCGGTGGCGCGGACGGGGTGGCCGCCGCCGTCGCGGGATGCGCCGAGCGCGGTGTGGCGACCAGGGCGCTGCCGGTCTCGGGCGCCTTCCACACCCCCTATGTCGCGCACGCGGTCGACGCCTTCGCCGCCGCGCTCGGCGAGGTCACCGTCGGCGCACCCCACGCCCCGGTCTACGCCAACAGCGCCGACGCCGCCTATGGTGCCGACAGCGCCGCCAATCGCGCGGTGCTCACCGGGCAGCTCGGCCGGCCGGTCGAGTTCGTCGCTGCGCTGACGGCGATGCGCGAAGCGGGCTGCACGGTGTTCGTCGAGTTCGGTCCCAAACAGGTGCTGACCTCGCTGGTGCGCCGCACCCTCGGCGACGACGTGATCGCCATCCCCACCGACTCGGGGCCGATCGGCGACAGCGACCTGACCCTGACCAGGGCAGCCGTGCGGTTGGCCGTGCTCGGCTTCGAGCTGACGGCGATCAACCGGCACGTGGCACCCGATCCCACCGAGCCGGTGCCCAGCGGCCGGATGACGGTGACCATCTCGGCACCGGAATACGTGCCCGAGTCGCGCCGCGCCGCGTACGCCGCTGCCCTCGGCGACGGGTACCGCGTCGCAGTGGCCGCGCCGGCCGAGCCGAGTGCGGCCGCGGACGTCGCCCTCGCGGCCCCACTCGCCGACCGTGGCGCCGAGTCCGCGCCGGAATCCCACTTCTACTACGAAACCCCTTCCGCTCCTTCGGCTTCCACCCACACATCGGAGATTCCCGTGCCTTCGACCCCGCATCCGCTTTCCGGGTCGGGTGAGCCGCTGGACAGCGCGCTCGCCCAGCACCTACGCACCCACCACCAGTTTCTCGACGGTCAGCTGGACATGGCCCGCGCGCTGGTCGGCGCGCTCGACAGCGGCGTGCTCACCGAGACGACGGTACGTGCCATCGAGGCCGTGAAGGAGCACGGCGTCGCCATCAGCGCCAGCCACACCCGCGCCTCGGACGTGCTGGCGCAATTGGCCGAACTGGAGGCCGGATTCGCCCGGCCCGCCGCGCTACGGCCCGCGCCCGCCGAGCGGCGGGCGGCAATGAGAGAGCACCGGCCGGAGGCCTTGTCCGCGGCTGCCGGTCCGGAGTCGGCCAACGGGCACGCCGACGGTGCGAGCGCGAACGGCGACCGCGGCATCGCCCGCCGACCCGCGCGCCAGGACCGGGTCGACCGGGTGGTCGCCGCCGACCACGACATGCAGCGCGTCAGCGCGCAGGGCGTTGTCGCAGTAGACGACCCGGCCACCACATCGGCGCCGGCTGCGGCTCCCGACACCGATACGCCGGTCGACGGCGCGGCTCCCGCCGGCCGGTCGGCGGAGGCGTTACGGCAGGCGTTGCGGGAGGTGGTGGCCGAGAAGACCGGTTATCCGGTGGAGATGGTCGACACCGGGATGGATCTGGAAGCGGATCTGGGGGTCGATTCGATCAAGCGGGTGCAGGTGATCGGTGCGCTGCAGGAGCGGTTCCCGGACCTGCCGAATCTCGGGCCCGAGCAGTTGGGCACGTTGCGGACACTGGATCAGATCGCGGACCTGCTCGGTGTGCCCGGGTCGGTGGCCCACGCTCCGGCGGGCTCTGCTCCGGTGGCCGACACCGGCTCGGCCGCGGCGGCGGCCCCCGGCTCGGTGGCGGCTGCGGCGTCGGGCTCGACGGCGACCGCGGCCCAGGCTCCCGGGATCGCTTCGCCCGCCGACTCGAACTCCGCCGACCGGTCAGTGGAGGCGTTACGGCAGGCGTTGCGGGAGGTGGTGGCCGAGAAGACCGGTTATCCGGTGGAGATGGTCGACACCGGGATGGATCTGGAAGCGGATCTGGGGGTCGATTCGATCAAGCGGGTGCAGGTGATCGGTGCGCTGCAGGAGCGGTTCCCGGACCTGCCGAATCTCGGGCCCGAGCAGTTGGGCACGTTGCGGACACTGGATCAGATCGTCGCCGAGCTCGGCGCGGTGGCCGGGGGTGATGTCCACCCAAAAGCTGAGGCCGCGGCGGGTGCGCCGCGGCATGCCGTCGAACTTGTCACCCTGCCCGCCGTGGACACCGCCCTCCGCGCCTACCGCGCCCACCCCCGGGCCGTGCTCGTCGACCTGCCGGGCTCGTACGACCCGGAGTGCGACGCGCTCGCCGCGGCGCTGACCGACCACGGCTGGCAGGTACGGCGCGTGACCGGACTGCCCGAGCCCGGCGACCCGGTCGACCTGTGCCTGGTTCTCCTGGGTGGTGCCGCCGACTGGTCCACCGCCTCGCGGCTGCTCGCCGAGACGATCCTGACAGCGGGCCGGGTCACGCCCGTCATGACCACCGAGACCGGGCGGGCGGCCTTCGTCACACTGATCCGGCTCGACGGCGGACTCGGCTTGCGTGCCGTCACCGACCCGGTCGCCGCGCTGCTCGGCGGTGTCGGCGGGGTCGTGAAAACGCTCGCCGCCGAACGTCCCGACCTGTTCTGCCGCGCGCTGGACATCGATCCGGCCGCCGACCCCGGCCGCTGCGCGGACCTGGTGGCGGCCGAACTGCTCGACCCGGCCCGTGACACCGCCGAGGTCGGTGTCGCCGCCGACGGCACCCGGCACACCCTGGTCCCCGGCGGCCACGGCCCCGGTCGCACGGTGACCGCGGTGCGGCCCGCCGAGAACCAGCCGCCCGCCACACTGACCGCCGACGATCTGCTGGTGGTGACCGGCGGCGCCCGCGGCGTCACGGCCACCTGCGTGCGGGCGTTGGCGCGCCGCGGTCCCGGCCGGTTCCTGCTGCTCGGCCGGACCGCGCTCGCACCGGAACCGGACTGGGCGCGCGACGTCGCCGACGCCGACCTGCGGCAGGCCGCGGTGCGCGCGCTGGCCGGCGGCGGTGCCACCCCACGCGACCTCGAGCGCGCCTGCGCCGATGTCCGCGCGGGGCGCGAGATCCGGGCCACCTTGGCCGATCTGGGCGACCGCGCCGAATACCTCGCGGTCGACACCACCGACGCCGACGCGGTGCGGACGGCGTTGGCGCCGTGGCGCGACGCGGTGACCGGCCTCGTGCACGGCGCGGGCGTGCTGGCCGATTCGCACATCCCGGCCAAGACACCCGAGTCGATCGCCCGGGTGCTCGACCCGAAGATCGCCGGCCTGGCCGCACTGCTGGCGGCGGTGCCGCCGCCGCGACATCTGATCCTGTTCACCTCGGTAGCGGGCTTGTTCGGCAACACCGGACAGGCCGACTACGCCGCGGCCAACGAGGCGCTGTCGCGTTTCGCGGCGGCGTGGCGGCGGGCCCATCCGCACTGCCACGTCACCGCGATCGACTGGGGCGCCTGGGACGGCGGGATGGTGACGCCCGGCCTGCGTGAGCACTTCCGGGCACGTGGGGTGAGCTTGCTCGCCCCGGCCGACGGTGCGGCGGCGTTCACCGAACAGTTCACGGCCGAACGCGCCGCCGACACCGTCGTCCTCATCGGCCCGGCCGCCGGCCTCGCCGAACCGGCCCCCGTCCCGGCCGCCCCGGTGCGGCTGCGGCGCGCGCTGCACGGGCTCACGGACGAGCCGGTCGTGCGGGCACACCGGGTGGGGGAGCACCTGGTACTGCCCGCCACCTTCGGGCTCGGCGCAATGGCGCACACCGCCGAACGGGCCCTACCGGGTCGAATCGTCGTGGCCGCACGCGACTTCCAGGTTCTCAAGGGACTGGTGTTCGACCACCCGGTCGAGGCCGTCGATCTCGAACTCGAACCCGGCGCCCTCGACGGCGACATCCTGCCCGTCCGGGTCACCGTGCGCGACGGCGCCGTCACGCACTTCCGGGCGACGCTGGAGCTGGCATCGGCGCCGGGCGAACCGCCGCGCATCACGGTGCCGGACGGTCCGGGCAGCGACCTGGATATCTATCGCGAAGCGATCCAGTTCCACGCCCCCGCCCTGCAGGGCCTGCGGCGGCTGGTGGCCGACACCGGCGCGGCCCTGGTCTTCGACTGCCTGCTCGACGCCGAGCCGGTCGCGGGCGGGGCCTATGCGAGCCGTTTGCACGACCCGGTGCGCGCGGACCTGATGATGCAGGGCCCGCCTGTGCTCGGGCACCGGGTACTCGGCGCCGCCTGCCTGCCCCTCGGCATCGGCCGCGTCGAGTACTACCGGCCGCTGCCGGTGCACGAGCCGTTCAGCCTCGTCGTCGACAACGCCCGCCAGGGCCGCTTCGACGCCCGGGTGGACGCCACCGCCTGCACCGCGGACGGCACGGTCCTGCAACGGTTCTCGGATGTCGTGGTGGTCACGACGCCCGATCTGACGGAGAAGTTCCGATCCTCGGTGAGGCGGTGGACGGTATGACGACCCTCGAATTCGACGGAATCGCGTTCGACCCGGAGGGCCCGGGCCTTCCAGCCCGGAGCGAGACAAACCCTGCGGCCGACGCAGATCCCGCGGTGGTACCGGCGACCCGTGCCCCCAATCCGGTCGCGGAGCTCCGCGCGGGCGTCGTGGCCGCGCACCGCGCGGCGCTCACCGCGCAACTCGCGATGCAGCGCGCGTTGTGGGAGCGCGCCACGACGGCCGCGCCGGCCGTCTCGGTCCCGACCGGATCGGCGGCGACCGGCGCGGCAGCGGCGCCGCGGCCACGTCCGGTCCACGGGCCACCGGTGGTCACGCACGCCCCGGAATGGGCGTTCAAACCACTGGCCCGCACCGCACGAACCCACCTCGACCGTGCCGCGCTGGAACGCCTGTGTGCGGGCGACACCGTCGGCGTGTTCGGCCCCGCGTACCGACGGCGGGGCATCCGGGCCGCGGCCGTGCTCGCCGCGCACGCACCGCTGGCGCTCACCGCGGTCGATCGTCTCGAGCTGTACGGCGGCGAGGGTCGCGGCAGGGTGCTGGCCCGCTTCGACGGTGACCCGCACGCGGCCGCGGTGCAGGCCGCCGAGGTGTTCGCGCTCTACACCGGCCTGACGCTGTGCCTGTCGGGCAGCACGCTGGTCGCCGAAGGACCGGCCGCACCGGCCGAACCGGGCCCGGGTCAGCTGGAACTCACCGTCACCGAGATCGATCTGGTGCCGCGCCCGCACCTGCGGGCGATCGCGCACGGTACCGGCGCCGCACCGGTGCCGGTGACCGTGACCGCGCGGGAGCCGGAGGGGACCGGTGTCGGCCCCGGCGAACCGGACGAGGCCCTGCTGCTCAACGAGTTCCACATGGCGCACCTCGCGCGCGGTGATCAGGCCGTCGCGATGGGGCCGGAGTTCGCCGAGTACACCGGCGTCCGTGCCACTCGCCTGCCGACCGGCGGCCTGCTGCTGGTGGATCGGGTGCTCGACTTCGACGGTGCCCGCGGGCAGCTCGATGCCGCCGCCTCCACCACCGAATACGACTCGCCCGCCGACTCCTGGTACTACGGCGCCACCGCCAACGAGTCCATGCCGCACTTCGTCTACATGGAGACCTCCCTGCAGGCGGCGCTGCTGATGGGCTACTACGCCGGCCCCACTCGCACCCAGCCGGGCACCACGCTGAGCCTGCGCAACCTGGGCGGCACGGCGACCGTGCTGCGGCACGTGGACCTGCGGGACAAGACGATCACACAGAACTCGCGCCTGCTGTCGACCACGATCCTGCCCGGCTCCTCGCTGCAGACCTTCGACTACACCCTGGCGGTGGACGGCGAGCCGTTCTACACCGGCGAGACCATGTTCGGCTACTTCAGTGACGAGGCGCTGGCCAACCAGACCGGCCTCGACGGCGGCCGCCCCGCACCGACCTGGCTGGCCGAGCATCCCGATGCCCGGGCCCGGGTGCTCGACGTGGCCGCCCGCCGCGCCGACCGCGCCGCACGACTGTGCGCGCGCGACACCCTCGCCCTCGTCGACCGGGTGACGGTGGTCGACGGCGGCGGCCGTCACGGTGCCGGATACCTGCATTCGCTGCGCGAGATCGACCCTCGGGACTGGTATTTCGCCCGCCACTTCCACCTCGATCCGGTGATCCCGGGCTCGCTGGGTGTCGAGTCGGTGATCCACGCCGTGCAGGAATGGATGCTGGACGCAGGCTACGCCGCGGGCCTGGCCGATCCGGTGTTCCGCATTCCCGCGGGCATCGCCTTCAGCTGGCGTTACCGCGGCCAGTTCCTCCCCACCGACGGCACGGTCGAACTCGAAGCGCACATCAAACACGTGCGCCGGGACCGGTGCGGCGTCACCGCCGTGGTGGACGCCTCGCTGTGGAAGCCAGGGCTGCGGATCTACGAATTGACCGATCTGGCCGTCGAACTCGGCGAACGAGAGGTGCAGTCGTGACCACCCTGCCGCAGACCGCAGCCGTCGCCACGACCGCGCCCGACATCGCCGCCGTGCTGGGCGACCCGACCCGCCCGGTCTGGGTCCTGCGACACGATGGCCGAATCGGAGTCACCGCCGACCGCACGGCCGTTCCGGGCGCGCAGGTGCTCGCCGCGGCTGGCCCGCTCACCCCGGAGATGCTGGGCGACGGCGCCTTCCGCACCGCGCACGGGCTGCGCGCCAACTACATGGCGGGCGCGATGGCCAACGGGATCGCCGCACCCGCCCTGGTGTCGGCGCTGGCGCGGGCGGGATACCTCGGGTCCTACGGTGCGGCCGGCGTCGCCCCACCCCTGGTGGACGCGGCGTTGGCGCAGCTGCGCCGCGATCTCGGCGAGCTGCCCTTCGCCTGCAACCTCATCCACAGTCCGTCCGAGCCCGCCCTGGAACGCGCCATCGTCGACGCATGCCTGCGGCACCAGGTGCGGTGCGTGGAGGCCTCGGCGTTCATGAACCTCACCACCGAGGTGGTGCGCTACCGGGCCGCGGGGCTGAGCGTCGGACGCGACGGCCGGATCGTTTCGGCGCACCGGGTGATCGCGAAGGTCTCGCGGGTGGAGGTGGCCGAGGCATTCCTGCGTCCGGCGCCGGAGCGGCTGCTGCGCGAGCTGGTGACCGCCGGTGACCTGACCGCCGAGCAGGCCCGGCTGGCCGAGCAGGTGCCGATGGCCGACGACATCACCGCCGAAGCCGATTCCGGCGGGCACACCGACCGCAGGCCGCTGCTGGTGTTGCTGCCGGAGCTGCTCAACACCCGGGACCGGGTGGCGCGCGCGGTGCCCGGCGCCGCCGCCGTGCGCATCGGCGCGGCGGGCGGCATCGGCACCCCGGCGGCCGCCGCGGCGGCCTTCGCCCTCGGCGCGGCCTACGTGGTGACCGGCTCGGTGAATCAGGCATGTGTCGAAGCCGCCCAGTGCCCGGCCAGCAAGGAGCTGCTGGCGGGCGCCCAGTTCGCCGACTGCGTGATGGCGCCCTCGGCGGACATGTTCGAGATGGGCGTGCAGGTACAGGTGCTGCGGCGCGGCACAATGTTCGCCGCCCGTGCCCAGCGTCTGTACGAGACCTATCGGACCTACGGCGGGCTGGACGAACTGCCCGCCGCGCTGCGCGAGGACCTCGAGCAGACGGTGTTCCGTCGTGGTCTCGACGCGGTGTGGCAGGACTGCGTGCGCTTCTTCACCGAGCGCGACCCCGCCCAGCTCACCGGCGCCGCCGAGAACCCGAAACGCCGGATGGCGCTGGTGTTCCGGTGGTATCTGGGCCTGTCGTCGGGGTGGAGCATCCGCGGCGACGCCGACCGGGTCACCGACTACCAGGTGTGGTGCGGCCCGGCGATGGGCGCCTTCAACACGTGGGCCGCGGGCACCCATCTGGCCGCGCTGCCGAACCGGCAGGTGGCCGAGGTCGCCGATCAGATCCTGCTGGGCGCGGCCTACCTGACGCGGGTCGCCCAGCTGCGATCCGCCGGAGTGCGGCTGCCCGCGGGCTGCGCCGAGTTCGTCCCCCGACCGAGGGAGCAGCGATGACCATTGTCGAAACCGGCCGGAACACGGGCACGTCGTGGATGGTGTGCCCGTTCTGCGACGGGATGATCTACGGCCGCCGCTACGAACGAGCCGGGCGGGTGTGCCCGGACTGCGACGGCCATGGCATGCTCACCGCCGACCAGCGCATCGCCGCGCTGCTCGACGCCGACAGCGTGCGCCGGATCGAGCCCGCGGAGACGGCGGCCGACCCGCTCGGCTTCACCGACTCCCGCGGATACCCCGAGCGGCTCGCGCAGGCGCGCAGGCAAACCGGTATGACCGACGCCATCCGGTGCGCGCACGGCACCATCGACGGCGCGCCGCTGGTGCTGGCGGTCATGGACTTCCGCTTCCTGGGCGGCAGTCTCGGCGGCGCGGTGGGGGAGGCGGTGACCACCGCGGCCGAAGCGGCATGGGCGCGGCGGGTGCCGCTGGTCATCGTGACCGCCTCCGGCGGCGCGCGGATGCAGGAGGGCATCGTCGCCCTGATGCAGATGGCCAAGACCAGCCAGGCGCTGCGCAGGCTCGACGACGCGGGCGTGCTCACCGTCTCGGTGGTGACCGACCCGACCTACGGCGGCGTGGCCGCCTCCTACGCCACCGCCACCGACCTGGTCATCGCCGAGCCCGGCGCACGACTGGGTTTCGCCGGTCCCCGGGTGATCGCCCAGACCATCGGCCAGACCCTGCCCGCAGGCTTCCAGACCGCGGAGTTCCTGCTCGAGCACGGCTTCGTGGACATGATCTGTCATCGATCGGCGCTGCGGGACCGGTTGGCGCGCGTGCTGGCGCTGTACGCGGACCGGAGGCGGACGCCCCGCACCGGCGACATCGGTGCCGGCGGTGCCGGCGGTGCCGGTGATCTCGGCCGCGACGAGACCGCAGCCGGCGAATCGCCGCTGCGCCTCGATCCCGCCGCGCTCCCGGAACGCGACGCCTGGCAGAGCGTGCGCGCGGCCCGCGAACTCGGCAGGCCCACCACCCTGGACTACCTCGCCGCCGCGTTCGACGAGTTCGTGGAACTGCACGGCGATCGCCTCGCGGCCGACTGCCCGGCGATGGTGACGGCGCTGGCGCGGCTGCACGGCGCACCGGTGGTCGTGATCGGCACCCAGAAAGGGCACGACGCCGCCGAACTCTCGCACCGCAACTTCGGCATGCCCAGCCCCGCGGGCTACCGCAAATCCGCCCGGGCGCTGCGGCTGGCGGCCAAACTCGGTCTGCCCGTGATCACCCTGGTCGACACGGCCGGCGCCTACCCGGGCATCACCGCCGAGGAACGCGGCCAGGCCGCCGCCATCGCCGAATCGCTCAAACTGCTCGCCGGACTGCCGGTGCCGGTGATCGCGGTGGTGACCGGCGAGGGCGGCAGCGGCGGCGCGCTGGCGCTGGCCGTGGCCGACCGGGTTCTGGTGTGCGAGAACGCCGTGTATTCGGTGATCAGCCCGGAGGGTTGCGCCGCCATCCTGTGGAAGGACGCGGCTGCGGCGCCCACGGCGGCCGCCGCGCTGCGCGTCGATTCGACCTCGCTCGTGCGGCTCGGCGTCGCCGACGGCGTGGTGCCCGAACCGTCCGGCGGTGCGCACCGTGACCCAGCCGCCGCGGCCGCCGCGTTGCGCGCCGCGCTGCGCGACGAACTCGGCTCCCTCGCGGCTGTGCCCACCCCCGACCTGCTGGAACGGCGTCACCGCCGGTTCCGCGCCTTCGGATTGCCGACATCGACCGACCAGGAGCAGACATGACCCAGTCCCTGACCACCCGCGCGCCGCGCGCGATGGATCCCGTCGAGGCCGACGCCGCCCTGACCGTGCTGGCCAGGCACGCGTTGACCATCCTGGCCGAGGCCGCGCCGTCCACGGTGACCCTGGCCAACGGTCCGCTGGTGCTGGAGATCAGCCGCGACGACACGCCCGCCGCCCAGGCCCCCGCGCCGCGGCCGGCGCCCGTCGCCCTGCCCGCCGAACCCGCCGTCGCCGCGCCGGAACCGCTGCGGGACAAGACCTTCACCCTCCTCGCCGAGACCGTCGGTGTGTTCTACCGTGCGCCCGAACCCGGTGCCGACCCCTTCGTCGCCGAGGGCGACCCCGTACGAGCCGGGCAGCAGGTCGGCATCGTCGAGGCGATGAAGCTGATGATCCCGGTGGTGGCGACCCGCGAGGGCCGGGTGGCCGAATTCCTGGTCGACAACGGCGACGCGGTGGAATACGGCGCGCCGCTGCTGGTGCTGGAGGTGGTCGCGTGAGCGTGCGGCCGATCCGCACGGTGCTCGTCGCCAACCGCGGCGAGATCGCCGTGCGCGTACTGCGCACCTGCGCCGAACTCGGCCTGAACACGGTGGCGGTGTACTCCGCCGCCGACGCCGATTCCGCGGCGGCGCGGATGGCCGACCGTGCCTTCCGCATCGGGCCCGGCCCGGCCAAACGCAGCTATTCCTACATCCCCGCGATCATCGAAGCCGCCCGCGCGACCGGCGCCGACGCCATTCACCCCGGGTACGGGTTCCTCTCCGAGGATCCGGATTTCGCGGAGGTGTGCGAGGCCGAGGGCCTGGTGTTCGTCGGCACGCCCGCGGCCGTGCTCGCCGACCTCGGCGACAAGTCGAGCGCCCGGGCACTGATGTCGGAGGCCGGGCTGCCGCTGCTGCCCGGCAGCCGCGACCCGATAGAGACCGTCGGCGCCGCGCACACCCTGGCCGACGAGATCGGCTACCCCGTGATCATCAAGGCGGTGGCCGGCGGGGGCGGCCGTGGCATGCGGGTGGTGCGCGCGAGCGCCGACTTCCCGGCCGCCTGGCAGGAGACCAGGGCCAACGCCGCCGCGGTCTTCGGCGACGGCAGGCTCTACCTCGAGCGCTACCTGGACTCGGCGCGCCACGTCGAGGTGCAGATCCTCGCCGACACGCACGGCACCGTCGTCCATCTCGGGGCCCGGGACTGTTCGTTGCAGCGCAGGCATCAGAAGCTGGTGGAGGAATCGCCCGCGCCCGGTCTGTCCGAGGAGCTGGCCGCGCGCATCGGTGAGGCCGCGGTGCGCGGCGCCCGCGCTGTCGGCTACGTCGGAGCGGGCACCTTCGAGTTCCTGCTCGACCCGGCGGCCGGGGAGTTCTACTTCATGGAGGTGAACTGCCGCCTGCAGGTCGAGCATCCGGTGACAGAGATGGTGACCGGCACCGACCTGGTGGCCGAGCAATTGCGGATCGCCGCGGGCGAACGGCTGACATTGACCGCCGATCAGCTCATCCCGCGCGGTGTCGCCATCGAATGCCGGATCAACGCCGAGGACCCCGACCGCGAATTCGCTCCGGCGCCGGGCACACTCGTCGACTGCGAGCTCCCCGGCGGCCCGTTCGTGCGCGTCGACACCCACGTGCGCCCCGGCTACTCGATTCCGCCGCACTACGATTCGCTGCTGGCCAAGGTCGTGGTCTGGGCGCCGGACCGGCAGGCCGCCATCGCCCGCATGCGCCGGGCCCTGGCCGAGACCCGTATCACCGGCCGCGGCATCGCCACCACCGCCGAATTCCTGCACGACATCCTCGACCATCCCCGCTTTCGCGCCGCCGACCACGACACCGCCCTCGTCGGCGAACTCACCACCAAGACAACGGTCCCGGCCTGACGGACAACGGCGCGGGCAGGGATTTCCCTGCCCGCGCCGGCGTGTGTCCACGCTGGGTGCACGTTGCCCCGGGACTACTTCAACCCCGATCGCACGAAGGCGTTGACGATGTGGCGTTGCAGCAGCAGGTACAGCACCAGGACCGGCAGGCAGGCCAGGCCGGCCAGCGCCATCATCGGCCCCCACCGGTCGCCTTCGGTGCCCATGAAGCTCTTCAAGCCCAGTTGCAGGACGCCGTTGGACCGGCGCAGCACCACCGCGGGCCAGAAGTACTCGTTCCAGGCGTTGATGAACAGCAGGATGCCGAGCGCGGCGACCGCGGGCCGCAGATTGGGCACCACCACCGTCCACAGGATCGACCAGGAGGAGCGGCCGTCGATCTGCGCGGCGGCGACCAGTTCCTTGGGGAAGCTCGCCATGTGCTGGCGCAGCAGCAGCACCGCCAGCGCCGAGCACAGGGTGGGCAGCGCGACCCCGATCAGGGTGTCGATCAGCCCGAGCCGGGTGAGCAGCACGTAGTTCGGCAGCATGGTGACCTGGAACGGCACCAGCCACACGCCCACGAACGCCAGGTACAGCACCCGCTGGAACGGGAAGGTGTACATGGCGAAGGCGTAGGAGGCCAGCAGCGCCACCAGCAGCTGCCCGGCCGCGGAGAAGGTGGCGACGAAGAAGGTGTTGCCGATCAGCCCGGCGACGTCGACCTCGGCGGCGGCGTCGGTGTAGTTGGCGGTCGACAGCGGCCACGGCACCGGCGAGAGCGAGGTGACGTCCTCGGGCCTGCGCAGCGAGGTCGCGAACAGCCAGTAGATCGGGAACGCCGCGACCAGGGCGGTGCTCGCGAGCAGCAGGTGGCTGCCCGCGCCGCGCAGTCGGTCGGCCAGGGCGGGGGAGCGCTCAATCGTCATGGAAGGAAACCTTTTCCGAGATCCAGACCAGGAGGCCGGCGAGCACGCCGAAACCGGCGAACAGCAGCACCCCGGCCGCGGCGGACAGTCCGGCGTCGAAGCTGTGGAAGGCGTAGTCCCACAACAGGTAGTAGATGTTGGTGGTGGCCTGCGCGGGCCCGCCCTGGGTCATCGAATCGATGAGCGGGAAGGTCAGGGTCGGTGTCAGCAGCACCGTGGTCAGGACCAGGAACATCAGGGTGGGGGTGAGCATCGGCAGGGTGATCCAGCGCCGGATCTGGCGCGTGCTCGCCCCGTCCACCCGGGCCGCCTCGTCGTAATCGCTGCTGATCGCCGCGAGCCCGGCCCACACCACCAGCACGGCGAAGCCGAGCAGCTGCCAGCCGGTGATGACGATGATGACGGTGTGCGCGGTGCTCACGTCGTAGACCCAGTTGCGGTCGGTGCCGAGCACCTGCCCGACGAAGCCGCCGCCGGGATGCAGCAGCCAGCGCCACACCGCCGACGCCGCGACCGGCGCCACCAGGAACGGCGCGAAGATCAGGGCGTGGTAGAAGGTCCTGGCCCGCCCGCTCACCCGGCGGCTGGCCAGCGCGATCACCAGCGGCAGCAGCACGGTGAACGGCAGCAGGCCCACGATCAGCGCGCCGGTACGGCCCAGCGAGTCCCAGAAGGCCGGAAGCTCCAGCAGCCGTTCGTAATTGCCGGCGCCGACCGGCCGCATCGGCGAGGTCGGCAGCAGGTTCCACGAGTAGGTCGACAGCTCGAAGGCCTGCACCAGCGGCCGGTAGGTCCACACCACCAGCAGCAGCACCGCGGGCGCCAGGTACAGATACGGGACCACCCCGCGTCCCGCCCGGCGCAGGCGGGCGGGACGCGGGGTGATCTCCGGGGCGGGTGCCGGGGCAGGCGCGGGCGCGTCGAGGACGAACACGCCTACCTCGCTTCGGCGGCCAGTGCCGCGAGTTGGTCGAGCACGTCCTGTTCGGCGCGGTCGTAGACGATGCCGGCCGGGGTGGCCTCGATGGCGGTGGCGACCATCGACGTGCCGAGCACATCGATGCGGCTGTAGCCGAATCCGGTGAGCCCGCGCTGGCGTCCCACCGGGGCCAGCGGATCGAGCCGGTAGGCCAGCGCCGGGCCGATCCACACCGGGATGCCCGCCAGCGCCGCGGTGGCGGTGAGGTGGTTGTGCCCGCAGATCACCAGCCGCACGTCCGAGCCGTGCAGGACCTCGGCGAGGAGTTCGGGCTGCCGCAGCCGCAGGAATTCGGTGGCGGGCAGCGGCGAGGGGATCGGCGGATGGTGCAGCACGAGCAGGGTGCCGTGCGGTGCGGGCTCGCGCAGCTGGTCGGCCAGCCAGGCCAGCTGGGCGGGTTCGAGCCTGCCGTCGTGGCGCTGCGGGATGGTGCTGTCCAGGGCGATGATGCGCAGCCCGGCCACCTGCACGACCTGATCGTGGGTGGTGTCGGGATGGCGCAGCGCCGCATCCGAGCGCAGCAGTTCGGCGCCGAACGCGCCGCGGTCGTCGTGATTGCCCATCACGTAGATCAGCCGGGCGCCCAGCTCCTCGGCGACCGGTTCGACGGCGTCGCGCAGCCGGCGGTAGGCCTCGGGCGCGCCGTTGTCGGCCAGATCGCCGGACAGCACGATCGCGTCGACCGCGCGGTGCGAGGCGCGGACCTGGTGGAGCACGTGGGTGAGGTTGGCGTAGGTGTCCACGACGCCGTGCAGGCGTTCGCCCGGCGGCCGGATGTGGGTGTCGGTGAGCTGGACGATGGTGACCTCGGGCATGGATTCCCCTCGAAGACCGCGCGTTCCCACACGGGACGCGCGGCCGGGTCGGTGGTCGGGTCTGGGACGGAACTGGCGTTACTGCTCGGGCATCAGCCGGGCACCCTGTTCGCGGGCCGCCGCGAGGGTGCTCGCCGGATCCTTGCCCTGGAACACCACGGCCTCGACGGCCTCCATCATGCCGTCGCGGATCTGCAGATAGTTGTTGCCCGGCATGGAGATCCAAGGTTCCATCGTCGCCAGCTGGGCGACGTTGGGCTGCAACAGCGGGTTACGGGCGGCCCAGTCCCGCAGGCCCGCCGGGTCGTCCATCAGGCCGGTGCGCAACGGCAGATAGCCGATGCCCTGCGAGATGGTGGAGTAGGCGGATTCGCTGGTGAGGAACTTGATCAGCTCCCAGCCCGCGCGCTGTTTGGCCGGGTCGTCGGACAGGATGTGCAGGGAGGCACCGGAATTCGTCGGCACCGTCGGCTTGCCCGCGAAGCTCGGCATCGGCGCGGCCCGCAGATCCCATGTGTCCTTGGCGCCGGCGACGAAGGTGCCCTGGATGGCGCTGGTCTCGAGGATCATGCCGATCTCGCCGCGGGAGAACGCCTCGTAGCCCTGCTTCTGGTTCAAGCGCGGCATCGACCCCGACTCCACCAGCTGCTGGCCCATCGCCGCGACCGCCACGGCGGGCGGCTCGGCGTAGGTGAGGGTGCGGCGGTCCTCGCTGATCACCCGGCCGCCGTTGGAACGCACCAGCGACTGGAAGCACCAGTCCTTGGCGGTCTTGGTCAGGCAATCGATGTACACACCGCCCTTGCCGGTGCGTTCGGTGATGGCCGCGGCCGCCTGCGCGACCTGGTCCCAGGTGGCGGGCGGGGCGGCCGGGTCGAGCCCGGCCTCGGTGAACAGCGAGGCGTTGTAGTACAGCACCGGGGTGGAGAACACGAACGGCACGCCGTAGGTGTGGCCGTCCCAGTTCGCCAGCGTCTGCGCGCGCGGCGCGTAGGGGTACTTCGCGCCGTCGAAATTGGCCTGCACCTCGTCGGCGCCGACCAGCTGGTCCAGCGGCTTGGCGCGGAGCTGGTTGATGGTGAAGTCGAGATCGCTGAAGCCGAGCTGGGCGACGTCGGGCGGCGCGCCCGCGACCATCTGGTTCTGGATGCTGGAAATGGTGTCGGTGGCCGGGTTGGGGCTGTTGCCCTGCGGCTTCTGCGCGGTCACCGTGATGTTCGGGTGCTGCTCGCGGAACCGGGCGAGCAGTGTGTCGAAGGTGTCGGTCCAGGCGCCCGCGAGTCCGTAGTTGTAGGACTCGAAGACGATCGAGACCTTCTGGTCCGGGGCGAGCTCGGGAATCCGGGCCGCCTCGCCGCCGTCGTCGCCGGTGGTCGGGCCGAGGCCGCCGCACCCACCGAGTGCGAGGACGGCCGCGGACACCAAGCCCAGGACGGGCACGGTGCGTTTCACTGTGTTCTCCTCATCATCGCTTCGAGCGGACCTGATCGCGCGCGATCAGGCGACGGCGACGCGCTCGGCGTCGCGGTCGATCGGGGCGCCGGGTCCGGGGTCGCGCCAGCTCAGCCGAAGCCCGGAGGCGGCGTCGAACAGGTGGACGTCGGCGGGGTCGGCGTGCACGCCGAGCGCGTCGCCCGCGGTGATCCCGGCGGGCCGCGGCACCCGCATGGCGAGGGTGTGCGGGCCGGTGTCCAGGTGCACCAGTTCCTCGCTGCCCAGGTTCTCCACCATGCGCACCCGGCCGCGAATGGCCGGGTCGACGGCGGTGGGGCGCAACCGTTCCGGGCGGATCCCGGCGGTCACCGCGAGCGGGCCGGGGAACTCCCGCGCCGGGTGCGGCAGCGCGAGGTCGACGCCCTCGGCGCTCAGGTGCAGCCGCTCGGCGCGCACGTCCACGGTCGCGGGGAAGAGGTTCATCGGCGGCGAGCCGAGGAACCCGGCCACGAAGGCCGAGCGGGGCCGGTCGTAGAGTTCGGCGGGCGTGCCGACCTGCTCCACCCTGCCCTCGTCGAGCAGCGCGATCCGGTCGGCCATCGTCATGGCCTCCACCTGGTCGTGGGTGACGTAGAGGAACGTCGCGCCCAGTTCCCGGTGCAGCGCGATCAGTTCCGCGCGGGTCGCGCTGCGCAGCTTGGCGTCCAGATTCGACAGCGGCTCATCCATCAGGAAGGCGCCGGGGTCGCGCACCATCGCCCGGGCGAGGGCGACCCGCTGGCGCTGGCCGCCGGAGAGGTTGGCGGGCTTGCGGTCGAGCAGCTCGGCGAGCCCGAGCGCGCCGGCCACCTCCGCCACCCGCGCCGCGATCCGCGACCGCGGGGTCCGGCGCGCCCGCAGCGGGAAGCCGATGTTCTTCGCGACGGTCAGATGCGGGTACAGCGCGTAGCTCTGGAACACCATCGCCAGATCCCGCTGCTGCGGAGCGACCTGGGTGATGTCCTTGTCGTCCAGCAGGATCCGGCCCGCGCTGGGCTCCTCGAGGCCGGCCACCATCCGCAGCAGCGTCGACTTGCCGCAGCCGCTGGGCCCGAGCAGGACCATGAACTCGCCGTCGGCGATGTCGAGATCGACCTCGCGCACCGCGGTCGCGGCGCCGAACCGCTTGGACACCGCCTCGATTCGCAATCGTGCCACGGCCGCTACTCCGCCCGCTCGCCGCGCGCCCACGCCGCGATGCGGGCGGCGATGACGGGGGAGTCCTCGACCCAGGTGAAGTGGTCGCGGTGGGTGACACCGGAGGCCGCGTCGATGTGCCAGCGGGTGAGGTCCGCGGCGGGCATGCGCCCGACCAGGAAGTCCACCGTGGACTTCGGCCCGAGCATGTCCTCGTCCAGCGAGATCACCAGCACCGGCAGTCGCATCGCGCGCAACAGCGAGTTGTACCGTCGCGTGCTGCCTTTGGGCCGGTAATAGCTGGTCAACGAGTGCAGCGACCAGTCGCGCATCACCCCGCCCGCCATCGGCGCCGGAATCAGCACGCCGCCGGGCCAGTGGCCCTTCCACCGCGCCACCAGGCCGATCCACTGGATCTGGCTCAGCGCCTCGTACCAGCGGCGCGGTCCGAACGCCCACCAGAACACCGTCCCGGTGCCGATGGTCGCCACTCCGGCGACGCGCTCGGGCTCCGCGGCGGCGAACAGCAACGCCAGTTGGCCGCCCAGACTGTGCCCGAACAACCGGACCGGCGCCTGCGGGAAGCGTTCGCGCACCGCCGTCACCAGCGCGGGCAGATCGATCTCGATCATCTCCCGGTACCCGAAGTCGGTGTGTTCGCCGAGCGCCGGTCGCGCGTCGCCCTGCGCGCGCAGATCCGTGGTCGCCACCGAGAGGCCCTGCTCGTGCAGGCTCGCCGCCAGCGCCAGATAACGCTTGGCCTTCATCGCCATCGCGGGCAGGATCAGCACCACCGGTGCGGCCGGGTCGGCCGCGGGCAGCACCCGTACGGTGAACACCACGCCGTCGCCGGTCTCGACCCGCAGCGCCTCGAGGTCGGTGAGCCCGGGCCGCCCGCCCGAGGGTGTCCCGCTCATCGCGCGTCCTGCCCGGGCTGGGTGTCGCAGACGTAGTCGAAGCCGAACTCGGCCACCAGCACGTCGGCGTCGTCGAACAGGGCGACCGGGACGGCGATCTCGAATCGCTCGCCACCCGGGGAGGCCAGCACGCCGGCCACGGAGTCGGGGGTGACGGTGGCGATCGCCCGGATGCGTCCCGCGGCCGGCTTCTTGTACGCGGCGCTCGCCCCGCGCAGCACCAGGCGCTTGACCGCGGTCAGGCCGGTGGCGGCGGCACCGACGAAGGCGGCCGCGCCGGCGATGTCGGCGGCGGTGAACAGGGCACCCGCGTGCACGGTGCCCATGTGGTTGGTCACCGGCCCGCCCGCCGGTATCTCGACGGTCGCCCGCCCCGGGCCGATCTCGGTGATGAGGGTGCCGACATGGTTGCCGAACGGGATCAGTGCGCGCGAGGCGGTGCACAGGTAGTCGTAGTCGACGGCGGCGGTGTCCAGGCCGGGGAACCCGGCCGCGAAACCGGTGCGTTCACCAGTGGTCATCGGGATGCCTTTCGGTGTCGTGGCGCCGGTCAGGCGCGCGGTTGCCGGGCGCGCAACGCCCGGCGGGCGATGGAGGAGCGCAGCACTTCCGAGGGGCCCTCGTAGATGCGGAACGCCCTGGCCTCGACGAGAAAACGGGCCACCAGATGGTCCTCGCAGACACCGAGCCCGCCGTGCAGCTGCACGGCGCGATCGAGTACCCGCCAGACCGCCTCGGAGACGAAGGTCTTGGCGATGGACGCCTCGTGCCGCGACTGCGACGCGGTCGGCCCCTGCGCGTCGATGGTTTCGGCGGCGGTGCGGATCAGACCGCGCGCGGCCGCGATGTCCATCTCGCTGTCGGCGATCAGCCCCTGTGCCATGCCGTGTTCGGCGATCGGCGCGCCGAAGGAGGTGCGGGTGGTGACGTGGTCGAGCGTCATTTGCTGGGCCCGCACCGCGAGGCCGAGCCAGTTCATGCAGAACACCAGCCGGGAGGGCGCCAACCGCACCTGGGCCAGCGCCAGGCCCTGCCCGACCGCGCCGAGCACCGCCGACTCGGGCACCTCGCAGTCGACGAAGGTCACCTCGCAGTGCCCGCCGGGTGCGCTGGTGTAGTCCATCGTCGGCATGCGGCGGCCGACCCGCAGCCCGGGGTTGTCGGCGTCGACCAGGAACATGGTCGGGCCCTCGTCGGTGGCGGCGACGCAGATCACGAACGCCGCGCCCTGCGCGCCGGTGCAGAAGTGCTTGGCGCCGTTGATGACCCAGCCGCTGTCGGTCTCCTGCGCGTAGGTCCGCAGCATCGCCGGATCGGAGCCGGCCCCCGGTGCCGGTTCGGTCATCGCGATGGCCGAGCGGACCTCGCCCGCGGCCAGCGGGGCCAGGTAGCGCTGCTGCTGCTCCTCGTTCGCCACGTGCGCGAGCAGGTGGATGTTGCCGTCGTCGGGCGCCCAGGCGTTGAGCGCGATCGGGCCGAGCAGGCTCGCCCCCGCTGCCTCGAGCACCTGCGCCTGCGCCACGGTGTCCAGGCCCAGCCCGCCGTGGCGCGGGTCCGACAGCGGCCCGAAGACACCGGCCTCCTTGGCCTTCTTCTGCAGTTCGAGCCGCAGCGCGTCGTCCATGACCCGCCCGTCGACGACGACCTCGCGTTCCACCGGCACGACCTGCTCACGGATGAACTCGGCGGTGCGCTCCACCAATTGCGCGACTGTAGTCATGGCGCCAGTGTCGGCGGCCACGACGCGCGCGCGCCGGGGCGATAGTCAACGTCGATTGCGCGAATCGACTGGCTGTGCACGCGCTGCGCACGCGGCGGTTTCCGGTGACGGTGATCGCGAGACACCGGCTGTGAGGAGACCACATGAACGACATCACGGCACGGGTGGCCGCGCGTCGTGACGAGGCCGACGGCGTGTTCTCCCTGGAACTCGTCGACGCCTCGGGCGCGGCGCTGCCGCCCTGGACCCCTGGCGCCCACATCGACGTGGGCGTGGGCGCGGCGGGCGTGCGGCAGTACTCGCTGTGCGGTGACCCCGCCGACCGTTCGCGCTGGCGCATCGCCGTACTGCACGAGCCGGCGGGCCGCGGCGGCTCCGACCACCTGTACCGCACCGCCACTCCGGGTGCGCTGCTACCGGTCTCGAGGCCCCGCAACAACTTCGAACTCGTCGCGGCGCCGGAGTATCTGTTCCTGGCCGGCGGCATCGGTATCACCCCGATCCTGCCGATGACCGCGGCTGCCGTGGCCGCCGGTGCGCGCTGGACGCTGTGCTACGGCGGCCGCACCCGCACCCACATGGCCTTCGCCGACACCCTCGCCGCGAGGTACCCGCAGGTCAGCCTGCGTCCTCAGGACGAGACCGGGCTACTGCCGATCACCGAACTGTTCGACCGTCATCCCGGCGCGGTCGTCTACTGCTGCGGTCCCGAACCGCTGTTGGACGCGGTGCGTGCCGAGGGCGCGCGCCGCGGCGCCGAGGTACACGTCGAACGGTTCGCGCCACGACCGGTGGCACCGGCCGAGGACCGCGCCTTCGAGATCCGGCTGGCCGGTGACGGCCGCACCTTCCGCGTCGCGCCGGGCCAGTCCATCGTCGACGTGCTCGAGGCCGCCGGTGTCGGCGTGCTCACCAGCTGCCGCGAGGGCACCTGCGGCAGCTGCGAGACCGGCGTGCTGGCGGGCGCCGTCGAGCACCGCGACTCGGTGCTCGACGACGAGGAGCGCGCCGCGAGCCGAACCATGATGCTCTGCGTCTCCCGAGCCCGGCAGGACCTGCTGGTGCTCGACCTCTGAATCGTCCGGGGGCTGCTCCGGCTCCCGGCTTCCCGGCGCTCGCCGCCGACATCACCGAACCGAGAGGACACATCAGGATGAGGAAGATTGTTGCGGTGGCCGCGGGCCTGGTCACCGCATGCGGGATCGCGTCCGGCACCGCCGGCGCGGCTCCGAGCCAGGACGGGATCGTCGACTTCACCGCGCACGCGACCGACTCGCAGACCATCATCGGTATCGACGAAGGCGCCATCGTCGTCGAGGACTCGGTGCTGAAGATCAAGGACGCCGCGGGCACCGTGCTCACCGGTATGCCGCTGGCGTTCCGCATCGACGAGTTCGAGTTCCCGATCGCGGCCGAGATCTCCGGCCGCACCGCGACTCTCACCCCGCGGATCGACCGCGAGCACGCGGTGTACCAGCCGGTGGCCCTGCCGTATGAGGACAAGGCGCCGTTCAAGAACGAGTACGACCGCGAGGTGGCGGCCTGGAGCAGGCTCACCAGCACCATCTCCATGGGTGCCACCATCGGCACCCTGGTCGGCGGGCTCAGCGGCGCCGCGGTCGGGTGCGTGCTCGGCGGCATCGCCGGCGCCACCGTCGCCTCGGCCACCATCGTCGGCCTGTTCGGCCCGTTCATCCCGGCCGCGGCCATCGGCTGCCTCGGCGGCATCATCGCCGTCGGCGCGCTGGGCACCGTCGCGGGCCAGCTGCTGGTGACCGCGCCGGTCGCGATCGCCGCTGCCATCCAGTACTTCACCACGATCAACGCTCCCGCGCCGCAACCGCCGGCCAAGTAGGAGCGACCAGGCCCGGCGCGTTCGCCCGGGGGACCGGCGGCTCCATCCGATCTCGGTCGGATGGAGCCGTTGTCGTCGGCGCTGCTACAACGACAGCATCGTGCGGTGGCCCAGCCGCGAATCGGCCAACGGCCGCAACGCGATCCGCATGAGAGCGAGCGCGTTGTCGTCACCGGCGATGCGGTTGAGCCGCAGCGTGCCGCAGGCCAGGCACTGGTGCACCAGCGACCATTCGCCGTCCTCGCGGACGGTCAGGCTCAGCGCCCGCATCCGGCCGCGGCAGGATTCGGCCCGGTCACCGGGGATGCGCCGGTCGACGTGCCTGCTGGTGAGGCAGTGCGGGCAGTGGTTGCGATGCGCGGTGCCCGGTGCGGCGACCGGGACGTCGAGCCGGCAGCCGAGGCAGCGGAACGACGTGCCCGATTGCCCGCCGGGGCCGTGCAGCACCGTCTTGCCCCGCTGGCCGCGACCGGCGGGGCGGGTGTTTCGTCGTGGCATCCCGGCCCCCTACAGATCGCCGAACACTTCGAGCGGGAACGGCGGCTCGGCGAGCGGACGTACGGCCAATCGCATGAGGATCAGCTGGTTGTCGTCGCCGCACACCGGGTGCAGGGCGAGTTCGTGGCATCGTGTGCAACGGTGCACGAGGGCCCATTCGCCGGTGCGCGACACCGCGATCGACAGCGGCGCCATCCGGGCGCCGCAGTCGGAGGCGCCACCGTCGACGTGGTCGACGGTGTGCCGCGAATGCAGGCAGCTGGGGCAGTGATTGCGCCTGCTGTGGTCGGGAGCCAGCGTGGCCACGGTGAGACCGCAGCGCATGCAGGTGAAGGTGTCGGTCCGCAGCGCAGCGCTGGGACCGTGTTGGATTGAGGTGTCGGACACCCGGATCACTCCATTGCCGAAGGGGTTGGACAGCAGGAGCAGGCCGAGCGCGCCTCGCAGACGCTAGGGGATGTCGACGGTGGTCGGGGTGATCGGGAAACGATCCGAGACCACGCGGTGAGGCGCTCTCGGCGCGGGCCGGGTCATGAATCAGTCCTTTCCAGCGGGTCGTCGGGAGGCGCGGGGCGCCGTGCCGGCCACCGTAACAACGACCGGACGGGCGACGCCACCGAATTTCCGGCGCTGGACATCGACCCGAATTCGGGTCACGATGCCTGCATGAGTCCCGATCCGCGCGCCGCCACCGTCGACGGCGTCCTGCACCGCAGCGCCGCCCGCGTCCCCGACCGCATCGCCCTGCGCTTCGGCGCCGAGGCACTGACCTATCGAGAACTCGACGACGCCGTCACACGGGCGGCGGCACGGCTGCTCGACCTCGGTCTCGCCTCGGGAGACCGGGTCGCGGCCTACGGCACCAACTCCGCCGCCTACGTGGTCGGATACCTGGCCGCCGCCCGCGCCGGACTGGTGCACGTGCCGATCAACTACGCGCTGCGCGGCGACGAACTGGCTTATCTGCTCGGCCAGTCCGGTGCCCGCGCGGTCCTGGTCGACCCCGCCCTGCGGGGCAACCTCGACGCGGTGCTGGATCAGGTGCCCGCCGAGCGGGTGCTGCCGCTGCGCGACGCCGACGGTTCGCTGATCGAGGCGGCCACCACCGGGCCGGTGCCCGACCTCGACGTCGCGGTGGCCGACGACCATCTGGTGCAGTTGCTCTACACCTCGGGCACCACGTCGAAACCCAAGGGCGCCATGATGACCCACCGCGCCCTGGTGCACGAGTACACCTCCGCGATCGTGGCCCTGGACCTGACCGCCGAGGACCGGCCGCTGATCTGCATGCCGCTCTACCACTCGGCGGGCATGCACGTGTTCATGCTGCCTTACCTGGCGGTGGGCGCGACCATCAGTCTGCTGCCCGCGCCGGACATTCCGGAGATCCTGCGCCGCATCGAGGAGGAGCGGATCGGCTCGCTGTTCCTCGCGCCGACGGTGTGGGTGCCGCTGGCCAACCATCCGGATCTGGACACCCGCGATCTGTCCTCGCTGCGCAAGGCGCAGTACGGCGCCTCGATCATGCCGGTGACGGTGCTCAACCGGCTGCGCGAACGCTTCCCCGACCTCGGGTTCTACAACTGCTTCGGCCAGTCCGAGATCGGCCCGCTGGCCACGGTGTTGCGCCCGGAGGAACACGCCGAGCGGCCCTCCTCGTGTGGGCGGCCGGTGCTGTTCGTGGAGTTGCGGGTGGTCGACGCCGAGGGCAACGACGTGCCCGACGGCGAGCCCGGCGAGGTGCTCTACCGGTCCCCGCAGCTGTGCCTGGGCTACTGGGACAACCCCGAGGCGACCGCGGAGGCGTTCGGCGACGGCTGGTTCCACTCCGGCGACCTGGTCACTCGCGACGCGCAGGGATACATCACGGTGGTGGACCGCATCAAGGACGTGATCAACACCGGTGGCATTCTGGTGGCCTCCCGCGAGGTGGAAGACGCCCTCTACACCCACGAGGCGGTGGCCGAGGTGGCGGTGATCGGCACCCCGGACGAGAAGTGGATCGAGGCCGTCACCGCCGTGGTGGTGCTGCGGGAGAACGCCACGGCTTCCGCCGAGGAACTCATCGACCACGTCAAGCAGCGGCTCGCTCCGTTCAAGGTGCCCAAGATCGTCCGCTTCGCCGAGAGCCTGCCCCGCAACCAGAGCGGCAAGCTGCTCAAACGCGAACTGCGGGCGGGCTAGCGCGCGGATTGCGCTCGCGCCGAGCGCAATACTGGCCCGGCGGCGCCGGTCGCGCTTCGATGGGGGCACGTACAGTCGCCGGGAGAGGGGCGCCGATCCATGACCACCGCGGGCCCGCGCATCGACACCCTGTCGTTCTTGACGCCGGGCAACTACCCCGACGACGATCCCGCCGTCGGGCTGGCGGACACGCTGCGGCTGTTCGAGTTGGGCGAGGCGCTCGGCGTCGACGGCGCCTGGATCCGGCAGCGCCACCTCGAGCACGGCGTCGGGTCGGCGGCGGTGTTCCTGGCCGCGGCCGCGCAGCGCACCAGCCGGGTGGAGCTGGGTGCGGCGGTGATCCCGATCGGCTACGAGAGCCCGTTCCGGCTCGCCGAGGATCTGTCGATGGCCGACGTGCTCGCGGGCGGGCGGCTGCACCCGGGGTTCAGCGCCGGCGTGCCGCCGCACGCCGAACTCCTCGGCGACCGGGTCTTCGACGGTGACTGGCGCACCTTCGATCTGTCCTACGGCCGCATCGAGCGGCTGATGGACAACCTGCGCGGGGAGTATCTCGGCGGCCCGGACACCGTCATCCATTCCCCGGGCAACATCCAGCGCCCCCGGCTCCAGCCCTACAGTCCGGGGCTGCGCGACCGGCTCTGGTACGGCGGCGGCAGCCTGCGCTCGGTGCGGTGGGCGGGGGCGGCCGGGCTGAACCTGCTCACCGGCAATGTCGTCATCGGGGAGCGCAGCGACGACTTCACCACCACGCAGCGGGATCTGATCGCCGAGTACCGCCGCCACCTGGCACCCGGGCGCCCGGGGCGGGTCGCGGTGGGCCGGGTGATCGTCCCGCTCGACGGCGCCGACCGTGCCACCCGCGACCGGTATCGCCGCTATGCGCAGAGCAGGCACGAGCGCACCCTCGCCCCGCAGGGCGAACGGCGGGTCCTCTTCGCGCCCGACCTGGTCGGCACGGCCGCCGAGATCGTCGACCGGCTCGCCGCCGACCCGGTCCTCGCACTGACGACCGAACTGCGCCTGGAACTGCCCTACGAATTCCACCGCCGCGATTACGAGCAGATCCTGCACGACACCGTCGAGCTCGTCGCACCCGCGCTGGGCTGGACCGTACGCACGCCCGCCCACGCCGGATAGAAGTTCCTGTTACCGGTTGTCTCATATATGTGTATGCTCGGCCTGACACCGTCGCGGCCGTGCCGGGCCGCCGCGGGGACGGACCAGGTTCGAGGAGTACCGATGAAGCTACTTCGCAGAGCTCGCCGGCGGCCGGAGACCGATCCGGGCGAGGTCGCCCTGCACGCGCGCAACGTCCGCTTCGAATGGACGGACACGCCGCTGCACTGGATGCCCGCCGAGCCGATCGCCTCGCATCTGATCAACGCGCTCAACCTGCTGCTGCCCGAGGGCGAGCGGATGTTCTGCGCCGCCTACACCGAGGCGCTGCCGCTGGTGCGGGACGAGAAGCTGCGCGAGGCGATGCTCGGCTTCATCGGCCAGGAATCGATGCACGCCGAGACCCACGACAAGGTGCTGCACGAGGTGCTCGCCGTGCACGGCATCGATCCGGAGCCGTACGTGCGGCAGGCCGCGCACCTGTTCCGGAAGACGTTGTGGCCCGCCGAAACCGGCGGAACCGCCGGACGGCAGATGATGATCGAACGGCTCGCGGTGATCGCCTGCCTGGAACACTTCTTCGCCTTCCTGGGCGACTGGGTGCTCAACGCCGACCTGGAGAAGTTCGACGCCGACCCGCGAGTGGCCGATCTGTTCCGCTGGCACGGCGCCGAGGAGGTCGAGCACCGGCACGTGGCGCACGACGTGGCCGAGTACTTCGAGGTCGGCTACCTGCGCCGCTCGACGCTGATGCTGCTGGTCTTCCCGATCTTCCTGGCGCTGGTGCTGCGCGGCACCAAGTTCCTGGTCGCCCAGGACGCCACGTTGCCCGACCTCGGCTACCCCCGGCTGCTGCCCCGTGTCTTCGGCGCGATGTGGCGCGGCGCGCTCCCCGGCGTGCCCGCGCTGCTGCGAAGCGCTCTGTCCACGCTGCAACCCGGCTACCACCCCGAATCGGTCGGATCGACCGCGCAGGCCGTCGCGTACCTCGCCACCTCGCCCGCCGCCCGCGCGGCCGCCTCGTGACCGCCGTCGACCTGCCCGCCGACCTGTACGGGCGACGCGAGCGGGACCGGGCCCTGCGGGTGTTCGACGCCCTCGCCGGGCTGCGGATGCGGTGGGCGGGCCTGGTGCACCGCCGCCTCCCGGTCTCGACCGTCGACGATCGGCGGCTCGCGCTGGTGGTGACCGAACGCCGCGTCGAAGCCCGCGACCAGGACGTGGTGAGCCTGCGCCTGGAAGCGCCCGACGGGCGCGACCTGCCGGCCTGGCGCGCCGGCGCCCACCTCGATCTGGAACTGCCCTCCGGGCGGATCCGGCAGTACTCGCTGTGTGGCGACCCCGCCGACACCCGCGCCTACCGGATCGCGGTGCGCCGCATCCCCGACGGCGGCGGCGGATCCGTGGAGGTCCACGACGCGCTCCCGACCGGCACCCCCGTGATGATCCGCGGCCCGCGCAACGCCTTCCCGTTCGCCGTCCCCGGCCACGGCTCCCCGGCCATCCATCTGCACTTCGTGGCGGGCGGGATCGGCATCACGCCGATCCTGCCGATGGCGCGCCTGGCGCATCGGCTCGGGGTGGACTGGTCGATGGTCTACGTCGGCCGCAGCCGCGACACCATCCCCTTCCTCGACGAGCTCGAGACCTTCGGCGACCGGGTCACCGTCCGCACCGACGACGAGCACGGCCTGCCCGACGCGGCCGCCCTGCTCGCCGGGGTCTCCATCGGCACCGCCGTCTACTGCTGCGGCCCCGTCCCGATGACCGACACCGTCGCCGCCGCCGTCCGCGGGATGCGCGGGGTCGAACTGCACTCCGAGCGGTTCACGCCCGCACCGGTCGTGGACGGACGGCCCTTCGAGATCGAACTGGCCGCCACCGGGGAGGTGCTGCGCGTCGCCGCCGACCAGACCGCGCTGAGCGCCGTGCTGGCGGCCCGCCCCGATCACCCCTACTCGTGCAGGCAGGGCTTCTGCCGCACCTGCAAGGTCCGTGTGCTCGACGGCGTGGCCGATCATCGCGACAGCGTGCTCGGGCCCGACGAGCGGGCCGCGGGCGTGCTGCTGCCCTGCGTATCCCGCTGCGACGGTGGACGTCTGGTGCTGGACCTGTAGCCGTCGCGCGGTTTCCGACGAATTCACTACAGAACGTAGTAGAGGCGCGGGTGATCAACTAGTGTCGGGTCCCATGGATGTCGTCTACAACCTCGTCGTCGTCACGCACTTCCTCGGCCTGGCCGCGGTCATCGGCGGGTACGCCGCCGGACAGCCGAAGGTGAACGAGGTGATGGTGTGGGGCGCGCGCGCCCAGATCGTCACCGGCGTGATCCTCGTCGGTATGGCCGAGTCGATCGACTCGCTCGGCAAGGACCCGAACATGACCAAGATCGGCGTCAAGCTGATCATCGCGCTCGCGGTGGCCGCCTTCGCCGAGATCGGCCGTGCCGATGCCAAGAAGGGCAAGGACGTTCCGTGGATGACCCACGCCGCGGGCGGTCTCGCGATCGTCAACGTGCTCGTCGCGGTGCTCTGGACCTCCTGACCGGAGAGTTCACCGGGTCAGCGGCAGCAACTCGGGACGCTTGGCCTCGATCCCGGCGCCCGAGGACACCCCGCGCACCCGCCGCGCCACCCACGGCAGCATGTGCTGGGTGGTCCAGCGCAGCTCGGCGGTGAGCGCGGCGGCCAGATCGCGACGCAGCGGCGGCAGCGGCTCGCGCCACCGCGCGTCGGCGCCCGGCACGCCGAGCACGTCCGCGACCGCGCGCGCCACCAGGTCGTGACCGACCGGGCTCAGATGCAGCCGGTCGGCCGACCACACCGCCGGATGCGTGGTCGCCGGTACCGGCTCGAAATCCACCAGCGTCGCGCCGAACCGCGCCGCCAGCACGCGCATGTCCGCGTTCAGCTGCCGCACCCGCGGCGAGATCGGCCGCACGAACGGTGCGATGGCGCCGATGTCGGGGTAGGTGAAGGTCACCACGTGCGCGCCGGTCGCCCGTAGCGCCCCGAGCATCGCCGCCAGGTCCGCGAGCAGGGCCCGGCGGTCGAACCGCGGCCGGATGACGTCGTTCATCCCGGCCATCACACTCACCAGGTCCGGCCGCAGCGCCACCGCGGCATCCAGCTGCTCGGCGCGGATCTGCCCGGCCCGGCGGCCACGGATCGCGAGATTGGCGTAGCGCAGCCCGGGGGTGGCGGCGGCCACGAACTCGGCGAAGCGGTCCGCCCAGCCGCGATGGCCGCCCGCGCCGTCCGGGTCGCCGATGCCTTCGGTCTGACTGTCGCCGAGGGCGACGAAACGGGTGTAGCGCGGTTCGGGTCTCGGGTCCACGGTCGACTCCTGGGTCAGCGATGCGGGGGCATCGTCGAGGCATCACCATCGTAGGAGTGCCGCCGACACGACGCAGCGCGGGAAAACCCGGATGACGCACGCGCCCGGCGCCCGTTAGGATCGGCGACGACGCGAGCCGCATCAGGCCGCGTGCGACGGTCCGTCCTCACCACGGGAATCCGGACCGGCACGCCGATGTCCCGCGACACACCCACGGCGGAGAGACCCGCCGGAACATGCCGGTGTGTGCGCCCGGAATCGGCAGTCCGCCCTCGGCGTTCCGGCCTGCCCGCCGGTCGTTGCCGACGACCGGCCGCCGCCGCGCGCCCCCGAGGATCCGCCGTGTCCGCGGCGCATCAGAAGGAGATTCCCGTGACCCCCGCCGCCCCGCCGTCCGCCCGCCCCGAAACACCCTGCCCGCCGCCGGTTTCCCCGCCCCGCACCGAACGGCTGACCGGCGCGCAGGCCGTGGTGCGCTCGCTCGAAGAACTCGGTGTCGAGGTCGTCTTCGGCATCCCCGGCGGCGCGATCCTGCCGGTCTACGATCCGCTGCTGGACTCGCGCCGGATCCGGCACGTGCTGGTGCGCCACGAACAGGGCGCGGGCCACGCCGCCACCGGCTACGCCCAGGCCACCGGCCGCGTCGGCGTCTGCCTGGCCACCTCGGGCCCCGGCGCCACCAACCTGGTGACGCCGCTGGCCGACGCCCACGCCGACTCGGTGCCGGTCGTGGCCATCACCGGCCAGGTGCCGTTGCCGATGATGGGCACCGACGCCTTCCAGGAAGCCGACATCACCGGTATCGTCGCGCCGATCACCAAGCACACCGCGCTCGTCACCCATGCCGCCGACATCCCGCGGGTGCTCGCCGAGGCCTTCCACCTGGCGGCGTCCGGCCGCCCCGGCGCGGTGCTCGTCGACATCCCCAAGGACGTGCTGCGCGCCACCACCCTCTTCACCTGGCCGCCCCGGCTCGACCTGCCCGGCTATCGGCCGGTGACCGAACCGAACGCCCGCCAGATCCGCGCCGCGCTGGCCCTGATCGCCCGCGCGCAGGCACCGGTGCTCTACGTCGGCGGCGGTGTGATCAAAGCGAACGCGAGCAGGCGGCTGCGCGCCTTCGCCGAGGCGACCGGCATCCCCGTCGTCACCACGCTGATGGCCAGGGGCGCGTTCCCGGACAGCCACCGGCAGCATCTCGGCATGCCCGGCATGCACGGCACCGTCGCGGCGGTGGGCGCGCTGCAGAAGAGCGACCTGGTCATCGCGCTCGGCGCCCGCTTCGACGACCGGGTGACCGGAGACCCGGCCTCCTTCGCCCCGCACGCCGCTGTGGTGCACGCCGACATCGACCCGGCCGAGATCGGCAAGATCCGGCATGCGGAGGTGCCCATCGTCGGCGACTGCGACGCCGTCCTCGCCGCGCTGCTGGCGGCACTGCCCGACGTGCCGCGCCCGGACCTGACCGCGTGGTGGGCCGAACTGGACCGGCTGCGGCGCACCTACCCGCTGGGCTTCGACCGGCCCGCCGACGGAGCGCTGGCCCCGCAGCACGTCATCCGTGCGCTGGGCCGCGCGGCCGGGCCGGAGGCGGTCTACTGCGCGGGCGTCGGGCAGCACCAGATGTGGGCGGCCCAGTTCCTGGAGTTCGAGAAACCGCGCAGCTGGCTCAATTCCGGTGGCATGGGCACGATGGGCTACGCCGTCCCCGCCGCGCTCGGCGCCAAGCTCGGCAGGCCGGAGGCGGAGGTCTGGGCCATCGACGGCGACGGCTGCTTCCAGATGACCAATCAGGAACTGGCGACCGCCGCGATCGAGGGCATCCCGATCAAGGTCGCGGTGATCGACAACGGTCATCTCGGCATGATCCGGCAGTGGCAGCACCTGTTCTACGACGAGCGGTACTCCCAGAGCGAGCTGGCCACCCACTCCCGGCGGGTGCCCGACTTCGCGCTGCTGGCCGAGGCATTGGGGTGCGTGGGCCTGCGGTGCGAGCGCGAGGCCGACGTGGACGCGGTGATCGCGGCGGCCCGTGCCGTGCGGGACCGGCCGGTCGTCATCGATTTCGTCGTCGGCGCGGACGCGCAGGTGTGGCCGATGATCGAGGCCGGCGCGGGCAACGACCTGATCATGGCGGCCCGTGACCTGCGCCCGCTGTTCGACGACAGCGAGGATCCCGGCCCACCGCAGGCGCCCGCGCGCGGGTGAGGCGGGCCCTCGAGGAGGCAGCTCCGGGGGAGAGGCTCAGCCGCCGCGCGCGTTGTAGACGGTGAGGCCGCGCTCGACCGCCAGCCGGCCGAATTCGGCGAACACGTCGAGCGCCTGCTCGCGCAGCACCCCCACCACCACCTCGATGCCGCGGCGGCGCAGCTGTGCGGCCCAGTCCTCGCGCATCGGGCCCTCGTCGAAGCCGGTGAGCTGCTCCACTTCCGGGCCCTCGCCGGCCACCACGAGCCGCTTCACCCCGGACCACAGCACCGCGCCGTAGCACTGCGCGCACGGCCGCCAGTTCACCACGAGTTCGCGCTGGGGTGCGTCCGCGGCGCCGAGATCCCAGGCGCGGACCCGGGTCTGGGCCAGCGACAGCGCGGTGACCTCGGCGTGCGCGACCGAGAGTCCGCTCGACAGCACCAGATTCACCCCCGCCGACACCACCTCGCCGCTGCGGGAATCCACGACCAGCGCCGCGAACGGCCCGCCCGCCCCCTCGCGCGGGTTGCGCGCGGCCAGCCGGTGCACCAGGGCCATGCGCTCGGCGTCCGTGGGCAGGACGGCGGGGGAGTCGGCCAGCTCGTCGAACACCCATTGGGGGAGGGTGGCTCCGTAGGAGCGCGGCATGCGCGTCACGTCCACGGCGGTGATCCCTTCTCGTCGGCGGGCCGGTGGCCCTGACCGGAAACCTAGGCGAATTCGGTTGCAGAGCGGTTACTGGCGCACGTCTCCGGCATGTCGTGGTATGTGGTGCCGCTATGGAGATATTGCGATCTGAACATGTATTTCCCTTCCGTCTCGACGCAATGTCACCTTCGGAGCCGACTCGGAAAAGCAGCAGGGACGGCCGGGGCCCGGCTCAGCCGAGGTTCGCGAGGGCCAGCTCGACTGCCTCGGCGGGGGAGTGGGCGATGTGGCCCGTGTCGAGTGGGTGGCCGTCGGCATCGAGGAGTCGCCAGCCGTGCAGGGAGACGACGGGGATGTCGCCGCGGTGGTGGGCGAGGGCCAGTTCGGAGAGCGTGCCCCAGGAGCCGCCGACCACGACGACCGCGTCGGCCGAGCGGACCAGGATGGCGTTGCGGGCCTCGCCCATGTCGGTGTACAGCACCGCGGACAGGCCGCGGTCGTCGATGCCGCAGCCCGTAGCAACCATCGACCGCGTGGCCGGGGCAGGCGGCGGTGCGGTCGGCGTCGGGGCGCACGCCGATGACGAGTCCGCCCGCGGCGGCGGCCCCGTCGGCGACCGCGGCCATCACGCCGGTGCCGCCGCCGCACAGCACCACGGCGCCCGCGCGGGCGAGTAGGCGGCCGATCTCGCGGGCGTCGGCGGCCTCGGTGGCGGAGCAGTCCCGTGGTCCGCAGACGGCGACCTGGACGGGCCGCCGGGTCGATGGGCGCTCGATCATCGCGACCGCCGCGTCGGTGTCGGCCGGGTGCGGTGAAGCGAATCCGGCCGCGCCGGAACGGCAGTCGCGGCACCGTTGCATCGAGTGCAAGGATGCGTGATGAGCACGCGCGAGCTCATCGGTCGACCCTTTCCCGCAGCGCGAGGGCGTCCCGGGGCGCCATCACCTTGGCGTCGTTGTCGAAGTACACGTACACGTCGCCGGTGCGCGCCCACTGCCGAATCTTGCTCGCCCACATGTCCAGTCCCTCGTCGGTGTACCCGCTGACGTAGAGCTCGTCGTGCCCGTGCAGGCGGATGTAGACGAAATCGGTGGTGACCTCCTCGATCAGCGGGTACTTGCCGGCCGCGTCGGCGATCACCAGGGCGATGTCGTTGGCGCGCAGCAGGTCGGTGAACTCCGGTGTCAGGAAGCTCGGGTGCCGGATCTCGAGCGCGTGCCGGATCGGCCGGTCGGCGTCGACGGTGATGTGCGGCTCCCGGACGCGGTGGTCGTGCCCCGCGGCGATCTCGGCGGCCCGCGCGGTGGTGCGCGGCAGCCGGTCGAAGAACGCGGCCAGCACGTCGGGGTCGTAGCGGAACGTGGGCGGCAGCTGCCAGAGGATGGGCCCGAGTTTGGGGCCGAGGGCGAGGACGCCGGAGGCGAGGAAGTTGGCCAGGGACTCGTCGCCGTCGCGCAGCCGCTTCATGTGCGTGATGAATCTGCTGCCCTTGACGGCGAAGACGAAGCCGGGCGGTGTCTGCGCCGCCCAGTTCAGATAGCTCGACGGTCGCTGTAGCGAGTAGAACGACCCGTTGATCTCCACGCTGGTCAGCTGCTCGGCGAGGTACGCCAACTCCCGCCGGTGCGGCAGGCCCGGCGGGTAGAACACGCCCCGCCACGGTGGATACCGCCAGCCCGATGTCCCGATCCGGATCTCGCCCATGCCTCCATGGTCGCAGTCGCGGCCGGTCCTCGGTGGGACGCGGGCGGTTCGCCACCGGTCCGGTGCGGGCGCGGGGACGGTGGGTCGTAGACTCACCTCGCTCCTGCCGCCCGGGTGCGGAATCACCGTCATGCGATCGAGATGTAGTTGAAGGGTTGACGATGGTTCGGGTCGGGTACGAAGAGGACGGTTGCTGTTCGGAATCACAGAAGTTCGTGGAGGATCACAATGCCGAAGGTCGATGCCGTGCGGCTGTCGAGTGAGCTGGGCATCGATTTGCCGCAGGCCATGTTGCGGCTGCGGCGCGAGCGCCACCCCGGCGAGACCGAGCACGACACGTGCCTGCGCCTCATCGCCGAGGAAGTCCGGCGCCGCAAGCACGGCGCCTGAGTGGTGCGCCCGGAGGCGGTAGCGCAGCGTTCTCACGGGTCGATGCGGTCGAGCGTGTCCAGGACCGTCGCGCGGCCCGGTAGGCGCAGCGGGCCGGGTTCGGGTTCGCAGGCCCAGCCGAAGCCGCCGTCGCCGACGGGCAGGAGCACCCGTCGGCCCGGCGCGCGCAGCGCGACGCCGCGTCGGCGCAGGCGTCGGCGCCGCTCGTGGTCCACCGGCCCGGTCCGGTGGACGAGGAACGTCCAGACCGTTCCGCGCGGATTCGTGATCACCGGCGCCGGCCGGTCGGGGAGGGCGTCGAGGACGCGGGCGGCCAGCGGCGCGGGCACGTCCAGCGCGGTGATGCGGGCGTCGCAGACCACGGTCGGCCGATGGGCGTCGAGGCGGACGGGCAGTCCGTAGCGTGCCCGCAGCAGGTGGGCGACGTCGTATGGGGTGCAACACGATTCGAACATCCCGCGACCTCACCAGAGCGCGGTTGCCGATCGATGGCGCGCCTGTTGCGGTGCGGTGTCGCCGCGCGGTCCGCGGGTAGGTTCGCAGCACAGCCGCATACCCGACGACGAAGGAGTGACTGCGATGCGCAGTAGCGAGGTGCTGGCCGATGCGTTCACGCGGATCGGGGAGGTGGTGCACGAGGCGGTCGACGGGCTCGACGAGCCCGCGCTGAGCTTCCGGGTCGACGGGCGCGCGAACACGATCGCATGGCTGGTGTGGCATCTGACCCGGGTGCAGGACGATCACGTGTCGGAGGTGGCCGGGCGTGACCAGGTCTGGATCGAGCAGGGCTGGCACGAGCGGTTCGCCTTGCCGTTCGACCCGCGGGAGACCGGGTACGGGCAGTCACCGGAGGAGGTCGGGCAGGTGCGGGTGAGCGCCGAGTTGCTGGCCGGCTATTACGACGCGGTGCAGGAACGGTCGCTGGCGTTCGTGCGCGGCCTGGCCGACGAGGAGCTGGATCGGGTGGTCGACACCAGCTGGGATCCGCCGGTGACCCTCGGTGTGCGGTTGGTGAGCGTGCTCGGCGACGACCTGCAGCACGCCGGGCAGGCCGCCTATCTGCGGGGTGTGGTCGAGCGCGCGGGGTGAGCCGGTTTGCCCCCGGCGTTTCGCGGTAGTCGTCGGTGCAGACAGCGTTTCGGCGACGACCGCGTGTGGCGGAGGAGGTAGGACGCAATGGGCTTTCCCGAACAGCAGCAGGACGTTCCCGGTGTGCAGGCGGCGATGAACCCGGTGCCGGACTGCGGGGAGGACAGCTACCGCGGATCCGGCAAGCTGACCGGCAAGTCGGCCGTGATCACCGGCGCCGACAGCGGCATCGGGCGGGCGGTGGCGATCGCGTTCGCCCGCGAGGGCGCCGACGTGCTCATCTCGTACCTGAACGAGCACGACGACGCCAAGCAGGTGGCGCAGTTGGTGGAGGACGCGGGCCGCAAGGCGATCCTGGTGGCCGGGGATCTCGCCGATCCGACGCACTGCCGCACGGTGGTGGAGCGGGCGGCGACGGAGTTCGGCAAGATCGACGTGCTGGTCAGCAATGCCGCCTATCAGATGACGCACGAGACGCTGGAGGAGATTTCCGACGAGGAGTTCGACTACACCTTCAAGCTGAACGTCGGTGCCTACTTCTACCTGGTGAAGGCCGCGCTGCCGCATATGCCGCCGGGTTCGTCGATCATCGGCAGTTCTTCGGTGAACTCCGACATGCCCTCGCCGACGCTGGCGCCCTACGCCGCGACCAAGGCCGCGATCGCGAACTTCTCCGCCAGTCTCGCCCAGCTGCTCGGTGACCGCGGCATCCGGGTGAACAGCGTTGCGCCCGGCCCGATCTGGACGCCGCTGATTCCGTCGACCATGCCGACGGAGAAGGTGTCGAAGTTCGGCGACGACACCCCGCTGGGCCGGGCAGGCCAGCCCGCCGAGCTGGCCGCGGCCTATGTGTTGCTCGCCTCCGACGACGGCAGCTACATCTCCGGCGCGCGGCTCGCCGTGACCGGCGGCAGGCCGATCCTGTAGGTCGACCCCGTCACCAGGTCGGCCTCAGTTCGCGCTCTCGCGCTGCTCGAGGCCGACCGCGTCGCGCAGTTCCGCGCGGCGGCGGTCGAGTTCGGGGTACTCGTTGCTCATCTCCGACAGCAGCCCGGCCAGCGCATCGGCGATGGCGTTGAGCTTCTGCTGGACGGCCGCGTCGGCGCGGCGCTCGGTGTTCTGGAGCAGGGCCACCAGCAGGAACGTGATGATGGTGGTGGCGGTGTTGATGACCAGCTGCCAGGTGTCGATGCTGGGCAGCACCAGGAAGCTGGGCGCCCACACGATGACGAGCAGGACGCAGAAGACGAAGAAGCCCGCGCGCGAGGCCACATTGCTGGTGGCGGTGGCGAATCGATCGAAGATCGACAGGTGATCGCTGATGTCGGACGGCATCTGCGCCGACCGGGCCCCGGAGTCGTGACCGTAACGCACACTCATGAGCTGGTACCTCGTTTCTCGAGCACGGTGGGTACCGGTCGGATACCGCGGCAAGCATCCTGCAAACGGTGACGCGGTGTGGGCCCTGCCCGCGTGGCCGGGGTCGGTGGGGCATGCTGCTAGGGGTAGGACTGCTGGCATGCGTCCCGGTGTGACGCGGAACCGAAGGGACTCGAGGTGGCCGAAACACAGGTAAAGCCCACCGAACCGGTGATCGTCGCGGCGGTGGACGGTTCGGCGAGCGCGCAGCAGGCGGCGGCCTGGGCGGCGAAGGAAGCGGTGCTGCACGATTGCACGCTGCACCTGCTGACCTCCGTGGCGGTGAGCACCGGCTACAGCACCGGCCGGACGTTGCCGGGCGTGGAGCTGGAGTGGTTGCGCTCGGAGGGGGAGCGGATCGTCGCTGCGGTGCGTGACGTGGTGCGCGAACAGGTTTCGGCGGAGCTGACCGTCACCACGGAGGTGACCTTCGAGTTCGTGATCCCGGCGCTGCTGGAGCGTTCCGAGCGGGTGCGGATGGTGGTGGTCGGCAGCCGTGGTCTCGGGGCGTTGCAGCGCGGCCTGCTCGGCTCGGTGAGCACGTCGGTGACCCGGCACGCGCACTGCCCGGTGGCGGTGATCCATGAGACAGCGGCGCTGGACGAGCAGTCGGCGGGCAAACCGGTGTTGGTGGGCGTGGACGGAACCGACAACAGTGTGCCCGCCGTCGACTACGCCTTCGAGGAGGCGTCCCGGCGCGGTGTCGGGGTCGTCGCACTGCATTCCTGGACCGATGCCACCGGGCTGGAAATCGCAGTGGCCGAGTGGGACACGATCGCCACCGACGAGGAATCCCTGCTGGCCGAACGGCTGGCGGGGTACGCCGAGCGGTATCCGGACGTGCCGGTGCGCCGAATCGTGGTGGCGGACCGGCCGGTCCGCGCGCTGTTGAGCGAGTCGGAGGACGCGCAGCTGGTGGTGGTCGGCAGTCACGGGCGCGGTGGGTTCACCGGCATGCTGCTGGGGTCGACCAGCAACGCGCTGATCCACACGGTGGAGTGCCCGATCGTGGTGATTCGCAAGCGCTGAGGGTGTCGGCGCCCGCGGTCGGTGGTCGCGCGTGCGACGGGCTGCTCACCGACGCGTTCGGTGAGCAGCCCGGTCGCTCAGCGGGGCGCGTCCGCCCCGGTGCGCGGTGGCGCCTGCCGGTCCAGCTCCTCGACCTCGTCGTCGGTGAGCAGCCGGGAGCGGATGAGGAAGCGCACGCCTTCGGGCGCTTCGAGGGAGAATCCGCTCCCGCGGCCGGACACCACGTCCACGGTGATGTGGGTGTGTTTCCAGTACTCGTACTGGTCGGCGCTCATCCAGAAGGGGATGCCGTCGCCCACCTCGCCGAGCAGCACGTCCGAGGCGCCGACGCGGAATTCGCCGCGCGGGTAGCACATCGGGGCGCTGCCGTCACAACATCCGCCGGACTGGTGGAACATGAGCGCGCCGTGCTGCGCGGTGAGCCGGGTCAGCAGCTCGGCCGCGGCATCGGTCAGCGCGACGCGCTCGATCCCCTCGGGCATCAGAAGAATCCGAGCTTGTCCGGCGAGTAGCTGACCAGCAGGTTCTTGGTCTGCTGGTAGTGGTCGAGCATCATCTTGTGGTTCTCACGGCCGATGCCGGACTTCTTGTAGCCACCGAAGGCGGCGTGCGCGGGGTAGGCGTGGTAGCAGTTGGTCCACACCCGGCCCGCCTTGATCTCGCGACCCAGCCGGTAGGCGGTGTTCATGTCGCGGGTCCACACGCCCGCACCCAGACCGTAGAGGGTGTCGTTGGCGATGGAGATCGCCTCGTCGACCGAGTCGAAGGTGGTCACCGAGACGACCGGACCGAAGATCTCCTCCTGGAAGATCCGCATGTCGTTGCGGCCCTTGAAGATCGTCGGCTCGACGTAGTAGCCGTTGGGGAACACGTCGACCTTGCGGGGCCCGCCACCGGTGAGCACCTCGGCGCCTTCCTTACGGCCGATGTCGATGTAGGACAGGATCTTCTCGTACTGGTCGTTGCTGGCCTGCGCGCCGATCATGGTGGCGTCGTCGAGCGGGTTGCCGCTGACGATGGCCTTGGTGCGCTCGACGGCGCGGGCCATGAACTCGTCGTAGATGGAGGAGTGGATCAGTGCGCGCGAGGGGCAGGTGCAGACCTCGCCCTGGTTGAGCGCGAACATCACGAAGCCCTCGACGGCCTTGTCCAGGAACGCGTCGTCGGCGGCCATCACGTCGGGCAGGAAGATGTTGGGGCTCTTGCCGCCCAGCTCCAGGGTGACCGGGATGATGTTCTCGCTGGCGTACTGCATGATCAGCCGGCCGGTGGTGGTCTCACCGGTGAAGGCGACCTTGGCCACGCGCGAGCTCGACGCCAGCGGCTTGCCCGCCTCCACGCCGAAGCCGTTGACCACGTTGAGCACGCCCGGGGGCAGCAGGTCGGCGATGAGTTCGACGACCTTCAGGATCGAGGCCGGGGTCTGCTCGGCGGGCTTGAGCACCACCGCGTTGCCCGCGGCCAGCGCGGGCGCCAGCTTCCAGGTGGCCATCAGGATCGGGAAGTTCCACGGGATGATCTGGCCGACCACGCCGAGCGGCTCGTGGAAGTGGTAGGCGATGGTGTCGTTGTCGATCTCGCTGATGCCGCCCTCCTGGGCGCGCACCGCGCCGGCGAAGTAGCGGAAGTGATCGACGGCCAGCGGCAGGTCCGCGGCCAGGGTCTCGCGGACCGGCTTGCCGTTCTCCCAGGTCTCGGCGACCGCGAGGGCCTCGAGGTTCTGCTCGATGCGGTCGGCGATCTTGTTGAGAATGTTGGCGCGCTCGCTCGCCGAGGTCTTGCCCCAGGCGTCGGCGGCGGCGTGGGCGGCATCGAGGGCCAGCTCGACGTCGGCGGCCGAGGAACGGGCTACCTCGCAGAACACCTCGCCGTCGACGGGGGAGGGATTCTCGAAGTAGCGGCCCTCCACGGGGGCCTTCCACTCGCCGCCGATGAAGTTGTCGTAGCGGGCGGCGTAGTCGACGATGCTGCCTTCGGTTCCCGGCTTTGCATAGATCATTGCGGGTAACTCCTCGCTGAGTCCGGATGCGTCCACGGTCTGCCGACCGTGATGCGGCTCACTATGCTCCGCCAGGGTTGATGAAACGTTGAACCGTTCGTCGGCGCGCGTGTCAGGACCGGGCGGGCGCCATCTCCGCGGGGTGCGCCCGGCCGGTCGCGGTGATGGCGGGCCGGGCCGGAATCGCCAGGGCCACCAGGGCCGCGACCACCGCGACGCCGCACCCGAGCAGCAGGCCGGTACGGAAGCCGGCCTCGGTGGGGATGGTGTGCCCGCCCAGCTGGGTGCTCATCTGCGCGAGCACGACACCGATCACCGCCGCCGAGGACGTGGTGCCGATCGAGCGCATGAGGGTGTTGAAGCTGTTGGCCGAGGCGGTCTCCGACAGCGGCACCGAGGACATGATGAGGGCGGGCATGGCGCCGTAGGCCAGGCCGACGCCGGCGCTGCTGACGCAGGTCACCACCATCAGTCCCCACGCCGAGCTCATCAACACCATCGACGAGCCGTAGCCGAGGGCGATCACGATGCTGCCCGCGATGAGGGTGATCTTGGGGCCGTACCGGGCCGAGATGCGGGCGCCGACCGGGGAGACCGCCATCATCACCAGGCCGCCGGGGAACATCCACAGTCCCATCGCGAGCATGGATTGGCCGAGGCCGTAGCCGGTGGCGGTGGGCAGCTGCATGAGCTGCGGGATGATCAGCGACTGCGCGTACATGCCGAAGCCGACCACGACGGAAGCGAGGTTGGTCAGCAGCACCGGACGGCGCGCGGTGACCCGCAGGTCGACCAGCGGATCGTCGATGCGCAGCTCCCACCACGTCCACGCGGCCAGCGCCACCGCGGCGAGCGCGAACAGGCCCAGCGTCAGGCCGCTGGTCCAGCCCCAGTCGCCGCCCTTGGACACGGCCAGCAGCAGGCTCACCAGCGCGGTGCCGAGGCCGAGCGCGCCGAGTGGGTCGAAACCGCCGGTGCCCTGGGGCGGCGTGGCGGGCACGACGAACCAGATCAGTGCGGCCACCACCGCGACGAGCACCGCCGAGCCGAGGAACAGCACCCGCCAGCTGGTGTTCTGCACCACCGCCGCCGAGATCGGCAGGCCGAGTGCGCCGCCGATGCCGAGCGAAGCGCTCATCACGGCGATGGCGCTGCCGAGCCGTTCGGGCGGCAACGCGTCGCGCATGGCGCTGATGCCCAGCGGGATGATGCCCGCGCCGATGCCCTGCAGGCCGCGTCCGACGATCATCGGCAGCACCGACGAGGCGGCCGCGCACACCAGCGAGCCGGCCAGCAGCGGCACCGTGCAGATCAGCAGCATGCGCCGCTTGCCGTAGAGGTCGCCGAGGCGGCCGGTGATGGGGGTGGCGACGGCGCCGACGAGCAGCGTCACGGTGATCACCCAGGAGGCGTTGGACGCGGTGGTGTCCAGCATGCGGGGCAACTCGCCGATGAGCGGTACCACGAGGGTCTGCATGAGCGCGGCGGCGATACCGCCCGCGGCCAGTGCGGCGACGATCAACTCGGCCCGGGCGCTGCGCGATGGGGACAAACCGGAACTCCTCGTGACAAGCTCGATGGTGCGCGAGAACGCGACTGATGCAGGATACACACGAATTGTATGATGCAAAATCCCAGCTGAGCGGCCTGGCGGGGATCCCGGAGGAGGGTGACGGACAAAATGGACAAACCGACCGACGCTGTGGAGTTCGAGACGATGCTGCTCGGCCGCCACAGCCTGGCCGGTCTGTCCCGGCGCGGCGGGCTGCTCGATCGCAGTCACTACATCGTGCTGCGCCGGCTGCGCGCGCAGGGTCCGATGTCGGTGGGCGAACTCAGCGACGCCTTCGGGCTGGACACCTCCACCGTGCACCGGCAGACCACCGCGATGCTCGGCGCGGATCTGATCGAACGCATCCCCGATCCCGACGGTGGCATGGCCCGCAAATTCCGGATCACGGCCGAAGGCGCCCGCCGGATGGACCAGGTGCGCGAGCGCAACGTGCGCGGGCTCGAGCGGGTGCTGGCGGGCTGGCCCGCCGCCGATGTCGCCGCTTTCGCCGCGTATCTGCGCCGGTTCAACACCGATATCGAACGCCTCGACGAACGGCCGTGGCCGCGCCCGCCCGCGGCTCAGCAGGAACCGCGCCGGTAGGGGCGCACGGCGACGGCCTCCGGCCCGGCCTTGGTCTCCTCGGCCCGATACACCACCGGGCCGCCGGCCACGAGGGTGCGGTAGCCGACGGCCTCGATGGCGTGGAACTCGACGAACACCGCGGGCGATCGGTCGTCGGGGGTGATGAAGCCGAAGCCCTTCTCCGCGTCGAACCAGGCGACGGTGCCGTGGCGCCACGGACCGGAATCGCGGTGGCCCCCTTGCTGTTCCGGCGCTGTCGCCCGCGGACCCGCCCGGTGCGGTGTGTCCGCGACGCGGGCCGGGCGGGCGGGGCGCTGGGGAACGTCCGCGCGCCGGGTCGGCGCGGCCGGGGAGATCGGTGACATGGATGCGGCTCCGGCGGAGGTCAGTAGGCGAGCGGGTAGTCGTCCTCGTCGGGCAGGGGGGTGCTGATGGATTGGTCGATCCGGTCGGCGAGGTCGGCGTCGTCGAAGGCCCGGCGGATGCGCTCGGCCAGCGGGTTCGACGCGACGAGGTCCATGTCCGCGCCCTGGTCGTCGGCGAGGATCGGCGTGAACTGGTCCGCGCGGTCGGCGTAGTCGGCCGTGGGGATCGTGCTCATGGTGCCTCCGTTTCGAACTCGTGGATCGGACGCTCTGGTCTGGCGCTGTTCGGTTCGGATGCCGGGGTTCGAACACCGGCGATCGGACACGAAGAGGGGCCGGAGCGGTTCCGGCCCCCGAATCGAGAGGAAGGGACGTGACATTCGACCGTGTCCCGTCGGGTCGGCGGCTGCGCCACCTGCTGCCACGTCGGGTGGCGGTGCGCCGTGTGGTCAGCACCGGCGCCGAGGGGGTGGGCAGCCCGGCCGCCGTTCGGGTCGTTGGCTGACTGATCTTCTCGACTGACCTCGCATCACCTCGCTTTCACCGGTTCGGACGACGGCTGCTGCCGGGTGCGGGCGGGCCGCGCTGGCTGGGCCGCGGTGGTTCCGGCGCCCGGCCGTGGGCGACGGGTGCCACCCACGGGCCGGATCGACCGGAGGGGTCCGGTGCCGGGGGGATCGGCACCGGCGCCGCGGTGGTGGTCCGGCGCCTGGCCAGTGCGGTGGCCAGGATCTCGTCCACCGACTCGAAGAGGTCCTCGAGGTCGGGGTCGAGCAGCAGGAGCCGGTCCGCCACCAGGTCGAGCGGTTCGCTCTCGACAGCGGCCGCCTGCGCGGTCACCACCGTCGCGGGCTCGCCCGGTGCTCAAACACCTCCCGCGGGATGGCTGCGGTCGCCCCGGGTGGCGGAATCACGGAACGGGACGGCGTGCGTGGGCATGGCGGCCACCTCCATTTCGCGATGTACTACCAGCGTCTTTCAGAAAATCTGTTTTTGTCGGTATAGATTTCTTTTAGCACTCACGTCAGCCGAGTGCAAGTGGTTCGAGCACCCGATCGTGGGCGGAATCCGTGCCGCCGCGGCAGGCGCGGCGGAACTCGCCGGGGCGAAGACCTTTCACCCGGGTGAACGCCGCGCTGAGCGCGTACCCGTCGCTGTAGCCGACCGCGCGGGCGATGGCGCCGAGGGTGTCGTCGGTGCGGCGCAGCCGGTCGGCGGCCAGCGCGACCCGCCAGCCGGTCAGGTACGTCATCGGTGGCTCGCCGACGAGCTCGGTGAACCGGCGCGCGAAGGCCGCCCGGGAAACCCCCGCGCGACGGGCCAGCTCGGCGACGGTCCAGGCCGCCGCCGGGTCGTCGTGGATCGCCCGCAACGCCGGACCGGCGACCGGGTCGCCGAGTGCGCGATACCAGGGCGGCCCGTCCGCGCCGAGATCGTCGAGCCAGCAGCGCAGGGTGGAGACCAGCAACAGGTCGAGCAACCGGTCCAGCATCACCTGTTGGCCCGGGCGGTCGGCGGAGATCTCGCGCAACAACAGCGCCATCTCCGGTGCCGGATCGGGCTCGGCGGGCACCCGCACCACCCGCGGCAGGGCCGCGAGCAGGCGTTCGGCGACGTCGGCTCGGGCGGGGTAGGCGCCGGTGAGCACGACGGTGGCGGCGTCGGGGCGATCACCCCACACGCGCGGGCCGATGTAGGCGGATTCGGGCACCTCCCGGCCGTCGAGGTCGGTGCACCGATCGGCCGCCTCGACGAACAGCCGCGGGCTCGTCGTCGGGGAATCGGACAGTGTGTAGGGGTGCGGGCCGCGCACGATGGCCGCGTCCCCGGGATCGAGCCGCACCGGCGGGTGGCCGTCCGCGCGCACCCAGCATCCCCCCTGCGCCATCGCGACCAGCGTCAGCGCCGCGCCGTCGCTGAACCGCACACCCCAGGGCGGGTCCATCATCGACTGGCACAGCACCGCCCCGCGGGCCCGCGTCTCGTGCAGCAACGACTCCAGCACATCCACGCCTGAGACGATCTCACATCGACCATGGACTGAGAACCATCGTCCGTCTCGCGATCGGCGGCTGGAATGGAGACATGACGATTCTGGTTCTCGGCGCGACCGGCAAGACCGGCCGCCCTCTGGTGTCCACCCTGTCCGCCCGCGGCGTCGACGTGCGCCCGGCCACCCGCGCCACCGGCTTCGACTGGAACACCCCCGCCACCTGGGATGCCGCGCTCACCGGCGTCGACGCCGTCTATCTCGTCGAGACCGACCAGGGCGGCGACCCGGTGGCCGATTTCAGCAGCCGCGCGGCGGCACGGGGGGTGCGGCGGGTGGTGCTGCTGTCGGCGCTGAGCCGCGATCCGGTGAACACCGCGATGAAGCGGGAGAGCGAGCGGGCCGTGGCCGAGTCCGGGGTGGCGTGGACGGTGCTGCGTCCGGCGTGGTTCGTCCAGAATCTCACCGGGTTGTCGTTCATCGCCGAACCGCTGGCCACGACCGGCGTGCTCGCCCTGCCCTGCGGGGACGGGCGGGAGGCGTTCATCGATGCCCGCGACATCGCCGAGGTCGCCGCCACGGCGTTGCTCGATGACGGACACGCCGGGCAGACCTACGAGCTGACCGGTCCCCGGGCGATGAGCTTCGGTGAGCTGGTGGCCGAGTACGCGGCGGCGACCGGCAAGGAGTTGCGCTTCGAGGACATCGCGGAGGAGCAGTACGCGCGCCAGGCGGCCGCGGCGGGCTTCGGCGACGACGAGGTCGCCTTGGTGCTGAGCCTGTTCCGTGAGATCCGCCGCAGCGGTGGCGCGCCGATCATGCCCGACGTGGCACGGGTGCTGGGCCGCGCGCCGCGTGATCCCGCCGTCTGGATCGGCGAACAGGGCGCCTCGGCCGCCGCCTGACCGCCGCGGTGTTTCCCCGTCGGCAAACCGGACACCCTTTCCCCGCAAGGGCCGCGCGCTCGGTGACGGGCCACGGCCGCCTCGCGACGAGAGGGAGGACCGATGGTTTCCCGGACACGATCGCCCAGTTGCACCAGGACATCACCACCGCCGAGGACGCGGGGGACACCGAGACGGCCGATCGGCTGCGCAAGGAACTGGCCGCCGCCGAGAACGCCGCCGAGCAGGACGAGCAGGCTCGGTGATCGGTGCTGTCCCGCCGGCCGAGGGCGTCGCTGAGCGCGCGGCGCCCGGCCTGGCGGGACGGCCGAGCGGACGGTGGGGAGATCGGCAGCCGTGGTGGTCGCCCGACCCAACCCCGCGGTCGTAGGCCGGGTTCAGTCCCGCACAGCGCAGGCACGCACTGGTTCCCGTGCCGCGCGGGCGGCCAGACCGAACACCGTGAGCGCGAGGAGTCCGGCGGCGGCCGCGATCGGCGGCAGCGCTCCCGGCCCGGCCGCGTCGACGACCGCGCCGCCGAGAGTCGCGCCGACCGCCACACCCAGGTAGGTCCCGGAGGTGTTGGCCGCCAGCGCCGGGGTGGCGGCCGGTCCGGCCAGCCGGTGTAGCCGGGCCTGGACGGCGGGGGAATTCCAGAACGCCGCCCCGGCCCACAGCAGCGCCAGCGGATACAGCAGCGCCACCGGTACGGGGCGCAGCGGCCAGAGACCGGTGAAGGCGAGCATCGCCGCGACGAACACCCCCACCCCGATCAGCAGCGCACGGTCCGCGCCCCAGCGGTCGGTGCCGTGCCCGCCGAGCCACAGGCCCGCCATGCCCGCGAATCCCGAGACGGCGAACAGGGTGGCGCGGGCGGCGGTGTCGGCGGTGGCGAGTCCGGCGACGAACGGCGCCAGGTAGGTCAGCAGCATCATCGACCCGGACATCAGCACGACATTGCCCGCCAGGCCCAGCCACACCGGCGCGGTGGCCAGCGCGCGCAGCTGCTCGCGCGGCCGCGCGGTCGTCGCGGCCACCGGTGGGACCGCGGCCGCCACCCCGACCGCCACGCACAGGCCGGCCAGGGCCATGGCACCTAAGGTGGCCCGCCAGCCCCACGCCGCCCCGATCCAGGTGCCCAGGGGAACGCCGACCGCGATCGCGCCGGTGACGCCCAGCCCCACCACCGCAAGGTATCGGCCGAGCCGTTGTGGCGGCGCCAGGCGGGCGGTGAGACCGAACAGCGTCGGCGTCGCGGCCGCGGCGGCCAGGGCGGCGAGCACCCGGGCGGCGAGCAGGGCCTCGAACGCGGGCGTCACCGCGGCCAGCGCGTTGGCCGCGACGAACACGACCGCCGCCCCCGCCAACAGCGCGCGCGGCGCGCAGCGTGCCGTCACCAGCGCTGCCAGCGGCGCCGCCACGGCCAGGGTGAGGGAGAAGACGGTGACCAACCGGCCCGCGGTACCGACGGTGACATCCAGGTCGGCGGCGATCTCCGGCAGCACCCCGGCGATGACGTAGTCGTCGGTGTAGAAGACGAGCGCGGCCACGGCCAGCACGGCGAGCCACACCGGCATGCGAGCGTCCTTTCCGTCGTCGCGCCGGACGTTATCCGCGGAAGGGGACGGGCCGCAAACGCTTTTCCACGCGGCTCAGTGCCGGGCGTGCCGCGTCGGATACCACTGCTCGCCGACCGGCTCCCCGGCCATGTTCCAGCTCCCCGACTCCACGGGGGTGATGGGGACGCGGTGGTCCCCGGATCATGTGGGGTGGGGGAGGGGGCGCGTTATCCTGGCGCGGCTGTCGGACGGGGTCGTGCCCGTTCACCGGATCGAATGCGGAGGCCCCATGAGCGAACCCGTCCTCGTCGAACGCCACGGCGCCACGGTCGTGTGGACGTTGAACAGTCCGCGGGCGCGCAACCCGATCTCCGAACCGGAGACCATCGAGGCGCTGGAGTCGGCGGTCGCGGCGGCCGAGGCCGATCCGGACGTGCGCGTGGCGATCCTGACCGGTGCGGGTGCGGCGTTCTCCTCCGGCGGCAACATCAAGCACATGCGCGACAAGGCGGGCATGTTCGCCGGCGGTCCCGCCGACCTGCGCCCGGGCTACCGGCACGGCATCCAGCGCATCCCGAAAGCGCTCTACGACTGCGAGATTCCCACCATCGCCGCGGTGAACGGTCCGGCCATCGGCGCGGGCTGCGATCTGGCGCTGATGTGTGACATGCGGATCGCGGCGCAGAGCGCGGTGTTCGCGGAGAGCTTCGTCAAGGTCGGGTTGATTCCCGGCGACGGCGGCGCCTGGCTGTTGCCGCGCGCGGTGGGCATGGCCCGTGCCAGCGAGATGGCGTTCACCGGTGATGCGATCGATGCGGCCACCGCGCTGGAGTGGGGCTTGGTCTCGCGGGTGGTGCCCGACGCGGAACTGCTCCCGGCCGCGCACGCGCTGGCCGACCGGGTGGCGGCGAATCCGCCGCACGTGCTGCGGATGACCAAGCGCCTGATTCGGGAGGGGCAGCATCAGCGGCTGGAGTCGCTGCTGGAGTTGTCCGCGGCGATGCAGGCCATCGCCCACACGACCGAGGACCATCACGAGGCGGTCGCCGCCATGCTCGACAAGCGCCCGCCCCGCTTCACCGGTCGCTGACCTGGTCGTTCACCGCCCCGTCGCTCGCCGAGCGGCGGGGCGGTCGTGTTTGTCCGAAATGAACTATTTGATTAGCGCAAGCAACTAAAATATAGTTGCTTACTGCAACCAATCAATCCACGGGAGTCTCTCGATGCCGGTGTCCACCGAAACGGCGCAGAACCTGATCAAGGAGCTCTACCTGATCGGGCGGGCCATCCGCGGTGCCCTCGCGCACCCGGACGAGGGAGCGCTGCTGCCCGGGGCGATCGGCGTGCTCAGCACGCTCGAGACCAAGGGGTCGTGCCGGCAGGGCGATCTGGCGGTCTCCATCTGCATCAGCCCCTCCGCGCTGAGCAGGCATGTGACCGACCTGGTCGCGGCCGGCTACGTCAGCCGCACGGCCGACCCCAGCGATGGGCGCGCGACCCTCATCGAAGTCACCGACGCGGGACGGGCGCTGCTCGAGCGCATCCGGGTCTCGCGGGCCGAGGGCCTGCAGTCGGTGCTCTCGGATTGGAGCGAGGAAGAAGCGGAACGGGCGTGCACGGCAGTGCGCAAGCTCAGGAACTCACTGGCCGACAACGCGCATCGCAGCGTCGCGGGCGAGCGGAAGCCGGTGTCGAACGAAAGTCAGGGAACGGATGTCTAGTTCAGTCGAGACGGGCACGCGACCCGATCCCGATGCCATGACCCACCGCGAGGTCCTGGAGGCGATGACGGGTCTGCTGGCCGCGCTGTTCACCGCGCTGCTCAGCACCACGATCGTCGCCACCGCCCTGCCGACCATCATCGGTGACCTGCAGGGCTCGCAGACCGCCTACGCGTGGGTCATCACCACGGCGTTGCTGGCGAACGCCGCCTCGACGCCGATCTGGGGCAAGCTCGCGGACCTGTTCAACAAGAAGCTGCTGGTGCAGCTGTCGATCGTCATCTTCGTGGCGGGCTCGATCCTGGCCGGCGTCGCCCACAGCGTCGACGTGCTCCTCGCCGCGCGGGTCGTGCAGGGCATCGGCATGGGCGGGCTCACCGCGCTGGTGGTCGCGATCATCGGCTCGATCGTCGCCCCGCGCGAACGCGGCCGCTATTCCGGTCTGATGGGCGCGGTGATGGCGGTCTCGATGTCGGGCGGCCCGATCCTGGGCGGCGTGATCGTCGACAGTCCGCTGGGCTGGCGCTGGTGCTTCTTCGTGTGCGTGCCGCTGGCGGTGATCGCGTTGTTCCTGCTGCAGCGCACGCTGCGGCTGCCCACCGAGCGCAAGGACGACGTCTCGATCGACTGGCTGGGCGCGGTCCTGCTGACCGCGGGCGTGTCGGTGCTGCTGATCTGGGTGTCGTTCGCGGGCAAGGCCGGCTACTACGACTGGGTCTCGCGCGAGTCGGTGCTCTACGTCGGCGGCGGTGTGCTGCTGCTGGCGGCGACGGTGTGGGTCGAGGCGCGGGCCAAGGCGCCGATCATCCCGCTGAAGATCGTCACCGAACGCACCACCGGGCTGGCGATCATCGCCTCCATCGCGGTCGGTGTCGGCATGTTCGGCGCCACCACCTTCCTCGGGCAGTACTTCCAGACCTCGCGGGCCTACTCGCCGACCATCGCCGGTGTGCTGACCATTCCGATGGTCGCCGGCATGCTGGTCGCCTCGGTCGTCTCCGGCCAGATGATCACCCGCTTCGGCAAGTGGAAGAGCTTCGTGGTGAGCGGCGCGGCGTTGATGGTGGTCGGCTTCTCGCTGCTGGCGACCATCGACCACGCCACCAACCTGTGGCTGGTCGGGATCTACATCACCGTGATCGGCCTCGGCATGGGCATGATGATGCAGAACCTGGTGCTGGCCGTGCAGAACACGGTGAGCGTGCAGAACATCGGCGCGGCCTCGAGCAGCGTCGCCTTCTTCCGGACCTTCGGCGGCGCGATCGGTGTGTCGGTGCTGGGATCGGTGCTGGCGACGCGGGTGAGCGAGCTGTCGGCGGAGGGCTTCGCCCGCCTGGGCATCCGGCCCAGCGGCGAAGGCGGCAGCAACCTGGATCTGAGCGGGCTGCCCGCGCCGGTGCTCGATGTCATCCGCGCGTCCTACGGTGACGCGACGGGGCGGATCTTCCTGATCGCGGCGGTGGCGACCTTCGTGGCGCTGCTCGCGGCGGCGGTGCTGCCCAACCGGCCGCTGCGCCGCACGATCGACATCGACCCCGCGCAGGATCCGATGCGCACCGGCGTGCCCGCCGCGCCGGAGGAACGCGACGGCGTCGAGCTGGAGAAGGCGCGCACCAGCTGATCACCCCCTGACGCGAAGGGCCCCGGATTCGTCCGGGGCCCTTCGTCGTTCGCCGCGCGGGCCCTTACACTCGGCAGAACTGAAACCTGTTCCAAGGTGGTGTGTGGTGGCTGCCGACAGCCTGATCTTCGCCCTGTGGGGCGTGCCCGACCCGCGCGATCCGGCATGGGTCGACGAGCTGACCGGCGCGGGCGCGCGCGAGGTGATCCTCGACGTCGCCGACGACGACGTGGCCGCGGCGATGTTGCGGCTCACCACCTTCGAGACGCCGGTCGAGGCGGTGCTGTCGCTGGTGGCCGAGCCCGCGACCGCCGCGGCGGTGTCGGCCGTGCTGGCGGGCCGGGCCGAGCGGGTGGCGGGGTGGCGGGTGGAGACGACCGCGCCGTTGCCGCCGCCGACCACCCCGGTCGGCGTCCGCGCGCCGGGCCTGACCAACGTCGCGTTCCTGCGCAGGCCCGCCGAGCTGGCCTACGACGAATGGCTGGCGCGCTGGCGCGGCGCGCACACCGAGGTCGCCATCGCCACCCAGGCCACGTTCGGGTACGTGCAGCACCGGGTGCTCGAGCCGGTGACCGCCGACGCTCCCGAGGTCGCCGCCGTGGTGGAGGAACTGTTCCCGATCGAGGCGCTGCACGACCCGCACGCCTTCTACGGCAGCGGCGGCGACCCGGCCGAACTGGGCAGGCGGATCGAGGCGATGATGGCCAGCGTGGCCACCTTCGGCGCCGATCGCGACCTCGACGTCGTGCCCACCAGCCGCTACCGCTTGTGCTGAGTGGCGTCAGCTCTCGAAGAGCAGGTACAGGCCGAGGAAGGTGAAGCCGACCATCACCAGCATGAGGGCGAGCTGCCCGGTGAGCCGGTGCGCGCGGGGCAGCAGCCGCAGGCACATGTCGTGGGCGGCGGTGACGCCGAGGATGTGCCCGGTCAGCACGGCGAGCACCTTGATCGAGCCCAGCACCGCCGGGTGGGTGGACAGCACGTAGGCCACCTGGGCGTCCCCGAGCAGCGCCCAGCCGCGGCCGAACGGGTCGGCCAGCAGCAGCAGTGTCGCCTGGCCCTTCTCCACCAGGAAGGTGAGGTAGTGGGCCACCACGTACCCGGCGATCACCGGAGTGAGGCTGTGCGCCAGCCGGATCGGCAGCCGGGACCGCTCGGCGCGGGTGAGGCCGCCGGTGGCCTGGGCCGCGGCGGTGAACAGGGCGCCGACGATCACGACGAAGGCGAGCAACCCGGCGGTGCGCACCAGGGTCGCGGTCGCGGCCGACCCGCCGCCCAGGTCGTCGACGAGATTGCGCCACACCGGGAAGGTGGTGAAGCTGTCGAAGGCGGTCGAGCCGAGCAGGGTCGCCGCGACCGCGACCGAACCGGCCAGCGCGGGGGTGCCCGCGAGCGAGTCGAGCGGACTGCGCAGGATCGGGGTGCCGTCGGTGCGGCGGGCCAGCGGGCTGAGCCGCCCCAGCAGGCTGCTGTAAACCTCGAACGGGTCGGCGCGCTCGGCCCAGACGGTGCCGAACAGCACCAGCCCCACCGTGCCGATCACCAGATACGCCAGCAGCCACCCGGTGACCGCCGGCACCGAACCCGGGTCGGGAGAAGCCAATTCGAGCCACACGAACGAGAACAGCCCGAGCGCCGCGGGCCGGAATCCCCACGACTCGCGGTAGCGCAGCAGTCCGTGGTCGGGGTCGCGGCCGCTGATCCGGCACCACAGCCGGTGCAGCGCCCGCACCGGAGAGACGATCTTCCACACCGGCCCGAGGACCAGCGACACCACCGGCACCCCGACCCACAGGTAGATGTAGACGATGCCCGGTGCGGCGTTGCGCGCCGGGTCGCGGTCACCGAAGAACCCGATCGCCAGGGTCAGCAGTACCGCGGCCACCGCGAGCACGCCCAGCACCGTCCGCAGCGCACGCGAGTCGCACAGAGCGCGCAGCGGCGCGGGCAGTGCGCGGCCGGGTGAGTCCGGGTCCAGCCGTGGCTCGCGCCAGGCGACGGCGATGACGGCGAAGGAGAAGGTCAGCGCCCAGGCACCACCGATCAGGGCGTAGGTCGACGGGATCGGCAGGTCCGCGGCGCCGCCGATCCCGTGGGCGAGCAGCGTCACGGGCGCACGAGCAGGGTCGTCACCGTGCGGCCCGCGTCGTGCAGTTCGACCTCGACCCGGCCCGGGACGTCGACGGTGAAGGTGAACCGTTGACCGGCGCCCACGCGCACCGGGAAGGTGTGCTCGGGGCTGGCGTGGACGTGCAGTTCGTCCTCGGCGTCGCTGTCGACGACGAGGGTGATGGGCCGGCCGACCTTCGCCTCGGCCTGGGCGTTGGTCGGAGTGACGGTGCCGCCCGCGATCCGCACGTCGATGACGACCGCGTCCTCGGCCGGGTTGCTCGCCGCGGTGGAGGCGGAGGCGAAGTCCTCGGCGCGGGGTGCGGTGGGCTCGTCGGAACCGCAGGCGGTGAGCGCGGCGGCGGTGAGCGCGACGAGCGCGGCGTAGCCGAGCGGTCGGGTCATCGGTTCTCCTCGGGCGGGTCGGGACGGGCTGTCTCGGAGTCGGCGGTATCGGTTCCGGCGGCGGCCTTCTCGCGTTCCTCGGCGCGCCGGTCGCGCACCGCGATGGTCACGATGAAGGCCACCACGGCCAGCGCGGGCAGGAAGGCGGGGATCGCCAGCAGCACCGAGTGGTCGGCGAGCAGGTCGAGGCCGGGTTGCCCGGAGGTCATCGGGTGGGCACCGGTTCGGTCGTGTCGGCGCGGCTGCCGGTCTGGTACCGGTCGTTGATGCGCGCCGCGCCCCAGGACAGTGCGGCGATCAGCGCCAGGCTGCACGCCAGCACCACCAGCGAGGCCGCGCCGAACAGCCAGGCCGGGTGGTCGAAGGACCGCTCCCGTTGCAGCACCGTGATCTCGGCGACGAACGGCCGCTCGAATTCGGCCTCGGCGGGCACCTCCGTGGCGCCGATGCCCGGGTCCTCGGGCATGAAGATCGGCAGCGCGGTGAAGGTGCGCCCGTCGTGCACCCGCAGCACCGTCTTCCAACTGCCGTGCGCGGGCACGGGTTCGGTGGAGCGGTAGTGGCCCTCACCGACACGGGTCAGGTGGTCGATGACCAGGCCGCGGCCGGGGCTGTCGGCGCCGACGCCGCCCTGCCAGGACAGGATCTGCACCCATTCGGGGTCCGCGCCGACCAGGTCGGCGGGGTGCAGCCGGACGTCGGCGACGACCATGCGCCCGCCGTCGACGGGCTCGGCGTCGCGCAGCGCGACGGTGGCGCTCGCGTTCTCGGGGACGCGGATCATCAGTCCGTTGGCGGTGGCCGCGGCGACCACGAGCACCGCGGCCACGATCAGGCCGCGCCGCACCGGTGGGCGCGGGAGCCGTTCGCCGCGCAGGACGGTGCCCAGCAGCACGCCGACCACGCCGCCGGCGATGCCGACGGGCACCGCCATCGCCAGCAGTTCCGGCCACATCCGGCCCGGCCACGGGTCGGCGAAGACCGCGTCCACCCAGCGGGATTCGAGCCACAAGCCGAAGGTGGCCACCACGAGTCCGGCCAGCGCGCCCCACCACAGCCGCCACCGCTGCCACGGCAGCAGCGCCAGCACCTCGACCACGACGGCGGAACCGAGGTAGAGCGGGAAGACGTTGCGCGGTGCCTCGATCAGCGGACCGGCGACGAGAAAGGCGACCACGCCGCGCACCAGGGTCGCGAACGCCACGACCACCAGGGTGCTGCCGGTGCCCAGGGTGATGCGCGCGGCGACCAGGGTGATGGTGGCGGCGGCGACGATGAGCATGGGCTGCAGCACCAGGCGGAACTGTTCGACGCCGAAGTCGTATTCGACCTGGAACACCGACAGGCCGATGATGAGGCCGCCGAAGGCGAACGCCCGCATGAACCACAGCAGCCTGCCGTCGGGCCGGTCGGGGTCGGGCTTGTTGCGGCTGCCCTCGAATTCCAGCAGCAGCACACCGACCAGCGACAGCCCGGCCCCGCCGATGAGCATCAAGTGGGTCGGGCCCCAGAGGGTGACGTCCTGGCCGAAGATACGGTGCCAGATGTCGTCGAGGGGGAAGCCGATCAGCGCGTACAGGCCCGCGCCCGCGATGAGGATGCCGCCCACGGGCGCGTACCAGGTGCGGGTGATCCGCACGGCCGCGGCGCCGGGCTTCTCGTCGCGCGGCAGGACCATGGCCAGCATGCCCGCGGTGAACAGGAAGAACAGCCCGGCCAGGATGAAGTAGTGGGCCGGGTTGGCCAGCGGCCCTTCGTCTCTGCCGTTGCCGACGTGCAGGCTGACATCCCAGATGAAGCCGAGCAGCGCGGTGAGGATGGTGGCCAGGAACATCGCGATGGGCAGGGCCACCCAGCCGGGCCGGTTGAACCAGCCGCCGAGCCGGTCGGCGAGGGTCTGTAGCCAGCTGATGCGACGGGTGCGGTGCAGGTAGCCGACCCAGAGCAGCACCAGCGCGATGACGCCGGCCGATCCGGTCATGATCGCCACCTGATCCAGCGCCGCCCCACCGCCTTCGGTGCCCTGGGCGGTGAGTTGCTCGATCGCCGCGTGCGTGGTGCTGGGCACGGGACCTCCATTCAGAGCCAATAAGTGTTACTTAGGGTAGCGCGAACACGGGCTCGTCGGGGAAGCTTCCGCCTGACGATGCGGGCGGCGCGTCCGGCGATATGGAATTCGGCGCCACCGATCGGCTCCTCGGGAATGCCCGCTGTGGCGGCGCGGAAACCGGCCGCGCCGCCCGGATCGGTGATCGGCGCCCGTGTGTCGGGGCGTGTCGTGAGTCCTTGACCGGTCGACGGCGATCATTCGTGCCGAATCGCCTCCGAGGCGGTCTCTGGATTGATAGTCTGCCCCACATCGAACTATCAAAGTTCGAACCTTCCCCCGATCGGCTCCCCGGTGTGCGGTGACGCGCGCGGTGGGGCGGACGCAGCGGCAGGAGTGGACGTGTCGGGTGAGTACGCGCCGGCGGCAGTGTGGCCGCCGGACAGCACGGACGAGCAGCGCGCGAGTGCGGTGCTGGTCCTGCGCGGGCGAATCCTGTCCGCGGTCTGCACTTTCGGCCGCACGGTGCGCCTCGGGGTGCGTGCCACCGTCCTCGCGGCCACCGACCTGGCGGCGGGCCGGTTCCCGCTGCGGGAAGCGGTGGTGCAGGCGTGGTTCTTCGCCTCGGTGTCCCTGCTGCCGGCGATCCTGATCTCGCTGCCGATGGGTGTGGTGATAGCCGTGCAGGTCGGCAGTCTCACCGAGAACGTCGGCGCGGGCTCGATGGCCGGCGCGGTGGGCGGCGTGGGCGTCATGCAGCAGATCGCGCCGTTGGCGGCGGCACTGCTGGTCGGCGGCGCGGGCGCCTCGGCGATCGCCTCCGATCTGGGCGCGCGCACCATCCGCGAGGAGATCGACGCACTGCGCACGATGGGCATCGACCCGCATCGCCGCCTGGTCGCCCCGCGCGTGGTGGCGATGACCGTGGTGGCGCCGATGCTGGCGGTGCTGGTGATCCTGATGAGCATCCTGGCCAGCTTCCTGGTGGCCTCGGTCGGCCAGGGCGTGGCACCCGGCTCGTACTGGCTGTCCTTCGGCAGCTTCGCCAGTGTCACCGACCTGGTGATCTGCCTGGGCAAGTCGGCGGTGTTCGGCTACCTGGTGGCGGTGATCGCCAGCCAGCGGGGGTTGCAGGCGCAGGGCGGCCCGAAAGGCGTGGCCGACTGCGTGAACGCCGCGGTGGTGCTGGGCCTGCTCGCCTGCCTGGTGGTGAATCTGATCATCACCCAGATCGTGCTGCTGTTCGTCCCGATGGGGTTGTTGTGAGCGCCGCGCCCGGGGGACAGTGGACCACCCGCCCCTCGCCCTACCGTCCACCCGGCCTGCGCTGGACACTGCGCACCCAACGGGCCTGGGACCCGTTGGAGGAACTGGGTTTCCAGCTGCGTTTCGGCATCGCCGCGGTGGCCGGGGCGGGCTGGGCGCTGCGCCGCTACCGCGCGCAGGTCGTCGCGGTGTTCACCGATCTGGCGTGGGGCAACGGCCGCGCGGTGATCGTCGGCGGGGGCGTCGCTCCGGTGCTGGTGGTGATGGGCGTGGTCGCCGGGGCGATGATCGGGTTGGTCGGCATCACCGCCCTGGACACCCTCGGCATGGGTCCGCTGGCGGGGGCGATGTCGGCGCTGGCCAACCCCCGCGAACTCGCCCCCCTCATCGCCGCGGTCGGCTTCGCCGCCCAGGCCGGATGCCGGATGACCGCCGAGATCGGCGCCATGCGCATCGCCGAGGAGATCGACGCGCTCGAAGCCCAGGCCATCGACCCGATCCCGTACGTGGTGTCGACCCGGCTGCTGGCCGCGGTCCTCACCGTGGTGCCCACCTACCTGATCGCCCTGGCACTCGGCTTCCTCACCACGAAGCTGACCGTGACCGCCGTGCACGGGGAAGCGGCGGGCTCCTTCGAGCACTACTTCCACATGTTCGTCGAACCGCGCGACCTGGTCTACTCCCTGGTCAAGGTGGTGATCTTCGTGGTGATCGTCACCGGCGTGCACGCCTATCAGGGCTTCTACGCCACCGGCGGGCCCGAGGGCGTGGGGGTGGCGTCCGGGCGCGCGATCCGCGCGAGCCTGGTGCTGATCGCCACCGCCGACATGGTGCTGACCATCGCGATGTGGGGCTTCGACACCGAGATCGGATTCGGGGGGTGAGGCGACGATGAGCCGGGCGTCGATGTTCTCCGAGCGCGGACCGGGCCGGACCGGGCTGCGGCTGCGCGGACTGGTGCTGCTGGCCGCGCTGATCCTGCTCACCGGCGCGGTGTGGCGCAGCGTGCCACCCGATCGGGCCGGGCAGGCCGGGTTCGACCTGGTCGCGGCCACTCTCGGCGACGGAGTCGGGGTGGACACCCCGGTCCGGCTGCGCGGACGCACCGTCGGCGCGGTCGTGGCGGTCGCGCCGCTGGGCGTGGACCGGCGGCGGGTCTCCATCGGCATCGAAGCGCCGCGGCTGGCCGAGCTGAGCACCGCGATGCAGACCCGCTTCGTCTCGGCCAACCTGTTCGGCTCCACCGCCCTGGAGCTGGTGCCGATGCCCGGCGGGCAGCCGCTGAGCGAAGGCATGGTCCTCGACGTCGGCGACCGGGTGGACAACTTCACCGTCACCGGCATCCTGCGCGAATCCGGCCGCGCGGTCACCGAAGTGCTCACCCCGCGGCTGGCCGCGGCACTGGAGGACGCGGCCGACCTCACCGAAGCCGGTGCGCCGCTGCTCGGCGCGGCGCTGCTGGTCGCGCGCACCTGGCAGCGCGTCGAACGCGTCCCGCTCGCGCAGGCGCTGCCTGCGGTCGCCGACGCCACCGAGGGCGCGGCCGCGTTCACTCCCTCGGCGCTGGGCATCCTCACCGCCCTGGCCTCGGTCGAGGAACTCGACGACGACGTCCACATCGGCCAGGCCTCCGACACCATCTCCGAGGTCTCCAACCTGGTGTTCGCCTTCGCCGGGCAACTCGTCGGCGCGCTCGGCCCCACCTCCGACGCCGTCGACATGCTGCTGGACACGCTGATCCCGCTGAACCAGGCCATGCGCGGGGTGACCCCGGCGCAGGTCGGCGCCCTCACCGACCGCCTCGACGGCGCCCTGCACGGCCACGGCGACGGCGTCGTGCTCGACGTGGAGGTACTGATCGCGGCGATGCCGGCGTTCGCGCTGCCGCTGGCGGCCACCGCGGGGGCGCACCGATGAGAACACCGCGCGCCGCCGCCGTCCGCCTGCTGGGCCTGCTGGCCGTCGTGATCGCGATCCTGCTGCTCGTCGTCGCCGCCATCACCCGCCCGGTCGGCGGCGAAACCCTGGCCTACCACGCCGAATTCGGTGACGTGTTCGGGTTGCAGGACGACGCCGACGTGCGGGTGCGCGGAGTGCAGGTCGGCAAGATCACCGGCATCTCGCTCACCGACGAGCACCGCGCCCTGGTCCGGTTCACCCTGCGCACCGAGCACCGGCTGCGCGCGGGCGACCGGCTGGCCATCCGCTTCCAGAACCTCACCGGCCAGCGCTATCTCGCGGTGCTGCCCGCCGAGACCCCCGGCGCACCGCTGGACCCGGCCGCACCGGTGCGCGACACCATCGACTCCTTCGACATCACCACCGTGTTCAACGGCCTGCGTCCGCTGCTGCGCGAGGCCGACCCGCAGGTGTACAACCGGTTCGCCCGAAACCTGGTCGCGATGATCGAGGGCACCGGCAGCGACCTCACCCCGCTGCTGCGCGATCTGGGCGCGCTGGCCTCCTACGCCGAGGACCGCACCGCCGTCATCGCCACCATCGTCACCAATCTCGACGGCCTGGCGCAGAAACTGCGCGGCCGCTCGGCGAACCTGGAGAACATCCTGCGGGTGTTCCACTCGATCTTCATGCCGGTGGCCAGCCGGATGGAGGAGTTCCTGAGCCTGATGGAGAAGGGCTCGGTGGAGATGAGCGAGATCGTGCGCTCGGCCGACGCCCTGGGCCGGCTGCTGCTCGGCGCCCGCGACAGCTCCGACGCCATGACCGAACGCATCCGCCAAGCCATTCCCGACACCACCGCGGCCGTGCGCTCGCTGACCGCGCTGCCGGGCCTGCTGGCCTCGCTGAACGCGCTCATCCCGCGATCGGAGCCACGGAACCGCTGCGCCGACGGCACACTCACCCCGCCGGTGGCCGCCGCCGTCCTGGTCCAGGGCAGGCACCTGACCGTGTGCGAGGGGAGCCGATGATGGGCGATCGAGCACGCAGGCTGCCCACGCTGGGCGGCGAGGAGGTCGCACCCCGCGCGCAGACGGTGTGGGCGCTGGTGAGCGTGGTGGTGCTCGCGCTGGCCTTCGGCGCGGTCGCGGCGCTCTACACCCATCCGCCCGGCAGCCACACCCACCGCATGCTGCTGCCCGAGACCGGCGGGCTCGGCGTCGGCGACGGCGTCCGGATCGCCGGCGTGCCGGTCGGGCGCGTGACGGCGGTGCGACTGGGGGAGGGGCAGGTCGAGGTGAGCTTCACCGTCGACGCCGACCGGCATCTCGGCGACCGCACCGCGGCCGACATCCGGATGCTCACCCCGGTCGGCGGACTGTATGTGGCACTGCTGCCCGCCGGGGACGCGCCGCTGCGCGAACCGATCCCGGCCGCACGATCCCGGCTGCCGTTCGTCGTCGGGGACCTGGTGGAGCAGGGCGCCGCGGTCGCCGACGAGGTCGACACCCAGGCGCTGCGCACCACCCTCGACGCCGCCGCGCGCGCGGTGACCGGTGCCCCCGGTGCGGTCCGCGAGGCCGTCTCGGCGCTCGGGCAGGTGGTCGGCGCACTGGCCGAACAACGCGACCAGGTGCAGGGCCTGCTCGAGCTGTCCAACGAATACCTGGCCACCGCCCGCGCCAACGAGGTACTCGCCGCCGAGGTGATCCGCGCCTACGCGGTGCTCGGCCCGCAGATCGTGGCCGCCCGCACCGAGGTGCAGATCTTCGCCGACAAGATGACCGCGGTCGTCGGCCTGCTGTTCGACTTCCTCGCCGGCCCCTACGCCGAGAGCCTGGAACCGCTGTTCTTCCCGCTCGAGCAGAGCGCCGATCTGGGCCGCGAACTGCTCGCCACCATCGACGGTGTGCTCGCCGAACTGCGCGGCACCCTCGAACAGCTCGCCGCGCTGGCCGGGCCGCAGGGCCGGGCGCTCATCGATCAGAGCGGCCTGACGGTGCACCGGCCGGACGTGTGCCTGCCGGTGCCGGGAGCGGGGTGCTGATGCGCGCCCACCGGACCCGGGCGCTGCCCGCCCTGCTCGTGCTCGCCGCGGTGGCGGCGCTGGTCACCGCGGTGGCCGCGGTGCGCCTCGAACGCACCCCCACCCGCGCGCTGTGCGCACTGTTCGACACCACCTTCGGCCTCTACGCCGACGCCCCGGTCACCGTCCGCGGCGTCACCGTCGGCCGGGTGCACGCGATCGTGCCCGAGGGCGGGCACGTGCGGGTGGAGATGACCGTCGAACGGCGGCGCCTGTCCGAGCACACCGTCGCCACGGTGGTGAACGCCTCGCTGCTCACCGACCGCCGCGTCGAACTCGTCGACAGCGACGGCCCCGGCGCCGAATTGCCCGCCGAGGGCTGCCTGCCCACCGACCGCACCCGCACCCCGGTCGGCGTCGCCGAGGCGCTGGGCTCGTTCTCCCGCATCGCCGAGGACCTCACCCGCCCCGCCGCCGACGGCACCACCCCGCTGAGCGCGCTGCTCGCCGGAGCCGATCGGGAACTGAGCGGCCTCGGCCCCGAACTGGACCAGCAGCTGCGCTCGCTGTCGCACCTGCTGGCCGCGCCGGAGGTCTTCGGCGCCGAACTCGGCGCACTGCTGGACAATTCGGCCGAACTGAGCCGGTTCGTCACCGCCGAGTGGGCCGACATCAAAACCTCGATGATCACCTTCGGCCCCGGTCTGGAACTGCTCGAACGCACGCTGGTGATCGTCAAGATCCTCGTCGGCAAGCTCGCCGCCGCGCTCGGGCCCCTCGACCGCGCCTTCAACCACCACTTCCCGTACCTGATGGACGCGCTCGAACAGTCGGTGCCGCTGGTCACGCTGGCGCGCACCGAAGCCGAATCCGCCCAGGACCTGCTGGCCACCATTCCGGGGGTGATCACCATGCTGCAGCGCATGATCGACGGCGGCGGGGGACTCGCCGTCGAGTACCGCCCGCCCGCGCTGTGCCCGGCGCCCGACCCCGCGCTGTGCGACGCGGTCGGCGCGCAGGCCGCCCGGGTGCCCGTGCCGCTGGCCGTGCTGGCGGGTGTGGGAGGTGCGCGATGAGCGTGTTCGCGCCATCCGAACCCGGGCACGGTGCCCGCCGGTGGCGGATCGGGGTGCTGGCACTGGCGCTGGTGGTGGCCGGGTGCGGGTTCGACCCCAGCGATCACACCCTGCCCGGCACCGGGGTACGCGGCGCGCACTACCGGCTCGTCGTCGAATTCGAGTCGCTGCTGAGCCTGCCCGCGGGGGCGACGGTGCGCAGCAACGGCGCCGAGGTCGGCGCGGTCGAGCAGATCCGGTTGGACGGCCACGCCGCCCTGGCCGACCTCGACATCCGCGCCGAGGTCGGGCTGCCTGTCGGCACCCGCGCCGAACTGCGGCAGACCACCGTCCTCGGCGACATCTACATCGCCCTGCTGCCCCCGTCCCACCCCGGCACCGACCTGCTGCGCGACGGCGACCGGATCCCGCTGCGCGACACCGAGACCGGGCCCCAGATCGAACAGATCCTCGAGCGCATGGCGGCCTTCGTCAACGGCGGCAGCGCCACCCGCACCCAGGACGCGCTCGAACAGCTGGTCGCGATGATGCCGGCGGACCCCGCCGAGACCAGCGCCCTGGCCGCGCAACTGGGCACCGACCTGGCGGCCACCGTCGAGCACCTGCCCGACCTGGACCGCATGATCGCCGCCACCGACGCGGTGAGCGCGCGGCTGCACCGGATGCGCGAGGAGGTGGGGTTCCTGTTCTCCGAGACCGCGCGCCGCCGCCTGGACCGAGTGCCGCAGTTCATGACCGCCGTGCTCAACGTCGTCATCGACGTCAACACCCTCACCACCGGGCTGGACTGGCTGATCCCGCGCCTGCCGCACATCAACGAGGCGCTGGAGAAGGCGGCCACGCTGCTGCGCGAACCGAGCCCCGACGCCAGCACCTGGGCGGGCAACGGTGCGCGGCTGTCGGAGCTGATGACCGGCAAGGTGGTGCCGTTCCTGGGGGCGCCCGCCCTGAACGTGCGCCGCATCGGGGTCACCGGCAGCCCGAGCGGTGAGGTGGACGCGCTGATCCTGCTGCGGCTGATCGGAGTGCTGCCGTGACCCGCATCCCCGCCCGGTACTCCGCCCTGGTCCTGATCCTGGTGACCGTGCTCGGCGTCGGCTATCTCGCCCTCGGTGTGCTGCGCATCGATCCGACGGTGCGGCACAACCACGTCAGCGTCCGGATGGACCATGCGGCCGGGCTGACGCCGGGAGCGAGCGTGGTGTACCGGGGTGTGGACATCGGCACGGTCGAAGCGGTCGACAGCGTGCCCGGCGGCGTCGAGATCCGGCTCTCCTACGATCGCGCCCACCGCATTTCGGCCGACGCGGCCATGGCCGTGGAGAACCTCTCGGCGCTCGGCGAGCCGGTGTTCGCCTTCCTGCCCGCCGACACCGACTCCGCGGACGAATCCGCCGACGGCGGTACGGTATTCGCCGACGGCGGTGCCGTTCTCGCCGACGGTGACGAGCTCAGGGGCACCGTCACCGCACCCACCTCGGTGCCCGAACTGCTGGCCACGTCCTCGACGTTGCTGAGCCAGACCGACACCGACACCGTGGTCCGGCTGGTGGAGACTTTCACCGCCGCCGTCGAACACGCGGACACCACCGCGCCCGCGCTGGCCCGCGCCGCCGACGTGCTCGCCCGCACGCTGGCGGTGCACCAGCCCTCGCTCGAGGCGGTGCTGCGCAACCTGATGGCGCTGCTGCCCGACGTGGACTGGATGAAGCCGGTGCTCACCGCCGCCCCACCGCAACTGGACGCCTTCGGTGACACCCTCGGCGTCTCCTACGAGTTCCTGTTCGAGGGTTCGGCGCTGTTGCGCGGCCGCGAAGTCCTCGGCTCCTGGCGCGAGGAACAGCAACGCTTCGTCGACTTCCTGGCCCGCCTCGCCCCCGAACTCGGCGCGCTCGGCGTCGCCCTGCGACCGGTCACCACCGCCACCGGCCCCGCCCTGGGCGCACTCGACCTGGCCACCCTGCTCGATCAGGCCATGACCGCACTACCCGGCGACCACCTGCGCATCACCCTCCAACCCCCCGTCGACCAAGGACCACCATGAGCCCCACCGAGATCCGCCACCGCGACACCGCGGAGAACGACATCGCGGAGAACGCCACCGCCGCCCCGGCCCCCGACGCGGTGGCGCCCGCACGCGCAGCGGCCGAATCGGCCCGGTCCACCGCCCAGGACAGTGCGGTCCAGGCGGGTGCAGGCGGGGTGGCGGGACCGGACCGGCCGACTGCGCAGGGCACCACTGCGGGTGGCAGCGAGGGAGGCGGTGCGTCCGAACGTGCCCAGCCGGCGGCGCTGGACACCGCTGCGGTCGACGCCGAGGCAGGTGGCGCGGCGGAACCGGCCCAGCCCACCGCCCAGGACACCGCGGTCACGGGCGCCGCCGCTATCGGGGCGGTGGAAGAGGCTGAGCACGACCCGGTGCGCAGCGGCCCGGGCGATGCGCCGGGCGCCGCGTCCGCCGACGAAAAGACCGCTGCCACAGCCGAACCCGGCACGGAGTGCTGGGCCGATCGCGCGCTGTCCGTCCTGCGCGCGGTGCGCCGTCCGACCCGGTCGGCCGTCGTCGTCGCCGTCGCGCTGCTCGTCGCCGCCGCGGCGGTGCTGGCCTGGCGGACCGACGACGCGGCCGGCGAACTCGCCGCCCTGCGCGCCCAGCTCGACACCGACGCCGCCGCGCAGCGGGTCGCCGCCGACTACGCGCTGGGGGTCTCGCAGGTGCAGTCCGGCGACCTCGAGGCGTGGCGCTCGGCGTTGCGGCGCGGTGTCACCGAACAGTTGGCGGCCAAACTGTCCGCCGCCGTGGACGTGGTGGGCCCGTGGCTGCGGCAGGTGGACTATTCGGCCACCGCCGAGCCGCTGGCCGCGACCGTGCAGCGCCGCGACGGCGACCTGTACGTGGTGCAGGTGTTCGTCGACATGACCTCGCGCAGCAGCCAGACGCCCGAGGGCGTGGTCGCCACCGCCGCCTACACCGTCACCCTCAACCGCGCCGCCGGCTGGACCATCACCGACGTCGGCGGCGTCGCGCCCGACCTTCCGGTCCCTTCCGCGGACGCGACTCCCGCGCCGCGCTGACCCCCTCTCGAAGGAGCACGCCATGACCACTGCCGCCGACAAGTCCGTGCCGCGCATCCCCCGCGCGAGCACCGCCCGGACCCCCGCGCCCGCGCCGCGGGTGTGGGTGGGCGAGGACGCCGAGCCCATCGAACTGGTCGCGCCGGATTCGCTCACCGCGGAGATGGTGGGCCACTGGACCTATCTCATCCTGGAAGGCGCCGCGTTCGCCATGCAGGGCATGCACCCGGTGATCCGCGAAGTGACCGACCGCTATTCGGTGGCGCGTACCGATCCGGGCGGGCGCGCGATCCGCTCGGTGGACTCGGTGCTGCGCTGGACCTACGGCGGTCTGGAGGCGGTGCAGGAAGGCAGGCGGTTGCGCTCGCTGCACGAACCGCTGACGATGCGCGGCAGCGACGGCAAGCGCATCGGTGCGTTGAACGCCGACGCCTACCAGTGGGTGATCGCCACCGCCTACGTCACCACCGCCAAGGCAGGCCCGCTGTTGATCGGGCGTGAGTTCACCGCCACCGAACTCGACGAGCTGCTGGCCGACAACATCCGCATCGCCAAGATCCTGCAGGTGCCGATGAAGGGCTATCCGCAGACCCGCGCGGAGTTCGACGCCTACTACGAGCGCATGGTGAACGAGGTGCTGCGCGCCGACGAGGCGATGCGCACCGAGTTCGCGCTGATGCGCGCCGGGGACAGCGAGCAGTTGCGGGCGATGCCGTTCCCGCGCAGGCAGATCGCGCGCACAATGGCCAGGCCGGTGCTGCGTTTCACCTACCTGTCGATCGTGGGCCTGCTCGATCCCCGGTTGCGGGCGATGATCGGGGTGGACTGGTCGCCGCAGGAACAGCGCACCCTCGAACAGATCTATGCCTGGATCCGGCTGGCCTACCGGGTGTTGCCCGAACGGCTGACCTACTTCCCGATCGCCTACCACGCCCGCCAACACCATCGGAGCATCCTGAAGATGAAGGAGCGGGAGCTGAAGTCGGCCGCCTACAAGGTGCGGCCCAAGCAGGTGTAGGTCACCGGCCGCCGGGGTGTGGGAACAGCAGCGGTGCCAGGAAGCGGCGGGCGAACTGCCGGGCCGCCGCGGCGTCGTCCAGCGGCAGCACCCCGCGCGGGTTGGAGATGAACGACATGGTCAGCCGGACGAACAGTTCGGCGACCACGTCGGTGTCGAAATCGCCGAGTTCACCGCGCCGTTGCCAGTGCGAGAGGAACCGGGCGACCAGGGCGCGGCCCTGTTCGATGAACTCGTCGCCGGTGAGGAAGCTGGTCAGTTCGCCCGCCGCGGAGGAGACCCGCAGGCTGCGGGTGAGCAGCCGGGGTGCGCGGGCCTCGCTGACGAAGGCGGCGAACATCTCCGCCAGGGCGCTGACCGGTCCGGCCGAACGGCGCACCGCTTCGGCCATGATCAGCCCGACGCGTTGGGATTCGGCCATCAGCGCGTAGCGCACGAGCGCCGATTTGGTGCCGAACCGCCGATAGACCGTGGCCACGCCGACGCCGGCGAGTTCGGCGATGCGGACCATGGTGGTCTCCTCGAAGCCGACTTCGGCGAAGCAGTCGCGGGCGGCGTCGACGATGCGGCGTGAGCGGGCATCGAGTGCGGCCAGGTCGGCCCAGGTCGTCCCGGCGGCGGCGAGGAATTCGGTGGCGGTGCTGTGGTTCTCGCCGTCGCTGTGGTGCTCGCCGGTGCGGGTGCGTGCCGAGACGGGGCGGGCGCTCTCGCCGACGGCGGCGGGGTAGGCGCTGCTCGGGTCCTCGGGATGGGCGCTCACCGGCCTGAGCCTACCGCCGGACCTGCCGGCCACCTGTGTCGACACCGCGCACCGTCCCATCTCCGGCGGGTCGCGGGTCTCGCGTGCGGCCTACCGGAATGATAGTCTGAACGGTATTAATCTATCACTGACCGTCCAGTGCTGTCCCCGGCAGACTGGACGACGGCCCTGCAGAGGTGCGTCATGACAACGAACGCAGCGTTGCCCGTTGTTTCCGAAACCGACACCGCCCCAGGCGGATCCGCGACCGCGGATCGGGTCCGTCCCGAAGTGCTCGCCGAATTCCGCAAGCACACCGCCAGCGTGCTCACCGGCGTGTTCGCCGCGTCGGCCTTCGATCAGGTCGCGCTGGTCCCGGTCGCGGCGGCGGTGGATCGCAGCGGCCGCTTCGCCGCCAACTTCGCCGACCGCGGTGTGCGCAGCGGCGCCTCGGGCATCCTCGCGCTGTGGGGCGACCCGGTCGATCGCAAGGCCGAAGCGGAATGGCTCAAGGAACGTCACCGCGACGTGCACGGACACGGCAAGGGCGCCTATCGCGACGTGCGCTACAGCGCGCTGAACCCCAAGACCTGGGTGTGGATCGGGGTGAGCGGCATGTTCGTGCCGCTGAACACCTTCACCTACTGCACCGGCATCGAGCTGCGGCCCGCGGAGCAGGAGGCGGCCTATCAGATGATGCGCGAAACCTTCGCCGAGCTGGAGCTGGCCTCGAAGTCGGGCAAGCTGCCCGCGGACCTGGCGGCGGCACGGCGGTACTACGACGACATGGTCGAACACGAACTGGCCACCAATCCCTTCCTGGTGCAGGAGTTCGCCAAGCTGACCCGGTTGCCGCTGCCGACGCTGGGGATCTCGCCGGTGGTGCGCGCGGTGGTGCTGCCGTTGTGGTTGCTGATCCGGCCGCTGGTGGGCCACGTCATCCAGGTGTGCTCGGCCCAGGCGATGCATCCCGGGGTGCGGCGGCTGGTCGGTTTCGACCTGAAGCGCAGGCACGACATCGAATTCGCGGTGTACGTGCGGGTGTTGCAGACGGCGTGGCGGTTCCTGCCCGATCGGTTGCTGCTGGCTCCGCTGGCCTACAACCGGCTCCAGTACGAGAAGCTGGTGCGCGCGCACCGCAAATACGCGCTCGACACCTTCGCCGTGCCGTCGAACGAATCGGGCTGCCCGATCTGAGTCACCGCCGGGCGCCCGCGTGATAGCTGTCTGACTGGCATCTATCACATCGGGGGTCAGGCCCGCACCGGCGCCCCGATGCCGCGGACGCGGGGCGCCGCGGCGCGCGATCCCGCAGGCAAGTCGGTGGCGTCGGGCGGCTGGTGGCCGAGGACCAGGGCCAGCGTGTCGGAAAACGCGCGCACCCGCGCCGTTTCGTGCTCGCGCCGCCACACCAGGCCCAGCCGCGACACCGGCAGGCCGCGGACCGGGACGAAGCTGACCGCCCGACGGCGATGCGATTCCGCCGTCGGATGGCACAGCAGCATCGCCGCCGCACCGGCGGCGACCGTGGCCAGTCCTTCCTCGAGGGTCGCCACCGCCGGGCCGGCCGGTATCGTGCGCCCGCTGGGGGTGCGATCGGGGGCTTGGGCGAGCCGCCAGTAGTCCGGTGCGGGACCGCGGAGTCCGACCAGCGGGCAGCCGGCGAGTTCCTCCGCGGTCACGGCCTCGCGCCCGGCCAGCCGATGCCCGGACGGCAACGCCAGCATCTGCTGCTGCCCGTCGAACACCGGGCCCAGCACCAGGTCGCGTTCGCCCATCGGCAGCAGCACCACCGCCAGATCGATCTCGCCGCGCCGCAGTGCGCCGAACGGGTCCGCGAGCGGGATCTCGGTCAATTCCAGCCGGCAGCCCGGGTATCGGGTCGCGAACCGTTCCACCGCCCGCATCAGGTGCTCGTCGGAGGCGCCCTGGAAGCCCAGCCGCAGCACCCCGTCCACGCCGCCCGCGGCGGCCCGCGCGGCCTCGAGCACCGACCGCAGCGCGGCATAGGCGGGCCGCAGCTGCGCGGCGAATTCCGCGCCCAACGGCGTGAGCCGCACGGTGCGGCTGGTGCGTTCCACCAGCCGCCCGCCGATACGCTGCTCGAGCGCGCGCAGCAGCTGGCTCACCCGGCTCTGGGACAGGTAGAGGCGGGCGGCGGCGCGACCGAAGTGCAGTTCGTCGGCGAGGGCGAGAAACGCCTCCAGTTCCCGTGGTTCGACACCGCTCACCGGGCGTTCCCCTTCCTGACCTCCGACGATGAGTTCAGCTCATCGAACCGTGAGAGCTTCGTCGTTGTTCCCGCGCCCGCGGCTGCCTTGGCTGGACACCATGACAGACCTTCGACAGACACCCCAGGACACCGGCCGTCCGGTCCGCGGCTGGCTCGGCGTCGCCGCCGTCACCGGCGCCACCTTCACCGTCGTGACCTCCGAGATGCTGCCGGTCGGCCTGCTGACGCCGATGAGTGCCGACCTGCGGGTCAGCGAGGGCGTCGGCGGGCTCACCCTCACCATCACCGGGCTGGTGGCCGCGGTCGCGGCGCCGCTGCTGACCCCGGCCCTGGGGCGCGTCGACCGGAAGACCGTGTGGGCGGTGCTGTTGACGGTGCTGACCGTCGGCAATCTCGCCGCGGCGCTGGCGCCCGGCTTCGCGGTCATGGTGGCCGCGCGGGTGCTGGTCGGCATCGGGATGGGCGGGGTGTGGTCGATCGCGGCGGGCACGGCCGTGCGGCTGGTGCCCGAGTCCCAGGCCGCGCGCGCGACGACGCTGGTGTTCAGCGGTGTCGCGGTCGCCTCGGTGCTCGGCATCCCCGCGGGCACCTACGCGGGCGCGCTGATGGGGTGGCGGGCGGCGTTCCTGGCGGCCGTGGCGGTGGGCGTGCTGCTCCTGGTCGCGGCCGCGATCCTGCTGCCACCGCTGCCGCCGGTCCGCGTCACCGGATTCGTCGAGTCGCTGGGGCTGCTGCGCCTTCCGGCACTGCGCACCGGACTGATCGCGGTGGCGCTGCTGGTGACCGGTCATTTCGCCGCCTACACCTACATCCGTCCCGCGCTCGAGCAGCTCACCGGCGCCGGCCCCGCCACCGTCGGTACCGTGCTGCTGCTGTTCGGCATCGCGGGCGTGGCGGGCAATTTCACCGCCGGCGCCAGGGCGGCGCGGGCCCCGCGCACGACCCTGCGGGTCCTGGCCGCCATCCTGGCCGCCGCCGCGACACTGACCCCGCTGCTCGGCACGGCCGTGCCGACGGCCGCCGCCCTGATCGCGGTGTGGGGTCTGGCCTACGGCGGTGTGTCGGTGACCGCCCAGAACTGGGTCTTCGCCGCCGCTCCCGACCACCGGGAGGCGTCCTCGGCCCTGTTCGTCGGGGTGTTCAACGGTGCCATCGCCGCGGGCGCCTTCCTCGGCGGTGTCCTCGCCGACCGGCTCGGGGCCACCGCGTCGCTGCTGATCGGTGGCGCGGCGGCGGCCGCGGCGGCACTGGTGAGCGCCACCGGCCGTGCGCGCACCGCGCAACTCTGAGCAGCCTGGCGCACTGTCCCGGCCCCGGGACCGTTCGCGCAGGTGGCGGCCGGTGAGGACGGGGGAGCGGACGCCCTGGAACGCGAGTTGTGCGGCCCCGATTCCGGCCGCACGCTCGGGGCGTGGACTTTTCGACCTACGCCGCCTTCCTCCCCCCGTCCCTGCGCGGGGAACCACTCGCCGCTCCCGAACCCACCTGGTGGCCCTGGCGCGGCAGGCAGGTACACATCGCCCGCGCCACCCGCCCCGAGGCACGCGCCCGGATCCTGGCCGTGCACGGGGCGGGCGGGCACGCCGGACTCGTCTGGCCATTCGCCGCGCTGGCCGCCCGCGCCGGGATCGACGCGGCCGCGGTCGATCTGCCGCTCTACGGCGACACCCGCGAACCCGACCCGCGCGGGGTGCGCTACCGCGACTGGGTCGACCTGCTCACCGACCTGGTCCGCGCCGAGACCGACGCCGATCCGCGGCCGTTGATCCTGTTCGGCGCCAGCATCGGCGGCCTGCTCGCCTACGAGGCGGCCGCGCGCAGCGGCCGTGTCGCGCACGTGCTGGCGACCTGCCTCCTCGACCCCGCCGACCCGGCCGCCCGCCGCGCCGCGGCCCGCTGGTCGTGGACCGGGGCCGCCGCCCCCACCCTGCTCGGCGCGCTCGGCCCGGCCGCCCGGCTGCGGGTGCCGATCCGCTGGCTGGCCGACCTGGCGAACATGAGCGCCGATCCCGCCGTCTCCCGGGCCTGCGCCACCGATCCGCGCGGCGGCGGAATCCGCGTCCCGCTGGGATTCCTCGCCGACTACTTCACGTTCGAACACACCCGCCCGCAGCACTACACCGCCGCCCCGGTGACGCTGGTGCATCCGGCCGCCGACCGCTGGACCCCGCCCGAACTCAGCCTGCGCTTCCTCGACCGGATCGCCGCCGAGCATCGTGCGGTGCTGTTGGCGAACTGCGGACACTTCCCGCTCGAGGAACCCGGCGTGCATGTGCTGCGCGAGACGATCGAAGCGGTGGTCGCCGCCACCACTTGACCTCAACATTGGTTGAGGAAGCACGGTGGACTCCGACGCCGATCGCCGGCGATCGCCGAGACATCCGGAGGACACCGTGCCCACACCGCATCCCACCCCGTTGACGCTCGCCGTCATCGTCGCCAGCACCAGGGCGGGCCGCTTCGGCCCCACCGTCGCCGACTGGTTCCTCGACCACGTCCGCACCCGCCCGGAACTGTCGCCCGTCGTCGTCGACGTCGCCGCCGCCGACCTGCCGCACACCTTCGGCGCCCCCGCACCGGCGCTGGCCGACATCGGCGCCACCCTGGCCGCCGCCGACGCCTTCGTCGTCGTCACCCCCGAGTACAACCACAGCTACCCGGGTGGGCTGAAGAACCTCATCGACCTGCACAGCGCCCACTGGCGGGCCAAGCCGGTCGCCTTCGTCAGCTACGGCGGACGCTCCGGCGGGCTGCGGGCCGTCGAACATCTGCGCGCGGTCTTCGCCGAACTGCACACCGTCACCGTGCGCGACACCGTGAGCTTCCACGACCCGTGGACGGCCCGCGACGACACCGGCGCGCTGCAGGCGGGCGAGGGCGCCGAACTCGCCGCGAAAACCCTGCTCGACCAACTCGTCTGGTGGGCCGAAGCGCTGCGCGCCGCCCGCGCGACCCGCCCCTACGTCGCATGAGCGCGCCGGTGCGTCCCCGGGCGCCGATGACGGTCGCGCTGGTCCTGATGGTCGGCTCGATCATGGCCACCCTGGACCAGACCATCGTCAACGTCGCCGTCAACCGGCTCTCCGCCGACTTCGACGTCCCACTGGCCACCGTGCAGTGGGTCACCACCGGCTACGCCCTCGCGCTCGGCGCGGTGGTGCCCGCCTCGGCGTGGGCGATGGGCCGCTTCGGCGCCAAACGCCTCTACCTGACCGCGGTGGTGGCCTTCGCGCTGGGCTCCCTGCTGGCCGGACTGGCGTGGAACATCGGCTCGCTCATCGCCTTCCGGGTCGCGCAGGGGGTGGGCGGGGGATTGCTGATGCCCGTCGGCATGACCATCCTCGTGCGTGCGGCCACCCCCGAGCGGCTCGGCCGGCTGATGAGCACGCTGGGTCTGGCGATCCTGGTCGGCCCGCTCGCCGGGCCGGTGTTGGGCGGCTACCTGATCGACGAGGTGTCGTGGCGGTGGATGTTCCTGGTGAACGTGCCGGTGGCCGCGCTGGTGCTGGTGCTGGCGAGCCGGGTGTTCCCGGCCGACCTGCCCGAGCCGCGCCGCCGCCTCGACGTGGTCGGGCTGCTGCTGATGTCCCCGGGACTGGCGCTGGTGATCTACGCCGTCACCGCCGCCACCGAACGGGGTGGCTTCGCCTCGCCCGCGGTGCTCACGCCGCTGCTGGCGGGCGCGGGCCTGGTCGCGGCGTTCGTGCACCGCGGCCTGACCGCGCCCGAGCCGCTGCTGGACCTGCGGGTGCTGCGCAACCCCGTCATCGGTGCCGCGGCGGCGCTGGTCGGGTTGTTCGCCGCCGGGTACTTCGGCTCGATGCTGTTGCAGCCGTTGTACTTCCAGCTCGCGCGCGGGGAGACCGCGACGATGGCGGGCGCGCTCGGTATCCCGTTCGCGCTGGCCTCGGGGCTGACCATGCAGGTGGCGGGCAGGCTCATCGACCGGATACCGCCGGGCCGCTACCTGCCGGTCTCCATCGGGGTGGGTGTGGCCGGATTCCTGCTCTTCCGTGCCCAACTCGACGCCGACGCCTCCTACTGGGGGCTGTGCGCGGCCATGCTGTTGATGGGCGCGGGTGGGGGAGGCACGATCATGCCCGCGCTCACCACCGCCACCCGTGCCCTCGCGCCCGAGCAGCAGTCCTCGGGCACCACCACGGTGAACATGGTCAGCACCACCGCGATGGCGATCGGCACGGCGCTGGCGTCGGTGGTGCTGTCGGCGCTGCTGCCGATCGACGGCGGCCTGCAGGCGCTGCACCGGCTCGACCCGGCCGCGCGGGCCGCCCTCGCCCCGGCCCTGGCCGAGACCTTCCACGACGCCTACCTGCTCGCCCCGGTGCTGATGGGTCTCGCGCTGGTGCCCGCCCTGCTGTTGCCGCGCCGCCGAATCGATGCCGACCGTGTGCCTGGCGAGCGGCAGGCACTCGCGTCCGTCGAGCCGGCCTGAGGACGGAAGGCGCACGGGGTGGGGCCGATCCGAAGTTGTACCGTGGTACAAATTGTATCCATGTACAACTTCGGATCGGAGCCACCATGCGCCCCCTGACCAGAGACGAGGTCCGCGCCGCCATCGCCAACACCGACCCCGGCGAACGGGTGCGCCTGCCCACCTGGTTCGACGAGGTCACCTGGGACCGCATCGACTACCTGGCCTGGCGCGACCCCCGCGCCCCCGTCCGCGCCTACCTCGTCACCGACATCGACGGCACCGCACTCGGCGCACTGCTGCGCCAATGCCCCAGCCAACCCGCCCTGGCCTCCCGCGCCCTCATGTGCGACCTGTGCCGCGCCACCCGCCGCTTCAACGAGGTCTCCCTGTTCACCGCGCGCCGCCCCGCCAAGGACAAACGCCACCGACTCAGCACCCGCGGCCTGCACCTGTGCACCGACCTCGACTGCCACACCACCGTCACCACCCCGCCACCCACCGGCCCACACGACCCACCCGCCGCCGACGTCATCGCCGCCCGCCGGGAGGGCCTGCGCGCCCGCACCGCCGCCTTCCTATGCTCGATCACCGACACCCGCCGACCCACGACCCGGAGACGGTGATGGCATACCTGACACGCGCGCAACGCCGCCGCTCCATCGTGGACGCCGCGGCCGCGGTGGTGGCCCGCGCGGGCCTCGGCGCGGTCACCGCCCGCGCCGTCGCCGAAGAACTCGGCGGCTCCCCGGGCCAGATCCACCACCACTTCGCCTCCACCGACGAACTCGCCGCCGAAGGCTGGCGGCACTACGCCACCACCGAAATCGAGTCCTACGAACAGGCCGCCGCGGGACTCGACACCCACGCCGCACTCACCCTGTTCTTCGCCGACCTCGTCGAGGACACCGACGGCGACGGCCGCGCCCTGGCCCGCTGGGCCGAAGCAGGTGCCCACGCCCAGCTGCGCCCCGCCGTCGCCGCCGCCTACCTCGACACCCTCGCCCGCCTCACCGACGTCCTCGCCACCGTCCTGGCCGCCACCCACCCCGACCCCGGCCACGCCCGCGCCGCCGCCGGACGACTGCTGATGCTCGGCGTCGGCCTGGCCGGACTCACCCGCCTCACCGACCGGCCACCCGTGCCGGCCGCCACCGTCATGCGCACGGCCATCCAGGCCGAAACCACTACCCGGTGATGAGCTCGACCTGGTGGGCGGTAAGCGGGGTGCGACGCGGTTGGGGTTCGCGATCTTGCTGAGGTTCTACACTGAGCATGGCCGTTCCCCCCCCGGGGGGCGGGCCGAGATCTCGGACAACGCGGTCGCGTACATGGCGCGTCAGGTGGGAGTGGAGCGGACCGACATCGCGTTCTCCGACTGGTCGGGCCGTACGATCGAGTACCACCGTGCCCGGATCCGGCGGGCGCTGGGTTTTCGGGAGTGCAGCGTCGCCGACGCAGACGCGTTGACATGGTGGCTGGTCGATCACGTCACCCAGGCCGAGCGGAGTCCGGAACGAGTGCGTGAGCATCTCCTGGCCGAGTGCCGACGATGGAAGCTGAAGCCCCTACGGCGGGCCGGATCGTGCGGTCCGGGTCGAGCCGGGGTGAGGAGCTGCTGTTCGACCGGGTGTCGTCGCGGTTGCCGACCGAGGTGGTCGCGAAGCTGGTGACACTGGTTGCCCCGGTTGATTCAGAGGATGGCGAGTTGGAGGGCGTAGCGCGGTGCTGGCGTCGATCGGTCGGACCCGGGAAACGTCAGCTTGAATACGATGCTGACCGAGATCGCGAAGCTGGAAGCGGTCCGTGAGGTCGGGGTCCCGGCGGCGGTGTTCGCCGATATCGCGCCGAAGGTCGTGACCGGCTGGCGCGGACGCGCGGCGGTGGAGTCACCGTCGCATCCGCGTGATCATCCGCGGCGAGTGCAGTTGACGCTGCTGGCAGCGTTGCTGCAGTGCCGGTGCCGGGAGATCACCGACACCCCTGGTCGAGCTGCTGAACTCCACGGTGCACCGGATCAACGCCCGCGCCGAGGTGCGGGTGACCAACGAGTTGATCAAAGTTCAAGAAGGTCACCGGTAAGGAGAACTTGCTGTTCAAGGTGGCAGAGGCGACGGTGAAGGCCACGCTGCGTTCGTCCTATGCCAACCACTACCGGTCCAGGCTGATCAAGCTGTTGAGTGTGCTGGAATTCTGCAGCAACAACACCATGCACCGGCCGGTCTTCGACGCACTGGAGCTCATCGGCAAGTATGCGGGCGCGAACCTGCGTTACTACCCGCCCGACGAGCGAGTGTGGGGCGTAGTGCCGTTGATCGACATCGTCAAGGAGGCCGTTCTGCGCACCGGGTGCCTGCGGGCGGTGACCTCGGTCGCCGACCGCGGCCACCTGGCCGAGGAGGTGCTGGTCGAACGGCTGCTGCTGGCGATCTACGCCTACGGCACCAACACCGGTATCCGGGCGGTGGCCGGCAGCACCGATCGCCACAGCGAAGACGAGATCCGCTACGCGCGCCGCCGCTACCTGAACACCGAGGCGGCGCGGCGGATCGCGATCGAGATCGCCACGGTGGTCGTGCACTCCCAGCTGCTGGACTGCTCGGCCTCTGAGGTGCACGCGATGGTCGACGGCGCGATCCACCACGGGACCGAGATGACGGTGTCGGGCAACTACGTCGATACCCACGGCCAGTCCGAGATCGGGTTCGGCATCACAAAACTGCTCGGGTTGGATTTGCTGCCACGGATCAAGCGGATCAACAAGGTGAAGCTGTACCGGCCAGCGGCCGGGGAGCCGGACCTGTGGCCGGGGTTGAAACCGGCCATGACCCGGCCGATCAACCGGGCGAAGATCGGCGAGCAGTACGACCAGATGCTCAAGTACACCACAGCGATCCGCACCGGTAGCGCCTCCACCGAAGCGATCCTGCGCCGGTTCATGAAAGCCAACTCTGCCCACCCAACCTACCAGGCCATGATCGGACTCGGTCGGGCACAGAAGGCGATCTGGCCCGCTACCTGCGCAGTCGCGGACTGCAACGCGAGATCAACGACGGGCTCAACGTCATCGAGTCCTGGAACCGAGCCAACAGCATCATCTTCTACGGTAAGAACGCCGAACTGGCCTCCAACCGCCGCGACGAACAGAAGAAGTCGGTGCTGTGCCTGCGGATCTGACAGGCCGCCATGGTCTACGTCAACACCCTGATGATCCAGGACGTCCTCGCCGACCCGGACTGGGACGCGGTCCTCACCGCCGAGGACCAACGCGGCCTAACCCGGCTGTTCTGGTCCCATGTGCTCCCCTACGGCAAGGTCAAGCTCAACATGAATACCCGCCTTGCCCTCGGCGGATGAGGAAGGCCGCTGACCGAACGCCGTAGAGACGGAGTCGTACTGGTCGGCGCAGCGGATCGCGCCGCCTGGCGCTGATTGAGGGCGAAGATCGGCGACGTCGATGTCTTCGCATCAAGTGGTCTGGACATGTTCGATGGAACTGGATCGTGCTGTGCTGCGTCCTACCGGAATGTAAGGGTTACAAATAGATTCACGATCCGGGGGTTTCAGAACATGTCAACAAAGTCGGCATCGGTGCAGTTCAAGGCAACGCTGGGCAGTGTGGTGACGCTGCTGTCCGTCGGAGCGGTGGTAGTCGGAATCGTCGCCGGCGGTGCCGGCGTGGCGGTGGCTACGCAGGATTTCGCCGCCTCGGATATGGTTCTGCGACAGAATCCGAATGATTCGATCAACTGGGGCAAGGTGGCCCGAGTGACCGGGTCGGCGAACGAGTGCCGCAGCCTGGCCGTCCACTATCCGGGTGGATACTGCCAGCCCTCCAGCAGTGGATCCTGGCTGGTCATGGTGCCCTGAGACACCTGGGTGCAATACCCGGCTGTGCCGGCGCCCGTCGCGATCGTCGCGTTCGGCACAGCCAGCCACCTACTACGGACACAATGAAAGGGATGGAATGGACATCCACGGTGTGATCACCGGCCTCGCCGGCGCGTGGAATGATGGCGATGCCCGCCGATGGGCAGAGCACTTCACCGACGACGTCACATTCGTCGACGAGATCGGGGCGGTCCGTCAGGGTCGCGACGCGATGGCTGACGCGCACCAGCATTGGTTCGCCACCCTCTACCGTGACAGCACGGTCACCATCGAGGTATCCGAGCAGCGGGAACTCGCTCCAGGCGTGACGCTCGCCTATCTGGAGGCGGTGATCACGATGCCGTCACCGCACCCCGGAACGATGCGCACCGCGCACACGGCCGTAGTCACCGGGGGGCAAATCACTGCCTATCACAGCAGCATTCGGCCCGATGTCGAGGGCAAGGACCTGTCCGAGGTCGTCTCGGTGTCCGCAGGACAGCGATAGGGTTGCCGGATTCGGGATCGGGCCCCGGGTCAGCGTTCGTACCAGTTCCACTGGGGCCGGTCCAGGAGTCCCTGTCCAGAGATTGTCGTTTCTCCGGACTGTTTGACCAGCTCGATCGCGGTCACGCTGTGGCCGTTTCGGATCAGTGCGTCGATCACCATCTGAGCGTGAGAAACCACGATGATCTGGGTGTCCTGCGATACCGCGGCGATCAGGTGTCCGAGCGGAGCGAACAGGTCCGGATGCAGGCTGGTTTCCGGTTCGTTGAAGATCAGAAGCTCCGGCGGCCGGGGTGTCAACAGGGCGGCAACGAGCAGCAGGTACCGCAAGGTGCCGTCGGACAGCTCCGCCGCACCGAGCGGCCGTAGGAGTCCTTGCTGCTTCCATTGCAGGTCGAATCGGCCGTTGCGGTCGTCGACGAACACCTGACATCCCGGGAACGCGTCGTCGATCGCTTCATCCAGCAGCTCAGGGTCCCCGATCTCGCGGATCGTCTGGATTGCCGCCGCCAAGTCGGCACCATCTGCGGCGAGGACCGGGGTCCGAGTGCCGACCCGGCTGAGACGGGCCGGGGCATCGGCGTCAGTGCGGAAGTGGTCGTAGAATCTCCAGCCCCGCATCCGGTCCCGCAAGACGAGCAGCTCCGGCGCTGTCGCCGGGTCGGCGAATTCGGAGAGCATGCTGTCGAACGGGGCGATCGCGTAGTCGGCAATGTCCGAGCCGTCGCGTACCAGCACGCGACTGTTGCATCGCTCAACCAGAACCGCGGACGGTCGAAGCACCGGGCCCGCCCACACACATTCGGACTTGATCTCCGGGTCCAGTCCGAACATCGTGCGGGTCTCGGCGGAGCCGTCGAGGTCTCCGCCCGGTACGCCCAGATCCACTGCGTAGCCGAACTCGTCACCGGCATATCCCAGCCGCAACGTGACCGGACCACTCTGAAGGCTCGGTTGCCCACGCCGAACGCTGCGGGCACCGTTCGGCGGGCCGGCCCACAACGTTGAAGGTAGGCCGCCCTCCCGCGCCAGAGCGCCCACGGCTCCGTTGCGGGCCGTGTCGGCCAGGAGCCGTAATGCCCGGTACAGGTTGGACTTCCCGGCGCCGTTGGTGCCCGTGATCACCGTCAGCTCACCCAGCGGCACCACCAACTCCCGCAGCGACCGATAGTTCGCCACGCTCAGGGTTGTCAGCACCCTATTCGTCCTCTCCGTACGTTTCGATTCGATTCCACAGCTACGCCTGCGGCATGCCGCTGCTCACGATCCGATGAATGGTGGATCGGCCGACGCTGTATTCCTCGGCAAGGTCCGCCAAGCTGGCGTCGTCTCCAGGGTCGTGGTAGCGGCGATAGATCGTCCTCCGGGCTGCAAGCGGCAACTTCGGTCGCTTGCCCTTGAGACGGCCCTTCGCGCGAGCGTTTGCCATCCCCTCACGGGTCCGTAGGTGGTTCAGGTTCGCCTCGAACTCGGCGACCATCGCCAGCGTTTGCAGGAACAGTTCGCCGAACGGGTCATCCCAGTCGTAGATCGAGCTACCGAGGCCGAACAGCACGCCACGCTCGCGTAGGCCAGTGAGGACTTCACCGGCTTCGGCCATGCTCCGCGCGAACCTGTCGAACTTTGTCGTAGTCAGCACTGCCGGTCGGCCTGTGGCAACTGCCGCCGCCGACGCGGCGGCGAGTGCACTGTCGAGACCCGCTCGGTTCTTGCGCGTCGTTCCGGAGAACCCCGTGTCGATGAAAATTCGGTCGTGCGGCACTCCAAGGGTCCGAAGCCGCTCTGTTTGAACTTCGACGTCCTGCTCATCGGAAGAGCAGCGGCTGTACCCGACGCGAAACGGCTCGTTCACCCGCGTATTGTTCCATATAACGGGGGCTCACCGGAACAGTTCACGGAACACCCGGGCTGGGGTTGCTGGGTCATCCACAGGCGGTGGCTCTGTGACTTGCGGCTGATAACACGATCCGTACCGGCACCCCCATACACCGGGTCCTCGCCACCCCGACCACACCGGCGCAGATCCACCACCACCTCCAGCACCTGGCGCACCGTCTCCTCGAACTCCGGTGCGCTGCGCCGCAACTCGGCCAGCAGCGGCATCAACCGCGCCTGCGCCTCGGCCAGATGCCGGGCCGCCAGCGCATGCAGCAACGCCTCCTTGTTCGGAAAGTACTGATACAGGGTGCCGATCGACAGCCCGGCCCGCTCGGCGATGTGATTGGTCGTGGCCGCGAGTCCCCGCCGGGTGAACATCTGCGCCGCCGCCTCCAACAGGGTGTCCACCGTCTCCCGGGAGCGCCGCTGCCGCGGCGCCCTACGCGGACGCTCCGCCATCGGCCGCGCCCAGCGCGCGTGCCAGTGCCTCGGTGTCCATCCCGAAATTCGCCAGCCTGCCCAACGGAATCGACTCCAGCATCCGCATCATGTCCACCCCCAGCGCGTCACCACCGCCGACCATCGCCCCCTTCCCGGCCGCCACCTGACCGATCGCCGCGGCCGCCGCCGGATCGGCCAACGCCTCACCCAACGTCGACTCCAGTGTGATCGGCACCCGCACCCCGTCCCCGGCCACCGACACCGTGCCGGTGAGCCGGATATCGCGACTGGACGCACCGACGAGCACCTCGTAGTCGCCGCCCTCCACCAGCCACCGATCCACCCGGGTGTCCCAGTACGCCAACTCCGCCCGGCCGATCGTCACCCACACCCGCTCGCTCGCACCGGGTTCCAGATCCACCGTCGCGAAACCCTTCAACTCCCGCGGCGGCCGCACCACCGCCGACCCCGGCATGGCGGTGTACACCTGCACCACCTCACGACCCGGCCGCGCCCCGGTGTTGGTCACCGTCACCCCGACCGTGCAACCCGACTCGTCCGACTCCACCGACAACTGCGAATAGTCGAAACTCGTGTACGACAACCCGTGCCCGAACGGAAAGCCCACCGCCAATTCCCGCGCGTCGTACCAGCGATACCCGACGAACAACCCCTCCCCGTAGCGCACATGCGAATGCTCGCCGGGAAAGTTCAGATACGCCGGACAGTCCTGCAACCGCAACGGCACCGTCTCCGCCAACCGCCCCGACGGATCCACCCGCCCGAACAACACATCCGCCACCCCACCACCACCGGCCTGCCCCAACAGGCCGCCGTCCAGAATCGCGGGCACCGCCGCCGCCACCGGCGTCAACCGCACCACCCCGCCGTGCGCGAGCACCACCACCGTCTTCGGCTGCACCCGCACGGTCTCCTGCAACAACCGCAGCTGTTCGGCGGGCAGCTCGATGTCCTCGCGGTCGAACCCCTCCGACTCCTGACTCGCCGCCAACCCCAGGAACACCACCGCCACCTCGGCCGCCGCCGCGGTCTCCACCGCCTCGGCCCGCAACGCCGCCGCATCACCGGTGCCGTCGGTGGTGAACCCCCGCGCATACGCCACCGTCCCCGGCGCCGCCAGCGCCCGGATCTCGGCCAACGGAATGTCGAGCCGGGTGGCGTTCACATGCGAGCTCCCACCGCCCTGATAGCGCGGCGCCTCCGCGAACTCACCCACCACCGCCAGCGACCGCCCCGCCGACAACGGCAGAATGTCCCCGTCGTTCTTCAACAGCACCACACACCGCCCGGCCACCTCCCGCGCCAACGCATGGTGCGCCGCCACATCCACCGGCTCGGCGGACAACTCCCGGCCCGCCGCCACCCGCTCCGCCAACGCCGCCATCCGCGCCGCCGCCCGATCCAGATCCGCCGGATCCAGCTCACCGGCCTCCACCGCGGCCACGACCCGCGCATCCGAATCACCGCCCCCACCGGGCATCTCCAGGTCCAGCCCCGCCGCCACCGCCCGCACCCGATCGGCCACCGCGCCCCAGTCGCTCACCACCACACCGTCGAACCCCCACTCACCGCGCAACACCTCGGTCAGCAACCACCGGTTCTCGGCCGCGTACACCCCGTTGATGCGGTTGTAGGAACACATCACCGTCCACGGCCGCGCCGCACGCACGATATGCGCGAACGCCCGCAGATAGATCTCCCGCAACGGCCGCGCATCGACGTCCGAACTCGACCGCATCCGATCGTGCTCGGCATTGTTGGCCGCGAAGTGCTTCACCGACGCCCCGACCCCGGTGCTCTGCAACCCGGCCACCCACGCCGCGGCCAACACCCCCGTCAGCACCGGATCCTCCGAGTAGTACTCGAAATTGCGCCCACCGCGCGGATCCCGCTTGATGTTCACCCCCGGCCCCAACAACACATCCACCCCCGCCGCCCGCGCCTCGCGCCCCAGCGCCACACCCACCCGGCGCACCAGATCCGCATCCCAGCTCTGCGCCAGCCCCACCGCGGGCGGGAAACACGTCGCAGGCACACTCTCGGCCAACCCCAGATGATCGGTCGCGCCCACCTGCCTGCGCACCCCGTGCGGGCCGTCGGTCATCGTCACCGAGCCGACCGGACCGATCGCCTTGGTCGTCCAGAAATCCGCGCCGCTGCCCAGCGCCGCCTTCTCCGCCGTCGACAGGTCCGCGATCGGTGCGCTCGTCATACGGCCCACACTAGGTCATCGCCTCAGAAGGCCAGCGCCAACTGACGGGACTGGGCCACCAGCGCGCCGCTGCTGTCCCAGATCTCGAAATCCTCCTCGTGGAAGCCGTTCACCAGGTGTTCCGTGCTCACCCGGCACGCCAGCCAGCCCGGCGCCGGACGCCTGCGGATGTGCGCGGTCAACTCGATCGTCGACGACCCGCCGATCCCGTGATCGAACACCACCGGGGGAGCGGCGTCCACCAACGCGGCCAGCGCGATCGGATCCGCCTCCCGCCCGTCGGCGAACCGCATCCAGAACTCCCACGTCGTCGCCCCGCCCGGCGTCCCGCGGAAGAATCCGGGCAACTCCGGCATCCGGTACTCCACCCGCGCCCCGATGCCGTCGCCGCGATCCCGCCCCTCGTGCGGATCGACGCACTCCCGTGGCGCCGGAAGCACCGGGGCCACCCCGGCCTCCATCGTCGGCCCCTGCGCCGCACCGAGATCGCTGAAGGTCGCCAGCACCCGCACGATCTCCCGATCCTCGCGCAGCAACGTCGCCGCCCCGGTCCCGGTGCGCCGCCCGATCCGCGCCGTCTCCGTCGACACCCGCGCCGAACCCGGCGTCCCCGGCCGCAGGAAATGCCCCGACGCCGACAACAGGTCCGGCTGCGGCACCTCCCGCGCCAGCGCCTGCAGACAGACCGCGAACAGATACCCGCCGTTGGCCGTCCCGGCCGGAGTGTTCCACCGATCGGTCAACTCGAGCGCATACACATGCTCGCCCACCGGGGTGCTCGCGGTATCGACGTCGAAAGCGTGCGCGGTAGTGGTCATCGAAATCCTTTCCCTCACCCCGATCATCGCGCACCCCCACGGCCACGGACCGCCGCGCCCCCGGGGGTGCCGCGATCGCCCGGCTACCCCTCGCGCACCCCACCCGCCGGCCCCGCGGCCACCAGCTTCCCGCCGCGCCCGCCGACAGTGAGATCCGGGCCGCCCGACCGCGCCGTGGGCGGTAGCCCTTTCGTCGAGCTGTCGGACGGTTGGATGTGAGTCGTCAGGGGGTGCGCGTGTCGTAGTTCTCGCGGTGGGCGAGTACCTCGGCCATGTGTGTCTGCGCCCAGTGTCTGAGCCCGCGGGTCATGTGGTGGAGCGAGAGGCCGAGGTCTGTCAGCTCGTAGGAGACCGTGACAGGGACGGTCGGCGTCACGGTACGGGTGAGCAGACCATCGCGCTCCAGCGACCGTAGCGTCTGGGTCAGCATCTTCTGGCTGGCTCCGGCGAGAAGCCGAGAGATCTCGGAGTAACGCATCGGCTTCGGACCGTCTGCGTCCGCGGCACCGGGCCGGCCGGAACTGTTGTCGCCGCCCAGCGCACACAGGATCAGGACGACCCACTTGTCCGAGATTCGCTCGAGCAGTTGCCGGCTGGGGCACCCAGCCAAGAACGCGTTGTACTCCACCTTGGCCTGCGCCCTCTTCTCGGCCGCCTTCATCGTCGTCACTGATCGCACCTCTCACCACTGGGTGGGTTACGCACTCCCGAGTGCCTACTTCCCGACAGGAAGTTTCTCTCCAATGCTGATGTAGGAATCCAGCAGGGGCCACCCACCCCCGAGTGCACGACGAAAGGCACCACGATGAGCACACCCTCCCTCCCTCTTCCCGGCGGCACCTGGACGCTCGGTGACCTGACCGTCACCCGGTTCGGCTACGGCGCCATGCAACTGGCCGGCCCGGGGGTGATGGGGCCGCCCGCCGATCGCGAGGGTGCCCTGGCCGTGCTGCGTGAAGCGGTCGCCCTCGGTATCACACACATCGACACCAGCGACGCCTACGGGCCGCGCGTCACCAACGAGTTGATCCGCCAGGCACTGCACCCCTATCCCGACTCGCTCCACATCGTGACCAAGGTGGGCGCGACCCGCGACGAACAGGGCGGCTGGCCGACAGCCCGTCGACCCGACGATCTGCGCCGCCAGGTCCACGACAACCTCGAGTCCCTCCGCCTCGACGTACTCGACCTGGTCAACCTCCGACTCGGCAACGCCCAAGGTCCCCAGCCCGGCTCGCTCGCCGAGGCGTTCGAGACGCTCGTCGAACTCCAGCAGCAGGGCCTCATCCGCCACCTCGGGATCAGCAACGCCACCGAGGAGCAGGTCACCGAGGCACAGCGCATCGCGCCGATCGTGTGCGTGCAGAACATGTACAACCTCGCCCACCGCCACGACGACAAGCTCATCGACCGGCTCGCCACCGACGGCGTCGCGTACGTGCCCTTCTTCCCCCTCGGGGGCTTCACCCCGCTTCAGTCCTCGGCGCTCTCGGCGGTCGCCGCTCGACGGGAGACGACACAGATGTCCGTCGCGCTGGCCTGGCTGCTGCAGCGATCACCGAACATCCTGCTCATCCCCGGCACGTCATCGACGGCACATCTGCGCCAGAACATCGCCGGCGCCGGTCTCACCCTCGCTGAGGAGGACTTGACCGAGCTGGACGACATCAACCGCTGAACACCCCCGGTGTCGACCGCCTCATCCGGTCAAGGCCGCCCGCGCCGCCGCGATCACCTGCCCCCGATACGACCCGCCGAACAACACCACATGCACCAGCAGCGGCGCCAACTGATGCACCGGCACCCGCGCCCGCCACCCCTCCGCCAGCGGCGCGACCTCCTGATACGCCCCCAGGATCCGATCCAGGTACGGCGCACCGAACAACGCGAGCATCGCCAGATCCGACTCCCGATGCCCGCCGTGCGCCGCCGGATCGATCACGCGGGCACCCTCCGCCGTCCACACCACGTTCCCCGACCACAGATCACCGTGAATCCGCGCCGGCGGCTCCGCCGGCCCGCCCAGCACCTCGATCCGGTCGACCACCTGCTCCACCACCCGCACCCCCTCCGCGCCCAGCACACCGGCGGCCCGGCGCAGGTACGGCACCACCCGCCGCTCGGCGAACCACGAGGACCACGGACCGCTCGACCGCGTGTTGTCCTGCGGCAGCTCGGCGATCCACCCCTGCCACGGCGCACCGAACCACTCCGCCCCGCTCGTGTGCAGCCGCGCCAGCCCACGACCGAACCGCTCCGCCGCCTCGGCACTCGGCGCCGCGGCCGACAGCCACGGCAACACCAGCAGCCCCTCGCCGTCGGCCAGCACCGGCACCGGCAGCTCGGCATCCCCCTCGGCCAGCCAGCGCAACCCGGCCGCCTCCGCTGCCAGCACCGGCCCGTGCGCCGCCGTGTGCTTCACGAACACCGCACGCCCGTCCGCCAAGCGCACGCGCGCCAACCGCCACCCGTGGCTCGACCCCAGATCGGTCACCTCCGTGACGGCACACCCGACCGCCGAACCCACCCTGCTCGCGATCTCCATGCCCGCCACGCTACGAGACGAAAACCCTCAGGAGGTGCGTGCGACGACCTTCTCCGCGAACCGCTCCAGATTCGCGATCTTGGTGTCCAGACTCTCGTTGTCCGGCTCCCGGGTGTAGGGATTGCGGAAGCCCACGATCACATCCGTCACGCCCTTGTCCTCGAGCCGCTTCACCCCGTCGACGGTGAACCCGTCCACCGAGATGACGTGGATCTCGAAGTCCTTGCGCGCGCCGTACTCCGCACGCAGCGCGTCCAACTCCGCCAGCAGCCGGTCCAGCTCCTGCGGGTCACCGCCCGCGTGCATCCAGCCGTCCCCGCGCTGCGCCGCCCGCCGCAGCGCCGCCTTGCTGTGACCGCCGATGAGGATCGGAATCGGCTCGGTCGGCACCGGGCTGATCTTGATCGGCGGCAGGTCGTAGTACTCGCCGTGGTACTCGAAGTAGCCGCCCGCGGTGAGCCCGCGCACGATATCGATGCACTCGTCCATCCGCGCGCCGCGCTTCTCGAACGGCACGCCCATGATCTCGAAATCGTCCGGCCACGGACTGATCCCGACGCCCAAGCCGAGCCGGTTGCCGCTCAACGCCGCCACCGATGCCGCCTGCTTGGCCACCAGGACCGGTGGGCGGATCGGCAGTTTGAGCACGAACGGGGTCAACCGCAGCCGGGTGGTCGCCGCCGCGATCGCCGCCGACAGCACGAACGCCTCGACGAACGGCTTGTCCTCCAAGAACTCCCGGCTGCCGTCGGGGGTGTAGGGGTAAGTGGCGTCGGAATCCCGCGGATAGGCGATGCTGTCGGCGATCGTCATCGAGGTATACCCCGCCGCCTCGGCCGCCTGTGCCAGGGGCACGTAGAACGAGGGGTCGGTCATCGTCTCCGCGTAGGTGAACCGCATGCCACAGCCTTCCTGTTCGCGGCGGGCAGCGTGATCGCGGCCACACCGTGTCCGCCCAATCAATCACCCGGCCCCGGTGGCCGTCAAGGCCGGTTCCCGCTGCGTGAGCGTCGCGCCAATTCGACCGTCGCCGCGCGTAATTCGCCGACGTCGTCGAGCGGCGCCAGGTAACCGACCCTGGTGCGCGCCACCCCGCGCGGTGTCTCCACCCGCAGGTCCAGGCCGTAGCGGTCGGCCCGTTCGCACCGCGCCGCCGTGGCGTCCGGGTAGCCGCCCAGCGCCCGGGCCATATCGGCCAACGCGTCGGCGTGATCGTCGTTGAGGTGCGCGACCGCGCGGGCCGCGGCGGGCACGATCGGATCGGGACGGGCTGCGGCGTACTGCTCGGCGGTGGCCGAATCCATCCGCCCGTAACCACCGACCCACCGCACCCGGTGGACCCGCAGGATCCACACCGTGAAGTCGCTGTAGTCGATGTAATGGCGCGCGGCGGGCACGGCTGCCAGGTGTGCGTTCCGTGCCGCATCGGCCTCGTCCCCGGTCGGCTGCTCGACCACGCCGGCCAGCGTCACCCGAGTGCCGGCCAGCGGGTCGGCGGGCACGTCCGGCGCCACGATCGACAGGCTCGCCCGCGGATCGGCCGCGAGATTGCGCCCGTGCTCGGCCAGCCGGGACACACACAGCACCGGCCGGCCGCCCAGTTCGCCGTAGGTGACGAACGAGGCCCAGGGACCGCCGTCCTCGGACAGGCTCGCCAGCGTGGCGATATTGGTGGCGGCCACCACCGTCCTGGCCTCCTCGGCCGCCGAGGGGCGGGTGGCATCCACCACCGGCGCGATGGGCTGGGGGACCGAAGGGGCGTCGCCGGGATCACCGTGATCGAGAGTCATGAGCCAAGGGTGCCACCGGGCGGCGGGGGAGGGGAGGGGTGCTCGGAGGACCTGTGGAGCGAGGGGGGAGCCAGGGATCGGCCTGTGAGTGAATCGGCGGCACAGCAGGATTTCTGGTATTGCAGGCTGATTCCGAGACGAGGAGAAGGAATCGACCGGATCGGCGAGCCCGGTACCGATTAAAGATACCTATACGAAGATATGCGCATCAATGCATACAACGCCTTTCCAACACATCACACACGAAACCCACACTCCTCACCTCCCGAAAAGCTGAGGAGCGCCAGGGGACCAGACCCCCGGCGGCCATACGGTGCCGCCGGGACAGCATCGCTCACGCGGGCACGGTGAAGACGTGCCAGAGCACGGCCAACGTGCCGACGGTGAACAGCGGTGCGAGCACCCAGGTTTCGACCTTGTTGCCGGTCCGCTCGATGATGGGGAAACAGGTGCGTGGCTTGAACGGCCACAGCAGGGGACAGCCGCGGTCGGTGAGGCAGTCGCCGAGCAGGTGGGCCAAGGCGCCGAGGCCGACGCAGAAGGGCAGCCACGCGGGCTTGTCGCTGATCCAGTGGTCCATCACGAAGGTGCCCGCTGCCGCCAGCACGACGACGGTGCCCCAGCTGCGGATGTCGTCTCCCGGCGGGTACAGGTGCAGGGCCCGCACGGCGAGTGCGAGCAGGAAGAAGGCCAGGGCGAGGGTGAACGGTCGTCCGATCCAGTGCATTCCGGCCCAGGTGCCGTAGGCGGCGGCGACCACGAACAGCAGGGAGTGGGTGCCTTGGCGGTGCCCGCCGGACACCTTGGCGATGATCTTGCAGGCGAAATACGACAGCGGCCCGAGCACATGCGCGAGCGTGCCTTTCGGGTGATCGGCGTCGGGCAGCAGCGCCGCACCGGCCGTGAGGAAGACGCCGAGCAGCACGTCGACGGGCCCGAGGCGGGCGTCCACGTCCTGCATCACCGGATAGGTCACCACCGCGAGCGGCAGCGTCGCCGCCGCCACCGACCAGGCGAGCGCGCCGCTGGTCGCATGAGAATGTCCGAGCACCGCGTCGAGAGTAGTTGAACGCCGGTCCGGTTCGTTCCCGCGGGCAACGTTCCCGCTGTCGTGGATGCCGGTGCGGCGCTTGCCGGTAACGCGACGGCGCCCCGCGGACGCGAGGTCCACGGGGCGCCGTGCCCGAGGGGATCGGGCGTGGGGGATCAGGCGAGGTCGAACCGGTCCAGGTTCATCACCTTGTTCCACGCGGCGACGAAATCCTGCACGAACTTCGGCTTGGCGTCGTCGGTGGCGTAGACCTCGGCGAGCGAGCGCAGCACCGAGTTCGAGCCGAACAGCAGGTCGACCCGGCTGCCGGTCCATTTCTGGGCGCCGGTGGCGGCGTCCTTGCCGACGTAGGTGCCGTCGTCGGCGGGGGAGGGCTCCCACACGACGCCCATGTCGAGCAGGTTGACGAAGAAGTCGTTCGTGAGCGACTCCGGCGTCTCGGTCAGCACGCCCAGCGGGGAGCGCTGGTAGTTGGCGTTGAGCACGCGCAGACCACCCACCAGCACGGTCATCTCCGGCGCGGTGAGGGTGAGCAGGTTCGCCTTGTCCACAAGCAGGTACTCGGCGGGCAGCGGGTTGGCCTTGCCGAGGTAGTTGCGGAAGCCGTCGGCCTTGGGCTCGAGTACCGCGAAGCCCTCGGGGTCGGTGAGCTCCTGCGTGGTGTCGGCGCGGCCCGGGGTGAAGGGCACCTCGACCGCCACGCCGGCGTTGCGGGCGGCCTGCTCCACCGCGGCGACACCGCCGAGGACGACCAGGTCGGCGAAGGAGACCTTCTTGTTGCCGGTCTGGGCCGCGTTGAACTGCTCCTGGATGCCTTCCAGTACCGCGATGACGCGGGCCAGCTCGTCGGGCTCGTTGACCTCCCAACCCAGCTGCGGCTGCAACCGGATGCGCCCGCCGTTCGCGCCGCCGCGGTAGTCGCTGCCGCGGAAGGAGGAGGCCGCCGCCCAGGCGGTCTTCACCAGCTGCGAGATCGACAGCTCCGAGGCCAGGATCTGCTCCTTGAGCGCGGCGATGTCGGCGGCGTCGACGAGTTCGTGATCGACCGCGGGGATCGGGTCCTGCCACAGCTGCACCTCGCTGGGCACCTCGGGGCCGAGGTAGCGGGTGACCGGACCCAGGTCGCGGTGGGTCAGCTTGAACCAGGCGCGGGCGAAGGCGTCGGCGAACTCGTCCGGGTTGTCCTTGAACCGCCGGGAGATGACTTCCATCTCGGGATCGACGCGCAGCGACAGGTCGGTGGTGAGCATGGTGGGCAGGCGCTTCTTCGCCGGATCGAACGGATCCGGGATGATCGGCTGGGCGTCCTTGGCGACCCACTGGTTCGCCCCGGCCGGGCTCTTGGTGAGTTCCCACTCGTAGCCGAAGAGGATCTCGAAGAAGTCGTTGCTCCACTGGGTGGGCTTGGTGGTCCAGACGACCTCGAGGCCGCTGGTGATCGCGTCGGCGCCCTTGCCGGTGCCGTGCGAGCTCTTCCAGCCCAGGCCCATCTGCTCGAGCGGGGCGGCTTCGGGCTCCGCGCCGACGAGCGCGGCGTCACCGGCACCGTGGGTCTTGCCGAAGGTGTGACCGCCCGCGATGAGCGCGACGGTCTCTTCGACGGTCATGCCCATGCGACCGAAGGTGTCCTTGATGTCCACCGCGGCCGCGAGCGGATCCGGGTTGCCGTTGGGCCCTTCGGGGTTGACGTAGATCAGACCCATCTGGACCGCGGCCAGCGGGTTCTCCAGGTCGCGTTCACCGCTGTAGCGCTTGTCGCCCAGCCACTCGGCCTCGGGGCCCCAGTAGACGTCCTCCTCCGGCTCCCACACGTCGACGCGGCCGCCCGCGAAACCGAAGGTCTTGAAGCCCATGGTCTCGAGCGCGACGTTGCCGGCCAGGATCATCAGGTCGGCCCACGAGATGTTCTGGCCGTACTTCTTCTTGACCGGCCACAGCAGGCGGCGGGCCTTGTCCAGGTTGCCGTTGTCGGGCCAGCTGTTGAGCGGAGCGAAGCGCTGCTGCCCGGTGTTGGCGCCGCCGCGGCCGTCGGAGGAGCGGTAGGTGCCCGCGCTGTGCCAGGCCATGCGGATCATGAGCGGGCCGTAGTTGCCGAAGTCGGCGGGCCACCAGTCCTGGGATGTGGTCAGCACCTCGGCGATGTCGGCCTTGACCGCGGCCAGGTCGAGGGAGTTGAACGCGGCCTTGTAGTCGAAGTCGCCGAGCGGGTTGCCTTCGGCGGGGTTCTTGGCCAGCACCTTCAGGTTGAGCTGGTTGGGCCACCACTCGTGGTTGCCGCCGCCCTGCAGCGGGTGCCGCAGGCGGCCGGTGACCGGGCAGCCGCCGGCGGCGGGTTCCGTATTGGCTTCACCGATGGGCGGGTGTTCCACAGACACGGTGTTTCCTTTCGGGGGAGAAGCGAGTAAGCAGGCTGTGCTCACTTCGGTGGTGCGGACAGAGCTTTCGAACAGTCGGGGCAGTGGCCCCAGTAGATGACCTCCGCCTCGTCGACGACGAAACCGTGGTCGTGGGAGGCATCGAGGCAGGGCGCTTCGCCCACCGCGCAGTCGACGTCGACGATGACGCCGCAGTCACGGCAGACGAGATGGTGGTGGTTGTCGTCGACCCGGGTCTCGTAGCGGGCGACAGAGCCCATCGGCTGGATGCGACGCAGCAGTCCGGCCGTGGTCAGTGCGCGCAACACGTCGTAGACCGCCTGGTGGGACACCGCTCCGACGCTCTCGCGCACCCGTCCCAGGATCGAGTCCGTGTCCGAGTGCGGATGCTCGTGCACCACGCTCAGCACGGCCAGCCGCTGCGCGGTGACCCGGAGGGACGCGCCGCGCAGGAGCTGCTCGAAATCGGGAACCTTGGACACACTCCGAAAGTTTACACATTCAAGTTTGGAGCACCAGTGAATCGCGGAAAAATGATCGTGAACACACGGTGATGCCCGTGGTGCTGACCGTAGTCCGCCGACCGGACTGTGTACGTGGATTCAGGGATCGGGGGAGACGGTCGCGAATCTGCGCCGGTCGTCGGGCGATTCGGCCTATCGGGGGCAGGTCGGGCCGGGGGTGATGCTGCAAGGTTCTTGACGCGCTCCGGAGCACGAGTGCGCGGTGGCGGCCGAATCCGTCCGGAGGAGCAGAACGTGACGGCGTCGTAGCGGTCAACCGTGCGATCGGTTTTGGAGTATCCGGAAGCCGGCACGGCGGCCGGTACGACATGCGGCGTCGGAGGTGGAATGAGCGCCCAGGATGGTGTGGGTGCGCGGCCTCGGCGCGGACGGAAGCGAGGTTGGTCAGCAGCATGGGACGGCGCGCGGTGACCCGCGAAGTTCATGTCACCCGAGGCTGTACACCCGCGCATCACGGTCCTGATGTCGATCCCTGTCAATCCCGCGAATCAGCCTCGAGGCCATTGCGGGGAGGAGGCGGTGGCGCCGCGCCGGCCGGTTCCCGGCGGTGCAGCCTCTACTTAACATAATGTAGATTATCGGCGTAGAAACGATGGTGGCGGAAGGGGCTGTCGCCAGCTGTCGGCATTACTGTCGCGCCCCTGTGTGCGGCCCGTGTTCGATGGCCGCCGACCTCTGACCCCTGCGGTGGCCGAGTGGATGGATCCCTGGCGAACACCTCCACGCTGCGTTGCGTGGGAACTGTGGAGCGGATCCTTGTTCTCGCGCACCCAGCCTTCCGCGCCGCCGGAATTTTTCCGGTCATCGGTATCGTGGCAGCCTGATCTCGGCGTGGTGCGACCCACCGTCCAGGTCGCCTCGTGCCGCGACCCGGGAAGCCACTCCCCTCTGCCTCCCCCTTGTTCCACGAATCGTCACGTGACGATAAAAGCGGCTGGCAGGAACACTTCGGAAATCCCCCACGCGCCCGATCATCAGTGCGCTACCGCGCCTGGCGCGCGACCGGCACCGTGAGCACGGCAATGCCGGGCCGCTCCTTGTGGGAGCGACCCGGCATCCGGGATTGCCTCAGCTCAGGTGGTAGACCTCCTGGAGGCCGTAGACCGGGGTCGGGATGTTCTCGTAGCGGGCCTTGAGTTGCAGGGCCAGGTACAGGGAGTAGTGGCGGGACTGGTGGAGGTTGCCGCCGTGGAACCACAGGCCGTCCTGCTGGGTGGGCTTCCACATGTTGCGGAGTTCGCCTTCGAACGGGCCCGGGTCCTTGGTGGTGCCGGAGCCGTAGCCCCAGCACTTGCCGACCTTGTCGGCGACGTCCTGGCCGATGAGGTCGGCGGCCCAGCCGTTCATCGAGCCGTAGCCGGTGGCGTAGACGACGAGGTCGGCGGGCAGTTCGGTGCCGTCCTCGAGGATCACCGAGTGTTCGGTGAGCTCGCGGACCTGGCCGTGGGCGAGTTTGATGTCGCCGTTGGCCACCAGCTCCGAGGCGCCGACGTCGATGTAGTAGCCGGAGCCGCGGCGCAGGTACTTCATGAACAGGCCGGAGCCGTCGTCGCCCCAGTCGAGCTGGAAGCCGGCGCGTTCGAGGCGGGCGTAGAAGTCGGCGTCGCGTTCGCGGATGGCGTCGTAGATCGGGATCTGGAACTGGTGCATGATCCGGTACGGCATGGACGCGAAGGTGAGGTCGGCCTTGTCGGTGGTCATGCCCGCGGCGAGGGCGCGTTCGGAGTACAGGTCACCCAGGCCGAGTTCCATCAGCGAGTCGGACTTGACGATGTGGGTCGAGGAGCGCTGCACCATCGTCACGTCGGCGCCGGCTTCCCACAGGGCGCCGCAGATGTCGTGCGCGGAGTTGTTGGAGCCGATGATCACCGCGCGCTTGCCGGCGTAGGCGTCGGGGCCGGGGTGCTGGCTGGAGTGGTGCTGGTCGCCCTGGAAGCGGTCCATGCCCGGGAAGTTCGGGATGTTGGGCTTGCCGGACATGCCGGTGGCGAGCACGAGGTGCTTGGGTCGCAGGACCAGGGGTTCGCCGTCGCGTTCGACGTGCACGGTCCATTCGCCGGTCTGCTCGTCGTAGGTGGCGCTGCGGCAGACGGTCTTGGACCAGTACGGCACCTCCATGATCTTGGTGTACATCTCGAGCCAGTCGCCGATCTTGTCCTTGGGGGTGAAGACCGGCCAGTTGTCCGGGAACGGCAGGTAAGGCAGGTGGTCGTACCAGACGGGGTCGTGCAGGCACAGCGACTTGTAGCGTTTGCGCCACTGGTCGCCGGGACGGTCGTGCTTGTCGACGACGAGGGCGGGCACGCCGAGCTGGCGGAGTCGGGCGCCGAGGGCGATGCCGCCCTGGCCGCCGCCGACGACGACCACGTAGGGCTGGCGGGTCACGCCGAGTTCGCGTTCTTCCTGCTCGCGCTGTTCGGACCAGGTGACGCGCTCGCGGTTGGCGCCGTGTTCGACGCCTTTGGGCCTGCGGGGGCCCTTGTTCTCCTCGTGGCCCTTGAGCTCGCGCAGTGAGGTGAGCAGGGTCCAGGCGCCGCCGTCGGTGAGGCGCAGGTGTCCGGCGGCGCGGCCGACGGCGGTTTCGAAGCCGATCCAGGCGGTGATGACGCCGTCGGCTTCGGTGACGGGTTCGGTGGTGTGGAAGCCGCGCGGGTCGGTGTCGTCGAGGCGGGCGCGCAGCATGTCGGTGACGCCGTCGCGGCCTTCGACGGTCTTGATGTTCCAGGTGAAGGCGATCAGGTCGCGCCAGAAGCTGTCCACCGCGAACATGCCCGCCGCCGCCTCGATGTCGCGGGCGGCGAGGGCGGTTTCGAACTCGCGCAGCCACGTCTCGACCCTGGTCTGGGGGTCGAGTGCTTCCTCGGGTGCCGCCGACGGTTCGAGTGTCCGAGTCATCGGATGTTCCTTCCCACGTTGTTGTGTGAGCTACAGCACAACGCACGGAAATCCGAGTAACAATCGTTGCAGGGCGTTGCATCATCGGTGGTCGTGCGCCGGGGCCCGGGTCGCGTTCGGCGCACCTCGAGCAAGAAGGCGGACAGGCATCATGGGCGAATTCAGTGCGATCACTCCGGGGACGGACCTCCCCCGCTATGCCCGTGACCTGGTGCGGATGCACGATGCGGTGATCGGCGGTGGTCGTTCGCCGATGCGGCCGCGCACGGTGGTGGCGCGGTCCTGGTCGCGGGTGCTGGCGGCGGGGCTGGTGCCGGATCGGCCGAACGAGCGCATGGTGTTGCCGTTGTCGGAGGTGGAGCGGCGGCGCCGGGAGTCGCCGTTGGGCGCGGTGATCGGTGAGGTGACGCAGCTGATCGAGGGGATCGCCGATGCCGCGCAGATGCTGATGGTGGTCAGTGACGCGGACGGGGTGGTGTTGTGGCGGGCCGGGTCGACGAAGGTGCGTCATCGCGCGGACGGGTTGGGGTTCCAGGAGGGTGCGCGCTGGACCGAGCCCGCGGTGGGGACGAACGCGATCGGGACGGCGCTGGCGGAGGCCGAGCCGGTGCAGTTGGTCGCCGGTGAGCACTTCGAGCAGTCGCAGCATCCCTGGTACTGCACGGCGGCGCCGGTGCACGATCCGCGCACGGGCGAGTTGATCGGGGTGGTGGACGTCAGCGGTCCGGCGTTGACGTTGCATCCGACGATCACGGCGTTGATCGGGGCTGCGGTGCGGTTGGCGGAGGGGCAGTTGGCCCGGTATCAGCAGGAGCGTTTGGAGCGGTTGCGGACGGCGTCGATGCCGGCGTTGTCGGCGGTGCGCGGGCCTGCGTTGCTGGTGGACGAGCACGGGTGGGTGGCGCACGCGGTGGGGGTGGCGGCGGGTCGGCGGATCGCGGTGCCGGATGCGGTGCGGGCGGTGCATGTGCCGGGTCTGGGGTTGTGCGAGGCGGAGCCGTTGAACAGCGGGTGGCTGGTGCGGCCGCGGTCGGCCGATGATCGGATCCGGTTGACGTTGGATCTGTCGGGTGCGCCGGTGCTGGTGGCGCGGGGTGAATCGGATTGGCGGCGGACGCTGTCCACGCGGCATGCCGAGATCCTGTTGTTGTTGGATCGGTGTGGTGCGGCGGGGATGACGGTGGCGGCGTTGAGTGCGGCCTTGTACGGCGATCCCGATCATGCGGTGGCGGTGCGGGCGGAGTTGTCGCGGTTGCGGCGGGTGGTGGGGTCGGTGGTGGAGAGCCGTCCGTATCGGTTGGCGCCGGCGGTGGAGTTGACGGTGAGCTGCGGTGGTCTGGACGTGGCGGAGAGTGCGTTCGTGCGGGAGTCGTCGAGTCCGGGGGTGCGGGCGTTGGCGAACCAGCCGGACGCGAGAAGATGAGACGATTTGGCCGAATTTCTCTCTCCGGTGGGTGGGGGCGGCGGTAGCCTGAGCGGAACGACCGTGGAAGGTGACGAAATCCCATGAGCGCTACCACCATTGCCCGGCAGTGCACGCTGTGCGAGGCGCATTGCGGAATTCTGGTGACCGTCGAGGATGCGAAGGTCACGCGGATCGAAGGCAACCCGGAGGACGTGCTGTCCAAGGGCTACATCTGTCCGAAGGCGACGGCGATGGGCGGGCTGCATCACGACCCGGACCGGTTGCGCACGCCGGTGCGGCGGGTGGGTGACCGGTTCGAGCCGATCGGCTGGGACGAGGCGTTCGCCGAGATCGGGCGTCGGTTGCGGGCGGTGCGGGCCGCGCACGGGCCGAGCGCGATCGGGATGTATCTGGGCAATCCGGCCGCGCACAGTTCCTCGGTGATCTACGGGGTGCTGTTGCGGACGGCGCTGCTGACCCGCAACTTCTTCACCGCGTCCTCGATCGATCAGTTCCCGCAGGAGTTCGCGGCCTGGCAGATGTTCGGTTCGAATCTGCTGATGCCGGTGGCCGACATCGATCGCACCGACCGGCTGGTGATCCTGGGCGCGAATCCGGCGGTGTCGAACGGGTCGGTGACGACGATGCCGGGGGCCAAGCTGCGGATCCGGGAGGTGCGCAAGCGCGGCGGTTCGGTGGTGGTGGTGGATCCGCGGCGCACCGAGACCGCGCGATTGGCCGACGAGCACGTGGCGGTGGCCCCGGGCGGTGACGTGTATCTGCTGCTGGCGATGCTGCATGTGCTGGTGGCCGAGGGGTTGTGCGACGAGCGCGCGGTGCGGGACCGCTGTGCGGGCTGGGACGAGTTGCGGGCGCTGGTGGCCGAGGTGACGCCGGAGGCGATGGCGCCGTATGCCGGGGTGGACGCGGCGACGATCCGGCGGCTGGCGCGCGAGCACGCGGCGGCGTCCTCGGCGGTGATGTACGCCCGGATCGGGGTGTGCCAGCAGGTGACGGGCACGCTCACGCATTGGCTGGTGAACACGATCAACGCGGTGACGGGCAATCTGGACAGTCCGGGCGGACAGATGTTCACCACTCCCCCCGTCGACGCGTTGCGGTTCGCGCGGCTGTCGCGGGTGGGGTACGGCGCGTGGACCGACAGCACGGGGACGTTCAAGTCGTTCCGTGGCGAGTTGCCGGTGGCGGTGCTGGCCGAGGAGATCCGCACCGACAGCCCGCAGCGGATCCGGGCGATGATCACCTACGCGGGCAATCCGGTGTTGTCGACGCCGCAACGCGGCCGGTTGGGTGCGGCGCTGGATTCGTTGGAGTTCTATGTGGCGGTGGACATGTATGTCACCGAGACGACCCGGCACGCCGACATCATCCTGCCGCCGATCTCCCAGCTGGAGCGGGAGGACCTGAATTTCCTGTTCCCGGTGTTCAGTGTGCGCAACAACGTGCGCTTCGACGCGCGGGTGTTCGAGCCGCCCGCCGACGGGCTCGAGGATTGGCAGATCCTGGCGCGGTTGGTGACCGAGCTGGTGCCGTTGCCCGCGCGGCGGTTCACCGGGCGGCTGTTGAACGCGCTGTTCGAGGTGGCCAGTCCGTTGCGGTTGACGGCGCTGGGGATGGCGGTGGGCCCGCACGGGGTGCTGCGGCGCGGTCGCAAGGGGGTGACGGTGGCGAAGCTGCGGCGCACGCCGGGCGGGGTGGATCTGGGCCCGTTGCAGCCGCGGTTGCGGTCGATCATCGCGACGAAGGACCGCAAGGTGCAGTTGGCGCCCGCGGATTTCGTGTCGGCGGCGGCGGAATTGGTGGCCGAGGCGCGGGCGGGCCGGGCGTTGACCGCGCCGGCGGACGGGTTCGATCTGAAGTTGATCGGGCGCAGGCATCTGCGCAGCAACAACTCCTGGTTGCACAATCTGCCGTCGATGGTGAAGGGCAAGGATCGCTGCACGGCGCTGATGCATCCGCGGGACGCGCAGGCGCGCGGGCTGGTCGACGGTGAGCAGGTGGAGGTGACCTCGAGTACCGGGTCGATCGTGGTGACGTTGGAGGTGAGCGACGAGATCCGTCCCGGTGCGGTGGCGGTGCCGCACGGGTGGGGTCATCGGGAGCCGGGGGTCGGCTGGTCGGTGGCGGCTTCGTTGCCGGGGGCGAATGTGAATCTGCTGCCGGATCCGGCGTTGACGGACCGGTTCTCGGGCAATTCGGCGGTGAACAACACCTGGGTGCGGGTGGCGCGGGCGACGGGCGAGCCAGATCGTGCGGCCGCGGACATGGTGAGCGATTCGGTCGTGGTGAGCGATCCGGCGACGGTGTGAGCGGTCAGCGGCGGGTGTAGGAGTAGATCAGTCGCTGGTATTGGCCCAGCAGGTCGTGCAGGGAGACGTCGTCGCCGCCGGCGGCGATCTGCTGGTAGCCGATGAGCATCGCCATGCCCATGGAGGTGAGCACGGCGGTGGTGGCGTCGTCGCCGACGATGCCTTTGACGGCTTTGTGCACGGTGCGGCGGCGGGATTCGTCGACGCGTTTGAGGGCGAGGTTGACCGATTCGTCGTTGGCGGCCCAGGCGCGGATGGCGGCTTCGGCGGCGTGGTGCAGGCCCAGGGCGAGGTCGGCCATGGCGGCGATGTCGTCGTGCGGGTTGCCCTGGTTGAAGTTCAGGGTGCGCAGGATGCGGATCTGGCGGTTCTCCCAGTGTTCGAGCAGGGCGTCGACGAAGCCCTGCCAGCTGCCGAAGTGGTGGTAGAACGAGCCGCTGGTGACGCCGAGGCGCCGGCACAGCAGGCCGATGTTGAGTCCTTTGAATCCGAGTTCGGCCAGCACCTCGAGAGCGGTGTCGAAGTACTGCTCCTTGATGACGACTCGTGACATGCGGCGCCGTTCTCTTCGTGCGGACAGGGGTGGGAGGCAGGCGAAGACTACCGCATCACGGGGGTGGGGCGGGACGGCCCGGGAGAATTCCACACGGACCGGACGGTAGGTGAAAACCGTAGTGGGCGTGGGCAAACGCCCCGTGCCGCTATAACAGAGCAGTTGCTCTGTTATAGTTCGGTCATGCCACGTCCCCGAGTGCACGACCCCGACACCGTGCTCGATGCCGCCGAAGCGCTGGCGGTCCGCGCCGGGCCCGCCGCGGTGACGGTGCGCGCGGTCGCCGCGGCCACCGGGATGTCCAACGGCGCGCTCTACCACACCTTCGGCTCGCGGGGCGCGCTGCTGGCGCGCGCGTGGGTGCGTGCCGCGCGCCGGTTCCTCGACGTGCAACGCGCGCTCGCCTTCCCAGAAACGGCTGAGGCACAAGGTAGTTCGGATGCCGAAGCGGCAGTCACCGCGGCGATCGTGGCGGCCGCCGAGGCGCCCAGTGTGTTCGCCGAGCGCTTCCCCGACTCGGCCCGGCTGGTGCTGACGGTCTCGCGCGAGCAGTTGCTCGATGCCGACCTGCCCGCCGAGCTCGCCGCCGAACTCCGCGGCGCCGAACGCGATCTCGTCGCTGTGCTGGTGGATCTGGCGCAGCGGCGGTGGGGTCGCCGGGACCGGCGCGCGGTGCAGGTGCTCACCACCTGCCTGGTCGACCTGCCGACCGCGATCCTGTTGCGCCGGGACCAGCTCGCCGATCCCCACGCCCGTCATCAGCTGCGCGCCGCGGTCCGCGCGGTGCTCGACATCGGTCCCCCGGAAAGGAAATCATCGTGACCACCCTGGAATTCCACGACGGCATCGCCGTGCTCGACCTCGGCGACGGCGAGAACCGCTTCTCCCCCGCCTTCCTCGAGCAGGTGAACGCCCACCTCGACACCGCGCTGTCCGACGGCGCGCTGGCGCTGGTGACCACCGCCGGCGGCAAGTTCTACTCCAACGGCCTGGATCTGGACTGGGTGGCCGCCCACGGTGAGCGGATGCCCTGGTACGTCGAGCAGGTGCAGGCGTTGCTGGCGCGGGTGCTGACCTTCCCGCTGCCCAGCGCGGCCGCGCTGCCCGGGCACGCCTTCGGCGCGGGCGCGATGCTGGCGATGGCGCACGACTACCGGGTGATGCGCGCCGACCGCGGCTACTTCTGTTTCCCCGAGGTCGACATCCACATCCCGTTCACCCCGGGCATGGCGGCGTTGATCCAGGCCAAGCTCACCCCGGCCGCGGCGATCGCGTCGATGACCACCGGGCGCCGGTTCGGCGGCGGTGAGGCCGCGGCGATCGGGCTGGTCGATGCCACCGCCGCCGAGGGCGAGGTGACCGCGGCCGCGCTGGCGATGCTGGCGCCGTTGGGCGGCAAGGATTCCGGCACGCTGGCGGCGGTGAAGAACACCATGTTCGCCGGTGCGGTGGCGGCGCTGCGCGCGGCGTGACCGCCCGGGCGGTGGTGGGTGCGACGCGGGGTGCGCCCACCACCGTGACCGGTAGGTTGGACGGCGGGCCCGCACCGGGGCGGGCCGCACGAGGAGGTCTGTTCATGTCCGATGCCGCCACCCTGGAGCGCCGGGGTTCCGTCGCCCTCATCACCCTCAATCGTCCCGACGCCATGAACGCCGTCGACTCCGCGCTGTCGCGGGCGGTCGGCGCGGCGCTCGAACAGCTCGCCGAGGACCCGCAGCTGCGGGTGGGTGTGATCACCGGCGCCGGGCGCGCGTTCTGCGCCGGTGCGGACCTCAAGGCGCTGGCCGCGGGGCAGAACATCGGTGACCCCGAGCATCCGGAGTACGGGTTCGCCGGACTCGTCCAGCATTTCGTGGACAAGCCGCTGATCGCCGCGGTCAACGGATTCGCCCTGGGCGGGGGCACCGAGATCGTGCTCGCCTGCGATCTGGCGGTGATGAGCGATCAGGCCTCGCTCGGATTGCCCGAGGTCAAGCGCGGGTTGCTGGCGGCCGCGGGTGGGCTGCTGCGGCTGCCGCGCCAGATCCCGCACAAGATCGCCCTCGAGATGGCGTTGACCGGTGCGCCCGTCGACGCCGAGACCGCGGCGCGGTGGGGGTTGGTCAACCGGGTGGTGCCCGCCGATCAGGTGCTGGCGGTGGCGCTGGAACTGGCCGAGACGATCGCGGCCAACGCGCCGCTGGCCGTGCGCGCCTCCAAGCGCATCATCCACCGCGCCGCCGCGTTCGGTTCGGACTGGGACGCGCCGATCTGGCAGATGAACATGGAACAGACCATGCCGGTATTCCTGAGCAAGGACGCCGCCGAAGGTCCGCGCGCGTTCGCCGAGAAGCGGGCGCCGCAGTGGCGAGGCGAATGACCCTCACGCGGTGAGGTGTTGGTCGAAGAAGGCGAAGATGCGCCGCCACGCGTCCGCGGTGGCGGCCTCGTCGTGACCCAGGCCCACCACCCGCAGCAGGCGCTCGCTGCCGAAGGTGTTGGCGAAACCGTGGGTGGTGCGCGGGTAGGTCTTGATGTCGTGCGGGACGCCCAGGTCGGTGAGCGCGCGGTCGAGCTTGCCCGCGGCGCCGATCAGTGAGGGATCCAGGCCCGCGTAGCTGGCCACCACCGGGCAGGCGCCCTCGAGCAGGGTGCGGTAGTCGCCGTAGAGGCCGGGATAGAACGGGGCGGCGGCGTCGAAGCCGTGCGGGGCGGTGAGCAGGGCGAAGCCGCCGCCCATGCAGAACCCGGCGACCGCGGTGCGTCCGGTGCAGTCCGGGTCGGCCAGCAGGTGGTCGCGGGCGGCGAGGATGTCGCGCACCGGCACCGCCTCGGCGTGGTTGCGGCCGCCGGTGAACCACAGCGCGCGCATCACCGCCCGGATGCAGCGGGCCTTGCCGCGGGAGAACAGGTTGGGCGCGATCACCAGGTAGCCGCGCTCGGCGAGCATCGTCACGTGGGTGCGGATGTCGGCGCCGAACTCGAGGGCGTCGTGGATGATCACGATCCCTGGCCACGGGCCCGGCGTATCGGGGCGGGCCAGCAGTGCTTCGATGGGGCCGTCGGGCGCGGGCAGGTCGATGGTCTGCATGGATCGAATCTAGGCCCTCGGCGCGCCGCACGGCCGGTTCCGCGCACCGGTGTGCTCTGGTCGGCCCGGCGAGCGGGTTGCCGGTGCGGCGTCGAGCGTGCGGCGCCCGATGCGGCGAATCCGCTCGCCGGCGCGGGCGGCCGGGTCCCGATTCGGGTGCGGATGATCGAAAACAGCGGTTTGCTGGCTGTATGCTCTGGTGATGGCGCCCGCGCCGTCGCCGATGCTGGCCACCGCTGGACGACCGCCGGAGGATCCGCGCGGTTGGGCTTTCGAGATGAAATGGGACGGGATGCGGGCGGTGGCCGACGCCGCCGACGGGCAGTGCCTGCTCTACAGTCGCAACGGCAAACAGGTCGCCGGATCGTTCCCCGAGATCGCCGAGGCCGTCGCGGCCGCGGTCGGCCCGCACCGGGTGGTCCTCGACGGGGAGATCATCGCCCCCGAAGGCGCCCGGGGCGCGCCGTCGTTCTCCCGGTTGCAGCGCCGCATGCACGTGCGCGCCCCGACACCGCAGCTCATCCGCGAGGTGCCGGTGTTGTACATGCTGTTCGATCTGCTCGCGCTCGACGGGCACGCCACCGTACGCCTGCCCTACACCGAGCGCCGCGACCTGCTCGCCCGGCTCGACATCGCGCGCCCGCCGTTGCAGCTGTCGCCGAGCTGGACCGATGTCGACCCCGCCGAGCTGGCCGCGGCCGCCACCGACAACGGCCTGGAAGGGCTGGTCGCCAAACGGCTCGATTCGGTGTATCAGCCCGGGGAGCGCAGCCGCGCCTGGCTCAAGATGCCGTTCCGCAGAACGACCGAAGCGGTGATCGCCGGATGGTTGCCGGGTAACGGTCCGTTCCAGAAGTCGTTCGGGTCACTGGTTCTCGGTGCACACGATGCACACGGGCGGCTGGTGCACATCGGCAACGTCGGCACCGGATGGAAGCAGTCCGAGCGCACCCGGTTACGGCAGCGGCTCGACGAAATCGCCCGCCCGGACTCACCGTTCGACGTGCCCGCGCCCCGCCCGGTCGCCGCGCTCGCCCACTGGGTCTCCCCCGAACTCGTCGCCGACATCGAATACCGCGAAGCCACCGCCGAAGGACTGCGCCACCCGAGCTGGCGCGGGCTGCGCATCGACAAGGACCCGGCCGAGATCACCTGGCCCGCCTGACCGCAGCGGGGGACGGCATTTTCAGCGGTTTCGTGGCTACCGCGCGGGCGTCGTCGAGGCTGAGGCCGAACATGCACAGCAGGTTGGTGGCGAGGGTGTCGGCGAGGGTGTCGATGTCGGTGTCGGGGTCGGTGGCGAGGAGCTGAAGACAGCCGAGCAGCGAACCGGCCGTGCAGGCGAGTGCGGCGGAGTAGTCGGTGATTCGGAGGCGGCCGGTCTCACCCGCTCGGCGCAGGTCGCGCAGGGCGCGCGGGGCGAGGCCCCCATCGGAGGTCATCAGACGGAAGCCGATGGTCAGCAGTGTCCCGGTGAGTTGGGCGTGGGTCTTGGTCAGGTGCATGGTCATGCGGATGCCGTTGGCGAACACCTCGGCGGGATCCTCGATTCCCGCTGAGGCCTGGTCGAACAGTTCTCCGTAGCGGTCGAGGGTCTCGGCGATGGCCGCGTCGAACAGTTCGGCCTTGCTGGTGAAGTGGTTGTAGAACGAGCCGACGCCCACGTCCGCGCGGTCGGTGATCTGCTGCACGCTGGCGTCGAGGCCGCCCGGGCTGGCCAACAACTCGGCCGCGGCCGATATCAACGCCGCGCGGGTGCGGGCTCGTTTGCGGTCGGTGCGATTCGAGTGCGGCACGGGAGAACTCCTGTCACCTTCAATTCTGAATGACATTCCAACTCTGAATGTCATTGACGGAAGCGCCCATCATTGCTGAACATTTCTTCAGTAGTCAAGGAGGACAGCGATGACAGTGCCCGCATACGACGATCCGCACGTCGATCTGCACAGTGCGCAGGGCGCGCTCACCGGTGAGCACCCGGACAGGGCGAAGAATCCGCTGATCAAGGTCGATGACATCGCGTGGCTGGAATTCGACAAGCCCGATCTCGACGGTGCGGAACGCTTCGCCGCTGCATTCGGTCTGAGCACCGTGATCCGCACGCCGGACGAGTTGCATCTGCGCGGCACCTGGGCGGGCTCGGTCTGCGTGATCGTCCGGCGCGCGCCGGTGGCCCGGTTCGTCGGCACGGCCTACCGCGCCGGGGAACGCGCCGACCTGGCACGGCTGGCTGCCGCGACCGGGCATGCGATGGAGCCGCTGGACGTGCTGGGTGGTCGGGTGGTGACCCTCCGTGATCCGAGCGGGCAGGTGGTGCGGGTCGTCGCCGATGTGCCGGAGTTGCCAGCGCTTCCCGACCAGCCACCGTTGACCTGGAATCTGGGCGCGGCGCGGTATCGGATCAACGCGGTGCAACGCCGCCCCCGTGAGCCCGCGCGCGTGCAACGTCTGGGCCATGTGGTACTCGAAACGCCGCGATTCCTGGAATGCCTGGACTGGTATCTCGAACACCTGGGCCTGATCGTCAGCGACTTCCTCTACTTTCCGGGGCAGCGGGACCGCGGCCCGACCATGGCGTTCATGCGCTGCGATCGCGGGTCGACCCCCGCCGACCATCACACGCTGGCGATGACGTTGGGGCCACGGGCGGGATATGTCCACAGCGCCTATCAAGTCGCCGATCTCGACTCGATCGCGGCGGGCGGGGCGTATCTCGCCGAGCGTGGTTACCGTCGTTCCTGGGGTGTTGGCCGCCATATCCAGGGCAGCCAGTTGTTCGACTACTGGCGCGACCCGGACCGCTTCCTGGTCGAGCACTTCGCCGATGGCGACCTGTTCGATTCCTCGGTCGAGGCGGGCTGGACGCATATGAGCGCCAGCGGCCTGGCCCAATGGGGACCGCCGGTCACCCGTGACTTCCTCGGAGTGAACCCCGATCCGCAATTGCTGCGCGCGGTGTTCTCCGCATTGCGTGACGAAGCGAACGAGTTCGATATCCGGCGCCTGCTCGGCCTGATGAAAGTAGCCCGCACATGAGCACCACCATTGTCCGTACCCGCTCGCACTGGTACCTCGAAACCCCGCACGGTGCCACGCCCATCGACACCCCGGCGGCCACCACCGCGGAATTGCTCGGCGACCTCGACGCGATCCGGGCCGCGCACGACGCCACCGACTGGACTCCGGTGTCGGAACTACAACTGGTGTCACCGGTGACCGCGCCGTGCCGTGTCGTGGCCCAGATGGTCAACTTCGCCAGCCATGCCCGCGAGTCGAACATCGACCCCGGACGGGTATCGGCGACCTTCTTCCGCAAATCCTCCGGATCGATCTGCGGACCCTACGACGACATCGTCAAACCCGCCCACGTGCGACTGCTCGACTACGAGGTCGAGATCGGCATCGTGTTCGGCGCCGCGGTGCCGGTCGGAACGACCATCACCGCCGAGAACCTGCCCGAGTACGCGGCCGGACTGATCATCGCCAACGATGTGAGCGCCCGGGACGTGCAACTGCCCAAAACCCAGTTCTACGAATCGAAGTCCTACCCCGGATTCACCCCGGCCGGTCCGCGACTGGTGTTGCTCGACCCACCCGAATGGGCGCAATTCCATCGATTGCGGCTACAGCTGTGGGTCAACGGAGAACGCCGACAGAACGGTGTCGTCGGAGACGACATGCTCGTCGAACCCCTCCAGGCCCTGCACGCGCTCAGTCGATTCCAGCGTCTCGACCGCGGAGACGTTCTGCTGACCGGCACGCCGGGCGGGACCGCGCTGTCCGCACCTGCGAAACCCGTCGAACTGCTCGGCGCGCTGCTGCCCCCGCACCTCAAGTGGAAGATCTTCTTCCGCAAACAGGCGGCCAACCCTCGCTATCTCCGCGACGGCGACATCGTCGAAGCCCGGATCGCCACCGACGACGGCGCCCTCGACCTGGGCCGGCAGCGTAACCGGGTCCGATACAGGTGATGGCTCGATCGTCCAACCCGGTCGACGTCGCGGTCGTCATCGTCGGCGCCGGCCCGGTCGGCCTCACCGCGGCGCTGCTGCTGGCGGGACACGGCATCGCCACCGTTGTTCTGGAGCGCCACCCCACCTCCTACCCGCTGCCGCGCGCGGTCCACGCCGACGACGAGGTGTGCCGGATTCTCGCTGCCGTCGGAGCCTACGAGCGATTCGCCGAGATCAGTCGTCCCATGCCCGGAATGCGCCTGCTCGATCACAACCACACGGTGCTGGCCGAGTTCGCGCGCGATTCGATGAACGGCCCCCACGGTTTTCCGCAGGCGAGCATGTTCGACCAGCCCGAACTCGAGGCGATACTGCTCGACCTCGCCCACGCCGACCCGCTCGTCGACCTGCGACGCGGATGCGAGGTGATCGACGCCGCCGACCACGGCGATTCGGCCGTTGTCGAGTACACCACCGACACCGAAACGCACAGGCTGACCGCTGCCGCGGTGATCGGCTGCGACGGCGCGCGCAGCCTGATCCGCGACCGGATCGGCACCGGCCTGCGTGACCTGCACTTCCAACAGAACTGGCTCGTGGTCGACGTGCGGACCGCGGCTCCCCTTCCGGTGTGGGGAGGTGTCCAGCAGATCTGTGACCCGCGGCGTGCCGCGACCTTCATGCCCGTCACCGGTACCCGGTATCGATGGGAGTTCCGCATCGAGCCGGGCGAACGGGCCGACGAGCTGGCAGCCGCCGACAACTTGCGCCGACTGCTGCGGCCCTGGATGGACGCGGACACCTTCGACCGGGCCGACATCGTTCGTCACGCCGAGTACACCTTCCGTGCCCGCGTCGCCGAACACTGGCGTCGAGGACGACTGTTCATCGCCGGCGACGCCGCACACCAGACCCCGCCGTTCATCGGGCAAGGCTTGGGCGCCGGGTTACGGGACGCGTTCAACGTGAGCTGGAAACTCGCCGAGGTTCTGAGCGGCACCGCGCCGGAGTCGATTCTCGACACCTATACCGCCGAACGCCGCCCACATGCGACCCGGACCATCCGCACGGCCGTTGCCGTCGGATGGATGCTCACCGGTGGCCACGACCGCGCGGCCGCGGTGCGACGTGCTTCGCTGGGGCTGTTGTGCCGCATTCCGGGAGTGTCGCAGGCCCTGCTCGCGACTGTCTCACCGCCGCTGGCGGCTGGTCCCCTGGTCGAGCGACGGGGTATCCGACATCGGCTCAACGGGCGACTGTGTCCTCAACCGGTCATCGCGGGCGAGGGTGGCGGCGCCCGTTTCGACGAGGTCCTCGGCCCCGGCTATGCGCTGCTGACGCGGGGACCGCTGCCCCCGACCTGCACCGTCCCCGACCGGGTCACCCACCTCGACCTCAGCGTCCTGGACTGGCCACCGACCGGCGTCGAGATCCTCACCCGGTGGCTCAGCACACATTCCGCGTTCGCGGTCTTGCTGCGCCCGGACCGGGTCGTGATGGCCACCGCGCGCACCCCCTCCCGAATCCCCGACATCCTCACCCTCCTCCCACCCCGGCGGGCGAGCGACATCCTCACGAAAGCGATCGACGATGAACCCTGAGCATCCGACGGCGCCACATCCGGCCTCGGCAGCCGCGGAGATCCGATGAGCGGGCCGCTCACCCCGGCGTCGCGGCCCTCGACATACCGTGGCGCGCCCGTCGTCGACGTCGATCTCTACGGCAGGCAGGTCGTCACCGACCCACAGTCGGTCTACCGGCGGATCCGCGACGCCGGGCCTCTGGTGTGGCTGCCGCGCCACCGGCTCTGGGCCATGGGGCGATTCGACGACGTCCGCGCGGCGTTGCGCGACGACCTCACCTTCCGCAGCGGTAACGGCGTGGCCGCCAACCCGATCGCCAACACGTTGGGTCACTACACCACTCTCGCCAGCGACGACCGAGCCCACACCAACCGTCGCGCGATCCTCATGCAGTCCTTGGCCTCGCGGGCGATCCGCCCCGCGCTACCGGCGATGGAGCAGGAAGCCGTGGCCACCGTCGAGCGGCTGCGTCGACGGCAATCCTTCGACGGAATAGCGGACTTGGCGACCCGCCTACCCGTCCAGGTGGTCGCCGAGCTCGTCGGGGTCCGGGTGAGCGCGGCGAAAATGCTGACGTGGGGCCGCGCCACCTTCGACGGGCTGGGACCGGCGAACCCGCGCGCGGGCACAGCCGCCACCAGTGCTCTGGGGCTCTACCTCTACACCCTGCGGCTACGAAGGAAACACGTCACCCCGCACGGATGGGCCGCCAGCGTCTTCGACGCCGCGGACCGCGGCCGGATCAGCCGGCTCGAAGCCAAGAACATGATCATCGATTTCGTCGCGCCCAGCCTCGACACCACCATCCTGGCGACCGGGCAACTGTTATGGAGCCTGGGCGCACAGCCCGAGGTGTGGGAACAGATCCGCGCCGATCCGGCCCTCATCCCCCGAGCCGTGATCGAGGCGGTGCGGCTGGCCTCCCCGGTGCGCGCCTTCACCCGGACCATCGCCGTCGACACCGTGCTCGGCGAGGTCGCACTGCACGCCGGTGAGCGCGTCGCCCTGATCTACGCCGCCGCCAACAGCGACGAGCGCCGCTTCGACCGGCCCGAGCAGTTCTCGCTGGACCGCCGTGGTAGCAATCTGGGCTGGGGAAACGGAGCACACACCTGCGTCGGCATGCAACTGGCCAAAATGGAAATGCAGACCCTGCTACACGCGATGGTCCCGCGGATCAACCACGTCTCCGTTTCCGACCCCCAGCCCCTGCGCAACAACTGTCTGCAAGGACTGAAATCGTTCCGCGCCGCCTTCCACTGAACCCCACCGAGAAATCCCGTCGCCTGCGCGGGCAACCGTGCACGGCCATCGGCCGACGAATAATCAGGATGGACATGTCCACTACACGTATCGCCGTCGTGACCGGCGCATCGTCGGGAATAGGCCGGGCCGCCGCCGCGGCCCTGTCCGACCACGGCTACCGGGTGATCGGGACCAGCCGCAACCCGCACGCCGTCCCGGACCGAGATCTGTTGCCGGGCATCGACTACCGGCCGCTGGACTTGACCGACCACGACTCCATCCAACAGTTCGTCTCAACGCTGGACGACGTCGACGTCCTGGTCAACAACGCCGGTGAGAGCCAAGCCGGGCCGCTGACCGACCTGCCTGACGACGCCGTGGCCCGGCTGTTCCAACTCAACGTGCTCGGCCCGATCACACTCACCCGAGCGGTGCTGCCCGGCATGCGCCGACGCCGGGCCGGGCGGGTGGTGATGGTCGGTTCGATGCTGGCCAGCTTCCCGCTGCCCTACCGCTCCTCCTACGTCGCCACCAAAGCAGCGCTCCGTGGATTCGCCACCGCGGCACGGTTCGAGGAATCGCCGTACGGCGTCTGGCTCACCACTGTGGAACCGGGGCAGGTCGATTCCGGCCTCCGTGAACGACGCACGAAATACCTCGCCGACGATTCGCCACACACCGCCGAATTCCAGCGTTTCGTGACCACACTCGACCGCAAACAAGCCGCCGGCATCACCCCCGACCGGGTCGCACGCACGATCCTCACCGCGGTGACGGCAGCACGCCCCCGCCCGCTCTACGCCGTCGGCAGCAACGCTCCGGCCGCCTTCGCACTCCACCGGATACTCCCCCGCAGCACGATGGAACGCCTCACTGCCCGCACCTATCGACTACACCGCTGACCGAGCCGACGTCGTGAGAAGACCAAGCAAGCGTTCACGCCCGGTCTTTGTCGTCGGCCTCGGCGGTTTCCGAAGCGCCGCGGGAACGCGCGAACCTGTTCGTGTTCGGCTTGACCCTGACGTTGCGTGAGGGTCGAAGGTGGGGTGCATGAGCGACTACTTCAATGCCTTCGAGATCAGCCCCGTTCCCACGCCGGGCCCGGACGTCGTCGCGCCGGAGCCGTTCCGCGGCATCTACGGCATGCCCGCGTTCGTGACGATTCCGACCACCGATGTGGCGGCGTCGCTGGACTTCTGGACCCGCGGGTTGGGCTTCATCGAGCTGTTCACCATCCCCGGCGCGGTCGCGCATCTGCGCCGGTGGGCGTTCCAGGACGTGCTGCTGGTGCCGGCGTCGGCGGCCGCGACGCAACCACCGGCGATGAGCGTGAGTTTCGCGTGCGTGCTCGACCAGATCGATTCCCTGGTCGAGGCCTGCCGTGCGCTGCGCCCGGATTCGGTCGACGGCCCGCGCGACACCCCGTGGAACACCCGCGACATCGAGGTGCGCACGCCGGAGAACGCGCGGGTGATCATGACCGCGGCCAAGCCGTTCGACCCGGCCGGGCCGGAGGCCCGCAATCTCGCGGCGGTGGGCATCACCGCCCCGGAGGAGGTTGCGGGCGACAATGCAGAGCATGCCCGAGGACAGTGACGGCCTGACCGTCGGCCAGGCCGCGGCCCGGCTGGGAGTGACCGTGCGCGCGCTGCACCACTGGGACGAGATCGGCCTGGCACCGCCGTCGCTGCGCACAGCCACCGGGTACCGGCTCTACACGGGCGCGGATCTGCAACGGCTGCACCGCATCGTCGTCTACCGCGAACTCGGGCTCGGCCTGGACCGGATCCGCGCCGTCCTGGACGACTCGGCCACCGAGGTGCCCGCCGCGTTGCGTGCGCAACGGGCCCAGGTACGGGAGCGGATCGCCCGGCTCGAGCAGCTCGCCGCCGGGCTGGACCGGATGATCGAGGCGCACGAGCGCGGCCTGTTGCTGACCGCCGAGCAGCAGGCCGCGCTGTTCGGGCCGCGCTGGGATCCCGGCTGGGCCGCCGAGGCCCGCCGCCGCTACGGGGCGGGCCCGCAGTGGCAGCAGTTCGCCGAGCGCGCGGCCACCCGCAGCCCGGAGGACTGGCAGGCCGTCGCCGCCGAGATGACCGATCTCGAGCAGGCGCTCGGCGCGGCGATGGACGCCGGGATCGCGCCCGGCAGTCCCGAGGCGAACGACCTCGTCGACCGGCATCGGGCGATCTTCGGCGCCTACTTTCCGATCGATCGCGCCCAGCAGGTGTGCCTGGGGCGCATGTTCGACACCGATCCCAGCTTCACCGCCCACTACGACGGCATCCGTGCGGGCCTGGCGAGCTGGTTGCGCCGCAGCATCGACGCCGCCGCCCGCGCGCACGGCATCGACCCCGACACCGCCACCTGGCAGTGAGCGCCCGTCAGCGCAGGGCGGCCAGGCAGCGGCGGATCAACGGCGCGTCGTCGCACTCGCGGGCCTCGACCGTGCCGTGGGCGGCCGAACCGTCGACGCGGGCGGCGGCGAACAGGGTGAAACCCGGTCCGCCGCCGCCGTGCCCGACGATCGCGGGCGGGTTCCCGGAGGTCATCAGGCCCGCGCCGTATCCCGGGTCGGACAGCGGGTGACCGGGCGCGTCGACCGGGTGGGTGCGGCACATGACGGTCGGGAGCTCGGCGCCGAGCGTGCCCGACAGCAGCCGCGCCAGCGCCGCCGCCGTATCGGTGACATCGGCGCAGAAGGTGCCGGGGTAGACCCAGCGCGGATCGTAGGCGCGCACGCCGGCGGGGATCTCGACGGTGCAGTGCGCCCAGTCCGCCCGGGACGCGAACGGGTGGGCGGGCAGCTCGAGCGGGTCGAGCACCAGGCGGCGCAGGACCGGGAAGAAGCGGTCGCCGTGCTGTTCCTCGAGCGCGCGGCGCACCAGCAGATAGCCGGGATTGGAGTACCGGAACAGCCCCGGCCGCGCCAGCTCCACCCGTTCGAGGATCACCTCCTCGGACCAGGCGTCCCCGCGCTCGGCCACGGCGCGCCGATACTCCGGCCACGCGCCGTAATCGCCGAGCCCCGAGCGATGCGTCAGCAGATCCCCCACCCGCAACCCTGCCAGCCGCGCCGGAACCGGCGCCACCGCGCCGATCTCCCGCTCCGGGTCCAGACAGCGCAGCACCGCGGCCGCGGTGAAGATCTTGGCAATGCTGTACACCGGGGTCACCGTCACGGCCGCCGAGTGTAGACACCATGCGTCCGGCGAGACGGGATCGAGCAAGGGCGAGCGGGGCGTCCGAACCGTTCCGGTCCGCGTGGCCGGGTCAGCCGGACAGGCGCCGCCACCAGCGGATCAGAAACCAACCGCGACGCGACCGCGATGCGGGCCCGCCGCCGGACTCTGGACGGGGCCTCGACACACCTGACACACCGGTGGTCCTGCGTGCGCGGCGCTGCCGCCAACCCGCCACCACCTCCTCGGCGTCGGCGAGGGTCAGCGGTACCTGGGGCGGGGTGGGTGTGCGGATCCATGCGGCGATGCGCCGGTTCAGGGCGCTCACCGCCGCGCGCACCTCGGTCTCGCTGTCGAGCTCGTCGACGGTCGCGGGCAATCGCTCCAGATCCCGTCGCAGCAGCAGCGAATCGGGCAGCAGCCCGTCGGTGGGGGCGCCCTCGCGGCGCAGATAGTCGCGGATCCACCAGTTCTCGTCCACCGGGGTGCCCGCGCCCGGGATCGGTTTGCCCGCGCCGCGCAGGTTCGCGAACTCGCCGCGCTCGGTGGCCTCGCGGATCTGCTTGTCGACCCACGACTCGAAGGTGTGCTCGACGGGTTTCCGCTCGGTCATACCGCCATGCTACGAACCGCGGCGCTACACCGCGAAGGTCAGCCGTCCCGGATTGACGTAATCGGCCGGATCCCGCAGCGACCGCAGCTCCGGGCGTCGCCCGGCCGGGATGCGGGCCAGTTCCGCGGTCAGCGGCGGTTCGTAGGCCGCCGCCGAGGAGGTCAATCCGGGCAACCAGTTGTCGTGGTGGCTGGGCACGAACAGTGCCGGGGCGAGGGCCTCGATGTAGGTGCGTGGGTCGCGCAGGCCGTTGCTGAGCTGGTTGTAGCCCTGCACCGCGCCGATGTGCACGTCGGTGGCGGGCAGCCCGGCCAGCACGTCGAACACCTGCGGCGCCCGCTCGGTCAGCGGCCCCGACGAGTCGTGCCAGGTGAGGCTGAACCCGGGGATACGGAACTGGTAGAGCAGCACCCCGCCCTCGGCGTCGAGCAGCCGCGGCACCGTGCGGCGCAGATCCGCCGGCGTGGGCGGATGCCGCAGGATCGGGCCGGGTTCGGGCAGCGGGAAGAACCGCGGCGAACCGGCGGCCGGATCGGCGGGGGTGCGGGCCGAATGCAGATGCCGCACCGCGGTCAGCAACACCGGCCCGACCGTGCGGTCCTCGCGCCGCCCGATCGGGGTCTGCGCGTCACCGAGCCCGACGGTCGGGAAACTCGCCTCGGGAACCTGGGCGCGCACCGCCGCGCAGTGCTCGGCGGTGCCGTAGACGGTGGCGCCGCAGGCCTGGGCGATGCGGCCCGCGTCCCCGGCGTGGTCGAAGTGGCCGTGCCCGATGAAGATCGCCTCCGGCCGCAGATCCGCCAGATCCTGCGGTGTCGCGGGCACATACCCGGAACTGGTCAGCCGCGGCACCCAGGCATCCAGCAGCAGCACCGCCCCGCCGATCGCGACGGCGTAGGTCGTGCACCCCACCCAGGACAGCACCACCCGATCCGCGCGCACCGCACCGGTGACAGGGTCCACCACGTCGGCGCCGAAGAACCGCACCCGCGCGGCCACACACCGCGGCGACCCCGGCTGCACCGCCTGCAGCGGCGCCGGCCCACCCAGCAGGCCCGCGCCCAGGGCGGCGGCGCGTCCGATCAGACGACGAGGATCGATGCTGCACACCTCAGCACCACATCACGCCGGATCCCCGGTGAGCAAACCGGACCGTCACAGGCGCACGCCGAGCAGCGCGTCCACCGCCTCGGCGATCGCGGCGGGCGCGCCGCTGTCCGAACCGCCGTAGTCGAGCGCTTCGGTGACCCAGTTGTCGACCGCGGCAAGAGCTTTCGGGGAGTCCAGGTCGTCGGCCAGGTGCTGGCGCAGCCGGGCGATCGTGTCGTGGGCGGCCGGGCCCGCCGACAGGGCGGTGGCCGAGCGCCAGCGCGCCAGCCGCGCGAGCGCCGCCTCGAGGACGGCGTCGGTCCACATCCGGTCCTGCCGGTAGTGCCCGTCGAGCAGGCCGAGCCGGATCGCGGCCGGATCCACCCCGTCCTTGCGCAACGTCGACACCAGCACCAGGTTGCCCCGGGACTTCGACATCTTCTCCCCGTCCAGACCGATCAGCCCGGCGTGCACGTAATGGCGGGCGAAGCGGCGACCCGCCACCACCGATTCGGCGTGCGCGGCGGAATATTCGTGGTGCGGGTAGATCAGATCGCTGCCGCCGCCCTGGATGTCGAACTCCGGGCCCAGCCGGTTCAACGCGATCGCCGAACACTCGATGTGCCAGCCGGGCCTGCCCGCACCGAACGGCGCGGGCCACGACGGCTCCCCCGGCCGCGCGGCACGCCACAGCAACGCATCCAGCGGGTCACGCTTGCCGGGACGATCGGGGTCACCGCCGCGCTCGGCGAACAACCGCTCCATCGTCGCCCGGTCGTAGCCGGACTCGTAGCCGAACTGCTCGGTGGCGTCGGTGCGGAAGTAGATGTCGGGGAAGTCGGGGTCGTCGACCACATAGGCCGCGCCGGTGGCCAGCAGCTTCTGCACGAATTCGACCACCTCCTCGACCGATTCGACCGCGCCGACGTACTCGCGCGGCGGCAGCACCCGCAGCGCGGCCATGTCGGTGCGGAACAGCTCGATCTCGCGGCTGCCCAGCTCCCGCCAGTCCACCCCGTCGCGGGCGGCGCGCTCGAACAGCGGATCGTCGACATCGGTGACGTTCTGCACGTAGTGCACGTCGTGACCGCCGTCGCGCAGCACCCGGTTCACCAGGTCGAAGGTGAGATAGGTGGCGGCGTGCCCGAGATGGGTGGCGTCGTAGGGGGTGATGCCGCAGACGTACATGGTCGCCGTCGCACCGGGGGCGACGGGGCGCACCTGACGGTCGGCGGTGTCGTACAACCGCAACGGCGGCCCTGCTCCGGGGACGGTCGGTAGGGCGGTATCGGACCAGGACTGCATGACTTCGAGGGTAGAGGTCGCCGCGCGCGCCCCGGCGCACACCCCGGTCGCCGCGACGGTGCCTGCCCGTCCGGCCGGGTCCGCGACCAGCCGGTACCGGCCGGTCCGGGCGCCGTCAACGGTTGCGATCCGCCGGAAGTGAACGTTTCAGAACGCGGGCCAGGGAATCGGGCGGGTGCTGCGCGGCAACGGCATCACCGGCCGTTCGAGCAGATCCTTCGTGCGCGCGGCCAGAGCGTCGATCTCGGCGTCGGTGATGTGGACGGCCAGCTCGTCGGCCAACGGCCCCGGCAACGTGTCGGCGAACGCGGCGATGTCCTCCACCAGCGCCGCATCGATCGGCTGCCCGGCCCACCCCCACAACACGGTGCGCAGTTTGTGCTCACTGTGCAGGCAGATCCCGTGGTCGACGCCGTACACCTGCCCGTCGACCCCCTCGAGCGCGTGCCCGCCCTTGCGGTCGGCGTTGTTGAGCAACACGTCCAGTACCGCCACCCGTTGCAGGCGCGGGTCGTCGGCGTGGACCAGCGAGACCTCCTCGCCGGTCTCGTCGATCGCGCGCAGCACCTCGCAGAACCCGTCCGGCACCGCCGCGGGCGGGCACAGGTCCACCAGGTCGAGCCGGTCGCCGCGCCCGGTGTGGTGGTCCACCGACTCCACCCAGCGCTGCACCATGCCGGGCCCGAACGGGCCGTCGCGCAGCACCGTCTGCGGGATCACGCCCCAGCCGATCGCCTCCGACACCAGATAGGAGGCGACTTCGCGGCCGGCGAGCGTGCCGTCGGGGAAATCCCACAGCGGCCGCTCGCCGCGCACCGGCTTGTACACCACCCGCAGCGGCGTGCCCTGGGCGGTCTCGGCGCCGACGACCTCGCAGACGAGGGTCACGTTGGAGGCGGTGCTGATCCGCCCGATCACGCTCAGCTCACCGCTGTGGAACCCGTCGTCGCCGCCCGCCACGCATCACTCCTCTAGTTCGGCCGCGCCGAAGATCTCTCCGCGCTTGTATCCGTTGGTGCGCACGCACATGTGCCCGCGCGGCGACAGCGGTTCCCCGCACAGCGGGCACGGCGGACGGCCCGCGGCGATCACCTTCGCCGACCGCAGCGCGAACTCCCGCGCCTGCACCGGGGTCAGGAACACCCGCACCGCGTCGGGGCCCTCCTCGGTGTCGTCGAGCACCACCGACTCGTCGACCTCGGTCTCGGTGATGGCCAGCAGTTCCACCACCACCGCGCCGGCGTCGGCGTCCCAGCCCAAGCCCATCGTGCCGACCCGGAACTCGGCGTCGATCGGGGTGACCAGCGGGTCGGTGTCGGAGACGTCCTCGGCCTGCGGCGGCACCGGCGCGCCGAAACGGCGGGCGACCTCGTCCAGCAGCAGACCCATGCGGTCGGCGAGCACCTTCACCTGCTGCTTCTCCAGCAGCACGCTGACCACCCGCGGCTGTTCGACGGCCTGCAGATAGAACGCGCGATCGCCCGGCTCACCGACGGTCCCGGCGACGAAACGATCGGGGGTGCGAAATACATGGATTGCTCGTGCCATCTGCACCTCCTGCTACTGACCCTGATCGACTACCCGCGGCGCGCGGTGCTCTACCGCTCCGCATTCCCATTATCCGCACCACCGGTAGCACCGATCTCGCCGCCGGGCACCGGGCCGGAGGTGTCGGGACGGTCCTTGTCGGAGTCGGCGTTCGGGGCCGGTTCCCGCACCGCCTCGAGCGCCGAGAGGTCCGAGCCGGTGTCGTTGAGCCGCCACACGTACGGCGCGTGCGGGGTGTAGCGGACGACGCTGAGCGAGGCCGGTTCCACCACGATGCGCTGGAACCCGTCCAGGTGCAGGCCGAGCGCGTCGGCGAGCACCGATTTGATGACGTCGCCGTGCGTGCACGCCACCCACAGCACGTCGTGGCCGTGACGTTCGGCGAAGACCCGGTCGTGTTCGCGGATCGCGGCCACCGCCCTGGTCTGCACCTGCGCCAGCCCCTCACCGCCGGGGAACACTGCTCCCGAGGCGTGCCGTTGCACCACCTTCCACAGCGGTTCGGTGAGCAGGTCGGCGATCGCCTTGCCGGTCCAGTCGCCGTAGTCGACCTCGATGAGCCGGTCGTCGTCCTGCGGGTCCAGGCCCAGCTTCTCCGCCAGCGGGCCCACCGTGCGCCGGCAGCGCAGCAGCGGGGAATGCACGATGTGGCGGATGGGCAGGCCGCCGAGCCGTTCGGCCACCGCGCGGGCCTGCTCCTGGCCGCGTTCGGTGAGGTCGACACCCGCGCTGCGCCCCGCCAGCGTGCGGGCGGTGTTCGAGGTGGACACACCGTGGCGCAACAGGATCACCGTCATGGCGCCAGCCTAGCCGCCGGGCGGGCGTGGCCTGGGTGCACCGGCATCGCCGCGCTCATGTCGCCGAGATCACCCCGGCGCCGAGCAGGCCCATGATCACCAGGCCCAGCACGATGCGGTAGCCGACGAACCAGTTCAGCGAGTGGCGGGCGACGAACTTCAGCAGCCACGCCACCGAGGCGTAGCCGACGACGAAGGACACGATCGTGGCCACCAGCAGCTGCGGGCCCGAGGCGTTGAGGCCCTCGCCGGCGGGTTCGAACGCGTCCGGCAGGCTGAACAGGCCCGAGGCGGTGACCGCGGGGATGGCCAGCAGGAACGAGAACCGCACCGCGGCCTCGCGTTCCAGCCCCAGGAACAGCCCCGCCGAGGAGGTGGCGCCCGAGCGCGAGACACCGGGGATCAACGCCAGGCACTGCGCGAAACCCATGACCAGCCCGTCGCGGGTGGTGAGTTGTTCGATCGGGCGGCGTTTGGCGCCGTAGTGTTCGGCGGCGGCGATCACCAGCGCGAAGGCGATCAGCATGAACGACACCAGCCACAGGTTGCGGGCGCCGGTGCGGATCTCGTCCTTGAACAGGAAGCCCAGCACGCCGATCGGGATGGTGGCGATGATCACGTACCAGCCGATGCGGTAGTCGAGTTCGCGTTGGGCTTCGGCGGCGAAGCGGTGCTCGTTGTCGGCGGTCAGCACCGGCAGCCGGGTGGTGGGGCGGTCGTGGATCGGCACCCGGGGCCCGGTCGCGGCGCGCGCCTTGTCCCACAGCGTGGTGGTCCAGGCGACCAGGATGCGCCAGATGTCTTTGGCGAAGTACACCAGCACCGCGGCCTCGGTGCCCAGCTGGGTGACGGCGGTGAAGGAGGCGCCGGCGTCCTCGCCGAAGAACACCGAGGACACGATGCGCAGGTGCGCCGAGGAGGAGATCGGCAGGAATTCGGTCAATCCCTGGACCAGCCCGAGCACCAGCGCCTGCACCCAGGTCATCGACTCGCCCACACAACCTCCTGCTGTCTGCCCGAAAAATCCTTATGCCGCTGGGCAATTGGTTCCGCGACCGGCTCGGCGCCGGGTGGGCGCCGCGATCACGCAGCGACAGTACAGGCTTGCACGGGCGCGGGTGAGCCCGCCCGTGCGGCCCACGCCTTACGCTTGGCGCGTGACGAAGACGGGGATCAGGTGATGGAACAGCGGACGGTCGGGCGCAGCGGGCTGCGGGTGTCGCGGATCGGGCTGGCCACCCACACGTGGGGTGCCCAGACCGACGCCGACGACGCCGCGGTGCAGCTGTCGGCGTTCGCGGAGGCGGGGGGCACGCTGGTGGACACCTCCCCGTCCTACACCGGCGGCGCGGCGCAGCGGATCCTGGCCGACCTGCTCGGTGATCTGGTGTCGCGGGAGGATCTGGTGCTCAGCGGCTGCGCGGGCGTGCAGCCGGGGGTGACGCCGGCGGCCACGGATCTGCCGTCGGCGCCGCGGCCGTGGGTGGACGCCTCCCGCCGCGGGCTGCTGCGCCAGCTCGACCGCACCCTGCTCGAGCTGGGCACCGATCATCTCGACATCTGGCATGTGGCGGCCTGGGATCCGCGCACCCCGCTCGAGGAGGTCGCCGACACCCTCGAGCAGGCGGTGCGCGCGGGCAAGACCCGGTATGTGGGGGTGCGCGGGTTCTCGGCGTGGCAGCTGGCCAGCCTGGCCGCGATCGCGCCGATCGTCACCGCGCACACCCCGTATTCGCTGTTGGCGCGCGGCGCGGAAACCGATTTCGTGCCCGCCGCCGCCCACCACGGGGTCGGGGTGATCGCCTCGGCGCCGCTGGCCGGAGGCATCCTCACCGGCAAGTACCGCGACGGGGTGCCCGCGGATTCGCGCGGCGCCGACGAGGCGACCGCCGCCGAGATCCGCCGCCGCCTCGACGAACGCGCCACCCGCGTGGTCGACGCGGTGGTCACCGCCGCCGACGGGCTGGGCACCTCGCCGCTGGCGGTGGCGCTGGCCTGGATCCGGGACCGGCCCGGCGTGGCGAGCATGATCGTCGGCGCCCGCGACATCGGTCAGCTCACCGGTGTGCTGGCCGCGGAAACGCTGGAGTTGCCGCGCGCCATCGCCGCCGCGCTCGACGATGTGAGCGCACGCACGGACTGAGCGGACCGAGCATCCCGGGCGTCCTATTAGGCTTGCCTACATGATGGTGCGCGACGGTGTCCGGTCGAGGTCGATGCGAGTGCTGTCGATGCGAGTGCTGTCGATGCGAGTGCTGTCGATGCGAGTGCTGTCGATGCGAATGCTGCTGGCGGCGCTGGCCGTGACACTGGTCGCGGGCGTGACCGCCTGCGGCGGGTCCGACACCGCCGACAGTGGCGCCGGGCGCGGCCCGGCCACCGCGACGCTGCCCGATCTCGACCCCGTCCCCGTCGGCCCCGCGCCCAGCCCCGCGCTGCCGGTGACGGTGCGCTCCTTCGACGGGGTCGAGGTCACCGTCACCTCCGCCGACCGGATCATCGCCGCCGACCGCTACGGCACGCTCGCCCAGACCGTGTACGCGCTCGGTCTCGGGGACCGGCTCGTGGGCCGCAGCACCTCGGCGGCCTTCCCGGCGGTGCGGGACGTCCCGAACGTCACCGGCGGCAGCGGGTCGCTCAACGTCGAATCGATCCTGGCGCTGCGCCCGACGGTGTTCCTCACCGACACCACCAGCGCCGCCCCGGCCGTGCGGGAGCAACTGCGGGCCGCGGGCGTCACCGTGGTCTACTTCGACCCGCAACGCACCATGGCCGGGGTGGTGCCGCAGATCGAGGCCGTCGCCGCCGCGCTCGGGGTGCCCGCTCAGGGGCAGGCGCTGGCCCAGCGCACCCGGCAGGAGATCGAGGCCGCCTCGGCCGCGGTGCCCGCCCCCGACCAGCCGCTGCGCATCGCGTTCCTGTACCTGCGCAGCACCGCCATCACCATGCTGGCCGGTCCCGGTTCCGGTGCCGACGAACTGATCACCGCCATCGGCGGGCAGGACGCGGGCACCGCCGCCGGGCTCACCGAACCGTTCACCGCGATCACCAGCGAAGCCATGATCGGCGCGGCGCCGGATGTGGTGCTGGTGATGACCGACGGACTGGAATCGGTCGGCGGTGTGGAGGGACTGCTGAAGGTGCCCGGCATCGCCCAGACCCCGGCCGGGCGCAGCAAGCGGATCGTCGACATGTCCGATGCGGTGCTGCTCAGCTTCGGCCCGAACACCGGCCGGGTGGTGGAGGCGCTCAGCGCCGCCGTCTACGGCACCGTGCCCGCATGAGCGCACCGCGTCCGGCCCCCGAACTCACCGACCGCACCGGAGCGCGCCCGGCGAGCACCGCCGCTCCCGTCGCCGGTCCCGAGGCGGCCGGACCCGTGCCGCGGGGCCGCACCCGGTCGCGGGCGGTGATCGCTTTCGCCGTCGCGGTCCTGGCACTGGTGGCGTTGGCGTTGGCCTCGGCCACCATCGGGCAGGTGCCCACCACTCCCGCCGAAGTGCTCGGTAGCGTGCTGCACCGCATCGGCCTGGACTGGGGTCCGATGCCCGCTCATCCCGCCGGGGACGTCACCCTCTGGGAGGTGCGGTTCCCGCGGGTGCTGTTGGCGATGCTGGTCGGTGCGGCGCTGGCGACCGCGGGCGCGCTGCTGCAAGGGGTGTTCGCCAATCCGCTGGCCGAACCGGGCGTCATCGGGGTGTCCTCGGGCGCGGCGGTCGGCGCGGGGGCGACGATCGTGCTCGGCGGGGCGTTCGTGGCGGCGTGGTCGGTGGCCGCGGCCGCGTTCGTCGCCGGACTGCTCACCACGATGCTCGTCTATGTGCTCGCCCGCGCCAACGGCCGCACCGAAGTGGTGACGCTGGTGCTCACCGGTGTGGCGATCAACGCCTTCGCCGGTGGATTGATCGCGTTCCTGCTGTTCGTGGCCTCCCCCGCCGCCCGCGACCAGATCGTGTTCTGGCAGCTGGGCAGCCTCAACGGCGCCACCTGGGAATCGGTCGGCGTGGTGGCGATCCTCACCGCCTGCGGGGTCGCCGCCGCCGTGCTGGTCGCGCCCCGGCTGGACCTGCTCGCGCTCGGCGAGTCCGCGGCCAGGCACTTGGGTGTCGACGTGGAACGCCTGCGCCGCAACGTGATCGTCATCGTCGCCGTGCTGGCCACCGCCGGGGTGGCGTTCACCGGCATCATCATGTTCGTCGGCCTGATCGTGCCGCATCTGGTGCGCATGATCGTCGGGCCCGCGCACCGGGTGCTCATCCCGCTCAGCGCCGTCGTCGGCGCGGTGGTGCTGCTGGCCGCCGACGTGGGCGCCCGCTCGCTGGTCGACAACGCCGACCTGCCGCTGGGCATGCTCACCTCCCTGGTCGGCGGACCGTTCTTCTTCTGGCTGCTGCGCCGCACCCGCGCCCGTGCCGGAGGGTGGGGATGAGCCCGAGCACCGCACCGTCGCCCGCATCGCCGCCAAGGAAGCGCCCGTGAGCACCGACCTCGACCGTTCCCGCCTCGGCTCGCTGTTCGCCCGCGGCCACGAGCTGCCCACCGCGCCCGTGCGCGGGCAGGTCACCCTGCGTGCGCGCGGGCTGGTGGTGGAGCGCCGCGGCGGGTCCGGGCCCGCGCGCCGGGTGCTCGACCAGGTCGATTTCGCCGTCGCCGCCGGGGAGATCGTCGCCCTCGTCGGCCCCAACGGCGCGGGCAAATCCACCCTGCTGGCGGCCCTGGCCGGGGAACTGACACCTGCCGCGGGCGGTGTCGAACTCGACGGGCATCCGCTGACCCACTGGTCTCCGCTGGACATGGCGCGCCGGCGCGCGGTACTGCCCCAGACCCACACCGTCGGGTTCCCGTTCACCGCCCGCGAAGTCGTCGCGATGGGACGCGCGCCGTGGGTGCGCACGCCACGCGCCGACCGCGACGACGACCTGATCGCCGCCGCCATGGCCGCCGCCGACGTCACGCACCTGGCCGGGCGCGCGTTCCCCACCCTTTCCGGCGGTGAACGCGCCCGCGTCGCGCTGGCCCGCGTACTGGCCCAGGACACGCCGACGCTGCTGTTGGACGAACCCACCGCCGCCCTCGACCTCGGCCATCAGGAGGCCGTGCTGCGCCTGGCCGCCGACCGCGCCCGCGACGGCGCCGCCGTGGTCGTGGTCCTGCACGACCTCGGTATCGCCGCCGCCTACGCCGACCGCGTCGCGGTCCTGGACTCCGGCCGCGTCGCCGCCGACGGCCCACCCCGAGCCGTCCTCACCACCGACCTGCTCACCCGCGTCTACCAGCACCCGGTCGAAGTCCTCGACCACCCCGTCACCGGCGCCCAACTCGTCCTTCCCGTCCGGAACTAGGGCCGAGCGCGACCGCGTAGCACCGGGTTGCTCGCCGACGATGAACAGGGCACAACCCTGACCCTCCTTCTCGACGAGGCAACCATGCCCGGTCGCGCCCTCCGGATACTGGCAGCGCCGCTGGTGTGCGCGGCGGTGTCGGTTTCGGGCGGCAGCGGTAACGGGCCCGCCTACACCGGGCGGGTGCGGGTCGTCGGTCCCGACGAGTACGACCTCGACCGGGACAACGACGGGATCGGTTGCGAGAGCGGTTGATTGCGGGGTGGGTGGTCGCCGCAGCACCGGTGCTCGAACCTGGCGAGCTGCCTCGCGGCTGCGGGCCCGTGCCGGTTCAGGGCTGGGATCGGGCGGCTTCGACTGCCGCGAGGAGGGCGGGGCGGTGGTCGGTGGCGAATCGGGCGAAGGTGCGGGGTGGGTGGCCGGTCAGGTCGGCCACGGTGGAGGTGGTGGTGGACTGGTCGCCGTCGGCGACCTGCCCGACCAGGACGGCCAGGTCCGCGGCGAAGCGCGGGGGCAGTCCTCGGTCGACGAGGGCGGCGGCCAGGGCGGTGGCCGGTAGCGGCGCGCACGACAGCGGCTGGTCGAGGGCGGTGGCCAGGGTGGCCGCGATGTCGGCGTCGGTCAGTGCGGCCGGGCCGGTCAGTTCGTAGCTGCCGGGGGCCGGGGCGGTGAGCAGGGCGGCGGCGCAGGCGGCGATGTCGCGGCAGTCGATGTAGGCGACGGGGGCTTCGCCGTAGGAGGCGACCAGTTTGCCGTCGGCGGTGAACGCGGCCGGGGACAGGAAGTTCTGCATGTAACCGGTCGGTCGCAGCAGTGACCAGCCCAGGCCACTGGCCTTCAGGTACTCGTCGGTTTCGAAGTGCGCACCTCGGGACAGCGGCGCGCCCGATGCGGCGTGCCACACCGACACCTTGACCACGTGCTCGACACCGGCCGCCCGCGCGGCGTCGATCGCGGCTCGGTGCCATCGGATCATCGGCTGTTCGCCGTCGACCGGGATGGCGCCGGTGCTGTTGAGGAACAGCCGGTCCACCCCGTCCAGCGCCGCGGCCAGCGCGCGCGGGTCGTCGAAATCGCCGACGACATAGTCACATCCGAGTGCGCGTCCGCCGGCGTCGTGGCGGACCAGTGCGCGCAGCGGAGTGCCGTCGCGGTGCAGTGCGCGGACCAGATGGTTGCCGATGGAGCCGGTCGCTCCGGTCACCAGGATCACTGGCGTCGTCCCTTCGCCGATCTGGCACCCGCCCACCGGATAACCTGAGGGTGCCTCGACCTATTGAAGTCGAGGGTGCCTCGACTTGGCAAGGGAGACGATGGACCGCACCCGCAGACCGCGCGCCGATGCCCGCCGCAACTACGAACGCCTGCTCACCGAAGCCGACGCCGTCTTCCGGGCCGAGGGCGCGCACGCGTCGCTGGAGAAGATCGCCCGCCGCGCCGGTGTCGCGATCGGCACCCTCTACGGCCACTTCCCCACCCGGCGCGCCCTGGTCGGCGCGCTGCTGCGCGAGCGCAACACGGCCCTGTTCGCCGCGGCCGAGGACCTGCTCGCCGACCCCGACCCCGGCGCGGCGCTGACCCGCTGGGTGCACGCGGTGATCGAGCACGCCGCCGCTTACCAGGGGTTGGCCGCGCTGCTGGCCGACGGGCTCGGCGACGAGGGCTCGGAACTGCACGAGTCCTGCGCCCGCATGAACGCGCTCGGCGAAGCGATCCTCGCGCGCGCCCGCACCGTGGGCGCGGTCCGCGCCGACGTGACCGCCGACGACCTGTTCGCCCTGATGAACGCCGCGGCCTGGGCGCGGGAACACCTGCCCCGCCCCGGCGCCGACCGCCTCGTCACCCTCACCCTCACCGGAATGCGCGCCCACCCCTGAGAGCGGAAAGCGCCGCGGACAACTCCGCACCAGCGCGAAACCGCCTACAAGCGGAAGCGGTGCGCCGCAACGAGACTCAGCGACCCTCGTCCTCGCGGTCGAGCTCGCGCGCGATCGCCTTCTCGCGCGGGGACATCCGCACCGTCAAGGTGCCCTGCGTCAGCACCCGCGCCAGCGCGTTGACCGCCCACACCCCGGCGAAGGCGATGCCGGCCAGCGGATGCCACGCCACCGCCCAGGCGATCGCGCCGCCGCCGAACCACACGCACTCGAGGGCCACACGCCAGCCGCCGGTGAGCGGGAAGCGCGCGTCGGCCGCGGCGCCGAACAGCGCCCACATCGCGATGAACACCGCGGGCGCCAGCACACCGGCCGCGGCCCGGGTCAGCGGACCGGCGGGCAGGGTGAACCCCCACCAGGCCGCGCCCGCGATCACCCCCAGCTCCAGCAGGAACATCACCAGCAGGACGACGTCGGTGGCGGCGCGGCGCATGGTCACCTCCAGATCAGTTTGAGCACGGCCGGGGTGAGCAGCAGCCGGATCACCGTGGCATCGATCAGCAGTGCCGCGATCATGCCGTAGGCGATGTATTTCATCAGCACCAGATCCGAGAACCCGAACGCGCCGGTGACCACGATGAGGATCGCGGCGGCGGAGGTGATGACGCTGCCGGTGTGGGCGATGCCGTAGCGGATCGCCTCGGGCGGGTCGGCGCCGCCCGCACGGGCCTCCGCGACCCGCGAGAGCAGGAACACCTCGTAGTCGGTGGACAGCCCGAAGATCACCGTCACGATCAACGCCAGCACCGCGAACATCAACGGCCCCGGGGTGAAATGGAACAGCCCGGCCCCGTGCCCCTCGACGAAGATCCAGGTCAGGATGCCGAGCGTGGTCAGCAGGCTCAGCGCGCTCATCACCACCGCCTTGACCGCCAGCACCACCGAACGGAACGCGGCGTACATGATCAGCAGCGCGGTGGTGACCAGGATCGCCAGCAGCGCGGGCAGCCCCTCGAGCAGTCCGTTGATACTGTCGCGTTCGAGCGCGGGCACCCCGGCCACCATCACCTGCACCCCCGGCGGTTCGGGGATCGCGCGCAGCGCCGCGATCACCGCGTCGGCGTCGCGTTTGTCGACCAGGCCCGCGTTGAGCACGTTGATGCCGTCGGTGGTCGCCGCGGCGGGTTCGAAACGGCCGGTGAGGCCAGGCACCTGGTTGGCGGCGTGGCGGATCTCGCCGAGCTGGGCGGCGTCGGCGCCGACCACCACCAATTTCAGCGGCTCGGTGCGGAAACCGGGGAACAACTCGTCGAAGCGTTCCTGCGCCACCCTGGCCGGATTGTCCTGGGCCAGATAACGTTCGCTGATACCGCCGAACTCGATGTGGCGCAACGGGATCGCCAACGCCAGCAGCGCCAGCACGATCGACACCGACACCGCCCACGGCCTGCGCATCGCGAACCGCGCCAGCCGCGAGAAGAACCCGGCATCGATCTCGGCGTCGGTCTTGCCGCGGGCGAACCGGTGCCAGCCCAGCAAATCGATGCGCCGCCCGACGATGGCCAGCGCCGCGGGCAGCGCCGTCACCGACAGCACCGCCGCCAGCAGCACCGAGCTGATGCCGCCGTAGGGCACCGAGCGCAGCACCCCGTTGGGGAAGATGAACAGCGCCGCCAGGCTCACCGCGATGATCGCCGCCGAGAACAGCACCGTGCGGCCCGCGGTGGCCACGGTGCGCGCGGTGGCCTCCTCGACACTGCGGCCTGCCGCCAGCTCCTCCCGGAACCGGGTGACGGTGAACAGCCCGTAGTCGATGGCCAGCCCCAGGCTGACCAGCGTCATCACCGCGTTGGCGAAGACGTTGACATCGATGTGGTCGGTGAGCGCGCGCAGGATGCCCTGGGTGCCCAGGATCGTCATGCCGCCGATCAGCACCGGCAACAGCGCGCCGATCACCCCGCCGAACACGAAGTACAGCAGGATCGCCACCAACGGCAACGCGATCAGCTCGGCGCGGTGGATGTCGGTCTGCATGCCGATGTTGATGCCCTCGACGATCGGCTGCAACCCGGCCAGCTGCACCGTCGTGCCGCCCGGCCCGCCGCCCGGGTCGTTCGCCGCCAGCGCGTCCTTGATCGCCAGGTAGTTCTCCACCGTGGCGGTGCCGTCCCCGCGCAGCCCGACGCTGGCGAAGGCGTGCGTGCGGGAGGCGTCGGTGGCCTGGGCGGCGAACGGGCTGTCCCAGTAGCTGTCGATCTTGAGGACGCGGTCGGGATAGCGGGCCAGCAGCTCGGCCAGGTGGGCGGTCACCGGCCCGCGCACCTCCGCGTCGTCGACGGTGCGGCCCGCCGGAGCGGTGTAGAGCAGGATCAGGTCGCTGTCGGTGTCGCGGCCGAAGGTGGAATCGGCCAGCTTCGCCGCCGCCACCGACTCGCTGGCCTCGTCGAACCAGCCCTCCTGGGTGAACCGCTGGTTCAGGTCGCGGCCGAAGTAACCCGACAGCAGCACCGCGACGGCGACGACGGCGAGCACGAGAAAGCGATGCCGGTGGACGAAACGCCCCCACCGCAGGGACCCCGCATGCAGCATGGCGCCGGGCGCTACCCGCAGGCGGGCGTGCGATAGTCGGCCGAGCGCAGGATGCCGCACAGGTCGGTGCGCGAGATCTTCCAGCGCCCGTCCAGGTAGACGAAGTGCACGACGGTCGTGCGCACCGCGGTGCCGGTGCCGTCCTTGTCGAGCTTCATCGTCGCGGTCAGGGTGCCGTCGCGGTTGTCGAAGACCGGGTCGGTGACGCCGTAGACGGCGCGCGGATTGTCCTGCAACGCCCGGTACATGTCGGGGATGGCGTCGCGGAAGGCCTCCCCGTCCTCGATGAGGGCGGTGCGTTCACTGTCGGGCAGGGCCGGATCGAGCGCGCGTTTGATCTGCGCGTCGAGTTCGGCGGCGGTGGGGATGTGCCGGTTGGCGATCTCGCTCGAGGTCGCCGCCGCCGAGGAGGACAGCGCGGCGACGGCCTTGGAGCGGGCGGCGTCGACGGCGGCCTCGTCGGGGCCCGAACTGCAGGCGGCGGCCACGCCCACGGTGAGCAGGGCGGCCGCGGCGAGCGCGGTTCGGGTCGATCGTGTGGAGTGCATCACTACCTACATACCATCTAGGACGGATCCCAGTCGTCCCAGCAGGGCGCGGACGGTGACACCGCGGCCGTCGCCGTCGGGCGCGGCCACCGGGATCAGATCCCGGACCAGGGCCACGACGCTGCGTTCGTCGTCGAGGTCGACATCGGTCACCGTCGCCTCGGCGACGGCGACCACGTCCTCGGGGGCGGGCACCGCGGTGTCCAGGTCGGCGCGGTAGATCTCCAGGGTCAGCGTGGCGCGCACGGTGCGGAAGGCGAAGGGTCGCCCGTCCTCGGTGGTGCCGAAACCGTGCGCGAACCGGCCGACCGTCACATCCTCGACGGTGAACCCCGCTCGCTGCTCGGCGGTCACATTCGATCTCCCTGGCTCGGACGCTGTTGCTGTTCACCGTAACGCCGGTCACCGACACCGCGACCCGCCGGACCCGGTCGGCCGGTGTGTCGGGCCCGCATGGTCAGATGGAGTGTCGCGGTTCGGTCCGGTGGTGAAGGAGTTCGGTGGGATGCGCCCAGGCGGCACGATGTCGGCGACCCTGTTGGGCGCGGTGGCGCTGCTGGTGCTGAGCGGCTGCTCCGCCGAGGACGCCGATTCCAAGGTGCCCACCCGCGAACCGGCGACCGCCGCGCCCGCCCCGGCCACCACCGTCCCCGCCGAAGGCACGGTGTTCGGTCCGGCCGATCCGGTCCGCGCGTTGCTCGCCGAATCCGGCACCGGCCGCCTGGCGGTCCTCGCCTCGAGCGGCGAGGCCGCCACCACCCTGCTCCTGATCGACCCCGCCGCCGCCGGCGATGTCCCCGACGTGCCGGCGCAGACGATCACCCTGCCCGCCGCCGGTGTCGCGCTCGCGCAGGGCGCCCCCGGGGAGGTGCTGATTCCGATGCGCGACCGCGTGGTGCGCGTGGACGCCACCACCGGCGCGCAGAGCGAGATCCCCGTGCCCGGGGAGCTGCGCTCGGTCGCCCGCGCCGACGACGGCACCCTGGTCGTCGGCGCCGCCGACGGCGAGGTCAGCACGATCGCCGCCGACGGCCGCGTGGAGCACAGCCTGGACGGACTGGTCTCCGCCGACGTGGTCGTTCGGGCCGGGGAGCGGCTGGCCGTGCTGGACCGCCGCCAGAGTTCGGTCACCGAGATCAGCCCCGGCGCCGACCACCTCGGGCTGGCGCTGCGGGCCGGGGAAGGCGCGGCGAACATGATCGCCGACCACTTCGGCCGGGTGCTGGTCACCGACACCGCCGACGGGGAACTGCTGGTCTACACGACCGGACCGCTCGTGTTGCGTCAGCGTTTCCCGGTAGGATCGTCGCCTTACGCGCTCGCCTACGATCGCCGCTCGGAGACCGTGTGGGTGACGTGCACGCAGAGCAACGAGGTCGTCGGGTTCGACCTGTCGACGGGTATTCCGCAGGAGGTGGGCCGCTACCCCACGGTGCGGCAGCCGAACACGGTGACCGTCGACGACCGCACCGGTGACCTGTATGTCGGATCCGCGGCCGGTGAGGGCCTGCAGCGGATTCCGGCGGACCGGCTGAAGAGAGGGCAGTGATGGCGTCCAGGAGCTCCCGCACAGCGTTGCCTGCCGGTTGGGAGACCGGCAGCGACAGCGACGACTACGAGTACGTGCCGCTGCGGCTGCCCAAGGACGTGACCCGGGTGACCGCCTCGATGCGCCTGGCCATCCAGGCCGAGTTCGGCGGCTGGGAGCTCTCCCGCGTGCGCGCCTACACCGACGGCAGCCGCAAGGTGCTGCTGCGCCGCCGCAAGTCGGCGCTACTACCCCAGCCGGAACCGGGGATGTGACCGGCCGGATGTATGCGCTGCTGCTTCGTGTGATGTTCCTGGTGCCGCCGGAACGCATCCACCATCTCGCCTTCGCCGCGATGCGGGTGGCGGCCCGCTTCGCCCCCACCCGGGCGCTGGTGCGGCGCCTGGCCGTGGTCGACGACCCGATCCTGCACAGCACCGTGTTCGGGGTGCCCTTCCGCGCCCCGCTGGGGCTGGCCGCCGGATTCGACAAGAACGCCGAGGGTGTCGACGTGTGGGGGCCCTTCGGGTGGGGATTCGCCGAGATCGGCACCGTCACCGCGCAAGCCCAGCCGGGCAATCCGGCGCCGCGGCTGTTCCGGCTGCCCGCCGACCGCGCCCTGATCAACCGGATGGGGTTCAACAACCACGGCGCCGCCCGCGCCGCCGAGCAGCTGCGCGCCCGCACCGCCACCGTGCCCATCGGCGCCAACATCGGCAAGACCAAGGTCGTCGAGCCCGCGGGCGCGGCCGCCGACTACGCCACCAGCGCCGCCCTGCTCGGTCCGCTGGCCGATTTCGTCGTCGTCAACGTCAGCTCCCCCAACACCCCCGGCCTGCGCGACCTGCAGGCGGTCGAGTCGCTGCGGCCGCTGCTGCGCACCGTGCTCGAGACCGTCGCCGACGGCGGTCGCAGCGTGCCGGTGCTGGTGAAGATCGCCCCCGACCTGTCCGACGAGGACATCGACGCCGTCGCCGACCTGGCCGTGGAGCTGGGCCTGGCCGGGATCGTGGCCACCAACACCACCATCCGCCGCGACGGGCTGCACACCGACCCCGAGGACGTCGCCGCGATGGGCGCGGGCGGGTTGTCGGGCGCGCCGGTGGCCGACCGCTCCCTCGAGGTGCTGCGCAGGCTCTACCGCCGCGTCGGCGACCGGCTGGCGCTGATCTCGGTCGGCGGCATCGAAACCCCCGAGCAGGCCTACCAGCGGGTCCTGGCCGGTGCCAGCCTGCTGCAGGGCTACACCGGCTTCATCTACGGTGGCCCGTTCTGGACCAGGAAGATCCACCGCGGCCTGGCCGAGCTGCTGTGCCGCGACGGCTACACCAGCCTCGCCGAGGCCGTCGGCGCCGAACACCGCGGGCCCCAACCCCAGGCCGACACCGCCTGAGCGGGTCAGCGGCCGGAGGCGGCAGCGCAGGCTCACCACGCAGGCCGCCCCGCACGGGCGCAATCCGATACCGCCTGAACGGTCAGGCGGGTTCGGCTTCGAGCCAGTCGAGTGGGGTCTCGGGCTCCTCGGTTTCCGGTGCCGCCGGGCCGGGGCAGCCGGGCGGTTGCGGCACGGGTTCGCCCTCGCGGGTGCGCAACCGGGTCAGGATCCGCTTGGAGATCAGGATCAACGCCTGTTCCCACAGGATTCCGAGCCGGTCGGCGCGCTCGGCCATCCTGGCGTGGGCGAACCGGTCGCCGACGGCGGCGGGGTCGCTGAGCAGTTCGTCGAGTTCCATACCGGCGCGGGCCTGTTCGCGGGTGAGCAGCCGGTCGGGTAGCCAGCTCAGCCGCCAGCGGCGCGGGCCGTCTCCGGTTTCCCGGCACGCCCACTCGGGAGTCACGTCGCTGGTCATGGTCCAGGCGGTTTCGTGGACGGTCATGGCTGCCTCCCCTGGCGGCGCTGCGTCGCGGTAGGTCCAGTGTGGCGGTCTCGCCACCGCGATCGCCACCTTTTTCGGCAGTTGCCGCGTGCGAAGCGGCATTTGCCGGGACACTAGGAGAATTCACCGCCGCAGCGGTGGCTAAACGCGCGCCCGGCGCTTAGGGTGAGCCGCAAGATCATCACCGCACCGCTGCCCGAGGACGGAGGACGGATCGCGTATGGCGCCGCACGACACCGGCACCGTCGCCGTCCGCAACATCCTCACCCGGTTGTGCAAACGTTCCGGGCTCAGCGCCGACCGGTTGCGCACCACCGAAATCGACGTCGCGCCGCTGCTGGAACTGCCCGTCATCCGCCGCCGCGCCCACCGCGACCGGGCCGCGCCCGAGGCCGTCGTCGCGCCGGTCGTGCGCGAGCTGGCCGCCCGGCTGGCGCCCAGTGACCGCTTCATCGTCGACGCCGCCCTCGCGCTCGGCCTCTGGCGCGCCGAGCCACCCGCCGGCGTCGACCCCGACCGGCTCTACGCCCCCGATCTCGGCGAACGGCGCGCGTCCCTGGCCGAGTACTGGCACACATTGCACGCCGCCACCGACGCCGACCCGAATCCGCCGGAACTCACCGTGCGTTCACTGCGCACCAACCCCGAACGCCGCGCCTTCACCGCGCTGGCCGCCCTGCTCGACGCCGACCCCGGCTACGGCGAACCCGGCTACGGCGAACCCGGCTACGGCGACCACGGATACGACGACACCGATGACGCGACAGCCCGGTCCGAGGCACCCGCCGCGCACACCGCCCCGCTCGGCCGCATCACCGTGGTCGGCGACGCGGTGATCGACCACATCTACCGCACCGATCGCCTCCCGGCCGAGGATGCCCCCGCCAAGGGCCGCTTCGCCGAACATCTCGGCGGCAAGGGCCTCAATCGGGCGGTCGCGGCGGCCCGGCTCGGCTTCCGGGTGCAGCTGATGGCCGCGGTCGGCGACGATCCGGCCGGGCGGCGCATCCTGCGCGCGCTGCGCCGCGAGGACGTCGGCACCGACCTGGTGCGCATCGCCGCCGGGGAGCCGACCCCGGTGGCGGCACTGATCGTGACCGCCACCGGCGCCTACGGCGTCATCGGCCGCGGTGACGACGCGGTGCGGCTGAGCGCCGAGGATCTCACCACACCTGCCGCGCTGGCCGCGCTCACCGACTGCGACGCGCTGCTGCTGACCTTCGAGCAACCCACTCCGGTGCTCGAACAGGTCCTGCGGCTGCTGCGGGCCGGAGCCCGCACCCGGCCCCGGCTGTTCGTGCAGCCCACCCCGCCGCTGGAGGCGCCGCAGTACCTGTACGAGTTCTTCGACCGCATCGACTATCTGATCGGCACGCCCGGTGAACTGGCCCAGCTCGTCGGCGCCGACCCCGCCGCGGTCGGATCGGAGACCGAGGAACAGGTGGTGCACCGGTTGCGCGCGCTCGGCGTCGACTGCGTGTGCGTGGTCGAGGGGTTGCACTGCCGGGTGCGCTCGGCCGCGCTCACCCTCGACGTGCCGCGCCCGGCCGCCGCGCATCTGGACGAATCCCCCGGCGCGCCGGCGGCTTTCGTCGCCGCGCTGGCGCGCCGGCTGGCCGGGCACGGCTGGAGCGCGGCCGAGCCCGCCGATTTCGCGTGGGCGACCGCGGCGATGGCGGCCACCCAGTCCTTCGGTGAGATCCCGCACGCCATGCCCGCGGCCGCGCAGATCGATCGGATCGCGGGCTTCACCACCCATGCCGCGGCCGGCGCCGAATACCTCACCGGCGGCACCGGCTGACCCCGCACCTCGCCCATTCCCTTTCGCGCATGCTTCGGAGGAGCATTGACCACAGTCGACCCCGGCACGGACACCGCGCATCGCCTGACCCGCAAGGGCGCCGAGCTGACCGTCCGGGTCCGGGAGTTACCCGCCGACCGCGACGGCGGCTCGGTGCTGGTGTTCGGGGAGATCGGCCAGGACTGCCTGGTGCGCATCCACTCGCGCTGCCTCTACGGTGACGCACTGCAGTCCGACGACTGCGATTGCGGCCCCGAACTCGAACGGTCCATGGACCTGATCCAGGCCGAGGGGCGCGGCGTGCTGGTGTATCTGGACCAGGAGGGCCGCGGCGCCGGGCTCGTCGCCAAGGCGCGTGGCCTGCGCGAGGCCGAGCGCACCGGCGCGGACACCTTCACCGCCTATACCCGCCTGGGCTATCCCGAGGACGCGCGGTCGTTCCGGCTCGCCGCCGCCGCGATCGCCGAGCTCGGCCTGCGCCGAGTGCGGCTGCTGACCAACAACCCCGACAAGGCCGCCGCGCTCACCGATCTGGGTGTCGCGGTGACCGTGGTGCCGTTGACCACCCGTCCGCGCAGTGCCCGGGCGCGGAAGTACCTGCAGGACAAGCGGGCTCGGCGCAGGCATTGGCTGCCCGAGCCGTCGGCGCCGTGGGCGGCCGGGCTGGCCGGGCCCGAGAGCACGATGGTGCTGCCGGTGCTGCCCGATGACGCCGGCTGGGACGAGGACGGCGCGGGGGCGGTCGGCGGGACGCGCCGCTCCCGGTGGGGGTGGCTGCGCGGCGAGGGGGCCGGCACCGCCGCGCGCCGGTCCTGACGGCGTCGATCCGGACGTAACGGGCAGCACCGCGGTCCGGATGTGGCTACCATGAGTGAGCTACGCCACTCGCCCGCACCTCGGGTGTGAGATAATGAGATATCGGCACCACCATTGTTTCAGGGTTTGCGCGGCCGCGGCCGGGTGACCCCGAGGCGCACGAGTCGGGTTCACGACGACATCGGGAACAGGGAATATGAGCACTTCAGAAATCGGTTTCGCGCACGAGTCAGGCAAGACGGTGTACACCGTTCCCGAGGCGTTCCAGGAGACCCTCACGCTGCGCCCCGACCAGGTCGCGCTGCGGACCGTCGGCGGCACCACCGAGATCACCTGGCGCGAATACGGTGAACGGGTGCGCGCCCTGGCCGCCGGACTGGCCGCCCTCGGCCTGAAGCACGGCGACACGATGGGCATCATGCTCACCAACCGGCCGGAGTTCAACCTGATCGACACCGCCGCCCTGCACGTGGGCGCCACCCCGTTCTCGGTGTACAACACCAGCTCCGCCGAGCAGATCACGCACCTGTTCGGCAACGCGGGCAACAAGATCGTCGTCACCGAGCAGGCCTTCCTCGACGTCATCCGCGCCACCGGCGTCGCACTCGACCACATCATCGTCGTCGACGGCCCCGCCACCGGCACCCTCACCCTGGCCGAGGTGGAAGCCAACCCGCTGGCCGACTTCGACTTCGACGCCGCCTGGCGCGCGGTGCGCAACGACGACCTGGCCACCCTGATCTACACCTCCGGCACCACCGGCCCGTCCAAGGGCGTGGAGATCACCCACGCCAACGTGCTCGCCCAGATCACCGCGCTGGTCAGCGGCCCGCTGCGGGTCGGCCTGGACGACCGCGCGGTGTCCTACCTACCCGCCGCGCACGTCGCCGACCGCATCTCCGGGCACGCCATCAACCTGGTCACCGGCATCCAGATCACCACCGTGCCCGACCCGCGCGAGATCGCCGCCGCCCTGCCCGACGCCCGCCCCACCACCTTCTTCGGCGTGCCGCGGGTGTGGCAGAAGATCAAGGCCGGGGTGGAGGCCAAGCTCGCGAGCGAGCCGAGCCCGGTGAAGAAGAAGCTCGCCACCTGGGCGATCGAGACCGGTGTGGCGGCCGCGCGCGCCGACCTGGCCGGCAAGGGCCGCTCCCCCGTGCTGGCCGTGCAGCACCGGCTCGCCGAGAAACTGGTGCTGTCCAAGCTGCGCGCCGCGCTCGGCTTCGACGAGCTCAAGGTCGCCGCCTCGGGCGCCGCGCCCATTCCCGCCGAGATCCTCGAGTTCTACCTCGGTCTCGGCTTCACCGTCAGCGAGGTGTGGGGCATGTCGGAGACCACCGGCGTGGGCACCTACACCGAACTGGACAAACCCCGCCCCGGCTCGGTCGGGCGCCCCGTCGACGGGGTGGAGGTGCGCCTGGACGCCGACGGCGAGGTGCTCATCCGCGGCCCCATCGTCACCCGCGGCTACCGCAACATGCCCGACAAGACCGCCGAGGCGATCGACGCCGAGGGCTGGCTGCACACCGGCGATGTCGGCACCCTCGACGAGGACGGCTACCTGCGCATCATCGACCGCAAGAAGGAACTGATCATCAACGAGGCGGGCAAGAACATCGCCCCCAGCAACATCGAGAACGCCGTCAAGGCCGCGTCCTCGCTGGTCGGTCAGGTCGTCGCGATCGGTGACGCCAAGCCCTACATCACCGCCCTGATCGTGCTCGACCCCGACATCGTGGCCCTGCGCGCCAAAGACCTCGGCGCCACCGACGCCGACCTGCCCACCCTGGTGCGCCGCCGCGAGATCGTCGACGAGGTGCACGCCGCGGTGAAGGCGGGCAACACCAAGCTCTCGCGGGTGGAGCAGATCAAACGCTTCACCATCGTCGGCGCGGTGTGGGAGCCCGGCGGCGACGAGCTGACCCCGAAGATGTCGCTCAAGCGCAAGCCGATCGCCGAGAAGTACGCCACCACCCTCGCCGAGCTCTACGCCGACCCGGCGCCCGAGCACATCGTCAACGTCTGAGGACCGTGTCACCAGCCGCAAGTCGGGGTGAATGCCGAGCATACGAGCAGTATCGATCCGTCGTCTGCCGTAATTGTCCTGTGCTGGTGGTGATTTCGGTGTCGCTTGCGCGGCTGTGGCGCGTGAGGTGGACCAGGACGAACTGATCGATGCGTGGACGATCGAGGTGATGAGCCGAACCTGATCGGCGGCAAGCGGGGCGCTACACGGCTGGGGTTCACGATTCTGCTCCGCTTTTACACCGAGCGGGGCCGGTTTCCACGCGGCCGCTCCGAGATCCCAGACGAGGCGATCGCCTACGTGGCCCGCCAGATCGGTGTGGATCGCACCGAAATCGCGTTCTACGACTGGTCTGGTCAGAAGGATCGAGTACCACCGTGCCCAGGTCAGTCAGGCGCTCGGGTTCCGCGAATGCAGTGTGGCCCGATGCCGATGCGTTGACGTGGTGGCTGGTCGAGGAGGTCACCCAGGTCGAGCGCAGCGGTGAGCGGGTGCGCGAACATTTGCTGGCCGAGCTGCGCCGCCGCAAGCTGGAGCCACCGACGACTGGCCGGATCGACCGGATCGTCGCGGCGGGGTTGAGCCGCGGGGAGGAGGTGCTATTCGACCGGGTGATGTCGCGGTTGTCGACCGAGGTGGTGGCCAGGCTGGTCGCGCTGGTCGCCCCGGCCGCTGACGAGGCGGGCGAGCTGGAAGGCGGGAGCGCGGTGCTGGCGTCGATCCGGTCAGATCCGGGTAACGTCAGTTCGAACACGATGCTCACCGAGATCGCCAAGCTCGAAGCGGTCCGCGAGATCGGCGTCCCGGTCGAGGTGTTCGCCGACATCGCGCCGAAGACCGCGAAGAACTGGCGGGCTCGCGCCGCGGTGGAGTCACCGAGCCATCTGCGTGGGCATCCGCTGCGGGTGAAGTGCTACGCTGCGCAGAGCCCAAACCTTGCCCCACAGTGGCTGATTCAGGCGATGGCCTGACGGCATATGCTCGCTGGTCAAGGAGGAACCAGCTACAGTAGCCGCAAGCGCACCGTCTCCACTTCCTCGGTCCCTACCGAGGAAGTTCGACACCCGCAGGAAGGTCGTACTCTTTGAGTACGACCGCATCGCTATAGTCGAAATCGAAATCTTCGTCATCGCGAGAAACCCTGAACTGGATCTTCAAGTACAGCTCAGGGTTGTGAGACTTGAAAGGCTCGAGCGAGACCCGATGAGAGATGTCGAACGGGTCGGTCAGCGTACCTTCCCAGGAGCCACCGAATTCTTCGATATAGCTCCGTATGGTTCGGCCTGGACGGCCGATCCTCTCAACCGGATTCAGCGCGGTCGCTTCAGCGGTGATTCTGACGCGATTCGTCATTGATGGCAGCTCCCGAATACCTTGATGAAGGATTGCACTCTAAGCTTAAACCCTCGTATACACCAGCTCGCCGTTGCACCTCTCGACCAGGAACTTCCCATCCTGGGTGAGGCCCACCACCGCACAGCCGTCATCCGCGACGGCATTCGCAACGGCCGGGCTGATCACCGCCATACCAGCGATGGAACCGAATGTGAGTGCCGAGCCGGCGGCGACGGCAGCGACGATCTTCTTCAGCTTCATGATGCCCCTAACGGTTTTCGATTTCTTGGGTCCCTTCAGCGGCGCTGAAGGTGTAGGGGGTGCGAGCCGGATTTCGAGAGACGGCAGGGTTCAGCGCCCCTCCTTGCCGAACTCGACGACAGGGTCGCAAAGTGAGCGTCAGCGTGACTGTCCTCATTTCGCCCCCCCCCAAATCGCCCTAGCGATCCCTGTTAATAGGTTTGACGGCTCTGCGGCTCAACGGGTTCCAACCCGAGCCAGTGACCTAGGTCACATATATGGCCCGAATCGGTCACAGCGTGGGGAGCTTTCATGCGAGTTGGCTATGTCCGGGTGAGTTCGGTGGATCAGAACACCGTCCGACAACTCGACGGGATCGCCGTCGATCGGATGTTCACCGACAAGGCATCCGGGAAAGACACCGAACGGCCCGAGCTCGACGAGCTGATCGCCTTCGTGCGCGAGGGCGACACCGTGTTCGTGCATTCGATGGACCGGCTCGCACACAACCTCGACGACCTACGCCATCTGGTGTGGGTGTTGACAGGCAAGGGGGTGCGGGTCGAATTCGTCAAGGAGTCATTGACGTTCACCGGTGAAGATTCACCGATGGCGACGTTGTTGCTCTCGGTCATGGGTGCCTTCGCCGAGTTCGAACGGTCATTGATCCTCGAACGGCAACGCGAGGGCATCGCGGCCGCCAAGGCTCAAGGCGTCTATACCGGTCTCGGGATCAATCGTGACACCGTGTACAGCTACCTTCGGGCTGGCACCGCTGCGGAGTGAATCAGGAAGGCACTACCAGAGGGCGATCGCGAATCGACCCGGCATTCCTGGAACTTGCCCAGGTCGGCGATGTCATCGTCTACGTCGACGGGCACGTAATGGTCGGGAGCAATCGGCGCCTTGCGGCTGGTGCCACGATTCCCCGGCACCCCTCAACGTCCGACCCGGAAATACCGTCGGGGCCCCGGACCGGGAAGTCCGGGGCCCCGACGCGTGCGGGACTACTTCTGCTCGTAGGTGGCCACGATCGTGCCGCGGGCCAGGGTGTGGGAGAACAGGTTGAACCCGAGCACCGCGGGGGTGGTGTTCTTGTCCAGGCCCAGCCGCTCGGTGTCCACCGCGTGCACCACGATGAAGTAGCGGTGCGGGCCGTGCCCGGGCGGCGGGGCCGCGCCGACGTAACCGTAGGAGCCCGCGTCGTTGCGCAGGGTCAGCGAGCCGGTCGGCAGCCCGGCGTCGTTGTCGGCGGCGCCGCTGGGGATCGAGGTGACATCGGCGGGGATGTCACACACCGCCCAGTGCCAGAAGCCCGACGCCGTCGGGGCGTCCGGGTCGAACACCGTCACCGCGAAACTCTTGGTCTCCGGCGGGAAACCCGACCAGGACAGCTGCGGGGAGATGTCCTTGCCGCCCGCGCCCATCACACCGCTGACCTGCTCGCTGGCGAAGGGCTGACCATCGGTGACGTCCTGCGAGGTGACCGTGAAGGTGGGCACCTGCGGGAGTGCGTCGTAGGGGTTGTAAGCCATGGCTTCCTCTCTTGCGGTTCAGCTGTGCAACAAGAAGTGTTCCAGCACCCGGGTGCCGAATTCGAGCGCGTCCACCGGCACCCGCTCGTCCACCCCGTGGAACAGGGCGCTGAAATCCAGGTCCGGCGGCAGCCGCAGCGGCGCGAAACCGAAGCAGCGAATACCCAGGCGCGCGAACGCCTTGGCATCGGTGCCGCCGGAGAGCATGTAGGGCACCGTGCGCCCCTCCGGATCGTGGGCCAGGATCGCCTCGTTCATCGCATCGACGAGGTGCCCGTCGAAGGTCGTCTCGTAGGAGTCGAGCTTGGTGATCCACTCCCGTTCGACATCCGGTCCGATCAGCTCGTCGACCTCCCGCTCGAAGGCCGCCTGCCGGCCCGGCACCACCCGGCAGTCGACCACCGCCTCGGCGGTCTGCGGGATCACGTTGGCCTTGTAACCGGCCTGCAGCATGGTCGGGTTGGCGGTGTCGCGCAGCGTGGCGCCGATGATGCGCGAGATCGTGCCGAGTTTGGCCAGCTGGCCTTCGATGTCGGGACCGGTCGGATCGAACGGCAACCCGGTCTCCTCGGCCACCACCGCCAGGAACTGCGCCACCGAATCCGACAGCACCAGCGGGAAGGTGTGCGTGCCCAGCCGCGCCACCGCCTGGGCCAGGATGGTCACCGCGTTGTCCTCGTGCAGGAACGAGCCGTGCCCGGCGCGCGCCTTGGCGCGCAACCGCATCCAGCCCAGCCCCTTCTCCGCGGTCTCCACCAGATACAGGCGCCGCTCACCGCCGTCGCGGCGCGGCACCGTCAGCGAGAACCCGCCGACCTCGCCGACGGCCTCGGTGACCCCGGCGAACAGGTCCGGCCGGTTGTCGACCAGCCACTGCGAACCCCAGCGCCCGCCGTTCTCCTCGTCGGCCAGGAACGCGAACACGATGTCGCGCGGCGGCACCGTGCCCTCGGCCTTGAACTGGCGCGCCACCGCCAGCATCATCCCGACCATGTCTTTCATGTCGATCGCGCCGCGACCCCACACATAACCGTCGCGCACCGCCCCCGAGAACGGGTGCACACTCCAGTCCGAGGCCTGGGCGGGCACCACGTCGAGGTGACCGTGCATCATCAGCGCGCCGCGGCCGGGATCGGCGCCGGGCAGCCGGGCGAAGATGTTGCCGCGGCCCGGCGCGCCCGACTCGACGTATTCGGTGGTGTAGCCGACCTCGCGCAGCTTCTCCCCCACCCACTCGGCACACTCCTGCTCGCCCTTGGTGGTGGCCAGATCGCCGGTGTTGGAGGTGTCGAAACGGATCAGCCTGCTGACCAGCTCCACCACCTCGGCGACGGCGCGCGAGTTGTTCGGACCGGTTACTTCGCCAGTTGCGGACACGCTCCTTTCCTACCACTTCCCTCCTGCCCGGGGCGGCGGTGGCGATCGGCGCGAGTCGAATGCCAAGCCGCCCAACCCAACCGGCGCATCCGGTTCAGCGGCGCTCGGGCAACCGCACCGCGTCCCAGGGCACCCAGTGCCGCAACGTGGTCTCGGTGAGCTTGTTGCGGGTGCGGTAGTCGACGGCCACCTCGGCATACCAGGCCACGTAATGGCCCAGATGCAGGCGCACCCACCCGAACTGGGTGGCGGGCACCCACGGTTCCTGGAACCGCGGGTCCAGGCTGTTCGACGAGACCCCCAAGCTCGGCCGCTGCCTGCCGGGCCGCTCCGGCAGCAACCACACCCGCTTGGGATCCACCAGCACCGGCCGTGGCCGCGCCAGTCGCCGGATCGCCGAGACACCGTCCTCGCTCATCGTCGATCACCCGGTCCCGGCGCGTGCCCGCCCACCGGCCGCACGACCCGCAACACACCCGCAATCGAACACATGTTCCCATCATGGCACGCCGACGGACCGGTCGGAATCCCCGCCCCGCATCGACGGGGTTGCGGATCCGGCCGGCCCCGTTACGCTGCGGGCGATGAGCATCGAGTTCGTGCTGACCACGCTCGTCGTGGTCGCCACCCCCGGCACCGGGGCGCTGTTCACCCTCGCCACCGCACTGTCCCGGGGCGCCCGCGCGGGCCTCGTCGCGGCACTGGGCTGCACCCTGGGCATCGTGCCGCACCTGCTCGCCGCCATCACCGGCCTGGCCGCTCTGCTGCACACCAGCGCGCTCGCCTTCCAGACCGTGAAGTACCTCGGGGTCGCCTACCTGCTGTACATGGCGTGGAGCGTCGTCCGCGACACCGGCTCGCCGGCGCTGCCCACCGGCGAGCCCGCAACCGGCACCCCTCGCTCCGCGGCGCGCGTGGTCGGCGCGGCGGTACTGCTGAACCTGCTCAACCCCAAGCTCACCGTCTTCTTCGTCGCGTTCCTCCCGCAGTTCGTGCCCGCGGGCACACCGCGGGCCTCGCTGCGCATGCTCGAACTCGGCGCGGTCTTCATGCTCGCCACGTTCGTGGTGTTCGCCGCCTACGGCATCTGCGCGGCCACCCTGCGCGGGCGTGTCCTGCACCGCCCGGCCGTCCTCGCCTGGACCCGCCGCACCTTCGCCGTGTCCTTCCTCGCCATGGCCGGCCGCCTCGCCGTCCAGGACCGCTGACCGCGGCGCCCCCGCGGTCAGCGGCTCGAATCAGACGAGTTTCGCCTCGATCAGCTGGGCCCAGATGGTGGCCTGGTCGACGATCTCGACGCCGAGCTTCTCGGCCTTGGCCAGTTTCGATTCGCCGACGCCCGCGCCGGTGATCAGCAGATCGGTGTTGGCCGACACCGACGACGCCGACGTGGCCCCGGCCTTCTCGCAGAGCCGCTGGAACGTGGGGCGGGCGACCTTCTCGCCGGAGCGGGGGTCGCTGATGGCGCCGGTGACGACGACGGTCTTGCCCGCCAGCGGCGCGCCCGCGGCGACCACCGGCGGCAGGTCCTCCTCGCGGACGTCGAGGGAGACTCCACGCTCGCGCAGGCGCTCGAGTTCGGGACGCAGCCGGGTCAGGTGCTCGACGAGGGAGGCGGCGACCTTGGGGCCGATGTCCTCGACCGCGACCAGCCGCTCCTCGCCCGCGTCGGCGACCTCCTCCAGCGACGCGAAACCGGCCCGGGCCAGGCGCGCGGCGGTGCCCTCGGAGGCCATCGGGATGGCGAGCCCGATGAGCGCGCGACGCAACCCGACATCGCGGCTGCGGTCGATGGATTCGATCATCCGGGTCGCCGAGACCTCCCCGATCCGGTCGAACTCGAGCAGCCGTTCCTTGGTCAGGGTGTAGAAGTCGGAAGGGTTCTCCAGGACGCCCGCCTCGGCGAGGCGTTCGATCCACACCCCGCCGATGGCGTCGATGTCGGCGGCCGCGCGGGAGGCCCAGTGGATCAGCCTGCGCACCGTCTGCGCCGGGCAGGAAGCGTTGGTGCAGAACAGTTCCCGGCTGTTGCCCTGCTCGGTGACCGGCTGCCCGCACGACGGGCACTCGGTGGGCGGCACGATCTCGACCTCCGCGCCGGTGCGTTTCGAGGCGTCGAGCACCCCGGCCACGAACGGGATGACGTCACCGGCGCGGCGCACCAGCACCGTGTCGCCGACCTTGATGTCGCGGGCGCGGATGACCTGCTGGTTGGCCAGCGTCGCCTTGGTGACCGTGGTGCCGCCGACGAACACCGGCTCGAGCCGGGCGACCGGGACGATCTTGCCGGTCTTGCCGACATCCCAGGTGACCGCCTCGAGGACGGTGGTCTTCTCCTCGGCGGCGAACTTGAACGCCAGCGCGCCACGCGGGGAGTTGGATCGGGTGCCCGCGGCGGCGTAGGCGTCCCGGTCGGCCAGCCGCAGCACCGCGCCGTCGATGTCGTAGTCCAGGTCGTTGCGGCCCCGCTCGATGTCGGTGATCGCCGCTTGCGCCTGCTCGGCGTCGGCGCACACCCGCATCGCCGCGCCCGCGATGCCCAGGGCCCGCAGCCCCTCGCCCAGGTCGGCGGCGGCACCACCCTCGGCGGTGTCCAGGTCGAAGCCGAAGAACCGGAGCCGGCGCTCGGCGACGGTGGCCGGGTCCTTCGCGCGCAGCGTGCCCGCCGCGGCATTGCGCGGGTTGATCAGCGGCTTGTCCGGGTGCGCGGCGTTGTAGGCCAGGAAGGTGGAGCGCAACATGACCGCCTCGCCGCGCACCTCGACCCGGCCCGGCACGTCGATCCGCTCCGGCACGCCGTCGACCAACGCCCGCACCAACGTCGTCACGTCGTCGCCGGTGGTGCCGTCGCCGCGGGTGACCGCGCGCACCAGCCTGCCGTCCTCGTAGACCAGCGCCAGCGACAGCCCGTCCAGCTTGGGCATGACCACGACCGGCTGACCGGGGAAGCGCTCGAAGAACGCCGCGACCTGTTCGGGGGTGGTCGCCTTCTCCAGCGACAACATCGGCCGCGAGTGCCGCACCGGGGCGTGCAGCACGGCGGGCGCGCCGACCTGGTCGAGCGGATTCGGGTCCGGGGCGAGCTCGGGGTGCGCGGCGATCAGCGCGCGCAGCTCGTCCTCGATCGCGTCGTACTCGGCGTCGGCGACAAGCGGCGCGCCCTCGTAGTAGGCCGTCCGCAACTCCACGATGCGATCGGCGAGCTCCCGGATCCGTTCCCCAGCGTCCACGAACCCAGACGGTACCCACCGCCACCGACAGCCGAGGGAGGTCGCCCCGGACACGCGGGCCCGCCGTGCCTCCGGCCGGGAGCGCGGCCCGGCGATCAGGCGGCCGGCTTGCGCCAGCGCAGGGAGTATCGCCAGTACAGGTGCCGCCGGTACCGCACGCCCGGCAGCAGGGCCCGGGCTGTGTCGCGGATCTCGGCGTAGGTGTGCGGCGGCGGCCAGACGATCGGCGAGGGATGCTCCCAATGGTGGTGCCCGGCCAGCCGGTGGTAGGTGAACGCGAGCACGGCCAGCGCCTCCACCGGCAGGTCGTGCGGCCACCGGGGACGGGCGAGGCCGACGATCGCCAGGGTGCCGCCGGGTTTCAGCAGCCGCGCCATCGTGGTGAGCGCGGCGCCCGGGTCCAGGTGGTGCAGGGTGGCGACGGAGACGATCGCGTCGAAGGAGGCGGGCTCGAACGGGTGGGTGAGGACGTCGGCGCACACGTAGTGCGGGCCGTCCGCGCCGGACTGCGCCCGCGCCAACGCGATGCTCTCGGCGTGGGTGTCGATGCCGACGATCGCGCGATCGTCACGGCGCAGCCTGCGGCACAGCATGCCCTCCCCGCAGCCGACATCGAGAATGCGCCCGGCGTGCGGAGCCACCGCCTCGACGAGCACGTCGTGATAGTGGATGTTGGTGTTCCAGCGGTCGGTATCCGGCGGCAGCTGCGTCACTCGCGCGATGCTACGTGCGCCGCGCGCGGCGATACCACTCGCGCGCGGGGCGCGAATCGGCGACCATGAGGCGTGATCTGCCCGCACTGCGCCAGGAACCTGCTGTACAAGGAACGCTCGGGTCGACGCTGCTCGAAATGCGCGCGCGAGTTCGCGCTGGAGCCGAAGTTAAGCCCGTTCCGCCTGCACGACCTGCGGATTCGGCGGCTGGCCGACAAGCTCGGCGACGGCCGCGGGCTGCGCTACACCCCCACCCAGCTGTGGTACGCGCTGGCCCGCAAGGACCTGCCCGGCATCCGGCGCGTCTACCACGCGTGGGTGGCCGTGACCGCGGTCGTGATCGTGGTGGCCGCGTTCGTCTCGATGGTCAGCGGGCTGGTGCCGGTCCTTGTCGCCCTGCCCGCGGCGGTGGGGCTGCTGGTCGCGGTGAATCTGGTGCTGCTGCTGGTGCGCCCGCTGCTCGTGCGGATGACCACCGTGCAGGTTCCGGTGCGGTACAGCACCTTCCGGTCCGAGGTGCTCGAGCCCTGGCGGAGGATCTACCGCGACCTGCCGCCCGGCATGGTGGACGAGGATCTCGCGCTGCCCGCGGTGGAGTGGCCGCGGCTGGCGCTGCTGTGCCCGGACCGCGGCGTGCTCGCCTGCCTGGCCGCCAACGACGCGCACCGGGCGTGGGGCATGGCGTTGTGCGAGCGCGTCGAGCAGCTGCCGCCCGCGGTCCCGGTGCTGCTGCTGCACGACGCGGGCGCGCCGGGTGTGGAGTTCGCCGCCCGCGTGCGGGCGGTGCTCGGGTCCCGCGTCGTGCCGATCGGGTTGTCCACCAGGGCGGCACGGACGGCGCGTTCGGCGGTGCGGCTGCGGGAACGCCCGCTGCGCAGCGCGGTGTTGCCGCCCGAGCTGCCCGCCGACGACCGGGAGTGGCTGCTCGACGGATGGTGGTCGCCGGTGGCCGCGCTGCCGCCCGCCCGGCTGCTCGGCCTGGTCCAGCGCGGCGTGGAACGGGTCGAGGAGGCGGCCGACCCGGACCGGCGCAGCGCCCGCGCGGTAGGTTTCCTCACGTGGCCGACCAGTTGACCCCGCGGGTGCTCGACCGGCTGCTGCCGCTCGCGGCCCGCCGCGCGAGCGCCCCCGGCGGTCTCCGCGTCACCGAGGGGCAGCTTCAGCACGAGCTGTGCCGCCTGCTCGTCCCCGCGCACCGGCTGCCGCGCCGTGCCGCGTTCACCCTGCCGATCCCGGTGCCCGAGGACGCATTCCGCGCCGCGCTCGCCCGCCACCGCGAGCTGCCCGGTCTGCTGGCCCCCGCCGCGCCCCGCACGACCCCGCCCGGACAGCACACCGGCGAACCCGACCTGTTCGACTACGGCCTGCCCCGGCTGCTGGTCTGCGAATCCCAGGCGATCGCGGCGATGATGCGCGCCAACGGGTTACCGATGGAATCGGCCTGCCCGGTGGTGAGCGCCGCCGAACTGCCCCTGCACCCGGGTGTGGTCGCCATGCTCGCCCGCGTCCGCGGCACCGTGTACGTGCTGCACGGGGCGAGCGCGGCCGGACTCCGATTCCCGGCGCGGGTCCGCGAACTCGCCGGACTGGCCGCCGAGGTGCGGGTCGTGCCGCTGGGGTTGCGGCCACGGCAGGCGATGGGGCTGCACCTGTTCCACCGGCACGACCATGACGATCTCGCACTGGACCGGGCCGCTCGCCCGGATCTTCGTGCCGCGCCCGGACTCTCCCACCTCGACCCGCGCGAACGCGACTGGCTGCGCCGCGGTCGCGCCGTCGACCTCGACGCCGTCCGCCCCGCGGCCCTGCTGCGCACCGTGCACCGGCTGGTGCGCGAGGTCCGTCCGCCCCGCACGCCGCTGGTCGATCTGCGCCGTGCCCGCGACGCGGGCTTCCTCACCTGGCCCGTCGCATGACCGGCGCCCCGCCCGCCTCGAAAGGAGCCCGCCGTGCCCGAGTACCGGCAGCTCGCCTACACCGATGAACTGCTCGCCGACGGCACCGTGCACCGCCGCTACGCCGACGGCAGGCAGGAATGGCGCAGCCGCGGCCCCGACGGCACGGTCGGCTGGCGCGACGACCGCGGCCATTCCGGCACCGACGAACCGTTGGGCAGCAAGCTCGTCAAGCGGGTGCACCGCGGCGGGACCGTCGTCTACGGCCGCGAATCCGGCTACGGGCGCACGCTGTGGAGCGACGGCGTGCTCACGGTGAACCGTTCCTCCTTCGGTGGGCGGCTCGGCGGCATCCTGGCCGCGGTCGCGGGCGGTGCGCTGCTCGGCGCGTTGATCATGCCGCCGACCTCGCTGACGCCCGAGGAAGAAGAGGAGCTGCGCGCCCAGGCCGCCCAGACCGGCACCGGCGGTGGTGACGCTGACGGTGGTGACGGCGGCTACGACGACTGGGACGACGGCTATGGCGACGACGACGATTTCGGGTGAGTGCGAATGTCTCGATGGTGTGCCTTCCTGACCGAGGACGACCCGGCCGCGCACGTGCGCGCCGTCGCCGCGGAACCGATCACCGCCGGGCCGATCACCGCTGGATCGATCACCGCAGCGGGCCCACATGGGTTCGGGCTGCTCGACGGGCCCGGCGTCGCGGCGGGACCGTTCACCGCCGGTGCGCTGACCGCCGTCGGTGAGGTGACCCTGTTCAACGCCGACCGGCTGCGCGCCCGCCTCGGCGCCGACGCACCGCCACCGGGCCGCCCCGACGGCGAGGTGCTGCTGCACAGCTACGCCCGCTTCGGCCTGGACGGCATCGCCGCCGCCGAGGGCATGTTCGCCCTCGCCGTCGCCGACGGCCCCGACCTGGTGCTGCTGCGCGATCAGCTCGGCGCCCGCACCCTCTTCCACGCCCGCGCCCGCGCGGGCTGGGCCGCGTCCACCTCGCTGCGCGCACTGCGCCGCTGGCCTGCCCTGCGCACGGGCCTGCACCTGCCCGCCGTGCGGTCCTTCCTCACCTTCGCCTACCTGCCCGGCCGCGAAACCCTGCTGCGCGACGTGCACGAGGTGCTGCCCGGCCGCTGCCTGCGTCTGCACCCCGACGGCACCAGCACCGAACACACCTACTGGGAGCCGCGCGAGCACATCGACGAGCGTCCCGCGAGCGAACACGCGCTGCGGTTGCGTGCCCTGCTCGAGGACGCCGTCACCCGGCGGCTGCCCGCAGGCGAACCGGTCGGCGTGCTGCTCTCCGGCGGCATCGACAGCAGCCTGGTCACCGCCCTTGCCGCGAAACTGCACGACCAGGCGGTGCACACGTACTCGATCAGTTTCGGCGCCGACGCCCCCGACGAGCTCGGCTACTCCGGCCTGGTCGCCACGCACTGCCACACCCGCCACCGGGTGCTCACCGTCCCCGGGCAGACCGTCGCCGCCCGCCTGGCCGACACGGTCGGCCTGCTCGACAGCCCCGTCGGCGACCCGCTCACCGTCCCGAACCTGATGCTGGCCGAAGCCGTGGCCGCCGACGGTATCCGGGTGGCGCTCAACGGCGAAGGCGGCGACCCGGTGTTCGGCGGGCCCAAGAACCTGCCGATGCTGATCTTCGAGCTCACCCGCGACGACCCCGCCGAGGACGCCCGCGCCCACGCCTACCTCGACAGCTACCGCAAGTGCTACGCCGACCTGCCCACCCTGCTCACCCGCGACGCGCTCGCCGCACTGGCCGACGCGCCCGGACCGGTCGAGCACGTCGCCCCCTACCTGCGGCCCGGCGCGATGACCAGCCTGCTCAACCAGCTGCTGCACACCAACCTGCGCACCAAGGGCGCCCACCACATCCTCACCAAGGTCGAACGCCTCACCGCCGCCAGCGGTATCGAGGGCCGCGCGCCCCTGTTCGACCGTGCCGTGGTGGACCACGCCTTCGCCGTCCCTCCGACGATGAAACTCGCGGGCACCAGCGAGAAATGGATCCTCAAACAGGCGGTGCGCGACCTGCTGCCCGCCACCATCGTCGACCGGCCCAAGAGCGGCATGCGGGTGCCGGTGCAGCAGTGGCTGGACGGCCCGCTGCGCGAGCTGGCCCACGACCTGCTGCTGGGCCGCGCCGCCCGCGAGCGCGGCCTGTTCCGCGCCGACACCATCCGCGCCTGGCTGCGCGGCGAGGGCGCCCTGCTGCCCCGGCAGGGCGGCAAACTGTGGCTGGTGCTCTCGCTGCAACTCTGGCTGCGTTCGTTCGACCTCGAGGAGTCCGTCCGGTGACCGAGCCACGCATCAAACACCACGCCGACGACGAGAACGAGATCCACGACCTGGCGAGCTTCCAGGACGCGGGCCGCAACGTCGTCACCCCGGTCGCGCAACTGGCACCCGAGGTCGCCGACGCCGTCGTCGGCGCCTTCGCCCAGATCGTGCGCGCCGCCAAGGCCAGCCCCGCCGCCACCACCCCCGACCGCGACGGCATCGTGCGCTCGCAGGTGTTCGAGGAGGGCGATGTCTACATGGTCGAGACGCCGTTCGACGGCTTCTTCGCCGACCGCTACCTGATGGACTTCTACGACGCGGCCGAACGCGGCATCTGTTCGCGCATGCACCTGCACACCGGGCTGCGGTTCGTGCGAATGATGACCGGCACCGACACCCACATCCGGGTCGGCAGCCTGTCACCGTTCGTCGTCACCGACATCGCCGGGGTCACCCCGTTCCGGCCCGAGCAGTTCACCGACGCGCTGCCCGACACCCCGCCCGGGGTGGAACGCACCCGCTACAACCTGATCGTGCCGCCCTGCTCGTTCGTCGACATGCAGATCCCGCGCGGGGTCAGCCACCAGTTCAACGCCGTCGGCCCGCACGCGGTGATCGATTCGGTGCATCCGGAGGAATCCATCGAGATCTTCCGGGAACGTATGTCCGGCTACCGGATGATGGCGCAGACGGTGTTCCTGGCACCCGAGCTGCCCGACGCGGCCACCTGCACCGACCTGGAGCGCCCGGTCAGCCGGTGACCACGATCTGCGGCGCGCTCTCCTTCAGTTTCGCGTTGGCCCACCGCATCTGGCGTAACGTCTGCGGATGACAGCGCTGGGTCAGCGCCAGCAGGTCGCTGTCACGCATCGCCTGCGCCGCCTGTGCCAGCAGCTCCCAGTCCACCGACACCCCCGCGGCCAGCACGTGGATGCGGCGCAGGTCCCGCAACAACAGCAGCGCGGGCGTGTGGTGGCGGCCGAGCAGTTCGCTGCCCTTCTGGCGCACCGCCGCTCGCAGCGCGGAGTCGTGCTCGGGTTCGGGGTCCAGGTCCAGCCCGAACCGTCGTCCCGTGACCGCCAGCGCCCGCACGTGCTGATGCGACCACCGGGCCAGGTCACCCGCCAGGTGGTGCACCTCGTGGTCGGTCTGCTGTCGGTCGGCGACCCGCAGCAGTTCCGTGCCGAGCTCGTTCTCCGCGCGATGCACCTCGGTGATCACCACTCCGACGTTGTTCACGCCTGCGCCTCCGTCGTCTCGTGCGCGGTGCCCGCCGGGCCGCCGACGGTGTCGGGGACCGCCGGGCTCGACGGAGCCGAGGCGGTGTTGGTCGGTGCCGCCGCCGGGACGCCGTCGGCGAGCGCGATCCGTTCCAGCCGGGCCGCGCCGGATTTGAACAGCGGCTGCTTGGACGCGGGATCCCAGTCGGCGTCGGGGTTGAGCGCGCGGTACTCGGTCGGCTCCACCGATACGGCTGGTCACCGCGTGTCGGCGCGGCGGCGGTCGCGATGCGGGTCAGGATGCGAGAGCCTGGCCGACGAGTGCCGTGCGGCGACGACGAAGGAGACACATCATGAGCGATGGCAAGGACTGGAACACCAGCATCATCGAGGAGTTCCGCGCCAACGAGGGCCGCGTCGGCGGCCAGTTCGCGGGTGCGCCGATGCTGCTGCTGCACCATCGCGGCCGCAAGAGCGGCCGGGAGATGGTGGCCCCGCTGATGTATCAGGCCGACGAGAACGACCCCGACACCGTCTACGTCTTCGCCAGCAAGGCGGGCGCCCCCGTCGACCCCGAGTGGTACCACAACCTCCGCGCCGCCGGACGCGCCGAAATCGAACGCGGCACCGACCGTTACGCCGTCACCGTCGAGGTGGTCACCGGCGCCGAGCGGGACCGCATCTACGCCGAACAGGCGCGCCGCTACCCGGGTTTCGCCGACTACGAGCGCCAGACCGCCGGCATCCGCACCATCCCGGTGGTCGCCCTGCGCCGCGCCTGATCCGCCGCGATCCCCGGCAACGTGGGCCTTTCGGCCCCTCCGCCGGGGACCTCGGACCAGCGTGCCCGACGATGCGCCGTTCCTAGCCTGAGAGCACCCGCACGCACACCGGTAAGGACACGCTCTGATGGCCGCACATCCCCTCGTCGTCGGCGTCGACGACTCCGCCGCCAGCGATCTCGCCGTCCGCTGGGCCGCCGAGACCGCCGCGGCCCGGGGCAGGCCGCTGCGGCTCGTGCACGCCCTCGACCTGGCCGCCACCCGCGCGGTGTTCGGGCCCTACGCCCTGCTCGTCCCGTCGGTCACCGCCGAGTTCCGCCAGCAGGGCGTCGAATACCTGGCCGCCGCAGCGCAATTGGCCACCGAGACCGCGCCCGGCTGCGCCGTCGACACCGAACTGGTGGAGGGCTCGGCCGCCGAGGTCCTCATCGACCGCTCCGACTTCGCGGCCATGACCGTGCTGGGCACCGGCAACGCGGGCGCCCTCGGCTACCTGGGCTCCACCCTGTCGGCGGTGGTCGCCCACGGGCACGGCCCGATCACCGTCGTACGCGCGAGCGGCAACGACACCAGCATCCGCCGCTGCGGGCCGGTCGTCGTCGGCGTCGACGGCAGCGCGCACAACCGCGCCGCCGTCGAACTCGCCTTCGCCGAGGCCGCCGAGCGGCGGGCCACCCTCGTCGCCGTGCACTGCTGGAGCGACCTGCGGTTCGAACAGTTGACCGGTCTGCCCGACACCATCGCCGACCGCGAGATCGAGACCACCTCCCACGAACTGCTCGCCGACGCACTCGACGGCTGGGCCGACAAATACCCGCAGGTGCGCGTCACCCGCAAGGTCTACCTGTCCGGCCCGCGCCACCACCTGCGCGAATGGTCCAAGCCCGCGCAGCTGCTCGTGGTCGGCAGCCGCGGACGCGGCGGCTTCGGAAGCCTGCTGCTCGGCTCCGTCGGCAACGCCCTGGTCCAGCAGGCGCACTGCCCGGTGATGGTCGTGCACACCCCCTGACTGCCTGCCTGTTCTGCTGATTGCTAAACTTTGCAACCAGCCAGGCCATGCCCTGGCCGACACGAGCGCGAGGGCGGTGAGGCAATGCCGGGATTCCAGCGGCCGCTGTACCAGATGAAGGCCGACTTCTTCAAAACACTCGGTCATCCCGTGCGCATCCGGGTCCTGGAACTGCTCAGCGAGCGGGAGCACGCGGTCTCGGAGATGTTGGAGGAAGTCGGCGTCGAACCGGCCAACCTCTCCCAGCAACTGTCGGTGCTGCGCCGCGCCGGCCTGGTCACCGCCCGGCGCGAGGGACTCTCGGTGACCTACCAGCTCACCTCGCCGGAGGTTGCCCACCTACTGGCCACCGCGCGCGTGATCCTCACCGGCGTGCTCAGCGGCCAGGTCGAAGCCCTGGAGGAATCGGTGTAACGCACCTCGAACCGTTCGCTGCCGCCCGTCACGCTCATTGTTTTCCAATTTTCGAAACTAGACATCCAGGATTCCTCATGCTTCGCCTACCCCGGGACCGCACCCGATGAGCCCCCGAACCCTGTTGCCCACCCGCGCGGACTGGCTACCCGGTCTGCGCGCGCCGGCCGCCGACCTCACCGCCGGCGTGATCGTCGCACTGGTCGCCCTGCCGCTGGCGCTCGGCTTCGGCATCAGCTCGGGACTCGGAGCCGGCGCGGGCCTGGCCACCGCCGTGGTTGCCGGCGCCGTCGCGGCGATCTTCGGGGGATCGCGATTCCAGGTGTCCGGCCCGACCGGGGCCATGACCGTGGTGCTGGTACCGATCGCGCACGAGCACGGCGCGAGCGGTGTACTCACCGTCGGCCTCCTCGCGGGCCTGATGCTGGTCGTGCTCGCCTTCGCCGGTGTCGGCCGGGCTGTCCGCTACATGCCCGCTCCGGTGCTCGAAGGGTTCACCGCGGGAATCGCCGTCGTCATCGCGCTACAGCAGGTGCCTGCGGCCCTCGGGATCGAGGACGCCACCGGTGACAAGGTGTGGACGGTGGCCGTCGACGCCGTGCTGCACTACCTGGGCAATCCCGGCGTGATCGCGCCCGCGACCGCGGCGCTGGTCGCCGGTGCCGTGCTGCTCGGTGGACGACGGATGCCGAAACTGCCGGTGGCGCTGGCCGCGGTCGTCGCGGCGACCGTACTCGCCGGTTTGTTCGACCTCGACCTGACCCGCATCGGCGCCATCCCCTCCGGTCTGCCCGCGCCCGGACTCGACTTCGTGCACCCCGGCCGGCTCGGCGCGCTGATCGTGCCCGCGCTCGCGGTCGCCGCGCTGGCCGCCCTCGAATCGTTGCTCTCGGCCACCGCGGCCGACTCGATGGCCGTCGGCACCCGTCACGACCCGGACCGCGAGCTGTTCGGGCAGGGCCTGGCCAACATCGCCGCACCGCTGTTCGGCGGCGTGCCCGCCACCGGCGCCATCGCCCGCACCGCCGTCAACGTGCGCGCCGGTGCCCGCACTCGGCTGGCGGCGCTCACCCACGCGGCCGTCCTCGCGGGCATCGTCTTCTGCGCGGCGCCGCTGGTGTCCCACATCCCGTTGGCCGCACTCGCCGGGGTGCTGCTGGCCACCACCATCCGGATGGTGGAAACCGCGGCCATCGTTGCCATCGCCCGCGCCGCCAAGGGCGATGCGTTGATCATGGCCGTCACCTTCGCCGTCACTGTCGCCCTGGACCTGGTGACCGCCGTCGCCGCCGGAATCGGTATCGCGATGCTCCTCGCCCTACGCGCGGTCGCGAAAGAGGCGCGGCTGGAACAAGTCCCGCTGGACGAGGACAGCAGGGCGATCCTCGCCGAGGAACACGCCCTGCTGCGCGACCACATCGTCGCCTACCGGATAGACGGCCCGCTCTTCTTCGCCGCCGCCCACCGATTCCTGCTCGAACTCGTCGAGGTCGCCGACGTGCGGGTTGTCGTCCTGCGGATGTCGCGGGTCACCGCGCTCGACACCACCGGCGCGCTGGTACTGGCCGACGCGATCGGCAAACTCGAGCACCACGGCATCCTCGTGCTGGTCTCAGGGGTGCGCGCCGACCATCGCCCCCTGCTGGACACGCTCGGCGCGCTGCCCGCGGACGACCGCGTCTTCGACCACACCCCCGACGCCATTGCCTACGCCCGCACTCGCCTCACGGCCACGTCCTGAACGCCGCAGCCGCGCGTCAACCCTCACCGGGGACGAGCATCTCGGACACCGCACGGCGCGGGGTACGCGGCAACGCCTCGGCCCCCTCCGGTGCCCAGCCGATTCGTAGCACGACCTGCGGATGCGCGGTGCCGTTGAGCACACCGCGGCGGATCATGGCACGGTGGTCGCGAATCCCGAGCGGCTCGGTGAGCGGGCAGGTCGCCAGGCCGATATTGGTGGCTGTGAGCAGCACCGCGCTCAGCGCCTCACCGACTCGCAGCCGCGCCAGGCGATCGTCGGCCGGGGTGGCGATCACCAGCAGCTCGGCGTGATCGCCGGCGCGGGCCGGATCCACCAGCGTGGGCGCGGAGAACACCCGCGCGGGCAACACGTCGCTCTCGCGCGGTGGCGGGGCGTTGCGGGCGGGCACACCGTCGTCACTGCCATGTCTGCCCGACCACAGCGCCAACTCGAAGCGGTAGTCGTCGTCCTCGGCATGCACCCGCGCGGCGGCACGCGCGGCCTCGACCAATCGGGCCCGCGCGCCGTCGTCGACGACGCGCACCATCGCGCCCAGCGCGGCCGCGCGTTCGGCGAGCAGTCCGAAACAGCCGGGCGGCAACGGCAACGGCGCATAGTGTCGCCGGTCGGTGCGCCGCTTCGGAATCATCGCGCTCATCGCGATGTCCTGACCCGTTGCCCGGTGCGCCACCAACCGAATCGCGGCCAGATGATCAGGATCCGCCGGGTCCGGCAGCCGCGTCACCACACTCGCCCACCCCATCGCCGTGAACGCCACCGTCAGGTGGTGCAGCGCGGCACCGCAACTGATCACCACATCGCGGCGGTCCGGGTCGGTGCGGGGCAGCGTACGGGCCGGGTCCAGATACAGGTGCACGCTGTGCCGGTCGATCCGCCACCGCCACGGCTGCACGTTGTGCACCGAGGGTGCGCGACCGGCCAGCGCGAGTGCCGTCGCGACCGTGCTGTCGTCGGGCAGTCCGCGGTGCATGTGTCCGTCCTTCGTCGTGGTCTGCCTCACGGTCGCACCCGCGCGCGGGCAGCGGTCAGGGTCGGAGGACCCTCACCGGGGGGACTTCGGTTGGCGATCCGGGCGCCGCCCGCCCGAGAAGCAGCGCCGCGGGCACGCCGCTGCGTAGTCTGAGGTCAGCGACAGAAAGGGGAAGGGCCGATGGTCAGGGTGTTTCTGGTCGACGATCACGCCATCGTGCGGCGCGGCGTCGCCGATCTCATCGACGCCGAAGCCGACATGGAGGTCGTCGGCGAGGCCGCCGACGCCGCGCAGGCCCTGGCCCGCATCCCCGCCCTCGATCCCGACGTGGCCGTGCTCGACGTGCGCCTGCCCGACGGCAACGGCATCGAACTGTGCCGTGAACTGCTCTCCCGGGACGGGAAGCTGCGCTGCCTGATCCTCACCTCGTTCACCGACGAGCAGGCGATGCTGGACGCCATCCTCGCCGGCGCCAGCGGCTACGTGGTCAAGGACATCGGCACCACCGATCTCGTCGACGCCGTCCGTGCGATCGGGGCGGGCAAATCGCTGCTCGACAACCGCGCCGCGGCCGCGTTGATGGCCAAGCTGCGCGCCGAGGCCGAGGCCGACAGCGGTCCGCTGGCCGCCCTCACCGAGCAGGAACGCACCCTGCTCGCCCTGCTCGGAGAAGGCCTGACCAACCGGCAGATCGCCGCGCGGATGTTCCTGGCGGAGAAGACCGTCAAGAACTACGTGTCCCGACTGCTCACCAAACTCGGGGTGGAGCGGCGCACCCAGGCCGCGGTCCTGGCCGCCAAACTCGAACAACCCAGGCGCACGGACTGATTCGACCGGCGATCCGGCTGGGAGTGCACCGCGTGCCGCGGACACCGGGTCGGCGGCGCGAGGGTGAAGTGAGAGGATGCTGGGCATGGAAGGCCGATCTTCGCGACCGGGCTCGAACGACCGTCTACCGGTGATCGAGACCCTGGCCCAGTCCCGCCTGCGCGAGTTGCTGGCGGAGGTGCAGGACCGGATCGCCGAGATCGTCAACGTGCGCGATCAGATGGACCGGCTCATCGAGGCCATGCTCGTGGTCACCGCGGGCCTGGACCTGGACAACACGCTGCGCTCGATCGTGCACACCGCCATCGAACTCGTCGACGCGAAATACGGCGCGCTCGGTGTGCGGGAGAGCGACCGCGATTCCAAGGAGCTCGCCGAATTCGTCTACGAGGGCATCGACGACCGCACCCGGGTGCTCATCGGCGACCTGCCGCGCGGGCACGGCGTGCTCGGCCTGCTGATCGACGACCCGCGCCCGATCCGGCTGGCCGACATGTCCGCCCACCCCGCCTCGGTCGGCTTCCCCGACCACCACCCGCCCATGCGCACCTTCCTCGGGGTGCCCGTCCAGGTCGGCGGCGAGGTCTTCGGCAACCTGTATCTCACCGAGAAGGCCGGCGGGCACGAGTTCACCGAGGACGACGAGGTGGTGGTGCAGGCGCTGGCCGCGGCGGCGGGCATCGCCATCGCCAACGCCCGCCTCTACGAGGAATCCCGGATCCGCCAGCAGTGGCTGGAAGCCACCCAGCAGGTCGCCACCCGGCTGTTGGCCGGCGGGGAGACCAGCGAGGTGTTCACCGTCATCACCGAGCGAGCGCTGGCGCTGACCGGCTCGGCGTGCGCGTTCCTCGCCCTGCCCGAGGACCCCGACGTGCCCCCGGAAGACCTCACCGAACTGGTCGTGGTCGCCGCCGCGGGCGCCGACGCCGACACTCTCACCGGCACGCGGCTGCCGATGGACGAAACCCACACCGGCGTCGCCTTCCGCGACGGACGTCCCCTGGCCGTCGACACCGCCGACGCGCCGTCCTTCGCGACCTCGCTCGAGTACGGGCCCGTGCTGACCCTGCCGCTGCGCGCGGGCAACGCCGTGGTCGGCCTGCTCACCACCATGCGCGCGCTCGGCATGCCGCCCGTGGACGCGGCCGGACAGGCGATGATGAGCGCCTTCGCCGATCAGGCCGCGCTGGCGTTGCAGATGGCGGCCACCCAGCGCCGCATGCGCGAACTCGACGTCGTCTCCGAACGCGACCGCATCGCCCGCGACCTGCACGACCACGTCATCCAACGGCTGTTCGCGGTCGGGCTGTCGCTGCAGAGCACCGTCTCGCGCGCCCGCGCCCCGGAGATCAAGACCCGGCTGATGGACACCGTCAACGACGTCCAGTCCATCGTCCAGGAGATCCGCCACTCCATCTTCGACCTGCACTCGAGCAGCGCCGCCGAGGCGCCCGCGCTGCGCAAACGCCTGCACGCCGTCCTCGCGGAGATGACCGAGGAGACCGACCTGCGCACCAGCATCCGGCTGTCGGGCCCGGTGTCGGTGCTGGCCCCGGCGATGTTCGACGATGTGGAGGCGGTGCTGCGCGAAGCTGTCAGCAACGTCGTCCGCCACGCGAAAGCGTCCTCGCTGTCGGTGCGGTTGACCATCCGCGACGACGTCGAACTCGAGATCGTCGACAACGGCATCGGCCTGCCCGAGGACCTGCCGCGCCGCAGCGGCCTGGCCAACATGGCCGCCCGCACCGAGAAGGCGGGCGGCACTTTCCGCGCCGAACGCGGCCGCGACGGCGGCACCGTCATCCACTGGTCGGTCCCCCTGCCCTGACCGCGCGGGACTTTCGTCCTCGGCAGAAGGGGCAGCACTGCTCTGACCGCGGCGGCGCCGACGCGGCAACCTGGGCGTATGGCCAGATCACCCGACCTCGACACCGTCGACGACACGGTGGCGCCGCTGGGCGTGCCCGCCATGATCACCGCGCTCGGCATGCTCGCGGCGGCTCTGCTCACCGCCGACCGGCTCCCGGACTGGGCCGACGACTACGGCGGCGCGCTCGTCTACGTGGCCGGTGCGCTCTATGTGGCCGTGTCGGTTCGCCTGCTGTGGTGGGGCCGCACCGCGCGAGCCGTGCGCGTCAGGCGCCGCGCGCGATGACCGGCTGCGCGGTCAACCGGACGCCGTGCACCAACGTCGCCTCGATCGCCACCACCTCGTCGGGCGCCGGGTCCACCCACGACCGCAGCCGCGCCGAGTAGCCGGCCAGCAGGTCCGGGTCGGTCACCGGCCGCGCGCACCCGGTCACCACCACCGACCAGCCCAGCCCGCGCACCGGATCGATCTCGTCGGCCTCATAGGCCACCACCACCGACCCCCGCGCCCGCACCGAGGCCGCCAGGCCCGTCGTCGCCCCCGTCCGCACCACGATCGACTGCCCGTCCACCAGATGATTCACCGGCCGGATCGCGGGCAAGGCGTCCCGGGTGAACACGATCCGCCCGAACGGCATCCGTGCCAACAGCGCCATCGCCTCCCCCCGCCCGATCTCGAGCATCGTGCGAGCACAACCCTCCCGTTCCGCCGACCGCTGCGCCGCATCCACCTACTCGACCCGCTTCCCGCCCGTCCTGCTCCCGGGCCGCCCCCCATGCCATCACGCCCCCACTCCCCCAGCACAGTGCCGAAGGTCCTCAGCCGGACCCGCTAGGGCACCAGCACCGCCGCGCCGTCGAAACGGCCCGCGGCCAGGTCCGCCAAGGCTCGATCGGCGTGGTCGAGGGGGTAGCGGTGGGTGGTCACCCGCAACCGGTGCTGCCCGGCCACCGCCAGGAATTCCCTGGCCTGAGCGCGCGTGTTCGCGGTGACGCTGCGGATCTGCCGCTCCCGGAACAGATGCCGCTGATAGTTCAACGGCGGCACATCGGTCAGGTGGATGCCCGCCACCGCCAATGTGCCGCCCGCGTCCAGCGCCTCCAGCGCCGGCGGCACCAGCTCCCCGGCCGGTGCGAACAGGATCGCCGCGTCCAGCGGCTCCGGCGGCGGGTCGGTCGCCCCGTGCACCGAGGCCGCCCCCAGCGCCGCCGCCAGCTCCCTGGCCGCCGCGCCTCGCGTCATCACGTGCACTCGCGCACCCTGGGCGAGCGCCACCTGTGCGGTCAGATGCGCACTGCCGCCGAACCCGTAGATCCCCAGCACCCCGCCCTCGGGCAGCTGCGCGCGCAGCAGCGCGTGATAGCCGATGATGCCCGCGCACAGCAGCGGCGCCAACTCCTCGTCGGCGTATCCCGTCGGCAACGTCAGGGCGTAATCGGCAGGCACGGTGGCGTATTCGGCGTACCCGCCGTCATCGTCCCACCCCGTGTACCGCGAGTGCGGGCACAGGTTCTCGGCCCCGCGCCGACAGTACCGGCACACCCCGCAGGTATGCCGCAACCACGGAATCCCCACCCGGGACCCGACCGGAAACCGCTGCTCCCCCGCCGGCGCGGCCACGACCTCCGCGACCACCTCGTGCCCCGGCGTCACCCCGGCCCGGTGCACCGGCAGGTCCCCCTCCACCACATGCAGGTCGGTCCGGCACACCCCACACGCCGCCACCCGCACCAGCAACTCCCCCTCCCCCGGCCGCGGCACCTCCTCCCGTTCGCACCGCAGCGCCCCGCGCCCCACCGGCCCCGGTTCGACCACCCGCCACACCCGCATCCGTTCGACCGCACCCACGGCAGCCTCCGTCCCGCTCGGTGTCCCGTCAGCTGTCGATCCTAGGACCGCGGCGACGCCACGCTCAGGGCATGACGCGCAGGCGCAGCCCCCGTGGTGGCGGGTGTGACAGTGCCAGACGGAGCCGCGCAGGTCCGCGAAGACACCATGCCATCAGGTAGGTGATCGACGAATATCGATGCGGCGCAGAGCAACTCGCAGCGAGGCGTCGCCGACGAGGTAGACGGATGCATCCGTCGCCGCCGACGCGAGCGACCCGTCCACCGCGGGCCGCTGCGGCGCTATCGGGTGAGATCGAGCTCCCAGCGCCACACCGGCCCCTCATCCGGGTCCATCGTCTCGCCCGTCTGCACGAATCCGCAGCGTCGCAGCACCGCGGTGGACGGGTTCTCCTGGGCGAAGGTATGCGCGATCACCGTCCGCACACCCCGCTCCCGAGCCGCCTCGATCCAGGCGCGAGCCGCCGCCGTGGCGTGCCCGCGACCCCGCGCGGAGGGCGCCACGCTGTAGCCGATCTCGACCACCCCGTCGCGCGGCGGCCCGGTGAAACCGCCCAACCCGACGACCCGGGCAGTCGCGGTGTCGACGATCAAATGGCTGTACCACTGCGGCGCCGTCCCCGCCCGCAGCGTCTCGAGGGTCTGCGCGATAGCTTCCGGAAAGGCCAGGTAACCCTCGACCAACGCCAGCCCGAAACGTTGCTCGAAGTCGGCGGGCGAGTCCAACAGACGCGCATGCTCGAGCGTCACCGGCACCACCACGGTGCCCTCCCGGATCTCGGCCATCCGCACTCCCATCCTCCGAAGACCACGTCATCGAACACCACCGGGCTCTGGCGCGCACCGGATTTTCGTTCGCGAGCGACCCCGGGCCACCGAACAGCAGGTGCTAGATTGAACAGCAGCCGCTCGCACCCACATTCAGGATGGGTCGCAAGGTCTCAGCGGCCCGTCTCGCTTCCCTCACGAAGCACACGCACACTTCGGCGGCGGTTCTTCCCCCGCCCTCCGTGTCGAAACCCCACCCACAGTTCGGTCGATCCGGCGTGCGCCGGGCCGGCCGAGGAAGGACAGCTCTGCGATGACCACTCGACTGCATGCTCCCGGCACCGAGCGAGAACTCCTCGAGACCATGCTCGACCGGGCGCGCCGCGACCTCGTCGACACCGTGCGCGGCCTGTCCGAAGCCGACGCCAGGCGCAGGCTCGTGCCGTCACTGACGACCCCGATAGCACTGATCAAACACGCCACCTTCGCCGAGCGAATGTGGTTCCAGCGCACGCTCGGACAACTCGCCGACGCCGACTGTGACGGCCCGCTGTGGCCGCACGGCGGCTTCGAGGTGGGCGACGACGAGACCGTGCCGCAGGTGATCGCCGAATTCGAACGCGCGAGCGCCCGAGCCCGCGCCATCGCCGGCCCGATCGCCTTGGACGAGACCCGCGAGCACCCCCGCATGGGTGTGGTCAACCTGCGCTGGATCTACGTGTTCATGACCGCCGAATTCGCCAGACACGCCGGACACGGGGACATCCTGCGCGAACAGATCACGGCCCGCTGACCGAATCTCGCCGGGCGTCCCGGACCCGGCCCGACGGTCGGGCGTATCGGCCGAATCTCGTCCGGCCCCGACACCGGCGGCGTGGCCGTCGTCGGCTGGGGAGGCGGCCGGTACGCCTCACCCGACAGAGAGCGGCCGCCCGGTGCGGCACCCGAAGGCAGGTGCCGCGAACCGGACGGCCGCGGATCGAACAGCCGCCAACCCGACAGGCGATCGATCCCGGAAACGCGCTGATCGGCGATCGGTGGATCCACCGATCGCCGATCAGCGCTCAGGAAGGTGTCATCGCGAGAACGCGGTGCGCAGGGCGGTGAGACCGGCGCGGCGCTCGTAGGCGATCCAGGCAAAGATCGCGGCGAGGACCAGGGGGAAGATCGCCATCGCGGGCTTGTCGGCGATGAAGGCCTGCGTCCCGGCGGCCAGCACGGTGAGCACACTCAGCCCCACGGCGGCCAGGGCGGTCAGCCGGGGCACCATCAGGCCGATCCCGCCGGCGACCTCCGCCAGCCCGATGAAGATGAGCAGCCCGAACGGCAGGGTCAGATTCTCGGGAGCGTTCTCGACCAACGCGTTCGGCATGACCAGCTTCGGTCCGCCGGAGGCGATGATGAAGAACAGACCGAGCACGACCTGCAAGGTCCACAGGACCCGATTGCGGATCGTGCCGGGGCGGCGGGCGGCGTCGGTGGCGAAGCTGGTGGCGGTGGTGGTGGTCATGTTCCTGTCCTTCTGGTCGGTCGCGCCGGGTTGGTGGCGCGTTCACCAGGTAGGACGGAGCACCCTCGGAGAAGTCATCGCTCCCCACGAGAAATTTTCTCCGAACCGGTCGTGATGGGTCGGCCGGCCCACCGGAGCGACCGCGCGCCCATTCCATCGCTCCCTGGTCACCGACCGCCCGGACAACTCGCCGTCCCTCCCGAAGAGCCCGGGCTCGTCGGCGCTGACCGGCATCCTGGAGCAGGCCCGCCCGGCCGACCCCCTCACATCCTCCACGAGCGCAAGACCACACCACTGACCAGGCAAAATGCCATCACCGGCACCTACGCCGACCCGCGATTTGGTCCCCGCCCCGGACATCCGATAACCTTGCTGGGCACACCGGTCCGGGTGGCGGAATGGCAGACGCGCTAGCTTGAGGTGCTAGTGCCCGTTATAGGGCGTGGGGGTTCAAGTCCCCCTCCGGACACTGTCACGCATCCTCTGCCAATCTGCAGAGGATGCGTTCTTTTTTGGACCCTGAGATGGTCCGGAGCCCGAACGTCCCCTCAACCGGAAGCGCTTCGTCGTCGGGTGCAGGGCGCCACGCGAGCGGCACGCCGGTCGGCGCCTTTCGCGGGCCCGCCACCTCACCCCGACTGTGTGAAGTGCCGCCACCGGGGAACCGGCAGCATGGCACTCGTGACCAGCGGCGCGGGGTCCGGCGGGAGGCGGATCGGACGCGACGTTCCGGAACGGCACGATTCCCGACCGACTGCGAGGTGACCGCGGTGAGCATCCTCTCCGATGATCTGCGAACCCTGAGCTACGAGGGAACGCTGTATTTCTATCCCCTGGTGACGATGGATATCAGCCGTCGCCAGCAGACCGGTGCGGTGGCGGGTTCCCGGCCGGGGTTCGGGCCGCCGAATCAGTTCCATCACATGCGCGAGTTCCCACCGGCGGATTTCCGCGCGGTCGTGCGGCCCAACTTCGACACGCTGTATTCGATCGCCTGGCTGGATCTGACCGCGGGGCCGGTGTTGGTGCACACCCCGGATACCGGCGACCGCTACTACATGCTGCCGATGCTGGACATGTGGACCGATGTGTTCGCCAGTCCGGGCAAACGCACCACCGGGACCGGCGCGGCGGATTTCGTGGTCACCGCGCCCGGGTACCGGGGGCCGGTGCCCGACGGCGCCACGGTGATTCCGGCGCCGACCCCGTTCGCGTGGATCATCGGCCGGACCCAGACCAACGGGCCCGGCGACTACGCCACCGTGCACGCCATCCAGGACGGATTCCGGATCACCCCGGTCGGTGCGGCGGCCGATCGGCCCACCGACCCGGTCGACGCGACCACCGAGCCGCTCACCCTGGTCCACGAGATGAGCGCCCTGGACTACTTCGTCCACGCCGCCGAGGTGCTGGCGACCGTCCCGCCGCATCTGACCGATCAGCCGATTCTCGCGCGGCTGGCGCGGCTCGGCATCGTCGCGGGTGAGTCCTTCGACGCCGACCGCTTCTCCCCCGCCGAACGCGCCGAGATCGAGGCGGGCCGCGCCGACGCCTTCGAGGCGATGCACGCCGCGGTCACCGCGCTGGGCAGCAAGGTCAACGGCTGGGCCAACCATGTCGAGACGATGGGCGTGTACGGGAACTTCTATCTCGAGCGGGCGGTGATCACCATGGTGGGGCTGGGCGCCAACCCGCCCGAGGACGCGGTGTATCCGCTGCTGCTCACCGACGCCGACGGCGATCCGGTCACCGGCGAGCACGACTATGTGCTGCACTTCGACAAGAGCGAGTTGCCGCCGGTGGCGGCGTTCTGGTCGGTGACCATGTACGACGAGCAGGGTTTCCAGGTGGCCAACGAGCTGAACCGGTTCGCTCTCGGCGACCGCGATCCGCTGTCCTACAACGCCGACGGGTCGCTGGATCTGTACCTTCAGCACACCCATCCGGGCGCGGACCGGGAATCGAACTGGTTGCCTGCCCCGCGCGGGCCGCTCGGAGTGACGATGCGCCTGTACGCCCCGCACCGCGAGGTGCTGGACGGCCGGTGGCAGCCGCCGCCGCTGCGCAAGGTGTGAACCCCCGACGGCAGGAGTTCAGCTCACCGCGGCAGATGAGCCGAGCAGTGCGCGCCGTTCGGCCCGCACCCGTGCCCGCAGCGCATCGACGAGCACCGCCACTTCCGGGCGGCGCAGGGTTTCCGGCCGGGCGACCAGCCAATAGGTGAGCCGGATCGCGACCGCGTCCGGCAGCACGCGCACCAGGTCCGGGTGGCGGTCGGCCATGAAGCACGGCAGCAGGCCGAGTCCGGCGCCGGCGCGGGTGGCTTCGACGTGGACGAAAACATTGGTGGAGGAGACGGATTCGCGCATGGCGGGCACGACGTTGGGGGCCAGGTCCAGGTCGTCGACCTGCAGCATGGATTCGATGAAGTACACCAGCGGGTGCCCGGCCAGGTCGGCCACCGACTCCGGGGTGCCGTGCTCGGCGAAGTAGGCCGGGGTGCCGTAGAGGCCGATGACGTAGTCGCCGAGGGGTGTGGCGCGGGCGCGGCGCACGCGTGGTTCGCCGACGACCACCTCGAGGTCGAGCCCGGAGCGTTGTTCGGAGGCCCGCCGGGTGGTCGCGATGATCTCCACTTCGATGCGCGGGTGCCGGTGGCGGACCTCGGCGACGGCGGGGGCGGCGAGATAGGCGCTGAATCCGTCGGTGGCCGACATCCGCACCACCCCTTCCAGCGTCCGCTCGCCGCGGGAGTTGGGGGCGATCGAGCGCACCGCCGCCTCGATCGCCTCGGCTGCGCCGAGCGCCTCCCGCCCCAGGTCGGTCAACTCCCAGCCGCCCGCGCCGCGGCTGAGCACGCGCCCGCCGAGCGCGTGCTCGAGGGCGGTGATGCGGCGGGAGACGGTGGTGTGGTTGAGGCCGAGTTCGTCACCGGCGTAGGTGAAACGGCCGGTGCGGGCGACCGCCAGCAGCACGAGGAGGTCGTCGGGGCTGGGGTACGCGGCGGGCACATCTGCATTCTTGCAGAGCTGGGGTGCGGAATTCGCCATTGATCGGGCAGTAGGTGTGCACGAATACTCGACTTCCAGCCAGAGTGTGTGCGCCGCATCACAACCAACGGGGATGCGGTCGGTGTGAAGGAGATGTGATGAGCGTCGGCACAGCGGGGCCGGGCACTGAGCCCGCCGCCCCCACCGGACTGCGGCGGGTGGTGGCCGCCTCCATGGCGGGCACGGTGGTCGAGTGGTACGAGTTCTTCCTCTACGGCACCGCGGCCACCCTGGTGTTCAACAAGGTGTTCTTCGCCCAGGGCACCAGTGATCTCGACGCGATCCTGGCCGCCTTCGTCACCTACGCCGTCGGTTTCGCGGCCCGCCCGCTGGGCGGTGTGGTGTTCGGCCACTTCGGCGACAAGTACGGGCGCAAGAAGCTGCTGCAACTGAGCCTGCTGCTCGTCGGCGCGGCGACCTTCCTGATGGGCTGCCTGCCGACGTTCGGTCAGGTGGGCTACCTGGCGCCCACGCTGCTGGTGACGTTGCGGTTCATCCAGGGTTTCGCGGTGGGCGGCGAATGGGGCGGCGCGGTACTGCTGGTGGCCGAGCACAGCCCGGACCGCAGCCGCGCGTTCTGGGCGTCGTGGCCGCAGGCGGCGGTGCCGGTGGGCAACATGCTCGCCACGGTGGTGCTGCTGTTCCTGACCTCGACCCTCTCGGATGCGGCGTTCCTGTCGTGGGGCTGGCGGGTGGCCTTCTGGCTGTCGGCGGTGGTGGTGTTCATCGGCTACTACGTGCGCACCAAGATCACCGACGCGCCGATCTTCCTGGCCGCCCAGCAGCAGGCCGAACAGGAGAAGGCCACCGGGTTCAGCGCCGTCGAGGTGTTCAAGCGCTACCCGCGCGGCGTGCTCACCGCGATGGGGCTGCGCTTCGGCGAGAACATCATGTACTACCTGGTCGTCACCTTCTCCATCACGTACTTGAAGGTGCACGTGGGGGCGGATACCACGGTGATCCTGTGGTGGCTGCTGGCCGCGCACGCGGTGCATTTCGCGATCATCCCGCTGGTCGGCCGGCTCAGCGACCGCTACGGGCGCAGGCCCGTCTACCTGGTCGGCGCGGTCACCGCGGGCACCTGGGGCTTCTTCGCCTTCCCGATGATGGACAGCGGCCACAACGCGGTGATCCTGTCCGCCGTGATCCTGGGGTTGGTGTTCCACGCGTTCATGTACTCGGCGCAACCGGCGATCATGGCCGAGATGTTCCCGACCCGGATGCGGTACTCGGGGGTGTCCCTGGGCTATCAGGTGACCTCGATCGTGGCCGGTTCGCTGGCGCCGATCATCGCGGTGCGCTTGCTCGACACCTACCAGTCCGCGGTGCCGATCGCGATCTACCTGGCGTTGGCCTGCGCGATCACGGCGGTGGCCGTGCTGTTCGCCCGGGAGACCAAGGGCGCGAACCTGGCCGAACTCGACAGCGCGGACGCCCGTGAGCTCGCCGGTGCGGCCAAGGCGGTGCGCGCATGAGTGGCATCGACCTGACCGGGCGCACCGCGCTGGTCACCGGCGCCGCGGGCGGGATCGGCGCGGCCTGCGCCCGCGAACTCGCCCGGCGCGGGGCCGCGGTCACCGTCGCCGATGTGGACGGACCGGGCGCCAAGGCCGTCGCCGACGAGATCGGCGGCACCGCATGGGAAGTCGACCTGCTCGACGTGGCGGCACTCGAGGACCTGCGCCTCGAGGTCGACATCCTGGTCAACAACGCCGGGGTCCAGACCGTCAGCCCGATCACCGAGTTCCCGCCGCAACGGTTCCGCACCATGCTCGCGCTCATGGTGGAGGCGCCGTTCCTGCTGATCCGCGCGGCACTGCCGCACATGTACGCGCAACGGTACGGGCGGATCGTCAACATCTCCTCGGTACACGGGATCCGGGCCTCGGCCTACAAATCCGCCTATGTGACCGCCAAACACGCGCTGGAGGGATTGTCGAAGGTGACCGCGCTCGAGGGCGGCCCGCACGGGGTGACCAGCAACTGCGTCAACCCCGGATACGTGCGAACGCCGTTGGTGGACAAGCAGATTGCCGAGCAGGCCGCCGCGCACGGCATTCCCGAACAGGACGTGGTGGAGCAGGTCCTGCTCACCGAGAGCGCGGTGAAACGCCTCGTCGAGCCCGCGGAGGTGGCCTCGCTGGTGGCCTGGCTCACCGGCGACGCGGCGGGCATGGTGACCGGAGCCAGTTACACGATGGACGGCGGGTGGAGCGCGCGATGACCGACATGCTCACCGAAACCGGTGTGTCGCAATGGACGCCCACCCCGGAGAGGGTCGAGAACGCGCGGATCACCCGGTTCGCGCGGTTCATCCACGACCGCTACGGGGTCGCGACCGAGGGTTACCACGACCTGTGGCGGTGGTCGGTCGAGGACATCCCGGCCTTCTGGCGAGCCGTCTGGGAGTACTTCGACCTCGGGGCGGCGCCCGAGCGCATCGTCGACGGGCAGATGCCGGACGCGCGATGGTTCCCCGGCGCCCGCATCAACTACGTCGAGCAGGTGGTGCAGCAGGCCCGCCCGGACCGGCCCGCGATCGTCGCGCTGTCCGAAGACGAGGCGCCGCGCGAATACTCCTGGCACGAACTGCTCTCCGACACCGCCGCGTTCGCGACGACTTTGCGGCGGTTGGGCGTGCGGCCGGGCGATCGGGTGGCCGGCTACCTGCCGAACATCGCCGAAGCGGTGGTGGCGTTCCTGGCCACGGCCAGCCTGGGCGCCATCTGGAGTGTCTGCGGGCAGGACAACACCGGTCGCGCCGCGGCCGACCGGCTCGGACAACTCGAACCGGTCGTGCTCGTGACCGCCGACGGCTACCGCTACGGCGGCCGGAGCCACGACCGCCGCGCCGACATCGAGGCGCTGCGCGCGGCCCTGCCCACCGTGACCGCCACCGTGGTGGTGTCCCGGTTGGGCCACCCGGTGCCGGACGCCGTCGGCTGGGCCGAGGCGATCTCGACGGCGCGGGAGCCGCTCGCGGTGGAACCGGTGGCCTTCGACCACCCGCTGTGGGTGCTGTTCTCCTCCGGCACCACCGGCAAGCCGAAAGGCATCGTGCACGGGCACGGCGGTGTGCTGCTCGAACACCTCAAGGCCGTCGGGCTGCACTCCGACATCGGCCCCGACGACACCTTCTGGTGGTACACCACGCCCAGCTGGATGATGTGGAACTACCAGGTCGGCGGCCTGCTCGTCGGCGCGACGGTGGTCTGCTACGACGGTAGTCCCGCCCACGGCGCGGCCGACGGCCTCTTCGCGCTCGCCGCGCGGCTGGGCTGCACGGTGCTGGGCACCAGTCCCGGGTATCTGCTGGCCTGCATCAAGGCCGGGGCGGTGCCCGCCCGCGATCACGACCTGTCCCGGGTGCGGATGATCGGGGTGACGGGCGCGCCGCTGCCCTCCTCGACCGGACTGTGGCTGCGCGACAACGTGGGCGCCGACATCCCGGTCTCCTCCATCAGCGGCGGCACCGACATCGTCTCGGCGTTCGCCGGTGGCACCCCGACCGTGCCGGTGTGGCCGGGCGAGCTGTCGGCGCCGTTCCTCGGCGTCGCGCTCGACGCCTACGATCCGGACGGTCGGCCGGTGCGCGGGGAGGTGGGCGAGCTCGTGGTGACCGCGCCGATGCCGTCGATGCCCGTCGAGTTCTGGCGGGACTCGGACCGATCCCGGTATCGCGCAGCGTATTTCGACACCTACCCCGGCATCTGGCGGCACGGTGACTGGATCACCCTGACCCCGCACGGCAGCGTGATCGTGCACGGCCGATCCGATGCCACGTTGAACCGCAACGGGATCCGGATGGGCAGTGGCGACATCTACCAGGCGGTCGAAGCCCTGCCCGAGATCGCCGAGGCGCTCGTCGTCGGCGTCGAACAACCCGACGGCGGCTACTGGATGCCGCTGTTCGTGGTCACCGCGTCCGGAATCACGCTCACCGACGAGCTGCGGACGCGGATCACCGAGGCCGTTCGGACCGCGCTCTCTCCCCGGCACGTGCCCGACGTGATCCTGCAGGCCCCGGCGATTCCGCACACCCGCAACGGCAAGAAGCTGGAGATCCCCGTCAAGCGGCTGTTGCAGGGGGCCGATCCGGCGCAGGTCGTCGATCCCACGGCGGTGGATGACGCGGAACTGCTCGCCTGGTTCGCCGCCCAGCGACCGGAGGCGGGACGGCACGAATCCCGGCGCGCGTGACCCGCACCCGGGGCTCGCAATAGTCAGCGAGCAATGCGCCATTGACAAATGGCGCATTGCTCGCTGATGCTGTGATGGTGAGAATGTCCCCGCTGGCCGCCCTGCTCGGCCACGACCGACGCAGCCACGACGCCCGGGCGGTGGTGACCGGCGCGGGCAGCGGAATCGGCCGCGCCTTCGCCCTCGAGGTGGCCGCCCGCGGCGGGCGGGTGGTGTGTGCCGACATCGACAAGGAACGCGCCGAGCAGACCGTGCGCCTGATCGAACAGCGCTACGGCCGCCGCGCGCACGCGCTGTTCTGCGACGTCGCGCGCCGCGAGGACGTGCAGGCGCTGGCCGACTACGCCGAAGAGGTCTTCGCCGGGCCACCCACGCTGGTGGTCAACAACGCCGGAGTCGGCATCGGCGGAAAGCCGGTGGGCGACATCGGCTTCGACGACTGGGACTGGGCGTTGGGCATCAACCTGTGGGGGGTGGTGCACGGGTGCGAGATCTTCACCCCGCGGCTGCGGGCCGCCGGGCGCGGCGGCATCGTCAACGTCGCCTCCGCCGCCGGATTCGCCGCCGCCCCGCGGATGGGCGTCTACAACACCGCCAAAGCCGCGGTGGTCTCGCTGTCGGAAACCATGGCCGCCGAACTGGCGGGCAGCGGCGTGGCGGTGACCGTGCTGTGCCCGACCTTCGTCACGACCAACGTCGTCGCCGACGGGCGCATCACCGGCGGCTCCTCCCGGCTGGCCGAGACGGCGATGCGGCTGACCGGGGTGTCCCCCGAACGGGTGGCCGCCGAGACCCTCGACGCGCTGGATCGCGGTCGCCTCTACGTCCTGCCGCAACTGGACGCCCGGCTGATCTGGTTGCTCAAACGCACCCTGCCCACCCCGTATGCCACCGTCCTCGGCCTGCTCAACCGCCTGCTCCCGCAGGAGAACCCGAGCCGGCCGGTGACGTCCACCGAGACGACAGGAGCCTGAGATGGCTTTCGACTTCGACGCCATGCTGGCCAAGATCAAAGCCCGCCAGTGGGCGCTGGCCGACATCGACTGGGACGCCCCGGGGGCCGAGACGATCGACCCCGACCTGCACGCCAGACTCGCGCCGTTCATGGCGGATCTGATGTGGATCGAGAACGTCGGCGCGCGCGGATTCGCCGCCATGGCCAAGAAGGCGCCCACCGACACCCTGAAAGAGATCTACCGCTACTTCCACGCCGAGGAACAGCGCCACGCCAACGCCGAACTCGCGCTGATGCGCCGGTGGGGAATGCTCGACGGCGACGAGATCCCCGAACCGAACATCAACGTCAAACTCGTCATCGACTTCCTGGACAAACACTCCGACGGATTGTCGCTGTCGATCCTGGGCACCGTCATCCCCATGCTCGAGGTCGCTCTCGACGGCGCGCTGATCAAGTTCGTCACCGACGAGATCGCCGACCCGGTGGCGCAGGAGGTGTTCAAACGCATCAACGCCGACGAATCCCGGCACCTGGCCACCGATTACGCGGTCATGGAGCTGCTCGGCCACGCCACCGCGCGCAAGCTCGCCATCGATTTCGTGGGCAGCTGGGCCAATCCCGCGCTGATCGTCGGGGCGTTGAGCTACTTCCCGCTGCTGAACAAGATGCGTGACAACATCGTGGAGATGGGCGTCTCCGAAGACCGCCTCTACGCCGCGATGGCCCGGTTCAAGGCCGTCGGCCAGCGCGCGCCGATCGTGAACCGGCTGCCGATGTACCAGATCGTCAAACTGCACAGTGATTGGGTGATCGACCGCAGCCACCCCTACCACCTGCTCGCCGACGGCCTGGTGAAGGTCACCGGCCGCATCCCCGGCCGGTTCTTCAGCCGCCCGACCTGGTCGAAGAGCCTGACCTACGAGCCGGTCGCATGAGCGGGGCACAGCGGCCGCTGGACGTGGCCGTCATCGGCGCGGGCTTCGCCGGACTCGGCGCCGCCATCCGGCTGCGCCGCCGCGGAATCACCGACATCGCGATTCTCGAACGCGACACCCGCGTCGGCGGCACCTGGCGCGACAACACCTACCCCGGCGCCGCCTGCGACATCCCCTCCCGGCTGTACTCCTACAGTTTCGCGCCCAATCCGGACTGGTCACGCACCTATTCCGGCAGCGCGGAGATCCTCGGCTACATCGAGGCGATGGTCGAGCGCTTCGGATTGCGCCGGCACCTGCGGTTCGGGCACAACGTCACCGGACTGGTGTACGACGAGTCCGCCGGGGAGTGGTCGATCACCGTCGACGGGCACGAGCGGCCGCTGCGGGCGCGGGCGGTGGTGCTGGCCTCGGGTCCGCTGTCGAACGCCGGGCTGCCCGACATCGACGGCATCGACACCTTCGAGGGGCACATGATGCACAGTGCCCGCTGGGACCACGACTACGACGTCACCGGCAAGCGGGTCGCGGTGGTCGGCACCGGCGCCAGCGCCGTGCAGATCATCCCCGAACTGGTCGACCGCGCCGCCGCCGTCTCCGTCTACCAGCGGACACCGGGCTGGGTGCTGCCCCGGGTCGACCGCGGCACCGGTGAGCTCACCCGCGCGCTCTACCGGCGAATCCCGTTCACCCAGAAGCTCGCTCGCGAAGCCTGGTTCTGGGGTCACGAATCGGTCGCGCTGGGCGTGGTCTGGAACAGCCCGCTGACCAAGGTCGTGGAACAGGTCTCCCGGCTGCACCTGCGCGCCCAGGTGCGCGACCCGTGGTTGCGCAGGCAACTCACCCCCGAGTTCCGTGCCGGATGCAAACGCCTGCTGATGAGCAACGACTACTATCCCGCACTCCAGGCGCCGAACTGCGAGCTGATCACCTGGCCGATCGTGCGGATCGTTCCCGGCGGCATCCGCACCGCCGAGGGCATCGAGCACCGCGCCGACTGCATCGTCTTCGCCACCGGATTCGAGGTGTCCAAGTCCGGTGCGCCCATCCCCGTCACCGGGCGCGACGGACGCAGCCTCGACGAGGAATGGCGGCGCGGACCGTACGCCTACAAGAGCGTCGCCGTCGCCGGATACCCCAACCTCTTCCTCACCTTCGGACCCAATTCCGGCCCCGGGCACAACTCGGCACTGGTGTACATGGAGGCACAGATCGACTACATCGCGCGCGCCGTCGACCTGCTGCTCACCCGCGACCTGCACAGCCTCGAGGTCGACCGGCACCGCCAGGACCGCTACAACGCCGCACTGCAACGCCGCCTCGCAGCCACGACCTGGAACTCCGGCTGCCGCAGCTGGTATCTCACCGAGGAAGGCTTCAACGCCACCATGTACCCCGGCTTCGGCACCCAGTACGTGCGGCAGCTGGCCCGGCTCGACCTCGACGACTGGATCCTGACACCGCGGGCGAACACACCCGCGGTCACCGGGGCCGCCCTGTCGTCGCTTGGCTAGGGTTGAGACCGGCAGCCGCTACCCGGGCGCCCGCCACGGCCGTCGTGGGCGCCCGGGCGCGAGGGCGCGACCGAAAGGACCGGGGCGAGGACGGTGACCGAATACCGCATCGATGATCTGGCCCGCGCGGCAGGCACCACCTCGCGCAACGTCCGGCTGTATCAGGAACGGGGTCTGCTCCCCCAGCCGGTCCGGCGAGAGGGCCGCGCCAACATCTACGACGACTCGCACCTGGCGCGCCTGCAGATCGTCAACGGGCTGCTCGAGCGCGGCTTCACCCTCGCCCACATCACCGATTTCATCACCAGCTGGGAAACCGGCAAGGACCTCACCGAGATCCTCGGCCTGCAGAAGGCCGTCACCGACGCCTGGGGCGCCCGCCACGACCCGGTGCAGCTGCCCAGGGACGCCGTCGTGGCACTGCTGGCCGATCTCGATGCCGAGCAGGCCGAGGAGAAGCACCTCGACCGTCTCGCGGACCTGCAGCTGGTGCGCACCGACGACGACACCGTCACCCTGCTGCGCCCCGACCTGGTGGAAGTGCTGCTCGAACTGCACGGCGACGGCATCGACCTCGCCACCATGATCGACCTGTACGCCGACCTGCGCGCGAAACTCGAAGACGTCGCGCGCACGCTGGTGGTGGCCGCCAAGAACCGCATCGTCGACGACCACGGACCGGGCTGGCTGCCCGACACCGACGCCGAAACCGCCGCCACCACCCAGATGCTCACCCGCTGGCGCGAACTGGGCACCCGGATCGTGCACAGCGGACTCGAACAAGCCCTCGACGCCGTCCTCCAGCGCGAACTCGGTGATTATCTGGGCGCCGCCGCGCGCCAGCGCCACTCCCGTTCCGACACCTGACGGCACTCGCCGACGCACCGGTCCGGGCCGATTCGAGTAGTCCCCTACGCATTCACCGACGCCGCCAACGGCGAACGCTGGAAACCGGGACCAGCGACGCGAGAAGGACCGGTGCGGAGATGACCATCAACACGTCCGCGCGCGACGGCCACGCGGGCACGCCGCCTGCGGCACCCACCGAACCCACCAATGCCGACCTGCGGCGAGACGTTCGTGCGGCGACCCGCAGCGGGCGCTACGCGCTGGTCGCCGCCCTGTGTGCCGCCGTGGTGTCCAGCGGCATCGCGGCCGGGTCGGCGGTGTATGTGAGCAGCACGGAACTCCAGCGCAAGGAACGCGCCGAAGTGGCGCAGGTGGTGCGGGACAACAGGCAGCGGGCCTATTCGGACTACGCGGCCGCGATGATGCGCTTCATGGAAGGGCTCAGCGGCCTCGAGGGTGAGTTGCTCCAGGAGCCGATCGAGCGCGAGGAAGTCCGAGCGCAGGTCGTCGAGGTCGGCGACAGCGTGGCGGCGATGTCACGGGCGCAGATCACGGTATCGCTGGTCGGCAACCTCGACGTCGCGCCGGTCATCGTGGGATTCAACGAGGAACACGCGGCGCCCTTCCTCCAGGATCGGTTGACGTCGTTCGCCAGGCGCCACCTGGGCGGCGCCCCGGAGCCCGTCGAGGCCATGCGCGAGGACGCCCCGGTGATGATCGCCGACATCGAACGGACGGTGACCGCGGCCACCGAATGCCTGAGCCGGTTCGTCGACCTGGCGCGCCTCGACCTCGGCCTCACCGACGGCTGACGAATCCGATGGTCACCGCGGCACGCTGCCCCAGCAGCCGGGTTGCGAACCCGTGAGCACACACAGGGCGTTGAGCGCCGCCTCCAGCAGATACCCGGAGCCGGACGAGGACCCCGACTCGGCCGGGGTGGCCACGGGCGCGACAGCGAGCGGGCCGGCGGGCAGCGCGGATGCGGCGGGAGCGGTGGACACGACGAGCGCGGCGCCGACGACGGCCGCGGCCAGCGTGCACCGGACACGAGCGGTTGCGGAATTCGGTCGCATGCCGCTCGACTCTGCGCGAGGGAGCCGCAAGCCACAAGACGGCGGTTCTGGGGTGGTGACCGCGCCCGGCCGACCGGAGGGGACGCGCGGCGAAGACCTCAGTCCCGGGGCAGCAGGGTGCCCAGCGGCCCGAGGTCGATGTTCAGGTCCTCCGGGGCGAGACCGAAATGGACACGCAGCTCCTCCATGCGCTCCTCGAGCCTCATCAGCGTGGTGCCGATCCGCTCGATCTGAGCATCGCTGAGGTCGCCCTCGTCGACGCGTCGCAGCGCTTGGCGTTCCATCAGCTGGCGCAGCAACTCCACCAGGGTCAACACCAGTGTCACGAGCCCGCGCTCCACCGATTCCGGGTCCGCGTCGATCCGCGGCGGGAGACCGTGCGGCTCAGTCATGCAGCGACACCTCCCCGCCGACGGTGTCGAGTTCAGCGGGCGTGAGCGCGCTGATGGAGGAGATGAGCGCGCGCAAGGAGATCTGCACGAGATCGACGTCGGCGATGGACAGGCGGATGTCGCCGGAGATGACCACACCGCCGGCGAGCACCCGGTCGAGCAGATCGATGAGCGCGACGCGGCGCTCGCGGTCGGGGTAGGTCACGGCGACGCCCGCTCCACGCCGGCGAACGAGTACGGGGGCCACGGCCCGGTGAGTTCGAGTCGCAGGCCGGGTACTTGCGCGCCGAGCCGGTCGACGGCGGCCGCGAACTCCGCCGCCCGGTCGTCGTCGACCAGGTAGGTGCCGTTGAGGACCAGCCAGTCCCGGCGGCCGGTGAGCACGGGGTCGGTCAGCGGCTGCCGCCGGCCGCCCACCGCCTGCTCGACCAGCCGGGCGTGTATCTCCTCGGCGCGGGCCAGCGCGTCCCGTTCGACGGTCTCCTGTGCCGACAGCTCCGCGCGGCGCCGCAGCAGGTAGGCGGTGCCCGTGCCGCGCCCGGTGTCGGCCACGGTCGCGTCGGCGATCGCCGCCGCACGGGCGGCCCGATCGCAATACACCTTCACCCCCCATTCGGCCCGGTCACGCACCAGATCGAGCGCCGACTCGATGTCGGTGCGCCGTTCGGCCAGCAGTGCGCGCACCCGGTCGTCGTCCAGGAACACCGTCGCCAAGCGCAGCGGAACCGTCGGACCGTGGCGAACCAGGGCCATGACCACGCGGTCGTGGGCGCGGGCCGTGGCCTCCAGCCAAGCCAGATCCTCGAAGTTGCGCCGCAACGCCTCGGCACCGAACTCCCCCAGTGGCACCGAGCCCACGGCGGCCGCCAGATCACCCGCGACGACCTGGCGCACCGGTTCACCCGCCACACCGGTCAGTCCGTCGAGGTCGAGGGCGAGGCGGTCGGTCACCGCGTACAACCAGACGCCGTCACTCACGGTCGCGTTCCGTCCGCCGTTCCTCCCGCGCGCGCTCCAGCGGCGCCTGCCCACCGCCCGCCTCCAATTCGGCGATCCGCTCGCGCAATTCACGGTTCTCGAGCTCGAGGTCCCGTACCGGGTGTTCGAGCCTGCGCGCGTTGCTGTTGAGCCACGGATCGCTCTCCCACCAGTCGATGCCGACCGCCTTCGCCGTCTCCAGCGAGGCGATCACCAGGCGCAACTTGATGGTGAGCAGCTCGATGTCGAGCAGATTCACCTGGATGTCGCCCGCGATCACCAGCCCCTTGTCGAGCACCCGTTCGAGGATGTCACCGAGGTTCGCCCCCTGGTGTGCGCCGTTGTACGGTTGCGGCGGCGGCGCGGGGCCGCCGCCGATGGCGGTCACCGCAGGTTCCTCTCGCCGATGTCCGTGCTGCCCCGGCTGTAGCGGCGGACGCGCCGGTACGCCAGCAGGTTTCCGTCCAGGTCCAGCTCGACCTCGTAGAGTGCGAGCATGTCGGCCGAGGGCGGAATACGGCGGTCCTCGAGCACCTCGACCTCCACCAACCAGCCTGCCTCGGTCGGTTCGCTCGACGTGGCGGCCTCGATCGGTTTCGAGATCAGCTCGGCCAGTTGCCGGGTCGCGACGGTACCGGCCTGACCCGCACCCAGCGCGGGCCGGCCCGATTCGGTGTCGGTCACACCGATCACTCCTTCCGGTCCGGCGATTCCTGGTCCTGCGGCCGGATCATCCGGTCGAGCACTTCCTGTTGCGCTTGCGCGCGTTGTTCATCGGACAACTCACCCGCGGCGGCGGCCTCGTCCACCCGCTCCAGGTCCCGCCGCACCGACGCCGGGTGATACAGCTCCTGATCGACCTGCTCGGCGATGATCTCGGCCACCCACAGCACGCCGCGCAACGGCGCCAGCGGCAGCGTCAGGACCGACGACAGCACACCCACGTCTCACTCCTCCCGCTGCGGTTTCGTCACGAAGTCGTAGGGCGCCATCGGGCCGAGCAGCCTCAGCTCGACACGGCCGTCCCAGTCCTTGCCGAGCTCCGCCAACGTCTGCTCCAACCTGGACTGCTCGGTGAGCGCGACGAGAACGGCGAGGTGGGCGGCGTCGAGTTCGTCGGTCGGCGGGCGTTCGTTGACGAGGGGCGCCAGCTCCTCGAGGGCTGCCACGACGCGGCGCGTGTCGGCGACGCGCTTGGCCTCGACCCCGCGATAGATCAGCTCGCCGAGCGCGGCGCGCACATCCCGGGTCGCGTCCTCGGGTTTGCCGCGCAACTCCGCGCGCATCCGTTCGGCGTCGGGGTTCTCGTCGAGCACTTCCCGCAACACCGCCTGTTCCACGTACCGGCCTTTCACGACGAACTGGGCGCGTCCCTCCAATTCCCGTAGGGCGGAGAGGAGTTCGTCATGGTGCGGCGCGAGCAGCTCGCTCACCAGCGACTCCGGGTCCGACAGCACCGTTCCGAATCGCAGCGGCACCACCGGTGCGACGGCCGCGGAGCCATCGAGGAGCTGCGCGTGCGCGGTGAGATCGTCCGGCGTGCCCAGTGGGTGGTCCAGCGGAATCTCGCTGACCAACGCCGCGATCTCGTCGTGGCGCACGATCGACACGGTGCAGGGCGGATCGCCGACTCCGGTGGCGTCGGGCTCGGGCTCCACATCCGCCGGAACGAGCCCGTAGACGTAGATCGCGGTTCGCCGGTCGGAGTCCCGGTCGGCGGTCTCGGCAGGCGATGGGTGCGGCATCACCGATCGCCGCCCTTCGACGAGTGACGCTGGGTGCTGTCGACCTCGTCGAGGAAGTCCATGACCTTCTTGCCCGCGGCCTCGATCGCGCCCTTCGTCTTGCCCTCGGCACCGCTTTCGGTGATGTCGCCGACGAGGTCGGTCAATCCGCTGGGCTCCTTGCTCGACAGCTCGAGGCGTTCGGCCGCCTCCGCGAAGCGCAGGTATGTGTCCATGCCGGCGACCACGATCCGGGCGTCGACGGTCAACAGTTCGATGCCGACCAGCGACACCCGCGCGAACGTGTCGATCACGAGCCCCTTGTCGAGGATCGAGTCGACGACATCGGCGAGACTCGAGGACGCGGGCCTGGCCGTCGCACCGCCTCCGCCGCCGACCGGTTCGACGGTCATCTCCGGGCTTCCCGTCCCGCGGTGGCGCGGACTCGGCCCGTCCGGCGCCGCGCCGCAGGGCTGTCCTGGGGCCGGTCGTCGGACTCGTCCCCGGCCGCCTCGTCCGTCTCGAACTCCTCGTCGTCGAACGCTTCCTCGCCAACGGTGTCGTCGGTGTCGTAAGGCTCGTCGGTGTCGTCGGTGTCGTCGGTGTCGTCGGTTACGTCCGCGTCCTCGTCCTCGTCCGCGGCACCGTCGTCCTCGACCACCTCGCCGTCGCGGATCTCGCCGTGCCAGCCGACCACGTCGTCGGGGTGCAGCACCGCCTCGGTCATCACGTGGCGTTGGAAGAGCTTGAGCTCGAGCCGGACCCGGCGTCCGGCGGCGCGCCAGAGATTGGCGGTCTTCTCGAACAACCCGGCCGGGTGGTAATCGAGCACGACCATGATCCGGGTCAGATCGGGTGCCAGTTCGTGAAAACTGACCGCGCCGTCGATGAAGCCCTTGTCACCGCTCGAACGCCACACGATCCGCTCGAACGGGACCTGTTCGACGATGGTGGACTCCCAGGTGCGCTTGGACCAGAACACCTTGCCGGACCATTTCAGCTTCTCGTCGGACACCTGGTCGACGTTCTCGACCTTCTTCATGAAGCTCGGGAAATCGGTGAACCGGGTCCACTGGTCGTAGGCGAGGTCGACCGGGACGCCCACATCGATCTGCTCGACGATGTTGGTCGGCTTGCGGCTCTTGTCCTGGGCCTTCTTCCCGAAACCTCCGGTCAGCGCCCGCGCACCCTCCCGCAGCTTCTCGGCGACGGTGTGGGTCACCAAATCCTTGCCCGCGCGGACGGCGCCCGACAGCGGCCGCCCGCCGTCGCCGGATTCACCGCCGCCACCGGTCAGTGTCGACACCAGACCCGCGCCGCCGCCCTGGGCGACCTGGTTCAGGCGTTCGGTGGTTCCGGACACCTTGTTCGAGACGCCGGTGAGGGCCCGCAGGGCAAGGGTTTGCGCCAACTGCTCGAGCGATCGCCGTAGCTGCCCGGACGGTGTCGCTTCTCCGGCGGTGCCTGCTGCCTTGTTCGTCACCGAGGTCGCGGCGTCGGCGAGTGCTTTCGCGGACATCGCGCTCACCGGCTCGTTCGACGGACCGGCGCGCGGTCGCTCGTCCCGGCGCGCACGCCGGTGCGGCGTCGGCGCGGGCTGGGCTCGTCGTCCGGCTCGCCCTCGGATCGGGAGCGGGCGGCGCGGCGCCGGGCGGCGGGGGCGGCCGAGCGGCGGCGCGTCACGGGACGGCCCACCGACGCGCCCTCGTCGCCGGTCTGGTCGGCGGCGTCCTGATCCCGTTCGCTGTCGTCGGATTCGGTTTCGTCGGACTCACCCGCCGCAGCGGTCTCGGCCGCGGGGTACTCGTCGGATTCGTCGGGCTCGGCGCGCTCCTCCGCATCGGTGCCGCCGGGTTGCTCGTCGTGACTGCCGTGCTGTTGCAGGCGTGCGTTCAGTGCGTCGATGCGGTTGCTCGCCACGGAGACCGCGGCGGTGCGCGCAGCGCCGAGCAACTCACCGCGCAGGCTCTCGGCGAGCCGGCTCAACTCCGGGGAGGAGTTGATCAGCGACGTGCCTCGCTCTATCAGTTCCTGCCGGCTGCCTTGCCTGCTCAGACCGGCTCCGACCAGCATCAATGCCAGTCGCATCTTGCGCGTGCGGCCCAGGATGTAGCCGACACCCACCCCCGCGGCCATCCTCGTTGCACATTTCATCGGGTAACTCCTCGAATCGTCCACATCCGCGCCGTGGAGATGAAATGTGCTGTCATTGCGGCCGGTCGTCGGGTGTGAGTTAGAACACATACTTCCTCTTTATTCGACCGTACGCCGCCCGCTCCAGCTGCGTAACCCGTGTGTTGCCGGAATATGCGGGATAATTCGCCGCTTACAGTGACCCCATGCCGGAGAACCTGCCGCCCAACGCCCTCCGCGTCGCCGCCGCTCTGCGGGCGCACGGCGTCGCGGGCCAGATCGTCGTCCTGCCCGAGCCCGCGCCGACCGCCGCCGCGGCAGCGGCTCAACTCGGTTGTCCGGTCGGTGCGATCGCCAACAGCTTGATCTTCGACGCCGACGGCGCGCCGGTCCTCGTGCTGACCAGCGGCGCACACCGGGTGGATGTCGAACTCGTCGCCCGCCACGCCGGGGTCGCGACACTGCGCCGCGCCGCCCCCGAGGTCGTGCGCGCGGCGACCGGGCAGCCGATCGGCGGGGTCGCGCCGCTCGGGCACCCGGCGCCGGTGCGCACGTTCGTCGACAAGTGGCTGGCCGAACACGAGGTGGTGTGGGCGGCGGCCGGGCATCCCCACACCGTGTTCCCCACCAGCTTCGACGAACTGGTGCGGGTCACCGGCGGCACGCCGATCGACGTCGAGTAGCCGTCAGTCGTCGAGCAGGAGGCGGCGGGCCTGGACGCGGGCCTCGCCCGGATCGGTGGTGCGCAGCACCGCCCACGCGGCCGATTCGCACTGCGCGCGGGTCACCGTCGCCAGTTGGGCGCCGACCCCGGCGACAGCGGGTGCGGCCGCCGAGAGCGAGGTGACGCCGAGCCCGGCCAGCACGCAGGCCAGCAGCGGGTCGGCGGCTGCTTCACCGCAGACCCCGACCGGCTTGCCGCACCGGACGCCCGCCGCGGCGGTGCGGGCGACCAGGCTGAGCACGGCGGGCTGCCACGGGTCGGTGAGCGCGGCCAGATCGGGCGACATCCGGTCGGCCGCCATCGTGTACTGCGCGAGATCGTTGGTGCCGATCGAGACGAAGTCGACCTCGTCGAGAATCGCCTCGGCCAGCAGCGCGGCGGCGGGCACCTCGATCATCACCCCGGCGACCAGGCCCCTGGCCCGCGCGGCGGCGGCGAAGGACCGCGCTTCGGCGACGGTGGCGACCATCGGCGCCATCACCCACGGCGGGGTGGCGCGGCCGTCGGCGGCGGCCGCGATGGCGTCGAGCTGGCGTTCGAGAATGCCGCTGTCGCGGGCGGCGATACGGATACCGCGGACACCGAGCGCCGGGTTGGCCTCGTCGGGATGTTCGGCGAAGCGCAGCGGTTTGTCCGAGCCGGCGTCGAGCGTCCGGATCACCACCTTCGCGGTCGGGTAGGCGTCGAGAACCTCGCGGTAGATGCGGGTCTGCTCGGCCACGCTCGGTTCGGCATCACGATCGAGGAAGCACAGTTCGGTGCGGAACAGCCCGATCCCCTCGGCGGGGGTGGCGGTGGCGGCGCGCGCGCCCGCGCCGTCCTGGACGTTGGCGAGGATGTCGACGCGGTGGCCGTCGCGGGTGGCGCCCGGGCCCGTCCAGCTCGCGATGCGCGCCGCGGTGGCGCGATGCGCGGCGACCGCGGCCGCCGCGACGGCGGGAGCGGGCTCGACGGTCACGGTGCCTGCGGCGCCGTCGATCAGGATCTGCGCGCCCGCCGGCACGTCGTCGAGACCGTCGACCGCGACCACGCACGGGATGCCGAGCTGGCGGGCGATGATCGCGGTGTGGCTGGTGGCGCCGCCCAGAGCGGTGGCCAGCCCGATGATGCGGGCCGGGTCCAGGCCCGCGGTGTCGGCGGGTGCGAGGTCGCGGGCGAGCAGGATCGAGGGCCGTTCGGGCGTGGGCACACCGGGTTCGGGCAGGCCGTGCAGTTCGGCGACGATGCGATCGCACACGTCGCGCAGGTCGGTCACCCGCTCGGCCATCAGACCGCCGAGCCGGCTGAACATCTGCGCGAACTGTTCGGTCGCCCCGATCGCGGCCGCGCTCGCCGTCGAGCCGGTGCCGATCAGTTTCTCCGCGGCGGCCGACCACCCACGGTCGGCGGCCATGGCGGCGTTGGCGGCGAGCACTTCCGCGGCGGCACCGGAGGCCGCCTCGGCCCGGGTGCGCAGGCGGTCGGCCACCGTGGCGGCCGCGGCGCGCAACGCGGTGAGTTCCGCTGCCCGTTCGGACTCCGGAACGATGTCCGTTCGGGCATCGACGGGGAGCCGCGGGTTGGGCCGGACTGCGGGGGCGGCCGCCACTCCGGGCACGGCAGGGGTTCCGCGCAGGACGGTACCGGCGGTCGTTACCTGCTGTGATCGGGTCATTCTGCGGTCTCCTTCGTACCCGGAGGGGAAGTTCTGAACGATGCTCGTCGGCAACTCGTTGTGATCCAGACTACTCCGAACCATTGACAAAGCAACACGCTCGGACGTAAAACAACATAAACCAACATCGGAGGAACGGATGTACGCAGAGGAGCGGCAGCAGGCCATCGCCACGCTCGTCGGGCAACGCGGTCGCGTATCGGTCGCCGACCTGGCCGAGCGTTACGGCGTCACCAGCGAGACCGTCCGCCGGGACCTGGCCGTGCTGGACCGCATGGGGCTGGTGCGCCGGGTGCACGGTGGCGCGGTCCCCGCCGCCGCTCTCACCGCCATCGAACTCGGCACCACCGAGCGCGAGGCCACGCACACCGCGGAGAAGGAGCGCATCGCCAAGGCGGCCCTGGACTACCTGCCCCCGACCGGCGGCAGCGTCCTGTTCGACGCCGGCACCACCACGGCGCGCATCGCCGCGCTGCTGCCCGCCGACCGTGAGCTGGTCGGCGTCACCAATTCGCTGCCGGTGGCCACACGGCTGAGCGGCCACGCCGGCGTGCAGCTGCACCTGCTCGGCGGCCGGGTCCGCGGTATCACGCAGGCCGCCGTCGGGCCCGATACGCTGCGGGTGCTGGCCGGGCTGCGCGTCGACACCGCGTTCATCGGCACCAACGCCCTCACCGGCGCCCACGGGCTCTCGACCCCCGACGTCGACGAGGCGGCGGTGAAGCGGGCGATGGTCGCGAGCGCGCACCGCGTGGTGGTGGTCGCCGACTCCTCGAAGATCGGCCGCGAGGACTTCGTCCGCTTCGCCGGCATCGACGACATCGACGTCCTGGTCACCGATTCCGGCATCCCCGATTCGGTACGCAACGAGCTGACCGACAGCGGCATCGAGGTGGTGGCGGCATGATCGTCACCTTGACGGCGAATCCGAGCATCGACCGCACCGTCACCCTCGCCGAGCCGCTGCACCGTGGCGCCGTCCACCGGGCGCGCGGCGTCGCCGTCCACCCGGGCGGCAAGGGCGTCAATGTGTCTCGCGTGGTGGCCGCGGCGGGCGTGCCCACGGTCGCGGTGCTGCCCGGCAACGCCGACGACCCGCTGCTGCGCGCCCTCACCGAGGCCGGGATCGCCCACCGCAGCGTGCCGACGAGCGGGTCGGCCCGGATCAACCTCACCGTCACCGAGGCGGACGGGACCACCACCAAGATCAACGAGCCCGGCCAGCCGCTCACCGGGGACGTGTTGCGCGACTTGGCGGGGCTGCTGGCCGAACTCGCCGCGCAGGCCGCCTGGGTGGTGCTGTCGGGGTCGCTGCCGCCCGCCGTGCCCACCGACTGGTATGTCGACCTGATCCGCGCTCTGCCGCACGCCAGGATCGCCGTCGACACCTCCGACGCGCCGCTGCGCGCGGTGGCCGACGGAATCGGCGCGGCCGCACCGGATCTCGTCAAACCCAACAGCGAGGAGCTCGCCCAGCTCACCGGCCTCGACCCCGCGGCGCTGGCCGATCCGCTCGCCGCCGCCCGGGCCGCCGCCGGACTCGTCGACCGCGGTATCGGCGCGGTGCTGGCCACCCTCGGCGCCGCGGGCGCGGTGCTGGCCACCGCCGAGGGCGCCTGGCATGCCACCGCGCCCGCGATCCGGCCGCGCAGCACCGTCGGCGCCGGTGACTCCGCGCTCGCCGGGTACCTGCTGGCCGACCTTGCGGGCGCGGCTCCGGCCGACCGGCTGCGCCGCGCTGTCGCCTACGGCAGCGCCGCCGCGGCACTGCCCGGCACCGGATTGCCCGGACCCCACCACACCGACCCCGACGCCGTGGCCGTCACGGCGCTCGACCTGCTCCCCCATTCCTGAAGGGCCCCACCGATGGCCGACTCGATCATCACCCCCGCCACGATCAGCCTCGACGCCGATCTCGGCACGTCGAAGGACGCGGTGATCGCCGCGCTCGCCCAGCGTCTCGCCGACGCCGGACGCGCCACCGACGCGACCGCGCTCACCGAAGCCGCCCTGGCCAGGGAGGCGCAGTCGGCCACCGGCCTGCCCGGCGGCATCGCCATCCCGCACTGCCGGGTCGCGGCCGTGACCGCGGCCTCGCTCGCCTTCGCCCGGCCCGCCCCCGCGGTCGATTTCGGCGCCCCGGACGGCCCCGCCGATCTGGTGTTCCTGATCGCCGCGCCGGAAGGAGCGGGCGCCGAGCACATGAAGCTGCTGTCGAGTCTGGCGCGGGCCCTGGTCAAGCCGGAATTCGTGGGGAGCCTGCGCGCGGCGACGACCGCGGACGAGGTTGTCGCCCTGGTCGATTCGGTGGTCGCCCCCGCACCGGCCGCGAGCGCGGCGCCGGCTTCCGGCACCGCCGCCGAGCAAGCGGGCGCGGCGAACCGGACCGCGTCGACAGCGAGGAACGCACCGGAGCAGGCCGCTTCCGCGACGACCGCGCCCGCCCCGGCCACCGAGCCGCCCGCGACCACCCGGCCGCGATCTTTCGTCGCCGTCACCGCCTGCCCCACCGGCATCGCGCACACCTACATGGCCGCCGACGCCCTCGTCGCCGCCGGTGAGCGGGCGGGCGTCACCGTGCGGGTGGAGACCCAGGGCTCGAGCGGCACCACCCCGCTCTCGGCGGCCGACATCGCCGCGGCCGACGCGGTCATCCTCGCCACCGATGTCGGGGTGAAGGACCGCGCGCGGTTCGCGGGTAAGCCCGTGGTCGAATCCGGGGTCAAGCGCGCGATCAACGAACCGGACGCGATGATCGCCGACGCCCTGCGCGTGGCGCGCGACCCCGCCGACGGACCCGTGCTCACCGAGGCCACCCCCGAGGTGGCCCCCGACGCGCTCGGTTGGGGCACCCGGCTGCGCCAGATCCTGCTCACCGGCGTGAGTTACATGATTCCGTTCGTCGCCGCGGGCGGCCTGCTGATCGCCCTCGGCTTCCTCGTGGGCGGCTACGAGATCGCCGACAACGCGAGCTCCGTCGTGCTGGACAACTCGCTGACCGACCTGCCGCCGGGTGGCCTGGGAACCTATCTCGGCGCGGTGCTCTTCCAGCTGGGATCGTTGGCGTTCAGCTTCCTGGTGCCCGCCCTGGCCGGCTATATCGCCTTCGCGATCGCCGACCGCCCCGGCCTGGCACCGGGTTTCACCGCGGGCGCGGTGGCGGTCTTCGTCGGCGCGGGCTTCCTCGGCGGTCTGGTCGGCGGCTTGATCGCCGGCTTCGCGGCGCTGTGGGTGAGCCGGATCCCGGTGCCGCAGTGGGCCCGTGGTCTGATGCCGGTCGTGGTGATCCCGTTGTTCGCCTCGCTCATCGTCGGTGTGCTGATGCTGGCGGTGCTCGGCAAGCCGCTCGCGGTGGTGACCGAGGCCCTCACCGACTGGCTCAACGGCCTGTCGGGCACCTCCGCGGTGGTGCTCGGGGTGATCCTGGGCCTGATGATGTGCTTCGATCTCGGCGGCCCGGTCAACAAGGCGGCGTACTCGTTCGCCGCGGCGGGTCTGTCGGTCGCCGATCCCGCGACGCTGAAGATCATGGCCGCGGTGATGGCGGCGGGCATGGTGCCGCCGCTGGCGATGGCGCTGGCCTCGACCGTCCTGCGCCCCACGTTGTTCACCACCGCCGAACGCGAGAACGGCAAGGCCGCCTGGCTGCTGGGCGCCTCGTTCATCTCCGAGGGCGCCATCCCGTTCGCCGCCGCCGACCCGCTGCGCGTGATCCCGTCGATGATGGCCGGTGGCGCGGTCACCGGTGCGCTGGTGATGGCCACCGGCGCCACCCTGAGCGCACCACACGGCGGCATCTTCGTCTTCTTCGCCGTCGGCCACCTCGTCTGGTTCGTGCTCGCGATCGCCGCGGGCACGATCACCGCCGCGGTGTGCGTGACCCTCGCGAAGCTGCTCACTCGCCCCCGCGCCGAGGCCGTACCGGCCGCGGCCTGACCCCCTCCCCGATCGACCCCGCTGTCCACTCAACCACCAGGAGTCATGATGCCGAGCACCACCGTCACCGTCGGTTCGTCCATCGGTCTGCACGCGCGGCCCGCCGCACTCATCGCCGAGGCGGTCGCCGCCGCGGGCGTACCGGTCACCCTCGCCCTGCCGGGCGGCGAACCCGTCGACGCGGGCTCGTCGCTGATGATCATGGCGCTCGGCGCCACCCACGGCACCGAAGTGGTCGTGAGCAGCGAGGACCAGCCCACCCTCGACAAGATCGCCGAGATGGTCGCCGCCGACCTCGACGCCTGACCCCGGTCGCCGCACCGGCTCGCCCGGGCCGGGCACCACCGCTGATCTCCGGGTCCGACGATCCGGAGATCAGGCAGGTGGCAGCCGTGCTCACAGGATGATGGAGATCAGCGCCCACGCCAGATTGACAGCTGCCATCGCCGCCGCGGAACCGAGTCCGATGATCGCACTCATGATCTTTTCCCTCTTTCTCGGAAGAGATTTTCGGATTGTTCTCCGGTAAAGAAACCGCATCGACACGACGGTGCTGCGCGATGCGCTGCGGACCGTTGTCCGGCAATTCACAATGTTGCCGAACCGACACCGTCGTCCACCACGGCAAGCCCTTCTGGGGGGATTGCCGACCTCAAGATTAGCACTTCGGAACCATAAGCGGCAGTAGCTGATTCGCGCACTCCTGCCGAATCCGCGTACTCGCCGCGAAAATGGCCGGAAATAGTGGTTAAAGCGCCGCGCGGCGGGTGTGAAAACAATTCGACAACCGGCACGTCGCATGCGGCGAAAGCGAATGATCGATTTCGCCGACAATTGTCATCCGGACGCCCGGCAATTCTGTCGCCGACCCGATCTCGCCTATCGGACGACCTCGACACTGATGCCCGGTGACGCGGCGATCGGCTGGTCGACCCGGATGATCACGCGCGAGCCCGGCGTCTGCGCGGCGGTGGCCGCGCCGCGTCCGATCGCTTCCCCCAACCGCTGTCGGCCCAGCGGGGAGAAGGACGGCGGAAGGGTGCCGAGCACGGGGCCGAGGTTCAGGCTCGTGATCACCTGGGCCTCGGCATGCGCGACTTCGATGACGACGGCATCGGCCGCCGGGCTGACCGACAGCGCCGAGGCGGTGCCGGTCCCGAGGAGCATCACGCCGACCGGTGCGGCGAGGGCGAGCAAAGGTCTGAGCAGGGGCACGGTTTTCCTTTCGCGGTGCGGGGAGAGCCTCGCAGGACAGTTCGGTAGAAATGGTGTTCCGGATGGGACGAATCGAACTGAGCGACCGTGCGGTACGGATTTCGCGGCGCGGTTGCGAGACAGGCATTTCCGGCATCACCGGAATTTGCGCCCCATTCCGTGCGCGGTGTGCTTGGATGTGCTCGACCGGCGGCTCGTGGTCCCGTGCCGGTCGGCAATCCAGGCACGACGCGTCGGCGAGTTCGCCGAGGGCTGAGTTCGCCTAGAGCTGACGTGCCCGGAGTTTCCGATCAGATCTTCTCGACTGGAGGGTGATGAAGCGCACGCATGTCTCGATCATGGCCGCGATCGGCGCGGTGACGGTCACCGCGATCGGATCCGCGGCCCCCGCCGCGGGCACGGCGCCGGGGGAAGTCGCCGCCGGGGCGGCCCGCATGGTGGCGGCTGTCGATTTCGCTCAGGTGGTTCCCGCGGGGCGACACCGCTTTCGGTGTGCCGTTCGTCCACGCGGTCAAGGTGTCGGGTGACTTCTCGGTCGCGCTGGACGGCGTCTCGGCGCTGCGCGGCGGCGAGGTGGCGGCCGGTTACCTGGTCGGCTGCGCGGTGGACGTCTCCGACGGCATCTCGGTCGCCATCGCGCCCGAAGTGGGGATGAGCGCCTCGATTTCGCCGTCCATCGGCGCCGATTTCGGCGTCGACCTCGGACTCTCGGTGGACGCGCCGCCCGAGGTCGGCATCGGATTCGGTGTCGGTGTCGGGCTGGAGCCCAGCATCGGTGTCGAGGGCGCGGTGGCCGGCGAGCTCTCGCTCAGCCTCGCGCCGGGCACGGTGACCGCGGTGCCGATCGGGGTGGCCGAACTCGACGAGGAGTCGACCTTCCCGTTCACCTTCGCCCACGCCAACACTCCCCTGCATGTCAACGGCTGCCTCTCCCCCGCCTCGGCGATGCCCTTCATCACCGTCCGCGCCGATACGCCGGGCAGCACCCTCCAGACGACCGGCTACGGCGACCCGTTCACGTTCTGAGTCGGGCCGAACGAGTGCCGGGCGGGGCCGCCCTACTGCGGCCCCGCCCGAACCATCACGACACGAACCGTCAGGATGCGACGGCAGCCTCCTCGGGGGTACGGCCGGTCAACGCCCGGGTGCGCAACTCCAGGAACTCCCGTTCGGCCTGCGCGGCGGCCGTACCGCGCGGTGCCGTGCACAGTGCCACCAGGATCGACACCGCGAAGGAGATCGGCGCGACCGCCAGGGCCGGGTTCGAGAACGGCAGCAGCGAGTCCGCGCCCTGCACGACGGGGCTGAGCAGGATCACCGCGGTGGAGAGCACCAGGCCGGTGACGATGCCGGCCAGCACAGCACGGGCGGTCATGCGCCGCCAGTACAGCGTCAACAGAAGAGCGGGCAGGTTGGCGCAGGCCGCGATGGACATGCCGAGCGAGGCGAGGAAGGCCACGTTCTGGCGTTGTGCGGCGAACGCGATGCCGACACCGACCAGGCAGGTCGCCACCGTCGCGATCCGCGCGGCCCGGTGCTGGGCGGCCGCCGAGACCGCACCGTTGCGCAGCACCTGGGCGTACAGATCGTGGGCGATGGCGCCGGAGGTGGCGATGACCAGACCCGACAGGGCCGCCAGGATGGTCACGAAGGCCACCGCGGCGACGAACGCCAACAGGATTCCGCCGCCGAGGGTTTCGGCCAGCTGGGCGACGGCGAGGTTGCCGCCCTTGTTCTCGGCCGCGATGGCGCCGGGGCCCACGAGGATCGCCGCGCCGTAGCCGAGCACCGGGATCATCAGGTAGAAGCCGAAGAAGATCCACAGCGAGGTGTAGGCCGAGGTGCGGGCCTGCTGGGCGTCGGGGACGGTGAGGAAGCGGATCATCACGTGCGGCAGGCCAAGCACACCGAGCACCAGGCCGACGGTCTGGGACAGCTGGTCGAAGGAGGCGGCGCCGTCGCCGCGCCGCGGCGCGACGAAATGCTGACCGAACTCGGCCAGCGCGGCGCTGAACGGCCCGAACGGGTTGAAGTCGAAGCGCACCAGCACCAGCAGGAACAACGCGACCGCGCACACCAGCAGCAGGCCGGTCTTGACGATCTGGATCCAGCTGGTGGCCAGCATGCCGCCGACGAGGGTGTAGGCGGTGGTGAGCGCGCCGATCACCAGCACCGCGACCACGTAGTCGAGGTCGAACAGCAGGGACACCAGCAGCGCCGCCCCCACCAGCTGCGAGACCAGGTAGACGACGCTGATGACCACCGTGCTGATCGCCATCAGCGACCGGACGTCCTTGCCAGGGAACCGGGTGGCGAGCACGTCGGCGAGGGTGAAGCGGCCCAGGTTGCGCAGCGGCTCGGCGATGAGCAGCAGCGCCAGTACGAACGCGACGGGCACGAACACCGCGAGGTAGAAGCCGTTGAACCCGGTCAGCGCGATCGCGCCGGTGACGCCGAGAAACGAGGCGGCGGAGATGAAGTCACCGGCGATGGCGACGCCGTTCTGCCTGCCGGTGAGGGCGCCGCCGGCGACGTAGTGGTCGGCGGCGGACTTGTTCTGCCGGGCGGCCCACGCGGTGATCGCCAGGGTGACCGCGACCAGCGCGGCGAACAGGGTGGCGGAGACGACGTTCATGCGCGGGCCCCTTCCCCTGCGGTCCGGCTCTCCAGGGCGGCGGCGCGGCTCATGTAGTAGCGGGCCACCACGACGGCGACGACGAATTGCGCCGCGGCATAGATCCACGCGAGGGTGACGCCGCCGAAGACCACCGTGTCCAGCAGCGAGGTGAAGCCGCCGAGAACCGGCAACGGGAAGAACAGGACCAGTACGATTGCGCTGAGGCGCAGGATGAGCGCGGCCCGTTCCCGGGCGGCGGCGTCGAGGTCGCTCGGCGGGGCGAGGGCGGGAGTATCTTGCATGGATATCGTCTTCCCTTATCCGGTCAGAACAGTTCGATCACGAGTTTGGGAGTGCGCGCGCGTGATACGCACAGGGCGATCTGATCGCCCGCGGCCTTGTCGGCTACCGACAGGCAATTGTCGCGGTGTTCCGGCTCCCCCTCGAGCACCCCGGAGACACACGACCCGCAGATGCCTTCCTCGCAGGACTTGAAGACCTCGATCCCGTTCTCCTCGAGCACCGACAGGATCGAGCGGTCGGCGGGTATCTCGAAGCTCTCCCCGGTGTCGAGTTCGACGGTGAAGGCGGTGTCGCCGGAGGTGTCGACCGCGGCGGCCTCGAAATGCTCGATGTGCAGGTTCGGCGCGCCGACGACCGGCGTCACCACCTCGGCGACGGTATCCATGAAGCCGGCCGGACCGCAGGTGTAGACCGCGGTGCCGGGAGTGAGGGTGGCCGCCAGGTCGTCGAGTGTGCGGCGTTGATCGGCGCGCGACAGCCCGGTGTGCAGCCGCACCCGGTCACGGAATTCCGCGCGATTCTCCAGCAGGTCGGCGAACGCGGTCTCGGTGCGGGATCGCGTGAAGTACCGCAACTCGAATTCCGCGCCGTTTCCGTGCAATTCGTAGGCCATGCTCAGCAACGGAGTCACACCGATGCCCGCGGCGACGAGCACGTGCCGGGTGGCGCCGGGGTCCACGGCGAGAATGTTGCGTGGTTCCCCGATTTCGATGATGTCGCCCTCGCACACCTCGTGCAGTGCCGCCGAGCCCCCGCGCGAGTCCGGTTCGCGCTTGACCGCGATGGTGAGCGACTGCGCCTCGCTCGGCGGCCCGCACAGCGAGTACTGCCGCAGGATGCCGGTCGGCCCGGTCACGTCGATGTGCGCACCGGCGCGGTAGGGGCCGAGCGGGCGCCCGTCCTCGCGCACGAGGCGCAGCGAGCGGATGCTCGGCGTCTCCGAGACGATCTGCGCCACAGTCACTTTCATAGTCGGCACGGGACTCCTAACGCATGTAGAGGCCGCCGTTGGCGTCCCAGCACGCGCCCGTCACCGAGGCGGCGCCCGGTGTGGCGAGCAGGGCGACCATCTCGGCGATGAACGCCGGGTCGCCCAGGCGCCCGACGGGAATGGTCCGGGCGAAGCCGTCGAGGTTGTCGGCCCCGACGATGCTGCGCACCACGGGTGAGTCCTGCGGCCCGGGCGAGACCGCGTTCACGGTCACCCCGGCGGCGGCGAACTCGCGGGCGAACACCTTGGTCAGCGACAGCACCGCGCCCTTGGCCGAGGCGTAGTGCCCGCCGGTGGCGGTGCCGCCGTTCTGCCCGGCCAGCGAGGCCATGTTGACGATGCGCCCGTAGCCGTGTTCGGCCATGTGCGCGCCGAACACCTGGCAGGCCAGGAATGTCCCGCGGAAGCCGACCGCCAGCACGGCGTCGAGTTCCTCCGGGGTGATCTCCAGCAGCGGGCGGGCCTGCGTGCGTGCGGCGTTGTTGACCAGCACCTGTACCCCGCCGAAATCCCCGGTCACGGCCGTCAGCAGCCGCTGCAGCGACGCCTTGTCGGCGACGTCGACCTGGTAGCCGCGCACCGGGAGGTCGTCGTTCAGTTCGGCCGCCAGCGCGGTCGCTCCCGGGCCGTCCAGGTCGGCGATCGCGACGCGGTGACCGCCGGCGTGCAGGCGCCGCACGATGTGTTCGCCCAGGCCGTGCGCGCCGCCGGTGACGACCGCGACCGGCGCGCTCACAGCAGGAACCCCGCGGCGGGCACGGCGTCCTCGCTGTCGACCAGCCGGACCACCTTGCGCGCGATCCGGTCGGCGGCCGCGTCGGCGCCGAGCCGGATCCGGTATTCGACGTCACCGGCCCAGATGTCGTGGCGGCCACGCTTGTAGGCGATGAGGATCTGGGCGGCGCGCAGCACCACCTCGGTGTCGGTGACCGACTCGGGCACGAACCGCGACACGGTGCGGGTCGTCGTCGCCGCGTCGACGGCGGCGATGGCGTACCCCTCGGTCATGCGGACCACGCGCATGCCGCGCATGCGGGCGTCGTCGTAGATCATGTTGAGGGTGTTGTCGAAGTCGTCGGTCGTGCGGTCGATCGGCACCACGTAGTGAGCGTCGTCGGTGTAGAGCTCCTGCCAGGCGTGGTAGTCCTTGCGGTCGAGCAGGTCGGCCTCGCGCCAGATCAGCTCGATCGCGCGGAGCACGCGGGCGTCGGTGAGAGTGGCCGGGGCGGTGAGGGTGTCAGTCATCACTCATCATCTGCTTCCACTGGGCGTAGGCGGCACGCATGCCGGTCTCGTCGGTGACGTGGGCGGTTGGCCAGCCCTCCGGGCTCGGCTTCTCCCTGGCCAGGCCGCGATTGACCAGGATCGGCATGTCCGGGTCGCCCTGGGCGCCGCGCTGGACGCGATCCCAGCCCTCGGCGTCGTCGGGGGTGCCGAACCCGAAGGGGCCCTGGAAGTGCTCGTGCACCCGCAGCCTGGCCCGGTTGACGGGATTCACGATCTCGGCCGGGCCGTCCGGGCCGATGGCGATGTGCTCGATGGTGGTCTCGTCCACCGAGATCGGGCGCAGCACCCGGAAGAACGCCGCCGACATCGACACGTTGGGGAACAGGTTGAGGTTGAACCCGGTGCCGTGCATGGCGCGCACCAGCTTGCGGACCGCGGCGTCGTCGAGGCCGGTGGCCTTCAGCTCGGCGACCAGGTCGTCGAAGCGGGCCTGCAGGGGTTCGCTGCCGTCGTCGGCGTCGAGATCGGAGTGCTCGGGCACCATCTGCATCACCGAATGCCCGTGGCCGAGATCGTGGGTCACCGCCTCGGGGTCGGTCATGAACGACATCATGTCCGCGGTCTCGGCGTCCACCGAGGCCATCCACGAGCGGTGCACGATCGGGAAGTGGTAGCCGTCGGTGGTGTTCTCCAGCTGGATCTTCCAGTTGCCGTGGAAGGTGAACCGGTGGGTGCCCAGCACCTTGATCGGGTAGCCGCCGCCCTGCTTCATGAACCGGTCGATCCAGAGCTTGGCGTCGCCGAGATGGTCGGCCAGCGGCTCGATGTCGGTGGCGAAGGTGGCGAACACCATGCCGCCGTAGGACTCGGTGCGCAGCTTGCGCAGCGACAGATCGCCCTTGGACACCACGCCCTCGTACCCGTCCGGGTAGGGGATGCCGCGCAGTTGCCCGTCCAGGCTGTAGGACCAGGCGTGGTAGGGGCAGGTGAAGCCGTTGGCGACACCGCTGCGCTGCTCGCAGATGCTGGCACCCCGATGCCGGCAGCGGTTGAGCAAGGTGTTGATCTCGCCCTTGCGGTTACGGGTGACGATCACCGGCTGGCGGCCGACGTAGGTGGATTTGAAGCTGCCCGGCCGGGCGATCTCGGATTCGTGGGCGACCCAGATCCAGGTGCTTTCGAAGATCTTCGTCATCTCCAACTCGAAGATCTCCGGGTCGGTGTAGATCCGGGCCGCCACCCGGTCGCCGTCGACCAGATCGGCGGGCGCCCGATGCGGCGCTGCGCTGTGCGCGGTCATGATGCCTCCTGGCGTGAAAGGGTCAGGCGTGCAGAGTCAGTACTGTCGAGGGGTCAGCGCGCGACCGATCCGCGCCTCGATCTTCAGGAACTTCCACAGCTTCCAGTCGCTGCTGCCGACCGGGATGGTGCGGACCAGGTTGCAGGCGGCCTTGACGGTGTCGTGACTGTCGGCGTCGGCGAGCAGATAGCAGGTCCACGGCCATCCGTCCGACGGTCCGACCATGGTCGAGTCGTCGTCCATGTCGCCGAGGAAGTCGATGCCGTCGAGCGCCTTGATGCCGTCGCTGAGAGCGACGAAGCCGGTCCACACGTCCGCGGGGGTGACGCCGCCCTCGGGCAGGTCGAAGAAGTTCTGGTTGATGCCGATGCAGAAGAGCACCCGCAACGGGCTGTCGGTCATGATCGGTTCCTCACGTGTTCGATTGCTGCTCAGTGGAATCCGGGCACCGCCTCAGTGGAATCCGGGCACCGTCGGCGGCTGTCCCATGAGGACGGCGCCCGCGGCGTCCACCAGGCCGGGCCCCAGGAAGGCGTGTTGCTGCGGTACGAGCGCGTCGCCGACCCACTGCTGCAGCGGGTGGTCTTCGAAGATGGCCGCGGTGCCGGAGATCTCGACGATGCGCTGCACGGCCGCGCCCGCCGTGGTGGCGAGGTGGCTGGCCGCCAGGCGCAGGTGCGCGTTCTGCGCGGGGCTCGCCGGGTCGCCGCGCAGCACCGTCTGCCACACCTCGTCGGTGATCTCGTAGAAGTAGGCGCGCGCCGACCGCAGGGCGGCCTCGGTCTCGGCCACGGCGGTCCGGTAGTACGGCCGGTCGGCCAGTTTGGGCGCACCCGTGATACCCGCCCGGCCCGCGCCGGTCTCGATGGCGTAGTCCAGCGCGGCCCGCGCCACCCCGGCGCCGACGACGGCCAGCACCTGCGCGGCGTAGGCGATGGTCGGATACCGGTAGAGCGGCTCGTCGACGGTGGGTTCGCCGCCGCGGATGAACGTCCACTCCCGCGGCACCACCGCGTCGGCGACCACCAGGTCGAACGAACCGGTGCCGCGCATGCCGACGACGTCCCAGTCCTGCTCGATCCGCACCTGGTCGGGGCGCAGCAGGGCGGTGCGTGGCTTGCCGCCGGTGCTCGAATCGCCGGGGATGCCGACGCCGAGCACGTCGGCGGCCATGCAGCCGCTGGCGAACTTCCACCGGCCGGTGACGCGGAACGCGCCGTCGACCTCCTCGGCGGGCTGCACCGGGAACAGTCCGCCGGCGAACACCACGTCGGGCCCGTCGGCGTAGAGCTTGGCCTGCGTCTCCAGCGGCAGCGCCGCCAGGTAGACCAGCGCCGAACCGAAGCTGGCCACCCAGCCGGTGGAGCCGTCCACGGTGGCGATGCGCTCGATGGTGCGCAGGAAATCGGCGGGCGCCTGGGGCTCGCCGCCGAATCGCCGCGGGGTGGCGGCCCGGTAGATCCCGGCCTCTTTCAAGCGCGCGACGAAATCGCGTGGCACGTATTTCCGGTCGCGGAATTCCCGGCGGCGCTCGGCGAGTTCGGCGAGCACGTCGTCGAGGATCGCCGGGCCGGCCGTGCGCGGCACCGTTGCTTCCGGGGTGGACACGATCACCTGCTCCTGTCGTCGAGGGGATGTTCTTCGACGGTAAAGAGATCGGCGCCACACCGACATCGGTAAAGACCGCGCCCGAGACGGTGTCAACCACCATGCGTGTAAGGGATTTCTTCAGTGCCCGCCCGTGCCGGTAACCGCGTGGTCCGGGCGGCGTTACCCTGGCCCGATGTCCGTCGATCCGCGTGCTCCCGAATTGGTCGTCTCGGATTTCGTCACGATGATGAACGCCACCGAGGTCTGTGTGCTCGTCCACGACGCCGAGACCAAGAACATTCTCTGGGCCAACCCGGCCGCGTGCGCGATGCTCGGTTTCGACCTCGACGAGATCCGTCCGCTCAAGGCCAACGACATGAGCAGTTCGGCCCAGCAGTACGACCGGGTGATCGGCCGCGCCTGGCTCCAGGACGCGGTGGAGCACGGCAGCAGCCGCATCGAATGGCACTACCGCGCCAAATCCGGGCGGGTCATTCCCACCGACGCCGTCGCCACCCGCATCGATCTCGCGCAGGGGCCCGCGGTGATGGTGCAGTTCCGCGACATCGAGCGCGAGCAGCGCACCGAACACGCCCTGCGCCTGACCACGACCTACGTCGACGCGCTGGCCAGGCACACCGCGACGATGGCGTTCGTACTCGACGAGGCCGGGGAGATCCGCTTCGCCACCGACACCGCCCTGACCCGCCTCGGCCTGGACCCCGGCACCGAACTACCGGCCGGGCCGCGGCTCACCTCCTACGCCTACCTGCACCGGGCCGGCAGGCGCACCGGATGGGCCGAGGTCGCCGCCGACGCCGACCCGGTGGCCGCGGTGCGGCTCGAGGTCGCCCAGCCCGACGGCACCACCTCCTGGCTCGACGGCAGCCTGGAGCGACTCGACGACACCGACGTGCCCGCCTTCCTCATGCTGGTCCACGACGTATCCGATCGGGTGCGTGACGAGCGCAAACGCGGACTGGAACTCCAGCGCGAGAACTACCTCGCCCGCTACACCGCGATGGGCGACATGGCGATGGCGATCGCCCACGAGCTGGGCCAGCCGCTGGCGGCCGCGGGCAACTACATCGCGGGCATCCGCTCGCACCTGCCCGGCGGGGAGCAGCTGGACCGCCGGGTCGGCATCGGCCTCGACGCGGCCCGCAAGCAGATCGACCGGGCCGCGACCATCGTGGCCACGCTGCGCGCGTTCGTCGGGCACCTGGAACAGGTCGACCAGGTCGCCGACCTCAACGACGTGGTCACCGAATGCCTCTACTTCGTGCGGTTGCGCGCCGAACAGCACGGGGTGGTGATCGAGCTCGACCTGTCCCCCACCCCCGTGGACGTGCGCTGCGAACGGGTGCTGACCGGGCAGGTGATCGTGAACCTGTGCTTCAACGCCATCGACGAGATGGCGCAGTGTCCGCCCGGAGCGCGGCGCATCCTGCTGGCCACCGAGCTGCGGGCGGAGGGCGGCTGTTTCACGGTGCGCGATCACGGGCGCGGTGTGCAGCGTGATCCGTTCCTGGAATCGTTCACCTCGAAATCGCACGGCAGCGGGATCGGATTGGCGTTGAGTTACCGCATCATCACCCGCCAGCACGGCACCATCTGGTGCCGTGCCGCCGAGGGCGGCGGCTCGATCTTCGGATTCGCGCTGCCCACACCCTGAATCGGGTAGGGGAAACCTTCAGCGCGAGCGGGGGAACTCTCGATTTCTCGAGGCGTGGATCACTCGTAGCGTCGAGATCATGACCAAGCAATTGACCGCCGAACAGCGTGACTTCCGGGCGGCGATGTCGAATCTCTCGGCCGCAGTCAACGTGGTCACCACCAACGGGCCGGGTGGTCGCGCGGGCATCACCGTCAGTGCCGTGTGTTCGGTCACCGATTCACCGCCCACGGTTCTGGTGTGCGTCAATCAGTCCAGTTACACGCACGCGATCTTCCGCCGGAACGAGCGGTTGTGCGTCAACGTTCTCAGTGCCCGCGACGAGGAATTGGCCGGGCATTTCGCGGGGGCGACCGGGGTGCCGATGGCCGAACGGTTCGAGTGGGCGATGTGGGATCACGACACCGAGGACATCCCGATGCTGCGCACCGCCGCCGCCCGGGTGGTCGGCCGGATCATCAGCGACCACACCCAGGGCTCGCATTCGATCTTCCTGGTGAGTGTGGAGCGAGTCGACGTCCGGGAGAACGCCGACGCCCTCGTCTACTTCCAGCGCCGTTTCCACCACGTCGGCACCGAGCAGGAGAGCACCGCATGGACGACTCGCAGGCCCGCCTGACCCTGATGTGTTACAACGACACCCACGGCTACGGGTGGCGGCACGTCGATCTGTTCCTGCACGACGCGTCCGGCCGGGAGCTGAACTGGGTGCACTGGCAGGCCGACGCCGACGGGCCGGAGGCCGCCGACCGGGTGACCGCCGCGGCCGAGCCCAGCCTGCGCCGCACCTCCGAGTGGCGACACGGCGTGAGCGCGAGCGGCATGGACTACTGGTCGGCCGATGCGGCCTGGAGCGACCGATGACGCGGTACGCGCCGTGGTCGCTGCGCGAGCTGGTCGACGATCTCGCCGCCGACCGGGTCGGCCTCGAACAGGTGTGGCAGCGTTCGCGGCGCCGGATCGCCGAGACCGAGCAGCGCCTGCACGCCTGGGTGGTTCGCGATCCGCAGACCTCGCCCGCCGGAATCCCGTTGGGCGTCAAGGACATCATCGACGTGTCCGGCTACCCGACCCGGTGCGGTTCCCGCGTGCGGGCCGACAGCGCCGCGGCGACCACGGACGCCGAGATCGTGCGGCGGTGGCGAGCGGCCGGGTTCGTCCCGGCGGGCAAGACCGTCACCACGGAGTTCGCCTACTTCTCCCCCGGCCCCACCGGCAATCCGGCGGCGCCCGGGCACACGCCCGGCGGATCGTCGAGCGGGTCGGCGGCCGCCGTGGCCGCCGGTCAGGTGCCGCTGGCGCTGGGCTCGCAGACCGCGGGCTCGGTCACCCGACCGGCCGCCTACTGCGGGGTGGCGGCGCTGGTGCTCACCCGCGGCCTGCTGCCCACCGACGGGGTCACCGGGCTCGCGCCCAGTCTGGACAGTCACGGGTTCTTCACCGCGGGGGTGGCTGATCTCGCCTGCGCGTGGTCGATGCTGACGGGAGCGCCCGACCCGCTGGACGCGCCGGTCGCCGCACCGCGGGTGGCGGTGTGGGACGGTGGTCCGCCGGTCGAGCCGTCGATGCGCGATGCGGTTGCGGCGCTGCGGGATCGGATGGTCGCCGAGGGTGCCGACGTGGTAGATTTCGCCCACGAGGTCGTCGCACCCGCCGTCGAGGCCCACCGGATGGTCATGGCCTACGAGGCCGCCCGCGAGCGCGCCGCCGAACTCGCCCGGGCCGAGGAACTCAGCCGCCCGCTGGCCGACCTGCTCCGCACCGGTGCCGCGATCAGCGACTCCGACTACACCGCGGCCCGGCGGGCGATCGAACGCACGCGCGGTGCGGTGTCGGCCGTGCTCGGCGACTACGACGTCGTGCTCGGCCCCGCCGCGCCCGGACCGGCGCCGCACGGACTGCACGCCACCGGCGACCCGGTGCTCAGCAGGCCCTGGCAGGCGCTGGGGCTCCCGGTGGCCACGGTCCCCGGGCTGCGCGACCCGCACGGGCTGCCGCTGGGCATCCAGGTGATCGGCGCCCCGCACTCGGAGGCCGCCCTGCTGCGCGCGGCGGCGTGGATTCACGACATCACCGACACGAGGAGGTCACGGTGACCGAGGCCGACACGATCGCGCGGCTCGTCCGCCGCATCGAGACATTGGAGGGCGAGGCGGAGGTGCGCCGGCTGCAGGCCCGCTACATGTTCCTCTGCGACACGCCGTGCCCGGAGTTCGGCGTGGCCGACGACGCCCGGCGCATCGACCTGATCATGGACCTCTACAGCGAGGACGCGGTCTGGGAGGGCGTCGGTGAGTACTACGACAACCAGTTCGGCCGCCTGGTCGGGCACGCGGCGATCCGTGCGCATTTCGAGCGGTTCTGGAGCCCCGACCGGGAGCCGCGGCTGGTGCTCAACGCCCACTATCCGACCGCCGAGCAGATCCACGTCGACGGCGACACGGCGCAGGGCCAGTGGATCCACATGCAGCCGTGGCTGTTCGCCGACGGCACCGCGCTGCTGCGCTCGAGCCGCTTGAACAACGCCTTCCGCCGCATCGACGGCGTCTGGAAGATCACCCGGACACGCACCGAGAACGTCTTCGTCGCGCCGCTGCCCGCGAACTTCGCCGAGCACTTCCCCACCCGCTCGGTGCTGATGACGCCATGACCACCGGGATCGCCGCAGGATTAGGATTGTCCGCCATGAACGCCGAGTCCGCCCCCGTGGTGCACGTCGTCGACGACGACGAAGACCTGCGGCAGTCGCTGGCGTTCCTGCTCCAGAGCGTCGGCATCGAAGCACTCACCTACGCCACGGCCACCTCGTTCCTGGAGGAGGTCGATTTCGACGAGGCGGGCGTCGTCATCGTCGACGTGCGGATGCCCGGGTTGAGCGGATTCCAGTTGCAGGAACAGCTCAACCAGCGCGACTATCCCGCGCCGATCATCTTCTGCTCCGCCCACGGCGACATCCCGATGTCGGTGCGCGCCCTGCGCGCGGGCGCCGTCGATTTCCTGGAGAAACCGTACGAGCCGCAGCGGATGCTGGAAGTGGTGCAGGAGCAGCTGCCGGTGGCGACGCGGTTGTTCGCCGAGCGGGCCGACCGGTTGCGGGTGCGGGCCCGCCTGGACGGCCTCACCCCGCGCGAACGCGATGTGCTGCGCCTGGTCATCGAGGGCCGCTCCAGTCAACAGATCGCCAGCAGGCTCGGCACCAGCGTGAAAACCGTCGACGTGCACCGGGCCCGGATCAAGGCGAAAACCGAATCGGAGAGCCTCGGCACCCTCGTCCGCGACATCCTCGCCTACCGCGTCGCGGTCTGACCCGGGCCCCCGGTGGCGGTGCGGCAGACTGGGGTGATGGTATCGGCGGCGTATCGACCCACGCCCGCGGATCTGGCGGCCGCCGCCGGGACCACGATTCCCGACGTGGTGGGGCCGGATCTGCGGGTGTTGTTCTGCGGGATCAATCCGGGGCTGTGGTCCGGTGCGACCGGACATCACTTCGCGCGGCCGGGAAACCGGTTCTGGCCCGCGCTGTTCCGTTCCGGATTCACCCCGCGCCTGTTCCGGCCGGACGAGCAGGCGGAATTGCTCGCCTTGGGGTTGGGCATCACGAACGTGGTGCCGCGGACGACGGCCAAGGCGGACGAGCTGACCACCGCGGAGTTGCGCGAGGGCGGCCGGGCGCTGACCGAACGGGTCCGGCGATACCGCCCGAAGGCGCTGGCCGTGCTCGGGATCGGCGCCTACCGGACCGCGTTCGGCCGTCCGCGCACCACCGTCGGCCGCCAGGCCGAGACGATCGCCGACACCGAGATCTGGGTGCTACCCAACCCCAGCGGACTCAACGCGCACTACACCCTCGACGCCCTGGCCGCGGAGTTCCGCGCCCTCCGAGAGGCGACGGGGTAGATCCTTCCCGCACTGCACCACAGCGGCCTCCGACGACGTCCTGAGCCGCGGGCCATATCGTGCACCTCTACGACCATCGCAAGAGTTGGGAAGAAGAACTCGGGGCGGGCCCGGAATTCCCGATAGCCACTTCGACCTCGGTTCACCGACGGAAACTACACAGCGCTCGCCGTATCGAGAGCTTCGTGCCCGCCGAGATCTCATGCCTTCGGAAACTCGAGGAGGCTGTCGGACCCCGCCGGAACGGGCCGCCCCGAGGCCGGCGAACTATTCGGCGGCGGTGTGCCGCGTCAGCCTGGCCACGCCTCCACCTACATCCAGGTAGTAGTGATCGAGGGACGCCAGGGATCCCGCGGCACGCAACTCGTCCGGAAGCGCGACGCTGTGCACCGCTTCGCCGGCCTGCGGCGCGATACGAACCTGGAGGTGCGTGGCTTCGGGCACGTCAGGGTCTGGCGCGGCCCCTATCCTGGTTGCGGCCCGGATGTTCCCTTCTTCATCGGTTACTACGAGCAGCTCTGACATCAGCGATCTCCTCTACGGTTGCCAAGGTCGCCAGGCGCGGATTCTGAACGTTTCGCTGCGGTCCCCGTGCTCGTTCTGGACGCGGACATAATGCACGTCCGCCTGAGACAGCGTGCCGCCCTCCGCATAATTGTTGTATCGCGCGATACCGTGCCACTCTGTCCACAGTGAGTGTTTACCGGGTTCCGACGTTGTCGGGTACGCCATGTAGAACATGGTTGGGAGATAAGGGATTTCGCTGAAGTAGAAATGACCGGCCTGACCCGGCCCGAGGTAGCATTCAGGCGAACTGTAGACCTGCGACAGTGTGGGAATATCTCACCTCCGTGGGAGCGGTTCGATCGGCGACAGGCTTTCTGCGAAGATTTTCACAAAAGGAATCAGCCTGGGTTCGGACGACACGCCGATGCACCGCAATGTCGTGGCGGCATCGGCCAGGTCGGGGCACCACGACCGCTTCGAGCAACGGCGCGGGCATCGGTGAATAGCCGGCCGGCCCCCGCGTCACCACGACGACCGGGCTGCGCCCGCGACCGGCGGCGATTAGGTGAACCGTGATCGTCAGCCCACCACGTGAGCGGAACCAGCGCTACTTCATCGCGGCGAGTTGGATCAGGTTGCCGCAGGTGTCGTCGAAGACGGCGGTGACGACGGGCCCGAGATCGGTTGCCTCCTGGGTGAATTCGACGCCGAGGCCCTTGAGCCGGTCGACCTCGGCGTACACGTCGTCGACGGCGAACTGGGTGAACGGGATGCCGTCGGCGACCAGCGCGTCCTTGTAGGTGCGGGCCGCCGGGTGCCCGTCGGGTTCCAGCAGCAGTTCGACACCGTCGGGGTCGGCGGGTGAGACGACCGTGAGCCAGCGCGCACCGCCGGCGGGTTCGTCGGTCTTCTTCACGAAGCCCAGTTTCCCGGTGTAGAAGTCCAGCGCCTTGGCCTGGTCGTCGACGTAGACGCTGGTGATGTTGATGCGGATCACGGCTTCGGTTCCTCTCGGTCGATGGGCCACCGCTCGACGATCGCGCGCAGCGGGCGGGTGTCGATGTGGTGGAACTTGTACCGGCCCTGCCGGCGGGTGCGCACCAGGCCCGCCTGTTCGAGCACGGCCAGATGCTGGGAGATGGCCTGTCGCGAGGAGGTGAGGCCGTGCTTCATCGTCAGCCGGCCGCACAGCTCGAACAGCGTCTGACCGTCTCGGTCGATCAGTTCGTCCAGGATGGTGCGTCGCGTCGCGTCGCCGATCGCCTTGAACAGGTCGGGGTCTGCGTCCACGACCGCCACGATAGGCAAGCGCGGACTTGCCTGTCAAGGTTCACCAGGAACGGCACAGCCCGATGCGGGTCGCGTAGACGGCTGCGGCGGTCCGGTTGGGCGATCCTGTGCGGCGCAGGATCGCCTCCACGTGGGTGGCGACCGTCGATGCCCCGATCCGCAGGGTGCGGGCGATCTCGGTGTTGGCCGCACCGTGCGCGAGCAGTTCCAGCACCTCGAGCTCACGCAGGGTCAATCCCGCGGGCGGCGGCACCGGGCGGTGCCGGAGCAGGGTGCCGCCGCGCACCTCGTCGACGCGGACTTCGTGCACCTGCGCGCGGTGGATCACCGTCGCCGACGGCGCCGGAAGCCGACCGACGAGGGCCGCGGCCAGGTCGGTGCACGCGCCGGCCGTCAACGGGCGTGGCGTGCCTTCGCGATCGATGAGCAGGGCCTCCTCTCCCGCGCCGAGGGCGATGGCGGCACCGTTGACCGGGCGCAGCGGGTCGACCGCGGCGGCGAGCGCGTCGGAGACCAGGGTGGTCAGTGCCAGGGTGTGCTCGTCGAGCGGGGTGTAGGTGCTCAGGTTCAGCATGCCGAGGTAGCGGCCGTGCGGCGAGTAGAGGCAGTGGCTGAGCCCGTCGCGGAAGCCGTTGCGCCGGATGGTGTCGAACACGACGCCGCGCCGTCGCCGCCGGTCCACGTCGTGCAACAGCACCGGGAGCCGGGTCTCGCGGAGCTCGTCGTACAACTCCATGTCCGGCATGGCGTCGTTGATCAGGTCCAGCGTCGGGGTGCTGTAGCCGAAGTTGGTGTAGGTGGTGTGCTCGCCGGTCACCGGATCCGGGATCGACAGCGCGGCGTGGTCGTAGGGCACCACCCGGCGCAGGGCGAACAGTAGGCGGGCGGCCTGCTGTCGGAGGGGTTCGCCCACCGGGGACCCGGCCGCCGCGTCCCGGAGTTCCAGCGCGGCGGCGAGACGTGCACGCACCGCCGACTCGCTCATGGGGTCATGGTAAGTGCGCGGCTAGCAACCCGCCCGCGATTGCGCCTCCGTCATTCTGCCGATACGCGCCGTGATGTTCGCTCCTACCCTTCGCCCATCCCGCCCGCGAAGCACGAGGAGAGAATCACATGGATGTCGCCGAATACGCCGCGCACGACGCCACCGGTTTGGCGGAGCTGATCCGCGAGGGCCAGGTCAGCGCGGCCGAGGTCTGGACGGCGGCCGCGACCGCCCTGGACGCGGTCGAGCCCGAACTGGCCGCCGTGGCGGGCGAGCGGTTCGACAAACCGCTCGACTACGACGAGTCCGGCCCGTTCGCCGGGGTGCCGTTCGCGCTGAAGGACCTCATCGCGCACGCGGGCGGGGTGCCCAGCCGCAGCGGCAGCCGGCTGTTCGGCGCCGGTGTCGCCCACCCGGAGGACACCCACCTGGTCGCGCGGTTCCGTCGCGCCGGCCTGGCCATCGGCGCGATCACCCGCAGCCCGGAATTCGGGTTCAACGCCACCACCGAGGCCATCGCCTACGGCGGACCCAGCCGCAACCCGTGGGCCACCGACCGCAGCCCCGGCGGTTCCAGCGGCGCCTCGGCGGCGCTGGTCGCCAGCGGCGCACTGCCGATGGCGCACGCCAACGACGGCGGCGGCTCGATCCGCATCCCCGCCGCGGCCTGCGGTGCGGTCGGCCTCAAGCCGAGCCGTGGCCGGACCACCCCCGGCCCCGACTTCGCCGACCCGCTGCTCGGCCTCGGCATCGAATTCGCCGTCACCCGCACCGTGCGCGACTGCGCGCGGCTGCTCGACGCGGTGCACGGTGCCGAGCCCGGCGACCGTTACCTGCTGCCCGGCCCGGTGCGCAGCTACGCCGAGCACGCCGCCGCGGGTTCCCGGCCGCTGCGGATCGCCGTCACCACCACCCCGATGGACGCCGGTCGCGCGGTCGACCCGGAGTGTGTGGCCGCGGTGAACCGGGTGGCCGAGCGACTGGCGGAGCTGGGGCACGTCGTCGAGGAGGCCGCGCCCGAACTCGATGTGGCGGCCTTCGACAAGGCCAACCTCGACGCGTGGTGCAGCTTCCTCGCCGACGCCGTCCTCGGCGCCTCGGCACAACTGGCCGTGCAGCCCAGCCGGGAGTACCTGGAGGCGACCACGCTGGCGTGTGTCGAATACGGCAAGACCCTGTCGGCGTTCGACATCTTCGCCGCCGACCGCGTGTTCAACCAGACGACCCGCGCGGTCGCGGGCTTCCTCACCCGCTACGACGTGCTGCTGACCCCCACCACCAGCGCACCGCCGATCCCGCTGGGGCATCTCGACGCGGACGACGCCTCGCTGAGCGCGCGCGAATGGTATGACCGGATCTTCGACTACGGCAGCTTCACCGCGCTGTTCAACGTCACCGGCATGCCCGCCATCTCCCTGCCGCTGGCCGAATCCACCGCGGGCCTGCCGATCGGCATCCAGTTCGCCGGCCGCTACGGCGACGAAGCCACGCTGCTGGCGCTAGCCGGCGATCTCGAGCGCGCCATGCCGTGGGCGGACCGTCGCCCGGCCGTGCACGTGGGCCGGTAGCGCACCGTGCGGGTCCGCGCCACGTGCCGGACCCGCACACCGGGGTCTTCGGTAGCCCACACCGGGCAGGCCGTCTTCTCCTGTGGGCTGTCGGCATCCCGCGCACGGGAGTAAACTTCGAGGTCGCGCGTGGTTTCGAGTGGGGGGTCAACGCCAGCACCGGGATTCGATCATGCAAACCCACACCGACGAGATCGCCGACGGCATCTATCGCATCTCCACCTACATCCCCGAGGTCGGACCGACCGGGTTCACCTTCAACCAGTTCTTCCTCGACGCGGAGGAACCGCTGCTGTTCCACACCGGCATGCGGGCCTTGTTCCCGGCGGTGACCGCCGAGATCACGCGGATCAGACCGGTCGAGGAGCTGCGCTGGATCACCTTCGGCCACGTGGAGGCCGACGAGTGCGGTTCGATGAATCTCTTCCTGGCCGCCGCCCCGCACGCGCAGGTGGCACACGGCGCACTCGGCTGTGCGGTCTCCCTCGACGACATGGCCGACCGGCCGCCGCGACCGCTCGCCGACGGCCAGGTGATCGACCTCGGCGACCGCCGCGTCCAGCACATCGACACCCCGCACGCCCCGCACAACTGGGAGGCGCGCGTGCTCTACGAGCAGACCACCGGGGTGCTGTTCTGTGGCGACCTGATGACCCAGCTCGGCGACGGTCCCGCGCTCACCGACACCGACCTCGTCGAACCGGCGGCGGCCGCCGAAGACGTCTTCCACGCGACATCGATCGGCCCCGCCGTCCCCGCCACCCTGCGCCGCCTGGCCCAACTGGCCCCGACCACCCTGGCGATCATGCACGGCTCCAGCTTCCAGGGCGACGGCGGGACGGCCCTGCGCGATCTGGCGAGCGTCTACGACGACCGGCTGACCGCGTGAATTCGGTTGCGGACGACCGGATCATGGAGACATGACCGCGCCCGGCATCGAGCTGCGCCTGTACGCCGAACTCAACGACTTCCTGCCGCCGCAGGACCGCCAGGACGCACTGTGGCGCCCGGTCCGGCCGCACCAGACCGTCAAGGACATCGTCGAAGCCGCCGGCGTCCCGCACACCGAGATCGACCTGCTGCTGGTGAACGGTGAATCGGTCGGCTTCGAGCATCATCCGCGCCCCGGCGATCGTCTCGCCGCCTATCCGATGTTCGAAAGCCTCGACATCTCCGGGCTGACCCGGGTGCGCCCGCATCCGCTGCGCGAGCCGCGCATGCTGGTCGACGTCAATCTCGGCGGCCTCGCCCGCCTGCTGCGGTTGATGGGCCAGGACGTGCGCTGCGACTTCGACGCCACCGACGCGCGGCTGGCCGAGATCTCGGCCGAGGACCACCGCATCCTGCTCACCCGCGACCGCGGGCTGCTCGCCCGTCGCATCGTCAGCCACGGCGTGTACGTGCGCGCGGACCGTCCGTTCGAACAGATCGTCGAGGTGATCGGCCGCCTCGATCTCGCCGACCAGCTGGCCCCGTTCACCCGCTGTCTGCGCTGCGGCGCGGTGTTGGCCGATGTAGCCAAAGACGAGATAGTCCACGAACTCTCACCCGGCACCCGGGAGAACTACGACACCTTCCGCCGCTGCACCGGATGCGGGCGGATCTACTGGGCGGGCGCGCACCAGCGCAGGCTGGACGATCTCGTCACGCAGATTCTCGCCGCGGTACGGCGTTGACCGGCACCGTCGGCATCGTTGGGCGGAATATCGTGGTGGGGAGCGCCGCTGGCATCGGTGCTCGGCATTTCACCGCCGTCGGCACGGCATCGATACGCATGAATGTCGAGGTACCGGCCGAGCGGGTCGACGTGCTCGACGGTCTGGCCGCCCGCGCCCGTGCGGTGAGCAGGGAGTGAGCGGCGGCCGACGCTACTTCCGCGCCGAGCCGACGACCAACGGCACGATCGTGGGCAGGCGGGTCGGCATCCGCATGGCGGTGAGTTCCACCGTCGCGAATTTGCCTGCCCGGACCAGGGATTCGAAATCGCGGTTGGCGTGGCAGCCGTCGGCGAGGCGGCGTTGCAGCGGCGTGAGCGCGTCCTGGAAGACCGCGCGCACGCCGCTGCCGCGCACGTGTTCGTGGAACAGGAACACTCCCCCGGGCCGCAGCACGCGGTGCACCTCGGCGAGGGCACGGGCCGGATCGCGCAGCGAGCAGAAGACCAGCGAGGCGGTCACGGTGTCGAAGGCGGCGTCGGGGAAGTCGAGTGCGTGCGCGTCGCCGTCGATCACGCGCACCGGCACGTCGGGGGTGTCGGTGCGGGCGGCGAGCTGGGCCCGCAGGTCGGGGTTGGGTTCGAGCAGCACCAGCTCCTCGAGCTGGTCGGGATAGTGCGGCACGGACAGGCCGCTGCCCGCGCCGATCTCCAGGGTGCGGCCGCGGGCATGGGCGAGCTGGTCGCGGCGGATGTCCGCCTGCCCGGCGCGCTCGACGCGGTCCATGAAACGGGGATACCAGCGGGCGAAGGAACGCCGGCCGAAGGTCGTTGTGGTCATGGTGGCAGTCTGGCCCGCGCCCGCCCCGCTCGGCATGGCCGGTTCCGGCCATTTCGGATGGCGGAAACGGGTGATCCGGGCGCGGGGGTCGGCGCGGTTGGCTGGCTGCCATGACGAATTCGACGACCACCACCCTCACCCTGTCCGCCGCCGAGAACGCCCTGCCCGGCATGTCCAACGGCGGCTTCGCCTGCGGCGCCTTCGCCGGTCTGGTCGGCGGCACCGCCACCGTCGTCCTCCGCCACGGGGTGCCGCTCGCGGTGCCGCTCACGGCGACCGGCGACGGCACGAAAGCCGCTGTCACCCACGGCGACACCCTGCTCGCCACGGCGGCGGCGGTCGAGCCGTTCGTGCTGGAACCGCCCGTGCGGGCGAGCATGGACCAGGCCGAGCACGCCCGGCGGTCGCATCCGATGCGCGGGATCGAGCACCCGCTGTCGGACTGTGTGGTCTGCGGACCCGACCGCGACGACGGGCTGCGGGTGACCTCCGGTCCCCTGCCCGGCCATCCGGAGGTGCTGGCCAGCCCGTTCGTGCCGACCGAACGCTTCGCCGTGGCAGGCGTCGTGCGCGCGGCCGCGGTGTGGGGTGCGCTCGACTGCCCCAGCTACCCCGCCGCGGCCATGCGGGAGCGGCGGTTCTGCCTGCTCGGGAGTCTCACCGCGCATCAGCGCCGTCCGATCGAGGTCGGCGAGGAACTGATCTGCCTCGGCTGGACCCTCGACGCCGGGAATCGCTCCGTGCGCACCGCATCCGCCATCATCGATGGGTCGGGCGCGGTGGTCGCCTCCGCACGGGCGGTGTGGGTGGAACTGCGGCGGCAGCCGTGACGATCGGGAAAGGTGGCATCATGCTGCGCGTCGAGGATCAACTCGTGCGCCACCTGAAGACCTCGGGCGGCGACATCGCGTACTCGGCGGTGGGCAGCGGCCCGCCGCTGCTGGTCGGCGGCTGGTGGTGCAGCCACCTCACGCTCAACTGGGAGGATCCGCTGTTCCGGGCATACCTGTCCCGGCTCGCCGAACGGTTCACCGTGATCCGCTACGACCAGCCGGGCCGCGGCGCCTCCGGCACCGGCGGGAACACCCTCGACCTGGACGGCGAGATCGCGGTCACCACCGAGCTCATCGAGGCGCTGGGGCTGGACCGGCTCGCGCTCGTCGGCGCCTCCTCCGGTGCCGCCGTCGCCGCGGGACTGGCCGCCCGGATGCCGGGCCGGGTGCACCGTCTCGTGCTCTACGGCGCGTTCGCCCGCGGCGCCGACATCGCGCCCGAAGCGGCCCGCCGGGCCATGGTCGATGCCATCTCCGCGCACTGGGGTCTGGGTTCGCGGCTGCTCGCCGACATCTTCATCCCCGGCGCCGGCAATGCCGAGCGGGAACGTTTCGCCCAGTTCCAGCGGTTGTCCGCGACCGCGGAGCAGGCGGCCCGGTCCCTGGCGGGCGCCTACGCGCTCGACGCCACCGACTACCTGGCCGCCCTGACGGTCCCGACCACCGTGCTGCATCGCCGCGACGACCGCGCCGTGCCGTTCGCCCTCGGCGTCGACGTGGCGCGGCGGGTGCGCCGGGCCACGTTCGTGGAACTGCCCGGTGAGGACCACTTCCCGTGGCGCGGGGACGCCGGTGGGGTCGCCGACGCCACCTTGCGCGGTCTCGGGCACCCGATCCGCTCGCACCCCACCCCGCCCGGGCCCGCGGCCGTCACCGAGCGGGAGCGCGAGATCCTGCGGCTGGTCGCCGACGGCCTCACCGACGCCCAGATCGGCGAACGGCTGACGCTGAGCCCGCACACCGTCCACCGGCACATCGCCAACGCCCGCATCAAGCTCGGCGTCCGCTCCCGCGCGGCCGCCGCGGCCGCCATCCGGGATCGGTGACCCACGGTCAGGGACGACGGTGTGCGAGCAGATCGTCCGAGGCCGGGTACGGACGTTCCCGGGGCAGCGGCGTCCAGGCCGCCGTCGCCGACTCGGACAAACGGGATCAATTGGATTGCCTTATTCTGGGTGGGGTAGGTTGCCATTCGATTGCAGAGAGAGCTGATGAGACGCGCCAAGCGCAAACCTCGAAGACCCTCCCCGCCCCCGTGTGACGCTCCCGCCGTCACCATTTCCCGGAGCCGACCGTGCTGACCGTTCTCGGTATCGCACTCGGCATCCTCGTCGTTCTGGCCATCACCGCCCTCACCGGCTACTTCGTGGCGCAGGAATTCGCGTACATGGCCGTGGACCGGTCCCGGCTCCGGGCTCGGGCCGAGGCCGGTGACGCGGCGGCGGCCCGCGCACTCACCGTCACCCGCCGCACGTCGTTCATGCTCTCCGGAGCCCAGCTGGGGATCACGGTGACCGGCCTGCTGGTCGGCTATGTCGCCGAACCGCTGATCGGCAGCGGGTTCGGGGATCTGCTGGGCGGCGTCGGCGTCCCCACCGCGGTGGGCGTGGCCGTCGGCACGGTGCTCGCGGTGGCGTTCTCCACCGTGGTGCAGATGGTGTTCGGCGAGCTGTTCCCCAAGAACCTCGCCATCGCCCGGCCGGAACCGGTGGCGCGTTGGCTGGCCAGGTCCACCACCCTGTACCTGAGGCTGTTCGGCTGGCTGATCACCCTGTTCGACGCCTCGTCGAACCTGCTGCTGCGCCTGGTGCGGATCGAGCCGGTGCACGACGTCGAGCATTCGGCCACCCCGCGCGATCTGGTGCACATCGTCGCCGAGTCCCGCGACACCGGCGAGTTGCCCGCGGAACTGTCGGCGCTGCTGGACCGGATCCTCGACTTCCCCACCCGCACCGCCGAACACGCGATGATCCCGCGCTCGCGGGTGGACTACGTGGGCGCCGGCGAGCCGGTCGCGCGGGTCCTGGCGAGGATGAGTGCCGGGCACACCCGCTATCCGGTGGTCGGTGACAGCGCCGACGACCTGCGCGGTGTGGTGCACCTGCACGACCTGCTCGACGACCGCGAGACCGGCACGGCGGGATCGCGGTGCCGGCCCGCGGTGTTGGTGCCCACCACGCTGCCGTTGCCGGACGTGCTCGCCCGCCTGGGGTCCGCGGGCGAGGAGATGGCGCTGGTCATCGACGAGTACGGCGGATTCGCCGGGGTCGTCACCATCGAGGACATGGCCGAGGAACTCGTGGGCGAGATCGCCGACGAGCACGACACCGCGATCGAGACCGAGGTCGTTACCGTCGACGGCGACGGCTGGCTGATCCGCGGGGACGTCCACCTCGACGAGGTGCGCCGCACCCTCGGCCACGCGCTGCCCGACGGCGACTACGAGACCCTGGCCGGACTGGTCATCACCGAGTACGGCGGCCTGCCCGAGGTCGGCACCACCGTCGCGATCACGCTCCCGCCGGACCCGGCCGAACTGATCATGGCCGACCCGCCACCGCGGCGGACCCTCCTGGCTGAGGTGCGTGCGGTGGACAAGCACGTGCCCGCGTCGGTGCGGGTGAGCGTCCGCGTCGAGGCTGCCGCGGGGCAGCCGGAAGGGGAGAACCGCGATGGATGACCCGTGGATCGTGCTGGCGGCCACGGTCGGATTGATCGCGGCGAGCGCCTTTTTCGTGGCCGTGGAGTTCGCCCTCATCGCCGCCCGCCGGCACCGCCTGGAAGACGCCGCGCCGCGCAGCCGCTCGGCGCGGGCGGCGCTGCGCAGCGCCTCGGAATTGTCGGTGCTGTTGGCCGGTTCACAGCTCGGTATCACGGTGTGCACGTTGGCATTGGGTGCAATCACCAAGCCCGCGGTGCACCACTGGCTCACCCCGGCCTTCGAGAACTGGGGCGCGCCGCTGTGGCTCGCCGATGTCGCCGGGTTCGTGCTCGCGCTGGTGATCGTGACGTTCCTGCACCTGGTCGTCGGCGAGATGGCGCCCAAATCGTGGGCGATCGCGCATCCGGAGAAATCGGCGACCCTGCTGGCGATTCCGATGCGCGCGTTCATGTGGCTGACCCGGCCGCTCATCGTCCGGCTGAACCAGGTGGCCAACTGGTGCCTGCGCAAGGTCGGCGTGGACCCGGTCGACCAGGTCGGCAGTGGTCAGGACCCGGATGCGTTGCGGCACCTGGTCGAACATTCGGCCACCGTCGGCACCCTCGACGAGCGATACCACGGACACCTGGTGAGCGCGCTGGAGTTGTCCGCGCTCACCGTGGGCGACATCGTGCCGTCCGGCGCCGACCCCAGCGGGGTCTCCCCCGACGCCGACGCCGAGCAGATCGCCGAGACCGCCCGCCGCACGGGGCATCTGCGTCTGCTCGTCGGCGCGGCCGGGCAGGTGGACGGCGTCGTGCACGTGCGCGACGCGTTGCGCGCCGAGCCGGGTGTCATCGCGGCGCGGTTGATGCGCCCGGCGCTGACCCTCGACACCGCGACCGCGGTCTACGAGGCGTTGCGGATCATGCGCGAGACCCGCAACCACCTGGCCGTCGTCACCGACGGCGACCGGGTGGTCGGCCTGATCACCCTGGCCGACCTGCTCGCCCGCCTGCTGCCCACCGCCGACACCGCGGCGTGAATGCCACCGGTGGCCGGTGCGCCGGCCACCGGATCACGCCAGCAGACCGCGGCACAGGAGGGTGAGTTGGGTGGCGGCGGCTGCGCGGTCGCGGCCGTCGGTGGCGGCCACCCGCATGCCCGCTTCGTTGATCGCGCCGAGCAGCAGCTGGGCGGTGAGATGCGGGTCGACGCCCTCGGCGAGCTGTCCGCGTTCGCGCAGCTCGGTGAGCAGGCCCGCGATCAGTGCCAGCGATCGCCCTTCGTCGATTGCCCGCCACCGGGTCCAGCCCAGGGCGGCGGGTGCTTCGAGGAAGACGATGCGCTGTGTGGTCGGATCCTCGGCCAGCACCCGCAACAGCGACGGGCCGAGGGCCAGGAACTTCGCGCCCGGTTCCGGGTGCCCGTCCAGCGCGTGCGCCACGCGCTCGACGAGCGCTCGCTCGGACCGTGCCAGCACCGCCGCCATGACCTCGCCCATGTTGGCGAAGTGGTGATAGAGCGCGCCCCGGGTCATGCCCGCGGCCTCGCTCAAGGTGGTGGTGGTGACGGCCGCGTAGCCGTCCGCCGCGAACAGCCGCGTCGCCACCTCGATCAACCGTTCCCGCGTGGCCTGCGCCTGCGCCTGTCGCAACGTCGTCACGACCGCGATCCTACCCTTGACATACAGAGTGCAGCTCACATTCACTGTGTAGGTGAACAAGGAACAGCTTCAGCAGATGGCGTCCGGTGGCACCGAGCTCATGCGGCTCTTCGTGCCGCAATCCCCTTTCGTGCGCCTGCTCGGCGTCCGGATCGAAGAACTGACCGACGACGAGGCGGCGCTGCGCCTGCCCTGGCGCCCCGAACTGGCCACCGTCGAGGACATGGTGCACGGCGGCGCCATCGCGGCACTCGCCGACATGACCGTGATGGCCGCGGCGTGGTGCGGGCGGGAACTACCCGGCGAATTGCGCGGGGTGACCGCCTCGTTGGCCATGGAATTCCTCCAGCCCGCCCGCGCCGAGGACCTGATCGGCCGCGGCCGGCCCCTGCGCCGCGGCGCGACACTCACCGCCTGCGAGGTCGACATCGTCACCGCGTCCGGCACCCACGTCGCCAAGGCGCTGGCCAACTACAAGGTGGGCTGACCCGTGCTGCGGATGAAGTCACGCTGCGAACTCTGCGGCGCCACGCTGCGACCGGACGGTGAGGCGTGGATCTGCTCCTACGAGTGCACCTACTGCCCCACCTGCCACACGGGCCTGGACAGCTGCCCAAACTGCGCGGGCGAACTCGTGCCCCGGCCGCGCCGGACCACCGGCGCCGCCCAGATCGCGACCCGCCTGCCGGCACGCCTCGCCCGCCGGATCGGTCTCGGGACCACGCGCCCCAGCCCGTGACCCGGTCCGAGTCGGCCCGGATGAGGTCGGGTTGAAATCGTGCGGGCCGGGTAGACCGGGAGTCGAACACCTGTTCTGTCGACTGTGAGGAGTGACCGATGGTGCAGCCGAATCCGGAGAAGGATCCGCAGGAGTGGACCACCGGCGACGAGCCGATGACCGGTCCGCAGGAGTCCTACCTACACACGCTGGCGCAGGAGGCGGGCGAGCAGGTGCCCGAGGGCCTCACGAAGGCACAGGCCTCCCGATTGATCGACGAGTTGCAGCAGCGCACCGGGCGCGGTGAATGAGCCGCACCACCGCGGGAATCCGTGGGCGGTAACGGAAATCGGCTATCCTGGAGCCGGATCAGGGAGGCTGCACATGCCCATCAAGTACCGTCAGCGCAAGTCGTTCGGGCCGTTGAAGCTCAACTTCACCCAATCGGGTCTCTCGTCGTGGAGCATCAAAATCGGTCCGTGGTCGTGGAATTCGCGCACCCGCAGGAACAGCGTGGACCTGCCCGGCCCACTGAGCTGGCGCCAGCGCTGACCCGATCCTCGCCTCACCGCCGGACCCCGGCGGTGTCGGGTTCGTCGGACTGGAAACTCAGTGGGGCGGCGATGCTCTCGAGCGACCGCTGCTCGGCCCGCACCCCGAGGACGAGTTCGACCAACCCGGCGAGGATCATCATCGTCGCGCCGATGGCGAAGGCCAGGGCGGTGCGGCCGGGATCGCCGTCACCGGTGAGTTCGGCGAACACCAACGGACCGGCGATCCCGCCGGCCGCGGTGCCGATGGCGTAGAAGAACGCGATCGCCATCGCCCTGGTCTCCATCGGAAAGATCTCGCTCACCGTGAGATAGGCGGAGCTGGCGCCGCAGGAGGCGACGAACAGCACGATCGCCCAGCAGGCGGTGAGGGTGACAGCGGTCAGGTCGCCGCGCACCAGCAGCACCGCGGTCAGCAGCAACAGCAGACCGGACCCGAGGTAGGAGGCGGTGATCATCGGCTTGCGGCCGACGGTGTCGAAGTAGCGGCCCAGCAGCAGCGGGCCGAAGAAGCTGCCCAGGCACATCACCGCGTAGTAGTAGCCGGCCCGGTCGGCGGGCACGTCGAACGAGCGTCCGAGAATCACCGCGAAATTGAAGGTGACGGCGTTGTAGAGGAACGCCTGGCCGATGAACAGGGACAGCCCGAGAGCGCTGCGCCGCGGGTACCGGCGGAACATTACCGAGGCGATTTCCCCGAACCCGGTCGAGCGGCGCTGACGCACCTGCACGATCTCCTCGACCTCCGGCAGCTCCGCGCCGGTGTCGCGGCGCACCTGTTCCTCGATCCCGTCGACGAGTTCCTCGGCCTGCCGGTCGCGGCCGTGGATGAACATCCAGCGCGGGCTTTCCGGTACATGCCTGCGCACCACCAGCACCAACAGCCCGAACACCACCCCGATGCCGAACATCAGACGCCAGCCGATGTTCGGCGCGAACAGTTCCGGGTTCAGCGCCGCCACCGACAGCAACGCGCCGCCGGACGCGCCCAGCCAGTAGGTTCCGTTGATCACGATGTCGACGCGGCCGCGGTATTTGCTCGGAATCAACTCGTCCACCGCGGAATTGATGGCCGCGTACTCGCCGCCGATGCCGAGCCCGGTGAAAAACCGGCACAACACGAACCACCAGACCGAGAACGACAGCGCGGTGAGCGCCGTCGCCGCCAGGTATACCGCCAGTGTGATGATGAACAGCCTTTTGCGCCCGTAGCGGTCGGTCAACCAGCCGAACAACAGCGCGCCCACGCACGCACCGGCCACATACATCGCCGCCGCGAGCCCGGACACCTGCGCCGCCGAAATCGGCAGGCCGCTGCCCGGCTCCGACAACCGCCCGGCCACACTGCCGACGACGGTGACCTCGAGCCCGTCGATGATCCAGACCGACCCCAGCCCCACCACGATCATCCAGTGCCATCGCGACCACGGCAGCCGGTCGAGGCGGGCGGGGATCCGGGTGCGCACCGTGGTCATGATGGTGATCTTCCCCGTCGCGGCCGCCGGAAACCGAACCACGCTCGGCCGCAGCCGATATCCGTCCCGCCGCGGTCAGCGGCTCGGGGTGTGGACGATTTCCCAGGTGCGCGAGGTGGTTTCGCCCGGTTCGAGCCAGTGCAGGCCGCGGCCGGAGTTGAGCGCGTCCGGCGGCGCCGTCATCGGCTCGACCGCGATCGCCAGGCCAGGGCCGTCGGGGCGCGGGAACGTGCGCGGGGTGAAGACCTGGAGGTAGCCCCAGTCCGCGCCGTACCGCAGGTCGACGGTGGCGCCGCCGGGGGCGGTGAGCCGGGCGGCCACGCCGTCGCGCGGGGTGACCGCCCCGAACGCGGTGTCGAGGTCGAGGGCATCGACGCGCACGCCGTCGCGCAGGTCGCGGTCGGTGCCGTCGACGGGATGCTCGCCGATCGGGTTCATCCGCTCGTCGACGTCGAACCAGGTGTCGGCGTGGACGGTGAGCACGAGCTCGCCGACGGGCGTGTCGCCCACCCGGAGGTAGGGGTGGGCGCCGACCGCCCACGGCGCGGGCCGGTCGCCGTGGTTGGTGGCGGTGTGGACGACGGTGAGGCCGTCGGATCGCAGCGTGTAGCCGACCGTGGTGTCGAGCAGGAAGGGCCAGCCGTGCTGGGGCGGGATCAACGCCGCCAGCGTGACACTGTCGCCGGTACGCTCGCGCACGCTGTACTCGGTGTTGCGCAGCAGCCCGTGGATCGCGTTGCCGCGGGCGGGTTCGGTGATGTCGAGGTGCTGTGGTGCGCCGTCCAGCGTCCAGCGCGCATCGCGAACCCGGTTCGGCCACGGCACGAGCACGATGCCGCACCCCAGCGGCGGCGGCGCGGCCGCGGAGATGGGCTCGGTGAGGGCGGTCCCGGCGACGGTCAACGAGCGCAACACGGCCGCGACGGTGCCGATCTCGGCGCGCACGCCGTGCGCGTCCAGCACGATCGACCGGCCGGTGGCGGTGGGGGCGGTGTCTGGCACGCTGTGAGCTTAGGGTGCGCGGGCGCCGGGACCGATCGTCCTAAGGGAGTGTTAGGAAACGTCCGCGAGCCTTCCGTCACCCTTGTGACTGCCGACACACTCCTTTTCCGACAGACGCGACGCTGCGTCCGGAAAAGGAGATTCAGTGACTACGACACAGCCTGGGAGCGAGCGGCGGGTCGTCGCGAACGTGCTGCGGGGATCGATCGGCAACCTCGTCGAGTGGTACGACTGGTATGTCTACGCGGCGTTCAGCGTGTATTTCGCCAAGGCGTTCTTCCCCGAGGGCGATGCGACCGCCCAGTTGTTGTCCACCGCGGCGGTGTTCGCCGTCGGCTTCCTGATGCGTCCGCTCGGCGGCTGGGCGTTGGGCCGCTACGCCGACCGGTTCGGCCGCCGCTCCGCGCTCACCCTGTCGGTGACCGTGATGGCGGCCGGGTCGCTGCTGATCGCGGTGACGCCCGGCTATGCGACGATCGGCATCGCCGCCCCGGTGATCCTGCTGCTGGCGCGGCTGCTGCAGGGTCTGTCGGTGGGCGGCGAGTACGCGACCAGCGCGACCTACCTGTCGGAGGTGGCCTCCAAGGGCAGGCGCGGGTTCTACTCCAGTTTCCAGTACGTCACGCTGGTGGCCGGCCAGCTGACCGCGCTCGGGGTGCAGATCCTGCTGCTGCAGGTGCTCACCGACGACCAGATGCACAGCTGGGGCTGGCGCATCCCGTTCGTGATCGGCGCGACCGGCGCCCTGGTGGTGATGTGGCTGCGGCGCGGCATGGACGAATCCGAGCAGTTCCGCGCCGTCGAGGCCGACGAGTCCGGCGCGGCGCCCGCGGCAGCCCGCGGTTCGCTGCGGATGCTGCTGCGGTATCCGCGGGAGTGCCTGCTGGTGGTGGGCCTGACGCTGGGCGGCACGGTGGCGTTCTACACCTACACGACCTACATGCAGAAGTTCATGATCAACACCTCCGGGCTGGAGAAGGGCACGGTCGCGTGGATCAACTTCGTCGCGCTGCTGGTGTTCGTGGTGCTGCAACCGCTGGCGGGCGGATTGTCCGACCGGATCGGCCGGCGCAAGCTGCTGATCTTCTTCGGCGTGGGCGGCACCGTGCTGACCGTGCCGATCATGATGGTGCTCGCGCAGACCAGCAATCCGCTGGCCGCGTTCGGCCTGATGATGCTGGCGCTGGTGATCGTGACCGGGTACACCTCGATCAACTCGATCGTCAAGGCCGAACTCTTCCCGACCAAGATCCGCGCGCTCGGCGTCGGCCTGCCCTACGCGCTGACCGTCGCCATCTTCGGCGGCACCGCCGAGATGATCGCGCTGGCGTTGAAGAAGGCGGACCTGGAGGCGGTGTACTTCTTCTACGTCGCCGGCTGCGTCGCGATCTCGCTGGTCACCTACTACTTCATGCGGGAGACCTCGGCCGAGTCCACCATCGACGGCGACACCGCGCAGCCGGTGGACGGCGGGCCCGAGCGGGATCTGACCGGCGCGCGCGCCTGAGCGGCCGGCGACCCGGACGGAACTGCTCGGTGTGAAAGGATCGGCACGTGCGACTGGCGGTGGTCGAGGACGACGACGGTGTGGGTGATGCGCTGGTGGAGGCGCTCACCGCCCGCGGCTTCCGTGCCGACCGCAAGCGCCGCGGCGCCGAACTCCTGCTCGATCATCGCGGCTACGACGCGGTGATCCTGGACCTCGGCCTGCCCGACGGCGACGGGCTCCAGGTGCTGCGGCAGCTGCGCGAGGTGAGTTCGGTGCCGGTGCTGATCCTGACCGCGCGCAGCGACGAGCGCTCGGTCGTGCGGGGCCTGCGCGGCGGCGCGGACGACTACCTGGTGAAGCCACCGCGGATCGCGGAGCTGATGGCGCGCCTGGAAACCGTCACCCGGCGCGCCGCGGTGGCCGCGCAACCGCCGCGTCGGGAGGTGGTCACCGGAGACGTGCGGGTGGACCTGGTGGCGCGGGTCGTCGAGGTGGCCGGGTCACCGGTGCCGTTGACGCAGAAGGAGTTCGAGCTGCTCGAGGCGCTGGTGGAGCGGCCGGGCGCGGCGGTGAGCCGCCAGCAGCTGATGGACCGGATCTGGGGCGATGCCTTCGTCGCGGTGTCCCGGTCGCTGGATGTGCACATGACCGGGCTGCGGGCCAAGTTGAACCGGCCGGGGCTGATCACGACGATCCGCGGCTACGGCTACCGGTGGGGGCAGTGAGCCGATGCGGCGCAGGCTGCTGGTCGCGCTGACGGTGTTCGCGGCGATCGCGGTGCTCGCGTTCGCCGTGCCGCTCTCGCTCACCTACGCCACCAGCCGCACCCAGCAGCTGGTGCTCGGCCGCTCCGGCGACGCCGATCGGTTCGCCTCGCTCGCCGACGCGGTGGCCACCGCCGAGGGCGACACCGCCGCGCTGGTCGAGGAGGTCACCGGCTACCACGCCCTCTACGGCGAGAACGTGCTGGTCGTCGACGCGCGCGGCGCGACGACCGTCAACGCCGGGATCGATACCGCCGACCCGGACGTCGCCGCCGCGGTGGCCGCCGCCCGCCGCAATCAACAGCCGCAACCGGCGGTGCGACTGCTGCCGTGGAGCGCGGCCACGATGCTGATCGCCCGGCCGGTCGGCACCGGCGTGCAGGTCAACGGGGCGGTGGTGATCCAGGCGTCCACCACCGCGGCCCGCGCCGACATCACCCGGGCCTGGACGGTGATCGTGCTGGGCGCGGTGCTGGCCATGCTGGTGTTCATGCTGTTGGCGGTGACGTTGAGCCGGTGGGTGCTGCGGCCGCTGGCGGCACTCTCGGACGCCGTGGCCGAACTCACCGCGACACTGCCGACCCCGCCGCCGGGCACGCCCGACCCGGCCGCACCCACATCGCTCACCCGCCGCCACGGCGGCCCGCCGGAGATGCGCGCGGTCGCGCAGTCCTTCGACGCGATGGCGCGGGCGGTCGCCGATTCGGCGCACGCGCAACGTCAGCTGGTCGCCGACACCGCGCACGCCATGCGGAATCCGCTGGCCGCGTTGACGATCCGGCTGGATTCCCTCGAACCCGCCGTCCCCGAGAGCGCCGCGCCGACCTTCCGCAAGGCGAGCGCCGAGGTCGAACGACTGACCACGCTGCTCGACGGGCTGCTGACGCTCGCCGTCGCCGAGACACCGGCCGCCTTCCCGGCCGAGGCGGACCGCGACCGCTGCGACGCGGTGCAGGTGGTCGCCGACCGGGTGGACGCCTGGCATTCGGCGTTCCGCGCCGCCGAGCAGACCCTGGAGGCCGCGGACGCGATGGGCAGTACCGAGGTGGCCGTGCCCGCCGACACCCTCGCCCAGATCCTCGATGTGCTGCTCAGCAACGCGAACCGGTACGCGGGGGCGGGCACGCGCACCGTGATCGCGGTGACGCGCGAGCCGGACGGTGTGACGGTGACGGTGCGCGACGACGGCGCCGGGGTGCCCGCGCCCGAACTCGACCGGCTCACCACGCGGTTCTATCGCGGCTCGACGGCTCCGGCCGGCGGGTCCGGGCTCGGCCTGCCGATCGCCGCGGCGCTGGCGCAGGCCAGGGGCGGGCGGCTCACCGTCGCCGCGGCCGACCCGCACGGGCTCGCGGTCTCGGTGCACCTGCCCGCGGCGGTGCCGGCATGAGTGTCTCCCCGGTGCGCGGATTATCGCGTCGCGGCTTTCTGGTGCTGGCGGGGCTCGCGGCGGCGAGCGCCTGCGCGGGCGGTGATCCGCCCGCGGTGCGGTTGGCGTCGGGCGAGGTCGGCGGCTTCTATTACGCCTTCGCCCGCCTGCTCGCCGAGGCCGCGGCGCGGGCGGGCACGGTCCGGATCGAGACCGTGGTGACCGCGGGGTCGCAGGAGAACCTGGCCCTGCTCGCCGAGGGCCGGGTGGATGCCGCACTGGCACTGGCGGATTCGGCGCGGGAGGCCGGGCCCGGGCTGCTCGCGCTCGGCCGCGTCTACGAGAACTACCTGCAACTGGCCGTGCGCACCGACAGTCCCGTCCACACCGTCGCCGAGCTGCGCGGCGCCCGCGTCAACCTCGGGGCCACCGGCTCGGGGGCGGCCATGACCGGCGAGCGCCTGCTACTCGCGGCCGGACTGGACCCGGCCACCGACGTCGTCGTCACGCATCAACCGTTGCGCGAGGCGGTGGCCGCCCTGTCGGGCGGCGCGATCGACGCGTTGCTGTGGGCGGGTGGCGTGCCCACCGCGGCGCTGGCGGTGCCGTCGCGGATGCGGCTGCTGGAGCTCGGGCAACTCGCCGCCCCGCTGCGGGCCCGCTACGGCCCGGTCTACGACCGCGTGCAGATCCCCGCCGACGCCTATCCGGGCGGGCCGACCGTGCACACCGTGGGCGTGGCCAACCTGTTGCTGGCCGCGCCCGCGATGAGCGCGGAGGCCGCCGCCGCGATCGTGGACCTGCTGCTCACCCGCACCGACGAGCTCGTGCCCGCCGAGGCCGCGGGCACCCAATTCCTCGACGCGCGGTCGCTGATCGGCACCGGGACGGTGCCGCTGCACCCGGGTGCGGCCGAGGAGTACCGGCGCCGACACGGGTGAGACCGCACCCCCGGCCCGCCGGGGTGGAAGAGCGGCGGTGATTGAATGCCTAGTCGGCGCGATTCGCGCGATGGTTGCCCGTGGCCCTCCGGGTCCGGGGTGAAGCACGAAGACGGTACGAGGAGAGTATGGACGCGTTCCTGAGCGAAGCCAGCGACTTCATCTGGGGTCCGTGGCTGCTGATCCCGCTGTTGCTGCTGACCGGGCTCTACCTGACCGTGTTGTTGCGCGGTGTGCAGTTCCGCCACTTCGGCCTGGCGTTCTGGCTGGCGTTCGTCAAGCGCCGCGACCACGACGCCGAGGGCGACATCTCGCACTACCAGGCGCTGTCGACGGCGCTGGCCGCGACGGTGGGCGTGGGCAACATCGCCGGTGTCGCGACCGCGATCGCGCTCGGCGGGCCGGGCGCGGTGTTCTGGATGTGGTGCACCGGCCTGGTCGGCATGGCGACCAAGTACTCCGAGGCGTTCCTCGGGGTGCGGTTCCGGCGCACCGACGCCGCCGGTGAACAAGCCGGTGGTCCGATGCACTACCTGCGGCAGGGCATCAAGGGGCCGCTGGGCGTGTTCCTCGGCGGGTTCTTCGCCGTCGCCGGAGTGTTCGCCTCCTTCGGCATCGGCAACATGACCCAGGCGAACACGGTGGCGGCCAACGTCGAATCCGAGTGGGGCCTGCCGACCTGGGCGACGGGCGTGATCATCACCGCACTCACCGCCGCGGTGATCCTCGGCGGCATCAAGAGCATCGGGCGCGTGACCAGCCTGTTCGTGCCGTTCATGATCATCGTCTACATCCTCGGCGCCGCCGCGGTGCTGGCGTTCAACATCGCCGAGGTGCCCGCCGCGATCGGGCTGATCGTCACCGACGCCTTCACCGGCACCGCCGCGACCGGCGGCTTCGTCGGCGCCGGCGTGGCCGCGGCGATCCGATACGGCGTCGCCCGCGGCATCTTCTCCAACGAATCCGGCCTCGGCACCGGCGGCATCGCGGCGGCCGCGGCGCAGACCACCCACCCGGTGCGGCAGGCGCTGGTGTCGATGACCCAGACCTTCATCGACACCCTCGTCGTGGTCAGCTTCACCGCGCTCACCATCGTCGTGACCGGGGTGTGGAAGGGCGAGGGATCGCCCGCGACCTTCACCGCCGAGGCGTTCCGCCAGGGCCTGCCCGGCGACTGGGGCAGCGTCATCGTGACCGTGGGCGTCATCCTGTTCGCGTTCTCGACCGTGCTCGGCTGGTCCTACTACGGCGACCGCTGCGTCGAATACCTCTTCGGCCGCCGGCTGGTGCTGCCCTACCGGATCGTGTTCATCGCCGTGGTCTACGTCGGCGCGACCCGCGAACTGGCCACGGTGTGGACCTTCTCCGATGTCGCCAACGGCCTGATGGCCCTGCCCAACCTCGTCGGCCTGCTGATCCTGTCCCCGCTGGTGTATCGGGAGACCAAGGCCTACTTCGACGGCAGGCAACCCGAAGACGAGCGGACGAAAGTCACCGTCGACTGACCGACCACCACCGTCGAGTGATCTGCATCACACTGTGTCAGGTTTCTCGGGTTCCCGGTGTCTTGTGCTCGAACCCTCGCAACGAAGGAGAGACAGCATGAGCGGGAACATCCAGGTGGTCGTCGTCGGCGGCGGGTACGCCGGGGTGATGGCGGCCGACCGGCTGACCCAGCGCGCGGACGTGCAGGTGACCGTGGTGAATCCGCGACCGCGGTTCGTGCCGCGGCTGCGGTTGCACCAGCTGGTCGGCGGGACGCACGACGCGGTCGTCGACTACACCGACGTGCTCGCCGACGGCGTCGAGTTGGTGGTGGACACCGTCACGCGGATCGACGCGCAGACCAGCACGGTGGAGCTGGCCGGCGGCGGCACGCTCGGCTACGACTACCTGGTCTACGCGGTGGGCAGCCTCGCCGCGACACCCCCGGTGCCCGGCGTCGCCGAATTCGCCTACCCCCTCGCCACCTTCGAGGCGGCGCAGCGGCTGCGCTCGGCGCTGCTGGATACCCCGCAGTCGGCGGCGGTGACGGTGGTCGGGGGCGGCCCGACCGGCATCGAGACCGCCGCCGAACTGGCCGAGCAGGGCCGCGCGGTGACCCTGGTGTGCGGCGGGACGCTCGCGCCGTACCTGCACGCCAAGGCGCGGCGCACCGCCCGCCGATACCTCACCCGCCTCGGCGTGGAGGTGCTCGAAGGCCCCGAAGCGACGGTCACCGCGGTCACCCGCGACACCGTCGAACTCGGCGGCGGACACGCGGTGCGCAGCGCGATCACCATCTGGGCCGCGGGCTTCGGTGTCCCCGATCTGGCCGCGCGCAGCGGCCTGCGCACCGACGCCGCGGGCCGGTTGCTCACCTACGAGACGCTCACCAGCGTCGACGACGAACGCATCGTCGCCGCGGGCGACTCCTCGGCGCCCTCGGGACTGCCGTTCCGGATGAGCGCCTACGCCGCGGGTTGCCTCGGTGCCCACGCCGCCGACACCCTGCTGAGCCGGATGGCCGGACGGCAGCCCGCGCCGATCGACCTGTCCTTCTCGGCGATGTGCATCAGCTTCGGCCGCACCGCGGGCATCTTCCAGCTGGCCCACAAGGACGACACCGCGATGCCGATCTACTTCCCCGGGCCGGTCGGCAAGAAGCTGAAGGAAGTGTCGTGCGAGTTCAGCGTCAAGCATCTGGTGACCGAGGCGCGCAAGCCCGGCTCGCACAAGTGGATGAAGGACGGCAAGCACCGGCCCGCCCAGCTGGCGGCCCGGCAGCAGGACGCGGCGACCCCGGTCGCATGAGTACGTCGGCCGCGGCGACGGAAACCTTTCTCGCCCACCGCAATCTGCTGTTCACCGTCGCCTACGAGATGCTCGGGTCGGCGGCCGACGCCGACGACGTCCTGCAGGAGACATGGCTGCGCTGGACCGCTGTCGACACCGCCGAGGTGCGCGAACCGCGCGCCTACCTGGTGCGCATCACCACCCGCCAGGCCCTCAACCGCCTGCGCTCGGTGAAACGCCGCCGCGAGTCCTATGTGGGCTCCTGGCTGCCGGAGCCGCTGCTGACCACCCCCGACGTCGCCGCGGACGCCGAACTGGCCGACAGCGTCTCGATGGCGCTGATGCTCGTGCTCGAGACGCTGTCCCCGACCGAACGCGCGGTGTTCGTGCTGCGCGAGGCGTTCGGATTCGGCTACGACGAGATCGCGGCCGCGGTCGACAAGACCCCGGCCGCCGTGCATCAGATCGCGCACCGCGCCCGCCGCCACGTCGAGGCGCGCCGCCCACGCCGGTCGGTGCCGCCCGGGCAGGCGCAGGCCGCGCTGGCAGCGTTCCAGCGGGCCCTGGAGGACCGCGACATCCAGGGCCTGTTGGACGTGCTCGCCCCCGACGTGGTCGCGATCAGCGACGGCGGCGGGATCAAGCAGGCCAACCCGCGACCGGTGGTCGGCGCCGACAAGGTGGCCCGGTTCGTCGTCGGCGGCCTCGCCAGGCACCGGGTCGCGCTCACCGCCGAGCCGACGCTGGTCAACGCCGCGCCCGCACTGGCACTGCACATCGACGGCGAGCTCGACGGCGTGCTCGCGATGCAGCTCGCGGACGACCGGATCACCGGGCTGTACTACGTGCGCAACCCACAGAAACTGACCCACCTCGACACCGAGGCACCGCTCACCCTCCGATGAAGGCCCGACAGTTCAGGAGCCGACATGAACACCTCGGCATGGCCTGCCACCGCGGCGCGCCGGTGGCAGGTCGTCACATCTGCCGGACATCGCCCGATCCCACAGCTGCCTGCTCACTCGGATCGGCTGCTGCATCCGGAAAGCCGCCCAGCTCGTGACGTTGGATGCGGCCAAGCGACCTCCCGAGACAACGAACCTTCCGGCAGCGAACCACCGAGGGCTTCGGAACCAAAAGGCCCCAGCCGGTAGAGGCCCCGAAGGGTGCGGGCGCGCACCGCAGCCACGCTGAGCCCGGCTGCACCGGAGATCTCGAGATGCCCAGGTGGAACAGCACGATCGGGCCTGTGATGAGGTTGCGGACGAGTCGGCTTCCCGCTCATGCCGACGGCTGGGCGGGTGGAACCGACTGCTGGGCGAGGACGTCTATACTCGTGATCGTTCTGAAAGGGGGGTGGTTCTGTGGCGTTCGAGGTCGATCCAGATTCCTTGCGTCAGGCGGCAGCCGCGTTGGCGTTGTTGCCGAATGAGATCGAGAAGGCCAAGCGGTTGGATGCGGGCGCTGCTGCCCGGGCGTTGCCTGGTTCGGCGGTGGGGGTATCGCTGAGTGCGTCCGATGGGCACAGCACTACGGCGAAGAATGTGCTGAAGGCGCGGTTCAATCACTTGTCGGGGTTGATGGTGGTTGCCGCGGTGGGCGAACGCCACCGCTTATGACGATCTGGCCGCAGCGTGCACAGGAGCCTACAACGCGATGAACCAGCCGCTGGCGGAGCTGAAGTCGATCTATCGCACCTCCGTCACCGGCAGGGTGAAGGAAGCCGCGGACACGGGGGTGCTGAAGTGGGTCGAAAACTGGGCTACCTCCAAGGACGGGCAATGGTCGACCGGCTTCAGCAGGCTGGGCATCGTCGGTAACGTGATCGGTACCGTGCCCGCGATCGCCAACGACATCAACGGCGGCATGGATCCCACGAAGGCGATCGTGAGCGAGGGCGCTGGAACGGCCGCGGGAATGGGTTTGGTCTCCAAGAGCATTCAGTGGATCTGGTCATGAGCCCGCCGAACTCCGCACCGGTCCTGTCCATTCCGCGGCAGTGGGATGGGCGCTATTCCCGTGCCGCGGCGTGGCTCTCGGCTGCGGCGGCGGTCTTCTTCGCGCTCATCATGCTGTTGTGGTTGGTGATGGCGGCGCGCGGCGTTGGCAACGGTCTCGCGGTCCCGCTCGGCCGTCTCGGTGTGGCGATGCTCAGCGCCGGCGCGGTCGGGCTCTTCGCCGCCCGGGCGTTGTCATTGTTCCCGCGCGCGAGCGCGCGGCTAGGCCCCCCGGTCACAACGCATACGGACCCCGACTGGGGTCTGGGAGTCCGGCTCGAACAGAACTCCCAGGTCCTGCCGCTGATCTTGATCCTGGCCGGCTGCGCCCTCTACGGGGCGATGGCGTGGTGGTCGTGGCAGTCCGGCGCCGGAGCGGAGCTGCTCCCGTTCTCCCGCGACAACAGCGGTGGAGCCGGCGTCGCGCTGGTGATGGCCATCGCCGCCGCCATCTGCGTGCTGTTGATGGTGTTCGTCCGCGTCACCCGCATCTCGTATGAGATGTATCCAGCGGGAATCGTCTGCCGAACCCCCCTGCGCGCCACCACACGCATCGGCTGGGAGGAGATTACAGAGATCCGAGGCCGAGAACGCAGGCTCTCGGCCTACAACACCGAAGCCCCCGTCGTAACCGCGGTACTGGCCGACCGGTCCATGCGGCCGCGGCACCCTCTCTTCGACGACGTCGGAGAATTCGGCATTCCGGCCTGCATCCTCCGCTGCGACTCCAACCTGCTGCTGGGATTGGTGGCCCACCTGCACATCACCCCACCCGACCGCGCGCTGCTGGCCTCGCCGTCTGTGCTGCCTTGGTTCACCGTGCACTACCACCAGCAACCCGCTCGGTGATCCTCACACCTGTCGGCCCCACACCGGAGAACTGCCCCATCAGCGTCTGGAAGCGAGACCCCGTGAGCGAAAGTATCGCCGAATATCTATACAACCGATCCGTGCGATGCGTCCCCGTGCATCCTGACACCATCGGCGCACCCCAGGTTTGGGTCGATCTCCCGGCCGCCTGGGTTCCGATCGGACGAGAAGTCGCCCCGGGGGCGTACCTGGCATGGGCTCACGCACCCACCGGAATCGACAACGCCGAATGGGTCGACAATATCGTCATCATGGTCGGCCGGCTCACCGCCCGCGTGGACACTTGGGAATTGATGGACCGCGCGTTCGTGGACTCCCGCCGTCTCCCATCCTGGACCGAGACCTCTCACGGATACGACGATTGCTGCGGCTACCGATCAGCCGTCATCACCGGCAGCTACGTCGGCGGAGACCGACAAGTTCACGCCACCACCCGCTACCTACTCGTACGTGGCGACGAATTCGATTTCCTCGTGCAGTACACCGTGACCGTCGAGTCGCACTCACCCCAACACCACCTCATCGACACCCCGCCACCACTCAAAATCAACCCGCCTCTGCACATCACGACAGCCCTCTAGAACCGGTCCACCCGCGAGGACCGTCACGCAGACATCCAGTTCCCGACAGCAGGCTTTGGTCCCGGTGGGGTCACCTGGGTTCGGAAGCCACATGGACCGGGGCGAGGCAGGCAGTCGGAAGTGGCAGCAGAGTCCGGACTCGCCGCGCCGGGCGGGGCCGGGTTCAGCGACCGGCGGGGCACCGAATGTGGCAGCGACCTCTGGTGCTTCAGTACCGGCGGGGCCGAGGGTTCTGGAATGCACAACGCCGCAGGTCCGTGGACCTGCGGCGTTCCCGCGAACGGGGGTCGGCACCAGGCAAGCGCCTCTCGGCGAGTGGTCGCTCGTAGCGACGAAGGGTGCGGCCCGGGGCTGCCCGAGGCGCCGACAGCATCTACAACGGCGGCCCGCGCGGAGATCTTCCACCCGTCGGGGTGACGTGCGGCACACCGCGCGGCGCGGCGGTGGCGGGGTACGGGTGGTCTGGTCCGGCCCCGGTCAGCTCAGCGCGACGGCGAAGGCGGCCAGCTGGGTCGAGACCGTCTCCGGGCGACCGTCGTTCTGCTCGGCGGCGGCGGTCACCACGTCGAGATGGTTGTAGCCGGGCAGGTCGACGACGCGACCGGAGGTTTCCGGCGGGGGCCGCACGCCCACGCCGTCGGCGGCGACGAAGGTGATCGTCGGCGCGCCGGTGGCGGCGTCGGGGTAGCGGTGGTGTCGATCGATGCCGGGGCCGCCGGGAGTGGCGGTGTCGAGGGTGAGGCGCGTGGGGAAATACCACTCCGTGAAGTCCAGGGGTGGTTCGCACAGATCGCGGGCGAGTTCGTGGACGGAGGTGATCTCGCTGTCCGGTGTGGTGGCGTCGAAGCGGGCCGGGTCGACGGCGTCGTAGTCGCTCCAGCGGTAGACGGTGCCGGGGTCGAACCCGGTGGGGGCGAACTTCTTCGCGGTGCCGAACAGCGCCGGGCCGAGTGGGAGTGCGGCGGCTGCGGCGGTGGGCAGCGGGAAGGACTTCGGGCCCACGGGGGTGCCGGGGGCGAGGAAACCCGTGCTGGCTTGCAGGAAGGCGAACGGTTGGGAGTTGTCGTCGAGGATCGCGCCGAGCACGGCGGTGTTGGTGGCATGCAGAGTGCGGATGTCGGGATGGCCGGTGAGCACCGCGCGGTGGTCCTGGGCGAGTAGAACCCGCAGCGTCGCATCGACATTCGGATTGCGCGGCAGGCGCGCGACGATCTGGTCGACCCCCTCGGGCTCGAGATGCGCCGCCAGGCCGGCCAGCGCGAGCAGGTTCATCGTCTCCGGGTTGATGACCGCCGGGGCGGCCAACACCGGTAGCGCGGTGCCCACCCGTCCGGTCCCGGCGGCGAGCACCGCGGCCACGGCGGGCGGCAGATCGGGCAGTTCGGCCTGCGGCATCAGCGCCGCCGGGTCGGCGCTGACGGCGGTGTCGAGGGCGAAGTACCCGGCGCACTGCCGGTGGCCGGCGTCGTCGGTGGTGGCCGGGTCGCCGTCGAAATCCCATTCGGCGAAGTTGCCGGTGATCAGTCCACCGAGGGAGTGCCCGCCGCACAGCACCTTTCGCGCGCGGACCGCCGGGTCGGGCAGCTCGGCGCGCAGCAGGTCGTACTGGTCGCGCAGTGTCTGTGCCAGACCTTGATTCGCCAGCCAGGCCACCGCGGGTCCGTCGACGGGAAATCCGGCGAAGCGCCTGCCGTCGATCTCCGCGCCGCCGAAGTAGTAGGCGGTGGCGACGTCGAGCGAGTCCGTCCGCAGGCCCGCGAGGCGTCCGGTGTGGTCTTCGAGGCAGTTGGAACGGCGGTCCAGCGCCCAGAATTCGAGGTGCGCGCCCTGCTGCGCGGCGGCCGCGACGGTGTTGCGGGCCAGGCTCTCGAAAGCGCTCGCCCCCTCGAAGATGCCGGGCTGGGCGACGAGGATGCGGTCGGCGCGGGCTGCCTCCTCGGGGCCCGCGGCCGAGCGGAACCGCAGGTAGGACAGTTGATCACACTCGGGGGGACGGGGCCCGGCCGAGGCGGGCAGCGGCAGGTGCCTGCGAACCACCGACGAGATCACCGACGGCACCGACGAAGTGGACGGATAGACCAACTCGATCCGCTCGCCTGCGGGCGGGTCCGCCGCCGACAGTGCCGATACCGATACCGCGATCAGGGTGATGCTGCAGGACATGCTCGCGATCCGCGAGAGCAGACGCCAGGGGACACGGATCACGCTGCACTCCTCACCGACCGCGCACGTCCCCGGGTGGTCGCGGGAGTGCGCGACTGTCCGGCGAAGATAGCAGGATCACCCGGGCCCGCACGGCGGTTTCGTCGCGGCTCGGTCTTCGTCCGCCAGCCGCTGGTGCAGTGCGGCCGCGCGGAGGGTGAGGTGGTTGCGCTCGGCCAGATTGTCCGCCTGTTCGGCGGCTTCGACGTAACGGCGGGCCGCGGTGGCGAGTTCGCCTGCCTTCTCGTGAAGGTAGGCGTTCGCGGCGGTGTACCGCGGGAGTCCGGGGTCGAGATCGGCGAGCGCGGCCAATCCGGCGCGCGGGCCGTCCGCTTCGCCGAGGGCGACGGCGCGGTTGAGTCGCACGATCGGGCTGTCGGTGAGCCGCACCAGCTCGTCGTACCACTCGACGATCTGCACCCAGTCGGTCTCGGCCGCGGTCGGCGCGTCCGCGTGCAGGGCGGCGATGGCGGCCTGGGCTTGGTACTCCCCCAGCCGGTCGCGCGCCAGTGCGGTCTGCAACACCGCGATCCCCTGCGCGATCAGGTCGCGCCGCCACCGGGTGCGGTCCTGTTCGGCCAGCGGTACCAGGCTGCCGTCGTCGCGGGTGCGGGCCGGACGGCGGGCATGGTGCAGCAGGAACAGGGCGAGCAGCCCGGCCACCTCCGGATCGTCGGTGGCGGCGGCGAGTTGGCCGGCGAGCCGGATCGCTTCGGCGGCCAGGTCGACATCGCCGCTGTATCCCTCGTTGAACACCAGGTAGAGCGTGCGCAGCACGGTGCGCAGGTCACCCGGCGTATCCAGCCGGATCTCGCTCACGGTGCGCTTGGCGCGGCTGATGCGTTGCGCCATGGTCGCTTCGGGCACCAGGTAGGCCCGCGCGATCTGGCGGGTGGTGAGCCCGCCGACCGCCCGCAGCGTCAACGCGACGGCCGAGGCCGGGGTGAGGCTCGGATGCGCGCACAGGAAATACAGCTGCAGCGTTTCGTCGACCGAGGCGGCCGGCCCGGGCGGCGGTTCGTCGAGCATCCGTTCCTCGCGCCGCCGCCGGGCGGTGTCGGAGCGGGCCAGGTCGAGGAAGCAGCGCCAAGCCGTGGTGATCAGCCAGCCCTTCTCGTCGGCGGGGTGCTGCCGCGGCCAGGTCTCCACCGCCCGCACCAGCGCCTCCTGCACCGCGTCCTCGGCCGTCGCGAAATCCGCCCCGCGGTGGACGAGGGCCGCCAGCACCCCGGGGATCAAGGCGCGCAGCCGCGCCGCGTCCATCGCGTCGGCGGCCATCACTCGGTGACGGTCGGCGGGGCGGTGAGGAACGGGCGCACCTCGAGCCACTCGTGGATCGGTGCGCCGCCCGCACCGGGCGCCGCCGACAGCTCGCCCGCGAGCTCGACGGCGCGGTCCTGGGAGTCCACGTCGATGATCATCCAGCCCGCGATCAGATCCTTGGTCTCGGCGAACGGGCCGTCGGTGACGGGTGGCTTACCCTCGCCGTCCGAGCGCACCCACATGCCCTCCGGAGCGAGGGCCTGCCCGTCGACGAATTCGCCGCTGGCCTCCAGCCGCGCCGCGAAGTCGTTCATGTACTGGACGTGCGCGTGGATCTCCTCGGGCGTCCACCGATCCATCGGCACGTCGTTGACCGCCGCCGGAGCGCCGCGATAGTGCTTGAGAAGCAGGTACTTGGCCATGACGTTCTCCCTTCGGGAATTGCGACCCTAGTTGGTCTCGTACCCCTGGGACGGAACCGCGGACGCGTTCTCGACATCTGCCGGGAAGAATTTTCTCGCGGGTGCCGGAAAGCGGTGAACCGAGTCGGGCGAAATCGACGTAAGTGGGTGTTCCTTCTCCGGATGACCATCCGAGTGCCCATGCCGCCGACCGGGTGCGCACCCGATCGCGATCAGCACGCGAACCCGCCGACCACTCATCGAGACGACGACATTTACGCAGATGGATGCCAGGTCGGCCATCCGTCTTCCCTGCGACCGCGCGGCCCGCAGCGGACGCCGATCTCCTCGATTCGCCGCACCATCGGGACCCTTCGGCCCTACTATGTTAATGACAATTCACGACCAAAGGAGCGCAATGATGCGTACCCCCCTTCGTCTCGCCACCGCCTCGGTGGCCGCGGCGTCCCTCGTCGCCGCCGCCGCGAGCGCCGCGGCCGCGCCTGCCGAGCCGGGCCCGGCCCACGCCATCCCCGTCGCCGTGAGCACCGGTTCGTCGATGGTGGACAGTGGCGCGGCCGCGCTGGAGTCGGCCGGGTACTACCTCGGGCGTGGTGACTTCCTCGGGTTGCTGGTCCTCGTCGGCGTCACCCCGTTCCAGATGCTGACCGGCGCCGTCTGCGATCTGGGCACCGGCTCGGGGCTGCCGGTCCCGTGCACCCGGCCGAAGTACTAGCGGCCACGGTCGGACCCTCCGGTTGCCGTCGGTCGGCGACCGGAGCCGCCCCTACCCCACCGACGACCGCATCGCGGTCGATTCCGCGCCGGCCGCGCGCCGCCGATACGGCAGCGCGAACATGTACAGCCCCGAGACCAGCAGCGCCAGCAGCGGGATCAAGGGCAGATACGACACCCAGACGATCGGTTCCGGCAGCGACAGCGCGACGAAGGTCGCGAGCACCGTCACCGTGAAGGCGACGGCGGACCAGCGGTGCAGCCGCCGCACACCCGCCGCCCGCGCCGGCGGTCCGCCCGCGTCCGCGCTCCGCCGCCCGCGCCACCACAGCGCGTACAGGCCCGCACCGGAGAAGAACAACAGCGCCAGTGGCGGCAGTGGCAGATACGCCAGCCACGCCGGCCCCTGCGCCGCCATCGCCACCACGGTGACGACGACGCTGAGGGTGAAGACGATCGCCAGCACCCGGTGCGTCTGCCGGATTCCCTTGTTCCAGTCCATTGCGCCCTCCTCGAGCGGCGGATCCCTGCGATCCGCCCGTGCCTGCCGATGTCGATCGACGACGATGAAAACGACGCTATGGCGTCCGCGCCGACCTACGCTTCTCGATTCCTGACCGGTTGCCGGTCCGGGTGATCGGCCGTTGTGATCTGCATCGGCTTCGGGCCGCCGGATTTGCCGCCCGCCGCCGCGAACGTCCAGAATCATCCGATGATTCGCGTGTCCGGTCGGGTGGCGGCCCGTTGAGCGTTCTCACCCTGAGCCTGGTGGCCCTGGCCGGGTTCTTCGCCGGCGTGATCGGGTACGTCACCGGGATCGCCTCGCTGATCTCCTATCCGGCGCTGCTGGCAGCGGGACTGCCCCCGGTCGCGGCCAATGTCACCAACACGGTGGCGATGGTCGCGGTCGGTGTCGGGTCCACCGCCAAGGCGGGTGCCGGGCACGCGGTCGAAGGCCGCACGCTCGCCCGGTACGCGGCGTACTCGGCGCTCGGCGGCACCGCGGGCGCGGCGCTGCTGCTGCTCACCCCCGCCGACGCCTTCGAGGTGGCGGTGCCGTTCCTGCTCGCGGCGGCCTCGCTGAGCCTGCTGGCGCAGCCGAAGCTGCGGGAGCTGGCCGGCGACCGGGAGTTTCCGCGGCTCTACCCGCTCGGCATATTCGCCGTCGCCGTGTACGGCGGCTATTTCGGGGCGGGCGTCGGGGTGATGTTCCTGGCGCTGATCCTGGTCTGCACCTCGGCCACCATGTGGCGGGCCGGGGTGCTCAAGAGCTTCCTCACCGGCATCGCGAATTTCGTGGCCGCCATCGGATTCGCCGTGTTCGGGCCGGTGCACTGGCTCGCGGCGGCGGCCATGGCGGTCGGCGCCTTCGCCGGCGGGTGGTGCGGACCGCCCCTGGTCGCGCGGCTGCCGCCGACGGCGGTCCGCATCGCGGTCGCCGTCTGCGGCACCGGCCTGGCTGCCTATCTGGCGCTGAGCTGACCTCGGGTCAGCTCACCACGAGTCGACATGCACGATCCGCCCCATGTCGACCCGGGCGGCGGGCTTGAAGTCGGTGCCCTTGGTGTAGGCGACGGGGATCAGCGCCCCCTGCGACACCTTCTCGAAGGGGATGCCGAGCACCTCGGCCGCCTCCCGCTCGTACTTCAGATGCAGGGTGGTCCACGCCGTGCCGAGCCCACGGGCGCGGGCCGCCAGGCAGAAGCTCCACACCGCCGGGAACAACGACCCCCAGTGCGAGGCGCTGGCCGCACCGGAGACGTTGTCGACGCGCCCCCACAGGCACGGCACCAGCAGCACCGGCACCTCCCCCATCTTCTCGGCCAAGTACTCCGCCGAATCGGCCACCCGGCGACGTGTGGCATCCACCGCCGGATCGCCGGTGGCCTTGGTGCCCAGGTACTCCGGTGCGGCCCGGTATTCGGCGAACCCGCGCCGGTACAGCTCCCCCAACCGCCTGCGCTTCTCGGCATCGGTGACCACCACCCAGTGCCAGCCCTGCCGGTTGGACCCCGACGGCGCCTGCACCGCGAGCTCGAGACATTCGCGCACGACCGAGAGCGGCACCTCGCGCTCCAGGTCCAGCCGCTTGCGCACGGTGCGGGTGGTCGACAACAGCTCGTCGGGGTTCAGGTCCAGCTCGATCGGCATGGTTCCGACCGTACGACAGGGCCGCGATCACGTGTGCGCCGGACTGGCTGCCGCGCGCCAGAAGTCGGCGTACCGACCGCCGCGGGCGAGCAGCTCGTCGTGGGTGCCCGCCTCGACGACGTGCCCGCCGTCGAGGAAGACGATGCGGTCGGCGGTGCGGACCGTGCGCAGCCGGTGCGCCACCATGACGACCGTGCGCCCGGCCATCAGCCGGGTGATGCCCGCGTGCACGGCGGCCTCGTTCACCGGGTCCAGGGCCGAGGTCACCTCGTCGAGCAGCACGATCGGGGCGTCCTTCAACAGCGCCCGGGCGATCGAGACCCGTTGCCGCTCACCGCCGGACAGCAGGGCCCCGCCCTCGCCGACGTGGCTCGCCCAGCCGTCGGGCAGCCGCTCGATCACCTCGTCCAGGCGGGCGGCCGCCGCCGCGGCCCTGACCTCGGCGTCGGTGGCGTCGGGCCGGCCGAGGCGGACGTTGTCCTCGATGGTGCCGTCGAAGAGGTGCACGTCCTGGAAGACCACCGCGATGCGCGACATGAGCGTGTCGGTGTCGATGGCGCGCACGTCCACCCCGCCGATGCGCACCGCGCCCGCGTCGACATCGGAGAAGCGCGCGAGCAGGTGCAGCAGGGTGCTCTTGCCCGCACCCGACGGGCCGACGACGGCGAGCCGTTGCCCTTCCGGCACGGTCAGGGTGACCCCGTCGAGCACGGGCCGATCGCCGTGGGCGAGGGTCACGGCGTCGAAGGCGAGGTCGTGCCGCTGCGGCCGGATCGGTTCGGCGGGTTCCGGCAGCGGTTCGGTGCGCAGGACCGCGTCGAGTCGATGCAGTTCGGCGCGGGCGCCGCGCACCTGACTGCCGATGTCGGCCAGCGCGAGCAGCGGATCGGCGCAGCGGGCGGCCAACACCAGAATCGCCAGGACCTCGGCCACGTCGACGGTGCCGCCCAGGGCGAGGTAGGCGGCCAGCGCCAGCAGTGCGGTGAACATCGCCTGCACGGTGAGGGTCGCGCCGACCGCGCCGGTCAGCGCGGTCGCGATCTGCTTGCGGGAGGTGCGTTCGACAGCGCGCAGGGCGTCGTCGAGCAGGGCGAAGCGCTCGGCGGTTCGCCCGCCCGCGCGCAGTACCGGCTGCGCCTGCAAATACTCGACGACGCGGTTCGCGGCCTCGGTGTCGCGCTCGTGGCGTTCGGCGTCGCCCGCGGTGGCGGCCCGCGCGGTGACGGCCTGGGTGGCGGCGACGATCGGCACCGCGACCAGCGCGGCCAGCCCGAGCCGCCACTCGTAGGCGAGCATGACGGCGAGGATGGTCAGGGGCGTGACGGTCGCCGAGACCAGCGGGGCCAGCAGGTGGGCCAGCACGCTCAGCGCGGCGAGGACACCGCGTCCGGCCAGCACCGACACCTCCCCCACCCGCCCTGGGGTGTACCAGCCGACCGGCAACCGGGCCAGATGATCGCCGAGCCGGTGGTAGACCCCGCGCAACAGGGTGGTGCCGACGGTGAAACCGGACAGGTCGCTGCGGTAACGCAGCAGCGCGTACCCCGCCACGGCGGCCCCGAAAGCGATCAGCCAGGGCTCGGCCTCGGCCGGGTTGTCGCCGAGCAGCGCCCGCAGCACCGGCACCACCAGGGCGTAGGACAGGCCCTCGGCCACGGCGGTGAGGGTCATCAGGGCGATGGTGCGGCGCACCGGGGGCGCGTAGTCGGGGCCGAGTACGCGCAACAGCGTGCGGATCATCGGGGTGTCTCTTCTCGCGAGGGCCGGTCGGCGACCGCGGTGCGGTGGGTTTCCCAGAGGGCGGCGAAGCGGCCGCCGCGGGCCAGCAGCTCACGGGGGCTGCCGCGTTCGACGATGGTGCCGTTGTCGAGTACCGCGACGGTGTCGGCGTCGGCGATGGTCTCGAGACGGTGCGCGATCACCAGGAGCGTGCGGTCGCCGCCGAGGGCGGACAAGGTCCGGCGCACCGCCTGTTCGGTCTGCGGATCGGCGAAGGCGGTCGCCTCGTCGAGTACCAGCACCGGCGTGGCGGCCAGCAGGGCGCGGGCGAGCGAAAGACGTTGCGCCTCACCGCCGGACAGGACCACATCGACGCCGACCACCGAGTCGTACCCGTTCGGCAGTTCCAGGATGCGGTCGTGGATGGCGGCGCCTCGCGCCGCCCGTTCGATGGCGTCGCGGTCGGCGTGCGGCACCGCGAGCGCGATGTTGTCCGCGATCGAGGCGCGCAGCAGCCGCACATCCTGAAAGACGAACGACACCGTCCGGTACAGCTGTGCGGGCGCGAGGTCACGCAGGTCGACGCCGCCGAGCCGGACCGATCCGTGGGTCGGGTCGAAGAATCGCGGAAGCAGTTGCACCAGGGTCGATTTGCCGCTGCCCGACGGGCCGACCAGGGCCGTGACGGTGCCGGGTTCGAGCACCAGGTCGATGCCGCGCAGCACGTCGCGGCCGGCGTCGTAGCCGAAACGCACGTCGCGCAGTTCGATCCGGTGCCCCCGCGGAACGGCGGGCCGCGCGGGCTCCGGCAGCGCCGGCTCGGCCAGCACCTCCCGGATCCGGCCGATCGCGCGGCGGGCGGCCTGGAGGTCGTCGAAGCCGTGCCCCAGTGCCGCGACGGGCGCGGTGAGTCCGAGACCGAGCAGCAGGAACGGCAACAGATCCGCCGGGGGCATGTCGCCGGCGCGGATCAGGACCGTGCCGCCGATCAGCACGGCCAGCAGGACGAACGGCGGCGACAGCGCCACCTGCATCGCGGCCGCCGGTCCGGCCAGGCCACGCACCATCCGCAAGAAGATGTCGGCGAATTCGTCGGCGGCGCGGTGGAACCGGCGATTGGCGCGACCGGCACCGCCGAACGTCTTGACCACCGCGATGCCCTGCACGAACTCCACCACCGAGTCCGCGATCCGGCCCATCGCCGCGTCGAACTCCGCTTGTTCGCGTTGCCGCGCGGACGTCGTCATCAGCGGCACCACCGCCACGGCCAGCAGCACCGGAACGAGGGTGATCAACGTCAGCCGCCAGTCCACGGTGAACAGATAGATCAGCGAGGCCGACGGCACCACGAAGGCGGAGACGAGTTCGCCCGGTGTGTGCGCGATGAACGGGTGCACGGCGCTGACGTCCTCGCCGACCACCTTCGCCAGTTCCCCGGTGCGCCGCCGGGAGAACCAGCCGATCGGCACCGTGCCCAGCCGGGCCGCCAGCTGCCGCCGGAACGCGAGTTGCACCCGGCTGTCGAGCAGATGCGCGAGCCCCGACGCCGCGGCGCCGCACACCAGCCGCACGAACAACCCGGCCGCGCCCGCGAGCACCACCGACCAGACCCGCCCCTCCTGGATCGGTGTCGGCGACAGGAGGATCCGGCCCAGCTCCACCACGGCCAGCAGCGGCACCAGACCCGCCAGCGCGCCGACGACCTGCAGGACGACCACGGCGGCGAAGCCCGGCAGATGCGGACGCAGCAACCTCATCGCGGTCCGTTCGGGTGCGACCGCGGTGACCGGCGTGTCCTGCTCGCGTGCCTCGGCGAGATCGGTGGCCGTCATGATGCCCGTACCCGGATACCCGGCGTGACGCGCTCGGCACCGTCGTCCCTGCCCATGCTCACTCCTCGCCGCTCGATGGCGGTACCGCTGTGTCCGGTACCGCGCCCAGGTGAAACCGCCAGTTTCGATACCTGGCGTATCGAAACCAAGAGTAGCGTAATGCACTAGGGTGTGGGCATGACGCGAGTGAGCAGCGAATCCGCTCGGCCACCGGGGCGGCCACGGTCCGGTCTGCACTCCGTGGTCTTCGCCGCCACCTTGCAGACGGTGCACGAGCTGGGTTATGCGCGCGCGACGGTCGATCGCATCGCGGCCGCGGCGGGCGTGGCGAAGACGACCGTCTACCGCCGCTGGCCGTCCAAGGGCGCGCTGATCATCGATTGCCTGCTCGACGCCTTCGGCCCGGTACCACTGGAGGGCGCGGACCGGGCCGAGATCATGACGGGCGCGATCCGTTGGATCGCGGGGAAGATCGCCGATCCCGGCGTGGGCGACGCCTTCGCGGGTGTCTTCAGCGACGCGGTGAGCGATCCGGAGCTGCGCACCCTGTTGTCGACCCGCTTCCAGGATCCGTATCGGATCGCCGTTCAGGACGCGCTCGGCGAGTCCGAGCAACGGGTGCTGTTCTACATCGACGTCGTCGTCGGCACCCTGCTGCACCGGATGGGGATGACCGGTGCGCCGATGGTCGAGTCCGATGTCGAGGCATTGATCGAGATGACGCTGCGGTACTTCGGCACCGGCGACGAGAGGTAGCGGGCGCTAGGCCGACTCGCGGACGGGCGCCCGCCGCACCTGGAGGCACCGGTCCACGCGGAACAGCCGCAGCGTCAGGCGGGTTCCGGGCGAGAGGTGGGCGGCCACGGCGGCGGTCGGCACGAGCGCGGGCTGATCGACCGGCACGGTGGCACCGTCGGTGACCACCGTGGCCGAGCCCGCGGCGAGCACGTTGCGCAGCCAGTCGGCGCGGGTGCCGTAGGGCAGGGCGACGACATAGCCGGTGTCGGTGGGGATCACGTCGACGGGAGTGTCGTAGGTCCGGCCGGAGCGGCGGCCGACGTGCCGGATCAGCGCGCGGGGCGAGCCGGCCGTGCCGGCGTCCCGCAGGACGCGCCGGTTGGTGACCTTCTTGTTGAAGCGGCGCACGGTGTCGACGATCGGCGCGATCCGGTACCGCAGGCCGATCAGCAGCGTCGCCAGCGCGAGCAGCGGAATCGCCACGATCAGCACGGCGAGGACAATCAGCACTTTCATCAGGACAACCGCCTTCGGGACCGCCTCGGCACGCCGCGGCTCACTTACGTTGTAAGTACCATAGACTTACCGTGTAAGTACCGTCAATCCCCGTCCTGTCCACCCCCGGAGCCCCATGCCGCACCGCAACCCCGCTCGGCCACCCCTGACCCGTGATCGGATCCTCTCGGCCGCGGTCGATTTCGCCGACGCCAACGGCATCGATTCGCTCACCATGCGCCGTCTGGGCACCCTGCTCGGTGTGGAGGCGATGTCGCTCTACAACCACGTGCGCGGCAAGGCCGAGCTGCTCGACGGCATGGTCGACCTGGTCTTCGCCGAGATCGAGCTGCCCGATCCCGGCCTGGACTGGCGTGCGGCGATGGGCGCGCGGGCACGCTCGGTGCGCGCGGCGCTGGCACGGCACCGCTGGGCGATCGGACTCATGGAATCGCGCAAGGCGCCCGGTCCGGCCACCCTGCGCCACCACGAGGCGGTGCTCGGCTGCCTGCGCGGCGCCGGCTTCTCGCTGGCACTCACCGCGCACGCCTACGCCCTGATCGACAGCTACATCTACGGATTCGCCCTGCAGGAAGCCACGCTGCCGTTCGCCGCGCCCGCCGAGTCCGAGGAGGTCGCCCGCGAGATCATGGCCGGACTGCCCGCCACGGAGTTCCCGCACTTCACCGAACTGGCCGTGGGGCACGTCCTGCGACCCGGCTACGACTTCCGCGACGAATTCGACTACGGGCTCGACCTCATCCTGGACACCCTCGAGCAGCGCCGCACCGCCCCCTAGGCCAGAACCCGGATATCCGCTAAATTCCAGCCATGACGATCGTGGCGGTCCTCGCCTCCGAAGGCGCGGTGGGTTTCGAGGTGATGCTCCCGGGCGTGGTGTTCGGCGCGGCGAACACGGTCTGTGCGGACGATCGGTACGAGATCCGCATCGTGACGCCCGAGGAGGGGGCCACCACCGGCGCGGTCCACGGGCGGGCCCGGCTCCAGAGCGATTGGGGCATCGACACTCTCGCGACGGCCGACATCGTCGTCGTGCCCGGCCGCGACGACTACCGCACCGAGCCGTCCACGGCGGTCTGCCAGGCGCTGCGCGCGGCCCTGGCCCGTGGCGCGCGGGTGGCCTCGGTGTGCGTCGGGGCGTTCACCCTCGCCGCGGCCGGGTTGCTGGACGGGCTGCGCACGACCACCCACTGGGCCCATGCCGCGGAGCTGGCCCGCCGGTACCCACAGGTCGAGGTGGACCCGTCGGTGCTGTTCATCGACAACGGGCAGGTGCTCACCTCGGCGGGTATCGCCGCGGGGCTCGACGTCTGCCTGCACCTGGTGCGCCAGGATCTCGGCGCGCAGGTGGCCGCCGACACCGCCCGTCGGATCGTCATGCCACCGCAGCGCGACGGCGGCCAGGCCCAGTTCATCGCGCACGCCGACCCCGCCGACCCCGACACCTCGCTGCAACCGGTCCTGGACTGGATGCAGGCCAACCTGCACCGCCCGCTCACCCTCGACGACATCGCCGCGCACGGCGCGATGAGTGTGCGCAGCCTCAACCGCCGCTTCCGCGCCGAGATCGGGACCACCCCGTTGCAGTGGCTGCTGCGCGCCCGCGTGCACCGCGCGCAAGAACTGCTCGAGACCACCGGCCTGTCGGTCGATCGGGTGGCCGAGGAGTCCGGCTTCGGCTCGGCCACCACCCTGCGCTATCACTTCACCCGGCTGACCCGGACTTCACCGCAGGCCTACCGCACCACCTTCCAGCACGGCGACGCCGGCGACCGGGAGCCGGCGTTGGCCAGATCTTCGCGATAGGTGTCCATCTGGCCACTGGGCGGGCAGATCTTCCGAAAGCACACTGGTGAGCGCACATTTCGGAAGGGAACACCATGACTGTTCGAGAAGCCGACCGCACCGGGTTCGCATTCCCCACTTCGGAGCTCGCCGTCGCCGCCGACGCGCTGGTCGCCGAGGTCTCGTCCCCGCTGGTCTACAACCACGTGGTCCGCGCCTACCTCTACGCTCGCGAGATGGCCGCGGCCACCGGCCTGCGGGCGGGTACCGACTACGACGACGAACTGCTCTATCTCGGCTGCATCCTGCACGATCTCGGCGCCACCGACTACGCCCAGGGCGACCAGCGGTTCGAGGTCGACGGGGCGGACGCGGCCGCGGAGTTCCTGCGCGCCAGGGACGTCGCCGAGGACCGGATCCAGGTGGTGTGGAACGCGATCGCGTTGCACTCCACCGACGGTATCGCCCACCGCTTCGGCACCGAAGTGGCGCTCACGCAGATGGGCACCGGCGCCGACATCATCGGCCGGGGCCGGGAACTGCTGCCCGCGGGCTTCCCCGAGCGCGTGCACGCCGCGTGGCCGCGCCTGGACGTCGGCTACGCCTTCGGCGAGGTGCTCGCCAGGCAGGTGCGCGACAACCCCGCCAAGGGCAGTCCGTTGACCTTCCCCGGCCAGCTCTGCCAGCTCTACTACCCCGATCAACCCGCGGTCACCTGGTTCGACGTGGTCGATGCGGCGGGCTGGCACGACCGGCCGGTGCCGATCGGGGACCGGCCGGTCGGCGCGGCGACGCCCGAGGAACTGGCGACGCTGTTCACCCGCTACTTCAACGCCGGTGATCTCGACGGTCTGCTGTCGCTGTACGAGCCGGGCGCGGTGTTGTTCCCGATGCCCGGGGAGCGGCGCACCGGCCTCGACGCCATCCGCGAATCCCTGCGCGGCATGCTCGATTCCGGCGCACGGATCGAGCTGACGGTGCGCGGCGTGCACGTCGCCGGTGAGCTGGCGCTCATCGCCAACGACTCGGTCCTCACCGGGGCCGGACCGGACGGCACGCTGGTGTCCACCACCACCGAGATCGCCCGGCGCGGCAGCGACGGCTCCTGGCGATACGTCCTCGACGACCCGTACTTCACCGCCTGAGCGGCCCCGGTCCCGGCGCGAGCCGTTCGTCGAGCACCCGGGCGATCCGGGCCAACACGGACGGCTCGGTCATCGCCAGGTGCGCGGCGTCGACGTCGACATTGGTGATCTCACCGGCCACGACCGGCGCCCAGCCTCGGTGACCGCGGGCATCCGGTCGTCGGTCCCGTAGCGCGGTGAAGTACAACAGATCGCTGTCGAGCACCCCCGGCTCCCAGTCCCCCGCGGCGCGGATCGACCGGTTGTAGGTGTCGGTGAGCCGTTCGATGGCGGCGGCGTCGATGGCGAGGCCGTCGCCGAGCCTGCGGCGGATCAGGGCGGCCGCCTCCTCGGGAGTGGCGTCGGTGGGCACGAAGTCGATACCGATCACGGGGCCGAGGTTGGCGATCAGCTCGCCCGCGGTCACGGTCGTCACGGTCGAGGCGTCGATGCCGTCCACCTCCGCGTCGAGCATCGCCAACAGCGCGACGTCCTCACCGGCGGCACGTATTTCGGCGGCGACCGCGTGGGCGATGAGACCGCCGAGCGACCAGCCGAGCAGGTGGTACGGCCCGTGTGGCTGCACGCCGCGGATCTCGGCGACGTAGCGGCGGGCGGTCTCGACGATGGAGTCGGGGCCGGGCTCCTCGCCGCCGAGCTGCGGCGCCTGCAAGCCGTAGATCGGCCGGTCGCCGGTGAGGAATTCGGCCAGCGGCCGGTAGCACCAGGCCAGACCGGACGCGGGGTGGATGCAGAACAGCGGTGGCTGCTCGCCGCCGGTGCGGATCGGCAGCAGCACGTCGAAGAGCGCGGCGGCTGGTTCGGGGGCGGGCCGGCCCGAGCGCATCCCGGTTTCGATGCGCTTGGCGAGGTCGGCCGGGCGCGGATCGGACAGGAACCAGCTGACCGGGACCTCGTAGTGCAGATCCCGGGACAGCTCGCCGGCCACCTGCACCGAGCGCAGCGAGTTGCCGCCCAGGGCGTAGAAGTCGTCGTCGGCGCCGACCCGCTCGACACCGAGCACGTGCTCGAAGACTTCCGCGACCTCGCGTTCCAGCCAGGTCGCCGGTTCCCGGTATGCGCCGTGCGCGAGGTCGGGTTCCGGCAGGCGGTTGCGGTCCAGCTTGCCCGACGGGGTGAGCGGCACGCTGTCGAGCACGACCACGGCACCGGGCACCATGTAGTCGGGCAGCTCCGCCGCGGCGTGCGCCAGCACGGCGTCGACATCGAGGGTCGCGCCGGGGGCGGGCACGAGGTAGCCGACCAGCCGGGCCGCCGCGCCGGTGGACCGCACGGCCGCCAGGGCGCGGGCGACGCCGGCATGCTCGGCGAGCACGGCCTCGACTTCGCCGAGTTCGATGCGCAACCCGCGCAGTTTCACCTGGAAGTCGGTGCGGCCCAGATATTCCAGGTCACCGGTGCGGTTGCGGCGCACCAGATCACCGGTTCGGTACAGCCGCTCACCGTGCCCGTAGGGGTCGGGCACGAACCGTTCGGCGGTCAATCCGGGCCGGGCGTGGTATCCGCGCGCCACCTGGGCACCGGCGAGATACAGCTCCCCCACCACGCCGGGCGGGACCGGCCGCAGCCGGGCGTCGAGCACGTAGGCGCGGGCGTTCCACACCGGCGTACCCATCGGGACGGCGCCGGTGTCGCCGGCACGGACCGGGCGCGCGGTCGCGTGCACGGTGAACTCGGTCGGTCCGTAGAGGTTGTGCAGTTCCACCTCGGGCAGCACCCGTCGCACGGCGGCCACCACGTCCGCGCCGAACGCCTCACCGGCCACCAGCAGCGCCCGCAGCGAGCGCAGCGCCGATGCCGGTGCCGACTGCGCGAACGCCGCGAGCATCGACGGCACGAACGAGGTGATCGTCACGCGGTGCGCGGCGATGACCTCCGCGAGGTAGGCCGGGTCGGTGTGGCCGCCGGGGCGGGCGATCACCAGCCGCGCGCCCACCGCCAGACTGCCGAACAGCTCCCACACCGACACGTCGAAGGTGGCGGGTGTCTTCTGCAACACCACATCGCCGGGGCCGAGCGCGTAGGCGTCGGTGAGCCAGCGCACCTGGTTCACCACCGCGCGGTGCGGGATCGCCACCCCCTTCGGCCGGCCGGTGGATCCGGAGGTGAACAGGATGTAGGCCAGGTGGTCGGGCCGTAGCGGGGCGAGCCGCTCGGCGTCGGTCACCTCCGTGGCGTCCAGACCCGCCAGATCGAGGTCGTCGAGTGCGGTGAGCACCACCACGGGAGCGGCGGTGGCCAGCATGTAGTCGATCCGGTCGGCGGGCAGATCCGGATCGATCGGCACGTACGCTCCGCCCGCGGCGTGCACGGCGTACATGGCGGTCACCTGGTCCAGGGAGCGGCGCATCCGCAAGCCCACCGCCGTCTCCGGGCCGACGCCGCGGGCGATCAGCCAGCGGGCCAACCGGTTCACCCGCGCCGCGAACTCGGCGTAGGTCAGCGACCGGCCCTCGAACTCCACCGCGGGCTCGTCGGCGTGGGCGCGCACGGCGCGGCCGAACAGCGAGACCAGCGTGTCGCCGGCGGGCAGCGCGTGATCGGTGGCGTTCCACCCCACCAGCACGGCATCGCGTTCGGCGGCGGTCAGCAACTCCACCTCGTGCACGGGCCGGTCCGGATCGGTGACCAGCGCCTCGAGCATCCGCTGCAAGCGGTCGACGAAACCGATCACCGTGGTGGCGTCGAACAGGTCGGTCGCGTAGGAGATTCCGCCGGTGATGCCCGCGGGCGTGCCGTCGGCGTCGTAGCTGTCGGAGACGGTGACGTGCAGGTCGAACAGCGACGTGCCGGTGTCGGCGTCGGCGACCGTGGCCGACAGGCCCGGCAAGGCGAAGACGGTGGCACCCAGGTTCTGGAACGCCAGCATCACCTGGAACAGCGGGTGGTGCGCGTGCGAGCGGACGGGGTTGAGTTCCTGCACCAGGCGCTCGAACGGCACGTCGGCGTGGCCGAAGGCGGCGAGATCGGTGGCGCGGACGTGCGCGAGCAGCTCCGCGAACGTCGTGCCAGGCCGCATCCGGGTGCGCAGGACCAGGGTGTTGACGAACATGCCGACCAGATCGTCGAGCTGGGGTTCGCCGCGTCCGGCGTAGGGGGTGCCGACGGCGACGTCGTCGGTGCCCGCCAGCCTGCCGAGCGTGGCCGCGAGCGCCGCGTGGAACACCATGAACAGGGTCGTGTTGTGTTCGCGGGCCACACGTTCCAGGTCGGCGTGCAACTCCGCGCCGATCCGGATCGGCACGCTCGCCCCGGCATAGGACTGCACGGGCGGGCGGGGGCGGTCGGTCGGCAGCTCCAGCCGCGGGGGCAGATCGGCCAGGTGGGTGGTCCAGTAGTCGATCTGCGCGTGCAGCAGTGACGCGGGATCCTCCTCCGCGCCGAGCACCGCGCGCTGCCAGATCGCGTAGTCGGCGTACTGCACCGGCAGCGGCGTCCAGGCCGGCGCCTGACCGAGCAACCGCGCCTCGTAGGCGAGCATCATGTCGCGGGCCAGCGGTGCCAGCGAGGCGCCGTCACCGCCGATGTGGTGCATGGCGGCGGCCAGCACCCACTCGTCCCCACCGAGGTCGAACAGGCGGACCCGGAAGGGCGGCTGGGTGGTCACATCGAACACGGTGGCCAGGAACGCCCGCACCGCCTCGGCCACGTCGTCCCGGTCGACCCGGACGACCTCGGGCGCCGCGGCCGCCTCCGCCACGGGCAGCACGACCTGTACCGGCTCGCCCGCCACCAGCGGGTAGACGGTGCGCAGGATCTCGTGGCGGCCGACCACGTCGTCGAGCGCGGCGCGCAGGGCGTCGCGATCGAGGCTGCCGGACAACCGGATCACGACGGGAATGCTGTAGGCGGTCGACTCGGGTTCGAAGCGGTTGAGGAACCACATGCGCTGCTGGGCGTACGACAGCGGCACACGCGCGGGCCGCGGCTGCGCGGTCAGCGCCACCCGGCCGGTGTCGGCGTGCGATTCCGCCCGGGCGGCCAGAGTCGCGACGGTCGGCGCCTCGAAGATCAGCTGTACCGGCACACTCGCGTCGATCGCGGCACCCAGGCGCGCCGCGACCCGGGTCGCGACCAGGCTGTTGCCGCCGAGGGCGAAGAAGTCGTCGTCGGCGCCGACCGGTCCGGTCAGCCCCAGCGTCTCGGCGAACACCCCGGCCACGATCTCCTCGATCGGCGTGGACGGCGCCCGGAATCGCTTGGTCTGCAACACCGGAGCCGGCAACGCGCGGCGATCCAGTTTGCCGTTGGGCGAGAGCGGGATCCGGTCGAGGATCAGCACCGCGGCGGGCACCATGTAGGACGGCAGCACCGCGGTCAGGGCAGCGCGCAGATCGGCTTCGGCCAGCAGCGCCCCGGCCTCGGGCACCACGTACGAGACCAGCATGACGGGTCCGGCGCCGTCGCGGCGCGGGACGGTCACGGCGTACCGGACGTCGGGACGCGCGGTGAGCGCGGCGTCGATCTCACCCAGTTCGACCCGGAAGCCGCGCACCTTGACCTGGAAGTCGTTGCGTCCCATGAACTCCAGCGCCCCGGCCCGGTTCCAGCGGACCAGGTCGCCGGTGCGGTACATGCGCTCGCCGGGCCCGGCGTACGGGCAGGCCACGAACCGGCCCGCGCTGGTGCCGGGGCGATCCAGGTAGCCGCGTGCCAGCCCCGGGCCCGCCAGGTACAGCTCGCCCGCCACCCCGACCGGCACCGGCTGCAGGCGGGCGTCGAGTACCAGCGTCCGCATCCCCGGCACCGGCGTGCCGATGCAGGACCGGGCGGTCGGCTGCCCGCGGTCGACCGCGGTCGCGACGATGGTGGCCTCGGTCGGGCCGTAGAGCACCCGGAACTCCCGGACGCCCGCGTCGTCGGTGCCGGTCCAGCGGCGCACCAGGTCCGCGGGCACCTCGTCGCCGCCGGACAGCACCACCCGCAGGTCGTCGAGACCGGCCGGGTCGACGGAGGCCAGTGCCGCCGGGGTCACGAAGGCGTGCGTCACCCGCTGCGCCCGCAGGAACTCGCCGAGTTCCGTACCCCCGTACAGCTCGGTGGGCGCGATCACCAGCGCCGCCGCGCCCCCGACCGCCAACAGGATCTCGAGCAGCGAGGCGTCGAAGGACGGGGAGGCGAAGTGCAGTACCCGCGAATCGGGGCCGACGCCGTATCCGCGCTGCCCGGCCAGGAAATCGGCGATGCCCGCGTGGGTGACCGCGACACCTTTCGGCACGCCGGTGGAGCCGGAGGTGAAGACGACGTACGCGGTGTTCGCCGGCCGCAGCGGGCGCAGCCGTTCGGCGTCGCCGATCCGGCCGCCCGGCAGCGCCGCGAGCCGCGCGGCGGTGTCGTCGGCACGGGCGTCGGCATCGAGCACGACCCACTCGACGACAGCGGGCAACCGGTCGCGCACCGCGGCCACGGTCAGCCCCAGCGTCGCGCCGGAATCCGTCACCATCTGCTCGATCCTGCCCGCGGGATACCCGGGGTCGACCGGGACATAGGCCGCGCCGGTCTTCACCACGGCCCACCACGCCACCACCGACTCCACCGAGCGCGCCACCGCCACCAACACGGTGCGCTCGGGTCCGGCGCCGCGCCGGATCAGGTGGCGCGCCAGCCGATTCGACCGTTCGTCGAGTTCGGCGTAGGTGAGCCGCGTCTGCCCGGACACGACGGCGACACCCGCGCCGGCGCTGCGCACCGCGGCGTCGAACACCTCCGGCAGCAGCACCGTCGGCGCGGGTGTTCCGCCGGTGTGCGCGAGCAGGTGCGAGCGCTCGTCCGCGTCCAGCCAGTCGATTTCCCCGACCGAGACCGACGGATCGTCGGCGACCGCTTCCAGCACTCGCACCAGCCGTCGTCCGAATCCCGCCACCGTTGCCGGGTCGAACAGCTCACGCGCATACATGAGCATTCCGGAAATGCCCTCTGCCACACCTCCTTTCCCATAGGAATCCGATACGACCCATTGCAGGTCGAACTGGGAGATCCCGGTGTCGGCCTCGGCCAGGGACACCTGCACATCCGGCAGGCTCACCTGCGTGTCGGCCAGGTTCTGCCAGGCCAGCATCACCTGGAACACCGGATGGTGCGGGGCCGAGCGGTCCGGGTTCAGATCCTCGACGACGCGTTCGAACGGCACGTCCGCGTGCTCGAAGGCGCGCAGATCCGTCTCGCGGGTGCGGGCGAGCAGGTCCGCGAACGGCTCACCGCCGTCGAGCGGCGTGCGCAGCGCCAGGGTGTTGACGAACATGCCGACCAGCTCGTCGAGGCCCGGTTCGCCGCGGCCCGCGACCGGGGTGCCGATCACGACGTCGTCGCTGCCGCTGGAGCGTCCGAGCACCACCGCCAGTGCCGCGTGCAGCACCATGAACAGCGAGGTGCCGTGCGATCGGGCCAGTTCCAGCAGGCGGGCGTGCAGGTCGGGGCCGATCTCGACCGGCAGCCGCGCGCCCGACAGCGACGCCACCGGCGGGCGGGGCCGGTCGGTGGGCAGCTCGAGACGGTCGGGCGCGCCCGCGAGGGTGGTGCGCCAGAACGCCAGTTGCGCCGACATCAGCGACCCGGGATCCTCGGCCGTGCCGAGCACCGCGCGCTGCCACAGGGCGTAGTCGGCGTACTGCACCGGCAGCGGCGCCCAGGCCGGCGCCTGTCCGGCCGTCCGGGCGGCATAGGCGGTCATCACGTCGCGGGCCAGCGGGCCCATCGACCGGCCGTCCCCCGCGATGTGGTGCACCACCAGCGCCAGCAGGAACTCTCCGGTCGTGCCCGCGAGTTCGAAGAGGCCGACCCGCAGCGGTACCCGCGCGGTCACGTCGAAGCCGCGGCGCACGAACTCGCCGATCGTGTCCTCGACGGCGGCCGGATCGACGCGCACCGATTCCAGCGCGATCTCCGGTTCGTCGAGGATCACCTGCCGCGGTTCCCCGTCGGTCTCGGGATAGACGGTGCGCAACACCTCGTGCCGAGCCATCACATCGCGCAAGGCGGCCGCCAGCGCGGCGGGATCCAATCGGCCCGACAGCCGCAGCAGCACCGGGACGTTGTAGGCCGCCGAGTCCGGCTCGAACCGGTTCAGGAACCACATCCGCTGTTGGGCCAGCGACAACGGCAGCCGCTCCGGGCGGGCCACCGCGGTCAGCGCGACCCGCTGTCCGCCGCTCAGCGACGCGGCATGCGCGGCCAGGGCGGCCACGGTCGGGAAGTCGAACACCGCCCGTACCGGCACGGTCGTGTTCATCGCCGCGCCGATGCGCGCCGCCACCGACGCGGCACTCAGGGAGTCACCGCCGAGGGCGAAGAAGTCGTCGTCGGCGCCCACCCGGTCGAGGCCGAGCACCTCCGCGAACGCGGCCGCGACCGCCGCTTCCGACCACGTCGACGGGGCCCGGTATTCCCGTGCGGCGAAGGCGGGTTCGGGCAGCGCGTCCCGGTCGAGCTTGCCGTTGGCCGTCAGCGGCACCTCGTCGAGCACCACGACCGCCGCCGGGACCATGTAGGCGGGGAGCTCGTCGGCCAGCGCCCCGCGCAGCTGCGTCCCGGAGACGGCGGCACCCGCCGCGGGCACCACGTACGACACCGGCACCACCGCTCCCCCGCCGATCCGGCGCGGGACCGTCACCGCGAACGCCACCGCGTCCTGCGCCGCCAGGGCCGCATCGATCTCGCCCAGCTCCACGCGGGTGCCGCGGATCTTCACCTGGAAATCGTTGCGCCCCACGAATTCGAGGGCGCCGTCCCGGTTGCGCCGGACCAGGTCGCCGGTGCGGTACATCCGGCCGCCGTCGAACGGGCAGGCCACGAATCGGGCCGCGGTCAGCCCGCGCCTGCCCGCGTAGCCGGCCGCGACCCCGGCGCCGAACAGGTACAGCTCACCCACGACACCGATCGGCGCAGGCCGCAGCCAGGTGTCGAGCACGACCGCCGCCACCGGTCCGACCGGGCCGCCGATCGTGATCGGCGCGCCGGGGCGCAGGTCGCCTGCGGTGGCCCAGATGGTGGATTCGCTGGGACCGTAGAGATTGACCATCCTGCGGCCGTGCGCCCACCGCTCGCCCAGTTCCACCCCGACCGCCTCCCCGGCCGTCGCCAGCACCCGCAGTTCGTCGAGCCCGTCGGCCGGGACGGTCGCCAGCGCCGAGGGGGTCACCACCGCGTGCGTCACGTGCTCGCCGCGGATCAGATCGGCCAGTTGGGGCCCGCCGTACACCTGCGGCGGTGCGACGATCAGCCGTGCGCCCGCCCCGTGCGCCAGCAGCAGTTCGAAGACCGAGGCGTCGAAACTCGGCGCGGCGACCTGCAACACCGCCGCGTTCCGGTCGACGCCGAGCAGGCGATGTTGCGCGGCGACCAGATCCGCGAGTCCACGGTGCGTGACGAGCACGCCCTTCGGCGTCCCCGTGGAGCCGGAGGTGTAGATCAGGTACGCGACGTCGTCGAGACGCACCGGACCGCCGCGCTCGGCGTCGGTGACCCGCCCCGCGGGTACGGATTCGACGGCGCGGCGGGTGTTCTCGTCGTCGAGCACCAGCGTCGCGACCGCCGCGGGCACCGCGGCAGCGGCGGCGCTGTCGGTGACGGCGAGCGCGGCGCCGGAATCGGACAGCAGGAACGCGATTCGATCGGCGGGCAGGCTGGGGTCGATCGGCAGGAACGCCGCTCCGGCCTTGGCCGCCGCCCACACGGCGGTGACGGCGGCGAGCGAACGCGGCAGCGCGATCGCGACGACACGATCGTGTCCGGCCGTGTGCGCCAGCAGGAGCCGGGCCAGCCGGTCGGACCGCTCGTCGAGTTCCCGGTAGGTCAGCGCCTCGTCGGCACAGCGCACGGCGATCGCGTCGGGCGCTGCCGCGGCGGAGGCGGCGAGGATGCCGGGCAGTGTGCGTGGTTCCGCGCCAGGGCCGCTGTTCTCCGGCCGCATCGGGCCGTCCTCGCCGCCCCCGACGGCCGCCGTGGCGGCCTGCGGGTCGGCCGCGATCCGGTGCAGCATCGCGGTGTAGCGGTCGAGGATCTGCCGCGCGGCGGCGGCGTCGAACTCGCCGACCCGGTAGCGCAGGGTGATCCGCAGCGCCGACGTGCCGTCCGCCGCGGGCCGGGTCGGGGCGACGACCAGGCTCAGCGGGTACGGGGTGGCGTCGACACCGGCGAGTTCCTCGACTCGCAGCCCGGCCGAGTCGACCAGTTCCTGCAGGGCCGTCCGGTCGATCGGGAAGGACTGGAAGGCCAGCGCGGTGTCGAAGAGTTCCGGCAGTCCCGCGGCTCGGTGGATCTCGGGCAGGCCGATGTGGTGGTGGTCGAGCATGCGGGCCTGCTGGGCCTGGAGCTCGGCCAGCAGCCGCGCGATCGGCGCCGCCGGATCCAGCTGCGCCCGTACGGGGATGGTGTTGAGGTACATGCCCAGCGCCCGGTCCACGTCCGGCAGCTCGGGCGGTCGGCCCGACACCGCGGTGCCGAACAGCACATCGGTCTCCCCGGCGTGGACGCGCAGGGTCATCGCCCAGGCCGCGGCGAGGGCGGTGTTGACGGTGACCGCGGTGTCGGCGGCGACGCGGCGCAGCGCGTCGACCTCGGTCGCGGTCAGCTCGGCCACTTCCTCGGCGGTCGCGGCGGCGGGCACGCCGCGCGACACCCGGGTCGGTGCGGTGACATCGGAGAGCTCGCGCGCCCAGGCGGTTTTCGCCGCGTCGGCGTCCTGCCGGCGCAGCCACGCCAGGTAGTCGCGATACGACGGGGCGGCATCGGCGGAGTCGATGTGGGCCGGTCGGCCGTAGAAGTCGAGTAGCTCGCGCAACAGCAACGGCATCGACCAGCCGTCGAGGACCACGTGGTGATTGGTGACGAGCAACCGGAACCGGTCCGGGGCCAGGCGGATCAGGGTGAATCGGATCAGCGGCGGTACCGACAGGTCGAATCCCGCCGCCGCGTCGGCCGCCGCGACCTCGTCGGCGGCCCGCCGCGGCTCGCTCCGGTCCGTCAGGTCGAGGGTGCGGAACGGCACGTCGGCGTGCGCGAGGACGATCTGGCACGGCCCGTTCGCGGTCTCGGCGAAGGCCGCCCGCAGGATGTCGTGCCGAGCCACCACGGCCTGGGCGGCGGCGCGCAGGCGCTCGCCGTCGACCGTCCCGGCGAACCCGATCATCGTCTGCACCGTGTAGTCGTCGCGGTCGCCGCCCAGGCCGGCGTGGAAGTGGATGCCGGCCTGGATCGGCGACAACGGCCACACGTCGGCCAACGCCGGGTAGCGCTGCCGCAACCGGTCGAGGTCGGCCTCGGCGAGCCGTACGAGCGGCGCGCCCGCGTCCGGCGCCTCGGTCGCGCCCTCGGCGCGGGCCAGCGCGGCCAGCGCGGCGACGGTCTTTCCTTCGAACACGTCGCGTGGTGTGAATCGCAGCCCGGCGGACCGGGCCAGCGCCACCAGTCGCAGCGACACGATGCTGTCGCCGCCGAGGGTGAAGAAGTTGCTGTCGGCCGTGACGGTGTCGAGCTGGAGCACCTCGGCGAACAGCCGCGCCACGGTCTGTTCGGCCGGCGTGGCGGGCGGCCGGCCCGACTCCTGCCGGGCTCGGACCGGCCTGGCGCGCAACGCTTTCCGATCGACCTTGCCGACCGGAGTGAGCGGCAGGTCGTCGAGTACCACGATCGCGGCGGGGATCATGTAGTGCGCGAGCGCACGTTCCAGATCCGCGCGCAGCGCCGTCACGTCCAGTTCGGCGCCGGCCGCCGGGACGACGTAGGACACCAGCACCGGTTCCCCGGCGGGACCGCGCTGATCCACGGTGGCGACCCGCGCGACGGCGGGCCGGCGGGCCAGGTGGGCGTCGATCTCGCCCGGCTCGATCCGCAGACCGTGGATCTTGACCTGCTGGTCGTTGCGGCCAAGGTAGGCCAGTTCCAGGCCGTCGCGGCCGCGTACCCAGCGGACCGCGTCGCCGGTGCGGTAGATCCGTTCGCCGGGCCGGTCCGGGTCGGCGACGAAACGCGTCGCGGTCAGGCCCGGCCGCTCGTGGTAGCCGCGGGCCAGGCCCGGCCCGCCGACGTAGAGTTCACCGGTGACGCCCACCGGCACGGGCCGCAGCCAGGCGTCGAGTACCCGCACCGACGTGCCGGGGATCGGCGCGCCGATGGTGACCTGGTCGCCGGGCCGCAGTTCGGTCGAGCCGGTCGCCCAGATCGTGGTCTCGGTGGGTCCGTAGTGGTTCAGCAGGCGACGACCCGCTCCCCAGCGCCGCACGAGGTCGGCGCCGGTCGCCTCGCCCACGACCGCGACCGTGGCCAGCGAGGGCACCCGATCGGGTGCCATCGTGCCGAGCGCGGACGGGGTGATGATCGCGTGGGTGATGTGCTCGCGGCCGATCAGGTCCTCGAGCTCCGACCCGCCGTAGATTTGCGGCGGTGCGATCGACAGGCACGCACCGCGGCTGTGCGCCAGCAGCAGCTCCGACACGCACGCGTCGAAACCCGGTGACGCCACTTGCAGCACGACCGACGCGGTGTCCACCGCGAAGGCATCGGCCTGGGCCGCGACGAGATTCGCCAGGCCACGGTGGGAGACCTGCACGGCCTTCGGCGTTCCGGTCGAACCGGAGGTGTAGATCACGTACGCGGTGGTGTCGGGCAGCACCGGGCCCGCCGGGCTGGGGACGGTGGCGACGGTTTCCCCGTCGGCGCGCAGCCACTCGACCGTGGCCGGAAGCTGGTGTGCCACAGCGGCGATGGTCACGCCGAGGGCGCAGTGCGCGTCCGCCAGCAGACCGGCGATCCGCTCGGGCGGATTCGCCGGGTCGATGGGCACGAACGCGGCGCCGGTCATCGCCACCGCCCAGATCGCCACGGGCAGTTCCGCCGATCGCGGCGCCACCACGGCGACGAACGACTCGGGGCGAGCGCCCCGGGCGATGAGCCTGCGTGCGAGGTCGGCCGCCCGCTCGGCCAACGCCCGATAGGTGAGCGAGGTGGTCCCCGCGCGCACGGCGGTGGCATCGGGATGCGCTGCGGCGGTGGCGGTCAGGAGGTCGCGCAGGGTGCGCGCCGGCAGTTGCTCGTCGGAGCGTGAAACATGTTCGGGCACACCCGGTTCCGCGGTGATCGCGGCGACACGGCGCTCCGGGTCGGTGACGATCTGGGCGAGGATGCGCTCGAACCGCCCGAGCAACGTACGCGCCTGCTCCCCGTCGAACCGATCGGTGGCGTACCGCAGGATCACGGTGTGGGTCCCGGTCTCGCCCGGCGCCGCCTGCCCGTCCCGCGCGGGACGCGGCGGCGTCACCTGCAGGCTCAGCGGATACGGGGTGGCGTCGTGCGCGTCGACGTCGACCAGGCGCAGACCCGCGTCGTCGAGGTCGCGGGCCAGCTCGTTCCGGCCCAGCGGGTAGGACTCGAGCACGGTCACCGTGTCGAACAGGTCGGCCACACCGGTGGCGCGCTGCAACTCCGCCAGACCGATGTGCCGGTGGTCGAGCATGGCCGCCTGTTCGGATTGCACGCGCACCAGCAGCTCGGCCACCCGCTGGTGCGGATCGAGCCGCACCCGCACCGGCACCGTGTTGATGAACAGTCCGATCATCCGCTCGACACCGGCCACCTGCGGCGGGCGGTGCGACACCGTGTTGCCGAACACCACGTCCGAGCGCCCGGTCAGGACGGTGAGCAGCAGAGCCCACGCGACCTGTACCGAGGTGTTCGCGGTGACGCCGTGCGAGCGGCCCAGATCCAGGATCGCCGCGGACGTGGCGGCGGACAGCTCCACGCCGACCTCGCCGCTGTCGGCGGTCACCGTGCGCTCACCACCGGTGACGCGGGTGGGACTCTCGATCCCGGCCAGCATCCGCTGCCAGGCGGCGATCGCGGCGTCGTCGTCCTGCGCGTGCAGCCACTGCAGGTAGTCCCGGTAGGAGTGCGCGGGCGGGAGGTCCGCGCCGGTCTCGTCGGCGTAGCGCGCCAGCAGTTCGTGGATCAGCAGCGGCATCGACCAGCCGTCGAGCACGATGTGGTGGTTGGTGACGATCAGGCGGAACTCGTCGGCCCCGGTGCGCACCAGGTGGAACCGGACCAGGGGCGGGCGGGCCGGATCGAACGGGGCGGCCTCGGCGGCGGCGAGCATACGCAGACCCTCGTCCGGATCGGCCGAATCCGTCAGGTCGCTGGTGCGCCAGGCTGTTTCGGCCTCACCGAGCACGATCTGCCGCGGCCCGTCCGCGCTCTCCACGAACGCGGTGCGCAGGCTGTCGTGCCGGTCGACGAGGGCCTGGGCGGCGCGGCGCATCCGGTCCGCCAGTACCGGGCCCGCGAGGGTGAGGGTGGCCTGCACGGTGTAGCCGTCCTGGCCGTCGGTGTCGTAGACGGCATGGAACAGCAACCCGGCCTGGAGCGCGGTCAACGGCCAGACGTCGGTCATCGCCGGATACTCGCGCCGCCACCGGTCGAGGTCGTCCTGCGTCACCGGGACCAGCGGGAAGTCCGACGGGGTGAATCCGCCCGCGTCGGCGGACCGCGCGTGCGCGGCCAGTCCGCGCAGCGCCGCCTCCCACAACCCGGCCAGCTCCGCGACCTCGGCCCGGTCGAGCACCTCGGCGGCGTAGTCCCAGGTGACCTCGAGTTCGTACCCGTCGGGCCCGTGCTCGGCGATCGCGTTCACATCGAGCACGGCAGGCAACGCCATCCGGGGGTCGACCGTGGCGGTGAGGGCGGTGAATTCGGTGGTGGGCGTCCACGGCCCGGTGTGTTCGCCCGCGCCGACCCGGCCCAGGTAGTTGAAACTGATCTGCGGCTCCGGCGCACCACCCAGCACCGCGGCGCCGAGCGAGTCCAGGTGGCGCAGCATCCCGTAGCCGATGCCGTTGTCCGGCACCGCCCGCAGCTGTTCCTTGACCCGCCGCACGGCCAGACCGGCGGCGTCCCCGCCGGCGAACGCGTCGTCCAGATCGAGGTCGCCCAGATCGAGTCGCAGCGGGAACCGGGTGGTGAACCATCCGACCGTGGCGGCCAGATCGGCGCCGGGCACCGCCTGTTCCTCGCGACCGTGCCCCTCCAGCGCGATCAGTTCCGCGCCGCCGGACCGGCCCCGCGCCCGCCGCCATGCGCGCAACGCCAGGCCAAGGGCGGCCAGCAGGGGGTCGTTCGCGCCGCCGTGGAACCTGGCGGGCACGGTGGTCAGCACGGTCTCGGTGACCTCGGCGGGCACCCGCAGGCGCACCTGCTCCGCCGCGGCCGCGACATCGCGGTCGGGGTCGAGCCTGCGCGCACCGAGCAGGTCGTCCCCGCACTCGAGCACGTCGCTCCACAGCGCGAGTTCGCCCGCCCGCCGGCGGGGCGCCTGCTCGACCAGACCGTGCACCCACCGCCGCACCGAGGTGGTCGGCGCGTCGAACCGCGGGTCGCCGCCCTCGGCGACCTGCGCCCATGCCTGCGCGAGATCGCCGAGCAGGATCCGCCACGACACCGCGTCGACGGCGAGGTGATGCACCACCAGCCACAGCAGATCCGCGCCCGCGTCGCCGCCGTCGAGCCACACGGCCTGCACGAGCACGCCGTCGTGGGGATTCAGCCGGTCGGCGGCGGCCTGCAGATGCCGGTCGACCTCGGCGGCGTCGCGCCGCGCCAACCGGACGCGGGTGAGCACCGCCGCGGCGTCGATCGTGCCGCGCTCGAGCACGTCGACGAAACGGTCCGCCGAGCCGGCGGCGCGCAGCACCGCGCGCAGCATGTCGTGCCGGTCGAGCACGGCCTGGATCGCCCGAACCAGGTCGTCGCGGCGCAGGTCCGCGGGCAACTGGATCAGCGCCGCCTGGGCGAACCGGTCGTAGTGCCCGCGCGCGAGCATGGCGTGCATGATCGGCGACAGCGGCATCGAACCGATGCCGCCACCGGGAAGTTCGGGCAACCGCTCGGCGCCCGCGTCGGCGGCGATCAGCGCGAGCCCGGCGACGGTCTTGTGGTCGAACACGTCCTGGGTGGAGAAGTTCAGGCCCTTCGCCTTGGCCCGTGCCACCAGCCGGATCGACAGGATGCTGTCGCCACCCAGTGCGAAGAAGCTGTCGTCGGCGCCGACCTCGGGCACGCCGAGCACCTCCGAGAACAGCTCCGCCACGATCCGTTCCCGCGGCGTCTCCGGTCGACGCCCGACCGGCACGGCACCGAAGTCCGGTTCCGGCAGCGCCCGGCGGTCCACCTTGCCGAAGGCGTTGACCGGCAGGCTCTCCAGCGGCATCAGCACCGTCGGCACCATGTGCGGCGGCAGCGTCGCGCGGGCGAACCGCTGGAGTTCGGCGACATCGAGGCGGTGACCGCGCACCGGCACCACGTAGGAGGCCAGTACGGTCGTGCCCGCCTTGTTCGGCACCGGCACGGTCACCGACAGCTCGACGTGCTCGTGCCCGGTCAGTGCGGCGTCGATCTCGCCCGGCTCGATCCGGTACCCGCGGATCTTGACCTGGAAGTCGCTGCGGCCCAACAGTTCCAGCTCGGGCTCGGCGCTGTCGGTGCGCCACCGCGCGAGATCACCGGTGCGGTACATCCGCTCCCCCGGCGCACCGTACGGGTCGGCGACGAATCGGGCCGCGGTCTCGCCGACCCGGTGTCGGTAGCCGCGCGCCAGGCCCGGCCCGGCCAGATACAGCTCCCCCGGCGTGCCCGGCGGCACCGGTTGCAGGGTCCGGTCGAGCACCATCGCCGCGACCCCGCGGATCGGTCCGCCCACGGTGCGGTCGTGGCCGGGCCGCAGGCGCGCGCACGCGGCGGTCACGGTCGCCTCGGTGGGCCCGTATTCGTTCAACAACGCCCACGGGCCGGTCCAGCGTTCCACGACGTTCGGCGGGCAGACGTCGCCCCCGACCACGACCGCGCGCAGTTCCGTCAGCGGTTCGGGATCGACCGTGGCCAGCATGGCGGGGGTGAGGGTCAGGTGGGTGACGCGCGCCTGGGCGAGCAGCCGGGTGAGCCCTTCGCCGCCGATGATCTCCGGGGGCACCACCACCAGCGCGGCGCCGCTGGCGAAGCAGGTCAGGAACTGTTCCAGCGAGGCGTCGAAGCTGGGCGAGAGCGCATAGGACACCCGCGAATCCGCGGCCATGCCGTAGGCGGCGACGCGGTCGGCGATCAGCCCGGCCAGCCCGGCATGGGTCACCTGCACACCCTTCGGCGTCCCGGTGGAGCCGGAGGTGTAGGTCAGATACGCCGAGTCGGCCGGACGCAGCGGGCGGGTCCGCTCGTCGTCGCCGACGGGCCCGTCGGCGGTGCCCGCGAGCGCCGCGCGGGTGGCCGGGTCGTCCAGCACCAGCGCGGCCACGCCGTCGGGCACCCGATCCCGGTGCTCGGCCACCGTGAGCACGGTCCGCGCGCCGCTGTCGGCGATCATGTGCTCGATGCGCGCGGCCGGATAGGCCGGGTCGATCTGCACGATCGCCGCCCCGCATCGCGCGACCGCCCACGCCGCGAGGACCGATTCCACCGACCGGCGCAGCACGATCCCCACGGCCGTCTCCGGCCCGCACCCGAGTGCGACGAGTCGCCGGGCCAATCGGGCGGACTCGCGGTCGAGCTCGCCGTAGGTCACCGTCGCGTCGGGGGCGATGATCGCGGTGGCGGCGGGGTCGCGGCGCGCGGCCTCACCCAGGATGTCGGGTAGCAGCCGCGGCGGCGCGGGGTTCGGTCCGCGCACGGGCAGCAGCGCCGCCCGCTCCGCCGGTTCCAGCAGCGGCAGCGCCGCCACCGGGCAGTCGGCGCCGCGGGCGAGGAAGGCGTGCAGGAAGCGCAGGAACCGCACGTGATGCCCGGCCAGTTCGGCGCGGGTGTAGATGTTCGGGTTGCCCTGGAAATCGATGTGGGTGCTCTCGCGGCCCGCGCCCGGGTAGATGTTGACGAATAGGTCGGCGGTCGGCCCCGAGGTGAGCACATGCAGCCGCCCGGTCGTCTCCCCGAAGACGACCTCGTTCTCGATCATCATCAGGTTCACCGCCGGACCGAAGGACGCGGCCTCGTCGCGGGCGATGCCCATGTCGGCGAAGATGTCCTCTTGGCGGTAGCGCTGGCGGCGCAGCGCACTGGTCAGCTCGCCCTGGGTGGCCTCGATCAACTCACCGACCGCGCGTCCGGCGACCCGCACCCGCAACGGCACCACGTTGGCGACCATGCCACCGGACCGCCGCAGCACCGCCGAGTGCCTGCCCGAGACCGGCAGGCTCAGCAGCACCTCGTCGCTGCCGGTCATCCGTGCCAGATACGCCGCGAAGGCCGCGACCGCGATGGGCGTGACGCTCGTGCCGCGCGCCGCGATCACCTCGTCCAGCAGGCGCGCGGTGTCGTCGGGCAGCGGGGCGCTGATCAGCGTCGGATGGATGGTGGGCTTGCCGACCCGGCCGGCCAGGCTCACCACCGGGGGCGCCCCGGCCAGGTGTTCGGTCCAGTACTTGCGGTCGTTGTCGAAGCGGGTGGAATCCCGGTAGGCCAGGTCCTGTTCGACGATGTCGGCGAGATTCTGGGCGGCGGGCAACGGGGCGTCCTCGCCGCGGACCCACGCGTTGTACAGCTCGGTGATCCGGCGCAACATCGTGACCGCCGCGAACCCGTCCAGCGCGATGTGGTGAGCACGCTGATACCACAGGTAGTGCTGCGGACCCACCTGGTACACATAGCTTTTCATCAACCGGTCGGTGAGCAGGTCGAGCGGGGCCGAATAGTCCTCCACCATCAACCGGTGCGCGGTCGCCACCGGGTCGGTGTGCCCGCGCAGATCCACCACCGACACCGGCGCGTCGAGGCTGAGGTCGACGAACTGGCACGGCTCCCCGTCCACCTCGATCAGACGCACGTGCCCCGACCCGAACTCGCGGCTGGCGGTCCGGCACGCCTCCACCAGCAGATCCGCCCGCAGCTCCCCGACGATCTCCACGTACTGCGCCACGGAGATCGGCGACCCGCCCGCCAGGTGCTGAGCGAACCAGATGCCCCGCTGGGCGGCGGTCAGCCGGAGGACCTCGGGGGGCGGGCTCGCCGCGCTCGCGGAGTCGGCTCGGGAATCACCGCCGGACACCAGGTGCCGGGTCGCGTCGGGCGAGTGGCGGCGCGGATCACCCGACCACTCGGGGGTGCTGTCGAGGTTGCGCTTGGACTGGGTCACCGGACCTCCATTGATCCGTTGTTGCCGTCCGGCGGGCAGCGTCGGGTGCGCAGGGCTGTGCGCACCATTCGCGACGCATCGAAATGGTGTCTGTGCCCTCGGACGAGGAATTGCTCGTGACGGCACCGAAAAGCACGCCGACACGGGCGCAAGGAACCGTGGCGAACACGACCGGGTGAAATTCCGCCGGACTGCCGACGAATTACATTGTTCGAATTATCGACCGGTGTTTGCCGACGTGACCGTTGCGAGAATTCGCGATTCGGTCATTTCTGGCGATCCTCGCGTTTTCGCGGTCGCCCGGGTGGACCGTGCCGGTGGGGTTCCCAGCCGGTCACGGCCGCGTGCACGCCGTGTTCGTATCGGCGTACGCGCTGGTCAGGGGTAATGCTCGCGCCGTGGCACGGTTCCGCGAGCAGAACGAAGGTAGTGGATTTCATCGGTGGCACCGACTCGCCTCGGGACAATGGCATACCGCAGTACGCGTCCGTTCGGTCGCAAGTCCATCGACGGCGCTGTCGCGAACTTGTCCTGTTGGCTCTCCGCAACCCCGACTATTGGGAGATTCGTCTGTGTTGCCGACCTGCCTCTCAGGCTTCCGGGTCGACTGTCGCCGGAGCATTTCGGTGGCTCGGCGACGGGCGCGAAAAGCAATCATAATCGAGCCGCGACGAACCTCGCAACGAAATCAGCGGCGAATGCCCATGACCCCGCAGACCGGCGCTGACCAGGTCAATTTGCCGGAAACGGCGACCAGGTCGTCGACCGCCGCGGCGAGGTCTTCGGGCATCGACGCGGCCCGGCGGCGCTCGAGGTCGACGTGCACGAGCATGATCTCGAGGGTGTTCGACAGCCGCTCCCGCTGCGGGTCGACGAGGAAGGTCATCATGTGCACGGCCTTGTCCGCCCGCTCGAGCACCCGCGCGTGCACGGTCAGCGGATCGCCCTCGCGCAGCTCGCTGTAGTAGGCGATGTGATGCTCGGTGGTGAACAGCCCGAGCCTGCGCTCCCGCCGGTACTGCTCGTCGAGCCCGGCGGCCCGCAGCAGGATGTCCGCCGCCCGGATGTTGTGCTCGAGGTAGTACAGCACGTTCATGTGCCCGTTGTCGTCGATCTCCCGGGCACTCACCCGCCCCTCGAGCACGGCCGGAAGCTCACGAATCTGCGCAACACTCGGTAGGTCGATCGCCATACGCCCATCCTGCGACACCACCACACCGCCCCGGACAGCGGGTGCCCACTCACCGAACACCTCTGTCCGGTGCCACCCACACGCGGGCGACAGACGTTTTGCCGCCCTCGCCCGATCGGTATACGTTGATGCCGGATCGTCCGGCCCAGGTCGTTCCGCAGTACAGAAGGGTGGGGGTGTGGATTCCGGGCGACGGCCCCGAACGGCTGGCCGGGCACGTCGCCGAACTCGACGCCGCGGTCCACGCCGTCCACGGGACGGCCTGTTCACCGGACGGCTCGGCGGACAGGGAAGTCGACATCTACGGCGCGATCACCCGCCTGCAGCTGACCGATTTCGCGATGGAGTGGGGGCCGCAACGAGGAACTGCAGCAGAAGGCTCTGGAAGCCATCGACAACAACCAGGCGGTCGTGATCCAGTCGAGTCCCGACGGCGGACAGATCGCGTTCAGCAACTCTGTCGCGCCCGGCCAGAACGTCATCCTGCCGGGTGCGGGGATTCCGATGCCGAAGGGGAACTGACGATGCGTGTCCCGACTGTACTTCTCGCGGCGGCGCTTGCCCTCGCGGCCGTGTGCGGCACGGCTTGCGGCTCGATGGGTACCGAGCCCCCGGCTTGCCCCTCCGAGACTTTCGATCTGCATCGGCACCCGGCCACGCTCGGCGACGAGAAGGCTCTCGTGCGAGCTTTCGACGAAGCCGCCGAGCAGCAGTTGGAATCCACGACCATGGCGGAGATGACCAGCCGCGCAGGGTGGAGCACGGCCTGGGACCGGGTCATCTATCTCGGCCCGCGCACGACCGACGAGCAGCTGAAACTGAAGGCCGCAAGCGACCTCGATCTGGCGTGCTTTTCCAACCTGCCCGCGCTGACCAGCAATTCGGATCAGCCCAGCCCGCACACGACGGTATTCCTGGCTGACGGTAAACCGGTTCAGGCCGTGTGGTGGGTCGACCGAAACCCGAGCCTTGATTTCGGTGACCGGGAGTTTCTCCTCCCGGATACCGTGCTCCGCTACGACCCGACCGCGCAAACCATGCGCGCGGAGTAGGGGACGCCGTCCTCGGCGCAGATCGTGTTCAGCAAGTCGGTGGTGCCCGGTCAGGACGCGATTCTGCCCGGCGCCGGAATTCCTATGCCGAAAGGGAAGTAGTAGTGATGCGATACCGCTCTGTACTGATCGCCGCTGCCCTCAGTGTGGCGGCCGTGAGCATCACCGCCTGCGGCCCGAAGGACACTTCCGCCGCGTGCAGCGGCGAGACGTTCAACCTGCACAGTCATCCGGAGCTTCTCGGCGCCGAGAACGATCTGGTCCGGGCCTTCGACGAAGCGGCGGAACAGCAACTGGCGTCTGCGACGATGGTGGAAATGACCACCCGCGCCGGCTGGTCCCCGGAGTGGGAACGAGTCGTCTACATCGGCGCACGCACGACCGACGAGGAGCTGAGGAAGGATTCGGCAACCGACCTCCGACTGGCTTGCTTCGCGGGCCTGCCCACGGAGAATTCCGATCCCGACCTCCGCAGCTCGCACGTGACGTTGTTCGTGGCAGATGGGAAGCCATTGCAGGCGGTGTGGTGGGTGGGCCAAACCCCGAGCCTGCGGTTCGGCAAGCGTGACTTCCTCCTCCCGGATACCGTGCTCCGCTACGACCCGGACTCCCGAACCATGCGGGCGGAGTAGGGGCCGCCGTTGCATCGGCCTGGATTCGGGTCTCCTGCGCGAATCCGCGCACTCGTGGTCATGGTGCGGTTCGCGGGGGTCGGGGGCGTGCGGGGGCGTCGCGGCCGAGGACGGTGCGGGGCGCGACGGGTTGGTGGCAATAGCTGCAGGCCAGGTAGGGGACCATGTCGTGGCCGCATTCGGTGTGCTGGAGAATGACCGGCGGGCCGTCGTCGCCCATCAGGTGGGTGTCGCCCCACCGCAGCAGCGCGAGGATGACCGGTAGCAAGTCCTTGCCCGCGGCGGTCAGATGGTATTCGTACCGGGGTGGCCGGTCGCTGTATGGGCGCTGCTCGACGATTCCTTGCGCCATCAGCAGCCCGAGCCGGTCGCTGAGGATGTTCCGTGCGACGCCGAGTTCGGCCCGTAACTCCTCGAACCGGTGTAATCCCTTGAACGCGAACATCGACCGCACGATCATCAGCGTCCAGCGATCGCCGATGATCTCGGCGGTCCGGGCGATCGAACAGTCCATCCGGGCGAGATTCGTCTCCCGCATCCAGCCGGCACCTCCTTGTCGCATCGACACTCGCCACGCCCCAGCCGTGCGCGAGCGTCCGCCTTGTCCACGGCAGAACCGATGCGGTACGTTGCACTTTGCAACTTACCACCGGAGCAGGACCGATTCGGCCGAAATCACCCGATGCCGTGACACCAGGAAGGCACCATGACCGATACCGCGCTGTGGCTCGACGACATCACCATCGGTGACCGATTCCGCACCGACACCTACGACCTCACCACCGACGCGATCATCGACTTCGCCACCGCGTGGGACCCCCAGCCCTTCCACCTGGGTGACGACACCGCGCAGGACACCTTCTTCCGCGGACTCGCGGCCAGCGGATGGCAGACCGCGTCGATCACCATGCGACTGCTGGTCACCACCGGGCTGCCGTTGGCCACCGGCATCATCGGCGCGTCCATCGACCTGACCTGGCCCACCCCCACCCGTCCCGGGGACCGGCTGCACGTCGAGCTGGAAGTCACCGACGTCCGCACGTCCAGATCCGATCCCTCCCGGGGCTTCATCACCGCGACCTACGACACCCTCAACCAGCACGGCGAAATCCGCCAGCACACCACCGCGCGGCTCCTGGCGTTCGCCAGACCTCGGTGAAGCCCGGGCGCGGCCGGAATCCCGGCTCGGCGCGTGCCGGGGTTCGCGCATCCCTCACGTCCGGATGCGGTCGAGGAGGGCTTCGAGGAGTTCGAGTTGGCGGTCGGGGGTGGCGGTCGCGGGCGTGAGGACGCCGGTGATCTGGGCGCCCATGAGCAGCGTGAGGATCTGGTCGGCGACGACGACGGTGTCCACGTCGGTGATCTCGCCCGCATCGCGGGCCTGGTCGAGGAAATCGATGAGGCGCTCGCGCCAGTCGGCCAGGGCGCGTTCGTTCACCGCGCCGAGGGGTTCGTCGTAGACGGCACGCTGCCACAGGGCGATCGCGATGCGGGCCTCCTGCAACGTCTCCGCCGTCACCGGCAGGACTTCCCGGCAGAACAGCCGGATCGCGGCCAGGCCGGTGGCCTCGCCGAGTGCGGCGGCGACGCGGCGGTTGGTCGCGTCGAAGACGTGCTGATAGGCGAAGCGCAGCAGGTCGTCCTTGCCCTTGAAATAGTGCTTGAGCGAACCGTTGGCGTAACCGGCCTCGGCGGCGATGTCGCGCATGTTGAGGGCTTCGAGGCCGCGGTCGGCGATGAGCCGCCAGACCGCCGCGGTGATCGCCTGCCTGCGCTCGGCGTGGTCGACGAGTTTGGGCATGGTCAGGCCCGGTCGGCGCGGCGTGATGCGGTCATCCGCCCAGCATAGTGAGCCTCACAGCACCATCGGCGTCATGGTGGCGGCCATCGCCAGCGAGGCGAGGAAACCGATCCGGACGCGCCGGCGGCCGGGCCCGGCGTGCGCGGTCGAGCGCGCCGCCAGGTATGCCGCACCGACCCAGATCACCAGCGGAAGTGCGTCCAGCACAGTGGCATTGCCCGCTCCCCCGCCGTGCCGGTGCCCGCCCCCGGCGAGGTCGGCCGCGCCCGCGGCGGCGGGTGCGGCGGCCAGCACCAGCCACGTCATCGCCAGCAGGTCGATGACACAGTGTGCCGCGCCCGGCTCGGAGCGGCAGGCCGGGGTGGCCAGGAGCGCGCAACCGGCCGCCAGCGCGGCGGCGCCAAGCTCCGCCCAGCCGGACCCCGCCCCCACCGCCAGCAGGGCCATGCACGCGGCCATCCCGGTGTGCGCCAACAGGATTCGCGGTGCGGGCAACCCGTCCCGGACGGTGAGCGCGACGGGGACCAGCGCCACGACCGCACCGAGCCACATCAATGCCGTGTGCAGCGTTCCGGTCACCGTCGCGCCTCCTCAGATGCCGGGCTCGGGTACCGGCTCGCCCACCGGTGCGGGCCGGGCGCGGAGCCGGGCGGCCAGCACGCCCGCCACGAACACCGCCACCACCAGTGTGAGGAGCACCTCCGCGGCTGTCGACCCGCCGACGAGTGTCGTGAAGTTCGCCAGCACCGTGGCGGTCACCGCGAGCAGGCCCACCGTGCCGAGTGCGGGCGCGATCCTGGTGTGCCACACCCGCCGATCGAGCCCGGAGCGGTGGAAGAACACGATCACCGCGATGCTGGTCAACACCATCAGCGACAGCACCGACACCGTAGCCAACCCGGACAACCAGGTGAACAGCTGGAGCACCGGGTCGGCGCCCGCCGCCGCGAACGCGCCGACCACCAGCACGGCCGAGATCGTCTGGGCGATCGAACCCCGGTGCGGGGAACCGTGTTTCGCGTGCGTGCGACCCAGCGCCGGATGTCCGTGTCCGTCGCGGGCGAGCACGTACAGGTAGCGGGAGATCGCGTTGTGGAAGGCCAGCAGCGCGGCGAACAGGCTGGTCACCAACATGACCCGCATGATCTCCACGGCCGCGGTGCCGAGGAACCGCTCGGCGGCGGTGAAGACCAGGCCGGACGGGTCGGCCCCGGCCGCGCCCGCCACCTCGCCGCTGCCGAATGCGAGCACCATCGCCCAGCTCGCGATCGCGTACACGACACCGATCACCAGCACCGCCGCGTAGGTCGAGAGCGGGACGGTCCGCTTCGGATCGCGGGCCTCCTCGCCGTAGATGGCGGTGGCCTCGAAGCCGACGAAGGAGGCGATGGCGAACATCAACGCGATGCCGGGTGAACCGCCCAGGAACGCCGACGGGGTGAACGACACCGCGTCGACCCCGTGCGCACCGCCACGCAGCAGCACCGCGGCCGAGAACACCAGGATGATCCCGATCTCGACCACCAGCAGCACGCCGAGCACCTTCGCGCCGAGCTCGATGTTGCGGTAACCCAGCAGGGCCACCACCGCGATCAATCCCAGCGCGTACACGAACCACGGCAGGTCGGGCCCGCCGTAGTGCACCACCAGATCGTGCAGGGTGGCCGAGGCCAGCCCGTAGATCGCGGCCTGGATGGCGGTGTAGGCCAGCAGCGCCAGGCCCGCCGCGCCCAGCCCGACGGTGTTGCCGATGCCCTCGCGGACGTAGGCGTAGAACGCGCCCGCGTCCACCATGTGCCTGCTCATCGCCGCGTAGCCGACGCTGAACACCAGCAGTACCGCGGCGGCGACGAGGAAGGCCGTCGGCGAGCCCGCCCCGTTGCCCAGCGCGATCATCACCGGTAGCGCGCCACCGACCGCGGTGAGCGGCGCCGCCGCCGCGACGACGAGGAAGACGACGCCGATGACGCCGACCGACCCGCGCAGCCCCTGGGTGCCGCCCTCACTCATGGCAGCCGCCGGAGCTGTGGCAGTGCGCGGCGGTGGTGACGGGCACGTCGAGCGCGGGGTTGCGGTCGAAGAACCCGTGCGGTTTGAGGACGAAACCCGCGTAGTCGACGGGCATGATGGGCCAGTCCTCCGGCCGCGGGAAATGGGTGAGCCCGAAGGAGTGCCAGACCACCAGGTCCTCGCCGTCCAGCGACCGGTCACCGGCGACGTAACTGGGCAGACCGGCGCCGCCGTGGTGCTGGTTGACGAAATCGCCTGCGGCGTAGAGTTCGTCGGGCGCGTAGCGGGTGACCCACAGGTGCTTGGTGGCGAAGGCCGCGCGGCCGGCGATGGAGGATTCGTCGTCGGCGAGCAACGGTTCGCGTCCCTCCGGGTAGAGCACATAGCCCACCGGATTGCCTAGTGCGTTGGTGACCTCGGGGTTGACGATGTGCCAGGTGCGCCCGGCCCGGTTGTCGGCCGTCCGCTGCGCCTGCGCCTCGCTGGCGAGGGTGGTGCGGCGCAGGGTGAAGGCGTTGCCGTGCGGGTTGCCCGGCCCCATCGGCACGCGCTGGGACTCCACCTCGTCGACGCGGTTGCGGTGCCCGTCGACCATCATGTCCAGGCGGGCGTTGAACAGGTGCTGATGGTAGGGGGCGCCGAGACCGGGCGCGATCTCGCTCGCGTACGGGTGCTCGGGGCCGGGGTAGGCGGAGGTGAACGGGATGCCGGTGGCCTTGGCCTCGAATTCGATGGTGCCGTCGAGATAGAGGTACCAGAAGAACCCGTAGTCGTAGTTGCCGATGGTGGTGAAGAAGGAGATCACCAGCCGGCGCTGGCGGCGCACCTCGTGCGAGCCGGCCCAGAGGTCGGTGTGCTTCCACAGCACGCCGAAGTCTTCCTCGTGCATGCAGATCGCGTTGCGCAGGGTGCGCGGGTTACCCGCCTCGTCGGCGATCACCGCGTCGAAGTAGGTGATGTCACCGACGCAGTCGCAGCCCAGTTCCAGGGCGTTGGCGTAGCGCCCGACGAGGTACTCGCCGGTGTCGAAGTAGTTCTGCCAGGAGCGGATCGGCGAGGGATCGCCATAGGGCACCACCATCTCCGAGATCGCCGCGCGGTGGATGATCGGACGCACCCGGTCGCCGTCGCGGAAGCCGATCTGGTGCAGCACCAGTCCCTCGCGGGCGTCGAAACCGACCCGCAGCGACCACTTCTCCCACTCGACCAGGTTGCCCGTCACGGTGAAGCTCGGACCCTGCGGCTGGGTGATCTCGATCGGCTTCTGCGTGGTGCGCAGCGGGCCGACGACCTCGGGATCGGTGTAGTTGCCCGAGGTGGCGGGCACCGGGACGGGCCCGGTGTCGATGACGCGCAACACCTCTCGCGTCATCACGTCGACGAAGGCGACCAAACCGTCGATGGGGTGCGCCCACGCGTGGTCCTTGTCGTGTTCCTGCAGGAATGCCAGCCCGCGCAGGATCCGGCGGCCGTGTTCCCCCTCATAGTCGAACACGCCCGCGGACAGCGGGGCGACGCGCACCTGCGCGACATCCAGGCCGCGGTCGGCGAGTGCCCGCAGCCAGTCCGGGTCGGTGGCCAGGATTTCCTCGACGAGGCCGAATTCCTCGTCGAGAACCGGCAGTTGGCCATCGACCACGGCGTCGAGGGTGCGCTGCGCGAGCACTTCCCGGGTGCCGAGACCGACCAGCAGGTCGACCGCGTTCGGTCGGCGGGTGTCGTGCAGCAGCACGCGGAACCGCCGGTCGAGATCGCCGGGCCGCTCGTAGACGGCGTACTTGTCGGGGTCGGCAAGCCCGACGTAGACGAACCGGGTGTGCTCGGTGACCAGCCCGGCTCCGTCGACGATCGCCCGCACCTCGGCGATCTCGTCGGCGGTCGGCAGCGCCAGGGGATGGTCCACCCGCACGGGAGTGAGGGTCGGCATCGGCAACTCCTTCTTTGGTCCTACAAGTGTTGGAAAATATGGCGACACGGGAGCCCTTGGCTCTACGTCTGTAGGAAGTAACGGTGCCGCCGCCCTGTTTCCGGGCGGTCGGCGCCGCGTTACGGTTCGATGAATCCGGGCCGGTCGAGCCCGAGATCGGCGAGTAGGTACCGCGCGCCGAACTCACCGATCAGCACCGACGGCGCGTTGGTGTTGCCGGTGGTGACCCGCGGCATGATCGAGGCGTCCACGACCCGCAGGCCGTCCACGCCCCTGACGCGCAGCCGCGGATCGACCACGGCCGCCTCGTCGGCGCCCATCCGGCAGGTGCCGACCTGGTGGTGATAGGTGACCACGGTGCGCCGGATGTAGTCGACCAACTCGGCATCGCTGCGCACGGCCGGACCCGGGTAGACCTCCTCGGCGCCCCATTCCTCGGCAAGCACGGGCTGGGCCGCGATCTCGCGGCACTGGCGCACGGTGAACAGGAGGGCGGCGAGGTCGTCCGGATGCTCGAGCGCACCCAGGTCGATGTTCGCCGGATCGTCGAGCTTCGGACCGGTCAGGGTGACCGAGCCCCGGCTGGCCGGGGTGACGATGCCCGAGTGCAGGGTGAACGCGCTGCCCTCGATCGGCGTCATGCCCTCGCTGTACATCGGCACCGCGAAGAACAGCGGTTGGGTGTCGGGTACGGCCAGATCGGGGCGGCTCCTGGCGAACAGGTGCGTCTGGGTCACCGAGACGCCGGTGCGCGGCGGCGGGATCGGCCGTCGGGTCCGCACGATCACCGGCACCAGCAGGTGGTCGTGCAGGTTCTTGCCCACCTGCGGGGCGTCGTGTACCACCTCGATCCCGAGCGCCTCGAGGTCGGCGGCGGGCCCGATTCCGCTGCGCAGCAACACCTGCGGGCTGTCGAGCGCGCCCGCGGCCAGCACCACTTCGTCGGCCCACGCCTCGGCGTCCTGACCGTCGTGGCGATAGCGCACGCCGATCGCGCGGCCGTCCTCGATGATCACCGAGTGCACGTGCGCGCCGGTGCGGATGGTCAGCCGGTCGCGCACCGGCGCGAGGTAGGCCTTCCAGGTGTTGACCCGCTCGCCGTCGCGAACGTTGATCTGCTCCTTGGAGATTCCCTCCAGGCTCGCGCCGTTGTAGTCGGGGTTGAACGGAATGCCCGCCTGTACCGCGGCGGCCACGATCGACCGGTGGATCGGGTCGAGCGGGTAGTCGTTGTCCACCGGCAGCGGACCGCCCGCACCGTGGTATTCCGACGCGCCGCCGGAGAAGTCCTCGATGGCCCGGTAGACCGGCAGCACGTTCTCCCACGCCCAGTCCGGGCCCGCGACCTCGGCCCAGTGGTCGTAGTCGGCCGGGGCGCCGCGCACCCAGATGGTGGCGTTGAGGGCGTGCGAGCCACCGAGCACCTTGCCGCGCGGCAGGTGCAGCCTGCGTCCGGCCGCGCCGCGCTGCGGGACCGTGTAGTAGTCCCAGTCGTCGGGGCTGTGCCACAACTCGCCCATCCGGGACAGGTCGTGGATGGCCGGGTTGGTGTCCTCGCCGCCGGCCTCGAGCAGGGTGACGCGCACGCCCGCGTCCACGAGGCGGCGCGCCACCACGGAGCCGGCCGACCCGGCTCCGACCACGATCACTGACGTCGTTGTCATCGTCCGAACTTCCTCGCCCGACGCCTCAGCCGCTGATCACCCGCGGCTCGGCCACCGACTTCAGGCCCTCGACGCCGAACTCGAGGCCGTAGCCGGAGCTCTTCACGCCGCCGAAGGGCACCTGCGGATGCAGCACGCCGTGCTTGTTGATCCACACCGTGCCCGCGCGCAGCCGTTCGGCGACCGCCAGGGCCGCCGCGCGGTCCGAGGACCACACCGACGCGCCGAGTCCGACGTCGAGCCGGTTGGCGCTGGCGATGGCCTCGTCGAGGTCGCTGTACTTGATGACCGGCAGCGCGGGACCGAACTGCTCCTCGTCCACCAGCGGGACACCGTCGGTGAGATCGGCGATGATCGTGGTGCGGAAGAAGTTGGCGCCCAGTTCCGGTGCGGGCTCGCCGCCGACCACGACCCGGCCGCCGCGCGCCTTCGCGTCGTCGACCAGCCGCTTGACGATCTGGAACTGCTTGGCGTTCTGCAGCGGGCCCAGCACGGTGCCCTCGTCGAGGCCGTAACCCATCGGCATCTGCTCGGCCACCGTGGCCAGCGCGTCGATGACGGCCTCGTACACCGATTCGTGCACGTAGAGACGCTTGAGCGCGGCGCAGGTCTGGCCGGTGTTGATGAACGCGCCCCAGAACAGGCCCTCGGCGATGGCCGCCGGGTCGACGTCGGGCAGCACGATGCCCGCGTCGTTGCCGCCCAGCTCGAGGGTCAGGCGGGCCAGGTTGGCGCCGGTGGCCTCGACGATCTTGCGGCCGGTCGCGGTGGAACCGGTGAACATCACCTTGCCGATGTCGGGGTGGCTCGCCAGCCGGGCGCCGACCTCGCGGTCGCCGGACACCACCGGGATCACCACGTCGGGCGGCAGCACCTCGTTGAGGATGTCGATCAGGGCCAGCACACTCAGCGGCGTGTACTCGCTGGGCTTGACCACGACGGTATTGCCCATTCGCAGCGACGGCGCGATCTGCCAGATACCGATCATCAGCGGCCAGTTCCACGGGCCGATCGCGCCGACCACGCCGAGCGCGCGATAGGTCAGCACCGCGTGGTCGGTCTCGTCGTCGACGAGCAGCTGCGGCTCGAGCACCGCGGTCGCGGCCTCGCGCAGCCAGGCCGAGCAACCGCCGACCTCGAAGCGGGCGTTCGGGCCGTCGAGGGGCTTGCCCTGCTCGCGGGAGAGCAGGCGAGCCAGTGCCTCGGCGTTGGCGTCGATGGCGTCGGCGGCGGCGAGCATGAGTTTGCTGCGCTCCTCGTGGCCGAGGGCTTCCCACGCGGGCTGCGCGGCCTTCGCCCTGGCGACGGCGGCGTCGACATCGGCGACGGTCTGCTCGGGGGCGTAGCCGATGGTCACGCCGGTGGCGGCGTCGGGAATCGCGCGGCCGGTGGCGGCATCGGCCTGCACCCGGGCGAGCAGGGCATCGTCGGCGGTCTGGACGTCAGGCATCAGGGTCTCCTTCGTTGCGCCCTCCCCCGTGACCGAGGGGGTGTCTGGAGAGCATGCCCTGGGTCACACTCGACCGGATGTGACTATCGCGCACTGGTATATGACGAGAGCGCACGATTGGCGCGCCACTGCCCCGGCGTCATCCCGTAGGCCTGCTTGAACACCCGGCCGAAATAGCCCGGATCGACGAATCCGGACCGGTGCGCCACCTCGGCCACGGCCAGATCGGCGCGGCCGGTGAGTTCGGCGCGAGCGTGCTCGAGCCTGCGCTGCCGGATCCACTGGCCCACGCTCACCCCGGTCGGTTCGAACAGTTTGTGCAGGTAGCGCACCGAGATGTGGTGCGCCTCGGCCAGGCGCGCGGGGTCCAGGTCCGGGTCGGCGAGGTGATCGTCGATGTAGCGCAGGATCGTCATGGTCAGGGTGCCGAGGTCGGCGCGCGCCGAGCCGATCCGTCGGTTCAGCTGCTCACCGAGGAAGGTGGTGACCAGATCGAGGAACACCCTGCTCACCTTCGCCCCCGACGGACCGGCGAGCAGCCCGAGGTTCTCGGCGAGGCTGCGCAGATACGACGACACCAGCGGCGCGGTCCCGTCGTCGGCGGCCAGCGGCGCGGCCATCAGGTCGGCGGCCAGCGCGTCCGGCAGGCCGAGCGCGTCCTTGGGGAACAGCGCCACCAGGAACCGGCTGTCGCCGTCGAAGACGAGGTCGTAGGGCTGGGCGAAGTCGTAGATCGCGATCGATCCCGGCGCGAGGCGCGTCTCGTTCCCGGCCTGCCGGACGAAGCCGTGCCCGTCGAGCTGGACGTTGAGCTTGAAGTACTCCCCGTCGGAGGTCCGATGCCCCGCGGGACGCCGGGCGACGTGATGTGCGCTCCCGACGATCTCGGTGACCTGCAATTCCCGGCTGCGCGCACCGCTGATCGAGCCGGTGAATCGCGCACCGAGCGGTTCGATCGCCAGCGGCGGGAAGAAGTCCGTCACCTGGACGCGCCAGGCCAGCAGGGAGTCATCGGGTCCGCAGTCGTGCCGCAGCGGGGCCAGGTCGCCGACGGTCATCCTCCACCTCCTCGGATGAAAGTGCTTGGCGCGCCGCGTGATCGAATAGTGAACTCAGTATTCTACTATCGAGTTCGGCAGCGAGTGCACGATTGCGCGCAACGTAGAGAAAGGTACGGCCCGGGTGCCCGAGAAACCAGGATCCTCCGCCGGATCGCAAACCCTCAGCCGCGGTATCCGGCTGCTCGAGATCCTCGCCGCCGCGGGCCGGGCGATGAGCATCGACGAACTCGCCGAGGCGCTCGGCGTGCACCGCTCGGTCGCCTACCGACTGCTGCGCACCCTGGAAGACCACGGCCTGATCGCCCGCGATCCGGCCGGTCGCCTCGTCCTCGGGGCGGGACTGGCCGCCCTCGCCGCCGGCGTCGACCGGGATCTGCAGGCCGCCGCGCTGCCCGAACTCAAAGCCGTCGCCAACGAACTGGGCATGACCTGCCTGCTCGCCGTACGGCTCGACGGCGACGAGGCGGTGACCCTCACCAGCGCGGCGCCCGAACAGAGCGTCGCGGTCGCCTACCGGCCCGGCCACCGCCATCCGCTCACCCGCGGCGGACCGGGCAAGGCGATCCTGCTGGAGCTGCCGCAGGACACCTGGCCCGACGACCTGCGCGACGAACTCACCGCGAGCCGGGCGCGCGGTTACGCGGTGAGCCACGACGAGGTGGTGCCCTCGCTGCGCTCGGTGGCGGTGCCCCTCATCGCGCCGGGACAGCCCGCCGCCTCGATCGCTGTCATCCATGTGTCACTCCCCCGCCCCGAAGACGAGATCGCCCAGCGTCTGACGACCGCGGCGGCAGCGGTCGTCAGGGCACTGGGAGGGTGAGGCCGCCGCCTACGGGCGCTGACCCGCTCAGACGGTGTCCGATCTCGTCTGAGCGGGGCGCCCTCCGTGGTCACGCTCCGCTGCCGCCTACGGGCGCTGACCCGCTCAGACGGTGCTCAGCCGCTTGACGAACACCCCGTCGAAGAAGGCGGCCAGTTCGTCGGTGGCGTCCAGCGGCAGCACGTCGGCGACGTACTGGTCCGGGCGCACCACCACGATCGCGCCGTCCCGCGAGATGCCGCGCGCGGTGAAGATGTCGTCGGCCGGGTCGGCGGCGTAGACCTTCTCGTAGTCGGTGACCTGGAACGGCCCGACCTTCGGCAGGAACACCGCGGGTACCGCGCCCAGGTCGACGCCGGTGTGGTCCTGCTGGTAGATCACCTTCACGTCGAACCAGGCGTCGAGGTCGGCGCCCTCGGGGGTGTAGGCCACCAGCGGTGAGGTCGGCGCGGTGACCAGCCACTCGGCCAGCTCCGTGGTCTTCGACGGCGCACCCGCGGCGGGCGCGTCGGCGAAAACGTAGATGCGCCACCGGCCGTCGGCCCGCGCGTGGTGGCCGAGATGCTTGGGATTGGCATCGCAGACCCGGGTGACCAGGTTCGACTTGAACCGCTTGCCGACCGGGAAACCGGTCGCCAGCGCCTGGTGCCTGGCCTCGGCGACCAGCATGGAGGGCGCGTACTGCGTCATGAACCCGGCGGGGAACTCCGCGGTCTTGACGTAGAACTCCTCGAGCTGGCTCGGGTCGGCCATCTCCTCGGGCCGGGTCGCCATCAGCGTCGACCACTCCCGGTCGAAGTCGATCAGGTTCTGCGCGATCACCTGCCGCTCGGCCGAGTAGGTGTCCAGGATCGTTTCGGGCGCACGGCCGTCGAGCACGTGCGCGACCTTCCAGGCGATGTTCCACCCGTCCTGCATCGAGACGTTCATGCCCTGCCCGGCCTTGGCCGAGTGGGTGTGGCAGGCGTCGCCGGTGATGAACACCCGCGGCGTGCGGGTGCCGCACTGCTCGGGCGGCACGTCGTCGAACTTGTCGGTCACCCGGTGGCCGACCTCGTAGACACTGCGCCAGGCGACGTGCTTCACCGTCAGCGTGTACGGGTGCAGGATCTTGTTGGCGCGGGCCTCCACCTCCTCCTGGCTGGTCTGGCGGATCCGGCCGTTGTCGCCCTCGGGCACCTCGCCGAGGTCGACGTACATGCGGAACAGGAAGTTGCCCTCGCGCGGGATGTGCAGGATGCTGCCGCCGTCGTGCGACTGGATGGCGCACTTGAGACGGATGTCGGGGAAGTCGGTCTCGGCGAGCACGTCCATCACGCCCCAGGCGTGGTTGGCCTGGTTGCCGATGAACCGGCGGCCGATGGCCTCCCGCACCCGGCTGCGCGCGCCGTCGCAACCGATCACGTACTTGGCCTTGACGATGCGCTCCTGACCGGCGCGCTCCCCCGCGCTGTGCCGCAACGTCACCGTGACGGGACGCTCCCCCTCCTCGGCGACCTCGAGGGTCACGAACTCGTACCCGTAGTCGGGCTCGAGCCGGGCCGGGGCGTTGCGGGCGGCCTCGGCGAAGTAGTCGAGCACGCGCGCCTGGTTGACGATGAGGTGCGGGAACTCGCTGATCCCGGTCTCGTCGTCGGGGGTGCGGGCGGTGCGCACGATATTGCTGGGGTTCTGCGGGTCGGGCTTCCAGAACGCCATCTCGGTGATGCGGTAGGCCTCGGCGGTGATCCGCTCGGCGAACCCGAACGCCTGGAAGGTCTCCACGCTGCGCGCCTGGATGCCGTCGGCCTGCCCGACCTCGAGCCGGCCGGGGCGGCGGTCGATGATGCGGGCGTTGATGGTCGGGAACTGCGCCAGCTGGGCCGCGGCGATCATGCCCGCCGGGCCCGCGCCGACGATCAGCACATCCACCTCGTCGGGGAGGTCGGCGGGGCGGTCGATGCCGACGCCGGCGGCAGGCTGCACGCGCGGGTCACCGGACACGTAGCCGTGGTGATGGAACTGCACGGGGTGCTCCTCACTCCATGGTGGGCGAGTGTTCGATAATAGAACAGCGAATTCTTATATAGAGTGACCTGATGGTACGGGGTGACCCGGCTCTCACACAAGCGTCGGGTGCGCCCGGGCTCACTTCTCCCAGGCGTAGATGCCGGTCTGTTGCTGGGCTTCGTTGGACGGGCTCAGGTCGATGCCCTTGCGATCGCGCAGCAGCACCGTGCCCACCAGCCCGACACCGGTCATCGCCAGCAGGTAGTAGGCGACATTGGCCGAGGAGCCGGTCGACTGCTGGATCCACTGGGCGATGGTGGGCGCGAAGGCGCCGCCGACGATCGAGCCGATCGCGTACGAGATCGACACGCCGGAGAACCGCACCGAGGCCGGGAAAAGTTCGGTGTACCAGGCCGATTGGGCGCCGTAGGTGAACCCGAGGCCGAGCGTCAGCAGCACCAGACCGGCGCCGAGCAGCACCACCTCACCGGTGTTGACCAGCGGGAACAGCGTCAGTACGAACACACCCTGCAGGCACCAGCCGATGATGTAGGTGGCGCGGCGGCCGATGGCGTCGGAGATCCAGCCCGCGGCGAAGGTGGCCAGCAGCCAGCTCACCGACGAGGCCGTCACGGCCCACAGCACGGGACCGCGGTCGAGCGCCAGGCCCTCGGCGTTGGTGGCGTAGCCCTGGATGTAGCCGCCGGTGGTCATGTACCCGACGGTGGAGTTGCCCGCGAAGACCAGCGCCGAGAGCAGCACCAGCGGGGTGAAGCGGGCGAACAGGTCGACCACCGGAGCCTTGGTCTGCTCCTTGCGCTCGGCGATCTCGGCGAACACCGGGCTCTCCTCGACCCGCCTGCGCACCCAGGCGCCGACCGCGATCAGCACCACCGAGAACAGGAACGGGATGCGCCAGCCCCAGTCCAGGAACGCCTCACCGGGAAACAGCGCGTCCATGCTCGCCATCATGGCGCTGGCCAGCAGCAGCCCTATGGGCACACCGATCTGGGGCATCGCGCCGAACAGACCGCGCCGGTGTCGTGGCGCGTGCTCGACGGCCATCAGCACCGCACCGCCCCACTCGCCACCGGCCGAGACGCCCTGCAGCACGCGCAGCAGCACCAGCAGCAGCGGTGCGCCGATACCGATGGCCTCATAGGTGGGCAGCAAGCCGATCAGGGCGGTGGCGGTGCCCATCAGGATCAGCGTGGTGACCAGCACCGGGCGGCGGCCGACCTTGTCGCCGAAGTGCCCGGCGAGGAACGCCCCCAACGGCCGGAACAGGAAGCTGATGCCGACCGTGAGGAAGGACAGGATGGTGCCGAAGCCGGGACCGGCGGGTTCGAAGAACAACGTGCCGAACACGAGGCCGGCGGCCGCGGCATAGACGAAGTAGTCGTACCACTCCACCGCCGTACCGACGACGGTGGCCAGTGCCACCCGCCTGCGGTCGACGTCGGTGGCCTGGGGAAGAACCGAGGACATGCGCACTCCTTTGTGACGTCGCTGTGAGGTGGGTCTCGAAGCGACCTTGCGAAGCCTGAATGATCGTATATGATTTGAGATATGACAACGGGCGAAGGAGCTGAAATGACCGCGCCGAGCGCGAATCACCTGGTCGCAGGGCTGCCGTCGGTGCCGGGCAAGATCATCGCGGTCCACCTCAGCTATGCGTCGCGCGCCACACAGCGCGGCCGCACCCCCGCCGCGCCGTCCTACTTCTTCAAGCCCGCCAGCTCGCTCGCCGAGTCCGGCGCCACGATCGAGCGGCCCGCGGGCACCGAGTTGCTGGCCTTCGAAGGTGAGGTCGCCCTGGTGATCGGCACGCCGGCGCGGCACGTCGCGCTGGCCGACGCCTGGTCGCACGTCGCCTGGGTGACCGCCGCCAACGACTGGGGCCTCTACGACCTGCGCGCCGCGGACAAGGGCTCCAATGTGCGCAACAAGGGCCGCGACGGCTACACCCCGCTCGGGCCGCGCCTGATCGACGCCCGCACGGTCGACCCGGCCGCCCTGCGCGTACGGACCTGGCGCAACGGCGAATTGGTGCAGGACGACACCACCGCCGGGATGATCTTCCCGCTCGCGCAGTTCGTCGCCGACCTGTCCCAGCATCTGACCCTCGAACCGGGTGACGTGATCCTGACCGGTACCCCGGCCGGATCGTCGGTCGCGCGGCCCGGCGACGTGATCGAGGTGGAGGTGGACGCCCCGACCACCGCGGGCGCGCCGACGAGCGGACGGCTGGTGACCGAGGTCGTCGAGGGCCGCGGCGATTTCGATCCCGCGCTGGGCTCGCTGCCCGCGGTGGACGATCGCCAGCGCGAGGAGGCGTGGGGATCGCGTGCCGCCGCGGGCCTGCCCGAGCAGACGACCGGCCTGTCCCCCGAACTCCGCGAGAAGCTCATGGCCGCACCGGTCGCCGGCCTGTCGCAGGCGCTGCGCAAGCGCGGCCTGAACAACGTCGCCATCGACGGCGTGCACGCCATGCGCCCGGGCACCAAGCTCGTCGGCACCGCGAAAACCCTGCGCTTCGTGCCGAATCGGGAAGACCTGTTCCGCAGTCACGGCGGCGGCTACAACGCGCAGAAGCGTGCCTTCGACGCGGTCGCGCCGGGCGAGGTGATCGTCATCGAGGCCCGCGGCGAACGCGGCTCGGGCACCCTCGGCGACGTGCTCGCCCTGCGCGCCAAGGCACGCGGCGCGGCGGGCATCGTCACCGACGGCGGTGTGCGCGACTACGCGGCCGTCGCCGAGATCGGCGTCCCGGTGTTCAGCCAGGGCCCGCACCCGGCGGTGCTCGGGCGCAAGCACGTCCCGTGGGAGGTCGACGTCGCGGTCGCCTGCGGCGGCGCCACCGTGCTGCCCGGTGACGTGATCGTCGGCGACGACGACGGCGTCATCGTCATCCCGGCCGACATCGCCGAGGAGGTCGCCGACGCGGCGCTGGCGCAGGAGACCGAGGATGCCTGGGTCGCCGAGCAGGTCGCCGCCGGTCATCCCGTCGACGGGCTGTTCCCGATGAACGCGCAGTGGCGAGCCCGCTACGAGGAGGTGCGCCGAGGTGCCGAGCAATGATTCGGTGGTCGCTGTGACCGAGACGCACAGCAAGACCGAGACCCCGAGCAAGACCGAGACCCCGAACAAGACCGAGACGCAGAGTAAATCCCAGCGTGCCTACGAGTGGATCCACGCCCGCATCGCCGACCGCAGGTTCGTCCCGGGTTACCGGCTCGTCCTCGGCTCGATCGCCGAATCCCTCGGCATGAGCGTGGTGCCGGTGCGTGAGGCCATCCGGCGGCTCGAGGCGGAGGGGCTGGTCGAGTTCGAACGCAATGTCGGCGCCCGGGTCGCCCAGATCGATCAGGCCGAATACCTGCACACCATGCAGACTCTCGGCGTGGTGGAGGGGGTGGCCACCGCGTTGGCGGTGCCGCACCTGAGCGAGGCCGATCTCGACCGGGCCGCCGCGGTGAACGCCCGGCTGCGCGCGCTGCTCGACGACTTCGACCCGCACCTGTTCACCCGGATCAACGAGCAGTTCCACAGCGTGCTGTTCGAGCCGTGCCCGAACCCGCACATTCGCGACCTGGTACACCGCGGCTGGACGCGCATGTCCGGGCTGCGGTCCTCGTCCTTCGCCTTCGTCCCGCAGCGGGCGCGCGAATCGGTCGACGAGCACGAGCACATCCTCGACCTCATCCGCCGCCGAGCCGATCCACTCGAGATCGAGATGGCCGCGCGTCAGCACCGCTGGCGCACCATGAACGCCTATCTCGGCCAGTACGAAGCCGGTGCCCACCGCACCGGCGACACCGACTGAACCCACTCCCCGACCTCACCCAGGAGGAACCCCATGGCCGACAGCGCAGGGCACCACGTCCCCGCCGAGTTGCCCGACCGCATCCGGCACTACATCGATGGCGCCTTCGTCGACTCCGTCGACGGCGACACCTTCGACGTGCTCGACCCGGTCACCAACGAGACCTATGTGCAGGCCGCGGCGGGCAAGAAGGCCGACATCGATCGCGCTGTCGCCGCCGCCCGCAAGGCCTTCACCGAGGGCCCGTGGCCGAAGCTGCTGCCGCGCGAGCGTTCCCGGGTGCTGCACCGCATCGCCGACCTGGTCGAGTCGCGCGACGCCCGGCTGGCCGAACTGGAGAGCTTCGACTCCGGGCTGCCCATCACCCAGGCGCTGGGCCAGGCCCGCCGCGCCGCGGAGAACTTCCGGTTCTTCGCCGACCTGATCGTGGCCCAGTCCGACGACACCTACAAGGTGCCCGGCCGCCAGATCAACTACGTCAACCGCAAGCCGATCGGCGTCGCGGGCCTGATCACGCCGTGGAACACCCCGTTCATGCTGGAGAGCTGGAAGCTGGCCCCCGCCTTGGCCACCGGCAACACCGTGGTGCTCAAGCCCGCGGAGTTCACCCCGCTGTCGGCCTCGCTGTGGGCGGGCATCTTCGAGGAGGCGGGCCTGCCGCAGGGCGTGTTCAACCTCGTCAACGGCCTCGGCGAGGAGGCGGGCGACGCGCTGGTGAAACACCCCGAGGTGCCGCTGATCTCGTTCACCGGCGAGAGCCGCACCGGCCAGATCATCTTCGCCAACGCCGCGCCCCACCTCAAGGGCCTGTCGATGGAGCTGGGCGGCAAGTCCCCCGCGGTGGTATTCGCCGACGCGGATCTCGACGCCGCCATCGACGCCACCATCTTCGGCGTCTTCTCCCTCAACGGGGAACGCTGCACCGCGGGCAGCCGCATCCTGGTGCAGCGCGAGATCTACGACGAGTTCGTCGAGCGCTACGCCGCCCAGGCCGAGCGGGTGAAGGTCGGCTACCCGCACGATCCGGCCACCGAGGTCGGCGCGCTGGTGCACCCCGAGCACTACGCCAAGGTCACCGAGTACATCGAGATCGGCAAGAGCGAGGCGCGGCTGGTGGCCGGCGGCGACCGGCCCGCGGAGTTCCCGACCGGCAACTTCGTGCGCCCCACCGTGTTCGCCGACGTCAAGCCCGACGCCAGGATCTTCCAGGAGGAGATCTTCGGCCCGGTCGTGGCCATCACCCCCTTCGACACCGAGGAGGAGGCGCTCGAACTGGCCAACGGCGTGAAATACGGTCTGGCGGCCTACATCTGGACCAACGACCTCAAGCGCGCGCACAACTTCTCGCAGGCGGTGGAGGCGGGCATGGTCTGGCTCAACTCGAACAACGTGCGCGACCTGCGCACCCCGTTCGGCGGCGTGAAGGCCTCCGGCCTCGGCCACGAGGGCGGCTACCGCTCGATCGACTTCTACACCGACCAGCAGGCCGTGCACATCACCCTCGGCAATGTGCACAACCCCACCTTCGGCAAGTGACCGCACGTCCCGACCACCGCACAGCAAGGCAGCAACGATGAGCGAACGCACTCTCACCTCCTCCGGCTTCTACGTCAGCCAGGAAGCCCCCATCGCCGCGGCGAACCCGGTGCCCACCCCGGCCGCGCCGCCGCCGGACATCCTGCGCGTCGCCTACGCCGAACTCGTCGTCACCGATCTGGCCGCCTCCCGCGAGTTCTACGTCGACGTGCTCGGCCTGACCGTCACCGCCGAGGACGAGGACGCGATCTACCTGCGCACCCTCGAGGAGTTCATCCACCACAACCTGGTGCTGCGGCGCGGCCCGGTCGCGGCGCTGGCCGCGCTGTCCTACCGGGTGCGCAGCCCCGAGGACCTGGACAAGGCGGTGGCCTTCTACACCGAACTCGGCTGCCGGGTGGAGCGCCGCGCGGAGGGCTTCACCAAGGGCATCGGCGATTCGGTACGGGTGGAGGACCCGCTGGGCTTCCCCTACGAGTTCTTCCACGACACCACCCACGTGGAGCGGCTGGCCTGGCGCTACGACCTCTACACTCCCGGCGCGCTGGTCCGCCTCGACCACTTCAACCAGGTGACCCCCGACGTGCCGCGCGCGGTGAAGCACTACCAGGACCTGGGTTTCCGGGTCACCGAGGACATCCAGGACCAGGAGGGCACCACCTACGCGGCCTGGATGCGGCGCAAGCCGACCGTGCACGACACCGCCGCGACCGGCGGCGACGGCCCGCGCCTGCACCACGTCGCCTTCTCCACCCACGAGAAGCACAACATCCTGGCGATCTGCGACAAGCTCGGTGCGCTGCGCCTGTCGGACCGCATCGAGCGCGGCCCCGGCCGCCACGGCGTCTCCAACGCCTTCTACCTGTACCTGCGCGACCCCGACGGCCACCGCATCGAGATCTACACCCAGGACTACTACACCGGCGACCCCGACAACCCCGTGGTCACCTGGGACGTGCACGACAACCAGCGCCGCGACTGGTGGGGCACCCCCGTGGTGCCGTCCTGGTACACCGACGCCTCGCTGGTGCTCGACCTCGACGGCAACCCGCAGCCGGCGGTGGCGCGCAAGGAATCCAGTGAACTCGAGGTCACCATCGGCGCCGACGGCTTCTCCTACACCCGGGAGCAGGGCCAGGACGACCTGCCCGAGTGGAAGAAGGGCGAATACAAGCTGGGCCACCAGCTCTAGCAGGGGAAAGGACATCCGATGGCGCTGGACGCCGACACCATCACCGCGATCGCCGACGAGCTGGCGGCGGCCGAACGCGACCGCACCACGGTGCCGCTGCTCACCGCACGGCACCCCGGCATGACGATCGAGGATTCCTACGCGGTGCAGAACGAGTGGCGCCGCCGCGGGATCGCCGCGGGCCGAAAACTGGTGGGCCGCAAGATCGGGCTCACCAGCAAGGTGATGCAGGCCGCGACCGGCATCACCGAGCCCGACTACGGCGCCATCTTCGCCGACGCGGTGTTCGACAACGGGTCGGTGATCGAGCACGGGCAGTTCTCCAACGTGCGCATCGAGGTGGAGCTCGCCTTCGTCCTCGCCGAGCCGTTGACCGGCCCGGACGTGACGGTGTTCGACGTCCTGCGCGCCACCGAGTACGTGGTGCCCGCGCTGGAGATCCTGTCCTCGCGCATCGAGCTGGCCGGACGCACCATCGTCGACACCATCAGCGACAACGCCGCGTTCGCCGGGCTGGTCTACGGCGGCAACCCGGTGCGGCCCGGCGAGGTCGATCTGCGCTGGGTCTCGGCGTTGCTCTACCGCAACGAGACCATCGAGGAGTCCGGTGTCGCCGCCGCGGTGCTCAACCATCCGGCCACCGGGGTGGCGTGGCTGGCGAACAAGCTGCACCAGCACGGCGACCGGCTCGAGGCCGGGGAGATCGTGCTGGCCGGCTCCTTCACCCGCCCCATGTGGGTCGAGCCGGGTGACACCGTGCTCGCCGACTACGGACCGTTGGGAACGATCTCATGCCGCTTCGTCTGACCCCGACCTTCCGCGATCGCCTGGCCGCCGCCGACCGCACCCTCTACGGCGGCTGGATCTGCTCGGGCTCCCCCGTCGTCGCCGAGATCATGGCCGGGGCAGGCCTGGACTGGCTGCTCATCGACATGGAGCACGCGCCCAACGGGCTGGAATCGGTACTGGCCCAGCTCTACGCGGTGTCCGGCTACCCGTCGGCGCCGGTGGTGCGGGTGCCCGAGGGCGAGACGGTGATCGTCAAACAGGTGCTCGACCTGGGCGCCCAGAACATCCTGGTGCCGATGATCTCGACACCGGAGCAAGCCGCCGACGTCGCCGCGATGACCAGGTATCCCCCGGTCGGCAGGCGCGGGGTCGGCAGCGCCCTGGCCCGCTCGGCCCGCTGGAACCGGGTCGAGGGCTATCTGCGCGACGACGCCGAACATGTGTCGCTGTTCGTGCAGATCGAAACCGCCCAGGGCGTCGAGAACGCCCGCGCCATCGCCGAAACCCCCGGCGTGGACGGGGTTTTCGTGGGCCCGAGCGACCTGGCCGCCTCGATGGGACTGATCGGGCAGCAGACCCATCCCGACGTGGTGGCCGCCGTGAAGCGGGCCTTCGAAGGCATCACCGCCGCGGGAAAACCCGTCGGCGTCAACGCCTTCGACCCCGCCGCCGCCCGTGAGTACGCGGCGGCGGGTGCCCGCTTCATCCTCGTCGGCGCCGACGTCGCGTTGCTGGCGCGCGGTTCGGAACAGCTGGCGCAGACCTTCATCCCCAGCACGGACGGCTCACCGGGCGCCTCCTACTGAGCCGCCCGGGCCGTTTCCCAGACAACCCACCAGGAGTGATGTCGTGACCGATCGCGAGGGCGCGCTGCTTGCCACCGCGCCGCACCAATTGTTCATCGGCGGCGAATGGGTCGACGCCACCGGCGGCGCCACCTTCGCGGTGCACGATCCCGCCACCGGCGAGATCGTGCGCGAGGTCGCCGACGCCACCGCAGAGGACGCCGTGCGCGCCCTCGACGCCGCCGTCGCCGCCCAGGAGTCGTGGGCGGCCACCGCTCCGCGCACTCGCGGCGAGATCCTGCGCCGCGCCTGGGAACTCGTGCAGGAGCGGGCCGAGGACCTGGCGCTGCTGATGACCCTGGAGATGGGCAAGCCGCTGGCCGAGGCGCGCGGTGAGGTCACCTACGGTGGCGAGTTCCTGCGCTGGTTCAGCGAAGAGGCGGTGCGCATCCACGGCCGCTACGGGCTCAATCCCGAGGGCACCGGGCAGATGATCGTCTCCCAGCGCCCGGTCGGGCCCTGCTACTTCATCACGCCCTGGAACTTCCCGTTCGCGATGGCGACCCGCAAGATCGCCCCCGCCCTGGCCGCGGGCTGCACGGTGGTGGTGAAGCCGCCCCAGCTCACCCCGCTGACCGCCCTGTTCTTCACCGGTCTGCTCGCCGAGGCCGGGCTGCCCGCGGGCGTGGTGAACGTGGTGACATCCACGTCCTCGCGGCGGGTGTCGGCGCCGATCATCGCCGACTCCCGGCTGCGCAAACTCTCCTTCACCGGCTCGACGGAGGTCGGCAGGCAGCTCATCGCCCAGGCCGCCGACAACGTGCTGCGGGTGTCGATGGAGCTCGGCGGCAACGCGCCGTTCGTGGTGTTCGAGGACGCCGACCTGGACAAGGCCGTCGAGGGCGCGCTGGCGGCCAAGTTCCGCAACATCGGCCAGGCCTGCACGGCCGCCAACCGGTTCATCGTGCACGAACAGGTGGCCGAGGAGTTCGCCGCGCGGGTCACCGAACGGGTCGCGGCCATGAAGATCGGCCGCGGCACCGAGGACGGCGTCACCATCGGCCCGCTCATCGATGACGACGCCGTCGCCAAGGCCCACGAACTGGTCACCGACGCCACCGCCCGCGGCGCGGTGGTGCGCACCGGCGGCGAACGGATCGACGGCCCGGGCAGCTTCTACCGACCCACCGTGCTCACCGGCGTCACCGAGGGCAGTGCGATCCTGCGCGAGGAGATCTTCGGCCCGGTGCTGGCCATCGCCACCTTCACCACCGAGGACGAGGCGGTGCGCCTGGCCAACAACACCGAATACGGCCTGGTGTCCTACGTCTACACCCGGGACCTGGCCCGCGGCCACCGCATGATCGACAAGCTCGAGACCGGCATGATGGGCCTCAACGCCGGCGTCGTCTCCAACGCCGCCGCCCCCTTCGGCGGCGTCAAACAGTCCGGCGTCGGCCGCGAGGGCGGCTTCGAGGGCATTCACGAATTCCTCTCCACGAAATACACGCTGATCCCCGCCAGCTAGCCGGGCCGCCCGCCGCGCGAGCCACGAGCCGTGTAAGGCCGTCCCACCCGCACCGGCGATCGCGGCGCCGCACCCGTTCCGGGGCGCGGCGCCGATGATCGCCCGCGGTGTGCGACGATGCGGCGAGACCGGGGTGCGAACCGGTGGCCGACCCGAGGAGGACGCGACGATGGACAACCAGGGTGAGCGCATTCCGAGCAAGTGGGAGGAGATCACCGCCGCCGATCCGACCCATTCCCGCCGTTATGTCGAGCGGTTCCGGAATCTGGCCGCCGAGGGACACGACATCGTGGGCGAGGCGCGGTTGATCGATGCGATGCTGCCGCGCGGCGGGCGCGTGCTGGACGCCGGGTGCGGGCCGGGCAGGCTCGGCGGCTACCTCTACGCGGTCGGGCACACCGTGGTCGGCGTCGACGTCGACCCGGAGCTGATCGCCGCCGCCGAGGCGGACCATCCGGGGCCGACCTGGCTGGTCGGCGACCTCGCCGAACTGGATCTGCCGGCGCGCGGTGTCGCCGCCGATTTCGATGCCATCGTGTGCGCGGGCAATGTGATGACCTTCGTCGCGCCCGAGACCCGCGGTGCGGTGCTGCGTGGTTTCGCCCGGCACCTCGCGCCGGAGGGCCGGGCGGTCGTGGGTTTCGGTGCGGGCCGCGGCTACGAGTTCGCCGAATTCCTCGCCGACGTCACCCTGCACGGTTTCGCCGTCGACGTGCTGCTGTCCACCTGGGATCTGCGCCCCTTCACCGAGGATTCGGAGTTCCTGGTCGCGGTGCTGTCCCGCGCAGAGTAGTTCGGGGCCGGACACGGCCGTCCCTTGTCGCGGCGTCAGCGGGCGACGGTGCCGCCGTCGACGAGGAAGGTCTGGCCGGTGATGAAACTGCCCGCGTCCGAACACAACAGCAGCGCGGCGCCGACCATCTCGTCGGGTTCGGCGATGCGGCGCAGCAGCGGGGCCTGCGCCATCGCCGCGATGAACTCCGGCGGGTTCTTGCGCACCATGTCGGTGTTCACCGCGCCCGGCGCCATCGCGTTGACGCGGATGCCGTCGGCGGCGAACTCGGCCGCCATCGCCCGGGTGAACGACAGCAGTGCCGCCTTGCCCGCCGCATACATCGACAGTCCGGGCGCGAACTGCAGGGCCGCGACCGAGCCCAGATTGAGCACCGCGGCGTGCTCGCTGGCGCGCAGATGCGGTAGCGCCGCCTGCACCAGGAACAGTGGGCCCTGCACATTGACGCCGAAGGATTTGTCCACGGCTTCCGGCGCCATCGTCGCCAGCGGCTGTGCGAGCGCGTTCGCCGCGTTGTTGACCACGATGTCGATGCCCCCGAAGGCCGACACCGCGGTGTCGACCAGCGCTCGCAGCGAGTCGATCTCGCCCAGGTGGGTCGGCACGCCCACGGCCTGCGCACCGAGCTCGCGCAACCGCGCCGCGGCCTGCTCACACGCCTCCGGCTTGCGGCTGGCGACGACGAGATTCGCACCCGCGCAAGCGAATCCCTCGGCGATGGCCAGGCCGATCCCGCGGGTGCCGCCGGTGACGATCGCGGTCCGCCCGCTCAGGTCGAACAGCTTCCGGAAGGAGTCCTTGTCCACGGACCAGCCTCTCGCTCGGCGGGCGGCAGCGCCCGGCACCCCGGCCGCATAACGCGCTCTACGGCCGCAGCCAGTTCTACCAGTCGGCGCCGCAGGGCGGAATCACCCGGCGCGGCTCGCGCGCCCGACCAGGCGGGCCGAACCGGCGGACAGGAAGCCCATGCCCCGACGGTACCGAAGCCGGTGACGCACGTCACCGACGCCGGCTGTCAGGAAACGGCGCGCTGTCTCGTTCAGGGAACACGCGAACCAGACAGGAGCGAACTCATGAAGCATCGCATCGTCGTCCTCGGGGCCGGGTACGCCGGAGCCTTCTCCGCCGGGTACCTCGCCCGCCGATTGCACGCCGACGACTTCGAGATCACGGTCGTCAACGCCGAGCCGGATTTCGTCGAGCGGCTGCGCCTGCACCAGCTCGCCGCCGGGCAGGAACTCCGGCACCGTCCACTCACCGAGGTGTTCGCCGGCACCGGCATCCGGCTGCGGGTGGCGCGGGTGACCGGCCTGGATCCCGATCACCGCGCGGTCACGGTGGTCGACGACACCGGCATCGACCGGATCGGCTACGACAGCCTGCTCTACGCCCTCGGCAGCACCGCCGCCGTCGACGACGTGCCCGGCGTGGCCGAGCACGCGTACCACGTCGCGGCCCGTCCGGCCGCGCTCCGGTTGCGCGACCGCCTGGACGAGCTGGGCGGGACCGGGCGGGTGCTGGTGGTCGGTGGCAATCTCACCGCGATCGAAGCCGCCACCGAGATCGCCGAATCACGTCCCGGGCTCCGGGTGAGCTTGGTGACGCAAGGTGAACTCGGCGGTTGGCTCGGCCCGAAGGCACGAACGCACCTGCGGCGCGCCTTCGACCGCTTCGGCATCGACGTTCACGAACACGCCCCCGTCGCGCAGGTCACGGAGTCGGCGGCGATCGCCGTCGACGGCACCGTGTTCGACTCGGACGCCACGGTGTGGGCCGCGGGGTTCGCCGTGCATCCGATCGCCGCCGACAGCGGCTTGGCGGTGGAGCCGAACGGGCAGATCACCGTCGATCGCCAACTGCGCTCGGTCTCGCACCCGGACGTCTATGTGGCCGGGGACAGCGTCTTCGTCCTCGGTGAGAACGGGCGGCCGCTGCCGATGTCGTGCGCGTCCGCTGGACCGACCAGCAAGCAGGCGACCGCCGCGCTCATCGGGGATCACACCGGCCGTGAGATTCCCGAGATCGCGATGACCTATGTCGGCAACCACATCAGCCTCGGTCGCAAGGACGCGATCTATCAGCCGGTCGACGCCCGCGGCGTATCGAAACCGGTTGCGCTGCGCGGCCGTCCGGCGGCTCGGGTGAAGTCGTCCATCCTCGACGTGGCCGCCTGGGCTCTGAGCCACCCGACCTTCGGCATGCCCGGGCGCCGATACCGCTCGGCGGAGTTTACGGAACACTCGCCGGTGCGCGCGGGTTAGATTCGCCCGCATGGACACCGCCACCGTGGCGCGATTCGAGGCCAGCCGCAACCGGCTGGCCTCCCTCGCCTATCGGCTCCTCGGCTCGGCCGCCGACGCCGAGGACACGGTGCAGGACGCGTTCCTGCGGTGGCAGGCCGCGGACCCGGATCACATCGAGGTGCCCGAGGCGTGGCTCACCAAGATCGTGACCAACCTGGCCTTGGATCGGCTGCGCTCGGCGCGGGTACGGCGCGAACGCGCGGTGGGCACCTGGATGCCGGAGCCGCTGCTCGACGGCGATCCGATGCTGGGTCCGGCCGACACCGTCGAGCAGCGCGAATCGGTCACCCTGGCCGTGCTGATGCTGATGGAGCGCCTCTCCCCGATCGAGCGGGCGGTGTATGTGTTGCGTGAGGCCTTCTCCTACAGTCACGCCGAGATCGCCGGCATCCTCGACATCACCGAAGCCGCGAGTCAACAGCACGCCCACCGGGCCCGGCGCAGGCTCGCCGCCGAACGCACCCCGCGCGTGATCGAGCCGGCCTCGGCGCGCCGGATCGTCGAGGCGTTCGTCGCCGCCGCGGCGTCGGGGCGCACCGACCGGCTCGTGGCCCTGCTTACCGACGACGCGACCGGTGTCTCCGACGGCGCGCTCGGCCGCGCGAGGACGCTCATCCGCTTTCCGGATCCCGTGCGGATCGCCGACGCGGTCCGGGCGGGGTTCCGCGCGTCCCCGGCCAAGCGACGCCTCGCGGGCGGTCCGGTCTCGGTGCATGCCGCGGTGGTCAACGGCTGCCCGGCCCTGCTGTTCGTGGCGGCGGACCGGGTCGTGGGTGCCACCGTCCTGGAGGTTCGCGACGGGCGGATCGCCGGGGTGCGCGGTATCGCGGCCGCGGCGCGGCTCGACCGGCTCAGCCGGGAATGGTATCGGCGTGAGCATCCGGACGCGCTGATCGAAGCGTGGTAATCGTCCTGCCGCCAACAGCTTTCGCGTCGCCGACCGATTCCGCCGACCGCCGGCGCGGATCGGACGCATCGTCGCGCCGACACGGATCGGGCGTTCCGTCCGGGTAGCCGTTCGGCGCGCGACCGGATGGGCGGCCCGGCAGACGACCAGCCGGTGCGGGCTATTGCGTGCGCACGTGCGCACACATAGTCTCGTGGTGGGAGGTGGTTCGGTGCGGGACGTGCTCGCTCACCCGGTGTTCCGGCGGTTGTTCGCCGCGCAGGCGGTGGCGCTGGCCGGAACGGGGCTGTTGACGGTAGCGCTCGGGCTGCTCGCCTACGACCTGGCCGGTTCCGCCGCGGGCGCGGTGCTCGGCACCGCGCTCGCGATCAAGATGGCCGCGTATGTCGGTGTCGCGCCGGTGATCACGGCGCTGACCGAGCGGCTACCGCGCCGCACGATCCTCGTCGCCGCCGACACGGTGCGCGCGACGGTCGCGCTGCTGCTGCCCGCCGTCGACGAGGTCTGGCAGATCTACGCGCTCATCGTCGTCCTGCAAGCGGCCTCGGCCACCTTCACGCCCACCTTCCAGGCGATCATCCCCGCGGTGTTGCCGGACGAGCGCGACTACACCCGCGCCCTGTCGCTGTCGCGGCTGGCCTACGACCTGGAAGCCCTGCTGTCGCCACTGCTCGCCGCGGCCGTCCTCACCGTGGCGGGCTACCACTGGTTGTTCCTCGGCACCGTGGGCGGTTTCGCCGTCTCGGCACTGCTGGTGACGACCACGCCGCTGCCCGCCCCGGCCTGCGTCCGACCGCAACCGCTGACCTCCCGCATCCTCGCGGGCGCCCGGATCCTCACGACGCGGCCGGTGCTGCGCGGCCTGCTCGCGATGAACATGACCGTGGCGGCGGGAACCGCGCTCGTGCTGGTCGACACCGTCGTGTACGTCCGCGACGTGCTCGGCGGCACCGACGTCGGTGTCGCGCTCGCGACCGGCTCCTTCGGCGCGGGCTCGATGACGGCCGCACTGCTCGTCCCCCGGCTGCTGCGCACGTGCACGGACCGGACCCTCATGCTCACCGGCGCCGCCCTGGTGCCCATCGCGCTCACCGTGACCGCGGGATGGCTGGCGATCGGTACCCGCCCGAGCCTCGGATGGGGCGTACTCGGCGGCTGCTGGTTCGCGATCGGCGTGGGCACCGCGCTGGTGAACACGCCCGCGGCGCGGCTGCTGCGCGCCCAGGCCGGCGAGTCCGAGCTACCCGCCGTCTTCAGCGCCCAGTTCTCGCTCTCGCACGCGTGTTTCCTGCTCACCTACCCGATCGCCGGATGGCTCGGCGTCCGGGCAGGCCACGCCGTGCCGGCCGGCCTGCTGGCGGTGCTGGCTACACTCGCAACCAGCACCGCCGCCCGCCTGTGGCCGGCGGGCCCGCCGATCGGAGCGGTTCCGGCGAGACGATGAGAGTGGTGAGGGCGATGGCCGAGCGCGTGGCAGGCGAGCCGGCGTCCCGCGCCAGCCTGCGCCACCCGGTCTCGCCCGATCACCGTCGCCTCGAAGCCGCCACGGGCATCTTCCAGATGCTGGCCGACCCGACCCGCCTGCACCTGCTGTGGCTGCTCAGCCACGGCGAAGCCGATGTGACCGCGCTGGTGGAGTCCTGCGGGGCGGCGCGCACCGCGGTCAGCCAGCATCTGGCGAAGCTGCGGTTCACCGGCCTGGTCGACACCCGGCGCGAGGGTCGGCGCGTCATCTACCGGCTGCGCGGCGGGCACGTCGCGCGCCTGGTGCAGGAGGGCCTCAACCAGGCCGATCACCTCGTCACCGGCGAACCGCCGCACGAATGATCCCCGGGGAGAAAAGTCCCCGACGCCGAATGCCCATATCCTGGTTCGACGCGCCCACTGCCCCGTCCTGGTCGTCCACGAGCGGTGAGCCGCCGTTAGAGTCGACGGTCCCTTCGGGCAGGGCCGGTCGGCCCGCGACCGGGACGATCCGACCCTGGCCCGACCCGACGGGCACGGACCACACTGGAACACATGACCGACCACGATGCGCGCGCTCCGATTCCGGTGCCCGACCAGCAGACCTTGCTCGCGGTCATGCGCCGCGCGGCCAGGGCGCCGTCGCTGCACAACACCCAGCCGTGGCGGTGGGAGTTCGACGGCCGGGAACTGCGCCTGTTCCGCGACGACGACCGGCTGCTCGACGCCGCCGACCCGAACGGCAGGCAGCTGGTCATCAGCTGCGGCGCGATGCTGCACCACGTGCGCACCGCCTTCGCCGCCGCGGGCTGGCACACCGACACCGAGCGGCTGCCCGCACCCGACCGACCCGACCTCCTGGCCGCCCTCACCTTCCGACCCTGGCCCGACCCGCCGCCCGGCGTGCGAGTCCGGGCGGAGGCGATCGATCACCGCCGCACCGACCGGCTGCCCCTCGATCCACCACCCGACCTCGGCGGACTCGAACACCTCGCCCGCAAACTCGCCGACCCGCACGACGTGACCGTCGGCGTCCTCGACGAAACCGCGCCGGCCCGCTTGGCCGCCGCCTCCGAACACTCCACCGCCCTGCGCCACTACGACATGCCCTACCAGGCCGAGCTGCGCTGGTGGACCGGCCACGAGCACGGTGAACACGGCGTCCCCGCCCACGCCCTCGCCTCGCCGGACGAGGCCGCTCGGGTGCCGGTCGGTCGCCCCTTCCCGCCCGCGGGACCCTCGGCCCGCCGCGGCGACCAGCCCGACCGCGCCGGACTGCTGGTGCTCAGCACAGCCAGCGACACCGTGTCATCGTGGTTGCACGCGGGTGAAGCGCTCTCGGCGATCCTGCTGGAGTGCACGGCCGACGGGCTGGCCACCTGCCCGCTGACCCACATCACCGAGCTGGCCACCACCCGGCAGCTGCTGGCGAATCTCGCGGGCCGGGCGGGCGTGCCCCAGGTCGTCGTCCGGGTGGGTGTCGCGCCGGGCAACGAGTACCACGTGCCGACCCCCCGTCGCAGGCCGGACGAATTCCTCACCGTGCTCGGCGGCTGAGCGGCCGCCGGGCTGTTCGATCCCCCGCCGAACCGGGTATTCCTCCTGCCGATGCGACTGGAACATCTACCCGCTCCGCTGGGCCGAACGCAGAACGACTACGGCGCTGTCGTGTTCGACATGGACGGCGTCGTCACCGACACCGCCGCCGTGCACGCGGCAGCCTGGAAGACGCTCTTCGACGAGGCGTTGGGTCGTGTGCGCGGACCCGACGAACCCGAATTCGACATCGTCGAGGACTACCGCCGCTGGGTGGATGGCCGCAGCCGGGAGGACGGTGTCCGCGAGTTCCTGTCCTCGCGCGGCATCACCCTGCCCGAGGGCGAGCCCGACGACGAACCGGGCGCGTTGACCGTGTCCGGGCTGTCCCGTCGCAAACAGGACCTGTTCACCGCCGAACTCGACCGCAACGGCGTCCGCGTCTTCCCCGACGCCGCCGAGCTGCTGCGCCGGCTGCGCGCGACGGGTGTGCCGACAGCGCTGGTCACCGCCAGCCGCAACAGTGCGGCCGTGTTGGCGGCCGCGGGCCTGGCTGAGCTGTTCACCGTGCGCGTGGACGGCACCGACGCCGCACGGCTCGGCCTGCCCGGCAAGCCCGATCCGGCGATGTTCCTCGAGGCCGCGTGCCGGCTGGGGGTCGCGCCCATCGACGCCGCGGTGCTCGAGGACGCCACCTCCGGTGTCCGTGCCGCGGCCACGGGTGGGTTCGGCCTCGTCGTCGGCGTGGACCGCACCGGTGCCGCGTCCGGGCTGGCGGAGGCGGGCGCCGACGTCGTCGTCACCGATCTGGCCGACCTGCCGTTCGCCCCGCCCCACGGCCGCCCCGCACCTCCGGTCGCGCAACGATGGGGCGGCGGTGCGACCGACGGCAGCCCCGGCGGCTGGAACCTCATCTACGACGACTTCGTGCCCGCCCAGGAAGGCACCCGGGAAGCGTTGTGCACCACCGGAAACGGCTACTGGGCCAGCCGCGGCTCCTATCCCGGCAGCACCGCCGACACCGTGCACTACCCCGGCACCTACCTGGCGGGCGTCTACAACCGGATCACCTCCCATATCGGCGGCCGCGACGTCGAGACCGAGCACATGGTCAACGCACCGGACTGGACCTACCTCACCGTGCGGCCCGCCGACGGCCCGGTGCTGCTGCCGGGCATTCCGGAGATGGTGGCCCACCACCAGGACCTCAACCTGCGGTCCGGCGTGCTGACCACCATCGACCACTACCGGCACGGCCAGGGCAGGCGCACCAAGGTCACCACCCGCCGCTTCCACTCCATGACCGACCCGCACCTGGCGGCACTCGAAGTCACCGTGGTGGCCGAGAACTGGAGCGGGCAGGTGGTGATCGAATCCGGTGTCGACGGCCGGGTCGCCAACCGCAACGTCGCCGCCGACCGGCCACTGGACGGACGACACCTGTGCCCGGGCGCCCATCACCGTCCCGACGAGGAAACCCTGCTGTACGAGACGGTCACCCGGCAGTCGGGGGTGCGCATCGCCACCGCGATACGCACCCGCACCGAGGCCACCGTCCGCGACCGGAGCCCACTGGCCGACGAGCAGTGCCCCGGCGACCGCTTCACCCTCGACATCGACTCCGGGACAGCGGTTTCCATCGAGAAGGTCGCCGCCGTGAGCACCTCCCGCGACCGCGCCGTCAGCACCGCCGCCCTCGACGCCGCCCACCGGATCAGGAACGCCCCCTGCCTCGCCCCGCTGCTGGACGCTCACGTCACCGCCTGGGCGCGACTGTGGGACCGCTTCGGCATCCGGCTCGACGACGGCACCACCCACCGACTGGCGTTGAACCTGCACATCTTCCACGTCCTGCAGACCGTCGCCGCCGCCGACCCCGACCTCGACGCCGGGCTTCCGGCCCGCGGCCTGCACGGCGAGGCCTACCGCGGTCACATCTTCTGGGACGAACTGTTCGTCTACCCGATGCTCACCCTGCGCCGCCCCGAACTCACCCGCGCCTTCCTGCTCTACCGCTACCGGCGCCTGCGCCGCGCCTGCGCGGCCGCCACCGCGGCCGGACTCGACGGCGCCCTGTTCCCCTGGCAGAGCGGCAGCGACGGCCGCGACGAAACCCCCGCCGAACTGCTGAACACCCGCAACGGCCAGTGGATGCCGGACAATTCGCGCCGCCAGCACCACGTCGGCCTGGCGCTGGCCTACAGCGTCTGGCAGTACTACCAGAGCACCGACGACGAGCGGTTCCTGTTCGACCACGGCGCCGACATCGTCATCCAGGTGGCGCGCCTGTTCGCCGCCCTGGCCACCTACGACCCCGCCGACGACCGCTTCGACATCAGCGGTGTGATGGGCCCCGACGAATACCACGACGGCTACCCCGACACCCCCGGCGGCGGACTGCGCAACAACACCTACACCAATGTCCTCACCGCCTGGGTGCTCGCCCGCGCTCGCGACATCGTGCAGCTGCTCGACGGCCGCGACTGCACCCCGCTGCGCGAACGGCTGCGGCTGCGCCCCGAGGAACCCGCCCGCTGGGACCGGATCAGCAGACGGTTGCGCGTGCCCTTCCACCGCGACGGCATCATCAGCCAGTTCGAGGGGTACGAGGATCTCGCCGAATTCGATTGGGCGGCCTACCGTTCCGAGTACGGCAACATCGAACGGCTCGACCTCATCCTGCAGGCCGAAGGCGACAGCACCAACCGCTACAAACTCTCCAAACAGGCCGACGTGCTGATGCTGTTCTACCTGTTCTCGGCCGAGGAACTACGCGACATCTTCGAGCGCCTCGGCTACGCCCTGCCACCGGAACTCATCCCCCGCACCGTCGCCTACTACCTCGCCAGGACCAGCCACGGCTCCACCCTCAGCCGCCTCGCCCACGCCTGGGTGCTGGCCCGCACCGACCGCACCGCCTCGTGGTCGCTGTTCGAACAAGCCCTCGCCGCCGACCTCGCCGACACCCAGGGCGGCACCACCCGCGAAGGCGTGCACATCGGCGCGATGGCCGGCACCGCCGACATGGTGCTGCGCTGCTACGGCGGCCTAGAAACCCGCCGCGACACCCTCCGCCTGCACCCGGTACTGCCCACCGAACTCCACGAAGCCGAATTCACCATCTCCTACCGCGGCCAACCCCTCACCGTCACCGTCACCCACACCCACGTGAACCTGCGCCTGCACGCCAGCCGCGCCGCCCCCATCCGCGTCGTCGTCGAAGACGTGGAGCGCACGATCGGCCCCGGCCAGACCTGGCGCGTCCCCCTCACCACCCGCCGCCCAACCCCCGCCCTGATTTGACGCCGCCACCGCCCCGTCCTTTATGATCTTGATCCGCCGGTCCGAGCGATCCGGCGCGACAACAGAACACGGGTCCGGGTGGCGGAATGGCAGACGCGCTAGCTTGAGGTGCTAGTGCCCGTAAAGGGCGTGGGGGTTCAAGTCCCCCTTCGGACACAGCATTCCCGCGAATTCGGTGTGGGGCCTGGTAGCGGGATCGTCATGGCTCTCGAGTTCACGCGCCCGCCGAATCTCGGTCGGTCGCCGCCGATGGCGCGGAGCAGGATCCGTCCACAGACGTGTGGCCACGCCTGCTGGATCTCGTCCTTCTGCCGGCGAGCTGGTCGGTCAGGCGCTCGCGCCGACCGACTCGTTGATCGACCGAATCACGCAGAGGAGCCGCTTCGTCTGCTCGGGGGCGAACAGTTGCGTCGGGCCCTGCGGCGCCGCGTCGGTGAACGGCGGCTCGAACAGCAGCTTCGGGTCCATCTCGCCGTGCCGGGTGAGGTGGCCGATAACGAGGTTGACGAAGTCGATCTGACTTGCGGTGGCGGTGCGTTCGCCGAGGAACTCGGCGAACGCTTCCTGCACGGCCTGCTGATCGAGGCCGACGAGGGAGCGGATGAAACGTCCGAGTCCGTGCGCGTTGGCGACGGCGCGTTCCATGTCCTCCGGTTCGCCGGCGCCACTGCGGGCCAGCAGTTCCTCGAGTGATTCCAGATCGACCGGTGTCAACGGCTTGCCCGATCGCAGCTTCTGCAGCGCCAGGTTGTCCGGCTGACGGCGCAGATAGTCACGCACCTTCGCCGTGTACCGCTCGATATCGGTACCGGACCGCATCTCGGGCATGTCCCGTTCGACGACCTCGCCGAGGGTGTCGGTGAAGTCGGTGTAGACGACGACGCGCTTCTTCTTGTCGAGCAACCCGACGATGGAACGGAGCTCTCGCCGAGCGTGTTCGAGCATGTCGACGGTGACGTCCTCCCACCACTCGTCGCTCGCGACCTCGCGCAGCAGTTCTTCCTTCGCCTTCACCTTCGGGATGGTGAGTCCCTCGTCGAGAAGGCTGTTCACGACGCTGCGGATCGTGTCGGCGTGCCGCGGCAGGGTACCGTCGGCGACGAGGAGAGCGAGCTGTCCGCGCAGGACGACGAGATCGAAGCGTTTCGCCATCTCGTCGTTGTCGCGGATGGTGGTGGGCAGGTCCGCGAGATTGTCGATGATCTCCGCGACCTGCTGGTCGGTGAGGGATTCCCAGGCGGCGCGGTCGGCGTACTTCTCCACCTGACGGCGCCGGGTGCGAACGATGAAATTGTCCAGTCGCATCCCGGCGACCTGCCCGTGGAGCAGGTCCGCGGTGTCGCGCCGCAACGCCTGCGATGCGCCGGAGTTGTCGAGAGCGGCGAGCAGTTCGGTTCGGGTGGTGAACAGCCGCTGCGAGAGCGACGGCGCGAGTGCTCCTTCCGAGGCGTCGGGGTGCTGCTCGAAGTAGTCGAAGTTGCCGCAGACGTCGAAGATGAAGAAATCGGTCTTGTCCTGGCCGGGACCGTACAGGTCGGGGCACAGCCGAGTGCCACGACCCACCATCTGCCAGAATTTCGACTTCGACCGCACCGGCTTGAAGAACACGAGATTCACGACCTCGGGGACATCGATACCGGTGTCGAGCATGTCGACGGAGATCGCGATGTGCGGTTCCTGGTCGGGCTGGGCGAACTTGTCGATGAGGTCCTGACTGTAGCTGACCGAGTGGGTGATGACGCGCGCGAACGAGCCCTTGAACTCCGGGTAGCTCACGTCGAATCGGTCGGCGATGAACTTGGCGTGCAGCTCGTTCTTCGCGAAGACGATGGTCTTGCCGAGCCGGTCGCCGCCGGCGACGCGATGGCCGTGGGTCATCAGGGTTTCGAGGACCTTGTCGACGGTGTCGGTGTTGAACAACCACTTGTTGACGGCCTCGGCCTGCACGACGTCGGGGATCTCGTCGTCTGCGACATCGTCGCCCCAGTCGATGGACTCGTACCGCTTCTTCTCCTCCTCGGTGAGGTCGGCATAGCGGATTCCCCGCAACGGGAAGGACAGCGGGACGTCCACCGCGCGCGGCGGGACCAGATATTCGTCGGCGATGGCCTCATCGAGCGGGTAGTCGTTGGTCGGGACGCCGGTTTCGAGGTGGAACAACTGGTAGGTGTTGTAGTCGACTTCGTCCTTCGGGGTCGCGGTGAGTCCGAGGAGCAGCGAGTCGAAGTACCGGAAGATGTGCCGGTACTTCTGGTACACCGATCGGTGCGCCTCGTCGATCACGATGAGATCGAAGTAGCCGGGGCCGAATCGCCTGGTGCCTCCGTCGGTTTCGTCGATCAACCCCATCATCGTGGGATAGGTGGAGACGTAGACCCGCCCCTCGGTGTTCTTGTCGGTCAGCAGGTTCACCGGCGACGAGTCCGGCAGGTGTGTCTTGAACGCGCCGACGGCCTGCTTGACCAGGGCCTTCCGGTCGGCGAGGAACAGCACCCGCTTGACCCAGTTGGCGCGCATCAGCATGTCGGTGAGCGCTACCACGGTGCGCGTCTTGCCCGAGCCGGTGGCCATGACGAGGAGCGCAGCACGCTGGTTCTCGGCCTCGAACCGCTCGGTGACGGCGCGGATCGCCCTCTCCTGGTACGGCCGACCGGCGATCTCCTGGGGTACGGGCATCTCGCTGAGCGACTTCCTCGTCGTCCGACGGGCGACGAGGAGCTCGAGTTCGTCACGGGTGTGAAAACCGGCGATCTCCCGCGGCGGATAGCGCAGGTCATCCCAGAAGTGATGTTCGAACCCATTGCTGTAGTAGATGACCGGCCGCTTGCCGAACTGCTGCTCGAGGCAATCGGCATACAGCTTCGCCTGCTGCTGACCGGCAAACGGATCAACGGATGTCTTCTTCGCCTCGACGACCGCCAGCGGCAAACCGTCCGCGCCCCACAGCACGTAGTCGACGAATCCGTTCTTGCCGTCGGGCATTCCGGTGACGGGGAACTCGCGGTCCCGTTTCTGGTCGAGCATCCAGCCGGCCTCACGGAGCATGAGATCGACCAGGTCGCGCCGGGTCTGCGCCTCGTCGTAGTCGTGCGTGTCGGGGGTTGCGGCGCTCGCTTGCTGCGCGGCGTGGATCTGGGCGCGCAACTCCGCGATCAGCTGCTCGTAGCTGGCCTTCTCGAGTTCCGCCGTCTCGGAGGCCTCGTCGCGGGCCTTGAGCTGTGCGATGAGGTCCTGCTTCTCGGCTTCGGACTTCTCGAGCTGCGCGTCCTTGGCGGCCAGCTCGGCCTCGAGCTTGCCGAGCTGCGCGACGGTCTTCGCCACGACCGCACCACCACCCGGCTTGGGCAGCCGACCGGGGTCGAACTGCTGCAGCGGCGACGGCTTGCTCGACGGCTGGGTCGCGTAGGTGCGGGCCAGCCACGACAGAATGTGGAACAGCTCGGCGAGCGCCTTGTGGCCGGCGTCCTTCGACACGGGCTTGGCGTCGTGGACGGCTGTGTTGCCCAGTCGGCGGATGAGGTCCATCTTCGTGACGAGTGCGTGGCCGACGACCCCGACGAACTTGCCGTCGTGGATCCGGGCCGCGAGGTCCGACTTGTACGGCTCGGGCAGGTTCTGCGCGCGATAGATCCACATGACCGTGTGCTCCACGGTGCGGCGCGCGTAGAAGCAGGTGGTGCGCGGGTCGAACAGGGCGTCGCGCTCGGCCTTCTTGGCCTCGGCATACAGCTGCGGCCATTCGGCCTGCAGGAAGTCGAAGTTCCCCACCATGGGCCCCGCGGTCCTCTCCGAACTCGTGTGCGGCGTGCGCAGTGACGTGTTGTTCCGTGCTCGATCTTGGCACAGGCGCCGGAGCGTTCCCGGAGCTGATGAACATTACAGGTGGGGTCCGACAGGTTCCCTCATCGGCGATACCGCACGGCTCGCGGTGGACTTGCGGGCCCTCGCCAGGACGGTAGTCGTCACATCCACAAGGCTCGTATCGGCAGATCCGCAGTACAACCACCGGCAGATCCACAGCAGAAGATCCGGCAGATCCACAATCAGTGGTTCGGCAGATCCACAGAATGCGATAGCATGGAACTCATGCGAATGGGAGTCGACTACCTACCGCGGCATGCGGCTGAACTGGTAAAAGAGGCTCTCGCAGATACCCGCGTGGTGATCGTCAACGGCGCCCGCCAAACCGGTAAGAGCACGCTGGCGGAACACTGCGTCAAGGACCACCCGAATGTCGTCAAACGCTACCTGGACGATCCCCGCACCCGGGATGCCGCCGCGGACGATCCCGTCGCCTTCCTGGACGCTCCCGGACTCATGCTCATCGACGAGGTGCAGCGGGTGCCCGACCTCTGGCTGGCCATCAAGCACACCGTCGATCGCGACCCGCGACCCGGACGATTCCTCCTCACCGGATCGGCCCGCCTACTCGGCCTGAGCTCACTCCCCGACGCCATGCCGGGGCGGTCGGAAACCATTGAACTGTTCCCCCTGTCTCAGGGCGAGATCTCGGGCGCACCGGACGGTTTCATCGACGCCGCGTTCACCTACGGCCGCCATCTCGAGATCCCGGACTCCGGACTCCGGCGCCGTGACTATCTCGCCTTGGCCGCCCGCGGCGGATATCCCGAATCCGTGCACCGGACCAGCGACCGCCGCCGCGCCCAGTTCGCACGTTCCTACCTCGACGACATCATGACCCGGGATATCCGTCAGGTCGCCGACATCCAGCGAGCCGCGGATATGCGCCGCCTCATCGTCACCCTCGCCGCCCAGAGCGGCGGATTGCTGAACTACGACCGGCTCGCCTCGGCATTGAGCATGCCCGCCTCCACCATCCGCAATTACGTCGCGATCCTCGAACTCATCTACCTCGTCCGCCTTGTTCCCGCATGGTCTGCCAATGCCACCATGCGCGCCGTGGCCACCCCCAAGGTCGTCTTCACCGACTCCGGCCTGGCCGGCCACCTGCTCGCCGGCATCACCAACGACGCCACCACCGGCGGACTCCTCGAAACCTTCGTCATCGGAGAACTCACCCGTCAGCTGACGTGGAGTCACTCCCTGGCCCAGCTCCACCACTACCGGGACCGCGACGGCCACGAGGTCGATGCGCTGCTGGAGAACAACGCAGGCCAAGTCGTCGCTATCGAGGTGAAAGCGGCGGAAACCGTGCGCTCCGAGGATTTCCGCGGCCTGCGGCATCTACAGCGGCGCCTCGGCGACCGATTCCACGTAGGTTTCGTCCTGTACTGCGGTGACCAGCAACTCCCCTTCGGCGACCAGCTGGCCGCCCTGCCGATCAGCGCCCTGTGGACCGCCGAGAACCCGCACCGCTCGTCGGAATGAACAGCGAGCGACGCTCCCATCAGGAGCTCCACGCTCACTTTCGGTGGATCATTCGAAGTAGTCCTCGTCGACCTCGACGAGGGTGAACGTTTGCCGCGTCTGGACGGCGACGCCGTAGCGGATCATCAGCTTGGCCAGGTGCTCACCGTCGATGAGGATGACGCGGGTGGCGATGCTCCGCGCGTACTCGCGCGCACCCGAGGGGAACGCGTTGGTGGTGATGAACACCCCGCGAGCCGTACCGACACCGTGCAGCGCGCCCACGAATGCCTGGATCTCCGGCCGCCCGACGGTGTTGTCCGCCGCATAACGCTTGGCCTGCACATAGATTCGCTCCAAACCCAGCGGATCCTGATCGATGACACCGTCGACCCCACCGTCACCGGAGCCGCCGATCCGAACCGCGCGGCCCTGCGTGCCGCCGTACCCCATGGCGACGAGCACATCGAGCACCGACTGCTCCAGAAACGCCGGATCCTGACTACGCAACCACACAAGCAGATCGGCCGCGACCTCCGCATGCAGGCGCTCGACACCGTGCTCGATCTGCTCGAGAGGATCGATATCCTCGTCTGCCTCCACGCTGCCGGTAGCCGGCCCTGCGTTCGACGACACCGAACGCAACGGCGTGTAATCGCGGTACTCCGGTAAACTCTTCAGGATCTTCTCGGTGACCCCCACCCGGATGAGCTTCCAGCGGCGCGCGACCCGCCTCCGTGATAATGAACGTCGCACAAGCCGGCTTATCCACCAATTTCGCCCGATACAACCCGCGCAGTGCCCACCCTATCCGATAGTCCGCACGCCGCTGCCCCGACGGCAACACCTCCGCCCGCTGTTCGGCCGTCAGCCCGAGATGATCCTCCACCGCCGAATGCAGATCACGCTTGCCAGACCTTGCCAGCGGTCAGCACTTCCAGCACCGGGGTGAGGAAGCCGGACCACACCGGCATTGCTGAGACCGGTGCGGTCACAGTTCGCCTCGGAAAGCTCGGGACTGGAGGGAGGCGAAGAGGGCGTCTGATTCGACAATCGCGGTTCTATGCTGACTCTTTACGGCTGCCAGCTTAACGAGGTGGTTCGCATACTCACGCTGAAGATCTAGCGGGGGCAGCACAACAGACAGCTGCCGAAGTCTCGAGAGTGTGATCTCTCGAAAAGTCGCGCCTTTAACCTGCCGCGAGATCCAATGTTGAGTCTTGGCATTCCGAAGGAACTCCAGCAGATAGGTACCATCCACAACGTCGCCCGGCGCTATGCGGGCAGTTCCCTGGGTGAGATTCGCCCCGTCCAGTTCGTCGTCGACCATCGCGGTGGTACCCACTGTCGCGCGAATACTCATTACAATGTCGCCCCGCCGAACAGTCGACCTCTCATACTTCGCCGCGATCGAGGGGTCCGTCCGCCGCAGAGCATCCTTCACAATCTCGCCATTCACAATGTCACCAGTGCGGATATAAGGTACACCGCCCGGATATTCGTCGCCTGCTTGAACAATTCCATAGGTGACAATAGTTCCAGATCTAACAACCTCTGACAATGGACGAACGACACAATTACGCCGTCCGTTCAAATAGTCGCCGAACATGTCGATGAAGATCGACTGGGTCAGCTCGTCGAGGCGGGCGAGGGCTTCGCGGCGCTTGGCGCGGAGGGCGTCGGCGAGGTCGAGGATCGCCGCGATCCGCCGCTGCTCCACTAGTGGCGGCACCGGAACCGGGAGGGCTGCGAGTACCTTCGGACTCAGGCGCGGCAAATTCGCTCCGGCGCTCCGGGAATTCGCCCAGTCAACCAACCGTGGTTGCCGGAGATAGTGAAGCAGGAATCGAGCATCCATGACGTCAGTTACTCGAACCGGAATAATGTCGGTGCTACAGACTCCAGAGAAGTCGGGGATCGCGATCTTCGCCAGGTATGGTCGCAACTTCCCATAGAGAATGTCCCCGGGTTCGAACGCAAACTTAGCGCTCGCAACATCGCCTGCGGTTATCAAATGCGGGTCAAGCAGACGCCCGCCAGGTTCGATGTGCTCAAGACCCAAATACATAGTTCCGTCGGCAATATCACGCGCTTGAAGTTGTATACGGGGAAGCGAAGCAACTGTCGAGAGCTCGACAACGGGCCACCCACTCACGCCACACCACCCGCCAGCATCTCCCGCAGCTGGGCCATGCCGTCGGCGATTTCTTTCTCGAGCCGATCGAGCTCGTCGAGAATCTCAGTAGGTGACCTGTGCTCGACCTCCTCGTGCACGACCTCCTTATACCGATTCAGCGACAGGTCATACCCCTGTGCAGCAATGTCATCCTTCGGCACGCAGAAGCTCTGCTCCGTCCGAGCCCGCTCCAGCTCGGCCCCGTCGCGTTCGGCCCAGCGCCGCAACACATCCGGAAGGTTGTTCTTCGCGTGCTCGTCATCCGACAGCTCCGCGAGCGCACCGAGCTTGTCGGTCTCCAGCAACGGGTTGCGCTTGTCGTCCAGGGACCAACCGTCGGCCTGCACGTCGTAGAACCACACGTGGTCGGTCCCACCCGAGTCCGTCTTGGTGAAGAACAGGATCGCCGTCGACACTCCCGCATACGGTTTGAACACACCCGAGGGCAGCTTCACCACCGCATCGAGTTTCTGGTCCTCCACCAGAATCCTGCGAAGTTCCTTGTGCGCCTTCGAAGACCCGAACAGCACCCCGTCCGGCACGATCACCGCCGCCCGCCCACCGGGCTTGAGCAGGCGCAGGAACAACGCCAGGAACAGTAGTTCGGTCTTCTTCGTCTTCGCGATCTGCTGTAGATCCTTGGCGGTGTTCTCGTAGTCCAACGACCCGGCGAACGGCGGATTCGCCAGGACCAGCGAATACGCTTCGGCGTCACCGGTGTTCGCCTCCGCGAGGGAATCACGGTAGCGGATGTCGGGCTGTTCGATGCCGTGCAGCAGCATGTTCATCGACCCGATTCGCAGCATCGTGTTGTCGAAGTCGAAGCCGTGGAACATTTTGTGGTGGTAGTGGTGCCTACCGGCGCCCGAGTTGATCGCGTCCGCGTGGTGGGCGCGCATGTACTCCGACGCAGCCACCAGGAAGCCACATGTCCCGGACGCCGGGTCGACGATCGTGTCGCCGGGTTTCGGGGCCATCATGTGGACCATCAGCTCGATGATGTGGCGCGGGGTGCGGAACTGGCCGTTCTGGCCGGCGGAGGCGATCTTCGCGAGCAGGTACTCGTAGATGTCGCCCTTGGTGTCGCGGTTCTCCATCGGCACCTTGTCCAGGCGATCGACCACCCGCTGCAACATGCCAGGGTTCGGGATCGTGAGCCGGGCGTCCTTCATGAAGTGCGCATACGTGGAGTCCTCGCCGCGCATCTCCTTGATGAACGGGAACACCCGGTTCGCGACGATGTCGAACATCTCCTCGGCATGCCGGTCCCGGAACACCGACCAGCGCAGGTCGTTGTACGGCCGGCCCTCCGGGTCGTTCCCTTCCGGGAACGGGTTGCCCTCGAGCGGCTGCGCCAGCAGGTTCGCCCGCTCCAGCGCGCGGGTCTGCTCATCGTCCAGGCGCCGGATGAACAGCAGGTATGTGATCTGCTCCATCACCTCGAGTGGATTGGAGATGCCACCTGTCCAGAACGCGTCCCAGACTGCGTCGACCTTGTTCTTGATGTCACCGGTGATCACGGGATACCAAAACCTGCCTGTTCTGCTCGACGAAGACCAACAGAACTGTATAGATCACCGGCCGATACCACCGTTCCCCCGCCCCCTTCCGGATCGCTCGGACGGTCGTGCCTGCCTGTCCGACTCGCCGACTCTGCCGGCGGGGCGGCCCAGCCAGCGGGTCCGCCGGCGCCATGACCAAGCCGGCCGTGTCATAGCGGACGACGATCGCGACCAGTGCGCCCGATCAGGCGCGGTGTGGGCCCGGGACCGCGCCGGTGGTGGCCAGGATGGTCGCCGCGACCAGTTCCGGGTCGTCGATCATCGGCACGTGGCCGACGCCGGGCAGGATCTCGAAGCGGGCTTGCGGCAGCCGTTCCCGGGCGATGCGGCCGTTGACTTCGGGCGGCAGGATGGCGTCCGCACCGGACCAGGCCAGGGTCATCGGGCACGGCAGGTCGGGGACGGCGGGAATGTACTCGTCGGTGGCGAGCAGGTCTTCGGTGGCGGCGCATTCGACGAGGTCGGTCGCCGCGGTCAGTGCTTGTGCCGGGGTCAGTCGGTCGGCGTGGCAGGCGATGTCGCGCATGGCGAGTCGGCGGATCGTCGCCGAGCGGAAGACCAGCGGCTGGACCCGGTGGGTTGCCCGGGTGAGTGCGCCGAGGCGGCGCAGTTTGCGAACCGCGGCGGTCTGCCCGTGGCCGCCGGGGTTCCAGAAGCCGGCGGGTGAGAGGGCGCAGACGCTCGAGGCGCGGCCGCGGAGTGCCAGTTCGATGGCGATCCAGCCGCCGAGTGAGTTGCCCGCGAGGTGGGCCTGCTCGATACCGCGATCGTCGAGCATCCGTTCGGCCGCGTCGACGACGTCGCGCACCCGGACCGGGCGCTGCCGCACCGCGGGTCCGCCCCGGTGGCCGAGCGCGGTCGGCGCGAACACGTCGTGGTGGTCGCTCAGGTGCGGGACGACGTCGTCCCACGCCGCCGCGGACATGGTGACGCCGTGGAACAGGACTACTGATGAGCGAGCGGGACTCATCAGCGCATGCTACCCAGCGTTCGCGTCCACGCCCGTCGAGATGGCGGCTCGGCCGATCTGGTGACCGATGTGGGTCAGCAGCCTCCGGGTCAGGTCCGGGTCACCGGCGGTGTCCTCGTCGGTGTAGTCCCCCAGCGCATACACGGCGCTGAACCCGGCCGAACCCCATTGATCCGCCCGCAGCGTGCTCCGACCGGCGACGGCGACGACCGGAACGGGGTGGGCGCGACGGGCCAGCACCGCGGGGAGTTTGCCGTGGGCGGTCTGCTCGTCGATGCTGCCCTCGCCGGTGACCACCAAGTCGAATTCGGGCAGTTGCCGGTCGAATTCGAGCAGGTCGAGAAAGAACCCGGCTCCCGACACGACTGTGCCGCCGAGCAGGAGTGCCGCGAACCCGATGCCACCCGCGCTGCCCGCTCCCGGCACGGCCGCGACCGCCGCCGCGTTCGGGTAGCCGCTGCGGGCGAAGGCCCGGACCAGGTTGTTCAGACCGGCATCGAGGAACGCCACTTCGGCGGGGGTCGCCCCCTTCTGCGGCGCGTAGACGGGCGCCGCGCCGGTGGGGCCGAGCAGGGGGTTGGTGACATCGCCGGCGATCACGATGTCGACCCCGGACAGCCGCATCGCCCGGGACGCGTCGACGGTGTGGACGCGTGCCAGGCTGCGTCCGCAGGCGCGCAGTCGCCTGCCGCTCGCGTCGGCGAAGGTGAAGCCGAGCGCGGCGAGCATTCCCATGCCGCCGTCGGTGCCCGCGCTGCCACCGAGGGCGAGCACCAGTCGCCGCGGGCGGTGCCGCAGGGCTTGCGCGATGGCCTGTCCCAGACCGAGGCTGCTCGCGTCCAGGGGCAGTGGGCGCCCGTTGGGCAGGGTGGTGAGGCCGCAGGTGTTGGCGACCTCGACCACGGCGGTGCCGTCGCCGACCGCGATCCGGCCGTAGGTCGGGGTGCCCGCCGCACCCGCCACGGTGACCGGATGCGGCGCGAGCCCGGCGGCGACGGCGGCGTCGACGCTCCCGTCACCGCCGTCGGCCAGCGGCATGCGCCGGCTGTCGACGCCCGCCGACGCCAAGCCCTGCGCCACGTGGTCGGCCACCTCGGACGCGGTGAGGCTGCCTTTGAACTTGTCGGGGGCGATCAGAACCCGCACCGAGACGTCTTCCTATCCGTGATCGGAGGGCAGTGGGATCAGTCCGCGTGCGCCGCGGCGCCGAGCAGATCCCGCACCCGGTTGGCGACCGAGATGAATTCCGGCGTCTCCATGGTGGCGGCGTACTCGCGGTGCGCGGGCAGGTCGACGTCGAGCACTTCGACGATGCGACCCGGCCGCGGACTCATCACCACGACCCGATTGGCCAGGTAGACGGCCTCGGCCACCGAATGGGTGACCAGCAGCACCGTGGTGCCCGTTTCCCGCCAGATCCGATGCAGTTCGACGTTCATCCGCTCCCTGGTGAGCGCGTCGAGCGCGCCGAACGGCTCATCCATCAGCAGCACTTCCGGTTCGTGCAGCAGGGCCCGGCACAGCGAAACCCGCTGCTGCATACCGCCGGAAAGCTCGTGCGGCAATGCGTTCTCGAATCCGGTGAGCCCGGTCATCTCGATCAGACGCGCGCATTCGGCCGCGGCGGCCCGCTTGTTCATGCCGCGCATCTCGGCCTGGAGCAGGATGTTCTTGCGCACGGTCCGCCATTCCAGCAGCGCGGCGCGCTGGAAGACGTAACCGATATTGCGCTGCGGTCCCCGCACGGGGGCGCCGCCGAGTTCGACGCGGCCCTCGCTCGGCTCGGTGAGCCCGGCGACAACTTTCAACAGCGTGGATTTACCGCAGCCGGAGGGACCGACGATCGAGACGAATTCGCCCCGGCCGATCCGTAGATCCACATCGTGCAGTGCGGTGACCTCGCCGCGGTTGGAGGAGAAGCGGACGGTCAGGTCCGCGACCTCGACCGCGGTGTCGGCGATGGTGGTCGGTGTGCTCATATCGTCCTCGCTCCGGTCACGGCTGGCTGGCGGGGGTGAATGCCGAGTCCCAGTATTTGGCCGGGTCCTCGGCTTTCTCGAGGAGTTTCGCCTCGCTGAGCACCTCGACGGTGGCGCGCCAGTTCGCTTCCACGTTGGTTCCCGGCGCCTTGCCCGCGGTCTCGGGCGTGCTGAGCAGCGGGATGGTCTGCTGCCACTGCTCGAGCAACACCGACTGCGGCGGCAGTTGCGGATCCTTGCCCTCCATCGCGGCGACGGCCTTCTCGGGCGCGGCGACGGCGGCGGCGAAAGCCTCACTGGTCGCATCCACCATGGCCTGCACCAGTTCGGGCGAAGACGCGATGGTTTCCTGGTTGGCGATGAGCCCGTTGCTGTAGAAGTTCAGTGCCTGATCCGAATACCGCAGGTAGCGGACTTCTTTGCCGCTCTTGTTCGCGATCGTCGGTCCCTGGTCGTGGGCGAAACCGATCAGCCCGTCGACCCGGCCCGACAGCATCGCCGACATCTTGCCCGCCGAGTCGAGGCTCTGCTGAGTCACCTGGTCGGCGGGCACGCCTGCCTTGTCGAGATACATCGGGAAGGTCGTGGTCGGCGCGTCACCGGCGGAGACGGCGATGGTCTTGCCCGCGAGGTCGGCCGGGGTGCGGATATCCGAATCGGCGAACACCTGCACCGCCGAGGGGGTGGTCTGCAGGAAAACGCCGACGCTTTTGATCTTCACGCCCTTGTCGATATTGCTGAGGACCGCCGGGGTGTCGGCCCAGCCGAAGTCGGTCTGGTTGGCGCCGGTGGCCTGGGCGGTTTTGGTCGAGCCCTGACCCGCCGAGATCTTCAGGTCGATGCCGTGCTTGGCGAAGATGCCTTCCTGCACCCCGTAATAGAACGGGGCGTGCTCGCCGTAGGGGTACCAGTTGAGCATCAACGACACCTCGGTGGTCGCGCCGTCGGCGCCGGGCGCCTTCGCTTCGGTGCCGCCGCCTCCGCAGCCGGTCAGTGCCAGGATCGAGGCCAGCGCCGCGGCGCCGATGGTCGTGCGTGTGCGAGTACGGAATGTCATGCGAGTTCTCCAGCTGTGGCGGTGATACGAAGGGTCGGCGTGCTCATGCGCCGCCGACGACCGAGGCCGTGGACCGACGGGAGGCGTGCCAGGGAATGAGGAACTGCTCGGCGATCTCGATGATCGCGAACAGGATGATGCCGAGCAGGGACATGATGATCAGGGCCGCGAACAGCATGGCCGTGTCGATGTTGCCGTTGGCCTGCAGAATCACGTAGCCGAGCCCCTCGTTGGCGCCGACGAATTCGCCGACCACCGCGCCGGTGACCGCGAGGGTGGCCGCGATCTTGAGCCCGGACATCAGTTGGGGCAGCGAGGCGGGAAAACGGACCTTCACGAACGTCTTCCAGTTGCCGGCGCCCATGGTGGAGGTGAGTTCGAGAATCTCCGGGTCCACCGAGCGCAGGCCGGCCATACCGGAGATCACGATCGGGAAGAAGGCCATCAGCACCGCGACCAGGATCTTCGGGCTGGTGCCGAACCCGAGCCAGACGATGAACAGCGGCGCGATCGCGATTTTCGGGATGACCTGCGCGAAGAGAATGAGCGGGTACATGGTTCGCTCGACACTGCGCGAATAGATCATCACCAGCGCGACCGCCTCGCCGATCAACGCGGCGATGACGAAGCCGACGACTGTTTCGTAGGTGGTGACCCACGTGTTCTCGAGCAGGTAGGCCGAGTTGTCGACGGTGGTGCGCCAGGTTTCCGCCGGCGACGGCAGAATGTAGGGCTCGACGAGCTCGAATTCGGTGACGACCCACCAGGCGACGACGAGCGCCGCCACCAGGGCGAGCGGCCGCCACACGGTCGACCACAGGCTCGACAGGGGTGGGAGCTTTCGGCGCCGGGGGCGAACGGGTTGCGTCGCTTTCGGTGCGGAGGAACCGGCCTCGACGGACGTGACTACCGCCATCTGGAGTCCTAAAGCTAGTAGTGGAGCGGGGTTCGAACGGTACCCGCCGGGAATGCGCTTTCCGAAGCTGGACCCGAGGCTAGTGTGACCGGACCCACAGTGTCAAGGGTCTCGAATCGGCGCAGGTCAGGACCGGCGCGACACGCTGCTGCCGCGCAGGATCACGCGACCGGGCACGAATTCGTGGACCCGCTCCGCCGTCGCCGCCTCGTCCAGCGCGAGCGCGACGGCACGCTCGCCGATCTCGACCAGGGACAGCGCGACCGTCGACAAACCCGGCACGTGATCCCGCAGCGTCGGAATGTCGTCGAATCCGGCGACACAGACATCGTCGGGCACCGAAAGCCCGAGCTCACGCCACGCGGCGATCGCCCCGATCGCCATCACGTCGCTGACGGCGAACACGCACGGCGCCGCGGCTCCGGTCTGCCCGGGACGCAGATCCAGCGCGGCGGCGAGGCGGCGCGCGGCGCTGAAGCCACCGTCGCGGGAGAAGTCGCCCGCGATCTCCACCAGCGGTGTCACGCCCCGGCACGCGAGCGCTTCGACGAAGCCGTTGCGCCGGTCGACGGCGGTTCTGATATGCGCGGGCCCGCCGATGACGGCGAAGTCCCGATGCCCCTGCCCGAGCAGTGCGCGCGCCAATTCGGCTGATGCCGCATGGTTTTCGGGCTCCACCGCGGCCCCGAAGGACAACGGCTGCCCGATCACGACCACCTTGCCGTTGTTGTCGAGATACCGCGCGCACTCCTTCTCGAGGTCGCGGTCGAGGTCCCCGCTCTGGCGCGAGCCCGCGAGGATGATCGCGTCGGCGCGATGCGAGATGAAGGTGCTCACCGACTCGCGTTCGATGTCGAAGTCGCGTTGCGTGCTGGCCAGCAGCACGAGTTTGCCCGCCCGGCGCGCCGCCGCCTGGACGCCCTGGACGATCGAGGAGAAGTAGGGGTCGGCGATGTCGTGCACCACGAGGCCGATGAGGCCGGTCGACGCCCGTGCGAGCGCCTGGGCCTGGGCATTCGGCACGTAGCCCAGCTCGGCGGCGGCGGCACGGACCCGGTCGGCGACGCCTTCGCCGGGAACCCGGGACGAGCCGTTGAGCACGCGGGACGCGGTTGCCAGGGAGACGCCCGCCCGGGCCGCGACGTCTTGCAATCTCACAGCCGCCATGGCTTGGTGCCTCGTTCTCTCGATGCGGGTGGGGTTGACCGAACTTCGGGACTAGCATAGCTTGGAAAGCGCATTCCGAGGCTGCTTGTCCACTCGATGGGTGCGAGTCCCTCCGCACCGTCCACGACGCCGTCCCGCGGTCGTCGGTCCCGTAAATCAGAAGAGGCACAGACCAATGCCCGATTCCCCCACTCCCCCGCGCCTGCTCCGCATCGCCATGAACGGCGTCACCGGCCGCATGGGCTATCGCCAGCACCTGATGCGATCGATCCTGCCGATCCGCGACGCCGGTGGCCTGTTGCTCGCCGACGGCACCCGCGTCCAGGTCGAACCCATTCTCGTCGGTCGCAACGCCGCCAAGCTCGCCGAGCTCGCCGAGCAGCACGGCATCGCGGAATGGAGCACCGACGCCGCGGCCGTCCTCGCCGATCCGTCCGTCGACATCTACTTCGACGCGCAGGTCACCTCCCGGCGCGCCGACGCGCTGGCGACCGCGATGAAGGCGGGCAAGCACGTCTTCACCGAGAAGCCGACCGCCGAAACGCTGACCGAGGCCGTCGAGCTGGCCAGGGTGGCCGCCGACACCGGGGTCACCGCCGGCGTCGTGCACGACAAGCTCTACCTGCCCGGCCTGGTGAAGCTGCGCAGGCTCGTCGACGAAGGCTTCTTCGGCCGGATCCTGTCGTTGCGCGGCGAATTCGGCTATTGGGTCTTCGAGGGCGACGGCCAGCCCGCCCAGCGCCCCAGCTGGAACTACCGGGCCGAGGACGGCGGCGGCATCGTGGTCGACATGTTCTGCCACTGGAACTACGTGCTCGAGGGACTGCTCGGCAAGGTCGAGGCGGTCACCGCCAAGGCGACCACCCACATCCCCACCCGCTGGGACGAGCAGGGCAATCCGTATCAGGCGACCGCCGACGACGCCGCCTACGGCATCTTCGAGATGGAGAACGGCGTCATCGCGCAGATCAACTCGTCGTGGGCGGTGCGGGTGTACCGGGACGAGCTCGTCGAGTTCCAGATCGACGGAACGCACGGCTCCGCCGTGGCGGGGCTGCGCAAATGCGTCGCGCAGCACCGCTCGCACACGCCCAAGCCGCTCTGGAATCCGGATCTGCCGGTCACCGAACGGTTCCGCGATCAGTGGCTGGAGGTGCCGGCGAACGCCGAGCTGGACAACGGGTTCAAGCTCCAGTGGGAGGAGTTCCTCACCGACGTGGTGAACCGACGCCCGCACCGCTACGGGATGCTGTCGGCCGCCCGGGGAGTGCAGCTCGCCGAACTGGGTCTGCGCAGCTCCGCCGAGGGCCGTCGGATCGAGGTCCCGGAGGTGACGCTGTGACCGCGACCGCCACGGGCGCCTCGGTCCTGCTGCCCGGCGACGGCCGCTTCGAGCCCTATGCGCTCGGCGCACCCGGCGCGTGGACGCGACCGACCCGGCCGATCAGCTCACGCGTCGCCTTCGCTGCCGCGCACGTGATTCCGCGGTCGACGGCCGACAACACACCGGGCGCGCCCGCCCAGATCGACTGGGACGCGACGCTGGCCTACCGGCACGAACTGTGGTCCTACGGGCTCGGCGTCGCCGATGCCATGGACACCGCGCAACGCGGCATGGGCCTGGACTGGCAGGCGACGGCGGAGCTGATCCGGCGATCCGGTCGCGAGGCCGCCTCCGCCGGCGGCCGGCTGGCCTGCGGGGCCGGCACCGATCAGCTCGACCTCGCCGCGCTCCCCTCGGGCGCGGCCGGGCTCGCCAGGATCGTCGACGCCTACCGCGAGCAGGTGGCGGTGGTGAGCGAGGCCGGAGCGCAGGTGATCCTGATGGCCTCGCGGGCGCTCGCGCAGGTCGCGCGGTCGGCCGCCGACTACGCCTACGTCTACGAGCGGGTGCTGGCCGACGTCGAGCGACCGGTGATCCTGCACTGGCTCGGCACCATGTTCGATCCCGCCCTGCACGGTTATTGGGGCAGTGCCGACATCGACACCGCCACCGAGGCATTCCGCACCCTCGTCGCGAACAACCGGACCAAGATCGACGGCGTCAAGGTCTCCCTGCTCGACGCGGCACACGAGGTCGCCTTGCGCCGCGCACTGCCCGACGGCGTGCGGCTCTACACCGGTGACGATTTCAACTACCCCGAGCTGATCGTCGGCGATGCGCACGGCCATTCCGACGCGCTGCTCGGCATCTTCGCGGCGATCTACCCCGCTGCCTCGACCGCCCTACAGGAACTCGACAACGGCAACACCGCGCGCGCGGCCGAAATCCTGAGCGCCACACAGGACCTCGGGCGGCACATCTTCGCCGCACCGACGTACTACTACAAGACCGGCATCGCGTTCCTGTCGTGGCTCAACGGACGGCAGGCCGGGTTCTCGATGGTGGGCGGGCTGTCCACGGGCCGATCCGCGCCGCATCTGATCGAAGTGTTCCGGCTCGCGGACAAGGCCGGGCTGCTGTCGGACCCGGAACTGGCCGCCCACCGCATGCGGATCTATCTCGAACTGAACGGACTGGTCTCATGACATCGGTTGCGGCACAGCACCTCCCGTACGATCTGACCGACCCCTATCGCTCGCTCTCGTTGAACACGGCCACCACCAAGCGGTGGACCCTCGCCGAGGCCGTCGACGGAGCCGCCCGAGCCGGACTCGGCGCGATCGGACTGTGGCGCGATCGGGTCCAGGAAATCGGGGTGGCCGCCGCGGCGAAGCTCGTCGCCGACGCGGGCCTGCGCGTCTCCAGCCTGTGCCGCGGCGGCTTCCTCACCGCGCCGGGCGACGGACAGTCGGCACTCGACGACAACCGGCGTGCCATCGACGAAGCGGCGGCACTCGGCACGCGCGAACTGGTGATGGTCATGGGCGGTATCGCCGACCGTGACCTCGCCGCCGCCCGCGCGCGCGTCGAGGAGCGGCTGGCCCTGCTGGTGCCCTACGCGGCCGAGCGCGGTGTCCGCCTGGCCCTCGAGCCGCTGCACCCGATGTTCTGCGCCGACCGCGCGGTGATATCCACACTGGCACAGGCCCTGACGATGGCCCGCCCGTATCCGGCCGAGACCGTGGGCGTCGTGGTCGACACCTTCCACCTCTGGTGGGATCCCCTCCTGGAAGACCAGATCGCGCAGGCCGGCGCGGAAGGACGGATCAGCTCCTACCAGGTGTGCGACTGGCTGAACCCGATGGCGGCCGATCCGCTGCTGTCGCGAGGCATGATGGGCGACGGCGTCGTCGACTTCGCGACCATCGGCGGATGGGTGCGCACGGCCGGGTACCGGGGCGACGTGGAGGTCGAGATCTTCAACGCCGCGGTGTGGGAGGCCGATGGGCATTCGGTGATCGAGACGATGAAACAACGCTACCGGGAGTTGGTCCTACCCGCACTGGTGGGCTGATGCGTTGCGGCCCGCGTCGTCGCCGCCTCGGCAGGACGCGGGCGCGCCCCGCTTCGATCACCGCGTAATCGGTGCCGAGTATCCGCCGCAGGCGCCCGGTGCTCATCCGGTCGACTCTACGAGCGCGGGTGGCGATGCGCCGGAGTCTGCCCATGCAGATCTCGGGGAATCGCTGCCTCCGCTGCGGGCGCATCGCGGCACCTCCCCCGCCTCCATTACACGGTTGTGGTGGGTTGCGGTGTCGGGGCCGCTCGGCGGCTGCCCGCTACCAGCAGGCCGACCGCCACCGCCATGATCGGCCAGGGGGTGAGGATCAGGATCACGGCGCATTGGGCGGTCCACAGGCCGAGCACCCAGGCGAGGAAGCGGGGTGGGGTGATGCCGCGGCGGTCCAGCCACAGGACGGTCAACCCGACCAGGACCAGCGGGATGCCGAAGCTGTTGAGTGAGAGCCACAGTGCGCTGTTCGCCGGGCTCATGTCGGCCAGATCGTCGCGCCACAGTGCGCCGGAGAACCAGTCACCGGCGTGACTCGCGGCACGCATCAAGGTCAGGGCCAGAATCGTGTGCGCGGCTCCGAAGAGGACGATGAGCCGCCCCGCCCAGGTGATCACCGGACCTCCCCGTGGGTGACGGCACGACCGGCCGAAACGCGTTGGCGCCATTGGCGATCCCATCGCCGCAGCATCGCGGGGTAGACGATCAGCAGGCGGAACGGTTCGATGACGGCCAGGTACAACCGGCCGAAGCGGCCGTTCGGTTGGACCAGGACGGCCATGCGCAGCTCGTACCCGTCGCGGGTTGGCACCCAGCCGAAGTGCGCGATCCCGTGCACCGTCCTGTTCGCCAGTTCGAGCGCAGCTTCGTCGTGGAGTTCGTACAGCGTGGTGAACGGGCTGTCCGGCGTCGCCGTTTCCGCCGGGTCCTGCCGCAGGTCGTCGGGCAGCCGGTCGCGGAGGGAACGGACCCGGGTCCCCAGCCCGGTGCGGGGGTCGTCCCAGCCCAGCAGCGCGCCGAGCCGCCAGCGCACCGCGAACAGGAATCGGACCACCGCAGAGCCGGATTCGGTTCCGTCGCCGCCCGGGAGGAGCTTCAGAGCGGACGCGAAGTCGTCCGGGCCGGCGCCGGGCACGTGGAAGGCCCAGACGTCCTGTAGGTGGAACTCCGGTGCGATTTCGTGGATGCGCCACGGCCTTTCGGTGTGCGCGGCGCGTGGGAGTCGACTGGACATGACACCGTCCTCGGTGAGTTATACGGTTGCGTATAATAAGATGGTAGAGCGGTTATACGCCTCCGTACAACGTGGAAGTGGGGTGGATCACAGCATGGGCGCGCTGCGCACGCGACGGGAAGCATGGGTGGACGCCGGGCTGTCGGCACTGGCGACCGGCGGGGTCGACGCGGTGCGCGTCGAGGCACTCGCCAAGGCGCTCGGGGTGACCAAAGGCGGGTTCTACGGTCACTTCGCCGACCGGGACGCGCTGCTCACGGCGATGCTCGACACCTGGGAACGCGAAGCCGTCGACAACGTCGTCGAGCAGATCGAACACGCCGAGGGCAGCGTCCTCGACAAGGCCCGGCTGGCCGGACACCTCACCTTCTCCAGCGACCGGCTGCTCCCCATCGACCTCGCGGTGCGCGACTGGGCCCGCCGCGACCCCGCCGTCGCCGAACGCCTCCGCCGCGTCGACAACCGGCGCATGGACCTGCTCCGCGCCGCGATCGGCACCGTGTGCTCGGATCCCGACGAGATCGAAGCCCGCAGCCTGCTCGCGTTCTGCGCGGCCATCGGCCGCCATTTCCTCGCCGCCGATCACCCCGGCAGGACCCGCGAGGAGGTCCTGGCCCGGGCCGGAGACCTGATCCTGAAGCGCTCGCCGGAATGAAGTAGCCGATCGAGTGGCCGGCCTTGCTGCCCCTCGGCACGCCACAGGTCGTAGACCGCGTCCCGGTCGGCACCGGGATCGCGAGCACGTTCGAGCGCTGCCGACTTTCAGGACGAGAGATGAGTTCCGCGGTGGATTCACGTCTCTACTCGTGAACCCACCCCGAACCCGAGGAGCTCATCATGACCGTCACCTACACCTTCGACGTCTTCTCCAGTCTCGACGGCTTCGGCGGGGTGAGCGGTGGGGATTGGGGTGGCTACTGGGGGAAGCAAGGTCCCGAGTTGCTCGATCACCGCCTGGGTCTGTACGCGGCGCCGCAGCGGATGGTGTTCGGGGCCAACACGTATCGGGTGTTCACGCAGTTGCTCGCGGCGGGCACCGAGGAGACGGTGCGTGATCCGTGGGTCGAGCGGATGCGCAATCTTCCGGCGACGGTCGTCTCGACCACGCTGGACGGTCCACTCGACTGGCCGGACGCCACCGTCGCCGCCGGTGACGCCGTCGACGTGGTGGCCCGGTTGAAGGAGGAATCCGAGGTACCGCTGCGGTCGCACGGCAGCCTGTCGATGAACCGGGCGCTGATGGCCGCCGGGTTGGTCGACCGGGTGCAGATCACGATCTTCCCGGTCGTCACCGGCCGGACCGGCGACGACCCGATCTTCCGGGGTGCCGCCGACTTCGACCTCGAGCTGCTCGAGAGCCGGACACTCGACGGCAACATCCAGGAACTCGTCTACCGGCCCACCCTGCACCCCTGACCCGCCGGGATTCACGCGGTGGATGCCCCGCCTGCCGCCCGCCGGAACCTCGCGGCGAGGCGATCGAACGCCACCGCGAGTTCGTCTCCTTCGATCACCTCGATGTCGACGCCGAGCTGTGCCATCGACAGCGCGAGCCCGTCCGGGTCGTCGGAACCCAGCTCGATGTGGCATGTGGACTCGTCGATCACCTCGATGTCGACCGGTATGGGGATCTTCGCGGAGACCGTGGCGGCGGGAGCATGCACGCGCACCCGGGCGCGGTACTTCCAGGTTCCCTTGCTGACACGTCCGACGACGTACTCGACGACATCGTCCGCCGGGATGGCGCGCGGCTGGAACCGGGCACCGGTCGGGGTGGGCGGAGCCATGCGGTCGACGCGAAAAACCCGCCAGTCGCACCGGTCGAGATCCCACGCGAGCAGATACCACAGCGGCCCCCAGGTCACCAGCCGTTGCGGTTCGATGTGGCGGGCCCCTTCGGCGCCCCCGGGCTTCGTGTATCGGAACCGGAGCCGTTCGTGGCGTCGGGTCGCGGCAGCGACCGCGCCGAGAACCGAGGGATCGAGCGGCGGCACAGCTCCGGGAACGACGCTGGTCGACTCGCGTACCGCCTGGACGCGTCGCCGCAGGCGCGCGGGCAGCACCTGCTCCAGCTTCGCGAGCGCGGTGAGTGATGTCTCCTCGAGTCCGAGCCGTTGGGTCGCGACCGCGCCCAGTCCGACCGCGACGGCGACGGCCTCGTCGTCGTCGAGCAGCAGCGGGGGCATCGCCGTTCCGGCGGCCAGCCGGTACCCGCCCGCGACGCCGGGGCGCGCGTCCACGGGATAGCCGAGCGACCGCAGCTTGCCGATGTCGGCGCGCACAGTTCTCGTGCTCACCGCGAGCCGGTCGGCGAGTTCGGAACTGGTCCAGTCCCGCCCGAGCTGGAGCAACAACAGCAGTTCGAGCAGACGGGCCGAGGTCTCCAACATCTTCTCGATCATTCCAGCAAACGCGGAAGCTGATCTGCCGCATTACCTGCGAGCGTGAGCGTCATGGACAACGCACTCACCCCCTTCCGCATCGACATCCCGCAGGCCGACCTCGACGACCTGCGCAACCGCCTCGCGCACACCCGCTGGCCGAGCCCCGTGCCGGGCCGAGACGATCGCACCGACTTCAGCCGGGGCATCCCGCCGGCATATCTGAAGGAGCTCGCCGAATACTGGCGCGACGGGTTCGACTGGCGAGCGCAGGAGGCGAAGCTCAACGAGTACGAACAGTTCACGACCGTCGTGGACGGCCAGACGTTTCACCTCGTCCACGTGCGTTCGGCGAACCCCGCGGCCACTCCGCTGCTGCTGAACCACGGCTGGCCCGGCTCGTTCGTCGAGTACCAGCGCCTCGTCCCGCTCCTGACCGAGGAGTTCCACGTGGTCATCCCGTCGCCGCCCGGTTTCGGGTTCTCCACGCCGCTGTCGGGAACCGGCTGGGAGTTGGCGCGGACGACGGACGCCTGCGCCGAGATCATGACACGTCTGGGTTACCCGAGATTCGCGGCACACGGCACCGACATGGGTTCCGGCATCACCGGTCGGCTGGCGGCGATCTACCCCGAGCGTGTCATCGGCACGCACATCGGTGCCGACCGTCGGTGGCTCGGGCTGGTGGGTGATGAATTTCCGCTTCCGGACGGGCTTTCCGACGACGAGATCGCCCAGCTCGCGGCAGTGCGCACCGAGGCCGCGGCTGATCGCGGGTACCTCGAGATGCAGAATCACCGCCCCGACACGATCGGCGCGGCGCTCACCGACTCACCGGTCGGGCAGCTCGCGTGGATCGCCGAACAGTTCAAGACCAGGCCGGTCGGCGACCACCGGACGCCGGACCAGTCGGTCGACCGCGACCAGCTCCTCACGAACATCAGCCTGTACTGGTTCACTCGACACCCACCCGCTCATCCGCCGCGTGCTGGACCCGGGGCAGGCGATCGGCCAGTGGAGTGAATTCACCGAGGGCGGACACTTCCCGGCGATGGAGGAGCCAAGACTGCTCGCCGACGACATCCGCGCCTTCTTCCGCAGGATTCCCTGACCCCGCCTCGACGACCTTGGTCCCGCCGAGGTCGGCCGAGGCGAAGTCGGCCTCGGCGGTGCGCCCCGCACATGCGCCGCGGTCAGGGCTCCAGGTCGACGACGCCGCGGCCGGTGCGGATGTCCAGGGGTACCGAGACCTGGTCGTGGGCGATCAGCCAAGCGCCGTTTATCCGACGCAGGCCGTAGCTGACCCGGACCCAGATGCCGCTGGTGGCGGTCCCGTCGGCGCGGGTGCCGCCGAGCCGGGCGAACGCGTGGCCGAACGCCACGTCCGCGCCCGCGGTGAACGTCAGGTCGCGGACCTCGTAGGTGACCGTGTCGAATACCTCGAAGACCCTGGCCCAGTTGGCGAGTTTGGCGGCGACACCGACATGCTGGAGGGGCGGTTCGATGTCGAAGGACACCACGTCGGGCGTGTAGAGCCGTTCGAGGGCGGCGAGATCCTTGGTGCGGAGCGCGTCGACGGCTTCATCGATCCGGCGGCGGAGTTCGGCGTGCGCTGCCGCGGAATGTTCGGTCGGGTGTGCGTGGTTCACGGCATGCTCCTCAGGATCGGGTGAGCGCGGGGTCGGTGGCGGCGCGCAGTGGCGCGAGCGCGGCGCTCCAGGCGAGCAGCTGGTCGAGGGTCTTGTGCAACGCCGCGGTGTGGTGGTCGCGCGGGGTGAACGTGGTCTGGTCCGCGAAGTCGGTGAGTACCGAGATCGCGACCTGGTAGCCCACATCGGCCATGCCGAGGGTGCCGCAGACCGTCCGCAGTTGCACGACGGCACGGGCCCCGCCGTGCACGCCGTAGGAGACGAAGCCGACGGCCTTGTCGCGCCACTGTGCCGACACGTGGTCGAGGGCGTTCTTCAGCACGCCGGGCATGCCGCCGTTGTATTCCGGCGTCACCACCACGAAACCGTCGAACGGGGCGATCCGCGCCGCCCAGGAACGGGTGTGTTCGTGGACGGAAGGGCCGAACATCGGCGGCACCGCTTCGTCCAGGTGCGGCAGCGGGTGGTCGCGCAGGTCGATCACGTCGTATCGGGCGTCGCCGCGCTGCGACGCGGTGTCGAGGACCCACTGCGCGACCTGCGGGCCCTTACGGTTGGGACGGGTACTGCCGAGGATGATGCCGATGCTGGTCATGCCCCTCCGACGACACAGCCGCCCGGAATGTCAGGCGGCCTCACACATCGGGTCGCTGTGTCGTCGGTTCGGTGACGCCCGCACCGACCGAAGGAGCAGACATGACCGACCCGCACCTGGCCGCGGTGATCGGCGAACGCCGCCAGCTGATCAATCTCGCCTATCGGTTGCTGGGTTCTCTCGCCGAGGCCGAGGACGTGGTGCAGGAGACCTACGCCCGCTGGTACGCGCTGTCCGAGCGGCAGCGGCGGGAGGTGACCGCACCCGGGGCCTGGATGACGACGGTGGCCGGCCGGATCTGCCTGGATCTGCTCGGTTCCGCGCGTGCCAGGCGGGAACGCTACGTGGGCGAGTGGATTCCGGAGCCGGTGCCGGGACGGCCGGAATGGCTCGGCGGTTCCGGTCCCGGCGATCCCGCCGATCGGGTCACCCTCGACGAGTCGATCGGCATGGCCTTCCTCGTGGTGCTGGATGCGATGACGCCGGCCGAGCGGGTGGCGTTCGTCCTGCACGACGTTTTCCGCTACTCCTTCCCGGAGGTCGCCGAGATCGTCGGACGCTCCCCCGCCGCGTGCCGCCAGCTCGCCTCCTCCGCGCGCCGACGCCTTCGCACCGCCCGCGGGCCCTCGGCCGCCGAACGCGCCGACGTGGTCCGCGACTTCAAACGTGCCTGGGAGGCGGGCGATGTCCGGGCGCTGATCCGCGTGCTCGACCCGCAGGCGATCGCGACCGCCGACAGCGGCGGCCTGGTGCCCGCCTTCCTCGATCCGATCCACGGCGGCGCGCAGATCGCCCGCGCCTGGATCGAGATCGCCGCCCGCAACCCCGCCGTCACGCTGGCCGAACACCCGGTCAACGGACAGCCCGGCCTGGTCGGGCACCTCGACGGCCGCATCGTCACCGTCTACGCCTTCGACATCGCCGACCACCGGATCACCCGCATCTGGGCGGTCCGCAACCCGGAGAAGCTGCGACATTGGCACACCGTGCGCTGAACGGTATTCAGCCTCAGAGGTTGTGCGACGGGCGGTTTCGGCACAGGGGACAGCGGTACGGGGTGACCGGTTCGGTGTCCGGCGGCGCTGCCGCGCGGGCGGCCGTGATATTGGCGGCGCCGAGCCGGTCGCCGTCGTTCGCCGCGGCCGGCGTGGGATGCTGCCGGGGTGTATCGGGTGGCGGGCCTGTTCGCGGTGGTGTTGGTGGCGTGCGCGGGCCGCTACGGGTACCACCGGGACGAGTTGTACTTTCTCGCGGCGGGGCGGCGGCTGGACTGGGGGTACCCGGATCAGCCGCCGCTGGTGCCGTCGATCGCCAGGAGCATGTCCGCGCTCGACCCCGATTCGCTTGTGCTGCTGCGTCTTCCCGCGATCGCGGCCGCGACGGCGGTGGTGGTGTGCGCGGGGCTGATGGCCAGGGAACTGGGTGGCGGGCGCGGTGCGCAGGCACTCGCCGCCGGGTGCACTGCCGCGGCGGCCGTGGTGGTGGCCGCGGGGCATCAGCTGGGGACGGCGGTGTTCGACCTGGCGGCGTGGTCCGGCGTCGTCGTCCTGGTGCTGCGGTTGCTGCGGCCCGAGACGGACCGGCGCTGGTGGCTGCTCGTCGGCGTGCTCGTCGGGGTCGGGCTGCTGAACAAGACACTGCTCGCGGTGCCGGTGCTGGTTCTCGTGGTGGCGTTGCTGGTCGTCGGTCCCCGCGCGGTTCTGCGCACCCGGTACCTTCCGGTCGCGGTCGTGGCCGGGCTGCTGATCGCGGCGCCGAATCTGTGGTGGCAGGCGCGCAGCGGGTGGCCGCAACTGGAGATGAGCCGGGCGATCGCGGGCGGGTCCTCGGGGACGTCGGATGGTCGGCTGGCGTTCGTGCTCACCCAGTTCGGGCTGGTGGGTCCGCTGCTGGCGCCGGTGTGGCTGCTCGGCCTGTGGTGGTTGTGGCGGCAGGTGCGGTATCGCGCGTTCGCCCTCGTCTACCCGGCGTTGTTCGTACTGTTCCTGGTCACCGGCGGCAAGGCGTACTACCTGGGCGGCATGTATCCGGTGTTGCTGGCCGCGGGCGCGGTCGCGCTGGCCGAACGACGGCGGCTGCTCGTCGCCGCGGCGGCGGGACTGACGGCGGTGGGTTCGGCGGCGGTGTTCCTTCCGATCCTGCCGGTCGACGCGCTCCGGGACTCGCCGATCCTCGCCATCAACTACGACGCGGGCGAGACCGTGGGCTGGCCGCGTCACGTCGAGCAGATCGGCGCCGTCCGCGCCCGGCTGGCCCCGGACGCGGAGGTCCTCACCGCCAACTACGGGGAAGCCGCCGCCATCGAACACTTCGGTGATCGGTACGGGCTGCCGACCCCGCACAGCGGGCACAACGCCTACTGGTGGTGGGGACCACCCGCCGACGACCGCCCGCTGCTGACCGTCGGCCTGCCCGAGGCACAGGTCCGCCGGTTCTGCCCCGCGCCAGAACCCGTGGGCGCGCTCGACAACGGCCTCGGTATCGACAATGACGAACAGGGCGCCCCGCTGTTCCTCTGCCGGTCCGTGCGCGCACCGTGGGCGCAGCTGTGGCCTTCGATGCGGCATCTGGGCTGACGGACACGCCCGCTGCCTGCGCGTTCCGGCACCGAACCGGGATTAGGCTGCGGAGTTGTGGGAGTGGTGAATGTCCGGCTGCGCGCGCTCGAGCGGGAGGACCTGCCGTTCGTCCATCAGTTGTCCAATGACGCCCAGATCATGTCGTACTGGTTCGACGAGCCGTTCGAGGCGCTGGTGGAGTTGCGCGACATCTACGACCGCCACATCCACGATGAGCGGGAGCGGCGGTTCATCGTCGACGCCGACGGGGCCGCGGCCGGCTTGGTCGAACTGGTGGAAATCGCGCCGGTGCACCGCAAGGCCGAGTTCCAGATCATCATCGCGCCCGGTCATCAGGGCCGCGGGCTGGCGACCCTCGCCACTCGCAAGGCGCTCGACTACGCCTTCGCGGTACTGAATCTGCACAAGGTGTATCTGATCGTCGACGTCGCCAACACCAAGGCGATCCACATCTACCGCAAGCTCGGCTTCCAGGACGAGGGCACCCTGCGCGACGAGTACTTCGCGGCCGGCCGCTACCGGGACGCGCTGCGGATGAGCATTTTGCAGCACGAGCATCTCGACGGATCCGCCGACTGAGCGGCCGCGGCGGAGGGTGGCTTGCCGCCCCGGCCTAACCGAGGTGGCGGGTGTCCGCCCAGCGGGCGAGCACGAAACGTCCGCCGTCGCACCGCCATTCGGATACCGACGCGTTGGGGACCGGGTCGAGCGAGTCCGTCCCACCCGCGCCGTCGAAGATGTCGCGCAGGACGGCGATGACGGCGTCATGGGTGACGATCAGCACCCGGGCCCCCGCCGCCGCGCGATCGAGGTCGGCGACCAGGGCGCGCAGCCGCAGCGCCACATCCGCGAGGGATTCGCCGCCGGGCGCGCGGTAGGCCCACTCGCCCTGCCGGATTCGCCGGTGCGCCTCCTGCGGGGCCAGTCGCCGGATCGCGGCGGGCGGGTGGAGTTCGAGCACGCCCATCTCCCGGTCGCGCAGTCGCTCGTCGAGCACCGCGCGCGGCGGTGACCAGCCCGGGACGAGCGCGCGCGCCGCGCGCACCATCGCGGCCCAGGTCTGGCGGGTGCGCCGGTAGGGCGAGCAGACCACCAGGTCGGGCGGCTGCGCCGCGAGCAGCCCGCCCAGTGTCTCGGCTTGGCGCACACCGAGATCGGAGAGCGGGACGTCGGCGTCGCGGCCGGGGACCGGGGTGTCGGCGTCGGCCGCGAACGCGTCGTTGGCGGTGCTGCGGCCGTGCCGGATGGCGAGGATCCCGGCGGGGCCCGGTGCGGCGAGCGGGCCGGGATCGAACGTCTCGTGCGCGAGATCCGCCACACCACGAGCTTAGGCCGCCTCGTCCCGGCTTCGCGGGACCACGACGGTTCGGGCGGAGGGCTAGCCACCGTCCGGCTCGAGCAGCTGGGCGGCGCGCTCGTAGGCCTCCCGCAGGTGCGCCTCCCGCCCGGCGCGTTCGGCCGCGTCGGGCGTCCACAGCTCCCGGCGGTCGGGATCGTAGGTCTCGATCAGCGTCGGCAACGAGCGCGGCCGCAGCCGGGTGACGTCCTGCCAGGCATTGCGGACGTCACGTCCGTGGGCGACCACGGCCCGGAGTTCGGGCAGCAGGGCGAGCAGCCGGTCCAGCGCGGCGAGGCCGCCGTCGAGGTCGGGCGGGTCGGTGGAGCGCTCCAGGTACCAGGGGTGGATGTTCCAGGGCACCAGGTCGAGCACGGTGAGCCCGGCTCGCCCGACGATCGCGTGCAGACGTTCGGCGGCCGGGTCGTCGTTCTCGAGCGAGAGCATCCCGCTGCCCGTCACCTGACGGGCCGGCGGTCCCGGGTCGTGACACAGGACGAGAACACGCGCGTGCACGCCACCGCAGGCGGGCGCGACATGGGGCAGCGGACGGCCCGACTCCTCGCGCAGGTCGTCGACCAGCCGGTTGATCGGTGCGACGTGCGGGTCGTAGCGGTGGGCGAGCTGGCTTTCCCGGTGCACCGGGTCGCGCATCCGGCCCGCGATGGTGATCGGGGTGGGTGGGCGGCCCGCGGCAACGATTCTGCGTCGTGTCGTCACGTCTCTCCGATCGCCGTGGTGCCGTGCGGGCCTCGGAACACCGTCGATCCGATTATGGGCCGCGATCGCCGGGCCGCCGCACGCACTGGTTGATGACGATTAGGTCAAGACGCTGTGCGCGGAGCCGGATCACGTTGTAGGGTCGGCAATGAGCCAGCTACTCCCCCCATAGCTGGCCCCGCGATCCGTCCCCCTGCGGGTCGCGACCCGAATCAGGTGCCGCCGGATCTCCCCCCATCCGGCGGCACCGTCGTGTCGGGGGCGGTTCGTGCCGTCCCGAACATCTCGCCACTCGCCGGTACCGCTCCCGGTCCGGCGCGGCTCCGGCGAACCATCCGCGAATCCCGTGGTCGGCGCCGGATTCCGGTGCACGTGCATGTGCACGGCGCACCGGTCAGCCGACCGGCACCAATTGGTCGAACCACGCGAGGGTCTGCACCAACCCGGCCCGACCGGTGGCACCGTGATCCATCGGGCTCAGATCCACCCGTTCGACCCGCGGGCCGCGCAGCGATCGCAGACAGTGATCCGTGTTGGCCGCCGCGACACTGCGATCGGCGGTCGAGACGTACAGGCGGACCGGTGCGTCGGTGGCCCACTCGCAGGTGCCGTCGCTCTCGGCCACCGCGCGCAGCGCCGGGCCGGTGGGCTGGCGCGCCCACGCCAGGAAGCGGTCGGTGAGCAGTTCGGCAGGAGTCGCGGGCAGGCCGGTGCCGACGCTCAGCACGTCGTGGTAGCCGTCGAAGAGGCTCTCCACGCGATCGGCGTAGGGCTGGCGGAACGCCTCGGTGGGATGGTCGTAGAGCCCGTAGATCGGGTTCATCGCGGTGAGCCAGTAGGCGAGGTAGACCACGGCGCTGCGCGGGCTGACACCACCGTCCAGCGCGGCCGGGGTCTGGGCTTCGCGGATGGCGTAGGGTCCGCTGATCGCCGACAGCGCCGCGACCCGGAAACCCGTGCCGGGGTTGTCGTGCAGTTCCCGCCCGAGCGCGGTCGCGGCCTGCCCGCCCTGGGAGAATCCCACGATGTAGACGTCGGATTCGAGAGTGCGGCCGCGGTCGGCGGCCGCATCGCGGGCGGCCCGCAGCAGATCCAGCGACGCGCTCGCCTCGGTGGGGGCGTGCGCGTAGGGGTGGCGGCCGGGGCCTTCGCCGAGCCCGAGATAGTCCGGCGCCACCGCGGCGTTGCCGACCGCCGCGAACATGATCGCGCGGGCCCGGTCGGTCTCACCGTCGGCGGAGGGCGCTTCGTCCTTGCGCACGATCGTGCCGTGCGCGTAGCTGACGACCCGCAGGCGTTCGGTCTCGGTGCGCGGCAACACCATCAGCCCGCTGGCGGTGGTCTCCTCCCCCAGCGGACCGACGGTGCGGTAGACGATGCGGTAGGTCTCCACACCGTTGCGGACCGGCGTCTCGAGCTGTCGCTCCCCGAGGTAGGCCGCGGTCTCGGCATCGGTCATGGTGCTCAGCGCCGTCACCGAGACGACCTCACCTCGGCGCGCGGCCGGATCCCCGTCGTCGCGGGACGTTCCGCAGGCCGACGCCAGCACGATCAGGAGTACGGCGAGCACACTCCCGACCATCCGACGGGTACCGGCCGCCGTCGTGGCGGGCGGGGTGCCGGGCGCGACGCCGCTCATCAGACCACCATAGTCCCGGCGCGATTCGCCCACCCCGCCCACGCCGATCGGGGACAATCACGCCGACTCGCGCACCCGCGAGCCGCTGGACCCAGGAGGCCACGATGCTGTCGCTACAGGAGATCTCGGACCGGATGGAGATCGAGGACCTGATGGTCCGCTACGCCCACGCCATCGACACCCACCAGTGGGACCTGCTCGACGAGCTCTTCACCGCCGACGCCCACATCGACTACACCGCGATGGGCGGCCCGGCCGGCGACCTGGCCGCCACCAAACAGTTCCTCGCCACGGCGCTGCCGAACTTCCCCGCCTTCCAGCATCTGATCTCGAACTCCGCGCTCACCATCGACGGCGACACCGCCACCGGCCGCACCATGTGCCAGAACCCGATGCTCGTCGGCGGCCCGGACGGCCCACAGCAACTGATGCTGTGCGGGCTGTGGTACCTCGACACCTTCGCCCGGATCGACGGGCGCTGGCGCATCCGCAGCCGGGTCGAGGAGAAGAGCTACATGTTCCTGGCCGGATCCGCCGTCACCTCGTGACTCGTCCGCACCCGCGCATAACCTGACCGGCGCGCGGTAACCCCCCGGCATGGACGCACCGACTGTCGGCGTGGAAGAGGAATTCCTGCTCGTCGACCCGCGCACCGGCGCGCCGACCGCCCGCAACGAGGCCGTCGCGCACACCGCAGGCGAACTCGGCATCGATCTGCAACTCGAGCTCACCCGCTGCCAGGTGGAGACGAGTACCGCCGTGCACTCCGACATCGGCGCGTTGTTCGGGCAGCTCCGCGACCTGCGCTGCGGGGTCGCACGGTGCGCGCAGGCCAACGAGAGCCGGTTGCTCGCGGTCGCCATCCCCCCGACCGTGCCGCACGAATTCCCGGTCACCGACACCCCGCGCTATCGGCGCATCGCCGAGAGTTTCGGGATGATCGCGCACGAACAGGGCCTGTGCGGCTGCCACGTGCACGTCGCGGTGCCCGACCGGGAGACCGCGGTGCAGGTGAGCAACTACCTGCGGCCGTGGCTGCCGATGCTGCTCGCGCTCACCGCGAATTCGGCGATCTACCGCGGCTCCGACACCGGCTACGCCAGCTGGCGCAGCATTCTGTGGCGGCGGTGGCCCAGCGCCGGACCCCCGCCCTACTTCCGCACCGCCGCCGACTACGACGCGATGGTGACGATGATGCTCTCCAGCGGCATCGTGCTGGACGAGAAGATGGTCTACTGGGACGCCCGCCCCTCCATCAACTACCCCACCATCGAGGTCCGCGTCAGCGACGTGCCCGCCACCGTCGGCGAGACGGTGCTGCTGGCCGCGCTGGTGCGGGCGACCGTGCACACCGCCCGGCGTTTCCTCGCCGAGGGCAACACCGCGCCCGCGGTGCCCGCGGAGGTGCTGCGGGCGGCGTACTGGAAGGCGGCACGCAGCGGGATCGGCGGCGACGCGGTGGCGCCGCTGGACGGGCGCGTGCTGCCCGCCCGCGATCTGCTCGACGAACTGCTCGAGACGGTGGACCCGGCGCTGGAGGAACTGGGTGATCGCGGGTTCGTCTCCGACGCGCTCACCGCGCTGTTCGCGCGCGGCAACGGTGCCCAGCGCCAGGTGCGCGCGTTCGGCGCGGACCACGACGTCGCCGCGGTGATCGCGGAGCTGGGTGAGGCGACCCTGGAGGGCTGTGCTCCCGAGCCCGCCAATTCCGGTGGAGGCGAACACGTTCCGGTGGAAGGACGACACTGATGGCTGCTGCGAAGGCACCGGGAGCCGCGGAGTTCGTGCCCGCGGACGCCGATCTGGACACGCTGCGCACGGCGGTGCAGGGCTGCCGCGGGTGCGAGTTGTATCGCGGGGCGACCCAGGCGGTGTTCGGCGAGGGGCCCGCGCACGCGCCGGTGTTCGTCGTCGGCGAGCAGCCCGGCGACCGCGAGGACGTCGCCGGGCACCCGTTCGTCGGGCCGGCGGGCAGGCTGCTGGACAAGGCGCTGACCGAGGCGGACATCGACCGGGAGGCGGTGTATCTGACCAACGCGGTCAAGCATTTCAAGTTCGAGGAGCGCGGCAAGCGGCGCATCCACAAGCAGCCGGGCCGCACCGAGGTGGTGGCGTGCTCGCCGTGGCTGACCGCCGAGCTGGACGCGGTGCGGCCGCAACTGGTGGTGTGCCTGGGCGCGGTCGCGGCCAAGGCGGTACTCGGCCCGTCGTTCAAGGTGAGCGAGCGCCGCGGTGAGGTGGTCGAGGCGGGCGAGCACCGGGTGATCGCGACCGTGCATCCTTCCTCGGTGCTGCGCGCGCCCGACCGCGCGGCCGCCTACGCGGACTTCCTGGCGGACCTACGCAAGGTCCGCACGGCGGCAGGAGAGCTGCACCGCGCGTGAGCGGTCAGCGGCCGGAGGAGGCAGCGCAGCGTCACCACGCAGGCCGCCCCGCGCACGCGAATCCGACACAGCGTGAGCGGTCAGCGGCCGGAGGCGGTCGTCCCCCTCAGGCGTGGTCGACCAGTTGTGGGTGCCCGGCTTTGTGGGCGCAGTGCGCGCAGCAGAAGATCTGCTCGCCCGCCTCCACGCCGTGGCCGAGGATCCGGCAGCTGCAGTGCGCGCACACCGGCGCGATCGCGGCGGCGGCGCATTCGATGCTGTCGAACGTGGCCGTGTGCCCGTCCCGGGTGACCGTGAACGCCTTGTCGTAGTCGTTGCCGCAGGTGTCGCATACCGCCATCCGGCTCACCTCCCGATCGTCGATGGGTCCGTTCGAGGGTCGCGGTACCCGCGGTACGGCGCGCGAAACGCCCCGGTGGTGGCGCCTCAGCCGCGCTGCTGGACGGCCAGGCTCGCCTTGCGCGCGGCGACCAGCACCGGATCCCAGACCGGGGAGAACGGCGGGGCGTAGCCGAGGTCGAGGGCGGTCATCTGCTCGACGGTCATCCGCGCGGTCAACGCCACCGCGGCGATGTCGACCCGCTTGCCCGCCCCTTCCCGGCCCACGATCTGCACTCCGAGCAGCCGCCCGGTGCGGCGCTCGGCGAGCATCTTCACCGTCATCGGCGCCGCCTCGGGGTAGTACCCGGAGCGGCTGGTCGACTCGATGGTGACGGTCACGAACTGGAGGCCCGCGGCGTGGGCTTCCTTCTCGCGCAGGCCGGTTCGCGCCACCTCCAGATCGCAGACCTTGCTGACGGCGGTGCCGACCACGCCGGGGAAGGTGGCGTAGCCGCCGCCGATCACCTGGCCGATGACCTGGCCGTGCTTGTTGGCGTGGGTGCCGAGGGCGACGTGGCGTTCCCGCCCCGAGACCAGGTCGAGCACTTCCACACAGTCGCCGCCCGCCCAGATGTCGGTGTGCCCGCGCACCCGCATGGACAGGTCGGTGAGCAGCCCGTCGTGCTCACCGAGCGGCAGGCCCGCCGCCCTGGCCAGCGTGGTCTCCGGGCGTACGCCGAGGCCGAGCACCACCACGTCGGCCGGGTACTCCTCGTCGGCGGTGGCCACCGCGCGGACGCGGCCGTGCGCGTCGGTGCGCACTCCGGTCACCTCCGCGCCGCCCACGACCTCGATGCCCATGCCGTCCATCGCCTTGCGCACCAGCGCGCCCATGTCGGGGTCGAGGGTGGACATGGGTTCGGCGCTGCGGTTGAGCACGGTGACCCGGAAGCCGCGCTGGATCAGCGCCTCGGCCATCTCCACGCCGATGTAGCCCGCCCCGACGACCACCGCGCGCCTGCCCTCGGTGCGGTCGAGGGTGTCGATGAGGGCTTGGCCGTCGTCGAGGGTCTGCACGCCGTGCACGCCGGCGGCGTCGATGCCGGGCAGGGCGGGACGCAGTGGTCGCGCACCGGTGGCGAGGACGAGTTTGTCGTACTCGGTCCATGATTCGACGCCGCTGTCGAGGTCGCGCGTGCGCACGCGCCGCCCGGTGACGTCGAGCTCGATCGCCTCGGTGCGCATGCGCAGATCGATGTCGCGGGCACGGTGTTCCTCGGCGGTGCGCGCGATCAGCGCGTCGCGCTCGGTGACGACCCCGCCGACCCAGTACGGGATGCCGCAGGCCGAGTACGAGGTGAACCCGCCCCGCTCGAACACCACGATCTCCAATTCGCGCGGCCCGAGCATGCGCCGCGCCTGGGAGGCCGCCGCCATGCCGGTCGCGTCGGCCCCGATGACGACCAGACGTTCGCTCATGATCGCCACGCTACGTGGTCGCGCGACCGGGGACCGGCGCTGTTGCGGACAACCGTGCCGGTGGGTTAGTTTCGCCGGCGCCGGGGCCTGGTCCGCTCCCGGGTCCGCGTGGTGCGGGCCGCGGACCGGCGTGGCGCGGGAGGGAGTTCGGGGTGGGCGGCGCGGTGCGTGAGGTGCTGGCCGGTGTGGGGGTGTGCCTGCTGGTCGCGGCGGTGCTGGCGTTCGTGTTCGCGGGCACCTGGTATGCCACTCGCCCGCCCGGCCCACGCGGCACGGCCGGGCGGCGGATGATCGATGGTGGGCTGGCGTTGGCCGCGCTCGGCGTGTGCGTGGCGGTGGCGGGTCTGCTGCCGGTCCGCTCCCCCGGATCGCCGGAAACACTGCCGACGGCCACGACGGTCGCACCCACCGCACCCGCAGCTAACCACCCCGGTGACATGGCCTCCGGTGCACAACCTTCACCGCGCTGAATCCGCGCGCCGGGCCGGAACCCGGCGCGAACGCCGGGCAATTCCGAACGACCGCCGGGCAGGCATTTTCCGGACCGGATTTCCCCCGGCGGGAACCTCCCGCGCACGCGATTCGGAAGTTACCTTGTCACGGTGAGTTTCGAGTATGTGGTCGTGCCGGTCGGCGCGGTCCGGACGCCCGGTGAAATTCCGGACTATCTCCGGTCGCAGGCCGGCAGGCCCCTCGACGACGACCTGCGCCTGGTGGTCGTCGCCGGATTGCGGGCGTGGAATTCCGCGGTCTCGGGGTCGCGCCCGCACGCCGGTGTTCGCATCGAGGCGGCGGGCTACGCGGTGCGGGTCACCGCCGCCGACCGCGGCGGTCCGCGGGTGCCCGGCGCGCTCGACAACGCTGCCGCGCCGGTGCGGCAGCTGCTGGAAGACCTGATCACGGGCTTCGACTACGAGCTCTACGACGCCCGTTCCTATACCGTCAGCCGCGCGCCGGAGCACCGGGTGGTCGAGGTCGACATCGGCGGTGAACAGCGGTTCTCCTCGATGACCGAGCGTCAGATCCACGGCTGGATCCCGAACCTGGACACCCTGGCCGCCACGCCGTTCCTCATCGCGGGCAAACCGCACGACGACCAGACCTTCATCCAGACGTACCGCAATTCCGCGGTCGACTACACCCTCGAGGTGCACCACAGCGGGCGGCCCGACCACTATTTCGCGACCACCCTGTCCGATCCGGCGCTGGTGGCCCGGCTCATCTGGGAATGGGCGGGCGACGATTGGTCCACCCTGGAACGGGTGGACTGGCTGCGCGAATCGAAATGAGAGCCGGTCAGGAATGGCCGGGCAGCACGCAGGCCGTGTCGAGCCCGAGCACCCGGTTGAGCCTGCCGAAGGCGAGCCACGAGCCGAGGCACATGCTCAATTCCACGATCTCGGCCTGGCTGTAGTGGGCGGCCATCCGCGCCCAGAACTCCTCGTCGATGCCGTGATGGTCGGTGGCGTAGCGGTCGGCGTATTCGGCGGCCAGCCGGGTGCGCTCGTCGAACGCCTCGGTGGTGCGCCAATTCGTGACCGCTTCGGCGAATTCCGGTTCCACCTTCGCGCCGTCGCGTTCGGTGCGCCAGTCCTGGCAGAACAGGCACCCGTTGATCTGGGCGATACGCAGCCGGGCGGCCTCGAATTCGCGCAGCCCCAGCGTGCTGTGTTCGTAGACGGCCAGCGCCAGGGCCGCGGCGGCCGGGCCGATCCCGGGCACCATCTCCCCCCACACGTAGCCGATGGGGTCCTTGCCCGCGGGGACATCGACAATCATCACTGTTTCCTTCCCTGTTCGCCCGGCGTCCGTCCGAGTTTGCCCAGCGCCGGACGCAGGGGCACCGTCAGCGCGTCGTAGAGGCCGGGGCCCGCCTCGACCAGCCAGTCGATGGCGTTGACCAGGCGGCCCGCCGCGGTGGCGTTGCCGCCCGCCGAGCGATTCCCGTGCTCGTCGTCGGCGGCCACGGTCACTTCGATGCGGGGCACGCCGGTCACGATCACCCGGTGGGCGCCCGCGCCGCCGTCGGGCGGACTCGGCCAGTCCGGCGCGCAGTCCGGGTGGATGCGGGTGACGTGTTCGATCACCAGGCGTGGCTCGCCGTCGACGATGCCCTGCACCTCGAACCGCACCGCGCCCTGGGTGCCCGCCGCGAACTCCCCCATCAGCTCGGTCCGCACGGTGTGTTCGAGGGGGCGGCGCTCGAGCGTCTCGCGCAGGTCGTCCAGTTCGACGCCGAGCGCACGGGCCAGCAGCCGGACCTGCCCACCCCACACCATGGTCGGCACGCCGGCGGCGAGCATGGGCGGCGCGTAGTCCATGGGCTGGCCCATGCCGACCAGGTAGCGCACCGAGTCCGGCTGGTCGTAGGTGGTGTAGTCGAAGATCTCCTGGCAGCGCACGGTCTCGACGGTGCCGGCCAGACCGCTGACCAGCAGGGGCAGCACGTCGTTGCCCCAGCCCGGGTCCACCCCGGACACGAACAGCGCGCCGCCGCCCTCCTCGATCGCGGCCAGCACCGGGTCGCGGATCTCGGCGGGGGCCCCGACCGGGTCGTACAGGGCGTAGAGCGAGGGGGTCACGACGACGGCGCCCGCGCGCAGCAGCCGCAGCACGTCGGCGAGCGCGTCGTCGGGGCGTAGATCGCCGGAGGCGGCGTAGACGACGGCGCGCGGCCGGGCCGCCAGCGCGGCGTCCACGTCGTCGGTGGCGGTGACGCCGAGGGTGCGGTCCAGTCCGGCCAGCTGCCCCGCGTCTCGGCCGGATTTGGCCGGGTCACGCACGAGCACCGCGGCGAGTTCGAGGTCGGGATGGGCGTCGACGGCACGGATCGACGCGCGGCCGACGTTGCCGGTGCCCCAGACGAGCGTGGGGATCATCGCGCGAGCGTAGCAAGTGCTTGGTAGATTCGCGGGCGGATGGCACCGGATCGTCGCGACGCGTTCTCGTGCGACGAGTACGCTCGAGCCGCCGCGCCCGCGCGGGAGGCGGTCAGCAGCATCGGGCGGGAAGCGGAAGGCCAGCAGATGAACGAGCCGTATTCGCAATGGCATCAGCGCAATTCGCCGACCGACCAACCGCTGGCCGCGCGCTACACCGGGGCCGAGCCGATCCTCTGGAATGGCAGCATGGTCTACCCGATGTACAGCGACCGACTACCGCAGGAACCGACGCTGTTGTTCATGAGCCTGCTCTCCCAGGCGCCACCCGCCGGGCTGCGCGGGCACGGACTCGGACTGGCGGTGCAGGACGCCTATATCGAACTCGACGGCCACCGGCTGACCGGGGTGGATATCTGGAGCGACGCGCTCGCCCGCGGGGTCACCGTCGAACTGGTGCCCACCGGCGCCGCGCCGCTGTTCACGCTGACCCCGGTCTGGGTCGATCAGACCGGCGCGCACCGCTGTTGGACGGGCAACTACGGCATGCTGGTCGAGGACATCCCCAACGACATCGTCGCACTGTGGTGCAGTCTCGGTGAGGGGCCACCCAATTTCGCCAATCTCGTCGTCGGCGTCGCGACGGTGCCCGCCAAGCGCACCGGCGACGCGGGCCGGGACCCCGACGCCGACGCCGACGCCCCTGCCGCCGAGGAGATCCGAGCCGCCGAAGAGACCGGAGGTGCCGAAGAGACCGGGGGCGGCACCGAGATCAGAGGCGGCGACGAGATCGGAGGCGGCGACGAGATCGGAGGCGGCAAGGAGGAGACCCGTCCCGGCGCCCAAGCCGTCGCCACCGATCCGCCCCCGGCCGCGCCACCGCCGGCGCACGACGACCTGTCCACCGTCGACACCGACCCGAGCCTCCCGGCGGTCGACGAAAACGCCACCATGACAATGCACTACGTGCGCATGGCGTCGGCGGCGGGTGCCGAGCCGCCGGCGACCGGCCCCGGCCACGGCTACCGCAACGCCCTCTACGAACTGGGCACCGCGATGTACGACCGTGGCGAGGAGGCCGAAGCGTGCGGCCTGTGGGCTCAGGCCGCCGAGGCCGGCCATGCCGGGGCCGCCTACGACCTCGCGGTACTGCTGTTCCGCCGCGGCGACCACGGGGGCGCCGAACGGTGGTGGCGGCGGGCCGCCGAGTACGGCGAGTTCCGGGCCATGTCGCTGCTGGCCGAACTACTCGACCGCCGCGGTGATCACGCCGAGGCGCGGCAATGGCGGGCCCGCGCGGCCGAGTACGCCGCCCGCGCGGGACAGACGCTGTACTCCTGAGCGGTACTCGCGTCGACAACTGTCCGCCGACCGTGGAAATTCGGTGGCGTCCGCGGCGCGTGCCTCGCTACGGTGTCGCGCATGTGTGCAGCAGTGAACGGAGCGTGCGCGGTGGGCGCGTACTTCATCCGGCTTCGCCGGCGGGCCCGGGCTCTGCCGCGCACCGCTGCGTCTCCCCGACAGCGCTGATCGGGGTCCGCTACCGCTGATCGCACCCGCCCCGAGCGGGTGTTTCGTGGTGCTCCGGTACGGGTCCGGGCGAATCACCTTTCCTGATTCCCCACTCCGTTCGGAGGACAGCCATGTCCCGCGCCTCGTCGCGCGCCGCCCAGGCCGGCGCGCGCAAACGCTTCTCCCAGAACTTTCTCGCCGACGCGGACATCGCGCGGCGCATCGTCCGGTCCGCCGGTGTCGGCGCCGGGGATCTCGTACTCGAGATCGGCCCCGGTGACGGCATGCTCACCGCGCAACTGCTCGGTGTCGCCGGCCGGGTGCTGGCCTACGAGATCGATGCCCGTTACGCCGCGCGGCTGCAGGCCCGCTACGCCCACGACCCGCGAATCAACTGCTATCACAAGGATTTCCGGGACGCCCCGCTGCCCGACGAGCCCTTCGGCGTGGTCGCGAACGTGCCGTTCGGGAGCACCACCGACATCGTGCGCTGGTGTCTGGCGGCGCGGCAGCTCACCTCGGCGACCCTGCTGACCCAGCGCGAATTCGCCCGCAAGCACACCGGCGACTACGGCCGGTGGAGCAAGCTCACGGTGACGCACTGGCCGACGACGACCATGCACCTGGGCGCGCGCATCGACCGGCGGCACTTCCGCCCGGTGCCGCGCGTCGACGGCGCGCTACTGCACCTGCGCCGCCGCCCGGACCCGCTGCTCGCCGGGGCCGCGGCGCGCGACTATCGCCGCCTGGTGGAACTCGGGTTCACCGGGGTCGGTGGTTCCCTGGCCGCCACACTCGCCACCGCCTTCCCGCCACGCCGGGTGCGGGCGGCGTGTGCGGCCGCGGGCATTCCGGCCGGCACCCCGGTGGGTCTCGTGGCCCCGGAGCGATGGTTCGCGCTGTATCGGGCACTGCGACCCGGCGCCGCGACGGGCCGATGACCGGTGCGGTGCGTCGCCGCGGCGTTACGATGCGCAGATGGCGCACCCCGCAGCGCGGGTCTCCCGCGCGACGGCCGCAGCGAGCCCGCCGCAGTCGGCGGGCCGCGGGTCGCCGGTGGCCGACGTGGTGACCCGCTTCGCCGAAGCCTGGCGGGACGCCCGCACCCCGCCGGACCTGACCGCGTTCCTGCCCGACTCCCCCGCGCTGCGCCGGGTCTCGCTGATCGAGTTGATCAAGGTGGACCTGGCGCAGCGCTGGCGCCACCACGTCGAGCCCAAACGGCTCGCCCAGTACGTCGCCGAGCTACCCGAGCTGCGCACCTGGCCGCTGCCGCCGGACCTGATCTACGAGGAATTCCACCTGCGCAGGCAGGCCGGGCAACCGGTCGACGTCGCCGAGTACACCGCCACCTATCCGGCGCAGGCGCAGGTGCTCTCCGAACTGCTCACCACCGACGACTACCACAGCACCCTGCTCGCGGGCCCGGTGGAACCGGCCGGGCTCGACGAGCTCGAACCGGGCACCAGCGTCGATGATTTCGACCTGATGACCAGCCTGGGCCGCGGTGCGTTCGCGCGGGTGTTCCTGGCCAGGCAGCGGTCGATGCAGCGGCTGGTGGCGGTGAAGATCTCCCGCGACAAGAGCACCGAGCCGCAGACCCTCGCCCAGCTAGACCATCGCCACATCGTGCGGGTCTTCGACCAACGGGTGCTGCCGTCGAGCGGGTTGCGGCTGCTGTACATGCAGTACGTGCCCGGCGGCACGCTGTTCTCGGTGCTGGAACGGCTGCGCGCGCACCCCGCGCAGGCCAGGGCGCGCGGCGGGGCGCTACTGCTCGACGTCATCGACGACGTGCTCACCGGCAAGGGCGAGATCCGGCCCGGCGAATCGGCCACCCGCGCCGAACTGGCCGGTCTCACCTGGCCGGAGACCATCGCCTGGCTGGGCAGGCGGCTGGCCGACGCCCTGGACTACGCCGACCGGTGCGGTGTGCTGCACCGCGACATCAAACCGGCCAACGTACTCCTCACCGCCGAGGGCGAGCCGCAGCTGGCCGACTTCAACATCAGCTTCGGCAGCACCGTCACCGGCGCCAGCCCGGTCGCCTACTTCGGCGGCTCGCTGGCCTACATGTCGCCCGAGCAGCTCGCCGCCGTGCACCCGGATCTGCCCGGCACCGCCGCCGATCTGGACGTGCGCAGCGACCTGTACGCGCTCGCGGTGATGCTGTGGGAACTGCTCACCGGCCACAAGCCCTTCGGCGACGACCACGTGACCGGCGGCGACCGCACCACCCTCGACGGGATGCTCGAGCGCCGCCGCCGCGGTCCCGGCGCGCTGCCGTACGCCGATCTGCCGCCGGACTGCCCCGCCGCGCTGCGTCGCACCCTGGCCCGCGCGCTCGACCCCGACCCCGATCGCCGCTGGCCCACCGGCGCGGACATGGCCCAGCAGTTCGACGTGTGCCTGGATGCGCGCGCCCGCGATCTGGTCGACCCGCCGCCGCGGAGCGCGCGGGTGCGGGCCAGGGCGTGGCTGCATCCGATCATGGCCTGCGCCATCGCGATTCCCAACGCGCTGGCCATCCTCTACAGCTACCAGCACAACCGCACCCTCATCATCGACAAGCTCGACGCGCAGACCCAGCAGCGCTTCGATCAGGTCGCTCTCACCACCTACGGGTTGTGCTTCCTGCTGGGCGTGGTCGCCACCAACGTGCTCATCGCGCACCTGTGGTCGGTCTCGCGTGGGCTGCGGCACGGCCGGCACTACGACGCCGCGACGCTGGCGAAGGCGCGCAGCGACACGCTGCGGCTGGCGCAGCGCAACGTGCTCACCTGTTTCGTGCTGTGGGCGCTGGCCGGGATCGTGGTGCCGTTGACCGTGCAGGTCTCCGGCAGCAGCCTGCCCGCGCAGTCCTACCTGCACTTCTTCGCGACACAGATCGTCTGCGGCGGGATCGCGATGGCCTATCCGTACTTCCTGGTGAGCTTCTATTCGGTGCGGTGCCTGTATCCGATGTTCGTGCCGCACGGCGGGCTCGGTCCGGCCGACGCGGCCGAATTGGACCGGCTCGACCGCCGCGGCACCGCGTTCCTCGCCGTCGCCGCCGCCGTCCCGCTGCTGGGTGTCGCGGGCGCGACCTTCATCCCACCCGCCGATCTGCCCGCGGTGATCGTGCCGCTGCGGGTACTCGGCGTCGGCAGCGCGCTGGCCTTCGTCGGGGTGTACTGGCTGTTCCGGATGTCCGAGCGGGATCTCACCGCGCTGGCCCGGGTGGTCGGACAACGCTGAGACGCCGGCGCGCCGGACGACTCTGACGGTCGTCCGGCGCGCCGGGCGGGTGTGATCCGCGGCCTACAGCGGGGTGAAGTCGCGGCTGCCGATGTAGGTGGGCCGCGGCGCCGGGGCGGCGAACGGCTCCACCAGCGTGTTCTCCACGCTGTTGAACACCAGGAAGATGTTCGAGCGCGGGAACGGGGTGATGTTGTTCGCCGAGCCGTGCATGATGTTCGAATCGAACAGCAGGGCCGAACCCGCCCGGCCGGTGAACTGCGTGATGCCGTAGCGCTGGGCGAGCACGGTGATGTCCTCGGTGCTGGGCACCCCGATCTCCTGCTCGCGCAACGACTCCCGGTAGTGGTCGGCCGGGGTGGCGCCCACGCACGGCACGAAGGTGCGGTGCGAGCCGGGCATCACCATCAGGCTGCCGTTGAACGGGTAGTTGTCGGTCAGGGCGATCGACAGGCTCACCGCGCGCGGGGCGGGCATACCGTCCTCGGCGTGCCAGGTCTCGAAGTCCGAGTGCCAGTAGAACCCAGTGCCGCGGAAGCCCGGCATGTAGTTGATCCGGGTCTGGTGCAGGTAGACATCGGAGCCGAGCACCTGCCTGGCCAGCCCGACGATGCGGGTCTGGCGCACCAGATCGGCCACCGCGGCGCTGAGCTTGTGCACCTCGAACACCGAGCGCACCCGGTTCGAGGTCTTCTCCCGGATCACCCGCTCGTCGTCGAGCAGGGACTTGTCGGCCGCCAGCCGCTCGACCTCGGCGCGGAACTCCGACACCTCCTCCGGGCTCAGCAGATTCTCCATGATCGAGAAACCGTCGCGGTCGAAGGTCGACAGCTGTTCGCTGTGGACCTCACCCCACACCGTCGGGTCCAGCCGCTCGATGTGCGGTGCCGGCTCGGCGGTGCGGGTCGGATACCGATCGATGCGGTCGACGGGATCGCGATCGATGGCCTGCTGCAACACTTCTCGTCGCTCCTCTCAGCTGGCGGGAACCGCTACCAGCGGATACACCCCGTTCTCGTCGTGGACCTCCTGCCCGGTCACGGGCGGGTTGAACACGCACATCATCCGCATGGTGGTGCGCGCCTGCACCCGGTGCTTCTCGTGGCCGTTCAGCAGGTACATGGTGCCGGGGCGCAGGTCGTAGACCTGATCGTTGTCCAGATCGGTCAGCGTGCCCTCGCCCTCGACCAACCACACCGCCTCGATGTGGTGGACGTAGTGGAACTCGTGGGTGGTCCCGGCGTCGATGGTGGTCTCGTGGAAGGAGAAGCCGACCCCGTCGCCGCCGAGCACGATGCGCTTGCTGCGCCAGCCCGGGCCCGCCACGTCCCGCTCGGTGCCGGTGATCTCGTCGGTGGTGCGCACGATCATCGGCGCTCTCCTCCCTCGGCCGGGGCGCGGTGGTGCAGGCGGCCCCAGCCGGTGCAGACGGTGTCGATGGCGCCGGTCAGGATCTGCAGGCCCTGATCCAGCTCGTCGTCGGTGATGGTCAGCGGCGGCAGCAGCTTGACGACCTCGTCGCTGGAGCCCGAGGTCTCCACCAGCAGCCCGCGCTCGAAGGCGACCTGGCAGACCTTGCCCGCCTGCGAGGGATCCTCGAAGGCGATGCCGTGCACCAGCCCGCGACCGCGGGTGGACAGGCCGGGGAAGTGCCCGGCGACGGTGGCCAGCTCGGTGGCGACCTTCTCGCCCTTGGCCTTGGTCGCGGCCTCCAGCGCGCCGTCGGACCAGAACGTCTCCAGCGCCACCTGCGCGGTGACGAAGGCGGGGTTGTTGCCGCGGAAGGTGCCGTTGTGCTCGCCCGGAGCCCACTGGTCGAGTTCGGGCTTGAACAGCACCAGCGCCAGCGGCAGGCCGTAGCCGCCGATGGACTTCGACAGCGTCACGATGTCGGGGGTGATGCCCGCGACCTCGAAGGAGAAGAACGGGCCGGTGCGCCCGCACCCCATCTGCACGTCGTCGACGATGAGCAGGATCTCCCGCTCCGCGCACAGCTGCGCCAGGTGCTGCAGCCACTCCACCCGGGCGACGTTGATGCCGCCCTCGCCCTGCACGGTCTCCACGATCACCGCGGCGGGCCGGTCGAAACCGGAGGAGGTGTCGTCGAGCACCCGCTCCATCCACTGGAAGTCGGCGGTGGTGTTGTCGAAGTAGCCGTCGTAGGGCATGTGCGCGGCGTGCACCAGCGGCACGCCCGCACCGGCGCGCTTGGCGGCGTTACCGGTGACCGACAGCGCGCCCAGCGTCATGCCGTGGAAGGCGTTGGTGAAGCTCAGCACGGTTTCGCGGCCGGTGACCTTGCGCGCCAGCTTCAGCGCCGCCTCCACGGCGTTGGCGCCGGTCGGGCCGGGGAACTGCACCTTGTAGTCCAGGCCGCGGGGGGCGAACACGGTGTCGCGCAGCGTCTCTAGCAGCTTGCGCTTGGCCGCGGTGGACATGTCCAAGCCGTGCGTGATGCCGTCGGAGGCGATGTAGTCGATCAGCGGCTGCTTGAGCACCGGGTTGTTGTGGCCGTAGTTCAGCGCACCGGCACCGGCGAAGAAGTCCAGGTAGTCCTTGCCGTCCTCGTCCTGGAGCCAGGCGCCCTTGGCGGTGGTGAACACCGTGGGCCAGTTGCGGCAGTAGCCGCGCACATTGGACTCCAGCGACTCGAAGACGTTCGTTTCAGCGGTGATCATCGAATCTCCTGTGCAATAGGGGCGATGCGGTAGAGGTCCTCGGGGGCGTGCTCGTCGGGGAACACGCCGGCGTCGAAGAGGGGCTGCTTGGTGAGCTGCGCGCCGCGGCGCCGCGCGACCGCGGCGAACATCGCGATCGAGGCCGGGTTGTCCGGGGAGATGGTGGTCTCCAGCGCGGTCACGCCGTGCGGCGCCACCCGGTCGAGCAGCTTCTGGATCAGGGCCGTGCCGGTGCCGCGGCCGCGCTCGGTGGGCGAGACGGCCACCTGCCAGACGAACACGGTGTCGGGAGACTCGGGCCGTAGATAGCCGATCACGAAGCCGACGACCCTGCCGTCCACCTCCGCGACCACCGTCGTTCCCGGGAAATCCCGGCACCACAGCAGGTAGGCGTAGCTCGAGTTGGTGTCGAGGACGCGCGAATCCTTCGCGATCCGCCAGATCTCCGCGGCATCACCCAGCTGGGGAGCCCGCAGGAGCGCGGTGCCGATGCGGTCGGACACCTGCCACGGCGCCTCGACGGGCCGTGGTTCCTCGACGGGTTCTGCGGTAGGCGTGGACAACGTTTGCAGTGACATACAACTCCCAGGTCGGTCTGTCTACGCGTCCAGGTTTGCCAACCAACTTTGCGGTGAATTGGTCGATCTCTTTGCGGTTGTGTTACGAATGTGTTTCACGAACCGGCTTCGGCGCAGCACGGGATCGCGGCGCACGCGGGCGTCGCTGCGGACCGGCGCGGTGTCCGTTCCCGGTGCGGAAACGGACCCGCCGCGGGTCACTTCGGCAGATCGAGGCGGTAGCCCAGGCCACGCACGGTGACCACGATCTGCGGGTCGGAAGGGTCGAGTTCGATCTTGGTGCGCAACCGGCGCATGTGGACGTCGACGATCCGCTCGTCCCCGAAAAAGTTCTCGTCCCAGACTTTTTCGAGCAACTGCGCACGACTGAGCACCCGGCCGGGGACGTCGGCGAGTTCACACAGCAGGCGGAATTCGGTGAGGGTCAGCTTGATCTCCTCGTCGCCGCGCCGCACGGCGCCGCCCTCGCGATCGAGCATCAGCGGGGCTTCCTCGTGCGCGTCGAGCGCCACCTCCCGCGGGGCGTCACGCTCGGCGGCCAGCTTGGCCCGCCTGCGCAGGGCCCGCATCCGGGCGGAGATCTCCTTGATCTCGAAGGGCTTGGTGACGAAGTCGTCGGCGCCGGCCTCGAGCGCGGCCACCACGTCGTGGGTGTCGTCGCGGGAACTGATGACGATGATGGGGACGTCGTGGTCGCGACGGATCTCGCGGATGCACTCGAAGCCGTCCATGTCGCCGAGCATCAGCTCGACGATCATCACGTCCGGGGCGCCGTTGCTGCGCAGGTAGGTGAGCGCGTCCTCGGCCTCGTTGGCCTCGGAGACGTCGTAGCCTTCGTCCTCCAGAGCCTCGCGCAGTTCGCGGCGGATCCGGTCGTCGTCGTCCACGATCATCAGGTTCGCGCTCAAGACCCTCATCCCTTGCCGATGTGCGGAAGCGGGCTCGGAGGCGGTCCACTTCCGGCAAACTTGCCGATCTATCGGTTACCCATACCGACCGATCGGTAAACGCGGGTTTGCTGGAATGTGGCGCGGATCGCTCGAACGGACGCGCGAAAAGCTCTCGATCAACCATCCCCCACGGCGCGCGCCCGCGCAAGGGCGCTATGGTACCGGTCACATCCCGCCGCCGCTGCCCGGCAACTCTCCCAGGGCGGCCGCACGGGCGTGCCGGGGACGCCGAACATGGCCGCTGCCACCGTGATCGGCGCCTGGTTTGCGGCCTCTGACCGGGGGTAGCTGCCGGTTATGGGCTTTTCTGTGCGGAGAGATCTTCTCGGACCGTTGGTCACCACACCGATGTCGCTGGCGGGTACGGTCGCCCGCGCGGGCGCCGGGCTGGCGCTGGACGCCGGCGGCAAAGTGGCCACCGCTCCGCTGCGCGCGGTCGAGTCCGGTGTGCAGTGGGCGGCGGCGGGCACCGAGGCGTTGTTACCGGAGACCACCGCGCGGCTGCGGGAGGAGACGGTGCGGTGGCGCGACGACCTGATCGATCTGATCGACCCGCGGCCGGATCGCACGCATCGCCGCGTCGACCTGCACGAGCAGCGGGCGACCGTGGAGGTGCGGGGACTGGACGGGGACCGGGCCCCCGACATCGCCGAGGCGCTGGGCAAGCGCCTCGATCGGTTGCGCGCGGTGCGCTGGTGGGAGATCAACTCGGTGACCGGCCGCGTGGTGGCGGCGCTGGCCGACGGCGCCGCCGACCTGCCCGCGTTGCTGGCCGAGGTGGAACGCACCGAACGCGACACCGACGTCGCCGACCGCGACTGGAGCCGCCGCGCCGAGTTTCCCGCCGACCGGGAACCGCTGCTGGCCACCACGATTCAGGTCGCGGGCGATCTGGCCGCGCTCGGCGTCGCGGCCGCCGGGCTGCTTATCCCCGGCAAACCGCCGACCCGGGTGCTGCGCGCCGCGGCCACCCTCACCGACACCCAGCCGCGCCTGCGCAAGGTGCTGGAGGAGCGCCTGGGCCGTCCCCGCACCGACCTGCTGCTCAGCATCACCAACGCCGTCGGCAACGCGCTGAACGAGGGCGCCGCCGAGGGGGTGGTGAACCTGGTGGTCGACACGGTGCAGCGGTCGATCATGATGACCGAGGCGATCACCCGCCACCAGCAGTGGCGCGCCTGGGAACACACGTTGACCTCGCACGACGCCTTGGCCGTCGATCAGCCGCTGCCCGCACACGAACGCCCGGCGGAGATGCCGAAGGGTCCGGTCGAGCGGGTCGCCGACGAAACCGCGGCGGGCGCGCTGGCCGGCGCCGGAGCGTTCGGCATCGCCGGGCGGCTCGGTCCCGCGGCCTCGGCGCTGGAACTCGGCGCGCCCAAGGCGGCCAGGGCGACCAGGGAAGCGTATGCGGCGGCGGCATCGACGACGCTCGCCCGCGCGGGCGTGCTCACGCTGCACCCGGGCGCGTGGCGCCGGTTCGACCGGCTGTCGGTCCTGGTCGTCGACGGCGAATCGCTGCTCACCCGCCGCCGCATGGTGCTCGATGCCGAAGCCGTCGACCCGCACTGGCGCGATCCGGGCACGGCCCGGCGCGCCGACCCCGCGTTCTCCCGCGACGGCAGCGCGCACCGCACCGAGCGCGCCACCGCGATGATCCCCGCCGACGAACATCCCGCCGACGCTCCCATCGGCGCGGCGACGTCCGGCCAGGACACCGCGCCTGCCGATTCCGCGCACTCCCCCGCCGACGAGGCCCGCGCGGCCGCGCACGTCTGGACCGCCGCGCAGCGGCTGCTGCACGAACAGGAGAAGGGCGGGGCGGCCGCGGGCGGATTGCGGCTGGTGCATCCCGACACCGGCTCCCCGGATCGCGGCGCGACCTTGCGACCGGCCTGGCGGGAACTCCGTGACGGCGACCGCGTGGTGGGACGGGTGCTGGTCGGGCGGGAGCTGGACCGGCGTGCCCACGCCGTGCTCACCGCGGCCCGCAACGCCGGGCTGCGGGTGGTGCTGGTCGGCGGCGACGACGTGGCCGAATTGCGCACGCTCGCGGACGAGTTCCGCACCTCGGCGGGGTCGATGAGCGCGGTGGTGCACCGCGCGCAGGAGGACGGGCACGTCGTCGCGGTGCTCAGCCCGCGCGCCTACAAGGCGTTGGCGTGGGCGGATGTGGCGATCGGGCTGAGCCCGGTCGAACACGGCTGCCCGCGGCCACCGTGGAGTTCCGACATCGTCTGCCGCGACCTGGTCCAGGTGCAGCGGGTGCTCGCGGCGGTCGGCCCGGCCCGGCAGGCCAGCGAACGTGGCCGCGCGCTCGCCCTGTCCGGCGCGGCACTGGCCGCGCTGCTGCTGGCCATCGGCCCCGAGCAGCGTGGCCGCACCTCCCCGATCGTCACCGCCCACGTGCTCGGCCTGCTCAACGGCGCCGTCGGCGGCTGGCAGGCGGTGCGCAGGCAGCCGCGTGACGACCTGGCCCCGCTGCTGCCCTGGCACGCTCTGGGCCCCGGCGAGGTCTTGGCCCGGCTACCGGAGCCGCCGGGTCTCGACGAGCGCGCCGAGGCGCAGCGGTCGAGGCTGGGCGCCGCACTGGCCCCGCTCGCCCCGGCGGTGTCCTTCGGCAGGCAGCTGCGGCGGGAACTGGCCGACCCGCTGACGCCGATCCTCGGCGTGGGCGCCGTGGCCACCGCGATTCTCGGCTCCCCCTCCGATGCCATCCTGCTGTCCTCGGTGCTCACCGTGAACGCGGTGGTCTCGGCGCGCCAGCGCCAGCGCGCCGAGCACGCGTTGCAGGATCTGATGGCCGACGAGGAACTGACCGCGCGGCTGGTCGGCCGTTCCGGGGACGCCGAGCAGGTGATCCCGGCCCACCGGCTGCGGGTCGGCGATCTCATCCGGCTGCGCGCGGGCGATGTGGTGCCCGCCGACGCCCGGCTGATCGAACTGGACGATCTCGAACTGGATGAATCCGGACTCACCGGTGAGTCGGTCACCGTGGAGAAGCAGCTGGCCGCCACGCCGGGCGCGGCGCTGGGCGACCGGGCCTGCATGGTCTTCGAGGGCAGCACGGTGGTCAGCGGCGCGGGCACCGCGGTCGTGGTCGCCGTCGGCGCCGACACCCAGGCCGGGCGGGCGGCCGCGGGGGCGATGCCGCCGGAGAAGGGCGGCGTGCAGGCGCAGCTGCGCAGGCTCACCGACCGCGCGCTTCCGCTCACCCTCGCCGGCGGCACCGCCGTGACGGCACTGGGCGGCCTGCGCCGCCAGCCGCTGCGCACCGCGATCGCCGACGGTGTCGGTGTCGCGGTGGCGGCGGTACCGGAGGGTCTGCCGCTGGTGGCCACGGTGGCGCAGCTGGCGGCGGCCCGCCGGTTGTCCCGGTTCGGTGTGCTGGTGCGCGCCAGCCGCACCGTCGAGGCGCTGGGCCGCGTCGATACCCTGTGCTTCGACAAGACGGGCACCCTCACCGAGGGCAAGCTGCGGCTGACCACACTGGCCGACCTGGACGAGCAGTGGGAGCCCGACACCGACAGCGACCGGGCCCGCCGGTTGCTGCGCGCGGCCGCCCGCGCCTGCCCCGACCCCGCCGACGGCCCGGTGCTGCACGCCACCGACCGCGCGGTGCTCGACGCCGCCGAGGTGCTGGGCGACGAAGCGCACCGCTGGGATCCGATCGAGGAGATCCCCTTCGAATCCAACCGCGGTTACGCCGCCGCCATCGGCCAGACCACCCGGCGGCTGCGCCTGGTCGTCAAGGGCGCGCCGGAGGTGGTGCTGCCCCGGTGCAGCAAGGTGCGCACCGGCGACCAGCCCAAGCATGCACTCACCGAGGAACTGCGCGAGCGGGCCGTCCGACGGGTGGCCGAGCTGGCCGAACAGGGCCTGCGGGTGCTCGTGGTGGCCCGCCGCGACCTGGCCGACCGCCCCGAGGACATGGAGGACGCGGTCGGCGAACTCACCCTGCTCGGTTTCCTCGGCCTGGCCGACACCCCGCGGCCGCAGACCCTGCCGCTGGTGAAGTCGTTGCAGGACAACGGCATCGGTGTGCGGATGATCACCGGCGACCACCCCGTCACCGCGGCCGCGGTGGCGAAGCAACTCGGCATCGAGGTCGGCGAGGTGACCACCGGCGCCGACCTCGACCGGCTCGACGAGACCGCCCAGATCGAGCGCATCGAACGGAGCACCGTGTTCGCGCGGGTGAGCCCGGAGCACAAGGTGCGCATCGTCGCGGCACTGCGCAAGGCCGGCCACGTGGTGGGGATGACCGGCGACGGCAGCAACGACGCCGCCGCCATCCGCACCGCCGACGTCGGCATCGGCCTGGCCGCGCACGGCTCGGCCGCCGCCCGCAACGCCGCCGACATGGTGCTCACCGACGCCGACCCGACCGCGCTGCTGCACGCGCTGGTGGAGGGCCGCGGCATGTGGCAGCGCATCAGTGCCGCGGTGGGCGTGCTGGTGGGCGGCAACGCGGGTGAGGTGGCCTTCACCCTCTACGGGACCGCGGTGAGTGGTCACGCGCCGCTGGGCACCCGGCAGTTCCTGCTGGTCAATATGCTCACCGACATGTTCCCGGCGCTGGCACTGGCCCTGGCCCAGGACCGGGAGACGGCGGCGGGGGTGGACACCGCCCAGCGCGCGGCACAGCTGTCGGAGATCCCGCCCGCCCATCTGGGCGCCGAGCTGGCGCACACCATCGCCGTGCGCGGGCTCGCGACCGCGGCCGGTGCCGCAGGCGCCTGGACGGTCGGCCGGTTCGTCGCCACCCCGCGCCGCGCCGCCACCATCGGCCTGGTCGCGCTGATCGGCACCCAGCTGGGGCAGACGCTCGTCTCGGGGCATCGCAGCCCCGGCGTGTGGCTCACCACCGCCGTCAGTGGCGCGGTGCTGTGCGGTGTGGTGATGACACCGGGCGTGTGCCACTACTTCGGCTGCACCCCGCTGGGACCGCTCGGCTGGACCATCGCGACCACCTCCGCGGTGGCGGCGACCGCGGGCTCGATCGTGCTGCCGCGCGTGCTCCCGAACGGCCTGCTGCCCAACGGCGCGCTGCCCGCGGCACCGGCCTCGTCCGACGCGGATCCGCAGTGATTTCCGGCCCGGCCGCGATCGCCCCGCCGGTGATTCGCGGCCGGGTCGCTGGGTAACCGCCCACTGATCCGCCCGCACCGCCGGAACACGTCCGAGGCAACCGAGGCGCGAGGCGACAACCTGCTCCGGGGGGCCGGCGGCGGCAGCGGAGCGCGACCACGAAGGCCGCCCCGCTCGGGCCGATCGGACACCGCCCGAGCGGGTCGGCGGCCGGAGGCGGCTGCGGAACGCGAGCGAGGAGGACGGCGCCATGAACGACCGCACACCACCGGACCCGACGCCGGACCCCGTCCCGCCGGTGCCGGAGCCGGACCCGGTGCCCGGTCACCCGATCCCACCCGAGCCCGACCCGGTCCCCTTCCCACCCGAACCCGAACCCGGCCATCCCTTCCCGCCCGAGCCCGGCAGGCCAGAGCCCCCCGAGCCGGGTCATCCGTTCCCGCCGGAACCCCACCGCCCCGTCCCGCCCGGCGAGCCGCACCCACCGGGCGAGCCGGGCAGACCGATGCCGCCGGTCCCCGGACCCGATCCACGCGATCCCACCCCACCGCCCGCGCCGGGCCCCGGACCGGACCCGATACCGCCGAACCCGCAGTGAGCAAGGAGGTCACCATGCTCGACGACATGTCCGCGATCGACCTGCGCGCGCTCGCGACCCGTCCCGGCCCGTTCGCCTCGGCGTACTACGACAGTTCGCACAACACCGAGGACGCCGCACGGCAGCTGGCGTTGCGGTGGCGCTCGATCGCCGAGAAGCTGCGCGCGGCAGGCGCTTCGGAGTCCATGCTCGACGTGCTCGCCGAGGCCGCGGTGCGCGGCAGGCCCGATCGCGGCCGTGCCGGGCACCTGCTGATCGCCGACGAGAACGAGGTCCTCGTCGACGTGGAGTTGCCGCAGCCACCGGCCCGTGAGGTCGTGCGCGTCTCGGAACTGCCCTATGTCCTGCCGTTGCTGGAGGCACGCGCGCATCGGGTGCCGCACGTGGTCGCGGTGGTCGACAAGGTGGGCGCCGACCTCTACGCCGTCGACGAGAACGGCGGCGAACGCAGGCGCACCGTGCGCGGCGAAGACCATCCGGTGCACAAGGTGCCCGGCGGGGGCTGGTCGCACCGCACGATGCAGACCCGGGTCGAGGAGACCACCCGCCGCAACCTCGGCGAAGTCGCCCACGACGTCGAAGAACTGGCCGAGGCCGCACACGCCGAGGTCATCGTGCTCGCCGGTGAGGTCGAATCCCGCGCGAAGCTGCACGCCGAGCTCGGCAAGCAGCATCACCGCGTGATCGAGGTGGAGACCGGCGGCCGGGCCGCGGGCGTCGACCCGGCCGCCTTGGACGCCCGCGTGCACGAGGTGGTCGACGAGTGCGCCGACCACCACCGGGCCGACGCGCTGGACAGTTTCCGCGCCGCGCTCGGCCGCGCCGACGGCCTGGCCGTGCAGGGCCTGCACGAAACCGCCCGCGCGCTGGCCGAAGGCAACGTCGCCACACTGCTCATCGACACCGACGCGGTACCCGAGACGACCATCCACCTCGACCCGCGCCATCCCGAACAGCCGCGGGAGCGGCGGGCCGACGAGGCGCTACCGGTCGCGGCGATCGCCTCGGGCGCGGAGATCACACCGGTACACGGCGCGCAGGCCCCCGCCGACGGCGTCGGCGCCCTGCTGCGCCACCGCTGACCACCCACCCCCGAAGGAGGACATCATGGAACGCGGAAACACCAAGCACGGACCTGTCGCCGACGAGGAGCTGGCCCACGAACTGGAGGGCACCCTGCGGGGCAACCGGTCCAGCCGGGCCGAGGAATGGCGCGACCCGGAACCGCCCGCCGACGACGACAATCCCGCCGCCGACCGGGTGGAACGCACCGAACTCGATACCGAATAGGCCGAGCGGACGGCCGGGCAGGCGCTGCGCGTCAATCGCGCAGCGCCTGCTCGCGTAAGGCGTGCAGCGTCTTGGACAGGATGCGCGAGACGTGCATCTGCGAGACACCGAGCACATCCGCGATCTGGGTCTGGGTCTTGCCCTCGAAGAACCGCATCACCAGCACCTGCCGCTCACGCTCGGGCAGTTCGGCGATGAGCGGGCGCACCGCCAGGTAGTCGTCGACGAACTCGAAGGACGGCTCCTCCGCGCCCAGGCTCTCCGACAGCGGCAACGGGGTGTTCTCGCCGTCGTCGCCCGCGGTCGAATCCAGCGACGAGGACTGGTAGGCATTGCCCGCGATGAGCGCCTGGGTGACCTCCACGACGTCGATGCCGAGCTCGGCGGCGATCTCACGGGCGCGCGGCATCCGCCCCAGCCGCTGCGAGAGCTCCTCGACGGTGGCGCCGATGCTGCCCTGGATCTCCTTGGTGCGGCGCGGAACCCGCACCGCCCAGGTGTTGTCGCGGAAGTGCCTGCGCACCTCGCCCATGATCGTCGGCACCGCGAAGGCCAGGAACGAGGAGCCGCGGCCGACGTCGAAGCGGTCGGCGGCCTGCACCAGGCCCAGGCGCGCCACCTGCAGCAGATCCTCGAACGACTCCCCGCGGCCGGAGAAGCGGCGCGCGATGTGCTCGGCCAGCGGCAGCGCCCGGTCGATCACCTCGGCGCGCAGCGCGGTCCGGCGCGGGTCGCCGGGATCGAGCGCCGCGATCTTCTCGAACAGCGGCTCGATGTTGTCGTAGCTGTCGCCCGCCGACCGGGACTCAGCTGCCATCGACCAGCTCCCTGGTCCACCGGAAGTCGATCGTGGTCCGATACCCGCCGATGCGGCCGTCGTACGGTTCCTGCACCGCCGCAATGGATTCGGTGAGAGTGCGCACGATGTGCCAGCCGAAACCGGCCTGGCTGACCACCGCGTCCGACAGCGCGACACCGCGCACCCGCACGTGCATGCAGTCGGCCGCGTAGGAGAACTCGCATTCGAGGATGGATTCCGGCGCCGCGTCGAGCACCAGGGCCGTCGCCACCTCGTCGAGGGCCAGGCGGATGTCGGTCACCTCGTCGATCGCGAAATCCGCGATCAATGCGACGGTTTCGGCGAGTGCCCGCAGCATCGTCAGCTGGTCGGGCCGGGCGGGCACCCGGATACCGATGCTCGTCGTGCCGGTCGAGGACCGTCCGATCCGCTCCCCCATACCCATCACCACCTCACTCCACACGCTGCCGGTTCGCCACGAGCGGCCACCGGACCGTCGCGGGCTCGGGGAGCGCGTACCCGTGGTGGGGGTGACCAAACCCGAATCGGACACCGCCTCAGCGTTTCCCGATCCGCTCGTGCGCGGTGAGCAGCAGGTGATCGAAGTGGCTGCGCACGCCGACGGGCACCGGCACGGCGCCGATGTCGGCCAGCAGTTGGGCGGCCAGCGCCCGCAACTTGGTGTTGGTCTCCTGCGATCGCCAGCTCAGCACCCGGAACGCCTGTTCGGCGCCGATGCCGTAGACGAACATCAGCACACCTTTGGCCTGCTCGATCACCGCGCGCGCGGCGTACAGCTCGGGCAGGGTGTCGTCCAGGGTCTCCCGGCGGTGCGCGGCCAGCGTTCCGGTGACATCGATGTAGTAGCCCGCGGTACCGATCGGCCTGCCGCTCGCGTCGGTCATCCGGTCCGCGACCACGATCACGTGGCGCACCCGGCCCGCGGTGTCGACGATGCGATGCCTGCTGGAGAACGGCGCGGCATCCCGGATCGCCCTGGCCAGCGTGGCGGCGACCTGCTCGCGGTCCTCGGGATGCTTGTGTGACAGCAGCAGCTCGGTGGTCGGCACCACCGAGCCGGGCGGATAACCGCGCATGGCGGCCACCTCGTCGGACCATTCCCACCGCTGATCGGCGAACCGGAAGCGGAAGCTCCCGACGTCGCGTGGCGCGCCGGCGCCGACCACCCGGTCCCGCGCCCCCGATTCCCCGGGCGAGACCGACCCACTCTCCGTCACCGTCCCAGTATCGGAAGAACGGGAGGCGACAGCGAGCGGATCGGACCTTCCGAGGACCAAGGTCACGGAAGAAGAGGCCGAAGTCCTCACGCCTCCATGGCGGCACGCATGGACGGGTAGCGCGGGAACTGGGAGCGGACGCCGGTGATCTCCAGCGATCGCTCGATCTCCCGCCGCCCGGTGACGACGCGCAGGTCGACACCGTGTCGGGCGGCCTCGCCGCGGACCGTGCCGAGCATGGCGGCGGCCCGGATACTCAGGAACCGGGCGGCCCGCAGGTCCACCACGACGGCATGGCAGTCCGAGTGGGTGGCCCGATCCAGTGTCTCGTGGAATCGGTGCTGGGCGAGCGCGTCGAGTTCGCCTTCGATGCGGATCACCACGCACCGGTGGCGATGCTCGACCCGCTGGGCGCAGACCCGTCCGCCGGGCGAGCGCGGATCGGCGTCGTGGTTGCTCGAGATCGTGGCGTCTACTGACATGGAGGACCTCCCTGGAAGCGGTTCCAGATCGGTGCTGCGGGTTTGTGGCGAGTGACGATCCTGGTGGATCGTCAGGCATGGTGCGGACGGCTGATGCTCGTGCTGTGCTGCGTATCAGCCGCGCCCTGCGCGTGGTGTCGTGCAAAGCAAAAGCCCTCGTCGACCGGGCCGGGCGGACCGCCGAGACGGAACCGCGCCGGTGGGGGTAACCCACTGCGTCGAACCGGGGTCGGCTGGAGTCTCAACCTGCCTACAGTCTTGCACGCCGAGCGCGCAATGTCATGCCGTCGGCCGTTATGCCGGAATCGCCGAGGTCGCCCGCTGCCACGTCCGATGGTTCGCCAGTGCCCGCGCCAGATCGGCCACGAATCGCTCGTCAAGACCGTCACCGTGGGTGTCGGTGGTTATCACGCCGGTGGTCGGGTCGGCCTCGTGCACCCGCGCCGCGTCGAGGATGCCCGCGATCCGCAACAGCGAGACACCCGCACCGAACGCCGCGACCGGTTTGGCGTGCTTGAACGCCTCGAGGACGAAATGCACCGCCTCGCCGTTGCGGGTCAGCGTCTCCACTCCGGTCTGCCCGCCGGCGACCACGACGCCGTCATAGAGCACCGAGGCCACCGTCATCAGCGTGCGATCGACCGGCAGGGTGTCGCTGTCGCCGCCGTCGGCGTGCACCATGCCGCCGTGCGAGGCGATCACCTCCACGATCGCGCCGCGTTCGGTGAGCGCCGAGCGCAGCGCCCGCACCCCCGCCGCGTCCACTCCGTCGGCGGCCAGCACCGCGACCTGCCGGGTGGCGATGCCGTCCTTGGCGGTGTGGGCTTGCGAGAGGGCCGGGGAGACGAAGGCATCGGTGCCGGCCTCGGGGTCCGGCGGCGGCGCGGGCAGACCGAGCCGGCCCGCCACCCGCACGGCCAGGTCGGGGTCGATGCGCACCAGCTGGCCGAGCGTGCGCTCGCGGATCTCCACCCGCTGCACCTTGCCGAGTTCGAAGGCGAAGGCCTCCACGATGTGTTCGGCCTCCGGTGCGGACATGCTGCGCCAGAACATCCGCGGCTGCCGGTAGTACTCCCGGAAGCTCTCGGCGCGCCGGCGCTGCGCCCGGCCGTCCACCTGCCGCGGGTAGTGCTCGTAGGAGCCGTCGCCGCCCACGACGGGGCAGCCGCCGCCGATGCTGTTGACGGTGTAGCTCGCCTGCCCGCGCGGGATGGCGTGCTGGCCGTAGCCGTCCTGCTGGTGGTTGCGCACGTCGGCGACCGGGCGGTTGATCGGGATCTGGGCGAAGTTGGGGCCGCCGAGCCGGATCAGCTGGGTGTCCAGATAGGAGAAGTTGCGCAGTTGCAGCAGCGGGTCGTCGGTGAAGTCGATGCCCGGCACCAGGTTGGCGGTGTGGAAGGCGACCTGCTCGGTCTCGGCGAAGAAGTTGTCCGGGTTGCGGTCGAGCACCATCCGGCCCACCGGCAGCACGGGCACCTGTTCCTCGGGGACCAGCTTGGTGGCGTCGAGCAGGTCGAAGTCGAAGTCGAACTCCTTCTCCACCGGGATGAGCTGCACGCCCAGCTCCCACTCCGGATAGTGCCCGGCCTCGATGCAGTCCCACAGATCGCGGCGGTTGTAGTCGGGGTCGCGCCCGGCGATCTGCTGGCATTCGTCCCACACCAGCGAGTGCACCCCGAGCTTGGGCGTCCAGTGGAACTTCACGAAGGTCGGCGTGCCCGCGGCGTCGAGGAACCGGAAGGTGTGCACGCCGAAGCCCTGCATCATCCGGTAGCTGCGCGGCAGCGCCCGGTCCGACATCAGCCACATGATCGCGTGCAGGGTCTCCGGCTGCAGCGACACGAAGTCCCACAGGGTGTCGTGCGCCGAGGCGGCCTGCGGTATCTCGTTGTGCGGCTCGGGTTTCACCGCGTGCACGAAGTCGGGGAACTTGATGCCGTCCTGGATGAAGAACACCGGGAAGTTGTTGCCGACCAGGTCGTAGTTGCCCTGCGAGGTGTAGAACTTGGTCGCGAAACCGCGCACGTCGCGCACGGTGTCGGCCGAACCACGGGAACCGGCGACGGTGGAGAAGCGCACGAACACCGGGGTGCGTTCGGCGGGATCGGTCAGGAACTTCGCGACGGTGTATTCGGCCAGCCGGTCGTCGTAGGGCTGGAAGTAGCCGTAGGCACCGGCGCCGCGCGCGTGCACCACGCGTTCGGGGATGCGCTCGTGATCGAAGTGGGTGATCTTCTCCCTGGCATGGAAGTCGTCGAGCAGCGTGGGGCCGCGGGCTCCGGCCGAGAGCGCGTCGTCGGTGTGGCGCACTCGCACGCCCTGCTGGGTGGTGAGGTGGCCCTGCTCCCGGTCGAACCGGTGGGCGTCGAGCTGACGCTGCTTGCGATCCGCTCCGCCGGCGGCGTGGTCGGCGTTGTCGGGGGTGTCGGGGGTGTGCCCAGTCATCCTCACCTCTCGCGTTCTCGCAGTCCGTGCGCGTGTGTGCGGCGGCCCGGGGCGGGCCTCACTGGCGGCCTTACCCCACCGGGTCGGGCTCACACCCGTTTGGCGGCGCCCGTCGGCGGGCATATCCGCGACGAGACCGCGGATGCCTCGCTCGGTCCCCGGGCCGCGGCGGATGTGTCTGCGCGCCACTCAGTCGGCCCGATCCGTCCTTCTCGCCCGAACGGAGCATCCGTGAAGATCGCCCTGGTATCCGAGCACGCCAGCCCCCTCGCCGAACCGGGCGGACCCGAAGGCGGTCAACAGCTGCACGTCGCCGAGCTGGCGGCGGCGCTGGCGCGGCGCGGGCACTCGGTCACCGTCTACACCCGCCGCGTCGATCCGCACACCAGGACCGAGGTGCTCACCCGTCCCGGCTACCGGGTGGTGCACGTACCCGCGGGCCCGCCCGAGCCGTTGCCGCGCGACCGCACCCTGCCGCACCTGGGTGAGTTCGGCACCTTCCTGCGCAGGCACTGGCTCACCGACCGCCCGCAGCTGGTGCACGCGCACTTCTGGATGTCGGCGCTGGCGGCCGAGCTGGCCGCGCGAGCCTTCGACATCCCCGTGGTGGTCACCTTCCACGCCTTGGGCACCGTCAAGCGCAGGCACCAGGGCCTGGCCGACACCAGCCCGCCCTCGCGCATCCGGTTCGAGCGGCTGATCGCCACCCGCGCCCGGCACATCCTGGCCACCAGCGTGGACGAGGCGGTGGAGCTGGTGCGCATGGGCGTGCCGCGCTTCCGCATCTCGGTGGTGCCCTCGGGTGTCGATGTCACGGCGTTCACCCCGGGCGGCGCGGCCGCCGACCGCAAGGCGCGGCACCGGCTGTTGTGCGCGGGAAAGTTGCTGCCGCGCAAAGGATTCGACGTCGCGGTGCGCGCCATGCCCGAACTGCCCGGCACCGAGCTGGTGATCGCGGGCGGCGCGGTCGGCGACGACGTGGCCGACGACGCGGAGACCAAACGGTTGCGCAGGCTGGCCGCCGAATGCGGTGTGGGCGACCGGGTCCGGCTGCTCGGCCGGGTCTCGCACAGCGCCATGCCCCGGCTGTACCGCTCCGCCGACGCGGTGCTGGCCATCCCGCGCTACGAGCCGTTCGGGCTGGTGGCGCTCGAGGCGATGGCCTGCGGCAGGCCGGTCGTCGCCACCGCCGTGGGCGGCATGCTCGATGCGGTGGTCGACGGCGTGACCGGACGTTTCGTCGCCCCGGCCGCCCCCGAGACCGTCGCGCGCGCGGTACGCCCGCTGCTCGACGACGACGTGCTGCGCCGCACCTGGGGCGCGGCGGGGTGCGAGCGGGTGCGCGAGCGCTACTCCTGGGACCGGGTGGCGGAGCGGACGCTGGCGGTCTACCACCGGGCCGCACCGACCCGGGACAGCGCGCTGGCGCGCGAGCTGGTCGATCCGGCGCTCAGCCGGCGCGCCGCCCCGGCCCGCGCCACCGCCACGGCGAGATGAGCCAGGCGATCAGGAACGACACCGCCACCAGCGCGCCCGCCGCGGACCCCGCCGCCGGGTGGACGACGATGTCCACCACCAGGACCAGCGACCCGACCAGCGCGACACCCAGCAGCGCCAGCCCCGCGATCGCGCAGCGGTGGGCGGCCGCCACCACGTTGGCCAGCCGGTGCCGGCGGAACAGGATCCGATGCCACGACACCGGCGCGACCAACAGCACCGTCGCACCGAAGGCCGCGGCAACGGTGGCCAGGTAGACCGCGCGCTCACGGTCGGACAGTTCGGCGAACCCGGCTTGGAACGGCACGATCAGCAGGGCGCCGACCAGGAACTGCACCCCGGTCTGCACCACGCGCAGTTCCTGGACCAGGCTGTTCCAGTTGCGGTCCAGCCGTTCGGTTTCGGTCTCGCCCCTGGCCACCCGGTTCCAGGCGTCGTCAGGAACGCGCACGGGCGGTCTCCCGGCGATTCTCCTTCTCGATCGCCGAGATCAGCTGGTGCTTGGTCATCTTCCACCGCCCCGTGATGCCCAGCCGCCCGGCGACATCGAGCAGGTGTTTCTTGGAGGCGTTGGCGTTCACCCCGCCCGCGGTCTCGCCTTCGGCATCCGGCCCGCCGTGTTCGGCGCGCTCGTCGGAGGGCCCGCGCTGCTCCTTGGCCTCCCAGTGGTCGCCGACCTTCTCGTAGCTGTGCTTGAGCGCGCTGTAGCCGACACGGTACGCGCGCTCCTCGCTGCCGTACTCGGCCAGGGCGGCATCGTGGGCTTTGGCGAAGGTGCGCTGCGCCTTCTCCTCCGAACGCCGCAGCGTGCTGGGCAGCTCGGACTTCTTCGCCTCCCCCGTGCGGGTGGTCTTCGGCATCTCCACTGCCCCCTTTCGGATCGGGTTCACCGGCGGTTTCCCGGCACTGGCACGGCTCGCATACCCGTGCTCACCACTGATTAACCGACCTGGCGCCGGGTATCACGGCGGCATGGTCGCCACGATGGACGAATTGCTGCACGCCCTCACGCGTGCCGTGAACGCCCTGTCCGAATCCGACGTGCGGTTCGCGGTGGCGGGCGGCTGCGCGGTCTACGCCCGCGGCGGTCCCGCCTCCGACCACGACGTCGATCTGTTCGTCAAACCCGAGGACGCCTCCCGCGCCGTCCAGGTGCTCACCCGCGCCGGGCTGCGCGGCTGCGACCCCGCCGAGGACTGGCTCAAGAAGGTCTACGACCGCGACACCCTCATCGACATCATCTACCGCCCCAACTGCCGCGACGTCACCGACGAGCTGCTCGACCGGGCCGAGACGATGCGGATCGGTCCCGCGGTCGCGCCGGTGGTCAGCGCCACCGACCTGATGGTGGACAAGCTGCTGGTCTTCGACGCCCATCGGCTGGATCTGAGCCCGCTGCTGCACATCGCCCGCGATCTGCGCGAGCAGGTCGACTGGCCGCAGGTGCGCGCGGAGACGATCCACTCCCCCTACGCGAAGGCCTTCCTCGGGCTGATCGACGATCTCGGCATCGCCGACACGCGCGCCGACATGAAGAAAGCCGGGTGAGAACCGATGGACAAGCCGCAGTACCAGGTCGCCCACCTGCGCCGGGCCCTCGCCGAGGATCCGCGCACCGCGGAACTGGGTGTGCAGGTCACCATCCGCGGCGATGTCGTCGTCCTGGACGGCGAGGTGGCCAGCGAGGCGCTCAAGGAACAGATGACGGCGGTGGTGCGCGAACAGCTGCCGCAGCTGCGCGTCCACAACGACGTGCGGGTGGTGCATCCCGCCGCACCGGCGGGCGCCGAACACCTGTCGACCCCCGAAAGGAGTTGAGCCGCATGCGCATCGCCGCGGTTGGAGACGTCCATCTCGGCACCGATTCAGGCGGGCAGTTGCGCCCGGTGCTGCGCGAACTGCCGTTGCGCGCCGACGTCCTGCTGCTCGCCGGCGACCTCACCCGGCACGGCACCGTCGCCGAGGCCAGGGTGGTGGCCGAGGAGTTCGCCGATCTCGGAGTGCCCGTGCTGGCGGTGCTCGGCAACCACGACCACCACAGCGACGCGCAGGACGAGATCGCCGCGTTGCTCACCGACCACGGCATCACGGTGCTCGAGGGAACGGCCGCCACCGTCGAGATCGAGGGGCGCACCCTCGGTGTCGCGGGCACCAAGGGCTTCGGCGGCGGGTTCGCCGGCAAGTGCGCCAGCGTCTTCGGTGAGCGGATCATGCGCGAATTCGCCCAGCACACCTGCGATCTGGCGGAATCGCTGCGGGCGGCGCTGCGTGAGCTGCGCACCGATGTCACCGTCGTCCTCACCCACTACTCCCCCGTCAGCGACACCCTGCACGGCGAGCCGCGCGAGATCTATCCGTTCCTCGGCTCCTATCTGCTCGGTGAGGTGATCGACGAGTTCGATGTCGACCTCGCGCTGCACGGGCACGCCCATGCCGGGACCGAGCGCGGCACCACCCCCGGCGGCATCCGCGTCCGCAACGTGGCCGAGCCGGTGATCCGGTCCGCCTACGCCATCTACGAACTCGAGCCCGCCCGCACCCGCGTGGGGCTGTGAGCCACGCCGCCGTCCCGGTCGATTGACCGGGAGAGCCACGGGTATCCCCGAAGCGGCACCCGTGACGAGGTGGACTCGAAAGGAGACCATGATGAGTGCCCAGAGCCATTCCCCCCAGCACGGGGACTTCCCCGACCACGCCAGGACGATGCGATCGCACGCGGGCGAAGCCATCGAGGACACCCGCAACTGGCCGGGCATGATCCTGGTCGGACTCGGCATCGTGACCGTCGGCCTGACGCTGGTCGCGGCCGGTTACGGCTTCGAGGGCTGGGCGATCATCGGCGGCATCGCCGCAGCCCTGTTCCTGATCATCGGGGCGGTGCTGATCCTCGCCGAGCACCGCAGGCTCCAGAAGCTCTCCGACCGGAATTCGGGTTTCGACGACCGGGGTCACTGACCCCGCCGCACACCGGCCGCGCCGGTGCCGAGAGGAAGAACTGAACATGACAGCCCCGAGCCCGCGCAGGCGGGCCTTCTCGGCGTTGCCCCTCGCCGCGGCGTGTGCGCTGCTGGCCGCCTGCGGCAACGCCCTAGAGACCGACCAGCCCGCGGTGCCCGCGACGCCGACCGATCCCGGTTTCGAAATGACCATCGCCCCGCCGTCGAGCTCGGTCACCGACGTTCCCGACCCCGACCGGATCTCTCCGGAAGCCGCCACCGCGCTGTGCGACACGATCCGCGCCGACCTGGACAGCTGGCGCGATCAGGGCTCGATCATCGCGCGGGTGAGCTTCAACGGCGCCGTGCACAACTGGGCGGTCCGCAACGGCGGACTCAACGACGCGGTGGTGCGCGACCGCTCCGTGGTCGACACCGCCACGACCACCCAGTGCCCGGATGTCCGCGACCGCGCACTCGAGGTGCTCGACGTCCCCGACCTGGCCGCCGCGCTGGCCGGGTTCTGAAGCCATGACACACAGGAAGCGAGAGATCCGATGAGAGCACCGCGGAACACCGTCGCGGCACTGCTGGCCGCCGCCGCCCTCGCCGCCTTCGGCACGGCGTGCGACGAGGCCGAGAAGGCGGTCAACAAGGGCGGAGACACTCCGTGCAGCGAGTTCACCGCCCAGGACGCCGACAAGAAGCGCACCACGGTGACGAAGTTCCTCGAGGAGGAACGCGGCGAAGCGCCCGCCGATCAGAACACCCTGGATCTGGCCATCGCCGCCATCGACCTGATGTGCAGCGCCCAGGCCGACCCGGACACCCCGATCCACCAGGCGGACCTGACCGGCGTGCTGGTGCCCAAGTAGCCGCCCGTGATTGCGTCGGCCGCGTTTCGCGGCCACCGCAACGGATATGCCCCCTGCATGACGTCACTGTGGTTGAACGACGCGGAGGTTCCCGCGCGGTTGCGCCTCACCGCCGGTGCCCGATACGACACCCTCGTCGTCGGCGCCGGACTGGTGGGGCTGGCGACGGCGCTGCTGCTGGCGCAGAGCGGGCGCGAGGTCGCCGTCCTCGAGGCCAGGCGGGTGGGCGCGGGCACCACCGGCGCCTCGACCGCGAAAGTCTCGCTCCTGCAAGGCACCAGGGGCAGCACCATCGCCCAGCGCCACGGCACGGCGACGCTGTCCCGGTACGTCGCCGCCAACCGCGACGGCCTGGACTGGCTGCTGCACTTCTGCGCCGACCACGACATCGACGTCCAACGGGTGCCCGCCTACACCTACGCGCAGGACGAATCCGAATTGTCCTCGGTGCGAGCGGAGTTCGAGGCGACCCGCGCGGTCGGCCTGCCCACCGAGCTGGTGGACGAGCTGGACGTGCCCTTTCCCGCGCACGGCGCCGTCCGGCTGGCCGAGCAGGCACAGCTGGACCCCATGGCCGTGCTGGCGGCGCTCGCGGCCGAGGTCGAGGCGCACGGCGCGCCCATCTACGAGTCCACGCGCGCGCAGGCATTGCGCCACGACGGCGGGCAGATCGTGGTGCGCACCGAGCACGGCGACGTCTCGGCCACGAACGTGGTGGTGGCCACCGGCACCCCGATCTTCGACCGCGGCGGGTTCTTCGCCCGGCTCACCGCGCAGCGCTCCTATCTGGCGGCGTTCCGCGTGCCGGGGCCGGTGCCGCACGAGATGTACATCAGCGCCGGCCAGCCCAGCCGCTCGCTGCGCTACCACCCCACCGCCGACGGTGATCTGCTGCTCGTGGGCGGCAGCGGCCACGAGGTCGGCCGCACCCGCTCCGAGGCCGCGCATGTCGAGCAGGTGCTGGACTGGACGCGGCGGTGGTTCCCCGGCGCCGAACCGCTGTACCGCTGGTCGGCGCAGGACTATCACCCGGTCAGCGAACTCCCGTACGTCGGGCCGCTGCTGCCCGGCCAGGACGGCGTGCTGGTGGCCAGCGGCTTCGCCAAGTGGGGCATGACCAACGGAGCGGCCGCGGCGCTGGCGCTGGCCGGGCGGCTGACCGGCAAGACACCGGCCTGGGCGGGGACGCTGGCCACCTGGCAGCCCGGTGAGCTGAAGTCGCTCGGCTCCGGCGTGCAGGTCAATGCCGCCGTCGCGCAACACATGTCGACCGGCTGGCTGCGATTGCTCGGCAACTCGGGCACGACCGTGCCGCCGGAGGGCTGCGGCCGGGTCGAACGGCACGGCCTGCACCCCACCGCGGTGTCGACGGTCGACGGGGTCACCCACGAGGTGTCGGCGGTGTGCTCGCACCTCTACGGCATCGTGCACTGGAACGACGCGGAACGCAGCTGGGACTGCCCGCTGCACGGTTCGCGGTTCGCCCCCGACGGCAGCGTGCTGGAGGGCCCGGCCACCAAACCGCTGCCGACCCGCCGCAGCCCGCTGCCGGCGAGCCCGGCCACCGAGAACCTCGGCTCCTGACCCCGGCCGCTAGGAGACCGGCGCGAGCGCGATGGTGATGTTGTCGTTGCCGCCGCTGCGCACCGCGAAATCGGCGAGATCGCGCGCGGCGGCCATGGGATCGGGCGCGGCGGCCAGCGCGGCCAGCCCGTCCGGCTCGGGGCGGTAGTTCCACAGCCCGTCGCTGCACAGCAGCAACCGGCCCGGCCCCACCGCACGGAAAGTCCGCACCGCGTTCTCCGACCACGGGTTCTCGTCGGAATCCGCCCCGAGCCAGCGCAGCAGGGTGTGCGCGCGCGGGTCGTTCATCGCGGCCTGCTCGTCCATCGCGCCCGCGTCGACCAGGGCCTGCGCCCAGGAGTCGTCGACGGTGAGCCGCTGGGACGGCATGAAGCCGGGATCGTCGCGGAACGGCTCGGCGGCAAGCCAATACGCCCGGCTGTCACCCACGTTGGCGACGGTGACGTCCACGGCGCCGCCTCCGGCGCCGCGCACGACGGCCGAGACGTAGGTGCACGACGGTGCGTGCAGATCGTCGGTGGCGATGGCGCGCACCGCGTCGGCGGCCGCGGCGAGTCCGGCCTGTGCCGCGTCCGGCGCCGTCGCCCCCTGGCGCAGTGCCGCCAGGCAGGCCTGTACCCCGGCCCGCACCGCGGTGCCGGAGGCGGCCTGCGGATTGGCCGAGGTGGACACCCCGTCACAGACCACGATCACGGTGGTGTGCGGGCCGTGCTCGCCCTCGAGCACGGCCGCCGCGACCGCGTCCTCGTTGCGCGCGTGCGCGATTCCGCGATCGGTCACCACGCACACCGCCCCCAGATCGGCCTCGAACCGGTCGGCGGCGGCGCCCGGCACCGGCAGCGCGACGTACTTGCCGTCGAGGTCGGCGCCGCAGCCAGGACACCGGGGTCCGCTCACCTCGGCGTCGCAGTCGGGGCAGCGCGGGCCGCTGTGCCGGACCGGCCGGGTGGCCGGGTCGTGTCCCGCGGGCAGGCCGGAACTCTCGGCGGTGATCTCGACGGTCGGGGCCTCGGCGGGCCGTGGCGTCGCGCCGGGCGCGCGGTGTTCGACGGGCTCGGTGGGCACGTCGGCGGGATCCTTGGGCAGATCGGGATTCACAGGGTGGTCCTCGAACGGATGTCGGTGGCACGGCCGACCGGCAGGTCGGGCCTCCAGCGTTCCAGACCGGCGGCCCCGTCGCCCCACTTCGCCCCCTGACCGCATCGCGGCGTGTCGCCCCGCACCCAGTCCCCCTTCGTCGTCGGCCGGCGCAGTTCTCGCCTGGATGCTACCTACGGCAGCGGGGCATCGCGCTCGCGGCCGGACTCGCGCAGCACGCCCGGCTTGTCCACGTAATGCTGCATGGCCCAGTTCAGCCCGCGCATGGCCAGGGTGTAGGCGGGCGGGAAGTACCGTTGCGCCCAGTGGCCGACGCGGATGTCGTGGGAGGTGTAGACGAGGTAGCGGTTGCGCTCCACCCCGCGCACGATCGATGCCGCCGCCGCCTCGGGCGTCACCGCGTGGCGCAGGAACAGCTTCATCCCCTTCTGCACGGCCTCGGCCTCCCGGTCGACCCCGGCGATCTCCACCCGGTTCACCATCGGGGTGCGCATCGCCCCCGGGCACACCAGGCTGACCCCGATCCGGTGCCGGCGCAGGTCGAAGCGCAGCACCTCCGAGACACCGCGCAGACCGAACTTGCCCGCACTGTAGGGCGCGTGCCACGGCAGCCCGAACAGGCCGGCCGCCGAGGCGACGTTCACCAGGTGCCCGCCGCGGCCCGCGGCGATCATCGGCGGCAGGAACTCCTCGATGACGTGGATCGGCCCCATCAGGTCGATGTCGACGGTGCGGCGCCACTGCCGGTGGGTGAGCCGGTCGACCGTGCCCCAGGTGGCGATGCCCGCGACGTTCATGACGATGTCGACGCTGCCGAGCCGGGCGTGGGTCTGCTCGGCCAGCGCGACGACGGCGTCGTGGTCGCTCACGTCGAGCGCTTCGGCCAGATGCACGGTGGCGCCGCCGTCGCGCAGCTCCGCGGCGGTACGCTCGAGTCCTGGGCCGTCGATGTCGGTGAGTACCAGCGAGGCGCCCTTGGCCGCGACCGCCTGCGCGGTACTGCGGCCGAGCCCGCTGGCGGCGCCGGTGATCAGGCAGCTCTTGCCGTCGAACTTGGTCATGCCACGACCCTAGTGTTCACGAACATTGTTGTCTATGAATCGTTGTCCCCGAGCTCTTTCCGGGCCGGTCAGCAGCCCGATCCAGCGTCGGGTGTCGGCCGGGTCGATGACGTCGTCGAGTTCGAGCACGGTGGCCGCCGTGAGCGCCTTACCGTTGGCGTAGGCCGCCGCGACGAGGGCGTCGAACGCCTCGGCTCGCTCGTCCGGGTCGGCGATGGCGGCCAGTTCCTTGGCGAACCCGAGCCGCACCGCCCCCTCGAGGCCCATCCCGCCGATCTCGCCGGTCGGCCACGCCACCACGAACCGCGGCGCGCGGAACGAACCCGCCGCCATCGCCTGCGCGCCCAGCCCGTAGCCCTTGCGCAGGATGATCGTGCCCCACGGCACCCGCATGTTCGCCGCGTCGACGAACAGCCTGCTGAACTTGGTCACCGTCGCGTGCTTCTCCGCGTCCGGGCCGACCATGAACCCCGGTGTGTCGCAGAGTGCCACGATCGGTAGCCCGTGCGCGTCGCAGAGCCGCAGGAACGCACTGAGCTTGTCGGCGGCCGGCGCGTCGATCGCCCCGCCGAGATGGTGGCAGTCGTTGGCCACGAGACCGTAGGGCTTCCCCTCCACCCGCACCAGCGCGGTCACCACGCCCACACCCCAGTCGCGGCGCAGTTCCAGCACCGAGCCCACGTCGACGACCGCCTCGATCGCGGCGCGGATGTCGAAGGCGCGCAAGCGGTTCTCCGGGACGACGTGCCGGGCCAGCCGCGGATCGGGCGCCTGCCACTGCTTGTCGGCGCCCTGGAAGTAGGCCAGGTAGCGGCGGGCGATGTCGACCGCCTCGGCCTCGTCGGCGGCGACCACGTGGACCACGCCGTTGCGCCGCTGGACCTCGATCGGCCCGATGTCCTCGGGGCGGAACACGCCGAGTCCGCCGCCCTCGATCATCGCGGGCCCGCCCATGCCGATGTTGGCGTCGGGGGTGGCGATCACGACGTCGCACATGCCGAGCAGCGCGGCGTTGCCCGCGAAGCAGCGCCCGGAGACGATGCCGATCAACGGCACCCGCCCCGACAGCGCACCCATCGCGCGGAAGGTGGTGACGTCCAGGCCGGAGATCCCCGGGTAGTCGGTGTCACCGGGCCGCCCGCCGCCACCCTCGGTGAAGAACACCACGGGCAGCCGCTGCTCGTGCGCCAGCTCCAGCATCCGGTCGGTCTTGGCGTGATTGCGCATGCCCTGGGTGCCCGCGAGCACGGTGTAGTCGTAGGACAGCACCACCGTGCGCGTCGCGTCGGGGCCGAAACGATCGGCGTTGACGGTGGCGACGCCGCCGATCAAGCCGTCGGCGGGGGTGTTGGCGATCAGGTCCTCCTGGCTGCGGCGCAGCCGTTGCGCGGCGACCGCGAGCGCACCGTATTCGACGAAGCTGCCCGCGTCGACGAGGTCGTCGATGTTCCGGCGGGCGGTGCGCCTGCCCAGCCGGTGCCGTTTGGCGACCGCGTCCGGCCGCGCCTCGTCCAGGACGCCGCGGTGACGCTCCAGGACCTCGGCCAGGTCGGGCCGGATGGCGTCGAGGTCGACGGTGGCGCGCTCGGTGTCCTCGCCGTCGTGCTCGGCGGGCGCCCACACCAGCAGCGCGGTGTGCGGGTCCACCACGTCGCCGGGCGCGACCAGGTGACGCAGCACCCGCAGCGGCCGCTCGGCGCGCAACACGTGCTGCATCTTCATCGCCTCCAGCACCGCCACCTCGGCACCGGCCGCCACGACGGCGCCGGTGTCGGCGAGGGCGACGACGGTGGCGCCCATCGGCGTGGCCAACGCCTGCTCGTCGGGCCCGAGCTCCGGCCCGGTGCGATCGGGCCCGGACCCGTCGGGCACGGTCTCCGGTGGGACCACCGGCGCGAGTTCGGCCGCGGCGGCGAGGATGCCGTCGACGTGCCGCTCGAACCAGCCGGTGTCGACCGGACCGGCCTCGGCGAGGGCGTCGAGGATCGCGCGCAACACCGCGACGTTGGTGTCCACGCCGACGACGACGGTCTCGGCGAGCGCGTCGGCGCATCGGCGCACGGCCGCGGCGTGGGTGTCGGCGCGGGCGATCACCTTGGCCAGCAGCGAATCGAACTGCACCGTGTGCCGCAGGCCCGCGAACACCGCGGTGTCGACCCGGACGCCCGCGCCCGTCGGCGCGTCGAAGCGGGTGACGATGCCCGACCCGGGCAGCACGTCCCCGCCCGCGGTCATGGTCTCGGCGTTCACCCGCGCCTGCACGGCGTGCCCGCGCGGGGTGGTGTCGGGCAGCGCCAGTTCGGCCAGCGTCCGGCCGCGGGCCAGCGCGAACTGGATGCCCACCAGGTCGAGTCCGGTGACTTCCTCGGTGACGGTGTGCTCGACCTGCAGGCGCGGATTCACCTCGAGGAACCACGCTTCGGCCCCGCGGACCAGGAACTCCACCGTGATCACCCCGCGGCAGCCCACCGATTCGGCGAGCGCGGCCGCCGCGCGGTGCAACCGTTCGCGCACGGTCTCGGCCAGCTCCGGCGCGGGCGCGATCTCCACCAGCTTCTGGCGGCGCCGCTGCACGCTGCAATCGCGGTCGCCCACCGCCCGCGCGTGCACGCCGTCGGCGACGACCTGGATCTCGATGTGCCGGGCCCCGTCGACCAGCGCCTCGGCGAACACCCGGTCGTCGCCGAAGGCGGCGTTCGCCTCGGCCCGGCACTGGGCGTAGGCGTCGGCGAGTTCGTCCGGGTCCCGGACCGCGCGCATCCCGCGGCCACCGCCTCCGGCGGCCGCCTTGATCATCACACCGTCGGGATGCTCGGAAAGCAGCGCGGCCACGGCCGTCGCGTCCGCGCCCACCGGGGTGCCCGGCGGCACCGGCACCCCGGCACGTTCGGCGGCGGCGCGGGCGGCGACCTTGTCGCCGAAGGCGGCCAGCACCCGCGGATCCGGGCCGACGAAGACGAGCCCGGCCGCGGCGCAGGCCCTGGCGAACTCGGCGTTCTCGCTGAGGAATCCGTAGCCCGGGTGCACCAGCGCGCCCGCACCGGCGGTGCGGGCCGCGGCCACGACCGCGGGGATGTCCAGGTAGGCCGCCGCCCCCTCCCCCGGCAGTTCGACCGCGTCGTCGGCCAGTCGCACCGGCAGGGTCGCGGCTTCGGCGGGGGTGTGCACCACCAGCGTTCGATACCCGTGGGCCCGGGCGGCCCGCACGATCCGGACCGCGATCTCGCCTCTGTTCACCACGACCACACGCATGGGGCCAGTCTCGCCGACGATCATGGTCGGAGGCCACGCGGGGCGAGCACGGCCCGTCCCGCGTGGCCCCGGCGGCTCAGGCGCTGCGGGTTTCGGCGGCGCGGACCGGCGCCGACGCGGCGGCGTACGCGTCGAAGGTGAGCACACCGTCCTCGATCGGCCCCTTGCGCAGGAAGGCGCGATCGCGGAAGTAGTTGTTGATCACCTGCCACGGGCCGTTGGTGCCCTGGCGCGGCATCACCGCGTCGCCGCGCTGGATGTAGCCGGAGGTCAGCGCGCCGCCCATCACCGAGTCGGTGCCACGGTCGCCCTCGCGGGCCACGGCGGTGAAGGTGCGGTACCCGCGCTCGGCCATGTGCCCGAGCAGCCGGCAGAAGTACTCGGCGGCCAGGTCGGCCTTGAGGGTCCAGGAGGCGTTGGTGTAGCCGAGCACCACCATCGCGTTCGGGATGCCGTCGAGCAGCGCGCCCTTGTACACCACGCGGTCGCGCACCACGACCGGCTCGCCGTCGACCTCGAGCGCGCCGCCGCCGAGCATCTGCACGCGCAGGCCGGTGGCGGTCACGATGATGTCGGCGGGCAGCTCCTCGCCGGATTCGAGCCGGATGCCGTCCTCGGTGAAGGTCGCGATGCGGTCGGTGACGATCGAGGCCTTGCCACTGCGCAGCACCTTGAACAGGTCGCCGTTGGGCACCACGCACAGGCGCTGGTCCCAGGGGTTGTAGCTGGGGGTGAAGTGGCGCATGTCGATGCCGGAGCCGACCTGCAGCCGGATCGCGGCCAGCAGCAGCTTCTTGGCCTTCTCCGGATGGGTGCGGGAGAGCTGGAAGCTGGCCCGCTGCAGGGCGATGTTGCGCGCGCGGCCGACCTGGTAGGCGATCTTGTCGGGCACCCGCGCCTTCTTCAGCGCCAGCGCCACCGGGTCCTCGGCGGGCAGTGCGGTGATGTAGGTGGGCGAGCGCTGCAGCATGGTCACGTGCGCGGCGTCGGTGCTCATCGCGGGCACCAGGGTGATGGCGGTGGCACCGCTGCCGATCACCACCACGCGCTTGCCGCGGTAGTCCAGATCCTCGGGCCAGTGCTGCGGGTGCACGATCCGGCCGCGGAAGTTCTCCTCGCCGGGGAACTCGGGCCGGTAGCCGTTGTCGTAGTCGTAGTAGCCGGTGCAGCCGACCAGGAAGCGGCTGGTCCACTCCTCGGTGGCGCCGGTGCGCTCGTCCAGCGCGGTGACCGTCCACAGTTCGCGCTCGCTCGACCAGCCGGCCAGGATGACCTTGCGGCCGAACCGGATGTGCTCGGTGACGCCGTATTCGCGGGCGGTGTCCTCGATGTACTGGCGGATGTTCGGTCCGTCGGCGAGCACCTTGGTGCCGTTCCAGGGCCGGAAGCCGTAGCCGAAGGTGTACATGTCCGAGTCCGAGCGGATGCCCGGGTAGCGGAACAGGTCCCAGGTGCCGCCGATGCTGTCGCGCCGTTCGAGGATCGCGAAGCTGTGCTCCGGGCGTTCCCGGGTGAGGTGGCAGGCCATTCCGATGCCGGACAGCCCTGCGCCGATGATCAGTACGTCGACATGCCGCGTCATTGAGGTACTCGTTTCGTCTGGGTCGCGCACTCGGGCTCCCTTGTCCGAGCGTTGCCGCGAGGTTACATGTTATCGCAAGTTACGTCTAGATCGGGGCGTCCCGGATGCTACATTCGCGACCGAATTGAAACGCGTTGCAGTCCGCCGTGGCGGTCGGAGGAGTGGTGGTCCGATGCGGGTGTACACGGCGATCTACGGCCTCACCGACAGCGCCGAGCGGGCGCGGGCACTCCGTGCGGCGGGGGTGGCGGGGGTGTTCACCTTCGAAGGCCCGCACGACGTGTTCGCCCCGCTGACGCTGGCCGCGACCGTCGGCGGACTCGATCTGCTCACCAACGTGGCCATCGCCTTCCCCCGCAACCCGATCCACCTGGCCCACCAGGCCAACGATCTCCAGCTGCTGTCCGGTGGCCGATTCACCCTCGGCCTGGGCACCCAGATCCGCACCCAGATCGAACGGCGATTCGGCGCCACGTTCGACGATCCGGTCGAGCGCATGGCCGAGCTGGTCGCGGCCCTGCGCGCGATCTTCGACTGCTGGCAGACCGGTGAACGACTGGATTTCCGCGGCCGCTACTACCGCCACACCCTGATGACCCCCACCTTCAGCCCCGGCCCCAACCCCTTCGGCCCGCCGCCGATCCACCTCGGCGCGCTGGGGCCCCGCATGACCGCGATGGCGGCCCGGGTCGCCGACGGCCTGCTCGTCATGCCCTTCACCTCCCGGCGGTACCTGCGGGAACGGACCATGCCCGCGGTGGACGAGGGCTTGGCCGCCGCCGGGCGCGAGCGCGCCGATTTCACCGTGGTACCCGAGGTCATCGTCGCCGTCGGCCGCTCCGCGGCCGAGCAGGCCGCCGCCGACGCCGCCACCCGCCGCCTGCTCGCCTTCTACGGCTCCACCCCCGCCTACCGTCCCGTGCTCGACCTGCACGGCTGGGGCGAGCTGCAACCGGAACTCAACGCTTTGTCCAAGCAGGGTCGCTGGCAGGAGATGGCCCACCTCGTCGACGACGACATGCTCGCCACCATCGCCGCCCGCGGCACCCCGGCCGAGGTCGCCGCCGACATCCGCGCCCGGGTGAGCGGACTGTCGGACCGGGTGTGCTTCTACCAGCCCTACGCACCGGACGACGCGACGCTGGCGGAGCTGGTCGATCACCTGGTCGGTGCGGATCAGGCGGTCTGACCTGCGAATTCCGCGTATGACGAGCGAACCGGTCACGCGTGCACACACTGCAAACACGCACGGCTTGCACCGCGTCCCGCCCCCGCTTCGGGCTGCGGCCCGTGCCGACCGGCACGCGGTGCACGCCCGGTTCCACGTGAATCAGGCGAGACCGCAACACAATTCGGCATCGGACGCGTCGTGCCTCGGCGGAATTCCCTCGGCGGCAGACTTTTCCGGCTGTCCGCGCTGTCGCCGACGGACAGGTCCGGCTCGGCGTCGCCCTGATCCCCGTCTCCGGCACGGCCACCGGCGGCAACGCCCCGATCGCGCCAGGGCCGAGATCGCGCGGCGGACCGGAACCGGAACGCAGGGGCGCAGCCACGGCCCGCCCCGCCCACCCGCGGTGACCGGAACGCCGAGCGCACCCGGACGGCCGCTCGGGTCGCTCGTCTAGGGTCGGACGGGTGAGCTGGACCGTCGGATTCGACCTGGACATGACGTTGATCGACTCGCGCCCCGGGGTGGCCAGGGCGGTCGACATCGCCGCCGCCGAGTTCGGGGTGGGCGTGCGCGGGGCCGACATCGTCGACAAGCTCGGGCCGCCGATGCCGATGCTGCTGGCCGACGCGGGCATGGACGAAAGCCTCATCCCGGCGTTCGTGTCCCGCTACCGGGAGCTCTACCCCTCGGTGGTCGCCCGGATCCCCGCGATGCCGGGCGCGGACGCCGCGCTGGCGGCGGTGCTCGACCGGGGCGGCCGGGTGGTGGTGGTCACCGGCAAGCACACGCCGCTGGCCCAGCTGCACCTCGACGCGCTGGGCTGGCGGGTCGACGCCCTGGTCGGTGACCTCTGGTCGGCGGCCAAGGCCGGTGCGCTGCGCGAGCACCGCGCGCGGGTGTTCGTCGGTGACCACGCGGGCGACATGCGGGGCGCGAAGGCGGCGCAGGCGCTGGCCGTCGGCGTCACGACCGGACCGTGCGACGCCGACGAGTTGCGGGCCGCCGGGGCGGATTGATTCTGGCGGGCCTCACCGATTTCCCGGCCTGGCTGGACGAGCAGGCCGTCGCCTGATCGCCCCGCGCAGCCCGGCGCGGCGGCGCGGTCCGTCCAGCACCGCCGACCCCGCGCGCGCCGCCCCACCGCCCGCGGCGCCGAGCACCGGCACGTCCTCGCGGTCCACCGGCGCGGACTGACCGCCGCGCGCCACGGTGCGGCCGAGCACCGGCACGCCCTGTTGCACCACCCGCTCGCCACCGATCAGCACGTCGGGACGGTGCGCCCGGATCGCACCGAGCACCGCGTCCACCCGCACCGGCAACGCGCTGACCGGGACACACGGGCACGCCCGCATCGACCCGCCGCGCAGCACGATCTCGAGCACCCGGCCGCGCCCGTCCCGCCGCACCCGCACGTGATCGACACTGCTCCAGGCGATGTGGCCGAGCGCGGGATGCGCGATCGCCTCGTCCCCGATCACCAGCTCGGGCCTGCGCCGCAGCGCCGCCCACCCCATCTCGCAGGCGATCGGCCCGAACAACAGTGCGCCGACCAGGCCCGCCAGCACCGCCACCCCACTCACGGCCGCGGCCAAGCCGAGCACCGCGACGACACCGCAACACACCAGCGCCCCTGGTGCCGCGCCGGTCGACCGATACACCGTGTCCGGCCGCCGGGGGCTCCCCTTCTCCGAATCCATTCGAGCGATCCTAGCCACGCCGCCACGGTTGGCAAGGCCGACGGTGGCCCCAAACCCGCCCCGCCGCAAACAGTTTGAGGCCGTACCCGGCGAGATCAGCGGGCGCGGGCCAGGATCGGGGCGAAGGCCTCCATGCTGTCCTCGAGGACGGTGAAGTAGCTGATGCCGAAACGTTCCCGCAGTTCGTGCAGGCGCTCGGCCGCCGCCTCCGGCGAGCCGGCGAGCAACGTGGGCACCGAACGCGGGTCGACGGCGGCCTCGGCAACCATCGCGGGACGATAGGTCTCGAACAGCTCCGTGGCGGCCGCACCGTCCCCGGCCACCCGCTGGATCAACAGGTTCAGCTCCACCTCGGACGCGCGCTCACCCAACGCCCCGCGCACGAAATCGACCCGCTCCCCCAGCTGCCGCTCACCGGCCAGCAGCAGCGGTCCGCCGTCGCGGGCGGCCGCGGCACCGGTGAAGCCGATGATCCGGGCGTGCGCGGCGGCGACTCGCAGCAGCCGGTCTCCCCAGCCCGCGATCAGCAGCGGCGGTCCCGCGGGCTGGGCCGGCCGCGGACGGTGGTCGGGATCGGCGAACAACCGCCGCAGGGTGGTGGCGGTGCGTTCCAGGTGCGCGACCCGGCGCCCGCCGCTCTCGAACGGAATCCCCGCCTGCTCGAATTCCGCTTTCACGTAGCCCGCGCCCAGTCCCAGTTCCACGCGGCCGTCGGTCAGTTGGTCCAGCCCCGCGACCTCACGGGCGAGCAGCACCGGGTTGTAGAACGGGGTGTTGAGCACGAAGGTGGTGAGCCGGACGCGCTCGGTGGCCTCGGCCGCGACCGCCATCGCGGGGAACGGGGCGGGCATCCCGAGATGATCGGCGACACCGAGGACGTCGAAGCCGAGTTCCTCGACCCGGCGGCACTTGCGCACCCAGTCCCGCCGCGACTCCGCGAGCACCATGTTGACACCGAACCTGAACGGACGCTGTGTGTTCACCGCTTCTGTCTAACGGCTCGTCCCCCGGCGCGCCAGCGGTATCGCCGAGCGCGAACGGCTCAGCACCAGGCCAGGGTGCCCACGGCGACCGAGCCGCCGGCGAGCGCGACCGCGGCGGAGACGGCGGGCACGGGGCGGCGTGCCACCTGCCGGACCGACCGCCATCCGGTGGCGGCGCGGGCGGGCCGGTCAGGCCGGTCGGTCGCGGATCGGTTGCGCAGCTTGCGGATCAGCCCGATGGTGGCGACGACGAGGGTGGTGACGAGCACGGCGGCCTCCTCAGGCGCTCGCGGGGGCGGGGCGGGTGCGGCGCGGCGACGCGGCCGCCGCCGGGGTGGGGACGAGGCCGTGCGCGATGAGGCTCTCGGCGGTGTCGAGCACCGTGTCGCGCACCGGACGCATGCGCCAGCCGAGTTCGGCTTCGGCCTTGGCGGCGCTGACGTTCTCGGTGCGGCCGAGCACCGGCACGGTGAGCCGCACGGTGCCGTCGACCAGGGCGAGAGCGCGGATCAACCAGTTCGGCAGCACCCGGGTGGGCACCCGGTACCCGCGCGGGTTGTACTCGTCGGCGAGCATGCGGGCCAGCTCGCCCATCCACAGCGGCGGTGCGGCGCAGATGTAGCGGTTGCCCGCGGCGGCGGGCGTTTCCAGGGCGAGCCGGTGGGCGACGGCGAGATCGCGCACGTCGACGGGGGTCCACCCGGTGCGCACCGAGCCGGGCACCTCGCGGGCCAGCAGCTTGCGCACCGGCTCGTGCGAGGTGCTGGTGGCCGCGGTCAGCAGCGGGCCGAGGATCATGCCGGGGTTGAGGGCCACCAGTTCCAGCCCGCGCTCGTCGGGCAACGCGGCCACGAAGTCCCAGGCGGCACGCTCGGCCAGGGTCTTGCTCTTCTGGTAGGCCGGCACCCGGTCGACCACCGACCAGTCCGCCTCCGTGCGCACCGCGTCGTTGCCGTGGCCGTAGGCGACGGCGGCGACCGAGGACGTGAGCACCACGCGGCGCACGTCGGCGTCGGCCGCGGCCCGCAGCACCCGCAGCGTGCCCTGGACGGCGGGCTCGATGAGCTCTCGTTCGTCCTTCGGTGGCGTGGCGGGAAACGGGGAGGCCACGTGGAGCACGGCCGCGCAGCCCGCCACGGCCGCGGCCCAGCCGGTGTCGGCGCCGAGATCGGCGGCGGCGAACTCGAGATCGCCGTCGAGACGGCGGGCCAGCTCGACCAGATGGGCGCGTTTGCCGGTGTCGGCGAGATCGCGCACGGTGGCGCGCACGGGATGGCCGTGGGCGAGCAGTTCGGCGATGACGTGGCCTGCGACGAAACCGGTGGCGCCGGTGACGAGTACGCGTGTGTTCATGAAGTCCACCTGTCCGGGAGGGATGCGGCGCGGCGGGAATCTGAGCGCCGCTCAGATAATCTAAGCACCGCATAGATTGGTTGTCCAGGGAAATCCGCGCCGGCACCGGTCGCATACGCTCGGAGGGTGAAGCGGACCAGTTACCACCACGGCGCGCTCCGTGCCGAGTTGATGGCCGCCTGCCTGCGCCTGATCGAGACCGAAGGACTCGCGGCGGTGAGCCTGCGCCGCGTCGCGCGGGAGGCGGGCGTCAGCTCGGGCGCGCCCTACCACCACTTCCCCGACCGCGCCGCACTGCTGGCCGCCCTGTCCATCGAGGGCTTCCACCTGCTCGCCGAGGAGCTGCGGGCCGCGCGCGCGGCGGCCGAGGGCACGCCACTGGACGCGCTGGGCGCGCTCGCCGCCGCCTACGTCCGGTTCTCCCGTACCCGGCCCGCGTACTTCCGGTTGATGTTCCGGCCCGAGTTGTCCCAGCCGGACAAGCATCCCGAGGCAGCCGCGGCGGGCGACGCCGCCTTCGGCGTCCTGGCCGAGGCCATCGGCGACTGTGTCGCGGCCGGGCAGCTGCCCGCCGACAAGGCCGACACGCTCGGCATCACGTGGTGGGCGGTGGGGCACGGCCTCGCCTCGCTGTGGCTGGACGGTCAGCTCGGCAAGCGCAGCGCCCAATTGGGCACCACCGCCCCCGAGCTCACCGACGACGTGCTCGCCACCCTCGTCCGGCTGCTGCGCCCGCACCCCTGAACGGGCCGGCACTCCCGAATACGCTTGCCACCGCGTCCCGGGCTTGCCATCCTGGCCAGGTGTTCGCCGCGCCCCGATACGGATCGGGTTCCCTCGCCGATGTCCTGCCCTCGGTCCTGGCCTGCCTTGGCGTGCCGGGCGAAGAGGATCGCCTCGGCCTCGACCTCACGGCCCGCCGCGTCTGCGTCCTGCTGATCGACGGACTCGGCGCCGAGCTGCTCGCCGAACACGCCGAGGCCGCGCCGTTCCTGTCCGGCCTGGCGTCGATGCCGCTGACCACGGGCTTCCCCAGCACCACCGCCACCAGCCTGAGCTCGCTCGGTGTCGGTGCCCCGCCCGGCGAACACGGCATCGTCGGCTACCAGATGACCGTGCCCGGCTACGACCGGCTGGTGAATCCGCTGCGCTGGCGGTTGCAGGGCGGCGGCCCCGAGGTCGATCTGCTGCGCGAACTGGTACCCGAACAGTTCCAGCCCCGGCCGACGACCTTCGAGCGCGCGGCCGCCGCCGGAGTGCGGGTGACCCAGGTGGCGCCCATGTACCAGGCGAACTCCGGGCTCACCCGGGCGGTGCTGCGCGGCAACGAGTTCCGGCCCGGCCTGTCGTTCGGCGATCTCGTCGACGGCACGATCACCGCGCTGCGGGCGGGTGAGCGCTCCCTGGTCTACGCCTACCACGGCGATCTGGACACCACCGGTCACGTGCGCGGCCCCTCCTCGGAGGCGTGGCTGCTCGAACTCGGGCACGTCGACCGGATCGCGGCCGCCATCGCCGCCCGCCTGCCCGCCGACGCCGCCCTGGTGGTCACCGCCGACCACGGCATGGTGGAACTCGACGGCACCATCGATTTCGACACCGTCGAGCCGTTGCGCGACGGGGTGCACCGGCTCGGCGGCGAGCCGCGAGCACGCCACGTCTACACCGTCGACGGCGCCACCGCCGACGTCGCCGCGGCCTGGCAGGAGACCCTCGGGCCGGATTTCGCGGTGCTGCCGCGCCAGGAGGTGATCGCCCGCGGCTGGTTCGGACCACTCGTCACGCCCGAGATCGCCGCCCGCATCGGCGATCTGGTGGTGGCCGCCGCGGGCACCCGCGGGGTGATCCGCAGCGCGGCCGAACCGCTCGAGTCGGCGATGATCGGTCACCACGGTTCGCTCACCACCGCGGAACTGGATGTGCCGCTGCGCATCGCCACCGCCTGACACGCCGCGATCCGATTGCTCACACTCGGCGCGTCGCGCGCGGGTCGGCGCCCGCCGCGGCGCGCAGCGCCTCTAGGCTCACCGTCGGGGGAGGTGGATCGCGCGGCTCATCCGCTCGACCGAGGCACCAGGAGGAGCGGATGAACGGCACGGCGGGCAGGACCGCACTGATGATGGCGGCGGCGGCCGCGGTGGCGGTGCTCGGCGGCTGCACCGATATCGAGCGGGCCCTCAACAAGGGCGGTGACACCCCGTGCCGCGAATACGTGGCGCAGGACCCCGACACCAAGCGGACCACGATCACCAAGTTCGTCAAGGAACGCGATCACCTGGAGAACGAGCCGCCGGGCACCTCCGTCGACGTCACCATGGTCGCCGTCGACGTGCTGTGCGGCGCCCAGCGCAATGCCGAGACGCCGATCAAGAACGCCGACGTCGCGGGCATCTTCTTCAACAAGTAGCGCCGGTCAGCGGCCGGGCAGGAACCGCAGCGACCGGGCCACGGTCATCAGGAACTTCTGCCACATCTCCTGCGGGACCAGCGGCGGGGTGTCCAGATTGAGGAACCGCGTCACCACCACGGTCTGCGGTTCGGTGAACTTGAGCAGGCCGTCGGGGCCGTGCCTGCGCCCGACACCCGAGATGCCCATGCCGCCCATCGGCGCGCCGGTGGTCCCCCAGGCGGGCGCGTAGCCCTCGTCCACGCACACCGTGCCCGCGCGCAGTTGCCGGGCGATCTCCTCGCCCGCCGCCTTGCTCTGCGCCCACACGCTGGCGTTGAGGCCGTACTCGGTGTCGTTGGCGCGCCGGATCGCCTCGGCCGCGTCCTCGACCGGGTAGATCGAGACCAGCGGGCCGAAGGTCTCCTCTCGCCCGCACTCCATCTCGTCGGTCACCTCGGTGAGCACGGTCGGCTCGAAGAACAGCGGACCGAGATCCGGCCTGGCCTTGCCGCCGACGAGCACCTGGGCGCCCTTGGAGGTGGCGTCGGCGACGTGCTTGGACACCGTCTCCAGCTGGGATTCGGAGATCAGGCTGCCGATGTCGGCCGAATAGTCGTAGGCGGCGCCGAGTTTCGCCGCGCGCACCGCCTCGACGAACTTCTCGGTGAACTGCGCGGCCACCGCCTTCTCCACATACAGCCGCTCGATGGAGATGCAGAGCTGACCGGCGTTGGAGAAGCAGGCGCGCACGGCCGCCTTGGCCGCGCGGTCGAGGTTCGCGCCCGCGGTGACGATCATCGGGTTCTTGCCGCCGAGCTCGGCGGAGAAGCCGATGAGCCTGCGCCCGCACTGCTCGGCCAGCGTGCGGCCGGTGGCCGAGGAGCCGGTGAACATCAGGTAGTCGCAGGAGTCCACGATGGCGGTGCCGACGACCGTGCCCGGGCCGGGGACGACGGCGAGCAGGTCGCGCGGCAGGCCCGCGCGGTAGAGCAGTTCGGCGGCCGCGAGGGCGGAATAGGGGGTCTGGCTGTCGGGCTTGACCACGACGGCGTTCCCGGCCAGCAGCGCGGGCACCGAATCGCCGATCGAGAGCAGCATCGGGTAGTTCCACGGCGCGATCACCCCGACCACGCCCTTGGGCTGGCTGTACACCGCGGCCCGGTTCAGCACCGGGAAGGCGCCGGGCACCTTGTGCGGGGCCAGCAGGGCGGGCGCGACCCTGGCGAAGTAGCGGGCCGCGAACATCAGGCCCATGACCTCTTCCTGCGCCGCCCACCGCGCCTTGCCGGTCTCGGCCTGGATGACGTCCATCAGCTGCTCGCGATGCTCGACGAGCAGGGCGCGGAACCGGTCGAACACGGTCGCCCGCTCGCGTGGGGCGCGTGCGGCCCAGCGGGCCTGCGCGGTCGCGGCCTTGCCGAAGGCGACGCGCACGTCCTCGGCGGTGCCGACGGGCACCTCGCCCAGGACCGCGCCGGTGAAGGTCTCGGTGATCGTGCGGCGGGCGCGGTCGCCCGGGTCGTCGATCGCGGCGAGCGCGCTCAGACGGGCGAACACTGCGGCTTCGGGCGCCGGCATCTTTGCCTCCTACTTGTGAGTAACCCGCGGGTACACACAATCTACGCCGCCGTCCACCGCCACCGCATCCTCCCGGCGGCGCGCCGACAGCACATCCACCGTGCGATTGTCAATTGCAGTCTCGCTCAACGAGACCGGAATGACAGGGGTGTAGTCCGCTGAACTACGTTGTGCGGATGTTCAGAGCGAGGCTCGGTGTCCGGGGCCGGATCCTGGCGATCGCGCTGGTGCCGAGCCTGGTCCTGCTGGTGATCGGCGTCGGCGCCGCGGGATACCTGGTCGACGAGGGCAGACAGGCCAGGGACTGGGCGGTGCAGCTACAGGCGGCCATGCCCAGCGCACGCGAACTCATCGAGGCCGTCCAGCAGGAGCGCCGCTACACCCTCGCCCATCTCGCGGGCGACCCCACCACCGGCCCGGCGCTCACCGCCGCCCGGGTCCGCCTCGACGGCGCCTTCCGGCAGCTGATCGAGGTGTCCGGCGACGTGCGCGCCGCCAGTGACGACCGCTACGGCGACGACCTCGCCGGTTTCGCCACCCTGGGCCAGCACCTGAGCGGGCTGCGCGCCGGCGTCGACGTCCGCCAGGTACCCGCCGCCGACGCCTACGCGTTCTACAACCGCCTGCTCGACGTCGTCACCGTCGGCACCCAGGTGACCCGGCAGTCCGCGCCCAGCGCCGAGGTCGGCGTCGAACTCACCGAGGGCATGCGGATGCTCTACGCGGCGGAGGCCATGTCCAAGGCCAACGCGCTGGCCGTCACGCTCGCCGACGGCGGCCCGCCCGCGGTGCCGGTCGAGGAGTTGCTGTATCAGATCGGCTTCTACCACACCGAGATCGGACTGCTGGCCGCCGACATCGACAACGAGCAGCGCGAGGCCGCGGCCGCCCTCACCCGCTCCCCCGCCTGGCAGCAGGTCACCGCCATGGAGAACGCGGTGCTGCGCCGGGTCGCCGGTGCCGACACCGCCGACCCGCCGATGGACACCGAGCAGTGGCAGAGCGCCGCCGCCGAGGTCAATCGCGGGCTGCTCGACCTGTGGATCGCGCAGAACAAGCGCACCCAGCGCTTGGCCGAGGAGACCTCCGGCGACTCGGCCCTCGGCTCGCTCTACGGCGGCATGGGCGTGATGCTGGTCAGCGTCGCCGCGTTCCTCATCGCCGTGGTGCTGGCCAACCGGATCATCCGCAGGCTCAAGCGGTTGCGCGGGGAGACGCTGGCCCTGGCCGACGAACGGCTGCCCGCCATGCTGCGCCGGCTCCGCGCCGGCGAGTCCGTCGACCCCGCCGCCGAGACACCGCGGCTGGACTACGGCCGCGACGAGATCGGCCAGGTGGCGCGCGCCTTCGAGCACGCCCACGCCGCCGCCGTCACCGCCGCGGTCGACGAGGCACGCACCCGCGAAGGGGTCAAGGCGGTGTTCCTCAACATCGCCCACCGCAGCCAGATCGTGGTGCACCGCCAGCTGGAGATCCTCGACGAAGCCGAATCCCGCCAGGAAGACCCGCAACTGCTCGAGACGCTGTTCCGGCTCGACCACCTCGCCACCCGGGAACGCCGCAACGCCGAGAACCTCATCGTGCTCGGCGGCGGCATGCCCGGCAGGCAGTGGCGCCACCCCATCCCGCTGCTCGACCTCGTGCGCGCCGCCGTCGGCGAAACACTCGACTACGCGCGGGTACACGTGCACCGCATCCCCGACACCCACGTGCTCGGCTCGGTGGTGGCCGACCTCGGGCACCTGCTGGCCGAGCTGGTGGACAACGCGATCGCCTTCTCCCCACCGCAGTCACGGGTGGAGCTGTCCGGCGCCGTCGTCGGCCGCGGCGTCGTGGTCGAGGTCAGCGACCAGGGCATGGGCATGTCCGAGGAGGAGCTGGCGCGGGTCAACGAGATGTTGCGTGAGCCGCCCGACTTCGGTGTGGCCCGGCTGTCCGCCGATTCGCGCCTCGGGCTGTTCGTCGTCGCGCAGCTGGCCGTGCGGCACGGTGTCTCGGTGCGCCTGTCGGAATCGCCCTACGGTGGCGTCCGGGCGGTCGTGCTGATCCCCAGCGCGTTGCTCGCCGCCGAGCCGCCCGCCCCGCGGCCCGCCGAATATCCACTGCGTCAACGGTATTCGGCCGTCCCCGACGAGCCTGCCGGGGACCGCGCCGACACCGCGGTGGCGACCCTGGCCCCGCCCGCCCCCGTGCGGGCACCCGCGGCCGCGTTCACCCCCGACGGCCGCCCCCAGCTGCCCCGGCGTCGGCGCCAGGCCCCGCGAGCCGCCGAGTCGCCGGCCACACCCGCCCCGGCCGCGCCCGACCGCGAACGTTCCCCCGAACAGGCCCGCGATCTGATGTCGGCCATAGAGAATGGAACCCGGCAGGGCCGCCGCGAGCGGCTCGCCGATGGACAGGAAGGCGAACAGTGAGCACTGCCAAATCCGGTGATCTCGACTGGCTGCTCGATGACCTGGTCGACCGGCTGGCCGGTGTGAGCCACGCGGTGGTGTTGTCCACCGACGGATTGCTGCTCGGCCGATCGAAGGCGATCGAGCGCGACGACGCCGAGCATTTCGCCGCGATGTCGTCGACCCTGTACGGGCTGGCGCGCAGCGCGGGCAGCCGATTCGACGGCGGCGGGGTGCGCCAGGCGGTGATCGAGCTGGACCGCGCGGTGCTGTTCGTCACCTCGGCGGGCGACAACGCGTGCCTGGCGTTGCAGGCCGCCGAGAACGCCAACCTCGGCATGGTCGCCTACGAAATGAACGTCACCGTCCAGCGTGTCGGCTCCTACCTGTCCACCCCCGCCCGTTTGTCATGACGCGCGGGGGCGAGCCGTGGTTCGACGAGGCGGCCGGGCCCGTGGTCCGTCCGTACGCGCTGATCCGCGGCCGCACGATGGGCGCCGCCCACGATCTGGACATGCTGACGGTGGTCGTCACCACCACCGCGGCGCCGACTCTGCGCAGGCCGGAGCCCGAATACGGGATCATCACCGCGCTCTGCGCGCAGCCGAAATCGGTGGCCGAGGTAGCCGCCCACTTGCAACTTCCCGTTGCGGTGACAAAGATTCTCGTCGGCGACCTGATCGGCGAGGGACACCTGATCTTCCGGGCTCCGGTGCAACTGGAAACAGGTCCCGGCGGTCTCAACGTATTGCGAGCGGTATTGGATGGCATCAGAAAACTATGACCCCGCACGGGTCGATCCCAGCGGATCCCAGCGCTTGGCCGCCTCGGTCAAGATTCTCATCGCGGGCGGCTTCGGGGTCGGTAAGACCACCATGGTGTCGGCGATCAGCGAGATCACGCCACTACGCACCGAGGAACTCATCACCGAGGTCAGTACCGGCGTCGACGACCTGTCCGGCGTCGAATCCAAGGAAACCACCACGGTGGCGCTCGATTTCGGTCGCATCACCATCGACCGTGATCTCGTGCTGTATCTGTTCGGCACACCGGGCCAGGACCGATTCTGGTTCCTGTGGGACGAATTGTCCCGGGGCGCGCTCGGCGCGGTGGTGCTGGCCGATACCCGGCGCCTCAGCAATTCCTTCGCCGCGGTCGATTTCTTCGAGCGGCGCGGGCTGCCGTTCATCATCGGCGTCAACTGCTTCGACGGCGCACCGCGCTACACCGTGGACGAGGTGCGCGACGCGCTGGACCTCGATCCGGAGACGCCCGTGCTGCTGTGCGATGCGCGCAGCCGCGATTCGGTGAAGAACGTGCTGCTCACCCTCGTCCAGCATCTGATCGAGCTGGCGGGCCGCGCGGCCGTCGCCACCTGAGCCGGCTCGGCATCCCCGCCCACGGACGCGGATGCCGGGCACCGGCGGCCCGGCTCGGTGGGTCGGCCCGACCGTCCGGTCAGTGTGGGCCGAGACCGAACCGTTCGGCGAAAGCGGACAGCTGATCGAGTTGTTCGGCCGGGTCGGCCGCCGTCGCGCTCACGACCACCCGGGTGACGCCCTGCGCGACGAAGGCGTCGAGCCGCTCGGGAGTCATGTCGATGCCGCTCCAGCGGGTGTATTCGAGAGCGTCCGGGTCGCGCCCGGCCGCCGCCGCCGTGGCGCGGGCGAGTTCCCATTGCGCCGCGCGATCCCAGGGCATCAACGCTCCCCCGGCGAAGTAGCCGTCCCCGCGCAACCCGGCCCGGCGCGCGGCGGCCTCGCTGGAGCCACCGATGTGAATCGGCAGCGGGCGCACCGGCGTCGGATACTGGACCACGCGGTCGAGGTCGAAGAACTCGCCGTGGAAACTCACCCCGTCCTGGTCACCGGACCACAGCAGGCGCAGCACGTCGATCGCCTCGTCGGCGCGACGGCCGCGGGCACGGAAGTCCACCCCGGTGGCGGCCGCCTCGCGCGGCACCGTCCCCAATCCGACCGTCAGCAAGCGCATCCGGCCCTTGGACAGCACGTCGATCGTCGCCAGCTGCTTGGCCAGAACCACCGGATGCCGGTACGGCAGCAACAGCACCCCGGTGCCCAGCAGCAGCCGCTCGGTCGCGGCGGCGACGTAGGCCAGGGTGTCGAGCGGGTCGAGGAACGGCAGGGTGGGTGCCACCTCGGCACCGTGCAGTTCGATCCCGGGGCCGAGGACCAGGTGTTCGGGCAGATACAGCCCGTCGAAACCGCAGGATTCCGCGTGCCGGGCATAGGCGACGAGACGGTCGGGGTCGGTGCCGAAATGGGCACTGCTGTAGCTGACGGCGAAGTGCATGCTGGTCCTTCCGGGCGCGACCGCGCGGGTGCGGGTCGTCTCGGAGGGAAACCGCGCCGCGCGCAGACCGATTCCCGGTTCAGAGCTGGCGGGTCCAGGCGATGAACAGCAGCGCGCCTGCGGCGGCGAGCGCGATGGACAGCGGAATCGCCCACGGCGGGCCGGTGCGCCCGAGCAGTCGCTGCGCCAGCCGCCACTGCACGGCGCCGAGCCCGGCGATCGCCAGGAGCCAGACCGGCAGCAGTGCCACGCCCAGGACCGCGTGCACCGCCCAGGCGCCCGCCAGGGTCGGGCCGCCCCAGGAGTTCGCGTGGTCGTCGCCGGTGAGCACCGGGTAGGCCAGCCCGCGGGTGAGCGCGACGAGGGCGAGGAGGGCCAGGAACCAGCCGACCAGGCCCGAGCCGCCGCTGAGAACCGAATGCGCGAGCACCCGCAGCGGGCCGGGCCGCTCGAGCCGGACCGGGCTGCGCAGCCAGCGCCGCGGCACCCGCAGCCGGACACTCACCGGTGCGAACGCCAACGGCAGCGCCGCCAGCCCGTATCCCGACCAGCGCGCGAGTGTCGCCGCTGTCGTCCGTGGGCCCCGGCGCATACCGTCCCCGTTCACTCCAGCAGACCGGCGGCGTGCAGGTCGTCGAACAGCAGTCGATCCACCGGCGGTACCCGCGGCCGGTCGGCGTACCCGAACCAGGCCAGCTCGTCGATCTCGCTGCTGGCGGCGAGGGTGCCGCGGTATTCGGCGGTGTAGCAGGCCATCCGGACGAGCACGTCGTCGCCCGGTGCGTGCGCGCCCGCTTCGTAGACGCCCACCGCCGCGACGGTCCCTGCGATCAGCGCGACGGTCAGTTCCTCGCGGATCTCCCGCAGCAACGTGTCCAGATCCGATTCGGCGCCTTCGCGTTTCCCGCCGGGAATGAAGAAGACGTCCTTGCCGCGCGGACGCGCGCACAGGATGCGTCCCCGCACGATGTGCACCCACGCGACCGTATCGATGAGTGTCGTCACCGGGCCTTCCCTCATCGCCGCAGCCTACCGGGTCGCGCCGTCCGAGGTCGGCCATGAGGCGACACGGTGGGTGCTGCCACGCGGGCACCCGGTGCGGGCTGCCGTCCCAGGGTGGGCTTCACACCGGCCGGACGCGCAACGCCGCCCGACCCGTCGCGGTCGCCACGCGGTCGAGCGCGGCGTCCAGGTGTTTCGGGAGCGGGGCGTCGTCGAACATCGACACGGCCACCTCGTCGTCGGTGAATTCCCAGGTGCCCGCGATACGTCCGCCGACGACGACCAACGGCGCGATCCAGCCGGCCGTCCGGCTGACCTGCGCGCGATGTGCCTTGGGCAGCAGTTCCGTGGCGGCGGTGCCGGGGCCGAGAACGTACTGGTCGAACGGGCCGAGCAGGTGGACCTCGGCGCTCGGTTCGGCCGCGGCGAGGTCGTCGGCGTGTTCGGCGAGCAGCGCGCCGGGCGTGCCGTCGACGTCCACGGTTACCAACGCCGCGCCCATGTCGGCGAACCAGGACCGCACCACGGTCTTGCGGTGGCTGGTGCGGGTGAGCCACGCGTCGAACGTCTCCGGTGTCGCCGGGCCGTAGGCGCCGAGGTAGGCCGCGATCGCGCGCGGCGCGGCTTCCTCGGGCGCGAGCGGGCCGGTCCAGCCGGGAACGGCGCGGCGGGGACTGGTGAATGTCACCCGGTTGCCCTCGGCCGGCCCGTGGCAGAGCACACCCTGCCAGGCCAGCGGTTTGAGCAGCGCGCCCCACCCGGAACTCAGCTCGGTACCGAGCCGGTGGAACCGCGCGTCGGCGAGCAGCGCGTCCACCAGTTCGGCGCGGGTGAGCGCGGCGTCGGCGAGCACGTCACCGACGGCCTCGGCCAAGGCCGCCACGTCTGCGGGCGAGGCGCCGAAGGCCTTCTGCCAGGACGGTTTCTCCCACGTGCGCGCGGCCGCGATGAGCGGCAGCACGGTCGCCGCGGTCGCGGGCGTCATCGCGTGCAGCGTGCCGCGCATCGCCCAGGTCTTCACCAGCGTCCCCGCCGCCAGCGCCCGCGCGACCGCGCCCGTGCTCGGCTCCGCACTGCGCAACGCCACCGCCAACTCGGCCGAGGAGGCCACCTGCGCCTGCACCCCGACCAACCGCTCGGCCACCTCGACGGCCGACCGCGCGCCCGCCCCGGACACGAACTGCCTGCGCAGCCGCCAGGCGAACACCTGCTCCCACGTGACCCGCACCCGCTCCTCCTCATCACCGGACCGGCTGGAGGCTACCGGCCGTGGGCGACAGATCCGGCCTACCCGGTGACATGTTCGTGGCTATGAACGAACCACAGGATGCGCGGCAGCACCGACGAGCGTAGCACTTGGATGATATCCGCGTACCATAAGCGGTTTCGGAGGACGAAGGGACGACATCGTGCCGCGACTGGTGGATCACGACGAACGACGACGCCAGATCACCGACGCCGCCCGGCGGGTGATCGTGCGTGGCGGACTGGCGGCCGCCACCTTCCAGGCCGTCGCCGCCGAGGCGGGCATCTCGGTCCGCCTGGTGCAGTACTACTTCGGCACCAAGAACGACTTCCTGCTCGGCACCCTGAAAGCCGTGCTGGACGACATGGCCGTCCGCTTCATCCGCCACGTCGAAGCGCTCGGTCCCGACCCCGACCCCCGCGCGGCCATGCGCGCCACCGCCCTCGCCCTGCTCCCCCTCGACGAGACCCGCCGCGCGGAAGCCCTCGTCCTGTCCGCCTACCAGACCGCCCGGCTCACCGGCTCGCCCACCATCCCCGGCGAAACCCTCGAAGCACCCCGACTGCTCGCCCAGACCTTCGCCGGCCACCTGCGCCGTGCCCGCGGCAGCGATACCGACACCGAAGCCGACGCCGAACTCCTCACCGGCATCCTCGTCGGCCTCACCCAATCCACCCTGGCCGGCTACCACACCCCCGACCGCGCCACCGCACTCGTCGACCACGCCCTCGACCGCCTCCTGGGTTCCGCGCCCCGCCGGTGACCCCGGCCGTCAGCGACCGGCCGTGACCACCGCGCCCGGGTACTCCGCCCGCAGCGCCCGCACCGCGGCCAGCACCGCCGGGGACGGCGCGGCGGTCAGCAGCGGCAGGCGCACCCGCGGCGTCGACAGCAGCCCGCGCGCGTGCAGCACCGCTTTGATCACGGTCGGATTGGGCTCCGACAGCAGCAGCCGGGCGGGCTCGACCAGGCGATCGGCCAGCTCGCGCGCCCGGTCGGGCGTCCCGTCCAGCCAGCGCCGGCGCAGCTCGACCAACTCGCGCGCACACACGTTCGCGGTCGCCAGGATCCCGCCGCGCGCGCCCATCGCCAGCAGCGGCGAGACCAGCGTGTCCTCACCCGCCAGCACGGAGAAGGTGGCCGGGGCGTGCGCGATGAGTCGCGCGGTGTCGGTGTCCACCGCGCCCACCGCCTGCTTCACCCCGACGATCCCTGGTTGCCCGGGCCAGCTCGAGCATCGCCTCGTATCCCACGGTCTGCGCGGTGCGATAGGGGACGTTGTAGACGAGCACCGGCACCGGGCTGCGTTCGGCGACGTACTCGAAATGCGCGACCACGCCGGCTTCGGAGGGCCGCACGTAGTACGGCACCACCGTCAGCACCGCCGCGACGTCGGTCCGGGCGACGGTCTGCTCGATCGCCCGCACCGTCGCGACGGTGTCGTTGGAGCCCACGGCCGCGATCAGCGGAACACCACGGGCCCGGCACACCTCGCCGCAGACCCGCAGCACCCGAACCCGCTCGGCCGCCGACAAGGTCGCCGGTTCGGCGGTCGTGCCCAGCGCGACGAGACCCGCCGCACCCTCGTCGAGCACCGTGTGGGCGAGGCGCGCCAGCTCGGCGGCGGCGACCGCGCCGTGCTCGTCGAACGGGGTCACCAGGGGGACGAAGATTCCGGATGGTCGAAACGACATGCCTCCACCCTCACCCGCAGCGAGATGAAGCACCAGTTAGGTTTCATGAGCCTTTCCGTAAGCTGAACTGATGCTCGATCTGCGCAGGCTGCGACTGCTCCGTGAACTCGCCCATCGCGGCACGATCGCCGCGGTCGCCGACGCGCTCTCCTACACCCCCTCCGCGGTGTCGCAGCAGCTCACCGCTCTGGAACGGGAAGCGGGACGTCCGTTGCTGATCCGGACGGGGCGGCGCGTCGAGCTCACCCCCGCCGGGCGCCTGCTCGTCGAACACGCCGAGACCCTGCTCGCCGACATGGAACGGGCGCGCGCCGCCCTCGCCCGGCACGACAGCGTCCTCGCGGGCACCGTCCGGCTCGGCGCGTTCACCACCGCCCTGCCCACCCTCGTGCTGCCCGCCCTCGCCGCGCTCGCCCGCTCCGCGCCGGACCTCGCCGTCGACATCACCGAGGTCGACCCCGCCGAAGTGCCGAACCTGCTGCGCGGCGGTCGGCTCGATCTCGCCCTGGTCCACGAGTACGACAACGTGCCCTCCGCGCTCGGCGCGGGCCTCGATCTGGAGCCGTTGCTCGCGGAGGCCGTGCATCTCGCCTGTCCCGCGAGCTGGAACCCGGACCGCGAGATCACCCTCGGCGACCACGCGGAGTCGCGGTGGATACTCGCCAATCCGGGCACCCTCTGCCACAGCATGGCCGTGCGCACCTGCCGAGCGCACGGCTTCGAACCGCGGGTCGCCCACCACATCGACGACTTCGCCACGGTGCTCCGGCTCGTCGCCGCGGGGGCCGGTGTGGCCCTCGTTCCCCACCTCGGCGTGGACCACCTACCGGCCGGTGTGCGGCTGGCCGCCCTGCCGGTCGGCAGGCGAACCCGTATCGCCTATCGTCGCGGCAGCGCCGACCAGCCGCTGTTCGCCGCCGTCGCCGCCGAACTCCACCGCGCGGCGGCGGCGTTCCGCGCGGACGACGGGATCCGGCTCGACGAGAATTCCTGACCGCCGAGGAGTGCCCCGCCTCGTCCCCCGCAGTTTGTCACCCCCGCATGCGAACATGTGTTCGTGTCGGAGAGCCACCTCGAACCCCCCTCGCCCACCGTTCGCGGGCGCGGCGGCATCGGGGACGCCGGGGCCGAACCGACCCGGGCACCCCGCCCGCGCATCGAAGCCAGGGCCGATGCCTCGATCCTGCACGCCGACCTCGACTCCTTCTACGCCTCGGTCGAGCAGCGCGACGATCCGAGCCTGCGCGGCAGGCCGGTCATCGTCGGCGGCGGGGTGGTACTGGCGGCCTCGTACGAGGCGAAGGCGTTCGGGGTGCGCACGCCGATGAACGGTGCGCGGGCGCTGCGGCTGTGCCCGCAGGCGGTGGTGGTGCCGCCGCGGATGAGCGCCTACGCGGCGGCGAGCAAGGCCGTCTTCGAGGTCTTCCGCGACACCACCCCGGTGGTCGAGGGCATCTCGATCGACGAGGCGTTCCTCTACGTGGCCGGGCTGCGGCGGATCGCGGGCGAGCCGATCGAGATCGCCCGGCGGCTGCGGGCCCGGGTGCGCGACGAGGTCGGCCTGCCGATCTCGGTGGGCATCGCGCGTACCAAGTTCCTGGCGAAGGTGGCCAGCGCGGTCGCCAAGCCGGACGGACTGCGGCTGGTGGAGCCGGAGCGCGAGCTCGAGTTCCTGCATCCGCTGCCCGTCGAGCGGCTCTGGGGCGTCGGCGACGTCACCGCGCGGACACTGCACGAGCACGGCATCACCCGGATCGCCCAGCTCGCCGAACTCGGCGAGAGCGGGCTGCGCGGGTTCCTGGGTCCGGCGGCGGCCCGGCACCTGTCGGCGCTGGCGATGGCACGCGACCCGCGCCGGGTGGAGACCGGGCGGCGACGCCGTTCCCTCGGCGCCCAACGCGCGCTCGGGCGGCGGCACCGCACGCCCGAGGAGGTGGCGGCGTACCTGCACGGGCTGGTCGACCGGCTCGGCAGGCGGCTGCGCGCGGCGGACCGCCTGTGCCGAACGGTGGTGCTGCGCATGCGTTTCGACGATTTCACCCGCGCGACCCGCTCGCACACCCTGCCCGAACCCACCGACGACACCGCCACCGTGCTGCGCGCGGCCCGGCTGCTGCTCGACGCCGCGACCCCGATGATCCAGCAGCGCGGCCTCACCCTGATCGGCCTCTCGCTCACCAACCTCGTCGACGCCGACCCGCTGCAACTCACGCTGCCCCTGGAACCGCGCCCCACCGGCACCCTCGACCGCACGCTCGACGAACTGCGCCGCCGCTTCGGGTCGGCCGCGGTCACCCGGGCCGCGCTGATCACCAGCGGCGAGGGACTTTCGGTGCCGCTGCTCCCCGACTGAACCGATAGCGCTATGGTTGCCGGAACGGCCGGACGGGGGGCGTCACCACTCGGGACCGCGGAACGCCGGCCACGCTATCGAGGAGAATGTCCGTGCCCTACGCCGTGTTCGGCTTCCTCACGCTCGCGCTGTGGGTCTACTGCCTGGTCGACATCGTGACCTGTCCCGAGGCCGGCATCCGCCACCTGCCCAAGATGGGCTGGCTGCTGGTGGTACTGCTGGTGCCGACCATCGGTGCGCTGCTGTGGCTGTTCGCGGGCCGCCCCCTGCACGAGGGGGCGCCGCGCTCGACCACCCGCTACGCCGAGTACGACCGTCCCGGCCGCGCGGTGGCGCAGAACCCCGAGGACGACGAGGCGTTCCTCCGCGGGCTGCGCGAACGCGCCGAACAGCAGCGCCGCGAAGCCCGACGGCAGGAGGAGGAACGGCAGGAGCGGGAACGCCGGGCGCGCGAGAGCCGCGGCGACGCGGGCTGATCTGATCCGGCCGAACTTCGCCCGCCCGCCGCGGGGACGGACGTACGATGCGATCGTGGCCGACGAGATGCGTTCCACCGCACTGCGGGTCCTGGTCTACAGCAACGACGCCGATACCCGGCGCCAGGTCGTGCTCGCCCTTGGCCCGCGCCCGCACCCGGACCTGCCGGAGTTCGACTACCTCGAGGTCGCGACGGCACCGATGGTGATCGAGCGGATGGACGCGGGCGGCATCGACCTGGCCATCCTCGACGGCGAGGCCACTCCCGCCGGCGGTCTCGGCATCGCCAAGCAACTCAAGGACGAACTCGCGCAGTGCCCGCCGGTGCTCGTGCTCACCGGCCGCCCGGACGACGCCTGGCTGGCGAAGTGGTCGCGCGCCGAGGCCGCGGTCCCGCACCCGATCGATCCGCTGCGGCTGACCGAGTCGGTGGTCGAGCTGCTCCGCGATCGCTCCGCGGCCTGATTCATATCCATCGCACATGACCGGCCACCGCCGTGGCCGGCCCTCCCGCGCTCCGACCGCGACCCGAGCCGGTGCGCGCACCTGCCCGATTACCCCCGTTTCGGTCATGAATCGCAGTCGCGAATTCGATCAAACCGGACCCCGCAAAGGCCGCTCACGCACGTGCGGCGGTTGTAGGCTGTGCCGTAGCTCACACGGATGCGGGTAGCGGAATGACAGCCCCGTGACAATCGCCGCTGCCCGCGCGCCGTCTCGAAGCTGCCCACCGGCCGTCGAGGAGCCTTGGCTCGCAAGGAGGGGAAGCGCTCGTGAACCTGGAAACGCCCACCCTCGTGCTCGGCGCGCTGGCCGGCGCCTTCGCCGTGTTCTCCATCGTGCTCTCGGCCCTGGTCGGCCCCAAGCGCTACAACCGGGCGAAGCTGGAAGCCTACGAATGCGGCATCGAGCCGACACCGCACGCGGTCGCCGGTGGGCCGGGAAATGCCACCGGGCAACGCTTTCCGGTGAAGTACTACCTCACGGCGATGCTGTTCATCATCTTCGACATCGAGATCGTGTTCCTCTACCCGTGGGCCGTGCATTTCGACGCACTCGGGCTGTTCGGTCTCGTCGCGATGGCGCTGTTCATCGTCAACGTCTCGATCGCCTACGCCTACGAATGGCGGCGCGGCGGGCTCAGCTGGGACTGATCACCGCCGGAGTCACGCCCGCACAGTGGAAGTGAGAGTCAGTCGGATATGGGTCTCGAGGAAAAATTGCCCAGCGGGTTCCTGCTGAGCACGGTGGAGAGTTTCGCCGGATATCTACGCAAGGGCTCGGTGTGGCCCGCGACCTTCGGCCTGGCCTGCTGCGCCATCGAGATGATGGCCACCGGCGCAGGCCGTTTCGACATCGCGCGCTTCGGTATGGAGGCCTTCCGCGCCTCGCCCCGGCAGGCCGATCTGATGATCGTCGCCGGCCGGGTCAGTCAGAAGATGGCGCCGGTGCTGCGGCAGGTCTACGACCAGATGGCCGAGCCGAAATGGGTGCTGGCCATGGGGGTGTGCGCGTCCTCGGGCGGGATGTTCAACAACTACGCGGTGGTCCAGGGGGTCGACCACGTGGTGCCGGTCGACATCTACCTGCCCGGCTGCCCGCCCCGCCCGGAGATGCTGCTCAACGCGATCCTGGCACTGCACGACAAGATCCAGCACACCCCGCTGGGCGTGAACCGGCAGGAGGCGGTGCGCGCCGCCGAGCAGGCCGCCCTCGCCGCGACCCCCACCATCCGGATGGAGGGCCTGCTGCGATGAGCCCGGACACGCCCCGCGGCGGCGATCTGCACCCGCCCGAGCCCGACGCCGCCGCCACCGCGGGCCCCGAAGGCACCCCGCCGGACACCGAACCGGCCGCCGAGGTGATCGGCGTGCGGCACGGCATGTTCGGCATCCGCGGCACCGGCGACACCTCCGGCTACGGTCGCCTGATCCGCCCGGTCACCCTGCCCGGCGGCACCGCGCCGCCCTACGGCGGCTGGTTCGACGAGGTCGTCGACCGGCTGCGCACCGCGCTGGAGAACAGCGGCACCCCCTTCGGGTCGGCGCTGGAGAAGATCGTGGTCTTCCGCGGCGAACTCACCCTGCACGTGCGCCGCGAGCACCTGGTGACCGTGGCGCGCCTGCTCCGGGACGACCCCGCCCTGCGATTCGAACTGTGCCTGGGCGTGAACGGCGTGCACTACCCCGACGACGCGGGCCGCGAACTGCACGCGGTCTACCCGCTGCGCTCGATCACCCACAACCGCCTCCTGCGCGTGGAGACCTGCGCCCCCGACGCCGACCCGCACATCCCGTCGCTGTTCGAGGTCTATCCGACCACCGACTGGCACGAACGCGAGACCTACGACTTCTTCGGGATCCTCTTCGACGGTCATCCGTCGCTGACCCGCATCACCATGCCGGACGACTGGCGCGGTCACCCGCAGCGCAAGGACTACCCGCTGGGCGGGATCCCGGTCGAGTACAAGGGCGCGCGCATCCCGCCGCCCGACGAGCGGAGGGCGTACAGCTAGTGAAGGACACCGAGACCCGGCCGGGCCGCCACCGCGCCCCCGAGCCGGCACACCCCGAGCAGCCGGACACCACCGGCGACACCGTGGTCACCGTCTCCGGCCAGGACTGGGACACGGTCACCGAAACCCTCGGCGGCGCACGCGAAGAGCGCATCGTCGTGAACATGGGCCCGCAGCATCCGTCCACCCACGGCGTGCTGCGGCTGATCCTCGAGATCGAGGGCGAGACCGTCGTCGAAGCCCGCTGCGGCATCGGCTACCTGCACACCGGCATCGAGAAGAACCTCGAATACCGCACCTGGATGCAGGGCGTCACCTTCGTGACCCGGATGGACTACCTGTCACCGTTCTACAACGAGACCGCCTACTGCCTGGGCGTGGAGCGGCTGCTGGGGATCACCGAACAGATTCCCGAGCGGGCCAGCATCGTCCGGGTGCTGCTGATGGAACTCAACCGCATCTCCTCGCACCTGGTGTGCCTGGCCACCGGCGGCATGGAGCTCGGGGCGCTCACCCCGATGCTGTTCGGCTTCCGCGAACGCGAACTGATCCTCGACGTCTTCGAGACCATCACCGGCCTGCGGATGAACCACGCCTACATCCGCCCGGGCGGGCTCGCCCAGGACCTGCCCGACGACGGTGTCGCCAAGGTCCGCGAGCTGCTCGACCTCATGCCGAAGCGGTTGCGCGACATGGAACATCTGCTCACCCAGAACCCGATCTTCAAGGCCCGCACCCAGGACATCGGCTACCTCGATCTCACCGGCTGCATGGCGCTGGGGATCACCGGCCCGGTGCTGCGGTCCGCGGGCCTGCCGCACGACCTGCGCAAGTCCCAGCCCTACTGCGGCTACGAGACCTACGAGTTCGACGTGCCCACCACCACCGGCTGCGACTGCTACGGCCGCTACCTCATCCGGGTCGAGGAGATGAAGGAGTCGCTGAAGATCGTCGAGCAGTGCCTGGACCGGCTGCGGCCCGGCCCGGTCATGATCGAGGACAAGAAACTCGCCTGGCCCGCCGACCTGAAACTGGGCGCCGACGGCCTGGGCAACTCCCCCGCCCACATCGGCCGCATCATGGGCAGCTCGATGGAGGGCCTGATCCACCACTTCAAGCTCGTCACCGAGGGCATCCGCGTGCCGGCGGGCCAGGTGTACGTGGCGGTGGAGTCGCCGCGCGGTGAGCTGGGGGTGCACATGGTCAGCGACGGCGGCACCCGGCCGTACCGGGTGCACTACCGCGATCCCTCGTTCACGAATCTGCAAGCGGTGGCGGCGATGTGCGAGGGCGGCATGGTCGCCGACGTGATCGCCGCCGTCGCGAGCATCGACCCGGTGATGGGTGGTGTCGACCGATGAGCGACCGACAGACCGGCGACGGGCACGCCCCGATCCTGTTGCAGTTGAGCACCCGGCCCGAGCCGTACCCGCCCTCGGTGCGGGAACGACTCGCGCTCGACGCCAAGGAGATCATCGGCCGCTACCCGCAGCCGCGCTCGGCGCTGTTGCCGCTGCTGCACCTGGTGCAGTCCGAGGACGGCTACGTCACCGCCACCGGCATCGAATTCTGCGCCGAACAACTCGGGCTCACCGGCGCCGAGGTGACCGCCGTGGCGACCTTCTACTCGATGTTCCGCCGCACCCCCACCGGCGACTACCACGTCGGGGTGTGCACGAACACGCTGTGCGCGGTCCTCGGCGGCGACGCCATCCTGGCGAGCCTCACCGAACACCTGGGCATCGCCGCCGGGGAAACCACCGCCGACGGCGCGATCACCGTCGAGCACATCGAATGCAACGCCGCCTGCGATTTCGCGCCCGTGGTGATGGTCAACTGGGAGTTCTTCGACAACCAGACGCCCGAGTCCGCGCGAGCCCTGGTCGATGCGTTGCGTGCCGGGGAACCGGTGCGGCCCAGCCGCGGCGCTCCGATGTGCACCTTCCGCGAGACCGCGCGCCTGCTCGCGGGCTTCCCCGACGAGCGGCCCGGCGCGCTGGACGGCGCGGCCGGGCACGCCACCCTGGCCGGGCTCGAGATCGCCCGCGACCGGAACATGACCGCGCCGCAACCAGATTCGGGAGAGCTGCGATGACCGCCCTCGCGCCCGTCCTCACCCGCTACTGGGACGACCCGCAGTCCTGGACCCTCGACACCTACCGCAGCCACGACGGCTACGAGGGCCTGCGGATCGCGCTGGGCATGGCGCCGGACCAGGTGATCCAGACGGTCAAGGACGCGGGCCTGCGCGGCCGCGGCGGCGCCGGCTTCCCCACCGGCATGAAGTGGGGATTCATCCCGCAGGGCCCCGGCCCGGACGGCACCGTGAAACCGCACTACCTGGTGGTCAACGCCGACGAGTCCGAACCCGGCACGTGCAAGGACATCCCGCTGCTGATGGCCACCCCGCACGCGCTGGTGGAGGGCGCGATCATCGCCTCCTACGCCATCCGCGCCAACACCGCCTTCATCTACCTGCGCGGCGAGGTGGTACCGGTGCTGCGGCGGCTGCGCGCCGCGGTCGACCAGGCCTACGCGGCGGGTCTGCTCGGCCGCGACATCCTCGGCTCCGGCTTCGATCTGGAGCTGATCGTGCACGCGGGCGCGGGCGCCTACATCTGCGGCGAGGAGACCGCGCTGCTGGATTCGCTGGAGGGCCGCCGCGGCCAGCCCCGGCTGCGCCCGCCGTTCCCCGCCGTCGCCGGTCTGTACGCCTGCCCGACCGTGGTCAACAACGTGGAGTCCATCGCCAGCGTGCCCCCGATCCTGCGGTACGGCACCGACTGGTTCCGGTCGATGGGCAGCGAGAAGTCGCCCGGCTTCACGATCTACTCGCTGTCCGGTCACGTCACCCGGCCCGGCCAGTACGAGGCGCCGCTCGGCATCACCCTGCGCGAGCTGCTCGACTACGCCGGCGGCGTGCGCGCCGGACACCGGCTGAAGTTCTGGACACCCGGCGGCTCGTCCACGCCGCTGTTCACCGACGAGCACCTGGACGTGCCGCTGGACTACGAGGGCGTCGCCGCGGCGGGCTCGATGCTGGGCACCAAGGCGCTGCAGATCTTCGACGAGACCACCTGCGTGGTGCGGGCGGTGCTGCGCTGGACGGAGTTCTACGCCCACGAGTCGTGCGGTAAGTGCACACCGTGCCGCGAAGGCACCTACTGGCTGGTGCAGTTGCTGCGGCGGATCGAGACCGGCGGGGGCACCGAGGCCGATCTGGACACCCTGCTCGACATCACCGACAGCATCAACGGCAAATCGTTCTGCGCGCTCGGCGACGGCGCGGCGAGCCCGATCGTGTCCTCGGTGAAGTACTTCCGCGACGAGTACCTCGCGCACATGCGCGGCGACGGCTGTCCGTTCGACCCGGCGCGGTCGACGGCGTGGGCCGAGGCAGGAGAAGGGGTTCGATGACCGCCACCGTCAGCAGCAACGCCAGCGGCGTGGTGCCCGCCGACCTGGTCACCGTCGTCATCGACGGCGTGCAGGTCAGCGTGCCCGCGGGCACGCTGGTGATCCGCGCCGCCGAGTTGATCGGCATCCAGATCCCGCGCTTCTGCGACCATCCGCTGCTCGACCCGGTCGGCGCGTGCCGTCAGTGCCTGGTCGAGGTGGAGGGCCAGCGCAAACCGGTCGCCTCCTGTACCCAGACCGTCGCCGACGGCATGGTCGTGCGCACCCAGCTCACCTCGCCGGTCGCCGGCCGCGCGCAGGAGGGCGTGATGGAGCTGCTGCTCATCAACCATCCGTTGGACTGCCCGGTCTGCGACAAGGGCGGGGAGTGCCCGTTGCAGAACCAGGCGATGTCCTCCGGCCGCCCGGAGTCACGCTTCGACGGCGTCAAACGCACCTATCCCAAACCGATTCCGCTGTCGAGCGCGGTGCTGCTCGACCGGGAACGGTGCGTGCTGTGCGCGCGCTGCACTCGCTTCTCCCAGCAGGTCGCAGGCGACCCGTTCATCGAGCTGATGGACCGCGGCGCGCTCGAGCAGGTGGGCACCGCGCAGGCCGCGCCGTTCGACTCCTACTTCTCCGGCAACACCGTGCAGATCTGCCCGGTCGGCGCGCTCACCGGCACCAGTTACCGGTTCCGCGCCCGCCCGTTCGACCTGGTCTCCTCGCCCAGCGTGTGCGAGCACTGCGCGTCGGGCTGCGCACAGCGCACCGACCACCGGCGCGGCAAGGTGCTGCGCAGGCTGGCCGGCGACGATCCCGCGGTCAACGAGGAATGGAACTGCGACAAGGGGCGGTGGGCGTTCACCTACGCGAGCGAGCCCGACCGGCTCACCACCCCGCTGGTGCGCGGCGCCGACGGCGAGCTGCGCCCGGCGTCCTGGTCCGAGGCGTTGGACGCGGCGGCCCGGGGTCTGTCCGCCGCGCGCGGCGACGCGGGCGTGCTGGTCGGCGGGCGGGTCACCGAGGAGGACGCCTACGCCTACGCCAAGTTCGCGCGGATCGTGTTGGGCACCAACGACATCGACTTCCGCGCGCGTCCGCATTCGGTGGAGGAGGCCGACTTCCTCGCCGCGCGGGTCGCCGGGCAGGGCGTGGTCGTCGACTACGACGCGCTGGAGCGGGCCCCGATGGTGCTGCTGGCCGGGTTCGAGCCCGAGGAGGAGTCGCCGATCGTCTACCTGCGGCTGCGCAAGGCCGCCCGCAAGCGGGGGCTGGCGGTGTACTCGGCGGCGCCGTACGCCTCGCGCGGGCTGGCACGGATGGGCGGCGCGCTGCTCCCGACCGTTCCCGGCGCCGAACCGCACCTGCTCGACGCGTTGCGCACCGGGCAGCTGCCGGAACCGAACGACCGTCCCGCGTCCGCGGAATCGGCCGATGCGGCGCACGGCACGGGCAGCCCGGAACCTGCCTCCGCCGCCGTGGTCGCGGGGGTGGACGGGGCCACGGTCCGCCGGGCGGCGGAGCTGCTGCGGCGGCCGGGGGCGGTGATCCTGGTCGGCGAGCGGATGGCGGCGGTGCCGGGCGCGCTCTCGGCGGCGGTCCGGCTGGCCGAGGAGACCGGCGCGGCGCTGGCCTGGGTGCCGCGCCGGGCCGGCGAGCGCGGCGCCGTGGAGGCGGGTGCGCTGCCCGGCCTGCTGCCCGGCGGCCGTCCCGTGACCGATCCCGCCGCGCGCCAACAGGTCCGAGCGGTCTGGCAGACCGACGAACTGCCGGTCACACCCGGCCGCGACACCGGCGCGATCCTCGAGGCGGCACCCCGGCTCGGCGCCCTGCTGGTCGGCGGCGTCGATCCCGCCGACCTGCCCGACCCGGCCGCGGCGCTCGCCGCCCTCGACGCCGCACCGTTCGTGGTGAGCCTCGAGCTGCGGCGCAGCGCCGTGACCGAACGCGCCGACGTCGTCTTCCCGGTGGCCTCGGCGATGGAGAAGGCGGGCACCTTCCGCACCTGGGAGGGCAGGCCGCGCCCGTTCGCGGCCGCGCTCGGCACCTCGACGGTGCGCCGTGAGGCGGCACCGCTGTCGGACCACCGGGTGCTGCACGCCCTCGCCGCCGAACTCGGCGTCCGGCTCGGCCTGCCCGACGCGGACGCGGCCAGGGCGGAGCTGACCGCGCTGGGCGCCTGGGACGGGCAGCGGCTGGCACCGCCCGCGCACCGCGCACATCCGGTCACCCTGCCGGGGCCGGGCACCGCACTGCTGGCCGGCTGGCGGATGCTGCTCGACAACGGCCGCATGCAGGACGGCGAACCGAACCTCGCGGGCATCGCCCGCCCGGCGGTCGCGCGGCTGTCCGCCGCGACCGCGGCCGAGATCGGCGCCGCCGACGGCGACCTCGTCGAGGTGGCGAGCGAGCGCGGGGCGCTCACCCTGCCGCTGGCGGTCACACCGATGCCGGACCGGGTGGTGTGGGTGCCGCTGAACTCCCCCGGCTGCGCTGTCCCCGCCCAGCTGGCCACCCCGGCCGGTGCGGTGGTGCGGATCCGGCGAGCCGGTCCCGCGCCGCAGACCGGGCCGGTCGCCGCCGTCGTCGCGGCATCCGGCGCCGCCGAAGGCGCTACCCAGCAGGAGGACGACCATGCCTGACCTGTCCCTGTTCGGCCACGACCCGTTCTGGCTGGTCGTCGCCAAATCGGTCTTCCTGTTCGTCTACATCATCCTGATCCCGCTGGTCGCGGTGCTCGCCGAACGCAAGGTCGTGGCGCGCATGCAGATGCGGGTCGGCCCGAACCGGGTCGGCCCGTTCGGGTCGCTGCAGTCCATCGCCGACGGCGTGAAGATGGCGTTCAAGGAAGACCTCGTCCCCGCCATCGTCGACAAACCGATCTACCTGCTGGCGCCGGTCGTCTCGGTGATCCCCGCGTTCATGGCCTTCGCGGTGATCCCGCTCGGTGGCGAGGTGTCGGTGGCCGGCAACACCACCGCACTCCAGCTCACCGACATGCCGGTCGGCGTGCTCTACATCCTCGCCATCACCTCCATCGGCGTCTACGGCATCGTGCTGGCCGGGTGGGCGTCCGGCTCGACCTACCCGCTGCTGGGCGGGCTGCGCTCGACGGCACAGGTGATCTCCTACGAGATCGCGATGGCCTTGTGCTTCGCGGCGGTGTTCCTGCACGCGGGCACGATGGCCACCTCCGGCATCGTCGGCGCCCAGCATCCGACCTGGTTCGTCTTCCTGCTGCTGCCCTCGTTCCTCATCTACTGCGTGTCGATGGTCGGCGAGACCAACCGCGCGCCGTTCGACCTGCCCGAGGCCGAGGGCGAACTCGTCGGCGGCTTCCACACCGAGTACTCGTCGCTGAAATTCGCGATGTTCATGCTCGCCGAATACGTGAACATGGGCACCGTCTCGGCGCTGGCGACCACGTTGTTCCTCGGCGGCTGGAGCGCGCCGTGGCCGTTCAACCTCATCCCGGGCGCGGACGCGGGCTGGTGGGGGCTGCTCTGGTTCACCGCCAAGGTGTGGACGTTCATGTTCGTGTTCGTCTGGCTGCGCGGCACCCTGCCCCGCTTGCGTTACGACCAGTTCATGCGGCTGGGCTGGCAGCTGCTCATCCCGGTGTCGCTGCTGTGGGTGATGCTGGTCGCCACCGCCCGGCTGCTGCGCGCCGACGGCCACGCGTGGGCCACCGGCGCCCAGGTCGTCGTCGGAGTCGCGCTCACCGCGGCGATGATCGGGCTGTTCCTGCGGGCGGGCCGCCGCCCGGCCGCGCCGCCGGAGCCGGAACCCGAACCGTCCGGCGAGGCGGTGTTCCTCGGCTTCCCGACCCCGCCGGTGCCCGCCGACGCCCACCGCGTCGACAACCCGAAGGGCGGCCTGCTCGAACCGCTGGCGGGTTTCGCGGTCACCGCGGCCACCATGTTCAAGAAGCCGAACACCGAGTTCTACCCCGAGCAGAAGGTGCCGACCGCGCCGCGCTACCACGGCAGGCACCAGCTCAACCGCCACCCCGACGGGCTGGAGAAGTGCATCGGCTGCGAACTGTGCGCGTGGGCCTGCCCGGCCGACGCCATCTATGTCGAGGGCGCCGACAACACCGAAGACGAACGCTTCTCCCCCGGCGAGCGGTACGGCCGCGTCTACCAGATCAACTACCTGCGGTGCATCGGCTGCGGCCTGTGCATCGAGGCGTGCCCGACGCGCGCGCTGACCATGACCAACGACTACGAGCTCACCGACGACAACCGCGCCGACCTGATCTACGAGAAGGACCGGTTGCTCGCCCCGCTCGCCCCCGGCATGGTCGCTCCTCCGCACGCGATGGCGCCGGGCACCACCGAGGCCGACTACTACCTCGGCGCGGTCACCGGCGGCGCCCCCGCCGCCGAGCAACCCGCGCCCGCGGGTGCGAAAGGAGGTGCGCGGTGACGCTGGTACTGGCCGCCGAGCCCCTGACCCGAGCTTCCACCGGTGAGGCCGTGCAGTTCTGGATACTGGCTCCGCTGGCGGTGCTGGGCGCGCTCGGCATGGTGTTCGCCGCCAAGGCCGTCCATTCGGCGATCTGCCTGGCCGCCACCATGATCGCGCTGGCGGTGATGTACATCGCCCAGGACGCGTTGTTCCTCGGTGTCGTGCAGATCGTCGTCTACACCGGCGCGGTGATGATGCTGTTCCTGTTCGTGCTGATGCTCGTCGGCGTCGACTCGGCCGAATCACTGCGCGAGACCTTGCGCGGGCAGCGCATCGCCGCCACGGTCGTCGGGATCGGGTTCGGGCTGCTGCTGATGGCCGGAATCGGGATCGGCATCCGGGAGTCGGGGGTCACCTTCCCGGCCACCGGTTTTCCGGGCCGCGACGTCATCGCCGAACTGGCCGAACTGATCTTCCTGCGCTACGTGTGGGCGTTCGAGCTCACCGGCGCGCTGCTCATCACGGCCACCATCGGCGCGATGGTGCTCGCCCACCGCGACCACTTCGGCGCCAGGACGACCCAGCGCGAGCTGTCCCGCCGCCGGTTCCGCGACGGCGCGAGCCGCGCGACACCGCTGCCGACGCCGGGCGTCTATGCCCGGCACAACGCCGTCGACGTCCCGGCGCGGCTGCCCGACGGTTCCTTCGAGGAACTCTCGGTCAGCACGATCCTGCGGCACCGCCGTACCAGGGCCCTCACCGAGGCGGCCGCGCTGTCGGTCGGCTCCAGGGGCGGCCAGGACGGTCCCGAATCCGCCGACGAGGGAGGCCAGCGGTGAATCCCGCGAACTACCTGTTCCTGTCCGCGCTGTTGTTCACCATCGGCGCGGCCGGAGTCCTGTTGCGCCGCAACGCCATCGTGGTGTTCATGTGCATCGAGCTGATGCTCAACGCGGTGAACCTCGCGTTCGTCACCTTCGCCAGGATGCACGCGAACCTCGACGGGCAAGTGTTCGCCTTCTTCACGATGGTCGTCGCCGCCGCCGAAGTGGTGGTCGGGCTGGCCATCATCATGACCATCTTCCGCGCCCGCCGCTCGACCTCGGTCGACGACGCCAACCTGCTGAAGTTCTGACGTGGATACCGCAACGTTGTCGCTGTTGCCCGCGCTGCCGCTGGCGGGCGCGGTCGTGCTGCTGCTGATCGGACGCCGCGGTGACCGCTGGGGTCACCTGCTCGGCACCGCCACCGCGCTGGCGTCGTTCGTCGTCGCGGTGGTCGCGTTCGTGGCGATGCTGGGCCGCGCCGAACCCGCCCGCGCGATCCACACCGACCTGTTCTCCTGGGTGCCGGTGGCCGGCCTGCAGGTGGATTTCGGGCTGTCGCTGGATCAGCTGTCGATGTGCTTCGTGCTGCTGATCACCGGGGTCGGCACGCTCATCCACGTGTACTCGATCGGCTACATGAACGCCGATCCCGGCCGCAGGCGGTTCTTCGCCTACCTGAATCTGTTCCTGGCCGCGATGCTGATCCTGGTGCTGGCGAACAACTACCTGGTGCTGTACCTGGGCTGGGAGGGCGTCGGCCTGGCCTCCTATCTGCTGATCGGCTTCTGGTACCACAAGCCCTCGGCCGCCACCGCGGCGAAGAAGGCGTTCGTGGTCAACAGGGTCGGTGACATGGGATTGGCGCTGGCGATGATGGCCATGTTCGCCACCTTCGGCTCGGTCGGCTTCGACACCGTGTTCGCCGCGGCGCCCGATGCGAGCGAGGCGACACTGACCGCCATCGGCCTGCTGCTGTTGCTCGCCGCCTGCGGCAAGTCCGCGCAGGTGCCGCTGCAGTCCTGGCTCGGCGACGCCATGGAGGGCCCCACCCCGGTCTCGGCGCTCATCCACGCCGCCACCATGGTCACCGCCGGTGTGTATCTCATCGCCCGGTCCAACGCCATCTTCGACCTCGCGCCCGGCGCGCAACTCGGCGTGGTGCTCGTCGGTGCGGTGACACTGCTGTTCGGTGCGATCATCGGCTGCGCCAAGGACGACATCAAGAAGGCGCTCGCCGCCTCCACCATGAGCCAGATCGGCTACATGGTCCTGGCCGCCGGACTCGGCCCGGCGGGCTACGCCTTCGCCATCATGCACCTGCTCACGCACGGCTTCTTCAAAGCCGGACTGTTCCTGGGCGCGGGCTCGGTGATGCACGCGATGAACGACGAGACCGACATGCGCCGCTACGGCGGGCTGCGCACCCTGCTGCCGATCACCTACGTCACGTTCGGGCTCGGTTATCTCGCGATCATCGGGGTGCCGCCGTTCGCGGGATTCTTCTCCAAGGACAAGATCATCGAGGTGGCCTTCGGCGACGGCGGCGCGGGCGGATACGCCCTCGGCACGGCCGCGCTGCTGGGCGCCGGGCTCACCGCCTTCTACATGACCCGGGTCATGCTGATGACGTTCTTCGGTGAACGCCGGTGGGCGCCGGACACTCATCCGCACGAGGCGCCCGCGGTGATGACCGGCCCGATGATCCTGCTCGCGATCGGCTCGGTCGCCTCGGGTCTGCTGTTCGTGCTCGGCAACGGGCTGCAGAACTGGCTGGAGCCGGTCGTCGGCGCACACCACGCCGAGCACGCGGTGCCGCCGATCGTGGTGACCGTGCTCGCGCTCGCGGTCGTGGCCGTCGGCGCGGGCATCGCCTACCAGCGCTATGCCCGGGCCGAGATCCCGCGCACCGCACCGGAAGCCGTCGGCCCGCTCACCGTGGCCGCGCGCAACGATCTCTACGGTGACGCGGTCAACGAGGGCCTGCTCATGCGACCGGGCCTGCACCTGACCCGCTCGCTGGTGTTCCTCGACAACCGCGGCATCGACGGCCTGGTCAACGGCACCGCCGCGCTGATCGGCGGGCTGTCCGCGCGGGCCCGCCGCATCCAGACCGGCTTCGTGCGGTCGTATGCCCTGTCCATGTTCACCGGCGCGGCCCTGGTGGCCGCCGCCCTGGTGGCGGTGCGCATCCTGTGAGCGAGGCGGTCGTGAGCGATTTCCCGTGGTTGACCATCCTGTGGCTGCTGCCGGTGGCGGGCGCGCTGGCGGTGCTGGCCGTGCCCGCCGAACGCCGCACCCTCGCCCGCGGTCTGGCGCTGGCGGTGTCGGTGGGTGTGCTCGGCGTGGCCGCCGGTCTGGCGGTCGCCTTCGAACCCGGGGGCGCCCAGTACCAGTTCGTCGAGTCCCGGCAGTGGATCCCGGCGTTCGGCGCGGGCTACACGCTGGGGCTGGACGGGATCGCGCTGGTGCTGGTGGTGCTGACGGCCGCGCTGGTGCCGCTGTTGATCCTGGCCGGCTGGCACGACGACCGCGAGGTCGGCAGCGGCCGCCGGGTCGCGCACACCTACGTCGCGTTGACCCTGCTGGTCGAGGCGATGGTGCTGATGTCCTTCCTGGCCCTGGACATCCTGCTGTTCTACGTGTTCTTCGAGGCCATGCTCATCCCGATGTACTTCCTGATCGGCGGATTCGGCCCGCGCACCGGCGATCTCGCCGCGCGCGCAACCCGCTCCCGGGCGGCGGTGAAGTTCCTGCTCTACAACCTGCTCGGCGGACTGATCATGCTGGCCGCGGTGATCGGGCTGTACGTGCTCACCGCGCGGGCGGGCCTCGGCCCCGACGGCGGCGGCACCTTCGATCTGCGCACCGTGGTCGCGGCCGCGAATTCCGGTGCCCTCGGCGCGGGTCCGGCGGTGCTGAACGCGCTGTTCCTCGGTTTCATGTTCGCCTTCGCGGTGAAGGCGCCGCTGTGGCCGCTGCACACCTGGCTGCCGGACGCGGCGGTGGCGGCGACGCCGTCGAGCGCGGTGCTGATGATGGCGGTGGTGGACAAGGTCGGCACCTTCGGCATGCTGCGGTTCTGCCTGACACTGTTCCCCGGCGCGTCGCAGACCTATGCGCCGCTGGTGATCACGCTCGCGGTGATCGGGATCCTCTACGGCGCACTGCTGGCCATCGGCCAGACCGACGTGATGCGCCTGATCGCCTACACCTCGATCTCGCACTTCGGTTTCATCATCCTGGGCATCTTCGCGATGACCAGCCAATCGCAGTCCGGCGCCACGCTCTACATGGTCAATCACGGCATCTCCACCGCCGCGCTGTTCCTGATCGCCGGGTTCCTGGTCTCGCGGCGCGGCACCCGGCTCATCGCCGACTACGGCGGGGTACAGAAGGTGGCGCCGGTGCTGGCGGGCACGTTCTTCGTGGCGGGCCTGGCGACGTTGTCGCTGCCGGGTCTGGCGCCGTTCGTCAGCGAATTCCTGGTGCTGGTCGGCACGTTCAGCCGGTATCAGGTGGCGGCGGTCTTCGCGACCGGCGCGCTGGTGCTGGCCGCGATCTATGTGCTGTGGCTGTATCAGCGGATGATGACCGGGCCGGTGAAGGCCGGCAACGAGAAACTGCCCGACCTGGTGCCGCGGGAGCTGCTGGTGGTCGCGCCGCTGATCGCCGGGCTCGTGTTCCTCGGCGTGTACCCGAAGGCGGTGCTCGATGTCGTCGATCCCGCGGTCGGCCAGACCCTCACCACCATCGGCCGCCAGGATCCGGCGCCGACGGTGCCCGCGCCCGCCGCCGCGGACCTCCAGGAAGGTGGACACCCGTGACCGCCCAGCCGCTTCCGCTCGCCGCGACGGTGCCCGCCCCGAGCATCGAATACGGCGTGCTCGCACCGATGCTGATCGTGTTCGGCGCCGCCGTGGCCGGTGTGCTGGTCGAGGCGTTCGTGCCGCGCCGGTTCCGCTACGGCACCCAGCTGGTGTTGGCGCTCGGCGGTTCGGCGGCCGGGTTCGTCGCGGTGCTGGCCGTGTGGGGCGCCGAGCAGACGGCGGTGGTCGGCGCGGTCGCCGTCGACGGGGTGACGCTGTTCCTGCAGGGCACGCTGCTGGTGGTGGCGGCGCTCGGCGTGCTGTTGATGGCCGAGCGGCGCGGGACGCGCAGCCGGGTGCGGTCGGGTCCTGGCACGTGGAGCCGGGCCGCCGCGACCCTGGATCGTGGCCTGGACGCGTTCACCCCGCAGGCGGCGGCGGTGCCCGGCAGCGCCGACGAACAGGCCGCCGCGCGCGCGGGTGCGGTGACCACCGAGGTGTTCCCGCTGACCATGCTGGCGGTCGGCGGCATGATGCTGCTGCCCGCGTCCAACGATCTGCTCACCATGTTCGTCGCGCTCGAGGTGCTGTCGCTGCCGCTGTACCTGCTGTGCGGGCTGGCGCGGCATCGGCGGCTGCTCTCCCAGGAAGCGGCGCTGAAGTACTTCCTGCTCGGCGCGTTTTCCTCGGCGTTCTTCCTCTACGGCGTCGCCCTGCTGTACGGGCAGACGGGCACGGTGCGTCTCGGCGGCATCGCCGACGCCTTGGCCGCCCGGCCGCAGGACGATCCGCTGCTGGCGTTGCTGGGGTTGGCGATGCTGGCGGTGGGGTTGCTGTTCAAGGTGGGCGCGGTGCCGTTCCAGGCGTGGGTACCCGACGTCTATCAGGGTGCGCCGACGCCGGTCACGGCGTTCATGGCGGCCGCGACCAAGATCGCGGCGGTCGGTGCGCTGTTGCGCGTGCTGTATGTCGGGGTGCCCGGCCTGGTGGACGACTGGCGGCCGGTGCTGGCGACGGTCGCGATCGCGACGATGGTCGTCGGCGCGGTACTGGCGGTCACTCAAACCGATGTGAAGCGGATGCTCGCCTACTCCTCGATCACTCACGCGGGCTTCCTGCTCACCGGGCTGCTCGCCGCCGACGACGCCGGAATCCGCGCGGTGCTGTTCTATCTCGCCACCTATGCGCTGGGCACGCTGGGCGCGTTCGCGGTGGTCACGCTGGTGCGCGACGGCGACGAGGAGGCGACCGGGCTGGCGCAGTGGGCCGGGCTGGGCCGCCGGTCCCCCTGGGCGGCCACGGTGTTCGCGTTGTTCCTGCTCTCGTTCGCGGGCATCCCGCTCACCAGCGGGTTCGTCGCGAAGTTCGCGGTGTTCGAAGCCGCGGCCGGTGGCTACGGCGCGGCGGTGGTCGTGGTCGGCGTGCTGACCAGCGCGGTGGCGGCGTTCTTCTACGTGCGGGTGATCGTGATGATGTTCTTCACCGACCAGCCCGCCGACGCCCCCGCTGTCCTGCCCCTCGCGCTGACGCGGGCGGTCATCACGGTGACGGCGGCGGCCACGCTGGTGCTGGGCGTGTTGCCCCAGCCGCTGCTCGACCTCGCCGAGCGCGCGGCCACCTTGGTGCGCTGAGCGCGCCACCGCAGCTGCGCGGTACGCGCCAGCTCCGACCGTCAGCGCCGGGCTGAGGAGTCGGTGAGAAAGGCCGCGAATCCGGCCGGATCGTCGACGAATCCGGTGTGATCGCCGGGAAAGACCATCGGCTCGCCGCCCAGCCGGGCGGCGAGCGCACGGGAGGTGCGGTCGCAGAGTTGCCCGGCGGAATCCGCGCCGACGCCGACGACGACCTTCGCGCCCTGCGCGGTGAGTGCGGCGATGTCGGGCTGCCAGGTCACGGTGCCGAGCAGTTCGTGCTCGAACCAGTACCGCTCGGTGGCGGCCTGTTCCGGGTCGCGCGCGCCGCCGAACATCTGCTCGAGCGCCTCGTCGGGGATCGGGATGTTCGCCTGGGCGAAGAACTTCCGCCAGGCGCCGACCACGTCCCCGGACAGATAGGTGGCGATCATGGCGTGGGTGCCCGCCCGCAACGCCTCGCGGTCGTCGAGCAGTTCGATGAGCGGCGGTTCGTGCGCGATCACGGTGGCGACCAGGTCGGGGCGCCGCTGGACGAGCGCCAGCGCGCTCACCGCGCCACCGCTGGAACCGAACACCGTGGCCGGTCCGGCGCCGAGATGTTCGATGAGCCGGGCCAGGTCGTCACCGCGCAGGGCCGGGGTGGAATCGGCGGCGGGGTGGTCGAGCGTACTGCCGCGATGACCGCGCGGATCGGTGGTGAGCACGGTGTGGGTGGCGGCGAGCTGCTCGGCCACCGCCGCGAAATCCGCCGCCGCCATCGGCGCACCCGCCAGCACGAGGAGCGGGCCCGCGCCGCGCACCTCGTAGTACAGGCGTGCGCCGGGCACGGCGAGTTCACCGGTGCGGGGTTCGCTGATTCGACTGGATGTGGTCATGGGGTCTCCCGGATTGTCGAGGCTTCACCGGAGTCGACGGGGCGGGAGCACCGGATTCATCGGTCGTCAGTCTTCGAGGACGCGTTCGAAGGTGACGCGAACGGTGTTCGGCCCGTCGTAGCCGGGGTAGGCCGCCGTGCTCACCGTGAACCCCATGCGGGCGTGGAAGGCCTGGGATGCGGTGTTGGTGTCGGAGGTGATCGCGCGGACGATCCGCCGGCCCCGGGCGCGGACCAGCGCGAAGAAGCGCTCGTAGAGCGCGCGCCCGAGGCCGTGCCCGTGCAGGTCGGGTGCGACGCCGACGAAGTGGATGTAGGCCTCGTCCGGCCGGGACTGCGAGAGGAACCCGATCAGGAACCCCACCAACTGTCCGTCGCGCTCCACCACCGTGCTGGTGTCGGTGAAGTGCTGGAAGAACAACCGCGGCAAGAGCCCGGCCCGCTGCCGCGACCCCTCCGCACCGCCCAACCCACCCCACCACTCGTCGAGCACGGCCAACACCCGGGCGTGATCCTCCTCGGTCGGTTCCCGGAACACCAGATCGGCCGACACATCACCTGCTGCATCATTATTTGTCACGATGCATATCCTTGCACGCCGCGAGCGAGGCGCGTCAATCCGATTCCGGTCTCGAGTGGTTCTTCGGTGGTAGCCAGGTGTTGCCCGGGACGGTCCAGCCGTGGGCTTTGATCATGCGGCGGGCGGCGCGGGCGTGGCGGCCGAGCAGGCGCTCGAGGTAGAGCCGGCCGGCGAGGTGGTCGGTTTCGTGTTGCAGGCAACGGGCGAGGTAGCCGGTGCCCTCGACGGTGATGGGTGCGCCGGTGGCGTCGAGGCCGGTGACCCTGGCCCGGTCGGCGCGGCCGGTCGGGTACCACTCCCCCGGCACCGACAGGCAGCCTTCGAGGTCGCCGTCGGGGTCGGGCATCGTTTCCGGTAGTGCGGAGGTTTCCGCGACCGGGTTGACCACGACTCCGCGATACCGGTGTCCGTGGTCGACCAGGTCGTAGACGAACACCGCGCGCGGGTCGCCGATCTGGTTGGCCGCCAGGCCCGCGCCCTCGGCGGCGGCCAGGGTGTCGAAGAGGTCGTCGACCAGGGCGGCGAGTTCGTCGTCGAACACGGTGACGGGTTGGGCAGGGGTGGTCAGGCGCGGGTCGCCCGCGATGAGGATGGGTCGTATCGCCATGCCGCCGAGGGTACTCAAAACCGAGTAGTCGTGTCAGACTAGGAGCATGAACGAGACGCGGTTGTTCGTGCTGGCGGCGCTGGCCAAGCGCGGACCGATGCACGGGCACCAGCTGCGGCGCGACGCGCGGTTGGATCGCGCGGATCTGTGGTCGCGCGTGCGGCCCGGCTCGCTGTACAGCGCACTGCACCGGATGGCCGACGAAGGCCTGATCCGGCCGTTGCGCACCGAGCAGTCCGGTGCCCTGCCCGCCCGCACCGTGTACGAGATCACCGGCGAGGGGCACCGAGAGCTGCGCGCCCTGCGCGACGAGGCGTTCAGCGAGGTCGACATCCGCCCGGATCCCGTCGATCTGGCGTTGGCGGTGAGCGAGGATCTGGACGGGGAGCTGCTGCGCGGCTACGTCGAAGACCGCCTGGCAGCCCTGCGCGCCCGCCGATCCACCCTCGAGCACCAGCTCGACCGCCGCTGGCCCGACCAGACCGCGGCCGACGATCTCGTGGTCGAGCACGCCACGTTGCGCATCCAGGCCGAGATCGACTGGCACGAAAAGGTTCTCGCCCACATCGACAAACTCGACACCGGTCGGGCGCCGAACCGATGACCGGGATCGAGCAATGATCGCCGCCGCCGCGCACAGGCGCCAACTCCCACCATCCGCAGTGAAACGATCAGCGCGCGAACTCTGAAACCCGCGTTGTGCCGGTCCTGGCTTGACCAAAAACGAGTCGCGGGTGAGGATGTGACGCGACGGCGAGCTGATGATGGGTCGCCATTTCGGGGGGTGGTTGAATGCGTGAATACGATCATCTCGGGCTCGAACTCGAGATGCGTTGATGACGAGCGGCGGGTGGTTCAACCACTACGACGATCCGGACGAGTTCTGGGACGACGAGCCTTTGCAGGTGCGGTCGACTACTCGTCCACCGACTACGACGCCGCCCGCGCCCCCTGTTCCGCCCTCCAGCGCGGGGCCTCAGGGGCATCCGGAGGTGGTCCCTTCACCACGACCCAGCACGCCCATGCCGAGCGTCGCCCGCGACAGTGCCTCGACCGAGGAACTACTGGACAAGACCCTGCAGTTCCACGCCCGGATGGCTCGATCCCGGCGCATGCTCGATTCGGTGTCGCACACCGGACCGCGCTCAGTGGTCGGCTACGACCGGACGAGGTGCGTGTCGGTGACGGTTGGCACGCGCGACGAGTTCCTCCGAGCGCAGGCACCGCCATCGCCCCTGCCGTCCTGCAACGCCTGCGCGCCCGATCCGACAATGATCTCGCGCCATCGCCGCTCGGCGCACCGCCGAACGTCGGCGACCCCGGCAGCATCCGGTCCGCGCGACAACTGGCGGGCGAGAGGCTCGACCTCGCCTCCAACGCCTCCGGACACTCGGACACCGAGAACGCGGGACACGGCGCGGGAGCCGAAGGCTGGGTGCGCGCCGCAGAGAACTCGACGGGTGTGCTCGTCGGATGCGATGTCGCCGCCTATTGGGCAGCCGGACGCGACGGATCCGAGATAGCGGCCGCCATCGACCAGGCGGTCGCCGACGCGCTGCGAGATCTCGCGACGAAACCTGCCGCGGCCGACCCGCTCACCCAGGCGAACCGGCTCATCACCGACGGGCTCGCGTACCTCGTCAACCACGACCGATAGGAAAGACGGCTCCCATGCCCCCACGCCCGACCGCGGAACGAATCAAGGTGGCCACCGACAATCTGCGCGCCGAATCCCGCGTGTGGACAACGGAATCCGGGACGTTGACCTCCATCTCCCACGCGATCAGCCGACTGAAGTTCAACCGGACCGAAGCCGGCATGTTCCAGTTGATAGTCACCGCGCACTCCAACTTGGTCGACAAGGCCGCCGAGCGGTGCCAGGAGGGATCGACCGCGTTCGCCGACACCGGATCAACCCTGAACAAGGTGGCCAACACTTACGACGAAGAAGACCGGTTGTACGCGGAGCGGCTCGCGAACATCTGGTAGCAGCGGACGAGAAGGGGGAGCTGACGTGGATTTCAGCATCGAAGAGTTCGAGGAAGTCGTCCGCAATATCGAGGAGAAGCTGGACGGCCTCGACAGTCAATTGGCTTCGGTGCCGGGAATCGCGCAGTTCGCCTACCGAGCTGCCGCGACAGCGCACAATGCCGCGGCGAAGCGGATCAGCGATATCTCCAAGGATGCCGCCACCACCCTGATCGTCTCCGCGGCTGCGGGATTGACCTTCTACGCCGTGATCCTCGGCGTCCTGGTGAAGGCCGCCATGGCGGTAACCGTTGGACTCGGCGGCATCGCCTCGGGAGTGTTCTCCTGGGCAGGCGCGGCGCTCATCGTCGAAGAAGCGATCACCGACTCCGCAGCGATCGCCGCCGCCATCGCGGGCCTCACGGCACTGCTGACCGCGCAGGTGACCACGATGGCGGGACTCGAGGCGACAGCTACGGACAATTCCACTTGGCCCAACGGAAAGTGGCCCGACGCCGCGACGTCGACCTTCGACAACGGGACGCGACTGGACGGAACCGCGGAGTGGTCCATCCGATGATCAGGAGGGCTGCCGCCTGACGACGAACAGGAAAACACAGCGAGTGCAGGGCGCGGGAGCAGCACTCGTCGTCGCCACCTCGGTACCCCCGTTATGGTTTCTCGTCCTCGGCGAGGCCGACCGGATCGCCGGGATGAACGCCGCGATTTTCGCCGCGTACGCGATTCTCGGCGCGGCAGCAGCGCTCTGTGCGATTCCGTTGCTGTTCACCAGCCATCGCGCGCCCGCCTGGCTGCGGCACACGGCAGTGACGATCCTGTCGCTCAGCGCGGCGGGCTTCGTCGCGCTCGGCGCGCTCGCTGCGTTTCGGGAGCCGGCGGGGGTCACCGCCGCGATCGCGTTCGAATTCGCGATCTTCGGGTGCGCGTCGGCCTTGCTCGCGTACCGGCTGCAGACCAGCTCCCGCGCCGTCGAAGTCCCCGGTCCTTCACCCGAGCAGAAACAAACCCAACTACGCGAACGGTTCACCGAACTCCGGAGCCGTCGCAACCCCGGTTCGTAACCCGCCCGCCGCTGCCGAGTGGGACACGCGCGCGGCAGGCCCCGGCCTACCGGCACGGACTTCATCGAAGTAGCTGAAGGTATCGCGGCGCTGTGGGCGCGGGCGGTCATGTCCGAGCGCATCGCGATGGCTCGCCATCGCTCGAGCCTGATCGAGTTCGCCGACCACGAGCCCGGACGTCTTGATCAACACGCCCGGTCCGGGCGGTGGGCGATGTCCTCACCCCGAGAACGTCGGCGTCCCGGCGAGGTAGGTTGCGCGCACCTCGGTCCCGGGGAGCTCCGCGGGATCGAGGTCGTACGGGTCTCGGTCGAGGACGACGAGGTCGGCGTATTTGCCCGGGGTGATCGATCCGGTGATGTCGTCGGCGAACAGTTGGTAGGCGGCGTCGAGGGTCTGTGCGCGCAGGGCCTGGTCGAGGGTGATGCGCTCCTGCGGGGCGAGCACGCGTCCGGTGCGGGTGGTGCGGGTGACGGCGGCGGCGATGTTGCGCAGCGGCTCCTCCTCGGTCACCGGGCTGTCGTTGTGGAAGGAGATCCGTACGCCCGCGTCGAGCGCGGAGCGAGCGCGTGTCCAGTGCGCGCCGTGGTCGGGCCCGAACAGGTCGTCGACGAGCACGTCGCCCCAGTGATAGATGTGGTCGATGAACAGGCTGCAGGTGACGCCGAGGCGGGCGGCGCGCCGGAATTGCTCGGCGGTCATGGCGCCGCAGTGTTCCAGGCGCAGCCGGTGGTCCGGGCGCGGGTGGGCGGCCAGCGCCCGTTCGTAGACGTCGAGGATGGTGTCGACGCCGTGGTCGCCGTGAATGTGGCAGGCCATCTGCCAACCGTGCGGATGATAGGCGGCCATGATCGAATCCAATTGGGCCGCGGTGTAGTTGGCGTGTCCGCGGTGGTCGTGGGCGAGGCCGAGCGCGGCGGTGGCGGCGGTGTTCAGGTAGGGGAAGGAGATATCGATGTTGCCGATCCAGGGTGAGCCGTCCAGCCACAGTTTGATGCCGATCTGGCGGAACATGTCGTCGCCGTTGTCGAGCGGGCAGCTCGCCCGGCCGTCGGCGGTGGACATTTCGTAGACCCGCATCCGCACCTTCGCCAGATCCCGCCGGTACAGCTCGTCGGTCAGTGGGCGCAGCCGGTCGGAGAAGGCCATGTCGCTGCACAGCGTGACTCCGCGCCGGGCCAATTCGGCGTGCTGGCGGGCCAGCAGGCCGGGGCCGGTGAGTTCCCCGGCGAGGATCGGGGCGACCACGGCGAGTACGGCGGGCGCTTCGTAGACGCGGCCGGTCGGTTCCCCGGTGGCGTCGCGTTCGAAGCTGCCGCCGACCGGGTCGGGGGTGGCGGCGTGCACGCCCGCCTGCGCGAGGGCGGCGCTGTTGGCGTAGGCGAGGTGTCCGGAGTTCTGCCAGATCACGATCGGGCGGGCCGGGCCGAGGTCGTCCAGCCACCGCCGGGTGGGTTCGGGGAACCCCTTCTGCAACAGGATGTCGAGGCCGTAGCAGATCAGCGGGGCGTCCGCGGGGGCCGCGGCGAGGGCCCGCTCGATCGTGCGGTGTACGTCCTCGGCGCTGGGGCAGGTGGTGACCGGGCGGATGTCGACGACGGCGTCGGAGTACATCATCTGGTCCTGGGTGGGGTGGGTGTGTGCCTCGACGAATCCCGGCAGCAGACAGCGCCCACCCAGGTCGATCATCTCGGTGCTCGCCCCGCGCAGCTCCAGGACCTCCTCGGCGCCCACGGCGGTGATCCGGCCGCCGGTGACCGCGACCGCGCTCGCGCGCGGCCGGTCGGGGTCCATGGTGTGGACGGGTCCTCCGGTGACGATCAGATCGGCCGTGCTCATCGCACACCTCCGCGGACGGGAGAACAGCGGGCGGAACAGCTCGAACCACCGAACGATAACAGCCGCCCGCACCGCCCGCGCCGACATCGACACCGGCTGAGCAGCCCACGCCGCCGGCTGAGCAGCCCACGCCGCCGGCTGAGCAGCCCACGCCGCCGGCCGAGCAGCCCACGCCGCCGGCCGAGCAGCCCACGCCGCCGGATGTCAGGTCGACGGCGCGCCTGTCTCGGGCACCAGCCCCGCCGCGCGGATCCCGGCGATCGCGGCCAGCTCGTCCTCCGCCGAGGTGGCGGCGCCGGTGACGCCGACCGCGCCGAGCAGCGTCGCGGATTCGGCGCGGACGAACACCCCGCCGGGCACGTCGAGGATGCGGCCCTGGGCGAGCACGGCGACCGAGGTGAAGAAGGCCGGTGCGGCGGCGGCGCGGCGGGCGATCTCCCGGTTGGGCACGCCGAGCCCGAGCACACCCCAGGCCTTGGCGGTCGCGATGTCCGGGCGCAGAATGCCCGAGCCGTCCTGGCGGTGCAGCACGACCGGGTGTCCGCCGGGGTCGAGCACAGCCACGGTGAGCGGGTCGTAGCCGTGTTCGACGCCGAAGGCCACGGCGTGCTCGGCGATGGTGACAGCGGCGGTCAGGCTGATCGATGTCATGGAATCCTCCTCGGGACAGGGTGTTTCGATGCCGGTGTGACCGGCGGGGCAGGGTCGGATCGGGTGGTCGGCACGGCGGCCAGCGCGGCCAGGACGAGGGCGCCGCCGAGGATCTGGGCCGGGCCGATCCGTTCACCCCCGACGACCGCGAACGCCGCGGCGACCACCGGCACCGCGAACATGAGCAGCATGGTGCGCGCCGAGCCGAGGGCGCGCACCCCGCGATACCAGGCGACGAGGCCGAAGACGGTGACCGCGAGCACCGAGAACGCCAGCGACACCCAGGTGAGCGCGGCCCACTCGGCGGCGCCGGGCCGGGCGCCGGGCAGCAGCGCGGCGCCCGCGAGCAGGACCGCGCCGCCGATCAGCACCGCCCACGCCGTCACCCGGACCGGGCTGTAGCGGTCCAGCAACGGCCGGGTGACCACCGGATACAGTCCCCACAACACGCCCGCGGCGAGCGCGGCCAGATCTCCGGCGAGGCGGTGCACCGGCGGCGGCCCGTCCGGTCGGCCGGTCACCACCAGGATCACCCCCACCGTGGCGACCAGCGCGGCGACGACGACCGGGCCGGGCACCCGCTCCCCCGCCACCGCGGCGAACAGCGCTGCCCACAGCGGCGAGAGGGCGATGAGGATCGCGGCCTCGGTGACCGTGGTCCAGGCGACCGCCAGCGAGAACGTCAGCTGATAGGCCACGATGCCGATCGACGCCGAGACCGCGAGCCGCGGCCATACCGCCCGCGCCACCCACGGCGCGCCCTCGGTGAGCAGCACCACCGCGAACAGCAGCGGCGCCGCGGCGGCGAACCGGATCGCGTTGTAGCTCAATACATCCAGTTCCCGCAGGCCCCAGCCGGTGACGGTGTAGCTGGCGCCCCACACCAGCGCCGCCGCCGCGGGCAGCAGTGTCGCCGGCTCACGCCGCACGAGCCAGGCTCACGCGATCGAGCACCTGGGTGACCGCGTCGAGCGCCGACTGCAGTGCGCCCTGGATCCACGCGTGTGCCACCGAGAGGTGTTCGCCGGCGAAGAAGATCCGCGGCGCGGGCGCGGGATGGGCGGCGCCGATCCCGGCCAGGTACCGCGCGTGCTCGCCGGGCGCCAGATAGGCGAACGCGCCGCCGCCCAGACCGACCTGTTCGTCCCAGGTCCAGTGCACCACGTCGTCGACCGAGGCGACGATGCCCGGGTGCAGCTTGTCGAGCGCGGACAGCACGACGCGGGTGCGGTCGGCTTCGGGCAGCGCGGCGAAGCGGCGGGCGTTGTTCTCCCACAGGTAGGCGGCGGTGAGTACGGCCGGACGATGCGAGCGGTCGCGGTCGCGGGCGGTGAGGCGATCGGTGCCCGGCACCCGCACGGCGTTGTCGGCCGGATACCACACCTGCTGGATCGGCAGGTCGGTGAAGCTGCCGCCGCCGTAGATGCCGTCACGGTACTCCCAGGGCCGGTCCCGCAGGTGCAGCAGGGTTTTGGTGCTGCTGGCGTAGTTCATGCCGCGGATGGCCTGCCGCTGGCGGGCGGGCAGGCCGGGGGTGATCTCGATCTGGTCGAGGCCGGGCGCGGGCACGGCGCAGACGAGGTAGTCGAAGTCCTCCTCGACCGGTGCGCCGAGCTGCTCGCCGTGCACGCGCACACCGTCGCCGTCGACCCGCACGGCGGTGACGCGGGTCGCCAGCCGCAGGGTGCCGGGGCGCAGGGCCGCGACGAAGGCGCGCACCAGGGCGTCGGTGCCGTCGACGAGCTCGACCTGGTCGACGTTGAACAGCCCGAAGTAGTCGACGAGCACCTCGAGCAGGGACGCGTGCTCGTAGTGCAGCAGCCCGCTGGCGTGCCCGACCAGATCCCACGCCTCGGCGGAGAGCCGCTCGCGCGCGAACTGCCACAGCGAGGTGCCCGCCAGCCGCTCGAGTTCCGGGTCGGCGACGTCGCCGGCGAGCAGCGCCTTGCGCCGGTGCTCGCCGAGCCCCTCCCACGCCGAACGCAGCAGGGTGTCCAGCAGTGTCAGCGGGTCGCCCTGCTCACCGGCGGCGAGCCGATAACCGTTCACCACCCGCGCCACGTCGGCGCGCCGCACGCGCGTGTCGCGCAGCAGATAGAGGGCGTCGGGGTTCGCGTTGACGAACGGCCTTGTGGGTAGCGCGAATTCGCGTATGTAGTGCAGGGTGCAGTGGTGGTTGCCCGGGATGCGCATGGCACCGAGTTCGCCGTGGGTGCCGTCCCAGAACCGCCAGGTGCGGATGCGGCCACCGGGCCGGGCGGTGCGTTCGAAGACGGTCACGGCCAGCCCGCGGCGCTGGAGTTCGTAGGCGGCGGCGAGCCCGCCCACACCGGCGCCGACGACAGCGACCCGCGCGGGCGCCGCCGGTGCCGGGGTGCGCAGTGGCGCGGGAAAGGCGAAGGACTCGTCGAACAGCGACTCGCCACGGATCGGGCGGTGCTGTGCGGTAGCAGACATCGGACATCAACTCCCCCAGTAGGATTCGAGCCGGACCGATCCGCCGCCGCGTCGCGGGCGGACCGCGGTTCGAGCCTGTCCGGTCCGGGCCCGCGGGGCGAGCATTGCGATCAGCTCGAGCGAAGATGCCCGATTCGCCCGTCGTCGCGCATCCTCCGATTCGCGGCCGTGTCACACTCGGGCGGCCCGCATCGTCTCCCTGCCGACAGACCAACACGAGTCGGAAGGACGGGGAGTCGAATGGACGTCGCGTATCACATCGTCACGGTGGCGGCTGCGCTGTGGATCGGGTTCTCGGGGTATTCGCTCTACAGCAAGCAGCCGTTCGTCGTGGAACCGCTCGAGCGGTACGGGGTTCCGCGGGCCTGGTGGAATTGGTTGGCGGCGGCGAAGTCGGCGGGCGCACTGGGCCTGCTCGCCGGGTTGGTGGTGCCCGCGGTCGGTGTCGCCGCGGCGATGGGGTTGATCGTCTACTTCCTGGGTGCCGTCGCCACCACGATCCACGCGAAATCGTATGGGACGACCGTGTTTCCGCTGCTGTACCTGGCGCCGGCGGCGGCGGCCCTGGCGCTGCAGCTGGCCCGGTGAGGGCTCAGTTGTAGGAGCGGGTGACGCCGTCGAGCAGGCTCTCGAGAGTGTCGTAGGTGGGGGTGTCGACGACGTCGATGAGCTCGGCGGGGACCGGGGCGCGGTGTTCGGCGGCGACGGCGGCGAACTGGGCGGCGTCACGGGTGCGGAAGCCGTGTTCGGCGGCCAGGCGCTGGAGTTCGGGGTCGGTGGTGAGCAGGCGGCCGAGCCGGTCGCCCGGTTCGTCGAAGGGCACGACGGTGTGGGTCGACAGCACGGTCGGTGAGGGGTAGGCCAGCACCATGCCGGGCTGGATGCGGCCCTGGGCCAGCGCTTCGACGTACTGGGCTTCGTAGATGAGCACCAGCGGCGCGGGGCCCATGCCCGCGGTCAGGTATTCCTGGAAGGGGCCGGCACTGGAGTTCTCGGCGTAGCCCTGGCCGGTGAACAGACGGGTCAGCTGCGGCAGCACCCGCTGCTCGGCGTCGGAGCCCTGGACGACGGCGTTGTCGTTGGCGACGAACGCCGCGATCGCCAGGAACATCGCCGCCGAGTTGGAGGTGCGGGGGTCGGTGGTGGAGACCAGGATGTTCTTGCGCACGGGGTAGACGGTGTTGCCGGGCAGGTGCGTCCACTCGGTATTGCGTTGGACCAGTTCGAGATAGCGTGCCATGTCGACGGTGGGCTCCGGGCCGGGACGGAGGACGCCCGCGCCGGTGAGCAGGTCGGCGATCGGGGCGAAGGTGGCGATCGCCATCGGGGAGGAGAACGGCGTGTACTTGGTCGCCACACCGCGGGCGCGCTGGATGCGTTCGGCGGCGGTGGCGCTGGAGGGGAAGGCGAAGCTGTAGCCGGACAGGTCCATGTCGGCGATCTGGCGGGACCCGGCGGGTTCGATCTCGGCGCGCAGGCCGTGCCGGGCCAGCGCGTCGATGACGCGCTGATCTTCGAAGAAGGACGCCTTCTCCGAGCCGACCGCGCCACGCACCACGGTGAGGGCGGGTCCGCTCGCCGCGGCGGGCTCGGGCTCGGGCTGGCGGCCGAGCAGGGCGGCGACCACCACGGCCACCACGAGCAGCGCGCCGCCGGCCAGCGCCAGAGTGCGCCGGGACACGCCACCCACGGTGGCGGCGTGCCGTGCCCCGCTCCCCCGGGACTCCGCATCCGCCGATATCGCTGGTGCGCGGTGGCCGGTTCGGTTGTGCGGCGTATCGTGGTCCCGCCCAGCCGATTCCAGCCGGGTGCTCGGCTGCGCTGCCGCACCGGCGTCCGGTGCCGGAGTGGCGACCGGGCCGGCCCCGGCGGTCCGGTCCAGTTCGCGCCGGGCGATGCGTTCGACGAGGATCGGCACGAACTCGCGGACCGGGTTGCCGGTGAACCGCTCCCGGGCGTGGTCGATGACGGTGCGCACCCGTTCGGGCGGATGGGTCTCGGTGTAGCTCTCGACCAGGCTGTCGGCCAATCGGCGCAGTGCCTGTTCTTCGCGGACGGTATCGACAGCCACCACACACTCCCTCGGACCACGTATCCACCGGCGCCGCGCGCCGCCACCACCTGAGTTGCGCGCCGAAACGATACCGGCAGCGCACGGGTCGCGGCAGCGGCCGCGGACCGGCGCCGAGGGGCCGCCTCGACCCGCAGCGAACACCCCCGCGCGGGTGTCCTGGGCGGTATCCGCGCAGGTCGGCGGGCATGCGGCGGCGTCGCCCCGCCTCGGCGGCAACCGTGCCGCGCTGCCTGCTGAGCGGTCGAGAGTTCACTCGGGCATCGGCCCCTCGATACCGGTTGTTCGCCGGTGCGACGCGCGGACCGACCGTGTTCGCCACGGGACCGTTCGCTGCGTGACCGTTCGCCACCGGACTGTCAGGTGCGGGACCGTCCGGTGTGTCTGCCGTCGCCGGACCGGCGCGCACCCGTGGCGGGCACGAGAGAACACCACCGCTCAGACGGCAGCGATGGTGACCGCCGCGGCGAGGAGTGCGATCGCCTGCAATCCGACCCGCACACCGATGATGCTGTCCCATCGTTGCTGCAGCGCACGGGCATTCGCCGGGATGATGCCCGACAGCGCGGCTGCCTTCTGGGCGATGTTGACCGGCTTGGCGATTCGCGCATACAGCACGAGCCAGGCGATCAGGGCGATCACGGACACTCCGGCGGCGGCCGCCGCGACCGTGTGCCCACCGAGCGCGGCGGCCACGGCGGCGGCGAGCATGCTCACCAGTCCGGTGATGCCGACCGGCGGCATGCGCCGGTCGGCGTAGTAGTGACCCCACCCGGCACTGAGGGTCATCGCGGTGTCGTCGAGATGGGTGTTGGCCGAACGCACGACGAGCGCGGCGGCCGCGTCGGTGCCGTAGACGACGGCGTTGGCCGCCAGCGCGAGCACGGCGAGGACCTGAACGACGGTGATCATGGGCGGACTCCTGAAGTCTAGCGTTGCTATCTGATGTAGCGAAACTAACGTGCTGGCGCTACGTTGTCTAGCGCTGCTAGGTTCGCGGTATGGGTATCCAGAGCAGGCGGGAGCGGGAGCGCGCCGAGCGGCACCGCCTCATCGTCGACACCGCGCGCGAGTTGGCCGAAACCGAGGGCTGGGACGCGGTCACCGTCCGCAAGCTCGCCGACCGCATCGAATACAGCCAGCCCGTGCTCTACAGCCACTTCGCGGGCAAGCGCGCCATCGTCACCGCGGTGGCCCTCGACGGCATCGCCGAACTCGCCGAGGCACTACACCGGGCCCGCACCTCCGCACCCGACGCCCCCGCGGCCCTGGCCGCCGTGGCCAGCGCCTACACCGACTTCGCCGCATCCCACCCGGCCCTCTACGACGCCATGTTCTCCCAGCCCACCGATCTCACCTTCGGCGAGGGTGCCCCCGAACCGTTGCGCGCGGCCTTCGCCGAGCTGGTGGCCACCTTCGCTCCCTTCGCCGCCGCCACCGACGTGGAGACCCTCACCGAAACCGTCTGGAGCACCCTGCACGGCCTGGCGAGCCTGGAACGCGATGCCCGCCTGCGCCCGGGCCTGCGCGAACAACGCCTCGACATCCTCGAGCGCTGGCTGACGGGCGCCTGACGCTCGCTGCCGCGGGCGATGTGTCAGATGAGCGGGTGGACCACCGCCACCACTCCGATCACCACGAGCAGCGCGAGATAGCCCAGCACGAGCCGGGTGTCGCGCAGCAGGCAGTGGCTGCGGCGCAGTCCGTGACGCCAGGCACGCCAGTAGCCGACGAAGGCCAGGGCGGCGAAGGCGATCAGGGCGAGCGGCCCGACCAGCCAGGTGAGCAGGGCGACGGTGGCGTAGACACAGAGGTTCAGCGGGTCGGGCGTGGCCTGTTTCGCGGTGGCCTCGGTGTAGTAGACCCCGGGGTTGTCGCTCATGGTGTGGTCACCGGGAGCAGCGCGGCCCCGGCGGGGGCGGCGGCGGACAGGCGTTGGCGCGACAGGGCGGGCCAGGCCTGCACGGCACAGAAGGGCGCGCACTGGTCCTGTTCGGCGCGGGTGCCCACGTGCACACAGCACTGGGTGAGGCGTTCCTCGAGCATGGTGTCGATGTCCATGAAGGGTTTGACGGTGACGCGGACGACCCGCTCACCCAACAGGGTCCGCAGGCGGGCCTTGCGGCCGGGCAGCGCCGAGGAGGCCAGCGTCAGCAGCGTGGACATGCCCAGATCGCAGTGCTGGCAGATGGTCTGCCAGACCCGCCCGATGTCGGGGTGCGACAGCGAGGACTGTTCCGAGAGCAGCCCGAGCAGGGATTCGCGCACCGCCAGGCGCAGATCGGCGGGGATGTCGCTGTCGGCGATGCGGTTGGCGACCAGGCCGAGGCGCTGTTTGAGGGTGTCGTGTCCGAGCAGAGCGGTCAGGGAGCGCCAGTCGCCCGTCGTCGCGCAGCAGGTAGCCGACCGAGCAGCAGTGCGGGTGCGAGCAGGGCAGTGCGGTCAGGTCGCGCCAGGTGACCAGGCCGTCGGTCTGCGGGCCGAGGCGGGCCAGCACACCGGTGTGGGTGAGCCGGTGCATCGGGTCGATGGCGCCGCTGCGGCCGGAGCCGAACTGCGGTTGCAGGGAGACCCCGCCGACGAACGGGGTGTCCAGTGCGGTGCGCACGACCGCGCCGATCTCGTCGTCGTTGACCCCGAGCGCGACGGTCATCACCAGGGTGGTGAAGATGCCGTGACCGGAAAGACGGCGCAGCGCTTCGGCTTTGAGGGCGCGCAGATCCCCACCGCGGTGGTGGCGGGAGGCGGCGGCGCTGACCCCGTCGTATTGCAGGTAGACCTCCACGCGTTCGCGGTGCTCGGCCAGCAGCGCGACCAGCGACTCGTCGCGGGCGAGGCGCACGCCGTTGGTGTTGATCAGGATGCGGGTGATGGGGCGGGCGGTGAGTTCGGCCAGCAGGGTGGGCAGGTCGGGATGCAGGGTGGGTTCGCCGCCGCTGAGCATGAGCACATCGAGCCTGCCGTGTTCGCGGGCCAGCCGCTGGTCGACGTTGGCGAGCACGTCGGCGACGGCGACGACGCCGGCCAGCTCCGGGGTGGAGTCGGCGAAACAGGTGGGGCAGCGCAGATTGCAGCCCTCCACGATGTCGGCGAGCAGGATGCAGGTGTGCTGGGTCTGCATCTCCGGCAGTCCGCGCAGGTAGGCGGCGGGCACGGGGTCGAAATTGCCCGGCGTGTCGGGCAGGTGGGCCTTGGTCGGGGCGGTCCATTCCTCGAGGTAGGCCAGGATCTCGGGATGCTCGTCGTAGAGAGTGCGCACCATGCCGTGCTCGGGGCAGCCGCGTTCGAGGTAGACCCGCCCGTCGCGTTCGGCCAGCCAGCCCGAGCGGCGGGCGACCTCGGCGAGCGGGCGGTCGGGGTCCGCGCGGTGGCACTGCGGGCAGAACGCGTTGACGTAGCGCAGGATCCGGTCACCGCGCAGGGGCATGCCGGTGCCGGTCGGTCGACGGCTCATCACGGTACTCCGTTCGAGGCGGGCCAGGTCAGGGCGGCATACAGGTCGGGGTTGACGCCGGTGCAGAGGCCGACGGTGCAGATGGTGACCAGGGCCCAGCCGATCATCAGCCCGAGACCGAGTCCCTTGGCGACGGCGTTGCGGGTCCGGATCAGCAGTCCCCCACCGACGAAGACGGTGAGCACCCCGGCGGCGGTGGCCACACCGAGGATGATCTCGCCGGTGGTCCCCGGCCGGTCGGAGACCAGCAGGAACACCATGAACCCGAGCACGGCGTTGGCGCAGATGTAGACGAATGCGCCGAGCACCGCGAATCCGGCGACGACCAGACCATTACCGGAGCCGGGCGGCGGCGGGCCGACGGGTGGTGGTGGGGGTGGGGGCTGGGTCATGCCGCGACCTTTCGTCGGAGGACAGCGTCATAGGTGCCGCGCCGGTAGCCGAGGGTCAGCCGGACGGCGACCAGCACCAATCCGGGCAGCAGGAACCACTGCGGGCGGGTCAGATCCAGCCACACGGTGTCGTTGGCGCGGGTGAATTCGACGAGGAACCGGAAGATCGCGTAGGCGCCGATGTAGAGGGTGAACAACTCCCCGGGCGCGGTGATGCGGGTGCGCGCCCACCGCAGCGCGGCGAACGCGGCCAGGTGGAAGGCGATCTCGTAGAGGAAGCTCGGATGCATGGCGGCACCGCTGGCGCAGCCCGGGCACTGCGGGACGGTACCGGGTGCGTGCACGCCCCACGGCAGGCCGGTGGGCCGCCCGGGTGCTTCGGTGAGATGGCAGCCGATGCGGCCGACCGCCATGCCGAGGGCCACGGCGGGGGCGAACAGGTCACCGGTGCGTTCGCGGTAGCCGATGAGGCGTTTGGCGACCAGCACGCCGAGGTAGGCGCCCAGCAGACCGCCCAGCACACTGCGGGCGCCGAACAACCAGCTCTCGTAGGGGTCCAGCGTTTCGGCCAGGCTCGACAACCGCATGCCGATCGCGCCGCCCACCAGCGCGCCGGTGACCGCGACCAGCGATTCCTCGCGCAGCGCGGCCCGGCGCCTGCATTCGAGCACGAACACCACCGCCGCCACCGCGACCCCGAGCGCCACGAAGAACCCGTGGGTGGGGATCCCTCCGATCAGCTGCGGCACCATGGGCCGAGACTAGCCGCCGCGCCCGCTCGCGGGCATGAGTGAAACCACTCGGTATGTCGGCAGGTGCGCGGTGACCGCCGGACCCTTCCAGCCCTCCCCCGCGCCCGATCACCGGTACGGACCTACCGACCGACCCGGTTCAGCCGCGCGGCACCGCGATCCGGTTCGCCCACACCGCGCGCGCCTCCGCGCGCCCGACCCCGGCCACGCCCAGCTCCGCCGCCCCGATCGCGAGCAACCCGGCCGCCGCGACGAATCCGAGCGCCATCGTCGACTCCAGCGGCCACAACAACACGACGATGCCGATCACCAGCGCCGCCACCCCGGCCAGCTCGAGACGCAACGGCTCGGACAGCTGCTCGTCCCACACCGCGACGGTGGCCTGGCTCACCCCGCGCATCGCCCACCCCAGCCCCAACCACATCGACAGTGTCGGTATCGAATTGCCGCCGCTGAGCGCCAGCACCGCCAAGATCACCGACAGCAGCCCGGACACCAACAGCAACGCCCGCAACGGCATCGCGAACCGCGCGCCGAACGCCAGGAACACCTGCGCGCCCGCGCTCACGGCCAGGTACAACCCCAGGAGCAGTTCGAGGGTCGGCACGGTCTTGCCCGGCCACAGCGCCACCAGCACGCCCAGCGCCACCGAGCAGATGCCCAGCACGAGAATCGCTTCCCGGCCACCCCGGACTCGCGACGAAACCGGCTTTCCGCCATAGTTGTCCGACATAAGCCCATGATATGGGCGGGCGAACAAGCGGTTCGTCAGTGCCGGGAGTCGGGTTCGCAACGTCACCATGCCGCGAGGGTGCCCGCTGAGCCCGGATCGACACCGCCCATCGAGGGGGCTTGGCAGCCATCGCGCCGGGCGGCCCGGCGCGGAAGTCTCCACCGGGACTTCAACGATACTGTCGAGGCTCATGACACCGAACGACCGGCACCCCGCCATCGACCTCACCCTCGACGAGGTGCGCGCGGTCACAGCGTTCGCGCTCGCCTGCGCCGAATCGGTGCTGCCGATCGCCGAGCGCGACTGCCCCGGCGACCCGCGCCCGCGCGCCGTCCTCGACCGCACGCGTGCCTTCGTCACCGGTGGCCCACGCACGCAGGCGATCCGGGTGACCGCGCTCGCCGCGCACCGCGCCGCCCGAGAGGCCCGCGACCGGGGGATGGACGCCGCCGCGGAGGCGGCGCTGGCCGCCGGGCACACCGGCGGAGCCGCCTACCTGCATCCGCTGGCGACCGCGACGCAGGGCGGACACATCCTCCTGTCGGCCGCGCACGCGGCGCGCGCCCGCGAACTCGACGCCGGTGACCCGACCGTCGCCGCCGACACCCTCGCCACGGCCCAGCGGCTGGCCGGCCCGGTGGTGCGGGCGGTGTTGCGGCGATATCCACCCGCACCGGCGCGGGGACGCGGACGGGTGGGTGAGTTGTGGCGCACGCTCGACTCCGCCCTCCGCCAGACCGGGTGAGTTGAGTTCCGCCGCACGGCTGTTCGGCTCCGCGAGGTGGCTTCGGTCACCCCTTGCCGACGGTGCCCTCATCGCACCCGGACCTCCCGCAGCACCCGTCGCCGGTCGCGTCCCCGTCGATCCGGGCGGGGGCCACCGGGGTGCAGCAGTGGTCACCGTTCCAGGCTTCGCGGCCTTCCTTCACCGCGACGGCCGCGATCACCAGCGCCGCGATCGGGTCCGCCCACGACCAGCCGAACAGGCTGTTGAGCACCAAGCCCAGCAACAGCACTCCCGACAGGTAGGTGCACAGCAGCGTCTGCTTGGAATCGGCCACCGCCGAGGCCGAGCCCAGCTCCCGCCCGGCCCGCCGCTGCGCTGCCGAGAGCACCGGCATGACGACCAGACTCACCGCGGCCAGCACGATCCCCACGGTGGAATGCCGGGCTTCGCCGAATCCGGCCAGCGCCCGCACCGCCTCCACACCGACATAACCGGCCAGCGCGAAGAAGGAGCAGGCGATCACCCGCAGCGCCACCCGTTCGCGCGCCTGCGGGTCGGGCCCGGCGAACTGCCAGGCGACCGCCGCCGCCGAGGACACTTCGATCACCGAATCCAGTCCGAACCCGATCAGGGCGGTGGAGGACACGCGCGCCCCCTCGGTGAGGGCCACGCCCGCCTCGATCACGTTGTAGGTGATGGTGGCCGCGACGAACCAGCGGATCCGCCGCGCCAGCACGTCCCGCCGCGACAACGCACTCGCCGATGCCGTCATCAGCAGCACCCCTGCTCGTCCGAGGCCGGGCAGCAGGCCGGATCGACGGCGAGCACCAGACCCAGCAGATCCCCGAGCGCGGCACCGACACGGGCGTCGGCCAGCTCGTAACGCACGCGCCGCCCCTCGGGCACCGCGACCACCAGCCCGCACCCGCGCAGGCACGCCAGATGATTGGACAGGACCTGCCGCGACACCCCGAGCTGCTCGGCCAACTCCGACGGATACCCCGGCTGCTGCCGCAGCCGCACCATGATCCGCGCGCGCGTCGGGTCGGACAGGGCGTGCCCGAAGCGAGCCAGCGCGTCGATGTGCAGCACGGGAGCGGTCTCCATGCCGAAATAGTACAGCGAAATCTGTACTATTGGGGCCGGGGCGGTCGCCAGGAGGACTGACACCTGCCGATCCGCACGGCGGCGTGCACCGCCCACGGCCGGTATTCCGCAGCAGGTGGGCCGCTACCCGACGGTGCGGCGGTCGGGTTCGAGCAACGAGGCGAGTGCTCACTCGACCCCGGGGTGTCAGGGACCGCTCGGTGAGCGGGTGGTCAGACCGATTCCGGTGTGCCCGAACGCCGCCCGTCGAGGAGTTCGTCGAGTTGGCGTTCGGCCCGTTCGGCGCGCGCGAGGGTTTGGGCGCGGGCGTCGTCGAGGGCCGCGATCCGCTCGGCGGTCTCCGCGCGGACCTGCTCCAGGGCGGCGGCCGCTTCGGCGCGGGCCTGCTCGAGCGCGGCCGCGGACTCACCGCGCACACGCTCGAGCGCCGCGGTGGATTCGGCGCGCACACGGTCGAGGGTCGCGGCCGTTTCCGCGCGTAGATCGGCGAGTTCGGTGGCGGCGGCGCGGCGGGCTTCGGCGGTCTCGGCGCGGGCGCGGCCGAGTTCGGCGCGGGCGGTGTCGAGTTCGTCCCGGGTGCGCGCGAGCTCGTCGCGAACGCGGGCGAGTTCGGCCTTGGTGTCGGCAGCGGCCTCGGCGCGTTCGGCGGCGGCCTGTTCGGCCCGGGTGATGGCCCGCTCGGCGTCGGCGGCGCGTTGGACGGCGAGGTCGCGTTCGGCGGCCGCGGCGGTGGTCTGCTGTGCGGCCTCGCGGCGGACCTGTTCGATCTCGGCGGCGGCCTTGGCTCGCGCGGCGTCGACGTCCTCGGCGGCCTGCCGGCGGGCGCGTTCGATCTCCGCGGCCGCCTCCTGGCGCGCCGCACGCAGGTCGGCCTCGGCCGCGCTGCGGAGGGCGAAGGCTTCCTCGGCCGCGGCGGCCGCGACCCGCTCGACCTCCCGGAGCGCTTCCGCACGCGCCGAATTCGCCTCGGCCGCGAGAGCTTCGGCGCGCTCGGCCGCCGCGGCCGCGTCCTCGGCCGCCGATTCGGCGACCGCGCGTGCGTCCTCGGCCTCCCGCCGCGCCTGCTCGGCCGCGACGGCGCTCATCTCCGCTTCCGCGATCCGCCGCGCCGCATCCGCCTGCACCGCCTGGACCTGCGCCTCGGCCACGGAAGGGTCGGCGAGGGTGGACAATTCGGCGACCGCTGCCGTGAGGTTGGCGCTCAGTTGCTCGGCCAGTCCACGAAACTGACCCAGCAGCTCATCGGCCCGCAGCCGGGCAGCCGTCACCGGACCCTGTTGCGTCACAGTGACACCAGCCGGGGGTGCCTGCGTCTCCTGCTGCATCCGCTGCCGCTCCCGCCAGGCCCGCCACCGCGTATGGTCCGGGTGGTCGCAGTACTCCGACGGGCGGCCGGGCCCGCTCCCGCGCGTAACAGGACGGGAACAGCCGGGATAGTTGCAGACACTGGACACGGGTGGATCGTAGCCGCACCGGCCGCGTCCACCGCGTTCCCGCGGGCGGGCCGAGGGCGGCGATCGCGCCGTTCAGCCGACGGCGACGAGGAGTGCCACCGCCCCGGCCCGGTCGAGTGCGAGCGCGGCCATCACCGCGTAGATCAGGATCGACACCACCGCGGCGACCCGCAAACCCGCGGGCAGCACGCGGGTGCGCGCCTCCCCAGGTGAAGCGCCCCAGCGGCGCCACCGCGATCTGGACGATCGCCAAGGCGGCCAGCAGGGCGACGAACAGCCACGCCCAGATCATGAACGCGACGCCAGCCGATCGGCGAGACCCACGGTCCGCCAGGTCGCCGCGCTTCGGTCTGCCGGACAGAAGGGGGACATCCCACCCCTCCGCGGTCGTGCAGCACCGGCGAGGACGGCGCTGCTCTCCGCTGACGGCCAACGAAATGCCCCCGCCCTCTGCGGAGTGGGGTGGAGACCGTTCCTTTCCTGACCGCCGATAAGTGAACATTATCGGCGGTCAGGATCTCCCGCTCGTCGGAGTCAACTCCGCTCATTTTCGTTTTCGTTATCGTCGCACAAACGCAACGCATTGCGACGTAAGCGGTCGAAAAACTGGGATCGGTGGTACGGACGTACCGAACGTGAGCCACAACACTTCCGCACGCACTGGCGAGGACGGCACGCCGAATTCCCGTCCCCTACTGCTTCCGCACGACGCGGGCGTACCCCGGGCGGTTGGACGACCGTCCCCGGTCGCTGCGGCCGGGGACGGTGACCCACTCACTCCACCGCGGTCGCCTCGAGCTCGACCAGCTGCCCCGGCACGGCCAACCGCGTCACACCGAGCATCGTGGTCGTCGGCGCCACCCCGGCCGCACCCAATCGGCCGGCCAGCACGCCGTAGTGTTCGAGCAGCAGGTCGACGTCGGTGGTGTAGACGTCGAGGCGGACCAGGTTCGCCAACGACATGCCGCCCGCCGCCAGCACCGCCTCCACGTTGTCCAGGCTCAGCGCCAGCTGCGCCGCCATGTCACCGTCGTGGCACGGTTGCCCGTCCGCGCTCATGGCGGTCTGCCCGGAGCAATACAGGGTCCGGGTGTGCCCGGTGACGAGCTCGCCCTGGTTGAACCCCATCGCCAGCGACCACGTCACCGGGTTGATCGCCGTTCGTTCCGCTACCACATCAGCTCCATTCGCTTCGTCGGATCCGGCGCCCCGCGGTCGGGTGACCGCGTGTTCGAGCGCCGTGCCGAGGAGCCTTCCCGGTAATGACGACACCCTCTGTCGCGTATCGGACTAGGGTTTTGCGGTGCGCGCGGATCGATTGGTGTCGCTGGTGCTGCTGCTCCGCCAACGCGGCAGGGCCACCGCGGCCGAGCTGGCCGCCGAACTCGAGGTGTCCACGCGCACCGTGCTGCGCGATATCGACGCACTGTCCACCGCAGGCGTTCCCGTGTACGCCGAACGCGGCAGGTACGGCGGCTTCGCATTGTTGCCCGGCTTCCGCACCGAGCTCACCGGCCTCAACCACGACGAAGCGCTGGCCTTGCTGATCGCCGGATCCCGCCGCGGAGCACAGGCATTCGGCCTCGACTCCGCGCTCGCCTCGGCAATGCTCAAGGTCGTCGACGCACTGCCCGACACCTATCGCGACACCGCCGCCGACATCGCCGAGCGGCTGCTCATCGACCCACGCACCGACCTGCTGTCGCGTCCACTCGCGGCCGAGGAGATCCCCGGCACCGTGCTCGCCGAGATCCGACGCGCGGTGCTGGCCGGCCACCGGCTGCGCATCCACTACGCCGCCGTCGACCAGCCGCCACGGTGGCGCACCGTGGACCCCATCGGCCTGGTCGTGGCCCGCGGCCAGACCTACCTGCTGGCCACCCGATCCGGCGCGGACCGCACCTACCGGCTGGCGCGAGTGCTCGCCGCCGAAGAACTGCCCGACCCCGCCCAGCGACCCGAGCAGGTCGACCTGGACCAGATCTGGCAGGAGCGCAGCATCCGCTTCCGCACCGGCGGCGACCAGATCACCGTGCTGCTCCGACTCAACCCGGCCAGACGAGACGACCTGGTGACCACCGCACTGGCCGTGCTCACCGAAGAACCCGACACCGACGGCAGGCTGCGCATGGAAGTCACCTTCCAGGACACCCGCCACGCCGAATGGGCACTGTGGCAGCTCGGCATCGACGCCGAAGCCCTCGCCCCGCCGGCCCTGCGCGCCGCCCTGCACGACCGCGCCGCCGCCATCGCCGCCCGCTACGAGCGCTGACCACCACCGACGGCCCGCGACACCAGCCGCATGATCCAGAACGGCTCGGGCGGAAAGGCCACCGTCCAGTACTTCAGGGCGGCCGCCAGCGCCTGCGCGGCGGCCCGCCGCGTAGGCTTCGGGCGAGCGACGACGCCGGGTCGCACCGGGCCACCGGGGCGCCCTCGGCACGACCCGAAGGAGACCCCGTGCGGATCGGAATCATGCTGAACGAGCATGCCGGACCCGACAGCCTGCGCCTGCTCACCGACGAGCTGCGCCGCAACGCCGACGAAGGATTCGACTCGTCCTGGCTCACGCACGTCTTCGGCGTGGACGCGCTCACCGCGCTCGCCGTCGCGGGCAGCCGAGTTCCCGACATCGCCATCGGCACCGCCGTCGTGCCCACCTACCCACGCCACCCCGGGGCCCTCGCCCAGCAGGCGCGCACCACCGCGCTCGCGGTCGGACCCGACCGGCTGACGCTGGGCATCGGACTCTCGCACCAGATGGTCATCGAGAACATGTACGGCTACGACTTCGCCCGCCCGGTCCGGCACCTGCGCGAATACCTCGAGGTGCTGATGCCGCTGGTGGACGGACAGGCGGTGTCCTTCAGCGGCGAAACGGTCAGCGCCAACCTGCAACTGAGCGTCCCCAACGACGACCGCGTGCCGGTGCTCGTCGCCGCGCTGGGTGAACAGATGCTCCGGCTCGCGGGCAAACGCACCGACGGCACCGTGCTGTGGATGACCGGACCCACCACCATCCGCGACCACATCGCCCCCACCATCACCGCCGCCGCGACCGAAGCGGGCCGTCCCGCACCCCGGATCGTGTGCGCGCTGCCGGTGCTCGTCACCGACCACCCCGACAGCGCCCGCGAACGCGCCGCCAAGGTGTTCAAGATCTACGGCAGCCTGCCCTCCTACCGCGCCATGATGGACCGCGAGGGCGCCGCGGGCCCGGCCGACCTGGCCATCGTCGGCACCGAGGACCAGGTCGCCGAACGGGTGCGCACGGTCTTCGCCGCCGGCGCCACCGAATTCGTCGGCATCGTCTTCGCCGACGGCGACGACGCCACCCGCACCCGCAAGCTCCTCACCGACCTGAAATCCTGACCACGTGATCCGGCGCGCGCCGACCGGTGCGGCGCGCCCGACCGGTCCGGGGATCGATCGCCGTAGACTCGGCGAAACCGGTGCGGCGGGCGGTGATTCACGAGGAGGTGCGGTGCCGGAGGGAACGGTGGTCGTGGCGGTGCCCGACGCCGTGCGCGGGGAACTGCGACGCGGAGTGGGCAGCGTGCTCGTCGACGCCGCGGCACTGCGGCTGGTGCGCGAACGATTCGACGACGGTCAGGCCGGCGCGTTACGCCGCTACCTGGAGGCCTCGCAGTCACCGAACACGTTGCGCGCCTATCGAACCGACTGGGTCGCCTGGGCCGCCTGGTGCGCGCGCGAAGGACGCCAGGCCCTGCCCGCCGAACCCCTCGACGTGGCCGTCTATCTCGCCGCGGCCGCCGACGCCCGCCGCGAGGACGGCACCTGGGCGTTCGGACCCGCCACCCTGGAACGCAAATCCGCCGCCATCGCCGCCGTCCACGCCGCCAACGGCCTGCCCTCCCCCACTCGCTCCGACGTCGTGCGACTGACCCTGCGCGGCATCCGCCGCACCCGCCGCAGCGCCCCCACCCGCAAACGCCCCGTGCTGCTGCACACCCTCGAACAACTCCTCGACGGCCTGCCCGAACCCGGCTGGCCCGGCGAACCGGCCCGCCGCCGCGACACCCTCGCCCTGCTCATGGGGTTCGCCGGCGCCCTGCGCCGCAGCGAACTCGCCGGCCTGCGCCTCGGCGACGTCGAACAACGCACCGACCACGCCACCGGCGAACCGCTGCTGCTCCTGCACCTGCCCACCACCAAGACCGACCCCACCGGCACCGCCGAACACCGCGTCGTCCTGCCCCGCGGCAAACACCCCCGCACCTGCCCCGTCTGCGCCTACGCCGACTGGCTGCGCCTGCTCGACATCCACCACCGCGGCGGCACCGACGCCGTCCGCGCCTACTGCGCGCAAACCCACCACGACCCCGCTCTGCACCGCTGCCACGGCTTCACCGGCAGCACCGGCGGGCACCCCGACGCACCCCTGCTGCCGACCATCACCCGGCACGGGCACATCGGCGCGCGCCCGCTGTCCGGCCGCGCCGTCGCCGAACTCGTCAAACGCTACGCCGCCCGCGCCGGCCTCGACCCCGCCCTCTTCTCCGGCCACTCCCTGCGCGCCGGCTTCGCCACCCAAGCCGCCCTCGGCGGCGCCGACGACCGCGAGATCATGCGCCAGGGCCGCTGGTCCAATCCCCGCACCGTGCACGGCTACATCCGCACGGCCGACCCGCTCCAGGACAACGCCGTCACCAAACTCGGGCTGTGAGAATGCCCCGCCACCTGCGGCCGCACCGCCCTGGTCGCCGGCTCGACGAACGGCTCGTCAGCAACTCGTCCCGGTCCCGTGGTAGAGCTGGGTTCAGGAAAAGCGTTCGGTGATCGCTACTGCGATCGCGTCCGGTTCGTGTTCCTGAACGAAATGCCGAGCGCCCGACAGCTCGACCACCTCGAGATCGCCGAACATCGCCCGAACCCGCGGAAGACACACGCTCGGGCGGAAGACCACGTCCCGCATCCCCCACACGGCCAGAGTCGGCTTATCCCCGAACCGCTCGGGCACCTTCCGAGCGAGTTCCTCGAGCAAGGGGCGTGCGGCACGAATCTGGCCCGGCATGACGGCGAGCCCACGACGGGCCGCCGGGGTGGGCTGCACAGCTCGATAGTGGTCGGCCTCGGCCTTGGTGAGCACGCCCCTCAGTTCTGCGAGCAGCACACGGTCGATGAGAAAGTTGTGTTCCAGAATCCGCCGCTGCAACGGACGACTGCTCATGACGACGCTGAACACCCGGTTCGCGAGTGCGTCGACAGGCCAGAGCGCCGTATTTCCCAGCACGATTCCCCGCACCCGGTCGGCCCGCGCGCTGGCTGCCCCGAGACCGATCGGCCCACCCCAGTCGTGGCCCATCACCACGAAGTCCTCGAGGCGCAGATGATCGATCAATTCGCCGAGAACCGCGGTCTGTTCAGCGACGGTGTATCCGAATCCGGTGGGCCGCTCGGACAGCCCGAAACCCAGGTGATCGACGGCGACACAACGAAACCGATCACGTAGCGCTCGCACAATGCGCCGGTAGAGGAAGCTCCACGCCGGCGCACCGTGACAGAACAGGATCGTCGGTCCCGCCCCCTCGTCGATGTAGTGCACGCGGCCCACCGACGAATCGAACCAGCGCGACGCGAACGGGTAGAGCGTCGCGTCGGGAACGAATGTGATCTGCATCGAGCCCCCTCCTTCGAGGTAGCCTACAACGCACCCGGGACGGCCGGGGCCGGCGTTCGACTGGTCCGATCCGCAAGCAACCGATATCCGCCGTCCCACTCACTCCCGGACGCGCTGCAACACGAACATCCGGAACTCGCGACCGCCCGACAACTCGCACTCCATCAGGTAGCCGGGCCAGAACCGCACGGCCGCCGCCCAGGCTTCCTTGCGCTCCGGTCCGGTCAACTCCACCACCCGTACCGGATACCGCTCGCCCCGGCGGTGCACCACCGCGCGGTCGGCGGCGCGCAGGTTCGCCGACCATACGGGGTGCTTGGCGCTGCCCCAATTCGAACCGACGACAAGGTGATCCGGGCCGTACGGCACGTACAGCAGCGCGGTGGTGCGGGGCCGACCGGTCTTGCGGCCCGCCACCGTCAGTTCCAGGGACGGCAGGCCCGCCAGGTCCAGCACCCCGTACCGGCCGCGGGTCAGCCGACGTACGAGCCGTTCCAAGCGGACCACCAGGGGCGCCGTGCGCATCACCCAGCGTTGCCGGGCGAGATACCGGGCCAGGACGGGCAACGGGTTGGCGGCCATATTCGCCATCCTGGCACGATCCGGACGCCCCGTGTGGCGCGGCGCCCCGACGGGGATCGGTAGCATCACCCCGTGTGATCACGGTGGCCACCTGGAATGTCCTGCACCGCATCCACGCCGACAACTGGGGTGAGGAGGCGCCGCGCCGGTGGCCGAACGAGGCCGCCCGGATCAGCGCCGTCACCGAGTGGGTCGCGAGCCGGTCCGAACAGGTGATCGCCCTACAGGAAGTCAGCGGCGACCTGCTCAACAGCCTGCGCATCGCCCTCCCGGACCGGACCGTGCCGTATTTCCGCTACCCCCGCATGCCCACGCCGCGACGCACGGCCGCCGAACTGACCGAACCCGCCGAATACCTGGTGCTCATCCTCGACAAACCCGCCCGTCCACTGGTCGCCGAGGCCTTCCCCGACGACCCGGGCAAGGGCGTGCTCGCCGTACAGACCGACGAACTCGTCGCCGTCGCCACCCACCTCAGCGGACGCGGCCGCACCAACGGCCAGCTCGACCGGCTGGCCGCCCTCACCCGCGAACACACCGACCGGCCGGTCGTGTTGCTCGGTGACTTCAACACCGGCCGTGACGCGGTCGCGCAGCACCTGCCCGACTTCACCGTCGCGATCCCACCCGAGGACGCGCCCCCGACCCGCCCCCGCGAGCGTGCCGGCCGGTCCCGCACCATCGACCACATCGTCGTCCGCGGCGCGCGCATCACGGAGGTCGGCGTCGAGATCACCGGCGACCGCTCCGATCACAACTTCGTGCACGCCGCCCTGGCACTGGACCCACCGCCCCGGATCTGACGCGGTCACCCGCAACAGAACGGATCGTCACAGGGCGCACCGACCTCACTGCCGTACACGGCGAACGGTTCGACCACGGCCAGGATCGCGCTCGCGGTCGCGGCCTCGAGCACCGTCGACACGGTCAGCGGCCGCCCCCATCCCGCGGGCAGGTCGTTCAGGTCGTACCGGGCGGCGCCGTCCACGAACACCGTCCACAGGTCGTGGTCGGGAAAAGGATTGCGGCGCAATACCCACCACGCGCCGTCGACCGACGCGGCCACGGGAAAGCGGTCATCGCCGGTCCTGCACCACCGCGGATGCACCGGCAGGTCTGAAAGATGGTCGGGCACGGGTCCGATTCTCCTCTTCGTCCTTGGCGTCGTTGCATCAGCATGGGGCTGGTTGGCAGCGTTCGGTGGAAAAGGTGAGAAATATGGTTAGATGCGAATATCTACGTATCGGCACTTTTAATCGCGGCGTGTTGGACCACCTCCCCGCCCGCCGGCTCGCTTCTCCAACCCTGTTCCGGAGCGGCACCCTCGCCCCGGCGAACTCGCCTCCCCCGACTCTTCCGTGCGAATCATTCGGTCCCCTCCCCCAATCGGACAATCGACCAGTACAGTGGCGCCCGAGCGCCATCCCGCCCTCCCCCCGTCCGGACACAACAGGAGCCACGATGCGATCACCCCGTCGCCGTCACGTCCTGGCCGTCGTCGCGGCAACCACGGCCGCGCTCTTGCTCGGCGGCCCCACCACCGCCCAGGCACAGCCCGCGCCCGACCGGGTGGCGCCACTCGGCAACGACTTCCTCTGGGGTGTCGCCTCCTCGGGCTATCAGTCCGAAGGCCAGGCGCCCGACAGCAATTGGTCCCGCTATGTCGCCCAGGGCAAGACCGAGGACCCGTACGCGAACAGTGTGGACTTCTTCGGCCGCTACCGCTCCGACATCCAGCTCGCCGCCGACCTCGGTGTGCGCGTGTACCGGATCGGCATCGAATGGGCCCGCGTGCAGCCGCACCCGGGCGAGTGGGACGAGCAGGGGTTCCGCTTCTACGACGATGTGGTCGCCGCCATCCGCGCGGCGGGGATGCGGCCGATGATCACCCTCGACCACTGGGTCTACCCCGGCTGGGCCGTCGACCGGGGCGGGTGGGGCAACCCGGGGATCGTCGAGGACTGGCTGACCAACGCGCGCCGGGTGGTCGACCGTTACGCGCCCGCCGACCCGCTGTGGGTCACCTTCAACGAGCCGCTGATGTACCAGATCAACGAGGTGCGCCACGGCGGCCTCTCCCCCACCGACGTCCCGGCGATGCACGACCGGATCGCGCGGGGCCACAACGCGATCTACGACCACATCCACGCCGTGCAGCCCGGCGCGATGGTCACCAGCAACGTGGCCTACATCCCCGCCGTCGAGGACGTGGTGAACAAACCGCTGCTCGACAGGATCGGCGGCAAACTCGACTACATCGGCATCGACTACTACTACGGCGTCGCGCCCGATGCGGTGACCGAGGAATGGAGTTTCGCCGAGCTCTGGAAGAACCCGCTGCACGCCGAGGGCATCTATTACGCGCTACGGCACTACGCGCGCGCCTTCCCGGGTAAGCCGCTCTACATCGTGGAGAACGGCATGCCCACCGAGAACGGCCACCCGCGCGCCGACGGTTACGGCCGCGCGGACAACCTGCGCGACACCGTCTACTGGCTGCAGCGCGCGGTCGCCGACGGCATGAACGTGCTGGGCTACAACTACTGGAGCCTCACCGACAACTACGAATGGGGCTCCTACACACCGCGTTTCGGCCTCTACACCGTCGACGTCCGCACCGATCCCACCCTCACCCGCCGACCCACCGACGCCGTGGCCGCCTACCGGGAGATCACCGCGTCCGGCGGCGTGCCCGCGGACTACCGCCCCACCCGCGACCCGAAGCTCTGCTCGCTGGTCGACGGGCTCTCGAGCTGCCTCGAACCGGTGACGCTGCCCCGGTGACGCTGCCCCGGTGAACTCAGGCCCGGCGGCGTACTCGCGCGCCGTCGGGCCCGGCGGCGGGCTCGGCCGTGCGGTGCGTGCGGGCGACCAGGGCCGAGCGCAGGTACCACAACCCGGAGGGGTTGGTGGGGTCGAAGCCGATCAGGTGACCGATGCGCTTGAGGCGGTAGTCGACGGTGTTGGTGTGCACGTGCAGCAGCCGGGCGGTGCGCTGTCGATTGAGGTTGGTGGAGATGTGCACGCGCAGGGTTTCCAGCAGCTCGGGGTACTCCTCGAGGGGATCGAGCAGCCCGCCGAGGTACTCGCGGGCGGGGCCGGGCCGGGTGAGCTGGTATTCCAGGGCCAGATCGGTGAACCGGTAGAGTCCGGGCTCGCTGTGCATGCGCTGCACCATGTCGAGCAGTTCGTGGGCCTGGTCGGCGGCCTGCGGTACCCGGTCCGGCTCGGCGGCCACCACCGCGGCCCGCACCGGCACCTGCGCGGCCCCCGACAGGCGGGCGACCAGGTCGTCCAGCGCCTCGTCCGCGCAGGCGTCGGTGGGGATCAGGACGGTGCCGCCGTCCACGCTGAGCAGTGACAACGCGGCCTCGCCGACCCGGGTCGCCAGCTCGGCCTGTACTCTGCGCAGCTTGCGCCGGGCGACGACGCCGCCGTCCAGTGCCGGGTTGTGCTCGTCGGGGTGCTGCGGAACCGCCAGGGCCAGGACGTGATACGACGCGGCGATCGGAATGCCGCACTCACGCACCATGGTCGAGGTGGTGTTGCCCGCGAGCAGTGCCGAGGTGAGGGTGTGCACCGCGGTGTGGTGTTCACCGACGACCGCGCGCAGCTCCCGCACATAGGCGGCGGAGACGGCCACGGTGATGGCGTCGAGGATCTCCATGAACCGGCGCGCCACGTTGATCAGGCTCTCGTAATCCTGTGCGCTGGCCTGGGATTGGATCAGATCGAAACTGAGTTTGAAGCCCTCGTGGATGGCGTGCTGGATGGTGTCGATCGGGATGCCCTCGCGCGCCCAGCCCGCCGCGGCGGCGGCGACCTCGTCGATGTTCTCGCCGATCTCGTGACCGTCGAGCATCCGCATGGTCAATTCCAGGCAGGCGCGGGTGACCGCGGTGACGTCGCCGGCCAGCGCGTCGCCGGGCAGTGTTCCGCACGGCACGACGTTCTCGACGAAATGGCCTACCATTCGCCGGGAGATCGTGCGAACATCCCGCAGGTGCGTCGACGCGGGCCGGCCGGAGACGATCAGGTCCGGATCGGCCGTGGGTGGTGGGGTCATCGAGATTCCTTCCGCCCGGGTAACGCAGCGATTCAACCTAACGGCAATCGCGTGCTCGCTGGGAGGCGCAGGCGTCCGGTTTGTGATACTCGACGAGCGCTCCGGCGGCCCGTTGTGATCATCGCCAGCCGGATGGGGTGGTGTTCTAGACTCGGTGCGTGTCGATCTCCGCGTCACCCGATCCGCCGCGCGGCGGCAGACAGGCGCGTTGGCAGCCGCACAACGACCGGCGCCGCGAGCGCATCGTCGCCGCGCTCATCGAGCTGATCGAGGAGACCCCGCCGGGCATCGAGGTGCCGATGCAGCGGATCACCGAGCGGGCGGGGCTGGCGAAATCGGTGGTCTACCGGCAGTTCTCCGGCCGGGACGAACTCGACCGCCGGGCCAGGACGGCCATCTCCGATCAGTTCGCCGACACCCTCGCCACCGCGCTGGACGTCTCGGTCGGCTCGATCAACGAGATCCTGCACCGCACCATCGCCGCGGTGGTCGACTGGATCGACGGGCACGCCAGCCTCTACGAATTCCTGCGCCGCGGCCCGGCGCTGGGCGACCCCGACGACGTGGACGGCGTGAGCAGCCTGAAGGACCGTATCGCCGCGGACACCCGCGGGCTGGTGTCCGGCTTGGCGGGCGTGATCGGCGTGGTGGACGAGCCGGTCGTCGACACCATGACCTTCGCCATCGTCTCGATGACCGAGGCGACGGTCACCCGGTGGGTGCGCAGTCCGGACCGGTTGATGGACCGGGACCGGCTGGTCACCGAACTCGCCGGGTACGCGTGGAGCGTGCTCGACGGCGTGTGCCGGGCCCAGGGTCTGCTCATCGATCCGGACGAGCCGCTGTTGTCGGTGCTCACCCGGCTCTCCGATGTGCAGACCCCGGGCTGACGTTCACGCCGCCCGGCGCTCGGGTTCGCTGCGGTAGCGCGAGGCTTCCCCGTCGACGTTGAGCAGCGCCCACAGCCGCTTGGTCACCGGGTTCATCAGGCCGAGTTCGTCGGCGAGTTTGCGCACGTCGCCGAAGTAGCCGGCCAGGATGCGCTTGGAGTGCGGCGCGCGCCAGAACGCTTCCTTGAAGACCTCGCGGGGCACGTCGAACTTCTCGGCGAACGAGCGCGGCGGCACCATGATCTCGCCGGCCAGCCACCGCATCACCACCGGGAAGGCGACCGCGCACACCGCCCGGCCCGCGGGCGTCATGTGCTCGAGGTGCGCCTTGAGGAACTCGTTGGCGAACGAGATGTGGCGAGCCTCCTCGGCGATGTGGATCTGCATGCACCGGCGCACGGCGGGCGGGATGTTGCCGCCGTCGCGCAGCAGCGCCTTCTGGTAGTGGTCGATCGGCTCCTCGCCGCCGAGGATCCCGATGAACAGGATGGCCGGGGCGAAGCCGCCCGCGACGCCGATGAACGGCGAGAGCCTGCGGAAGATCGGCCGCATGCCCGGCACGTCGTCACCGATGCGGTTGACGAGTTCCTGGAACATCTGGATGTGGTTGCACTCTTCGGTCATCTCGTGCAGGCAGTACCGGAACTCCGGTGACTGGTTCGGCAGCTTCATGATGTACTGCATCATTCCGCGGATGAGCACACTCTCGAAGGCGGCGCCGACCTTGATCGCGTTGGCGGTGCGCCAGCGGCCGATCTCGATCTGCCGCTCCACGGGCAGGTTGCGGTACCACGAGGTCGCGCCGAGCGGATCGTAGTCCGGCGACAGGATCCAGCGCGGGTCGTTCTTGTCGATCCCGAGTTCCGGGGAGTCCCAGTCGATGTCGAGATACGGGTCGAATTTGCGGTGCACCGATCCGTCCGACAGGGTCGCCAGGGCGTCCCGGTACTCCTGATCGAACAGTCCGGCACGTACCGATTCGGACAGCGTCATCGATGCCTCCTCGTTCCCGCCGGCGCGCCGCGCCGGCTCTGCGCACGCGGGGTGCGTGATGTGATCCAGAATATATGGGACTACCGGTCCCACACAACACCCCGGGTGTCGTTCGCGCGTCCGGGCCGCGAATCGTCGCGGCTCAGGCGGGCAGGCCGAGGAGTTCGACCAGGTTCTCGACCAGCAGCTCGAACAGTTCGTCCCGGTCGGCGAAGGTGTCGCGGCCGTACATGTCGAACACGTCGAACCCGACCGCGCCGAACAACGCGGTCCACACCGAGACCAGGCGCGGCACCAGCCCGTCCGGCAGCCGGACCCCGAATTCCGCGCCCACCCGGGCGAAGCTGCGGGCCAGGTCCGGCGAGACCCGGACCGGCCGCGCCGGCTCGGTGAGCAGGCCGCGCTCGTGGGCGTCGGCCGCGATCCGCAGCAGGGCGGCGATCACCCGGGTGCCGGGATCGACGGTCTGTTCGGCGGGTGCCTCGTAGCCGGGCACCGGGGTGCCGAACAGCAGCCCGTACCAGGCCCGTTCCGCCAGCGCCCACGCCCGCACGGCCCGCGCGGCGGCCCGCAGCCGCTCGGCGGGGTCCTCGGGCGCGGCCGCGACCGCCGCGTCCACCGCGTCGCCGAGCGCGTTGTAGCCGTCGACCACCAGCAGCGTGAGCAGTTCGTCGCGACTGGCGACGTACCGGTACACCGCCGAGGAGACCACCCCGAGATCGCGCGCCACCGCGCGCAGCGACAGCGCGGCCGCGCCGTGCAGAGCCAGATGTTCGCGGCCGATGCGCTTGATGTCCTCCATGGTCCGGGCCCTGGCCCGCTGGCGGGGTGTGGTCATGTCCCACACCCTAGGCGGCGCTCAGGCCTCGGATTCGCGGACCGCGCGGTCGATCTCGTCGGCCAGGGTGGCGCCGGCGACCTCGCGGGCGGCGGCGCGGAAACGCTCACGGAACCGGCTGTGGTCGATGCCGATCCCTTCGCCGCCGTAGCTCGTCGCGGCCGCGTCGCGGAAGGTCGCGACGATCTCGTCGGCGAGTTCGGCCAACCGGGTCCTGATCAGTTTCCGCAGCGCGCCGCTGAGGGTGATGTCGGTGCCCAGGTCGTAGAGGATGAGCGCGCCTTTGAGCATGGGCTGGTCGGGAATGCGCCAGCCGCCCTCGCACCGGTGCAGGTACTCGGCCGCGATCAGTTCGTCGAGGATGTCGGCGCGCCGGTCGCCGAGCAGGGCGGTGAGCTGGTCGTCGTCGAGCACCGCCGACTGCTCGCCTGCACCGGGATAGCGGGGATCGAGGACCGCGCGCCAATCCGCCGGGGCGCCCGACTGTGCCTGGACGTCGAACACCTCGCGGATCGCGTCGAGGCGCAGCCCGCGCGCCTGCATCTCGGCGATGTCGCGCAGGCGGGCGAGGTGATCGTCGCCGTAGACGGCTTCCTTGCCCGCGCGGCCGGGCTTGGGCAGCACGCCGAGCGAGTGGTAGTAGCGGATGGTGCGCGCCGGGACGCCGCTGAGTTCGGCGAGCTGCGAGCGGCTGTAGCGGGACACGACTGTCAGCATAGAGCGCCACCTCCCGCCTTCGTTGACAGTTCCTACTGTCGGCGTTAGCGTAACGCGCGTCACTGCCGACGCGACCGAGGAGTTCCGCATGACCCAGCGAGAAACCGACTTCGACGTGCTCATCGTCGGTTCCGGGTTCGGTGGCAGCGTCACCGCGCTGCGCCTGGTCGAGAAGGGCTACCGGGTCGGCGTGCTCGAGGCCGGACAGCGCTTCGCCGACCACGAGCTGCCCAAGACCAGCTGGGACGTGCGCAAGTTCCTGTGGGCGCCCGCCCTGGGGTGCTACGGCATCCAGCGCATCCATCTGCTGCGCGACGTGCTCATCCTCGGCGGCGCGGGGGTCGGCGGCGGCTCGCTGAACTACGCCAACACCCTCTACGTGCCGCCGGAGCCGTTCTTCCGCGACCCGCAGTGGCGCGACATCACCGACTGGCGCGAGGAACTGACGCCGTACTACGAGCAGGCCCAGAAGATGCTCGGCGTGGTCCGCAACCCGCACATGACGCCCGCCGACGAGGTCTTCAAGAAGGTCGCCGACGACATGGGCTTCGGCGACACCTTCGTGCAGACCCCGGTCGGCGTGTTCTTCGGGGAGCCGGGAAAGACCGTGCCCGACCCCTACTTCGGGGGCGTCGGCCCCGAGCGCACCGGGTGTGTCGAGTGCGGTGACTGCATGGTCGGCTGCAAATACGGGGCCAAGAACACCCTGGTGAAGAACTACCTCTACCTCGCCGAGCAGGCGGGCGCACAGGTGGTGCCGATGACCACGGTCACCGCCATCCGCCCGCTCCCGGACGGCACCTGGGACGTGGAGACCAAGCGCACCGGCAAGCTGATCGGCAAGCAGCCCAAGACCTACACCGCGGGCCACGTGGTGCTGGCGGCAGGCACCCGTGGCACCCAGCAACTGCTGTTCGCCATGCGCGACAAGGGGGTGCTGCCCAAGCTCTCCGACCGCCTCGGCGTGCTGACCCGCACCAACTCCGAGTCCATCGTCGGCGCCGCCACCAAGACGCTGCAGCCCGGCCAGGACTTCACCAAGGGCGTGGCGATCACCTCCTCGATCCACCCCACCCCCGACACCCACATCGAACCGGTCCGGTACGGCAAGGGCTCCAACTTCATGGGCCTGCTCCAGACGCTGATGGTGGACGGTGGCGGCCGCATCCCGCGCTGGCTGAAATTCCTGCTGCTGGTGCTGCGCCACCCGCTGGACCTGCTCAGCTTCCTGAGCACCAAGAACTGGAGCGAGCGCACCATCATCTCGCTGGTGATGCAGCACCTGGACAACTCCATCACCACCTACACCAAACGCGGCCTGTTCGGTCGCAAGATGACCTCGAAACAGGGCCACGGCCAACCGAATCCGACTTGGATCCCGGTGGGCAACCAGGTGACCCGCAAGGTCGCCGAGGAGATCGGCGGCATCGCGGGCGGCAGCTGGGGTGAGATCTTCAACATCCCGCTCACCGCGCACTTCCTCGGCGGCGCGGCGATCGGCGCCGACCCCGAGCACGGCGTCATCGACCCGTACCACCGCGTCTACGGCTACCCCACGCTGAGCGTGGTGGACGGCGCCGCGGTCTCGGCCAACCTGGGCGTCAACCCGTCACTCACCATCACCGCGCAGGCCGAGCGGGCCGCCGCCTACTGGCCGAACAACGGCGAGCAGGACAAGCGCCCGCCGCAGGGCGAGGGCTACCGCCGGATCGACCCGGTGCCGCCGGTGCGCCCGGTGGTGCCCGCCGAGGCCCCCGCCGCCCTGGTGCTGCCGATCAGTCCGGTGCGCCGCACCGAGCAGGACACGCCCGCCGCGGGCTGACCCACCGCTCGCCACCCCACTTCGGCGAAACACCGCCGGGGTGGGCCGCGTGCTCGTATCTTGGCCCTAGCAGCAGATCGGAGTGGGACAGTGGCAGCAGAACAGATGGCCGCGGACTACGTCGTGGTCGGGACCGGGTCCGCGGGCGCGGTGGTCGCCCACCGGCTCAGCGAGGATTCCGGCACCCGTGTGGTGGCGCTCGAGGCGGGTCCGCCGGACAAGAACAAATTCGCGCACATCCCGGCCGGATTCGCGAAACTGTTTCGCTCCGAACTGGACTGGGACTACCTGACCGAGCCGCAGCCCGCCCTGGACGGGCGCCGCATCTACTGGCCGCGCGGGCGGATGTTCGGCGGCTCCTCGTCGATGAACGCGATGATGTGGGTGCGTGGCTTCCGCGCCGACTACGACGAGTGGGCACTGCTGGCCGGGGACGAGTGGGGCTTCGCCGCCGCGGTGGAGCAGTACCGGCGCATCGAGAACGTCCAGGACGCGCAGTACCCCGACGAGGGCACCGGCGGGCCGATCCACGTCGAGCACCAGCGCAGCCCGCGCGCCTCGACCGCGGCGTTCCTGACCGCGGTGCAGGAGTCCGGCTTCCCGGTGGAGCCGCCGAACCGCCCGCAGCCCAAGGGTTTCAGCCAGACCATGGTCACCCAGCACGGCGGCAGGCGGTGGAGCACCGCCGACGCCTACCTGAAACCGGCCATGCGCCGACCGAACCTCACCGTGCTACCCGAGGCGCTCGCCACCCGGGTGCTGTTCGAGGGCACGCGGGCGGTCGGGGTCGAATACCGCCGCGGCACCGAGACATTCGTGGTGCGGGCGCGGCGCGAGGTGGTGCTGTGCGGCGGTGCGATCAACAGCCCGCAGCTGCTGATGCTGTCCGGCGTCGGTGACGCCGACGAGCTGGCCCGGCACGGCATCCCCGTGGTCCGGCACGCACCCGAGGTCGGCGCGAACCTCCAGGACCACCTCGTCGCGGGCCTCGGTTACTCCGTCGAGGGCGATTCGCTCTTCGCCGCGGAGAAACCGAAGGAACTGCTGAACTACCTGTTGCGCCACCGCGGCATGCTCACCTCCAACGTCGGCGAGGCGTACGGGTTCGTGCGCAGCAGGCCCGACCTCGAGCAGCCGGATCTGGAGCTGGTGTACGCGCCCGCCCCCTTCTACTACGAGGGTCTGCTCGACCCGACCGAACACGGCGTCATCCTGGCCACGGTGTTGTTGCGCCCGGAGAGCCGCGGCCGCATCACCCTGGCCTCGGCCGACCCGACCGCCAAGCCGGTGATCGATCCGCGCTACCTGTCCGACAGCGACGGGGTGGACCGCGCGGCGATCCTGTCCGGCCTGCGCACCTGCGCCAGGATCGCCGAGGCGCCCGCCCTCAAGGCCGTGCTGGGCGATCTGATCTACCCGCCGAAGGCACCCGCCGACCTCGAAGCCGCCATCGAGCTGGCGCTCACCGGCTACTCGCACACCCTTTATCACCCGGTCGGCACCTGCCGCATGGGCACCGACCCGGTGAGCGTGGTCGATCCGCAGCTGCGGGTCCGCGGCGTGGCGGGGCTGCGGGTGGCGGACGCGTCGGTGATGCCGCTGCTGGTCCGCGGGCACACGCACGCGCCGAGCGTGTTCGTCGGCGAGCAGGCGGCCCGCTTCCTGCGGGCGGGCTGAGGACCGCCCGCGGCGATGATCCTCGCGACCGACCCCTAGGACGCGACCAGCGTGACGCCGAGCGCGGCGACCGAGATCGCCAGGTAGGGCAGCGGGTAGCCGACATCGGCGAACACTCGCGCGCGCAGGACGGTGAGCACCGCGAGCGAGAAGTAGCCGACGAGCCCGATCGCGGCGGCCAGGCCGACCGGAGCGACGACGAGCCCGGCCAGCAGCCCGAGCGCGCCGATCGCCTTGACGGCCGCCAGCGGGTACAGGGCCCGGTCCGGGATGCCGTAGGTGCGCATGTTGGCGCGCACCCATTCCGGGCGCACCAGGTCCACCCCCGCGGCGAAGGCGGCCGCGGCGGCGGCCAGTGCGGTGAGGACGACGTAGGCGACGTGCATGGGGACACCCTTCTGTCGAGGCCGACGAGCGGCTCTGCGATCGTGATGACGCGGGCGCGCACGCGCCCGTCATGAGGTCGACGGACGGGGGGCGGCGAAGGTGACCGTGGACGAGTCGCAGCAGCTGGCCGGGCGCTTCGAACGGCAACGCGGGCGGCTGCTCGGCCTCGCCTACCGGATGCTCGGCGGGATGGGCGAGGCCGAGGACGCGGTCCAGGAGGCCTGGCTGCGGCTGTCCCGCGCCGACACCGCCGACGTGGTGAACCTGGACGCCTGGCTCACCACGGTGGTGTCCCGGATCTGCCTGGACATGCTGCGCACCCGGGGCGCGCGGCGCGAGGAACCCCTCGACGCGGCTACCGCACTGCTGCGGCCCGCCCCCGACCGCGCACCGGAAGAGGTAGCGGCACTGGTGGATTCCGTGGGCCGCGCGCTGCTGGTGGTCCTGGACCGGCTCGGCCCCGACGAGCGGGTCGCCTTCGTGCTGCACGATCTGTTCGCCGTGCCGTTCGAGCAGATCGCGCCGATCGTGGACCGCAGCGCGGCCACCACGAAGAAGCTGGCGAGCCGGGCCAGGGCGCGGGTGCGCGGCGAGCAGACCGCGGCCGACCCGGATCTCCCCCACCATCGCGCCGTGGTGCAGGCCTTCCTCGACGCCGCCCGCGGCGGTGACATCGCCGCGCTGCTGCGCGTCCTGGCGCCCGAGGTGGTGCGCACCGCCGATCCCGCCGCGCTGCCCGCCGGTGCGGCGCCGGTCGTCCGCGGCGCCGACGCCGTCGTGCGCGAGACGCTGCTGCTGCGCACCCGCGCCGCGGCCGCCGATCTGGCCCTGGTGGACGGCCGGGTGGGTGTGGTCGTCGCACCCGCGGGCCGGCTGCTGCTGGCCCTGCGGATCACCGTGGCCGACGGCCGGGTCGCCGGCTACGAGGTGGTGGCCGAGCCTGCCCGGCTGGCGCGGCTCTCCCTCGCGGTGCTCGACTGATTCGGGCGGCCCCGGCGCACGGAGCCGAAAACTACACGGCCGGAATGCGATCGAAGCCGAGCGGCGGTGTCGGGTGCGGGCCGGAGCGGCGGACCGGGCGGAAATCCGGCAGCGCGGTGAGCACGTCGACGTTGCGCGCCGCGTAGCAGCGGACCTGGGGCAGCGCCCGCGACACCTCGGCGCGCTCGACCGGCTCGTCGTCGATGTAGGCGATGGTGTCCAGACTCAGGCCGAGGGTGCGCGCGATCCGCACGATCGACGCCGATTTCCGGCCCCAGCCGATCTCGAGGGCGGAGAACATCTCGTAGACGCCGTGGCGGTAGAGCCGCTCGAGCGTGAGCCCGCGGTCGCTGCGGCTGGCGGCGGCGTGCCAGATGCCGCGCTCGTTGAGGACCCGCAGCGTGCGCAGGGCGGCCGGTCTGGGCGCGGTGCTGGTGGCGTCGCAGACGACGCCGTCCCACAGCGTGTTGTCCAGTTCCCAGACAAGACATCTCAGAGCCGGTCGCATGCCTGCCCCTCATCGGTTCGTCACCACAGCAGCCGCGCCGATAATACCGTTCGCGCCACGACCCGCCACCCGAGCGGCATCGTCGACCGGGCGCTTTCCCGCTCCGGCCCAAGTCACGCCCGGCCCCGCCTGTGAGGTCGCCCATGAGTAACGGTCCCGGGGTGTGCGAAGCGTCTCATCCCGGATAGAGTCGAGCGCCGCGCCTCCGCACAGTGATATCGGCGGATCGGGCGCCACGGCGAGTTCGAAGGACAAGACGACACTATGAGCGGTACGCGAGAGAAGCTGGATCAGCTACTGGGGATCCTGGAACTCGCCGAGGAACCTGCCGGAGAAGCCGGCATCGCGAAACGCAAAGCCAAGGAGATACCGAGCGCTCGCGAGCGCGTGCGCATGCTGCTGGACAAGGGCACGTTCGTCGAGATCGGAAAGCTGGTGCGCCAGCCGGGATCCGGCGACGCCATGTACGGCGACGGCGTGGTCACCGGCCGGGGCTACATCGACGGCAGGCCGGTGGTGGTGATCGCCCACGATCAGACCGTGCACGGCGGGTCGGTGGGCGAGATGTTCGGCCGCAAGGTGGCCGCGGCGATGGAGTTCGCCTACCAGAACGCCTGCCCGGTCATCGCCATCAACGACTCCGGTGGCGCCCGCATCCAGGATGCGGTCACCTCGCTGGCCTGGTACGCGCTGATGTGCCGTCGGCAGGAGGATCTGTCCGGCTACGTCCCGCAGATCGCCGTCATGCTCGGCAAGTGCGCCGCGGGATCGGTGTACGGCCCGGTCAACATGGACGTGCTGGTCGCCACCGAGAAGTCCTACATGTTCGTCACCGGCCCCGAGGTGATCAAGGCGGTCACCGGGGAGACGGTCAGCGCGGAGGAACTCGGCGGCGCGGCGGTGCAGGCCGAGAACGGCACCGTGCACCACGTCGCGCCCACGGAGCAGGCCGCCTTCGACTGGGTGCGCGACTACCTGAGCTACCTGCCGTCGAGTTGCCTCGAGCAGCCGCCGGTGGTCAACCCGGGTCTCGAGCCCGAGATCACCGACCACGATCGCGAGCTGGACTCGATCATCCCGGACTCGGACAAGGTCGGCTACGACATGCACGAGATCCTGCTGCGCATCTTCGACGACGGTCAGCTGCACGAGATCGGCGCGGCCACCGCGGGCAACCTCATCACCGCCTTCGCCCGGGTGGACGGCCGCCCCATCGGGGTGATCGCCAATCAGCCGCAGGTGCTCGGCGGGGCGCTCGACGCGCAGTGCTCGGACAAGGCCACCCACTTCATCCGGCTCTGCGACGCCTTCGGCCTGCCGCTGGTGTTCGTGGTCGACACCCCCGGCGTGCTGCCCGGTATCGAGGAGGAGCGCAACGGCGTCATCAAGCGGGGCGGCCGGTTCTTCCGGGCGGTGATCGAGGCGACCGTTCCCATCGTCACCGTCGTGACCCGCAAGGCCTACGGCGGCGGCTACGCGGTGATGGGATGCAAGCAGCTCGGCGCCGATGTCAGCTTCGCCTGGCCCACCGCCCGCATCGCGGTGATGGGCGCGGAGAGCATGGTCGGCATCATCGGCCGCAAGAAGCTCGCCGAGACGCCCGCCGACCAGCGCGAGGTCGTGCGGCAGCAGATGATCGATTTCTACAACGCCACCATGGCCACCCCGTGGATCGCGGCCGAGCGCGGCTACATCGACGCGGTGATCGAACCGTCCCAGACCCGGCTCGAGATCCGCAAGGCACTGCGGATGCTGCGCGACAAGAATCCGCGGCCGCGCCACAATCCGCGCAAGCACAGCCTTTTCCCGGTGTAAGCACGAATTTCCCGCGCGCGGGCGATTTCCGGTGAAATCGTGAATGATCACAGATTCCACCGGAAATCGCCCGTTTTCGCTTCCGTCATGGTCGACCGTGGCTCCCGATCCGTGGGATGACCTGCGGTTCTGTGCGATCCCACAAGTCCGTTCGCGGTCGGGTGAGGTGGGCAAACAAAGTGTGAACAGTGGTAACCGAAAACGCTTGACCAAGATCGAGCGCGAGGGTTACAAATGAAATCTCCGCCGACCCGAGCTGTTCGAACCGGCCGACGAGAATTGCACGCCAGTGGTTACCGATGTCCTCGATGTGACCGCGGATCTGCCCATCTCCCGCCAGGCGGTGTGGGATCTGCTCCGCGAACCGCAGACCTATCCTCGTGTCTTTCCCGGTGTGGGCGCCTGCGATCCCCTGGAATCGGTGGGCGGCCACACGATGCTGCGCCTGCGCGTCGGCACCGCCGCCGCGGGCATCCGCCTGCACACCGTCCAGCTCCGCGTCGGACGCTGGTACGAGAGCCTGGAGCTGGTGTGCCCGGCGCTGGGCAGCTTCGCGTCGGTGCGGCTGCTCGGCGACGAGCGCCGCACCCGCGTCACCGTGACACTCTTCGCGCCCGGCCGCATGCACCCGGCGATCGAGCGCTCCACCAACGCCGCCATCGCCGCCTGGACCGAACGCGGCCTGCGGCGCATCGCCGACCTGGTGCGCGGCACGCCGACCTCCACGGTGGTCAACGGCGAGAACTCCCCGGTCCGCCGGCGCGCCGAAGTGCTGCGCCAGATGGTCGGCACCGGTGTCGTGCCCACCACGCGACCCGACATCGGGCTCCGGCAGCTGCGCATGCTCTCCGAGTGGGGATTCAACATGGCGGGCGGGTACGCGGCGGGCGCGGTGTTCGACCCGGCCCGGACCGCCCTGGTCGACGAGCACGGCACCGCCACCTTCGCCGACGTGCACGAGCGGACCACCGCGATCGCGGGCGCGCTCGGCGAACTGGGCCTGCGCGCGGGCGATGCGGTCGGCCTGCTGGCCCGCAACCACCGTGGCATGGTCGAAACCATCGTGGCGGCCGGGAAACTCGGTGTCGACGTCGCGCTGCTCAACACGGGACTGCCCGCCCGTCGCATCGAGGAGGTGGTGCAGCGCGACAAGCTCACCGCGCTGTTCGTCGACGACGAGTTCGACCATCTGGTCCAGTACCTACACGCCGACCTGCCGCGCTACGCCACCGAGGCCACCGCGGTCCCGGGCCGGATCACCCTCGACGATCTGGCGGGCATGGGCCACACCCGGTTCCGCAAACCCACCCGGCCCGGCAAGCTGATCGTGCTCACCTCCGGCACCTCGGGCACCCCCAAGGGCGCGCGACGTCCGCATCCCAAGGGCTTCAGCACCGTCGCCGCGCTGCTCTCCCGCATCCCACTGGGCATGGACGAGACCATGCTCATCCCGGCGCCGTTGTTCCACACCTGGGGCCTGGCCGCGCTGCAACTGAGCACCGCGCTGCGCTCGACGGTGGTGCTGCCGCGGCACTTCGACGCCGAGCAGTGCCTGCGGCTCATCGCCGACCACCGGGTCAGCACGCTCATCGCCGTGCCGATCATGGTGCACCGCATCCTGGAACTGCCCGCACACGTGCGCGCCCGCTACGACACCTCCAGCCTGCGGGTGGTCGCCAGCTGCGGAGCGCCGCTGGCCGCGCACACGGTGCTCGGCTTCATGGACGCCTACGGCGAGATCCTCTACAACGTCTACGGCTCCACGGAGGTCTCCTGGGCCACCATCGCCGATCCGGCCGATCTGCTCGCCGCCCCCACGACCGCGGGCACACCCCCGCTGGGCACCAAGGTCGCCGTGCTCGGACCCGACCACCGCCCGGTGCCCGTCGGCGCCACCGGGCACGTGTTCGTGAGCAATCACATGCTCTTCGACGGCTACGTCAACTCCGCCCCGCCCGACGAGGCCGACGGCATGCTAGACACCGGCGATCTCGGCTATCTCGACGCCACCGGACGGCTGTTCATCGCGGGCCGCGACGACGAGATGATCATCTCCGGCGGGGAGAACGTCTTCCCCCGCCCCGTGGAGGAGGCGCTGGCCTACCTGCCGCAGGTGCGCGAGGTCGCGGTGGTCGGCGTGCCGGACCCGGAGTACGGCCAGCGGCTGGCGGCGTTCGTGGTGAAAAGGGAAGGCACCGGACTGGATTCGGACATGGTGCGCACCTACATCCGCAACCGGCTGAGTCGGTTCTCGGTGCCGCGCGACGTCACCTTCCTCAGCGCGCTCCCCCGCGGTGACACCGGCAAGATCCTCAAGCGCCTGCTCACCGGCGAGGCCGGAGGCGAGGATCTGCATCCGATCATCGGGACGATCGCCCCGAACCCCTGACCCGCTCTCAGCGGCCCAGCGGCTCGTCCACGGTGGCGGGCTGGCGCAGCCGCAGCGCCTCTAGCAGGCCCTTGGTGTACTGCGGCGGCGACGCGTGCACCGAGAGCATGTTCGCGACCGCGCGATAGGCGGACAGGTCCGACTCCTTGTCCAGGTACAGCGCGCCGGTGAGCTGCTGGAGGTAGACGATGTCGGGCAGGTCGGCCTCGGTGAAGCGCAGCATGGTGAAGGCGCCGTCGGCCAGGGCCGGTCCGCCGACGTGGTCGGGCAGCACCTGCAGGGTGATGTTCGGCCGGTCCAGGGCCTCGAGCAGCCGATCGAGCTGGTCGCGCCACACAGCCGACCCGCCGATCGGCCTGCGTAGCGCGGCTTCCTCCACGATCAACCACACCTGCGGCGGGTCGGTCCGATCCAGGATGTGCTGCCTGCGCATGCGCAACGCGACGCGGCGCTCGATCGCGTCGGCGGGTTCGTCGGGGTGGGCCAGGGTCAGCAGGGCGCGCGCGTAGTCGGCGGTCTGCAACAGTTCCGGGACCGCCCGTGGCTCGTAGCAGCGGATCAGCCGCGCGCCCTGCTCCAGGCCGAGATAGGTGTCGAACCACTTGGGCAGCCAGTCCGAGTCGTGGTGCCACCAGCCCGAGGCATTGGCCTGCCTGGCCAGCGTGAGGAACTCCGCGCGCTCGGTCTCGTCCTCGACGCCGTAGAGCGTGAGCAGGTCGACCAGATCGCGTTCGCGAAAACCGGTGCGACCCAGCTCCAGCCGGCTGATCTTCGAGTGCGATCCGCGGATCGCCTCGCCGGCGTCCTCGCGCGAGATGCCGCGGCTCTCGCGCAGCCGCCGCAGCCTGCCGCCGAGAATCATACGAAGCACAGTCGGACCGCCTTCGGGAGCGGGTTGTCTTGCGGGCGGGGCAGATTCGGTGCCGGGAGCATGGCGTCGGCCGTCCGGGGAACGCATCCATAGAGTCTGCCATGCGCACAGCGCATGACTCCAGCACTAAAACGGAGTGTCTTCAGTGATATTCATCCGGGGTCGCCGCGGCGTCTAGGCTGGTTCACGACGCGGCCCCACGGCAGGGAAGGACGGCGGGTGACACTTCGGAGACCGGCGGGCAGGCGCGCAGCGGCGATCCTGGCCCCGCTGGCGCTGGCCGCCCTCCTCACCGGTTGCGGCGACGACCAGCCCGCCGCCGCTCCCCCGGCCACCGCCACCACCCCGCGTCCGCCGACCACCGCCACACCGCCGCCGGTCGCCGCACTGCCGACGATCGATCCCTACGCGGACGTCCCGCTGATCGATCGGGTGGAGTGGACCGACACGGTCGACGGCGACCGGCTGCTGGTCGTGCCGACCCGGGCGGGCCGGGACACCACCTTCCCCGGCGCGGAGAACCGCGCCTGGGCCGAGATCGTCGCGCTCTCCCCGGCGGCCGACAGCCCCGGCATGCGCGACCAGTTCGTCTGCCACTGGCACTGGGCGCGGCTGGTGCAGCCGGACAAACCGAGCTGGAACCTGGAACCCTGGCGCCCGGCGGTCGGGTATCAGGAGACCGTGCGGGCCTCCTGCAATCCCGGCGGACCCGAGCGCTGACCCGAACCGGCGTCGACACGAGAGGACCGACATGGACGTGGTGATCGCAGGCGGACACGGCAAGATCGCGCTGCTGCTGGCCGAGCAGCTGACGGCGAACGGGCATCGGGTGCGCAGCCTGATCCGCAACCCCGAGCACACCGGTGACGTCGCGGCGACCGGCGCGGAGCCGGTGCTGCTCGACCTCGAACAGACCGACGTCACCGAGGTGGCCGCCGCCCTCGCCGGCGCCGACGCGGCGGTCTTCGCGGCCGGCGCGGGACCGGGCAGCGGTGCGGCCCGCAAATACACCGTCGACCGGGACGGTTCGGTCCTGCTCGCGGAGGCGGCCCAGCGCGCCGGAGTGCGGCGCTTCGTGCAGATCTCGGCGATGGGCACCGGCGCGCCACCGGCACCGGGAACGGACGAGGTGTGGGCGGCCTATCTCGACGCCAAGACCCAGGCCGAAGACGATCTGCGGTCAAGGGATCTGGACTGGACGGTGCTGCGGCCGGGCCGCCTGGTCGACACGGTCTCCAGCGGTTCGGTCACGCTCAGCACCGGACGGGTGGGTCGCGACAGTATCGCTCGCGCGGACGTCGCCGCCGTCATCGCCGCGTTGCTGCCCGCAGCGAACACCGTGCACACCACACTCGAGCTGGTAGCGGGCGTCACACCGATTTCCGAGGCCGTCGCAGCAATCAGTAACTGAAAAATTGCTGAACTGATCTGCGCGGCAAGGAAATAAGTACCATCCACTCGGTTGGATTCAGCCCCGGGCACATCCATTGGATTCGTTTTCATCACGATTGCGTGTGCTTGCTCCCGTTCGGATGACAGAAGCGGTAGACCGGGAGTGCACGGCGAATCCGATCGAGCGGAAGGCCTCACGCACCGCGAGACGGATTCTTCAAACACCGGTGAGTGCGGGCCCGGACCGCGCCCGCACCCGCCGGACGAAGCACCACCCCAGGCCCGACCGACCCGCCGGCACCCGATCCGACGGGCCACGAGCGGCGGAAACACCGCCGCGCGACGGGCAGCGCACGGTATCCGCACGGGGATGATCGGTGGCAGTCACCCATAGCGAACCACCCGGTCGGCACGACCGGTAGTACTGCCGGAATGCGAAAGTCATTCTCTGCGAATACAAATGGACCGTACAGATGTACTTGCATCTGCAAGACACACGGTCCTAGACTCTGAATCGCACAGCTCGACAAGGGGACAACCAGGGGCGGCCGTTACGGCGAATCGACGGGCAATGTCGCCATAAGTTAGCCGCCGCCGAAAGTCAGGGGCGTTCACATGAATCAACCACTCATTGGCGGCCACGTCGGCCTCGCCGAATCCGCTCTGGCCGTCCAGCCAGCGAACGGTAGAACCATGAGCACACCGTCGGCCCGGTCCGGGCAACGAACCACCAGCTATTCGCGGGAGACCGCCGTCGCCTTCGTCATCGACGCCGTCGAGTCCACCGGCGCCGCGACGCGGAACGACTTCGACATCGATCGGATCGTCAACACCGCCCACGACCTGGCGGACGACTGGGATCTGAACACCCTGCAGCCGGAGACCTTCTGGCGCATCGCGGCCACGTTCATCAAGCAGTGACGGCCGCGCGGTAGCTGCCGGTTCGCCTCCCGATCACCGTCCACTGGTCGGGTGGCGGTACCGCGGGCCACGACGACGAATGACGGCCTGCCCGGAGCGATCCGGGCAGGCCGTCATTCATTTCGCGACCGGGCGGTCGCTTCCGAACTGCTACAAGCCGGCGGCGAAGTTCTTCAACCAGTCCACCGACTTGTCGGGCGCCAGCGCCTGGACGCTCAGGCGGTCCATCACCGACCGGTACAGCGCCAAGTCCTGCGTACGATCCAGATACAGGGCACTGGTCAGGTGTTCGAGGTACACGACGTCGGGCAGTTCCGCCTCGGCGAAGCGCAGAATGCTGAACGACGCCCCCGCGGCGGCGTGCTCACCCGCCGAGTAGGGCAACACCTGCAAGGTGACGTTGGGCAGCGCGGCGAGTTCGATCAGGTGCTCGATCTGCGCCCGGTGCACCTGCACGCCGCCCACCGGCCGGTGCAGGGCCGCCTCGTCGAGGACGGCCCACACGATCGGCGGCTCCGGCCTGCGCAGGATCTCCTGCCTGCGCCTACGGACGTCGACCCGGCGATCGGTGTCGGCGTCGTCGCTGCCCAACGCGAGCACGGCGCGGGCGTAATCGGGGGTCTGCAACAGGCCGGGCACGAGGTGTGCCTCGTAGGTACGGATCTTCCACGCGGCCTGTTCCAGACCGAGATACTGACCGAACCACTGGGGCAGCAGATCGCTGTAGCGATGCCACCACCCCGGCTCGTTGGCCCGGCGCGCGAGATCCAGGAACGATTCGCGCTCGGCGGGGTCGACCACGCCGTAGAGCGTCAGCAGATCCCGGATGTCGCGTTCCTTGAAGCCGGTGCGGCCCAACTCCAGACGACTGATCTTCGCGTGCGATCCGCGGATGGCGTCACCCGCCGCTTCCCGGGTGATGTTGCGGCTCTCCCGCAATTTCCTCAGCTGACCGCCGAGTGCGATCCGCAGTACGGTCGGACCACGTTCCGCGACAGCTTGTTGCACACGACCGTCGTCGTTGGGTTCTGCGATCATGGAGCTCGTCTCCGCTACTCGAGGGCGCATTCCCGTCCGCACGGGAGGCGCCACTGCGCCACCAGCATCCAGGGGGTCCCGGCACCACCAGTGTGGCACATCCGTCGCCGGTCACAAAGACCACCGGCACACCTGTGGCGTCGCGGGAATCGGCGCACCGCTCGACGACGGAGACGATCCGGCGCCGCCCGGGCTCTCAGTTGGTCAGATCGTCGAACTCCCCGGCTTTCGCGCCGCGAACGAACGCATCGATCTCGGGCCGGGTGTAGAAGATGACAGCTCCTTCGGGGTCGCGCGAGTTCCGCATGGCCACAAGACCATTGGTCGCCTCGGCGAGTTCGACGCAGTTGCCGCCGCTCGGGCCGCTGAACGAGCTCTTCCGCCAGGCACCGGTGATGCGGTGCGCGATCGTCTCCGACATGTCCACTCCTCGTTTGCGCAGTGTGAGTGATTCGTACGAGTCGGTTTTGCAGATGCACGCTCAAACGTTCTTGCATTTGCACCGACGCGTGGACGATAGCACGAAGTTCACCGCGGGGGGCGTTGTGCAGCAAGGATTTTCGGACCTACTGGTCGGCTTTGTTACGCGTGTCGAGAACTGTCCGAATACGCCGAGTTCAGGTCCCTCATCTCGGCGGCCGACCGGCCTTGAATCTTGTACTGTCACAGTGCAACAACGGATGTACCGACCGTTCGCGCGGGAGGTCGCGCACGGCGGTACCGCCATCACGAAGAACCGCTCGCCTGAGGAGTCGCACGCAATGCCCGATGACCACGCCCCGTTGATCCGGACCGACATCCCGCACTCGGCGCGCATCTGGAACTACTGGATGGGCGGCAAGGACTACTACGAAATCGACAGGGTCGCCGGCGACGCGGGCATCGAGGTCGACCCCGACATCACCACCATGGCGGTGCAGTCGCGGCAGTTCCTCATCCGCGCCGTGCGGTTCCTGGCCAGCGAGATCGGCATCCGCCAGTTCCTCGACATCGGCACCGGCCTGCCCACCATGCAGAACACCCACGAGGTGGCCCAGAGCGTCGCGCCGGAGTCCAAGGTCGTCTACGTCGACAACGATCCGCTGGTCCTCACCCACGCCAGGGCGCTGCTGACCAGCACCACCCCCGAGGGCGTGACGACCTACGTCGACTGCGACTTCCACGACCCCGAGCAGATCATCGCCGACGCCCGCAACGTGCTCAATCTGAACGAGCCGGTCGGCGTGATGTTCATGGGCGTGCTCGGCCACGCCAAGACCTACGACGAACTGCGCCGCATCGTGGACACCGTGCTCGCGGCGGTGCCCTCGGGCAGCTACCTGGTCATGTGGGACGGCACCGACGACAGTGCCGAATACGTCGCCCTGTGCAAGAACTACGCCGAAACCGGTGGCGTGCCCTATGTTCCGCGGCCGCAGGAGCAGATTCGCGCGGTGTTCGACGGATTGGAGATGGTGGAACCGGGGTTCGTCTCCATCACGCAGTGGCGGCCCGACGCCACCCAGGTGGGCGAGATCCGGCCGATCTCGGCCTACGGCGCGGTCGCGCGCAAGCCCTGACGCCGACGCGGCAGCACGAGCCAAACCCCCTGCGGCACAACGGCGGCCGTCGTCCTGCCCGGACGGCGGCCGCCTTTTACAAACCGCCCGGCATCCTTACAGATGTACTTGCATCTGTAAGCGACACGGCCGTAAACTCGCCGCAAGACATATCGGGGAGGTCCGCCGGAATTTCCGTTCGGCGCCGGATCATCGCCTCCCCATCGCCAGAAGCGAGGGGCGGTCGAAATGCACCAACCATTCCGAACTCCCTACCCGGCGGGCATCGCTGCGGGGATAGCCGAACCACCACGCTCCCCCGCCGAGACCTGGCGTGCTCGGGTGTACACCGATGTGGCATCGGCCGATTGCAGCGTCGAGCCGGGCGGGCTCACCTATCGCCGCGCCCGCGAGATCCTGCTCGTTCACGAGGTCCACGGACCGCAGTGCCGGCAGTGGCTGGCCGCCGCGGCCTACCTGTCGGCCGGACTCGACGACGAGTGACCGAGGCGGCACGCCCTCGAGCTCACCAGCGCAGCACCGGTTTGACTATCGTCCCCGCGCGCTGATCCGCGAGCGCCGTCTCGATCTCCGCACTCGGATAGACGCTCACCAGCCGATCCAACGGCAACCGGCCCGAGCGGTACAACTCCAGTAGCCGGGGCACGAATTCGGTGGGCACCGAGTCCCCCTCCAGGCAACCCCGGATGCTCTTGCCGTGCACCACGATGTCCCGCATGTCCAGCGGCGGCGTCCCGGTCCCGAGGCCGACCGCCGCGACGGTGCCACCCACCCCGAGCGCGCGGACCGCGTCGGCCAGTACGGCGGGAATGCCGGTGGCCTCCAGCGCGTGGTCGGCCCCTCCCCCGGTCAGCTCGCGCACCCGGGCGGTGGTGTCGCCGTCGGCGGGGTCGAGTGCCGCGGTCGCGCCCAGTTCGAGCGCCAGGGCGCGACGTTGCGCCGAGGTCTCCACGACGACCGTCCGCACCCCGTCGAGCGTGCGGGCCGCCAGCAGCGCGGCCAAGCCCACCGCGCCCGCGCCGTACACCACCAGCCAGGAATCCGCTTCCGGCCGAAGCAGATTCAGCACGGCACCGGCGCCGGTCTGGAAGCCGCAACCCAGCGGGGCGGCCACGACCGGATCGACCGACGGGTCGATGACGACGGTGTTGTCGGGTGTGGCGAGCGCGTAGCCGGCCAGGCTCGATTGACCGAAGAACCCGTCGAGCACCGGTGCGCCGTCGACGGTCACCCGCGGCGTACCGTCCGCCCTCCGCCCGAACGTGTTGAGAGCGGTGGCTTTTCGGCAGTATGCCGGGCGGCCGGTCGCGCAGTTGCGGCAGGCGCCGCAGTGCCGGAACGTCAGGACCACGTGGTCGCCGGGGCGCACCGCCGTGACCGCGCCGCCGACCTCCTCGACCACCCCTGCGCCCTCATGGCCGAGCAGCACCGGTCGATCGGCGGCGCCGGCGGCCCTGCTGACCAGATCGGTGTGGCAGATGCCCGAGGCGAGCACGCGAACCAGGATCTCGTCCGGATGCGGGGCGTCCAGGCGCACCTGTTCGAGCTGGAACGGGCCGCGCGGATCCCGCGACAGCGCCGCCGTGGTCGTGCGCATCACGAATCCCGCTCCAGCAGGAAGTAGAAGTGCTCGCCGCGGCTGAGCACCAGCTCGGGCCTGCCGTTCATGATGCCCATGAGGGTGTTCTCGTCGAGCCACTTGAAATGGTCGAAGACGGCGCGGCCGTCGTAGACCATGGTCGCGGTGACCTCGCCGCGGAACTCGATGTTCCACAACGTCGCCTCGCCCTGGCCGAGTTCCACATTGGAGAACAGGCTGCCGTCCTCGGCGCGGCAGATGAGCGGCTTGGCATCGTCGAGCGCCAAGAAGTGCTTGCCGTACCAGCGGCTGGCGGGCAGCGCCCGGCACAGCGCATGACCGGTCGGGAAGGCATCGCCGCGCCAGTTGCCGAGGATGTCCTCGGCCCGCGCGGTCGGCAGCTGCGCCCACAGCCGGTCCAGGTCGCGGGGCGAGACGCCCTCGTGCTGCTCGCGCAGTTGCCGCCAGTCGATCTGTTCGCTCATCACAGCTCCTCGCCTCCGCCGGTGCCGAACCACCCGGTTCGCGGATCGACCATATATCCGAACCAAACGGTTCGGCAAGATAGGATCGTCGGCATGCGTGCAGCTGGAGAGGCCACCCGGGAGCGGATACTCGCGGCGGCGAAGGCCGAGTTCGCCGAGTTCGGCGTCGCCGGTGCGCGGATCAATCGCATCGCCACGGCCGCCCGCGCCAGCAAGGACCGGCTCTACGCCTACTTCCCCGGCAAGGACGAGTTGTACGCGGCCGTCACCGAACGCTGGACGGCACAGACCACCGCGGAGACGGCGCTGGCGGCCGACGACCTGCCCGGCTACGTCGGGCGGTTGTTCGATCATTTCCTGGCCAACCCCGACAACGCCCGGTTGCAGGCGTGGGCCGATCTGGAACCGACGACGCACGCGGCCGTCGCCACGGTGCTGAAGGCGGCGATCGCCCCGAAGCTGGCCGAGATCCGGCGCGGCCAGGCCGCGGGCACGGTGACCACCGAGTTCCATCCGGCCGCCTTGCTGCGCATCCTCACCGATCTGGCGCGCACGTCGGCCACCCACGCGATCCAGGCCACCTCCGGGCCGAGCCGGGCGGCGCAGCGCGAGGCGATCGTGCTGGCCGCGCGCCGCCTCGTCGAGCCCCGCCCCTGAGCGGAAACCCTGGGGTGCGGCGTCTTTCAGCGACCGGGCGCGTCCCCGTACACGATCAGCCAGATCGCCCGGCCCAGCGCCGCGGCCAGGGCATCGTCGCCGACCGCCGAGTTCGACGCGAACGCGGTCGCGATGGCGCGTTCCACCATCGCGGTCAACACCAGTGCCGTCGCGGCGCTGTCCACCGCGGGGTCGATTCGACCGGCCGCTTTCTCGGCGTCCAGGCGCTCGCGCACGATCGCCACGAACGCGGCGACGCGGCCGCGCCAGTAGCGGCCGACCGCCCGGTCGTAGGCGGCCACCTCGCTCAGGGCCAGCAGCAGGTAGCGGTGTTCGCGGAACCCGGCGATCATCGCCGCGATGGCCGCGACGACACCGGCCGGTTCCTCGGTGTGCTCGGCACGCCACCAGTTCTCGGCGGCCTCGAACAGGTCGGTGGTCGCCAGTTCGGCCATCCGGACCAGTAGCTCGCTCTTGTCCGGGAAGTAGCGGTAGAAGGTCGAGCGCGCCGCGCCCGAGGCCGCGGCGATCTTCTGCACGGCGATCTCGGTGTAGGGGGTGCCGTCGGCGAGCAGGTCCTCGACGGCGGCCAGCACGCGCCGCTCGAATTCGGCGCGGCGCTCGTCGTCCGGCTTGCGCGCGCTCCTGGGCGCCCGGGTCAGCGACGGCATCCGGCACCCGTCGTCGCGGCGCGCGAGAGCCGTTCGGGTCGGCGGCGTGGCTGCATGTCGACCATTGTGCCCGCATCCGCACAGTCGTTGACAATCCCGCGCCGGGCCCGGACCATCAATCGGACAGTGTGTCCGAGACTTAGTGACCGAGGTGGTCGGAATGAGCGGTACCCCCGCCACGGGCGTCGAGGAAACCGAGGTCGTCGTCGTCGGGGCGCGCTGTGCCGGATCGGCCGCGGCCACCGCCTTCGCCCGGGCGGGCCGGGCGGTCGTGCTGCTCGACGCGGCCCGCTTTCCCTCCGACACGCTGTCCACCCACCTGCTGTGGCCCGCGGGCGTGGCCGAACTCCGGCGGCTCGGCGCGCTGGACCGGGTGCTGGCGCTCGGCGCACCGCCCCTGCGCACCGCCTTCGCCGCGGGCGCCGGGCTGGCGGTGCGGTCGAGGTTCGAGCCGGTCGACGGGATCGACTACGCGCTGTGCGTGCGGCGCACCGGCTTGGACGCGGCACTGGTGGCGACCGCCACGGCGGCGGGGGCGCAGCTGCGCGAGGGGGCCCGCGTCGCGGAACTGGTCTGGGAGCGCGGGCGCTGCGTGGGTGTCCGCTACGCCGAGGGGAACGGTCTCCGGGAGCTGCGGGCGGCGCTGGTGGTGGGAGCGGACGGGCGGCGCAGCACGGTCGCCCGGCTGGCCGGCGCGGGCGAGCCCTGGCTGGCGCGGGCGAGCGGACGCGACTGCTTCTACGCCTACTGGCGCGATGTCCACCATGATCGCCGCGCGATCGCCGCCCAATGGCGCGAGGGCACCGACCTGGGCACGGCGTTCCCGTGCGACGACGACCTGCTGTTGAGCCTCGTGCAGCCCGCCGCGAGCACCGAGCGGCTCGGACCGGGCACCGCCGAACGGCGTTATACCGCGGCGATCGCGCGGATTCCGGGTCTGGCGGCGCGGCTGGCGGGCTGCGAGCGGGTGGGGCGGGTGCGCTCGGCGACCGGACTGGTCTCCTATTTCCGCCGGTCGGCCGGTCCGGGCTGGGCGTTGCCGGGCGACGCAGGCCATTTCAAGGATCCCGTCACCGCACAAGGCATCCGGGACGCGCTGCGGTACGGCCGCCTGCTCGGCGAGCAGGCGGCGCCGATGCTCGACGACACCCACGCACTCGACGCGGCGGTGACCGCCTGGGAACGCGAGCGCGTGGCCGAGTGCCTGGAGATCTTCCAGTGGACGAACCGGCTCGCCCGCGGCACCGCCATGAACTCCCTCGAGACCGAGCTGTACCGGGCGGCACAGGCCGACCCCGCGCTGGCTTCGGCGGTGACCGCGATCTTCTCGCGGACCCGGCGCCCCACCGACATTCTCGGTCCCGCACGCGGCGCCGCCCTCACGGTCTCGGCGCTGCGCCGGGCGTTTCCCGGCATCGGTCCGGTGCTCGGCGATCTCGCCGCCGAGGCCCGCGGCGCGGTCGCCGACTGGTGGCAGGCGCGGGCGCTGGCACACCACCGGTTCGGTGCGCAGTCGTCCGCCCTCGCGGCGGCCACCCCTCCCTCCGCCGTCTGCTCAGGAGATCGACATGGATGACAAGCGACCGGGCATCGTGAACCGCCGCGACGTGCTCCGCGGGGCGCTGGCCGCGGGTCTCGGCCTCGCCGCCACCGCACCAGCGGCCGCGGCGCAGCGACGCCGAACGCCGTGGTTGCGCACCGGCGGCGGGCGCAGCGTCGCGATCTTCGGCGGCGGCGTGGCGGGACTGTCGGCCGCCCACGAACTCGTCGAACGCGGGTACCAGGTGACCGTGTACGAGCCCGCTCATCTCGGCGGCAAGGCGCGCAGCATGGCGGTGCCGGGGACCGCCCGCGACGGGCGGCTCGATCTGCCCGGCGAGCACGGATTCCGGTTCTTCCCCGGCTGTTACCAGAACATCCCCGAGATGATGCGGCGCATCCCGTTCCCGGGGAACCCGAACGGTGTGGCGGACAATCTGATTCGCGTCGAGGGCACGGTGGCCGGCTTCCGGGGCAGGCCGCCGATCTTCGTTCCGGTGGAGGTCGGCGCGATCGATCAGCTGACGCCGCAGCGGCTACAGAACACGGTGGTGGGCGGGCTGAGTTTCATTCCCGAACTGCCGCCCGACGAGCTGGCCTTCTTCGGCAGGCAGATGATGATGTGGTTCACCTCCTGCGATGCCCGCCGCTTCGGGCAGTGGGAGCACATGACCTGGGCGCAGGCGCTCCGGGCCGAGGGCAAGTCCGCGGCCTACCGCGAGTACCTGGTCAGCGCGCTGACCAGGATCACCGTGGCGGCCAAGCCGCACATGAGTTCCGCGCGCACCATCGGCACGATCGGCGAGGCGCTGGTACTGGCAGGCACCGGGCTGATCAAGGAGTATTCCGGCGGCATCGACCGCATCCTGAACCGGCCGACCAACGAGGCATGGATCGACCCGTGGGTCGCCCATCTGCGTGCGAGCGGGGTGCGTTTCGTGCTCGGCCGGGCGGCGAGCGCGCTGGAGCTGGCCGAGGGGCAGATCGCGGCGGTGCGGCTGAGCGGTGGCGAGCGGGTGACCGCGGACTGGTACGTCTGCGCGATGCCGGTGGAGCGGACGGTGCCGCTGCTGAGCAACGCCGTGCTCGACGCCGACCCGAGCCTGGCGGGCATGCGTGAGCTGGTGGTGGACTGGATGGTCGGCATCCAGTACTACCTGCGCACACCGACCGACATCCCGGAGGGCCACATCGCCGCGCTCGGCTCGCCGTGGGCGTTGACCGCACTGCGGCAGGCGCCGATGTGGGTGGGCGATTTCGCCGCCCGCTACGGCGACGGCACCGTCCGCGAGTGCCTGTCCGTCGACATCTCCGACTGGGACACCCCCGGCATCCTCTACGGCCGAACCGCCAAGGAATGCTCCGCCGAGGAGATCGCCGCCGAAGTGTGGGCGCAGCTGAAGGAATGGCTCAACACCGCCACCGGCTGGCTGCGCGACGAGGACGTGCACTCCTGGCATCTCGATCCGGGCATCACCTGGGGCCGCGGCGGTATCGAGAACGCGACCCCGCTGCTGGTCAACACGGTCGGCTCGTACGCGAACCGGCCGGAGGCGCGCTGCGCGATCCCCAACCTGTTCTTCGGCGGCGACCACGTGCGCAACCACATCGATCTGGCGACGATGGAGGGCGCCAACGAGTCCGGGCGCGCCGCGGCCAACGCGATCATGGACGCCGCCGACGACCCCGGCCCGCGGGCGCCGATCTTCCCGCTCGTGCGGGTGCCGGTGTTCGAGGCGGCCAAGGCGATCGACGCCGACCGGTATCGGGCCGGGCTGCCGCACGTGCTCGACGTCTGACATCGCCTCCGGTTCAGCCCGGTGTCGCGGCGAGTGAGCCGAGTTCCCGGATCGCGGCGCAGCTGCGCCGGACCATGGCGGCGAACATGGCGTCGCCGCGCTCGCTCGGCGTACCGTAGGCCGCCCCGAACACGGCGACCAGCGGACCCTGCGGCATCGCGAAGACGTAGTCGCGCCGGCATTGCCCGAGGGTGTATCCGGTGACGCCGAGCTCGCACAACGCCCGCCAGTACTGTTCGACGAGCGCGTCCTCGTGGCGTGCCCGGTCGGCGGGGTCGAGCGCGGTACCGACGAAATAGGCCAGATCCCGTGCGGGCAGGCCCAATCCGAGGGTCTGCCAGTCGACGGCGGTGACGGTGCCGCCGCCGCGGGTGTCGAACAGCAGGTTGTCGAGCCGGTAGTCGCCGTGGACGAGCGCGAATCGCTCCGGGCGGGCCACCAGCCAGTCCGCCGACCCGGCGGCGCAGGCCCGCAGCGTGTCGGCATCGGCGGGGTCCAGCCGGTCGCCGAGGCGCGCGAGGAAGGTGTCGAGCGCCGGGCCGTAGAGGTCGGCCAGCATCGCCGCCTCGCCGGGCCCGGTGAGCGACAGGCCCGGTTCGTCGAGCAGCGTGGGGTCGCACCAGCGCGGCGCGTGCAGTCCGGCGAGATTCCGGACGGCGGCGGCGGCCTCCGGGTAGCCGCAGCCGGCGATCTGGTCGCCCGGCGTGGCCGGGGCCAGATCCTCGAGCAGGAGGGTGAACTCGGCGCCGTCGCCCCGGCTGACGGCGTGATGACACCGCGGCACCCGCACCGCCACCGTCGCCGCCAGGCGGGTGTAGAACGCGACCTCCTGCCGGTAGGGGCCGGCGAGCATGGCGCGGGTACCGGGGTCGGCGGCGGGCAGCTTGGCCAGCACGCGTTCGGGCACGCCTGCGCCGTCGAGGTGGACCCGGTACACGGCGCCGATCTGGCCGGTGCCGACCGGTTCGACGCGGGCGGCCCGCACCGGGCGGCCGAGCGCACGACCGAGCCACTCCGGGGTGAGTTGCGCTGCGGTGCAGGCGGGTTCGAGGTCCGCGGCGGTGGCGTCGGCGTTCACGCTGTGGTGCTTCCCGGATCGGCGGACAGCCCGGCGAACCGCGCCGGGTCGCGACGGCGCTCCCAGGCTGCCGGCACGGGCGCGAGGTCGGCGGGGGTGGAGCACCGGAGTTCGGGGAAGCGTGGTACGGCACTCATCGGCGGGCCCGCCGCCCGATCATGTGCTCGAGGTCGCCGAGTTCCCAGGGGGGATCGGTGTGGTGGTCGCGGTAGCCGAGAACGGCCGGCGTGGGCCGCTCGAACCGGCCGACGAATCCGCCCGCGGCGACGAAGACCTGCCCGGTGACATCGGCGGCGCGGTCCCCGGCGAGGAACAGGTACAGCCGCGCGGCGTACTCGGCGGGCGGCGCGTCGAGCGCGCCGTGCGCGGACACCTCGTCGAGCAGCCCGCGCCGGTGCAGCTCCCGGATCTTCGCCTCGTAGCCCGGCCCGCTGGACAGGCGGGTCTTCGCGCCCGGGCACACGACGTTCGCGCGGACGCCGTGCTCCTTCAGCTCCGCCGCGACGGCCAGCGTCAGACTGGTGACCGCGCCCTTGCCCGCCGCGTATCCGGTCCCGCCGTAGTCGCCGAGGTAGGCGAAGGAACCGGTGGTGACGATCGACCCGCGACCCTGGGCGACCATGTGCGGCGCCACCGCCCGGCAGGTGGCGAACGCCGTACCCAGGTGCGCCTCCAGCAGTGCATGCCATTGCGGCTCGGTGACATTCAGGATCGACGAGCCGTCCGGCTCGGGCACGCCGGCGCAGTTCACCAGCACGTCGACCGTGCCGAACTCGGCGCGGCAGGTGGCGACGGCCTGCTGCGCCACCGCCTCGTGCGCCGCCGACCCCGGCACCCCGACCACCCTGCCGCCCTGCCGCGCGCGGGCGCCGAGGTGCGCGACCGCGGCGTCGACGGCGGCGCTGTCGCGCCCGTTCACGACCACCCCCGCGCCCTCGGCTGCCAGGGCCTCGGCGACGGCGCGGCCGATGCCGCTGGTCGCGCCGACGACCACCGCACCGCGGCCACGCATCGATCCATGTCCGCTCATGCTCGGATTCGCTCACTTTCGTCGTGCCACCGGCGGGTATACCGGCGGTCAGCGCCTGCCCACGCCGGGCAGGCCGGCGAAGATGATCTCGAAGACGCGGGGCGGGTCGTCGAGCCACCGGATGCCCGTCGAGGGCGTGAAGGGCGCGCCTTCGCTGGTGTCGGTGACGACGTAGTCGGCGTGCGAGCCGGGCACCCGATCGGTGATGCCCGCGCAGCTCGGCCCGCCGGTCGCGTTCACCTTCGGCAGGTCCTCGGGATAGCTGTAGGGCTCGCCACCCAGCATGAAGTTGGTGTTGAAGGCCGCGCCCGGCTGGTTGCCGCCGAAGATCGCCTCACCCTGGGGCAGCACCGACGCCACGCCGGTGACGATGCAGTAGAAGACCGGGTTGTACCGGTTCAGCAACCCGGTGGTGGGGGCCAGCAGGCCGAGCGACTCGGCCAGTCGCCCCTCGTTCTCCGCGAGCACCGTGCCCGCCGTCTGCGCGAGCCCGGTCACGTTCATGAGCACCTCGTCGAACTCGGCGGCGTGCTCGGTGAGCGTCGTGGCGGTGCCGGTCGCGTTGTCGACGGTGTGCAGCAACTCGGGCGCGGTATCGGCGTAGAGGTGCCCGACCTGGGCGGTGGCTGCCATGTCCGCGCGGAGCGCGGGCAGCGTCGGATTCATCTCGCGCAGGTAGGCGTCGGCGCGAGCGAGCAGGTCACCGAGCGTTTCGCCGCGGCCGTGCAACGCCTGCCCGATCGCGGACAGGGTGGCGTTGAGCTCGGCGGGATCGATCCGGGACAGGATGGTCGACAGCCGTTGGAACAGGGTGTTGAACTCGACGGTCACCGATTCGCCGCGCACCAGCGCCCCCGCGCGCAGCGGCCGGTCCGACGGCTGCGGCGGCGCGACGAAGTTGACGTATTTGGCACCGAAGACCGTGGTGGAACGGATGTCGACCAGGGCGTTCTCCGGCACCATGCGCATCAGCTCGGGATCGAGGGCGAGCGTCAGCCGCACCCGGCCCGCGGCCGGTTCGATCGCGGCCACCCGGCCGATCTCCACGCCCCGCATGCGCACCTTGGCGTCGGGGTCGAGCACCAGGCCGCTCCGCGGCGCGTCGACGGTGACGACCGCGGTGGACTGGAACCGGCCGGTGAACATGGCCAGCGCCAGCAGCACGACGGCGAGGAGAACCGTCACCATCGCCAGGCCGGCGACCTTGAGCCGCAGTAGCGACCAGGCGGTGCGCAGCAGTACGTATCGCTCGTGGCTGTCGGATTGTCCTGCGTCCACTTCTCACCTCTCGCGAGAGGGCCGGTGCGCGGGGCCGACCGCGACTCCTTGCCCGCGTCCGGTCAGCCGTAGTACTGTCCAGACACGTGTCCATCATATGACGTGGACAGGTATCTGGGGAAGGAATTCCGATGACTCTGGTGAAACCACGGCGGGTCTCCGGCGGCGAACACGAGCACGGGCATCTCGAGGAGTTCCGCACCGATCCGATCGCCCTCATGCGGCGGGTGCGGCAGGAGTGCGGCGATGTCGGCGCCTTCGAACTCGCGGGCAAGCAGGTCATCCTGCTCAGCGGCGCGGAAGCCAACGAGTTCTTCTTCCGTTCCGGGGACGAGGACCTCGACCAGGGCGCGGCCTACCCGTTCATGAAACCGATCTTCGGCGAGGGCGTCGTCTTCGACGCCAGCCCCGAACGCCGCAAGGAGATGCTGCACAACTCCGCCCTGCGCGCCGAGCAGATGCGCGGGCACGCCACCACCATCGCCGCCGAGGTGGACCGGATGATCGCCGGATGGGACGACGAGGGCGAGATCGACCTGCTCGACTTCTTCGCCGAACTGACCATCTACACGTCCTCGGCCTGCCTGATCGGCGTGAAGTTCCGCAACGAACTCGACGATCGCTTCGCCAGGCTCTACCACGAGCTCGAGCGCGGCACCGACGCGCTCGCCTACGTGGATCCCTACGCCCCGATCGAGAGCTTCCGCCGCCGCGACGAAGCCCGCGCCGCGCTGGTCGCGCTGGTGCAGGCCATCATGGACGAGCGCGCGGCGAACCCGCCCGCCGACAAGTCCGACCGGGATCTGCTCGACGTGCTGGTCTCGGTGCCGAACGAGGACGGCGGTCCGCGCTTCTCGGCCAGCGAGATCACCGGCATCTTCATCTCGATGATGTTCGCCGGTCACCACACCACCTCGGGCACCGCGGCCTGGACGGTCATCGAACTGCTGCGCCATCCCGAGCTGCGCGACCGCGTGGTGGCCGAGCTGGACGAGTTGTTCGCCGACGGCAAGGATGTCAGCTTCCACGCGCTGCGCCAGATCCCGCTACTGGAGGCGACGCTGAAGGAGACGCTGCGGATGCACCCGCCGCTGATCATCCTCATGCGGGTCGCGCAGGGCGATTTCGAGGTGTGCGGGCACCACATCGCGGCGGGCGACCACGTCGCGGCGACCCCGGCCATCTCCAACCGCCTGCCCGAGGACTTCCCCGACCCCGACACCTTCGACCCCGGCCGCTACATCGACCCGAACCAGGAGGATCTGGTCAACCGCTGGACCTGGATCCCGTTCGGCGCGGGCAGGCACCGCTGCGTCGGCGCGGCGTTCGCGCTCATGCAGCTGAAGGCGATCTTCTCGATCCTGTTGCGGGACTGGGAATTCGAGATGGCGCAGCCGTCGGAGAGCTACCGCAACGACCACTCCAAGATGGTGGTGCAGTTGCAACAGCCCTGCCGGGTGCGTTACCGCCGCCGGGTCAGGACCAGCTGATGGCCTACGTCATCACCCAGCGCTGCTGCAACGACGCCAGTTGCGTGGCCGAATGCCCGGTGGACTGCATCCGGCCGCGCCCGGAGGACCCCGAGTTCACCTCGGCGGAGATGCTCTACATCGACCCGGAGACCTGCATCGACTGCGGGGCGTGCTTCGAGGCCTGCCCGGTCGGGGCGGTCTACGCCGAGGACGAGTTGCCCGCGCAGCTGGACCGCTACCGCGAGATCAACGCCGACTGGTTCGCTCGGCACCCGATGACCACCGATCTGCCGCTCCCGGCGCCGCCCGCGCGGCTGCCCGCCCACCTGGGCACCCTGCGGGTCGCGATCGTGGGCACCGGTCCCGCCGCCTGCTACGCCGCCGAGCATCTGCTGGCCGCGGGCAACGTCGAGGTGGAGATGTTCGACCGGCTGCCCACCCCGTGGGGCCTGGTCCGCCACGGGGTGGCGCCCGATCACGGTCAGACCAGGGCGGTGGCGGAGATGTTCGCCGCGGCCATCAAGCGCGACGCGGTCCAGCTGCATCTCAATGTCACTGTCGGCGAGCATGTCGCCCAGGCCGAATTGTTGGACAGCTGTCACGCGGTGATCTACGCGGTCGGCGCCTCGGCCGACCGGGAGCTCGGCATCCCCGGCGAAAACCTGCCGGGCAGCCATTCCGGCACCGATTTCGTCGCCTGGTACAACGGCCATCCCGAGCACGCGGACCTCGCCGTCGATCTGTCCGGCGAGCGCGCGGTGGTGATCGGCAACGGCAACGTCGCCCTCGACATCGCCCGCGTGCTCACCGCCGACCCCGACGAGCTGGCCCGCACCGACATCGCCGACCACGCGCTGGCCGCGCTGCGGCACTCGCGCATCCGCGAGGTGGTCGTGCTCGGCAGGCGCGGCCCGGCGCAGGCGGCCTACACCGGTCCCGAATTCCTCGCCCTCGCACACCTGTCCGGGGTGGACGTGATCGTCGACCCCGCCGATCTGGCGCCGGGGCCGGGCACCGCCGTGCCCGAGGGCGACGACGCCGCCCGCCGCAAGGTGGCGCTGGTCCACGAATACGCCTCGGCCGCGGTGGGTTCGGGCCGCCGTCGGATCCGCTTCGGCTACCGCGCCGCCCCCACCGCGATCCTCGGGACGGACCGGGTCACCGGTGTGGAGTACGCGCGCACCCGCGTGCGGCAGACCGCCGACGGCGTGGTCGCCGACCGCACCGACGACCGGGCGCACATCGAGGCGTCGCTGGTCCTGCGCGCGACCGGCTACCGGGGCGTGCCGGTACCCGACGTGCCGTTCGACCCCGAGCGCGGCATCGTGCCCAACGCGGCCGGTCGTGTCCTCGACGCGCCCGGCGGCAGGCCGGTGCCCGGGTTGTACGTCACCGGCTGGATCAAACGCGGCGCCCGCGGCGTGATCGGCTCCAACCGCGGCGATTCCGCCGAAACCGTGCAGGCCCTGCTCGCCGACTTCCGTGCCGGACTGCTACCCACCCCGGCCGGTGACCGCACCGCCCTGACCGCACTGATCCGCACTCGGCAACCCGACGTGGTTGACCGCACCGCCTGGCAGGACATCGACCGCGCCGAACGCGCCGCGGGCGCCGCGACCGGCCGCCCCCGCGTCAAACTCACCAGCGTCGAAGCCCTGCTCGCCACCGCCCGCCGCGGCTGACCGGACCACCGAGCGCACACCACTCGACACACACGCCACGAAGCGCCGCGACCCCTCGATCGCGGCGCTTCGCCGGTTCCGCAGACCTATTCGTAGGCGACCTGCCAGCTCTTGATGCCGTGGATCCAGCCGTTGCGCAGGCGGACCGGCTCGGCGAGCTGGCGCAGGTCGGGCATGGCGTCGGCGATGGCGTTGAACATCAGGTCGATTTCGAGGCGGGCTAGGTTGGCGCCGACGCAGTAGTGGGTGCCGGTGCCGCCGAAGCCGACGTGCGGGTTGGGGTTGCGGCCGATGTCGAAGGTGAACGGGTCGTCGAAGCCGTCCTCGTCGAAATTGGCCGAGCCGTAGAACAATCCGACGCGCTGGCCGGCCCGGATGGTCTGCCCGCCCAGTTCCACGTCTGCGGTGGCGGTGCGCTGGAAGACGGTCACCGGGGTGGCCCAGCGCACGATCTCGTCGGGCGCGGTGCGCGGGCGTTCGGCTTTGAACCGCTCCCACTGCTCGGGGTGGTCGACGAAGGCCTTCATGCCGTGGGTGATGGCGTTGCGGGTGGTCTCGTTGCCCGCCACCGACAGCAGGATGACGAAGAAGCCGAACTCGTCGGAGGCCAGCCCGTCGCCGTCCACGTCGGCGTGCACGAGCTCGGTGACGATGTCCTCGGCCGGGCAGGCTCGGCGCTGTTCGGCCATGTTCCAGGCGTAACCGAGGATTTCGGCCGAGGCCATCGCCGGGTCGCCGTACTCGGGGTCGTCGTAGTTGAGCATCTGGTTCGACCAGTCGAAGACCTTGCGGCGGTCCTCCTGCGGCACGCCGAGCAGTTCGGCGATCGCCTGTAGCGGCAGCTCGCAGGCGACCTGTTCGACGAAATCGCCGCTGCCCGCCCGCTTCGCCTCGTGCACGATGCGTTCGGCGCGTTCGGTGAGCGCGGCGCGCAGGCTCTCCACCGCCCGCGGGGTGAAACCCTTGGCGATGATCCGGCGGATCTTGGAGTGCTTGGGCGGGTCCATGTTCAGCAGCAGCGCGCCGGTCTCGTTCATCTGCTGCGGGGTGATGTCGCCGGGCAGCCGGATGATGGAGCCCTTGAGCTGGGAGGAGAAGAGTTCCGGATGGCGCGAGATCTCCTTGATGTCGGCGAGCTTGCTCACCACCCAGTAGCCGCCGTCGTGGAAGCCGCCGGAGTCCGCGTCGGACTGCGGATTCCACCAGACCGGCGCGGTGCGGCGCAGCAGGGCGAACTCCTCGACGGGACGGCGCCGGGCCCACAGGCCGGGGTCGGTGAAGTCGAAGCCCGGGGGCAGCGACGGTGCGCTCATGGGGTACCTCCTAGGAATGCGGGTGGTCGCCGGCGGGAGCGGCGGCGCGGTGCACGGGCCCCGCGGCGACACCACCCAGCAGCGGCAGGTCGAGATAGGTGCGCACGCCCGGCTCGGCGGCGACCACGGCGGGCACGGAGTTGACGCAGTGCATGGCCGTGGCGACGATGCCGGGATGCCGTGCCAGGCCCGCCGTGGTGCTGTGCGCGTGCATGCCGGTGATCACCGCGTGCGTGCCGGGGTCGCCGACGATCCGGATGTCGTAGCGTTCGCCCCCCGGACCGAACCGCCACGGCGGGTCGAGGTCGTCCTCCCCCATCAGCCAGTTCACCCCGACCGTCACCACCGCCGCGCCGTCGACGGTGCCCTCCCAGCGGATGCGCTGTCCGGCCACCAGGCCGGGTTCGATGACCCCGATCGGTGATTCGATGGGCGCGGTGGCCACGGCGACCTCGTGCACGGTGCGCACCTCGTCGTCGAGGGCGAATCCGAGCGCGTCGGCGATCATCCGCACCGACTGGCCGTAGCCGCCGGCGAGCATCGCCGCCATGTGTCCGCCGGTCGCCTCGGCCGGGGTGGCGCCGAAGCGCATCCATTCGCGTACCACATCGGGGGCGCCGTAGGTGCGGATGTCGGAGTACTCGTGCGCGTGCACCTCGGTGATCGAACCGGAGAACGCCGAGAGCACGATCGGCAGCTTGTCGGTCATGCCACCGGGGTGGATGCCGGTGCCGTGCAGGGTGACGCCGGCCTCCCGGCACACCGCGTCGAAGCCCGCGCGTTGCTTGCCCGCCGGATGGAACCAGCCCAGCGGGGTGACGAGGTTCTTGCCGGAGCGCAGGATCGCCCGCATCACCGCGGTGTCGGCCGTCATCGGACTGTAGATCACGCAGTCGGCGGGCAGCGCGAGCAGGGCGTCGGCGTCGGTGCTCGCCCGCACCCCGATCTCGGCGCGCCCGACCAGCGTGCCGAGATCCCGGCCGTCCTTGTCCGGGCTGTGCACCCACGCCCCGACGAGTTCCAGGCCGGGATGGTCGAGGACGCCCTCGATCGCGGCGCGCCCCACCCCGCCGGTGGCCCACTGGATGACCCGCAGAGGTTGGTCTGCCATCGGCTCTCGCCTCGCTCTCTCGCTCACACCACGGTGAGCGGCAAAGGAATTCCCCGGTCGGTGAACTCGAAGGCCGCCCCGGTGCTGAACCGGGTGACGGCCACCTCGGAGGCCTCCCGGAACGGCCGGTCGGCCAGGGTGAACTCGACGGACAGGCCGTCGGCGGTGTCCTCGCCGGTCGCCACGTATCGCGGGTCGACCGCGCGGGCGAGCGCGTCGAGCGGCTGCAGCTGCCCCGCGGTCAACAGGGCGGGCCAGGTGCCGTCGGTCTGCGCGCCGCTCGCCCGCGGAATGTGCAGGCGCACCCGCTCCCCGGCCTCCTCGATCTCGATTCCGGTGTAGGGCAAGGGATTCAGCGCCGGATGCACGCGCAGGACGGCGGCCAGCGCGGCGGCGTCGGTACCCAGCCCGAGGCAGCGGCGCAGTCGTTCCGCGGTGAGCCCGGCGATGCCGGTGAACTGTTTGCGCGCGATCACCGCCGCCTCCTCGGCACCGGTCCTGGCGCGTACGGCGATCAGGAAACCCATCGTCAGCAGGTGCTGTTGCAGGCACACCTCCTCGGCGATGCGCACCAGCGCCGAGTGGGAGAAGTCGGCGAAGCGCAGATCGCTGAGCAGCGGACCGGAATAGTCGGCCTGTCCCTCCTCGGTCGGGTCGATCGGGGCCAGGTCCAGCCGGGCGGCCGCCGATCCGGCGAGCAGCCCGGCGTTGGGCGGCACCGGCGGCGGGACGTGCGCGGCATCGATGGTGACCGTCCACGCGCACACCGGCACCCGGCCCGCCGGGTTGCGGGGCGGGCGGTGGATCGGGCGGACCTGGGCGTGCGGGTTGGTCGCCAGCGCGGTGGCGTCGAAGGTCGGGTCCTCGATGTCGTGACACATCGAGACCACGAACTCCTCCCCCATCGGTTCCACGTCGGCGAGCGCGCCGCAGTGGTCGAGCCAGAACTCGCCGTGATCGTGGTCGTCGACGCGGAACCGGAAGTCCATGAACTGCGGCGGCGCGCCGATGTCGAGTTGCAGGCCCTTGAAGATGGTTTCGACGCTGTCGCCACGAAAGTTCAACGCCGCCTGCATGCGCCGGGTGTAGACCGGGCTGGCGGTCTGCCACTCCTCGATCGCCACCTGCGCCATCCCCTCGCGCCCGAACGCGGCGATCGAGTACGCCATGCCCGACCGGTCGATGAGGTGCCCGCACAGCAGCAGTTCGGGCACCAGTGCGGCCAGGGTCTCGCGGGCGAGCGGGCGGAATCGGCTGGACTCGCTCATCGCACTCACCAGAGCGGGACCGGCGACTCGCCGATCTTGTACCAGCCCGGCAGTCGCGTGCCGGAGGTGGAGCGCTGGATGCGCTGCTGCATGCCGGGCGAGAGCGCGTCGGCGGTGATCATCTCCAGGAACAGCGCCGAGACGTTGCCGAAGTCGAAGAAGTCACGCTGCCAGGACCATTGGAAGTTGCCGCCGTAACGGAACCAGCTGCCGCCGATGCCGTTGACCGTGTAGTGGCTGCCGTCCGGGCGGGTGGCGTCGGCGACCTGCTTCCACAGTCCGATCACCGAACCGCTGCGGTCGTCGACCACGAACTCCTGGTACGGATAGGTCCAGCCCTCCAGGCCGAGCATCTCCTGTCCGAGGGCGAGCTCGCGGATCTCCGCCCGGCCGACCGCCATGAACTCCTGGGTTGGCCCGTAGTTCCAGCCGTAGGTGGCGTCCTCGGTGTACAGCTCGGCCAGCGGCTTCCAGTCGCCCTTCTCCTCGCATCGCTGGTTCTCCGCGACCCAGCGGCGCACCATCTCGTCGAGTTCTTCGCGCTCGTAACCCGTCATCGGTGTGTCCCTTTCGCAGTGGAATCGTCCTCGTCCTCGACGAGCGACAGAGCTTGGGTGGGGCAGTAGCGGACGGCGTCGGCGACCTGCGCGCGCAGCCCCGGACCTGGGGCGGGATCGAGGATCTCGACCTGGCCGCGCTTGGGCACCCGGAACACCTCCGGCGCCTCGGCCTGGCACATCGCGTGCCCCTGGCACAGGTCCAGGTCGACCACAATCCTCACGAGTCCGCCTCCGGCCGCGGCTTCAGGGGCGCTTCCGGCTGCACCTCCACCAGCACCAGGTGGGCGCCGCGCGGCGCGCTGACCACCGCGACCACCGCGTCGGCCAGCTGCGACGCCCGCAGGAAGTACGGGTGCCGGGCGAAGCCCCACTCCTGCCAGGCCTCCAGCATGGGCCCGACGACCTCCGGCGCCGAGGTCATGCCCATCCCGGTCTGGGTGGGCCCCGGCCGCACCAGCGACGCCCGGATCCCGGTGCCCTCCAATTCCATCCGCAACTGCACCGCCATCGCCTCGACACCGGCCTTGGCCGCGCTGTAGGCGCCGGTGTGCGGGCGCGGGTGGTCGGCGCAGTCGGAGCTGATGAGCACGATGTCGCCGCGCCGGCGCGCCGTCATGCCCGGCAGCACCCGGTGCACCATGCGGTGCGCGCCGACCAGATGCACCTGCACCTGCTTCACGAACTGGTCCGGCGCCATCTCCCCCACCGGCCCGAATTCGATGTCCCCGGCGCCGGACACCAGCATCTCGGTGGGCCCGTGGGCGGCCTCGGCGGCGGTGACGAACGCGTCCACCGAGGCGTCGTCGGTCACGTCGAGGCGGTGCGCCAGCGCGGTGCCGCCGTCGGCGCGGATCTTCCCGGCGATCTCCTCGCACAGCTCGACCCGGCGGGCGCCCAGGGCGACGGGGTGTCCGAGCGCGGCCAGCGCCACGGCCGTGGCGGCGCCGATGCCCGAGGACGCGCCCGCGATCAGCGCGGGCCTGCGCGCGGGATGGGGGTCGAAACGGGGCATCAGTGCACCTCCACGGTGATGGGCAGGTGGGCGAACCCGCGGACGTTGGTCGAGTGCACCCGCTCGATGCCCTCGGTGACCACGGTGTAATCGGTGACGCGCGTGGCGAATTCGCGCAGCGCGACATTGGCCTCCAGCCGGGCCAGGTGCGCGCCGAGACAGAAGTGCACGCCCGCGCCGAAGCTGGCCAGCGCGCTGGTGTCGTGCCGGTCGATGCGGTAACTGTCGGCGTCGTCGAAGGCCGCCGAATCCCGGTTGGCCGAGCCGATCAGCAGCAGCACCTTGGCGCCCGCGGGAATGGTGCCGCCGTGGTAGTCGATGTCGGTGGTGGCGCTGCGGGCGACCATCTGACTCGAGGTGTCGTACCGCAACGTCTCCTCCACCCAGTCCGGTACCCGGTCGGGATCGGCGGCGACCTTGGCGTACTCGGCGGGGTTGCGCGCGGCCCAGTAGACCGCGTTGCCCAGCAGTTTGGTGGTGGTCTCGTTGCCCGCCACCACCATCAGGAACATGAAGCCGATGATCTCGTCGTCGGAGAGCGAGTCGCCGTCGATTTCGGCGTCGAGCAGGGCCGAGGTGAGGTCGTCGGTGGGGTCGGCCCGACGGTCCTTCACCATGTCGGCGTAGTAGCCGACCAGCCGCAGCGAGGCGTCGATCGCCGCGTCGGGCACGTCCAGCACGCCGTCCTCGCGGTGCACGACCAGATCGGCCAGCCTGCGGATCTCGGCGCGGTCCGGCTCGGGCACGCCCATCAGCTCGGAGATGACGTCCATCGGCAGCTTGCCCGCGAACTCGTCGATCCAGTCCAGCCGCCCGCGCTCGAGCGCGGGCTCGAGGTAGGACAGCGTGATCTCGCGGATTCGGGTCTCCATCTCGGCGACCCGGCGCGGGGTGAACCCCTTGTAGACCAGTTTGCGCATGCGCATGTGCCGCGGGTCGTCCATCGCCAGGAACGACATGGTGCGATGCGCGTGCGGGCCCCAGGCGGCCGGGTCGAGCGAGACGCCGTTGGCGCTGGAGAGCCGGGTGGCGTCACGGAAGGCCGCGGTGACGTCGGCGTGCCTGGACAGCGCCCAGAAGTCCAGCTCCGGATTGTGGTAGAGCGGCGCCTCGGCGCGCAGCCGCGCGTAGACCGGATAGGGATCCTCGTGGAAGGCGTAGTCGTAGGGGTCGAAGATCACCGGTTCCGACGATGCCGCCGTCATCGCGCGCACCCCCATTTCGATAACAGGTTCTTCCGGGGCGGCGGCCCCGTGACGCAGCGTGGAGACAGATAGCTGGACATGTGTCTGGACACTACCACCGACACTATTCCATAACAATGGGAACGTACGATCACTCCATGAAACCGCCGCGGCGATGCGCCGCGCAGCGAAATCGCACTACCGGACGACCGCGAAAAACAGGAACATGTTCTTGCGGTTCATGATCAGTTCGGACTATATTCCGAACACCTGTCCAGACAGCGCAGGAAAGCCGCGGACCCCGCCCCGCGGCTCCCCCGGGCCCCAGGAGTGACCGCATGCGGCGTACCACCGAGCACACCGTCCGCACCGGCGCGCGGATCGCGCGGCCATGACCGCGCCGCACCCGCCCACCGGCGCCGAGAACCCCGGACCGACCGTGCGCGAGCGCGGGCTGGCCAAGATGGCCGAGGTCTACGGCTTCGACTTCGCCGACGGCACCGACGAGCTCTTCGCCCTGACCGCCGACCACCTCTTCGCCGGCATCTGGTCGCGGCCCGGGCTGAGCGTGCGCGATCGCAGGTTGCTACTGCTGGGCGCCCTCACCGCGGGTGGCCTGCCGGACGTCGCGAGCATCCAGGTGAGCGCCGCGCTGCACAACGGGGAGTGCACCGGCGAGCAGCTGCACGCGATCGCCCGATTCCTCGGCACACAGCTCGACCCCGCGCAGGGCGACGCACTCGACGAGGTCGTCACCGCCGCGCTCGGGCGCGCGTGACGCACGACCGGACCCAGCACAGACAAGGCAGCACACCCATGCGCTTCGGCATCGTTCTCTTCACCAGCGACCGCGGGATCACCCCGGCCGCGGCGGCCCGCGCGGCCGAGGATTTCGGCTTCCACTCCTTCTACGTTCCCGAGCACACCCACATTCCGGTCAAACGCGAGGCCGCGCATCCACAGACCGGTGACGCGAGCCTGCCCGACGACCGCTACATGCGCACCCTCGATCCGTGGGTCTCCCTCGCCATGGCGGCCGCGGTCACCGAACGCATCGAACTGGCGACCGCGGTCGCGCTGCCGGTCGAGCACGACGCGATCACCCTCGCCAAGACCATCGCCTCACTGGACCACCTCTCCGGCGGCCGGGTGCTGCTCGGCGCCGGATTCGGCTGGAACACCGACGAACTCGCCGACCACAAGGTGCCCGCGGGCAAGCGCCGCACGGTGTTGCGCGAATACCTCGAGGGCATGCGGGCGCTGTGGCGCGACGACGAGGCCGAGTATCACGGCGAACACCTCGACTTCGGTCCCAGCTGGGCCTGGCCCAAGCCGGTGCGCCGCGACGTGCCGGTGCTGATCGGCGCGGCGGGCACCGAGAAGACCTTCCGCTGGATCGCCCGCTCGGCCGACGGCTGGATCACCACCCCGGGCGAAACCGACATCACCGACCGGCTCGCGCTGCTGCGGTCGATCTGGACGGAAGCGGGCAGGCCGGGAGCGCCCCGGGTGGTCGCACTCGACATCAAACCCGACGCGCAGCGGCTCGCGGAATGGCGGGCCGCCGGAGTGACCGACGTGTTGTACGGTTTGCCCGACAAGCCCGAGGAACAGGTGCGGGCCTATCTGGAGCGCCTGGCCGCCAAACTGGCCGTCCCGGCCGGGGAAGGGAACTGAGCGTGCGGATCGCCCTGCTGTCCTACCGGAGCAAGACCCACTGCGGCGGACAGGGCGTCTACGTCCGCAAGCTCAGCGCGGGGCTGACCGAACTCGGACACGAGGTGGAGGTGTTCTCGGGTCAGCCGTACCCGGAGGACCTCGATCCGCGGGTGCGCCTGACCGAGGTGCCCAGCCTCGACCTCTACCGCGAGTCCGACCCGTTCCGCACCCCGCATCCGCGCGAGATCCGCGACCGGATCGACCTGTTGGAGCTGGCGACCATGTGGACCGCGGGCTTCCCCGAGCCGCGCACCTTCAGCCTGCGCGCCGCGCGGCTGCTGCGCGAGCGCGCAGGCGACTTCGACGTGGTGCACGACAACCAGTGCCTGGGCAGCGGGCTGCTCGACATCGCCGAGTTCCTGCCGGTGGTGGCCACCGTGCACCACCCCATCACCCGCGACCGCGCGGTGGACCTGGCCGCCGCACCCTGGCGACGCAAACCGCTGGTTCGGCGCTGGTACGGCTTCCTCGGCATGCAGCAACGGGTCGCGCGCAGGATCCCCGACCTGGTCACCGTGTCGAGTTCGTCGGCCGCCGACATCGTGGCCGACTTCGGCGTCGACCCTGGCCGGCTCAACGTGGTGCCGCTCGGCGTGGACACCACCCTGTTCGCGCCGCGGGCGGCCCCGCGGGTCGCGGGCCGCATCGTCGCGGTGGCCAGCGCCGACAAGCCGCTCAAGGGCGTGGCGCATCTGCTGCGGGCCTGCGCGCGGCTGCGGGTGACCCACCGGATCGAACTGCAGCTGGTCGCCAAGCTCGAACCCGAGGGTCCCACCGAGAAGCTCATCGCCGAACTCGGCCTGTCCGACATCGTCACCGTGCGTGCCGGCCTCAGCGACGCGGACTTGGCCGATCTGCTCGCCTCGGCCGAGATCGCCTGCATCCCTTCGCTGTACGAGGGCTTCTCGTTGCCCGCGGTGGAGGCGATGGCCAGCGGCACGCCGCTGGTGGTCAGCCGTACCGGCGCGCTGCCGGAGGTGGTCGGCGAACCGGGGGTCTGCGCCGATCTGATCACCCCCGGCGACGCCGACGAACTGGCCGCCGCCCTCGGCGCGCTGTTCGACGCGCCGTTGCGCAGGCAGGCGATGGCCACCGCCTGCCGCGAGCGGGCCGTCTCGGTGTTCAGCTGGGAATCGGTCGCCGCCCAGACGGCCCGGATCTACCTGCGTGCCATCGCCCGTACCGGGAGCCGCGCACTCGACAACGCCCAGGAGGTTCCTCGTGCTCACCGTTGACTTCGACCGGCTCGCACTCGGCCCGGGCACCCGGGTGATCGACGTCGGTTGCGGCGCGGGACGGCACTCCTTCGAGGCCTACCGGCGCGGGGCCGACATCATCGCCTTCGACCAGAACGCCGACGACCTCGCCGGGGTGCAGACCATGTTCGAGGCGATGGCGGCCGCCGGCGAGGCGCCCGCCGGCGCGAACGCGCGGACGGTGCGCGGCGACGCCCTGGCACTGCCCTATCCCGACAACCACTTCGACGTGGTGATCGCCTCGGAGATCCTCGAACACATCCCCGCCGACGACCAGGCCATCGCCGAACTGGTGCGGGTACTGGAACCGGGCGGCCAGCTGGTGGTGACGGTGCCGCGCTGGCTGCCCGAGCGGGTGTGCTGGGCGCTGTCGACCGAGTACCACAGCAACGAGGGCGGGCACGTGCGGATCTATCGTGCGGACGAGCTGCGCGACAAGATCGCCCGCCGCGGCATGCGCTTCGTGCACCGCACCCACGTGCACGCCCTGCACGCGCCGTACTGGTGGATCAAGTGCGCGGTCGGCGTCGAGCGCGATCATGCCCTCGTGCGCGCCTACCACCGAATGCTGGTGTGGGACATGATGTCCCGTCCCGCGGTCACCCGGGTGGCCGAAGCACTGCTCGATCCGCTCATCGGCAAGAGCGTCGCGTTGTACTTCGCCAAGCCGGCGGTGCACCGTGCCGCCGTCTGAGCTGCCCGGCGTCCCGTGGGCGCTGACCCGCTCACAGTGCCACCGCACCGGCGCCTCGATCGCGGCCGCGCAGGAACCCACGGGCGCGATCCCCTGGTTTCCGGGCGGGCACACCGACCCGTGGGATCACGTGGAATCGGCGATGGCCTTGACCGTCACCGGTTTCCGGGACGAAGCGGTCGCCGCGTACCGGTGGTCGGCCGAGACGCAGCGGCCGGACGGGTCGTGGCCGCGCCAGTTCCGCGCCGGGGTGGTCGAGGACGGTGGCGCCGAGACGAACTTCTGCGCCTACCTGGCCACCGGGGTCTACCACCACGTCCTGTGCACCGGTGACCTGAATCTCGCCGCGGAGCTGTGGCCGACCGTGCGCGCCGCCGTCGACTTCGTCCTCGCCGCCGCCGGTCCGCAGGGCCAGATCTATTGGGCGGCCGACGAACACGGCGGTGTGCTCGCCGAGGCCCTGGTCACCGGGTGCGCGAGCATCCACCACAGCCTCGGCTGCGCCGTCGCGCTGGCCGAGCTGATGAACGATCCGCGCCCGGAGTGGGCGCTGGCCCGGCACCGGCTCGGCGCGGCACTGCGGCATCGACCCGACCTGTTCACCCCGAAGGACCGCTACTCGATGGACTGGTACTACCCGGTCCTCGGCGGAGCGCTGCGCGGTCCGGCGGCGGTGGCCAGGATCGATGCGCGGTGGGACGACTTCGTGGTCGGCAACATCGGCATCCGCTGCGTGGCCGACCGGCCCTGGGTGACCGGCGCGGAAACCTGCGAGCTGGTGATGGCGCTGGACGCGCTCGGCGACGACGACCGCGCGCACCGCCTGTTCGCCGCCATGCAGCACCTGCGGGAGAACGACGGCTCGTATTGGACCGGCCTCGTGTTCGCCGACGGCAAGCGCTGGCCCGAGGAGCGCACCACCTGGACCGCGGCCGCGGTGGTGCTGGCCGCCGATGCGCTCTCACGCACCACCCCCGCCAACGGACTGTTCCGCTCGACCGCGCTCCCGGTGCCGGCGCCGGTCGGCGTCTGACCGACACGGGCGTCCCGGTCAGGAATCGCCGGTTCGTTCCAGCACGCGCAACGAGCCGGTCGCGCTCACCTCACGGAATTCGCCGCTGTCGAGCGCGCGTCGGTAGATGTGATACGGCGGGCGCCCGCCGTCGGCCGGGTCGGGAAAGACGTCGTGAATGGCGAGTGCCTTGCCCACCGCCACGAATTTCGCCCAGCCGGAATAGTCTGCCTGCGCCGCTTCTTCGGTGTGTCCGCCGTCGATGAAGAGGAAATCCAGCGGCGCGCCCCACACCGACGACAGTTGGGTGGACGAGCCCACCAACGCGACGACGGTGTCGCCCAATCCGGCCCGCAGGACGGTGCGACGGAATTCGGGGAGGGTGTCGAAACACCCGGTTTCGGGATCCACCAGGGAACTGTCGTGGTATTCCCAGCCCGGCTGGTGTTCCTCCGAACCGCGGTGGTGGTCCACGGTGTAGACGGTCGACCCGCACGCGCGCGCGGCCGCGCCGAGCAACAGCGTGGATTTTCCGCAGTAGGTGCCGATTTCGACCAGCGGACCGCCCGCGCAATACCGCGCGGCGGCCGCGTGCAGCGCGCGTCCCTCGTCCTCGGGCAGAAATCCGCGCACCGACCGGGAAATGTCGAACAATTCGGCTTCCGAGACCGCAGACCCGGCGCTGAGCTGCGTCATGAACTGACCGTTCTCCCTCGAATATTGCTGTTCAGGAACGACAATAGTAGCATCTAGACACATGTCCGAACGCGATTCCATCACCCTCGAGGCGACGCGCAGGCGGCTCAGCGGCAAACAGGCCGACACCGTCGACAAGCTCACGCGCGCGGCGCTCGACGTGCTGGCGCGGGAGGGCTACGCGGGAATGACGATCCGGATGGTGGCCGCCGCGGCGGGCGTCGGCGCCGCCACCGCCTACACCTACTTCTCCTCCAAGGAACACCTGGTGGCCGAGATCTTCTGGCGGCGCCTGCGCGCGGCACCCGTGCCCGCGGCGGCCGGGTCCGACCGGACGGCGCGCGTGATCGCCGAATTGCGGACGATCGCCCTGCTGGTCGCCGACGAGCCCGAGTTGTCCGGCGCGGTGACGGGCGCGCTGCTCGGCCGCGATCCCGATGTGCAGCACCTGCGCACCCGCATCGGCGTGGAGATCCGCGGCCGGATCAGTGCCGCGCTCGCCCCCGAGCCCGACCCGGAGATCATCGAGTCGCTCGAGCTGATCTACGCAGGCGCGCTGATGCGCGCGGGCATGGGCCACGAGTCCTACGCCGACATCGCCGATCGCATCGTGCGCTCGGCGATGCTCGTCCTGCGCTGAGCCTCAACCGATTTCGGCACGCGGAGCCGGCACGTCACCGGTGTCCGTCGGGGCGTCGAGGCGGCTCGGCCACCACACCCGCGCGCCGACGAGAGCGAACAGCGCGGGCACCACCACGGTGCGCACCACGAAGGTGTCGAGCACGATGCCGATGCCGACCACGATGCCGAGCTGGGTCAGCGTGATCAGCGGCAGCACACCCAGCACACAGAACACCGCGGCCAGCACGATGCCCGCACTGGTGATCACCGGTCCGGTCGCCGAGACCGCGCGCACGATGCCGGTGGCGGTGCCGTATTCCGGCGCCTCCTCCCTGGCCCGGGTGACCAGGAAGATCGTGTAGTCGACCCCGAGTGCGACCAGGAACAGGAAGCCGAACAGCGGCACGGTGGTGTCCAGCGCCGGGAAGCCGAAGATGTGCTCGCTCACCAGGCTGCCGAGCCCGAGCGCGGCCAGCGCGCTGAGGACCGTCACCCCGATCAGCAGCACGGCCGCGGGCAGCGCGCGCAGCAGCGCCAGGAGCACCAGGAACACCACGGCCAGGATCAGCGGAATCACCAGCAGCTGATCGCCGCGCGCGGCTTCGGCGGTGTCGAGTTCCTTCGCGTCGCTGCCGCCGACCAACGCCTCGGCGCCGGGCACCCGGTCCAGCTGCGTGCGCAGGGCGCGGATCGTGTCGAACGATTCGGCCGAGGCGGGGGCGGCGTCGAGCACCACGGTCCAGCGGGCCAGCCCGTCATGGCCGGGGCCGGTGCGCATCGCGCGCGACACCCCGTCGGTGCCGTCGAGCGCCGCCTGCACGCCGGCGGCGGCCTCCGCGCGCGCCAGCACCACGGTGGGATCCGAAGCGCCGGAAGGGAAATGGGCCGCGACGGTGTCGAGCGCGTCCACCGATTCGGCGCGCACCCGGAACTGGTCGGCCTGGGCGAGTCCGACATCCGCGCCGAACAGCCCGGTGGCGCACACCAGCAAGGCGCCGAGCGTGGCCGCCGCGATCGGCAGCGGTCTGCGCACCACCGCCGCGGCGATGCGGTACCAGACCCCGGACCCCGCCACGTCCCGGCCGTCGACACGGGGAACGAACGGCCAGAACACCCGCCGCCCGCACAGGGCGAGCGCGGGCGGCAGCGCGATCAGCACGAACACCGCCGCCACCACCAGTCCGGCCGCGGCGAGCAGGCCGAGACTGCGGGTGTTGGGCAGGGTGGCCAGCAGCAGGGTGAGCAGTGCGAGTACGACCGTGACGTTGCTGGCGACGATCGCCGGGGCGCAGCGGCGCACGGCGGCGCGCAGGGCCGCGCGGTGATCCTCGGCGCGGTGCAGTTCGTCGCGGTAGCGGGAGATGAGCAGCAGGGCGTAGTTCGTGCCCGCGCCGAAGACCAGCACACTGGTGATCCCCGCGGTGGAGCCGTCGAAGGTGAGCCCGGTGAGCCGGGCCAGGCCGACGCCGACGCCGGCGGCGACCCGGTCGGCGTAACCGACGACGAGCAGCGGCACGAGCCACAACACCGGCGAGCGATAGGTGAGCACCAACAGCAGCGCGACCACCAGCGCGGTCACCACCAACAGGGTGACGTCGGCGCCGGCGAACGAGTCGGCGATGTCGGCGCCGAACGCCGGGCCACCGGTGATCTGGCCGCGCAGCCCCGCGGGCACGGCCTCGCCCGCCAGGGTGCGCAGCCGCTCGATCTCGTCGGTGAGGGCCGTGCCGTTCAACTCACCGGGCACCGGCACCTGCCCGAGAGCGACCTTGCGGTCCTCGGACACCGTGAGCCGATCCGGGGCGGCGCCCGCGTCCGTGCGCAGGCCCGCCACGGCGGCGCTCGCCGCGGCCACCTGGTCCTCGGTCAGTTCCGCGCCGTCGGGGCGGTCCAGCACGACGATGGCGGTGGCCACGTCGCCGCCGGGGAAATCCCGCAGCAGCCGCTGCACCTGCGCCGACTCGGCCGAGTCGGGCAGCGAGGTCGGTGCCTGTCCTGCCGAGTCGTTGGCGCCCACCAGGCCAAGCAGGGCGCCGGACGCCAGCAGCAGGGCGAGGAGCACGAGCCAGGAGCGCCGCCCGGTGACGACGGCGGCCAACCGATCCCACGGATTCACGTCGTCCACCTTCCCAGATCCGCCGTCCGCGCGGGTGCGCGGCCGGTGCCCCGGCGCGGCGCGCCGCGGGCCACTGTCGGATGTCCCGAAAAATCTTTGCGCACAATGGTGTTCGTACAGATGTGCTTGCATCTGCACGATTACCGCGCTTAGGATCACCCGAAACAGGGGAGCTTCACACCCGTCGAAGGCCAGGCGTCATGACTCAGCCACCATCACGTTCCCGTCGTCTCGGCATCGCCGAGATCGCCGCCGTCTACGGCACCGAGGCCTTGCATCGCCGCATCGCGCAGTTGCGGGCGTGCGGCCAGCACTACGCCGCGGTGGCGATCGAACGCGAACTGCTCGGCACGACCGACACCACCCCGCGGCCCTGACAAGGACGCGCCGGGACGACACCGCACCGAGGGCGATGAATCCGGCGGCCGATCGTCGTCTGCGTGCCGCGCCCGACATCGCCGCACGCTATGGCGATCCGAATGCCTGACATGTCAAGCGAACCCGCAATCAGGACATACCCGACCGAACGGTGTCGATCTCGCCGAAGCCGACCCGCTGGTGGGAATCGTTTCCTATAGTGAGGCACGATTCGGGCGCGGTCGCAGGACGCCCGAGGTGGCAGTGGGAGCGCTGATCCATGACCTTGCCCGCGCCGGACCTCTCTCCGGAGCCGTCCGCGCCTGCGCTCGAAATCGGCGGGCGGCCGGCGTCGGTGCCGTTGCAGAACACCGACCGGGTCGCCTCGACGATGGTCGGGCACTTCGCGTCCACCGCCCCGTGCCGGACGCTGCCCGGGGAGCAGCTGCGCGGTGACGTCACCAAGGTGACCCGCTTCTGCCTGGCGCTGGCCGCGGAGATGTTCGACCGGCGCGCCGTACCCGCCGCCGACCAGCTGGGCGAGGTCCGCGAAGCGGCCGCGCAGTGGGCCCGGGAAGCGGTGCCGTTGAGCACCATCCTGCGCGCCTACCACGAGGGCCTGCGCATGGCGTTCGGGCTGGTCACCGCGCCCGCCGAGGACGGTGACGTGGGCGAGGTCCTGGTCGCCACCGACCTCATGCTGGAACTGTTGCAATCGATCACGGCCGCCGTGTGCGACGCCTACGTCGACGAGCAGCATCTGGTCGCGCGCGAACATCAGACCGCCGCGCAGACGCTGGCCTCGGCACTGCTGAGCGGCCGCGCCAGCTCGGCGGTGGCACGCCAGAGCGGGATCCCGATCGCCGAGGTCTACCAGGTGGTCGCGCTGGCCATTCCCGCGCACCCCGACGAGCTCGATCCGCGCATCGACACCCAGGTCGCGGCGCGCCGCAAGCTGCGCCGCGTGCAATCCGGGCTGGCCACCGCCTTCGACGCGCAAGTGCTGGCGCTGCTGTCGCCCACCGGTGGGACACTGCTGGTCCCGCACGGCGAGCAGCACCGGCCGTTCACCGCGGAACTGCTCGCGGTACTGGGCAAGGCCGCCGAGGTGCCGCTGTCGGCGACCGTGGTCACCGCCGCCACCGACCGGATCCCGGAATCGGCCGAACAGGCGCACGAACTGCTCGAGCTGGCGCAGCTGGCCGGACGCGGGCCCGGCCTGTACGAAATGGCCGACCTCGCGGTGGAGTACCAGCTCACCCGCGGCGGTCCCGCAACCCACCAGGTCGCCGGTCTGCTCGAGCCCCTCGACGCCCACCCCGAACTCTCCGACACCATGCGCGCCTACCTGCGCAACGACATGAACCGCCGGATGACCGCCCGCCAGCTGTTCGTCCACCCCAACACCGTCGACTACCGCCTGCGCCGCATCGCCCAACTCACCGGCATCGATCTGGCCACCTCCGCGGGCATCTCCCAAGCCGCCATCGCCCTCCTCGCCCGCGACCTCCACCGCCCCACCCGCACCCCCCACTGACCCCGACCCCCCACTCGATGCCGATTCGTGCTGGTGTGGGGGGCGGGATCGCGCGATCCTGGAACCCCGTGAGTCTGGATGGTGAGGCTTATGCGTATCGCGGAGATCTTGCGTCGAAAGGGTTGCGAGGTCGCCACCGTCACTCCCGGTACGACGGTGCGTGCGCTGCTGGCGGTGCTGGCCGAGCACAACATCGGTGCGGTGGTGGTGTCGCCGGGCGGCGGCCGCATCTCGGGCATCGTGTCCGAGCGCGACGTGGTGCGCGGCCTGCACGAGTACGGTGCGGGGCTGCTGGACACGCCGGTCAGCGACATCATGACCACGCCGGTGCGCACGTGCGCGCCGGAGGACCGGGTGGACGGCCTGCGCCGCATCATGACCGAGCACCGGGTCCGGCACCTGCCGGTGGTGCGCGACGACCGCCTGGTGGGCATCGTCAGCATCGGCGACGTGGTCAAGAGCGCGATCTCCGAACTCGCCACCGAGCGCCAGCTGCTGGTCGACTACGTGCAGGGCCGCTACTGACGGCACTCACATGTCGTCGACGGATCCCAGGTCGGCCGAGAGCCACCGCTCCGGCCGCATCGACACCACGACCTGCGGCCCGTAGGCCTCGGCCGCCTTCAGATACGACTCCACCTTGTCGGCGGGCAGGTACCGCTCGACCATCTCGCGGTGCTGCGCGTCGGTCATCGGCTCGATCCCGGTGACCGGCCCCTCGACGGTGACGTAGCGGATGGTGGGCTCGACCTGCTGCACCATGATGCTGAACCGCCCCGCGTCGCGGATGTGGCGCAGTTTGCGGGAGTCGGCGCCGGTCAGCACCCACAGGTCCGACCCGGGGCGGTACTGGTACCAGATCGGCACCAGCAGCGGGCCGCGGCCGGGACCAGCGGCGACCGACAGGGCCGCGCTGTGCGGCCGGGTGAGAAACTCCTGACGCTCTTCCAGGCTCAACGGCATACCTCCGAGTGTAGGCCGCGGGTCCGGCACCGCCCCGCCCGCGAGCCGAAACATGTTGAGTGCGTGAAACCTTCGAGCGCGGCGGGAAAACTGCGTATCGTGGATTCCGTCCACCCGGTGGGTGAAGGGAGGGTCACGGTGCGGACATCCACGCCGGGTTCGCCCACGTCCACCCGCCCGTCGAACGCCTCCCCCGTCGGCGCGTCGTTCGCGTCCGTGCCCGCACTGTTCCCCGCGCTCGCGGACCCCGCCCACACCTATCTCGACAGCGCTGCCACCACCCAGAAGCCGGTGCCGGTCATCGACACCGTCACCCGTTACCACCGCGAGCGCACCGCCAACGCCGGACGCGGCTCCTACCCGTGGTCGACGGCGCTGGCCGCACGCATCGCCGAGATCAGGGCACGGACGGCCGCCTTCCTCGGCGCGGGGCACACCGACGAGATCGTGTTCACCCCCGGCGCCACCGCCGCGCTCAACGCCGTGGCACTCTCCTGGGGTCTCGCCGTGCTCGACGACGGCGACGAGATCCTCTACAGCCCGGCCGATCACGCGTCGAACGTGCTGCCGTGGCACCACCTGCGCGGACTGCTGGGCCGGGCCGGACGGCGGATCGACCTGGTCCCGTACGCGACCACCCGCCGCGGCACCGCCGACATCGACGACATCCTCGCCCGCGCGAGCCCGCGCACCCGGCTGGTCACCGTCGCCCACCTGCACCAGGTCTACGGTGGCCGCACCGATGTCGCGGCGCTGCGGGCGGGCCTGGACCGGCGGGTGGCGCTGTGCGTGGACGCCAGCCAGAGCGCGGGCCATCTGCCGCTGGACGTGACCGCCCTCGGCGCCGACTTCACAGTTCTCGCCGCCCACAAGATGTTCGGCGCACCCGGCCTCGGCGTGCTGTACTGCGGCCGACGCGTACACGCCTCGCTGCTGCCGTTCCTGCCGGGCGGGAACTCCGGTGTGCGGGTGGCTGATTCGGGCCTCGAATCGACCGGCATGCCACACCTGCTCGAGGGCGGGACCCCGGACATTCCCGCCGTCCTCGCGCTCGGCAGCGCCCTCGACGTGCTGGAATCCCTCGGCCGCGACCGCATCGCCGCCCACAACCACCTGCTCACCCGGCGGCTGATCGACGGCCTGCGCACGGTGCCCGGCCTGGACTTCCTGCCCGGGCCCGCCCACGGCCCCGAGACCGACGGCGACGGCATCGTCTCGTTCACCCTCGACGGCATCGCCGCCGCCGATCTCGGTTTCGTGCTGGCCGAGCACGGTTTCCTGGTGCGCACCGGATCGCACTGCGTGCCGGCCGCGCACCATGCTGCCCCGCACCGTGATTCGGTGCGCGTGAGCACGCACGTCTACACCACGGTCGAGCAGATCGACCGGTTCGTCCGCTGTGTCGCCACCATCGCCGAGGAGGTCACGTGAGTGCGCACACCCCCCGCTACGACCGGAGGGCGGCCTCGCGGGTGCTGGCCGAGCTCACCGAGCCCGGCCTGTTCACCGGCCCGCTCGAGCCCGGTGAACCCCGGCTCGTCGAATACACCACCACCCCGGTGCGCGGCGAGCCCGGCAGCCACCTCACCACCTCCCAGCGGATGTATCTGGAGCGGTTCATGCGACCCTGCCGTCCCGAGCAGGTCACCACCGCCACGCATCGGATGACCTGGACCGACAGCGACGGCGTCCCGAACACCGGGCACTTCCGCGCCGACGGCCTCGGCCCGCTGGTGCCCGTCGCGGCCAGGGAAACCGTGCTCGTGCTCCGGCGGGCGCTCACCGCCGACACCGCGCTCGCCGCCCGGATCGCCGCGCTCGGACCGCAGCAGCACGCGGTGCTGACCGGTACCACAACCGACCACGACCCGCTGGAGATCCTGTGCGTCGGCATCGAGGCCGCGGCGCGCGCGCTGGCACAGCACGCGCTGCTGGCCCGGCAGACGCCGTACCGGGAGCCCGGCGAATTCGCCCGCGGGCTCGCCGATTCCGGCATCTTCACCGCGGTGGCCACGCGCTGGTTCTGGGAGTTGCAGGCCTCGACCTACCGCCGCGGCATGATCCCGGCGACGCTGGTCGCGCTGCCCGACGGCACCGTCCGCTACACGGCCGAGACGGTGGCCACGCTGCGGGCGATGAAGGACGCGACCATCGCGGAGGCGCACGCGGTGATGCGCCGCGCGACCACCACCGAGGGTCTGACGGTGGCCGAGGCGCTGGCCAAGTACCACGACGAGCTCGACCTCATCTCCCGCCAGTACGCGCTGCTCGGGCCCGGCACCCGGCCCGCCTGCCTGGCGGCGATGCCGCATCAGCTCGACGGGCGGCACTACACGCTGCTGCCGCTGGTGATCGACCGCTTCGTGGAGACCTTCGGCGCGGTCGTCGACCGCTGCCGGATCGTGACCGCGCCCGAGACCGGCGAACCCGGCGACGAGCCGCTCGCCGCGGAGGACATGGTCTGTTACGTCCCCGACATGAGCTGCCGGCACTGCGTGCGCACCATCACCGCGACACTGGCGGGCATGGGCGTCCCCGTGCTGGAGGTCGACCTGGAGACCAAGCGGGTCGTGGCGGAGTTCCGCAGCCCGCGCAACCGGGCCAGGGTGTTCGAGGCGTTGCGCGACGGCGGCTACACCCCGGTGTCGGAGCGGCCGCGGGTGGCCGGTCCGGCCACCGAGCCGGTGGTATGAGCGGCGAACCGCCCGCGCTACCGGCGCGGCTGCATCCGCTGGTGCGCGCCTTCCTCGACGACCGGGCCGCCGTCGCGGCCGTCGCCGACTCCGGCACACCCGCGCACGTGGTGTTCCCGCAGGTGCTCGCCGAGAACGCGGACGCGCTGGCGGCGGTGCTCGACCGGAGCCCGGTGCGATCGCGGATGTACTACGCGCACAAGGTGAATCGCTCGCCGGCCTTGGCGAGGGCGGCCGAGCGGTGCGGCATCGGCATCGATGTCGCCTCCCCCGGCGAACTGGCGAACGCGCGCGCGGCGGGTTTCGCGCCCGCGCGGATCGAGGTGACGGGGCCGAAAGGCGCGCGCTTCCTGGCGACGGCGGTGGCGTCCGGCGCCACGATCAACGTGGACAACCTCTGGGAACTCGCCGCCCTCGACGACCTCGCCCGCGGCACGGACCCGATACCGGCGCTGCTGCGCGTCGGTGACCTCCCCGGGACGCCGCGCAGTCGCTTCGGTGTGCCGCTGCCCCGGGTCGACGACGCCCTGCGGCTGCTGGCCGCGTCCACCTCGCGGATCCGGTTCCTCGGCTTCGCCTTTCACCTCGATTCCGGCGCGGTGACCGATCGGGTGCGCGCCGTGCAGACCTGCCTGGCATTGATCGAACGCGCCCACGCCCACGGCCTCGCCCCGCACGTGCTCGACATCGGCGGCGGGCTGCGCCAGGTGTTCACCGCCGACGCCGACCGTTTCGACGGCTACGTCCGCGCGTTGCGCGCCGGGCTGGCCGGGCGTGGGCCTGCGATGAGCTGGCCGGGGCAGACGTTCGGGTATCACGTCGCGGGCGGTGCGGCCCACGGCACGCCGGTGTTCCACAAGTACGGCAACACCGTCGGCGCGGCCGACATGCTCGCCGAACTGCTGGCCGCCCCGCTGGCCGAGCACGAGGGTCGCCCACTGGGCACGGTGCTGGCCGACAACCTGCTCGAGCTCTGGCTGGAGCCGGGCAAGGCGTTGGTCGACCACGCGGGGCTGACGCTGGCGAGCGTGGAGTTCGTCAAGGAACTCGGCGACGGCACCGTGCTGGTCACCCTCGACCTCAGCCGCGACACCGTGACCCCCGCCGACCAGGAGGTGATGGTCGACCCGCTGGTCCTGCCCGGTGCGCGGCGCGACGACGGTCCCGCGGTGGGGGTCTACTTCGCGGGCAGGCTGTGTCTCGAACGCGACCTGATCACGACCCGGCAGGTGTCCCTGCCCGGCCTGCCCGCGCCCGGTGACGTGGTGGTCTTCCCGAACACCGCCGCCTATCACATGGATCTGTCCGCCTCGACCGCGGCGAGGTGGGCACCGCCGCGGCGGTGGGTCGTGGAGTCCACCGAGGCGGGTTTCGCGGCGCGCCCCGACACCGAGGCCGCCGCCTGATGCGCTACGACCACATCACCGACCTCGTCGGCAACACTCCCCTGCTGCGACTCGATCCGGCGGTGCACGGCCTGGACGGGGTCGAGCTGTTCGCGAAACTGGAGTCGCACAATCCCTTCGGCTCGGTGAAGGACCGGGTGGCGGTCGCCCTGCTGCGCGACGAACTCGACCGCGTGCGCGCGGACGGGCAGAGGCTGATCGAAGCCTCCAGCGGCAACACCGCCAAGGCCCTGCGGGTGCTCGGCGCGATGTCCGGCGTCGGGCTGCGCGCGGTCACCAACCGGATCAAGGTCGGCGAGGTCCGTGACCTGCTGCGCCTGCTCGGCACCGAGATCGTGGAACTGCCCGGGCTGTCGGAATGCCCCGATCCCGGTGCGCCCAACGACGTCGCGGCGGTGATCGCGGCGACGATGGCGCAGGCACCGGGCGCCTACCACCACCCCTCGCAGTACACGAACGAGAAGAACATCGAGGCGCACTGGCACGGCACCGGCCGCGAGATCCACCGCGACCTCGCCGCGCGCGGCATCGACCGGGTCGACTATCTCGTCGGCGGACTCGGCACCACCGGCTCCACCCGCGGCACCGCCACCCACCTGCGCACCCACCATCCCGGCCTACGCACCATCGGGGTGGTGTCCACCCGGGCGGATTTCATCCCCGGCATCCGCTCGGAGACCGAGATGTGGGACGTGGGGCTGTTCCGGCCCGAGTTCTACGACCGCATCCTCGCGGTCGACTCCGGCGCCGCCATCGAGGCCACCCTGCGCCTGGCCACCGGGTACGGCGTGCTGGCCGGGCCGACCAGCGGCGCGTCCTACGCGGCGGCCCTGCAGACGCTGCGCGACCTCGACCGTTCGCGGCGGCCACCGGACGGTCCGGTCGTCGCGGTCGTGATCGTCTGCGACCGGCTCGAGCCGTACCTGTCCTATATCAAGAAGCGCAGGCCCGACCTGTTCGGCGGCGCGGATCCCGAGGCGGCGCCCACGCCGGCCGAACTCGCCGCCGTTCCCCGCCTGACCCCGGCCGAACTCGCCGACCGCGACCGGACCGAGCGGCTGACCGTCGTCGACACCCGCGGGGCGATGGCCTACCGGATCGGGCACGTGCCCGGCGCGATCAATCTGCGCGACGACCTGCTCGACGACATGCTCACCCACGGCGTGCCGTTCCCCCGCGGCAGGCCGGTCGTCTTCGTCTGCCCGGTCGGCGAGGTCGCGCTGCGTTTCGCGGTCCGCGCCCGGCGGGCGGGCTACGACGCCGCGAGCCTGGACGGCGGCGTGGTGGCCTGGCGCGACGCGGGCCTACCGTGGGAGCGCGGCTGACGACGCGGGCGACTGAGCGAGCGGGGCGCCGCCGGCCGAACGATAGTGTGGGGCCGTGCAGACAGGTCAGGATTCAGACGACGCCGGTCCCCGCATCTGGGGTGGAACGACGCTCACCGAGCGCCGGGAGGCGCGCCGTGCCGCGCTGCTCGAGGCCGCGCTCGACCTGATCGGCGAGGCGGGGGCGGCGGGAGTCACGATGCGCGCGGTGTGCCGGCGGGCCAACCTCACCGACCGCTACTTCTACGAGAGTTTCAGCAGCCGCGACGAGTTGCTCGACGTGCTCTACCGCGGGGTCGCCGAGGAGTTCCTCGATCCGATGACGGCGTTCACCGACGCCGACGATCCTTCCCGCGACCGGGCGCTGGCCGAGGTGCTGGTCGACAAGGTGCTCGAGGATCCGCGCAAGTCGCGGCTGTTCCTGGTGGAGCCGTATTCGAGCACGGGCCTGGGGCAGACCACCATCGCGGTGATGCCCGCGTTCACCCGGCTGATCCAGGATCACCTGTTCGTCCACATCGAGGATCCGGTCAAGCGGAGGCTGGCGGCGGTGAGCATGGCGAGTGGGAACGCGGGCATGTTCTCGGCGTGGTTGAACGGTTCGCTGCGCGCGACCCGCGAGCAGATCGTCGAGCACTGCGTGGCGATGCTGGGGGCCTACCGCACGCTCTACCGCTCCTGACACCGGACGGTTTCTTCGCGGCACCGCATTGACGGCGGCTGCCTTCACTTCTAAATTGAAGGCACCTGCCCTCAGATGAAAGGCGTCGCTGCCATGCCACTGTTCAACCCGACGACGGACACCTTCGCGGAGTTCGATCCGAAGACGCGGGAGCTGCTGACGGCACTCGTGAACTTCTTCGAGCGCAAGGGCAAGCAGAAGCTGACGGCCGACACCCACCGCGCCGAGTGGTACGACGACTGGATGGCCTTCCTGGCCGAGTCCCGCATCCTCGCCTACATGGCGACCCCGAAGGCGCACGCCGGCGGCGATCCGGACAAGCGCTGGGACACCGCCTTCATCTCCAAGTTCAACGAGATCACCGGTTTCTACGGCGCCCAGTACTGGTACGCCTGGGGGGTGTCCACACTCGGGCTGGCCACCATCTGGCAGAGCGACAACGCCGAGGCGCACGCCCGCGCCGCCGAGGAACTCGACCGCGGCGGCGTCATCGCCTTCGGCCTGTCCGAAAAGGACCACGGCGCCGACATCTACGCCACCGACATGCTGCTCACCCCCGACGGTGCCGGCGGCTTCACCGCCACCGGCGGCAAGTACTACATCGGCAACGGCAACGTCGCGCGGCTGGTGCCGACCCTGGGCAGGCGCACCGACATCGAGGGCCCCGACGCCTACGTGTGGTTCCTCGCCGACTCCCAGCACCCCAACTACACGCTGGTCAAGAACGTCATCCACGGCCAGAACTACGTCAGCGCCTACGATCTGGCGAACTACCCGGTGCGCGCGCAGGACGTGCTGCACACCGGCAGGCGGGCCTTCGACGTCGCACTCGCCGCCGTGAACTGCGGCAAGTTCAACATCGGGATGGTCACCCTCGGCATCGTCCAGCACAGCTTCTACGAGACGATCAACCAGGCGCACGGCAAGATCCTGTTCGGGCACCCGGTCACCGATTTCGGTCAGGTGCGCCAGATCCTGTCCGACGCCTACGTGCGGATCACCGCGATGAAGCTCTACCACGAGCGCGCCATCGACTACATGCGCTGTTCGTCCCCGGCGGACCGGCGGTTCGTGCTGTTCAACTCGATCGGCAAGATGAAGGTCACCCGCGAGGGCGAGCGGGTGTTCCGGGAACTCTCGGATGTCATCTCCGCCAAGGGATTCGAGAAGGACACCTACTTCTCGATGGCGCGCGGCATCATCGATTCGATGCCGCGGCTCGAGGGCACCGCGCACGTGAACATGGCGCTGACGCTGAAGTTCATGACCAGCTTCCTCTACAACCCGGCCGAGCTGCCGCCGGTGCCGGTGCGCCGCGATCCCGGCGACGACGAGGCGCTGTTCCGCCAGCCCGGCGCGGCGGGGCTGAGCAAAGTCCGTTTCGCGGACTGGCGGATCCCGTTCCGCCGATTCGAGCACCTGCCCAACGTCGCCCTGTTCCTGGCCCAGGCCGAGCGGTTCGTGCAGTTCCCGGTGCAGGCGCCGATGACCGACGCGCAACTGGCCGATCTCGACTTCCAGCTCGCCGTCGGCGAACTGTTCACCCTGCTGCCCTACGGCCAGCTCATCGTCGAACAGGCCGCGCTGGCCGGCACCGCCGAAGAACTCGTCGACGCGATCTTCGAGGTGCTGGTCCGCGACTTCGCCGGGTACGCGCTGGGCATCTTCACCAAGCCGTCCTCGACCCCGGCCCAGCAGGACTGGGCGCTGGCCGCGCTGGCAAAGCCCGTCTCCGACCCCGAGGGCGCGCGGCGACTCTACGCGGAGGTGCTCGGGTACGCGGGCAGCTACGAGATGGCGCCGTAACGGCGGCCGACTCACACGACGCCACCGCGCTTCGGGCCGACCGCGGCGAGCTGGCGAGCTAGAGTTGCCCGATAGCGACGGCGGCGAGGAGCGGGTGTTGGTGTCCATCGGGAAATTGGTGTCCTTCGACAGTTCGCGGGGGTTCGGGTTCATCCGCCCGGAGGACGGTGGGCCGGATGTGTTCGTCCACGTCAACGACATCGGGCTGGACGAGGACGAGCTACGCCAGGGCCGGGTCTTCGAGTTCGACGTGACCGAGGGCGACCGCGGCCCCAAGGCGATCAATCTGAGCGCGGTCGGCGGTGGCGGGCCCGCCGCCGCACCGCGCGTCCGCAAGGACCGCGGCGGCCAGCTCAGCGCCGACGAGCATCGCCGGTTGATCACCGAGCTGCTGCTCGACGCGAGCCCCGCGCTGACCGCCGGGGAGATCCTCACCATCCGGGAGCGGCTGACCGCGTTCGCCGACGAACGCGGCTGGCTGGACTGACGGCGCGGCGGGCGCGCAGATCCGCGCTCGTGTCGGACCGGCGTCCTACGATCGAGCCGATCGCCCGCCGGGCGATGAATTCGCGTCGGCCGCGGCGTCGACACGGGTGAGGACGCCGACCCGAGGAGGAAGCGTGGACCTGCCGGTGATGCCACCCGTCAAGCCGATGCTGGCGAAAGCGACGCCGTCGGTGCCGCGTGAGCCCGGCCTGTGCTACGAGCCGAAATGGGACGGCTTTCGCTGCGTGGTGTTCCGCGACGGCCCCGAGGTCGAGCTCGGCTCCCGCAACGACCGCCCGCTGACCAGGTACTTTCCCGAGGTCGCCGAGCTGTTGAAGCAGGCGCTGCCGGCGCGCTGTGTGGTGGACGGCGAGATCGTGGTGGTCACCGAACACGGCCTGGATTTCGACGTGCTGCAGAACCGCCTGCATCCGGCCGCCTCCCGGGTGAACAAGCTGGCCGTGGAGACACCGGCCAGCTTCGTCGCCTTCGATCTGCTCGCCCTCGGCGACGAGGACCTCACCGGCGAGCCGTTCGCCGAACGCAGGCGCAGGCTCGAGCAGATCCTCGACACCGAGCTGGCCCGCGTGCACCTCACCCCGCTCACCCGCGATCCCGACGTCGCCGAGGACTGGTTCACCCGGTTCGAGGGCGCCGGCTTCGACGGGGTGATGGTCAAGGCCGCCGATCAGCCGTATCAGCAGGACAAGCGGGTGATGTTCAAGGTCAAGCACGAACGCACCGCCGACTGCGTGGTGGCGGGCTTCCGCTGGCACAAGGACGGCCAGGGGGTCGGTTCGCTGCTGCTCGGTCTCTACGACGACGACGGGCGGCTGCACCACGTGGGCGTCGCCAGCAGTTTCACCGCCGCCCGGCGCGCGGAACTGGTCGACGAACTCGCCCCGCTGCGGGAGAACGCGCTCGTCGACCACCCCTGGCGGGAGTGGGCCGACGCGGCGGCCCAGGCCAGATCGGAGGGCAAGATGCCGGGCGGGATCAGCCGGTGGACCGGCGGCAAGGATCTGTCCTGGGAGGCGCTGCGGCCGGAGCTGGTCGCCGAGGTGCGCTACGAACACGTGCAGTCCGGCCGGCTGCGCCACGGCGGCAGGCTGGTGCGCTTCCGCACCGACCGCACGCCGCAGTCGTGCACCTACGCCCAGCTCGAGGAAGTCGCGCCCGCGGAACTGTCGGAGATCTTCACCGAGACGGCGGCGTCGCGATGAGCGGGCCCACCCTGGAGGTCGAGGTCGACGGCCGGGTGCTAGCCATCAGCAACCCGGACAAGGTGTATTTCACCAAGCGCGGGGAGACCAAGGCGGATCTGGTCCGCTACTACCAGGCGGTGGCCGAGCCGCTGCTCGGGGTGATCCGCGATCGGCCGCTGCTGCTGGAACGGCACCCCGACGGCGCCTCGGGCAAGTCGTGGTTCCAGAAGCGGGTGCCCAAGTCGGCCCCGGACTGGCTGCACACGGTCGAGGTGACCACCCCCAACGGCACCACCAGCGACGCGCTCGTCGCGCACGACCTCGCGCACATCCTGTGGGCCGTGAACCAGGGCTGCCTGGGCTTTCACGTCTGGCCGAACCGGGTGCGGGACCTCACCGTCGCCGACGAGCTGCGCATCGATCTCGATCCCTCCCCCGGCATCGGCTATCCGGACCTGGTGCAGGCGGCGAAACTGACCAGGGGATTGTTCGACGAGCTGGGCATCGCGTCGGCCGTGAAGACCTCCGGCTCGCGCGGTCTGCACATCTACGTCGCGCTCGAGCCGCGCTGGGACGGGTACCAGGTGCGCGCGGCGGCGGTCGCGCTGGCCAGGGAGCTGGAGCGGCGGCATCCGGACCTGATCACCGCGCACTGGTGGAAGGAGGAGCGCGGACAGCGGGTCTTCGTCGACTATAACCAGAACGCCCCGCACAAGACCGTGTTCGGGGCCTGGTGTGTGCGGCCGAAGGTCGGCGCGCAGGTGTCCACGCCGATCTCCTGGGACGACCTGGACAGCGTGGTGCCCGACGATCTCACCATCGCGACCGTGCCCGCGCGGCTGGCCGAGCGCGGCGATCCGTGGGCGGACCGGGCGCCGCAATCGATCGAGCCGCTGCTGGCGATGTCGGAACGGGACATGGCCGCCGGGATGATGGACGCGCCGTGGCCGCCGCAGTACCCGAAGATGCCCAACGAGCCGCCGCGGGTGCAGCCCAGCCGGGCCAAGAAGCAGTAGCGCCGCCTCACTCGGTCCAGCGGACCCAGGCGGCGTCCCGCGCGCCACCCTCGCACACCAGCGCGCGGCCGTCGGCGGTGCGCCCGGATTTGGCGATTCCGGGATCGCAGGTCTCGCCCGGTTCGTACACCCCGGTGCCGACGTGGTACGGCCCCGACCAGCGGTAGACACCCTCGGTGGCCGGGTCACCCAGGCACAGCAGCGTGCCGCCGTCGGCCGCGCTGCCGATCATCCCGAGCTGCGCGGCGGTGCACGCGGCGCCCTTGCGCACCACCGGCGCCTCGGCCGTCGGCAGCGCGGTGGGCGCGGTGCTCGCCGGCGGCGGGGTGGGGGTCGTGGTGGGCGGCGCGGCGGTCGATCCGGCCGTGGACTGCGGGGCGACCAGGTCGTCGGCGCGGGTGAGGCCGTCCGACAGCAGGTTTCCCGACATCAGCACCAGCGCCGCCAGCGCGGCCACTTCGGCGAGCCCGAGCAACACCGCGAACGTCGCCATCGCCCGGCCGCGCGGATGCCCGAAGGCGATCAGGCCGAACACGATCGCGACCGGGAACAGCGCGAGCAACGCGGCCACGAGCGCGATCACCGCGTACGGGTTGACCATCGGGCGCGGTTCGGGCGGGAACGGGTCGTCGGGCTCGTGCTCGTCGGGCCACGCCTGCGGCCACGGCTCGCTGTCCTGCCATTCCTGCGTCCGTGCCATCGCCGGTCCCTCTCGCACATCCCACTCTCGCGCGGCGCCCCGGAAGCGGCGAACCCCACCAGATACCGGGACAGAATACGGGCGCGTCCGGCGGATGGTCGGGCCACCGCGGTGATCGGGACGTAATACGCGTCACACCGCAATCGGCTGAAGGGAACCGATTTCTGCACTCGATGCACAACGGCATCCAGTGCATGACGCGGCGGGCGATCGGCGCATCACGGTCGACCGGTGGCGGGACGCGACATGCCGCCACCCGCCGGACCGGATCACTCGGCCGTGTCGACCGTGCGCATCGTCTCGGTGACCAGGGTGTACAGCAGATCGGCGAGCAGATGGTGGACCTGATCGCGGGTCAGGTTGCCGCGGCTGATCCATTCGCGGCCCGCGGCTTTCACCAGCCCACCGTAGGACCGCACCATCGCGCGCAATTCTGCACTGTGTGCAGAATTGGCGAGACCGACCATCCGCAGTGTCCGCTCGGCCGCCGCGTCGTCGGCCTCGTCGAGGATCTGCTGCACCTCCGGATCGTCACCGACGCCTTCGTGACTGGTGACCTTCACCCAGGTGCTGCCGTGTTCGGCGATGGTGTCCAGCAGCCACCGCACGCTGGCGTCCACCCGCTCCCGCGGGGTGCCGGTGGGCTCGATCATGTCGTCGGCGCGGGGCAGCGTCACCATCCGGCGCACCACCGCCAGATACAGGTCGCGCTTGTTGCCGAAGTAGTGGTTGATCAAGCCGCGGGCCACCCCGGCCCGCTGCGCCAGTTCGGCGGTGGACACGGCCGCGTACGGCCGCTCGCCGAACATCTCGATCGCGCGGGCCAGGATCTGCGCGCGCCGCTCGTCGGGTTCGAGCCGGCGCCTGCGCGCGGGGGCCTCAGAGTGACCGGGCAATGAGATCCTTCATCACCTCGTTGCTGCCCGCGAGGATGCGCAGCACACGGGCACCGGTGTACAGCTGGGAGATCGGATACTCCGTCATGTACCCGTAGCCGCCGAACAGCTGCAGGCAGCGGTCCACCACGCCGCCGAGCTGGTCGGTGATCCAGTACTTGGTCATCGCCGCGGTGGGGATGTCGAGTTCCCCGCGCAGGTGCTTGACGATCGCGTCGTCGAGGAAGGTGCGCGCCACCCTGGCGATGGTGGCACATTCGGCGAGTTCGAACTTCGTGTTCTGCATGGCGTACAGCGGCTTGCCGAACGCCTCGCGGCCCTTGGTGTACTCGACGGTGAGCTGGACGGCCTTCTCCATCATCGGCACCGCGATCACCGCGGTGACCAGGCGCTCCTGCGCCAGCAGCTGCATCATCTGGTAGAAGCCCTGGCCCTCGGCCTCGCCGAGCAGGTTGCTCGCGGGCACCCGCAGGCCGTCGAAGAACAGCTCGGCGGTGTCCTGGCCCTTGCCGCCGATCTTGCTCAGGATGCGGCCGCGGGTGAAGCCCGGGGTGTCGTCGCCGACCTCGGCGAAGATCAGCGAGACGCCCGCGGCGCCCTTGGTCGGGTCGGTCTTGGCGGCGATGATGATGCCGTCGCACAGCCAGCCGTTGGTGATGAAGATCTTCGAGCCGGTGATGACGTACTCGTCACCCTCCCGCACCGCCCTGGTCTTGATGTTCTGCAGGTCCGAGCCGGTGCCCGGTTCGGTCATGCCGATGGAGAGCACCATCTCGCCGCTGGCGGCCTTGGGCAACACGCGGCGCTTGAGCTCCTCGGAACCGAACTCGGCGAGGTAGGGCGCGATGATCGAGCTGTGCACGGGCATGCCGAGGGCGCCGTCGCCGGCCAAGGTCTGCTCTTCGATGATGGCGGCCTCGTGCGCGAACGTCCCACCGCCGCCCCCGTATTCGGCCGGGATCGCGGTGCACAGCAGGCCGAGTTCACCGGCCCGGTTGTACAGGTGGCGGTCGGGGTGGCCCTGCTCGACGAACTTCTCCTCGTGCGGGACGACCTCCTTCTCGAAGAAGTTGCGGGCGAGTTCGCGTACCGCCTCGACCTCGTCGTCACTCCACGCCGCGCGTGCCATGGTGTCGATCCTTTGCTCGCTGTGGCCCGGCCTCGGGCACCGGACCCCGGCATCAGAGTCCCAGCCCTATTGGCGGCTTGTCAACAAAGGACGGACAAGAGTCCGCCGCGCGGGTGGAACCGGAGCGGTCAGGCCTCGTGACCGGGTCGCAGACCGGCGACGCGGTCGTAACGGAGGGCGGGCCCGGCGACCGGCGCGCGCCCGGCGAGCGGTTCGAGCAGCAACCCGCAGTGATCGCCGAAGTCGTGGCGTTCGAGAATGCGCCCGGCGAACCAGCCCGACGCGCCGGTGAGCACCGGCACCTCGTGCGGGCCCGGCGTCCACGCGCAGTGGGCGAACTTGTCCACGGTGTCGCCGGATTCGGTGGCGAAGAGCCGGGCCAGCGCCTGCTGGCCGGAGGCGAGCAGATGCACCGCCAGATACTCGGCATCGGCGGCGACGCGATAGGTGTGGTTCTTCTTCGACAGCCCGACGAGGAACCGGCGCGGTTCGATGCTCACCTGCGTGCCGAAGCCGACCAGGCAGCCGGCCCGCACCCCGTCGGCCACGGTGGTCACCACCCATACCGGATAGTCGGCGGCGGCGACGACCGCGTCGAAGGCCTCCTCGACACCCTGCCGGGCAACGACCACGGTTCCCTCCTCACCCTCGTCCCGCCGCGGGCGGGCGTACCCGTCGCGGCGGTCGCGCCCCCTGGTAGCGCGCGCGACGGTCGGGGGCGAGCCGTGCGCGCCGTCCCGCGGCCCACCGAGGGCCGCCCCGTCCACCGTACCGAGGCCGAGCGGAACGGCGGCGACGGCGACGATTGCCACAGCCGTTGATCGGGTCCGCCGCGGCTGCTCACCCACCGCGGTCGGGGCACCGCCGGGGGTTTGCGAGAATGGATGCCGCGTTCGCCCCCAGCTCACGAAGGATGTTCCCAGACCCGATGGCCGAGACCCGTATCGATCCCGACGAGCTGGCCACCTGTCTACGGGTGCTCGATCAGGCCGCCGAGCTGGACAAGGACGACCCCGACTCGGTCGCGGTGCAGCGGGCCGTCGGCCACATGTTCAAGAAACTCAAGCAGCGCAGGCGCAGCGAGGCCCGCCGTCGCGTCGCCGAGGCCGACCGCGCCGTCGTCGCCGCCACCGCCACCGGCTCACCGAACCGCATCGATGACGAGACCGCCGGTATCCCGCTGTCCTCGAGCGCCGCGGGCGCCAGCGCGGGCGAACTGCTGCGGGCACGGCCCTGCTACATCTGCAAGCAGCGCTACACCCGGGTGGACGCCTTCTATCACCAACTGTGCCCGGAGTGCGCGGCCGCCGGCCACGCCAAGCGCGACGCGCGCACCGACCTCACCGGCAGGCGCGCGCTGCTCACCGGCGGCCGGGCCAAGATCGGGATGTACATCGCGCTGCGGCTGCTGCGCGACGGCGCGCACACCACCGTCACCACCCGCTTCCCCAACGACGCCGTGCGCCGCTTCGCCGCGATGGAGGACAGCGCGCAGTGGCTGCACCGGCTCCGCGTGGTCGGCATCGACCTGCGCGACCCGGCCCAGGTGGTGGCCCTGGCCGACGACGTGGCCGCGCAGGGCCCGCTCGACATCCTCATCAACAACGCCGCCCAGACCGTGCGCCGCTCCCCCGGCGCCTACAGCGCGCTGGTCGAGGCCGAATCCGCGCCGCTGCCCGCGGGCGCGCTGCCCGACGTGGTGACCTACGGCAAGACGATGCAGCCGCACCCGACCGCACTCACCGCCTCGCTGGCGCCCAGCCTCACCGCCGCCGACGTCGCCGAACTCGCCCTCGTCGCGGGATCGGCCACCCCCGACCGGATTTCGCGTGGCGTGGCGATCGACGCGGGCGGCCTGGTACCGGATCTCGCGCACACCAACAGCTGGGTGCAGACCGTCGGCGAGGTGGACCCGACCGAGTTGCTCGAGGTGCAGCTGTGCAATTCGGTGGCGCCGTTCATCCTGGTCTCCCGACTGCGCCCGGCCATGGCGGCGGCACCGGCGCGGCGCAAGTACATCGTGAACGTCTCGGCCATGGAGGGACAGTTCAGCCGCGGCTACAAGGGCCCGGGCCACCCGCACACGAACATGGCCAAGGCCGCGCTGAACATGCTGACCCGCACCAGCGCCGGCGAGATGTTCGAATCCGACGGCATCCTGATGACCGCGGTGGACACCGGCTGGATCACCGACGAGCGCCCGCACTACACCAAGATGCGGCTGGCCGAGGAAGGCTTCCACGCGCCGCTGGATCTCGTCGACGGCGCCGCCCGCGTCTACGACCCCATCGTGCAGGGCGAGAACGGCGTGGATCTCTACGGCTGCTTCCTCAAGGATTACCGGCCCTCGCCCTGGTGAGAGTGCCTACCCTGGAGGCATGGGCTACCGCCTGCTCGCCGATCTCACCGCGCTGACGCATTTCGCGTTCGTCGGGTACGTGGCCCTGGGCGGGTTCCTGGCGTGGTCGCGGCCGTGGGCGTTCTGGCCGCACCTGGCCGCGGTCGGGTGGGGATTCGGCACCGTGCTCGTCGGCTACGACTGCCCGCTCACGCACGTGGAGAACTGGGCGCGCCGCCGGGCCGGTGACGCCGAACTGCCCGCCACCGGGTTCATCGACCACTACCTCACCGGGGTGATCTATCCCGAGGACGCGGTCGACCTGGTGCGGCTGCTGGTGGCGGTGGTCGTCGTGGCGTCCTGGGCGGGGGCACTGGTGACGATCCGCCGCCGCGGCGCCCCGGTCGGGTCGTGACGATGTGCGCCCGAGCGGGGCGGCGTGCGCGGTGCCCGGTCAGGGCACGGCGAGCACGGAACTGATCAGCGCGGCCACCTCGGCGACCTGCTCGTCGAGGTAGAAGTGCCCGCCGGGGAAGGTCTCGCGCCGGAACGCGCCGGTGGTGAAATCGCGCCACTCGTCGCCTTGTTCGGGCGTCATCGTCGGATCGGCGGTGCTCACCAGCGCGGTGATCGGGCACGGCAGCGGATCGGTGCCGCCGGGAGTGTAGGTCTCCACCGCCTGGTAATCGGCGCGCACCGCGGGCAGTACCAGGTCGGCGAGGCCGGGCTCGGTGCGCAGCACCGCGACCGAGGACGGATCGGTGGCCAGGCGCTCGAGGTCGGCGATCAAGCCCTCGTCCGGACCCTGGTGCAGCCTGCCCGGTTCGACGAACGTGGGTGCGGGACGGCCGGAGACGAACAGGTGGGTGAGCGGCAGGCCCGCCTCGGTCAGCCTGCGCGCGGTCTCGTAGGCGACGGTGGCGCCCATGCTGTGCCCGAACAGGGCCAGCCGATCGACCGGCTGGGGCAGCAACTCCGCGGCGATCCGGTCGGCGAGGGTGTGCAGATCCGGCACCGCCGGCTCGCCGAGGCGGTCCTGCCTGCCCGGGTATTGCACACCGAGGACCGCGATGCCGGGGCCGGTGCGGCGGGCGAGTTCGCGGTACGCGGTGGCCGAACCACCGCCCGGCGGGAAACACACCAGGTGATGGCGCGGCGCGGGGTCGGTTCGAAGTTCGCGCAGCCAATCGGTGGCGGCGATCGCCCTCTCCAAGTCGGTCTCCTCCGGGTCGTAACGGCTAGTCTCGGACTGGTGAACGCGCACACACGGCTGGTCCACGACTACGAATCCGGAATCGGTGTCCCCGCGTCCGGCATTACCGATTCTCCCGATCCCGGTAGCAATCTCGCTGCGACCCTGCCGGTGTGGGCGCTGGCCGCCGGGTCGGTCGCCGCGGTGGCCGCCGCGGCCAACCGGTTGCGCGACGCGCACGGACTGGCTCCGGTCCCCCACCGTATCGACCCGGAGCGGATCACCGCCGCGTTCTCCAGTGATCACCTGATGCGCGTGGACGGCCGCCCGGTCACCGCGTTCGCCGATCTGTCCGGCTTCTTCCCCACCTTCGACGGCTGGGTCCGCACCCACGCCAACTATCCGCACCACCGCGCCCGCCTGCTCACCGCGCTCGGACTACCCGAGGACATCCCGTTCGACATCGCCGTCGCGCAGATCGCCATGAGCCGCGCCGCCGACATCGAGGACAACGCCGCCGCGGCCGGGGCGATCGCGGTACGGGTGCGCACCGAACAGGAGTGGGCGGCCACCCCGCAGGCCGCGGCCGCCGCGGCCGGGCCGGTGGTGGCGATGGAGCAGCGCGAGGACCGCTCGGGCAGCATGATGCGTTCGGAGGCGACGCCGTTCCAGCCGCTGCGCGGGGTGCGGGTGCTCGATCTGACCCGCGTCGTCGCCGGGCCGGTGGCCACCCGCACGCTCGCGCTGCTCGGCGCCGAGGTGCTGCGGGTCGATCCGCCGTGGCTACCGGAGCTACCGTGGCAGTTCGCCGACACCTGTCAGGGCAAGCACTCGGTGCTGCTGGACCTGCGCACCGGCTCGAGCACCTTCCACGACCTGCTCGCCAACGCCGACGTGCTGGTGACCGGTTATCGGCCCGGCGCGCTGGAGCAGGCGGGCCTGATCACCGCGGTGCGCCGCGGGCTCGTGCACGCCCGGGTGTGCGCCTGGGGCGAGAGCGGTCCGTGGGGAGATCGCCGCGGATTCGACAGCATCGTGCAGGCCGCCACCGGAATCGCCGTGCTGGAGGGCGCCCCGCAGGTGCCCGGCGCGCTGCCCGCCCAGGCGCTCGACCACGCGTCGGGGTACCTGCTGGCGGCGGGTGTGATCGACGCGCTGGCCGCCCGCACCTTCGACGGTGTCGGCCGCGACGTGCGAGTGTCGTTGGCGCGCACCGCGTCCTGGCTGCTGGCCGCTCCCGGTCGCACCGTCAAGCATCCGCCGCCCGCCGCGCCGAACCCGCACGCGGTGGTCGCCCACGGCACACTGCTGACCGCCGCGCCCGCGCTGGCCGAGTATCCCGATTACGCCTGGCCCGCACCGCAGTTCGGGTCCGGCGCACCCGCCTGGCCGGTGCGCACCCGGTAGTCCACGGCGCGACCACGAACGACTGCTCCGCGACCGCTGGTCCACACCGGAGAAGTTGTCCCCACCCGCCCGAAATTCCTTTGCGCCGCCACCGCGGCGGGCGGTGGAATGGGTCACCGCCGACATCCCGGTCGGCGGACACGACCAACGACGCGGCAGGGGACTCATCGTGGACATCATCGGCGACCGCCTACCCACCGCGGCGCCCGCGCGGGCGGGCCGCCGCGAATGGGTCGGCCTCGCCGTGCTCGCCCTCGCCTGCCTGGTGTACGCGATGGACCTGACGGTGCTGCACCTGGCCGTGCCGATGATCAGCGCCGATCTGCACCCGACCGGCTCGCAACTGCTGTGGATCATCGACATCTACGGGTTCATGGTCGCCGGGCTGCTGATCACCGCGGGCACGCTCGGCGACCGGCTGGGCAGGCGGCGGATGCTGCTGTTCGGGGCGGCGCTGTTCAGCCTGGTCTCGATCGTGGCCGCCTTCGCCCCCAGCGCGGAGATCCTGATCCTGTGCCGCGCGCTGCTCGGCATCGCCGGTGCGACGGTGGCGCCCTCGACGCTGTCGCTGATCTTCGACATGTTCGCCGATCGGCGGCAGCGGTCACTGGCCGTGGGGGTCTGGGTGGGCGCGTTCTCCACCGGCGGCGCGGTGGGGCCGATCGTCGGCGGCGTGCTGCTCGAACACTTCTGGTGGGGATCGGTGTTCCTGCTCGCGGTCCCGGTGATGGGTTTGCTGCTGGTGCTCGGCCCGATGGTGTTACCGGAGTACCGGGATCCCACCGCGGGCAGGCTCGACCCGCTGAGCACGGCATTGTGCGTGGCCACCATGCTCGCGGTCGTGTTCGGGATGAAGAAGATCGCCCAGGACGGGCCCGGCGTCGTCGCGGTGGGCGCGCTCGGCGCGGGGCTCCTGTTGGGCGCGGTGTTCGTGCGACGACAGCTCACCGGCGCCGCGCCGATGCTGGATCTGCGCCTGTTCCGGCTGCCCACCTTCCGTTACGCGCTGCTCATCAACGTGGTCGGGGTGTTCGTCGCGTTCGGGTACTTCCTGTTCGTCGCGCAGTACCTCCAGCTGGTGCTCGGGCTCTCGCCGTGGCAGGCGGGGCTGATGATGGCGCCGTCCGGGCTGGCGTTCATCGTCGGTTCGCAGGCCGCACCGCGCCTGGTCCGGGTGGTCCGGCCCGCCTACCTCGTCGGTGGCGGGCTGCTCACGGCGGGGATCGGGCTGTTGCTCATGACCCGGCTGGCCGCGGACGGCGGCGCCGGTCTCGCGGTGGCGGCCGCCTTGATCAGTTCGCTCGGCCTGGCGCCGGTGTTCGGCATCACGACCGAGATCGTCGTCGGTTCGGCGCCGCCGCAGCAGGCGGGCGCCGCCTCCGGGGTGTCCGAGACCGGCGCGGAACTCGGTGGGGCGCTCGGCATCTCGATCCTGGGCAGTATCAGCGTGGCCATCTATCGCGGCGACCTGAACACGACGTTGCCCGACGGGCTGGATCCGGCTCAGCGCGACGACGTACGCGACACGCTCGGCGCGGCGGCGCGGGTGGCCGCGGAGCTGCCTGCCGCCACGGGTGAAGCCGTGCTGACGGCGGCGCGGGCGGCCTTCCTGCACGGTGTGCACCTCACCGCCGGGCTGGCGGGCGTGTGCGCGCTCGTCATCGGTGTGTTCGCGCTGCGGCGGCTGCGGCATCTGCCTGCGGGCGAACTCGACGCCGGGCACTGAGCGACCCGCCCGCGCCCGGTGCGCCGGTGAACGACCCAGCTCCGACCGGCCGCGGAGGGCACCCGGGCGTGGGCGGGAACGGGTTGATTAGGCTCGGTTCGTGCGGCAGAAGATCATCGTGGACGTCGATACCGGCATCGATGACTCGCTGGCGCTGCTGTATCTGCTGGCCTCCCCCGAGGCCGAGATCGTCGGCATCGCCGCGACGGCGGGCAATGTGAGTGCGGCGCAGGTGGCCGCCAACAACCTGGCCTGGCTGGACGTGTGCCGGGCGCCGGCGATCGAGGTCGCCCTCGGTGCCGCCGCACCGTTGGCGATCCCGCTGCGCACCACCGAGGACACCCACGGCCCGCAGGGGGTCGGCTACGCCGAACTGCCCACCTCGGCCCGCCCGCTCTCGGACCGCTCGGCCGCACAGCTGTGGGTCGACCTGGCCCGCGCGCATCCCGGCCAGATCACCGGACTGTGCACGGGACCGCTGACCAACCTGGCGCTGGCCCTGCGACTCGAGCCCGCCCTGCCGCTGCTGTTGCGCAGGCTGGTGGTGATGGGCGGGGCGTTCAACCATCCCGGCAACACCACGCCGACCAACGAGTGGAACGTCCACGTCGATCCGGAGGCGGCCAAGGCGGTCTTCGACGCCTTCTCCGCCGCCCCGCCCGAGCGCAGGCCACTGATCTGCGCCCTGGACATCACCGAGACCATCGAGATGCACCCGCACCACCTCGCCGAGCTCGCCCGGCGGGCGGGCAGCACGCCGGTGGAACAGCCCGCCCCCACCGATCCGCCCGGCACGCGGTCGACGGCCGCCAACCCGGTGATCCGGCACGTCACCGACGCGGTGCGCTTCTACTTCGAATTCCACGACGCCTACGACCAGGGCTATCTCGCGCACATGCACGACCCGTTCGCCGCCGCCGTCGCGCTCGACCCCGCGCTGGCCCGGGTGCGGCCCGCCACCGTGGACGTCGAGCTCACCGGCACCATCACCCGGGCGACCACGGTCGCCGACTGGGCGGGCATGTGGGGCAGGCCCTTCAATGCCGACATCGTGCTCGGCACCGACCCGGCGCTGTTCTTCGAGCGCATGATCGACCGCGTCGGCGCGTACGCGCGGTCGCTGTACCCGCCCGTGGCGAATCTGCCCGCGACACAGGAGGTTCCGTGACCGACCACACCGACGACACCGCCTACCTCGCCGGGTTCCGGGCGCGGCTCGGCCTGCCCGGCATCGTCGACGTGCACACGCACTTCATGCCGGAACCGGTGATGCGGAAGGTGTGGGCGTATTTCGACGCGGTGGGCCCGCTGGTCGGCCGGGAGTGGCCGATCACCTACCGCGACGAGGAACAGGTCCGGCTGAAGACGTTGCGCGACTTCGGGGTCCGCGCGTTCACCTCGCTGGTCTACCCGCACAAGCCGGAGATGGCGGCCTGGCTCAACGGCTGGACCGCCGAGTTCGCCGCGCGCACCCCCGACTGCCTGCACACCGCCACCTTCTACCCGGAACCCTCCGCGCCCGACTATGTGGCGGCCGCGCTCGCCGACGGCGCGCGGGTGTTCAAGGTGCACATCCAGGTGGGCGACTTCCCGCCGAACGACCCGCTGCTCACCCCGGTGTGGGGGCTGGTGGCCGAGGCCGGGACGCCGGTGGTCATCCACTGCGGTTCGGGTCCGGCGCCGGGCCGGTTCACCGGGCCCGAACCCGTCGCCGACATCCTGACCCGCTTCCCGGGCCTGCGGCTGATCGTCGCGCACATGGGCACGCCCGAGTACTCGGAGTTCCTGGATCTGGCCGAGCGCTTCCCGAACGTCTGCCTCGACACGACCATGGTGTGGACCGACTTCAGCGAGAGCGACGCACCCTATCCGGTGCACGAGCACGGCCGGCTACGCGACCTGGCCGACCGGATCCTGTTCGGCAGCGACTTCCCCAACATCCCCTACCCGTACGCCCACGCGGTGCAGGCCCTGGAACGCCTCGAGCTGGGCGAGGACTGGCTGCGCCGGGTGTGCTGGGAGAACGGCGCCCGGATGTTCGGTCTCACCTGAACCGGTGCGCGCCCGAGGCGCCGGGCCGAGCCGCGGAGCGCTCGGCGCCGCTCATCCGCCCGCGGGCCGCGACAGCCCGCTCGCCCGCAACACGCGCCGCCCCACCGCCGCCCGGATCGACTCCTCGGTCCCGATGACGCGGACGTGCCCGCGCGCCCGGGTGATCGCGGTGTAGAGCAGTTCGCGGGTGAGCAGGGTGGATTCGGGTTCGGGCAGCACGATGGAGACGGTGTCGTACTGGCTGCCCTGGCTGCGGTGGATGGTCATCGCGAACACGGTCACCACCGCTGGGAACTGGGTGGGGTGGACCAGGTAGGGCTCGCTGCCGCGTTGCAGGGCCGCCCGCAGCGAGCCGTCGGGCATGGCGACGATCACCCCGGTGTCGCCGTTGTAGATGCGGGCCTCGTGGTCGTTGGCGGTGACGAGCAACGGCTGGCCCGGATACCAGGACGACTGCGCGGAGTCCGGGCCCGCGCCCGCCGCGGCGGCCCACTCCCCCGCGAGCCGGTCCCAGCGTTCCACACCGAACGGGCCCTGCCGGTGCGCGCACAACAGCCGATGCGATTCCAAGGCGGTCAGCGCGCCGGTCGCGTCCCCGGCCTGCGCGGCGGCCGTGACGGTCCGGGCGGCGCGCACCACGTCGGCGCGGACGGCGGCGACGTCGTCGGGCGCGCACAACGACAGGTCGTCGCCGCCGGTGTGCAGCAGGTCGAGTGCGCGGTCGGCGTCGCCGGCGCGCACCGCCACGGCGAGTTCGGCGATGCGGCCACCGAATCGGCGCCCGCGGGTGAGCCGGACGATGCCGCCGCGCAGCCGCGTGCGCTCCAACGCGGTCAGGCCCTCCGGATGCGCGGCGAGGTCGGGCGGGGGGCCGCCGAGGATGCGGTCCAGCTCCGGGTTGGGGGTGCCGAGCACCGGCCCGGCGACGAGGTCGGCGAGCACCGCGCCCGCGTCGACCGACGCCAGCTGGTCCGGGTCGCCGACGAGTACCAGCCGGGTGTCCGGCCGTAGCGCGGCGAGCAGGCTGCTCATCATGGTCAGCGACACCATCGAGGTCTCGTCGACCACGATCACGTCGTAGGGCAGGCGGTTGAATTCGTTGTGGCGGAAGCGGGTTCGACGGCCGCGTTGCCAGCCGAGCAACCGGTGCAGGGTGGCGGCGGACAGCTCGGGCAGGCCGAGCTCGCCTGCCTGTTCGCGCACCGCCTCCTGCAGCCGGGCGGCGGCCTTGCCGGTGGGGGCGGCCAGGGCGATGCGCAGCGGCGGCGCCTTGGGGTCGGCGCGGCGGTGGGCGTCGAGCAGCGCGAGGATGCGGGCGATGGTGTGGGTCTTGCCGGTGCCAGGCCCGCCGGCGACCACCGTCGTCCAGTGCGTGGCGGCCAGGGCGGCCGCCAGCCGCTGCCGATCGGGCGCGCCGTCGTGGTCGGCGCCGAACAGCCGGTCGAGTTCGCGGCGGACGATCGCGGCGTCGACCGGGGGGTGGCTCGCGGCGCGTTCGGTGAGTACGCGCCGGATGGTCTGCTCCTGCCGGAAGTACCGGTCCAGGTACAGCAGCGGGCCGTCGTCGCCGGGTACGACCCGCAGCGGGCACAGCGGGCCGGCCGGACCACCGCACACCAGCGGGCTCACCCGCAGCGCGGCGATCACGGCCTCGACGTCCGGCCAGGGCAGGGTGGCCGGGTCGATGCCGGTGCCCGCGTCCCAGCTCTCGTCGGCGTCCACCCCGATCTCGCGCATCCGGTGCAGCTCCAGGCACACCGACCCCGACCGCACCGCCCGCACCGCCAGCGCGGCCGCGAACAGCACCAGCTCGGATTCCTCGCGGCCGAGCCTGCCGAGCCGCACCGCCACGTGCACGTCGGCGGCCGAGAGCACCCCGGCCTCGTTGAAGGTGCGCAGCAGTCCGGTGCCGCGCTGCGCCAGCTGGATCGAGGTCACCGGTCCTCCTCGGCGCCCGCGAGCAGATCCGAGAGCGCGAGCACCAGCGGCACGGGCGGGTCCCAGTCGAACACGCCGTGGCCGGGCGGCGTCTCGGGTCCGATCATGCCGCGCACGAACAGGTAGCGGCAGCCGCCGAGGTGGCGCGCGGGGTCGTAGCCGGGCAGCCGCCAGCGCAGATACCGGTGCAGCGCCACCGAATACAGCAGCGCCTGCAGCGGGTAGTGCGAGCGCAGCATCTCCGCGGCCATTCGCTCGCGGGTGTAGTGGCCGACGGTGAGGTCGCCGGTGCCGAGCCGGTTCGTCTTGTAGTCGACGACCACGAATTTCGGGCCGGGCAGCCGCAGCACCGCGTCGATGCTGCCGGTCAGATACCCGCGCAGGGTGACGTCGTCGAGCCCGGCCAGCAGGTCCGGGTAGCCCGACAGGTCGTCGGCCGGGCCGAGGTGGGCGCGCACGAGTTCGGCGATCGCGCCGAGGGTGGCGGCCCGGGCCGCGGGGGTGTCACCGCCGCCGAGCGGGAGCTCGAACTCCAACTCGCTCAACCGGTCCCGGGCGGCGATGTCGGCCAGGGTGCCGAAGCCGAGCGGGGTGCGCAGCACGGCGAGCAGCGCGGTGGCCAGGACGCCGTGGTCGAGGTCGGCGAGCAGTTCGGCCGCCGCCTCCCGGCAGCGGGTGCGCACCTCGGTGGCCAGATCCGGTGCGTCGGTGTCGATGCGCTCGAGCACCCCGTGTACGAGCGTGCCGAATTCCGCGCCGTAGGGCAGGTCGTTCATCAGCGAGGGCGCGGCGGTGGCGGCGGGCTCGTCGCTGAGCAGTGCCGGGGTCTCGGGTTCGTCGCCGGGGCCGCGCACGTCCTCGGGCTCGGCGTCGGTGACCAGGTCGTGCGCGCCCGCGGTCAGCGCCGAGTAGGAGGTGCGCCGCCACAGCAGGTCCAGCGACCGGTCGAACCGGGCCGCGGCCAGCTCCCCGGTGACGGGTTCGACACGCACGCGGCGGATCTCGACGGCCTCGGCGGTGTCCACCGCGGTCACCGAGATCGCCGCGCCCGCGGGCTCGGCCCAGGCGGTGAACATCGGGACGGCCGCGGTGTCGGCGGGCACCGGCGCCCGGTCGGGCACGTGCGGGCCGCCCTCGGGACGGCCGAGGATCATCCGGTGCAGCGGTGCGGCGGCGGTGCTGTGCGCGGGCGCCCACCAGGCGACGACCTGGCATTTGGCGCGGGTGAGCGCGACGTAGAGCAAGCGCAGTTCCTCCCCGGCCTCCTCGGCCTCGCAGCGCAGTTTGCGCTGGGCGTAGCCGGGCGCGTCGGGGCCGCCGACGTCGAGCACCCGGGTGCCGTCGTCGTCGTGGAACAGCAGCGAGCCGGGATAGGGATTCTTGGCGTTGTCCCACGCGAACGGCAGGTACACGATGGGGAATTCGAGTCCCTTGCTGGCGTGCACGGTGGCGATCTGCACGGCGGCCGCGTCTCGGTCCAGCCGCCGGGAACGATCGGCGACCGCGCCGGAGGCGGGGTCGCGCACCCGGTCGGCGAGCCAGCGGGTCAGCGCGGTCAGGCCGAGTCCGTCGGCGAGGGCCACCTGGTCGAGCAGCTGGGCGATGTGGCGCAGGTCGGTGAGGGTGCGTTCACCGTTCTCGATGCCGAGCAGCCGGGGCGCGAGACGCGCCTGCGCGGCGAGACGCTCGTACACCGCGGCGAACCCGGCGCGCGCGAACAGCCGGGCCGCGTCGCGCAACTGCGCGCTCACCCGCCCGACGAGATCGGCTCCGCCCCGGTCGATCTCGGCCGGCGGGTACCCCAGGATCGGGGTGGCGGCGGCCAGCCGGACCCGGTCGGAGCGGTGCGGCTGTTCGAGCGCGCGCAGCACCCACAGCCAGTGCGTGGCGCTCGGCGTGCCGAACACGCTGGTGCCACCGGCCAGGACCGAGGCGACACCGACCCGGTCCAGGGCCGCGCGCACCACATCGATCTGCGTGCGGGTGCGCACGAGCACGGCGATGTCGCCCGCCGCGACCGGCCGCCGGACCGCCCCGGCGCCGTGCCCGTCGGTCACCTCGGCGCCGGATTCGAGTAGTCGCACCAGGTCGGCGGCGAGATCGTCGGCGACCTTGGCCCGCTGCCGCCCGACCGCCGGAAAGCCCGACTTGTTGAGTGGGCCCGCGCCCGTGCGCGGCAGGCAGCGCAGCCGCAGCGGGGTGATCAGTTCGGCCGGGCCGGACAGCCTGCTCCACGGCCGTGTCGCCTCGACCGGGTACACGCTGATCTCGGGATGTCCGAGCGCGGCGCCACCCTGCAGATGGTCCAGGGCGCGCAGCAGGCCCGCGTCGCTGCGCCAGTTCCTGGTGAGTTCCTTGCGGCTGTCGGCGTGCGCGACCGCGTCGAGGTAGCTGAGCACCTCCGCGCCACGGAACGCGTAGATGGCCTGCTTGGGGTCGCCGACCAGTACGAGGGTGGTGTGGCCGTGGAAGGAGCGGCGCAGGATGTCCCACTGCAGCGGGTCGGTGTCCTGGAACTCGTCGACCAGCGCGACCCGGTAGCGGGCCCGGACGCGGGCGCAGGCGCCCTCGCCGTGGTCGGGGTCGGCCAGTACGTCGTGCAACAGCACCAGCAGATCGTCGAAGTCGCGCAGCCCGGCCAGCCGCTTGCGGCGTTCGGTCTCGGCGCGCACCGCGGCGGCGAAGGCCACCCGCTCGCCCGGTTCGTCCTCGTCGTCGGGCACCAGCCGGGCGTGCCGGTCCCGGACCGCGGCCAGCGCCAGCGTGTGCGCCTCCTTGCGCCCGAACGGCGGCTGCGCGCGTGCGTAGCGGTGCAGGTACAGGTCGTCGGCCACGGTGACGACCAGATCGTCGACCGTCTCCACCAGCCGGGCCGCGGTGTCGCGCTCGCCGGCGAGACCGAGTTCGTCGAGCATCCGCTGGCAGAAGCTGTGCGTGGTGGCGATGGTGCCCGCGTCGAAGTCGGACAGGGCCGTGAGCAGGCGGGCGCGGCGCAGCGCGACCTCGGTGTCGTCGGCGGCGGCGAGATGGGCGATCAGCTCGTCGCCCGCCGCCCGGGCCGAGTCCGGGTCGGCCAACGCGGCGGCCACCGCGACGAACCGGTCGCGGGCGCGTTCGCGCAGCTCCTGGGTGGCGGCCCGGCTGAAGGTGACCAGCAGCAACTCGGCGATGCGTACCCCCGCCTCGGCCACGTAGCGCACGGCGAGGCCGACGATGGCGTGCGTCTTCCCGGTGCCCGCGCTGGCCTCGAGCACCGTGGTGCCCCGCGGCAGCGGGCCGCACGGGTCGAAGGTCTCGGGGGTGACGGGCGCGTGGTCGAGCGCGAACGGTGTGCTCACGGTTGCCCCTGGGTCTCGGCGGCCAACAGCGGGGTCCACAGCCGCACGGCCAACGCGCCGAAGCGCGTCGGCTCACCGGGCGAGCCCGCGGGCGCGGGGGCGGCGGCGAGGTGGTCCAGGCGCGGGGCGGTGCCCCACACGTACCGCAGGTGCCGGTCGGTGTGTTCGCCGAATTTGTCGGGACCGTTGGGGCCGCCGTCGAATTCGCGCTCGGCCGCGGCGAAGGCGTCCTCGGCCGAGCCGCCGCGCACCCGGCGTTCGGCGTAGGCGGCCGAGGACGCGGGCGCGATCGGCAGCGGCTCGGTGAGTCCCTCGTCGCGCAGGCGCACCAGGTCGCGCAGCACCGCGACGGCCGCCGGGCGGTCCGGTGCGGTGAGCTCACAGCGCCACGCCGGGCGACGGAACTTCCCCCGGCCGGTGGTGACGGCGCGCCAGGACCGATCCTCGGTGGCGGCCAACGCCAGCAGCGCCACCCACGCCCCGATCCGGTGCTTGGCCGCGACCCGCGAGAACGTGGTGCGCACCAGCGTCTCCCCGCGGACCTCCGGCACCGTGCCGGTCAACCGGCGGCCGTCGCCGAGGTCGACGGCGATGTCGACCGCGCGCGGCGCGGCCGCGTAATCCGGCTGCGCGACCCGCACCAGGGTGTCCACCGTGTGTTCGATCTCGTCGAGCACCGCACCGCCGAGCCGGAACGGCGGCAGGGTGCCGCGCCGCCACTCCGCGGCGCGCAGTCCCGCCGGGTCCGCGCCGGTGAGCCGGGCCGCGAGCATCCGTTCGCCCAGTTCCCATTTGGCCAGGCCGTCGAGCTCGATGGGCAACGCGTCGGCGAGGTCCTCCTCGTGCTCGGGAACCCGCAAACCCAGTCGCTGCCAGAGGAATCCGCGCACCGGGTGCTCGGCGAAGGCGATGAGGTCGGCGAGTGCGACATCGCCCCGCTCGGCGGGCGGCAGCGGTTCGGGCAGGAACGGCGGCGCCGGCTCGGGCACCCGGGCGGCGGCGCGGGCCCCGGCCAGCGCGACGGTGTCGAAGCTGAACGGCGCGGCGGGGTCGAAATTGCGGCGATCGAAGCTCTGCAACGGGTGCCGGGTCAGCACCTGCGCCATCGCGTCGGCGCCGACGTGGGCACGCACCACGTCGAGCAGTTCGGCGACCGGGATCGCAGGCGGGCGCGGCGAGCCGGTGACCGGGTCGGCGCCGGTGTGGAAGATCAGCAGCCGCTCGCGGGCCGCGAGCACGGCGTCCAGCAGCAGCTGGCGGTCCTCGCTGCGCGGATCCCGTTCGCCCAGCAGCGGTTCCCGGGCGAGCACGTCGTCGCCGTCGACGCCGCCGGTACGCGGGAAGACGTCGTCGTCCAGGCCGAGCAGCACCACCACCCGGTGCGGCACCGACCGCATCGGCACCATCGTGCACACCGTCAGCTCCCCGGTGCGGAAGTTGGCGCGTGTGGGCCGGGCGGCCAGCCGATCGGCGAACAGCACCGCGACGTCGGCCAGCCGCAACGGCACATCCCCGGCGTGCTCGGTGGCGGCCGCGATCTCGGCACGTGCCTCGGTGCGCACCCAGGACTGGCTGTCGGGCACGTCGGTGAGCAGTTCCAGCGCCCGCCCGAGCACCTGGGCCCACTCGGTGGCCGAGCGCGGGCCGCGCAGATCGCGCAGGCACACCGCGAGGCGGTCGACGAATTCGGCGAAGCGCCCGGCCAGATCGACGTCGTTGCTGTCCACGTCGTCCAGCGGCAGTGCGAGATCCAGCCAGTCGTCGCCGGATTCGTCGGCGGTGACGCCGAGCAGGATGCGGTCCACGGCGCCGTTGAGGGTGTTCTGGGCGAAGTCGGCCAAGCCGAACGCCTGCCGCTGCCGCTGCCCGATCCCCCAGCGCGCGCCCGCCGCGGCGGCCCACTCGCGCAACCGCTCGATGGCGTCGTCATCGAACCCGCACCGGCGGCGGACGGTTTCGGAGGCGGCGAGGTCGAGCACCTGCGTCACGGTGACGCGCCCGTCCGCCAGCTCCAGCAGGGTCTGCACGACGGCGAGCAGTGGATTGGTCACACCGCGGCCGCGGTCGGCCAGGCGCACCCGCAGCAGGTGTGCGGGGTGGGCCGGCTCCGGGGCCTCGTCGGCGCCGCCCCGGGCGCCGAACGCCGCCCGCACCAGCGGCGCGTACGCCTCGACCTCCGGGCACATGATCAGCACGTCGCGCGGTTCCAGCGTCGGATCGGCGGCGAACAGGCCGAGCAGACAGTCGCGCAGCACCTCCACCTGGCGCGCGGGACCGTGGCAGGCGTGCACCTGCACCGTGCCGTCGGCGGGCAGCCGCGCGGGCGGCCACGCGTCGTCGCGGATGCCTGCCTGCACGCCGGCCAGCAGCGAAAGCTGCTGCGGGGACGGCGCTTCCGGTGCCGACAGCGGCCCGGTGTCGATCGCGCCGGTGCCCGCCAGCCGCTGCTGGAGTTCGCGGACGTCACGAGCCAGCCCGGTGAGCAGCGGATGCCGGACGGCGCTCGCGCTGGTGTCGGCGGCGCGGGCACGCGCGGGCGGGCGGCCGACCAAGGCCGACCACAGCGCGGGACTGGGATGCACCAGCCACACGTCGACCTCGCGACCCGCGCCCACCGCGTCGAGTACCGCGAGCTGATCGGTGGTCAGGCGCGTGACGCCGAACAGCGAGAGCCGCTCGGGCAGGTCCAGCAGGCCGGGTTCGGCGCGCAGCCGCTCGCACGCGGGGGCGAGCCGCTCGGCCGGGCTCGGGCTGCCGATCTCGGCGCGCAGCATCCGCCACAGGCGCGGCTGCCAGCGCAGGTCCGCGGGCACCTCGCCGCCGGCGCCGTCGCCGTCACCGCCGGCGGCCCAGTCCAGCAGCAGGGCCGGACGCTGCGCGGCGTAGCTGTCGAACAGGGCGGCCAGCTGCGCGGCGGTGGCATAGCGCCTGCCGATCCGGTGGTCGCGGCCGCGCGAGGGCGCGCCGAGGTGGCGGGCCAGCACCGCGCACCACGGCTCGGCGACGGCGCGGTCGATCACCCGCAACAGCGTCCACACCACCCGCTGGTGCGCCCACGGGTCGTCCTCGGGCGCGATGCCGGTGCAGGCGGCCAGCGCCTCGGCGACCAGCGCCGCGGGTGACGGGAAGCGGATGTTGGCGGCGACCCCGTCGCGTCCGCCCGCGGACACGCCGAGCACCGCGGACAGGCGCTGGGTCAGCCAGCGCTCGACCCCCTTGGCCGGCACCGCGACGACCTCGGCCGCGAACGGATCCGGCTGCGGCACGGCCAATCGCGCGGCGAGCGCGTCGGCCAGGATGTCCGCGCGCTCGGCCCGTCGGATGTGCAGCGGCATTGCACGTTTATACGCCAGCGACCGGCGCGCAACTCGCCCGGCCCGCCGAGGCGGAGTGAATTGGAACACACCCGGGCGCGCGAGTTCGCCGTGTCACCGCGTCTGTGTCGGACCTGTGTGCGACAGTGCTCAACCGGGAGGAGCTGGTACGGGGTGGAACGGGAAAGTTCATGTCGAAAGGCTGGTTCGCGTTCATGGGTTCGATGGTCATTCCCTTGGTCCCGAGAAACGGGTTCACGGTGCGCCGCGTGGGTGACCGCTGGGAACTGGTCAACTCCCGCCACTACGGCCGCGACGTCGTGCTGCACACCTGGCCGCGCGAGCGGCACTCCGAGGCTTTCGAGCACTGCTACCGGCTCAACGGCCGCACCGTCGAGGAACTGCGCGCCGCCTTTCACTGACGCCGAAACACCCTGCGGGCCAACACAACCGGGGTCGCCGAGCGCCTAACACATCACCGCGGTGAGCTCAAGACGTGCATCCTGAGCCGTAGTGTGCCAATGTCGTCCCTCGTGCGTTATCCGAAGGCCGCCACCGGGGCCGTCCCCCGCGTGGCCGCAACCGCCTCTGTCCTGGCCGCCGCGGCGATCCTGATGCCCGGCGCGCCCACCCCGCTGCCCGGCGTCACCGCGCCCGCGGCGCATGCCGCCCCCGCCGGCTGCTTCGCCGGGTTCGACTGCGACATGAGCAGCCGCATCCGGGCCGCCGACGACTACCTCGCCGGCCGCCCCGGCGTCACCGGCTACGTGCTGCGCGACCGCGTCTCCGGTGCGGTGTACGCCAACGAGCACGCCGAGGACTCGGTGTGGACCGCCTCCACCATCAAGCTGGCCATCGCCGCCGACCTGCTCAACCGCGCCCGCGTCGGCGCGATCGTGCTGACCCCCGAGGACCGCGGCCTCATCGAGTCCATGCTCGCCACCTCCAACGACGCCGCCACCGACCTGCTGTGGAACAAGTACGCGGGCCCGGACCGGATGGCCTACAACAACGCCTTCCGCGCCAACGGCATGGTGAGCCTGGTGCCGCAACCCACCAGCACCGCGCTGTTCCCCGACTGGTCGTTCCAGAAGTGCACCGCCGCCGATCTGGACCGGATGATGAACCACGTGCTCGACGTCATGCACCCCGACGATCGCGCCTACCTGCTCGACCGCATGCGGGCCGTCGACTCCAATCAGCACTGGGGCGTGTGGGGCGCGGGCGAGTCGATGCGTCCGGGATTGAAGAACGGCTGGTCCGAAGAGCAGGGCGGCTGGGTGGTCAACTCGGTCGGCTTCGCCGGGCCGGGCGAGCGCTACACGCTGGCGATCATGACGTCGATGGGCGGCGAAGGCGGCTACACCGAGGGCGCCGACACCGACACCCAGCTGGCGAAACTGCTGCTCGCGGGGCGCTGAGCGCGACGTTCGCGCCGCGCCGGCCGACCGCCGCCGCGCCCGCCCGGGCGCGGCGGCCCGCCCGCGGTCGCGACGCACCACGCCGTAGTGCGTCCTCGTCGTGACGACCGCACAGCGGCCGACTACCGTTGTGCGTGTCAGGAGAACCGTTGGCGGGGTGAGCCCCGGGTCTGTCGAGGAGCACGACGATGAGCAATCGGACCGGCGAGAACCGTCGTCATCAGGTGGTGGTGATCGGCTCGGGCTTCGGCGGCCTGTTCGGCACCAAGCACCTCAAGCGCGCCGACGTGGACGTCACCCTGATCTCCAAGACTTCCACCCACCTGTTCCAGCCGCTGCTCTACCAGGTCGCCACCGGCATCCTCTCGGTCGGTGAGATCGCTCCCGCGACCCGCCTGGTGCTGCGCAAGCAGAAGAACGCGAGGGTGCTGCTCGGCGAGGTCATCGATATCGACCTGGAGGCCAAGACGGTCACCTCCCGGCTGCTCAACCAGAACACGGTCACCCCGTTCGACAGCCTCATCGTCGCCACCGGCGCCCAGCAGTCGTATTTCGGCAACGACCAGTTCGCCACCTACGCCCCCGGCATGAAGACGATCGACGACGCCCTCGAGCTCCGCGGCCGCATCCTCGGCGCGTTCGAGGGCGCGGAGCTGGCCACCACCCAGGAGATGCGCGACCGGCTGCTCACCTTCGTCGTCATCGGCGCCGGCCCCACCGGTGTGGAACTGGCCGGGCAGATCGCCGAACTCGCCGACCGCACACTGGAAGGCACCTTCGACAACATCGACCCGCGCGACGCCCGCGTCATCCTCATCGAGGGTGCGGGCGCGGTGCTCGGCCCGATGGGTCCCAAGCTCGGCGGCAAGGCCCAGCGCAGGCTCGAACGGATGGGCGTGGAGATCCAGCTCAACGCCATGGTGACCGATGTCGACGCGCACGGTGTCACGGTCAAGGACGCCGACGGCACCATCCGCCGCATCGAGTCCTCGTGCAAGGTGTGGTCGGCGGGCGTGCAGGCCAGCCCGCTGGGCAAGATGCTGGCCGAGCGCTCCGCGGGCACCGAGGTGGACCGCGCCGGTCGCGTCATCGTCGAGCCCGATCTCACCATCAAGGGTCATCCGAACGTCTTCGTCGTCGGCGACCTGATGTCGGTGCCGGGCGTGCCCGGCCAGGCGCAGGGCGCGATCCAGGGCGCCACCTACGCCGCCAAGCAGATCAAGGCCGGGCTGCACGGCCAGCGGCCCGAGGACCGCAAGCCGTTCAAGTACTTCAACAAGGGCAGCATGGCGACCGTCTCGCGGTTCAGCGCCGTCTGCCAGATCGGCAAGCTGGAGTTCGGCGGGTTCATCGCCTGGTTGGCCTGGCTCGCCCTGCACCTGTACTACCTGATCGGCTACCGCAGCCGCATCATCACCTGCATCCAGTGGTTCGTCACCTTCCTCGGCCGCAGCCGCGGGCAGATGGCGGCCACCGAGCAGTGGGTGTTCGCGCGGCTCGCCTTGGAACAGGTCAACGAGGACCAGGCCGACGCCGACGAACTGGCGGCGGCGCTGGGTGCGCCACCGGCGGCCGGGCGGGCACCGGGGAGCAAGGCGGCGGATCAGCGCGCCTCCTGAGCGCGGGGGGCGGCTCGTCGTTCATCACCGGCGCGGCGACGACTGTGCCGGCAGTGCCGCGGCGTCCGTGAGGCGTTCGGGCGTCGGGGTGTCCGCCAGCCGGTCGCCGAGACCGGTGAAGAGGCTGCCGCCCGGTGCCAGGGGCAGGCGCGCCGCCGCGACGCCGTGGGTGGCGGCCGGACGGTCGTCGGGGTAGCGGAGTTCGCTCACCAGCGCACGGGGCGCCGTGAGGACGTCGTCGACGGCGGTGTGCTCGCCCAGCTCGATCCGATGCCGCACCAGCGGCAGGTCGCCGAGGTCGGCGGTCAGGTCACCGCGCCACCGGCCGTGCCGCTCGCCGCTGCGGCCGATCTGCACGAGTTCCCGCATCCGCAGCCGGGCGTCCGGATCGAGCAGCGCGGTCGTCGCCGTCCGGTGTTCGGCGCCGCCCGCGACGATCATCGCCGGGGTCTCGATGTCCAGTTCGCCGTACGCGGCGACCTCGAATCGCCAGTGCGCCGTGGACACCGGGGTGCCCCGCCCGGGCAGTGCCAGGGCGGCGGCCACCGCACGCACCGCGAGCCGCGCGCCCGGCCCGACGACGACCGTGATGTCGAGGTGGTCACCGCCCAGCGGAGTCGCCGCGGTGCCGATGAGGTGGACGGTGTCCGGGCCGGTGCGGCGTGCCGCCAACCCGCCGCCGGCCTCGATGCGCGGCAACGTGCCCGCCTCGGCGACGATGCGGAGCCGGGTGTGCACCGGCGAGCCGCTGTCGGACGACAGCCCGTCGCAGGCACCGGCTCCGGCCGGTGCCGACGCTCCACCGGACAGCCGCGGCACCGGGTGAGCGGCGAGCGGGCCGGGCCCGGGGCCGCGGCGGTCCGTGCCCGGTTCGGCGTCAGTGGGCAATGCCGGATGCGGCGCCGTGCCGGTCCGCCTCGGCGATCGCGGCGAGTTGCTCGCGGACCCAGGCCAGTACCGGGGTCGCGGCGGGGTCGTCGGTGAGCGAGATCAGGGCGGTGGGACGGCCCTGGCGGACCTTGGCGGCGTCGCGCTCCATCACCCCGAGGTCGGCGCCGACGAGCGGGGCGAGGTCGGTCTTGTTGACCACGAGCAGGTCGGAGTAGGTGACGCCCGGGCCGCCCTTGCGGGGCACCTTGTCGCCGCCGGCCACATCGATGACGAAGATCTGCACGTCGATGAGCCCGGAGGAGAACGTGGCGGTGAGGTTGTCGCCGCCGGATTCCACCAGAATCAGATCCAGCGGCGGGTTGGCGGCGATCAGGTCGTCGATGGCGTCGAGGTTGGCGGTGATGTCGTCGCGGATGGCGGTGTGCGGGCAGCCGCCGGTCTGCACCGCGGTGATGCGCTCGTCGGGCAGCACCGCGTGCCTGCGCAGGAAGTCGGCGTCCTCGGTGGTGTAGATGTCGTTGGTGAGCACGGCCAGCGAGAGTTCCTCGCGCAGTTGCCTGCACAGCGCCGCGACCAGGGCGGTCTTGCCCGACCCGACCGGTCCGCCGATGCCGATCCGCAGCGGCTCCCCCGGCGTGCGCTGCCGCTTCGGACGGTCGTGCGCGTGGTCGTGGGGTTCACCGTCGATCAGGTGCGGTGGCATCGGGTTCTCCTTCTCGGTCGGGCGGGATCAGCTGGCGAACAGCGGCATGTCCCGCCGCGGATGGCGTTCGGCCAGCACATCCTGCAGCGGGTCGGACAGGGCCGCGAGCCCGGTGACGGCCGCGGCGGCGGTGCGATCGCACACCGGGGCCAGCCGGACGGTGCACGCGGCGATGTCGGCGGGGTCGAGGGCCAGCAGGCGTTGCGCCGCGGTCGCGGCGCCGGTCAGGGTGGTGTAGACGACGACGCCCGCGATCTCGGCGGGCGCGGCCCCGCACGCGAGCCCCACCGCGCCGAAGGCCGTGGACAGGTGCGGTTTCGACGGCAGCGACCGCCACTCCGCCTGTGGCCACACCTGTTTGGCCAGTCGCAGCAGCCCGCGCCCCTGCGCTCGGGAGGCGGCGCGGGCGGCGGGTGCGAGCGTCCGGGCGTCGGCCTCGGCATCGGCCCGGCCCAGCGTCAGCTCGCCGGCGCACACCGCCGCCGCGAGCGACGCCGCCACCAGGCCCGAGGTGGCGACCCGGCGGCGCAGATACGCCTCCACGGACGTGAGGTCGCGAACCAGACCGGAGGTGACGGCCTCCTCCACTCCGCCGGAGTGCACGTGGCCGCCGATCGGCAGGCGCGAATCCGCCAGGGCGTAGAGAATCGCCCGGGGCTGCGCGCCGCTGGAGTTCATCGCCCGATCCTATGCCGGGCGTGTCGGTGCCGCCGGGCGAGCCGGGGTGGGCTGCGCCACCGGCGTGGGTGTTTCCACTCAGGGCGGGTGCGTGGGTTCACCGGGGCGCGTCGGGCTGCCGGGGTGCGAAGATCCTCGCGGGCAGGAGGTTTCGATGGACACGACGGACGACAGGCGGCGGGTCTCCCCCGGCGAATGGCTGGCGCGGATGATCGCGGTGGTGCTGCTGGTGCCGGTGCGGATGCTGTGGGAGGGTGCGCGGCTGTGCGGGCGCGCGGTGGGCGCCGCCTGCCGGTATCTGCTGGACCGGCTGATCGCGCCGGTGGGCCGGGTGATCTGGTACTGGGTGGTCCGCCCGCTGTGGCTGTTCGCGAAGGACGCGGTGTGGGGGTGGGCCCTGCACCATGTGCTGTGGGGCATGGTGCTCACGCCACTGGGTGCGTTCCTGCTGGACCGCCTGCTGCGGCCGCTGCGCCGGGCCGTCGAGGAGTGGGTGTGGCGGCGTGTGCTGCGGCCGGGCCTGGTCCTGCTGTGGCGATGGGTGCTGCGGCCGATCGGATACGCGGTCGCGGTCGTGGCGGGCCGGCTGTGGCGGTGGTGCGTGGAATGGCCGCTGCGGGTGCTCTGGCGGTGGGTGCTGCGTCCGCTGTGGATCGCGGTCGCGGCCGTCGCCTGGTTCGGGTGGCGGGCGGCGACGGCGATCGTCGATGTCCTGGTGGTGCGGCCGTGCCGGTTGCTGTACCGGGTGATCGTCGGTCCCGTGCTGCGGTGGGTGGCCGAGATGTGGCGGTTCGCCGTCGTGCGGCCGGTCCGGTTCGTGCACCGGCGGGTGGTCGCCCCCATGAATCGCGTCGCCGCCGAGGTGCTGTCCGCCGTCGTCGGGCGATGACTCGCGTGGCCGACGACTCGCGTGCCTGACGGCTCACGTACTTGGCCGGATATTTGCGCACTATGGCACCGCTGCCACTCGTGGCAGGAAGTTGTGTTGTGAAGACTTGCTGCCATGGATGTATCAGGGACCCGATCGATCGCACCGCAGCGCGCGCCGGCGCCCGACCGGCACCGCCGCGAACCGAACGGCACACCGTGGTCGGTGGACAGCATCGGCGCCGCCGCGACCACGCCGGGCGCCCGCGCCTTCCTCCACCGCGTCGCCACCACACTCGCGGCAGCAGGTCGTGCCGTGCCGTTCCATCGCGAAGACTCCTGGGACAACTCCTGATTCGCTGTCGGCAGCCCGGCCGATCCGCCGCGCGTCCTGCGCGTGTAGACCATCCCGGTCCGGTGCTCTGCGGACGCGACGGGTCGCCGCGACCGGCGTCGTGCGAGGATCGACACCGCACCCGATCGGAAGGACTGACCGTCGTGACCATGGGCATGGTGTTGGGCGACCGCCACTCCCGCGCTTCGGCACGGGAGCCGGCGGTGCCGCCTACCTCGTGATCACCGGGTAGCCCGCCTTGCTCCCCCTCGAAGCGTCGTCGGCCACGACCACCCACGACCTTCCCGGGAGCATCACATGTCCACGATCAGCTGGACCGAGCACGGAACGCGACGAACCGGTCGCTGGCACTCCGAGAACGGCACGCCGCCGCCCGCCCGCGTCGTCGTCGCCGACGACCGCACGTCGGCGGCCGCGGCGCTGCGCCTCGCGCGTTCGGGCACCGCCCTGCTGTGGCGCGGCGATTTCCACAACGCCGGTAACCTGTTGCGCGCCATGGGGCGTCGACTCCCGGCACCCGCGCACGCGACACCCGATGACCTCGGCGCCCACTTCCACGCCCACCGCCGGGCACGCGCGCGCCGCGCCGCGCTCCTGGGGAAGGTCGTGGTCGCGGTGGAGCGCGACCACTCGGTCCGGCTCCGCCGGGCACCCGATGTGCGGGCCGCCTGTCGGCATGCCTACGGTCATCTCGCCGGCGAGCCGGGCGCGGCCACCGACACCCCGACCGTGGTCTCGCTCCCGGAACTGCTCGGCGTCGTCGGCGCCTATCAGTGGCACGACCGAGGCATCGACATCCCCGCCCTCGGGGCCCGCATCCACCCCGCCTACGGCGTCTTCGCGCCCACCCGCGGCGAGTACATCGACCTCGTCGCCCGTTCGCCCCTGCCGCCCGGCGTCGACCACCCCGTCGTCTTCGACATCGGCACCGGCACCGGGGTACTCGCGGCCGTTCTCGCCCAGCGCGGCGCCGCCGACGTGCGGGCCACCGACCTCAACCCGCGCGCGGTGCGGTGTGCGCGGTCCAACCTGCACCGACTCGGCCTCGACGATCGCGTGCACGTCACCGAAGCCGATCTGTGGCCCGCCGTCCCGGCGCACGCCGACCTGATCGTGTGCAATCCACCCTGGCTCCCCGGGCATCCGACCTCGGCGCTGGAACTCGGCGTCTACGACCCCGGCTCGGCCGTGCTCGACCGCTTCCTCACCGGACTGGCCGACCACCTGACCCCGCAGGGCGAAGGCTGGCTGATCCTGTCCGACCTCGCCGAACGTCTCGGCCTGCGTCCCCCCGACGAGCTCCGGGCGCGCATCGCCGCCGCGGGTCTCACCGTCGTCGGGCGTGCCGAGACGGCGCCGCGCCACCCCCGCAGCACCGACCGCGCCGACCCGTTCCACGCCGCTCGTTCCCGCGAGCGCACCGTGCTCTGGCGGCTGCGGCCCGCGACGCCCTGAGCAGCACGGACGTCACCGCGGCAGTGCCGGTTCGGCCACCGGCGCGCCGCAGCGGATGACGTGGTCGCCGTCGCGGACGAGCCCGGTGCGATGGGTGACCGCGACGATGGTCATCTCTCGGCCCGCGGCGCGCAGGCGCTCGAAGATGCTGCGCTCGGTTTGTTCGTCGAGCGCCGAACTCGGCTCGTCCAGCAGGAGCAGCCGGGGTGCGCCGATCAGGGCGCGGGCCAGCGCCAGGCGTTGGCGTTCGCCGCCGCTGAGCAGGCTCCCGCGTTCCCCGATGCGGTAGTCCAAGCCACCGTCGAGCTCGGCCAGCCACCCGCCGCCCAATTCCACCGCGCGCAACGCCTCGAGGACTTCGGCGTCTGTGCCGGGCCTGCCGAACAGGACATTGTCGCGGAGGCTGGCATTCATCATCATCGGATCCTGCGGCACGTACCCGACCAGGCGCCAGTAGTCCTCGAGGTCGAGGTCGGCGAGTTCGGCACCGGCCACGCGCACGGAACCGGTGTAGCCGGGATGGGTGCCGAGCAGGATGCCCAGGAGCGTCGACTTGCCGGCCCCGGACGGCCCGACCACGAAGGTGAGGCGCCCCGGTTCGATCGCCGCGCGCACTCCCGCCACCGTCGGCGCGGCGTCGGATCGGTACCGGTAACCGACGTCGTCCAGGACGATGTCGAAGGCACGATCACGGGGCACCCGCGCCCGGCCGACCCGCGGAACCGGTGCGTGCGCGTCCAGCAGATCCTGCAGCGGCGCCGCCATGCTCCTGGCCACCGCGAATTCCCGCAGCGCGGTCGCGATCAACTCGAACGGGCGGTTCAACTGGCTCAGGACCATGACGAGCACGACCACCTGCGCCAGCTGCGCGGTGCCCTCGCGCCACAGCAGCAGCCCGAACACCGCGACGTATTGCACCACGATCAGCACACCCTGCAGCGCGCCGAATCCGACCCGGCGACGGTAGAAGTCCGTCCACCCCTGCCGGGATCGCCGGAAGTACCGGTCGTTGGCCGCCACGACCCAGTCGATGCCGCGGAACACCCGCAGCGACACCAGATTCGTGAGAACGTTGCCGAGCAGGTTCGACGCTTCGTCGCTGTTGTGCTGGGCGCGCTTCAGATACGCGCTGGTGACCTTGTTGGCGCGCAGGGTCAGCCACACGCTCGCCGCGCCGTAGCCGACGACCGCGGCACCGATCGTCCAGTCGACATAGCCGCCGATCACCAGGAACGACAGCGCGACGTCGAAGAGCCCGCCGAGGAAGGCCATCAGCAGGATCTGCACGAGCATCTTGTTGGACCGATGGAAACTCGCGACCACGCTCGCGATGCGCGCCGGGTTGTTGGCCACGGCCAGCGAGCCGTCGGCGCCCAGGAGGCTGCGCAGCACCGTACCGTCGGCCGTCGTGGCCACCCGCTGCTCGACCGCATTCGCCAGCACCATGCGGACGTCGTACAGGAACCGGGCGGCGGCGACCGCCACGGCATAGGCGGCCAGCGCGGCCGCCACCGTCGTGGCCGGGCGGTCCGGCCGCTGGACGATACCGGCGAGGATCAGCGGCGAGGCGATCGCACACGTCGAGCCGAGGGCGGTCACCGCCACGAAGGCGGCGACCCGCGAGCGCGCCGCCCCGAGCCCGGCCAGCACGACCCCGCGTTGCACCGGTGACATCAGCGCGCCCGCACCGCGCATCCAGCTCTCCCCTCCCCGAAGGTCGCCGTCCCGGGCACCGCTCGACGGCGGGTCGGACAGCTGCCGACCGAGGCAGGTCTACCACGGCCCACCGACACCCGGCGCCCCCGCCGGGGTCAGCTCTCGCCCACCCGCCCGCGCCCGGTGCTCACCCACGCGATCACCGCCATCGCCGTCAGGACGGCCGCGCCGACCCCGGTCGCGACGTGCATGCCGGTGACGAACGACTCACGGGCGGCGTGGATCACCGCGTCGTTGCCCGCGGCGTGCTGCACCGTCTCCCCGAGGGTGTCGCCGAAGTCGCCGCCGGAGCGGAAGACCAGGGCGGCCAGGGAACCGAGAAGGGCCAGGCCCAGGGCGTTGCCGAGCTCGAAGCTGGTCTCGGAGATACCGACGGCCGACCCGGCCCGTTCCGGCGGCACCGAGGAGACGGCGACATCGGAGACGAGCGTGAAGGCCAGGCCATAGCCGACGCCCGCGATGGTGGAGCCCGCCACGTACCAGCCGACGCCGCCGTCCACGCCGACCCCGAGCACCATGAGGTTGCCCACCGCGGCGGCCAGCAGGGCGATGACGAACGTGGCGCGCACGCCGAGCACGTGGCCCACCCGCGCACCGCCCATGGAGAAGACGAAGACCGCGATCGCCATCGGGATGCCGAGCAGTGCCGCCGCCAGCGGGTCGCGCCCGGTGACCGACTGCAGGTACACGCTGGTCAGGTAGCTCAGCGCGGCCAGCGACATCATGCCGGCCAGGCTGGAGCCGATCGCCACGCGGAACTGCGGGCGACGGAACAGGTCCAGATCGAGAAGCGGCTCGTCGAGCACGCGCTGGCGGCGGGCGAACAGCACCAGCACGACGGCGCCGAGCAGGCCGATCAGCACCGCCTCGAGATCCACCCCTTCGGCGGCGGCGTGCTTGACCGCGTAGACCACCGGCAGGATGCCGCCGATGGACAGCGCGACGCTGGGCAGGTCGAGCGGACCCAGTTCCCGGGAGCGGTGCTCGGGCAGCACCAGCGGGCCGAGCGCGAGCAACACCAGCAGCACCGGGGCGTTGATGAGGAACACCGAACCCCACCAGAAATGGTGCAGCAGCAGCCCGCCGATGATCGGGCCGACCGCCGACCCGCCCGCGAAGAAGGCCGTCCACACGCCGATGGCGGCGGCACGCTCGCGCGCGTCGGCGAACAGGGTGGAGATCAGCGCCAGGCTCGACGGCAGCAACGTCGCACCGCCGATGCCCATCAGGGCGCGAGCGGCGATCAGCACGGCGGCGCTGGGCGCGAAGGCGGCCAGCACCGAACCGACACCGAAAACCGCGGCGCCCGCCAGCAGGATGTTGCGGCGGCCGATCCGGTCGCCGAGATTGCCCATCGTGATGAGCAGGCCGGCGATCAGGAAGCCGTAGATGTCGAGGATCCAGAGCTGTTGCGTGGCCGACGGATCCAGGTCGGTGGTGAGCGTCGGCAGCGCGAGGAACAGCACCGAGACGTCCATCGACACCAGCAGCACCGGCAGCAGCAGGACGGCCAACCCCAGCCAGGCCCGTCGCGAGCCGACCGTGGGCGCCGCCGCATCCACGGGCGGCTGCGCCTGCACCTGAGTCATGGCTGCGCCCCTGTCATATCCGAATCCTCTCCCATCTCGCGTACACCGTACGCCCGGCCGGGGTACAGTGTACGCACACGGGCTCCCGAGGGGAAGTGAGTGATGGGATGACCGAGCCGAAGCTCAGCCGGGAGGCGATCGTCGACGCCGCGATCGCCCTCGCCGACGAGGACGGCCTGGACGCGCTGTCCATGCGGCGCATCGCCGACCGGATGGGGGTGGGTGCGATGTCGCTGTACCGGCACGTCGCCGGCAAGGACGAGCTGATCGCGGCCATGACCGACGAGGTCGCCGGCCGCTACCCCTATCCGTCGGCGGCCGGTCGCGGCTGGACGTGGCGCGACCGCGTCCGCATCGCCGCCGAGGTGGACTGGCAGCTCTACCAGCAGCACCCGTGGGTGCTGCTGACCTTCGCCATGCCCCGGTACAGTTTCGGCCCGCAGAGCCTGAGCTGCCTGGGCTGGCTGGTGGAGGGCTTCCGCGAGCTGGGGGTGAGCACCCGGGAGGCGATGCGGATGACGTTCACGGTATGGAACTACATCTCCGGCGCGACCCTGCCGCACATCAGCGAGGCGCTGCTGCTGCGCCAGGACGCGGGGGCCGAAACGGGCAACGGGTTGCGCGCGCTGCTCCAGGGCGAGCCGATCGGCGAACCGCCCGCCGCACTCGCCGATCTGCTCGGCGCGGGCACGGACGACCTCACCCAGGAACAGTTGCTCTACGCCGGCCTGGAGGCGCTGTGCGACGGCTTCGCCGCCCGGGTGGCGGCGCGCACCGGCTAGTCGACCACGGCGAAGGCGAAGCCGTCCCAGCCCTTCGCGCCCACCGTCTGGAGCACGGTGGCGTCCAGGCGCGGGTCCTGGTCCAGCAGTTCGACGAGCTCGCGGCTGGCGTGCACGGCCGAATCGGTGGAGGCCTCGTCGATCAGCGCGCCGTGGCGCACGACGTTGTCGACCACGATCACGGTGCCCGGCCTGCCCAGCCGCACCGCCCAGTCGACGTAGTTCGGGTTGTTCTCCTTGTCGGCGTCGATGAACACGAGGTCGAACGGCTCGGGCCGCTCCTGCGCCAGCGCGGGCAGCGTCTCCATCGCCGCGCCGACGCGGATCTCCACCCGCCCGGCGACGCCGGCGCGCGCCAGGTTCTCGCCCGCGACCCGGGCGTGCCGCTCCTGGTACTCGAGGGTGACGACGCGCCCCTGCTCGCCGACCGCGCGGGCCAGCCACAAGGTGCTGAAGCCGCCCAGTGTCCCGATCTCGAGCACCCGCCGCACGCCCAGGGACTTGCCGAGCAGATACAGGAACTTGGCCTGGGCGGCCGAGACGTCGATGGGCGGCAGGCCCGCCGCCGCGTTGGCCTCGAGCGTCGCCGTCGACGCGGGGTCGCGCACCAGGTGCGATACCAGGTAGCCGTCCACATCCGCCCAGTCAGCTGTCGTCATATCAGCAGTCTGCCATCGCGGGCCGCCGGAATCGGCTCCGCCCGCGGAGCGGGCACGGTAGCGTGCAAACCGGAACCAATGCGTCTCAGATTGACGCCTCCTCGACGAAGCGGAGTTCACCATGCCCCTCGGTCACCGTCTCGCCGCCGCGGCGGCGGGCCTGCTCGCCCTGCCCGGCGTCCTGCTCCCCGGCGCCACCGCCGCACCCACGGACGGCGGCGCGGAGTATGTGGCACTGGGTGATTCGGGTGCGGCGACGACCGGGGTGCGCGACCTCGACCTCGGCGCGCCACTGCTGTGTGCCCGCTCGACCGCCGACACGCCGAAGCTCGTCGCCGCCGAACTGGGCCTGCGGCTGGACGACCGCACCTGCAGTTCGGCCAAGATCGACCACCTGTCCATCTCCCAGGGCCCGGGCATCGCTCCGCAATTCGACGCCCTCGGCCCGGCGACCCGGCTCGTCACCGTGCACATCGGCGCCAACGACACCGGCATGACCTCGTATGTGGTCGGCTGCCACCTGGCCGGACTCGGCATGGGCGCGTGCACCACCGACGGCTGGGACGCCGCGATCGACGGCATCGCCGACGAGTATTCCGCCGCGCTGGAACGGATTTCGCAGCTCGCGCCGAACGCCCGGGTGATCGTGGACGGCTGGCCGACCTATGTCCGGCCCGGTGGTTGCCCCGAGCTCGTCGGCCTGCGTCCCGAGGACGCGGTACTCGTGCAGCGCGCCTTCGACCGGCTCAACGCGGTCGTCGCCCGCGCCGCCGCCGAGCACGGGGCCGACTACGTCGACACCCGCGGCCCGTCCGAGGGTCGTGACATGTGCGCGCCCGCGGGGGTGCGGTGGTTCGACCCGGTACTGGCGACCGAGACCCTGCTCCCCTACCACCCGACTCCGCAGGGCATGCGCGGCGTGGCCGACCTGATCGTCGCGGCGGTGCGGGCGCGCTGACCCGACCCGCCGCGAGATCTTCACGCCTGCGCCGCGGCCGCCTGCACCTCGACCACCCCCACCAGCATCTTCGTCACGTCGTCGGCGAGCGCCGCGATATCGAACAGCACCGTCGCCAGCTGTGTCAGCATCCGCGAGACGCTCATCGTCGCGGTCGAGATCTCGAACACCGCGCGGGCGATCAGGCCCGGGGAGGCGCTGCCCGCGCTGGCGATCAGGATCGCCGCGATCTCGACGAGCACCCCGGCGAGGCTGTTGAGGATCTCGGTGATGATGCCGCGCACACCGTCGACCACGTCGGCCATCTTCTGGTTGACCGTGCTCAGCACGTCGGCCAGGCCCGCCTGGGTGATCAGGTCGGCGGTCAGCTCGTCGACCTTGGCGCGATACGCGTCGGCGGTCGCCCCGACCCAGCCTGCCGTGCGGGTGGCGCAGTCCCGCTGCCAGTCGGCCGCGACCCCCGCCAACTCCTGCGAGATCTTCGCCCACGAGGACGAATACGCCTTCACCATGTCGGGATTGCCCGCCAGCGAATCCAGCGACTTGCGCAACGGCTCGACGTGTTCGAGCATCCAGCCCATCAGCTGGCCGCCCAGATAGTTGAACGGGTCGAACTTCGCCAGCGGGATGCCGCGCAGGCAGTTCTTCGCCATGTCGGCGATCTCGACGGCGTCGGCGGCGACACCCCACGCCTTGAGCGCCGCGCCGTACAGGTTGCGGCCGGAATCCTGGCCCTGCAACGCCGCCCACGCGTTGTGCAGGCCCTCGAAGGTGTCACCGACGACGGTGCCCTTGAGGATCTGCGCATCGGGATCGGTCTCGCCCACCTGGCCTTTCGGCACGCCGACCTTGGTGAGGAACGGGACGTCCTCCTGGTAGTACTCGTTGCGGAAGTCGGCCTTGTCCTCGATGAGGTCGTTGCCCTCGGGGGCGGCCGGGTCGTCGAAGGTGCTCGGGAAGCCGGGAAGGACGGCCTCCTCGTTGAGGAACTTGCCGACCTGGTTCTCGTAGGACATCCCTCACCCCTGCCGGTCGATCTGCTCGCCCTGCTGGGCGAGCTGCTTGGCGCGCTCTTCTTCGAGTGCCTGGAACTGGTCGGCGGCGATGCACAGCTTGGGCGGAATCGCCCCGGTCTCCTCGACCAGCACCCGCAACCGCTCGGAGATCCGGTCGTGCAGCGGATTCAGGATCGACCGGGCGTAGGGGCCGACGAGCAGGCCGTAGCCGTCGTCGACGTGGCCGAGATAGTCGGCGGCCTCGCGCGCCTTCGGCACGCCCTCGATCGTCTCCGTCACCGTGGCAGCGTGCGCGCGCAGCACACCGACCTCGATGTTCACGCCTTCGGCACTGGTCATCTCGCCTCCGCCTCTCGTCCGTCTCCCCCGGCCTCATCTGTCTCTGACGCGGCGGGACCGGATTCGGTTCCGCCGGACCGCCGCCGATCTATTCCAGCCAGGAGCGGCGCCGGTAGTAGAGGTCGTCGGCGTCGGGCTCGGCGGGCGCGACCGTCCGGTCCCGGTCCGGTTTACGGGTGCCCGGGGTGGTCGGCGGCGGTGTGTAGGCCGCCGGCGGCGTGGGATCGGCGGGCACCGGCGGGTCGACGTGCAGTGCCGGGTCGATGTGCACTGCCGGGTCGGCATGCGCGGCGGGGTCGGCCTGCGGCGCGGCGGGCACCGGGTCGGGGAATCGTTCGGCGTACTGCGCGAGGATGGCCTGGCCTGCCCCGTCCTGGCCGACCAGGTCGTGGACCAGCTCGCCGACCTGCCTGCGCAGCCGGGCCTGTGCCCGGTGCGTGCACGCCATGAGCTCGGCGGCGACGGCGGCCGGGTCCATTCCGCGGGTGCCTGGTGCGAGTTCGATGCCGGTGGTCACCCCGTCGGCGTCGACGGTGACGGCGATCCTGCCGTCCGCGCTCCGCTCGGTCACCGAGATCGCCCGCATCCGGCCCTGCAGGTCCTGGTAGCGCTGCGCGGTGCGCTCCAGGTTCTCGGCCCACCGGGCCAGCTCGTCGGCGGCCTGATTCGCATCGTTGCCGAGCACGGCGTCCCCTTCCACGCGTGGCCGCCCGCGGGCGGCGTCCGGTCACCGGGGCGTCGCCTGCCGACTCCCCCGTTTCGTCGGCGGGCACCTTACCCACCGCCGCCGTGGCCGGGCGATGCCGGGCGGGTCGGAACGGCTCGTCGCGGTACCGATGAATTCGCCTGGGCGGTCCCGTCACTACGGTTGTATCCGATCCTCCGACTCTCCAGGAGACACAGATGACGCAGTCCGGTTTCGCCACGGGTGCACCCTGCTGGTTCGACGTGACGTCCCCCGACATTCCGGCCACCGCCGCCTTCTACAGCGAGCTGTTCGGCTGGAAGGCCGACGATCTCGGGCCCGAGGCCGGGCACTACACGATCCTCAGCCAGGACGGCGCGCCGGTCGCGGGCATCGCGCCCGCGACCGCGCCCGACGGCAGCACCGCCCCGCCCATGTGGACGACCTACTTCGCCGTCCCCGACGCCGAGGCCACGGTGCGCGCCGCGCGCGAGGCGGGCGCGCAGGTGTACCTGGAGCCGACCGACGTGTTCGGACAGCTGACCTTCGCGGTCCTCGGCGATCCGGCGGGCGCGATGTACGCCGTGGCCCAGCTCGTCACCCATCCCGGCACGGCCCGCTGGGCCGAGGTGAACAACCCCTGCTGGGTGGAGTACGCCGCGACCGGCGCCCCGGCCGACGCGATGGCGCACTACGCGCGCGTGCTCGGCTGGCGCCACCAGACCGCCGCGTGGGAGACCGACACCGTCGCCCCCTACCAGGCGCTCGCGCCGGGCGCGGGTGGCCGCGAGTTCGGCGGCGCCCACGCGGCCACCGAGGGTGAGCCCGCGCCGTCCTGGTCGGTCACCCTGCGGGTCGAGGACTGCGACGCGCTCGCCGAACGTGCGGTCGCACTCGGCGGTTCGGTGGTGACCGCCGCCGCGGACATGCCCGGCCCGTCGCGGGTGGGCGCGCTGGCCGACCCCGCGGGCGCGACGTTCGCGACGATGTCGTTCGGCTGAACGGCGGCATCCGGCCGACCGACGGCAGCGTCGCGCCGATCACCGGTGCCGGTCGGCGCGACGTGGGTCAGAACAGGAAATACCGTTGCGCCATCGGCAGTTCGGTGGCGGGCTGTTCGGCCCACACCTCGCCGTCGACCCGTACGGTGAAGGTGTCCGGGTCGACCTCGATGCGCGGCATGGCGTCGTTGAGCGGCATGTCGGTTTTGGTGAGCCGGCGAACGTCCTTGACCGCGACCAGCTTCCGCCGCACCGCCAGCCGCTCGGCGAGTCCGTCGGCCAGGGCATGCTCGGAGACGAAATGCAGCGACGTGGCGGCCGCGACGGGTGCGGCGGCGCCGAACATCGGGCGCGGCAGCACCGGCTGCGGCGTCGGGATGGAGGCGTTGGCGTCACCCATGGCGGCCCAGGCGATCGCGCCGCCCTTGAGCACCGCGTGCGGGCGCACCCCGAAGAAGGCGGGGTCCCACAGCACCAGGTCGGCCAGTTTGCCCACCTCCACCGACCCGATCTCGGCGTCCAGGCCGTGCGCCACGGCCGGGCAGATCGTGTACTTGGCGATGTAGCGGCGCACCCGCGCGTTGTCGGCGGCGCCGTCGCCGGGCAGCGCGCCGCGGCGGCGTTTCATCACGTGCGCGGTCTGCCAGGTGCGCATCACCACCTCGCCGATGCGGCCCATCGCCTGCGAGTCGCTGCCGATCATCGAGATGGCGCCCAGGTCGTGCAGCAGATCCTCGGCGGCGATGGTCGAGGGCCGGATGCGGCTCTCGGCGAAGGCCAGGTCCTCGGGGATGGACGGGCTCAGGTGATGGCACACCATGAGCATGTCCAGGTGCTCGTCGAGCGTGTTGACGGTATGCGGGCGGGTCGGATTGGTGGAACTCGGCAACACGTTGGGATGCGCGGCCACCGTGATGATGTCGGGCGCGTGGCCACCGCCCGCGCCCTCGGTGTGGTAGGCGTGGATGCCGCGCCCGGCGATGGCGGCGAGGGTGTCCTCGACGAAACCGGCCTCGTTCAAGGTGTCCGAGTGCAGCGCGACCTGCACTCCGGAGGCGTCGGCGACCCGTAGGCAGGCGTCGATCGCCGCGGGCGTGGAGCCCCAGTCCTCGTGCAGCTTGAAACCGGAAGCGCCCGCGCGCAACTGCTCCCACATGGCGGCTTCGCTGACGGTGTTGCCCTTGCCGAGCAGCGCGATGTTCAGCGGCCAGTGGTCGGTGGCCTCGAGCATCCGGGCCAGGTGCCAGGCGCCGGGCGTCACGGTGGTGGCCTTGCTGCCCTCGGCCGGGCCGGTGCCGCCGCCGATGAGGGTGGTGATGCCGCCGCCGAGCGCCTCGTCCATCAGCTGCGGGCAGATGAAGTGCACGTGACAGTCGATGGCGCCCGCGGTGAGGATGCGCCCGTTGCCGGCGATGATCTCCGTCGAGGGGCCGACCACGAGGTCGGGGTGCACACCGGACATGGTGTCGGGATTGCCGGCTTTGCCGATGCCGCAGATGCGACCGTCGCGGATGCCGATGTCGGCCTTGACGATTCCCCAGTGGTCGACGATGACGGCACCGGTGATGACGGTGTCCGGCGCGCCGTCGGCGCGGGTGGCACGCGACTGCCCCATGGACTCGCGCAGCACCTTGCCGCCGCCGAAGACGGCTTCGTCGCCGGCCAGCCCGGGTCCACCGCTGCGATCCTCGGTGATCTCGATCAGCAGGTCGGTGTCGGCCAACCGGATCCGGTCGCCGGTGGTGGGGCCGAACAGTTCGGCGTAGCGGGCCCGGCTCAGTTCGGTCACTGTTCTCCCTCGGGGTCGTCCAGCTTGCCGGGCGGGTTCGGCCCGATCCCGTACACCTCCCTGGTACCGGCCAGCGGCACCAGCGAAACCCGCTGCGCCAGGCCCGGTTCGAAGCGCACGGCGGTGCCGGCCGGAATGTCGAGCCGGCAGCCGTGGGCGGCCGCACGGTCGAAGTCGAGCGCGGCGTTGGCCTGCGGGAAGTGCACGTGGCTGCCGACCTGCACGGGCCGGTCGCCGGTGTTGACCACGTCGAGTGCGATGCGTTCGCGGTCGGGGTTGATCTCGATCACCCCGTCGGCGCAGAGGTATTCGCCCGGAATCACGACGGGCTCACGCGATCGGCTGGTGGACGGTGACGAGCTTGGTGCCGTCGGGGAAGGTGGCCTCGACCTGGACGTCGTGGATCATCTCCGGTACGCCGGTCATCACGTCGTCGCGGGTGAGCACGGTGCGGCCCGAGGCCATCAGCTCGGCCACGCTGCGCCCGTCCCGCGCGCCCTCGAGGACGTGGTCGGTGATGAGCGCGACCGCCTCGGGGTGATTGAGTTTGAGGCCGCGGGCCTGCCTGCGCCGCGCCAGCTCGGCGGCGTAGCTCAGCAGCAGGCGTTCCTGCTCGTGCGGCGACAGGCGCATCCGGGCTCCTCACCGGGTCGGCGGACGGGTGACGGTCATTCTGGCACGGTCACCGCGGTGCCGCCGGTCGAGCGCACCCGGTGTGGTCAGTCCCGCTTGGGCAGGTTCTGCAGGCGGACCTGGCCGCGCGCGACCACGCGCTCCTGCTCGTCGGTGATGACCACCTGCCACAACTGCTGGAGTCGGCCGCGGTGCAGCGGGGTGGCCTCGCCGCGCAGCAGGCCCTCGCGGACCGCGCGCAGGAAGTCGGTGTTGTTGTTGACGCCGACGACGGTGCCCTGGTCGCCGTACCAGACGCTGCCCGCCACGCTGGCCAGTGTCTCGATCACGGTGCAGTAGACGCCGCCGTTGACGATGCCCGCCGGCTGGAACAGGTGCGGCTGCACATCGAATTCGCCGCGCACCCGGTCCGGGCCGAGTTCGGTGTAGCGCAGGCCGAGCAGGTCGGCGAAGGTGCCCTGCTCGAATTCGTTCAGCATCTCCGGTGTCACGCCGGCCAGCGACTGGACCGGGGGCGTCTGCTGTTGCGTCATGCGTTCCACCTTTACACCTCACCGGACCGGGCGGTACGGGCGGGCCGCCGGAAGGGCGGCGAACGAAAAAGCGGCGGGCCCCATGGTGGTGGGGCCCGCCGCGGCAACGGATCGGGGGTCACTGCAGCCCTCAGGACTCTCGCTCGATCCTCACGCCGGGATTTACTATAGGACAGGCTTACCTAACTTGCAAGAGCGTCGAGGTCTCCCGTGTCGAATTCCGGCGTCCGCCCCGCTCAGCCCAGCAGGCAAGCACTGCGGCGGACCGGCAACCCCCGCTCCTCGAGTGCCGCCAGCAGTCCCTGCCCGCGGCGCGCCCCCAGCACCGAATCGGTGCGCGCCAGATCCGGCACGTAGGTGGCGGCGCCGACCACCGATTCGCCCACCAGCGACCAGAATCGGCGCGCGCTCAGCCCCGAACAGCGCGACAGCCCGTGGTGCACCAGCGCCAGCGACGCCTCGCAGCGGTGCGCCAGCCACACCGACATCGCCCGCTCGCACGGGAATCCGACGACGCCGTGCGCGCCGACCAGCGGGTCGTCGTCGAGGACGCGGATCGTGGTGTCCTCCAGGCCCGCCCAGTCGATGCCGCCGTCGTTGTCGTTGTGCACCCACAGGTTCTCCGGGCCGGGATCCCAGGCGCGGCCCTCCATCACCAGCAGCGCGGCCACCCGGCCGACGACGGCGTGGATGAGCGCGGTCGCGACCACCTCGGCGGCGACCTCGGCGTTGGTCATCTCGGCGGCGTGGCGCCGGTACATCAGCTCGATGCGGCCCTCGCGCAACCCCTCCGAGAGTTTCCACCAGCGGCGGCGGCCGTGTTCGGCGACGGCGGCCACGGCGTAGACGCGCGGATGGTCCGGCTGCAGCGCGCGCAGCCGGGAACAGGCACGCCCGAACACCGGGTCGGCGTAACGATCGGGAATGCTGGTCACGGGCTCGGTCATCGAACCTCCTCGGGTCGGCTCCGCGATGGAGTCGGAGCGGGAAGATAGGTTAGGCTTACCAGACCTGAACCCCTGGCACCAGATCGAGGCAGGAGCACGTCGTCGCCGTGACAACCCTTGGCACCGTGCGGCGACGACGCCGCGTCGGCCTGCTGGCCCTGCTCGCGCTGCTGGCGCTGGCCGCCCTGGCCAGCGTCGCCCTCGGCGCGCGCGCCATCGCACCCGGCACCGTCTACGAGGCGGTCGCGCACGCGCTGGGGTGCGCGGACGGGCCGTTCACCTGCCCGGCCGCCTCCACCACCGAGGAAATCGTGCGCGGCCTGCGGATTCCGCGCACGGCACTGGCACTCGTCGCGGGCCTGGCCCTCGGCGCCACCGGTGCTCTCATCCAGGGCTACACCCGCAACCCGCTCGCCGACGCGGGCCTGCTCGGCCTCAATTCCGGCGCCGCGTTCCTCGCGGCACTGAGCGTGTACCTGTTCGCCTTCACCGACCCCGAGCAGTACATCTGGTTCGCGATGGCCGGCGCGCTGCTGGCCGGGCTCGCGGTGTTCGGCGCGTCCTCGCTCGGCGGCGGCAAGGCCAGTCCGCTGAGCCTGGTGCTGGCCGGCGCCGCGATGACGGCCTTCCTCCAGGCGATGACGCAGGCGGTGGTGCTGTTCGACGCGACCGCGCTGGACACCTACCGGTTCTGGGTGGTCGGCACGGTCGCCGGGCGCGATGCCGCGGTGTTCTGGCAGGTGCTGCCGTTCATCGCGGTGGGCGCGGTCCTGGCGACGGCGGCGGCGCCCGGCCTGAACCTGCTCGGTCTCGGCGACGATGTCGCACGCGGACTCGGCATGAACATCGCCCGCAGCCGGGCGCTCGGCTTCACCGCGGTCGTGCTGCTGTGCGGCGCGGCGACCTCGGCGGTCGGGCCGATCGCGTTCCTGGGGCTGGTCGTCCCGCACATCGCGCGAGCCTTCACCGGGCCGGACCACCGCTGGCTCATCCCCTATTCCGCGTTGCTCGGCGCGGTGTTGCTGCTGTGCGCCGATACGCTGGGCCGGATCGTCGCACGGCCGGGCGAGTTGCAGGTGGGCGTGATGCTGGCGGTCGTCGGCGCGCCCTACTTCATCGCCCTGGTGCGCCGCAGGAAGTTGGTGAGCCTGTGAACGTCACGGTGCAGGACCCCGACACCGCGCTCCGGCGGGTGCGGCCCGCGCTGCGGGTCGGGCCCGTCTCGCTGGTGCTGCGGCCGCGGATGATCGCGATCGTGGCGGTGCTGGCCGCGCTGGCGTTCCTGCTGTTCTGCTGCGACATCGCCTTCGGCGACACCACCATTCCGCTCGGCCGCGTGCTGGACGTGCTCGGCGGCGGGGGCACCCGCTCGCAGCGGTTCATCGTGCTGGAGTCGCGGCTGCCCCGCGCGCTCACCGCGCTGGTGATCGGCGCGGCGCTGGCGCTGGCCGGCGCGATCACCCAGTCGATCCTGCACAACCCGCTGGCCAGCCCGGACCTGCTCGGCATCACCACCGGCGCGAGCCTCGGCGCGGTCGCGGTGCTGGTCGGCACCGGCGGCGCCACCGGGTTGGCCGCGACGGTCGGCGCCCCGCTGGCCGCCCTGGTCGGCGGGATCGGCACGGCCGTGCTCATCTATCTGCTGGCCTGGGGCCGCACTCCGGGCGGCGAGGCAGGCACCACCGGACTGCGCTTCGTGCTCATCGGCATCGGCGTCAACGCGCTGCTCGGCGCCGGGGTGAGCTGGCTGGTCGCGCAGGCAAAACCGGAGGACGCCGCCCGCGCGCAGCAGTGGCTGACCGGCACGCTCAACGGCGCCGACCACGACCGCCTGCTCCCCGCGGCGGTCGCACTGGCCGTGGTCACGCTCGTCGCGCTGGCCTCGGCCCGCACGCTGGCGGCGATGCGGATGGGCACCGACACCACCCGCATCCTGGGTGTGCGCATCCAGACCCAGCAGGCGATCCTCGTCGGCGCGGCCGTCGTGGCCGCCTCGGTGGCCACCGCGGCCGTCGGGCCGGTCGCCTTCGTCGCGCTCGCGGCACCGCAGATCGCCCGCGGCCTGTTGCGCACCGCCGGTGAACCGCTGATCGGGTCGGCGGTGGTGGGTGCCATCCTGGTGGTCGGGGCGGACGTGGCCGCGCGCACCCTGTTCCCCGTCGACCTGCCGGTGGGCATCGTCACCGCCGGTGCGGGCGGGCCGTTCCTGCTCTACCTGCTCGTGCGCATGAATCGGAAGGCGACCCTGACATGACCGTCACCACCACCGGTGCCGCCGCGCACCAGCTCGGCGCCCAGGGCATCCGCCTCGGCTACGGCGATCGCGTCATCGTCGACGGGCTCAGCCTGGACATCGCGCCGGGCGTGGTCACCACCGTCATCGGCCCGAACGGGTGCGGCAAGTCCACCCTGCTGCGTTCGCTGGGCAGGCTGCTGCGCCCGAGCGCCGGCCAGGTGCTGCTGGACGGCAAGGCGATCTCGTCGATGAAGACCAAGGACGTCGCCCGCATCGTCGGCATGCTGCCGCAGACCCCGGTCGCGCCCGAGGGCCTCACCGTCGCCGACCTGGTCGCCCGCGGCAGGCATCCGCACCAGTCCTGGCTGCGGCAGTGGTCGGCCGACGACGAGACCGAGGTGTTGGCCGCGCTGGAACAGACCGGCATCGCCGACCTGGCCGACCGGCCGCTGGACGAACTGTCCGGCGGCCAGCGCCAGCGCGCCTGGATCTCCATGGCGCTGGCCCAGGGCACCGACATCCTGCTGCTGGACGAGCCGACCACCTACCTCGACCTGGCGCATTCGCTCGAGGTGCTCGACCTGGTCGACCGGTTGCACGACGAACTCGGCCGCACCGTCGTCATGGTGCTGCACGACCTGAATCTGGCCATCCGCTACAGCGACCGGCTCGTGGTCATGCACGACGGGCGCATCGTGGCCCAGGGCAGTCCGGGCGACATCATCACCGCCGAGCTGCTGCGCGAGGTGTTCACCCTCGACGCCTCGGTGCTCGAGGACCCGGTCTCCGGACGGCCGATGATCGTGCCGATCGGCACCCGGCACGTCCGCCCCGGCGCCGCCCGCCCCGCCTGACCGGGAGGTCGCCGGGGCCGTTCCAGGCCACAGCGGGGCGGTCGGTATGAGCAATACCACACCAGCAATCGGACAGTTACGACAGGGTGTAGTACGCGTTCGTGTCGTTGAGTCCGTAAACTTGGGGAATGGCAGGTCTTGGTGAACTCGAGAAGGCGGTCATGGACCAGTTGTGGTCCAGTGACGAACCGCAAACCGTCCGGCAGGTGCACGAGGCGCTGGCCGCACGCCGGGAACTCGCGTACACCACGGTGATGACCGTGCTGCAACGGCTGGCGAAGAAGAACCTCGTGGTCCAGCGCCGCGACGATCGCGCCCACCGGTACGCCCCCGTGCACACCCGCGACGAACTCGTCGCCAGCCTGATGGTGGACGCGCTGCAACAGGCCGAGGAGGCGGGCAGCCGCGCCGCCGCGCTCGTGCACTTCGTGGAACAGGTCGGCCCCGACGAGGCCGACGCGCTGCGTGAGGCGCTGGCCAAGCTCGAGGCCGCCGAGGGCACCTCACCGCCGGGCGAGTAGCACGGCAGGCCGCCCAGTAGTATGGGGGCGGCTTCGTGCCCCGGGGCGCACAACGCCGTGAGCCCTCGGCCCCCCACAACGCAGTGAGCTGAGTCGATGAACGCAACCGCGCCGGTCTTCGCCGGTCTCGCTTTGCTTCTCGCGGGGCCCGCCCCCGCGCTGCTCAGTCGCGCCAAGTGGCCGTATCGCACGCCGCGCGCGGCGCTGGTCCTCTGGCAGGCCATCGCGCTGGCCGCGGTCCTGAGCGCGTTCGGGTCGGGTCTGGCGATCGCCGCCGAACTGCTCGTCCCCGGCCCCGACGGGCGGCCAACCACCTCCCCCACCCGGGAGATCGACGCGCTCGGCTTTCCGCTGTGGCTGGCCTACGTCGTCGTCTTCGCGCTCACGCTGCTCGTCGGCGCGCGCCTGATCTTCTCCATCGTGCGGGTCGGCGTGCACACCCGCAGACGGCGGGCCAAGCACCGCATGCTGGTCGACCTGCTCGACCAGAGCGGGCCGCGCAGGCGCGCGCACGACATCCGCGTGCTGGCGGCCACCGAACCGATCGCCTACTGCCTGCCCGGCCTGCGCCAGCGGGTGGTGCTCAGTGAGGGCACGCTGACGAATCTGGCCGACCCGGAGGTCACCGCGATCGTCAGCCACGAGCGCTCGCACCTGCGCGCCCGCCACGATCTCGTGCTCGAGGCGTTCACCGCCGTGCACGAGGCGTTCCCGCGGGTGGTGCGCAGCAAGGCGGCGCTGGGATCGGTGAAACTGCTCATCGAACTGCTCGCCGACGATTCCGCGGTCAAGGTCACCGGTCCGGCGCCGCTGGCCCGCGCGCTGGTCGCCTGCGCGAAATCCACTGCGCCGCAAGGGGCGCTGGCCGCCGGCGGGCCGACCACACTGATCCGCGTGCAGCGGCTGGGCCAGGGTGGCAGTGGCGATGTGCGCATCGCCACAGCCGCGTATCTCGGTTCGATCGCCATCCTGGTGGTGCCGACGCTGGCTGTCGCGGTACCGTGGTTGGTCGAACTCAGTCGGCTGTTCAACAGCTGAGCGTTTCCCGCTGAGCCGACAGCCGTTCCCCACCGAGCGGACTCCACCGCCCGAGTACGAACGTTTCCTCCACCGCGAGCAGGCCCCGGTTCTCCGCAGGGCAGCGCGCGGGCGCACCCTCCGCAGCGACGATCGCGACGGTCCGGCGCGCACGGGCCGCGCCCACCGGCGTGGCTCTCCCCCGCGGCGCCCCGGTGCGCCGCGCCACGAAAGGCTCCATCTCCGTGACCACCTCGCCCGACGCCGCGACGCCCACCGTGACCTTCGCGGAACTGGGCCTGCCCGCCGTGCTCGTCCAGGCCCTGCGCCGCAACGGCATCGACGCCCCCTTCCCCATCCAGGCCGCCACCGTGCCCGACGCCCTCGCGGGCAAGGACGTGCTCGGCCGCGGCCCCACCGGCTCCGGCAAGACCCTGGCCTTCGGCCTGCCCATGCTGGTGCGCCTGGCGGGTAACGCCGCCGCGCCGCGCCGCCCGCGCGGGCTGGTGCTCGTGCCCACCCGGGAACTGGCCGCCCAGATCGAGCGCGCCCTCGACGAGCCCGCCCTCGCGCTGGGCCTGCGGGTCGCCTCCGTGGTCGGCGGCGCGCCGATCAAGCGCCAGGCCGATCGGCTCGCCCGCGGGGTCGACCTGCTCATCGCCACCCCCGGCCGGTTGTCCGACCTGATCGCCCAGGGCGCGGCCGCGCTCGACGACGTATCGATCACCGCGCTCGACGAGGCCGACCACATGGCCGACATGGGCTTCCTGCCGCAGGTCACCCGGCTGCTCGACCGCACCCCCGCCGACGGGCAGCGGCTGTTGTTCTCGGCGACCCTCGACGGTGAGGTCGACAAGCTGGTCAAGCGCTACCTGCGCAACCCCGTCACGCACTCCACCGCGCCGCCCTCGGCGTCGGTGGCGACCATGTCGCACCACCTGCTGTACGTGCGCAAGGCCGACAAGCGGGCGGTGATCGCCGAGATCGCCGCGCGCGAGGGCCTGACGATCCTGTTCGTGCGCACCAAGCACGGCGCCGACCGGCTCGCCAAGCAGCTGCGCGCGGCGGGCATCGCCGCCGGGGCGCTGCACGGCGGCAAGGCCCAGAACAACCGCACCCGCACCCTGGCCGCGTTCGCCGACGGCTCGGTGCCGGTGCTGGTGACCACCGACGTGGCCGCCCGCGGCATCCACGTCGACGGCATCTCGCTGGTCGTGCACGCCGATCCGCCCGCAGAGCCCAAGGCATACCTGCACCGGGCGGGCCGCACCGCGCGCGCGGGCGAGGACGGCGTGGTGGTCACCCTGGTGACCGAGGACGAGCGCGCCGACGTGGAGAAGATGACCCGCAAGGCGGGCGTGGACGTGGTCGGGGTGAACGTCACCCCCGGCCACCCGGCGCTGCGCGAGATCACCGGCGCGCGGACGCCCTCCGGGGTGCCGGTCCCCGCGCCCACTCCGCCCGGCGGGCCGCAGCAGGCTCCGCAGAGCCGCGGCGCCGTCACCACCCACCGCGTCGGCTCGGCCCGCCGCGGCCGCGGCGGCGCCCGCACCACCGAGGCCGTGGGCAGCCACGCCGATCGCCCCGCCCGCGGACGCGCCGCGGCCGAGACGGGCGGCGCCCGCACCGGCTCCCGCCGCGCGGAAGGCAACGCCGAAGCCCGCGGCACGCGCGGTGGGCACCCCGGCCGCCCCGCCCGGCACACCGGCGCCCCGACCGGTAGCCGCCGCAGGCGCGCCCAGGGATGACGCCGGGCGCGGCCCGGAGGTCGCGCACGGTCTGTCACCCCGCCCACCGGTGCCGCCGGCCACGCCGGGCGGCGGCCCCCTCGTCCGACTGATACACGCCCGGGTTTCGCGACTCGCCGAGCTGCGGCGACTCGCGAACCTGGTCGGCTACCGGACGGCAAACTGGATGGGTGGAGCATCCGATCTGGTCGATCGTCTGCGCGCTGGCGGCGGCACTGCTGTTCGCGGTGGCGGCCGTGGCGCAGCAGCGGGCCGCGGCGGCGGTGCCTGCGGGCGATTCACTGGTGCGGACGCTGTTGCGGAGCCCACGCTGGTGGGCGGGGATCGTCGGCGACGGCGGTGGCTACGGGCTGCAGGTGGCCGCGCTCGCGCTCGGTCCGGTGTTGCTCGTCCAACCGCTGCTGGTGACCTCGCTGGTGTTCGCGCTGCCGATCGCGGCCCGGGTCGACCACAGGGCGGTCGGTCGCCGGACCTGGGCGGCGGCACTGTTGCTGCTCGCGGCGCTCGCGTGCTTCCTCGTCGTCGGCGCGCCCACCTCCGGGAATCCCACTGCCCCGCTACGTGATTGGGCCGTGCCGTCGGCGGTCCTGCTGGGCGCGGTAATCCTCGCCGTGGTCGCGGGCAGCAGGAGCCCAACCCCGGAGCCGACCGACCCCGCGCACACGCCGCGTCGACCACCGGACCAGCCCACGCCGCGCGGCACCCCTCCGGCCGACCCCACCACCCGGTCGACGGGACCGCCGCCCGAGGGCTCCCCCGCCGCGGAGTCCACTCCCGCGACGGTCGCTCGATCGGTTCAGCGCCCGCCCCCGGCATCCCCACGTTCCGCCTTGCGCGCCCCGCTGCTGTTCGGTGCGGCCGGTGGCGCGCTGTTCGGTCTCGCCGCCGCGCTCACCGACTTCGTCGCGGGCCGGTTCACGCACGGACTCGGCGCGGTACTCACCACGTGGCAGACGTGGGCGCTGGTCGCGGCGGGCGTGGTCGGCGTCTACGTGCAGCAGCGGGCATTCCAGGTGGGCAGCATCGCCGCGGCGCTGCCCGCCGCCACCATCGCCGAACCGCTCGCCGCCGCGTTCCTCGGCCTGACCGTGCTCGACGAACGGCTGCGCACCGACGGATTCGGGCTCGTGGTCGTCGTCGCATCGGTGGCCGTGCTGTGCGTGACCACCGTGCGCCTGGCCCACGCGCAAGCCGCCGAATAGCGCGACCCGGCCGAAACGGGCGCGTTGTCCTGCCGATCGTTACTATCGGTCGAGTGCAGTTCCTCCCCGGACACCAGCCGCCCTACGATCTGACCTACGACGACCTCTTCCTCGTCCCGAACCGGACGGATGTGGCGTCGCGCTTCGACGTCGACCTGTCGAGCGTGGACGGATCGGGCACCACCATTCCCATCGTCGTGGCGAACATGACCGCCGTCGCGGGGCGCCGGATGGCCGAGACGGTCGCCCGCCGCGGCGGCATCGTCGTACTGCCGCAGGACCTTCCGCTGGACGCGGCCGCCGACACCATCGCCTACGTCAAGAGCCGCTCGCTCACCGCCGACACCCCGGTGTCGATGGAGCCCGAGCACTCGGTGGCCGAGGCCCTCGCCCTGATGCACAAGCGCGCGCACGGCGCGGTCGTGGTGGTCGAGGACGGCAAGCCGGTCGGTGTGGTGACCGAGGCGTCGTGCACCGACGTCGACCGGTTCGCCCGGCTGCGCGAGGTGGCCCGCACCGACTTCGTGTCCGCGCCCGCGAGCACCTCGCCCCGCGCGCTGTTCGATCTGCTCGAGGCCGAGCACGCGCAGCTGGCTGTGCTGACCACCGAGGACGGCGCGCTGGCGGGCGTGATGACCCGCACCGGCGCCGTGCGGGCGGGCATCTACCAGCCCAACGTCGACGCCGAGGGCAAGCTGCGCATCGCCGCCGCCGTCGGCATCAACGGCGACGTGGCCGCCAAGGCGAAGTCGCTGGTCGACTCCGGCGCCGACCTGCTGGTGATCGACACCGCGCACGGCCACCAGGAGAAGATGCTCGAGGCGCTGCGCGCGGTCGCCGGGCTCGGGCTCGGCGTCCCGCTGGCGGCGGGCAACGTCGTGTCCGCGCAGGGCACCCGCGATCTGGCCGAGGCGGGCGCCGACATCGTCAAGGTCGGTGTCGGCCCCGGCGCGATGTGCACCACCAGGATGATGACCGGCGTGGGCCGCCCCCAGTTCTCGGCGGTGGCCGAATGCGCTGCCGCGGCAAAGGAAGTCGGTGTGCACGTGTGGGCCGACGGCGGCGTGCGGCACCCGCGCGACGTGGCGCTGGCGCTGGCGGCGGGCGCGTCCAACGTGATGATCGGGTCCTGGTTCGCCGGCACCTACGAGTCGCCCGGCGACCTGCGCGTCGACCGGGACGGCAACGCCTACAAGGAGAGCTTCGGCATGGCGTCCAAGCGGGCCGTGGCCGCCCGCACCGCCACCGACAGCGGCTTCGACCGGGCCCGCAAGGCACTGTTCGAGGAGGGCATCTCCAGCTCGCGGATGCGGCTCGACCCGGAGCGGCCGGGGGTCGAGGACCTGATCGACCACATCTGCTCGGGCGTGCGCAGTGCGTGCACCTACGCCGGTGCCCGCACCCTGCCGGAATTCCATCACCGGGCGGTGCTCGGGGTGCAGTCGGCCGCCGGATTCGCCGAGGGACGGCCGCTGCCGAGCGGGTGGTGAGCGGACGGACGCGCCGGAGGCGGGCGACGCGACAGGCACGCCCGCCCGGTACCATGAGGGATGCCGGTTCGCCCGGCACCCCCGTCGCCGCACCCCGAAAGGAACAAGTTGTCACCCGCGTCCGAGGGCGCCACTCAGGAGGGCTCCTCTACCGAGCCGGGTGACCAACCCGGCGCAGTCGCTGCACATGCTCTCCCCGGACGGTGTTGACCGTGTCCACCGTCCTGACCGTTCTCAGCCTCATCGCCCTGACCGCGGGCACGGCGTTGTTCGTCGCCGCGGAGTTCTCCCTCACCGCCCTGGAACGCAGCACCGTCGAGGCACACGCCCGCGAGGGTGACGTCCGCGCGCGGATGGTGCGCCAGGCCCATCGCACGCTGTCGTTCCAGCTCTCCGGCGCCCAGCTCGGCATCACCATCACCACCCTGATCACCGGTTACATCGCCGAGCCCGTGCTCGCGCGGCTGCTGCGGCCGGTGTTCACCGCGGTGGGCCTGGGCGAGAGCGCCGCGGGCGGCATCTCGCTGGCGCTGGCGCTGGTGCTGGCCACCTCGCTGTCGATGATCTACGGCGAGCTGGTGCCCAAGAACATCGCCATCGCCAAGCCGCTGGCCACCGCCCGCGCCACCGCCGGACCGATGGTCGGCTTCTCGGTGGTGTTCAAGTGGATGATCCACTTCCTCAACGGCACCGCGAACTGGGTGGTGCGCAGGCTCGGCGTCGAGCCCGCCGAGGAGCTGCGCTCGGCACGCTCCCCGCAGGAACTCGGCTCCCTGGTGCGCACCTCCGCCCAGCGTGGCGCGCTGGACCAGCGCACCGCGCAGGTGATGGACCGCTCGCTGCAGTTCGGCGAGCGCAGCGCGGAAGAGCTGATGACCCCGCGGGTGAAGGTCGAGTCGCTGGACAAGGACGACACCATCGCCGACCTCCTCGCCGCCGCCGGCCGCACCGGCTACTCGCGGTTCCCGGTCATCGACGGCGACCTGGACAACACCCTGGGCGTCGTCCACATCAAGCAGGCTTTCACCCAGCCGGCCGCGCAGCGCCGGACCATCCCGCTGCGCCTGCTCGCCCGGCCGGTGCCGGTGGTGCCTGCCAGTCTCGACGGCGACGAACTGCTCGAACGCGTGCGCGCGCACGGCATGCAGGTGGCGCTGGTCGTCGACGAATACGGCGGCACCGCGGGCCTGGTCTCGATGGAGGACCTGATCGAGGAGATCCTCGGCGACGTGCGCGACGAGCACGACGAGGAGGAACGCGATGTGCGGCGCACCGCCGACGGCTGGGACTGCTCGGGCCTGCTGCGCATCGACGAGGTGAGCCGCGCGACCGGGTACGAGGCGCCCGAGGGCGAGTACGAGACGCTCGGCGGTCTGGTGCTGACCCGGCTGGGCCGCATCCCCGAGGTGGGCGACGAGGTGATGCTGCCGAATTCGCCCGCCCATCATCGTCATCCCTACGAGACCGAACAGGGCGGCTGGATCGCCCGGGTGGAGCGGATGGACGGCAGGCGCATCGACCGCGTCCGGCTGATCCCGGTCACCGCCGAGGAACTGGTGTCGCGCACGTTGCAGGAGCACAGCCATGGGTGATCTGTTCGGTGTCGCGCTCACCGTCGTGCTGCTGGCGGGCAACGCGTTCTTCGTCGGCGCGGAGTTCGCGCTGATCTCCGCGCGCCGCGACCGGCTGGAGGCGCTGGTGGCGCAGGGCAAACGCAACGCGATGACCGTCATCAAGGCCGGTGAGAACCTGTCGATGATGCTGGCCGCCGCCCAGCTCGGCATCACCATCTGCTCGATCCTGCTCGGCCGCGTCGGCGAGCCCGCCGTCGCGCATCTGCTGGAGAAGCCGTTCGAGCTGGCCGGACTGCCCGACCAACTGCTGCACCCGGTGGCCTTCGCGCTGGCGCTGACCATCGTGGTGATCCTGCACATCCTGCTGGGCGAGATGATCCCGAAGAACATCGCCCTGGCCGGGCCGGAACGCACCGCGCTGCTGCTGGTGCCGATCCACCTGATGTTCCTGCGGCTGGCCCGCCCGCTCATCGCGCTGTACAACCTGGCGGCCAACCTCTCGCTGCGGATGCTGCGCATCGAGCCCAAGGACGAGCTGGACGCCACCGTGTCGAGCGTGGAGCTGGCCGAGATGATCGGCGAGTCCCGCTCGGAGGGCCTGCTGGACGAGGAGGAGCATCGCCGGCTCACCCAGGCGCTCGGCACCTCCGAGCGCACCGTCGCCGACGTGATGGTGCCGCTGGCCACCACCCGCTCGGTCCCGTTGCGCGGCAACGGCACCACCCTCGGCGACATCGAGACCGCGGTCGCCGAGACCGGCTTCTCCCGCTACCCGGTGCGCGCGAGCGACGGTTCCCTGGTCGGCTACCTGCATGTCAAGGACGTGCTCGACAAGGTCGCCGACGAACAGGCGGGCCCGAACACCCCGATCCCCCGCACCGACATCCGCCCCCTGCCCACCGTCGGCATCGGCACCCCGCTGGTGGAGGCGCTGGCCCGGCTGCGCCGCACCAGCAGCCACCTCGGCCGCGTGGTCGACAGCCGAGGCAACACCTGCGGCATCGTCGCGCTGGAAGACCTGGTGGAGGAATTCGTCGGCACCGTCCGCGACACCACCCACCGTCTCTCGGACTGAACGCGCGCATTCGGGTGACGCCGGGGTGCGATGCCGGTCCCCGGTCGACGGTGACGGCTCACGCGCCCAGCGCGGCCGCCAGGTGCGGCCAGGATTCGTGCAGGTCGGTCTCGAACTGACCCCAGGTGTGCGCACCGAGTGGCCGGTCGACGTGCACCGCGGCGATGCCGAGTTCCGCGAGCCGATCGGCGAACGCCGCGGTGCACGTGCGCGCGATCGCCTCGAGTGTCGGTGCCGGAAGACCGCCCCGATCGATCGGGCCGGGGATGCCGGAGGCGGCCGAGAGATAGACGGTCTTGCCGGCCAGTGCCCCGGCGTTGCGGAAGGCGTCGTGCGATTGCCAGCCGGGGTCCCCCGGCGGCCCCCACATGTTGACCGGATTCCCGCCACCGCGCAGCACCTGGGCGGCGACCAGGGTCATGCCCGGCGGGTCGGCGCGCCACGGGCAGCCGCTGTAGGCGGCGACCGCGCGATAGCGGTCACCCGCCTGGATCGCGAGGTCGATCGCCGAGGCCGCGCTCATCGACACCCCGGCGATCGCGTCCCGGCCGGTCGCTCCCAGCCACGGCGTCATCGCCGCGGGCAGTTCCCGGGTCAGGAACGTCTGCCACCGGTTCCGGCCCAGCACCGGGTCGTCGGCCTGCCAATCGGTGTACAAGCTGAACCGGCCGCCGATCGGCATCACGACGTTGACGTTCTTGTCGGCGAAGAACTGCCGCACGTCCGTGTGGTGCCACCACGAGATCCCGTCTGTTCCTCCCCCGGCGCCGGCCAACAGGTACAGCGTGGGCGCCGGTCCGTCGGCCCGGATCACTGTGCTGCTCACCACGGCGTCCATCGACGGCGAGTACACCTGCACCTGGTCGACCCGCGGCGCCAGCGGCATCACGTCGATCACCCCGGCTCCCGGCTCGGCGGGCGCGGGAGAGGCACCGCCCGACACGCTGATCAGCACAGCGGCGGCGATCAGCCAGCCGCGAACGCCCTTCTCCACGGTGTCCTCCCTGCGCGCGAGACATCGTCGGCCGGCGTCGGCACCGGACGGCCGTGGCCGGCAAGGCCGGAATCCCGCGGTTGTTCGGGGACCTCGGACCTCGCCCCGGCGCTCCGCACCCTGCTGACCTGGACAAGACGAACGAGCGGGCGGCATGCGCACCCCGCCCGACCGACAGAGAGCGGTGAACACCATAGTGCCCCAGCACCCCCGTCCGCCGCACCCGAACCGGCCCGGCGCCCGGCGAGATCTGTCGAACCGGCCGCTGGGGACCGCACGGAATTCTGCGGAGTGGTCGACGTGGCCGAGCGTGAATCCCGCCGGGCCGGGTAAGCCGCGGCCAGGGAACCATCGACCCAGGAGGCAAACCAATGGCTATCGCACTCACTCGACTGGGCGCAGCCGCGGCCTTGGCGACCGCCGCGCTCATCGCCGGCGCCGGATCGGCTTCCGCCGAACCGGACAGTGTTTCGATCAACGGAAACATGCAGGTGCTGGGCCTGAACGTGCTGCACGTCGACGCCCAAGGCACCGGCGCCGACCCGGCGACCGGCACCTACGTCGCCACCGGACGCCTGGGCAACATGCCGCTACCGGTCCGGGTGACCGGCCCGGTGACCTGCCTGACGATCAACGGCAACACCGTCTCGCTCGTGTATCCGATCACCACCGCCGAACCCGTCATGGTCTTCGCCCCCGACTCGATGGCCATCCAGATCACCGTCACCAAGGGCGAGAACGGTGAACCCAACCGGATCGGCTACGGGATCCCGATGCCGACCACCAGCTTCCGCGGCTGTCAGCCCGGCCCGACCCCGCTGATCTTCGACGGGACCATCGACATCAGCTGACGGTTCGGCGCATGCCATGCGTCATCCGATTCCGAGGCCGAGCGAGGTCAGCTGGCGCGGGTATCCGGGGAGAATTCGGAGTTTCCGGCGCCGCGGTGGGCGCGGATGAGCAGGGCGGCGCGCAGATAGCACAATCCGGTGACGTCGTTGAGATCGAATCCGGTCATCTGGCTGATTCGTTTGAGGCGGTAATCCACCGTGTTGGTGTGGACGAACAATCGCCGGGCGGTGCGTGCGCGTTGCATGTTGGTGGCCAGGTACACCTCGAGGGTCTGCATCAGTTCGGGGTGCGCTTCGAGCGAATCCACCACCGAACTCAGATAGTCGCGGGCGGGCCCGGGGCGGGTGAGCTGATACTCGAACGCCAATTCGTGGGGCCGGTACACCTTCCCCGGCTCGCCGAGTCGGTGCACGATTTCGACGAGTTCGTGGACTTGTTCGGCGGCGCGCGGAATCTCGCCGGGCGCGGCCGTGGTCGCCACCGCGCGCACCGGCACCTGGGCGGCCGCCGAGAGGTGCCCGATCAGCTCGTCCACCTGGTTCGCGGTGAATACCGAGGCGGGCAACAGCAGCGTGCCGCCGTCGACACTGAGCAACGAGAGCACCTTCCCGTCGCACCGGTGCGCGAGTTCGGCCTGCACCCGCCGCAACTTGCGCCGCGCGACGACTTTCGCGTTCAGGCCCGGTGTGGATTCCTCGGCGTGCGGCGGCAGTTCCAGCGCCACGACGTAGTATTCGTCGGCGACCTCGATCCCGCATTCCCGGGCCATCGTCGAGGTGTTCTGGCCGCCGAGCAGCGCCGAGGTCAGGGTGTGCACCGCGGTGTGGTGTTCGCTGACCACCGCACGCAGTTCGCGCACGTAGGCCGCCGAGACCGCGGAGGTGATCATGTCCTGGGCGTCCATCAGGCGCCGCATCACCCCCACCAGGGTGTCGTAGTCGTGGCTGGTGACATTGGCGATCAGCAGGTCGAAGCCGAGTTTGAAGCCCTCGTGCACGGCATGGTGGATGGTGTCGATCGGGATGCCTTCGCGGGCCCAGTCGGCGGCGGCGGCCTGGACCCGCTCCACCCGGCCGGGCAGATCGCGCCCGTCGAGCATGCTTCGGGTCAGTTCGAGGCACACGCGCGTCACGGTGGTGACGTCGCCGTCGAGGGCTTCGCCGGGCAGCGTGGCACACGGCGCGACGTTTTCGATGAAATGCACGACCATCTGCCGCGCGACCGAACGAACATCTTTCAGCGGAGTCGAGACCGGGCGGCCCGCGGCGGTCAAGAACGGTTCGATGGATGTCGGTGCAGCCATGAGTGAATCCTTCCCACCCAGTTCACTGGGCAAGTGACCAAACTACCGCGTCGGCCATTTGTGAGGTCCCCGCTCCGCTTGTGACAAACGGCAAAAGAACGCGCGATCGTTTAGGGAAGCCGACAACGACCGCCGGGCCGGTGTGGACGCCCCCGGACCCTCGTCCACACCGGCTCCGCGCGGTCTAACAGGTCACACGCACAAGCTGACTTCGAGCACGGGCAGCGGCAACGGCAGGCACACCTCCACCGAACCCGACACCGGGGCCGGTGCGGCGGCGGAAGCGGTGCCGGTGCTGAGCGCCGCGACGGCCACCGCGAACGTAGCGACTGCGAACGAGCGGACAATTCTGGAGTTCATGGATACTTCCTCGGTCGAACTTCGGTGAAACATCCCGATCTGCGGGACATCTCGATCAGATCACGGCGCCGCCCGACCACCGGAACGGATTTTCATGTTTCGGCCTTTCCCTATCGCGCCGGCCGGAATCGTCGGAGAAATCCACAACGACGGCTTGCAGCGGACACGCACGGCATCGGCTAGGAATGCCCGTTGTTTCCCGCTCCGACCATCCCCACCCGTTCGGTCCCCGCGAACCGGTGCGGGACAATGGCGGGGTGAGCACGCGCACCACCCTCGATCACCTTCCCGACCTGCGGGTATTGCCGCCGGCCGAGTGGCGGGCACGCGCGCGGGCGCACCGGGCGCGCTTCGAGGAGCTGGTCGGGCCGTACCTGGAACGCCGCCGAGCCGGGCAGAACCACCCGGTGATCGATTTCCTGTTCACCTACTACGGGCACAAGCCCGCGCAGTTGCGGCGCTGGCATCCCGGCTTCGGCGTCGGGCTCGCCGGCGCGGGCGAGTACGACGGGGCGCGCGGCTACCACCGGGTCGGGGGCGTCGTCACCGCCGATCCGGCCTTTCTGGCCCGGCGCCGGGACACCGTGGTGTTCATCGCCGATCTGCTGCGCGCCACCGCCGCCCGGCCACCGCAGCTGTCCTGCTTCGGCCTGCACGAGTGGGCGATGGTGTATCGCACCGACGAGGTCAGGCACCGGCAGGTGCCGTTGCGCCTGGGCCGGGCGGGCACCGACGCGGTGGTCGAATCGATGTCGTTGCGCTGCACCCATTTCGACGCCTACCGCTTCTTCACCCCGGAGGCCGTCGGGCGCAACGCGGCCGCGCTGACCCGCGACGACCAGATCGCCGTCGAACAGCCCGGCTGCCTGCACGCCAACATGGATCTGTACAAGTGGGGTTTCAAACTGGTCCCGCTGATCGATTCGGCGCTGCTGCTGGATTGCTTCGAGCTGGCGTGCGCGGCCCGCGAGCTGGACATGCGGGCCAGTCCCTACGATCTGCGCGACTACGGCTACGCGCCGGTGCCGATCGAAACACCGTCGGGGCGGGCCGAATACGTGCGCGGTCAGGCGGCGTTGGCCGAGCGGGCGGGCGGGCTGCGCGCCCGGCTGCGCGCCGCCTGTGAACGGTTGCTCGCGCATCCGGTCGAGGCGGCGACAGCGACCGTGTCGTCCTGACGCGTCCGCCCGGTTCCCGGAAATCGCCTCCGGCGCTGCGGACCTCTCATTACCATGCAGTCAGTTCGCACCGCCGGGTCCGGCGGGCACCTGACAAGGAAGTTGGGGGGATTGCGACGATGCGTTCTCCGAGCGGGATGCGCCGCGCCCGGCCGCTGGCCGTGCTGGTCGCCGGTGTGCTGGCCGCGATGATGCTGCCCGGCGGCGCGGGCGCGGATCTGCGCTCCGACATCGAGACGGCCGTCCAGGAGTTCTTCGACGTGGGCCGCACCGCCGTGCCGCGGGCGGACTGCGGGCCCGGCTCGCGACCCGAGCCCGGCCTGCAGGGTGACGTGCCCGCCGCCGACCGCGACAGCGGCCGCAGCACGATGGGCTACAGCTGCAACATCTCGATGGTGGGCCAGTATCCCGGCCACGGCGCGGGCATCACCTCCACGAGCTTCGAGCACTGCGCCTACCTGGGTACCTTCTTCCCCGGCAATCTGCTGACGCAGGGCGGCGGCGTGCAGGTACTCGACCTGTCCGATCCGGCCGCTCCCCGGCACACGGCCACGCTCACCGAACCCGCCATGGTCGCGGGCACCTGGGAGAGCCTCAAGGTCAACACCGAACGGAAACTGCTCGTCGGCACGGGCGTGCCGCTGCTCCTCGGGGCCGGCTTCCTGTCGGTCTACGACGTCTCCGACTGCGCGCATCCCCGGCTGCTCAATCCCGGGCCCGGCACCAACCCGGCGATGCCGCTGCCGATCACCACGCACGAGGGCGGCTTCTCCCCGGACGGGCGCACCTACTGGGCCTCGGGCATCGTGCCCGGCTTCCTCAGTGCCGTCGACCTCACCGATCCCGCCAACCCGCGGGTGATCTGGCAGGGCCTCACCGGCATCGAGGCGCACGGGTTCGGCGTCAGCCCCGACGGCAACCGGCTGTATCTGTCCGCGCTGGGCGGTTTCACCGTGCTCGACGTCGCCGCCGTGCAGCGCCGCGACCCGAACCCGCAGGTCCACCACATCGGGCGGACCTTCTGGACCGACGGGTGGGCCACCCAGCACAGCATCCCGGTGAGCTACGACGGCGAACCGTTCCTGTTCACCGTCGACGAAGGCGGCTCCGGCGGGGTCAAACTGATCGACCTCTCCGACGAGACCGCGCCGAAGGTCGCCGCGAAGCTCAAGCTCGAGATCAACCTGCCCCAGCACATCGACAGCAATATCGGCTCCTCGATGGGCGGTTCGGCCTTCGCCTACGAATCGCACTACTGCGCGGCCGACCGGCAGGTGAATCCGACCGCGCTGGCCTGCGGGTGGATCTCCTCCGGCATCCGGGTGTTCGACGTGCGTGATCCCTTCGCGATCCGCGAGATCGCCTATTTCAACCCGCCCGCCCGCACCGGGCGCAACCTCGAGCTGTGGAACTCCCCGCACGCGCTGGCCTCGCTGATCGGCGTGCCGCTGATGAGCGCGCCGACCGCGGTGCGGGCGGTGCTGGAGGGCGAGTTCAACCCGCACGACGCGCTCACCCCCCGCACCGGCAGGCTGGCCTTCGGCGACGTGTCCACCGACTGGTGCTTCTCGCCGCCGGAGTGGCGCGGCGACCAGCTCTACGTGGCCTGCTCGGACAACGGCTTCATGGTGTTGCAACTGGAGAACGGGGTGTACACGCCGCCGCCGGATCAACGCTCGGTCGTCGGGTCGTGACCGTGCCGCGCGCGATGCGGATCGCCGCCTCCGCCGCACTGGCACTGACGCTGCTGGTGCTCGGCGCGGCGCTGCGCCCGCTGGTGCTGCCCGAACGCCACTCCGCGCCGCCGGTGCTCGGCACCGTGGAGACCGGATTCGCCCAGGACATGGCCGCCCACCATCAACAGGCGCTGCTCATGGCCGACCGGCTCGCGCCCGACGCCGACCCGACCGTGCGGCGGCTCGCCCGGCAGATCACCGACACGCAGCGCATCGAGATCGGCACGATGCTGGGCTGGTTGCGCTTGGCGGGCGCCTCCCCGCTGCCCACCGAGCACCTGGGCTGGCTGCCCGCCGGACACCGGCACGACGGGCCGGACGAGGCCGCCGGTGGCATGCCGGGCATGGCGAGCACCGCCGACCTCGACGCGCTCGCCGCCGCCCGCGGCCGCGACGCCGACATCCTCTTCCTGCAGTTGATGATCCGCCATCACGAGGGCGGGGTGGCGATGGCGCGGGCCGCCGACGCGCTGCTCGAGCGCGGGCCGGTGAAGGAGACCGCGCGCTCGATGGTGCAGCAGCAGGGTCAGGAGCTCGGTGTGCTCAACGCGCTGCTGGTGCAGTTCGGCGGGCAGCCACTGCCCTGAGCGGCGGCGGTATCGTCGGATCAGCTCGACCACGTCCGGGTCGAGGGGAAGGACACCACCGCGCGCATGATCCAGCTGGACCAGATCACCATTCCCGAGCACGTGTTCGGGTATCCCGGTGTCGCCTTCGGCGGTTACGTCGCCGGCGTGCTCGCCACCCACTCCCCCGCCGAGACCCTGCGTGTCGACTTCCGCGGCGCGGTGCCGGTCGGCACACCACTGACCCGCACCGGCACCGCCCGCGGCCCTGGCCCTCACCGACGCCGACGGCGCCGTTCTCACCGAAGCCCATCCCGCGACCCTCGACCTCGACGTCCCGGATTGCCCGCCGCGCGCCGAGGTCGAGGCCGCCACCGACCGCGCGCTGCGCTCCACGCGCCGCCCCTACACGCACTGCTACGGCTGCGGGCAGGGCTGCCCGCCCGGCCGGGGCCTGCGGCTATTCCCCGCGCCGCTGCGCGAGCGCGGCCTGGTCGTCTCCGCCTGGACCCCCGATCCGGCGCTGGCCGGTCCGGACGGCACGGTGGGCAGGGAGAACGTCTGGGCGGCGATGGACTGCCCCGGCGGCTGGGTCGGCTTCACCCTCACCGGGATGCGGCAGGGATCGGTGACCGCCGCGCTGACCACCACCCTGCTCGCACCGGTCGAGGCGGGCGCGCCGCACATCAGCTACGCCTGGCCGCTGGCCGTCGAGGGGCGCAAGCACACCGTCGGGGTGGCGCTGGCGACGTCCTCGGGCGAGCTGTGCGCGGTGGCCGAGGCGCTGTGGATCGAGCCGCGCGAGCCCTCCCCGCATCCACTGCCCTGACCGCCCGGCATCCACTGCCCTGACCGCCCGACCGCCCGGAAACGAACGAACCCCCGGCCCAGTGGCCGGGGGTTCGTTGCGCCGGGATCAGCGGCAGGTCACAGCGGGGGGAATCCCGCGGAGCCGGTGGCCATCCAATTCCAGAAGGCCGCGGCACGATTGGTGACCAAGGCGACGATGTCGAGAACGACGCTTCCCATGAATACCTAACCTCTCGATTGCAGTGCGTGGCCCAGGGTAGCGGCTCACACCCGCGAGAGCGCCTTGGCCTCACGGCGGCGGCGGTGCAGGATGGGCTCGGTGTAGCCGTTGGGCTGCTTGGTGCCCTCCAGGATCAGTTCCTTGGCCGCCTGGAAGGCGATGCTGCCGTCGAAGTCCGGCGCCATCGGGCGGTAGTTCGGGTCGCCGGCGTTCTGCCGGTCCACCACCGGGGCCATCCGCTCCAGGCTGGCCACCACCTCGTCGGCGGTGACGATGCCGTGGCGCAGCCAGTTGGCCATCAGCTGGCTGGAGATGCGCAGGGTGGCGCGGTCCTCCATGAGGGCGACGTCCTTGATGTCGGGCACCTTGGAGCAGCCGACGCCCTGGTCGATCCAGCGCACCACGTAGCCGAGGATGGACTGGGAGTTGTTGTCCAGCTCCTGGCGGATCTCCTCCGGCGACCAGTTCGGGTTCGCCGCCAGCGGGATCTCCAGGATCTCGTCGACGCTCGCGCGCCGCCCGCCCTTGGCGATCTCGGCCTGCCGCTTGAACACGTCCACCAGGTGGTAGTGGGTGGCGTGCAGGGTCGCGGCGGTCGGCGAGGGCACCCAGGCGGTGTTGGCGCCCGACTTCGGGTGGCCGATCTTCTGGGCGAGCATGTCGGCCATCAGGTCGGGCATGGCCCACATGCCCTTGCCGATCTGGGCCTTGCCGGGCAGGCCGGTGGCCAGGCCGGTGTCGACGTTCCAGTCCTCGTAGGAGGCGATCCACTGCTGGGACTTCATGTCGGCCTTGCGGACCATCGGCCCGGCCTCCATCGAGGTGTGGATCTCGTCGCCGGTGCGATCGAGGAAGCCGGTGTTGATGAAGACCACGCGCTCCTTGGCGGCCTCGATGCAGGCCTTCAGGTTCACCGTGGTGCGGCGCTCCTCGTCCATGATGCCGACCTTGAGGGTGTTGCGGGCCAGGCCGAGCACGTCCTCGATGCGACCGAACAGCTCGTTGGTGAACGCCACCTCGTCGGGGCCGTGCATCTTCGGCTTGACGATGTAGACCGAGCCGGTGCGGCTGTTCTTCAGCTCGACGTCCTCGCGCAGCGAGTGCTTGGCGATGAGCGAGGTGATCAGGCCGTCCATGATGCCCTCGGGCACCTCGTTGCCCTGCGCGTCGAGGATGGCGTCGGAGGTCATCAGGTGGCCGACGTTGCGCACGAACAGCAGCGAGCGGCCGTGCAGGCGCAGCTCGGACCCGTCGAGCGCGGTGTAGACGCGGTCGGGGTTCATGGTGCGGGTGAAGGTCTTGCCGCCCTTGCTGACCTCTTCGGCCAGCGTGCCCTGCATCAGGCCGAGCCAGTTGTGGTAGCAGAGCACCTTGTCCTCGGCGTCGACCGCGGCGACCGAGTCCTCGAAGTCCATGATGGTGGTGACGGCGGACTCGAGCACGATGTCCTTGATGCCCGCGGTGTCGGTGCTGCCGATCGGCGACTCGGGATCGATCTGGATGTCGATGTGCAAGCCGTTGTGCTTCAACAGGATCGAGGTCGGCTTGGCCGGATCGCCCTGGTAGCCCACCAGTTGCGAGGCGTCGGCGAGGCCGATGGTGGTGCCGTCCTCCAGCCCGACCTCGAGCTCACCGTCGACGATCGCGTACGAGGTGGAGCCGATGTGCGAGCCGGTGATCAGGGTGACCGCGTCGTCGAGGAAGTTGCGCGCCCACTCGATGACCTTGTCGCCGCGGACCTTGTTGTAGCCGGTGCCCTTCTCCGCGCCGTTGTCCTCGGGGATGGCGTCGGTGCCGTAGAGGGCGTCGTAGAGCGAGCCCCAGCGCGCGTTGGCGGCGTTGATCGCGAAGCGCGCGTTCATCACCGGCACAACCAGCTGCGGGCCCGCGGTCTCGGCGATCTCGCTGTCGACGTTCTGGGTGGTGATCTGGAAATCGGCGGGTTCGGGCCGCAGGTAACCGATCTCGGTGAGGAAGTTCTTGTAGGCGGCCTTGTCGTAGTTCGCGCCCGGGTGCTCCGCGTGCCAGGCGTCGAGCTTGCCCTGGATCTCGTCGCGTTCGGCCAGCAGGGCGCGGTTGCGCGGAGCCAGATCGGTGATCACCTGCTCCGCACCCGCCCAGAACGCGGCGGAATCTACGCCGGAGCCGGGCAGTGCCTCGTTCTCGATGAAGTCGTGGAGAACCTTGGCCACCTGGAGCCCGCCGACCTGAATCCGCTCTGTCATCTACTGCCTCATTTCCGAGAAGCCGGGTGGGAAAGGACGGCATTCATATTACCCACCGGTAGTGGGCCCCTTTCCGTGGGCCGAGGGCGTAGCTGCGGGTTGGCCGGGCGGCGCCCCTTGCCCGGCACCGCGGCGGCCCTTAATGTACTGATCGGAACATTTCGGCCGGAACCCCGTTTCCCCGACGCAAGGAGTGCTGGTGTCGCTCACGGACAAGGTCGTCCTGGTCACCGGAGGCAGTCGCGGCCTCGGCAAGCAGATGGTGCTGGCCTTCGCCGCGGCGGGCGCGGACGTGGTGATCGCCAGCCGCAAGTTCGACGGCTGCGCCGCGCTGGCCGAGCAGGTGCGCGAGCAGCACGGGCGGCGCGCGCTCCCGGTGGCGGCCAACGTCAGCGACTGGGCGCAGTGCGACGCGCTGGCCGAGGCCGCCTACGCCGAGTTCGGCCGGGTGGACGTGCTGGTGAACAACGCGGGCCTCTCGCCGCTGTACCCGAGCCTGGACCAGGTGAGCGAGGCGTTGTTCGACAAGGTGATCGGGGTGAATCTCAAGGGTCCGTTCCGGCTCTCGGCCCTGATCGGCGCGCGGATGGCCGCGGGCGCGGGCGGCAGCATCATCAACATCTCCTCCATCGAGGCGGCCCGGCCGGAACCGCTCGCCGTGCCCTACGCCGCCGCCAAGGCCGGGCTCAACGCCCTCACCGCGGGCCTGGCGCAGACCTTCGGCCCGACGGTGCGGGTCAACACCATCCAGTGCGGCCCGTTCGCCACCGACATCTCGGCCGCCTGGCCGGACGAGCTGCGCGCCGAACTGGCCCGGCACACCGCGCTCGGCCGGGTCGGCGAACCGCACGAGATCATCGGCGCCGCATTGTTCTTCGCCACCGAGGCGTCCTCGTTCGCCTCCGGAGCCACCCTCGCCCTCGACGGTGGCTGGCGATGAGGGGCCACGGCACCGAGGCGAACGGCGGCACGGCGTGAAAGCACTGACCTACGCGGGGCCGCAAGCGATTTCGTGCACCGAGGTGGACGTTCCGGCCCTGCCCGGCCCGGACGGCGCGATCGTGCGCGTGACGGCGGCCGGGATCTGCGGCAGCGATCTGCACATCTACGGGGGTCACGGCTTCACCCCGGGCACCGGGTACGGCGTCGGGCACGAGGCGGTCGGGCAGGTCGTGGAGCTCGGGCCGCAGGCGCACGGGTTGTCGGTCGGCGACCGGGTGCTGGTGCCCGCCTCCGCGGGCTGCGACCGGTGCGGGAACTGCCGGGCCGGCGTCGTGGCGGCGTGTGCGCGGCAGCCGCTGCCGGTGGACGCGTGCTACGGGCTGGGCGGGGCACTGGCCGGTGCGCAGGCGCAGCTGCTGGCGGTGCCGCACGCCGGCGGCAACCTGGTCCGGTTGCCGGACGCGATCGGTGACGAGGCGGCGGTCGTGCTCACCGACAACGCCCCCACCGCCTGGTACGGCGCCCGGCGCGCACGGATCGCCCCGGGCGACACGGTGGTGGTGATCGGTCTCGGTCCGGTCGGGCTGATGGCCGTGCAGGCCGCGTTCGTGATGGGGGCGGCCCGGGTGCTCGGCGTCGACCTGGTCGCCGACCGGCGCGCCCGCGCCGCCGCACTCGGCGCGGAACCGGTCGAGGGCGACGATCCCAAGCAGGCCGTGCGCGAGATGCTCGGCGGCGGCGCCGACGTCGCGTTGGAGGCCGTGGGCGCCGACGCCACCATCGCGCTGGCGACCGCCGTGGTCGGCCACCGTGGCCGGGTCGCCGTCGTGGGCGTCAGCCAGAACCGGGCGTTCCCGTTCCATCTGCCGCTCGCGCAGGTCAAGGAACTCGAGTTCCACATCGGCCTGTGCTCGGTGCAGTACGAACTTCCCGCCCTGCTGAGTCTCACGGCCGCGGGCAGGCTACGCCCCGAGGTGGTGGTGTCGCACCGGCTGCCGATGTCGGCCGGGGCGCGGGCCTACCGGATGTTCGCCGACCGCGCCGACGACGTGTGCAAGGTCGTGCTCGACCCGTGGCGATGAGCGAGCAGACGCGCACCCGCCGCCGCGGCAGGCCACCCGCCTCGGCGGCCGGCGCCGCCGACACCCGTGAGCGCATCGTGCGCGCCGCGGTGGAGCTGTTCGCGGAGAAGGGTTTCCACGGCACCGGCGTCGCCGAGATCGGCGACCGCGCCGACGTGCAACGCGGGGCGCTGTACTACCACATCGGCTCCAAGGAAGAGCTGCTGTGGCAGATCCTGCACGGCTACACCGCGCTGATGCTCGCCGACGCCGAACGCATCACCGACGGCGACGACGACCCGGTGGCGAAACTGCGCAAGCTGATCCGCAGCCACGTCGTCCTGATCATCCGGCACCGCCGCGAGGTCGCCATCCAGCTGCGCGATGTCGGCGCCCTGACCGGCGAGCGGGCCGCGCAACTCCAGGAACTGCGCGACCGCATCCAGGCACACTGGCAGCGGGTGTTCGACGCCGGCCACGCCGCCGGTCTGCTGCGCACCGCCGACCACGTGGTCACCAACAGCGTGCTCGGCATGCTCAACACCGTCACCCTCTGGTATCGCCCGCACGGCGGACGCACCCCCGCCGAGATCGCCGACATCCTCGCCGCCACCGTCCTCGACGGTGTCGTCACCATCTCCCACACGAAAGGCTGACCATGGCTTGGGATTTCGAAACCGACCCGGAGTTCCAGCAGAAGCTGGACTGGGCCGCCGAGTTCGTCCGCACCGACGTCGAGCCCCTCGACCTGATCTACCCGAATCCCTACGACCGCTCCGACACCGCGGCCATGGCGCTGGTGCGGCCCCTGCAGGAGAAGGTGAAGGAGCAGGGGCTGTGGGCCTGCCACCTCGGCCCCGAGCTCGGCGGTCCCGGCTACGGCCAGATGAAGCTGGCCCTGCTCAACGAGGTGCTCGGCACGTCGGTATGGGCGCCGTCGGTATTCGGTTGTCAGGCGCCGGATTCCGGCAACGCCGAGATCCTCGCCCACTACGGGACCCCCGAGCAGAAGGCGAAGTACCTGCAGCCGCTGCTCGACGGCGAGATCGGCTCCTGCTACGTGATGACCGAACCGACCGGCGGCTCGGATCCCACCCTGTTCAAGACCCGCGCGGTGCGCGACGGCGACCACTGGGTCATCAACGGCGAGAAGTGGTTCAACTCCAACGCCGAGTTCGCGAGCTTCCACATCGTCATGGTGGTCACCGACCCCGACGTCAGCCCGTACCAGGGCATGTCGATGTTCATCGTGCCCGCCGGCACGCCCGGACTGGAGATCGTCAAGAACTTCCACGTCCCCGGGTTCAGCGAGCACGAGGGACACCTGCGCTTCACCGACGTGCGGGTGCCCGCCGACCACCTGCTCGGCGCGGAGGGCCAGGGCTTCGTCGTCGCCCAGACCCGCCTCGGCGGCGGCCGGGTGCACCACGCCATGCGCACGGTGGCGTTGGTGCGCAAGGCCTTCGACATGATGTGCGAGCGCGCGGTCTCCCGGGAGATGCGCAACGGCCGCCCGCTGGCGGCCTTGCAGATGACCCAGGAGCGCATCGCCGACAGCTGGATCGAGATGGAGCAGTTCCGCCTGCTGGTGCTGCGCACCGCCTGGCGTATCGACAAGGAGCAGGACTACCTGAAGGTGCGCAAGGACATCGCCGCCATCAAGGTCGCGATGCCCAAGGTCATGCACGACATCGCCCAGCGTGCCCTGCACCTGCACGGTGCCATCGGCGTGAGCACCGACCTGCCGTTCGTGGACATGCTCACCTACGCCGAGGTGATGGGCCTGGCCGACGGGCCGACCGAGGTGCACAAGATCACCCTCGCCAAGGAGGTGCTGAAGAACTACGCGCCCGGCGACCCGGTGTACCCGAGCGGGTACCGTCCGGCGCTGCGCGAGCAGGCGCGCGAATACCTCGCCGAGCGCCTCGAGCACGTCGTCGGCAACCTGTGAGGCCGGCGCGCCCGGGGCCTCCGGCTCACGCGGTCTCCGCCATCCGCAGTGGAGTGGCCGAGTACGGGGCCACCGGGCTCAGCCGCAGGATGGTCGACATGCGACGGGTGAGCGCGGGCGGGCCGAGGAACTCCAGGCGGCCGGTGCGCTGCGCGTGCCCGATCGGGAGGCGGCCCAGCCACACCTGGTAGAGCGAGGCCACATCGGACCGGATGGTGACGTCGACCGGGAAGCCCGGATCGGTCACGCACACCGACGGCGCGCCGCGGTCGACGACGATCCAGTAGCGCCGCGCGTCGTCGGTGAAGCGCACCGCGAACACCTGCCGCAGCCCCGGCAGTCCGGTGGTGTCGAGCCGGGTGTGCATCCACCACACCAGCAGGTCGGCGTCGAGTTCGGCCGGGTCGGGTGCGCCGAAACTCCAGCTCGCGCCCCACTCGGCGAGCCCGAACAGCACCGGCTCGAGATCCAGGCCCGCCTGGGTCGGCACGTACCGGAGGCCGACCTTCTCGACCAGGCCGGCCCGCTCGAACTGGCGCAGCCGCTTGGCGAGCAGGCTGCGGGACAGGCCGGGCAGGCCGCGGGACAGGTCGTTGAAGCGGGTGCTGCCCAGCAGCAGATCCCGCAGGATCAACAGCGACCAGCGCTCGCCGAGCAGATCCAGGGCGCGCGCGATCGGACAGTACTGGCCGTAGGCTGCGGTCGGGCTCGGCATCGGCTCACCTCGGAGGTCGTGATTCGGGACCGGGACGGTCCATTTCCTGGACTATCCGGTTATCGCGCCGATTCCTAGCTTCGAAACATGACTACTTTCGCCGCTCCCGAGACCACCGTGAACTGGATCGATCGCGCCCGCGCGGTCGGTGCGACGCTGCGCCCCGAGGTCGCCGACCGCGACCGCACCGGCGTCATCTCCCCCACCGCCGTCGACACACTGCGCGAGCACGGCCTGACCGCCGCGGGCGTGCCGGTCGAATTCGGCGGGGGCGGGGCCACCCACGCCGAGATCGGCGCGATACTGCGCGAACTCGGCCGCCACGACCCGAGCACCGCGGTCGCCTTCGCCATGCACTGCCACCTCGTCGCCGCCCAGGTGTGGCGGCACAAGCACGGCGCCGACGCCTCCGGGGTGCTCGGCAAGGTGGGGGCCGGGGCGATCCTGGTGAGCACCGGCGCCTCGGACTGGGTGGCCTCCAACGGCCGGGCCGAGCGGGTCGAGGGCGGCTATCGCGTGTCCGCCCGCAAGGCACCGGCCAGCGGGTGCGAGGTCGGCACCATCCTGGTGACCAGCATCCGGTGGGACGCTCCGGACGGCGCGCGGGTGCTGCACTGCGCGGTACCGCTGAACGCGCCGGGCGTGCGGATCGAACAGACCTGGGACACCCTGGGCCTGCGCGCCACCGGATCGCACACCGTCGTGCTCGAGGACGTGTTCGTCCCCGATGCCGCGGTGTCGCTGATCCGCCCGGCCGACGTGTGGCCGCCGCTGCTCAACATCGTGATGGGCGCGGCCATGCCGCTCATCACCGCCGCCTACCTGGGCATCGCCGACGGTGCGGTGGACACCGCACTCGCTCTCGTGCGCGGACGCACCGACGATCACGTGATCGCACTGACCGGTGAGATGGCCAACGCCCACACCACCGCCGCCGACCTGGTGGACGCGATGTTCGCCGCCTCCGACGACCTGGGCTTCGACAACACCGACGCGCACGCCGCGGCGATCCTGAGCCGCAAGACCGTGGCGGGCGACCAGTTGGTGACCACCGTCCGGCTGGCGATGGAGACCGTCGGCGGGCTCGGCTACTCGCGGTCCTGCGACATCGAGCGTCGTTACCGCGACGTGCACGGCATCCTCTTCCATCCGCTCCCCCGCGCCAAACAGCTGCGGTTCACCGGCAACGTGCTGCTCGGACACGGCCCGTTGGGCTGACACCCGACCGGCGCGAACGCCTCGCCCCCGCACCGGGGCGAGGCGTTCGTCGTGCGTCGGCCCGACCGCGGAAAAAATGAGCCGACAGAGCCGTATGCCCTGTGCCACCATGGCATTCCACGATGTCGCGCGCCCGGCCGGACCGGCCGCGACCACCAGGACCGGGAAGGGGGTGACCATGCGTTCGTATCCATCGAATCCGACGGATCTGCCGTCGCCGCAGGGGATGTCGAGCGAACGCCGCGCGGTCGCCCGCCGTGTCCCCGGCGTGCCCGGCATCGCCGGACAACACGGCGCCTGAGCCGCGTCCCGCCGCCCTTCCCACTTTCCCCACGAAACATGGTGAGCCCCATGCTGCCCGCTGCCGTCCCCGAGGTGACCGCCGACAACTGGATACACACCCGCGTACTCGTGCTCAACGCCTCCTACGAGGCGCTGACCGAGGTCACCGCGGACCGGGCCGTGGTGCTGCTGATCGGCGGGATCGCCGAGTCGATCGCCGACCGCGAGCCCTATCTGCCGATCCGGTCGCAGCGACTCGAGATCGCGCTGCCGCAGACCATCCGGCTGCGGCACTACGTGTTCCTCGAGCACGCCGCGGTGGTGCACGACGACAGCCGCGCCACCCTGGCCGGTGTGCTGCGCCGCGACGGCAACCGGTGCGGGTACTGCGCCGACTGGGCGCACACCGTCGACCACATCCGCCCGCGCAGCCGGGGCGGCCCCAACACCTGGGACAACCTCGTCGCCTGCTGCGCGCCCTGCAACACCCGCAAGGCCGACCGCACCCCGGAGGAGGCGGGCATGCGGCTGCTGTGGCAGCCCAAGGCGCCCGACCACTTCGGCAAGCGCCAGCGGCGCATCTGGAAGCAGTTGTCCGCGTGAGGACTTCACGCGAATCCGCACGGAGAGGAGCGAACACGATGACCGTCCGAACCCTACCGAGCGCGGCGCAGCGGGCGCTCACCGAGCTGCTGCCGCTCTCCGACGCGCGAGGCTGGCACCGCGCCGCCTGCCGCGGCGATCCCAACCACGACGCGTGGTTCCCGTACCCGTCGGAGGACTTCGACTACGCCCGCGCCATCTGCGCGGGCTGCCCGATCCGGGTGGCCTGCGGCGAGTTCGCGGCCGAGACCGGACAGTCCGGGGTGTGGGGCGGGTCGGAGTTCGATCGCGGCCGCCTGGTGCGCGAGTGACCGGGTAACCGGGATCGCTCCCTCGCGGGGCCTGCCCGAGCGGGTGACCATACACTGTTGCCCCGTGGGCACTCATCGCAGCGGAACCCGATCCCGGGGCGTCAGCAAAGGTCCGGTTATCGCAGTGGTTGCCGTTCTGCTGCTGGTCGCGGCGGTCTTCGCGTGGTTCCAGTTCCGGGACCGGGCGGCCGAGCGCGACAGCGCGGCCGCGGCCGACTGTGTCGAAGGGTCGGCGACGGTCTCCGTCACGGTCGACCCCGGGATCGAGGCGCCGGTGCGTGCCATCGCGGAGAAGTACAACGCCACCGATCCGCAGGTGCGCGACCACTGCGTGACGGTGACCGTCACCGCGCAACCCTCGGCGGCGGTCGTCGAGGCCTTCCGCGCGGGTGGCCCGTGGAACAGCACGCTGGGACCGCAACCGGCACTGTGGATTCCGGACTCCTCGCGCTCGGTCGAGGCGATGCGGGTGCCGGGGCTGGTCGCCGGTGAGCCGTCGCCGATCGCCGCCACGCCCGTCGCGCTCGCGGTGCCGGAGCCGCTGCGCGCCGCACTGGCGCAGGCGAACGTCGCGTGGGCGGATCTGCCTCGGCTGCAACAGGGTTCGCTCGACGAACTCGGGCTGTCCGGGTGGGGCGGGCTGCGGCTGGCGCTGCCCGAGGGGGACGCCGCCCTGGCGGTCGCGACCTCCGTCGCGGCGGCGGTCGCGGGCGAGGAACCGTTGACCGAGTCCGGCGCCGCGTCCGGGCAGGCGGTCGCCGCCGTCTCCGGGCTGGCCGTCGGTGCGCCCGACGCCGGGGACACCGCGGCCGCGCTGGCCGCCGCCGGAGGCGGGAACGCACCCGTGCACGCGGTGGCCGCAACCGAACAGCAAATCGCGGCGCACCCGCAGCTCACCGCGTTCCGGCCCGCCGGGACCACACCGGTCGCCGACCACCCGGCCGCGCTGCTGTCCGGCCCGTGGGTGGACCAGACCCAGAACCTGGCCGCGGGCATGTTCGTCGACTACCTGCGCCACCCCGACCAGGCCGCGTTCTTCACCACCGCCGGATTCACCGCCACCCCCGCACCGACCGGCGCGGGCGCGGACCGGGCGGCCTTGGAGACGGTGCGCGCCACCCTCGCCAACCCGGTCCTCGGCGTCCATGCCACCGTGCTGGTGGACGTCTCCGCCAGCATGGCCACCACCGAGGGCTCGACCACCCGCCTGGCCAACACCCTGGGCGCGCTGCGCTCGACCATGACCGTCATGCCGCCCGACTTCGGTCTCGGCGTGTGGACCTTCGGCAAGAACCTCGACGGCAACCGGCCCTACGAGGTCCAGGCCCCCACCGGCCTGCTCACCGACGCCCAGCGCGCCGCCGTCGACCAGGCGCTGTCCTCGGTGCGCGCCACCGACACCCGCCCCGACCAGGCCTACCCGACGCTGCTGGCGGCCTACCGCCAGGCCGTGCAGAACCACCAGGCGGGCCGCACCAACACCGTCCTGCTCGTCACCGACGGCCCCGACGACGACTCCGCGGTCACCGGGCCGCAGCTGCTCGCCGATCTCGCCGCCGCCGCCGACCCCGCCCGCCCGGTCCGCATCGACGTCATCGTGGTGGGCGGCGCGGGCACCGACACCCTGCAGACCGCCGCCGAACGCACCGGCGGCACCTACACCACGGTGCCCACCTCGAACGACCTGGCCTTCGGCACCGCGATGGCGCAGGCGCTGACGACGACCTAGGCCGGCCGGCGCCGTCAGGGACGGACGTGCACCAGCGCGCCGGACTCCATCGCCACCCACAGCGTCCCGTCCGGCGCCACGGTCAGTCCGTGCGGTTCGGTGCCGGGCAACGCCAGCTCGGTGATCTCGCCGTCGGCGGTGCGGCGGCCGAGGCGCGCGGCGGCCCACTCGGTGAACCACACCGTGCCGTCCGGGGCGACCACCACCGCGTGCGGGCGCGCGTCGCGGTCCGGCAGCGGATGTTCGGTGACGGTCCCGTCCCGGTCGACGTGCCCGAGCTGACCGGCGAGCAGTTCGACGAACCAGGCGCCGTCGGCGGCCGGGGCGAGGCCGACCGGTCCGGCCCCGGCGGTGGGCAGGGCGGTGGTGCGCACCTGCCCGTCCGGGGTGATGCGGGCGACGGCGTTGCCCTGGTTGAGGGTGACGAACACCGTCCCGTCCGCGGCCTCGGCGATCATCGACGGCATTCCCTCGACCGCGTACCGGGTCGCGGTGCCGTCGGGTGCCCGGTGGACCACGCCGCCCGCGGACAGTTCGGTGTACCAGAGCCCGCCGTCGCCCGCCCGGCACAGCCCGTAGGGCGACTCGGCGGCCAGGAAGGACAGGGCGCCGTTCGCCTCCACGCGGCCGATCCGGTTTCCGCGGAACTCGGTGAACCACGCGCCGTCCCCCTCGGCCACGATCACCGTGGGCGAGCCGTCCGCGGGTTCGAGCGCGACGGTCTCGACCGTGCCGTCGACCAGCCGGCCCACGGCGCCGCGGGCCGCGAGGGTGAACCACAGCGTGCCCGTCTCGTCCACGGTCACCCCGTACGGGCCACCGTCGACGTCGACCACCTCGAGGATCTCAGGCAAACTCCCACACTCCCTTCTGCACCCCGCGGAAGCGGCGCCGCAGCCCACGATCGTGGGTGACGACGACGACCGCGCCGCGGTACTCGGCCAGCGCCTGTTCCAGCTCCTCGACCAACCGGAGCGACAGGTGGTTGGTCGGCTCGTCGAGCAACAGCAGGTCGTGCTCGCCGGCGAGCAGCCTGGCCAGCGCCAGCCTGCGCCGCTGCCCCTCCGACAACGCCCCCACCCGCACATCCAGCGTTTCGGCCGCGAACAGGCCGGTGGCCAGCAGCGCCGCCCGCCCGCGTCCGTAGGCGGCGAGCACGGTCTGCTCGGGATCGAACGTCTCCTCCTGGCGCAGATAGCCGACCCGGCCCGGCGCCGTGGCGTAGAGCCGGTCCAGCAGCGTCGACTTGCCCGCGCCGTTGGGACCGTGGATCAGCAGCCGATCCCGCGGGCCCAGGGTCAGCACGCCGAGATCGAACGACTTCGGCTGCGCGGCACGGAATCCCGCGCGGAACCGCAGGGGCTCCGGCGGCCGCGGCACCGGGTCGGCCTCGAGGCGGCGCACCTTCTCCGCGGCCTGGCGCACCCGCGAGGACACCGAGCTCTGCACCCGCCCGGCATTGCGGTCGTAGGCCATCTTGTTGTTGTCACGCATGGCCCGGCCCACCGCCACGCGGTGCGCGGTGTCGCGGGAGAACTCGCGCAATCGCTCGATCTCGGCGCACCAGCGGGCGTACTCCTGCTCCCAGCGCTGCCGCGCCGCCGCCTGCTCGGCCAGGAATCCGGAATAGCCGCCGCCGAACCGGGTGACGCCGCCGTCGGCCACCTCCACGATCGCGGTGGCCACGCGATCCAGGAACACCCGGTCGTGCGAGACCACCACGACCGTGCCGCGATGGCCGCGCAGCCGCTCTTCCAGCCAGGTCAGCGCGGCGTCGTCGAGGTGGTTGGTCGGCTCGTCCAACAGCAGGATCTCCGGGGAGGCGGCCAGCAGGCAGGCCAGTGCCAACCGGGCCCGCTCCCCACCGGAGAGCGCCGTCAGTGCGCGGTCGCGGTCGAGGTGTCCCAGGCCGAGCCCGTGCAGCGCCTGGTCGACCCGGAGGTCGGCCTCGTACCCGTCCCGCGCCTCGAACGCGGTGAGCAGTTCGCCGTAGGCGGCCATGTCCTGGGCTTCGGCGGCGATCTCCATCCGCCGGGCGAGTTCGCGCACGTCCGCGAGCGCGGCATCGATGGCGGCGCCGACGGTCTCGGCGTCGAGCGTCTGCGCGAGGTGCCCGACGCCGCCGGGCGCGGAGCAGACGACCTCGCCGTCGTCGGGCGCCTCGAGCCCGGCCATGATCCGCACCAGGGTGGACTTGCCGGAGCCGTTCTCCCCGACGATGCCCACCCGCTCGCCGGGCCGGATCGACAGGGACACTCCGTCGAGCACGACCCGGGCGCCGTAGGACTTCTCGATGGTCCGCAAAGACAGCTGAGTGGTCAGGTGGTTCTCCAATCGCTACGTGTGTAGCTTTAAGATAGTCCCACCACTCGATTAATGCAACAGGAGTTGTCTTTGGAGACCACGAAGCGCCCCGGCGGCCGCAGCGCGCGCGTGCGCGCGGCCGTGCGGCAGGCCACCCTCGACGAGCTCGTCGCGCACGGCTACGCCGGGCTGACGATCGACAACGTCGCGCAGCGCTCCGGCGTCCACAAGACCACCGTCTATCGCCGGTGGGGCTCCCCCGCCGGTCTGGTCGCCGACGCACTCGAACTGGCAGCCGAGGAGGCATGGCCGCTGCCCGACACCGGTGATCTCACCGCGGATCTGCGCGCCCTCACCGCCGCCGTGCACACCGGTTTCACCGACCCCGACGCCGGACCGGTCGCCACCGCGTTCGTCACCGCGGCACTGCAGAACCCCGACGCCGCGACGGCGCTGCGGGCGTTCTACCGCGCCCGCCACCACCAATCCGCCGAGATCGTGCGCCGCGCCGTCGCCCGCGGCGAGCTCGGGCCCGAGGTCGACCCGGAGGCGGTGGTCCGCTACGCCATCGCGCCGGTGTTCCACCGCCTGCTCATCACCCACGAACCCGTGGACGAGACACTGACCCGGCACGCCGCCGACACCGCGATCGCGGCCGCCCGCGCCGGGCTGCTCGATCGCGCACCGGGCCGGTCCTGATCGGCTATTCCGCGTACGCCTCGAGCGGCGGGCACGAGCACACCAGGTTCCGGTCGCCGTACGCGCCGTCGATGCGCCGCACCGCGGGCCACACCTTGGCCCTGGCGTGGCCGAGACCCCGTGGGTAGACCGCGATTTCGCGCGAGTACGGGTGCGCCCACTCACCGACCAGGCACTCGGCGGTGTGCGGGGCGCCGCGCAGCGGGTTGTCCTCGGCGGGCCACACGCCCGCGCCGACCTGATCGATCTCGGCACGGATGGCGATCATCGCCGCCACGAACTCGTCCAGCTCGGCGAGGTTCTCGCTCTCGGTGGGCTCCACCATGAGGGTGCCCGCCACCGGGAAGCTCATCGTCGGTGCGTGGAAACCGTAGTCGGCCAAGCGCTTCGCCACATCGTCGACGGTGACGCCGGTGCGCTTGGTCAGCTCGCGCAGATCCAGGATGCACTCGTGGGCGACCATGCCGTTCTCGCCGGTGTAGAGCACCGGGAAGTACTCGTCGAGCCTGCGCGCCAGGTAGTTGGCCGAGGCGATCGCCGTCAGCGTCGCCTTGCGCAGCCCCTCGGCGCCCATCATCCGGATGTAGGCCCAGGTGATCGGCAGGATCGAGGCCGAGCCGTAGCGCGCCGCCGAAACCGCGTGCGAGTCCGATTCCAGCGGGTCGCCGGGCAGGTACTGCGCCAGGTGCGCGCGCACCGCGACCGGCCCGACACCGGGACCACCGCCGCCGTGCGGGATGCAGAAGGTCTTGTGCAGGTTCAGGTGGCTGACGTCGCCGCCGAACCGGCCCGGCCTGGCCAGCCCGACCAACGCGTTGAGGTTCGCGCCGTCGACGTAGACCTGCCCGCCCGCGTCGTGCACCAGCGCGCACAGTTCGGCGATCTCGTGCTCGTAGACGCCGTGCGTGGACGGGTAGGTGATCATGATGCACGCCAGCCGCTCGGCGTGGTCGGTGATCTTGGCGCGCAGGTCGTCGAGGTCGACGTCACCGTTCTCGCGGCACTTGACCACCTCCACCCGCAGCCCCGCCATCGCGGCGGAGGCCGCGTTGGTGCCGTGCGCGCTGGAGGGGATCAGGCAGGTGTCGCGATGGGTGTCGCCGCGGTCGAGGTGGTAGCGGCGGATCGCCAGCAGGCCCGCGTACTCGCCCTGGCTGCCCGCGTTCGGTTGCAGGCTCACCGCGTCGTAGCCGGTGATCTCGGCCAGCCAGCTCTCCAGATCACCGATCAGCTTCAGCAGGCCGGGGGCGTGCTCGACCGGTGCGTAGGGGTGCAGCTTGGCGAAGCCGGGCCAGGTGATCGGCTCCATCTCGGCCGTCGCGTTGAGCTTCATGGTGCACGAGCCCAGCGGAATCATGCTGCGGTCCAAGGCGATGTCCTTGTCCGACAGCGACCGCAGGTAGCGCAGCATCGCGGTCTCGGTGCGGTAGCGGGTGAACGCCGGATGCGTCAGGAACTCCGAGGTCCGGGTGGCGATGCCCGCGTCCACCGGCTCGGCGGGCGCCACGCCGAACGCGTCGAGCACGGCCTCGACGTGCGCGTCGGTGGTGGCCTCGTCGCAGGCGACCGCGACGTGATCGGGGTCGACCAGGCGCAGCGTGATCCCGCAGGCGGCGGCCTTGGCGACGACGGCTTCGGCGTGGCCGGGCACCCGCGCCAGCACGGTGTCGAAGTAGGTGTCGTGCACCAGCGCCTCCCCGAGCGCCCCGGCGATCCGCGCGGCATGGCCGTGCACCCGGCGCGCGATGGCGCGCAGCCCGTCGGCGCCGTGGTAGCAGGCGTACATCGCGGCCACGATCGCCAGCAGCACCTGGGCGGTGCAGATGTTGGAGGTCGCCTTCTCCCGGCGGATGTGCTGTTCGCGGGTCTGCAGGGCCAGGCGGTAGGCGGGATTGCCGTCGGCGTCCTTGGAGACACCGACCAACCGGCCCGGCAACTGCCGCGCGTGGGCGCTGCGCACCGCCAGATAGCCCGCGTGCGGACCACCGAAGCCCATCGGCACGCCGAAGCGCTGGGTGGTGCCGAAGCACACGTCGGCGCCCTGCTCACCGGGCGGGACGATCAGCGTCACGGCCAGCAGGTCGGCGCCCGCGGCGACCAGCGCGCCGCGCTCGTGGGCCGCCGCGATGAGCGCGGTCCAGTCCACCACCCGGCCGGACGCGCCGGGCAGCTGGACGATCACACCGAAGAACTCTCCCTCGGGCAGTCCGGCGGCGGCCAGGTCGGCCTCGACGATCTCGATGCCCAGCGGCTCGGCCCGGGTGTGCAGCACCGTGCGGGTCTGCGGGAACAGGTCGGCATCGATCAGCAGCCGGTTCGATCGGGAGCGGCCCGCGCGGCGCAGCAACGTCATCGCTTCCGCGGCCGCGGTGGCCTCGTCGAGCATGGAGGCGTTGGCGACCTCCATCCCGGTCAGATCCGACACCATCGTCTGGAAGTTGAGCAGTGCCTCGAGCCTGCCCTGGCTGATCTCGGGCTGGTACGGGGTGTAGGCGGTGTACCACGCGGGGTTCTCCAGCAGGTTGCGCACCAGCACCGGCGGAGTCAGCGTGTCGTAGTAGCCGAGGCCGATCATCGAGGTCGTCACGGTGTTGGACTGCGCGAGGGCGGCCAGTTCGGCCAGCGCCTCGTGCTCGCTCACCGCGGGCGGCAACGCGGCCAGCGGGCCCGCGCCTGCGTCGTCGAGGATGCTCGCGGGCAGCGCGGCCGCGGCCAGCGCGTCGAGGGAGTCGACCCCGACGACCTCGAGGATCCGGGACAGTTCGGCGGCATCGGGTCCGATGTGGCGGTCGGCGAAGGATCGGGTCACGGCGGCAACTCCAGGTCGGGCGGGTCGACGGTGTCGACGGGTACCGGCCCTCCCCCTCTGTCGTGATGCCTGAGAGATTCGGGATGCCGACGCGCTGCCGGCCCCCTTTCCCCGTGGGCGGGCGCACCCGCGTCAGCGCGCGGACCACCGCTTTCCAGAGGCGTCGAAAGCCGCACGGTCCGGTTGCCTGAGAGATTGACGGGGAGGTGCTGCTCCTTCGGCGCCCGGACTCGGCTGAGACCGGGACTCTCCCGCACGGCGCGACGCACCGTCAGTGTAAGGCGCGCGGTGCCGAAACCACGCGCCGACTCCGATGTCGCGCTCGTCACTCCCGCGAACGGACAGCGATCGGCACTGTCCGCCTATCCGGTGGCCCGGTTCATCCGCGCCTTGCGACGGTAGGCCAATTCGTCCTCCGGCCGCTCGGTGGCCGCGGTCGCCCGTTCGGCGGGGAAATTCGCGATGACGCCGGTGAGCTCACGCATGGCGCCGGAGACCGCGATCCCGAACACGCCCTGGCCGCCCTGCAGTAAATCGACGACCTCTTCCGGCGAGGTGCATTCGTAGACCGAGGTGCCGTCGGAGAACAGCGTGATGCCCGCCAGATCCTCCACGCCGCGGCTGCGCAGGTGGTCGACCGCGATGCGGATGTTCTGCAACGAGATGCCCGCGTCCAGCAGCCGCTTGACGATCTTCAGGACCAGGATGTCCTTGAACGAGTAGAGCCGCTGACTCCCCGAGCCCGCGGCGCCGCGGATCGAGGGCACGACCAGCCCGGTGCGCGCCCAGTAGTCGAGTTGGCGGTAGGTGATCCCCGCCACCTGACAGGCGCTGGGCACGCGATAGCCGACCAGGTCGTCGGGCACCGCGTCGTTCGGGAACAGGCCTGGCTGTACCACATCCTGCGATTGCTCTGCCACTGACCACTCCCTTGCTCCGCCGACGCCCGGCCGCACCGATGACCCGACTCCGTGACGACCGCGAGCACCGTGATGATCGCGGCCCAACTATCGAGATTACTCCCGTCGATTGTCCGGGGAATGGCATCATCGGACCAAACGCGACGCGCGGTAAAAGTCTCAGGCTGTACTTCAGGTCGAGAAATTCAGCTGTCGGTGGCCTTGAAATCGTCCGGGGAGACCGATTCCAGGAACTCCTTGAACTTCTCCACTTCGTCCTCGCGCTCGTCGGGCATCACCAGTCCCGCCTCGTCGAGCACCGGCTCCTCGGCATAGATCGGGCAACCGACCCGCAGGGCGATCGCGACCGAGTCCGAGGGGCGCGCGGAAATCCGCAGATCGTTGTCGAAGACCAGATCCGCGTAGAAGGTGCCCTCCTGCAGATCCACGATCCGCACTTCTTTGAGGGTGTGTCCGAGCTCGGTGATCATGATCTTGATCAGATCGTGGGTCAGCGGACGGATCGGGGTCACCCCCTCCTGCTCGAGCACGATGGCTGTGGCCTCGGCCTGCCCGATCCAGATCGGCAGATACCGATCGCCGGACACCTCGCGAAGCAACAGCACCGGCTGGTTCTGTGGCTGCTCGACGCGGATGCCGATCACACGCATTTCACTCATGCCACTGCCTCCCATAATCGCCGGCCGCCCGGCTCGAACCGCTGCAGAGCTCGCCGTAACTCCGAGTCTAAGCGAACGGGCGGGGGTGCTGCGATCGGTCCGTGCCGCCGCCCGGGGCGTGTTGCCCGGCCGACGGCGGCGCGGTTCAGTTACCGAGCGCGTGCCGCACCGAGGCCTTCACCAGGGACGTGTGCAGGGTCAGCGACAGCGCCGCCAGCTCCCGCACCGTCTCCTCGGCCCTGGCCCTGGCGCCGGCATCACGGCTCTTGGCGATCGGCGCGGCGATCTGGGCCAGCAGCGCGGCCTCGCGGTCGGCGGCCAGTTTGAACGCCCGCAGATGGCGCGCTTCCAGCCCGAATTCGGCCATCGCGCGGGCGGTCTTGGCCAGGGTCACCGCCTCGCCGTCGAAGAAGCCCGCGGGACCGGGCGTGATGAGCCCGGCACGGATCAGGTCGTTGAGGAAGGGTTCATCGATGCCCGCCTGGGCGAGCAGATCGGCTCGGGTGAGCCGGATTTCGTGATCGACACGCAACTCCTCCGGCGATACCTCGTCGGGCACCACACCCAGTTTGCGGGGTGCGCCGCGCCCGCCGGCCGAGCCGGCACCGGCCCCCGGGGCCTCCGCGCCGCCCGCCCGGCTCGACAGCGCCCTGGCGCGAGCCTCGCGCACGCCGAGGGTGGCCGCCCCCTTGTCGATCGCCTCGAGTTGCTCCTTGATCACCTTCAGCGGCAGGTACTGGTCGCGCTGCGCGGTGAGGATGAAGCGCAGCCGCTCGCAGTCGGCCACCGAGAACCGCCGGTACCCCGAGGGGGTGCGCTCCGGACGGATCAGGCCCTCGGATTCGAGGAAACGGATCTTGGAGATCGTGACGTCCGGGAAATCAGGCCGCAACAGGTCGAGCACGGAGCCGATCGACATGCCTCCGCGTGCCCACTGCTGCGCCGCGCCCGTCACCGCGCCGAGTCCTTCCCGTCCGTTGCCGCACGCCGGACCGGCGACGGGTTCGACGACCGCGCGCTACCGCCACGCGTGCCCCCGCGAACGCCGCCGTCCGACGTGGTTCTCATAGACTGCCCGCACCCGCCGAGGGCTCGTTCACCTGTGCGCGCGGACCGGTGAGGAACACGAGCCGGAACTTGCCGATCTGCACCTCGTCGCCGTTCTGCAGTTCCGAGGAGTCCACCGGCTCCCGGTTGACGTAGGTGCCGTTGAGGCTGCCCACGTCGACCACCTGGAAGGTGTCGTCGTCCTGACGGAACTCCGCGTGCCGACGGCTGACGGTGACATCGTCGAGGAAGATGTCACTGTCGGGGTGGCGGCCCGCCGAGGTGGTCGGCTGGTCCAGGAGGAACCGCGAGCCCGCGTTGGGGCCACGCTTGACGACCAGCAGGGCCGCGCCCGCCGGTAGGCCCTCGACCCCTTGAACCGGCTGTTCGCCGGTCTGCTCACCGGAGCGCGACGCGTCGACCTCGTTCAGGAAATCCGCGCGGAAGACCGACGTCGTCTCGGCCGCGGTCTCCTGGTAACCCGGGTCTTTGTTCTCGCTCACCGTTTCTCTCCTCCTCGAACCTGATTATCCATGCAAGCAGGTGATGCTTTGGTCGACACGAGGTCGTGTCGTCAGAACGCCGACGTCACCGCGCCGGCTCATCCGTTGGCTTTGACCGTACCCTGCCGGGGCCCGCCCGTGCAGGGAGAACCGGGAAGGCCGGTTCAGCCCCCGATAACTCCTTGATAACCTGCCGCATCCAGCAGTTCGCCCAGCGTGACGTCGAGTGCGGCGGCATCGGCCACCTCCAGCTCGAACAGCCAGCCCGCACCGTACGGATCGGCGTTCAGCGTCTCCGGCGCGTTGGACAGTTCTTCGTTCACCGCAACGACTTTCGCGGCCAGCGGGGCGTAGATGTCCGAGACGCTCTTGGTCGATTCCACCTCGGCGATGCTCTCGCCCGCGGCGGCCTCGCGCTGCTCGTCCGGCAGCTGAACGTACACGACGTCACCCAGCTGGGACTGGGCGTAGTCGGTGATGCCGACCCGGACCCGCGTGGGGCCGATCCGCCGGACCCACTCGTGCTCCTCGGTGTAGCGCAGATCCTCGGGGGTCACTGCCACTGGGCGTCCTTTCCGTCATGACCGTCGTTCGTCGTGAACGCTGCACGCAACCTTATCGGTACCGGGTGACGCCGGCGGTTATGGGTGATGCTGCCGCACAGCCGGTATCGCCCGTGCCACCGCGACGGCCTTGCCCGTGTAGAGCACGCCGGTCCACAGATACACCGCGGTGCCCCAGATCAACAATGCCCCGCCGAAGGCCCGTCCGAAACCGTCCAGCGGCCAGTCCATCTGCCCGGCCAGCAGCCAGGGCAGCGCCGACATGAGCGCGAAGGTGGCGGCTTTGCCGAGGTAGATCACCTCGGGCGGGTCGAGTTCGCGTCGGCGATAGATCGAGAGGGTCAGGGTCAGCACCGCGTCGCGCCCGACCAGCAGCAGGGCCACCCACCAGGGCAGCAGCCCGCGCGCCACGAAGGCCACCAGCGTGGTGACCAGATAGAGCCGGTCGACGAAGGGATCCAGCAGCGCGCCCAGCCGCGAACTCTGGTCGAGCAGCCGGGCCAGCTTGCCGTCGAGGAAGTCGGTGATCCCGCTGGCGACCAACAGGGCGAAGGCCCAGCCGTCGGCCCGTTCGACCAGCAACAACCACAGGAACACCGGCACGCCGATCAGTCGCAGCACGCTCAGCACGTTGGGGACGGTGAGGATGCGGTCGGCCGGCGTCGTCGTCACACGCTGTGCTTACCGCACCGGCCCCGGTGACCGCCATCCGGGCGCGCGGTTGCTTTTCGCCACAACACCCGCGGTGAAAGAATGACTGTGAAATCATCTCATCGAACCGATGGTGATGGAGAGGAAGACATGGCCGAGTTCGACTACGACGTGGTGGTGATCGGCTCCGGGTTCGGCGGCAGCGTCGCCGCCCTGCGGCTGACCGAGAAGGGGTACCGGGTCGGCGTGCTCGAGGCGGGCAGGCGCTGGGACGCCGCGGATCTGCCCGCCACGAATTGGAATCTGCGCAAGTCGATCTGGGCACCGAAACTGGGCTTGACCGGGCCGCAGCAGATCAGCATCCTCGGCAAGTGCGCGGTGTTCTCCGGCGCGGGGGTCGGCGGCGGGTCACTGATCTACGGCAACACCCTCTACGAGCCGCTGCCCGCCTTCTACACCGACCGGCAGTGCGCCCACATCACCGATTGGCGCAGCGAACTCGCCCCGTACTACGACCAGGCCAAGCGCATGCTCGGCGTGGCGCCGAACCCGCGGACGACCCCGGCCGACGAGATCATCAAGGAGGTCGCCGAGGACATCGGCGTGGCCGACACCTTCCATCCCACCCAGGTGGGTGTGTTCTTCAACGAGGACCGGCAGGGCGAGGAGGTGGACGACCCCTACTTCGGCGGGGCGGGGCCGCGCCGCAGCGGCTGCGTCCACTGCGCGCGCTGTTTCACGGGCTGCCCGCACAACGCCAAGAACACGACCACCACCAACTACCTCTACCTCGCCGAGCAGGCCGGGGCGCGGGTGCACGAACTCACCACCGCCACCGCGGTGCGGCCGCTGTCCGGCGGCGGGTACGCGGTGGACACCGAGCGGTCCGGGCGCTGGATCCGCAAGGAGCCCAGGACCTTCACCGCCGAGCAGGTGGTCTTCGCGGGCGCGGCGCTGGGCACCCAGAAGCTGCTGCACCGGATGCGGGACGAGGGCGTGCTGCCCGGACTGTCCCCCCGGCTCGGTGAACTCACCCGCAGCAACTCCGAGGCGATCCTGAACGTGGCCAGCCGGTCCCGGTACGACTTCGCCCAGGGTGTGGCGATCACCTCCTCCATCCACCCGGAGCCGAACACGCACGTGGAGGTGTGCCACTACGGCAAGGGCCAGAACGCGCTGGCGACCATGGCGGTGCCGCTGGTGGACGGCGGGGCGTTCCGGTTCCTACGGTTCCTGCTGGCGATCCTGACCCATCCGCTGGCGTTCCTGCGCAGCCGCGTGCCCTACCGCGGCTCGGAGAAGTCGGTGATCCTGCTGGTGATGCAGTCGCTGGACAACTCGCTGACCTCGTTCCGCAAGCGCGGCGCGCTGCGCACCGAACAGGGCACGGGCGAGCCGAATCCGACCTGGATCCCGCTGGCGCACGACATCGCGCGGCGGTTCGCGGACAAGATCGACGGCGACACCCACGGCTTGATCATGGACGTGTTCAACATCCCGGCGACCGCGCACTACATCGGCGGCTGCGTGATCGGCGAGACCCCGCGCTCCGGTGTCGTCGACCCCTACCAGCGCGTGTTCGGGCACCCCGGCCTGCACGTGGCCGACGGTTCCGCGGTGACGGCCAATCTGGGCGTGAACCCGTCGCTGACCATCACCGCGCAGGCCGAGCGCGCGATGGCGTTCTGGCCGAACAAGGGTGAGCCCGATCCGCGCCCGGAGCTGGGCGCACCGTACCGGCGCATCGACCCGGTCCGGCCGGTGCGGCCCACGGTGCCCGAGCACGCGCCCGGCGCGCTGCGGTTGCCGATCACCCCCGTCGATCCGCCGGTGCCCGCGCCGTGATCCCGGCCGGGTTCCGCGCGCGGCGCAGGCCACGGCACTAACGTGAGCGGCTGTGTCAGACAGTCGTATCGACCTGCGTACCTTCGTGCCCGCCGACGAGGTACGCGCCAAGGGCCGCGCCCTGCGGGAGCACGTGCCGGCGACGGCTCGCGACCGGCAGGCCGCCGGGCCGCGCCGGCCCGCCGTGCTCGATTTCCTCGCCGCCGCGCACGCCGACCGGCTCGCGCATCTGGTGCCGCTGCGGGTGGGCCGGATGGCGAGCGGTCCGTTCACCTTCTACCGGGGCGCGGCGGGCCTGATGGCCGCCGATCTCGCGGACGGCCCGGCGACCGGCGTGCACGCCCAGCTGTGCGGGGACGCCCACCCGGCCAACTTCGGCCTCTACGGCACCTCGCGCGGCGAGATCGTCATGGACATCAACGATTTCGACGAGACGATCCGCGGGCCGTGGGAATGGGACCTGGAACGGCTGGCGGCCGGCCTGGTGCTGGCCGGCCGGGAGTCCGGCGTCGGCGAGGACGACTGCCGGGCCGCCGCGCTGGACGCGGCGCGCTCCTACCGGCTGGCGATCGACGACCTGGCGGGGCGGCCGTTCATGGAGTCCTGGAGCGCGCTGCCCGACGAATCGATCCTCGGCCGGGCCAAGGCCGACGACCTGATCGACGATTTCAAGAAGGCCGCCAAGAAGGCGCGCAAGAACACCAGCGCCAAGGTCGCCGCCAAGTGGACCGAGCACATCGACGACCACGAGACGGGGGTGCGCAAGCGCCGCTTCGTCGCCGACCCGCCGGTGCTCACCGAGGTGAGCGAGGAGGTGGCCGAGGCGGTCACCGACGGCCTGGAACGCTACGGCATCACGCTGCGCGAGTCGCGGCGCGATCTGCTCGCCCGATTCGCGGTGTCCGACATCGCTTTCCGCATCGTCGGCACCGGCAGCGTCGGCCTGCACAGCTACGTCGCGCTGCTGCACGGCAACGACGAGGAGGTGCTGGTGTTGCAGCTCAAGCAGGCCATCCCCTCCGCGCTCGCGCCCTACCTGCCCGCCGTCCCGGTCGCGCACGAGGGCGAACGAATCGTGCAGGGCGCCAGGCTGGTTCAGGCCGAGACCGACATCCTGCTCGGGTGGACCACGCTGCGGCTGGACGGGCGCGAGTTGCCGTTCATCGTGCGCCAGTTCCGCAATCTCAAGGGCAGCATCGATCCGGCGGGCCTGGGCAAGGACGATCTCGACGACTACGGCCGGCTGGCGGGGGCGCTGCTGGCCAGGGCACACGCCCGCTCGCTCGACCCGCGACTGCTGTCGGGCTATCTGGACGGCGACGAGCGCTTCGACGAGGCGGTGGCCGCCTTCGCGGTCCGCTATGCCGACCGGACCGAGGCCGACCACGCCGAGCTCGTGCGCGCGGTGGCGTCGGGCCGGTTGCGCGCCGAACTCCCGGAGTGAGCACCGGGCGCCGACACGCCGCGCCGCGTCGGCGCCGGGGCGCGCGGTGGCGGATTCCTCGTATCCTGTGCGGAGTCGAGTGACGACGTGAAGGGCGGTCGCGAATGCTTGTGCGAGTACAGAACCCGGCAGGCACCACTGCCGAGCGGGCGCTGATCGACTGGCTGCGCACCTGGAAGGACCCGGACAGCCCGCACGGCGTCGCGACGATCAATTGCAGTCTGTTCCACCAGGATCGGCTGCACCAGTTCGACGCGGTGGTGTGGACGCCGACCAGCTGCGTGGTGATCGAGGCCGCCGAGCCCGACACCCAGCGCGACGGCACCCTCGAGGTCCCGCTCAACGGCCCGTGGACCATCGACGGCGAGCAGATCACGATGACCGGCCGCGACAAGCGCACCCCGCTGGAGCGGTCCCGCGAGCACACCTTCGCCTTGCAGGACTGGTTGTCCGCGCGCGGCCTCGGCCAGCGGGCGGTGCACGGGGTGGCGCTGGTCATCCCGCCGCGCGGGTCGAAGCTCGAGGTCCGCCAAGCCTGGAGCGACCCGAGCTTCGATGCGATCCTGGGCAGTGACCAGGGCCGGTTGCGGCACTACTTCGACACGCTGGCGCAGAGCGAGAAGCACCTGTGGACGGCCAACGACGTCGCGGTGGCGTTTCGTGGGCTCGGCCTGCTCCCCTACCTACCCGCTCCGCAGGAGCTGCTGAACGAGGGCTTTCTGGGGCCGATCGACATCACCCTGTGGCACGGCGGCCCGGCCCAGGCGCAGGCCGAGGCCTACGCCGAGGAGCTCGCGCAGCTCGAACGCGACGCGCGGCCACCGCTGGTGCGCGCGCCGTGGTACAGCCCGTGGAAGCTGTATCCGTTCGAGGCGGGCGACATCGACATGGGGCGCGCGTTCATGCGCACCACGCTGGCCATCGGGATGGTGATCGCCGCGGCGTGGGTGCTGTGGTTCCTGGTGTCGGCGTTCCTCACCTACGGGCCGGGCTGAGCGCGGCCCTGGTTATCGTCGTCGGGTGCTCGATCAGAAGCTCACCGGCCGGGCCGTCGTCGCGACGCTCGCCGCGCTCGTCACGCTGACCCTCCCGCTCACCTTTCCGCCCGGCGGCGGCCCGACGGGGGTGGACCGCGCGCTCGCGGACATGGTGCGCACCGGCCCACCCGCCCCGATCCACCGGGTGCTGGTCGCGCCGAGCGACGGTTGGCTGGTGGTGACCCTGCTGCTGGCGGCGATCGCGTGGTTCGGGTGGCGACGGCAGTGGTGGCGGGCGGCGACGATGCTCGTGGTGCCCGAGGCGGCGATCGCGCTCAACACCTGGGTGCTCAAGCCGCTGTTCGACCGGCCGCTGCACGACTACCTCGCCTATCCGAGCGGGCACACCGTGCACCTGGTCGCCGTGGTGACGACCGTTGTGCTGCTGTGCGATTCGGCCCGCGTCCGCCTGGCCGTCGCGGTCGCCGGGGTGGTCGCCTGCGGCGCCGTGGTGGTGGGACAGGTGGGCATGGACTACCACTACGCGACCGATGTGGTCGGCGGAGCCGCGGCGGCACTGGCCCTCGGCATCGCCGGATGCGCCGCGGCCGAACGGCTCGCGGGTTCGCGTCGACCCGCCCGCGGACCGGGGCACGACGACTCGGTCCCCTGAACGGGTCGGGGGCAGCGCCACCGAAGGAGCCGCCCCCGATCCGGCGTCAGCTCCGCTGGTACACGCTGGCGTCGTGCAGCATCGCCGCGTGCAGCATCTCCTCCGGCACGCCCATCGCCTCGACGAGGGTGAGTGCGTGCGGGCGCAGCCGGTCGACCAGCTCGTTGACCCCGCGCCGCACCGCCTTCGCCCGCTCGACGGACATGAAGCGGTGCATGATGTACCAGGCCGAGTTCTCCTCGAGCAGCGTGTAGACGAACAGGTCGCACACGGTCTCGGCCAGCGCCCTGGCCTCGGGGTCCTCGATCTCGCCGATGCCCTCGATGAAGGCTTCCAGCACCAGCCGGTCGATGTGCGCGGACCCGGCCGCCAGGATGTGGTCCTGGGCGTTGTTGAAGCCCTCGAACGGCGTGGTGTCCTCGGCCCGGGCGCGCAGCCGGTGGGCGGCGGTGCGGACGAGATAGTCCTCGCGGTCGGCGAACAGCTGCAACTGGGTGGAGCGGCGCGACAGGTCGCCCTCGTCGACCGACTCGTCGCTGCGATCGCGCAGGGTCTGGATCAGCTGGCGCACGCCCGAGCGCTTGCGCACCACGTCACCGGCCATGGTGGCCGCGAAACGCACCCAGCCCAGCGCGTCGAGATCCTGGACCTCGTCGGCGTAGGCGGTGAGCAGTTCCTTGGCGACCAGCTGGGTGAGCACGACGTTGTCGCCCTCGAAGGTGGTGAACACGTCGGTGTCGGCCTTGAGCGTGACCAGCCGGTTCTCGGTGAGGTAGCCGGCGCCGCCGCACGCCTCCCGGCATTCCTGGATGGCGCGGGTGGCGTGCCGGGTCTGGGCGACCTTGAGACCCGCGGCCCGCTTCTCCAAGGCCCGCTGGGCGCCGGGGTCGAGGTTCTGGCCGGTCTGGATGACGTGCATCCGGCGCACCAGGTCGTTCTGCGCGAAGGCGTAGGCGAAGGACTTGGCGACCAGCGGCAGCAGCCTGCGCTGGTGCATCCGGTAGTCCATGAGCACCGTCTCCGTCCCGCTGTCGGGGTCGGCGAACTGGCGGCGCTGCAGCGCGTAGCGGACGGCGATGCTGAGCGCGACCCGCGCGCCCGCGGCGGCCGCGCCGCCCACACTGATCCGGCCGCGCACCAGCGTGCCGAGCGTGGTGAAGAAGCGCCTGCTCGGGTTCTCGATGGGTGAGCTGTAGGTGCCGTCGGGCTCGACGTCGGCGTAGCGGTTGAGCAGGTTCTCCCGCGGAATCCGGACGTGGTCGAAGACGATGCGGCCGTTGTCGACGCCGAGCAGCCCGCCCTTGAGGCCGTCGTCGGAGGTGGTGACGCCGGGCAGGTCGGCGCCCTGCTCGTCCCGGATGGGCACCAGGAAGCAGTGCACACCGCGGCCTTCACCCTGCGTGATCAGCTGCGCGAACACCGCCGCCATCCGGGCGTGCTCGGCCGCGCCGCCGATGTAGTCCTTGCGGGCCGAGGGCGTCGGCGAGTGGATCACGAACTCCTGGGTCGCCGGATCGTAGGTGGCGGTGGTCTCCAGGCTGGCGACGTCGCTGCCGTGGCCCGACTCGGTCATCGCGAAGCAGCCGAGCAGGTCCAGCGAGATCAGCTGCTTGATGTACTCGCGATGGCGCTCGGTGCCCAGGTTCTCCACCGCCCCGCCGAACAGGCCCCACTGCACGCCGGATTTCACCCACAGCGACAGGTCGGCGTAGGCGACCATCTCCAGTGCCGTCACCGCGCCGCCGGGGTCGCCGACGCCGCCGTTCTCCAGACGGAAACCGCGCTTGGCGTAATCCATCGCGGCGAGCAGGCGCATCTGGTCGAGCACCCGCGCCCGCGCGGCCTTGTAGTCGAGGTTCGGGTCCCCGAGAAAGCGCTCGTCGGCGAGTTCGCGGCGGGCTTGCTGCCGGATGTCACGCCAGGGTCCGTCGAGTGCTGCGCGGAGGTGATCTGCCGTCGTCGGGCTGCCGGTTGCCATGCCTCCGACGATAACCGTCAAGCGGGGTGGTCAAACCCTTGCGCGCGCGTTGAACGACTGTTTAATATACTGAACATGTGTTCAACCAACAGCCCGTATCGCAAGGATCCCCCACGGAACTGACCACGGCGGCGCGCATTCGCGACGCCGCGATCGAGGTCTTCGGCGACCGCGGATTCGATGTCGGCGTACGCGTGATCGCGGCGGCGGCAGGCGTATCCCCCGGGCTGGTCAACCACCACTTCGGCTCCAAGGACGGCCTGCGTGCCGCCTGCGACGAGCGGGTGCTGCAACTCATCCACGACGAGAAGACCAAGGCGCTTCTCGCACCGGACACGGGTGCGGGCCTGTTGGCCGCGATGGCCGAGGTGGAGGCCTACGGTCCGCTGGTCGCCTACATGGTGCGCAGTCTGGAAGCAGGCGGACCGATGGCGGAGTCGCTGTTCGAGCACATGGTCGCCGACGCCGAGGACTACATGCGCCGCGGCGTCGAGGCGGGCGTGATCAAGCCCAGCCGTGATCCCAAGGCCCGGGCCAGGCACCTGATGCTGGCCAACGTCGGCGCCACGCTGCTGTGGGTGCGCCTGCACCAGCGTGACGGCGAGACGATCGATTTCCGCGCCGCCATCCGCCGCATCACCGAAGAACTCACCGGCCCCGCCCTGGAGCTCTACACCCAGGGCCTGCTCACCGACCCCACACTTCTCGACGAAATCACCAAGGAGCGCTGATGTCCGAGGTCATCCGAATCCGGGACCTGCGCAAGACGTTCGGCCATGTCACCGCCCTCGACGGCCTGGACCTGGAGGTCGCCGAAGGCGAGATCCACGGCTTCCTCGGGCCCAACGGCGCGGGCAAGTCCACCACCATCCGCATTCTGCTCGGCATCCTGCGGGCCACCGCGGGGCAGGCCGAACTGCTGGGACGCGACCCGTGGACCGACGCGGTGGAGCTGCACCGCGAACTGGCCTATGTGCCCGGCGATGTCACGTTGTGGCCTTCGCTCAGCGGCGGCGAGACCATCGACCTGCTGGCCCGCATGCGCGGCGGGATCGACCGTGCCCGCCGGGACGAACTGATCGAACGGTTCGATCTGGACCCGCGCAAGAAGGCCCGCACCTACTCCAAGGGCAACCGCCAGAAGGTCGCGCTCGTCTCCGCGTTCGCCTCCGACGTGCGCCTGCTGCTGCTCGACGAGCCGACCTCGGGCCTGGACCCGTTGATGGAGCAGCTGTTCCGCGACTGCGTGCGCGAGGCGGCCGCGCGCGGCACCACCGTGCTGCTGTCCAGCCACATCCTGTCCGAGGTGGAGGCGCTGTGCGACCGGGTGACCATCATCCGGGCCGGCCGCACGGTGGAGAGCGGCTCGCTCGCCGACCTGCGCCACCTCTCACGCACCTCGATCACCGCCGAATTGCTCGGTGACCCTGGCGATCTGAGCCGCATCGCCGGGGTCGACGACATCGAGCGCGACGGCGACACGCTGCGCTGCCAGGTCGACAGCGAACACCTCGGCGAGCTGATCCGGGTGCTCGGCGACACCGGCGTGCGCAGCCTCACCAGCGCTCCGCCGACGCTCGAGGAGCTGTTCCTGCGGCACTACCACGTCGACGGCGCCGACGAGGCCGGACAGGTGGTGCGGGCATGACCGCGATCACCGCCGAAAGGCCGTTCAGCGCACCGCTGTTCGGGCACCCCGCGGACTTCGCCGGCACCGGGCAACTGCTGCGCCTGGTGCTGCGCCGCGACCGGGTGGTGCTGCCGCTGTGGACCCTGGTGCTCGGCCTGATGCCCGCATTCCAGTTGATCAGTGTGCGCGACCTGTACACCACCCAGGAACAGCTGGACAGCTTCGCCCGCACCACCGCCGCCAGCCCGGCGCTGCTGGCGATGTACGGACCGGTGTTCGAGAACACGCTCGGCTCGATCGGGACGTGGAAGGCGGGGGCGATGTACAGCATGATCGCCATCGCCACCGTGCTCACCGTCGTCCGGCACACCAGGGCCGAGGAGGAATCCGGCCGCGCCGAACTGGTCGGCGCGACCAGCATCGGCCGTTTCGCCGGGCTCACCGCCGCGTTGCTGGTGGCGTTCGGCGGGTCGGCGCTCGCCGGCGTCCTGTGTGCCCTGTCGCTGGCCGCGACCGATGTGGCACTGGCCGGCTCGGTCGCCTTCGGTGCCGCCCTGGCCGCCTCGGGCATCGTCTGGGCGGCCGTCGCCGCGGTGACCGCCCAGCTGAGCACGTCGGCCCGGGTGGCGCGCGGGCTCGCCTTCGCCGTGCTCGGCACCGCGTTCGCGCTGCGCGCCGCGGGCGATGCGGGCAACGGGGTGCTGTCCTGGTTCTCCCCGCTGGGCTGGTGCCTGCAGATCCGGCCCTACGCGCAGGAGCGCTGGTGGGTGCTGCTGCCGCTGGCCACCGTCGCGGTGCTGGCGACCCTGGTCGCCTACGGACTGCTCGGCACCCGCGACACCGGCTCGGGGCTGATCGCGCAGCGGCCGGGGCCCGCGGCCGCGGGGGCGGATCTGGCCGGTCCGGGCGGGCTGGCCTGGCGGTTGCAGCGCGGTTCGCTGCTGGCGTGGACGATCGGCTTCGGCCTCTACGGGCTGATGATCGGCGGCGCCGTGAACAGCATCGGCGACATGATCGGCGACAGCGGCGCGATCACCGACCTGGTGGTGCGGATGGGCGGTTCGGAGAGCCTGGAACAGTCGTTCATCGCCTATGCGGTGGCCATGCTCGCCGCGGCCGCGTCGGCCTATTCGATCTCGGCGGTGCTGCGCCTGCACGACGAGGAGACCAGCGGCCGCGCCGAGACGACGCTGGCCGCGGCCGTCGGCCGGGTTCGCTACGCCGCGGGCCATCTCGGCATCGCCCTGCTCGGCCCGGTCCTGGCGCTCATCGTCGCGGGTGCGGCGATCGGAATCGTCTACGGCGCGGCCACCGGCGACCTCGGTGCGAAGCTGCCCCGGACCGTCGCGGCCGCGCTGGTGCAGGTGCCCGCGGTCTGGGTGCTGACCGGTGTCGCGATCGCGCTGTTCGGGCTGGCGCCGCGCTTCGCCCCGGTGGCATGGGGCGTGTTGAGCACGACGATCGTGCTGTTCTTCGTCGGCTCGCTCGACGGGCTGCCGCAGTGGCTGGTCGACCTCGTGCCCTTCGTGCACCCGCCCAAACTTCCGGGTGCCGAATTTCACATCACCCCGCTGCTGTGGTTGCTGGCCGTCGCGGCCGTGCTGACCGGCGCCGGATTGCTCGGGTATCGACGCCGCGACCTGCGGTGATGGGGTCCGGGCCCGCGCCGTGACCGGTGTGGGCCCGGCCGCGCGGGCCGTACCTGGGCCGATGCCGCACCCGGATGGCTCGACTACCGTCGAAGAACATGGGTCTGGACGCGATCTCGGGAGGAGACGACTACATCGATCGGCAGCGGCAGCGTGCCGCGCGACGACCGCGGCTGTGGCCGCGCCGGGCCCCTCGCCTGCTGGAACAGGCCGTCGGTGTGCTGGTCGCGGACCGGCAGGCCACCGCCGACACCATCATCGCCGCGCCCGCCCCGCTGCAGCCGATCGACCTCACCGACGACGCCAAGGTCGCCGAGGTGCTCGATCTCGCGGTCCGGGTCGGGGAGGTGGTGCTCGCGTCGGGCACCGGCGTGATGGACACCACCACCCAGGTGCGGTTCATCGCCGCCACCTACGGCCTGTCGCGCTGCGACGTCGACGTCACCTACGACTCGATCCGCATCTGGGCCGACCGCGGCCCCCTGCTCCCCCCGGCCAGCACCATGCGCGTGGTGCGCTACCGCTCGCTGGACTTCACCCGGCTGGCCGCGGTCGACCGGTTGACCCGCCGGATCCGGCACCAGGTCGTACCGCCCGCCGAGGCGCGCGCCGCCCTCGACGCCATCACCACCGCACCGCATCCCTACGCCCGCTGGGTGGCGACCTTCGGCTGGTCGCTGATGGCCGCCGCGATCGCGGCGCTGCTCGGCGCCGACCTGCTGGTGACGGTGCTCAGTTTTCTCACGACCGCCGCCATCGACCGCACCAACCGCGCGCTCAACCGCTACGGCCTGCCGTTCTTCTTCCAGCACATGGCGGGCGGCCTGATCGCGGCGACACCGGCGATCCTGCTGTCCAGTCTCGCCGAGCCGCTGGGCATCCGCGTCGACGCCACGCTCATCGTGGCCGCAGGCATCACGGTGCTGCTCAGTGGGCTGCAATTGGTCGGCTCGGTGCAGGACGCCATCACCGGCGCACCCATCACCGCCGCCGCCCGCATGCTCGAGGTGGTGATGATGACCGGCGGCATCGTCGCCGGAATCGCGCTGGCGCTGCGCCTGGGCGAGGTGGCGGGCACGACGGTGCCCAGCATCGACCTGGTGTCCGGCCGCGACATCACCGATCTGCCGGTGAAACTCGTCGCCGGTGCCGTGGCCGCCCTGGCGTTCGCGCTGGCCTGCTACGCCGAGCGGCGCGCGCTGGCCGCCGCCGCGTTCGGCGGTGCGGCGGGCACGATCTGCTTCCTGCTCGTGCAGTACCTGGGATTCGGCCCGGTCATCTCCTCCGGTGTCGCCGCGACGCTGGTCGGCATGGCCGGTGGCCTGATGGCGCGCCGGGCGATGACGCCGCCGCTGGTGGTCGCGGTCGCAGGCATCACCCCGCTGCTGCCCGGCCTGAAGGTCTACCGCGGGCTGTACGCGGTGCTCAACGACGAACTGCTGCTCGGTTTCAACCAGCTCTTCGCCGCGTTCGGTGTGGGCTGCGCGCTCGCCGCGGGCGTCACCCTCGGTGAATGGTGCGACCGAACCCTGCGCCGCCCACGGATTCTCAGCCGGTTCGGGTCGCTGCGGAAACCGGTGGTGCGCCGCAAGCGCCGTACCGCCTCGCCCGGCTGAATTCGGCCGGGTCCGACCGGAAGAATTCACCGGCATGTCGCTGGACAACCGGGGTGACTGGTTGGAGAGTTGCGCACATGTGGAACGCAATCGTCCAAATCGTCGGCTTCCTGATCATCGGTGTCATCATCGGATTCCTCGCCCGCGCACTGAAACCCGGTGCCGACAAACTCGATTTCAAGATGACCGCGCTGCTCGGCATGGCGGGCGCGCTGATCGGCGGCATCGTCGCCAGCCTGATCGGCAAGGGTTCGATCACCGAACTCAATTTCTGGGGTTTCGTGTTCGCCGTCGTCGCGGCGATCGCGCTGCTGTTCCTCGCACCGGTGCTGCAGGGCAAGCGCTGAGCGGTGCGCCCGGCGCCGACCGTGGCGTCCCCACCCGCGGCGGACCGGTGCGACAATCGTGCCGAGCCGGTATCGTCGGGCCGGTCGGGTCAGGGCTGCCGGAGACCCCGGCAGCCCGCGGGTGATTGCGAGGTGCCATCGAAGATGTCGGAAGCCGTACCTTTTTCGACGCGTATCCGCACCGCGACCGAGCGCCAGCACGCCGAGGCGGAGAACTCCACGTTCATCACCGACATGCTCGGCGGGCATCTCGGCATCGATTCCTATCACCGCTACACCGGCCAGCTGTGGTTCGTCTACCGGGCGCTCGAAGCACGCATGGACGAGCTGGCCGCCGATCCGGTCGCCGGGCCGTTCATCCGGCCCGAGCTGGCCAGGACGGCCGAACTCGAGCGCGACCTCACCGCGCTGATCGGCCCCGAGTGGCGCGCGGACCTGACCCCGCTGCCCGCGACCGCCGCCTACGCCGCGCGCATCGAGGAGTGCGCCCGCGAGTGGCCCGCCGGGTACGTCGCCCACCACTACACCCGCTACCTCGGTGATCTGTCCGGCGGGCAGGTCATTCGCGGCACCGCCGAGAAGTTGTGGGATCTGCCGCGCCGCGGGGACGGGGTGCGCTTCTACGTCTTCGACGACATCCCCAACCCGGCGGCCTTCAAGCGGGAGTACCGCGCGCTGCTCGACCGGTTGCCGGTCGACGAACTCGAGCGCCGCCGGGTGCTCGACGAGGGCAAGCGCGCTTTCGAGTTCAACGCCGCGGTCTTCGCCGAACTGGCCGCGGAGTTCCCGGTGCGCCGGCCCTCCTGATCCGCTAGCGCAGGCGTTCGTGCCGGGGGAACAGCGCTCGCCCGGCCTCCTGCGCCGCCTCCGACAGCATCCGCGCCAGCCGCGCGGTGTCCAGGGCGCCGCGTTCCCCACCGACCTGACCGGACAGCGACAGCGCCGCGGCCGCCGCGCCGCGGCCGCGCACCGGCACCGCGACACAGCACACGCCGTCCACCGATTCCTCGTTGTCCACGGCGACGCCGCCCTGGCGCACCCGCACCCGGGCCAGCTCGCGATGCAGTTCCGCGCGGTCGCCGATGGTGCGCGCGGTCAGCTGGGGCAGCTTCTCGCGCAGCGCGGCCTCGACGATGCTGGGCTCCAACGTGGCCAGCAGCGCCTTGCCGAGCGCGGTGCTGTGCGCGGGCAGGCGGGCGCCGAGCCGGGTCGGGATCGCGGCGGCCTGCCGTCCGCCCGCCTTGTCCAGGCACAGCACGTCGCGACCGTCGAGGACGGCCAGGTGTCCGGCCATCCCGGTGCGCTGGCACAGATCCTGCAACAGCGGGCTCACCGCCTCGCGGATCTCGTTGTGGTCGGCGGCGAGGCCGCCGAGCTCGAAGGCGCGCAGACCGAGCCGGTAGCCGCCGGGCGCGTGCGCGAGCCAGCGCAACCGCACCATCTGGTCGAGGATGCGGTGCACGGTCGACCGCGGTAGCCCGGTGCGCTCGGCGACGCCGAGCAGGGTGACGGTCGGGGTGTCGGCGTCGAAGGCGTCCAGGATCGCCGTCATCCGCTCGATCATGGATACCGGCGGCGCCGCCCGGCCCGCCCCCGCCCACCCGGATTCGGGATGGCTCACCATCTCGACCGACATGACGCACCTCTCTTCGTACCGCGGGGCCAGCATAAGAGGAATGCGCCGGGGCGGGCGGGGTTCGGGCCGTTTCCGCCGCCGCTCAGCTCGTGCGCTCGCGCAGCCACTCCCGGGTGTAGCGCTCGGCGAGCAGCGGCAGGAAGTTGTCGAGGGTGGCGTGGTCGGCGATGTGCTCGTAGGTGTCCTGTAGGAACTGTTCGATCTCCGCGTCCGGGACGGCACCGCCGAACTCGCGCTCGAGCCGGTCGGCGGCCATCTTCAGGGCCAGGTCGTGATCGAGGCTGGGTGCGGTCACTGGTGTGCTCCTCCGCGTGTGTGTCGGATCGGTCCCCGGTGGCCACGGCGCCGGTTCCGGCGCAGGCGGCCGTTCCTCGGGTACCCCGCGGGACGCCGCGCTATCCCCGGCCTCGCTTCGCGCCACAAATTAGAACACGTTCTTGTCGAGTGGCGCAGGGCGTGCCAGGCTGAGCGGATGGATCTGGCAGCAATCGAAGACGTGCGCAGGCTCAAGTACCGCTACTTCCGCACGCTCGACCTCAAACTCTGGGACGAGTTCGCCGACACCCTGGCCGAGGACGCCGTCGGCCGCTACGGCACGCACGCCCTCGGCGAGCCGCTGGCGTTCGAGGGCCGCGCGGCCATCACCGAATTCATGCGCGCGAACCTGGGCCCCGCCATCGTCACGGTACACATCGCCCACCATCCCGAGATCACCGTCGACGGCGACACCGCCACCGGTTCGTGGGCCTTCGAAGACACCGTGATCGCCACCGAATTCGGCGCGCTGATCCGCGGCGCGGGCTACTACAGCGACCGCTACCGCCGCGACGCCGACGGCAACTGGCGCATCGTGGAAACCGGGTACCGGCGCATCTACGAGTCCAGCCAGTCGCTGGCCGACACACCGAGTTTCGCGTTGCTGTCGAACATGTGGGCCACCCCGACCGGGCAGTAACCTGCCTGCGATGCGCGACCGTGTGGGTTGCTGGGTAAGGTGACCGGTCGACGGTAACGCTTGCGGCGGCGGCGTTTCCGGGGAATAGTCCGTTCGGATACCCACACGAAAGGTCCGAGGATGGCAATCCGGTTCCGGCGTCGATCCGGGCGCGCGTTCGCGCTCGCCGCGGTCGTCCTGTCGCTGCTCGCGCCTGCCGCGGGCGCCGACGAGGGTGCCGACATCGCCTACGTTCCGGTCATGGGCGAGGGCGCGGTGCTCGTCGTCGACACCGCCGCCGACCAGGTACGGGCCCGCATCGACGGTGTCGGGGCGCAGGCCGCGGCCGTCGCCGCCGCCCGCGACGGCAGGCAGCTGTACGTGCAGTCGGCCAATCCGCCGTTCACCGGGCCGGACGACATCGCCGTGGTGGACCGGACCAGCAACACCGTCACCGCCCGCATCCCGATCAGCGGCACCGACGGCATGACCGAGCCGATCGCCGACCCGGTGCGCGACCGCGTCTACGTCTTCACCGCGCGTCCGTCGATCGACGTGCTGGACACGGTGAGCAACACCCTGATGCGCTCGATGCCGTTGCCCGCCATCCCCTTCGCCGCCGCCATCTCCCCCGACGGCGGCAAGCTGTACACCGTCTTCGCCGACTCGACCGCCGCCGTGTTCGATCCGGAGACCGGCTTCCAGGTGGGTGAGCGGATCCAGATCGACGGCTCGCTACCCGCCTCCGCGGCGGTCTCCCCCGACGGCCGCAAGCTCTACACGCTCAACGTGCTCGGCGACAACGTCTCGGTGATCGACACCCAGAGCTGGACCCGGTTGGGCGCCATCGCCTTCGCGCCCGGCAGCGCACCGGTGGCGGGCGCGATCAGCCCGGACGGGACGCGGCTGATGGTGGCGACCCTCGGCGCGGACGCGGTCCAGGTCATCGATCTCGCCGCCGACCGGGTCACCGGCACCGTGCCCGTGGACGCGCCGCTGTCGGTGGGCTTCACCGCCGACGGCGCCAAGATGTACGTCGGCAGCCTCGGCACGCACGTCGCCGCGCCGTTCACGGTGCCCGCGGCCGCGCTCGACGCCACCACCCTGCTGCACACCTATCTGCGGACCGACCCGCACGCGGGCGCGCTGGTGCCCTTCCACACCGCCACATGGCAACCGGCGGGCGCCCCCATCCCCACCGGTTCCGGCCCCGCCTCCGGCGCCTTCCTCGACTGAACGAGCCGGAGCGACACCGCGTTCCGGACCGACCCCCCGCGTTCCGGCGGCCGATGAGGTGACCGCCGGAACGCATCGGAGAGCGCCGGGCTCTCCGATCAGGAGGGTGGTACGGCGGGCCGCGTGATCAACGGCAGGTCGAGCGCGGTCAGCAGGCCCGGTGGTGCGGCGACGACCGCGGGCACGGCGTTGACGATGCGCATCGCGGTGGCCAGCAGGGTGGCGAAGTTGTGGTCGCCGCGCGGGCTCGACGTCACCAGGTCCAGCACGTAGCTCGGGTCGCCGGTGAGCTCGACCCGATAGCAGCCCTGCGGATGCGGCGGCTGCGGCCAGTCCGGGCACAGATCGGGTCGCAGCCGGGTGACGTGTTCGAGCACCGTCACCGCCCGGTCCCCCACCATGCCGCGCACCTCGAATCGCAGTGCGGCGGCGGTGCCTTCGGCGATGTGGCCGGTGGCGATGTCGAAAGACTCCGGTGCGGGCACCCGCTCGTAGGTCTCGGTCACCGCGTCCAGCCGCACCCCGATACCCGCGGCGAGCTGACGCACCACACTGCCCCATGCCAGCGACAGCACGCCGGGCTGCAACAGCATCGGGGTCTCGTCCATCGGCTTGCCGAAGCCCATGATGTCGACCATCACCGCGCGGTTGTCGTAGCTGGCGTAGTCGACGATCTCCAGGCAGCGCAGCTGGTCGATGCGCAGGCAGGTGCCCGCCAGCGCCAGCGGCAGCAGATCGTTGGCGAAACCGGGGTCGATCCCGTTGACCCACAACGAGGCACCACCGTCGGCGGCGGCGCGCAGCACCGGCTGCAGCAGGTCGTCGGGGAGCACGTCGTAGGGGTATTGGAAGAACACCGGGGCGCAGGCCACCACGTTCACCCCGGCGGCGAGCAGGGTGCGCAGGTCCTCGACGGCCTCCAGCAGCCGGTTGTCGGTCATGGCGCAGTAGACGACGCAGTCCGGGCGCAGGGCCAGGATCTCGGCGACGTCGGCGGTGGCGGTCACGCCGGTCGGGGTGTCCAGGCCCGCGAGGGCGGCGGCGTCCTTGCCCGCCTTGTCGGGTCCGGAGACGTGGACGCCGACCAGGTCCAGGTCGGGGGCGGCGACGATGCCGGCCAGCGCATGCCTGCCGACATTGCCGGTGCCCCACTGCACGACTCGTACGCTCATGGTCACAGGTCCGGGATCGGGATGGCGAGATTGGGCTGGATCAGGCCGCCGTCGGGTTCGAGCACCTTGCCGGTGAGGTACTTCCCGGCGGGCGAGACCAGATACAGGGCGGCCGCGGCGATGTCGGCGGGCTCGCCGATGGTGTGCAGCGGGGTCTTCGTCTCGAGTTCGGTGCGCAGTTGCTCGTTGCCCGCGACCACCTCGAGCGAGGAGGTGAGGATCGAGCCGGGGGCGATCGCGTTCACCCGGATGCGCGGGTTCAGGTCCAGGGCGGCCAGTTTCGTGTAGTGCGCCAGCGCGGCCTTGGCGGTGCCGTAGGCGGCGAAGGCGCGACCGGGCAGGCGGCCCATGGTCGAGGTGATGTTGACGATCGAGCCGCCGTCCGCGGTGGCCAGCATGTGCGGCACGGCGGCGCGGATCAGCGCGTGCGCGTTGGCGACGTTGAAGGTGAACGCCTCGATCATCGCCTGCGGGGTGGTGTCCAGCAGCGGCGAGGGCATGGCGCCGCCGACATTGTTGACCACGATGTCGAGCCTGCCGAACCGCTGCACGGCCGCCTCGGCGAGCCCGGCGGCGGCCTCGGGGTCGCTCAGGTCGGCGGCAACGACGTGCGCCTGCCTGCCCGCGGCCGTGATCTGCTCGGCCACCTCGTCGAGTTGTTGCTTGGTGCGCGCCGCGATCAGCACGTCGGCGCCCGCCTCGGCGAAGGCCACGGCGATGGCGCGGCCCAGGCCGCGGCCCGCGCCGGTGACGACGGCGACCTGCCCGTCTATCCGGAATCGGTCGAGAATCATGTGTGCTCCGATCGGCGCCGCATGCGGCGGCGGTAGACGACGTCGAATACTGATGTCGAATATTCGACAGGTAATGTTCTATATTCGTCATCGTAGGTCGGTGCCAGGAACGGACACAAGGGGTTCGCCGATGACGGATACGCAGACGGGCGCGGTGCGCTCGCCCTCCCCGCCGACGCGGCGGGTGGTCGAGATCCTGACGTTGCTCGCCGGTGCGGCCGAGCCGCTTCCCGTGGCCGCCATCGCCGAACGCCTCGGCATCGCCCGCGCCACCGCCACGGCCGTGCTGGCCGAACTCGATCTCGCGGGCTGGGCCGTGCGGGTGCCCGACCGCGGGTACCGGCTCGGACCCGGCCTGCTCACCCTCACGGGCCCGCTGCTGCCGCCCGAGGTCGGGGAAATACTCCAGGAACTGGCCACCGAGGCGGGCTGCGGCGCGACGCTGAGCCGCATCGAACCCGACGCGCTGACGGTGCTCGACGTCCGGCACGGCCCGGACCGGATGGTGCCGGGAATCCCGGTCGGCCACCGGATTCCACTGCGGTTCCCGGCCGGGGCGGCGGTGATGCCGTGGCGGCCCGCCGCCGAGCAGAACACCTGGCTGGCCACCACCGCCGACGCCGACCGACGGACCGCGGGCGCGCTGCTCACCCTGGTGAAGGACCGCGGCGTCGCCGTGTTCCGTCCCCGCTCCGACGACGCAGGCACCGTGGACCTGCTCGCCGATCTGCTCGCGGCCGTGGGCACCGAACTGCTGCACCCGCACCTGCGCACCCGGGCCCTGCGCCAGCTCACCGCCCTCACCGCGCGTCCCTTCACCCGGCACGAGCTCGACGGTGACGAGCAGCTGCCGCTGAGCTACCTGGCCGCGCCGGTGTTCGACGGCGCGGGCACGGCCGCCTACGAGGTGCAGCTCGGACCGCTGCGTGCGACGACCACCAGGGCGGATCGGGACCGGTACATCGCCATCACCCTGGCGGCCGCCCGGGCGTTGACCGCCGCGCTGAGCGGGTGAGCCGACGCTCCGCGCGCCGCTAGCCGGGCGGCGGGTCGGCCGGAGCGTCGTCGTCGCCCAACAGTTCGTCGGCCCGGCGGAGCGCGTCGTCGAGTCCGTCCTCGAACTCGCCGAGCGCGTCGAGAAGTCCGAAGCCGTCGAGCAATTCGCTCATCTCGCCGCGGACGGTCTCGAGTTCGGCGATCGCGGGGTCGATGCGCGACCACGCCGGGGACTCGTCCCAGCGGTCGTCCCGAACGAGCCAGGCGACCAGGATGTCGCGCACCCAGCGGTGATCGGCGGTGTACAGCTCGTACCGGTCACCGCCCGCGCGCCGGTATCGCAGGTGGTAGAGCGCCTCGGGAAGGTACTCCGCCCGGATCCAATCGTCCTCGGCCCGCGCGAGTTCCAGGTGGGGACGGCCCTCGCCGGGGTCCGGTGCGCGGGATTCGGGACGCATCGGGTCAGTCTGCCCGATTCCGCGCCGGGCGGCACCGCGGCGGCCGGCGCCCCGGTTACCCTCGGAGCGTGACGTGGACCGCGCCCGAAGTGACCCGCACCAGCGCCCCGACCGACGGCGGCGAGCGAGAGTTGTTGCAGGGCTGGCTCGATCGGCATCGGCGCACACTGCTGTGGAAGTGCGCGGGACTGGACGCCGCCGCCCTGCGCCGCCGCGCCGTGCCGCCGTCACGGATGTCGCTGCTCGGCCTCGTCCGGCACATGAGCGAGGTCGAACGCGGCTGGTTCCGCCTCGCCGCCGCCGAGACCGACCTCGACTACCTCTACTGCAGCGAGGCGAATCCCAGCGGCGATTTCGAGGACATCGACGACGCCGACCCGCGCACGGCCTTCGCCACCTACCACGCCGAGGTGGCCGCGGCCGACGCCGCGATGGCGCCCCTGCCCCTCGACCACACCTTCGTCTTCCCCCGCGGCGGAACCGGCACCCGCTACACCGTCCGCTGGGTCTACCTGCACATGATCGAGGAGTACGCCCGCCACAACGGCCACGCCGACCTGCTGCGCGAACGCATCGACGGGCGCACCGGCGACTGAGGCCCTGCCCGACCCACCGGCCGCCGGATGTGCTTCGATGGAGGCAACTCCTCAGACAAGCAGAGAGGCAGGGTGATGGTCCCGCAGGTGAGACGGCATCCGCTGGCCGCGCAGACGGCCGAGCTGTTGCTCGAACGGATCCGTGCCGGCGAATGGGCGCTCGGGCACCGGTTGCCCGGCGAGACGACACTGGCGGCCCAGCTCGGCGTCGGCCGCTCGACGGTGCGCGAAGCGATCCGCGAACTCGCGGGCAAGGGCGTGCTCGACAGCAGGCAGGGCGCCGGGGTGTTCGTCACCGCCCTGGACGTGACCGAGGACTGGGACGCGATGCTGCGCCGGGCCGACATCGCCGCCGTGATCGAGGCACGCATCGCCATCGAGGCCGAGGCCGCCGCGCTCGCCGCCCGGCGGCGCACCCCCGCCGACCTGCGCGCGTTGCGGCGCAGCCTGGCCGCGCGCGAACCGCACGGGGAGCCGATCCCCGACCACGTCGACGCCGACATGGCCTTTCATCGCACCGTGGTCGTCGCCGCGCACAACGACGTGCTCACGCAACTGTTCGACACCTTCCTCCCCCGGCTGCGCCCGGCCATGATCGACATGCTCGCCATCCGCCCGGTCCCCTCCGAACAGGCCGACCACGCCGCGCACGCCCGCCTGGTCGAGGCGATCGCGGCCGGCGATCCCACCGCGGCAGCGGAATTCAGCCGCGCCCACCTCACCCAGCTGAAGGCGGCCTTCGCATGACCGACCCGGTGCTCGAACTGATCGATGTGACCTTCCGGCGCGAGGGCCGCACCATCCTGCACGGCATCTCGCTCACCGTGCGCCCCGGCGAGCGCTGGGCGCTGCTCGGCCCCAACGGCGCGGGCAAATCCACGCTGCTCGGTTTCTGTGCCGCGAACACCTTCCCGACCACCGGCACCGTGCGCGTGCTCGGGCAGCAACTGGGCCGGGTGGAACTGGCGCGGCTGCGCCACGACATCGGCCACGTGAACCCGCGTCATCCGCTGCGCTCCCCGCTGAGCATTCGCGAGGTCGTGCTCACCGGGCTCACCGCGACCGTGGATCTGCCGATGCGCTGGACCCCCGGCGCCGACGACCTGCGGCGGGCGGAGGAGATGATCGACACGGTCGGCCTGTCCGGCAAGGCCGACAACGGGTGGCCCACCCTCTCCCAGGGCGAACGTGGCCGGGCCCTGATCGCCCGCGCCCTCGTCGCCGAACCCCGCCTGCTGCTGTTCGACGAGCCGACCACCGGCCTGGACGTGGCCGCCCGCGAACAACTCCTGGAGACGATCGCCCACCTGGACGACACCCACCCCGACGTCGCCTCGATCCTGGTCACCCACCATCTCGAAGAACTGCCGACCACCACCACCCACGCCCTGCTCATCGCCGACGGCCGTACCGTCGCCGCCGGTCCCGCCGCCGACACCATCACCACCGCGACCGTCACCGCGGCCTTCGACCACCCCGTCGAGGTCGGCTACGACCGCGGCCGCTGGAGCGCCCGCGCGCACGCCGAACCGCTACGCGCCTACGCGGGCTGAACCGGCGCGGCCGCACCTCACCCGCCGGCCACCAGCGCGGGGGTGAGCGCGGTCGGATCCGTCACCAGCGCGCTCGCCAGTGCCCGCGCGTCCGGGTCCAGCGGGTACTCGGGCCGGGGCACGGCGATCACCCGCATGCCCGCCGCGTGCGCGGAGCGCAGGCCGTTGCTCGAATCCTCCACCGCCGCACAGGCTTGCGGCGCGACACCGAGCTTGTCGGCGACGGCGAGGTACACATCGGGTGCGGGCTTGCCGCGCGCGACCTCCTCGGTGGACAACGTCACCGTGAAGTGCTCGATCAGCCCGGTGCGGCCGAGGACGGTGTCGATCAGCGCGCGCGGGGAGGAACTGGCCAGGCCGAGCGGAAAGTTCTCGCTCATCCGCCGCACCGCCTCGACGGCGCCGGGCAGCAGCGGCACCGCGCGGTCGTAGTGCTGCGACATCAGCGCGATCACGTCGGCGGCGACCCGGTCGGGTGGCGCGTCGACACCGAGCTCCCGGCTGAGGTAGGCCGACCACTCCCCCGTGCTCATGCCCATCAGCCTGCGCTGGGTGTCCGGTTGCCAGGTGCCGCCGTGGTCGGCGATGTAGGCGCGGCGCACCCGCTCCCACACCGGTTCGGAATCGATGAGGACGCCGTCCATGTCGAACACGACCGCTGTGATCTGCATCGCCCTGCCACACCCCTTCGCCGTCGGGACACCAACCACGGTGCTCGACGCCCAGCGTAGAGGCCGTGGCGGGCGCGACCCACCGGTCGGCGCCCGGCAACCAACCGGATACCGTTGTCCTCATGACCGAGGACCACACCGCCGACCCGCTGCCCACCGCCGAGCACCACGAGGGCGGCTTCCGGCCGATGTGGGAGCAGATGGTGCGCGACTCCGATTTCAGCCGGGGCGGACCCTACTTCGGCGAGTTCGTCGAGCAGGTGCGCATCCTCATGGACCAGGCCCGGGTCGCCGCCCCCTCCGACGACCTGGCGCTGGAACTGATCGGCCAGCTCAAGGAACTCAACGCCAAGCTGGCCGACGCGGTGGTGGACGAGTGGTCGACCCCGACCTGGACCCGCCACGATCTGCCCGCCCGCGGCAACGTCACGCTGCCGCCCTTCCGGGTGCAGCGGGCCAGCCGCAAGGGCGTGGAAACCGCCATCACCTTCCGCACCTTCCACCTCGGCGGCAACGCGGCCGCGCACGGCGGCCAGATGGCCGTCGGCTTCGACGAGCTGTGCGGCATGGCCGCGGCCATCCACGCCGGTTCGGTCACCCGCACCGCCTCGCTGACCATCGACTACCGCTCCATCACCCCGCTCGACAAGGAGCTCACGCTGCGGTCGTGGGTGGAGAACCAGGAAGGCCGCAAGGTGTGGGTGCGCGCCACCCTGCACGACGGCGAACGCCTGTGCGCCGAGGCGCACGGGCTGTTCATCGTGCTGCGGCCCGGTCAGGCCTGATCACCGGTCGGGAAAGTACACCGCCCGGTAGTCGGCGAATCGCTCGTCGACCTGATCGGCGGTGAGGCCGAACTCGGCGAGGGTGTACTGGTGGGCGGGCCGCGCCGCTCCCGAGGTGGATTCGCCGTGCAGTGCCCGCATGGCCGACTCGGCCTCGGCGGTGAAGGTCATCCCGAACCGGTCGTAGATGCCGCCGATGGCGCCGATCGGGTCGGCGACGAAGTCGTCGTAGTAGACGTCGGCGAACTGCGCCTGGTCGTAGCGCTTGCGGTCCTCCTGGAATCGGTGGGCCCCGCGCGCCCACAGGTCCAGCTGGGTCTCGCCGACGACCGGCCCGCGGAACTTCTCCGACCAGCCCTCGGTGGCCTTCTCGTTGAGGCTGCACACCGAGGCGATGATGGTGCGCGGATCGCGGTGCATCTGCACGACGAGTGCGTCCGGGTAGACGGCCATGAGCGCGTCGAGGGCGAACAGGTGGCTGGGATTCTTCAGCACCCAGCGCTTCTCGGCGTCGGGCAGCCCGATCAGTTGCAGGTTGCGCTTGTGCCTGCGATAGGCGGGCGTCCAGTCCTGCTCGCGCAACCACGCCGAGTAGGTGGGCAGGTAGGCCAGGCATTCGTAGGACACCGACATCGCCGACTGGCGCAGCAACTGCCAGCACTCCTCCACCTGGTCGGCGGAGATGTGGTGGACACCCATGAATTCCGGGTGTTCGACGTGGTGTTTGGCGAAGGCCGCTTCGATCCGCTGATACACCGGGTTCTCGGCCCAGGTCTCCCGCGGTGGGCGCGGCTGCGGCATCTCGGTCAGCCACATCTCCAGGCCCTGATGCGCCAGGTCGGCCTCGAGCAACCGGTGCACCGCCGTGGTGCCCGACCGCGGCAGGCCGGTGACGAAGACCGGTCGCTCGACGGCGACCTCGGCGTGCTCGGGGTGCCGTTGCCAGGCGTTCTCGCTGAGCAGCCGGGCGATCAGCGCGCCGCGCAGGAAGGCGCGGTTGACCTTGTTGCCGAAGGGGGTCAGCTCCGCGTCGCGGTGGTAGGAGTCGAGCAGCACGCCCAGCCCCTCGCGGTAGTCGTCGGTGCCGAAGTCGTCGAGCCCGACCACCTTGCTCGCCGAGGCGTGCAGATCCTCGACGGTGCCGACGTCGTCCCTGCCGATCATGTCCTGTGTTCTCCTCATCAGTGGTGGTACTCGCCCGCGTTGACGTCCAGGCACGCGCCGGTGATCGCCCGCGCCAGCGACGAGGCGAAGAACACGACCGCGTCGGCGATCTCGTCGGGTTCGGGCAGCTTGCGCAGGTCGATGGTGCTCGCGGTCTCGGCGTAGACCTCCTCGGCGGTGATGCCGCGCTGCTCGGCCAGGTAGTTGAAGTACCACTTCAGGTTGTCGGCCCAGATATAGCCCGGCGCCACGGAATTGACGCGGATGCCCTGCGGGCCCAGCTCGGTGGCCAGGCTCTGGGCGAGTGCGAGCAGGCTCGACTTGGCCATCTTGTAGGGGCCGAAGGTGCGCCGGGAGTGGTGCAGCACGGCCGAATTGATCATCACCACCGAGCCGGTGGACGCGGCGAGGTCGGGGATGAAGGCGCGGGTCAGCCGCAGCGCCGCCAACACGTTGGTCTCGAAGCCCGCGCGCACCTGGTCGAGGTCGACCTCGGCCAGGTCGGCCAGCGGCGGGATGGCGAACGCGTTGTTCACCACGGTGTCCACCCGACCGAACTCCGCGCGGGTGGTCTCCACCAGGGCGCGCACCGCGTCCTCGTTCCTGATGTCGGTGGGCACCGCCAGGGCCCGCCTGCCCAGCTCGCCGATCTCCTTCGCCACCTCGGTGAGCCGCGATTCGGTCCGCGAGGCCAGCACCACGTCTGCGCCGGCCTTGGCGCTCTGCACCGCGATCGCCCGGCCCAGTCCCGGACCCACGCCGGAGACGACGACCACCTTGTCCTGCAACAACATCAGCCCAGCATCCTCTCCGCGACCGCGACCTGACGCGCGGCGATCCGCGCCTTCCACTCCTCGGGGGTGACCCGGGCGTCCTCGTAGTAGGGCAGCCGCGCGGGCAGCTCGTCCATCGGCACGATCTCCACGGTCGGGCCGTCCTCGGGTTTCAGTTCCCGGGAGAGCCGCTGCCAGCGGAACTGGAGGTAGCCGCGGGCGTGCCCGGTGCGTTCGATCCAGTTGACCAGGCCGGGGTCGCGTTCGGCGACGACCAGCCGGATCATGCCGTCCGGGTCCACCCGGGCCTGGTCGGCGTTGAGGCTGGTCTGGTGATTGATGTAGTCCAGCGAGATGTACCACATGCTGCCCAGCTGGAAGCCCTGGTAGGGCGCGTCCGACTTCGGGACGGTGATGATCATCGCCTGGTCGTCGGTGAGGTCGTAGTGGCCGACCGAGGAGAACTGGGTGGCCAGGCCACCGGGGGTGGGGCGCGGTTCGGTCATCGTGTTCACCGGCAGGTTCAGGTAGAACCACTCGGGGAAGGCCAGGAAGGTCCGCAGCCGGGAGACCAGCATCTTGCCCGCGATCTCGTACCGCTTGGCGAGCAGATCGCGGCTGGGCGCGGGCGGCGCCACACCGATGGTGTCGACGCGCTGGATGCGCAGGCTGCCCGGCTGCTCGGACCAGTCCCCGAACACCTCGCGGACCACGAGCATGGCCGAATCCTCGGCCAGGTGCACGTAACCGCGACGGCCGGGCCCGGGCCCGAGGCGCAGTTCGTAGCTGCCGTCCGGGGCGATGTCGAGTTCGCGGTCGTCGAAGGCCGTCTCGCTGTCGGGCACGTCGACCGGCGAGTAGTTGCCGTTGAGCACCTGGAAGCTCAGATCGCGGGTGGTGCCCCGGCGCCCGGTGACGACGTATTCGGCGTCCGGGCGCAGGAACGTGTGGAAGTAGAGGGTGTCCGGATTGTCCAGACCCATCTTGGTGTACTGCGCCGTGGAGCGGGCGAAGAACGGGAAATCCCGGTCGTAGGCCCACGCGAGCTGCATGCAGGCGCGGATACTGCCCGCGAGGTAGTCGTAGCCCTCGACGAGATCCTGCTCGGTCCGGATATGCGGCGCTTCGGTGATGATCTGCTCGGCGGCGGCCATGGCGTCCGCGAACGGTTGGGTCAGCAAGAGGCTCTCTCCGGTGTTCCAGATATGTACCGCTCTGGTACATTTCGATGGAAGCAAGATTAGAACCTGTTCTAGGAGTTGTCCATGACCGCGCGCAGATCCGCACCGACCGCCCGGGTGATCCAGGTGCTGGACTTCCTCGTCGAGCAGCGCGGCAAGCGCTTCGGCCTCTCGGAGCTGGCGCGGGCGCTCGACCTGGCCAAGCCCACCTGCCTGGGCATCCTCAACGAGCTCACCGCCGCCGGCTACCTGGTGCGCGACCCGCACCTGCACACCTACGGCCTCGGCCCCGCCCTCATCGCCGCGGGCCGGGTGGCCCAGGACAGCTTTGCCATCTCCGCCATCGCCCGCGCCGAGCTGGCGAAACTCAGCGAGACCTACCGCACCACCTGCACCGCCTCGGCGGTGGTCGGCGACCGGATCTCGGTGCTGGAGAGCACCGGCCCGGGCATGGTGAAGGTGGGCGCGTCCTATCACTTCGCCCCGCCGGTGGGCCTGATGTACGTGCTCTGGGACCACGACGCGGCACTCGACGCCTGGCTCGCCCTGCCGCCTGCGGTCCCGCTGGAACAGGACGAGACACGGTTGCGCCAGGTGGTGGCCGAGTGCCGGGAGCGCGGCTACCTGGTGGAGAGCCTCACCACGGCCGGGCGGCGGCTCTACGCGCTACTGGCCGGTGTCGCCGACCGAGACCTGCCCGCCGAGCTGCGCGAGATCGTCGGTGAACTGGTCACCAGCCTGGGCGAACGGGTCTACCTCGGCGCGGATCTTCGCCCGCGCAAGGAACATCCGGTGAGCCTGCTGGCCGCCCCGACCTACGGCGGGGACGGCAGGCAGAACATGGTGCTGACGATGTACGTGGGCGCCTCGATCACCGGCGCGGAGATCCACCGCCGCGGCAGCGCGCTGGTGGCCGCGGCCGACGCGGTGACCGCCGCCTCGGGCGGACGCAAGCCCGCGCGCACCCATTGACCTAACACAGAAACGTGTTCTAGTTTTCAAGCGTGAGCCAGTACGCGAAGTCGACGGCGAACACCTACGAGCTGCCCCATCTGGACACGCTCGAGGCCGAGTCGGCACACATATTCCGGGAAGTCGCGGCAACCTTCGAACGGCCGGTGCTGCTGTTCTCCGGCGGCAAGGATTCGGTGGTGATGCTGCACCTGGCGGCCAAGGCCTTCTGGCCGGCGCCGCTGCCGTTCCCGGTGCTGCACATCGACACCGGGCACAACTTCGACGAGGTGATCGAGTTCCGCGATCGCACCGTCGAGCGCCTGGGCCTGCGGCTGTTGGTCGGGCGGGTGCAGGACGACATCGACGCGGGCCGGGTGGTCGAGGAGACCGGGCCGCGCGCATCCCGCAACCGGTTGCAGACCGCCACCCTGCTGCGCACGATCCGCGAGGGCGGATTCGACGCGGTGTTCGGTGGCGCGCGCCGCGACGAGGAGAAGGCCCGCGCCAAGGAGCGCGTGTTCAGCTTCCGCGACGCCTACGGCCAATGGGAACCGCGCAACCAGCGCCCCGAACTGTGGAACCTCTACAACGGCAGGCATCGCCGCGGCGAACACATCCGGGTGTTCCCGTTGTCGAACTGGACCGAACTCGACATCTGGAGCTACATCGCCGCCGAGGGCATCGACCTGCCCCCGCTGTACTACGCGCATCGCAGGCCGGTCGTGCAGCGCGACGGAATGCTGTTGGCGCACACCAGGTTCCTGCACCTGCTCGACGGCGAGCAGCCCTACGAGGCCACCGTGCGGTTCCGCACCGTCGGTGACGCCACCTGCACCGGCTGCGTCGAGTCGGCCGCCGCCACCCCCGCGGAGGTGGTGGCCGAGGTCGCCGCCGCGCGGATCACCGAACGGGGCGCCACCCGCGCCGACGACCGCATCTCCGAGGCGGGCATGGAAGATCGCAAACGAGAAGGGTACTTCTGATGGCCGCCACCACCCTGTTGCGCCTGGCCACCGCGGGCAGCGTCGACGACGGCAAATCCACCCTCATCGGCAGGCTGCTCTACGACTCCAAGAGCCTGTTCACCGATCAGCTCGCCGCCGTGGAGCGCACCAGCCGCGACCGCGGCGACGCCTACCCCGACCTCGCGCTGCTCACCGACGGCCTGCGCGCCGAACGCGAACAGGGCATCACCATCGACGTCGCGCACCGCTACTTCGCCACGCCGCGGCGCAAATTCATCATCGCCGACACCCCCGGCCACATCCAGTACACCCGCAACATGGTCACCGGGGCCTCCACCGCCGACGTCGCGCTGATCCTGGTGGACGCCCGCAAGGGCGTGGTGGAGCAGACGCGCAGGCACGCGTTCCTGGCGAGCCTGCTCGGCATCGGGCACCTGGTGCTGTGCGTGAACAAGATGGATCTGGTCGACTGGTCCGGCGCGCGGTTCGGCGAGATCCGCGACGAATTCGCCGGTTTCGCCACCAAACTCGACGTCACCGACCTCAGCTTCATCCCGGTGTCGGCCCTGCAGGGCGACAACATCGTGCACCGCGGCGCGAACATGCCGTGGTACGAGGGCACTCCCCTGCTGCACCACCTCGAGGAGGTGCACATCGCCTCCGACCGCAACCTCATCGACGCCCGCTTCCCCGTGCAGTACGTGACCCGCAGCCACGCCAAGGACTTCCGCGGCTACGCGGGCACCGTCGCGGGCGGGGTGTTCAAGCCCGGCGACGAGGTGACGGTGCTGCCCTCGGGACTGTCCACCACGGTGGCCGCGATCTGGGGGCCGGGCGGCAAGCCGGTCACGGAGGCGTTTCCGCCGCAGGCGGTCACCGTGCAGCTGAGCGATCAGCTCGACGTCTCCCGCGGCGACCTGATCTGCCGGCCCGCCAACCGCCCGCAGGTGGGCCGCGACATCGACGCGATGGTGTGCTGGTTCGCCGAGGACACCCAGCTCACCCCCGGCGCCCGCTACACCCTCCAACACACCACCCGCTCGGTGACCGCCGAGATCCGCCGCCTGGACTACCGGCTCGACATCAACACCCTGCACCGCGACGATTCGGCGCCGTCGTTGTCGCTCAACGAGATCGGGCGCATCCAGCTGCACACCCGCCAGCCCCTGCTGTTCGACCCCTACCGGCGCAACCGCACCACCGGCAGTTTCATCCTCGTCGACGACGCCACCGGCAACACCGTCGCCGCAGGCATGATCAGCGGCCCCACCCTGCCCACCACCCAGGTGGTGTGGCATTCCACCGCCGTCGGCAGGCAGGAGCGACCCACCCGCGGGGCCACGGTGTGGCTGACCGGCCTGTCCGGCTCCGGAAAGTCCACGGTGGCGGTGGAATTGGAGCGCAGGCTGGTCGCGGAGGGCCGTCCGGCCTTCCTCCTCGACGGCGACAACCTGCGGCACGGACTCAACGCCGATCTCGGCTTCTCCGCGGCCGACCGCGCCGAGAACGTGCGCCGGGTCGGCGAGGTCGCCCGCCTGTTCGCCGACGCGGGCGTCATCGCGGTGGTCTCCCTGATCAGCCCCTACCGCGCCGATCGCGAGCGGGCGCGCGCCGTGCACGAGGCGGCGGGCCTGCCGTTCGTCGAGGTGTTCGTGGACACGCCGCTGGAGATCTGCGAGTCGCGGGATCCGAAGGGGATGTACGCCAAGGCACGCGCCGGGGAGATCTCGGGGTTCACCGGCATCGATGACCCCTACGAGGCGCCGGAGTCCCCGGCGCTGGTGTTGCGTCCCGAGGACGGCGACCCGGCCGCGATGGCGCGGGCGATCCTGACGTTGCTGGAGGACCTGGCGTGACGGGCTGACTGCTACCGGCAGCAGTTCGGGTCGAGGACGACGCAGAGGGCGGCGAGTGCGTCGCGGTGGACGCGGTGCACGACCGTCATGCCCTGGCGTTCGGAGGTGACCAGCCCGGCCTTGCGGAGCTGACCCAGGTGGTGGCTGACCGTGGACTCGGCGAGGCCGACGGCCGCGGCCAGTTCTCCCCCGTTGCGTCCGGTGTCGGCCCCGGCCAGCAGCAGTGACACGAGCTTGACCCGGACCGGGTCGGCCAGCGCCTTCAACCGCAGCGCGACGTGCAGGGCCGCCTCGTCGTCGACCGGTCCGGCGGCGACCGGCGGGCAGCAGACCGGGGCGGTCATGTCGATGACGGGCAGTGCTTTCGGCATGACCCCATCCTACGCACTGTATTGACATATGTCGAAAAGGTGGCAGACTCATGCCTGTCCAGCTTTTCGACATATGTAATACAGGTGGTGATTCCGATGTCCCGAGTCCAACTCGCGCTCAACGTCGACGATCTCGAGCAGGCGGTCGGCTTCTATTCGACGCTGTTCGGCGCCGAACCGGCCAAGCGCAAGCCCGGATACGCGAACTTCGCGATCGACGAGCCCCCGCTCAAACTGGTGCTCATCGAGAATCCCGGCCGGGGCGGCAGCGTGAACCACCTCGGCGTGGAGGTGGACTCCTCCGAGCAGGTGCACGCCGAGATCGCGCGCCTGTCGCAGGCCGGCCTGTTCACCGAGGAGCAGATGGCCACGACGTGTTGCTTCGCCACCCAGGACAAGGTGTGGGTGACCGGTCCGGACGCGGAGCGATGGGAGGTGTACACGGTGCTGTCCGATACCGAACACTTCGGCGCCGCACCGGAATCGACCGAGCGGGATGATCGGCAGGCCGTGCGGGCGTGCTGCGGTTCCGGCGCGTCCGCCGAGGGAGACGGCGGGACCGAGCCGACCGTGTCGTGCTGCACGCCGTCCGCCGTGGGCTGACGGCCGCGACCGCCGGCGCACCCCGCATTCCGCCGCGAGCACTCCGGCCGCTGCGGCGGCGGACCGCGCCTGCCCGCCCACGCCATGCCGATCAGGCGCGGTCCGGCACCAGTTCGGCGACGAGTTCTTCGATCCTGGCACGGATTTCGTCGCGGATGGGCCGGACCGCGTCGATCCCCTTGCCCGCCGGGTCGTCCAGTTTCCAGTCGCGGTAGGTGGTGCCGGGCAGCACCGGGCAGGCGTCGCCGCAGCCCATGGTGATGACCACATCGGCGGCGTCGACCGCCGCGTAGGTGAGCCGCTGCGGGCGGCGGGCGGCCAGGTCGAGGCCGACCTCCCGCATGGCCTCGACGGCGACCGGGTTGATGTGGTCGGCGGGATCGCTGCCGACCGAATCCACCTCGACGGCAGCACCGGCGAGGTGGGCCAGGAATGCGGCGGCCATCTGCGAGCGTCCGGCGTTGTGGACACACACGAACAGGACGCGAGGCTTGTGGTTGCGCATCGCGGACGGGCCTTTCAGCTGGTGGGCATGTCGACGGTGGCCGGGGTCGGCCGGGATCCCCCGCCGGTGCGGAAGCGGGGGCGCAGGGCCAGCGAGACGTAGACCAGGGCGACCAGGACGGGGACTTCGATGAGGGGTCCGACGACACCGGCGAGAGCCTGGCCGGACGTGGCGCCGTAGGTGGCGACGGCGACGGCGATCGCGAGTTCGAAATTGTTGCCCGCGGCGGTGAACGCCAGCGTGGTGGTGCGCGCGTAACCGACTCCGAGCGTGGCGCCGAGCAGATAGCCGCCACCCCACATGAGGGCGAAGTAGACCAGCAGCGGTAGCGCGACCCGGGCCACGTCCAGCGGCTGGGCGGTGATCCGTTCGCCTTGGAGAGCGAACAGGATGACGATGGTGAACAGCAGGCCGTAGCGCGCCCACGGAGCGAGCGCGGGCAGCAGCCGGCCCTCGTACCAGTCGCGCCCCTTCGCCCGCTCCCCGAGTCGCCGGGTCAGGTAGCCCGCCGCCACCGGGACGCCGAGGAAGATCAGCACCGAGCGGGCGATCTGCCACGGCGAGGCGTCGATGGCGGCCTGCTCGAGGCCGAGCCTGCCGGGCAGGACCGACAGATAGAACCAGCCGAGCACAGCGAACATGAGGACCTGGAACACCGAGTTCAACGCGACGAGCACGGCGGCGGCCTCACGGTCACCGCAGGCCAGATCGTTCCAGATGATCACCATCGCGATGCAGCGCGCGAGCCCGACGATGATCAACCCGGTGCGGTACTCGGGCAGGTCCGGCAGGAAGATCCAGGCCAGTGCGAACATCAGCGCGGGCCCCACGACCCAGTTCAGCAGCAGCGATCCGGCCAGCAGGCGACGATCACCGATGACGGTGTCGAGGCGGTCGTAGCGCACCTTCGCCAGCACCGGGTACATCATGATCAGCAGTCCCGCCGCGATGGGCAGCGAGATGCCGTCGATCTCGATCGCGCTCAGCACATCGCCGAGTCCCGGCACCAGCCGCCCGAGCAACAATCCCGCCGCCATGGCGGCGCCGATCCACACCGGCAGCAACCGGTCCGGTGTCGACAGCTTGCCCACCACCGCGTCCGGCGCGGTGGTCACGCGGGCACCTCGTCACCGCGGCGCGCCGGCACCGGCAGCACCTGCGACAACCGCGCGAAGGCACCGGGCACCACCCGGTAGTACACCCAGGACGCGCGCCGCTCGCTGGTCAGCAGGCCCGCCTCGCGCAGCACCTTCAGGTGGTGGGAGATGGTCGGCTGGGTCAGCTCGATCCCCGCCGAGAGATCACAGACGCACGCCTGCTGGTCCGCGCGGGAGGCGATCGAGCTGAGCAGCCGCAACCGCACCGGATCCGACAACGCCTTGAACACCACGGCCAGCTCGGCCGCGGCCTGCTCGCTCAGCGGCTCCCGCACCAGCGGAGCCGCCGGGCAGGCGTCGACGGGGGCCACCGGAAGCGACGGATTAGACATGCATCGATATTGATCGATGTCGAATCAATCGGCAAACCGGCGCGAATCCTCCGACCCGCCGGCGACCCTTCACGGCGCCAGCACGTACTTCCCCCGGACCCCACCTTTGGCGACGGCGCGGTGCGCGGCGGCAGCCTCGCTCAGCGGGACCACGGCGTGCACGCGGGTGGGCAGGACGCCGCGCGCCGCGGCGTCGAGAAGTTCGGCGAGCCGTGCGGTGTCGGGGCGCGTCTCCACCACATCGACGGTGATGTCGCGTTCGGCGGCGGGCGCCATGCCGGGGCGCACGCCCAGATAGGTGCCGCCGTCCCGGATCAGGGCGAGGGCGGGTCCGCCCAGCGCGGCGGCGTCGGCCACGGCGTCGAAGCCCGGCGCGGGTGCGGTGGTGAACTCGGCGCCGAGGCCGCGGAGGAAGGGTTCGTCCTCGGCGCGGGCCAGGCCGGTGACCTGCCAACCGCGGTCCCGGGCGAGCGGCACCAGATAGGCGCCGACGGTGCCCGCCGCGCCGGTGATCAGCAACCGGCCCGGCCCGTCGCCGAGCAACTCGGCCAGCTGCGACGCGGCCAGGCCGTTGATGCCGACGGTGGCGGCGGTCGGCAGGTCGAGCGCATCGGGCACGGGGGCGACGGCGGCGGCCGGGACGACGAGCTGTTCGGCGTAGGCGCCCAGGTCGCGGTCGAAGCCGGTGAGCACACCGGCGACCCTGGTGCCGACCGGCAGGTCGACACCCGCGCCGGCGGCGGCGACGGTCCCGGCGAAATCCCAGCCGATCCCGACATGATCGGGCTGGTGGATGAGGCCGAGTTGGTGGAAGAGCCCACCGACGGTGCTCAGATCCACCGGATTGACCGTGGCGGCGGCGACGGCGACCCGCACCTCACCGGGTCCGGGTGCGCTGACGGGCAGCTCGATGAGCTCGATGGCGTCGGGTCCGCCCGGAGTGCGGACAACGGCGGCGCGGAAGGTGGGGGACATCGGGTCTCCTCTGGTGTGCAACGGCTGTCCACTCCACAATGGAGCGGTAACTCTCCCTCGGGAAGTAGGCACCTGAAAGTGCGTATGGCACCGAGGAGCACGAAAGGAGATCGGCCATGCCGACCATGACCGCCGCGCAACAGCGCGCCGAGGCACAGGCAGGCTACGACGCGTTCCTCGCGGGCTGCCCCAGCCGTCAGTTGCTCGAGCGCATCTCCGGCAAATGGGTGGCGTTGGTGCTGGCAGCCCTCGGCAGCGACGGCCCGCACCCGCCCGGCACACCGGCGGGTCGGCCGCGCGCGATGCGCTACTCCGAGTTGTCCCAGCGGCTGGCCGGCGTCAGCCAGAAGATGCTCACCCAGACGCTGCGCTCGCTCGAACGCGACGGCATGCTCACCCGCACGGTGACCCCGACCGTGCCGGTCACGGTCACCTATGAACTCACCGACCTCGGCCTGTCCCTGCACGGGGTCATGCGCGGCATCAAGCTCTGGGCCGAAGCGCACATGGACGAGGTGGTGGCGAACCGGGAGCGCTACGACGCCGAGAATCCGGATCGGTAACCCCACCCTTTTCGCGACACAGGCCGGGTAATGTATCAATCGCCGACGGCCGACCCGGCCCCGAGAATCCACGAGAGGATGGACCCGTGCGTTCCGACCTGATCTCCCGCCGTGATCTGGAGTTCCTGCTGTACGAGTGGTTGCGGGTGGAGGAGCTGACCGGGCGGGCGCGGTTCGCCGACCATTCCCGGGAGACCTTCGACGGCTTCCTCGACCTGTGCGAGGACCTGGCCACCCGCTACTTCGCCCCGCACAACAAAGCCAACGACGCGCAGGAGCCGCGCTTCGACGGCGAGCGGGTGACGATCATCCCCGAGGTGAAGGACGCGGTGCAGGCGTTCGGCAAGGCGAACCTCGTCGGCGCGGCGATGGACGCCGAGGTCGGCGGCATGCAGTTGCCGTCGGTGGTGGAGGCGGCCGGGTTCGCCTGGTTCCAGGCCGCGAACGTGGGCACCGCGGGCTATGTGTTCCTCACCATCGGCAATGCGAATCTGCTTGCCGCGCACGGCAGCCCCGAGCAGGTGGACCGGTTCGTCAAGCCCATGGTGGAGGGCCGGTTCACCGGCACGATGTGCCTGTCGGAGCCGCAGGCGGGCTCCTCGCTGGCCGACATCGTGACCCGTGCCGAACCGCAGGAGGACGGCACCTACCGGCTGTTCGGGTCGAAGATGTGGATCTCCGGCGGCGATCACGAGCTGACCGAGAACATCGTGCACCTGGTGCTGGCCAAGATTCCGGGCGGCCCGGCGGGCACGAAGGGCATCTCGCTGTTCGTGGTGCCGAAATACCTGGTGGATGCGGACGGTTCGCTCGGTGCGCGCAACGACGTGACCCTCGCCGGACTCAATCACAAGATGGGCTACCGCGGCACCGTCAACACGGTGCTCAACTTCGGCGAGGGCAGGCACACGCCGGGCGGCGCGGCCGGGGCGGTCGGCTACCTGGTCGGCGAACCGCACCGTGGCCTGTCCTACATGTTCCACATGATGAACGAGGCCCGCCTCGGCGTCGGGCTCGGGGCGACCGCGTTGGGCTACACCGGGTACCTGAAGTCGCTGCGCTATGCCCGCGAGCGGCAGCAGGGCCGGGCGGTCACCGCCAAAGACCCGGCCACGCCGCAGATCCCGATCATCGAGCACGCCGACGTGAAGCGGATGCTGCTGGCGCAGAAGTCCTATGTGGAGGGCGCGCTGGCGCTGTTGCTCTACTGCAACCGCCTGGTGGACCTGGCCCGCACCGATCCGGCGTCGGCGCGCGAGCACACGCTGCTGCTGGAGATCCTCACCGGCGTCGCCAAGAGCTGGCCGTCGCAGTGGTGCCTGGAGGCCAACAATCTCGCCATCCAGGTGCACGGCGGCTACGGCTACACCCGTGAGTACGACGTGGAGCAGCACTACCGCGACAACCGGCTCAACCCCATCCACGAGGGCACCCACGGCATCCAGGGCATGGATCTGCTGGGCCGCAAGGTGATCCAGCACGAGGGCGCCTCGCTGCGGTTGCTCGCCCAGCGGATCGCGGCGAGCGTGGCGGCGGCCCGCGCGCTGGGCGGCGAGCCCGCCGAACTGGCCGAGGCCCTCGACGCGTCCTGGCAACGACTGGTCACCGTCACCACCGCCATGCTGTCGGCCGGCGACCCGGCGGCCACCATGGCCAACTCCACGATCTACCTGGAGGCCTTCGGGCACATCGTGCTGGCCTGGATCTGGCTCGAGCAGGCGGTCGCCGCGGCCGGGCACGACGGTGACTTCTACGCGGGCAAACGCGCCGCCGCCCGCTACTTCTTCCGCTTCGAACTGCCCAGGACCGGGCCGCAGCTGGACCTGCTCGCCGCCCTCGACCGCACCACGCTGGAGATGCGCGACGCCTGGTTCTGAATTTCGCTCGGCCTGATCCGAACTCGAGACGCCCGGCCCCGGGTGGCGCAATGCCGCCGGAGCCGGGCGTTTGCGCAGGTGGATCGCCGGTGCGACCGGCGCAATCCACGCCTCGGCCGACGGCGCGGATTTCGCGCCGGAATCAGGGCCTTCGACGCCGTCTATCGTCGCTGTTCGTGCAGGTCAGCGAGGGAGAGGCGGACGAGATGGGAGCACAGCCCGCACCGGTGCGGCGGCTGCGCGCGGATCATGCGCGCCAGGTCGCCGATCTGCTGCGCCATCAGATCCACGCCGGGGCGTTCGAGCGGGCGCTGCCGAGCGAGCAGGCGCTGGCCGCCGAATACGCCGCCTCCCGCAACACCGTGCGGGAGGCGCTGGCGCTGCTCCGAGACGAGGGCCTGATCGAGCGCGCGCCCAAGATCGGCACCCGGGTGGCGCGGCGCAAAGTCGACCACGGGCTCGACGAGCTGCTGGGCCTGCAGGAGACGCTCAAGGACCACGGCACCGTCCGCAACGAGGTCAGGGTCGCCACCCACCGCACCCCGCCGCCCGCGGTGGCGCGCAGACTCGCGCTGGCACCCGGCGAACGTGTCGTGCACGTGGAGCGCCTGCGTTACCTCGCCGACCTGCCGCTGAGCCTGGATCTGACCTACCTCTCCCCCGACATCGGCGCCGAGGTGCTCACGCACGACCTGGAGAACACCGACATCTTCGTGCTCATCGAGCAGATCGCCGGGTGCTCGCTCGGTTCGGCGGACCTGGCGCTCGAGTCGGTCGCGGCCGACCCGCACACCGCCACCACCCTCGACATCCCCGCGGGCGCGCCCCTGCTCATGCTGGAGCGGCTGACCCGCCTCGACGACGGCCGACCCGTCGACCTGGAGTACATCCGCATGCGCGGAGACCGAATCACCATGCGCGGCAGCTTGTCCCGCAGCAATCCGGAATGGAGGGTCCGCCAGTGACACTGGTGAACCAGCGCGCCGACATCCCCGTCACGATCGACGAATCGCTGTGCATCGAAGGCTGCACGCTGTGCGTGGAGATCTGCCCGCTCGACTCACTGGCGATCAATCCCGACAACGGCAAGGCCTACATGCACGTCGACGAGTGTTGGTACTGCGGCCCGTGCGCGGCCCGCTGCCCCACCGGCGCCGTCACCGTCAACATGCCCTACCTGCTCCGCTGAACTGGAAGTCCCCGATGAAAGCTCGTCTCGTCCCGCTCCTGCTCGCCGCCGCGCTCGCCGCGGCGGGCTGCTCCCTGGCACCCTCCGACGACGCACCGGCGGGCACGGTGCAGGTCGTCGTCGGCTACCAGTCCAAGACCATCAACACCGTCACCGCCGGAACCTTGTTGCGCGCCAAAGGTTTCCTCGAACAACGGCTGGCCGCGATCACCGCGGCCGGTGGCGCGCGCTACCAGGTGGAGTGGCAGGACTACGACACCGGCGCACCGATCACCGCGCAGATGGTGGCGGAGAAGATCGACATCGGCTCGATGGGCGACTACCCGCTGCTGATCAACGGTTCCCGCACCCAGGCCAACGAACGCTCGGCCACCGCGCTGGTCTCGGTGACCGGCTACAACCCCAAGGGCGCGCTGAACATGGTGGTGGTGCCCACCGACTCGCCGGCCACCCGGCTGGCCGACCTGGCCAGGCAGAAGGTCTCGGCCAGTGTCGGTTCGGCCGGACACGGCACGCTCGTGCAGGCACTCTCGCGGGCGGGCATCGACCCGGCCACCGGCGTCGAAGTGGTCAACCAGCAGCCGCAGGTGGGGGCGAGCGCGCTGGAGTCGCACCAGGTGAGCGGCCTGTCGCAGTTCGTGGCCTGGCCCGGACTGCTGGTGTTCCAGAACAAGGCGAAGCTGCTCTACGACGGCGCCGAACTGAACGTGCCGACCTTCCACGGCGTGGTCGCCCGGCGGGCGTACTCGGCCGAGCATCCGGAGGTGTTGCAGGCCTTCCTCGCCGCACAGCTGGACGCGACGCGGTTTCTCAACGAGCAGCCGTTCGAGGCGGCCCGGCTCGTCGCCGAGGGTTCCGGGCTACCGCCCGAGGTGGTGTACCTCTACAACGGTCCCGGCGGTACGAGCTTCGACCCCACCGTGAAGCCCAGCCTGATCGAGGCGCTGAAAGGCGATGTGCCGTACCTGAAGTCGATCGGCGATTTCGCCGACCTGGACATCGACCGCTTCGTCGACCCCGCCCCGCTGCGGGAGGCGTTCGCGGCGTTCGGCGACTACGACACCGCGCTGGCCGCCACCGGCAACCCGAACCGGGTCCGCGGCACCGACCCGGTGTGCGGCACCGAGGTCACCGACCCGGCCACCGCCGGCGAGGTGTGGGTGGACGGCGCGCCCGCACCGCAACCCGCCGCCGACCCCACCTGCCTGCTGCGCGCCGTCCGGGCCGCCCAGGCGAACGGTGCGGTGATCCGGGCCGCCTACGTCCCCGACGCCGAACTGGGCACCCGCTGGTTCGCCGACAAGTCGGTCTGGGTGCGCGACGGCGACCGGTACCTGCCGTTCACCACCGCGGCCGCGGCCGAGCGGTACCGGCAGGCGCATCCGGGCGCGGCGCCGGTGTCCTACGAGCAGGCGGTGCGGGAGGTGCGGCCGTGAGCACCGTCGCCCTCACCGCCGCCCCCGCCGACACCGTCGCCGAGCCGGCGCGGGACACCCCGGCGGGCGCCTCGCGGTGGCGCTCCCGGCTGATCCGGGTGGTCTCGGTGGCCGCGGCCATCGCGCTGTGGCAGCTGCTCACCGTCAACGACGTGCGCGCCGGGTTGCGGTTCGACGCGCTGCCGACGGTGACCGAGATCGTCGCCGAGTTCGGCGAGCACCTGGGCAGGCAGGAGTACTACCTCGACATCGGGCAGTCGCTGATCCGCATCGTCACCGGCTTCGGGCTGGCCGCCGTCGTCGGTGTGCTGGCCGGGATCGGCCTCGGCCGCTCCGGTCTGCTCGGCGACGTGTTCGGCCCGCTCACCGAACTGGTGCGGCCGATCCCCGCGATCGCGCTGGTGCCGGTGGCGATCCTGCTGTTCCCCAGCGACGAGTCCGGCATCGTGTTCATCACCTTCACCGCCTCGCTGTTCCCGGTGCTGGTCAGCACCCGGCACGCGGTACGGGCGCTGCCGACCATCTGGGAGGACGCCGTGCGCACCCTCGGCGCCACCCGCACCGACGTGCTGGTGCGGGTGGTGTTCCCCGGCATCCTGCCCGGGGTGTTCAGCGGCCTGTCGGTGGGCATGGGCGTGGCCTGGATCTGCCTGATCTCGGCGGAGATGATCTCCGGCCGCCTCGGCCTCGGCTATCGCACCTGGCAGTCGTACACGATCGTCGACTATCCGGCGGTGTTCGTCGGCATGATCACCATCGGCGTGCTCGGGTTCGCCACCTCCGGCCTGGTGGAGCTGGCCGGGCGGCGCCTGACCCGCTGGCTGCCGCGGGAGGTGCGATGACGACCGCCGCGATCCGCGAGCCCGCGGGCCTCACCCTCGACGGCGTGCGGCTCGGTTACCGCGAACGGACCGTGCTGGAGCGGCTCGACCTCACCGTCGCGCCGGGCGAGATCCTGGTCGTGGTCGGCAAATCCGGCTGCGGCAAGTCCAGCCTGCTGCGCGCGCTGGCCGGGCTGCGGCCGCCGGAGGCCGGGGCGGTGCGCGCCGACGGCGAGCTCGTCACCGGGCCGTCGGCCGACCGGGCGCTGGTGTTCCAGGACGACGCGCTGCTGCCCTGGCGCACGGCACGGCGCAACATCGAACTGGCGCTGCGGCTGCGCGGCGTCCCCCGACCCGAACGGCGCGAACTCGCCTTGCGCAGGCTCGACGAGGTCGGCCTCACCGGCTACGCCGACTACCTGCCGCGCGATCTGTCCGGCGGCATGCGGCAGCGGGTCCAGCTGGCCCGCGCGCTGGCCGCCGCGCCGCGCGCCCTGCTGATGGACGAGCCGTTCGGCGCGCTGGACACCCAGACCAGGGCGGGCATGCAGCGACTGCTCGTCGACACCTGGCGGGCCCATCCCACCACCGTCGTCTTCGTCACCCACGACCTCGACGAGGCGCTGCGCCTCGGTGACCGGATCGCCGTGCTCGGCCGCGGCGCCACCGGCGCAGGCGTGCTGCGCGCCCTCGTCGAGGTGCCCGATCCGCGTACCCCCGGCGACCGCCCCGCGGTCCGGGCCGAGATCCTGGAGCACCTGTGAAGATCCCCGAGTTGACCGATCGCCTGCGCTTCGACTGCGACGTCCTGGTGATCGGCGGCGGCACCGCGGGCACGATGGCCGCGCTCACCGCCGCCGAGCACGGCGCGAACGTGCTGCTGGAGAAGGCGCACGTGCGGCACTCCGGCGCGCTGGCGATGGGCATGGACGGGGTCAACAACGCCGTCATCCCCGGTAAGGCCAGCCCGGAGGACTACGTCGCCGAGATCACCCGCGCCAACGACGGCATCGTCGACCAGCGCACGATCTATCAGACGGCGACCCGTGGTTTCGCGATGGTGCAGCGCCTGGAACGCTACGGCGTGAAGTTCGAGAAGGACGAGTACGGCGAGTACGCGGTGCGGCGGGTGCACCGGTCCGGCTCGTACGTGCTGCCCATGCCGGAGGGCAAGGACGTCAAGAAGGCGCTCTACCGCGTGTTGCGCAAGCGGGAGAACCGCGAGCGCATCCGCATCGAGAACCGGCTGATGCCGGTGCGGGTGCTCACCGCGGGCGGGCGGGCCGTCGGGGCGGCGGCCCTGCACACGCGCACCGGCGAATTCGTCGCCGTCGCCGCCAAGGCGGTGATCCTGGCGACCGGCCCGTGCGGACGGCTCGGCCTGCCCGCCAGCGGCTACCTCTACGGCACCTACGAGAACCCCACCAACGCCGGGGACGGATACGCGATGGCGTATCACGCGGGCGCGGAACTGTCCGGGATCGAGTGCTTCCAGATCAACCCGCTCATCAAGGACTACAACGGTCCGGCGTGCGCCTACGTCGCCAACCCGTTCGGCGGCTACCAGGTCAACGCGGCGGGCGAGCGGTTCGTGGACTCCGACTACTGGTCGGGCCAGATGATGGCCGAGGTCAAGCGGGAGATCGAATCGGCGAAAGGCCCGATCTATCTCAAGGTCTCCCACCTGCCCGAGGAGACCATCGGCACCCTCGAATCCATCCTGCACACCACCGAGCGCCCGACGCGCGGCACCTTCCACGCCAACCGCGGCCACGACTACCGCACCCACGACATCGAAATGCACATCTCCGAGATCGGTTTGTGCAGTGGGCATTCCGCCTCCGGGGTGTGGGTGGACGAGCACGCCCGCACCACCGTGCCCGGACTGTACGCGGCCGGTGACCTGGCCTGCGTGCCGCACAACTACATGATCGGCGCCTTCGTCTTCGGCGACCTGGCGGGCGCGCACGCCGCGGGCACGCTCGCGGAGGTGCCCGCGCCGGGGGAACTCCCGGAGGATCAGCTGGCGGCCGCGCACGAGCTGATCTACCGGCCGCTGCGGCAGCCGGACGGCCCGCCCCAGCCCCAGGTGGAATACAAGCTGCGCCGGTTCGTCAACGACTATGTGGCCCCGCCCAAGACCGCCACCAAACTGGCCCTGGCGGTGGAGACCTTCGAGCGGATGCGGGCGGAGGTGGCCGGGATCGGCGCGCGCACTCCGCACGAGTTGATGCGCGCGGCGGAGGTCTCCTTCATCCGGGACTGCGCCGAGATGGCCGCGCGCAGTTCACTGACCCGCACCGAGTCCCGGTGGGGGCTGTACCACGAGCGCGCCGACCTACCCGCCCGCGACGACGGCGCCTGGCGTTATCACCTGAACCTGCGCAAGAACGCCGCCGGGGAGATGGAGTTCCGCAAGCGGCCGGTGGCACCCTACCTGGTGCCGGTGCCCGGGCTCGACGACATCCCGTCGGTGGGACCGGACCTGCCGGTCGAACAGCCGCGGGTGCGGGTCGGGCGGGCACCCGACCGGGACGCCACGCCCGCCGCGCCGCGCACCGACGCGCCCGCGGCACCGCCCTCACCACGGATCGTGACCCTGCTCGCGCTGGATTCGCCCACCGTCGAGGACCTTTCGCCGTATCTCGCCGACACCGACGCGGGCGTGCGGGCGGCGGCACTGTCGGTGCTCACCGAGCACACCCCGGACGGCTTCGCCGAGCCGCTGGTGCGCGCGCTCGACGATCCGGCCGCCGCCGTGCGCCGCACCGCCGCGGAGAGCCTGCGGGAACTGGTGGAGGTGCTGCCGGGGGCGACCGGGCTGGCCGAGCGGCTGGACTCCCCCGATCCGCTGGTCCGTGCGACGGTGCTGGATCTGGTGCGGGCACGGCGTGCGGGCACGGCCGCGCAGTTCACCGCCGCACTGGCCGACCCGGACCACCGGGTGCGCATCGAGGCCGTGCGCGGGCTGGTCGCCCTCGACGACGTCGAGGGCGTTTCGGCGGCGGCCACGGACGGCAACCGCGAGGTCCGCGTGGCGGTCGCCAACGGGCTGGCCGCCATCGGCGCGGGCGGGCACCCGGTGATCCGCGCGCTGACCGGCGATCGCGATCCCCTGGTGCGCGCGGCGGCGCTGGCCGCCTACGCCGCGCTCGGCGCCACCGAACCGGACCGCGCCGAACTGGCCGCGGCACTGGGTGATTCCGCGTGGCAGGTGCGGGTCGGCGCGGCCAAGGGGTTGGCCGGGGCGCCCGCCGACGCGGCGGTGCCGCTGTTGGTCGAGGCGCTGCGCGACCCGCACCTGGATGTGCGCAAGGCCGCGGTGCTCTCGCTGGCGCGCTGGCCCGAACATCCCGGCGCGCACGACGGATTGACCGGTGCGACCACCGACAGCGACGCCGACGTGCGCGCCTACGCCCGCCGCGCCGTCACCGCGTGACGAGCCCGGCGGCGCGGCGGTCAGGCCGCGCCGCCGGGCAACCGGGAAAGCTGTTCGCGCAGGGCCAGAGTGGCGTGTACCTGCGCCTGGCCCTGCAGCGTGCGGGCGCGCACCCACGCCTCGTCGCTGGGCAGGCTGGCCAAGTCGTCCTCGAGGAGGGGGCGCAGGATCTGCATCGCCTTGTCGAGGTAGAACTCCGCCAGCTTCGCGTGGTCGGTGAGGTTCGCGTCGTCGATCCGCATACCCGCAACGCTACGGCCCGGCGGCGTTGTGCGACAGGGGCGAAACACCGCGGGAACGTGGGCGGAATGCGCGGAAGGTCCGTCGCGACAGCGACGGATACCCCCGGTGAGCCGGCCTACACCGGCCCGGCGACATGACTCGTCTCACAGCGCGGGAACATGCGTCCGCCCGGTCCGAGTTCTAGGATTCGAAGGGAGCTCGAACTTGGGCGCAATGCCGCGCCGGCTTGCTTCGATGCCGACACACCCGATTTCGGGGGAGGGCTCATGGCTCTGGTGATCTTGTTGCTGTTGCTGTTGTTCGCTGTCACCGCGTTGGTCGTCGTCGCCGCTTACGGCACCGTCGTCGCGACCTACTGGTTCGAAATGCGCCACAACCACACCGAGCCGCCGGACCTGCCGGCCATGCGCTGAACGGTTGGCGATCGCTCGGCGGGTTTGGCGCGCGCGCCTCAGGCAACTCCGGTGACGAGACGGAGGTGAGGCAACGGTGGTCGACGATGTCGAGAAGCGGTGGTCGGATCCGGAGGGCTTTCGCAAGGCCGTCCGCTTCGGGCTGGGCGTGGTCGCGCTGGCCGCGCTCGTGGCGGTGATCATCGGGATCTGGGCGGCGAGCCGCGACGCCTGCGAGACCGGACCGATGCTGTGCGACACCGCGTCCCGGGTCGCCATGGTGGTCGGCCCGGCGGTGGTACTGGCGGCCGGCTGGATCGGCGCGTTCGTCATCACCTACCTGCGCTGGCGGCAGGGCCGGGTGTGGCCGATCTGGCAGGGCACCGGGTGGTTCCTGTTCTTCCTGCTGCTCGCCTACCTCACGATCGGTGGCAGCGTGTTCGCCCGGTGAGCCGGTGGTGCACGCCTCCCACACCAGGATCTCGGCCGGGGTCGGCGCGGTGACGCGGTGGGCGGCAGCCACATCTGCGCCGTCGCGGTATTCCGTGGCGTGAGCCGCGCCACCGTCGCGCTAACGCTGCTCGGGGCCGGGCCGATGAAGGCGATGTCGTAGCACCATGTCGTCACGTTGGTACCGAGGCAGCATCGACCTGAGCAGGGAGTTCTTCATGGCACAGCGTCCAGGATCGCGCGCGGCACGCCGCACCGCCGCCGCCACCGCCTCGTTGGCGGTGCTGTTCACCTCCGCACTCGGCGTCGCAGGCGCGCGACCGGTCGGCGCGTTCGACGTCGGCGGCGCGATCGAGGTCGAGTACGACCAGGCGGGCGGCCCGGCCGTGCTCGGCGACCCCACCGGCCCCGAACTCGACGCGGCGTCGGGGGGACGATTCCAGACCTTCGCCAACAACGCCGCCATCTACTGGCGAGGCGATGTCGGCGCCCACCAGGTCGGCGGCCCGATCCGCGACAAATGGGGCCAGCTCGGCTACGAGCGCGGCGCACTCGGCTACCCCGTCACCCGCGAGACCGCCACCCCCGGCGACACCGGCCGCTTCAACCACTTCCAGGGCGGCAGCATCTACTGGTCGATCGGCACCGCCGCCCACCAGGTCGGCGGCGCGATCCGCGACAAATGGGGCCGGCTCGGCTGGGAGTCCGGACCGCTCGGCTTCCCGGTCACCGACGAGTCCACCAGCGCCGACAACGGCCGCTACAACCTGTTCAACGGCGGCGCGATCTACTACTCGCCGCGCACCGGCGCGCACGCGGTGTGGGGCGTGATCCGCGATCGCTGGATCGCCGCGGGCGCGGAGAACGGCCAGTACGGCTACCCGACCAGCGACGAGTACGACTACGAGAACGGCAAGGCGCAGGACTTCGAGGGCGGCCGCATCACCTGGACGCCGTGACCTGATCACGGCGGGCCAGGGCGCGCGCGGCCAGCCTGCGCCCGAGGATGCCGTGGCGCGGGGCGAACAGGTAGACCAGCACGAACACCGCGCCCTGCACCACCACGATCATCGCGCCCGACGCGGTGTCCAGGTGGTAGCTCAGATACAGGCCGGTGACCGCGGCGGCGACGGAGACCGCGGGCGCGATGAGCAGCATCCGCTGGAAGCGGTCGGTGAGCAGATAGGCCGTCGCGCCGGGGATGATCAACATCGCCACCACCAGCACCACGCCCACCGCCTGTAGTGCCACCACGGCCGTCAGCGCGAGCAGCCCGAGCAGGCAGCTGCCGAGCACGCGCGGATTCAGGCCGATGGCGTGGGCGTGGGTGGGGTCGAAGGCGAACAGGGTGAAATCGCGGCGCAGCAGCACCAGCGCCAGCAGGGTGATCGCGGCGAGCACGACCACCTGGACCAGTTCGCCGCGGCCGACACCGAGCAGGTTGCCGAACACGATGTGATTGAGGTCGGTCTGGCTCGGCGTCACCGAGACCAGCACCAGGCCCGCGGCGAAGAACGTGGTGAACACGATGCCGATGGCGGCGTCCTCCTTGACCCGGCTGGTCTCACGCACCAGCCCGATCAGGCCGACCGCCGCGAAACCGAACACCACCGCGCCCACCGCGAACGGCAGCCCCGCGATATAGGCGAGCACCACGCCGGGCAGCACCGCGTGCGAGACCGCATCCCCCATCAGCGACCAGCCGATCAGCACCAGCCAGCACGACAGCACGGCACAGACCAGCGCCGCGGCGACCGTGGTGGTCAGCGCGCGCACCATGAACTCGTAGCGCAGCGGCTCGAGGAAGAACTCGATCGGATTCATCATCGCTTCCCGTCGTCGAAGGGGCCGGTCAGGACCGGCCGAGCACGTCAAGGCCGAAGGCGGCGGCCAGGTTCTCCGGCCGCAGCACCTCCTCCGGCGTGCCGCGCGCCAGCACGCTGCGCATCAACAGCACGGCCTCGTCGGCCAGCTCGGGCAGGGCGTGCAGGTCGTGGGTGGACACCACGATCGCCGCGCCCTCGGCGGCCAGCTCGCGCAGCAGCGTGGTGATCGCCGCTTCCGAGCGCTTGTCCACCCCGGCGAACGGCTCGTCCAGCAGCAGCAGGGTCGCCTCCTGGGCCAGCGCCCGGGCCACGAACGCGCGCTTGCGCTGGCCGCCGGAGAGCCTGCCGATCTGCCGGTCGGCCAGCTCGGTCAGCTCGACCCGCGCGAGCGCGCGGTCCACGGCCTCCCGGTCGGCGCGGCGCGGACGGCGCGGGAAGCCCATTCGGCCGTGGCGGCCGGTGAGCACCACGTCGCGGACCGTGAGCGGGAAGCTCCAGTCCACGTCCTCGCTCTGCGGCACATAGCCGAGCAGACCGGCGCGCCGCGCCGCGCGCGGGGTGTCCCCGTAGAGGGTGACCGTGCCCGAGGTCGGCTTGACCAGTCCCACAATGGTCTTGAACAGTGTCGACTTGCCCGAGCCGTTCATGCCGACCAGGCCGCAGATCCGGCCGGGGGCCAGCGTCAGCGAGACACCGTCGAGGGCGAGCACCTCGCCGTAGCGGACCGTGACGTCGGCGACGTCCACCGCGAGTTCACCCATCACGCCCGTCCTGTCAGCGCATCGGCGATGGTGCGCGCGTCGTGCCGGATCAGTGCCAGGTAGGTGGGCACCGGCCCGTCCGGTTCGGACAGCGAGTCCACGTACAGCACGCCGCCGAAGGCGGCGCCGGTCGCCTCCACCACGCGCCGCATGGGCGCGTCGGAGACGGTGGATTCGCAGAACACCGCGGGCACGGCGCGCTCGCGGACGAAATCGATCGCGGAGGTGATCTGCTGCGGGGTGGCCTGCTGCTCGGCGTTGACCGGCCAGATGTACTTCTCGGTGAGCCCGGCGTCCCTGGCCAGGTAGGAGAACGCGCCCTCACAGGTCACCAGCGCCCGCTGCGATTCGGGCAGCGCGCTCAGCGCACCGGTCAGCTCCGCGTGCACCGCGTCCAGTTCGGCCTTGTAGCGCTCGCCGTTGGCGCGGAAGTCGGCGGCGTGGTCGGGGTCGAGTTCGGCGAAGGCGCGCACCATGTTGTCGACGTAGATCCGTACGTTCAGCGGCGACATCCAGGCGTGCGGGTTGGGCTTGCCCCGGTAGGCGTCGCCGGCGATGTCGATCGGTTCGACGCCCTCGCTGACGACGGCGTGCGGCACGTCGACCTCGGCGACGAACTGCTCGAACCACGCCTCCAGGTTCAGCCCGTTGTCCAGGATCAGGTCGGCGGTGGCCGCCTTCCTGATGTCCCCAGGGGTCGGCTCGTACCCGTGGATCTCCGCGCCCGCCTTGGTGATCGATTCGACGCGCAGGTGCTCGCCCGCCACCGTGCCCGCGATGTCGGCGAGCACGGTGAAGGTGGTCAGCACGGTCGGCCGGTCGTCGTCACCGCGCGCACCGCCGCACGCCGCCACGACCGAGACCATCAGACAGGCCGCCAGCGCGGCCGTCACCGACCGCCACGGCACGGAGAACGCACGAGACGCAACGAGCTTCATACGTCCGGATTGTAATTTTCGGACGCCCTAACTTTCAAGTTCGCGTATGTGTATCGGTCAGTTGCCCAGGGCGAGCGGTGTGCCGGAGCGACCGGAGGTGTCCTGCGAATCCCGCAACCGCAGGGCGGTCAGGGCGCTGACGACCGTCGAGTGGATGGGCAGGGCGACGGTGGCCGGATCCACCGCGGCGATGCGGGCGATGGTCCGGTTCGGCGTCACCAGGCTCACCGGCACGCCGCGCTCGGCGGCGCGTCCGGCCTCTTCGGCGAGCACCACCAGCGCTCGACAGGACAGGAAGTCGATCCTGCTCGTGTCGACGATCAGCGCGCAGGCCGACGCGGCCGCCGTGTCGACCGCCTCGCGCACGGCGCACCGCCACAGGTCGAGGGTGTAGGCGTCGGCGGCCCCGCGCGGGGACAGCACCAGAGCCGGTCCGCGGCGGCGCAGCCTGCTGAACAGCCTGCGATTCGCGGTGGTGGCACCCTCGGGGGCGGGGAGCCGGTGTGCGGCCTGGGCGAGACGAGATTCGAGTGCGGAATCCATGGCGCTCCCGATCCGATGCGAGTGCTCCGGGCACTCGGGCCGAGCGGGTCGTCCTACCGACTGAAGACGGCCCGCCGATCACCGTCCTATCACGCGCGGCGGGCCCGGCACACCGATTCGGAGCCGCCGGGGCCGCTTCGTGTCGAAACCGAAACAGGCGCGGACGCGCGCGCCGTCCAGACCCCTCGACGCATCGGATGAACATCATTTACTAAATAGTGTTCACAAATTGGTGTGTGGTGTGGTTCACTCTCCCGTGAACCAGCCCTACGAGGAGGTAGCCGTGTCCGCGCCGTCCCTTTCGCACGACTTCGACTTCACCGACCCCGACCTGCTCGCCACCCGGTTGCCCGTGGCGGAATGGGCCGAGCTGCGCCGCACCGCTCCGGTGTGGTGGGTCGACCAGCCCGACGGCACCAGCGGGTTCGACGACGGCGGGTACTGGGTGGTGAGCAAGCTCTCCGACATCAAGGAGATCTCCAAGACACCCGAGATCTGGTCGAACCACGAGAACACCGCGGTCATCCGCTTCAACGCCGACATCACCCGCGAAGAGATCGACATCCAGCGCGCCATGCTGGTGAACACCGATCCGCCCGCGCACGACAAGCTGCGCCGCATCATCTCCCGCGGCTTCACCCCGCGCGCGGTGCAGTCGCTGCGCGACGCCCTGCACGAGCGAGCCGAGCGGATCGTGCACGAGGCCAAGAAGACCGGCGGCGGTGACTTCGTGCAGCAGGTGGCCTGTGAGCTGCCGTTGCAGGCGATCGCCGAACTGCTCGGCGTGCCGCAGGCCGACCGCGGCAAGCTCTTCGACTGGTCGAACCAGATGATGGGCTACGACGATCCCGATTTCGACGGCAACCACAAGGTCGCCACCGCCGAGATCATGGGGTACTCCTGGAACCTGGCCGAGGAGCGGCGCAAGTGCCCGGCCGACGACATCGTCAGCCAGCTGGTCACCGCCGACATCGAGGGCGAGTCGCTGGGGTCGGACGAGTTCGCCTGGTTCGTCATCCTGCTGGCCGTGGCGGGCAACGAGACCACCCGCAACGCCACCACGCACGGCATGAAGGCCTTCGTCGACTTCCCCGAGCAGTGGGAGCTGTACAAGGCCGAGCGCCCGCGCACCGCGCCCGACGAGATCGTGCGCTGGGCCACGCCGGTCGTCGCCTTCCAGCGCACCGCCCTGCAGGACACCGAACTCGGCGGACAGGCGATCAAGAAGGGCCAGCGGGTCGGCTTGTTCTACGCGTCGGCCAACTTCGACGAAGACCACTTCACCGACCCGTACACCTTCGACATCACCCGCAACCCGAACCCGCACGTCGGTTTCGGCGGCACCGGCACGCACTACTGCGTCGGCGCGAATCTGGCCCGGTTGCAGCTGGACCTGATCTTCAACGCGATCGCCGACGTGATGCCGAACCTGCGCCAGGTGAGCGAACCGGTGCGGCTGCGCTCGGGGTGGCTCAACGGCATCAAGAGCTGGCAGGTCGCCTACCAGTGAGCCGATCGTGACCGGGCGGCGCGGCCGGGTGCCCGCGGTGGCCGCCGCCGACATCCGGCGCGCGGCCAGGGCGCTGCTGGTGGCGCAGGGGCCGGAGGCGATGACGCTGCGGGCGATCGCCCGCGACCTCGGCGTCACCGCCCCCGCCCTCTACCGGCACTACGCCTCGCACGAGGAGCTCGCCGACGCGCTGCGCGCAGACATCTGCCTCGACCTCGCCGACGAGCTGGCCGTCGAGGCGGCGGCGGCGACCGAGGACGGCCTGCTGCAACTGATCGCGATCTGCCGCGGTTTCCGGCGCTGGGCACTGGCGCACGCGCACGAGTTCACCCTGGTGTTCGCCTCGCCGAACCGGGTGCACACCGCGGGCCTGCGCCGGTTCGAGGAACCGTTCGGCCGGGTGTTCCTCGCCGCGGCGGGACGCCTGCTGACCACCTACGAGCTGGCGCTGCCGCCCACCGACACCATTCCGCCCGCGTTGCGCGCGGACCTGATCGGCTACCAGAACGACCTGCTGGCCATGCTCGCCGAAGCCGGCCAGAAGTTCCCGGCCGAGAAGCTGGATCTGGGCGTGACCTACCTGATGATCACGCTATGGGCGCGGCTGTACGGGCACGTCACCCTCGAGGTGTTCGGCAACTACCCGCTGCCGGTACGCGACCCCGAAGCGCTGTTCGACACGGTGCTGGCGGAGCTGGCCCGCGGCATCGGCGTATGACCGGGCGATCGGCACCGGGCGCTCAGCGATCGAACGAGGCGACCCCGACCGGACCGACCCCGATGCACAGGCCGAGCCCCGGCGTGAAGGCGCCGACCCGCAACGCGGTGCCGCCGCCGATCACCCGCACGTAGACGGTGTGCACCCCGGCGCGCACCGGGACCACGACCGGCTCGCCGTCGCCGAGGGCGACGGTGATGCGGCCGTCGCGGTCGGCGAGGTAGTTGAGCTGGGCGGTCCACTTGTTCTCGATCATCGGACCGTCCAGCGGCAGATCCACCGGGGTCGGCCCGGTCACGCGGTGATCGCAGCCCGGTTCGGGGCCGGGCAGGATGTGCCGGTTCCACCAGACCACCGCGTCGACGATGTGCCCGTCGTCGGTGATCATGCGCAGCCGCGGTGTCGAGTCGGCGAAGGCGTCCTCGCCTGCGATCGGCGCGAAGACCTGACCGGTGAGATTCTGCGGATAGGCGACCGGCGCCAGCACCTCCCAGGGCACCTCCTGCTCGAGCAGCGGCGCGTCCTGCCGCGGTAGTTCGGCGGCCACGGTCGGCAGGTAGGTCCGGGTGCGGTTGGTCCACCACGAGTCCGCGTAGGTCAGCGTCGAGACCAGGCTGCCGGCCACGAATGCCGCGGTCAGCGCGAAGGCCGGACGGCGGAACGGGACCGGGCCGCCACGACGGGCGGGGGCACGGCACACCAGGGCCGCGGCGACGGTGAGCACCACGGCGACATCGGCGAGGTAGCGCAGCGACTGCATGATCTCGGTGGCGGTGTGCGGGCCGCTGCGCAGCAGGGCCAGCGGCAACTGTGCCAGCACCACGTAACCGATCGCCGCCGCCAGCACCGGCAGCACGTGCCTGCGCCGGGCGAGCACGAGCGCCACCGCGAGACCGGTGAGCACCCAGCAGGCCGCGACCACCCAGCCGGGCGGCGCCGCCCACGGGGTCGCGGGCACCCAGCGCTCCCACCGCCACGGCCCGCCGAACAGCGCGGGCACCACGCCGCGACCGGTGGCGCTGCGCACCAATTCGCCGACGTCGTGCCGGTCGTGGGGTTCGCTCGTCAGGTCGACGACGCTCAGATACACCGCCGCCCAGCCGGCCAGCACCACCGCCGACCCCAGCCACAGCACCCGACCACGGCGCGCCACCGTGCGCACCGGCCGCGGGATCCCCCGCACGTGCAGCGCCAGCGCCGCCGCCGCGAACGCGGTGAACGGCACCACCACCGACTTCTCGAAGAACGACAGGGCCACGACGAGCACCGCGATCCCCGACCAGGCGAAGCGGATCCGCCCGGTGCGCACCAGCCGGACCGCGTCGGCGATCAGCCAGGCCAGCGCGATCTGCAGCGGCAACGCGTTGAGCGCGGCCGCCCACCACACGAACGCGGGCAGCGTGAGCGGGCAGAACAGGTAGAACGCCAACGGGATCAACACCACCGGCCGTCGGCCGAGCAACACCAGCAGCATGCGCAGCACGGCCAGCGAAGCCGCCAGTTGCAGCACCACCATCGTCAGCACCGGGCCCGCCCAGACCAGCGGCGCGGCACGGGTGAGCACCCAGGCGGTGGCGAACGCCAGCGGCATGAAGTGACCGTCGTGGTCGTGCAGCAGCAGGTCCGCCGAGAACAGGTCGTAGCGGCCCGCGCGGCCGACCAGGATCAGGTCGTCCCAGTAGAAGTAGCCGCGCGCGGCGATCCAGCCGCGCAGCGCCAGTTGCGCCAGGATCAACGCCAGCGCCGTCAGCAGCACCGCCCGGCGCAGGGACCGGCGGCGCGGCGTGGGGGCAGCCGCGGCGGGCGCGGCACGGTCGAGCGTGCGGACGCCCTCGACCATGCCTGCTCCTCGCCGTTCCGCCGAACCTCTCCGATCGCCCGGCGGTCCACCGGGCGATCCGCGTGCAGGTTCCCAGTCTGCCCGACCGTGCCGCGCACCCCCGGACGCCGGGGTGACCGCTGTAGCGGATCACCACCCGCACCGATGCCCGATTGTCGGGTGTACCGTTGTCGGCCCTGGTCGCAGGGGCGGCGCACGGTAGGTTGGCCGAGCAGGCCAGTTCGGGGGAATCGAGAACATGATCCGGTCGCTCATGTGGGCGGTGGCCGTGGCGGTTTCGGCTGCCGGGAGCGCCGTCTCGCGAGTAGCGCTTGTGTTGCCTTTTCCGCCCGAGCATCCGGCCACGGGTCGACCCGGTTGGTGGCGGCAAGTCGTGGAGGCGCCCGCCCTGCTGGCCGCGAATCGGGTCGTTCGGGCGGCGATGGGCGCCCTGGCCGCGGCGATCGTGTTCACCGCCGTCTTCACCGTGGCGGAAGTCTTCTACGTGCGCGCAACCCTGTCCGCGACACCGCTGGAATACGGGCTGGTGACGACCGCGTTCGTCGCCGGACGGCTGCTGACGTCGGTGTGGCCTGCGCCGAAGATCGCGCCGCAGCACCAACGCCGCACTCTGGTCGCGGCCGGACTGGTCATGGGCGCGGGCCTGGCCGGCGCCGGCCTGTCCGGATCGCTCCTCGGCGCGGCGATCGGGTTCGCCGCCGCGGGCGTGGCGAACTCGCTCCAGGTCTCGGCCATCACGGTGCTCATCGCGACGCACGTGCCGCCCGCGGTGAAAGGCCGCGCGTTCGCCGCGATGGGCTCGGTCAACAACGCGGCGACGATGTTCGGCACGCTGCTCGGCGCGCCGGCGGTCGCCGGCGTCGGTGCGGGTGGGGCATTGGTCCTTGCCGGCGCAGGCACCGCGGCGGCGACGGCGGCGGCAGCTCCGGTGCTGCTGGTCCGAGGCCGCGGACAGCCAGAGGATGGTGTCGACAGGATGCCGTCGACACGCCGGCCCGGGCGGGCGGGTGGTCCCCGGAACGGCGCACCGCCGCCGAACTCGTCGGCGGTGTCAGCCTCCGGTCAGGCCGGTGTTGACCTTCACGACGACCTGGTCGGCGGTCACCTCCTGCACCGCGACGTCGAGACCTTCGGCGGGGCGGGTCTCGCCCATCGGCACGGTCACCTGCTGACCGGCGATCTGCAACGTGACCAGGTTGCCGTCGACGGCCACCAGTTGCGCGTCGACGCCCAGGACACTCACCTGGGCGTCGACCCCGCGGGTGAAGGTGATGGTGCAGCCGCCGACATTGCAGTCGGCGGTGGAGCCCGGTCCCTCGGCGGTGCAGGCGGCACCGAGCGGGACGAGCAGGGCGAACAGGGACAGGGCGATCAGCCGGCGAGGACGCACTGCGCCAGTGTAGAAGGGATACGGACCTTTCGGACACCTCCCGGTGGAACTCCCCCGGACGTGGGATGATCCGGAGGGTGGACGGCGAGCACGACACCCTCGTGCGGGCGGGCGAAGCCCTGCCGGACATGGTGGCGCGCCTGGCCGACCTCGTGGGCTGCGAATCCCCCTCGGACTCCCCCGCCGACCTGCGCCGGTGCGCCGACCTCCTGGTGTCCTGGCTCGCGCCGTTGCTCCCGCACCGCGTCGAGGTGCTCGAACGCGACGGCCTGCCGCACGTCCTCGCCGCCGCCGCGCACCCGACCGTGCTGCTGCTCGGCCATTTCGACACCGTGTGGCCGCTGGGCACCCTCACCGACTGGCCGTTCACGGTGCGCGACGGAATCGCGAGCGGGCCGGGCGTTTTCGACATGAAGGCGGGCATCGTCCAGCTGGTCACCGCACTCGCCCTGCACGGCGACCCCGGCCGGGTGAGCGTGCTGCTCACCGGCGACGAGGAGATCGGCTCCCGCAGCGCGTGGACGCTCATCGAGGAGCAGTCCCGGCGCGCCGGGGCGGTCCTGGTCTGCGAACCCGCCGCCGACGGTGGGGCCGTGAAGGTCGGCCGCAAGGGAATCGCCAACTACGACATCGAGATCCGCGGCCGCGCCGCCCACGCGGGCCTGGAACCCGAACGCGGCATCAACGCCGGAGTCGAACTGGCACACCAGATCCTGGCGCTCACGGCACTGTCGGACCGGGACACCACCGTGACCCCCACCGTGCTGTCGGCGGGCACCACCGGCAACACCGTACCCGAACGCGCGCACTGCCACGTCGACGTGCGGTCCTGGACGACCGCCGCCATGGCAGACGTCGACCGCGCCCTCACCGGCCTGCGCCCCCACCTGCCCGGCGCCGAGGTCGTCGTCACCGGCGGCATCGACCGGCTCCCGTTCGAGGAACGCGCGGCCGCGGGCCTCCTCGCCCACGCCGAGGCGGCCGCCGACGAACTCGGGCTCGGCCCGCTCGCCACCGCCACCGCGGGCGGCGTCTCCGACGGCAACATCAGCGCCGCCGCCGGCGTCCCCACCCTCGACGGCCTCGGCGCGATCGGCGGCTACCCCCACGCCCGCGACGAACACGTGCAGGTGCACACCATGCCCCGCCAAACGGCCCTGCTCACAGAGTTGCTGGCACGGTTGGCACAGCGGCGCCCCGGTCGTCTCGAGCGGTAGTGACCGCACCGCCGCGGCCCCGCCGTCCACCGACGAGCCCGCGACTACACCGGCCGGGGTGCGCCGGGACGGCGGCGTGATTCTCGTCGGACGGACGGTGGCGTCGGCGGTATTGTGCGGGTGGGAGGAGGTCGTCGTGCGGTTGCCGGGTGCTGGGGATGTCTTCGCCGGGTATCGGATCGTGCGTCGGCTCGGGGCGGGCGGGATGGGGACGGTGTATCTGGCCGAGCATCCTCGGCTGCCGCGGCGGGACGCGGTGAAGGTGCTGGATCCGGAGTTGGCGGCCGATCCCGGGTATCGCGCGAGGTTCGAGCGGGAGGCCGAGCTGGCGGCGCGGCTGGAGCACCCCAACGTGGTCGCCGTCTACGACCGGGGGCGCGAGGGCGAGTTCCTGTGGATCGCCATGCGTTATGTCGACGGGGTGGATGCGGGCGAGCTGGTCGCCGCCGAACCGGCCGGGTTGCCCGCCGAGCGGGCCGTCGGGATCGTCGCCGCGGCGGCACGCGGGCTCGACGCCGCGCACCGGCGCGGGTTGCTGCACCGTGACGTCAAACCCGCGAACATCCTCGTCTCCACCGACGACGACGGCGCGGACGTCGTGCGCCTCACCGATTTCGGCATCGCCCGATCGCTCGACGCCGCGGCGACCACCTCCGGCTCGGTACTGGCCAGCTTCGCCTACGCGGCGCCGGAGACGTTCGCCGGTGGCCCGCTGGACGCCCGCACCGACGTCTACGCGCTCGGTTGTACGCTCTACGAAATGCTCACCGGCGCTGTGCCGTTCGCGCGGCGCTCGCCCGCCGCCGCCATGCAGGCCCACCTGTACGAGCCGCCGCCACGCCCGTCGGCCACGCATCCGGCGCTCGCCGCGTTCGACCCGGTGATCGCCCGGGCGCTGGCGAAGGTACCGGCGCACCGGTACGGGAGTTGTGGCGAGCTCGCGCGGGCGGCGACGGCGGCGCTGGCGGCGAGCACCCCGCACCGTTCGGCACCCCACCGGATGGCGCCTCCCCCGCCGTCGGGGACGACCGGACCGGCCGGCGGTCCCGGTGTCACCCCGGCGGACCTCTCCCCCGCCCCGCACCCCACCGCCTCGGCGCAACCTCGAACACCGTCGGAACCGGGCATTGCCGGGCCGGCCGGACCACCCCGTTCCGCTCGGCTGCTGCTGATCGCCACCACGGTGGCGGCGCTCGTCGTGGCCGCGGCGGTGGCGGCCCTCCTGGTCCGCGGGAACAGCACCGCAGGCACGCCGGTCGCGACCCCGTCACCGGCGACCACCACGACGCCACCGGCGACCACCACGCCGCCACCGACCACCACCTCCGCGTGGGGTCCCGCCGCCTACATCGTGGCCGCGTTCCCCGATCTGCTGCCGTCCGAGCCGACGGGCACCGGCTACCAGGGCATGCGCTGCGCCCGCAACGACGACGAGGGTTCGTGGCTGCACTGCCCGGCCACCACCGACGACGGCATCAACGTCAACATCCGATGCGACCCGTCGCGGGCGCCGGTGACCTACCGCTCGGACACGCTCGGCCTCACCGACATCCACGAGGAATCCTGGACGCGGCCCTCCGGGAGCGGCACGATCCGGTGGGCGACCGACGACACCGCCGGGTTCGGACTGCTCGATGTGGCGTTCGACGACCCCGATCGCCACTTCTGCCTGGTCTCGGCCAGCGGCGGCAGCGGCGGGCAGGATGTGTACGACCGATGGTGGCGCTCGGCGCCGCTCTGAGAAGGAGAGCCGGACATGGCGATGCCGCCGGGGACCGTGTTCGCCGGTTTCCGCATCGAGCGCACCCTCGGCTCGGGCGGGATGGGCACGGTGTATCTCGCCCGGCATCCCCGGCTGCCGCGCTCGGTGGCGCTGAAGGTGCTGGACGCGGCGGCGGGCGCCGACCCCGAGTTCCGCGCCCGGTTCGCCCGCGAGGCCGATATCGCGGTGCGGCTGGACCACCCGCACGTCGTGGAGATCTACGACCGCGGCGCCGAGGACGAGCGGCTCTGGATCTCCATGCGGTACGTCGCGGGCCCGGACGCGGCGCGGCTGATCCGGGAGCACGGGCGCCTACCCGCGCGGCGCGCGGTCGACCTTGTCGCCCAGGCCGCCGCCGGATTGGACGCCGCCCACCGCCGCGGCCTGCTGCACCGCGACGTGAAGCCCGCCAATCTGCTGGTGGCCGCCGACGACGACGGCGGCGACCACGTCTTCGTCGCCGACTTCGGCATCGCCCGCAGCCGCGACGACGCCGTCCGCCTCACCGGCGCGGGCGCGCTGCCCGCCACCCTCGGCTATGTGGCCCCCGAGCAGATCGACGGGCGCGAGCCCGATCACCGCAGCGACCTCTACTCCCTCGGTGTCACCCTCTACCAGATGCTCACCGGCGCTTTGCCGTTCACCGGCACCACCCCCGCCGAACTCCTCCGCGCCCACCTGCTGGAACCACCACCCCCGGTGACCCGGCGCGCCCCGGACCTTCCGCGCGCCCTCGACGACGTCCTCGCCACCGCCCTGGCCAAGGATCCCGCCGAGCGTTATCCCGACTGCCACGCCCTGGCGGCCGCCGCCGCGGCCGCGCTCGCCGACCACCCGCCCGGTCCGGAAGCCGCGGGGCCGGAAGCCGCGGGGCCGGAACAGAACTCCGGCCGAGCAGACCGTCCGCACCAGCCCAGTCCGCACCGGGCGGGTCCGGCGCCGCACGCCCCGGCTGCCGCGCGCGCGACGGTCCGACCGCTCCCGGACGGCAGCTCCGCTGCCGCGCCCGACAACCACCGGACCGCACATCCTCCCGGTCGCCCCGCCGCCGTGTGGTGGGGTGCGGGGGTCGCGGTCGCCGGTGTCCTGGCGGTCGCCCTGGTGCTCGCGTTCGGCCGCACCGCCACCACGGTCCCGGGCAGCGCCGTCGCCGGGCCCACGACGAGCCCACCGCCGGTCACCTCCGGCACCGCCACCACCACCGTCGCGACGAACCCCGCCTGGGGCCGCACCGGCGAACTCGCCGCCCTCCTCCCCGGCCTGATCCCCGACACCCCGGCCGCCACCGGCTACCAGGGCGCCCGCTGCACGCCGTTGGACGTGCTCGACAACGGCCGCGCCCCCGCGCTGGAATGCGTGCAGGACAACGGCATCCACTTCTACGCGTGGTCCTTCCGCCCGGGCGACCCACGCCGCGACGAGACCTTCCGCACGGCCGTCGCCGACGACACCACCCGCGAGGAAGTGTGGCAGCGCGATTCGGGGACCGGCCGGGTCCGCTGGACGCACTACGCCGGCGGTGACACTGGCCTGCTCACGGTCACCTTCGACGATCCCGCCCGCGCCTGGATCGTCCTCGACGTCTCCTGGGACCACCACACCGGCCAGGACCTCTACGACCACTGGTGGGCGACCGCACCGCTGTGAAAGCGCGGGGAGAACAGCGAACAACCACCAACATCGAGTCTCGGCACCGGAACACCTGCTGTCGGCACAGGCCGAAATCGCACGTCGCAGCGCAGGGGTGAACCGACGGTTCACCCCCTTTGAACAGCACACTTCCGTACAAGAGGGAGAACGCCGGTTTACTTCCTGGTGACGGCCTGGCTATCCTACGGACGCCGACCGCGCCGGTGTCGCGCGCGGCATGGGACGGATCCGGTCCACGCGACCGGCGACGCAGAAGGGAATTCGAGATGCAGATCGGCAACTCCGTCGCGGTGGTCACCGGCGGTGCCTCGGGCCTCGGCCTGGCCACGGTGAAGGAACTGCACCGCAACGGCGGCAAGGTGGTCATCATCGACCTGCCGTCCTCCGACGGCGAGAGCGTCGCCAAGGAACTCGGCGACGGAGTGGTCTTCGCCGCGGCCGACGTCACCAACGAGGAGCAGGTGAGCGCCGCCCTCGACGCCGCCCAGGAACTCGGCACGCTGCGCATCGCCGTCAACTGCGCCGGCATCGGCAACGCGATCAAGACCGTCGGCAAGAAGGGCGCGTTCCCGCTCGCCGACTTCACCAAGGTCGTCAACGTCAACCTGATCGGCACGTTCAACGTGATCCGCCTGGCCGCCGAGCGCATCGCCGCCACCGATCCGGAGGGCGAGGAGCGCGGCGTCATCATCAACACCGCATCCGTCGCCGCCTTCGACGGCCAGATCGGCCAGGCCGCCTACTCCGCCTCCAAGGGCGGCATCGTCGGGATGACGCTGCCGATCGCGCGCGACCTGGCCGCGATCAAGATCCGGGTCGTCACCATCGCGCCCGGCCTGTTCCACACCCCGCTGTTTGCGACGCTGCCCGACGAGGCGATCGCCTCGCTCGGCGCGCAGGTCCCGCACCCGTCGCGGCTGGGTGATCCCGGCGAGTACGCGGCGCTGGCCCGGCACATCGTGGAGAACCCGATGCTCAACGGCGAGACGATCCGCCTCGACGGCGCGATCCGGATGGCGCCGCGCTAGTCCCCGGGCCGATAAGTTCTGGGCCGATCAGTTCTGGGCAGAGGAGTTCGTCGGCCGCTGGGTGGTGCCGCTCGACATCACGTCGGCCCACCACCCGGCCAGCGGGCTCGGGTCGGGCCAGATCACGGGGTCGGTGTCCTGAGGCTCGCCGCTGCGCACGGGAGTGTTGTCCATCATCACGCTGCCATTCCTTGTGCGATACCTGTCGCGAGCGGCACCCGCTGCGGTCGGGCCGGACGGCTCGGCCGCAGCGGGAACCCTCACGTGATCTCGCCCCGGCACCATCGGCGGGGCCATACGCGGGGTGGGTACCACGGGGGCGCGGAGCCAAACCCGCCGGTTCGTTCCCCGCTCATCGGCGCGCGGGGATGCCCTCGCTCATGCCGAAGCTGGCCTCCTCGGGACTGACCAGGCCCAGCAGCGACAGCGGCCGCGGCGTGACGGCGTTGGTCAGGTAGGTGAGGGTGATCGCCCAGCGGTTGACCCCGCGCGGCACCGCATACGTGTGATAGGCGCGCGCGACCACCTTGGCGGGCAGTCCGGACAGTCGCACGCCGAGCGGATTCGCGACGGCGAAGCCGGGGCCGAGGTCGACCACCAACCCCATGTCCTTGTGCCGGTAGGGCGCCTCGCTGCCCGTGCCGAGACTCGCCGCGACATTGCGGGCCAGCGCCTTGCCCTGCCTGCTCGCGTGCTGGGCGGTCGGTGGCGTGATCTTGCCCGGCGCGGTCAGGTCGGGCACCGCGGCGGCGTCGCCGCCGGCGAACACGTCCGGGTGGCCGGGGACCCGCAGGTATTCGTCGACCACCAGACGCCCCCGTTCCATCGGCAGTCCCAGCGTGGCCAGGATCGGCGCGCCGGTCACGCCGGTCACCCACGCGACGGTGTGGGTCGGCACCACCGTGCCGTCGGTGAGCACCACGCGGTCGTCGTCGAGTTCGGCGAGCGTGGTCTGCAACCGGATGTCGATGCCGCGGCCGCGCAGCACCTCCAGCACCTTGTCACCGAGGCGTTCGCCCACCTCGGGCATCACCCGCTCGGCGGTGTCGAGCAACAGGAACCGGATCTCCTCGCGGGCGAAGCCGCGGCGATCGGCGTAGGTGTCGGCGAGGGCGCGCAACTGGGCGACGAGTTCGGTGCCCGCGTAGGAGGCGCCGACCACCACGAACGTGCGGCGCGCCCGGCGCACCTCGGGGTCGTCCTCGTGGTCGGCCAGTTCGAGCTGGCGCAGCAGCTGCTCGCGCAGGTACAGCGCCTCGGCGACGGTCTTGAGCCCGCGGGCGTGCTCGGCCAGGCCGGGCACGTCGAACAGCCGGGTCACCGAGCCGGGTGTGAGCACCAGCCGGTCCCACGACAGCTCGCGGGGTGCGTGGTGCGGGCTGGTGACGGTGATCGTCTTGTTCGCGAGGTCCACCGACTCCGCAGTCGCGACCACCAGCCGCACCCGAGGCAGCGAATCGGCCAACGAGATGACGACGAAGCGCGGATCGATCAGCCCGCCCGCCACGTCCGGCAAGAGCGGGGTGTACAGCATGTAGTCGTTGGGGGTGACGAGCACGATCTCCACATCGTCCTCGCCGGTCCAGGCCAGCGTGCGGCACAGGTGCTTGGCGCACGTGAACCCGGCGAATCCGCTGCCGACGATCACCACTCGCCGCCGGCTCGCGGCCTGTGTCTGCGACACGATCGGCCACCTCCTTCGTTTCGGCTCTCCCCCGGCCATTCCCGGCCTGGTACCGCCGAAACGGGTTTTCGTCGGCCCACCGAACGCGTGGTCAGCGCGGCCGAGCCGGACGGTGGCGGTCTCGCTCACCGCCGTGTTCGACGGGCTCGCGACCGGGCAGGCCGGCTTCGCGGTGTATCAGCGCGGCAACCTGCGCCGCACGCCCGAGCGGCCGACGACCGAACCGGAGGCGGAGGCGCACGCCGGATCGCGCACGCCCGGGATCAGTGCGCGGCGGCCGGATCGGCGCGCAGTGCGGGCAGGAAGTACGTGCGCACCCAGCGCAGCACGGCCGCCGGGTCGTCGGGGTCGATGGTCTCCCCGGGCACGGTGCCGAGGCTGATGAGGACGCGGGCCAGCCATTCCGACACCTCGGCCAGGTCGTGGCCGGGGTGGATCTCGCCGCGGGCGGCGGCGGCTTCGACGAACGGGCGCCAGAACGCGGCCAGGTCGGGCACCAGACCGGAGACACCGGCGCCCGCGCAGGCGGCGAACTCCTCCGGTTCGTCGGTGCGCAGCCGTAGCAGCAGGGCGCCGGGGTCGTCGTAGGCGCCGCGCCCGATCCGGACACCGGCGGCGACCTGTTCGGCGAAGGTGCCGATGCGCTCCAGCTCGGCGCCGGCGTCCTGCCAGAAGGTCTCGTTCAGGCGGACGATCGCCGCGCCGATCAACGCGGGTTTGTCGGGGAAATGGCGGTACAGCCAGGCGCGCGAGACGCCGGCCGCCTCCGCGACCTCGCTGACCGTGGTGGCGCGGATCCCCTTACTGGCCAGCAACTTTTCGGCGGCGTCGAGCAGCCGGTCCACCACCGAGACGGTCGGTGCCTCGCTCACGCGCCTCGCTTTCGCCTCGAGCCGCCACGGCAACGGCATCCGGTTTCGCGAAAACCCTAACAAAGGGTGGACAGATCTGAGAATGTGACTACTTGTAGACAGAATCCTAAATCTGTCTACCCACCGCGTCCACCGACGCCGGGGCCCGGCGGAAAGGGATTCGACGATGTATCTCCCGCGCACAGCGGTCATCGGGGCGGGCATCAGCGGGTTGACGGCGGGCAAGATGCTCACCGACTACGGCGTGCCCTATGTCTGCTTCGAGTCCTCCGACCGGATCGGCGGCAACTGGGCCTTCGGCAATCCGAACGGCCACAGCAGCGCCTACCGCTCGCTGCACATCGATACCTCCAAGCACCAGTTGTCCTTCCGCGACTTCCCGATGCCCGCGGACTATCCGGACTTCCCGCACCACACCCAGATCAAGGCCTACCTCGACGACTACTGCGCGGCGTTCGGCCTGGCCGAGCACATCGAGTTCGGCAACGCCGTCGAACACGCCCGCAGGCTGCCCGGCGGTGGCTGGGAGCTCACCACCGGGCGCGGCGAGACCCGCCGCTTCGACCTGCTGGTCGTCGCCAACGGCCACCACTGGGACCCGCGCTACCCGGACTTCCCCGGCGAGTTCGGCGGCACCGTGCTGCACGCGCACCACTACATCGACCCGTGGACGCCGCTGGACTTCACCGGCAAACGCATCCTGGTCGTCGGGCTGGGCAACAGCGCCGCCGACATCGCCGTGGAACTGTCCGCCAAGGCGCTGGGCACCACCCTCACCCTGTCCACCCGGTCCGGGGCCTGGATCGTGCCGAAGTACATCGCGGGCCGCCCGGCCGACAAGTACTACCGCACCAGCCCGTACCTGCCACTGTCCTGGCAACGCAAGATCGCGCAGTGGGGGCAGCCGCTCACCGCGGGCAGACCCGAGTCCTACGGGCTGCCCACCCCGAACCACAAGTTCTTCGAAGCACATCCGACGCAGTCGGTGGAGTTGCCGCTGCGCCTCGGCTCCGGCGACGTGGTCGCCAAACCCGATATCGCCCGGTTGGACGGGCACACGGTGCATTTCGTCGACGGCACCAGCGGCGAGTTCGACATCGTCGTCTACGCCACCGGGTACAACATCACCTTCCCGTTCTTCGACCCGGAGTTCATCAGCGCCCCCGACAACCGGATCGACCTCTACAAACGCATGTTCGCCCCCGGCGTCGAGGACCTGGTCTTCGCGGGTTTCGCCCAGGCCACGCCCACGCTGTTCCCGTTCGTGGAGGCGCAGGCCCGGCTGATCGGGGCCTACGCCGTCGGCCGCTACCGGCTGCCGTCCCCGGACCGGATGCGACGCGTGATCGCCGAGGACCAGCAGCGCTACACCGGGCACATGCTCGACCGTCCCCGGCACACCCAGCAGGTCGACTACTTCCTCTACGAACACGACCTGCGGGTGCGCGAACTCCCGGCCGGCGCCGACCGCGCCCGGCGCCAGGGTCCACCGCCCTGGGCGCGGGTGGCCGAGGACGACGCGGTGACCGCCGGCGGTGCCCGATGAGCACACGCACCGAGATGGCTTTCGATTCGCACGGCACCACCTGCCATGCCTGGTACTTCCACGGCGGTGACAGCCCCTTCGCGGGCGAGCGCGGCAGGCCGGTGGTGGTGATGGCGCACGGCTTCGGCGGCACGAAGGACTCCGGGCTCGAACCGTTCGCCCGCCGGCTCGCCGCCGCGGGGCTGGCCGTGTTCGCCTTCGACTATCGCGGCTTCGGCAGCTCGGAAGGCCAACCGCGGCAACGGGTCTCGATGCGCGGGCAGGTCGAGGACTACCGTGCCGCGATCGCCGCGGCGGGGCGGGCCCCCGGTGCGGACCCCGCGCGGATCGTGCTGTGGGGCGTCTCGCAGTCGGGCGGGCACGCGCTCACCCTGGCCGCCGAGCGGGCCGACGTGTGCGCGGTGATCGCCCTGGTGCCGATGGTCAGCGGCCTGGCCGCGGGCAGGCACGCGTTCGCGCAGCGGGGCGCGGCGCCGATGGCCGCCGCCACGCTGGCCGGGCTGCGCAGCGCCGTGGCCACCCGGCTCGGCGCGGCCCCGACGATGATGCCGCTGGTGGGCAGGCCGGGCGAGCGAGCCGCACTCACCGCTCCCGGCTACTACGAGAGCTATCGGGCGCTGGCCGGCCCGACCTGGCGCAACGAGGTCGACGCGGCGGTGGGCCTCGAGCTCGGTGGTTACCGCGCCGACCGGCACGCCGACCGCATCACCGCCCCGGTGCTGGTGCAGATCGCCGACTTCGATCGCGCCGCACCTCCGCAGGCGGCGGCCAAGGCGGCCTTCGCCGCGCGCGCCGAGGTCAGGCACTACCCCTGCGACCACTTCGACGTGTTCGCCGGAAACCCGTGGTTCGATCCGGTGGTCGACCATCAATTGCGCTTTCTGACCAGGAAATTGGGCGCGGCCGGACAGCCCGCTCCGGCGACCGCGGAGCCGGCGGAATGAGCGACCACCACACCCCGGGCACGGCTCTCGTGATCGGCGGCGCATCCGGCATCGGGCTCGCCACCGCCCGCGCCTTCACCGCCGAGGGCTACCGCGTCGTCGCCGACATCGACGAAGACGCCGCCCGGAACTCGGCGCCACCGCGCTCGGCATGGACGTCACCGACGAAGAGTCCGTCGCCACGGGCATCGCGGGCATCGCGAGTCCGACCGCGGTGGTCGATCGCGCCGGACTGTCCATGCCCGGCCCGATCACCGAGCCGGCGCCGGCGCACTGGCAGACGACCGTCGACGTGTGCCTCACCGGCAGCTTCCTGGTGATCAAGCATGCCGGACGGCACATCGCCGAGGGCGATCGACCTCAACGGCGGCGCCCACCTGCGCCGCTACCCGGACATCCTGGCCAGGGTGGCCGCCATGACCGACGGCGGGTGATCCCGGCCGCCGAACTCACGGGGCGCCCGCACCTTCCAGCGTGGCGGTGCCGGCCACGGTGTAGGCGAACGAGCGTTCCGGGCGGACCCAGAGCGTGCCGCCCGCGGCGGTCACCCCTTGGGATTTCAGTTCGCGTTTGAGGATCTTGTTCGTCGCGGTGGCGGGCAGATCCCGGTTGAACCGGACATAGCGCGGCCATGCCTTCGGCGACAGGTCGGCCTGCGCGCGCAGGAAGTCGGCGAACTCCTCGGGGGTCAGGGAGGCGTTGTCCTGCAACACGATCGCCGCCATCACCGCATCGCCCACGTGCTCGTCGGGTACACCGTAGACGGCCACCCGGTTGAGCCCCGGCAGGCGCTGCAGCACGCGCTCGATGGGGCCGGCCGCCAGGTTCTCGCCGTCCACCCGCATCCAGTCGGCGGTGCGCCCGGCGAGGTAGATGAAGCCGTCGCTGTCCTTGTAGGCCAGGTCGCCGGACCAGTACATCCCGTCGCGCAGGCGTTCGGCGGTGGCGTCCTCGTCCTTGTAGTAGCCCACGAACAATCCGGCGCCCTGCGAGTTCACCAGTTCGCCGATCGCCTCGTCGGCGTTGACCAGCGCGCCGTGCTCGTCGAACCGGGCGGGCGGGCATTCGGTCACCGTCTGCGGATCGTAGACCGCGACACCGGGGAAGCCCTTGCCGATCGAGCCCGACGGAGTGTCCTCCTCACGGGTGATGATGATGGCCAGTTCGGTGGAGCCGAAGCCGTCCCACACCGTGCAGCCGAACCGGCGGGAGAACTCGGCGATGTCGCGGTCGGTGGCCTCGTTGCCGAAGGCCACCCGCAGCGGATTGTCGGCGTCGTCGGGGCGTTCCTCGGTGGCCAGGATGTAGGCCAGCGGCTTGCCGACGTAGTTCATGTAGGTGGCGCCGTAGCGGCGGATGTCGGACAGGAACGTCGAGGCCGAGAACTTCGCGGGCACCATCGCCGCGCCGCTGCACAGCGCGACGCTCAGGCCACCGAGAATGGCCGCGGAGTGGAACAGCGGCATGGACAGGTAACAGATGTCGTCGGGACCGATGCCGAAGCGTCCGGTCAGCGGCGGACCCGCGAACGGAACCATCATGTGCGCCAAGCGGACCGGTTTGGGATTGCCGCTGGTGCCGGAGGTGAAGATGAGCATGAAGGTGTCCATCGCGCCGGGCACGCTCAGCGGTTCGAGTTCGCCCGCGTGCGCGACGGACTCGGCCCATTCCGGCGCCGAGGTGTCGACGACCCGCACGCCGGGCAGTTCGAGGCCGTCGAGCAGGGCGCGGTGGTCGGCATCGGTGAGCACGATCTGCGCGTCCGCGCGGGCGATGTCGTCGGCGAGCGCGACGCCGCGGCGGGTGTCGTTGAGCCCGACGGTGACATAGCCGCCGAGTGCGCCGGCGGCCAGCGCGAACAGCATCTCGGGGGTGTTGCCCAGCAGGGTGGCTACGTGCGGCGGCCGGTCCCGGTCGGTCATCGCCAGCACGGCGGCGGCGCGGCGGCGCGCGCCGTCGACGTACTCGCGCCAGCTCCACCGCCGGTCGGCATAGCTGACGGCGAGATCGTCGTCCTCCGCGCGCGCCTGGAGGAGTGCGGTGACTGTGTCGGCCATGTCCCGAATCTAGAACGCGTTCTCACACCGCGTATACAGATTCGGGAAATTGTCTACTACCCGGCGCGGGAAGCGGTTCAGCCGTGCGGGTTCGCCTTGTGGTAGGCCTCCACCACCGCGGCCGAGACCCGCCCGCGGCTGGAGACCTGCATGCCGTTCTCCTGCGCCCACCGGCGGATGGCCAGCGTCTGGTCCTGCTCGGTGGCGCGGCGCGACCGGGGCGCCCGCGCGCCGCCCGCGGCCTTGCCCACCCGGCGCGCGAACGGCGTCCACTGCGCGAACAGGGCTCGCAACTGCTCGGCGTTCGCGGTGCACAGGTCGAGCTCGTAATGCACACCGTCGAGCGCGAACGACACCGTCTCGTCCGCCACGGATTTCCCGTCGACGTCATCGACCAGCAGCACGGTCACCTTGCGAGCCATCAATTCCCCTCACATCACATGAATGAGCAAAGGACACAAGCGTAGCCACTCGCCCGAGCCCGCTTCCAATCGGAAGCGGCGCGGCGCGCGCGGACCGTGGACCGGCGGCGGAACTCAGGCGTCCGCGGCGGTTTCGGTGGCGCGCAACGCATCGACGATCGATGCGCGGATCGGTCGCCAGCGCACCCCCAACTCGGCGAGAGTGCGCGAGTCGTCGGTGGGCGTGGCGGCCGTCAGCAACCACGCGGCCTCGTAGCTCAGCCCGGCACTGATCGGCATCACGCGCGAGAGCAGATCGGTCGCGCGGCCGATGCCGCGAAACAGCGCGGGCGAGAGCGGCACCCGCCGGATCCGCCGTCCGCTCGCCTCTTCGAGCAGATCGACGATCTCGTCGAAGGTCAGCAGATGGCCGCCGCACAGGTACCGCCGCGGCCCGCGCCCCGGGCGCATGAGCGCCGCGTGCACCGCGGCCACGTCCCGCACGTCGACCATCTGCATGCCCCCGCGCACACTGGGCGCCCAGCCGCTGCGCAGCATCACCGCCCAGCCCTCGGCGGTGATACCCGCCTGCGGGCCGAGCGCGGGGCCCACCACGGACGAGGGATAGGTGATCACCAGCGGCGCGCCCGCCGCTTGCAGGGCACGGGCGATCCGGTCCGCAGTGGATTTGGTGCGACCGTAGGCGCTGCGGCCCGCCGCGGTGGGACTGTCGGGCGTGATCACCGGGTCCGGGCACGGGAACAGCGCGCTGTAGCTGGCGACGTGCACGATGGGATCGAGTCCGCGCGCGGTCGCCTCGGCCAGGATGCGCCCGGTCGCCTCGACGTTGACCTCCCACATCAGCGCCTCGCGCCTGCTGTCGGTGCCCACCACGCCCGCCGCGTGCAGCAGCGCGTCGCACCCGTCGAGCAGCGTGGCGACCACCGCGCGGTCGCGGATGTCGCCCGCGACGGTGGTGAGACGATCGGCGCCCACCCCGAACAGGGCCGTCACCTCGGTGGGATTCTCGGCCGGGTGGACGAGCAGGCGCACCTCGTGCCCGTCGGCGAGCAGGGCGGCGACGGTGTGCGCGCCGAGGTAACCGGTGCCGCCGGTGACCGCGATCAGCACGGCGCCCATCCCGTCGGTCGGCGCCCGCCGCATGACTCGGCCACGGTCCGCTGCATCCTCGACCTCATCTCTCTCCGGTCCCGGGTACCGAGACGCGCGCCCGCACGGCACAATCGGCGGGAGCTCTGCCCGAAACCATAATCGATACCACTGGCATCGTAATAGCGATCTGGGAGTCGCATGACGACATCGGCAGCCGCACCCACCGACCCGCCCTCGCGTGGCGCGGGCCGGCCCCGTGACGAGACGATCGAGCACCGCGTGCTCCCGGTGGTGCGGGCGATGCTGATCGAGACCGGCTACGACGAGCTCAGCGTGCGTGGCGTGGCCGCGCGCGCCGGCGTCGGCCGGGCCAGCATCCTGCGCCGCTGGGCCAGCAAACCGGAGCTGGTGCTGCACGCGGTGCTCGGCGAGGTTCCCGACCTCACGCCGTTCGCGGGCACGGACCGGCGCGGCTGGGTGGAGTGGGTGCTTCGCGGCAGCCGGGAACTGTTCGCCCGGCCCGAGGTCCGTGCCGCGGTGCCCGGGCTGCTGACCGCGCTCGACCGCGATCCCGATCTCAAGCACCGGCTGTGGTCCGGATTCAGCGGCCCGGCGGCGGCCCTGCTCGCCCCCGCCGACGCCGACCCCGAGCGGGCGGCACTGCATGCCCGCGCGCTCATCGCGCTGGCGGCCGGGTCGGCGCTGTTCCTGGAGCTGGTCGCCGAGGACGACACCGGCGCGATCCACGAGCACATCACCCGGCTGATCCTCGACGCGACGGTGCCCGACCCGAAGGGCGCGGCACCGCGGGGTGATTCGATCGCCGACGACGAGAGGCCCTGAATCCGGGCGGCGGGCACCCGGCCGCGACCGGACTCCGGCGCGTCGGACGCCTCAGGCGCCGAACCGGTCGACGCTGTCGCGTCCGCCCACACCGGAGGCGAATTCCCGGACCCGCCACGGCCCGCCCGCGTCGGCGGCCAGCGGCGGCGTCGCCCCGCCCGCGCCGTCGTGCAGCCCGGTCAGCATCTCGCGCAGCGCCTCGACCGCGGAATGCCGTGGGGTCCAGTTCAATTCGTCGTGCGCGCGGGCGGTGTCCAGGATCGGCAGGCGCAGGACGGTGTCGAACAGCCCGGGTGTCGCGGGCACCAGCCGCAGCCGCCAGCCCACCGACAACGCCCCGCGCACCAACCCCGCGGGCACGTCCACCGGGCGGGCGCCGAACAGTTCGGCGAGCCGATCGCGGTCGAGCACCGGCGGCGCGGCCAAGTTGAACGCACCGCGCACCGGCAGCACGACGGCGTGGGCGAAGGCGCGGCCCGCGTCGGCACTGTGGACGGCCTGGAACCGCAGTCCCTTCGGCACCGGAAGAATCGGAAGTCCCGGCCGCACCAGCGCATTGGGCACCAGCGGCCCGGCGAACAACCGGCGCTGCTGGCTGGCCGAGGACCGTTGGAAGACGAACGACGGCCGCATCCGCACCACCCGCATCTCCAGGTGGGCGCGCTCGAACGCGTCGAGCACCCGCTCCACGTACGCCTTCTCGCGCGGGTAGGCCGCCAGCGGCCAGCCGTCGGTGGGCCAGGTCTCGCGCACCGGCTCGTCGTCGCGCGCCGGGGAATACGCGGCCACCGAGGAGGCGCACACCAGCGTGCGCACCCCCGCCGCCGACGCGGCGGCCAGCACCCGCTCGGCCCCGATCACGTTGTTGTCCCAGGTGTCGGCGGGGCGATGGGTGGGCTGGAACAGCCACGCCAGGTGCACCACGGCGTCGGCGCCGCGGAAGGCCGCCACGAGGTCGTCGGTGCGGATGTCGGCGCGGTGGAACTCGACCCCCGGCGGCAGTTCGCCGGGACCGCGCCGGGCGACCCCGACGATCGAGTCGACCTCGGGTTCCCCGCGCAGGGCATCGACGACCGCCGTGCCGATGTTGCCCGTCGCCCCCACCACCACTACGCGCATGCCGCGCTCCTTCCCGGCTGACGCCGACGGCGCCGGGCCCCCGGGGTGCGGGCCCGGCGTCGCTGGGAGACCGCTCAGGACACGGCCTGGCTGACGGCGTTCGGGCCGTCGTAGGTGCGGTCGGGGATCTGCTCCAGCGCGCGGACGATGTCGTCGTCGGCGCCGTTGCTCTTGGCCGCGGAGACGATGCCCTCGCGGTCGCACGGGTAGTCCACACCCGACAAGAACTTCTGCACCTGGATGGGGTTCACCTGCTGACCCATGTGATCTGCTCCTTTCCCCTCGAGGTCGATCGATGTCGGACGTGGGCCGCAGTACCACGCGGGGTGGATGTCAAACCGGCGCCGGTTTAACCACACCGGTTCGTGGAACAGCGACAGCGACTGTCCGAGGCGAACGGGAGGCTTGGCATGCGGGTCGACGGCGGCACGGAGGAGACGGGTACCGACAGCAGTCTGGGGCCGGAGGCGGCCGAGCGGATCACCGGCGGCGAGGCGACCGTGGTCGTGCTCGGCGACGCCGTGCTCGACGTCTGGAAGTGGGGCCGCTGTGAACGCCTGTGCCGTGAGGCTCCGGTGCCGGTGGTGGACGTGCACCGCGACTCCGCGGTCCCCGGCGGTGCCGGCAACACCGCCGCCAACCTGGCCGCGCTCGGTGCGCGCACCCGCCTGGTCGGCCTGGTCGGCGCGGACGCCGAGGGCGCGGCGCTGCGCGCGGCGCTGGAACGCGACGGCGTGGACGCGAGCAGGCTGCACGCGGTGCCCGGCCGTGCCACACCCGCCAAGATCCGCATCCTGGCCGACGACCAGATCCTCCTCCGCTACGACGAAGGCGACACCGGGCGGGCCACCCCCACCGACCTGGACGCGGTGGCCGAACTGCTCGACGAGGCACTGGTCGACGCCGACGCGCTGGTGGTGTGTGACTACGACGGCGCTCTCGGTGACGCGTTGTGCCCGGTACTGGCGCGCCGGCGGGCGTCGCTGCCCCTGGTGGTGCTCGACACCCACCATCCCGACCGGTGGCGCGACCTGCACCCCGACGTGATCACCCCCAATGCCGACGAGGCCGCCGCGGTACTCGGGCTGGCCCGCGCCGACACCGGCCGCGACGTCGACGACCGGGTGCGGCTGTTCGACGAGCACCGCGAGGAATTGTTCGCCGCCACCGGCACCAGGGCCGCGGTGGTCACCCTCGACCGGGACGGCAGCGTGCTGCTGACCGGTGACCGCCCCGCGCACCGCACCTGGGCGCAGCCGGTGCCCGACAGCCAGTCCGCGGGCGGGGGCGACACCTTCGTGGCGGCGCTGACGCTGGCGCTGCTCGGCGGCCTGCCGCTCACCGCGGCGGTCGAGCTCGCCCAGGCCGCCGCCGACGTGGTCGTGCACCGGCCCGGTACGTCGGTGTGCACCCGCACCCAGCTGCGCGAACGGCTCGACCGCGCGGGCGGCGCGGTGCTGTCCCGAGCGGCGTTCGTCGAGGTGGTCCGCCGCCACCGCGCCGAAGGCAGGCGGGTGGTGTTCACCAACGGCTGCTTCGACGTCCTGCACGCGGGCCACATCGCCTACCTCAACGAGGCCAAACGACTGGGCGACGTGCTGGTCGTCGCGGTCAACTCCGACAGCAGCGTGCGCGCGCTCAAGGGCCCGGATCGGCCGGTGAATCCCGACCACGACCGGTGCGCGGTGCTGGCGGCGCTCAGCTGCGTGGACCATGTCACCGTCTTCGAGGAGGACACTCCGGTGGAACTGTTGCGCGCCACCGAACCGGATCTCTACGTCAAGGGCGGCGACTATCGCCCGGAGATGCTGCCGGAGACCCCGGTGGTGCGCGAGTACGGCGGCGAGGTGCGGGTGCTGACCTACCTCGCCGACCACTCCACCTCCGCGGTCATCGAACGCATCCGGTCGCGCGTCACGGCGGGCAGGTGACCCCGGCGGTGATGGAGATCGATGTTCTCGTCCCGACCCGCAATCGCCCGACCGAGCTCGCCACGACCCTGTCCGGCCTTGCCGCCCAGGACTTTCCGGATTTCGGCGTGATCGTCAGCGACCAGTCCGACGACGCGCCCAGCTACGACACGCCCGCGGCCCGGACGATGGCCCGGGTGCTGCGCAGGCACGGACACCCGGTGCGGTTCGGCAGCCACTGCCCACCGCGCGGCATGGCCGAGCATCGCGCCCACCTGCTGGCGCAGTCGCGGGCGCGGTATGTGCTGTTCCTCGACGACGACGTGTGGCTCGAACCCGACACGGTGCGCCGGATGCACGCGTCCATCACCGAATGGGGGTGCGGCCTGGTCGGCTGCGCGGTGCAGGGTTTGTCCTACCTGTCGGATTTCCGGCCGCACGAACTGGAGCCGTTCGAGCGGTGGCGCGGGCGGCCCGAACCCGAGCACATCGTGCGCGGCGAACCCGCCTGGGAGCGCTGGCGACTGCACAACGCCGCCAACCCCACGCATCTGGGCGAGGCGGTGGCCACCGAGCCGGGGGCCCGGGTGCCCTACAAGATCGCCTGGGTGGGCGGCTGCGTGCTCTACGACCGCGCGGCGCTGGTGGAGACCGGCGGGTTCGACTTCTGGACCGAGTTGCCCCCGCAGCACAGCGGCGAGGACGTGCTCGCCCAGCTGCGGGTGCTGGCCCGCTACGGCGGCGCGGGGATCCTGCCCAGCGGCGCCGTGCATCTGGAGTCCCCGACCACGGTGCGCGAGCGCCCGGTCGAGGCCTACGAGATCGTGCCGCCGGACTTCTGGCCGGAGCGGGCGGTGCGCGGCGGGCGCTCGGCGCGCCCGTGACGAGCCGACACGAAAGGGGAAACCATGTCCCAGCCATCGGGCGAGCACGCCGGCTACGACCCCGACCACGACCCGGACGCCGACCCGGAGATGCTGCAACCGGAACGCGTGCGCCCGCAACCGGATCAGGCCGAGGGCGAGGACGACGACGAGGCCGGTTGACGCCCGGCCGCACCCGATTCCGTCCGCACACGACACGGTCACCGCGATCCCGGAGGTTCGCGGTGACCGTCGTTCGTGGATCCGGGCCGTCCGGTCAGCGCATGGCGCCGCGTCGGCCGGTGACGAGGCCGACCAGGAACAGCAGGATCACCGCACCGCCCAGGCAGGTGAAGAAGCTGAACCACAGGCCGCCGCCCTCCACGTCGACGCCCAGCAGCTTCAGCAGGAAACCACCGAGCAGACCGCCGATGACGCCGACCACGATGTTGAGCAGGATGCCCTGCTGAGCGTCGGTCTTCATGATCTTGCTGGCGATCCAGCCCGCCAGACCGCCGATGATGATCCACCCGATGATTCCGAGACCGAGCATGATCTTCTCCCATCCTCGTTGGTACAACCGCACGCCGTTCGACGTGCGCTGCGCAGGAGATACCCCGCATCGCCCGAACCAACCGAGCACCGGAGGGTCATCCCCCGATTTTCCGCCGCCTAGTGCGGCATGTGCTGTTCGTGGGTGAACGGCTTGCTGCCGTGCACCGCCGGCTCACCCTGCGGGTTGTCCTGGGGGCCGCGGTTCGCCCGCTCGTCGCTGCCCAGCCACTGCCCCGCCGGGTCCTCGATGTAGCGCCACTGCATGCCTTCCGGCCACGGTCCGCGGCCCTCGTTCCAGGGCCCGCGCGCACTGGCCGACCCGTTGGACATGTTGAAGGCCAGGTTCTGGAACCGGTCGTCGCCGGGCAGCTGTCCGGGCGGGAAGTTCACCGGCAGTTCGTTCAGCGCGGCGGTGAACTGCTGGAAGTGCGCCACCTCCCGGGTCATCAGGAACGACAGCGTGTCCTGCACGCCGGGATCGTCGGTGAACTGCTTGAGATATTCGTAGACGATCTTCGCCCGGGATTCGGCCGCGAGATTGCTGCGCAGATCGACCGACGGTTCCCCGTTGGAATTCACATAGGAACCCGACCACGGCACGCCCGCCGAATTGCCCACATCGGGGCCACCACCACGCAGGGCGAAGAACAGCGGATCGGCGGCGACCTGGTGGATCGCCTCCTCCCGTCCGTCCGAACCGGCCACCGTTGGCATCCAGTCACAGCGCTCGTTGGCCTGCTTCAGATCGTCGTTGAGTCCGTCGAGCAGCATGGTGATCATGGATCCGACGATCTCGAGGTGACTGAACTCCTCGGTCGCGATGTCCATGAACAGGTCGTACATCTTCGGGTGTTTGCGCCGCAGCACGAACGCCTGGCTGAAATACTGCATGGCGGCTTTCAATTCCCCGTTCGCGCCGCCGAACTGCTCCTGCAACAGTGTCGCGAACCGCGGATCCGGCCGGTCCACGCGCACCTCGAACTGTAGGTCTTTGTTGTGGATGAACATCGTTCTCCTCACCGAGCCGTCGGGGTGGATACGACGCGCGCCTACCCGGCGCGTACCGGCGGAAACACCGCGGTCGCCCGGCGATATCCGATCGAAATCCGGCCCGTTCAGCGGGCGGCGGCGCCGGTACCCCATACGTCGGCCGAGCGGGCCTCGGGTTCGCTGTCGAGGCGACGGGTGTCCTGCAGGTAATCCACCCCGTCGAGTTCGGCGGGGTCCACCGCGACCAATCGGCAGGCGGACCGGACGAAATACCGCTGGACGTCCACCAGCGCGAGACGGCCGCCGGGCCGGTACCAGTGGGCCACCCCGGTGCATATCTCGAGAATGGCCAGCCGGCACATCGCCGGGTCGTCGATGTCGAACAGGCCGACCCGCGCGCCGCGTTCGAGCACCTGGCCGAAGAGCATTTCGTATTCGTCGCGCATCCGTTGCAGCTCGCCGCGATTGGCATCGGTGAGCGCGCGCATCTCGTATTCGGCCACCCGCGCGGTCAGTTGATTCACCGCGGTGATGCCGACATGTGCGGCGACCAGGCCGGCCAGTTGCGCCACCGGATCGGCGCTGCGGCGCAGGGCGCGGGTGCCCGCCTCCATGAGTTCGTCCAGGCAGGACCGGATGATCATGGCCAGCAGCGCTTCCTTGCTGCCGACGTAGTGGTACAGCGTCGCCGAGTTGATCCCCGCCTCGGCACCGAGTTCGCGGATTCCGGTCGCGGCGAACCCCTTGGTGGCGAAGAGCGTCACCGCCGCTTGCTGCACACGCCGCAGGTCCATGGCCCTCTTTCGGTCGTCTCGCGATCATGCTAGCACCCGGCCACCCGGCCGACCGATAGCCAATCGATTGATTGGGAACCGTGTTTGGCCTGCACTTACCTTCTGTTCGCTATCAATCGATTGATTGACAAGGTCTTGACTGTGTCCTGAGTCACTGCCTACCCTGCTGCCCAGGCCCGGTTCGTCGACCGGGATCTCAGCTACCGCAGGAGCACTGTCATGCAGGTCGAACTGTCTGCACCGCCGGCCACCGTCGATCGGCCCGCGCTTCGGCGCGTGGCCGGATCGGTGCTCGTCGGCACCACCATCGAGTGGTACGACTTCCAGATCTACGGCGCGTCCGCCGCCGTGGTGTTCGCGCCCTTGTTCTTCTCCGGCGTCGAGCCCTGGCTGGCCACCATCCTGTCGTTCGCCACCTTCGCGGTGGGTTTCGTGGCCCGGCCGCTCGGCGGCATCGTCATGGGACATTTCGGTGACCGGATCGGCCGCAAGAAGATGCTGGTGGTGGCGCTGCTGCTGATGGGCGCCGCAACCTTCGCGGTCGGCCTGCTGCCCACCTCCCAGCAGATCGGCATGTGGGCGCCGGTGTTGCTGGTGGTGCTGCGGCTGATCCAGGGATTCGGGGTCGGCGGCGAGTGGGGCGGCGCGGTGCTCACCGCGGTCGAGTACGCCCCGAAGAACCGCCGCGGCTTCTACGGTTCCATGCCGCAGGTCGGCGTGCCCGCCGGACTGCTGCTGGCCACCGGCGTCATGTTCGGCACGCGCGCGGTGACCGGCGACCAGTTCCTGGTGTGGGGATGGCGGATTCCGTTCCTGCTCAGCATCGTGCTGGTGGCGCTCGGCCTCTACATCCGCGTCGCGCTCGCCGAGACCCCGTCGTTCACGCGGGTGAAGCAGACCGGCGCCGAGGTCGAGGTTCCGCTGGCGGATGCCTTCCGCACCTACCCCCGCCAGATCGTGCTCGCCGCCGGGTCGATGATCAGCACCGGCGCCTACTTCTACATTCTCAACACCTACAGCCTCACCTACGCCGACCAATTCGATCTGCTCTCCGGCAATCTCATGCTGGTCGCCGTCATGGTGTCGGCGGCGGTGGCGGTGATCTTCATTCCCGTCTTCGGCCAGATCTCCGAGCGCTACGGCCGTCGCCGGATCCTGATGGTGGGTATCGGCGGCATGGGCGTGTGGATCTTCGCCGCCTTCGCCGCGATCGATACCGGCAACTTCGCGCTGACCACCGGCGCGCTCGCGGTCGGCGCACTCATGCTCAGCATCTCCTACGGTCCGCAGGCCACCTTCATCGCCGAATTGTTCGACGCCAGGGTCCGCTACAGCGCGTCCTCGATCAGCTTCCAGATCGGGGTGCTGCTCGGCGGCGCGATCGCGCCGATGGTGGCGGCCACGCTCGTCGCCAAGACCGGCACGTCGTTCACCGTGGCGCTGTATATCGCGGTGCTGTCGGCGATTTCGCTGGCGAGTGTCTACTTCGTCCGGGAATCGGATCTGCGCAGGGGCAGCACGGACATGTTCATCGACGACGACGGCGTGTACCGCCCCGTCGCGCAGTGATTTCCGCTCGTTCCACGACGTAAGGACGTTCGTTGATTTCCAAGCCCTTCGAGGATATTCGCGTCGGTGACACCGAGACCACCGCGTGGCGCACGGTGACCGAGGAATATGTCCGCGATTTCGCCGAGTTGACCTGGGATCGGCACCCGCTGCACCTGGATCCGGAGTACGCGCGGCGGACCCGGTTCGGGGAACGGATCGCCCACGGCGCGTTGATGATCGCCACCCTGCTCGGCCTGGTGGAATTGCATCCGGCCTATCTGCAGTGCTTCTACGGCCTCGACGAGGTGCGCTTCCTCGCCCCGACCCACCTCGGTGACCGCGTGCACGTCGTCTCGGAGGTGGTCGGCATCCGGCCCCGCCCGGACGGCGAAGCCGCCGTGGTCACCTGCCGTGGCTCGCTGATCAACCAGGACGGCACGACGGTGTTCACCGGCCTGTTCTCGCTGCTGGTCGCCGGACGCGCGCACGCCATCGAGCGACAGGAGGTGACCCGGTGAACGCCGCACCGCGCCACCGGTGGTGGCAGGACCTCGACGCCGAACCGTTCACCTGGCACGTGCCCGACGAGTTCAACATCGCCCACGCCTGCCTGGATGTCCAGCGGCCGGACGACACCGCCCTGATCGTCGACACCGGCGACACCAGCACCCGGCACAGCTTCGGTGAGGTGGCCGCGCTCAGCCGCCGGTTCGCCGCCGCCCTGCGCGAGTTCGGCCTGGCCGCCGACGACCGGATCGGCGTCATGGTGCCGCAGGGCCTCGAGGTGCTCACCGCACATCTGGGTGCGTTCCGGGCCGGGATGGTCACCGTGCCGCTGTCGGTGAAGTTCGGCGGCGACGCGGTCGCCCATCGGCTGCGCGATTCGGGCGCGCGCGTGCTCGTCGTCGACGCCGACTGCTTCGCCCGCGTCCGCGACGGCCTCACCGACGTCCCGTCGCTCGCCGCGGTCCTGGTCGTCGGCGACGTCCCGGCCGGGCAGGCGATGGTGCGGTCGTTCGCCGAAACACTCACGGCCGCTACCGAAGACACCCACACCGCGGCGACCGGCCCGGACACCCCGGCGATCATCATCTACACCTCCGGCACCACCGGACGCCCCAAGGGCGCCCTGCACGGGCACCGCGTCCTGCTCGCCCACATGCCGGGCGTGCGCACCGCTTTCGAGAACGCGCCGCAGCCCGGCGACGTGTTCTGGACACCGGCGGACTGGGCGTGGATCGGTGGGCTGTTCGACGTCCTGTTCCCCGCCCTGGCCCTGGGCTGCCCCGTGGTCGCCACCCCCGGCGCCTTCACCCCCGACCGCGCCCTCGCGGTCATGCGCGCCCACCGCATCACCGCCGCGTTCCTCCCGCCGACGGCGCTCAAGCAGATGCGCAGCGCCGGTGTCGACCGCGCCGCCGCCACCGGCACGCACCTGCGGGCGCTGGCCAGCGGCGGCGAATCCCTCGGCCAGGCACTGCAACACTGGGTGCACGACACCTTCGGCGCACCCGTCAACGAGTTCTACGGCCAGACCGAGATGAACCTCACGGTCGGCACCGCCCGCACCCGGTGGAGCGCCGAACCCGGCTCGATGGGACGCGCGTTCCCCGGTTTCACCGTGACCGTCCTCGACGACACCGGCGCCCCGGCGCCACCCGGCGAGACCGGCGAAATCTGTGTGGCCGCGGGCAATCCGGGGCAGTTCCTCGGCTATTGGAACCAACCCGGCACGACCGCCGAGAAGGTCCACGACGGCTGGATCCACACCGGCGACCTCGGGCGCGCCGACACCGCGGGCAACCTCTGGTATCAGGGCCGCCTCGACGATGTGATCTCCTCCGCCGGTTACCGCATCGGGCCGGGCGAGATCGAGGAATGCCTGCTCACCCACCCCGCCGTGGCGATGGCGGCCGTCATCGGCGTCCCCGATGATCTGCGCGGTGAAGCCGTCCATGCCTTCGTCGTCCCCACCGACGGCGTCACCGGCACCGACGGCGTCACCGGCACCGACGACCTACGCCGCGCACTCCAGGACCACGTCAAATCCCGGCTCGCCTTCTACCAGTATCCGCGCCGGATCACCTTCCTCGACGAACTGCCGATGACCACCACCGGGAAGATCCTCCGCCGCGAACTACGGCACCTGGCGGCCGACGGGTGAGCGCGGGCGGCGGCGGTCAGCCCGCGACGGCACGGCTGAGGTGCTCCCACTCGCGGTAGCCGGCCGCCCGGTTTCGCAGGTTCTGCTGGACCAGGTCGAAGGAATCGGACCCGACGATCAGCCGCCGCGGCGGATTCGGCAGGTCCACCAGCCGCAGCAGGACGGGTGCGGCGGTCTCCGGCGCGGGGCCGGCGTCGTCGCCCCACATCTCGGTGAGTTCGTCGCGCAGCCGCTGATACCGCGGGTCGGGGGTGGTGGCCGTGGTGCCCAGGGTGAACAGGCCGGTGTCGTAGCCGCCCATCTGGACGATGGTGACCTGCACGCCGAACTGTTCGGCCTCCATCGCCACGGCCTCGCTCACCGAGTCCAGCGCCGACTTACCGGCCGCGTACAGCCCGACCATCGGGAAACCGCCGCCGGTGCCCATCGTGGTGATCTGCAGCAGCCGCCCGCCGCCCTGGTTCCGCAGGTGGGGCAGCACCGCCTGGGTCACCCAGAGCGCCCCGAACAGGTTGACGTCGAAGTGGGCCCTGATCTGTTCCTCCGTCGCCTCCTCCACCATGCCCAGCAGCATGGCCCCGGCGTTGTTGACCACGATGTCGAGCCGTCCGACGCGTGCGACGGTCCGCTCGACCGCCGCGAAGACGGCCGCGCGGTCGGTGACGTCGAGCGCGAGCGGGACCAGCCGGTCGGGATACTCCGCGGCGAGATCGGCGAGCGGTGCGACATCGCGCGCCGCGCCGACCACCCGATCACCCGCCCGCAGCGCCGCTTCCGTGAACGCCCGGCCCAGGCCTCGCGACGCGCCCGTGATGAACCAGATGCGGCTCATGGCCCCACCTCCTTCTACTCGCTTCCGGTAACGAGACAAGACGTTACGTCTCGTCTCGCTCATAGTCAAGACGGACCGTGTCGTCTCGCTGGACGGGTACGATGCAGGCATGGTCAAACAGCCCGATCCCACCCGCCGCAGCGAGCGGTCCCGGCAGGCGATCCTCACCGCGGCGCGCGAACTCGTCGCCGAGACGGGATACGCCAAACTCTCCATCGAGGCCATCGCCGCACGCGCCGGGGTCGGCAAACAGACGATCTACCGCTGGTGGCCCTCGAAGGGCGCGGTGGTCCTGGACGCCGTGCTGGCGTTGAGCCGCAGCGGTCCCGAGCAGAGCATGGCGCTGCCCGACACCGGCGATCTGGCGGCCGACCTCAGAACGGTCATGCGGGCCACGGTGGCCGAATTCGCCGATCCGGCCTTCGAGAAGCCGATCCGGGCGCTCAACCGCGAGATCATCGACGACCCCGACCTCGCCGCCCGCTACCGCGAGACATTGGCGGACCCGGTGGACGAGGCCAAGAAGGCCCGGCTGCGCAGCGCCCAGCGCGCCGGTCAGCTCGCCGCCGACGCCGACCTCGACCTGGCCCTGGAACTGCTCTACGCCCCGCTGTATCAGCGCTGGCTGCTGCGCACAGGCCCGCTCACCCCGGACTACGCCGACGCCCTGGTGGACGCCTTTCTCAAAGCCATGCGCCCGGACGCCGGCTGACGAGGGTCAGAACCCGAGCAGCTGGCGCATCGACCCGGCGATGATCCCGGACCCGAGCGCGTCGAGCGCCTCGGGCGCCAGCAGCGTGGCGGGGACGGCCCGGATGTCGCACCCGCTCGGCACCGCGGTGTCGTGCGCGCGCTGTTCCAGCCAGGCGAGCGCACCCGGTGCGCCCAGCCCCCATTCGACCGTGTGCGCCGACACCGGCATCGGCAGTTGCTCCTGGCGGAAGGTGACGGCGGTGCCCGCGCGGCAGTAGGCGTCGACCAGCGCGCCCACCCCGTCGATGGTGCTGATGTCGTCGCCGACGGCGTTGTAGACATACAGCGGCGCGGTGGGCGCCGCCGACCCGAGTTCGGCGGCGTCGACGGCGGCGCTGATCACCGGATCGGCGAAGACCTCGGCCAGTGGCACCGTGAGGTGCGCGGACGCGTCGAAGCCGAGATTGGCGAGCAGGTTCTGCGGTGTGCAGTGGGCCGCGGCGGCGCGCACCTTCTCCTGCCCCGCGGGCGTGAGATACCGGTTCAGCGCGGCGGCGAACTCGGCCGAACCCTCGGCCATGCCCATCAACGCGACGGGCAACAGCGCGCCGTCGACGGGTTTGCCGTTCGCCGCGGCGATCCCGGCGCGGAAGTCGCCGACCGGTGCGCCCAGCGCCGCACCGGCCAGGGTCAGCTCCGGTGCGTAGCCCGGCTGCTCCTGCGCCGCCCATCCGGTGGCGATGCCGCCGCCGGAGTATCCCCACAGCAGCGCGCGGGTGTCGGGGCCGGGCAGGCCCGTCGGACCGAACGCGGCGGTGGCGCGGATGCCGTCGAGAACGACATAGCCGGGTTCGCGCGCGGCGAGGAAGTGGTTGTCCACACCGCCGTAGTCGGGCACCGACACCACCCAGCCGCGCGCGAGCGCCGCGGCCACCAACGGCGTCTCCGCCGCCATCGTGGTGAGCGTGACCGGCCCCGGCCGGCCGGGATCGAGCCACGGCACCGCGCCCCGCTGCAGGGCCTGCGACGGCACGCAGTGCGGCGCAACGGCATCGGTCATGTTCTGGAACGACAGCAGCGCGGCCGGGGGTCCCCCGTGCCGGGGTTTCAGCACCGTCGTGACCGCGCTGTACGGGCTGCCGTCGGCCCGCGTCGTCCGGTACAGCACCTGCCACCCGTCGACCTGCATCGCGACGGCCTGGAAGAACCCGACATCGATCGCGCGGGTCCGCAGAATCGTGCCCGGCGCCGTCGCCTCGTACCCCGGCGGCGGGGCGTAGAAGGGATCCGCGAGATTCGGCGCGGCCCCCGCCGACACCGGGAACACCGTGCACACCAGGGCGATCGCCGCGGCGACCAGCACGGTCGAGCGCACCAGGTACGCGGGGCGGCGGCGACCGAGACGTGTGGGCATACGCGATTCCCTTCGAGCGGCGACGAGGGAACTATAACAAGTTCCAATTCCGCGGCCTGGCTTTTGCTTCCCTCGCGGAATCGCGGTTTTTCCTGGGCCGGAGGAATTCACACCACCGGTCGGGAGCGGGGTGGGCGGGCGAGGACGGACACGCCCGCGGCGAGGACGCAGAGGGCGGCGCCGGCCAGCCAGGCGTAGGTGTAGCTGCCGAAGCGATCGCGGATCACGCCCGCGCCGAACGCGGCTGCGGCGGCGCCGAGTTGGTGCGAGGCGAAGACCCAGCCGAAGACGATGGTGCCGCGGTCGCCGAAGATGTCGCGGCACAGGGCCGCGGTGGGCGGCACGGTGGCGACCCAGTCGAGGCCGTAGAGGACGACGAACAGGATCATGCTGGGGTGCACGTGCTGGGCGAGCAACAGCGGCAGCACGAGCAGGCCGAGGCCGCGGAAGCCGTAGTAGCCCACCAGGAGTGCGCGCGGGTCGAACTTGTCGGTGAGCCAGCCGGAGGCGATGGTGCCCGCGATGTCGAACACCCCGACGGCGGCGAGCAACCCGGCGGCGGTGGTGGCGGGCATGCCGTGGTCGTGGGCCGACGGGATGAAGTGGATGCCGACCAGACCGTTGGTGGTCGCGCCGCAGATCGCGAACGCGAGGGCCAGTGCCCAGAAGGCGCGGTGCCGGGCGGCGAAGACCAAGCCGTCGATCGCCCGCCGGACCGCGCCGCCGCCGGTGCGGGGCGCGGCGACGTGGGTGCCCGGATCGGCGCCGTAGGGTGCGACGCCACGGTCCTCGGGGTGATCGCGCAGCACCCACCACACGAGCGGGGCGACGACCAGCGCCGCGCCACCGATCACCAGCGAGGCCGGCCGCCAGCCGACACGATCGGCGAGCGCGGCGACGGGCGGCAGGATGACCAGCTGGCCGGTGGCGGCGCCCGCGGTGAGCACGCCCATGACCAGCCCGCGGCGGCGCACGAACCAGCGGTTGGCGATGGTCGCGGCGAACACCAGCGCCATCGCGCCGGTGCCGGTGCCGATCAGCAGCCCCCAGCACACCAGCAGCTGCCAGGAGGCGGTCATGAACACGCTGCCGCCCGCGCCGAGCGCCACCAGCAGCAGCGCCGCCGAGACGACCTGCCGGATGCCGAACCGGTCCATCAACGCCGCGGCGAACGGGGCGACCAGCCCGTAGAGCACCAGGTTGATGCTCACCGCCAGCGACATCACGCTCATCGACCAGCCGAATTCGTGATGCAACGGCACCATCAGCGCGCCGGGTGCGCCGCGGAACCCCGCCGCGCCGAGCAGCGCGAGGAACGCGACGGCGGCCACCCACCAGGCCGGGTGGACCCGTGGGCGGCGGGGCGCGCCGACGGGCGCGGAAGTACGCAGCGACATCCCGGTGACTCTCTGGACGAAGATGGCTTTCTCGAAAGAAGTTATCGCGACGTGATCGGCGTCTTCGGAGGCGGTGTGCCGACGGCTCACGACCCGGGGCGAACGGCACAGCCACCGACGTGCCGGGTCCCCGGGGAGTGCCGGCCCGGCGCCGCGCACGCCCGGCGCATACTCGGGACGTGCTGAACGACCAGAACCGCAGAACAGCGGTGTACCCGGACACCGCGCTCGACGATCCGGTGGGCGCATCCCTGCGCGGGCGGCACGCGCACCTGGCCCGGCGGTGCGGAGGTGCGCTCACCTACCGGGCGGAGGTGGCGACCTTCGCCAGCGTCGGCCTCGACCCCGACCCGGGGCGATGGGACGAGCTGGCGCGGCTGCTGGGCCGCGGCGAGCTCGCGGACATGTTCAGCTGCCCGGCCCTGCCGCCCGACGGCTGGGACCCGGTCTTCACGCTCGACGGACGTCAGATGGTTCACGCCGGTGGCCGGGAGACCGGTCCGCCCCCCGCCGGGATGGTCGAGCTGGGCGCCGCCGACGTGCCCGAGATGCTCGACCTCGTCGCGCGCACGCAACCGGGCCCGTTCCGCCCGCGCACCCACGAACTCGGCACCTACCTCGGTGTGCGCGTCGACGGCGAGCTGGTGGCGATGGCCGGGGAACGCCTGCGACCGCCGGGGTGGACCGAGATCAGCGCGGTCTGCACCGCACCCCGGGCGCGCGGGCGCGGGTACGCCGCCGGGCTGGTGCGGGCACTCGTCGCGCGGATCGAGGCGCGCGGGGACCGGCCGTTCCTGCACGTCGCCGAGTCGAACACCGGCGCGATCGCCCACTACGAACGGCTCGGTTTCCGTACCCGGCGGCGCCTGACCTTCCGCGGCTTCCGCGTCCCATAACGGCCCGGCCCCGCGGCTCAACCCTGTGCCGCGAGCAGGTCGTCCACCTCGGCGCAGACCTGCTCGGTCCGCACCGGGGTGACCACGGAGTCGTCGTGCGGGCAGCGCGGCAGGGTCTCGTCGGTCAGGTCGGCGTGACAGACCGGGCAGTTCGTCATCCAGGAGGCCAACACGCGGTCCCGGGTGCGGACCAGCGGACCCGCGTTGACGACATTGCCGATCCAGTAGATGCCGACCGTCGGTGTGCCGACCGCGCGGGCCAGGTGGCGCGGACCGCTGTCGTTGCCGAGGAACAGGGTGCTGCGCGCCAGCACCCCACACAGCGCCGACATCGAAGCGCCGATCATCGAGCGCACCGCCTCCGGCTGCGGGGTGCGGCGCCGGGCGAGCAGGCAGACCTCCTCCACGAGCGGGCGCTCCGACTCCGCGCCGAGCACCAGGACCACCGCACCGCGCGCGACGCAGTGGGCCGCCACGTCGGCGAACCGGTCCGGCGGCCAGCGGCGGCGCGGGTCGGTGGCGCCCGGGTGCAGGGCGACGACCGGTCCGGCGGCCTCCTGCAGCACCGCCTCGGAGGCGAGCAGGTCGGCGCCGGTCACCTCGAGTTCCGGTTCCAGGACCACCGGCGCGGCCCCGGCCAGCCCGGCCACTTCCAGCCAGCGCAGCATCTCGTGCTGGTAGTAGCGGAACGGCAGGGTGCGGGTGAGCGGACCGGCGTCGGCGGCCCGTGGCCCGACGGTCCAGCGCGGCCCGAGCCCGGTCAGAAAGGGATTCGACCACGCGCCGCCACCGTGCAGCTGCACGCCGAGGTCGGGGCGGCGGCGCGCGAAATCGCGGCTGAACGCCGCTTCGTGCTCGGCCGCCGGGAGCGGGATCACCTCGGCCACGGGACCGGGCCGCTCCCCCAGCAGTTCGGCGTGCACGGGCGAGCCGAGCAGGGTGATCTGCGCATCCGGGTAGGTGGCGGCCAGCGCGTGCACCGCGGGCATGGCGAAGAGCAGATCGCCGAGGCCGCCGCCGCGCAGCACGACGATGCTGCGCACGTCGGGGAACGGCTCGGCCAGCGGGCCGAGAACCGAGCGCCGGGACACCTGTTCACGAGTCGTCACGCCGAACTCCTGTCACGAGGTGGATCACACGTCCTGGCCGTTCTACCCCGGCATTCTCCGGGCAAACCGGGCGCGTCCTCACCAGGCCCATCAACCCCGTTTGTTTCACCGGAGAAGTGCGGGGTAGTCGCCGGGCACCGCGGCAGTTGCGCGTCGCGGGACAACCCGGCACAACGACGACCAGGACCGATTCGCCCGAAATGACCGGCGAATCGGTCTCCGTGTCGCCTCGACGAACGGAGCACGCGGTGAGAATTGCGATGGTTTCCGAGCACGCCAGCCCGCTGGCCCCTTTGGGCGGCACCGATGCGGGGGGCCAGAACGTCCACGTCGCCGAACTCTCCGCGGCGCTGGCGCGCCGAGGTCACGAGGTCACCGTCTATACCCGTCACGACGGTTCCTGCGCGGAGCCGGAGGTGTTGACCGGTGCGGGATATCGCGTCGTCCATGTGCCTGCGGGCCCGCCGCATCCCATCCCGAAGGACGACATCCTGCCGTTTCTCAGCCAATTCGCCCGGTTTCTGCGCGAACGCTGGGCAATCGAGCGGCCGGAGGTCGTGCACGCGCATTTCTGGATGTCGGGTGTCGCCGCCGAACTCGCGGCGCGCAAGTTCGATGTGCCGGTGGTGCTGACCTTTCACGCGCTCGGCACCGTCAAACGCCGCTACCAGGGCGCCGACGACACCAGCCCGCCGACCCGGCTGCGGCTGGAACGCCAGATCGCCAACCGCGCCACCCATGTGATCGCCACCTGCTCCGACGAGGTCGCCGAACTGGGCGAGATGGGGGTGCCGCGCAACCGGACCACGGTGGTGCCGTGCGGGGTGGACCTCGAGCAGTTCACCCCGGACGGGCCCACCGACCCGAAGACCTACCCGCACCGGCTGGTCACGGTCGGACGGATGGTGCGGCGCAAGGGATTCGACACCGCCATCGGCGCGCTCGCCGACCTGCCCGACACCGAGCTGGTGATCGCGGGCGGCGCACCGGGTTCCGATGCCGAGGCCGACCCGGAGATGAACCGGTTGCGCGAACTCGCCGCCGATTACGGCGTCGCCGACCGGGTCCGGCTGGCCGGGCAGGTGCCGCGCGCGGCGATGCCTGCGCTGCTGCGCTCGGCCGACGTGGTGGTGTGCACGCCGTGGTACGAGCCGTTCGGCATCGTGCCGCTGGAAGCGATGGCGTGCGCGAAACCCGTGGTGGCCAGCGCAGTCGGCGGCATGCTCGACACCGTCCACGACGGCGTGACCGGTCGCCTGGTCATGCCGGTCACGTCGCGGGCGGTCGCGGAGGTCGTGCGGCCGCTACTGGCCGATCCCGACCTGCGGCTGGCCTTCGGCACCGCCGGTTACCGCCGCGCCCACAGCACCTACTCGTGGGACCGCGTCGCCGAACGCACCCTGACCACCTATCAGCGCATCACCTCCGCCACCAACGCCGGCGCGACCACCGCGTCGGCGGGCTGAGCCACCACCTCCGGCCGAAAGGAGCACAGTGAGCCGACCAGGAGCACGCGAGCTCGGGAACATCCTGATCACCGGTGGCGCGTCCGGTCTCGGCGCCGCCACCGCCGCCGCCGTCCGCGCCGCGGGCGGCACTCCGCTGGTCATCGACCGCGACAAGCCGGACCCCGAATTGGCCTGGGAGTACGCCGATCTCGCGGACTCGCAGGACGCCGAGGAAGCCGTCGCGCGGCTGCTCAGCCGGGTGGACGGGCGCCTGGACGGGGTTTTCACCGCGGCGGGCACCGATGTCTGCGGTCCGCTGGACGGGGTGTCGACCGCCGACTGGGAGCGGGTCGTGCGGGTCAACCTGTTCGGCACCGCGGCGGTGGTGCGGGCCGCGCTGCCCGCGCTGCGCGCCTCGCACGGCACGGTGGTGACCGTCGCCTCGACCCTGGGCATCAAGGCGGTCGGTGACGCGACCGCCTACTGCGCCTCGAAGTTCGGCGTCGTCGGTTTCACCCGCGCGCTGGCCGCCGAGACCCGCGGCGAGGTGGGTGTCACGCTGCTCGTCCCGGGCGGCATGCACACCGCCTTCTTCGACGGCCGCCCCGAGCAGTACGCGCCGCCGCCGGATGTCACCCTGAACCAGCCCGAGGATGTCGCCCACACCGTGCTCTTCGCGCTGACCCGCCCGCCGGGCTGCGAGGTGCGCGAGCTGGTGGTGTGTCACTCCACCGAGGGATCGTGGCCGTGACGGGGCGACGGTTGACCATCCTGGCCTGGCACGTGCACGGGTCGTGGATGACCTCGTTCGTGCAGGGCGGGCATCGATATCTGATCCCCGCCGACGGGCACCAGGGCGAGTGGGCGCGCGGCCGCTGCGGGCGGCCGTGGCCGGAGTCGGCGCAGGAGATCGCGCCCGCCGCGCTGGCCGACGCCGAGATCGATGTGGTGGTGGTGCAGCGACCACGCGAGCTCGACCTCACGCTCGAGTGGACCGGCAGGCGGCCGGGCATCGATGTGCCCGCGCTCTACGTCGAGCACAACACCCCGAACCAGCACGCCGCGCTGACCCGGCATCCGCTGGCCGACCGGCCGGAGATCCCGATCGTGCACGTCACCGATTTCAACCGGCTGATGTGGGACAACGGGCGCAACCCCGCCACGGTGGTGCCGCACGGCGTGCTCGACCCCGGCTACCGCTACACCGGCGAAATGGCCAGGGCCGCAACGATCATCAACGAGCCGGTGCGGCGGGGACGGGTCACCGGCACCGATCTGCTGGTGCCGCTCTCGGCGGCGGCGCCGATCGACGTGTTCGGCATGGGCACCGACGATCTGCACGAGGCACTGGAGGTCGGCGACGACCGGGTGCACGGCGCGGGCGACCACACCCAGGACCGGCTGCACGCCGAACTCGGGCGTCGACGGGTGTTCCTGCACCTGCCGCGCTGGACCTCGCTCGGCCTGTCGCTGCTCGAGGCGATGTATCTCGGGATGCCGGTGGTCGCCGTCGGCAGCACCGAGGCGGGCGCGTCGATCCCACCGGAGGCGGGCACCGTGTCGACCGACCCGGCCGTGCTCGCCGACGCGGTGCGCGGCTATCTCGCCGAGCCGATGCTCGCCGAGGTCGCGGGCAAGGCCGGCCGGCAGTGGGCGCACGCGCATTTCGGCATCGACGCCTTCGTCGAGCGCTGGGATGCCCTGCTGGCGCGCACGATCGCCGAGCATCCGGCGGGGCGGCCGTCATGACCTCGCCACCGCCGCCCGCCCCGCACGTCCTGGCCGCGCGGCTGGACAGCGCCGGGGACGTGCTGCTCATGGGTCCGGCCGTGCGGGCCGTCGCCGCCGGGGCGGGCCGGGTGACCTTCCTGGCCGGTCCGCGCGGGGTGGCCGCGGCGCGACTGCTGCCCGGCATCGACGAGATCGTCGAATATCACGCGGGCTGGGTCGATTTCGACTCCCCGCCGGTCACCGCGGCGGGCATCGACGCGTTCGTCACCGACCTGCGCGCGCGCCGGATCGACGAGGCGGTGATCTTCACCTCCTTCCATCAGTCGCCGCTGCCGCTGGCGCTGCTGCTGCGCATGGCCGGGGTGCCGCGGATCTCGGCGATCAGCCCCGACTACCCGGGTTCGCTGCTCGATGTGCGCCACCGCGTCGACGACGACGTACCGGAACCGGAGCGGGCGCTCTCGCTCGCCGAAGCCGCGGGCTACCGGGGCGACGGCGGCGGGTTGCGGGTGCGGGCCGACCTCCCCGACGTCGGACATCTCACCGGCGCACCGGGTTACGTCGTGGTGCATCCCGGGGCCGCGGTGCCCGCGCGGCGCCCCTCGGCCGAACGCTGCCGGTCCTATGTGGCCGCACTGACCGCCGCCGGGCATCGGGTGCTGGTCACCGGCGGGCCCGACGAACGGGAACTCACCGCCGCCGTCGCGGCCGGACTCGCTCCCGATCTGGGCGGCGCCACCGATCTCGCGGGGCTGGCGGCGATCCTGCGGGACGCGGCCGTGGTCGTCGCCCCGAACACCGGGCCCGCGCACCTGGCCGCGGCGGTCGGCACGCCGATCGTGTCGCTGTTCGCCCCGGTGGTGCCCGCGACCCGCTGGGCGCCCTACGGGGTGCCCACCGTGCTGCTCGGCGATCAGCGGGCGGCGTGCGCGGGCAGCAGGGCGCGGGAATGTCCGGTTCCCGGGCATCCGTGCCTGGACGGGATCACCGCGCAGGAGGTGGTGGCCGCGGTGGCGACGCTGCTGGACGGGCGCGACGCGCCGACCCGGCTGCGGCCGCGCCGTTTCGACCGCGCGCGGCGGGGAATCAGCGAGGCAGACGTGGTCGGCGCGGCCGACCAGGGGCAGGCGTGAGGAGGTCCGGGTGGACACGATCGACGACACGGTGGGCGCGGCGGCGCCGTGCGCGGTGCTCTTCGACCGCGACGACACCCTCATCGTCGACGTCCCCTATCTCGCCGACCCCGCCGGGGTGCGTCCGGTGCCCGGCGCGGCCGAGCAACTGAACCGCCTGCGGGCGGCCGGAATCCGGGTCGGGGTGGTCAGCAACCAGTCCGGCGTCGCCGCCGGGCTGATCAGTCCCGCGCAGCTGGCGGCGGTCAATGCCAGGGTCGAGGAACTGCTCGGACCGTTCGACACCTGGCAGGTGTGCACGCACGGACGCGACGACGGATGCCGGTGCCGCAAGCCCGAACCGGGGCTGGTGATCGACGCCGCCGCCGCGCTGGGCACGGTGCCCGCCGACTGCGTGCTGATCGGCGACATCGGCTCGGACGTGGCCGCCGCCGTCGCGGCGGGCGCGCGCGCCGTATTGGTTCCCACCGCCAAGACCCGCCCCGAGGAGATCGCCTACGCCCGGGAGGTGGCACTGGTCGCGCCGGATCTGGCCGACGCGGTGACGCTTGCCCTGTCGGGCACGTCGAGAAAGGACGTACTGTCGTGACCAGCTCGAAGGTGCAATCCACCCGTCATCTCGTCCCCGGTACCGGGGCCGAGCTCGAGCGCCACTTCGACGCGCTCTCGAACGCGCTGCGGCGCAATCTGTCTCCCGCCGTCGCGCACATCTGGACCTGGGGCGAGGAACTGGCCCGCGTCTATCAGCGCGGTGGGCGGCTGTTCACCTGCGGCAACGGCGGCAGCGCGGCCGAGGCCCAGCACCTGTCCGCCGAGCTGACCGGCCGGTTCCGCGGCGAACGGCAGCCGTTGTCGGCGATCGCGTTGCATTGCGACACGTCGAGCACCACCGCGATCGTCAACGACTACGGCATCGACGAGATGTTCGCCCGCCAGCTGCGCGCGCACGGCCGTCCCGGCGACGTGCTGGTGGTGTTGTCCACCAGCGGCTCGAGTCCCAACGTGGTCGCCGCCGCCAAGGCCGCGCACGACATCGGCATGGCGACCTGGGCGATGACCGGTCCCCCGCCGAATCCCCTTGCCGCCCTGTGCGACGACGCCGTCGCCATCGAAGCCGACACCGTCGCCACCGTCCAGGAGATGCACCTGGTGCTGGTGCACGCGCTGTGCACCGCGCTCGAGGCCGCGCTGGAGGTGCGCTGACATGGCGGCCACGGGGCCGCTGGTCGTGGTGGGCGACATCCTGCTGGACGTGGACGTCGAGGGTACGGCGGATCGGCGCAGCCCGGACGCTCCGGTGCCGGTCGTCGATGTCACCGGCCGCACCTATCGTCCCGGCGGCGCGGGCCTGGCGGCCAGGCTGGCCGCCGACGACAGCGCCGAGGTGGTGCTGATCGCCGGCTTCGCCCCCGACGAGGCGAGCGAGCGGTTGCGCGCGCTGCTCGGACCGCGGGTGCGCGTGGTCGCCCTGCCGCTGCACGGCGCGACCGTCCGCAAGGAGCGGGTACTCGCCACCGGGCCGTGGGCCCGGCCCGGCGCACGCGGCGACCAGCGCGGCCGCCGGGCCCTGATCACCCGCATCGACTACGGCGACGGCCGGATCGGCACCGACCCGCTCCCGGACGACGCGCTCGACGCGCTCGCCGCCGCGCGCGGTGTGCTGGTGTCGGACTACGGGCGCGGCGCGAGCGCGCACCCGCACCTGCGGGCGGTCCTGAAGAACGCCGCGGCGCCGGTGGTGTGGGATCCGCATCCGCGCGGCGCGGCCCCCGTGCCGGGCATGACGCTGGTGACACCGAATCGCGGCGAGGCGCTGGACCAGCTGGCCGCCCCGCCCACCACGGACACCGACCTGTGCGCGCTGACCCGGCGGTGGGGCGTTCGGGCGGTGGCGGTCACCCTCGGGTCGGAGGGCGCGCTGGTGTGCGGGCGGCACGAGTGCACCCGGATCGCCCTGCCCGCCGAGCGGCGCGGCCCGGACGGGTGCGACACCTGCGGCGCGGGCGACCGTTTCGCCACCGCCGCGACGGCCGCACTGGCCGACGGCCACGACCTCGAGCAGGCGGTGCGGCGCGCGGTGTACGCCGCGGCCGATTTCGTGGCCCGCGGCGCGGCGGGCACCGTCTCGGTCACGGAAACTGCGGTGCCCGAACCGGTCTCGGTGACGTCGTGGGCGTGACGCTGGCGCTGCGCGCGCTCGGGCTCGGCGATCTGCTCACCGCGCTGCCCGCCCTGCGCGCCCTGCGCGCGGCCCGCCCCGACGACCGGCTCGTCCTCGCCGCCCCCGGCTGGCTGCGCCCGATCGTCGACCTGGCCTGCTGTGTGGACGAACTGCACGAGACACCCGGCCACGGCCGACTGCACTGGACCGGCCCGCCGCCCGACCTGGCGGTGAATCTGCACGGACGCGGACCCCAGAGCATCGCCGACCTGCTCGCCACGGGCGCGGCGCGGCTGATCACCCACGCGCACCCGGATTTTCCGATCCCGGGCCCGTCGTGGTCGCCGACCGCCCACGAGGTGCGGCGCTGGTGCGATCTGCTCGCGGGGGCCGGCATTCCCGCCGATCCGGCCCGCCTCGACCTGGCTCCCCCGCCCGAGGGCACCCCGCACGCGGGCGCGGTCGTGGTGCATCCGGGCGGCAGTTCGGCCGCGCGGCGCTGGCCCGCCGACCGGTTCGCCGAGGTCGCCGCCTACCTGCGCGGCCACGCCGACCGCGTGCTCGTCACCGGCGACGCCGCCGAACGGCCGCTGGCCGAAACCGTCGCCGCCCGTGCGGGTCTCGGCCCGGACGCGGTGCTGGCGGGCGAACTCGACCTGCGTGAACTCGCCGCCACGGTGGCCGGCGCGGCCCTGGTGGTCTGCTCGGACACCGGCGTCGGGCACCTCGCGACCGCCTTCGGCACGCCCTCGGTGGTGCTGTTCGGCCCCAACCCGCCCGCCTGGTGGGGTCCGCCTCCGCAGCGCCGCCGCCACGCCGCGTTGTGGGCCGGGCACATCGGCGACCCGCACGGCGACACCGTCGACCCGGGCCTGCTCGCCCTCGGCACCGACGAGGTGATCGCCGCCGTCCGCGCCCAGCTCACCCGGTGGCCGCCCCGCGCGCGCCAGGACAGCCCGGCGCCCTCCTGACACCGGCACCGTAGCGGCCTCGACGAGGCGCGCTACCCCATCGCGATCGAGGCGATCAGTGTGCGCCCGGCCTGGGTGCGGGTGGCGATGACCTGGGTGAAGGTCTTGGGCTGTTCGTTCGGGTACTGCTGGGTCAACCGCACCTCCCAGCGGGCCAGCCCGTCGAGCGCGGGCGCCGCCGTCGCCTTGCCGATCCGCACGCAGTAGCGGGTGCCGACCGGCACCTGATCGATACCGCGCTGGATCTGGTCGGCGGGTGGGACGGCGGCGTCGGGGGTGACGACCGCGCGGGCGGCGGCGCCGGAACGCAGCACGTAGTAGGCGTGCTCGAAGGCCAGGATCGCCGACGGTCCGTCGGTGGTGCCGCCGGGGCCGGTGCCCGAGACGATGTCACCGGAGTTGCGCTGCTCGCAGCCGGGGGTCGCCACCGGGGGCGCGACCGTGGTCGGTGCGACGGCCGGGGGCGGGGCCGCCACCGAGGTCGGCGCGCTCGACGGCGCGGAACCGGGCAGCACCGCCCACAGGATCGAGCCGACCGCGACCAGCACCCCGACGACGACCAGCACCGCCAGCACCCGGTCGCCGCCGGAGCGGCCGTCCTCGCGCTGGGGACGCGGTCTGCGCAGCGCCGGGCCCGGATTGCCGCCGGTGCGGTCGACGAGCGAGGGCAACAGCCGTGGCGCCTCCTCCGCGGCCGGTTCCTCCGGCTCCGGCGCGGGCTCGTCGAGTGGAGCGCGCGGCAGCGGCGGCTCGCCCGGACGGGCCCGCGACGGCGACGGCTGGAGCCATTCGGACCAGTCGCCGCTGGGGCGCGACTGATCGGGCACCGGAAGCGGCGGGATCGGTTCGCCGGTGCTGTGCGCGTCGATCACTCCCGGCTCCGGGCGCGGCGGGCGACCGCGCTCGGCGGCCGGTGGCCGCTTGCGTTTGCGCCTGCCCTTGGGCGGTTCGGGCAGCCGCAGCATGGGCAGGCCGGTGTCGAACGGGTTCGGGTTCGGAGGTGTGCGCGGGTCTCGGTCAGAGGGCGTCATCACCGAAGTCGCCGATCACGGCGGCGGGCACCGTCACCGTCTCGGGCAGGATCTCCGACGCGGGCACCGTCACCCCGAGCTGACCGTCCCGCGGCCTGCGGTCCTGATCGCCGCCGACCGCGGGCGGCATCGCCATCCCGCCCGTCGTACCCGGCTGGTGGGCGGGCGGCTCCGGCGCCGGCTCGGCCGCGAACGGCGCCTGGGCCAGCGGCGTCTCGGGTTCGGGGGCCGGGACCGATTCGCCCGCGGGCGGCTCCGGTTCGGGTTCCTCGGCGGGTGGCGGGTCGGTCTTCGGTGCGGGCGCGGCGGTGCCCGGTGCGGCCATGAGCGGTGCGGAACTCGACGGGCCGGTGCCACCGCCGAAGTCGATGAGTTTGGACGGCGCGCCACCGGACTGGCCGCCCGCGCCGTTGTTCGTGGTGCTGCCCGGGTTCAGCAGTTCGGGGATGGCCTTGTCGATCGCCTTGTCCGCCGAGGCGGCGACGGTGTCCATCGCGTGCGTGCCGACCTCGACGATCTTGTCGATGAGGTGGGTGCCGATGTCGACGCCGGCGGTGATCGCCGCAGTGCCCAGCTGCACGCCCGCCGAGACGAGCTGCTGCTGCAACTGCAACTGCGCGATCAGCGCGGGGTCGAGCGGTTGGCCGTCGGCGGTGGTGGTCGGATATCCGGTGCTCGGCGTGTTGGCGAAGTAGGTGACCGGCGTGGACGTACCGCCGATACCGCCCTGCCCGGTGACCCCGGCGGGCGTGGTGACGGTGAGCGGGCCCATCGCGTCCAGGCGCCCGGTGTGCCCGTCCATCTCGGTCCGGGCCGCGGTGACCGTGGTGATGGCCTCCCGCAGCGCGGTGGCGGCACGGTCGATCACCGCGTCGGTCTCCGGCGCGGACCCGGCGTTGGCCAGGATCACCCGCGCGTCGGCGCGGAAGTCGGCGATGATCTGGTCCACCTTGCGGGCCGCGCGCGCACTGGTGGCCTGCGCGTCGGCCAGCACCGACAGGTAGGCCGGGCCGCGATCGGAGATCTCCCCGAGCTGGGTCTGCGTGGTGCGCAGCGCGGGCACGGCGGCGTCGGCGCCGGTGGAGGTCCAGGTCGATTCGAGGGCGTGCAGGCCGTCGCGGTGCGGCGCCTCGGAATCGGCCGCCCGGTTCGCCGCCGCCGACAGCGCGGTGGTGATCCCGCGATCGGGCAGGGTGGCGCCGGAACCGAGCGAGGCGCGCAATGCCAGCATCGGCTGCACGAGCGCGGCGATCATCGGCGGGTCGGCCGCCGGATCGGGGGTGACGGAAACGGTGTCGTTCGCGGCGTTTTCGGGGCGGCGCCTGCGTAATCCGGTGAGCGTCCTCATGCCAGCTCCTCCCCCGCCTTGTCCAGCGCGGCGGCCGTCTCGGCGTCGCCGGTCCGCATCGCGCTGTCGTAGTCGCGCAGCACCCGGCCGTAGGCGGCGACCAACTGGCCCGCCGTGGTGAGGGCCTGGGTGTGTTCGGCGACCGCGGCGGTGAACCGGGCCGCGAATCCCGCACCGAGCAACCCGAGATCGGCTTCGAGCCGCGCCTGATCGACCGCCCCGGCGCTGGCCGCCGCCGCGTCGGCGAGTTGTTCGGAGACGGTGTCCGCTATCGCGGTGTACGCGGCGATCGCCGCCGGATCGAGCTTCAGCGTGTCCATCGTTCCCCCTTCACGGAAACCAAACTGATCGCTGCCGCATCACGCCCCACCATCCTCGCATGCCGGGCAGTGGAATAACCCCTGGCAGCCCGAAAGTTGGTGCCGGTATACAGAACGCGGGCACGCGCTGCCCGAATCCGACCCACCCGAGGAGATCCGCGCAGTGGCGACCGAGACGACATCAGCAGGCATCGGCTTACGTTCCGACCGTGGTCCGATCCTCGCCGCGCTGATGTTGTCCACCGGGCTGGTCGCCCTCGATTCCACGATCATCGCGACCGCGGTGCTCTCGATCACCCGGTCTCTCGGCGGATTCGCGCAGTTCCCGTGGTTGTTCTCGATCTACCTGCTGGCGCAGGCGGTCACGGTGCCGATCTACGGCAAGCTCGCCGACACGCTGGGCCGCAAACCGGTGATCCTGTTCGGCATCGGCATGTTCGCGGTGGGTTCGCTGCTGTGCGGACTCGCGACGAGCATGCCCGGGCTGATCGTGTTCCGCGCCCTGCAGGGTGTGGGCGCGGGCGCGATCCAGCCGATGACGATGGTGATCGCGGGCGATCTCTACACCCTCACCGAGCGGGCCAAGGTGCAGGGCTATCTGGCCAGCGTGTGGGCGATGTCCTCGGTGGCGGGTCCGCTGCTGGGCGGGGTGTTCGCCGACTTCGTCAGCTGGCGCTGGATCTTCCTGATCAACCTGCCGCTGGCCGCGGTGGCCGCGTGGACGCTGGTGCGCAGCTTCCACGAGCACCCGCAACGGCGCGATCAACGCATCGACTACCTCGGCGCGGCCCTGCTGACCGTGGGCGCGGGCGCGGTGATCCTCGGCCTGCTCGAGGGCGGGCAGGCGTGGGCGTGGTCCTCGCCGGTGAGCATCGGCGTCTTCGGCGGCGGCGCGCTGGCGCTGGTGCTGTTCGTGCTGGTGGAACGGCGTGCGGGCAACGCGATCCTGCCGCTGTGGGTGTTCACCCGGCGGGTGGTGGTGGCCAGCAGCCTGATGTCGGTGCTGATCGGCGCGCTGCTGCTCGGGCTCACCTCCTACGTGCCGACCTTCACCCAGGGTGTGCTCGGCACCGGCGCGCTGGTCGCCGGTCTCACCGTCGGCGCGTTGACGCTGGGCTGGCCGCTGGCCGCCTCGCAGGCCGGGCGGGTGTACCTGCGCATCGGCTTCCGCGGCAGCGCGCTGATCGGCAGCGGCCTGGCCGTGCTCGGTGCGGCGTCGACCTTGCTGATCGACCAGGACTCGACGCTGTGGCAGGTCTCGCTGTCGTGTTTCGTGATCGGCGCGGGCATGGGCCTGGTCGCCACGCCCAGCCTGATCGCGGCGCAGACCAGCGCCGAATGGTCCGAGCGGGGCGTGGTGACCTCGGCGAACATGTTCGCGCGCTCGCTGGGCAGCGCGGTGGGGGTGGCCGTGTTCGGCGCGATCGTCAACGCCCGCGTCGCCGGTGCGGAACACCCGGCGCCGGCGGTGCTCGCCGACGCGGTGCACCTGGTGTTCGTCGCGGTCGTCGTCTCGGCGGTGGTGTTGCTGGCCGCCTCGGCCATGCTGCCGGGCCGGGCGGTCGACGGCACCGGGTAGCCCGGGATTACCGGCCCGGCGCGGGACGTTGTCCTGACCAGACATCCGTTCGCGAAGGAGCCCCATGATCGACGTCCCACTGTCCGTGCTCGATCTCGCGCCGGTGCAGGAGGGCGCCGACCCGGGTGCCGCGCTCGCCGCGACCACCGAGCTGGCCCGCCGCACCGAGGAGCTGGGCTACCGGCGGTTCTGGGTGGCCGAGCACCACAACATGCCCGGTATCGCCAGCTCGGCGCCCGCGGTCCTGATCGCGCACGTGGCCGCCGCCACCAGCCGCATCCGCGTCGGTTCCGGTGGGGTCATGCTGCCCAACCACGCGCCGCTGGTGGTCGCCGAACAGTTCGGCACGCTGCACGCACTGCATCCCGGGCGCATCGACCTGGGCATCGGCCGCGCCCCCGGCACCGACCAGGCCACCGCCCGCGCGCTGCGCCGCACCGAGGCGGGCCTGTCGGCGGAGAACTTCCCCCAGGAACTGGCCGACCTGCTGCGCTACTTCCGCGGCACCGGTCCCGGCGGCATCGCCGCGACGCCCGGCCGGGGCGAGGAACCCGAGATCTGGTTGCTCGGCTCCAGCGGCTACAGCGCGCAGGTCGCCGCCGTGCTCGGCCTGCGTTTCGCGTTCGCCCACCACATCAATCCGGCCGCCACCGAGGCCGCACTCGCCTTGTACCGCACCGAATTCCGTCCGTCCGCGCAGCTCGAGGCGCCCTACGCGATGGTCGCGGCGGCGGCGCTGTGCGCCGACACCGACGAGCGGGCCGAGGAACTGGCCCGCCCGCGCGACCTGGCCTTCCTGCAGCTGGCCGCGGGCAGGCCGCGGGAGCTGCCCACCCCCGAGCAGGCCGCGGCCTTCCAGCCGAGCGAGGGCGAACGCCAGTTCATCGAACAGCGCCGCGCCGGACAGGCGCTCGGCTCGCCGGAGACCGTGCACGCCCAGCTCACCGACCTGCTGCACCGTACCGAGGCCGACGAGCTGATGATCAACACGCTCGTCTACGACATCGACGACCGCACCCGCTCCTTCGAACTCATCCGCAAGCTCGCCCAGGGCTGATCCCCCGGCTCGGGGCGGGTCACCGCAGGGGGAAGCCCTGGTTGTGCAGGGCGGTGCGGAGGCGGTCGCGGCCGGCGAGGCTGCGGGCGGAGGCGAGACGGGCCAGCACCCGCTCGGTCCAGGAGTGCGCGAGATCCTGCTCGCCGTAGAACTCGGCGATGCGGCGCTCGTAGGTGGCGACGTGCGAGCGCTGCTCGGGGAGCCGGTAGGTTTCCCGGTGCAGTACCGCCTGCTGTGGCAGGCGCGGCTTGACCTGGGCGCGCTCGGCCGGGTCGGGATGGCCGACCACCAGGCCGAAGGTCGCGAAAACCCCTGGCGGGAGCTGGAGTTCGGTTGCGACCGCCTCCGGATGATTGCGCAACGCCCCGATGTAGACCGTGCCGAGGCCGAGGGATTCGGCGGCCACCACCGCGTTCTGCGCCGCCAGCGCCGCGTCGATGAAGCCGACGTAGCTGGACTCGAGATAGTCGGCTCCGGCCAGCGGGGCGTCGTGGTCGGCGGCGAGCTGGCGCAACCGCGCGAAATCGGCCGTCCACACCAGCAGCAGCGGCGCCCGCACCACGTGCGCCTGGTCACCGGCCAGGGCCGCCAGCCGGGCCTTGCGATCGGGGTCGCGGACCGCGACCACACTCCACACCTGCAGGTTGGACGAGGTCGGCGCCGACTGCGCGGCCGAGATCAGCAGCCGCAACGTGTCGTCGGACACCGGGTCGGGCAGGTAGCGGCGCACCGAACGGTGCTCGTGCAGCACCGCCAGTGTGGCGTTCCACACGGCGGGCTCGGGCACCTGCGCGTCCCGGTACCGGGTGCGCACGGTCTCGGCCGGAGAGGGGGCGATCTGCGTCATGGCGGTCATGATGGTCGCCGCGGGCCACCCCGTCTCCGGTAACCCTCACCCTGAACCGAAAGCGCGGGGCTCAGTTGCGGGCGAGGCGGCCGGTGGCGGCGGTGACGGCGGCGGCGAGGACGGCGCGGACGGCCAGGCCCGCGGCGACCAGCGGGGCGGCGAGGATCCAGGGGGTGCCGCGGTGGTAGTCGCAGTAGAAGCGCAGCGCCGAGCGGTGGTGCGCGCGGACCTTGCGGAAGGGCGCCGAGCGCATGCTGCCGCCCTCGCGGTGCCGGATCTCGACGGTGGGGTCGAGGACGACGCGCCAGCCCGCCCGGTGCATGTTCAACGCCATCTGCACTTCCTCGAAGTAGAGGAAGTAGCGCTCGTCGAAGCCGCCGACCTGGTCGAAGGCGGCGCGACGGAACAGCATGCAGCAGCCGGAGATCCAGTCCACGTCGCCGGGGCCGGTCAGCTGCGGGCCGAAGTAGCGGCGGGTGGCCGGGTTGCCGGGCCACACCCCGCCCAGCAGGGCGTGCGCGACACCGACGAGCAGCGACGGGAAGCGGCGGCCGGACGGGTACGGGGTGCCGTCCAAGCGCAGGATCTTCGGGCCGATCATGCCGATGCGGTCGTCGGCGCGCGCGGTCTCGACCAGTCCGGCGACGGCACCGGGCGCGAGCTGGGTGTCCGGATTGGCGACCAGCAGCCATTCGGCGTCGGTCTGCGCCGCGGCCTGATTGATCGCCCGCGAGAGGCCGACGTTGCGGGTGTTGCGGATGACGCGGCCGCCGTAGTCGGCGACCAGGTCGGGACCGTTGTCGGTGCTGGTGTTGTCCACACACACCACGTCCACCGCCAACGGCTCCACCGCCGGACCGAGCGAATCCAGGAAACGGGGCAGATCCTCGGCGCTCTGGTAGGTCACCAGCAGCACCCCGACCGTCTTGTCACGCATGGGCCGCGAACCTACCAGCGCGCGGCGTTCGGTGCGAAGTCGAGGCGCGGCCCGCGGCCGACGGGCTCAGCGGACTCCGAGCGCCAATCTCTCGATCACCCCGGCCAATCCGCTGCGGACCGCCGCCTCGTCGCCGGTGTCGAGGCCGTGCAGCACCTCGTGCCAGGGTCCGAGCCGATGCCAGAGCAGCGCCCGCCGCCGGAGGTCGTCGGTGGGTTCGTAGGCGGCGGCGACGGCGGCGGCGAACTCGGCGGGCGCACCGTACAGGGGCCAGGCCAGATCGTTGGCCGCGTCGCCGAGGTGGAGGTCACCGAAATCGATGACGCCGCTGACCCGATCGTCCGCCACCAGGATGTGCTCCGGGCCGAGATCGCCGTGGACCACGGTGTCGGCCGGGAGCTCGCACGCGTCCGCGAGCACGGCATCGGCGCAATCACGATGCGACGCGGGCACTCTGGGAACGACCTGCGCGCGGAATCGGCCGACGGTGGCCACGCGGTCGCGGTGCGTGGCCGCCGCGGGCGCGAGACCGTGCCGGACCGCCGCCGACGCCGAACTCCCGTGCAGCGCGCGCAGGAAGCCGCCGAGGACGCGACCGTGGTCGGCCCGCGGCGTGGTCAGGGGCTCTCCGGGCACGAGCGCATGACGCACGACGAGCGGGTCGGCCTCGACCACCACGGGAACCGGAACCGGCAGCGGCAGTAGCGGAGCCAGCCACGGCATCACCCGCGTCTCGCGCAGCAACTGTTCAGCCACCTCGGGCCGCCGCGGCCGCCGCTCGACCCACCGACCCTCGACCAACGTCGCGACACTGTCCCATCCACCGGAGAACTCCACGCCTCACGGTATTACCCCTGCTCCCCCGCCCGCCGCCGGGCACGGTGGGACGGTCGCCCGCCGTGCCACCGGTCGCCGTGCGCACACAGTTCGCCGGGGGGCGATCGTCGCGCCGGTGTGCGGATCGACCCACACCGGCGCCGACCCGACCAGCCGCGGCACGAGCAGAGGGAACAACCCGCTGCTCGGCCACTGCACGAACTCGCGGCCCGCCAGCCGGCCTTGGACGACATCGGCGACCCACACGGCGGCCGCGCCGTATCCGGCGTCCATCGTCAACCCGTGCCCGATCCCGAACTCGCCGATCCCGCGCCCGCGCTCCCACCCGACGACGACGTCGTACTCGCCGGTGATCACCAGGCTCCACACCAGCCGATCGACCGCCGCATCCGCCCGTGGCGTGCGGGCGACCGCGGCCGGCGCCCGCATCCACGCCGCGTGCGGGCGATGCGGGGATCGGCCGGTGGCGCCGGGGCGTCCGCGCGCATCAGGAGGCGCCAGACGAGGCGATCGTCGTCCCCCGGGGGGGCGGAAAGGGCACGGCGTCATCTTCCCTCCGCGCGGTCGTGGCCCGGGTGATCAGCCGGCGCGGGTCTGCGTGTCGAATGCCGCCTCCGGCCCGCCGAGCTCGTCGGGCGGCAACCGGCGCACACCGCCCTTGTCGGCGGATTGCGCGAGCAGCGCGTAGGCGCGCAGGGCGGTGCTCAGCGGACGGTGGCGGCTGCGCGGGCGGTAGCCGGTGCGGCGTCGGTGGGCCAGGCGGCGGGCGATTTCGGCGTCGTCGACCTCGAGCCGGAGGGTCCGGGACGGGATGTCGATCGTGATCCGGTCGCCGTCGGCGACCGCGGCGATGGTGCCGCCCGCCGCGGCTTCCGGGGAGACGTGGCCGATCGACAGACCGGAACTCCCGCCGGAGAACCGCCCGTCGGTGACCACCGCGACCGACCCCGCCAGCCCACGGCCCTTCAAATACGCCGTGGGATACAGCATTTCCTGCATGCCCGGCCCGCCGCGCGGTCCCTCGTACCGGATCACCAGTACCGTGCCCGGCCGCACCCGGCCGGAGAGGACCGCCGTCACCGCCTCCTCCTGCGATTCGGCGACCACCGCCTCGCCGGTGAAGACGTGCAGGTCGGCGGGGACACCGGCGGACTTCACCACGGCTCCGTCGACGGCGAGATTGCCGCGCAACACCGCCAGTCCACCGTCCTCGGAGTAGGCGTGCGCCACGTCACGGATGCACCCCGATTCGGCATCGAGGTCCAGTGACGCCCACCGCGCCGATTGCGAGAACGCCGTCGCCGAACGCACCCCGCCGGGCGCGGCGTGGAACAGGTCGACCGCCGCCTGCGCCGGATTCGGCCCGCGCACATCCCATTCGGCGAGCCACCCGTCCAGCGACTCGCTGTGGACCGCCCGCACCGTCGTATGCAGGTGCCCGCCCCGGCGCAATTCACCGAGGATCGCCGGAATCCCGCCCGCGCGGTGCACATCCTCCATCAGATGGCTGCCGTTGGGCGCCACCTTGCACAGACAGGGCACCGCACGGGACCGTTTCTCGATGTCGGCCAGGGTGTAGTCGAGCCCGGCCTCGTGCGCGGCGGCCAGCAGATGCAGCACGGTGTTGGTGGACCCGCCCATCGCCAGGTCCAGCGCCATCGCGTTGTCGAACGCCGCCCGTGAGGCGATCGCGCGCGGCAGGACGCTGGCGTCGTCGCGGTCGTAGTAGCGGCGGGTGATCGCCATGATCGTTTCCCCGGCCGCCTCGTACAGGTCGCGTCGGGCGGTGTGGGTGGCCAGCGTCGTGCCGTTGCCCGGCAGCGCCAAGCCCAGCGCCTCCACCAGGCAGTTCATCGAGTTCGCGGTGAACATCCCCGCGCACGAGCCGCAGGTGGGGCAGGCGTTCTCCTCGATGGTGGCCAGGTCGGCGTCGGAGGTGGCGTCGTTGACGGCCTCGCTCATGGCGGTGATCAGGTCGAGCCGGCGCACCGTCCCGTCGGCGAGCGTGGCGCGCCCGCCCTCCATCGGCCCGCCCGAGACGAACACGGTCGGAATGTCCAACCGCATCGCCGCCAGCAGCATCCCCGGGGTGATCTTGTCGCAGTTGGAGATACACACCAGCGCGTCGGCGCAGTGCGCCTGGACCATGTATTCGATCGAATCGGCGATGAGGTCGCGCGAGGGCAGCGAGTACAACATGCCCTGATGCCCCATCGCGATACCGTCGTCGACGGCGATGGTGTTGAACTCGCGCGGAATGCCGCCCGCCCGGCGGATCGCGTCGCCGACGATGCGCCCGACCGGTTGCAGATGGGTGTGGCCGGGAACGAACTCGGTGAAACTGTTGGCGACGGCGACGACCGGTTTGGCGCCGATGTCGGCGGCGGGCACGCCGGAAGCGCGCATCAATGCCCGCGCACCGGCCATGTTCCGCCCGTGGGTGACCGTCCTGGAACGAAGTTCTGGCATGTCCCGAGCCTGCCGCGACGGCCGCCACCTGCGAAGACGCCCGTAATACCAGTAGTAGGACCACCAGTTCTAGGATTGCTCGGATGAGCACCACAGCCCAGCGGCGGGCCGAGCTCGCCAGCTTCCTGCGCGCCCGCCGCGCCCGGCTGGACCCGGTCACCGTCGGCCTGCCGCCCGCGGGGCCACGACGGCGCGGCGGGCTGCGCCGCGAGGAGGTCGCCACGCTCTCCGGGGTCAGTGCCACCTGGTACACCTGGCTCGAGCAGGGCCGCGACATCCAGCCGTCCCGCCAGGTGCTCGACGCGCTGGCCGCGACCCTGCGCCTGACCCCCACCGAGCACCACTACCTGCTGTCGCTCGCCGGTTACGCGCCGCTGCCCGCGGCCGACGAGCCCGCGAACCACCGTGCGCCCGAGCACATCCAGCACCTGCTCGACGCCGTGCCGTTCCCGGCGTACGCGATCGCGCCCGACTGGCAGATCTCCGGCTGGAACGCGGCGTACCTCGAGCTCTACCCGAATGTCGCCGCCGTCGCCCCCGCCGACCGCAACCTGCTGTGGCTGGTGTTCACCGACCCCTACGTGCGCGACCTGCTGCCCGACTGGGAGATCACCAGCCGCCGCTTCCTCGCCGAATTCCGCGCCGAGGCCGGGCCCCGCCTCGGCGATCTGGCCCGGTCACCGGCCATCCGCCGGCTCCTCGACGACAACGCGACCTTCCGGCAGGCCTGGCGCAGCCATCACATCGAGGGATTCGCCTCCCGGGAACGGGTCTTCCACCACCCGGTGCGCGGCGAGCTGCGCTACGAGCACCACCGCCTCGCACCGGCCGACCACCCCGACCTGCACCTGGTCATGTACACCCCCGTCGGACCCGGATGACCGGTGCGGCGGCCGACCGTCGGCGGTCACCCCGCCCGGTCACCGCTGTCGACCAGCAGGTCTCGCAGGGTGACGAACGCTGCACGCAGCAGGTCACCGTAATGCCGCGGATCCGGCATCGCCGTCTCGTCGGTGCTGAACGAGATGACGACTTCCTCGCCCTGCGAGGTGACCAGGTGGCGCAGGCAGTCGCCGTCCATGGTGGGCAGGACGCCGAAGATCCTCGTCACCGGCCTGCCGAGGAAGGCGAGGTCGGTGGCGACCGGGGGGACGTTGCTGACGGTGGTGTTCATCAGCGGCACGGTCTCCACGGTGCGGTAGTCGCGCCGGGCGCGGGCCCAGCCCGCCAGCCGCAACAGCCAGGCCGGTGCGGTCTCCACCCGGGATTCGGCCCGCAGCACGTCCGGATGGACGTTGCGCTGCTTCTCCCGGGCGGCGGACCGGTGCACGGCGGCCAGCCGGACGAGGGGGTCCGGGACGTCGGTGTGCAGGTCGACATACCGCTGGCACAGCTGGTTCGCCGAGGTCCAGCCGATACCGCGCACCGACATCGGCACCATCGCGGCCAGGGAACCGGCGGGCAGCTCCCCGCGCTCGGCCAGGTAGTCGCCCAGTGCCAGGGAGACCGTGGTCAGCAGGAGGTCGTTGAGGGTGACCGGGGTGTCCGAGGCGGCCCTGGCGCGGCGGATGTCGGCGAGCGGGAGCGTGACCAGGTCGAAGACGAGCGGGCGGTGGACGGGGCGGTTGAACCGCGTGGCGGGCCGGGTCGGCAGCGGCGGGGGCAGGTCGGCGGGCTCGGTGGTGCGAGTGCGCCGCAGGTGCGCGGCGAAGCGGGCGGTGCCGACGGTGAGGGCGCTCGCGGTGCGCAGCGCGGCGGACGGGAGCCACGGGGTGCGGTCGAAGGTGGGCGGCGGCGGGAGCGGGTGCGGGCCGAAGAGCTTCAGTTCCAGTTCCCGGGTGGCGACGCCGTCGGCGGCACCGTGGTGGAACTTCAGGACGACCACGGTGGTCTCGCCCGGCAGGCCGGGCACGTCGGAGATCAGGTCGAGCACGTGGATCTCCCACGGCGGGCGGGCGAGGTCCATCGGGGTCGCGGCCAGCTCGGCGATCACCCGGCGCGCGTCGTCCCACGTGCCGCCGGTGCGCAGCGAAACATGCGCGCGCAGATCCGGATCCGGGTGGGGCACCCAGTAGGGCAGGTCCAGGTCGAGCGGGACGCGCCGAAGGCGGCGATGGAACAGCGGTGCCAGACCGAGACGGTCGCGCACCCAGTCCAGCACCGCGGCCTCGGTCAGCGGGGTGGTCGCGGTGCAGGCATAGCAGCCGACGACGGTGGACGGGTGGGTGTCGGTCTCGTCGTAGACGAACACGGCGTCGCGCGGATGCAGCCGCTGCGCCGACACACGGGCGGCGTGGCTCATTCGGCGCCGATCGACCGGGCGATCATCGGCCAGGAGTCGCGCAGGTCGTCCTGCCAGTACCCCCACGAATGGGTGCCGGGGCGCCGGATGTTGTAGGTGATGTCGGTGCGGCCGAGTTCGGCGGTGCGCTGGGCCAGCCGGGTCGTGCACAGGTTGGTCACCGATTCGATGGCGCCGCCGACCAGTGTCTGGTTGAGCAGCTGCCGATCGTCGTTGTGCAGCCGCGGGTTGGCGAGGGTGTCGTGCGGGCCGGGCAGGCCGCTGCCGCTGGAGATGTACATCGGTATCGGCGGCAACCGGTGCGCCTGCAGGTACGGGTCGTGTTCGCGCCAGCCGTCGCCGCCGGTGGGCCCCCACATGTTCTCCGGGTCGCCGCCGCCGAGGCTGATCACCACGGTGACGAACATCCGGCCGAGCGGGTCGCTGGTCATCGCGCAGCCGCTGTAGGCCGCGACGCTGCGGTAGCGGGTCGGGGCCTGAATGGTGAGGTCGAGCACCGAGCTGCCCGCCATCGAGATGCCGGCCAGCGCGTTCGCGCCGGTCGCGCCGAAGGTCGCATCGATCACCGGCGGCAGTTCCTCGGTGAGGAAGGTGGTCCACATGTTGCGGCCGTTGTTGCCCAGCGTCTCGGCCAGGCCCTCGTCGGCCCGCTCCCAGTCGGTGTAGTAGCTGAACGCGCCCTCCATCGGGATGACGACGTTGACGTGTTTGTCGGCGAAGAAGTCCACCGCGTCGGTCTGGCCGAACCAGTTGGCCGCGTCCTCGCCGCCACCGGCCCCGTTGAGCAGGTACAGCGTCGGCGCGGGGCGGGTGGTGTCGGCGGGCCGCAGCACCTTCACCGCGATCGAGCGCTGCATGGCGGGGGAATACACGGCGAGGTCGACGAGCCGGGAGGGCGTTCCCGTCACCGCGGGGGCGTCCGGCGTCGCGGTCGCCACGGCACCGGTCAGGGGTGTGCAGGCGAGCGCGAGAACGGTTGCGGCGCAGGCCAGTGCACGGTTTCTGCGGGGATCCATCGTTCGATCAACCTTCGACCGGAACAGTGGAGACGCCCGGCTCCGCGGGCGTCTCCACGGGTCCTGCGCGCCTACTTGCCCGCTCCCGGCGTGCCGCCGCTCAGGCTGATCAGCGCGTTCACGATCCTGGTGCCGGTCTCGCCGAGGCTGGCGGTGCCCATGCCGAGGATGTCGATCAAAGATCCCATTGTTCTCTCCTTGCGTTGCTGGTTTCAGGAGCCGGCGGACGCCGGACTCGGAGGTCGGATCGCGGAGCCGGCCGGCACTCAGCCGGCGAAGCCCGTGATGCCCTCGAGCGAGCCGAGGAACACATCCCACAACCCGTCGCCGGCCACGGCGGAGCCGAGGGCGGGAATCAAAGCGCCGAGCAGGTCGCTGAGCGAACCCATAGCGAATCTCCTTCGTCCGTGGTATGCACCAGACCTCACAGCCATCGAGGGGTCGGCTGCGGCGCAATCGGTGCATGCCATCTCGTGTGACCGGGGCAACATATCAAGCGATCAGTTGGCCGACAAGGCATGTTTCACATTTTCCCGCATTCATGGGATGTAATGCCTGGTCAGGGCACTTTTCGCAGGTCATGCCCACGAAACTCGGGGCACGGCGATACACCGGACGATCTCGGGGTGCGCGAGCAAATTTCCAGTGGGAAACGACTGATCGAGCGGTTCGCAGCCACGGAAAGCGACAGCAGGGCGGGCGACGCTGTGCGGTGTCCCAGGGACCGCAGCGCGCCTCGGCACCGCCTCCGACAGATAGCAATTATCTGGCGAATAAGCTCACCATCGGGTGCGTCGCGCCGGTTTCGCCGCGGACGTCGCGGGTAGGCGGGAGGGAAGCGACGTCCGGATCGGAGGTATGGCGATGAGCGGCGACACGGATCTCCCGCTGCCCGACTACGACCAGCTCGAGGTCGGTTCCATCGAGCACCGCATCAGGGCACTCGACCTCGACGCCGTCCGGCGGCTGCTCGACCACGAGCGCGGCGCCGCGCACCGCCCCCGGGTGGTCGCGATCCTGTCCGCGCGGATCGACCAGCTCGAGGCGGGCGCCCAACCCTCCGGCGGCGACCCCGGCAACGCCCCGCCGGTACACGGCGAACCCGGCGGCTCCCCGGTACACCCCGCCCACTCCCCCGCCGACAACACCCCCCTGCGCCACGGCGTCGCCGGCCAAACCCCCGCCCGCGGCAAACCCTGACCCGGACGGGGACGAACCGGTCACCTCACCGCGACGAACACCTAGGGGCGCCTTGCCCTGCGGATCGGTGCCGGTGTAGGTGATGGTCACATCGGCCAGCAGATACTGTGAACCTGCCGGAGGCGCATCGTTGAACGGGTTCTCCTCTGCCACAGCGTCATTCGCATTGGGCGTGACGCTGTTGACGGTGACCCGCCAGTCGCCGTCGGCGATCACCGATCCCAGCGGATACGGACCCGCGCGGGTTCCGCGACTCCCTGGCGTGTCTCGAGCGGCCGCGTCGGAGTCGGTCGCCTGGCCGGGAGCGGCCGGAGTGACAACCGAAACGTCGCTGCTGAATGCCTCGTCGAAGCGTGCGCCCGGCGTCGCGAGCCCGGGGTCGGGTGCCCTACGTGTTACCATACGTTTGTGAAGATCAAGACCAGCGTGTACCTCGATCAGGAGCAGGTCGAGCGTCTCAAGCGCGCCGCGGAGGCCGCTGGTCGTTCGGAAGCCGACCTGATTCGGGAAGGCGTGGACCTGGTGCTGCTACGAACCCCGCGGGCACCGCGAACCCGCGAGTGGCCCTCGTTCGACTCGGGTGACCCGCGGTTCGCCGTAGACGCCGAGGAACATCTTCGCTCGGCATACGAGCGGTGAGCTTCTTCATCGCCGACACCTCCGCGCTGATCGCCGCGTACGACAATGCGGCAGCGCAGCAGGAAAAGGTGCGGACTCTACTCGCGAGCTCGGTCGCCGTCGTCTCCCCGCTGGTCCTGGACGAGGTCGATCACTTGCTCGTCGCCCGCTTCGGAAAGGACCGGCGCGTCGCCGATCTCGTCCTGGACGATCTGCTCACCTCGGCCGAGGAAGGGGCGATCCTCGTCCCTCCCGTCGACCACCACGACCTGCGGGTGGCTCAGCGACTCATCCACCAGTTCGGCGGTCTACGCCTCGACCTGGCCGATGCTGTGAACGTGGTGCTCGCTGAACGTTATCTGACGAATGTCATCGTGACGCTCGACGAACGTGACTTCCGCGCACTGACCCCGCTCACCCCATCCTTCGCCGCTTTCCACCTGCCCATCCAGGACGGCGAATCAGAGTAGGCGTTGCCGGGAGGAGTCGGGATGAGTGTGCTGGTGCGGGTCGGGCTGCTGGAGTTGGCGTTCGGGGCGATGTTCGGGTGGGTGATCGCGGGTAGCCACGCCGCGCCGCGGCTGTTCGAGCGGTGGGGGGTGGTGAGTCCGCGCAGGCTGCTGCAGGCGCACCTGGACTACATCATCATGGGGGTCATCCTGATCGCGGTCGGGGTGGCGGTGCCCGACCTCGCGGGGTGGATCGTCGCACTGGTGATCCTGGGCACCCTGCTCAATCCGACCTTGTTCCTGCCGTTGGCGTTTCGCGAGGAGTTGACCGGCCACCTCGCCTATCGCGCGGTGAGTGTGCTGTCGTTCCTGGCCACCAGCGTCGGGCTGGTCGCGGCGGCGTTCAGCTACTGACAGCCGGAAGCGGGTACGGTTGGTTAGGCAACCCTTATTCGCTATTGCCGGAGGTTCTCTTGGCCCGCCCACGTACCACCCTCACCGTGCTGCGCACCGAGCAGCTCACCCCGCACCTGATCCGCGTCCACTTCGGCGGCCCCGGGTTCGCCGCGTTCCGGCCGAGTGAGTTCAGCGATTCCTACATCAAGCTGATCTTCCCGCGCGCGGACGGCGAGGTGCTGCGGACCTACACCGTGCGCCGGGTCGACGCCGCGGCCGCCGAGCTGGCGGTCGATTTCGTGTACCACGGCGACGAGGGCGTCGCCGGCCCGTGGGCCGCCTCGGTACAGCCGGGCGAGACCATCGACGTGTACGGGCCGGGCGGGGCGTATTCGCCGCGCCAGGACGCCGACTGGCATCTGCTCGCCGGGGACGAGGCCGCGCTGCCCGCCATCGCCGCCGCCCTCGAGACGATGGACCCGGGCGCGTCCGGGCTGGCCTTCGTCGAGGTACCCGGCCCCGCGGACGAACTGCCGCTGACCACCCCGGCGGGCATCGAACTGACCTGGCTGCACCGGGGCGACCGCCCGGCGGGCGAACTGCTGGCCGAGACGGTGCGGGCCGCGCAGTGGCGGCCCGGCCGGGTACAGGTCTTCATCCACGGCGAAGCGCACGCGGTGATGCAGGACCTGCGCCGGTACATCCGCCGCGAACGCGAGGTGCCCGCGGAGTGGGCGTCCTCGATCTCGGGCTACTGGCGGCGCGGCCGCACCGAGGAGGGCTTCCGCCAGTGGAAGGCCGACCTGGCGGCGAAGGAGTCCGCGCCCGCCGCGAGTTGAGCGGTCAGTCCCGCCACCCGCTCGAGGCCAGGATCATGTCCCAGGTGAGGTAGGGCAGGTGCGGGTGGCGCTGGTGCACGATCTCGCCGGGCAGGGTGGCCGGTGGCGCCTTGCGCGGGTCGGCGAGCGCCTGCCGTTCGATCGCCTCGGTGAGCGCGCGGCTGCCGCCCAGCCGCGGATACCGCTCGTGCACCCGGTCGGCCAGGCCGGGCGGCAGGTCCGCCGGGCCGCCGGCCACATCGATGCCGATGCCCTCCACGGTGATCCACATCTCCGGACGGCGCCTGCGCCGATGGACCGGGGAGTCGCCGAAGCCCGTGGTGTGCCAGGCGATGGCGTCCCACACCACGTCCACCCGCTCGTCGGTGACGCCGTTGCGCTCCAGGAACTCCGCGGCGTAATCGGCGCCGTCGAACTCGAAACGTTGGCTGCCGTTGGCGATCTCGGCCAGGCCGATGTCGTGCAGGGCGCTGATGAGGTACATCAGCTCCTCGTCGTAGTCGTGGCCGGGCCGCATGCCGCGCGCGGCGGCCACCGCTCGGGCGAAGAGGAATCCGCGCACGCTGTGGTTCCGCAGATGCGCGGGGAGTTCGGCGTCGATCAGTTCGGTGGCGCGGCGGGCCAGCGGGGTGGTCGGCACCGCGAGCGGATCGTCCGGTGCGGCAGGTTGATGCGCGTCGGCGGCCGCGACCGCGGCGGAGGCGAGGACGGCGGCGGACGCACCGAGGGCGGCACGGCGGGACAGGGACATGGGTCACCCCTCTGGTCGAGAACGGATCGGATCAGTGCGCGCGGAAGCGCGCCCGGTAGTCGCTGGGCGTGACGCCGAGCACCTTGACGAAGGTGCGGCGCAGTGTTTCCTCGGAGCCGAGCCCGCAGCGGCGCGCCACCACGGGAATCGGATCGGTGCTCGCCTCCAGCAGGTGCTGCGCGGCTTCCACCCTGGCCCGTTCGACGAACCGGCCCGGCGTCGTCCCGAGTTCCCTGCGGAACAGGCGGCTCAGATGCCGTTCGCTCATGGCGGCGCGGGCCGCCAGCGCGGGCAGGCTGTGATCACCTGCGGGATCGGCGATCACGGCATCGACGACGGCACGCACGCCGTCGGCGCGCGGGCCCGCGATCTGGGCGCGCACGCTGAACTGGGACTGGCCGCCCGGCCGGCGCAGGAACACGACCAGCTGTTTGGCGACGGTGCGGGCCAGCTCCTGGCCCTGGTCCTCCTCCACCAGCGCCAGTGCCATGTCGATGCCCGCGGTGACCCCGGCCGAGGTGACGACGCCCCCGTCGCGCACGTAGATGGCGTCGGGCTGCACGGCGACGCGCGGAAAGCGCCGGGCCAGTTCGCCGCAACCCATCCAGTGCGTGGTGACCCGGCGGCCGTCGAGCAGCCCGGCTTCGGCGAGGACGAAAGCGCCGGTGCAGACCGCGGCGACCCGGCGCGCCCGCCCGGCCAGCGCGCCGACGGCGGCGACCAGGCGCGAGTCCGGCCGGTCGTCGGGCGCGAAGCCCGGGACGAGCAGCGTGTCGATCCGCGCGGCCACCTCCGCGAACGCGCAGTCCGCGCCGAGCGGTGCGCCCACGTCGGTGCGCACCGGGCCGCCGTCGAGGGAGGCGAATCGCACCCGCCGCCGCGCCCAGTGCAGCACCTGGACCGGACCGGCGACATCCAGCAGCAGCACCCCGTCGGCAAGGGCGACCACCACGTCGTCGCGGTCCGTCGATTCCATGCGTTCAGTCTCTCGACCGCGACGGCATGTCCACAAGGACACGTCGCCCACAGATTCGGACACGGTCGGGGCGTCCGGTCCCGGCGGCGCATGCCGCGACCGGCCCGGTGCGGGCGGTAGCGTCGGGAGCATGAGCAGCCTCGACGTGGCGGTGATCGGATACGGCTTGGCGGGTGCGGTCTTCCACGCACCCTTGATCGCGGCGCATCCGCGGATGCGGGTGGCGGCGGTGGTGACGGGTTCGGCCGAGCGCGCCGAACAGGCCCGGCGCGAGCACCCCGGGGTGCGGGTGCTGCCCGACGCCGACGCGCTCTTCGCCGATCCGGGCGACGTCGGCCTCGTCGTCGTGGCCACCCCGAACCGGACCCACGCGCCGTTGGCGTTGCGTGCCGTCGCGGCCGGGCTGGCCGTGGTGGTGGACAAGCCGTTCGCCGTGTCCGCGGCCGAGGCCGCGGAGGTGGTGGCCGCCGCGCGGCGGGCGAACGTGGTGCTCTCGGTGTTCCAGAATCGGCGCTGGGACGGCGATTTCCGCACGGTGTGCCGGCTCGTCGAGACCGGGGAGCTGGGCGAGGTGCGCCGGTTCGAGTCGCGGTTCGAGCGGTGGCGGCCGGTGTCCAAGGGCGGCTGGCGCGAGGTCGGCACCGCCGCCGACGGCGCGGGCCTGCTCTACGACCTCGGCTCGCACCTGGTCGACCAGGCGCTCACGCTGTTCGGACCGGTGCGGTCGGTGTACTGCGAACTCGACAACCGGCGCCCGGAGGTGCGCACCGACGACGATGTGTTCCTCGCGCTGACCCACCACAGCGGCGTGCGGGCGCACCTGTGGGCGAGCGCGGTCGCGCCGCGGCTCGGGCCCCGGTTCCGCGTGCTGGGGGCGCGGGCGGGCTATGTCACGTTCGGGCTCGACCCGCAGGAGGACGCGCTGCGGGCGGGCCGCCGTCCCGGTGCAAGCGACTGGGGCACAACCCCTCCCGAGGCGTGGGGCACTCTCGGCGCGGAGCCCGACAGCGCGCCGTACCCGACGCTGCCCGGCGACTACCCGGCCTTCTACGACGGCATGGCGCGGGCGGTTCTCGACGGTGGCCCGGTGCCGGTCGATCCCGCCGACGCGGTGGCCGGACTGCGCGTCCTGGAAGCCGCGCGCCGCTCCGCCGAGGACGGGCTGGTCGTCGCCGTCGACTGACGACCCGACGCCGGGAGCCGGTGCGGTGCGGCGGTGCGATCGCTAGGGTTCGGCGGGTGCACACCGCCGAATTCGTCGATCGTGGCGCCTCCCTCGTGGACCGGCTCACGACCACGCAGAGTCCGCCGCCGTGGCAACTGGTCCTCGTCACCGCCGTGCTGGCGCTGGTGCTCGTCGCCGCCGGGCCGCTGTGGCGGATCACCCGCAACGCGGTCACCATCGCGCACGAGGGCGGCCACGCGCTCGTCGCGCTGGTCACCGGCCGCAGGCTCGACAGCATCACCCTGCACTCGGACACCTCGGGCCTGACGGTCTCGCGCGGAAAGCCCTACGGCCCCGGCATGATCCTCACCGCGCTCGCCGGGTATCCGGCCCCGCCGCTGCTCGGGCTCGGTTTCGCGGCGTTGCTGGCCGCCGACCGGATCACGCTCATGTTGTGGACCTCGATCGCGCTGCTGGCCGCCGTGCTGATCAAGGTGCGCAACCTCTACGGCCTGTGCACGGTCCTCGCCCTGGGCGCGCTGGTGTTCGCGGTGTCCTGGTTCGGCACCGACCTCGTGCAGGCGGCCTTCGCCTACCTGGCCGCCTGGTTCCTGCTGTTCGCCGGGCTGCGGCCGGTGGTCGAGATGCAGCGCGGCCGCCGACACCGGTGGGGCAATCCGGGCGGCGTCGACTCCGACGCCGACCAGCTCGCCGCGCTCACCCACCTGCCCGCGCTGCTGTGGGTGCTGATCTTCGCCGCGATCGCCCTGGCCGCCCTGCTCTACGGTGGCGGGCTGCTGCTGTCGGAGGCGACCGGACTGTGCCTGCCCGCGATCTCCTCGGGCAATTGCCCGGCGCCGGGCTGAACCGGTCACCCCGGCACCGGAAACGGCATCCGAGCCGGTGGTCAGCGGGGCGTCGTCCGCATCAGCTCGCGTGCCCGCGCCACCAGTTCCTCGGGTGGCCGCGTTCCGTCGAGCACCACGCCCGGCTCGTCGGGCCCGAGTGGCTCCAACAGCGCCAGCTGGGAATCCAGCAGCTGCGGTGCCATGAAGTGCCCGCGGCGTTCGCGCACCCGCCGATCCAGCACCGGCCGCGGCACGTCGAGGTGCACGAACAGCACATCGGGCGCGGCCGCGCGCAGCGTGTCGCGGTAGGCGCGGGCCAGCGCCGAACAGCTCACCACGCCTCCGCCGGTCGCCCCGGCCAACCAGGCGGCGATGCGGTCCAGCCACGGCCTGCGCTCGGCGTCGGTCAACGGGATACCGGCGCGCATGCGCTCGATGTTCGCCGCCGGATGGAAGTCGTCGCCCTCGGCGAAGGGCACACCCAGTGCCGCTGCCAGGCGCGTTCCCACCGTCGTCTTGCCGGATCCGGTCACGCCCATCACCACCACCCGCGGCGCGGATTCGTTCTGCGTCATCCCCCCATGGTGCGTGTCGCGGACGCGATCGGTGGGTGGGTAGCCTTTCGGGGTTCGATCGGCTCGAAGGGAACCCGCTACGCGATGCAACCGCTCGGCTTGGACGATCCGCGACGGATCGGCGACTACCGGCTTCTCGGCGTCCTCGGGGCGGGCGGCATGGGGCGGGTGTACCTGGGGCGCAGCGCGGGCGGCCGCACCGTCGCGGTGAAGGTGATCCGGCCCGATCTGGTCGCCGACCCGGAGTTCCGCACCCGCTTCCAGCGCGAGGTGGCCGCCGCCCGGCGCGTCGGCAGCTCGTGCACCGCGCCGGTGCTCGACGCCGACGTGGCCGCGAACCCGCCGTGGCTGGCCACCGGTTACGTCGCCGGGCTCGCGCTGTCGGATGCGGTGGAGCGGTTCGGTCCGCTCGGTGAGCACACCCTGCTCGTGCTCGCCCACGGCTTGGCCGAGGCCCTGATCGCGGTGCACGCGGCGGGGGTGGTGCACCGCGACCTCAAGCCCTCCAACGTGCTGCTGGCCCTCGACGGGCCGAAGGTGATCGATTTCGGCATCGCCCGCGCCATGGACGACACCTCGCTCACCACGACCGGCAAGGTCATCGGTTCCCCGGCGTTCATGAGTCCGGAGCAGGTGACCGGCGAACCGATCGGGCCCGCGGGCGACATGTTCGCCCTCGGCGGCGTGCTGGCCTACGCCGCCGCAGGCCAAGGGCCGTTCGGCACCGGCGACACGGTGCAGTTGCTGTGGCGCGTCGTCTACGAGGAACCGCGGATCGAGGCGGTGCCGCCGCGGCTGCGGCCGGTGGTGGCCGCCTGCCTGGCCAAGAACCCGGCCGACCGGCCCACCCCGCGGCAGGTGCTCGACCAGCTCACCGCGCTCGGCCTGCCCGACCGCGCGGGCTGGCTGCCCGCGCCGGTGCTCGAGGACGTCAGCGCCCGTGCCGTGCGGCTGCTCGATCTCGACTCCGAACCCGACGACGGCTACGGCGAACCCACCCGAGCGGCCACCATCCCGTCCGGCCACGGCACCGCACTTTCGCATCCCGGCACCGCCCGCTACCCGCAGGACGACCCCTACCGGCAGTCGTCGGGCGGGTACGGCATCGCGGCGGGGCAGGGCACCGGAGCGCAGCCCGAGCCCGGCCGCTACGGCACCACCCCGACCGGGTGGCACACCCACACCGCACACTCCGGCTCCGACCGCTCGGTGGACCGGAATCACCATGTCCCCCAGGATCATTCGGCGAACTCTCCACACGGCTGGCAACACGGGTCCGGCGCGGGCCGCACCGACGCGACAGCCCTGCACCGCCCGTCCACCGCGCACGAGCCGTCCACCCGCCGGTCCGGCCGGCGCGGGCCGCTGGTGGCGGCCCTGGTCGTCGTCGGAACGGCCGTCGCCGCGGGCGCTTTCGTGATCGGTACGCAGTTGCGGGACCAGCCCCCGCACGAGAACGCGGGCGCCCCGCCGAGCGCACAGGTCGCCGAACCGACCGAGACCGCGCCGACCACCACGGCGGCCACGTCGACGACCACCGCCCCCGAATCCGCGGTACCCGCCGAGTTCGTCGGCACCTGGCGCGGCACGGCGGCCGACGGCCTGGTGGCCTTCGACATCGAACTCGTCATCGACGAGGGCGAGATCGGCGCGGAGGTGGCCCGCTCGGCCAACACCGGCAAACTCATCGGACAGCGGTGCAGCCGCGTCGAACGGCTCACCGAGGCGAATTCGCAGCAGCTCACCTTCGTCGCGCGGCTGGCCGACGACAGCCCGCGCGACTGCCGCGACGAGGGCGCGGTCACCACCGTGCGCCTGCAACCGGACGGCTCCCTCGCCTACAGCACCCCGGGACTGTTCGGCGGTTCGATCGCGGGGATCCTGCGCCGCGGCTGACCGGGTTAGGCTGTATCCCAGCCCGCTCGACGTCCCAGCCCGCTCGACATCCCAGCCGCTCGACCGCGTCACCGCCCGATCGCCGATCACTCGCCGACCCGAAAGCGCAGCGACCCATGAGCCTTCGCCCCGCGCGGCCGTTCCTGCCCCTCGCCGTCCTCGCGGCACTGCTGTGCAGCGCGCTCACCCTGCTCGTCCCCGCGCGCGCCGCCGCCGTCGCCGACACCGCCTGCGGTGCGCCGCTCGCGCCCGCGACCGTGGCCGAGATCGCCGACCTCGCCGACACCACCGAGGTCGCCGACCCGGCCACCGGCAGCTCCCTCGACCGGCTCGAGCGCGCGGTGGAGCGGCACCGGCGCATCACCGAGATCCTCGTCGAGCACCGCGACCGCCGCGGCCTGCTCGCGCTCGGCCTGGACACCGTCGAACAGACCGCGGTGATGCCGCTGCAGCGCACGCCCGCTGCCTTCGACGACCCGGAGTGGGCGCACCGCATCAGCCTCGACCTGCTGCTGCGCTTCCTGCGGAACCTGCACGCCGAGTTCACCGGCGGGCCGACCGAACCCCAATGGACGCACTATTTTGCGCTCACCCGCCGCTGCGAACTCTCCGCGGCCCGGGTCGCGATGGCCGGCTACAACGCCCACCTCAGCGTCGACCTCGCCAACGCCGTCGCCGCCACCCGCGCCACCCCGGCCGATGCCCGCGACTACTTCACCATCGTCGACGCGATCGCCAGTCACGGCTTCCTGATCGTGGACGCGACGAAGGCGATCTACGGCGGCGACCTGGGTCCGCTGTGGCGGTTCTACTTCGTCGGGGAGGGCTTGGATGCCGTGCTCGGCGCGGGCGTGGCGACCGGGCCACTGCTGCGGCTGGCCGACGCGGGCGCCAATGTGGTGATCTTCGGCAACGGTCTGGCACTCCAGGATCCGGCGCTCGAACCCGCGGTGCGCGCCGAGATCGACGTGCTGTGGCGCAGCGCGGACGCCGCCTTCGAGGTGCTGGCAGCCGTCGGCGGCCTGTGAGACGTCCGCGGATCGTGGCGCATCCGCGGACTGTGCGGGTCAGGGCTTGCGGCCGACCCCGCCCCAGGCCGACGCGCGACGAACGCCCTGCTCGGCCTCGTCGGTGCGCCAGAAATTGATCGGCACCACACCGGGTTCGACGAGTTCGAGCCCGTCGAACAGTCCGCGGATCTGCTCGGAGGTGCGCGGAGTATAGGGCACCCCACCGGTTTTCGCGTAGTTCGCGCACAGCCGGACATAGCCGGGATCGTCGGTGGTGCCGTCGTAGAGCACCAGGTAGCTGCCCGAGGCCAGCGGCTCCATGATGGTGCGCACCACGCGGCGCGCGTCCTCGTAGGAGGCGGCGTGGCCGAGGACGCCGATGAACATCACCGCCACCGGCTTGCTCAGGTTCAGCACGTTGCGGCTGTCGGCGAGGATGAGCTCGGGAGCGTTGAAATCGGCCTCCATGTAGGTGGTCACGCCCTCGTCGGTGGTGTTGACCAGCAACGCCCTGGCATGGGCCAGCACCAGCGGGTCGTTGTCCACGTAGACGATCTTGGCGTCCGGCGCCGCGGCCTGGGCCACCTCGTGGGTGTTCTGCATGGTGGGCAGACCCGTGCCGATGTCGAGGAACTGGCGCACCCCGGCCTCGGTGGCCAGCCAGTGCACGGCCCGGATCAGGAACTGCCTGGACTGCACCGCCATCGAGCGGATCTCGGGGTAGCTGGCCAGCCCGGCTTCACCGGCTTGGCGGTCCACCTCGTAGTAGTCACGCCCGCCCAGCCAGAAGTTCCAGATGCGCGCCGAGGACGGGACATCGGTTCGGACGGGACGGTGCTGGTCGACCATGGGTGACTCCTGAAACACTTTTCCGGCGATGTCGTGGCGACTGTACCGCCGATCCCACTGTCGCAGCAGGGTCTTCGGTCACCGGTCCAGTACCGCCATGGCGGCGTTGTGGCCGCCGATCCCGCTGACGCCGCCGCCGCGCACCGCACCCGCACCGCAACACAGCACGTTCGGCACGCCGGTCGCCACCCCCCACCGGTGCGCGGGATCGTCGGCCTCGGTTGCGCGCCACGGGAACTCGAGATCGCCGTGGAAGATGTGTCCGCCCGGCAAACCCAGCTCCCGCTCCAGGTCCAGCGGCGAGCGCACCTCCAGGCACGGTCTGCCCTCGGCGTCCTCGGCCAGGCAGTCGGCCAACGGTTCGGCGAGCACCGCGTCGAGCCCGGCCAGCGCCGACCGCAACGCCGCGGCCCTGGCCGCCTCCGGATCGTCGCGGAAAAGCCGTGCGGGCGTGTGCAGTCCGAACAGGGTGAGGGTGTGCATCCCGGCCGCGTCGCCGGTCAGGATCGACGGGTCGGTCAGCGTGTGACAGTACAGTTCCGACGGCAGCACCGCGGGCATCCGCCCGTGCGCGGCACTGCGATAGGCGGCGTCGAGTTCGCGGTAGGACTCGGCCACGTGGAAGGTGCCCGCGAAGGCGTCCCGGGGATCGACCGCGGTGTCGCGCAATCGCGGCAATCGGCGCACCACCATGTTGACCTTCAGTTGGGAGCCTTCGGGTTCGCCGCCCGGCGCGCGGCCGAGCAGCCGATCCAGTTCGCGCGGGGCGGCGTTGACGAGCACGTGCCCGGCACCGACCGCACCGCCGTCGTAGCACACCTCCGCGGTGCGCCCGTCGCTGTCGATGCCGGTCACGGCGGTGCCGGTGCGGATCTCGGCGCCTGCCGCGCGGGCGGCGTCGGCGAGCGCGGAGGTCAGTGCGCCCATGCCGCCCACCGGCACCGTCCAGTCACCGGTCCCGCCACCGATGACGTGGTAGAGGAAGCAGCGGTTCTGCCGCAGGGTGGGGTCCTCGCCGTGGGTGAACGTGCCGATCAGCGCGTCGGTGCAGACGATGCCGCGCACGGTGTCGTCGGCGAAGGTGGCGGTGAGGGCCTCGCCGAGCGGCCGTTCGAACACCGCCGCCCAGGTCCGGTCGTCGTCGACGCGGGCGCGCAGTTCGGCGCGGGTGGGCAGCGGTTCGGTCAGGGTCGGGAACACCCGGTGCGCCAGCCGGGCGGTGGCGGCGTAGAAGCGTTGCCACGCCTCGAATTCCCGGTCCGAGCCGGTGAGCTCGCGGAACGAGGCGCGGGTGCGGGCGAGGTCGGCGGTGTCGACGAGCAGGCCGCCGCTACCGACCGGGGTGTAGGACGAGATGCGCCTGCGCCGGGTGTGGAAGCGCAGGCCGAGATCGCGCACGATGCGCTCCGGCAGCAGGCTCACCAGATACGAGTAGCGCGAGACCCGGGCGTCCACTCCCGGGAACGGACGTTGCGAGACCGCCGCACCGCCGGTGTGGTCGAGCCGCTCCAGCACCAGCACCGAACGCCCGGCGCGGGCCAGATACGCGGCGGCGACCAGACCGTTGTGCCCGCCGCCGACCACGACCACGTCATAGCTACCTCGCGTCATCGGTCCTCGATAGCACGGCGGCGCGGCCGCGGCCCAACACCGACACGCCGGTCAGGCGCCGGTGACCACGCACCCGTAGCCCACCGGCGTGCCGACACCGGTCCACACATCCACCGCCACCGCGGCCACCGCGTCGGGTGCCTGGCCCGCGCTGATCCGGTGCATTCCGGGTGTGGCCGGTACCCAGGTGACGAGCGCGACCCCGCCGGTGGGACGCACGGTCGCCAGCGGAATCCCGTTGTCGTAGAAGTACACCGGGGCCACCGGATCGGTGACGAAGGCCTGGATCGTCGCGGTGCAGCCGGTGCCGTAGTCGCTGTCGATGCCCCAGGTGAGGTTGGGCAACGTCTTCAGTCCGGTGACGGCACCGGCCGCGGCCGGTGCCGTGGCCACGGCGAGCCCGGCGGCGCAGGCGCACAGGCCTGCGGCGACGGCGGCGCGGACGCGGGTGTGCGCGGTGACGGTCATCGGCGTGGCCCTTCCGGATCGACGCGGGAAACCCACTGCGATCGTAGGGCGGCGACCGGCCCGATCGGGGCCTTTCCGCCGATCTCGCAACGATCCGGCAAACCGTGCCGTGCCGGTCAGGCCGTGGGGCCGCCCGCCACGTAGACGACCTGGCCGGAGACGAAGCCCGCACCCTCGCTCACCAGGAACGACACCGTGTGCGCGATGTCCTCCGGCGTGCCGGTGCGCGCCACCGGAATCTGCTTGGCGGCGGCCTCGCGGAACTGCTCGAACGGGATTCCCAGCCGCTCGGCGGTGGCCGCGGTCATGTCGGTCTCGATGAAGCCGGGGGCGATGGCGTTGACGGTGACGCCGAACTTGCCGAGCTCGATCGCCAGCGTCTTGGTGAAGCCCTGCAGGCCCGCCTTGGCGGCGGAGTAGTTGGCCTGGCCGCGGTTACCCAGCGCCGAGGTGCTCGACAGGTTCACGATGCGGCCCCACTTCGCCTCGGTCATGTACTTCTGGGTGGCCCGGCTCATCAGGAACGAGCCGCGCAGGTGCACGTTCATCACCGCGTCCCAGTCCTGCACCGACATCTTGAACAACAGGTTGTCGCGGGTGATACCGGCGTTGTTCACCAGCACGGTCGGCGCGCCGAGCTCGCTCGCCACCCGCTGCACCGCGGCGTCCACGGACTGCTCGTCGGCGACGTCGACGCCGACGGCCAGTGCCCGGCCGCCCGCCGCCTCGATCTCGCCGACGACCGGCCCGGCCGCCGACTCTTCCAGATCCAGGACGGCGACCGCGAAGCCGTCGGCGGCCAGCCTGCGTGCGGTCGCGGCGCCGATGCCGCGCGCGGAACCGGTGACGATGGCGGTGCGGGAGGTCGATGCGCTCATGATGCTCCAGACATGTTCGAGGGCGCGCCGGTGTGGGACCGGCGGATACCGAATAACATAGACGCGCCCGGCGGCACGACGCGGCATTTTGATACACAGTCGACTGCCTGTATTATTCGCCGGATGACCACTCCCCCACGCCCCGCGGGCACCCGATCCCCGGGCAGGCCCGCGTCGGCGACCCGCCAGGAGGTCGTCGCGCTCGCCCGGCGCGCCTTCCTGGCCGGCGAACGGGTGGACGTGCAGGCGATCGCGGCCGAACTCGGCCTCAGCCGCGCCTCGATCTACCGCTGGTTCGGCTCCCGCGACGGCCTGCTCGGCGCGATGCTGGTCCAGGAGTACGAGCAGATGATCGCCAAAGCCGACGCCAAGTGCCGGGCGCGCGGCGGACGCCGGATCCTCGACGTGCTCGACCGCGTGGCCCGCTGGGAGGCGGTGAACGAACCGTTCCGCCGGTACTTCGAGAACGAGCCGATGTCGGGACTGCGGATCCTCACCGCCAGCGACGGGCCGGTGCAGCCGCGGGCCGTCGCCGCCGTCGCCGAACTCATCAGCCGGGTCGAGACCGAGGACGGGTATCAGCCGCCGCTCGAACGCGACCTGCTGGCCTACACCCTGGTGCGCATCGGCGAGGCGTTCCTCTACACCGACACCGCCGCGGGCATCCGCAACGACGTGGACCGGCTGCGCGAGGTGTATTCGGTGCTGGTGGGGCTGGTTCCGCCGACCTCCGGCTGAACCACACCGGAGCGGAACTACTCCACCACCAGGACGACCAGGCCCGCGCCGCCCGCCGACTCCTGGCCCGGCCCACCGAACATCGTGATCGACCGGCGCGGGTCGAGCCGGTCGACCACCTCCGGCAGGGACGGGCCGATCTGCTCGGCCCGCACCAGGCACACGTGCCACGCGACGTCGAGGCGCGCGGCACGCCGCATCTGGCCGGGGCCGCCGTCGAGCACCAGCGCTCCGGAGTCGGCGACGGCAGCCGCGCAGGTCGTCACGACCGCGTCGACCCCGTCGAACTCCTCGGCGGCCGACATCGGACTGTCGGTGACCACCCGGTGGCCCGCGTTCCGCCACGGCGCCAGCAGGGCGGCGGGCAGCCCGTCGGGCACCATCACCGCGGTCGCGCCGAGCGTGCGCAGCGCGTCGTCGAGTGCCGCGGCGACCTCTTCTTCGGCGACCCGCCGCCCCCGCGCACCGTCGCGCGCGAGGCGGGCGAGGAAGTCCGAGACGAGGCCGGCGCGGTCGGCCGGGTCGATCGCGGCGTGCCTGCCGCGCCGCACCGGAACCACCCGCTCGTCGTCGGGCAGTTCGACGAGCAGGTCGCGGACCCGGCGCAGCAGCTGTTCGTCGGAGCTCACGGCGCCGCCCTCCGGGGTGCGCGCGGTTCGCACCTGCCCTCGGTCATGTCTCACCTCACCGTTGTCGCCTACGCGGGTCGACGGCCTCTCGCGTCCGCGACCGCCGGGCCGTCCCGCACCGGGCAACGTACCCGCGCCGCGCGGGGCGTGGCAACCGCATGATCCCCGTCACGACGGGCCTATGCTGCGGATATGTCCCCTGGCGAGATGTCCTCCGGTACGCGACCGCCGCCCGTTCCCCTCGCCGGTGGTGCGCCGGCGCGCGCCCGCTACCGCAGCATCGCCGACCTCGACGCCGACATCGCCGCCTGCCGCGCCTGCCCTCGGCTGGTGCGGTGGCGCGAACTCGTCGCCGAGACCAAGCGCGCGGCGTTCCGCGACGAGACGTACTGGGGCCGCCCGGTGCCCGGCTTCGGTCCCGACGACGCCCGGCTGCTGCTCGTGGGACTCGCGCCCGCCGCGCACGGCGGCAACCGGACCGGGCGGATGTTCACCGGTGACCGCAGCGGTGACGTCCTCTTCGCCGCCCTGCACGCGGTCGGCCTGGCCAATCAGCCCACCGCGGTGCATCCCGGCGACGGGCTGCGCCTGCTCGGCGCGCGGGTGACCGCCCCGGTGCACTGCGCCCCGCCGGACAACAAACCCACGGTGGCCGAACGCGATCGGTGCCGCGGCTGGCTCGACGTCGAGCTCGGGTTGCTCGCGCCGACCGTGCGCGCCATCGTGGTACTCGGCGGCTTCGGCTGGCAGGCGCTGCTGCCCGCGCTGGCCGAGGCGGGGTGGGCGGTGCCACGGCCGCGGCCGAAGTTCGGGCACGGGGTGCGGGTGCGGCTGGAACCGGCCGCCGCGGACCGCGCGCCGCTCGAGCTGTTCGGCTGCTACCACGTCAGCCAGCAGAACACCTTCACCGGCAGGCTGACCCCGGCGATGCTCGAAGCCGTGCTGGCCGAAGCCGCCGACGCCGCCGGACTGCGGACCACGTCGTGAGCGACCGTACGGAAAGGGCACGCCGATGAGCGGTTTCACCCGATTGCTCCGCCCCGCCCTGCTCGCCGCGGCCGCCTCGCCCCGCGTCGAGCGCACCGTCACGTCGCTGCGCGCGACCCGGGCGCTGGTGGACCGCTTCGTGGCGGGCACCACCGAGGCCGACGCGCTCGGCACCGTCGAGGCGCTGCTGGCCTCCGGCCGCTGGATCACCGTCGACCATCTCGGTGAACACACCACCGACCTGGCGCGGGCCCGCGACACCGTCGCCCACTACCGCCGCCTGCTCGCGGCCCTCGCCGAACTGCCCGCCGCCGGTGCGCCGGGAACGGTCCGCCCGCTCGAGGTCTCGGTCAAGCTCTCCGCACTCGGCCAGGCCCTGCCCGGCGACGGTGCGGCGATCGCGCTCGACCACGCCCGCGAGATCTGCACCGCCGCGTCCGCGGCCGGGATCGGCGTCACGGTGGACGCCGAGGACCACACCACCACCGACGCCACCCTCGCCGTCGTGCGCGAGCTGCGAGCGGACTTCCCGGGCGTCGGCACCGTCCTGCAGGCCTATCTGCGCCGCACCGAGGGCGATTGCCGAGAATTGGCCGGGCCGGGATCACGGGTCCGGTTGTGCAAGGGCGCCTATCGCGAACCCGCATCGGTGGCCTTCCAACGCGCCGCCGAGGTGGACGATTCCTACCGCCGATGCTTGCGCATCCTCATGTCCGGCCGGGGTTACCCGATGGTCGCCAGCCACGATCCCGCGATGCTGGCCGAGGCCGATCGCCTGGCCGCCGAAACCGGACGGGGCCCGGACGATTTCGAATACCAGATGCTGTTCGGCATCCGCGACGCCGAACAGCGCCGCCTCGCCGACGCGGGCCACCGCATGCGGGTCTACGTGCCCTACGGCGACCAGTGGTACGGCTATTTCATGCGCCGCCTCGCCGAACGCCCCGCGAATCTGGCCTTCTTCCTCCGCGCCGCCGCCTCCCGCGACCGCGCCTGATCCGCGCGCGGCGTGCCCCGTCGTCCGGCGCCGAGCCGGTGCGAGCGGCGTCCCGCCGCGGGCGGGCCACACCTGATGCGGCCCGCCCGGGGGCGTCAGACGCGCGACTCCACGCGGTGGAACAGATACTCCACCAGCGTGATCAGCGATTGCAGACAGGTGCCGCGGTGGCGGGCGTCCAGGTTCGTCAGCGGGGTCTCCGGCGAGAGGTCGAGCGCGTCGCGCACCTCGTCGAGCGGATAGACCCGGCCGTCGTCGAACTGGTTGACCGCCACCGAATACGGCACCCCGCGCTCCTCGAGCACCGAGAGCACCTCGTCGGACTTCTCGATCCGGCGGGTGTCGACCAGCACCAGCGCGCCGAGCGCGCCCCGGGCCAGCTCCTCCCACAGCGGCACGAACCGCTGCTGGCCGGGCGTGCCGAACAGGTACAGCGCCAGCGTGGGATTCAGGGTGATGCGCCCGAAGTCCATCGCGACCGTGGTCTGCGTCTTGCCCGGCAGACCCGCCATGTCGTCCACCCCGATGCTGGCCTCGGTGATGGTCTCCTCGGTACGCAGCGGCTTGATCTCGGAGACGCTGCTGACGAAGGTCGTCTTGCCGACGCCGAAATTACCCGCCACCAACAGCTTCACCGATCGGGTCACCGTCTCCGGCACATACTCGACGACACGGTCAGGCCGGGAGAGCACGGAGCCCATTGAGTACCTCCTCCAACAGGGAGATCTCCGGCAACATCTGGGCCGGAGTCGGTGTGCTGAGATTGCCGCCGTCGAGCAGATCCGAGACCACGATCTTCACCACGGACGGCGGCATGTCCAGGTAGGCGGCTATTTCCGCGATGGACAGGGCGCCGCGGCGGCTGCACAGATTCATCACCCGGCGCGCGTCGGGACTCGCGCCGGTGGGCGGATCCGACGCGGCCACGACCAGGGTCACCAGATCCAGGTCGCGGGTGGGTCGGGATCGACCGCCCGTGCGCACATAGGCCCGAACGAGGTCGGGGTCGCGGCGGTGCCTGCTCATGACAGGTCGCTGTCTGTCCTCTGCCGCGGCATGCTGCCGAGCTCGTGCCCGACGCGGCCCGCGAGCTCGTTCATCCGATGCGCGATCAGGCTGACATCGATCTCGGTGGTGGTCGACACGCCGAGCAGCGCGCCCTCGCCCGCGGCAGTGATGAAGATCATCCCGTCGTCGTACTCGGTCATGTTCTGCCGGACACCGCTCTCCGGGCCGCCGCAGAACTCGCCCAGGGCCTTGCCCAGCGAGCGCAGACCCGACGCCGCCGCGGCGAACCGCTCGGCGTCGTCACGGGCGATCCCCGAGGAGTGCGCGATGCGCAGGCCGTCGTCGGACAGCAGCACCGCGAAACGCACACCGGGAATGCTCAGATCCTCGAGTAACCAGCCCAGCCTGTTGCTGCTGTCGGTCACGGCCGTATTCGTTGTGCCCATCAAGGTGTCGTCCCTTCCGTGTGTTCGGTCGCGGCGGCGCGACCGCTCTTGGAACCGGCATGCCAAGCCGCGGCGATATCCGGGCGGCCGGGCGTCGCCTCGGTGCCGGTCCGGCGCGGCCGGGCGCCGATCGCGGGCGCGACGGCCCTGCGCCGCCGCTTCGGCAGTCCGCCCTGGGTGATCTCGTGCACGGCGAACTGCTTCTCCTCCCCTTCGTCTGTACGGGCCGCGGCGACCGCGACCGGCTCGCGCGCGGGCGCCGGCTCCTCGACCACGTCCTCGCCCGACTCGCTCGCCTTCTGCGGCTGCAGCAGCGCCTCCGGGATGTAGACCATCGCGCGCATGCCGCCGTAGGCGTTGGGACCGTCGATGTAGACGGTGAATCCGTAGCGGCGGGCCAGCGCGGCGATGCCGGGGAAGCCGACCTTCGGCGAGGGCCCGAGCTGGTGGATGTCCACCGAGCGCTCTCCGGCCAGCACCTGCCTGGCCTCCTCCATCTGCTCGGAGTTCATCCGCACGCCCGCGTCGTCCACGATGACCGTCACGCCGTGGTGGCCTTCCTGGAAGGTCACGTCCACGAAGGAGGTCGGCGGCGAGTAGCGCAGCGCGTTGTCCAGCAGGGTCGCCAGCGTGTGCACCAGCGGCTCGACCGCGCGGCTGATGACCACCCGGTCGGACTGGTTGGCCCGCACCCGCAGGTAGTCGCGCACGCGGCCGGTCGCACCGCCGACCACGTCGGTCAGCGTCTGGGCGGGCCAGCGCCGGCCGGGCAGGCCGCCACAGACGATCACGTAGGACTGCGCCTGGCGGATCATCTGCTGGACGGTGTGGTCGATGCGGGTCAGCGTCGCGTACACCTCGTCGTCGCGGTGCGCGCGCAGCGCGGCGCTGACCACCTGGCTGACGTCGGCGCCGAGGCTCACCACCGAGGTGCCGAACGAGCGCACGGCGCCACTGGTCGCTTCCCGCGCGGAGGCGCGAACGGCCTCCTCGGCCGCTTCCACGGCCTGCCTGGTGCGGGCCTCGGCCTCCGCGCCCACCCGGTCGGCGGTCTCGGCCTGCACCAGGCGCAGGCCGTCGACGTACCGCTCCCCGGTCCAGTTCAGCACCTGAGCGAAGCGCGAGTTCTGTAGCGCGACAGGCACTTCGACGGTGACGGTCGGCGCGTCGTGGCGCCGGATCGCCTCGGTGAGCGCGGGCACGGTCTGCGAGGCGAATCGCTCCAGCGCCTCGTCGCGCGCACCCTGCTCACGGGTGAGTTCCTCGACGCGGGCACGCTCCTTGCGGATCGCGACCGAGGCGTACACGGCCACCGCCAGGACCAGGACGGGGGCGAGAATCCACGGAAGTACTACGGCGATATCCAAATTCATCTGTTCTCTCGTCATCTACGGCTACGAGCCTTCACCCGGAAACAGCACGTCACGGCCCCCGTGTCGACCACCAGCCTGCGACCACAGAACTCGTTGTGCCTTTCCTCGGGATTTCCGACCTGTGGAACTCGATCGGATCGGTTTCCTGCCGGAGGGTTCAACGGCCCGGGGCGGCACGGAGGCTCACCGCTCACCTCACTGTGCCTGCGGGACAGGCGATCCAGACCACGACCGCCGTCCGGACGGGGTATCCCGACCGGACCGGAACCCGACGACGCGCCAACATTAGCAGTATTACGGCGCGGTCTCGACGTAACCTGCTGACCGGCATCGGATTTGCCCGCCCCGCACGTACCTGCCCGTGGAAAACAGCTGGTCCGAGGGCCGTACGGCGTCACGGCCCCCAGACGCCGAGCCGGACCCGCCGCCGCGACACGCCGGTCCCGCAGCCGACCGGCAACGCCCCCGGAGACGACAACGGCCCGTCCACCCACGGCAGCGGGTGGACGGGCCGGTCGGTATCGCGGCGTCGCCGGCGATCAGCTCGCCTGCTTGACGACCTCGACCTCGAGGGTCAGCGTGATCTTGTCGCCGATCACCGCGCCACCGTCGGGCAGCGGCATGTCGATGTCGAGCCCGAAGTCGCGGCGGCTCACCACGGTCTTGGCCTCGAACCCGGCGACCTCACCCTGGCCCATGCCCGGGTTGACCCCGAGGAACTCGACGTCCAGCGAGACCGGCTTGGTGTTGCCGCGGACGGTGAATTCGCCGTCCACCACGAAGTTCTCCCCGTCGACGCGGAAGCCGGTCGACTTGAAGGTCATCTCCGGGAATTCGGCGGCGTGGAAGAAGTCGGCGGTGCGCAGGTGCGCGTCGCGCTGCTCGTTGTCGGTGGTGACCGAGTCGACGCGGATGGCGGCCTCGGCCGAGGCGGTGCCGTCCGCACCGATGACGAGCTTGCCGTCGAAGTCGGTGAAGCGGCCGCGGACCTTGCTCACCATCAGGTGCCGGACCGAGAAGCCGACGGTCGAGTGGGCGGGGTCGATGACCCAGGTGCCCGCGGTCAGTCCCTTGGCGATTCCGGTGGTCATGTCGTGTCCTCCAGTGGTAGAAATTTCAACTAGTGGGGTGGTCGGGAGCCCCGTGGGCGGTGCCCCGACGGGGTGCCGGTCAGCCGAGGCGGCCGGCCAGCAGGTCTTCGAAGGGAACGGTTTCCTCGTAGGGATCGGCGGGGTCGGGATCGGCGGACCGGGCGCCCACCCGTCCAGCCACCAGCTCGGCCAGTTCCCCGGCCGCGCGATCGATGCGCCGGTCCAGTCCTTCCCCGGCGTCGCCGCCGCCCCAGTCGGCCGAGGCCGCGTAGACGGCCGTCGGCACGACGATCGAGCGCAGGTAGGCGAACATCGGCCGCAGCGCGTGCTCGAGCGCGAGTGAATGCCGTTCGGTGCCGCCGGTGGCGCCGAGCAGCACCGGCATCCCGGTCAGCGAGTCCGGTTCCAGTACGTCGAAGAAGGTCTTGAACAGGCCGCTGTAGGAGGCGTTGAAGATCGGCGTCACCGCGATCAGACCGCTCGCCGTGGTCACCGCCTCGGTCACCTCGCGCAGTGCGGGCGAGGGGAACCCGGTGACCAGGTTGTTCGCCAGGTCGTGCGCGTGGTCGCGCAGTTCGATCACGGTGAACTCCGCGCCGGTGAACTCCGCGTCGCTGGACCCCGCGCCGGTGAACTCCGCGTCGGTGAACCCCGGCCCGGCGACCTCCGCCTCGCGTGCCCGCTCGGTGAGCGAGCGGGCGGTGGCCGCGGCGAGCCGGTCGGCCAGCAGGCGGGTCGACGAGGGCTGGGACAGCCCGGCCGAGATCACCGCGATTCGGGTGTCGGTCACGACCGCACCTCCTGCCTCTGCTCGTCGGCCTGAACAGCGTCGGCCTGAACCTCGTCGGCCTGAGCCTCGTGGGCCTGAACCCCGTCGGGCTGAGCAGCGTCGGCCTGAATCTCGTCGGCCCGCGCCCGGCGGGCGGCGACCAGCGCGGCGTGGGTGGGGGCGTCGGGCACGTGCGCGGGGCGGCGGGCGGCGAACTCCTTGCGCAGCACCGGCACGACCTCCTCGCCCAGCAGGTCGAGCTGCTCGAGCACGGTCTTCAGCGGCAGGCCGGCATGGTCCATCAGGAACAGCTGGCGCTGGTAGTCGCCGAAGTACTCCCGGAAGGTCAGCGTCTTGTCGATGACCTGCTGCGGGCTGCCGACGGTGAGCGGGGTCTGCTCGGTGAACTCCTCGAGCGAGGGCCCGTGCCCGTAGACCGGCGCGTTGTCGAAGTACGGCCGGAACTCGCGGACCGCGTCCTGGGAGTTCTTGCGCATGAACACCTGCCCGCCCAGGCCGACGATGGCCTGGTCGGCCGAGCCGTGCCCGTAGTGCTCGTAGCGGCGCCGGTACAGCGCGATCAACCGCTGGAAGTGCTCCTTCGGCCAGAAGATGTTGTTGGCGAAGAAGCCGTCACCGTAGTAGGCGGCCTGCTCGGCGATCTCCGGGCTGCGGATCGAGCCGTGCCAGACGAAGGGCGGCACGTCGTCGAGCGGGCGCGGGGTCGAGGTGAACGACTGCAGCGGGGTGCGGAACTTGCCCTGCCAGTCCACCACGTCCTCCCGCCAGAGCCGGTGCAGCAGGTGGTAGTTCTCGATGGCGAGCGCGATGCCGTCGCGGATGTCCTTGCCGAACCACGGGTAGACCGGGCCGGTGTTGCCGCGGCCGAGCATGAGGTCCACCCGGCCGTCGGCCAGGTGCTGCAGCATCGCGAAGTCCTCGGCGATCTTGACCGGGTCGTTGGTCGTGATCAGCGTGGTCGCGGTGGACAGCTGGATGCGCTCGGTGGTGCCGGCGATGTAGCCGAGCATGGTGGTCGGCGAGGACGGCACGAACGGCGGGTTGTGGTGCTCGCCGGTGGCGAAGACGTCGAGTCCGACCTCCTCGGCCTTCTGCGCGATCCGCACGATCGCCTTGATGCGTTCGGCCTCGGTGGGGGTCCGACCGGTCGTCGGGTCCGTGGTGACATCACCGACGGAGAAGATTCCGAACTGCACGAGGCCTCCTCGGGCTCGTTGGTTGACTTGGCAACCATACCAACCGGGGCCTCCTCCCGTCTATTCCCCGCACCCGTTCCCGTGGCGGGCGCCACCGGAAGCCGCCGGATACCATGCGCGAATGGCAAAGCTGAAGGTCTCCGCCGACGTCCCGATCAGCCCGGAGCAGGCGTGGACGCACACCTCCGACCTGGCCGGCCTGGACAAGTGGCTGACCATGCACGAGGCCTGGCGCGGCGAGGTGCCCACCGAACTGACCCCGGGCACCACACTGGTCGGGGTGGCGACGGTGAAGGGCCTGCGCAACCGCGTCACCTGGACGGTGCAGACCGCCGAACCGCCGAACCGGCTGGTGTTGAAGGGTTCGGGCAAGGGCGGCACCAAATTCACCCTCGGCCTGCTGGTCGCCCCCACGGGCACCGGCTCGCAGGTGAGCGTCGACCTCGAACTGGGCGGCGCGCCCCTGTTCGGCCCGATCGGCGCCGGGGTCGCCAAGGCCGTACGCGGCGACATCGAGCGGTCGCTGGAGAAATTCGTCGCGCTCTACGGCTGATGAAACGCCGATCGCCGGCCACGGACGAACCGGGACCGGCGATCGGCGTCGGCGGCGCTCAGTGCACGAGCATCGGCGCGTCCGCGTCCTGGGTCGCGGCGGGCCGGGTGCGCGGCAGGAAGAACGCCGGGATGAGGGTCAGCCCGGCCAGCACCAGCGCCACCACATAGGTGTTGCTGAAGGCCTCGGCCGCCTCGGCGGGGCCGGGCAGACCGGCCGGTCCCGACCGGTCCTTCATCTCGTTGGACAGCACCACCGACATCGTCGCCGTGCCGATGGAACCGGCGGTCTGGTTGATGATGTTCATCAGCGTCGAGCCGCGGGCCACCTGCTGGTGGGTCAGCGTCTGGATGGCGGCGGTCATGATCGGCATCATCGTGCAGCCCATGCCCAGGCCCATGACGAACAGCGCGGCGCACAACGCCACGTAGGAGGTCTGGTCGGTGAGCTGGACGAAGAACACCATCGACACCGTGATGACGGCGATGCCGACCATGACGATCTTGCCCGGTCCGATCCGGTCGACGAAGCGCCCGGCGATCGGCATGGTCAACATCGCGCCGATGCCCTGCGGCGCCATCAGCAGGCCCGCGGCCATGGCCGACTCACCCCGCACCTGCTGCAGGTAACTGGGCAGCAGCAGGCCGGCGCCGAAGAACGCGATGGCGAACAGCACCATCGTGAGCACCGAGAAGGTCAGCGCGCGGTTGCGGAACAGGTGCAGATCGATGAGCGGGTGCTCGGTGCGCAGCGCGTGGAACACGAAGCCCACCAGCAGCAGGACGCCGATGGCGGCCGGGACCAGCACCTTCGCGTCGGCGACCGTGCCGGTCTCCGGAATGGTCGACACGCCGTAGAGGAACAGCGCCAGGCCCGGCGAGGCCAGCAGCATGCCCAGGAAGTCGAAGGACTCCGAGGGCTGCGGTTCGTCCGCGGGCAGCACCAGGTAGGCCAGCACCAGTGACACGATGCCGATCGGCAGGTTGATCAGGAAGATCCAGTGCCAGCTGAACGCGTCGATCAGCCAGCCGCCCAGGATCGGGCCGGTGATCGGGCCGAGCAGCATCGGCACGCCGAGCACGGCCATGACCCGGCCGATGCGCTGCGGGCCCGCCGCGTGCGTCATGATCGTCATGCCGAGCGGCATGAGCATGCCGCCGCCCAGGCCCTGGATCACGCGGAAGGCGATCAGCGACTCGATGTTCCAGGCCACGCTGCACAGCAGCGAGCCGAGCACGAAGAAGGTCAACGCCATCAGGTAGAGGCGTTTGGTGCCGAACCTGTCCGCCGCCCAGCCGGTGATCGGGATGACGGTGGCCAGCGCCAGCGTGTACCCCGTCATGGTCCACGCGGCGATCGCGTAGGTCGTCTCGAATTCGGTGATGAAAGTGGGCAGGGCGACGGTCACGACGGTGACGTCGAGGATCGACATGATCGCGCCGAGCACGACCACGCCCGCGACCTTGTACACCCCTGCGTCGAGTTTGTCCGCGGCGGGATCAGGCTGTGCCGCCTGCGTATGTGGAGGTTCTGTCACCGCTTAAGGGTGCCACGTTCGCGCGTCCGTGACCACCCGATATCCGCGCTCAGACCTCCCGCCACTGCTCGTCGGGCAGCATGCTGCTGGCCTGCGGGCCCATCAGGAGCATGCCGCCGTCCACCACGAACGAGGCGCCGGTGACGTAGCCGGCCGCGGGGGTGGCGAGGAAGGCGACCACCGCGGCGACCTCCTCGGCGTGTCCCGGCCTGCCCAGCGGCACACCCGGACGCGGCTGTTCGCGCGGGTCCACGTCCTCCTGGCCGGTCATCGGGGTGGAGATCTCGCCGGGCGCCACCGAGTTGACGGTGATGTCGTACTCGGCCAGCTCCAGAGCGAGCACCTTGGTGAGCGCGCCCAGCCCGGCCTTGGCCGCACAGTAGGGTGCGGCGCCGACCTTGGGCGCGTGCTCGTGCACGCTGGTGATGTTGATGATCCGGCCGCCCCGGCCACCCCGGATCATGTGCTTGGCCGCGCGCTGCGCGCACAGGAAGGCGCCGTCCAGATCCACCGAGAGCACCCGGCGCCAGGTGTCGAAGTCCATGTCCATGACCTTCTCGGCCGACCCGGTGCCCGCGCAGTTCACCAGCAGGTCGAGCCCGCCCAGCTCCTCGGCGATGTCGTCGATGACGGCGGCCGCGGTGGGCAGGTCGGTGAGGTCGAGCTGCCGGACGGCCGCGCTCGCACCGCGCTCGCGGACCTGTTCGGCGGTGCGTTCGGCACCCTCGGCGTCGCGGTGGTAGGTGACGCCGACGTCGACGCCGCCGCCCGCGGCCAACGCCACCGCGACGGCCTTGCCGATGCCGGAGTCCGAGCCGGTCACCACCGCGCGCAACGGCGCGCCGGTGCGTTCATGGGGAAGGGGTGCGATGGTCGGCACGGCGGCCTCCTCAGCTGATGACCGCGTCGACGGCCTTCTTCAGGGCCGAGGGCTGCGCGGGCGAGTGCGGCGCCTTCTTCTTAAGCTCCAGCATCCGCGCGCCGATCTCCTGGAGTTGCTTGCGCCCCAGCCGCTCCCGGACCTTGGGGAACCACTCGTGCTCCTCCTCGTCGATGTGGTGGTCGACGTTCTCGATCAGCACCGTGGTCTTGGCGGTGAAGTGCTCGTCCTCGGGCTTCATGGTGGCCAGCTCCATGACGAGCAGATCGGCCACGTGGTGCTCCTCGTAGGACTCGAGAATGTCGTCGGTGAGTTCGGGCACCAGCTTGCGCACCTCCGGGTACATGCACTCGTTCTCGATGTAGGTGTGCACGGTGAGCGCCTCGATGATCTTGTCGACCACCCGGCCCTTGGTGGCGTTGGCGTCGTCTCCCGCTTTCTCGAACTCGCGGAACAGTTTCCGGATCTCCTTGTGATCCTCCCGCAGCAACACGATGGCATCGGTGCTCATGGCGACTCCTCGGATTCGGTTCGACCGTCGTGGCGGACATTCCCGCCGGGCGAGGTCCGAAACCTGCGGTCGCGCCGGGACGCTAGCGCGCCAGCCCGCGCCTGCCGTCGTCGAAGCGCAGCTCCAGCGTCACCGGCACGGTGCTCACCTCCAGTGCCTCGCGCAGCCGCGCCACCGCGTGTCCGAGAATCCGCCGCCGCAGCTCGGCGATGTCGGCGGTCGGTTCGGCGGTGACCACGAGATGCAGTTCCGGCTCGGTGCCGGTGCCGGTGAGCCAGGCCGAGGCCGAGCGCACCCCGGGATAGGTCTCGATGTCGTCGGCGACCGGCGCCGCGGCGGTGCGGGTGTCGAGGGTGGTGACGCCGGCGCCGGTGGCGGTGCCGATCTCCCACGCCCGTGCCTTGGGCATCCGGAACGCCTGGGCCAGCAACCAGCGCAGGCACAGCAGCGCCGCCAGCAACCCCGCGGCGATCACGATCACCAGCACCCAGGTGGGCGGCGCGCCGGTGCCGGGGACCAGCGGTTCGTCGCGGCCTGCGGCGGCCAGGCGGCCGAAGTGCGCGGCGATCAGCAGCGCACCCGCGGCCACCAGCACCGCACCGGTCAGCCCGAGCAGGGTCCGGTTCGTCCCGGCCGGGCGGTTGATTCCGCTCACGACACTCCCCTTCCGGTCACCTCGACCGTTTCGGGCGCGGCCGACGGCTGCGGCGCGGCGGGTTCCGCCCCGAGCTGTCCCTTCGCGCCCCGGCGTCCCTCGGCCTTCGCGCGCCGACCGCCGTGCACCGACGCCTTCACCTTGCGCACCGACTGCGGGCCGATCTCCTGCACCCGGGTGGTCAGCCGCTCGCACACCGCCTCGGCCAGCCCCTCGGAGCGGGCCCGGTCGGTGCGGATGCGGGCCTTGACGGCCTTGCGCCGCACCCGGATCCGCGCGGCGGACACCCCGCCGACCGTGGTCGCCGAGGCCCGCAGCGCGGTGCCGAGTCCGCGCCGGGTGACGCCGCCGCGCAGCCCGTCGTCGCCGGCCAGCGGCACCACCACCGCGCGGCCGGGCCAGATCGCCAGCACCAGCAGCACGAGGCCGAGCGCGGCGAGGACCACCCCGGTCACGAGGACGGGCACGTCGTCCCAGGTCCGGCCGTGCAGTTCGGTCGCCACCCGCTGGTAGGACACGAACTCGCGCGCACCGGCCAGCCGCTGCACCGCCCACACGATCGCGCCGACCGACAGCGCCAGCAGCACCAGCGCGACGATCACGGCGGGCAGCGTGCGGCGCGGCCTGCGGATCATCGCACCCTCCCGGCCGTCTCGGCCGGACGCACCAGCCGGTTCACCACGATGTCCACCCGGTCGACGGTGAGCCCGGTGAGTTCGCCGGTGCGGCGGATCAGATGCGCGCGGCAGCTGTCGCTGGTCCGGCCCACCGGGCGCGGGTAGCCCACCGCCAGCCGCACGTCGAGGGTGGCGCGGTCGCCGAGCACGCGCACCGCCACGTCGACATCGGGCTCGACGCCCTCGACCTCGCGCGCCGCCCGCGCCGCGATCTTGCGCACCACGCGGTCGGCCACGACGGTGACGCCGGGCAGGTCCGCCGCCGGGTCCACCGGATCGGCCGCGGCGGTCACCGCCGTCATCGCCCGCTCCGACGCTGGGCGGTGCGCACCAGGCCCGCCACGTCCAGCTCGCCGTCGAGCCAGCGGCCGACCACCAGGCCGAGCAGCGCGAACACCAAGACGATGGCGAAGGCGCCGAAACCCCCGAAGGCGACGGCGAATCCGAGCGCCAGACCCACGGCCAGGCACAGCGTTGTCGCGTTCACACCGGTCTCCTCTCCGCGGCCCCGGCCGCTCAGCGGACCCGGCTCGGCGCGGCGTCGGTCTCGTCCTCGTCGTCGCCGGGGATGTGCACGTCGTTGACGTGGATGTTGACCTCGACCACCTCGAGGCCGGTCATCTGCTCGATCGCGGTGATCACGTTGCGGCGCACCGTGCGCGCCAGTTCCGCGATGGCCACGCCGTATTCGACGACGATCTCCAGGTCGACCGCGGCCTGGGTCTCGCCCACCTCGACCGAGACGCCCTGGCCGATGCTGGCCGAGGCGCCGGGGATGCGGTCACGGATGGCGCTGAAGGCACGGGCCGCGCCGCCGCCGAGCGCGTGGACGCCGCGCACCTCGCGGGCGGCCAGGCCGGCGACCTTCTGCACGACGACGTCGGCGATGGTGGTGCTGCCCTGATCGGTGACCAGGTCGTTGCGCTTGGGCGCGGTTTCGGCCGTGGTCTTGGCGGGGGCGCTGTTCTCGCCGGTGGACTTCGAGGGTGTCGCAGTGGTCATCGTTCCTCCTGAGTTTCCTTCGGATACAGCGGTTGTCGCCGGTCCTGTACTCCTTTCGACACCGGCACGGGCGGTATGCTCACGGTGGAAATCGGGTGAGCGAGGTCACCCGCCCTGGTCGTCGGCGAAGGCGGCGGCGTCGAGTTCGGTCACCACCAGGCGCACCGCGGCGTTCTCCCAGCGGGTGCCGTGCAGGACGCCGCGCACCGCCTCGGCGGCGAGGTTCAGCAGCGGCGGCAACGGCAGCGCCGCGGCGATCACCCTGACCTCCACCGTGGTCGGGCCGAGATCGACGGCGTAGCGGCGGGTGTCCCACGGCCACCAGGCCGGGTCGCCCGCGCCGAGCGGGGTCGCGGGCCGCAGCCCGGACACGCCGCCGACCGCGGCCACGATCTTGTCCCTGGTCTCCTCGTCGATCATCGCGCCTCCGGCTCGATGTCGAGCACGAGCACCGCGACCTCGCCGACGTCCTCGCCGGTCTGTTCGGCGACGACGCGGGTGATCTCGCGCTGCACGGCACGGCCCACCGCCGCGACGTCGGCGTCGGCGGTGACCACCAGGTCCACCGCGACCCGCACGCCGCCGTCGTTGGTGCGCCGCACGCGGACGCCATCGGCGCGGGCGGGGTCGGCGCCGGCGAGCCGCTGCCGACCGGCGCGCAGCACCGACCCCACCAGTCCGCGCACCCCCGGTTCCAGTCTGCGTACCCCGGGGACGGCGGCAGCCGCACGCGCCGCCACCGCCGCCACCACGGCGGGCTCGACCACCAGCACGGTCCCCGGCGGCGTGCTCATCGGCCCTCCCGCGGCGACTCGTCGAACACGTCGGCGACGACCACGTCGATGCGTTCGGCCACCAGCCCGGTCCGCGCGGCCAACGCCGTGCGCACCCGCTCGCGCACCGCGGGCAGCACCCGGCCGACCTCGGTGGCCGGGAAGCGCACGGCGATGGACAGCTCCACCGTCACCCGGCGCGTTCCGTCCGGCTCGGCGCCCAGTTCCCGCACCGCGCAGTGCCGGGCGCGCACGCCGGGCACGGTGTCGGCGGCGTAGCGCAGGACCGCGGCGACGGCCTGCTCGCTCACCTCCACCGCACCCGGCTGGTCGGTGGCCAACCGCAGGGTGCGCCCGCGCCGCGCCTCGGCCCGTACCGCGGACATGATCCGGGTGACCAGGTCCGGTGGCGGCGCGGTGGGCTCCTCGATCAGTTCCGCGGTGGCCGCGCGCAGGGCGAGCAGGCTCTCCCGCGCGCCGCGGCAGTACTCGCAGGTCATGTCGTGCTCGTCACCGAAGCCCGCGCGCACCATGTCCAACCGCTCCCACACCTGTTCGATGTCGCGGCCGCACGGCAACACATAATTCTGTTCGGTCGTGTCGTTCACCGCCACGGCTTCATCACCTCCGCGAGTTGGGCGCGTGCCCGGGCTATGCGGCCGCGTACGGCGGTCGTGTTCGTCTCGACGATCGTGGCGATCTCCTCGTAGGACAGTCCGTCGACTTCCCGCAGCAGCCAGCACGCGCGTTGTTCCGGCGTGAGCCGTTGCAGGGCCTGGTTCAGTGCCGCCAGCTGCGAATTCACCTGGGCGGCGTGGTCGGGTCTGGTGTCGGTGCGCGGCGACTCGGCGGTATCGGGGTCCACGTCGGCGGTGGGGCGGCGGGCGCGGATCACGTTCAGGCACCGGTTCGTCGTCATCCGGTACAGCCAGCCGACGAACGCGGCCGAGTCCTGCAATTGGCTCAGCCTGCGCCACGCGCCGAGGAAGACCTCCTGCACCGCGTCCTCGGCGTCGGCGCGGTCGCCGAGCATGCGCAACGCCAGCCGGAACATCTGGTTCTGGTACCGCAGCACCAATTGCTCGTAGGCCCGCACATCACCGTCCTTGGCGCGCTCGACCAGCGTCACCTCGTCGGGCGTCGTGGACCCCGTGTCGTGAACAACCGCATCGGTCGTGGTCACCGCACCTCCTCCGCCGCTCATGGGTGGGACACCGCGGGCTGCGAGAACGTCACGGCGATTATCGCGTGACGGTCGTCTCAGCGAGTGCCGTTCGCGGGCGGGGTGCGCGCGTGTCGTCCCCGCCAGGACCGATTACCGCACCGGGCGCTGGTTAACCTCCCGGACATGGCGATCGACGAGGATTCCCTGCCGAGCATCGACACCCTCGACGAGGTGACCGAGATCGCACGCGCGCACGATTCGGTGTTCCTGCGCTACTCGCGCGGGCCCGCGGCCGACGCGCGCAGCGGTCCCAGCCGCGATTTCGAGGCCGAGGTCGAGTTGCCCGGGTGGTCGGTGACGACCGTGACACCGGAACCGTGGTGGCCGCGACCCGACCGGGACTGGGTGGCGCGCCGGCTGTGCAAATACGCCGAACTCGGCGCCGCGCACGGCCGGTTTCCCTGGTTGCTGATCGGTCGCGTGGTAGGGCGCGGACCAGACCACGAGCCGCTGGTGGCCGATATGACACCGATTGCCCGGGTGAGCGAGGCGGCGCTGGCGGAGGCCGAACGGGTCTACGGCGAGCGGTTCCACGTGGGCCGGGACTCCACCTCGGACTGAGATTTCTTGTGGAAAACCTTGCGGTGGCGGGGGTTTCGCGAGCGAGAATGGAAGGGGCCGCGCGTCGGCCGCCGACGGGGGGACATCCGCAGCTCGTCTTTCCCGATCGACTCTTGCCCGCACGAAACACGTAGGGATCACACGATGAGAGTCCATCGATTCGCCGCAACCACCCTGCTCGCCATCGGGGCCACCACCTTCGCCGCGGGCACCGTGCACGCCGCGCCCGCCGCACCCGAGATCGCCGGGGTGGAACAGGGCATCGGCTTCACCGCGGGCCCGACCACGGACGGCACCGGTCTGGTCACCCGCCTCGACTCCGGCACGTTCCGCGCGGTCGGCGATGCCGTCGTCCTCACCGACGCCGCGGGCCTGCCGGTCGCCGCGGTACCGGCCACGGTGCAGGTCGACGGCGCCGCGGTCACCCTGTCCCCGCGGATCAGCGACGCGGGCCGCACGCTCACCCTCACCCCCGTCGGCGCGCCCGCGGCGAGCGAGCGGCTGGCCAGCTTCGTCGACCAGGACGAGACACTGGCCCGCAAGCAGCACAACGCCGGCGTCGGGGCGCTCATCGGCGCCGGAATCGGCGCGGTGTTCGGGTTCTTCCTCGGTGGCGTCGGCGCACTGGTCACCGTGCCGATCGGCGCGGGGATCGGCGCCCTGATCGGCTTCGCCACCCCCTAGCACGGCCACCGGGATCGCCGGCGTCCGCACGCACGGACGCCGGCGATCAGCGCAAGGGGGCGGTGACGGTGTTGGATCGGCCGACGTACTCGTCGTTGATGAGGTGATAGGCCTCGCCGAGATCGGTGAGTGCCCGCTGCCACCAGCCATCGGCCAGTTCCCCCGCGGGCCTGCGGCTCAGCGCCAGCAGTGCGGCGGCGGCATCGGCCGACCTGGCGGCGGCGTCGAGCAGCACCGGCGCCGGGTCGGCGGTGGCCGCCCCGGCGAGCGCGTCGATGTGATCGTGCAACAGGCACGCCTCGAAACACACCTGTTCGGTGGGGCTTTCGTCGAGCACCGCACCGACCTCGGCGAGCGGGTGGGCCGGGTCGGCGGTGAGCACCTGCCGCAACTCCCCCGACACCACCCGGTGCAGCAGGCCGACGAGTTCGGCCTGCTCGGACGCCGGATCGCGATGCGCCGCGACCGACTCCTGCGGGTCCACCCGCAGGATCGCCAGCACCGCCCGCAGTTGCGCGATGGTCACCACGTTCGCGTCCTCCCTGTTCGCCAGCGCCTGTCCTGCCCACCCATCGAACCGCCTCGAACCACCCGCCGCGTCGAAACACACCCGGTACCGAACCCACACCCCCGGGACCGGAACACGCCCCTGCATCGAACGCGGCATCACCAACGCGGCATCAACGTAGCCAAGTCGGCCTGCCCTGTCCAGAGCAGCCACCACCTGGCCGGATGCCGCGATCGGCACCGGCGCGGGCGGCCACCGAATAGGCTTGCCGCCGAAGCGCGCTCGCCGCCCGTGCGGGCGCTCGGGGAGGACTCCATGCCCGGCCGTCTACGCCGCGCGCTCGCCGTCGCCGTCGTCGTGGCCGCCGTCCCGGGTTGCGCGACCCTGTTCGGTGATCCGCCGCCGCCGCCGTCGCCGGAGCAGATCGCGCGCGCCGCCGACGAGGTGGCGGCACTGCCGCGCGCGGCCGAGGCCGAACAGTCGCTGCGCACGGCCGTCGAGCACATCGCCGCCGCGGCCGGCGCACACAACCCGGCGTTGCGGTGGAGCTGGAGCGGCGAACGCGCCGAAGGTCCTTGCCACGGCCCGTACGCGAGTGTCGGCGGGCTGCGGGTGGTCTTGCCGCGCTACCTCGCCGAGGGCTCCATTCCCGCGTCGGCCTGGCCGGAGTTCCGCCGCGTCGCGCACGAGTTCGCTGCCGCCGCGGGAGCGGTCGATCTGCGGCCCGACACCAGCACGCCACCGCACTACCACCTCGACGCCGACGGCACCGACGGTGCGTACTGGGACAACCAGACGAACCTGGCCGTGTTCGCCGGGCCGGACTCGATGACGATCACCGCCAACACCGGCTGCCGCCGTCCCTGACGCCGCGCCGTGGCTGTTTGCCCGGCGGGGGCCCGGGTAGGCGCTCCATGGTCGCCCGGCGTCCCGGGCGACCGACCGGGACTGCACACCAGCTCAGGAGGTAGCGATGCCCATCGGATACAAGCTCGCGGCCGAGGGCTACGGGCCGAACGACCTCATCCGGCAGGCCGTGGCGGCCGAGCAGGCCGGCTTCGACTTCGTCGAGATCAGTGACCATTTCCATCCCTGGCTCGACAACCAGGGCCATTCCCCGTTCGCCTGGAGCGTGCTCGGCGCGATCGCCGCGCGCACCGAACGGATCGGCCTGGCCACCGGCGTCACCTGCCCGACGCTGCGCTACCACCCCGCCATCGTGGCCCAGGCCGCCGCGACCACCGCGCTGATCTCCGACGGCCGCTTCACCCTCGGCATCGGCTCCGGTGAACGCCTCAACGAACATGTGGTGGGACTGGAGTTTCCCGACTCGGTGCGGGTGCGCCACGAGATGCTGCGCGAGGCGCTGGAGATCATCCGGCTGCTCTGGCAGGGCGGCTACCGGTCCTACGAGGGCAAGTACCTGCAATTGTCGGATGCCCGCATCTTCGACCTGCCCGAGACGCCCCCGGTGATCGCGGTGGCCGCGGGCGGACCCGCGGCCGCGCGGCTGGCCGCCGATCTCGGCGACGGGCTCTTCGCGACCGAGCCGAATGCCGAGATCGTCCGCGAGTACCACGAGCACGGCGGCAGCGGCCCGCGCTACGCCGAGGTGCCGGTGGCCTGGGCGCCCGACGAGCACACCGCCGCGCAGGCCGCGCTGGAGACCACCCGCTGGGCGCTCGCCGGCTGGAAGGTGATGAGCGAACTGCCCAACCCGGTGAACTTCGCCGCGGCCAGCGCGACCGTGCGCGAGGACGACATCCGCGCGCACTTCACCTGCGGGACCGACCCGGATCGCTACGTCGAGGCCGTGCGCACCTTCACCGACGCCGGGTTCGACCACCTCGTCCTGCAGAACGCGGGGCCGGACCCGTACGGCTTCATCGACTTCTACGGCTCGCGGTTGCGCGAGACGTTGCGCGAGTCGACGGCGCTCACCGCGCACCGCGGCTGAGCGGGCGCCCGCTCAGCTCAGGCGCTGCCTGCTGCTGCGGGCGCGGCGGCGCGCCTCGGCCATTTCGGCGAGCTCCTGCTCGAGCGCCTCGGCGATACGGAACTGGCCGGTGTCGTAGATGCCCGAGGACCGCACCACCTCGTGGTAGGCACCGTCCGGATCGGGCGGCGGCACGCTGCGCTCCTTGCTCTTCCGCGAGGACATGGTGCGGCTGTCCTTGGCCAGCGACCGGTTGTCCTTGGCGACCGGCGGCGGCACCGAGGGATCGCCCTTGGCCGCCGCGGGGGTCTGCGGCACGACGACCTTGGCGGTCATCGCGCTGTCGGACCGGCCGGGCACCGCGGGGCGGCCGACCGGAGCCAGTGCCTCGTCGATCGTCTTCGCCCGGTTCGGGGCCGGATTCGGTGACGCGGCCGCGGCTTTCCCGGTCGCGGTGGGAATCGGCGCGGTCGCGGGCACCGACGTGCTCAATGGCTTGGTCGCGGGCGCAGCCGGTTTCGGCGTCTTCACCGCGGCCGGGGCGGACTTCGCGGGGGTGCCGTTGGTGGTGGTGCCCTTGCCTGAGGTGCCGTGGGTGGCGGCGCTGCCGTTCGTGGACGCCGCAGCTGTCGGCTCGGCCGGCGTGGCCGCCTTCTTCTCGGGCGCGGCGGTCTTCGGGCGCGACTTCTCGGCCGCCGGTGCGGCGGACCCGTCCGCGGGCTCGCCTCGGTGGCCCGCCTCGACGAGTTCGCCCTCGGCCGGTGCCTCCTGCGCCTCGTCGGCGGCCAGCGGCTCACCGGTCTCGGGATCGACGCGGCCGTCCACGTCCGGGTCGGCCTGCTCGGCGATCTCGGCCTCGGCCGCCACCCGCGGCACCATCTCGATCGGGCCGCGCGAGCGCACCGCCACCAGCGAGGGCAGGCTGTTGCGGATCTGCTCGGCCGGGTCGGGCAGCTCGCGCACCTGCTCGGTCGCCCGGTAGATCGCCAGACCGTAGCGGGAGCTGGCGGCGTCGTGGATGAGCAACGCGACGCCGATCATCACCGGCGCGATGGCGTGCACACCGACCTCGTACCACTGCCCCGCCCGCAGATACGGGTAGGTGTTCAGCACGACCGTCAGCGACAGCAGCGCGATCTCGGCGGCGGCGACCTGCTTGCGGTTGTCGACCACGCCCCATTCGGCCACCTTGTTGGTGCCGATCATGATGATGATCAGACAGACGCTGATCATGCCTTCCAGCAGATAGCTGAACCAGTACAGCGGATCGCCCGGCCCGCCCGGGGCGATGTTGTGCTGGACGTTGACCGCCGACCAGAGCATGCCTGCGGCGACGACACCGGCGAGCGCGCGCAGCGACCAGGACCGATGCCGGTACAGCGAGGCGAGTTTCGCGTGCGGGCTGGATTCGCGCCGCTGCGCGGCGATCGCCTTGCGGGCGAGCAACAGATCTCGCATGTCGGCCTTCGCGATCTCTTCCGCGGTTTGACGTGCCCGGTCCGAGGCCACCGCGGCGGCCTGCACTTCTTTCCAGCGCTGTTCCCGGTCCTGCTCGCGAATGCGTTCGGCCAGCTCGCGTTCGGCACGCAGCTCGTCCTCCGACAACGCCTCGGTGAGCGCCGGGTCGAACTGGTAGGCCAGGCGGCCTCTGGCCTTCTCGACCCGCCGCGCCAGCTGCGTGACCTCGTCCTCGATCGGATGCTCGACGGTCATATCGACCTCCCGCCGGGGAGTTTCGATGGCAGACAAGTGATCACGGGTGTGAACAGCACCCCACATTCATAGTCCATGCACGGTTGCCTGCAAAACCATAGATTTTCCCGCTCCGCTCTTCCCCGGCGCGCCGCGCGCGACACACGGGGGAACGACGCGCTTTTCCCAGGCACGACGACAGCACGACGACAGCGCGGTGCCCGCCCCGGCACATCCCGGGACGGGCACCGCTCGGCGCGCGCGATCAGTGCGCGCTCACGCCGCTCAATTCGTTCGGGCTGTCCGGCAAGGTGACCGAGGCCGCCACGGTGCCCGCGGCCAGATCGATCCGGTGCACCTGCTTGGTCGCCGGATCGCTGACGTAGACGTCACCGCCCCGCACGAACAGCGCCGGGCGCGGCTGCTGCCACTTCAGCGGTTCCTGCCACGGCGCGAGCACGTCGATGCGACGCACCACCGTGCCCGCCACCGGGTCGATGACGTGCAGGCGGCCGTCGGTGCCGAGCACCAGCGCCTCGCCCTGCGGGCCGCGGCCGAGGGAGCGGAAGGTGTAGCTGGCGCCCAGATCCACCAGGCGCAGCGAGCCGGTGGTGGTGTCGATCAGCGAGACCTGCTGCGGGCGCTCCAGTTCGGCGTCCTTGTCCTGCTTGTAATCGCCGAGCACGATGGCCGATTCGGGGCTGCCGGCCTGGTTGCCGATGCGACCGTAGGGGGTCGGGCTGGTGATCTTGGTGATGACGCCGTCGCGGTAGACGAGCACACCGTTCTCGCAGCCGACGACGACGGTCTCGTCCTCGGCGGCGGCCTCGCCGTGCACGCCGGGGCAGTCCTCGTTGCGGGTGATCTCGGTACGCCGCTCGTCCAGCACGGCCAGACCGGTGCGCTTCTCCTCGGTGCCGAGGGTGACGACCAGCTTCCCGTCCGCCAGTTCCACCGCGACACCGTGGTGCGGCTGCGGGGTCTTGTAGACCTCGGTGGGCGGCGCGCCCGCGGCGAGGTCGGCCGGGTCGAAGGAGACCACCTCGCCGGTGCCGTCGGTGAACAGCACGGTGCGCCCGGCGTGGCGCACGACGTGCCCGGGCTCCGGGCCGGGGAAGGAGATGTCGGTGAATTCGGCGGCGGTCGCGTCGTAGACCCGGAACCCTTCGGACGTGGAGACCATCAGGTGCCGCTCGTCACCGGCCGGGTTGAGCCGGTTGAAGCCGTCGAGCCGGGTGGTGCCGCCCAGTTCCAGCGTGCGGCCGTCGAGGACGTGGATGCCGCCGTCGAAGGTGACCGCGATCGGCTCGGCGATCGCGCGGTCCTGGGCGTCGGCGTCGTCGCCGGACCCGCAGGCGGTCAGCGTGACCGCGGCGGTCAGCAGACCGGCCAGCGCGGTCGCGGTCCGCGCGGTGGATCGAATGTGCATGTGGTGCTCCCTTTTCCGATGTATTGCGTTCACGGAGCGGCCAGCCCGGCCACGATGGCCTCGGTGTTGGACCGCATCATCTCCAGGTAGGTGGCCGCGCCGCCGCCGGGTGGGCTCAGCGATTCCGAGTGCAGGCCGATCAGCCGCACGTGCAGTCCGGCCTGTTCGGCGAGGACGCGGGCGAGCCGGTCGGGCTGGGCGGTGTCGGCGAAGACCGCCCCGACACCCGCCGCGCGCACCGCGCCGGCGAGCTCGGCCAGATCCGCGGGGCTGGGCGAGGCGAGCGTGGTGCCGCCGGGGATCACCGCGCCGATCACCTCGAAACCGAAACGCTGGGCCAGATAGCCGAAGACGTGGTGGTTGGTGACCAGCTTGCGGCGCTCGGGCGGCACGGTGGCGAAACGTTCGGTCATCCAGCGGTCCAGCTCGTCGAGCTCGCGTAGATAGTTCTCGGTCCGCGCCCGCACGATGTCCGGGTCGGCGCCGGTGTGTTCGAGCACCGCGTCGCGCAGCGCTTCGACAGCGCGGGCCACCCGGCGGGGGTCGGTCCAGAAGTGCGGGTCGGGACGGTCGGCACCGACCTCGGGCCGGAAGCGCAGCGGATCGACCCGCTCCCCCACCGCCAGCGTCGGCACACCCGCCTCGGCGGCAGCGGTGACGTGGCGGGCCACGCCCTCCTCCAGGCCGAGGCCGTTGTGCACGATCAGGCTCGCCCGCTCGAGCACGGCCGCCTGCTGGGCGGAGACGGCGAAATGGTGCGGGTCCGCGCCGGGCGACATCAGCACGGTCACCTCGGCGGCGTCGCCCACCACGGCGGCGGTGAGGTCGCCGAGGATGTTCGTGGTCACCACGACGCCCTCGCCGCGGCCACCGCCGTCGGCACAGCCCGCGGCCAGCACGAGCGCGGTGACCAGGACCAGCAGTCGCAGGATCGTTCTCATTCGCCGGTCTCCACCATCAGCGCGGGGGCGATGTCGAGCGGGAAGGTCCGCGCGACCCGCAGATCCGCGTAGTCGATCTCGAACACCCGCCTGCCCGCCGGGTCGTTGACGTAGGCGCGGGCGCTGTCGACGGTCACGGTCGGGGCCGCGGCCGGATCCACCGTCGCCAGCAGCTGCGTGCCGGCGAGTTCGACACCGGTGACCGGGTCGTGGGCGTGCAGCATCCCGTCGGCGGTGAGGGTGAGCAACGGGGCGCCCTCCCCCGCGGTGTTCGCCGCGAGCACCGGCCCGGCCGGGACGAGCGTCCAGGTCCGCGCCCGCACGTCGAGCAGCCAGGCGCCGCGATCACCGGCCCGCGCCGCCAGCGTCGCGCTGCCCGGACGGTGTCGGAACTCGGTCGCGCGCTCGGTGGCGGGCACCGGGTGCGGGTAGGCGATCGGAGTGCCGGTGAAGGCGGTACCGTCCGCGTGCACGACCAGCGCGCCGTCCGCGCAGCCGAACACCACACCGCGGCGGGTCGAGGCGCTGCCGCGCGGTTCCGGGCAGGGCTGCGGCAGCGACGCGACGGGGGCACCGTCCCTGGTGCGCACCTCCACCCGGCCGTCGGGGCGGGCGATCACCAGATGTTCGGCGTAGGGCACGGCCGTTCCGGCGATCGGCTCGCCGAGCGCGCGCACCGAACCGTCGTCCAGCGCGCCACGATCCAGCAGCACGGTCTCGGCGCCGGTGTGCACGGCCGCCACGGCGCGGTCGGCGAGCACCGTGGTGTCACCGGTGACCGGCCGGGTGCCCACTTCGCGGATCGGCGCACGGTAGTAGTGGGTGTGGTCGCCGTGGTCGACCAGCCAGCTGCCGGTGTCCACGATCCGCAGCGCGGCGCCGTCGGAGAGGTAGGCGTGCCTGCCGTCGGCGGCGATGCCGCGCACGCCCGGCACCGCGGGCAGCTCGGTGACCTGCTCGCTCACCAGGTCGAGGACCCGTACGGCGCCGGACCCGGTGTCGGCCAGTACCAGCCGCGGCTGCGGTTCGGCCGTCTCCTCGGCGCCCGCGATGTATCCGTGCGGGGTCGGCTCCGGTTGCGCCGGTTCGGGATTCGCGGCGCAACCGGTCAGCACCGCGGCCACGGCCACGGTGGCGGCGGCCGCGCGGGCCCGGCGCCCGCGCCACCACGAGCGGGCGGCGGAGGCGGCCGCGGACAGGAAGAACAGCGCCACCGCCACGACCGCGATCGTCGCGCCCGCCGCGGTGCCCGCATGCCAGGAGATGAGCAGTCCCGCCACCGTCGCGCTCGCGCCGAGCAGCGCGGCCAGCGCCATGATCACCGGAATGCGGTGCGCCCACAGCATCGCCGCCGCGGGCGGCGCGATGAGCAGCCCGAAGACCAGCAGGGTGCCGACCACGTGGAAGGAGGCCACGATCGCGAGCGTGATCAGGCCGAGCATGGCCGCCTGCGCCAGGCGCGGTCGCAGGCCGAGGGTGTGGGCCAGGCGCGGATCGAAGGCCAGCGCCACGAACGCGCGGTGGCCGAGTGCGGCCACGATCCCGGCGAGCAGCAGGGCCGTCGCGAGGAAGGCCAGGTCGCGGTCACGGATCGCCAGCACGTCACCGAACAGGAAGCCGGTGAGGTCAACGGCGAACGACTGCGCCCGCGAGATGATCACCACGCCGATCGCCAGCATGCCCACGAAGAGCAGGCCGATGCCGATGTCGGCGGAGAATCGCGGCGAGCGGGTCAGCGCGGAGACGCCGAGCGCCATCGCCGCGGCGCTGACGGCGGCGCCCAGGACCAGGTTTCCGCCCAGCAGCGCGGCCACGGCGATGCCGGGCAGCATGCCGTGCGCCATGGCGTCGCTCAGAAATGCCATGCCGCGCACCACGATCCACGTTCCGGCGATCGCGCACAGGCAGCTGACCAGCAGCCCGCCCCACAACGCCCGGTGGACGAAGGACACCTCGAACGGGGCGAGCAACCATTCCATGGCGAGACACCATAAGATGAAAACGATTATCACTACAACTGACGTGACGGGAGCCACACATGGCGGCGGGACTGCGGATCCACGGCTTGACCGCGGGCTATCGGGGGCGGATCGCCCTGCACGACCTCACCGCCGATCTGCCCGGCGGCGCCGTCACCGCCGTGCTCGGACCCAACGGTTCGGGCAAATCGACGCTGCTCGCCGCGGTCGCGGGAGTGCTGCGCCCCGCGGCGGGACGGGTCGAGCGCGGCCCCGGCACGCGGCTGGCGTTCGTGGTCCAGCACAGCGCCGTGCCCGCCACGCTGCCCATCACCGTCGCGGAGACGGTGGCGATGGGCCGCTGGTCGCATCGCGGTCCTTGGCGGCGGCTCACCCGCGCCGACACCGCGATCGTCGACGCCTGCCTGGACCGGCTGGACCTCACCGAGCTGGCCGGGCGCCGCCTCGACACCCTCTCCGGCGGCCAGCGCCAGCGCACCCTGCTCGCCCAGGCGATGGCCCAGCGGGCCGACATCCTGCTGCTCGACGAACCCACCGTCGGCCTCGACGCGCACTCGCGCCGGATCATCGCCGACCTGCTCGTCGAACTGGCCGCCGACGGCGCGACGATCGTGCAGGCGACCCACCATCCCGACGAGGCACTGGCAGCGACCCACTGCCTGCTGCTCGAGGCGGGACACCTGCGCGCCCAGGGTGATCCCGCGTCGATACTCGGCGGCCCCGCGGCGCAACTCTTTGGTCACGAGGGCGTGTCGTTCGACCGAAACGCCTTGGCGCGGCAATCGATCGGCTTACGCTGAGTGCGCCCCGGTAGCCCCGGGGTTGCAGGGCGGGTCGTCACGCCCCCGAACGCGACTCGCCATCGCCGAGCAGGTCAGGCGGGGCCCGGGTCCGGCTTCAGCCCGGACCCCGCCTGACCAGCACCCCCTCCGGAAAACTCCGCTCGTTCCGAGCGATCCTCGATCCATCGAAGAATTGCGGCACATCGCCGAGCACGAATTGCGCGGGGCGCCCGGACGGTCGACAGGATACCGTTTGCACCGGCGCGGATACGTGAATTGTTAATTCCGCGCAAATCTTCCCGTGCATCCGAACGCGCAGATCATCGGCACATCCACGCCGGAAGTCCCGATTTGTGGGCTCCACCGGGCGAGATTCGGACCGATTTTCCGGTAACCGACCACCGATGCGGGGTGGCAGTCCGAATTGTTTCCCGCATTCTCGGCGATCAGCGGCTAAAATTGTCGGCACCTGGAAAATCGAAGTGGGTCGGCATTCCTGTCCACCTCACCAGTTCGTCTGTACAGGAAGTCCCCGCGGCCCGACGACCAGCGCCTTCGCTCGAACATCGCGATGCCGCCACGTCGGCGCCGGCCCACCTGCCGAGGAGGCCGACCATGGTCGACAATGCCGTGACCGAGCAGTACGAACCCGAGCCGGGGGTGGTGATCTGGCCCGAGCCGAGCCGTCTCGAGCCGTGGTGGGAACGGGTCATGTTCGGATCGGGCAGCCGGTCCGCCGGGTCGTCGGGGGATGCGCTGCACGAGAGCACCCGGCGGCAATAGCGCCGCCGGGCCGGAACCCCGCACTCCCCGCCCGGCGATCAGCCCGGCCAGGTACCGGTCAACGACTGGTATCCGCGGGCACCCGCGCGGTCCACCGCGGCCTTCACCGCACCGAAGATGGCACCTTGCAGCGCGGCCGCGATGACGACCTCGCGCCAGGTGTGATCGGGCGCGGTCGCGTTCGGCGCCTCGTCCTCGCCGGTCAGCTTGCCCCATACCTTGCTGAACACGGCGTTGGCGGCGACACCGCCGAGCACGCCGACGATCAGTCCGAGGGGTTTGTACAAGGTCTTCACGAGCGCCGCCTCCGCAACAGCCACCACACCAGGACGCCGGCACCCACGGCGCCGAGCACCAGCGGCACCGGCTGCCTGCGCGCGGTGTCGGCGGCGTGCCTACCGCTCTGGGCGACCGGTTCGGGCACCTTGGCCTCGGCGCGGGCGATGGCCTCCTTGGCGCGCCTGCCCGCCTGCGCGGCCTTGTCCTCGGCGGCGAGCACCGCCTCGTTCGCGGCCTGCTGCGCGGAGTGCACGGTGTCGTTCACCTTCTCCTTGCCGCGGGCTCGGACGTCCAGTTTGCGGCCGAGTTCGTCGACGGTCTCGCCCAGTTCGCGGCGCGCCTGATCGCGGTCCTCGCGGACGGCGTCGGCGAGCGCGTCCGGGCTCGTGCTGTTCGGCTCGGTGTCACTCATCGGCGGGTCCCGTTCCTGATCGCTCGGATGTCGTCTTCCACGCCGCGCACGGCCTCCTGTGGCACCGGCGGGGTGGCGTTGTCCACCTTCTTCTTGCCCGCCAGCGCCAGCACGCCGGCGACCAGCAACAGCGCCGCGGCCACGATCAACGCGGCCGCCCAGTCCGGCAGCGGGATGTTCAGCGCGAACACCGCCGCCGCGACCAGGGCCGCGCCGCCGTAGAACGCCAGCAGCCCCGCGGCGCCCGCGAGTCCGGCGCCGATCCCGATGCCGCGCGCCTTCCTCTGCATCTCCAGCTGGGCCAGCCGGAATTCGTCTCTGATCAGCCTGCTGACCTGCGCGGTGGCGTCTTCGACCAGTTCGGCCGTCGACCGGGACTGCGTCGTCGACCTGGCCTGCTCGGTCAGGTGAGCCCCTGTCGTGTCGGTCATGAGTCCTCCTCCGCATCGAGCGGCATGTCCGTTCCGGACGGGCACACCCGATTCGGCTGTGCGTCGCCGTTCCCGGCCCGCGCCGTTGCGAGCCCACGTCCCCGTTGACGCCGTCGGCGACGGCCGAATCGGCGGTGGTGCCGCCGGGATTCGCGTCGGGTGTCGATGACGCGATGTCCCACGGGGCGTATACCCTGCCGCCGATCACTCAATCGCCGACCTGAACAGCAGGTCAGGGCGCGATTCCGCGATTGGATCCGGCGCGGGTGGGTAGTTCGCTCCAGCGGGGCCGCGCCCCGTGCGAGTACTGGAGAAGGTGGTCGACCCGATGCTGGAGCCTTCGACCGCTCCGGGCCGCGGTCGCCGCCGCGGCCGGCGGGAGCACGGTCCGATGACGCTGGATGACGACGACGGTTGGAATCGCCGGGCCAGGGGCGAGACGAAAACCCAACGGCTGGACCGCAACTGGTCGCATCTGCTGCAGGAGCTGCGGGTGTTGCAGACCGGTGTGCAGTTGCTGACCGGTTTCCTGGTGACCCTGCCGTTCCAGCCCGGTTTCGCCGATCTCGACACCGGCATGCGCGCGATCTATCTGACCACGATGGGCGCCTCGGTGGCGGCGACGGTCTTCGTCGTCGCGCCGGTGGCCTGGCATCGGGTGCTGTTCCGCAGGCACCGGCTCGAACAGTTGGTCGCCGCCGCGCACCGGTTCGCCGCCGCGGGCATGGTGTGCCTGGCGGTGGCGTTGACGGGGGCGCTGGTGCTCGTGGTGGACCGGATCCTCGGCGAGGAGGCCGCCGCCGCGGCGGCGGTCGTGCTCGCGGTGTCGTTCCTGCTGGCGTGGATGATCGGGCCGTGGCGCCGGCGGGGCCACCGGCAGGCGCCACGGCGTTCGCCTCATTCGGGCGGCTCGGGACGGCGGATGTCGTCGGCGACCGAGCCGCCCGCGACATCGGCCTCCACGCCGAGCGACTCCTCGTAGCTGGTGGCCGGGCCGACTTCCTCGCCGTTGTCGGCCGCGATATCGGTGAGCCGCTGGTCGTCCGCGGGCGGCGCCTGCCGGTCCGGATCGATGTCGGGTTCCTCTTCGGTGAGCCGGTCGCCGATCGGGCGCGGATGGGCCTGCTCCCACGGGGTGGTGCCGTACTTGTCGGCGGCGGTCCAGTGTTCCGGCGGATCCATGCCCGCCTCCAGCGGATCGGATCGCAGCCGGTCCTCGTCCAGGTCCTCGGCGCTGTTGAGAGCGGCCGGGTCGGTCTCGACCGAATCCGGCGCCCCCGTGTCCTGTGGCGGGTCGAAGGTGTCGTTCGGTTCCGTCATTGCCGTCTCCTTTATTGCCCTCTGCTCTATTTGCCGTCGGCTCATCTGCCCCCAAGCGACTTCCCGCCACGGCGGCCACCAAACCGGCGGCGACGGTCGCCTCAGCCGGTCCGGTCGGTGTACACGGGCGCGGGGCCGCGCTGGGCCTCGGCGAGGGCACGGTCGGCGGGCAGTGCCCGCTGGGCGACGACGAAGCCCGCGGCCAGCACCGCCGCGGCCACGCCGATCGTGACGGCCGTCCGTACTGCCTCGATCCGCATGCCTGCCACCTTCCTCACCGGTCCGCACCGTGCACGGGTCGAGCGGCGACGCTAGCCCGGCGGGCGGGTGACGGCAGGCGGGGCACACGGCGCGGAGACCGTCTCGTGACGACCCCTACGCCGTCCGGTGACCTCCCCGCCTCAGGCCCGAGGCGCCGGAGCGTGCGAGGAGTAGCGGGCCGACAGGATCCGGGCGACCCGGGCGCGGTCGCAGGCGCTCGGTCTGCGCGGCGGCGCAGGCGGCGGGTCGACGCGCCGGAACGCGTGGGCGGGTGACTGTTTCAGCATCCGGGCGAAGGAGCGCGCGGTGGCGGGCCACGGGTTGGTGACCCGGCCGCTCGGGTGCCGGTACCAACTCGCGCTGGCCGGCCACACGGTCTCGGCGATCGCCCCGCTGAGCCAGCGCCGATAACCCTCCATGGCGGCGGGGGTGACCTCGATGGCCGGTGCGCCGATCTCGTCGCGCCAGCGCAGGCATTCCAGCACGAACTCGATCTGGTGTTCCTTCATGCCCGGGTTGCTGCCCGCGGGATTGAACGTGTTGGGCCCGGCGATGAGGAAGGCGTTGGGGAATCCGGGAACCGCCAGCCCGAGATAGGCCTCGGCGCCGTCGCGCCACCGCTCGTGCAGCACCTGCCCGCCACGTCCACGCACCACGATCGGGGCGAGGAATTCCGCGGCGCGGAACCCGGTGGCGTAGACGAGCACGTCGGCGCGGCGGTGCACGCCGTCGGTGGTGCACACGCCGTCGGGGGTGAGCCGCGCGATCGGCTCGGTGACGAGTTCGACGTTGTCCCTGGTCAGCGCGCGATAGTAGCCGTTGTCGAACAGAATGCGTTTGGCGCCGATGGGGTGGCGGGGGGTGAGTTTCGCCCGCAGGTCCGGGTCGGCGACATGGTGGCGCAGGTGGGCGCGGGCCAACCACTGGGCGGGCCGGGCCGACCACCCCCGGCGCATGATCGGGGCCAGGGTGAGGTCGGCGCCCTGGGCCAGCACGCCACGGTACATCCGGTGGGCGGCGGGCAGGTGCAACAGGGTGCGCGAGACGCGGCCGAATTGCTCACACGGCTTGGGCAACAGCCAATTCGGGGTCCGCTGGTAGACCGTGACCCGGCGCGCCACCGCCGCCAGTTCCGGAACCACCTGCGCGGCGCTGGAGCCGGTGCCGATCACGGCGATCTCGCGTCCCGCGGGGTCGACCCGATGATCCCAGCGCGCGGTGTGGAAGGCCTTGCCCGCGAACACTTCCCGGCCGGGCAGCGCGGGTTCCCACGGCCGGTGCAGTTGGCCGACCGCGAACACCACGAACTCCGCGTCGATCACCTCCCCCGCCACCGTGCGCACCTCCCAGCGCGCCCGGTCCTCCCGGTAGGTGGCCGCGGCGACCGGTGTGCGCAGCCGCAGGTGCGGAACCAGCCCGTGGTCGGCGGCGACGCGGCGCAGGTAGGCCAGGATGTGCTGCTGTCCCGGGTAGCGTCTACGCGTGCTGCGGTAGGGCGCGAACGAGAACGAATACAGGTGCGCGGGCACGTCACACGAGCAGCCCGGATACGTGTTGTCGCGCCACACCCCGCCGACGTCGGTCCCCTCCTCGAGGATCAGGAAGTCCTCGATCCCGGCCCGTTTCAATCCCACCCCCGTGCCGATCCCGCCGAACCCCGCCCCGACGATCACCACCCGTGTCGTTCGAACCGCGTCCGCCCCGTCCCGCTCCGCAGTCACCGCAGCCTCACTTCCTCATCAATGGACAACATTCAGCAAACCCAATTGTGACGCGGACCACATGCTATGGGACAGCACGGTTCAAGATCGAATCACACGCACACAACGAATAAAACGGGGTCTTCTCAGCGGAAATGGCCGAAACGCGCTCAGCGTGGCTGTAGGCCTGACCCTTCCATGCAGAATGGAACAGCCCGAAATCAAGGAGAGAACAGGTTCACAGCAGACATCCAGCAAAATCAACCGACCAGCACGTGAGCCCCGACACGTGCCCGTGCCGTCTGAGCGGCCGGGGTGTCGGGTATCCGTGAGGTCGATCCGATTCCGCGGAGGCGGAGTCGTAGGAAAGGGTGGCAACGTGTTCGGACAGGCCGTGAACAAGATCGTGCTGACCGCCATCGACACCGGCGCGCGGGCGCAGACCCCGCTGGTGGAGAAGTACGGCGACTGGTTGCGTCGCGCGCACCCCGCCGAGTCGCCGGAGCAGCTGCTGCACCGTGCTCGCAAGCATTACCTCGTCGCCGTCACCGCCAGCGGTGTCGCGGCGGGTATGTGCGCCGCGGTGCCCGGCATCGGGCTGATCACCGGGTTCGCCGCGATGGGCGTGGACACCGTGTTCTTCGTCGAAGCCTCCGTGTTCTACGCACTCACGGCCGCCGCGCTGGCGGGCGAGGAGACCGAGCTCATCGCGCGACAGGCCACCCTGCTCTCGGGCATCGTGTTCGGGGCCGAGGGCGCGCGACTGCTCGGCAAGGAGTCGGCGGGGTCGGCCAAGAACTGGGCCGACGAGCTGGCCGACCGGCTGCCGATCATCGGCGAGATGGACGACTCCGCGCTCAAACGGCTCGTCGTGCGCGCCATCGCCAAGCGCAGCGTGCTGGCCTTCGGCCGGGTGATCCCGGCAGGCATCGGCGCGGTGGTCGGCGCGGCGGGCAACCGTATGCTGGCCAAGAGCGTCATCCGCAACGCCGACAAGGCGTTCGGGCCGGGCGAGCCCAACTCGCCCGAGCACGACGAACCGGAGCGCGCGTCGGTGCCCTCCGCGTCGCGCGGATGAGAGGACGTGTGGTGTGAGCGGTCTGGGAATGCGCGCGGTCGGGCTCTACCTGCGGCTGACCTCGCGACGCCGGATGGCCACCGCCGAACGGGCCCGTGCGCGGATGGCGGCGCCCAAAAGTTCGGCCGCGCCGCCCGCCCGGTTACGGGCCCGCCACACCGTCACCGAACGCCGGTTCGGCCAATTCACCACCTACACCGTGACGCCACGGCACCGCGCGCCGCACTGCGCGGTGCTGTTCCTGCACGGCGGCTCCTACATCGCCGAGATCGCGCGCCAGCACTGGGGACTGATCGCCCGGCTGGTCGACCACGGTGCGCGCGTCGACGTCCCGATCTACGGTCTGGCCCCGCGGTTCAGCCATCACGACGCGTATCCGTTCGTCACCGAGGCGTATCGCGCCATGGCCGCCGAGGCGCCGGGACCGGTGACGGTGCTGGGTGATTCCGCGGGCGGCGGACTCGCCCTCGGCTTCACCCAGACGCTCGCCGGACTCGACGAGCCCGTCCGTCGGCCTGATCGGCTGGTGCTCATCGCACCGTGGCTCGATCTCACGTTGTCGAATCCGGACATGGCGGCCGTCGACGATCCGTGGCTCACCCGGGCCGGGCTGCTCGAGGCCGGACGGGCGTGGGCGGCGGGCACCGACCCGACCGATCCGCGGCTGAGTCCGCTCAACGGCCCGATGGACGCGCTGCCGCCCACCGATCTCTACATCGGCACCCGCGACCTCGGCTACCCCGACGCGTGCGCGTTCCGGGACCGCGCCACCGCGGCGGGAGTGCGGGTCGAATTCACCGTGTGCGGCGGTGCGCTGCACGACTATCCGCTGCTGCCGACCCGCGAAGGCCGCGCCGCCGCGGCCCGCATCGCCCGCGCGGTGTGCGCGAGCCGTTAGGCGTCAGTCGCCGTCGGCGTGCGCCGCCTTGTACGCGGCCACCACGTCGGCGGAGACCCGGCCGCGGCTGGACACCTCGTAGCCGTTGCGGCGCGCCCACTCCCGGATCGCGGCGGCCTGCTCCTGATCGCCGCGCTCGCGCTGCTTCACACTGCGGCTGCGGCCGGACTTGCCCACCTTGCGCGCGTAGGGAGTCCACTGTTCGAAGATCTGCCGCAGCGCGGCGGCGTTCTGCTCGGACAGATCGATCTCGTAACCCACACCGTCGAGCCCGAACGAAACCGTCTCCGCGGCCTGCGATTCGCCGTCGTAGTCATCGACGATCGTCACGACCACCTTGCGTGCCACTACGTGCCCTCCTCCTCGGTCTGCGAAACTGCGATCCTATTCTGCGTCGCACCCGCACCGAGGCCGCTCTCGCCCCGGTCACGATCGGTCTCATTTCCCCCGCCACGCCGCACGGGTGATTGCATTACCCCCGCCCACTGCCCACTCTTACCCCATGTCCGACCCCTGCCCCACCTGTGCCTGGCCCGCCCCGATGCTCGTGTCCACCCACGGTTCCGTGCGCTACCTCCGCTGCGTCTGCGGGCAATGGGTGGTCGCCCACCCGGGCGGGTCCACCGCGATCAACGGCAGGCCCGGCGGACCGGCCGGTGAACCCGGCGACCATTTCGAACTCATCCCCCTCCCGGAATCCTGAAATCCGCCACCACCGAGTATTTCATCCCCGCGGCAATTCCGCCGCCCGCAATTCCCCGGCGGCGGAATTCCCCGGGAAATCGGCGCAGCACTCCTTCCGTGCCACCCGGCCGGCGGGAACACCGGCCACGAACCCGCCGTCCCGTCTCGCGATCGCCCGCTGCGCCGATCCGGCGCGCGCTCGCCCCGCCGTGGCGTCCGGGTGGCGGCCCGGCCCGGCGACGCGGGGTGAGTCAGGCTCGTGCGCGGGCGGGACGGGGGTGGACGAGCAGCACGGCGAGCACACCGACGAACGCGCCGAGCGCGGTGTCCAGCGCGCGGTCGATCGCGAGCGCGGACGGGTCGGCGCGCGCCGAGCGCGGTCATCAGCAGCGCCATCGGCGCGATGAGCAGCTGCGCGAGACCGTAGTTCACCGCGATGACGATCTCGGTGGCGACCTGCAGGACGAGCACCACGCAGGCCGCCTGCCAGAAGGACAGGTCCGCGGCCAGCAGCGGCCACGCGATCGCCAGCGCCCCGACGACCGTGCCCGCGGCGCGCTGCACCGCCCGCACCACCGCGTGCCGGGGCGTGTCGGCCTGCAGGGTGGCGGTCGACCCCATCACCGCCCAGGCCGCGTGCCCGAGCCCGGCCACCGCGGAGGCCACGCAGGCGACCAGACCCGCGATCGTGACCCGGGCGGTCGCCAGGATCCAGCCCGGCCCGGCGCTCTCGGCCCGGGCGGTGCCGCGCAACGAACGGCGCGGTGGCAGCGGTGTCGGCGGGCCGGTGCGGTCGGGGTACAGGGCACGCTCGATCGCGTCGAGTTCGCCGGTCAGCAGCTGCGCGACGGGCCGGGTGCGCCGCCACGATCGGTCGTCGGCGAGGGCCGCGCGGGCGGCGGCCAGTGCGGCCTGCGCCGCGGCCAGGTCGTCGGCGGACCGGTGCGCGCGGGCCCGGCGCACGGCGTCGGCGGCGCGGCGCACCGCCAGCCGGGCGGGCGCGGTCGGGTACCCGAGCACGCCCGCCATGCACACCACCCAGGCCAGCAGCGCGCCGGTCGCGGCGGCGCCGGTGCGCGGCAGCACATCGCCGGTCGCCGGATCGCCGGCCATTCCCGCCCCCGCACAGAACACGACGATGGTCGCTCCCGGCGGTCCGGCCCGCAGCAGCAGCACGAACGCGGTCATCCCGCCGGCCAGCGTCGCCATCAGCAGCCAGCCCACCGGTGTCGGCGCGCCGAGTGCGGCGAGCAGGGTGAAACCGCCGATCGCGGCGGTCATCAGCGTCCCGACGGTGGCGAGCAGGGCCGCGCGCCGCCGATAGGTGTCGTAGCGGCCGTAGAGCGAGGTCAGGGCGCCGAGTGCGGCGAAACCGGCCAGTTCCTGATGCCCGGCCAGCCCGAAGCCGACCAACGCGATCGCGGCCGCGATGCCGACGCGGACGGCCGGAGCCAGCGCGGCGTCGGCCCGGCCGACGCGCAGCGACTGCCGCAGCACGGCCGGGTCGAGCACCTCCCGTGCGGTGGCGCGGACCGGGTTCGCGGGGTCGGGGCGATCGGAGCTCATTGCCCGGATCAGTCTACGGAGGACCGCCCGGTGGAATCCTCGCGCCGCGCGCGCGTTGAGGTGAACATGACCAGCGCGACACCGACCGGTACCGTCCGATTCTCGATCCTGGATCGATCGCGGGTGCGCCGCGGCCAGCCGCATCCGGCCGCGTTGCGCGAGACGGTCGAGTTCGCCCGGCTCGCGGAGCGGTGGGGGTACCACCGGTTCTGGGTGTCCGAGCACCACAGCGTGCCTGGCGTGGCCGGGTCGGCGCCGACGGTGCTCGCCGCCGCCGTCGCCGCCGCGACCGAGCGCATCCGGGTCGGCACCGGCGGGGTGATGCTGCCCAACCACCAGCCGCTGGTCGTGGCCGAACAGTTCGGGGTGCTCGAATCGCTGTATCCGGGGCGCATCGACATGGGCCTGGGCCGGTCGGTCGGCTTCACCGAGGCGGTGCGCCGGGCGCTGGCCCACGGCAAGAGCGACGCGGCCGACTTCGACGCCCGGCTCACCGAGGTGCTGGACTATCTGGCGCGCGGGCGCGCGGGCGTGCACGCCTGGCCCGCGGAGGGCCTGTCCGTTCCCGCCTTTCTGCTGGCCACCGGTTCCGGTGCGGCGCGGGCCGCCCGGTTCGGGTTGCCGCTGGTGATCGCGCCGGTCGGCGGCTTCGACCGGATGGCCGAGGCGATCGCCCGCTATCGCGCCGACTTCACCCGCACCCCGTGGGGCGAGCAGCCCTACGTCATGGTCTCCACGACGGTGATGATCGCGGACACGACCGAGCAGGCACATCGATTGCTGTGGCCGGAAGCGTGGTCGAACGCCTATTCCCGGACCAAAGGCGAATTCCCGCCACTGCCCGATCCCACCACCATCGATCCGGCGGCACTCGCGCCCCGCGAGCGGGCGTATTTCGACGAAGCACTGCGCGATCAGATCCACGGCACCGAAGACGAGGTCGCCGAAGAACTCGAGCAGTTGCTCGCCGCCACCTCCGCCGACGAGGTCCTGGTGCACACCAGCACCTTCGACCGGGCGGCCCGGCTGGAGTCGCATCGGCGACTGGCGCTGCTCGCCGGCCTGACCGCGCGGGCACAGGCATATCCCGCCGCCTGAACGACTCCGCGCGCGATTTGTGAGAATTCACCGGGCGCAACGGTATTCGGCACCGCCGAAGGACCGCGGGCGCCTCCGGACCAGTCCGGTGACTGGCGCCGGTACGCCGCTGTGGCCGCTCCCTAGCTGTTCCGGAACGCTTTCGTGAGCTGTCCGGACAGCCGGTCGATCGGTGGTTTCCGGGATTTCGCCGACCCTACTGTCCTCCCGGAATTCGAGGTCGCAAGTACCTCGAATCCGAGAACGCCGACGTTCTGTAGGAAGGCATCTCCATGAAACGAAGTTCCGGCCGGCGCGCGACGCTTCTGGCCAAATGGTGTGGCACCGCGGCGATGGTCACCGTCTCGGTGCTGGCGGTGACGGTGTCCGGCTCCCCCGCGCACGCCGATCCCGACGCGGGCACCTCCGTCTCCGAGCAGGCGCTGGCGGCGATCATCGCCGAGGGTCGCACGCTCGCACCGACCGCGGGCGGCACCGGCTCGGCGTGCACGTCCGGCAGCGGTGCGGGTTCGGGTAACGGCTCGGGCAACTGCTACGGCGGTTCGGGCAGCAGCTCGGGTTCGGCGGGCGGCTACGCCAGCGACACCGTCGGGCACGGTCCCGAGATGTCGTCGTGGCTGGCCGCTTTCGGCTACGGCCTGGGCAATCCGGATGTGGCGCCGCCGGGCGCCAACGACTGGAACTGCAAGCCGACCGCCGAGCATCCGCGCCCGGTGGTGCTGCTGCACGGCACCTGGATGAACGCCTACAACGGCTTCGCCTACATGAGCCAGCCGATCAAGGACGCCGGGTTCTGCACCTTCACCCTGAACTACGGGCGGTCGAATCTGCTCGAGGGCGGCGGCCTCGGCTCGGTGCTGCCGGGCGTGATGGGTACCGGCTACATCCAGGATTCGGCCAAGCAGGTGGCCACCTTCGTCGACCGGGTGCTGGCGGCGACCGGCGCCGACGAGGTCGACATCATCGCCCACTCCCAGGGCGGTGCGCTGGCGAACTGGTACACCAAGTACGAGGGCGGCGCGGACAAGGTGAAGAACCTGATCACCTACGGGGCCACCCACCACGGCACGACGCTGGTCGGTATCGGCGCGCTCGGCCGGGCGATCAACAACTTCGGCATCGACGTGCTCGGTTTCGTGGAGATCTTCGTCGGTCACGCCGGTATCCAGCAGACCGTGGGATCGGATTTCATCAACAAGCTCAACGAGAACGGCGACACCATCGCCGGGGTGGACTACACCGTGGTGGGCACCCGCTACGACGAGATCACCAACCCCTACGAGCTGACCTTCCTGCAGGCCGTGCCCGGCGCGACCGTGCAGAACATCACCCTGCAGGACGGCTGTGAGCAGGACATGTCCGATCACCTGACGATGATGTACTCCCCGCGCGGGCTGTCCATCGCGTTGCGCGCCCTGGACCCGGAGGGCCACCCGGATCTGGTGTGCACGGGCAACCCCTGGTTGCTCGGTGGCGGCGGATCGCTGTGACACGCTGATCGCACCGAGAAGGGCCGGGCGAGGAGATCGCCCGGCCCTTCTGGGTGTTCGCGGTCAGCGGGTGCGGTAGCTGCGCGCGACCAGCGCCGAACGCAGGTACCACAGTCCGGAGGGCTGGGTGGGGTCGAAGCCGGTGAGCTGGCCGATCCGCTTGAGGCGGTAGTCGACGGTGTTGGTGTGCACGTGCAGCAGGCGTGCGGTGCGCTGGCGGTTGAGGTTGTTGGCGATGTGGCGTTGCAGGGTTTCGAGCAGTTCCGGATGGTCGTCGAGCGGGTCGAGCAGTGCGCCGAGGTACTCCCGGCCCGGGCCGGGCCGGGTGAGCTGGTATTCCAACGCCAGTTCGTCGAAGCGGTAGAGGCCGGGCACCGCCTGCAAGCGCTGCACCATGTCCAGCAGTTCGTGCGCCTGGTCGGCGGCGTCGGGGATCTGCGGTGGCGGGGCCTGCACGAGGGTGGCGGTGATGCCGACCTGGGCGGCGCGCGAGAGGTCGGTGACGAGACGGTCCAGGCCGTCGTCGTCGAACATGGTCGCCGGGACGAGCAGGGTGCCACCGTCGACGCTGAGCAGCGACAGCGCGGCGGTGCCGCAGCGGGTGGCGAGTTCGGCCTGCACCCGGCGCAGTTTGCGGCGCGCGACCACCTGGCCGTCCAGCGCCGGATTTGCCTCGTCGCGGTGCGGGGGGATCGCCACCGCCACCACCGCGTAGGAGTCGGCGATGGCGATGCCGCATTCGCGCGCCATCGTCGAATTGCTGTGCCCGCCCAGCAGTGCCGAGGTGAGGGTGTGCACGGCGGTGTGGTGTTCGCTGACCACCGCGCGCAGTTCGCGCACGTAGGCGGTCGAGATCGTGGTCGTCATCCGGTCGAGCATCTCCACGACCAGCTTGGCGCCGTCGACGAGGCTGTCGTAGTCCTTGACCGAGGCATTTGCGACCACCAGGTCCAGGCCGATCTTGAAGCCCTCGTGCACCGAATGGTGGATGGTGTCGATGGGGACGCCTTCGCGGGCCCAGCCCGCCGCGGCGTCCTCCAGCCTGCGCAGTTTGGTCTGGATATCGCGGCCGTCGAGCATGCTCACCGCCACCTCGAGGCAGACGCGGGTGATGGTGGTGACGTCGCCGCTGATCGCGTCGCCGGGTAGCGTGCCGCAGGGCACCACGTTCTGCACGAAGTGGCCGACCATCTGCCGGGACAGGCCGCGGACGTCCTTGAGTGGGGACGACATCGGCTTGCCCGACAGGGTCAGGCTCGGTCTGATCGAACTGTCGACGGTCATCGGCAACTCCTTCAGCCCCCGAGAATTACTGTGTGGCAGATTCACACTAATGAGCGGGGTGCTGCCGCGGACGGAATCGCGTGGTTCTGTGACAACGCTCCGGACCGCCGCGACCGCGTCTGTGAGTGCTCACAGCGCTCGCGTTGCGCGGCGGTGGGGCGTCGGCCGAAGATGCCAGGCGTGGATATTTCCTTCCTGAAGAAATCTGGTCGCCGGACGATGGCGGCCGCCGCGGCGATCGCGCTACTGGGCGGCTGCGGCGCGGACGCGGGTTCCGAGCCCGCCACCACCGCGGCGAGCACGACCGCGCCGAGCACGGCCACCGACGCGGCGACCGCCGAGTTCGCCGCACTGGAACAGCGATTCGGCGCGCGGCTGGGCGTCTACGCGGTCGACACGACCAGCGGCGCCGAGGTCGCCTACCGGGCGGACGAGCGGTTCGGCATGGCCTCCACCTTCAAGGGCCTGGCCTGCGGCGCGCTGCTGCGCGAGCACCCGCTGTCGTCCGGCTATTTCGACCAGGTCGTCCGCTACTCCCGCGAGGAGGTGGTGTCCTATTCGCCGGTCACCGAGACCCGCGTGGACACCGGGATGACCGTCGCCGAACTGTGCCACGCCACGATCACCGTCAGCGACAACACCGCGGGCAACCAGATCCTGAAACTGCTCGGCGGCCCCGCCGGTTTCACCGCCTTCCTGCGCTCGCTCGGCGACGAGGTGAGCCGGCTGGACCGCTGGGAGACCGAACTCAACGAGGTGCCGCCCGGCGAGGAACGCGACACCACCACCCCCGCCGCCGTGGCGGCGAACTACCGCGCGCTGGTGCTCGGTGACGTGCTCGCCGAGCCCGAGCGCGCCCAGTTGCGGGACTGGCTGGTCGCCAACACCACCGGCGACCAGCGCATCCGTGCGGGCGTGCCCGCGGGCTGGACGGTCGGCGACAAGACCGGCGGCGGCAGCCACGGCGGCAACAACGACGTGGCCGTGGCCTGGACCGAGACCGGCGACCCGATCGTCATCGCCCTGCTCTCGCACCGCACCGACCCCGCCGCCAAGGCCGACAACGCCCTGCTCGCCGAGGCGACCCGGGCGGTGGTCACCGCCCTGCGATGACGATCAGCGCGCGGGTCACTCCCGCCCCGCCGAGGTGAAGGCCATGTCGGCGTAGCGCGGTCCGGCCACCTGTTCGGCGATCGGTTCGAGCACCGCCAGCTCCTCCGGCGTCAGGCGCAGCGTCGCGGCGGCGACGTTCTCGGCCAGCCGGGTGCGGCTGCGGGTGCCCGGGATCGGCACCACCGGCAGGCCGTGGACCTGGGTGCGGCTGTGCACCCAGGCCAGCGCCACCTGGGCCGGGGTGCGGCCCCGCTCCTGGGCGATGGCGCGGATCGGGGCGAGCAGTTCGGCGTTGCGGGCGGCGTTGGCGCCGGTGAACCGCGGCATCGCCCGCCGGAAGTCCGTGTCGCTCAATTCGCTCGCGGCCGTGAAGGACCCGGTGAGGAAGCCGCGGCCGAGCGGTGAGTACGGCACGAAGGCCACCCCGAGCTCGGCCGCGGCGGGCACGGCGGTGCGTTCGACGTCGCGGGAGAACAGCGACCACTCCGACTGCACCGCCGCGATCGGGTGCACCGCGTGCGCGGCCCGCAGCTCGGCACCGGTCACCTCGGACAGGCCGAGCGCGCGCACCTTGCCCGCGGCGACCAGCTCGGCCAGCACGCCCACCGTCTCCTCGATCGGCACGCGCACGTCGCGCCGGTGCAGGTAGTACAGGTCGATGGTGTCGATGCCGAGCCTGCGCAGGCTGGCGTCCACCGCGGCGCGCAGGTAGGCCGGGGAGTTGTCGATGCCGCGGAAGGCGGGGTCGTCGGCCTTGCGGACGATACCGAACTTGGTGGCCAGCACGATCCGATCCCGGTGCGCGCGTACGAAATCGGCGAGGAATTCCTCGTTGTGGCCCATGCCGTACACGTCGGCGGTGTCGAACAGGGTGACACCGAGTTCCAGGGCCCGTTCCAGCGTGGCCCGGGATTCGGCGAGATCGGACTCGCCGTAGAACTCGCTCATGCCCATGCAGCCCAGGCCCTGGCTGCCGACGCGGAGCCCGGAGGCGCCCAGCGTGGTGGTGGGCAACGTGTCGGGGGTGCTCATGCGGTGGTCCCTTCGCAGTCGTCGGTGCCGAGCGCGGCCGGCCGGGTCGCGGAAGCGCCCTCGTAGAGCGCGATCTTGCGATCCAGCACGGCCACGGTCTGTTGCAGTTCGGCGATCTTGGCGAGGGCCTCGGCGCGGGTGGCGCGGAACATCTCCAGGCGTTGCGGGAACGTGGCATCCCCGGCGCGCACCAGCTCCGCGTAGCGGATCATGTCCGCCACCGACATGCCGGTCGCGCGGAGCCTGCCGATCAGCTCCAGCCACTCGAGGTCGCGGTCGCTGAACCGGCGGCGGCCGGTGTGATCGCGGCCGATGTAGTTCATCAGCCCGATCCGCTCGTACCACCGCAACGTGTCGCGGCTCAGCCCGGACCGTTCGGCCGCCTCACCGATGGAGTATTTCGCCCGTTCCCGCTCGCCGTCGTCGGCTTGTGCCGCGATCACGCTCACCGGACTCGCCCCTTTCGTCGAACACGACCCGACACTAGTCACCTGGAGTGCGCTCCAAGCAAGACCGATTCTGCCCCCTCACCGGAAACTGCGGCGGTAGGCGTGCGGCGTGACGCCGGTGACGCGGGTGAAGCGCTCCCGGAAGGTGGTCGGCGAGCCGAAGCCCACCTGGGCGGCGATCCGCTCGACCGTGTGATCGGTGGTCTCGAGCAGATGCTGGGCGCGGTGGATGCGGGCCCGGTGCAGCCAGCGCAGCGGCGTGGTACCGGTCTGGTCGCGGAACTGTCGCAGCAGTGTCCTGGTGCTCGTCCCGGCGTGGGCGGCGATCTCGGCGAGGGTCAACGGGCGGGACAGGTTGTCCTGCAACCAGATCAGCAGCGGTTCCAACGCCGAACCACGCGGGGCGGGCGGCAGCGGCGCGACGATGAACTGGGCCTGACCGCCCTCGCGTTCCAGCGGCATCACGGCCAGCCGGGCGGCGTCGGCGGCCACCGCGGACCCGTAGTCGCGGCGCACGAGATGCAGGCACAGATCCAATCCCGCCGCCGCGCCCGCGGAGGTGAGGACGCGGCCGTCGTTGTCGACGTAGAGGACGTCCGGATCGACGGTGACCCCCGGGTGGGCCCGCGCGAGCGCCTCGGCGGCCGCCCAGTGGGTGGTGGCGCGCAGGCCGTCCAGCAGCCCGGTGGCCGCCAGCGGAAAGGTGCCCGTGCAGATGGAGGCGATGCGGGTGCCGACCGCGGCCGCGCGGCGCAGCGCCGCGACGACCGCGGGTGACGGCGGGGACGCGGGGTCGGCGACGCCGGGGACGATCACCGTGTCGGCGCCGTCCAGGCCGTCCAGGCCCCAGGGCGCACGCAGGGTGAACGCGCCCGCGTCCACCTGCGGGCGCTCGGCGCAGACGCGCACACGGTAGGCGGGGCGCCCGTCGGGCAGCCGGGTGCGGGTGAAGACCTCGAGGGGCGTCGAGAGGTCGAACGGGATCACCCGGTCCAGGGCGAGAACGGCCACCACGTGCACGGCTACAACGTACCTCTCCGCCGGGTTTCCGCCAGCCGCGCTTTCGCCGATCGCCCGTGCTCGGCCCCGGTCAGGAGTGTTGGCGCTATCCCGTCGTCATCTGGCGTTCTCGCCACTGTGCGGCTTTCCGTGGCGCTGGATAGCGTCGGAGCGGTCCGGCTCGGACCCCTTCCACCGCCACCCCGAGGAGTCGCTCCATGAACTACGTCGCGCCACTGTTCGTCGGTGCCGTCTACATCGTGCTGATGTCGCTGATCCGCGAACCGCACCGGCGCCAGTTCAACGCGATCATGGTGGCCGGGGCCGGGGCCGCCTACCTCAGCGGCGGCGGCTTCGGCATCTGGGAATTCGCGTTCACCGCGCTCGTCACCTACTGCGCCTACCGGGGTCTGCGATCCTGGCGCTTCATCGGCATCGCCTGGCTGCTGCACACCGTCTGGGACGCCGTGCACCATCTCAAAGGGAACCCGATCGTTCCATTCCTGCACGACTCCTCGCTCGGCTGCGCGATCTGCGACCCGGTGATCGCGGTGTGGGCGTTGCGGGGTGGGCCGGACGTCATCGCGTGGACGCGCGGCAGGCTCGGCGCGACCCGGCCGACCACGGCCGAGGTCCCCTGAGCGATCGGCGGCTCCGGTGTGGACGATCGCGTATGTTCCGGCGCGTCTCGGCGATGGTTCGACCCGGCTCCCGGCAGTTGACTGGAGTGGACCGAAAAGCCCACTCGCCGAGGAGAACACCATGCGAATCACCCTTCTGGGAGCCACCGGCAGCGTCGGCGCCCACGTCGTCGAGCAGGCGCCGGCCGACGGTCACGAGATCGTCGCCCTCGTCCGCGATCCCGCCCGCCTGCCCGCCCGGCCCGGCCTGACCGTCGTCCGCGGCGATGCCACCGTCCCGGCCGACGTGACCGCCGCGGTCGACGGCAGCGACGCGGTGATCGTGGCACTCGGCGCGGGCCGCGCCGCCGGGGTGCGCGAGACGGGCACCCGCACGGCCGTCGAGGCGATGCGCGCGACCGGGGTGCGGCGACTGGTGTGCCTGTCCACCCTCGGGGCGGGCGAGAGCCGCGCCAATCTGAACTTCGTCTGGAAGTACCTGATGTTCGGTCTCCTGCTGCGTGCCGCCTACGCCGACCATCAGCGCCAGGAGGAGGTCGTGCGCGGCAGCGGCCTGGACTGGACCCTCATCCGGCCCAGCGCCTACACCGACGGTCCGCGCACGGGCGACTACCGCCACGGATTCGGCCCGGACGCAACCGGTCTCACCCTGAAGGTGGCGCGCGCCGACGTGGCCGACGCGCTGCTGCGCGCCGTCACCGACCGCGCCCAGGTCGGCCGTGCGGTGGCGGTGTCGCACTGAGTACGCTCACCGATGTGGACGTACTGGAGGCGCTGCTGGACGGCCCGCGGGCCCGCGGCGCCTTCCTGCTGCGGTCCCTGCTCGACCCGCCGTGGGCGCTTCGGATCGAGGACGGCGCGCCGCTCACCGTGGCGGCGCCGCTGCGGGGCGAGGCGTGGCTGCTCCCCGACGACGGCGACGCCGTGCGGCTGAGCACCGGGGACGTGGCGATCGTGCGCGGCCCCGGCTTTTACACCGTCGCCGACGATCCGGCCACCGAGCCGTCGGTGGTCGTCCTGCCCGGCGGGTTGTGCACCAGCGCCGAGGACGGGCGCAGCCTCGTCGACGAGTGGTCGCTCGGTGTGCGCACCTGGGGCGCGCCCGAGGGCCGCACCACGCTGCTCACCGGCACCTACGACAACGCAGGCGAGGCGAGCAAACCGCTGCTCGCGGCCTTGCCCGCGCTGGTGGTGCTGCGCCGCGACCAGTGGCGTTCGCCGCTGATCGACGTGCTCGCCGAGGAGATGCAGATCGCCGCGCCCGGTCAGCGCGCGGTGCTGGACCGGCTACTGGACGTGCTGCTCATCTCCGCGTTGCGCACGTGGTTCGCCGCGCAACGCGAGCACGCACCGGCCTGGTATCGGGCCCAGCAGGATCCGGTGGTCTGGGTGGCGCTCGCTCGCATCCACGGGGCGCCGGAGCGGCCGTGGACCGTCGCGACCCTGGCCGCCGAAGCCGGTGTGTCGCGGGCGAATCTGGCCAAACGCTTCACCGACCTGCTCGGCGAGCCGCCGATGGCCTACCTCACGCATTGGCGGCTGGCGGTGGCCGCCGACCTGCTCACCGATCCGGAGGCGACCGTCACCAGCGTGGCCCGCCGGGTCGGGTACAGCACGCCGTTCGCGTTCAGCACCGCGTTCAAACGCGCCCGCGGGATCAGCCCGCAGCAGCACCGATTGCGCGGCGCCACCGCGTGATTCAGCGCGCGGGCTCGGGCAGCGCGCAGGCCAGTCCCTCGGCCATCCCGGTGGGCCGCACGCCCAGGCCCTGATTCAGCCGGGCGCGCTGGTTCTCCCAGGCGATGGTGGCCGCCAGTTCCGCCAGTTGCGCCTTGCTCAGGTGGGCCAGCAGCTGCTCGCGCAGGTCGGCCAGGTCGACGGCGGGCGTCGCGGTCATCGCCTCGGCGTAGGCGATCACCAGCCGCTCCAGCTCGGAGTAGGCCGGGCTGGTGCGGTACCGCGGCAGGTCGGTGATCTGCTGTTCGGTCACACCGCTGCTGTGTGCGAGGGCCGAGCCGATGTCGAGGCAGAACTCGCAGTTGATCAGCCCGGCCGTCTTGAGTTCGGCCAGCTCCTTGAGGTGCGGGTCGAGCCGGTTGCTGAACAGCAGCATGGATTCGTAGAAGGCCGTGCCCGCGCCGAGCTGCGGCCGCCGCGCCAGCCATCCCACCAGGTCGCCGCGGTGCCGCCGGGCCTGCCGCATCGCCCGCGCGTAGTTGCGTATCCGCCTGAGTGCCCGCATCTCCCCACCTCCGTCGCCGTACGTCGTGTGCCGCCGATGCTACGCCTCAACGACGACTTGTAGTAGAGCAATTCTCACATCCCCACCCCCTTGCCAGGAAGCTTTCGAAAGCCGATACTTACGAAAGTGGCTGCTTTCAGAGATGTGGATCTGGCGATCCTGGGCGATCCGACCCGGCGGGCGATCTTCGAACGGCTCGCGCGCAGGCCCTCGTCGGTCGGCGAGCTGGCCGAATCGCTGCCGATCACCCGCCAGGCGGTCTCGCAACACCTGCGGGTGCTCCGGGACGGCGGACTGGTGGTGGCCACGGCGCAGGGCACCCGGCGCATCTACCGGATCAATCCCGAGGGACTGGCCGCGATCCAGGCCTATTTCCAACAGATCTGGGACGAGGCGCTGACCGCTTTTCAGAAGGCCGCCGACGCGGCGGCCACCGATCCCGGACAGGAGCACCGAACATGACCACCTCCACCCTCCCGACCCTGCGGGGCACCGCGACGGTCGCCTTGCCGCTCGCGCGCGCCTTCGCGTTCTTCACCGACTCGTTCGGCAGCTGGTGGCCCGCCGCCTACCACATCGGCTCGGCCGAGATGGCAGACGCCGTCGTCGAACCCCGCGTCGGCGGCCGCTGGTACGAACGCGGCGTGGACGGCTCCGAATGCGACTGGGGCCGCGTGCTCGCCTGGGAGCCGCCGCACCGCCTGCTGCTCACCTGGCAGATCAACGGTCATTGGCAGTTCGACCCCGACCCACGACGGGCCAGCGAGATCGAGATCCGGTTCACCGCCGACAGTCCCGAGCAGACCACGGTGACCCTCGAACACCGCCATCTGGATCGTCTCGTCGACGGCCGCGCCATCCACGACACCATCGCCGAACGCGGCGGCGGCTGGAGCACGCTACTCGAACTGTTCAGGCGGACCGCCGAATCCGCGTCCTGAACGTCGGGCACCCGGGGGTGTGGGCCGATGCGATCGACCCGGTGAGCCCGCCTTCCCACACCGGCAGCGCGGGGTCCAGCACCCCCGTGGCGGCGCCGCATATTGCCGGCCGAGCGCCCCAGCACTCCGCGGAGCAGGGCGCACCAGACCCACACATCCCGACACCGCCGCACGCCGCCACCTCACCTCGGAACCGTCAGCGGGGAGTCCGCCCGACACCGCCGGCGCTGCGGCAAGGGGTGGTCAGTGATACGGCACCGGTTTCCCGGCCGCCACCCACTGCTTCTCCGCCGCGCTGCCCGCGGGCGGTGGGTGCAGGCCGCCGATCATCCAGAGGTCGCGGGGCGTCTCGTCGACATGGAATTCACAGTGCAGGCCGCGGTCGTGGGTGAAGGGCGCCATCACGGTGTCGAGTTTCTCGGTCATGATCCGGCGCATGTCCGGGTCCTCGAGCTGGCGAGCGAGGTGCTCCACGACGACGCGGACCGTGGAATCAGCGGGCCGCCCGCCGACGTAGCAGTCCACGGCGGCGATCTCGTGGAACAGGACGACGACGTAGAAGTCGGGCAGGCCCCACCTCCGGTAGGAGCGGGTGACGGCCTGGGCGAACTCCTGCTTGTCCGCCTCGGTGTAGGTGGCAGGCGGATGGTAGATGTGCCACAGCGGCATGGGATCTCCTGGACTCGGGGCGGATTCAGCGGGCGAGCGACAGTGACAGGCCCGCGACCGGACCGGACAGCGCGGCCTTCACCTGACGGGTGACGTCGTCGACGAGCACCTCGTCCTCGCCGCGTTCGAGTCCGTCGAAGACGGCCGCGGCCACGTCGGCCGGGCTGATCTTCGGCCCGGGGAAGCCGGCCACCATCTCGGTGTCGGCGAACCCGAGGTGCACCCCGACCACCCGCACGCCGCGCCCGGCCAGCTCCAGGCGCAGTGAATTGGTCAGCGACCACAGCGCCGCCTTCGAGGCGCCGTACGCCGCGGCGCCCGCACTCCACGACAGCACCGAGTGGATGTCGATCAGCGCACCACCGCCGTTGGCGGTCAGGATCGGCGCGAACGCCTGCGCGACCCGCAGCGGCCCGAACACGTTGGCGTCGAACGTGGCATGGACATCGGCCATGTCGGCGGTGAGCAGCGGCGCGGGGCGCAGGATCCCGGCGTTGTTCACCACGATCCGCACATCACCGGCCCGCGCCGCCAGCTCCGCCACCGAATCCGGGTCGGTGACCTCCAGCGGCAGCGGGACGACCCGCGGATCGTCGCTCGGTTTCGGTTCCCGCGCGGTCGCGTAGACCTTCCCCGCGCCCCGGGCCAGCAGTTCCTCGACGAAGGCGCGACCCAGACCGCGCTGCCCACCCGTCACCAGCGCGACGGACCCTCCGATTGCGTTCATCTCCATCCTTTCCCGCGGATTGCGGTTTAGATGATTATCATCATCTATCGGCGGGATGCGCAATACTGGGCGCGTCGACCGAGGGAAAGGGAGCACATGCCGCGAGCATCACGAGCCCAAGCGGAATCTCATCGGCAGCAGGTCGTCGCGGCGGCCTCGGCGCAGGTGCGCGCGCAGGGCGCCGAGCGGCTGACGGTCACGGACGTGATGGCCGCCGCCGGACTCACCCACGGCGGCTTCTATCGTCACTTCCGTAACAAGGACGACCTGGTGGCGCAGGCGTGCGCGGCCGCGTGCGCGAAGAAGGTCGCCGAGATGCGGGAGATGCTGGCGACGACCACGGACCCCGCAACGGCCCGGCGTGACTATCTGCGCCACTACCTGTCCGACCGCCACCGCGACCACCCCGACCACGGCTGCGGTATCGCCGCACTGGTCACCGACGTGGTACGCGCCCCCCACGACAGCCCCCTGCGCCGCACCTACCTGGACGGGCTACGGAACATGATCGACGGCCTCGCCGAATTCGGCGACCGCCCCGACGACCCCGACGACCGCGAGCGCGACGTGCTCGCCGAACTCGCGCTCATGGTCGGCGCCCTGGTGCTCGCCCGCGCCACCGCCGACGACGACCTCTCCGACCGCTTCCTCACCGCCGCCCGCGACCGCCTCGGCGGGGAGTGATCTCGATCCCCCTCCGGACACGAGGCGGCGCCCGGAGTCGGACGGACTCCGGGCGCCGCGGGTGTGTCTACTCCGCCGTCAGGTACACCGGCAGGTGGCGGTGGCCGTTGGAGATGAAGCTCTGCACCGTGCCGAGTTCGTCGGGGGCGGCGGCCAGGCGCAGGTTCGGGAAGCGGTCGAACAGGGCGGGGAGCGCGATGGACGCCTCGAGGCGGGCCAGCGGGGCGCCGAGGCAGTGGTGGGCGCCGTAGCCGAAGGCCAGGTGGTCCTTGGTGGTTCGGCTCAGGTCGAATTCGTCGGCGTTGTCGCCGAACACCTTCGGGTCGCGGTTGGCCGCGGCGTAGGAGGCCAGGATCGGCTCGCCCTTGGCGATGTGCACGCCCCCGACGTCGAGGTCGTCGACGGCGTAGCGCAACGGCAGGTGCGCGATGGGGGCCTCGAAACGCAGCGATTCCTCGACGACGTCGGTCCAGGTGGCCCGGCCCTCGGCGAGCGCGGCCCGCTGCTCGGGGTGTGTGAGGAGGGCGAAAACCGCCTGGTCGAGCAGGTTCACGGTGGTCTCGTGGCCCGCGCTGATCACCAGCAGCAGGGTGTCGAGGAGTTCCTGGTCGGTGAGGCTGGAACCCTCGTCGTCGCGCTGGGTGATGAGCAGGCTGGTCATGTCCTCGCCCGGGTTCGCACGCCGGTAGGCGATGAGTTCGCCCAGGATGCGGTACATTTCGCCGTAGTTGGCCTGGGCCTGCTCGGCGGTGAGCGAGGTGTCGAAGATGCCGTCCACGCAGGCGCGCAGGCCGGGATTGAGATCCTCGGGCACGCCCATCAGTTCCGAGATCACCTGGATCGGCAGCGGATAGGCGAACGCCTCGCGCAAGTCGACGGCCTCGCCCGCGGGGGTCTGCGCGAGGGTGTCGAGCAGTTCCTTGGTGATCCGTTCCACCTGCCCGCGCATCGCCTCGGTGCGGCGCGCGGTGAAGGCGGGGGCGACCAGCTTGCGCAGGCGCCGGTGGTCGGCGCCGTAGGCGGTGAACATATTGGTCACCGCGACCCACAGGAAAAGCGGCCAGTCCTGGGAGATCTCGCCGTTGATGAAGGCGGGCCAGTGCTGGCGGGGATCCTTGGACACCCGGGGATCGACCAGGAGTTGCTTGAGCAGGGCGGGATCGGTGACCGACCAGGCCCGCACACCACCGGGCATCTCGACCGAGGTGACCGGCCCCCGCGCACGGAGACGTTCGGATTCGCCCTGGATATCGGCGCCGATCGGATCGAGCACGAGCGGCATCTGGGTTGACTCCATGGTCAGGAGCTCCTAACTGGCTGTGACCGCGAACGAACTAAGGTAAACCAAACTCTTTGTGACAGAGCACATTCTGAACAGCAGTCGTGAATGGTACCAGCCGGTAGGAGCCGTGCACGCCGAGTCGCGTAGAACGCCCGCCGCGTGCACGAATTCGCCACATCCGGCTGTCGACCGGGGCGAGAATGCCCAGGGGCCGGGCTGGTCCGGCGCGCGCGCACCGCTTAGCGTTGTCGGGATCGACCCGGAGCACATCGACCACGTGGAGGCCCTCTGTGACAAACTCCAATCCGACGATCGACGGCCGTCCCGTCGTACCCGGTGCACCGATGGACCCGGACGGGCCGCGCTTCCCGATCTACACCCCGGAGTTCGCCGCGGACCCGCACGGCGCCTACGCCGAGATGCGCCGCCATCACCCGTCCCTCGCTCCGGTGGAGATCGCTCCCGGCGTGCCCGCGACACTGGTGATCGGTTACCGGACCGCGGTGCGGATCCTGCACGACCCGGAGCGCTTTCCCGCCGACCCGCGCGCGTGGCAGAAGAAGGTGCCCGCCGACTGCCCGATCCTGCCGATGCTGGAGTGGCGGCCGAACGCCCTGCGCAGCAGCGGTTTCGACCACGTGCGCTATCGGTCGGCGAACAAGTCGGCGATCGAGGGCGTCGATCTGCACGCCATGCACGCGGTGGTCGAGCGGATCGCGGTGCCGTTGATCAACGGCTTCTGCGCGGACGGGCGCGCCGATCTGCTCAGCCAGTACATCCACCCGCTGGTGTTCACCGCGCTGAACACGATGCTCGGCTGTTCGGCCGACATCGGCCAGCGGGTGGCGGCGGGCATGGCCGCGGTGTTCGAGTCCGGGGAGGGCGCCGAAGCCGGTAACCAGATGCTGCTCGAGGCGCTGCTCGAGCTCACCGGCTACCGGCGGGCGCACCCCGAGGACGACATCACCTCCCGGCTGGTCACCCACGAGACGGGGCTGACCGACGAGGAGATGATCCACCAGCTGGTCACCCTCTACGGCGCGGGCATCGAGCCGGAGGTGAACCTCATCGCCAACACGGTGCTGCTGATGCTCACCGACGACCGGTTCGCCGGCAGCGTGCTCGACGGCAGGCTCAAGACCCGCGACGCGCTCGACGAGGTGCTCTTCACCGACCCGCCGATGGCGAACTACTGCGTGAGCTACCCGCGCCAGCCGATGCTGGTGGACGGGGTGTGGCTGCCCGCCAACGAGCCGGTGCTGATCAGCATGTCGGCCTGCAACAACGATCCGGCGGTCAATCCCGGTGGCGCCGACGCGCTCCCGCTCAACAGTTCCCACCTGGCCTGGAGCGCGGGCCCGCACAGCTGCCCCGCCCACCAGGTCGCGACCCTGATCGCCCAGGACGCCATCGACCAGCTCCTCGACGCGCTCCCCGAGATCGAGCTGGCCGTGCCCCGCGAGCAGTTGACCTGGCGCCCCGGCCCGTTCCACCGCGCCCTGGAATCGCTACCGGTCACCTTCCCGCCGACGGCGCCGTTGACGACCCCCGCCTGAGCCGGCCGCCGCCGCCCGCCCGACCACGCGCCCGGCAGAGCACACCACCTCCTCCGACGGCCCGCGGCCACCGCCGCGGGCCGTCGACGCTGGCGCCCCGGGTGGATATGCCCGGCCGTGTCCCGGTTCGAGGAGCCCTGAGCCTTGACCCGGCCGGTGCCCGCGGTCGAGTTCCACACCGCCGGTGCCCATTTCGAGAAACCGTCCAGCAATCCCCGCATGAAAACTGGAACTCTCGGTACCAGATACCGAATCATAGGGATTTGCCTGCAACTTCGAGTACACCGGTATCGGTGACGAAGAAGACAATCGTCCACTCCACCCGGATGTCGGGTGTTTCGGTCAGGTTTCCGCTAACATCCAGCGACGGAAGGCAGGTCGGCACAAGGACCGGGCGGTCGGGGGTCTGGCGGCACTGCCGGAGGTGGAAGGACAACCGAATGACGTCGGCGCAGTTCAAGTCTCGCTTGAACAGATTGATCGAGCGCTGGGAAGCCGAACACGGCACGACGGTGACGAACGCGATGCTCATCGAGCGCATGGGGAGGGCGGGATATTCGGTGTCACCGGCGTATCTGTCGCAGCTGCGGACAGGACGCCGATCCAACCCCTCACCGGCGTTCCTGGCGGCGCTGGCCGAGGCCATGAACGCACCGCCGGACTACTTCCTCTACGGTGATGCGGTGGACGGCGGGGGCGACGGCAACAGCGACGACGGACTGCTCGGCGATGTCCGTGACCCGAAGCTGCGCGGTCTCATGCGCGCGGCGGCCGGGCTCTCGGAGGACTCGCAGCGCCTGCTCATCTCGCTCGCCGACAAACTGCGCGACGCGGAGGGCCGCTCGGGTGGCACCACCGCCGAGTTGTATCCGTGAGTGCGAGGAGGCACGGTGGAGCCAGGAACGGTCGTGGTCACCGGCGGCAGCCGCGGTATCGGCGCCGCCACCGCGCGCAGGCTGGCCCGCGACGGTTTCGCGGTGCACCTGACCTACCGTGAGCGCGCCGACGCCGCCGATCGGCTGGTGCGCGAGATCGCCGGCTCCGGCGGCCGCGCCCGCGCCACCCGGGTGGACCTGAGCGTGCCCGGCGACGTCGACGCGCTCTTCGCCGCCGTGGACGCCGACTCCGCCCCGCTGGTCGGCCTGGTCAACAACGCCGGACTGCTGGAAACCCAGTGCCGGGTGGCCGACCTCGACGCCGCCCGCCTGCACCGGGTGATGGCCGCCAACGTGGTTGGCCCGATGTTGTGCGCCGCCGCGGCGGTGCGGCGGATGTCGACCCGCCACGGCGGGCGCGGCGGCGCGATCGTCAACGTCTCGTCGGTCGCCGCCCGGCTCGGCGCGCCCGGCGAGTACGTCGACTACGCCGCGAGCAAGGGCGCTCTCGACACCTTCACCCGCGGCCTGGCCGCCGAGGTGGCGGGCGAGGGGATCCGGGTGAACGCGGTGCGGCCCGGTTACATCCACACCGACATCCACGCGCTCGGCGGTGACCCCGACCGGGTCGAACGGCTCGGCCCGGCCCTGCCGATGGGTCGCGGCGGGCGCCCGGAGGAGGTGGCGGAGGCGATCGCCTGGCTGCTCTCCGCCGCCGCCTCCTACACCACCGGCAGCTTCCTCGACCTGGCCGGCGGACGCTGATCCGACCGACGCGGCGGTCAGCCCTTGAGCCGCAGCACCGCGAGCACCCGCCGGTGATGGGTGTCCGAGGGCGGGAGATCGAGTTTGGTGAAGATGTTGCCGATGTGCTTCTCCACCGCACGTTCGGTGACGGTGAGCGACGCGGCGATGGCGTTGTTGGACAGGCCCTGCGCCATCAGCTCGAGCACCTCGCGTTCGCGCGGGGTGAGCCGGGCCAGATGATCCTGCTGGCGGGAGGCGCCCATCAGCTGACTCACCACCTCGGGGTCGAGGGCCGTGCCGCCGGTGGCGACCCGGTACAGGGCGTCGACGAAGTCGCGGACGTCGGCGACCCGGTCCTTGAGCAGGTAGCCGACGCCGCCCGCGCCGCCGGCGAGCAATTCGGTGGCGTAGCGGGTCTCGATCCACTGCGAGAAGACCAGGACACCGGTCATCGGATACTTGCGGCGCAGTTCGATGGCCGCCAGCAGACCCTCGTCGGTGAAGGTCGGCGGCATGCGCACATCCACCACCGCCACGTCCGGGTTGTGCTCGCCGACCACGTCGCTCAGGCTGCCCGCCTCCCCCACCATCGCCACCACCTCGTGCCCGCGTTCGGTGAGCAGACCGGCCAGGCCGTCGCGCAGGATGGCACTGTCCTCGGCGATGACGATGCGCAACGGCGCGCTCACTGCGGGTCCTCCAGCGGCAGCACGATGGTCACCACGGTGGGGCCGCCGAGCGGGCTCGCCACGGTGAGGCTGCCGTCGACCGCGCGGGCGCGGGCCGCCAGCCCGGCCAGCCCGCTGCCCGCCGACGACGCACCCTCGGCGGGCGGCAGCACGCCGCCGATCCCGTTGTCGCGCACCGTGACCGCCAGGGTGCGGATGCTGTCGGGCAGCACCGAGACCCAGGCGCGCTCGGCTCGCGCGTGCTTGACGACGTTGGTCAACAACTCGGCGACCGAGAAATAGGCGATCGCCTCGACGGCCGGACTCGGCCTGCGCGGCAGGTGCACCCGCAATTCCACCGGCACCGCGCATCGCGCCGTCAACGTCTCCAAGGCCGGGCCGAGTCCGAGCTCGAGGGCGGGCGGATGGATGCCGCGGACCAGTTCGCGCAGTTCGGTGAGCGCCTCCTTGGAGCTGGCGTGCGCGTCGGCGATGAGGTCGCGGGCGTCGCCGCCCGCCGCCAGTCGCTCCTCGGCGCGGCCCAGCGCCATCGCGATCGTCACCAGCCTGGCCTGGGTGCCGTCGTGCAGGTCACGTTCGACCCGGCGCAGCGTCGCCGCGGCGTCCTCGACGGCGGCCCGCCTGCTCTCCCGCAGTTCGGCGAGCTGACGGTCCCGCGTCGTCTCGGCCAGCAGCGCCACGGTCAGCATCCGGTGCAGCAGGCAGACGCCGCGCACCAGCCACGGCACCGCGAAGCAGGCGAGGACGCCCACCGCCGCGACACCGAGCACGCGCGGCCAGGTGTCGACGTAGAAGCTGCCGAACTGCATCAGCGAGTGCCGCGCGACGCCGTTCTCGTCCACGTTCACCGGATCGAACAGCGCCCACGGGATCGGCGAGAGCGCGGTGAACACCGCCACCGCCACCGCCGTGAGCACCAGGTAACCGAGCACGACGCCGACGATCGCCTGCGCCAGCAGGAACAGCAGGGCCCGCCAGCTCACCCGATCGGTGAACGCGCCCCTGAGAAAACCGAGGAACCCGCGCGGCGGCGCGAACTCCGGTGGCGCGGGCACCGTGGTGTCGAGCAGATGTTCGGCGAGGCCGCGATAGATCGCGCCCCACACCCGACCGCCGAGCAGCACCAGCGCCAGCACCGGGACACCGACCACGAGGACCGACAGGTACAGCCCGCCGCCGATACCGAAGAACACCCAGCACACCGCGACGCACCCGAGCGCGAACGCCGTCACCAGGTAGACCAGTTCCTTCCACGTGCGTGCCTCGACGGGTGCGCGCAGCACCGCGGGCACGGTCCGGCGCGGCGGCGGCAGCGGCGCCACCGGGCGATCGAGGACGAGCGTGGGTTCGGTCGAGGTCTCGGTCATGCCATCCATCCTGGTTCCCGGGGGTGCCGGTGCCGAGGGAGCTGACCACCGGATCGAGGGTGGGGCCAGCCACACCACGGCTCACTCGGCCTGTGCGCGGCGGGCGACCAGCACCTCCAACCCGTCGAGGATGCGCTGCAGACCGAACTCGAAGTGCTCGAAGGCCGGGTCGAACGCGGCCGCCGACAGCGAGGCCATCACCGGATACCGCCCCGACGCCATCGCCTGCTCCAGCACCGGTGCCTGCGCCTGCCAGAACTCCGCGTCGGTCATCCCGGTGCTGCGCTCGGCGTCGCGCTGGTAGAGCTGGGTGCGGGCGGCGCCGGCGACATAGCTCTCGACCATCACCAGCACCGAGACCAGTTCCGGGTCGGACAGTTTCATCGGCATGATGCGGCCCATCAGGAGTTCCATGTTCGCCAGCGCGCCGGGACCGAGCACGGGCCGGGTCTGGTTCACCTGGAGCAACCACGGGTGCCGCCGGTAGAGCTCGAGCGTCTGGTGGGCGTAGAAGCGCAGGGTCTCCCGCCAGTCCGCGTCGGCGCCGACCTCCTCGTCGGGGTACTGGACACGGTCGAGCATGAGGTCGAGCAGTTCGGCCTTGCCGGGCACGTAGCGGTACAGCGACATGGCGCCGGTCCCGAGTTCGGCGGCCACCCGGCGCATGGTGACCGCGGCCAGCCCCTCCGCGTCGGCCACCCGCACCGCGGCCTCGACGATCCGGTCCAGCGTCAGCGTCGGCTTGGGCCCGCGACTCGGCCGGGGGCCGGTGTTCCAGAGCAGGTCGAGCGTGCGCGCCAGGTCGCCGCGGCCGCTCGCCTCGGTGGTCGTCATGCGTCCCAGGGTAATCGCTTGGCGAAAAACCGAGTACGTTGTACTCTCATTTGGGTACAACGTACTCGGTTTTGCGGTGCGGTTCGCGAGGACACGGGTTCTGCGCCGACAGGGTCCGCGACGACAAAGTTCGCGACGACAGGGTTCGCGACAACACGGGAGGACGACGGGTGAACGACGACGCGGTGCGAGCCGAAGGGCTGCGCAAGAGATACGGGGACAAGAACGCGCTGGACGGCTTCGACCTGACCGTGCGGCGCGGGACCGTGCACGGCCTGCTCGGGCCGAACGGCGCGGGCAAGACGACGGCGGTGCGCATCCTGTCCACGCTGATCCGGCTCGACGGCGGCCACGCCACCGTCGCCGGGCTCGACGTGGCCCGTCGGCCGGCGCAGGTGCGCGCGCGCATCGGCCTCACCGGCCAGTACGCGGCGGTCGACGAGGTGCTGACGGGTCGGCAGAACCTGGAGATGTTCGGCAGGCTGTTCCACCTGGGCGCCCGCCGTGCCCGCCAGCGCGCCGACGAGCTGCTGGAGCGTTTCGACCTGGTGGCGGCGGCCGACCGCGGCGTCGGCAAGTACAGCGGCGGCATGCGGCGCAGGCTGGACCTGGCCGCGTCGATGATCCTGGCGCCGGACGTGCTGTTCCTGGACGAGCCGACCACCGGCCTGGACCCGCGCAGCCGCGGCGAGGTGTGGGAGGCGGTACGGGCCCTGGTCGCCGACGGCACCACGGTGCTGCTCACCACCCAGTACCTCGAGGAGGCCGACCGGCTGGCCTCCCGGATCACCGTGATCGACGCCGGTCGCGCCATCGCCGACGACACCCCGGACGGGCTGAAGAACGCGGTGGGCGGCGATCTGATCGAGGTGGTCGCCGCCGAGTCCGCCGACCTGCCGTTGGTGGCGAAGGTGGTGGCCCGGGTGTGCACGGGCGAACCGGACACCCACGACGCCGAACGCCGCGTGTACGCGCCGGTCACCGACCGCGTCGCCGCGCTCACCGAGGTCGCCAGGACCCTGCAGGACGAGGGCGTGGCCGTCGAGGACATCGGCCTGCGCAGGCCGAGTCTCGACGACGTGTTCCTGCACCTGACCGGACACCGCACCGCCGCCGAGGAGGCCGCCTGATGACCACGCTCACCCGCTCGCGCGCCTACTGGACGCTGGCCGACTGCTGGAACGTGGTGCGCCGCGGGCTCACCCACTACCAGCGTCAACCGGTGAACATCGCCTGGCAGCTCGGTTTCCCGATCCTGTCGGTGCTGCTCTACGGCTACGTGTTCGGCAGCGCGATGACCGTGCCCGGCGGCGGTGACTACCGCGACTTCCTGATGCCGGGCATGTTCGTGATGACGATGGCGTTCGGCTTCATCCACACCGCGTCGCTGGTCGTCCACGACTCCGCCAAGGGCGTGATCGACCGCTTCCGTTCCATGCCGATGGCGCCCTCGGCGGTGGTGTCCGGGCGCGGCGTCACCGATCTGATCGTGGCGTGCGCGGAGCTGACCATCCTGATGATCACCGCGTTCGTGATCGGCTGGCGACCCGACGGCGGGCTGCTCGGCGCGGTCGCGGCCTTCGCCCTGCTGCTGTGGTTGCGGATCGCGCTGATCTGGGTCGGGGTGTGGCTGGGACTGCTGGTGCCGAACGCGGAGGCGGCGGGCAACCTGTTCGTCGTCGCCTTCCCGTTGACGATGATCTCCAGCATCTTCGTCGCGCCCCAGCTCATGCCCGGCTGGCTCGGTCACATCGCGGCGTGGAATCCGATCTCGGCCACGGTCGGCGCCACCCGCGAACTGTTCGGAACCCCGGTCGGCAGCGGGGATTCCTGGGTCGAACAGCACGCGGTGCTGATGGCGGTGGTCTGGCCGCTGCTGCTCACCGCGGTGTTCCTGCCGCTGGCGGTGCGCCGCTTCCAGCGCCTGAGCCGCTGACGACGGCTCCCGCACCCGGCACTGCGGGTGCGGGAGCTCACTCAGGGGGCCTGCCGGATGCGCGTGTTCTGGAAGCTCGCGAACAGCCAGCGTCCGTCGCGCCGGACCGCGGTCCTGGTCTGGATCGACCGGTCGGCCGGATCGCCGGTGGTGGCCCCGCCGCGCAGCACGCAGACCCCGCTGGTCACCACCACCGCGACGTCGGGCGCCGGGAATCCGATGGTGGTGCGTTCCGGCTCGGACAGCCGGGTGTCGCGCATGAAGCCGTCGAAGCCCTCCTGCATGACGCGCGCGAGTTCGGCGCTGCCCTCGATGTGTTCGCCGATCACCGAGACGAACACCGCGTCGGGGGTGAACGTCGCGGCGAACGCGGCGCCGTCGCCCGCGGCCCACGCCGCGGATTGGGCGCGCAGCAGTGCGTGCAGCGCGGCGCGGTCGGTGGTGTCGGTGGTGTCGGTGGTGGTCATGGTGGCTCCTCGGGTCAGCGCGCGCGGCGCAGGCCGGCGTATTCGGCGGCGGCGAAGGTCGCGACGATCGCGGCGCCGGACAGCAGGAAGGCGACGCCGAGCCCGGTCAGGTCCAGCACCCGGGCGCAGGCCAGGACCACCATGCCCACCACGGACGCGCTGTTCACCAGCACGACGGTCCGAGCGTGGCGGACGGCCTGCCGCGCGCGGCCGCCGAGCAGTACCAGCGCCAGGGCGCCCGCGAGCATCACCACGCCGAAGCCGAGCGAGAGCCCGGTGGGCACCCCGAGCGGATCCCGCAGCGCCGCCGCGCCCGCCAGCAACACCGCGCCGAAAACACCGGTCCCCCAGCCGTCCACGCGCAGGGCGGTGCACAGCAGTGCCGTGTCCGGCGCCGTCGTCACCGTGCTCATCGGCTCGTTCCTTCCGATCATCGTGCTCATGGCACCACCCTGGCCGGGGCCGGGTCGGCTCCGCAATGACCTCGGAGGTCATGGTGGCGCCCCCGTGCCCGCCGCTACCCTGACCGGGTGGTGGCGACCAGCAAACGACCGGTGACCAGCGATCGACCGGCGACCGACTCCCGGGTCGGCGCACTCCTGCGCGAGTGGCGGCAGCGCCGCCGATTGAGCCAACTCGACCTCGCCCTGCTCGCCGACACGTCGGCCCGGCACCTGTCCTACGTGGAAACCGGCAGGTCGCGACCGAGCCGGGCGATGGTGCTGCGCCTGTGCGCGGCGCTGGATGTGCCACTGCGCGACCGCAACACGCTGCTGCTGGCCGCCGACTACGCCCCCGCCTACCGGGAGAGCGACCTGCACGACGTGAGCCTCGCGCCGGTGCGGGCCGCGCTGGAAACCATGCTCACCGCGCACGAGCCGTATCCGGCGGTGGTGGTGGACCGGCTGTGGAACGTGCTGCTCGGCAACGCCGCGATGCCGATCCTCACCGCGGGCCTGCCGCCGCACCTGCTCGAGCCCGCCCCCAACGTCTACCGGATGGTGCTGCACCCGCAGGGGCTGGCCGCGCGGCTGGTCAACCACGCCCAGGTGCGGCGGCTGTTCCTGGAGCGCCTGACCCGCCAGATCGCCGGAAGCGACGACCCGGCCCTGCGGGCACTGCACCGCGAGGTCGAGAGCTACCCCGAGCCGCCCGAGGACCTCGCCGCGCCCGCGCCGCCCAGCCCCTTCGAGGTGCCCATCCGGATCCGCACCCCCGCGGGTGAACTGGCGATGTTCTCCACCATGGCCACCTTCGGCGCCCCCGCCGACGTCACCCTCTCCGAACTCGCCATCGAGTTGTTCTATCCCCTCGACGATTTCACCGCCGCGGTGCTGCGCGCGGCCACCCCGGCGGACTCAGCCCGCGAAACGCTCGGTGACGTCCACGATCTCGGGGTACCGGCCGGGTAGGTCCGGCAGCCCACCACCGCGCAGCCGGGCGTCGAGAAAACCGCGGACGATGTCGTTCACGATCGCGCCCGCACGCTCGGGGGCGATGTCGCCGATCAGTCCGAGCGTCCGCAGCAGCGGTGAGAAGTACTGCTGGTCCATGAAATTGTTGTGCGCGGTGCCCCGCACGTACAGGATCGGGCTGCCCGCTCGCGCCGCGGCGCGCAGATGCTCGAGTTCGCGGCGCGCGACCGCGGTGTCGCGGTCGACCTCGGCGCGGCTCGCCCCCAGCTCGGCGAGTTCGGCATCGCTGTAGACGTGCCCGCGCCGCACCCTGTCGTAGAGGTCGAAGGCCTGCTCGGAGTAGACGAACAGGAACGGCTCGGCCAGCGGCGCGCGATCGCGGAACCGATACAGGGTGCCGTCGAGGTCGATGCCGGTCGTGACGCGCGGGTCGTAGGCGGCGTCGTAGGCGGCGGCGCCGCCGAAGGAGTGCCCGACCACGCCCACCCGCCCGGTGTCGAGCCGTCCGGCGAACCGCGGATCGGCGTTCAGCGCGGGCAACCGGTCGAGCACGGCGGTGACGTCGGCGGTCCACACCTGTCCGACCTCGTCGCGGTAGTCGGGTTCGCCGATGCGGTCCTCGTCGGTGCGCATGGTGGCGAGGCGGCCACCGGGCAGCGCGGTGGCCCGGGTGCTGTAGGTGTGGTCGATCGCGAACACCGCGTAGCCGTGCGCGGCCAGGTCCTCGGCGAGGGACGTGTGATAGAACCGCGCGGAACCGTAGCCGTGGTTGAGCAGCACCACCGGGAACGGGTGCCCGGAATCCGCGATCGGCACGTTCGCGCGGGCATGGGTCGGGATCTCGGTGAGATAGTCCAGCCCGCGTGCCGGGAGCCCGAAGCCGCGGGCGATCTGCTCGGTCACCGCGGTCCCGCCCGGCACGAGCGGGGCGAGCGAGCCGTCGGTGTCGCGCGCCGGGTACCACACCTGCACCATCAACTCCCGCGGCGCGGTGGGATCGGGGCCGAAGACCTCGCGCCGCTCGGTGTCCACCAGGTGCAGTGTGGTCGTGCCGACCGGATGCGCACCGGTGGGTGCGGGCAGCCGGAAGGTCGGGAACACGAGGGCGGCGGCGACGGCGACCGCCACCGTGGCCACCGCCGTCACCGCGGCGACGGCGACGACCGACCGCCGCCGGGTCACAACCGCACCCGTTCGTGCTCGGCCAGGTACATGCCGTCGCCGGGCCGGACCTCGAAGGCCGTGTGGAATTCGGCCATGTTGCGGACCACCTGGTTGACCCGGAACTCGGCGGGCGCGTGCGAATCCAGTCCGAGGGTCGCCGCGGTGTACTCCGGCGTCGCGGTGTGCCGCCAGATGCGGGCATAGGACAGGAACAGCGCTCGCCAATCGGGTTCGGCGGCTCCCGCGCGGGCGGCGGCGATGCGGTAAGCGGCCAGTGCGGTGCTCACCCCACGGATGTCGGCGAGGTTCTCGGTGACGGTGAGCGCGCCGTTCACCCGCCGGTCCGGCGGCATGCCGGCCGGGACGAGCGGATCGTACTGGGCGATCACGGCTTTCGTCTTCGTCTCGAACGCCGCCTTGTCCGCGCTCGTCCACCAGTCGCGCAGGGTGCCGTTCTCGTCGTAGCGGGAGCCGCCGGTATCGAAGCCGTGCCCGATCTCGTGACCGATCACCACGCCGATCGCGCCGTAGTTCACCGCGGGCGCGGCGGCCGGGTCGAAGAACGGCGGTTGCAGGATCGCGGCGGGGAACACGATGTGGTTGATCTCCCAGCTGTAGTTCGCGTTCACCTCCACCGGGGTCAGCATCGTCCACTCCCGCCGATCGACGGGCCGGTCCAGGCGGCCGAGCCGGTGGCGGAATTCGTGGTTCTCCACCGCGCGCAGCGAGGCGAGCAGTTCGCCGGGACGCACCACCAGGCCCGAGTAGTCACGCCAGGTGTCCGGGTAGCCGATGAGCGCCACGATCTTGTCGACCTTGGCCAGCGCGGTGCGGCGGGTCTGTTCCGACATCCAGTCCGCCTCGGCGAGGCGCTGTCGGTAGGCGGCGAGCAGATCCTCGACCAACTGCTCGACCTGCCGTTTGGATTCGGCCGGGAAGTGCCGCTGCGCGTATTCGCGGCCGAGTGCGTCCCCCATCTTCGTGCGCACGAACCGCACCGCGGCCCGCCAGCGCGGCGGCGGCTGCTGGATGCCCGTCTGCGCCCGCTCCGCCCAGTCGAAGTGCGCGTCGGCGAACGCCGCGGGCAGCACCGGCGCATAGTGGTCGAACAGTCGCAGCCGCAGGTACTCCCGCCACCGACCGGCGTCCTCGGCCTCCCACAGCCGGGCCAGCGCCGCGGGATACTCGGGTTGATCGACCAGCACGGTCTCGAACCGGGCGCGCTGCCCACCGAGGCCGTCGAGCCAGGCATCCCAGTCGAATCCCGGTGCCCGGTCCCGCAATTCGGTCCAGGACCAGGGGTGATACGACGACAGCGAGTCCACCCACCGCACCATGTCGACGTGGCCGGCGGCGAGCCGGGTCTCCAGGTCGAACACCCGCTCGGCCACGCCCGCCGGATCGGGCAGGCCCGCGGCGGTCGCGATGCGGGTCAGGTAACCGCGGTAGGCCGTGCGCAGTTCGCTGTGGACGGGCTCACGGTAGTAGGCCTCGTCCGGCATCCCCAGCCCCGACTGCACCAGGTACGGACGGTGCCGGGTGGAGTCCTTGCGGTCGGGCTCGACCCGCAGCCACACCGGACCGGTGACCTCGAGAGGGCACCCGCGACCCGCGCCAGGTCGGATTTCGTCGCGGCGGCGTCGATCTCACCCAGCAGGTCGGCCAGCGGACGGGTGCCCGCGGCCTCGATCGCGGCGGTGTCCAGGTAGGCCCGGTACAGATCGCGCAGCCTGCGCGCGTCGGTGCCCGGCCCGGCGTCGTCCGGCGCTTCCAGGATCTCCCGCAGCCGGTCCTCGGTGCGGTCGGCGAGTTCCTCGAAGGTGCCGTGCGACGCCTTGTCCGGCGGTAGCCGGTAGTCGCGCAACCAGCCGCCGTTCACGTGCCGGAACAAGTCGTCCTGCGGACGCACAGCCGGATCGACGCCGGTCAGATCCGGCCCGGCCGTACCCGTCGGTGCGGCGGCGTCCTCCCCCGCGCAGGAGGCCAGCGTCACCGCCAGCGGCACCGCCGCGCCGACCGTGAGGAATCGGCGCCTGTCCCATCGCAGGCCACACGCTCTGCGCCCCGGCGCAGCCCCGTTCTCCGTCATGATCGCGACAGTAGGATTTCGGGCGGTCGCGGGAATCGGGCTGCCGGACGACATCCGGGTCAGCCTGCGGACGGATCACTCCCCGGATTCCACCCTGAGATCGGCCGCCGACACCGGAAATTCGATTGGCCCGGCACCCGCCCGTCGATACGGTGCGGATATGACCGACCTCGACTATCTGAAGGTGAACAAGGCGCTGTGGGACGAGCGGGTGCCCGTGCACCTGGGCAGCGAGTTCTACGACCTGGACGGCTTCCTCGCCGGCGCCGAGGCGCTGCGCCCGTTCGAACTGGCCGAGGTCGGCGACGTCGGCGGCGCCGATCTGGTTCACCTGCAATGCCATTTCGGGCTCGACACCCTGGCCTGGGCCCGGCACGGCGCCCGTGTCACCGGGCTGGACTTCTCCGCGCCCGCCATCGAGGCGGCCCGCCGGATCGCCGACTCCGCGGGCCTGTCCGCGCGGTTCGTCACCGCCGACGTCTACTCCGCCGTCGACGAACTCGCCGCCACCTACGACATCGTCTACACCGGTATCGGCGCCCTGTGCTGGCTGCCCGACATCACCCGGTGGGCGCGGGTCGTCGCCGCGCTGCTGCGGCCCGGCGGCTTCCTCTACCTCGCCGAATTCCACCCCTTCACCGACGTGCTCGACGACGCCACCGGCACCACCGTCACCCTCGACTACTTCGCCGAGGGCCCCGAGGTCTGGGACGAGCCGGACGCGGGCACCTACGCCGACCGGGGTGCGTCCCTGCGCAACACCACCTCGGTGGAGTTCCGCCACGGCCTCGGCGAGATCCTCACCGCGTTGGCCGCGGCCGGGTTGCGGCTCGAGTTCCTGCACGAGCACGACCACACCCTGTTCCCGCGATTCGAGGCGCTCGAGCGGCACGGGATCGAGTACCGGTTCCCGCCGGGGCGGGCGCGGGTACCGCTGATGTACTCGTTGAAGGCGACCCGGCAGCGGTGACCGGCCGGGCGCGTACCCGGCCCGGTTCCGCCGGCGTTCAGTTCGCGGTGCGCCGTTCGTAGGCTGCCCGGGCCCGCTCGTGCGCCGTGCGCAGCAGGGTCCGGCAGACCTCGTCGGTGCGCGGGCCGGGAGCCACGACCGCCAGCCAGCCCGCGCCGCCGTAGACCGGGTGCGCGATCACCGTGTCCACCGCGCCCGGATCCTCCTCGGGCGCAGCGTTTTCCCGCGGCGTGCGCCCCAGGGTCGCGACGAACGCCTCCCGCCCGGCGGCGATGTTCAGCCGGAACACGCCGGGGCGGTCGAGGCGGGAGCTCTCGTCGTCGGGATAGTTCTTGGTGACGACGGTGGCGAAGGGCTGGGTGCGGGTGGGTACCCGGCCGTCCGGGGCGTAGTAGAAGAACAGGTCGCCCCAGGCCAGTTCCGGCGAACCGTCACCGGGACCGGGCCGCAGCGTCAGCACACCACCGAGGGATTCGAGGAATTCGGCGATCTCGTCGATACTCATGCTTCGAGCGTTACATTGAAGTGCTTGTGGCGACCTGGACCCGAGTATGCCGAGGTGAATGCGTGGAAAGCCGCAACAGTGGGCCGATGCGGACGGTGACCGTCGCGCGCCGCAGCGGATATTCGGTGCAGCAGATCCGCAATCTCGAGGGCGACGGCGTGCTCCCACCCGCGGCCCGCACCGACAGCGGCTATCGGGTCTACGACGACCGCCACGTGCGCGCCGCCCGCGCCTATCGCGCACTCGCCGCGGCCGTCGGCCCGGTGGAGGCCAAGACGATCATGCGCACCGTGCACGCCGCGCCGGTCGCCGAGGCACTGGCCCGGCTCGACGCCGCGCACGCCGACCTCGACCGCCAACGCCGCGACCTGCGGGCGGCCGAAGCCGCCGCGCACGCCATCGCCGACGAACCACTCACCGCGGTCCGTCCCGCCGACGCGATGACGGTCTCCGAACTCGCCGACGCACTCGGCATCCGCGCCTCCACGCTGCGCCACTGGGACGCCGAGGGCCTGGTCGTACCCGGGCGGGCGGGCGGTGCCCGGCGCTACTCCCCCACCGACGTCCGCGACGCCCGCATCGTCCACCAGCTCCGCCGCGCGGGCCACCGCATCGACGACCTGCGCACCCTGCTCCCCCACTTCCGCGGCGCCCGCAGGCACGAGGTCCTGGCCGCCCTCGCCGCCCGCGGCGAAACCCTCACCCGCCGCTCCCGCGCTCTGCTCACCGCCGCCGCCGAACTCGACGGGCTGCTGGCGGAGGGCAGTTGAGCGATAAGGTTCCTCCATTGACGACCACGAGTACCCGGGGGAATGGCCGATGACCGTCGCCACCGACAATCGCCGCGAGAGTCCGCGCTCGAAACGGGGCGCCATCCTGGCGGTCGCGATCGAGAAGTTCGGGCGTACCGGCTACGAGCACACCAAGTGGGCGTCCATCGCCGACGAGGTCGGCCTCGGCCAGACCGCCCTGTACCACTACTTCGAGTCCAAGGCTCACTGCCTGCTCACCATCATGTGCCTCGAACTGGCCGACTCGGTGGCGCGGTTCGAGACCGCCACCGAGGGCATCGAGGATCCCATTGAGGCGTTGCGCGCGGCCGTGGGCGGCGCGCTGGCTGCCACGCCGAGCGAGGCGTTGCGGCGTCGGATCCTGCAGAATCACCTGGATCTGCTGGCCGCGGAACGGCCGTCGGAGAAGGAGGAAGCCGAGCGGTTGCGCTCGCGGGAACTCGTGCAGAAGATCGAGTCGCGGTGGACGGCGCTCATGGTGCGCGGGGTCGAGGCCGGCGTTTTCGTCGACGACGATCCCCGCACGCTGGGCAAACTGGTGCTGGGCATGATCGTCAGCGTGTGGCGCTGGTATCAGCCGGACGGCCCGCTCACCCTGGACCAGATCACCGAGACGGTCCGCGAGGCCGCCGTCCGGGTAGCGGCGCGGTAGCAACCCCCGACCGTCCCGATGCGCCGGGCTCACCGCCCCAGGGCCCACCCCAGCGCCGCGGCCAGCGTCTCGTGCTGGAAGTCGAAGCCGATGCTCTCGAGCACCTTCGGCCGCATCTTGTGCCCGTGCAGCAGTTCCGCTCCGGCTTCGCCGCCGATCAGTTTCAGCACCGCGCCGGGCAGGACCAGCACGGCGGGGCGGCCCAGCGCCGCGCCGAACGCCTTGGCGAACCGGGCGTTCGTCACCGCTTCGGGGGCGACGAGGTTGACCGGGCCGCTGACGTCGGCGGTCATCAGGGTGGTCACCGCGGCGAGCCAGTCGGGCAGGGAGATCCACGGCATGTACTGGCGGCCGGAGCCGAAGCGGCCGCCGAGGCCGAGCTTGAAGATCGGCGACAGCTTGGCGATGACGTCGGAGTCCGTGGCGAGGACGTTGGAGGTGCGCAGCAGCACGACCCGCGTGCCCGCGGCGCGCGCCGGTTCGGTGGCGGCCTCCCAGTCGCGGCACATGGTGCCGAGGAAATCGCCTGCGGGCGGATCGGATTCGACGACGTCACGCTCACCGGTGTCGCCGTAGTACCCCGCGGCCGAGGCGTTGAGCAGCACCGGCACGCCCGCGGCCGCGACGGCGCCGGCGAAGATCCGGGTGGTGCCGATGCGGCTGTCCCGCAGCAGAGCGCGGTATTCGGGCGTCCAGCGCGCGCCGGCGATCGCGGCACCGCAGAGGTTGACGGCGACATCGGCGCCGGACAGGACCGCGGGGTCGAGCCGGCCGGTGTCCGGCTCCCAGCGGACCTCGCCGGGGGCCGCCGGTTCGCGACGGACCAGGCGGACGACATCGTGACCGTCGGCGCGGAGCCGGGTCGTCAGGTGATTGCCCAAGAAGCCGGATGATCCGACCATGACGATGCGCATGCCCGCAATTGTGCACCAAGACATTTCGGGCACGCCGGGTGACGTCCCCCGGGCCGCGCTCAGCGGGCCGCGAAGCTCGCCCAGGCCCTGATAACCACCTCGCCCTCCTGGTCGAGACCGGTCAGCGCGACGTCGACGCGGTCCTCGCCGTCCTCGACGTAGCGCTGCACGACGTACCCGGAGCAGGTGAGGGTGTCACCGGGCCACAGCGCGCGGGTGCAGCGGGTGCGGAAGCGGCGCACGGTGTCGGCGCCCAGCCAGCCGGTGGCGAAGGAGGCCAGCAATCCGGCCGCGAGCGGCGCGGCGGCCACCGTGAACTCCTCGGTGGCGACCCGGGATTCGAGCATGCCGGGGTGCCGGGCGGCGGCGCGGTGGCCGAGGAAATCGGACTCGGTGAGCGGGCCGAACGACACCGGCGCGGGGGCGGTCACGACGGCTCTCCGGTCGGCCGGGCGCCGCGCAGCCAGGATTCGGCGACCAGCCTGCCGGTGCGGTCGAAGTACCTGGTCAGCAGTTCGACGACGGTGACGAGTTCGCCGTGCGCGTCGGGGAGCCGGTGCACGCGCTCCACCCGTGACTGCGCCCGCAGGCGCTCACCCGCGCGGGGCGGCGGACCGAAGAAGCGGTGGTCCTGCTCGAGCGGGATGCCCGGCCAGTGCTGGGGCTCGGCGTACTCGCGCGCCGGTCCGAGGCCCGCGGGCAGGAAGGTCGGCGGCACCACCGGACGCTCCGGGTCGACGGCCGTGCCGGTGACGGCGGCGAACGCGTGCACGGCGGTCGCCTCCGGATGCAGGTCCACCGGTGCGCTGTGCGTCCCGGCCGTCGCGACGTGCGCCATCGCCACCATCCCTTCGCTCGTGGATGCGACCCACGGTAGGTGTGCTCGCGCGCCGTGACGCACACCCCTCCCGCTGATCGGGAAGCCCCGCGCACCCGGCGGAAAACCTGTCCGCTGACCGGGACAGCGGAGTACGCACCGACACCGCCCGGGGACCACCATCGGCATCCATCAGCACAATCCGGTGGAACATGGAGGTTTCGATGCCGGGTCACTCCCCGAACGGCCGCACAGCCCACGAAGCGGACGAAATCAGGCAGATCGAGGCCGCGCCCGCGCCGACCCGGTTCGCCCGTGGCTGGCACTGCCTCGGCCTGCTGAAGTCCTTCCAGGACGGCAAGCCGCACGAGATCAAGGCGTTCGGCACCACGCTGGTGGTCTTCCAGTCCGAGACCGACGGCGCACTGCACGTGCTCGACGCCTACTGCAGGCACATGGGCGGCAACCTCGCCGACGGCACCATCAAGGGCGACTCGATCGCCTGCCCCTTCCACGACTGGCGCTGGGGCGGCAACGGCCGCTGCACCGGTATCCCCTACGCCCGCCGGGTGCCGCCGCTGGCCAGGACCCGCTCCTGGCCCACGCTCGAGCGCAACGGCCAGCTCTACATCTGGCACGACCCGCAGGGCAGCAAGCCCACCGACGAGGTGACCATCCCCGAGATCGAGGGCTACGGCACCCCGGAATGGACGGACTGGACCTGGAATTCGATGCTGATCGAGGGCTCGCACTGTCGCGAGATCGTCGACAACGTCGTGGACATGGCGCACTTCTTCTACGTGCACTACGCCTTCCCGCGCTACTTCAAGAACGTCTTCGAAGGCCACGTCGCCACGCAGTACATGCGCTCGACGCCGCGCCACGACGTCGAGGTGGGCACCAACTACGACGACCCGAACTCCACCCTGCGCTCGGACGCCTCCTACTTCGGCCCGTCCTACATGATCGACTGGCTCTGGAGCGAGGCGAACGGCATGACGATCGAGACCGTGCTGATCAACTGCCACTACCCGGTGACCGAGAACTCCTTCGTGCTCCAGTACGGCGCGATGGTGAAGAAGCCGCAGGGCATGTCCGACGAGGACGCCGACGCGATGGCCGCGCAGTTCGCCCGCGGCGTGGAGGTGGGCTTCGAGCAGGACGTGGCGATCTGGAAGAACAAGGCGCCCATCGACAATCCGCTGCTGTCGGAGGAGGACGGGCCGGTCTACCAGTTGCGCCGCTGGTACAAGCAGTTCTACGTCGACGTCGAAAACATCACCGAGGACATGACCAAGCGCTTCGAGTTCGAGATCGACACCGAGCGCGCGGTGGCGAGCTGGGAAGCCGAGGTCGCCGACAACATCGCCCGGGGCGCCGTCCTGGACACCACCCGCTGAACCCTCCGACGACAGGAACGACACCCCGATGACCAAGGTTCTCGACAACATCGCCGCCATCGCCGACCGGCTGCGCGAGCAGTCCCCGGAGGCCGAGCGCCTGGGCCGGCTGCCCGACGACACCGCCAAGCTGCTCAAGTCGGCCGGTCCGATCCGCCTGCTCCAGCCGAAGAAGTACGGCGGGTTCGAGGCGCACCCGCGGGAATTCGCCGAGACGGTGATGGCCGCGGCCGCGCTCGACCCGGCCACCGGCTGGATCTGCGGCATCGTCGGCGTGCACCCGTGGCAGCTGGCCTTCGCCGATCCGAAGGTGCAGGAGGAGGTGTGGGGCGCCGACAACGACACGTGGATGGCCTCGCCGTACGCCCCCACCGGCATCGCGCGCCCGGTGGAGGGCGGCTACATCTTCAACGGCCGCTGGCAGTTCAGCTCGGGCACCGACCACTGCGACTGGATCTTCCTGGGCGCCATGCTCGGTGATCCGGAGGGCAACATCGCCACCCCGCCGACCATGCTGCACATGATCCTGCCGCGCAGCGACTACGAGATCGTCGAGGACTCGTGGAACGTGGTGGGACTCAAGGGCACCGGGTCCAAGGACATCATCGTCAAGGACGCCTTCGTGCCGTCGTACCGGGTGATGAACGGCGATCACGTGATCGACGGCACGGCGCAGCGGCAGTACGGCGTCACCGAGACGCTCTACAAGATGCCGTGGTCCAACATGTTCCCGCTCGGCATCACCTCCGCGGTGATCGGCATCGCCGAGGGTGCGCTGGCCGCACATCTGGACTACCAGCGCGACCGGGTGGGCGCGCAGGGCACCGCGATCAAGGACGACCCCTATGTCCTGTTCGCGGTCGGTGAGGCCGCGGCCGACATCAACGCCGCGCGCCAGGAACTGCTGGCCAACGTCGACCGGATGTGGGATCTGGTCGACGCGGGCAAGGAGGTGTCCTTCGCCGACCGGGCCGCGGGCCGGCGCACGCAGGTGCGGGCGGCCTGGCGGGCGGTGATGGCGGTGGACCAGATCTTCGCCCGCTCCGGCGGCAACGCGCTGCGCATGGACAAGCCGCTCCAGCGGTTCTGGCGGGATGCCCACGCCGGCCTCAACCACGCGATTCACGTGCCGAGCACCGTCTACCACGCCTCGGCGTTGAGCTCGCTGGGCATCGAGCCGCCCCAGCACCTGCGCTCGATGATCTGACCGAGTAGTTTCACCCCGAGACCCCGGGTCGCGCCGAAACGGCGCAACCCGGGGTCTTTTTGTGATTTTCGTCACGCTTCTTCGATTCTGTGACAGCTACCACACGAAACATGGTACGAATAGTCATATGCCTAATAGGACTATTGCGTTGGGCATCAGCTCGCAGACCCGCAGGGAGGGCCCCATGAACCACCAGGCCGACACCACCGCCCCCAGTGCCGTGCTCGATCGCGTCTCGCTCGTGCTCGACGCCTTCGACGGGCCGGGCAGGCTCACCCTCGCCCAGATCGTGCGGCGCACCGGACTACCCCGGTCCTCGGCGCACCGGATGCTGGACCGGCTGGTCCAGCTGCGCTGGCTGCGCCGCGAGGGTCGCGACTACGTCCTCGGCATCCGCCTGGTCGAACTGGGGTCGCTGGCCGTGCACCAGGACCGGCTGCACCGCGCGGCCATGCCGTATCTGCACGAGCTCCATCGCGCGACCGGGTTCCTCGTGCATCTGGCCGTGCTCGACGGACCCGACGTGGTGTACCTGGAGAAGATCGGCGGCCGCCTCTCCGCGGCCGTACCCACCCGCATCGGCGGGCGCAGACCCGCGCACTGTACGGGCGTCGGCAAGGCGCTGCTGGCGTACTCGGGCGAGGATCGGCTGGCGGCGCTCGGCACCGATCAGCTCAGCCGCAGCACCAAGTACTCCATCGCCAGCACCGCCCGGCTGCGCAGCGAACTCGACAAGATCCGCTCCTACGGCATCGCGCACGAACGCGAGGAGTCGCTGCCCGGCTTCGGCTGCGTGGCCGCGCCGATCGGTGAGGTCGGCGAGGCCGTCGCCGCGGTGTCGGTGTGCGGACCGGTGGACCGGCTGGCCTTCGACCACCGGCTCACCGCGCCGGTGCGCACCACCGCCCTGGCGATCTGGCGCAATCTCGACGACGGCATGTCACGGGTGCATCCGACGCTGCAGCAGGCGCGGCCACTGCCCGGCGGGGTGGCGCGCGCCGCGATGCCGTCTGCGCGTCCGCTCGAATACGCCTGACCGGCGTCAGCCCCGTTCGGGCCGCTCGTCCTGTTCCTTGACACGCTGCTCGACCTCGCGCCAGCGGCCCGGGGTCGGGCTGGCGTAGCGGCGGCGCTCGTCGTGCTCGGCGCCGCGCAGCACCGCGTCGGCGGCGTCGATGCGGTCGATCAGGTCCAGGGCGAGCTCGCGCTGGGTGGCCCAGTACCGCTCGGCCCACTCCAGCACGATCTGCGAATACGCCCAGCCCGCCTCCATCTTCGCGGCCTCGGCGTCGACGGCGGCGCGCTTCTCGATGGCGTCGACGTAATCGATGTGCTCCCGCAGAATCTCCTTCAGCCGCTCCGGGGAGCTGAGATGGCCGAACATGATCCGCAGCATCACGTGGTTCTTGAGCACCGGCTGATCGACCGGGGTGGTGTTGTGCCAGGCCGTGACGGCCTCGCGCCCGGCGTCGGTGATCCGGTAGAGCCGCCGCCCGCGCATCGCGTTGTCGGCGTCCACGCGGGAGGTGGCCAGTCCGTGCTGCTCGAGCTTCTTCAGCTCCGAGTAGATCTGGCTGTGCGAGGGGCTCCAGTAGAAGTACCGCAGGCTCCAGTCCGCCCACTTCTTCAGGTCGTAGCCGGAGATCTCCTCCTCGTAGGAGAGCATGGCGAGCACGGCCCAACTGGTCGGGGGGAGGTTGACCAAGGCTGGTTCCGGTTCGCTCGTCGGCACCGGGAAATGCTAGCAATCAGGCAATTCACCCGTCCGAGCCCAGCCACTCACCGGGATACGGCACCCGTCCCGGTGACCGGGACGAACCGCCCCGCCGGGGGCCGTACCCGGCTTAGCGTCGCGGTCGAGCATTCGCATGGGAGGACACACAGTGGTGGACTGGAACGACGAGGTCGACGTGGTGGTCGCGGGTTCGGGCGGCGGCCTGGCCGGTGCCTATACCGCGGCCCGTGAGGGATTGTCGGTGGCGGTCGTCGAGGCGACCGACAAGTTCGGCGGCACGACCGCCTACAGCGGTGGCGGCGGCGTGTGGTTCCCGTGCAACCCGGTGCTGCGCAGGGCGGGCACCGACGACACGATCGAGGACGCGCTCACCTACTACCACGCGGTGGTGGGCGACCGCACACCCCGCGAACTGCAGGAAACGTATGTCCGCCGGGGCGCCGACCTCATCGAGTACCTGGAGCAGGACGAGCATTTCGACTTCCAGATGCTGCCCTGGCCGGACTACTTCGGCAAGGCGCCCAAGGCGCGGCTGGACGGGCAACGCCACATCATGCCCACGCCGCTGCCCGCCGCGGCGCTGGGCGAACTGCGCGAGCAGCTGCGCGGCCCGCTGGACACCGACCGGCTCGGCGCGCCGCTGCCGGATCTGCTGATCGGCGGCCAGGCGCTGATCGGGCGGTTCCTGCTGGCGCTGTCGTCGTTCCCGCACGTGCGGCTCTACCGGGAGACGCCGCTGGTGGAGCTGGTGGTCGAGGACGGTGCGGTGATCGGCGCGATCACCGAACGCGCCGGCGAGCGGTTCGCGATCCGGGCCCGCAAGGGCGTGGTGCTGGCCGCGGGCGGCTTCGAGCAGAACGACGAACTGCGCACGCAGTACGGCGTGCCCGGGCAGGCCCGCGACACGATGGGGCCGTGGGGCAACCTGGGCAAGGCCCATCAAGCGGGTATCGCCGCGGGCGCCGACACCGATCTGATGGACCAGGCGTGGTGGTCGCCGGGCCTGACCCACCCGGACGGACGGTCGGCGTTCGCGCTGTGGTTCACCGGTGGCATCTTCGTCGACCAGCACGGCGAACGGTTCGTCAACGAGTCCGCGCCCTACGACCGGATCGGCCGGGCGATCATCGAGCGGATCGAGTCCGGCGCGATGACGCTGCCCTACTGGATGATCTACGACGACAAAGAGGGCGAGGTGCCCCCGGTCAAGGCCACCAACGTGTCGATGGTGGAGACCGCGAAGTACGTCGAGGCGGGGCTCTGGCACACCGCCGACACCCTGCCCGAACTCGCCGCGAAGATCGGCGTGCCCGCCGACGCCCTCGTCGCCACCGTCGAGCGGTTCAACGGTTTCGCCGCCGAGGGCGTCGACCCCGAGTTCGGCCGCGGCGACGAGGCCTACGACCGCGCCTTCTCCCAGGGCGAATCGCCGCTGGTCGCCATCGACAAGGGCCCCTTCCACGCCGCCGCGTTCGGCCTCTCGGATCTGGGCACCAAGGGCGGCCTGCGCACCGACACCGCCGCCCGGGTGCTCGGCCGCGACGGCACCCCGATCCCCGGCCTGTACGCGGCCGGCAACACCATGGCCGCGGTGAGCGGCACCGTCTATCCCGGCGGTGGCAACCCCATCGGCGCGTCCATGCTCTTCAGCCACCTGGCCGTGCGCGACATCCTCGGCCGCTGACCACCTTTGACCAGTAAGGAGCCCCCCATGGCATCCGCAGACGACATCCGTGCCGCGGTCCGCCGCTATCTCGACACCGTCGCCACCGGCACCGCCGCCGAGATCGCCGCCCTCTACGCCGAGGACGCCACGGTCGAGGATCCGGCGGGCACGCCCGCCCACGTCGGCCGCGCCGCCATCGAGAAGTTCTACAGCGCACTCGAATCCACCCGCCGCAGCACCGAACTGCTGACCGTGCGGGTGGCCGGTGACAGTGCCGCCTTCGCCTTCCGCGTGGTCACCGAGACCGGTGACCAGCGCATCACCATCGACCCCATCGACGTCATGACCTTCGACGAGCAGGCCCGCATCACCAGCATGCGCGCCTACTGGTCCCCCGACGACATCACGATGGGCTGAGCACCCCACCGAAGGAGAAGCCATGCAGGAGATCCGCTGCGCCACCTGCGCCAACCGCGTCCTCGTCGAGAAGTTCAGCCCGAGCCACACCAGCGTCCAGTGGCTCGACGAGGCCGAAGCCGCCTGCCCGGAGTTCGCCCGGCGGGCGGCGCTGGGCGAATCGAGCAAGTGGATCCCGACCTGCGGGGCGCTGCGCGATTCCATCGACCGGGCGGTGCTGGACGGGGTGTTGTCCACCCGAGAACTGCGCCACGAACCGGTGCCGGGTCGCCTCGGCTGAACCCCGCCGTCGCCTCGGCGGCACCGCACTCCGCGGAGCCGTCGGTGTGTCGGCGGGGTATATCCCCCCGCCCGGCGCCGTTCGCGCAACCCGAGACGGGACCGCGCGCACCGCGCCGCTGGTGGTCGCGCCGATCGCCGCGGTGACCGGGCTGCCGGGCCGTCGATCGGCGGTGCCGCTGTACATCTACCACGGCGACCAGGAGTTCCGGCTGCCCGCCGAGGGCGCCCGCACCCGGCATCGGGAACAGTGCGCCCTCGGCGCGGCGTCGGTCCATCGCGGGGTGCCGAAGCACCGCACCGGACCCACGCCGAGCATGGAGCCGAATACCCTTGTGCCGCAACGGCTCAGCGCTGGGTGCTGCCCGCGTCGATGGGGAGGGCGACCGCGGTGATGTAGCGGGCCTCGTCGGAGGCCAGGAACAGCGACGCGTTGGCGATGTCGAGCGGATCGACCCAGGGAATCGGCAGCATGTTCATGCTCACCGCGGCTTCGGCGAACTCCGCGCGGGTCGGGTTCTCCCGGTCGGGGCGGAAGACCTTGCGCACCATGTCGTTCTGGATCATCGGCGTGTCCACGTTGGTGGGGTGCACGGAATTGACCCGGACATGGTGCGGCGCGAGCTCTTTCGCCAGCGAACGGGCCAGCCCGACGACGCCGTGTTTGGCGGCGGTGTAGTGCGCCACGCCGACCAGTCCGCGCAGGCCGGCGATGGAACTGGTGAGGATCATGGCACCGCCGCCGCGCTCGATCAGGTGCGGAGTGGCGGCCTTACAGGTCTGCCAGACGCCGGTGAGGTTGACATCCAGCATGGTTTGCCAGGCCTGCTCGCTCAGTTCGAGCGCGGGCGCGCTGGAGGTGATGCCCGCTGTCGCGCAGACGATGTCGAGACCGCCGAGCTCGGCGACCGCCGCGTCGGTGGCCGCGCGCAGGGCCGCGCCGTCACGCACGTCGACGGTCGCCGCGACCACCCGGGCGCCGGTCTTCTCGACCGCGCGCGCCGTCTCGTCCAGATCCGCCCGGGTGGCCGGTGGGATGATCACCGTCTCCACGGGCCCGCACAGGTCGAGGGCGACGATGTCGGCGCCCTCCTGTGCCAGCCGCACCGCCTGGGCCCGGCCTATGCCCCGCGCCGCGCCGGTGACCAGCGCGACCTTGCCCGAAACTCGTCCCATCTCACACCTTCTGGGTCAGTCCGGCATCGACGACGAGCTCGGTCCCGGTGACGGTCCTGGCCTCGTCGGATGCGAGAAACAACACGGCATTGGCGACGTCGACCGGGTCCACCCAGGGCACCGGCAGCAGGGTGCGCTGGGCCAGCACGGCGGCGGCGTCGTCGATCGTGGGCTGCGCGAGATCGGGGCGCAGCTTGGCGTACACGGTCTCGTTGAGGATCATCGGCGTGGCGACCGAGCCCGGGTGCACGAGATTCACCCGGATGCCGCGCGGGCCGAGTTCGTTGGCCAGGGTGCGGGCCAGACCGACGACGGCGTGCTTGCTGGCCGCGTAATGGGCCGCGTTCGCACCGCCGCGCACACCGTTGGTGGAGCCGACGATCACGATGGCCGCACGCTCGGCCAAGTGCGCCGCGGCGGCTCGGACGGTGTGCCACACACCGGTCAGGTTGACGTCGAGGGTGCGCTGCCAGGCCGCGTCGGTCAGCTCCCAGGAGGGCCCGAGATCGGTGTAGACGCCCGCATTGGCGACCACCACGTCCAGCGTGCCCAGCGCGCGCACGCCCGCGGCGATCGCGGTGTCGAGCGCGGTCTGATCACGGACGTCGGCGACCGCGGTGACACATCGCCGCCCCAGTTCGGTCACCGCCGCGGCGGTGCCGTCGAGGTCGGCGCCCGCGACGTCGAGGGCGATGATGTCGGCGCCCTCCTCGGCCAGCCTACGGCAGTGCGCGCGGCCCATTCCCCCGGCCGCGCCGGTCACCACCGCGACCTTGTCCTGCATGCGATTCATCGGGTTCTCCCGGTCTGTCGACTGTTCACGCCGTGACGCTAGGGGCGCGCCGGTCCGGGCGGTCCCGGCTCGTCCCGGTGAGTGGACGCCTCCCGCGGGCGTCCCGGGCATCGGGCGCGGCGGCCGCGGCGGCCCCGTCCGGGGCGGTCCGGTCAGTGCGGCCGCGCGCCGAGCAGGTCGAGCGCGAATTCGCCGTATTGCGCGGCGATCTGCTCGGGGGTGGCGGGGCCGCGCTCACGGAACCACTGGGCGATGCCCGTGCACATGGTCGCGATCGCGCGCCCGGCGGCCTTGGGATGCGGAGTGGTGATCAGCCCGGCGGCGCGGCCCGCCTCGATCTCCTCGTCCAGCAGGTGTTGGAGTTCGGTGCGGGAGCGGGCGATGCGGGCGCGGTCGGCGGGCAGCAGGCTGCGCATCTCGCTCGCGCCGATGAAGCCGAGTTCCCTGCGGTGACTGTGGAACAGCGCCAGCGCTTCGACGATCAGCCGCACCCGCTCGACCGCGTCGCGCCCCTCGGCCCGGGCGGCGCGCACCCGCCAGTGCAGTTCGCCCATGGTGAGGTCGAGGATGCGCACCAGCAGGTCCTGCTTGTCGCGGTACCGGTGGTAGAGGCCGGGCACGCTGGTGCCCGCGCGATCGGCCAGCGCGCGCACCGTGGTGCCGTGGTAGCCGATGTCGACGAAGGAGGCGATGGCGGCGGTCAGCACCGGGTCGGCGTCCAGCGGACCGAATTCGCGCCACGCGCCGTGCTCGGCGGGCGCAGGCCGGCCCGGCGCGACGGCGGGTGGACCGCCGAGCAGCCGGGCCGGGGACACCCCCAGCGCCTCGGCCAGCCGCGCCAACCGGGCCACCGACAATCCGGTGCGGCCGTTCTCCACGGCGCTGAGGGTGGCCGGGCTGACCTCGATGCGCCGGGCCAGTTCGCGCAACGACAGCCCGGCGGCCCGGCGGGCGGCCCGGATCGCCTCGTGCGGCGGCAGCGTCGGCCGGTCATCCATGTGTTCAGAATATCCGAACACCCGGCGACCTCGGTCGACGGCGTTCGAGGCCGGTCTTCGAGGGCATTTGACACGAAACCGGTACCGGTGGGACTGTTCACTCGGAGCGATCGCTCGGTCTCCGGACAGCGGTCCTCCCTACCGCGAGGAGGAGTTGCGATGCCGATCGACCTGACCTATTCCGCCGACGTCGAAGACCTGGTGGAGCGCACTCGCGCGTTCGTGCGGGAGACGGTGCTGCCGGTCGAGGACGAGCACGGCGGCGACATCACCGCGGCCGGTGGCGACGAACTGCGGGTCCGGTTGCAGGAGCAGGCGCGTCGGGCGGGCGTGTTCGCCCCGCACGCACCGGTCGAGTACGGCGGGCTCGGGCTGTCGATGTCGGATCGCGCGCCGGTGTTCGAGGAGGCCGGATACTCGCTGTTCGGGCCCACCGCGCTCAACATCGCCGCGCCCGACGAGGGCAACGTGCACATGCTCGCCCACATCGCCGATCCGGACCAGAAGGCGCAGTACCTGGAACCGCTGGCGCGCGGCGACCTGCGCTCGGCCTTCGCCATGACCGAACCGGCGCCCGGCGCGGGCTCCGACCCGGCCGCGCTGGCCACCCGCGCCGACAAGGTCGCGGGCGGCTGGCGGATCAACGGCCACAAGCACTTCATCACCGGCGCCGACGGGGCCGGGTTCTTCATCGTCATGGCGCGCACCTCCGGCGAGCCGGGCGTGCGCGGCGGCGCGACCATGTTCCTCGCCCCGGCCGACACCCCCGGCCTGCGGGTCGGGCGCCACATCACCACCCTGGACCGCGCGATGATCGGCGGCCACTGCGAGGTGTTCTTCGAGGATGTGTTCGTCCCCGACGCGGCGGTGCTCGGCGCGGTCGACCGCGGTTTCGAGTACGCGCAGGTGCGGCTGGGCCCCGCCCGGATGACGCACGTGATGCGCTGGCTGGGCGCCGCCCGGCGCGGCCACGACATCGCCGTCGCGCACGTCGCCGAGCGTGCCGGTTTCGGATCGCGGATCGGCGATCTGGGCATGGCGCAGAAGATGATCGCCGACAACGAGATCGACATCGCCGCGACCCGTGCGCTGCTGGTGCGCGCGTGCTGGGAGCTGGACCGGGGCGAGCACGCGGGCAACGCCACCTCGATCGCGAAGACCTATGCGGCCGAGGCGATCTTCCGCATCGTCGACCGCGCCATCCAGCTGTGTGGCGGCCTCGGTGTCTCCGACGACCTGCCGCTGGCCCGGCTCTCCCGCGAGGTGCGTCCGTTCCGCATCTACGACGGGCCCTCGGAGGTGCACCGCTGGGCCATCGCCAAGCGCGCCGTCGGGGCTGCCCGCCGCGCCGCCGGCTGACGCCGCGCGCTCACCGGGCCGTCGCGGTCAGATCAGCCCGAGCTTGCTCGCCTCGTAGACCGCGCCGGCCCGGGTGGACGCCGAGAGTTTGCGCATGATGTTGCGCACATGGAACTTCACGGTGGTCTCGGAGATGTAGAGCCGCCCGCCGATCTCGCGGTTGCTCATCCCGCGGGCGAGCAGCTCGAGCACCTTCGTCTCGCGGTCGGTGAGCGTCGGTTCCTCGGGTGCGGTGCGGATGGTGCGCATCATCACCGAGGCCGAGCGCGGGTCGAAGGCGCTCTCGTCGCGGGCGACCGCGCGGATCGAGGACACCAACGCGGTGGTGTCGACGTCCTTGAGCACGTAGCCCTTGGCGCCGCGGTGGATCGCCTCGAGCACCAGCGCGTCGTCGAGGAAGGTGGTGAGCACCAGCACCCCGGCCTGCGGGAAGCGGCGGGTCAGCTCCGAGCACACCTCCAAGCCCTCGATGTCGGAGCCGGTGCTGAGTTTCAGGTCCAGCAGCACGATGTCGGGGTGCTGCTGGGCCACCACGGTCATCGCCTCGGCCGCGCTGGACGCCTCACCGACGACATGCATGTCCTGTTCCCGGTCCAGGATGAACCGCAGGCCCTGCCGCACGATCGCGTGGTCGTCGATGAGCACGATCCGCAGCCGGCGCGTCTGCGGGCGGGTGACGGCCGCCGCCGCACTCACTGCCATGCCTGGCTCCTTCCGTCGGTGGGGATCGGCAACGGGATGTCGAACCGCAGCATGATCCCGCCCAGCGGGGACCGCCGGATCGACATCACCCCGCCGAGTTCCTCGGCCCGCACCCGCATGTTCGCCAGCCCCCGGTGCGCACCGGCCAGGTCCGCGGTCGCGGTGACCCGCAACATCTTCCGCAACTGCGCCGGGTCGCCGTCACCGTCGTCGGAGATGGTGAGCACCAGCCGGTCCGGGTAGTAGCGCAGCCGCACGTCGGAGTGGAAGGCGTCGGTGTGGGCGACGGTGTTGAACAGCGCCTCCCCGGTGATCCGCAGCAGCGAGTGCTCGGCCTCGCCGGGCAGCGGCACCGGATCACCGACCACACTGACCTGCACTTTCAGATCGCTGGGCAGGTGCACGCCGGACAGCTGCTCGAGCAGCACCGGCAGCGAGCCCGGCTGTTCGTCGGCGGTGCGGTGCAGCGCGTAGATGGCCGCGCGCAGCCGCTCGACCGCGTGCCGGGTGAGATCGCGGGCGGCGGAGAGCTTTTCGACGATCTCGTCGTCCACCCCCGGGGTGCCGGCCAGTTCGGAACGGCAGATCTCGATGGTCATGCCCGCCGACAGCACGTCCTGGGTGACGCTGTCGTGCAGTTCGCGGGCGATGCGGTGGCGCTCGTCGTCGAGGGCCTGCCGCTGGCGGGCGTCCACCAGCCGCTGCTGCACCTCGGCGAGTTCGGCGTCCCGGGCGGCCAGGTCGCGGGCGCGCTGGGCGGCGGCCTCGCTCAGTTCGGCGGTGCGGCCGCGCAGCCGGGTGGTGGCGTGCAGGAGGAAGGCGTTGTGCAGGGCGACCGCGACCTGGTTGGCCAGCACCCGCAGGATCGCCAGGTCGGTGTCGCCGATCTCCACGTCGCGGCCGGGCAGTCCGGCGATGCCGCCGATCGGTTCGCCGTCGAGGGTCATCGCGACCCGCACCACGCAGCCGTCGGCCAGGTCCTCGGCCTCCCACGGGCGGGTCCGCAGCACCCGCAGGTGCGGGATCACATCCGGTGGCAGCGCGTGCTCGTCTTCGATGAGGCCGTCGCCGCCCAGCAGCAGGAACCGGGGGCTGGCCGCGCGCAGCGCGCCGTCGGAGACCGCGACCAGCAGCCAGTCGGCCTGCAGATGGTCGGCGGCGGCGCGCAGCACCGCTTCGACCAGGCCGCGCGGGCCCTCGGCGGTGCGCACCAGGGCGCGCGAGATCCGGTCCAGCGCGCGCACCGCGTGCTCGAGCCGTTCGGCCGACCGCACGTAGGCCGGGTAGTAGGTGCGTTTGCCCGAGCGCACACCGGTCAGCACCCCGAGGTCGGCGGAACCGTGCAGCCCCGTCATCGCCGGCCTCACAACGCCTCGCGGAACAGCTCCGCGATGCTCTCGGCGTCGGGCACGCGCGGGTTGGTCGCCAGGCAGGCGTCGTTGAGGGTGGTGCGGGCCATCGTCGGGATGTCGGCTTCGGTCACACCCAACGCGGCCAGCCCGCGCGGCACCCCGATCTCGTCGGCCAGCGCGCGGATCCGCTCGGCCAGCAGCTCGGCCACCTCGGCGGCGGGCTTGCGTGCCACGTCGATCCCGACGGCGGCGGCCAACGGCACGTACGGGGTCGGGTCGGCGGCGGCGTTGAAGCGGATGCAGTGCGGCAGCAGGATGCCGTTGAGCACGCCGTGCGGGGCGTCGAGCAGCCCGCCCACCTGGTGACTCATGGCGTGGGTGATCCCGAGGATGGCGTTGGTGAAGGCCATGCCCGCCTGCAACGCGCCGTGCGCCATCGCGATGCGCGGTTCGGCCAGGCGCGGGTGCGTCATGGTGCGGCGCAGGTTGCTGGTGATCAGGTGCGCGGCGTGCAGGGCGTGATGGTCGGTGAGCTGGTTGTGCGCGCGCGAGACGTAGGACTCGATCGCGTGCGTGAGCGCGTCCAGTCCGGTGGCGGCGTTGAGGTCGTCGGGCATGGTGATCAGCAGCCGCGGGTCGACGATCGACACGTCGGGCACGAGTGTCCGGCTGATGATGGTGATCTTGGTGCGCTGGGTGGTGTCGGTGACGATGGCGAACTGCGACACGTCCGCGCCGGTGCCGGAGGTCGAGGGCACCATGACCAGCGGCGGGATCGGCTGGGTCACCCGGTCCACGCCCTCGTAGTCGAGGATCGCGCCGCCGTTGCCGGCCAGGATCGCCACCCCCTTGGCCGCGTCGATACTGGAACCGCCGCCGACCGCGATCACGACGTCGCTGCCGGTCGCCAGGTAGTGCTCGTAGGCGGCGGTGATCTCGTGGTCCTTCGGGTTCGGTGTGATCGTCGACCACACCACCGGATGCAGGCCGACCTGCTGCAGGTGCCCGGTCGCCTCGGCGACCCACCCGGACTCGATGATGCCGGGATCGGTGACCAGGAACGGCCGCCGCGCGCCCACCCGCCGCGCGCAATGCCCCAGTTCACCCATCGCGCCCGGCCCGAACACGACCTCGGGGGTGTGGAATTTCGCCAGCTGCGGGGCGGCGGTGGCGCTCACCGTGTCCGGCTCCCACGGCCCGCTCAGTTCCACCTCGGAGGCCGCCGGATCGGCGGCGGGGAGGTCGGTGCGGGTCCGGGTGCGCAATACCGGATCGGTCGGAACACCCGGTACGGGTCGCGTCAGCTGGGCCACGACAACTCCTCACTCCACTCACCCGGCGTCCCTGCCGGGCGATACCAGGCTAACCCCGATGTGAGAGCGGACACACCGTGCGTCCGTCCAGGCCGCACCTACCCGATCGGACAGGGAGGCCCAGCACCCGGACCCGCGCCCTCCGGTGGGCGGGGCGGCGGCCCCCTACGAACGGGCGGGTTCGCGTCGCGATCGGATGGTTGCGCGCCGAGGCGGTTCTCCCCGGCCCCACCCGGCCCTAGCGTCGTGCTCGTCGTCACATCCAGCGAAGAAGGAGCAACCGTGAACGAGCACGTGAACACCGAGTCGATCGAGCAGGACCTGCTGGTCGAGGACGTGTCGATCGACGGAATGTGCGGTGTCTACTGAGGCCCGCCGCTTCGATCCGGCACAGCCGTACCGCCTCGCGCCGTCGGTGGCGGTACGGCCGGAGCCGTTCGGGGCGCTGCTCTACGACTACACGACCCGGCGCCTGTCGTTCCTGAAGACGCCGACGCTGGTGCGGGTGGTCCAGTCGCTGGCCACCCAGCCCGCGGCCTCGGCGGCGTTGACCGCGGCGGCGATCCCGGTCCCCGAGCGGCCGCGCTATCTGGCCGCACTGGCCGAGCTGGCCGCGGCCGGCACCATTCAGCTCCGCTCTCCGGCGTGAGCGGCACAGGAGGAATGCCATGAGATTGGTCGAGCACTTCAAGCACGGGCTGGCGGCGCCGATCTGCCTGACCTGGGAGCTCACCTACGCCTGCAATCTGGCGTGCGAGCACTGCCTGTCCTCGTCGGGCCGGCGCGACCCGCGCGAGCTGAGCACCGAGGAGTGCAAGGCGGTCATCGACGAGCTGCAGCGGATGCAGGTCTTCTACGTCAACATCGGCGGCGGTGAGCCGACGGTCCGGCCGGACTTCTGGGAGCTGCTCGACTACTCCCTCGACCATCAGGTCGGGGTCAAGTTCTCCACCAACGGCGTGCGGCTGACCCCGCAGCGGGCGCGCATGCTCGCCGCCACCGACTACGTCGACGTGCAGATCTCCATCGACGGCGCCACCGCCGAGGTCAACGACGCCGTCCGCGGACCGGGCTCGTTCGCGATGGCCTATCGGGCAATGGGCAACCTCGCCGACGCCGGGTTCGAGAATTTCAAGATCTCGGTGGTGATGACCCGCCACAACGTCGGCCAGCTCGACGAGTTCAAGGCCATCGCCGACCGCTTCGGCGCCCAACTGCGCATCACCCGACTGCGGCCCTCCGGCCGCGGCGCCGACGTCTGGGACGAGCTGCATCCCACCGCCGAGCAGCAGCTGCGCATCTACGACTGGCTCATCGACAACGGCGAGAACGTGCTGACCGGAGACTCGTTCTTCCACCTCAACGCCCTGGGCTCCACTCCCCTGCCCGGATTGAACCTGTGCGGGGCCGGCCGGGTGGTGTGCCTGATCGACCCGGTCGGCGACGTCTACGCCTGCCCCTTCGCCATCCACGACGAATTCCTGGCAGGCAACGTCCGCGACCCCGGCGGCTTCGAGTCGGTGTGGAACACCTCCGAGCTGTTCGAGCGGTTGCGGCAGCCGCAGACCGGCGGCGCGTGCACCGCCTGCCCCGCCTACGACTCCTGCCAGGGCGGCTGCATGGCGGCGAAGTTCTTCACCGGCCTGCCGCTGGACGGCCCCGACCCCGAATGTGTGCGCGGCAACGCCGAATTCGCGCTCGCCACGGTCGGCGCCGACAGCGCGCCCAAGCCGGACAAGGACCACTCCCGGCGCGCGCCCGCCCGGCCGCGCGCGGTCGCCCTCGGCCTGCCCGGCCTGCGCGTCCCCGACCGCGCCTGCGACACCAGCCCCATTTCCGGAATCCACTGAACACGAGGACTTTTCATGGCAAGCACCAAGGACTGGTTCGAGACCGTCGCCGAGGCGCAGGAACGCGCGAAGAAGCGCGTGCCCGAGCCGGTGTACCGCGCGCTGCTGGCCGGCTCACAGGCCGGGGTGACGCTGGCCGACAACACCGCCGCCTTCGCCGAACTGGGTTTCCGCCCGCACATCGCCGACCTGCCGCCCGTGCGTTCCCAGGCGACCACGGTGCTGGGGCAGGAGATCTCGCTGCCGGTGATCATCTCCCCCACCGGTGTGCAGGCCGTCGACCCGCACGGCGAGGTCGGCGTGGCGCGGGCCGCCGCGGCCTCCGGGACCGCGATGGGCCTGTCGTCGTTCGCGTCCAAGCCGATCGAGGACGTGATCGCGGCGAACGAGAAGGTCTTCTTCCAGATCTACTGGCTCGGCGACAAGGACGCGATGCTGGCCAGGCTCGACCGCGCCAAGCGGGCCGGGGCCAAGGGCCTCATCGTCACCCTGGACTGGGTGTTCGCCACCGCGCGCGACTGGGGCAGCCCGCCGCTGCCCGAGCGCATCGACGTGCGCACCGCCATCCGGTTCGCCCCGCGGGTGCTCACCCGACCCGGCTGGCTGTGGCGGTTCCTGCGCGCCGGCGCCCTGCCCGACCTGACCACCCCGAACCTGGTCGGCGCGGGCGAGACCGGCCCCACGTTCTTCGGCGCGTACGGCGAGTGGATGGGCACGCCGCCGCCGACCTGGGCCGATCTCGCCTGGCTGCGCGAGCAGTGGAGTGGCCCGCTGCTGATCAAGGGCATCACCCACCCCGACGACGCCCGCCGCGCCGTCGACATCGGCGCCACCGCCATCTCGGTCTCCAATCACGGCGGCAACAACCTCGATTCCACGCCCGCCGCGATCCGCCTGCTGCCCGGGATCGCCGAGGCCGTGGGCGATCAGCTCGAGGTGCTGCTCGACGGCGGCGTGCGGCGCGGCAGCGACGTGGTCAAGGCCGTGGCGCTGGGCGCGCGGGCGGTGATGATCGGCAGGCCGTACCTTTGGGGCATGGCGGCCGGCGGCGAACGCGGTGTGCACAACGTGCTCGAAATCCTGCGCCAGGGCATCGATTCCACGCTGTACGGGCTCGGCCGCGCCGACATCCACGACGTGCGCGCCGAGGACGTGCTCGTGCCGGACGGGTTCCGCCGGGGGCTGTGACGGTGGGAGTTCTCGCGCGGCGGATCGTGCTCGACCGCTCGGTGCATCGCTTCGACCGGGGCCGGGTGCTGCTCGGCGGGTCGCCGATGCGGTTGGTGCGGCTGTCCGCCGCCGGGGCGCGGCTGCTCGCCGGGTGGGTGGACGGCGGGCCGATCGGGGCGGACGAGGGGTCGGCCCGCTTGTTGCGCCGCCTGCTCGACTCCGGGCTGGTGCATCTGGTCGCGGCGCCGGGCAGCCGCTCGCCCGACGAGGTCACGCTCGTCGTGCCCGTCAAGGACAACCCGGCCGGACTGGCGCGGCTGCTCGCCGCCACCACCGAGTTCGCGCATCGGGTGATCGTGGACGACGGGTCGGCCGACGCCGTGCCCACCGCCACGATCCGGCACCCGCGCCCGCTCGGACCCGCCGCCGCGCGCAATGCCGGGTGGCGGCGGGCCACGACCGAGTTCGTCGCCTTCGTCGACTCGGATGTGGTGCCCCGGCCGGGATGGCTGGACTCGGCGCTGGCCCTGTTCGACGATCCGCGGGTCGCGGCGGTGGCGCCCCGGGTGACGAGCCCGCCCGGCACCGCCGCACCCACGCGCGTCGCCGCCTACGAGGCGAGCCATTCCAGCCTGGACATGGGCGCCGAGCCGGCGGTGGTGCGCCCGCTGAGCCGAGTCGGCTACGTGCCCACCGCCGCCCTGATCGTGCGGCGGGCGGCCCTGGCCGAACTGGGCGGCTTCGACGAGCGACTGCGATTCGGCGAGGACGTCGATGTCGTCTGGCGGTTGACCGACGCCGGACATCTCGTCCGCTACCACCCCGCGGCGGTGGTCACCCACCGCCCGCGCGCCACGCTCGGTTCCTGGTTGCGCCAGCGCTACGACTACGGCACCTCCGCCGCCCCGCTGGCCCGCCGCCATCCCGGGCGGCTCGCCTGCGCGCGGGTGAGCGCCTGGCACGCGCTGTCGTGGGGCGCGCTGGTCGTCGCGCTCGGCCCGGCCAGCCCCGACCGTGCCGCCCGCGGATTGCGCCGCGCCGCCCGCTCGCCCGTGCTGCGCGGGTCGGCCGTCGTCGTCCCGGCCCTCGTCGCCACCGCGCTGCCCGCCCGGCGGTTGCGCGGACGCGGCGTGCCCACCGCGGCGGCGCTGGCCGTGGGTGCCGGCGGTCACCTCGCGGCCGGACTCGCCCTGGCCGACGCCGTGCGCCGGACCTGGTGGCCGGTGCTCATGGGCACCCGGCTCGGCCGCCGCCTCGTCCTGCTGAGCCTGCTGCCGTGCCTGGTGGAGGCGCTGCGTGGGCGCCGGGGCCCGGCGTGGTTCGCGATGCGGCTCGCCGACCAGGCCGCCTACTCGCTGGGCGTGTGGGTCGGTTGCCTGCGGGCGCGGACCGCGGCACCGCTGCTGCCCGACCTGCGTGTCGGCACCGGCGCGCGTCCGGGCAGGGCCGCGCCGTCGACCCCGCTGCGCGCGAGCGCATCCCGTCCTCGCGTCGACCGACCGGCACAGGCCGCGTCGTAGCCGCGCATGGTTCCGCCCGGGTCACCGACCGCCGAACTCGTGCTCACCGCGCCGCCGAGGGCGGCACCCCGTAGCGCCGGCGATATGCCGCCGCGAACCGGCTCGGGCTGCTGAAGCCCCACCGCGCGGCGACGTCGGCGACCGTGCGGCTCGCCCCGGTGCGCAGCTCGGCGTGCGCGCGGGCGAGCCGGATGTCGCGCAGCGCCGCGGTCGGTGTCGTGCCCAGGTGTTCGGCGAACGCCTCCTGCACCCTGCGCACGCTCGACCCGGCCAGCTCCGCCATCTCGGCGAGTGTCCACGGCCGCGCCGGATCCTCGTGCAGCGCGTCGAGCACCCGTTTGACCGTGCGCGGCCGCATCCGGCCGACCGGATCGTTTTCCTCGGGCATCGCGGCCAGCAGGAATGCGGTCGCCAGGGAGCTGGCGAGCCCGTCGGCCACCAGCGGGTTGGCCAGCAGCTCGGCGGGCTCGTTGAGCTGGGCGGACAGCGTGCGCACCAGACGCAGCCAACTGCGCCGCTCCGGTGTCGCGAAGTCGAGCTGGTGCGGCAGCCGCAGCCGGCCGCGCACGGTCGAGGCGTGGATGCGCTCGGCCTCCCGTTCGAGGAAGTCCGCGGCGAACTTCACCCCCACCACCCGGCAGTCCGCCGACCAGGTCTCGATGAGCGCACGACGGTCGGCGTGGAAGACGGTCGCCTGCCCGGGCTCCGACCAGATCTGCTCGTCACCGGCGGTGGAGACGAGCCTGCCGGTCACCGGGATGTTGATCTCGTACGCGCCCGGATACTCGCAGTCGATGGCCACCTCGGTTCCCCAGGTCAGCCGCCCCACGGTGACCGGGCCGAGGTCGAGACTGCGCATGGTGAGGCCGAGCCGGTCGGGCCGGGCCAGCGGCTCGAGCCGGTGCGGGAAGTACACCTGCTCCACCGCCGCGTGCGCGAGCTCCCAGTCGTGGGTGGCGGTGATGTGGGTGTGCTGCGGCATTGCTCGATCCTCGGCGTCGATCCACTTCTCGTCGGCTGTGACCTGGAGGACATTGTGACCGAAAGGAGACTGCAATCACAGCCGGTCGCGCAAACCGTCTCGGCGTCGCGCAATCGGTGTCGATCCTGCCCGCCCGCCGCGCCAGTATTCCTCCGCACGCCGGATTCGGCAGCCCACGCCGATCGAATTCGACACCGAGGAGAAACAGATGAGCGCCGCGACGAGTTGGATCGAAGACATCACGATGGAGGAACTCGAGCGAAATCCGTACCCGTTCTACGAGCGGCTGCGCCGGGAGGCGCCGCTGGCGTTCATTCCGATTCTGGGCACCTACGCGGCGACCACCAAGGAATTGTGCCGCACCATCGCCAACAGCCCCGATTTCGAAGCGATCATCACCCCCGCGGGCGGGCGGACCTTCGGTCACCCGGCCGTCATCGGCGTCAACGGTGAGATCCACGAGGACCTGCGCTCGATGGTCGACCCCGCCCTGCAGCCCTCCGAGGTCGACCGCTGGGTGGACGGCTTGGTCCGCCCCATCGCGCGGCGCTATCTCGCCGAATTCGAGAACGACGGCCACGCCGACCTGGTCGCCCAGTTCTGCGAACCGGTGAGTGTCCGCGCGCTCGGTGATCTGCTGGGGTTGCGCGACGTCGGCTCCGACAAGTTGCGGGAATGGTTCCACAAATTGTCGAACTCCTTCACCAATGCCGCGATGAACGAGGACGGCACCTTCGCCAACCCGGCGGGTTTCGACCAGGGTGACGAGGCGAAGGCCGAGATCCGCGCGATCGTCGACCCGCTGATCGACCACTGGATCGCCCACCCCGACGACAGCGCCATCTCGCACTGGCTGCACGACGGCATGCCCGAGGGCCAGGTCCGCGACCGCGACTACATCTACCCGACCCTGTATGTGTTCCTGCTCGGCGCCATGCAGGAACCCGGCCACGCGATGGCCTCGACCGTCGCGGGGCTGTTCACCAGGCCCGATCAGCTGGAGCGGGTGATCGACGACCCGGCGCTGATTCCGCGGGCGGTCGCCGAGTCGCTGCGCTGGACCTCCCCGATCTGGTCGGCGACGGCGCGCACCAACACCGTCGACGTCACCATCGACGGCGTCTTCCTGCCCAAGGGTTCGGTGGTCATGATGGCCTACGGTTCGGCCAATCACGACGAGAACGACTACAACGCGCCCTCCGCCTACGACATGGACCGCCCGCCGCTGCCGCACCTGGCCTTCGGCGCCGGTGACCACGCCTGCGCCGGAACCTATTTCGCCAACAAGGTGTGCCAGATCGGCCTGGAGGAATTGTTCGAGGCGATTCCGAACATCGAGCGCGACGACCGCAAGCCGATCGACTTCTGGGGCTGGGGTTTCCGCGGCCCGACCGAACTGCACGTGACGTGGGAGGTGTGAGGCGATGGCCGAATTCCGCGTCACCGTCCCCACCGCCGGAAATCCGGTGACCTGCCGGGACGACCAGACCATTCTCGACGCGTTCCTCCGCAACGGGGTGTGGTTGCCGAACTCGTGCAATCAGGGCACCTGCGGCACCTGCAAACTCCGCGTCGTGGCCGGCCACGTCGATCACGCGGGCTCGCCGGAATACACCCTCACCGCCGAGGAGCGTGCGCAGGGCCTGGCCCTGGGCTGCCAGAGCCGCCCCCGGTCCGATCTCGTGGTCGAGCCGCTCGCCGACACGACCGACGCGGTGGCGCGCTTCCCCCTGCGCGATGTCACGGCCACGGTGGTGTCGCTGGATCCGATCGCGCGCGACACCCGCCGCCTGGTGCTCGAGGTGGACGGCGCACTGGATTTCCTGCCGGGTCAATACGCGCAGCTGCACGTGCCGGGCACCGAATGCTGGCGGCCGTATTCGATGGCGAACTCACCGGCGCGTCCCCATCGCCTCGAATTCCACATCCGGTACAGCGACGGGGGTGTCGCCACCGGCTGGATCTTCCACGGCCTCACCGTCGGCGACCGGGTGGAGTTGCGCGGCCCGCTGGGCGATTTCGTGCTCGACGACGCCGACCACCCGCTGCTGCTGCTCGCCGGCGGCACCGGTCTTGCCCCGCTCAGCGCGATGCTGCGCGCGGCCCTCGAACGCGGGCACCGCTCGCCCATCCACCTCTACCACGGGGTCCGCGAGGAAGCCGACCTCTACGACGTCGAGTGGCTGAGCGAGCTGTCGCGGTCCCACCCGGATTTCCACTACACCCCCTGCCTGAGCCGCGGCGAGTGGAACGGCCGCACCGGTTACGTCGGCGACGCGGTGCTGGCCGACTTCGACAACCTCCGCGACTACAGCGGCTACCTCTGCGGCCCACCGGCCATGGTGGAGGCGGCAGGCCGAGCACTCAAACGCCGCCGCATGGCTCCCCGCCGCATCTTCCGCGAGAAGTTCACCGACGCGGTCACGGTCGGCCAGGAACTCGCCAGCGCGTAGCCGCGGGGTGGGCGGTGGATTCTCACCGGGTGTCGAGGATCAGCCATCCGCCGTGGTATTCGGCGACGGTGAAGGGGAGGCCGGTTTCGATGCCGAGGACCGACAGTTCGCCGGTGTCGAAGGTGCGGATGTGGCCGTAGGAGGGGTCGGGTTCGTCTTCGAAGGGCACCGCGACGATCACGCGTTGGGCGGCCAGCCGGACGGCTTCGGCGAGTACGGCGCGGCCGTGGGCGCGGTCGAGGTGTTCGAGCAGGTGCAGGACGGTGACCGTGTCGACGCACCGGTCGGGCAGGGGCACCGCGGCCGCGTCGCAGGACATGGTGCCGACGGCCGAACCGCGGGCCTGGGCGATGGTGCGCAGCAGGTTCATGCTGCCGGGGACGAGGTCGGTGGCCAGCACCCGGTGCTGGCCCGCGTCGGCGAGCAGCAGGGGGAAGAACCCGAAGCACGAGCCCATGTCCAGCACGCGGCCCGGCGGCACCAGGCCGAGCGCGCGGCGGTAGACGGGCGCGATCTGCGCGATGTGGGTGGGCGGCGGGTTCGGGCTGTCCCAACACCGGCGGATCTGGGCCAGGGTGTTGTCGTAGAACAGTCTCCAGGCCGCGGCGGGGTCGTCGGCGCAGGTGCGCACGACCCCGACGAAGACCCGCTCGAACATCTCCGGCGCGATCAGCTCCGCGTGGATCAGCTCGTCGACGATCATGCCGCCGAGGTTGTTGTCCAGCCGCTCGGGTGGCAGCCGGTGCACGATCTCCACCCGTCCCTCGGTCTCGCGCACGGTGAAGTGGGCGGTGCGCACGCCGGGCACCCACCAGCCCGCGCTCTGCTGGCTGCGGACCCGGACCGCACCGTCGTCGTAGCGGGTCCCGCCGGCCGGCGCGAGCGGGTTGAGCGGCCGCAGCGTCAGGCCGGTCATCGCCGCACCCCGGGAGCGGTGAATTCCTCGGCCACGGCGCCGAGTTCGCGCAGCCCGCGCACCACCTGCACGCGGTCGCACAGTTCGGCGTAGGCGGGCATGTCGCAGTCGCCCAGCCGCCAGGAGTACCGGGGTTCGGGGGTGAGCCAGATGGTTTCGCGGGCCCGGCGGGTGAGGTCGGCGAAGTCGGCCAGGCCGGGATCGTTGCCGTTGTTGCGGCCGTCGCCGAGGATCAGCAGGGTGGTGCGCCGGTTGACGGTGTGGGCGTGGTCGGCGACGAACTGCCGGAACACCGCACCGTAGTCGGAGTTGGCGTCGAGATCGATCAGGTCGCCGCCGAACAGCAGCCCGAGGGCCGATTCGGCGTGCTGTTCGGCGAACAGCGCGGTGGTCTCCACCACGTCGGCGACGAACGCGAACGACTGCACGCGCGCGAACATGTCCTGCAACGAGTGCACCAGGGTGAGCATGAAATGCGCGGTGGCGCGGACCGACAGGCTCACATCGGCGAGCACCACCACGCGCGGGCGGTCCTCGGCCGAGCGCACCGTCACCGGGGTGAACGGCACGCCGTCGAAGCGCATGCTGCGGCGCATGGTGCGCGCGGCGTCGACACGGCCCGCGGGGGCGACGGTGCGCCGGTGGGTGCGCGCGCCGTGCAGGGAGCGGGCCAGCCGCCGCAGGGTCACCTCGAGTTCGGCGCGTTCGGCACTGCCGATGTCCTCGACCGGCGCCCGGCGGCGGGCCTGTTGTCCACTCCGGCGTTCCAGCGCCAGCAGTGCCTGCGCGTGCCTGCGCACCGCCTCGGACAGGTCACCGACCACGGTGGCGGCCTGGATCTGCGCGTCGACGTCGTCCTCGGGCGGACCCAGCCAGCGCAGCAGCGCCTCCTGCTCGTCCAGGGTGAGCCCGGCGTCGACGCCGGCCGCGCCCGGCCCGGCCAGTTGCCCAGGGGCGCCGCCGGAACGCAGGCGTTGCGCGTCGAGCTGGATGCGGTAGCCGTCGCTGCCGACGACCTGGTTGCCCTGGGAGAAGGCGATCTCCTCGGTGGGCGCGGACAGGTCGATCATGCCCTCGTCCTCGGTGAGGTTGAACCGCGACGCGAGGTTGTCGGTGTCGAACAGATGCCGCACGTCCTCCGGACGCGCGCCTTGGCTGCCCGCGGTCTGCGACGGCAACCCCGAGAGGGTGAGTTCCTCCCAGTCGCCGGCGTAGGAACCGAGGTCGTCGGGGATGTCCGCCTCGCCGTCGACACCGGTCCGCTGCTGCTCGGCGCTGCCGATGCGGACCAGTCCGAAGAAGGCGTCGAACAATTCGCCGAACACCTCGGCGTCGCGCTGGTCCTTCACCAGCGCGGCCCGCAGTGCCCAGCGCAACCGGCCGCGATCGGTGAGCACACCGGGCTGGCCCGCGCACCGGATCGCGTCGATCGTCTCCGGCACCGACACGCGCACGCCGCGCGCACGCAGCAGGTGCACGAACCACTGCAGGGTCGCCTCCACGACTGCCCCCTACACGCCGCGCCTGCGCGCGAACGATCGCGCGCCCTGGCTGGAGGTCACGGTGGCGCGGGTGAGGGTCGCGGTGTGCGCGCCGTAGTAGCCGTCGTCGAATCGGCCCGCGTCGTCCTTGGCGGCCCGCACCGCGCGGCCGTCGTCCTCGGGCGCCGCCGCGGGCCGGGTGGGCGCGGTGCCGTCGAGCAGGCGCGGCAGTTCCTCGAGCGCGGTCCGCAGATCCTTGTCGTATTTGACGACCACCGACATGGTGTCGGAGAGCACCTGCCGCGACAGCGCCCGCACCTGCAGCACCGCCAGTGTGCGGGCCCAGTCCACGGTCTCGGAGATGCTCGGCGCCTTGCGCAGGTCGAGGCCGCGCAGCCCGCGCACGATCTCCACCAGTTCCGCGGCGAGGGAGTCGTCGAGTCCGGTGTTCTTGGACCGGATGATCTCGAGTTCGCGCTCGGCGTCGGGATAGTCGGCGAACAGGTGCAGGCAGCGCCGCTTGAGCGCGGCGGAGAGGTCGCGGGTGTTGTTGGAGGTCAGGATCACCAGCGGGGCCTGCCGGGCGGTGAAGGTGCCCACCTCGGGCACCGAGATCTGGTACTCGCCAAGGATTTCCAGCAGCACCGCCTCCAATGCCTCGTCGGCGCGGTCGATCTCGTCGATCAGCAGCACGACCGGTTCGGTGGAGCGGATCGCCTCGAGCAGCGGGCGCGGGCTCAGGAACCGCTCGGAGTAGAAGACGCTGTCGTGCGCGCCGATGCGGTCCACGGCTTCGCCGAGATCAGCGGTGTCGGCGACGAATTGGCCGATCTTCTCGCGCAGGATCTGGGTGTAGAGCAGCTGCCTGCCGTAGTCCCATTCGTAGAGCGCGCGGGTCTCGTCCTGGCCTTCGTAGCATTGCAGGCGCAACAGCTTGCGTCCGGTGGCCGCGGCCAGCGCTTTGGCCAGTTCGGTCTTGCCGACACCGGCGGGGCCCTCGATCAGCAGCGGCTTCTCCAGCCGCGTCATGAGGAAGACGGTGGTGGCGAGGCGTTCGTCGGGCAGGTAGCCCACGGCGGCCAGTGCGCTGTGCACGTCCTCCGTGCTGGCGAAGTGGTTCATCGGCGGTCCTTCCTGGCACGAGGGAAGCCCGGCTGTGGGACGAGCGGGGCGCACTCGTCCCACAGCCGGGGTCGGGATGGGTCAGCTGAGCAGGTCGTCCAGGCTGCCGTGCATGCAGTGCTCGACGACCGGGCGCACGGTCTCGAAGGTGCATTCCTTCGGGTTGCCCGGGGTGCAGGCGTCACCGAGGACGTGCCGGGTGATCCGGTCGATGTCCTCGTCGTTGCCCTTGATCACCGAGGCGTTCTCGTAGTACTTGGTCGGGCCCTGGCCCAGCCGGTTCTTCGAGTAGGTGTCCTTGGTGATGTCGGTGAACTTCTCCGGGATGCCCACGTCGCGCAGCAGCCGCACGGCCGCGCCCAGTGCCGCGTCGGCGGCCTGCACGTCGGTCATGCCGTAGGTGTCCACGCCCATCGCGCCCGCGATCTCGGCGAACTTCTTGTACGCCACCGGCATGTTGAACGCCCACACGCGCGGCAGCGCGATCGCGTTGTTCAGGCCGTGGTGGGTGTCGTAGAACGCCGACACCGCGTGCGAGATGGAGTGGATGATGCCGAGGCCGCCGGAGTTGAACGCCTGCGCCGCGATGTACTGGGCGTACATCATGCCCTCGCGGCCGGACAGCTCGGTCGGGTTCCAGGTGGCGGTGCGCAGGTTCTCCGCGACCAGCTTGATCGCGTAGAGCGCGTTGCCGATCGACGGGGTGAAGTTCAGCCGCGAGACGAACGGCTCCGAACCGTGCGCGAGCACGTCGAAACCGCACTGCGCGGTGTAGTCGGTCGGGCAGTCGAAGTACAGCACCGGGTCGTCGATGGCCAGGGTGGCGACCGAGGCGTCGTCGAAGGCGACGTACTTGTGCGGGTTGTCGGGATCGGTGGTGGTGTCGGTGATGACGTAGGCCCAGGAGGTCTCCGAGCCGGTGCCCGCGGTGGTCGAGACCGCGATGTGCGGCGGGTTCTTCGGGTTCTCCGACTTGTTGAAGCCCTCGAACTCGTTGATGTTGCGCCCGTCGTGGGCGATCGAGATGCGCGCGCCCTTACAGGCGTCGTGCGAGGAGCCGCCGCCGATGGACACGAAGCTGTCGCAGCCGTGCTGCTGGTACAGCGCGACCGCGTCCATCACGTTGTAGTCCTTGGGGTTCGACTCGACCTTGTCGTAGAGCACGACCTCGAGCCCGTGGTACTCGAGCGAGCCGACGATCTTGGGCACGATGTCGGTGCCGCGCAGGCCGCTGGTCATCACCAGTACCTTCTTGAAGCCGAGCTTCAGCGCCTCCGGCCCGATGATCTCGTGCGAGCCGGGGCCCAGCAGCGCCCGCGGGAAGGGGTGGAACTCCTTGATGGGGAATGGCTTGAGCAGCTCGTCTACCTGCATCGTGCGGTCCTTTCGCCTGATGATCGCGTTCCGGTGATCCGGTGCCAGCGACCGTATGGCGCCCGTCACAGGGGCCGGAAGCGATTCGGGCCGAAACTGCTCGGATGAAACGCGCAGGGTGTACCGATCGGCGGGACGCGCACTGACCGTTCGGACAGGTGTCGCGGACTACGACGGTTGCGCGCCGCCGCGGAGACGCGCACCGCACGGGCGGGGCGGGGGCGGCCTCATCCGTCGAGGCGGTCCAGCAGATCGTCGGCGGCCGCGCGTACCGCGCCGAGGGCGTCGTGGTGGCCGAGCAGGTGCAGGATCGCTTCGGGGATCAGTCGTTCGGCGTAGTCCGGCGCGGTCCCTTCGTCGGAGCGCATGTTGATCACGCTCTCCACCATCCGGAACGGCAGCAGTTCGGCGCCCTCGGCGTGGGCGGCCCGGGCGGCGGCCAGCACCTCGGCGGCGAACCGTTCGTAGTGGCCGCGCAGGTCGTCACGCTGGCGACGGAAGGCGGCGAAGCGCGCCGAGCGCAGCTCGGGCAACAGGTACAGGGCGCCGAGATTCCACCGCGCCGAACACAATTGGCGCACGTCGAACCGGGCCAGCGCGTACAGCCGCACCGCGGGGGCGACAGGTTCGGCCCGCAGCCGTTCGGCCAGGGCGAGCGGGCCGCTGACCGTCTCGGCGAGCAGCGCCTCGAGGATGTCGTCCTTGGCGGCGAAGTGGTGGTACAGGGAGGCCTGGCGGATGCCGACGGCGTCGGCGACCGCGCGGGTGGAGGTGCTGGCGTAGCCCTGGGTGGTGAACAGTTCGGCGGCGGCGTCGAGGATCTCCGCGCGTGGGGTGCGGCCCTGGCGGCGCCGCGGCGCGAGACGCGGACGACCGGGTCCGAGGGAGGTCACCTCCCCATTCTGGCGCATCGCCGGCGAGGGCGGCGGCGACGGCCCCGCGGCGCGTCCGGAATACCTGTCATATGACAGAAACATCGGAAATCCAGAAGTTACCGGGGGCAACGAGACGGAGACGTCGCCGTCACCGGCGATGTCATCGGGGTCGCAAAACTATCAACCGACAGATATTGGCCGCGACGCCGAAGGAAGCCCGCCCATGGCCACCACTCTCACACCCCCGTCGGACACCACCGACAGCACCGACAGCACCGACCTGCAACGGTTCGGTTATCAGCCCGTCCTGCACCGCAAGCTCGGCCGATACGCCTCCTTCGCGGCCGGGTTCTCGTTCGTCTCCATCCTCACCACGATCTTCCAGTTCTTCGGTTTCGGCTACGGATTCGGCGGCGCGGCCTTCTTCTGGACCTGGCCCGTCGTGTTCGCCGGGCAGCTGCTGGTGGCCTTGAACTTCGCGGAACTGGCTGCCCGGTACCCGATTTCGGGCTGCATCTACCAGTGGTCGCGGCGCCTGGCCGGAGAGACGATCGGCTGGTTCGCGGGCTGGATGATGATCATCGCCCAGATCGTCACCGCGGCCGCCGCCGCCATCGCACTACAGGTGGTGCTGCCCTCGATCTGGAGCGGGTTCCAGATCATCGGCGAGGACACCGCGCTCACCTCGCCGTCGGGCGCGATGAACGCCGTGCTGCTGGGCAGTGTGCTGCTGATCCTCACCACCCTGGTCAACGTCGTCGGCATCGAGTGGATGTCGCGCCTGAACACCATCGGGGTGACGATCGAGATCGTCGGGGTGCTCGCCGTCATCGGCGTGTTCTTCACCCACGTCGAGCGCGGCCCCGGCGTGGTGCTCGACACCACCGCCGCCGCGCCCGGCCCGTACTGGGCGGCGTTCCTGGTGTCCGGTCTGATGGCCGCCTACGTGATGGTCGGATTCGATTCCGCGGGTGAGCTTTCCGAGGAGACCAAGAACCCGCGCCGGGTCGCGCCGCGCACGATTCTGACGGCGCTGAGCGTGTCCGCGCTCGGCGGCGGGCTGATGCTGCTGGGGGCGCTGATGGCCGCGCCGAGCCTGACCGACGGCATGCTGGCCGCCGACGGACTGGCCTACGTGATCTCCGCCAAGCTCGACAGCCCCGCGGGCACCCTGCTGCTCGGCTGCGTGGCCGTGGCGATCCTGGTGTGCACGTTGGCGATCCAGACCGCGGGCTCACGGCTGATGTTCTCGATGGCCCGCGACGGCAAACTGCCGTTCGCCGCGCAGCTGGCGGCGGTGCATCCGCGCTTCGGCACACCGGTGCTGCCCGCGGTGGTGATCGGCGTCCTCGGGATCACGCTGCTGCTGGTGAATCTCGGCAACGCGGCGATCTTCTCGACGCTGGCCAGCGTCTGCATCGTCACGCTGTATGTCGCCTACCTGCTGGTGACCGTCCCGCTGCTGGTGCGGCGCCTGCGTGGCTGGCCGGCGGACGAGACCGCGCCGGCGGGGCTGTTCCGGCTGGGCCGCTTCGGCATTCCGGTCAACCTGCTCGCGGTGGTGTGGGGGCTGGCGATGGTGGTGAACCTGGCCTGGCCACGACCGGAGGTCTACACCCCCGAGGGCGGCGGCTGGTGGATGCTCTGGTCCGCGCCGCTGTTCCTGGCCGCGACCGTGGGCGTCGGCGTCGCCGTGCAGCGCCTGGTGACCATGAGCGCCGGACGCCGCGCCGTGCCCGCCGTCGCCCCCGCCTGACCCCGCCGATCCGACCCGTCGAGTCGGGCTCGCCGAGTCGGGCTCGTCGATCCGAGAAGAAGGACTGTCGATGACCGCATCCACCACCCTGGCCAGGGCGCACGCCCGTGCCCAGGAGGCCGCCGCCACCGTCGCCACCCCGGACCTGCCCGCCGACGTGCCCGCCGAGGCGATCACCTTCGCGCGGCGGATTCCGCCGGGCGGCTACGCGAACGTCGTGCTCGGCCGGGGCACCCGGGTGCGCCTGGCCGATCCCGCCGGCCACGCGTGCGCGCACCTGTTGCTGCTGCGGGCCGAGGCGCCATGGGAGCGGCTGAACGTCGCCGACACGGTGAAGGTGCCCTGGCAGGCCTACCTGGGCCAGGGACACCCGCTGCTGTCGGACCAGGGCCGCCTGCTCGCCACCGTGCTCGCCGACGGGTCCGGCCACCACGACGCGCTGTGCGGGCCGGGCCCCGCGGCACGGGCGGGGCTGCGGCTGGCGGCGGCCAAGCACGGACTCGACCCCCGCGACGTCGGCCCGAGCCTGTCGTTCTTCCGCGGCGTGCGGGTCGCGGCCGACGGCGCGCTGACGCCCACCGGCGGCGCGGGCGCGGGCGCGGCGGTGGACCTGCTGATCCATCTGCCGGTCACGCTGCTGGTCGTCGATGCCGAGCATCCGCTCGACCCGGCCCCCGTCACCGACCTCGACGTCGTCGCCTGGGCCGCACCCGAACTGCTCGCCGAAAACCACAGCGACGAACCGGAATACCGCCGCGCCCGCCACAACACCGAGGAGGCGTGGCGGGCCGCCCGTTCGAAGGAGAACCAGCGATGAGCACCCGCGCGCGCACCGTCGTGCTGGACGAGACCGTGCCCGCCCGCGCCCCCTGGTCGGCGGTGGTGGCGGCGGGCGATCAGCTCGAGATCATCGATCTGCACGGCAACCAGGCCGTGGACTGCCTGCTCTACGCCGCCGCCGACCACAGCGACCGCTACAGCGCCCAGGCCACCGTCGCCGCGCAGCGCAACATCTTCCTGACCACCGGCAGCGTGCTGCGCACCGACAACGGCACCGCGCTGATGACCGTCGTCGCCGACGACGTGGGCAACCACGACACCGTCGCGGGCGCCTGCTCCCAGGAATCCAACACCCTGCGCTACGGCCACCACACCCGCGATCAGCACGCCTGCGTGGAGAACTTCCTCACCGCGGCGATGGTGTGGGGGCTGGGCAAGCGCGATCTGGTGTCGAACATCAACTGGTTCATGAACGTGCCGGTGGAGCCCGACGGCACGCTCGGCATCGTCGACGGCCGATCGGCGCCGGGCAAGAAGGTCGTGCTGCGCGCCGAGATCGACACCCTCGTGCTGGTGTCCAACTGCCCGCAGATCAACAACCCCTGCAACGGCTTCGACCCGACGCCGGTGCGGATGGTCGTCACGCGCTGACCGCGCACCGCTCGAACGGAGGTACCCCGATGAACCCTGGCACCGTCCTCGCTCCGGCCCCGGCCGTCCATCCCGCTCCCACCCCGCGGTGCGAGGTGGTGCGCCCCGGCATGCTGACCACCGTGCAGGACTGGCCCGGCCGGGTCGGCTACTGGCATGTCGGGGTGCCGCCCTCGGGTCCGATGGACGACCTGTCGTTCCGGCTCGGCAACCGGGCACTCGGCAACGCCGAGGGGGCCGCCGGCCTGGAGTGCACACTCGCCGGGCCCGCACTGCGGTTCCCGGTGGCGACCCGGGTCTGCGTCACCGGCGCACCCGCCGACGTGCGCGTCGACGGGGTGCCGGTGCCGCAGTGGCGGCCGGTGGTGGTGCCGGCGGGCGGCGTGCTCGACGTGGGCGCGGTGCGCGGGCCGGGCATGCGGTGCTACGTGCTCGTCGCGGGTGGGTTCGCGGTGCGGCCGTATCTGGGCAGCGCGGCCACGTTCACACTCGGCGGATTCGGGGGCGGCACCGGCGCGGCCGTGCGAGCCGGTGACCTGCTGGATCTGACTCCCGACCACGGCCGCCCTGGCACCGCCGTCCCGGCCGAGGCACGGCCGGCGTTCACCCGCCGGTGGGAGCTGGCGGTCACCGAGGGGCCACACGGTGCGCCGGAGTTCTTCATCCGCGCCGACATCGACACGATCCTGAGCACCGCCTACGAGGTGCACTTCAACTCCGACCGCACCGGCGTGCGGTTGATCGGACCCAAACCGCGCTGGGCCCGCGCCGACGGCGGCGAGGCGGGCCTGCACCCGTCGAACATCCACGACACCGCGTATTCGATCGGCGCGCTGGACTTCACCGGCGACACCCCGATCCTGCTCGGGCCGGACGGGCCGAGCCTGGGCGGCTTCGTCTGCCCGGTCACCGTGGTCGCCGCCGAGCGCTGGAAGCTCGGCCAGCTGTGCCCCGGCGACCTGGTCCGGTTCGTCCCGGTGCGGGCGGAGCGGGCCGCCGCCCTGCGCGAGCTGGGTCCGGCCCGGCGGGCGGCCTGGCCGGTGGTGCTCTCCGACGGCGGCGACGGCGACGACGGGGTGCTGGGCAGGGCCGACGGCGACCAGCACACCCGCGTCACCTACCGCCGCGCGGGCGACGACGGCGTGCTCGTGGAGTACGGCGAGATGACCCTCGATCTGGGCCTGCGGGCCCGCGTGCACGCCCTGCACCAGCATCTGCTCGCGCGCGCCGAACCCGGCATCACCGAACTCACCCCGGGCGTGCGGTCGCTGCAGGTGCGCACCGACCCGGACCGGCTGCCGACCCCGAAACTGCTGGACCTGCTGACCGAGGCGGAGTCCGCCCTGCCCGCCGCCGACGACCTGGTGGTGCCCAGCCGCACCGTGCACCTGCCGTTGTCCTGGGACGACCCGGCGACCCGTGAGGCCATCACCCGCTACATGCACGGCGTGCGCGCGGACGCGCCGTGGTGCCCGTGGAACATCGAGTTCATCCGCCGGATGAACGGCTTGTCCTCGGTGCGCGAGGTGTTCGACACCGTGTTCGCCGCCGAATATCTCGTGCTCGGGCTGGGCGATGTGTATCTGGGCGCGCCGGTGGCGACGCCGACCGATCCGCGGCACCGGCTGGTCACCACCAAATACAACCCGGCCCGCACCTGGACACCGCAGAACGCGGTCGGCATCGGCGGCGCCTACCTGTGCATCTACGGCATGGAGGGGCCCGGTGGCTACCAGTTCGTCGGCCGCACCACCCAGGTCTGGAACCACCGCGGCACCGACGGGGCGGACCCGTGGCTGCTGCGCTGGTTCGACCGGATCCGCTGGTATCCGGTGTCGGCGGAGGAACTGCTCGACCTGCGCGCCGACGTCGCCGCCGGGCGCGGGCGGCTGCACGCCGAGGACGGCGAGTTCCGGCTGGCCGACTACCGGCGGTTCCTCGCCGAGAACGCCGAGTCCATCGCGGAGTTCCGTGCGAACCAAGCGAAAGCCTTTGCCGCCGAGCGCCGTTCGTGGCACTCGTCGGGTGAGTTGACGGGAGACCAGCAGTGACCGTGTGGATCCACCGCCGCGCCGACGCCGAGGTGGCGGCCGAGCGCGCCGCCGCGACCGGACCGCTGGCCGGGTTGCGGCTGGCGGTCAAGGACAATGTGGACGTGGCGGGGCTGCCGACCACCGCCGGGTGCCCGGCCTACGCCTACCTGCCCGACACCGACGCCCCCGCCGTCGCCGCTCTGCGCGCGGCGGGCGCCGTGGTGGTCGGCAAGACCAACCTGGACCAGTTCGCGACCGGGCTGGTCGGCACCCGGTCGCCCTACGGCGCGGTACCGGACGCGCGCCGTCCCGAATTCGTCTCCGGCGGTTCGAGTTCCGGCTCGGCGGTGGCCGTGGCGCGCGGGGAGGCCGATCTCGCGATCGGTACCGACACCGCCGGTTCGGGCCGGGTGCCCGCCGCGTTCCAAGGACTGGTCGGCATCAAACCGACCGTCGGCGTGGTGCGCACCGACGGAGTGGTCCCGGCGTGCCGGTCCTACGACTGCGTCACGATCTTCGCCGCCGATCCGGCGACGGCCGACCGCGCGATGGGGGTACTGGCGGCCGGGGCCGCCGGGCGGCCGTGGCCGGCCGACGCGCGGCTGGCCGCGCCGCCGAACCCGGTCGTGGCGGTATTCGACACGTTGCCCGAACTCGACGAGGTCTGGCGGGCGGCGTTCGCGGGGACCGTCGACGCGTTGCGCGGGCGGGGCGTGACCGTCGTGCCGATCGACCCCGCCCCGTTCCTGGCCGCCGCGCGGCTGCTCTACGACGGCGCACTCGTCGCCGAACGTTATTCGGCGGTGGGCGAATTCGTCGATGCCCACCCCGGGGAGGTCGACCCGACGGTCGGCGCCATCATCGGCGCCGCCCGCACCCATCCGGCCCACCGCCTGGTCTCCGATCTGGCGGAGCTGGACCGGCTGCGCGGCCTGGCGATGGCGAGCCTGGCCGGGGCCGACGCCCTGCTGGCCCCGACCGCACCGGGCCAGCCGACCCTGGCCGAGGTCGCCGCTGACCCGATCGGCGTGAACGCCCGACTCGGCACCTACACCAATTTCGCCAACCTGTTCGATCTGTGCGCGGTGGCCGTCCCCGCGGGCACCGCCGGCGCGGCGCAGTTCGGCGTCACCGTCTTCGCCCGCGCCTTCGAGGACGCGGTGGCGCTCGACATCGCCGCGCTGATCCGGCCGGACGCCGCGCTCGCACCCGTCAGCTGGCCTGCCCGGGTCGCGCCGACGCAGGAGCTGATCGTCTTCGGCGCCCACCTGCGCGACCAGCCCCTCGCCTCGCAGCTCACCGATCTCGGCGCGCGCTGGGCGGGCGAGGTGCGCACCGCCCCGCGCTACCGCTTGGCCGCGCTGAAGACGACCCCGCCGAAACCCGCGCTGACCCGGGTCGGCGAGGCCGAGACCGGGGTCGCGATCGCCGGGGAACGCTGGCTGCTCTCCCCCGCCGCGCTCGGTCGCTTCCTGGCCGCCCTGCCCGCCCCCATGCACCTGGGCGCGGTGGAACTCGCCGACGGCAGCTGGGCCACCGGCTTCGGCTGCGAAGGCGCCGCCGCGGCCGCGGCCACCGACATCAGCGCCTACGGCGGATGGCGGGCGGCACTGGCGGCGAACGCGGTCTGAGCGCCCGGAAAATGCGTTGAACGCGGCGGCCGCACCGGATACCAAGATCGCGTGAACGAATCGAGCGACGGCACCGCCGCGGTGCACCTGCGCAGGATCACCGCCGACAACGTCTACCGGGTGTGCACACTCAGCGACACCCTGTCGGCCGACCAGCGCGGCATGGTGGCCGACAACGGGATCTCCCTCGCGGAGGCGCACTTCGCGGACGCGGCCTGGTACCGCGCCGTCTACCTGGGCGAGGAGCCGATCGGCTTCCTGCTGCTCGACCTCGGCATGGACCCCGACGAGCCCGGCGTCTCGCTGTGGCGGTTCATGATCGCCGGGCCGCACCAGGGCAGAGGCTACGGCCGCCGGGTCCTCGAGACGGTGGTCGAGCGCCTGCGCGCCCGCGGCACCACCAGCCTCTACACCAGCTACGGGCAGGGCCCCGGCAGTCCCGAGGGCTTCTATCGTTCCCTCGGCTTCGAGCCCACCGGAGAGCTGGTCGAGGACGAAATCGAGGCCGTGCTGCGCTGGTGATTCGGCGGCGGTGTCACACGGCGGGCGTGGCCGGTGTCTGGATGGGCGAACATCCGTCACCCAAGGAGTACTCGATGAACCTCGCCCTGTGGATCGCCGCCGGACTGCTCGCCTTCGTCGCGCTCGGCGGCGGTGTCGGCAAGACGTTCTTCCCGGTCGAGAAGCTGGCCGCCGCGCCGGGCGGCGGCTGGACCACGGCCGTGCGTCCCGGCTTCGTCAGGACGCTCGGCGGCGTCGAACTGCTGGCGGCGGCCGGTCTGATCCTGCCGCCGCTGCTCGGCATCGCCCCGGCGCTGGTGCCGGTGACCGCCGCCTGCTGGGTGGTGCTGATGATCGGTGCGATCATCACCCATGTCCGGCACGACGGGTGGGGCGTGTTCGTCGCCCTGAACGTGACCTACCTCGTCCTGGCGGCGTTCATCGCCTGGGGCCGGTTCGGGCCGCAGCCCTTCGCGGCCTGAGCACCCCGCCGGACAGGAAGGAGACCCACCGTCATGAGCACCGCCGACGCCGCGACCGACGCCTTCGTCGCACACCGCAACCTGCTCTTCACCGTCGCCTACGAGATGCTCGGTTCGGCCGCCGATGCCGAGGACGTGCTCCAGGAGACGTGGTTGCGCTGGCGCACGGTCGATCGTGACCAGGTGCGCGACGACCGCGCCTACCTGGTGCGGATCACCACCCGCCAGTCGCTCAACCGGCTGCGCACGCTGCAACGACGCAAGGAGTCCTACGTCGGTCCGTGGCTGCCCGAGCCGCTGCTCACCACGCCCGACATCGCCGAGGACGCCGAACTCGCCGAGAGCCTGTCGATGGCGATGATGCTGGTGCTGGAGACGCTGGCGCCGACCGAACGGGCGGTGTTCGTGCTGCGCGAGGTCTTCGACTTCGGCTACGACGAGATCGCCGCCGCCGTCGGCAAGACGCCGACGGCGGTGCGCCAGATCGCGCACCGGGCGCGCAAGCACGTCGAGGCCCGTCGCCCGCGGGAGGCGGTGTCGGCGAGCCGGACGCGGGAGGTGCTCGAACAGTTCCAACGGGCGATCGAGACCAGGGACCTGAGCGGCCTGCTCGAACTGCTGGCCCCCGAGGTCGTGCTCGTCGGCGACGGCGGTGGCGTCAAGCAGGCGGTGCTGCGGCCGATTCTCGGCGCGCGCAAGGTCGCCACCCTCTTCCTCGGCGGACTGCGCAAGGTACCGGGGGCGCTGACCCTCGGTCTCACCCACGTCAACGGCAGCCCGGCGCTGGTGGTGTACCTCGACGGCGAGCTCGACGGGGTGATGGCCGTCGACCACGACGGCGCGCACATCACCGGTATGTACTACGTCCGCAATCCGCACAAGCTGACCCATCTCGGCGCGGAGACGCCGCTGACGGTCAGCCGCGGGTGAAGGTGCCCATGCCGTCCTGGTCGTAGTACTCGAGGGTCAACCGGTCGCCGTCGAACCGGGCCTGCGACACCGTGCCCGGGTCGGCGCCCTCGCCGGACGGGGTGAAGGCGAAGGTGTCGCCGTCCCAGTGCCGCAGCGGCACGACGGTGCCGGCCGGGCCGAGGGTGACGGTCAGCTCGTCGCCGCGGACGGCGACGGTGGCGGGGCCGTAGTAGGCGTTGGCGTAGGTGCCCGCGTAGTCGGTCAGGGGACGGGCGGGTGCGGGCGCCCGCGGCGGCTCCTTGCCGACGAGGTCGCCCTTCGGGGCGTCGAGTTGATCGAAGGCTTCGGTGTAGAGTCCGCGCCAGTCCTCGCGCACCTCGCCGAACTGCACCAGGTCGGCGAACTCGGCGTTGAGCGTCTCCGGGACACCGCGCGGCGCGGCGTTGGTGAGCGTCACGATGCCGACCCCGGCCGAGGGGATCATCGTGAACGCGGTGCCGGCGCCGAGATTGAACGCACCGGAATGGCTGAGCACCACCCGGCCCGCCGGGGAGGTGCCGACGTTGAAGCCGAAGCCGTAGAACCCCGCCCTGGCATCGGGGTTCGCGGGCGGCGCGGACATCATCTGCGGGGAGACCGCGGGCAGCAGCGCCGCGGGCGGCACGATCTCGCGACCCTCGACGCTGCCGTCGCCCAGCATCATGGTCAGCCACCGCGTCATGTCGCGGGCCGACGAGCTGACCCCGCCCGCGGGCGACTGCGCGTCCGGTCGGCGCGGTGGATCGGCGGGCCGGTAGGCGCCGTCGACGAGAACGTGGCCGACCGCCCGGTCGCCGCGGGCGACGAAATCGGCGTAGCGCGAACTGGTCGCCGTCATCCCGAGCGGTTCGTAGATCTCGCGCTGCGACAGCGTCTCCCAGTCGGTGCCCGCCGCCTGCGCGACCGCGGACGCCGCCGCTGTCAGGCCGAAGTTGGTGTAGGCGTAGGAATCGCGGAACGGCGCCAGCGGCAGCTGCCGCAGCCGCGCCAGGATCGCCGCGCGGTCGTAGCCGAGATCCTCCAGCAGATCACCGGCGTGGTCGGGCAGCCCCGAGCGATGCGCGTACAGATCCCCCACCGTGACGTGGTCGCCGACGTAGGGGTCGGCGAGGGTGAACTCCGGCGACAGTCGCCGCACCGGCGTGTCCCACGCCACCCGGCCCGCGGCCACCTCCCGCGCCACCACCGTCGCGCCGATCGGCTTGGACAGCGAGGCCAGCTGGAACACCGTGTCCGGGCCGACCGGCTCCCCGGTCGTGACGTCCCGGACGCCGAACCCCTTGCTGTAGACCACTTTTCCGTCGTGCACGACGGCCACCGCCATGCCGGGGATCTTCGTGGCGTCCATGAGTTCGCCCGCGATGCGGTCGAGTTCGCCGACCGCCCGGTCCACCTGGCCGTCCGGGATCGCCACCCCCGCGACCTCGTTCGGCGGTAGCTCTCCCGTCGCGGCCGGAGATCGCGGTGCCGAGTTGGTCGTCGCCGCGTCACCGCCGGAGTCGTCGGCGCAGGCTCCGACGACGAGCCCCAGCGCCAGCAGCCCCACGGCCACGCGTCGACGACCCGGCACGGCCCTCACCTCCTCGGACGAGTTGCACGGCACAGTGCGTCGAGCCTAGCCCCGGCAACCGCCCGGCAACGCCGAATCGGGGAAGACCGGAAGGTTGCCGGTCAGTTCCCCTCGGGCCCCGCACCGTGATTCGGATTCGTGCAGATCGTCCCCTCACACGGCACCTGACTGCCGTCCCCGTTGGGGTTGGACATCATCGGCACGGACGGCGCGGGCGGCGCCGGATTCGATCCCGGATTCGGCCCGGGCGCGGGATTCGGCTGCGACGCGCCGTGCTCGTCGTGCGGCGCCGCCGAGGTCGGGGCGGTCGGCGGCGGTGTGGACACCGATGTCGCGGTGACCGTGGTGCGGCTGGTGCCGGTCGTCGGGGTCGGCGACGAATCGTCCGAACATCCCGCGGCCAACACGCCCGCCAGCGCCACGGCGACGACCAGCTTCTTCATCGGAACCCTCCCCTTCAGGCGGCCGGTCGCCCGGCAGCCAAGCAATTGATCGGCAAATATCCGGTCAGCGTAACGCCCACCCCGCGCGAATCCGGGGGCACTCCACTCCCGGCGCGCCCCGAGCCGCCGAACATCGGCCGCTCGGACTTGTCTTGGAGTGCGCTCCAGGTCTTAGCGTGAAGGCACACGCTGACCGGCAACGAGGAGACCTCATGGAGCTCGGCTTCCATCTTCCGATCTTCGACATCGACGGCGGGACCTCCGCCATCGCGGGCGAACTGGCACGGGCGGGCGCGGCGGCCGAGGCCGCGGGAGCCACCTGGCTGTCGTTCATGGACCACTACTTCCAGATCGAGCCGACCGGCCTGCCCGCGGAGGCCAACATGCTGGAGGGCTACACCGCGCTGGGCTTTCTCGCCGCCCACACCACCACGGTGGAGCTGGGCCTGCTGGTCACCGGGGTGACCTATCGCCATCCCGGCCTGCTGGCCAAGATCGTCACCACCCTCGACGTGCTCTCCGGCGGACGCGCGGTGCTCGGGCTCGGGGCGGCCTGGTACGAGCGCGAACACCGCGGGCTCGGCGTCGACTACCCGCCGCTGGCCGAGCGTTTCGAGCGCCTGGAGGAGACGCTGCGGATCTGCGCGCAGATGTGGGACCCGCAGAACAACGGCCCGTTCGAGGGCAAGCACTACCGCCTGGCGGAGACACTGTGCGCACCACAGCCCCTGCACCGGCCGCGGGTGCTGATCGGCGGCGGCGGCGAGCAGAAGACGTTGCGGCTGGTGGCGCGTTACGGCGACGCCTGCAATCTGTTCGGCACCTCGCCGCAGGACGTCGAACACAAGCTGGACGTGCTGCGCAGGCACTGCGAGGCCGAGGGCCGCGACTACGACCGGATCCGCAAGACCATCCTGGCGAACAATCCCCGCCCCGCCCCGGAGACCCGCGACGAATTCGTCCGGGCGATGGCCGATTACGCGAAACTGGGCATCGACCAGGTGATCGTCACGCCGACGACCGGCTCCCCCGCGGCCTGGATCGAGGGCATGGCGCCGGCCGTGCCGCGGTTGGCCGACCTGGGCTAGTCCGCGCCTGCCTGGTCCACGGTGACCGGGAGCGGTTCGCGGGCCTCGTAGATCCGCTTGTGCCCGGAGATCGCCGCCAGCCGGAAGGGGCGACGGGTCTGGGCGGGGAGGGCGTGATACCGGCCGTCGGTCGGCGTGCCCGCTTCGTGCAGTGCCCGGTACTCGTCGTACCCGAGCGGTTCGCGGGTGGCGATCGCCGCGCGGGTCGTCTCGGTGCGCAGATGCCGCCGATAGCCGGGGACGACGACGCCGCCGAAGAACTCGGCGACGCTCCCGGACCCGTAGCTCACGAAGGCCAGCGGACGGCCGGACAGGTCGTCGGCGTGGTCGAGCAGCGACATCAGCCCGAGGTAGAGGGAGGCGGTGTAGCTGTTGCCGACGGTGCGGTTGTAGTGGGTGGTGTGCGCGACGGCGGACTCGATCGCGTCGGGGTCCGCGCGGTGGCCCTGGCTTTCGAGCAGGTGCCGGTGGGCTTTGTAGGCCATCCTGGTGAACGGCTGGTGGTAGCAGAAGGCCGCGAACTCGCCGAGGTCGCGCCCGCCCCGGCGCCGGTAGTCGCTCCACGCCTCCTGCGCGGCCTTCTGATAGGCGTTGACCGAGGTCTTGCCGTCCACCAGCGCGGCACTGCGGTAGTTGGGCCGCCAGAAGTCCATGATGTCGGCACTGTAGAGCCCCGAGGGCGTTTCGAACGCGACGATGCCCGGATCCGCGGTGACCAGCATCGCGACCGCGGCGGCGCCCTGGGTCGGCTCGCCGGGGCTGTCCAGGTCGTACTTCGCGACGTCGGCGGCGATGACGAGCACCCGTTGCGCCGGGTCGCGCGCGATCAGGCCGGCGGCGAACTGAAGCCCGGCGGTGCCGCCGTAGCAGGCCTGTTTGAGTTCCACCACCCGCGCGGAATTGGGCAGCCCGATCAGCGGATGCAGGTACAGGCCGGCCGATTTCGACTGGTCCACCCCGCTTTCGGTGGCCAACAGCACGGTCCGGATGTCCTCGGCGCCGTGCCGCTCGAGCACCGGCGCGGCCGCGGCCGCGGCGAGGGTGACGACGTCCTCGTCGGCGGCGGCGACGCTCATCGTCTCCTGGCCGATGCCCAGGCGGAACTTGTCGACGTCGACGCCGAGGCGGTCGGCGAGCAGGACGTGATCCAGGGCGTAATGGGTGGTGGCGAAGCTGAGGTCGTGGATTCCGACCGCGGTGGTGGTCATGGCTGTACTCCAGTGCTCGTGGTCGACCGTTCGAATCGGGTGTGGGAGCGCATCAGTTCGCCGCGGTTGGTCTGCGCGGCCAGCAACGACAATTCCCCGCACAGCACGGCCGCCGCGGCGATCACGGCCAGACGCCGGGCGTTCTCGCCGTCGGGGCGTTCGTCCCGGCAGCCGAGCCGGGCCAGGACCTCCTCGACGAAACCGTGGTGCTTGCCGTTGCCCACGGTCCCGACGACGAGATTGGGCAGCGTGCAGGAGAAGTAGAGATCCCCGCCGCGGTCCTCGGCGTGGGTGACGCCCTGTGAGCCCTCCACGATGTTGGCCGCGTCCTGACCGGTGGCCAGGTAGAAGGCGAGCAGCATGTTCGCGTAATGGGCGTTCGCCGAACGGATTCCGCCCGCCAGCAGGGTGCCGATCAGGTTCTTGCGGATGTTCAGTTCCACCACCTGCCGGGCGGTGGTGTGCAACCGTTGTCCGACCACCTCGGCGGGGATCAGGATCTCGGTCACCACGTTCTTGCCCCGGCCGAGGATGCCGTTGACCGCGGTGGCCTTCTTGTCGGTGCAATAGTTGCCCGACACCGAGACGTGGCGCAGGCCGGGCACGGTCGCCACGATGTGGTCCATCAACCGGTCGGCCGCCAGTGTGGCCATGTTGTGGCCCGCGGCGTCACCGGTGCTGAACGCGAACCGCAGGAACAGCAGGTTCCCGGCGATCTGATGGTGCAGGTCGAGCAACCGCGCGTAACGGCTGCTGGCCTCGGTCACCCGCTGGAGTTCGGCGAACCGGCCGGTCAGGCCGCGCACGGCCACGAGCGCGGTGTAGGCGTCGTCGGCTTCGAACAGCACCGAGCGGGTCATCCGGTCGTCGATCACCGTCGCCTGCACGCCGCGCTCGGTGAGGGTGGTGACGCGCGCGCCCCGGCCCACCGAGGGCCACAGCGGTGACTCGTAGGTGGCCAGCGGCACCTCGACGGCATCGTCGACGACGGCGCCGGTGATGCGCACCGGCCCCACCCAGCGCAGTGGGACCGCCGCATACGACAGGTCGTTCACAGGAGACTCCTTCGTTCCGAGGGGTGCCACCAGTGGCTGCGATGGGCGTAGGCCGCGGCGTCGATGCCGCGCAGCCGGCAGAACGCGGCCACCTCGCCGGTGATCAGCAGGTCACAGCGGCGCAGGTCGGCGGGGGTGGCGGCGCCGAGCACGGTGGCGATGCTGCGCAGTTGATCGAGCCAGGCGCGGATGGTCTCGATCAGTCCCTCGGCGCCGCGGTCGAGCAGCGTCGCGAGGAACCGGCCCGCGACACCGGTCGCGTCGGCGCCCAGGGCCAGTGCCTTGGCGACGTCGAGGGGCGAGCGGATGCCGCCGGAGGCGACGAGCGCGATGCCGGTGACCTCCGCGCTGTCGAGCAGGCAGGCGGGCGTGGACTGGCCCCAGGTGTCGAGGAAGGAGAAGTCCGCCGCCGGGCGCCGGTCGTTCTCGATGCGGGCGAAGTTCGTGCCGCCCCGCCCACCGACGTCGGCGACGGCGACCCCGGCATCGCGCAACCAGGCGACGGTCGGGCGGCTGAGCCCGAACCCGACCTCCTTGACGATCACCGGCACCGGCACGCCCGCCGCGAGGTGCTCGATGCGGCGCGGCCAGGACCGGAAGGACCGGTCCCCCTCCGGCATCACGATCTCCTGCACCGCGTTGAGGTGGATCTGCAGGGCGTCGGCCGCGAGCAGGTCGACGGCCCGGCGCGCCTGATCCAGCGTCGCCGTCGCGTTGACATTGGCGATGACCACACCGTGCGGGTTCTCCTCCCGCAGCACGCGGAAGCTGCCCGCCAGGCCAGGGTCGCGGAAGTAGGCACTCAGTGAGCCGGAGGCGACCGGCAGGCCCGTCTCGCGGGCGGCGATCGCCAGCCCGCGGTTGATGTCCGTGGCCGCCGCGCTGCCGCCGGTCATCGCGTTGATGAACAACGGTGTGTGCCATCGCTTTCCGGCGATGTCGACGCCGAGGTCGACGTCGGCGGCGTCGATGCCCGCCAGGGCGTGGTGCTGGAACCCGATCGCGTCGAAGTCGTTGACCGGGGTCCGGTCGCGGTGCTGGTCAACGGCGTGACGGACGTGGTCGTCCTTGCGGTTGCTGCTCATGTGTCCGCCTCCTGCCGTGGGTGGGGGCGCACCGTCAGCGGCTCGATGCCCGCGGCTCGCCACCGGTCGGCGAGTTCGGCCAGCGCCGCGGTGTCGGCGGGGTCGAGGAAGGCGATGCCGCAGTCGCCGCCACCGGCGCCCGACGGTTTGGCGGCGGCGCCGACCGCGTCCCCCGCGGCGCACAGCGCGCGCAGCCGGGGTGTCATGATGCCCGCGCGGGCGACGCTGTCCAGGTGGACGAGAAGCTCACGGGCACGCAGGATTCCGGCGTGCACGGCGCCCGGCTCGTCCGCCTCGAGCGCCCGGGCCAGGGCGCGCACGCACTCCTCGGTGGCGGCCACGAAGGCGCGGTAGTCCCCGGCGCGGCGGTCGCGGCCCCGGCGCACCGACCGGACCAGTCCCGGCGTGGCAACGGGTGTGCCGGTCCAGCCCACCCGCAGCGCCGATCGCGCGGGCGGCGGCAGCCGGTGCACCGACAGCCCCGGCCACGGCCTGCTCAGCAGCTCGGTCACACTCCGGGTGGCGAGCGTCTCCGACACCCACCGCCGATCCGGGGAGCCGTAGACGAGCCAACCGCCCCAGGTGCTCGCCGCCACGTCGCCACCGGACGCGGCCGGATCGACCGACAGGGTGGCCAGCATCGCCAGCCGGTACCGGTCCATCCGGCTCAGGCCCAGCCGGTGGAAGCGCCCGAGCGCCGCGACGGTCGCCGCGGTCACCGCCGCGCTGGCCCCGAGCCCGAACTTGCGGCCGGACCGGTCGGCGAGATCGGCGGTGACGGCGACCCGGCAGGGCAGCACCGGATGTCCGCGTTCGATCAGCAGCCGTTCGACGACCGCCGCGGCGGCGAAGACGTACGCCAGCTCCGCGGGCGGGCGCGCCCGCCCGTTCGCCGGAACCAGTCCCGTGCCGGCACGGCGGCAGGCCAGCTGCACCCCCTGCCCGAGGTCGGTGCACACCGTGACGGCCGCGTCGGTGTGGCTCGCGCGCACCGTGGCGGTGGCGTACCGGTCCACCGCGGTCAGGATCGCGTGGCGGCCCGGCTCGACGACGGCGTACTCGCCGGCGACGAACAACTTGCCGGGTGCCCGTTCGCTGATCACCGCCCACCCCCGACGGTCACCGCGACACCGGGGCCGGCGTAGCCGATCCGGGTGGTCACGAAATCACCGACCGCCCGCACCGCCGAGGCCACTCGCGCCGCGTCGGCGCGCGCGCACAGGATCTTCACGTTCGGTCCGGCGTCCATGGTCGCGTAGGCGGGCACCCCCTCGGCGCGCAGCGCGAGCACCCGGTCCAGGACCGCGAGCGAATGCGGGGAGAGATAGCGGATCGCGGGCCGGGCGGCCAGCATGGTGGCGTGCATGCCCAGCGCGTTGCGTTCGGCGATCTCGCCGACCTCGGCCAGATCGCCGCGCGCCAGCGCGGCGCGCATCCGCGTCAGGTCGGTCGCCGAGGAGGCCGCCCAGGCCCCGTACAACGGTGAGGTCGCGCGCGTGCGCCGCATCGCCTCCCGGCTGGACACGGCCTTGGCGGCCGCGTCCACGACGGCGACCACCAACGCCGGGTCGAGCCCGCCGTCCTCGACCGGCTCCGCGTAGGAACCGAGATCCCCGGCTTCGCCGAGCCCCTCGCCCGCGTGCCACACCGCGAATCCGCCGAAGATCGACCGGCAGGCCGAGCCGGAGCCGCGGCGGGCGAGCCGCGAGAGCGAGCGGGCGTCGCGGTCGAGCCCGAACACGGTCGCCGCGGCCGCCGCCAGTGCCGCGAATCCGCTGGCGGAGGAGGCCAATCCGGCGCCGGTCGGCCCGCTGTTGACCGAGATCACCATGACGCGGTCGGCGCGGCCCGCGCGGGCGCGCACCAGATCGAGGAACCGCACGACCCGGGCCAGAGCCGGACCGGAGGCCGGTTTCCCGTCGAGGGTCACGATGTCGGCGGGTCCGTCGATGAGCGCGACCGCCGTGGTGGTCGGGAAGATGTTCACGGTCAGCGACAGACTGGCGGTCACCGGCAGGACGGCGGTCTCGTCGCGCTTGCCCCAGTACTTGATCAGCGCGATGTTCGGATGGGCCACGGCGACCGCCTCGTCGGCGCGGGCCGCGGCGAGGTCGGCGTTCAGGTGGGGTGAGAGAGTCATGACCACGTCCTTCGGATCGGGACCGTCCAGGTCCGCACGGCTCCGGCCCGGCGAAGCGCCGCACCGACCGTGGCGGCGGCGCGGCCGGGTTCGGTGAGGGCGAGCACGCAGCCGCCGAGTCCGGCGCCGGTGAGCTTGGCGCCGTGCGCGCCTGCCCCGAGTGCGGCGGCGACGAGGGCGTCGGTGCGCGGGTGACCGACGCCGAGGGCGCCGAGCAGCTCGTGGAACGCCAGCAGCGTGCGGCCCAGCGCGGCACCTCGTCCTTCGCTCAGGGCCGCCATCGCCGTGGCGGCGAGTTCGGTGGCCCGGCCGAGCATGCGTCGAGCACCGATGGTGTCGCCGTTCAAGGTTCTCCCGGCGACGGCCACCGCCTGCTGGGTGGCGCCGGGCACGCCGCTGTCGGCGAGCACCAGCGCCGCGTCGAGTGCGACGGCCAGCGGCTCGGCGGCCCCGGCCTGGAACCGGATCGGCCCGGTCGCCAGGATCGCGCGCGCGTCCACGCCGCTGGCCCGGCCGTGGGCGACCTGTTCGCCGCACTGCACCAGTTCGTACAGGGTGTCGGCGTCGAGGGACCGGCCGTAGAGGTCGGCGACCGCCCGGACCGCGGCGGCGGCGTCGGCGGCGCTGGAGCCGAGGCCGCGGGCCGGTGGAATCGTCCGGTGCAGGACGATGTCGACGGTCTCGTGGTCCAGATCCCACCGGTGCAGTGCCGCACCCACCGCCACCTGCGGACCGCACACCGCAGGCGTTCGGGCGCCGACGGTCAGGCGCGACAGGCGCGCGTCCGGTTGCCCGGGACCGGGAGGGCGGTGCTGCGCGCGAAAGGCACTGGCGCGCACCGGCAATGCCGGTATCGGTACCGCGAGGGCGGGCGTTCCGTGCACCACGGTGTGCTCGCCGAGCAGGATCGCCTTGGCGTGGGCGCGTCCGGCGCCCACCTCGCCGGGGGCACCGGCCCCGGGTTCGCGCGGACCGGTCATGTCGATTCCTCTCCCCCGACGCGCCCCGCACCGCCGGCGAGCCCCGCCCCGAGCGGGCGGGCCCGGCGCAGTCGTGCGCGCGCGGCCGGGCCGAGCGGCGAGGGGAAGAACGCCGGCACCGCGGTCGCGTAGTCCCGGTAGGCGGCACCGAAGCGCGCCGACAGGTCCCGCTCCTCCAAGATCGTGCCCAGCACGATGTAGCCGGTCAGCCCCACCGCCCACAACAGGTGCCCGAGGGTGAGGGTGCTCGCGCACCAGAAACTGAGCAGCAGCCCGGTCATCAGCGGATGACGCACCAGCCGGTAGGGCCCGTGTACCTGCAACCGGTCGGCGGTGGCGTCCGGGACCTGCCGGACGTAGTGCCGGTAGGCCTGACCGAGGCCCAGCAGGTGGAAGTGATCCAACAACAGGGTCGCGACGTAGACCAGCACGAAACCAAGCCAGAACCCGGCGTCGAGCGCCGCGCCGACCGCGCCCTGGGCCGACCAGATCGGCTGCGGCAGCGGCTGCCAGCCCAGGCAGACCACCCACACCACGGCACTGGCCGCGACCACGTAGACCGTGCGCTCGAGCGGCTCGGGCACCCAGCGGATGACCACCGCCTTGACCGCGGGCCGGGCCATCGCGGAATGCTGTAGCCCGAACAGGGCGAGCAGCCCCAGGTCGATCGGGACGGCCCACGCGGCCGGCAGGTGCGCGCCGCTGTCGACCGTCTTGGGCAGCCACCAGCCACCGGCGAACAACAGCAGCAGGGGCACGGTGACGCCGGCGAAGGCGTATCCGGCGAAGGCGAGCAGGAGCGGGACGAGCCGTCGGCGGTCGGCGAGCGCGCCCCGAACCTGTTGTGCGAGAGTCAGATCCATGCGAACCAGGGCAGCAGCCGGGAACGGACGCGGCCCTCCTCCATGCGCTTGTCCAGCTTGGCCTTCCACCGCTGCCCGTAGGGCACGTCGAGGAAACCGTCCGGAACCACCAGCCGCCACGCCGAATTCAAGGTCATCCAGTAGGGCACGATGACGCCGGGTTCCACCTGCCGCATGAAGTCGAGCTTGTCCGGGATCTGGCTCCAGTGGATGCCGGGGTAGCGGTGGTGCACGCTGTGGTAGCCCTGGTTGAAGATGAAGAAGTTGAGCCAGTTGCCCGCGGTGTTGAGCGATTTGCTCGGGTCGTCCTCGAAGCCGCGTGCCGGCGCGTGCGTCAGCCAGGCGAAGTAGCCGGAGTTGACCTGGGTGACGGCGAACGGAATCCAGTAGAAGAGCGCGAAGCGCGCGCCGCCTGCCGCATACCAGGTGAGCGCCACCAGCGCCAGGACGATGGTGAGGTCGAACACGAACTGGTGACGGCGGATTCGTTGTTTGGCCGTCGCGTCGGCGGCGAAGATCGTCCGGATGGTGTGCCGTTTGACGATGGTGCCGTACCGGATCCAGTACCAGATCGCGCCGAGCCCGCGCTCGCGCCCCTCGGTGGAGGTGACGTCACCGGGGCCGTCGTTGTAGCGGTGGTGGTTGAGGATGTGCACCTCTCGCATCTCGGCGGCGGTGAGCAGTGCGGGCATGCAGCAGAACAGGTCGACCACCCGGTTGAGCCGCTTGGACACGAACAGCGGCCGGTGCGTGTGCATGTGCAGCACGCCGATGGTGAGCGAGAAATTCAGCAGGGTGAGCGTGACGATCAGCGGCACGGCCACATACCAGGTCGTGGCGATGGGAGCGAACAACCCGAAGGCCAGCAACCCGACCCAGGCCACGACATGCAGCAGCGGGCCGAGGTTGGCCGGATGCTCGAGTTTGAACACGCGGCGGCTGAACGGGATCGGGGCGGACGGAGACGAGGAGCGCGGGCTGGGGCGCGGGGTGACGGTGCTCATGGGAGGACCTCCTTGGATGGGGTGGTGGCGAGCCGAGCGGGCGGGTGGGTGCTTATGTGCTGCCTCCTCCGGTGTGCTGGGCGGCGAGTTGGAATCGAACGGCCAGCTGGCGCATCGCCTCGACGTCACCGGGGGCGATCCGCTCGAGCGCGCCGAAGGCCAGGTGGTCGGCGATCATCATCCGGCGCGCCTGCGCGGCGGGCACTCCGCCGGTGAGGCGGTCGGGCGGCAGCGCCTCGACCAGGGCGAAGGCGGTGCCGACCACCAGTGGTCCGAGCGTGTTGGCCGTCGGACGATGGTCCAGCGCGGCGAGCATCGGCGGAGCGTCGCCGGCGGGCTCGGTGGGTTCGGGAGCCGCGTCGAGCACCAGGTGGATCGCGCGGTCGACGCTGCCCAGCATCCGGTTCTGCATGCGGTCCCAGTAGCCGGGCGCGGCGGCGGCGAGCACGGCGGCGGGCAGCCGGAGCCGGCGCGGGTAGGGCGGTGCGGCGCCCGCGGCCGAGCACAGGAAGGTCGTGGTGGTGATCGCCAGATAGGCCATACCGGCCCGGGCGCTCAGGCCGGGGGTCCGCGGGCCGAGCGTGCCCAGCAACGCGAGACTGCCCAGCGCGGGCGACAACACCCGCAGCAGCACCGTGCGGGTCAGGTCGGCGCGATCGGCCGCGCCGTAGAGCGCCAGCTCGCCGTCGCGCAGGTCGTTGGCCAACTGCGCGGTGATGCCGACGCATTCGGCCAGCTCGCGCAGCTCATCGTCGGCATAGGCCGCTCCGGCCACCAGCTCGCACGCGTGGTGGATGACGCGGCCGAGCACGCCCGCGCCGTAGGCGGTTCGCGGCAGCGGGGTGGCCAGGTTGCGGGCCATCACGGCGGCGACGTCGTCGAGCAGGGCGGCGACGCGCGCCCGGCCCGGCGCGGGCAACGCGCCGACGAGGAGCCGGATGTCGGGTGCGCGCTCGGCGAGCACGAGGTCGACCGCCTCGCTGTCACGGTCGGCGACGGCGCGCAACGGCGGTGGGGCGGTGTCGGTGCGGCCGCCGAGATAGCCCGCCGCCGCGAGCACGGCCGCGCCCGCGTGCGGACGGTCCATCAGGTCCTCGTAGGCGTCGAGCACCCGGCAGGCCAGCAGCGCGGCGGTCGCTTCGGCCCGCTGGCCCGCGGGCAGCAACCCGACGGCCAGGCCGAGATTCCGGCCGGCCGGAATCAGCGCTCGCGCGGCCAGTTCCGCCGGCGTGGCCGCCGCGCGCAGCGCCGCCAGATCGGGCGCGCGCCGCAGCCGGCGGAGTCCGTGGACCAGGGGGCCGAGCCGTCCGGCGGTCATCGGGTCACCACCCGCACCGCGAGCCGGTCCAGGTGCTCCTTGGCCGGGGAGAGCGGGAACGCCGCCAGCGCCCGCCGCGCCGCCTCGGCGGTGGCGACGGCGTGGGCCCGCGCCCTCGCGATCGCGCCGCTGTCCGCCAGCGCGGATTGCAGGACGCCGGTGGGGGTGGCCGGGTCCAGCCAGAGATCGACCGCCGCCCGTTGCTCGGCCAACCATTCGATGACCGGCCAGGTGGGCACCCGGCGGTCGAGGTCGCCGCAGGCGTCCTTCCCCAGCCCGGGCCCGCCGTCGACGTCGCGCACGTCGTCCATCACCTGGAAGGCGAAGGCGAGCCGCTCGGCGTAGTCCATCAGATCGCGCAGCCGGTCGTGCTCGAGGGCGCCCGCCGTGCCACCGTAGGCGCAGGCCAGCCGGAACAACGTGCCGGTCTTCGCGGCGGCGACGCGGGCGTAGTGGCCGCGCAGGGCGTGGTGGTCGACGGTGGGCGGGATGGTCTCGACGAGCTGGCCGAGCGACAGGTCCGACAATCGGTCCAGGTAGGTCACTCCGGCGGCCGTGCCGACGGTCCCGAAGGCCGCCGGGTTGTCGGCGATCACCCGTGCCAGCACCTGGAGCGCCTTACCGGCGAGGTGGAATCCCGCGCGGGCCGCCCGCCGGACACCGAACGCGGCGGGCACCGACGGCGCGTCGCGACGCAGCGGCGACCCGTCACAGATGTCGTCGTGCACCAGGGACGATTCATGGAACATCTCCCAGACGCAGGCGATGTCGAGGGCGTCGTGCACCGGCGCCGCGTCCGGCGACGGGATCAGCTGGGCGCAGGCCAGGGCCAGACCGGCCCGTACCCGTTTACCCGGCGCGGTGAGGATGTGGCGATAGATGTCGTCGAATTCGCCTCCCGTGAGCAGTATCTCGCGCATCCGGCGATCCACCTGGCCGATCTGCTCGGCGATCGGCGAGCACGGCCGCAGCAGCGAACCCTCGTTCGCGCGCGTGGGTGCCGGATGGTCGGCGGATCCCTCCGGACGGGGCCGCTCGATGTCGATATCCTGTTGTCTCGCAACGTTTTCCGAGTAGGGAACGACGGCGACACCGCGGGTGCGGGTGGAATGTGGAGTGGGACCAGGTGCTGACGGCAGCGCGGCATTGTCCATGGCAGGATTCCCCTAGCGATGATCACGAGACAACGGATCGGCGACAGCGCGGGACGAGCGGGTGGGGTGTGGTGCGCGAATGTGCGATCGATCCGGATCGGATGACGGCGGCGTCACCCGAGCTGACCTCGAACTTCGGTGGTCGAACGACCGTCCTCAGGTTAACGGTCCAGCGGGCGGGTCCACCAGGGGTCTTGGACGAACTCCGAAGAAGACCACGGGCGGCTGGCCTATCTCACAGGGCCGTTACGTGGACACCGACCGGCCCTCGGAGTTATTCGGTCGATTCGATGAAAACTACAGTGAGACAGTAATTCTCAAGGCTTCGCAGCATCGGGGGCGACGGACCGTCCGGCCGGGCGAGTCGCCGCGCCGGTGAGCAGCTCCCGCAGGGCGTCCACGATCGGCGTCACCGGAACCTCCGGGTCGAACGCGCGCTGCACGCCGAGGCCGATACCCAGCGAGAGCAGTCGCACGGCGGCGTCGTGAGCCGGAACGGCCAGGGTGACGCCGAATTCCCGGGCCTGCTGATCGATGAGTTCGGCCAGGGTGTCGGTGATCTCCCGCCGCCGCACCGCGAGTTCCTCCCGCAGGTCGTCGAGATGCCGTGTGCCGATGGCGAATTCGACCTCGACGGTGAGCCAGCCCACGTCACCGATGTTCTCCTCGGCCCACCGCCCGAAAGCGGCGATGCGGGCGTCGAGGGTGTCGGCGCCGAGCACGGCGGCGGCCAGGCTGAGCACGCGCGCCAGCCGGATCCGCTCGAGCACCGCGAGACCCAGCTCGTGTTTGGTGGCGAAGTTCGAGTAGACCGCGCCCTTGGAGAAGCCCGCCCGCGCGGCCACCTTGTCCAGCGAGGTCACCGTGTAGCCGTTGGCCAGGAACATCTCCTCGGCGGTCTCGACCAGGCGCTCACGGGTGCGCGCGTGCGCCTCCTTGCGGGTCAGCCTGGTCATGCGCCGATCCTAGCAATGGGCTACCCAAGGAATCCGGATACCGCTAGTATCCGAAATTGTGACGACACGACGAGCTCTGGCCATCGGCTGCGGTGGCACCCTCGGCTTCGCCTGGACGGTGGTCGCGCTGCGCGCCGTCGAGCAGGCCCTGGACTGGGACGCCCGCACCGCCGAGGTGCTGCTCGGCACCTCCGCCGGCGCCGAACTGGTGGCCGCGCTCGGCGCGGGCCGCACGCCACGGGACCTGCTGGCGGCACTGGACGGCACACCCGACGCCGACCCGATGTTGCTGCGCCACTTCGCGTTCCATCCCGGTGCGCTGCCGCCCCTGCCCGCACCGGCGCTGCCTGGCCTCGGGCTGATCCGCGGCGCACGCCGCGCCGGGTCACCGTACGGCGCGCTGGCCGGCCTGCTGCCCGCGGGCGCGGCGACGCCGGCCGGCTGCGCGAGTACGGCGCCGCGCTGGCCGGACCGGACGGCTGGGTGACGCACCCGGACACCTGGCTCGTCGCGGTCGACACCGCCACCGGCGCCCGCACCGCCTTCGGCAGCCCGGACGCGCCGCGGGCCGAGCTGGGGGCGGCGATCGCGGCGTCGTGGGCGATTCCCGGCTGGTTCCCGCCGGTGCGGATCGGCGGGCGCGACTACCTCGACGGCGGCGCGCTGTCGTCGGTGTCGGCGGATCTGCTGGCCTCCCGCGACCTGGACGAAGTCGTCGTGATCGCCCCCATGACCAGCGCGAACGGCGCGCCCGCCCGCGGTGTCGACCGCCTGGAGCGACTGTTGCGCGCACCGATGACCCGCGGCCTGGACGGTGAGATCGCCCGATTGCGGGCGGCGGGCATCCGGGTGATCCGGGTCGAACCCACCGCCGCGGATCTGGCTGCGATGGGCCCGAACTTCATGGACGTCACCCGCAGGCCCGCCACCCTGGCGGCCGCGCGGCGCACCACCCCCGGCCTGGTCGCCGACGCGATCCTGGCCGCCGACCGAGCGGGAGCAGCCGCATGAGCCGACATCACGAGGTGATCGTCGTCGGCGCGGGCGTGTCCGGCGTCTGCGCGGCGGTCGAGCTACGCCGCGCCGGTGTGTCCGACGTACTCGTCCTGGAGAAGGCCGAGACCTACGGCGGCACCTGGCGGGCCAACACCTATCCCGGGTGCGCCTGCGACGTGCCCTCCGGCCTGTATTCGTACTCGTTCGCGCCGAATGTTGAATGGTCGCGGCTGTTCGGCACCCAACCGGAAATCCTCGACTACGTCGGGCGGGTCGCGCGCGAGCACGGCCTGGACGCGATCACCCGCTTCGGCGTGGAGATGCTCGACGCCCGATGGGACGCGACGGATCGACGGTGGCGGGTGCGGACGAACGCGGGCGAATTCAGCGCCACCTTCCTGGTGGCGGCGGCCGGTCCGTGGAACGAGCCCAAGATCCCCGGCGTGCCGGGCCTGGACGAATTCCCCGGCGAGGTCTTCCATTCCGCGCGCTGGAACCACGACTACGACCTGCGCGGCAAGCGGGTGGCGGTGATCGGCAGCGGTGCCTCGGCCGTGCAGTTCGTGCCGCAGATCCAGCCGCGGGTGGCCGCGCTGCACCTGTTCCAGCGGACCGCGCACTGGGTACTGCCCAAGCTGGACCATCCGGTGCCCGAACTCGAGAAGCAGCTGATGCGCCGGGTGCCGTTCGCCCACACGGCCCTGCGCGGCCTGGAGTACGCGGTGATGGACGGCGTGGTCGGTACGGCCTTCCACCGGCCCAAGCCGCTCATGCACGGCTTGCAGGCGATCGGACGCGCCTATCTGCGCCTGGCGGTGCCCGATCCGGAGCTGCGCCGCAAGCTCACCCCCGGCTATCTGCTCGGCTGCAAACGAATCCTGTTCTCCAACAACTACCTCCAGTCCCTCACCCGCCCGAACGTGGCGGTACATGCCACCGCGGTGGACCGGATCGACGGCTCGACCGTCGTCGGCGCCGACGGCAGCGCGGCCGAGGTGGACGCCGTCATCCTCGGCACCGGCTTCCACATCCTCGACATGCCGCTGGCCGATCTGGTGCACGGCGCCGACGGCCGCAGCCTCGCCCAGCACTGGGGCGACTCCCCCGAGGCCTATCGGGGAACGGTGGTGTCGGGCTTCCCGAACCTGTGCATCATGCTCGGTCCCAGCCTCGGCACCGGGCACTCCTCGGCGTTCACCATCGCCGAAGCACAGGTCGCCTTCCTGGTGCGGGCGGTGACCACCGCCCGGCGGGAAGGCTGGTCCAGTTTCGAGGTGCGGCCGCGGGCGCAGGCGGACTACGTCGACCGGGTGCAGGCCGCACTCGGCGGCACCGCCTACAACGCCGACTCCTGCCGCAGCTACTACATCGACGCCAACGGCCGCAACAGTTTCAGCTGGCCGTGGTCCACCGGCAGGCTGGTGCGCACGGTGAGCCGGTTCGATCCCGCGGACTTCACCGTCACCGTCGCCGACGACATCGAGGTGCCCGCATGAGCCGCTACCCGGCCATCGACGTGCGCGGCGCGCTGGTCGCGGTCACCGGCGCGGGCCGGGGTATCGGGGCCGCGACCGCCCGCGCGTTCGTCGAGGCGGGCGCGCACGTCGCGCTCGGCGACCTGGACGCCGACGCGGCCGCCGCCACCGCCGCCGGTCTCGGCCCGCTCGCCGGCGCGCACCCCCTCGACGTCACCGACAAGTGGTCGTTCGCGGCCTTCCTCGCCCACGCCGAGAGCCGTCACGGCCGCCCGCTCGACATCCTGGTCAACAACGCGGGCGTGATGCCCAACGGCCCGTTCCTGGACCAGGACGAGGACCTCGACCGGCTCACCATGGAGGTCAACGTCTTCGGGCTCGTGCACGGGATGCGCCTGGCGCTGCCCGGCATGGTCGAGCGCGGCCGCGGCCACATCGTCAACGTGTGCTCGCTGGCCGGGAAATTCCCGCTCGCGGGCCTGGCGATGTACAACGCGAGCAAGTACGCCGCCGTCGGGCTCACCGCCGCCACCCGCCTGGAACACGCCGACACCGGCGTCAGCATCACCGCCGTCCTGCCCAGCGCGGTACGCACCGAACTCTCGGCGGGCATCGACTACGGCGTACTGCCCGCCGTCGACCCCGAAGACGTCGCCGCCGCCATCGTCGGCACCGTCGCCAGCCGGGCGGCCGAGGTCGCCGTCCCCGGCTACCTCGGCCCCGCCGCCGACGCCGCCACACTCGTCCCGGAACGCGTGATGCGGGTCCTGCGCAGGCTCGCCGGCGACGACGCGGCGATCACCCGGGTGGACACGGCGATCCGCGGCGCCTACGTCGAGCGGATCAGGCGGAGGTAGCGCGGCGCCTCAGATCGCGCCCAGCGTCTGTTCGAGCGAATCCAGGTTCTGCCGCAGCCGTTCCAGGATCCGGCGGGGCCCGGCCTCGCCCATGGCGTCGGCTTCGGGGTCGATGACCGTACGCACCGCCATCTCGGCCAGCTGGGTGGCGGCCGCCCGCCCGTTCTGGTCACCCGGATGGTGCCACCAGGCGATCCAGTTGAGCATGCCGATGATGCCGAGCGCGGCGGTGCGGGAGTCGACGGGGAAGAACTGCCCCGCCCGGATTCCGTCGTCGATGACGCCGACGAACTCCTTGAGCACTCGCCGCCTGCTGCTGCGGTAGGTGTTGGCCAGTGACTCGGGCAATTCGGCCTCGGAACGAATGAGCAGACGGAACCGTTCGGGCGCCTGCATCTGGTGGCGCGCGATGGACAGCGCCATCTCGCGCAGCCGCTGTGCGGGGTCGAGGTCGTCGCGCTCGTTGATGGTGTGCAGCAGTTGCGCCGGTTGCTCGGCGATCTCGGTGACCAGCCGCGCCAGCAACTCGTCCTTGTTGGCGACGTAGTGGTACAGCGCGGGCCGGGTCAGGCCGGTCGCCACGGCGATGTCCTGCAGGGTGGTCCCGGCGAACCCCTTCTCGGCGAACAGCCGAGTGGCCTGCTCCATGATCTCGCGCTCGACGAGCTCACGGCGCGAGGTGCTCTGCGATCCGGCGCGTGCGTTCGTGGTCATCCCCGACAGCGTATGCGCTGCCGGTTCGTCACGCCGACGCACTGTGGACCCGCACCGGTGTCGCCGCCGCCGGGACGCCCGAACTCAGATGCACCAGATGCGTGCGCCCACCGGCGAGCCCGGCCGCCGCGTCGGCCTTGTGCGCCTCGGGCACATCGACCACGACCGTCGCCCCGGACTGCCACCTGACCCGTTCGGCCAGCTCGAGCCGCGTCAGCACGTCGGCACGGTGGGGAGCGCCGGTCAACCAGACGACGCCCGCCTCGGGCACCGTCGCCAGCAACGCATCGGCCGCCTGCTCCCATGCCGACGCGAGATCGACCTCGAGCACCGCGGTGGTCTCGTGCGCACGGAGGTCCGCGGGGGCGAGCCTGGAAGGGTAGGTCCGGCCGCCGTGCCGCAGCGGCTGCGCGCAGACCCAGTCGTCCAATCCGGCCGCGGGCACCGCCGCCGGTGTCACGCCCGCGTAGTCGGCCAGTCCGCGACGCGACACCTCCGGCGCCGAGGCGGCGAACCGGTCCAGGCTCACCTTCCCGGCACGGGTCATGTAGCTGACCATCAGCTGGTCGACCGGGAGCCCGAGCCGGCGCGGGAACGACTCCCACCACAGTTCACTGCGGCGGGCGATGGACTGTAGGTGCTCCACGTCGGCGCGGCGCACCCGTTCGTACTCGGCGAGCGCCTCGCCCAACGTGGGGGCCGCTCGGACGGCGCGGTCGAGGGCGATGGCGTCCTCCATCGCGAGCTTGGTGCCCGAACCGATGGAATAGTGCGCGGTGTGTGCGGCATCGCCGAGCAGCACCACGTTGCCGGTGTGCCAACGCCGGCAGGTGACGGTGCGGAAGCGCAGCCAGCGGGTGCGGTTGCCGATCAGCCGGTGGCCGGCGAGGGTCTGCGCGAACGCCTTCTCCAGGTAGGCCAGCGACTGCTGATCGGTCTCCGAGGGCGGAGTGTCGGCGGTCGTGCGGTCGAATCCCGCGCGCACCCAGGTGTCTTCGTCGGTTTCGATGAGGAAGGTGCTGCGGTCGGCCGCGTATGGATAGGCGTGCGCGACGAACGTGCCGTGCTCGGTGGTGACCGGGGTGAACACGGCGCTGGGCAGGGCGAAATCGGTGCCGCACCACAGGTACAGCCCGGTGCCGGTGGTGATGCGCGGCGCGAGCGCGTCGGCCAGCCGGGTGCGGGCGGCGCTGTTGACGCCGTCGGCGGCGATCACCAGGTCCGCGTCGAGTTCGGTGATCTCGCGCCGCTCGCCGAACCGCAGCCGTACTCCGGCGGCCTCCGCGTGCCGCTGGAGTACGGCCAGCAGGGTGGTGCGCGCGATGGCCAGCAGTTCGCCGTGGGACAGCCGGGCCACGGCGTCGCCGAGGCGCATCGACATGTCGTGCGGGTGCGCGCGGTCGACGATCTCCTCGAGCGAGGCGGAATCGGCGGCGCGCAGGTTGCGCTGGGTGCGTGAGGCGAGGCCGACGCCGAAACCGAAGGTGGTGTCGGGCGAGCCCTGTTCGTAGACGGTCACCTCCGCGTCGGGGTGGCTGAGTTTGAGCAGCCGGGCGGCGTAGAGGCCGCCGGGCCCGCCCCCGAGCACGGCCACGGTGCGCAGTTTCATGAGTGCTCCTGATTCCCCGGTCGCGCCGATTCCGACGCGAGCTTCTCGCCGATGTCGGTGCGCAGCCGCTTCTTGTCGACCTTGCCGACGCTGGTCTGCGGTAATTCCTGGACCCATTCCAAACGCTCGGGCCACTTGAACTTGGCCACGCCCAACGCCTCGAGGTGGGCGCGGATGTCATCGAGGCTCGACGCGACGCCGGTCGCCGCGACGAGATACGCGCAGGTCTTCTCCCCCAGCCGCGGATCGGGCATGGCCACCACGGCCGCGTTCGCCACGTTGGGGTGGCGCACCAGCAGCAGTTCCACCTCCTCGGCGTTGATCTTCTCGCCGCCGCGGTTGATGAGATCCTTGATGCGGCCCTCGATGGACACGTAGCGCACGCCGTCGATGACGACGATCCGCGCCAGATCGCCGGTGCGATAGAACCCGTCGGGGGTGAACGCCGACCGATTGTGTTCGGGCGCGTCGAAATAACCGGGGATGGTGTACGGGCCGCGGCAGCACAGTTCTCCCACTGTGCCGTCGGGCAATTCGGTGTCGGCGCCGGGTTCGAGGATGCGGACCTCGTCGTCCGGGGCGATCGGCGTGCCGACCGTGGTGGCACGGGCGAGGGCGGGCGCATCCGGCGGCGTCACCGTGAACAGGCCCTCGGACATGCCGAACAGCTGACCCGCCCAATGTCCCGCGCCGTCGTCGGCGCGGGCGAACAACTCGTCGGTGAGTTTGGCACCCGACAGCACCACCCGCCGCAGGTGCACGCGCGCGGCATCGAAGCCCGGGGAGAGCACCGCCTGGTAGTGGCCGTGCCCGATCAGCACGTCGGTGGCGCGTGCGCGGGCCAGCAGCGGGAACGCGGTCGCGGTGTCGGGGGTCGCCAGCACCAGGCAGGCGCCGACCGAGTGCGCGCCGTGCAGGGCGCAGGTGATGCCCGCGTTGTGGATCAGCGGGATGAGGTGCGCGACCCGGGTGTGCTCGGTCCAGCCGAGCCGCCGCGCGTAGTACAGCGCGTTGTTCCAGTACTCGACGTGCCTGCGCGGGATGACCTTCGGCACTCCGGTGGTGCCACCGGAGAGTTGGAAGGCGACCACGTCGAGCGGGTCGATACCGGCTTGTACTCGCTCGACGTGGGCGCGGGCCTGCTCCGGTGGGATGCCCGCGCCCAGCGATTCGATCGCCACCGCTCCGGCGGGATCGCCGACGGTGAGGATGTGGCGCAGGGTCGGATGCCCCTGCGCCTGGTCGCGGGCGAAGGCGACCAGGTCGAAGGACAGGCCCGTCTCGACCAGGTGCGCGACGGCGCCGACCTTGCGGCTGATGTGGCCGATCTCGTGCGCGCGGTGCGCGGCCAGGGTCGCCACCGGGACCAGACCGGCCTTGAGGCAGCCGTACCAGGCATACACGGTCTCGAGCCGGTTGGTCGCCTGGAACAGCACCGGGTCGCCCGGGCGCAGGCCGAGTGCGTCGAGTCCGACCGCGATGCGGTCGGTGGCGCGGTCGAGTTCGGCATAGGTCACCGACGCGGCGGCGGTCACCACGGCGGGGCGCTCGGGGAAGCGGGCGGCGATCTCGTGCAGCCGCTGGGCCAGCGGTGTGTCCGTCCAGGCGCCCGACCGCCGGTAGCGTTCGGCGCGCTCGGGCGGGTAGTCGACCAGCCGCTGTCCCCAGCGCTCCCGCCCACCCAGCACGGTCGTCCTCATCGGCCCACCGCCGGGAGCAACCGCGCCAGCTCGGAGAGGTGGTCGGGGTGGTCGGCGGGCACGATGCCGGAGTACAGCGCGGTCCAGCAACCCGGGCAGCACTGCTGCCGGAACACCACCGGGGTGTCGACGTATGCGGCCGGGTCGGAGGTGACCTGCGGACCTGCCTCATTCGACGGGCCCTCGTAACAGGCCAGCGCCAGTCGCCCGGAGCCGCTGTCGCCCAGCAGCCGCCCGCAGTGCGCGCAGCCGATGAAGCGATCGTCGCCGTCCCGCACCTCGACCAGGTTGTCGTCGAGGCGCCGGGCACGGGCGAGATCCAGGGTGGTGCCCGGAGCATCGGGGACCACCGAGCGTTCCCGCCGCCGGGCACGCAGCGCGGCACGCAGGTCCGCGGTCTTCGCGACGTCGAGTGTCCCGTCGGCGACGACGACGCCGTAGCCGAGTTCGGCGCCCTGTGGGCTCACCTTGCCGTTGCGGACGTCGACCGCCACCGCTTCGGGGTCGCGGCGCAGCGGGTCGCCGTACCCGCCGCCGCCCTGCCAGTGCATGTAGAGGACTTCGCCGGGGGCGAGGTAACTCTCGGCGTAGCAGGCGCCGAGTTCCGCGGTGCCGTCGAGTTCGTCGAGAGAGCCGGGAATGCGCCCCTCGGCCAGCATCCGCAGCACACCGGAGTCCCTGGCGAGGATCTCCAGGCCGGTGTTGCCCGGCAACCCACCCGCCAGGCCGCCGTTCTGCGCGACCGCCTTACCCGCCGAGGCGAACACCAGGCCCATCGGCAGGCTGGTGCCGTACGGTGTCACCGCCAGCGAGGCGCTGACACCGCCGCGGTGCCGCCCCGGCCCGCCGGAGTCGGGTTCTTCGCGCCGCCACAGCGTCAGCAGCGGGTAGAGGAACTCGGTCATCTCGGTGTCGGGGATGCGGCCCATCGGGATGCAGAACAGCCCACCGGTGTCCATGCCGTCGGCGACGGGGCGCGCGCCGTAGCCGCCCGCCATCGGCTCCATCATGATGTTGAGGAACGGCACCGGCTGTTCGGCCCGCTCGTCCAGACCGGCCACCACCGCGGTGTCCCAGGTGCCGCAGCAGGAGGCCTGCACGTTCTTGCCGAATTCGATGTGCTGGTCGAGCATCTGGGCCAGGCATTCGGCGATCAGGTTGCCGGTGAGCCACGCCGGGCCGATCGGCCCGCGGCTCACCGCCGCTGGGAAGGTGGCGTTGTTGATGGTGCCTTCTTCGGAGATCAGGTCGAAGCAGCGCATCAGGCCGCCGGCCGACCACGGGATGTCACCGGCCAGGATCGGCAGCAGCGCCAGCATCACGCCGCCGCGCATGCCCGCGTAGGTGCAGTTGATGACGCCGGTCTGTGGATCTGTTCCGGTGAAGTCGAAGCTGAGGTGGTCGCGGGTCTTGGTCATAGCGACCGTGATCTTGTGCACGCCGCGATCGCCGATCTGCGCCTGATCCTGGTAGCCGGTGGCGCGCCAGGTGCCGTCGGGCAGATCGGAGAGCTTGGCGCGCAACCGGTTCTCCGCGTCGGCCATCATGCGCTTCATGACCGCCTTGACGGTATCGGCGCCGTACTGCTCGATCACCGCGAGCAACCGGTTGCGCCCCACCGTGTTCGCGCCGATCTTGGCGCGCAGGTCCAAGCCGACCAGCATCGGCACCCGCGAACGGCGGACCCACACGTCGGCCACGTCGCGCTGGAGTTCGTAGTCACGCACCACCTTGATCGGCGGGGTCGGCAGCGATTCGGAGAACACGTCCTTGGCCGCCGGGTCGAACGAGCCCAGACCCGAACCACCGAGGTCGGGTTCGTGGCAGATGGCGCTCGTCCACGCGAACAGTTCGCCCTCGTGGAAGACCGGTTGATAGACGATGACGTCACTCTGGTGCAGACCGCCGCCCACCCACGGGTCGTTGCACAGGAACATGTCGCCCTCGGCGATACCGGGGTTGGTGCTGCGGTTGCGCAACGTCCAATAGATGGCCAGGTCGACAGCGCCGACCAGCATGGTGTTGTAGAGGCCGACCTGAACCTCCTGGCCCAGCTCGTCGCTGATGGCGAAGTCGAAATCGTTGGCGTCGGTGACGATCGGCGAGCCCGACATCCGCTTGAGCGCCTCGCCCATCTCGTCGGTCACCGACCACAGGCGGTGCCGGATGACCTCGTAGGTGAGCGGGTCGACACCGTCGATCTGTTCCTGGGTGACGGTGTGGACCGGCAGCGTGGGCGGCAGCGAGCGGCGCAACTCCTCGGGGTCGACGGGGCGGCTGGCGAATACTTCGGACCCGGGAATGGGTGCGGTCATGGTGGTTCTCCTGGTACGAGGCTGGGCTAGTCGGCGGTGATGGTGAGATTGCCGAGTCGGTCGACGGTTCCGGTCGAGTCGTGCGGCACCACCACCGTCGTGGTGGGCACCTCGACGATCGCGGGCCCGCGTAGCACGTGGCCCGCCCGCAGCCGGGTGTAGTCGTAGATGTCGGTGTCGACGAAGCCGCGACGGCCGTCGAGGCACACCTTTCTGGTGCCCACGCGCGCGACGCTCGCGTCGGCCGAATCGGCGACGGCGAGTTCGGGCAGCTCCGGCGAGAACGGCAGTACGCCGGTGCCGCGGACCCGGTAGGTGATGGCCTGGATGCCCGCCTCCCGGAATCCGCTGTCGGCTCCGTAGAGCTCGGCGTAGCGCTGCTCGAAAGTGTCGGAGGCGGTGGCGATTTCGGTGGCGGTCAGCGCGCCCCCGGCGACCGGGGTCGCGACCTCGGCCAGCTGCATGGTGTAGCGCATGTCGATCTCGCGGTCGATGCGGACCTCCGCGAACTGCAGGCCCTGGCGCGCCAGCTGCTCGCGAACCTGTTCCTCGAGCTGCTTGAAGTTCTGTTCCACGCGGGCCGGGTCCAACGGCATGGCGGCCGGGTCGGACAGTTCCTTGGCCAGCACGATGTCGGAGGAGGCCAGACCGTAGGCGGAGAAGGCCGAGGCCACCTGCCCGAGCGGCACCACGACGTCACGCACGCCGATCTCCTGGGCATACCGGCCACAGTGCGCGGGGCCGGAGCCGCCGAAGGCGTAGACGATGAAGTCGCGTGGATCGTGCCCGGCTTCGACGACCGTCTTTCGGAGCAGGTCGCCGGTCTGAGCGTTCTGGACCTCGTAGATCGCCGCGGCCGCCTCCTCCACCGACAAGCCCAGCGGCTCGGCGATCCGGCGGCGGATGGCCTCGCGCGCCAGCTCCACGTCCAGCGCCTTGCGCCCGCCGAGGAGACCTCGCTGGGGCAGGATGCCGAGCACCAGATTGGCGTCGGTGTTGGTGGGCTCGGTGCCGCCCTGCCCGTAGCAGGCCGGGCCGGGCACGGCCTGGGCGCTGTGCGGACCGATCTGCAGGTTTCCACCGGCGTCGAGCCAGGCGATCGCGCCGCCGCCGGAACCGATGGCGTGCACTTCGAGGGTCGGCACGTTGATCGGGTGGTGGTTGATGATCGTCGTCGAGGAGCGCACCGGTTCACCGTCGACGATGAGCCCGGCGAGGAAGGTGGTGCCGCCCGCGTCGGTGGCGATGATGTTGCGGTGGCCGAGTTGGCGGCCCAGCGACACCGCACCGACGACGCCGCCGGTGAGCACCGAGCCCACCGTGGAGATCGCGTGTGCGGGAGCTTCGGCGGCCGCGACCGCGCCGCCGTTGCTCTGCATCACCAGCAGCGGCCCCGCCAGGGAGTGCTCGCGCAGCCTGCCTTCCAGTTCGCCGAGGTAGTCGCGCAGGCCGGGACCGATCTGGGTGCTCATGATCGTGGTTGCGTTGCGGGCGAATTCGCGGATCCGGGGGCTGACCTCGCTCGAGAGCGAGACGAACAGGTCCGGATCGATGTCGTGGGCGATCTCGCGGATGCGCCGCTCATGGGCGGGATTGCGGAAGGACCACAGCAGCGACACCGCGACCGCGGTGATGCCGTCCGCACGCAGGGCGTGGATGGCCGCGCGCACCTCGTCTTCGTCCAGCGGCACCACCACCCGGCCGTCGCGGTCGACGCGCTCGGTCACCTCCAGCGCGTGGCGCTTGCTCACCAGGCCGTGCGACTTGCTCTGGCCGAGCACGTTCTGCAACTGCTCGGGTGAGCGGCCGAGGTACCTGCCCTCGACGTTCATGATGTAGATCGAGTCGCGGTGGCCCTTGGTGGTGAGGAAGCCCACCTCGGGTACCTGGTTCATCACCAGCGCGTTCAGCGACGAGGTGGTGCCGTGCGCGATGTGGTGGGTGTCGGCGAGCATCGCCGCGAGCGGGCGGCCGAGCTGCTGGGCCAGCACCTCGAGCACATCCATCACGCCGCGGGAGTAGTCCGGCGGGGTCGAGGGCGACTTGCCCGCGATCACCATGCCCTCGCCGTCGTCGAGGACGGCGTCTGTGAACGTGCCGCCGACGTCCACTCCGATCACATATCCCATTGCCGCTGTGCTCCTTCGGACAGAGGTGCGGGCGAGCCGAATCCGGCCGCCGCTCGGTTAACGAATGCGTCGAGTATTTGACGTGTTCGACGACATGTCAAGCCACTCTCGTGAGTCGGATCACTTTTCCAGGGTAACTCTCCCAGCTCGAACCACCCTTGACGCTTCCGTCTCTGATGTCGAATACTTGTCGTGAACGTCGAATCGCGGGCGAGGGTCGCCCGCATCGGATCGGAAGGGAAACGATGGGCATCCACCGCATCGGGCTGGTCGTCCCCAGCTCCAACGTCACCGTCGAAACGGAGATGCCCGCGCTGCTGTCGCGGCATCCCGGGGCGGAGTTCTCGTTCCACTCGACGCGGATGCGCATGCACACCGTCTCGCCCGAGGGGCTGGCCGCGATGAACGCCCAGCGCGAACGGTGCGTGCTCGAGATCGCCGACGCGGCACCGGAGGTGATCCTCTACGCCTGCCTGGTCGCGGTCATGGTCGGCGGGCCGGGCGAGCACCACCGGGTGGAGAGCGCCGTCGCCGAGCAGCTGGCGACCGGCGGCTCGCAGGCGCTGGTCCGCTCCAGCGCGGGTGCGCTGGTCGAGGGTTTGCGCGCGCTGGACGCGCAGCGAGTCGCCCTGGTGACCCCGTACATGCGCCCGCTCGCGGAGAAGGTGGTCGCGTATCTGGAAGCCGAGGGCTTCACCATCTCGGACTGGCGTGCGCTGGAGGTGGCGGACAACACCGAGGTCGGCTGCATCCCGGGCGAGCAGGTGATGGCCGCGGCCCGCTCACTCGACCTGAGCGAGGTCGACGCGCTGGTGATCTCCTGCTGCGTGCAGATGCCCTCGCTACCGCTCGTCGAGACCGCCGAACGCGAATTCGGCATTCCCGTCCTGTCCGCCGCGACCGCGGGCGCCTACAGCATCCTGCGCAGCCTCGACCTGCCCGTCGCCGTGCCCGGCGCGGGGCGGCTGCTGCGCCAGGACTCCGCTGTCACCGCGAGCTGACCGCACCGAGATCATTCAGGAGCCATCATGAGCGCACTCGCCCACACCGTCCGCGGCGTCGATCACGTCGCCTACCCCACCTTCGACCCCGCGGCCACCGTCGCGTTCTATCGCGACGTGCTCGGTTTCCCGGTCGTGCACTCGATCTGCGCGGCGGGTTGGGGTCCGGACAAGCACCCCGATTTCATCCACTTCTTCTTCGACATCGGCAACGACGACCGGCTGGCGTTCTTCTACTACTTCGGCCTGACGCCCTTCGACGGCGGCCCGCAGGGCGATGCGTATTCGCGGTTCGGACCCGAGGTGCCGATCTGGTTCATTCGTTCCCGCCACCTGGCCATCCACGTCGACAGCGAGGAAGACCTACTCGAGTACCGCAGGCGCCTGGACAACAGCGCGTGGCCGGTGGAGATGCAGATCCAGCACGAGACCATCGAGTCCATCTACACCCACGACCCCAACGGATACATGATCGAAATCACCCGGGCACTGCGCCCGGTGACTCCGCAGGAAGACCTCGACGCCAACCTGACCATCGATGCTCTGGTCGACGTCGTGTCCCGGCCGAATCCGAGCATGGCCGCCCTGCTCGCCCGCAAGGCCGAACTCATCGTGGAGCGGGCCGAGGCGTGGCAGGCGGCGCGTGGCGAGCACACCGCGGCGGTGGCGCGATGACGGCGCTGTTCGTGCTCGACGTGCCGGAGAACAAGCCCGTCGCCGAGGTGGCCGGGCGTGACCCGGCGGTCAGCGTCGACCGCGTGGGTCCGTACTTCAAGATCAGCGCGCCCGGCCCGATCAGAGTGGATCGGCGGGCGACCGGATGCAGGCATGCGGTCTGGTACAGCAGCGTGGCCGGCCTGATCGACTCGCGGATCGTCCAGTGGGACAAAGACGCGTTGGAGGTGCGGCCGCGATGAGCCCGACCACCGAACGCCCGACCACCGAACGACTCGGGGCGGGGCGATATCTCGCGGCCGCCGCGGCGCCGGCGGCCACCGTGACCTCGGTGCACGAGCTGGCCACCGCCGACGGCGCGAAGGTCGCCGGCGTCCTGCGCAGCGTGCCCGGCGCCCGAACCGTGGTCGCGCTCATGCATCCGCGCCAGGATCTCACCCACCACGTGCTGGTTCCCGAACTGCTCGCGCGCGGGTACGCGGTGTGGACGCAAGGCGCGCGGTCGCCCAACAACGACATCGCCCTGATCCACGAACAGGCCCTCCTCGACGTCGCGGCGGGTCAGGTCTTTCTGCGCGACACCGGATTCGAGCACGTGGTGACGCTCGGGCACTCCGGCGGCGGCACCTTGTTCGCGTTCTACCACCAGCAGGCGGGCCGCGCTCCGGGCGACCGGCTCACGCAGACCCCGGCCGGGCGGCCCATCGATCTGGCTGCCGCGGACATGCCGCTGCCGGACGGCGCGGTGTTCCTGGCCCCGCATCCCGGGCAGGGTGCCCTGCTGCTGCGGCTGATCGATCCGTCCGTGGTGGACGAGTCCGACCCGCTGAGCGTGGACCCGGCGCTGAACCCCTTCGATCCGGCCAACGGGTTCGCCGAACCGCCGCACAGTTCCACCTACTCCGCCGATTTCGTCCGGCGGTACCGGGCGGCCCAGCGCGAGCGGATCGAACGTCTGGACGCGGTGGCCCGCGCCCGGGTAGCCGAGGCCGCAGCGGCGCGGCGCCGGTTCACCACCTCGCACGACCCGGCCGACCGCCGGGCCGCCCTCGTGCCACGGGTGCTCACGGTCTACCGCACCGACGCCGACCTGCGTTTCACCGATCTGTCGCTGAGCCCGAACGAACGCCCCTACGGCTCGCTGTTCGGCCGCCGCCCGGACCTCACCGATTACGGACTGGTCGGCTTCGGCCGGTTCAGCACCCCGGAGGCGTGGTTGTCCACCTGGTCGGGACTGAGCACCAACGCCGACTTCGTGCGGTGCGCACCGGGAGTCACGGTGCCGTCGTTGTTCGTCGAACTCACCGGCGACCAGGCCTGTTTCCCGGAGGATGCCGCCGCGATGGTCGCCGCGCTCGGCGCCGCCGACACGACCCACATCCGCGTGCGCGGAACGCATTTCGGCGGACCGATCGCCGAGGGCGAGCCCACCGGCGCGAGCCTGGCCGCGGTGGAGATCGACCGCTGGCTGGCGGAGAGGTTCGCGCGGTGAGCGAAATCTAAGACCGCGGGATCGGGTGCAGGACGACATCCCGTAACTGGCCCGCCACGGCGACCGCCGTCAGGTAGGTGTGTTCGGGCTGTCTGCGCCGGTCGGTCGGCGAGCCGGGATTGAGCAACCGTAAACCGTTGGGCGCCACCGTGTCCCAGGGGATGTGGCTGTGCCCGAAGATCAGCACGTCGGTGTCGGGGAAGGCGCGGGCGCAGCGCTGCTCGCGGCCCTTGGCCGGGCCGGTCTCGTGCACCACGGCCAGCCGCACGCCGTCGAGGTCGGCGTGGGCGATCTCGGGCAGCCGAGCCCGCAGCTCCGGCCCGTCGTTGTTGCCGTGGACGGCGACGAGCCGGGCGCTGCGGGCTTCGAGCCGGTCCAGCAGTCCGGGTTCGATCCAGTCGCCCGCGTGCACGACGACGTCGGCCGCGTCCACCTCCCGCCAGAGCACCTCCGGCAGATCCTTCGCGCGCACCGGCACGTGCGTGTCGGACATGATCAGCACCCGCATGGGTCCATCATGCGCCCCGCCGCGCGCCGCGAGCGCGATCGGTCAGCGCACGTCAGTCCAGGACCAGGGATTCCGTGCCCGCCAGCTCGTCTCCGGAGGTGTCCTTGAGCGCGACGCCGGAGCGACCGAGCCTGCGGGCGCCCGCGACCAGGGCGGCGGTGATGGCCGCCGCCCGCTGGTAGCCGAGACCTTCGGGCGGGTGGATGTTGGAGACGCAGTTGCGGTCGGCGTCCGTGCGGCCGGGGCGCGGCAGGTGGGTGAGATAGATCCCGAGGCTGTCGGCGACCGAGAGGCCGGGCCGTTCGCCGATGAGCACGATCAGGGTGCCCACGCCGAGCGCCGCGCCGATGTGATCGCCGAGTGCGACCCTGGCCTGCACGGCCAGCACCGGCGGGGCGAGCCGGTAGTGCGGGCGCAGCTCCGCGGCCAGTGCCTCGAGCAGGCCGGGGCCGTGTTCGTCGAGGGCACGCGGGGACAGCCCGTCGGCCAGGACGATACCGATGTCGGCGTCGGTGCGCGGCACCGCGGACAGGTCGGCGGGGGTGCGGCCGAGATCCGGTCTGCGCAGGTATTCCCCGCGGTCGCCCGCGTTGCTGCGCACCACCGACGGCGCACCGAGCCCGACGGCGGCGATCCGCTCGGCGAAGGCGGCGGCGTCGAACGGCAGGTGCACGGCGTCGCGGGCGGCGGCGTGCGCGGCACGGAACTCCAGCACCCGCCGGGTGGGCAGGGCGTTGCCGGTGCGGCCCAGCCCGATCCTGGCCTGGGTGGTGCGGCGCAGCGGCGCCCACACGTCCTGCGGGGAATCGGCGGCGTTGTCGATCTCCACGACGAATCCTCCTGGTCAGCGCGTGGTCAGGGCGAGCAGTGGCGAGGCGGCCGCGTCGACGGGCCGGATGCGGCCCGCCTCGTCGGCCATCCCGAGCCCGTGCAGCCAGGTCTCGAACTCGGGTGCGGCCCGCAGGCCGAGCACCTGACGCACATACAGCGCGTCGTGGAAGGACAGGCTCTGGTAGCCGAGCATGACGTCGTCGGCGCCGGGCACCGCGATCACGAACGCCGCGCCGGCCACCCCGAGCAGGGTGAGCAGGGTGTCCATGTCGTCCTGATCGGCCTCGGCATGGTTGGTGTAGCAGACGTCCACGCCCATCGGCAGGCCGAGCAGCTTGCCGCAGAAGTGGTCCTCCAGCCCGGCGCGGATGATCTGCTTGCCGTCGTAGAGATACTCCGGCCCGATGAAGCCGACCACGGTGTTGACCAGCAGCGGGTCGAGCGCGCGGGCCACCGCGTAGGCCCGCGCCTCCAGCGTCTGCTGATCCACCGGCAACCCGCCGGTGCCCAGATGCGCACCGGCCGACAGCGCCGATCCCTGGCCGGTTTCCAGATACATGACGTTGTCGCCGACGGTCCCCCGCCCCAGCGAGCGGGCCGCCTCGTTGGCCTCGGCCAGCATCGGCAGGGTGATCCCGAAGCTCGCGTTGGCGCCCTCGGTGCCCGCGATGGACTGGAACACCAGGTCCACGGGCACGTTCCGCTCGATCAGCGCCATCGTCGTGGTCACGTGCGAGAGCACGCAGGACTGCATCGGGATGTCGAAGCGGGTGCGGATGTCGTCGAGCAGGTGCAGCAGGTCCGCGGTCGCCCGGGGCGAATCGGTGGCGGGGTTGATGCCGATGACGGCGTCGCCGCAGCCCATGAGCAGCCCGTCCAGGGTGGCGGCGGCGATGCCGCGCGGGTCGTCGGTGGGATGGTTCGGCTGGAGCCGGGTGGCGATGCGGCCCGGCAGGCCGATGGTCGTGCGGAACGCCGAGGTGACCGTCGCGGCCTTGGCGACCGCGATCAGGTCCTGGTTGCGCATGAGCTTCGAGACCGCCGCGACCATCTCCGGCGTCAGGCCCGCGGCGACGCCCGACAGGGTCGCCGCGGCGTCGGGGCCTGCGGCGGTGGCCAGCAGCCAGTCGCGGAACCCGCCGACGGTGAGGTGCGCGATCGGCGCGAAGGCCGCGCGGTCGTGTCCGTCGACGATCAGCCGGGTCACCGCGTCGGTCTCGTAGGGCACCACCTGTTCGTCGAGGAAGGTGGTCAGCGGCAGGTCGGCCAGCACCCAGCAGGCGGCGGCGCGTTCGGCGTCGGACTCCGCCGCGCACCCGGCGAGCTGGTCGCCGGAGCGCAGCGGGGTGGCCTTGGCCAGCACCTCCACCAGCGAGCCGAAGCTGTAGTTCCGGCCGGACACGCTCTGGTGGTAGGTCATTCGAGTTCCTCCTCGGCGCGGGCCAGGACCGCGAACTCCTCGTCGGGCGAGTTGGCGACCAGGCGGTGGCGGCTGTAGAGACCGAAGTAGGCCAGGAAGGCGGCGAACACCGCCAGGCAGCACAGCGCGGCCGTGGTGTCCACCAGGAAGGTGGCCACCACCGCGAACGCGGCGACGACCAGGGCGAAGCCGGTGGTCGCGATGCCGCCGGGGGTGCGGTAGGGCCGCGCCATCCCCGGTTCGCGGCGGCGCAGCACGATGTGGCTGGTCATCATCAGCACATAGCTCAGCGCGGCGCCGAACACGGCCATGTTCAGCAGCATCGACCCCTGCCCGGTGAAGGTGAGCCCGAACCCGATCGCGCCCGGCACGATCAGCGCGAGCACCGGCGCCTTGCGAGAGTTGGTGACCGACAGCGACTTCGGCAGGTATCCGGCGCGCGAGAGCGCGAACAGCTGGCGGGAGTAGGCGTAGATGATGGAGAAGAAGCTGGCGATCAGCCCGGCCAGGCCGATGTAGTTGACCACCTTGGCCGCCCCGCTGTCGCCGAGGGCCTCGACCAGCGGGTTGCCCGAGGACTGCATGGCCTCGGCCCCGCCCGCGCCGGTGGTGAGCACCAGCACGAGCGCGCAGGTCACGAGCAGCACGCCCATGGCCGCGACGATACCGCGCGGCACGTTGCGCTCGGGGTTCTTCGTCTCCTCCGCCGCCAGCGGCACGCCTTCCACCGCCAGGAAGAACCAGATGGCGAACGGGATCGCCGCCCAGATGCCGAGGTAGCCGTGCGGCAGCACGCTGGAGGCACCCGCGGCGTCGGAGACCGGGATGTCGGTCAGGTTGGCCGGGTCGAATTCCCCGATCGCGGCGACGACGAACACGATCAGGCCCACCAGCGCGATCGCGGTGATCACGAACATGACCTTGAGCGCCTCGCCGACACCGCTGAGATGGATGCCGATGAAGATCGCGTAGACGGCCAGGTACACCCACCAGCCGTCCTGGATGCCGAACAGGCCGAGTGACTCCACGTAGGCGCCGATGAAGGTGGCGATCGCGGCCGGTGCGATGGCGTATTCGATGAGAATGGCCGTGCCGGTGGCGAATCCGCCCCAGGGGCCGAGCGCGCGCCGGGCGAAGGTGTAGCCGCCGCCCGCGGCGGGCAGTGCCGAGCTCATCTCGGCCATGCCGAGCACCATCGCCAGATACATGCCCGCGATGATCACCGCGGCGATGGCCAGGCCGCCGAAACCGCCTTGTTCCAGCCCGAAGTTCCAGCCGGAATAGTCGCCGGAGATCACATAACTCACGCCGAGCCCGGCCAGCAGCAGCCAGCCGGCGCTGCCGCGTTTCAGCTGGCGTCTGGCCAGGTAATCGCTGGATTCCTCGTGCGATTCGCTCCCTTGATTCCGGGATTTGTCGGCGTCGAGAACAGACATCTGCGGCTCCATACGGGCTTCGGAAATACGGCGGTGAGCTGGGCTCGCGGGCGGCGAGCCGGGAAATCGATCGCTCACGTCGGCAAAAGGTACTGAGCCGATATGACGGCCTGCATACGTTTGTCGAATCTGTTGTGAGAAATCCTCCGCCGGAAATTCCCACCCCGCGTAACATGCCGGAAACATTCAACCGGTGCGCTTGTGATAATCCTCGGTACGGCGCCGACCCGCGGCGCCGTACCGAGGGAACGGAGTGCGATGCCCGAGGCGCAGGGACGGCAGCTGATCGCCGAGCAGTCCCCGGTCCGCGGCCTGGACCGGCGGCGCCTGCCGTTCGCGCCCGTGCTCGCCCAGTCGGTGGCCGCCGTCGCCCCGGCAGGCACCGCGGGCGTGACGCCCGCGCTGGTGCTGGCGACCGCGGGCGGCGGCGGAGCGCTGGTGGCGTTCGTCTGCGCGGCGGTGCTCACGCTGCTGGTCTCGGCGTGTGTGCGGCCGATGGCGCAGCGGATGGCGTCGGTCGGCGGCCTCTACACCTATGTCGCGCGAGGGCTCGGCCCGAAGGCCGCCGTGCCGACGGGCTGGTCGGCGATCGTCGGTTACGGCGCGGTGTCCATCGCTGGTCTCATCGCCGTCGGCGCCTACCTCGCGCACGTGGCCGCGAGCATCGGGCTCGCCCGTGGCACGCCCGCGGTCGCGGTGGGCGCGGTCGCGGTGACCGCCGCGCTGGCCGTGGGGGTGGTGCTGATCCGCGGCATCCGCATGTCGGCCTGGACGACCCTCGGAGTGGAGTGCGTGTCGATCGTCATCGTCGCGGCGGTGCTACTGGTGCTGATGACGACCCATCACGCCGACGCGCCGGTGGGTTCGGCGTTCACCTTCGACGGCGACCTGCAGATCCTGGCCGTGGGGGTGGTGGTCGCGGTGAGCGCGTTCGTCGGCTTCGAAAGTTCCACCACGCTCAGCGGTGAAGCGCAGCAACCGTTCCGGTCGATCCCCCGCTCCGTCACGTGGACTCCGCTGCTGTCGGCGGCGATCTACCTCACCGCGGTGCCGATCCTGGCGATCGCGCTGCGGCACGCACCGCCCGCGGTGCGCGAGAGCTCCACCCCGCTGGTGGAACTGCTCGTCTCCGACGGCTCCCGGCTGCTGGCGGCGTTCCTGGATCTCGGCATCGCCGCCTCGTTCTTCGCCTGCACGCTGGCCTCGATGAACGCGCTGGTGCGGGTGCTGTTCTGCATGGGCCGCGAAGGCGTCGCGCCGCGCACCTTCGGCCACGTGCACCCGCGCTTCCGGACGCCCTCGCACGCCGCGCTCGCCGCGCTGGCCGTGGTGGCGGTGGTGCCGGTGGTCGTCCTGGCCGTGGGCGCGACGCCGGAGGAAGGTCTGCGCGCGTTCCTCACCCTCAGCGCCTGCGGCTATCTGGGCAGCTATTTCGCGGTGTGCGTGTCGGCGCCGGTGCTGTTGCGCCGCATCGGGGAGAACAGCGCGCGGGTGTGGGTGCTCGGCACGCTCACCTCGGTGCTGCTGCTGTTCCTCGCGGGCAACGCGGCGATCTCGACGGTACGCGACGGCAACCGGGTGATCCTGGTGTACGGCCTGATCATGGCGGTCGCCGTGCTCTACACCGGGTATCTGGCCGTGGTCGCGCCGCGGCGGTTGGCCGCGGTCGGCATCTACGACGAGACGCAACGGTCCGATCTGGCACGGGTGGCCACGTTCCGATGAGCCCGTTGCGCGACCCCTCCCGGCACCACCCGAGCACCGTCTCCAATTCGCTGCGCATCCTCGAAGCCGTGGCCTGCCTCGGTCTCGGCGTGACGGCCAAGGAGATCGCCGCGGCCCTGCACATGCCCGCGGCCACCGCCTACCGGCTGCTGAACGCGCTGGTGGCCGAGGAGTACCTGGTGCGCACCTCCGACCTGCGCGGTTTCGGCCTCGGTGCGCGCCTCGACGGTCTGATCAGCGCGGCCGCGCAGCCCCGGGTGCCGTTCGCCGCCCGGGCGGCGATCGAGGAACTGCGCGCGAGCGTCCGTTTCGGGGTGCACGTCATCGGATTCCGCGCGACCACCCTGCACGTCATCGACGCGGACCCGGACCATCCGGTGCGGGCCGAGCGCGAACTCGTCCGCCATCCGCACGCCTCCGCGGCGGGCAAGCTGCTGCTCGCCCACGACACCGAGGCGCTCGCGACGCTGCCCGCCCGGCTCCCCCGCCTCACCCCCGCCACGGTCACCCATCCCGCCACCCTGCACGCCCAGCTCGAGGCCGTGCGCCGCGACGGTCTCGCCACCCAGACCGACGAGCTGGAGACGGGACTGAGCTGCGCGGCGTTGCCGATCGCCGACGAGACCGAGGTGGTGCGCGGCGCGCTGTGCCTGGCGGGGCCGTCCGCGCGCGCCGAGGCGATCCTGGCCCACCTGGACGCGGCGGCGCGGTGCGCGAAAATCCTCGGCCCGCTGCTGTATTGAGTCGTGCGGTTACGCCGCGACCGGCGTGTGCTGCGGGCACTCCAGGTGATCGTCCCCGCGCTCGCCCGGCAACTCCACGCACGCGCACGCCGCCGCCTCACCCCGGTAACTGCGGCTGAGCCGGCGATAATGCTTGCTACCCAGCGCGTATCCGGTGAACAGCAGGCCGAGCAGGCCCAACAGGACGAACACCAGCCCCATCCCCCGCGCCTCGCCGGTGCCGAACCACCCGCCGATCGTGCGCGCGCCCGCGCCGTCGGTGATCAGCGGGATGACGACGAACTGGGTCAGCGGACTGATCAGGAACGCGGTCAGCGGTGCGGCCGCCTGCTCGACGCTCTGCGCGAAACCGAACACCCGGCCCTGCCGCTCGTAGGGCACTACCTTCTGCAGCACGGTCTGCTCGGCCGCCTCGACGAACGGCATGACGAGCATGAACACGGCCATGCCCGCGACCAGCAGCAGCGCCGAATCGCGCAGCGGGAACGCGAGGGTCACCACCCACAGTCCCATGTTGGCCAGCAGGATCAACCGCACCGGATTCGACGAGGTGCCCAACCGTGCCACCAGCAGCCCGCCGACGATCATGACTCCGCTCAGCGCGCCCCAGATCACGCCCCACGCCTGCACCGACATCATCGACAGCGCATAGGGATCCAGCAACGCCATCAGCCCACCCATCAGCAGGTTGTTCAGCGAGGTGAAGGCGATGAGCGGCACCATGCCCGGGATGCCGCGGATCACCCGCACGGTGCCGCGCAGGTCGACCCGCCGCGGTTCGCCGGCGGCGGCCGCGTGCGCGAGTGTCTCCGGAAGCCGGAGCCGGTGCAGGTGCAGCACCGACCCGGCGAGCACCGCGACGGCGAGCACGAGCACCCCGAGCATGCCGTTCCAGCCGACCAGCAGCGCGCTGGCCACCGAGGTCACCAGGTGCGAGACGCCCGTGGCCGTGCCCACGAGTCCGTTGGCGCGGTCGCGCACCCGCTCGTCGAACAGCGCGGTGACGATCGTCGGCAGCGCGATCCCGCGCACGTTTCCGCTGATCACCCCGGTCATCAGCAGCACGATGAACAGCCACAGCCACGCGCTGCCCGGGTCGCGCCACTCGTCGGCGGGGGTGACCAGGTAGCAGGCCAGCGCGAGGGTGTAGATCGTCAGCGAGACCAGGGCGGAGACCTGCATGACGGTCTTCTTGCGGTGATGGTCGACCAGGCTGCCGAACCACACCCCGGTCGCGGCGGTGGCGACCAGGAAGATGCCCGCGATGACGCCGGTCGCGAAGACCGACCGAGTCCGCAGGTAGACGAAGAAGGTGATGGCGAACCACACGGTGAAGTTGATGAACGTCACCAGCAGCACGTTCACCAGCAGGTGCGCGAAGGTCCGCACGGTCGGGTCGCGGAAGTCCAGCCGCGCGGTGTCCTCGGTACTGCCTCGGGTGATTCGCATGGACATGATTCGACAACCTCGACCTCGCTCGAGGTCAACCCGCGGGATCGACCTACCGGACTCGTCGGCTGTTCCGACCGTGCGGACGGCGCGAACTCATCGGTGCCCGCGGAAATCGGTGGCGCCCGTGCACCCCGCACGGCCACGATGGGGGCATGCGACCCGCGATCGGCGCCGCCCTGATCCGCTGTGGCGAATGCGGCGGCTACGAGTACGGCGGCGCACCCGGCTGCCGCCGCTGCGCCGCCCTCGTCGACGACCTGGTGGAGGAGAAGTGGCGGCGGTGGCGCGCCGACCGGGCCGGCGAACCCGAGCACGAGCTGGCCCGGCGCGTCGCCGACGAGCCGGACCGGCACGACTGGCGCGTGGTCGACGCGGCGCTGGACCGGCTCGGCTGCACCGAGTGCGGCGACCGCCTCGGGCGCGGGCCGGCGACCTGCGCGGCCTGCACCCTCGCCCACGGCTACCGCTACGCCGCCGTCGAAACCGATCGGCCCGGTGTGCCGCCCGGCAACGAGCACGCCGTCCGCGTGAACGTCTCGGTGGTCCGTCGCCCCGCGGCGACCTCGCCGCAGGAGCTGCTGATCCGCCGCCTGTTGCTGCCCGCCCTGCTGATCGGGCTCCTGCCGACCACCGCGCAGGCCCAGCGTCTCAGCGCCGCCGCGAAGGCCGACCCGTCGCCGGAGCGGGTCACGGCACTCGTCGACGCCTGGCTCACCGCCGCCGGCGTACCGCTGCCCGCCCCCTGAACCCCCGCCACGGTCACGCCACCGCGGGCGAACCCGCAGCCGTTCGACCCGGCACGCATCCGAATCGGGTTGTCTCCGTTCTCCGATGGACCCCGCGCTCAGCGCAACGAGATCGCCAGCTCCTCGAGCAGGTCCATCTGTTCCTGCATTCCGACCTCCATGCCCGAGGCCAGGATGGTGTCGCGCAGTTCCCGGCTCTCGCACTGCACCAGCAGGGTGAGGGTGGTGCGCTCGTCGCGTTCGGTGAAGGTGACGATGTTCAGCGGAGCGCCCGCGTCGTCGGCGGGTGCGCCCGGCATCTCGAGCACCTCGGTGGTGACGATCCGCTCCTCCGGCACGATCTCGCGGTATTCGCCGTGGAAGGCGACCTCGCCGTCGCCGCCGGTGAGCACATAACGCCAGCGCCCGCCGACTCGGAGGTCGATCTCCACGCTCGTCATCACGCCCTGGTTGCCACTCCACCAGCGGCGAACCAATTCCGGTGTGGTCCAAGCGCGGTAGACCAGGCGCTTGGGCGCGTCGAACTCGCGCGTGATGAGGATCTGCTCATCGCTGGGCAGTGTCACCACGGCCGTGCCGCTGCTTCTCGTCGACTCGATCATCTCGGTTCTCCTCGTCCTTCAGTTCCGCCAAAACCGCGTCCAGCTGGTCGAACCGCTCCGACCAGGTGCGCTCGTAGCGCCGGACCCATTCGTGGATGGGCGCGAGCGCGCGGCCGTTGAGCCGGTACATCCGTTGCCGCCCGTCGTCGCGGACGTGCACCACGCCCACCTCCCGCAGCACCCGCAGATGCTTGGACACCTGCGGCTGCGGCACCCCCAGCATGCGGACCAGATCGTTCACCGGACGTTCGCCGTCGAGGAGGACATCCAGGATTTCCCGGCGGCGGGGCTCGGCCACCGCGTTGAACACATCGGTCGTCGTCGCTGCTCGTGCCACGCCCAAATCATATACCCATATGGGAATACGTCAACCGTTCGCCGCGGAGGTTTCGGCGGACCGTGAGCGGCAATGGCTTGGGTGTCGGGGGAGGTTAAGCAGTCAGCCTCGCCCGGCCCCCGCATCCGGCACTAGCCTGTGGGCGTGGTCGAGAAGGGCGCGCCGGGCCGCGGCGCGACGCGGGTGTGCCCGCGTGGCCTGCTGTTCCGGCGCGTTCTCTCGGCCGCGGGGCTCGTGGTCGCGGGCTGGTCGACGGTGCGGGTGGCGCGACTGCTCAGCGGCGACGAGAGCGTCGTCCCCGACGACGACCCGCACGGGTATCGCACGATCTTCTCACTGGTGCTGCTGCCGTTCCTGGTGCCGGCGGTGATCGGCCTGGCGCGCGAAACGGTCGCGGTGTGGCGCTCGCCCGGACGGCCGGGCTTCGTCGCCGGCCTGGCACTGTTCCTCTCCGCGCCACTGGCCCATCCGCTCGTCCTCCCGGCGGCGCTGCTCGGCTCGGCGATCGTCGCCGTCGCCCTCGCGGACCGGTTCCGCCAGGTACGTGCGCTGCGTGCCGCACGGGCGAAAGCCCAGCCGCCGGTAGATCCCGATCCCCTCCGGTGAGGCGGTCAGCACGGCGCCGGTGGCGCCCGCGCTCGCGGCGTCGGCCAGGGCGGCGCGGGTCATGGTCTCCCCGAACCCTTTCCGTCGATGATCCGGTCGGACCACGACGTACTCGATCGCCGCGACGCCGCCGTGCACGAACGAGTAGCAGCACGCGACCGGTTCCCCGTCGAGCAGTCCGATCCGCATCGACAACCGCCGATACAGCCCCGCGTACGCCGCGAACCAGGTGTCCATCACCGCGCGTGGTGTCGAGTCCGCGCCCCAGACCCGCACCCAGGCGCGCAGCCCGTCGAGATCGGTGACATGCCGGATGTCCAGCGCGGATTCCGGTGCCGCGGGGCGGGTTTCGAGATCGAGCCACATTATCGGCTCCTCCTCCTCGAACACGAGTCCCGCGGCCGGCAGCAGCTCGTCCAGCTCCGCCGGGCAGGTGGGGCCGACCCGCCAGTGGAACGGCGTGGTGAACCCGCGCACGGTCTCGGCGACGAGTTCCGGTGTGGCGCGGCGGGTTGCGCCGACACCGTTGAAGGTGGCATCGGGCAGGCCGGTGTCGAGCACGTGCACATCCCCCACCCAGCGCCCGCCGAGCAGTTCGGCGAACCAGAGGTGGCTGTCCCGGAACGCCAGGGCCGTCGACGAACTCACCGCATCACCTTCCCACGACCCGCCTCGGGTAACGAGCGGTCACACGCACCCGATAGGAGGGAATGGCAAACCATCAGCGAACCAGGGTAACCGCCGTCGCAGCGCTCGCGGTCGGCGCGGTGATCGCCGCGAGCGCGCCCGCCTCGGCCTCCACCTACCTGCCGGTCGAGCTGCCGATGGCCACTACCGCCGCACACGGCCTCGGCTGCGCGGGCGAGGTGTGGGCCGTGGGCAACGTCTACCCGGACGGCGACGTCCCCGGGACGGTCGACCTACAGCTGAAGGGCTGGCTGAAGGTGCTCGGCGTTCCGGCGCCGTGGTGTTCGGTCACCGCCACCGTCGACTGGCGCAATCTCGACACCGGCGCCACCGGCTCGGGGTCGGTGTTCCTGGGTAGCGGCAACGGTTTTCCGTTCTTCTGGGCGGGCCCGCAGCTGGGCAATCTCCGGTTGGTGACCGGAGCGGGGCAGGTCCAGTTCACCCTGCGCACCGATCTTCCGCACGCACCGAGCACCACCACCGTCACGGTGTACTGATCCCCGAACGCGGGGCCTGGGCCAACGGGGCGTGCGGGTCCAGATGCTCGCCCATCGCGCGCAATCGGTGGTCGATGACCAGCCACGCCTGGGTCGTGAGCGTGTCGATGAGGTCGGTGCGCGAGCAGTGACGCCGGTCGAGCCAGTGCACGACCGAGGCGTCGACCAAGCCGATGATGCCGACCAGGACCGCCTCCGCCGCGGCGCGGTCCTCGCCGAAACGCGGCAGAAAGCGGGCGCCCGCCGCGGCGAGTTCGGCGGCGAAGGCGCCCCGATCGCCGCGCTGCCGGGCGGCCTGCTGGTGCCCTCGGCTGATCAGGAAGCGGTAGAGGTTGGGGTGTTCGTCGGCCCACATCACCTGCGCGGCGACCGGTGCGCGGATGACCTCGATGGGGGTGCCGGACAGGTCGATCCGCGCGCGGATCGCGGCCCGCAGTTCCCGGTAGGCCGAGCGCGCCACCGCCAGGTCCAACTGTTCCTTGCTGGCGAAATGCCGGTAGACGTTGGGCCGGGCCAGGCCGGCACGGTCGGCGATCTGCCCGGTGAGTGCGGCAGGGCCGTGCTCCTCGATCACCGCGCGGGCCGCGGCGAGGATCTGCTCGCGGCGCGCCTCGGCGGATTCGGCACTGCGCGCCGCGGGCGTCGACGTCATCGGCCCATCGTAATCCCCGCTCGGTGCCCCGCGGCGCCGAGTGGAGCACCGGTGATACACGGTGTATCATCGCACTGCCCCACCGATACACCGTGTATCACCACCGGGGTGGCCGCGCCACCCCGCCGACGAGAAGGACCTTGCCGTGACCGGTTCTCGCTCACCCTGGATGGACGACGACCTCGACGCCCTGCGCGACCTCGCCCGCGCGTTCTGCGAGAAGGAGATCCAGCCCCACCTCGACCGCTTCATCGACCAGCACCAGGTCGATCGCGACCTCTGGCGGGCCGCGGGCGAACTGGGCCTGCTCGGCCTGTCGATTCCGGAGGAATACGGCGGCGGCGGTGGCACGTTCGCGCACGAGGCGGTGCTGGTCGAGGAGCAGGCACGCATCGGCGACACCGCGTGGGGCGCGGCGATGCACAACGCGATCGTGGCGCACTATCTGCTCGCCTACGGCACCGAGGAACAGAAACGGACCTGGCTGCCGCGCCTGTGCTCCGGGGAGGTGGTCGGCGCGCTGGCGATGACCGAGCCCGGCACCGGATCGGATCTGCAGGCGATCCGCACCCGCGCGGTGCGCGAGGGCGACGACTACGTGATCAACGGCGCCAAGACGTTCATCACCAACGGCGGGCAGGCCGATCTGGTGATCGTGGTCGCCAAGACCGGCGCGATCGCCGACGGCGCCGCGGGCACCTCCTTGATCCTGGTGGAGACCGACCGCCCCGGCTTCCGCCGCGGTCGCCGGTTGGACAAGATCGGCCAGCGGGGCCAGGACACCTCGGAACTGTTCTTCGACGACGTGCGCGTGCCGGTGGGCAACCTGCTCGGCGAGTCCGAGGGCCAGGGCTTCGTCCAGCTGATGCAGCAACTCCCCCAGGAACGGCTGATCATCCTGGTCGGCTCGGTGGTCGCGATGGAAACCGCGCTGGCGCAGACGATCTCCTACACCAAGGAGCGCGAGGCGTTCGGCAAGCCACTGTTCGCCTTCCAGAACACCAAGTTCACCCTCGCCGAGGTCGCCACCGAGACCCGGATCGCCCGTGTCTTCCTCGACGACTGCATCACCAAGCACATCCGCGGCGAACTCGACGTGCCCACCGTCGCGATGGCGAAGTGGTGGATCACCGAGCGCACCATGGTCGCGCTGGACGAATGCCTGCAACTGCACGGCGGCTACGGCTACATGACCGAGTACCCGATCTCGCGCGCCTGGGTCGACCACCGGGTCCAGAAGATCTACGCGGGCACCAACGAGATCATGAAGGAGATCATCGCCCGCACGCTCTGACGCCACCTCTTGTCCCGGCTGGAACGTCGGCGTACCGTGAGTTCGGTACACCGACGTACCACCGGAGGAGGTTGGCCATGACCGCGGTGACACTGCCCGCCGGGCCCTCGACCCCCGCCCTGATCCAGGGCGTGGCTTTCGCCGCGAGCGGCACCCGCTCCTGGCACCGCCTGCACCGCCGATACGGCTCGGCGTTCACCGCCTCGCTGCCCCGGTTCGGCCGGGTCGTGGTGCTCTCCGATCCGGCCGAGGTCAAGGCGCTGTTCACCGCGGGCCCGGAGCTGGTCGACAACATCGACGTCAACCTCGGCCAATTCCTCGGACCCGGTTCGATGTTCTCGCTCAACGGCGAACACCACCGCCGACACCGCAAACTGCTCACCCCGCCGTTCCACGGCAAGCGACTCACGGTGTACGAGACCATGATCGAGGAGGCGACCCGCGCCGAGGCGGCGTCCTGGCCGCAGGGGCGGGAGTTCCCCACGATGGATTCGTGGATGCGCATCACCCTCGATGTGATCCTGCGCGCGGTGTTCGGCGCCCAGGGGAACGAAGCCGACCAGCTGCGTGACCTGTTGCCCCGCATGGTGGTACTCGCGTCGTCGCTGGCCATGCTGCCGGTGCCGGGCCCGCTGCTCGGCCGTGTCGGCCCCTGGGCTCGCTACGCCGCCCACCGCCGTCGCTACGACGAGATCGTCGGGCGGCTCATCGACCACGCCGCCGCCGACCCGCACCTCGACGAGCGCGACGATGTGCTCGCGATGATGGTGCAGGCCCGCTACGACGACGGCGCGGCCATGACCCGCGGCGAGATCGCCGACGAACTGCTGACCCTGCTGGCGGCCGGCCACGAGACCACCGCGACCACCCTGGCGTGGACGATCGAACGGCTGCGCAGGCATCCGGAGTTGTTGCGCCGCTTGGTCGCCGAGGCCGACGAGGGCGGTCACGAGCTGCGCGAGGCCACGCTGCTCGAGGTGCAGCGGACCCGGCCGGTGATCGAGCTGACCGCGCGCACGGTGCGCGCGGAGACGCTGCCGCTGGGCCGGTGGACCCTGCCGAAGGGCCAGCGCGTGCTCGTCAGCATCCGGCTGATGCACGACAACGAGGAGCTGTTCCCGAACGCGCGGGCGTTCGACCCGGACCGGTTCCTCGGCGTGCGCCCCGGCACCTACCGGTGGATTCCGTTCGGCGGCGGTGCCCGGCGCTGCATCGGCGCGGCGTTCGCCACCATGGAGATGAATGTCGTGCTCCGCACGCTGCTGCGGGAGTTCACCCTCGCCCCCACCGCGGCGCCGGCCGAGCGCAGGCACTTCCGCGGCGTCGCCGTCGCACCGGCGCGCAAGGGCCGCGCGGTCGTCTACCGCCGCGCCACCGCCCCGGCCCGGCGGACCGCCGCCGAGATCGGGGAGGCCACTATTCTGGGCCGGTGACCCGCACCGATTCCGCCACCGGGGCCGCGGTGCAGGCCGCCGCGGAGTCGGGATTCCGGCGGCGCCTGCTCGACGGCATGGCCGCGGCCGTGCGCGAACGCGGCTACCGCGACGCCACGGTCGCCGACGTGGTCCGGCACGCCCGCACGTCGCGGCGCACGTTCTACGAGCACTTCGCCGGGAAACAGGACTGCTTCATCGCCCTGCTCACCGAACGCAACGCCACGGTCATCGAGCAGATCGCGGCCGCCGTCGACACCGAGGCGCCGTGGCAGGTGCAGATCCGACAGGCGGTCGAAGCGTGGATCGGGGCCTCCCAGATCGATCCGACGATCACGCTCGCCTGGATCCGCGAGACGCCCGCGCTCGGCGAAAGCGCCCAGCGCCTGCACCGCGAGACCGCCAACGCCTTCATCGCGCTGATCCAGAGCCTCACCGGCTCCGCCGGTTTCGCGGCCGCGGGCCTGCGTCCGCCCTCCCGCCGGCTGGCGACCATTCTCTACGGCGGCTTCCGCGAACTGATCGCGACCACCGTCGAAGACGGCGGCGACATCGACGACATTGTCGAGGTCGCCGTCGCGGCGGCCGTCGCCCTGCTCGGGCCGCACGAGTGATCCGACCTCGCTCAGCGATGCGGTTTGGTCATGTCCCGGTTCATCATCGGCAGCTCGATACTGATCGGCATCCGCAGCTCGGCCAGGTAGATCAACGCCGCCTGCCGCAGGAACTCGTCGAAGAGCCAGTACACGTCGGCGGCCGGCGGCGCCACGGTGAGCAGCCCTTCGCGGACGGCGATGAACGGTCCCCAGCTCATGCGCAGCAGCGGATCCCAGACCGGCTCGCGCGGGATCCGCAGTTCGTCGGCGATCCTGTCGCCCAACAGGAACCGGGTGAACGAGCCGAGCACGCCCCTGCTGAGAATGGCGAGATCGAGATTGCCGCCCAGACCCAGCAATCGGTCGGCCAGCGCGGCGCCCTCCGGCGTCGCCGCGATGATCGGGTCGAGCACCTGCGCGGCCTGCGAATCGGCCTCGGGCCACGAGTTGGGGATGTACTCGTCGCGGATGCCGAGCATGTGCGCGGCCACCTGCCAGGTGTGCAGGAACGCCTCGGACTCGTGTGCCGGGATGGGCACCTTCCAGGCGGTCAGGTGCTTCATGACGGTGGTCGGGAGACTGTGCCAGGTGACCATCATGTCGTTCTGACTGATCGGGATCTGCTCCTGCGCCGAACTCACCCAGTGCGGTGACTGCGGCAGCAGATGGCGCACCGCGGCGTGCACCAAGCGAGTCTTGACGCAGGTCACCACCATCTCGCCGTCCGGAGCGTAGGCGTTGTGCGTGCCGATGTCGTAGCCGAGCTTGGCGGTCTTGGCGATGCGGTCCTTGAGGTCGTGGCCGCCCTTGGAGTAGTAGACCGCGCGGGCCTCCTTCGGGATGACCGTGCTCATCATGCCGCTGGCCAGGCCGTAGAGCACACCCAGATACAGGCCGCGTTTCTTGTTGAACTCGACGGCGGTGGCCAGCTTGCCCGGGTCGGCCCAGGGCGGCAGCTGCCGCGCGTACTCCATGAACTCGCGCAGGTCGGCGGGCAGTCCGTCGGGCAGCGGCTGGCCGTTTCTGGTCCACGTCCGCAGCAGCTCGTTGACCCGGGGTACGTCGCCCCGGTCGATGATCGAGGCGACCAGTTCGTCCGCCTCGGGGTCCCACACCCCCATCGGGTCGGCCCCGTCGCCGCTGCCTGCCACCGACCCCTGCGGTGACCAGGTCCACGGCTCCGCGCGCGCCGGCGTGACCATCGCGAGCGCGCCGAACGCGCCCAATGCCCCGCCGGTCTTCAGCGCGGTACGCCTGCTGAGTCCATCCATGTCGTCAACTCCTCGTCGAGCCCGAACACCACCGACGGCGCGAGGCGGGTTCGTAGACCCGGCGCGCCGATCAAGCGACCAGAACAGTCATTAACTTAGCAAGGGAATCGGCATTTTGTCCCGGCTTTGCGAATTCCGTATCGCGCAGGACGTCACGGGGACTAGAGGGGCATGGGACGAAGCGGATTATTGCCGTTGACCAGCATGATCGATTGCGATTCCACACGGGTGAGCCCGGTGCGCAACCCAGGGGAAAGCCATCGGCGAGTGCGGCGACGCTGTGTGATCACACAATCGAACGGACCGTAACCAAACGTCACTTGACGCGGCACGCCCGCAACTGCCACCTCCGAGCACGTGGCCCACCCGCGCTTCGTCTTCTCCCCGGGTGGTCATGACGCACCGGCACGACAAAGGCGGTAGGGGCGCATCACGCCACCTACCGCCCGGGAACCGCGCGCGGCGTCAGGTATCGGAATTCGCCAGCCGCTGGGCCAGCATCTCCTTGCCGAGCCGGCCGCCCTTGCGGCTCTCGGTCTGCGCCCTGCGGAAGAAGTCCGCGAGGTCGGCATCCCCGTCGCGCTCCGCGTCGCTGATGTAGGTCTCCAAGCGCAGTGCGTTCTCGAGCGACGCCTGGACGAACCAGATCAGGTTGTAGTCCTTGTCGCGGGTACCGGTGACCTCGCCGGTCTCGTCGTTGCTCATCGCTGCCTCTCTCCTCGGTGTTCGGCCTCCGCTCCCGCCGTTCCCGGGCACACCCGAGGCAAACCCCGCCGACGGCCGCGGTTGCGCGCCACCGGGCCTGCGGTTTCGGCGCTTCCGCCGGGGTATTCCGCCCACGTCGATGTCCGGCCGCCGTGCAGCCCGGCCGTCGGCAGGCCGTTGCCCGCCCACAGCGGGCGGGCAGCGGCGACCACTTCCGACGCCGAGGAGAGGCATGCTCACACCGAACGTGGCCGACGGCGTCCACCTGCCGGCCCACGCGGCGGTGAACGTCTACCTGGTCGAGGACGAGGACGGCGTCACCCTCGTCGACACCGGCCTGCCCGCGACGTACCCGCGCATCCGCCGTGCCCTGCGCGCCATCGGCCGCGACACCCGCGACGTCCGCGCGGTCGTGCTCACCCACGCCCACTTCGACCACGTCGGCTCGGCCCGCCGGATCCATCGCGACTGGCAACTGCCGATCCGCACCCACACCGCCGAGCGGTTCCTGGCCGCGCATCCCTACCGCTACCGTCACGAACGCGCCCGGCTGCGCTATCCCCTGCGGTACCCGAAATCCGTGCTCGTGCTGGCCCGGATGGCCGCCGCGGGCGCGTTGTTCGTCCGCGGCACCCCGGAGGTGACCTGCTTCGACGACGGCGCCGAACTCGACGTGCCGGGACGTCCGCGCGTCGTCTTCACCCCCGGCCACACCCTGGGGCATTGCGCGCTGCACCTGCCCGGCCGCGACACCGTGCTCAGCGGCGACGCGCTGGTCACCCTCGACCCCTACACCGGTGCCACCGGCCCGCAGATCGTCTCCGGCGCCGCGACCGCCGACAGCACCCAGGCACTGAGTTCACTCACCGCGCTCGCCGCGACCGGCGCCCGCACCGTGCTGCCCGGGCACGGCGCACCGTGGTTCGACGGCGTCGCCGCGGCCGCCGAACTCGCGCTGCGCGCCGGCCCGTCCTGACCCGCCGGCGTCTCAGCCCGCCGCTGCTTGCGGCGGCTGCGATGCATCCGGAGCCGGGCCGAGTGCCCGCGGCGGCGCCGTCAGGGCCTGGGTCGCGCCCAGACCCGCACCGATCCCGGCGCCGATCACGGCCAGCGGCACCGTCATCAGCGCCGCACCGTAGGCCGCGCCCACCGGCGCCGCGGCCAGGCCGATCGGAGCGAACGGCAACCCGATGGCCAGGCCGAGCGCGCCGCCCGCGCCCGCGCCGATGACGGCGAAGGGGCTCGCCACCACCGCGCCCGCGGCCGCGCCGACCGCCGCGGCGCCGATCGTCTGGCTCGCCACCCGGTCGGAGCGGGTGCGCTCCATGCCGACGGAGTCGAGGAAGGTGGCCAGCTCGGCCTCCTTGGTCGCGGCGGCGTCGTTGATCTGGATGGCCTGCTCGCGGGGCAGCCACTCGGGCGATTCGACCTGGACGTCGCCGAAACGCAGCACACCCGGCGGCGGCGCGATCGGCGGCACCGGCGCGACCGGGACCGGCGGGTGCAGGGCCTCGACCGGCGAGAGGTAGTCCGGGCTCGGCACCGGCCGCGCCCATTGCAGGGAGGTCAGCGTGTCGTCCGGGATGCGGATGCCGTGATAGGGGCGGACATTCGGCGCCTCGGCCGACGGCCAGGTGGCGGTCTCGGCGGGCGGCTCGGGCGCGGCGGCGGCCACCCCGTTGCCCGCGAGCGTCAGCACGACCGGCGCCGCCCCCGCCACGACCATGACACCGACCCGTTGCCGGGAAGCACTCGCCGCCCTGTGCTTGCCCGTACCGCGCTTGCCCATACCGATCGATCACCTTTCGTCCGCCGAGAGCTCCTGTCTTCTCACGTTCGAACCCGCGGGGCGCCGCGGATGGGTCGAGGGTGGGGCGGACACGACCATGACCGCGGGTGCCCGCACGTACGCCCCCGGGGTGACCGTGAAATCGGGGTTTCCCTGGATGCCCCGGGACGCGTGCGCCGAATACGGTCGGGCGGACAGGGTTTGTCGAGTGGGAGTGAGGTGGGCGTGTGAGTACCGTCGACGCGGCGACGAGATCCGATCGTCAGGCGGCCGAACCACCCGCCGGCCAGACGGTGCAGGCCCGCTGGAACCCACTCACCCGCATCGTCTTCCGCTTCTGCTTCGTCTACTTCGGCCTGTTCTGCCTGCTGTTCGCGCAGATCGTGTTCGCCTTCCTCGGCTATGTCGTCACGCTGTTGCCCGACGACGCGATGCTGTGGCAGATGCGCACCATCACGCCGGTCGTGGAATGGCTCGGCCGCACCGTGTTCGACACCGAGGTGGTGCTGCGCACCGACTCCGGCAGCGGCGATCAGGCGTTCATCTGGACGCTGGTGTTCGGCATCCTGGTCGTGTCGGTACTGGCGACGCTGGTGTGGACGGTGCTGGACCGGCGCCGCACCGAATACCGCGTCCTCGCGGGCTGGTTCCTGATCTTCCTGCGCCTGTGCCTGGCCGGCCAGATGCTGTTCTACGGCGTGGCCAAGCTGATTCCCAGCCAGATGCCCGAGCCCGCGTTGCAGGCGCTGCTGCAACCCTTCGGCGAGTTCAGCCTGACCTCGGTGCTGTGGTTGCAGGTCGGCAGCTCCCCCGCCTACGAGATCCTGCTCGGCGCGGCCGAGGTGCTCGGCGGCGTGCTGCTGTTCCTGCCGCGCACCGCCCTGCTCGGCGCGCTGCTGAGCCTGGTCGCGATGGCGCAGGTGTGGGTGTTGAACATGACCTTCGACGTACCGGTGAAGATCCTGTCGTTCCACCTGCTGTTGCTGGCGGTGGTGCTGCTGGCGCCCGAGGCGCGGCGGCTGCTCGACGCGCTGGTCCTCGACCGTCCCACCGGCCCGTCCACCTACCCGCAGCCGTTCCGCACCCCGCGCTCGCGCCGGATCGCCGCCACCGCCCAGGCCGCCCTCGGCGTGTGGATGACCGCGGGCCTGCTCTACATGGGCGTCGACTCGTGGTATGAATTCGGCGGCGGCAAAGCGAAACCCGAGCTGTACGGCATCTGGGAGGTCACCGAATTCACCGTCGACGGCACCCCGGCGCCGCCGCTGACCACCGACGAGAACCGTTGGCAACGCCTGGTCGTCGAACACGAGGAGATGGTGACCTTGCAGCGCATGGACGGCACCCTCGTGCCCACCCTCGCCACCACCGCCGAGAACGCCCTCACCCTCACCGCCCCACCCACCGCCCCCGACGCCAGCCCGACCACCCTCGGCACCTTCACCCTCGACCGCCCCACCCCCGACCAGCTCCGCCTGGACGGACAATGGAACGGACACCCCGTCACCATCGCCCTCACCCAACGCGACCTGAACGAATTCCCCCTGCGGCAGCGGGAATTCCACTGGATCCAGGACTACCCGAACTTCCGCTGAGCGGCGACGTGCACGCTCACGCCCCGGTCGCGGTGGCCGACGGGCGGACCGTCCTGGAATTCCGGTTGTGCGGCGGCGGACACCGGCGACGCGTCCGCCTGTTCCAGGGCGCCGATCCGTGGGAGTGAATAATCGCTTGGACCTCCCCCACCCCGCCGGTAGGCTTCCTCCCTTGTGTCTGCGTGTGGGAGGGGTCGGTGGTGACGCTGCCCGGAGCTTTCGCGGTGTACGGGCGGCTGGTGGTGGCGGGGTTTCGCAGGCAGTGGCAGTACAAGTTGGCGATGTTCGCCGGGCTGTTCACCAACAGCGTGTTCGGGCTGGTGCGCGGGGCGGTGTTGGGGGCCGCGGTGGGGTCGGCGGGGGCGTTCGCCGGGTACGACGCGGGCAGTGTCGGCGCCTATGTGTGGATTTCGCAGGGGCTGCTCGGGGCGATCACGTTCATGAACGTCGACAGCGAACTGGCCGAGCGGGTGCGCACCGGCGACATCGCGATCGACTTCCTGCGGCCGGTGGACATCCAACTGGCCTATCTGGCCGAGGACCTCGGCCGGGCCGCCTGCACCCTGCTGCCGCGTGCGCTGCCGAGCGTGCTGCTGGGCATCGTCGTCTTCGACATCACCATGCCCACCACGCCCGGCTCCTACCTGCTCGGGGTGGTCAGTGTGCTGCTGGCGGTGGCGATCTCGTTCCTCGGGCTGTTCGCGGTGACGATGATCGGGTTCCGGGTGGTGGAGACGCGCGGTTTCCGCACGGTGTATCAGATCGTGGGCACGTTTCTCGCGGGCTTGTTCGTGCCGGTCCACCTGTTCCCGGAGTGGCTGCGCACGGTGGCGAACGCGACGCCGTTCCCCGCCATGCTGCAGGCACCGGTGGACGTGCTGTCGGGGCGGGTCGTCGGACTGGACGCGGTGCAGGTGGTGGGGACGCAGGTCTGCTGGGTCGTGGTCGTCGGCGGGATCGGGCGGGTGCTGCTCGCGGCGGGCAGGCGCAGGCTGGAGGTGCAGGGTGGGTGAGCTGCGGCGGCGGGCCGCGCCCTACCTGGCGGTCCTCGGCTCGCGGGTGCGGGCCCAGCGGTCCTACCGGCTCAGTTTCGCCGCGGACCTGTTCGGCGCGTTGCTGGTCGGGGTGGTCGAGTTCGCCGAGGTGTGGGTGATCTTCCACAACGTCGGCGTGCTGGGTGGGCTGGATCTGGACGCGGCCCTGCTGCTGTTCGGATTGAGCAACAGCGCGTTCGCGTTGGCCGAGGTGATGTTCGGGCATCTCGACCGGCTGCCGAGGCTGATCCGGATGGGCACGCTCGACGCCTATCACCTGCGCCCGCAACCGCTGCTGCTGCAGGTGATCACCGGCGACATCTCCCTGCGCCGCTTCGCCCGCGCCTCGGTAGCGCTGGTGGTGCTGGCGGTCGGGTTGGTACGCAACGACATCGACTGGTCCTTCGGCGCGGCCGCACTGCTCGTCGTCTCGCTGGTGAGCGGCATCGCGTTGTTCGCCGGACTGTTCGTGGCGGCGGCCGGCTGCCAGTTCCACCTCGTCGACGGCGCCGAACTCACCAACAGTTTCACCTACGGCGGTTCGTTCGCCGCGGCCCAGCCCGCCTCGGTGTTTCCGACACCGCTGAAGCTGGTCTTCGGGTTCGCGATCCCGGTGGCATTCACCGCCTACCTGCCGACCATCGCGGTGCTGGAGTTGCCCGGCCCCGCCCTGCTGCCGTCCTGGCTGGCCTGGCTGGCGCCGGTCGCGGCGCTCTGGGTGTGGGCGGTGGCGATGGGACTGTGGCGAACGGGCACCAGGCACTACCAAGGAGGCGGCGGATGAGCGCGGAGCCCATCATCGATGTCCACGAGCTGACCCGGCAATTCGTCGTGCGGCGGCGCACCGGGCGGAGATTCGCGCGCGAGCGGGAAATCCGGACGGCGGTCGACGCGATGAGTTTCCGGGTCGACCGCGGCGCCGCGGTCGGCTACATCGGTGCCAACGGTGCGGGCAAATCCACCACCATCAAAATGCTCGCCGGAATCCTGGTGCCCACCGCGGGCACGGTTCGCACGTGCGGGTTGGAGCCGGTGCGGCGCCGACGGGAACTGGCGAGCCGGATCGGCGTGGTGTTCGGGCAGCGCTCCCAGTTGTGGTGGGATCTGCCGCTGCGGGAATCGTTCTCGATTCTGGCGGCGATCCACCGGCTCGACCCCGACAGCGCACGCAAACGCACCGATGCGCTGGTGGAGCAGTTGGAGATGGCCGACACCCTCGACACCCCGGTGCGCCAGCTCTCGCTTGGCCAGCGGATGCGGGCCGAGGTGGCGGCGGCGCTGCTGCACGAGCCGGACCTGGTGATCCTCGACGAACCCACCATCGGCCTGGACGTGCTCTCCAAACAGCGGCTGCGGGAATTCCTGCGGGCCGAACGCGCCGAACGCGGCACCACGCTGTTGCTGACCACCCACGACATGGGCGATGTCGAGCGGTTGTGCGAGCGGGTGCTGGTCGCCGATCACGGCAGGCTGGTCTACGACGGCTCCCTGTCGGGCCTGGCGGCGACCGTGGGCGCGCGCCGGGTCCTGGTGGTCGACCTGATGGATCCGACCCCGGATCTCACCGGTCTGCCCGGCGCGACCCTGGTGTCGACGGAAGCGGGCGGACTGCGCCAGCGCCTGGCCTTCGACGCCGAACAGACCACCGCCGCGCATCTGCTGGCCGCGGTGTCCGCGCGCGCCGAGGTGCGCGATCTGTCGGTGGAGGAGCCCGAGATCGAGGACGTGGTCCGGCGCATCTACCGGTCCTCGCGCTGAATATCCTGCGCGCGGGCGGATTCGGTTCGGTCTGGTGCCCACCGAGAATTTCTGCGACGGCCGTACCGGAATTCGCCTGCCCCGAGAAGTCGCGGCACGAAGCGGATTTGGTGAATCGATCCCGATGGACCAGTATTCCCTCCGCAACACACATTTTTCACGTGGGGAGAATTTCTCGATGTTTCTGTCGGGCAGAACCGTTCTCGGGCTGATCGCAGGGTCGGCGATCACCGTGCTGGGTGCGGGCACCGCACTCGCGGCCGAGGACTACTACGGCTCGCTCGCTCTCGGGTTGGAACCGGGCGCCATCATCGTGGGCTCGGGCGTCAACTACCCGGACCAGGAGGGCGCCGACGTTCGTGCCCTGCAGGAATGCGGGGTGGACAACTGCTCGATCGTCGTGCAGTTCCGCAACGCGTGCGGCGCGGTGGCGGTGCGCGGCAACGAGGTCGCGTGGGCGGGCGGGTACACCCGGGTCGAGGCCGAGCAGTCGGCGCTGGCCGAGCTCGGTCCCGATCCCAGCCCGCTGCTGGTGAGCCTGGGCAGCGCGACGCCGGACCGCGCGCACATCCTGGCTTCGGAGTGCGCGGGCTGATCGAGGCCGGCGCGAAGGGCCGGAACCGGGTGACCGGTTCCGGCCCTGTCCGTGTCGGGGGTCAGCGGGGCCGATTGTCGATCAGCCGCCGCGCCTTGCCGATGGAGCGCTCCAGCGCGCCGGTGGGCAGCACCTCCACCTCCACCGAGACCCCGATCCGGTTCTTCACCACGTGCCGCAGGTCGCGCGCGGCCGCGGCCATCTGCTCACCCGTCACACCCGGCCGGGTCTCGACCCGCACGGTGAGCACATCCATCCTGGCGGGCCGGTCGAGCACGCACTGGAACTGTGGTGCGAGCACGGGCACGGTCAGGATGAGTTCCTCGATCTGCGTGGGGAACAGGTTGACCCCGCGCAGGATGATCATGTCGTCGCTGCGGCCGGTGATCTTCTGCATCCGGCGCATCGACCGGGCCGTGCCGGGCAGCAGCCGGGTCAGGTCCCGGGTGCGGTAGCGGATCACCGGCATCGCCTCCTTGGTCAGCGAGGTGAACACCAGCTCGCCCTCCTCCCCGTCGGGCAGCACCGCCCCGGTCTCGGGGTCGATGATCTCCGGGTAGAAGTGGTCCTCCCAGATGTGCAGGCCGTCCTTGGTCTCCGCGCACTCCATCGCCACGCCCGGCCCGATCACCTCCGACAGCCCGTAGATGTCGACGGCGTCGATGCCGAGCTGTTGCTCGAGCTCCACCCGCATGGTCTCGGTCCACGGTTCGGCGCCGAAGACGCCGACGCGCAGCGAGGTGGCGGCCGGGTCGACGCCCGCTGTGATCATCTCGTCGAGAATGGTCAGCATGTAGGAGGGGGTGACCATGATGGCGTCCGGCCGGAAGTCGGTGATCAGCTGCACCTGCCGCTGGGTCATCCCGCCGGACATCGGAATCACGGTGCAGCCCAGCCGTTCCGCGCCGTAGTGCGCGCCGAGACCGCCGGTGAACAACCCGTAGCCGTAGGCGATGTGCACCTTGTCGCCGGGGCGCACCCCGCCGGCGCGCAGGCTGCGCGCGATGAGGTCGGCCCAGTTGTCCAGGTCGCCCGCGGTGTAGCCGACGACGGTCGGCTGGCCGGTGGTGCCCGAGGAGGCGTGGATGCGCGAGACCTGTTCCTGCGGCACGGCGAACATCCCGAACGGGTAGTTGGCCCGCAGGTCCTGCTTGGTGGTGAAGGGGAACTTCGCCAGGTCGGCCAGGTCGGTGAGGTCCGACGGGTGCACGCCCGCGGCGTCGAAGGCCGCCCGGTAGTGCGGCACGTTGGCGTAGGCGTGCGCGAGCGACCATTTCAGTCGGTCGAGCTGGAGTGCCGAGATCTCGTCACGCGAGGCGAATTCGATCCGGTCGCCGAGGGTCTGCGGGGAGGCGGGGGCAACGCTGCTCATGATGACTCCGGAGGTGGTGCTGGGTCAGGCGTCGAAGTCGACGACGACCGAGTCGCTGACGGGATAGGTCTGGCAGGTGAGGACGAAACCGTCGGCCACTTCGGCGTCCTCGAGGGCGTAGTTGCGGCGCATGTCGGCCTCGCCGCCGGTGATCTTGGCGCGGCAGGTGCCGCAGACGCCGCCCTTGCAGGCGAACGGGAGATCGGAACGGATCTGCTCGGCGGCGTCGAGGATGCTGCGGTCGCGCGGCAGCAGGCCGGTGGTGCTGCGCCCGTCCAGGACGACGGTGACCGAACTGGTCGGGCCCTCGACGCCGGGTTCCCGGTGTTCGGCCTGGGGCGGGGGCGCGTCCCCGACGAAGAACAGTTCGAAGTGGACGCGCTCGGGCGCGACGCCGAACTCGGCCAGCACGGCGCGGGCGTCGGTGACCATGCCGAACGGCCCGCACAGCCAGGCGTGGTCGATGTCGCCGATCGGCACCACGGTGGACAGGATGGCGCGCAGCCGTTCGGCGTCGAGCCGCCCGGTGAACAGCTCGACGTCGCGGGGTTCACGGGAGAGCACGTGCACGACCTCGATGCGGTCGCCGTAGCGGTCCTTGAGGTCGGCGATCTCGTCGACGAACATCACCGACCGCACCCGGCGGTTGCCGTAGAGCAGCACGACCTCGCTGTCGGGGTGGGCCAGTACCGAGGCGGCGATGGACAGCATGGGCGTGATGCCCGAGCCCGCCGCGATCAGCAGGTGCCTGCCGCCGGCGTCGGGGTCGGCGGCGAAGGTGCCGCTCGGTCCCTGCACCTCGATCCGGTCGCCGGGCCGCAGCTGGTCGACCAGCCAGGTCGACACCGCTCCCCCGGCCACCCGCCGCACCCCGATCCGGGGCGGGGCGCCGACCGGTGCGCAGATCGAATAGGACCGGCGGTGCTCGACACCGTCGAGCACCCGGCGCACGGTCAGCGACTGACCGGGCCGGAAGGCGAACTCCTCGGCGAGGTCGGCGGGCACGTCCAGGGTCACCGCGACCGCGTCGTCGCACAGCCGCTCGACATCGGCGACGCGCAGGTCGTGGAAGGCCCGGTGCCGGGCCGGTCGCGTGCGCGCGGTCTGCACTGGTGCGCTCATCTCAGATTTCCTTCACATGTTCGAACGGCTCGCGGCACGCCCGGCATCGATACTGGGCCTTGCACAGTGTCGCGCCGAACTCGGCCACCACCTCGGTCTCCGCCGAGCCGCAGTGCGGGCAGGTCAGCGCGCGCGGCCGGGCGGTGAGGGTCAGCGGGACGGGGCCGCTCGCGCGCCGCGGCGCCGGGCCGGGCAGCGAGTAGCCGTGCTCGCGCAGTTTCCGCCTGCCCTCGGCGCTGATCCAGTCGCTGCTCCAGGCGGGTGCGAGCGCGGTGTGCAGGCGCACCTCGGGGTAGCCGTGGCGGCGCAGCGTGCGGGTGATGTCGGCGCGCATGGTCGCGATGGCCGGGCAGCCGGAGTAGGTGGGGGTGATGGTCACCGCGACGGTCCCGTCCGCGTCCACCTCGACAGCGCGCACGATGCCCAGATCGGCCAGGGTGAGCATCGGCAGCTCCGGGTCGGGCACCGAGTCGACCAGGCGGCGCGGGTCGACGGCCACGGTCACCACGTCCCCTCCGGGTGGGCGCGGGCCACGCACTGCATCTCGGTGAGCAGCGGCCCCAGCGCCTCGGTGTGCAGGCCCTGGCGACCCGCCCGGCCACCGACGGTGCCGACCGAGGTCGAGGGCGGCGCGGGCAGCTCGGCGGCGTGCAGCACCTGCGCCAGCACCCGGTCGAATTCGGCGCGCACCGCGCGCGGATCCACCGCGACACCGGCCTCGGCGAGCGCCAGTTCCTCGGCACTGGGCACGAACAGTTCGGCGACGAACGGCCACACGAACGCGAGCGCCTCGGTCATCCGCCGCCGCGACTCGGCCGTGCCGCAGCCGAGCGTCACCGTCCAGCGGGCGGCGTAGTCGCGGTGATAGGTCAGCTCTTTCACGCCCTTGTCCGCGACGGCGGCCAGCACCGGATCGCGGGAGTCGCGCAGCCGGTCGAACACCGCGAGCCGCCAGGTGGACAACACCAGCAACCGCACGACGGTGCGGGCGAAATCACCGTTGTCGACCTCCACCAGCCGCACGCACCGGAAGGCGTGATCGTCGCGGAAGAAGGCGAGCGCGTCCTCGGCGGGCACCGGGGAGGTCGCGGAGATGAACGGGACGACCGCGGGATCGGCGGCGCCTGCGCGGGCCAGCAGCAGCCGCGCCTGCCCGAGCAGGTCGAGGCCGATGTTGAGCAGGGCCACGTCTTCTTCGAGTTCGGGTGCGCGGGCGGCCCATTCGGAGAGCCGCTGGGCGGCGATCAGCGCGTCGTCGCCGAGCATCAGGCAGTAGGCGGCCAGGGCGGCGGTGTCGACGTCGGCGGGCACCGTGGTGTCCACCCCGGCCAGCGGGTCGTCGAAGCTGGTGCCGAAGGCCCACTGGCCGTCGCCGTCGCCGTCGAGGAGGCCGCTGAAAGCGGAGTCGTGATCGATCATCGCGGTGGCCTCACATGTGGGGGACGGTGTCGGGGATGTCGTAGAACGTCGGGTGCCGGTAGACCTTGTCGCCGCTGGGGGCGAAGAACGGGTCCTTCTCCGACGGGCTGGAGGCCACGATCGCGCGGGAGGGCACCACCCAGATGCTCACCCCTTCGTTGCGGCGGGTGTAGACGTCGCGGGCGTGCCGCAGCGCCATCTCGTCGTCGGCGGCGTGCAGCGAACCGACGTGCACGTGGTTGAGGCCGCGCTTGCCGCGCACGAACACCTCGTAGAGCGGCCAGTCGGCGCGCACGCCCGCGGATTCGGTCTCGGTCATCGGTGGGTGCCCTTTCGTTCTCGTGCGGCGAAGGCGGCCGCGGCCGCGCGCACCCAGGCGCCGTTCTCGTGGGCGCTGCGGCGGTTGGCGATGCGTTCGACGTTGCAGGCGCCCTGCCCGGCGACCACGGCGGCGAATTCGTCCCAGTCGGGGGTGCCGAAGTCGTAGTGGCCGCGTTCGGCGTTCCAGCGCAGCTCCGGGTCGGGCAGTCGCACGCCGAGCACCTCGGCCTGCGGCACCGTCATGTCCACGAAGCGCTGGCGCAGTTCGTCGTTGGTGTGCCGCTTGATCCGCCACGCCATCGACTGCGCGGTGTTGGGCGACTGGTCGTCGGGCGGGCCGAACATCATCAGCGACGGCCACCACCAGCGATCCACGGCGTCCTGCACCATCGCCCGCTGGGCCTCGGTGCCGCTCATCATGGTCAGCAGCAGTTCGTAACCCTGCCGTTGGTGGAACGACTCCTCCTTGCAGACCCGGATCATGGCCCGGGCATACGGCCCGAAGCTGCTGCGGCACAACGGCACCTGGTTACAGATGGCGGCGCCGTCGACCAGCCAGCCGATGACGCCGACGTCGGCGTAGGTGAGGGTGGGGTAGTTGAAGATCGAGGAGTACTTCTGCCTGCCCTCGATCAGCTTGTCGGTCAGGTCGGCGCGGTCGGCGCCCAGGGTCTCCGCCGCCGAGTACAGGTAGAGCCCGTGGCCCGCCTCGTCCTGCACCTTCGCCATCAGGATCGCCTTGCGGCGCAACGACGGTGCGCGGGTGATCCAGTTGCCCTCCGGCTGCATGCCGATGATCTCGGAGTGCGCGTGCTGGGCGATCTGGCGGATGAGGGTCTTGCGGTAGCCCTCGGGCATCCAGTCGCGCGGCTCGATGCGCTGGTCGCGGGCGAGGATCTCCTCGAAGTCCCGTTCGAGGTCTGCCGTCGAGGTGGTCATGTCGGCCTCTCTTCGCTGGGTGCTGGCACGCTGGGTGCGGACATCGTGGTCATCGGCCCTCGAACACCGGCGCGGTCTTGGTCAGGAACGCTTCCACGGCGGCGCGGTGGTCGCGGCTCGCGCCGAGCGCCTCCTGTGCGACGCGCTCGCGTTCCAGCGCGTCCGCCAGGCCGGCGGACTCGGCTCGCAGCAGCTGCTTGACCTGCCGGTAGGCCGCCGTCGGGCCGTGCGCGAGGGTGGTGGCGAGTTCGGCGGCGGTGGCGTCCACGTCGTCGTCGGCGACGAGCCGGTGGATCAGGCCCCAGGCCAGCGCCTGCTCGGCGGTGAAGCGGTCGCCCAGCAGCATGAGCCCGGCGGCGCGGCTGGCGCCGAGCGCCCGCACCAGCGTGTGGCTGAGGCCGGAGTCGGCGGCCAGGCCGATGCCGGTGAAGGCGGTGGCGAACTTCGCCCCGTTCCCCGCCACCCGGATGTCGGCGGCCAGCGCCAGGCCGAGGCCCGCGCCGACGCAGGCGCCGCGGATGGCGACGACGACCGGCACCGGCAGGTCGGCCAGCGCCCGCAGCAGCGGGTTGTAGTGGGCGCCGACGGTGTCCATGGCGGTGGCCGGGTCGGCGCGCAGCGCGTCGACGTGTTCGCCGAGATCCTGTCCCACGCAGAAGTTCTTGCCCTCGGCGGTGAGCAGCACGGCGCGCACGGTCTCGTCGGCGGCGATGCGGGTGACCGCGGCCAGCAGATCGTTCTTGGTCGCCAGGTCGAGCGCGTTCGAGGCGGCGGCGCGGCGCAGCGTGAGGGTGGCCAGTGCGGCCTCGACGCGCAGATCGACGGTGCTGGTTCCGGTGGTCATGCTCGTCCTCCGCTCGCGGTGGTGTCCCAGGTGTAGAAGCCCTGGCCGGTCTTGCGACCCAGCTCGCCGCGCTCGACCTTCTCGCGCAGCAGCCGGGGTGGGGTGAACCGCGGCCCGAGGGTGGCCGCGAGGTGTTCGGCGATGGCCAGCCGCACGTCGAGGCCGACCAGATCGGTGGAGCGCAGCGGACCCATCGGGTGGCGGTAGCCGAGTTCCATCGCCCGGTCGATGGCGGCCGGGTCGGCCACGCCCTCCTCGACCATCCGGATCGCCTCCAGCCCGAGGCAGACGCCGAGTCTGCTGGTCGCGAAGCCGGGTGAGTCGTTCACCAGCACCTCGGCCTTGCCCAGCGCGGCGACCCAGCCGCGCACCCGCGCCACCACGGCGGGATCGGTCGCGGGGGCGCGCACGATCTCCACCAGGGCCGAGGCGGGCACCGGGTTGAAGAAGTGCATGCCCAGGAAGCGCTGCGGATTGTCCAGTGCCGCGCCGAGTTCGGTGATGGACAGCGAGCTGGTGTTGCTCGCGATCACCGCGCCGGGGCCGACGACCGAGTCGGCGGCCGCGAGCACCTCGGCCTTGAGGGCCGGGTTCTCCGGCACCGCTTCGACGACGAGGTCGGCGTCGGCGGGCAACTCCCGCGGCGCGGCGACGGTGCGCACCGCGGCGAGCACGGTCTCGGGATCGCGCCCGTCGAGGGCGCCGCGTTCGGCGGCGCGGCGCAGGCCGGTGGCGATCCGGTCCAGCGCGGCCGCGCGGTCACCGGCCTCGGCGACGACGACGGTGCTGCCGAGGGTCGCGAAGACCTGGGCGATGCCCGCGCCCATGCGCCCGCCGCCGATGACGGCGACGCGCTGGGGGACGGTCGGTTCGGTCATGCCTTCTGCTCCACGGATGCGGTCTTCTCCAGGAATGCGGTCATGCGGGTGTGCTTCTCCTCGGTCTCGAACAGCACCGCCTGCGCGATGTCGTCGGCGAAGGGGTGGAATCCGGGGGCGTCGACGATCGTCTTGGTCAGCCGCAGGGCCAGCGGCGCCGAGCGGGCGATGCGGTCGAGCAGCCGGTGCGCGGCCGCCAGGTGGGCGCCGGGTTCGGTCACCTCCATGACCAGGCCCGTGTGCAGGGCGGTGTCCGCGTCGAGCAGGCGCCCGCCCAGCAGCACCTGCTTGGCCACCGACACACCGACCAGCTGCGGCAACCGGTAGCTCGCGCCCGCGGCGGCCATGATGCCCAGGCCCGGTTCCGGGTTGCCGAACACGGCGGTGCTGGTGGCGATCCGGAGGTCGCAGGCGTAGGCCAGTTCGGCGCCGCCGCCGAGCGCGTACCCGCTGACCGCGGCCACCGTGGGCAGCGGCAGCCGGGCGACCCGGTCGAACAGGGTGCGGTTGATCCCGGCGAGCGCGTCGTCGCGGGTGCGGGCGCGCAGCTGGGCGATGTCGGCGCCGCCGGCGAAATGCTCGCCGCGGCCGGTGAGCAGCAACAGTTTGGGATCGCGTTCCAGCCGCTCGCAGACCCGGTGCAGCTCGGCGATCATCGCGGCGTCGATGGCGTTGCGGCGCTCGGGACGGTCCAGGGTGACCACCACCCGGTCGTCCCGCTCGTCCACGGTCAGGGTCGTGTACTCGCTCATGCCGCCTCGATCGCCATCGCGACGCCCTGCCCGACACCGACGCACAGGGTGGCCAGGCCGCGCCGGACGCCTTCCCGTTCCATCCGGCCGACCAGGGTGAGCAGGATGCGGGCGCCCGAGCAGCCCAGCGGATGGCCCAGCGCGATCGCGCCACCGTCGGCGTTGACGATCTCCTCGTCGAGCTTCAGCTGCCGGATCACACCGAGCGACTGCGCGGCGAACGCCTCGTTGAGCTCCACCGCGCCCAGGTCGGCCTGCGACCAGCCGGCCCGGTCGAGTGTCTTGCGGGTGGCGGGCACCGGGCCGAGACCCATCACGTTCGGGGCGACGCCCGCGGACGCGCTCGCGACGATGCGCGCGCGGACCCTCAGCCCGTGCCGCCGCACCGCCTCGGCGCCGGCGAGCACCAGCGCGGCCGCGCCGTCCGACAGCGGTGAGGACGAGCCCGCGGTGACGATGCCGTCGGGCCGGAACACCGGGCGCAGGGCCGCCAGCTTCTCGGCGGTGGTGTCCGGGCGCGGCACCTCGTCGGTCTCGACGAGCGTGTTCCCGGCCCGCACCGCGACGATCTCGCGCCGGAACCGGCCCGCCGCCACGGCCGCGGCGGCCCGCTGTTGGCTGCGCAGCGCGAACGCGTCGGACTCGGCCCGCGAAATCCCCTCCAGCGCCGCCACTTCCTCCGCGGTCTCCCCCATCGACAGGGTGATCTTCCTGGCCCGCGGGCCCGCGTCGGTGGGCACGGCCCGGTCGGCGGCGGTGAAGGCGGGGTTGGTGAACCGCCAGCCCAGCGCGGTGTCGGCGACCTCGCCCGGGCGCGCCCACGGCGTGCCGGGCTTGGCCATCACCCACGGGGCGCGGGTCATGGATTCCACACCGCCCGCCACCACGATGTCGGCCTCACCGCCGCGAATGGCGTTGGCGGCGGTGGCGACCGCGGTCAGTCCGCTGGCGCAGAGCCGGTTGACGGTGTAGCCCGGCACCGCGTCCGGCAGGCCGGCCAGCAGGACCGCCATCCTGGCGACGTTGCGGTTGTCCTCGCCCGCCTGGTTCGCCGCCCCCAGCACGACCTCGTCGACCGCGTCCGCGGGCACCCCGGCCCGGCGCACCGCCTCGGCCACCACCGTGGCGGCCAGGTCGTCGGGGCGCACGCTCGCCAGCGCGCCGCCGTAGCGGCCCTGCGGCGTGCGCGCCCCGTCCACGAGGAAGACTTCGCCCATCACTGCTCCTTGTCCGATCGTCCCCCGAAGTATTACCGAACATTCGGTCAGTAATCAACCCTCGGCCCACGGTTGTGCGAGCAACCGGGCGGCATGCGTCAAGATGGACGGATGACCTCAGCGCGCCCCACCCAACGCACCGGCCGCCCGGGCCGTCCCGGCTACGACCTGGACTCCCTGCTGTCGGTGGCGGTGAAGGTGTTCAACGACCGGGGCTACGACGCGACGAGCATGGAAGTGCTCGCCAAGCGGCTCGGCATCGCCAAATCGGCCATCTACCACCACGTCTCGGGCAAGGGCGAGTTGCTCGAGCTGGCGCTCTCGCGCGCGCTCAACGGCCTGTTCGCCGCGACCACCGAGGAGGGGGCGATCACCGGCCGGTCCATCGACCGGCTCGAGTACGTGGTGCGGCGCGCGGTCGAGGTGCTGGTGGCCGAGCTGCCCTACGTCACACTGCTGTTGCGGGTGCGCGGCAACACCCCCGCCGAGAAGCGCGCGCTGGCCCGCAGGCGCGAGTTCGACGCCTTCGTCGCGGGCCTGGTCGCGGCGGCGGGCGAGGAGGGCGATCTGCACACCGATGTCGATCCCGCCCTGGCCAGCCGGCTGATCTGGGGCATGATCAACTCCATCGTGGAGTGGTACCGCCCGCGCGGGGAGAACTCCGCCGACGAGATCGCCGACGCCGTGGTCGCCATCGTCTTCGACGGCCTGCGCCGCTCCGGCCCGGCCACCGGCTGACCCCTGACCTTGACATGCGCGCGGCTCTCCCGGAAGGTAATTACCGACCGAATGTTCAGTTGAACGGAGAGCTGATGAGCGAACTGCTGCAAAGCTACGTGGGGGGCCGCTGGGTCACCCCGCCCGACGAGGGCACCCCGTTGCTCAGCGCCGTCGACGGCAGCGTGGTGGCTCGCCTCTCGTCGACCGGCGTCGATCGGGCGCACATGGTCGATCACGCCCGCACCGTCGGCGGCCCGGCGCTGGCCGCGCTCACCTTCCACGAACGCGCCGCCCGGCTCAAGGCGCTGGGCAAGTACCTGCTCGAGCACAAGGCCGAGCTGTACGCGATCTCCGCGCACACCGGCGCGACCGAGCGCGATTCGGCCGTCGACATCGACGGTGGCGCGGGCACCCTGCTCAGCTACGCGAGCAAGGCCACCCGCGAATTACCCAACGACACCGTGTATCTGGACGGCGGCGTGGAGCGCCTCGGCCGCAAGGGCACCTTCGCCGGTCAGCACATCTACACCGCGCGCCGCGGCGTCGCCGTGCAGATCAACGCCTTCAACTTCCCGGTCTGGGGTTTCCTGGAGAAGCTCGCCCCGGCGTTCATCGCCGGCGTGCCTTCCCTCGTCAAGCCGGCCGGCCAGACCGCCTACCTCACCGAGGCGGCGTTCCGCTTGATCATCGAGTCCGGGCTGCTGCCGGAGGGCTCGGTGCAGCTGCTGTGCGGCAGCGCCGGTGACCTGCTCGACCACCTCGGTGGGCAGGACTCGGTGGCATTCACCGGTTCGGCCGAGACCGCCGCACTGCTGCGCGCGCACCCGGTGGTGGTGCGCGAGGCGGTGCGGTTCACCGCCGAGGCCGACTCGCTCAACGCCTCGATCCTGGGCGCCGATGTCACGCCCGGCTCCCCCGAGTTCGAGTTGTTCGTCGGCCAGCTGGTCACCGAGATGACGGTGAAAGCCGGCCAGAAGTGCACCGCGATCCGGCGGGCCCTGGTGCCGGAACCGATGGTCGACGCCGTGGTGGACGCGGTGCGGGAGCGGCTGGCCCGGGTGGTCGTTGGCGCCCCCGGCGCCGACGGGGTCACGATGGGCGCCCTGGCCGGGATCGACCAGCGCGAGGAGGTCCGCAAGGCGGTGCGGGCGCTGACCAAGAGCGCGCAGATCGTCTTCGGTGATCCGGAGTCCGTGACCGTCGTCGGGGCCGACGCCGCCACCGGCGCGTTCCTGTCGCCGATCCTGCTGCGCTGCGACGACCGCGAGGCCGTCGAACCGCACGAGGTCGAGGCGTTCGGGCCGGTGAGCACCGTGCTCGGCTACCGCGACACCGCCGACGCGATCGCACTGGCCGCACGCGGCAAGGGCAGCCTGGTCGCCTCGGTCGTCACCGGCGACACGGCCGTCGCGCGCGAGATCGTGCTCGGCCTGGCCCCCTATCACGGGCGGGTGCTCGTCCTCGACACCGTCGACGCCCGGGAGTCCACCGGGCACGGTTCCCCCCTGCCCACGCTCGTACACGGCGGACCGGGCCGGGCGGGCGGCGGCGAGGAGCTCGGCGGCATCCGCGGCGTCCTGCACCACATGCAGCGCACCGCCGTGCAGGGCAGCCCCGCGGTCCTCACCGCGGTCGGACGGCGCTGGGTCACCGGTGCCGACCAGGTGCGCGGCGACGTGCACCCGTTCCGCAAGGACCTCGGACAGCTGAAACTCGGCGACACCATCGTGGCGGGCCCGCGCCGGGTCACCCTCGACGACATCGGCCACTTCGCCGAGTTCACCGGCGACACCTTCTACGCCCACACCGATCCCGAGGCGGCCGCGGCCAACCCGCTCTTCGGCGGCATCGTCGCGCACGGCTACCTGGTGGTGTCGCTGGCGGCCGGATTGTTCGTCGACCCCGCCCCGGGCCCGGTGCTGGCGAATTTCGGCGTCGACAATCTGCGGTTCCTCACCCCGGTCAAGGCCGAGGACGAACTGACCGTCACGCTCACCGCCAAGCAGATCACCCCGCGCACCAGCGCCGCCTACGGCGAGGTCCGCTGGGACGCCACCGTCACCAACCAGAACGACGAGGCCGTCGCCACCTACGACGTGCTCACGCTCGTCGCCAAGCCCGAGGGAGAAACCAAGTGAGCTACCAGATCTCGGTCTGCTACGGCACGCCCGACGACCCGGCCGCCTTCGACGAGTACTACCGCACCACGCACGTGCCGCTGGCCGCGAAGGTGCCCGGCCTGGCCGGGCTCAGCTGGGGCAAGTGCCGCTCGCTGGACGGCTCGGAGCCGCAGTTCTACGCGGTGGCGCAGCTGCGCTTCGCCACCGAGGCCGACCTCCAGCAGGCGCTGGCCTCGCCGGAGATGAAGGCCGCGGGCAAGGACGTGCGCAACTTCGCCACCGGCGGCGCCAGCATGTTCGTCCAGCAGCTGGAATCTCCCCTGTCCTGAATGATGGTGCGGTGGGCGCGGTCTCGTCCCGCGCCTACCGCCCGCACCGTGAGGAGCCCGTATGACCACGGTCGACGAGTCGGCCACCGCCCACGCCCGGCAGATGTTCGCCGACGACCTCGCCTCGCGTGCGCTCGGCATCGAGATCGTCGCGCTGAGCCCCGGCCATGCCACCGCGACGATGACCGTGTCCGACCGGATGGTCAACGGTCACGGCATCACCCACGGCGGCTACGTCTTCCTGCTCGCCGACACCACCTTCGCGCTGGCGTGCAACAGCCACGGTCGCGCCGCCGTCGCCGCCCGCGCCGACATCCGCTACCTGCGGCCCACCCGGGCCGGGGAACTGCTCACCGCCACGGCGGTGGAGCGCGCCGTATTCGGCCGCAACGGAATCTACGACGTCACGGTCACCGATTCGGCGGGCCGGACCGTGGCGGAATTCCGCGGGGACAGTCGCGTGATCGCGAACTGAGCGCGCACGAACCCGTCCCCTTTTCCACCGTTATTTCTACCGCTGCGTTCCCGTCGACGCCGCGGTATCGAGGTCGAATTCGGCGATTCTGCGGGCGGCGTCGCGTAACGCCTCGATCAGCGGTGAGCTGTCCTCGGCGCGCGTGCACAGGCACAGCGACGCCGGTTCCACGTCCCGCACCGGCACGAACACCACATCGGGGTGCCGGTGGGTGTCCTGGACGAATTTGCTGGTGATCGAGATGGCCACGCCGGTGGCGACGACCTCGAGCAGTTCGTCGATGGTGCGCACCGACGGCCCGTAGACGACCGGCCTGCCGCTGGGGCGCGGATCGCAGGCCCACCAGCGCACCCATTCCCGGTCCGCTTCGTGGTCGGTCAGGTGCGGCTCGCCGTCGAGTTCGTCGACCGATATCGAATCCCGGTTCGCGAGCCGGTGCGCGACGGGCAGCGCGACCACCCGCGGCTCCTTGCACAGCACATCCAGGCGCAAGCCGCCCGCGTCGGCCACCGGTGGACGCATCAGCGAGGCGTCCACCTTGCCGTCCCGCACCGCCGACGCCTGCTCCGCCCAGCCCAGCTCCACCAATTCGATGGTGGCGACGCCGGATTCGCGCCGCACCAGATCCAGCAACGGTCTCGTGCGGGTCGCCAGGGCGGCGGTCATGAAGCCGATGCGCAGCGTCTCCCCCTCGGCCCGCACCGCCGCCACCGCACGCTGGGCCGCCGCGAGCGCCGCCCGCGCCTCGGGCAGGAATCGGCGCCCGGCCGGGGTGGGTTGCAGTGGATGCGCCGAGCGGTCGATCAGCTCGACGCCGAGTTTCTGCTCGAGCTTGCGGATCTGCTGGCTCAGGGCCGGGGTGCTGATGTAGAGCCGCTGCGCGGCGCGCCCGAAATGGCCTTCGTCGAGCACCGTCACCAGATACGAGACCAGACGCAGGTTCAGGTCGACCACGACAGCCTCTCTCGCCGTGGCCAGCGACACCGCTGGCCTGTACCGATAAGCAGAAGGTTAACACCTCCCCCGAGGAATGTAATGGACATCACGTTCCTGCCGGGCGAGATTGGAAGCGTCTCGCACAGCCCCGCGAGAAATGCGCGGCGAATTCGCTGCACGCGCATCCGATCCGGTCGAATGTACCCGGCCGATCGATTTCCCGTTTCACCTCGAGAGGACCATCGCAGTGACCATCTCGGCACCCGTCGGCCCCACTTTCTGGATGCAGAATCCCGGCACCACCCCGAAAGGCGCGCGCAAGGAATTCGTCGACCCCGACGATATTCCGTGGACCGATTGGCTCATGCCCGGCACCCGATTCAAGCTGCTGTACGCGAACCTGGCCACCGGCGCCTTCACCGTGATCCTGCGGGTGGACCCGGGCGTGACGGCCACCCCGCATTGGCACCTGGGCACCGCACAGGCTTTCCTGCTCGAGGGCGGATTCCATTACGACCCCGACGATCCGGGCCGCGCGGGCACCTACACCTGCGAGGTCGCCGGCGCGGTCCACCAGCCGGTCTCCCCCACCGGCACCACCATGCTGGCCTTCGTCGACGGCCCCATCGCCGGCTACCTGCCCGACGGCACCCTCGGTGTCGTCGCCGACGCCCGCCTGCACTACTACATGGCCCGCGACAACAACGCCGTCGCCCACACCCAGGTCGTCGACTACGCCACCGACCCCTCGCTGTCCCTGCACGACGGGGCGCCGACCAGCGAGGGCACCCCGCGGTGAGCGATCGGAAGACACCCATGCTGCAGATATCCACCCCCGAACGGGCCGTTGTCACCGGTGCCGCGTCCGGGATCGGGCTCGCCATCGCCGAGCAGCTCATCGCGGCGGGCGGACGGGTGCTCGCGTTCGATCTGGACGGCGACGGGCTGGCCGCGGCGGCCGAGAAGTACGGCCGGGCGTATGTGCCGCACGTCGGCAGCGTCACCGACACCGACGAGGTGCGGGCGGCGGTCGGCAAGGCCGAGGCCGAGCTCGGCGGGATCGACAGCCTGTTCAACGTGGCGGGCGGGCTGCGGCCCGCGCCGATCGTCGGGCTCGCCGAGGACGACTGGGATTTCACCGTCGACGTCGTGCTGCGCAGCGTCTACCTGTGCACGAAATACGTGGCCGACAGCATGATCCGCGCGGGCAACGGCGGCTCGATCGTCAACATCGCCTCGGTCAACGCGCACATCCCGCTCTACGGCGGCAGCGCCTACGCCGCGGGGAAGGCGGGCGCGGACATGTTCGCCAAGAACGCCGCCCTCGAACTGGGCAGGCACGGCATCCGGGTGAACTCCGTGCTGCCCGGCCTGGTGCAGACCCCGATGGCCGGGTTCATCCTCGGCAACGACCAGATCATGCGCGAATTCCGCGCCAACGCCGTGTTGAAGCGGCCCGCGCAACCCGCCGAGCTGGCCGCTCCGGCGGTGTTCCTCGCCAGCAGCGCCGCCGGTTACATCACCGGCGCGAGCCTGGTGGTGGACGGCGGATACGAAATCGGCAGCTACCCCGACCTCAGCACCCACCTCTAGGAGAACGACGATGACCACCCTGCAGGATCACAGCACCGCCGCCCCGCGCACCTCCTACGAGGAGGAACTCGTCCACATGATGGACGACATCGACGCCCTGATCGAGAACCAGACCGTCCCGCTCTACCGCAAGATCCTCATCAACTACCGCAGGCACGCCCTGCTCGAGGTGTCGGGCCGCTACGACGAACTGCTCCAGCCGGAGATGACCGTCGCCCACCCGCGCTACCGGATCTTCGAAGGCGGCCAGGGCGTCATCCTCGACGGCATGGACCAGGTCCGCGGCTTCTATCGGTCGCTGGCCGAGCTGGACATGCTGGTGATGTGGACCGGCCGCCAGCGGATCGCCGTCGGCGACCACGGCTTCGCCGGAGAGGCGGAATTCAGCCAGTTCGTGCCCGGAAAGATGCTCGGCGACAACGTCTTCGCCTCGATGGACGACGCCGCCGCCAAGACGGACTCCGGCTACGATCCCGACGCCTACTACCTGGTCCGGCGCACCCTGGCCTTCGTCTGGCCCTACGACGAGACCGGCCGGATGGTCGGTGAACACGTCTACGAGGACACCAACTCCAAGACGGTGACCCGTGTCGACACCGCCGAGGTCATCACCGGCGCCCGCGCGGCCGAACTGCTCGCCCCGCTCATCGAGAAGTACGAGCTACCCGCCTGAGCGTACGACGGCGGACGCCGGCGCGGCCCCGAACCAGACCCGGTTCGGGGCCGCGCCCGCTCGCCGCCTGCTCACCCCCGGACGGCGACCGCATCCCCTTCGAGCAGCATGCTCGGCAGCGCCGACGCCGAAATCGGCGAACGCGCCGCGACTGTGGCACCCTCACACCAGCGATTCCCGCCACGCGGCATGGAGGCCCGCGAATCGCCCGTCACCCGCGATCAGCTCGGCGGGCGTGCCGTCCTCGACGACGCGGCCGTTCTCCAGCACCAGCACCCGGTCGGCGATGGCGACGGTCGACAGGCGGTGCGCGATGATCACCGCGGTGCGCTCGCGCAGCACGGTTTCCAGTGCGCGCTGCACCAGACGCTCCCCGGGGACGTCCAGGCTCGAGGTGGCCTCGTCGAGCACGATCACCGCCGGATCGGCCAGGAACACCCGGGCGAAGGCGACCAGCTGGCGTTGGCCGGCCGACAGTCGCCCGCCGCGTCTGCGCACATCGGTGTCGAAACCTTCCGGCAGCGCCGCGACGACCTCGGACAGGCCGACGGCACGGGCGGCCTCGTACACCTCGGCGTCGGTGGCTTCCGGCCTGCCGAGCCGGATGTTGTCGGCCACCGAGCCGGAGAACAGATACGACTCCTGGGTCACCATCACGACGTGCCGGCGCAGGTCGGCGTCGGTGAGGCGCCGCAGGTCGACGCCGTCCAGCGTCACCCGCCCACCGGTGGGGTCGTAGAAGCGGGTGAGCAGCTTGGCGAGCGTCGACTTGCCCGCGCCGGTCGGCCCCACCAGGGCCACCACCTGCCCGGCCGGGATGTCGAGGGTGAACTCCGGCAGCACCGGTCCGGTCCGCCGGGCCGGCGCCTCCTCGGCGCCCGCGTAGTCGAACCACACGTTCTCCAGCCGCATCGCGCCCGAAACCTTCTCCAGCCGCACCGGATCCGCGGGCTCGGGTACGGCGGGCCGCTCCTCGAGCACGCCGGAGATCTTCTCCAGCGCCGCCGCGGCCGACTGGTAGGAGTTGAACACCTGGGCCAATTCGTCGAGCGGACCGTAGAAGTTCTTCAGATACAGCAGGTAGGCCGCGAGCACACCGACCGCGAGGTCGCCGTGCACCACCCGCCACGCCCCGACCACGAGCACCACCACCGTGGTGAGGTTGCCCAGCAGCCGGGTCAGTCCCGCGTAATCGCCCATGCCGCGGGATGCGGCGACGTTGGCCGTGCGGTAGGCGTCGTCCTCGGCCGCCAACACGCTCGCGTTGCGCTGTTCGCGCCGGAACGCCTGCACCGCCCGCATGCCGCCCATCGCTTCCACGAAGTGCACCACCACGCGCGCGATGGCGCCGCGGGTGCGGCGGTAGCCCGCGCGCTGCCTGCGCTGCGCCCAGCGGGTGACCAGGAACAGCGGCACGAACCCGGCGAACACGACCGCGGCCAGCGGACGGTCGAGGTAGACCAGCAGCACCGCGATGGTGACCACCGACAGGATCGCGCCCAACGCCTCGTTGAGCGCGCCCTCGAGCAGCTCCTGCAGGGTCTCGATGTCGCCGGTGAGGCGGGTGACGACCTTGCCGGAGGTGTACTTCTCGTGGAACCCGACGTCGAGGCGCTGGGTGTGCGCGAACGCGCGCACCCGCAGGTCGTAGAGCACGTTCTGGCTGAGCCTGCCCGCCAGCCGCACGAAGCAGAAGGTGGTGACCCCGCCCAGCAGGGCGGCGCCCGCGTATCCGCCGACGGCGATGCTCAGCGGACCCCAGTCGCCCGCGCGGCCCGCGCCGATGCCGCGGTCGAGGGCGTAGGCGACGAACAGCGGGCCGGCCACGGTGACGGCGTTGTCCACCACGATGATCGCCAACACCAGGGCAAGGGTGCCGCGATACGGGCGAACCAGGTCGGCGAGCAGCCGACGCGAGCGCCGGGCGAGCACGAGGTTTCCGGTCTCGGTGACCTCGGTGTCCTCGTTGGCGATGCCGCGCCAGTCGGCGGCCTCGTCCGGCTCGGTGTTCGGCCCGGTGGCGCGCTCGGTCACGGCGCTGTCGGTGCTCATGGTTCACCTCCCATCAGTTCGCGATAACGGCTGCTGGTGCGCAGCAACTGGTCGTGAGCGCCCTCGGCGCGGACGCGGCCGTCGTCGAGCAGGACGACACGGTCGGCCAGGGCCGCGGTCGACGGCCGGTGCGCGACGAGCAGGGTGGTGGCTCCGGCCAATGCGCCGCGCAGCCGCTGCTGGACCCGTTCCTCGGTCTGCACGTCCAGCGCCGAGAGCGGGTCGTCGAGCACCACGACGCGGGCGCGCCGCTGCTGCCCCGCCCTGGCCAGCACCGCCCGTGCCAGCGCGAGCCGCTGACGCTGGCCACCGGACAGGCTCAGCCCCTGCTCCCCGATCCGGGTGTCCAGCCCCCACGGCAGCGCGTCGACGAACTCGGTCGCCTGGGCGACCTCGAGGGCCGCTCGCACGTCGGCGTCGGTCGCGGCCGGATCGCCGAGCGCGACGTTCTCCCGCACGCTCGCCGAGAACAGCACGGGCTCTTCGAACGCCACGGTCACCAGCGAACGCAGATCCGCCAGCCGCAGCCGCCGGATGTCGATACCGTCGATGCGCACCGCACCGCCGGTCACGTCGTGCAGTCGCGGAATGAGCCCGAGCAGCGCGGTTTTGCCGCTGCCGGTGGCACCCACCAGCGCGACCGTCTCCCCGGGCCGCACCACCAGCGAGATGTCGCGCAGCACCGGCTCCCGCGCGTCCGGGAACGCGAAACGCACGTTCTCCAACCGTAATTCGCCGGTGACGCGTTCGGGCAGCGGCACCGGGTCGACCGGGTCGGTGATGTCGACGGGGGTGTCGATGATCTCCCAGAAGCGGTCGGCGGCGGTGCCCGCGTCGTTGAGTTCGGCGAGCAGGAAGCCGGTCCAGATGATCGGCCACTGCAGGAACGTGGCCAAGGTGACCGTGCCGACCACCGCGCCCAGCGACATCGTGCCCGACACCACCGAATACGCGCCGAACCCGAGCGCGAACACCAGGATCAGCTCCGACAGCGACACCATCGCCGACCACAGGGTCGCGTCCAGACGCACCTTCGCCAACTCGGTCTCGCGCAGGGCGCGGGCCTGCGCGGCGAACTTCGCACCGAAGAACGGGCCGCGTCCGAATGCCTTGAGCACGCGGATGCCCTGCGCGGCCTCCTGGGCCGTGGTCGACAGGTCGCCGGCCTGATCCTGCGAGCGCCGGGAGGCGACCGAGTAGCGTCGCTCGAAGCGCGCGCAGACCGCGGCGATCGGCACCGCGGCCACGGCGTAGACGAGGCCGATCTGCCAGCTCATCACCGCCAGCACCACCAGCCCGACCGGGATCACCACGGCGTGGATCACCAGAACGGGGCCGGCGAATCCGATGAAGCGGCGCAATCGCGCGAGGTCGTCGACCGCGCGGGAGAGCAGCTGCCCGGCTTCCCAGGCGTCGTGGCGGCCGATCGAGCGCGCCTGCAACGCGGCGAATATCTCGGCGCGCATGGTGGTTTCGAAGCGGGTCGCCGGTTCGGCCAGCAGCCAGCGCCGCCCCCAGATACCGACGGCCTCGATCACCCCGAGCACCAGCACCGCGCTCACCGGCACCAGCACACCGCCCAGGTCGCCCGCGGCGATCGGCCCGTCCACGATGCGGGCGACGACCAGCGGCGTCACCACGGCGGTCAACATCGCCAGCACCGACATCGCGGTGGCCGCGACGAAAGGCACGCGGTACGCCCGCAGGTAGGGCCGGAACCGTAGCAACGAGGTCAGCGCGCCGCGGGAACGCTCCCGCGGCCCGGGTCTGTCGACCTCCGCCGCCTCGGCATTCTCCTCCACCGTGATGGACACGGTGATCCCCCTTTCCGATGACTGTCAGCGCATTTCCCGGCGCTCCCCGCACCGGCGAACCTCAAGCCTGTCACCACCGCCCGCCCGAGCCAACCGATTTTCCACAGGGCGGGCCGCGGCGACCGCCCTGTGCACCACCGGCCACGACCCCGGCCGCCACCGTTTCGACGCCGTGCCGCCGGGTATCTGCGGATCGACCCCGGCCGCGCCCGACGCGCCGGGCCCGCACGGATGAGAAGGCACAATGGTTTTCGGCAACACCTCGGCGGCGTCCAGCACGGACCGCATCGCCCAGCACCCCACCTTCGAGCGATTCGCTCGCGCCGGCTTCGTCATGACCGGCATCGTCCACCTGATCGTCGCCTATCTCGCCCTGCGCGTGGCGTTCGGTGGTGGCGGCACGGCCGACCAGTCCGGCGCCATGGCGCAGATCGCCGCCGCCCCGGGCGGACGGGTCGTGCTGTGGATCGCGGTCGCGGCGTTCCTGCTGATGGCGCTGTGGCGGCTGGCCGAGGCGGTGTTCGGCAGCGCGTCCAAACCCGACCACGACAACCGTCGCAAGGAGGCGATGCGGCGCGGCAAGGCACTCGCGGTCGCCGTCGTCTACGCGGCGCTGGCGCTGACCGCCTTCACCTTCGCCCGCGGCGGCGGCAAGTCGAGCAGTGGCGAGAGCCAGAGCCTCACGGCGCGATTGCTGGCGAACACCGCGGGCAAAGCGGTCCTGATCGCCGCCGGGCTGGTCGTGCTCGGGGTCGGCGCCTACTACGTCTACAAGGGCGTCACCGGGAAGTTCCTGAAGGATCTCGACACCGCGGGCCCCGCCATCCGCCGCCTCGGCACCGCGGGCCACATCGCCAAGGGCCTGGCCATCGGCGCGATCGGCGCCCTGCTGATCCTCGCGGTCGCCCAGTCGGACCCGAGCAGGTCGGCCGGGCTGGACGGCGCCCTCAAGACACTGCTCGCCCAGCCCTACGGCGTGGTGCTGCTGGTGCTCGCGGCGATCGGCATCGCCACCTACGGTCTGTTCAGCTTCGTGCAGGCCCGCCACGCCAAGATGTAAGCGGCCGAGCGGGTTCGGACGCCGACATACCCGAACCGCATGGTCTTCCGGCTACCCTCGGGGCATCCGCCGTCCGAGGAGTCGCACCGTGTCCCAGTCGCCCGTTCCGAACCCCTACGGCACGCCGTCCACGTCCGGCCCTCGCCCCATCGGCCGGTTCCAGCAAGTCGTCAACGCGGTCGTGCGCACGCTGCTGCGCGCGCCCGTCCTCGGCCCGGTGGTCGGTCGTCGCCTGCTGATCCTGCATGTGGTAGGTCGCAAGACCGGCCGGGTGTTCGACATCCCGCTGGCCTACACCCGCCATGACGGTGCGCTGCTGATCGGGACCGCGGTGCGGCCGTGGGTGCGCAACCTCCGCCCGGGCACCCCGGTGCAGGTGTCGATGGGCGGGCCGCGCCGCACCGCCGAGGCCGAGGTGTTCACCGACGAGGCCGAGGTGATGCGGCTGTTCGAGATCATCGCGCGCGACAATCCGCGCAATGCCGAGTACAACGGCATCGGTTTCGCCTCGGACGGCTCCCCGAACAAGGCCGACATCTACCAGACCTGGCGGGCGGGCGGCGCGGTCATCCGCCTCACCCTGCGCTGACCGCCGGCCGGCGCCCTCGTGCGGTCAGTTGCCCAACGCGCGGAATCGGCGCACCGCCAGGGGCAGGAACACCGCGGTGATCAGCAGCGGCCAGAGCACCGCCGCCGCCACCGAGTGCGCCGAGATCCACGACGCGCCACTCCACCCGGGATTGCCGCACAGCGCGCGGACCGCCGACGCGGTGGCGGACAAGGGATTCCAGTCGGCGATCGTGCCGAGCCAGCGCGGCATCGTCGCGGTGTCGACGAAGGCGTTGGACAGGAACAGCAGCGGCCAGACCAGCACCTGCACGACGGCCACCGATTCCGGCCCGGCGACGACGAGCCCCAGGTAGATGCCCACCCAGAGCAGGGCGAACCGCAACAGGAGCAGCAATGCCACCGTCGCGAGCGCGTCACCGAGGCCGTGATGCCACTGCCAGCCGACCGCGAGCCCGGTGCCGACCACGACGGCCAGCGCGATCACGGTGTTGAGCAGGTCGGCGGCGCACCGGCCCGCGACCACCGCGGCGCTGCTCATCGGCAGCGAGCGAAACCGGTCGGTGACGCCCTTGGCGGCGTCGGCGGCGACGGCCGCCATGGTCGACTCCAGCCCGAACAGCATGGTCATCGCGAACATGCCCGGCATCAGGTACTCGTAATAGCGTCCATTCCCCGGTGTTTCGATCGCCCCGCCGAAGAGTGTGCCGAACATCAGGATGACCATGACCGGGAAGAGCCAGCCGACCACCACGGTGGCGGGCCGATTGACCCAGTGCGTCAGGTTGCGGCGGGTGATCGTGCGGATGTCGTCGATCATCCCGGAGGTGCGGGGGGCCAGGCTGGTCATGCGGGAACCTTTCCGTGCCGGGTCAGGTGGAGGAACACCTCGTCGAGCGACGGGGCGCGGACGTCGAGATCGCGCGGGGCGAGGTCAGCGCGGCGCAGCACGTCGGCCAGCGCGAGCACACCCTCGGCGCGATCGAGGACGGGGATGCGCACGGTATGGGTGGCCGGGTCGGTGGTCACCTCGCCGCACGCGAGGGGCCGGGCGAGTTCCGCCGCGTGCTCGGCGGCGGACGTGTCGTCGAAGGTCGTTTCCACCCAGTCGGATCCGACGCGCGACTTCAGCTCGGCGGGTGTCCCGGCGGCGATCACCCGTCCCTGGTCGAGCAGCGTGATGTGGTCGGCCAGCCGGTCGGCCTCCTCCAGGTACTGGGTGGTCAGCAGCACGGTGGTGCCCGCGGCGACGAGTTCGGTCACCGCCGCCCACACCTGCAGCCGCGCGGCGGGGTCGAGCCCGGTGGTCGGTTCGTCGACGAACAGCACCGGCGGAGGAACGATCAGCGCGGCAGCCAGGTCGAGACGGCGGCGCATGCCACCGGAGTAGTCCCCGACCGGCCGCTTCCCGGCCGCCGCGAGGTCGAAGCGGTCGAGCAACTCCGCGGCGCGCCGGGCGGCCGCGCGCGGGCCGAGGCCGTTGAGCCGGCCGAACATCACCAGGTTCTGCCGCCCCGAGAGGATCTCGTCGACCGCGGCGTTCTGGCCGACCAGCCCGATGCGCTCGCGGACCCGCACCGGATCGCGTACTACGTCGTACCCGGCCACCCGCGCGGTCCCGGCGTCGGGCCGCAGCAGCGTCGCGAGGATGCGCACCGCCGTGGTCTTGCCCGCGCCGTTGGGTCCGAGCAGCGCACACACCGTGCCCGCCGCCACCGTCAGGTCGATGCCGTTCAGTCCGGTGCCCGCGTCGGCGCCCCGGTAGTTCTTGCGCAACCGGCTGATCTCGATCGCCGGATCGGGATTCTGCATTCCATCACTCCTTCGAACGGTACTCTGTACCGTACTAAGTACGGTACAGCCTGTCGAGGGGTGGCGCGCAGGGAATGGAGAATGTGTTCCGTGGCAGCACCGAAGAACTCGTCCGATCCGGCCCGCACCCTCACCCTGTTGTGGGGGCTGCATCCGAAACCGGGTCGCAAAGGGCTGACGGTGGCGACCATCGTGGCCGCGGGGATCGAGGTCGCCGACGCGGAAGGTTTGGACGCGGTGACCATGCGCCGGGTCTCCGAACGACTCGGTGTCGGCGCGATGTCGCTGTACACGCACGTGCCGGGCAAGACCGATCTGGTGGAACTCATGCACGACGCGGTGCTGGCCGACCTCTACCGCGATCCCGGCGAACCCGCGGCAGCCGGGGACTGGCGCGCCGGGCTGACCCTCGTCGCCCAGCGCAATTGGCAGCTCTACCAGCGGCATCCGTGGCTGTTGGGCCTGATCGGCACCCGTCCGGTGCCCGGACCGCATTCGATCGCCAAGTACGAGGCCGAGCTGCGGCCGCTCGACGGCCTCGGCCTCGGCGACGTCGAAATGGACGCGGTGCTCACCTTGGTGCTCACCCACGTACAGGGCACCGCCCGGCTCGCCGCCACGTCCGCGGCCACCGCCGCGGACTCCCAGCTCACCGATCCGCAGTGGTGGGACATCACCGGCCCGATCCTGGATCGCCTGTTCGACCCGGCGAAGTTCCCCGTCGCCGCGCGCGTCGGCGCCGCGGCGGGTTCGGAACACAACGCCGCGGTGGACCCCGACCACGCGCTCGGTTTCGGCCTGGAGCGAATCCTCGACGGCATCGCCGAGCTGATCGAGCGGCGGCGGGAACAGCCGTAGCCGCGCGGCGGCGGGTCACGAACGACCGACGCCCCCGGCGCGCGCGGCGTCGGGGGCGTCGGTCATGTCGAGTCAGCCTTTGACCAGTTCGACGGTCGGCTCCTCGATCTCCTCGGGCTCGTCCGGCGCCTCGGCCCGGTTGGGCAGCAGCACCGCCATGACGATGACGATCAGCGCCAACACCGCCGAGACCAGGAACGCCAGCCGCATGCCGTCGAGGTGGGCCAGCGTCTCCTCGGTGCCGTTCTCGATCAGCGTGGTGCTGCGCGCCGACATCACCGTGACGACCAGCGCGGTGCCGAACGCGGCCGCGACCTGCTGCAGGGTGCCGAGCATCGAGCTGCCGTGCGAGTACAGGTGCTGGGTGAGCGAACCCAGGCCGAGGGTGAACACGGGCGTGAACGTCGCCGCCAGCGCGACCATCAGCAGGATGTGCAGGGCCAGCAGCTGCCAGTACGGCATGGTCATCGAGATCTGGGTGAAGCCGGCGAGCGAGGCGGCGATGCCGAGCGCGCCCGGGATGACCAGCGGGCGTCCACCGAACCGGTCGTACAGGCGGCCGATCGTCGGGCCGAGCAGGCCCATCGCCAGACCACCCGGCATCACCAGGAGGCCGGTGGCCAGCGGGCTCAACCCGCGCAGGTTCTGCAGGTACAGCGGGAGCAGCATCATCGAGCCGAGCATCGCCATGAACGCGATCGACATCAGCACCAGCGACTTGGTGTAGGTACCCGACCGCAGCACCCGCAGGTCGAGCAGCGGGCCGCCGCGCCGCTGCAGGCGCAGCTGGCGCAACACGAAGGCGGCGATCAGGGCCGAGCCGACGGCGACGATCAGCGCGGGGGTGGCCAGGCTACCGGCCTCGAACCGGCTGAGCCCGAACACGAGTCCGCCGAACCCGAGCGCGGCCAACACCACGCTCACCACGTCGATGCTGCCCGCCTCGGGCTCGCCGACGTTCTCCAGCCGCCGCAGGCCCAGCCAGGTGATGATGCCCGCGATCGGCAGCACGAGCACGAAGAGCCAGCGCCACGAAGCGATCTGGAGCACCAGGCCGGAGATCACCGGACCCATCGCCGGCGCCACCGAGATGGCCAGGGTGACGTTGCCCATGACGCGGCCACGGTCGTGCTCGGGCACCACCGTCATCAATGTGGTCATCAGCAGCGGCATCATCACCGCGGTGCCGACGGCCTGGATGATGCGGCCGAGCAGCAACACCGCGAAGGTGGGAGCCACCGCCGACAGCGCGGTGCCGAACAGGAACACTCCCATCGCCGTCGTGTAGGCGACGCGGGTGGGCACTCGTTGCAGGAACCAGCCGGTCGTCGGAATGACCGCGGCCATGGTGAGCATGAACGCCGTGGACACCCACTGCGCCGCGCGCTCGGTGACCCCGAGATCGGCCATCAGCCGCGGGATCGCGTTGATCATGATGGTCTCGTTGAGAATCACCACGAACGTCGCGAGCACGAGCACCCGGATGACCGTCGGTGTCCGTCCTCCCGTGACGGGTGCGGATGGATGGGCGGACATCGGTTACCTCCGGGGCAGGGTCGTGGGCAGGACTGCGTCGGCCGATGCCGAGCCGCCGCGTCGCGCTCCCGGCATCACAGGGATTGAGACGGGGACTACTGCTCGAACTCATCGGGCGCGCGTCAGTATTCCGCGCGGCACCGACACAGTTCACGTGGTTTTTCCGGGTTCCGGCACTGCCCTAGGGCACGAATCCACTGGTCAGATGCTTCTCAGCGCCAGCGCGTCGGTTCAATCGTGACCTCGGTCACTGCTGGGACACGGCCGGACCCGGCCGCCGGAAGGTGCGCATGTCGTCGGCCACGCCGAGATCGAGCCAGCCCCGGCGGCGGAAGAAGGCGAGGGCAGGCAGGTTCGCCAGGTCGACGTAGGCGCGCCACCCCGCGGCCGGCGGGTGACCTGGCCAGCCGAGCGCGGCCTCGAGCGCGAGGGTGGCCAGCCCCTGGCGGCGACGGCCGGGGTCGACGGCGAGCGCGGTGACGGTGTGGTCGTTTTCGGCGTGGCCGTCGGCCCACACGCAGCCGATCGAGGCGACAGGGGCGCCGTCGAGTGCCACGACGAGTTCGACGCCGGTGTCGTCGGCGAGCACGTGGTCGAGCCACTCCTGATCGAGGGGGCCGAGCTGTTCGTTCAGTGTCTCGTCCGCGTACCACGCCGACAGCCACGGCCAGTCGGCGCGGGTGAACTCTCGCACGGTCGGATGCGCTGCCCGCATGCCTCGCACTCTATGTGCCCTGCCCGGGCGGAGATTCGGCGGCGAGCAGATCGGCCAGCAGGGGCGTCCTCGGCTGCGCGAGCAGGCGGGCGGGCGGGCCGAGATCGACCAGCCGGCCCGCGTCGACGAGCGCGACACGGTCGGCGCGGTCGAGTTGGCCGGGGAGGTCGTGGCCGATCGCGACGATCGCGGCGCCGGTGCGGCGGCGGTAGGCGTCGAGGTGGCGGTGGATGCGCGCCGCGGTGGGTTCGTCCAGCGCGGTGGTGATCTCGTCGCACAGCAGGACGCGGGGCCGGGCCAGCAGGGCGCGGGCCAGGGCGGCGCGCTGGAGTTGACCGCCGGACAGTCCGGCCGGGCGGCGCAGCAGCTGCTCGGGGGCGAGGCCGAGGTCGGCGAGGGTGTCGGCGGCCTCGGCGCGGGCGGCGTCGCGGGCGAGCCCGCGCAGGCGGACCGCGGTCGCGGCGACCTGGTCGAGCACCGGGCGGCGGGGGTCGAAGGAGGACGCCGACTCCTGCCACACGTACTGCACCTGCGCGATCTGCGCCCGAGAGCGCCTGCGCAGCACCGGCAACGGCTGGTCGTCGAGCAGCACCGCGCCGTGCCGCGGGGCGACCAGCCCGGCCATGCAGCGGGCGATGGTGGATTTGCCCGCACCGGAGACGCCGAGGATCGCCAGCAGTTCCCCGGCCCGCACCGCGAGGTCGATCTCGTGCAGGATCCGGCGCCGATGCAGGGTCACCGTGACTCCGCGCAGCCGCAGCACCGGGGCGGACGGCGCCGCCGCGGGCTTCCCGCCGGGCTCGGACGCCACCGGCTCGGGCGGCAGCTCCTCGACGATCCGGCCGCCGTGCACATACAGCGTCCGGTCCCCCGCCCGCTCGGCCACCGGATCGTGGGTGACGAGCAGGATCGCCGCACCCTGCCCGCGCAGGGTCGCCAGGCTGCGGAGCAACGCCGCCCGCGCGAGCGGGTCGAGCCCGACGGTCGGCTCGTCGATCACCAGCACGTCCGGCCGCACCGCCAGCACCTGCGCCAATGCCAGGCGCGCCCGCTCGCCGCCGGAGAACTCGAACGGGTAGCGCCGCAAGACGGCGTCACGCTCGGCATCGGCCACGTCGAAGGCGGCGGTCGCCAGGATCTGCGCGACGCGGGCGCGCCGCTGCGCCCGGGGCAGGCGCGGCCGTTCCAACCCGACGAGTTCGTGCAGTGCCGCGCCGACCCGGCGCGCCGGGTTGAGCGTGGCGGCGGCGTTCTGCGGGAGATACCCGACGCGGATCTCGCCGCGGTGCCGGATGTCCCCGGTGAGCTGCACGCCGGGCTGCCGCACCCCGGCCACCGCCGCGGCGATCGTCGTCTTGCCGGCGCCCGAGGGCCCGAACAGGGTGACGATCCGGCCCGCGGGCAGGGCGAAGCCGATGTCGTCGAGGATCGTCGCCGCCCCCGCGCGGGCGCCGAGCCCGCGCACCTCGATCAGCGGTTCCGCGACGCGGGTCATGCCGATTTCCCCGTTCGCACGGCGGCGCGCACCGCGAGCGTGCGCGGATCGGCCAGCAGGTCGTCGCACAGCAGATTGATGCCGACGATCAACGCCACGATCAGCCCGGCGGGCAGCGCCACCGCCCACGGCGCGGTGGTGAGCGCGTCCTTGTTCGCCGCCACCGACACCGCCCAGTCGGTGGAGGTGGTGTCGAACCCGAGACCGAGGAAGTTCGCGGACGCGAGGAAGTAGACCGCGACGGTGAACCGCAACGCCAGATCGGCGGCCACCGACCTGGCCATCTCGCGCGCGGCGTAGCGGCCGTAGCGGTACGCGCGGGATTCGCCCTGCATCCGCAGCGCGTCCATGACGGGGCCGTGCACCACCGAGCGGGCGGCCATCCGCACGAACCGGGCCGTCGGGGCGACCAGCGCCAGTGCCACCGCCGCCGCGATGGCGATCTCGGATCCGCGGGTTCGGATGGCGGCCACCATGATGATCAGCAACGAGGGCAGGCACAGCAGCACGTCGATCGGCCGCATGAGCAGCTCGTCCAGCCAGGTCCGGTCGGTCGCCGCGGCGGCCACGCCGATCAGGAAGCCCACCAGGTAGGCGAGCAACACCGTCGACACCGCGACCAGCAGGAAGGTGCGCCCGCCGGACAGCGCCGCGGCGAGCACGTCCCGGCCGAGACGGTCGGTGCCGAACGGCGACCACACCGACGGCCCGAACGGCGCCTGCCGGGTGCGCGGCGCGCGGTCGGCCAGCACCGGCCCGGCCAGGGCGACCAGCACCGGAATCGCCACCAGCGTGCCGGCGAGAACGCGACGCGGGCTCATCCGCGCCTGCCCTCGGCCGACCGCGGCACCATCCGCTCCCCGAGCACGTCGATCACCAGGTTCAGCACGATCGCCGCCGTGCCGGTGATCGCCACGATCGCCAGGACCACCGGCTCGTCCCGGTTGCCGATCGCCCCGATCAGCTCCGACGCCAGACCGGGCACCACGAACACCGCCTCGACGATCAGCACGCCCGACAGCAGCCCGTCGCCGGTGCGGCCGAGCTCCTGCATCGCCGGCGCCAGCGCGTTCGGCGCGATGTGGCGGGCCAGCAGCGACAGCCGCCCCACGCCGAGCCGCCGGGCCTGCGCGATGTAGGGCTCGTGCAGCACGTCGATCACCCCGGCCCGCACCAACCGCACGAGCGGGGCGGCCACCCGCGCGACGATCACGATCAACGGCAGCACCAGGTACTCCGGGTGCCGGAGCACGGTGTCGGCATCGGCGCCGAGAAACGTCGCGGGCAGTAGATCCAGATCGATGGCCACGTAGCTCACCAGCAGCACCGCGAGCACGAAATCCGGAACGGAGTCGAAGCCTATGCTGACCGTGGTGATCGCGCGGTCCCGTCGCGAGCCGGGATGCAGCCCGGCGGCGAATCCGGCGACGACGACCACCGGCACCAGCACGGCCAGTGCCAGCACGGCCAGCACGGCGGAGGTGCGCAGCGGCCCGGCGACGAGGTCGCTCACGCGCGCACCGCTGGCGTAGGAGGTGCCGAAATCGCCGGTGGCGGCGTTACCCAGCCAGGTCAGGAAGCGCTGCACCGGCGCGACGTCGAGGCCGAGCAGTTCCCGCGCCACCGCCCGCTGATCCTCGCCGAGGACGTCGTTGCTCTGCACGTCGGCGGCGTCGCCGGGCATCAGCAACGACAGCCCGAACACCAGGGCCAGCAGGATGCCCAGCTGAAGCACCCCGATCCCGGTGCGGCGCAGGACGAATCGGGCGAACGGCGGCACCGGCTACCGGATCCCGACGACGACACGGTCGTCGCCGTACTGCCACACGATGCCCGCCTCGGCGAAACCCGCCGCCCGCGCGAACTCGACGTAGTCGTGCACGCTCGGCCGGTCGTGCACGGTGTGCTCGAATCCGCCGTCGCGCAGCCGCACCAGCTCGGCCAGTTCCGGCGCCGCCGCCACCGCCGCCCACCATGCCGCCCAGTCCTCGGCGGCGGCCGTCCCGACCCGCTCGGCGCGCCGCCGCGTCAGCGCCGCCCCCAGCATGTCCAGGCGGGGGCCGCGTTCGCCTTCGTAGAGGTGGTCGCCGTTGACGAACACCCCGCCCGGGGCCAGCATGTCCGCGCAGGCACCGATCAGCGCGCGCAGCGGTTCCCGGTTCATCCAGTGCAGCGCCGTGGTGCTGACGAACGCGTCCGGTGCCCGGTCCAGCTCCAGCCGGGCGGGCCAATCCGGTTCCCGCAGATCGGCATCGACGGTGCGGAACCGCGGCGAGCCCAGGGTGCGCTCGGCCAGCGCCAACAGCAGCGGGTCGGCGTCCACGCCCACGACCGTCGCCTCGGGGAAGCGGACGAGCAGCCGATCCGACAGCGTGCCCGGCCCGACACCGAGATCGACGATCAGCGGATCCGGCCGCCGCACGATCTCGGCGAGCACATCGCCGATCACCTCGAACCGCTGCTCGCGGTCGGGCATGTAGTGCTCCTGCTGACGGTCCCAGCGCCGCACCCAGTACCGGGCCCGCTCGATGTCCAGTTCGCTGGTGGTCATCGCGCGGTCACCCCGTCGAACCTGGCCCAGCCGTGCGAGTTCGGCACGGCGGCGGGAACGTCGCGGAAGCCGGACCTGGCCGCGCTGTGCCACAGGGTACTGGCGAAGAACACGAATCCTCCTCGGTCGTGCACTATCTCGTGCATCGTGCGATAGATCGCCGCGCGGCCTTCGGTGGCCGCGGTGGCCTGGGCGCGGACGTAGAGGGCGTCGAACTCGGGATCGGCGAACCGGGTGCGGTTCTGGGGCGCGTCGGTCAGCAGGCGCGAGGCGAAATGGTTGGGGATCGGCAGCGGGCCGGACTGGCCCATGGTGAGCGCACCGGTCTGCATCGAGTCGGTGTAGTAGGTGTCCTTGGAACCGATCACCACCTCGACGTGCACCCCGCACGCGGCGGCCTGCTCGGCGAACAACCGGGCCGCTTCCACGAATCCGTGCGCGACCGGTGCGGTGAACAGATCGAACCGCAGATCACGAACCCCGGCGCGGTCGAGCAGCCTACGCGCTTCGTCGGGATCGTAGCGGTGCGGCTCCAGTTCGGCGTAGTACTGGTAGCCGCGGCCGAAGACGTCACCGGCCACCTCGCCCTGCCCTTCCAGCGCGACCTTCACCATCTCCTCGCGGTCCACCATCCGCATCAGCGCGCGCCGCACGTCGGGATTGTCGAAGGGCGGCCGGTCGGTCTTCATGGCGAAGAAGTAGATACCGCTGCCGGGTGTCGAGGTGAGCTCCACGCCGCGGTCACCGCTCAGCACACGGGAGGCGGCGGGGCCGAGATTGTCGGCGAAATCGACCTGTCCGCTGCGCAGCGCGTTGAGCCGCGCGTCCGCCTCCGCGCTGACGATGCGCAGCTCACCGATGGCGGGCGCGCCGTCCCAGTAGTGCTCGTTGCGGGTCGCGACGAATTGCCGACCCGGCTCGAAGGATCGGAACACGAACGGCCCGGTGCCCACCGGCCGGTCGAAATCCTGCGCGCCCGCGGGCACGATCTTGGTCCCGTACGCGGACAGGGCGATCAGGAAGTCGAAGGCGGGGCGGCGCAACGCGATCTCGACGGTGCGGTCGTCCACCGCGCGGCACGCGGGCAGGTCCACCTCCGTCAGCGAGGACGCCGCCACGAACGGGCGGCGTTGCGGCGGGCCGAGCACCCGCGCCAGCGTGGACAGCACATCGTCGGCGACGAACGCCCGCCCGTCGTGCCACCGCGCCTCGCGCAGGGTGATCCGCCAGCGGGTGCCGTCGGCGTTCGGTTCGGCCCCGGCGGCCAGGCGCGGGATCGGCGTCATCGTCTCGTCGACCTCGAACAAGCCGTCGTAGACCGACTTCATCCGCGCCTCGTCGATGAACAGCGTGTTCACCCCGGGATCGATGCCCTCCCCCGCCCCCGACCCCTGGAACGCGGCGGTGAACACGTCGGTGTCGACGCCGGCCGTCGATCGCCCACCACACCCGGCCACCAGCGCCCCCGCGCCCAACGCGCTGCCCACCAGGAAGGCGCGCCGCCCCAACCTGCCCCGCGGTGGTTCGTGCTCCATCCTCGCCTCCCATCCCGTGCGACGCACGCGATGCGGACGCGAAACAAGCCTTTGCCAGGCTCATTCGGCGCGCCGACCAAAACCCACGTGGCCACGACCGTTTCGTCGAACAGCGGCACCGCGGGTATCTGGCTTCGGCTCACCACGAGCCTCACAGTTGCGGGACAGCCCCGGACTCCCACCGGTCTTCCCCACGGGCCGCCGCCAATCATAAGCACGACGGGGGGCTCGGTGGTGAGCTACGAATTCCCGCCCCGTCCGCCCTCGTAGCGCCCCGCTGGGCCTGCCGCGGTCGGCACCTCACCCGGACGAGCGGCCCACCGGCACGACGAGGTGGCCCGGACGGAGCGCGACCGCCCCCGGCGACGCCGGGATCGACGCACCCCTCCGCTCGAATGTCAGGGAATGTGCAGTGGCGGGCAGGAGGGGAAGACGACGGGCAGGGCGGCGAGGGCGCGGTGGAAGGGGCCGGGGCGCCGGCGGAGGTCCTCGGCGGGGACGGCGAGCTGGATTTCGGGGAGGGCGTCGAAGAGTTGGTCGATGGCGTTCTGGACCGTGACATAGGCGACGGAGCGGGCGGGGCAGGCGTGCGGGCCGGTGCTCCACGCCAGGTGGGAGCGGTTGCCGTGGCTGCTGCCGCCGGGGGTGTCGGCGCCGCGGATCTCGGGGTCGTTGTTACAGGCGGCCAGGCTGATGACGACGGGCTGGTCGGCCGGTAGCCAGACGCCGTCGACGGTGATCGGCTGGCGCGGGTAGGTGGTGCAGAAGTTGGCCATCGGCGGGTCGTCGAAGAGCACTTCGTCGAGGGCATCGATGGTGGACAGGTTGGTGAGCACGTCGCCGAAGCGGAACCGGTCGTCGGTGATCATCAGCAGCAGCGCGTTGGTGATGAGGTTGCGCTGCGCTTCGAAGCCCGCACCGTAGAAGCTCATCAGCTGGGCGAAGACCTCCACGTCGTCGAGCTGGGCCGGGTGCTGGACCAGCCGCGAGGTGACGTCGTCGCCGGGGTGTTCCCGTTTGAGCCGGATGAGTTCGAGCAGTGCCTCTTTCAGCATCGGCATCGCCTGGGCGCTCTTGACGGTGTCGAAGCGCGCGGCCATGCCCGCCGCGACCCGGCGGCCGATGTCCTCGGGGCAGCCGACGATCTGGTTGAGCACCTCGAGCACCAGCGGGAAGGCGTACTGGGTCACCAGGTCGGCCTGCCCGGTCCGGCAGAAGGTGTTGATCAGGGTGATGGCGATCTTCTCGACCATCGGGTAGATCGATTGGACGTCGATGGCGTCGATGGCGGCCGCGGACGCGCTGCGGTAGCGCGCGTGCACGGGCCCGTCGTTGTTGCGGGCGGCGGGGAGCCAGGCCATCATCGGCAGCACCGGGCAGTTCTCCGGCACGGTCTTCTGCCAGGCGCGCGGATCGGCCGGGAAATGATTGGGGTCGTTGAGGATTCGCACCGCGGTGGAGTAGCCGATCACCAGGGTGGCCGGCACGCCGGGGGCCAGCTCGACCGGCGCCAGCGAGCCGTACCGGCGGCGCATCTCGCGGTAGGCCAGGTGCGGGTCGGCGACGAATTCCGCGGTGTAGAGCGGGATCCGCTCCTCGGTGTGGCCGGCCGGGCCGTGCTGGACGGGGCATACCCCCGGCGCCGCGGCGCCGGTCGGGAAGTGCGGTGTAGCCAAAGACGTGACTCCAGACGATGGAACAGTGTTCGACAAGGGGTGACGCATGCAGCTGTGAGCGCGTGCCACGGTGTGCACATGCCACGGTGCACACGCAACGGTGCGCATGACGTGCCTGTGACATGACCCGCCTGTGACATGACCCTGATGGCCTACGTGCCCACCGTGGATCGTAGCCACACCGCTGCCCGCTCGCGCGCGGAACGACCACGGGGGCGCGGACTTCCGGCGGCGACGGACCTGTCCGTCCGTCGCCTGCCGACCCTACGTCGTGGCCGACGGAGCGGTGTCGGCGGGCTCCCGGACCGGAGGCTGTTCTCCGTTGGGCCCGAACACCATTCCGCGTTTCCACGCCCCGCGTTCGAACAGTCGTTGCAGCGGTGTGGCGAGCACGGTGGTGACGGTGGTCATCAGGGCCAGCACGGTGTAGAGCGCGGGAGTGATCAGCCCACTGGACAGGCCGATGCCGAGCAGGACCAGTTCCATCAATCCGCGGGCGTTGGCGAGGGCGCCCATCGCTCCCGCCTCCCGCCAGCCCATGCCCTGTGCGCGCGCGACCAGCCCGACCGCGCCGAACTTGCTCGCGAACGACACCACCAGCACCAGCGCGGTGACCGCGAGCACGTTCGGTGTGAAGATCAGGCTCAGCTCGGTGCTGAGGCCGGTGTGGATGAAGAAGGCGGGCAGCAGCAGATACGCCACCAGCGGCTCGAAGGCGCGGCGCAGCCCGGCCAGCAGCTCACCGCGGGGCATCACGACCCCGGCGACGAACGCGCCGAGCACCGAGTGGATGCCGACGAAGTCGGTGAACGCCGCCGCGGCCAGGACCACGAGCAGCACCGCCACCACGGGCGCCACCGGGAGCCCGCCGGTGGTCTCGTGGTCGCCGCGCCGGGGTGTCCAGGTCTCCAGCCGGGTCAGCAAACGACGGCCCGCGGTTGCCATGACGGCCAGATACAGCGCCCCACCGGCCAGCGCCAGGTACGCACCACCCGCGGAGTCCTGCGCGGTGGCCACGACGACGGCCAGCAGCAGCCACGCGCACAGGTCGTCCACGGCCGCGCAGGCCAGCGCCATGGTGCCGAGCCGGGTGCCGGTCAGCCCCGAGTCGTGGACGATCCAGGCCAGGATCGGGAACGCGGTGACCGCGACGGCCGCCGCCAGAAACAACGCGCCCTGCCAGGGCGAGACCGCGTCGGTGAAGTAGCCGCCCGCATCGACCAGCCACCAGCCGACCGACCCGCCGAGCACCATCGGCACCAGTACGCCGGTGGCCGAGGTGAGCCCGGCCTGGCGCAGGTGGCCGCCGAGGATGGCGCGATCGAACGATGCGCCGACCAGGAACATGTACAGCACCAGCCCGAGCTGGCCGACGACCTGGATGGCCGTGGCGTTCGGATGCGGGACGGTGACACCGTCGAGCACCACTTCGGTCGGGAAGAGCCGCTGCTGGAGCTCCGGCCACGCCGCGCCGAGCAGCGAGGGCCCGAGCAGGAACCCGGCGATCATGATCGCGACCACCTGCACCTGGCCGAGCCTGCGCAGCACCGGCCACAGCAATCGGTAGGCCAGCAGGATCACGACCAGTTGCAGGAAGAACAGCGTCGAGATCGCCAACGGTGAAGGCATGCGTGACTCCCGAACATGAGGGGACGAGACCCGGCCCCGGGTATCAGGACCGGGGCTCGAGCAGGTGATCCGGCGGAACGAGGTCGGGATCGAAGGACTCCCGGACGAAGCACAGCGGCCGGTCCTGCACCACCATGAGGTAGCTGCGGGCCGCGCACGGCCGTCCGTCCGGCCACCGCCGCAGACCCGCCCACAGGATGCGCCTGCGCTGGGCGACGCCGCGGGCGATCAGTCCCGCGCCGATGGGCACCCGCACGTCGTCGAGGCCGGTCGCCGCGGCCGGGCCGCGCACCGCGACGACGTGGTTCACCGAGGCCAGGCGCTGGTCGGCGGTGACCAGCGCCGAGCGCCGCAGCAGCACGCGCTCGGCGCCGGGCACCCGCAGCGCGTCGGTGACGTGGTCGGGCAGCCGCCGCGCAGGCACCTCGATCTGGCGGCGCACCCGCACCAGCAGCGGAGCGCCGAGGATCGCCTCCAACGACGACATGGTGAAGCCGTCGCCGGCCAGCAGCACCCGGGTGAGCGGGTCGGCGAAACCGGCGATGGCGCCGGCCGCGCTCACCGCCCGGCCACACCCGCCGCTTTGGGCGGGATGACCGGCCGTGCGACCGCCGCGATCTCCTCGGCGGTGCGCGGGCGCCCGGTGAGGCCCAACACCGGTTCGGTGGTGATCCGCACGCCGTCCATCACCGTGTCGGCCAGTGGGTCGCGCCAGTGGTCCCAGACCACGGACATGTCCAGGTGCCCCATGTATTCGAGGTTGGCCGACTCGTCGTGCAGGCGTTCGGCTTCGGCGACGATGGCCTGGGTCGAGGTGCGCTGCTGCGAGCCCGCGGACTCCTCGACATCGGTCAGGCCGGCCATGATCCGGGTGAACGACACCTCCGGGGTGTCGCCCTCGTGCACCTCGGTGAGCTTGGCGGCGTGCGCGAAGTACTCCTCGGAGCCGATGTACTGCTCGTACATCCGCGACACCAGCACCAGGAACCGCGAGTACGCCCGGCGGGCGGTGTGCTCGTAGAAGGCCAGCGCGTCCTGCTCGCTCATCTCGCCGCGCAGACTCGTGGCGATGGCGGCCGCGGCGACGAGTCCCCCGTAGGTCGCCAGGTGCACACCGGTGGACAGCAGCGGGTCGAGGAAGGCCGCGGCGTCGCCGACGATGACGTAGCCGGGCCCGGCGAAGCGGTCCGACACGTACGAGTAGTCCTGCTCGGCCCGCACCTCGGCGACCTGCTCGGCGCCCGCGAGCAGGTCGCTCATGGCCTTGCTCGCGGCGATCGTGTCGCGGTAATAGGTGTCACGGCCCTTGGTGCGCAGTGCCTCGCCCGCCGTGCGCGCCGAGATCACGTAGCCGACGCTGAACCGGCCGTCGGACAACGGGATGTGCCAGAACCAGCCGCCCTCGGGCGTGGAGACGACGTTGATCGCGCCCTCGGGACTGTCCGGATGCAGATGGGCGCCGCGCCAGTACGACCACACGGCGACGTTGCGAAACGCCGGGTGCTGCCTGCGCATCCCGAATCGCCGGTTGGCCAGCAGGCCGTAACGTCCCGAGGCGTCGACGAGGAAATCGCAGGGGATGGTGCGGATCTCGTCCTCCCCGGCGGCTTTCCACTCCACCGCCACCGGGCGGTCGCCCTCGAACACGACGTCGGTGACGGTCGCGCGTTCGATCACGGTGGCGCCCTGCTCGGCGGCGTTGCGCAGCAGGATCTCGTCGAAGGCGGCGCGCTCGACCTGGTAGGACCAGGCTTCGGCATCCACCAACTGCGACCAGTCCAGTAGCCAGTTGTCGTCCTGCCACTGGAAATAGCCGCCGCGCTTGATCTGGAAGCCGTGCGCGGCGACCTTGTCGTACGCCCCCGACAGACGCAACGTGGACAGGCAGGAGGCCAGCAGCGATTCACCGATGTGATAGCGCGGGAACCGATCCCGTTCCAGCAAGGTCACCCGGATACCCGCTCGGGCGAGCAGGGCGGCGGTGGTGGACCCGCCCGGCCCTCCACCGACGACGACGACGTGCGGATTGTTCCCCATAGCACTCTCCCTGACCTTGCCGACGAACGAACGTGCGCAGTCCACTTCCGGCCGGCGCGCTGCGCGGACCGCACCGGAAACACCCCTTGCCGCTCAGTAGCTGAGCGATTTGCGCACGAGTAGAAGTGTAGCCATCAGGAACGAAAGCTCAAGGCGTAGAACGCATTTGGTCGTGCATCTGCAAGTACACCGAAGGATAGCCGCGCGACAGCGCGAAACGCCCGGGCGCGAGCGGCGAGAGCACCGGCTCCGGCGTCGGACATCAGATTGTCGGCCGATCGAGGACACCCCCGTCGGCGTCATCGGCACGCAGGAGCGGCGCACCGGAATCCTCGGTGTCGTATGAGCATCACCCCCGCTCACTCGCCTCCAGGGTACGGCCTCGGCCACGGCCGCACCGGCACATCACGGGGATCGGCGGTGGCTTCGCCGCGCCGATCCCCGTGGAGTCGCGGCGGTGCTCAGCCGTGGACGACGGCCGCGCCGGCCGCCGCCACCGTGGCGGCCACCGCGCGCTCCGCGTCGGAAACCGAGCACCGGCCCAGACCGCACGCGGTCGCCACACCGAACGCCGTGCGTCCCGCACCCTCCTCGAACAGCGCCAGGGCGCGGACACTGTCGGACTCCGACCGCGGCGACGCCACCCCGGCGATCAGCCGCCAGGCGGGATCGAGCCGCCGCAGCGGCGCATAGAAGCCGGGGTCGAGCGGCGCGGGCGCGGCGCCGTACGCGCACGGTACGTGGACGGCGGGCAGGCCGACCTCCCGCTGCGTCAGCAGCCGTCCGAGCCGGTCGAGCAGTCGCGCCGCGGGCGCGAGACTCCGTGGCGCCAGCAGGCTTTCGTGCTTGTAGTCGCCGTAGCACAGGTGCACGACCACCGCGGCGCCGAGCTCGTGCAGCCGCCCCAGCAGGTGCGCGAGCTGCCGGGCCACCGGCCCCGCGGCGGCCCATCCCAGGCCCAGCTCGTCGGCTTTGACGACGCTCAGCAGCGCGAACGGTGATTCCAGCTGCCACACCACGCGATCTCCGTAGCGTTCGGTGATCGTGGTGACCTCGCTCAGCGCCGCGTCGGTGAACACCGGCAGCTGCCGCAGGGCGGTCGCCGGCAGCGGTGCGCGGCGCAGGGCGCGGCCGACCGGAATCCCGGTGCCCACCGCCGCGCCCGCGAAGACGAACATCGCCAGATCCAGCGGATTGGGCAGGCTGATCTGCAATTTGGTGCCCGCGAGTTCCGGGCGGCGCGCCCGCACCGCGTCGAAGGCCGCCACCACCTGCCCGATCCGCTCCACCCGATCCATCGCGACGTGCCGGGGCTCCAGCCGGGCGCCGGGTTTCAGCCCGTAGCTGGGAAAGTCGCCGTAGTCGTCGTACCCGCCCGGCCGGACCACCGTGAGGACGTCGGTGTGCCGGGCACGGTCGAGGAGATAGCCGAGGATCCAGTCCGGATCGAGGTCGCACGGCAGCGCGGTCACCGGCCGTCCCGCGCTGTGGTCGGCGAACCAGTCGAGGACGGCGGCATCGCCGGTGGTCAGTTCGGCTGGCAGACTGCCGACGTGATGCACGTATCTGGTCATGCGTGTCCTCCATATCCGCTGCACACTCCCCCACCATCATCGCAACGGCAGCCGAAACGCACTGCCGGGAACGCGAATTCGCAATCTCGGCCACAGAACCGTTGACACCGAGCAGATTTCCGTGCTCCGCAGCTCCCGAACCGCCACGAGGCGACGCGGGACAGGGGCGGTGGACAGCCGGGTACGGCACGGGCGGAGTCCGCACCGACCGCACTCCCGACGTGAACCAGCTAACATTCAGTACCGAATCGCGATAGGGTATGCGCATCCGGCGATACGTACCGCTCACACGGGTACTCGAGAACGGAGGAACCGATGACCGCTGCCGCGCACCAGGAGCACACCGATCACGGCCACGTCCACGGCGAGGGCTGCGGACACGTGGCCTTCCCGCACGCCGACCACATCGACTACGCCCACGACGGACACATCCACCGCGCCCACGACGGCCACTTCGACGAGTGCGAACCCACCGGTCACCGCACCCACGAGGCCCACGACCACCGGCACGGCGAGGGCTGCGGTCACGTCGCGGTCCCGCACGGCGACCACGTCGACTATCTGCACGACGGCTGCCGCCACGCCGCCCACGACGACCACTACGACGAACACTGATCGCTCGCCGAGCGCCCGCGCGGGCCGCCCGGCCGGCCCGCGCGTACCCGTGCACGAGTCCGGTCGGGCGCTCCCTCGCGCGGCGCGGCGCTACCGGCCCAGCAATCCCTCGGCGAGCGCGCGGCCGAGGCGCAGCGGCTCCACCGAGTGCTCGAGCTTGGAGCCCGCGAGCGCGCCGTCGTAGATCAGCTGGATGCGCCGGGCCAGCTCGTCCGGCTCCGCCGCGCCACACTCGGCCAGCAGGGCGGTGAGGGTCGCACGGACCCACCGGCGGTGCTCGATCACCGGCGCGAGCGCCTGCTCGGGGAACTCGGTCGCCGCATTGGCGTATTGACAGCCACGGAAGCCCTTGCCCGGCGCGGAGGCCAGCGCGAGATCGAAGAAGGCCAGCACCCGGTCGGCCGGGTCGGCGAGGTCGGCCACCGCCGCGTGCCACCGCTCGCGGTCGCGGCGGTCCAGGTGCTCGAGATACGCGAGCACCAGCCCGTCCTTGGATCCGTAGCTGGAGTACAGGCTGGCCCGCGCCACCCCCGCCTCGGCGAGCACCCGGTCGATCCCCACCGCCCGGATGCCGTGCCGGGCGAACAACGTGGTGGCGGTGTCGAGCAGGCGTTGCGCGGGACTCGGCCTGGTCCGTCGGTCCGCGCTCGTCGCCACGGTTTCGGTCGACGTGGTCACCGCTCCACGATAACGCACCCCGCCTGGTAGACAGACCGGTCTATTTGTGTTTAGGGTGGGGGCGTGACCCGCAGCCTCCTCACCCGCCGCCTGCACGTGGACCTCGTGCGCGTGGCCGGCGCAGGCTGTCCCGCCACACGCTGACCGTCCATCGACGACGTCGCCTCCCGGTTCTCGCGCGCGGTTCGCCCGGGCCGGTTCCCCTTCGCGCGCCAATCTTGTTTCTGTGAAAGGCATTTCCCCATGTCGCTGTACCTGTATGAACTCGTGCCCGCCATCGATCCCGGCAAAGCCGTCGACGAACTGGCCCGTCGTTTCGGCGAGGCGGGCGGTGAGCTGATCGAAGCCCAGGTGACCGGTGACGCCGGGCGGATCTTCGCGATCGCGGAGTTCGAGTCCTGTCGCGGGCCCCGGCTCGAGCCCGACGGCGCACTCGGCGACATCGACGGACCGCACGAGGTCCGGCTCGTCGGTGCCGAACTGGCGCAGCTCAAGGCCGCCCGGCCGGCGGCGGGCTACCTGGTGGAGTGGGACATCCCCGCCGAGATCGACATGGAGACCTACCTGGCGCGCAAGAAGGCGAACTCGCCCAAGTACGCCGACGTGCCCGAGGTCGATTTCCTGCGCACCTACGTTCGCGAGGACATGGACAAGTGCCTGTGCTTCTACGACGCCCCCGACGAGGCGGCGGTGCGGCGGGCCCGCGCGGCCGTGAGCACCCCGGTCGACCGCCTGCACGCGCTCACGGACCCCAGGACATGACCGCCGTGCTCACCGCCCGCACCGAAGCCGCGGCGTTCGTGCGCGACCGGGCCGCCGCCCTCGACCGCGGCGAAACCGACGTGCGCACCGATCTCGCCGCACTCGGCGACCTCGGTCTGCTCGGAATCGGATTGGGCGAGCGGGGAATCGGCGAGATCGTCGCCGTGATCGAGGACGTGGCGGCCGAGAGCCTGACCGTCGCGTTCTCGCTGTGGGCGCAGCGGATGACCATCGAGTACGTCGCCCGCGCCCCCGAGCCGGTGCGCACGGCACATCTCGGTGGGCTGGTCAGCGGTCGCACCGTCGGCGTCACCGCCATGGCCGCGGCGCTCAAGCATCTGGCCGGGCTCGGTGAACTGCCGCTGGCGGGGGTCCGCGACGGCGACCGATACCGGGTGACCGGGCCGATCGCCTGGGCGTCCAACGTGTTTCCCGACGCGCTGATCGTGTTTCCGTTCCGGGACGAACAGGGGTGCGGGCGCGTCGCCTGCACCCGCGCCGACGCGGCCGGAGTCGAGGTGCGTCCCTGCCCGGAGCTGCTCGCCCTGGGCGCGACCGCCTCCACCTCGCTGCGGTTCACCGACGTGACGGTACCGGCGGCACAGTGCCTCACCGCGGATCTGCCCGCCTTCGGCGCCGCCATCCGGCCGACGTTCCTGCTGTTGCAGTCGGCGTTCTGCACCGGCATCGCCCGCACCGCGCTGGCCGAGTCCGCCGGGCTGCTCGACGGGATCGGCGCGCAGTTCCGCACCGATCACGACGCGCTGGCGACCCGGCACGCCGACGTGCGCGCCCGGCTGCACGACTATGCCGCCGATCCGGCCGCGCCCGACGGCGCGGCACTGCTCACGGTGCGCTTGGACGCGGCGCGCCTGGCCGTGGACGCGACCCGACTCGAGTTCGCCCTGCGGGGCGGGGCCGGGTACGCGACCGCGGGCGCCACGAACCGACGGTTCCGGGAAGCGGCCTTCCTGCCGATCCAATCTCCTTCGGAAGGGCAATTGCGATGGGAACTCTCGCGGTACAGGTGAGCGGCGGCCGCAAGTCCTACCCCGGCCGCCCGACGCCGGTACTCGACGGGATCGACCTCGCGGTCGCCGCGGGCGAGACCCTGGCCGTGCTCGGCGCCAGCGGTAGCGGCAAGTCGACGTTGCTGCGGGTGCTGGCCGGGCTGGACCGCCTCGACGGCGGCACCGTCGACTGGTCCGGGTCGCCGGTGCCGCCCGCCACCGGCACGGTGTTCCAGCAGCCGCTGCTGATGCCCTGGCTCACGGTGGGCGACAACATCCTCTTCGGCGGCCGGTTCGCCCGGCACCGCGAGGGTTTCGACGCCGCGCACGCACGCGACCTGCTCGGCCGCTTCGGGCTCGGTGCGCTGGCGGATCGGTATCCCGATCAGTTGTCGGGCGGGCAGGCGCAGCGGGTCGCGGTGATCCGCGCCGCCGCGGTGCGGCCCCGGCTGCTGCTGCTCGACGAGCCGTTCAGCGCGCTCGACCCGGCCGTGCGCGCCGATCTGCAGGACTGGCTGCGCGGGTTGGTGCGCGAATTGTCCTGCGCCACCGTGCTGGTCACACACGATGTGGACGAGGCGCTGCGGGTGGCCGACCGGATCGTGCTCATCGGGCCCGGCGCCGCGGTCCGCGAGGACCTGCGGGTGACCGGCGAGGACCCGGCGCACGTGCGCGAGCGCATCGTCGCCGGTTACCGGGAGACGGTGGTGCCGGCATGAGCGGACTGTCCCGGCGGGCGCTGCTGTGCGGGTGCGCCGGACTGGTGGCGGCGGGCGGTGTGGCCGGCCTGACCGACCTGGCCCGGGCCGCGGGGGGTGACCGCGTCGACACCACCGGCCCGCTGCGCATCGGCTACCTGCCGATCACCGACGCCGCCCCGCTGCTGGTCGCGCACGGCGCGGGCACCGTCGCGCCCGGCACGGTGGCGGCGGCGAAACCGGTGCTGTTCCGCAGCTGGGCCGCGCTGGCCGAGGCATTCCTGAGCAGGCAGGTGGACGTGGTGCACCTGTTGATGCCGATGGCGGTGCAGCTGCGCTACGGGCTCGGCGCCGACGTGCGGGTGCTGGGCTGGAACCACACCAACGGCTCGGCGCTCACCGTCGCACCGCACATCACCGAACCGGAGCAGCTGGCGGGCACGCAGGTGGCGATCCCGTTCTGGTGGTCGATCCACAACATCCTGATCCAGCGGTACCTGCGGGCGCACGGCCTGCGTCCGGTGATCCGGCGCGCGGCGTCGCGGGCCGATCGCAGTGTCGAGCTGATCGTGATGAGCCCGTCGGACATGGTGCCCGCGCTGGCCAACGGCTCGATCGCCGGCTACACCGTCGCCGACCCGTTCAACGCCGCGGCGCAGGTGCGCGGGATCGGCCGGATCCACCGCTACCTCGGCGACCTGTGGCGCGACCATGCCTGCTGCGCGCTGGTGGTGCATCAGGATCTGCTCGACCGGCGGCCCGAGGTCGCCCAAGCGCTCACCGACGGCATCGTCGCCGCGCAACGCCGCATCGACACCGACCGGGCCGCGACCGCGAAACTCCTCGCGGGCACCTATCTTCCGCAGCCGCTGCCCGCGATCACCACCGCCCTCACCTATCCGCAGCCGCCGCCGCTGCGGCACCCGGACTGGCAGCCGCAGCGCATCGGGTTCCAGGCGTTCCCGTTCCCGAGCTTCACCGCGGCGCTGGTCGCGGCCATGCCCGACACCGTCGTGGACGGCGACACCCGGTTCCTGTCCCGCCTCGACCCCGACCGCGTGCACGGCGAGCTGGTCGACGACCGATTCGTCCGCACCACCCTGGCCCGGGCAGGCGGCCCAGCCGCCGTCGGCCTGCCGGATTCGCTGACCCGCACCGAGGAGATCGACCCGTCGTGACCATCACCACCACTCCCGACACCGCGCCCGCCGTGGCACGGCGCCCCTCGGTCCTGCCGCGCCTGCTCGCCATCGCCGCCGCGCTGGCGCTGTGGTGGCTGGTCACCGGCGTGCTGGCCGGGCCCGAATCGCTGCTGCGCGACTTCGGGCCCCAGCACGTCCCCGGCGCGCTGCACGCCCTCCACGAGCGGGGTGTGCTGCTGCCCGACATCGGCGTCAGCCTGTGGCGGCTGGTGCTCGGCCTGCTGATCGCCGTGACCGTCGGCGTGCCGCTGGGACTGCTGCTCGGCCTGCACGCGGCCACCGAGCACGCGCTCGCCCCGGTCGTGCAATTCCTGCGGATGATCTCGCCGCTGTCCTGGGCACCGATCGCGGTGGCGCTGTTCGGCATCGGCAATCAGCCGGTGGTGTTCCTGGTCGCGGCGGCCGCGGTGTGGCCGATCGTGCTCGACACCGCCGCGGGCGTGCGCGCGATCGACCCGGGACTGTTGCTGGTGGCCCGGTCGTTCGGCGCCACCCGGCGCGAGCAACTCACCGCGGTCGTGCTGCCCGCGGTGCGCGGACCGGTGCAGTCGGGCCTGCGCATCGCGCTCGGGATCGCCTGGGTGGTGCTGGTCCCCGCCGAGATGCTCGGTGTGCGTTCGGGATTGGGCTATCAGATCCTCAACGCGCGGGACCAGCTGGCCTACGACCAGGTCATGGCCGTGATCGTCGTCATCGGTGCCCTCGGCTTCGTGCTCGACGGCCTGGCCAGGGCCCTGCTGGACCGCAGGCAGCCCGGCTGAGCCGCGCCCGTCACCCGACCACGGGCCTCCCGCGGAGCAGCCCGCCCAGCCGACGGGCATCGGCCGGGCGGGCTGCGGTCCGGTTCACCCGCGGCGATCGCCGGGGTCGGTCTCGGGGTTGTCGGGGTCGTCGGACGGGGGCACCGAGTACCCGGTGACGTCCACGTCGAGGTTCTCCGGGGGAATGGGCTCGCCGGTCTCGGTCTGCTGGGGTGTGTTCTCCGGTGTGGTCACGTTCGGGGTGCTACCCGCTTTCGGCCATCTCACGCGCCGCCGATCCGGGTGCCGCGCCTCAGGGCTCACCCGCCGCGCGGCGCAGGGCGGCGGCGAACTCCTCGTTCTGCCGCTGCGACACCGCCGCGGACACGATGGCCTGCGAGCCGTGGAATGTCCCCGGCCACTGGTGCAGTTCCACCGGGACACCGGCCCACAGCAGCCGCAGCGCGTAGTCGATGTCCTCGTCGCGGTTGGGGCAGTACTCGGCGGTGGCGATGTAGGCGGGCGGCAGGCCGGACAGGTCGGTGGCCCGCGCCGGCGCCGCGTAGGGCGTGGCGGGCGTGCCCTGGAGGTAGTACTCCCACATCTGGGTGACCTTCGACCGGTTCAGGAAGGGGGTATCGGTGAAGTTGCGGGCCGACCAGCTGCGCTGGCGGTCGTCGAGTCCGGGCTGGTTGAGCAGTTGCAGGCAGATCGGTGGCCCCTGTTCGTCCCGCGCCCGCAGCGCCACCGAGGCCGCGATACCCGCCCCGGAGCTGTGCCCGCCGACCGCGATGCGGGCCGGGTCGATGCCGAGTTCGTCGGCGTGTGCGGCGGCCCAGGTGAGCACGGCGTACACGTCGTCGTGGGCGGCGGGGAACGGATGCTCGGGGGCCAGGCGGTAGCCGACCGAGATCACCGTCGCGCCCGAGCCCTCCGCCAGCCGGGTGGCCCAGGGGTGCTCGGTGTCGAGGTCGCCCATCACGAAGCCGCCGCCGTGCGCCCACACGATCGCCCCGCGCGCGTGCTGGGGCCGGTAGATCCGCACCGGGACGGCGGGCTCGCCGGGCACGGTGCGGTCCTCGATGTCGAGGTGCGCGGCGATGTCGGCCGGTACCGCCGCGGCCAATTCGGCCAGCTGCCTGCGCGCCTGGGGGATATCCGACAGGTCCGACGGCGGGAACAGCGGGAGGAAGGGTTCGAGTTCGGGGTCCATGCCGATCATCGTCGCGAGTCCGGCGTCGCGAATCATCCGCCGGGCGTCGCGCATTCGTGGCTCCCGGCGCGACGGATGCCGCGTACCCTGCCTGGCATGGATGCTCTCGTCGTCCGGCTCGCGCAACTCGACGTGGATGCCGCGGGCGCACTGCGTGTCGTCATGTTCTACGACACCCTCATGCGCCGCCGGGTCGATCTGCCCGCGCTCGCCCGCGCTTCGGCCGCGCTCGCCGAATGCGTGGCGGGCATCCGCTTGCACGGCACCGGCCGGGTGATCCGATTCGGGCCGGACGGCCGGTCCGCGCAGACCCCGCCGCCCGCCGCGGCCGGTACGCCCGTCACCCTCGACGACGAGGAGATCGGCACGGTGTGGCTCGAACGCACCGGCGCGTCCCGGGCGCTCGACGAGATGCTGTTGGACCGGTTCGCCCTGGCCGTCGCGACGGTGGTCGAACGTTACGGGCCGGCGCGCACGACGATGGCCGATCCGGCGCTGGTCGAGCTGGTGATCGGCGCCGACAGCGACGAGGCGGCACGGGCGCGGGCGCTGCGACTGCTCGGTTTCGCCGCCGACCTGCCGGTGCGGGTGGCCGCGGTGCGCTCGCCGCAACCGCTGGACCGGATCGGCGGGTCGGTCTGCCCGGGCAGACCGGTGAAGGCGGCGACGGTCGGCGGCGTGGGCGTCCTGCTCGCCACCACCCTCGACGCGACCGGATTCCCACCGGACACCCTGGCCGGTCTCGGTACCGCCGCCGAGCTCGGCCGCGCCTGGTGGGAGGCCCGCACGGCATTGCGCTTCGCCACCGCGCGCAGGCCGGTGGTCGACTTCGGCGATCTCGGCTCGCTGGCGCTGCTGGCGCAGGTGCCCCGGGACGCGTTGCGGGACAATGCCGATGTGGGCGCGGTGGCCGCGATCGCGGCCGACCGGGACGCACTCGACACCCTGGACGCCTATTGCGCCACGGGGTCGGTGCGGCGAGCCGCCGATCTGCTGCACCTGCACCACAGCAGCGTCGCCCGCCGGGTCGAGGCGCTCGGCCGCGGGCTCGGCATCGACCTCACCGAGCCCACCGGCCTGCTCCGCGCCCGGCTCGCCCTGGCCGCCTGGCGGCTGCTGGCGGACTGAGCGCGGCCGGTCAGGCGGGTTCGATCAGCTGGACGTCCAGCTCGATCCGCACCGAGTTGGCGAGCAGGCCCGGCGCGGTGGGACCCACGCCCAGGGCGGTGCGGTCGATCACGCCGGTGGCCGAGAAGCCGGCGTGCCGGTTGCCGGTGCCGGGGAATTCCTGGACGCCGCCCCACTCGACCTCGAGTGCGACCGGGGTGCTGCGCTCGCCGAGGGTGGCGACGCCGGCCACGGTGAACGTCTCGGCCACGCGCACCGGGCTGTCGGCACGGAAGGTGAGGGTGGGCCGGTTGGCGACGTCGAGGAAGTCGGCGGCGCGCACGTGGGCGTCCCGGTCGGGGTTGCCGGTGTCGAAGGAGTCGAGGTGGATGGTGGCGCCGACGGTCGCCGCGCCGGTCTCGTCGACGACGAACTCGGTCTCGAAGCGGGTGAAGCGGCCGCGCACCTTGGCGATGCCGAGATGCCGGATGGTGAAACCGACCGCGGAGTGGGCCGTGTCGAGTGCCCAGGAACCGGTTTTCAGCAGGGTGTCGTTCGTGCTCGTGGTCATGGCTACCACCGTGGCCCCGGCGGGACCGGCCACCAAGGCCGCCGTTTTCCTGGACCTGACAGGGCCAGGATCACGGTGCCGGGAGCGGGCATGATGGAGCCGTGACCGCGAACAGGTTCGCCGAGTTCCTCGTCGCCCGCCGCGCCGAGCTGCGGCCCGCCGATGTGGGCCTGCCGGAGGCGGGTAGGCGGCGCACGCCCGGACTGCGCCGCGAGGAGGTGGCGGTGCGCGCCGGGGTGAGCGTGGACTATCTCGCCCGGCTCGAGCAGGGCCGCGACACCAACCCCTCCCTCGCGGTCGTCGACGCGCTGGCGGACGCGCTGCTGCTCGACGAGGCCCAGCGCCAGCATTTCGGCCTGCTCGCGCTGACCGCGGGCAAAGAGGACCGCTGCCCGGGCGCGGCGGCAGCCACGACCGCGGTTCCCGAGACCGTCCGCACCGTGGTCCGCGCCCTCGATCCCACCCCCGCGTTCGTACTCGGCCGCGGCCTCGACGTCCTCGGCCACAACGACGCCTGGGCCGAGCTGGTCGCACCGCTCGGGCTGCTCGATCCGCCGAACAATCTGGCGCACTGGGTCTTCCGGCACGAGGATGCCCGCCGAGTGCTGCGCAACCGGGCCGCGGTCGCCGACGGCGTCGCCGCTGCCCTCTACCGGGCGACGATGCGCTGGCCCGCCGACGAGCGCCTGCGGCGCGCGGTCACCGAACTGCGTGCCGTGCCGGAGTTCGCCCGGCGCTGGCAGCCCCGCCTGGCCGCCGACCAGCCGCCCGCGCCCCTGCGGCTGGACCACCCGGTGCACGGGGCGCTCACCCTCACGGCGGAGACGCTGGAGACCCAGCGGGACCAGACCGTCGTGGTGTGGCTGCCGGACCGCGCGCTGCCCCGCGAGCCCGGCCTGCGCCTGATCCGCACCGCCGGTGAGGCCAGCGCCTGAGGCATCGAATCCGATTGCCGCCGACCGGGTGTCGCTGCGCCGGAATCGCGGTCCGGCCGATTAGAGTCGAGGCGGCCGCGCGCGTGGCGGCGTTGTCGCGGCCAACGGGGAAGGATCCGCCCTCCCTCTCGACCTGGGGAGGGCGGATCATCCCATTCTTCCGGGGGAAACCATCCGTTAGCCCAATGGTAACCAGACGCAATGAAGGATAGCCTGACCTGGCTATTCAGGGGGCGCCAAGAGTTCTACCATCGGCCTCGAACACCCCCGTCGGCCAGTCGGCCGCGGGATCTTCGACGGGCACGGAGGAATTCATGACCACGATGGAAATGCCTCACGTCAGCGAATGCACGGTCAGCGACTGTTCGTACAACCACGACGGCTGCCATGCCTACGCGATCAACGTCGCCGGGCAGAACGGTTCCGCCGACTGCACCACCTTCATCCCTCTCTCGGCCAAGGGCGGACTGGACCGCGTCACCTCGATGGTCGGCGCCTGCCAGCGCGTCGACTGCACCCACAACCAGAACCTCGAGTGCACCGCTCCAGAGATCCGTGTCGGCCTCGGCGCGAGCGACCACTCCGCCAACTGCCTGACCTACTCCCCCGCCTGACCTCTTCCCCTCTCGGCCTCCGGTACCGGACGGGCAGCCCGCGATCGGGCTGCCCGTCCGTCGTCTCCGGGCCGGTATCGTCGAGAGCCCAAGCGGCGGACGGGGGGCCGTGCGCTCCGCCGAGTCACCGAGGATCCCGTTGAAGTACCTCCCCCGCGTCATCCTGTTCCTCGCGGTTCCCGCGCTGCTGTTCGTGTTTCCGTGGTGGACGCTGGTCGCCGCCCCGTCCGGCGGCACCGGTGCGTTGTTCGCCCTCGGCACCGCCGCGTGCGCCCTCGGTGCGCTGGCCCTGCCCGCCGCGATGGTGCTCGGGCACGGTCCGCGTCAGTCCGACGCCGCGGCCCTCCTCGGCGACACGCTGCTCGGCGTCGCGTGGGTGTTCTTCACCTGGTCGGCGCTCGGCGCGGTGGTGAACGTCGCGCTCGGCGCGGCCGGGATCGCGGGCCACGCCGGTCCGGTCGCGCTCGCCGTGCTGGTGATCGCGTCGGCGCTGGTCTGCTACGGGCTCGCCGAGGCGGCGCGGGTGCCGCGGGTGCGCACCCGCGAGGTCCCCATCGCGGGGCTCGGGCGCGGGCTGGACGGCGTGCGGCTGGTGGTGATCACCGACACCCACTTCGATGCGCGCAACCGGGTCCGCTGGTCGCGGCGCGTGGTCGAACTGATCAACGCGCAGCAGCCCGACATCGTCTGTCACGCCGGTGATCTCGCCGACGGCTCCGTCGAGCGGCGCCATCCGCAGGTGGACCCGTTGGAGAAGGTCGCCGCGCCGCTCGGGCGTTTCTACATCACGGGCAACCACGAGTACTTCGGCGACGCGGCGGGCTGGATCGCGCACATGAGCTCGCTGGGCTGGCAGCCGCTGCGCAACGCGCACGAGGTCCTCACCCGCGCCGGGGACAGCCTGGTGCTGGCGGGCATCGACGACCCGACCGGCGTCGTGCTGCCCGGCCACGGGCCGGATCTGCGCGCGGCGCTCGACGGCGCCGACCCGGCGTTGCCGGTGGTCCTGCTGGCCCATCAGCCCCGCCAGGTCGCCGACGCGGCGGCCGCCGGGGTGGCGCTGCAGATCTCCGGGCACACCCGCGGCGGCCAGATCTGGCCGTTCCACTATCTGGTCCGGCTGGAGCAGCCGGTGGTGGCCGGGCTGAGCAGGCACGGCGAACACACCTGGCTCTACACCAGCCGCGGCACCGGGTACTGGGGACCGCCGCTGCGGGTGTTCGCGCCGAGTGAGATCACCGTGCTCGTCCTGCGCACACACCCGGCCGTCACCCCGCGACGGGCACCTCGACCGCCCGCGGCGCGGTGACCGCGTCGGCCCTGGCTCGCCGCGCGGTCGAGGCGGCGAACCCCATCACCGCCAGCGCCGCCAGGGTGATCCCGGCGCCGACCCAGATCGGCGAGGTGTAGCCGAAGCCCGCGCTGATCGCCAGACCGCCGGCCCAGGCGCCCAGCGCGTTACCGAGATTGAAGGCGCCGATGTTCGCCCCGGAGGCCAGCGTCGGCGCGCCGGCGGCGTAGTGCATGATGCGCGTCTGCAAGCCGGGTACGGTCCCGAAACTGAAGCCGCCCATCAGGATCAGCGCCGCGACGGTCGGCACCGGATGGGCGGCGACCGACGCGAACACCACCAGCACGACGGTCAGGGCGGCGACGAAGCCGAGCAGGGTGCCGTCCAGGGACCGGTCGGCCAGCCGCCCGCCCGCCCAGTTGCCCACGAACAGCCCGAGCCCGAACAGCACCAGCAGCCACGGCACGGTGCTCGCGGCGAACCCGCTGACCTCGGTGAGCGTGTAGGCGATATAGGTGAACGCGCCGAACATGCCGCCGTAGCCGAGCACCGTGACGATCAGCGACAACCACACCTGCCCGGAGGTGAAGGCGCGCAGTTCGGCGCGCAACCCCGGTGCCGCGCCCGCCGCCCGCGCTCCCGCCGTGGCGGGCACCAGCACCGCGATCCCGATCAGCGCGAGCACGCCGATGGCGGTGATGGCCCAGAACGTCGCCCGCCAGCCGTGTTCCTGGCCGAGGAAGGTGCCGAACGGGACGCCGAGCACGTTGGCGACGGTGAGGCCGGTGAACATGACGGCCACCGCACCGGCCTTCCTCGCGGGGGCGACCAGGCTCGCGGCGACCACCGCACCGATGCCGAAGAACGCGCCGTGGCACAGTGCGGCCACCAGGCGTCCGGCCATCATCGTCTCGTAGGTCGGCGCGAGCGCCGAGAGCGCGTTGCCGAGGATGAACAGCCCGAGCAGCCCGAGCAGTACCGCTTTGCGCGGCAGCCGGGTGGTGGCGGCCGTGAGCCCGAGCGCACCGACCACCACGCTCAACGCGTAGCCGGAGATCAGCCATCCGGCCGCGGCCTCGGTGACCCCGAAGTCGGCGGCGACCTCGGGCAACAATCCCATGATCACGAACTCGGTGAGCCCGATTCCGAAGCTCCCGATCGCGAGAGCGACAAGCCCGATGGGCATGATGCGACTCCTGTAGAGTGGAAGAACTTAGTTGCAAACGCCGCTTACTTGCAGACGCCTTAATTTGCGGAAGCAAGCTCAATAGTTGCACGCGCTGGATACTTGCGCAAGCAACGATCGTGTGGAGGAGGTCACCGTGGGCATCGGCGACGACGCGGTCGAGGTGCGGGCGCAGGGGTGGCGCACGCTCGCGGCCCTGCACGCCCTCATCGAGTCGGCGCTCGAACGCGAACTCGCCGCGGTCGAGTTGTCGGTGGTCGAGTACACCGTGCTCGACGCGCTCAGCAGGCAGGACGGCTGGCACATGCGCATGCAGCAGCTCGCCCGCGCGACCGCGCTGAGCCCGAGCGCCACCACCCGCCTGGTGAACCGCCTGGAGAATCGCCACCTGCTCCAGCGGGTGCTGTGCGCCGACGACCGCCGCGGCATCTACACCGAACTCACCGCGCCCGGCCGCGCTCTCTACGAACGCGCCAGACCCCTGCACGACGCCGCCCTGGAACGCGCCCTCGACGACGCCGCCGCCCAGCCCGAGCTGGCCCCGGTGGTGGCGGCGCTGCACGACCTGGCGCTGCCACGGGCTACGGCAACACCCGACTGAGCGTGTCCAGCGCTCCCGACCAGGCGTGGTCGGGCGGCGTGCCGTACCCGACCACGACCGCGTCGAGCTGTTCGGCGACCGCGTCCGGATGCCGGAACAGCGACAAGCCCAACAGCGCGAGCCCGTGCCAGGCGGCCGAGCGCAACACCTGCTCCTCGGCGCCCGGGGGCAACCGGACCACCGCGTGCAGACCCGCCGCGATACCGGTGACCCGGACGTCGGGCGCATGCGTGGCCAGCGCGGCGACCAGGGCGTCGCGGCGTCGTCGATAGCGCAGGCGGGCGGTGCGCACGTGCCGGTCGTAGGCGCCCGAGCGCAGGAATTCCGCGAGCGTCAGCTGATCGAGCACCCCGCAGACGTCGTGCCCGCCGCGCGCGGCCACCACGTCGTCGACGAGGTCGCCGGGCAGCACCGCCCACGACAGCCGAAGCCCCGGCGCCAGTGACTTGCTGGCGGTGCCGAGATAGACCACCCGATCGGGGTCCAAGCCCTGGAGTGCGCCGACGGGTCTGCGGTCGTACCGGAACTCACCGTCGTAGTCGTCCTCGATCACCAGGCCGCCGGTGCGCCGCGCCCAGTCCACGACCGCCGTCCGGCGCTCGGGCGGCAGCGCCTCGCCCATCGGGAACTGGTGGGCGGGCGTCAGCAGCACCGCGCCCGCGCCGGTCACCGGCAGCGGACCCGGATCGGTGCCGCGGTCGTCGTAGGGCAGGGCGACGGTCCGCAGACCGGTGGCCGCCAACAGGTTCCGGTGTGCGCGCAGCCCGTAGGACTCGACGGCCACGGTGTGCACGCCGCGGGCGCGCAGCACCGCGCCGAGCACGGTCAGCGTGTGCGCGAATCCGCCGTCGATCACCACCCGCCGCGACTCGGCACGCACGCCGCGAGCGCGGGCCAGGTACCCGGCGAGCGCGGCGCGCAGGTCGGGCCGACCGCCCGGATCGCCGTAGCCGAAGGACTCGTGCGGCGCCGCCGCGACCGCGCGGCGGGCCGCCTTCAGCCAGTCCCCGCGCGGGAAGGCGGACACGTCCGGGCGGCCCGGCCGCAGGTCGTAGCGCGGCCGGGGGTGGGTCCGCGGGGGCGGGACCGCGCCGTCCGGTGCGGACACGCGGCGTTCGGCGACCCGGGTCCCCGCGCCCTGACGAGCGGTCAACCAGCCCTCGGCGACCAGGTCGGCGTACACGGCCGCGACGGTGTTGCGCGCGATGCCGAGGTCGGCCGCGAGCGTGCGGGAAGACGGCAGCCGGGTGCCCGCACCGAGCCGTCCCGTTCGCACCGCCTCGCGCAACGCGTCGGTCAAACCCCGGCGCAGGCCGGGGCCGGTGCGCTCGAGATGGAGATCGACGCCGGAAATGGCCCATTGTTCTGCCACGGGAATGGACCATATCCCTGGGCCGATTCTTTTCTACCGTCGAGGCATGACCACAGACACCGTCACCACCGAGAACGCCGCCGAACTCCCCGTCCGCCTGCGCTGGGCCGAGCACGTTCCCGACATCTACCGGGCCATGGTCGAGCTCGAGGGCGCGGTGCGCCGCAGCATCGAGCCCACCCTGCACGAGTTGGTGAAGATCCGTGCCTCGCAGCTCAACCACTGCGCCTTCTGCCTGGACATGCACACCAAGGACGCGCTGGCCGCGGGGATGCCGGTCGAGCGAATCATCCAGTTGAGCGCGTGGGAGGAGTCCCGGCACTTCTACACCGAGCGCGAACTGGCGGCGCTGGCGCTGACCGAGGCCGTCACCGTGCTCACCGACGGATTCGTGCCCGACGAGGTGTATGCCGAGGCGGCCGCGCACTTCTCCGAACCCGAATTGGCGACGCTGATCGCGGCCATCGCCACGATCAACGCCTGGAACCGCTTCGGCGTCACCTGCCGGATGACCCCGGGCCACTATCACCCCCGGCCGCACTGACGGGACGTCTACTGTCAGGAAACGACGGTTAGAATCGGCGGATGGCCGAGCCCACGACTCCCGCCCGGGTGCACCGCGACACCGGCGATCCCGCGCCCGTGCAGCGGGAGGTGGTCGGGGAGCCGCCCACCGGCGGCGACCTGGAGGCCGCGATCGCCCGGCAGGTCCGGGCGTTGCGGCGCGCCGCGGGGCTCTCGGTCGCCGAGATGGCGGCCAAGGTCGGCATCTCCAAGGCGATGCTGTCCAAGATCGAGAACGCGCAGACCTCGTGCAGCCTGTCCACCGTGGCACGGCTGGCCGCGGGTCTGGATGTGCCGGTCACCTCGCTGTTCCGCGGCGCCGACAGCGCGCGGGAGGCGGTGTACGTGCCCGCGGGCAGCGGGGCGGTGATCGTGGGCCGCGGCACCCGGGTTGGCCACCACTACGAGCTGCTCGGCTCGTTGCGGGGGCAGCACAAGCGCCTCGAGCCGGTGCTGGTGACGCTGACCGAGTCCAGCGAGGTGTTCCCCCGCTTCCAGCACGCGGGCACCGAGCTGCTGTACATGCTCGAAGGCGTGATGGTCTACGGCCACGGCGACGCCGAATACACGTTGCGGCCCGGTGATTCGCTGTTGTTGGACGGCGAGGGCATCCACGGCCCGAACGACCTGGTGCGGCTGCCGATCCGCTTCCTGGCGGTGACGGCATACCCGGACAACCACGAGGAGACCTGACCGGGCCGGCCGGGTCCGCGACCCGGCCGGCCCGGCGCGGCAACGAGGTTCAGTCGACGCCCGCCTTGGCGGCATCGGCGGTGATGGACTCGGCCGCGGCCACCGCCTCGGCCGGTGCGGGCGCAGGGGTCGCCACGGTGACGCTCTCCACCACGTAGGCGGTCTCGCCGTGGGTGGTCAGGTCGAGGCCGTCGCGTTCGTGCTCGGCGGGCACCCGCAACCCCATGGTCAGGTCGACGGCCTTGGCGATGACGACGGTGACCACGAAGGTGTAGGCCAGCACGGCCAGCACCGCGACGATCTGCCGCCACAGCACGTCCAGCCCGCCACCGTAGAACAGCCCGGCCACCCCGTTCGGCGCGGCCGGATCGGCGAGGAAACCGATCAGCACGGTACCCAGGACGCCCGCGACCAGATGGATGCCCACCACGTCGAGCGAATCGTCCACGCCGAAGCGGTATTTCAGCGACACCGCCAGGCAGCACACGCCGCCCGCGAGCGCGCCGATGAGCAGCGCGCCGATCGGCGCGACGGCGCCGCAGGCGGGCGTGATGCCGACCAACGCCGCGATCAGCCCGGAACTGGCGCCGAGCGAGGTCGCCCGACCGGTCTCGAGCCTCTCCACCAGCAGCCACGCGCACACACCCGCGCACGCCGCCGCGATCGTGTTCAGCACGACCACCGCGGCGCTGTTGCCCGCGGCCAGCGCCGAACCGCCGTTGAAGCCGAACCAGCCGAAGAACAGGATGCCCGAGCCCAGCATGGTGAGCGGAAGGCTGTGCGGCCGGGGCGGATTCGGGAAGGTGCTGCGCTTGCCGAGGACCAGCACCAGCGCCAGCGCCGCGATGCCCGCGTTGATGTGCACGGCGGTGCCACCGGCGAAGTCGACGGCCTTCAGGGTGTTGGCGATCCAGCCGCCGGCCACCGCGCCGTCGGCGGAGTCGAAGGCGAACACCCAGTGCGCCACCGGGAAGTACACCAGCGCCGCCCACACGCCCGCGAACAGCATCCACGCGCCGAACTTCATCCGGTCGGCCACCGCACCGGAGATCAGCGCCACCGTGATGGCGGCGAACAGCAACTGGAATCCCGACACCAGCGCGGGCGGCAACGCCGGTTCGGCGGGCGCGGCGAGCAACTGCGCCGAGCCGAGGAACTCCAGCGGGTCGCCGAGCAGGCCGAGCCCGCCGAGCGAGTCGCCGAGTACGGCGGAGTAGCCGAACAGGATCCACAACACGCCCACCACGGCGAACGCGCCGAAGGTCATCATGGCCATGTTGAGGGTGTTCTTGATGCTGACCATGCCGCCGTAGAACATGGCCAGACCGGGCACCATCAAGCTCACGGCGGCGAATGCCGCCAGTATCCACGCGGTGTTCGCCGCGGCGATCGCTTCAGTCATCTCGTCCTCATCTCCGGTCGCGGATGGTTTTCAGTAGACGTCGGGCCGGGTTTCCGGCGACGTCGCTCGGGTGACGTTCGTGTGAATGCCGCCGTGTTCGGCCAGCCAGCGCACGCCGGGCTCCCTGGTGCGGGCCAGCCCCTTGTACTCGGCCATGTCGGCGGGTAGTTCGCGTAGCACGGCGTGCAGCCGCGCGCCCCATTCGGGCACGCTCGCGACCGCGCGGAACGGCAGCAGGTAGGTGCGGATCAGGAACATGATCGCGGCCGAGCAGGGCAGCCGGACCAGGTGCTGGACCTCGGTGCGCAGGAACAGCCGGTCGCCCACCTCGGTGAGCGGCCCCTCGGCCAGGGTCCGGCGGTCGCGTCCCCAGTCGGGGTAGGTCTCGGTGGCGGTGTCGAGGCGGCCGTCCACGGTGAGTGTCCAGTTGGTGCGGCGGTAGCTCGCGCCCGGTTCCAGCCGCAGCAGGAAGTCGTGCGCGCGGGTGATCACCCGCTCCCGGTGGATGCGCGGCACCGGCCCGTGCACGCTGAGGAAGTTCATGCCCACGTCGAAGCCGAAGGACCAGTCGGCGGCGAAGGTCACCAGGCCCGCGTCGGCCCACAACTGTCCTTCGCGCTGGTCCAGCAGCACCACGTCCTCCTGGATCTGGCTGCCGAGATACCGCAGCGGATCGGTCGGCAGGCTCGCCGGATCGCCGTGGACGAAGCGCTGGTCGATGCCGAGTTCGCGGTTGCGCCAGCGGTATTCGTCGCCGTCGCGGTCGAGGATCATCCGGTCCGGGTGGGCGGCGGCCAGATCGGCGAGGACGACCAGCAACGCCTCCCAGGCGGCCGGAACCATGTGCGGCAGCACCGCGTGCCGGGTCGGGTCGTCGGCGAGAATCCGCGCGCGGCAGTCCAGGTCGCGGTGGTAGTGGCGGTCGACGTCGACGCGGTGCGCGCCCCACGTCCCGGCGGCGGTGCGCACCGGCGTCCCGCCGGGTTCGACGTTGGTGCTGTAACGGTAGCGGTCCGCGGGCAGCGGGAACGGGTAGCGGGCGATGTCCTCGGCGGACACCGACAGGGCGGGTGAGGCGGTCATAGATCGAGCTCCAGATGTCCGGCGGCCGCCCGCGACACGCACGCCATCATGCTGTCGCCCGCGGCGCGTTCGTCGTCGGTCAGGTAACTGTCGCGGTGGTCGATGGCCCCGGCCCGCACCGGAAGCCGGCATTCCCCGCACACTCCCCGGCGGCACAGGCTCGGCACGCCCGCGCCGTGCGCGTCGAGGACGTCGAGCAGGCCGGCGTCGGCCGGCACCCGCACGGTGGTGCCGCGGCGGCGCAGGTGGGCGGTGAACGGCGCACCACCGGCGGTGACCGGGAGGAAGGCTTCGGTGTGCACCCGCTTCCCCGGCCAGCCGGCCGCGTCCGCCGCGCGGCGGACGGCCTCGATCATCGGTTCGGGGCCGCACACGTACAGGTGGGTGCCCAGTGGGCTGTCGCGCAGCAGGGGGCCCACGGTGTCCCAGAACCGCTCCCGCGAGGTCACCCGGGTCAGCCGGTCACCGCACATCCCCGCCAATTCGGCGGCGTGCGGCGCGGATTCGGGACGGTGCACGTAGACGACCCGGAAGGAGCGGTCCCAGCGCAGTGCCGCGCGAACGTGCGACAAAATCGGGGTCACCCCGATCCCCCCGGCGAGCAGCAGGTGGTGGTGGGCCCGGGCGACGGGGGCGAAGTCCCCGCGCGGCGGGCTCACGCGGAGACGTGCCCCGACCGGCAGCCGGTGCAGCCATCGCGATCCGCCGCGCCCGGCCGGGTCGAGCCGCACCGAGATGGTGTATCGGCTCGGCGCCTCACCCGGTCCGGTGAGCGAGTAGCAGTTGCGCAGGCCCCGGCCCCAGGCGACCGCGATGTGGCCGCCCGGCGGGAACGCGGGCAGCGGGGCGCCCGCGGGGTCGCGCAGCTCGAGTTCGCGGACGTCGGCGCACAGCATGCGGGCGGCGGCGACGACCAGCTCCAGGTCGGCGGACATCACAACTTCTCCGCATGGGGGTGGTATCCGAGGTAGGCGTGCAGCCGCGGCGAGAAGTGGTGATAGACCGTCAGCGGCACACCGCATGCGGCGCAGCGGGTTTCCGCGCCGACGGCGGCGTCGGTGCGCGAGGTGGTCCGGCAGTGGGCGCAGTAGAGGTCCCGCGCACCGCCGTCGGCCGGGCCCGCGGTGACGATCTCGGACTCGATCGCGCCCGCGGCCAGGATCGCCGCCCGGCATCGGGACAGGCCCGGCTCGGTGCCGATCACCGCGAACCGCCAGCCCACCCGCGCGAGGGCCAGCACCTCGGTCAGCCGGCGGTCGTCGGTGCCGTCGACCAGGATCGCCGGCTGCCGCCCATCGCGCGCGGGGGTGCGTTGGGCACGGGTGACTCGGTCGGCGAAGCCCCGCGCGTCCGCCAGGGCGGCCGGATCGGTGGCGACAACCACGTGGGTGGTCGCGGCGGTCGCGACGGGCAGTTCGGCGGGATCCCCCGCGGTCCATCGCGGCACGGTGCCGACCGGCCGCGTGATGTCGGTGGCGCTCATCGGTTCAGGGCGCGAACGAGCGGTGACCGACGAAGAACGCCAGGGCGCGCGCGGGGGTGGTGAACCGGATGCGCGAGCCCTTCGGGAAGAAGATGGCATCGCGCGGCCCGGCCGTCTCGACCTGGCCGGTGTCGAGGTTCTCCAGGCGGAACTCGCCGTCGAGCACGACCTTCATCTCGTCGTAGGCGTAGTGGTAGTCCAGCGGAGCGTCGGTGTGGCGCAGTTCGAAGTAGCCCGCCGACATCGGTGACCCGTCGGGATTGGCATAGACGTCGTCGATGTAGGCCGAGGTGCCGGGGTAGTCGGTCGTCGGCATCTGCGGCAGGCTCTGCCAGAAGCCCGAGGTCACGCGGAAGGGCGTCACGGGGGTGTCGACGGTGGGGCCGGGAGAAGTCATCGGGAATCTCCGATCCAGAGTTGGGGATTGAGATGAAACAGAGAGTAACCCCGTGAAACGGTCTCGCGCGTTAATAATTCGTTACCCGTAGGCCGGCCGATCGGCCCACCCTCGACATCGACGAGGTTCAGCCAGGCAATCCGTCACAGGGATCTGATGCGCCGGTAACCTGCGCGTTACGCTTGAGCTGTTTCATCTAGTTCGACAGTAGATCACCACATGAAACAGCGAGGCGCGCAGTGACCGAATCCCACACCTACGTGATCGTCGGCGGCGGCCTGGAAGGGCTCGCCATCGCCTGGTCCCTCGCCGAGCGGGGCGAGACCGATGTCGCGGTGCTCGAGCGCGCGACCCTCTGCTCGGGGATGACCGGCAAATCCAGCGGCGTGGTGCGCTGCCACTACGGCGTGCCCGCGCTCGCGGCGATGTCGTGGTACGGCCTCGACCTGTTCACCCACGCGAGCGAGATCCTCGGCGACGACCTCGGCTTCCAGCAGTGCGGTTACGTCGTCGGCGTGGGCCCGGAGAACGTCGATCCGCTGCGGGCCAACGTCGCGATGATGCGCGACCTCGGCATCGACGTGCAGTTGGTCGACCACGACGCGGTGCGTGAACTCTGGCCCGGTCTGCACACCGCGGATTTCGCGGCCTTCGCCTACGAGCCGCTGGGCGGGCGCGGCGACGCCTACCTGGCGGGCATGGCCTTCGCGACCGCCGCCCGCCGCCTGGGGGTGCGCATCCGCCAGTCCACCCCCGTCACGGCCCTGCTGCAGCGCGAATCCGGCGCCGTCTACGGCGTCCGGCTGGCCGACGGCGCCGAAATCCACGGCGGCACGGTGGTGCTCGCGGCCGGGCCCTGGTCACCGGCGCTGGCCGCCACCGCGGGCGTCGACCTCGACATCAAGGCCCAGCGCGCCCAGCTGGTGACCGTCGACCAGGGCGCGCCCACCCCGGTGGTACCCGTGCTCTCCGACCTGGCCGGCCTGTCGTATGTCTGCCGCGAGCCCAACGGCGAACTGCTCGTGGGCAATTCCGACCACAGCGCACCGCGGTACATCGACCCGGACCGGTACGTGAACCGGGCCGACGAGTCGACCGTGGGCACGGTCGTCGCCAAGCTGGGGCACCGGCTGCCGGACATGCCGGACCCGCGCATCACCGGCTCCTACGTCGGGGCCTACGACGTCACACCGGATTACAACCCGATCATCGGCCCCGCCCCCGCCGAGGGCCTGTTCCTGGCCGCCGGCTTCTCCGGGCACGGCTACAAGATCTCCCCCGCCGTCGGCCACCTGGTCGCCGACCTGCTCACCAAGGGCACCACCGACCTGCCGCACGTCGACCCCCGCGACTTCCGCTACGGGCGCTTCGCCGAGGGCGAGCCGCTGCTGTCCCGCCACCCGTACGCCGGCGCAGGCGAAATGCGCTGAGCCCCACCATCGTCGATCCCCCACCGATCCTGGAGACCCGCATGGCCATCGACACCGCCCTCGCCCCCGAGACGGCCACCGACACCCTCACCGAACTGGCCCGCGCCACCGGCACCCGCTACATCCTGGCGCTGTTCGTCACCCTGACCGGCAAGCCCTGCGCCAAACTCGTGCCGGTGGAGGCCGCCGACCGGCTCGCCGCCGGTGGCGCCGGATTCGCCGGTTACGCGGCGGGCACCCTGGGCCAGCAGCCCCGCGATCCCGATCTGATCGCCATCCCCGACCCGGCCTCGTTCACCCCGATCCCGTTCGTGCGGCCGGGGCTGGCGCTGGTGCACTGCGATCCGCACGTGGACGGGGCGCCCTGGCCGTACGCGCCGCGCGTGATCCTGGCCGCCACGCTGGCCCGTGCCGCCGCACGGGGCCTCACCGTCAACGTCGGCGCCGAGGTGGAGTACTTCCTCGTCGACCGCGACGGCGACGGGCGGCTGCGCACCGCCGACCGCGCCGACACCAGCAGCCAGCCCTGCTACGACGCCCGCGACGTCACCCGCATGTACGACCACCTCACCGAGGTGTCGGCGGCCATGAACACCCTCGGCTGGGGCAACTACGCCAGCGACCACGAGGACGCCAACGGCCAGTTCGAGCAGAACTTCGACTACGCCGACGCGATGACCACCGCCGACCGCGTGATCACCGCCCGCTACCTGCTGTCGGTGATCGCCGAGAAGCGCGGCATGCGCGCCACTTTCATGCCCAAGCCGTTCACCGACCGCACCGGCTCCGGCATGCACCTGCACATGTCGCTGTGGAACGCGACGGGCCCGCTGTTCCCCGACCCCGCCGACGGCCGCGGTCTCGGCATGTCGGCGACCGCCTACGCGTTCATCGCGGGCATCCTCGAACACGCCTGTGCGTTGCAGGGCGTGCTCGCGCCGACGGTGAACTCCTACAAGCGCCTCGGCGCCACCGCCACCGCCAGCGGTGCCACCTGGTCACCGCGCTACGCCAGTTACGGCGGCAACGACCGCACCCACTACCTGCGGGTGCCCGACCCGCACCGGGTGGAACTGCGCGGCGGCGACGGCTCCGCCAACCCCTACCTCGCCGTCGCCGCCGCACTGGCCGCCGGTCTCGACGGCGTCGACCGCGCGCTCGATCCCGGCGCGCCGGGCGCAGGCGCACGCCACGGCGACATGCTGCCGATGACCCTGCTGCACGCGATGGACGCCCTCGACGCCGACCCGGTGATCAGCGCCGCGCTCGACGGCGCGGGCCCCGGCGTGGCGGCCTATTTCAGCAGGCTCAAGCGCGAGGAGTTCTTCGCCTGGCACAACACGGTCTCGGCCTGGGAGATCGACCACTACCTCACCGCCTTCTGAGGCGAAACACTCGACCCTGCAAGGAGTTCCCATGTGCGGAATAGTCGGGCTGCATCTGCGCGACGCGACCCTCTATCCCCGGCTCGGCGCGCTGCTCACCGGCATGCTCGACCAGCTGTGCGACCGCGGCCCCGATTCGGCGGGCATGGCCGTCTACGGTGACCCCACCTGGTCACCGCCCGGCGAGTCGACGGTATCGCTGCTGGACGCGGGCCTGCCCGCCGCCGACCTGGCCGCTCGGCTGACCGCGGCGCTGGGCGTGCCGGTGACCGGCCTCGACCTCGCGCCCACCACGGTGCTGCACGCACCCCTCGACGCCGCCGCGCTGAGCGCGGCCGTGCCGGACATCGCCCCGCACGCCCGGGTGATCGGCTTCGGCACCGATCTGACGGTGCTCAAGGGCGTCGGCCATCCCACCGCGCTGGCGCACCGCTTCGGACTGCCCGCCGCCGCGGGCTGGCAGGGCGTCGCGCACACCAGGATGGCGACCGAATCCGCGGTCACCGCCGCCGGTTCGCACCCCTTCTCGGTCGGACCGGACCAGTGCCTGGTGCACAACGGCTCGTTCAGCAACCACCGCAGCGTCCAGCACGAACTGCGCCGCGCGGGCGTGGTGTTCGACAGCGACAACGACACCGAGGTCGGCGCGCGGTTCATCGCCGCGCAGCTGGCCCAGGGCGTGGACCTGGAGAAGGCGCTGACACTGCTCAACGAACGGTTCGACGGCTTCTACACGCTGCTGGTCGCCGACTCCGAATCCTTCGCCGTCGTGCGCGATCCCATCGCCTGCAAACCCGCCGTGGTCGCCGAGACCGACCGCTGGGTGGCGATGGCCTCGGAGTATCGCGCGCTGGCCGATCTCCCCGGCGTCGCCGACGCCCACATCTTCGAACCCGAACCGGAAGAGGTCTACCTATGGCACCGGCAGTGAGCACCGTCGCCCCCGTCCGTCTCGACGTCACCGCGTCCGGTGTCCGCGAGATCAACGCCCTGCTGCACGGCCCCGACGCGCCGCGGCGGCTCACCCTCACCGAGCCGCGCGGCGCGCACGCCCTGGCCTGCGGGCTCACCGACGACCTCGAGGTCACCGTCGAGGGCCACGTCGGCTACTACTGCGCGGGCATGAACCAGCGCGCGTCGGTGACCGTGCGCGGCAACGCCGGGGTGGGGGTGGCCGAGAACATGATGTCGGGCACCGTCCGGGTCACCGGCGACGCCTCCCAGTCGGCGGGCGCCACCGCGCACGGCGGGCTGCTGGTGATCGAAGGCAACGCCGCGGCCCGCTGCGGTATCTCGATGAAGGGTGTCGACATCGTGGTCGGTGGCGACATCGGGCACATGAGCGCGTTCATGGGTCAGGCCGGACGGTTGGTCGTCTGCGGGGACGCCGGTGAGGCGCTGGGCGATTCGCTCTACGAGGCGCGCCTCTACGTGCGCGGCACGGTCGCTTCGCTCGGCGCGGACTGCGTGGCCAAGCCGATGCGTGCCGAGCACCTGGCCGAACTGCGCGACCTGCTCGCCGCCGCGGGCTTCGACGCCGACCCGGCCGATTTCACCCGCTACGGCTCGGCCCGCACCCTCTACAACTTCCACGTCGACAACGCCGGCGCGTACTGATCAGGAGCAGCCCATGACCACCCTGCCCGACCCCACCCTGCGCGAATCGGCCACCTTCCCGCGCGCCGTCATCGCCGAGATCCAGCGCGCCGCCGAGACCGGTATCTACGACATCCGCGGCTGGGGCGCCAAACGCCCGCTGCCGCACTTCGACGATCTGCTCTTCCTCGGCGCCTCCATGTCCCGCTACCCGCTCGAGGGCTACCGGGAACGCTGCGACACCGACGTGGTGCTCGGCGACCGGCACGCCAAGTTCCCCCTGCACCTCGACATCCCGATCACGATCGCGGGCATGAGCTTCGGTGCGCTCTCCGGCGCGGCCAAGGAGGCACTGGGTCGCGGGGCCAGCGAGGTGGGCACCTCGACCACGACCGGCGACGGCGGCATGACGCCCGAGGAGCGTGGACAGTCCAAACACCTGGTCTACCAATATCTTCCGTCCCGCTACGGCATGAACCCCGACGATCTGCGCAAGGCCGACGCGATCGAGATCGTGCTCGGCCAGGGCGCCAAACCGGGCGGCGGCGGCATGCTGCTCGGCCAGAAGATCACCGAACGGGTGGCGCGCATGCGCACCCTGCCGCAGGGCGTCGACCAGCGCTCGGCCTGCCGCCACCCGGACTGGACCGGGCCCGACGACCTGGCGATCAAGATCGTCGAACTGCGCGAGATCACCGACTGGGAGAAGCCGATCTACGTCAAGGTCGGCGCCACCCGCACCTACTACGACGTCAAGCTCGCGGTGAAGGCGGGCGCGGACGTGATCGTGGTCGACGGCATGCAGGGCGGCACCGCCGCGACCCAGGACGTGTTCATCGAACACGTGGGCATCCCCACCCTGGCCGCCCTCCCGCAGGCGGTGCAGGCGTTGCAGGAACTGGGCGTGCACCGCCGCGTGCAACTGATCGTCTCCGGCGGCATCCGCAGCGGCGCCGACGTGGCCAAGGCGATGGCGCTGGGCGCCGACGCCGTCGCCATCGGCACCGCCGCGCTGATCGCGCTGGGCGACAACAGTCCCCGCTACGCCGACCAGTACGCCGCGCTCGGGTCCGCGGCCGGGTTCTACGACGACTTCCAGGACGGCCGCGACCCGGCGGGCATCACCACCCAGGACCCCGAACTGGCCCGCAACCTCGACCCGGTCGCGGCGGGCCGCCGCCTCGCCAACTATCTGCGGGTCCTCACCATGGAGGCGCAGACGTTGGCCAGGGCCTGCGGCAAATCCCACCTGCGCAATCTCGAACCCGAGGACCTGGTCGCGCTGACCGTGGAGTCGGCGGCGATGGCTCGGGTGCCGCTGGCGGGCACCGGCTGGATTCCCGGCCGGCCCGGACAGCACTGAGGAGTGACGATGACCTTCGACGCGCTCTGGGACTCGATCCGCGAGGTCGGCAGGCACCCGGGCACCGGCGGCTACCGCCGGTTCGCCTGGACCGACGCCGATCTCACGCTGCGGGAGTGGTTCACCGGCTGCGCCACCCAGCGCGGCATGGACGTGGAGCAGGACCGCAACGGCAACCTGTGGGCCTGGTGGTTGCCGCCGGGACACACCGGTGAACCGCGCGACGCCTTCGTCACCGGATCGCATCTGGACTCCGTGCCCGACGGCGGCGCCTACGACGGCCCGCTCGGGGTGGTCTCGGCGTTCGCCGCGGTCGACCTGCTGCGCGAACGCGGCATCGTGCCCACCCGGCCGGTCGCGGTCACCGCGTTCTCCGACGAGGAGGGCGCGCGGTTCGGGGTGGCCTGTGTCGGGTCGCAATTGAGCACCGGCGCGCTCGCCCCGGCCCGCGCGCTCGGGTTGCGCGACGCCGACGGCATCACCCTCGCCGAGGCGCTGACCGCGGCGGGCCGCGAGCCACGGCATCTCGGCCCCGACCCCGCGCTCACCGAGCGGGTGGGGGTGTTCGTGGAACTGCATGTCGAGCAGGGCCGCGCGTTGGACCTGGTGGATCGCCCGGTGGCGGTGGCCTCCTCGATCTGGCCGCACGGGCGGTGGCTGTTCCGGTTCACCGGCGAGGCCAACCACGCGGGCGCCACCCGCCTGGCCGACCGCCACGACCCGATGCTCGCCTTCGCCGCCTCGGTGCACAGCGCGCGGCAGGCCGCCCAATTGCACGACGCGGTCGCGACCTTCGGCAAACTGCGGGTGCTGCCCAACGGCGCCAACGCGATTCCCTCGGAGGTGCTGGCCTGGCTCGACGCCCGCGCCGCCGACGAGGTCACCCTCGACGCGCTCGTCGCGCACGTCGCCGAGGCGGCGCGCAAGCACGCCGAAGCCGACGGGGTCACCGTCGAGCTGGAGACCGAATCGCTGACCCCGATCGTGGAGTTCCCGGCCGGGCCGCGCGCCCGGATCACCCGCGCGCTGTCCCGGCTCGGTGAGATCCCGGTGCTGCCCACCGCCGCGGGCCACGACGCGGGCATCCTCTCCGCCCGCGTCCCCACCGCCATGCTGTTCGTCCGCAACCCGACCGGCATCTCGCACTCCCCCGCCGAGTACGCCACCCCCGAGGACTGCCGGACCGGTGCGCGGGCGCTGGCGGACGTGATGGGTGAGTGGGTGGCCGCGGGCTGAGCGGCGGGGCACCGGCGAAACCGGCCGGTATGGTGACCCGGGACCGTCGATTGCCTCGGCCGCGACCGGCGCCCGGTTCGCCTCGTCCGATCGAGTGCAGTCGAGCAGACGCATCGATCGGCCGGGAGGACGACGTGGTGGACCGACCGCGCCCACGCTGGGCTCTCACCGGCGCCCCCGGCCGGGCCCGCCGGTCCTTCGCGGCGCCCGCGCCGCACGCGCTGCCCGCCCCTCGGCATCCGGCACGGCTGGTGGTCTGCGGCTTCGCCGCCGCGACCGCGCTCGGCACGCTGCTGCTGATGCTCCCGGTCGCCGCCGAGTCCCGTACGGTGACCGCACCGGTGACCGCGTTGTTCACCGCGGTGTCGGCGGTGTGCGTGACCGGCCTGGTGGTGGTGGACACCGAAAGCCACTGGTCGCTGTTCGGGGAGCTGGTGATCCTGGGACTGGTCCAGGTGGGCGCCCTGGGCATCATGACGGTGGCCTCGCTGTTCGGGTTGCTCGTCGCCCGGCGGATGGGGCTGCGGATGCAGCTGATCGCCCAGACCGAGACCAAGACCGTGCGGCTCGGCGAGATCCGCCGCGTCGTGATCGGCGTCCTGCGGATGAGCCTGCTGGTCGAGGCGGTGGTCGCGACCGCGCTGACCGCACGGTTTCTGTTCGGCTATGACGAGCCGTGGTGGCGCGCGGCCTATCTGGGCATCTTCCACGCGGTCTCGGCCTACACCAACGCCGGATTCGTGCTGTTCGCCGACAGCCTGGTCGGCTTCGCCGCCGATCCGTGGATCATGGTCCCGATCACCGTGGCCTTCGTCGTCGGCGGTCTGGGCTTCCCGGTCGTCCTCGAGGTCGGCCGGTCCCTGCGGCGCAGCGCCCGCCGCGGTGTCGCGCACTGGTCGCTGCACACCCGCATCACCCTCGTCACCTACGGGGTGCTGGCGGTGGCGGGCATCCTCGCCATCACCCTGCTCGAATGGACCAACCCCGCCACGCTCGGCCCGCTGGGTCTGCCGGACAAGCTGCTCGTCGGCGGCTTCCACGGCCTGTCCCCGCGCACGTCCGGATTCAACGCCGTCGACGTCGGCGCGATGCACTCCGCGACGCTGTTGATCACCGACGCGCTGATGTTCATCGGCGGCGGCAGCGCGGGCACCGCGGGCGGCATCAAGGTCACCACCTTCGCGCTGCTCGCCTTCGTGATCGTCGCCGAGATCCGGGGCGAGCCGACCGTGCACGTGATGAACCGCAGGCTGGCCGCCGAGGTGCAGCGGCAGGCGATCACGGTGGCACTGCTCGGCGTGGGCACGGTCGTCGCGGGCACGGTCACCCTGCTGACGATCACCGGCATGGCACTGGACGCGGTGCTGTTCGAGGTGGTCTCGGCCTTCGGCACGGTCGGCCTGTCCACCGGCATCACCGCCGAACTCTCCGACCCCGCCCGTATGGTCGTGATCGTGTTGATGTTCATCGGCAGGCTCGGCCCGATCACGCTGGCCACCGCGCTGGCGCTGCGGACCCGGCGCCGCCGCTACGAGCTACCGGAGGAGCGCCCCATTGTCGGGTAGACCACGCAAGCCCGAGACCCGCGTCGTCGTGATCGGGCTGGGCCGGTTCGGCAGCGCGCTGGCCCGCGAACTCGTCACCCACGGCACGGAAGTGCTGGCGCTGGACGCCAATCCGGCGGTGGTGCAGCAGTACGCCGACGAGTTCACCCACGTCTCGGCCGTCGACACCACCGACGCCGAAGCACTCGCCCAGTTGGGGGTGCCCGACTTCCCGCACGCCGTGGTCGGCATCGGCTCGAACATGGAGGCCAGCATCCTCACCACCTCCCTGCTGTCGGACTTCGCGATCCCCCGGATCTGGGCCAAGGCGACCAGCCGCCGACACGGCCAGATCCTCGAACGCGTCGGCGCGCACCATGTGGTGCTGCCCGAACACGACATGGGCGAACGCGTCGCGCACCTGGTGACCGGGCGGATGATCGACTACATCGAGTTCGACGCCGATTACGCGATGGCCAAGACCACCGCCCCGGCGATGAGCATCGGCAAGACCCTCACCGCCAGCGGCCTGCGCAAGCGCTACGCCATCACCGTGGTCGCGATCAAACACCGCGGCGGCGAATTCACCTACGCGACACCGGACACGGTCGTCGCGGCCGGCGACGAACTCATCGTCTCCGGCCGCATCGACGAGGTCGAACGCTTCGCCGACCTCACCTGAGCGTCAGTAGACGATCAGGCCCTTGACGTTCTCCGCGTTGCGCATCGCCTCGTAGCCCTCGTTGACCTGTTCGAGGGTGTAGGTGCGGGTGATCATCTCGTCCAGCTTGAGCTGGCCTTCCATGTAGAGGCGCAGCAGGTGCGGGATGTCGAAGCGGATGTTGGCGTTGCCGAACCAGGCGCCCTTGAGGGTCTTGCGCATGGCGGTGAGGTCGAACAGGTTGAGGGTGACGTCGCTGGTCTCCAGGTCGCCGACGGAGACGTTCACGCACACACCGCCCTTGGCGACCAGGCTCATCGCCTGCCCGATCAGCGCGCCGCTGGCGACGCCGACGGTAATGAGCACCTTGTCGGCCAGGTAGCCCCAGGTGAGGTCCTGCACCAGCGGCAGCGCCTCCTCGACGGTGGCCACGGCGTGGGTGGCGCCGAACACCTTGGCCTGCTCGCGCTTGACCGGCGACGGGTCGACCAGCACCACGTGCCGGGCCCCGGCCAGTGCGGCGCCCTGCACCGCGCCGCACCCGACGCCGCCCATGCCGAGCACCACGACCGTCTCGCCCGCCGACACGCCCGCGGCGTAGACCGAGGAGCCCCAGCCGGTGGTGACGCCGCAGCCGACCAGCGCGGCCTTGTCCAGCGGGACGTCGTCGGTGATCTTCACGCACGACGCCTCGTTGACCACCGTGTAGGGCGCGAAAGTGCCGAGCAGGCAGAGGATTCCGGCGTCCTTGCCGCGCACGTGATGGCGGGCGGTGCCGTCGGAGACCTGGTAGCCGTCGAGCAGGTGCGCGCCGAGGTCGCAGATGCTGGACTGGCCGTTGGCACAGGGCCTGCACCGGCCGCAGGCGGGGATGAAACCGAGCGCGACGTGGTCGCCGGGCTTCAGGTTGGTGACGCCGGGGCCGACCTCGCGGACCACGCCCGCGCCCTCGTGACCGCCGATGAACGGATAGAAGCTCACCGGCACGCTGCCGTCGCGGACGTGCTCGTCGGAGTGGCACAGGCCCGAGGCCGCGAGCTCGACGAGCACCTCACCGTATTTCGGTGCGTCCAGCTCGAGCTCCTCGATCTGCCACGGGGCGCCGGGCTCCCACAGAACCGCTGCTTTCGACTTCATCGTCGTGTCCTCTCTCCTCGAACCGGCCCGGCACAGCGGGCTGTGCGCGATCTGGGTCGAGTCTGTTCGGCGCGACGACGGATTACTTGTGCGCAGGCGTACAGCTGTTTGGCCATTCGCGCACCGGCGCGCGGCGGTCGGGCCGGGACGCGGCCAGCCGGTACTGCCGCGGGGTCATCCCGTAGGCGGCTTTGAAGAGCTTGGAGAAGTGCGAGGCGTCGGCCAGCCCCCACCGCGCGGCGACCGCGCTGGTGGAACGGTCGATGCGCGGATCGGCGAGGTCGCGGCGGATGCGTTCGAGTCTGCGCTGGCGGATCCAGGTGGTGACCGTGGTGCCTTCGGTCTCGAACAGCCGTTGCAGGTAGCGCACCGAGATGTGGTGGGCGGCGGCGATGTCGGGCACGCTCAGCATCGGGTCGGCCAGGTGCGCATCGATGAACGCCTTGACCTGCACCAGCAGCCCGGCGCCCGCCGAGCGCGCACGTTCCTCGACGCCGCCGAATTCGGCGACCGCCGCGGTGAGCAGATCCAGCACCGCGTCGGCGATGTGGATGTCGCGGCTGAGATCGCCGCATGCCAGGGTGGCCGGGATGGCGCGCAGGAACGGCGCCAGCAGCGCACCCACGCCGCCGCGGCCGCCGATCCGGCGGGCGGTGATCTCGGTGAGTTCCGCGGCGCGGATCTGCCAGGACTCGCGCGGGAACATCGCCACGATCATCTGGAACGGCTGGTCGAAGTGCAGGGTGTAGGGGCGGCCGGTGTCGTAGACGGCCAGATCGCCCGGCCCCAGGACCGCGGTGCGGCCGTCCTGGACGACGGCCCCGCGCCCGCGGGTCTGCAGGCCGAGCTTGATGTAGCCGGGGTCGGCGCGGCGGATGGCGCGCGGGTCGCGTTCCACCCGCACCGGACCGCCGCCGACCTCGTTGAGCTGCAACGAGCCCACTTCGTGGCAGCTGAGCGTGCCGTCGAAGCCCGCCGCGGTCAGCGGGGTGGCGGTGAGGGGGACGAAGGCGTGCGAGATGGTCTCCTGCCATGTGTCGAACCGCTCCGCGGAGGGCGGTGTCGCGGCCGGTGCGAGAGTGCTCATACGACGACTCCGGTGTGGTCTCCTCCCGGGCTCCTGCGCGCCCGCGATCCCGGAATTATTACCGACTGTTCGGTCAGTAATCAAGGGGTCGGCATGCCCGGTCCCACCGACGCTCGGCCCGTCGAAACCATCACGTGTGTCTGTCCGCATCGAGTCGATTCCCGGTAAGGTGCCGGTTTTGCTTGCCAAATAAACAGTCAGCTGTGTAGGTTTCTGGCAACCCGGAACCAGGGCCACGATCCGAAGAGGAAGGCGCTCCATGGCGAACAGGGTGTTTGTCGTCGGCGTGGGCATGACGAAGTTCGAGAAACCCGGACGGCGCAAGAACGCGGACGGCAGCGACTGGGACTACCCCGACATGGCCCGTGAGTCGGGCACCGCGGCGCTGGCGGACGCGGGTATCGCCTACACCGACGTGCAGCAGGCCTACGTCGGCTACGTCTACGGCGAGTCGACCTCCGGCCAGCGCGCCGTCTACGAACTCGGTCTCACCGGAATTCCGATCGTCAACGTCAACAACAACTGCTCGACCGGTTCCACCGCGCTGTACCTCGCCGCCCAGGCGATCCGGGGCGGCCTGGCCGACTGCACCCTGGCGCTGGGCTTCGAGAAGATGCAGCCCGGCTCGCTGGGGGCCACCTTCACCGACCGCGAGCAGCCGATGATGCGGCACATGGACCTGCTCGCGCAGATCTCGGAGGTGAAGTTCCCGCCCGCACCCTGGATGTTCGGCGCGGCGGGCCGCGAACACATGCAGAAGTACGGCACCACCGCCGAACAGTTCGCCCGCATCGGCCACAAGAATCACGCGCACTCGGTGAACAACCCGTACGCGCAGTTCCAGGACGCCTACACCCTCGACGAGATCCTCGCCGCGCCGATGATCTACGACCCGCTCACCAAATTGCAGTGTTCGCCGACTTCCGACGGGTCCGGTGCGGCCGTGCTGGCCTCGGAAGCGTTCGTGGCGCGGCACGACCTGGCCGGGCAGGCGGTCGAGATCGTCGGCCAGGCCATGACCACCGATGTCGAGTCCAGCTTCGCCGCGGGCACCGCCGCCGCACTGATCGGCTACGACATGAATGTCGCTGCCGCACAGCAGGTGTACGAGCAGTCCGGGCTCGGGCCGCGCGACTTCCAGGTGATCGAACTGCACGACTGCTTCTCCGCCAACGAGCTGTTGCTCTACGAGGCGCTCGGCCTGTGCGGCGCGGGCGAGGCGGGCGCACTCGTCGACGCCGGGGACACCACCTACGGCGGCCGGTGGGTGGTCAACCCCTCCGGCGGGCTGATCTCCAAGGGCCACCCGCTCGGTGCCACCGGACTCGCCCAGTGCGCCGAACTCACCTGGCAGCTGCGCGGCACCGCGGACAAGCGCCAGGTCGACGGCGTCACCGCGGCATTGCAGCACAACATCGGACTCGGCGGCGCCGCCGTCGTCACCGCCTATCAGCGCGCCGAGCGCTGACCCTCCCCTCAACCACACACGCACCGTGGCGGTCCGCCGCCGACCCGATCGAGGAGCCGATCATGGGACACATCGAAGAAACCAAGCACCTCGCCGCCGAACCGCAGGCCGTGTGGGCCGTCGTCTCCGACCTCGCCTCGTGGAGCAGCTGGTTCACCGTGCACGACAAGTGGCTCGAGGAACCGCCCGCCGACCTCGCCGTCGGCACCACCCTGGTCGCCAAGGTCGTCATGCTCGGCATGGCCAACAAGATCGAATGGACCGTCCGCGAGGTCGAGGCACCGAGCAAGCTGGTGCTCACCGGCACCGGATTGGCCGGCGTCAAGGTCGAATTCGCGTTCACGCTCACCGCCCGCGACGGCGGCAGCGACTTCCACATCGCGGGCGACTTCGAGGGCGCCATGATCAAGGGCGCGCTCGGCAAGGCGGTGGAGAAGGACGCGGGCCGCCAGCTCGAGGACAGCGTGGGCAAGCTCGAAGCGCTCGCCACCGCCGGGGTCTGACGTGGTGAACCCCGACCTCGCCTTCGCCGAGGAGAACCTGAACGTCTGGACCGAGGACTTCCCGTTCACCGTCGAACGCGACCGCATCGCCGACTACGCCGCCGCCACCAACGATCCGATCCCCGCGCACCGCCGCGGCGACATCGCCTCCCCGGTGTTCGCGATCGTGCCGGTGTTCGAGCGGATGATCGAGCCCGCCGTCGACGTGGTCCCGCTGTCCATCTTCGGCCGGGGTGTGCACGGCGAACAGGACTTCCACTTCCACCGGCCGATCCGCCCCGGCGACACCCTGGTCTCGCGGGCGCGGATGACCGGCTACGAGGGACTGCCCAAGGGCACCCGCGCGGTGGTGCACGTCGAATGCCGCGACACCGCGGGCGAACTCGTCAACGAGCAGTACGTGACGATGTTCTTCCGCGGCGCGGACGCCAGCAACGGGCGGTCCGTCGGCGAGCTGGGCCCGTCCCACAAGCTCCCCGACGGTATCCGCGACCGCGAGCCGGTGGCGAAGGTGGCCCAGCACATCGATGCCGACCAGACCTTCCGCTACGCCCCGGCCTCCGGCGATCCGGTTCCGCTGCACCTGGACGAACAGGTGGCCAAGGACGCCGGCCTGCCCGGCATCATCGCGCACGGCCTGTGCACGATGGCGTTCGCGTCGTGGGCGGTGCTCACCGAGGTGGGTGACGCCGACGTCACACGGCTGAAGCGGCTGGCGGTGCGCTTCTCGAAGATGGTCTTCCCCTCCGACGACCTCGAGACCCGGATCTGGCGCACCGGCGCCGCCACCTATGCCTTCGAAACCGTGCGCGGCACGGACGTGGTACTCGGCGACGGTCTCGCCGTTTTCACCGATTGAGCTTTGCGAACAGGAGCGCGACAGATGGGAACACTCGACGGCAAGGTCGCCGTCATCACCGGCGCGGGCCGCGGCATCGGCCGCGAACATGCCCTGCTCTTCGCCCGCGAGGGCGCCGCGGTCGTGGTGAACGACTACGGCGGCAGCAATTCCGGCGAGGGCCACGACGCGGGCCCGGCGCAGCAGGTGGTCGACGAGATCGTCGCCGCGGGCGGACGCGCGGTCGCCGACACCGGCAACGTCGCCGACTGGTCGGACGCGAAAGCGCTCGTCGACCGGGCGGTCGCGGAGTTCGGCCGGCTCGACGTGGTGGTCAACAACGCGGGCATCCTGCGCGACGGCTTCCTCGCGGGCATGACCGAGGCACAGTGGGACGCGGTACTCGATGTCCACCTCAAGGGCCACTTCGCCGTGCTGCGCCACGCCGCCGCGCACTGGAAGGACCGCTCGAAGGCGGGCGACCAGCCCGACGCCGCGGTGATCAACACCGCCTCCGCTTCGGGGACCACGGTGCCCAACGCCGGCCAGGCCAACTACGGCGCCGCGAAGGCCGCCATCGCCGCGCTCACCCTGGTCGCCGCCGAGGAGCTGGGCCGCTACGGCGTCCGGGTCAACGCGATCGCGCCGATCGCGCGCACCCGGTTGACCCTGGCCACCCCGGGCATGGGCGCGATGATGGCCGCCGAGGCCGAATCCGCCGAGAACGAGGGCGGTTTCGACGCGTTCAGCCCCGCCAACATCTCCCCCCTGGTCGCCTATCTCGCCGGGGACGCCTGCCGGTTGACCGGCAAGGTGTTCGCCGTGCAGGGCGGCGCCATCTCCGAACTGGCCGGCTGGCACGACGTGAAGACCATCGAGACCGACGGCCCGTGGCTGATCGACGACATCGCCGCCCGACTGCCGTGAGACCGGCGCAGAGCTGAGGAGACCGACATGTTCGAGTGGTCCGAGACCGACGAGATGATCCGCCAAGCCGTGCGCGGCTTCATCGACAAGGAGGTGCGCCCGCACCTGGACGCGCTGGAGGACGGCACGATGTCGCCGTACCCGATCGCACGGAAACTGTTCGCCGAGTTCGGCATCGACGCGATGGCCGGCGAGCAGGTGGACTCGTTGCTGGCGAAGAAGCGCGCCAGGCAGGAGGCGCTCGCGGCCGGGCAGGAACCCGCCTCGACGGCCAAGCGCGGCGCGGGCGATCTGCTCGGCGCGCAGGCCTCGATGGCGGCGGTCGTGGTCGGCGAGTTGTCCGGGGTGTGCATGGGCCTGCTCACGGCGGTGGGTGTCAGCATCGGGCTCGGCGCGGCGACGATCATGTCCCGCGGCACGCTCGCCCAGCAGGAACGCTGGCTGCGCGACATCGTGACGATGGACAAGGTCGCCGCGTGGGCCATCACCGAACCCGACTCCGGCTCGGACGCCTTCGGCGGGATGAAGACCTACGTGCGCCGCGACGGCGAGGACTACCTGCTCACCGGGCACAAGACCTTCATCACCAACGGCCCGTACGCCGACATCATCGTCGTCTACGCCAAACTCGACGAGCCGGGGGTGGACCGGCGCGATCGCAAGGTGCTCACTTTCGTGCTGGACAAGGGCATGGAGGGCCTGACCCAGTCCAAGCCGTTCAAGAAGATGGGGCTGCACGCCTCCCCCACCGGCGAACTGTTCTTCGACAACGTGCGGCTCGGCCGCGACCGGCTGCTCGGGGAGACCGAGGACCACCGCGGCGGCGACGGCCGCGACAGCGCCCGCGCCAACTTCACCACCGAGCGCATCGGGGTGGCGTTCATGGCGCTGGGCATCATCGCCGAATGCCACCGGCTGTGCATCGATTACGCGAAGAACCGCAGACTGTGGGGCCAGGAGATCGGGCGGTTCCAGCTGGTGCAGCTCAAGCTGGCCACCATGGAGATCGCGCGGATCAACGTGCAGAACATGGTGTTCAGCACGCTGGAGCGGGCGCGGGCGGGCAAACTGCCCACGCTCGCCGAGGCGTCGGCGATGAAGCTCTACGCCGCCCAGGCCGCCACCGAGGTGGCGATGGAGGCGGTGCAGCTGTTCGGCGGCAACGGCTACATGAGTGAATACCGCGTCGAACAGCTGGCCCGCGACGCCAAGTCACTGATGATCTACGCGGGCAGCAACGAGATCCAGGTGACCCACATCGCCAAGGGACTGCTCGGCCGCTGAGCCAGGCGAGGCAGCGTTTTCCGAGGATCCCCCTGCTGCCCGGCTCCGCGCACTGCCCACGGCTCGGCGACCTCGACACCACGGCCACCCTGATCCTCGACGCACACCTCGACCGGAGGCCCGCATGAGTACGCCCGCCATCGACCCGCGCGGCCGAGCCACCGCGATCACCGGCGGGCCCGCAGCCGTCCTCGCCGGCCCGCCTCCTCGAGCACCGAGGACTGCGACGAGCACCGGATCGTCGCAGGTGAGGCCGGTCGAACCCGGCACGCCTGCGGCGAGTTGGCGACGGCACTGACTGTTATTGTCGGCAGCATGTCCGCAGCACCGCACGCCTCGCCGCCCGCCGCCCGGCCCGCCCGGCCGCGGCGGACCCAGGAGCAGCGCAGCGCGGAGACGCAGGCGAAGGTGATGGACGCGGCCATCGAATGCCTGCTCGAGGTCGGCTACGGCGAGACGACCACGCAGATGGTGGCCAAGCGCGCCGGGGTGACCCGCGGCGCCCTGCTGCACCACTATCCCTCCCGGGAGGATCTGGTCGCGGGGGCGGTGCGGTATCTGGCGGTGAAGCGCACCGAGGAGGCGTTGCGCACCTTCGCCCGGCTCACCCAGGGCGAGAGCCTCATCCCCGACGCGCTGGACCTGCTGTGGGCGCTGTACCAGGGCCCGCTGTTCACCGCCGCCATCGAGCTGCTGGTCGCCTCGCGCACCGATCCGGCGCTGGCCCGGCAGGTGGAAGCGGTCGAAGAGGTGGTCGTCAGCAGCATCAAGGCGGCCGGCAGCGCGATGGCGCTCAGCGGCATCTCCGCCGAGTCGTTCAACGAACTCGTCGTCACCGCCATGGACGCCATCACCGGCCTGCTCATCCGCTGCTATCCGGCCCGCGACTCCGACCGCCCGGAACGCGCCTGGGCCCGGTTGCGCACCCACCTGCTGGTCCTGGCGCACGCGCAGGTCGGGCGCGCCGCCCACGCCGGCTGAACTCCGGTCCACACCGGGTGCCGGTGGCCGGGCACGGTGCCCGCCCACCGGCATCCCGTCAGTACAACCAGGGCAATTCGTCGTGACCGAAGTCGTGGAAATCGCCGAAGCGGCCGGAGTAGAAGGCCAATCCGGTGCCGTCGCGCCACCGCATGTCCACGACCTCACCGTAGAAGACGCGGTGGTCGCCGACGTCGTGCGCGCTGTGCACCCGGCACTCCAGCTGCGCCAGCGCGTCCGGGATCAACGGCAGGCCGGAGCGGCTCAGGTCCACCGGCAGGCCCTCGAAGCGGGCGCCGCCGCGGGTGGCGAAGCGGCGGGCGATCGCCTCCTGGCGGGAGCCCAGGATCGAGACCGCGAAGCGGCCGCCCGCCTCCACCGCATCGGTGGTCCGGCTGCCGTGGGTGAGCGAGACCAGCAGGATCGGCGGTTCCAGGCTCACCGAGGTGAGCGAGCTGATGGTCATCGCGCACGGGTTGCCGGTGCCGTCGTCGGCGCTGACGATCGCCACGCCGGTGGTGAAGCGGCCCATGCTGCGGCGCATGTCCGAGGGTGTGGGGCAATGGAATGCCGGTAGTGTCATGGCAGGGCTCCTACCTGCTGTGGTAGCGGACTTCGAAGGTCACCACGCCCTCGTCGGTGCGCCAGGGACCGTGCGGCATGCCCGGCGGGCGGCAGGCGTACATGCCCGCGGTGAAGGTCTGGCCGAGGGTGAGGTCGGTGAAGGAACCCTCGAGAATGTAGACCTCCTCCCAGAAGTCGTGCTTCTGCACGCCCATCGGGGTGGAGTCGGCGCCGGGCTCGTAGCGCAGGATGCGGGTGGCGACATTGCCGTCCGGGTCGCGGGCCAGGATGCGCTCGGTGATGGCGGGATCACCGCCCGGGCACACCGTGTACTCGACGTCGGTGACGGGGAAGAACTCGAATTCGGGCTTGGCCATATCTTCTGCCTCTCAGGCGGTTTCAGGCTCTCAGGCGGTTTCGGACTTGTAGGCGGCGAGGAACTGTTCGACGTCGCGCAGCGGCTCCTCGTAGCCGTAGTTGCGGTAGGTGTAGGCGCCCTTCACCACGAACGGCGCGCCCGCGTAGAACAGCTCGTACTGCTGGTGGCGCCCGGCGAACTCCGAGCCGATGATGTCCCACGCCAGCTTGAACAGCTTGATGCGGTCCTCGGAGGGCACACCCGGCGACTGCACGTAGTGCGTGACGTCGCCGGAGGTGAGCGGGCTGGTGAGATCGGCGACGCTGGAGGGCAGCTGCAGCACACCGCCGCCGACCAGGTCGCGCAGGATCGACAGCACCCGCGGGTAGATCTCCGACTGCAGGCCCATCGAACCGTAGAGCGCGCGCTTGCCCGGCACCCACTGGCCCGCCTCGTCGGGGGTGGCGGTGTACTCGGCGGCCAGCACCGCCGATTCGACACCGGCCACCAGGGCCGCGAGTTCGCCGAGCTTCTCCTGCACGCTCGGGATCTTGTCCACCCCGTTCACCTGGGTGACGCGGCGCGCGACACCCGCGATGAACCGCAGCTTGGTGGCGAACCGGATCTGGGCCTGCCAGTTGCCGAGCGCGTGCGCGCCGGTGTCGAAGAACTGCCTGCGCACGCCCGCGATGTCGCGGTCGACGAACACCCGGTCCCACGGGATGAGCACGTCGTCGAACACCACCAGCGCGTCGGGCTCGTCGTAGCGGCTGGTCAGCGGGTAGTCGAAGCTGCTCGTGGCGGCCGGGGCGTAGGGGCGGCGGCAGTAGAGCTTGAGGCCCTCGGCGTTGGCGGGGACGACGAACGACACCGCGAAGTCCTGGTCGTCGGGGCCGAGCGGCTTGATGCAGGACACCAGGATCTCGTCGGCGATGGCCGCGCCGGTGGCCAGCATCTGCGAGCCGCGCACGATCAGGCCCTCCTCGGTCTCGCGCACCACGCCGACCTGGAGGAACTCGCCCTCCCAGCCCGAGGCGGTGGTGGCCCGCGAAACCTGCGGCGGGATGATCGCGTAGGAGACGTAGAGGTTGTCGGCCAGCAGCCGCCGGTGGAAGGCGGTGACGTTGGCCGAGAAGTCGCGGGTGCCCTCGGCGAACACCTCGGGGTGCGCGGCGAACGAGGCGAGGAAGGTGCCCACGTGGTCGGGGCTGCGGCCCACCCAGCCGTGGGTGTGCTGGGCCCAGGTCTGGATCGCCTCGCGGCGCGCCCGCAGTTCCTCCTGGCTGCGCGGGATGCCGAACACCCGGTTGGCCGGGCCGCCGGTCTCCGGCGCGGTGTACTGCATGCCGTTGGCCGGGTCGGCGGCCAGATCGAACAGTTCGGCGATCGTCTGGGCGACGGGCGCGAACGCCGGGTGGGTGGTGACGTCGTCGACCTTCTCGCCGTCGACGAGCACGACCCGGCCGTCGTTGAGGGAGGACAGGTACTCAGCTCCGGTGCGCATCGCGAGCTCCTTCGAGGGTGGTGTAGGTGTGGGTCAGGGCGCGCCCGTCGGGCAGCAGCAGTTCCAGGTCCCAGCGCGTGCCGGGGGTGAATTCGCCGTCGAGCAACGGCAGCGTGCCCGCGAAGCAGACGAAATCGCCGCCGTCGTCACCGAGCCGGTCGGCGACGACTGCGAGCAGATCGGTGGGCGTGCGCAGGGCGGCCAGGGTGCCGTCCTGGTAGAGCTTTCCGTCCACCCAGCTGCGGGCGCGGCAGGCGTCCCAGTCGAAACGCGACCAGTCGGCCACCTCCACCACGTGCGGGCCGATCGGCTTGGCGCAGGCGCGTTTCGACTCGCCGATGTCGATGGTCTCCAGGGCCCGGTCGGTGTGGTCGGAGCCGACGCCGAGGAAGTACCGGCCGCGGTGCCGCAGCAGCACCGGCTCGACCTCGCCGGAGGTGTCGGCGCTCGGCACCGGCGTGGTCGCGGCGGTGGTCACGGTGGCGGTGGACACCGGGTAGAGCATCGGCACGGACTCCGGCGGTGCGACCCCGATGGCGGCCAGTTCGTCGATGTGGTGGCGCACCGCGGCCTCGTCACGGCCGGTGTAGCCGGCGACGATCGCCCGGGCGCCGTCGAAGGACAGGGTCTCCCCGGAATCCAGGACGGTGCAGGACAGGACGGCGGTGATGGTCTCGGTCACGCCGGCACCTCGCAGCGATTCAGGCCGCGGTAGTCGTCGAGCCGGTCGGCCAGCACGGGGAATTCCGCACGGGTCCGCGCGACGACCGCCGGGTCGATGTCGACGACGGTGAAGCCCTCCTCGGCGCCGGCCTCGCCGAGCACCTCGCCCCACGGGTCCACCACGCGGCTGTGCCCGCCCAGCTCGACACCGTTGTGGGTGCCGACCGCGTTGCAGGCGATGACGATCACCTGGTTGTCGACCGCGCGGGCTCCGGTCAGCAGCCGCCAGTGCGCCAGCCGGGCCGCGGGCCAGGCCGCCGGCACGACGACGATTTCCGCACCGGCGTCGACCAATTCGCTCCACAGGCCGGGGAAGCGCAGGTCGTAGCAGGTGGTGGCGGCGGTGCGGCCGAAGGCGGTGTCGGCGACGCGGATCTGCTGTCCGGGCTGTAGCAGCCGGGCTTCTTCCGAGCGGTAGCCGAAGACGTGAATCTTGCTGTAGCGGTGCGCGATCCGACCGTCCGGGTCGAGCAGGACGGCGGTGTTGCGCAGCCGGTCGCCGTCGGCGCGCTCGACGATGCTGCCGATGTGCAGGTAGCAGCGGCGTTCGCGGGCGACGGCGGCCAGCACCTGGACGGTGGGACCGTCGAGGGTCTCGGCGGCGGCCTGGTAGTCGGCGAAGTGGTTGTAGCCGACCCGCCACAGTTCGGGCAGCACGATCAGGTCGGCGTCGGCGCGGAAGGCGGCCAGCGACTGACGTACCCGTTCGAGCCGGTGTGCGGCGGTCTCGGCGTCCGGACTGGCCAGTTGTGCCAGAGCGACTTTCATGGAAGGTCCTTAGGAGTGGGGTCAGAACCTGGGCTGCTTGAGCGAGCACAGGGTGGTGTCGAGGTGTTCGCGCACCGCGTGGATGGCGGCCTCGGTGTCACCGGCGGCGAGGGCGTCCACGATCGCGCCGTGTTCGACGAGCACCTGCTTCTTGCGGCGTTCGTCGGAGAGCATGATGCGCACGCCCATCCGCATCTGGCGGTCGCGCAGGGAGCGGTAGAACTCGTGCATCACCTGGTTGCCCGCGGCGCGGATGACGGTGGTGTGGAACTCGAGGTCGTGGGCGATGAACTCGACCGGGTCGGTGTCGGCGTCCTGGGCGGCCAGCAGTTCCCGCAGCCGGTCGGGCACCTGGCCGGGATTCGGGGCGACCTGCGCGATCGACCACTCCTCCACGACCCGGCGGGCCTGCATGACGTCGTCGACGTCCTTGTCGGTGAGTGCCGGGATGTAGGCGCCCTTGTGGGGCACCCGGCGGATGAAACCCTCGGCCTCGAGCCGGAGCAGTGCCTCGCGGACCGGGGTACGCGAGGTTCCCGACGCCGCGGCGACCTGGGCCTCGGACAGGAACATCTCTTCATCGCGCGGCAGGGTGAGGATGGTGTTCTTCAACCATTCGTAGGCCAGCTCCGGCGCGGAGGCCGCGCTGGTCTTCGATGTCGTCATGAGAGATGCCCTTTCCTCGGTGATTTACGGGATGACTACTGCCGCGTCGGTGGCGGTGCCGGTGGCCGGCGCCTCCTCCTGCACGTCGGCGAGGTCGACCGTGCGGGTCTCCTTGGCCACCAGGGCGGCGACCAGTGAGATCACGCCCATCAGTGCCAGGTAGGCGCCGATGGCCTGACCGGAGCCGAAACGGTCGTAGAGCGCGATGGCGATGATCGGCGCCAGCGATCCGGCCAGCACCGACGCCAGGTTGTAGGCCAGCGACACCCCCGAGTAGCGCACCTCGGTCGGGAACAGTTCGGAGAAGAACGCCCCGATGACGGCGCTGTAGGCGGCGAAGATGACCAGTCCGACGGCCACCGCGAGGAAGATCGCGCCGGTGGCTTCGGTGTCGAGCAGCGCGAAGAAGGCGAACGCCCACACGATCGTCGCGATCGAGGCGCCGATGTAGATGGGCCTGCGCCCGATCCGGTCGGCCAGCACCGCGAACAGCGGGATCGCCACCAGCGCCACCACCATGCCGATCATCACCGCGTTGAGGCCGGTGCTGCGCGGCAGGTCGAGAATCTGGGTGAGGTAGGTGATCACGAACAGCGAGAAGATGTAGAAGCCGGCGTTCTCACCGAAGCGGGTGAAGGCGGCCAGCAGGATCTGGCGCCAGTACCCGCGCACCGCCGCGGTGAGCGGCATCCGCAGCACCGCCGGGCTGGTCGCGGCCCTGGTCTGCTCGAACAGCGGGGTCTCCGCGACGTACAGCCGCAGCACCAGCCCGATGACGACCAGCAGCGCCGACATGCCGAACGCGACGCGCCAGCCCCAGGACAGGAACGCCTCCTCCGGCAGGACCGCGCCGAGCAGCGCCAGCGCGCCCGCGGCCATCAGGTTGCCCAGCGGCGGGCCGAGGTTCGGCCAGGCCGACCAGAACGCGCGCCGCTTGGAGTCGCCGTGCTCGGAGACCAGCAGCACCGCACCGCCCCACTCGCCGCCGAGCGCGAAGCCCTGCACCAGCCGCAACAGCACCAGCAGCAGCGGCGCGGTGACGCCGATGGCGGCGTAGGTGGGCAGCAGCGCGATGAGGAAGGTCGACACGCCCATCAGCAGCAGGCTCGCGATCAGCGTGGCGCGCCTGCCCTTGACGTCGCCGAAGTGGCCGAGCACGGCGGCGCCGAGTGGCCGCGCGACGAACCCCACGGCGTAGGTCGCGAACGCCAGCATGGTGCCGACCAGCGGATCCTCCGACGGGAAGAACAGCTTGTTGAACACCAGCGCGGCGGCGGTGCCGTAGAGGAAGAAGTCGTACCACTCCACGGCGGTACCGGCGAGGCTGGACCCCGCGATGACCGGCAGACTCGTATGCGGTCGCCGGTTGATAGATTTGTCCTTGGCGGTTGCCATGTCGACTCCTCGTCGATTCGTCGCTACCTGACGATCCATCGGCCCCGCATCTACCTGCACGTAGATGCCTTCGCCGGGCGATGGAAGGTACTGCCTGGCTCGGTGGTTGTTGGCGCAACCACCGAGCCGTCCGTCCTGCTCCCTCTCACCGTGCGACCCGGCTGTGAACCGGATCACGAACAGGACGTGTACCAGTTGTATACCATCGGTCCACAATCGATCAAGGCCCGGAACCGGACCGAAACGTTGGTAACGGGGTTTTTACCGGTGCCGGGATGATCGCCCGGGCCACACCTCAGCTGTCGGCGATAGCCCGTCCCGGCAGGCGGCGGCCGGCGCGAACATCCGGGAATGTCTCAGAAAGCGCTGCCGGACAGGGCTTTCCGCGGGCTCTGGCTCTGGTGGGTCGGCCGGGCGATCCGCACCGGCGGCCGGCCCGGTGACAGCACCGGAGTCGGTCCGCAGCGTTTGCTCGCCAGGGCGTCGACGAGTTCGGCGCAGACCGCGACGCCGTCGTGGCGGGGCCGCCAGCCGAGATCGTGGCGGGCGGCGGTGGTGTCGAGCAGCGGCGCGCGGTCGGCCAGCCGCAGCCATCCCGGGTGCAGGGGTTGCAGACCCAGCCGCCACGCGGGCCAGGCGGCCGCGGTGAGGACCGCGCGCGGGACCGGGACACGGAAGCCGCCGAGCTGCCTGCTCAGCGCGGCGGCCCGCAGGACCGGTTCGGCGGCGAGGTTGTAGGCGCCCGCGGCCTGCCCGCGCAGCGCGAGGTGGATGGCGGCGGCGACGTCCTCGGCGTGCACGAACTGCAACCGCAGTCCGGGCCAGGCGGGCACCGGCAGCAGGCGACGGCCGATCACCGTGCGCGGCAGCCACCGGCTCACCGCCCAGTCGGCGATCTCCGCCCCCGCCGCGCCCTGCACCACCGCGCACGGCCGGAACCGGACCACCCGGATGTCGGGGTGCGCGGCGACGAACCGGTCCAGCTGCCGCTCCAGCACCGCCTTGCCGACGCTGTAGGCACTGCCGGGCACCCCACCCACCGGCCACCGCTCGTCCACCCGCTCCCAGCGCGGCGCAGGCCGATAAGCGGCCGCCGAGGACGCGCACACCAGATGCGGGACGCCGCGGTCGGCGACCGCGGCGAGCACCCGGTCGGTGCCGGTGAGGTTCGTGCGCATCATCGGTGGCTCCCCGACGCGCGGGTGGATCGCCCACGCGAGGTGGACCACGGCGTCGGCATCGGCGAACGTCGCGCGCAGGGTGTCCACCGCGGCGGGATCGGCGAGGTCGCAGCGCACCCACCGGACGGCGTCGAAGGTTCCCGGCCCGGGCGGTCGACGACACAGGCCGACCACCTCCTCGCCCGCCGCGAGCAGAGCCCGCACGAGCGCGCTGCCGATGTTCCCGCTCGCGCCGACCACGACCACCTTCATCGGTCACCCCCGCCGAGGTGCGGCGTGGTCGTCCGATCGGAGGTCGTCGGCCCCTCACCCATACCCCGCTCCTCGCCCTCGTGGTTCCGCGGCCGGAGCTGCCGCCCGGACGTGGGCTCCGACTACCCGGCCACCAGCGCCGGAAACGGAAAACCGACGATGCCCAGGCCGGTTGTGGCCGGGGCATCGTCGGTTCGGCGGCGGGACCCGCTCAACGGTGGGGCGTGTCCGTCACACCGCGCAGGGGTCGGGGTCGACGATGCCGTCGTCGGGCATCCCGCTGCTCAGGGCCACCAGGGGCCCGATGGGCAGGCAGCGGATCACGTAGATCAGCAGGTCCGACGAACCGGAGGAGGCCGAACCGGTGGGCGCGTCCGCCGGGGCGGCGGAGGCGGCTGCGGGCGCGGCGAGCAGGGCGGCGGCCACGGCAACGGCGGTGATCAACTTGGACAACGGGTTTCCTTTCCCGGGTTGGTGCTCAGCACAGCGGTGCGCGTGAACCGACGAGTTCGCCCTTGAACAGGCAGACCACCAATTCGACCAGGCCGCGGGCGTATTCGCTCGAACCGGCCGCCGAGCCGGTGTCGGCCACCGCGACGGCCGGCGGGGCAGCGACGGCGGGGGCGAATCCGGCGGTGGATGCGATCACCGCCGCCACCGCGACAGTTGCGAAAGTCCGGGACATTGTCATTCGACACACTCCGTCCGGTCGGGGTCTGGCGCTTGCACGGACAGTCTCGACCGCGCCGTCCCCGACCGACAGACCCGAACTCTCCGGGCTTCCCGCCGCGCCTGCACCGTGCTTCGCGGCGGAAATGTTCGGATGACACCGAACGAGGTTCACCGGGCGCCGTGGCCAGGGTGAGAGTGGGTGCGGGGTGCTCGGCGCCAAGCATGCGGTCGTTCTGCGTGTGCCGCAAGGTTTTTCGCCGATCGGCGAATGGGGCCCGCAGCTGCCGGCCTGCGACGTCACCGTGGTGGCCGACTGGCGCAATCTCGACACCGGCGCCACGGGTTCGGTGAGCCCGGTTCGTACCGGCCGGGCAGCGCCTGCCTCCCCGGCGATCACGCTCCTCCCCACCGGCCCGGGCCGGGTCCAGCTGACACTGCGGACGGACAAGCCGAACATCCCGGCGTCGCTGGACGTCTTCGCGTCCTGACCGGTGCGCCCATAACGTCAACCCTAGGTTGACGACACCTCCCGCGTCAACTATAGGTTGACGCAGCGCTCGACCGGGCGCAATCGCAACGAGACGAACGGGGCCACCCATGACCGACCACCACCCGACCACCCACCGCGACGCCCGGCAGAGGCGGGTGATCGTGATCGGGGCGGGCATCGCCGGACTCGCCACCGCCCTGCGCCTGCACCGGGACGGCTGGGACGTGCTCGTCGTCGAGCGCGCCCCGGCTCGCCGCAGCAGCGGCTACCTGGTGAACCTGCACGGCCCCGGCTACGACGCGGTGGAGCGGCTCGGCCTGATCCCCGCACTCGCCGCCCGCGACATCGGCTTCTTCCGCTCGATCCTGGTCGACGCGGACGGGCGTGAGAAGTTCACGGTGCCCAGCGAGGTCGCGCAGGCCGCCGTCGGCACCCGCGCCTTGACGATCTTCCGCGGCGACCTCGAAACCGTGCTGTACGAGGCCGTCGCCGACACCGTCGAGATCCGGTTCGCGACCGTGCCGCACGCCGTCACGCAGGACACCGCGGGCGTCGACGTGGCGCTGAGCGACGGCACCCGCATCCGGGCGGACCTCCTCGTCGGCGCCGACGGAGTACGCTCGCGCACCCGCGCGCTGGTGTTCGGCGACGACCCGGGACACCTGCGCGACCTGCGGCACATGGTCGCCGCCTTCTCCCTGCCCGAGCCGCCCGCCGGGATTCCCGAGGGCGCGGGCACGACCTACATCGGACCCCGCCGCACGGCCGCGGTGATGAACCTCGGCCCGCACCGGTCGGCCACCTTCTTCACCTATCGGTGCGACGACACCGCCGCCGAGTACGCCCGCGGTCCGGAGCGGGCGTTGACCGCCGCCTTCGGCGATCTGGGCGGCGCGACCGCGCAGGCGCTCGCCCAGGTGACCGCCACCGCCTACTTCGACGCGGCCACCCAGGTGACCCTGGACGGCCTGCACCGCGGCCGCGTCGTCCTGGTCGGCGATTCCGCCTGGTGCGTCACGGTTTTCGCGGGCTACGGCGCCGCCCTCGCCATCGACGGCGCGGACCGGCTCGGCGCCGCGCTGTCGCGGCACGGCGACATCCCCACCGCGCTGGCCGCGTGGGAGACCGAGTTGGGCCCGGAGATCCACAAACGCCAAGCGCTGGCCCGCCGCGGGGTGAGCCGCTTCGCCCCACCCACCAGAGCCCATGTGATGGCCGGGGAGCTCGCGCTGCGTGCGATCCAGCTGCCCGGCATCCGCGCGCTGGTGCGCCGGTCCATCCAGCGCGCGAACAACTGAGGGCAGCCGGGCGGAAACCGCTCGGACGAGCACCGACCCGTGTACTGTGACCGGAGCGAGTATGTGACGGGGGTCACTCCCCCGGTTGTTCGAGTGCACCAGCAGGCCCGCCCACCGTTGGAGCCACCATGAGCACATCGCGTCCCCCCGAGCCGGCACCGGACGGTGTCGCCGACATCGCCCCGGTGCTGCACCGGACCCTCGACTCCCCGTACGAGATCTCCAACGAGCTCTACGCCGCGCTGCGGCACGTGCCGCACGACGTCGGCGGCCAGCCCGACCTCCCGGTGCCCTATCGGGAGAAGGAGGAGGAGCCGTGGGAGATGAACACCTACGTCACCTGCGAATGTCTCGGCTGGCGCGGTGTGTGGAACTCCGAGGAACGCAGGCGCGCCGAGAACGACCTCGGCGCCACCCTCTACTTCGGCCTGCCCTACTACGCGCGCTGGGCGACGGTCGCCGCGCGCGTGCTGGTCGGTAAGGGCCTGATCACCCCCGACGAGCTGTCGGCGAAGATCGACGAGGTCCGCGCCCGATCGGCGGCGCGCCGATGACCCGCCGCTTCCGCATCGGCGACCGCGTCACCGTCCGCCGCGCCACCTCGCTGTTCCACACCCGCACCCAGGCCTACACCCGCGGCCGCACCGGCGTGGTCGTCGAATACCGGCCGGAGTGGATCATCCCCGAGGACGAGGCGTGGGGCCGCGACGACGGCCGCGTCGAACCGTTCTACGTCGTCCGGTTCCGGCAACGCGAGCTGTGGCCGAACTACACCGGCCACGACGCCGACACCCTGGAGACCGAGGTCTCCGAACACTGGCTGGAACCCGCAGAGGAGGACGACCCGCAGTGAGCCACGACCACGACCACGACGCGCACGCCCCCATCCAAACCGGCACGGAGATCAGCGAATTCGAGGTGCTCGAGACCGCGATCCGGGAACTGGCGATCGAGAAGGGCCTGTTCTCCCAGGAGGACCATCGACGGTTCTCGGAATGGGCGCAGGCTGTCGGCCCGCACGGCGGTTCCACCCTGGTGGCCCGAGCCTGGCTCGACCCCGACTTCAAGGCGCGCCTGCTCGCCGACGGCACCGAGACGTGCAAGGAGATCGGTATCGACTGGCGCGACCCCACCGGTTCCGGCACACCCAGCGACTACACCTACTTCTACGTCCTGGAGAACACCCCCGAGGTGCACAACGTCATCGTCTGCACGCTGTGCTCCTGCTATCCCCGCCCGGTGCTCGGGATGTCCCCCGACTGGTACCGCACCCCGAACTACCGCAGGCGGCTGGTGCGCTGGCCGCGCGAGGTGCTGGCCGAATTCGGCCTGCACTTCCCGCCCGAGGTCGAGGTCCGGGTGCACGACTCGAATCAGAAGTCCCGGTTCATGGTGCTGCCGATGCGTCCCGCGGGCACCGAGGGCTGGACCGAGGAGCAGCTGGCCGCCATCGTCACCCGCGACACCATGATCGGCGTCGCCCTGCCCCAGGTCGACTGGACCGCGCAGAAACCACCGGACCGCGCCGAGGACGCGATGCGACGGGAGGCCCGCCCGTGACCCCCTACGAGATCCTGCTCGCCACCCTCCCCGCCGACGCCACCCGCGAGGCCCGACTCCCCGACCTCGACCGCACGCCCGACCCGTGGGAGTCGAGCATGCAGGCCACCTGCGAATGCCTGTCCTGGCGCGGCACTTTGGACAATCTGGCGCGCCGCCGCGCCGAGGACGCCCTCGGCGAGACCATCTACCGCGACTTCCCCGTGCACGCCCGCTCCGCCGTCGTCACCGCCCACACCCTGATGGAGCGCGGCGTCATCAGCCCGGCGGAACTGCGCGCCCGGATGGACGCGGTGCGCGCGCGATTCGAGCGAGAATAGCGCCGCGGCCGCACAATTGTGGCCCACCCAGGAACGGAGGACCGCAATGAAGGTCGAGGACATCCTCGCGGCGGCGAAAGACACCATGACCGTGCGGCGCGTCTACGCCGAGCCCGTCGAGCGCGACGGCACCATCGTGATCGCGGCGGCGGTCGTCTCCGGCGGCGGCGGTGCCGGCGCGGGCGTGAAGGACGGCGAGGAGGGGTCGGGCGGCGGCTTCGGGTTGAACGCCAAACCCGCGGGCGCCTACGTCATCCGGGACGGGAGGGTGTCGTGGCGGCCCGCGGTCGACGTCAACCGGCTGATCGCGGTGGCGGGCGCTGTGGTGATCACCGGAATGCTGGTGGGCGCCCGCATCGCGACGGCCGCCGTGCGGCAGGGCTGAGCGCGCCGGACGGCGCGTTACTTCCCGCGCCGCTTCGCGATTCGTTCCGCGAGGCGGCGCCCGCGCGCCATCCACCGCCCCACCCAGGCGCGCGGACCCGGCACCGCGGGAGCGGGCGTCGTCTCGGCCGCTTCGGCCGCCACCACCTGCGCGTACCGCACGTGCAACTGCTCGCGCACCTGATCCGGCGTATAGGCCCGCCGCCGTCGCTCACCGCGCACCACCAGGAGACCGGTGGCCACCACACCGGCCGCCCCCGCCAAACCTATTGCCTTCCACCACCGCACACCGCCTAGGCTAGCGGGCATGGCGGGTGCGGGGATCGATCTGGACCGGGCAGTCGAGATCACCAGGACGGGCGACATCTGGTTGTTCCGCGGGCGGTCCACCGCCGACCGCGTGATCCGGATGACGACGAACAGCCCGGTCAACCATGTCGGCATGGCCGTGGTCCTCGACGACCTGCCCGCCCTGATGTGGCACGCCGAACTCGGCCACTCCCTGCCCGACATGTGGACCGGCACCACCCACCGCGGCGCCCAGCTGCACAACCTGCGCGACGCCGTGCTGGTCTGGGCGCACCGCTACGGCCAGCGGGCGTGGCTGCGCCAACTCCACCCGCCGGTCACCCGCGACCGCGAGGACGGCGTGCTGCGCGCCATCGCCCGCCTCGACGGCACTCCCTTCCCCTCCACGGCGCGACTCGCCGGCAAGTGGCTGCGCGGCCGCGCCCGCCTGCCCCGCGACCGCCAGCGCGCCACGCGCCGGATGGAGAACGCCTACTGCGCCGAAATCGTCGCCGCCACCTACCAGTCGATGGGCCTGCTGCCGGACAACCGCGACGTCGACTGGTACGACCCCGGCCGCTTCTGGAGCGGCGACCATCTGCGCCTGTCCGACGGATACACCCTCGGCGGCGAGATCGCCGTCCGCATCCCCGACGCCTGACCGACAGCCACGAAAACCACTGGCCACCGCGCGGCCTGCCCGCTTGACTGGCGCGATGATCCCGCTCGATACCCGGCCCCTGTTCCCGCTGCTGCACCGATCCCTGCTGGACCTGCTGCGCGCGCTCGAGCCCGCCGACTGGACACGACCGACTATCTGCCCCGGCTGGACCGTCGCCGACGTCACCGCGCACCTCCTCAACGACCACCTGCGACGCATCTCCGGCAGCCGCGACCGGCACAGCGGCGCGGTGTTCCGCGACGACGAAACCCTGCCCGAGTACCTCGCGCGGGTCAACGACGAGTTCGTCCGCGCGATGCGCCAATGCAGTCCGCGCGTGATGATCGACCTGCTCGCGCACCTGGGTCCGGAACTCGATCGTGTCTGGGCCGCAGTGGATCCGGACGCCCCGGCCGACCTGGCCGTGTCGTGGACCGGTGCCCGCACCAGTCCGGCGTGGCTCGACATCGCCCGGGACTACACCGAATACTGGGTGCACCAGCAGCAGATCCGCGACGCGGTCGCCCGCCCCGGCCCCGACAAGGTGGAACTGATGCGCCCGGTCCTCGTCACCTTCCTGCACGCACTCCCCTTCGCCCTGCGCGAGCACACCCGCCCGGCCGAGACCGCGCTGAAATTCGCGATCACCGGCCCGGCGGGCGGCGAGTGGTCCGTCGTCTCCGACGGCACCGGCTGGGAGCTGACCGCCGCCGACCACGACCGTTACGCCGCTACCGTGCGCATGGACCAGGACACGCTGTGGCGGTTGGCCACCCGCGGAATCACCGTCGACGAGGCGCGCGAACGCACCGAACCCGCCGGGGACCGCGAGCTCACCGACGCGGCGACCACACTGCTCGCCGTGGTCGCGTGAGCCCCGCCCCTCACCCCAGCTCGGCGCGCGCCTCGTCCAGGCAGGCCGACCACGTCCCCGGTGCGATCCGATGGAACCCCTCCGCGCCTTCCACGAAGGCACTCGAGATCACCACGTCCGGACGCACCGTGGCCAGCACGTCCAGCGCGCCCCGCAGCCCCGCCTTGTCGCTGTACCCGGGCACATACCCGGCCCGCCACACACCGTCGGCGTAGCGCAGCAGGGTGTCACCGGTGAACAGGTAGGTCAGGTCGTCCGCGCCACGCACCAGATAACAGGTGCTCCCCGGCGAGTGCCCCGGCGTCGGAATCACCTCCACCCCCGCGTCATCGGTACCCCGTCGCGATAGCGGCACGTCGATCGCGAACCGCCCGATCTGTCCGGCCTCCAACGCGGGCGCGTGCAATCGGCTACCGAACCGATCCGCCACCGCCCGCAGCATCGGCCCGGCCTCGTCCTGATGACTCAGATACTGCCGCTCCACCCCGCCCAGCGCCGCCAACCCCTCGAACGGGCCTTCGTCCCCCGGCGAGTAGAAGAGAATGTTGCCCCCGGACGGCGGCGTCCAGAGGTAGGCGTGGGTGCGCGGGCCGCCCGGGACGACGAACGCGGGCGTCTCCCACAAATCCGGCAGCACCTGCCGCAACGGAGAGTCGGTTCGGGTGTGGTCGTGGGATTGCGATGTGGTAGTCATGGCCCGACGGTAGAAGCTGAAGTTTACTTCAGGTCAAGGGGTTGCCGAGCATCGGTCGGTGCGCTTCCTGGGAACCGTCGAGAGCGGCCCGTCGCCCGATCGCTCCCCCGGGCCCCATTCCGCGCTGCCCGTTCGTCCGAGCGCGCCGGCAGGACCGCGCGACCCCCACCCCACCCCCTCTGACCAGGCGATTCGCTGGACGAGCACACCCTGTTGTAATCTCTTGGAGCGCCCGAGCACGGGCGCAACGGGCTGTGGCGCAGTTTGGTAGCGCACTTGACTGGGGGTCAAGTGGTCGCAGGTTCAAATCCTGTCAGCCCGACATAGAGAAATCCTCTCCGACCTGCATCGGAGGGGATTTTTTCCTACGGTACCGCCCGCAGAGTTGGGGCCAATCTGGGCCAGACTTGCCCGCAGGTGCCGCGACAGCTGATTGCCGTCCTCCTGCAATGCCGCGATATCCGGGTGTAGGTACCGCTGCGTGATCCTGGGATCAGCGTGCCCGGCGATCCGCTGAAGCCGATGCAGCGGAACCCCGGCATCCGCGAACCATGTCAGCCCGGTGCCGGAGATCGTGACGCCGCAGATGCTCATATCCGAGCTTCGTCACAACCTCGTCCCAATGGGTCGCATCCCGCAGCACTCCCGTCTGGATGCGACCTCCCCGTGGCCCGACGAACAGCCGAGCATCCAACAGCGCCTCTCGCCGCTGCTTCTCGCTCGCCTCCTCCTGGCCACGTTCAACGCGGGCGCGCGCCTCGTTGATCCGCCTGAGGATCAGCGGACGATTCTCCTCGATCAACGGAATCGGACGCGACCGCTTGCCCTTCGTGCCCTTGTCTTGCAATCCACCCGGCCCCGGCGTCGTCTGCCGCCGCAACGTCCACACCCACTGCTCGGTGTCTGTATCCCGGACCCGGCAACCCGAAACCTCCCCGATCCGAGTCGCCGTGCAGGCCGCGAACATCACCACATCGCCCCAGCCGCGAAATGGCCGGACGATGCTTCCGTGAGCGCCGTCATCAACTGCTCGAGCGTGGCCCAATCCGGCAACGCCAACGCGCGCGGATCGTCGAGCTCGTCCTCGCGCCGCGCCAGCTGCCGACGCCACCCGCTCACGTCGACCCGGTTGCGATCGATCACTTCGTCGTGCACGGCTTGATCCAGGACCCGCGCCAGTGCTGCCAAGGTGTTCTTGATCGTGGACTCTCCGCAGCCGTCCGCGATCCAGCCCGTCACCGCCCGATCGGCCAAACCCGTTGTGATCATGGTGACCGGCAGATGAGCCAGTGTCGGCACCACCCGACGCCGCCAGCCTGCCCGATCCGGATCGAGCGTCTTCGGCTCCACGCCTCGCATCGCGGTATCCCAGTGCGCATTCCCGTACTCGGCCAGCGTCGCAGTCGCGGTCTTGGGATCTAAACCGCGCCGGGCCGCCTGCTCGATCCCCGAAATCCAGTTCTCGGCTTCCTCCTGGGATTCGAACGTCTTCGACCTCGAGTCCCGGGCCTTGGCCACTGGATCGTCCAGCGGACCCGAGTCCGAACCATCCCGACTTTGCCTCGGACCTCGATATAGCCTCGGACTGCGACCCCGAGCGGAATGGCATCGATGCGGTCGCTCATCACGCCGCCCTCGGATCGATGCGCCCGCTCGACAGGTACTCCATCACGTCGGCACCGCTGTAGCGGATCACACGATCGGAGATGGCTACGAACGGCGGCCCTTGCGCCGCCTGGCCGGTGCGCCAGCGGCGGAGGCTGGAGGCATCCACCTTCAGCAGCGCGGCAACCTCCTCGGTTGCGCACCAGGCGGTCGGTTCCAGTACAAGTAACGATCCGGGTCCATATCGAAAGTCCTGTCTGTTGGTTTATTCCAAGATTTGGGGAGCGCGCGGTGCGGTATCCCCACCAGCAATGGGGGTGTGTGTCTTTGTTGGGGCTATGCCTGGTGGCCGGATCGCCCGGACATCCGAGGTCCACGAACGCTCCGTATCTGCACAGTCGTCAACTACCCTCTCCTCCAACGGGTCTAAGGCCTTGCCGACCGAGCCGGCGTCGGTCCGGGCCGACCCCCACTGCTATCGCGGCAGCGGCCTATTCAGGGCGGGTTACGTCCCAGCCGTATCACCGGCCACCATCGGGTGGACGGCGGTCGGGGTTGTCCGGTGCGGTGACGCGGCGGACATATACTCGTTGGGCGGGCAGAGTCGAATCGTTCAGGCTGCGCGGTTCTCGAGCATCACCTCCTCCTGCACATCAGGATCGGTGTCGCGTTTGCCGCGAGGGGCCGTGGCTGTCTCGGGATCGTGGGGGTCGGTGAGCGGGGGGCACGGTGCAGCAGCGTCGATTTCAATGTCGGTGTCGCCGTCGTTATCGGCGAGACCGCCGGGATTGGTAGTGACGAGCGCATTTCGGCGGACGAGGAAAGAGACCCGAACACCGCCCGATCGGTGCCGGTGACCGCGAGCAACCCCGATCCCCGTGCGGCGCAGAGTATGAACTGTTTCTCGCAGTCGGAGAGTTGGAAGGCGGTGGCGACCTCGTCGATGACCTGAGGTGCCTGCCGTAGCAGGATTCGGGTCGCGGCGTTGGACACGATCGCGCGCCCAGCTCCGTCGACAGCACATCAGCGCAATCCTGCATCGCGATGGTGAGCCCGGCCCAATGCTTGCGGAACGACTTGGCTGCCCGGAACAGGAATTGTGCTCCTGCCTGCTCGCGCAGGAGCAGCCGCGCCTCGTCCACGGTTACCATGCGGGGCCGCCACTGTCCCGGATTCGACATCCGCCGCACGTAGCATCCAAAACTAACAGACTGCCAATGGTTTTCAGCTCCTCGGGCAGCTCCCGTAGCGAAAACACGACTAATCCGCCCTCGGGCTCGATGGTGGTCGGCCCGTCGATCACGCAGTACCTGCCGGTGCATCGGGTCCTCGCGGGCAGCCAGTTTGTGCCGAGTGCAGGAAGATTCCGACCGCCGAGCCGTTCACCCGCAGCGCAGCTACCGCCAACGTGTTCCTCGCTGGCTACTACAGCGGCTCTTCCCTGGATCCCTATGCAACCAGGTTGGGTACTGCTCTGGCACCAGCCCGTACCCGTCAACCTTTTGTCGATGGCATCCAAGGCTGGACTCCTGACCGGTTACGCCATGGCGGCCGAGCCCAGGAAGATGAACACCTACACGCCCGAGCGCTACACCCTCGTTCGCCGCACCGGCTCTCGCAGGCGCCAGCCCATTCACCGCTACCTCGGACGGACCGAGTGCCTTCCTGGGAGTCTCGACGAAGCGCGTCTGAGCGTCCTCGGTTCCTCCGATATCGCCATCGTTTTTGCCGGTGACGCTCGAACGGCCTATGAAATCGAGTTGGCCGACCAGCTCGGCATTCCCGTCGTGCCGTTTGCAGCTACCGGCGGAGCCAGGGATCGCTGGGACACGGGCAGAGCCGCCATACAAGACCACTTCTCTGCACGCAGCGGTTCGTATGGTCACTCACCTGCTCCTAGAACCTGCCTCCTAAGCCAACTGGCGGGGCCTCAAAACGGCGGCAGGCCGCGCCATCACGGACGCACACGTCTGGAGCATCGTCATGACCGCCACCGGGCCAAGCCGTCGCATGTGCTGGCCCCGGCGGCGGTCATCGAACACTCGCGACGCCGAACAGGCACGCGCACATCACATCAACGGCTTTGTGCTCTGCCCTATTGGCGCCCTTGACCTAACCGAGGAAGTACAGCCCAATGCCCCTTCTGTCCCCAGCCGATTCCCATTGCTCGGCTTCCGAGACTGCTCCGCAAAAACGCAAAACGATACGAGCTCCAGGTTTGCGTCTGATCCTCATTCGGCACGGCGAAAGCTTGAGCAATGTCGACGGCGTGGTCGCTGGCTCCCGAACTTGCCTCGGGCTGACCGACCGCGGCCACAGCCAAGCCGTGGCCGTCGCCGACTACCTTGCAGCTGAATGCCACAGATTCGGCACCATTGTGGTGTACTCAACCGCAGTGCGACGAGCTGTACAAACCGCCGAGCCGATCGCAGCGAAACTCGGAGTGCCTTTTCGGCCGGAGTTCCCCTACCACGAACACGGGGACGCCGAAGGTCAACGACGGGCCGAAATCACTGCGGATCCCACACCCACTGGCTCTGCCGCCCGACTACCCACTTGCAGCAGGAGCCGACTCATGGCCGGTGGCAGCCCAACGAGTCGGCCGCGAACTCGACATGCTGGCGACACTGCACCCAGGTGCAACCGTCATACTCGCCTGCCATCGACAGACAATCCTCGCTGCAGCTCAACACTTCCAACGGATTCCACCAAATTCTCGCCTACGCGAGCGCCGAAGTCGATTACACCGCAATCATCGAATGGGAGCACCGCCCAGGACGAGAAACCCTCAGCAGTGGCGATGGGTACTGATCAGGCATAACGACACCCGACATCTCAGGGGTTCCGGGACCGGAAGCGGTACGGGTACCTCTTTGACAGCGATTTGGCGAGCTTGCCGAACGGGTTGCAATCCGGACAAATGCTCTTCTGGCGCAGCCTTTGCTGAACGCACATGCCAAATTTCCCAAGTCTTGGCGGTGGCCCCAAACCCGACAGTTCGGTCGCGCCGCGACCTCATGTGCCGGGTGATTGCCTGTGGGGGGTGGGGCCGCGCAGTTTTTCGGTGGTGCGTTGTTGTCGTTTGTGGCCGGCGCTGTGCCACCAGGTGGTGGCCTCGGTGAGTTGGCCGCGGTAGCGCAGGCGGATGGCTAGGTTGTGCATGGCGTTGGTGTGGCCGGCTTCGGCGGCATGTCGATACCAGGTGAGGGCTTCGTCGTAGCGGCGGATTTTGTCGAGCATGAGGGCGAGGTTGTACATGGCGTCGGTGTCGCCGGCTTCGGCGGCACGCTGCCACCAGTACTCTGCCTCGGTGTCTTCGTCGGCTCGGTGCAGCAGATCCGCGAGGTTGCTCATGGCGATGGTGTTGCCACGGTGGGCGGCTTCGAGGTAGAGGGGATGTGCCGCGCGGAGTTTTCGCTGGCTGTGCAGCAGGTGGGCGAGGTTGTTCATCGCGCCGGGGTGTCCCTGCGATGCTGCAGTGTGCCAGGCTTTTTCGGCTTCGGTGAGGTCGCCTTGTTCGGCGGCACGCTGGCCGTCGGCGAAGATCTGCTCGGTGGTGCTGTCCGGGGTGGCGAGCGGGTCGATGAGCAGCGGGGTCACGGCGTTGTCGGGTGTGGGCCGGGGGCAGGGTGGGCTGAACAGGCGCAGGTTGCCGGTGATGTTGACGCTTCGCCGCACGGGGCGGGGATGGCCGTTGCGGTGCAGGATTTGGTCGATGTTGCCGTAGATCTGGTCGAGTGTGAGTCCGGTACTGCTGGTGGCGGCGGTGAGCAGGGCGCCGGTGAACGCGGTGTGGCGCCGACCCTCAGGCGCGACGGAGGTTTCGTTGCGGGGGGAGGAAGCGATGATGTAGGTGCCGTTGATATCGATTTGGCCGTCGACGACGGTGTCGGGTGCGCTCATCGCTTCGAATGCTCGTCCGGAAAAGCAGCAGTCGAGGATCAGGATGCGGGCGCGGGCGCGCGCGGCGGCGAGTTCGTCGCGCACCGTGGCGAACGGTATCGAGCTCCATTCGGGGTGTTCGCGGTCGCTGCCGGTCAAGCTCAGGTGCAGTCGTCCGCGCCGGTCCAGCAGGCCGTGTCCGGCGTAGTACACCATCAGAACCTCTTCGGCGTGGTCGGCGGCGTGCGCGATGACTTCACCAACCTGCGGAGGTGCGTCGGGATCGACCAGGGCATTGCAGTGCTCGGTAGGCAGTGCCGCACCGGTGGGTGCGGTGAGCAGCCGGGTGAGGTCGTGGACGTTATTGGCGGCGGCGGGGATATCGGTGATTGCGGGGTGGGTGTATCGGCTCACCCCGATCAGGGCGGCGCGCCAGCCGGTGCGGTTCAGCGCGGGGGTCACTGGGGTTTGTTTGCCTGGTCGAGCAGTGTCTGCAGTGCCTGGGTGATTTCAGGGGTTTTGACGCGTTTGGCGTCGAGGGTGAGTTCGGTGTGGTCGAGGGTGAGGGTGACTGCGATGTCGGAGCGCCGGTGGGTGAACCATGTGGTCAGCGACTGGATTAGCGCGGACACGATTCCTTGCACACCGAGAGCGACGACGAGCACCTCGGCCAGGTCGCCCATCTGGCCGGGTCGAATGGGCGTCGTCGGCATGCTGACCCGTCCGCGCAGTTCGTCGTCGTCGTTGAACCACTCGAGCAGACCGAACAGCTCGTCGGCGCTGCCGTCGGTGCGGATGATCAACTGGTCCTCGTGTTCTGGCATGCCATGCATCCTTGTCTCGCTATTCAGTGCTGGTTCGGGTGCCGCGACGCCTCGCGGCTGCGGCGGTAGTCCTCGGCCTCGGCGAACTCGGTGAACACCAGCAGTTCTCCGGCGAGTTCCTGCAGGTGTTCACGCACCTCCGCTGGAGTGGCGCGGAAGAATTCGCGGCGGGAGTTGACGAGGTTGACGCGCTGGTCGGCCAGGCGGCGATGCAGTTCTTCTTCGATACCGGCGGCATCGCGGTCGAAGTGCATGGCGTGCACGTCGTACTTGAACGGCACCGACGAGTTGCTCAGATCGCTGATGCGGTCGTACGGGTCGAGTCGGCGGGTCATGCCGATCTGGACCATATTCTCGCCGAACGCGCCGATGTTGGAGATGACGTAAACGTGACCGGTGCGCAGATTGCCCGCTCGGTCTGCGAGGGCGGTTCTCTTCTGTTCCAGGTCTGCGAGCTTGTCTTGCAGATCGCGTCCCTGGGCGGAGTCGGTGTCGCCGGCAGCTTCGAGCGCTGCGAGGGCGGACATGTACTGCTGATGCTGTTTCTCGAGTTTCTGTTGCTCGCGTTCGATCTCCTGCTGCGCCTTGCGCTCCTCGCGCATGCGGTCGCGTTCGTCGCGCTCGGCCTCTTTCTGGCGGGCGAGCTTCTCCAGGTAGTCGGCGGTCAATTCCAGTTCGCGGCGGCGGAGATGGTGATACCACGGTGTGATGCGCAACTTCATGGTCTCGCCGAGTCGTTCGATGGTGGTTGCCAACCGCTCGAGGCGTTGCAGCGCGGTGTCGACCTTGTACGGTTTGAGAGTCCGGACGAGGTTGTCGGCCTCGGTGTTGTAGGCTCGCAGCATCAGCTTCGAATACTCGCGCATCAGCTTGCGACCCTGGGCAGCAGAGCCGTTGACCTCCCAGCTCTGCGCGGTTTCGATCGCGCCGCCGTCACGTGCCGCGGCGGACTTGATTTCGCCTTGCAGCTTATCAAGCGCGGCGCGGTAGGCGACCACGTCCGACAGCGGATGACGGTATCGGTAGATACCGATCTCCTGGAGCACCTGTTCCTCTTGGGTGTTGATCACCTGCCTGCGCACACTCTCCAGGCGCGCCTGCTCCGCGGTGATCTGCGCAGCGAGTTGCTCACGGTAGCGCTGAAGCTCGGCGACCTCGAGGCCACCCACGCTGGCCAACTGGACTCGCAGCCGCCGGATCTCGGCCAAGGCATCGGCCAGATCCTGAGATTGACGCTTCGCATAGGCACGAGCGCCGAACAGAGGCACCTTCGCAACCGGAGCCACGCCCCGCGAGGGCTGTGCAGCAACGTCTGCCACTGGGGCGGGTGCCGGGTCGCCGGTCCAGTCCACGCCGTTCCAGTACCTGAGAAAGCCTGGATTCTGCGGGTCTGGATACCAATTCGCGGGCACGGAGCTCATGATCTTCCCCCTTTACTGCAGTCGCCCCTTCGAGAATGCCATCACCGACCCGCGCCGCACGACCCCAAACGCACGATTGCGGGCGTTGTCAGTACGGTCGTACGGGTCGCGGCGTCCGACACCACGGCGCTGGCGAATGAAGGTAGCACTAGGTGATCCGGGGATCGTGTGCCCGGTGATCAGCGGAGCCGATGCACGGGGGCCCGCGTCGGAAACCGCATCGCCGCGGTGTTCGCCGACTCCGGAGCGCCGGTGCAAATCCTGCGGCGCAGAACAACACCGCGGTGTTGTCGCCCTGCCTGCTGGGTCTACCCGGTGACCCTAAGCGCGGCAGGCGGGGGTACTCACCGTCACGACCTCACCCGGTGGCCGGGCGACTGGTGGTCAACAGTTCCAACGGATGAAACCCCGTGCACCGCCCCGCACGGTCGAGCAGCGAACCCAACCTCTTGGGGGTTTCCAGCGTGATGCTGCGGTCGGCGATGACGAGGCCGGGTACCTGCGATTCGAGTTCGTGTTCGAGGCGGGACAATTCGCTGATCTGCCGCAGCCACGCGGTCATCAGGATGTTGGCGGTTCCGGTGACCTCGCAGCACACGCGGATCTGGGGGAACGCGTCGAGCGCGTCAACGAGGGTGCCGAGGGTGCGGGGGGTCGCGCGGGCCCAGATGTTGGCGGTGACCGGCCAGCCGCCGAGGACGTGCGCGACTTCGCAGCGGATGGAGAGGATGCGCTCGGCGACCAGGTAGGTCAGGCGACGCCGGACGGCCGCCGCGCTGATGCCGCAGACGTCGGCGAGTTCGACCGCCGAGCGGCGGCCGTCGGCGGCGAGGGCGGCGATCAATGCCAGGTCCACCGCGTCCGGTTGATGGACCAGGGGGCGCGGCGGCGGGCGGTAACGGGACAGGGTGGATTCCTCGCCGACGTCGAGAGCGCGCACCCGCCAGCGTTCGCTCTCCCCGAACACCTGCATCACCACGCGGGTCCGGGTGTGGGCGACCATGGGCGACCCGGACAGCTGCTGCACCCAGTCGCCGAGGCTGTCGAGATCGAAGGTCATGACGGTGAGAAGCAGGTCCCCGTCGCCGGCGGTGCGCTGGATGGTCGCGACCTTGCCGTCCCGGGAGAGTTCCCGCATCAGATCCGGGCCGCGCTGCGCCACCTGGACCTCGACGAAGGCCGCGCATCGCGTGTTGAGGTAGGCCGGGCCGGGGTAGGTGACGATCCACGCGAGACCGCTGTCCACCAGCCGATCCCAGCGGCGGGCGGCGGTGGGCGCGCTGACGCCCGCGACGTCGCCGACAGCGCCCCACGGCGCGCGCGGTGCGGACTGGAGCGCGTGCACGATCCGGAAATCGACGTCGTCCGGAACGTAAGAATCTTTCACCGGGCGGCCCTCTGTCTGCATTTCTCAACACTGCCAGGCAAATTCGGCGAGCGCATCTTAACGTTCGCTTTCACATCTCGGCGGCATTCCCCCGGGCCGTCGATCGAGGAGGTAATCGGAATGAGAATCACGGTCATCGGCGGCGGTCACGGCGCATATGCGGCAGTGGCCGACATGAGCGCGAAAGGCCATGAGGTCGTCTGGTGGCGGCGGGATCACAGCGCTTTCGCACCGCTGCTCGACGCGGGCGGAATTCGCGTCGACGACCACCGCGGGCATCGCGTGCTGCCGATCGGTTCGGCGGGTGGCATCACGGTCGAACCCGATCTCGGTCGCGCGGTGGCCGGGGCGGCGGTCGTGCTCGTGCCGATCCCCGCCTTCTCCCACCCGGACCTCGCCGAGCGGATCGCGCCGCACCTGACCGACGGCCAGGTGGTGTATTTGCCGCCGGGCAGCTTCGGTTCGGTGATCTTCGCGCGGGCGGTGGCCGCCGCCGGCAACCCGGCCAAGGTCGCCTTCGCCGAGACCGGCACCCTCCCCTACCTGGCCCGAAAGCACGGCGACGACCGGGTGGTGGTGAGCGGCTATGCCACCCGGCTGCCCACCGGGGTGCTGCCCGCCCACGACAGCGAGCGCGCGCTGGCGGTGCTGGCGGAGATCTATCCGGTCGAGCCGGTCGAGGACGCGCTGAGCGGGGCGTTGATGAACGCGGGCCCGATCATCCACCCGCCGTTGATCCTCATGAACGCCGGCCCGTTGCAGCACTTCGAGGCCTGGGACATCCACAACGAGGGCACCCAGGACGCCATCCGCCGCGTCACCACGGCCCTCGACGCCGAACGGATCGCCATCCGCACCGCGCTGGGATACGCCGCGCCGCATTTCCCGCTCGCCGACCACTACACCGCAGACGGCGACGAATGGATGTACGGCAACGCCGCGCACGAGAAGCTGACCGACAGCGGCGACTGGCGCGAGCACATCGACCTGCACACCCACCGGTACATGACCGAGGATGTCGAGATCGGGCTCGCGCTGCTCACCTCGGTGGCCCGCTGGGCGGGGGTGCCGACGCCGGTGGCGAGCGGCCTCCTCGCCGTCGCGGGCGCGATCACCGGCCGGTCCGCCGACAGCGGCGGCCGCACACTGGCTGCCCTCGGCCTGGACGGATTGGACCGCGCGGGAATGACAGAGCTACTGCACGACGGGTTCTCGCGGTGACGGGCGTGGTGGCGGTCGTCGGCGCCGGCCGCATGGGGCAGGGTATCGCGGCGGCGCTCGGGTTCGGGAAGGTCGAGGTGATCGTGGTCGACCTGCGGGATCGCGGCGACGCCGGCGAGGCGTATCGCGCGGCGGCCCGGGCCGAGATCCGTTCGTCGCTGGCGCGGAAGGTGCGGCTCGGGCTGCTCGCCGACGCCGATCTGCCGGAGGTGCTCGACCGGATCCGGGTGGTGAGCCGGGACGCCGCGGCCGACGCGATGGCGCAGGCACGGCTCGTCTTCGAGGCGGTGCCCGAGGTCCTCGCGGCCAAACGGGCGGCCCTGTCGTGGATCGAATCGGTGGTCGGCCCGGACACGCCCATCGCCTCGACCACCTCGAGTTTCCTCGTGAGTCGCCTCGCCGAATTCGTCGCGCGGCCGGACCGGCTGCTCAACGCGCATTGGCTCAACCCCGCCGACCTGATGCCGCTGGTGGAAGTGAGCCCGAGTGCCGCGACCACACCGGAGGTGGTCGAGGCGACCTGCGAGCTGCTGTCGGCCGTCGGCAAGACACCGGTGGTCTGCGCCGCCTCGCCGGGCTACATCGTGCCGCGACTCCAGGCGCTGGTGATGAACGAAGCCGTCCGGATGGTCGAGGAGGGCGTGGCCGATGCCGCCGAGATCGACCGGGCCGTCCGGATCGGATTCGGGTCCCGATTCGCTGTGCTCGGCCTGCTCGAGTTCATCGATTGGGGCGGCTGCGACACCCTGTTCCACGCCTCCACCTATCTGCGCGACGAACTCGGTGAGCGCTTCGCCCCCGCACCCCTGGTCGAACGGTCGATGGCCGACAGCCGTCCCGGCACCGCCGACGGCGGCGGCTTCTACGACATCGCGCCGGCCGCGCGCGACGACTACCGGACCCGCCGGATCGCGGACTTCGCGCAGGTCCTCGATGCGACCGGCCAACTACACAGGTACGACGACCTTCCGCGGCGCAACGGCCGAGCCGTCGCGGAGGTGCTCTCGGCGCGCCCCGCGGGCGGGTCGCAGGACAGATGAGGAGACGGCTGTGACTGCTGTGAATTCACCCCAACTCGCTCCCGCGGAGACCCGCGAGCGCCCGATGAAGCTGGCGATCGCGTCCGGGGTCGGCACCATCCTCGAGTTCTACGACTTCGCGATCTACGGCACCGCCACCGCGCTGGTGTTCAACAAGGTGTATTTCGACACCGACGATCCCTGGTTCGGCACCTTCCTCGGGTTCGCCACCTTCGCCATCGGCTTCGTCATGGCACCGGTCGGCGCGGTGATCTTCGGGCACTACGGTGACCGGTTCGGCCGGCGCGCGGCGCTCACCACCGCGTTCATCCTGATGGGGTCGGCCACCCTGGTCATGGGCCTGGTGCCGGACTCGCGGTCGATCGGGATCGTCGCCCCGCTGATCCTGATCTTCCTGCGGATGCTGCACGGCATCTCCCGGGGCGGTGAGATCGGCGGCGCGGTGCTGTTGGCGGCCGAGCACGCCCCCGCGTCCCGACGCGGGCTCTACGGGTGTTTCGTCACGCTCGGATCGCCGGTCGGCGCGATCCTGGCGAACACCGCCTTCGCGCTCGTCCTGCTGCTCCCGATGGACCAGGTGATCGCGTGGGGCTGGCGGATTCCGTTCCTGGTGGGCGGCGTCGTCCTGATCATCGGCATCTGGACCAGGATGCGGATCTCCGAGACACCCGATTTCGCCGGCGCGCGCTCCGGCGCGGATCGGCCGGCGCCGCGTGGCCTGGCGGTATTGCGCCAGGACTGGCGCGGGGTGCTGCGCGCCGCGGGCGTGAACATCGGCCAGAACTGCTATGCGTTCCTGCTGTTCACCTTCATGTTGTCCTTCCTGACCGAACCCGACCCGGGCCGGGGCTTCTCCCGCTCCGCGGTGGTCTGGGGCATCACCGCGGCCCTCGCCTGCCATGCCGCGACGGTGGTGCTCGGCAGTCATCTGTCCGACCGGCTCGGCCGCAAGACGGTGATCGGCTTCGGTATGACGTCGGCCGCGGTCTTCGCCCCGGTGCTGTTCTGGGTCACCGCCCACGGTTCGTTCCTGGCCTGTATCGCGGTGATCTGCATCGGGTTCACACTGACCGGGTTCGTGTACGGGCCGATGTTCACCATGTTCGCCGAGCAGTTCCCGGTGACCCAGCGCTACAGCGGTGTGGGCATCGGCTACCAGGTCGGGGCGGTGGTCGGCGGCGGTATCGCGCCGATGGTCGCGAACCGGATCGTGAGCGGCACCGGCAGCGTGATCCCCGTCGGGTTCTATGCCGCGGCACTCATGCTGATCAGCCTGTTCGCCCTGATGAAGGGCAAGGAGACCGCGCCGCTGGCGGTCGGGCGCTCGGTGCGGAGCCGCTTCGGCGCCGCCGCGGGCAGCACCGACCGGGCGGAGCGCGCCGGTTTTCCCGCCGACGCGAAACCGGTGGAGCAATCCAGCTGACGGGATTGAATCGGGAATGTCGATGCCGACCACCTCGCGACGGTGGTCGGCATCGACGAACCGACTTATAGGGCATATTCGCGGGGCGCTGAATAGGTAATTCCTTTATCCGAACCCGACGGAATCAGATCAATTCGACGAGGCACGGTGTTTCGACCGTTGGGCATCACCGGACTCCCCCCACGAATGCAGCAAACATCTGGCTCGCGAGACTTCGCCGGCTCGGACATCCCCGGGATGGCAGCCGAAGCCCTCGCGCGCGAGGAGGTGTGAACCGCCGGGCTGCGCTGAGACCGCGACCCACGCCGGTGGCCACTAGCCAAATTTGGCTACTCGAGCCTATCGTGGAGCGACCAGCCGAACTCGGCTGGTTCCCCACAGCCCCGAGGTGAGCAATGACGTCGATAACCCCCTATGTGATGGTCGACCGCGCGCACGACTACCGGGCGTTCCTGGAACACGCCCTCGACGCGGAGGTCTCGACGGTGGTGGCCCTGCCCACGGACGAGAGCCGGGTCGTGCACGCCGAAGCCAGGATCGGTGACAGCGTGCTGTTCTTCGCCGACTCGGGCGCGGAAGGGCAACGGTGCCTGAGTTCGCCCACCGAGCCGGTGCACGTGCAGCTCTGGGCGACGGTGCCGGACGCGGACACGGTGTTCGCGCGGGCGGTCGAGGCGGGGGCACGACCCGCGCAGGAGATCACCGCCCAGCCGGACGGGAGTCGGATGGGCGGGTTCGTCGACCCGTTCGGCACGCTCTGGTGGATCAGCACCACCGCCCCCGCGGCGGTCTGAGCCGGTGACGGCGGTTCGGCTGCTGGTGCTCGGCGCGGTGCGGCGGCGCGGGCGCGCGCACGGCTACCAGGTGCGTGCCGATCTCGAGGCCTGGGGTGCGCACGAATGGTCCAATGCGACTTCCGGTTCGGTGTATCACGCGCTGAGGTCGACGGCGCAGGCCGGGCTGCTGCGCGAACACGAGACCACGCCGAGCACGGCGGGCGGGCCGCCGCGCATCGAATACGAACTCACCGACAAGGGTGAGCAGTCCTACCTCGCGTTGCTGCGCAAGGCGCTCTCGGCCCGCGACCCCCGCATGGACCTGCTGGCCGCGGCGGTGGGGTTCATCGAGGACCTGCCCCGTGCGGAAGCCGTCGCGCTCCTGCGCCGTCGAGCGGCGGCCATGGCCGAGTGGGAGGCGTCCATCACCGCGCACCTGCCACCGGACACCGACCTCGCGACCTGGGGCCCGGTCGGCGACGTCATCGGCCTGTGGTTGCACACCGCGCGCAGCCGGGCCGAATGGACTCGTAGCCTCCTGGCACGGCTCGAGGCGGGCGCCTACCGCATGGCGGGCGAGAGTTGAGGCAGGGATGCGTGCCGCGGTCCGTTCACCGTGCCGAGGGTTCGGCGACAGGCGCGCAACCGATCCGCCATCTTCGTTCGCATCGCGCCGATTCCGTCGCCACCGATCGCTGCTAGACCGGAAACCCGCCTCGGCACACGTCGAACCGACCGCCGACGACACCACCGCCCCCGATCACGGCGCCCGCTCCGACGGCTCGGCGTAACGTCGGCGATCCTCTGGCGATCTTCCAGACAACATCGACTCAGGAGGTTCGACATGCTCTCCCCCAAGCGACTCGCCGCCGGTGCCTTCGTCGCCGCCGCAGCCGTCTCCACGACGCTCGCCGCCGGCGGCGTCGCCCAGGCCGACGTTCCGGTGTGGCAGGCCAATTGCCACGTCTACAACATCTTCAACACCGGCGGTATGGCCAACTGTGAGCTGCCGACCTGGCATCAGGTGAAGCTGACCTGTGTCGCGTGGCCCGTCCCGTTCACCTACTGGAAGTACGGCCCGGTGCAGTACGGGCAGAACCAGTCCTGGGCCAGCTGCGACTCGTTCAACGCGCTGGTGCGTGTCGAGGTCATCCAGGCGTAGTCGGATGTCCGGGCGCTCCGGGTATTCGCCCGGGGCGCACCGGAACCGGCCCCGCGGCGAGCGAGCACATCCACCGGAACGGACGGTCAGGCGGACAGTCGCCGGGCGAACCGGACCACCGGGCCGGGACGGCCGCGAGCGCGCGGCCGTCCCGGTTTCACCGCGAGGCGGTCACGCGCAGGATCGCCGCACGACCGCCGCGGCGGCGACGAGATCGCGCAGCGACGCCAGCACTCCTCGGCGCCGCGGGTCTCGAGCCCGCAGTCCGGGTTCACCCACAGTCTTTCCGCCGGAACCACTTTGGTCCCCCGCGCGGTCGCGCAACAGCGATCCAGCTCGTCGTCGATACCGTGCACCCGCTCGGGCAGTGCGCCGAGCAGCACCGCGGTGTCGAGCACGTGGTCGTAGTAGGAGAAGGTGCCGACCGGCACCGAATCGAGTCCCAGCGTCGTGCGCGGCACGCAGTTGAGCGGTGTGCAGCTCGGCGGCGGTGCGGTGCAGGGCAGCCGCATCGACGCGGCCCGCCCAGTAGGCCTCGGCGGCCCGTTCGAGTTCCCGGTTCGGTCCGATCCGCGGCAGTCCCAGCACCGTCGCACTGAAGGGTTCCAGTGGTCTGGACATGAGGCGTACTCCCTCGGTAGCAGCGGTGGTGCCACCCGTTCGAGCGCGCACGACGACGCACCCGGCCGGTTCCGGTGTCGAACCAGCTGCACCGGCCGGCGTAGGCACCGGCCGCGATGAGGCTTCCGGCAGGGTGTGCGGTCCGCCTACGATGACGCGATGCGAAACCCGGCGGTCGATTCCGGTGGGGGGCGGTTGGCGAAGGCGGTGGGGCAGCTCCAGCGGCACATGCTGTTCGATGCCGCCCTGCTCGTCCATCAACCGGCGGGGGCACGGAGCCGGATCGTGTCGCGGCTCGGGTACAGCCAGGGAGCCGCGTGGGCGTTGCAGCATCTCTTTCCCCGCGACTACGAAGTCGGCTTCACCGCCCGGCTCAACCCGGACGACCACCTGCCGCTGTCGATCAGCGACGTCCGGGTCGACATCCGCGAGCAGTTCACCCGCACGGTGCTGTTCCGCCGGTATCTGCGGGCGGAGGGCTATGCCGACGGGATGTCGGTGGAGTTGTTCGACGACGGCGACTACGTCGGTGTCGCCCACTTCTCCGCGCGTCGCCCGGACGCCTTCGGCACGGCCCAGCGCGCGCTCGCCCAGGACCTGTCCGGCTTGCTGGCGCTGGCCCTGCGCCACGGCGAGCACGCGGCCGAGTCACCCGCTGAGCGCGGCGCCGCGGGCCGCACCTACCTGCGGTGGGGCCCCGACCAGCGGATCGCCGAGGCCGCACGCGCGGTTCCCTTCCTCGACGACCCGGCGTTCGCGCGCGTCGTCGACGCCTTCCTCACCAGCGCCCTGACCGAACTCCGGCACCTGTGGCTGCATCAGGGCGCGTGGTATCGCGTCGTGCTCGCCCGCCGCGGCGACTTCGGCGACCTGGAGGTGTGCGTCCGCGCCGTCACCCCCGACGAGGTGTGGCGGTTGAGTGCGCAGGAACTGCGGGTGCTCAGCGGCCTGGTCGTCGGCCGCACCGATGCCGAGATCGCCGCCGACCTGAGCTTGAGCCCGCGCACCGTGCACGCCCACATGGTCAGCATCCGCCGCAAGCTCGGCGTGACCCGGCGGACGGAGGCCGCCGCCCGCGCGACCGCGACGGCGACCTTCGTGCCCGGCCCGGCGACGGCCCCCGTGCCCGACCTGGCCCGCATCTACCGGGACACCGCGCTCAGCTGATGTCGGCCACCAGCTCGGCGGCCGCGTCGACGGCCGCGCGCTCGTGCGGGAGCAGTTCGTCGCCGCCCATCGCCCCCAGGATCGGCTGGTAGGCGTCGGCGATGCCGGTCGAGACCCCGGCCAGTTCCTCGACCACCGCGAGCCCGCAGAACGGGACGTAGTAGGGGCTGTAACCGCCCTCCTGCAGACACGCCAGCCGCCCGCCCGCCACCTCGTCGGCCACGTCGAGCATCTTGCGGGTCAGCGATCGGAACCCGTCGCTGCGCAACATCATGCGCGCCAGCGGGTCCATCATCGAGGCGTCGAAACCGCTGGCGACGATGATCAATTCGGGCCGGTAGGCGCGCAGCGCGGGCAGGACGACGGTGTCGAAGGCGTAGTCGTAGGCGCCGCTGCCCCCGCCCGGCGGCAACGGAATGTTGAGCGTGTACCCGAAGCCCGCACCCGACCCGCGCTCGTCGCGGAACCCGGAGTCGGACGGGAAGCACCGATCCTGGTGCACCGAAATGTTCAGCACCCGCGCCGATTCCCGGAAGATGTCCTGGGCGCCGTTGCCGTGGTGCACATCCCAGTCCACGATCGCCACCCGCTGCATCCCCAGCACCTCGAGCGCGTACGCGGCCGCGATGGCACCGTTGTTGAACAGGCAGAAACCACGGCCGGTCGCCCGTTCGGCATGGTGCCCCGGCGGGTTGATCAAGGCGTAGGCGTTGGTCACGGTGCCGTCGGCGACCGCGCGAACCGCCTCGATCGCCCCACCGGCCGCCAGCAGCGCGATGTGGTGACCGCCGTTGCCGAACGGCGACACCCCGTCCCCGGCGTCACCACCCTTGGGCAGCGCGCTCTCGGCGAGAATTCGCTCGTAGTGCGCCTCGTCGTGCACCCGGAGCACGTCGTCCCTGGTGGCGGGCGCGGGCTCGAGCTGGTGCAGCGACTTGATCAACCCCGACGCGCAGATCAACTCGTGCAGCCGCCGCTTGGTGTCCGGGTGCGCGACATGGTGCGAGATCGGCTGGGTCAAGGCGTCCACGCTGGGCGGGAACACGCCGCCGCTGCCCGTGTCCGCCCACCCGTAGAGCGTGTTCCAGATGTATCCGGTGGTGGTTGCCACGATCGTTCCTCTCCGTCCGAGTGTTCGGTGGAGTCAGGATCGAGGGGGGTGGGCAGGCTGTCATCGGTAGAAATACCGAACGACGACGCCGGGAACGGGACCGGCGGGCAACTCTCAGTACTTGAGTGCCCCCGCGTCGACGGGGATCTGGGTGCCGGTGATGACGCCCGAGCCCGGCCCGGCCAGCCACGAAACCACGTCGGCGACCTGGTCGACGGGCATGAAGCCGCTCTTCCCGTCGGCTGCCTGCCGCAGCGGCACCGGGGGGAAGGCGTGCAGGTAGGCCGGGTGCTTGCCGAACATCTCCATCATCGCGTCGGGCTGGATCATGGGGGTGTCGACGGAGTACGGGTGGATCGAGTTGACGCGGATGCCGAATTCGCCTGCCTCGAGCGCCAGGGTGTTGGTGAGGGCGACGAGGCCGTGTTTGGCGGCGGCGTAGTGGCCGTTGCCGGGGGTGGCTTTCAGTCCGGCCGAGGAGCTGACGATGACGATGGATCCGCCGTTGCCCGCCTCGATCATCGCGGGGACGACGGCGCGGACGGTGCGCCAGGTGCCGTTGAGGTTGACGTCGACGACGGTGTCCCAGGCGTCTTCGCTCAACTCCCACAGGCGGCCCCAGCTCAGCACGCCCGCGTTGGCGACGAGCACGTCGAGGCGGCCGAACATCGCGACGCCGTCGGCGACGACGTCCTGCAGGGCCGCGAGATCCCGGATGTCGACCACGCGGGTGAGGACCTTGCGGCCGGCGGCTTCGACCAGGCGGGCGGTCTCGGCGAGGTCGGCCTCGGTGGGAGCCGGATAGGTGACGGTGTCGGAGACCGGCGCGCACACGTCGACGGCGATGATGTCGGCGCCGTCGGCGGCCAGCCGAGCGGCGTGCGCCCGGCCCTGGCCGCGGGCCGCGCCCGTCACCAGTGCCACTTTCCCCTGGAGGGGCTCGGTCCGGTCACTCATGGCAGCACCTTCGATCTTCTCGTGCGGTCCGCGCTGCCGGGTCGGCGCGGCGCGGGCGTCGACCGCAGCCGGTCGGACCCCGACAGCACCGGCGATTTCGGCGTCGGCACTGCGCGCCGACAGTCCCGTCCGAAGGTAGACGAGTGTCCAGTCCACCGTCAATACACCGGTCCATCGATACACGGGCGGCATGGGGCGACGGGCGGTGCACCGCCGACCCGCCCGACGCCGGCCCGCCCGGGCCGGTTCCGAACGGCGGTGGCGCGATGCCCCTGTCCATCACGCCACCGCCACCGACCCGAGCGTGCCGACGGCGGGGACCCAGGTGGTCGGCCGTGCACCGCCGATCGGCCGCCGAGCCCTCCCCTCCACGTCTCGGCGCGCGGCGGCCCTCCCATCTCACCGTCCGCGCGGCGCGCTCGACAACACCCGACCGCACCCCGTTACGGGGTGCACCGTCGCGGGTGGTACTACTCGGCAGTGGTACCAGCCGTGCGTCGGCGGGCGAGGAACGATAGGGGTGGCGGCAGTGGAATTGCCCACGCTGGGCGGGTTCGTCCGGGCGCGACGGGAACGGCGCGGGATGAGCAGGCAGGAGTTGGCCACCGCGATCCACTCCAGCCTGGGATACATCGCCAAGATCGAGCAGGGCGGTGCCGCAGGCCCGAGTCCCGCGGTCCTGGAAGCGCTGTCGGAGGTCTACGGTCTCGACGCCGACGAACGACGGCACCTGTATCGGCTGGCCGGGCAGGCACCCGAGGACCCGCCCGCGACCGCGCCCGCCCATCGCGGCACCCTGGACGCCTTCGCCCCGCATCCGGCGGCATACCGCAGCGAAACCGGGGACGTGCTGGACGCCAACGCCGCCCACGACGCGACCTTCCCCGGCCTTCGCCGGCACGGCAACGTGCTGCGCTGGCTGTTCACCGATCCGCGCGCCCGCCTGGTGCACGAGGAATGGGAGCGCGAAGCCCGCATCGCCGTGGGGATGCTGCGCCATCATGCCGCGTGCCCGCGCGATCCGGGGGCGGTGGCACGCCTGCTCGGCGATCTCGCCGAGCAGCCCGACTTCCACCGGTTGTGGTCGGCGGGCATCGTGTCGGTCGCCCGGCCCGACCCGCACCTCCGTTTGCGCAGGCCCGGCACCGGCGAGGTGTTCACCCTGCGGACCGAACTCTTCGCCGACACCGCCGACCCGGCGCGTCAGCTCTGGCTCGGCGTGCCGTCGAGCTGAGCCAGCCACTCCCGCAACAGCGCGTTCACCTCCCGCGGGTGGGTGATGTTCACCGCGTGCGTGGCGCCGGGGACGGTGTGGAGTCGTGTCGGCCCGCCGAGACTCGCGGCGAGCGCTTCCATGTCCTCCGCGGCGAACGCCTGGTCGCTGATTCCGCGCAACAGTAGTGCGGGGCAGGTGATCTCGCCGATCAGCTCGGTGATGGACTCGCGGTTGATCAGGCAGTCGGCCGCCAGCCGGATGCGCCGGCGATCACCGGTCGACCACTTGTCCAGCCAGGGCCGGCGGTCCTCGTCGGTGCCGCCGATCATCACCGAGGCCATCGTCTTGGCGATCGGCGCGAGCGGGCCGCTGCCGGTCCAGGCGTCCATGACCTCGCGATAGCCGATCTTCTGTTTCGGCGTGTAGGCCTCGGCGGAGGTGCCGATGAGGATCAGCCCGTCCACCCGCGGCGGCGCGAGCAACGCCATCCGCAGGGCCGTGAACCCGCCCTGCGACATCCCGCCGGCGACCACCCGGTCCAACCCGAGCGCGTCGACGACCGCCCACGCGTCGCGAGCGAGGTCCCAGTAGCTGAACGGCTCACCGGAGTCCTCGGTGCCGCCGAAGCCGCGCGCGTCGATGGCGATCACCCGGTAGTCCGGCGCGAGCCCGGCCGCCTGCGCCGCGAACATCTCCTAGTCCAGGAAGAAGCCGTGCCCGAGCACCACGGCCCGGCCGCTTCCACCGGTATCGGTGAAATGAATCTTCACCCCGTTGTTTTCGATGTACGGCACATCCACCACCCCTCACTGGTCGCCCGAGCACTCTAGCAAGAACAGGTTCTAGAAATATGGCCGCGCCCGGGGACGCCCCCGGTCACCGCCGCACTCCGCCGAACCGCGACCACCGCGCGAACGACACCCGGGGCGCGGCACATTCCACATCCGCCACCGCCAGCACCCGGTTCAACGACACGGCATCGATATGCGCCGAGGACGGCAACAACACCACATCCGCACCCGACGCCGCCACCTGCTCGGCCACACCGAGAACCGAACACGGATCACCCCACCGCACCGGATACCCCAATCGCCGCGCCAGGCGGCGGACCTGTCCCGAATCCCACTCGTAGGTCGGAGACAACGGATCTATCCAACCGAACGCGAACACGCGAATCCCTCCATCCCCTCGATGGCCGAAGCCGGCAGCCACGCCCCGCGCGGCTGCGAGCTGGAGGGAAACCTTGGCAGTGCGACCGCCGAATACCGTTCCGCTGTGGAACAGTGGAGGAATGAGCGACTTCCAGCCGGACGACGGACGGTGGGTCGGCCGCCGAGTGCGCACCATCCGCGCGCGGCGCGGCATCTCGCAGCAGGTCCTCGCCGACCGAGCCGGACTGTCCCGCAGCGCGATCGCCAAGTACGAGAACGGTTTACGGCCGGTGGACTCGCGGCGGACGCTGTTGGCGCTGGCTTCGGCGCTTGGGGTCACCGTCGCAGACCTGGCGGGCCACGAACACGAGAAGCTCGACCCCGGCACCGCCGCATTCCACATGGTGGTCCCGGAGATCGAGGCCGTGCTGTGGTCGCGCGGCAACGTGACCGACCACCGCCCGCCGGTGGGTCCGGCGGAACTGGCCGCGCTGACGCGCAAGGCCACCGAGCTGCGCAACGACTGTGACTACTCCGCGCTCGGACCGATGCTCGTGCCGATGCTCACCGACGCCTACCGGCACGTGCGCGACGCGGAGAGCGAGCGGGCGTGGGACGTGCTCGCCGCCGTGACCTACGGCATCGCCTCCGCACTGCGGGCGCGCGGCTATCACGCCCTGGCCTGGACGGCGGCGCAGGAGTGCGAGCGCGCCGCGGCGCAGGTCGACGGGGTGGCGGCGGTGGCGACGGCGGCGTTCAGCAAGGGACAGATCATGCTGTCGCGCCCGGGCGCATTGCCCGCGGCGCTGGACACCACCATCGGCACCGCCGAGCAGATCGCCGGTGCCGTCCGCACCGTCGGCGAGGTGGAAACGTACGGGATGCTGCACCTGCACGGGTCCATGGTGGCGGCCACCCTGGGCGGGGATCCCGAACCCCACCTGGCCGAGGCCGCCGCGCAAGCCGACCGCCTCGCCGCCGCCCGGCCGAGCACCTCCCTGGCGCGCAACGACTCCTTCGGCCCCGCCAACGTGACGCTCTGGCGAATGTCGGCCGCCCTGGAGCGCCGCGAGCCCGGCCGCGTGCTCGCCCTGGCACCACGTCTCTCCCCCGCCGACCTGCCGAATCAGGGCCGCCGCGCCCAGTACTTCGTCGAGATCGGCCGTGCCCACGCCATGCAGAAGCACTACCGCGACTCGCTCTACGCGCTGCTGCGGGCGGAACACCTTGCTCCGCAGCATGTCCGCACGATGGTCCACGTGCGCGAACTCGTCGGCCACATGATGCGCAAGGCGCGCCGCGACCTGACGACGGGCGAGCTGGGCCGACTCGCCCAGCGGGTCGGTGTGGTACCGGGTTGACGACCGCCCCCCAGGGGAGTTTCACCCGGAGATGAACGACTACCCCTGACCCGCGCCCTTCCACCGGGGGTGGTCGAGGACGGCCTGCCATGCCTGCGCCCACGGGAATTCCGCGAGGCGTTGCTCGCCGGTGCCGGGCTCGTGCCCGCCGTGGACGGCGTCGCCGATCAGGGTCACGCCCCATTCGGCGAGGTTGCGCAACGCGGCTCGAATGGGCGGGAAGCTCATCTGGGCGCGGTTGGAGAACGGCACGGCCACGATCGGCAGGCCCTTTCCCACGCCTTCCACCAGTAGTCCGAGCGGCAGGGTGTCGGAGATGCCGACGGCGAACTTGGCCACCGAATTACAGGTCAGGGGTGCGGCGATCATGGCGTCGGCGGGTGGCAGCAGGTCGGGGGTGCCGGGGTCCTTGTATTCGGTGCGGACGACGTGGCCGGTCTGCTCGGCCAACGCGGCGGTGTCGAGGAAACGGCGGCCCTGCGGTGAGGCGACGACGCACACGTCCCAGCCGTCGCGCTGCGCCGAATCCACGAGCCGGCCGACGTCGCGGGCGGCGGGTGAACCGGTGACGAGCGCGTAGAGGACGGGTTGCCCCAGGGAGTTCATCCGGTCATGGTCGCAGGCGGGCGGGGTGCGGCGCGAGTCAGCGATTCGTCTCGGCCGTGCGTGCGGCGAGGCGGGCCCATACGGCGTGGTCCGTGCGCGGTCCGCCCGGCGTCTCGGCTCCGTAGCGCTCGATCACCGCGTCCAGGTCGAGCGGAGCCGTCAGCGCCGTTCCCGGTTTCAGGGCTTCCTCGACGTGTTCGTCGGGGACCAGCCAGCACACCTCGAATTCGATGCCGTCGGGGTCGCGGCCGTATAGGGCTTTGGTGGAGCCGTGGTCGCCGGTGCCGGTGAGAGCTCCGGCGGCTCGGAGTCGGTCCCGCATCGTCGCGAGTTCGGCGAGCGTGTCGACTTCCCAGGCCACGTGGTAGAGCCCGACCGCGCCCGGAGTGACCGGGGTGCGGTCACGGTACTGGAACAGGCCGAGATCGTGGTCGTTGGCCGAGCCCGCGTGCCGCAGGAACACGCCACCGGGGAAGCCGCCCGGCAGGCGCTGGAAGCCGAGCACGTCTTCGTAGAACGCGAGACTGCGCGGCAGGTCGGCGACGAACAGGACGACATGGTTGATTCCGCGCATCCGCCTGCGGCCTCCTCGAACTCGGTGCGGTCGGGCGACACCGCCCCCGTCCTGTTTACTACCGCACCAGTACGCGCGCCGGGCAGGGTGGTGCTCATTCAGCGGGAGCCGTCCGGTACCGGCGAGCCCGCGGTGGACTCGCCGGTCACGAACCTCAGTGCACCCCGGCCAGCGCCTGGATCGGGGTGGTGGCCACGGCCGTCGGGTAGAGGACGTGGACGAAACCGCGGTCACGGTCGTTGATGTCGAGCCCGCCGGGGACCGGTTGGCCGTCGCGCATGATCGAGCCGGGGAGCTGGTAGCACATGATCGACTGGGTGTCGGTGGGGGTGGTGATCAGGGCCACCTCCTCCAGCGGTGTCAGCACCTGGGCGCGGGTGGTGGCCTCCGACCAGCCGACGCGGTCGCGGAAGTAGCGGATGGCCTTGGCCGGGTCGATGCGGTGCACGACGTCGCGGCGCAGGTGTTCGTGCGGGAAACCGAGGGTGTGGCCGGTTTCGTGGCGGACGACGCGGGTGTATTCACGTTCGTCGGTGTCGAGGCCGAACGAGTCGAGGTTCATGGTCGGCTCGTCGGCGGGAATCTGCAGCACGTCGGTGCCGAGATAGGACCAGTAGCCGTCGCCGGGGGTGCGGGCGATGCGGATCTCGGCGTCGGGGGCGGTGCTGCGGTGGAAACCGATGTTCGCGCCCGGTGACCAGGCGTTCATGTGGGCCAGGATGCGGTCCTGGAGCGCGCGGTCGGTGGTGTCGAGGAAACGGACGCCGAGGTGGACGCCGCCGCTGCGCCAGTACTTGGTGGTCATGGCCGAGATGAACTCGCGGTTCACCGGGCGCTCGCCCACCAGTCCCGCGATGGGACGCACATAGGGCATGTTGGCGGGATTGATCTCGACGGCGAGCCGGGCGGACTCGATCTGCTTGTCGTCGGGCAGCCGCTTGGGGCTGCAGATCGCGAGGGTGTTCATGATGGTTCTCCGGGCTGGGCCGGGGCCGGGAGCACCCGGCCCCGGGGCGTCCTCACGGGCGCATGTCGGTCAATCCGTGCCGGACGACGTCGACCATCCCCTTGCCGCCGGCGAACACCAGGCGGGTGGGATCGAGGCCGTCCTTCTCCTGTCCGCTGCAGACGCCGACCACGAACGGGTTGGCGGTGTGCACCCACAGCGGGCCGCCCGACCAGCCGGGCCCGAGGTCGGCGCGCAGCGCGAACTCGAGTTCCTTGCCGGGACTGTCGTTATCGATGTCGCGGATGCCCATGTCCAGCTCCACGGCGGGGCGCTGACCGTAGCTGCCGGGGTAGCCGGAGGAGACGTAGCGCCGGTTGTAGTACTCGTCCTCGTCGCCCCAGGACTGCGAGCCCATCCAGCCCAGCGCGTTGCCGAGCGGGTTGTAGAGCTTGCAGATGACGTAGTCGTAGCCGGTGGGCACGTCGCCGCCGGGGTTGTAGCCCCAATAGCTCTGCACGAACGAGGATCCGAACGGCCGGTCGCCGTTGCGGAAGGCGGGGATGAACTCCATGCTCCAGTTGCTCGCGCCCCACGGGGCGACATGCCCCGCGGTGAGCAGCAGGTTGGGGCCGACGAGGACGCCGCTGCCGCGTTTGCCGTTGCTGTTGAACACGATGCCCACCGTGCACATCGGATACAGCATCGGGTTGGGTTCCTCGTGCACGAGCGGCTCGTAGAAGGTCTGGCCGTCGAGCGAGAACGTCTCGGCCACCGTGGGTTCGGCGTAGGTCGCCCACGGCGGGCAGTAGGGCGCGGTGACGGCGTCGCCGGGTGCGGGTGCCTCGGCCGGGTTCAGCGCGTGCTGTTCCTGGCCGGGAATCGCATGCACGAGTTCTTTGACGGTGGTGGGAATCTCGGTGCGCTCGAGCAGGTGGCCCGGCGCGGGATCGATGACGGTCATGGTGTGCTCCTCGGATGGCATCAGGACTGGGGGGCGCGGACGAGCCCCGCGCCGGTGTCGGTGGGATCGGTACCGGGGATGAGCCGGTCGGTGGTGGCCTCGCCGATCAGCTTGGCCTGCAGGACGAGCGGGGCGAGCTGACCCTGTGCGGCCAGCTTCTCCGCCCACAGCGCCGCCACCCCCGCCGCGTGCGGAGTGGCCATGCTGGTGCCGCTCATGGACTCGGTGCCGCCGCCGACGGCCGCGCTGACCACACCGACGCCGGGTGCGGAGACGGTCGCGCGCGAGTTCGAGAAGGGCGCGACGGCAAGGCCGTTCGCGGTGCGTCCCAGCGCGCCGACGGCGACGATGCCTGCCGCCGCGGCGGGCGGGGCGACGTCGATCTCGAACGGTGGCGTGCGGTCGCGGCCGCTCTCGTTGCCGGTGGCGGCCACCACCATCGGCTGACCGATGCCCGCGGCCAGGAACTGCGACAGCGTCTGGAACAGCTGCACGTTGGCGGTGTAGGCGCGCAGCGCCAGCGACGTGGCCACCGGGATGGACAGCCCGCGCAGCGTGACCAGTTTCTCGACGAAGCCGGGGAAATCGATGCCGAGCGACATCGAGATCACGTGCGCGCCGTTGTCGCGCGCCCACAGGATCGCCTCGGCGATGGTGTCGCTGCCGCCGCCACCGGGGCCGAGGACCTTGCCGATCAGCGCGCGCCCGACCCCGCGCGCGACGCCGATCCGCGTGCCGTCCAGGTCGCGACCGAAAATCGTTCCGGCGCAGTGCGTTCCGTGACCGTCTTTGTCGTGGGCGGAGCCGCCGCCGGTGAAGTCCCTGGTGACCAGGTCGACGCCGGCGAAGGCGGGGTGGTCGGCGTCGATACCGGTGTCGAGCACCGCGACGGTGACGCCCTGCCCGGTGAACGGCGAGGTCGTCGCGCCGACGGCCTCGACGCCCCAGGTGGGACCCGCCGCCGCGGCGACGACACCGCCGCGCTCGGCCGGTTCGACGAGGCGCATCGGCATCGCCGGGCCGAACCCGACGACGGTCGGATCGGCGGCGACCGACCGCAACGTCGCCGCGTCGACCTCATCGATATCGATGCGGACGTCGGCGGCGACCTCGGCGGGAAAGGCCGCGGGGCCCGCGTTCGGCTCCCGCAGCACCGCGCGGGCGGGGGCGCGCAACACGACGAGTTTCTCCCCCGCGAGGACATGTGTTGACTCGGACATGGTGACTCCAGATTTCCGGGGTGGGGTGGAAGGAGGCACCAAGGCTAGGTCCGCGCGGGGCGGCGGATCGCGAGTAGCGACTACTCGATTCGGGACGGCGCGGCGAGGACGATTCCGCCGGCGCGGCCGGTGGGTACTCGCCCCCCACCTGCGCCGACGGACAGCCGCCGCCCGCTCTAGGGTTCCGGGGTGTCGCGTTCGTGCGCGGTCAACAGGAGATGGTCGAAGCGGGTGCGTTCCCCGACACCGCAGCCGCCGAATTCGGTGACGGCTTCGACCAGGCGGGCGGCCAGGTCGCGGAGTTTGGTGTTCGTCTCCTGGGAGCGCCAGGCGAGCACGCGGAAAGCCTGCTCGGCGCTGATGCCGTACATGAGCATGAGGGCGCCCTTGGCCTGGTCGATCACCGAGCGGGTGGCGACCAGGTCGGGCAGCGTCTCGTCGAGGACTTCCTTGCGGGCTTCGTCGAGGCGGTCGGTGAGGTCGATGTAGTAGCCGGTCGAACCGACGACGCGGCCGTCCGCGTCACGCATCTCGTCGCCGACGACCAGGACGTGCCGGACGCGGCCGTGTGTGTCCAGGATGCGGTGCCTGCTGCAGAACGGTTGACCGGTCGACACCGCGGCCGCGAGAATGTCGGCGACCGCATCGCGGTCCTCGGGATGCTTGTGAGCCAGCATCAGCTCGGTGGTGGGCACCACCGAACCCGGTGCGTAGCCGTGCAACACGGCCACCTCGTCCGACCATTCCCAGCGCTGGTCCGCGAACCAGAACCGATAGCTGCCCGCCGGCCGCCACGCATCGGCGGCGGAGACCGGGGGCGTCCCGTTGCCTTCGCTCACGGTTCCAGTATCCCGCCCCGCACCACTCCCCCGCGCACGGGCGCGTCGCGGGCAACTGCACACCCCGTTTTCGCGCCGGTCCGCGGGGGCCGTCCATCGAATGTCCGAACCGTCGGCGTCCACCCCTGCTCGGCGCGCCGGGTGATCTACCGGCCCGCCGCCCGTTCCCCGCGCAAGGTGGTGACCACACTCGTGACCAGGGCGACCGGTGTGCCGTCCGCGCGCACCACCTCGCACTGGTAGTGGGTGATGGTGCGCCCGGAGTGCACCGGGCGGGCCACCGCCCGCAGCGTCTCCCGCCAGACCGGGCGCAGGTAGACCGCGCGCAGGTCGATGCTGGTGAAGCTCTCGTCCGGGGCGACCACCGTGGAGTGCGCGGTGCCGATCGCGGCGTCGGCCAGTTCGGCGAGCAACCCGCCGTGAACCGTGCCCTGCTGATTGCCGTGCACCGCGGCGTCGGTGTCGATCTCGACGGTGGCGGTCCCGTGGTCGACCGCGACCAGCCGGATGCCGAGGGTCCGCGAGATGGCGGTCGGGTAGCGGAACCGGCAGGACTGGTCGGGGGTGGCGGTACCGGCGACGACGGCGCGCAGGTAGTCCAGGACCGGGAGTTCGGTGGTCGTGCTCGTCATGCGCGCACGCTAACGACGGTCGGCTAGGACGATCAAACAATTGTCCTAGGTACAGTGGGCGGATGCCGTCTTACCGCAGCGTGGCGGACCTGATCGCCGAACAGATCACCGCGGGCCGATGGGCGCCCGGCGATCGGCTGCCCACGCACCGCCAACTGGCCGCGGAGTTCGGTATCGCCATCGCGACCGCCACACGGGTGTATGCCGAGCTGAAGCGCACCGGCGTCGTCGTCGGCGAACCGGGCCGCGGCACCTTCGTGCGGGATCGCTCGGTGCGGCTGGTGTCGCCGGAGTACGGGCCGGGCGCCGATACGGTGTGGGCGGATCTGTCCATCACGCAACCGTTTTCGCGACGGCGCAGCGAGCTGCTGCGCGCGGCGTTGCGCGAGCTCGCGACGGCGGGCGAGCTGGACGCGGTGCTGCGGCAGCCACCGCCGGGCGGCCGTCCGCACGAGCGCCGGGCCGCCGCCGGGTATCCCGCGCGGTTGGGCATCGAGGCCGAAGCCGAGCGTGTCTTCCTCACCTCGGGCGCCCAGCACGGACTGGATCTCGTCCTCCGCGCGACCCTCGCGCCCGGTGACGCCGTCGCCGTCGACGAACTCACCTACCCCGGATTCCGGATGCTGGCCGAGGCGCAACGGCTCGACCTGGTCCCGATTCCCGCCGACGGCGACGGCCCCGACCTCACCGCCCTCGCCCAGGCCTGCGCCCGGCGGCGGCTACGAGCGGTCTACACGATGCCGACACTGCACAACCCACTCGGCTGGGTGCTGAACGCCGCTGCCCGCGCCGAGCTGATCGCCCTCGCCCGCAAGCACGACCTGCTGCTGATCGAGGACGCCGCCTACGCCTTCCTCGCCGACCCCGCGCCCCCGCCGCTGGCCGCGCTGGCCCCGGAACGCACCTTCTGGGTGTCGAGCATTTCCAAGAGCGTGTCGGCGGGCCTGCGCTTCGGTCTCCTCGTCACGCCCGCGTCGGCCCGCAACGCGCTGTCCCGCATCGTCCGCACCACCATGGCGGGCCCGTCCAGCCTGGTCACCGCCCTGGTCGTGCGCTGGCTGAGCGACGGCACCCTCGCCGATCTCGAAGCCGCGAGCCGCGCGGCCGCCGCCGAACACCAGCGCATCCTGCGGCGCGAACTCGACGGCAGGCCGATGCGCGCGCACCCCCGCTCCTACTTCGCCTGGCTGCCCGTCGATCCCGGCCAGCGCATGGATCGGGTCGCGGCGGAACTGTCCCGCCGCGGCATCCGTGTCTCCACCGCCGACCTGTTCGCCACCACCCCGCACGTCCCGCACGGCCTGCGGTTGGCCGTGGGATCACTGTCCCCCCGCGACCTCCCGAACGCCCTGGCCGTGGTTCGCGATGTCCTCGACGACATCCCGCTGTGAGCGCGCGCCGCACTCACACCCGCGCCGAGGCGACCAGCCGGGCTCGCGGCGTGAGCACTCGCATGCCGGACTTCACCGCGCGGGCATAGGCCGCGGTGGCGGGGCGGTCGGTGGGGTGGCGGGGGATGTCCAGCAGGGCGCGGGTGCGGTCGTGGAGGAGGGTGCGGAGGGCGAAGTCGGGGAGGGTGCGGGGGATCCAGGTGTCGGGGTGCAGGAGCTGGGGAGCGAGTGCGGTGGTGTCGGGGGTGACGGTGAGTTCGGTGGCGCAGATCTCGGCCAGATAGTCGGTGAAGGCGGGCCAGGTGCCGGGCATGGGGCGGGCGGAGATGCCGTAGCGGCGGTACCAGGCGCAGCACTGGGCGTAGAGGGTGTTCTTCTCCTCGGCGGACAGGGGGCGGTCGAAGGTTTCGATGGCGGTGACGAGGGTGTCGACGTAGGTGGCGTGCTGGAAGAAGAACAAGTCGGGCGTGAGGCCGTTGTAGCGGCGGCCGCGGCTGTCGACGCCACGGACGAGTTCGTGGCCGTACAGGATCGCCGCGTGCGGGTCGCAGGGGGTGTAGGCGAGGTGGATCATGCGGGAGACCACCCGCTTCTTGTGCGCCCACAGCGCGGTGGGCGCGTGCTCGACGATCGCCGCCGCGACGGACGGGTGCAGGATCTGCAACCCGACCGCACGGGGCAGCGTCAGGGCGAAGCGGCGGTCGCCGAGATAGCGGCCGAGCAACGAATCACGTGGTACTGCGGGAGTTTTCATACGCAGCTCCGCTTCCGTTCGATTACAAGCGTCGCCGACCACCGAGGCCGCACGCGCGATACTATGAGATAGTTGCGTTATCATCGTCTCACAGGCGATCCGCAGGGGCGGCAGCCACTTCGGAGCGCACCGGCGGACCCCTACCGAAAACCACCAGTACGTCTTCATCGACGGCCGCGACTCGACCGCGCCGGGCGGATCGAGCGCGACGGATCCTTCTGCCGGAAATTGCCGACAACACAGACTGATTCGGCGGACAGGTGATTCACGCGGCATCGATCGGGAACGGCTGGAGTGGACCCGAAGTGGTCGGACGTTGCAGCTATCTCACCTCGGTGCTATACCAAATCTATGTCCTAAGACTTAGATTTTCTCAAGCATCCTGTGAAGAAGCGGGCCGTCCAGCACCGACACCACACCCCGTTCCGGAGGTTTGCATGACTCACACCCTCGGCCATCCCGCCGCCACCGGCGCGGTGCCGCCCACCCCACCGACCCCGGTCCCGCACCCGGCCGCCGCGCACACCGTGCAGCGGCTGCCTGCCGTGCCGGATCGGCCCAGCGAATGGCATCCCGGCATGCTGTGGTGGGATGCGAGCACCGTGCTGGTGACCCGTCCCGATCCCGCGGGGCACTGGCCGACCACCGCGCACCTGGTGATTCCGATCGACCGCGGCAGGCTCGCCTTCCGTGTCTCCTCGCATTCGCCGGAAGCGCAACAGCTGGTCCGTGATCCGCGGGTGATCGTGCAGGCGGGCAACTGGCGCGGCAAGCCCGCGGTCGGCTCCCGTCAGCACCAGGGCCTTGCCGAATTGATCCCGGCCGGACCGCTGTTCGACAAGATCGACGCGGGCCTGCGCACCAAGTACGGCATGCGCGTCGGCTTGGCGCGCATGTTCCACAACGTCGCGATGGGCTCGACCCCGTACGGCGACACCGCGGTCGTGGTGACCGTCCACGAGGTCTCCCCGCTTCCCCCGTCGGCGTGAGCACCGCAGATCTCCGCAGCGATCGGCGCGGGCGTTCACCCCGAACGTCCCGCGCCGATTCGCGTCTCCGGCGGAAGCCGCGGGTCGGCTGCCGCACCCAATGGGCCGCCGTCGCCGACGGCGGCGGCGGCCGTCGCACAAGCCGGCGCGGCGGTGCGCTCACCTCACCCGGCGACAACGGTGGGCCGGGCGACCTTCGCGCGCGGCGGCTCGGCTCCGCGGACGCGGCCGGGGGTGAGCACGGTGACGTGCTCGAGCGCCTGCTCGACCAGCGTGTCGATGTCGGCGCGCTGCTCGATCACCCGCAGATCGGCGGGGTTGGTGCGGGTGGCGACCTCGCTGGGCGCGAGCAGGCTGCAGCAGTCCTCGTCGCGGAGCACCGAGATCTCCGCGGTGCCGATGCGCCGGGCCTCGGTGATGATCTCCTGTTTGTCCCAGCCGATCAGCGGGCGCAGCACCGGCAGCGTGCAGGCCTGGTCGGCGGAGACCAGATTCGACAGCGTCTGGCTGGCCACCTGCCCGAGGCTGTCGCCGGTGACCAGGGCGTCGCGCTGGCGACGGCGCGCGAGTTCCTCGGCGATCCGCAGGTAGAGCCGGCGCCGGGCGACGATCTGGAGTTCTTCGGCGCCCGCGGTCGCCAACGTCTTCTGCGCGTTGCCGACCGGCACGACGTAGAGCCGCGCGGGCGTCTGATACCGCCCCAGCTCCCTGGCCAGCGCATACGCCTTGTACATGGAGCTGGGGTCGGTGTACGGGGCGCCGGTGAAATGAACGAAGTCGCAGTGCAACCCGCGGCGCATCGCCCGATAGGCCGCCACCGGCGAGTCGTAGCCGCCGGACAGCAGCACCAGCGCCCGCCCGCTGCATCCCACCGGCAGCCCGCCCTGGCCGGGCAGCCGCTCGACCGAGACGAAGATCTCCCGCCGATCGACCTCCACCAGCACCGGCACCTCGGGCGCGGCCAGATCCACCCGCCAACCGAGTTCGGCACACACCCGCGCGCCGATGTGCGCGGCGAACGCGTCGGAGGACATCGGGAAGTCCTTCCAGCGTCGCCGCGCCCGCACCGCGAAGGTCGGCACGGGCGCGCCGGGACGCTCGGCGTGCCTGCGCCGCAACAGGTCGACGGCGGCGGCGGTGGCGTCCTCGACGGTGGGCGGCACCGACAGCGCGGGTTGCACCACGCTCAATCCCATCACCTCCTGCAGGCGACGGGTCAGCTCGGCGGGATCGCGGTGCTGCGCCGACGCCACCAGGAACCCACCGCGGCGCCGGATGAGCACGGGCCCGCCCACGGCATGCCGCAGGTTGCGCACCAGGCAGTTCTCGAACCAGCCCTGGTTACGCCCCTTGACCGCGATCTCGCCGTATTTGGCCAGCACGCAGAATCCGGACATCTGCCACCCCTTTCGCCGTCGGTGACCGTCTCGTTCGCCTCCTATCCTGACAGCGCGGCCGCGGCCGGTGCCGCACCGCCGCCGATTCGGGGCCCCCGCGCGGGGTACAGCAGCTATGCCGTCGTGTTGACAGCTTCCGACTCGGAGGAGAACGAAACATGAATCTCGATCGCTCGTACTGCACTCGCTCGCTCCTGATCGCCGGCGCACTGGTGGCGGGCACCGTCCTGGCCGGGTGTACCGACGACAACGACACCGACACCGGCAACGCCACCGAGACGGTGACCATGGTGCCCACCACGACCGAGGGTGCTCAGACCACCACCGAATCGGAGACCGAAGCGGTGACACCGCAGGCCGCCCAGCAGCTGTGCGACATGATCCAGTCCGAACTGGACAACTGGCGCGGGCAGGGCGCCACGGTGGCGAAGGTGAGCTTCAACGGCACCGTGCAGAACTGGGCCGCGCGCAACGACGGCCTCAACGACGACGTGATCCGCGACCGCACCATCGTCGACACCGTCACCACGCAGACCTGCCCGGATGTGCGCCAGCAGGCGCTCGAGGTGCTCGAGGTGCCGGATCTGGCCTCGGCACTGGTCGGCTTCGGCGGATAACACCCCCGACCGGTCCCGCGGTGGGGGCCGTCGCCGACGGCACGCGACGGCACGCGCGGCCCCCACGAAACCGGCCCTCCCGAAACCGGCCCCGACGAACCGGCTCAGACGCGCGCGCCGTCCGTGGCCGACACCAGTTCCCGGCGATCCGGCGCCGCGGTCTCCCGGCCGTGGTGATCGCGGTCGGGATCTTCGGCAGCGCCTGCGGATGATGCTCGCGCAGCCAGCCGAGCAGTTCCTCGCGCACCGCGCAGCGCAACGTCCACGCGTCGTCGGCGTCGGCGGCCGTCATGGTCGCGCGCACGACGATGTTGGTCGGGGTGCTGTCGGTGACCACCAGGCCGCAGTCGCGGCCGTCCCAGTCCCTGCGCTGTCGCAGGTACTCGCGCAGATGCTCGCGCAGCAGCGGGATCGGGGTGCTGTGGTCCAGGTGCAGGTAGACCGTGCCGGTGATCTGTGAGCCGCCGCGCGACCAGTTCTCGTAGGGCTTGCTGTTGAAGTAGGAGACCGGCATGGTGAGCCGCCGGTCGTCCCAGATCCGCACGGTGAGGAAGGCCAGCGTGATCTCCTCGACCGTGCCCCACTCCCCCTCCACCACGACGGTGTCGCCGATCTTGACCGAATCGCCGAAGGCGATCTGCAGTCCTGCGATGAGGTTGCTCAACGTGGACTGGGCGGCGACGCCCGCGATGATGCCGATCACGCCCGCGGAGGCCAGCAGCGAGGTCCCCAGCGCCCGCAGGCTCGGCACCAGCAGCAGGATCACCACCGCGGCGGTGGTCACCGCGAGCAGGAACGTCACGATCCGCCGCACCAGGCCGAGCTGGGTGCGCAGCTGACGCACCTTGGCGATGTCGCGGGTGCGGTCGGCGTAGGCGCGCAACATGTTCTCCGCCGCCGCGTCGACGCCACGGACCACCAGCCAGGCCGCGGCCATGATCGCCGTGGTGGCCAGCAGATTGCGGATCACCGCGTCCTGGCGCAGATTCAGTTCGGCCAGCGGATAGGTGCCGTGCAAGGCGACCGCGCCGAGGAACACCTGCAGCGGCAGATGGACGCGCCGCAGCAGGCCGGGGAGCGCGGTGCCGGGGCGTCTGCGCGCGCCGTAACAGAGCAGGCGATCGATGAGCAGTCCGAGGGTGACGGTGCCCGCGAGGGTCACCGCGAAGACGATCAGGGGCCGTAGTACTTGCTCCACCGGGTGGAACTCCTTGTCCGTCGTCGCCCGGCGCGCCGCGCGACCCGGAAGTCGTTCCCCGCGAAGATGGTTGTGCGGATGACGGGCGCGCCGAGGCTGTGTCGTTCGGCGGTCCTCGCAAGGACGTACCCGCCGGACGGCGGGTCACCACACCGTGCGGATGTGGCGAATGCCACCCGGGCGTGTCCACGCCGTGGTGGCGGCCGCGCGACTAGCCTGCGTGCTCCCGGTAGCTGCGCGCCACCAGCGCCGCCCGCAGATAGCAGATGCCCCTGGCGTCGCCGGGGTCGTAGCCGGTGAGCCTGCCGATGCGGCGCAGGCGGTAGTCCAGTCCGTTGGTGTGCAGGTTCAGCATTCGGGCGGTGCGTTGCCGGTTCAAGCCGTTGCCGATGTGGCAGCGCAAGGTTTCGAGCAGCTTCGGTTGCTCGTCGAGTGGGTCGAGCACGGTACCGAGGTAGTCCAAACCCGGTCCGGGGCGGGTGATCTGGTATTCGAGGGCCAGTTCCTCGAACCGGTACAGGGCCGGGCCCATGCGCAGCCGGTGCACCATGTCGAGCAGTTCGTGCGCGCGGTCGGCGGCGTCGGGGATCTCGTCGCGGGGCACGGTGACCGCGGTGGCGGTGAGCGGGCCACCCGCCGCCTGCGCGGCCGCGGCCATCAGGCGTTCGAGGTTCGTCCGGTCGCTGACCGGCACCAGGACGGTGCCGCCGTCGCGGCCGAGCAGCGAGAGCACGTGGCGGCCGCGTTCGGCGAGTGCGATGCGCACCCGCTGGGCGAGCCGGCCGCTCTCGCGCGGCGCCTCGTCCTCGGCGGCGGCGAACGACATCGCCACCACCGCGTAGGTCTCGGCGACCTCGACGCCCGATTCGCGGACCAGGACGGGGTCGACCCGTCCGCCGAGCAGCGCGGCGGTCAACGTGTCGACAGCGCTGTGCTGCTGCGTGCCGATTGCGCCCGCCTCCTCGAGGTAGCCCACCGACACGGCCACCGCGGCCTGCTCCAGCACCTCCCACAGCCGCCGGTCCACGCCGTCGCGGCCGGTGCCGTGCGCGGCCTCGACGGTCGCGAATTCCTTGTGCACGCAATCGAAGACGATGCGGTGCACGGTGCCCAGTGCGACGCCCTCGCGGGCGCAGGACGCCGCGGCCGCGGCCAGTCTGGCGGCCGCCGCCGCCACGTTCTCCTCGCCGAGGATGCCGACGGCCAGGTCGTGGCAGGCGCGGGACAGCGGCGCACCAGCACTGCCCGACGGTGCGCGCCCGGTGCCCGGCATTCCCGACAAGTGACCGATCATTCTTCTCTCACTCGGCGCCGGATCCGCGCCGCGCCCGACACGGATCGGTGCACCGTCGGACACCGGACCGAGCCGGCGCCCCTGTGCGGCTGTGGTCATCCACCGACCCCCATCCAAAACCGAAACCGAGAACGAATATCAACGTTACGCGACCTCATCGGGAGGTTCAACGGGCGGTGCACACCTCCCGGCGACTCGGCGGACGCACCACAGGGCCGCAGACGCACCGGGTGCCTGCCGCGTGAATCCGCTCCGGACGCGGCCGCCCCGCCGATCCGTCACCGCCGATCGAAGTGAACCTATATTCTTGTGTATGGAGAGGCCGCGCCGACAACCGCACCACCGCGGGTAGGTGACGGCGCACAATTCCGGAAACACGGAAGATGCAGTAACTTGTCGTCCACAGGCCCTGGATGCGCGCGCGATGGCCGTCGTGGGGGGCTCACCGGAGAGCATGGAGGTTTGCGTGGGCGTCGAGGTCAGGACCGAGGGTGTGACGAAGTCCTTCGGTTCGCAGCGTATTTGGCAGGATGTTTCGCTGACGCTGCCCGCCGGTGAGGTGAGCGCCCTGCTGGGTCCCTCGGGTACGGGTAAGTCGGTGTTTTTGAAGTCGTTGATCGGGTTGCTGCGGCCGGAGCGTGGGTCGATCTACATCGGTGACACCGATATCACGACGTGTTCGAACAAGGAGCTCTACGAGATCCGCAAGTTGTTCGGTGTGCTGTTCCAGGACGGTGCGCTGTTCGGGTCGATGAACTTGTTCGACAATGTGGCCTTCCCGTTGCGCGAGCACACCAAGAAGAGCGAGTCCGAGATCCGCAAGATCGTGATGGAGAAGCTCGAGCTGACCGGTCTGTTGGGTGCGGAGGGCAAGCTGCCGGGGGAGATCTCCGGTGGTATGCGCAAGCGGGCGGGGTTGGCGCGGGCGTTGGTGTTGGATCCGCAGATCATTCTGGTCGACGAGCCGGACTCGGGTCTGGATCCGGTGCGTACCTCGTATCTGTCGCAGTTGTTGATCGATATCAACGCCCAGATCGATGCGACGATCCTGATCGTGACCCACAACATCAATCTGGCGCGGACGGTGCCCGACAACATCGGGATGTTGTTCCGGCGTCAGTTGGTGATGTTCGGGCCGCGTGAGGTGTTGTTGACCTCGGAGGAGCCGGTGGTCAAGCAGTTCCTCAACGGTCGCATGATCGGTCCGATCGGTATGTCGGAGGAGAAGGACGAGGCGCAGATGGCCCGCGAGCAGGCCATGGTCGATGCCGGTCATCATCACGGCGGTGCCGAGGAGGTCGAGGGCATCATCCCGCAGATGCGGGCCACGCCGGGCATGCCGGTGCGGCAGGCGGTGGAACGGCGGCGGGCGCGGGTGCGCGAGATCATGCACACCCTGCCACCGGCCGCCCAGGCCGCCATCCGCGAATCGCTGAACGAAAACGACGACACCCAGGTACTGCCCGCCTATTCGGACTCCCCCCGCTGATCCCGGGTCAGTTCGCGGCGGCGCGCAGCGATGCCTCCAACTGCTGCAGTCCGCTGCGGATGCGGGTCTTCACCGTCGGCAACGGCACGTCCAGGTGGGCGGCCACTTCCCGGTAGGTGCGCCCGCCGTAGTAGGCCAGCGCGATGGCCTCGCGCTGCACGGCGCTGAGGCCGCGCAGGTATCTGGCCACCTCGAGGCGCTCCAGCCGCTGCACCGCGGCCTCGGCCACCACGTCGTAGGCGGCGCTGGAACTCGTTGCGCCGTAGGTCGATTCCCGGATTCCCGCCGCGGCTTCGGCCCGCACCCGGTCCACCGCCCTGCGGTGGGTCAGCATCATCAGCCACCCGACCGGGGAACAGAGGCGGCGATCGTAGCGGTCGGCGATCGACCACACCTGGAGAAAGACCTCCTGGGTGGTCTCCTCGGCCGCCGCATGCCCCCGCAGCACCCGTAGTGCCGTCCGGAACACCCGGACATTGGTCGCCCGATAGAACTGCGTGAACGCCTCCCGGTCACCGGCGGCGATCTGCGAGAGCAGTGCCGCCAGATCCGGCCCTTCCCCTAGCGGCCGCCCAGGCGCCCTCATGGCGACCGCTCCCGTATTGTTCTCAGGCTCACACTCGTCTGGCATGGTGTGGACTCCTGCTGAAATGTCTTTCCCGACCCGTCGCGCCGAACGGCGCGCCACCAGCAATGCTCCAGCAATGCCGCCGCCCCCGCTGCGAAAGTCCGAATTTCTCCGACAATTCGTGTTTAACCGGGAAATACCTCGACAAATCGGACCATACGATCGAGCATGCTAGGTCCGAACCCGATACATCACCGTCCGCACCCGACAACCACACGATTGCCGGGTGCTCGGAGACAGCGTCAGTCCTCGGCGGGCACCATGTCCGACTGCTTCGGCGCCGCGGGCACCCACCCCCGCAGCGGTTGTACGACCCCGCCGTAGAAGGCATCCATCGCTCCGGTGACGCTGGCGACGAAACTGGCCGCGGTCCCCGACCGCCGACTGCCCATCGGAAAGGACTGCTCGAGGGAAAACGACACGATGGTGCCCGCCCGCCCCTCGGTCAGCACCTTCGGCGTCGTCCGCACCGTCGACAGGTGCTCGCACGCCTCGTTGCCCTTCTCCGAGAACACCGCCTCCACCTGGACCTCGCCCGGTGCGTCGGCGAGCTGACGCAGCAACCAGCTCAGCCGACGCCCCGACGTGCCCTCGTTCGGGGCATCCAGGGTGGTCCGGCAACGCACTCGGTTGGTGCGCAGGTCGGCGACCACGACCAGGTCGCCCGCCGTGTCGGGGATGCGCAGCACGGCCTCGAACACGCCCTCGGCGGCCAGCCGCTCCGCGACGGCGGCGTTGCGGGCGGCCGGATCCGTCCGGTACTTGCGCGCCAGGACATGCTTGACCGTGACACCGAGTTCCGCCGTCATCCGCAGCGCCAGGTGACGCGAGAGCGAGGACCAGGTCTCGGCCACGGTGAGCGCCTTCTGGTCACCCGCGCGGAGGGTGCCCGCCAGCACCCCGTCGCGCACCGCGACCCAGTGCCTGCCCATGTCGACGAACTCGGCGGCACCGGAACGGGGATGGTCCAGGTAACGCAGGAACTCCGCGAGGATCCATGCCTGCAATTCGTTGTCGATGCCGCCGTGGGCGACCAGCATGCGTGCCTCGTGCGCCACCTCCGACCACGACAGGTGCCGCAGCGCGACCTTGGCCAGCTTGCGGCGGTCGACGTCGACCGGCAGTTCGCCCGGTCCCGCGGGCACGTCGTTGGACAGGCTCACCACGACGTCGTACTTCTTGCGGCGCGCCACATCGAGGTAATTCTCGAGCTGTTCGCGGCGCAGCCTGCCGTTGCCGGTCTTGACCTCGAGCAATCCCGTCCACACCCGGCCACCGCGCACCACCTTCAGCACCGCGTCGGGCACCACCTTGGACTCGCCACGCTCGTAGGGCACCTCCACATAACCCTCGAACACCCCTGCGGGCGCACCCATTCGCGCGCAGATGGCCCGCGCGAACGGCTTGACGGCCTGCATGGTCGAGATCAGTGCGGAGGTCGCGCGGCGCTCCTGCTCCTCCCCCGCGCCGACGCCGATCACGGAGAACAACCGGGCGGGCTGCCAGCCGTCGTGCTCGGCGAGGGTGAACTCGAGCGGCTTCACCTTCTTGGGCGCTCGCTTGGTGGTCCGCACCCCGCGACGGGCCGCCGCCGGGCGCTGGGCCGGCTCCGGTACCTGGACGGCATCGACCGAACGCGGGCCGGCGTCCTCGGCCGGCGGTTCGACCGACCGCCGAGCATCCGATTCCTGCCGAGGGGTGTCCTGCGGCTCCCGCGCGGCCGAGGCGGGCTCCGCGGGCGACGTCTCGATGCTGCCGTCCGGGCCCTCGGGAGCCTCGGCGCGCTCGCCGTCGTCGTCGATCGCGACGCCGAAATCCGTGGCCAACCCGGCCAATCCGCTGTCCCAGCCCTGGCCGACAGCGCGCACCTTCCAGATTCCGTGGCGCCGGTACACCTCTCCGAACACGAACGCCGATTCGGTGGTGGCGTCGGCGGTCACGTACTCGGCCAGCGACATCCCGGCGGCGTCCACCACACGCAAGGCCAGCTTCCCCAAGTCCCCGAAGGTTCCGGCACCGACACTGCCGACCAGCGCGATGCGGTGCACCCGCTCGCTCACGGCGGACAGGTCCAGCGCGATTCTCGCCTGCGCGCCCTCTTCGGTCGTGCTGGCCCCGAGGAAGCACACCGAGCCGTCGGGCGACTCCGGCTGGTTGTAGAACACGAAATCGGCGTCGTCACCGACCTTCCCGTCCGCCCCGAGCAGCAACGCCGACGCGTCCACCTCCACCTCGGATTCGCTCCAGCCGAGCACGACATCGACTCGTTCCACATCGTCCGGCAGCGGCACGTTCTCGCCTTTGGACAGCATCGGAGACATCACGTTCACCCTTCGACGATCGGTTGGTCCTGCCCCACGGGGCCAGGTCCACTCCGACGCGCCCCCTGAAAGTCGCTCACGTTCGGAGTCGACGCAGTCGCTATCGGCCGGAAGTACCGCGGTGTTACGTGGCTCACAGGAGGTCCGTCTCGCATCGGCGCGGCCGGGGTGGGTGGGGGCGGCTTAGAGTCGGGGGATGAATCCGTTCTTCGAACGCAGTGCGCTGCCCTACGAGTTGCCGCCGTTCGCGCGGATACGGGAGGAGCATTTCCTACCCGCGTTCGAGCGGGGGATGCGCGAGCAGTTGGCGGAGGTGGCGGCGATCGCGGGGGACGCGCAGGCGCCGACGTTCGCGAACACGGTGGTGGCCCTGGAGCGCTCGGGGGCGGTGTTGCGGCGGGTACGCGCGGTGTTCTTCGCGCTGGTCTCGGCGGATTCGACGCCGGGGATCCAGGCGATCGAGGCGGAGGTCTCGCCGCGGCTGGCCGCGCATCACGACGCGATCCACCTGAACGCGGAGTTGTTCGCCCGGATCGACGCGCTGTACGAGCGGCGCGCGGAGCTGGGATTGGACGCGCAGGATCTGCGGCTGCTCGAGCAGTACCACCTGGAGTTCGTGCGGGCCGGTGCGCGACTGGACGCGGGGGGACAGGCCCGGCTGCGTGAGCTGAACGCCGAATTGGCCGCCGCCGCCACCCGTTTCGGCCAGAACCTGTTGGCGGCGACGAACGCGGCGACGGTGCTGGTCGAGCACGAGCGGGAGCTGGCCGGGCTGGCGCCCGCGGCGGTGGCGGCGGCCGCCGAGCAGGCACGGGCCCTCGGCCACGAGGGCTGGGCGTTGCGGCTGCAGAACGTCTCCAACCAACCGGTGCTCGCGGAGCTGAGCGATCGGGAGCTGCGCCGCCAGGTGCTCGACGCCTCGCTGGATCGCGGTTTCGGCACCGACCCCGACAACGCCGCGACGGCCGTGCGGATCGCCGCCCTGCGCGCCGAGCGGGCCGCGCTGCTCGGCTTCCCCGATCACGCGGGGTACGTGGTGGCCGACCAGACGGCGGGCACCGCCGAGGCGGTCGAGGAGATGTTCGCGCGGCTGGTCCCGCCGGCGGTGGCCAATGCCGAGCGCGAGGCCGCCGAACTGGCCGCGGCGATGCGTGCCGCGGGCGCGGGCGACGAGCTGCGGGCCTGGGACTGGCTGTACTGGTCGGAGCGGGTGCGCGCCGAACGGTTCGCGGTGGACGGTGCGGCGCTGCGGCCGTACCTCGAGTTGGAGCGCGTGCTGTGGGACGGGGTCTTCCACGCGGCCGAGCGGGTCTACGGCATCACCGTCCGCGAACGCGCGGACCTGACCGGCTATCACCCGGACGTGCGGGTCTTCGAGGTGTTCGACGCCGACGGCAGCCCGCTCGGCCTGTTCCTCGGTGACTACTTCGCGCGCCCGTCCAAGCGCGGCGGGGCGTGGATGACGGCGCTGGTGGATCAGTCCACGCTGCTGGGCACCCGCCCGGTCGTGACGAACGTGCTCAACATCGCCCGGCCGCCCGAGGGTGAGCCGGTGCTGTTGACCTGGGACAACGTGCGCACCCTCTTCCACGAGTTCGGCCACGCCCTGCACGGGCTGTGCTCCGACGTGCGCTACCCGTATTTCTCGGGCACGGCGGTGCCGCGCGACTTCGTCGAGTTCCCGTCGCAGGTCAACGAGATGTGGATGGACCACCCGGAGATCCTGGCGCGCTACGCCCGCCACGTCGAGACCGGTGCGCCGATGCCGGCGGAGTTGGTCGAACGCCTGCGCGAGGCGGCGCGCTTCGGCGAAGGGTTCCGCACCGTGGAGTACCTGGCGGCCGCGCAGCTGGACTGGGCCTGGCATCGGGTCGCCGACCCGGCCGCGCTCGACGGCGTGGACGCTGCCGCTTTCGAGGAGCAGGCGCTGCGCAAGGCTGGGCTGGCGCTGTCGGCCGTCCCGCCCCGCTATCGCACCGCCTACTTCGCGCACATCTTCTCCGGCGGGTACGCGGCGGGCTACTACTCCTACATCTGGAGCGAGGTGCTCGACGCCGACACCGTCGAATGGTTCATTGACGGCACGGCGCCGATCCGGGACAAGGGCGAGATCTTCCGGCGCACGCTGCTCGCACGCGGCGGCTCGGTCGACCCGATGGCGGCGTTCGCGCAGGTCCGGGGGCGAGAGCCGGACATCGGGCCGCTGCTGGCCCGGCGCGGCCTGAGCCGGACGTGACGGTTGTCTCAGAAATAGCTGCGTGCCGATTCTCCGGGCGCCGGTGTCCCCAGAACAGGGGCGTCACCCGAGGCGCACCCGTGACTGCGCGGAGGATGCCATGTTGCTGGAAGCTAGCCCGAAGCGCCGTGCCGTGCGGCCCGCCGCGGGCGGCGCACGCCGCGGACGCGTCGAGCGCGGCACCGCGGTGCTCGCCCTGATCGCCGCCGTGGCCTTCGCCGTGGGCGTGGGCGCGCTGAGCCGCTCGATGACCACCGGCCTGTTCGCCGGTGCGAGCATTTCCGCGGGCGTGCCACTCGCCCTGGCGATGCTGCCGCGCCCCTGAGCGCGACTACAGCAGTCCGTGCAGGCGGAGATCGGCGACGTACTTCTCGATCAGCGCGCGCGTCAGGTGCGGGATGTCGCCGTCGGCGGTGATGCCTGCGGCCCGCACCGCCGCCCGGAACTCCGCGGCGGGCAGCGCCGAGCCGCGCAGCGCGGGCACCGGCCTGCGGTAGGCGTGCAACAGCGGGAGCAGCGAGTGTTTGCGCTGACGTTCGGGCAGGGCGTGCAACGCCGTCTCGAAGCGGGTGACCCACTCGCTGTGCTCGGGGATGCGTTCGATGGGATGTCCGGCCTCGATCAGCCAGTCCACGAAGGTGTCCAGGCTGATGCCGTCGTCGTGCGGGTTGAGCACGTCGTAGGTGTGGAATCCCGCGGTGCGCGCCCCGAGCGCGGTGATCGCGGCAGCGGTGAAGTCCGCGGGCAGCCCGTCGTAGTGGGCGCGCGGGCGCTCGCCGGTGACCGTCGCGGCGTGGAACGAGGCGGGCGCGATGCCGGTGACCAGCAGGCTGAGCAGCAGCCGCGTGAACACGTCGGGAATGTTGAGCTGTCCGGCGAAGCTGCCGTGGGCCAGGATCATGTCCGAGCGGAACACCGCCACCGGGAGATCGAAGCGGTCGTGCGCCGCACGTAGCAACACCTCGGCGGCCCATTTGCTGTTGCCGTAGCCGTTGGCGTAGCCGCGGTCCACCGTGCGGATCGGGCTGATCACGCGGATGTCGCCGTCCTCGGCGAACCGGTCGGCGGGTATCTGCGCGGCGACGGCGACCGTGGACAGGAAGTCGATCGGCTTGCGCCGCTCGGTGAGCGCGAGCCGCAGGATCTCCGCGGTGCCCGCCACGTTGGGCCCGAACAGCTGCCGGTAGGGCAGCACGTGGTTGACCAGCGCGGCCGGGTGCACGATGTGCTCGACCTCGGCGGCCAGCCGTCGCCACGTGGCGGCGGCCAGGCCAAGGCCGGGCTCGCCGATGTCGCCGGCCACCACGGTGAGCCTGCGCTGGGCCAATTCCTTGAAGCGGCGCACCAATTCGGGATCGCCGCTGTCGAAGGCGGCTTCCAGGCGGGCCAGCGCGGCGGCCTCGTCCGCGCCGCGCACCAGGCAGATCAGCCGTCCGTCGACGCGGTCGAGCCGTTCCAGCCATTCCAGGCACAGAAACCGGCCGAGATAGCCGTTGGCGCCGGTCAGCAGCACCACTCGGGGCTCGGCGACCGGCGGCGCGGCGGTGGCCGCGGCGGCCAGCTCCTCGGCGTCGAAGAACTTCTCCAGGGCGAGGTCGGTGGCCCGGATCAGGGCCTGGTCGGGATGCACCCGGTCGAACAGCGGTGTCTCGGTGCGGTTTTCGCGTTCCGCGGCGATGTGGACGGCCAGGTCACGGAGGTCGGTCGCGGGGCCGGTGATGACGCCGACCGGCACCTCGACGGCGAAGATCTCACGCAGCAGGTTCGACAGCGCCAGCGCTGCCAGCGAATCGCCGCCGAGATCGGTGAAGTGCGCGGCGGGGCTCAGGTCGCTCGCCGTGCCGCCGAGGATCGCGGCGGCCGCGCGGGTGACGGTCTCGAGCACCGGACGCTGCCCGGCCTCGCGGCGCAGCGCCACCAGCTCGTCCTGCTGGGCCGCGGCCAGGTCGGCGTAGAGCTGTTCGAGCCGGTCGCGGTAGCGCGCCTCGACGGCGGGACGCAGGATCTTGCCGATGCCCGAGAGCAGCCCGGATTCGGTGGTGAACGGCTCGGTCTCGATGAGGAAGTCGCGCGGGATCTCGTAGGCCTCCAGCTCGGCGTCCCGGCCGATGTGCTGCAACGACTCCGCGATCCGCGTCTTCAGCGTGGCCGGATCGCCCGCCAGCGCCTGTCGGCTCGGCACGATCACCGCCAGCAGATAGGCGCGTTCGCTGTTGCCGTAGACGAAGATCTGGCGCACCAGCGGACTGTTGGCGAAGATCGCCTCCAGCCGGGCGATGGTGACGAACTCGCCCTGCGCCAGCTTGAGCACATTGTTGCGGCGATCGACGTAGACGAGCCGGTCCGGCGCCAGTTCGGCGACCACGTCGCCGGTGCGGTAGAAGCCGTCCTCGTCGAAGATCTGGGCGTTGAGCTCGGGCCGCCGGTAGTAGCCGGGGATCATGGTGGTGGTCTTGAGCAGCAGCTCGCCGCGCGGATGCGGCTTGTCGGTGCGGAAATAGCCCAGTTCGGGCACGTCGGCGAGCCGGTAGTCCAGCACCGGCGGCCTGCGCACGGTGTTGTCGATGACCACGCTGCCGCCCGCCTCGGTGGAGCCGTAGCCGTCGTGCAGGGTCAGGTCGAGCACCGATTCCATGAACGCCTTCAGCTCCGGGGCCAGCGGCGCGCTGCCGCACACCACCGAAAGCAGCCGGTCGCCGAACAGTTCGACGCGCAGGTCGGCCTTGACCCCCCGGTTGTCGTCGGCCTGGCGCCGCAGCCGCTCGGTCTGGAATCGTTGCAGCACCATCTCGCACACGCGCGGCACCACGAACAGCTCGGTCGGCCTGGCCAGCGCCAGATCCTCGAACAGCGTGGACATGTCGGCGCGCGCGGTGAAGTAGGCGGTGCCGCCGCGCGCGAGTAGCCCGAACAGCGCCAGCCGCCCGGCGACGTGGCTGAGCGGCAGGTAGTTGACGGTGAGCGCGGCGACCTGCGGCTGGCCCAGCCACATCAGCGCGACCAGCCGCTCGGTGTACATCGCCCCCTTGGGCGTGCCGGTGCTGCCGGAGGTGTAGATCAGCAGGGCGAGCCGGTCGTCGCCGTGGCCGTCGTCGATCACGGCCGGCGGCAGCGCCCGGCCGCGGTCCTCGACCTCGGCGAGCGTGCGCACGCGCACACCGGTACCGGCCAGCCGCGCACACGCCGCCTCGTACACCGTGCGCTGCGCGTCGATGGCGGGATCGAAGTCGAACACGTGCAGTGCCCGTGGCGTGGCCCCGGCGAGCACACAGGCCACCGCGTGCGGCAGGGTGTCCAGGCCGGTGGCCAGGATCGCGGGCGTGGTCTCGGCCAGGATGGCGGTCAGCTGCGTCACCGATGCGCTCGCCTGCAGCGGCACCGCCACCGCGCCCGCCCACACGCAGGCCAGGTCGACGACGGCGTAGTCGGGGCTGGTGAAACCCAGGGTCGCGACGAATTCGCCGGGGCGAAGACGGGTTTCGTCGTCGTGCTGCCAGGCCGCGGCCACCGCGCGCAGCCGCAGGCCGAGCTCGCCGTAGCTCATCGTCGTGTACTCGGGCAGCAACCGTGCCACGCTGGCACCGGTCGCGGCGTCGACGGCCGGCTGCACCGAGCGCGCGGCCAGCGCGGGCCGGTCGCGGTAGCCGTCGACCACGGTGGCGACGAGCTCGCGCAGCCGCAGGCCCGGTTCCCGCAGCGCCGTGCTGATCGCCTCGTCCGGCCGCGCGTCGCGCACCTGCGCGTCGTCGGCGTACAGGGCGGCGATCCGCTGCCGCAGACGCGTCGCTCGTGTGGATTCCACCGTTGGCCTCCCGGGGTGAAGCGGACTACCCCGAGCACGTTAGCTCAACTAAGAACCGTCGTTAACAATCAACCCGAGATCGGTGTCAGAGCTTGGTGACCCGGGCGACCGCGCGGGGCTGCTCCCCCACCGCCAGCCAGGCGTCCAGCGTCCCGCCGGTGCGCAGGCCGAGCAGCCGCACCTGCTCCCCCGCGCGCAGCGGCTTGGCGTATTCCACGATCACCCGGTGCGGTCCGGCGATCAGGTCGGCGTGCCGGTCCAGCAACTCCTCGAGCGCGCTCAGGTACACCGCGTTGTTGACGTGGTCGAGCAGATCGATGTCGGCCACCCGCAGCGGGAACGGCCGCTCCTCCACCCCCGGCGCGTCCGGTGCCGGCATCGGGTCGGTGAGCGCGGCCTGCCAGCGCAGCCGGTGTTCGGTGGTGGTGGCCAGCATGGGCGCCATGAACCGGTCGCTCATCCGGGAGGGCACCGCGCTGTCGGGGGCGAAGTGGATGAGGAAGGCCTCGGTCTCGATCGATCCGCCACCGCTGCCCTCGATGCGCACCCGCATGTTGCACCAGCGGTTCGACAGTGCCGAACACCACCGTGAGAGCGTGACGTGCTCGCCCCAGCGCACCGGCTCCAGCACGTCGATCACCGTGCGGCGGACCACCCAGCCGCGATGGTTCGCCCCGTCGGCCACGGCGTCGAGATGTTCGAAGCCGATGTCCTGCAGGTAGCGGGCGACCGCGTCCAGGCGCAGCCGCTGCTCCCGGTCGGTGTCGGCCAGTCGGACCGGCCAGTGGGTGCTGAACGGGGTGTAGTCGGTCGGGCACGGCGCGAGCACGCGGGGAATGACCATGTCTGCGATGATGCCAGGCCCGAGCGCGGCGGTCCGGCGAACGCCGCGCTACCGGACCGTGCTCACTTGCGTCCGCGCTCGCGCTTCTCCCGCACGCGCACCGAGATGCGCACCGGCGAGCCGTCGAAGCCGAACTCCTCGCGCAGCCTGCGTTCCAGGAACCGTCGGTAACCTGCCTCCAGGAAACCGGTGGTGAACAGCACGAAGGTGGGCGGCCGGGTGGCCGCCTGGGTGGCGAACAACACCCGCGGCAGCCTGCCGCCGCGCATCGGCGGCGGGGTGGCCGCGACGACCTCCTTGAGCCAGTTGTTCAACCGGCCGGTGGAGATGCGCTTGTCCCAGGACTCGAGCGCGGTCTCCATCGCGGGCACCAGCTTCTGCACGGCGCGACCGGTGTGGGCGGAGATGTTGACGCGCTGCGCCCACGGCACCCGCACCAGCTCCCGGTCGACCTCCTTCTCCAATTGCAGGCGGCGGTCCTCGTCGACCAGGTCCCACTTGTTGAACGCCAGCACCAGCGCGCGCCCGGAGTCGGCCACCAGGCTGATCACCCGCAGGTCCTGCTCGGTGATCGGCTGGGAGGCGTCGATCAGCATGATCGCCACCTCCGAGGCCTCCAGCGCCGACTTGGTGCGCAGCGAGGCGTAGAACTCGGTGCCGCTGGCATTGGAGACCTTGCGGCGCAGGCCCGCGGTGTCGACGAACTTCCAGATCTTGCCGCCCAGTTCCACCAGCGAGTCCACCGGGTCGACGGTGGTGCCCGCCACGTCGTGCACCACCGAGCGTTCGTCCCCGGCGAGCTTGTTGAGCAGGCTGGACTTGCCGACGTTCGGCTTGCCGACCAGCGCGACCCGGCGCGGGCCGGTACCGCCGGTGCCCTCGCGCGGGGTCTCGGGCAGTACCTCGAGCACGTCGTCGAGCAGATCGCCGGTACCGCGGCCGTGCGCGGCGCTGACCATGCGCGGTTCCCCGAGCCCCAGCGACCACAGCGCGGCGGCCTCGGCCTCGAGCCGCTGGTCGTCGACCTTGTTGGCGACCAGGATGACCGGGATCCGCGAGCGCCGCAGCTTCTTCACCGCGGCCTCGTCGGTGGCGGTCGCACCGACGGTGGCGTCGACGACCAGCAGGATGGCGTCGGCGGTCGCCATCGCCAGTTCGGCCTGCCGGGCGACCGCCTGCTGCAGCCCCTTCGCGTCGGGCTCCCAGCCGCCGGTGTCCTGCACCAGGAAGCGGCGGCCGGCCCAGGTGGCCTCGTAGGAGACCCGGTCGCGGGTGACGCCGGGGATGTCCTCCACGACCGCCTCGCGGCGGCCGAGGATCCGGTTCACCAGGGTGGACTTGCCGACGTTGGGGCGTCCGACCACGGCCAGGGTCGGCATCGCCTGCTGCGCCTCCCCCTCCTGCTCGCCATCGAGATCGGCGATCTCCCAGTCGGATTCGTCGCTCCAGACGCCGTCGCCGGCGAGCACGTCCTCGCTCATTGTGCACTTCCTGTCGAAATCTGTTGTGCCACCACGCGCGACAGTTCGTCGATGACCTCGTCCATGGTCAGCTCGCTGGTGTCGACCAGCACCGCGTCCGCGGCGGGACGCAGCGGGGACACCGCGCGGGTGGAGTCGAGGGTGTCGCGCCGCTGCACGTCGGCGAGCACGGCCGCGTAGTCGTCGCCGCGGCCCTCGCGGATGTTCTGCTGGTTGCGCCGTTCGGCGCGCGCCTCGGCCGAGGCGGTCAGGTAGATCTTGGCGTCGGCGGCGGGCAGCACCACGGTGCCGATGTCGCGGCCCTCCACCACGATGCGGCGGGCGTCCGCGGCGATGTCGCGCTGCGCGGCCACGAGCAGGTCGCGCACCTCGGGCACCGCCGACACCGCGGACACGGCCTTGGTGACCGCGTCGCCGCGGATCTCGGCGGAGACGTCCTCGCCGTCGAGTTCGATCACCTCGCGGCTGGGGTCGGTGCCGATGGTCAGCGGCAGTTCCTTGACCGCGGCCGCGATGGCGGCGGGATCGGTGAGTTCCACGCCCGCGCGCAGCACGCGCAGCGTCGCCACCCGGTACATCGCACCGGTGTCGAGGTAGCGGGCGCCGAGCCGGGTCGCCAGCCGCCGCGACACGCTGGACTTGCCGGTGCCCGACGGCCCGTCCATCGCGACCACCAGGGGCGTGTCCTCCGACATCGCGCCGGGGGCCTCGACCGGGATCTGCACACCGTTCACAGCGACACCGCCTCGTAGAGTTTGCCGATTTCGTCGCGGCCGAGCACGCGCAGGGTGCCGGGCCGTTGGTCGCCCAGCGCGACCGGGCCGATGTGGGTGCGCACCAGCCGGGTCACCGGGTGGCCCACCGCGTCGAGCAACCTGCGCACGATGTGCTTGCGTCCCTCGTGCAGCACGATCTTGACCAGCGAACGGCCCTCGCCGAGTTCGAGCACCTGGAAGCGGTCCACCTTGGCGGGGCCGTCCTCGAGCTCGATGCCGTCGCGCAGCCGCTTGCCGATCACCTTGTGGTGGACTTCCCCGTGCACGGTCGCCAGGTAGGTCTTGGAGACCTCGAAGGACGGGTGCATCAGCCGGTGCGCCAGATCGCCGTCGTTGGTGAGCAGCAGCAGGCCCTCGGTGTCGGCGTCGAGGCGCCCGACGTGGAACAGGCGCTGCCCGGCCGCGATCCGCTCGGCGACGATGTCGCCGACACACGGGCGGCCCAGATCGTCGGACATGGTGGACTGCCAGCCCTTCGGCTTGTTCAGCGCGACGTAGACCTGCTCGTCGCGCACCACCACGCGGACACCGTCGACGCGGACCACGGCGGTCTGCGGGTCGATGCGCAGGCCCTGCTCGCGCACGATGACGCCGTCGACCTCGACCCGGCCCTGGTCGATCATCTCCTCGGCGGCGCGACGCGAGGCGACACCGGCCTTGGCGAGCACCTTCTGCAGCCGTTCGCCCTCACCCCACGGCAGTTTCGCCGGGCCGTCGGTGTGCTTGGGCTCGACGTTCTGGCGACGGGCCGGTTTGGCGTTGCTCAGCAGCGGAGCGACCGGAGCCTGCCGTTGCGGCTTGGGATTCTTGGCCTTCCGGGCGGGTGGCGATGCGCTCGGTGCACCGGGACGGCCGGTGCCCTGCGCCGCCGGGCGTCCCGCGCCGTGGCCGGCCGGGCGTCCCGTCCCCTGGGCGCCGGTGCGCGCCGCGCCCTGCCCGGTGGAACGGCCCGCGCGCGGTGTGCCGCCCTGGGGTGCGCGGCGCGACCCGCCGCGCTCGTCGTTCTCCCACGGTGCGCCACCGCGGGGGGCGCCGCCGCGCTGGGCGGCCCTGGCGCCGCGCGATCCCGCGGCCCGCGCTGCCCCGCCCCTGGCGGAGTGCGCGCTGTGTTTCCTACGATCCGGTGTGCCATCTCGGCGAGCGGGCGTATTCATGTGTCCTTCGTCAATCCTCGGTGCCGAGGTCCAGGTCGGACTCGGCGGGTTTGCGCAGCCTGGTGTACCGGGGATCGGTTTCCAGGCTGTCGTTGATCTCGTCGATCAGGTCGACGCCCGGGAGCAGGGGCGCCAGCGGTGGCAGGTCCGACAACGACGCCAGCCCGATCCGCTCCAGGAACAGTTCGGTGGTGCGGTAGAGCGTGCCGTTCGTCTCCGGGTCGACCCCGGCTTCGGCGATCAGGCCGCGCGCGAGCAGCGTGCGCATCACGCCGTCGACGTTCACGCCGCGCACCGCGCTCACCCGGTTCCTGGTCACCGGCTGGCGGTATGCCACGACCGCCAGCGTCTCCAACGCCGCCCTGGTCAGTTTCGTCCTGGCGCCGTCGAGCAGTACGCGCTCCACGTACGGTGCGTACTCGGTGCGAGTATAGAAGCGCCAGCCGTCGCCGACGAAACGCAGATCGATGCCGCTGCCCCGCGCGGTGAGTTCGGCCGACATCTGCCGCAGCGTCGCCTCGACCCGTTCGGTGGTGTCGTCCAGGGCCGCCGCCAGCTGCTCTACCGGGGCCGGAGCGTCCACGACGAGCAGCATCGCCTCGAGCGCCGAACGGAATTCGGCGTCGTCGAGAACCGGCGGGGTGAGATCGGACACCACGTCCGCGGCGGTGTTCGGTGGCTGGCTCACCCGTAGTCCTCCTCGATCGTCACGGTCGTGTCCTGTTCGCCCGGATCGCCGATCCAGCTGATCGCCAGCGGACCCAGCGGGTCGGGCTGGTCGAACTCGATGCTCTTGCCCCGGTACAGCTCGAGCAGCGCGAGGAAACGCGCCACGATCTGCACCGGCACCTCGCAGTCGGCGACCAGTTCGGCGAAGGTGGTCCAACCGCCGGGCCCGCGCGCCTTCAGCATCTCCAGCACCAGCGCCGCCTGCTCGGCCACCGACACCGTGTGCTGGTGCAGGTGATCCAGTCCGACCGTGGGGCGGGGGCGGGGCCGGAACGCCGCGGCCGCGATTTCGGCGAAGCCCGCCGCGTCCACTCCCAGGGTAACCTCGGGCAACAACCCGGCGAAGCGCTCCTCCAGCCCCACCGCGCGCGGGTAGCGGCGCAGGGCCACGGCCTCCAGCTCGCCGAGCAGCTCGGCCACCTGCTTGAACGCGCGGTACTGCAACAGCCGGGCGAACAGCAGGTCGCGGGCCTCGAGCAGCTCCAGATCCTCGGCGTCGGTCATCTCCCCCGACGGCAGCAGCCGTGCGGCCTTGAGGTCGAGCAGGGTCGCGGCCACCACGAGGAATTCGGTGGTCTGGTCCAGGATCTTGTCCGCGCGCAGGCCCGCGGTGGTCTCCATGCTCGCGGTGAGCGCCTTGGTGTAGGCGATGAACTCGTCGGTGACCTGGTGCAACGCCACCTCGGTGACGTCGAGCTTGCGCGAGCTGATGAGGGTGAGCAGCAGGTCGAACGGGCCCTCGAAATTCGCGAGCTTGAGCCGGAAGCCGCCGGATTCGCCGCCGGATTCGCCGTCGCCCTCGGCCTGCGCGTTCGCCGGGACGGGCTCGTGCGGATCGGGGACGGTCGGCGGGGCGGGGTCGGTGGCCGCGCTCACCGGCCGGACCGGTGGATGACTTCCCGTGCCATCGCCCGATACGCTTCGGCCCCACCGGATTTCGGCGCCCACGTGGTGATCGGCTCGCCCGCCACGCTGGCGTCGGGGAACCGCACGGTGCGCGCGATCGCGGTGTCGTACACGAGGTCGCCGAACACTTCGACGACGCGCGCCATCACCTGACGCGAATGCAGCAGCCGGGCATCGAACATGGTGACCACGATGCCGTACAGGCTCAGCCGCGGATTCAGCCGGTCGCGCACCTTCTCCACGGTGTCGTTGAGCAGCGCGAGCCCGCGCAGCGAGAAGTACTCGCACTCCATCGGGATGATGACCCCGTCCGAGCAGGCCAGCGCGTTCACGGTGAGCAGACCCAGCGAGGGCTGGCAGTCGATGAGGATGTAGTCGTAGCGGTCGCGCACCGGTTCCAGCGCGCGGCCGAGCGTCTGCTCCCGGCCGACCTCGTTGACCAGCTGGATCTCCGCCGCCGACAGGTCGATGTTGCTCGGCAGCAGGTCCATGTTCTCGACCTTTGTCTGCATCAGCACGTCGTCGATCGAGGTGCGCCCGCCGACGAGCAGGTTGTGCACGGTCAGGTCGAGGTCGTGGTGGGCCACGCCGAGCCCGGCCGAGAGCGCGCCCTGCGGGTCGAGATCGACCAGCAGCACGCGGCGGCCGTATTCGGCCAGGGCCGCGCCGAGATTGATGGTGGAGGTGGTCTTGCCGACGCCGCCCTTCTGGTTGCACATCGCGACGATCAGCGCGTCGCCGTGCGAGGTCAGCGGGGGCGGGTCGGGGACCACCCGCAGCGGCCTGCCCGTCGGGCCCAGTTCGCCGTCCTCGGGCACGGGCGGGGCGGTGCCGCCCCACAGGGTCTCCGCCGCGACGTCCGAATCCTCTCCCGGGCGGGGTTCTGTCGGCGGCTGCGCCTCACCGTATGGCGGCTCCGCCGCGCCGGCTGTCGTCACGATCCGCTGCTCCTTATACGTTCCTGCCCGTTGCCGAGCGTAGCGAGGACGCTCGCGCTGCCTTGCCGAGCGTAGCGAGGCCGATCGCGCCCGACCTCGCTTTCGTACGGTCCAGCTCTCGCTAGACGCTACCGCTTGACGGCGTCGGACACGCGTTCGGACACGCGCCGACCGGCTACCGCGACGATCCCCCGTCCCCTCACCTGGCGCGTGGATGGGCCGTGGCCCAGACCTCGCGCAGTGTGCTCACGGTGACCAGGGTATAGATCTGCGTGGTCGTCACCGAGGCGTGGCCGAGCAGCTCCTGCACCACGCGCACGTCCGCACCGCCGTCGAGCAGGTGGGTGGCGAAGGAGTGCCGCAGCGTGTGCGGGGAGACGGCGGCGCCGATGCCCGCGCGTTCGGCGGCGGTCTGCAGCACCTGCCACGCGCTCTGCCGCGACAGCCGCCCGCCCCGCACGTTGAGGAACAGCGCGCCGCCGGTGCCCTTGCCCGCGGCCGCCAGCACCGGTCGTCCGCGCACCAGGTAGGCGTCCACGGCGGCCAGCGCCGGACGGCCGATCGGGACGATGCGCTGTTTGCCGCCCTTGCCGCGCAACACGACCGCGCGTTCGGTGGTGTCGAGATCGTCGACGTCGAGGCCGACCATCTCCGAGATGCGCGCCCCGGTGGAGTACAGCAGTTCCAGCAACGCCCGATCGCGCAGACCGCGCGGGCCGCCGTCCACGGCGGCGGTGTCCCCGTCCTCGGCCGGTCCCCCGCCCGCGGCCTCGAGCAGCCGCAGCACCTGGTCGTAGGGCAGCGCCTTGGGCAACCGGCGGCCGGGGGTGGGCGGTTTCACCGCATGCGCGACGTCGGTGCTGGTCATCCCCTCCGCGGCGGCGAAGCGGTGCAGCCCGCGCACCGCGATCAACGCTCGTGCCACCGAGCTGGCCGCCAACGGCGGATGATCGCCGCCGCCGGATCGCAGCGCGACGGTGAACGCCGCGACGTCGGCCTCCCGCACCTGTTCGAGCCCGCCGATCCCGCGCTGGGTCAGGAAGTCGCGGTAGCGCCCCAGATCACGCCGGTAGGCGCCGAGGGTGTTGCGGGCCGCGCCGCGCTCCACCGCGAGATGGTCCAGGTAGGCGTCGATCTCGCGCGCGAGCATCCCCTGATCCTGTCAGTCCGCGGCCCTCTGCGCTGCCTTGCGATCCAGGAAGGTGGTCGGCCGGTCCGGCCAGGGCGCGTCGCCGGGACGTAGTTCGGTGCCGTTGGCGCGGGCCGCGGTCAGCGCGAGCACCCCGGCGACCGCGGTGGCGTTGACGATCTCTCCGGCCAGCGCCGCGCGCACCGCCTCGGCCACGGGCATGCGCACCACCTCGATGTCGGCTTCCTCGAGTTCGGGGTCCGGCCGGTGCGTCGCGCTGAGCCCGCGGGCCAGGTAGACGCGCAGTGCCTCGTCGGTGAAGCCCGGCGAGAGCGCCACGTCCACCAGCACCGACCACTCCCGCGCGGCCAGCCCGGTCTCCTCGGCGAGCTCGCGCCGGGCGGCGGTGAGCGGATCCTCGCCGGGGATGTCGAGCAGCCCGGCGGGGAGTTCCAGCAGCCGCCGCCCGAGCGGGTGGCGGTACTGCCGGATGAGGATCACGTTGTCCTCGTCGTCGACCGCGGCGACCGCGACCGCCGCGTGGTGTTCGATGACCTCGCGTTCGACCACCCGGCCGCCGGGCATGGCGACCTGGTCCAGGCGCAGCGCGACGATCGCGCCGGAATACACCGTCCGGCTGGCCACGGTCTCGAAATCGTGGCTGCCCGGTGCCCCGGTCCCGCCGTCACGCTCGCTCATTCACGCTCCCTGTTCTGCGCTCGCCAACTCGTCGTCCGGAATGTCGACCGGAAGCCGCTCGGCCAGTTTATATTTCAGCGCGGCCGCGATCAGCGCGGCGAACAGCGGATGCGGGCGGGTCGGCCTGCTCTTCAGCTCCGGATGCGCCTGGGTGGCGACGAAGAACGGGTGCACCTCGGCGGGCAGCTCCACGAACTCGACCAGCAGCCCGTCCGGGGAGGTGCCACTGAACTTCAGCCCGCTGGTGGCGATCTTGTCGCGGTAGGCGTTGTTCACCTCGTAGCGGTGCCGGTGCCGTTCGGAGACCTGCTCCGAGCCGTAGGCGCGGGCGACCACCGATCCCTTCTCCAGCACCGCCGGGTAGGCGCCCAGGCGCATGGTGCCGCCCAGGTCGGCCTCACCGGCCACGGCCTGCTTCTGATCGGCCATGGTGGAGATCACCGGGTGCTGGGTGTCGGGCTCGAACTCGGTGGAGTTGGCGTCGGTGAGCCCGATCGAGCGGGCCGCCTCGATCACCACGCACTGCAGGCCGAGGCACAGGCCGAGCAGCGGGATACCGCGGGTGCGGGCGAAGTGGATGGCGCCGACCTTGCCCTCGATGCCGCGGATGCCGAAGCCGCCGGGGATCAGGATCGCGTCGACATCGCGCAGCGCGGCCGCGGCGCCCGCCGCGGTCTCGCACTCGTCGGAGGCCACCCAGCGGATGTTCACCTTGGCCCGGGAGGCGAAGCCACCGGCGCGCAGCGCCTCGGTGACCGAGAGGTAGGCATCGGGCAGGTCGACGTACTTGCCGACCAGCGCGACCTCGACCTCCTCGCGCGGGGAGTGCACACGGTCGAGCAGGTCGCCCCACACGGTCCAGTCCACGTCGCGGAAGGGCAGCCCCAGCCGCCGCACCACGTAGGCGTCCAGGCCCTCGCGGTGCAGCACCTTCGGGATGTCGTAGATCGACGGCGCGTCCGGGGTGGAGATGCAGGCGTCCACCTCGACGTCGCACATCAGCGCGATCTTCGACTTGAGCGCCTGCGGCACCTCGCGGTCGCAGCGCAGGATCAGCGCGTCGGGCTGGATGCCGATGTTGCGCAGCGCGGCCACCGAGTGCTGGGTGGGCTTGGTCTTGAGCTCGCCCGAGGGCGCCAGGTAGGGCACCAGCGAGACGTGCAGGAAGAAGACGTTGTCGCGGCCGACGTCGTGGCGGATCTGGCGGGCCGCCTCGAGGAACGGCTGGGATTCGATGTCGCCGACCGTGCCGCCGATCTCGGTGATCACCACGTCCGGCGTCTGGCCCTGTAGATCGGGGCCGCGCATGGCCAGGATGCGGTTCTTGATCTCGTCGGTGATGTGCGGGATGACCTGGACGGTGTCACCCAGGTATTCGCCGCGGCGTTCCTTGGCGATGACCGAGGAATAGATTTGCCCGGTGGTCACGTTCGCGTCCCGCGACAGGTCACGGTCGAGGAATCGCTCGTAGTGGCCGACGTCGAGATCGGTCTCGGCACCGTCTTCCGTCACGAACACCTCGCCGTGCTGGAACGGATTCATGGTGCCGGGATCGACGTTCAGATAGGGGTCGAGTTTCTGCATGGTGACGCGCAGTCCGCGCGCGGTGAGCAGCTGACCGAGGCTGGAGGCGGTAAGGCCCTTGCCCAATGAGGAGGCGACACCACCGCTGACGAAGATGTGTTTCGTGGCGGTTCGCGCCTGAATCCGTGTTTGACCCACGGGTCTTCACAGTAACACGAAACGGGCGCCCGATTCGCACGCCACGCCCGTTAGCTGATCGATCGCCACCACCGGATCAGCCGGGCAGTCCGGCCAATGTCAGCGAGCCGGCCTGCGGGCCCGTGCCGTAGCGGCCCGCGCCGCCGCCGAGCTGCTCGGTCAGCCCCAGCACGGTGGTGACCCGGCCGATCTCCCGGTCCAGATTGTCCACGGTGGTCAGCGCCGCGGCGAGCGCGGCATCGGAGCGGACGATCGCGAGCGCGCCCTGTCCGTCGGCCGCGCCGGTACGCCCGGCCAGCACGACGCCCGCCCCGCGACCGCGCAGGGCACCGGCGAAGCGGGCCACGTTCGCGCCGCGGGCGTTCTCGGCGGCCTGCGCGCCCGCACCGGTGACGACCACGGCCAGCTGGGCCGGCTGCACGGGCGTGTCACCGTAGGCGAGGAACCCGCCGCCGCGCAGCGTCTCGAGCACCAGGCTCAGCTCCTGTGGCGTCGATCGGGGCTGTCCGGTGGCGGGGTCGAGCAGCAGCACCATGCCCAGCAGGTCACCGGCCAGGCTGCCCTGGTCCACGCCGCCGGTGCGCAGCTGCGCGCCCGCCGGGATGGTGTTGGTCACCGCGGTCCGCAGCCGGTCGCCCTCGGCCGCGTCGACGAAGGCGTCGGTCAGGGCGATCCGCCCGGCGACCGCCGCGCCGGCGGTCTGCAGGCCGGTGCTCACCGCCTCCACGTCGGCCGGGTCGGCGTCGGGGGTGGTGAAGACGAGCACCGACCGGTCGGCGAGGGTGCCGCCGAGGATGCGCCCGGCCGAGCTCGCGATGAAGCGGTCGGCGGCGTCGACCTGGTCGGTGAGCGCGCGATTGCGGGCACCGAGGTCGTCGACCTGCCGACCCAGTTCGGTCTTGTCCGCGCGCAGGCCGGAGAGCAGATCGGCGGCCAGGGTCTGCGAGCCGAGCACCACCCCGATCGCGAGCGCGAGGAAGATCGCCACGATCGAGATGGCGTGCTGGCGCAGTGAGATCATCAATCGCTCCCGGCTATCGTTGGCCCGCGCCGACGAGATCCTGGCACCATCGCGCGAAACGGTTCCAGGTGTCCACCGCCCAGTCCAGCACCTCGGTGCCGGTGTTGGAGGCCAGCAGCACCACGATCACCGCGATCAGCGCGGCCAGCACGACCATCGCCAGCGCGACGCCGGACATGCGGTTGCGGTAGAGGGTGGCCACCGCCTTGGCGTCCATGAGTTTGGTGCCGACCTTCAGCCGGGTCAGGAAGGTGGCCGGATTGCTGTCGCGGCGGCCGCGGTCGAAGAAGTCGTCCAGCGAGGCCGCCGCACCCACGGTGACGATCAGCGCGGCGCCGTGATGCTCGGCCAGCAGCAGCGCGAGATCGGCCGGGGCGCCCGAGGACGGGAAGGTGGTGGCGCCGATGCCCAGGTCCTGGATGCGTTCCAGGCCCTTGGCATGACCGTCGGTGTCGGCGGGCAGGATCACCTCGGCGCCGCACTTCATCGTGGCCGAGGTGATCTCCTCCGGGTCGCCGACGATCAGGTCGGGCCGGTACCCCTGCTTGCGCAGCGTGTCGGCACCGCGCCCGACGCCGACCATGATCGGCGCGTACTCCTTGATGAACGGCTTGAGCCGCTTGAGGTCCTCGGCGTGATCGGGCCCGTCGGCCACCACGACCACATGCCGCTGCTTCATGTCCAGTTCCAGCTCGGGCACCCCGATGCCGTCGATGAGCAGCGCGCTCTCGGTGCGCACGAATTCGATGGTGTTGCCCGCGAAGGCTTCGAGGTGGTCGGCGAGCCCGTTGCGCGCCTCGATCATCCGCTCGGCGATGGCGGCTTCGGTCAGCTCGATGCCCTCGACCAGTGCCTCGGGTTCCTTCTTGGTCAGCTTGTCCGCGTACACCACGCCGTCGTGGATGCGGATCTTGCTGCCGTCCTTGATCTTGGTGAAGGCGTCGGAGCTGACCGTGTCCACCAGCATGATGTCGTTGGCGACAAGCACTTCCGGCCCGAGGTTGGGGTAGCGGCCGGAGATCGAGGGCGAGGTGTTGACCACCGCGACGACACCGGCTTCGACCAGCCGGTCGGCGGTGATGCGGTCCAGGTCCATCTCGTCGACGACGGCGATGTCACCGGGGCCGACGCGCCGCAGCAGTCGCCGGGTGTTGCGATCCACCCGGGCTATCCCGGTGCGGCCGGGCAGCGTTTCGGTGTTCTTCGACAACAGGGCCGGCAACTTCATGGGGCCGATGATGGCGGCTATGTCGGGGCCCGTGGTGGAGGCGCGCCGAGCGGTGGGTCACATTCGTCACTGTGATATCAGCCGGGACAGGGTAATCGGCACACGCACGGCATCCACTGTTGCGCGCCGGTCGCCACGCCCCCGTGTCGCGTGGGTTTCCGCATTCCGGCGCGAGTTCTCGCCGATAGCCGTTCCGCGGTTCACGACCGCAGGCCCGCACGATTTCGATCAGATGACCAGTTCGAGCAACTCAGGAAGTTCCGCTATCAGCGGCGACACCACCGCCGCGGTCGGAACTTCTGCGTGAAACCACTTGTGCCCCAATGGTGTTCGTACCGACCGCCCCGAACTGTGGGAATCCCACAGGCACCCGGACGGCGATCAACCACCCGGGAACAGCACGGACCGCCCCCGGGTTGTTCCCGGACACCGGCGCATCACGCCCCCGCCCCCCTCGACGAAGGACATCTCATGGAGATCGGTGTCATCCTGCCCACCTCGACCCCCGACCCCGCCCGCCCCATCCTCGGCGACGTCCGCGCGAGCGCCCGGTTCGCCGAGGAGATCGGCCTCGACTCGGTATGGTCCACCGATCATCTGATCGCCAGCGCGCCGATGCTCGACAGCACGGTGGTGCTGGCCACGGCGGCGGCGGTGACCGAACGGATCCGCATCGGCTACGGCGTCCTGCTGCTCGCGCTGCGCCCGGCGGCCTGGGCGGCCAAGCAGATCGCGAGCCTCCAGTACGTCTCCGGTGACCGGCTGCTGCTGGGCATCGGCACCGGCAATCCCGCCCACGGCGACATCGGCTGGCGCGCGGCGGGCGCGTCCTTCGCCGAGCGCGGCCGCACCACCGACGCCGCGCTGCGGGTGCTGCCCGACCTGATCGCCGGACGCACCACCGCGCTGCCCGACGGCACCGAGGTCGCGCTGTCGCCCGGCGCGACCGTCCCGCCGGTGCTCGTCGCCGGTGACGGACCCCGGGCCCGCCGCCGGGCCGCCGAATTCGCCCAGGGGTGGATCGCCATCGCCGCGACCCCGGAACAGGCCGCGGCGGGCGGACGCGAGCTGGCCGAGCTGGCGGCCGGATTCGGTAGGCCGACACCGGGAATCACCGTCGTCGCGCCGCCGCTCGGCCAGGACTCGAACCGCTGGCCGGAGCTGCTGGCGCAGTACGCCGACGCGGGCGTCGAACGGTTGACGCTGGCCCCTACCGGTCCCGACTGGCGCGCCGATTACGAGACGGCCGCGAAGGTGCAGGCGCTGGCGGGCTGAGCTGTCACGCGGCCGGATCGAGAACGATCTTCACCGCGCCGTCGGCCTTCTGCTGGAACATCTCGTAGGCCGCGGGGGCCTTGCTCAGCGGCAGGCGGTGGGTGGCGAAGGTGTCCACGCCCAGCGGGTCGTCGTCGGTGAGCAACGGCAGGATCTCCGGCGCCCAGCGGGTGACGTTGGCCTGCCCCATCCGCAGCTGGATCTGCTTGTCGAACAGCACCCGCATCGGCAGCGGATCGACCATGCCGCCGTACACGCCGACCAGGGAGATGGTGCCGCCGCGGCGGACGATGTCGATGGCCTCGTGCAGGGCGGCCAGCCGGTCCACCCCTGCCGTGTCCATCACCTTGCGGGCCACCACGTCCGGCAGCAGCGCCGCCGAGCGGTGCGCCACCGATCCGATGGGCGAGCCGTGCGCCTCCATCCCGACGGCATCGATCACCGCGTCGGTGCCGCGCCCGTCGGTGCGGTCGCGGATGACATCGCCCAGGTCGGCGTCCACGGCGGAGAAGTCGATGACCTCGATGCCGCGGGCAGCCACCCGGGACAGCCGTTCGGGTACCCGGTCCACGCCGATCACCCGGTACCCCCGGTGGGCGGCAACCCGGCACGCCATGTCGCCGATCGGGCCGAGACCCAGCACGGTCACCGAGCCGCCGTCGGGCACCGCGGCATACTCGACCGCCTGCCACGCCGTCGGCAGCACATCCGAGAGGTACAGGAATCGCTGATCGTCCGGCCCCTCGGGCACGGTGATGTGGGTGTGATCGGCATACGGGACACGCAGGTACTCCGCTTGGCCGCCGGGCACCTGCCCGTAGAGCTCGGAGTAGCCGAACAGCGCCGCGCCGCTGCCCTGCGAGCGCACCTGCGTGGTCTCGCACTGGGTCGGCAGGCCGGTGTCACACATCGCGCAGTGTCCACAGCTGATCTGGAACGGCACCACCACCCGGTCGCCGGGCTTCAGGTCGCGCACCTGGGCGCCGACCTCCTCGACGATGCCCATCGGCTCGTGCCCGAGCACGTCACCGGGTGTCATGTACGGGCCGAGCACCTCGTACAGGTGCAGGTCCGAGCCGCAGACTGCGGTGGAGGTGATGCGCACGATCGCGTCGGTCGGTTGCTGGATCCGCGGGTCGGGCACCTCGTCCACGGCGATCTTGCGCCTGCCCTGCCAGGTCACGGCCTTCATCCGCCACTCCTCACTGCTCGGCCGACGGGTTCGTCGGGTACTGGACGGCTACCCGGCGGCCAGGGGCGAAAACGGCGTCCGGGGGCCGAGGGGTCGCGAGCACGGTCACCCCGAGCGCGCGGGCTCCGCCACACGAAAAGGTCCGGGTGCGGACCACCGCACCCGGACCCCGTTCCGCGACCGGATCAGTCGGCGTCGTCGAGCGAGGCGTTGCCGGTCACCACCGTCGCGCCGAACGGCGCCGTGCTGACGCAGCCCGCGCCGACCGTGGTACCCGCCGCGAAATCACCCCGGCTCTCCCCCGCCCGGGCGATATCCACGCGCAGCATCGTCTGCGCGCCCGCGCCGGCCAGCACGCACATCCACTGCTCGCCCTCGGGCCGGCTGCCGACCACGACGGCGCCTTCCTCGCTGGTGTCCGCGCTCACCGTGGGCGCGGCCGCGGCGAGTCCCGCGCCGAGCAGGGTCACGGTCGCAGCCGCCGCCGCGGTCGCCGCCACTCGCACTCCGGAACGGATCATGGGTCGTCCTCCTCATCTGCGTTTACCGACGTACCGGCAGTTGCCGTTCAGCGCGATCCGAAACAAGGTCGGTGAATGTGACGCACGTGACAGCACCGCCGAGACGATGAGGCAGTGCCTATACACTTCCGTCGACCTGTCGCCCGTAGAGGAGAAGAATTCATGCCACGCAGCATCGTCGAGGCCGTCATCCCGGCCCCGCGCCAGGCCGTCTACACGTTCTTCGTCAACCGTGACGGCATCAACCCCTTCCTGCCGGGCGTGCAGTTCACGCTGAAGAAGCCGGGCACCGACAGCCCCTCCGGCGTCGGCGCCCAGTACACCGTCGGCCGCGGCTCGATCGGCTTCGTGGAGGAGACCACCACGCTGGTGCCCAACGAGCGCTTCGAGTACAAGATCGTCAAGGGCGTGCCGGTGAAGCGCCACGTCGGCATCGTGACCTTCGCCGACGCCGAGGGCGGCACCCGCGTCACCTACACCATGGAGTCCGAGCCGAGCCTGCCGGTGCCCGCCAAGGTGCTCGAGGCCGGTCTGCGCACCCTGATCGGGCAGATCATGGGCGCGACCAAGAAGGCCTTCGCCTGACCCACTCACCGGCGCGCCGTCGCGGCGCGCCGGATCAGACGCTCGCCCGCTCGGCGCGCGCCATCTCCAGCAGTTCCTCCGCGTGCGCGCGGCCGGTCTCGGTGTCGTCCAGGCCGGCCAGCATGCGCGCCAGCTCCACCACCCGCTCGTCCTTCGTCAGCGCCCGCACGCCGCTGTTCACCGTGCCGCCCTCGTCGGACTTGTCGACCACCAGGTGCGTGTCCGCGAACGCCGCCACCTGCGGCAGATGCGTCACCACGATCACCTGGTGCGTGCGCGCCAGCCGGGCCAGCCTGCGCCCGATCTCCACCGCGGCCCGGCCGCCGACACCGGCGTCGACCTCGTCGAACACCATCGTCGCCCCGTGGTCGGACCCGGCGAGCACCACCTCCAGCGCCAGCATCACCCGCGAGAGCTCACCACCGGAGGCGCTCTTGCTCAACGGCAACGACTGCGCGCCCGAATGCGCGGCCAGCCGGAACTCGACCTCGTCCACGCCGGTGGCGCCCGCGTGCAGTTCGACGCCGTCGACGGTCAGCGGCGCCGAATCCTGCGCGGCCGCGGGCACCGCACGCACCTGCACCTCCAGCTTCGCCTTCCCCATCGCCAGCCCCGCGAGTTCCGCACTCACCGCGGCGGCCAACTTGCCCGCGGCCTTGGTCCGCGCGGCGGTCAACTTCACCGCCGCCGCGCGCACCCGCTCGGCCGCGATGTCGACCTCGGCGGCCAGCTTCGTCAGCGCCTCCTCCGACACGTCCAGCGACTCGAGCCGCGTCCTGGCCTCGGCCGCCCAGGCCAGCACACCGTCGATGTCGGGGGCGTACTTGCGGGTCAGGCTCTTCAATTCGGCTTGCCGGGTCAGCAGCGAATCCAACGCACCCGGATCCGAGGGCAGATCCGACAGATAACCGCTCAGCTCGGTGGTCAGGTCGACCACCACGGCGATCGCCTCGCCCAACCGCGGCGCCAGCGCCGACAGCGCCGGATCCTCGGCCGCCTCCAACCGCGCCCGCGCGGCCCCGAGCAGTTCCAGCGCGCCCGAGCCGTCCTCGGGCGCGTCGGCAGGCCCGGCGAGCGCGTCGTGGGCGACGGCCGCCGCCTCGCGCAGCGAATCCAGATCGCTGAGCCTGCGCACCTCGTCGACGATGCGCACGTCCTCCCCGGGCTCGGGCGCGACGGCGTCGATCTCGTCGAGGGAGTGCTTGAGCCGATCGGCCTCCAGCGCCAGCTCCCGGCTGCGCGCCGTGCGCTCCAGCAGTTCGGTGCGCGCGTCGAGCCAGGCGCGGCGCAGCACCTGGTACTTGCGCAGCAACGGACCCACGGTGTCGGCGGCGAACCGGTCCAGCGCGGCCAACTGCTGCTCGGGCTTCTGCAGGCGCAACTGATCGTTCTGACCGTGCACGGTCAACAGCGAGGAGGTGAAGTCGGCCAGCACCGAGGCGGGCACGCTGCGACCGCCCAGATGGGCGCGGGAGCGGCCGTCACTGCTCACGGTGCGGATGGCGATGACGCTGCCGTCGTCGTCGGCCTCGGCCGCCGCCGACTCGAGCACCTCGGCCACCTGGCCGCGGGCGTCCTCGTTCAGGTCCTCGACGGTGAACCGGCCCTCCACCACGGCCTTGTTCGCGCCGAGCCGCACCCGGCCCGCGTCCGCGCGGGCACCGCCGAGCAGATGCAGGCTGGTGACCACCATGGTCTTGCCCGCGCCGGTCTCACCGGTCAGGACCGTGAAACCCTCGTGGAACTGCGCGGTGGCCGCGGATATGACACCGAGACTGTCAATCCTGATCTCTGTCAGCACGTGTGCTCTCCGTTCGCCGTCGGCCTCGCCAGCCGGTCACGGGCAATTGGAACTTGCGCACCATCCGATCCGCGAACGGCGCGGAATCCAGCCGCACCCAGCGCACCGGTTCGCTGCCGCGGACCGCTTCCACCCGGCCGCCGCGCGGTAGCGCCAGCGTGCGCCTGCCATCCAGGAAAACTATCGCATCGTGGCCGGTGGCAACCGATTCCACCGCGATGCGGGACTCCGGGCTGGTGACCAGCGGCCGCGCGAACAGGGCGTGCGCGTTGCTCGGGATCACCAGCAGCGCCTCGAGTTCCGGCCACACCACCGGCCCACCGGCGGAGAACGCGTAGGCCGTCGACCCGGTCGGCGTCGCGATCAGGATGCCGTCGCAGCCGAACGCCGAGACCGGGCGCCCGTCGACCTCCAGCACCACCTCGAGAACGCCCATGCGCGAAGCGTTCTCGATGCTCGCCTCGTTGAGCGCCCAGCCGGACTCGACCACCTCGTCCTCGACCCGCACGGTCACGTCGATGGTCATCCGGTCCTCGACCCGATAGTCCCCGCGCACCACCTGGCCCAGCGCCTCGTCGAGGTGCTCGGCCTCGGCCTCGGTCAGGAAGCCGATGCGGCCCAGGTTGATTCCGAGCACCGGCACCGACGCGGGCCTGGCCAGTTCGGCCGCGCGCAGGAACGTGCCGTCACCGCCGAGGGCGAGCACCATCTCACAGCCGACCGCGGCCGCCGCACTGTGCTCGACCACCCGCACGACATCGCCGGCCGGACCGGTCACCGGCGCCGGTTCGGCGCGGCTGTCGAACCGGGTACTCGGCGCCTCGTCGGCCAGCACCCGCAGCCCGATCCCGGCTTCGGTGAAGATCTTCGCCGCCCGGTGCGCGGTCTCGACGATCTCGGCGCGGCCCGGGTGGGCGATCAGCAGGATCTCGCGGTCGCCGGACCCGCTCATCGTGGCCCCTCCTCGACCGCCCGCGCGACCAGCTCGCGCACCTGTGCCGCGTCGTACTCGAACGGCCCGTCCTTGCGCAGCCACAGGAAGTACTCGACATTGCCCGACGGCCCGGGCAGCGGACTGGCCACCGCGCCCACCGTCCGCAGCCCGTGTTCGGCCGCGGCGGCGGCGACCCCGCGCACCGCCTCGGCGCGCAGCGCCGGATCGCGCACCACGCCACCGGATCCCACCCGTTCCTTGCCGACCTCGAACTGCGGCTTCACCATCGGCAGCAGATCGGCGCCGTCGGCACAGCAGGAGGCCAGCGCGGGCAGCACCAACCCCAGCGAAATGAACGACAGGTCACCGACCACCAGCTCGACGGTGCCCTCGATCAGTTCCGGCGTCAGCGTGCGCACGTTGGTGCGGTCGAACACCCGCACCCGCTCGTCGGTGCGCAACCGCCAGACCAGCTGGCCGTATCCGACGTCGACGGCCACCACCTCGCGGGCCTCCCGGCTGAGCAGCACATCGGTGAAACCCCCGGTGGACGCCCCGGCGTCCAGGCACCGTTTGCCCGCCACACGCAGCCCCGCGGGCTCGAAACGTTCCAGCGCGCCGAGCAGTTTGTGCGCGCCGCGCGAGGCCCACTGCACCTCGTCGGGCTGTTCCCGCACCACCAGCGGGGTGCCGGGTTCCACCGCGGTCGCCGGTTTCGAGGCGACCGTTCCAGCGATCAGGACGCGTCCCGCGCCGATCAGCTCGACCGCGTGCTCCCGCGATCGCGCCAACCCGCGGCGAACCAGTTCGGCGTCCACTCGTGCGCGCCTGGCCACCTCAGATCTTGTCCACCGTGGCCAGTGCCTGGACCAACACCTCGTGTGCCTGTTCCAGGATGCGGGCGCGCCGCGTGATGTCCGCGCCGGTCTCGGCGTGCTCGGCCGGTCCGGTGCGGCCGCCGCCCGCGTCGAGTTCGGCGAGCAGCTCATCGATCTCGGCGCGGATCCGGTCCGGGTCGGCCGGTTCCGGCCGACCCTGCGCGCCGGGCAGATGCTGCCCGGGCAGCGGGACCCCCGGTCGGGGCGCATTGGTCGGAGTAGTCATCGTGGTGCCAACGCTATCGGATTTCCGAACGGGACGCGCGTACCGTCACCGCCCTGCCAGGGTACTTGCGCAGCCGCTCGGCCAGGTCCAGCTCGGCGTCGTCGGCGACCGGCGGGTGGTTGAGCGCGTCCAGGCTCTCGGCCACGTAGGTCGGGATCCGCTCCGGCGGCGCGGCGCGCAGCTCGTCGAGGGTGCTCACGCCGGTGAGCACCAGCAGCGAATCCAGGGCGACCCGATCGGCGCCCTCGATGTCGGTGTCGAGCCGGTCGCCGACCACGAGCGCGGCGCGGGTGCCGACCCGGGCGACGGCGTCCTCGAGCAGCGGCGCGTACGGCTTGCCGGCGACCACCGGCGCACGGTCGGTGGCGGCCTGCAACGCCGCGACCATCGCGCCGTTGCCGGGCGCGAGACCACGCTCGTTGGGCAGGGTGCGGTCGGTGTTGGCCGCGACCCACAGCGCGCCCGCGCGCACCGCGTAGGCGGCCTCGGCCAGGTCCGGCCACGCCGTCTGGGGGGAATGTCCTTGCACGACCGCGGCGGGCGGGGCACCGTCGAACCGCCGGATGGGCTTCAACCCGGCTTCCTCCACCTCGGCGGCCAGATCATCGGTGCCGACCACGAGGACGGTCGCGCCCGGTTCGAGCCGCTCGGCCAGCAACCGGACCGCGGCCTGCGCGCTGGTCACCACGTCCTCGGCCCGCGCAGGGAACCCCAGCTCGGCCAGATGCGCGGCGACCACCGCGGGCCCGCGGCTGGCGTTGTTGGTGACATAGGCCAGCCGCTGCGATGTCGCCGCGGCGGCCAACGCCTCCGGCGCACCGGCGATCACCACCGGACCCCGGTACAGCGTGCCGTCCAGGTCGAGCAGCAACGCCTCATAGCGATCTCGTAACCGCGTCACACCACTCCCACTTCGTCGCATCCACCCCGGCCGTGCCCCCGCCGCACCGGCGTGACACGACACTACGTCAGCCCGCCGACACGAGCGCCGGGTGGTCGAGGCGGTCCCGGATCCCCGGGATCGATCCGCGGCCGGGCTCAGGCGTCCCCGGTCAGTTCGGCCGCGCGGTCCTCGGCATCGGTTTCGCCGTCGAGATCGGCGGCGGCTGCGTTGAGGAACCACTCCAGGCCCTCGGCGGTGCGGCCCGCGGCGACCAGCGCGTCGGCATAGGCGTAGAACAGGCGGGCGGCCGAGGAGCCGGTGCGCTCGGGATCGAGGTCGTCGGTCTGCAGGGTGACGACCGCCTGGTCGTACTGGCCCAGGTCCATCCGGGCGCCCGCCACGACGATCCGCAGTTCGCTGGCCTCGTCCCCGGTGAGCGCCCTGGCCTCGTCACTGCGGCCCAGTTCGATGGCCCGCTCGGGACGACCGAGCCCGCGTTCGCAGTCGGCCATCACCGCCAGCAGACCCGAACCGCCCGACATCCGCCGCGCGGTCCGCAGCTCCGACAGCGCCTCGGCCCATTCCCCCGCGTGATAGGCCACCACGCCCGCGGTTTCGCGCACCACCGCGATCCGCCCGGCCCGCTGCCGCGCCGCGCGTGCGTGCGCCAACGCCAGCCGCGGATCGTCGTCGAGCAGCCGCACCGCCATCACCAGGTGCCGCGCCACGGTCTCGGCATTGCCCTTGTCCAGGCTCAGCAGATCCCGGCGCACCGCGGGATCGAGGTCCGACGCCTCCACGTCGTCGGGCAGATCCGGCTCCTCCGGCCGCGGCGCCCGCCGCTCGAGATTGCGTCCTCCCGTACCGCGCGCACCTTCACCACCGCGCCGCCGGTCCTCGAACTCGCCACGCGCGCCGGACCCGCGCCGCTCGTCCCCGCCCCGCGGGAAACCACCGCGCTCGCCGCCCAGTGCCGACGCCCCACGCTCCGCATCATCGTGCGCACGATCCGCACCGGCGTCGCGGGAACCCCCACGAGCCGTCGCGTCGAATCCGGAACCGCCGCGTCCGGGGCCACGATCCGCACCCCGGGAGTCGGAACCACCGCGCGGGTAACCACCACGCTCACTGCCGCTGGAGGAGCCGCCCCGTTCGCCGCCACGACGGAAACCGCCGCGCTCGGAACCCTCGCGCTCACCTCCGCCGCCGGCACCGCGCGCCGCCCCACCGCGATCGAACCCGCCACGCCCGCGGTCGTCACGATCCGACGCGCCACGACGGAACCCGCCGCGCTGCGCACCTCCCCGGTCGTCGCCACGATCGGGCGCACCGTACCGGGAGCCGCCCTCGGACGGTCCACCGCGACGGAACCCGCCGCGCTCACCGGACGTACCGCGCGCGACACCGCCGCCTTCGCGCGAACCACCGGGCTCGCCGCCGCGACGGAAACCACGCTCACCCGCGTCCGTACCGCGCGATCCGCGCTCGCCGCCGGCCCGATCCGCATCACGCCCACGAGCGAAGCCGCCGGCACTCTCCGAACCTGGATCACGCCGGTCGAAGCCGCGCGACTCGCCGCGACGGAAGCCGCCGCCGGCACCACGGCCGCCTTCCCCACTCCGGAAACCACCGCGCTCGTCGCCACGGTCGCGGCCGCCTTCGGAGCCGCCGCGGCGGAACCCACCCCGGTCGCCGGTTTCACCGCGCCCGAAGCCGCCGCGATCCCCCGAGGTCCGCTCGTAGCCGCCGCGATCCCGACCGCCGCGCTGCTCGTAGCCGCCGCGTCCGGTCGAATCACTTCGCTGCCCACTATCCGGCTCGCCACGGCGGAACCCGCGACGCTCGCCCGCGCCGCCCGATCGCCCGGAATCCCGATCGCCGGTGGCGCCGCTGTCCGCACCGGGACGGTCGGCGCCGGCACCGCGCTGACCCGCATCGGACGCGCGCCGGAACGGCCTCCGACCGTCATTGTGTTCGGACACGGTGTTCCCTTTCCAAGTTTTTTCAGCAGAGGGTTTGCTGGCCCTCTTGAATTCAATCACGTGTCGGTGTGGTAGCCGGTGGGTGGCCGGTGTCTGGGGGTGTGGGGTCCGGAAATGCCGATAGGGGACCCACTAGTGGGTCCCCTATCAGGAAAGGATGTTCCGGCGGTGTCCTACTCTCCCACACCCTGTCGAGTGCAGTACCATCGGCGCTGGCAGGCTTAGCTTCCGGGTTCGGAATGGGACCGGGCGTTTCCCCACCGCTATGACCGCCGTAACTCTATGAAACTATCCACACCCCCGCACACACCCCACACCATTCCTCGGTGATGGGGCGGGTGCCAACGGTGGGTTGTGTGTTGTTTCAGATACCGCACAGTGGACGCGTAACATCGTTGTTGGTAAGTCCTCGGCCGATTAGTACCAGTCACCTCCACACGTTACCGCGCTTCCAGTTCTGGCCTATCAACCCCATGGTCTGTGGGGGGCCTTACCCCCTCGAGGGGGTGAGAAACCTCATCTTGGAACAGGCTTCCCGCTTAGATGCTTTCAGCGGTTATCCCTTCCGAACGTAGCTAACCAGCAGTGCCCTTGGCAGGACAACTGGCACACCAGAGGTTCGTCCGTCCCGGTCCTCTCGTACTAGGGACAGCCTTCCTCAAGTTTCTGACGCGCGCGGCGGATAGAGACCGAACTGTCTCACGACGTTCTAAACCCAGCTCGCGTGCCGCTTTAATGGGCGAACAGCCCAACCCTTGGGACCTACTCCAGCCCCAGGATGCGACGAGCCGACATCGAGGTGCCAAACCATCCCGTCGATATGGACTCTTGGGGAAGATCAGCCTGTTATCCCCGGGGTACCTTTTATCCGTTGAGCGACACCGCTTCCACATGCCGGTGCCGGATCACTAGTCCCGACTTTCGTCCCTGCTCGACCCGTCAGTCTCACAGTCAAGCTCCCTTGTGCACTTGCACTCGACACCTGATTGCCAACCAGGCTGAGGGAACCTTTGGGCGCCTCCGTTACATTTTAGGAGGCAACCGCCCCAGTTAAACTACCCACCAGGCACTGTCCCTGAACCAGATCATGGCCCGAGGTTAGAAGTCCAATACGATCAGAGTGGTATTTCAACGACGACTCCCACCACACTGGCGTGTGGCTTTCACAGTCTCCCACCTATCCTACACAAACCGTACCGAACACCAATACCAAGCTATAGTGAAGGTCCCGGGGTCTTTTCGTCCTGCCGCGCGTAACGAGCATCTTTACTCGTAATGCAATTTCGCCGAGTCTGTGGTTGAGACAGCAGAGAAGTCGTTACGCCATTCGTGCAGGTCGGAACTTACCCGACAAGGAATTTCGCTACCTTAGGATGGTTATAGTTACCACCGCCGTTTACCGGGGCTTAAATTCTCAGCTTCGCGCCGAAGCGCTAACCGGTCCTCTTAACCTTCCGGCACCGGGCAGGCGTCAGTCCGTATACATCGTCTTACGACTTCGCACGGACCTGTGTTTTTAGTAAACAGTCGCTTCTCTCTGGTCTCTGCGACCCAACCCAGCTCACGGTGCAAGACCGGTCACCAGATCAGGTCCCCCTTCTCCCGAAGTTACGGGGGCATTTTGCCGAGTTCCTTAACCACAGTTCTCTCGATCGCCTCGGTATTCTCTACCTGACCACCTGTGTCGGTTTGGGGTACGGGCCGTGTACCAACTCACTAGAGGCTTTTCTCGGCAGCATAGGATCACTGAATTCACCTCAATCGGCTACGCATCACCTCTCAGGCTCATGTTGTGCGGATTTGCCTACACAACGCCCTACAGGCTTACACCAGTACAACCACTCACTGGCCCAGCTACCTTCCTGCGTCACCCCATCGCTTGACTACTACAGCAGGGGTCGTGCGCAGCCACTTCCGGCCTCCCGAAGGAGGTCCATCCGCTTTTGGGCACTTAGCACCACTGATTCGCCATTGGGCGCGGATACACGGGTACGGGAATATCAACCCGTTGTCCATCGACTACGCCTGTCGGCCTCGCCTTAGGTCCCGACTCACCCTGGGCGGATTAACCTGGCCCAGGAACCCTTGGTCATTCGGCGGACGAGTTTCTCACTCGTCTTTCGCTACTCATGCCTGCATTCTCACTCGCACAGCCTCCACAACTAGTTCACACTGCTGCTTCCCTGGCTGCACGACGCTCCCCTACCCACCCCAACCACTGCGCACCGGACCGTAACCCGATGCGGATGTCATGTTGGAGTGCCGCGGCTTCGGCGGTGTACTTGAGCCCCGCTACATTGTCGGCGCAGGATCACTTGACCAGTGAGCTATTACGCACTCTTTCAAGGGTGGCTGCTTCTAAGCCAACCTCCTGGTTGTCTTCGCGACCCCACATCCTTTTCCACTTAGTACACGCTTAGGGGCCTTAGCCGGCGATCTGGGCTGTTTCCCTCTCGACTACGAAGCTTATCCCCGCAGTCTCACTGCCACGCTCTCACACACCGGCATTCGGAGTTTGGCTGACTTCGGTAAGCTTGTAGGCCCCCTAGGCCATCCAGTAGCTCTACCTCCGGCGTGAAACACGTGACGCTGCACCTAAATGCATTTCGGGGAGAACCAGCTATCACGGAGTTTGATTGGCCTTTCACCCCTACCCACAGCTCATCCCCTCAGTTTTCAACCTAAGTGGGTTCGGGCCTCCACGACGTCTTACCGTCGCTTCACCCTGGCCATGGGTAGATCACTCCGCTTCGGGTCTAGAACACGCGACTCAACGCCCTATTCGGACTCGCTTTCGCTACGGCTACCCCACACGGGTTAACCTCGCCACATGCCACTAACTCGCAGGCTCATTCTTCAAAAGGCACGCCATCACCCACCCCAGAAAACTGGGCGCAGGCTCTGACGGATTGTAAGCGCACGGTTTCAGGTACTATTTCACTCCCCTCCCGGGGTACTTTTCACCTTTCCCTCACGGTACTAGTCCGCTATCGGTCACCAGGGAGTATTCAGGCTTACCGGGTGGTCCCGGCAGATTCACAGCAGATTTCACGGGCCCGCTGCTACTCGGGTATCACTCACATGAGCCGTCATGTTTTCACTTACCGGACTCTCACCGTCTACGGTAGGCCGTCCCAGACCACTTCAGCTAACACAACGGTTTCTGACTCACGCCCAGCTCGGCAGAACCGGGAAGAGCAACCCCACAACCCCACATAGACAACGCCTGCCGGCTATCACATCTACATGGTTTAGCCTCATCCGCTTTCGCTCGCCACTACTCACGGAATCACTCTTGTTTTCTCTTCCTGTGGGTACTGAGATGTTTCACTTCCCCACGTTCCCTCCACACACCCTATATATTCAGGCGCGGGTAACACGACATCACTCGTGCTGGGTTTCCCCATTCGGAAATCCTCGGATCTCAGCTCGGTTGACAGCTCCCGAGGCTTATCGCAGCCTCCTACGTCCTTCATCGGCTCCTGGTGCCAAGGCATCCACCGAACGCTCTTAAACACTTACAAACAAAGATGCTCGCGTCCACTGTGCAGTTCTCAAACAACACACCCACTCAAACCTCGACTCGGCACCAGCACCCCACCCGAAAGGCGAAGCCGGTATGACCGAAGACCCGAGCGGATCGTATCTCTTGCCTGGAAAGAACGTCTGTTCTTTCAGGACCCAACAGTGTGTCGATATATCCACCACGATCAGGAACTGAGCCCTGACCATCCATGACGGAAGCTGTCAGCGTTCCACCCATGAGCTCCGCAGTCCCACACTCGGGGACATCAGCGGCTCTGGCACGACCGACCTCGACTCTTCGAGACGACCGAGCAGATGCTCCTTAGAAAGGAGGTGATCCAGCCGCACCTTCCGGTACGGCTACCTTGTTACGACTTCGTCCCAATCGCCGATCCCACCTTCGACGGCTCCCTCCCACAAGGGGTTAGGCCACCGGCTTCGGGTGTTACCGACTTTCATGACGTGACGGGCGGTGTGTACAAGGCCCGGGAACGTATTCACCGCAGCGTTGCTGATCTGCGATTACTAGCGACTCCAACTTCACGGGGTCGAGTTGCAGACCCCGATCCGAACTGAGACCGGCTTTAAGGGATTCGCTCCACCTCACGGTATCGCAGCCCTCTGTACCGGCCATTGTAGCATGTGTGAAGCCCTGGACATAAGGGGCATGATGACTTGACGTCGTCCCCACCTTCCTCCGAGTTGACCCCGGCAGTCTCCTGCGAGTCCCCGCCATAACGCGCTGGCAACACAGGACAAGGGTTGCGCTCGTTGCGGGACTTAACCCAACATCTCACGACACGAGCTGACGACAGCCATGCACCACCTGTACACCGACCACAAGGGGCCTACATCTCTGCAGGTTTCCGGTGTATGTCAAACCCAGGTAAGGTTCTTCGCGTTGCATCGAATTAATCCACATGCTCCGCCGCTTGTGCGGGCCCCCGTCAATTCCTTTGAGTTTTAGCCTTGCGGCCGTACTCCCCAGGCGGGGCGCTTAATGCGTTAGCTACGGCACGGATCCCGTGGAAGGAAACCCACACCTAGCGCCCACCGTTTACGGCGTGGACTACCAGGGTATCTAATCCTGTTCGCTACCCACGCTTTCGCTTCTCAGCGTCAGTTACTGCCCAGAGACCCGCCTTCGCCACCGGTGTTCCTCCTGATATCTGCGCATTTCACCGCTACACCAGGAATTCCAGTCTCCCCTGCAGTACTCAAGTCTGCCCGTATCGCCCGCAAGCTTGGGGTTGAGCCCCAAGTTTTCACGGACGACGCGACAAACCGCCTACAAGCTCTTTACGCCCAGTAATTCCGGACAACGCTCGCACCCTACGTATTACCGCGGCTGCTGGCACGTAGTTGGCCGGTGCTTCTTCTACAGGTACCGTCACTTGCGCTTCGTCCCTGTCGAAAGAGGTTTACAACCCGAAGGCCGTCATCCCTCACGCGGCGTCGCTGCATCAGGCTTTCGCCCATTGTGCAATATTCCCCACTGCTGCCTCCCGTAGGAGTCTGGGCCGTGTCTCAGTCCCAGTGTGGCCGGTCGCCCTCTCAGGCCGGCTACCCGTCGTCGCCTTGGTAGGCCATTACCCCACCAACAAGCTGATAGGCCGCGGGCCCATCCTGTACCGATAAATCTTTCCACCAAACACCATGCGATGTAAGGTCATATCCGGTATTAGACCCAGTTTCCCAGGCTTATCCCGAAGTACAGGGCAGATCACCCACGTGTTACTCACCCGTTCGCCGCTCGTGTACCCCGAAGGGCCTTACCGCTCGACTTGCATGTGTTAAGCACGCCGCCAGCGTTCGTCCTGAGCCAGGATCAAACTCTCCGTTGAAGACTCACAATCACACCCCACAGGGCGCAATCAAAAGTACAAAACTAGAGTCCGAAAACCCAGCAAAACAATCGCCAGCCGGAAATTAGCTGACAAAAAATGTCCGTCCCTCACACGGGGGTATGAGGAACCGGAACCAAAAATATTTGGCACTGACATTCATCGACACACTATTGAGTTCTCAAAGAACACACGCACACACATCCGATCCGGATTTTCGCCGGAGCTTCTGTGAGGCAACTTTTCCAGCCTAACCACTGCACCGCCCGGAGTCAAGTCCGCTGCGTCACATGGTCCTGCTGCCCGTCAGGCGCTCCTCGTCCTACCTCGTTTCCCAGGCCCCGCCCAGCCTCTCGGCTCGGCGTTGCGGCTCGGCGTTGCGGCTCCGGGTCGGTGTCCGTGTCGCTCTGACGTTGAATAAGTTACGCGCCGGATAACGCCTCGTCAAATCCGCACTACACCGGTGTGATTCCGCAGGTCAGAGGCTCGCCAGCAGGCCGGAAACGGGCTTGGGCCACACAAATGTGACCCAAGCCACCAAGATCAATTTCCGTCGCGCAGCACGCCGGCCATGTTGCGCTTGCCGCGGCGCACGACCAGCCAGCGTCCGTGCAGGTAGTCGCCGTCGGCGGGGGTCCAGTCCGGATCGGCGATCTTCTGGTTGTTCACCGCGGCGCCGCCCTCGTTGACGGTGCGCCGGGCCGCGCCCCGGCTCTCGGCCAGGCCGGTTGCCACCAGCAGGTCGACGATCGTGGCCGGCTCGCCGGGCGTGACCCGTGCGACCTCGCCCTCCCCCGCGGCTTCCCGCAGGGCCGCACCGAGCGTCGCCTCGTCCAGCTCGCGCAGGTCGCCGCGACCGAACAGCGCCTGGCTGGCCAGCTGTACCGCCCTGGTGTGCTGCTCGCCGTGCACCAGCGTGGTCATCTCGGCGGCGAGCCTGCGCTGCGCCTCCCTGGCGTGCGGACGTTCGGCCGTGGCCCGCTCGAGCTCGGCGAGCTCCTCGCGGTCGAGGAAGGTGAACCAGCGCAGGTAGCGGACGACGTCGGCGTCCGCGGTGTTCACGAAGTACTGGTACCAGGCGTACGGGCTGGTCATCTCGGGGTCGAGCCAGAGGCTGCCGCCGCCGGTGGACTTGCCGAACTTCTTGCCGTCGGCGGAGGTCACCAGCGGGACAGTGAGCGCGTGCACGGACTCGCCGTCCAGGCGGCGATTGAGTTCGACGCCGGCGATGATGTTGCCCCACTGATCCGAGCCGCCGACCTGGAGGCGGCAGCCGAAGCTGCGGCGCAGCTGCACGTAGTCGTTGGCCTGCAGCAGCATGTAGCTGAACTCGGTGTAGGACATGCCGTCGCCCTCCAGGCGCCGCTTGACGGTGTCGCGGGCCAGCATGACGTTCACCGAGAAGTGCTTGCCGATGTCGCGCAGGAAATCGACGGCGCTCAGCGGACCGGTCCAGTCCATGTTGTTCACGATCACCGCGCCGGTCGGCGAGTCGTCGAGATCGACGAAGCGCTCGAGCTGGGACCGGATGCGCCGGGCCCATTCGGCGACGGTGTCGGAGGAGTTCATGGTGCGCTCGCCGACGTCGCGGGGATCGCCGATGAGACCGGTCGCGCCGCCGGCCAGCACGATGGGGCGGTGACCGGCCCGCTGGAACCGCTTGAGCGCCAGCAACGGGACGAGGTGGCCCGCGTGCAGGCTCGCCGCGGTGGGATCGAAACCGGCATAGAGGGTCAGCGGTCCGGCGGCCAACGCCGCGCGCAGGGCGTCGAGGTCGGTGGACTGCGCGATCAACCCGCGCCAGGTCAGTTCATCGATGATGTCGCCGCTCACGCCGTCCCATCTTTCCGCACCGGGATCGACCGCCGACCGGCAGGTCTCACCGGTGCGGAACAGCGTCGACGGGGTCGGCGGGCGCCACCCGCCGACGCGCGGCACGCCGGCAGCACCACCGACCGCGAGGGGACGCGCCGGAATTCACCGCGGGGCGCGCACCGTGGCCGCGCCGGGCGCACGGGGGCTGCGCCGGTAGGCCGAGACGGCGGGCGAGGACGGCAGCCAGAACCGCCAGGGCCGGTCGGCCTCGCTGCTCACGCCGACGCGGGGGCCGTCGGCGATCAGTGCCGCGGGCAGCGGGTCGGCCAGCTCCAGGCGAATCGGGGCGGCCGGGTCGAACAGCGCGGTGCCGTAGTCGTCGAGCGCGATGCCGAGGGCGGTGCCGAAGTTGCCCGGCCCGCGGGCGAGGTCGGCATCGGTGCGGGCGGTGGGACGCCGGCCGCGCACGACGTCGAGCCCGTCGACCACCTCGCCCGCGCGCAGCAGCACCGCGCTGGCGGTGCCGTCGGGCCCGGTGGTCACGTTGACGCAGGTGTGCATCCCGTAGCTCAGATAGACGTAGAGGTAACCGGCCGGACCGAACATCACGGCGTTGCGCTTGGTCCGGCCGCGACCGGAGTGCGAGGCCGGATCCGGCCACGGGCCCTCCGCATCCCCGCCGTAGGCCTCGACCTCGACGAGCCGGACCGCGACCTGGCCGGAGCGCAGGGTGGCACCGAGCAGCCGGCGGGCGGCGGTGGGTGGATCGACAACCAGTTCCTCGACAGACACGACGGCCATTGTCCCGGACGGCCCCGACAAGGCCGGTGGACGCGCCTCTTGCGCCCGGGCGGTGGGAGGCGTTGAATTCACCACAGAGTGAATTCAACACACGATGAATTGAGGCGGCCATGTCGCGTCCTTCGCCCACCCCCGCCGTCGACGTCCGCGATCTCGTCGTGCACCGCGGCGGACGACCGGTCCTGCACGAGATTTCCCTGACCATTCCGTCCGGCACGATCACCGGGCTGCTCGGGCCGTCCGGCTGCGGCAAGACGACCCTGATGCGCAGCATCGTCGGCACCCAGCAGGTGCGCTCCGGCCGGATCAGCGCGCTCGGCCTGCCCGCGGGCGCGGCGGAGCTGCGCAGGCGGATCGGCTATGTCACCCAGGCGCCGAGCATCTACAACGACATCAGCGTGCGCGAGAACGTCGCCTACTTCGCGGCGCTGTACGGCCGCGACCGCGCCGAGGTCGACGAGGCGCTCACCGCGGTCGGCCTGCGCGAGCACGCCCATCACCGCGGCGACGAGCTCTCCGGCGGACAGAAGACCCGCGCCTCCCTGGCCTGTGCGTTGGTGGCGCGACCGGAACTGCTGATCCTGGACGAGCCCACCGTGGGCCTGGACCCGGTGCTGCGGGTGGAGCTGTGGAAGCAGTTCCACGAACTCGCCGCCGCCGGCACCACACTGCTGGTCTCCAGCCACGTGATGGACGAGGCCGAACACTGCGACCGGCTGCTGCTCATGCGCGAGGGCAGGCTGCTGGCCGAACTCAGCCCGGACGAACTCCGGGCACGGACCGGACAGGACAACCTCGAGAAGGCCTTCCTGACCCTCATCACGATGGGACAGCACGCATGAGCACCCCGACGCTTCGCCCGTACGCCGCCACCACCGGCCGCATCCTGCGGCAACTGCGCAACGACCACCGCACGGTCGCGATGATCCTGGTCGTCCCGGCCCTGTTGATGACGCTGCTGTACTTCATCTACGCCGACACCCCGGCGAGCCCGCACGCGCCCGCCCTGTTCGACCGCGTCGGCATCAGCATGCTCGGCATCCTGCCGTTCATCGTCATGTTCCTCATCACCGCCATCGCCATGCAGCGCGAACGCACCTCCGGCACGCTGGAACGCCTGCTCACCACGCCGCTGTCCAAACTCGACCTGCTCGGCGGCTACGGCAGCGCCTTCTCCCTCGCCGCGGCCGCCCAGGCGGCGGTGGCGTGCCTGGTCGCCTTCGGACTGCTCGGGCTGGAGGCCGCGGGCAATCCCGGCTGGGTGGTGCTGATCGCCGTGGTCGACGCGATCTGCGGGGTCGCGCTCGGGCTGTTGGCCAGCGCCTTCGCCCGCACCGAGTTCCAGGCGGTGCAATTCATGCCGGTGGTGGTGGCGCCGCAGATCTTCCTGTGCGGGTTGCTCGTCCCGCGTGACCAACTACCGCGCTGGCTCGAGATCATCAGCAACGTGATGCCGTTGAGTTATGCCGTGGACGCGTTGCAGGAGGTGTCGGTGCACCCCGAAGCCACCGGGCGGATGTGGGTGGACCTGCTGATCGTCGCCGGGTTCGCGCTGGTCGCGCTGGTGCTCGGGGCCGCGACCCTCCGGCGGCAGACTCCGTGAGCCGCACCGGGGCCGGGCGCGGCGCGGGACGGCGGCCCGGCCGGTCCGGGGCACGGCAGGCGATCCTCGACGCGGCGCGGGTGCGCTTCGCCGAACACGGTTTCGACCGGACCTCGATCCGCGCGGTCGCCGCCGACGCCGGGGTGGATCCGGCCCTGGTCCACCATTACTTCGGCACGAAGCAGCAGCTGTTCACCGCGGTGGTGGACCTGCCGGTCGACCCGGAGGCCGTGCTCGCGGTGATCGACGCGACGCCGGTCGAGCAGCTGGGCGCGACGATCATCCGGGCGGTCACCGCCATCTGGGACTCCCCCGCCGGACCGGCGGTGGTCGCGGTGGCGCGCACACTGCTCACCGGTGCCGAACCGGCGCTGGCCCGCACCTTCGTGCTGGAGGTGGTGCTCGAACGGGTGCGCAGGCGCATCGCCACCGACACCGACGACGGGCGCGCCCGCGTGGCACTGGCTGCCTCGCAGATGATGGGAATCATGGTGGCCCGCAAGATCATCGGCGTCGAGCCGCTGGCCTCGATGCCGCTCGACGAGCTCGCCGCGGCGGTCGGGCCGACCCTACAGCGCTATCTCACCGGCGACCTCGGTACCGGATGACGTGGCGGTGACGCGGGGTCAGTCGCGCTGCTGGGCCACCAACGCCGCGTGCTCGTCGTCGGCGACGTCGCGCGCCTCGTCCACGAGCAGGACCGGGATGCCGTTCTCGATCGGGTAGGCGCGGCGCAGGCGGGGGTTGTAGAGAACGTCGGCGCCCGCGTTGTCACGGACCAGCAGCAGCGGCCCCTTGTCCTGCGGGCAGGCCAGCAGCTCGAGCAGAGTGGGATCCAGGACGGTGCGCTCCGACATGGTGGTGAACCTACCCGACCGGCTCGTCGGGTGCGGCGACCGGCCGACGCCGGAACGAGATGTGGCGGTGGCCGAAGAAGCTCGCCACCGCGACCACGCCCATCACGACCACCGCCGAGGGCTTTTCGGGCAGCCCGCACACCGACACCGCCAGCGAGAGCAGCGCCATGTTCAACACCAGTCCGCCGGAGTTCACGGCCACGAAGCCGAGGAAATCGCGCAGCACTCGCCCGCGCACGCGGAACACCAGCGTCCGGTGCAACACGAACGCGACGGTGATGCCGATGGCGTAGGCGAGCGCGACGGCGGCCGAGGGCGCCCAGGGCCGGTCCGGCAGCACCGTCAGCCACGCCACGGTGAGCACCATGCCGAGCACGGTGTTGAAGCCGCCGATCAGCGCGAAGCCGACCTCCTGCCTGCGCAGCACGCGCCGGAGTGCGGCCACCGCACCGGCCCCGGACGTCGGGTCGAGACCGGTGCTCATGCCCGCACGTCCACCGGGACCCGCTCGGGCACCCCCGGTTCGGGATCATCGCCGGCGGGCCTGCGCGTGGACCGCACGTACCACCACTGCATCAGGCCGAGCCCGACGAGGCCCGCCGCCATCGCGGCGATGCCGATCTTCCAGCCGGGCGGCCGCCAGGTCAGCACCAGTTCGGCGTCGGTGGTGCCCGGCGGCAGGTCCACCGCGACGAACGACTTGGCCACCGTGGTGATCGGCACCGGCGTACCGTTCAGCGTCGCCCGGTAACCGGGCCACCCGAGCCGGGCGAAGACGACCTGTCCGCCCTGTTCGGCGCTGACCCGCACCCGGCTGGTGGTGTCGGTCTCGTCGATCGAGGTGGCGGTCGCGTTCCTGGTGTGGGCGATCCGCCCGTTCACCGTGGACACCGGGCCGTCGACCCGTTCGAGCACCGCGATGTAGCGCTCGTGGCCGGGCTGGTCGACCCATTTCCAGCCGTCGGGCGCGGGCTGGTTCGGCACGTCGGGGAACAGGGCGCGCTGCAGCACCACCCGGTCGACCTTCATCAGGTCGACCAGTGGACGGCCGGTGCTCGGTTCGGGGGCGAACACGCGCCGGTAGGCGTCGGGGCAGACGCTGCTGTCCCAGCGCATGCACAGCAGTTCGCCGAAGTAGAAGTAGCCGGTCGGGGTATAGCCGTTGACGTAATCGCGCTCCAGCGCGCGGGCGTAGTTGCCGAACACCAGCGAGCCGTAGGCGCCGTCGAGCGAACGGTCCTGCGGCTGCAACAGGCCGCGCTCGCCGAGTTGCAGGGTGGTGCCCTCGAAATCGGGGAAGGCGGCCTTGGCCTCGCCGCGGTCGGCGGGCAGGTTCCACGCCATCGGGGTCGGCTGGGCGTCGCGCACCTGCAGGTAGGCGATCGGGAACATGGCGACGATGGTGAGCGCGCACGCCGCCGCCACGCCGCGGGTCCCCGCGAGCCGGACCACGGCCACGCCCAGTGCCGCGACGGCGAGTGCGGAGAGCACGTGCCAGCCGACGTCGTGCGGGTCGGCGGAGAAGGTGCGCACGAACAGCGCCAGGATCAGCAGGCCCGCGGCGACGAACCGGCCGCGGCGATCGCGCAGCGTGCCGTAGCGGCCGAGCAGCACGCACACCAGCACCAGCAGTCCGATCGCCAGCATCGGCAGCACCCGGGCCGGCCAGCGCAGCGGCCCGATGGTGCCGGGGCCCGCCGTCCACATCAGCATCATCCCGGCGAACAGCGCGACCGCCAGGTATTCGCGCCAGCCCCGTCCCGCCCGTCGCCAGTCGACGAAGGCCAGCGCCGGGATCACGAACCAGGCGATGTAGGTCATCGGGATCGGCTGCACATACCCCCACCAGGAGGTGAAGGCGGGCATCGCGCTGGGCAGGCTGGCATTGAGCGATTCCGACCAGGGCACGGTCAGGAACTGGTCGTTGATGATCTGGGAGGTGCCGCGCCAGGTGACCTTGGCCGAGAGGATGCTGGGCAGGAAGGTCAGCAGGCCGGCCAGGCCCGCGCACGCCGAGACCAGCGTCAGCCGCAGCACCGGCTGCCATCGGCGCTGCCGGACCAGCTCGGCGACCGCGACCGCCGCCAGCATCAGCACCGCCTCCACGGCCGGGAAGATGTACTGGGTCGAGATGGTCAGATAGAGGAACACGAACACCGGGATCGGGCCGGCCAGCCCGCGGGTGTACCGCACCGAGGACGCCCACGCGTGCACCATCCAGGCGGTGCCGGTGAGCGCGGTCATCCAGCTGGCCTGGTCGAAGAACAGGAAGAAGCCCGACAGCGGGAACGCCACGCCCGCCACCGCCGACCACGCCGGGCGGGCGCCGTAGACCAGGCAGATCCGGTACACACCGAGCGCGGCGATGATCGAGAAGATCAGCTTGACCACCGTCGCGTACACCGCGACGTTGTCGATCGAGGGCGCGATGAGGTCGATGAGCAGCTGCGGGGGGTTGTACAGACCCGCGTCGTCCATGGTGTTGTTCCCGGCCATCCACTGCTCGGGCACCATCACCGGGAACGTGCCCTCGCGCAGGGCCCGGCCGAGCCCCACCCACAGCGCGGTGTACTGGGATTCGGTGTCGTCGGTGAAATAGTGCCTGGCATTGGCCAGCAGCACCGCCGCATACCCCGCGATCACCCCGGCCACGGTGACCAGACCCCACCGCAGGACGTCTCGTCGCGAATCCCCGCCCGCCGGCGCCGCGGCCCCGGACTCGGCCACAGCCCCGTGCACTGCACTCTCGGTCACGAGTTCCCAACCCTACATGCGGGTGTCCGGCTTGGCATCGGCGCTCGAATATGCCGATGATGACGGGATGAGCAGCGCCGGAAGCCCTGAATCGCAGCGTGTTAGAGTGGCCCGCGGCTCGGGCTCCGCTGTTCGGCGGGCAGTACCGGCACGCACCGTCATCGAAAGTCGATCCAGCTGATGCCGATTCCCACCGCACGCCCGCACTCCGCCGATTCCGCGACGAACGGCAGGCCCGTCAGGCCCGGCGTCGACCGCCCGCACGGCATCTCCGTGGTGGTGCCCGTCTATCGGGGCGAGCAGACGATCGGACCGCTGGTGGCGGAACTGCACCGGCTCACCACCCGCACCGCCACCCCCGCGGGCACCGACTACGTGGTCGAGGAGATCGTCCTGGTCCACGACAACGGCCCGGACCGCTCCGACGTGGTGCTCCAGGAACTGGACCAGCGATATCCCGAGGTCCGCGTGGTGTGGCTGAGCCGCAACTTCGGGCAGGACGCCGCCACCATCGCGGGCATGTCGGTGGCGCGCGGCGACTGGATCGTCACGATGGACGAGGACGGCCAGCACGATCCGCGCTTCATCGGCGCCTTCCTCGACGCCGCGTTGGCCCAGCGCGCCGATCTGGTCTACTCCAAGCCGGTCAACACCCGCCCGCACGGCTTCCTGCGCAACCTCACCTCGCGCGGTGCGAAGATCGTGCTGGCCACGGTGTTCGCGTTCCCGGATTCGACCAGGTTCGAAAGCTACCGCCTCATCCGCGGCGACATCGGCAGGCAGCTGGCCGAGGTCGCCTCCAACGGCGCCTATCTCGACGTCGCGCTGACCTGGGTGGTCGGCCGGGTCGCGCAGGAGCCGGTGGTGCTGCGCGCGGAGGGCCGCGAGGAGTCCGGATACAACTACCGCAGGCTGTTCTCGCTGTTCTGGAAGATGGTGCTGTGCAGCGGCACCCGCGGCCTGCGGCTGGTGAGCATGCTGGGCGTGACGCTGGCGCTGGCCGGCGGCGTCATGGCGGCCTACGTCGTCTACAAGGCGCTGACCACCTCGCAGTGGGCGCCGGAGGGCTGGGCCTCGATCATCGTGGTGCTGCTGCTGTGTTCGGGCGCGATCCTGTTCTCCCTCGGCCTCATCGCCGAGTACCTGGGCGTCGCCCTGCACATCCTCGTCGGCAAACCGCTGTTCCTCACCGTCGCCTCGCCGACACCGCGCCCGGGCGAGCCCCCGGCGCCGACCACCACCGTCACCAGCAGGGGGACCGAGCGGGTTGAGCACTGACCGGGTCATCTTCAGCAGGCCGTACCGGGCGCGCCGGGAGCTGGCCAATCTCGCGACGGTGCTCGCCTCCGACCACAGCCACGGCGACGGACCCTTCACCGCGTCGGCCACCGCCAAGCTCCGGGCGATCACCGAGGCGCCGCACGCACTGCTGACCACCTCGTGCACGTCGGCGCTGGAGATGGCGGGCCTGCTGCTCGAACTCGGCCCCGAGGACGAGGTGATCGTGCCCAGTTTCGCGTTCACCTCCACCGCGACGTCGATGGCGTTGCGCGGAGCCACGTGCGTGTTCGCCGACATCGACCCGGCCACCGGGAATCTCGATCCCGAGTCGGTCGCCGCGGCGATCGGGCCGCGCACCAAAGCGGTGGTGGTCATCCACTACGGCGGCGTGGCCGCCGACATGGCCGGGCTGCTCGAGCTGGCCGCGGCTCACGGCTTCGCGATCGTCGAGGACAACGCGCACGGCCTGGGCGGCCGGTGGCGCGGCAGGCCGCTCGGCACCATCGGCACCCTGGGCACGCTCAGCTTCCACGACACCAAGAACGTGCACTGCGGCGAGGGCGGCGCGCTGCTGCTCACCGACGACATCCTGATGGGCCGCGCGGAGATCATCCGGGAGAAGGGCACCGACCGCGCCCGGTTCCTGCGCGGCGCGGTGGACAAGTACTCCTGGCAGGACATCGGCTCGAGCTACCTGCCCAGCGAACTCAACGCCGCGGTGCTCGACGCCCAGCTCGACGAGTTCGACCGCATCCAGGCGGGCAGGCACCAGGTGTGGAACGCCTACGCGGCGGGCCTGCCGGACTGGGCGGCGCGCAACGACGTCCGGCTGATGTCGGTGCCCGCCGACCGCGAACACACCGCCCATCTGTTCTACCTGCGCACACCCACCGAGCAGCGCCGTGACGACCTGATCGCGCATCTGGCCGCGCGCGGCATCTCCGCGCCGTTCCACTATGTGCCGCTGGACTCCAGCCCGGCCGGGCTCAAGCTGGGCCGCACACCGTATCCGTGTGTGCGCAGCGCCGAGTTCTCCGGCACCGTCGTGCGCCTGCCACTGTGGCCCGATCTGGCCGACGCCCAGGTCGAGCGGGTGATCGAGGCCGTCACCGCGTTCACGGTGTGAACCGCACGCCGGTCCGGCTCAGGTCGCGAGCACGTAGAGCTTCTCCCGGCCGCCCGCGATCAGCTCGTCGCGCACGATCCGCGCCCGGTATCCGCGCATCAGGTCGGCCAGGCTCGCCTCGGTGAACCGATGCGCGTGGGAGCCGTCGCCCGCGTCGGTGAAGCGCTGGCCGATCAGCGCGAGCAGCCGGTTGCGGCTGGTGGCCAGATTGCGCACCGGCTCCGCCAGCACCACCCGCTCGCGGGCCGCGGCCAGCATCCGGTCCAGCACGGGGGCGGCGTCGGGCAGGAAGTGGTAGAGGCTGGCCTGCATGATCACCACGTCGGCCGGCGGCAGCGGCTGCGACGAGCGCATGTTCCAGACCCGCCCCGCTCCCCCGGCCCGCGTCACACCGGCGACGAACTTCTCGTTCAGGTCCAGCCCCGTGTAGCGCACGTTCCGGTGCCGCAGGTACCGGGTGTAGAGAGTGGCAGGCCCGCAGCACACATCGAGCACGTCGGCGCCCTCGGGCACCAGGTCCGCGATCGCCCGGTACCGCGCCGCGTAGTGGCGGCCGTACAGCCCGCGCATCATCAACTCGTAGACGGCGCGGTTGCGGTAGATGAGGCTGGTGCTCACGAAATCGGACCCCTGAACAGTCGTCGGTTGCGCGGGCACCGTCGCCCGCGCACCACTATGCCAGTTCCGGGCGGACCGGCCGGATCGGCGCCTGCCGCAAGGACTTTGCCCCGCCTCACTCGCCGAACAGGGCGCGCGCCTCCGCCTCGGTGAGCACCTCGTAGGACTCGGTCTCGCGGTGGTACCACCAGGTGTCCGGCCCCGGCCGCGGCCTGCCCGCGGCCCGCACAGCACTGGTGGAGGGCCGGTAGGAGGCGCTGCGCGGGATCTCGTCGACCACGTACACCAGGTCCGGCCGCTGATTGGGGTCGAGCGCCCGCATCGCCTCGGTGACGTCCTTGGGTTCGAGCTGGAAGCCGCGCCGCACGCACACCGCGGCCACCGCCAGGCAATGGTCGCCGAGGTCGAGGCCGTAGGCGACCTCCATGTCCACGGCGGCGATGTCGTTGAGCACGTCCACGATGGGCTGGCCGAACACCGGACCGCGCGGGGTCTTGATGACGGTGTCCTTGCGGTCGACCAGCCAGTAGTCGCCGTCGCTGTCGCGGCGGAAGAGGTTCTCCGTCGGCATCCAGGCGTCGCCGGGGGCGAACACACCGCGCAGGCCGCCCGCCGAGAGGTCGACGCCCTCGGACGCCTTGCCGATCAGCAGTCCCACTTCGTTGTCGGCGCAGCGACGGGCGAAACCGTTGTCGTCGGTGCGGATGCGACCCGCGACGGGGTCGTAGGCGACCAGTTCGACCCGCGCGGTGCCCGGCACCGGCCTGCCCTTGCATCCGGCCTTGACGCCCTTGACGTTGGCCAGCACCACGTCACCCTCGATCGAGGCGTAGAACTCGAGCACGCGGGCCGGTTCGAACTGCTCGGTGGTGCGCCGCCACAGGCCGGCGGGCATGCCGGAACCGATGAACAGCCGGATCGGGTGGCTGTGCCCGGCGGGGAAGACCTCCGCGTCGAGGATGTCGCGCAGCATCGTCCAGGTGTAGGTCACCACCGTGACCCCGTAGCGGTGCACCTCCTCGGCGAAGCGTCGCGGGTCGAGCGAGCGGGCCAGCGCGATCCGGCTGCCGCCCGCCACCGCGCCGCCCAGGCTCACCAGCAGGCCCGACGAGTGGTGCAGCGGGGCAAGGCAATACACGGTGTCGCGGCGGTCGAGGTCGGCCGAGGTGGCGGTGCCGAAGGCCGACAGCGCCCAGCGGTGGTTGGTGACGTACTTGATCTCCAGCTTGTCACCGGTGCCGGTGACCAGCACGAACGCCAGTTCCCGCGCCAGCCCGGGGTCGGGCTGGTACCAGGCGGGCAGCCGCACGTGCGCCGGGTCGATCTGTTCGAGGTCGATGACCTCGGCGCTGGCCGGTATGTCCAGGCCGCGGGATTCGCCGCCGCCGAGCACCAGGACCCGCGCACCGGTGCTCGCCGCGTGCCGCAGGTTCTCCGGGTCGGCGATGACGGTGTCGGTCTTGGTCAGCTCCATCGCGCGGCCGAGTTCGCCGCCGGGGGCCAGCAACACCGCGACCGCGCCGAGCCGCGACAGCGCCGCCACCGCCACCAATGCGCTGGGCCTGGTCTCCATCACCACACCGACGCGGGTGGCGGGCCGGATGCCGACGGAGATGAGCCCGCGCACCACGTTGTCGATCCGGACGTCCACCGCGGCGTTGGTGTGCACGCGGTCGTCGAAGAGGAACAGTTCGCGCAACGGCGCCCGGCGGGCCTGCTCGGCCAGCAGCAGCCCCAGCGAGATGCGGGTGTTGGGCTGGATCATGCCGAGCCGGGTCAGTCGCGGCAGCGCCCGCGCCGCCTCCCCGGCCAGCTCGAACGATCCGCGCAGCGCACTGCCCGCCAGGCCCTCGAGCGCCTTGCCCATTCCCGCGCCCGCCTCGGCCAGCGCCGCCGCCGAATTCACGATCCGGGTGGCCGCCGAGCGCGGCGCGTTGCTCGCCGTGTGCTCCGACATCGGGCAGATCTCTTCGGGCAGCGGCTGATCGCCGTCCATCCACTCGATCCAGCGCTGCACGAGCGGCCAGGTCTGGTTGGTCGCCACGCTGCCCGCCACGAGCCCGAAATGCCCGGCGTACAGGGTGGATTCGTAGACTTCGGCGTTCGGTGCCGCGCGCACGATGCCGCGCACCGCGGCGGGCTGGCCGATGTCGTCGACCTCGCCGACGAAGGCCAGGATCGGGCACTTCAGTTCGGCCAGCGAGATGGGCTGGTCACGGATGACGAAACCGCCCAGCATCATCCGGTTGTGCGCGACGAACTGCTTGAGCAGATCGGCCACCGCCGGGCCCGCGTAACCCACCCAGCCTTCGCTGTTGAGGAAGCGGCGCTGCCGTTCCTTGGGCAGCAGCGCCTCCCGGTCGTGCAGCTGGCGCAGGAAATCGATGCGCGCCTTGGCGGTCTTGACCGGGTCGAGCAGCTGGAAGCCGACCCGCACCATCGAGTCGGTGATCGGCAGCCGGGTCACCACATGGTCGGCGAGGAAGTCGGCGAACTCCGAGACCAGGCCGTAGGGCAGCCCGAACGGCACGCCGTTGACGATGTCGACCGGGCTGCCGAAGGTGACGATGCTCGCCACGCCCTTGCCGTGCCGGTACGCGGTGGTCTGGTAGGCGAACATGCCGCCCTGCGAGTAACCCATCAGGTGGACCTCGGCGCCGGTTTCCGCGCAGACGGTGTCGATGGCGCTGCTCACCGCGAGCACGTGATCGGCCAGGTCGCGCTCCCAGCCGCCCTCCTCCAGCGCGGGCGAACCGAAATCGACCACCCAGCAGTCGATCCCGCCGCGGTGCAGGATGCCGACCGCGCCGCCCTCGGCGTTGACGTCCCAGATGTCGGCGTTGACCATCAGCGGCGGCACCAGCAGCGCGACCGGCCTACCGGGTGCGGCGTCGTCGGGGAAGTAGTGCCGCAGCCGGTACATGCGCTTGCGCTCGACGACCTCGAACGGCGAGGACTCCACACCGTGGGCGAGGCCGCCGAAACGGATCACCTCCAGACCGTTCTGCGCGGTCGCCATCAACCGCCGCACCGGCCCCACCACATCCTTCGCACTGAACTTCACGATCGCTCCTGGCCCTACCGCACTGCCCTACTGCACTGCCCTACCGTGCTGTGACACGCACCACACGACGCCGACGCGTACCACCGAGCTTTCCACACCGTGCGACCATTATGTGTCCGGCGTGGCCGTACCCCGTGCCCGATCCAGGTCACACCTCGGCCCCGATAGGGTGGGGTGGTGACCGAAACCCTCGTCCAGCCGCGCGCCGACCGCGAGGCCATGCCCGTCGAGCTCGTGGACGAGGCAGGCCGGGCGGTGGGCGCCTGCCCGGTCGCCGAGGCGCACCGGGATCCCGGCAAGCTGCATCGCGCGTTCTCCGTCCTGCTCTTCGACACCGCCGGGCGGGTACTGCTGCAGCAGCGGGCCGCGGTCAAGACCCGCTTCCCGCTGCTGTGGGCCAACACCTGCTGCGGGCACCCCGCGCCCGGTGAGTCCGTCGAAGCGGCGGCCGCCACCCGCCTGGCCGAGGAACTCGGCGTCGCCGCCGGCCTCACCGAGGTCGGCGTCTTCCGCTACCGGGCCGCCGACACCGCCACCGGGCGCGTCGAGCACGAGTGGGATCACGTGCTCATCGGCACCCTGGACACCACCCCGCACCCGGACCCGGCCGAGGTCGCGAACCTGCGCTGGGTGCCGCCCGCCGAGGTGCGGGCGAAGCTGGCCGCCGAGCCCGCCGCGTACACCCCCTGGCTGGCCGAGGTGCTCGAGATCGCCGACGCGGCGTATCGGGAGTCGGCCGGGCGCTGATCGCCGGCCGGCGCGAATTCAGGCGGTCGCGGCCCGGCCCCTCCGGTCCCCAGCGACGACAGCACGGCTGAGCATGCCGGGCGACACGGTGCAGATACATAATTGAATGCGCATATCCGGGTATCGCCACCCCTCGCGAGACTTGGGGAATTCACAGGAACGCCACAGCCTGACACCAGGGCTGCCCGGCACCCTGGGAAAGGTACGAGTTACCGAGGTGGGAGCGAGGTGCGCCAATGGTCGAGATCGAGGTCACGGGCACGACGGTGACGGTTCAGGTGGTCGGCGGACACCGGTTGCTCTCCCTACGCGAGCGGCTCACCTTCGACCTGCGCGACATCGCCGCGGTCGGTCCGGCGTCGGTGGATCTGCGACCGCCGTGGGTGCGCGCGCCCGGCACGTTCTTCCCCGGCGTGATCGCGGCGGGCACGTTCCGCGGCAAGGGCCGCAAGGAGTTCTGGGACACCCGGTTCGACGGCAGCGCGGTACAGATCGAGCTGACCGGCGGCGAGTTCACCCGGCTCGTGGTCGACGTCGACGATCCCGACTCCACGTTGCGCGCCCTGCGCCGGGCGGCGGCGGCCTGAACCGAGCGCCCGGACTCCGGTCGTCCGGGCACCGGACACGGCGGGCGGTGGCACGAGGTGGCCACCGCCCGCCGTCTCGTCCGCGCTCCCCCGGTCGGCTCCTAGTCTGGGTCGGGACCACCAACGAGAGGGGACCGCGGTGACCGCCGATTCCACACCGTCCGCCGACACAGCGCACACCGACTCCACATCCCACGCCGATCACGCGGCCCAGCGCGTCGACCGCCGGTTCGTCCGGCTCGTCGCCGAGTTCGACCGGCTCTTCCGGCGGCCCGGCGACGGGGGCGGCGCGTTGACCGTCTACCTGCACGGCGAGCCGGTGGTGGATGTGTGGGCCGGGTTCGCGCGGCCGGGTGTGCCGTGGGCTCGGGACACGGTGGCCGTCGCCTATTCGACGGGCAAGGGGGTGGCCTCGACCCTGCTGCACCGCCTGGCCGAACGCGGCCTGCTCGACTACGACCACCCGGTGGCCGAGTACTGGCCGGAGTTCGCGGCCGCGGGCAAACAGGACATCACGGTGCGCCGGCTGCTCACCCATCGCGCGGGCCTGCACCGGCTGCGCGGCCTGCTGCCCGGCCCGGTCGAGCGCTTCTTCGACGACGAGGCCGTCACCGCGGCGCTGGCCGCGGCCACCCCGGACCCGCGCCACACCACCACCAGCGGCTATCACGGCATCAGCTTCGGTCACCTGGTCGCCGAGCTGGTGCGGCGGGTGTCCGGCGGGAGTTTCACCGAAGCGCTGCGCACCGAGCTGGCCGAACCGCTCGGCATCGAGGACCTGTGGTTCCGGGTGCCACCGCAGCAGCGGCACCGCATCGCGACCAACTTCCCCACCCTCACCGTGGCGGGCATGAGCTGGGAATCCAGCGCGCGGCTGATGGGCAGGACGCGCCTGTCGGCGGCCGCCGACACCACCCCGCGCGGTTTCGCCGAGATCATGTCCGACCCGCGCCTGCACGATTCGGTGATGCCGGGCGTGAACGGTGTCTTCTCCGCCCGGGCGCTGGCGCGACTGTACGCGGCGCTGGCCCTGGGCGGCACGCTCGACGGCGTCCAGCTGTTGCGGCCGGAGACCGTGGCACAGATCCGCACCCGCCAGGTCTTCACCCCCGACTACGTGCTCGCCTTCCGCATCCCGTGGGCGCTGGGCTACCACGGTGTACCGATGAAACCGTCCCGTGCCGAGCCGATCTCGGCGTTCGGGCACTTCGGCCTCGGTGGCTCGGGCGCCTTCGCCGATCCGGAGACGGGCATGTCGCTGGGGTTCGTCACCAACCGGCTCGGCGGCAAACTGACCCCGCTCGGTGACGCGCGGCTGGCCCGCCTCGGCGCACTCGCCCACGACATCGCCAAACGGTCCGGCTGAGCCGGAGTCAGTGCGCGCCACCCAGTTCCAGCGCCAGCACCCCGAGGATCACCAGCCCGATGCCGCCGACCTGCACCAGCGTGAGACGTTCGTTCAGGAACAGCACACCGATCAGGGCGATGGCCGCCACCCCGACCGCGGACCAGATCCCGTAGGCGACGCCGATCGCCATGCCCCGCTTCAATGCCTGGGAGAGAAAGTAGAACGCCGCGCAGTAGCCGACCACCACGACGATCGACGGCGTGAGTTTGGTGAATCCCTCGGAGAGTTTCAGCGAGACTGTCGCCGTCACCTCGGACGCGATGGCCAGCGCCAGCAGGAGCAAGGTCATGGCCGCAGCCTAACGACCCGCCGACACGACCGAGTGAATCGCCGGTGGGCGGCCGTCCATGTTCCACACTGGACGGTGATGCGCAGGAGGTGAACAGCCGTGCGGGACGCCTTCGTGATCGGTCTGGTGGTGTTCGTCGCCGTCCTGGTGGTGGCGGGGCTGTTCGTGCTCCTGCCGATGTACCGCCGTTCCGACCGGCCCCGGCGTAACACCTTCGCCCAGTGGGCCGCAAGCCACGGCTGGCACTACGACGAGGGGGTCCGCCCGGCCTGGGTGGCCCGGTTGCCGGGGCGCGACGGCGGCGGCGTGGCCTTCACGCTGACCGGAGTGGCCGAGGGCCGCCGGGTGACGGTGGCCGAGTACGGGTTCGACACCCACCGGTTCGTCGTCGTGGTCGTGCACCTCGACCGGCCCTATCCCCCGATCGCCGTGCTCGACCGGTCGCTGTCCCTGCAACTCGGCGACGCCCACTACGGCGCAACGCCCCTCCACACCGGCCACGCGGGCTTCGATCGGCGGTTCCGGGTCACCGCCGTCGACCGGCAGTACGCGCGCCTCATGCTCGACCCCGAGGTGGTCGAGGCGCTGCTGGCCGACCTGGTCCCGCGCTGGAGCCTGGCCGGTCGTGACCTGCTCACCTACGACCTGGGCAGGCTGCGCGATCCGGCCGCCGTCCCCGGCGTGGTCGCCCCGCTGTCGCGGCTGGCGGATCTGTTGGAGGAACGCGCGCGAGCATGAGCCGAACTCGGCCCGACCAGCACCGCCGCCACCGGCACAACAGCCAGGTAGACCGGCCACGACCACCGGCGAGCGGGCGGCAGGCATGTGAGGCGGTCAGCAGGCACGTACACGGTGGCCGAGGTTCTCGACCACCGTGCACGCCCACGCCTTCTCGATCTTCCACGCACCGGCGTCGAGGACGAACGGCACCTCGCCCGTCGACGGAATCTCGACGCCCGCCACCGAAGTTCGCGTCACCGCGATGACCCGGTCCGGCCCGGCCACGCGCACGTCCACCACCCGGTGCCGGTGGGCCGGCACGTCGGCGACGAGCACCATGTTGCCCTCGGCGAGCCGGGGCCCGTCCGCGTCGTCGCCTTCCACGAGCCCGATCTGTTCCGCGCGGGGCACCCGCGGATCGGTCGCCTTCACCAGGGTGGCCTCCAGGTCCGCCGGGGTCGGCACCGCCGGAGCCGCCGGGACGGGACCGTCCCCCCGGTCGACCCCGACGAGTGCGGCGAGGCCGGCGCCCGCCGTCACGATCGCGGCGCCCGCCAGTACCGGATATCGGCGTCGCACGCTGCCTCCGTTCGCCGTGGGAACACGTCACTGCTCCTCGACGGTAACCTCCGGAAGATACGGACGGGTGAGGATCTCGAGCCCGTGTCCGGCCGGGTCGAGGAAATACACCCCGCGGCCGCCGTGCCCGTGGTTGATCTCCCCCGGCTGCCTGCGATGCGGATCGGCCCAGTGTTCGACGCCGCGCTCACGCAACCGGCGATACGCGCGATCGAACAACGCGTCGTCGACGAGGAACGCGTAGTGCTGGAATTGGATGTCGACGGGCGGTTCGGCGAACTGCAGCAACACCCCGTCTGCGCAGCGCAGATTGGTGAACACGCCCCAGGACGGGGCATCACGCAATTCCAGGATCTCGCGGTAGAAGGCGGCCGATTCCGCCCGGTCGGCGGCCGCGATGATGGTGTGGTCGAATCGTGCGGACAATGAAATCTCCTGCCTGAAAGTGGATTCGGTGTGAACTGAATCGCGGCAGGAGGTGGGGCGCGCGCGACGGCGCACCGGAGGGACTGGCCCGTGCCGGGCCGCGCGGCGCTCAGGTGAGCGCCGGGTCACCCATCCGTGCGTGGCACAGTGCCGTCCCGGTCGTCATCGCGAGCGAGCATAGCCGACCAGGCGCGGCGCCGTCACCCGGTGATCCACTTCCACACCCCGGACAGGCCGCGCTCGGCGCGCGGTGCCCGTGGGCGTCGCCCGGCGCGCAGCTCGTCGTCCAGGTCGATCACGACGCCGACGTGCTCGCGCAGCACTTCGAGTTGCCCGTCCAGGTGGTGGCGGCCGGGCACGAACACCGCCTCGGCGCCGTGCCGGTCGACCTGGTCGAGCAGCCGCTCGATGCGGTGCGTGGTGGCGGCGGTGAAGACGATCGTCTTGCGCAGGTTGTAGCCGAGGCGCGGCGCGAGGTGGCGCATCCTGATCTCGTCCCAGGGCTGCCGGATGCCCGACAGGTCGGCGCGCAGATATCCGAGCGCGGGCGCGAAATGATAGAAACTCACCGCGCACCCACCTTTTCCCGGCGCCCGGCCGCCGACCACGAACGCTCGTCGGAGATCGTCACAGCGCTCCTCCTCTACCGTCCCGTCGTGAAAGTGTCTCGGTTGTAACGACATACGCGGTGATCGGCGAACCCGGCAGCGGCACCGTGCCGTTCGGCCCGGCACGGCGGTGGCCGCATATCCAGCATGGGCGCACGCGCGGAAATGCGGAACTGCCGTAGCGGTGTGTTCCACTGCCCTTCCGCCGAACTTCGACCCGGACACACCGGCCGGTCACCGTTTCACTCGGACGACCAATTCCCCTGGGGCGCAGCAATTCCTCCGCATTCGCGGAGCGAGAAAGCACGGCGGGTTCGCCCGGTCACTCCATCTCGTCGACCGCGTGCTGATACGCGAGCGCGGCACGTTCGAAGTAGTCGAACAGCACCGCCCGTTCCTCGGCGCTGTATCCGGCGATCAGTTCGGCGACGCGACGGCGCGCGGGGGCGAGCGCACGGTCCAGTCCCGCGGGCCTGCCGACGGGTTCCACCACCACCTTGCGCCGGTCGTCGGCATCGGGTACGCGACGCACGTATCCGTCCTTCGCCAATCGGTCGATCAGCCGCGTGGTCGGTCCGGTCGTGAGCCCCGTGCGCGCGGCGAGTTCCCCGGGCGTCATGGGCCCGCTCAACTCGAGGATGTTCAGCGCGTAGAGGTCGGTGACGCCGAGGCCGCAGGCCTTCGCCCCGGCCTGAGCGTGCAATACGACAGCGCTGAGGTAACGGCGATAGACCTCGCGCGACTCCGCCGAGCCGTCCGGTGTTGACACTTCGACCCCTCGTCCCTAATCTCTTCCTTGACGCAGATACTTCGTCAAGGACGTAACTTCCTACAAGCAGAAGAATAACATGGAGGACACCTCATGCTCGCCGGTGACACCCCTGGGGTCGACGCCCCCGCCACACCGAAGCCACGCCTGCGCCGCGTTCTCCGCACGGTCGGCGCTGCGACCGCCCTGGCCGCGCTGGCCTGCGGGGGCGCCTACCTGTGGCTGGATCGCACCGCCGAGGTCCGGGACACCGGTGTCGATCACTGTCTGGACCTGCGCCCGGAAACCGGCACCGCCGAGAGCCTGCGGGGCGTGTGCACCACCCTCACGGCGATGACCGAGGCCTGGAATCGCAACGACGCCACGGCCTTCGGCGCGGTGTTCACCGAGAACGCCACCTACACCACCTACCTGGGCACCCATTACCGCGGCCGCGCCGACCTCACCGCCGCGCACGAGGCACTCTTCGACGGATTCCTCGCGGGCACGAAGCTCGCCGACGCGTTCCTGGACCTGCGCTTCTTCGGTGACGACGTCGCCGTGGTCACCAGCCGCGGCGACACCTACACCGGCGAGCGACCCACCGATCTCGGTAAGACCCAGACCTACACGATGGTGCGCGAGGCCGACGGCGCCTGGCGGATCGCGAGTTTCCACAACACCCAACGCCGCCGGGCGCTGGAGCGGATCTCGTTCCTGGTCGCCCCGGACACCGCGCCTGCCGCCGAACGCTGACCCACCCACCCCGAGGAGAACACCGTGACCACCGATATCGACGCGATCCACGCACTGCTCGCCCGCAGCCGCGACGCGTGGCGCCGGGGCGACGGCAGCGCCTACGCGGCGTGTTTCACCACCGACGCCACCGACGTCACCTACACCGGCACGGTGTACCGCGGCGCGGCGGAGATCGGCCGGGTGCATCAGGAGTTGTTCGACAGCTTCTTGAAGGGGACCCGGCTCTGGAGCGAGGTCCTCGACATCCACCGGCACGGCCCGGACACCGCCGTGGTCGTCACCGCCGGGGAGTCGGCGGCCCGCCGGCCGCGACGGCTCGGCAAGCGCGTCACCTACACCCTGGTCCGCGACCACGACGGCGAATGGCGAATCGCCGCACTGCAGAAGACGCAGCGCAGGCGGGTGCTGGAAGGAATCACCTTCCTGGTCCGGCCGGGCGCGCGGCCGGGTCGGCGCTGACCGTGCCGCGGTCCATCGACCGGACAACGCCTTGACCGGCACCGGCCGAGATCACCGAGCCGACCCCCGCGATGTCCGGGCGGCCATCGCCGACAGCCCCGACCCGCTGCTCGCCGACGCGGCGGGCGACGAACGCAACGTCGTGCCGACCCCGACCCGGCCAGGCATCCCCGGTGCCTCGGGTTCCGACAGCACCCGTCAGGACGGGGCGGCAGCGCGGGTGGCGCCCGCTGCCAGCGCCGCGGCGACGGCGACGATCACCGCGGCGATGGCGAAGGCGCCGGTGAAGGAGCTGCCGAGCACCGGGACGACCAGCAGCGGGCCGATGACCTGGCCGATGGCGTAGAGGGTGGTGAGGGTGGCGGCGGGGCGCGCGACGGGCAGCCGGTTGCCGAGATCGATGGCGAGCACCACCACGCCCATGAACGTGCCGCCGAAGGCGAGCGCCGAGATCAGCGCGGCCACCAGGCCGTCGTGCAGCGCGGGCGCGGCCACGCCGACGGCCTGCACCGTCAGGGCCGCGACGAGGGCGCGTCCGGTACCGAAGCGGCGAGCGACGGCGTGCCAGGCGACGGTCGCCGGTGCGGCGGCGAGCCCGACCACCAGCCACAGCGCCGGTCCGGTGGCGGCCGTGGTGTCCGGCCCGGCGACCGCGGCGACCAGGAAGGTGCCCACGATGATGTAGCCGACGCCTTCGGCGAAATAGGCGCCGAGCAGCAGCAGCCAGGCCCGGCGCTCCCGCGGTCCGGGAGCCGGACGCGACCCGGTGACGTCGGTGCCGATCTCCGGCCGGATGTCGAGCAGCCAGGCGGGCGCCAGCAGCAGCGCGGTCAGCACCGCCGAGCCGATCCACAGCCCCTGCCAGGACAGGTGCGGCCCGGCGAGCAGGGTGAACAGCCCGGTCACCGCGATGCCGGAGCCGACACCGGCGAACGCGACGCCGAGCGAGGCGCCCTCGGCGCGGTGCCGCGACACCGTGCTGGCGCACGCGATGAAGATCGCCGCGCTCGCGACCCCGGCGGCGAACCGCAGCGCCGTGTGCACCGCCACCTGCGCGCTCGCCGCCATGGCCGCTTCGCTCGCGATCAGCACCAGCGACCAGGCGAGGAACGTGCCGCGGCGGCTCAGCTGCGGCAGCCGGGTCAGCAGCAGCGCGCCCACCAGATAGCCGGCGTAGTTGCCGGTCGCGATCACGGCGCCGTCGCCGGCGCCGAGTCCGGTCGAGGCGGTCATGATCGGCAGCAACGGGGTGAACACGAAGCGGCCCACCCCCATCGCCGCGGCCAGCCCGGCCGCGGCCGCCACGCCGATCGCGCGGCCCCGCGGCGCCAGGCGCGGGCGTTCCATCGTTTCGGTCACCCCCTGCACGCTACGAGCAGCGCGACCGTCCGGGAAATGCTTGCTCAACATGGTGTATACGCTCGACGCATGGATCTGCAGGTGCGTCATCTCGCCGCGTTCGTCGCGCTGTGCGACACGGGCACCTACACGCGGGCGGCGGCGCGGCTGCACCTCACCCAGCCTTCGCTCACCCGCACCATCCAGGACCTGGAGCGGATCCTCGACTGCGACCTGGTGATTCGCGGTGGCCGCGGTCTGGAACTCACCGCCGAGGGCGCCGAGTTCCTGCCGCGCGCCCGGCGCATCCTCACCGACCTCACCGAACTGCACGACGACATGCGCGGTCGCGCCGTGGTCCGGCTCGGTTTCGCCTGGCTGCTGCCCTCGGACTGGTTCGCCGCCACCCGCGCCCGCTACGAGGCGCTGGGCGGCACGCTCGCCATCCACCGCGTCGACGATCCCGCCGGCGCGCTCGAGCACGGCCGCATCGACGTCGCCCTGGCCCGGACCGTGCACCGGGAGAGCGCCGCGATCACCTGGCGCCGTATCGGCACCGAACGCCGCGTCCTCGCGGTGTCCACGCATTCCGCGCTGGCGCGGCGCCCCGGGCTGTCCTGGGCGGACCTGGCCGCCCATCCGCTGGTCGTCAACATCCGCTCCGGCACCACCACCCCCGCCGACTGGCCGGACCCGCGCACGGACCGAGAGATCGTCACCTGCATAAACTTCGACGAATGGCTCGAACTGGTCGCCGCCGACCGAGGGATCGGCGCCGTGCCCGACATCGCCGTCGAGCGCGCGCCGCATCCCGGCGTGGTCTACCGCGACCTGCCCGACATTCCCGACTCGCCGCTGTTCCTTGGCTGGCGCAGCACTCCCCCACCGGCCCGCTCGACCCGCCGCTACCTCGACGTCGCGCTCGACACCGGATGAGGTTCAGCCCTCGGGCGTGAGAGGGGCGGTGACGGCAGCCAAATCTCAAGGGGTGGAACGCCTTCCCCGGTCAGAGGCCGATTTTTCGATTCGGTTTGGCGTTCCGGGGTGATGCTCGCTACTGTTCCACTCGGTAATAGCAAGCACGGATGAAGGAGGTAGTTCGAATGATTTTCGAGTTCGTCTCTGATCTGCTCGCTGCTCTGCTCAGCCTGATCGGTCTCTGACCGACCGGAATCCGAACCGCCCCCTACCGGCCGTGGCGTCGCCACTCACGGTAGGGGGCGAGTTTCGTTCATTCCCAGTTCATCTCACGTTCACCGAGACGCGTGCGCCGGGCGGCGACTCGGGCCGACCAGGACTCAGGCGAGCCAGGCCCGCGCCTGCTGCGCCGCGGCGCGCACCTCGGCCAGCTGCTCGGCCACCCGCGTACCCGCGGTGCCGCCCTTGGCGTTCCGGGACGCGATGGACCCCTGCACGGTGAGCACCTCCCGCACGCGCGGGGTGAGCGCCGGATCGATCGCGGCGAACTCCTCATCGGTCAGCGCGTCGAGTCCGACGCCGCGCGCCTCCGCCGCCCGCACGCAGGCACCGGCCGCCTCGTGTGCGACCCGGAACGGGACGCCCTCGCGGACAAGCCATTCGGCGATGTCGGTGGCCAGCGTGAACCCGGCGGGTGCCAGCTCGGCCATCCGGTCGGTGTGGAAGGTCAATGTACCGACCAGGCCCGCGATAGCGGGCAGCAGCAGTTCCAGCTGCGCCACCGAGTCGAAGACCGGTTCCTTGTCCTCCTGCAGGTCCCGGTTGTAGGCCAGCGGTTGGGCCTTGAGGGTGGCCAGCAGGCCGGTGAGGTTGCCGATGAGGCGGCCCGCCTTGCCGCGGGTGAGCTCGGAGACGTCCGGGTTCTTCTTCTGCGGCATGATCGAGGAGCCGGTGGACCAGGCATCGGCCAGCGTCACGTAGCCGAATTCCGGCGTGCTCCAGATGATCACCTCCTCGGCCATGCGGCTGAGGTCGACGGCGATCATGGCCAGCACGAAGGCGGCCTCGGCGGCGAAGTCGCGGGCCGAGGTCGCGTCGATCGAGTTGGCCGCGGCGGCATCGAAATCCAGGTCGGCGGCGATCGCCTCCGGATCGAGCCCCAGCGACGACCCGGCCAGCGCGCCCGAACCATACGGCGACACCGCGGCGCGCTTGTCGAAATCGCGCAACCGCTCGATGTCGCGCAGCAGCGGATGGGCGTGGGCGAGCAGGTGGTGCGCCAGCAGCACCGGCTGGGCGGCCTGCAGGTGCGTCTTGCCCGGCATCACCGCGTCCGGATGGGCGGCGGCCTGCTCGACCAGCGCGTCGACCACGTCGAGCACCCCCGCGGCGACCCGGCGCACCCCGTCACGCACCCACATCCGGAACAGGGTCGCGACCTGGTCGTTGCGGGAACGGCCCGCGCGCAGCCGCCCGCCGACCTCCGCTCCCACCCGGTCGATGAGACCGCGCTCGAGCGCGCCGTGCACGTCCTCGTCGGTCTCGGCGGGCACGAACGCCCCCGACGCGACGTCGGCGGCCAGCCGGTCCAGGCCGGCCAGCATGGTGTCCAGGTCGGCGTCGGAGAGCAGTCCCGCCTTGTGCAGCACCCGGGCGTGCGCCTTGGAGGCGCGGATGTCGTAGGGCGCCAGCGCCCAGTCGAAGTGGGTGGACTTGCTCAGCGCCGCCATCGCGGCGGCCGGACCGGACGCGAACCGCCCGCCCCACAGCGCACCGGTGTTCGTGCCGCCGCTCTGCGTCATCGTGTTGCCGTCTCTCCCGTTCGAGGTGCGGAACTACTTCTGGTTCAGGTCGCGGCGCGCGGCCACCTTGGACGACAGGCCGTGGATCTGCACGAAGCCCTTGGCCAGCGACTGGTCGAAGGTGTCGCCCTCGTCGTAGGTGGCGAGGTTGAAGTCGTAGAGCGACTGCTCGGAGCGGCGGCCGTTGACCACGGCCGAGCCGCCGTGCAGCACCATCCGGATGTCGCCGGACACGTGCTGCTGGGTGTCCTGCACGAAGGCGTCCAGCGCGCGCTTGAGCGGGGAGAACCACAGGCCGTCGTAGGCCAGCTCGCCCCAGCGCTGCTCGACCTGGCGCTTGTAGCGGCCCAGCTCGCGCTCGATGGTGACGTGCTCGAGCGCCTGGTGCGCGGTGATCAGGGCGATCGCGCCCGGCGCCTCGTAGATCTCGCGGCTCTTGATGCCCACCAGCCGGTCCTCGACCATGTCCAGGCGGCCGACGCCCTGGCGGCCGGCGCGGTGGTTCAGCTCCACGATCGCCTCGAGCACGCTGACCGGACGGCCGTCGATGGCGACCGGCACACCCTTGTCGAAGGTGATGATCAGTTCGTCGGGCGCCTCGAAGTTGACCGTGGGGTCGGCGGTGTAGTCGTAGACGTCCTTGGTCGGCGCGTTCCACAGATCCTCGAGGAAGCCGGTCTCGACGGCACGGCCCCACACGTTCTGGTCGATGGAGAACGGCGACTTCTTGGTGACGTTGATCGGGAGCTTGTTCTCCTCGGCGAAGGCGATGGCCTTCTCCCGGGTCCAGGCGTAGTCGCGCACCGGGGCGATCACGTTCAGGTCGGGCGCGAGCGCGCCGATGCCGACCTCGAAGCGCACCTGGTCGTTGCCCTTGCCGGTGCAGCCGTGCGCGACGGTGTCGGCGCCGTGGAACTTGGCGGCCTCGACCAGGTGCTTGACGATCAGCGGCCGGCTGATCGCCGAGACCAGCGGGTACTGGCCCATGTAGAGGGCGTTGGCCTGGATGGTCGGCAGGCAGTACTGCTCGGCGAATTCGTCGCGGGCGTCGATCACGATCGACTCGACCGCACCGCAGTCCAGCGCGCGCTGGCGCACCACGTTCATGTCCTCGCCGCCCTGGCCCAGATCGATGGCGACGGCCACGACCTCGGCGCCGGTCTCCTTGCCGATCCAGCTGATGGCGACGGAGGTGTCCAGCCCACCGGAGTAGGCGAGTACGACGCGCTCGGACATGTCTTCAGTGCTCCTAGGTTTGCGGTACGTGTGTCAGCAGTATGGTGCTCGGCTGCCCGAGCGGTGGGCCCAGCCCGGTCCCGACGCCGTCGGACTCGGCCTCGGCGGGCCCGCGCCGTTCTGCAAATGATTATGCACGATGATGCAATCCCATTCACAACCGGGGTGCCGAACTCTCCCACCAGCGCAGATTCCCGGTCCAGACCCCTTGGCGACGCACCGCCGCGGTGGAAGGCTGAGCCTTACCCCATCCACCCCGGATGCGAAGGAACCACCATGTTCGACCAGTTCATCGAACCACTCCAGCCCCTCGCCGAACAGAACCGCGACCTCATCGGCTTCGTCGTCATCAACCTCGGCAACGGCATGCTGGCGGCGGCCAAGTGGGCACTGGAGGCCGCCACCCCGATCCTCCAGCAGTTCTTCGCCAAGTAGGTTCGCCGCGGGAAATGCTCACCGGCCCCAGGGGTCGATGAGCGGAACGTTCATGGGCCGCGGCGCGCTTCGCATCGACCCGCACACCTTGTCACCGCTTGACGCTCCCGGAGGAATCGAATGGCTACCCGGCGTGCTTCGCCGCGACCGTTGACCGAGCTCGAGGTCGGTGTCGTCACCAAGTTGCTGTCGTCCGGTACACCCGAGGCGGGCCGGTTCCTGGCACAGCTGCCATACGCGCGCGTGGTCGCCACCTGGGGCGTGGGCTCGCCCAGCGTAGACCTGGAGATCGGCCCGGGGGCGGTTCCGGTATCGGGCTCGACCGACGGGATACTCGCCGGCGGTGCGGTGCGCGATGCGGACGGAGCGCCGGTCGGGGAGGTGCTGGTGTGGGTCGGGGACGGCTGGTTGAGCGGAATCGAATACGCCTGGTACACCGACGAGCGGCCGCGGGCGTTGCCCGACCCGGACCGTATCGACCTGTTGTAGGGCTGGTGGGGCACGTCCGCCGGCGAGTTCGGCCCAGCCGAGGAGATCCGGCCGGGCCGGGACCCGTCACGCTCCGGTGAACCGCTCCCCCGCGACCGACGTGGAAGGCCGTCCGTCGACGCCGACGGGGATGTCCCCTTCGAGGGTGGTGCGGTAGAGCACCCGGGTCACGTCGAGGTGGTCGATGTCGCTGGGGGCCAGGTGGGCGGTGGCGCGGTTGTCCCAGAACGCGATGCTGCCGGGGCGCCAGCGGAAGGAGACGGTGAAGGCGGGGTCGGTGAGGTGGTCGAAGAGCAGGCGCAGCACGGCGTCGGACTGGGCAGGGGTCAGGCCGACGATGCGGGTGGTGAAGCCGGGGTTGACGAACAGGGCACGTTCGCCGGTCACCGGATGCACCCGCACCACCGGGTGTTCGGTGACCAGCGGGGCGGCGGCCACCTTCTTGGCGTAGTCGCTGTCGGTGCTCCACGCCGGCCTGCTGCCGCCGAAGCGGTGTTCGGCCCGCAGACCGTCGACGAAGCGGCGCAGCGATTCCGGCAGGTGCTCGTAAGCGGCGACGAGGTTGGTCCAGCGGGTGTCACCGCCCCGCTCGGGGGCGATCTTGGCGCGCAGGATCGAGGCGGCGGGCGGGTTGATCAGTGGTGAGACGTCCGTGTGCCACTGGTTGGTGTAGCTCGCCTTCCGCACCCCGAACCGCTTCTCGTACAGGCGGGTGTCGACGGCCAGGATCTCCGGGTAGTCGGTGGGCGCGTCGTCGTCGTAGGGGTGCGACGGCGTCACCGCGCCGAAGCGGCGGGAGAAGGCGACGTGTTCGGCGTGGCCGATGTGCTGGTCGCGGAAGAACAGCACCTTGTAGGTGTGCAGGGCGGAGGTGATGGCCTCGACCTGCGGGTCGGTCAACGGCTCGCGCAGGTCGACGCCGGTGATGTCGGCGCCGATGTGTCCGGCGACGGGCGCGACGTGCACGGTGTCGGTGGTGACGGGGTTCTCGGTCACTGCGGTCATGGGAACTCGTTCCGGGAGAAGGGGTGCGGGCGGCGAATACGCGGTCCCCACCGACAGGCGGCGCGGGTGACGCGCAGGAAGTCCACCGCGCGTCGCCTGGTCAGGGGGATGCCGCCGGGCCGCGCCTTCGGCAGGCTCATCGGCGCGGCCTCATGCGCTCGCCGCGGCCGGCCGGACCGCGAACCGGCTCTCCACGGGCGCGAGCCCGTAGTGTCCGCGCAGGGTGTCGGCCTCGTACTCGGTGCGGAACAGCCCGCGTTCCTGCAGGATCGGCACCACCTTGTCGACGAAGTCGGTCAGCCCGCCCGGCAGGTACGGCGGCATGATGTTGAAGCCGTCGGCCGCGCCGTTCTCGAACCACCGTTGCAGTTCGTCGGCGACCTGCTCCGGCGTCCCGGCGAAGGACCGGTGCCCCCGACCACCGCCGAGCTTGCCGATCAGCTCGCGCACCGTCAGCCGCTCCTGCTCCGCCAGCTCCTTCACCAGCACGAATCTGCTCTTGTTGCCCTGGAAATCGGCCACGTCGGGCAGCGCGGGCAGCGGCGCGTCCAGCGCGTGCGCGGTGAGGTCGACACCGAGCAGCCGCGACAGCTGCCCGAGGGCGTAGTCGGGTGAGATGAGTTCGGTGAATTCCCGCTCGAGTTCGCGCGCCGCCCGTTCGGTGTCGGCGATGTAGGGCACCAGGCCGGGCAGCACCTTCAGATCCTCGGGGGCGCGTCCGTGGGCGGCCACCCTGGCTTTCAGGTCCCGGTAGAACGCCTGCCCGTCGGCGAGGGTGCGCTGTGCGGTGAAGACCGCCTCGGCGTAGCGGGCGGCGAAATCCTTGCCGCTCTCCGAGGAGCCCGCCTGCACCAGCAGTGGGCGCCCCTGCGGGCTGCGCGGGGAGTTCAACGGTCCCCGCACCCGGAAGCGCGGGCCGTCGTAGTCGATGGTGTGGACTTTCGCCGGATCGGCGAAGACGCCTCGGTCCGGATCGAGCACCACGGCGTCGGATTCCCAGCTGTCCCAGAGGCGAAGGGTGACATCGAGGAATTCGCGCGCCCGCTCGTAACGCCCGGCGTGGTCGGGAATGGCGTCGAGACCGAAATTGGCCGCCTCGTCCGCCCCGGCAGAGGTGACGATGTTCCATCCGGCGCGGCCCTTGCTGATGTGGTCGAGCGAGGTGAACTTCCGCGCCAGATTGTAGGGCTCGTGGTAACTGGTGGAAGCGGTCGCGATCAGCCCGATCCGCGAGGTCACCGCCGCGATCGCGGACAGCAGCGTGACCGGCTCGAACACCGCCAGGGTGTTGCGTTCGACGCGCGGGCCGACCGCGAGGCCGTCGGCGAAGAACACCGAATCGAGCTTGCCGCGTTCGGCGATGCGCGCGAGTTCCTGGAAATGCGCGACCTCGAGCACCTGGTGTTCGTCGGTGCGCGGATGCCGCCACGCGGCCTCGTGGTGTCCGACGCCCATCAGGAACGCGTTGAGATGGAATTGCTTCGGGGACATGGAAGTTTCCTCGTGACGACGGGATTCGGTCAGTGGTTGCTCTCGGCGCGCCAGCGCGAGAATCGGCGCTCCAGCGCGACCAGCAGACCGTTGAAGGACAATCCGAGCAGCGAGATCGCCAGAATCCCGGCATACATGTTCGGGATCTGGAAGTTCTGCTGCGCCGCGGTGATGAGATAGCCCAACCCGGCTCGCGCACCGACCATTTCCGCCGCGAGCAGCACCAGGATGGAGCTGGCGGCGGCCATGCGCAGACCCGTGAAGATGGCGGGAATCGCGGCGGGCAGGATCACCTTCTGGAACAGTCGCAGCGGTGTCAGGCCCAGCGACGCCGCGGATTTGATCAGCAACGGGTCGACCGTCCGCACGCCGGTGATGGTGTTGAGCAGGATCGGAAAGGTGCTCGCATACACCACCAGCGCCACCTTCGAGGTCTCGCCGATGCCGAGGATGAGCACGAACACCGGCAGCAACGCCAGCGCGGCGGTGTTGCGGAACAATTCCAGGATCGGGTTGAGCAGGTCGGCCACCGGCTTGTACCAGGCGATCGCGACACCGAGAGGCACCGCGATGGCCAGCGCGATCGCGAATCCGCTCAGCGACCGGCCGAGGCTGGTGGACACGTGCGTCCACATCTCGCCGCTGCGCACCAGGTCCACGAACGCCTCCGCGACGGTGGTGAACGGCGGCAGGAACACCTCGTCCACCAGCCCGGCCTGCGGAGCCAGCTGCCAGATCGCCACGAACGCCGCGATCGCGAACAGCGGTTTGACCCCGCGCCACGCGGTGCGACCCGCCACCGCGGCGAGGCGGGCGCCGGCCGAGGGCGCGGACTCGACGGAGGTGGCGCGCACGTCCGGGACGGCGTCGGGGCGGACATCCACAACACTGGTCATGCGGAGACCTCTCGGGATTCGTCGGTGCGGGCGGTCAATTCCTCGTCCTGGGCGCGCGCGACCTCACCGCGCAGCAGCGTCCAGATCCGGTGCCGGTAGGCGCGGAACGCCTCGGTGGAGCGGATGTCCTCGCCGGCGTCGCGCTCGAGGTCCACATCGACGACGGCCTTGATCCGGCCCGGGCGGGAGGTCAGGACCGCCACCCGCTGTCCCAGATACACCGCTTCGTCGATGCCGTGGGTGATGAACAGGATGGTCTTGCCGGTGGCGCGCCAGATGCGCAGCAGTTCGTCCTGCAGCGACTCCCTGGTCTGGGCGTCGAGCGCAGCGAACGGTTCGTCCATCAGCAGCACTTCGGGGTCGAACGCGAGGCTGCGCGCGATCGCGACCCGCTGTTTCATCCCGCCCGACAATTCGTGCGGGTAGCGATCGCCGAATCCGGTCAGTCCCACCAGGTCCAGATACCGGTCGGCGATCTGCCTGCGCTCCCGGCGCCGCACACCCTTGGCCTCCAGCCCGAACTCGATGTTCGCCCGTGCGGTCCGCCACGGCAGCAGCGCATACTGCTGGAAGACGATCCCGCGGTCCAGCCCCGGACCGGTGACGGGTTCGTCGTCGAGCAGGATCTTCCCGGCGGTCGGCGTGCTCAATCCGCCGAGCAGATCCAGCAGCGTGGACTTCCCGGACCCGCTCGGCCCGACCAGGACGAGGAACTCCCCCGCCCGCACCTCGAGCGTGATGTCGTCGAGGGCGGTGAACCGTTCCGCGGAACCGCGCACGGCGAATTCCCTGCGCACCCCGCGCACCGCGAGTTTCGTCGCCGTCATTTCTGTGCCACCGCCTCACCGGTCGGTCCGCTCGCCGGCTGATAGGTGCCGTTGGCGTAGGGGTTGAATTCGTTGGTGAACAGATCGCTCGCCCGCAGCTCGCCCTGATCCAGTTCGCCGTTGCGGACCAGCCAGTCGATCCAGATCTGCAATTCCTTCTCCGCGATCACCGCGCCGGGCACCGGAATACCCGGACTACGCCAGTACTTCAGCAGGTCGGTGTTCTCGTTGCGGCCGCGCCGGTTGATGATGTCGGCGAAGCGGGCCACCACCTCCTCGCGCGGCGTCACCTGCAACCAACGCGTCGCGCGGGCCGTGCCCTGCACGAAATCGGCGACGGCGTCCCGGTTCCTCTCGATGAACTCGTCGCGGAAGACATAGGTGCCGTAGTCGAATTCGCCGAAGATCGCCTTGTCGGTGTAGAGCGGGCGCAGGCCGCCGCGTTCGAGGGCGGTCTCCCGGAACACCGAGCCGAGCGTGCCGACATCGACCTGCCCCTTGCGCAGCGCGTCCTCGGTATTGGCGGGCGGCACCACCACCAACTGCACCTGGTCGATCTCCGCCTCCGACAGTCCCTGCTGGTGCAGCCACTCGCGGGTGATGAACTCGTGGTGCGCGCCCAGGGTGTTCACCGCCACCTTCTTGCCGATCAGATCGCGGGCGGTGGTGATGGGCGAATCCTCGCGCACGTAATAGCCACTGAACGACAGCTCGTCGGCGCCGTAGGAGCTGAGCACCGAGGTGACTTTCGCGCCGCCGGAGATCAGTTTCACCACCGCGCCGTTGAACGCGCTGCCGAACTCGGTCTGATTCGTCGCCGCCGCCTGGATACTCGCCGGACCGCTGGTGGTGTCACCCTCCCATTTCAGGGAGATCTTGCTGAAATAGCCGAGATCATCGGCGAGTTCGAACGCGGTGACCTGGCCGGTGGTGCCCTGATAGCGCAGGACGGTCTTGCCGTCGGCGGTGGTGGCGGTGCTGGATTGGCCGCAGGCACCGAGGGTGGACAGGGCCCCCGCGGCGGCGAGCGCGACGGCGGCGGCCCGGGTGAGGCGCCGCGTGAATGCGGTTCTGGACATACTTTTTCCTTCGGAGGGCACGCCGGGATGCGTGGCGGGGAACCGGAATTCGGGAGAAACGACCGATGAACTCGCACCGGTCGCGCGGATGCGACGTTTCAGCGACAGATACCGTGCGGAACGCGCATGAGGTCGACCGCGCGCCGACGGACCAGCGCGGCCGGCACACGCCGCGCCGCCCCGCCGACGCACGCCACCGACGGGCAGGGCCGATCGGTCGGGGCCATCACGTCATCCTCCGGAAACAGCAACATCGTTCGCGTGCACTGTTCCGCGTCGCGGCGCGCGGGACAATCCTTCGACGCGCGCTGCGCCTAACTCTCCTCGAGGAGGGGCCCGCATATCCGCCATCGACGATCATTGCGACGACCACCGCCGGCGGCAGAACGATCACCAGGATCGGTCCGGCGTCGACCATGCTCATCGATGTACCCCGCCGATCCCGGACCAGCGTGCGAAGCTGACTCGCGGCGAAGCATATTCGACGTCGGCAATCGCCATCAGCCGATCCAGCGTGGCCGGATCGACATGCGCAGACGAAGGCAGCAACACGAGAGCAAGCGCGGCGAGACCGCCGGTGTGGCGGATCTTGTTCGGTGACAAGTCCGGCGGAGACGACAGCGCAGCGCCTGCGAGAATCACCGTTGCTGGAACGAACGCCCAAGGGACAGGACCGCCGTGGAAATCGACGACGCAGGCAGGCTCGACGGCCTCTTGCGTCGGGGCGCGGTCTCGGTCGCCGAGGCCGATTCGTTGCGGTTGGCGCCTGTTCCCGAGCGGGATCTGGCGGACACGCTACGGCTGCGGTTGTGTATGCAGCCGACCGACGAGGCTGCCGAAAATCTCTTCCTTCCGGACTTCGGCCTCTATGCCGACCTGGTGAAGCGAGAACCGGAGGCGCTCGGGCGGCTCGCGGAACCGGTGGCGCGGGTTCTGGGTGCCGCGGCCGACGGATACGCCGGGGACAACGCCGACGAGCGCTCCGTCGCCGTGCTGCGCGCACTGGGCGGGCCGGGCAGCAACCCGCGCCGATGGGCACTGGCGCTGGAGGCGCGCGTGTTCGCGCATCGAATCCGGGACGGGGTCACGCGTCCGATCGTCGGTGCCCTGGGGCTGGCCGCGGTGGATATCGACGCGGGTGCTCCACGGACGGCCGAGGTGCTGGCGGTCGAGCAGGTTCGGAGGCTGAGTGAGCGGTGGATCGCCGACCGCGCGGGCCGAGCGTGGACGGATGCCGAGATCGTCCGTGTGGCGCGCATGGTCACCTGGCCGGAAGCCGAGGTGAACGATGTATGTGGAGGATGACCTTTCGGTTCGCTCCCTGCTGCTTACCGGAGTGGTCACCGTGGCCGAGGCGCGCGCGATGCACCGAGACCGCCCCGTTGTCCGCGATTTCGCCGATTCGCTGCTCCTGGAGCTGTGCCGTCGCCCCTTGGGAGACAACGGGAAACACGCGTTCGTCTCACCGTTCGAGAGCTTCGTCAGGCTGCTCGGACGCGAGCGGGAAGCGACACTCGCGCGGCTGCCCAGCCCGGTGGCCGAGGCGTTGTCGATCGCCGCTGAGGGATTCACCGGGCGAATCGCTTCGCCCGCGCCGCCGACGTGCTGAGCCGCCTGGGTGGGCCCGCACCCACGGACCGTGGGCGCGCACTGGCCTTGCACACCCGAGTTGGCGCCGCCCGGATCCGGGACGGCATCACCCATCCGGTCATCGGGCTGACGATCGTGCGGTATCCGACCCTGCGCGACACCGATGTCCGGACCCCGGAGGCCACCGCGATCACCGAGGCCGAACAGCTGTATCGCCGCTGGTGCGATCACCGTCAGCACCGTAGGACAACCGAGCAGAAGATCGTCGGGCTGGCTTATCGGCTCACCTGGCCGGAGTAGAGGCGCACCGGCCACGGCCGGTCCGAACCCATCACGCCTCGAATGACCCAACGATGCCTGCAAAACTCCCACCGGCGGTCTCCCGGATGCCGCGGATCTCGGAGAACGACGAGGCCTCCGCGTCGATCAGGTTCAGGGTGCGTTCGATCTGCCGGCAGGGTAGTGCCGGGTCGCTCCGTGCAGATGCAGGGCGCGGGAACACTCGTGACGTCCGGGGCCGAAGACACGGGCATGGCCGCCTGTGGTCGCCTGGGAGATCTCATTAGGTGAGGGGCGAGGGGATTGTCGTCGAGCGGTAGGACGATCCGTCGCGGGTCGGCCGCCAGCGACGCCAGTGTTTGGGCGACAGGCGGACCGGGAGGTGGTGTTGGAGATGTCGCGCCGCAGCTGCGAGGCGGTCGTCGGCGGGCAGGCTGAGCCAGAGCGCGATCGATGACGCCGTCGTCCCGATCGACGCACGCACGCCGGACGCGCCGAGGACGCGGCCGTACCCGTCCACGGGGAAGCGGGCGAACGTCTCGGGCGACACGTCCTGGTGCGGCTCGCCCGTCCGCGGGTCGAGGAGGCGGACCTGGGCGTCCCACACCAGGGAGGCCAGGGGGTGCCCGACGGCCCGGGCGGGCCTCCCTTCCACACGACCAGTGTCACGGTGGGATCCCCGGCAGGGAGGACACACGCGTCCAGGAAGGACTGCACGGCCTCCCAAGCCAGGCGGGGGTTCCTCGTCCGCAGGCGATGAGCACCGCCGGACGCGGCGGGCAGGCCGTCGTAGGTGACCACCTCGACGGCCGGATGTGCCTCGCTCATGAAACCTCCTCGGCGCAAGCGTCCCTCGCGCTACACGCCGAGAGATCGTCGGCGACGGCGCTGACGTCGGCCGGGTCGAGATCCCCGAGGCCGTCGGCATACACGCGTGCGTCGAGCGATCGCGCATCGACGAGGAAGCCCCGCCCGCCCGAGTCGTCGCCGAAGAGCACGAACCCTGGCGCATGACGCGCCGCCTCGAACGTCGCGTTGCGCTCGGCGGTGTCCGCCACGGCGTACACCGCGATACCTGACGGGGTGAGGAACCCGTCGCAGCGCGCGTCCAGCGCCCGGAGCTGGTTGCCCAGGCCGTACGGCAGCGACTGGTCCGGCCGCACCACCGCGTCCAGCGGCGGCGTCGGCCGCAGCCCGCCGGGGGACCCGGGAATGTGCGGCTCGGTCATGTCACGCGCCGGTGTCGGGCCGCCATCCGGAGGGATGGCTGTGCGGCGTCTGCCCTGCGCGCAAACGATCGATGTGGTACTCGGCCCACGACGCGACCATGCGTTCGGGTGTCGCGTGGTAGAGCTCCGACAGGGCGTTCAGAGCCCGGGCTCGTTCGGCGTCGAGCTCGATGGTGAGCTTCTGTGTATGCGATCGAGCGGCCACGGCACGATTCTATGGACGACGCCGCGCCCGATCTCCGCGGCGCCTGGCCCACCATGCCGTCAGCGCGGCGAGTCCGAGGGCGAGCCACAACGGCGAGACGGGTCCGCATGCCCGTCGCTACCCCACCCACCGCCGGGCGGCGTCGGCGCAGTCCTCCGGGGTGGTGTTGAAGGCGATGGCGGCCTGGGGGGCGTGGCGGCGGACGAGGTTGATGACGTTCTCGAAGAACAGCAGCAGGGGTTCGTGACCGCGGATGCCGCCGCCGATCACCACGCAGGCGTAGTCGGTGCGGGTCAGTGCCGCGGTGATGGTGTCCTCGGGGTGTTCGTCGAGGGCGACGAGGCACCAGTCGGCGTCGATGCCGTAGTCGTGGAAGCGGTCCCGGCCGCGCGCGATCGCGGCCAGGACCGGTTCGGGGTCCCAGCCCTCGAGCCTGGCGGGGTCGACTCCGATCACCAGTACGCGCGCTCCGGCCATGGGTGCTCCTTTCCACGCTCTGTCTTACCCCGCCGGTGCGGCGGTCGGTGCCGGTTTCCCTGCCCCCTGATGCTTCCGCATCCGGAAACCGGCGGCGCGGCGGAGCACGAATTCCAGGTCCGCGCGCCGAGAGGACGAGTTGACGTGCGCCGCGCAATCAGGTCCGCGACGGGCTCGAGCCGCAGGATTTGATCAAGACAACTGATCAGCAGTCCCCAACGCCGTCCTCGGTGGCCGGGTCACCGCGATGGAAACTGGTAGTGTCGGTCTTGACTTGATCGCTTGTTCAGATCTGCCGCGACAGGCAGATCCGATCCGACAGGAGCAGAGGGATGGCCCGCATTCCCGCCGCCGAACGCCGTGCCGACCTGGTGGCCGCGGCCGTGCGGATGATCGCCGCGCACGGGGTGGACGGCGCGACCACCCGCCGCATCGCGCAGGAGGCGAACGCGCCGCTGGCCACCCTGCACTACTGCTTCGCCACCAAGGAGGTGCTGTTCGCCGCCGTCTTCGAGTACGTCGCCGGTCTGTACCGGGACGTGTTGACGCGCAGCGACATCCACGACGACGTGGAGCCCACGGCGCGTGCGCTGATGCGCGGGGTGACGGAGTGGTACGTCGAGAACCCGGACCTCGGTGCGGCGATCGTCGAGTTGATCAGCTGGGCCCGCCGCCAGGAGGACAAGCAGGCCGAGATCGTCTACACCGAGGCGTTCGCGACCATGCGGGAGATCCTCGGCAACGCCGCGGCGCGGGCGGGCCGCCGGATCGGGCCGGACACCATCGACGCACTCTCCTACATCCTGTCCGCCCTGTCCGACGGATTCGCGCTCAACTGGATCGTTTTCGCCGACCGCGCGGCGGCGCGCCGCCAGATCGAGCTCACCGTCGCCGCGCTCGACACCTGGATGGCCGCGAACCTGGACGGCGGGCCGGACGCCCAGGCACCCGAGCCCGAGCCGACCCGGCGGTCGCTGGTGTCCTGGGTGAGCCTCGACTGATCCGGCCGCCGCATCCTCGTCACCGTCGCCGGCCGGAGTCGCGCCTCAACGATCGGGCCGGTCCGGCCAGGTCGGGGAGCGGCCGAGCAGCCGGAGGATGCGGTCCAGCGGTGCGCTCCCGTCGTCGACCGGCAGGGCCCGGGCGAAGGGGCTGTTCGGCGCGTCCCGGTCCGGCCCGTCGGGGACCATCTCGGCGATGCGCAGCACCGGGTCGGCGGCATCGGGGTCGAGGGCGTAGTCCACGCCGAGTGCGCGGGCCAGGTCCCAGCCGTGCACCACGTAGTCGACGAGGTGGAAGCCGACCGCCTGTTCACCCCGGACGGTCACCTCGGGACCGAATTCCGGGAGCGCGAAGGTTCGCTCCAGCACGTCGGGGACCGCGAAGGCGGTCAGGACGTCGTCGGCGGATTCGGCGTATTCGGCGGGGGTGTGCGGGCCGGGTGGCCGCACGTGCCAGTGGGCGAGGTCGGCGCCGTCGCCGCGCGCCGACGCGGCGAAACCGCGGTGTTGAGCAGCCATGTGGGCCAGCAGGTCGCCGACCGTCCAGCCGGCGCACGGGGTGGGCCGGGACAGGTCGTCGAGGGTTACCAGTTCGGCGGTGGCCATCGTGGTCAGCACCGCGCGCCGGTCGAGTTCTACGAGATCGGAAGCCATGACCCAACTGTACGCATGTGCGTACTATATGTAAATGCTTACTAATTGGGGGCTGGGTAGGTTCTGCCTATGGGAACCACGGACCGCCCGGACCTGGCGGCGATGCTCGCACCGCTGATCCGCACGCTCATCGCGCTGGAGCGCCCTGTTCTCGAAGCACACGAACTGTCCATGTGGGCCTACACGGTCCTGTCCGCGTTGAGCCGCGGCACCGCGCGCGGCCAAGGCGCCCTCGCCCAGGAGATCGGCGCGGACAAGACCCGGATCATCGCGGTACTCGACGACCTCCAGGACCGCGGATTGATCGAACGCACCCCCGACCCGGCCGACCGCCGCGCCCGGCTGCTGGCGCTCACCTCCGAAGGCCGCCGCCGCTACGCCGCCGTCCACGCCGAGATCCAGGCCCGCGAGGACGAACAGGTGCTCGCCCACCTGCCCGCGGCCGAGCGGCGCGGATTCCTCGCGGCGCTACGGGTATTGAGCGAGCGGTCGTCCACGGACGGGCGTGCGCAGAACTGACGTCACGGGTCGGCCACAGGGACCGACACTGTCGGTGGCGGCATCATTCGTCGTAGTCCGACGGCCAGCAGATCATCGCGAGGACGACCGCGAGCGGAACGACGATCACCAGCACGAGCCCGACATCCGTGAGGTTCACCGATGCACCCCGCCGAAACTCGACCACCGCGCGAAAGACCGCCTGGGCGCGGCACATTCGACATCGGCCACCGCCATCAGCCGATCGAGCGTCACCGCGTCGACGTGGGCGGTCGACGGCAGGAGGACAGCATCGACACCGGAAGCGGCAACCTGCTCGACCAACCCGAGTACTGAACAGGGGTCAGCCCACCCCCACTCGAAACCCAACCGCCGCGCAAGTCGACTCACTTGCGCCGCGTCCCACTCCGAGGTCGGTGAACAAGGGTCCACCCATCCCAACGCGTCCATTCAGTTGCTCCCCTACCCGGTGACCGAATCGGCACATGCCCTCCCGGTGCGATCCGTCCGCATCCGACGAACGATTCCCCGAAAGGCCCTGCCTCCGTTAGCGTTCCTCGACCGAACATCGGAGGTCGATCGAACGCCCGTTGTTGTGAAGAACTGTCAAGGGGTCGCTGAGATGCTGAACGAGGCCGAAGCTGGAGCGGTACTGCGCAACCTCAGGAAGTCCCGCGGACTGACGTTGGCAGCGGTCGCGCGACAGGCCGGGTGTGCAGAATCCCTGATCTCCTATGTGGAATCGGGTCGCAGGCGGCTGCAACCATGGCTTGCTGGACGCCTTGACGCCATCTATCGCACAGGTGGTGCCATCTCGGCGCTCACCGCCGACGCCGGGTCCGCTGTGGATGTCAGCGCGGAGCGGGTATCTCAGGGTGAGCTGCTCTTCGTTCGACTGCCCTCCGAAGGAGGTATCTCGATGCCGTTGTCACGAAGGGAGTTGCTGGCTGCACTGGGGGCGGGCATCACGACTGGGCATCTGCTCACCGAGTTCGAAAAGGCGCTGGACCGCATCCCGATCGACGATTGTTCCATGCAGCAGTTCGAGGATGCGCTCGACGGATTTCAGTCTGCCGCGCGGAGCCTGCCGCCTGCCCGCGTCATCGACGGTTTGACAAGCCATGTAGCTGTTCTCGAGATGTTGTGCCGTCGGACCGCGGGGCGACAACAGCTGGCTTGGCGACGCATGCAGGCGCGCTATGCGGAGTCGTTGAGTTGGCTCAGCGAAGAACGGGGTGACCTCGCCGCGGCGATCTACTGGACGGCCACCGCGCGGTCGACAATGCCGGCGCGGCATTCGGAATCGGCGGAGTGTCGCCGCGGGTGAAGGGACTCGCCGAGAAACAGATGGCCTTCGGTTACGCCCTCGTCGGCGACGAGAACGCCAGTCTTCGCGCCCTGGATCGAGCGATGACCTATCTGGCGATGCCCCTCAGAGATTCTGACGACCTCCTGGGACAACGCAGCGTCGTCCACGACGACCTGTTCGCCATCTTTCGCGCCACCTGCGATATCTATCTCGGTCGCGGCGATCGAGTCGTCCCGATCCTGCGGCCGCGCCTCACCTCGCTGTCGTCATCGTCGGCGCGAACCGCCACCATCACCCACGCCAAACACGCCCGGGCCTATGCGAATGCCGGACAGCCGGAAGAAGCGGCGCGGGAAGCACTCACCGCGTTGGACGCCAGTGAGCAACTCGGGTCGCTGTCTGCACGTAGTGAGCTCCGCCGCGCGCTGCCGGTACTGCACCGTTGGCGCAGGAGAGACGATATCCGCGCGGTGCTCCGGCGCCTGACGCCTATCGCTCGAGACGCCTGACTTCGAGCTGGTCCTCCGTCACGGTGCCGTCGGAACGCCGTACGACCCGATAGGCCGCCGCGGACTTTCGATCCGCGAACGCCCCCACGCACTCCGTCCCGGCAAAGTGCAACCCGGCGCCCGCCTCGGTGGTATACCCCTCGGGCAACTCCCCCGCCGCGACACAACTCCGAAAGTGCTCGCGGCGGTCGGAATAGTGCACAGCGTTGGAGAATGGAAGCAGGGACAGGCCGTCCGCGAAGGCGCGCACCGATCCGAACGAATCTGTGGTGCCCCCGGTGAACCAGCACAGCGAACCAGCCGACTCGCCACCCATGACCACACCTCGGGTCCAGCAGTCGCGGAGAATCTCATCGATACCGTGAGCACGCCACACCGCCAGCAGGTTGACGACGCTCCCCCGATCCACCCAGATGACGTCCTGCTCGTGCAAGTGCTCGGCCACGTTCGGCATATTCGGTTTGTCGAACAGGGCTAGGTGACTCGTCATCACTCCCGTACCGTCGAACGCGGCGTAGAACGCGTCGATACTGGTTTGCCGATCCCCGGTACCGGTTGTGACGAAGCACAGGCGCGGCCGGGACGGTCCGCCGGCCAGGTCGAATGCCAGACGGAACACCGGAGAGGGCTGCCACGGATCGCGCGCTCGATGGAAACCCATCGAGGTCGCCAGGATGGTCGGTCGCTCAGCGGGCATGCCGCCAATCTAGTGGGTCGTCTCGGCGGTGTCGGCCTCACCGGCAACACTTCTCGGCTTCCATGCCGACACCATCGAAGCCGGTACCCTCGGCCTTCGAGGAGGTGGACTGGGTGGACCGCAGGGACTTCGTCACTCTCGCCACGGCCGCGGCCCTCGGCTCGCGCCTGCACCCGGAACTCGAGCGACTCGCCGCCCTGCTGCCCGACGCCCGCACCGCCGCGACGAGAACCCGCGTGGGCGCGGCCGATGTCGCGGCGATCGAAGCGATGAACGACGGATTCCGGCGGTGGGACCTCGCCCATGGCGGCGGTCTGTGCCGGGCTGCGGCCCTCAGTCAAGTGCGCCAAGTCGCCACGCTCGATGCGGTGTGCGCACCGAACATACGAGGGCGGCTGCATGTCGCGACCGCCGACTTGGCGAGCATTGCCGGATGGCTCGCCTACGACGTCGAGGATCACGATGCCGCTCGTCGTCTGTGGACCTACGCCGTGCACACGGCACAACGGGCCGAGGACCACCCCCGCTCCACCGACCTCATGGTCATCATCCTGCTCGACATGGCCCACCAGGCGCTGCATCTGCGGCGGCCCGGGGACGCCCTGACGTTCGCGCGGCTCGCCGCGGCCACCGCCACCGGCCGACGGCACCCGGTCTCGCCCACTACCGCCGGCTACATCCAGGCGGTCACCTCGTGGTGCTGGGCGATGCTCGGCGAACCCGAACCGACGCGGCGAGCACTCGGCGAATCCGGCGAGAAGTATGCGGCGACGACACCGGACTCGGCTCCGCCGTGGGCCTGGTTCGTCACCGACGCCGAAATAGCGGGGCAGCGCGGACATTCGCTGCACCTGCTGTCGCTGTCCGACCCGCGGTTCGCCGAAGCCGCCGTGGCCGAGCTCTCGACCGCCGTCGCCGGTCATCCGATCGAGCACGAGCGCAGCCGGGCGGTCGTGCTGCCGACCCTGGCCGTGGCGCAGTTCCGAGCCGGTGACACCGCGTCGGCGGTGAAGACCGGGCACGAGGCGATCTCCGCCGGCACCGCGCTCGCCTCACGACGCTGCTTCAGCCGCCTGCGCGACCTGGACGCCGTCGCCGCGCGGCAGCAACCCACCGCCGAGGTGCGCGCGCTCCGATCAGCACTCGCCGCCGCACTGACGGCGTGAACGATGACCGTCGACAGCGGGCTTCCCGGGCGCGCCGCGCTGGAGGACGTCTGCGGCGCACAGGGATTGTCGACACAGAACGCCCGGCTGCTGCACCGGCGATCCAACGCGGTCTGGCTCGTCGAGGACGTGGTCGTGCGACTCGCGCCGAACACACCGCTGCGCAGGACACGCGCGGCCACGAGCATCGGCGTCACCCGCTGGCTCGAGACCACGGCAACCGAACCGATCGCGCTGGCTCCGCTGCCGGTCGACCAGCCGATCCTGACCGGGGACGCCGTCGCCACACTCTGGCCGTATCGGCCCACCGACTATCGCCCGAGGACAGCTGATCTCGCGCGGCTGGTTCGCCGGCTCCACGCGCAACCGGCGCCGCCCGTCCCGCTCCCGGAATACCGTCCGCTACACCGGTTGCGCGAGGCGCTGGACATCGATGCCGCACGGGCGGCACCGGCATTGGATCCCGACGACCGCGCGTGGCTGCGGCGTCGTGCGGCCGATCTCGTCGCTCGATTCGAGGCGACGCACTTCCCGCTCGGCCGAGGTCTGGTGCATGCCGACGCCCACACCGAGAACGTCGTCCGCGACGGAGCCGACTGGAAACTCATCGACTGGGACAACGCCTGTTCCGGACCGCGCGAACTCGACCTGGCCGCCACGCTGCCCGACCATTTCCACACACCGGCCGCGGACCGCACGGAGTTCGTCACCGCCTACGGCTACGACCCGCTCGAGTGGCCGGACTGGACGGTGCTGCGCGACATCGTGGAGTTGGGGTCGCTCGGCTCCTATATCCGGCTCGCCCCGACCCGCCCACCGGCCGCTCACGAACTACGCCGCCGCCTCGCGTCCCTGCGCACGGGCGACCGCGGCGTGGTGTGGAAGCCGGTGGGCTGAACGGGAGTTCGGATATCGGTTTCGGTGTGTCCGCCCGGATCAGGCGAGTTCTTCGATTTTCGCCGCCAGTTCGGCTCCGGTGAGGGGTTCGCGGGCGATCACCGCGATCGTGTCGTCGCCGGCGATGGTTCCCACCACGTACGGCAGCGCCGCGCGGTCCAGGGCCGAGGCGAGATATCCGGCGGCACCCGGTGGGGTGCGCAGGACGGCGATGTTCCCGCTCGCGTCCGTGGAGACCAGAAGGTCGCCGAGGAGTTTCGACAGTCGGTCGGTGCCGCCGGTGACGCCGCGCACCGGGCTGCCGTCTTCGGGCACCACATACACTCCCGCGCCGCCGTCGGCGGCGCGCAGTTTCACGGCACCGAGTTCGTCCAGGTCACGGGAAAGGGTGGCCTGCGTGGTTTCGATGCCCTCGGCGGCGAGCAGGGCGGCCAGCTCGGACTGGCTGCGCACGGCGTGGGCGGAGAGCAGTTCGACGATGCGGGACTGCCGTCCGGCGCGGGTGCGGGCGATGGCGGGGCCTTTGCCCTGCTCGGCGCCGCCGCGTTCGGGTGTGGAGACGCTCATCGTCGCGCCCCCACACCCCGTCGTCGGGCGGGCATCCCGGCCGCGCAGGCAAGGGCGGACCTCATAGCGCCGCGCCTTCCCGCTTGGCCAGCAACCACACCAGCAGCGCCTTCTGCGCGTGCAGGCGGTTCTCCGCCTCGTCCCACACGGCGCTGTGCGGGCCGTCGAGCACCTCGTCGGTGATCTCGTCGCCGCGGTGGGCGGGCAGGCAGTGTAGGACCGACACGTCCGGTTTCGCCTCGGCGAGCAGGGCGGCGTCGAGGCGGAAGGGGCGGAACGGGCCGACGCGGTCGAGACCGTCGTTCTCCTGGCCCATCGAGGTCCAGGTGTCGGTGACCAGGGCGTCGGCGCCGTCGGCGGCGGCCTGCGGGTCGCCGGTGACGGTGACGGTGGCGCCGGTGTCGGCGGCGCGTTTGCGGGCTGCTTCGAGGACCCAGGGCAGGGGTTCGAAGCCGGCGGGGGCGGCGATGGTGACGTTCAGGCCCGCGGTGACGCCACCGAGCAGCAGCGAGTGCGCCATGTTGTTGGCGCCGTCGCCGAAGTAGGCGAGTTTGCGGCCGGCGAGGTCGCCCTTGCGTTCGGTCAGGGTCAGCAGGTCGGCGAGCACCTGGCAGGGGTGGAACTCGTTGGACAGCGCGTTCACCACGGGAACGGTGGCGGCCGAGGCCATCTCGTCGAGGCGGCTCTGTTCGAAGGTGCGCCACACGACGGCGTCGACGTAGCGGGAGAGCACGCGGCCGGTGTCGGCGAGGGTCTCCTCGCGGCCGAGCTGGGTGTCGCGGCCGTCGACGACGACGGCGTGGCCGCCGAGCTGGGCGATGCCCATCTCGAAGGAGAACCGCGTGCGGGTGGAGTTCTTCTCGAAGATCACCCCGACCCCGCGCGGGCCCTCGAGCGGGCGGCGGGAGAACGGCGCCCGCTTGAGTTCGGCGGCCAGGGCCAGGATCTCGGCCTGTTCGGTGGGCGAGACGTCGTCGTCACGCAGGAAGTGCCGCAGTTCGCCGGACATCACCGTGCTCCCTTCGCGTCCGCCGCCGCGCCGTCGAGGATCGCGGGCAGGTCGGCGACGAAATTGTCGGCCTGGGTTTCGGTGAGCACCAGGGGCGGCGCCAGCCGGACGATGTTCGGCTTGGGCGCGTTCACCAGGTAGCCCGCCTCCCGGGCGCGCGCTTCGACCTCGCCGGACACGTTGTCGGTCAACACGATTCCCAGCAGCAGCCCGGCGCCGCGCACGTGGTCGATCAGCGGGTGCTCGAGCAGAGCGATGCCGTCGCTGAGCCGCTTGCCCACCGATTCGACGTGGGCGAGCAGGTCCTCCTGGTCGATGGTGCGCAGCACCGCCAGCGCGGCCGCCGCGCACACCGGGTTGCCACCGAAGGTGGTGCCGTGCATGCCGGGGGTGAGCAGGTCGGCGGCGCGGCCCTGGGCCAGCACGGCGCCGATCGGCAGGCCGCCGCCGAGGCCCTTGGCCAGGGTGATCACGTCGGGGACGATGCCCGCGGCCTGGTGGGCGTAGAACTTGCCGGTGCGGCCGATGCCGGTCTGCACCTCGTCCAGCACCAGCAGGGCGCCGTGGCGGGCGGTGATCTCGCGCGCCTTGACCAGGTAGTCCATCGGGGGCACGACCACGCCGCTCTCCCCCATGATCGGCTCCAGGAACACCGCGGCGGTGTCGGCGTCGACGGCGGCGGCCAGTGCGGCGGCGTCACCGTAGGGGACGTGCACGACGCCGGGCGGCATCGGCTCGAACGGGGCCCGCTTGGACGGCTGGCCGGTGAGCGCGAGCGCGCCCATGGTGCGGCCGTGGAAGCCTTCCTCGCAGGCGACGATCTTGCGGCGGCCGGTGAGCCGCGCGATCTTGAAGGCCGCCTCGTTGGCCTCGGTGCCGGAATTGCAGAAGAACGCCTTGCCCGCGCCGTCACCGAAGTGCGCCAGCAGCCGCTCGGCCAGCTCGATCACCGGTTCGCTGACATAGAGATTCGACACGTGGCCGAGCGTGCCGAGCTGCTGGGTGACCGCCGCCAGGATGGCCGGGTGGCCGTGACCGAGGCTGTTGACCGCGATGCCGCCGAGGAAGTCGAGGTAGCGCTTGCCGTCGGCGTCGTAGACGACCGCGCCCGCGCCGCGCACCAGCGCCACCTTGGGAGTGCCGTAGTTGTTCATCAACGCGGCCGACCACCGCTGCTGCAGATCCGATGTGCTCATGGGTGTATCTCCTTTCGGCACGGGCGTCATGCCGGGACGACTCCGTCCGAGGCGGCGGAGGGCGTCACCATCGTGCCGATCCCCTCCCCGGTGAACAGTTCCAGCAGGACCGCGTGCGGCACCCGTCCGTCGATGACATGCGCGGTCGGCACGCCGCCGCGCACCGCGCGCAGGCACGCCTCCATCTTCGGCACCATGCCCGCGTCCAGCCGCGGCAGCAACTCGGCCAGCGCGCCCGCGTCGATGCTGCTGGTCAGCGAGGAACGGTCGGGCCAGTTCGTGTAGAGGCCCTCGACGTCGGTGAGCACCACCAGCTTCTCGGCGCCGATGCCCTCGGCGAGTGCGGCGGCGGCGGTGTCGGCGTTGATGTTGTGCACCACGCCGTCGGCGTCGGGGGCGATGGTGGAGACCACCGGGATGCGGCCCGCGCCGATCAGGTCGAGCACGGCGTCGGGGTTGACCTCGGTGACGTCGCCGACCAGTCCGATATCGGTGGGCTCGCCGTCGACGACCACGGTGCGGCGGGTCGCGGTGAACAGCCCGGCGTCCTCCCCGGAGATGCCGACGGCGTAGGGGCCGTGCGCGTTGATCAGGCCGACGAGTTCTCGGCCGACCTGACCGAACAGCACCATCCGGACCACGTCCATCACTTCGGGGGTGGTGACGCGGAAGCCGCCGCGGAATTCCCCGTGCAGGCCCAGCTTCTTCAGCATGGCGCTGATCTGCGGGCCGCCACCGTGCACCACCACCGGGTGCACGCCGACGGTGCGCAGGAAGGCCATGTCGGCGGCGAAGGCGCGCTTGAGTTCCTCGTCGATCATGGCGTTGCCGCCGTATTTGACGACGACGATCTTGTCGCGGAACTTCTGCAACCACGGCAGCGCGTCGGCCAGGACGTGGGCCTTGTCCAGGGCGGTGAGCGAATGGATGGCGGTCATGAGCTGTAGGCCGAGTTCTCTTCGACGTAACCGTGGGACAGGTCGGTGGTGCGGATCATCGCCTCGCCGTCACCGACGTTGAGTTCGACGAGCACGTCGATGTCGGCGCCGGACAGGTCGACCTGGCGGGCGCCGGGCGCGCCGACACCGTTCACGCACACCGGATTGCCGTTGAAGGACACCGAGATCCGGTCGGGGTCGAGGGTGATCGGGGCGATGCCCACCGCCGCCAGCACCCGGCCCCAGTTCGGGTCGGAGCCGAACAGCGCGGTCTTGACCAGGCTGTCGCGGGCGATGGCGCGGGCCGCGGTGACGGCCTCGTCCTCGTTCGCCGCGCCGGTGACGGTGACCCGCACCCGTTTGGTGACGCCCTCGGCGTCGGCCATCAGCTGGGCGGCGAGGTCGTCGCAGACCGCGAACACGGCCGCCTCCAGCTCCTCCTGCGACGGGGTGACCTCGCTGGCGCCGTTGGCCAGCAGCAGCACGGTGTCGTTGGTGGAGCAGGAGCCGTCCACGTCGAGCCGGTCGAAGGTGAGCCGGGTCGCCTTGCGCAGCGCGGTGTCGAGCTGCTCGGCGGTCACGGCCGCGTCGGTGGTGAGCACGACGAGCATCGTCGCCAGCGAGGGGGCCAGCATGCCCGCGCCCTTGGCCATGCCGCCGACGTTCCACTTGTCGCGGTGGTGGAACGCCGCTTCCTTGGGCACCGTGTCGGTGGTCATGATGGCGTGCGCGGCGTCGGTGCCCCCGGAGAGGCCACCGCCCATCTCGTGCACGATCTCGGTGACGGCGGGGATGAGCTTGTCCATCGGCAGCCGGTCGCCGATCAGGCCGGTGGAGCAGACCGCGATCTCGCCCGCGCCGGTCTCGGTGCCCCAATTGCTCAGCGCGCGCGCCAGTTCCTCGGCGGTGCGGTGGGTGTCCTGGAAGCCCTCGGGGCCGGTGCAGGCGTTGGCGCCGCCGGAGTTGAGGATGACCGCGCGCAGCCGTCGCGAGGTCAGCACCTGCTGCGACCACAGCACCGGCGCGGCCTTGACCTTGTTGCGGGTGAACACGCCCGCCGCGGCGTATTCGGGGCCTTCGTTGAACACCAGGGCCAGATCCGGTTTGCCGCTGGCCTTGATGCCCGCGGCGATGCCCGCCGCCCGGAAGCCCAGCGGGGCGGTCACGCCCTGGGTGCGGACCAGCTTGCCGGTGCCGCTGTCGGTCGTCGTCACGGTGCCACTCCTACGGTGGAAAGTCCTTCGGTCTCGTCGAAGCCGACGGCCAGATTCATCGATTGCACCGCGCCGCCCGCGGTGCCCTTGGTCAGGTTGTCCATCGCGCCGATCACCACCAGCAGGCCGGCATCGGCGTCGACGGCGACCTGGAGGGTCACCGCGTTGGCGCCGAGCACCGAACCGGTCTGCGGCAGTGTGCCTTCGGACAGCAGGTGCACGAACGGTTCGTCGGCGTAGGCCTTCTCGTAGACGGCGCGGGCCTGCGCGGCGTCGACGGTGGTGCGGGCGGTGCAGGTGGCCAGGATGCCGCGCGGCATGGGCGCCAGCACCGGCGTGAACGACACCGACACCGGGGTGCCCGCGACGGCGGAGAGATTCTGCGCGATCTCGGGGGTGTGCCGGTGCGCGCCCGCGATGCCGTAGGCGCGGGCCGAACCCATCACCTCCGAGCCGAGCAGGCCGACGTCGAGCTTGCGGCCCGCGCCGGAGGCGCCGCTGACGGCGACCACGTTGACGATCGGCTCGACGATGCCCGCCGCGACGGCCGGCGCCAGCGCCAGGCTCGACACCGTCGGATAGCAGCCGGGCACGGCGATGCGGGTCGCGCCGCGCAGGGCCTCCCGGGCGCCGGGCAGTTCGGGCAGGCCGTAGGGCCAGCTGCCCGCGTGCTCGCTGCCGTAGTACTTGGTCCAGGCGGCGGCGTCGCGCAGCCGGAAGTCGGCGCCGCAGTCGATGATCACGGTGGACTCGGGCAGTTCCGCGGCCAGCGCGGCGGACTGGCCGTGCGGCAGGCCGAGGAAGACGACGTCGTGCCCGGCCAGTTCCGCGGCGGTGGTCGGGACCAGCACGCGGTCGGCCAGCGGCAGCAGGTGCGGCTGATGGGCGCCGAGCGGGGTCCCCGCGTTCGAGCCCGCGGTGAGCGCGCCGATCTCCAGGCGCCCGGATCGGTAGCGTGGGTGACCGAGCAGCAGGCGCAGCACCTCGCCGCCCGCGTATCCGCTCGCACCGGCGACAGCTATCCGCAGAGGGGCATCCGAATCAGCCATGAAATGATTATGCACGATTGTGCAAGCTCATTCATGAGCGGGGTGTGACCTCGCGGTTTCCGGCGCGGTCCGCGGCCGGAGCAGCCGCGCGAGCAGCGGGAACAGCAGCACGGTCGTCGCGCCCGCGGCCACCATGGTGGAGGCGATGGCGACGGGGAGCAGGCCGGTGGCGGTGGCGACCTGGGTGACGGCGACGATGATCGGCAGGCCGGTGGCGGCGTAGAGCGCCAGCTGGACGCGCGCGCGACCGCTCACCAGATTCTCCCCGTGCGGCACGAAGCGTTCCCCCAGCCACACCGGCAGGCCACGCGCCAGCGCGATCGACACCACGAAGGACAGCCACAGCAGCGGCTCGCCCAGAACGGCCCCGATGTCGATGCCCATCCCGGACACCACGAAGAAAACGGGCACGAAGACGCCGAAGCCGATCGTCTCCCACGCCCGCCCCACCTCCGTCACCCCTTCCGGGATGAGCCTGCGCAGGATCAGACCCGCGGCGAACGCGCCGAGCACCACGTCGAGCTCGAACACCTCCGCGACCGTCATGAGCACCAGCAACAACAGGAACACCACCCGGACCGGCAGCTGCACCGTGCCGCCACCGAGGCGGCGCAGCAGCCGGGTCGCGCCGGGCACGCGGTCCAGCACCCGCTGGTGCACCAGACCGATCAGCGCGGCAGCGATCACGAACAGCACCAGCACCACGACCGCCGAACCGAGGCTGCGGCTGGTCAACAACACCGACATGGCCACGATCGGGCCGAGTTCGCCGACCGCACCGTGGGTGAGCACCGCCCGGCCGAGCGGCAGGCCGAGCAACCCGTCCTGCTTCATGATCGGCAGCAGGGTGCCCAGGGCCGTGGAGGTCATGGCGATGGCGACCGCGATCCGCGCGGTGGTCGAGGCATGGCCGGCGAACAGCGTCACGGCGGCGAAGGCCAGCGCCAGGCAGCACAGCCACACCACCCACGCCTGCTTGCCCGGCCGTCCGCGCAACAGCGCCGGGTCCAGCTCGTATCCGGCGAGCAGGAACAGCATGCCCAGGCCGAGTTCGCTGAGCAGGCTCACCCCGCCGCCGGAGTCGGCCCAGCCGAGGGCGTGCGGGCCGACGATGATCCCGAATATCAACAGCAGCACCACATCCGGGACGTAGCCGCGCAATAGCCGGGAAATCAGCGGGGCCGCCACGGCGACGGCGGCGATCCAGAACAGCGACACGATAGGGGACACCGACGACTCCGGCGCGGCGGCTGCGGTCAGGTCCATCAGCTCATCGTGACACAGCCGAGGCGGCCGGTCGGGCTGCGAAACACACACCCCTCGGACGAGTTGCCACCCAGTAGCCTGATAGCGCGGATTCGTGGCCGAAAACGTTGTCCCACAGCCGTTCCGAGCGACGTCGCGAAGTCGCGTGCTCGACCCGAAATTCCCGATCATCACGCACACCGATTCGGTCCGGCGCCGAAAAGTGGGGGGACAGCTTATTTTTCGGCGCCCAGCGAATGTGCGCGCAACGGTCGCCAGAGAGAATCGAGCACGCCTCGACGGCAGCGCGGGGCGCGCTTCGGATCAGCGAGTCCGAGCCGGACGTCCCGGAGATCGCGCCCTTTCACGACCCGGCACCGAGAAGCGCGGAGGGGGTCGCCGACGGTCGTCCACCCCATCCCGAACGGCTCGGCGACAGCGGGGCTCGGAAAAGGTCACGGAAGCAACTCCGATAGAACGGAAAGCCGCCCGACGTGATCCCATCGCACTCGAGAATTCTTGTAAAAGTAGCCTCTACCTGCGCTGATGATCCCCGACATGAGGGCAGGCACGCCGCCCCGCGACAGTCTCAGAAATCCCATCGTTCACAGACCTCACATTTCGCGACCGCATCTCCGCCACCAATTCGTGATATGGCACACATTTTGATTAGCCGAGAGTCTCCGCGGGTCCGCAGGTTTCCGCGCGTCGAGCTGGGGGAATGTACAAATACCTGGACCATCGCTCCAGACATTCCTGACGTTACCGGTACGTGATCTGCCGAGATTGATTCGTTATGGTCGGACGCGGCCCGATCGACCGGAGACGGGCTCGACACTCGAACCGCCGAACACCGGCAACCCTGTCCCGCGGTTCGAGAACCCCCGACATCCACTGGGGACAGGGACTCGGCCGCCACGGTCGAGCCGGCGGGCGCAGCAAGGAATCCACCATGTCGCAGAACCGAAAGCTCAGCACCCGCGCCGCAGGAATCGTTGCCGCGATCGGCGCCTTCGTCGCCGTTCCCTTCGCGGTCTCCTCGGCCACCGCTTCCGCCTACGGCCACGACTGGGATGCCGTCGCCCAGTGCGAGAGCGGCGGCAACTGGGGCATCAACACCGGCAACGGCTACTACGGTGGCCTGCAGTTCTCGCACAGCACCTGGGTCGCCAACGGCGGCTCCGGCTACGCCCACAACGCCAGCCGCGAGGAGCAGATCCGCGTGGCGGAGAACGTGCTGGCCACCCAGGGTCCCGGCGCCTGGCCGACCTGCGGCGCCTACCTCTGATCGTCGCGCATCCGCGCACCCGGCCCTGTCACACCCCGGTGGTGTGACAGGGCCGTCGCCGTGTCAGGACTTGCGCACCACCCGCTCCCCTTCCCCCGGCTTCCAGATGGTGATCGCCAGCTCGTCCGCACCGACCTCCACGCAGGAAGCGCCGGTGAGATCGGCGACATAGAAGTGGTCGAACTCCTCGCCGCGGATGTCGAAACCGCTCTCGTCGAACAGGTCCTGGGCGAAGCGGGCGTGCACCTCGCGGTCCGGCAGGTCGCGCACCTGCCCGAACAGCTTGGCGTCGCCCTCGCGGACCTGCGGGTCCGCGGTCGCGGTGTGCAGGCAGAACCGCGGATCGCGGGCCAGATCCTTGAACTTGGTGGTGCCGGGCATGCCGACGATGACGAGCATCCCGTCGAAGATCCGCGGCTCCACCGGGCTGATGCGCGGTGACCCGTCGGCCCGCACCGTGCCCAGCAGGCACAGGTTGCCGGTGGCCCGGTGCCTGCGGGTGAACACGCTCGCGATCTTCGGTGCTTCCTCGGTGAACCTGCTCCATGTGGTCATACCGCGACGCTACGACCCAACCCTGCCATCGGGTGTCAGGTTTGCCGGATAGGGTCGGCGAGTATGCGAGCGAGTCGACTGCTGCGGTTGCTGCTGCTGTTGCAGACCCGCGGACGGGTGAGTGCGCCGGAGCTGGCGGCGGAGCTGGAGGTGTCGGTGCGCACCGTGTACCGGGACGTCGAGGCGCTCTCGGCGGCCGGGGTGCCGGTGTACAGCGAGCCGGGCCGCGGTGGTGGTGTGCGGCTGCTCGACGGCTTCCGCACCCGGCTCACCGGGCTCACCTCCGCCGAGGCCGACGCCGTCCTGCTGGCCGGGCTGCCCGCGGCGGCCGCCGACCTCGGACTTGGCGCGGTGCTGGCCACCGCCCAGCTCAAGATGCTGGCCGCCCTGCCGCCGGAACTGCGCGGCCGCGCCACCCGTATCGCCGAACGCGTGCACGTCGACGCGCCCGGCTGGTTCCACCGCCCCGACGAGACACCGACCCTGGCCACCGTCGCCGACGCGCTGTGGCACGACCGCAGGCTCGACGTCCGCTACGGCCGCCCGGACCGGGAGGTCCGCCGCCTGCTCGACCCGCTGGGCCTGGTGCTCAAGGCCGGCACCTGGTACCTGGTCGCCCGGCACGAGCACGACATCCGCTCCTACCGGGTCGGGCGCATCCGTGCCGCGGAACCGACCGGAGAGACGTTCACCAGGCCCGCCGGGTTCGAGCTCGCCGACCACTGGTCCACCGCGCAGGACGAGTTCGCCCGGTCGATGCTGCGGGTGCGGGCGCGCTGCCGGATCGCCGCCGACCATCTCGGACTGCTCCGGCTGGGATTCGACCCGGCGGCGGTGACCGAGGCATTCGCCTCCCGCGGCGAACCGGACGCCGACGGATGGGTCGAGGTCACCGTGGCCGCCGAATCCGAGACCGTGCTGGTGCACGGCATCCTGCCGCTGGCCGAGTACGCCGAAATCCTCGACCCGCCCGAGTTGCGGGCCCGGCTGGCAGCCACCACCCACGCAATGGCCGCCCGCTACGCCGGGTGACCCCACGCCGCGATCGAGGTGGGTCACCCGGCCGGGTGCGCCCGTCACCACCAGGCGGCCGCCGGATACGCGCGAGCGGGTGTGTTCCCGATGATGCGTCGGAGTGCTGCACCGCCGATCGTCATCGAGCGCGGTACCGACCATCCACGGGACCGGTCGGTACCGCGTGCTTTCCCCGAGGAACATGGTTCGGACCGGGCGATCCTCAACACCGCCAATCGAGGATCGGGGCCAGGGCTCGCCATTGCAGGGAGGACGGTAGGGCGCGCAGGGCGGTGTCGCGGGCGGCGACCAGAGGGCGGGCGGAGAGTTGGCCGGCGGTGCCGACGCGATCGGAGAGGGCGGCGATCCTGCGGGTGCGGGGGCGGCGGGCGCGGTCGTAGGCCGTCAGGTCGTCGGCGGTGGTCGCCAGGGTGACGGCGTCTTCGAGGGCTTGGCAGGCGCCCTGACCGAGGTCGGGGGTCATGGCGTGCGCGGCGTCGCCGAGCAGGGCGACGCGGCCGGAGACGAAGGTGGGCAGGTCGGGCAGCCGGTAGATGTCGTGGCGCAGCACGGCGGCCGGGTCGGTGGCGGCGAGCAGGGCGGGGATGGGGTCGTGCCAGTGGCCGAAGCGACGGCGCAGCTCGGCGAGCCCGGCGTCGGGTGCGCCCGCGGGGACGGTGGCGGCGGCGAAGCAGTAGACACGGTCGTCGGCGAGGACAGCGTAGCCGAAACGCTCACCGCGGCCCCAGCTTTCGCCGAGATCGGTGGTCGGCGCGCTGGTGGTGAGGATCATCCGCCAGGCGGTGTAGCCCGCGTAGACCGGGGCGATCTCGCCCGCGACGGCGCGGCGCACCACGCTGTGGATGCCGTCGGCACCGACGACCACATCGCCCCCGGACTCCCCCGCCGAGTGCACGACGGTGCCGTCGGGACGCGCCTCGGTCACTGTGATGCCGGTGCGGATCGCCTCGTCCGGCACCGCGGCGCGCAGGATGTCGAGCAGGTCGGCCCGGTGCAGGATCACCGGCAACCCGTATCGGGCCCGCAGGGCGCCGACGTCGAATCGCGACAACCAGCGGCCGCGGCTGTCCCGGATGCCCGCCGACACGTCCTCGCGCGCGCGGGCGCGCACCTCGTCGCCGATGCCGAGCGCATCGAGTGCGCGCAAGGCGTTGGACCACAACGATATTCCGGCACCGAGGGCGGTCAGGCGCGGCGCGCGCTCGAGGATTTCCACCTCCCATCCCTGCCGAGCGAACGCGATCCCGGTCGCCAAGCCGCCGATTCCGGCCCCGACGACAACCACTTTTCGCATCCGCTGCTCCGTTCACTCGAGGTTCCCCCGCGACGCTACTACTGCTGTAGTTTTCAAACAACAGTTGTAGTGCCAGTCACTACCGACGTAGTATCGCGCCGTGCCCACCCGACGCGAACTGCTCCTCGACGCCGCCATCGACCTACTGGGCACCCGCGGCGCCCGGGCATTGACGCACCGCGCGGTGGACGACGCGGCCGGGATGCCCGCCGGGTCGGCGTCGAACTACTTCCGCACCCGGGACGCGCTGCTCGCCGCGCTCGCCGAGCGCCTGGAGGAACGCGACCACGCCGACTGGACGGCACTGAGCCGGATGCCGGCGCCCACCACCGTCGAGCAGTTGGTGAGTGCCGCTGCCACGTTCGTCGGGCACGCGGTCACCACCGATCGCGCCCGGACCATGGCGCGCTACGCGCTGTTCCTCGCGGCGCAGGCCGACGGGCCGCGAGACGCCGTGCGACGGGGGCGCGGGCGGCTGACCGAATGGGCGGCCGAACAAATGCGCGGGGTCGGTGCCGACGATGCGGTCGCGCCGATCCTCGTCGACTATCTGGACGGGCTGATCCTGCACGGGATCGTCGCGCCGGATTTCGATCCGCGGCCGGGGCTGGAGCGGATTGTCGCCGCGTTGTTGGACTGACCGCCACAGCGGCGCTGCCGGGCGACGCTCGACCGTTCGCGTCGCCCGGATCCCCGCGCGTTCAGAAGAAGGTGTGCACCAGGTCCACCACGACCGGTGTGGCTGCGGTGCTGTCGTCGAGCACGGGAATCAGCCGCCATTTGTCGAACGCGGTGCAGGGGTGGGAAAGGCCGAGGCGGACGACGCTGCCGACCGCGAGGTCAGCGGCGTCGGGCAGCCGGAGGAAGGCGTGCTGGTCGTTGAGCGCGCTGACGGTCGCGCCCGGAACACCCTGCGGGACAGGCAGTCCCAGGTCGTGCGGGAAGTCGCGTTTGCCGCCGTCCAGCAGGGCGAGACCGGGTTCGGGACGCGAGATCACCCGGGCCCAGCCGTGCATGGCGGCGCGCAACGGGTGTGCGGTGCGAGCACCGGCGAGCGGGGAGATGCCCGCGTAGAAACCGTCGTCGTGCACGAGGTAGGCGCCCGAGCGCAGGACGACGGTGGTGGGGACGCCGTGCGCGCCGGTCTCGTCCGCCAGTCCGGCGAGGTGCTCGATGACCAGGTCCGGGTAGGCGCTGCCGCCGGCGGTGACCAGGGCGGGACCGGTGTAGGCGTCGGCGGCGGCGAGTTCGCGGTGCAGGCGGGCCAGTTCGCCGAGATAGTGGCGGACGGCGGCGACGGCATCGGGCTCGCGGGTGTTCGCCAGCGCCGCCTCGTATCCCCCGACTCCGGCCAGCCGCAGGCGCGGTTCGCGCCGCACCGCCTCGGCGACCACGTGGGCGTCCTCGACGCGGCGCAGGCCGGTGCGCCCGCCGGGCCCGCCGAGTTCGACGACGACGTCGACCCGCACGCCCGCCGGCGCGTCCGCGAGGTGCTCGGCCATCAGCGCCACGCTCGCCGGCGAGTCCACCCAGCAGCAGAACTCGAACTCCGGGTCGCGGGCCAGCTCGGCGCCCAGCCAGCGCAGCGCGACCGGGTCGAGGACCGCGTTGGCCAGCACGATCCGGCGCACCCCGAACGCCCGCGCCAGCTGCGCCTGCCACGCGGTCGCGAGCGTGATCGCCCAGCATCCCGCCGCCAGCTGCTGCGCCCAGAGCTGCGGCGCCATCGTCGTCTTGCCGTGCGGGGCCAGGCGGACCCCGGCCGACCGCGCCCACTCCCCCAGCAACGCCTGGTTGGCCGCCATCGCCGACCGGTCGAGCGTCAGCAGCGGAGTCGACAGCTCTGTCAGTGCCGGTGCCGTGGCGAGGAATTCGCGCACCGTCGCGCCCCAAGCGGCCGGCGGGATGCTCTTGTGCTCCGGGCCGAGGACCGCGTCGGCCAGCGCGGCGACCGCGCGGGTGTCGATACCGGTCATCCGGAGTTCCGCAGGGCGGTAGCCAGGCCGTTCATGGTGAGCAGGATGCCGCGTTTGACCAGCTCGGAGTCGTCACCGGACCGCAACCTGCGCAGCAGCTCCACCTGCATCTGATTGAGCGGCTCCAGGTACGGGAAGCGGTTGTGGATGGACTCGGCCAGCGACCGGTTGTCGGCGAGCAACTGGTCGTGACCGGTGATGGCGGCGTGCATGCGCAGGGTGCGGGCGTGCTCCTCGCGGATCATGCCGAAGATCTGGTCGCGCAGTGCCGCGTCGTCGACGAGTTCGGCATAGCGGGCAGCGATGTCGAGATCGCTCTTGGCCATCACCTGGGCGAGGTTCGACAGCACGGTCCGGAAGAACGGCCACCGGCGGTACAGGTCGGTGAGCCGGGCCAGCCGCCCCGGATCGCCGCCGACCCACTCCTCGAGCGCGGCGCCGGTGCCGTACCAGCCGGGCAGCATGACGCGGGCCTGGCTCCAGGCCATCACCCACGGGATCGCGCGCAGATCCGACACCGAGTTGGTGGGTTTGCGGGAGGCGGGCCTGCTGCCGATGTTGAGATCACCCACCTCCGCGACCGGGGTGGACTGCCGGAAGTACTCGACGAAACCGGGCGTCTCGTGCACCAGCCGAGCGTAGGCGGCCCTGGCCAGCGCGGCGAGTTCGTCCATCAGCTCGTAGGCCGGTTCCGCGTCGGTGCCGAGCCCCTCCACGTCCAACAGGGTGGATTCCAGCGTGCCCGCGATGAGCGATTCCAGATTGCGGTGCGCCGCACCGGGTTCGGCGTACTTGGCGGCGATCACCTCGCCCTGCTCGGTCAACCGCAGCGCACCGCGCACGGCGCCCGCGGGCTGGGCCAGGATCGCGTCGTAGCTGCGGCCGCCGCCGCGACCGACGGTGCCGCCGCGGCCGTGGAACAGGCGCAACCGGATGCCGGTCTTGCGGGCGACCTCCACCAGATCCAGCTCGGCGCGGTAGAGCGCCCAGTTGGCGGCCAGATAGCCGCCGTCCTTGTTGGAATCGGAGTAGCCGAGCATGACCTCCTGGCGCATTCCGGCGGCCGCCACCAGCTCCCGGTACACCGGCACCTGCAGCGCCGCGGCCAGCGTGGCCGCGCCCGCGCCGAGATCCTCGATGGTCTCGAACAGGGGCACGATGTTCACGGTGCAGGACGGGCTGCCCTCGGGCGCACCGGGATCCAGCAGGCCGCCCTCCTTCAACAGCAGCGCGGCCTCGAGCATGTCGCTCACCGACGTGCACATGCTGATGATGTAGTTCGGCACCGCCTCCGGCCCGAAGGTGTCCACCACCTGCTTGGCGGCGCGGACGATGCCGACCTCCTTGGCGGCCTGCTCGCTCAGGCGCGCGTGCGGGCCGAGCAGCGGTCGGCGCGTGCGCAATTCGGCGGCCAGCAGCTCCACCCGCGCGTCCTCGGGCAGGTCGCCGTAGGCCGGATGCACCCCGGCCCACGCCAGCAGTTCGGCGACGACCTGCTCGTGCACCTCGGAGTTCTGTCGCATGTCCAGGCCCTGCAGGTGGAAGCCGAAGGTCTCCACCGCATGCCGCAGGGCGGCCAGCCGGTCGTCGGCGAGCAGGCCGTCGCCGGAGGCGCGCAGCGAAGCGTCGATCGCGTCGAGATCGTCGAGGAACTCGCGCGGGCCTGCGTAGGGCTGCGCGTCCGGTTCCGCCACCGCCTCGGGCACGGGCGCGTCGAGGACGCGGTCGGCGGTGGCGGACAGCCGCACCCGGATGTGGTGCAGGGCCCGGCGATACGGTTCGTCGCCGTGCGTCGCCGGATCCGGGTAGCCCGCCGCGGCCAGCTCGGCCACCCTCGGCGTCACCGGCACCAGCCGCGCCGACAGCGACAGCGTCTTCGCCAGCTCGACCAGCTCAGCCAGGTAACGGCGCAGCGCCACACCCGCCGCCTGGGTGGCCGCGTGCCGCACCACCTCGGCGGTGACGTACGGATTGCCGTCCCGGTCGCCGCCGATCCAGGAGCCGGGACGCAGGATCGGGCGGGCCAGCAGGTCGGCACCCGGCCAGCGCGCGCGCAGCGCGGCGCGCACCTCGGCGTTGATCGCCGGGATCACATCGAACAGGGTCAGCTCGTAGTAGCGCAGCCCCACCGCGATCTCGTCCTGGATGCGCAAGCGCGCCAACCGGATCAGCGCCGTCCGCCACAGCGAGAGCACCTGGCGGCGGATGCGCAACTCCAACGCGGCGCGCTCGGCCGGGTCGGTGGCGCGCTGGCGGGCGCGCATCAACTCGGTGATCCGGGTCTGCGCGTCGAACACGGTGCGCCGCCTGGTCTCGGTGGGGTGCGCGGTGATCACCGGCGAGACCAGCGCGTCCGAGAGCAGGTCCGCCACCGCGGCCGCGTCGAGCGCCGCGGCGTCGAGTTTGCGGTAGGTCGCGGCCAGCGACGAGTCCTGCGGCGGCTCCCCGGCGGCGACGTGCACGGCGCGGCGGCGGTCGCGCTGGATGTCCTCGGCCAGGTTCGCCAGCAGCACGAAGTAGCTGAAGGCCCGGATCAGCGGCAGCGCCACGGCGATGTCGACTCCGCGCAGCATCTCGGCCACCGCACTGCGCCCGACCTCCTCGCGCCGCACCCGGAACGCCTCGATGCGGACCCGCTCGATCAGGTCGAACACCTCGGGGCCCTCGTGGTCGCGGATGGTGTCGCCGAGCACGCCGCCGAGGAAGCGGATGTCGTCGCGCAGCGGCCGGGTCGCATCCTGTTCGGTCTCGATCCGCGGTTCGGTCATGGGATCGACCCTACTGCGACGCACCGGCCCGGCGCGGTCGCTCCGGCCGGGATCACACCGGTGTCGGCGCCACCGGTCCGGCCGGTATCAGGGCGGGACGTCGAGCAACCCCACGCCGAGGCCCTACAGCCCCCGGATCACCCGCGCCGGGTTGCCGGCGGCGAACACCCGGGCAGGCAGATCCCTGGTGACCACGCTGCCTGCGCCCACGACGGTGTCGTCGCCGACGGTCACACCGGGGCAGACGACGACTGCCCTCAGTGGGTGGCGTCGGTGAGGATGGTCAGGACGGTGTCGGAGGTGTAGAAGGGTTCGAGGCGTTCGCGGATGAGGCGGGCGAGCACGCCGTCGCGTTTGGCGGCTTCGATGACGGCGGGGCCGTAGCGCAGGATCTCGGTGGTGATGTCGTCGGCGGTGAGACCGAGTTCGGGGAGCATGGCGGCGAGGGTGTAGTCACGGTACTTGTCGTAGAAGACCTCCACGCACTGCTCGACCAGCAGACCGAAGTACTCCTTCTCACGGGTGGTCACCGCGATCTCGTAACAGAGCAGCACCAGCTCGTTGAGGTCCTTCTTGGTGAGGTATTCGCGCAGCCCGCTCACCGGTTCGCCCGCGTGCAGATCCCAGAACTCCATCGCCGCCGAGTGCACGGGCGCGTCGCGCAGCATCTCCCGGATCGCGTTGTTGGTGCGCTTGAGGGCGAACAAGGCGCCCTTACCCGCCAGATCGCCGACGAAGGAGGAACTGTCGGCGACCTTCCTGGCGCGGTTGGCCGCGGACTGGCCCAGCGACATGAGCGAGCCGACGCCGGGGATCTTCTCCGCGCGCTCCCGGTTGGCCTGCAGGAAATCGTCGATCAGCTTGTCGACGAACTTCGCGGCGACGGTGGCCACCAGCGGCGACTCGGTGAGCCGGTCCAGGATCCGCTCCTGCGCCTGGTGCATGCCGAAGACCTTCTCCAGCAACGCCTCCACCGGTTCGCGGTCCACCACCTCGCCCAGGGTGTAGTCGGTGTTCTCGGCGATGTGGTCGTAGACGGCGTCGGCGAACACGCCGACCATGTCGGCCAGCACCGGGCTGCCGCCCATCAGGTCCACCACGGTGGCGACCGTCTGCTTGCCCTGGTCGAGGCCGACGACCTCGCCGAAGCCGATGGTGTCGGCGACGGCCAGCACGTCGGCGACGTCGCGGGCCACCACCTGCGCGAAGCGCTCGCCGCTCACCTCGGCCAGCACGAAGTCGACCTGGGCGTCGAGCAGCCGTTCGGCGATCTCACGCGGTTCGGTCATCGAGTTCCACCCCTTGTCTCGGGTCCGCCCGCGCCGGGGCGTTCAGTCGGCGCCCTCGCCGTGCAGCGATCTGCGGATGCGGTCCAGGCGTTCACGCGCGGCTTCTTCACGCGCGGCGAATTGCTCGTCGACGCTGCGGCCCACGGGAGTCTCCCGGTCGAGTTCGCTTCTCCCCTGCGCGGTGCCGAAACGCTGTTCGACCTTATCGCGAACGGATTCGAAGGTGGGCATGCCGGAGGAGGTGTAGCCGCCGGCGCCGGAGGGCGGCGAGGCGACCGGCGGCGGCGGGACCGGCCCGCCGACCTGCCCCGATCCCGGGGTTCCTGGCTCGGGGCGGGCCGGCGGCGTGGCCGGACTCACAGCATCGGCGGCGTCGGCATGACCGACACCGGCCAGCTCGGCGAGGGCGGCGTGGACCGCCCAGAACGCGGCGCGGCCCGCGGTGGCGGCGCGGAGGACGGCGGCCAGCTCGCTGTCCGGCAGCGCGGCCAGCCGGGTCAGGATCTCGCTCGACTCACTCATGCAGCCAGGCTACGCAGCTCGCGCGGCCACGGTCAGTCCTCGATCACGTCCACGCCGCGCCAGAACGCCACCCGGTCCTTGATCTGTGCCGCGGCGTCCTTCGGCGCGGGGTAATACCACGCGGCGTCCGGGTTTTCGCTGCCGTCCACGCGGACCGTGTAGTAGGAGGCGGTGCCCTTCCACGGGCACACCGTGTGCGTGTCGCTGGGAGCGAAGTACTCCGTGCGGATCGCCGAGACCGGGAAGTAGTGGTTGCCCTCCACCACCACCGTGTCGTCGCTCTCGGCCAGCACGGTGCCGTTCCATTCCGCTCGAACTGTCATCGGGGCTCCTCCGTGATCGTCGTCGAACCGGACAGGTCCACGCTACGCCGATCCGGCCCACCCGGACTGCGGCCTCGCGCTCCCCTCCCGCTCAGGCGAAGTCGAACAGCGGCGGCAGCGCGGCCACCACCAGCGCGGCCCACAGGCCGAAGACCGGCAGGTAGCGGGTCTGCCACCGTTCGGCTGCCGCGAAACCCACCCGGCCCCGCACGAAACCCGCCAGCAGCCGCGCCGACCAGGCCAGGTTCACCAGCAGCACCAGGTTCATGCCGAGTGCGGCGGTCTTGTTGGCGGTGGCACCGAATTCCGCGATGCGGGAGAGCATCGCCGTCAGCATCACCACGTCGACCGCCAGTGCCAGGCCGACCAGGACCAGTTGCAGCCAGTCGAACGGACCGGCGGGCAGCAGCGGGTCGCGCGCGGAGAGGGCGTAGAGCAGCAGGCCGAGCACCACCACGAGGATCAGGTCCATCAGGATCAGCAGATCCCGGTCGACCTCGGTGAGGCTGCCCGCCGTCGCGAAGCCCACCAGCAGTGCCGCCAGCATGAGGATGGCGATGGGGGTGAACACCCGGGTCAGCACCGGGGCGATGTTCTCCACCACGCTCTGCTTGGCCTCCACCAGCCAGGCCGCGACCACGGCCGCGCCCGCCGGTCCGAACGGCAGCACCACGTGCTCCATCACGCCCTCGACGTCCATCTCCAGCGCCTGCAGCGCCGCGCCGGTGAGGCCGACGAGCACCATACCGCCCAGTGCCAACAGGCTCAGGTAGACCAGCCACTCGCCGGTGAACCGGAGGAAGTCCATGCGCCGCCGATCCGAGCGCCACGCGCCGCCGACGTAGGCGAAGCCGACCACGAACCACAGCACCAGCGGCGCGTGGATCGCGGCGATGATCTCCGTCGCCCCCTCCGGCTCGAACGGGAAGACGTTCACCACCATCCCGACCACCGCGAACGGCACCACCAGCGCCGCCGCGGCCAGCGGCGGCATCCGCCGCTTCCACGCGAAGTAGGCGGTGAGGAACGGCAGCACGAACAAGCCGGCATTGCGGGCGAAGACGTGCGGTTCGATCCCCGCGGTCAACGCGATCTTGATGGCCGCGCCCGCGCCCAATGCCAGCGCCAGCACGACCGCCAGCTCCCGGCTCGCCGCGCGCCCGCTGCCGTCCGGTCCGTCCGGCAGCAGCACCAGCTGCTTCCACAGCCGCTCCGAATGCTCGCGCGCGAACTCGCGGGAGATGCTGTCCACGCTGCCCATCCGTTTGACCGCGACCAGGAACGCTTCGTCGGCCGCCAGCCCCGACCCGGTCAGATCCGAGATCTGGCCGCGCAGATGATCTTCCATCTCGTCCACATCGGCCGCCGAGATCGCCCGGTGCCGCTCGACGTAGCCGCGCCACTGCCCGATCTGCGACTCGAGCTGCGCGTCCACCCCCGTCACGCGAGACCGCCCTCGGTCGCCAGCGGCAGCCGCGCGCTGCGCCACACCTCGTCGAGCGCCTCGGCCACCGCATCCCATTGACTGCGCCGCTCCACCAGTACCGCCCGCCCGGCCTCGGTGATCGCGTAATGCTTGCGTCGCCGCCCGCTCTCGGAGGCCCCCCACGAGGCATCGACATACCCGGATCGCTCCAGTCGGTGCAGCAACGGGTACAGCATCCCGTCGGTCCACTCGATCCGCCCGCCGGACAACTCCCTGACCCGCTTGAGAATCGCGTACCCGTAGGACTCGCCTTCGGCGAGGATCCCCAGCACCAGCAGCGTCGACGACGCCGCCACCAGATCCTTGTCGATATACATAGGTCTCCTATACCTAGGACTGCTAGGTTCAACCCTAGCGCATCTAGGTATGGGAGGGTCGGAACCCGGCGTGTCAGGACACCGCCGGCCGCGCTTCCCCGGCGCGATAGTCCTCGCCGCCGACATAGAAGGTGTGTCCGTCGGCGACCGGGGCATCGACGGCCGCCACCACCGTGCGGGCGAAGTCGTCGACGGTGGGCAGCGGGCCCGCGGAGCGGCGAGCCTCGACGGCCGCCGGGTCGCGCCGTTCGAGCAGCCGGACGATGATCGTGCCGTCGATCATGTCGCCGGACACGACGACGAAACCCACACCGCAGCGGGTGAATTCGGGGAGAAGGGCGCGCAGGGCGTCCTCCCCGGCGCGCTTGCCGGCGGCGATCGGCTCGTACCCCTCGGGCAGCGGCCGACCGGTGCCGTGGAAGTGGGCCTGGTGACTGGTGACGAAGACGACGCGGCCGCCGGGGCCCATCAGCGGCAGCGCCGAGGTGGCGAGGTGGACCTGGGCATCGCGGTTCAGGCGCAGGGCATAGCCGGGGTCGGCGTCGCGTTCCAGACCGCCGGAGGCGTTGAGGATCAGGGCGTGCAGTCCCCCGAAGCTGGCCCGGATCTCCTCCAGCATTTCGCGATCCGCCCGGATCCGATCGACCCGGCGCGGATCGACGGGGACGGCTGCCTTCAGGCCTTGTACTTTCGGATGGGATCGCCGGTGCCGGTGCCGATCAGCTGCGGCAGGCTCTTGGTGATGTAGAAGGTCCAGCCGCGCGAGCAGGCCTCGAAGCACTCGGATTCGGCGGTCAGGCCCTCGTGCGTGAAGTGCAGCGTGGTGCCTTCCGCGGTCGCGGTGAGGTCGAAGACCACGGTGGTGTCGGTCCACTCGGTACGGTCATCGACAAAGGTGAGGCAGGAATCGACGACCTGCCAGACCATCCGGGTGCTCGGCACCACTTCGCTGAGCCGGAACCGCGCGAAGCGGATGCCCGGCTTCTCCTTGGCCGTCTCCCCCGCGTACCGGATGTCGTCGGTGAAGACGAACTCGTCGCCCGGCGCGGCGGTCGCGCCGATGATGTTCTCGTTCCACCATCCGCGCACATTCGTGACCGCGGCGAAGACCTCCGCCGGGGTCCGGCGCACGGACATGGTCGCGGTCAGGTACTCGGTGTTCGGCATCGTCTTACCTCTCTCCATCGGGTGGTTGTGCCCCACCGACGAAGCAGGCCCCGCGAGATCGACAACGACACGAGAAATTCCGGAAATTTCTGCCGAGCAGGTCAGAGGCCGCGGAGCCGCCCGGCCAGATAGCGGCGCTCGGCCTCGGTCGGCGCCAGTTCCATCGCCGTGGCGTAGGCCGCGGCGGCTTCGGCGACCCGGCCGGCCCGGCGCAGCAGATCGGCCCGGGTGGCGGGTAGCAGATGGTAGTCGGCTAAGCGGCGGGACTCGGCGAGCTCATCGACGAGTGCCAGACCGGCCGGGATACCCTCGGCCATCGCGACCGCCACCGCGCGGTTGAGATCGACCACCGGCGAGGGCGCCAGCCGGGCGAGCTCACGGTAGAGCGCCGCGATCTGCGGCCAGTCCGTGGCTGCCGCGTCGGGCGCGGTGGCGTGGCAGGCCGCGATCGCGGCCTGAACCTGATACGGCCCGGGACGCCGTACGGCCAACGCCTCGTCCAGCACCCGGACCCCTTCGGCGATCAGGGTGCGATCCCACCGGGATCGGTCCTGGTCCTCCAGCGTGACCAGCATGCCGTCGTCGATGCGATGCGCGCGACGCGCTTCGAGCAACAGCATCAGGGCCAGCAGACCACGCGCCTCGGGCTCGGTGGGCAGCAACCGGACCAGGACCCGGGCGAGGTGGATCCCCTCGGCCGGCAACCCGCGGTGACCGTCCTCCTCGCCGTAGCCCTCGTTGTAGATCAGATAGAGCACCGCCAAGACCGCGGACAACCGGTGCGGCAGCAGCTCCGCCGGCGGAACCCGGTACGGGATGCCCGCTTCGACGATCTTGCGTTTGGCGCGCACCAGGCGTTGCGCCATCGTCGATTCGGCGGTCAGGAACGCCTTCGCGATCTCGGCCGTGCTCATCCCACCCAGCGTGCGCAACGTGAGCGCGACCCTCGCCGGAAACGGCAGCGCCGGATGGCAACAGGTGAAGATGAGCCGCAACCGCTCATCGGGAATCCCGTCCGCCGGCGGCTCGACCGGGTCTCCGGCCGACACGGCGAGCTGCCGCAGCTTCGTGCTCGCGGCCCGGTCCCGGCGCAACCGGTCGATCGCGCGATGGCGCGCCGTGGTGGTGAGCCAGGCCCCCGGCCGGTCGGGGACACCGTCGCGTGCCCAGGTCGTCAATGCCGCGGCGAACGCGTCCTGCGCGCAGTCCTCGGCCAGATCCCAATCCCCGGTCGCCCCGATCAGGGTCGCGACCACCTGACCCCACTCCTCGCGATACGCCGCGTCCACCGCGGCCCGAATCGCGTGCGGCGCGGTCATTCCCACACGGGGCGGATCTCGATGGAGCCGCGCAGCGCGTAGGGGTGACGCGCGGCGATCGCGATGGCCTCGTCCAGATCCGCGCACTCGATGATGTCGATGCCGCCGATGAAATCCTTGGTCTCCGCGAACGGACCGTCGGACACCAGCGTTTCCCCGGCCCGTACCCGGACCGTCGTCGCGTCCGCCACCGGACGCAACCGGGCTCCGCCCCGCCGGGCACCCCGCCGAGCCAGTTCCGTGTCGTATGCGCGATACGCCGGATCCGCCGCGATCTCCGCCGGGCTCGGCGACGACGTCTCGTCGTCACAGATCAGCAGCACATACTTCATGCCCCCACTATGCCCGACCACGCGCGTCCACGGGACAGCCGTGGCGTGCGCGGGTGGTACGGGCACGACCGCGTGCCGGGGGCGGGGCCGGCGGGCGAGCGGCACCCGCCGACCGGTGACTCAGCCGCGCAGTACCGCGCCCACCGCGTCGGCGGCGGCCGCGACGGCGGCGTCCCGGGCCGCGCTGGCCTCGTCCTCGGTGAGGGTGCGGTCGGGCGCACGGAACCGCAGCGCGTAGGTGAGCGACTTGCGACCCTCACCCGCCTGCGCGCCCTCGTAGACGTCGAACAGCGCGATGTCCTCGAGCAGCTCGCCGCCACCGCTGCGCAGCGCCGACTCCACGGCGGCCGCGGCGACGGACTTCGAAACGCTCACCGACACGTCCTGCAGCACCGCCGGGAACGGCGACACCACCGGCACCGGCCGGGATTCGCGCAGCGGCAGCGCGTCCAGGTCCAGCTCCAGCGCGCAGGTGCGCGCGGGCAACCCCGAACGCTCCAGCACGGCCGGGTGCAGTTCGCCCGCGTACCCCACGACCCGGCCCTCGACGACCAGTTCGGCGCAGCGGCCCGGATGCCACGGCAGGTAGGCGGCGGGGCGGCGTTCGATCACCACACCTGCGGCGTCGGCCACCGCGTCGACCAGGGCGAAGGCGTCGGCGGCCTCGGCCTGCCTGCCCGGCCCCCACGGGCCGCGCGGCTCGCGGCGGCCGGTGAGCACGGCGGCGACGTGCACCGGCTGGTCGGGCAGCGAACCCAGCAGTTCGGCGATCTGCTCGTCGGCGGGACGCCGGTCCACCGGCAGCGGCGCGACCGGCTTGGTGTCGCCGGTGGGCAGCACCACCTGAGCGATGCCGTAGAGGGTGAGATCGCGCGCGCCGCGGGAGATGTTGCGCTGGGCCACCTCGAGCAGCCCCGGCAGCAGCGTGGTCGCCAGCTCGGCGCGCTCCACGTCGAGCGGGTTGAGCACCCGGGTGGTGGTGCGGCGCGGATCGTCGGCGTCCAGACCCCAGGTGTCGAAGACACCGGCGGGCAGGAACACCGGCGGCGGCACCTCCACCCCGCCCGCGAACGCCAGCGCCCGGCTCACCGCCCGGCGACGTCGCTGCTCGGGGGTGAGGCCGCGACCCGCGGGCGCGGTGGGCACGATCGACGGGATCTGCTCGAGCCCCTCCAGCCGCAGCACCTCCTCGACCAGATCGGCGGGCTGCGCGAGGTCGGGCCGCCAGCTCGGCGGCGTCACCACGAGCTGCCCGTGCCCGGACTCCTCGTCGACGGAAACCTCGACGTGGCAACCGATCTGGGCCAGCCGACGCGCGGCGGTGCCGGTCGGGTAGGCGACCCCGGCGACCCGGTCGGGCAGGTCGATGTCCATCCGGATCGGCTCGGGCGCCGGGGTGGGCACCCGCACGTCGGACAGCACCGGCTCGACGGTGCCGCCGGCGATCTCGGCCAGCAGGGTGGCGGCCCGGTCGAGCGCGGCGACGTTGATCTCCGGGTCGACCACCCGCTCGTACCGCTTGCCCGCCTCCGAGACCAGCTTGTGCCTGCGCGCGGTCCGGTAGACCAGCAGCGGATTCCAGGTGGCCGCCTCGAGCAGCACGTCGGTGGTGCCCTCGCCCACCTCGGTGCTCGCGCCGCCCATGATGCCCGCCAGCGAGACGGCGCCGGAGTCGTCGGCGATCACCACGTCCTCGGCGTCGAGGGTGCGCTCGGTGTCGTCCAGGGTGCGCAGCTTCTCCCCCGGCTTCGCGGTGCGCACCACCAGGCCACCGCTCAGCTTGGCCGCGTCGAAGGCGTGCAGCGGCTGGCCCAGCTCGAGCATGACGTAGTTGGTGACGTCCACCGCGGGCGAGATCGGCCGCACGCCCGAGAGCAGCAGCCTGCGCTGCAACCACCACGGGCTCACCGCGTTCGGGTCGATACCGGTGACCCGGCGGGCGGCGAACCGGGTGCACTGCGAGGCCGGTTCGATCGTGATCGGCCAGGCCTCGGCCGCGTCCTCGGGCAGGGTGCGCACCGCGGGATCGAGGTATTCGAGGTCGAAGCCGCAGGCCAGTTCGCGCGCGAGGCCGCGCACCGAGAAACAGTAGCCGCGATCCGGGGTGATGTTCAGTTCGATGACGGTGTCGTCGAGGCCGAGCAATTCGTTGGCGTCGGTGCCCGGCTCGGCGGTGCCCGGCTCGAGCACCAGGATGCCCGAATGATCCTTGCCGATACCGAGTTCGGCGACCGAGCAGATCATGCCGTTGGACACGTGCCCGTAGGTCTTGCGCGAGGTGATCCGGAACCCGCCGGGCAGCACACCGCCCGGCAGCACCACGACCACCAGGTCACCGACGGCGAAATTGCGGGCGCCGCAGATGATCTCCTGCAGCTCCGGCGCGCCGACGTCGACCTTGCAGAACCGGATCGGCTTCTTGAACTCGGTGAGTTCGGTGATCTCGGCGACCCGGCCGACCACCAGCGGACGCTCGATGTCGCCGCCCACCCGCTCGAGCCGGTCGACCTCCTCCACCTCGAGCCCGACGCGGACGAACCCGGCGTCCAGCTCCTCCGGCGTCACCGACCAGCCGGCGTTGGTGCGCTCGATGATCTCGGTCAGCCAGGACTGCGCTACTCGCACTTGACGTTTCGCTCTCTCGATCGAAGGGGAGGTCAGGACTGGATGCCGAAGGGCAGGGTGAACCGCACGTCGCCCTCGACGATGTCACGCATGTCGGGAATGCCGTTGCGGAACTGCAGCGTCCGCTCGAGCCCCATGCCGAAGGCGAACCCGCTGTAGACCTCGGGGTCGATGCCGCTGGCGATCAGCACCTTCGGATTGACCATGCCGCAGCCGCCCCACTCGACCCAGCCCGCACCGCCCTTCTTGTCCGGGAACCACACGTCGACCTCGGCCGAGGGCTCGGTGAACGGGAAGTAGTTGGGCCGCATCCGGGTCCGGGTCTCCGGGCCGAACAGCGCGCGGGCGAACGCGTCCAGCGTGCCGCGCAGATGGGCCATCGTCAGGCCCTTGTCCACGGCCAGCCCCTCCACCTGGGAGAACACCGGTGTGTGGGTGGCGTCGAGCTCGTCGGTGCGGAAGGTGCGCCCCGGGCAGACCACGTAGATCGGCAGGTCCCGCTCCAGCATCGAGCGCACCTGCACCGGGGAGGTGTGCGTGCGCAGCACCTGCCGCGAGCCCTCCGGCGCGATGTGGAAGGTGTCCTGCATGGTGCGCGCCGGATGGTCGGGCAGGAAGTTCAGCGCGTCGAAGTTGAAGTGCTCGGTCTCGACCTCGGGGCCCTCGGCGACCTCCCAGCCCATCGCGACGAACACGTCGGCGATCCGCTCGGAGATCACGGTGATCGGGTGCCGTGCGCCGACCTGCTGACGGCGGGCGGGCAGCGTCACGTCGATGGCCTCGGCGACCAGCACCGCTGCGTCGCGCTCGGCCAGCAGCACCGCGCGGCGCGCCTCGAACGCCTCGGCGACCCGGCCGCGGGCGACGTTCACGCGCTTGCCCGCGTCCTTCTTCTCCTCCTTGGGCAGAGCGCCGAGCGCGCGCTGGGCCAGCGCCAGCGGCGCCTTGCCGCCCAGATGCTCGGTCTTGGCCACCGCAAGGGCGTCGAGATCGGCGGCCGCGGCGAAGGCCTTCTCGGCATCGGCGGCGGCCGCGGCCAGCGCCTCCTCGCTCAGATCCACGGCGGCGGCCGTGTTCGGTTCGGCGGCGTTCTGCTCGACTCCGGTGCTGTCGTCGGCCACGATGGTTCGTCTCTCCCCTTGGGGTCGGTGCGGGCCGGGCTGACTCCCTGCCCGTATTGCTGCTGGTGGAATCCTATGGGATCGCTCGCGGGCGGTTCACGCGGATTACCGGCGGGCCGCGTCGCGGTGATGCACGCGAGCGCTGGCGTAGAGGCAGATGGCCGCCGCGGCGGCCAGGTTCAGGCTCTCGGCGCGGCCGTGGATGGGGATGCGCACGCGATGGTCGGCGCGGGCGGCGACGGCGGGGTCGAGACCGTGTGCCTCGTTGCCGAACAGCCACGCCACCGGGCCGGCGAGGATCTCGTCGGCCTCGTCGAGCACCACCTCGCCGTCGGCGGCGGTGGCGAGCAGCGTGAGACCCGCCGCGTGCAGCGCGTCCAGGGTCGGCACGACCTCACGGCCCCGCACCACCGGCACGTGGAACAGGCTGCCCGCGCTGGCCCGCACGCATTTGCCGTTGTGCGGGTCGACGGTGTGCCCGGCCAGCACCACGCCGTCGGCGCCGACCGCGTCGACCACCCGGATCAGGGTGCCCGCGTTGCCGGGCTCGGCGATCTCCACCGGGACCGCGAGCAGGCGCGGGTCGCGGGCGAGCACCTCGGGCAGCGGCACGCCGATCTGCTCGCAGACGGCCACCAGGCCGGGCGCGGTGACGGTCTCGCCGAGGTGCTCGGCGGCCCGGTCGCTCACCAGTGTGGTGCGCACCCCGGTCGCCGCGGCGGTGGCGACCAGTTCGTGCTCGCGTTCGGCGGCGGCGGCCGAATAGAACAGCTCACGCACCCGGCCGGTGTCGAGGGCTGCGGTCACCGCGTTGGCGCCCTCGGCGAGGAACAGGCCGGTCCTGCGCCGGTGCGCGGCGCGATGGAGCTTGACAGCCGAAACGACCCGCGGGTTGCGCTCGGAGAGCGCGTCCGCGGGTCGTTTCGACGGAGATCCCTGCGTCAACGGGGCTCAGGCGGCCGGCGCGTTGACGTCCTGCGGCAGGGCGGCCTTGGCGATGGCGACCAGGCCGGCGAACGCCTCGGCGTCGGAGACGGCCAGCTCGGCCAGGTTCTTGCGGTCCACCTCGACACCGGCGGCCTTCAGGCCCTGGATGAAGCGGTTGTAGGTGATGTCGTTGAGGCGCGCCGCGGCGTTGATGCGCGCGATCCACAGCTTGCGGAAGTCACCCTTGCGCGCCCGGCGGTCCCGGTAGGCGTAGGTGAGCGAGTGCAGCTGCTGTTCCTTGGCCTTGCGGTACAGCCGCGAGCGCTGGCCGCGGTAGCCCTTGGAGGCCTCGAGGATGGAACGGCGCTTCTTCTGAGCGTTGACGGCCCTTTTGACGCGTGCCACTGGTCAGTCCTTGATCGAATAGGGGGCGCGGGCGCGCCCGGATGTGGTCGGGGGTGACGTCGGCGAAGCCGGCGCGGGTCTCAGCGACCCAGCAGCTTCTTCACACGACGGACGTCGGCGGCCGCGACGACCTCCGTGCCGTCCAGACGACGAGTCCGGCGGGAGGGCTTGTGCTCCAGCAGGTGGCGACGGTTCGCCTGCTGACGCAGCAGCTTGCCTTTACCGGACACCTTGAATCGCTTCGAGGCGCCGCTGTGGCTCTTCATCTTCGGCATGGGTTCCTCTATCTAGTCGTCCCGGCGGTCGAGCACCGACCGACGGCATCTGAACGTATTACTGCGGGCCGGCCTGCTCGCCCTGGCCCGCGGCCGGAGTGCCACCGGCCGGCGCGGCGCCCTGCTGCGGCCGCGTGGCCGCCTGCTGCGCCTTCACCCGCGTCTTCGCGCCCTTGTGCGGGGCGAGGACCATCGTCATGTTGCGGCCGTCCTGCTTGGCCGAGGTCTCGACGAAACCCAGATCGGCGACGTCGCCGGCGAGCCGCTGCAGCAGCCGGTACCCGAGCTCGGGACGGGACTGCTCGCGACCCCGGAACATGATCGTCACCTTGACCTTGGACCCGGCCTCCAAGAAGCGCATGACATGGCCCTTCTTGGTCTCGTAGTCGTGGTCGTCGATCTTCGGGCGGAGCTTCTGCTCCTTGATGACGGTCTGCTGCTGGTTCTTGCGCGACTCGCGCGCCTTCTGCGCGGTCTCGTACTTGAACTTGCCGTAGTCCATGATCTTGCAGACCGGCGGACGGGCATCCGGGGCGACCTCGACGAGATCGAGATCGGCTTCCATTGCGACGCGTAGTGCATCTTCAACACGCACGATCCCAACCTGCTCACCGCCGGGTCCGATGAGTCGGACCTCCGGAACACGGATGCGATCGTTGATGCGGGTCTCAGTGCTGATGGGGCCTCCTAGGTCAAGCGGTGTCGTCCGACGACCGCAAGCAATGCAACCCCTTGTTCAACACGAAGGCCCCGGTCCGGTATTTCACCGGCACGGGGCCCGAGTCGACCGATCGTCGACGCGACGCAGGGCTCGCATCGACTCTCGCACATCTCTCCCGTGCGAGAAACCCACCGGATCGGCGGGCGACCGGACCGTTTCACCAGTGCGATTGCTCGCCGGCAACGGTGGGAGTCGGGCTCCACTTGTCGGCCCCAGCGCAGCCGGGGCGGTCGTCGGCAGAAAGTTTAGCATCGCGGCAGCCGAACACCGAATCGGCGGATATTCCGTTGCCCGCGCGGCCGCCGGGTGGCACGCTCGGCCGCGTGTCGACCACCCCGCGCGCGCTGCTGCGCAGCCAGTTCGAGCTGACCTGGGCACTGGCCGAGGTCCACCTCGATCCGCTCACCGACGACGACGCGCACTTCGCGCCCGCCGAGCTGATCTGGACAGTACACCGCGGCCCGGACGACCACTGGCGGCCGGACTGGGCCGACACCGAACCCGACCCGATCCCGGTGCCCACCATCGCCTGGCTCACCTGGCACATCGACTGGTGGTGGAGCAGCGCGCTGGCGCACGTGCGCGGGCGCGAACCGGCGCCCCGCGACCAGGTCCACTGGGCGGGCAGCGCGGCGGCGGCGGTGGCCCGGCTGCGCGAGCTGCACGCGGCCTGGACGGAGTGGCTGGGCACCGACGAGGTGGACCTGGAGGCGCCCTCGGCCTACCCGTGGCCCGCCGAGGCCGGGCTCACCGTGGCACACACCGCGGCGTGGGTGAACGCGGAACTGATGAAGAACGTCGCGGAGATCGGGCAGCTGCGGTTGCTGCGGGCGGCGCGGCTAGCCTGTCGTCCATGACTGACGAGCTCGATGATTCCGTGCGCGAACTGGCCGACATTCCCGCGGTCGAGGTGATCAGCCGCGCGGCCGTGATGCTGATGAGTTCGGCGGCGGAGAAGCTGGGGCTCGCCGACGAGGACCCGGACAACAGCCCGCGCAAGGATCTGGACGAGGCGCGCCGGGTGATCACGGCGCTGGCCGGGCTGGTGACCGCGTCGGTGGAATATCTGGGGCCGCACGCGGGGCCGATCCGCGACGGGCTGCAATCGCTGCAGCGGGCCTTCCGGGAGGCTTCGGCGCATCCCGACGAGCCGGGCAAGGGACCGGGCGAGAAGTACACCGGACCCGTCTACTGAACCGAAGCGGGCGGGGCGGCCTCGTGAGCAGCCCCGCCCGGCGGGTCACACCGTCGGGATGGGCGGGGGCGTGACCGAGATCGAGGAGCCCGAGGCGAGCATGTTCGCCAGGGCGGTGAGCAGGCTGCCGAGGCCGGCGCTTCCGGTGTCCATGGGTGGTCGTTCCTTTCGTGGGGGAACCCGCTCAGGCGGGCGAGCCCGGGATGTAGTTGATCGACGAGCCGCTGCCCAGGAACCCGAGAACCATCTCGAGGATGGCGGCGATGTCCACGCCCTCCATAGCTGATTTCCTTTCTTGTCCCCCGGCCACCGTCACCGGGGTGGAGCTCGGTCGAGACACCCCCGCGCACGGCGCCGGGTCCGTTTACCGCGACTGTCCGGAACCATCCCGGACACGGTGAGCCGATCTTACACATCAGCATTTCACTTTCGCCCGGTTTGTCGGCGGGGTCGATCCGATCCGCGGCGCGTCCGGCATCCGCCCACCGGACGGCGAACACCGGCGGCCCGGCACACCGTCGTGTACCGGGCCGCCGGAACGGGCTTCAGGGCGGCGCGTCAGCGCAACGCCGCCGCCTTCCTGGCCAGCCGCTTGGCCGCCGCCGTCTCCGGCGGAGCAGGCACGGTCCGCTTCTTCACCGTGCCCGACTCCCCGGCCGCCTTCTTCGCCGCCGCCTTCTTCGCGGCTGCCTTCTTCGCGGCCGCACTCTTGGGCGCCGGTGCGGTTTCCGCCTGTGCCAGAACCTCTTTGAGGAACTGGCCGGTGTAGCTGTCCGGCACCGCCGCGACATCCTCTGGCGTGCCCTCGGCAACCACCGTGCCGCCGCCGGAACCGCCCTCCGGGCCCATGTCGATCACCCAGTCGGAGGTCTTGATGACGTCCAGGTTGTGCTCGATGACGATGACGGTGTTGCCCTTGTCCACCAGCCCGTTGATCACCGCGAGCAGCTTGCGGATGTCCTCGAAGTGCAGGCCGGTGGTCGGCTCGTCGAGGATGTAGATGGTGCGCCCGGCCGACCGCTTCTGCAGTTCGGCGGCCAGCTTCACGCGCTGGGCCTCGCCGCCGGACAGGGTCGGGGCGGGCTGGCCGAGCCGCACGTAGCCGAGCCCGACGTCGACGAGGGTCTTGAGGTAGCGGTGGATCGAGGTGACCGGCTCGAAGAACTCGGCCGCCTCCTCGATGGGCATGTCCAGCACCTCGGCGATGGTCTTGCCCTTGTAGTGCACCTCCAGGGTTTCCCGGTTGTAGCGCGCGCCGTGGCACACCTCGCACGGGACGTAGACGTCGGGCAGGAAGTTCATCTCGATCTTCAGCGTGCCGTCGCCCGAGCAGGCCTCGCACCGGCCGCCCTTGACGTTGAACGAGAACCGGCCCGGCTGGTAGCCGCGCACCTTCGCCTCGGTGGTGGCCGCGAACAGCGTGCGGATCTTGTCGAAGACGCCGGTGTAGGTGGCCGGGTTGGAGCGCGGGGTCCGCCCGATCGGCGACTGGTCGACCCGCACCAGCTTGTCGAGCTGGTCCAGCCCGTTGACCCGGGTGTGCCTGCCGGGCACCTGGCGGGCGCCGTTGAGTTTGTTCGCCAGCACGGTGGCCAGGATGTCGTTGACCAGCGTCGACTTACCCGAGCCGGACACACCGGTCACCGAGGTGAGCACGCCGAGCGGGAACGAGACGTCGATGCCCTTGAGGTTGTGCTCGGTCGCACCCACGACGGTGAGCTTGCGCTTGCGGTCGATCGGGCGGCGCACCATCGGCACCTCGATCCGCTTGTGCCCGGCCAGGTACGCGCCGGTCAGCGAATCGGTGTTGGCGAGCAGGTCCGGGTACGGGCCGCTGTGCACCACGCGGCCGCCGTGTTCACCGGCGAGCGGGCCGATGTCGACCACCCAGTCCGAGGCGCGGATGGTGTCCTCGTCGTGCTCGACCACGATCAGGGTGTTGCCCAGGTTCTTCAACCGGGTCAGCGTCTCGATCAGGCGGCGGTTGTCGCGCTGGTGCAGGCCGATGGACGGCTCGTCGAGCACGTAGAGCACGCCGACCAGGCCGGAACCGATCTGGGTGGCCAGCCGGATGCGCTGCGCCTCGCCGCCGGACAGCGTCGCCGCGGCCCGCGAGAGCGTGAGGTATTCCAGGCCGACGTCGAGCAGGAAGCCCAGCCGTGCCTGCACCTCCTTGAGCACCTGCCCGGCGATCGCGGCCTCGCGCTCGCCCAGGGTGAGCCCGTTCAGGAAGGCCGAGCAATCACCGATGGACAGGTCGCTGACCTCGGCGATCGACTTCTTCTCCGACCCGGCGGCCAGGGTGACGGCCAGGATCTCCGGCCGCAGCCGCGCCCCCTTGCACACCGGGCACGGGATGTCGCGCATGTAGCCCTCGTAGTGCTCCTTCATCTGCTCGGACTCGGTGTTGTCCATGCGCCGGTGCAGGAAGGGCATCACGCCCTCGAAGTCGGCGTAGTAGGAGCGCTTGCGGCCGTACCGGTTGGTGTAGGAGACGTGCACCTGGTCGGAGCTGCCTTCGAGCACGGCCTTGCGCGCCTTGGCGGGCAGGTCCTTCCACGGGGTGTCCATCGAGAACCCGATGGCCTCGGCCAGGCCGGTGAGCAGCCGGGTGAAGTACTCGGCGGTCTGCCCGCGCGACCACGGCGCGATGGCACCCTCGGCCAGGCTCAGCTCCGGATCGGGCACCACCAGGTCGGGATCGACCTCCTTGCGGATGCCCAGGCCCGCGCAGTCCGGGCAGGCGCCGTACGGCGAGTTGAAGGAGAACGAGCGCGGTTCGAGGTCCTCGATGTCGAGCGGGTGCCCGTTGGGACAGGCCAGCCGCTCGGAGAACCGGCGCTCGCGATCGTGGGCGTTCTCGTCGCGGTCGACGAAGTCGAGCACCACGATGCCGTCGGCCAGCCGCAGCGCCGTCTCGATGGAGTCGGTCAGGCGCTGCTTGGAGCTGGGCTTGACGGTGAGGCGGTCGACGACCACCTCGACGTCGTGCTTCTCCTGCTTCTTCAGCTTGGGCGGATCGGTGAGCGGATACACCACGCCGTCGACCCGCACCCGCGAATAGCCCTGGGTGTTGAGCTGGTCGAACAGGTCGACGAACTCGCCCTTGCGGGTGCGCACCACCGGCGCGAGCACCTGGAACTTGGTGCCCTCGGGCATCTCCAGCACCTGGTCGACGATCTGCTGCGGGGTCTGCTTGGCGATGAGGTGACCGCAGACCGGGCAGTGCGGCGTACCCGCGCGGGCGTAGAGCAGGCGCAGGTAGTCGTAGACCTCGGTGATGGTGCCGACGGTGGAGCGCGGGTTGCGGTTGGTGGACTTCTGGTCGATCGACACCGCGGGTGAGAGGCCCTCGATGAAGTCGACGTCGGGCTTGTCCATCTGGCCCAGGAACTGCCGGGCGTAGGCCGACAGCGATTCCACGTAGCGGCGCTGCCCCTCGGCGAAGATGGTGTCGAAGGCGAGGCTCGATTTTCCCGATCCGGACAGACCGGTGAACACGATCATGCTGTCGCGGGGCAGATCGAGGTCGACCCCCTTCAGGTTGTGCTCCCGAGCTCCGCGCACAGTGAGGCGTTCCGCCACCAGGTGAGTCCCTTCTCGATCGTGTACGGCCGTCCAGACATACCCCCGCTCGCCATGCTAGGCGCGACCACCGACAAGTTTTCGCCGCTCGGGTCCGCGGGCGCGCGCGACCACCCGACGCACCGCGCACGGGCCACGGGCGTGCCGGTCCGCTTCCGTGCAGCAACGCGCGCGCTCCCGGCATTCCCGGCCCGCCGCCGCCGGTCCGCCCGCCCCGTCCCGGTGCGCCCGCCGCGGACGCGAGATACGGTGAGCCGGTGGGCCATTCACCCGCCCACCGTGAACCGGTCAGGAGGGGGTCGTGTGCTCTCGGTGTTTCTCGTCGACGACCACGAGATCGTCCGGCGCGGCTTGATCGACCTGCTCGACAGCGACCCCGACCTGCGGGTGATCGGCGAGGCGGGCGATGTGGCGAACGCCATGGCCGGGATCAGGGCCACCCGCCCGGACGTCGCGGTGCTCGACGTGCGGCTGCCCGACGGCAACGGCATCGAACTGTGCCGCGACCTGCTCGCCGAGCTGGACGGCCTGCACTGCCTGATCCTTACCTCCTACACCGACGAGCACGCCATGCTCGACGCCATCCTGGCCGGCGCGTCCGGCTACGTGGTCAAGGACATCAAGGGCATGGAGCTGGCGGAGGCGATCAAGGCCGTCGGGGCCGGGCGTTCGCTGCTGGACAACCGCGCCGCCGAGACGCTCGAGGCGCGGCTGCGCGGCGCCGAGGGACCGCTGGCCGATCTCACCGAGCAGGAACGCAAGCTGCTGGCGCTGCTCGGCGAGGGTCTGACGAACCGGCAGATCGCCGCGCGCATGTTCCTGGCCGAGAAGACGGTGAAGAACTACGTCTCGCGGCTGCTGGCCAAGCTCGGGATGGAACGGCGTACCCAGGCCGCGGTGCTCGCCACCCGGCTGCGGGGCCGCTGATCGGCTCAGGCGGGCACCACGATGGTCAGGTCGCCGTCGTAGCGGCGGTAGAGCAGCCGCCCGCGGTGGGTGCGCACGTCGGTGAAGAACAGGTGCGGCAGGCCGTGCCGGCACAGGTGGGCGGCCGCCTCGGATTCGGTGAGCACCGGGGCCGGTTCCGGGCGCACGTGCACCGCGAGGGCCTCGCCGGCCCGCGGGGTGCGGGCGGGCACGGTGGTGGCGCACTGCCGGGTCAGGCGCACCGCGCGCGGTTCGGCCCAGGAGACCAGCGCGTCCTCGCCGGTGTCGGAATCGGTGAACAGATGCGCGTCGTAGTCCATCGCGTCCATCATCTCGACGGCCTCGGCGGGCGTGCCGATCAGCAGGGCGCACCGCTTGCGCCGCACGATCGGCCGGGCCGGACCGGCCTCGGCCAGCGGCGGTCGGGCCGGATCGGGCCATTCGCGGCCGCGCCGGGCGGCCAGCCGGGTCAACTGCCGGTCGAGCCGCTCCACCGCGAAGGTCACCGCGAACCCGCGCGGACCGGTGACCTGCACGCGGGCCTGTGTGTGCGGGAGCCGCACGTTGGCCTGCACGACGTTGGGCCGGTCGCGATCGGCGGGCGCGGTGATCCGGACCCGGGCAGGCAGATCGAGGTGGTGGCGGCGCAGCACCCGGCCGATCGCGCGGACCGCGCGGGTCACGTCGGCCGGGGCGACGTCGCCGCGGGTGGTCACCGCCAGATCGGGGTCGGCGGCGCTGGACCAGTGCTCGGAGAAGGACACCGCTCGCGTCGTGCTCATGGGACACCCCTGCTCTGTAACCGCCCGGTCGGGCTCATCTCACCCCGGCGGCGGGCGCGCGAACAGGGCCGAAAGTCCTCGAACCGAACGCTGCGCTGTGCGAGCCCGGATGACTCAGTGCGGCGGGCCGAGCACCAGCATCGAGTTGTGGCCGCCCATCCCGAGCGAGGATTTCAGCGTGAGTCCGTCCACCAGCGGGGTTGGCCCGTCCAGCAGGCGCGGGTGGGCGGGCGCGACGACGGGGGCGGCGGGCACCACCCCGCGCTCGTAGGCCAGTGCGGCGACGGCCAGTTCCACCGCGCCCGACGCGCCCTGACTGTGCCCGGTGAGCGGTTTGAGCGCGTACAGGAGCGGGCGATCGGCGAACACGTCGGCGACGAGGTGGCGTTCGGCGAGATCGCACTGCCTGGTGCCGGTGCCGTGCGCGTTGACGTAGGCGATGTCCTCGGGCCGCACGCCCGCCTGTGCCAGCGCCCGGCGCGCGCAGTCGACGATATGCGTGTGCTCGGGGTCGATGGACACCACGTGATGGGCGTCGTTGGTCATCGCCGCGCCGAGAACCCGGGCGTAGGGCCTGCCGTTGTCGCGCCCGATCACGAAGGCCACCGACGCCTCGCCGAAGACGAATCCGCGACTGCCTTCCTGGAAGGGGCGGCAGGCGGTCAGCGGGTCGGCGTCGGTCACCGCGGCGCCGAGCCGCACGAACCGCTCGACCATGTCGGGGGTGCCGGACAGGTCGGAGGTCACCACCACGACGTCGTCGGCAAGGCCCGCGTCCAGCCACAGCCGCGCGGTGAGTACCGCGGCATTGGCCGAACTGCACGCCGCGGAGACGTTCATGGTGGGGCCGTGGAAACCGAACTCCCGCATGGCGAGCGCGATCGGGGTGGACGGCAAGAGGCCGAGATAGCCCCGGGAGGTGCGGTCGGCTTCGTCGAGGGTGTGGAAATCGCGCCAGCCGCGCACGTCGCCGAGCACGATCGCGTGGATCAGGCCGACGGTGCGGCCCGGTCGCCAGTCCCGAGCGCGGGCGTCGGCGACGGCCTCGCGGACCGCGGCCAGCACCGCCCGGGCGTACCGATCGTCACCGGTGCCGGGATCGCCGCCCTCGGGCACCAGCGCGACCCACGCCTGCTCGTCGCGGCCGGGCCCGTAGCCCGGGTGCGGGGCGGCGGCCGGCTGCCCGGTCAGCAACCCCCGCCACAGCGCTTCGGTCCCCCAGCCGTACGGGGTGACCGCGCCCATGCCCACGATCGACAGTCCGCGCGATCGATCCGCCCGCATCGTCCCCTCCTTCGCCGGGCCCCGCCCGTACCCGTCCGCGCGCTCGCCGAGCGCCGGTGTCATGATCGTCCCCGGCACGACAACCGACACGAGATGTGATCTGGACAACAGCGAAGACCGTGTGATCTCGTGCACGTCGATACCAGAATGAACCCGTGCCGCCATGACCATACGGGGGTCTACGATCGGGGGTCGACGAGGTGGGTGAGGAGCAGACGAACGACGCGGTCGACGCCGAGCAGCTCGCCCAGCGCTACCGCGCGCTGGTGGAGCACACACCGGACGGGATCTGCGTGCACGAGCACGGGGTCATCGTCTACGTCAACCATGCCACCGCGCGGTTGCTCGGGGCCCGCACCGCCGACGATCTGGTCGGCCGTCCGCTGACCGACTTCGTCCACCCGGAATCCGTGCCGGGCATGCTCGAACGCATCGGCAAGCTCACCACCGCGGGCGCGGCCTCCCAGCCCACCGAGATGGAGCTGGTGCGAGTCGACGGCGGCACCGTCCCGGTCGAGACCGTCTCGGTGCTCACCCCCTGGCACGACCACTACGCCTACCAGGTGGTGATCCACGACCTCACCGCCCAGCGCGCCGCCGAGGACGCCCAGCGCCGCGCCGAACAGCATTTCACCGCGGTGGTCGAACAGCTGGAGGAAGGCGTGGTGGTGATCGCGCGCGGCGGGGTGATCGAGTCGGCCAATCCGGCGGCGCTGCGCATCTTCGGCGCCGACGAACGCTACGGCGACCTGGTCGGCTACTCGATCGACGACCTGCCGCTCACCCTGCTGGACGCCAACGGCAAACCGCTCCCGGTGACCAGGCATCCGATGGCACGCACGCTGGCGACCGGCGAGGCGTTCACCGGCTACGTCTTCGGGATCGACCGCCGCGACGGGCAGCGGCGCTGGCTCTCGGGCAGCAGCAGGTTGCTCAATCCGGGCGATCCGTACTCCCCTGCGGTGTCCTCGTTCTCCGACATCACCGAATTCCGCGCCAGCCGAAGGCAATTGGAGTACCAGGCCACGCACGACTCGCTGACCGGCCTGGCGAACCGTTCGCTGATCCTCTCCCAGCTGGCCGGCGCGCTGGCCGCCAGCGACGACCTGCCGGTCGCCACCGTGCTGTTCATCGACCTGGACGGCTTCAAATCGATCAACGACACGCTCGGCCACGCCATCGGCGACACGGTGTTGCAGATCGTGGCGCAGCGCCTGCAACGCGCGCTGCGCTCGGAGGACCTGGTGGGCAGGCTGGGCGGCGACGAATTCCTGGTGCTGCTGGCGAACGGGCCCGGCCCGCTCGACCTCGACGCCCTGGTGGCGCGGCTGCGCGCGACGATGGCCGAGCCGATCGTCGCGCGCGGGCACCGCATCCAGGTGCGCGCCTCGATCGGCGTCACCGAGCTCGAGCCCGGCGACAACCGCACCCCGGAAGCGGTGCTGCACGACGCCGACGTGGCGATGTACCGGGCCAAACCGCCCGGGCACCGCGACAGCGCCGTCGCCGACTCCTCGCACGTGTCCTGACCACGCCCCGGGCGGTGCCGACGGCGCGCCCGGCGAACTCCCAGTAGACTCGACAACTCTGTTTTCCGCCGGGCGCGCCGGGGTCGGCCCACCGGCCACGCGCGGTGTTCCCTGCCCGGGAGCAGCGGCATCGAGAAGGAGTTCAGTGTGCCCGACCGCCTCACCCAGGACCGCGACGCGACCGACGCCGCGGCCGACCGCGACCGTGAGATCGACCGCGAGCAGGCCTACCTGTCGGTGCTCTACGAACGGCTCGACGCGATGCGCGCCTACGCGCAGAACCGGCTGCGCACCGTGCTGCTGGAGAACGGCGGCGCCCCGCAGGCACGCAGCGAACGCGAGTCGTTCACCCAGCTCTACACCGAGGACCTGGCCAAGTACGACGCGGCCGAGCACGGCCTGTGCTTCGGGCGCATCGACCTGGCCGAGGAGGACGAGCCCCGTTACATCGGCAGGCTCGGCATCCTCGACGAACGCGACGACTACGCCACCCTGCTGCTGGACTGGCGCGCGCCGCTGGCCCGCCCGTTCTACCTGGCCACCACCGCCGCGCCGGACGGGGTGACCCGGCGCAGGCACATCCGCACCCGCAACCGCTCGGTGACCGCGATCAACGACGAGTACCTCGATCTGGACGCGGCGCAGCGGGCCGGAATGGTCGAGTCCGACGGCGGCGTCGGCAGCGAGAGCGCGCTGCTGGCCGCGCTCAACGCCGCCCGCACCGGGCACATGACCGACATCGTCGAGACCATCCAGAGCGAGCAGGACGCGATCATCCGCTCCGAGCACAAGAGCGTGCTGGTGGTGCAGGGCGGGCCGGGCACCGGCAAGACCGCGGTGGCGCTGCACCGGGCCGCGTACCTGCTCTACAACTACCGTCAACAGCTGGCCAAGAGCGGTGTGCTGATCGTCGGGCCGAACGCCACCTTCCTCGACTACATCGGCCAGGTGCTGCCCTCGCTCGGCGAGACCGGCGTGCTGCTGTCCACCATCGGCGACCTGTATCCGGGGGTGAAGGCGACCAGGACCGACACCCTGCGCGCGGGCGAGATCAAGGGCTCGCTGCGCATCCTCGAGGTGCTCAAGCAGGCGGTGCGCGACCGGCAGGAGGTGCCCGCGCAGCCGATCGAGCTCAGCTTCGACGGCTATCCGGTGCGGCTGGACAAGAAGATCGTCACCAAGGCCCGCGGCCGGGCCAGGTCCTCGCGCCGCCCGCACAACCTGGCGCGCCCGATCTTCGCCAACTCGGTGATCGACGCGCTCACCGATCAGCTGGCCCAGACGATGGGCGCCGACCTGTCCGGCGGGCCGAGCCTGCTCAGTCGCGCCGATCTGGCCGAGATCCGGGACGAGATGAAATCCGATCCGGCCGTGCAGGCCGCGATCGGGCGGCTGTGGCCGCTGCTCACCCCGCAGCAGGTGCTGGCCGACCTGCTCGCCGATCCGGCGCGGCTGGACCGCGCGGGGGCCTCGCTCACGCCCGAGGAGCGCGCGGAACTGGTGCGGCCCGACACCGGCGAGTTCAGCGCCGCCGACGCCCCGCTGCTCGACGAGCTGGCCGAACTGCTCGGTGTCGACGACACCGAGGAGCGCGAGCGGGCCCGTCGGCGCTGGCGAGCCAAGCTCGCCGAGGCCCAGGACGCGCTGGACATCCTCACCGGTTCGGCGCCGCAGGACCTCGAGGACGATCTGGACCCGGAGATCCTGATGGCCTACGACCTGATCGACGCCTCCCAGCTGGCCGAGCGGCAGGACGTGCGGACCCGGCTCACCGCCGCCGAGCGGGCCGCGGGCGACCGCACCTGGACCTACGGCCACGTCATCGTCGACGAGGCGCAGGAACTGTCGGAGATGGCGTGGCGGATGGTGATGCGGCGCATCCCGAACCGTTGGATGACGGTGGTCGGCGACGTCGCCCAGACCGGCGATCCGGCGGGGGCCGCGTCCTGGCAGCAGGTGCTGGAACCCTATGTGGCGCAACGCTGGAAGCTCACCGAGCTGACGGTGAACTACCGCACCCCGGCCGAGATCATGACGGTCGCCGCCGACGTCCTCGCCGCGATCGACCCGGCCGCCACCGCGCCGCGCTCGGTCCGCGAGACCGGGCATCGTCCGCGGGCCGAGCGCGTCACCGAGGCGGAACTGCCCGCCGCGGTCGCGCGGGCGGTGGCCGAGCACCACGGGCCCGGCACCACGGCGGTGATCGCACCGCACGAGCTCACCGACGCGCTGGCGGAGGTGGACGGCGAGGCGGTGCGGGTGCTGACCGTGTCGGAGGTGAAGGGGCTGGAGTTCGACACGGTGCTGCTGGTCGAACCCGCCCGGATCGTCGAGGAGTCACCGCGCGGGCTCAACGATCTCTACGTCGCGCTCACCCGCGCCACCCAGCGCCTGCACGTCCTGCACACCGCCGAGCTGCCGGCGGTACTCGGCGCCCTGGCGTGAGTGGGTGGTGATACGCGACGGCTCCGCACCGCCCGAAGGCGATGCGGAGCCGTGGGGGTCGCGGATCAGCGCACGGTGTGCACGATCAGCACATCCGAGCGCGACTTGCGGGCCACGTCCGACGGTACCGAGCCGAGCAGGCGGCCGGTCAGGGTGTTCAGGCCGCGGTTGCCGACCACCAGCAGATCGGCCTCGGTCTCCTTGACCAGGTTGAGCAGCGACTCGACCGGCTCGCCGACCACCGGGCGCTCGATGATGTTCTTGGCGCCCGAGGCCACCGCCTTGTCGCGCGCGATGCGCAGGATCTCGGTGGTGGGGGCCGAACCGCGCACCTGGTAGGCCTCGTCCTTGAGCACGTCGGCGGCCGCGGCGATCTCCCGATCGTCGGTCGGGTAGTAGGCGCAGGCCACGACGAGGGTGGCGTCCGCGTCGGCCGCCAGGGCGGCGGCTTTCTCGACGGCCACGTACGACGAGTCCGAGCCATCGGTACCGACGACAATGGTCCGGTAGGCGGTCATCTCTCCTCCAACTATGCGGGTCGGGTGCCTGCGCCCGGCGTTCCCGGCATGTCGGGGCTCCGGCGCGGCGACTGCGGTTGACGATAGCCGCTCCGGGTGCGGAAACAGCAGAAATCGCAGCACATCACACTTTCGCCGGTCGCACCCGGTGCGCGCCGAGCCCGCCCCGGCATTGTGACGCGGCATTGCCTACCTGCGGGGATTCGAATTGGCGGAGGGTATTCCTGTGATTTATCACAAGCGAATCGAAGGTTCTTGCGGCCCTGGGATATTCATCACAGAGCCGAGTGGCGAGGCGGGCCGCCACCCGCCCCCGCGGTCCGGGCTCGGGGGCGCCGCGAGCCGTTGACCAGTCCCGTTGCCGCCCCCAGGGCGGTGGCGGAAATTCGGCGAGAATCGGGGCAGGCGTGTCGCGCGCCACCCCCGCATTCCGGCGCGGATATTTCCGGGCACTCACCGGCCGGGCGCGCCCACGGAATCTCCGGCGAGCGCCGCGGAATGCCGCGCGTACTCCGAGGGCGTCATTCCGATCTCGGCGGTGAACTCGCGGGAGAAATGCGCCTGATCGAAATAGCCCAGTTCCACCGCCAGGGTCGCCAAATCGGCCACTCGGCCCTGCGCGAGCAGATCCGCGCCGTCCTGCAGCCGGTACCGGCGCAGCACCCACTTCGGGCCCGCGCCGACGTAACGGCGGAACATGCGCTGCAACGTCCGCACCGGTACCCCGAACCGGTCGGTGACCTGGTCGACGCGGGTGAGCGTGCGATCGTGCTCCATCGCGTCCACGATCCGCAGCACCAGCCGGTACACCGGGTCGTCCGTGCCCGCCCGCCGGGCCAGCCAGTCCTCGACCATCGCCTGGCGTTCCTCGTCGGAGGCCGCCGTCAGCACCGCCTCGGGGAGGTCGCCTGCGTCCGGGAACACCTCCCGCATCGGCACACTGCGGTCGCGCAGTGCCCCCACCTCGATCCCGGTGCAGGCGCCGAACCCGCCGGCGCGGAAGCGAACCCCGAAAGTCGAACCGACACCGGTCAATTCGCGCACGTACTTGGTGGTGGTGACACCGGTGACGAACGCGCCCGTCCGGGTCGCGCTGCGTTCGAACGTCAGGTTCACGCAGGGGAACGACAACACCTCGGCGCGGTAGGCGGGACGGCCGCGCAGATCCCAGTGCACGATCCAGTACCAGTCGACGAACCGGCCGACCGCGGGCCCGGGCGGGCGCCGCTCCAGGGTGCGGTGCCGGGACTGCTCACGCGGGTGCAGGATCCCCTTCTCCCCCGGGTCGACGGGCCCGCTCACGGTGGCGCCCCTCGATCATCTCCGCTCGCCCGGCCCGGGCTCGCGAATGTCGCCTTCTTACAAGATCGGGCAGGCCGGGCCGCCGCAGACTGGAAACCATGACAGCGAAGGTGAATCCGATCCCCGACGGCTACCACTCCATCACGTGCTTCCTGGCGGTCGACGACGGGGTGAAAGCGATCGATTTCTACCGGGCCGTGTTCGGCGCCGAGGTGCTCAGCCGCAACGACCTGCCCGACGGTCAGCCCGCGCACGCCGAACTGCGCATCGGCGACTCCACCGTCCAGGTCGGCCTGCCCGTGCCCGAGCACGGCGTGCGCGCCCCCAACGGCGAGTGGGTGCACACCTCGATCGTGCACTACTGCCCCGACGTGGACGCGGTGGTCCGCCGCGCCGCCGAGCACGGCGCCCGATCGGTGGACGAGCCGCAGACGTTCCTCACCGGTGACCGGTTCGCCGCCGTGCTCGATCCGTTCGGACACCGCTGGGTGGTGATGACCCGGGTGGAGGACGTCTCTCGCGAGGAGGGCGAGCGGCGCGTGCAGGAGTGGCTGGCCACTCAGTCCTGACCACCGGAACCGGTCCGCGCCGTGCCGGTTCCGTGGAACCGGCACGGCCACGGCAGTGGGTGACATCGTCGGCGGTCAGCTCAGTCCGGCGGCGTCCATGCCGCGCAGTTCCTTCTTCAGGTCCGCGATCTCGTCGCGCAACCGACCCGCGAGCTCGAACTGCAGTTCGCGGGCGGCGTTCATCATCTGCGCGGTGAGTTCGGTGACCAGATCGGCCAATTCGGCCCGCGGCATCGACTTCACGTCGCGGCCTTCGATCACCCCCGCGCTCACCGCGCGTCCCGGCTCGCCCTGCGCACGCCGGCCGCGGCTGGCGTTGCGGCCGGAGCCACCGACCTCCACCTCGTCGGCCTCCCGGTACACCTGGTCGAGGATGTCGGCGATCTTCTTGCGCAACGGCTTCGGATCGATGCCCATTTTCTCGTTGTAGGCGATCTGCTTGGCGCGGCGCCGCTCGGTCTCCTCGATGGCGAACTGCATCGAGTCGGTGATCTTGTCGGCGTACATGTGCACCTCGCCGGAGACGTTGCGGGCGGCGCGGCCGATGGTCTGGATGAGGCTGGTGCTGCTGCGCAGGAAGCCCTCCTTGTCGGCGTCCAGGATCGCCACCAGCGAGACCTCGGGCAGGTCGAGACCCTCACGCAGCAGGTTGATGCCGACGAGCACGTCGTATTCGCCCAGCCGCAGCTGCCGCAGCAGCTCCACCCGGCGCAGGGTGTCGATCTCCGAGTGCAGGTACCGCACCCGGACGCCGAGGCCGAGCAGGTAGTCGGTGAGATCCTCGGCCATCTTCTTGGTCAGGGTGGTGACCAGCACGCGCTCGTCGCGCTCGGTGCGCAGGCGGATCTCGTGCACCAGGTCGTCGATCTGGCCCTTGGTCGGCTTCACCACCACCTTCGGGTCCACCAGTCCGGTCGGGCGGATGACCTGCTCGACCACCTCGCCGCCGGTGCGGCCCAGCTCGTAGGGCCCCGGGGTGGCCGACAGGTACACCACCTGGCCGATCCGGTCGGCGAACTCCTCCCAGGTGAGCGGACGGTTGTCGACGGCCGAGGGCAGCCGGAAGCCGTACTCGACGAGGTTGCGCTTGCGCGACATGTCGCCCTCGTACATGCCGCCGATCTGCGGCACGGTGACGTGCGACTCGTCGATGACGAGCAGGAAGTCCTCCGGGAAGTAGTCCAGCAGCGTGGCGGGCGCCGACCCGGCCGGGCGGCCGTCGATGTGGCGCGAGTAGTTCTCGATGCCCGAACAGAAGCCGACCTGGCGGATCATCTCCAGGTCGTACTGGGTGCGCATGCGCAGCCGCTGCGCCTCGAGCAGTTTGCCCTGCCGCTCCAGTTCGGCCAGGCGCTCCTCGAGTTCCTGCTCGATGTCGCGCACGGCGCGCTCCATCCGGTCCGGCCCGGCCACGTAGTGGGTGGCCGGGAAGATGCGCAGGGTGTCGACCTTGCGCACCACGTCACCGGTGAGCGGGTGCAGGTAATACAGCGCCTCGATCTCGTCGCCGAAGAACTCGATGCGCACCGCGAGTTCCTCGTAGGACGGAATGATCTCGACGGTGTCGCCGCGCACCCGGAACGAACCGCGGGTGAAGGACAGGTCGTTGCGGGTGTACTGCACGTCGACCAGCAGCCGCAGCAGCGCGTCCCGGTCGACCTCGGTACCCACCTCGAGCTGCACGGAGCGGTCCAGGTAGGACTGCGGGGTGCCCAGGCCGTAGATGCACGACACCGAGGCGACCACCACCACGTCGCGTCGGGACAGCAGGCTCGAGGTCGCCGAGTGGCGCAGGCGCTCCACATCGTCGTTGATCGAGCTGTCCTTCTCGATGTAGGTGTCGGTCTGGGCGATGTAGGCCTCGGGTTGGTAGTAGTCGTAGTAGGAGACGAAGTACTCCACCGCGTTGTGCGGCAGCATCTCGCGCAGTTCGTTGGCCAGTTGCGCGGCCAGCGTCTTGTTCGGCGCCATCACCAGCGTCGGGCGCTGTAGCCGCTCGATCAGCCAGGCGGTGGTCGCCGACTTGCCGGTGCCGGTGGCGCCGAGCAGGACCACGTCCTTCTCGCCGGCCTTGATGCGGCGCTCGAGCTCGTCGATCGCGGCGGGCTGGTCGCCGGCGGGCTGATGTTCGCTGACCACCTGGAAACGCCCCTCGGCGCGCTCGATGGCGCCGACGGGGCGGAACTCCGAATGCGCGAGGGGGGTCTCGCCCTCGGCGGGGATCTCGGTAGCGAAAGCCATGTCACCAGCGTAGGCGTGCGCACCGACAGAAATCGCCCGAGAGGGCCGGACTCCCCTCCTGCCCGGCCCTACTCACGGCGGAGGGATACCGAAACGGAACTCTCGTGCCTGGGCGCGGTCAGGATATCCAGGGCAGCTACCGGCGAGCAACAAATTCAACTCTCAACGATCGAGGCTCCGCCGTCGACCGGCGCCGGTGGCGGGCCGCCGGTAGATTCTCGGTGCATGACGCAGGCATCCGTACACGTGCACCGGCCCAAGGTCGAGCACTTCGACGTGGCGAACCTGACCAACACCGACCCGAAGGGTTTCGTCCGCGCCGTCGAGCGCTACCACGTCGAGCCCTGGGGCCTGTACATGGCGCGCAGCGCCGACCATCCGGAGTTCCACTACCTGGAGTCCTGGCTGCTGCCCGCGCTCGCGGTGCGCGTGACGATCTTCCATTTCCGGCCCGAGCACCGGCGCGATCAGGACTACTACCTGGACCTCGGCGAGTTCACCGAGGTGGCGCCGCAGCGCTGGCAGTCGGTGGACCACTACCTCGACATCGTCGTGCGCTCCGGACGGGCGGCCGAACTGCTCGACGTGGACGAACTGCTCGCCGCGCACGCCGCGGGCCTGCTCTCCGCGGCCGCGGCGCAGGCCGCGATCGAACACGCCACGCGCGCGATCGCCGGTATCGCCGCGCACGGCTACTCGCTGGAGGGCTGGCTGGCGTCCGAGGGCATCACGCTGACCTGGCGCTGAGGCCGACACGACGGCGGCCCGGCGGCGAACCCTCGCCACCGGGCCGCACCACCTCGGGCGGGACCGCTCAGCCCGCGGACAGGCTCGGGAACAGGCTGCCGAGCCCGCTCGCGCCGCACGAGGCGCTGCCGGTGAGGCCGCCGGACCCTTCGGCGACCTGCACGGTCACCGAATCGCTGATCAGCAACTGCCGGGCTTCCAAGCGGTGCGTGCCCGGCGTCGCGGGCTTCCACTTGATGCTCACCTTGTCGCTGAGCAGCGACGGCTTGACCGGGCTGCCCGCGATGGCGGTGCCGTTGTCGGTGAACTTCACCTCGGTGAGCCGGTCGATGTCGACGCGCGCGGTGAGGGTGTAGGTGCAACCGACCGTGTGGTTCTCCCCGGAGACGGTGAGATCACCCACCCACGCCGCGGCGTGCGGCGCGGTGAGGACCGCGGTGGCGAGCATGGCGCCGAAGGCCGATGCGCCGATTCCGGCGCGTCGCAGGTGACGGTGTGCTGCTGTCATGGGCGTTGCCACTTCCTGTCTTCCCGCCCCACTGCTGTGGGGTGAGCGTCAGGCTACACAGGCAGAGGCAAGCCTCGGGCTATTTCTGAAATATTGACGTTTCACCGTGGCCGGACTGTCAGACCGTGCCGAGTAGCCGCTCGGCCACCTCGGCCAGCCACGGATGCAGCACGGCGTCGAACGCCGCCCCCGCCGAGCCCGCCGCCTCGGCCTCGGCCTTGCGCGCGACGTCGAGATACTCCTCACGCAGCGCGGCATCCGCGCGCAACCGCTCACCCAGCGCACTCGCGAACCGCTGCTCCGGCGTGCCCTCGACACGCACGGCCACCACCGCGGGCCGGCCGGGATCGGCGCTGGCGTGCCAGGCCGCCGCCCGCAACGCACCGGACCCCTCCCCGGACATCGCCGGGAAGCCCGCCGCGCCCAGCGCGTCCCGCAGCCCGGTGGCGGCGGCGGCATCGGCGACGACGATCTGCAGCTCGAGCAGATCCCGCGCGGGCAGATCGGGCACCGCCGTGGGCCCCACGTGCTCGATGCGCGCGGCAGCGGGGCCACTCGCCACCGCCAGCCGGGCGACCAGCCGCTGTGCCTGCGCCTGCCGCTCCGCGTCGACCCGCAACTCCGGCGTACCCGGCGCGGCCGGTGTGGCCGCGCGCAGGTTCCGCTCGAACGGCACCAGCCTGCGCTCCCACAGCTCCCGCACCACCTGCTCTACCGCGCCCTCGGGGCCGCTGTTGTCGAGCAGGACGTCGGCCACCGCGCGGCGCTGCTCGTCGGTGGCCTGCGCGGCGATCCGCGCCCGCGCGTCGGCCTCGGCGACACCGCGGAATTCAACCAGCCGCCGAATTCGCGTCTCCGCCGGTACGTCCACCACGAGCACCAGATTCATCAACGGCGCCAGCCCGTTTTCCACCAGCAGCGGAATATCCTGCACCACGATCGCCTCGGCGGGCGCGGCGCCGATCAATTCCGCCGTGCGCTTGCCGACGAGCGGATGGGTGATGGAATTGAGTTTCGCCCTGGCCGCGTCGTCGGCGAAGGCCTTGGCCGCCAGCGCGGGCCGGTCCAGGCTGCCGTCGGCCGCCAGGATGTCGGAGCCGAACGCGGCCACCAGGGCGGCCAGCCCCTCGGTACCCGGCGCCACCACTTCCCGGGCGATCACGTCGGAATCGACGATCACCGCCCCCAGATCGGCGAGAATCCGCGCCACCGTCGACTTGCCCGCTCCCATGCCTCCGGTGAGGCCGATACGCAACATGGGCCCAGTTTCGCATCCCTGCCGTCGGCGTCCGCGCCGGACCACCGTGGCCGGCGTCGCGTTTATCCCGGGCACGCCGTGGGCAATTTTCTCCCGGAAGCGCGGGCGCGCATTGCCCGTTCCGTGACGGCGCCGAGACCGATTCGCAACATTTCCGGTTCGGCACCCGGCACGAACGGCAAAGTTCCGACACGCCGGGCAATTACTCCAGCAAAATACTCTGCGGTCGAGTTCGGTTCGACTAATCTTCGCCGTGGCGATCCAGGCCGATACCAGCAAGCAAAGGAACACCATTGGGCATGAGTAACAACCAAGCGGGTCGCCACCGCCTGGGTACGCCGGGTCGGGTGCACTGCCTCGAGATCCCCGCCGTCGCGGCCGCGCTCGCCGAGCACCGCCGCTCGTGGTTCACCTCGTTGGTCAGTCCCGCCCGGCACAGCTTCTCCGCGATGCGCCGCCGCCCCGCCATGGCGACGTCGCGCTGGGTACCGGCAGCAGCGAGCTGAGGCCGCTCGCGACGGCACCGTTCCACCCACGTCACGACAAGACCCCGGTCCACACGGACCGGGGTCTTCCGCATCCGAGGGGAATTCCGCGGACGGATACGGCTACCGAACGCAGACGACCCCCGGACCGATCGGTCCGGGGGTCGTCGTGCTCAGTACGCTCAGGCGTTGCCGGAGAGCTTCTCCCGCAGCGCGGCCAGCTGGGCGTCGCTGGCCAGCGAGCCACCGGCGGGCTCGGACTGACCGGCGGACGACTGCGCGCCGCTCTCGGAGGAGTAGTTGCCGCCGCCACCGTTCGCGGCCTCGGCCGCGGCGTCGGCCGCCATCTTCTCCATCTGGGCGGTGTGCATCTTGTGGCGACGCTCGGCCTCGGCGTAGCGCGACTCCCACTCGTCCCGCTGCTTCTCGTAGCCCTCGAGCCATTCGTTGGTCTCGGGGTCGAAGCCCTCGGGGAAGATGTAGTTGCCCTGCTCGTCGTAGCTGTCGGCCATGCCGTACTTCGACGGGTCGAACTCGGGGCTGTAGTCCTCGTTGGCCTGCTTGAGGCTCAGCGAGATCCGGCGACGCTCCAGGTCGATGTCGATGACCTTGACCATCGCGTCGTCGCCCACGGCCACGACCTGGTCCGGCACCTCGACGTGGCGCTCGGCCAGCTCGGAGATGTGCACCAGGCCCTCGATGCCCTCCTCGACGCGGACGAACGCGCCGAACGGCACCAGCTTGGTGACCTTGCCCGGCACGATCTGGCCGATCGCGTGGGTGCGGGCGAACTGACGCCACGGGTCTTCCTGGGTGGCCTTGAGCGACAGCGACACGCGCTCGCGGTCCAGGTCGACGTCGAGCACCTCGACGGTGACCTCGTTGCCGACCTCGACGACCTCGGACGGGTGGTCGATGTGCTTCCAGGACAGCTCGGAGACGTGCACCAGGCCGTCCACGCCGCCCAGGTCGACGAAGGCGCCGAAGTTGACGATCGAGGAGACCACACCCTTGCGGACCTGGCCCTTCTGCAGCTGGTGCAGGAACTCGCTGCGGACCTCGGACTGGGTCTGCTCCAGCCAGGCACGACGCGACAGGACCACGTTGTTGCGGTTCTTGTCGAGCTCGATGATCTTGGCCTCGATCTCCTTGCCGACGTACGGCTGCAGATCGCGCACGCGCCGCATCTCGACCAGCGAGGCGGGCAGGAAGCCGCGCAGGCCGATGTCGAGGATCAGGCCGCCCTTGACGACCTCGATGACGGTGCCCTTGACGGCCTCGTCCTTCTCCTTGAGCTCCTCGATGGTGCCCCACGCACGCTCGTACTGCGCCCGCTTCTTCGACAGGATCAGGCGGCCTTCCTTGTCCTCCTTGGTGAGAACGAGGGCCTCGACCTCATCGCCCACGGAAACGACCTCGTTCGGGTCGACATCGTGCTTGATGGAGAGCTCGCGGGAGGGGATGACGCCTTCGGTCTTGTAACCGATGTCGAGCAGGACCTCGTCGCGATCGACCTTGACGATGGTTCCTTCGACGATGTCGCCGTCGTTGAAGTACTTGATCGTGGCGTCGATGGCGGCGAGGAAGTCCTCGGCGGAGCCGATGTCGTTGACGGCTACCTGCGGCGAGGTGACGGTGGTGGGCATGTGTCGGTTTGCTCCGGACGGATTGTGGTCGGTTGCGGACATTGGAACTTTCGGTACGCTGCGTGATCACCGCGACGATGCGACGACGGACACCAAGGAACGTACCGCACTCATCAATGTGTGAAACCCAGCACGGGTGCACTGATCTTCAGTACGCTGTGACGGCGAACCGCCTGAACGGAACCACTTTTGCGGCGGGACCGCCTTGCGAAACATCGGCAACAGTGCACACTCGCGGGTTCAGCGTACGCGACCTTGGTCGGCAGGGGCAAACCGGTCCGCACCACGGCGGGAGCGCGCCGGGCGGGCCCGGAGCGAGCGCAAACATCCAGCGCGGGACGGATAGGGTGAGCACCCGTGTCCGACGAACGTCATGCCCAGGCCAACGCGGTGCTGGGCACCACCGGAACGGCGCGCACCCGCCTCGGCTCGGCCGAGAGCGAACGCGCCAGCAGGCGCTGGTGGGACGCCGACGCCGACGACTACCACCGCACGCACGCCGACTTCCTCGGCGTCGACTCCCCCGGCGGTGAGTTCGTCTGGTGCCCGGAGGGCCTGCACGAGGGGGACATGCGCCTGCTCGGCCCGGACCTGACCGGCACACGCGTCCTCGAGATCGGCTGCGGATCGGCGCCGTGCGCGCGCTGGCTGGCCGGGCAGGGCGCGCACGCGGTCGGCCTGGATCTGTCGATGGGGATGCTGCGCCGCGGGCTGGCGGCCATGGCGCGCGGTGGGCCGCGGGTGCCGCTGGTGCAGGCCGGCGCCGAGGCGCTGCCCTTCGCCGACGCCAGTTTCGACACCGCCTGCTCGGCGTTCGGCGCGGTGCCGTTCGTCGCCGACTCGGCGCGCGTGATGCGGGAGGTGGCGCGGGTGCTGCGGCCCGGTGGGCGCTGGGTGTTCTCGGTGAACCACCCGATGCGCTGGATCTTCCCCGACGACCCGGGCGCGGCGGGGCTCACCGCGACCATCCCCTACTTCGACCGCACGCCGTATGTGGAGGTCGACGCCGAGGGCACGCCCACCTACGTCGAGCACCACCGCACGATGGGCGATCGGGTCCGCGAGATCGTCGCCGCCGGGCTGGTCCTGGAGGACCTGATCGAGCCGGACTGGCCGGAGTGGCTCGACCGCGAATGGGGGCAGTGGAGCCCGCTGCGCGGGGAGATCTTCCCCGGCACCGCGATCTTCGTGACCCGCAAACCGGACTGACCCCCCGGACCGAACTCGCCGGGGCCGGGGACGGCGGGCGCTAGTCGGCTTTGGGCTTGCGCCCGGCCTGTTCCAGCGCCAGGCGCAGCGCGTACTCGATCTGCGCGTTGATGCTGCGCAGGTCGTCGGCCGCCCATCTGGCGATCGCCTCGTGGACGGCCGGGTCGAGTCGCAGCAGCAACTTCTTGCGTTCGGGCATCAGCCGGGCTCAGTTGTAGAGCGTTCCGGCGTTGACCACCGGTTGTGTGGCCCGGTCGCCGCACAGCACGACCAGCAGGTTCGACACCATCGCCGCCCGGCGTTCTTCGTCGAGTTCGACCACCCCCTGCGCGGTGAGCCGGTCCAGCGCCATGCCCACCATGCCGACCGCGCCCTCCACGATGTGCGTGCGCGCGGCCACCACCTGGGCGGCCTGCTGGCGGACCAGCATCGCCTGGGCGATCTCCGGTGCGTAGGCGAGATGGGTGATGCGCGCCTCGAGCACCTCGATACCGGCCATCTCGGTGCGCTCGCGCAGTTCGACGGTGAGTTCCTCGGCGATCTCGGTGCCGTCGCGCAGGCTGGTGCGGCCCGCGTCGTGGGCGTCGTAGGGGTGCGTGGTGGCCAGATGCCGGACGGCGGCCTCGGACTGGGTCTCCACGTACTCCTCGTAGTCGTCGACGGCGAAGGCGGCCTTGAAGCTGTCGACCACCCGGTAGACGACCACCGCGGCGATCTCGACCGGGTTGCCGTCGGCGTCGTTGACCTTGAGCTTCTGGGTCTCGAAGTTGCGCACCCGCAGCGAGATGCTCTTGCGGTCGGTGAGCGGGACCACCGAGAAGAACCCGGGCTCGCTGACCGAGCCGATGTAGCGGCCGAAGAACTGCACGACCTTGGCCTCGTTGGGGTTCACCACGGTCAGGCCGGTGGCGAGCAGGGCGAGCACGACCACGACGACGGTCGCGGCGATCGCGGCGACCAGGGCGGGCACGTTGCCGTCCTTCGCCCCGGTGACATAGCCGAGCGCGGCCGCGCCACCGAAGACGAGGGTCAGCACCAGCCATGCCACCAGCACCAGAAAGCCGTTGACGTGGACCGCGGGCCTGAGCTTCATGACAACCTCCGGGTATCAAAGTGATATCACGAAGATAGCATGACGCGGGCGCGCCCGGAACCGCCGATCAGGCGGGGCGGATGTTGCGGTTGAAGCGGAAAATGTTGTGCGGGTCGTACGCCGTCTTCAGCCCGGCCAGGCGGGCGTAGACCTCGGGCCGGTAGCCCGCCCTGGTCTGCGCTTCGTCCGCACTGTCGCCGGCGCCGTAGAGGAACGCCAGGCTGTGGCCGACGGTCCACGGCGCGAGCGCCGTGCGCACGAGCCCGTGCTCCTCCGGAGCCACCCGGCCCGCACCGGGCTCGGGCATGGTGATGACCCGGGCCAGAAAAGGCGCGCTCCGATCGGCCACCGGCGTGGCCGGTCCCGGCTCGGCCAGCGCGCCGCCGAGGTGGCGGATGTCGAGGACCGCCGCCACCGCGCCGTCCGGACCGGCCGTGTCCAGCAGCGCCGCCGCCGTCGCTCCGGTGAACTCCCCCAACAGGGCGTTGGTCGCGGCGTAGGGGTGCGGATGATCGGGGTCGGCGTGGATGGTGTGCGACTCGGTGTAGGGCATGTCCCGCAGGTCGTCGCGCAACCGGTCGCCGACCGCGCGCAGCGGGCCGGCCAACCGCTGCCCGGCCTCGGCGGGGCCGTCGAAGGCGATGCGGATCGAGGCGACGTAGCGCCCGCGCACGGCGGCGGGCACCTGCTCGATGTCCGGATAGCGCAGCATGGTGAACGAGGAGGTCAGCGCGTCGGGCACGGTCGCGGTCCAGTCCCGCCAGGCCGCCAGCGCCGGCGCCACCAGCTCGGTGTCGAAGACGAGCTGGCCGCCGTGCACGGTGCGCACGGGCACCAGCTCGACCTCCAGCGCGGTGACCACGCCGAAGTTGCCACCGGTCCCGAGGACGGCCCCGAAGAGGTCGTCGCCCGGACGCAGGGTGCGCACCCGCCCGTCGGCGGTGACCAGCTCGATCTCGCGCACGTGGTCGGCGGCGTAGCCGTAGCGGCGCGCGAGCAGGCCGAGCCCGCCGCCGAGGGTGTAGCCGACCACGCCGACCGACGGCGACGAGCCCGTCAGCGGCGCGAGCCCGTGCTCGGCCGCCGCGTCGATCAGCGCGCCCGCCCTGACCCCGGCCCCGATGCGGGCGGTGCGGCGGGCGGGATCGATCCGGATGCCGGTCATGCGCCGGGTGCTGATCAGTACGCCGTCCTCGGCGGGGACCGACAGTCCGTGCCCGGTCGCCTGCACGGCCACCGGGAAGCCGTGGCGCGCCGCGTATTCCACCGCCGCGCGGACGTCCTCGGTGTGCCGCGCGCCGACGACGAGCGCGGGGCGATGGGTGTAGGCGGTCTGGAAGCCCGCCACTTCGGCGTCGTACTCGGGCTCGCCCGGACGCAGGACCGGGCCGGAGAAGGTGTCGGTGTGCATGTCTTCACCGTGCGCCGCCCCGATCGAGAAGTACAACAGATGATTCTTCTCGACCCTAGAATCATCGGTTATGGAACTACGGCAGCTGCGCTACTTCGTGACGGTTGCCGAGGAGGGCAATTTCACCCGTGCCGCCGCTCGACTGCACCTGGCGCAACCCGGCCTGAGCGCACAGATCCGGTCCTTGGAACGCGAACTCGGCCACCCGCTGCTCGACCGCGGCGGCCGCAGCGTCACGCTCACCGAGGTCGGGGCGGCCGTGCTGCCGCACGCGCGGGCCGCACTGGCCGCGGCCGAGCGGATCGCGCACACCGCGGACGAATTCGCCGGGCTGCTGCGCGGCCACGTCCGCATGGGGCTGATCTCCGGCGCGGCCACCGAGGAGTTCGACGTCGCCGCCGTACTGGCCGCCTTCCACCACGACCATCCGCAGATCGCCATCAGCCTCACCGAGGACACCTCGGAGAACATGCTCGCCGCCCTGCTCCGCGGCGAACTGGACATCGCGCTGGTCGGCCTCACCGGCGCACCGCTGGATCCCGCCCTCGGCATCGACGTCGTCCTGGACACTCCGATCGTCGCCGCCGTCGCCGCCACGGATCGCGATCACGGTGAGACCATCGCGCTCGCCGCGCTGGCCGGACGCCCGCTGATCTGCCTCACCCGCGGCACCGGCCTGCGCGGCGTCTTCGAGCGATCCTGTGCCGCCGTGGGATTCACCCCGGACGTGGCGTTCGAGGCCGCCGCGCCCGCGCTGCTGCTGCGGCTGGCCGCGCGCGGGCTCGGCATCGCCGTGGTGCCCGCGATCGGCCCCGCCGAGGCCGCGGCCGCGGGCGTCCGCACCCTGCGCATCACCGATCCGGAACCGCACGGCCGGCTGGCGCTGGCCTGGCGCACCGACCAGCACCCGGCCCCGGCCACCAAGGTGCTGCTCGGTCAGCTGCGCCTGGCCCTCGGCCGCGGCTGAGCGATCAGAGCAACCGGGACAGGAAGGCCTTGGTCCGTTCGTGCTTCGGCTGCGCCAGCACCTCGCGCGGGGCTCCCGCCTCGACCACCACCCCGCCGTCCATGAACACCAGCTGATCGGCGACCTCGCGGGCGAACCCCATCTCGTGGGTCACCACCACCATCGTCATGCCGCTGTCGGCGAGTTCCCGCATGACGGTGAGCACCTCGCCCACCAGCTCCGGATCGAGCGCCGAGGTCGGCTCGTCGAACAACATGAGCTTGGGGTCCATCGCCAGCGCCCGGGCGATCGCCACCCGCTGCTGCTGGCCGCCGGAGAGCTGGGCCGGATAGGCGTTGGCCTTGTCCCGCATGCCGACCCGGGCCAGCAGTTCCTGGCCGCGGGCCACCGCCTCGGCCTTGGGGATCTTCTTCACCTGCACCGGCGCCTCGATGATGTTCTCCAGCGCGGTGCGGTGCGGGAACAGGTTGAAGTGCTGGAACACCATGCCGATGTCGCGGCGCTGCCGGGCCGCCTCGCGCGGATGCAATTCGTAGAGCTTGTCGCCCTTCTGCCGGTAACCGACGAGTTCGCCGTCGACGTAGAGCCTGCCCGCGTTCACCTGCTCGAGGTGGTTGATGCAGCGCAGGAAGGTGGACTTGCCCGAGCCGGACGGCCCGATCATGCACAGCACCTCCCCGCGCCCCACCTCCAGCGAGACGCCCTTGAGCACCTGCAGGGCGCCGAAGTTCTTGCAGACCCGGTCGGCGCGGATCATCGGCGGCGCCGCGGCGGCGCCTTTCGTCGTGGACGTCATTTCGCGGCATCCAGCTTCTGTGCGTCGGCCAGTTCACGCAGTTGCTTGGCGGTCAGCTGCCGCGACGCACCGCGCGAGTAGTGCCGTTCCAGGTAGTACTGCCCGACCATGAGCACGCTGGTGATGGCCAGGTACCAGGTCGCGGTCACCAACAGCAGCGGGATCGGCTGGAAGTTCACCCCGTAGATGTCGCGGGCCCGGCCGTACAGGTCGGTGCTGAGCGGGATGGCGGTCACCAGGGAGGTGGTCTTGAGCATGCCGATCAGCTCGTTGCCGGTGGGCGGGATGATCACCCGCATCGCCTGTGGCAGCACGGTCCGGCGCATGGTCTGCGCCCAGGACATGCCGAGGGCGATGGACGCCTCCCGCTGTCCCTCGCCGACGGAGTTGATCCCCGCGCGGACGATCTCGGCCATGTAGGCGGCCTCGTTGAGGCCGAGACCGATGACCGCGAAGGCGAACGCGGCCTGCAGGCCCTGCACGTCGAGGTGGAAGAACTGCGGCCCGAACGGCACGCCGAGGTCGATCTGCCGGTACAGCGAGGGGAACAGGCCCCAGAACACCAGCTGCACGAACACCGGCGTGCCGCGGAAGATCCACAGGTACACCCACGCGGTGGAGCGCAGCACCGGATTCGGCGACAGCCGCATCACCGCGAGCACCGTGCCCAGCACGATGGCGATGGCCATGGCGAGCACGGTGAGCTCGAGGGTCACCAGCGCGCCGGAGAGGATGCGGGTGTCGAACAGGTACCGGCCGTAGGTGCCCCACTGGTAGGCCTCGTTGGTGGCCGCGCCGTAGACGAACAGGCCGAGCAGCACCAGGATGATCCCGGCCGCGATCCAGCGGCCGGGCCTGCGCAGGGGAACAGCTTTGATGGGCTCCGGTTCCCGCGACACCGCGGGGTCGTCGCTACCGGTCATCGGTCAGCTCACGGCCCCGTTGATCACCGATTCGGTGATGGCGCCGTCCTGCACGCCCCAGTTCTCGGTGATCTGCTTGTACTGGCCGTTGCGGATGAGGTGGTTGACCGCCGCCTGCAGCACCGCCGCCAGCGGCGAGCCCTTCTGCACCGCCCAGCCGTAGGGCGCGGAGTCGAAGACCGGGCCCGCGGGCTCGATCTTGCCGCCGCTCTGCTTGATGGCGTACGCGGTGACCGGCGAGTCCGCCGACATCGCGTCCACCTGGCCCTGGACGAGGGCGTTGGTCGCCGCGCTCTGCTCGTCGAAGGCCTTGATGTCGATCGGCGGCTTGCCCTGCGCCACGCACTCGGCGCTCTTGGCGGGCACCTCCTCGGTGTGCTCGACGGTGGTGGCCTGCACCGCGACCCGCTTGCCGCAGGCGTTCGCCGGGTCGATCGGCTTACCGGTCTGCTGGGCCCACTGGATGCCCGCGTTGAAGTAGGTGGTGAAGTCGACCTGCTGTTCGCGTTCCTTGGAGTCGGTGATCGAGGACATGCCGACGTCGTAGGTGCCCGCCTGGATGGCCGGGATGATCTTCTCGAACGCCGATTCCACGTATTCGGCCTGGATGCCGAGCACGGCGGTGACCGCGTCCATCAGATCCACGTCGAATCCGACGATCTTGCCGTCGGCGTCCCGGTACTCGTTGGGCTGATAGGGCACGTTCACCCCGACCACCAGCTTGCCGGACTGCTTGATCTTGTCGGGCAACCGGTCGGCGATCTCGGTGACCTTGTCCACCTGGACCTTCGACGCCGCCGGACCGGACTCCTCGGTGTTGGTCGTGCACCCCGTCAACACCAGCGCACCACCGACGACCGCGGCGAAAGCCCGCACCGCGGACCCGCCAAGCACTGATCGAACAGACACAGCACCCTCCACTTTTCGATTGGGTGAAACCCGGGTGTCACCACCCGTTCGCAATGTAAGCGACGGGGGGCGTTCGTGTTGGACAGTAATGGAAGCGAAACACGAATTCGTCATCGCCGAACCCGCGCGCGCGTCGGGCGCCGGCGGCGGATTTCCGCAATAAGTGAATGGATATTCTGCCCCTGCACTAGGCTTTCCCGCAGGCCGGAGCGACCGGCGCCGCGGAAACGCGGCCAGCACAACCACTCGGCTGAAGGGGTTTTCCAGTGGGGACGACGGTATCGCCGCGGACGGCGTTGCGGACGGTGACCGACGCGGTGGCGGCGCTGCGCGTGCTCGGCAAACGCGGCATGATCGACATGCGGCGCCCGGGTGAGACCATCCGCACGATGCGCGACGCCGACATCTACGGCCCGTTCGTCACGGTGCTGCGGCACGCGGTGCGCACCTACGGCGACGCCCCCGCGCTCGTCGACGAACACGGCACCCTCTCGTTCACCGAACTCGACGCGCGGTCCGACGCACTGACGTGCGGGCTGGCCGCGGCCGGACTCGGCCCGGACACGGTGCTGGCGTCGCTGTGTCGCGACCACCGCGGCTTCGTGCTCACCATGCTCGCGGCCGGGAAGCTCGGCGCGCGGCTGGTGCTGATGAACACCGGATTCGCCAAGCCGCAGCTGGCCGACGTGGCCGCGCGCGAGCAGGTCGGGGCGATCCTGTTCGACAGCGAGTTCGCCGCCGTGGTCTCGGCGGTGCCCGAGACCACCGCGCGTTTCCTGACCTGGGTGGACGAGGAACACGAGGTCGACCCGGCGATCCCCGCCATCGACGCGCTCGTGGACGCACACCGGGGCGAGGCGCCCGCCGCGCCCGAGCGCCCCGGCGGGATCGTCATTCTCACCAGCGGCACCACCGGGACACCGAAAGGCGCACCGCGCGACAAGGTCTCGCCGTTGCAGTCGGCGCAGTTCCTCGACCGCATCCCGATGCCGCGCGAGGACACCATCGTCATGGCGGCACCGATCTTCCACGGCACCGGGCTCTCCCAGTTCGGGCTGGGCTGGGGCCTGGGCAACAAGGTGGTGCTGCGGCAGCGCCGCTTCGACGCGGAGGCCACCGTCGCCGCGGTGGCCGAACACCGCGCGGCGACCCTGGTGCTGGTGCCGACGATGTTGCAGCGCATCATCGATCTCGGTCCCGACGTGCTCGGGCGGTACGACACCTCGTCGCTGCGGGTGATCTTCGCCGCCGGCTCGGCGCTGTCACCGGATCTGAGCAAGCGCACCGAGGCGGCGTTCGGCGAGGTGCTCTACAACCTCTACGCCTCCACCGAGGTCGCCGTGGCCGCCGTGGCCACCCCGCGCGACATGCGGGAGGCGCCGGGCACCGTCGGCCGTCCGCCGGTGGGTTGCCGGGTCGCCCTCTACGACGAGCAGCGCAGGCGGATCACCGAACCCGGCGTGGTCGGCACGATCTTCGTCTCCAGCGGGCTGAGCTTCAGCGGATACACCGACGGCCGGAACAAGGAGATCGTCGACGGGCTGCTCTCCAGCGGTGACGTCGGGCATTTCGACGCCGAGGGACGGTTGTTCATCGACGGCCGCGACGACGACATGATCGTCTCCGGCGGTGAGAACGTCTTCCCGCTGGAGGTGGAGAACCTGCTGGTCGAGCGGCCCGACGTGCTCGAGGCCGCCGTCGTCGGCGTGCCCGACCGCGACTTCGGCACGCGGTTGCGCGCTTTCGTCGTGCCCGCGGAGGGCGCCGCCCGTGACCCGCAGGAGATCCGCGCCTACGTCAAGGCGAACCTGGCCAGGCACAAGGTCCCGCGCGACGTCGTGTTCCTCGACGAACTGCCGCGCAACGCCACCGGCAAGCTGCTGCGCCGCGTGCTGGCGGAGACCGAGGTGGGCGAGCAGTCGACCGCCACCGAATAGGACCACCGAACCGCCCGCGAAACGCCGCGTTGTCGGCCGCGGGGGTGCCCGCGCGGCCCGGCGGGGGAACAATGGCGCCCGTGACGGGTGCACCGGAACCCTGCCCGCTGGACTGCCTGGTGGAGATCACCTGGCCGGCGGGCGCACGCCCCTGGTGGGCGGCCCGGCACACCGGCAGCCGGGCGCAGGTGGCCGCCGCGCTGGACGAGCTGGCACTGCGGGTCGCCATCGATCACTGGGCGCGGGCGCTGTCGGTGCTGGACCGTCCCCTGGTCGGATACAGCCTCACCGTGTGCGAGCCCGACGGGCACTTCCTCATCGACTACGCCGCCGCGGTGGCCGTGCACTCGGTGCCCGCCGTCATCCACGCCCACGCCACGGCGCTGCGGGAACGCAGCCGCCGCTGAGCGGACGCCACGGGCGATGTCAGGAGGCGGGCACCGGCTCGGCCAGCGCCTTCTCCCGCAGCATGGTCAGCGTCTTGGCCAGGATCCGCGACACCTGCATCTGCGAGCAGCCGAGCAGGCGGCCGATCTCGGCCTGGGTCTTGTTGTCGTAGAACCGCAGGATCAGCACCTGTCGTTCGCGTTCGGGGAGTGCGGCGATGAGCGGGCGCACCGCCATCGCGTCCTCGAGCAGGCCGTAGCACGGTTCCACCGCGCCAAGGCGGTCGGCGATCGGCAGCGCACCGCCCTCCTCGGTGGTCCGCTCGCCGCCGTCGAGGGATTCGGTGGTGAAGGCATTGCGCGCCACCAGCGCCTGGGTGACCTCGGTGAGTTCCACACCGAGTTCGCTCGCCAGCTCCCGTGCGGTCGGCTGCCGCCCGAGCTGGTGGGTCAGCCGGTCGGTGGCCGGGCCGAGCAGCTGGTGCAGTTCCTTCATCCGGCGCGGCACCCGCACCGCCCACCCGTGATCACGGAAGTAGCGGCGCACCTCGCCCATGATGGTCGGCACCGCGAACCCGAGGAACGAGTCGCCGTGTTCGAGGTCGAACCGGTCCACCGCGTGCACCAGGCCCAGCCGCGCGATCTGCAGCAGGTCCTCGAACTCGACGCCGCGGTTGGTGAACCGGCGAGCGATGTTGTGTGCCAGCGGCAGGCAGCGGTGCAGGATCTCCTCCCGCACCACCGCGCGGTGCGGGTCGTCGGCGTCCAGTGCGGCCAGCTTCTCGAACCAGGGCTCGATGTTCTCGTACCCGTCACCTTCCGACGGCGACGGTTCGTTTCGTGCCTGCATCGAGTTGCTCATTCGGATACCTCGTTTCCACGCGACTTCGACTCCTGTCCAATATCCGGGTGCACCCGGGATCAAACAGCCCGGCGAGATTTGTTCCGGACGGCCGGTCGGCGCGCCGAACGGCACGCCGACGGGCGATCGGGCTGTTCGCCCGTGGGTGGTACCGTCGCTTGATCTGCCCGGCAGGCGGTCGAAGGGGCACGCACATGGTGATCGGAAGCGAGCGCGGCGGCGATGACGCGCGCTCGGAGCCGGTCCATGCCCACGACGACCCGTTCCACCATCCGGCCTTCTTCTACCGCGACTCGGAGGAGTACCTGGCGGGCACGCTGGCCTTCATCGGCGCCGGCCTCTCCCGTGGCGAGCCGGTGGCCGTCTCGGTGCCGGGCCCGAACCTCGCCTTGATCCGGGCCGCCCTCGGCGCCGACGCCGCCGACGTCCGGCTGATGGACATGACCGTGGAGGGCCGCAACCCCGGCCGGATCATCCCCGGCGTACTGCGCGCCTTCGCCGACGAGCACCCGGAGGGCCGGGTGCGCATCATCGGCGAACCGATCTGGGCGAGCCGCTCGGCCACCGAGTACCCGGCGTGTGCCCAGCACGAGGCGCTCATCAACGCCGCGTTCACCGGCCGCGAAGTGAGCATCCTGTGCCCCTACGACGTGTCCCGGCTGGCCCCGGCCGTGGTCGAGGACGCTCACGCCACCCATCCGGTCGTGCTGGACGGCCACGGCGAGCGGGTGAGCCCCGCCTACGACCCCGACCGGATCGTGGCCACCTACAACCAGCCGCTGCCGGATCCGCCGCCCACCGCCTTCCTGCGCGAGTTCGACGCCGCCGCGCTCACCCCGGTGCGGCATCAGGCCGTCGACTACGTCCGCGCCCTCGGCATGAGCACCGCCCGGGTGACCGACCTGGAGCTGGTGGTCGGGGAGACCACCACGAACTCGGTGGTGCACGGCGGCGGTTCGGGCACGCTCGCGCTGTGGGTGCAGTCCGGTCAGCTGGTATGCCAGGTCAGCGACGGCGGCACCATCACCGATCCGCTGGCCGGGCGCCGCCCCGCTCCCCCGCTGCGTCCCGGCGGGCGGGGCCTGTTGCTGGTCAACCACCTCGCCGACTTGGTGCGGCTGCACACCGCGCCGTCCGGCACCACCCTGCGAATGTACTTCGACCTCTGAGCCGCTCAGCCCACCGGCCGCTCAGCCCACCGGCTCGGGCTCGCGCCGGGCCCGCACCCGCCCGCGCACGGCGTTGACGGCGCCGAGCAGCAGACCGAGCCCGAGCAGCACCGCTCCGCGCACCCACACCTCCGACTCGATGCGGGTGAACAGGAACAGGCACGACGCCAGTCCCAGCCACGGCACCACCGTCGGCACCCGGAAGTGGTCGCCGGTCGCGGGTTCGCGCCGCAGGATCAACACGGCGATGTTCACCGCGCCGAACACGACCAGCAGCAACAGCACCAGGGTGGCGGCGAGCGCGGCCACCTCGCCGGTCAGCGCGAGCACCAGCGACACCGCCGAGGTCGACAGGATCGCCACCCACGGGGTGCGCCGCACCGAGAGCACCCGGCCCAGCGCCGCGGGCAGCAGCCCGTCGCGGGCCATGCCGTAGGCCAGCCGCGAGGCCATGATCCCGGTGAGCAGCGCACCGTTGGCGACGGCGACCAGCGCGATGACGGCGAACAGCCGCTCGGGCACACCGCCGGCCACCCGCACCACCTCCAGCAGCGGGCCGGTGGAGTTCGCCAGCACGTCGGTGGGCACCGCGGCCGCGGCGACCACGCCGATCGCCACGTACACCGCACCGGCGGTCAGCAGCGCGCCGAACAGGGCGCGCGGGTAGGTGCGGCGCGGATCGCTGACCTCCTCGGCGAGATTGACCGAGGTCTCGAAGCCGACGAAGGAGTAGTAGGCCAGCACCGCGCCCGCCAGCGTCGCCCCGACCACGCCCTGTTCAGCGGTACCCAGCTGGGTGAGCCGGCCCGGATCGCCGTCACCGCGCACCAGCACCCAGGTGCCCAGGCCGATCACCAGCAGCAACCCGCCCAGTTCGACCGCGGTGGCGGCGACGTTGGCACCCAGCGACTCCTTGATGCCGCGCAGGTTCAGCGCGGCGAGCGCGAGCAGGAACACCACCACGACGACGACCGTCGGCAGCGTCACCAGCTCGGCCAGATAATCGGAGGCGAAGCCGCGGGCCAGCGCGCCGACCGACACCACCCCCGCGGCCAGCATGCAGAACCCGATGAAACTGCCCGCCGCGGGCCCGAACGCCAGCGTCACGTAGTGGGCCGACCCACCCGCCCGCGGACAGCGAGTCGCCAGTTCGGCATACGAGCCCGCGGTCAGGCAGGCCAGCACCAGCGCGGTCAGCAGCGGCACCCACACCGCGCCGCCCGAGGCCGCCGCGATCTGGCCGACCAGCACGTACACTCCCGCCCCCAGCACGTCACCGAGGATGAAGAAGTACAGCAGCGGCGTGCGCACCACCCGTTTCAAGGTCATCGGCATACCGGGTCGGATACCCCGGCGCACGCGGTTCAGCCCGGCCGCGGCCGGGTCAGAGCAGGGCGAGCGCCAGGCTGGCGGCGGCGATCAGGGCGATCCAGACGACCAGCACGCCGCGCGCCGAGGCGGGGCGGCCGAATTTCGGGGCGGGCGGGCGGGGTCGGCGTCGTACGGAACCGGTCATGGCGACAGTGCTCACGGTCCACCTCCTGAAGCGAGTGTGTGTGCCTGTCCCCCACCGGCTACCCGTTCCCGGCGGCCGATCGCGCGATCGCGAGATGGGCCACAGTCGGGTTTCACCGAACCGGTTGCCGCAGGGCCCGATTCGTTGCCCGCCTGCTTGTAGGGTGCACGGGGGAAATCCCGGCGCAGGGCCCGGGAACGACGGGAAGGACGACGATGTCGGAAGCCTCGGCCGAGGTGCTCCTCGACGACTTCGAGAACAAGGACAATTGGGAACTGGCCGGGCCGGGTGCGGAGCGCACCCACCTGACCACCTTCGCCGAGGGCGCGCCGTGGAAGCGGCCCGGCGTCTACGCCGACGGCGCGGCGGGCGCCGACCACCGCGCGGTGGTGCTGCTGATCCGTTCGGCCACCGAGGGTTTCGCGGTGGAGCTGGCGGCGCGCGCCGACCGCCCGATCACCGTCGCGGGCCCGATGACCGCGTTGTGTCTGTGGGTGCGCTCGCCGCACGCCTCCCTCACGGTGGGGGCACGGCTGCGGCACGGCGGCGCCGACACCGAGGTCGACCTGGGCCGGGTGACCGCGGCGGGTGAGTGGACCCGGCTCGAATTCCGGCCCGCCGAGCCACTCGCCGATGTCGAGCTGCGCGCGGTGACCATCCGCCTGGACGAGGTGGTCAAGCGCGCGGGCGAGGTGATGATCCTGTTCGACGACCTGACCGCCGCCACCGGCGCCTGACCCGCACGCTCAGTCCAGGGCGGCCAGCTTGCGCCGCAGCAGTGCCCGTTCGCCGGCATTGCCCGCCAGCCGCAGGGCGCTCTCGTACTCCGCCCGCGCCTCGCCGGTCCGGCCCAGCTGCCCGAGCAGTTCGGCACGGGCGGCGTGCAGGTAGTGGTAACGGGCGAGCGCGGCTGTGCCGAGCAAGCCGTCCACGATGCGCAGCGCCGCCGCGGGGCCCGCGGCCATCGACACCTCGACGGCGCGGTTGAGTTCGACGATCGGCGAGGGCGCCAGCCTGCCCAGCGCCTCGTAGAGCAGCACGATGCGGTCCCAGTCGGTCTCGGCCACCGAGGGCGCCAGCGCGTGCGTCTCGGCGATGGCGGCCTGCAGACCGTAGGCGCCGCGGCCGCGGCCGAGCGCGTCGGCCCGGGCCAGCGCCGCCTGCCCGCGCAGGATGCGGGAGCGGTCCCAGCGGGAACGGTCCTGGTCGGCGAGCAACACCGGCTCGCCGTCCGGGCCGATCCGCGCCGGGAACCGCGCCGCGGTCAGCTCCATCAAGGCGACCAGCCCGTGCACCTCGGGTTCGTCGGGCACCAGCTCGGCGAGCGCGCGCCCGAGCCGCAGCGCCTCCCGGCTCAGGTCCGGCCGCATCCACTCCTCGCCCGAGCCGGCGGCGTGCCCCTCGTTGAACACCAGATACAACACGCCGAGCACACCGGAGAGCCGGTCGCCGAACTCCGCGCGTCCGGGCACCGCGAACGGCACCTTCGCCGCGGCCAGTGTCTTCTTCGCCCGGACGATCCGCTGCTGGACCGTCGCCGTCGGCACCAGGAACGCCCGCGCGATCTCCTCGCTGGTGAGGCCGCCGACCACCCGCAGCGTCAACGCGACCTGGGCCTCCCTCGACAGCACCGGGTGGCACGAGACGAACAGCAGCCGCAGCACGTCGTCGCCGATGTCGTCGGGGTCCCACGGCAGCGGCGCACCCGCGCCGACCGCCGCCGCCTCCTCGGCGGCCAGGTCCCGCGCGAACATCGCCAGCCGTTCGTCGTAGCGCTCCTGCCTGCGCCACCCGTCGATCGCCTTGCGTTTGGCGACGGTGGTCAGCCACGCGCCGGGGTTGGCGGGCACCCCGGTGCGCGGCCACTGCGCCAGCGCGTCGGCCAGCGCCTCCTGGGCCAGGTCCTCGGCCAGCGCGAAGTCGCCGACCGCACGGGTGAGGGTGGCGACGATGCGCGCGGACTCGATCCGCCACACCGCCGCGACGGAACGCCGCACCGACTCGTCGGGGCCGGTGCGGGTTCCGTCGTCGGATCCGGTCATGTCGTCGGGCCGCCGACCGGTCAGGCGGTACCGGTGCCGGTGCCGAGCTCTTCGCGCCAGGCGGATTCCTTCTGCACCCACTCGTTGTCCTGCGGGAAGTCCTCCGGCTCGGTGACCCGCCTGACCTCGATCTTGGAGCCGGGGCCGAGCGGCACCCGCTTGGCCCATTCCACCGCCTCCTCCTTGGAGGCGACGTCGAGCAGCCAGAAGCCGCCGAACAGTTCCTTGGTCTCGCCGTAGGGACCGTCGGTGACCAGCGGCGGGTCTGCGGAGAAGTCGACGACGAACCCCTCCTCGGGCTCGCGCAGCCCCTCACCGCCCAGCAGCACACCGGCCTTCATCAGGGACTCGTTGAACTTGCCCATGTCCTCGATGATCTGCTCGAACGGGATCTGCTTGGCCGCCTCGATCGCCTCGTCGGTCGCCCGCATGATCAGCATGTACTTCATCGATCCGCTCCTTGTCCGGGGGCCGCCATTCGACCCTCTCACCCTGGCGTCGAACGATAGGACCCCGGATCGACAGGCACGCCGACTTTTTTCGAGAGAATTTTTTCCGGCCCTCAACTGGACGGTTGCCATCGCACGCACCCGGCCGGTTCCCGAGCGGCCTGCCGCCCCGCCGTGCTCCGCAATTACCGAACGGAAATAGCGTGTCCCACCGGGGATTCTGCCGATCCACTCCTCACGCCGGTGTTTGCCCGCGACCCGCCCGGGTAGTTGCGCGAATGTAGCTGATCAGCACATCAGGTCGAACATCTCGATCACGTACCGCGGTAACACGAGCTCCGCGCCTCACGCCGGGGTGGCGGGGACATCCACCGACAACCCGAGGAGTGATCATGACTCAGGCAACGCTCGATTCCCTGATCGGCAGCACCGTCATCGACGCCAACGGCGAGAAGATCGGCAAGGTCAAGCAGATCTACATCGACAACGAGAACGGCTCGCCCACCTGGGTGGCGGTCTCGACCGGAATGTTCAGCAGCGATTCGCTGGTACCGCTGGCCGGGGCCCAGCACCAGCGCGACAAGGAAGCGCTGCGGGTGCAGGTGAGCAAGGAGCGGGTGAAGTCCGCCCCGCACCTGGACCAGGACGGCCGGATCAGCCGGGAGGCCGAGACGGAACTGTTCTCGCACTACGGCATCGATCCACGCCGGGCGGGCTGGGACACCTACGGTCGCCAGCACATCCGCCCCGGGCCGGACGAGCCGATGACCCACGGTCGCGACGACGCCCTGATCCGCTCGGAGGAACGGCTCGAGGTCGGCACCGAACGCGAGACGGTGGGCCGCGCACGCCTGCGCAAATATGTCGTGGAGGAGGACCAGACGATCAACGTCCCCACCCGGCACGAGGAGGTCCGCGTCGAACGGGAGCCGATCACCGATCCCGGCCGGGTCGGCCGCACCGACCTGGGTGAGGACGAGCGCGAGGTGACCCTGCACGCCGACCGGGTCACCGTGGACAAGGAAGCGGTGCCGGTCGAGCGGGTGCGCCTGGCTGTCGACGATGTCGAGGACCAGCAGACGGTGTCGGAGAACGTCCGCAAGGAGTACATCGACACCGAGGGCGTACCGACCGAGCAGCGCCGTCCGGGGCCGCGCGACCAGCGCTGAGCCCCGCCCGCACCGTGGAGCCCGGCGACCCCGGGCTCCACGCCCATCCGGCTCGCCGCGCTACCACCCTGGCCGCGCTTCCACCCTTGCCGCGCTGACCACCCTTGCCGCGCTACCGCCGATGCACCCGGGCGCACACCTGCTCGGTGAACTCGGCGGTCGAGGCCTGCCCGCCCAGATCCGCGGTGGCGATCCCGGCGGCGAAGGTCGCCGCCACCGCGCGCTCGATCCGTTCGGCGGCGCGGCTCAGCACCGACTCGCCGCGCCGGATCGCCAACCACCGCAACAACATCGCCGCCGAGCACTGCAGCGCCACCGGGTTGGCGCGATTGTGCCCGGCGATGTCGGGCGCGGCCCCGTGCACGGCCTGGGCCATCGCGCGCGTCGCCGAGCAGTTCAGCGACGCCGCCGTGCCGAGCGATCCGCTCAGCTGTCCCGCCAGATCGGAGAGGATGTCGCCGAACAGATTCTCGGTGACCACTACGTCGTAGTCGCCCGGGGCGCGCACCAGATGCGCGGCCGCGGCGTCGACGTGCTCGTCGTCGACCACCACCCCCGGATACGACGCCGCCACCTCGTAGCAGACGTCGCGGAACAGCCCCATCGTGCGCGGCAGCACGTTGGCCTTGTGCACGATGGTCACCTTCTTGCGCCGCGTCTGCGCCAGCCGGAACGCCTCGTGCGCGATGCGCTCGGTCGCCTGCCTGCTCACCACCGCGACCGCCATCGCCAGATCGATGCTCGGCTGGAACTCGCCCGAGCCCGCGACCATGTTCCGGTCGGCGTAGAAGCCTTCGCTGTTCTCCCGCACGATCACCAGATCGATGTCGGGCGCCGCGGCCCGCACGCCGGGCAGCGCGCGGGCGGGGCGGATGTTGGCGTAGAGGTCGAAGTGTTTGCGGATCGCCCCGCCCGGCGGCACCGCGCCGCGATGCTCGCCGGGATAGGAGGCGTTGTCGTGCGGCCCGAGGATCCAGGCGTCCACCGCGGCCAACCCGTCGAGGGTCTGCTGCGGCAGCGGTGTGCCGTATTCCTCGATCGCGCGGTGGCCGATCAGCAGCGGCACCCACGCCACCGCCGCGCCGCCCGCCGCCGCCAGCGCCTCGTCGACCACCGCCCGGGTCGCGCGCACCACCTCCGGTCCGATACCGTCACCGTCGATCAGCCCGAGCCGGACCGCCTTCGCATCGCTCACCGAGCCATCTTCGCGCCCGGCCCCCGCCGTGCTCGCTCCGACCCGCCCGGTGCCGACGACGACCTGCCCGAACGAGGTGATTTCGCCGCCGCGAGCGGGTACTCGCCCGAGAAGTGGCGACGCCCGACCCTCCGGTCCCGGAGGACGAGCCGGGAAGATAGGCACCGCGCCGGGCGTTACAGCAGGCGAAACACGACACGAGAGGACGTCATGGCCACCCAGACGCTGACCCAGCAGAATTTCGATGAGGTAGTCACCGGGAACGACGTGGTACTCGTCGATTTCTGGGCCGAATGGTGCGGTCCGTGCCGCAGCTTCGCGCCCACCTACGAGGCCTCCTCCGACAAGCACCCCGATGTCGTGCACGGCAAGGTCGACACCGAGGCCGAGCAGGCGCTGGCGGCGGCCGCCAACATCCGCTCGATTCCGACCATCATGGCCTTCCGCGAAGGCGTGCTGGTGTTCGCGCAGCCCGGTGCCCTGCCGCCCGCCGCGCTCGAGGATCTGGTCACCCAGGTCAAGGCGCTCGACATGGACGAGGTGCGCAAGCAGCTCGCCGAGCAGCAGCAGGGCGCGGCCGAGTAGTCCACCCGGGCACGCCCGGACGAGACGGCAGTGCCCCGGAGAGAACGAAACGGGTCGTCCACCGCGCGGTGGACGACCCGTTCGTCGTGTGCGGCCGGGGTCAGGAGCCGAGTCGGTTGATCCCGGAAATCATTGCGCGCGCGGAGGATTCGGCGCTGTCGTCGGCGAGCGCGGCGCCCCAGCCACGCTTTCCGTTGACCTCGCACTGCACGAAGGTCGCGGTGCCCTCGCTGGTGCGGCGCTGGTGGAACTGCAGGATCTCGACCGGGAAGCCCTCCTCGTAGAGGGCCGAGGTGAGCGCGGCGACGGGGCTGCCGATGGTGGCGACGGTGCGCAACCGGTCGGCGAACTCCAGCGTCGCGGTGTACGCGGCGGCGCGGCCGCCGACGGCGACCCAGTCGCTGAGCCGGACGGGTCCGGAATCCTGGCAGTAGCGGTCGTAGAACTCCGCCGGGCTCATCCCGGCGCTCTCGGCGCGCAGGGTTCTGGGGGCGGCGGAGACGAAGGCATGCGGATCAAGGGCGAGAAAAGTCATTGAAGTAGGTCTTCCCGAAGAAGTCGGCGGAGGGGACCAGCATCAACAAAAGAGAAAAACAGCCCGCAGCGAGGGGGCCGGTCCGAATCAGACCCCGCTACGGCGGGTTACTACGACGACGGGTAGTGCCTGCGCCGGCTCGAAGGCGGTAGCCTGCGTAACCACGGTCAGCCCGGCAAGGGCCCGCGCGAGCGCCGCGTCGCGGTCTGCGGCACGGTGCACTGCACGGAGGCTGTGGGCGGGATTCGGCACGCGTCCGAGGATAGGCACCCACACGCCCGATGGCAACCTCATTTCGCGCCCGATTCGCCTACCGGTGAGTATCATCACCGCAGCTCAGCTGCGCAGTCCCGGCCTGAGCGGGGCGACCGCCGTGGTCAAGCTCGACTCCCGCCTCCTCGCGCCGATCCGCCCGGGCGCACAATCGGCGTGTCGCCGTGGTGTGTGTCTCCCCGGGCGGCACGGGTGCACGGTGAGAGGAGAAGTGATGCGTTTCGACGAGTACCGCGCCCACGACGCGGTGGGCCTGGCCGAATTGGTCGCGCGCGGGGAGGTGCGCGCCGCGGACCTGCTCGAGGTGGCGCTGGCCCGCTGCGCGGAGGTGGACCCGGTACTGAACGTGCTCACCCGGCTGATGGAGGGCGAGGCCCGCGAGCGCGTGGGCGGCGCCCTCGACGGCCCACTCGCCGGTGTGCCGTTTCTCGTCAAGGATCTGATGCAGGACTACGCCGGGCTGCCCACCTCCGGCGGCACCGGTCCGTTGCGGACCGTGCCCGCGGTCGAGCACAGCATCGTGGTGCGGCGGTGGCTGGCCGCCGGGCTGGTGATCTTCGGCAAGACCACCACCCCGGAGTACGGTTGCAAGGCGGTCACCGAGTCGCGCACCTTCGGAATCACCCGCAACCCTTGGGATCTCACGCGTACACCGGGTGGCTCCTCCGGCGGTTCGGCCGCGGCGGTCGCCGCGGGCGTGGTGCCGGTCGCGGGCGCCAACGACGGCGGCGGTTCGATCCGGATCCCCGCCGCGTGCACCGGGCTGTTCGGGCTCAAACCCGGCCGCGGCCTGGTCCCCAACGGTCCACTCGCCGGTGACGCCATCCTCGGCGCGGGCGTGCAGGGCGTGATCTCGCGCAGCGTGCGCGACACCGCGGTGATGCTCGACATCCTCTCCCCGCCCGACCCGGGCGCGCCCTACACCGTCGCCCGGCCCGAGACGTCCTACCGCGCGGCGCTGGACACCCCGCCGCCCGCGCTGCGCATCGGCTTCACGCACCGCTCGCCCTTGGACACCCCGGTGCATCCGGAGGCGGTCCGCGCGGTCACCGAGACCGCCCGCCTGCTCGAATCCCTCGGCCACACCGTGGAATCCGCGGAACCGGCGATCGACGGCGTGCGGCTGGCCCGCGATTTCATGACCGTCTGGACCACCCACCTGGCCGCCTCGGTCGCCGACACCTGCGAGCGCACCGGCGCCAAGCCCACCGACTTCGACGTCGACACCCAGACGATGGCGGCGGTCGGGCGGACCGTCCCCGCGCCCGCGCTGGTGACCGCGGGCGACCGCTGGAACGAGTACACCCGCGCGCTGGCCGATTTCCACGGCCGCTACGACCTGCTGCTCACCCCCACCCTGGCCGAGCCGCCGCAACCCATCGGCACCAACCGCCTGCCCGCGGCACTCGAAACCATCCTGCCGCCGATCCTGCGCGCGGGCGCGGGGCACCTGATCTCCCGCAGCAGCATGTACCGGGGCATGGTGACCAGCCATCTGGCCGCGACACCGTTCACCCAGCTGGCCAACGTCACCGGCCGCCCGGCGATGAGCGTGCCCCTGCACACCACCGCGGACGGGTTGCCGCTCGGCGTCCATTTCACCGGGCCGAGCGGCAGCGAAGCGCTGCTGCTGCGGCTGGCGGCGCAGCTCGAGACGGCCGCGCCCTGGTTCGACCGCCATCCGCCCGCCGATCCCACCCGATAGCCGGACCGGCGGGGGTGGCCCGTCAGTGCGCGGCGGCGTCCCAGCTGCGCCCGGTGCCCACCGACACGTCCAGCGGCACCGACAGCGCGATGGCCGCGGACATCTTCTCCCGCGCCAGCTGCTCGAGCGCGTCCCGCTCGCCCTCGGCCACCTCGAAGACGAGTTCGTCGTGGATCTGCAGCAGCATCCGCGAGCGCAGCCCGGCCTCCCGGATGCCGCGGTGCACGTCGATCATCGCCACCTTGATGATGTCGGCCGCGGTGCCCTGGATCGGCGCGTTGAGCGCCATCCGCTCGGCGGCCTCGCGGCGCTGCCGGTTGCTCGAGTCCAGGTCGGGCAGGTAGCGGCGGCGACCGAACAAGGTCTCGGTGTAGCCGACCTTGCGAGCCTGCTCGACCACCTCGTACAGGTAGTCGCGGATGCGGCCGAAGCGGGAGAAGTAGATGTCCATCTGCTCCTTGGCCTCGGCGGTGCTGATCTTGAGCTGGGCGGACAGCCCGTAGGAACTCAGCCCGTAGGCCAGCCCGTAGGACATGGCCTTGATCCGGCGGCGCAGCTCCGGGCTCACCTCCGCGATCGGGATGTCGAAGGCCTTGGACGCGACGAAACTGTGCAGGTCCTCCCCCGAGTTGAAGGCCTCGATCAGGCCCTCGTCGCCGGACAGGTGCGCCATGATGCGCATCTCGATCTGGCTGTAGTCGGCGGTCATCAGCTCCGCGTAGCCCGGGCCCACCACGAAGGTGTCGCGGATCATCCGGCCGGTGTCGGTGCGGATGGGGATGTTCTGCAGGTTCGGCTCGGTGGAGGACAACCGGCCGGTCGCGGCGATGGTCTGGTTGAACGTGGTGTGGATGCGTCCGTCGTCGGCCACCGACTTGAGCAGGCCGTCGACGGTCACCTTCAGCCGGGTGGCGTCGCGGTGGGCGAGCAGATGTTCCAGGAAGGGGTGCTGGGTCTTCTCGAACAGCGATTCCAGCGCGTCGGCGTCGGTGGTGTAGCCGGTCTTGGTGCGCTTGGTCTTGGGCATGTCGAGCTCGTCGAACAGCACCACCTGCAGCTGCTTGGGCGAGCCGAGGTTGATCTGCTTGCCGATCACCCCGTAGGCGGCCTCGGCGGCCTGGGCCACCTTGTCGGCGAATTGTCGTTGCAGCGCCTCCAGCTGCTCGCAGTCCACCGCGATGCCCGCCTCCTCCAGCGTGGCGAGCACGCCGAGCAGCGGCAGTTCCATGTCGGTGAGCAGCGCGGTGGACTCGATCTGCTCGAGTTCGGCGTCCAGCGCGGCGGCCAGGTCGAGCACGGCGCGGGCGCGCAGCATCTCCGCGCGCGCGGTCTCGGCGTCGACGGCGTCCTCGTCGTCGAGCAGCGAGAGCTGGGCGTTGTCGTCGGTCTCGGCGCGCAACTCGCGGTGCAGATAGCGCAGCGAGAGGTCGTCGAGGTTGAAGCTGCGCTGCCCGGGGCGCACCAGATAGGCCGCGAGGGCGGTGTCGCTGGTGAGCCCACCCAGCGTCCAGCCGCGCCCGCGCAGCGCGTGCATGGCCGACTTGGCCTCGTGCAGCGCCTTGGGCACCGCCGGGTCGGCCAGCCAGGCGGCCAGCGCCGCCTCGTCCTCGGGGGTGAGCACGGTGACGTCGATGTAGCCGCTCTCGCCGTCGGCGGCGGCGATGGCCAGCGCCTGCACGTCACCGCGCGCGGGCGCGCCGCTACCGACCACCGAGACACCGTGGCGCACATCGGCTTTCGCGTGTTCGGCGAGCCAGTCGGCGACCGCGCCGACGGCCAGCGCGCCGCCGCTGATCTCGAACCCGGACTCGGCCTCCTGCTGCGGCGGCGCCAGCGTCTCGAACAGGCGGTCGCGCAGCACCCGGAACTCGAGGTCGTCGAAGAGACGGTGGATCTTCTCGCGGTCCCACGGCCCCTGCGCCAGCTGATCCGGCGTGTAGGGCAGCGGCACGTCCTTGACCATCTCGGTGAGCTGCCGGTTGAGCACCACGCTGCTCAGATTGGCGCGCAGCGCGTCGCCGACCTTGCCCTTGACGGTGTCCACCTTGTCCACCAGCGTGGCCAGGTCGCCGTACTCGCGGATCCACTTCGCCGCGGTCTTCTCCCCCACGCCGGGAATGCCGGGCAGGTTGTCGCTGGGGTCGCCGCGCAGCGCCGCGTAGTCCGGGTACTGGTTGGGGGTGAGACCGTATTTGGTCATCACCTCCTCGGGAGTGAACCGCGTGAGGTCCGAGACGCCCTTGCGCGGGTAGAGCACGGTGACGTCGTCGTCGACCAACTGGATCGAGTCGCGGTCGCCGGTGACGATGAGGATGCGGAAACCCTCGGCCTTGGCCTGGGTGGTGAGCGTGGCGATCACGTCGTCGGCCTCGAAACCGTCGATCGCCATGACCGGGATGCCGAGCGCGCCGAGCACGTCCTTGGTGAGCTCGACCTGCCCGCGGAACTCGTCCGGCGTCTGGCTGCGGTTGGCCTTGTACTCGGGGTAGGCCTCGGTGCGGAAGGTCTTGCGGGAGACGTCGAAGGCCGCGGCGATGTGCGTGGGCTTCTCGTCGCGCAGGAGGTTGATGAGCATGGCGGTGAAGCCGTAGACGGCGTTGGTGGTCTGCCCGGTGACCGTCTTGAAGTTCTCCGCCGGTAGGGCGAAGAACGCGCGGTAGGCGAGCGAGTGCCCGTCCAGCAACAGCAGGGTCGGCCGCCCGCCCTCGGCGCCGGGAGCGGGAGTGGAACGCGAGGCAGTCGTCGGTGAGCTCACCACCCAGAGTCTAGGGACCGGCACCGACAGGCCGATACGCCGACACCACCCCGATCTCCGGTCCGCCGCGCGCCCGGCGATGCGACATCCCCACCGCACCGCCGGGCCCGCAACGCCCGCCGCGCCGCTAGCCGACCCCGAGATAGGCCGATTTCACCGCCGGATCGGTGAGCAGGTCCGCACCGCTGCCGGTCTTGGTGACCGCCCCGGTCTCCAGGATGTAGGCGCGGTCGCTGCGGGCCAGCGCCTGCTGGGCGTTCTGCTCCACCAACAACACCGTGGTGCCCTGCTGGTTGATCTCGCTGATGATCCGGAAGATCTGCTGGATCACCATCGGCGCCAGACCCATCGACGGCTCGTCGAGCAGCAGCAGCCGCGGCCGGGCCATCAGGGCGCGCCCGATCGCCAGCATCTGCTGCTCGCCGCCCGACAGCGTGCCGCCGACCTGTTTGCGCCGCTCGCGCAGGCGCGGGAACAGTTCGAACACCCACTCGAGGGTCCGGGTGTACTCCGCCTTCTGCTTGAACACCCGCCCGTAGCAACCCATGTCGAGGTTCTCCTGCACCGTCATGCCGGGGAACACGCCCCGGCCCTCGGGTGCTTGGATGAGCCCGCCGACCACCCGGTCGTGCGCCTTCACCGTGGTGATGTCGCGGCCCTCGAACCGGATGCGGCCGCGGGTCAGCGGTAGCAGCCCCGACAGGGCGCGCATGGTGGTGGTCTTGCCCGCCCCGTTGGCGCCGAGCAGGGTCACCAGCTCGCCCTCGGCCACCCGCAGCGAGACCCCGTGCAGCGCCTGGATGCGGCCGTAGTTGACCACCATGTCCTCGACCTCGAGCAGTGCCGGGGCGTCGGAGGTGCGCGTCGAAAGATCCGGTGCCGCACCGGTTCCGGACCGGTGCGCGTCCGCCGGGTCCGTCGTCGCCGGGTCGATTTCCGGACGGGCCGGCTCGCCCACCCGCACGGCGGGTCCCGCGCCGGGCTTCGGAATCGGCAGCTTCTGCGTCGGATACTCCCCGCCGGCCTGCCCGGCCTCCCGCTCGGCCCCGGTCTGCCCGCCCTCCGGCTCGGCCCCGCCCTGCCCGGCCGCCCGCCCGGCCCCGGCCTGCCCCGCGTCCGGCTCGGCCCCGGCCCGCTCGCCGCCCGACTCGACTCCATCCCGCCCGGCGTCCCCCGCCTGCTCCGCGCCGACCTGGTCGTCGGGCACGCCCAGGTAGGCCGCGATCACCGCCGGGTCGTCGCGGATCTCGGCGGGCAGCCCGTCGGCGATCTTGCGGCCGAACTCGAGCACCACGATCCGGTCGGTCACGCCCATCACCAGGCGCATGTCGTGCTCGATGAGCAGTACGGTGAAGCCGTCGTCGCGGATCTTGCGGATCAGGTCCATCAGCGCCGACTTCTCGCTGGGATTGAACCCCGCGGCGGGCTCGTCCAGGCACAGCAACTTCGGCTCGGTGGCCAGCGCGCGGGCGATCTCCAACCGGCGCTGGTCACCGTAGGAGAGGTTGCGCGCCTTCTCCACCGCTCGCGGCGCGATACCCACGAACTCCAGCAGCGCCATGCCGCGCTCGATGGCGTCGCGTTCCTCCCGGCGATGCCGGGGCGTGCGGAACACCGCGCCCGGCACCGAGGTCTTGTGCCGGGCGTCGGTGCCCACCACCACGTTCTCCAGGGCCGTCATCTCCCCGAACAACCGCACGTTCTGGAAGGTGCGCGCTATGCCGAGGCGGGTGATGGCGTTGCGCTTGGTCTTGGTCAGCGGCTTGCCGTCGAAATACACCAGCCCGGCGGCGGGTCGGTACACGCCGGTGATCGCGTTGAAGCAGGTGGTCTTGCCCGCGCCGTTGGGGCCGATCAGGCCGAGGATCTCGCCGCGGCGGATCTCGAAGCTGACGTCGTCGAGCGCGGTGAGGCCGCCGAACTTCACGGTGAGCCCGTCGGTGCGCAGCAGCGGCTCGCCGACCGCGGTCTCGATCGTCCGGTGCGGTGCGACGACCTCGGCCACCGCGTCCGCGTCGGCGAGTTCGGGTGCCACCGCGGTCACGTCGACCTCACCGGCGCTCTCGGCTTCCGGCGGCGCGGCGTACCCGGCGGCGATGTCCTCGTTGTCGAACAGCGCGTCACCCGCGCCCGGCCCGGTCACTTGCCCGCTCCGATCGGCTCGCCGACGGTGGGTTTGCGCACCGCCTGATACACCTGCCTGCCGTAGCTGAGCAGCTTCTGCCGCACCGGGAACAGGCCCTGCGGCCGCAGAATCATCATCACCACCAACGCGATACCGAAATACAGATACTTGAGGTCGCCCAGCGATTGCGCGCCGCCCGGGCGGAACAGCAGCACACTGCCCAGCAGCAACGCCGCCATCACGCCGGTGAAGACCATCCCGGCGATCACCCCCCGCCGCACCCAGGCGCCGAGATCACGGCCCTTGTAGCGCCACAGCACGAGCAGCCCGACGAACAGCACCACGTCCACGATCAGCAGCACATAGCCGGTCGACTCGCTGTCCACCAGGTTCACCGAGGTCAGCCGCTTGGGCAGGTAGGCGATGATGAACGCGCCGAAGATGACGCCGAGCTTGTTGCCCTGGCCGCCGATCACCACCGCGCACAGGAACAGCATCGAATTGATGATGTTGAATCCGGTCGGATTGATGAACTGCACCTGGCCGGCGTACATCGCGCCGGACAGTCCGCCCACGGCCGCACCGATGAGGAAGGCCCACAGCTTGAACTTGAAGGTCGGCACGCCCATGATCTCGGCGGCGTCCTCGTCCTCGCGGATCGCCACCCAGGCCCGGCCCACCCGGCTGCGCTCGAGGTTGCCCACGATCAGCAGCACCACGATCACCAGCGCGAGCCCGAGCCAGTACCAGTAGGTGCCGTAACTCGCGCGGTCGAGCAGGTTGGCGCTGGCCGGGTCGCCGGTGTTGCCCGCGGAGAACACCCCGTTGGGTTTGCTCTCGGATTCGCCGACGTGCGGGTAGGCCACCTCGGACAGGCCGAGGCTGCCGTTGGTCAGTTCGTGCAGGTTGTCGGCGAGCAGGCGGACGATCTCACCGAAGCCGAGGGTCACGATGGCCAGGTAGTCACCGCGCAGCCGCAGCGTCGGCGAGCCCAGGATCAGCCCGGACAGCGCCGTCACGGCCACCGCGATGGGCAGGCAGGCCAGCCACGCCCACTGCGGGTCGAGCCAGCCGCCGTCGGTCTGGTTCCACGGGCTGTTCGGGCTGGTGAGCAGGCCGACGGTGTACGCGCCGATGGCGTAGAAGCCGACATAGCCCAGGTCCAGCAGACCCGCTTGGCCGACAACCACATTCAGGCCGATGGCGATGAGCGCGAACATCGCGAACTCGGCCATCACCAGTCCGAAGTTGTAGGCCGGGGTGTCCAGGACGGGCGGCGGGAACAGCGGCAGCAGCGCCAACGCGATGATCGCGGGCACACCGACCGCCCACTGCGCGGGCCGCGACAGGCCGTCCCACCAGGTGCGCAGCGCGTCGCCGAGACCGGCCCGCGCCGGAGTCGTGGTCGTGCTCATGCCCGTGCCTTCCCGAGACTCTCGCCGAGGATGCCCGTCGGCCGCACCATCAGCACCGCTACCAGCACCACGAACGCGACCACGTCGCGCCATTCGATGCCGAGCAGGATCTGGCCGTACTGCTCGACGATGCCGAGCAGCAGGCCGCCGAGCAGCGCGCCGCGCAGGTTGCCGATGCCGCCGAGCACCGCGGCGGCGAAGGCCTTGATGCCGAGGATGAATCCGCCCGAGTAGATGATCGCGGGCGGGATCTTGATCGCGTACAGGGTGGCCGCCGCACCGGCGAGCAGGCCGCCGATGAGGAAGGTCAGCATGATCACCCGCTCGCGCGAGACACCCATCAGCGTCGCGGTGTCCGGGTCCTGCGCCACCGCGCGGATGCCGCGGCCGAATTTCGTTCGGTTGATGAGCATCTCGGTCGCCAGCGCGAGCACCACCGCGGCCACCACGATCAGGATCGCGATGTTGGTGACGTCGGCGCCGCCGAAGCTGAACTGCACGGTCGGCTCCACCAGCTGGATCGGCTGCTGGGCGTTGGTGCCGCCGAGGTCGGGATCGATCTTGGGCAGGATGAAGTGCACGAACTCCTGGAGCACGAACGACATGCCGATCGCGGTGATCAGGAACGCCAGCGGTTTGGCCCCGCGGCGGCGCAACGGCCGATACGCCACCCGTTCCAGGCCGACGGCGGCGCCGCCGGACACCACCATGCCGACCACCATCGCCAAGCCCAGATAGACGACGGTCAGCACCACACCCTGGTCGTAGACGTCGGGCCCGGCCGAGAAGCCGAATATCATCAGGCCGACCAGCTGCCCGAACATGCCCAGCATGAATATTTCCGAATGGGCGAAATTGATCAGTCGCAGCACGCCGTAGACCAGCGTGTAGCCCACCGCGACCAACGCGTAGATGGAACCGTAGGTGACCCCGTCGACGGTCAGGCGCCAGAATTGATCGAAGACGTCCTGGTAATTGAAGTCGATCGAGCTCGCGACAAGGGAGACCATGTCGCTCGATGTCGATGATGTCATTGGAATAGCGCCCTCACCCGTATCCCTCAGGAAACAGCACGCACGGAGGCGGTGCACCTCCGTGCGTGCTGCACTGTCTCGCGCCTACTCGACCTCGTAGATCCAGATCTGCGCGTTGGCGAGTTCGCCGTCGGGGCTCCACTTGTATTGCCGGGCCAGGCCGGGGCCGTCGTAGGAGCGGACGAATTCCAGCAGGTCGGGCCGGGTGACCTTACCGCTGTCGATACCCTTGGCCAGGATCGTGGCCAGGTCGTAGGCCTCCACCGAGTAGACGCCGGGCGCCTGGCCGTTGAGCGCCTCGTAGTCCTTGGCGAACTGCTCCGGCGCCGGACCGCACGGGCAGGTCAGCGTGGCGCCCTTGGCGGCGCTGCCCGCCTGCGCGATGAACTGCGGATCGTTGACACCGTCGGGACCGACGAACACCGCGTCCACGCCACCGGACTTCAGCTGCTGGGCCAGCGGTGCGCCCTCGGCGTAGTAGCCGGCGAAGAACACCGCGTCCGGCTTGGCCGCCGCGATCTTGGTGACGGTGGCCGAGAAGTCCTTGTCGCCCTTCTTGATGCTGGCCGCGCACCCCGGATCGGCGGCCGCGCCCAGCCCCGCGGTGACGCTGTTGGCCAGGCCGACACCGTAATCGGTGTTGTCCTGCACCACGCAGACCTTCTTGTAGTTGGCGGTGTTCACCAGGTACTTGGCGACCGAGGGGCCCTGCACGTCGTCGTTGGCCAGGCCGCGGAAGAAGCTGGTCCAGCCGTTCTGGGTGAGGGTGGCGTTGGTGGCCGAGGAGGTCAGCGCGGCCAGGCCGGCGTCGCTGAGGATCTGGCCGGTGGCCTTGGTCTCGCCGGAGAAGGCGGGGCCGACCAGGCCGATGATCGAGCGATCGTTGACGATCTGCGGGATCACCTGGGTGGCCTTCTGCGGGTCGCCCTCGGTGTCGAACTGCTTCAGCTCGATCCGGCAGCCGGGGTTGGCCTGGTTGTGCTTGTCGAGGGCGAGTTTCACGCCGTTGACGATGTTGATGCCCAGCGCCGCGTCGGGGCCGGTCAGCGCACCCGCCATCGCGATCGCCGTCCCGGGCGGGCAGGTGGCCGAGCCGGTGCCCGCCGGGTCGGCGGCCTGGGCCGGGTCGGTCTTGGGCACTTCCCGGCCCTCGAGGTCCACCTGTGTCACGGGCTGGATGGACAGGCCGCCGGTTCCGGTGCCGGTGGTATCGGAACCGCTGTCGGTGGATTTGTCACTGCATCCGGTCAGTGCGAGTGCGGCGGCGGCACCGATGGCCAACACACCTCGCGTCGTACGACCGCGCCAAGTCGAACTAAGCACGTCTCACCTCTACGTCCTGTGCTCCCCCGGCTGCCCGAGGGGGCCGACCACGTCAGCCCGGTCAGAAACATAGCGTCGCGACGTTCGATCCGCATGACATTGGGAGCACCGAAATGACGCCGTGTCGAATTGTTTACGGCCATCATGTTTCGAGCGAGTAAATTCTCGCCCCGGCGCGCACGCGCGCCCTCACTTGGGCGCGAGGTTCTCCAGCACGACCTCGGCGACGGCCTTCATGGTGGTACGGCGATCCATCGCGGTGCGCTGGATCCACTTGAACGCCTGCGGCTCGGACAGCCCCTGGGTCTGCATCAGCACGCCCTTGGCGCGCTCGACCAGCTTGCGGGTCTCCAGCCGATCGGCCAGGTTCGCGACCTCGCTCTCCAGCGCGGTGATCTCGTGGAAGCGGCTGGCCGCCAATTCGATCGCGGGCACCAGATCGGATTTCGTGAAGGGCTTGACCAGATACGCCATCGCACCCGCGTCCCTGGCTCGCTCGACCAGGTCGCGCTGGCTGAACGCGGTCAGGATCACCACGGGCGCAACACGTTTCGAGGCGATCTCGGCAGCGGCGTCGATACCGTCGCGGCGCGGCATCTTCACGTCCATGATCACCAGATCGGGCCGGTGCTCGACCGCCAGATCCACCGCCTGCTGGCCGTCGCCCGCCTCACCGACGACCTGATACCCCTCCTCGGTCAGCATCTCCACCAGATCCATCCGGATGAGCGCCTCGTCTTCGGCGACGACGACCCGCTTCGCCCCGGCATTCGTCGTGCCGGCGCCCCCAGCTGTAGTGCTCATAGGTAGACCCCTCTGGTTCCGATGCCCTGTCCCCGGCGCACCGCGCGGCGACGCGACACCGACGAACCGGTCTCGCCTGCCCGACACGGCCGCCGAGTGATGTAAAGAGTACCGTTCGGCCACCCGAACAACGCATATACCCTGGGCAAAGGCCGGTCGCCCCGCGGCGTCGCCCGCCCGTTTCGGTGATCGGCCCGTGCACCGGCTATAGTTCACACCCGGTGCGCCGAGTTGGCGGAACTGGCAGACGCGACGGTCTCAAAAACCGTTGTCCGAAAGGACGTGTGGGTTCGAGTCCCACACTCGGCACCATCTCTCCCGTTCGGGTCGAACCATTCCACCGCCTCCACCGTGTCACCTCCGAGACGTCGAGCTCGGGAGGCTCCCCATGCGCGTGGACCGCACCACGGTGGATCTGGCCGCGTATCCGGACCTGGTGGTGATCCTGCTCGGCATGCGGGTGCGCCGCCCGCGGGGGCTGCTGCGGTTGCTCGGGGTGGGGCCGAAGCTGTACCGCTCGCACCGGGACCGGCCCGACGGGCTGCTGCTGCACGAGGACGTCGTCTGGGGCCTCGTCCCGCCGCACTGGGGCGCGCGGCAGTACTGGCGCGATCTGGAGAGCCTGGAGCGGTGGACCAGGAGCGCGCCGCACCGGCAGTGGTGGCAGGAATTCCTGCGCGATTCCGGCGGCACCGGATTCTGGCACGAGGCGTATTTCCGGCGCGGCGGTATCGACGCGATGTACGACGACATGCATCCGGCTGCGGGGCTGGCCCGATTCGCCCCGGTGATTCCGGCGCGCGGGCCGATGTTCTCCACCCGCGGGCGGGTCCTCGGGGAGGTCGCGCCGCCGCCCGTCGTCCCCGAATCCCGCTATTACCCGGGCGAATCCGAGTGAGCGACGCCACAATCATCGACGAGGACCTCGGGGGATCGAACCCGATACGCACGGGGTAAGTTGCCGGTGGAACGAGCGCGGAATCATGACCGTCGCGCATTCTCCGGTCGAATATCCGGGCGCGCAGTGTGTACGGCACGCAAAGTCCAGATGAATATGTCGATGCGGACCTGTGATAAGGACTTTCTTGCCTTCTACGGGTCCGAAGTCGGCTTTACCGTATGCTCATGCACGTCCTGTTCGTCTGCAACGGCAATGTCTGCCGGTCGGCGATCGCCGAACGGCTCACCCGAGCCATCGCGGTCGAACACCGGCTGCCCGGCCTGACCGCCGAGAGCGCAGGCACCCGCGCGCTGGTCGGCTTCCCCATCGAACCGCTGGCCGCGCAGACCCTGCTCGGCCTGGGCGGCGACCCCGAGGGATTCCGCGCCCGCAAGCTGAAGCCGGAGTACATCGACCGCGCCGATCTGGTGCTGACCATGACCGAGCAGATCCGCGACCAGGTGGCCGAGATGGCCTTCGGCGCCGGTTCCCGCACCTTCACCCTGCTCGAGGCGCACCGCATCGCCAAGGTCACCGGCGCGCGCTCGATCGCCGATCTGCACGCCGCCCGCAACGATCTGTCGCTGGTGGGACGGGAGAACATCGCCGACCCGGTCGGCCTGTCCGAGGCCGCCTTCTGCGAGGTCGGCGACCGGATCGCCGAGGCGCTGGTGCCGCTGCTGCTGGCCCTGGCGCCGCACGAACACCGCCTGCGCGCCGCGGAGCACCGGCGTCCCGGGCTGGTTCTCGCCCCGCGGATCCCCGCCGCACCCCCGTCCACCTTCCTCGCCGCCCAGCGGACCCGCTGAGCGGGACCGAAAATCTCACCCCCGGCCTATGTCGCTGTCGCGCACCCAGGGATTACACTGCCCGCGAACACCTTCCGCCGTTGACGGTTCGACACGGGACAGGAATCAGACATGCCGAAACGCATTTCGGATGTTTCGCTCCATGTGTATGCGACTCCCGAAATCCTCGATCAGGTCGTCGACACCGTCCGGGCGGTGGTGGACGACCACCTCCAGGAGCGCGATGTCTTCGCCTGGCGCTTCACCCTGCCGGTCGACACCGACGACCCGGCCCACCGGCTGCTGGAGACCCAGTGGCTGCTCGACCATCCCGGTGAGCAGCCCGACGGGCGCGGCACCTACGAGATCGCGCTGAGCCTGGTCGGCGCGCCCACCGACCTCACGGCGGCGGGGCTGGCGGCGCTGGAGGACCGGCTGATGCTCGAAACCTCCTGCGGCTGTTTCGATCTCGACGTGCCGCGCACCATCACCACGCAGCGGCGGGACAGCTACGACTACGAATTCGAGCGCGAGATCCTCTGACCGGCGGGCACCGCCGCCGCGTTCACCGGCGCGACGGGAAATGCCGGATCAGTCCCTCCTGCACGGTGGTGGCCAGCAGGTCACCCGTGCGGGAGTAGAACCGGCCGGTCGCCAGGCCCCGCGAGCCCGCCGCCACCGGCGATTCGGTGGCGTACAGTGCCCAGTCGTCGAAGCGGAACGGGCGGTGGAACCAGATCGAGTGGTTCACCGTCGCCGCCACGATCCGGTCCAGCCCCCACGACAGACCGTGCGTGGTGAGGATCGAGTCGAGCACGGTGGTGTCGGAGGAGTAGCCGAGCGTGGCCACGTGCACCAGCGGATCGTCGGGCAGCGCGCCGTCGGCGCGCATCCACACCCGGTTGTGATTGAGCCGCTCGCCGGTGCCCTTGAGAATCCAGGCCGGATCGTTCGTATAGCGCATGTCGATCGGCCGCGGCGCCTTGACGAACATCTCGAGCTTGTCCTCGAGGCCCTGGAAGCTCTCCTCCACCCGGGGCAGCGTCTCCGGGTCGGGCACCTCGGGCAAGGCGTGCGCGTGCTCGAGGCCCTTGCCCCAGTCCTGGAAGGCGGCCAGCATGACGAACAGCTCCTGGTCGTCCTGCACGGCGGTGACGGTGCGGTTGGCGAAGGCGCGCCCGTCGCGGTGGCGCACCACCCGGTACTCGATCGGCTTCTTCGGGTCACCGCCGCGCACGAAATGCGCGTTCACCGCGTGCACCGGCCGGTCGCCGACGGTGCGGCCCGCGGCCATGATCGCCTGCGCGACGAGCTGGCCGCCGAAGGTCCGGCTCCACACCTTCTCCGGGTGGTGGCCGATGAAGACGTCGGGCTCCACCTCGTCGAGTTCGAGCAGCCCGAGCAGCACATCCAGGTCGGAGCGCTCCGCCGGCGCCTGCTCGGCGCCGACGGAATCGCTCAGCGATATGCTCACTAATGGTCCTCCTCACCGATGCGGTGCACGTGGATCAGGTTGGTGGAACCGACAGTACCGGGCGGGGAGCCCGCCACGATCACCACGAGATCACCCTTGCTGTAGCGCCCCATCGACAGCAGCGCCTGGTCGACCTGGTGGATCATCGCGTCGGTGCTGTCCACGGTCGGCACGATGAAGGTCTCGGTACCCCAGGTCAGCGCCAGCTGGCTGCGCACCTCGGGCAGCGGGGTGAACGCCAGCAGCGGCAGCGGCGTGTGCAGCCGGGCCAGCCGGCGCACCGTGTCACCGGATTGCGTGAACGCCACCAGCGCCTTGGCGTTGAGCCGTTCGCCGATGTCACGGGCGGCGTAGGAGATGACGCCGCGCTTGGTGCGCGGCACGTGGGTCAGCGGCGGCACCCGGGTCGAGGATTCGGCCTCCACCGCGTGCACGATGCGGGCCATGGTGCGGACGGTCTCGATCGGGAACGCGCCCACCGAGGTCTCACCGGACAGCATCACCGCGTCGGCGCCGTCGAGCACCGCGTTGGCCACGTCGGAGGCCTCGGCGCGGGTCGGGCGGCTGTTCTCGATCATCGATTCCAGCATCTGGGTGGCGACGATGACCGGCTTGGCGTTCTCGCGCGCCATCTGGATCGCGCGCTTCTGCACCAGCGGCACCTGCTCGAGCGGCAGCTCCACGCCCAGATCGCCGCGGGCGACCATGATGGCGTCGAAGGCCAGCACGATGGCCTCCAGGTTGTCGATGGCCTCGGGCTTCTCCAGCTTGCCGATCACCGGCACCCGCCGGCCGACCTTGTCCATCACGTCGTGCACCAGCTCGACGTCGGCGGGCGAGCGCACGAACGACAGCGCGATGAAGTCGACGCCCAGGTCGAGCGCGAATTCCAGATCCTCGATGTCCTTGTCCGACAGCGCGGGCACCGAGACGTCCATGCCGGGCAGCGACACGCCCTTGTTGTTGGACACCGGGCCGCCCTCGGTCACCCGGCACACCACGTCATTGCCCTCGACGCGGGTGACGGTGAGTCCGACCTTGCCGTCGTCGACGAGCAGCCGGTCGCCGGGCTTGGCGTCCTGGGCCAGCTGCTTGTAGGTGGTGGAGACCCGATCGTGGGAGCCGTCGATGTCGTCGACCGTGATGCGGACCTCCTCCCCGGTCGCCCACACCGTGCGGCCCTCGGCGAAGCGGCCGAGGCGGATCTTGGGGCCCTGTAGGTCGGCGAGAATGCCGACCGCACGGCCGAGATGGTCGGAGGCCTGGCGGACCTTCTTGTAGTTCTCGGCATGGTCGCTGTGCTCGCCGTGGCTGAAATTCAGCCGCGCGACGTCCATGCCGCTCTCGACGAGTTCGCGGATACGGTCCTCGGTGGCAGTGGCCGGTCCGAGCGTGCACACAATCTTCGTCCGTCGCATCACGGGTAGAGCGTAGTCCTGTCACCGGCGTGGGGCCCGTCCCGGCCTCGATGAAGAATTGGTGAACTGGGCCGGGCCCGGAACGCGACGGGCACCCGCCCCGGAGGGGGAGGGTGCCCGGATGCCTGCCGACCGGTCGCGATCAGTCGCGCAGCGGACGTCCCTGCGCGTCGGGCACCTTGCCGGTGAGCATCATGATGCCGTCGACCAGCGGCCAGATGGCGCCGATACCGCAGGTCAGCCAGGTGACGGCGATCTGCGCGATGGCGATGCCGGTGTAACCGGTGTAGAAGCGGCCGACGCCGAAGCCGCCGAGGAAGATCTGCAACAGACCGGCGGTCAGCTTCTGCTTGTCGGAGAACGGGACACCGAACGGGTCGCGGCCGTAGGGCGCCTCGGGATCGTTCGGGTTGTACCCCTGCGGGTACGGCGCGGGCGGGTAGCCGCCGGGCTGACCGTAGCCGGGCTGCCCGTACGGCTGCTGGCCGTAGGGCTGCTGGCCGTAGGCCGCCTGCTGCGCGTACGGATCGCTCTGCTGCCCGTAGGGCTGCTGCGGCTGCTGCGCGTACGGGTCACTCTGCTGGCCGTACGGCTGCTGCTGGCCCGCGCCCTTGCTCAGATCCGGGCCGGTGCCGGGCGGGCCGTACTGCGGGCCGCCGTAGCCCGGATTCTGCTGGTAGGGGTCGGTCACTCATGTCCTCCTCATTCGTGCGGGCACCTCCTGCTGGCCCCCGGAATCGCGATCAGCTGACGGGCACGCCCGCGACGATCACGCGTCATTCTCGCCGGAGTCGACCCGATCTGTCGCCCCGGCACCCGCCGATCCGGTGGCCGACGCCGCGGTGCCCGCGGACGTCGACTCGTTATCGCGGGTGGATTCGGATTCGTTGCCACGCCCCGCACCGGACTTCCCGGCGGACTTGTCGGCAGCGGACTTCGCGGAGCCGGACTTGTCGGCAGCGGGCTGGTCGGCGGCGGAGGTGTCTGCCGCGGACTCGCCTGCGGCCGACTCCTTGTCCGCGGCGGACTTCTCCGCGGCGGTCGCGCCCGACGCGGCCTTCACGGCGGCGGCCCGGTCCGCGTCGTCCGACGAACCCGCCGCCTCGCCGGAGTCGGAGTCGGAGTCGGAGTCGGTGGCGGCGGAGTCGGTGGCGGAGGCGGAGTCGGTGGCGGAAGCATCCTTCGCGGTGTCGGCGGCATCGGCCGTACCCCGGTCCCCCTTCGCGGCGCTGCCCGGTCCACCCGTCGCGGCGGCGTCGCTGGGCGGCGTGTCCTTCGCATCGCCGTCGGTGTCCGTCGCGGTCGATGCCGTCGCGCCCGGTTGGGCCGGTCCGTTCGCCGCGACCCCGGCCGCGCGCAGCGCCGCGAGCTGCCAGGGCCACGGGCGCGTCGTGCCGCCGGGTTGCAGCCGTTCCGGCGCCTCCCGGCCCTTGGTGGCGAAGACGAAGTAGGCGATCGCGGCCAGGAACACCAGGGCGGAGGTGAAGTTGTTGATCCGGATGCCCGCGACGAGGGTCGCCTCGTCGTCGCGCATCAGCTCGACGAAGAAGCGGCCGAAGCTGTACCCGGCGACGTAGAGCGCGAACAGCCTGCCGTGGCCGATACGGAAGCGCTTGTCCAGCTGCACGAGCGCGATCACCACGAGCACGTTCCACAGCAGTTCGTAGAGGAACGTGGGGTGCACGATCTTCTCCACGACGCCGTTGGAGATGCCGTTCATCGGGTCGGGGTCGCCCGCGGCGTCGAAGCGCGGGTAGATCTCCAGGCCCCACGGCAGGGTGGTCTCGCGGCCGTAGAGTTCCTGGTTGAACCAGTTGCCCAGCCGTCCGATGGCCTGCGCGAGCAGGATCGGCGGGGCGATGGCATCGCCGAAGGCGGGCAACGGGATCCGGTAGATCCGGCAGGCGATCCAGGCGCCGATACCGCCGAGGAACACCGCGCCCCAGATGCCGAGTCCGCCCTGCCAGATGTAGAGCGCCTCGACCGGATTGCCGCCCTCCCCGAAGTACTTTCGCCAGTCCGTGGCCACGTGGTAGGCGCGGCCGCCGATCAGGCCGAACGGCACGGCGAACATCGCGACGTCGAGCACCGTGCCCTCGCGGCCGCCGCGCTGCTGCCAGCGCCGCTCACCCCACCAGATGGCGACGACGATGCCGAGGATGATGCACAGGGCGTAGGCCCGCAACGGGATCGGCCCGATATGCCACACGCCCTGCGGGGGGCTGGGAATGTAGGCCAGCACATCGCTTCGTAAGGTCACGGGGCCACCGTAGTCGAGCCGGGGCACGGCCAGCGATCCGGCCGGTACGCGACCGGCCGGGTCATCGCGCGTGCGCCGCCCGGCTCAGGAGGCGACGGTCGCCGAACGCACGCCCTCGGCGAGCTCCGAGGTGAGCGCGCGCACCGCGTCCAGCCCCTCGCCCGCGGCGCTGACCAGCGCGGAACCGACGATCACGCCGTCGGCGTAGGAGGCGATCTCGGCTGCCTGCGCACCGTTGCGCACGCCGAGGCCGACGCCGATCGGGATGTCGGAATGCGCCCGGATGCGCGCGCACAGCGCGGGCGCGGCCGAGGAGACCGCGTCGCGCGCGCCGGTGACACCCATCGTCGAGGCCGCGTAGATGAAGCCGCGGCTGGCTTCGAGCGTCTTGACCAGCCGTTCCTCGGTGGACGACGGCGCGACCAGGAAGATGCGATCGAGATTGTGGGTGGCCGAGGCGATGAACCAGTCGTCGGCCTCCTCGGGGATCAGGTTGGGCGTGATGATGCCCGCCCCGCCCGCCGCGGCCAGATCGCGGGCGAACCGCTCCACGCCGTAGCGCAACACCGGATTCCAGTAGCTCATCACCACGGCTTGGCCGCCCGCGGCGGTGATCGCCTCGACGACGGAGAACACGTCGCACACCCGCACGCCGCCGCGCAGCGCCTGCTCGGCCGCGGCCTGGATGGTCGGGCCGTCCATCACCGGATCGGAGTAGGCGACGCCGACTTCCACGATGTCGCAACCGGATTCGACCATCGCCCGGCAGGTCGCGATGGAGCCGGCCAGGTCGGGGTAGCCCGCGGGCAGGTAGCCGATCAGCGCGGCCCGGTGCTCGGCGCGCGCGGTGGCGAAGGTGTTGGCGAGGCGGGACTGCTGGCTCACTGCTGGTTCTCCTTGTCGGCGGCGGGTTCGTCGAACAGCCCGAACCAGCGCGCCGCGGTGTCCATGTCCTTGTCGCCGCGGCCGGACAGGTTGACCAGGATGATCGCGCCCTCGCCGAGTTCCTTGCCGAGCTTCAGCGCGCCCGCGACGGCGTGCGCGGACTCGATGGCCGGGATGATGCCCTCGCTGCGGCTGAGCAGCAGCAGCGCGTCCATCGCCTCGGTGTCGGTGATCGGCTGGTATTCGGCGCGCCCGATGTCCTTGAGAAAGGCGTGCTCGGGACCGACGCCCGGGTAGTCCAATCCCGCGGAGATGGAATGGGATTCGATGGTCTGCCCGTCCTCGTCCTGCAGCAGGTAGGAGTAGGCGCCCTGGAACGCGCCGGGCGAGCCACCGGCGAAGGTGGCGGCGTGCCGGCCGGTGTCGACGCCGTCGCCCGCGGCCTCGTAGCCGATCAGCCGCACGCCCGCGTCGTCGATGAAGGGGTGGAAGATGCCGATCGCGTTGGATCCGCCGCCCACGCAGGCGACCACCGCGTCGGGCAGCCGCCCGGTCAGGTCGCGCACCTGGGCACGCGCCTCGAGCCCGACGATGCGCTGGAAGTCGCGCACCATCAGCGGGAACGGGTGCGGCCCCGCGGCGGTGCCGAAGCAGTAGTAGGTGCGGTCGGCGTTGGTGACCCAGTCGCGCAGCGCCTCGTTGATGGCGTCCTTGAGCGTCTGCGAGCCGGTGGTCACCGAGACCACCTCCGCACCGAGCAGCCGCATCCGCGCCACGTTGAGCGCCTGGCGGGCGGTGTCGACCGCGCCCATGTAGATCACGCACTCCAGGCCGAGCAGCGCGCACGCGGTGGCGGTGGCGACGCCGTGCTGGCCCGCGCCGGTCTCGGCGATGACCCGGGTCTTGCCCATCCGCTTGGCCAACAGCGCCTGCCCGAGCACGTTGTTGATCTTGTGCGAGCCGGTGTGGTTGAGGTCCTCGCGCTTGAGCAGGATGCGCGCACCGCCCGCGTGCTCGGCCAGCCGGGTGCACTCGAACACCGGCGAGGGGCGCCCGGTGTAGTCCCGCTGCAGCCGGTCGAGCTCGTCGAGGAAGGTGTGGTCGGCGCGGCACTTCTCGTACTCGGCGGTGACCTCCTCGATCACGGCCATCAGCGCCTCGGGCACGTGCCTGCCGCCATAGACGCCGAAGTGGCCGCCGAGGTCCGGCTCGTGCGGGCTCGGCTGGGCGACGCCTGCGCTGGCCTTGGGCAGCTCGCTCACCCGCATCACCGCCCCCGCCGCGCCGGCTTCGGGCAGGACGGGTGGGTGCCCGCGGTCACCAGTTCCGAGACCGCCGCACGCGGGTCACCGCTGGTCACCAGGCCCTCGCCGACGAGCACGGCGTCCGCGCCCGCGCCCGCGTAGGCGAGCAGGTCGGCGGTGCCGCGGATACCGGACTCGGCCACCCGGATCACCTCGGTGGGCAGGCCGGGGGCGATGCGGGCGAACACGTCGCGATCCACCTCCAGGGTCTTCAGGTTGCGGGCGTTGACGCCGATGACGGAGGCGCCCGCCTCCAGCGCGCGGTCGGCCTCCTCCTCGGTGTGCACCTCCACCAACGCGGTCATGCCGAGCGATTCGGTGCGGTCGATCAGCGAGGCCAGCACGTCCTGTTCCAGCGCGGCGACGATCAGCAGGATGACGTCGGCGCCGTGCGCGCGTGCCTCGTGGATCTGGTAGGGCCCGACGACGAAGTCCTTGCGCAGGATCGGGATGTTCACCGTGGCCCGCACGGCGTCGAGGTCGTCGAGCGAACCGCCGAAGCGGCGGCCCTCGGTGAGCACGCTGATGACGCGGGCGCCGCCGTCCTCGTAGGCCTTGGCCAGGCTCGCCGGGTCCGGGATGTCGGCCAGCGCGCCCTTGGACGGGCTCGCACGTTTGACCTCGGCGATCACGCCGATGCCGTCTTCCAGAAGAGCGGCCCGAGCGTCGAGGGGGGCGGGCGCTTTCGCCGCGGCGGCCTTGATGGACTGGAAGTCCAGGAGGGCTTCACGAGCGGCCACGTCCGCGCGGACCCCGTCGAGAATCGAGTCGAGTACCGTCATCTGGCTCGAATCCTTTCTGGGGAGACGCCTCTTGCTGCCCAGGAATCCCCTTAGGCGCTGTCTCACCGATGTCGACAAAGAATAAATGGGCGTACCTTGCGCCGCGGCGGCGGGGTTGTCCTCGGTCGCCGGGGGCAGGTCGGGTGCGCCATGCCGTCGGGAGGGTGGTATGGGCACTCTCACGTCAGGGGGCCTTACGGTCGGTGTCGGGTCGGTCGTCGTCGGCGCGGTGGTCGTCCTCGGTGGGGTCCTCCCCCGCGTCCAGCGCGTCCCACAGCACCCGTTCGGAGAGCGCGCCACCCTCCTGGTTCCGCTGCTTGGCGACCTCCTCGGCCGCGGCGGCGCGGCGGGCGCCGGGGTTGTCGTAGCGGCCGGACAGGCCCGCCGACTCGCGCGGCATCCGCGCCAGCAGCAGGCCCGCCGCGAACGCGCACAGCGCGGCGGTCATCGTCACCACCGCCGGGAAGATCGAGGTCTGCACCTCGGTCACGGTGGCCCGGCCGGGCAGCTCGGCCAGCGCGCCCGCCCGCTCCGCGGTCGCACCGGAGCCGGTGAGCAGCGCGAAGGCCGGCACGGCGGTGACCGCGGCGACCAACGCGACCAGTACGCCCACCACCCGGCGCAGCCAGCCCCGGGTCGCCAGCACCGCCGCGACGGCCGCCAGCAGCACCAGCGCCAGCGGGGTGAGCGCACCGAACCAGGTGGCGCCGACCAGGTCGTCGGTGCGCGGTTCGGTGAGCCCGTCGGCGGAGGTGACCCGCACCCAGGTCAACCGCGAGGCGCCCCACATCAGCGCGGCCGCCACGGCCAACAGCACCACCGGTGCGATCGGGCGGCCGCCCCGCCGTGCCCGGAGCGCGCGCGACCCGCCCTCGGCGGGCGCGCGGTCCGGGTCCGGCGCGGTCACCGGGAACCGCCGTCGGCACCCGTGGGACAGGGGCGGACGGTCTCGGCGGCCGCGATCGCCTTGAGCACCGCCATCGCCTTGTTGCGCGACTCCACGTCCTCGTAGTCGGGGTCGGAGTCGGCGACCACGCCCGCACCCGCCTGCACGTAGGCCACGCCGTCCTTGAGCAGGGCGGTGCGGATGGCGATGGCGGTGTCGGCGTCGCCCGCGAAGTCGAGGTAGCCCACCACGCCGCCGTAGACGCCGCGCCGGGTGGGTTCGATCTCCTCGATCAGTTCCATCGCCCGCACCTTCGGCGCACCGGAGAGCGTGCCCGCCGGGAAGCAGGCCCGCACCGCGTCCAGGGCGATCCGGCCCGGCGCCAGACGTCCCGAGACCGTGGAGACCAGGTGCATGACGTGGCTGTAGCGCTCGATGTGCCGGTACTCGGTGACGCGCACCGTGCCCGGCTGGCACACCCGTCCCAGATCGTTGCGGCCGAGGTCGACGAGCATCAGGTGCTCGGCGTTCTCCTTCTCGTCGGCCAGCAGCCCCTTCTCCAGCAGCAGGTCGTCCTCCTCGGTGGCGCCGCGCCAGCGGGTGCCCGCGATCGGGTGCGTGGTGGCCACCCCGTCGACCACGGTCACCAGGGATTCCGGGCTGGACCCGACGATGGAGAACGCGGTGCCGCCCGAGCCGTCCGGGATGTGCATCAGGTACATGTACGGGCTCGGATTCGAGGCGCGCAGCATCCGGTACAGATCGATCGGCGCGCCGTGGTAATCCATCTCGAACCGCTGCGAGAGCACCACCTGGAACGCCTCGCCCGCCTCGATCTCCTTGACCAGCCGCCGCACCCCCGCGCCGAACTCGTCGGAGGTCAGCGACCGGCGGAACTCGGGGTCGGGCCGGTCGAACACCGAGACGGTGGAGGGCGCAGGCGCGGCCAACGCCTCGGTCATCCGGTCCAGCCGGGCGACGGCGTCGTCGTAGGCCTCGTCGACGTGCTCGGCGGTGCCGTTCCAGTTGACGGCGTTGGCGATCAGCGTGATCGCGCCCTCGTGGTGATCGAAGGCGGCCAGGTCGGTCGCCAGCAACAACACCATCTCCGGCAGCTGCAGGTCGTCGGTGGCGAGGCTGGGCAGCCGTTCCATCCGGCGCACCGCGTCGTAGCCGAGATAGCCGACCATGCCGCCGGTGAGCGGCGGCAGGCCGGGCAACCGTTCGGTGCGCAGCAGTTCCAGGGTGGCGTGCAGCGCGTCGAGCGGGTCACCGCCGGAGGGGGCGTCGGCGGGGATGTTGCCGAGCCAGGCGGCGGCGCCGTCGACGACCGTGAGCGCCGAGGGCGCGCCCGCCCCGATGAACGACCAGCGCGACCAGGACCGCCCGTTCTCCGCGGACTCGAACAGGAAGGTGCCCGCCCGGTCGGCGGCCAGCTTGCGATAGGCCGAGAGCGGAGTCTCGGAGTCCGCCAACACCTTTCGGGTCACGGGCACCACCCGGTGTTCCGCGGCCAGTTGCCGGAACTGCTCGCGGGTCGTGGTGGTGGGAGCGGTCGCGCCTGACATGGCCCCATCATCCCAGGCCGGGTCCGGTCCGGACGCGGCCGGTACCCCGGGGTCCGATTCGCCGGTACTGTCCGGGTCATGCAGACAGGCTCGCTCGCCCCGAACTTCGCCCTCCCCGATCAGACCGGGACCACCCGGACACTCGACGAGCTGCTCGGCGCCGGGCCGCTGGTGCTGTTCTTCTACCCGGCCGCCAACACCCCGATCTGCACGGCGGAGGCCTGCCACTTCCGCGACGTCAGCGGCCAGTTCGCCGCGCTGGGCGCCTCGTGCGCGGGCATCAGCACCGACTCGGTGGCCACCCAGGCCGAGTTCGCGACGGGCCGGCGGCTGGACTACCCGCTGCTGTCGGACGCCGACGGCGCCGTGGCCGCCCAGTTCGGCGTCAAGCGCGGGCTGCTCGGCCGGATCGCGCCGGTCAAGCGGCGCACCTTCGTCATCGACACCGATCGCACGGTGCTCACGGTGATCAGCAGCGAACTGAAGGCCGACACACACGCCGACGAGGCCCTCGCGTTCCTGCGCACCCGGGTGAAGTAGCCGAAACGCCGCGTCGGCAACCCTTGGGCATCCGCGCGGCGGCCTACCCTGGAGCCATGACTTCGCGCGAAGTTCGCCCGGAAGCCCGCACCGCCCCCGGCTCGCGCTGGCGGGTCCGGGTCATCGGTGGCCTGATCCTGCTCGCGGTCCTGGTGATCGCCTATTTCATCCTCGCGGCCTACGTGCCACGGGCGTGGGCGCAGCGACTCGGGCACATGGTGGACGGCAGTTTCGCCAAGGGCATCGGCTGGGGTCTGACATTAGGCCTGGTCTGCACGCTGGTGCCGCTGTTGCTGCTGCTGTTCGCCGTCGGGATCTGGCGCAAACGGGGCGGCCGGTTCCTGGCCGGTGTCGCGGCGGTGCTCGCGGTGCTGGTCGCGGTGCCGAACCTGATGACGCTGACGATCGTGTGGGGCGGCAACAACGCCGCACACGCCGGTGAGCGCATCCTCGACGTGGAGGCGCCCGCGTTCCGCGGCGCCACCCTGGTCGGCGCGATCATCGCCGCCCTGCTGTTCTGCGGGCTGCTCTTCCTCGTCACGCGGCGGCAGTGGCGGCGCAGGCAACTGGCCAAGCAGCAGCGGCTGCCCGGCACGCCGCCGCCGGTGACGCCGCAGACCACCGAGGCGGGCGAGCCCGCGCCCCGCCGCGACATGTGAATGAACTCACCGCTGCTGCGATCGCTGTGACTCGCGAGCGACGCCGTGGCAAACTCGGTGTCGCCGGTGACCGAGCCCGTCGAACACGTCACTCGGCTCCGGAAGGGGGCACCGATGACGAAGTGGCTGGATCCCGTCGAACACCAGGCATGGCGTGCGATCGTCGCACTGATGACCCGGCTTCCGAGTGCTCTCGACACCCGATTGCAGCGCGAGTCGGGCATCACGCATTTCGAGTACTGGGTGATGACGCTGCTGTCCGAGGAGCCAGGACACCGGCTGCAGATGAGTGAGCTCGCGCACAAGGCAAACTCCTCGCTATCGCGGCTGTCGCACGTGGTGTCCAAGCTGGAGCGGCTCGGCTGGGCGGAACGCTCGGTGACCGCGGGCAAGCGGGGCGTGCAGGCGGTGCTCACCGACCGTGGCTATCTCAAGGTGGTGGAAGCCGCGCCGGGCTATCTCACCGCGGTGCGCAGGCTGGTCTTCGACGGCCTCGACGAGCGGCAGAAGGCCGAACTCGCCGCCCTCACCCAGGCCATGTCCGACCGGCTCGGCGCCGAGCTGAGCCGCCCCGACGGCGAGCCGGGGCGGCTCGACGCACCGGGCGATCCCGCCTGATCAGCGGCGGCTCAGGCGGGCTCGGCGAGCAGCACGTCGCCGTCCCAGCAGGTGTGCGTGCCGGTGTGACAGGCCGCGCCCTCCTGGTCGACGATCAGCAGCACGGTGTCCCCGTCACAGTCCAGCCGGACCTCGTGCACGTACTGGGTGTGCCCGGAGGTCTCCCCCTTCACCCAGTACTGCTGCCGGGACCGGGAGTAGTAGGTCGCCTTCCTGGTGGCCAGCGTGCGCGCCAGCGCCTCGTCGTCCATCCAGGCCATCATCAGCACGTCCCCGGTCGCGCGTTCCTGCGCGACGGCGGCGACCAGACCGGCCTCGTTGCGCTTGAGTCGGGCGGCGATGGCGGGATCGAGGCTCATGGCTCAGTTATAGCAGCGGCGGTGGCCGCCTGGGCGGTCTGCGCCTGGCCTGCGACGAGCAGCGGATGTCTGCCCGGCACCGGCACCACCGAGGTGCCGACCTCGAGCTCCGGCACGGCGCGCCCCACCAGGGCGGCCGGCGTGATGGTGTCGTGGGTGACGGTCTGGCCGAACCACAGCGAACGCAGGCCGAATCCGGCCGGGACGCGACCGAATTCGACGGCGGCGTCCACGGCGTTGGCGCTGTGGTCGAGGGGTGTGGGCGACAGGGCGATTCCGATGCTCGTCTGCCCGACAACCCGGTCCGCCCGCCGACGATTCCCCGGCCGGTCAGCGCACGACGAGGTGGGCGTCGCGCAGTGAGTCCTTGACCTGGCCGATGGTCAGGTCGCCGAAGTGGAAGACGCTGGCGGCGAGCACCGCGTCGGCACCGGCCTGGACGGCGGGGGCGAAGTGTTCGACGGCGCCCGCGCCGCCGCTGGCGATCACCGGGATCGACACCGCGGCCCGCACCGCGCGGATCATCGGCAGGTCGAACCCGGTCTTGGTGCCGTCGGCGTCCATCGAGTTGAGCAGGATCTCGCCGACGCCGAGTTCGGCGCCGCGCTCGGCCCACTCCACGGCGTCGATGCCGGTGCCGCGCTTGCCACCGTGCGTGGTCACCTCCCAGCCGGACGGCGTGTCGGGCTGGCCGTCGGGCACCGTGCGCGCGTCCACCGACAGCACGATGCACTGCGAGCCGAACCGCTCCGACATCTCGCGCAGCACCTCGGGCCGGGCGATGGCGGCGGTGTTGACCGACACCTTGTCCGCGCCGGCGCGCAGCAGCCGGTCGACGTCCTCGACGGTGCGCACGCCACCGCCGACGGTGAGCGGGATGAAGATCTGTTCGGCGGTGCGGGTCACCACGTCGATCATGGTGCCGCGGTCGCCGGTGGAGGCGGTGACGTCGAGGAAGGTCAGCTCGTCGGCGCCCTGCGCGTCGTAGGTGGCGGCCAGCTCGACCGGGTCGCCCGCGTCCCGCAGGTTCTGGAAGTTGACGCCCTTGACCACCCGGCCCGCGTCCACGTCCAGGCACGGGATCACGCGTACCGCCACCGTCATCGGTTCACCCCTTCTTCGGCGCCGGCCGGGTCGGCGACGGCGCAGATCATCTCGAGCAGTTCGGCGTGCACGCCGGGCGCGGCGGCGAGCACCGAGCCGGAGGTGATCGTCCACGGTTCGCCCGCCAGGTCGGTCACCACGCCGCCCGCCGCGCGCACCAGCGCGACCCCCGCGGCGTTGTCCCACGGGTGATGGCCGAACACGATGGCGCCGCCGAGCACGCCGGAGGCGGTGAAGGCCAGGTCGATGCCGGTGGAACCGTGCATGCGCACGCGGGAGGACAGCCTGCTGAGCGGGCCGAGCAGATCGAAGCGGAAGCGGCCGGGGATGCGGCCGTCGGAGTCCACGTTGAAGGTGCCGAACCCGATCATCGACTCGGCGAGCTTGCCGGTGGGCAGCGGCGGCAGCGGAGCACCGTCGAGCAGCAGCGGGCCACCGCGCATCGCGGCGTAGCGGCGGCCGAGCAGCGGCAGCCAGGTGAGCCCGAGCACCGGTTCGCCGTCGTGCACGAGCGCCAGCAGCATGCCCGACAGCGGGTGTCCGGCGGAGTAGTTGAAGGTGCCGTCGATCGGGTCGAGCACCCAGGCGGTGCCGGAGGTCAGCTGCGGGCCGCCGAATTCCTCGCCGTGCACCGGGAAGCCGGTGCGCTCGCGCAGCGCGGCGGAGACGGTGCGTTCCAGCTCGAGGTCGAGTTCGGTGGCGAAGTCGTTGCGGCCCTTGCTCACCGCGCTGGGCGCGCCGATGCCCGCGACGAACCGCGCCGCCGCGCCGTCGAGGATCTCGCCGGCGACGGTGAGCAGTTCGGGCAGGTCGGCGATCGGGTCGGCAGCCATGGTCGGGTCAGCGCACCGCGGCCAGCGCCTCGGGCAGGGTGAACCGGCCCGCGTACAGCGCCTTGCCGACGATCGCGCCTTCGACACCTTCGGGCACCAGCCCGGCGATGGCCACCAGATCCTCGATGGCCGACACGCCGCCGGAGGCGATGACCGGCGCCTCGGTGGCCGCGCAGACCTCGCTCAGCAGTTCGAGATTCGGGCCGGTGAGGGTGCCGTCCTTGGTGACGTCGGTGACGACGTAGCGCGAGCAGCCGTCGCGTTCCAGCCGCTCGAGCACCTCCCACAGGTCGCCGCCGTCGCTGACCCAGCCGCGCCCGCGCAGCCGGTAGTCGCCGTCGATGATGCGCACGTCGAGCCCGACGGCGATGCGCTCGCCGTGCTTGGCGATGGCCCGGGCGCACCACTGCGGGTCCTCCAGCGCGGCGGTGCCGAGGTTGACCCGGGCGCAGCCGGTGGCCAGGGCGGCCTCGAGCGAGTCGTCGTCGCGGATGCCGCCGGAGAGTTCGACCTTCACATCCAGTTCGCCGACGACCTTCGCCAGCAGCTCACGGTTGGAGCCGCGGCCGAAGGCGGCGTCGAGGTCGACCAGATGCACCCACTCGGCGCCCGCTTCCTGCCAGGCCAGGGCGGCGTCACGCGGCGAGCCGTAGCTCGTCTCACTGCCGGCCTCCCCCTGCACCAGGCGCACGGCCTCTCCATTGGCGACATCGACCGCGGGTAACAGCACAAGACTCACTTCGAGCAGCTTAGTCGGTGCTCCCCGGTCGCCCACGCCCGGCCGGGCCGCGAGCACCGCTTGGGCGGGTCAGCGGCCGGAGGCGGCAGCGCAGCGTCACCACGCAGGCCGCCCCGCTCGGGCAAAATCGAGCACCGCCCGAGCGGGTCAGCGGCCAGAGGCGGCAGCGCAGCATCACCACGCAGGCCGCCCCGCTCGGGCGCAATCCGGTACAGCCCGAGCGGGTCAGCGGCCGGAGGCGGCAGCGCGGCGTGACCGGTCACGCCAGCGCGGTCTCCAGGTCGCGGCGGGCCGCGGCGAGCACGTACGCGCGGTGGCAGGCCAGCGCGGCGAGCACGGCGAAGGTGGCGGTGAGGCCGGCGGCGCCGACGCGCAGCACCTGCCCGACCAGGAATTCCGACGCGGCTCGCTCGAGTTCGGCGGTCGTGTGTGCGGCGCGGTCGTCGAACAGGATCTCCACCCGCGGCCACTGGTAACCGACCGACAGCAGGAACTGGCCGGTGATCAGCGACGCCAGCGACGCCACCAGCCACCCGCGCGCCACCCGGTACCGGGTCGCCACGGCCGCGGCCACCAGGGCGGTGAGGGTGAGCACCGCGCCGAGCGGGCGCAGCACGTCGCCGACGCCGACCGCGCTCATGAACTCCTCGGTGAGTTCGAGCGAGCGTGGGACGTCGTGGAAGACGTTGGGGTAGAACAGGATCGTCTCGGTGAGGGTGGCCGCGAACGCGAAACTCGCGAGCACCGCATAGCATCCGATCACGATGGTGGGCAGGGTGACGGGCCTCATGGCTACCTCCTCGCCCCGAGTCTGACCCCGCGACCACCCCCGGCGGATCCGGCGCCCACCCCGATTTCGGGCGCGGCGCCCTCAGGGTAAGCCCGGATCCGCGGCCGCGGTCAGAGCGAGTCGACCCAGTTGCGCAGCAGCTGCGCGCCTGCGTCGCCGGACTTCTCCGGATGGAACTGGGTGGCCGACAGCGGCCCGTTCTCCACGGCGGCCAGGAACCGCACGCCGTGCTCGGCCCAGGTCAGCTTGGGTGCGGCGAAGTGCTCGTTCGGCGGCAGCTCCCACCGCTGCGCGGCGTAGGAGTGCACGAAGTAGAAGCGGGTGTCGGCGTCCATCCCGGCGAAGAGCACGCTGTCCGCGGGCGCGCTGACGGTGTTCCATCCCATGTGCGGCAGCACCGGCGCGTCGAGGCGCTCGACCACGCCCGGCCACTCCGCGCAGCCCTCGGTCTCCACGCCGAATTCCACCCCGCGCTCGAACAGGATCTGCATGCCGACGCAGATGCCGAGCACCGGCCGGCCGCCGGCGAGACGCTGGCCGATGATCTTCTCCCCGCGCACCGCGCGCAGCCCCGCCATGCACGCCGCGAACGCGCCGACGCCGGGCACCACGAGGCCGTCGGCGGCCAGCGCGGCGTCGGGGTCGGCGGTGACCCGCACGTCGGCGCCCGCGCGCACCAGGGCGCGTTCGGCGGAGTGCAGGTTGCCCGATCCGTAGTCCAGCAGGGCGACGGATTTCCTCGTCACAGCGTTCCCTTCGTCGACGGCACACCGCTGACCCGCGGGTCGAACTCGACGGCGGCGCGCAGCGCGCGGGCCACCGCCTTGAACTCGGCCTCGGTGACGTGGTGCTGGTCGCGTCCGTAGAGCACCCGCACGTGCAGGGCGATGCGGGCGTTGAGGGCGATCGACTCGAACACGTGCCGGTTGAGCACCGTCGAGTACGGCGCACCGGGCTCGCCGGTGCCGCGCACCGGCGAACCGGGGATCACCGCGTGCAGCAGGTGCTCCGGCTCCCCGGTGTGCACGCAGTAGGGGCGGCCGGACACGTCGACCGCGGCGTGCGCGAGCGTCTCGTCCATGGGAATGAACGCGTCGCCGAAGCGCCGGATTCCCGCCTTGTCGCCCAGGGCCTTGCCCAGTGCCTGGCCGAACACGATCGCGGTGTCCTCGACGGTGTGGTGTGCCTCGATCTGGATGTCGCCCTCGGCCCGCACGCTCAGGTCGAAGCTGGCGTGCGCGCCGAGCGCGGTGAGCATGTGGTCGTAGAACGGCACACCGGTGCTGATGTCGGTGCGCCCGGTGCCGTCGAGGTCGAGTTCGACGACGATGCTGGACTCCTTGGTGACGCGCTCGACGCGCGCGGTCCGGTGGCGCAGGGTGGTGTCGGTCATGGCGTGCCCGTGCTCTCGTCGCTCTCGTCGTTGATCAGTTCGTCGGCGGCCAGCAGGCGGCTCACCCGCAGGAACTCGTCGTTCTCCGCGGCGAGGCCGATGGTGGCGCGCAGGTGCCCGGGGATACCGACATCGCGGATGAGCACCCCGTGGTCGAGGTAGCGCTGCCAGGCCCGCGGTGCGTCGGCGAACCGGCCGAACAGCAGGAAGTTGGCGTCGCTCGGCACCACGCGGAAGCCGCTCGCGGCCAGTTCCGCGGCCACCCGGTCGCGCTGGGCGGCGAGTTCGGCCACGCTCGCCAGCGTCTCGTCCGCGTGCCGCAGCGCCGCGCGCGCCGCGGCCTGGGTGACCACCGACAGGTGGTAGGGCAGGCGCACCAGCAGCAGCGCGTCGATCACCGCGGGCGCGGCCACCAGGTAGCCGAGTCGCCCGCCGGCGAAGGCGAACGCCTTGCTCATGGTGCGGCTCACGACCAGCTTGGCCGGGTACCGGTCGATCAGCCCGATGGCGCTGGGCTGGGCGGAGAACTCGGCGTAGGCCTCGTCGACCACCACGATGCCGGGCGCGGCGTCCAGGATCCTGGCCAGGTCGGCGCCGGGGATGCTGTGGCCGGTGGGGTTGTTCGGGCTGGTCACGAACACCACGTCGGGGCGGCGTTCGGCGATGGTGGCGACGGCGTGGTCGATGTCGAGGGAGAAGTCCGCGTTGCGCCTGGCCTCCACCCACTCGGTGTCGATGCCCTCGGAGATGATCGGGTGCATCGAATAGGAGGGCACGAATCCCAGGGCGCGGCGGCCGGGACCGCCGAAGGCCTGCAGCAGTTGTTGCAGGATCTCGTTGGAGCCGTTGGCCGCCCAGACATTGGCCGTGTCCACCGCGATGCCGGTCTGGCGGGTGAGGTAGGCGGCCAGGTCGGCGCGCAACGCGACGGCGTCGCGGTCGGGGTAGCGGTGCAGTTCCGCCGCGACGGCGCGGATGGATTCGGCGACGTCGTCGACGAGCGCCTTGCTCGGCGGGTGCGGGTTCTCGTTGGTGTTGAGCTGCACCGGCACCGTCAATTGCGGTGCGCCGTACGGCTTCTTGCCGCGCAGGTTGGCCCGCAGCGGTAGGTCGTCGAGGCCGATACCGGCGCCGGGCACGGTCGGCGCGCTCACGACAGCGCCTCGAATCGCACGGTCACGGCCTGGCCGTGGGCGGGCAGGTCCTCGGCGTCGGCCAGGGCGACCACGTGCCCGGCGACGTCCTTCAGCGCGGCCTCGGTGTACTCCACCACGTGGATGCCGCGCAGGAAGGTCTGCACGCTCAGGCCCGAGGAGTGCCGCGCGCAGCCCGCGGTGGGCAGCACGTGGTTGGAGCCCGCGCAGTAGTCGCCGAGGCTCACCGGGGCGTACGGGCCGACGAACACCGCGCCCGCGCTGCGCACCCTGGCCGCGACGGCGGACGCGTCGGCGGTCTGGATCTCGAGGTGTTCGGCGGCGTAGGCGTCGACCACCCGCAGGCCCTGGGTGATGTCGTCGACCAGGACGGTGCCCGACTGTTTGCCGGTGAGCGCCGTGCGCACCCGTTCGGCGTGCTTGACCACGGCGAGTTGCGCGGTGAGGGCGGCATCCACCGCGTCGGCCAGCGCCACGCTGTCGGTGACCAGCACGCTCGCGGCGAGTACGTCGTGTTCGGCCTGGCTGATCAGGTCGGCGGCCACGTGCGCGGGATCGGCGGTGGCGTCGGCGAGGATCGCGATCTCGGTGGGGCCCGCCTCGGCGTCGATGCCGACCAGGCCGCGGCACAGCCGCTTGGCGGCGGTCACGTAGATGTTGCCGGGGCCGGTGATCAGGTCGACCGGATCGAGCGGAGCGCCGTCGGTGTCGGTGCCGCCGTAGGAGAGCAGGGCGACCGCCTGCGCGCCGCCGACGGCCCACACCTCCTCGACGCCGAGCAGCGCCGCGGCGGCCAGGATGGTCGGGTGCGGCAGTCCGCCGAAGTTCGCCTGCGGCGGCGAGGCCACCACCAGCGAGCCCACGCCCGCGGTCTGCGCGGGCACCACGTTCATCACCACGCTCGACGGGTAGACGGCGTTGCCGCCCGGCACGTACAGCCCGACCCGTTCCACGGGCACCCACCGCTCGGTGACGGTGCCGCCGGGCACCACCTCGGTGGTGGTGTCGGTGCGCCGCTGGTCGGCGTGCACCCGGCGGGCCCGGGCGATGGACTCCTCCAGCGCCGCGCGGACCGCGGGGTCGAGCTCGTCGAGCGCGCGGGCGAGTTCGGCGGCGGGCACCCGCACGGTGGCCGGAACGACGCCGTCGAACTTCTCGCCGAACTCCAGTGCCGCCGCGGCCCCGCGCTCGCGCACCGCCTCCACGACCGGCCGCACATGATGCAGCACCGAGTCCACGTCGACTCCTCCCCGCGGCAGCGCGGCGCGCAGCTCGGCAGCGGAAGGAGTACGACCGCGCAAATCGACGCGGGCGAGCTCGATGCGGGATGTCATGTCGGTGTCGATCCTTAGTCGTCGGCTGGTCGCAACAGGAAAGTTGCCGTTACCAGCCTAATGGCCGCCGCGCCCTGCCATCGCCGCGGCCACCGCCGATCCCCGCCCCGGGGTCTGCGGCGGTGGCCGGGCTAGCGGGTGTCGCTGTCGATCAGCAGGCGGCCGCCGCTGTCGACCACGCGCAGGATCAACTGCTTGGACTGACCGTTGACGGTGATGTTCGCCAGGCGCATGTCCACCGAGCCGTCGGCGTTGTTGGCGCCGTTGGCGGCGTTGATGTTGGAGAAGGTCTCGATGGTGCGCGAGCCCCAGTACTGCCGGAACGCCTGCTCGCCACCGTAGGCGCGCTGCGCCGCCGGGGTGAGCAGCGACCAGGAGCCGCTCGGGTCGCTGTAGAAGTCGACGATCAGCTGGCCCGCCGAGCCCCAGTCCACCGTGCTCGCGCTCGGCGTGCCGCCGAGGGCGACGGTGGTGGTCGAACTCGCGCCACCGCTGGTGGTGGTCGATGATGCGGGCGGATTCGCCTGCGCCACCGGGCCATTGGAGTCGGATTGGTTGAGCGAGCCGAGCAGCAGCGCGGTCACGGCCACGAGCGCGCCGACCAGTCCGCCGATGAGCACCGCGCGCCGCTTGCCACCGGACCCGCTCGGCGTCGAGGGTGGTTGCTGCGCCACGGTTTTCGGATGCGCGGCCGTCTCGGGATGGGCCGCGCCGTGCTGCGGGGGCGGCAGCGGTCGCTCGGCGGGCCGCTGCGGCGGCGCGGCCACCGCCGAGCGGATCGCCTTGGTCGTCGCGTCCTGGCGTTCGTCCTGCCTGCGGCCGAAAGCCTCACTGGCGGGCACGAATCCGGCCGGAACGGGGTTGGCCGCCGAGTCGGCGAAGGCGGCCAGCGTGTCGCGCGCGACGCGCATGGTCGGCCGGTCGTCGGGGTCGGGGCTGAGCAGCGCGAGCAGGAAGTCGGTGGCCGGTCCGGCGTTGCGCGGCTGACTGACCTGGCCGTTGGCCGCGGCGTAGAGCACGGCGAGCGGGTTGGCGCTGGCGCCGTAGGGCGGCTCGCCCTCCAGCGCGTGGAACAGCGTCGCGCCGAGGGAGAACACGTCGGCGGCCGGGGTCGGATCGGCGCCGCGGGCCACCTCGGGCGCGAGGTAGGCCGCGGTGCCGCAGATCAGTCCGGTCTCGGTGAGGGTGGCGTCGCCCGTGGCCCGGGAGATACCGAAATCGGTGATCTTGACCGTGCCGTGATCGTCGAGCAGCACGTTGCCGGGTTTCACGTCGCGGTGCACGATGCCGGCCTGGTGGGCGGCGATCAGCGCGGAGGCGACCTGTTCGCCGATGCGGGCCACCTGGGTCAGCGGCAGCGTGCCCTGCGCCGACAGCACCGCCGCCAGACTGCGCGATTTCAGGTACTCCATCACCAGGCACGGATCACCGTCGTGTTCGGTGATGTCGAACACCACAATGGCATTCGGGTGCTGGAAGCGCGCGGCGTTGCGTGCCTCGCGGATCGCGCGCTGACGCATGATGTCGCGCTCGGCCTCGGGCAGGCTCGGCTGGATGTGGATCTGCTTGATCGCCACGGACCGCCGGAGGCGCTCGTCGGTGGCACGCCAGACCACGCCTGTGCCGCCGCTACCAATCCGCTCGACCAGGCGGTAATGCTCCGCGATCAACTGACCGGTATCGATGGCGCCTACTCCGAACCTTCTCGAAATCGTGACATCCCGCATATTGACCGCTGGTGCGGCCCCCGACGAGTGTAGCGGGCCGGGGAAGGTCGGCACGCGCCAGCCGTGGGTTCGTCATCCGCCCGAACGGACCCCGCGGCGGCGACATCGGAGCATAGCCGACGGCTACTGCGACACGCGCAGCATGCGACCCGCCGCGGCCACCGCGGGCGCGGAGCTGCCCGCGTCCTCGGCGAACACGGCGAACGCCAGATCACCCGCTATTCCGACGAACCAGCCGTGCGCGTGGGTGTCATCGATGTACTCGGCGGTGCCGGTCTTGCCGACCAGCCCGGGGATGTCGGCGAGTTCGGTGGCTGTGCCTCCGGTCACAGTCTCCCGCATCATGGTTCGCAGCTGCTCGGCCACGCCCGCGGGCAACGGATCGGGCTGCCGGTCCGGGGTACCCGGCCTGCCCGCCACGATCGCCGGGGCGGGTACCGAACCCCGCGCGATCGACGCGGCGACCAGCGCCATCCCGAACGGCGACGCGGTCACCTGCCCCTGGCCGATGCTCGACTCCACCCGCGCGGCGGGGCTGTCGGCGGCCGGGACCTTCCCGGTGACCGTCGTCAGCCCGGGGGTCACATAGTCGATGCCGAGGCCGAGCTGAGCGGCCGCGTGGGTGAGCCCGTCGGCGGGCAGCCGGACGCCGAGCATGCCCATGGTGGTGTTGCAGGAGCGGGCGAAGGCGGTGTGCAGCGGCACCTGGCCGAGATCGAAATTGTCGTCGTTGGGGATGCGACGGCCCTCGATGTTCGCGCTGCCCGGGCAGGCCACCACGGTGTCGGGGGTGACCTCGCCCGCCTGCAACGCCGCGGAGACGGTCACCGTCTTGAACGTCGAACCCGGCGGGTAGAGACCGGTCAGCGCGATCGGGCCCTGCGCGTCGGCCGTCGAATTCTGCGCCACCGCCAGCACATTGCCGGTGGAGGGTTGCAGCGCCACGATCGCGGCGGGCTTGTCCATCGGCGCGAGCGCGGCCTTGGCCGCCCGTTGCAGGCCGACGTCGAGGGTGGTGACGATGTCGGCGGTGGGTCGCGGTTCCGCGCCCGCGATCCGTTCGGTACCGCTGGGGGTCTGGGCCCGCACGGCCCACCCCGCGGCTTCGTCGGCCTGCTGCTGCCACAGTTCGGCCAGCCCGGACAGCGTCGGGGAGGTGAGGGCCTTGTCGGTGGTGAGCAGCCGGGTCTGCGGGGCCAGCGTCACGCCCGGCAGCGCCGCCAGCGCGTCACGGATGGGGGCGATGTCGGCGGCGCGCAGCGTGATCGCGGTGACCGGTTTGCCTTGCGCCGCGGCGATATCCGCGCGCAGCGAGGCATCGGTGATGCCGGGCGCGAGCGGGTTCAGCAGCGCCGCCACGGCGGCGGTGTCGGCTTCGGCGGTCAGGTTGACCAGGGTCACGATCTGCTCGGTCATCAGCTCACCGCCCGCGGCGTCGAGCACGCGGGCCGGGCGGGCGTAGGCGGGTCCGTAACTGAGCGGCCCCTTGTCCAGGCCGGGGGCGAGGGTGGCCGGATCCCACCGGATGGCCCAGTCGCCGTTCTCGGCGGCGGTGCCGGTGGTGGTGTAGGTCCACTCCTGGCCCGCGCTGCCGAGCTTCCAGGTGGCGGCGAGGGTGAAGGTGTCGCCCTCGGTGCCGCGCACCTCGTAGGTGACCTCCTTGCCCAGGCCCGCGTACAGCTGGTTCAGGGTCGCCGTGGCCTGGTCCGGGTTGTCGGTGAGGGCGGCCGCCGCGGCCACGTCGTCGGCGTTGAGTGCGTCGGCGAACTGTTCGGCGACCGTGCGTGGCTGTTCGGGCCCGGAGCTGCAGGCGGCCAGCGCCAGCACGGGTGCGGCGACCAGGACGAAGAGTTTGTTCCGCTGGGTACCCACCCGGCCGACGGTACTGGAAAGCCCCTACGGGGTGCCCGCAGCGACGCGCTCGAGCCAGCTGCCGGTGGTGAGCGCATCCAGGTCCGGGCCGGGCAGTTCGATGTCGAAGAGGTCGTTCATGACCTCGGGCAACTCGCCCGGTGTCAGGGCACGGATGTCGGCGCTGCCGTCGGGGCGTTCGGTGATCAGGGTCAGTCCGTCGAGCACGTGGTGGCGGTCGGGATGGAACCGCTGCAGGAACGGACGGGTCGTGAACGGCGAGCGCGGCGAGGTCGACACGAAGTGGTTGCCGACCTCGAAGTCGATCCGGTACTGCGGCGCGGTGGTGAAGGTGTAGCGGTCGACCCAGCCGTCCCTGCCGAACTGGTGCAGCACCCACAGGTCGGTGCCGAGTTCGCCGGTGCGGCGCTCGAGCCGGAATCGCCAGTCCCCCAGGGTGAATTCGTCCGGTTGCGGGCGCAGCTCGTAGGGGCGCAGCGGGCCGCGGCCGAAGCCGACGTCGCACATCCACACCCGGTCGTCGTCGGCGGTGGTGACCCGTAACAGCGCGTGCGTGGCCGGGCGTAGGCCGCCCGCCCCCATGGTGACCCGGCCGGTGTGGCCGGTGACCCCGAACCCGAGACGTTCCAGCGCGGCGGCGAACAGGCCGGCGTTCTCGTAGCAGTAGCCGCCGCGTCTGCTGTGCACGAGCTTGTCTTGCAGGGTCGCCAGGTCGAGGCGCACGGGCCGGCCGAGCACGGCCTCGAGATTCTCGAAGGGGATCGCGGTGGTGTGCCGGTACACGAGTTCACGCAGCGTGGCCAGGGTGGGCGCGCGCTCGCCGGCGAACCCGATCCTGGCCAGGTACGCGTCCAGGTCCAGCTCCGCGCCGTTCCAGTGGTAGGCGGGGTCGTCGGGCTTGCTCATGCTGCCACCTCGTTTCGTCGTCGAACCTCGTCCGGGACAACCATCGGGCAGGGCGACGTTGTTCCGGGACCGCGGCATTCGCCGTCGCGATGGTCGTCGGCGCGCCCCTGACGGCCGCCTTCGCGCGCCGGTGGCCCCCGCGCCGCGGCTTGCCGACGTTCGTGCTGGTCTTCGCGGTGGTCCAGGTGGCCGGCGCGCTCGCCGACCACCTGTGGGTCCTGGTGGTGACCCGGGTCGTCGCCGCCTTCATGACGACGGCCGCGCTGGTGAACGCGGGCACCTGCGGCGCGTTCACCTTCCTCACACCGCTGATCACCGGTCCGGTGGGCCTGTCGCAACGGTGGATTCCGGTGGCGCTCATGCTGTTCGGCCTCGGTTCCTGCCTCGGCGTCACCGCGGCCGGACGCCTCGCCGACCGGTGGCCCGGGCAGGTCGTGGCGGTCGGCGGCCCGCTGGCGCTCCTCGGCCGGCTCGCGACCGCGGCGACCACCCACCCGGCCACCCTGCTGGTCCTCGTCACCGGGCAGGGCGCACTGTCCTTCGCCGTCGGCAGCACCCTCGTCGCCCGCGTGCTGGGCGAGGCGACGGGGCGCCGACGATGGGCGGCGCCTACGCCACCGCGGCGCTCAACCGCGGCGCGGCGCTCGGCCCGATCGCCGCGGCGGCCACGCTGGGTACCGGGCCGGCCGAACGCGGTCCGTTCGTGGCGGCCGCGGTCGCGGTCGCCCTGGCGCCGGCGACCGCGTCGGCGACCCGGGTGCGCGCCGCGGACCGGTGAACCGCTGACCGAGCGGCGGAATCCGTCACCCGCCCCGGCTACACTCCGCACATGCGTTCGATCAGTGTGGCGGAGCGGCGGGCCCGGCTGGCGGTGCGGCACCATCTGGCGGCCACCGCGCGGTCGGCGGACGTCACCGAGATCGCCCGGTCGATGGTGGCCCTGCACGCGACCGACCCGGCGACCGTGTTCCTGTCGGTGGCCGCCCGCTCGGACACGCTCGTGCCCGCCGACGTGGAGCGCGCGCTGTACGAGGAGCGGACACTGCTGCGGATGCTGGCGATGCGGCGCACGATGTTCGTGGTGCCGCTCGACGTCGTCGGCGCCCTGCAGGCCTCCTGCGCCGACGCGCTCGCGGTCAAGCAGCGCCGCACCTACACCAAACTGGTGGAACAGGCCGGGGTGGTGGACGGCGACGTCGCGGCGTGGTGGGCCGAGGTCGAGCGGGAGACCCACGACGCGCTGCTGGCGCTCGGCGCGGCGACCGGCGCACAGTTGAGCAAGGCGGTGCCGCGCTTGCGCACCTCGATCGTGACCGCCCCCGGCAAGGCGTATGAGCGGCCGACCAACATCACCACCTGGGTGCTGCTGACCCTCGGGGCCGAGGGCCGGATCGTGCGCGGACGCCCGAACGGTGGGTGGAGCAGCAGCCAGTACACCTGGGCGCCGATCGAATCCTGGCTGCCCGGTGGTGTCCCCGCGGTGCCCGTCGAGGAGGCCCGGGCCGAGGTGGTGCGGCGGTGGCTGCGTGCCTTCGGGCCCGCGCCGGTCACCGACCTCAAGTGGTGGACCGGGTGGACGCAGGCCGAGGTGCGGTCGGCGCTGGCCCGGCTCGACGTCGCCGAGGTGGACCTCGACGGCGGCACCGGCCTGGTGCTGGCCGACGATCTCGCGCCGGTGCCCGCGCCCGCACCGGCCGCCACCCTGCTCCCCGCCCTCGACCCCACGCCGATGGGCTGGCAGTCGCGCGACTGGTACCTCGGTCCGCACGCCCCCGCCCTGTTCGACCGCAACGGCAACATCGGCCCCACCGTCTGGTGGGACGGCCGCATCGTCGGCGGCTGGGCCCAGCACCGATCCGGCGAGGTCGTCTACCGCCTCCTCGAAGACCCCGGCACCGCGGCCGCCACCCACATCGCCACCGAAGCCGCCCGCCTGGAGAAATGGTTCGGCGACACCCGCCCCGTCCCCCGCTTCCGCACCCCCCTGGAACGCGAACTCACCACCTGACCGGCGTGATCGCCAGTCGGTCTCCTCGGGGTGCCCGGTACTCGCGGCCTTGATCCACCGCCTGCGCCGCCGGGTGTACTCCTGGTCGTGGCCGACGACGCTGTCAGAAGTCCAGGCCGAGGTCGAGGACGGTGACGGAGTGGGTGAGGGCGCCGACGGCGAGGTAGTCGACGCCGGTGCGGGCGTAGTCGGCGGCCACGTCGAGGGTGAGGCCGCCGGAGGATTCCAGTTTCGTGGTGGGGGCGGTGGCGTTGCGACGTTGCACGGCGGCCTGGGTCTGCCAGAGCGGGAAGTTGTCCAGCAGGACGAGTTCGACGTCTTCGGCGAGGACGGCGTCGAGCTGTTCGAGGCTGTCGACCTCCACTTCGCACGCGATGTCGGGGGCCAGGGCGCGCACGGCCCGCAGCGCCTCGACCACCGACCCGGCGGCGGCCACGTGGTTGTCCTTGATCAGCGCCGCGTCTCCGAGGCCCATCCGGTGATTGACGCCGCCGCCGACCCGCACCGCGTACTTCTGCAGGGCGCGCAGGCCGGGCAGCGTCTTGCGGCTGTCGCGGATCTTGCAGTCGGTGCCCTCGACCGCGTCCACCCAGGCGGCGGTGGCGGTGGCGATGCCGGACAGGTGACAGATCAGGTTGAGCAGGGTGCGTTCGGCGGTGAGCAGTCCGCGCGTGGGAGCGACCACGCCGAGCACCGCCTGACCGGGCTCGACCCGGGTGCCGTCGGCGACCCGGCCGGTGATCTCGTACTCGCCCGCACCGAGCACCTCGTCGAGCACCAGCAGACCCACGTCGATTCCGGCGACCGTGCCGGGCTGCCGGGACACGACCGACGCCTTGACCACGGCGTCGGCGGGCACGGTGGCCACGGTGGTGACGTCGGGGCCGTAGCGCAGGTCCTCGTCCAGCGCGGTGCGGATGAGCGCGAGCACCTCGTCGCGATCCAGCGCGGCGTCCAAAGCCATCGTCGTTCTCCTGTTCTGTCGGTGCGCGCTCACGGAACGGCGGCGAGTTCGGGACCGTCGGGGTCGGCCGCCAGGTCGGCGGCGACGTCGAGGGTGCCGAGCAGATCGGGGTGGCCGTCGGGGTCGAGCCGGATCGGGATGCTGTGCCGCAGCGCGTCGTCGGTGGCCGGGTGATCGGAGCGGGTGTGGCAGCCGCGGCTCTCCCGCCGCGCGGCTGCCGCCAGCAACAACACCCGGGCGGTGAGGGTGAGCGCGCCGTCCTCGAGGTCGGCGATCCGCCGCGCCGCGAGCTCCGGTGCGGGCAGCACGGATTCGGCCGTCGACTGCCTGGCCTGCGAGTACCGCGAGGACATGCCGCGCAGCACGGCCCGTTCCAGCCGGGCCGCCGCCTCCGCCAGCCCGTCGCCGTCGCGGACGACCGAGGCGTGCGCGGTCATCACCTGGTGCAGCGCCGCCCGGGGCACCCGGGGCATGGCGCGGGGGCGGATCTCGGTCACCTCGGCGGGCAGTTCGAGCCGTTCCGCGGCGGCCGCGCCGACCCGCTCGCCCACCACGAGCCCCTCCAGGAGGCTGTTGGAGGCCAGCCGGTTCGCCCCGTGCAGGCCGGTGCGGGCGACCTCACCGGCCGCGAACAGCCCCGGCACCCCGGTGCGCCCGTGCGTGTCGGTGACCACGCCACCGCACTGGTAGTGCGCGGCCGGGGCGACGGGGATCAGGTCGGCGCGCGGGTCGATGCCCGCGGCCAGGCAGGAGGCGGTGATCGTGGGAAAGCGCCGGGTGAATCCCTCGATCGCGCGGGCGTCGAGATACACGTGGTCGGTGCCCAGGTCACGCATCCGAGCCGCGATCGCCCGCGACACCACGTCGCGCGGCGCCAGATCGCCGCGCGGATGCACCCCGGCGGTGACCGAGCGGCCGGTCGCGTCGACCAGCACCGCGCCCTCCCCGCGCACCGCCTCGCTGATGAGCGGGCGACGGCCGGTGCCGCCGGGGGTGTAGAGCACGGTCGGATGGAACTGCACGAACTCCAGGTCCGCCACCGTCGCCCCGGCCCACAGCGCCAGCGCGACGCCGTCGGCGGTCGCGCCGGGCGGATTGGTGCTCAACGCGTACAGCTGGCCGAGCCCGCCGGTGGCGAGCAGCACCGACGGGGTGTGCACGACACCGAAACCGTTCTCCGACACCGCGATCACCCCCTGCACGCCGTGCGGTCCGGTGACCACCTCGCAGGCGGCCGCGCCGAAGATCACCGGTAGGCCCGCGGCGTTGAGCGCGCGCTGCACCTCGGCGCCGGTGGCGTCACCCCCGGCATGGATGATGCGGCGGGTGCTGTGCCCGCCCTCCCTGGTCCGGGAGACCTGCCCGTCGCGGCCGAGGTCGAACACCGCGCCGAGATCGGTCAGCGCCGCCACGGCCGCCTGCCCGCCCGCGACGATGGAGCGCACCGCCGCCTCGTCGCACAGCCCCGCGCCCGCCTCCACGGTGTCGCGGACGTGGGACTCCACCGAGTCGCCGTGCGGGGCCACGACGGCGATGCCGCCCTGTGCGTATTGCGTCGCGGTGTCGGTCGGCCCGCCCTTGCTCAGCGCGAGCACCCGCAGCCCGCGCAGCGAGGCGGTGCGGGCCGCGGTCAGTCCCGCGACCCCGCCGCCGATCACCACCAGGTCGGCCGTGGCCTCCCACTCGATCGTCACCGCAGCCGTCATCGGTTCACGCCTTCCGCCGCCGTCACCGGCGGTTCACTCACCGCCGCCGGGATTGCCGATGGCGATCATGCGCTGTACCGAGTTGCGACCGAGCGCGGCGGTCTCGGGATCGACGTGCACCTCGTCGGCGCCGTCCACCAGGCAGCGCAGCAGCGCGGCCGGGGTGATCATCTTCATGTACTTGCACGAGGCCCGGTCGTTGACGGCCTGGAAGTCGATGCCCGGCGCGGCCTTGCGCAGCTGGTGCAGCATGCCGACCTCGGTCGCGACCAGCACCTGGGTGGATTTGGCGGCCTTGGCGGCGTCGATCATGCCGCCGGTGGACAGGATGTGCACCCGCTCGGCCGGGAACGCGCCCTCGCCGGCCAGGTAGAGCGCCGAGGTGGCGCACCCGCATTCGGGGTGCACGAACAGCTCCGCGTCGGGGTGGCTGCGCGCCTGCTCGGTGAGCTCGTCACCGTTGATGCCCGCGTGCACGTGGCATTCACCGGCCCAGATGTGCATGTTCTCCCGGCCGGTGACCCGCTTGACGTGGGCGCCGAGGAACTGGTCGGGCAGGAACAGCACCTCCCGCTCGGAATCGATGGAGGCCACCACGTCCACGGCGTTGGAGGAGGTGCAGCAGATGTCGGTGAGCGCCTTCACCTCGGCGGTGGTGTTCACATACGACACCACGACCGCGTCCGGGTGCTCGGCCTTCCAGGCGCGCAGCTCGGCGGCGCTGATCGAGTCCGCCAGCGAGCAGCCCGCGCGCTGATCGGGGATGAGCACCGTCTTGTCGGGGCTGAGGATCTTCGCGGTCTCGGCCATGAAGTGCACCCCGCAGAACACGATGGTGTCCTCGGGCGCCTCGGCCGCGATCCGCGACAGTGCCAGCGAATCACCGACGTGGTCGGCCACGTCCTGGATCTCGGGCAGCTGATAGTTGTGGGCGAGAATGGTCGCGTTGCGCTCCCTGGCCAGACGCTTGATCTCCTGGGCCCACTCGGGCGTCGCCTCGACACCGGCGAACCCGGCGGGTCCGTCGAACACCTGCCCCATCAGCGGAGGCGCCAGCTTCGCACCTGTCGTCGCCATGATGGCTCCCTTCCTCGTGCGTCCGCCGCCACCGCTTTCGTCGACGCGGCACCGCGATTCGCACCAAACCAGGTTTTCGACTTACAATCGAAAACGTGGCCCATAGTAGCACCATCCACGAATCGCTCACCGCGGTGTTCCAGGTTCGCCGCTTCCCCGTCGAGAAAACCGCAGGTCAGCGTGTTGCCGTGCCCGCGAGTGGGGTGTTGCGGCCGTGCCCGCCCGACCAGCGGACCGAACTGGCGGTGCTGTTGTGGGAACGCGCACTCGACCCGCAGAAGGGCACCTGGTCGCTGCCCGGCGGCCGGCTGCGCGACGACGAGGACCTCGACACCTCGGCGCGGCGCCAGCTCGCCGAGAAGGTCGACGTGCGCGAGCTGGCCCACCTCGAGCAGCTGTCGGTGTTCAGCGACCCACACCGGGTACCAGGGCCGCGCCGGATCGCCTCGGCCTACCTCGGGCTGGTCCCGCTGACCGCCGAACCGGAACTACCCGACGACACCGCCTGGCACCCGGTCTCCGCACTGCCGACGATGTCGTTCGACCACGGCATCGTCGTCGAACACGCCCGCACCCGGCTGGCGGCGAAACTGTCCTACACCAACATCGCCTTCGCCCTGGCGCCGGCCACCTTCACCATGTCGGTGCTGCGCGAAATCTACTGCGCTGCACTGGGATACGATGTCGACACGACCAACCTGCAGCGAGTCCTGCACCGCCGCAAGGTGATCACGCCGACCGGCGCCACCGCCGCACCGGGACGTGCCGGCGGACGCCCGGCCGCGGTGCACCGGTTCACCGACTCCGGCCTGCGCGTCACCGACGAGTTCGCCGCGCTGCGCCCACCGACCTGAGCGTCCGACACGCGAAATCCGCTGCGGCTCCGGGCTACTCGATCAGGCGGTCTTCATCTCCGGGCGGGGCGCCGGACCCTCGGTGCGCCGGGTCAGCCGCGCTCCCGACCAGAACAGCAGCTCCACCACCCAGAACACCCACAGCGCCAGGCTCACCACCAGTACGGGGATCGCCAGGAACAGCACCGCGGGCACCGCGACGAGCACGAAGCGCAGCAGGTCACCCGCGCTCGCCCCGACCAGGCCGCTGCCGACCCGCACCGCCGCCCACATCATCCAGCGCCGCGGCACCGAGACGCCGAACTCGCGCAGGCTGCGCCGGAAGATCCCGTCGGCGTCGGCGGCACTCACCACCGCGCCGGCGCGTAGATAGTCGTGCAGGATCGCCGCGCGGGTATAGGCGCCGTAGCGCGGGATCAACCAGACCAGGGCGCGCGGCACCGAGGCGAAATCGGTGCGGAACCCGGCGGGCACCGTGAACTCCTGGCTCGCACCGCGATACACCAGCGGCTGCGCCAGCCGCCAGAACGTGCCGTCGATCTCCTCGACCGTCGAACCGCTGCCCACGAACGGCATGCCCCGATTCTACGGCCGACCACCGTGCTCAGCGGGTTTGGCGCGCCTCCGGATGCACGGGCCGGGCGGGATCGAGCGCACCCGGATCGTCGTAGGCGGGGACCGCGCCCCACGTCGGCGTCGGCCGGGCGTGCCCGAACGGCCCGAGGTACCCGGTGCCCAGATCCTCGGCCGTGCTCAACGCCGCGAGGAACAGCACCACCAGCGAGGCGATCAACGGCTGCACCAGCAGCGCCAGATCGGTGCCGACCTCGGTCGGCAGGGTGACGATGCTGCCGACCGCCGGATCGTCGGCGCGCGGATGCCGCAGCTCGGCCACCGTCTCCCCGCACCACGCCATGGCGTAGGCGCCGATCAACGACCCCGTGAGCAAGCCGAGTTGCAGCAGCGGCCCGCGCACCGGCCGCAGCAGCCGCCACGCCGCGACGGCGCTCAGCAGTCCGGTGACCGCGCCGAAGCACACGAAGATCGCCACCGCGTCGAACTGGTGGGCGCTCTCCCCCGTCAGTCCCGTTCCGCGACCGGGCTGCGTCACCAGCAACTGCTCGGTGGGCGCGAGCACACCCCACAGCGCACCCACCAGCAGGCTCACCACGACCACGCCCGCGACCACCAGCAACGCCGTGGCCGCCTCCCGGCGCACACCCTCGGCGCGCACTACCGGTGTTCCAGACTCTTCGAGTCGATCACCCCGTGCCGGGAGCACTTGGCCCACCAGCCGTCCGGGCTCACCTGCACGATCATCCGCCTGCCGCACTGCTCGCAGAACCGCGGCGGCTCCAGGCCCAGCGCGGCCGCGGCGGGCACCGCGTCGTCGAGGCCCGGCACGATCCGCTTGCCGGTGAACGGGTTGTAGCGCTCGTCCATGTCCACGACACTACTCATCGGCGGGCGACCTACAGCGTTTCGTTGAGCGCCTTGATCGGCATCTTCAGCTCACCCAGCAGATCCAGGTCCGATTCGGCGGGCCGGCCGAGGGTGGTCAGGTAGTTGCCGACGATGACGGCGTTGATGCCGCCGAGAATGCCCTGCTTGGCGCCGAGGTCGCCGAGGGTGATCTCGCGACCGCCCGCGAAGCGCAGGATGGTGCGCGGCAACGCCAGGCGGAAGGCGGCGACGGCCTTGAGCGCCTCGGCCGCGGGCAGCACCTCGAGATCGCCGAACGGCGTGCCCGGGCGCGGGTTGAGGAAGTTCAGCGGCACCTCGTCGGGCTCGAGCTCGGCCAGCTGCGCGGCGAATTCGGCGCGCTGCTCCAGGGTTTCGCCCATGCCGAGGATGCCGCCGCAGCACACCTCCATGCCCGCTTCGCGCACCATGCGCAGCGTGTCCCAGCGCTCCTCCCAGGTGTGGGTGGTGACCACGTTGGGGAAGTGCGACTTGGCGGTCTCGAGGTTGTGGTTGTAGCGGTGCACACCCATCGCGGCGAGCTGATCGACCTGTTCCTGGGTGAGCATGCCCAGCGAGCAGGCCACCTGGATGTCGACCTCGTTGCGGATGGCCTCCACACCGGCGGCGACCTGCGCCATCAGCCGGGCGTCCGGGCCGCGCACGGCGGCGACGATGCAGAACTCGGTGGCGCCGGTCTTGGCGGTCTGCTTGGCGGCCTCCACCAGGCTGGGGATGTCGAGCCAGGCCGCGCGCACCGGCGACTGGAACAGGCCCGACTGCGAGCAGAAGTGGCAGTCCTCGGGGCAGCCGCCGGTCTTGAGGCTGATGATGCCCTCGACCTCGACCTCGGGGCCGCACCACTTCATGCGGACCTCGTGGGCCAGTCCGAGCAGCTCCTCGAGCCGGTCGTCACCGAGCCGGAGCACCGCTAGGGTCTGGTCCTGGGTCAGGCCCTCGCCGCGCTCGAGCACCTGCTCGCGCGCGATCTCGAGAATGTCGGTCTGAACGGGTGCCTGGGTCACTGCGGAAATCCCTTCGGGCGGGCTTCTTCGTAGGGCGACGGCCCCTCGCGCCCGAGGTGGCCGTGCAACTTGAACGGTGTTCAGGCTAGGGTAGCGGCAAGAGTGAGTCAAAGCACGATCGGAAGGGACAACGGTGCAACTGCACAGGGCGGACGTGGTCGACGGCGCCATCGCCATCCTCGACCAGTACGGCCTCGCCGACCTGACCATGCGCAGGCTGGCGAGTTCACTGCAGGTGCAGCCGGGCGCCCTGTACTGGCACTTCCCCAACAAGCAGGCCCTGCTCGGCGCGGTCGCCGACCGCATCCTGGCCCCGATGGAGGCACCGGTCACCGCGACCGACTGGGCCGGTCAGCTCACCGAACTCGCGCACCGGCTGCGGGACTGCCTGCTGGCCTACCGCGACGGCGCCGAACTCGTCTCGGCCACCTACGCCTCCCGGCTGACCACCAGCAAGGGCCGCGAGCGCCTGGCCGGGGTCGCGATCCGCGCGGGCATGCCGCGCCAGGAGGCCGAACTGGCCGCCTACACGTTGCTGTACTACGTGCTGGGCCAGACCGTCGACGAGCAGTCCCGCATGCAGATGGACTCCGCGGGCGCGCTGCCCGCCGACGACACCCCGCTCGACGAAACCCCCGACGCCACCGCGCGTTTCGACTTCGGCCTGCAACTGTTCATCGCGGGCGTACGGCACCTGCTCGGCAGCCGCGTCCGCTGAGCAGCCGCGTTCGGCCGCTGTCGGGCCGTGGTCGGTCCACCGCGGCCCGCCCGGCGGGAAACCACCGGTACATCGTCCACGCGCCCGCCCCCGCGGCGAGCGCGAGCGCGAAGGAGGCGGCGCCGAGAACGGCGAGCGCGCTGATCGCGCCCACCGCGACCGGTCCGGCGAACATGCCGATGTCGTGGGTGAGACGCCAGGCGCCGAGGAATTCGGCGCGCCGGTCCGGCGGGGCGACGTCGGCGCCGACGGTCATGATGAGCCCGTTGCTGATGCCGTTGGCCAGCCCGAGCAGCACCGCCGCCGCGCCCGCGGTGAGCGCCGAGCCGGTGAACGGCAGCGCGGCGTAGCCGAGGGCGAAGCACAGCATGGACGGAATACCGGTGGCGCGGCGGCCGTAGCGGTCCAGCCAGATCCCCGCGGGATAGGACATCAGCACGTCGACCGCTCCCGCGATGCCGAAGATCAGGCTGGTGGCGACGGGGCTGAGCCCGATGTGCGCGGCCCACAACGGCAACAGCGCCTGGCGGGCGGCCCGGGCGGCGCCGGTGAGCAGCGCCGCCGAGCCGAGCGTGCCCAGCAGCCTACGGTTCTCCACCACCACCGAGGACAGCGTGTGCGTGCCGCTCTCGCCGCCGACGTCGCGCACCGCGACCATCGCCAGACCGGCGAGCAGGGTGGTGACGCACTGCAACCACAGTCCGCCGTTCGGGCCCATCACGTGCACCAGTCCGGCCCCGAGGAACGGGCCGCAGAAGAACCCGAGCCGGTGCGCGCCCGCCAGGGTCGACAGTGCGCGGCCCCGGTCACCGGGAGACACCACCGCGACGAGGTAGGACTGCCTGGCCAGGCCCCACACCGCCCCCGCCGCGCCGTTGAGCAGCATCCCCGCCGCCAGCACCGCCAGGTTCGGCGCCAGGATCGCCGCGAGCACCCCGGCCAGCCCGAGCAGCGACCCCAGCCCGATCGCCCCGCGCTCCCCCACCCGGGCCACCACCCGGCCGGCGGGCAGATCGGTGAGCACCATCCCCAGCCCGCTCAGCGACACGACCAGTCCGGCGAGCCCGGCACTCGCACCGAGATCCAGGGCACGTAGCGCGTACATCGGCGCCGCCGCACCGGCCCCGGTGCCGTACAGCGCCATCGGCACGAACACCGACCACGTCAGGCTCCGCAACCGCACGGAACGGACTGTGCCGGTGGCACTTTCGGTCGCTCGGTCGACGCTCACCGCCCGCGCCCCCGGTGGCGACCGCGTGGTGTCCCGGCCCGCGCACCGCAGCGCGCGAGCCCGGCCGCCGCGCGTCCGCCCGGACACTCCCCGGGTGCCCGGCTCACCGCACCCCCACCGGTCGACGGGCGAATCGGCTCTCCGGCCGCGGCAGTCCGAAGTGATCGCGCAACGTCGTGCCCGAGTATTCGGTGCGGAACAGCCCGCGCTCGCGCAGGATCGGCACCACGGTGTCGGTGAAGACCTCCAGCCCGCCCGGGTAGTAGGGCGGCATCACGTTGAACCCGTCGGCGGCACCGTGGCGGAACCACTCCTCGATGGTGTCGGCGACCTGTTCGGGCGTGCCCGCGAACACCCGGTGCCCGCGCGCGCCCGCCAGCCGATGCAGCAACTGCCGCAGCGTCGGCCGTTCCCGGCGCACGATCCCGGCGACGACCTGCAACCGGCTGCGCGCGTTGTCGGTGACCTCACCCGCGTCGTCGAACTCCTCGACCGGCACCGGCTCGTCGAGCTTCAGGTGCCGCAGATCCCGTCCGGCGATCCCGGCGAGCTGCGCCAGCCCGTATTCCGGCACGGTCAGCTCGTTGAACTCCCGCTCCAGTTTCCGGGCCGCGGCCTCGGTGTCGGCGATGAACGGGCTGATGCCGGGCAGGATCTTCACGTGCTCGGGGTCGCGGCCGAACGCGCGGGCCTTGGCCTTGATGTCGGCGTAGAACGTCTGGGCGTCCGACAGTTGCTGGTGCGCGGTGAAGATGGCCTCGGCGTAGCGGCCCGCGAACGCGCGGCCCTCGTTGGAGGCGCCCGCCTGGACCAGCACCGGATGCCCCTGCGGTGGGCGCGCGGCGTTGAACGGTCCACGCACGCGCAGGTATTCGCCCTCGAAATCGATGCGGTGGATCTTGGCCGGATCGGCGTAGCGGCCCGCCGCGGTGTCCAGCAGGATGGCGTCGTCCTCCCAGCTGTCCCACAGCGCGACCACAGCGTCCACGAATTCCCGTGCCCGCGCGTACCTTTCGGTGTGGTCGGGGTGGCGGTCCAGCCCGAAGTTGGCCGCGGCCAAGTCGGTGCCGGTGGTGACGATGTTCCACCCGGCCCGGCCGCCGGAGAGGTGGTCCAGGCTCGCGAACAGCCTGGCCAGATTGTAGGGCTCGTAGTAGGTGGTCGAGGCGGTGGCGATCAGCCCGATCCGGCTGGTGGCGGCCGCGATGGCGGTGAGCAGCGTGATCGGTTCCAGTCCGGGCGCGGCGTTGTATTCGACATTGGTGCGCAGCGCGGGACCGTCGGCGAAGAACACCGCGTCCAAGGTCGCGGCCTCGGCGGTGCGGGCGATCTCCTGGTAGTACCGCACGTCGTAGATGCGGTCGGGCCTGCTCGCGGGATGGCGCCAGGCGGCCTCGTGGTGCCCGGCGGGATAGATGAAGGCGTTGAGGCTCAGCTGGCGGGGACGGTCGGTCATGAGGCTTGTTTCTCTTCCTCCGGTGCGGCGAGGTCGACGCCGAGCGCGGCGAGCAGCAGCTCGCGGGCGTGGATGAACTCGGGGGCGCTGTGGCGGCGGGGCCGGGGCAGCTCGATGCGCAGGTCGGTGGCGAGGCGGCCGTCCTGCAACACCAGCACCCGGTCGGCGAGCAGCACCGCCTCGTCGACGTCGTGGGTGACCAGCAGCACGGCGGGCTTGTGCCGGGCGCACAGATCCTGCAGCAGGGCGTGCATCCTGATCCTGGTCAACGCGTCCAGCGCGCCGAACGGCTCGTCGGCCAGCAGCAGTTCCGGCTCGCGGACCAGCGACCTGGCCAGTGCCACCCGTTGCTGCTCACCACCGGAGAGCTCCCGCGGCCAGGCGCGCTCGCGCCCGGCCAGGCCCACCTCGGCCAGCGCCGCCCGGCCGCGCGCGGCGGCATCGGCGCCGGACAGGCCGAGGATCACGTTGTCGAGCACGCGGGCCCAGGGCAGCAGCCGGGAGTCCTGGAAGACCACCGCGCGTTCGCTCGGCACCCGCAACTCGCCCGAGCCGGTACCCGCGTCGTCGAGTTCGGCGAGTGCGCGCAGCAGCGTGCTCTTGCCCGAGCCGCTGCGCCCGAGCAACGCCACGAACTCACCGCGCGCGATGTCGAGATCGATGCCGCGCAGCACCGTGCGGTCACCGAAGCCGCGGCGCAGCTCGCGGGTGCGGACCACGCTCAGTCGCCCAGTGTCTGTCGCCATGACAGTGCCTTCCTTTCCACCGCGCGCACCGCGATGTCGCCGAACAGGCCGAGCAGTCCGTAGATCACCAACCCGACCACGATCACGTCGATCTGGCCGTAGGTGCGCGCCTGCGTCATCAGGTAGCCGATGCCGCTGGTGGCGTTGACCTGCTCGACGACGACCAGCGCCAGCCAGGAGATCGTCACCGCCAACCGCAGGCCGATGAAGAAGCCGGGCAGCGAACCGGGCAGCGCGACGCGGCGCACGAACGCCGCACGCGACAGCCGCACGGTCTCGGCCAGCTCCACATAGCGGGAGTCGACGCTGCGCAGATAGGCGTGGGTGTTGATGTAGACCGGCACGAAGACGCTCAGCGTGATGACGATCAGTTTCATCTCCTCGCCGATGCCGAACCACACGATGAACAGCGGGATCAACGCCAGCGTCGGAATGGCGCGCTTGATCTGGATCGGCCCGTCCAGCAGCGCCTCGCCCACCCTGCTCAGGCCCGCGATGAGCGCGAGCACCACGCCGATCACCACGCCCAGCGCCAACCCGATGCCGGCACGTTGCAGCGAGGTCAGCAGATTCGACTGCAGACGGCCGTCGGAGATCAGCTCGCCGGCGGTCTGCGCCACCGTCCAGGGGGCGGGCAGGGTGTCGGGGTCGAGCGAGCCGGTGGCCGAGCCGAGCACCCAGGCGCCGACCAGCAGCGCCGGGCCGAGCGCGATCCCGAACGGGATCGGTGTGCCCGGGCCGAGCCTGCGCCGCGACAACCCGCCGCGCGCCTGCCGGGCCTGCGACGTGCCCGCCGCGCCGAACCGGCGCAGCACGCCCGCTTCCACTGTCGCCATCATCGCTCCTTCGGCTCGAACGCCGCGCCGGATTCGGTGACCGCCGCGGTCACCACGGCGTCGTACCGCAGGTCGAAACCGTCGGCGGCCTCGACCTTTCTCGGCAGCTCACCGGCGGCATCGATGAGGTCGATAGTCGCCTGCTGCCGATCGATCAGGTCCTGGTCCAGATGCGGGAAGACGTAGCTGCCCAGCGAATCCACGATCCGGCGCGCGTCCTCCGGCGAGACCTTCTGGTTCTCCACGTAATACCGTTGCTCCCACTCGGCGCGGTGGGTGTTGGTCCACTGGTAGGCGCGCACATACGCCCGCACCAGCGCGGCCACCGCCGCCGACCGGGCCGGGTCGTTGGTCACCTCCCGGCGCGCGTAGAGGTAGGCCAATCCGCTGTAGATGCCGTGCGTTTCGCTGTCGGGCAGCACGGTGGCGCCGGGCGTGCGCAGCAGCCGCGTGACGTTCGGTTCGATCAGCGGGGCCACGTCCACCTGGCCGGTGCGCACCGCGTCGAGAAACTCCGCCAGCTGCAACCGGACCAGTTCCACGTCGCCGGTGTCCAGTCCCGCCTTGTCCAGCGCGCGCAGCACGGCCGCCTGCTGGGCGGTGCCCTCGGCGTAGGCGATCTTCCTGCCCTTCAGATCCGCCAGCGTCGTCACCGGAACACCCGGCGCCACCGCCAGTTTCAGCGCGTCCACGCTGGTGCGGTACGCGGCCACGATCGGCACGTCCTGCCCGGCGGCCAGCGCGTGGATCGGCGGCACGTCCCCCACCGGCGCCACGTCGGCCGCGCCGGCGCGGAACGCCTCCAGAATGGCCGGGCCGCCGACGAAGTTGGCGAATTCGACGGTGAACGGCAGCGTGTCGAGCTCACCGGAGAGCCGCAGCGCCGTCTGCAACCGCTCCTGCTGGTCGGCGATCACGAGCTTGGTGCCGGGCGGCACCTCGGTGGGCAGCGGGGTGTTCGCGGCGGCCACCGTCGCGTCGTCGTCCTTCGCGCAACCGGTCAGCCCGAGGGTCGCGGCGGTCGCCGCGGCGAGCAGAACGGCGGTCAGGCGACGGCCACGACGGCCGGCGAGCACGGTTCGGGTTCCAGACATGCGGGGAATTGAAACAACCCGGCCGCGTCCCCGAACACCTTTGTCGGCAGCCTGATTCGAAAGGTGTCACGACGGCGCCGCGGCGGTCCGCACGCCGCGCGCCCGGTCCAGATAGCGCTGCACGAACGGCAGCACCTGCTGCTCGATGACGGTGTTGTAGGCCACCGGCGCCTGCCGCGGGTTGGCGTGGCCGATCTCGCGCGGCAGCACCACCAGCAGGCTGCCGTCCACCCCGCCGACCCGCTCGACCAGCACCCGGTGGGAGTACTCGACGTCGACCACCCGGTCGCGGGCGGCGTCGCGGGGACGGATGAACACGATCGCCGGACGCGGTTTGCCCTCGGCGGGCCGCGCCAGAGCCCGCAGGTTGTCGATCGCGCCGCCACCGACGATCGCCAGGAACTGCGATTCGATCAACCCGTTGCTGGCGGCGTTGTGCGAGAGCACCTTCTCGGTGGTCACCTCGGTCAGCACCGCACGCAGCGCGGCGAGCCGGATGCCGGGCACCGGCCGACCGGCCGGATCGAGGAAGCGGTCCCGGCGGGCATAGGTTTCCACCGCCATGCGCAGCGTGCGGCTCTCCCGCGCACCGGGCAGCCAGCCCATCCAGCGCAGCATGTCCTCGCCGCGGCCACGGCTCTCCGGCCGCACCGCGCCGAGGTCCATCGGGGTGCAGTCCAGCAGCACCCCGGCCAGCCTGCGGTCGCTGCCGCGATGGATGTGCTCGCCCACCTCCAGCGCGATCACCCCGCCCATGCTGTGCCCGACGAGCACGATGTTGCGCACCCCGGACATCTGCGCGGCGCGCACCACCAGATCCGCGATCACCTTGCTGTCGATGCCCTGGTTGTCGTATCTGATCGCCCACACCACCCCGAGGCGGCGCAGCGCGGGCAGGGCGGCCGCGGTGTCGGTGGCGTTGAGCCCGCCCAGACCGACCATGTCCACCACCGCGGTGTCCCAGTTCCGGTCGTCCACCGGAGTGGCGACCGGAAGCAGCGCGGGTTCGGTGCGTGCGAGCCTGGCCCGCTCCGGCGCCACGTCGTGCACCCAGTACTGCACGAACAGGGTGAGCAGGAGTGTCAGTAAGGCGGCGACCCGCACCAGCGCCAGCCTGGTGCGGCGCAGTCTCGTCCAGCGATGCCCGAGGCGGGTCTCCCGCAACCGAGCCCTGCGCCGTTCGTCGTCCCAGTCGGCGACCGTCGACGGGTGCCGCTCGTCCCACAGCGACATCACTCCACGGTAACGACGGACGCCGGAGCCTGCCACGTGCCGACCCGACCACCCGCCGCGAGCAGACCGGGCGGTAGAGTACTGCCCGTCAACCCCCGGCGGGTGCGGGAATCCGGTGAGAATCCGGAACGGTCGCGCCACTGTGATCGCCTTCGGCGAGAGTCAGACCTCCCCCACCGGGTCGCTTCTGGAAAGGCCGCGACTTGCCTGTGGAGTATCGCCGATGATCCGCGTCCGGACATCGATCACCCTCGGCGTGCTGAGCGTCGCCGTGTCCGCCGCCATGGTGTTCGCCACCGGTCTCGGCGCCGAGACACTGCCCGTCGGATCGGTCTGGCACGTGCTGCGGGACCGGATCACCGGCACCGCGCCCGCCGATCTCGGTCTCGACACCATCGTCTGGCAGCTGCGGGTGCCGCGTACCGTGCTCGCCGCGATCGTCGGCGCCGGGCTGGCGCTGGCCGGGGCCGCGATGCAGACCCTGGTGCGCAATCCGCTGGCCGATCCCTTCCTGCTCGGCGTCTCCTCCGGTGCCGGTGTCGGCGCGGCCGCGGTGATCACCTCGGGGTTCTTCGCCGGCGCGGGCGTCTGGGCGTTGTCCGGCGGTGCGTTGGCCGGCGCGTTCCTGGCCGCGACGCTGGTGTTCCTCATCGCCTCCGCCCAGGGCGGCCTCACCCCGCTGCGGCTGGTGCTCACCGGCACCGTGCTCGGTTCGGCGTTCGCGGCGTTCAGCAGTTTCCTGGTGTTCCGCAGCGCCGATCCGGCGGCGGCGCAATCGGTGCTGTTCTGGCTGCTCGGCAGCCTGGCCGGCGCCGACTGGACCCGGATCGCGCTGCCGCTGACGGTCGTGGTGCTGGCGGGTGTGGCGCTGCTGGCGGCCGCGGGCTGGCTGGACGCGCTGCTCGTCGGCGCCGACACCGCGGCCTCGGTCGGCGTTCCGGTGCGGCAGCTGCGCATCGCGCTGTTCGTGCTGCTGGCGGTGCTGGTCGGGGTGCTGGTCGCGGTGTCCGGCGGGATCGGCTTCGTCGGCCTGGTGGTGCCGCACGCGGCCCGGTTGCTGGTCGGCCCCCGCCACCGCGACCTGTTACCGGTCTGCGCGCTCTGCGGCGCGTTGTTCCTCGTCGTGGCCGACGCCGCCACCCGGATCCTGGTGCGGCCCACCGAGATCCCGGTGGGCGTGCTGACCGGCCTGATCGGCGCCCCCGCCTTCCTGCTGCTGCTGGGCCGCCGCACCTACCGGTTCGGGGAATCATGACCCGCGATACCGCGCCCGGGGGACGGTTGTCGGTGACCGAGGTGAGCTGCGAGGTGGGACGACGCCCGGTGCTCACCGGGGTGAGCTTCGAGGTGGCGCCCGGGGAGATGATCGGGGTGGTCGGGCCGAACGGCAGCGGGAAGACCACGCTGCTGCACGTGCTCGCGGGGGTGCGGCGGCCGCGCCGGGGCCGGGTCACGGTGGACGGGCAACCGCTGCACGAACTTCCGGCGCGGCAGCGCGCCCGGACGGTGGCGCTGGTGGCGCAGGACGAGCGGCCGCCCGCGGATCTGCTCGTCGGCGAGGTGGTCGCGCTCGGGCGCACCCCGTATCTGCCGCCCTGGGGCGCGGGCTCACCCGCCGAGCGACAGGTCGTCACCGACGCACTGGCCGCGGTCGACCTCGCGGGTCTCGCCGCCCGCCCCGTGCACAAGCTCTCCGGCGGTGAGCGCCGGCGCGTCCTGCTGGCCCGAGCACTCGCCCAGGACACGCCCGTCCTGATCCTCGACGAGCCGACCAACCATCTCGACATCACCCACCAGCTCGACCTGCTCGCGCTGGCCCGCGGCCTCGGTCGCACGGTGGTCACCGCGCTACACGACCTCACCCTCGCCGATCGCTACTGCGACCGGGTCCTGGTGCTGCACGGCGGTACCGCGCACCCCCCGGCCGACCCCGCGGTGGCGTTGACCCCCGAGGTACTCGCGGAGGTCTTCGGCATCCGCGCCGTGCGGGTCCCCCACCCCGACACCGGCGCACCCCACCTGTTGATCACCCCGCGAGAGGCGAAGGCATGAACCGACCCGTCCGGATACTCGCCGCGGCCGCGCTGGCGGCCACCCTGGCCGCCTGCGGTACCGCGCACCCCACCGCGAGTGACCTCGTGCTCACCAACTGCGGTGCCGAGGCGAGCTTTCCCGCGCCCGCGCACCGCCTGTTCGTCAACGACAGCAACATGGTCTCGATGCTGCTGGCGCTGGGCGCCCAGGACCAGGTGATCGCGGTGTCGAGTCTGCAACGCGACGCCGACACCCTGCGCAAGCACTACGGCCCCGCCGCCGTCGACGGGTTGTCCGATGTCGCGCCGCACTCGCCCTCGCGCGAGACCGTGCTGGCCCAGCGCCCCGACGTCATGGTCGCCGGCTGGAACTACGGCTACACCGAGGCCGCGAACCTCACCCCCGATTCGCTGCGCAAGGACGGCATCGCCGCCTACATCCTCACCGAGAGCTGCCGTCAGCGAGCCGGTGAACGCGCCCGCGGGGTGGTCGAACCGTGGACGGCCCTGCGCACCGATCTCACCAATCTCGGCGCCATCACCGGCCGCACCGAGCGCGCCGCCGACCTCGTCGCCGATCTCGACACCCGCCTGGCCGCCCTGCACGCCGCACCGCAGGCGCCGCGCAAGCCCGCCGTCTTCCTGTTCGACAGCGGCAGCGACACGATCTTCTCCAGCGGGAAGTTCGGTGCGCCGCAAGCCATCCTGGATTCGGCGGGCGCACGCAACATCCTCGACGACGTCGCCGACACGTGGACGAAGGTCTCCTGGGAACGCCTCGCCTCCGCCGACCCCGACGCGATCATGTTCGTCGATTACCCCGGCCAGACCTTCGAGCAGAAGGTCGAGCTGCTGCGCGGCAAGCCCGGCATCGACGAGCTGCGTGCCGTCCGGGAGGGCCGGTTCCTCAACCTGCCGTATGTGCTGTGGACCAGCGGACCGCTGAACATCGACGCCGCCGAGCAGATCCGCGCCCGGTTGGAGCAGTGGGAGCTGCTGCCCCCTTCCGGGATCCGGCCGCGCGCCGACGACGAAGTGCGCTGAGGCGCCGGTCAATCGAGGGTGCCGCGCTCGGCGAGGGCGGCGAGCTTCGCCAGCGAGATCCGCCAGCCGATCTCGTTGTCGTGCGGGTCCAGTCCGCTGGGCAGCTTGTCGTGCAGAGCGATCAGGTCGGTGCCGCCGTCGGCCTCGCTGAGGGTGTAGCTGATCGTCATCTCGCCCTGCACATCCGGATCCTCGGTGTCGAACTCGACGAGCTGCACCACCTGCTCGTTCGGGACCAGCATCAGGAAGCGGCCACGGTAGCTGTCGGTGTGGTCGGTGGTCTTGCCGGTGTCGGTGGGGTCGTCGTAGGTGAGCGTGATGTGGAAGGCGCCGCCCTCGCGGGCGTCGAATTCGTGCACCCGGCTGGTCATGCCGTCGGGCACCATCCACCGGGCCACCGCCTCGCCGTCGAGTAGCAGCCGGTAGACCGTCTCCCGAGGTGCGTCGATGTGCTTGCCGATGCGTGTCGCGGTCATGCGACCACGGTAACCGCCGAGGACCGGTCACTCGGGTGGAAGAAATGTCGGCCAGGAAACGATGCCGGAAAACACGGAAGGCCCCAATTGCGTTGGGGCCTTCTGAATGAATAGTCGGTGTCTGGGGTGTGGGTGGGTCCGGAAATGCCGATAGGGGACCCACGAGTGGGTCCCCTATCAGGAAAGGATGTTCCGGCGGTGTCCTACTCTCCCACACCCTGTCGAGTGCAGTACCATCGGCGCTGGCAGGCTTAGCTTCCGGGTTCGGAATGGGACCGGGCGTTTCCCCACCGCTATGACCGCCGTAACTCTATGAAACTATCCACACCCCCGCACACACCCCACACCCTTTCGGTGGTGGGGCGGGTGCCAACGGTGGGTTGTGTGTTGTTTCAGATACCGCACAGTGGACGCGTAACATCGTTGTTGGTAAGTCCTCGGCCGATTAGTACCAGTCACCTCCACACGTTACCGCGCTTCCAGTTCTGGCCTATCAACCCCATGGTCTGTGGGGGGCCTTACCCCCTCGAGGGGGTGAGAAACCTCATCTTGGAACAGGCTTCCCGCTTAGATGCTTTCAGCGGTTATCCCTTCCGAACGTAGCTAACCAGCAGTGCCCTTGGCAGGACAACTGGCACACCAGAGGTTCGTCCGTCCCGGTCCTCTCGTACTAGGGACAGCCTTCCTCAAGTTTCTGACGCGCGCGGCGGATAGAGACCGAACTGTCTCACGACGTTCTAAACCCAGCTCGCGTGCCGCTTTAATGGGCGAACAGCCCAACCCTTGGGACCTACTCCAGCCCCAGGATGCGACGAGCCGACATCGAGGTGCCAAACCATCCCGTCGATATGGACTCTTGGGGAAGATCAGCCTGTTATCCCCGGGGTACCTTTTATCCGTTGAGCGACACCGCTTCCACATGCCGGTGCCGGATCACTAGTCCCGACTTTCGTCCCTGCTCGACCCGTCAGTCTCACAGTCAAGCTCCCTTGTGCACTTGCACTCGACACCTGATTGCCAACCAGGCTGAGGGAACCTTTGGGCGCCTCCGTTACATTTTAGGAGGCAACCGCCCCAGTTAAACTACCCACCAGGCACTGTCCCTGAACCAGATCATGGCCCGAGGTTAGAAGTCCAATACGATCAGAGTGGTATTTCAACGACGACTCCCACCACACTGGCGTGTGGCTTTCACAGTCTCCCACCTATCCTACACAAACCGTACCGAACACCAATACCAAGCTATAGTGAAGGTCCCGGGGTCTTTTCGTCCTGCCGCGCGTAACGAGCATCTTTACTCGTAATGCAATTTCGCCGAGTCTGTGGTTGAGACAGCAGAGAAGTCGTTACGCCATTCGTGCAGGTCGGAACTTACCCGACAAGGAATTTCGCTACCTTAGGATGGTTATAGTTACCACCGCCGTTTACCGGGGCTTAAATTCTCAGCTTCGCGCCGAAGCGCTAACCGGTCCTCTTAACCTTCCGGCACCGGGCAGGCGTCAGTCCGTATACATCGTCTTACGACTTCGCACGGACCTGTGTTTTTAGTAAACAGTCGCTTCTCTCTGGTCTCTGCGACCCAACCCAGCTCACGGTGCAAGACCGGTCACCAGATCAGGTCCCCTTCTCCCGAAGTTACGGGGGCATTTTGCCGAGTTCCTTAACCACAGTTCTCTCGATCGCCTCGGTATTCTCTACCTGACCACCTGTGTCGGTTTGGGGTACGGGCCGTGTACCAACTCACTAGAGGCTTTTCTCGGCAGCATAGGATCACTGAATTCACCTCAATCGGCTACGCATCACCTCTCAGGCTCATGTTGTGCGGATTTGCCTACACAACGCCCTACAGGCTTACACCAGTACAACCACTCACTGGCCCAGCTACCTTCCTGCGTCACCCCATCGCTTGACTACTACAGCAGGGTCGTGCGCAGCCACTTCCGGCCTCCCGAAGGAGGTCCATCCGCTTTTGGGCACTTAGCACCACTGATTCGCCATTGGGCGCGGATACACGGGTACGGGAATATCAACCCGTTGTCCATCGACTACGCCTGTCGGCCTCGCCTTAGGTCCCGACTCACCCTGGGCGGATTAACCTGGCCCAGGAACCCTTGGTCATTCGGCGGACGAGTTTCTCACTCGTCTTTCGCTACTCATGCCTGCATTCTCACTCGCACAGCCTCCACAACTAGTTCACACTGCTGCTTCCCTGGCTGCACGACGCTCCCTACCCACCCAACCACTGCGCACCGGACCGTAACCCGATGCGGATGTCATGTTGGAGTGCCGCGGCTTCGGCGGTGTACTTGAGCCCCGCTACATTGTCGGCGCAGGATCACTTGACCAGTGAGCTATTACGCACTCTTTCAAGGGTGGCTGCTTCTAAGCCAACCTCCTGGTTGTCTTCGCGACCCCACATCCTTTTCCACTTAGTACACGCTTAGGGGCCTTAGCCGGCGATCTGGGCTGTTTCCCTCTCGACTACGAAGCTTATCCCCCGCAGTCTCACTGCCACGCTCTCACACACCGGCATTCGGAGTTTGGCTGACTTCGGTAAGCTTGTAGGCCCCCTAGGCCATCCAGTAGCTCTACCTCCGGCGTGAAACACGTGACGCTGCACCTAAATGCATTTCGGGGAGAACCAGCTATCACGGAGTTTGATTGGCCTTTCACCCCTACCCACAGCTCATCCCCTCAGTTTTCAACCTAAGTGGGTTCGGGCCTCCACGACGTCTTACCGTCGCTTCACCCTGGCCATGGGTAGATCACTCCGCTTCGGGTCTAGAACACGCGACTCAACGCCCTATTCGGACTCGCTTTCGCTACGGCTACCCCACACGGGTTAACCTCGCCACATGCCACTAACTCGCAGGCTCATTCTTCAAAAGGCACGCCATCACCCACAGCAACAAAGTCACTCGCAGGCTCTGACGGATTGTAAGCGCACGGTTTCAGGTACTATTTCACTCCCCTCCCGGGGTACTTTTCACCTTTCCCTCACGGTACTAGTCCGCTATCGGTCACCAGGGAGTATTCAGGCTTACCGGGTGGTCCCGGCAGATTCACAGCAGATTTCACGGGCCCGCTGCTACTCGGGTATCACTCACATGAGCCGTCATGTTTTCACTTACCGGACTCTCACCGTCTACGGTAGGCCGTCCCAGACCACTTCAGCTAACACAACGGTTTCTGACTCACGCCCAGCTCGGCAGAACCGGGAAGAGCAACCCCACAACCCCACATAGACAACGCCTGCCGGCTATCACATCTACATGGTTTAGCCTCATCCGCTTTCGCTCGCCACTACTCACGGAATCACTCTTGTTTTCTCTTCCTGTGGGTACTGAGATGTTTCACTTCCCCACGTTCCCTCCACACACCCTATATATTCAGGCGCGGGTAACACGACATCACTCGTGCTGGGTTTCCCCATTCGGAAATCCTCGGATCTCAGCTCGGTTGACAGCTCCCCGAGGCTTATCGCAGCCTCCTACGTCCTTCATCGGCTCCTGGTGCCAAGGCATCCACCGAACGCTCTTAAACACTTACAAACAAAGATGCTCGCGTCCACTGTGCAGTTCTCAAACAACACACCCGAAGAAACCCCAACCCTGGACCAACCGACCGACAGCCAGCGGTATCACAGGAGACCCCTCCGGATCATGTATTCGCCTAGAGAGTCACTCGCGTGTTCTCTCAGGACCCAACAGTGTGTCGATATATCCACCACGATCAGGAACTGAGGCCTGACCATCCATGACGGAAGCTGTCAGCGTTCCACCCATGAGCTCCGCAGTCCCGCATTCGGGGACATCAGCGGCTCTGGCACGACCGACCTCGACTCTTCGAGACGACCGAGCAGATGCTCCTTAGAAAGGAGGTGATCCAGCCGCACCTTCCGGTACGGCTACCTTGTTACGACTTCGTCCCAATCGCCGATCCCACCTTCGACGGCTCCCTCCCACAAGGGGTTAGGCCACCGGCTTCGGGTGTTACCGACTTTCATGACGTGACGGGCGGTGTGTACAAGGCCCGGGAACGTATTCACCGCAGCGTTGCTGATCTGCGATTACTAGCGACTCCAACTTCACGGGGTCGAGTTGCAGACCCCGATCCGAACTGAGACCGGCTTTAAGGGATTCGCTCCACCTCACGGTATCGCAGCCCTCTGTACCGGCCATTGTAGCATGTGTGAAGCCCTGGACATAAGGGGCATGATGACTTGACGTCGTCCCCACCTTCCTCCGAGTTGACCCCGGCAGTCTCCTGCGAGTCCCGCCATAACGCGCTGGCAACACAGGACAAGGGTTGCGCTCGTTGCGGGACTTAACCCAACATCTCACGACACGAGCTGACGACAGCCATGCACCACCTGTACACCGACCACAAGGGGCCTACATCTCTGCAGGTTTCCGGTGTATGTCAAACCCAGGTAAGGTTCTTCGCGTTGCATCGAATTAATCCACATGCTCCGCCGCTTGTGCGGGCCCCGTCAATTCCTTTGAGTTTTAGCCTTGCGGCCGTACTCCCAGGCGGGGCGCTTAATGCGTTAGCTACGGCACGGATCCCGTGGAAGGAAACCCACACCTAGCGCCCACCGTTTACGGCGTGGACTACCAGGGTATCTAATCCTGTTCGCTACCCACGCTTTCGCTTCTCAGCGTCAGTTACTGCCCAGAGACCCGCCTTCGCCACCGGTGTTCCTCCTGATATCTGCGCATTTCACCGCTACACCAGGAATTCCAGTCTCCCCTGCAGTACTCAAGTCTGCCCGTATCGCCCGCAAGCTTGGGGTTGAGCCCCAAGTTTTCACGGACGACGCGACAAACCGCCTACAAGCTCTTTACGCCCAGTAATTCCGGACAACGCTCGCACCCTACGTATTACCGCGGCTGCTGGCACGTAGTTGGCCGGTGCTTCTTCTACAGGTACCGTCACTTGCGCTTCGTCCCTGTCGAAAGAGGTTTACAACCCGAAGGCCGTCATCCCTCACGCGGCGTCGCTGCATCAGGCTTTCGCCCATTGTGCAATATTCCCCACTGCTGCCTCCCGTAGGAGTCTGGGCCGTGTCTCAGTCCCAGTGTGGCCGGTCGCCCTCTCAGGCCGGCTACCCGTCGTCGCCTTGGTAGGCCATTACCCCACCAACAAGCTGATAGGCCGCGGGCCCATCCTGTACCGATAAATCTTTCCACCAAACACCATGCGATGTAAGGTCATATCCGGTATTAGACCCAGTTTCCCAGGCTTATCCCGAAGTACAGGGCAGATCACCCACGTGTTACTCACCCGTTCGCCGCTCGTGTACCCCGAAGGGCCTTACCGCTCGACTTGCATGTGTTAAGCACGCCGCCAGCGTTCGTCCTGAGCCAGGATCAAACTCTCCGTTGAAGACTCACAATCACACCCCACAGGGCGCAATCAAAAGTACAAAACTAGAGTCCGAAAACCCAGCAAAACAATCGCCAGCCGGAAATTAGCTGACAAAAAATGTCCGACCCTCACACGGGGGTATGAGGAACCGGAACCAAAAAATATTTGGCACTGACATTCATCGACACACTATTGAGTTCTCAAAGAACACACGCACACACCATCTCGCGGGTTTCCCCGTCCGTCGGTGAGGCAACTTTTACAGCTTAGCGCGGCCATTCGCCCGAATCAAAATCCGGACTCACAGCCGAGCTAGTGTGATCGTCAGGCGCTCCTCGTCCGACCTCGTTTCCCGTGCCACGCTCAGCCTCTCGGCTCGGCGTCTCGGCTCAGCGTTTCCGCTCCGGGTTGGCGTCCGTGTCGCTCTGACCTGGAATAAGTTACGTACCCGATTGCGAGGTGTCAAATCCCCAGGTAGATGGGGGTGAATCGGAGTTGAACGGCAGACGCGGCGACCACCCCGGGGCGAACCACCCGGGGACCGCGGCGGTGAACCGATCGTGGTCCCAGGCGCCGACTCCTGCGGGCACGGCCCCGACGATCGGCACGCCGGTCAGGCGCGGCAGATCCTCGCGATTGCACAGGGACGCCAGATCCGGCTCGGCCGGCCAGGCGCCGATCACCACTCCCGCGCAGCGCACGCCCGCGGCGTCGAGCGCGCGGATGGTGAGCTCGGTGTGGTTGAGGGTGCCCAGGCCGGCGGCGGCGACGACGAGGACCGGCGCGTCGAGTTCGCGGGCCAGATCCAGCAGGGTGAACTCGCCGACCCGGACGAGGAGTCCGCCTGCGCCTTCCACGACGGTCAGCTCGGCGTCGAGGCCGCGGACGGCGGTGGCCGTCTCGTCGAGGGTGAGCAGGGGCGCGCCGCAGCGGCGCGCGGCGGTGTCGGGCGCCAGTGGCTCGGGATAGCGCGCGAGTTCCAGGGTCGGGACCGGGCCCGCGAGCCGCCGGACCTCGGCGAGGTCGCCGGGTTCGCCGGGCGCCACACCCGTCTGGGCGGGTTTGCAGACCGCGACCGCGAGGCCCTCGGCACGGGCGAGCGCGGTCAGCGCCGCGGTGACGACGGTCTTGCCGACGTCGGTGGAGGTGCCGGTGACGAGCAGGGTGTTCACGCGGGCACCACCTCCCGGCCGCGTGCCTCGGCGAGGACCTCGCCGAGCACGGTCGCGATGGTGTCGAGGTCGGCGGCGGTGAGGTCCGCGCGGGCGGTCAGGCGCAGGCGGGACGTTCCTTCGGGGACGGACGGCGGGCGGAAGCAGCCGACCTCGAGGCCGCGGGCGCGACAGGCCTGCGCGGCATCGTGGGCGACCTGGGCCTGGCCGAGCACCACCGAGACGACCGCCGACTCCGGGGTGCCGACACCCGCGATCCGCGCGATGGCCGCCGCATTGCTCAGCACCCGCCCCGCCATGCCGGGGTCACGGCGCAGCAGTGCCAGCGCGGCGCGGGCGGCACCGACGGCGGCGGGCGCCAAGCCGGTGTCGAAGATGAAGGTGCGGGCCGTGTCGATGAGGTGGGCACGCACGCGTTCGCTGCACAGCACGGCGCCGCCCTGCGCGGCCAGCGCCTTGGACAGCGTGGCCGTGACGACGAGATCGGGCTCGCCGGCCAAGCCGGTCTCGTGCACCAGCCCGCGGCCGCCGGTACCGCGTACCCCGAGCCCGTGCGCCTCGTCGACGACGAGCACCGCGCCGTTGGCGCGGGTGACCCGGTGCAGGTCGGCCAGCGGCGCGAGATCGCCGTCGGCGCTGAACACCGAGTCGGTGAGTACCAGCGCGCGTTCCTCGGTGCGCGCGGCGAGCACCCGGTCCACCGCGGCCACGTCGCGGTGCGGGGCGATCTCGACGCGCGCGCGGGACAGGCGGCAGGCATCCACCAGCGAGGCGTGTGAGCCCGCGTCGGAGACGACGAGCGAACCGCGCCCGGCCAATGCGGTGACCGCGCCGAGATTGGCCGCATAGCCCGAGGCGAACACCAACCCGGCCTCGGCGCCGACGAAGTCGGCGAGCTCGGCTTCGAGCTGTTCGTGCTCGGTGGTGGTGCCGGTGACCAGTCGCGATCCGGTCGAGCCCGCCCCCCAGCGGCGGACGGCCGCGACGGCGCCCTCGACGACCTCCGGGTGCCGGGTGAGCCCGAGATAGTCGTTGGAGGCCAGGTCGATCGACGGCGACCGCGGGGCCCGCGGCCGTAGTTCTCGGCGCAATCCGGCGCTCACGCGCGCATCGGCCCGTTCGTCCAACCAACTCAGCGGATCGGTAGTCACAGCTGAGCAGCATACTTGAACACCGTTCAGGACGGCACCTCACCGGCCGCGACGGCCGCTGCGATACCGCGGGTGATGGCCGCGACGTCGGCGGCGGTGCTGATGAACGGCGGCATCGTGTAGACGAGGTTGCGGAACGGCCGTAGCCAGACACCGGCGGCCACCGCGGCCGCGGTCGCGGCACGCATGTCGACGGGTCGGTCGAGTTCGACGACGCCGATCGCGCCGAGCACCCGCACGTCGACCACGCCCGGCAGGTCCCGCACCGGCGCCAGTCCCGCGCGCAACCCGTCCTCGATGCCGCGGACCTCGCCGCGCCAGTCACGGGCGAGCAGCAGCTCCACCGACGCGACGGCCACGGCGCACGCCAACGGGTTGCCCATGAAGGTGGGCCCGTGCATGAGCCCGCCGTGCGCGGCGCTGATGGTCTCGGCGATCCGGGTGGTGCACAGGGCGGCCGCGAGGGTGAGGTAACCGCCGGTGAGCGCCTTGCCCACGCACATCACGTCGGGGCGCACCCCGGCGTGTTCGGCGGCGAACAGCTCCCCGGTGCGCCCGAATCCGGTGGCGATCTCGTCGAAGACCAGCAGCACGTCGTGGGCGTCGCAGAGCCTGCGCAGGTCGGCGAGGTAGCGGGGATCGTGGAACCGCATACCGCCCGCGCCCTGCACCACCGGCTCCACGACGACGGCCGCCAGTTCGTCCGCGTGGGCGGCCAGCGCGGCCTCGAGTTCGGCCACGTAGCCGGGCCGGTACTCCGCCGGCGGCATCCCGACGAAGACCTGTTCGGCGAGCACGTCGGTCCACAACGCGTGCATGCCACCCTCCGGGTCGCACACGCTCATCGGGGTGAAGGTGTCGCCGTGGTAGCCGCCGCGCCAGGTGAGCAGCCGCCGTTTGCCCGGCTTGCCGAGACTGCGCCAGTACTGCAGGCACATCTTGACCGCGACCTCCACCGAGACCGAGCCGGAGTCACAGAGGAACACCTTGTCCAGCCCCTCGGGCGTGAGCTGAACCAGCAACTCGGTCAGCCGGGCGGCCGGTTCGTGGGTGAGTCCGCCGAACATCACGTGACTCATCCGCTGCGACTGCGCGACCAGCGCGGCGTCGAGCACGGGGTGCCGGTAGCCGTGCACGGCCGCCCACCAGGAGCTCATGCCGTCGACCAGCTCCCGCCCGTCGGCCAGCGTCAAGCGCACGCCCGACGCGCTCGCCACCACGAGCGGCTCGGTGGTGGCGGGGAAGCCGCCGTAGGGGTGCCAGACGTGTGCGGCGTCGATGGCGGTGATCTGGTCCGGAGTCAATGCCACAGTCGAGTCCCTCGCCGGTCGGTGCGCCCGGTCCGCCGGGCGACTTGAACGGTGTTCAAGTTAGCAGCGCGGGGCGGCCCGGCTCACACCCGGCCGGTCACCGGGCGCCCTCGCCGAGGACGTCGGCCACGCCGGCCAGCGCCGCCCGCAACCCGGCCACCGTGGACTCCCCCAGCCGCGCGGCCAACGCGCGCTCGATCGCCTCGATCTCCCGCCGGGCCCGCCGCAGCGCGGACCGCCCCGCGGGGGTGGCCACCACGAGCCGCGCCCGGCGGTCGGCCGGGTCGACCCGGCGTTCGACGTACCCGCACGCCTCCAGGTGCGTGACCAGTTCCCCCATGGACTGCTGCGTCATCCCCGCCGCCTCGGCGAGTGCGGTGATCCGCGAGCCTTCCGGATCGAGATAGCGGAAGACCGCGAAGTGGGCGGGGCGCAGCCGCTCGTCGAGGGCGGGGCGCAGAGCTTGCTCGAGTGTGTGTTCGTAGGACCGGGTGGCGTGGACGAGCAGTTTCAACAGCGTGGTCGCGGTTTCGGTTGACACAATAGGAAGGGTACCTTTATATCTGGAGTATGAGCGAGCAGCGCGCCGTCACGTTCCGCAACGGCCACCGCGTCACCCTGGTCGACCGCGGTGTCGACGAGCGCGGCCCCTACCTGAAGCTGCATCACCACCTGCCGCAGCCGGGCAGGCAGGCGGGCCCGCACTGGCATCCCGAGCTCGCCGAGAGCTGGACGGTGCGGGCGGGCAGGCTGTGGTTCGAGGTCGACGGCACCGAGATCGTGGCAGGCCCGGGTGTCACGGTGAGCGCGCCGCCCCGCGCGGTGCACCAGTTCCGCTGCGAGGAGCCGGGAACCGAGTTCGACCACGAGATCCGGCCGCCGCTGCGGCACTGGCAGATGTTCGAGCTCTGGTCGGCACTGGATCTGGCGGGCCGGACGACCGCGGGCCGCATCCCGCGGAACCCGCTGGCGCTGGCGTTGCTGTGGGAGTACCAGGACGGATACCTGGCGGGCGTGCCCGCGTGGGCGCAGCGTGTCGTGCTGGGCGGCCTGGCCCGGATCGCCCGCCGCGTCGGGTATCCGCGCCCGCCCGCCGAGGTGTGATCGAGACGACCCGAAACCGCCGCCGCTCCGACGCACCACCGGTTCGGCGCTACTGTCGTCACCATGGTTCAGCCCGACCACTCGCCGAGCGACGTGACGCCCCTGGGGGTATGGCCGGGGAACGCCTATCCCCTCGGCGCGACCTACGACGGGGCAGGCACGAACTTCTCGCTGTTCTCCGAGGTCGCCGAGGCGGTCGACCTGTGCCTGATCGACCGCGACGGCGCCGAGACGCGGGTGCGGCTCGACGAGGTCGACGGCTATGTCTGGCACGCCTATCTGCCCACCATCGGGCCCGGCCAGCGCTACGGATTCCGGGTGCACGGCCCCTACGATCCCGAGCGCGGACTGCGCTGCGATCCGAGCAAACTACTGCTCGATCCCTACGGCAAGGCCTTCGACGGCGACTTCGACGACGATCCCTCGCTCTACACCTTCGGCCTGGATTCACTCGGGCACACCATGACCGGCGTGGTCATCAATCCGTTCTTCGACTGGGGCGCCGACCGCGCGCCGAACCGGCCCTACCACGAGACGGTGATCTACGAAGCCCACGTCAAGGGCATGACGATGACCCATCCCGACGTGCCCGAGGAATTGCGCGGCACCTACGCGGGCATCGCGCACCCCGCGGTGGTGGAACATCTGAAGAGCCTGGGCATCACCGCGATCGAGCTGATGCCGGTGCACCAGTTCCTGCACGACCGCGTGCTGCTGGATCAAGGTCTGCGAAACTACTGGGGCTACAACAGTTTCGGCTACCTCGCCCCGCACAACGGTTACGCGGCCAGCCCGCGCGGTGGGGCCGCGGTCACGGAGTTCAAGGCGATGGTGCGCGCGCTGCACGCCGAGGGCATCGAGGTGATCCTCGACGTGGTGTACAACCACACCGCCGAGGGCAACCACCTCGGCCCGACCATCGCCTTCCGCGGCATCGACAACGCGGCCTACTACCGGCTGGTCGAGGACGATCCGTCGAAGTACATGGACTACACCGGCACCGGCAACAGCCTCAACGTCCGGCACCCGCACACCCTGCAGCTGATCATGGATTCGCTGCGGTACTGGATCCTGGACATGCACGTCGACGGCTTCCGGTTCGACCTGGCCGCCACCCTGGCCAGGGAACTGCACGACGTGGACCGGCTCTCGACGTTCTTCGACCTGGTGCAGCAGGATCCGGTGGTGAGCCAGGTGAAGCTGATCGCCGAGCCCTGGGACGTCGGCGAGGGCGGTTACCAGGTCGGCAACTTCCCCGGCCTATGGACCGAGTGGAACGGCAAGTACCGCGACACCGTCCGCGACTACTGGCGCGGCGAGCCCGCGACGCTGGGCGAGTTCGCCTCCCGGTTGACCGGCTCCTCGGACCTGTACGAGGCGACCGGGCGGCGGCCGAGCGCCAGCATCAACTTCATCACCGCCCATGACGGTTTCACGTTGCGGGACCTGGTGTCCTACAACGAGAAACACAACGAGGCCAACGGCGAGGACAACCGCGACGGCGAGAGCCACAACCGGTCGTGGAACTGCGGTGTGGAAGGCCCCACCGACGATCCGGAGATCCTGGCGTTGCGCGCCAAGCAGTCCCGGAACCTGCTGGCCACCCTGATCCTGAGCCAGGGCACGCCGATGCTGGCGCACGGCGACGAGATGGGCCGCACCCAGCAGGGCAACAACAACGTCTACTGCCAGGACTCGCCGCTGTCGTGGATGGACTGGTCGCTGGCCGAGACCAACGCCGACCTGCTGGAGTTCACCCGTAGGGTGATCGGGCTGCGCACCGAGCACCCGGTGTTCCGGCGCAGGCGCTTCCTGGCGGGCAGGCCGATCCGCTCCGCCGGGGCGGCCCGCGACATCGCCTGGCTCACCCCCGGCGGCGAGGAGATGACCCCGGCCGACTGGGACAGCGGCTTCGGCAAGTCGCTGGCGGTCTACCTCAACGGTCAGGGCATTCCCGAGCCGGGACCGCGCGGCGAACGTATCACCGACGACTCGTTCCTGCTGTGCTTCAACGCCCACCACGACCCCATGGACTTCGTCCTGCCCGGCCCCGGCTACGGCGGGCCGTGGCTGGTGGCGCTGGACTGCTCGGCGCCCGACGGCCGGGCCGAGGCGCAGTACGACGCCGCCGCCACCGTGACCGTGCCCGCCCGCTGCCTGCTCGTGCTCCGCTGCCCCGAGTGACCGAGACGATGACCGCACCCGACCCCTTGCACCACACCGACCCGATCGTCCGCGGCCGCGCCGTGACCCGGCAGACGCCGGTCCGCAGCACCTACCGGCTGCAGCTGCGCCCGGACGCCTTGACCTTCGCCGATGCCCGCGCCATCGCGGAATACCTCCAGCAGCTGGGCATCTCGCACCTGTACCTGTCGCCGATCCTCACCGCCACGCACGGGTCGACGCACGGCTACGACGTCACCGATCCGACCACCGTGTCCGCGGCGCTGGGCGGGCCGCTCGGGCTGAAAGCGCTCGCCGACGAGGTCCGCACCCGCGGCATGGGGTTGATCGTGGACCTGGTGCCCAACCATGTCGGCGTCGCCGACCCGCGGCAGAATCCCTGGTGGTGGGACGTGCTGCGGAACGGCCGCGACTCCCGCTACGCCCGGTTCTTCGACATCGATTGGAGCCCCGGCAACGGCGCCGGCGGCAGGCTGGCGCTGCCGGTGCTGGCCAACGAGAACGACCCGGCCGCGCTGACCGTGGACCGTTCCGGTCCCGAACCGATGCTGGCGTTGCACGACCTGCGCTTCCCGATCGCGCCGGGCACCGACGGCGACAACGCGCTGCGCATCCACGACAAGCAGCACTACCGGCTGGTCAGCTGGAAGGCCGGCGTGTGCACCTACCGGCGGTTCTTCGCGGTGAGCACGCTGGCGGCGCTGCGACAGGAGGATCCGGAGGTCTTCGAGCTGACCCACCGGGAGCTGGCCGCCTGGTGCGAGCACGACCTCATCGACGGCGTGCGCGTCGACCATCCGGACGGGCTGTCCTATCCCGCCGCGTACCTCACCCGGCTGCGGCAGCTGATCGGCCCGCACCGGCTGCTGCTGGTGGAGAAGATCCTGGCAAACCGGGAGCCGCTGGACCCCACCCTGCCGATCGACGGCACCACCGGCTACGACGCGCTGGCCGGAGTCGGCGGGGTGCTCATCGATCCCGACGGGGAGCACGCGCTCACCGAACTCTCGCGCCGGGTGGCCGGGCACGGCAGCGACCGGGCCTGGATCGGCGAGACCGAGCACCGCATCAAACGCGCTGTCGCCGAGAGCATTCTCGCGCCGGAGCTGCGGCGGTTGGTGGCCGCGATCAAGCGCGACGCGGCCGCCGAATCGTTCGACACCCTCGCGCTGACCAACGCCACCATCGAGGTGCTGGCGTTCATGCCGGTCTACCGCGCCGACTACGCGCCGCTGGCCGGGATGACCGGAGCGGTGATCGCGGAGGTGGAGCGGCGCAACAGCGAGCTGACCGCCCCGCTGAACGTGCTGGTCGCCGCCTTGGCCGTGGGCGGGGAGGCCGCCATGCGGTTCGAGCAGGTGTGCGGGGCGATGACCGCGAAAGCCGTGGAGGACACCATGTTCTACCGCGCGGTGCGGCTGGTCTCGCTGCAGGAGGTGGGCGGCAACCCGGCCCGGTTCGGGCACTCGGTCAACGAGTTCCACCTCGCCAACATCGAACGGGCCCAGCGCTGGCCCGCGACGATGACCACCCTGTCGACCCACGACACCAAGCGCGGCGAGGACGTCCGGGCACGCATCGGAGTGCTCTCCCAGGTGGCGAGCGTGTGGGCGCGGTCGGTGGAGTCGTGGCTGGAGAAGACGCCGCCGCCGGACGGGGCGACCGCACTGTTCCTGTTGCAGAACATGTTCGGCGTGTGGCCCGCCGACGGCCGTCCCGCCTCGTCGGTGCCCGGCCTGCGCGAGCGGCTGCACCGGTACGCGGAGAAGGCGATGCGCGAGGCCGGGCTGCGCACGTCCTGGGAGGAGCCGGACGGCGAGTTCGAGGCGGCCGTGCACGGCTGGCTGGACGCGGTGGTGGACGGCCCGGTCGGTGCCGAACTCGGCGACCTCGTCCACGATCTCGCCCCGCACGCGTGGTCGGATTCGCTGGCGCAGAAGCTGTTGCAGTTGTGCGGGCCGGGCATCCCCGACGTCTACCAGGGCTGTGAGCTGTGGGAGGACTCCCTGGTCGACCCGGACAACCGCCGCCCGGTGGATTTCCCCGCCCGCACCGGCATGCTGCAATCGCTCACCGGCACACCGGCGTTGGACACCTCGGGGGCGGCGAAGATGTGGGTCGTGGCCTACGCGCTGTGGCTGCGGCGCGAGCGGCCGGAGTGTTTCGTGGGCGGTGCCTATCTGCCGTTGTTCGCCACCGGTGAGCAGGCCGGGCGGGTGGTGAGTTACGCCCGCGGCCGGGTCGGCGAGACACCGGAGGTGGTGGTCGTGGTCACCCGGCACAGCGTCGGGCTGGGTGAAACGGGTTGGGGCGATACGGCGTTGGATCTGCCCCAGGGCTCGTGGACGGACCGGCTGACCGGGCACACCTTCCAGGGGCGCACTCGGGTCGAGCAGATCTTCGCCCGGCTGCCGGTGGCACTCCTGGTCCGCTGAGCGGCGCGGCCACCGTCGGCCGTCGATGTGGCCCCTGCCGGTGCCGGTGCGGCTCCGTTGCCGCGTCGGCGCCGGCTGCCTGCGATGGTGCGGCTACGCCACCGCCCGCGGGCGCTGTCCGGCCGCGGCGGGTGGCACGGGTTCGATCAAGGTCTCGGGGCAGCTGCCGCCGAGTTCGTCGAGCCAGCGGCGCAGATTCGTCGGCAGGTCGTCGCGGTCGGCCGCCGCCGTCGAGGCCAGCCGCACGCCGTGGTCGCCCTCGACGTGCAGTTTGCGCCAGGAGTTCCAGTAGAACCTGCCGTGCCGGGCCCGCACCGACCGCGCGGCGCGCACCACGTTGAGGATCCGGTACCCCAGGCCGAGTGAATCGTGCAGCTTGTCGTGCTCGGGGCGGTTCACGCAGCGGCCGGCCAGGCACTCGACGAGCGCGCGGTCGAAGGCCAGGCCCTCGGCTTCGGCCTCGGCGACCATCCAGCGGAACGTGGCATCGGAGAGCCCGCACTCCTCGTATCCGCCGCCGATGTCGCTGTGCACGCCGCGGAACCAGACCTGCTTGACCCGCTCGCGCCCGGCACGGTGTTTGATCCTGCGGTACTTGATGTTCAGCGCCACCGGCACCGTCCACAGGCAGGGCTCGAAATTGCGCCGGCGTTCGTCGACGGCCAGCGCCTGCCGCGCGCACAGCACCCGCTCGGAGAGGTTGACGTTGTGGAAGCTGTGCCGCCACGACGTGATCCCCGGAACGCCGAGCGCCCCGACGGTGTCGAAGACACCGAGGAAGTCCACCGGGACCATGCGACTGTGCTCGGCGCGGAAGGCCGCCCAGTCGTCCTCGGTCGGGGGCGGGCCCCAGTTCGACAACCGCGAGCCGCCGAGCCTGCGGTACATCGCCAGTGCCGTCGGGTAGTGGCCGCCGATCATCGAATCCGGGCGCATGATCCCGATGCGGTCGATCAGGCCGACCAGGCTGCGGGCGGTGTAGGCGCCGCGGCTGAAGCCGAAGACGAAGATCTCGTCGCCGGGTTCCCAGTTGACGGCCAGCTGCCAGTAGGCGGCGGAAAGGTTGGCCTCCAGGCCGAGCCCGAAGGCGCCGCCGATGAGGCGGTCTGCGGTGAAGCCTCGGGCGCCGGGCCCGGAGACGTAGATGACCTGCTGCCGGATGGGCGAGCCGTCGGGGCCCGGAGCCTCCATGCGCACGGTCTGCGCGATTTTCACGATGTTCGACACGGTGCTGCTGTTCTCGGCCTTCCAGGTGCCGTCGCAGCACACCACCAGGCGTTTCATGGTTGTAGTCTCCCGCCCGACGGGGTGTGGCACGCGCGTATCGGACTACTCGTTCCGGCGTGCCGCGCCGCCGCCGGATGCGCGCCGCCGACCGGCTCCTACCTGCGTGAACCCCCTCGGCCCCGAACGCGGCGGCGGCCGGGCGCGGCCGGTACGCACGCCGGCGACCCGGCGGGCACCGAGGGTGCGAGCCGGGTCGCCGGGGGCGGCGCGACGATCAGCGCGCCTTGCGCAGGCCCAGGTACTGCAGGGCGGCGAAGCCGCCGACGGTCACGGCCTGCAGCACCGCCCACACGGTGCCGATCGCGGTGAGGTCGAGAACCCCGGTGATCGCCGCGGCGAGGCTGGCGAGGACCCACGCGAGGTTGACCGCGACGACGACGCCCGCGGCGGCCTGGCTGATCCGGGCCGGTAGCCCGACCAGCGCGACACCGATCGCGTAGACGGTCAGGAACGCGCCGATGCCGAGGGCGACGGTGCGGTCCAGGCCGAGCAGCGACTCGAGGGGCCCCGACAGGGCCAGGTAGGCGAGTCCGTTGACGCCGGTGACCAGGGCGTCGGTGCGCAGGGACAGCCGCAGCAGGCGGTCGCCGGGGGCGAGCAGTGCCGAGAACCGTCCGGTGGGGGTGAGTGCGGTCATGGCGAATCGTCTCCTTCGGGGGAATGGGCGGTCAGGCGGCGGCGGGAACCTTGTCGAGGAAGCCGTAGACGTCGGCGATGCGGCCCTGCTCGAGCACCGCGACGTCGAAACCGACGACCAGCGCGGGACCGTCGGCCGGGCCCAGCTCCCAGGTGAAGCGCACCTGGTCGTGATGGCCGTCGACCGGTCCGGCCAGGCGGAACACCAGGTCGGGGAACTGGGCCTGCACCGCGGCGATGCCGGCGTCGAGGGCGTCGCGGCCGGTGACGGCCATCAGCGGGTCGACGTAGCGGGGCTCGTCGGTGAAGACCCGCGCGATGGCCGCCCGGCGGGCCGCCGCGTCGGTGGTGTTCCAGATCTCCAGGTACTGCGCGACCAGCTCGTTCATGATGTTCTCCTTCGGTGCGGTGGTGATGGGAAGAACGGTATGGCCGGGGCGTGGGTCGCCGAATCAGTCGCGCATAAGTACTTTCGACCCGGTACGGGTCGACCCGGAGGCCGGTATCGGTCAGGCGGTACCGGCTACGGTGAACGAATGCTGTACGGACGTCAGGCCGAGCAGGCCCGCATCGATCGGCTGCTCGCCGACGCGCGGGCCGGGCGCAGCGGCGCACTGGTCCTGCGGGGCGAGCCGGGTATCGGCAAGACCGCGTTGCTGGATTACGCAGCGGCGCAAGGACTTCCGACGGTGCGCAGCGCGGGCGTGGAATCGGAGGCCGAGCTGCCGTTCGCGGGCCTGCACCTGCTGGTGCGGCCGGGCATGGCACTGGTCGACGGGCTGCCCGAGCGGCAACGGGCGGCGCTGCGCGGTGCGTTCGGTCTCGGTGACGCCGTGCCGGGCGACCGGATGCTCATCGGGCTGGCGGTGCTCTCGCTGCTGGCCGAGGAGGCGGCCGAGCAGCCGCTGCTGTGCCTGATCGACGACGCGCACTGGCTCGACCGCGCGACCGCCGAGACGCTGCTGTTCGCGGCGCGGCGGCTCGACGCCGAAGGGGTGGCGATCGTCTTCGCCACCCGCTCCGGCCCGGACGACTTCCCCGCACCCGGCCTGCCCGAGCTGGTGGTACCGCCGCTGCGGCCGGAGGCGGCCGCGGCGCTGGTGGACGACCAGGTGGCCGGGCTCGCCCCGGACGCGCGGATGCGGCTGCTGGCCGAGTCGGCGGGCAATCCCCTGGCACTGCGCGAACTACCCGCGGTGCTGGCCACCGAGGCGGTGCACGACGGGCCGAGTCCGCTGCCGTTGACCCAGCGCCTGCACGTCGCCTTCCACGGGCAGGTCAGCAGGCTGCCCGCGGACACCAGGACACTGCTGTTGGTCGCGGCGGCCGCGGGCACCACCGCCCTCGGGCCGGTGCTGGCCGCCGCCGAACGCCTCGGTGCGCACGCCGGCGATCTGCGCCCCGCCGAGGAACTCGGACTGCTGGGCACCGACGGCGCGGAACTGCGACTGCGGCATCCGCTGCTGCGCTCGGCGATCTACAACGGCGCGCCGCTGAGTGCCCGGCTCGCCGCGCACCGTGCCCTGGCCGACACGCTGACCGGCCCGGAGCAGGCCGACCTGCGGGCCTGGCAGCTGGCCGGCGCGGCCACCGGCCCCGACGAGGAGGCCGCCGCGGCGCTGGAGGAGACCGCCGAGCGGGCGCGCAGGCGCAGCGGCCACCACGGTTCGGTCGCCGCCTACGAACGGGCGGCCGCACTCAGCCAGGACCCGGCCGCGCGGGTGCGCAGGCTGGTCCTCGCGGCCGAAACCGCGGCCGAGGCAGGGCTTTTCGACCGCTCCGGCGATCTCGCGGCCCGTGCGGCCGCGCAGACCACCGACCCGCTGCTGAGCGCCCGCCTGGAGTTGGTGCGCGGCACCGCAGAGTTCGGGACCGGTAAGCACCTCGCCGCCCACCACCGGCTGCTGGCCGCCGCGGACAGCGTCGCCGCCGGGCATCCCCGCGCCGCCGCGCGCATCCTCACCCAGGCCGTGCACGCGGCCTGGTACCTCGGGGACACCGAACTGGCGCAGGTCTCCGACCGGCTGGCGGCGCTGCGGCTGCCCGCCGACGATCCCAGCGCACCGATCGTGGCCTATCTGCTCGGCGGCCTGCATGCCCGGGCGGGCGCGGAGCTGCGGGACGTCGCCGAGGCCGCCGGGATCGACACCGCGGCGACCCCGCGCGAGCTGGTCCAGCTGTGCGGCACGGGGCTCGTGGTCGGGCAGGACGAGCAGGTCGGCGAGCTGGCGGCCGACCTCGTCGCCCGGTGCCGCGAGCGGGGCCGCATCGGGTTGCTGCCGCCGCTGCTGTTCTTCCGGGCCGAAGCCGAGACCTTTCTCGGCCGTCCCCGGGAGGGCCTGGTGATCGCGAGCGAGGGCGCCCGCATCGCCGCCGACATCGGGCAGGGGCACTGGGTGAGCCAGCTCGACGCCTTCCTGGCCTACCTGGCCGCGCTGGGCGGCGCGGCCGAGGACTGCCGGGCGGCCGTGGACCGCGCGCTGGCCGAGGAACTCGGCGGCGCGCAGGCGCCCGGCGCCACCTGGTGCCAGGCGGCGCTCGGCCTGCTGGCGCTCGGGCTCGGTCAGGTGGAGGAGGCGGTCGGCCGGTTCACCGCGCTCACCGAGGAACCGGCGAGGCACCAGGTCGTCGGGCTGCGCTCGCTCCCGGATCTCGTCGAGGCCGCGGTCCGGCTGGGCGACCACGACCTGGCCGCGCGGGCGCAGGACCGGCTCGCCGCATGGGCCGACAGTTGCGGACAGCCGTGGGTACGGTCCCTGGCCGCCCGCGCTGGTGCGCTGCTCGCCGAGGGCGCGGCGGCCGAGGACGGCTTCACCGCCGCGCTGGCCGCGCGGCCGCGTCCGTTCGAGGAGGCCCGTACCCGATTGGTGTACGGGGAATGGTTGCGGCGCGGGCGGCGCAAGAGCGACGCGCGCGCCCAGCTGCGGGTCGCGCACGAGATCTTCGAGCGGCTGGGCGCGCGTCCGTGGGCCGATCGGGCCGAAGTCGAACTCCGCGCGCTCGGCGCGGCCACGACGCCGCGGCCGGCCGGCGGGCCGCTGGCCACCCTGACCCCGCAGGAACTACAGATCGTGCGGCTCGCGGCGCAGGGCCTGTCCAATCGCGACATCGCCGCGCAGCTGTTCCTCAGCCCGCGCACCGTCGGGCATCACCTGTACAAGGCGTATCCCAAGCTGGGTGTGGTGTCGCGCGCGGAACTGGCGGAGCTACCCCTGGAGTGAGGGATGGCGCACCGGTCGGCGATCGGTGAGCCGACGGGCCGCGGTCGAGGCGAAGGCCACCCGTACCGCTGCCGCGACGGCGGCGGCCAGCACCGCCACCTGGGCCGAGCCGGTGAGCACGCCGAGCAGCAGTGCGGTCACCAGCGCGGCGGCCAGCGCCTCGAGCTTGTACACCGGCCACGCGGAGCCCGCGAGGTCGACGGTGGGATGGTGAACCGTAGCCATGTGTTCAGGATACGCGCGGAACAATGTTCGGGCCACCGAACTCATGTGGCGGGGAACACGTCGGGGTCGCGGATCGTTGGTGCTCGTATGCCACTCACCGGAGAATACGAACCCAGCCCGTCCGACTGGGCCCGCAAGCAGGTGGAAACCTACGAGAATTCCGGCGGTACCGAAGGCACGACCCTGCAGGGCAAGCCGGTCGTCGTGCTCACCACCAAGGGCGCCAAGACCGGCAAGCTGCGCAAGACGCCGCTCATGCGTGTCGAGCACAACGGCGAGTACGCGGTGGTCGCCTCGCTCGGCGGCGCCCCCAAGCACCCGGTCTGGTACCACAACATCAAGGCCGAACCGCACGTCGAACTGCGCGACGGCACCGAAGTCGGTGACTACACCGCCCGCGAGGTGACCGGCGAGGAGAAGCGGGTGTGGTGGGAGCGGGCCGTCGAGGTCTGGCCCGACTACGCCGAGTACCAGACCAAGACCACCCGCGAGATCCCCGTTTTCGTCCTCACGCCCCGCTGACCACGGCCGTTGCCCTGCCACCCGCCGCAGCCGACCGGCGCGGCGGGTGGCAGCATTGACGAGGTGGCCAATCCGCTGGAACTGATCGATGACCTGTCCCCGTCTCGTCGCGCGCTCAACGCCGACGAGATCGACGCCGCGGCCAAGCGAATTTCCGACATCATCGAGCCCACCCCCCTCCAGCTCAGCCCCCGCCTGTCCGCCGCCACCGGCGCCCGCGTCTACCTCAAGCGCGAGGACCTCACCGCCGTGCGCTCCTACAAGCTGCGCGGGGCCTACAACCTGATCGTGCAGCTCGACGAGCGCGAGCGCGCGGCGGGCGTGGTCGCGGCCAGTGCCGGCAATCACGCCCAGGGCGTGGCGTTCGCCTGCCAGGCGATGGGCATCCAGGGACGCATCTACGTGCCGACCACGACGCCGAAGCAGAAGCGCGACCGGATCCGGGTACACGGCGGGGAGTTCGTGGAGCTGATCGCCGTCGGCGACACCTACGACGCCGCCGCGGCCGCCGCGGCCGCCGACGTGGAACGCACCGGCGCGACGATGGTCGCTCCCTTCGACGACCCGCGCACCGCCGCCGGTCAGGGCACCATCGCGGTGGAGGTCCTCGAACAGCTCGGCGCGGCGCCCGATTTGGTCGTGGTGCCGGTGGGCGGCGGCGGCTGCCTGGCCGGTATCGGCACCTACCTGCGCGACCGCTCCCCCGCCACCGGCATCCTGGCGGCCGAGCCCGCCGGGGCGGCCTCCATGACGGCGGCGCTGATCGCGGGCGGGCCGGTGACCCTGCCCGAGATCGATCCCTTCGTCGACGGCGCGGCGGTGCGCCGCGTCGGCGCGCTGCCCTATGCCGCGGCGGTCGGCTTCGGCGGCCGGGTCGTCACGCACGCCTCGCTGCCGCTGCTCACCGCCGTCGACTCACCGCAGGGACACGGCGCGTTCCGGTTGCTCCAGGTCGACGAGGGCGCCATCTGCACGACGATGCTCGAGCTCTACCAGAACGAGGGCATCATCGCCGAGCCTGCGGGCGCGCTGGCGGTGGCCGCCCTGGCCGAGGTCGACGTCGAACCCGGTTCGACGGTGGTGTGCCTGATCTCCGGCGGCAACAACGACGTCTCCCGCTACGGCGAGATCATCGAGCGCTCCCTGGTGCACCAGGGTCTCAAGCACTACTTCCTGGTCGATTTCCCGCAGGAGCCGGGCGCGCTGCGCCGGTTCCTGGACGAGGTACTCGGCCCGGACGACGACATCACCCTGTTCGAGTACGTCAAGCGCAACAACCGGGAGACCGGGGCGGCGCTGGTCGGCATCGAACTCGGCGCGGCCGACGGGCTGGACGCGCTGCTCGAACGCATCGCGGCCTCGCCCATCCAATGCGAACGGCTGGAGCCGGGCTCGCCCGCCTACCGCTACCTGACCTGATCCGCCGACGCCGCGCCGCCGGTCACGCCGCCCGGCGCAGCTGCGGTGCGGTACCGCGCCGCACGCCACGCAGGCCGGTGAGGATCAGCGGCAGCAACCACACGGCGATGAGCTGGTCGGGCCCGAGCTGGCTGGCCGACAGGCGGTTGTGCACGAAGCCGACCGACAGGCCCAGCCTCGGGTCCGCCCAGCCGAAGGACCCGCCGAGACCGATGTGGCCGAGGCCGGACCGGGCGCCGGGCATCGGCAGCGAGTGGTAGCCCAGGTGCCACATCATCGGCAGGTAGAACAGCGCGTGGTCGAGACGGTAGGTGCGCACCTTGGCGATCTCGCGCATGGTCGCCGCCGACAGGTAGCGCTTGCCGTCCACCACGCCGCCGCAGGCCAGCACGTCGTACACCCTGGCAAGGGCCGAGGCGGTGGCGACGCCGTTGCCCGCGGCCAGTTCGGTGCGCAGGATCGGCGGGTGCTCGCCCTCCAGGATGGTGTGCACGCCGGGCAGGAACAGGCAGCGCACGGCCGCGCCGAGCGGGCCGGGCAGCAGATGCCCACGGCCCATCACCGCGTTGCCGAGCGGGGTGCCGAGCAAGCCGAGCTGGTTGCCCGCCAGTGGGGCGTATCGGGTGGTCGCCTCGGCGGGCGGATGCCCGAGGTGCGGGCCGTCGATACCCAGCGGCTCGGACACTTCGGTGCGCAGCAGCTCGGACATGCTCTTGCCGGTGATCCGCCGCGCCAGGCCCGCGAGCAGCCAGCCGTAGGTGAGCGCGTGATAGGTGGGCACGCCGAGCAGCCGGTCCGGCTTGGCCGCGGCCAGCCGCTCCTCCATCAGCTCGTGATCGAGGACGTCGGCGAAGCCCTCCACCAGCGGTGACAGCGCCGACAGGCCGGCGCTGTGGGTCATCACCTGCCGCACGGTGATGCGGGATTTGCCGTTGGCGGCGAACTCCGGCCAGTACTCGGCCACCGGCGCGTTGTAGTCGAGCAGGCCGCGGTCGGCGAGCCGGTGCATCGCGGTGGCGGCGACCCCCTTGGTCGCGGAGAAGATGAGGGTCCCGTGCTCGCGGGTCCACGCCTCGGTGCCGGCCTCGCCGGTCCAGATGTCGACCAGCGGCTCGCCGTGCACGTGAATGGCCAATGCCGCGCCCGCACCGGGGCGGCGGCCGAATGTGCGGCCGAAAACGCGCACGAGCTGCCCGAATTCCGGGGGCGCGCTGCCGTGCACCGAAGCGTCGTTGCTCATCGCTCCACGGTAATCGTGTCGTTCGGTCACGGCAACGACCGTTTCCGGACAGTGGACCAGTTGTTACCGTTCCCCCACCGGACGGTCCTCGAGCAGGGTGAACGAGTGAGCCGGGACGGTGGTGGCGGTGGGGCCCAGCGTCGGCGGCTCCCAGTACAGCAGGCTGCGGCCGGTCACCGGCACGGTCACCGGGTCCTCGGACAGGTTGCACACCAGGTGCAGACTGCCGCGATGCAGCACGAGCCAGCGGGCCTGCTCGTCGTAGTCGACGCCGACGTGCCGCAACGACGGATCGGTGAGTTCGGGGCGGCGGCGACGCAGCGCCAGCAGCGCGCGATAGCAGGCCAGCAGGCGCGCCCGATCCGGGTCGTCGAGGTCGGACCAGTCCAGTCCGGAGCGTTCGAAGGTTGCCGGATCCTGCGGATCGGGCACCTCCTCGGCGGTCCAGCCGTGCTCGGCGAACTCGGCCTTGCGTCCGGCGGCGGTCGCGGCGCCGATCTGCGGGTCGGTGTGCGAGGTGAAGAACTGGAAGGGCGTGCGTGCGCCCCATTCCTCGCCCATGAACAGCATCGGCGTGAACGGCGAACAGAGCACCAGGGCCGCCTTGACCGCGAGCTGGCCGTCGGTGAGGTACGCGCCGGGCCGGTCGCCGAGGGCGCGGTTGCCGATCTGGTCGTGTGTGCAGGTGTAGCCGAGCAGGCGGAAGCCCGGGATCAGGTCCCGGTCGAGGGGCCGGCCATGGGTGCGGCCGCGGAAGCTGGAATAGGTTCCGGCGTGGAAGAAGCCGCTGGTCAGCGTTTCGGCCAGACAGGCAAGGGTGCCGAAATCCGCGTAGTAGCCCTGGCGTTCGCCGGAGACCGCGGTGTGCACGGCGTGGTGCAGGTCGTCGTTCCACTGGCCGGTCAGGCCGTAGCCGCCCGCGGCGCGCGGCGTGATCAGGCGCGGGTCGTTCAGGTCGCTCTCGGCGATCAGCGACAGTGGCCTGCGCACGTGCGCCGAGAGCCGCTCGGTCTCGGCGGCCAGCTCGGCCAGCAGATGGGTGGCGGTGCGGTCGACCAGGGCGTGCACCGCGTCCAGCCGCAGCGCGTCGATGTGGAAGTCGCGCAGCCAGCGCAGCGCGTTGTCGAGGATGTAGCGGCGCACGTGGTCCGAGCCCGCGCCGTCCAGGTTGAGGCTCTGCCCCCAGGTGTTGCGGCCGGAGGCGAGGTACGGGCCGAAGCGGGGCAGGTAGTTGCCCGACGGACCGAGATGGTTGTAGACCACGTCCAGGCACACCGCCAGGCCGCGGGCGTGGCAGGCGTTCACGAACCGCTGCAGGCCGTCCGGCCCGCCGTAGCCCTCGTGCACCGCGTACCAGAGCACCCCGTCGTAGCCCCAGTTGTGGGTGCCGTCGAAGGCGTTCACGGGCATGATCTCCACGACGGTGACGCCGAGGTCGACCAGATGGTCCAGCCGATCGATCGCCGCGTCGAAGGTGCCCTGCGGGGTGAAGGTGCCGATGTGCAGCTCGTAGAACACCGCACCGGCCAGCGGACGGCCCGTCCAGTCCGCGTCGGTCCAGGCGGCCGGATCCAGTGCGTGCACCGCCGAGCGCCCGTGCACACCGTCGGGCTGCCGGGGTGAGCGCGGGTCGGGCAGCACCGTGGGATCGTCGTCGAGCAGAAAGCCGTAGCGGGCGCCCTCCCCCGCCGCCACCTCGGCCCGCCACCACCCGTCCGGCGACCGCGTCATCGCGTGCCCGACCCCGTCGACCTCCACCCGCACCGTTCTCGGCAGCGGCGCCCACACCTCGAACACAGTCACCGCGCCAGCATCCCACGCGCGGGCGGCCGCTTCATCCGCGGCGACGATCCCGTGCGTCGGGGGCTGGCGGGCGTCGCGGCGACCTGCCAGAGTGGGCCCATGGGCTGGTACGGAGACCACGTGGTGCCGCGAATGGTGAATTGCGCCTGCGGAATGCGGGTCAACGAGCCGTACCGGGCGCGGGTGTGCGCGGGGCTGCGGGGCCGGGTGGTGGAGATCGGCTTCGGATCGGGTCTGAACGTGCCGTTCTACCCGGACACCGTGGCCTCGGTGACGGCGGTGGAACCGGCGGATCTGGGCTGGCGGTTGGCGGCGCCGCGGGTGGCGCGGGCCCGCGTGCCGATCGAACGGGCGGGTTTGGACGGCAGCGCGCTGCCGTTCCCGGACAACAGCTTCGACTCGGCGCTGTCCACCTGGACGATGTGCACGATCCCCGATGTCGCCGGTGCGCTGGCCGAGCTGCGGCGGGTGCTGGTGCCCGGCGGCACGCTGCATTTCGTGGAGCACGGGCTGGCACCCGATCCGGCGGTGCGGGTCTGGCAGCACCGGCTGAATCCGGTGCAGAAGACCATCGCGGGGGGCTGCCACCTGGACCGCGACATCGCCGCCCTGGTGCGCGACAGCGGCCTGCGGATCCAGGAGTTGGAGACCTGTTACGGCGAGGGACCGAAATTCCTCACCGCGCTCACCCTCGGCGTCGCCGCCGCTCCCTGACCGCGAGCGGCGGCATCGCCGGACCCGTCCCGATCAGACGATCGAGACTTGCAGCCAGTACTCGGTGTTGCCACGGGTGGGCGCGATGTCGAGCACGTAGTTGCCGTCCTCGGGCAGCACGACCTCGTCGTAGAGCGCGTCCAGGACCAGGAAGGTGCCGTCCGGGGCGATCAGGCTGTAGGTGGCGTTGTCCTCGACGGAACCGACGGCGGCGCTGAACAGCTGCCCGGCCCTGGCCTCGATGATGTAGGTGTCCACCTCGCCGCGCACGATCGCGCCGCCCACGCCGGTGCTGCTGGTGCCGGGCGGGAAGTGCAGCTGGGTGTAGACGCCCGCGTGCGCGGCGCCGGCCCCGGCGAGGCCGATGAGCGCGGCGGCGGCGACAGCGGTGAAGGCGGTGCGGAGGGGGCGCGGGAGCGTGGTCATCGTCGAACTCCATGAGTGGGAAAGGTGTGTCGAACGCGGCAAGCATGCGTGGGCGGGCTTGGCGCGCGCTTAACAGTCGCCTACGACGCCGCATTGGATCACCCCGCATTCGATCACCCGGTATTCGATCACCGCGTATTGGATCGAACAGTTCAAAACATGGTATCCTCGTGCCCATGGCGCGACCGAGACAGTTCGACGAGGACCGCGCGGTCGACGCGGCGATGCGCGCGTTCTGGACCGCGGGCTACGAAGCCACCTCCACCCAGGATCTCTGCGCGGCAACGGGATTGGGCCGCAGCAGCATCTACAACACCTTCGTCAGCAAGCGCGAGCTGTTCGACCGGGCGCTGCGCCGCTACATGGCGGTCAAGAACGCCGATCTGTTCGCACTGCTGGCGGAACCGGGCCCGGCCAGGGAGAAGCTGCACACCCTGGTGCGCCGCGCCGCCGACCCGCCCGCGGACGATCCCGCGGGCTGCCTGGTGGTGAACTCGCTCGTCGAACTCGCCCCGCGGGATGCCGAGATCGCCGCCACCCTGCGGGCGGACGAGACCAGGCGGCTCGACGCCCTCGTCGCCACCATCGAGCGGGCGCAGCGCGACGGTGAGATCGAGGCCGGGCGCGATGCGCGCGCCCTGGCCCATTTCGTCGTCGCCACCATCGGCGGACTGCGCGTCGCCGCCCGGGGCGGCGCCGATCGGGCGACACTCGCCGCCATCGCCGACACCGCGCTGCGCTGCCTCTGACCTCGCACCGACCGGACCAAACGGCGGGGGTACACCCCTGCCAGAGTTTTGTACTGATCAACCCAAAACGAGGAGTCACATGCCACCCGCCGTCTACGTCCTCGGCCTGGCCATCTTCGCCCAGGGCACCTCCGAACTCCTGCTCGCCGGGCTGCTCACCGAGGTGTCCGCCGATCTCGCCATCAGCATTCCGCGGGCGGGCCTGCTCATCTCGGCGTTCGCGCTCGGCATGCTCGTGGGCGCACCGGTGCTCGCGGTCGCCACACTGCGGCTGCCGCGCCGCGACACCCTGCTCGCCTTCCTCGCGATCTTCGTGGCCGCCCACGTCGTCGGCGCGCTCACCGCCGACTACGCGGTGCTGTTCGGCACCCGCGTGGTGGCCGCGTTCGTCTACGCGGGCTTCTGGGCGCTCTCGGCCGCCACCGTCGTGGACCTGGTGCCCGCCGCCGCGCGCGGGCGGGCCATGAGCATCGTGGCGGGCGGGCTCACCGTCGCCACCATCGTCGGGCTGCCCGCCGGCACCGTGATCGGCCAGCAGCTCGGCTGGCGGGCGGCGTTCTGGGCGGTGGCCGCCCTCTCGGCCGCGGCCGCGATCGGCGTCCTCGCGGTGGTGCCGTCGGCGCGGCCCGCCGCCGAACCGCGGCTGCGCCGGGAGCTGCGGGCGATGGCGCAGCCGCGGCTGTGGCTGGCCTACGGCTCGACCGCGCTGTCCACCGGATCGGTGTTCGCCGTGTTCGGCTACCTCGGCGCGGCGCTGACCGATCACACCGGCCTGCCGGCGAACTGGGTGCCCGCGGTGCTCGCGCTCTACGGCGTGGGCGGGCTGCTCGGGATCACCCTCGGCGGCCGCACCGCCGATGCCCACCCCTTCGCCACCCTGTACGTGGGCGGTGCGGGCATGACCGCCACCGCGGCGGCGCTGGCGCTCGCGCTCGACCACGCCGCGGTCGTCGTCGCGCTGGCGTTCCTGCTCGGCGCGTTCGGCTTCGCCACCAACCCGGCACTGAACACCCGGGTGTTCGGCGTGGCCGCGTCGGCGCCGACCCTGGCCGCGGCCACGAACTTCTCGGCCTTCAACGTCGGCATCACCGTCGGACCGTGGATCGGCGGGCTCGCGCTCGGGGCGGGACTGGGGTACCCGGCGGTGGCGTGGCTCGGCGCCGCGCTGGGGGTGGCCATGATCGTGACCGTCGGGTGGGCGGATGTGTTGGAGCGCAAAGCCGTTCGCCCGGCCGCCCCGACCGCCGACCCGCTGCCGGAACCGGTCGGATGACGCGACCGCCGCGCATGCCGAACCGTTCGGCATGCGCGGCGCACGTACCGGCCCCTCGTCGAGGCCGCACCCGGGGACGGGCTCAGCTGGTCAAGCAGCTGGGGCCGAGCAGCGCCTTGAGATCACCGAACAGCGCCGACGAGGGCGACACCCGCAGGCTGTCGGAGAGTTTGAGCATCGTGGTCTTGTCCCGTGCGCCGACATAGCGGACGTGCACGTCGGAGGTGCCGGGGTGGCGGGTGAGCACCCGCTTGAGCTCGCCGATCTTGTCGGGCGTGCACATGCGGCTGGTGATGGTGACCGCGAGCGGTTTGGCCACGCCGATCGCGGACAGGTCCGGGACGGCGAGATCGTTGGCGATCAACGAGATCCGGTCGTCACGCACCGAGACCCTGGCCTTCACCAGCACCACCGCGTCCTCCACCACGTCGGCGCCGTAGACCGAGTACGCCTGCGGGAAGAACAGCACCTCGATGCCGCCGGTGAGGTCCTCCAGCTGCGCCGAGGCCCAGGCCAGGCCGTTCTTGTTGATCCGGCGGTTCACCGAGGCGAGGATGCCGCCGATGGTCACCTGCGCGCCGTCCTTGACGTCGCCTTCGAGGATGGCGGGGATCTGGGTGTCGGCCTGGGCGGCGAGCACGTGCTCCACGCCGTTGAGCGGATGCCCGGAGACGTAGAGGCCCAGCATCTCCCGCTCCAGGGCGAGCTTGTGCTTGGTCTCCCATTCCTCGTCGGGCACCTTCACGTTGAACACGCTGGTCACCGACTCGTCGGCGTCCATGCCGCCGAACAGGTCGAACTGGCCGATGGCCTCGGCCTTCTTCGTCGCCATCACCGCGTCGATGGCGTCGGAGTGGATCAGCATCAGGCCCTTGCGCGGATGCCCGAGCGAATCGAAAGCGCCAGCCTTGATGAGGGATTCGGTGACCTTCTTGGTACAGGCGATGGCGTCGATCTTGTTCAGGTAGTCGGAGAAGTCGGTGAACTTCGACTTCTCCTTGCGCGCCTGGATGATCGAGGCCACCACGTTCGCGCCGACGTTGCGCACCGCGCCGAGGCCGAAGCGGATGTCCTTGCCCACCGAGGCGAAGTTCTGCTCGGATTCGTTGACGTCCGGCGGCAGCACGGTGATGCCGAGCCTGCGGCAGTCCGAGAGGTAGACCGCGGCCTTGTCCTTGTCGTCGCCGACGGAGGTGAGCAGGCCCGCCATGTACTCGGCCGGATAGTTGGCCTTGAGATAGGCGGTCCAGAACGAGACCAGGCCGTAGCCCGCCGCGTGCGACTTGTTGAACGCGTAGCCGGCGAACGGGAGGATGGTGTCCCACAACGCCTTGATCGCGGGCTTGGAGAATCCGTTCTCCAGCATGCCCGCCTCGAAGCCCTCGAACTCGGCCTCGAGCACCTCGGCCTTCTTCTTGCCCATCGCGCGGCGCAGGATGTCTGCTCGGCCGAGCGAGTACCCGGCCACCTTCTGCGCGATCTGCATGATCTGCTCCTGGTACACGATCAACCCGTAGGTGTCGGCCAGGATGTCCTTCAGCGGCTCCTCGAGCTCGGGGTGGATCGGTTTGACCTCTTGGCGCCCGTTCTTGCGGTCGGCGTAGTCGTTGTGGGCGTTCATGCCCATCGGACCGGGGCGGTAGAGGGCGAGCACGGCGACGATGTCCTCGAAGCCGGTGGGCTGCATGCGCCGCAGCAGATCGCGCATGGCGCTGCCGTCGAGCTGGAACACGCCGAGGGTGTCACCGCGCGAGAGCAGTTCGTAGGTGGCGGGATCGTCCAGCGGCAGGTTGTCCATGTCGAGGTCGATGCCGCGGTTGGCCTTGATGTTGTCGAGCGCGTCGCCGATGACGGTGAGGTTGCGCAGGCCGAGGAAGTCCATCTTGAGCAGGCCGATGGCCTCACACGACGGGTAGTCCCAGCCGGTGATGATGGCGCCGTCCTGGGCGCGCTTCCACAGCGGGATCGCGTCCATCAGCGGCTCGGAGGACATGATCACCGCGCAGGCGTGCACGCCCGCGTTGCGGATCAGGCCCTCCAGACCGCGCGCGGTCTCGTAGATCTTGGCGACGTCGGGGTTGTTCGCGATGAGCTCGCGGACCTCGGCGGCCTCCTTGTACCGCTCGTGCTCGGGGTCCATGATGCCCGAGAGCGGGATGTCCTTGGCCATGATCGGCGGCGGCAGCGCCTTGGAGATCTGGTCGGCGATGGCGAAGCCCGGCTGGCCGAACTGCACACGGGCCGAGTCCTTGATGGCGGCCTTGGTCTTGATGGTGCCGAAGGTGATCACCTGGGCGACCCGGTCGCTGCCCCACTTCTCGGTGGCGTAGCGGACCATCTCACCGCGGCGGCGATCGTCGAAGTCGATATCGATGTCGGGCATCGAGACGCGCTCGGGGTTGAGGAAGCGCTCGAACAGCAGCCCGTGCGGGATCGGGTCGATGTTGGTGATGCCCATCGCGTAGGCGACCAGCGAACCGGCCGCCGATCCGCGGCCGGGACCGACCCGGATGCCGACCTCGCGGGCATGGTTGATCAGGTCGCCGACGACGAGGAAGTAGGCGGGGAAGCCCATCTCGCAGATGACGCCGAGCTCGTACTCGGCGCGGCGCAGGTACTCCTCGGGCACCCCGTTCGGGAAGCGCCGCTCCAGCCCGCGCATGACCTCCTTGTGCAGCCAGCTGGCCTGGGTCTCGCCCTCGGGCACCGGGAAGATCGGCATCCGGTCGCGGTGCTCCCACACCGCGTCGTAGGACTGGACGCGCTCACCGATCAGCAGCGTGTTGTCGCACGCGCCGGGCACTTCCGCGTCCCAGATGGCGCGCATCTCGTCGCCGGACTTGAGGTAGTAGCCGGAGCCGTCGAACTTGAAGCGGGTCGGGTCCGACAGCGTCTTGCCGGTCTGCACACACAGCAGCGCCTCGTGGTTGGCGGCGTCGGACTCGTAGACGTAATGGCAGTCGTTGGTGGCCAGCGGCGGGATGCCGAGCTTGCGCCCGATGTCGAGCAGGCCCTCGCGCACCCGGCGCTCGATGGACAGCCCGTGGTCCATCACCTCGAGGAAGAAGTTGTCGGGACCGAAGATCTCCTGCCACTTGGCCGCCGCCTCCAGCGCCTCGCGCTCGTGACCGAGGCGCAGCCGGGTCTGCACCTCGCCCGAGGGGCAGCCGGTGGTGGCGATGATGCCCTCGGCGTGCTGGGCGATGATCTCGGCGTCCATGCGCGCCCACTTGCCGAGCTGGCCCTCGATGGAGGCCAGGCTGGACAGCTTGAACAGGTTGCGCAGGCCGGTCGCGTTCTCGGCGACCATCGTCATGTGGGTGTAGGCGCCGGAGCCGGAGACGTCGTCGCCCTTCTGGCTGGGGTCGCCCCACTGCACGCGCTTGGTGTCGAACCGGGAGCCGGGCGCGATGTAGGCCTCGATGCCGATGATCGGCTTGAGCCCGTGCTTCTTGGCCGAGTTGTAGAACTCGCTCGCGCCGTACATGTTGCCGTGGTCGGTCATGCCGACCGCGGTCATGCCCAGTCGCTTGGCCTCCGTGAACAGCGGAGAGATCTTCGCCGCGCCGTCGAGCATCGAGTACTCGGTGTGGTTGTGCAGGTGAACGAACGATCCGGACGAGGCGGCCAAGACGGTCCTTCCTCCCAAGTGTCTCGACGGGGGTTGGCGCACCGAGTGTATGCCGCCGCGACGACAGCTTTTCCCACCGCCACGCGCCGCCCTGGCGATCTTCGGCGCGTCGCGAGAAAGATCACGGCGCGTCGGGCGGAGCTGCCCGAAAGTCCGGCGGTCGACGTCCGAAAACCGCCGATCCCGGCCCGGTGGTGCGTACGGTTACCTCGCAGCACGACCGTCATGATCGTCCCGACTCCCCCCAGGAGGTCATCCAGTGAGGTCATCGATGAGCTCTGCCCGTCCCGTCCGCACCGCCGCCGTCGCCGGTTCGGCGCTGACCGCCCTGCTCGTCGCCACCGCACCCGCCGCCCACGCCGGGCCCGGTGGTGCGTTCGCACCGCTGTACTCGCTCACCCAGGGGCCCTGCGTGGCGATGGTCGCCAGTTCCGTCAACGGCAACGCCTACCCCAACCAGGCCGCCTTCACGGTGAACACCACCATGCTCGGGGTCGGTTCGTGCGAGCTGACCGTCACCCTGCACTGGCGCAATGTGCAGACCGGGCAGACCGGCGAGTTCGCGGTCACCGCGCACGGGCCCGGCCACTGGAGCAACAGCGGGCCGGGAGCGATCTTCGGGCCGGGCGTGGGGTCGTTCACCGGGTGGGTGAGCGTGAACGCGCCCTCGGTCGGCGCCTCGGGCGAGATCCAGTTCGACGTCCCGCAGTACCAGGGCTGAGCCCGCGGGCCGCTCGCCGCCGGGCCCGGTCGCCGGGCGGTGGTGATAATCGGACCATGATCGGGCGACGCGGGAGCACGCGATGACGGCCGGCGCGGTGGCCGTGGCCGTGCTCGCGGCACTGGCCGCGGCGCTGCTGGTGTGGCTGCGCACCCGCCGGGTGGTCACCACCCCCGCCGAGCGGGCGGTGCATTCGGCGCTGCACACCGCCTCGCTGGCGGCGGTGCCGCTGCGCCGCGGCCTCACCGAGGACTCCGCGCAGGAGGCCGCACCGCACCTGCGCGCGCTCACCGGCGCGTCGGCCCTCGGCGTCGCCGACGCCGAGGGTGCGGTGCTGGCCTGGGACGGCACGCACGGCGACCTCGCCGGTGAGTTCACCGAGGTGGCCCGGCGGGCGATCGCCGAGCAGCGGCCGGTGCTGGTGAGCAATCCCAGCCCGGCGGAGCACGGCGCGCGCACGCTCGTCGCGCAACCGTTGATCATCGAGAACAACGGCGTGGTCGGCGCGCTGGGCGTGGTGACCGGCGGCAGGCCGGGACCAGGCATGCTGGGCGCGCTGGCGGAGGTGGCGCGCTATGCCTGCGGGCAGCTGGAGCTGGCCGAGCTCGACGCCTCCCGCGCCCGGCTGGACCGGGCCGAGGTGCGGGCCCTGCGCGCGCAGATCAGCCCCCACTTCATCTACAACGCGCTCAACACCATCGCCTCCTTCGTGCGCACCGATCCCGGCCGGGCCAGGGAACTGATCCTGGAGTTCGCCGATTTCACCCGCTACTCCTTCCGCGCCGCCGGCGAATACACCGTGCTCTCGGACGAATTGCGCAACATCGAGCGCTATCTGGCGCTGGAACGGGCCCGTTTCGGCGACGCCCTGCAGGTGCGGCTGCGCATCGCACCCGAGGTGCTCGGCGTGGTGCTGCCGTTCCTGGCGCTGCAACCGCTGGTGGAGAACGCGGTGCGGCACGGCATCGCCGGGCGTCCCGGCGGCGGTGTGATCACCATCGAGGCGAGCGACGCGGGCACCGACTGCCTGATCAGCGTGGAGGACGACGGCGCGGGCATGGACCCGGAGCTGCTGCGCTCGGGCGCGCTGGACGCGGTCGCCGACGGTCCGGCCGGTGCGGGCGAGTCGGCGCATGTCGGGCTGGCCAACGTCGACGACCGGCTGCGGGCGGCGTTCGGCAACGACTACGGCCTGGTCGTGGAGACGGCGCCGGGCGCGGGCACCAAGGTCAGCCTGCGGGTGCCGAAGTTCCGGGCGGGAGTGCGGGCGTGACGGGTGCGGCGCCCGCCGCCACGGGCGGCCCCTACGATGGACGAACTGTGACGCAGCACACCGGTGCGGCGGCCGCCCTGCGCGTGCTCGCCGTGGACGACGAGAAGCCCGCTCTGGACGAGCTGGTGTACCTGCTGCGCACCCGGCCCGAGATCGGCGAGATCCATGCCGCCGCCGACGCCACCAGCGCGCTGCGGCTGCTGCGCACCCACGCCGTCGACGCGGTCTTCCTCGACATCAACATGCCGGGGCTGGACGGCATGGAGCTGGCGGGCATCCTCTCGGAGTTCGCCAACCCGCCCGCGGTGGTGTTCGTGACCGCGCACGACGACCGCGCGGTGAGCGCCTTCGACCTGGGCGCGGTGGACTATCTGCTCAAGCCGTTGCGGGAGGCGCGGCTGGCCGAGGCCGTGCGCCGGATCAGCCAGGCGCGTGCCACCCCCGCGCAGGCGGCCGCGCCCCGCCAGGATCCCAACGAGGTGATCCCGGTGGAACTGGGCGGTGTCACCACGCTGGTGCACCGCAGCACGGTCAGCTGGGTGGAGGCCGACGGCGACTACGCCCGGTTGCACACCGCGGCCGGTTCCCACCTGGTGCGCATCCCGCTCTCCGCCCTCGAATCCCGCTGGGAGAACGCCGGATTCCTGCGCGTGCACCGCTCGTATCTGGTGGCGCTGCGGCTGGTGACCGGCCTGCGCACGGTCGGCAACGGCACGGTGGTGTGCCTGCGCGGCGAGGGGGACGCGGCGGCGGTGGAGCTGCCGGTGAGCAGGCGGCAGGTGCGCGAACTCAAGCAGCGGCTCGTGCACGGGCCGCGCCAGACCTGGACGCAGCGATGACCGCGCCGCAGCGGCCGCAGCGGGAGCGGGTGGTACTGGCGCAGCGGCGCGGCGCCCGCCGCGTGCTCACCCGCGGCGAGGTGGTCGAGCAGACCGAGATCGGCGAGGCGCTGATCGGCGGGCTGATCCGCGCGCAACTGGGCCTGGCCGTGCGCATGGCGCTGGTGACCGTGCTGGTGCTTGGGTCGCTGCCGCTGCTGTTCACGGTCGCCGAGCTGGGTACCGCGCACGTGTTCGGCATCCGGTTGCCGTGGCTGCTGCTGGGGGTGGCGGTGTATCCGGCGCTGTTCCTCATCGGACGGCTCTATGTCGCGCTGGCCGAACGCAACGAGGCCGATTTCCTCGACGTGACGAGGGATTGACGTGCAGGCGCCCGCGCTCACCCTGGCGGCGCTGCTGCTCGCGGCCCTCGCGACGGTGGCGATCGGCGCCTACGGTGTGCGACTGGCCCGCACCACCTCCGATTTCCTGGTCGCCTCGCGCAGCGTCGGCCCGCGCTGGAACGCCGCCGCCATCTCCGGTGAATACCTTTCGGCGGCCTCGTTTCTGGGTGTGGCGGGGCTGATCGCCAAGTACGGCGCCGACGCGCTGTGGTATCCGGTGGGTTTCACCGCGGGCTATCTCGGGCTGCTGATGTTCGTGGCGGCGCCGCTGCGCCGTTCGGGCGCCTACACGGTGCCCGACTTCGCCGAATTCCGGCTCGGCTCGGTGCCGTTGCGGCGGCTGGCCGCGGTGGTCGTGGTGCTGGTCTGCGCGGTGTACCTGATCCCGCAGTTCCAGGGCGCGGGCCTGACCCTGCGCATCCTGCTCGGGGTACCGAGCTGGGTGGGCGCGCTGGCGGTGGGGGCGATCGTGATCGCCAACGTGGTCGGTGGCGGGATGCGCTCGATCACGCTGGTGCAGGCGTTCCAGTACTGGCTCAAGCTCACCGCGGTGGCGCTGCCCGCGCTGGTGCTGTTCGGTCATTTCCTCGGCGCCCACCGGGATCTGGGCACCGCGGCGCCGCCGGTGGTGGCCGAGCAGACGACGGTCGAGATCACCACCGACGTGCTGGTGCAGGTGTCCGCGCCGCAGGAGGTGACGATCGCGGGCAGGCTCGACGACCGGCCGGTGGACGGTGCGGTGGTGCTCGCCCCGGGCAGGCACGAACTGGCCGCGGGCACCGACCTGACGCTGCCCGCCGGAGCGGCCGTCCCGGTGGTCGCGGGCGCTCCCGCCGACGACGCGGGCTGGCTGCGCCCGGGCGGCGGGTTCGGCGAGCCGCATCCCACCTACCAGGTGTACTCGCTGATCATCGCGACCTTCCTGGGCACGATGGGCCTGCCGCACGTGCTGGTGCGCTTCTACACCAACCCGGACGGCCGCGCCGCCCGCGCGACCGCGTTCGCCGTGATCGGGCTGGTCGGGGTGTTCTATCTGTTCCCGATCCTGCTCGGGGTCTTCGCGCGCCTGTGGGTACCGCAGCTGCTTATCACCGGCGCCTCGGACGCGGCGGTGCTGCTGCTGCCCGGCTCGGTGCTCGGCGGGCTGGGTGGGCAGTTGATCGCGGCCCTGGTCGCCGCGGGGGCCATCGCGGCCTTCCTGTCCACCTCCTCGGGACTGCTGGTCAGCATCGCGGGCGTGCTCAGCACCGACATGCTGCGGGGGCGGGTGCGCGATTTCCGGCTGGCCGCACTGGTGGCGGGGGCGGTACCGCTGGCGCTGTCGCTGACGGTGGTCTCCCTCGACCTGTCCCGCACGGTCGGGTTGGCGTTCGCGGTCGCGGCCTCGACGCTGTGCCCGCTGCTGGTGCTCGGCATCTGGTGGCGCGGACTCACCGCCAAGGGCGCCGCGGCGGGGTTGACCGCGGGCGGACTGCTGGCCGGAACGGCCACCGCGGTGTCGGTGCTGGGCGGGGTCTCCGAGCGGGTGGCCGACGGCTGGCTCGGCGCCGTCCTCGGCTACCCCGCGGCGGTGAGCGTGCCGCTGGCCTTCCTGACCATGATCGCGGTCAGCAAGCTCACCCGCGGGTTGCCCGCCACCCAGGTGCGCGCGGTGTTCGTCCGTATGCACGCCCCGGAGCGGCTCGGCATGGGCTCCGACCGCGAGCCGGGCCTGCGGACCGCCTGACCGCTCGTCGCGCGCAGCCGACCGTTCACCGCACAGATCCGCACCTTCACGGAGTGACCGCAGACACAGTCTCGGCCGCGGCCGTTTTCGCCGTTACCTTCAGCACAGTAATCCACATCACACGTCAGGAACTCCGATGACCAGTACCGACCTCGACGGCACCGCGCCACAGCGCACGCCGAGCGCCGAGGAGTTCGCCCAGGTACAGGCGAGCCCGCAATTCCAGGAGTTGCGTAACCGACTGCGCCGCTTCGTCTTCCCGATGACCGCGGTGTTCCTGCTCTGGTACGTCGGCTACGTGTTGCTCGGCGCCTACGCGCACGACTTCATGGCCACCAAGGTGTTCGGGAACATCAATGTCGGCCTGCTGCTCGGTCTCGGGCAGTTCCTGACCACGTTCGCCATCACCGCCGCCTACGTGCGCTTCGCCAACCGCGAGCTGGACCCGCGCGCGGCCGCCATCCGTGAGCAGCTGGAAGGGGTGCGCGCGTGACCACGTCCCTGCTCGCCGCGGGTACCGTCGGCAACCCCGCCGCCAACATCGCCATCTTCGCCCTGTTCGTGGTGGTGACGATGGTGGTGGTGATCCGCGCCAGCCGCAACAACGCCACCGCCAGTGACTATTTCACCGGCGGCCGCGGCTTCTCCGGTCCGCAGAACGGCATCGCCATCGCCGGCGACTACCTGTCGGCGGCCAGCTTCCTCGGCATCGCCGGCGCCATCGCGGTCTACGGCTACGACGGTTTCCTCTACTCCATCGGCTTCCTCGTCGCCTGGCTGGTGGCGCTGCTGCTGGTGGCCGAAATGCTGCGCAACACCGGCAAATTCACCATGGCCGACGTGCTCAGCTTCCGGCTGCGCGAGCGGCCGGTGCGCACCGCCGCGGCGCTGTCCACGCTGACCGTCTCGCTGTTCTACCTGCTGGCGCAGATGGCGGGCGCGGGCGGCCTGGTGGCGCTGCTGCTCGACATCGACAGCCGCGCGGGGCAGTCGCTGGTGATCGCGGTGGTCGGCGTGCTGATGATCGTCTACGTGCTGGTCGGCGGCATGAAGGGCACCACGTGGGTGCAGATCATCAAGGCCGTGCTGCTGATCGCCGGTGCGGCGTTCATGACGGTGCTGGTGCTGGCCAAGTTCGGTTTCAACCTCTCCGAGATCCTCGGCTCGGCCCAGCAGATGGTCTCCGGCTCGGCCAACGACGCCGTCGCCTCCCGGGACGTGCTCGCCCCCGGCGCGCAGTACGGCGCGAACGAGACCTCCAAGCTGAACTTCCTGTCCCTCGGCCTGGCGCTGGTGCTCGGCACCGCGGGCCTGCCGCACGTGCTGATGCGCTTCTACACCGTGCCCACCGCCAAGGAGGCCCGCCGCTCGGTGGTCTGGGCGATCGCCCTGATCGGCGCGTTCTACCTGTTCACCCTGGTGCTCGGCTACGGCGCGGCCGCCATCGTCGGCCCGGACCGCATTCTGGCCGCGGCGGGCGGACAGAACTCGGCGGCTCCGCTGCTGGCCTTCGAACTCGGCGGTGTGCTGCTGCTCGGCATCATCTCGGCGGTCGCGTTCGCGACCATCCTCGCCGTGGTCGCCGGCCTCACGATCACCGCGTCGGCCTCGTTCGCGCACGACATCTACGCCAGCGTGATCAAGCGCGGCAAGGTCGAGGAGAACGCGCAGGTGCGGGTCTCGCGGATCACCGCCGTGGTGATCGGTCTGCTCGCCATCGGCCTTGGCATCCTGGCCAACGGCCAGAACATCGCCTTCCTGGTGGCGCTCGCGTTCGCCGTCGCGGCGGCCGCGAACCTGCCGACCATCGTGTACTCCCTGTTCTGGCGGCGGTTCAACACCACCGGCGCGCTGTGGAGCATGTACGGCGGTCTGATCTCGACCATCGTGCTGATCGTGTTCTCCCCGGCCGTGTCCGGCAGCAAGTCGGCCATGCTCCCGGGCATGGACTTCGACTGGTTCCCGCTGTCCAACCCCGGAATCGTCTCCATCCCCTTGGCTTTCGGCCTCGGCATCGTCGGCACCCTGGTCGGTGGCGGCAGGCCCGAGGACCCGGCCAAGGCCGCGGAGATGGAAGTTCGCTCGCTCACCGGTGTGGGCGCGGAGAAGGCCGTCGTGCACTGACGGTCCATCCACCCGAGCTGTCCCGGGCCCGGCACCCCGCCGGGCCCGGGACGACACCGTGACTACCCGATAGGAGATCGACGTTGACCAGCACCACCGACCACGACATCCCCACCCTCGACAGTTACCCGCCGTCGCCGGAGTTTGTTGCCGGGGCCAATGCTGATGGGTCGTTGTATGAGCGGGCGCAGGCTGATCGGTTGGGGTTCTGGGCCGAGCAGGCCCGCCGCTTGTACTGGCACACCCCCTTCACCGAGGTGCTGGACTGGTCCCAGGCGCCGGTGGCGCGCTGGTTCGCCGACGGCCGACTCAACGTCGCCTACAACTGCCTGGACCGCCACGTCCTCGACGGCCACGGCGACCAACCGGCCATCCTGTGGGAAGGCGAACCCGGCGACACCCGCACCCTGACCTACGCCCAACTGCTCACCGAGGTCTCCAAAACCGCCAACTACCTCACCGAACTGGGCCTGAACACCGGCGACCGCGTCGCGATCTACCTGCCGATGATCCCCGAAGCCATCATCGCCATGCTCGCCTGCGCCCGCCTGGGCCTGCCCCACTCGGTCGTCTTCGCCGGCTTCTCCCCCGCCGCCCTGCGCCAACGCGTCGACGACGCCGCCGCCCGCCTGATCATCACCAGCGACGGCCAATACCGCCGCGGCACCCCACCCCCTCAAAACCGCCGTCGACGAAGCCCTCACCGAACCCGGCCACACCGTCGAACACGTCCTGATCGTCAACCGCTGCAACCTCGACATCCCCCTCACCCCCGGCCGCGACCTGTGGTGGCACGACACCATCGCCCACGCCCCCACCCAACACACCGCCCAACCCCTACCCGCCGAACACCCCCTGTTCATCCTCTACACCTCCGGCACCACCGGAAAACCCAAAGGCATCCTGCACACCAGCGGCGGCTACCTCACCCAAGCCGCCTACACCCACCACTACGTCTTCGACCACAAACCCGGCCACGACATCTACTGGTGCACCGCCGACATCGGCTGGGTCACCGGCCACTCCTACATCGTCTACGGCCCCCTGGCCAACCGCGCCACCCAAATCCTCTACGAAGGCACCCCCAACACCCCCGACGAACACCGCCACTTCCACATCATCGAAAAATACGGCGTCACCATCTACTACACCGCCCCCACCCTCATCCGCACCTTCATGAAATGGGGCCGCCACATCCCCGACGCCCACAACCTGACCAGCCTGCGCCTACTCGGCTCGGTCGGCGAACCCATCAACCCCGAAGCCTGGCGCTGGTACCGCCACGTCATCGGCCGCGACACCACCCCCATCGTCGACACCTGGTGGCAAACCGAAACCGGCGCCATCATGATCTCCCCCCTCCCCGGCATCACCCACACCAAACCCGGCGCCGCCATGACCCCCCTACCCGGCATCAGCGCCCAAGTCGTCGACGACGACGCCAACCCCGTCACCCCAGGCGAAACCGAAGCCAACGGCTACCTCGTCCTCGACCAACCCTGGCCCGCCATGCTCCGCGGCATCTGGGGCGACCCCGACCGCTACCGCGACACCTACTGGAACCGCTACCACACCCACGGCTGGTACTTCGCCGGCGACGGCGCCAAAATCGACACCGACGGCGCCCTCTGGGTCCTCGGCCGCGTCGACGACGTCATGAACGTCTCCGGCCACCGCATCTCCACCGCCGAAGTCGAATCCGCCCTCGTCGCCCACCCCGCCGTCGCCGAAGCCGCCGTCGTCGGCGCCACCGACCCCACCACCGGCCAAGGCATCGTCGCCTTCGTCATCACCAACACCACCACCAACCCCCACACCACCCCCGACCAACTCATCACCGACCTCAAAACCCAAGTCGCCCAAGAAATCAGCCCCATCGCCCGCCCCCGCGACATCCACATCGTCCCCGAACTCCCCAAAACCCGCAGCGGCAAAATCATGCGCCGACTCCTCCGCGACATCGCCGAAGGCCGCCCCCTCGGCGACACCAGCACCCTCGTCGACCCCACCGTCTTCGAAGCGATCGCCAAGCGCTGAGACACGTCGGTCGAGGAAACCGCCGCGGGCGGCGTACCCGGTCTCATGAGGGGGATCGGGTCCGCCGCCCGCGGCGATTCGGCTGTGCGGATTCAAGATTCGCCGAACAGTTCGGCCATGCGCCGGTCCATCTCGTCGGGTGGGACGTCCTCGACATGGGTGGCGACCGTCCAGCGGTGTCCCCACGGGTCCTCGAAGGAGCCGGTGCGGTCGCCGTAGAACTGATTGCCGACCGGGGCGATCTCCTTGGCGCCCGCCTCCATCGCCTGGCGGAACGCCTCGTCGACGTCGCGGACGTAGACGTGCAGGTTCACCGGTGTCCCGCCGACCGCTTTCGGGTCGAAGAACCCCATGTCCGGGGCCGGGTCACCGAGCATGACCACCGATTCCCCGACCAGCAGTTCGCAGTGGGCGATCTTGCCGTCGGGGCGCGGCATGCGCATGCGCTCCGTCGCGCCGAGCACCTGTTTGTAGAAGTCGATCGCGGCCGCCGCGCCGTCGATCGCCAGTCCCGGCGACACCGCCGGGTATCCGTCGGGTACGGGTTTGACATCGGACATGACAGACCTCCGGTCGAGGCGTTTCGTCGGACACGGCGAGCCTATGCCCGCCGCGCCGGCCGCGACCCCGGATCGGCCCGCCGGGCAGGCTACGGTTCGGTGACGCCGCGCAGCTTGCGCACCTGCGCGGCGGTCAGTTCGGCCAGCAGCGCCGGGTCCGAGGATTCCGGCGCCGTCACCGAGATCTGCGCCAGGGTGGTGCCGACCTGCACCAGCGCCACGTGCGCGACCAGCGTCAATCCCTCGCTGGTCATCCGCAGTTCGAACGCGGTGGCGGCGTCGCCCGCGGGCGGCTGTGCCAGCGCACCGAGGCGGTAATCGATGCGGGCGTCGTCGGCGTCCTCGCCGAAGTACTCGGTGCAGCCGCGCAGCGTCTCCTGCACGGCGGTGAACGCCGGACCGACGGCCTCGGGCCGGTAGCTGGCCGCGTCGATGTCGATGCTGGCGAAATCCGGGCCGTTGTAGGCCACGGCGGTCCAGGCCAGCGCCTCGGGCCGCTGGTGGCCGAGTTCCATGAGCACCTTGCCGCAGCCGGGCGGGGTGGTCGGTGCGGGCACGCCCGCCTGCTGTCCGGGGGCGTCGGTGCTCGGGTCGTAGGCGGCGGTCATCCCCGCGGGCAACTCGGTGTCGGCGAGCAGCCGGAGCGCCAGCGCGTCGGGACTGGTGAACGGCTCACCGGTCGCCGGCGCGGCGGGGACGACCGTACCGAGCGGGGCGGCAGGCGGCGGCGCGGCGGCGTCCTCGGTGTCGGAGCCGCACGCGGTCACCAGCAGCGCGCCCGCCACGGCCAGCGCGGCGACGCCGATCCTCACTCGGCCCACGAGACCTGCGTGGTGATGCTCTGGCGCAGCAAGCTCACGCTGCGCGGGTCACGGTAGGACTGGTGCCCGCCGACGGTGATCGACCCGGCCACCGGCAGCGGCAGCCCCAGATCCACGGTGATGGTGCCGTTGCCCTCCATCACGTAGTCCTCGATGTCGAGCGTGCCCGCGTCGTTGGGCAGCGTCCAGGACGTGGATTTCGGCGTCTGGGTGACGGCCAGCTCGATGGTGAGCCGGTCGCCCTCGCGGCGGGTGAGCGTCGCGGTGGTCACCTGGTCCAGGGTCACCCCGCCGGTCACCTCCTGGTGCACCCGCCAGACCGCGCCCTCGCCGACCGGCTCGTCGGGGAACATGATCGAGCGGTACACCGCCTGGTAGAAGGCGTTCTCCAGGGCGGCGCGGGCCGCGTTCGGGGTGTCCGGGCCGGGCGCGAGACGCAGCGCGGTGATCGCACCGTCGTCGCTGAAGTCGAAGCCCGCGTGCGAGCCGTCGGCGGCGGTGAGCGCCTTGCTCAGCAGCGGGTCGGGGGTGGTGACCTCGCCGAGGGTCAGGTCGACGCCGTCGGCGCTGGTGTGCGCGGTCATCGGGATGGTCAGCGCGGGCGCGGAGAAGTCGCGCGAGGGCTGGTCGTTGATCTGCTGCTGGATGCGGTGATCGGTGCGCAGCGTCACCTGCTGCTCGGTGCCGGGAGCGAAGGTGGGCCGCAGCACGGCCCGCGGCTCCGCGCCCGGGGAGACCAGCGTGGCAGCGGCCACCGAGATGGGCACCGTCACCTCCTTGCCGATGCCGAGCGGCTCGGTGCCGTCGGTGCTCACGGGCGCCTCGACGTCGTCGGCGGCACAGCCGACGCCGAACGCGGACAGGCCGACCGCGAGCGCGACGAGCAGCGCGCCCGGCCGCGCGATCCGGGGCAGGTGGGGAGAAGACAACACCGTCACGAGCAACAGGGTACGACCGCTTCCTGAGTGTCAGCTGGGACGTCCGCCGCCACCGCCGCGGCGTGCCGCACACGCCGGGAACGGAGGCGCGGCACGGGCCGCGGTCCGCTCGAGAGATGATGATCGGCGTGAATGACGACCAGCGGCCGCCGCTGCGCCTGCGCACCCTGCTGATCATCGCGTTCTGTCTGTACGCGCTGGATCTGCTCACCAAGTGCCTCGCCGTCGCATTGATCGACCCGGGCGAGCCGGTGCCCGTCATCGGTGATTTCGCCCGGTTGGCGCTGGTGCGCAATCCGGGCGCGGCCTTCTCGATGGCCACCGGGATGACCTGGTTGCTGACGCTGATCGCCACCGCGGTGGTGATCGGGGTGATCCGCATCGGCCGCACGCTGCGCTCGCTGTGGTGGGCGATCGGCCTCGGCATGGTGCTCGGCGGCGCGCTGGGCAACCTGACCGACCGGCTGTTCCGCTCCCCCGGCCCGCTGCAGGGGCACGTGGTCGATTTCGTCGCCGTCGGCGATTTCCCGGTCTTCAACGTCGCCGACTCCGCGATCGTGTGCGGCGCCACGCTGCTGGTGGTGGCCACGGTGTTCGGATTCGAGCCGGACGGGACGCGGGTCGGCCGTGACGACGAGAACGATGACGCCGCGAACGAGGACGGCACCGACACCGCCACCGCGGGCGAGGACGGCACCGCCCCCGAGCCCGACCGGCCGAGCCCGCCGCCCACCGATTCCGAGAGCAAGGGATCCGAGAGCAAGGGAGAGGAGAACGCCGCGTGAGAGAGACCAGAGCCATGCCGGTCCCCGACGGACTCGACGGGATGCGGGTGGACGCCGGGTTGTCCCGGCTGCTCGGGCTCTCCCGCACCGCGGTCGCGGCGCTGACCGCCGAGGGCTCGGTGCAGTTGGACGGTGTGCCCGCGGGCAAGTCCGACCGGCTCACCGCGGGTGCCTGGCTCGAGGTCGAGTTCCCCGAGCCCAAACGCGAGCTGACCGTGGAGGCCGCGCCGGTGGAGGGGATGAAGATCCTCTACGCCGACGACGACATCGTCGCCGTCGACAAGCCGGTCGGGGTGGCCGCGCACACCGGCGTCGGCTGGTCCGGGCCGACCGTGGTGGGCGGGCTGGCGGCGGCGGGGTACCGCATCTCCACCTCCGGTGCGCACGAACGCCAGGGCATCGTGCACCGGCTCGACGTCGGCACCTCCGGGGTGATGGTGGTCGCCCAGTCCGAGCACGCCTACACCGTGCTCAAGCGCGCGTTCAAGCAGCGCACCGTGTCCAAGCGGTACCACGCGCTGGTGCAGGGCCATCCCGACCCCAGCAGCGGCACCATCGACGCGCCGATCGGCCGCGCCCGCGGCAACGACTGGAAGTTCGCGGTGACCGCCGACGGCCGCCCGAGCGTCACGCATTACGACACGATCGAGGCCTTCCAGGCCGCCAGCCTGCTCGACATCCACCTGGAGACCGGCCGCACGCACCAGATCCGGGTGCACTTCTCGGCCATCCGCCACCCCTGCTGCGGTGATCTCACCTACGGCGCCGACCCGCGCCTGGCCGAGCGGCTCGGCCTGCAACGGCAGTGGCTGCACGCGCGCACACTCGGCTTCCACCACCCGGCCGACGGGCGCTGGCTCGAGATCACCAGCGAGTACCCGGACGATCTGCGTCATGCCTTGGACGTGCTGCGCGATGCGTGAGCACCCCGCCGGGCATGCGAGTGGGCGGTAGCGCCAATGCTGCGCGGGTTCGGCGTGGTCGTGTCGGCCGCGCTGCTGGTGGGCTTCTTCGCGGTGCTCGGCGTGCTGGTGCCGCCGCGTGAGGCCGGCGTCGGGACCGATCGCCTCGGGCCGGAGCACGGCGAGGCGGTCGCGGACTACCGTGCCCGGGCCCGGCAGTCACTCGACGGCGCGGACACCGCCGAGCGGTGGGCACTGGTCTCGTTCACCGCGCCGCTGCCGCCGGGACAGCTCACCGGGCTCGGCGCCGGCCTGCGCATCGCGCAGGTGCTCTACCAGGTGCCGATGCCGCGCGTGCGCACGCCACTGACCGTGGTGCCGGTCCCGGCGGGTGCGGCGGCGGTGCTCGCCTCGGCCGAGGCCGCCGCCTCCCAGCTGCGCGACGCCCTCGACCCCAACGCCCTCGACCCCAACGCCCTCGACCCCGACACCATCGACCGGAACACCGCCGACGAGCGCTATCGTCGCGTCCTCGGCGTCGCCGCGCAGCGGTTGACCGACGGCTGCGCCTGCGCCGTCGGGGTGGTCGTGCGCGGGCCGCTGGACCGGCTGCGCACCCTCGCCGAGAATCCCGCCGTTCGTGCCGTGGAAGCGCTGCCCGCCGACGCGATCGCGGGACGCTTCGGGGTGGTCCCGTTGCTGCCCGAGCACGTCGACGTCGTCGCCCCCGGCCCCGACGACGGGCCGGTACCGGACCGGTAGCGCCGCAGGCTCATTCCGGCAGTGTCACCACACCGTCCAGGTACCGGCGGCAGCGCCCCAGCAGCAGCACCCGGTCCCCGACGAGTTCGCAGCGCAGTGTGCCGCCGCGCCGGGAGAGCTGGCGCGCCACGAAATTCGTGCCGCCCAGGCGCGCCGCCCACAGCGGGACCAGTTGCGCGTGCGCCGATCCGGTGACCGGGTCCTCCGGGATGCCGACCGCGGGCGCGAACACCCGCGAGACGAAATCGGCCTGCTCGCCCGGCGCGGTGACGATCACCGCGCGCGCCAGCGGCGGAAACGAACCGAACAGCGGATTCACCTGCCGCACTTCACGTTCCGACTCGACGACGAGCACCTCGTCGGTGCCGGTGTAGGCGCGCGCGGGACGGACGCCGAGCGCGGCGACGAGGGCGGGGTCGGGGTCGATCTCGACGGAGGTCACCGCGGGCAGGTCGAGCACGAACTCGTCGTCGTCGGTGCGGTCGACGTGCAGCCAGCCGCTGCGGGTGAAGAAGCTGACCCGATCCTCGCCGGGGTGGATGTCCGCGAGGATCTGCGCCGCCGCGGCGAGTGTCGCGTGCCCGCACATGTCCACCTCGGCGCGCGGGGTGAACCAGCGCAGGTGGAACACCGGCCGATCCGGCGGCGGCGCGACCGCCTCGGGCGGTAATTGCGAGGTGTAGAAGGCGGTTTCGGCGAGGTTGTTCTCCTCGGCCAGGTTTTGCAGCAGCTCGTCGGGCAACCAGGACAGCAGCGGCATGACCGCGGCCGGGTTGCCGGAGAACGGTGCGTCGGCGAACGCGTCGATCTGGTGCAGCAGGACCTCCATGATCTCCAGAAGGTACTCCACGACCGAATGCCCGCCGCGCACAAGGCTTCTCGCGGCGCGGCGGGTCGAACGACCACTTTGCCGCCGCGCCGGCCCGGTCAGGCGCTGCCGCCGGGCGAGGCGGGGATCAGCCTGCGCCGCCCGTCCTCGGCCGCGCCGAACCACCACGCGATCTCCACCAGCACGATGCCCACCGCACCACAGGCGAACGCCGCCCCGGTCAGCGCGAGGTTCGAGGGATCGAGCGCGAAGAACTCCCGGGTGAACGGCACCGTGAACAGCACAACGTAGGCGAGCACCGACACCGCGATCAGCACGACCTTCCACCACACATAGGGCCGCGCCACGATCGCCAGCACCCACACCGCGATCATGATGAGGGTGATCAGCGCGGTGGTGCCCGCCTGCACCTTCTGCTGCTCGCTGGCCTGTGGCCCGGCGTAGGCGATCAGGTACGCCACGAACGTCGCCGCGCCGATCACGACGCCGGAGGGGATGGCCTGGCGCATCACCCGGGAGACGAAACCGGTACGGGCGCGCTCGTTGTTCGGTGCCAGCGACAGGATGAACGCGGGAATACCGATGGTGAACCACGCCGCGATGGTGACGTGCCGAGGCAGGAACGGGTAGCCGATCGGTTCGTAGCCGAACACCTGCGAGCCGACCCCGGCCAAGCCGACCAGGAAGGCCAACAGCACCGAATAGACCGTCTTGGTGAGGAACAGGTTGGAGACCCGCTCGATGTTGCCGATCACCCGGCGGCCCTCGCCCACCACGTACGGCAGGGTGGCGAACTTGTTGTCCAGCAACACGATCTGGGCGACCGCGCGAGTGGCCGGGCTGCCCGAGCCCATCGCCACCCCGATGTCGGAATCCTTCAGCGCCAGGACGTCGTTCACGCCGTCGCCGGTCATCGCGACGGTGTGCCCCCGCGATTGCAACGCGCCCACCATGGCACGCTTCTGGTCCGGGCGCACCCGGCCGAACGTGGTTTCGCGCTCGAGCACGTCGGCCAGTTCGTCCCGGTCGTCGGGCAGCGTGCGGGCGTCCACGGCGTGCTCACCGCCGGGCAGGGCGAGCGAGGAGGCCACCGCGCCCACCGAGACGGCGTTGTCGCCGGAGATCACCTTGATCGCCACGTCCTGCCTGGCGAAGTAGTCGAGGGTGTCGCGCGCGTCCGGGCGCACCTTCTGCTCCAGCACGACCAGGGCGGCGGGCCGCACCACGCCGGGCGCGTCGGGGGCGTCCACCGGCCGGTCGCTGCGCGCCAGCAACAGCACCCGCAGCCCCTGCGCGCCCAGTTCCTCGGCGGCCCGCGCGTGCTCGGACTCGCGGTCGAGCAGCACGTCGGGGGCGCCGAGCAGCCAGTCGCCGTGCTCGCCGAAGGACAGCCCGCTCCACTTCTTGGCCGAGGAGAACGGCGCGACCGCGGTGTGCGTCCAGCCGGGCGCGTCCGGCAGCGCCTCGGCGATGGCCTGCACGCTGGCGTTCGGGCGCGGGTCGTCGGCGGCCATCGCGGCCAGGGCGGCGCGCACCTGCGCCTCGTCCTCGTCGTCGAGCACCCGCACCTCGGCCAGCCGCATGCCGTTCTCGGTGAGCGTGCCGGTCTTGTCCGCGCACACCACGTCCACCCGGGCCAAGCCCTCGATGGCGGGCAGTTCCTGCACCAGGCACTTGCGCCGGCCCAGCCGCACCACGCCGACGGCGAACGCGATGGAGGTCATCAGCACCAGGCCCTCGGGCACCATCGGCACCAGCGCGGCCACCATCCCGGTGACCGCGGGCCGCCACGACTCGCCGCTGGAGAACAGCTGGTTGTAGATGCTGAGCAGGCCCGCGGGCACGAGCAGCACGGTGATGAACTTGAGGATGCGGTCGATGCCGCTGCGCAGCTCCGAGTGCACCAGGGTGAACTTGCTGGCCTCCTCGGCCAGCCGCGCGGCGTAGGCGTCGCGGCCCACCTTGGTGGCCCGATAGCAGCCGGAACCGGAGACCACGTAGCTGCCCGACATCACCTGCGCGCCGACCGGTTTGTCGATGGGATCGGCCTCGCCGGTGAGCAGCGACTCGTCGACCTCGAGCAGCTCGGACTCCTCGACCACGCCGTCGACCACGATCTGGTCGCCGGGGCCGAGCTCGATCAGATCGTCGAGCACCACGTCCTTGGGCGAGATCTGGGTCGCCACCCCGTCGCGGCGCACCGTGGGCTTGGCCTGGCTGACGATCGCCAGCTGGTCCAGGGTGCGCTTGGCCCGCACCTCCTGGATGATGCCGACGGCGCTGTTGGCGACGATGAGCAGCCCGAACATCCCGTCGATGAGCGAGCCGGTGCTCAGCACCAGCAGGAACAGCACGCCGAGGATGGCGTTGATGCGGGTGAAGACGTTGGCGCGCACGATGTCGCGCACCGAGCGGCTGGCCCGGTCGGGGACATCGTTGGTGAGCCCGTCGCGACGACGCTGCTCGACCTGCGCCGCGGACAGTCCGGCGGACCCCGACAGCTGCTCGGTTGTGGTCATGATCGCCAGCCTAAGCCCGGTGGCGCGGGCGGCCGAACCGGCCCGCGCCGGTCGTGTCGGCGCGGGTGGGTACCGTCGGGGGCGTGCGAACGGTCACGGCGGTTCCGGGGGTGGTGTTCGGGACGAGCGCCTACCTCGCCTGGGGACTGTTCCCCGCCTTCTTCGGTCTGCTGGCCTTCACCGGCGCGGTCGAGGTGCTGGCGCAGCGGATCCTGTGGACGCTGGTGGTGGTGCTTGTGGTGCTCACGCTGGCCGGCCGGCTGCGTGAGTTGCGCGGTATCGACGCCCGCACGTGGCGGCTGGCCGGGCTGGCCTCGGCCGCGATCTCGATCAACTGGGGGGTCTACGTCTACGGCGTCACCTCCGGGCACGTGGTGGAGTGCGCGCTCGGCTACTTCGTCAATCCGCTGGTCACCGTGGCGTTCGGGGTGCTGATCTTCCGCGAGCGGCTGGCCGTGGCGCAGTGGGTGGCGCTGGGGCTGGGCGCGCTGGCGGTGGCCGTGCTCACCGTCGACTACGGCAGGCCGCCGGTGATCGCGCTGACGCTGGCCTGCTCGTTCGCGCTGTACGGGCTGGTGAAGAAGGTGATCCGGCTCGACGCGCTGCGCGGTATCGCCGCCGAGGGCCTGCTGTCGGCGCCGTTCGCGCTGGCCTACGTGATCGCCGGGCTGCTCACCGGCACGAGCGCGCTGCTGACCGGGCCCGCGCACGCCGCTCTGCTGATCGCGACCGGACCCGTCACCCTGGTGCCGCTGCTGCTGTTCGCGGTCGCCGCCCAGCGGGTGCCGCTGTCGACGATGGGCCTGCTGCAGTATCTGACCCCGGCGTTGCAGATGGCGTGGGGGGTCGGCGTGGCGCACGAGCCCATGCCCGCCTCGCGGTGGGCCGGGTTCGCCCTGATCTGGCTCGCGCTGGCCGTGTTCACCGCCGATGCCCTGGTTCGCGGTCGCCGCACGCGCCGGGCCGCCCGCAGCCGGGCCGAGGATCCGGAAGGTGTTGCGGGACCGGCCGGTTGACGGCGTCGCCGGTGGCGGTAGATTGACCGGTGGGCGCGGGGAAGCCCCGCACAGGCGAACAGGGGGGATCGTGAACGAATTCGAAGACAGAATCGCCGGCGTGCTGCTGGGCACCGCGGCCGGTGACGCGCTGGGCGCCGGGTACGAATTCACCCATCCCGGCCCGGACCGGCCGATCGAGATGATCGGCGGCGGGCTCGGCAATTTCGCACCGGGCGAATGGACCGACGACACATCGATGGCGCTGGCGATCGCGCTGGCCGCCGACACCAACCCACCCGGCCTCGACCTGGACGTGGTCGCGGCCAACTTCGTGCGCTGGTACGACTCGCAGCCGCCGGACATCGGGGTGCAGACCGCGAAGGTGCTCTCGGTGCGTCCGGAATCGGCCGAGGCGATGTGGCGGCAGTCGATGGCGATCGAGGGGCGCACCGGCGGCAACGGCTCGCTCATGCGCACCGCGCCGGTCGCGCTGGTGCACCTGGACAGCGCGGCCGACTGCGCGCGCGTCGCCGGGCAGGTCAGCATGCTGACCCACCGCGACCCGCAGGCCGAGCAGGCCTGCCGGATCTGGTCCCTGGCCATCCGGCACGCCGTGCACGCGGGCGATTTCCAGGGCGTGCGCGCCGCGGTCGCGACCCTGGACACCGCCGACACCTGGCACCGGCTGCTGGACGAGGCGGAAACGCTCTCGCCACAGCATTTTCCGAACAACGGCTGGGTGGTGCACGCGCTGCAGACCGCCTGGTGGGCGATCACGCACGCGCCCGCGACCGGTCCCGAGCATCTGCCCGCCGCGCTGGAGCTGTGCGTGCGCGCCGGTGGCGACACCGACACCACCGCCGCCATCGCGGGTGGGCTGCTCGGCGCGCGCTGGGGCGCGTCGGCGGTGCCCGCCGAGTGGCGCGCGATGTTGCACGGCTACCCGGGGCTCACCGGCGAGGACCTGGTGGACCTGGCGCTGCGGATCACGCGCGCCGACCGCCGCCAGCCGACGAGCGGCTGAACTCGGACCGATGACAGCCGTCCCGCGCGGCTGTCACCGGTCGGTCTCGGTACGCCGTGCCGTCTCAGTACGCGGTGTTGATGTGCCCGGGCGACCACAGCCCGGAGTGATCGCGTTCGGTGATGTCGGGTCGGGCCGCGACGGCGGTGTCGTCGATGCGGGTGAACTGCTGGAGTTCGCCCCAGTCGCGGTCCCAGTCACCGTTCAGATAGGTGGCCAGGGTGCGCGCGTGCAGCAGCATGCCGGTCCAGCCCAGCGGGCCGCCGCTGTCGTGGCTCTGCCACAGGTTCGTCACCGCCGCGCCGCCGCGATCGGGCAGGATGCGGTAGGCGGGGATCTCGGCGATGCCGTGGCGGTGGTCGAAGGGCCGCTGGTGCGGGAACTGCAGCCCGACCATCCAGTCCACCAGCGCGGGCTGTTCGGCGCCGACCAGTTCGTCCAACGTCACGGTCTGCGGCACCCGCGGCGGGGTGACGGCCAGCCACTGTTTGGGGTTGCGGTCGCGGTCGGCGGCGACGATCCGGATGACGTCGGCCTGGGCGGGGATGTCGGCGAAAGGCACCCGCAGGTTGCGCCACGACGGCGCGGGCCCGATGTCGATCGGGGTGACCCGGCCCAGCGGCCGCGCGGTCTCGCCGGATTCGGTGACGCCGTATTCGATCTCCACGGACTGGCCGGGGGTGACCACGCCGTCGGCGTCCACCGAGCGGATGCGGCCCGCCGCGCTCAGCGCGATGATGCCCGCCCGGTCTTCGGGGCGAGGCAGCCGGTACCAGCCGGTGGTGAGTTCGGCCGGGCCGCTGTCACCGGACCGGTAGCTGCCCAGCACCGGCACCCGGGCGGGATCGAGGCCGAACGGCAGGGCCGCGGTGGCGGTGCCCGCCTTGTCCTCGGCGGAGGTCTTGGTGGTCAACGCGTCGGCGATGCTGCCCGAGGTGTTGTCCTCGGCGTCGGCGCGCAGATCCTCGGCGACACCCGCCGGCGTGAACCCGGTGCCGGTGCCCGCCAGGGTGGTCACCGCGTCGCCGGTGAGCGGTTCGAGCATGCCACGGTTGGGGTCCTGCTCGACCAGCACGTGCCCGGCCAGCCCGAACGGCTTGCCGGTGACGGCTTCGATGTTGGCGCGCGCCAGCGAGAACGACTCCCCTTGCGCGACCGCGGCTTTGGCGAACGAGCCGAGGTCCCAGACCAGCGCGAGCGCGAGGGCGAGGGTCAACGGCGGCAGCGCCGAGGCCCGCCAGAGGCGGCGTGAGATCCGGTGCGGCACGCCGGAATCCGGTGTGCGCACATGCCACCACGCGGCCACGGCCAGCAACAGCACGGCCAGCGCCAGGAACATCCGGTTCAGCCCGATGCCCGCCACCGCGGGCGACTTGTCCCACCACGGCATGCCGTAGGAGGACACGTACCACCAGCCGTTGGTGCCGGAGAAGACCAGCGCCAGCAGGAACGCGATCCCGGCGGCGAACAGCGCGCGGTTGCGCGGCGCGCGCAGCACCCGCGGGCTCACCGCCATCGCCGCCAGCACCGCGACGCCGCCGGCGAGCCCGGCGTAGACGCCGAAGTGGTGGGTCCACTTGGTCGGGGTGATCATGATCAGCAGCAGCGCACCCGCGGTGGTGCCGAGCAGCCTGCGGGCGGGCCCCGGCGCGGTGAGCGGGATGCGCCCACCGCGGCGCAGCAGCACCGCCACGCTCACGAACAGTCCGGCGAACATCAGGAAGATGCCGATCCGGCGTCCGATGGACCCGTCGACCTCGGGCTGGAACAGGTACTGGTAGCGCAGATACTCCTGATACCAGGGCACGTCCGGCCCGATGGCGTGGTGCACCCGCTGCATCTCGAGCGCGGCGCTGAGCGGCTGGTCGGCGAAGGACACCGCGAGCACCAGCACGCCCGCCGCGGCCAGCGGCGCCAGCAGGGTGGCGTAGCCGAGCACCCGCTGCCGGGTGCCGGTCGCCGTCGCCGTCACCCGGGCCATGATCGTCCGCGCCACCGGGCGCAGGCCGGCCAGCAGCGCGGCGAGGCAGATCACGCCGGAGGGCCCCGCGGTGATGGTGAACGCGGCCACCAGGATCGCCACCGCCGCGGGCAGCAGCCGCCGGGTGGCGACCGCGCGCTCCATCGAGCACCAGGTCAGCAGCAGGCCGAGAGCCACCGGGGGCTCCGGGCGCAGGCCGTTGTTGTAGGGCAGCCAGACGGCCAGGAAGGCCAGCGCACCCGTCCACAGCGCCAGCCGGTTGTGGCGCACCAGGACGCCCAGCCGCGGCACCACCTCCCGGCTCAGCAGCAGCCACACCAGCATTCCGGCGAGCAGCGCGGGCAGCCGCACCCACGGGCTGGCCGTGCTGACCTCGGTCATGATCCGGATGAGGTCGTAGTAGGGGGTGCCGATCGGGTTCTCCGGCACGCCGAAGTAGGCGAAGTAGTTGGCCATGTAGCCGGAGACGCCGGATACCCGCGCCATGCCGAACTGGTAGCCGTCGTCGGAGGTGGTGGCGCCGATGAAGTGCCACAGCACCAGCACGCCGAGCACGACGCCGTCGACCACCGAGAGGCTGCGCAGCCGCGGCAGCAGCCTGCGGTTGCGCCTGCCGTCCTCGCGGTCGATGCGGTGCAGGGCCACCAGTGCCACGGCGGTGGCCAGCAGCGCCAGCCAGATGGCGGCGCGCTTGAGCGGTGTCGGCGTGGAGGAGAAGCGGGAGTCGATCTCGGCGGTGACGACGGTGCCGTCGGGGGTGGCGAGTTCGCTGTAGATGCCGACCAGCTGCGGGCGGTAGTCCCCGTCGAGGCGGACGGTGCTCGCACCGCCGGTGTAGCCGGTCAGCTCCGCGGTGGCGGCGGTGGCGTCGGCGTGCACGCGCAGTGCACAGCCGGGTGCCAGTTGCTCGACGGGGACGCTGAACAGGGCGTTGTTGCGCAGCACCACGTCCAGGCGGGCCCGCTCGTCGGCGGTGGCGGTGGTGACCCTGGCCAGGAAGCCGTAGCGCTCGAGATCGGGCGCGCCCTTGGGGCCGGTGGCGGTCAGCACGCCGCCGTCGGGACCGAGCTGGGTGATCGCCGCGCACGGCACGGTGGCGTCGAAGGTCAGCGGGGCGTAGCCGATCAGCGGGGCCTCGACGCTGTCGGGCGCGCCGTTCTGCGGCCAGGTGAGTGTCGCGGCGTCCACGCGCACCGGCAGCAGCGGCACCGCCACCGCGCACAGCGCGCCGATCAGCGCCGCGAGCAGCGCGACCGGGCGCGCCCAGGTCGAGCGCGGAACCCCTTGCGGTGCCGATGTTTTCGCTTCACCCGCGGGCGGGGCTCCCGTTCGCACCATAGTCTCAGCCACGGCGACCGATCGTAACGGTCGTTGCTGAGAAGGGAACCCCGGTGTCCGCAGACGGCGCGCGGCGCGCGGCCCGGCCGGTCGCCGGGCCGCGCGTGACGGGTCAGGCGCAGGCGACCGACTGCTGGCCGAGGTTGGTCAGCATGGTGCAGGCCCAGGCCTTCTGGACCTTCCACTTGCCGTCCTCGGCGACGAACGGCACGTCGGCGATGTTCTCCTGGCCGTTGAGCACGATCTTGGCCTTGGCGTTGAGGGTGTCGCCGAAGGCGGTCACATCGGTGACCTCGACGGTGGCGCCGGTGTCCTTGTAGGCCTGGGCCAGGCGCGAGGGCAGCTCGGGATCGGCCTCGATGCCCTGCACCATCTCGAGCTTCTCGGAGTTCGGCACCGCCGGGTCCAGCGCGCGCTGCAGCTGGGTGTTCAGCTCCGCCGCCGTCGGCACCGCGGGCGTGTTCGCCGCGGTGGTGGTGGCCGCCGCGCTGGTCGTCGTCTTGGTCGGCTTCGCGTCGTTGCCGCTGTCGTCACCGCCACACGCGGTGAGACCCAGGGAGGCGACGACGGCGAGGCCGGCGATCGCGATGCGTCCAGTCGTACGAAGCTTCAACTGCTCGTCCTTTGCGTTCGAGTAGGTCCGTGTCGTTACCGAGGCAGCCCAGCACATCGAACCGGCAGCACTGCCCGGTGACCCAGGCTACCGGTCAGGCCAGACTGCCGAGCGGATCCGCCCGGGACAGACTGATGTCGTCGGCGCTGAACGTACGCGCCGGACCGGGTCCTGTCGAACTCGTCTCGAACCGCACGGTCACCACCCCGTGCCCGGCACCCTGCACCCAGCCGTGGCCGTACTCCGGGTGTGCCACATCCATTCCCGGGTACCAGATCCGCGCCGCGGCCGGCTGGGCGACGGGTTCGGGCGCGGCCGGTTCCGGGGGCTCGACGGCGGCGTCCTCGTCGACGGGGGCCCGGTCCAGTTCCGGGAACAGCGACTCCTGCCGCACCGCCGACAGCCCCGCGTACCCGACGCCGACCAGCCGGATCGGCCCCAGCTCCACCGGGTCGATGGCCGAACGCTGGGCGGCGGCGGTGAGCGCGGCCAGATCGGTGGTGGCGTACGGCAGGTTCGAGGAGCGGGTGACGATGCTCATGTCCGAGCGCTTGAGCTTGAGCACCACCGTGCGCGCCGCCCGGCCGTCCTTGCCGAGGCGCCGGTGCGCCGCCGCGGCCATCGCGTCGATGGCCTGGCGCAGCGCGGGCATGGTGACGATGTCGGTCTCGTAGGTGTTCTCGGCGCTGATCTGCTTGGCCTCGGCGCGCTCGGTGACCGGCCGGTCGTCGATGCCGCGGGCCAGCCGGTGCAACGCCGCGCCGATGCTGCCGCCCAGCAGCGACACGGCCTCGGACTCGGGCAGGGCGGCGAACGCGCCGACGGTCTCGATCCCCAGTGAGCGCAGCCTGCCCTCGGCCACCGGCCCGATTCCCCACAGCTTGCGCACCGGCAGCGCGGCGAGCAGCCGCTGCTGCTCGGCCGGGGAGACCACCCGGATGCCGTCGGGTTTGGCCAGGCCGGAGGCGATCTTGGCGAGTTGTTTGCCGGTGCCCGCCCCGACCGAGGCGACGAGCCCGGTGCGCTCGCGCACCAGCGCCCGCAGCTCCGCGCAGAATTCGTGCACCCGCGCCACGCTCGCGCCCGCGAGTTCGGCCGGTTCACCGAACGCCTCGTCGAACGACAGCGTCTCCAGCACCGGGATGCGGCTGCGCAGCGCCTCGAAGACCCGCCCGCTCATCTCCGCGTACACGGCCCCGCGCGGCGGCACCACCACCGCGCTCACCCCGACCAGCCGCTTGGCCTGGTGCATCGGCATCGCCGAGCGCGCGCCGTACACCCTGGCCTCGTAGCTCGCGCCCGCCACCACCCCGCGCGCGCCGGTACCGCCGACCAGCACCGGGCGACCGCGCAGGGTGGGCCGGGTCAGCTGTTCGACCGAGGCGAAGAAGGCATCCATGTCGATGTGCAGCACCCACCGGCGCGCGGTGTGCTCGGCGTCGGGGAGTTCCGCCGCCACGACGGCGTCAGCGGACATGCCCGCGCACCGGGCCGTGTGCCACACCGGCGGCACCCGCCCGCTCGGTGTCACCCGCCCGCTCGTTCCTCACGGACCGGAATCTACGCCTGTCCACCGACAACCCGGCCGAGCCACCGTGGTGGCTGTGAACTTGCTGCCGGTCCGCTGGGGATGAACCCGCGGGCCAGGCCTGCGCCGCGACCACGAAGACCGGCATTGACCAGGGCCGATAGCCGTCACATCCACCGTGCTCGGCGCGGCCGGGAGCGGGTGGTCCGCGGTGGGCGATATGTGATGATCGGAGGCATGAAGATCCGCAAGGCCGTCATCCCCGCCGCAGGCATCGGCTCCCGGCTGCTCCCGCTGACCAAGGCCATCCCGAAGGAGATGCTGCCGGTCGGCGACAAGCCGGTGATCGAGCACACCGTGCGCGAGCTGGTCGCCTCCGGCATCACCGACATCACCATCGTCGTCAGCGGGGGGAAGTCCTTGATCCAGGACCACTTCCGCCCCAATCCCGCGCTGGTCGCCCAGCTGCGGGCCGACGGCAAGACCGCTTTCGCCGACGCGGTGGAGGAGGTGGGCGAGCTGTCCCGGCTCGGCCACATCACCTACCTCGACCAGCACGGTCCCTACGGCAACGGCACCCCGGTGCTCAACGCCGCCCGCACGATGGGCGACGAGCCCATGCTGGTGCTGTGGCCCGACGACGTGTTCGTCGCCGAGACCCCGCGCGCCCAGCAGCTCATCGAGGCCTACGAGCGCACCGGCGCGCCCGTGCTGGCGCTCATGCCGATGGACCCGGCCGAGTCGCAGCGCTACGGCGTGCCGGTGGTCGCCGACGACCACGGCGAGGGCCTGCTGCGCATCACCGGGCTGCGGGAGAAGCCCAAGCCCGAGGACGCGCCGTCCAGCTATGCCGCCATCGGTGGCTACGTGGTGACGCCGGGCATCATCGAGGAGCTGCGGCGCCAGACCGCCGCCTGGTACGAGCACCGCACCGGCGAGGTCTACCTCACCGACGCGATCAACGTGCACGCCGCCGACAACCCGGTCTTCGGCCAGGTCATCCGCGGCCGCTGGTACGACACCGGCAACCCCGCCGACTACCTGGTCGCCCAGTTCGCCTCGGCCCTGGCGCATCCGGAGTACGGCCCGCTGCTGCGCAACCTGGCTGCCGAGCTGGGCTAGAAACGCCGGATGGTGTGGATGACGAACTGGTTCAGCGGGGTCAGTCCCACCGGCACGCCCACGCCGTAGGCGTTGAGCACCTGGCCGAATCCGGCGTAGATGCCCACGTGCGAGGCGTCCGCGTGCAGGATCACCACGTCGCCGGGCGAGAGCGCGTGCAGCGGCACCGCCGCGCCGACCTCGGCCTGCTGCCAGGTCGTGCGCGGCAAGTGCACGCCCACCTGCCGGAACGCCCACTGCACGAGTCCGGAGCAGTCCCAGGTGTGCGGGCCGACGCCGCCCCATTCGTAGGGTTTGCCCACCTGGGTGGTCGCCGCCGCCAGCGCGCCGAGTCCCGCGATGCTGGGCACCGGCAGGGCGGCCGATCCGCTGGAGCTGCCCGACCCGGAGCCGGACCCCGATCCCGAACCGGAGCCCGATCCGGAACTGCCGGCGCTGCCCGATGCGCTGCCGGTGTCGGCCCAGCCCGCGCCGGCGAGCAACACGCTGGCCACCGTCGCGATCACGAATCCGAACGCGATGCGCCGCAGAGGTTTTCGATACTCGATCCGTCGGGTCATCCGCACGCAGCCTCCTGTCGACCCGTCGATCCGCGACACCGGCACGCCTACGGGACGACGCCGCGGACCACAGTTCGCCCCGGGCGGCCGGAGAGTCGGCGGCCGTGGCGGGGCACATCAGGTAGAACTCGTCGAGCGATCACACAAGCACCAGCAGCCGCATGGGCACCAGGTGCAACACTGGGGATTGTGCCGAAGTCCACGCGGCGCCGACAGTGGATCAGCAAATATCCAGCATGTGATTTACATCACAAAAGCGGGTCGCTCCGGGACTTGTCCGGGCAGGCCCGCGCGGCGCCGGAACCCGCGGCGGTGCATCCGGGCTGCGCGGAGGCACCGTCGCGGGGTCGGGCCTGCCCTACGCCTTCGTCACCGAAGCCCGCACGCCACCGGCGAGTTCGGCGGCCGGCTCGCCCGCCGTGCCGAATTCCAGGCTGGTCGCCAGGATCTCCCCCGCGATCAGGTCGCGGTGGGTCTGCGCCCACGACCGCCGGTCCTCGGGAACCTCGAGCACCACGTGGATGCGGTCGGAGACGTCCAGCCCCAGCGACTTCCGGGTCTCCTGGAGTTCCCGGACGAGGTCGCGGGCCCAGCCCTCGGCCTCCAGTTCCTCGGTGACCACCGAGTCCAGCACGACCAGTCCCGCATTGCCGGGCAGGGCCGCGGTGGACTCCGGCTCGGCCGCGACCAGGCGCTGGGTGTACTCCTCGGGCAGCAGCGTGATCCCGGCGGCGCTGACCACGCCGTCGGCGCTCTCGGTCCAGTCACCGGCCTTGACCGCCTTGATGACCCGCTGCACGTCCTTGCCCAGGCGCGGGCCCGCCGCCCGCGCGTTGACGGCCAGCTCGAACCGGCCGTGTACGGCCACGTCGGTGGTCAGATCGACCTTCTTGACGTTCACCTCGTCGGCGACGATGTCGGCGTAGGGCGCCAGCCGCTCGGCATCGGGGGCGGCGATGGTGACCTCGGCCAGCGGCAGCCGCACCCGCAGGTTCTTCGCCTTGCGCAGGCTCAGCACCGTCGAGCACACCGTGCGCACCTCGTCCATGGTCGACACCAGCTCCGGGTCGGCGGGCAGGTCGGCGGCGGCGGGCCAGTCGGCCAGGTGCACCGAGCGCCCACCGGTCAACCCGCGCCAGATCACCTCGCTGATCAACGGCAGCAACGGTGCGGCCAGCCGGGTCGCGACCTCGAGGACGGTGTGCAGGGTGTCCACCGCGTCGCGGTCCTCGCTCCAGAACCGGCTGCGCGAGCGCCGCACATACCAGTTGGTCAGCGCGTCGGCGAACGTGCGCAATTCCTCACACGCCCCGGCGATGTCGTAGACCTCGAGCGCCTCGGTCATCCCGTCGCGCGTTTGCGCCAGCTTCGCCAGGATGTAGCGGTCGAGCACGTGCGTGGAATCCGTGCGCCATTCGCCCGGCTTCGAGGCGTACAGCTGCAGGAAGGTCCACGCGTTCCACAACGGCCGCAGCGCGTGGCTGACGCCTTCCCGGATTCCGCGTTCGGTGACGATGAGATTTCCACCGCGCAGGATCGGCGAACTCATCAGGAACCACCGCATGGCATCGGAGCCGTCGCGGTCGAACACCTCGTTGACGTCCGGGTAGTTGCCCTTGGACTTGCTCATCTTCAGCCCGTCGTCACCGAGCACGATGCCGTGCGCGGCAACGGTTTTGAACGCGGGGCTGTCGAACAACGCGGTGGCGAGCACGTGCAGGGTGTAGAACCAGCCGCGGGTCTGCCCGTTGTATTCGACGATGAAATCGCCCGGGAAATGGGAGTCGAACCACTCCTTGTTCTCGAACGGGTAATGCACCTGGGCGTAGGGCATCGAACCCGATTCGAACCAGCAGTCCAGCACCTCCGGCACCCGGCGCATCATCGACCGTCCGGTCGGATCGTCCGGGTTCGGCCGGGTCAGCTGATCGATGGCCGGACGGTGCAGGTCGGTCGGGCGCACGCCGAAATCGCGCTCGAGCTCGTCCAGCGAGCCGTACACGTCCACCCGCGGGTAGGCCGGATCGTCGGAGACCCAGACCGGGATCGGGCTGCCCCAGTAGCGGTTACGGCTGATGTTCCAGTCGCGCGCGCCTTCGAGCCACTTGCCGAACTGGCCGTCGCGGATGTGCTCGGGCACCCAGGTGATCTGCTTGTTCAGCTCCACCATCCGGTCGCGGAACTTGGTGACCGCGACGAACCAGGAGGGCACCGCCATGTAGATCAGCGGCTGGCCCGAGCGCCAGCTGTGCGGGTAGGAGTGCTCGATGGTCTCGTGCCGCAACAGCTTTCCGGCGGCCTTGAGATCCTTGATGATCACCGGGTTGGCGTCGAAGACCATCAGGCCCTCGTACGGCGGCACCATCGAGGTGAACCGGCCACCCGGGTCCAGCGGCTGCACCAGCTCGATGTCGTTGGCCGAGCAGACCTCCATGTCCTCCTCACCGAAGGCGGGGGCCATGTGCACGACGCCGGTGCCGGAGTCGGTGGTGACGTAGTCGGCGGCGAGCACCCGGTGCGCGTTCGGATGGCCGAGGAAGAAGTCGAACGGCGGGCGGTAGGACAACCCGACCAGCGCCGCGCCCTCGAACTCGGCGAGCACGGTGGCGTCCTCGCCGAACTCCCGGCTGTAGTGCGAAACCCGTTCGGCCGCCAGCACATACCGCTTGCCGTCGGCGGCGCACAGGTGCACGTAGCGCACGTCGGGGTGCACCGCGATCGCCAGGTTGGACGGCAGCGTCCACGGCGTGGTGGTCCAGATCAGCGCGTTCGCGCCGTCCAGCTCGCGCAGCGGATGCTCGCCGGGCACGCTCAGCACCATGTCCACCGTGACGGCGGGGTCCTGGCGCATCTTGTACGCGTCGTCGAGGCGGGTCTCCTGGTTCGACAGCGGCGTCTGCTCGTACCAGCTGTAGGGCAGCACCCGGAAACCCTGGTAGATCAGGCCCTTGTCGTAGAGCGACTTGAACGCCCACATCACCGACTCCATGAAGTCGAGATCGAGCGTCTTGTAATCGTTGTCGAAATCGACCCAGCGGGCCTGCCGGGTGACGTAGTCGCGCCATTCCCCGGTGTAGCGCAGCACCGACGACTTACAGGCGGCGTTGAATTCGGCCAGCCCCATCGCGTCGATCTGTGATTTGTCCGTGATACCGAGCTGCTTTTCCGCTTCGATTTCCGCGGGCAGGCCGTGACAATCCCAGCCGAAACGCCGGTCGACGCGCTTGCCGCGCATCGTCTGGAAACGCGGGATCACATCCTTGACGTATCCGGTGAGCAAATGCCCGTAATGCGGCAGCCCGTTGGCGAACGGCGGGCCGTCGTAGAAGACGAACTCCGCTGCGCCGGAACGGTTCTCGATGCTGGCACGGAAGGTGTCGTCGGCCGCCCATGCCTCGAGCACGCGGCGCTCCAGATCGGGGAACGCCGCCCCGGTACCCGCGCCGTAGTCGACGCGGGGGTATGCGCTGTTGCTGTCGTCCGCCATCGCGGATGCGTCTCCTCGTGCCACCGCGCCGCAGGGCGCGTGTCTGTGTGGGCACGGGGACGACCTCGGCGCCCGGTGCGCCGAAACCGCGGTACCACCCCGTTTGTCCGGCGTCGGACGCACCGGACCTCTCGTTGCGAGCTGTGACGGGCTCACCCGTTCGGTTCTACTGAGCGCCGCCGCGGGCGGTGGCGCCGTTCTTCCGAAGGCTCCCCGGTGATGGCCGGATCGTCGCCGTCTCCCTCGATTCTAGCCAGCGCGGTCAACTCGATATCGCGCCGGTCCGCCTAGCGTCTGGCGTGCCGCCCCGGCGGCGGTGGCGACTCGCTTTCGGGTCTTCGCAGCGCGCTCACCAGCAGCAGCACCGCCCCGATGACGCAGACCACGATGCAGCCCCATGCCCAGATCACCGACCCGGTGGTCAGCGCGGTCACCAGCAGTGCGAAGCCGATCGCGGCGAGGACGAGCGTCACGACGAGCATGCGGACCCCTCAGGTATCCCAGGCGCGTGCCTGCGCCGACCGCCACCCCCGTGCCGAGGGCGCTACTTGCCGCCCTTGGCGAAGGAGGCGGGGGCCAGGTTGGTGCCGGTGTCGCTGTCGGCGAAGGCGTCGCCGCCGTCCACCGGAACCGCCGAGCCGCGGTTCTCCAGCTCCTCGAGCTGGGACTCCAGGTAGGACTTCAGCCGCACGCGGTACTCGCGCTCGAAGGTCTTGAGCTGCTCGATCCGGCTCTCCAGCACGCTGCGCTGCTGGGTGATGGTCGCCATGATCTCGGTGTGCTTGCGCTCGGCGTCGGCCTGCAGCGCCTCGGCCTTCTCCTTGGCCTGGCGCAGCTGGTTGTCCGAGCGGGTCTGCGCGTCCGACAGCATCGCGTCGGCCTTCTGGCGGGCGTCGGCGATCATCGCCTCCGAGCGGGTCCTGGCGTCGGTGACGAGTCGCTCGGAGTTCGCTCGCGCGTTGGAGAGCAGGTTCTCGGCCTCGGACTTGGCGTCGCTGGTGAGGCGGTCGGCCATCTCCTGGGCCAAGCTCAGCACCTTGGCGGCCTGCAGGTTGGCGTCGGCCGAGGTGTCCTTGGCCGGGGCGGCGGCGACGGGCGCGGGCGGCGCGGCGGGCACCGGCGGCTTGATGGGCTCCGGCTGCGGCTGGGGCTGCGGGACCGGCGCCTTCACCGTCGCGGGACCGGCCGGGCGGTTCTTCTTGGCGTCCGCCAGCTCGGCGTCCAGCTCGGCGACCCGCTGCCGCAGATCGGCGTTCTCCTCGATCAGACGCGAGAGCTCCTGTTCGACCAGGTCGAGGAAGGCGTCGACCTCGTCCTCGTTGTAGCCGCGCTTCCCGATCGGCGGTTTGCTGAACGCGACGTTGTGCACATCGGCTGGGGTCAGCGGCATGGAAGGATCCCTTCACGCGTCTTTTGGAGATCTAGCAGATCTAGCAAGGTATCTTGGCCCATTCTGTCACACCGGAGCTACCGGTTGGCCGAGCCTGCTGACGATCGACATCAGGATGAAGACGATGAATAGCAGGACCATTATCGACAGATCCAGGCGAATTCCTCCCAGAGACACCGGTGGTATCAAGCGCCTCAGGAGTTTCACCGGAGGGTCGGTGATCGTGAAGATCACCTCGAGGACGACGACGACGACGCCGGTCGGCCGCCAGTCCCTGGCGAAGCTACGGATGAACTCGACGATCACCCGGCTGATCAGCAACAGCCAGAAGATGAACAGTACGAAGTACAGCACCGCGAACAAGGCCACCATGCCACTCTGCCCGAAAATCGGCGTCGCGCAAAATGACCACACCGCCGGAGACCGGACCCGCTCACCACTCCCCCCGGATCACAGGACTATTTCTGGTTGTAGAAGCCCGTTTCGGCGATCCTGCGGCGCTCCTCGGCCGAGACGTCCACATCGGCCGGTGAGAGCAGGAACACCTTGGTGGCCACCTTGTCGAACGAGCCACGCAGCGCGAACGCCAGGCCCGCGGCGAAGTCGACCAGCCGCTTGGCGTCGGCGTTGCTCAGCTCGACCAGGTCCATGATCACCGGGTTGCCCTCGCGGAACCGCTCGCCGATGATCCTGGCCTCGCTGTAGTCCCGCGGGCGCAACGTCGTGATCTTGGACAACGGACCTCCGTCCTCGAAGATCCCCGGCCTGCGAGCCACCACCGGCTCGGGGCGCATCCGCTCCTCGAGCCTGCGCTCCTCGGCCTCGGGATCGACGGCGAGCGCACCCCTGGTGGCTCCCCGCAACATCGGCGCGCCACCACCGGCACGGAACCGGCCCGAGGAGGGCGCGGCATCGATGCGGGTGGGGCGCCGCGGCGCCTCGTAGCGGTCCTCGCCGTAGGCGTCCTCCGGGTAGTCGTCGCGGCGGGCGACGGGGTAGCCGGACTTGTAGGACTTGTAGGCGGGCTCCGGGTAGTCGGCGTCCTCGTCGAACCGGTCGGCACCGAACCGGTCGGGGCCGAAGCGCTCGGCGCCGAACCGCTCGGGTCCGAAACGGTCGGCGCTGTAACGATCTTCGCCGTAGCGATCGGCGCCGTAGCCGGCGCGCTCGGAGTACGGACGGGGTCCGCGCGCGCCACCGCGCTCGCTCGCGCGGGGTGCGCGGTCGTCGACGTAGTCGTCTTCGTAATCCTCGAGCGGAACCATGCCGAAGTACGCCTTGAACTTGTGCAGCGTGCTCATCTGGTCGACCTTCCTTCGGCCCCGGTGGCGGCCGGGTGTTGAAGTCTTGCTCAGCCCCTCGTCCGTCCCAATCTTATGTGTCATATGTGACTGATGAGGTTTCTTTGCTAGCCCGAGGTTATCGGTCGCGCACCCATCAAGGCGGTACCGACACGCACACACGTGGAACCGTGTGCGATCGCGGATTCCAGATCCCCGGACATTCCTGCGGAAAGCTCCCGCGCACCGGGGTGGCGCGCCAGGATCCGCGTGTGCAAGGTCTCGAGAAGGGCGAACGCGCTATCGGGCTCGGCGTCCAGCGGCGGAATGGCCATCAGGCCCGCGAGCTGCAGTCCTTCCGCGGCGGCGATCCGGTCGGCCAGCTCGTCCAGCTTCTCGGGCACGACGCCGCCCCGGGCCGGATCGGCGTCCAGGCTCACCTGCACCAGCACCCGCACCGGTTCGGCGCGCTCGCCCGCGGCCAGCGCGGCGCACGCACCCCTGTCAAGAGCCGTTGCCAGACGTTCGCTGTCCACCGAATGCACGGTGTGCGCCCACCGGGCGACCACCTTCGCCTTGTTGCGCTGCAACCGGCCGATCATGTGCCAGGCGATACCGTCGAGTCCGCTCAGTTCGGCCACCTTCGCCGAGGCCTCCTGCTCGCGTGACTCGCCGAACTCGCGCAGTCCGAGGTCGTGGAGGATCGCCACATCACGGGCCGGGAAGAACTTCGTCACCGGCAGCATCCGGACCGAGTCCGGCGCGCGACCGCTCGCACGGCAGGCCGCCTCGATGCGCGCCAGCAGCGCGTCCAGATTCGCCGACAGCTCCGCGGCGCGCGCGGCGACCGCGTCGGCGACCGGCGTCCCCGCCGCTCCACTCACACCCTGCACCTTTCCCCAACCTCCCGGCTCGACGTCGTGGATACCCCGGCCGCCGCGGTTCACACGCCCGCGCGGGTGTCCATCCAGATGACCCCGGCCAGCCTGCCCGTGGGAGCGCCGCGCCGGTGACTGAACAACGTCTTGTCCTCGATGGTGCAGCGCGGATCGACCGCGACCGCGCCGACGCCCGCCTCGGTGAGCTGCCTGCGGATGCCCGCGCGCAGGTCGAGGCCGGGGGTGCCGCGCACGGTGGTGGTGGCGCTGCCGGGCAGATGGGCCTCGACGTCGTCGCGCATGGCGGCGGGCACCTCGTAGTGGCGGCCGGAGGCGGCCGGGCCGAGGAAGGCGCCGATCCGCTCGGGCCGGGCGCCCTGGGCGATCATCACCTCGAGCACCCGCGGGACGATGCCGATGCGGGCGCCGATGCGGCCCGCGTGCACGGCCGCGATGACGCCTGCCTCGTCGTCGGAGAGCAGGATCGGCACACAGTCGGCGCTCAGCACCACCAGCGCCAGATCGGGCACGGTGGTCACCAGCGCGTCGGTGGCGGGCACCGGCTCGTCGCGCGGACCGTCGACCACCTCGACGTTGCGGCCGTGGATCTGCTCCATCCACACCAGTCGCTCGGGGGCCAGGCCGATCCCCTCGGCCAGCCGGACGCGGTTGCGCCGGACGGCGGCCGGATCGTCGCCCACGTGGTCGCCGAGATTGAACGAGTCGTAGGGCGGCGCCGAGAAGCCGCCCGCCCGCGTGGTGGTGACCCGGCGGACGGTGAGCGTGGAGGCAACTGTCATGCGTCCGAGCGTAATAGCACCGCGCGAGTGCGGCGGCGCGCTGCCGCGGCACCCGATGAATCATGCTGGTCGGTCGCATGATTCGGCCGCGGGCACGCCACCGGCGCCGGTGCCCGCACCGCGGCCGCGGCGTCAGCGACGCATGAAATCGGGCACGTCGACGTCGTCGTCGGGATCGGGGTCCTGGATATGGGAGCGGCTGTTGTGCGCGACGGTCGGCTCGGCCAGGCGGGCCCGCTCGCTGTCGCGGTAGTTCGGCACCGCGCCCCGGGTGGAGCCGGTCGAGGCGCTCGCCGACGACGCGCTCTCGGTGGCCCGCGACGGGGGCAGCTCGCTGCCGCGGTTGCTGATCTCCCCCGCGCGGCCCGCGCCGATGGTGCCACCCCGGGTGTGCGACGGCGTGTCGAAGGTGCGCCGGGCCGGACCGCCCCCGTCGAAGCCGGCCGCGATGACGGTCACCCGCACCTCGTCACCGAGCGAATCGTCGATGACGGTGCCGAAGATGATGTTCGCCTCGATGTGCGCGGCCTCCTGCACCAGCGAGGCCGCCTCGTTGATCTCGAACAGGCCCAGATCCGAACCGCCCGCGATCGACAGCAGCACGCCGTGCGCGCCGTCCATCGACGCCTCGAGCAGCGGCGAGTTGATCGCCGCCTCGGCGGCCTTGACCGAACGCCCCTCCCCGCGCGCCGAGCCGATGCCCATCAGGGCGCTGCCCGCGCCCGACATCACGCTCTTGACGTCGGCGAAGTCGACGTTGATCAGGCCGGGGGTGGTGATCAGGTCGGTGATGCCCTGCACACCGTTGAGCAGCACCTCGTCGGCGGAACGGAAGGCGTCCATCAGGCTCACCGCGGCGTCGCCGAGCTGGAGCAGGCGGTCGTTGGGGATGACGATGAGCGTGTCGCAGGACTCGCGCAGCATGTTGATGCCGACCTCGGCCTGGTTGCCGCGGCGCTTGCCCTCGAACGAGAACGGCCGGGTGACCACGCCGATGGTCAGCGCGCCGAGCTTGCGCGCGATGCTGGCGACCACCGGCGCACCGCCGGTGCCCGTGCCGCCGCCCTCACCCGCGGTGACGAAGACCATGTCGGCGCCCTTGAGCACCTCTTCGATCTCGTCCTTGTGGTCCTCGGCCGCCTTGCGGCCGACCTCGGGATCGGCGCCGGCGCCGAGACCGCGGGTGAGCTCACGGCCGACGTCGAGCTTGACGTCGGCATCGCTCATCAGCAGCGCCTGCGCGTCGGTGTTGACCGCGATGAACTCGACTCCCTTGAGTCCCTGTTCGATCATCCGGTTGACGGCATTCACGCCGCCGCCGCCGATACCGACGACCTTGATCACTGCAAGGTAGTTGTGCGGGGGCGTCATGGGCTCTCGCCTTCCTTCGATCCAAGCCTGTCATTTCGGAAAACCCTGAACCTCAACCATAGGGTTAGCGTTATGTCAAGTATCCGACTGCTGCGGAACGCTATTCGCCGCCGCCGCGATCCCGGCGCAGGCGCGCCGAAACGAGGAACAGAATCTTGCACGATCCCACTCACCGCGGGCGGGGCACCCCGTAGGGTTGGACGGTTGCTCACCGCGGGACGATCCGGCCGCAGCAACCGGACCGGTGGCACACCACCCCCGAAAACCGGCCGGGCGCACGAGGTGTCGATCACTTCACCGTGACCAGATTCGGACTCGAAACGTCGAACACCGTGCCCTCTCGCGTCAACAGCGGCAACACCACCGCCGCCTTGCGTTCGGCATCGTCCGCTCCGCCCCACACTACCGTGCGGCCGTCCTTCAGTTTCAAGGAGATGTCCGAAATCGACCGCGCGACAACCTCGCCCACCTGGATCTTCAACGCGGGCGGCACGGCGTTCACGACGGTGACCGCTGCCCTGGTCAGCGGATCGGCGCTGCCGGGGTGGTCGGCGACGAGCTTGGGCAGGCCGGGCGGAGGCGGCTCGATCGCGAATTCGACGGCCTCGCCGTCGAGCAGATGCGAACCCTGCGGGGTGTCGAAGTACAGCACCGCCTCCCGCTCGACCACCGTGACCCGCAACGTCTGCGGATACACGCGCTTGATCCGCACCGAGGCCACCTTGGGAAGCGCGGCCACCCGCCGGGCCATCGCGTCGGTGTCGACCCGCAGCAGAGACCGGCCCTCGGGGACCTGCAACTGGGCCATGACCTCGTCCTCGGGCACCGCGCGCAGTCCTTCCACGGCCACCGTGCGCACCGAGAGCACCGGGCTGAACCACGCCACCGCGAGCAGCACGGTCAACAGGCTCACCGCGAGCAGGGCCCACAGCCGTACCCGGCGCAGCCCGCCCGGGCCGAGCAGTTCCCCCGCCGCGCGCACGCTCACCGCCCGTGCTGGGGCCGCGCCCGTAGGCCGTCGAGGATCTGGCTGCCGAGCATCGTGACGTCGCCCGCGCCCATGGTGATGACCACGTCGCCCGGCAGCGCGAGCCCGGCCACCTGACGGCCGACCCGCGACATGTCGGGCTGGTAGTGCACCGGCGCGGTGACCGCCTGGGCCACCAGCGCGCCGTTCACCCCGGGCATCGCCTTCTCCCGTGCGCCGTACACGTCGAGCACCACGACCTCGTCGGCCAGGCTCAGCGCGGCGCCGAATTCGGCGGCGAAGGTGGCGGTGCGGCTGTAGAGGTGCGGCTGGAAGACCACGATCACCCGGCCCTGCCGGGAGCGGGCCCCGTCGCGAGCCTCCTGCTCGACCAGCGCGGCGGCGGCGCCGAGCACCGCCCGCACCTCGGTGGGATGGTGGGCGTAGTCGTCGAAGACCCGCACGCCGTTCTCCCGGCCGACGAACTGGAACCGGCGATGCACGCCGCCGAAGCCCTCCAGCCCCTGGATGATCTCGTCCAGGTCGGCGCCCGCGGCGCGGGCGGCCAGCAGCGCGGCCAGCGCGTTGAGCGCCATGTGCCTGCCCGGCACCGACAACCGCAGCGTGCGCGGGGCGGGTTCGTCGCCGAGCTGGAACTGGGCGACCCCACCCACGTCGCGCGGCTCCCAGCTGTGCAGGCGCACCCCGACCGGAACCGGCGCGTCGGCGAGTTCGCCGGAGCCGTAACCGAGTACCCGCACACCGCGCTCGGCCAGCCGCGCGCCGACCCGTTCGGCCAGCGCTCGCGAACCCGGATCGTCCAGGCACACCACCAGCAGTCCGCCCGCGGCGAGCCGGTCGGCGAAATCGTCGAACACCTGGGTGTAGGCGGCGTCGGAGCCGAAGAAGTCCAGGTGGTCGGACTCGATGTTGGTGACCACGGCGACGTCCGGGTCGTACTGCAGCAGCGAGCCGTCGCTCTCGTCGGCCTCGGCCACGAAGATCTCGCCGGTGCCGTGGTGGGCGTTGGTGCCCGCCTCGTTCAGCTCACCGCCGACCGCGAAGGACGGGTCGAAACCGCAGTGCTGCAAGGCCACGATGAGCATCGAGGTGGTGGAGGTCTTGCCGTGCGTGCCCGACACCAGCAGGGTGCGGTGCCCGCGCATCAGCGAGGCCAGCACCGCCGGACGCAGCAGCACCGGGATGTCGCGGCGCTGCGCCTCCACCAGTTCCGGATTCGTCTTGGGGATCGCCGCGTAGGTGGTGACCACCGCGGTCGGACCGCCGGGCAGCAGGTCGAGCGCGCCCGCGTCGTGGCCGATGCGGACCTGCGCGCCGCGGGCCCGCAGCGCCAGCACGCCGCGGCTCTCCTTCGCGTCGGAGCCGGAGACCTCGCCGCCGCGCGACAACAGGATCCGCGCGATGCCGGACATACCGGCACCGCCGATGCCGACCATGTGCACGCGCCGCAGCTCCGGCGGCAGCGCCGACCGCTGCTCGGTGCCCGCGGCGATGTCGTTCATCGCGCCACCCGCACGGCGATGCGCGCCACCTCGTCGGCGGCGTCGCGGTGTCCCGCACCGGCGGCGGCACGGCCCATCTCGGTCAGCCGGGTTCGGTCCAGCAGCAGCGGTATCACCTCGTCGATCACGTATTTCGGGGTCAGTTCCGAGTCGGGGACAATTCTGCCACCGCCCTGCGCGACGATCGGACGGGCGTTGAACTCCTGCTCGCCGTTGCCGTGCGGCAGCGGCACGTAGAACGCGGGCAGGCCGACCGCCGAGACCTCGGCCACCGTCATCGCTCCCGAGCGGCACACCACCGCGTCGGCGGCGGCGTAGGCCAGATCCATCCGCGACAGGTACGGCACCGCGACATAGCGTGCCGTACCACCGGTTTCGGGCACGTCCAGGGTGTTCTTCGGGCCGTGCGCGTGCAGCACCGAGATCCCCGCCGCCGCCAGCTGCGGCGCGGCTCCCGCGATCGCCTCGTTCAGGCTGCGCGCGCCCTGCGAGCCGCCGAACACCAGCAGCACCGGGCCCGCATCGGGGAGCCCGAAGTGCGCACGGGCCTCCTCGCGCAGCGCGGTCCGGTCCAGCGCGGTGATGGATTCGCGCACCGGGATGCCCACCACCTCGGCACCGGGCAACCCCGAATCCGGCACCGCGGCCAGCACCGCGCGCGCCACCCTGGCGCCGATCTTGTTGGCGATGCCCGCCTTCGCGTTGGCCTCGTGCACGATCACCGGCACCGCGCGGCGACGGCGCAGCACACCGCGGCCCGCCGCCAGGTAGGCCGGCAGCGCGACATAGCCGCCGAAACCGATGATCACGTCGGCCTGCACGGCGTCGATCACCGCGCGGGTGCGCCGCACCGAGGCGCGCACCCGGGCGGGCAGCCGCAGCAGGTCGACGGTCGGCTTGCGCGGCAACGGCACCGGCGGGATCAGCTCGAGCGGATAGCCGCGCTCGGGCACGAGCCGGGTCTCCAGCCCCCGTTCGGTGCCCAGCGCCGTCACCCGGATGGCGGGGTCGAGCCGCCGCAGCGCGTCGGCGACCGCGAGTGCCGGTTCGATGTGTCCTGCCGTGCCACCGCCCGCGACGATCACCGAGAGCCCGGAACCGGAATCCTTCGTGGTCACCTCGTACTCCTCCACCGGGCCCGTCGTGCGCGTCGCCCGTCACTCACCTGTATCTTCCCCGTTCTCTCGCGTGTGGCATCGGATAGGTCGGCTCCCAGGCTCTGGTCGCGCGCGCCGAGCTGGTGCCGCGGCTCTCCCCCGCGCGGCGCCGCCGCGGCGCGGGCTGGCGGGAGCGCTCGCCCGGGCGGGGCCGCGCACCCTCGCCGCGACCACGCTCACCACGCCGGGCGGCCGAGCGGGCGCGCGCGGCCTCGGCCTTGGCCGGCGAATACGGCTCGGGCTTGGGCAGGCGCAGCAACCGGCTGAACCGCCCGTCCTGCCCGGCCTGCAAGGCCGCCACCGCCTCGGGTTCGTGCCGGGCGGCGTTGGCGATGATGCCGAACATGAACAGCGTGATCGCCAGCGACGAGCCGCCCGCCGAGACCAGCGGCAGCTGCAGGCCGGTCACCGGCAGCAGGCCGACGACGTATCCGACGTTGATCAGTGCCTGCGCGGTGATCCAGGTGGTGGCCGTGGCGACCAGCAGCCGCAGGAACGGGTCCACCGAGCGGGCCGCGATGCGCAGGCCGGTGTAGACGAACAGCGCGAACAGGCCGAGCACCAGCGCACAGCCGAGGAACCCGAGTTCCTCGCCGATGATGGCGAAGATGAAGTCGTTGTGCGAGTTGGGCAGGTAGCTCCATTTGGCGCGGCTCTGGCCGAGCCCGCGACCCCAGATCCCGCCGTCGGCCAGCGAGTACAGCGCCTGGCGGGCCTGGTAGCCGATGCCCTGCGGATCCTCGCCGGGATTGAAGAAGGCGCGCATGCGGTCGGAGCGGTACCCCGCCGACAGGGCCAGCACGGCCGCGGCGACGATGCCGGAGATGGCGATGGTGACGAACAACCGCACCGGCAGCCCACCGAACCACAGCAGCGCGGCGAGCACGATGCCGAGGGCGATCGTGGTCGACAGGTTGGGCTCGAGCACTACGAGCAGGCAGACCAGCATGCCCGCGGGCACCAGCGGCACCAGGATGTCCTTGAGCGGCGCCTGTTCGCTGCGCCGGGAGGCCAGCAGGTGCGCGCCCCACACCACCAGCGTCACCTTCACGATCTCCGAGGGCTGCACCGAGACCGGGCCGAGATCGATCCAGCGCCGCGAACCCTGCACCTCGGTGCCGATCCCCGGGATCAGCACCAGGAACAGCGCGAGCACCGACAGCGCGAACAGCGGGAACGACCACTGCCGCAGCCGCCGGATCGGGATGCGCAGCGCCAGATAGAACAGCACGCAGCCGATCGCGGCGAACATGGTCTGCTGCACGAACAGCGAATAGGCCGAGCCGCCCTCGGCGTAGGCCTCCACGCTGGAGGCCGAGAGCACCATCACCAGACCGAGCACCGTCAGCAACGTGGCGATGGTGACGATCAGGTGGAACGAGGCCAGCGGACGCGCCATCCAGGTGAGGAACCGGGTCACCGCGGGAGCACGGGCGCCCGCCGGCCGGGCCGCGCGCGCCTGCTTGCCGGTGTCGGACTTGCCGCGGCGCAGCGCCCGCCGGGCGGGCGCGGTCACGGCTGCCGCCCGATGTCACCGTCTTCCAGCGCGTGCACCGCGTCGGCGAAGCTGCGTCCACGGTGGGTGTAATCGGCGAACATGTCCAGCGAGGCGGCCGCGGGCGCGAGCAGCACGGTGTCGCCCGCGCGGGCGTACCCGGCGGCCGTGCGCACGGCCGCCGCCATCACGGCGTCGGCCTCGTCGGGGCGGAGCGGGTCGTCGGCCATCACTGCATCGTCACCCGCGCGCACCTCGACCACGGGGACCTCGGGCGCGTGTCGCGCCAACGCGGCCGCGATCACCGGCGCGTCGACGCCGATCAGCACGGCGGCGACCAGCCGGTCGGCGACCTCCTCCACCAGGTCCTCCACGGCCGCGCCCTTGAGCCGGCCGCCCGCGATCCAGACCACGTGCGGGTGGGCCAGGATCGAGGAGCGGGCCGCGTGCGGGTTGGTGGCCTTGGAGTCGTCGATGAACTCGACACCGGCCACCTCCCGCACGAACGCCGCCCGGTGCGGGCCCACCTTGTGCTCCTGCAGGCCCTCCTTGACGAACTGCGGCGCGACGTCGATGGCCCTGGTCAGCGCGGCGGCGGCCAGCGCGTCGGCGACACCGGCGGGCCCGGGCGGGCTGATGTCGCCCACCTCGGCCAGGATCGCGGCCTTGGTGAACGCGCGATCGAGCAGTTTGCCGTCCACCACGCCCAGCTCGCCGTCGGCGGGCACGCCGACCCGGAAGCCGACCGTGCGCCGGGCCTTGGAGCGCCGGGCCAACGCCGCGGCCACCGGATCGTCCAGGCCGACCACGCCGATCCGTCCGACCAGCGCCCTGGCCTTGGCCGCGGCGTAGGCGTCCAGCCCGCCGTGCCAGTCCAGATGGTCCTCGGCGACGTTGAGCACCACGCCCGCCTCCGGGCGCACCGAGGGAGCCCAGTGCAGCTGGAAGCTCGACAGTTCCACCGCCAGCACCTGCGGACCGGGGTTGCGGCGCAGCGCGTCCAGGATCGGCAGCCCGATGTTGCCGCAGGCGACGCTCGCGATCCCCGCCGCGCGCAGGATGGCGTGCGTCATCTGAGTGGTGGTGGTCTTGCCGTTGGTGCCGGTGACGACCAGCCACTTGCGCACCGGCCCGTAGATGCGGGCCTGGTCCACCCACCAGGCGAACTCGACATCGCCCCAGACCGGGATGCCCTCGGTGACCGCCGAGACCAGCACCGGCGAGTCCGGCCGCCAGCCCGGGCTGGTGATGACCAGCGCGAACCGGCTCAGGTCGGCGCTCTCGAGCTCGACCGAGGTGGCCACCTCCAGGCCGAGTTCGGCGGCCTCGGCCAGCGCCTTCGCGCCGCTGTCGGTGACGACGGGATGCGCGCCGATGTCGCGCAACGGCTCCACCAGCGAGCGCCCGGAGATGCCCCAGCCGGCGACGAGCACGTCACGCCCGCGCAGGAATTCGAGCATGGGCCCCGGTGATCGCAGGGCCCGCGGAGAATGTTCGACCATCCTGATCACCCGACCGCGGAGAGATATTCGCTGTAGAACAGGCCGAGACCGAAGGCCGAGGCCATCGCGGCCAACAACCAGAACCGGATGATGACGGTCGTCTCCGCCCATTTGCTGAGTTCGAAGTGATGATGGAACGGCGCCATCTTGAACAACCGGTTGCGCGTGGTGCGGAACACCGCCACCTGCAACACCACCGAGGCGGCCTCGGCGACGAACAGCGCGCCGATCACCACCATCAGCAGCTCGGTGCGGGTGGTGATGGACAACCCGGCCAGCAGGCCGCCCAGCGCCAGCGACCCGGTGTCGCCCATGAAGATCTTCGCCGGCGCCGCGTTCCACCACAGGAAGCCGATGCAGGCCGCGGTGCCCGCCGCGCACACCAGCGCCAGGTCCAGCGGATCACGCACGTTGTAGCAGCCGGTCTCCGGCTTGGTGGCGCACGCGTGGTAGTACTGCCAGAAGGTGATGATGACGTAGCCGCCCAGCACCAGGCTCATCGAGCCGGCGGCCAGGCCGTCCAGCCCGTCGGTGAGGTTCACCGCGTTCGACCAGGCGACCACCACCAGGCTGACGAAGGCCAGGAAGACGATCACCCCCATCGAGACCGTGGTGATGTCGCGGACGTAGGACAGGTGCCTGCTGGCCGGGGTGAGCCCGTTCTCGCCGCGGAACTGCAGCGCCAGCACGCCGAAGACGATGGCGGCGGTCAGCTGCCCGAGATACTTGCCCGCGGCGGTCAGGCCGAGGTTGCGGCCCTTGCGGATCTTGATGAAGTCGTCGATGAAGCCGACCGCGCCCAACGCGGTCGCCAGACCGAGCACCAGCAGCGCCGACGCCGAGGGCCCCTCGGCGTCGTAGGCGATGCCGATCAGGTGCGAGCCCAGGTAACCGGCCCACATGCCGATGAGGATGGCCACGCCGCCCATGGTCGGCGTGCCGCGCTTGGACTGGTGGCTGGCCGGCCCGTCGACCCGGATCTCCTGCCCGAAGCCCTGTTTGGCGAAGAACTTGATCAGCGCCGGGGTCAACAGGATCGACACCGTCAGCGCGATCGCCGCCGCGAATAGGATCTGTCTCACTGCGCCGCCTCCGTGTCGCTGCCCGCCCGGCGGGTCAGATGCTCGGCGACCTCCCACAGGCCCACCGACTTCGATGCCTTCACCAACACCACGTCACCCGGCTCGACCTCCCGGTCGAGCAACGCGACGGCGGCGTCGATGTCGGGCACCAGCACCGACTCCTCGCCCCACGAGCCTTCCATGACCGCGCCCTGGTGCATCGCCCGGGAGGGGCGGCCGGTGCCGACGACGACCAGCCGGTCGACGTCCAGACGCACCGCGAGCCTGCCGATCCCGTCGTGTTCGAGCACCGACTCCTCGCCCAGCTCGGCCATCTCGCCGAGCACCGCCCAGCTGCGCCGCGGCCGCTCGCCCGCCCGGGACATGGTGACCAGCGCCTTGAGCGCGGCCCGCACCGAGTCGGGGTTGGCGTTGTAGGAGTCGTTGACCACGGTGACGCCGTCGGCGGTGGTCCGCACGTCCATCCGGCGTTCGGACACCGCGCGGGCGCCGGACAACGCCGCGGCGACGGTGGCGAGATCGGCGCCGCATTCGCTCGCCACCGCGGCGGCGGCGAGCGCATTGCCGACCTGGTGTTCGCCGTGCACGCCGAGCCGGATCTCGGTGCTGCCCGCGGGGGTGTGCAGGGTGAAGGTGGCACGTGCCTGCTCGTCGAGGCGGACCTCGCTCGCGCGGTAGTCGGCGTCGCCGGACAGACCGACGCGGACCACCCGCGCGGCCGTGCGCGCGGCCATGGCCGCCACGTTCGGGTCGTCGGCGTTGAGGATCGCGAGCCCGTCGGCGGGCAGCGCTTCGACCAGTTCGCCCTTGGCGCGGGCAATGGCCTCGCGGCTGCCGAACTCGCCGAGGTGGGCGGTGCCGACGTTGAGCACCACGCCGATGCGCGGTGGCGCGACCTCGGCCAGCGCGGCGATGTGCCCGACACCGCGGGCGGACATCTCCAGCACCAGGAAGCGGGTGTCGGCGGTGGCGCGCAACGCCGTCCAGGGGTGGCCGAGCTCGTTGTTGAACGAGCCGGGCGGCGCGACGACCGGGCCGAGCGGCGCGAGCACGGCGGCGAGCAGATCCTTGGTGGAGGTCTTGCCGGACGAGCCGGTCACCCCGACGACGGTGAGACCACCGGCGGCGCTGAGCCTTTCGACGCTGGCGCGGGCCAGCGCGGCCAGCGCGGCGAGCACCGCGGCGCCGGAGCCGTCGGCGTCGTGCGCCAGCGCCATCGACGTGGCCGGCACACTGCCCCGCCGTGGTTCGACCACCACCGCGGGCACGCCCACCGGTCGCGCCGCCAGCACCGCGGCCGCACCGGCGGCCACCGCCGCGGCGGCGTAGTCGTGCCCGTCGGCCCGTTCACCGGGCAGGGCGAGGAACAGATCCCCCGAACCGATGCGGCGCGAATCGAATTCGGCCGTACCGGTCACTCGCACCTCCGGGTCGGGAGCGTCGTGCAGCGTGCCGCCGACGACGTCCGCGATCTCCCGCAGTGTCATCTCGATCATGAAACCGTCAAGTCCTCCGCGTCCGTCCGCGACGGACGGTCGTCTCCGGGGCATCGTCCGTGCCCGCTTCTTCCGTGCCCGTTCGTTCGGTGCCCGTTCTTTCGGTGCCCGTTCGTTCGGCACCCACTGTGAACAGGTTGTGCCACACGTTCGTTCATGTGCGCGCCTCCGCGCCCGCCTTGCCGGCCAGCGCCGCGGCGAGAACCTCCCGGTCGTCGAACGGGTGCTTGACCCCCGCGATCTCCTGGCCGGTCTCGTGGCCCTTGCCCGCCACCAGCACCGCGTCGCCGCGGCGCGCCCACGCCACCGCGGCCTCGATCGCGGCGGCGCGGTCGCCGATCTCGCGCACCTCGCCGCGCACCTCCGCGGGCACCTCGAGTGCCCCGGCGCGCAGCGCGGCGCGGATCGTCGCCGGATCCTCGGTGCGCGGGTTGTCGTCGGTGATGACGAGCAGGTCCGCACCGCGGGCACCGGCCGCGCCCATCAGCGCGCGCTTGCCCGCGTCGCGGTCACCGCCCGCGCCGACCACCACGGCCAGCCTGCCCGGATGTTCGGGATCGGCGGCGGTCAGGTGCTCGCGCAGCGTGGCGATGACCGATTCCAGCGCGGCGGGTTTATGGGCGTAATCCACCACCGCCAGGAAGTCCTGCCCGCGCTCCACCCGCTGCATCCGCCCCGGCACGTCCACGGTGGCCAGCGCGGGCGCGGCAACGGCCGGATCGGCGCCCGCGGCCGCGCAGACCGCGACGGCCAGCAGCGCGTTGGCGACGTTGTAGCGGCCGGGCAGCCGCAACCGCACGCCCAGCTCGCCGGCGGGCCCAGCGGCGGTGAATTCCTGCTCGGCCCCCACCGTGGCGACCCCGCCCGCGACCCGCCAGTCGGCCTCACCGGTGGTGGACACGGTGATCGGCGCGGCCAGCCCCTCGGCCAGCCGCCTGCCCCACGCGTCGTCCACGCAGACCACCGCGGTGCGCGCGGCGACCGGCGACTGCGGCTCGAAGAGCCTGCGCTTGGCGGCGAAGTAGTCCTCGAAATCGGCGTGGAAATCCAGGTGATCCTGGGAGAGGTTGGTGAAGGCACCCACGTCGAAGCGCACGCCGTCGACGCGGCCGAGCGCGAGCGCGTGGCTGGAGACCTCCATCACCACCGCCTGCACGCCCTGCTCGACCATCAGCGCGAACATCGCGTGCAGCTGCGGCGCCTCGGGGGTGGTCAGGGCGCTGGGCACCCGCCTGCCGCCGATCCTGGTCTCGATGGTGCCGATCAGCGCGGTCGACAGGCCCGCGGCGGCCAGCCCGGCCTCCACCAGATAGGAGGTGGTGGTCTTGCCGGAGGTGCCGGTGATCCCGATCAGGCGCAGGCGCTGGGAGGGCTGGCCGTACACGGCGGCCGACAGCTCGCCGAGCACCTCGCGCGGGCGTTCGCGCACCAGCACCGGGACCGTGAGCCCGTCGAGCACGCGCGCGCCCTCGGCATCGGTGAACACCGCGACCGCGCCGCGCGCGACCGCGTCGTGGGCGAAGCGGGCGCCGTGCGCGTGCGCGCCGGGCAGCGCCGCGAACAGGTCGCCGGGCTGCACCGCGCCGGAACGCTGTTCGATGCCGGTGACCACGACGTCGGCGGGCACCGGCGCGGCCGCGTGGGCGCCGGTCAGCTCCAGCACGGTGGTCAGCGGCGTCGACGGCGGGTCGACCGGCCGCAGCACGGGCTGGCTGGACTGCTGGGGCACCTTGCTCCTCTCTGGTGGGGCGAATTCTGCGGACACGCGAGGGTGGCGACGAGTCAGGTTACCGACGCGCGCGCACGCCCGGGCAACGCGCCTCGGCCAAGCACTCCCGCGCGCCCGCGCGAGCCCTGCTGAGCACCCCTGTTCGAACGTCCGAAACTACGCACCGGCCTGCAACACGAACTTTCTGGCCGGCTCGGTCGAGGGTGGGATGCGGTCGCGCTGCAGCGCCCAGGAGGCGATGTTGTGGAACAGCGGCGCCGCCGACTGGCCGCCGGAACCGTCGGAGCTGCGCACCGGGTTGTCCAGCATCAAGCCGATGACGTAGCGGGGGTCGTCGGCCGGCGCCATACCCGCGAAGGTGATCCAGTAGCTCGACGACGAATAGCACTTGCAGCGCGGGTCGATCTTCTGGGCGGTGCCGGTCTTGCCGGCGATCTGGTAGCCCTCCACGGCGGCGGGCGCACCGGTGCCGTTCTGGTCGGCGTCCATCGGGTCGCGCTGCACCACCGACTGGAACATGGTGCGCAGCGTCCGCGCGGTCTGCTCGCTCACCACCCGCACGCCCTCGGGCTGCGGTTCCTCGGTGCGGGTGCCGTCCGGGGCGACGGTGGCCTTGACGATGCGCGGCGGGATGCGCACGCCGTCGTTGGCGATGGCCTGGTACATGCCGGTCATCTGCAACGTCGACATCGAAAGGCCCTGCCCGATGGGCAGGTTGGCGAAGGTGCCGCCGGACCACTGGTCGCGCGCTGGCACCTGTCCGGCGGTCTCGCCGGGCAGGCCGACCCCGGTGCGCTGGCCGAGGCCGAAACGGTGCAGCATGTCCGCGAAGCGGTCCTCGCCGATGCGCTGGGCCAGCATCAGTGTGCCGACGTTGGACGATTTACCGAAGATGCCGGTGGTGGTGTAGGGCGCGACGTCGTGTCCCCAGGCGTCGCTGACCGTGACGCCGGCCATCCGGATCGAGCCCGGCACCTGGTGCACCTCGTCGGGGTTGGTCAGGCCGTACTCGATGGCGGCGGCCGCGGTGACGATCTTGTTCACCGAGCCCGGCTCGAACGGATCGCTCACCGAAGGGTTGTTCGTGTTGGCCGAGCCCCAGCTCTGCGGGCCGAGCGCGGGGTTGAAGGTGTTGTCGTTGGCCATCGCGAGCACCTGGCCGGTCTTGGCGTCGAGCACCACCGCCGAGGCGCCCTCGGCGCCGGACAGCTCGCGGGCCTGTTGCACCTGTTGCTGCACGTAGTACTGCAGATCCGAGTCCAGGGTCAGCTCCACCCCGTTGCCGTCCACCGCGGGCTGCTTGTCGCGCCAGCTGCCCGGGATGACGGCGCCGTCGGAGCCGCGGTCGTAGGTGTGCGAGCCGTCGGTGCCGGCGAGCACCGAGTCCAACGAGGACTCCAGCCCGATCAGGCCGTGCCCGTCCCAGCCGGTGGCGCCGATGATGTTGGCGGCCAGCGACCCGCCCGGGTACTCCCGCATGTCCTGGCGCTCGGCGCCGACCTCGGGGAACTGCACGGTGATCTCGGTGGCGATCCGGGGATCGACGCTGCGGGCCAGGTAGACGAACGGTTCGTCGCTGGTCAGCTTGTCCAGCAGTTCGGACTCCTTCGGCGCCTGCGCGCCGAGCTTGTCGTGGATGGTCGCGGCGATGTCGCGCAGCCGCTGCTCGGGATCGGGCGCCTTGTCGTTCTTCTCCCGCGCCTCGGCCAGGTTCTTGCGCACCTGCACCGGCTGGAACGTGAGTGCCTTGGCCGAGACGGTGAACGCCAGCGACTTGCCGTTGCGGTCGGTGATCGGGCCGCGGGTGGCCTCGTCGACGAGCCGGGTGGTGCGCTGGCTGGCCGCCTGCGCGGACAGGCCGGGCGCGGAAATGCTCTGCACCCACAGCAATTGGAGCGCGACCACGGCGAGCGCGACCAGCATGACGATGCGGCCCACGCCGAGGCGCAGCCGCAACGGCTGATCGGCCGCGGCGGCCCGCGCCCCGGCGGGGCCGGGGGCGGACGGCCCGCGCCGCCGGGGCGGTGCGGGCCTGGCCTGCGTCATCGGGTGCCTCCCTCCGGCACGGGCGGCGCCTGCGCGGGATCGATCGCCGCGGGGCGGGGGCCGCGGCGACGCCGCCGGGCGGCACCGGGGCGGCGGCGTTCGTCGGGGTGGGCGCGGGCACCGCGTCCGGCGCGGGCGCCGCGAGCCCTTCCGGTCCGGAGCCCGCGATACCCGCCGGGGCGGGCGGAGTCACCTCGGGCGTTGGTGCCGGTACCGCTTCCGGCGCGGGCGGTGCGACCTGCTGCGGAGCCTGATCGGCGGGGCCGAGCGGCACGGCACCCTCCGGCAGCGGTTCGCCCTGCGGCGCCGGGGCGCCGGGCACCGGGGACGGCGGCGCGGCGACCGGCGGCAGCGGCGCGGGCGCCGGGGCGGGGACCGCGGGCTGCGAAGGGGTGCCCGGCGCGGCCGGATGCTGCGGGGTGGCGACGGCCGTCACCGGCACCACCCGCTCACCCTGCGGCGCACCCGGGCGGGACGGGTCGGCGGGCGTGGTGTTCAGCGGCGGCGCCGGGGCGCCCTGCGCGGGCGTCGGGTCGCCGATCACGGTCACCGTACCGTCGGGCGCGATCACCAGCCGGGCCGGATCCTTGGCCGGAATCATGCCGAGTTCCCGTGCGCGCGCGGCGAGTTCGGGCGCCGAGTCGGCGGCTTCGACCTCGCGCTGCAACGCGGCCCGCTCCTCGGTGAGCTTGCGATTGAGCTGCCTGGCGTCGCTGAGCTGGTAGCTGTCCTCGGCGGCGCGGGTGGTCAGCAGCAGCGTCAGCGCCAGACCGCAGCCGAGCAACGCGATGATCGCGGCGACGAACGGAATCCGCCCGGCCATCGCCGAGGAGGTCTTCGGCAGCTTCGGCGTGTCGGCCAGCTGCTCGGCCCGCATCCGCCGCTTGGCGTACGCGCGCTGTGCCGCACCGGACTTCACCCGTTCGGCGGCCTGCACCCGGCGGGCGACGCGACCTGGCGAAGGGACCGTACGCGTCCGAATACTCATGGTGTCGTCGCCTCCTCTGCTCCGAATGAACATCCCCACCCCGTCGACGTGCCGGGCTCCCCGTTCACGAGGCCGCCTCGATCCGTTCGGCCGCGCGCATCCGCACCGGCGCCGCGCGCGGGTTCTCCGCGATCTCCCGCTCGCCGGCCTTTTCGGCGCCGCGGGTGAGCAACCGGAATTCCGGTCCCATGCCGGGCAATTCGACCGGCAGGTCCACCGGTGTGCGCGAGGTCGTGCGGGCCGCGAGTTCCTGCTTGACGACCCGGTCCTCGAGCGACTGGTACGACATGACCACGATCCGGCCGCCCACCCGCAGCGCGTCCAGCGCGGCGGGCAGCGCGGCTCGCAGCGAGTCGAGCTCGCCGTTCACCTCCACCCGCAACGCCTGGAAGGTGCGCTTGGCCGGGTGGCCGCCGGTGCGCCGCGCCGCGGCCGGGATGGTCGCGTACAGCAGCTCGACGAGCTCGCCGCTGGTCTCGAACGGTTTGTGCGCACGGCGGCGGATCACCTCGGAGGCGATCTTGCCCGCGAAGCGTTCCTCGCCGTAGTTCTTCAGCACCCGCGCGAGATCGCCGTGGCTGTAGGTGTTGAGGACGTCGGCGGCGGTGATGCCCGAGGTCGGGTCCATCCGCATGTCCAGCGGCGCGTCCACCGAGTAGGCGAAACCGCGCTCGGCCTCGTCCAGTTGCATCGAGGACACCCCGAGATCCATCAGGATCGCGCTCACCGAGCCGGTGGGCGGCAGGCCCGCCTGCCCGAGGGCATCGGCGATGCCGTCGTATCGGGTGTGCACCAAGGTGATTCGCTCGGCGAAGGGCGCCAGCCGCTCCCCGGCCAGCCGCAGCGCCTCGGTGTCGCGGTCGAGGCCGACCAGCCGTAGTCCGGGGTACCGGGTCAGGAAGTGCTCGGCGTGTCCGCCCAGGCCCAGCGTGGCGTCGACGTAGACCGCGCCCGGTTCGGTGAGCGCCGGGCCGAGCAGTTCGTCGGCCCGCTCGAGCAGGACCGGGACATGGCGGGCGCCGTGCTGTTCACGGTTCACCTCGACCTCCCGGATCCTGCCTCGCGTCGTCTGTACGGGTACGGGCGCCCGGTGGTGCGGCCGCGGGCCGGCGTACACGGGTCGCCTTGTTCCACTCGGGTTTTCGGATGCCGGGGAATGATCTGTCGTTCGCACCGGAGGCGAATGCCCCGTGGTCCCTGTCCGAACCGGCACCTGGCGTCGGGGAAGTACGCCAGGGTCCGCGTCCGGGCAGAGACCGCGCGGCACTCGCTCGCCCGGTCTAGAAGATCCCGCCCAGCGACTCGTCTCTCGCTTGCGCGTAATCCTCCTCGTGCTCGGCGAGGTAGGACTCCCACGCCTGCTTGTCCCAGATCTCGAGGAAGTCGACCGAGCCGATCACCACGCAATCCCGTGACAGGTTGGCGTAGCGACGGTGGTCCGCCGACAACGTGATCCGCCCTTGCGCGTCCGGCCGCTGCTCGTCGGTGCCGGCCGCCAGCGCTCGGACGAACGCCCGAGCCTGCGGATTGCTGCGAGACGCGGCCGCGGCTCGCCGGGCGAGCGCGGTGAACTCCTCCTTGGGGTACACGGCAAGGCTGTGGTCCTGACCCTTCGTGACCATCAACCCTCCCGCCAGATCGTCTCGAAACTTCGCAGGCAACGTGAGTCGCCCCTTGTCATCCAGCCGCGGTGTGTAGGTACCGAGAAACACCTCGCTACCTCCCTACCGGATCACCGCGCCTGCATGGCCTCTCCTGTAGTGCGGGCTCCACATTACCCCACTTTCCCCCACTTTCAATCGAAACAACGGGTGATCTGGCTCCCCGCGGCGACGATTCCGCAGGTCATCCCAGCTATCACCGGGGTGGGGAACTTTGTGCATGTCCCGCCGACACGCGGCGGGTCTCCGGAAACTGCCAGCAAACTCCCCAGCTAGCCCGGGGTGCGGCCCGTGCCGGGGGGCGAAGTGGGGCGAACGCGTGGGGCGTTGTGGGGGGATCGGGCGCGACGGCCCGCGGGGACTACCGAACGGTAAGAAGTGCCCACGTTCTCGGCGTGTCGCGCACGCTTCCGGCGCGCCGAGGCAGACACCGTCCAGACACTCTCCAGACGCGCGAGAAGGCGACGCCACACCCGTGCGGGTGGACGCCGCCTGTCGTTGTCACGATGTACCGGGGCGCGCGGCCCGAGCGCGTGGTCGGGGCCGCTACTCCTGTTCGAAGCGCCGGCGGAACCTGTCCTCCATGCGTTCGGAGAAGCCGCCCGACTTGCGCGGACGACCGCCACCGCGACCACCGGACGCACCGGGGCCGGTGGGCAGGTCCGCGTGCCCACCGCGGGCGGCGCCGCCCTTCGACCCGCCGGTCAGCAGCAGCACGCCGGCGCCGAACATCACGATGAACCCGATCAGACTGATGATGGGGAACCCGCCGGGCTTGGGACCGGCGATGCCCGCGACCAGCAGAAACAGACCGAGGACGAATAGAGCGGCGGCCTGGAGTCTGCGGCGACTCGAGGTCGAGCGGAGACGTCCGCCACGGACGGACGAGGCGAACTTCGGATCCTCAGCATAGAGCGCGCTCTCGATCTGTTCGAGCATGCGCTGCTCGTGCTCGGAGAGTGGCACGGTACCTCCCCCGGCACTAGGCGTGGCTGTCGCCTCCGGGTAGGCGACAGATAGCCGACCTTGGCGGCTATCTGCCCCCAATGATACGAGTTCGATCAGGGCCGTACCACCTAATGGGGGCAGCGGAACGAAACTGTCGCCGAGCCGCTACGCACTCATGCCCGGCGCGGGCCGCAGCCGGGCCGCCGAGCGCAGCAGATCCTCCACGTCGTGCAGGAATGCGCCCACCCGCGAAGCGAACTCGTCGGCCTCGGTGTCGTCCACATCACGGTCGAGTCCGGCCTCGAGCGCGGCGCGCAGTTCCGAGCGCGCGGAGAAATAGTCGGCCCACATCACGAACTCCGGCGCGGCGCGCTGCAACAGCACCCACGCGTTGCGGGAGCGCGCCCGCGGCGCCGCGTCGGCGCCGGTGTGCGCGAGCACCGCGCCCGCGCCGCGCAGGGCGGCCAGGTACGCGGTGCGGAACCGCTCGCGTGGATCGCGCTCCCCCGCCGCCGCCATGAGCAGGCCGTCGGCCTTCTCGAGCAGCATGCCCGCCTTGCCGGGCCCGCCCGGTGCTGCGTAGCGACTCGGCGATGCGTAACTCATGAGCCGTCCCCTTCCGTACCGTGGCGGCAACTGCGCTTGAATATAGAGACGACCACCGACAACTTTCCGCGCTCGCGCGGCACCGACGAGAGCCATGACCGCCGTCACGCCACATCACACCCCCGCCCCCGCCGTCGTCGACCTCTCGGTCGCCGAGCTGCGCTACCGGCTGCACGACGCGCTGTCGGTGTACGTGGCCGCCATGGAGTATCCGCGCGGCACCGAGAACCACCGCGCGCCCATGTGGACCGAGCACACCACCCGCGCGGGCTGGCAGGCGGTCGCGGCGATGCTGCCCGACGACGGCCACGTCGATGTCCGCACCGCGCCGCTGCTGGCCATCGCCTACGGCTACCGCGGCGCCCCGCACCAGTGGTGGCACCAGCAGGTGCACGCGGGCATGCGCCGCTGCGGCTGGCCGGAGCATTCGGCCCGCGAACTGCTCGCTGACTACTTCGAACTCACCGAGTTGCACGTGCATCCCAGCGCACAGGGGCTCGGCATCGGGGGCACGCTGCTGCACCGGCTGCTCGAACACCGCGACGAGCGGGCGGTGCTGCTGTCGACCCCCGAGGTGGCGCGGGAGGAGAACCGGGCCTGGCGGCTGTACCGCCGGGCCGGCTTCACCGATGTGATCCGTGACTTCGTCTTCGCCGGGGACACCCGGCCCTTCGCGATCCTGGGACGGCGGTTGCCGCTGTGACGGTGGTGGTGGTCGGCTCCGGCCACAACGCGTTGATCGCCGCCTGCTATCTGGCCAGGGCCGGGCATCCGGTGCACGTGCTCGAACGCGACGAGGTGCTCGGCGGCGCGGTGTCCACGGTGGCGCGGTTCCCGGGGCACCGGGTCGATCGCGGTTCCTCGGCGCACCTGATGATCCGGCACACCGGCATCGTCGAGGAGCTCGAGCTCGAGCGCTTCGGCCTGTGCTACCTCGACTGTGACCCGTGGGGTTTCGCGCCCGGCGCGCCACCGCTGGTCTTCCACCGCGACCTCGACGCCACCTGCGCCTCGATCGAGCGGGCCTGCGGGGCCGCCGACGCCGACGCCTACCGCCGCTTCGTCGGCGTGTGGGGGCCGCGCAGCGCCCGGGTCATGCGCGCGTTCGGCGCGCCGCCCCGCCCGCCGCACCTGCTGCGCTCGTTCTGGGGGCTGGACACCGGGGCCGGTGGCAGCGCGCTCTCGCGCGAGTTCCTGCAATCCGGTGATGCCTTGCTGGACAGCTGGTTCCGGGACGAGCGGCTGAAGGCGGCGCTGGCCTGGTTCGGCGCGCAGTCGGGACCGCCGATGTCGGAGCCGGGTACCGCGCCGATGGTGGGGTTCGCCGCGCTCATGCACACGCTGCCGCCCGGGCGGGCGGTCGGCGGCAGCGGCGCGCTCACCGAGGCGTTGGTCGCCCGGTTGCGCGCGGACGGCGCGACGGTCAGCACGGGCGAGGCGGTGACCGCGCTGCGCCGGGTCGGCGAGCGCTGGCGGGTGCGCACCGCGGCGGGCCGGGAACTCGACGCCACGGCGGTGATCGCGGGCGCGCACGTGCTGACCACGCTGGACCTGCTGGAAGCGGGTGGTTTCGATCGGGCGGTGCTGGCCGAGTGGCGCGCCCGCATCCGGGTCGGCCCCGGCATCGGAATGGTGGTCCGGGTGGCCACCGACGCACTGCCCTCCTATCCCGGGGCGAGCGCGGCCGAGTCGGCGCGCGGATTGCAGCTGCTGGTCACCGAGCGCGCGCAGCTGTACCGCGCGCACGGCGCGGCGCTGGCCGGTGAGTTGCCGCCGCGGCCGGTGGTGCTGGCGATGAGTTTCAGCGCGCTGGATCCCGGCATCGCCCCGGCCGGGGAACATCAGCTCTCGCTGTGGGCGCAGTGGCATCCCTACCGGCTGGCCGACGGCAGCGACTGGGCCGGGCACGCCGAGCGGGAGGCGGACCGGATCATCGCCGAGGTGGAGGCGGTGGCCCCCGGTTTCGCGGGCTCGGTGCGGCGGCGGTTCGTGCAGACGCCGGTCGATCTGGAGCGGGAACTCGGCTTGCGGGGCGGGAATGTGATGCACGTGGAGATGGCACTGGATCAGATGATGATGTGGCGGCCGCTGCCGGAACTGTCCGGTCAGCGGGTGCCCGGCGCGCCCGGGCTGTATCTCACCGGCGCGTCCACGCACCCGGGCGGCGGGGTCAGCGGGGCGAGCGGACGCAGCGCCGCGCGGTTGGTGCTGGCCGACCGCCGCCGGTCCCGGATTCCCTTCCTGCGCCGATGAGCGACCGAAACCGGTCGGCGGCGCGCGCCCGGTTCCTGCCGCTGGTGCTCGCGGTGGCGCTCGTGCTCGCCCAGATCGCCTACCCGCTCACCGCGGGCCCCGCCCGTGACCGGGTGACGGTCCTGGTGGTGCTGTTGGCCGCGGGCACCGCGCTCGCCCACGCCGCGGTGACCCGCGGATTCCGGTACGCCGCCGGGTTTCTGGTGATCGTGTCCGGGCTCGGGCTGCTGTCGGAGGTCGTCGGTGTGGCGCTCGGTGTGCCCTACGGCTGTTACGAGTACGCGGTGGACCGGATCGGTCCCGGCCTGGCGGGTGTGCCCGTGCTGGTGCCGCTGGCCTGGACGGGCGGGGTGTACCCGGTCTGGATCGTGGCGGGCCTGCTGACCGCGCGCGCCGGGCGGCTGCGCACACCGGCGCGGATCGCGCTGACGGCGATCGGCGCGGTGGGCTGGGATCTGTTCCTGGACCCGCAGATGGTGGCCGACGGTCAATGGACGTGGTGCGACACCGATTCCGGCCTGCCCGGCGTCCCCGAGATCCCGCTCACCAACTACCTGGGTTGGCTCGTGGTCGCCACGGTGATGGCCGCGTTGCTGGCCGTCTGGGAGCACGCGGCGCCGGCACCCTCGCAGCCGCGCGACGAACCGGCCACCGTGGTCGTGCCGGTCGCGGTGTTCTGCTGGACCTGGCTCGGCTCGGCGCTGGCGCACGCCGCCTTCCTCGGCCTGCCCGCCTCGGCGGGGTACGGCTTCCTGGGGATGGGCGTGCTCGGTGTTCCGTTGCTCGTCCTGCTCGTCCGGGACCGTCGCACCGCCACGGCGGACCGCCCGCGTCGGTAAGCGCGGCGAACCGCCGTGTCGGCGCCTGCCCTTTGGCGCCGGAGGGCGCGCGCCTGGCACGATGTGTGCCGTGCGATCGAGTGCAGCCACTACGCCCGGTGCCGGGGCACCCAGGCGTACCCGGGTCCGAGTAGCGTCGGCCGTCCTGCTGGCGGCGTTGTTGGTGCCGATGCTGGCCGGGTGCCTGCGGGTGCAGGTGTCGATGGGTGTGTCGTCGAACGACCGGGTGTCCGGGCGGATCGTGGCGGCCGTCGTGCCCGCCTCCCCCGACGACAAGGGCCCGCAGCTGAAGGCGCCGGACTCGCTGGCGGCCAAGGTGCGGGTGGAGCCGTACAACCAGGACGGCTATGTGGGCAGCAAGGTCTTCTTCGAGGATCTGTCCTTCGGTGACGTGCAGCAGTTGAGCCAGCTCAACGAGCAGGCCCAGGGGATGCTGCAGTTGCAGTTCCAACGCACCGGCGACCTGGTGAGCCTCAACGGCCGCGTCGATCTCAAGTCGGTGCCGCCGCACGGCTCGGATGTGCAGTTCACCATCGCGTTCCCCTCCCGGGTGGCCAAGACCAACGGCACCCGCGAGGGTGACAACACGGTGTCGTGGAAGCTGCCGCCCGGTGAGGTGTCCACCTTGCGGGCCGAGGTGGGCTACGCGGACCCGAACACCCGCTCGTTCGCGGGCTGGGCGGGCATCGTCGGCGGTATCACGCTCGCGGTGGCGGCGATCGTCGCGGCGATGGCGTACATGAACCGCAACCCCACCCCGCCCGTGCCCGAGCACCAGTTCTCCTGGCGTCGCTGGTGGCAGTCGGTCAAGCAGTTCCGCTGACCCGGCGGCGCGCGGTGGCCGTGGTCCGGCTGGGCACCGGCCTCGCGCTGGCCGGTGCGGCGGTGGCGACGGTCAACCGCGTGACCATGCCGCGGTTGTCCCCCGGGGTGCCGGTGCTGGAACCGGTCACGGTCTGCGTGCCCGCCCGCGACGAGGCGGACCGGCTGCCCGCGTTGATCGCGGACCTGCGCGCCCAGGTGGGCGTGCCGCGCCTGCGGGTGCTGATCCTCGACGACGCCTCCACCGACGACACCGCCGCCGTCGCCCGCGCCGCGGCCGGCGGCGACCCCCGCATCACGGTGCTGCGGTCGACGACACCGCCCCCGCCGGGCTGGACCGGCAAGGCCGCGGCCTGCGCGGCGCTGGCGCGCGCCGTCGCGGCACAGGACCGGGCGGGGCGGGACCCGGTCGACGATTCCGACGAGGACACGGGCGGGGGCGCGGCGACGCTGATCTTCCTCGACGCCGACGTACGGCTGGCGCCCGAGGCCGTGGCGGCCGCGGTGGCGCAGGTGCGGCGCGGCGGCGCGGCATTGGTCTCGCCGTGGCCGTGGCAGCGGGCCGGGACTCCGGCGGAGGCGCTGGTGCAGCCGCTGCTGTGCTGGTCGTGGGCGGCGACCCTGCCGGTGGTGCTGGGCAACCGGTCACGCAGGCCGAGCACCGCGGTGGCGTGCGGTCAGTTCCTCGCGTTCGACGCCGCCGCGTACGGCGCGATCGGCGGGCACGCGGCGGTGGCGGGCAGTGCCACCGAGGACCTCGACCTCGCCAGAACGCTGCGCCGGGCGGGGTACCGCACCCGCGTGGTGGCCGCGGGCGGGCTGGCGAGCACACGGATGTACCGGGGCGGCGCGGAACTGGCGGCCGGATACACCCGCTGGCTCTGGTCGGCCTACGGCGGGTCGCCGGCGGCCGCCGCGGCCGTGGGAATCGCTGCGGCCCTGGCGTTCTGGGTCCCCCCGGCGGCCGCGCTGCTGGGCCGGGGCGGGGTGCGCCGGGTCGGGGCGGTGGGGTACGCGGCGGCGGTGGTGAGCCGTCTGCTGGCCCGCCGCGTGGAGACCGGGGCCGCGCCGCGGGCCGCCGACCTGCTCGCCGCGGCCGCGCATCCGGTGGCCGTCGCCGCCTACCAGGTGCTGGTCGTGCGGTCGCACCGGGCGCGGCGACGGGGCAGGCTGCGCTGGAAGGGGCGGGCGCTGACGGGCGTTCGCGGCTGAGCCCGCGCGCCGCTATCCGACCGTGGTGAGGCCGACGGTCGGCAGGAAGAAGCAGTCCCGGTCGCCGTTGCGCACGCTGCCGAACACCGCGGCCAGCACGGTGCCCTTGCCGGTGTCGACGGGCACGGCCCGGATACCGCCGACGGGCAGCGCGGCCGCGAACAGGTTGCGCAGGGCCTGCTCGGCGATCGGGCGCCACTGCGCGGGCACCTCCGGCGGGATCATCGCGCCGATCACGTCGGCCAGCGGCCCCATCGCGGCCATGCCCGCGCGCCCGGTGCTGACGTTCAACCAGGCCACCTGCAGGCCCGCGGTCGCACCGCTGTCGGGGCCCATGCCGTAGGGCACGAAGGCGAACAGGGTCTGACCGGATTTCACCGCGCTCAGGTCGAGCCCCGGCAGATTCAGGCCGGTCTTCGGCCAGGGCCCCGGCACCGCGCCCGCGGCGGCGGGCAGCAGCCCGAGCGGGCCGTCGCCGCAGAACGCGGCCGCGGTCGGGTAGAAGAACGGGTCGATGCCGAGGCCGCGCAGCACCTCCACCGCGGACTGGTAGGCGCCGAGCAGGTCACCCGGCGCGGCGGCCCCGCGCAGCAGCGGGTTCTCGACCGCCGCCGGGGCGGCCGGTGCGGCGTGGGCAGGCACGCCGGACGACAACGCCACCGCGGCGATCGCGGCGGCACAGCAGGTGGACAGACGACGCGACAGGGACACCACAGACCTCCTCGACGGCACGAGCTGAGCTGACGGTACCCCGGCAACCGCCCGCACCAGCGGTTTCCCGGCCGGGCGAACGCTCGGCGCGTCGCGGTGGAGTGGCTCGACCGGGCCATCATGCGCGCCCGGCCGCCGTGCGGCCAGGGCTGTGCTCAGCCTGATTCCTACCCTTGTCGGCCCGCCCGCGCCGTTCGCATGCTGTGACGTCCCTTGAATTCGAAGCAGATCCGAAGCACTGGAGTAGCACCGTGATCCGTCGCCGTCACCGAATCCTCGCCCTCGCGGGAGCGCTCGCCGCCGCCGTCGGCGTGACCGGGTGTGGCGGTGGCACGGCCGCACCGGGCGCGGACGCGGGCCCGCCGCAGCCGGGCGGCACCCTGCGCTACGGGCTGTCCCAGGCGCCCACCTGCGCGGACCCGGCGCAGTCGGGTACCAACCAGACGTTGTATGTGACCCGCCAGGTGGTCGATTCGCTCACCGATCAGGATCCGCGCACCGGCGAGCTGCGGCCGTGGCTGGCCCGCAGCTGGGAAGTGAGCCCGGACGCCACCACCTTCACCTTCCACCTCGCCGACGGCGTCACCTTCAGTGACGGCACGCCGCTGACCGCCGAGTCGGTGCGCAACACCTTCGACGCGGTCGCCCGGCTCGGCACGGTCAAGTCCCCGCTGGGCGCGAGCTACCTCAGCGAGTACACCGGCACCACCGTGGTGGACCGGCTGACCGCGCGGGTGACCTTCCAGCGGCCGAATGCCCAGTTCCTGCAGGCGTCCTCGACCACCCAGCTGGGCATCCTGGCCGATGCGAGCACCGCCGCGACCGCCGAGCAACGCTGCGCGGGCGTGGTGGGCAGCGGTCCGTTCACCTATGCCGAGTGGCGGCAGGACCAGTCGGCCACCCTGGTCAAACGCGCCGGGTACCACTGGGGTTCGGCGGTGTTCGGGCACAGCGGCGAGGCCTACCTGGATCGCCTCGAGTTCACCGTGGTGCCCGAATCGGGCGTGCGCACCGGCAGTCTGGCCTCCGGACAGCTGGACGCGGTGAGCGACGCCCTGCCCCAGGACCTGCCCCAGATCGAAGCGGCGGGCGGGCAGGTGCTCACCGCGTCCAACCCCGGCGTGCCGTTCGGGTTGCAGCCCAACGTGTCCCGCGGCCCGCTGCGCGATCCCGCGGTGCGCCGAGCCCTGCTGACGGCGCTGGACCGACGCGAACTGGTCGACACCGTGCTCGGCCCGCAGTTCCACGCCGCCACCGGCCCGCTGGCCGCGTCCACCCCCGGGTACCGCGACCTGTCGGCGCGGCTGACGCACGATCCGGCGAGGTCGGGCGAGATCCTGGACCGGGCGGGCTGGGTGCCCGGTGGCGACGGTATCCGGGCCAAGGACGGGCAGCGGCTGTCGTTCGCGGTGCTGTTCAGCGGCGCGTTCGCCGGGAACCAGGCGGTGCTGGAGTTGAGCCAGCAGCAACTGCGCCGGGTGGGTGTGGAGTTGCGGCTCGAACCCGCCGCCACGCCGGAGTACACGGCCAGGCAGAACGCCAAGGACTACGACGCGCTGTACTACAACACCACCCGCGCCGACGGCGACATCCTGCGCAATGTCTTCGGACTCACCGGGCGCAATCTCAATCTGCGCGCGGCGATCCCGGCGCTCGACGAGGCCTTGGACGGGCAGTTGCGCACCGCCGACCCGGCCGCGCGGGCGGCGCTGATCGGCACCGCCCAGGAGCAGGTGCTCGACGCGGGCCTGTGGATTCCCACCATCGAGCTGTCCCAGGCGATCGGCGTCGGTCCGGCGACGCACGGGGTGGCCTTCGACGCCTCGGCGCGGTTGCAGTTCTTCGACGCCTGGCTGGGCGGGCGGTGACGATGGCGCGCTATCTGATCTCGCGGGTGCTGCAAGCGCTGTGGGTGCTGTGGGCGGCGTTCACGCTGTCGTTCGTGGTGCTCTACCTGCTGCCCGCCGATCCGGTCGCGATCGCCGCGGACGCGGGCGGGACCGGCACGCCGGTCGACCAGGCCGCCATCGCCGAACTCCAGGCACGCTACGGGCTGGACCGGCCGCTGTGGGAGCAGTACGGCACCGCGCTGACCCACGCCGTGCGGGGCGATCTCGGCTACTCCATCGCCTCCGGCCGCCCGGTGACGACGGCGATCGGCGCGGTGCTGCCCGCCACGCTGGCGCTGGCGTCGCTGGCGCTGGCGCTGGCCGTGGCGGGCGGGGTGATCGTGGCGTTCGCGGCGACCTATACCCGCAGGCCGTGGCTGCGCGGTGTGCTCACCGCGCTGCCGCCGATGGGTGTGTCGGTTCCGACGTTCTGGACGGGCCTGATCCTGTTGCAGCTGTTCTCCTTCCACTGGCGGCTGGCGCCGGCGTTCGGCGGTGACGGGCTGCGCGGCACCCTGCTGCCCGCGATCACGCTGGCGGTGCCGATCGGCGCCGTGCTCGCCCAGGTGCTCACCGCGGGCCTGGAATCGACCTGGCGGCAACCGTTCACGGAGGTGGCGCTGGCCAAGGGCGCGTCCCGGTGGTGGGTGCAGCGCAGGCATGTGGCCCGGCCGGCCGCGATACCGACGCTGACCATCGGTGGCGTGCTGGTGGGCAACCTGCTGGCCGGGTCGGTGGTGGTGGAGACGGTGTTCGCCCGCGAGGGGCTGGGCCGCCTCACCCAGACTTCGGTGCTGGCCCAGGACATTCCGGTGGTACAGGGCATCGTGATGGTCACCGCGCTGGTGTTCGTCAGCGTCAACCTCGTCGTCGATCTGGTGTATCCGCTGCTGGATCCGCGCATCACCACGACGGGCGTGGGGCGCGTGCCGAGCGCCGCCGGGCGGGAGGAGGTGCCTGCCGGTGTCTGACCGCAGGATCGTCTCGGGCGCGGGACCGGCGGCGGCGCTGGGCGCGGTGGCCGCGTGGTGGCGCGGCGCGCGCCCGGCCCCGCAGTCGGTGCGGGCCAATGCCGGGCTGGTGGTGTCGGCGGCGGTGACGGTGCTGGTGCTCGGATGGGCGCTGTTCCCGTCGGTGTTCGCCGGTGGTGACCCGTTGACCGGGGTACCCGCCGAGAAGCTGCGCCCGCCGAGTCCGGACCACTGGTTCGGCACCGACAACCTCGGCCGCGACCTCTACACCCGGGTGGTGCACGGCGCGGGGCTCTCGCTCACCGCCACGGTCTCGGCGGTGGCGATCGCCCTGGTGGCCGGTGCGCTGCTCGGTCTGCTGGCCGGCGCGCTGGGTGGCGTGGTGGACGCGGTGACGATGCGCGTGGTCGACGTGCTGCTGTCCATTCCGGCGCTGCTGCTCTCGCTCGCCCTGGTGACCGCGCTCGGCTTCGGCACCGCGAATGTGGCGATCGCCGTGGGCGTCTCGCTGGTGGCGAACTTCGCCCGGGTGATGCGCTCGGAGGTGCTGCGGGTGCGCACCGCGACCTACGTGGAAGCGGCGCGCGCGAGCGGGGTGCGCTGGTATGTCGTGCTCGCCCGCCACATCCTGCCCAACGCCTACCGTCCGGTGCTCGCGCTGGCGGCGGTGGAGTTCGGCATGGCGGTCCTGGCGGTCTCGGCGCTGAGCTTCCTCGGCTACGGCGCGAAACCGCCGACCCCGGAGTGGGGTTCGTTGATCTCGGAGGGCCGCAACTACCTGGCCGGTGCCTGGTGGCTGACCACCCTGCCCGGTCTGGTGATCGTCGTGGTCGTGCTCGCGGCCCAGCACCTGGGCCGCGCCGTGGAGCGGAGCCGGACCGCATGAGTGGGTCAGCGGCCGGAGGCGGCAGCGCAGCATCACCACGCAGGCCGCCCCACTCAGGCGGAATCGGGCACAGTATGAGCGAACTGCTGCGGATCGACCAGCTGCGGGTGACCTATCGCAGCGGCGGCGGCGCGGTGACCGCGCTGGCCGGCGCCTCGCTGACGGTCGCTCCCGGCGAGGTGGTGGCGTTGGTCGGCGAATCCGGTTCGGGCAAATCGACGCTCGCGCACGCGGTGATCGGCCTGCTGCCGCGGGCCGCGCGAGTCGGCGGCGGCCACATCGAGTTCGCCGGGCTGCGCGTCGACACCGCCGACGAGCGCACGCTGCGGCGGCTGCGGGGGGCCAGGATCGGCTTCGTCCCCCAGGATCCCGGGCTGTCGCTGAACCCGGTGCGGCGGGTGGGCGATCAGATCGCCGAAGCGCTGCGCGTGCACGGCCTGGCCGATCCGCGCACCGCCCGCGCCCGCGTCCTCGACCTGCTCGACGAGGTGGGCTTGGAGCGGTCGCAGCGCTGGGAGCGGCGCTATCCGCACGAGCTGTCCGGGGGGCAACGCCAGCGGGTGCTCATCGCCATCGCGCTGGCCTGCGGACCGGAGCTGATCATCGCCGACGAACCCACCAGTGCCCTGGACGCGACGGTGGCACGCCGGGTGCTCGACCGGCTGGCCGAGCGGATCGGCGCGCGCGGCACCGCCGTGCTGCTGATCACCCACGACCTGGCGATGGCCGCCGAGCGGGCCGACCGGCTCGTAGTGCTGGCCGACGGGGAGATCGTGGAGTCCGGCCGTCCCGCCGACCTGCTCACCGCGCCACGGCATCCCTACACCGCGCGGTTGCTGGCCGCCTCGCCGAGCCTGCGCCCCGCGCCCGCGCGCCCGGCCCGCCCGGCGACCGGTGCGCCGCTGCTGGTGCTGCGCGAGGTGCACAAGCGCTACCGCACGCCCGCGGGCACGGTCACCGCCGTGGACGGGGTCGGCTTCGAACTGCGCCGTGGGGAAACGCTGGCGCTGGTCGGCGAATCCGGGTCGGGCAAGTCCACCACGGCGCGGATCGCGTTGCGGCTGACCGGCGCCGACCGTGGCAGCGTGACCTTCGACGGGCACGACATCACCGCCGTGCGCGGCGCACGGTTGCGTGCGCTGCGCAGGCGCTTCCAGGTGGTGTACCAGAATCCCTACGGCTCGCTGGATCCACGCCAGTCGCTGGCCACGATCATCGCCGAGCCGTTGCGCGCCTTCGGCATCGGCGACCGGGCAGCCCGCCGGGCCCGGGTGCGGGAACTGCTCGGACAGGTCGCGTTGCCCGAGCACTACGCCGTCCGCCGCCCGGCCGAACTCTCCGGCGGCCAACGTCAACGCGTCGCGATCGCCCGCGCGCTGGCGCTGCACCCCGACCTGCTGGTCCTCGACGAACCGGTCTCGGCGTTGGACGCCTCGGTGCAGGCCCAGATCCTCGACCTGCTCGAACGCCTGCAATCCGAGCTGGATGTGAGCTACCTGTTCATCTCCCACGACCTCGCGGTGGTCCGGCGCATCAGCGACCACGTGGCGGTGATGCGGCACGGGAAGGTCGTCGAATCCGGGCCGACGGCGGCGATATTCGACGCGCCGTGCCACGAGTACACCGCCGAGCTGCTCGCGGCGATCCCCCACCCCCAGCTGTCCCGGAAAGGACCGTCCTGATGGCGCAACCGCAGCACCGCCCCGCGTTCTTCCACGGGATCGAACTCGTCGGCACCGGCGCCCACCCCGCCTCCTGGCGACGGGCCGACTCACGCGCCGAGGACCTGTTCGGCGCGCCGTACTGGGTGTCGGCGATCACTGCGGCCGAAAGCGCCGGGCTCGACGCGGTCTTCCTGCCCGATTCCTTCGGCCTGCAACCCGGCGGCCCCGCGGTGGTGCGGGGCAGGCTGGACGCGGTCGCCGTCGCCGCGCGCGCCGCGGCCGCCACCGGCCGCATCGGTCTGGTGCCGCAGGTCACCGTCACCCACACCGAGCCCTTCCACGTGTCCAAAGCCGTTGCCGCACTGGATTTCGCGACGCGGGGCCGCGCGGGCTGGGAGGTCGCCGTCTCGCCCGGCGCCGCGCAGGCCAAGGCGTTCGGGCGCAAGGGGCCGCAGGAGGCGGCGCAGCTGTGGCGCGAGGCCGACGACGCGATCGAGGTGGTCACCCGGCTGTGGGATTCCTGGGAGGACGACGCCGAGATCCGCGACGTCGCGACCGGGCGCTTCATCGACCGCGACAAACTGCACTACATCGACTTCGTCGGCGAGTACTTCTCGGTGAAGGGGCCCTCGATCACCCCGCGCTCGCCGCAGGGGCAACCGGTCGTGGCCGTCCGCGCCGACGACGGCGCCGCCATCGGCGTGGCGGTGCGCCGCGCCGACCTGCTCCGCATCGCCCCACCGGATCTGGACGCCGCGCACGCCCGCCGGACCGCGCTGCGCCAGGCAGCGCTCGGCGCGGGCCGCGACCCCGACACCCTCACCGTGCTCCTGGACCTCGAAGTGCACTTGGCCGAGCGCGACGAGGACGCGCACGCCGAACTCGAGCAGCTCGACCGCTGGGCCGCGCCGTCGATTCGTCCCGCCGCCACCGGCCTGCGCCACATCGGCACCCCCGGCTCGCTGCGGCAGCTGCTGGCCGACCTGGCCGGGTCCGGCGCCGCCGACGGCGTGGTGCTGCGCCCGCTGGCGGTGCCCGCGGCACTGCGCCTGCTCGCCTCGGACCCGCCGGCCCCCGCCGGCGCGGCGGGTTCGCTACGCGAGCGGCTCGGCCTGCCCCGCCCACCCAGCCGCTACGCCGCGGCACGCACGGAAGGAACGCCGTCATGACCCGGCCCCGTAAACAGGTGCACCTGGCCGCGCACTTCCCCGGCGTCAACAACACCACCGTCTGGAGCGACCCCGACTCGGGCAGCCAGATCGATTTCGCCTCCTTCGAGCATCTCGCCCGCACCGCCGAACGCGGCCTGTTCGACTTCTTCTTCCTCGCCGAGGGACTGCGGCTGCGCGAGCACCGCGGCCGCATCCACGACCTGGACGTCGTCGGCAGGCCGGACACCTTCACCGTGCTCAACGCCCTGGCCGGGGTCACCGAACGGCTCGGCCTGGCGGGAACCATCAACTCCACCTACAACGAACCCTTCGAGCTGGCCAAACAGTTCGCCTCGCTGGACCACCTCTCCGGCGGCCGGGCGGCCTGGAACGTTGTCACCTCCTCCGACGCGTTCACCGGCGAGAACTTCCGCCGCGGCGGATATCTCGAGCACGCCGACCGCTACCGGCGCGCCGCCGAGGTCGTCGAACTCAGCCGGGCGCTGTGGGACAGCTGGCCCGCCGACGCGCTGGTGGTCGATCGCGCGGCGGGCGTGTTCGCGCGCGCGATCCCCGAAACCCGGTACCGGGGCAGCCAGTTCGACATCGCGGCGCCGTTCGTGGTGCCGCCGAGCCCGCAAGGGCATCCGGTGCTGTTGCAGGCGGGCGACTCCGACGAGGGCCGCGAATTCGGTGCGGCCGCCGCCGATGCCATCTTCACCGCGCATGGCACGCCGGCCGCGGGCCGCGCCTTCTACGCCGACGTCAAGGGCAGGCTGGCCAAGTACGGCCGCAGGCCCGAACACCTGAAGATCTTCCCGGCCGCCACCTTCGTCCTCGGCGACACCGCCGAGGAGGCCCAGGAGCGTGCCCGCCACATCCGGCTCCAGCAGGTGGGGCCGCAGACCGCGCTGGCGTTCCTGGAACAGGTGTGGGGCCGGGACCTGTCCGGCTACGACCCGGACGGTCCGCTGCCCGACCTGGAACCCACCGGCGACGTGGAGATCACCCGCGGCCGGGTGCGGCACGCCAAGGACCCGCGCGCCGTCGCGGCGGCCTGGCGGGAGAAGGCCGCGGCCGAGGGGCTGAGCATCCGCGAGCTCGTCATCGAGGTCACCGCCCGCCAGCAGTTCGTCGGCACCCCCGCCCAGGTGGCCGCCGAGATCGACGAATACGTGCAGACCGACGCCGCCGACGGGTTCATCCTCGTCCCCCACCTCACGCCCGCGGGCCTCGACGAGTTCGTCGACCGGGTCGTCCCGGAACTGCAGGACCGCGGCAGTTTCCGCACCGAGTACCGCGGCGCCACGCTGCGCGACCACCTCGGTCTGCCCCACCCCCACCGTCACCGCACCGCACCCGAAGGAGCCCGAGCGTCATGACCACAAGCACCGCGACCGGTTTCGAGACCGACTGGGCGCACTGGCACCGTGCCCGCGAAGACCAGCTGCGCGACCCGCTCGGCTTCCTGAGCCTGACCGCCCTGCACTGGCTGTCCGATCGCCCCGAGCACTTCGACGGTCTGCCCGGCACCTGGTGGGTCACCGACGACAAGGTGTTCATCACCGCGCAACCGGGCGACCGGCTGATCGCCGAGGGCAGCGACATCGCGGGAGTGCGGATCCTGACGCCCGTCGAGGGCGGACCCGGCGTACCGGTGCGCCACGAGCGCCGCATCCTCGAGGTCATCCGCCGCACCGGCCGCCACGCCGTGCGGGTGCACGATCCGGCCGCGCCCGCGCTGGCGCGGTTCACCGGCGTCCCGGCCTATGCGCCCGACCCGCGCTGGGTGCTGCCCGGACGCTTCACCGCCTTCGCCGCGCCACGGACGGTCACCACCGGCGCGGTCATCGACGGGCTCGAACACCAGCACCAGGCCGTCGGCGTCGTGGAGTTCGCCGTGGGCGCGGTGACCGAACAGGTCGTCGTCTTCCGCACCGGCGCCGATCTGCGCATCCTGTTCACCGACGCGACCAGCGGCGTGACCACCTATCCGGCGGCGCGGTCGCTGACGCTGCCCGCCCCCGACGCCGAGGGCGCGGTCGTGCTCGACTTCAACCGGGCGGTGAACCTGCCGTGCGCCTTCACCGATTTCGCGACCTGCCCGGTGGCGCCGGAACAGAACCGGCTGCGGGTGGCGATCGAAGCGGGCGAACAGGATCCGCGGCTGGGTGGGGCGCCGCGATGACCGTGCCGCTGTCGGTTCTCGACCTCGCCCCGGTGAGCGCGGGCTCCTCCCCGCGTCAGGCGTTGCGCAACACCGTCGAGTTGGCGCGCAAGGCCGAGGAGTGGGGTTATCACCGGTACTGGCTGGCCGAACACCATTTCGTCGCCGTGGCCAGCGCCAGCCCGATCACGCTGATCGCGCTGGTGGCCGCGGCCACCTCCCGCATCCGGGTGGGATCGGGAGCGGTGCAGCTCGGACACCACACCTCGGCGTCGATCGTGGAGGGCTTCGGCACCGTCGACGCGCTGCACCCGGGGCGGCTGGACCTGGGCATCGGCCGGTCCGGGCACCGGCGCGCCCAATTCGGCGCGGAGGCGGGCGCGCCCGAGGGCGCGCACCCGGTCGACGACGCCGCCACCGGCCGCACCACGGTCCGCGACGGCGTGGTGGTGCCGCCGGCCTTCGATCCACGCGGGCTCGGCGACCGCCGCCGCTACCTGGCCGGGCTGGCCGCCCTGCACCTGCCCGGCGCCGAACCGCTCGATTTCGCCGCGCAGGTCGCCGAGATCCGGGCGTTGCTGGACGGCACCTACGTCAGCGCCGACGGTGTGCCGCTGCACGCGGTGCCCGGCGAGGGCGCGCGGGTGCAACTGTGGCTGTTCGGCAGCAGCGGTGGCGAGAGCGCGGAACTCGCGGGCAGGCTCGGCCTGCCGTTCGCGGCGGCCTACCACACCGCACCCGGCACGGCGCTGGAGGCGGTGGCCGCCTATCGGGCCGCCTTCCGCCCGTCGGTGCAGCTGGCCGAGCCGTACGTGGTGGTCTCGGCCGATGTCGTGGTCGCCGAGGACGACGCCACCGCCCGGCATCTGGCCTCGACGTACGGCCACTGGGTGCACAGCATCCGCGCGGGCGGCGGCGCGGCCGAGATCCTCGATCCCGACACCGCCGCGCCGCTCACGCCCGATCAGCGCAGGCTGGTCGAGGACCGGCTGGCCACCCAGTTCGTCGGCAGCCCGGCCACGGTGGTGGAACGGCTCGGCGCGTTGCAGCGGGCCACCGGCGCGAACGAACTGCTCGTCACCAGCGTCACCCACGACCACGCCGCCCGCCTGGCCTCGCACCGGCTGCTCGCCGAGGCGTGGGGACTACCACCCGCCGCCCGCGACGGTCACGCCCGGACGGGGGCGGCGGTGACTCCGTAGCCGAGATTGGTGAGGACCTCGCTGGTCGCCTTGGCGAAGTTCAGGGTGATGAAGTGCAGGCAGGGCGCGCCCTCGTCGATGAGCCGCTGCGCCATCTCGGTGGCGATCTCGATGCCGACCTCGCGCACCGCGGCGCGATCCTCCTCCGGGCCGTCGCCCGCGGCGCGCCGCAGCCGGTCCAGCACGGCGGCGGGCAGCGGGCGCCCGCACAGCTCCTCGGCGCGGGTGACGGTGCGCAGCGAGGTGATCGGCATCAGCTCGGGGATGATCGGTTTGGCGCCCTCGACCGGGTCGAGCGCCGCCAGCCGGTCGCGCAGCCGCAGGTAGTGCTCGACCTCGAAGAACATCTGGGTGATCGAATACTCCGCGCCCGCACGCAGTTTCGCGGCCAGGAAAGCGGTGTCGGTGGCCAGGTCCGGCGATCGGTGGTGCCCCTGGGGGAACGAGGCGACGCCGACGTGGAAATCACCGAGGTCACGCACGATCCGCACCAGTTCCTCGGCGTACTCCACGCCCTCGGGGTGCTTGTGCCATTCGCCCAGCGGGTCGCCCGGCGGGTCGCCACGCAGCACCAGGATGTTGCGGATCCCGGAGTCGGCGTAGGCGCCGACCAGCGAGCGCAGTTCGGCCACGCTGTGCCCGACGGCGGTCAGGTGGGCCACCGGCAACAGGGTGGTCTCCTGCGCCAGCTGGCCGGTGACCCGCACGGTGCGATCCTTGGTGGAGCCGCCCGCGCCGTAGGTCATCGAGACGAACGCCGGGTGCATCCGCTCGAACTCGCGCACCGCGCGCCAGAGCCTGGCCTCGCCTGCCGCGTCGCGCGGGGGGTTGAACTCGACGGAGAACGGCACCGACCGGCCGGCGTGGGCGCGCAAGCTCTGCACCACCGAGGGGGTGCCTGCGGCGTGCGGCGGCGCGGGATCGAAAGTCACCGGTCCAGTGTAGTGGGGGCGGCCCGCGGGTCCGTCCGCTCATACGTTCGGACGCGGAATGCCTGGTAGCGGGCCTTTCCTGAGAGTAGGGAGGTTGACATCCGCACCCCGCGCGCGGGCGCGTATTCTTCGTTACGGCGGCACTCTCACCCGGCCCCGCACAGCGCTCCCACACCCGTGACCCTGGAGGTTCCCCTGTCCGCCGGACCCGGTACTCCGACACGAACCCCGGTCGCCGGGGCGCCCGCGCCGACCCTGGGGTCCGCGGAATTCGTCGCCTCCGTGCAGGCGGTGCTGAGCGACTTCTTCACCAGCCGCCGTCCCGCGGTCCGCGCACTCGGCCCGGTGTTCGAGGAGGCCGCCGACGCGCTGGAGGCGTTCGTGCTGCGCGGCGGCAAGCGCACCCGGCCCGCGTTCGCGTGGACGGGGTGGCTCGGTGCGGGTGGCAGCCCGACGGCTCCCGAGGCGGACGCGGTGCTCACCGCCTGTGCCGCGCTCGAACTCGTGCAGGCCTGCGCGCTGGTGCACGACGACATCATCGATTCCTCGCGCACCCGCCGCCGCTTCCCGACCGTGCACGTCGACTTCGAGCAGCGCCACCGCGAGCGCGGCTGGACCGGCGACCCCGCGCACTTCGGCGTCAGCGTCGCCATCCTGATCGGCGATCTCGCGTTGGCCTGGGCCGACGACATGGTGCACGCCTCGGGCCTCGACGCGGCCGCGATCGGCCGCTTCGCCCCGGTCTGGGCGCTGATGCGCACCGAGGTGCTCGGCGGGCAGCTGCTCGACATCAACGGCGAGGCGGGCCGCGACGATTCGGTGGAGGCCGCGCTGCGGATCAACCGCTACAAGACCGCCGCCTACACCGTCGAACGGCCGCTGCACCTGGGTGCCGCGATCGCCGACGCCGACGCCGAGCTGGTCGCGGCCTACCGGACCTTCGGCACCGACATCGGCGTCGCCTTCCAGCTGCGCGACGACCTGCTCGGGGTGTTCGGGGATCCCGAGGTCACCGGCAAGCCCTCCGGTGACGACCTGCGCGAGGGCAAGCGCACCGTGTTGCTCGCCGAGGCGCTGCGCCGCGCCGACGCCACCGATCCCGCCGCGGCATCCTTGCTGCGGACCAGCATCGGCACCGATCTGGCTGCCGAGGAAGTGGAACGCTTACGCGCCGTGCTCATCGATCTCGGCGCCGTCGACGATGTGGAACGCCGCATCGCCGATCTCACCGACCGCGGCCTTGCCGCATTGGAAACCAGTTCGGCCGCGCCCGCCGCGAAGCAGACCCTGCGCGGGATGGCGTTGGCCGCTACCAGGAGGACCGCATGAAAGCCGTTGTGGCGCCCGCCCATCGGGTGATAGCTGTCGGCGCCGGGCCCGCCCCGCGCAGCACCGCCAAGCGCCGCGGCAAGGCCGTGGCCGCCATCACCGAACGCCGGGTGATCCTCGGCGCCTCGCTGCCGACGCGGCGGGGTATCCGGGTGCCCCGGTCCTGCTCCGCGCTGCCGGAGGACGAGTCCGCCGAGGACTGACCCGCAGCGCACCCGTGTCCGGGGTCACCCGGGCATCGCGGGTACCGTCGCGCGAGTGGACCGCCGACCGACCGGCAGGCACGGGACGGCGGACCGAGCGCGCCGGTGCGGGCGCGCGGGGCAGGAATCCGCGGGGTGTAGGAAGCGAGGACGTCGACAGATGAAAACCGTTGCGGGGCCGACCGATCGAGTCGTCGTGATCGGCGCGGGCCTGGCCGGTCTCGCCGCGGCGCTTTATCTGACCGGGGCGGGCAGGCAGGTGACGCTGCTGGAGCGCGCCGATCACCCGGGCGGGCGGGTCGGCCGCTACCGCGGGCCGGATTACGAGATCGATTCCGGCGCCACCGTGCTGACGCTGCCCGAGGTGGTGGCCGACGCGCTCGCCGCGGTCGGCCACACCGTCGACTCCGCTCCGGTGCCGCTCGACATCCTGGCGATGGCGCCGAGCTACCACGCCCGCTTCGCCGACGGCTCCGACATCCGCGTCTTCGCCGACCCCGACCGGATGGCCGCGGAGGTGGCGCGCACCTGCGGTCCCGCCGAGGCCAGCCGCTACCGGGAGCTGCGCCGCTGGCTGGCCCGCATCTACCGGGCCGAGTTCGGCGAGTTCATGGACACCAACTTCGATTCCCCGCTGGACATGGTGCGGCTCCCCGCCAAACGCGCGGCGTTGCTGGACCTGATCCGCCTCGGCGGCTTCGGCAAGCTCGGGCCGAAGGTCGGCACGCTGCTCACCGACGCGCGCCTGGCCCGGCTGTTCACCTTCCAGGCCCTCTACGCGGGCATGTCGCCCGCCGACGCGCTCGCGGTCTACGGCGCCATCCCGCACATGGACACCTCGCTCGGCGTGTACTTCCCGCGCGGCGGAATGCGGGCCATCGCCGAGACGATGGCCTCGGCGTTCACCGCCGCGGGCGGCACGCTGCGGTTGGGCACCGAGGCGGCCGGCATCGACTACCGCGGCAGGCGGGCCCGGCGGGTGCGGTTGGCCGACGGCGGCTCGGTGCCGTGCGACGCGGTGGTGCTCACCGCCGATCTCGGCTCGCTCGAGCGCTTCGGCGGCAGGCGCAGGCGGGGACTGCGCGCCTCGCCGTCGGCGGTGGTCGCGCACGGCACCGTGCCCGCCGCGGTCGCCGCGCGCTGGCCGGTGCAGGCGCACCACACCATCGAGTTCGGCGCGGCCTGGGAGCAGACCTTCCGCGAGATCGCCGCGCGCCGCGGCGGACGGCTGATGAGCGACCCCTCGCTGCTGCTGACCCGCCCCGCGCTCACCGACCCCGCGCTGTTCGTCGACCGCGCCGACGGCAGGCACGAGCCGTTCTCGCTGCTGGCGCCCTGCCCGAATCTGGCCGCCGCGCCGCTGGACTGGGACCGGCTGGGCCGCCCCTATCTGCGCGAACTGCTGACGGTGCTGGAGGGACGCGGCTACCGCGGGATCGCCGAGCACTTCACCGTCGACCACCTCGACACCCCGGCCACCTGGCGCGATCAGGGGATGCTGGACGGGAGCCCGTTCTCCGCGGCGCACCTGTTCCGCCAGACCGGGCCGTTCCGCACCCGCAACTTCCCGGCCTTCGCCGACAACGTGGTGCTGGCCGGTTGCGGCACCACGCCGGGGGTGGGCGTGCCCACCGTCGTGCTGTCGGGGAAACTCGCGGCAAACCGGATCACCGGCGCCCGCGGGCACCTCGTCGGCGAAACGGCCCGTACCAGCCCGCTGACGTCCACAGCCACCCATTAAACTGTCTGCCGACCTATTCGCTCGCGGTTGCGGCCGCCGACCTTGCCGGGGGGACCGACACGACATGCATCCCCCCGAGACGAGCGCAGCGACCTCCGCCGAGACCGTGACCAGCGGTTCCACCGGGACCTCCCGTCCCGGGCCCGGCGGTCTCGACGCCCGGCCCGGCCTGCGCTCGCGGATGCAGACCTACGCCGACTTCGCGCGCAGCCCCGAAGGCCACGCGGCCCTGCTCGGCTTCCTCGGCGCGCTGATGATCACCTTCGGCGGCTTCGGCGCGGGCAGCGTCCGCAAACGCGATCCGCTACTCGAGGCGCTGCACCTGTCGTGGTTGCGGTTCGGGCACGGGTACGCGCTGTCGACGATCGTGATCTGGATCGGCGTGTTGCTGATGATCACCGCCTGGGTGCGACTGGGCCGCACCACGATCGGCTTCGGCGAGCGGCCCGGCCACGTGACGCTCAACGAGTTGCGCGCGATCGTCGGCATCTGGATCTTCCCGCTGCTGTTCGCGGTGCCGATGTTCAGCCGCGACGCCTACTCCTACCTGGCGCAGGGCGCGCTGCTGCGCGACGGATTCGACCCCTACCAGGTGGGCCCGGTCGCCAATCCCGGTGTGCTGCTGGACAACGTGAGCCCGGTGTGGACCACCACCACCGCGCCCTACGGTCCGGTCTTCCTGCTGCTCGGCCGCGCGATCACCGCGATCACCGGCGACAACGTGGTCGCGGGCACCATCGCGCTGCGGCTGGTGATGCTGCCCGGCCTGGCGCTGATGATGTGGGCGGTGCCGTACCTGACCAAACATCTCGGCGGCAAGCCGACGGTGGCGCTGTGGCTGGCGGTGCTCAACCCGCTGGTGCTGATCCACCTGATCGGCGGCGTGCACAACGAGATGCTGATGGTGGGGCTGATGTGCGCGGGCATCGCGCTGGTGCTCGAACGCCACCACGTCGCGGGCATCGTCGTGGTCGCGATCGGCGTCGCCATCAAGGCCACCGCGGGCGTCGCGCTGCCGTTCCTGGTGTGGATCTGGATGCTGCACGAACGGGAGCGCCGCGCCGCCGAACGCGCGGGCCGGGACCTCGACGCGACCGCGGGCACCGCCGACGACGCCGCCAAGGCCACCCCGGACATGCCGCATCCCGTGCTGACCTTCGCCAAGATCGCCGGGCTCGGCTTGAGCGTGTTCGCGTTGGTGTTCGTGGCGGCCTCGGCCATCGCCGGTGTCGGCATCGGCTGGCTGACCGCACTGTCGGGGTCGAAGAAGATCATCAACTGGCTCTCGCTGCCCACCGTGATGGCGCACGCGACCACGTGGATCACCCCGTTGCGGCTGGAGTCGGTGCTCACCGTCACCCGGGCGCTGTGCGCGCTGGCGCTGGTGGTGGTGCTGGTGGCGACCTGGTGGCGGTTCCGGCACAGCGAGCGCGAGGCCGTGTTCGGCATCCTCATCGCGTTCGTGGCGATCGTGATCCTCTCCCCCGCCGCGCTGCCCTGGTACTACTCGTGGCCGCTGGCGCTGGCCGCCGGTTTCGCGCTGTCGACGACGACATTGATGGCGTTGGTGGGCGTGTGTACCTGGCTGATGCTGGTGTTCCAGCCGGACGGCTCGATCGGCCTGTACAACTTCTGGCATGTCGCGGCGGCGACCTTCGTCGCGGTGGTGGCCGCGCTCTCGCTGCGCCAGGTCGACCCGCTGCGACTGCGCGCCAACCCGCCGCCCGCGCCGTCGGCGGCCCGCGTCTCCCGAGCGTGAGCGGCACCCGCCCGGTCGACCCGGCACCGGCGGACCTCGCGCCCGCCTATCGCACCTGCCGCCGGATCGCCGCCGACCACGGCCGCACCTACTTCCTGGCCACCCGCCTGCTGACCCCGGCGCAGCGGCCCGCCGTGCACGCGCTGTACGCCTTCGCCCGCCTGGTGGACGACATCGTCGACGTGCCGGGTCCGGCGGGCGGCGGTGACCCGGTCGCCGCGCTGGACGTCGTCGAGGACCGGCTCCGCGCCGCCCTCGCCGCGCCCGCCCGCCCGGACGTACCCGTCGCCACGGCAGCGCCCGACGCGCCCGCCGCACCGATCACCTCCGCCGACGTGCCCGGCAGGCAGACCTCGAACGCCGCCGGACGCGCGGGGGCGGCACCCCTCGCCCCGGCCGGCACCGATGTGCCACGGCCGGCCGACGGCTCCAGGACGCCGGGCGCACCGTGCCCGGCAGCAGCCGAGCACGGCCGCACGCACGCCGATCGGCCGGCGCGCGCGGCGCTCGACCCGCGATTGCCCGCCGAGTGGCCGCACGTCCTGGCCGCGCTCGCCGACACCGTCGCGCGCTACGCGATTGCCCCGCAGCACTTCTGGACGTTTCTCGACTCGATGCGGATGGACGTGCCCGGCTCGTCCACGTTCCGGGCTCGCTACGCCGACATGGCCGAGCTGCGCGAGTACATGCATGGTTCGGCGGCGGCGATCGGCTTGCAGATGGTGCCGGTGCTGGGCACGGTGGGGCCGCGCGCCGCGGCCGAGCCCGCGGCCGCCGCGCTGGGCGAAGCCTTCCAGCTCACCAACTTCCTGCGCGATGTCGCCGAGGATCTCGATCGCGGCCGCGTCTACCTGCCCGCCGCGGAGCTGGCCGCGTTCGGTGTCACCGACGAACTGCTCGGGCACTGCCGCGCCACCGGCCACACCGACCCGCGGGTCCGTCGCGCGCTGGCGCATCTGATCGCGGTGAATCGCGACCTCTACCGTCGCGCGGCCCCGGGCGTCGACCTGCTCACGCCGCGGGTGCGCCCCGCCATCCGCACCGCCAGTGCCCTCTACGCCGCCATCCTCGACCGCATCGAGGACTCCGGCTACGCGGTGTTCACCGCCCGCGCCGTGGTGCCGCGCCGCCGACGCGCGGCGGTCGCGGCGCGCGAATTCGCGGCGGGTATACTCGGTCTCGGCCGCTGACCGGCCGCTCAGCCACCTCGAATAGGGGCTGTGTGCGGAGCAGGCCACCCGCCCATCGGTGAGCGGGGCACCTCAGCCGGACATCGCGGATCGGCGCCGCCGCTCAGAACGGTTCGGCGGCGGCGCGGCGCAGCACCTCGCGCGCCAGCGGCCCGTGCAACGCCTCGACGGGCTTACCGGGCAGCGTCTCGTCGTCGGTGAAGATCCACTCCAGGATCTCCTCGTCGGTGTACTTGGCGTCCTTCATGACCGTGATCAGGCCGGGCAGCGACTTGACCACCGCGCCGCTGTCGTCGAAGAAGACCTCCGGCACACCGGCCACGCCGTCACGGCGCACCGCGATCAGCTGATGATCGCGCAGCATCTGATGCACCCGGGTCACCACGATCCCGAGCCGATCGGCCACCTCGGGCAGTGGCAACAAGGTCACCGACGCCGGAAGCACGTCTTCGCTGCAAGGGAATGCACTCACTCCCCCAACGGTAGCCGGTGCGCCGCGTCGCCCGTCACCCGGGAACCCGCAGGCACACGCCCTGCGCGACGACGGACCGGGCGCCGCCGGGGCGGATGGTTACGATCAGGGGGTCGCAGAGCGCGGCCGAGGAATGCGGAGGACCATCACGTGATCGGGCAGATGCTGGACGGGCGCTACCGGATTGACGCGCCGATCGCGCGGGGCGGCATGTCCATGGTCTTCCGCGGCGTCGACACCCGACTCGACCGCCCCGTCGCCATCAAGGTGATGGACCCCAAGTTCGCGGGCGACCCGCAGTTCCTCACCCGCTTCGAGCTGGAGGCGCGCACCGTCGCCCGGCTCAAGCACCCCTCGCTGGTGGCCGTCTACGACCAGGGCGTGGACGGCGAACATCCGTTCCTCATCATGGAATTGGTGGAGGGCGGCACACTGCGCGAGCTGCTGCGCGAACGCGGCCCGATGCCGCCGCACGCGGTGCGCGCGGTGGCCGAACCGGTGCTGGCCGCGATCGGCGTCGCCCACGCCGACGGCCTGGTGCACCGCGACATCAAGCCGGAGAACGTGCTCATCTCCGATTCCGGCGAGGTGAAGATCGCCGACTTCGGCCTGGTCCGCGCGGTCGCCGCCGCCAACACCACCTCCGCCAGCGTCATCCTGGGCACCGCCGCCTACCTCTCCCCCGAACAGGTCACCGCGGGCAGCGCCGATGCGCGCAGCGACGTCTACGCCTTCGGCATTCTGATCTTCGAGCTGCTCACCGGCCGGGTGCCGTTCACCGGCGACAACTCCCTCTCGGTGGCCTACCAGCGGGTGGAGAAGGACGTGCCGAGCCCGGGGCAGTTCATCGCCGGTGTGCCACCGGAATTCGACGAGCTGGTCGCCCGCGCCACCGCACGCGAACCCGCGCACCGGTTCGCCGACGCCAACGAGATGGTCGCCGAGCTCCGCCGGATCGCGGCCGTGCTGAACCTGCCGCCGTATCGCGTCCCCGCCCCGCAGGACTCCGCCGAACATCTCAGCGCCCGCTACCGCGCCGTGCCGAGCCCGGACGGCCCGCGCACACCGGCCCCGGTCGCGGTCGCCCCGGCTCCGGCGCCGCCGCACACCCAGCACACCAAGGTGGTCACGAGCCCGCATCCGCGGCACGACGATCCGGCGCCGTATCCGGGCCCGGCCGACCCGCGCCCGGTGGCCCACCGCCAGCCCCCGCCGTATCCGCCCTACACCCCCGACCGGCAGCGGTCCCGGCGCACCACCCTGATCTGGGTCGCGATCGTCGCGGTGCTCACCCTGCTGGTCGGCCTCGGCGGCTGGTGGCTCGGCGTCGGCCGCTACGCCGCCGTGCCGCCGGTGGCCGGGCTCACCACCGACGAGGCCACCCTGGCCCTGGCCGCCGCCGGGTTCGACGCCGAGACCAGGCCCAAGGCCTCCGACACCGTTCCGGTGGGCGGGGTGGTCGGCAGCGATCCGCCCGCCGGATCCAAGGTCACCAAGGGCTCCACGGTCGCGGTGCTGGTGTCCAACGGCAAACCCCGGGTGCCGCAGGTGCAGCCGGGCGATGCGATCGACACGGTCGTCGATCTGATCCGCGAAGCAGGACTCACCCCGGTGCAGGCCGGGGAGGCGGGCAGCAGTGCACCGGAGGGCACCCTGGCGAAGGTCGACCCGGCGCCCGGCACCGTGCTGCCGATGAACGCCCAGGTCAAGATCTTCCGCAGCAACGGCGCCCAACCGGTGCCGGTGCCGGACGTGCGCGGCAAGACCACCGAGGAGGCCATCGCCGCGCTCACCGCGGCCGGGCTCGGTGTGGGTGGGACCGTCACCCGCTACGACCGCGCGATCGAATCCGGCAGCGTGATCGGCACCGAGCCGGCCATCGGCACCACGGTCGATTCCGGCCAGGCGATCACACTGTTGGTGTCCAACGCGGTGAAGATCCCCGGCGTGCTCGGGCAGAACGTGGCCGAGGCGCGGGCGAAGCTGGAGGAACTCGGCCTGCACGTGCAGGTCCGCCAGCTCACCCCGCGCGACAGTTCGGTGGTCATCTCACAGAGTCCGTCGGCGTCGAGCAAGGTCGAGCCGGGCACCACCGTCACCCTGGTCGCCCTGCCCTGATCCCCGAGCGCGGGCCGGCGCTCCGCGGCCCGCGCGGGGGCGTCTCAGCGCAGCATCTCCGCGACCAGGAACGCCAGCTCCAGCGACTGCTGGGTGTTCAGGCGCGGGTCGCAGGCGGTCTCGTAGCGGCCGCTCAGATCCAGATCGGAGATGTCCTGGGCGCCACCGAGGCATTCGGTGACGTCCTCGCCGGTCAGCTCGATGTGCAGGCCGCCCGGATGGGTGCCCAGCGCGTGGTGCACCTCGAAGAAGCCCTGCACCTCGTCGACGATCCGGTCGAAGTGGCGGGTCTTGAACCCGGTGGAGGCCTCGTGGGTGTTGCCGTGCATCGGATCGCACTGCCAGATCACCTGGTGGCCGGTGGCCTGCACCTTCTCGATGATCGGCGGCAGCGCGTCGCGCACCTTGGTGTTGCCCATGCGCGAGACGATCGTCAGCCGGCCCGGTTCGTTCTTCGGGTCCAGCCGCTCGACGTACTCGACCGCCTGCTCCGGGGTGGTGCTCGGGCCGATCTTGAGACCGATCGGGTTGGCCAGCAGCTCGGCGAACGCGATGTGCGCGCCGTCGAGCTGGCGGGTGCGCTCGCCGATCCACAGGAAGTGCGCGGACAGGTCGTAGAGCAGCGGCTCACCGGTCACCGGGTGGTCGCTCAGCCGCAACATGGCGCGCTCGTAATCGAGCACCAGTGCCTCGTGGCTGGCGTAGATCCGGGCCGACTGCAGGCTCGGGTCGTTCACCCGGCAGGCGGTCATGAAGGCCAGGCCACGATCGATCTCCTCGGCCAGCGCCTCGTAGCGCGCGCCCGCGGGCGACTGCGCCACGAAATCGCGGTTCCAGTCGTGCACCTTGTGCAGGTCGGCCATGCCCGCGTTGGTCAGCGCCCGCACCAGGTTCATCGCGGCGCTGGCGTTGGCGTAGGCGCGGACCAGCCGCGACGGGTCGTGCTCGCGCAGCGCGGCGTCGGCGACCAGCGAGTTCACCATGTCGCCGCGGTAGGACTTCAGGCCGAGCGCGTCGGTGTCGGACGAGCGCGGCTTGGCGTACTGGCCCGCGATACGGGCCACCTTCACCACCGGCAGGCTCGCCCCGTAGGTGAGCACCACCGCCATCTGCAACAGCGTGCGGATGTTGCCGCGGATGTGCGGCTCGGTGTTGTCGGCGAACGTCTCGGCGCAATCGCCGCCCTGCATCAGGAACGCCTCGCCCCTGGCGACCTCGGCCAGCCGCTCGCGCAGCTCCTCGACCTCGGCGGGCACGCAGATCGGCGGCACACTCTCCAGCACGGTGCGCATCTTCGCCGCCTGTTCCGGGTCCCACGACGGCTGCTGCAGCGCGGGACGCGCCAGCGCGTCGTCCAGGCGCCTGCGCAGCTCGGCCGGCAGCGGCGGCAGCTCCGGCAAGCGATCGATGGGTACGTCGACGGTCCAGTTCACCAGTTCAGAATACGTACCGCCGCCTCGACCGACACCCCTCGGGAGGGGTGAGATACCTCCACCGAGGGTGCGTCCCCACCCACCCGTGGAGGCCCTTGCGCGGGCGCGGGCAACCGGTGCGCATAGGGTGACCGTCCGGGGGAACCGTCCCCGCACCGGACAACCCGGACCCGACGACGAGGAGAGGTCGATCTCGCTGCGCTACTTCTACGACTGCGAATTCATCGAGGACGGCCGGGTCATCGACCTGGTCTCCATCGGGGTCGTCTGCGAGGACGGACGCGAATACTACGCGGTGTCCACCGAATTCGATCCCGAGCGGGCCGGGCCGTGGGTGCGCAAGCACGTGCTGCCGCAGCTGCCGCCGCCCGCCTCCCCGCGCTGGCGCAGTCGCGCGCAGATCCGCGACGAGCTCTACAAATTCCTCATCCCGCGTTCCTCGGTGCAGCCGGAACTGTGGGCCTGGGTGGGCGCCTACGACCACGTGGCGCTGTGCCAGCTGTGGGGCTCGATGACCGACCTGCCGAGCTTGCTGCCGCGCTACACCAACGAGCTGCGCCAGCACTGGGAGGCCCACGGCCGCCCGGAGCTGCCGCCGGTCCCACCGGACGCCCACGACGCGCTCGCCGACGCCCGCCACAACCTCGCCAAGTTCGAGGCCATCGAGGCGGCGCGCCGGCGCTGACCCGATGCACGCGTCGGCCCCGGATCGGGATGCGATCCGGGGCCGACGGCGGGTGCGCTACGGCTGCTGATTCGGCCGGTCGAGGTAGTCCTTGGCCTTCTGCTGGCCCTTGTCCACGTGGTCGGCGTACTTGCCGCCGGTGCGCTGGTCGAACATGTCGCCGGCCTTGTCGATGCCGCCCTTGACGCGGTCGGGGTTCTTGCCGACCAACTCCTTGAGCTTATCGATAATCGACATCCGCTCCTCCTGGTGTTCTCGGCTCGCGCGGTGCACCCGCGCCCTTCGGGGTGAACCCTACGCGGGCCGGCGCCCGGACATGCGGTTTCGCTATCACATCGCGATATCGCCCCCGGAACACGGGAAGGCCCCGAGCCGGAATCCGACTCGGGGCCTTCGAGGCCGGGGCGGTGGGCGATCAGTGTCCGCCGCTGCCGCCCCTGACCTCCTGCGCGGCCTTCTCCTGCGCCTTGGCCAGCGCCTCGAGCTGCTTCTGCTCGGCGGCGTGCTCGAGTTCGAAGTTGCGCTCCGACTCCTGCGGCGGGTCGGGGAACAGGAACGAACCGGTGCCGGGCTTGCCCGCCGAACCGAGCTTGTTCATCTTCTTGGGCACCGGGGCGCCCTGGTACTCCAGCGGGATCGGGTGGCCGTGGTCGTCGACCGGGCCCAGCGGCTGGTGCACCTCGATGTACTCGCCGTGCGGCAGGCGCTTGATCACACCGGTCTCGATGCCGTGCTCGAGCACCTGCCGGTCGCTGCGCTGCAGACCGATGCAGAACCGGTAGGTGAAGAAGTACGCCAGCGGCGGGGCGACCAGCATGCCGATGCGGCCGATCCAGGTGGTCGCGTTCAGCGAGATGTCGAACTTCAACGCGATGATGTCGTTGACGCACGACAGGGTGAGCACCACGTAGAAGGCGATCGCCATGGCGCCGATCGCGGTGCGGACCGGAGCGTCACGCGGACGCTGCAGCAGGTTGTGGTGCACGTCGTCGCCGGTGAGCCGCTTCTCGATCCACGGGTAGGCGATCAGCACGGTGAACACCAGGCCCATCACCAGCGCGACCCAGAACACGGCCGGGATGGTGTAGCGGCCCAGGTACAGCTCCCACGGCGGCATCAGGCGCGCCATGCCGTCGGTCCACATCATGTAGAAGTCGGGCTGCGAGCCGGCCGAGACCTGCGACGGGTTGTACGGACCGAGGTTCCAGATCGGGTTGATCTGGAACAGGCCGCCCATCAGACCCACGATGCCGAGGGTGAAGGCGAAGAACGCACCCTGGTCGGCGGCGAACACCGGCACGATGCGCGCGCCGACCACGTTGTTCTCGGTGCGGCCGGGGCCGGGGAACTGGGTGTGCTTCTGGTACCAGACCAGCGCGATGTGCGCGGCGATCAGCGCGAGCATGATGCCGGGGAACAGCAGCACGTGCGCGATGTACAGGCGCGGGATGATGATCTCGCCCGGGAAGTCGCCGCCGAAGATCAGCCAGTGGATCCAGGTGCCGATCACCGGGATGCCGATGGTGATGCCGGAGAACGCGGCGCGCAGACCGGTACCGGAGAGCAGATCGTCGGGCAGCGAGTAGCCGAAGAAGCCCTCGAACATCGCCAGGATCAGCAGCAGCGAGCCGATGACCCAGTTCGCCTCACGCGGCTTGCGGAACGCGCCGGTGAAGAAGATGCGGAACAGGTGGACGATGATCGACGCCGCGAACAGCAGCGCGGCCCAGTGGTGGACCTGGCGCACGAACAGGCCGCCGCGGACCTCGAAGGAGATCTGCAGCGCCGTCTCGTAGGCACGCGACATGCCGACGCCGCGCAGCGGCTGGTAGGCGCCGTCGTAGACGACGTGCGCCATCGACGGGTCGAAGTACAGCGTGAGGTACACACCCGACAGCAGCAGGATGATGAAGCTGTAGAGCGCGATCTCACCGAGCAGGAACGACCAGTGGGTCGGGAAGACCTTGTTGATCGACCGTTTGACGAACGCGGCGGCGCGATACCGCTCGTCCATCTCGTTGGCTTGGGCTGCGACTGAAGGGCTCATGAACGACGCTCCCAGAAGGCCGGTCCGAGCGGCTCGATGAAGTCGCCGTTGGCGACCAGGAAGCCCTCGGAGTTGACGGTGATCGGCAGCTGCGGCAGCGCGCGAGCGGCGGGACCGAAGATCGGCTTACCCCATTCGGTCGCCGAGAACTGCGACTGGTGGCAGGGGCACAGGATCCGGTTGGTCTGCTGCTCGTACAGCGAGGTCGGGCAACCGAGGTGGGTGCAGATCTTCGAGTAGGCGAAGTAGTCACCGAAGTTGAAGCTCTCCTGGCCCTTGCGCTTGATCGCCTTCTCGGCGTCCTCGGTGCGCAGCCGGATGAGCATCACGGCGTTGCGGATACCGCGCAGCGACTGCAGGGTCGCGTGCGAGTCCCCGCGCCACTTCTCCTTCCACGGGAAGACGGTCTCCATGGCGCCGGCGTCCAGGTCCTCGGGGCGCACCAGCACGATGTCCTCGGGGCGACCGGTGTCGCGGCGCAGGTAGACGGTCTCGCCTTCGAAGTCGGGGGTCCAGCCCGAGACCCACAGCGGCGACTTCTCGCGCTTGGCCCACGGGTTCTTGACCATGCCGCCGACGAAGACCAGCAGCGCGCCGATGCCGAGCACGCCGACACCGGCGCCCGCGGTGCGGGTGATCATCTTGCGACGACCCAGCGTGGAGGTGTCCAACGCGTCCTGCAGCTCGGCGGCCAGGGTGCGCCGCTCCACCTCGGGCGAGGGTCCGTCGTGCCGTTCCTGGATGGAGATCTCGGCCGGGATGAACTTCTTGCGGATCAGCACCACCGCGATGCCGATGACCAGCACCGAGATGCCGAAGGTCAGGCCGACCAGCGGGGTGAACAGGGAGTAGGCGGCGTGGCCGTCCTCCTTGTTGCCCTTGAACTCCCACGGCCAGAACAGGAACACGCCGATCAGCGCGGCGGCCGCCAGACCGGACACCGCGAACCAGAAGGTGACCTGGCGTTCGGCCCGCTTCTCGGCCCGGGTGCCCGGGACCGGGAAGCGCTCACCGCGGTAGACGACCTCGACGCCGTCGCGGGCGGTACCGAGCTCGACGAGCTCGTCGCGCGTCATCGCGTCCAGTTCGTCCTCGGTCGGATCCACCGGCGGGTTCACCGGCTTCTTCGACAATTCTGGCCCCTCGTCCGGCCGACTCACGTCTCGCTCCTGTTCGCTCATGATCGGGATCCGATCCACATCGCCGCACCGACGGTCAGCACGATGCCGACGACCCAGATGGCCAGGCCCTCGGTGGCGGGACCGAAGCCGCCGAGCCCGTACCCACCGGGGGTGTTCTCCTCGGCGGCGTTCTTGATGTAGGCGATGATGTCGCGCTTCTCTTCGGGGGTCAGCTGGCGGTCGGAGAACTTGGGCATGTTCTCCGGGCCGGTCAGCATGGCCGTGTAGATCTGCTGCTCACTCGCCGGATCCAGCGGCGGGGCGTACTTGCCCGACGACAGTGCGCCGCCCCGGCCGGTGAAGTTGTGGCACGACGCGCAGTTCATCCGGAACAGTTCCGAACCGCGGCCGATGTCGTCGCCGCGCAGGGACTCCTGGGCGATCGAACCGTCGGGGTTGCGGACGACCGTGGGGCCGCCGCCGTTGGCCGCGATGTAGGCGCCGAGCGCGTCGATCTGCTGGGCGTCGAACTTCGGCGGCTTGCGGGTGGCCTGCGCCTGGTTGGCGGCCAGCGGCATGCGGCCGGAGGACACCTGGAAGTAGACCGCGGCCTCACCGACGCCGATGAGGCTGGGGCCGCGGTCCGGCACACCCTGCAGGTTGGCACCGTGGCAGGTGATGCAGGAGGTCTCGTAGAGCTGCTTACCCTCGCGGATCAGCGCCGACTGGTCCTGGTTGGCTGTGGCGACCTGGGGTTCGGGGGTCAACGCGGTGGCGAGGAAGCCGGCTCCGACCAGGCCCACCAGGAGCGCGAGCCCGCCCGCGACGCGACGGCGAGCGCGGCGCTGCTTGCGGGTCTTGCTGGCCTGGCCGTTCCCGGGGCTGGCGGGCTCTGGCGCTGACGGGGGAGATGAACTCATCTGTGTCCCTTTGGAGTAGACGGAACCGACTTGTGCGAAAGAGTTGGAGCTGACCGTCCCGCGAGGACGCTCGGCCCGGCGACTCAGCGAACGAAGTAGATCGTGGCGAACAACCCGATCCAGACGATGTCGACGAAGTGCCAGTAGTACGAGACGACGATCGCGGCGGTGGCCTGCGCGGGCGTGAACTTGCTGACCTTGGTGCGGATCAGCAGGAAGACGAACGCGATCAGGCCGCCGATGACGTGCAGGCCGTGGAAGCCGGTGGTGATGTAGAACACCGAGCCGTACGCGCTGCTCGAGATCGACGTGCCCTCGTGCACCAGGTGGTAGTACTCGTAGCCCTGGCCGGCGACGAAGAACGCGCCCATCAGGAGAGTGATGAAGTACCAGCGGCGCAGCCCGAACACGTCGCCCTTCTCCGCCGCGAACACGCCCATCTGGCAGGTGAACGACGAAGCCACCAGCACGGCCGTGACCGGCACGGCGAGCTTGAGGTTCAGCTCGGTCGGTTCCGGCGGCCAGTTCCCGTTGGCCTGGGCACGCGCCACGAAGTACATCGCGAACAGGCCGGCGAAGAACATCAGCTCGCTCGACAGCCAGATGATGGTACCGACGCTGACCATGTTGGGCCGGTTCAGCGAGTGCACACGCTGGGTAATGGCCGATCCTGGGGTCCCTACTGCGGTCGTCACAGGGGTAAGTATGACTCGTCGTAGTACGACGCGAGTACCCGGGTACGAAACTTGCCCGCCTGTGTCGGAATCGGCGGGCGGCGACCGGCTCTCGACGACGCGCCCCAGCTGCGGCGACGCCAGCATGACAGGCCAGGATGAGGAGAACCTGAGACGAGGAGAAGACGTGGCTGGGCGGATGTGGCGACGGCTGTTCGGGCGCGGCGGACCGGCCCCGCTCGACCCGGACCGGACGGACCTGGTGGTGCTCACCGAGAGCTTCGACGACGCCGAGGCGTGCTCGGCCGCGCTGGCGCGGGCGACCGGGCTGGACGCGGCGACACCGGCGGTGCTGCGCCATCACCTGCGGGTGCCCGCCGGACAGGTCGAGCGGGTGTGCGCGATCGCCGCCCAGGACGGCTACTCCCCCGCCGCCGCGCCCGCCGGGCCCGGCCCCGACGGCCTGGTGCCGCTGCGGCTGCACCGCGTGCAGCCGATCGACGCGCTGCACTGTTCGCAGGAACGGTCGCGGATGGCCGGGCTGGCCCAGCGCCACGACGGGCACGCCGACGGCTGGCAGGTGCTGGCGCCCGCGCCGCCGGGGTGAGCCGGAGCGGCGGATATCCCACGACCGCGCGGGGGCGCGCCCACTAGGCTGCTGCACGGGACCGGCGCGCGGCGCCGGTGGAGACCCGACGTCGAGGCGCATGCGATTCCCGTGACGCGCGGGCGGGCATGCCGGAAGGATCTGGAGAGATGAGCGGTCAGCGACCGGAAGCGCACGCCACTGCCGATCACGAAGGTCGCGCGCGCAGCTGGCCGCAGGTGCTCGGCGCCCTCGCCGACGGCCGCGACCTGTCCGCCGCCGACACCGCGTGGGCGATGAACGAGATCATGTCCGACAACGCGACCTCGGCCCAGATCGCGGCCTTCGGCGTCGCGATCAAGATCAAGGGTCCGACGCCCGAGGAGCTCGGCGGCCTGGCCACCGGCATGTTCGAGCACGCGCGGCTGGTGAGCATCGACGGCGACGCGGTCGACATCGTCGGCACCGGCGGGGACCGCTCCGGGTCGGTGAACATCTCCACGATGTCGTCGATCGTGGTCGCGGCGGCGGGGGTGCCGGTGGTCAAACACGGCAACCGGGCCGCCTCGTCCAAGAGCGGCGGCGCCGATGTGCTCGAAGCGCTGGGCGTGCGCCTCAACCTCGGGCCCGAGGCCGTGGCGCGGTGCGTGCGCGAGGTCGGGATCGGTTTCTGCTTCGCGCCCGTCTTCCATCCGGCGCTGCGGTTCGCCGGCGCGGCGCGGCGCGAGATCGGCATCCCGACCGTGTTCAACATCCTCGGTCCGCTCACCAACCCCGCGCGCCCGCGCGCGGGGCTCGTCGGCTGCGCCTTCCCCGAACTGCTCGAGGTGGTGGCGGGCGTGTTCGCCGAGCGCGGGGCCAGCGCCCTGGTGGTGCGCGGCGCCGACGGGCTCGACGAGATCACCACCTCCGACGTCACCGACACCTGGGTGGTCTCCGGCGGGCGGATGCGCCGCACCACCATCGACCCGACCAGGCTCGGCATCGCCCGCGTGGACCTGGACGCGCTGCGCGGCGGCGACGCCGAGGTCAACGCCGGGGTGGCGCGGTCGGTGTTCGCCGGTACCGCGGGCGCGGTCCGCGACGCGGTGCTGGTGAACTCGGCGGCCGCGATCGTCGCCTACGACCTGTCGCGCGGGGTGGGCGATCCCGACGCCGACGTGCACGACGCCCTCGCCGCCGGCATGGCGCGCGCCGCGGCCGCCATCGACGGCGGCCAGGCCGCGGCGCTGCTGGAGCGCTGGGCGAAACTGTCCAACACCCTCGGCGACCGCTAGCGGTCGCTCACCCGCCGGTGCTCATTGCCCGGTGCTCACTCCCCGAGCGAGAAGCCGGCCTCGACGTCGGCGCGCGAATAGGACTTGAACGCGATGTGCGTGGTGGTGCGCTGCACACCGGGGGTCTTGTCGATCCGGCCGGTGACCACCTCGGCGATCTGCTCGTGGTCGCGCACCCGCACGATCGCGATCAGATCGACGTCGCCGGCGCAGGAGTAGACCTCGGCCACGCCCTCGGTGTCGGCCACGGCCTGCGCGGTTTCCGGGATGCGGGCGTTGTCGGCGTGGATCAGCACGATCGCGGTAATCATGGGGATCAGCCTAAGCGTTCGGCGTAGTCCGCCCCGTCGGGTCGGGCGCGCGCCGCGGCCTCGGCGGCGGCGACCCAGCCGGACCAGCGGCCCGCCCCGCAGCGCGGTTCGTGATAGCCGTGGCTGGTACGCACGATGCGCACGCCGGGCCGCTCCAGCCACCGGGCGATGAGGCCGACCTCCTCCGGTGGCGCGCCGAGCAGCGGCGGGCCCACCATCTCCGCGAGACCGGCCACCTCGTCATCCGGCACGCCGACACCGGCCACGCCGTCGGGCACCACCGTCTCGGCGGCGGCGACGATCTGCTCGACCACCGGCATCGGCGGGGTGCCGCGCGCGGCCACTCCCGCGCCGGCCAGCCTGCCGTACCGGACGACGGCGAACTCCCACCCGCCCGCGCCGTCGGGGTGGGCGGCGATCAGTTCGGCGATGCGGGCCAGCGCGGCCAGCCGCTGGGTGCGGCGCAGCGCCCGCACCACCGCGACCATGCGGTCGCGCAGCCGGGCGGCGGCCTCGAAATGCTCCGCGGCGGCGGCACTGTCGATGCGCGCGCGCATGGTGTGCAGCACGGCGTCGCAACGACCCGCCACCAGATCCCGCACAGCCGCGGGCGCGGGCGCGTATTCGGCCGCGCTGCACGGTGTTTCGCGGGCCGCCGGGCAGCCGCCGACCACCGCGGGCGGACAGTCGTGCACCGCCGACCGCGCCAGCCTGGTGGTGCAGGTGCGCAGTCCGGCGTGCTCGGCCAGCGTCGCGGCCACGTCGACGGCGTCCTGGCGAGAGGTGAAGGGACCCAGCGCATCCGGGGTGGGCGTGCGCACCACCGCCAGGCGCGGGAAGGCTTCGTCGGTCAGGGTGATCCACCAGACGCGCTTGGGAAATTTCGAGCGCCGGTTGTAGGGCGGCGCGTGCGCGACGAGCAGGCGCAGCTCGCGCACGCCCGCCTCCAGGCCGTGCGCACACACCACGTGGTCGACCCGGGTGGCGAGCGCGACCATCTCCTTCATCCGCCCGCGGGTCTCGGAGCCGGTGAAGTAGGTGCGCACGCGGCGGCGCAGGTTCACCGCCGTCCCTATATAGAGGACTTCGTCGGACGGTCCACGGAACAGGTAGACGCCGGGGGCGGTCGGCAGCCCTGCCGCGAAGGATCGTTTGGCGCGCTGCCCGGCGCTCACGTCGGGCAGGTAGTCCATCAGCTCGGTGAGACTGTGCACGCCCTGGTTGCCCACCCGGGCGATGAGCGCGTGCAACACGTCGACGGTGGCGCGGGCGTCGTCGAGGGCGCGGTGGGTCGGTTGCGTGCTCGCGCCGAGCAGCCGGGCCAACGACGCCAGCCGCACCGAGGGCGCCTCGTCGCGGCCCAGTACCCGGCGCGCCAGCTTCACCGTGCACAGCACCGGCGCGTCCGGCCAGGGCAGTGCGCAGCGGGCGGCGGCGGCCCGCAGGAACGCGGTGTCGAAGCGGGCGTTGTGCGCGACCAGCACCGCGCCTGCGGCGAACTCGAGGAATCCGGGCAGCACCGCCTCGATCCGGGGAGCCGCGTAGACCAAGGCCGTGGTGATGCCGGTGACCTGCACGACCGCGGGCGGGATCGCCCGGCCCGGATTGACGAGGGTGGCGAACTCGCCGAGCACCTCTCCCCCGCGCACCTTGACCGCGCCGATCTCGGTGATGGCGTCGCCCTCGGGGCTGGTGCCGGTGGTCTCCAGGTCGACGACGACGAAGGTGGTGTCGTAGAGCGGAGTGTCCAACTCGTCGAAGGCGAGCTGCCGCGCGGCGCGGGAGGGCTCGGGGGCGGGCACGGTCGGCAGCGTAGGCCGACGGTCCGACAGGTCCGTGCCGGCCGCAGCCGGCGAGGTTTGTCCGGAATCACCACGGTGACATTTCCGCCGTATTCGCGCGGATGATCTAGAAAAACCAAAAAGTGATCCGGTTCATATTTTTTCCGCCGAACTATCGGTATCCGGGCGTGTCGGCCACGGCCGGGCGGCACCCTTGCGCCGCCGACCCCCGTGGGATCCCAGACTTGTACGCTTGTCCAGAACGACACTCCGCGACCCGGCGCCGCGATGCTCGTGAACTGGGAAAATGTCGAAGAACCGACCGGACGGACGGATACTTCTCGTCCGCACGAGCACAGCCGGCGACGTCGGTGGGGCGCCGAGGAAACCGGTGATTTATCGTTTCGTGATCGTTGTGAGATCTCTCGCAGATATGCGCGCGGCCGGCGAGTGGCAGCGCCCGATTCCCGAGTTCGCGGCTTTACAAACCGCCGTGATGCTTTCGTAACCTTTTCGAGACCTCACGGAGTCCGTCGCGCCGAACCGGTGCGACACCACGCAGTCCGCCGCACCACCGGGTGTGGCGTCGTGGGGCAGATAGGAAGTAACCGCATCATGGCGAACAACACCGTCAAGCGACAGGCGCAGCGTGTCGTTGCTGCCGGAGCCGTCGGCGCTGCCACCATCGGCGCGTTCCTCCTCCCCGCCGCGCCCGCTTCGGCCCAGCCGGTCACCATTCCCGGCGTCGGCACCTTCGAGGTGCCCAACGAGATCCCGATCCCGGCCGAGATCCCCGGCATCCAGCTCGGCCAGCCCGGCCCGCCGCCGTTCGTCGCGCCGCAGAAGACCGTCGGCGAGCTCGCCCTGGACGCGGCGCTGAGCAAGATCGGCTCGCCCTACGTCTACGGCGCCGCGGGCCCGAACGCCTTCGACTGCTCCGGCCTCGTGCAGTGGTCCTACCGCCAGGCCGGCCTCGAGCTACCGCGCACCAGCGGCGCCCAGCTGTCCGCAGGCAGCCCGGTGTCGCTGGACGACCTGCGCCCCGGCGACCTGGTCTCCTTCTACGGCGGCGGCCACTCCGGCCTGTACGCCGGTGACGGCAACGTCGTGCACGCCGCCACCTCCGGCAGCCCCGTGCACATCGCCTCGATCTCCTCGATGCCGGTCGCGGGCGCGCGCCGCTTCTGATCGGCACGCGCCCCCGCGCGAGGGCACCCGCTCGGGTACCGTCGCGCGGGCGGTGTGTCGTGACCGGCTCGCGACCCCCTGGACACCGGTCGCGACCGTTTCGTAACCTGATCGAGACCAAAAGTGGATGCGGAGCAGAAGGAGAACGGCAGGCCGTGGTAGCTGATCACCGACCGCACCGCACCAGGCGGCTGCTCGGCGGCATCCTCGCCGCGGGTGTGCTGGCCACGGGAGTCTGCGCGAGCGGCCCCGCGATCGCCGATCCGGTGGCGCTGCCCGCCACGGCGAGCGAGGCGGTGCAGCGGATGATCGAGCTGTCCCGCCAGTCCGAACAGCTCAATCAGCAAGCGCTCGGCGCCCAGGCCGATCTCGACGCCAAGCTCGCCGCCCAGCAGGCCGCCGAGGCCGAACTGGCCACCCGCACCGCCGCGGTGGAGGCAGCTCGCGCGGAGGTCCGCCGCTTCCAGCCGGTGATCGACCGCACCGCCATCGCCGCCTATCAGGGCGCGCGCACCAACCGCATGTTCGCGGTCCTGGTGAGCGACTCACCGCAGCAGCTGCTCGACCAGATGTCCACCCTGGACGTGCTCTCCGCACAGACCAGCGAGGAACTGCGCCGCTTCAAGAAGGCCGACGACGCGGCCGTCGCGGCCGAATCCGCGGCCAGAGCCGCCGCCGACACCGCGCGCGCCGCGGCCGCCGAGGCCGAGCGCGTGCGCGCCGATCTCGAACGCAAGCGCAGCGAACTCGGCGGCGCGATCGCGCAGGTGGTCCAGGCGTGGGGCGCGCTGTCCACCCGGGACAAGTCCGCGCTCGCGGGTTCGCCGTTCCCGCCCGGCTTCGACCGCGACACCCTGCTGCAGGGCCTGGTCCCCGGCAGCGGCACCAGTGCGCTGGCCGCCGGGCTCACCCGCGTCGGCGATCCGTACGTGTGGGGCGCGACCGGGCCGCACCAGTTCGACTGCTCCGGGCTGGTGCAGTGGGCGTTCAAGCAGGTCGGCAAGGATGTGCCGCGCACCAGCTCCGCGCAGGCGAGCTACGGCACGCCGGTCGCCAAGGAGGATCTGCAACCCGGCGACGTGGTGTTCTTCTACCCGGACATCTCCCATGTGGGTATCTACGCGGGCAACGGCCTGATGCTGCACGCCTCCACCTTCGGGGTGCCGGTCGCGGTCGCGCCGATGGATTCCACGCCGTATCACTCGGCCCGGCGATACTGAACTCCGTGAACGATTGGCGGCGGGCGCTGTCGTGGTGTTCGGCCCGCGGGCGCGCCCATTTCCTGCTCACCGTGCTCACGGTCGCGCTGTTGACGGGCGCCTGTTGCGCGCTGGTCCTGCTGCCCCGCGGGGCGGGCGCGGACACCGCGCGCCCGGTGGCGGGCGAGGTCGTCGGCAGCCGGAGCACCGACCCGCGGGTCGCCGAAGTCGAGCGGATCATGGCGCCGTTCGGTGCCGTGGAGGTACGCACCGCCGCGGACGGCGGGCTGGTGCTGGCCCATCCCGGGCAGGCGGAGGCGGCGGCGACGCTGGCCGCCGAACTGCCCGCCGCCACCGCCGCCGTCACCGACCTGTGGGGCCCGGACTGGTCGCGCGAAGCCGTCGTCGTGGCCGCGGCCAACCCGTCGGAGTTCGCCGCGCTGCTGCGCGCCCCCGATCTGCTGCCCGCCGAGGTCGCCGCGGCCTCGGTGGCCGACCCGTTCCGCCCCGGCACCCGCCCCACCGGGCAGCGCGTGGTGTTCGCCCCGGACGCGGGCACGCGCCTGTCCCCCGCCGAGCTGCGCACCCTGCTGCGGCACGAGCTCACCCACGTGGCCGCCCGCGCGCAGACCGTCGACGGTGCGCCGCAGTGGATGCTCGAGGGCTTCGCCGAGTACGCCGCACACCGCGGCCTCGGCTCGTCGTTCGCGGCGATCGCGCCGACCGTCCTGGCCGCGGCCCAGCGCGGCGACCTGCCCGCCGATCTGCCCGCCGACGCGGCCTTCACCGGCGCCGGTGCGGTACTCGCCTATGAGCAGGCATGGACGGTGTCGGCGTTCGTCGCCGACAGCTACGGCGAGGACCGGCTGGTCCGGCTGTACCGGGCGGTGGCCGCGGGCCGGTTGGACACCGCGGGCGAGGACCGGGTGCTGCGCGAGGTGCTCGGCACCGACCGGACCGCGTTCGTCGCGCGCTGGCGGGAGTGGGTCGCCGATCGTGCCCGCTGAGCTCGACCACCGCGGCGGCGCGGGGCGGGCCGGGGGCGGTGGGCACGGCACCAAGTAGGTTGGTCGGTATGGCCCGAACTCTGCTGGTTACCAATGATTTCCCGCCGCGGCCGGGCGGTATCCAGTCGTATCTGCAGGCACTGGCCGGACAGGTGCCCTCCGACGAACTGGTCGTCTACGCGCCGCGCTGGCGCGGTGACTCGCACGTGAAGTTCGACGCCGAGCAGAAGTTCCGGGTGGTCCGGCATCCCACCACGCTCATGCTGCCCACCCCCGCCGTGCTGCGGCGTGCCGCCCGGCTGGTTCGCGCGGAGCGCTGCGACACCGTCTGGTTCGGCGCCGCAGCCCCGCTGGCCCTGCTGGCCCCCGGCCTGCGCCGCGCGGGCGCACAGCGGGTGCTGGCCAGCACGCACGGCCACGAGGTCGGCTGGTCGATGCTGCCGGTGGCCCGTCAGGCCCTGCGCGCGATCGGCGAGACCACCGACGTGGTGACCTACGTCAGCAAGTACACCCGCGGCCGGTTCGCCGCCGCCTTCGGCCCGAACGCCGCACTGGAGTACCTACCCCCCGGCGTGGACCCCGAGGTCTTCCGCCCGGATCCCGCCGCCCGCGCGGAGCTGCGCGCCCGCTACGGCCTGGGCGAACGCCCGACCATCCTGTGCCTGTCCCGGCTGGTGCCGCGCAAGGGGCAGGACGCGCTGATCGTCGCCATGCGCGAGATCCGCACCCGTGTCGACGGCGCGGTGCTGGTGATCGCGGGCAGCGGCCCCTACGAGCAGAAGCTGCGCGCGCTCGCCCAGGCCCTCGACCTCGAGCGCGACGTCGTGTTCACCGGCCGGGTGCCCTCGGCGGAACTGGCCGCCCACCACACCCTCGCCGACGTGTTCGCCATGCCCTCGCGCACCCGCGGCGCGGGGCTGGACGTGGAGGGCCTCGGCATCGTCTACCTGGAGGCCTCGGCCACGGGTGTGCCGGTGATCGCCGGACGCTCCGGCGGCGCACCGGAAACCGTGCGCGAGGGCGAGACCGGCCGCGTGGTCGACGGCCGCCGGGTCACCGAGATCGCCGACGCCGTCACCGCCATCCTGTCCGATCCCGACGCCGCGGCCGCGATGGGCGCCGCGGGCCGGGCCTGGGTGCGTGAGCGCTGGCACTGGGACACCATCGGCGCCCGGCTGCGGCACCTGCTGCGCTGACCACGGCGGCAGCTCCTGCGCCGACCACGGCGGCGGGGCCATCTACTACGCTCAGCGGAGTGAGCAGTATTCAGGTCGCGGACCAGACGTTCATCGCCGCCCCCGGCGCTGCCGTCGCCGAGGTGCTGGCCGACCGGGGCCGGTGGCGCCGGTGGTGGCCGGACCTCATGCTCGAGGTCCGAGAGGACCGGGGCGACAAGGGCATTCGCTGGCTGGTGCGCGGACCGCTGACCGGCACCATGGAGGTGTGGCTGGAACCCTCGCTGGACGGGGTGATCCTGCACTACTTCCTGCACTGCGAGCCCGAGGGCGCACCGGCACTGCCACCGCGCAAGCTCGCCGCGCTGAACCGCGCGCGCCGGGTGGCGGGCAAGGTGATGTCGTTCGAGGTCAAGGCACTGCTCGAGGCCGGGCGTCCGGCGGGCGTCACGCCCGCGGCATGATTCGGTACCGCCGCAGGCCGCGTCCGTGCCCGGCTCGGCCTCCCGCAACGTCGCTGGAAAGGAACCGTTGACCAGATGGCCGACCGCACGCAGAGGTCGATCCTCATCGAGGCCCCCGCACGCGAGGTGATGGCCGTCATCGCCGACCTCGCGTCCTACCCGGAGTGGGTGGCGGCGGCCAAGTCCGTCGAGGTGCTCGAGACCGGCACCGACGGCCGCGCCCGCACCGCCCGGTTCGTCCTGGACGCGGGCGTGGTGAAGGACACCTACGTGTTGTCCTACACCTGGCGCCCCGACGATCTCGCGGTGAGCTGGAAACTGGTCAGCGGCGAGTTGCAGAAGGCGCAGGACGGCAGCTACGTGCTCGCCGAGAAGCCCGGCGGGGTCACCGAGGTGACCTACGAACTCACCGTCGATCTGAACATCCCGATGATCGGCATGTTCAAGCGCAAGGCCGAGAAGGTCATCACCGACACGGCCCTCAAGGAACTGAAGAAACGGGTCGAAGGCTGATCGCGCCGGAGCACGGGCCGGCGCCGCGGCGCACCCGGCTCGAATTGTTCGTCGGCAAGGGCGGTGTCGGCAAGACCACCCTGGCCTGCGCGAGCGCGCTCGCCTATGCCCGCGCCGGTCAGGACGTGCTGCTGGCCTCGCTGGACCAGGCGCATTCGGTGGGCGACGCGTTCGGTTTCCGCTTCCCGCACGACCCGGGCGCCGTGGCCGGGATCGTCCGGGTGGCACCGGGGCTCGACGTGATCGAGCTGGATTCGCTCGCGCTGCTGGAGGATCGGTACCGCGAGGTGGTCCGGATGCTCTCGGCGGGCGGCACGCACACCCACGACCTCGGTCTCGACCCCGGCGCGCTGGAGCCCGCCGAACTCACCGGATTGCCGGGCGTCCAGGAGTTGCTCGCACTGACCGAACTGGCCGCCTTCGCCGACGAGGACGACTGGGACGTGCTGGTGGTGGACTGCCCGCCCTCGGCGGACCTGCTGCGCATCGTCTCCGCACCGCAGACGCTGCTGGACTATCTCGACCGGCTCTGGCCGCCGCACGCGCGCGCGATGAGCGCCGCCGGCCCGGACCCGCGGCGCGCGATCCTGGCCGCCACGGTCGCGCGGATCGTCGCGGCCGTCACGCGGGTGCGCGATCTGCTCGCCGACCACGACCGCACCGGGCTGCGGCTGGTGACCGTCGCCGAACGGGTGGCGGTGGCCGAAACCCGGCGGGTGCGTTCGGCCGCCGCGCTGCTCGGGTTGCGGCTGGACGCGGTGGTCGTCAACAAGATGCTGCCCGCCACCCCCGCACCCGCGGGCCCGCTGGAGGCAGCTCATCCCGCCGTGCACTGGTACCGCAACCGCCGCGCCGAACAGCAGGCCGTCGTCGACCGGCTGCGCGCCGAGCTCGACGACGTCCCGGTGCTGCTGGCCCAGCACAGCGGCCCCGAGCCGGTCGGCGCCGAGGCCCTGTCGCTGCTGTCCTACGAGCCGCTGGACGCCCCACCGCCGGAACACACCGCACGGGAGAACGCCCGGAAACGGGGAATACCGGACGGTGAGCCGGACACCCGCGCCGAGTCGACGCGTGTCGGCGCGCGTTCGGGCGAGCCGGTGGTTCGATGGGAGTCGGGCACGGGCGTCGACGCGGTGTACGCGCTGCGGATGCGCCTGCCCGTCGTCGACGCGGCGACGCTGCGACTGGGACGAGTGGAGGACGATTTGATCGTGGGAGCGGACGGGGTGCGGCGCCGGGTGCGCCTGGCGCCGGTGTTGCGGCGGTGCACGGTCGAGGGCGCCGAGCTGGACGCGGGCCACCTGACCGTGCGGTTCCGGCCCGACCCGGCGCTGTGGCCGGCGGAGGGCCGGTGAGATGAGCTCCGAATCGCACGGGCGCGACGCCCGTTCCGGGGGACAGCCCGATTCGTTCGCCGAGTTCGCCGAGGAACTGCGCCTGCTCGCCGAGACCGTGCTCGAGCGCGTCGAGCCGGTGCTACGGCGCAGCGCCGCCGAGGGACAGCCGGAGTGGTCCAGTTGCAGCTGGTGCCCGGTGTGCGCGGCCGCGGCGCTGGTGCGGGGGGAACATCACGACGTGCTCGCCGCCATCGCCGACCACGGCACCGCCATCGTCACCGTGCTGCGCGAGGCGCTGGCCGGCGCGCCGGTCGAGCCGGTGCTGCCCACCGAGACCGACCCGGAAACCGGTGCGCGGCACGAGCATGCCCCGCGCACCGGCGAGTCCGCGCGGCGCGGCGCGGCCGGGACGCGGCCGGGTTATGTCGACATCCCCGTCACCGTCAGGTCGTGACGTGACCGCCGCGGCGCCCCTCACCGTCGGCATCGATGTCGGCGGCACCAACATTCGGGCCTCCGTAGTGGATGCCGCGGGCGAGGTGCTCGACACCGTCCAGGCCCCCACCCCGCACAGTGCCCGCGCGCTCGAGGACGCCCTCGACCGTGCGGTGCGCGAACTGTGCGCGCGGCACCGCATCGCCGCGGTGGGACTGGCCGTCGCGGGGTTCGTCGACGAGCACCGCGCGGCGGTCCGCTTCGCCCCGCATCTGCCCTGGCGGGATGCGCCGGTGGCCCGCCAGCTCACCGAGCGCCTCGGCCTGCCGGTGATCCTCGAGCACGACGCCAACGCGGCGGCCTGGGCCGAATACCGGTTCGGGGCCGCGGCGGGTGGGCACAACGTCGTCCTGGTCGCCATCGGCACCGGCATCGGCGCGGCGCTGCTGGTCGGCGGCGCGCTGTATCGCGGCACGCACGGTGTCGCCCCGGAACTGGGGCACCTGCAGGTGGTCCCGAACGGCCGCGCCTGCCCGTGCGGCAAACGTGGCTGCTGGGAACGCTATTGCAGCGGCACCGCACTGGCCGACACCGCGATCGAGCTGCTGGCCACCGATCCGTCCGAGTCGACGGTGCTGGCCAGGGAGGTGTTCAGCGATCCTGGCGCGCTCACCGGTCGCCGCGTCGCCGGGGCGGCGCAGGACGGCGATCCGGTGGCGCTGGCCGCGGTCGCCGACTTCGGCCGCTGGCTCGGCCTCGGCCTGGCCTTCGTCAGCGACATCTTCGACCCCGATCTCATCGTGGTGGCCGGTGGGGTGAGCAGCTCGGCTCCGCTGTTCCTCGACGACGCGCGCGAGGAGTACGCCCGCGCGGTGACCGGGGCCGGGCACCGCCCGCTCGCCCGCATCCGCACCACCCAGCTGGGCGAGGCCGCGGGCATGATCGGCGCCGCCGAACTGGCCAGGGCGGTGCTGTCCGAACCTGCCGCACCGCCGTCGCGCCGGGTCGGCACGGGCCGCTGAGATTCGCACACACGTTCGATCTCGGGGCGGCTGTGACACGACCCACGCCACCCGGCGCGGCGAATGTGGCCGAGGGCCCCGTCGTGGTTGGATGTGATCTCCGACCAGCGGTAAAGTCGCACGTGTCGCAGGTTGCTCACCTCTATCCCGGTCCCCCTGGGGGAAGGACGTCATGTTCTACTGGCTGCTCAAATTCGTGCTCGTGGGGCCCTTCATCCGTGTCTACAACCGCCCGACCGTCGAAGGCGTGGAGAACATTCCGTCCGACGGCCCGGCGATCCTGGCGGGTAACCATCTGTCCATCGCCGACTGGCTCTTCGCCCCGCTGCTGAGCCCGCGCCGGATCAACTACCTCGCCAAGGCCGAGTACTTCACCACCCCGGGCATCAAGGGCCGCCTGCAGAAGTTCTTCTTCAGCGGCACCGGCCAGTACCCGATCGACCGCAGCGGCGCCGACGCGGCCGAGGACGCCCTCAACGCCGCCCGCAAGCTGCTCGACCAGGGCAAGCTCGTCGGCCTCTACCCGGAGGGCACCCGCTCCCCCGACGGCAGGCTCTACAAGGGCAAGACCGGCATGGCGCGCCTGGCGCTCGAGACCGGCGTCCCGGTCATCCCGGTGGCGGTGATCGGCACCGACAAGGTCGCCCCGCCCGGACCGTTCCGGTGGCGCCGCCACAAGGTGACCGTGAAGTTCGGCGCCCCCATCGACTTCTCCCGCTACGAGGGCATGGGCGGCAACCGCTTCGTCGAACGCGCCGTCACCGACGAGGTCATGTACGAGCTGATGCGCCTGAGCGGCCAGGAGTACGTCGACGTGTACGCGCACAGCCTCAAGGGCGTGCCCTCGGGCTCCAAGCCGGAGGCACCCCGCATCCCCGACACCGCGGCGAGCTGAGCACCGACCGACCCGCGACCGGCCCCGAGAACCCGTTTCCCGGGGCCTTTTTCGTGCCCGGACGAGATGACGTTGCTCACAAGCCAAGCCGTCGGCACGATCTTCTTCAGCCGCGGCCGCCAGACTTCCCGGCATGTTCAAGAAGTTGCTTGCCGCGGCCGGGGTCGGCGGCGCCGAGGTCGAGACCCAGCTGTTCACTCCCGGCGTGCAGCCGGGCGGGGTGGTCGACGGAGTGATCCGGTTGCGCGGTGGCCAGGTGGCCCAGGACATCTCGCAGATCGCCGTCGAGTTCGTCACCCGGGCCGAAGTCGAGTACGACGACCACGAGGGCGTGCGCGAGATCGGTTTCGGCCGGGTCGGCGTCACCGGCCCGCTGCACCTGCCCGCCGGGGCGGTGCTCGAATTCCGGTTCGGCGCACGGGCGCCGATGGAAACGCCGATCACCTTCTACAACGGCAGGCACCTGCCGGGCACCACGGTCGCGCTGCGCACGATCGTGGAGATCCGCGGCGCGACCGACGCCGCCGACACCGACCCGATCGGGGTCGGCGCGCTGCCGGCCCAGCACGTGATCCTGGCGGCGGTGGAGCGGCTGGGTTTCCCGCTGCGCAGCGCGGACGTGGAATCCGGCCGGGTGCACAACACTCCGCAGACCCTGCCCTTCTATCAGGAGATCGAATTCGGTCCCTGCCCGCACTACCCGCGACTGAACCAGCTCGAGGTCACCTTCGTGCCCACCGAGAGCGGGATGAGCGTCGTGCTCGAGGCGGACAAGCGCGGCGGCTGGCTCGGCGAGGGCCGCGACGTCTTCGACGGGCTGTGGGTGGAACACCATCGCCTCGACGGCATCGACTGGGCGGGCGAACTGCACCACCGCATCGCCCGGCTGGCCGGCTGAGCCGGTCGAGGGGACTGGCGCCGGATCCCGCATCGATGCAGGTCGTCCCGGGTCGTCCGGGGGCGCTCGGATCGGGCTCGGCTTCGAGTGCGCACAAGTGGCTCGGCTGTGGTTAAGTTTCCTGCCATGAGCACGCCGCAGACTGTCTCCGCCGAAGAATATCTCCCCCGTGACACCGCGGATGTCGTTCGCACTGTGCGGGATTCGCGAGTGCGCGCCGAGCGTCTCACCGTCCGTGGCGGTGAGGCGTTCGAGGACAGCCTGCTGGTGCCCGACCACCGTGCGGTGGTCTCGCTGCGCCGGATGAACGCGGTGCTCGACATCAACCTGGGCAGGCGCACGGTCCGGGTCCAGGCGGGCGCCAAGCTGTCCGACATCGATCGCCGACTCGGCGCGCACGGGCTCGGCCTGCCGATCGTCGGCGACCACCGCGACATCACCGCGGGCGGGTTCGCCTCGGTCGGCGGCGTCAGCAGCGCCTCGCACCGCTACGGTCTGTTCATCGACCAGATCGTCGATCTGGAGTACGTGGACCCGGACGGGCGGATCGGCACCTGCGGCCGCAACCACCACACCGAGCGCTTCCATCGCATCCTCGGCGCGGGCGGGCGCGCGGGCATCATCACCGCGCTCACCCTCGACACCGTCGAGGTCGACAAGGACCACACCTGGCTCACCACCGACGCCGACCGGTTCCTGGACTTCGACTCCTTCGTCGAGCACGCCCATGCCGAGATCGTGCGGCCGGGCAACGCGGTGCTCCAGGTGGGCCGCTGGGTCGACACCGCGCCGCTGAAGGTCGCGCGGCCGGTCGGCACCGGGCACGTGCAGCTGGGCACCGTCCGCTTCGGGCAGTGGTCGAGCCTCTACCCCACCACCCCGACCCGGTCGCTGCGGGCCCGGCGCGAGGTCGGCACCCGCACCCGCAAATCGCTGGGCGCGATCGCCTCGCACGCGGGCGGGCGGGCGGGCATGCCGGTGCGCAACGCCGCCGCGGGTGCGCTGATGTTCGCGCCGAAGGTGCTCACCCTGCGCGACGCGGAGTACCTGGCCGACACCGTCATCAGTTCCTCCGAGCGCGGCCCCGCCTACCGGGTCGGCGTGTTCGCGCCGATGTCGACCTACGCCTCGGTGTTCTACCGACTGCACGATCTGTTCGCCGGGCATCGTGAGCGCACCGGCTGCTTCACCGTCATCTCCGCGATGACCTACGGTGTGCGGTCGAAGTACCTGCGCGCGGAGGCCTCGGCGCGCAACCTGCCGGTGGAGGACCACGGCCTGATCACCTTCACCTGCCGCCTGCGGCCCTCGGCGCTGCCGTCGGAGCTGCTGCGCGACATCGTGGCGGGTATCGACGAGATCTGCGCCTCCGAGCACGCCATGCGCTACGAATCGGCCCAGTAGGGCAGCCGGACGTCACAGCGGCCGGTCCGGGCATTCCGGACCGGCCGTTCGCCGTGCTCTGCGCGTGCCCCCCGACAACGCACAGCGCCCCACCGTTTCCGATGGGGCGCTGTATGTCGGAGTGTGAACCAGCTCAGTGCTTCTCGGGTCCGAGGTGGTACTCGAAGACCAGGCCCGCGGCGGCCGCGATCACGCAGATCACGCCGACGGCGATCAGCCACGGCTCGAAGAAGGCCAGGCCGAGGGCGGCCACCGAACCGGCGCCGGCCAGCAGGATGGGCCAGAAGCTGCCGGGCGAGAAGAAGCCCAAGTCGCCCGCGCCGTCCACGATCTCGGCGTCCTCGTAGTCCTCCGGGCGCAGGTCCAGACGTCGGGCGACGAACCGGAAGTAGGTGCCGATGATCAGCGACAGACCCGCGGTCAGCACGATGGCGGTGGTGCCCGCCCATTCGACGCCGGTACGCGACTGGGCGGTGAAGAAGCCGTAGACGACGCCGACGATGATGAAGAACACCGTCAGCAGTTCGAAGATGCGCGCTTCGATCCTCATGTCAGATCAATCCTCACTCGGCCTCGGGCGCGGCCGCGCTCTTGACAGTCCGGTCGGTGTTGAACGGGCGGGTGGAGGTCGCCACCGGGGACTCGCCGATCGCCTGCAGCGCCTCGGCGTTGGTCTTGCCCGCGCGACGCTCGTCCAGGTAGCGGGTGAACTTCTCCGGCGAGACCGCCCGGACCTCGAAGTTCATCATCGAGTGGTAGGTGCCGCACATCTCCGCGCAGCGGCCGACGAAGGCGCCTTCCTTCTCGATCTCGGTGATCTGGAAGACGTTGTCGGAGTGGTTCTCCTTCGGGTTCGGCATCACGTCGCGCTTGAACAGGAACTCCGGCACCCAGAAGGCGTGGATGACGTCGGCGGCGGCGAGCTGGAACTCGATGACCTTGCCGGTCGGCAGCACCAGGACGGGGATCTCGGTGCTGGTGCCCACGGTCTCGACGGTGTCGTAGTGCAGGTAGGAGAGGATGTCGTTCTCCGGCTTGCCGTGCACCGGGCCGGGCTGCGGGTGGCCGTGCTCGGTGTCGACCCGCTCCTCGTACTCCTTCAGCTGCGCCTGCGCGGCTTCCTCACGGGCGGTGTCGATGCCGTTGAACTGGTAGCCGCCGTCCTTGAAGTCGACCTCGCGGTAACCGAACTTCCAGTTCCACTGGAAGGCGGTCACGTCGACGGTGACGTCCGGGTCGGCCACCTTCTCGTGCACGTAGTTCTGCACGACGACGGTGAAGTAGAACAGCACCGCGATGATGACGAACGGAATCGCCGTGTAGGTCAGCTCCAGCGGCACGTTGTAGCCGGTCTGGCGCGGGAACTCCGGCGAGTCCTTCTTCTTGCGGTGGAAGACGACGGTCCAGAAGGTCAGACCCCAGACCAGCACGCCCATCGCCAGCGCGGCGATGATCGACCAGGTCCACAGCTCCCGCATCCGGGTCGCCTGCGGCGTGACGCCCGAGGGCCAGCCGAACCGCAGCCAAACATTGTCGATCGAGCAGCCCGAGACGAGCATCGCGGTGATCCCCAAGGACACCGCCAGCCCGGCCCGCCGAAGGATGCGGCCCTGCCGACCCCGAACGGGTCGTGCCCCGATCTCTTCGCTCGCCTTGTGCGCCACGCTCACGCCTTCCTGGTCGCCACACATTCCGACAGTGCGCCGCCGGGGCCGCGATCCGCCCTGACGACACGTTCCAAGCACGTTTCAGACCCTCCCCGGGCGGCGGCCACGACGGACACGCGGCGCCTGAGAACGACCTGAGTACTACGCAGCGTAGACCAAACTCGCGTCCGGTATGTCGCCGGGTCGGGTTCGACACTCGCCCACCGCCGGCTCGGGGCCGTCGCTGCGGCCGTCACCAGGGTATCGCCGCAGGACAGGGTGGGCGCGGCGCGCGCGGACCGCGCGTGCGGCATACTCGGACACAGTATTTCGGCCGCGCTGCCCGCGGCATCCCCACGACCGGAGAAACGAGGTTGCCGACACGTGTGCGGACTGCTCGGATTCCTGACAGCTGACGCGGCGACATCCGAGGTGGTGGACCAGGTCTACAACGCGCTGCACTGCATGCGCCACCGTGGACCGGACGAACGTGGCACCTGGCACGACGACCACCTCGTCTTCGGGTTCAACCGCCTGTCGATCATCGACATCGAGCACTCCCACCAGCCGCTGCGCTGGGGTCCGCCGGAGAACCCGGAGCGCTACGCGCTGACCTTCAACGGCGAGATCTACAACTACCTGGAGCTGCGCGAGGAACTCGCGGCCGCGCACGCGGCCGAGTTCGGCGACGCACCCATGTTCCGCACCGAGGGCGACAGCGAGGCGATCGTCGCCGCCTACCACTACTGGGGCGCCGAGGCGGTGGCCAAGCTGCGCGGCATGTTCGGCTTCGCCATCTGGGACACCCAGACCCGCGAGCTGTTCCTGGCCCGCGATCCGTTCGGTATCAAGCCGCTGTTCCTGGCCACCGGCCCCGGCGGCACGGCGTTCGGCAGCGAGAAGAAGAGCCTGCTCGACCTGCTGCCCGCGCTGCGCCTGTCCGACGACCTGGACCCCCGCGCGCTCGAGCACTACACGGTGCTGCAGTACGTGCCCGAGCCGGAAACCCTGCACAAGGGCATCCGCAGGCTCGAGTCGGGCACCTACGCGGTGGTGCGGCCGGGCGCGGCGCCGCAGGTGACCCGCTACTTCACCCCGCGCTTCCCGGTGCGCCCGTTCGCTCCCGGCTCGGCGCAGACCCGCTACAACGAGATCGCGGCCGCGCTAGAGGACTCCGTCGCCAAGCACATGCGCGCCGACGTGACCGTCGGCTCGTTCCTGTCCGGCGGCATCGACTCCACCGCGGTGGCGGCGCTGGCCATGCGGCACAACCCGAACCTGATCACCTTCACCACCGGGTTCGAGCGCGAGGGCTACTCCGAGGTGGACGTGGCCGCCGAGAGCGCCGCGGCGATCGGGGCGCGCCACATCGTCAAGGTGGTCTCCCCCGCCGAGTTCGCCGCCGCCATCCCCGAGATCGTGTGGTACCTCGACGACCCGGTGGCCGATCCCGCGCTGGTGCCGCTGTACTTCGTGGCCAAGGAGGCACGCAAGCACGTCAAGGTGGTGCTGTCCGGCGAGGGCGCCGACGAGCTGTTCGGCGGCTACACCATCTATCGCGAGCCGTTGTCGCTCCGGCCGTTCGAGTACCTGCCCAAGGGGCTGCGCCGACTGGCCGGGCGGCTGTCGGAGCGCATCCCGGACGGTACCCGGGGCAAGAGCCTGCTGCATCGTGGTTCGCTCACCCTCGAGGAGCGCTACTACGGCAACGCGCGCAGCTTCAACGACGCTCAGCTGCGGGCGGTGCTGCGCGAGTTCCGGCCGGAGTGGACCCACCAGGACGTCACTGCCCCGATCTACGCGCAGTCGCGCGGCTGGGATCCGGTGGCCCGGATGCAGCACCTGGACCTGTTCACCTGGTTGCGCGGCGACATCCTGGTCAAGGCCGACAAGATGACGATGGCCAACTCGCTGGAGCTGCGGGTGCCGTTCCTCGACACCGAGGTGCGCCGGGTCGCCGAGCAGCTGCCCTTCGACCAGAAGATCACCAAGCACACCACCAAGTACGCGCTGCGCCAGGCGCTCGAGGGCATCGTGCCCGCGCACGTGCTGCACCGGGCCAAGCTCGGCTTCCCGGTGCCGCTGCGGCACTGGCTGCGCGGCACCGAACTCTACGACTGGGCGCACACCCAGATCGCCGAGTCGCAGACCGACCACCTGCTGGACAAGGCCGCGATCACCGCGATGCTCGTCGAGCACCGCGCGGGCCGCGCCGACCACAGCCGACGCCTGTGGACGCTGCTGGTCTTCATGGTCTGGCACGGCATCTTCGTCGAGGACCGCATCAAGCCGGACATCCAGGAACCGGTCTACCCGGTCACCCTCTGACCACGGCCGCGAAACGCCGACGCCCCGATCCGTGCCGGATCGGGGCGTCGGCGTTTCGCGCTCAGAGCAGGGGCTTGATGTCGGCGGCGGCGTCGGGGCCGTACGCCTGGGTGAGCCGGTCGAGGGCGTCGTCCTTGTTGAGCGTCCATTCCTGGGTGCCCATCGTCTCCAGGACGAGCACGGCGACCAGCGAGCCGAGCTGGGCGGCACGCTCGAGGCTCAGGCCCGCGGTGTGGCCGGTGAGGAAGCCGGCGCGGAAGGCGTCGCCGACACCCGTCGGTTCGACCTTCTCGCGCTCGGGCACCACACCGACGCGCACTTCGCTGCCGTCGGCGTCGACCACGAGCACGCCCTCGGCGCCGAGGGTGGTCACCCGGATGCCGACCCGGGCGGCGACCTCGGCCTCGCTCAGGCCGGTCTTCTGCAGCAGCAGGCCCCACTCGTACTTGTTGGTGAACAGATAGGCGGCGCCGTCGATGAGCCGCACGGCCTGGTCGCCGTCGAGGCGGGCCAGCTGCTGGGACGGGTCGGCAGCGAACGGAATGCCCAGTTCCCGGCACTCGTCGGTGTGGCGCAGCATCGCCTCGGGGTCGTTGGCGCCGATCAGCACCAGATCGAGTTGCTTGCTCCCGGCCAGTTCGGCGATGGAGATGTCGCGCGCCTCGCTCATCGCACCCGGGTAGAACGAGGCGATCTGGGCCATGTCGTCGTCGGTGGTGCACACGAACCGGGCGGTGTGTGCCCGGTCGGAGACGTGCACGGTGGAGCAGTCCACGCCGTGCTTCTCCAGCCACGCCCGGTACTCGCCGAAATCGGCGCCGACCGCGCCAACGAGCAGCGGCGAGCGATTGAGCACGCCCATCGCGAAGGCGATGTTGCCCGCGACGCCGCCACGGCGGATCTGCAGATCGTCGACGAGGAAGCTCAGCGAGACATGGTCGAGCTGGTCGGCCAGCAGCACATCGGCGAACCGTCCGGGAAAGCGCATGAGGTGGTCGGTCGCGATGGACGCGGACACGGCGATAGACACGAGGCGGGGCCCCTTCAGCGGTAGGCGGCAGACGGTGCGGGCCCGGACGCACCGGGCCAGGCCCTCACCGTATCAACACCGGCCGCCCGGAAGGAGCCGCCTCGTGGCCGGAAACGGCCTCAGTTGAAGGAATCGCCGCAGGCGCAGGAGCCGGTGGCGTTCGGGTTGTCGATGGTGAAACCCTGCTTCTCGATGGTGTCGACGAAGTCGATCGACGCACCCTGCACGTAGGGGGCGCTCATCCGGTCGACGGCCAGGGTGACGCCGCCGAAGTCGGCGGTCAGGTCACCGTCGAGGCTGCGGTCGTCGAAGAAGAGCTGGTAGCGCAGACCGGCACAGCCGCCCGGCTGCACGGCGATCCGCAGCGCCAGGTCGTCGCGGCCTTCCTGATCCAGCAGCGCCTTGGCCTTGGCGGCAGCGGCGTCGGTCAGAGTCACACCGTGGGTGGTCGTCTCGTTCTGCACAGTCATGAACTCTCCTAAGGACAGCTGTGGTCAACCCGTGAACAGCGCACGGCTCGTGGAGTCAACGCCACTGCACGGGCTGCTATTCCCCATCTTGCCACCGTCGCGCGCGGACGCCGAGCCGGCCTCACCGGGAACCGACCACGTTGCCACGTGAGCTGTGACATCGAATAGCCTGGTGAACGTGAAGTTCTTCCGTCGCGGCCAGGCCGGCACCACCGACGCGACCGCCGAATCGACGGCGGACGCGACCGGCGGCCCGGCCGTCACCACCACGAAAACCAGTCCGACCACGACGCCCGGCAAGGGCCGCCCCACCCCCAAACGGCGTGAGGCGCAAGGCAAGCGGCGCGGCCCGGTCGCGCCCGCCCCGCTGACCGCGAAGGAGGCGCGGGCGCGACGCAAGGCCACCCGTGGCACCCGCGAGGAGCGCAAGGCCGCCGCCGCCGAGCGCAGGCTGGCCGCGCAGGAGCGGCGCGCCAGGATGCTGGCCGGCGAGGACAAGTACCTGCTGCCCCGCGATCAGGGCCCGGTGCGCGCCTTCGTGCGCGACATCGTCGACGCCCGGCGCAACCTGGTCGGCCTGTTCATGCCGATGGCACTGGTGCTGATCCTGTCGATGTTCGCCGCACCCGGCCTACAGACCATCGTGACGTTGGTCATGCTCGTGATGATGCTGTTCATGGCGATCGAGGGCGTGCTGCTGGGCAGGCTGGTCAACAACCGGGTGCTGGAGAAGTTCCCCGACACCACCGACACCGGCTTCAAGCTCGGCTGGTACGCGTTCGTGCGCGCCTCGCAGATCCGCAAGATGCGCGCGCCCAAGCCCCGCGTCGGGCCGGGCGATCCGGTCTGACCGCGCTCGATACCGCACGGCCGCTCGTCCACCCGGACGGGCGGCCGTCGCGTTGTGTCAGCGGTGGTGGGTGAGGCGGCCCGCGATGGCGTCGAGTTCGGCGCGCACGCGCTGCGCGTCCCGGTCGACCACGGGTGAGGAACCGGAGAGCCCGTGCCCGAGGGCGAGCAGCAGGCCGAGGAAGCCGAGCGCCGCGAGGGTGAGAATCAAAGCCGTCATGGCAGTAATTTTGCGACCGTGCAGTTTTCACCAACAGTGGCAGCTCTGACATTGTTCGCAAATATCCGGCCAGAGCGGTTACGCTGGGAGAATGCTGTCGAAGGTCGCGGTCCCGCTGTTCGAGAAGCTGGCCATGTTCGAGTTCGGCGTGGTGTGCGAGGTGTTCGGCCTCGACCGCACCGCCGACGGCCTGCCGGGCTTCGACTTCAAGGTCTGCGGCGCCGAACCCGGCAAACCGCTGCGGTCCACCACCCCGGGCGTCACCGTCACCCCGGAATACGACCTGGCCGAACTCGCCCGAGCCGATCTGGTGGCGGTGCCCGCCGCGCCGGTCAGCGCGCTCACCGGCGACCTCGACCCCCAGCTGGTCGAGGCGGTCCGGGCGGCCGCGGACGCGGGAGCGACGGTGCTCACGGTGTGCTCGGGCGCGTTCGTGGCCGGCGCGGCCGGACTCCTGGACGGCCGCAAGTGCACCACCCACTGGCGCTACGTCGATCAGCTTGCCGCCCGCTACCCGAAGGCCACCGTCGACCCCGACGTCCTGTTCGTCGACGAGGGCGATCTGATCACCAGCGCGGGCACCGCCGCGGGTATCGATGCCTGCCTGCACCTGGTGCGCCGCGAGATCGGCAGCGCCGCCGCCAACGGCATCGCGCGCCGGATGGTGGTGCCGCCGCAGCGCGACGGCGGTCAGCGTCAGTTCATCGAACGCCCGGTCGCCGACTGCGAGGCCGACAGTCTGGGCGAGACACTGCTGTGGATGAGCGAGCACCTCGAGCTGCCGCACACCGTCGAGAGCCTGGCGGCCCGCGCCAGCATGTCGACCCGCACCTTCGCCCGCCGCTTCGCCGCCGAGACCGGCACCACCCCGGTCAAGTGGCTGACCAATCAGCGCGTGCTGCGCGCCGAGCACCTGCTCGAGGAGACCGATCTGGGCCTGGAGCAGATCGCGGCCCGCTGCGGCTTCGGGTCCGGCGCGCTGCTGCGCCACCACTTCCAGCGCCAGGTCGGCATCGCCCCCACCGAATATCGCCGCCGGTTCGGACGGCGTCCCTCCTGAGCGTCCGTGTTCATTTCGGCCGCAACGCTCATTTCAGTCGCAGCGGCAGGCCGGCGACGACCAGATACGCCTCCTCGCAGACGGCCGCGAGCGCCTGGTTGAGGGCGCCGATCTCGTCGCGGAACAGCCGTCCCGAGCGGGTCGCCGGAACGACGCCCATGCCCACCTCCGGGCTGACGATCACCAAGCGGCCCGGGTAGTCGCGCACCGCGGCCACCAGTGCGTCGGCCGCGGGGGCGACGGTGCCGCGCGGGGCGTCCCAGGCGTCGAGCGCGTCGATGCGCGCGGTCAGCCAGGTGCCGAGGTCGTCGACGAGTGTCGCCCCGGGAAAGCCCGGCTCGGCGGTGAGAACGGTTGCGGGATCGGCACTGTCGACCGTCGTCCAGTGCGCCGGACGGCGGGCCCGGTGCCCGGCGACGCGGTCGGCGAAATCGGTGTCGGCCGGGTCGAGCACGGCGGTGGCCAGGTACCGCACCGTCGCCCATTCGCCCGCCAGGCGCTCGGCGAAGGCCGATTTTCCGGACCGCGCCCCGCCGAGCACCAGCGTCCGCCGCGTCACACCATCCGCCACGGCGAGCACGCTACCAACGCCGCGCGACCTGGTCGTGCGGGGTGCGCCGCCGGGTGCCGTGGCGCGCCCGTCCGCGCGCCGGGCAAGATTGGGCGCGACGACGCGCGGCGCGGACGCCGCTGCCCGACCCGAGAGGCTCGACTAGTGACACACGGATTCGGACCGGTTGCGCCCCCCGACGCGCGGATCCGCGCGGAGGCCGAACAGCGGCAGGCTCGCCTGACCAAACCGGCCGGGTCACTGGGCAGGCTGGAACGGCTGGGCAACTGGGTGGCGGCATGCCAGGGGGTGTGTCCGCCCCGGCAGTTCGAGCGGGCCCGCGTGGTGGTGTTCGCCGGGGATCACGGGGTGGCCGCGCACGGCGTCTCGGCCTATCCGAGCGAGGTCACCGCGCAGATGGTCGCCAACTTCCTCGCGGGGGGCGCCGCGGTCAACGCGCTGGCCAGGGTCGCCGACGCCACCGTGCGGGTGGTCGACATCGCGGTGGACGCCGACACCGACCCGGCGGTGTCCGGCCACAAGGTCCGCCGCTCCAGCGGCCGCATCGACCGCGAGGACGCGCTCTCCGGGGAGGAGGTCGAGGCCGCGCTCGCCGCCGGTCGCGCCATCGCCGACGAGGAGATCGACGCGGGGGCCGACCTGCTGATCGCCGGGGACATGGGCATCGGCAACACCACGCCCGCGACCGTGCTGATCGCGACGCTCACCGACACCGAACCGGTCGCCGCCGTCGGCCGCGGCACCGGTGTCGACGACGCCGGATGGATCCGCAAGGTGGCCGCCATCCGCGACGCGATGCGCCGGGCCCGGCCGGTGCACAAGGATCCCGTCGACCTGCTGCGCGTGGCCGCGAGCGCCGACATCGCGGCCACCGCCGGTTTCCTGGCCCAGGCCGCCGTGCGCCGCACCCCCGTCCTGCTCGACGGCGTGGTCGTCACCGCCGCCGCGCTGGTCGCCGAGGATCTGGCGGCCGGGGCGAGCGCCTGGTGGCTGGCCGGGCACCGCTCCACCGAGCCCGCCCACGCGCTCGCGCTGCGGCAGCTGCGGCTGGATCCGCTCATCGATATGGAGATGCGGTTGGGCGAGGGGTCCGGCGCGCTCACCGCGCTGCCGATCCTGCGCGCGGCCGTCGCCGCCCTGGCGGAGATGGCCACCTTCGACGAGGCGGGCGTCAGCACCGCCGCACCCACCGCGGCGGAATCCGCGCTGAACCTGCGCAAATGACCGCGCCGGGGCGGCGGGTGTCCTGGCCCGACGGGCTGCGGCTGGCGTTCTCCTGGTTGACCGTGCTGCCCGTCCGCGGACCCGAGGAGGTCGACCGGGCCGGTGCCGCCCGGGCGATCGCGCTGGCCCCGGTGGTGGGTGTCGTGCTCGGCGCCGCGGCGGCCGGGCTCACCTGGTCGCTCGTCGCGGCGGGACTGAGCACGGGGCTCGCGGCCCTGCTCGCCGTCGGGGCTCTCGCGGTGGCCACGCGCGGCATGCACCTGGACGGACTGGCCGACACCGCCGACGGCCTCGGCAGCTACGGGCCGCCGGAGCGAGCCAGGCAGATCATGAAGGGCGGCGACGTCGGGCCGTTCGGCGTCGCGGCGATCGTGTTCGCCGTCGGAGTGCCCGCGCTGGCCTTCGGGACGGCCGCCGCCGAGGGGCGCTGGCTCGCGATCGGGCTCGCGGTGGCGCTCGGGCGGGTCGTCGTCGTGTTCGCCTGCCGCCGCGCCCCCGCCGCGCCCGGTACCGGCTTCGGCAGTCTCGTGGCGGCCACCCAGCATCCGGCGACCGGGGTGGTGTGGACGGTGCTCGCCGCGGCGTGCGCGGTGTTCGCCGTGCCGGGGCGGGCGTGGCTCGGGCCGCTGGTCGTGCTGGTCGCCGTCGCGGCGGCGCTCCTGCTGGTCCGGCACTGTGTGCGGCGCTTCGAGGGCCTGTCCGGTGACGTGCTCGGCGCGGCGATCGAGACCACGGTCGCCGTCGCGGCCGTCGGCTTCTCGATGGTTACGCACTGATCGATGCCGCACCCGGTGGGAACCGGCGGTCACATAAGTCCTAGATCCAACCGACCGGTATTTTATTGCCGCCGATGCGCCGACGCCGGGGTGCTGGCTCTAGGGTGAGCGTATGTCTTCCGACCGTCTCTACTTCCGGCAGCTGCTGTCCGGGCGCGATTTCGCCGTCGGCGACCCGATCGCGACGCAGATGCGAAACTTCGCCTACCTGATCGGTGATCGGGAGACCGGTGATTGCGTGGTGGTCGATCCGGCCTACGCGGCCGGTGATCTGGTCGACATCGCCGAGGCGGACGGCCTGCGGCTGACCGGCGTGCTCGCCACCCACCACCACCCCGACCACGTCGGCGGCACCATGCTCGGCTTCACCCTGCGCGGCGTGGCCGAACTGCTGGAGAAGACCAGCGTGCCCGTGCACGTGAACACCCATGAGCTTTCCTGGGTCGCCGACGTGACCGGTATCGCGCCCAGCGAACTCACCGGCCACGAGCACGGCGACACCATCGCCGTCGGCGCGATGACCATCGAGCTGCTGCACACCCCCGGCCACACGCCGGGCAGTCAGTGCTTCCTGTTCGAGGACCGGCTCATCGCCGGGGACACGCTGTTCGTGGACGGCTGCGGCCGCACCGACTTCCCGGGCGGCGACTCCGACGAGATGTTCCGCAGCCTGCGCTACCTGGCCGGGCTGAGCGGCGACCCGGTGGTCTACCCGGGGCACTGGTACTCCGAGGAACCCAGCGCCGCGCTGTCGACCGTGCGCGACAACAACTACGTCATGCGCCCGCAGACGCTCGAACAGTGGCACATGCTGATGCCGGGCTGATCCGGCCGGCGCGGTGGCGGGCAGGCCGCCACCGCACCCGGGATGCTCAGAGCCGCCGCATCCAGCCGTGGATGTCGGCGAAGGTGCCGCGCTGGATACCGGTGAGGGTTTCCCGCAGCGCCATCGTCACCTCGCCGGGCTCGCCGCCACCGATGGTGAATTCGCCCTCGGCCGAACGCACCCAGCCCACCGGGGTGATCACCGCGGCGGTGCCGCAGGCGAAGACCTCGGTGATCTCGCCCGACTGCGCCCCCGCACGCCACTCCTCCACCGAGATCTTGCGCTCCTCCACCGGGTAGCCGGAGTCGGCGGCCAGGGTGAGCAGCGAGTCGCGGGTGATGCCGGGCAGCAGCGAACCGGACAGCTCCGGGGTCACCAGCCGCGCCTGCGAACCGGAGCCGTAGACGAAGAACAGGTTGTTGGTGCCCATCTCCTCGACGTAGCGGCGCTCGCACGCGTCCAGCCACACCACCTGGTCGCAGCCCTGCTCGGCGGCCTGCGCCTGGGCCAGCAGCGACGCCGCGTAGTTGCCCGCCACCTTCGCCTCACCGGTACCGCCGGGGGCGGCGCGCACATACTCCGTCGACAGCCACACGCGCACCGGCTTCACCCCGCGCGGGAAGTACGCACCGGCGGGCGAGGCGAGCAGCAGGTAGGTGTACGCCGACGCGGGCTTCACGCCCAGGCCCGCCTCGGTGGCGAACATGAACGGCCGCAGGTACAGCGACTCCTCACCGCCCGCGGCGGGCACCCAGCGCTCGTCCACCTCGAGCAGCTGGCGCACCGACTCGACGAACAGCTCGTCGGGGAGTTCGGCCATCGCCATCCGGCGCGCGGAGCGGCGGAAGCGGGCGGCGTTGGCGTCGATGCGGAAGGTGGCGACACCGCCGTCGGCCTGCCGGTAGGCCTTGAGCCCCTCGAAGATCGCCTGACCGTAGTGGAACACCATGGTGGCCGGATCCATCTGCAGCGGGCCGTAGGGCTCGACCTTGGCGTTGCTCCAGCCCTGCGCCTCGGTGTACTCGATGGAGACCATGTGATCGGTGAAGTACCGCCCGAAGCCGGGTGCCGCCAGAATCTCCGCTACCCGCTGCGCCGGGAGCGGCGCGGGATGGGGAATTCGGGCGAACTGTGCGGCAACGGTCATGCCGGTGATCCTATCGGTGCCCGATTTCGGCCGTCGCGCGTGTCGGCCACGAGCCGGTTGCGACCGCCCGCTCAGGACGTGCGCGAGGGCACGAACGGCGGCTTGACGACCTCGCAGCGCAGCCGCCTGCCCCGCACGTCCACCGCCACCTCGGCGCCCGGCTCCAGACCCGCACCGGTGTCGAGCAGGGCGAGGGCGATGCCGACCTTCAGCGTCGGGGAGAAGGTGCCCGAGGTGGTCTCGCCGACGGGCTCGCCGTCACGCAGCACCGGCTGCCCCTGCCGCAGCACGCCGCGATCGATCGCCTTCAGCCCCATCAGGATTCGCCGCGGCCCGGCCGCCTTCTCCTGCTCCAGCGCCGCCTTGCCCCAGAACTGCGGTTTGCGCCAGCCGACCGCCCAGCCGGTGCGGGCCTGCACCGGCGAGATCTCCCGCGAGAGTTCGTGCCCGTGCAGCGGATACCCCATCTCGGTGCGCAGGGTGTCGCGGGCGCCGAGCCCGGCCGGTTGGCCGTCGGCCGCGCGGACCTGCTCGAGCAGGGCGCGGAACACCGGCTCCGCGTCGGCCCACCGCGGCAGCACCTCGTAGCCGTGCTCGCCGGTGTAGCCGGTGCGGCAGACCCGGATCGGCCGCCCCTCCCACGCCGCGTCGGCGAACGCCATGTACTCCATCTCGGTCGGCAGCCCCAGCGCGGCGAGCACCTGCGCCGAACGCGGGCCCTGCACCGCGAACACCGCGTAGTCCCGGTGCTGATCCGTCACGGTGACACCGGCGGGCGCGGCGGCGGCCAGCTCGGCGACCACGGCGGCGGTGTTGGCGGCGTTCGGCACGAGGAAGATCTCGTCGTCGGCGACGTAGTAGGCGATCAGGTCGTCGATGACGCCGCCGTCGGCCGAACAGCACAGGGTGTACTGGGCCTTGCCGGGATGGATGCGGCCCAGATCGTTGGTGAGCGTGGCGTTCACGAACTCCGCGGCGCCGGGTCCGGCCACCGTCGCCTTCCCGAGATGGCTGACGTCGAAGAGCCCGACCGTCGTGCGCACCGCCTGGTGCTCGCCCACGGTGCCCGCGTAGGCCACCGGCATCTGCCAGCCGCCGAACTCGGCGAAGGTCGCCCCCAGCTCGCCGTGCAGGTCGTGAACAGGTCCGCGCAACAGGTCGGTCTCGGTCATCCGCCGAGCTTATCCGTTGGTCACCGTCGCTCCCGCCACGCCCGTGACCCCCGCTGCCGTGCCCGGACGGAACCACATCGGGCGCAGGACCGGCCCGTCCTCGGGCAGCGCGAGAGCCGCGCCGGTCGGTGTGAAACCGAGCCGGGCGTAGAGGGCGGCGGACCGCTCGGTGCTGGCCTCGAGGAACACCGGCTCGCCCGCCGCCGTGGCGGCCGCCAGCCGGTCGGCGATGACGGCCCCGCCCGCACCCGTCCCGCGATGCTCGGGCACGGTGGCGATGGATTGCAGGTAGCGGTGCGGGAACTCGCGCGGATGATGGTCGGCCACCAGCGCGGTGAGCGTCGCGAGGCGAGCCAGCGGCCGCACCCCGGGGGCGGCGGCCATCGCGGCGCTCTCCTCGGCCTCGGTGCGGTAGCGCTGCACCGAAGTCACCCGGTGCCACAGCGATACCGCCCAGACCTCGTCCCCTGGCCCGGCGATCCACACCTCGTCCTCGGCCACCGCCCGCTCGATGAGGCGCGGTGCGTGCTCGACCCGGAACGCCTCGACGATCTCGGCGCTCCCCGCGGTCACCCACGCCCAGACGGCCTCGTCCGCGGTCGCCGCGACATAGGCCGCCGCCACCGCCGCGACGTCCCCCGCCCGCGCCCGCCGCACCCGCAACTCCATGACCCGACCTCCCGTAGTGACCACGTGAACAGCGATAACGTCTGCCACGCTAGGCAGCGCCCGCATCGGCTTCCACGATTTCGTCACACTTGTTCGTGTGAGGAAAAGCGTGTGCCCCGTCTGCCGCCGTCCGGTACCGCAACCGCCACGCGGCCGGCCCCGCCGCTACTGTTCGCGCTCCTGCCAGGCCCGTGCCTACCGCTCCCGCCGGGCCGGACGAGCCGCGGGCACGCCCGTCGACCGGCCGCCGCGCCCCGCCCGCCTGACCCGCGTCGGGATCGCCCGCGCGGCCGTGGCACTGGCCGACCGCGACGGCATCGAGGGCCTCACGCTGCGCCGCCTCGCCGGTGACCTCGGCGTCGCCACCGCCGCCCTGTACCGCCACTACCCCGACCGGGACGCCCTGCTGGGCGCGATGACCGAACTGGTCCTCGCCGAAACCGAACCATCGGAGGCGGATTCGCGCCCCGCCGACTGGCGGGCCGCCCTCACCCACGACGCGCTCACGGAGTGGCGCCGCTACCGCACCCACCCCTGGCTGCTGCCCGTCCTCGCCCGCATCCGGCCACCGGCGGGCCCGGTCCTGTTCGATTCCCTGGAAGCCACCTTCGCCACCCTCGACCGCCTCGGACTGTCCGGTGCGCAGCTGCTGAACGCCTACCTGGCCCTGTCCGGCCTGGTCCAAGGGCTCGCCCTGCTCTGGTACGCCGACCGCGGGCGACCGCCCGGCGCGCCGCCGCCGGAGCTGGTCGAACTCATCGATCCGGTCGCCCGGCCGACCCTGCACAAGGTCTTCGCGGGCGGCCCCGCCGAACCGGACGTCGAGCGGCTGATCGGCGACGCGGTCGACCTGCTGCTGACCGGTATCGAACACCGGCGCGAGCACGGCAGTCCGTAACGAGACCGGCGACCGCCCGGCCGGCCTCCGTCAGACGCTCGCCGTGAGCGAGCCGGTCGCGGGTCGGTCCCGGTACAGCGCGAGCGCGATGTCCACCAACCCCACCCGGTCGAGCTCGGTCACCGCATCGAGGTCGAACCACTCGGCGCGATCGGTGGAACCGCCCACCTCGTACCGCAACTCGCCGCCGACGATCTCGCCGGTGTAGACCACGCGCAGCCCGTGGAAGGCGGCGCCGTCGTCGTCGGTCAGTCGCAACGAGTCCATGCCGAGCAGCCGGGTCGGCCGGAATTCGTAGCCGGTCTCCTCGCGCACCTCGCGGATCACCGCGTCGTAGGGGTCCTCGCCGTGGTCGATCCCGCCGCCCGGCATCGTCCACAGCGGCGGGCTCCCGTCCAGCGGAACCCACCGGGCCAGCAGCACTCGCCCCGCCCGCACGCACACCGCATACGCCGCCACCCGCTGTCGCTGCGCCACCCCGGCCGTCGTCTCGGTCACGCGCTCCAGTCTCGCCCACCGCGGGCGCCCGCGCACGCCCGCCACCTGCACGCCCCCGCGCCGACCGAATAGCCTGTGCCCATGACCGCTGTTGCAGATCGCTCCCTCGGACCCGAATTGGCGCGCACCGAAACCCTCGGCCCGGACACCGACGTGCTGGTGATCGGCTTGACCTCGTCGGAGAACGGTCCCTCGATCGCGCCGGACGACATGTTCGGCGACGTGCTCACCGAGGACGTGCGCGCGGAGCTGCTCGACCAGCTCGGCGCCGTCGGCGCGAAGGGCAAGGCCGAGGAGCTGACCCGGGTGCCCGCACCCGCCGCACTCGAGGGCGTCACCAGCGTGCTCGCGGTCGGTCTCGGCGCACCGGACAAGCTCGACGCCGAGCAACTGCGCCGCAGCGCCGGGGTCGCCGCCCGTTCGCTGACCGGCACCGAAGTGGTCGCCACCACCCTGGGCGGCATCGACATCGCCGCCGCGGCGGAGGGCTTCTACCTCGGCGCCTACACCTTCACCCCGTTCCGGTCGGCCAAGTCCGCACCCAAGCCCGACGAGCGGCCGGTCGCCAAGGTCGAGTTCCTGGTGCCCACCGCCGATTTCGGCGAGGAGGCGCTGTTCCGCGCGCAGCTGGTGGCCGAGGCCGTCGCCACCGCCCGCGATTTCGTCAACACCCCGCCGAGCCACCTCTACCCGGCGGAGTTCGCCGCGCGCACCCAGGTGCTGGCCGAGGCCGCCGGCCTCGACGTCGAGGTGCTCGACGAGAACGCGCTGGAGGCGGGTGGTTACGGCGGCGTGCTCGGCGTCGGCAAGGGCTCCTCGCGCCCGCCCCGGCTGGTCCGCCTCACCTACGCGGGCGGGCCGAAGAAGGTCGCGCTGATCGGCAAGGGCGTCACCTTCGACACCGGCGGCATCTCCATCAAGCCCGCGCAGAACATGGAGAACATGACCTCGGACATGGCGGGCGCCGCCGCGGTCATCGCCACCACCCTGCTCGCCGCGCGGCTGAGCCTGCCGATCACGGTCACCGCGACCGTGCCGATGGCCGAGAACATGCCTTCGGCCACCGCGCAGCGTCCCGGCGACGTGCTCACCCAGTACGGCGGCACCACCGTCGAGGTGCTCAACACCGACGCCGAGGGCAGGCTGATCCTGGCCGACGCGATCGTGCGGGCCGGGGAGGACTCCCCCGAGTTCCTCATCGACGTCGCCACCCTCACCGGCGCCCAGATGGTCGCCCTCGGCACCCGCACGCCGGGCGTGATGGGCACCGACGAATTCCGCGACCGGGTCGCGCGCATCTCCCAGGAGGTGGGCGAGAACGGCTGGCCCATGCCGCTGCCCGCCGAACTGCGCGCCGACCTCAACTCCAAGATCGCCGACCTGGCCAACGTGGCGCCGCACCGCTGGGGCGGCATGCTCTCGGCGGGACTGTTCCTCAAGGAGTTCGTGCCCGAAGGCGTGCAGTGGGCGCACCTCGACGTTGCGGGCCCGGCCTACAACACCGGCGGCCCGTTCGGCTACATCGGCAAGGGCGGCACCGGTGTTCCGGTGCGCACCCTCATCGCGGTGCTCGAGGACATCGCGGCCGAGTGAGCACCACCGGCGGCGGTCCCGGCGGGCCGCCGCCGGTCACAGATCGCGCAGTTCGTCTTCCAGCGCGCGGCGTCGCTCGATGCGCCTGCGCTCGTCGTAGTCGCGCATCCGTTGCGGGTAACCGGTCTTGGCGACGTCGTAGACCGGGATGCGCAAGTCGCTCGCCAGCCTATGCGCGCCCGCCTCCCCCACCACGCGGCGCGTCCATTCGCCGTCGGCGGCCACCAGCACCACCGTCACGTCGGTCACCGTCGTCTTCGGCTCGACGAAACCCTCCACACCGGTGTGCGTGCGCACCCATTCGGCCAGGTAGCGCGCGTCTTCCGCGCGCGGGCCCGTCCCGCCGCCCCGGCTGACCGCGCCACGCAGGCGACCCAACAGACCCATTCGTGCCGACCTCCTCGTGCGGCGGCGGCACACCGCGCCACCGCTACCTTCCATAGTGCCAGCTCACGCTCAGATGACCGCCCTGTGCTACGCGCCACGCGGTCGAGTGCAAGGATGGTCGGCGGTACAAGAACCGCACCGATCTCCGGTGCCGCGCAGAATGTCGGCGTGGCTTCCGGGTTTTCGCCGCGACCGCGGTGACCGCCCGCTGGAAGATCAACTGTTGTAGAACCCGTCGAGCAGTCAGAGGAGTCAACGGACATGGCCTTCTCCGTCCAGATGCCGGCTCTTGGTGAGAGCGTCACCGAGGGAACGGTGACCAGGTGGCTGAAGCAGGAAGGAGACACGGTCGAGGTCGACGAGCCGCTGCTCGAGGTCTCCACCGACAAGGTCGACACCGAGATCCCGTCCCCGGCGGCGGGTGTGCTGTCGAAGATCGTCGCCCAGGAGGACGACGTGGTCGAGGTCGGCGGCGAACTCGGTGTGATCAGCGAAGCCGGTGAGGCGCCCGCCGAATCCGCCCCCGCCCCCGAAGCCCCCGCCGCCGAAGCTCCCGCCGAGGAGTCCGCGGCCGCCGAAGCCGAGCCCGAGCCGGCCCAGGCCGAGCAGGCCCCCGCCCAGCAGCCCGCCGCGTCCGGCGACGCCGCCGAGGGCACCCCCGTGAAGATGCCCGAACTCGGCGAGTCGGTCACCGAGGGCACCGTCACCCGCTGGCTGAAGTCGGTCGGCGACCAGGTCGAGGTCGACGAGCCGCTGCTCGAGGTCTCCACCGACAAGGTCGACACCGAGATCCCCTCGCCGGTCGCGGGCACCCTGCTCGAGATCACCGCGCAGGAGGACGACGTCGTCGCCGTCGGCGGTCAGCTCGGCGTGATCGGCAGCGGCAAGCCCGCCGCCGCGTCGGCGCCCGCCCCGGCCCCCGCGCCGGAGACCAAGGCCGAGCCGAAGCCGGAGCCCGCCCCGGAGCCGAAGCCCGAACCGAAGCCCGAGCCCGCACCGGAGCCGAAGCCCGCGCCCGCCCCCAAGGCCGAGCAGCCCGCGCCCGCCGCCCAGGCGCAGCCGCAGGCCCCCGCTCCGGCCGACTCCGGCGCCACGCCGTACGTCACCCCGCTGGTGCGCAAGCTGGCCGAGGAGCACGGTGTCGACCTGAACTCGATCAAGGGTTCCGGTGTCGGCGGCCGCATCCGCAAGCAGGACGTGCTCGCCGCGGCCGAGGCCAAGAAGGCTCCCGCCGCCGCTGCCGCGCCCGCCGCTGCCGCGCCCGCCCCGGCCGCCGCCGCGCCCGCGGCGAAGGCGCCGTCCGCGCCCGCGCCCGCCCCGCAGCTGGCGCACCTGCGCGGCACCACGCAGAAGGCCAGCCGGATCCGGCAAATCACCGCCACCAAGACCCGGGAGTCGCTGCAGACCACCGCGCAGCTCACCCAGGTCCACGAGGCCGACGTCACCAAGATCGCCGCGCTGCGCGCGCAGGCGAAGGCGGCGTTCAAGGAGCGCGAGGGCGTCAACCTGACGTTCCTGCCGTTCTTCGCCAAGGCCGTCGTCGAGGCGCTGGGCGTGCACCCGAACGTGAACGCCTCCTACAACGAGGACACCAAGGAGATCACCTACCACGCCTCGGTGCACCTCGGCATCGCCGTCGACACCGAGCAGGGTCTGCTGTCCCCGGTGATCCACAACGCCAGCGACCTGTCGCTGGCCGGGCTGGCGCGCGCCATCGCCGACATCGCCGACCGGGCCCGCAACGGCGGCCTCAAGCCGGACGAGCTGGCCGGCGGCACGTTCACCATCACCAACATCGGCAGCCAGGGCGCGCTGTTCGACACTCCGATCCTGGTTCCGCCGCAGGCGGCCATGCTCGGCACCGGCGCGATCGTCAAGCGCCCGGTGGTGGTGACCGACGAGACCGGTGGCGAGTCCATCGGCGTGCGGTCGATGTGCTACCTGCCGCTCACCTACGATCACCGCCTCATCGACGGCGCCGACGCGGGTCGCTTCCTGACCACCATCCGGCACCGCCTCGAGGAGGCCGCGTTCGAGGCCGATCTGGGTCTGTAACTCCCGCCGATGAAGGTTGTGATCGCCGGGTCGTCCGGGCTGGTCGGGACGGCGCTGGTCGCCGCCCTGCGCCGGGACGGACACGAGGTGACCCGCCTCGTGCGCCGTCCCGTCGCGGCCCGCGACGAATTCCGTTGGGACCCCGCTCGCGCCGAGCTCGATCCGCGCGCGCTGCGGGGCGCCGACGCGGTGGTCAACCTGTGCGGCGCGAGTCTCGGACGGCGGCGCTGGACCGGCAGCTTCAAACAGGAGCTGCGCGACAGCCGCATCACACCCACCGATGTGCTGTCCGCCGAGGTGGCCGCCGCGGGCGTGCCGGTGCTGGTCAACGCCAGCGGCGTGCACTACTACGGCGGCGCCACCGGCGATCGGGTCGTCGACGAGAACTCCCCGGCGGGCACCGGTTTCCTGGCCACCCTGTGCCGGGACTGGGAGGCCGCCACCGCACGGGCGCGCGCCGCGGGCGCGCGCACCGTGCTGCTGCGCAGTGCCGTGGTGCTCTCCCGGCACGGCGGCATGCTCGGCATGCTCACGCCGCTGTACAACCTCGGGCTCGGCGGCCGCCTCGGCAGCGGCCGCCAGTACCTACCGTGGATCTCCCTCGACGACGAGATCGGGGCGATCGTCTTCGCCCTCACCCACGACGCCCTGCGCGGCCCGGTCAATCTGGCCGGCCCCGCCCCGGTCACCAACGCGGAGTTCAGCCGCGCGCTCGCCCGCGCCCTGCACCGCCCGTCCGCGCTGATGGTGCCCGCGTTCGCGCTGCGCGCGGTGGTGGGCGAGTTCGCCGACGAGGCGATCCTGCGCGGGCCACGGGCGATCCCGGCCGCACTGGAAGAGGCGGGGTATTCGTTCCGGCATCCCACGATCGGGACGGCGCTCACCGCGATCTTCGGGCCGGACGGACGGTAGCCCGCTCGGCCGCCCGGTGCGACGCGGCCCCCGGCTGCCGCTCCGACCCCATCGACCTCCGCGCAGCCCGGCGGGCTTCCCCGCGATGTCGGCGACCTCCTCCGCGTGCCACGAACGTGACCGATCCCGCATTGCCGCTCGCGCTGCCGACCGGCGATGATCGAGGAAGCGGCTGCTCGCGCCGCCCCGGCGGCGCGTCTCGCGCGAGCGAGGCCCCGCCCCCATTCCGCCGACGCCCGGAGAACCCGTTGACCGCGACGCACACCCGTCCCCCCGCCGTCATCCGCGACGCAACCGAGGACGACCTGCCCGCGATCCTCGAGCTCCACAACGCCAACATCGCCACCTCCACCGCGATCTGGGACGTCGAGCAGGTCGGTCTGGAGGACCGCCTGGCCTGGTTCGGCGACCGCACCGGCGCGGGCATGCCGATCCTGGTCGCGGAGGTGGACGGCGAGTTCGCCGGTTACGCCAGCTACGGCCGCTGGCGCCCGAAGGTCGGCTACCGCTTCACCGTGGAGAACTCCGTCTACATCGTGGACCGTTTCCAGCGCCGCGGCCTGGCCGCCGCCCTGCTCCGCGAACTGATCGACCGCGCCACCGCCTCGGGCCGGGTGCACGCGATGATCGCGGCCATCGAGTCGAGCAACACCGCCTCCATCGCCCTGCACGAGCGGTTCGGCTTCGTCGAGGTCGGCCGCCTGCCCGAGGTGGGCCGCAAGTTCGGCCGCTGGATGGACCTCACCCTGCTGCAGCTCACCCTGCCCGCGGAGGGCGACTGACGGCGGCTCGCGGCCGCCTCCGCAACCGTGTGGCGTCGACCACAGCGGGTCGTCGCCCCCGGCGAAATCACCGGGCGTAACGTCGTCCTCGTGAACGACACGCGCACCTCACGGTCCGCCCGCTTCGACACCACCCCTGTCGTCGTCGAGGATCTCGGTCTCATCGACTATCACGCCGCCTGGGAGCTGCAGCGCACCATCGCCGCCGAGCGCGCCGAGGGTGCCGGTTCCGACCGTCTGCTGTTGCTCGAGCACCCCTCCGTCTACACCGCGGGCCGCCGCACCGAGGACGCCGACCTGCCGATCGACGGCAGCCCCGTCGTCCAGGTCGACCGCGGCGGCAAGATCACCTGGCACGGCCCCGGGCAGCTCGTCGGCTACCCGATCGTGCGTCTGGCCGAGCCGGTCGACGTCGTCGACTACGTCCGCCGCCTAGAGGAGGCGCTGATCTCGGTGTGCACCGAGCTCGGCCTCACCGTCGGCCGGGTCGAAGGGCGCTCCGGCGTGTGGCTGCCCGCGACCGAGACCCTCGCCGAACGCAAGATCGCCGCCATCGGCATCCGCGTGCAGCGCGGCGTGGCCTTGCACGGTATCTCGTTCAACTGCAATTCCGCCCTCGACGGTTTCCAGGCGATCGTGCCGTGCGGCATCCAGGACGCCGGCGTCACCACGCTGACCCGCGAACTGGGCCGCGAGGTCACCGTCGCCGAGGTCAAGCCGATGGTCGCCACCGCCGTGGTGCAGGCGCTCAACGGCGACCTGCCCGTCCGCGACCACGATCTCCCCCGCCCCGGCAATACCCCGGCGGCGCCGAATTCGACACGCGTAAGGTCGATGACGTGACCTCAGTCGACACCCCGACACCGCACGGCGGCACCCCCGCCCCGGCCCCCGCCACCGCGAACGGCCGCAAGCTCCTGCGCATCGAGGCGCGCAACGCGCAGACCCCGATCGAGCGCAAACCCAAGTGGATCCGCACGCGCGCCACCATGGGCCCGGAGTACTCCGAGCTCAAGGGCTTGGTCAAACGCGAAGGCCTGCACACCGTCTGCGAGGAAGCGGGCTGCCCCAACATCTTCGAATGCTGGGAAGACCGCGAGGCGACGTTCCTCATCGGCGGCGAGCAGTGCACCCGGCGCTGCGATTTCTGCCAGATCGACACCGGCAAACCGGCCGCCCTCGACCGTGACGAGCCCCGCCGCGTCGCCGAGTCCGTCCAGGCGATGGGGCTGCGCTACTCCACCATCACCGGCGTCGCCCGCGACGACCTGGAGGACGGCGGCGCCTGGCTCTACGCCGAAACCGTGCGTGCCATCAAGCGCCTCAACCCCGCCACCGGTGTCGAGCTGCTCATCCCCGACTTCAACGCCGATCCCGACCAGCTCGCCGAGGTGTTCTCCGCCCGCCCCGAGGTGCTCGCGCACAATCTCGAGACGGTGCCGCGCATCTTCAAGCGCATCCGCCCCGCCTTCCGCTACGAGCGCTCGCTCGCGGTGCTCACCGCCGCCCGCGAGGCGGGCCTGGTCACCAAGTCGAACCTGATCCTCGGCATGGGCGAGACCCCCGAAGAGGTCACCGAGGCGATGCGCGACCTGCACGAGGCCGGCTGCGACATCCTCACCATCACCCAGTACCTGCGCCCGTCGCCCCGGCACCACCCCGTCGACCGCTGGGTCAAGCCGGAGGAGTTCGTCGAGCACTCCCGCGTCGCCGAGGAGATCGGTTTCGCCGGCGTCATGGCGGGCCCGCTGGTGCGCTCCTCCTACCGCGCCGGCCGTCTCTACGCCCAGGCGATGGCGCACCACGGCCGTGAGATCCCGCCCGCGATGGCACATCTCGCGGAGGAAGGCACGGCCTCGCAGGAAGCCTCGGCGGTACTGGCCCGGTTCGGTAGCTGATTTCGCCGTGCTCGGTCGGCGGCTTCCTCCGTCGACCGAGCACACCGCCCGCAAGCGACGAATCAGACCCTCCGAATACCTCATCACCGGCCCCGCCCACCGAGACCGTCGTCGCCCGCGGGCCCGGGCGCTTGCCAGCCGCGTCTGAGTCGCGCCCCGAGCCGCCCGATCCGCTCGACGTACTGCTCCGACGACAGCACCGCGATCTCGATCCCCGGCGTCGTCTGGTCGCCGCGCACATGCCGCAACGTCACCTCGTAGTGCGCCGCCACATACGCCGGATCCCGCATTCGCCGCCGCGATTCCACCACCAGCGCCCCGATCGCCGCTTCCCGCGTCGCCCCCGCCACGCTCCAGTCCTGCGACGGATACCGTGCCGAGAACGACCCGTCCGCCTCCCGAACCACCTGCGGCGCCAGCATCACCTGCACGATCGCCCCGGGCGCCGCCCGAGCCCCCGCATGCACCGGAATCTCCATCCGACCATCCGGGTGATGGGCATAGCAGGCATACCGCATCCGCGGCGGCCCACCAGCCCCGCGCACCCGGCCACCGGACCGACCAACCAGCCCCGACCGCCCGTGGCAGTACCGCCCAGGCAACCGACGAGATTCCGACATCACCACGACTCCCCTTCCCCGCACGATCAGTTCGATACCGGGTTGGACGGCCCGTATCACGGTTCGGTTCCACCGATCCCCCACGATTCTCGAAACCCCTCTTGACGCTGAGCCTCCGCCGTAGCATCAGGAAATTAGCCACTCGCTTGCCGAGCACCCGATCCCGTCTCGAGGCACCACCATGCGCACCGCAACCACGCTCGCCCTCACCTCCGGCGCCGCCCTCGCCCTGGCCTTCACCGCGCCCCTGACCGCCACCGCCGACCCCCTCACCGACTTCCTCTGCACCAGCGGCTCCGCCCAGTTCTGCCCACCCCCACCGCCGGTCGCACCCCCGCCCCGATCCCAGGACTGCCACCCCTCCTACGACCCCTGCCTCCCCCGAGTCATCGACGTCGACTGCGCGGGCGGATCCGGCGACGGGCCGGTGTACACCGGCCGAGTCCGCGTCATCGGCCCCGACGACTACGACCTGGATCGCGACGGCAACGGGATCGGCTGCGAAAGTTCCTGATCCACCGGCTCGTTCACACCCCAGCCGGCCCGCGACGACGCGGATCGTTCACGGCCCAGAGCGAATCCGCGGCAATCGAGATCCAGCCGCCCCGACCGCTACCGTCACCACACGGGAATCGGGCCGGAACCTCGAAACCGACACCGCGCCGATTCACACACGGCGACCACGCCGAACGTGCCCCGACACCTGCTAGTTGCCGCCACACCACTGCCCGCGCCGCGCAATGATCAGCACACGTCTACCAGCCGCGGGCCCGACCACCGGACGTCCGGGCCGCGAGAACGAACGGGCGGCGGCGCGCACCGCGGACCTCACCAGATGTCCACCCAGACCGGCCGCTGCGGAACATCGAACATCGCCGCGTTCCTCCGAACCACGACCGGCGCCGACGACCCCACACTCAGCCGATCCGCGAACCGCCGAGCGGCAGCCGCGCGAAACTGATGAAAGGAGTACTGCTTCCGCACCCGAACCTCACGTCCCGAGTCCGGATGCGAGAACCGAGCCTCCACCGTGACCTGCCACAGATCGAAATCGAACAACGCCCGCATCCGCTTACACCGCACCTGCGACTCGACCACCGTCGCATCAGGCACCGCCACCCCCACCCGCCGCAAGCACCTTCGCCGCAACCACCACGCCGCGCTCAGGACCACCGACCACGCGCCGATCCCCGCCACCGCGCTCACCGGGAGAAACAACGCCATCGCCACGTCCGACCCGCTCCATCGCGCGATCGCCATACCCAGTTGCAGCACACCCGCCATGAACGCCAGCAACCCCACCACCACGACCAGCATCCACAGCAACACCATCGGGCTGATCACCTGCTTGACCCGCGCCATCTCACTCCTCTACCGACTATTGCCCCACCCGCACGACCGATATCCGCGCCCGAACATGATCCGCCGATCAGACCCGCCGTTTCATCCGTTGATGTCGCCGGAACCGGACTCCGAACCCAGCTCCGGCGGGCGCATCGGCCACGGAGGAGCGGAAATCACCTGTCCACTCCATTTGTCGACCGCCACCACCCGATAGCCGGGGTGTTCATGCCAGACGGACCCGTCCCAGAGAACTCCCTCACGGGTATACGCGCACGGGGGCCGTTCCGGCTGCCGGGCCGATGTGAGATTCCATCCGTTTTCGAATCCGAATCGAAGGTGACCGGACTTGAAGAAGACGGCCGAGAGAATGGGCGTCGCGAGGAGCTGCGCGGCCTCCTTCCTGCTCCAGTACGTGAGCGGCTGCCGCCGCGGGTCGTCCTTGTGGAATACCGGGGACAGTCGAGCGTCGAGTCCGACAACAACGGCCAGGAACGGGTCGAAGATCAGCTCGACCCGATCGGACGCCCAACGGATCCTGCGGATGACCCGCCTCCGCAGCGGACGCGCGATCCACCGATCGTCGTATTCGATCACCGGTTCATCAGTCCCGCTCATGGCGGCACCCTCCTGTCGCGCCGCGCCTGGTGCGGCCCCCGTGGCGCGACACCAGCCGCGCAACGAACTGCGCTGTCCGTTCAGCGCATCGCGCTGATCTACGGCAACAAGGGCCCGTACGGTTTGTATCCGAGCGCCTGGATGACGGACCCTATCACCGGCGCGCACAGCAACGGATCCAGCACCGCTGCCGATCCGGTCGAGGAAGAGCCCGCCGGTACCGCGACCGGCACCGCCTGGACCGGCTCGGCAGCGGCGGCTCCGGCGGGCATCAGCAACGCGGCCGCCGACAACGCTCCTTCTCATGGACACGCTCCTCGGTGAAACACTATGCGCGACAGAGGGTATGCGCATCGACCCCACAACCCCCATCCCACCGGGCCGTCGAGACGGACCCGTCCGACCCGACGCGATGGCTTCGGCATCGAATCGCGGCCGATCAATCTCATTGCCACACAGTCGATCCCGAGCGAAATCGCCACCGCGCCGGTACCGTTGACCACGCCGGAAGGCCTCGAGGGGTGATGGGGGTTTCACGATGCCGGATATCCACCGCGAACGCCGTGTCCGCTGGGTCGAGCAACAACTCGCGCAGCTACCCGGGCTGGACGCCAAGCATCGAAGGTTCCTGTCCGTGCCGCTCATGGCGCGCGGCTGGCACCTGTTCGTCAGCCGTTCGGCTCCGTCGCCAGGGAACATCGCGGCGTTCGCGGTCGGCAGAACGGGGGCCTACGCACTCGTCTTCACCGACGACGTACCGGAACACGCTGCCCTGCGAAGCCTCCGCAAGCGCGCGGAGGAGACCTTCGGGGGGCTACTGGGCGGCCGCGCACAATTCGTGCCGCACACGGTGGAGGTCGTGTTGTTGATGCCGCGAGCCATCCGCACGGAAGCACACGACCTGTTCGTCGCCGCGGATGAGTCCACACTGCACACCGTGCTGACCGAGGGCGAGCAACGCCTGTCGGCGAACAAGGTCCGCGAGGTCGCCGACGCGCTCGACCGCAGGCTCGACTGGTTCGACCGAATCTGCCCCGACGGCGCTCCGGCCGCGGTCGACGTCGCCGCGGACACCCTCATCTCCGCACGAGAACTGGCCGCGGAAGCACGCGAGGAAGCGCTGAAGCGGCCGTTCCGGGAGTGGATCACCTTCCTGGACCCGGACCAGCTGACCCTCGTCGACACGAATTTCACCGGCCCGGCCCGAGTCAGCGGACCCGCGGGTACCGGAAAGACGGTGGTGGCCTTGCACCGGATGGGCAAATTCGCGAGGCACAACCCGGGCCGCCTGCTGTTCACCAGTTTCGTCAAGACCCTGCCCGCCTACCACGGTGCGGCATTCTCTCGGTTGGCGCCGCGCGCCGCGGACCGTGCGCAGTTCACCGGGCTGCACGCCTGGACCACCGCTTTCCTCAGGCGGCGCGGCGTCGGCTACAACCTGGACGAGGCGGCACGCGACTCCGCGCGCGCCAAAGCCTGGCAGGGTGCCAGAGAGGTGCTCGGCAGGGTCGAGGGCACCGACTTCGCCTACTGGACGGAGGAAATCGACCGGGTCATCAAAGGCAGGGGCATAGCGAAGCTCACCGAATATCAAAGCGTGCGGCGCACCGGCCGCGAGGGGATTCAACTGCACGGACCACGGCGCAAATACGTGTGGGAACACTGGTTCACTCCATACCAGGAGGCCATGAAAGCCAAAGGGGCGCACGACTTCAACGATGTGATCCGGCTGGCTGTCGACGAACTGCGCGCCCGTCCCCTCGACGACACCGAGGACTACGGACTGGTCGTGGTCGACGAGGTCCAGGACTTCACGCTCATGGAACTCCGCCTCGTCCACCAGATCGCGGGCGGCGGGCGCGACGCCCCGCTCCTGCTCGTCGGCGACGGACAACAGCAGGTCTACGCGGGTGGCTGGCGGCTCTCCGACGCCGGTATCCCGATATCGGGACGCGGTCGCGTACTTCGCACCAACTACCGCAACCGCCACGCGGTGCTCCAATACACCAAACGAATCGAGGCCGGCAACGTCGTCGACGATCTGGACGGCGGCCCGGGGGTCGTGCTCCGCGACAGCGAGACCACCTTGCCGGGCGGGACGGTCGTCGAGAAGCATCTACGCCGTCGTGATGTCGACGCCGAACTCGTTCGCGCTCTCACCGAATCGAACCGTCCGCTCACCGACACCGCCGTGATCGTCGGTTCGCTGAAGGACGCCGACCATTTCAAACGCATCCTCGACCGAGCCGGACTGTCCACGCTGCCCCTCGACAAGTACGACGGCACACAGGTCGATCCGATCAAGGTGGGCACCGTCCGACGCGCCAAGGGCATCGATTTCGCCGCCGTCTACTTCATCACCGAAGCGCCGGCTGATCCGGGCGGCCTCACCCCGGCAGCACGTGACCGCGCGGAGCTTCTGGCCCGGCAACGCCTCGTCGCCACCAGCCGTGCACGCGACCACTTGTGGGTGGCGTATGTATCGGGTTGACCCGCCACGACGCGTCTCACGGGCCGACCAACCCGTCCGCCGTAGCAAAAATCCAGATCCCCAGCCGACGATGAGGAGACTGGCACGGCCGAACTGCGCATGGCGGCGGACGCCCACTCAACCGCTCGAGACCTCATCGTGCCACCAGTGGGCGGGGCTGCTGAACCACGGGCCCACCCGGCACTCCTGGAGGACCCGCAATCGCGCCAGATCCAGGTCGTCCCTGCTGTACAGCGCTACCAATTCACGCAGTCCGCCTTCGTCGACAGCCGTGAGATCGATAGTGATGTAAAGCGTACGCTCACGCCCCTCGAACGACTTCACACACTCGATTGCGCGGAGCCAGGAAAAGAACGCTGCCTCGTCCAACGACGAATGTAGCGAACCTTGGTCGCTTCGATGACGACGTTGCCGCGGTCCCTCACCATGGCTCACCCCCGAATCATGACGCCGGACATGGAGCCGGCGGCAGCAGGTTCCCTTCCAGTTCCGCGACCATCGGTCGGACTCGTCGTCACGTAAGCCCGCGGGCACCACTCCGAGGCCGCCACCCGGCGATACGCTCAGTGCGATTGACGGCGCACATCTCCCTCCCTGTGTCGACAGCGAGTTCACGATATCGGAGACTGCGAGACCGCATCGAATTCACAGTATCGCAATCGAATTCTCGGTGGCGTCGCTTTACGACCCGGCCGTCCTGTCTCCCATCGACTGGTTCGCGCGACCGATTGTGCCGGACGGGACCTGTTCTCACTGCGACGCCAACGTGTCCGTTGATGCCTCGAACAACGGGTTGTCGGCTTCAGTACCGCATCGACCGTGGCGGAGTACCTGATCGACCGTCCGTCCGTACCCCACGCAGCCGGTGCGTAGCAGGGCCTCACGCTCCCGTCGCCGAGGGGCGACCTCGGTCGATTGCCGAGCAGACCGAGGACGACCGAAGCGGGACCTCACGACGGGACGACGAGAACCGGTGATCAGTGGTGTGCGGAGCCGGAGTGGAGGTAGGTCAGGAACTGGGTCACCTTGTCTCGTTCGCCCGGGTCGGCACAGGGGCCGTCGACCGCGGCGTCGTCGCCGCTGCCGGTGTTCGCTCCCGGGGAGAACAGGCTCAGCGCCATGAGTGTCACCTCGGCGGCCGCCGACGCGGCGCTGTCCAGCGTGGCCGAACCGGTGCCGTGGAACAGCACCATGGGACCGTTGTAGCACTCGGGGACGACCTCGGTGCTACCGGTGCTCGGACTGTCGACGAGAGCCAATCCCTCGGCCTGTGCGGGGGCTGCGGCGACGGCGGTGGTGGCGAGGGCGACGAGTCCGGTGGTGAGAAGCCGTTTCATGCGTATTCCTTTGCGACGGAAGAGCTTTACCTGCGCGCTCGATGCACACACTAAACAGGGTCAGCGTTGAAACGGATATGTTTCAGACATCACTTGTAGTGATGCGCGTCACACGCTAATCGCGCGTTGTCCCTGCTCCGGTCTCAGACACCCCGGCGATTCTCGGGCTGCTTCACGAACCGCTCCGCCATCGGCCGGGCCGGGGATGCCCGGCCGAGAACGTCAGGGACGGTCGAACTCTCCGGCACGCGCACCCGCGAGGAAGGCATCCCACTCCGAGGGCGTGAACACCAGCGCCCCGCCTGTGGGGTTCTTGGAGTCGCGGACGCCCACGTGTCCGCCGTCCAGATGTGCGATCTCTACGCAGTCGCTGCCAGCAGAACTGTGTGTGCTCTTGAACCAGCGTGCTCCGGATAGATCAACGGACACAGTCGAACTCCTTCGCTGCCTGTCTCAGCAGGCGTTTGCTACTCTGCACATCCAACGCTACCCGCTGCATGACCTCGGCCGCAGCCCTGTAACGCTGAACCGTGTCCCGGCGTTCGAGATAGATGTCGCCGGTGTAGCTCTGGACGTAGACCACCGGAGGCTCCAACACCCTCCCGTGTTGATCACTATCGAAGTCCAGAATCGTGAACGGTCCGGTGGAGGTTCCCAACGGGAAACCCACGCCGAAGGGGAGTACTTGCACGCGCACATTCGGTGGTAGGTCGGCCAGGTGTCGCAATTGGGCGGACATGACTTTAGGGCCGCCGACCACGCGCCTGATCACCGCCTCGTCGAGCACGAGTACGGCGCGCAACGGAGCGATGGTGCGGGTGATCAGAGCTTTTCGGTTGCGTCGGACTCGCACGCGCCGCTCGATGCCGTCGACAGTATCGCTCGCAAAATACACACGATCGAGCGCACGCGCGTAGTCAGGTATCTGGAATATCCCGGGCAGCAAGTCCGGGCGGTAGCTCGTGATCTGTGTCGCTGCCGCTTCCATCTGGATGTAAGCGTTGAACGTCGGATTCACCTGATCGGGGAATTCGTCCAACCACGACGGCGACTTCCCCTGCGCCGCGAGCGACTTCAGCACCGGCAACATCTCCACCTGCTGATACAGCTTGCACAGCCGCCGCAGGTCCTCTTCCCGGACCACCACATTCGGCGCACCCGTCTCCAACCGGTGCAACGTCCCCACCCCTCGCCCGATCGCCCGCGCCGCGACCTCGATGGACAACCCGGCCTCCTGCCGCATCCCGCGCAGACACCGGCCGAGACTGCGGTGTGGAACGCCCGCCGTCCCCGGAACGTCTGCGGCGAGCTGCGGTGCCTCCGCCCGCACATCCCTGTCCCCCATGCAGTGTGCTCCCGTCTGTGGAATCCGTCCGTCACCGGGACTGGAATATTGTGAAATATGTTGTGGAATAGATGATTTCGATCTCGCGAGCTCCCATTATGCAGATTCGCTGGAAGGTGTCCAGGCTATTCGCCGCTTTCCGCCACGACTTTCCCGGGACAGGCCGGAACCGCGCGGTTCCGCTGCTCCACTGGGAGCGTGATCGACCCCCACACGCACCGCGGCGCTCTGCCGCAGCGGATACCGCTCGACCGTCCGCGCACTCGCTACACACCGCCACCCCTGCATGTACTGACCCGTTACGCCGCCGCGTTACGCGAGTGGGCGGGTCCGCGAGAACGTCCCGGAGGCGGGGTGCCCACCTCTCCCCCGCCTCCGGTGACCCCCACCGAAACCGGGTCGTGACCGGACCCATGTGCGCCCACCGAAGGAGGTCCTGACCGGTGCGCCGGTACTACGTCAAAGTCCACTGCTGCGGACCGCACTGGCTCATCCACGTCCCCGCCGTCGACCGCTGGACCGTGACCACCGACAAGAAGTCGATCCGGTCGGCCGCCCGCCACATGATCGCGGCGGCGACCGGTCGTGACGCCACGTCCTTCGAGTTGGATCTGGTCGCCGGTCGTGCCGTGCGCGACGCCGACGAGTTCGCGGTGGGTAGCACACTGCTGCGGCGGTGGGATCCGAGCCCGGACGACCTCGGCCGACAACCACCGGTCGGCTGAGCCCAGTCGCCCTGGTCCGCCCGTGGACGATGAGGGCAATCGAACCACGGGGCGCCGGTGGCCACGACGATCGACGCCGTCACTCGGTGGACGGGCGGAGGAAGGGCTCGGCTCCTGCGGTGTGTACCGGAGTCAGGAGTGTGGACGGATGAATGACGCTCCTGCGCGGCCGCAGGAAATCGAGCGCACGATCGCTCGGATAGAACCAGTGAATTGCTTGGACGGGCTGTCCCCCGCGACGAACAAGTAGTACGCGGTGTGCGGTGTGTCGTCCCCGTAGGCGCCGGGCAGGTTCGCCCAGCAGACGCCGGTGGTGCCCGCGTCGGAATTCAGCGTGGCTTCCGAGGTTCCGGGAAAGACCACCACCATGCGGTCCCACTCGTCGGTCAGGCCTGCGGCGCTGGTCAGGTCCTGCATCGTCACGGGGTCCGATCCCCGAGCGGCCGTTCTGGCCGCGTTCGACAGTTCTGCACCATCGCCGAGAGGTGCAGGCGAGGATGCGAAGTCGAATGTCGTCGGGCAGTTCGGCTCGGCTCGGGAATGGTCGGTTCCGCAACCGGTCGTCATTGCCGCGCAGGCGAGGAATGCGGCGGTCGACAGCACCACCGACTCGGTCCGGTTTCGCATGTCATGTCTCCCGGGGATCGCCTGCCGACGGCGGGAAGCGGCATGACCCGCGATCGGGCCATCTCGGACGCATGCCGCCTCGCCCTACACCGGTTCCGATGCTGCCAGATCGTCCGGGTCGCTGATCAACAGCACCGTGATCGGCACGGCCAATCCCAACAGTCCCATCACGAATACCGGGAACAGGAAGGAGAACACTTCGGCCCCCTCGGGTACCGGGATGCTCTGGTCCACGGTGACGCTGACGGCGGCCATGCCGGTGTAGTGCATGCCGACGACGGCGACGCCCATGACGAGGCCGCCGAGCAGGCGCATGAGGACCGAGTCGAGGATGAGGGTGAACAGCAGGGCGACGGTGGCGGCGACGACGGCGATGAGTACCGACAGGGCGACCAGCCAGCGGTTGTAGTGGATTTCGCCCTGGAAGCGGACGGCGTTCATGCCGGCGTAGTGCATGATGTTGACGGCCAGGCCGGTGATCAGGCCGCCGGCGAGCAGGCGCGGGGCGCTGACGCTGGTGCCGACGACGAGGAGGCCGGCGAAGACGGCGACGATGGCCAGGACCGCCGAGCCCGCGGTCCAGGTCATGTCGTAGCGCAGCGGCACGCCGGGGACGGCGAAGCCGAGCATGGCGATGAAGTGCATCAGCCAGATGCCGACGCCGCCGATCGCGACCGCCGACATCCACAACCAGCCCAGGCGTTGCCCGTCGGTGCGGGCCGACAGGGAGCGGCGGGCGGCGGCCAGGCCGACGATCGAGCCGATGACCGAGACGAGGTAGGCCAGCCACATCAGCCATGCGCCCATCTCGAAGTGGTGGACGTGGTGGTGCATGGGTGTTCTCCGAATTCGTTGGGAGGAAATACTTTCAGAGGGCGCGCAGGCCCTGCAGGGTGCGTTCGAGCAGGTGCATCCACTGCTCGCGGGAGGCGTCGGCGGTGATGGTCTGGTGGCGGCGGACGATGCCCTCGACGAGCAGGTCGCCGATGAGCACGCGGGCGACGCCGAGGGCGAGGTCGAGTTCGGCGGCGATTTCGGCGACCGAGAGCGGGGTGTGGCACAGTGCGACGATGCGGGCGTGCGCGACGTGGAAGGCGTCGAAGCCCACGTCCCGGCAGGTCTCGATCATCGCCTCGAGGGGCAGGTCGACGGCCGATTCGGTGCGGCCGCGGGTGACGGCGTAGGGGCGGGCGAGCCGGGGCCCGGTGTCGTCGAGATAGTAGGGCTCCTCGCTCATGGCGACCTCAGCGTCCCGCGCCCGTCTGTTCGTCGTGGCTGCCGTTCCCGCGCCGGGCGCGGTCCACTCCCGAGCGCAGTTGCGACAGTTGGCTTCTGATGTGGTCGGGGTCGCGGGCGGGGACCGTGCCCGGGGTCGGTCGTTCCCAGCCGGTGGTGTCGGTGGCGCGGACCCGCCGCGGGAGGGCGGGGCGGCCGGGGTCGGGCACGGGAGCCGCCTGCTGGCGCAGCGCGTGGGCGCCGCTGCCGCGAACGATTTTGGTGGACAGCGGGTTTCCGTGGTCGAAGGCGGTCGGGGCGACGGTCTGCACGACCAGCGCCTGGGCGGGCACGCCGACCGCGGCGGTGACGCCGCCGCGCACGGTCTCGGGGCTGGTGCGGCGCAGGGCCACGGTGACACCGTGGCGTTCGGCGAGCCGTCCGACGACGAAGAGGCCCATCCGGCGGGCGGTTTCGACGCTGATGGCGCCGCCGGCGGCGACGGTGCGGTTGGCGCGCTCCATGTCCTCGTCGGACATGCCGATGCCGGTGTCGACGATCTCGATCACGATGCCGCCGCTGACCGAGGCCGCGACGCTGAGATCCACGGCGGCATCGGGCGGGGAGAAGCGCAGGGCGTTGTCGAGGAGTTCGGCCAGCAGGTGCACGAGATCGGGCGCGACCGCTCCGGCGATCTCGACGTCCGGGCCCGACAGCAGCCGCACCCGGTGGAAATCCTCGACCTCCGACATCGCGGCCTGCAGCACCTCGGCCAGGTCGACCGGCACGGCGCGGTTGCGGCGGACCCGGGTGCCCGCGAGCACGAGCAGGTTGTTGCCGTTGCGGCGCATGCGGGTGACCAGGTGGTCGAGCCGGAACAGGCTGCGTAGCCGGGACGGGTCGGCCTCGTCGTGCTCGAGTTCCTCGATCAGGCCGAGCTGCTGGTCGATGAGGGCACGGTTGCGACGTGACAGGGTCTCGAACATGTCGTTGACCTGGCGGCGGGTGGCGGCCTGCTCGCCCGCCAGCCGGATGGCCTGGCCGTGCAGCTGGTCGATGGCCTGCGCGAGTTCGTCGAGTTCTTCGCCGGTGCCCAGCGCGAGCTTCGTGTTCGACTCCGCTTCCGGGGCCGCGCCGGCGCGGATGCGTTCCAGTGCGGCGGGCAGGTCGCGGCGGGCGGTGTGCAGGGCGCCGAGGCGCAGCCGGCGCAGCGGCGCGATCAACGACTGGGCGACCAGCAACGCGAACGTCAAGGCCGCGAGCAGCGCGCCGATGACCCAGGCGGTGTCGCGCAGGGCGGCGGCGCGGGCGGCCGCGGCCTGCGCGTCGGCACTGTCGACGAGTTCGGTGGCGATCCCGGCGAGCAGGGTGTCGTAGTGCCTGGCGGCGGCGGTGACGGACTCGGTGTAGTGCGGAGCGCGCACCGGGTCGGGATCGCCGAGAAACATGTTCTGGCGCACCTGAATCGAATCGGCGACCAGTGCGACGTCGGCGGCTGCCGAGTCGGCGGCGAGCCGTTCGATGGCGGCGGCTTCGGCACCGAGCGGGAAGGTGAGCCGGACGCGCGCCGCGGTATCGTCACCGACCGTCTCGGCCAGGATGCGCTGAGTAGTCAAGGCGCGCCGGGCATCCCACGCGTCGGTGAACTGCTCGGTGAAGCGGTCGATGTTCTCCGCGCCGTCCACCGCGACCGCCCGCGTCACGGCCGACAGCAGCGCGACGTGGATCGCCTCCACGCGCGTGGCCAGATCGGCCGGCGGGGTGGCGATCATCAGGCGGTCGCGGAGCATGCCGACGGCGGCCAGCGGCTCGTCGAATTCCCGGTGGTCGCGGGCGGATCTGTCGAGCAGGCGCGCCAGTTCGTCGGTCGCGGTGTCGACCTCGTGGGCGGCCGCGCTCGGATCGGTGGCGCCGAGCCGGATGAGAGCCAAGGTGTCGACCGCGGATCCCAGGTTCACGACCGCGGGTACCACCTGCGCGGTTTCGGCGGCGGCGCCGAATTCGGCGGCCTGCGCCAGTTCGTGCTGGATGCGGGTCGCGGCCAGCACGGCGGCCACGCAGACCGGCAACGCCAGCACCGCCGCGACTTTCCAGCGAAGCCGCCACCGGGCGAGAACGCCGACGATGCCACCGAACGCGCCGAGAGGGCTCTTGCGCTTCAGGTCATTCACGAGAGCACTCCGGACACTCACAATCGAAAAACAAGCAATCTGCCAGCAACTCGGTTGTGGCGAAATGCACCATAACCGGACATGGACGAGCGCTCAACAGGGTGCCCGCCGTCCGGAAGTGATAAAGGTCACTGGGGCAGCCGAATTGACGAGGCAGGCGTTGTGTGCGTGTCCAATGCCGTCCTGGAATGCTCGGCGACCTGGCCTTAAGCCGTAGAACCGTCCTGTATTTACGCGTACAACCGGAGGATTGGTTGAAGATTGTAGTTAATGATCAGCAGCCACCCCGCGAGCGATAGCCGACAACCAGGCGAATCCGATCCGAAGTTCATTCCACAATGAAGTAATCGGATGGTTGCCCGAGCGGTGACGACTCGTGGCCGAATTCTCCCTGCCGTTCCGGACGCTCCTGTCGGTCGCTGTGCCGGTGGACGTCGACATACCCGCGGGTACGGCAGGCACCGGTACGGCTACGGCATCGGGCGAACGTCCGCGGTGGCCTGCGATTCGGTGACGGGGGCGGGCTGAGGCGCGTCGACGGCGCTGCGCGGCGGGGCCGAGCAGGCCGTGGACAACAGCCAGATCGTGCCGAGCAGCGCGGCGATGAGGGTCAGCGCGGCCGCCTGCTGGCGGCGGTGCGTGCTCTGCTCGGACGCCGGCGGCAGGGAGACCGTGACGGACCGAGGTGATCCCGGAGGCATCGCGGACGGGCGGGTTCGGGGGTCGGCGGGCACCGGGTGGGCCAGTGGTCGCGGGGCTGCGGCTGTGACAGGTAACAGCCGCTGGGGGTTCACCGGGGGTGTTGTGCGGCGCCGGGTCGGTGTGCGGTCCGTCAGGAGCCGGGCTCGGGCCGTCATCGCGTGGAGCACCGCGCGGGGAGACGGAGGACGCGAGACCCCCACCGGGCCGGTGCGCGGCGGCGTGGGTGTGCTCGGCGGGGGTGGGGTGAGGCGGTCGCGCGGGGCCGGGCGGGGCGTGGCTGTCGCGGTCGACAACCACGCGGGCGTTTGCGGCGGGGTCGGAGGTGGGCTGTCGTGCACCGTGCGTGCGGGGGCGATGAGTCGCAGCGCCCGCTGTCGAACGGTCGGGGTGGTCGGCGGATTTCCCCACGGACGACCGTCCGGAACCCCGCCGAGGGTCCGCACGCCCGCTTCGGCCCGCGGGGCCTCGATCCAGGACGACCAGTCGTCGGTGAAGAACGCCTCGCCGTCCGGTTCGGGCAGAACGGGCAGCGGCGTTTTCGGGCCGCGCACCACGATCTCGTCCGCCGCGCCCACCGGGTTCCGATCGGATCGTCGCCTCGCCTCGCCTGCCGGTTGCGGCACGCCCGGCCTCGGATTCGGGCCACTCCCGGGAGCTGCGGTGCTTCCCGGCTCGTCGGGCGCGGCGTCCAGACGAGCTTGCGGGCCTGCCGGTTGCGGCGCACCCGGCTTCGGATTCGGGCCACTCCCGGGAGCTGCGGCATCGCCCGGCTCGTCGCTCGCCGCGTGCGCGCGAGCTTGCGGGCCCGCCGGTTGCGGCGCACCCGACTTCGGATCCGGGCCACTCCCGGGAGCTGCGGCATCGCCCGGCTCGTCGCTCGCCGCGTGCGCGCGAGCTTGCGGGCCCGCCGGTTGCGGCGCACCCGACTTCGGATCCGGGCCACTCGCGGGAACTGCGGCAACGCCCGGCTCGTCGGGCGCGGCGTCGGGGCGAGCTTGCACTGCCGGATGGGTCACGCGGCGCTCGGAGTCAGCACACCCCGCCGGGGCGGTGGGGTCGGGCAGGGGGTTCACGGCAACCAGCTCGCGGGGAGTGCCCGACGGCCCAACAGCGTCACGCGAGCCCGCCACACCCCCGCGAGCACCCGCCCACGGCATCGCCGAACCATCCGCGCACTCCCCGTTCGCGGCGCCGGATCGAATCTCCGCGAGGGGCGCTGAGCGATCGGCCACGGGCTCGCCGGTCCGCGGCGCGACATCGGCAGCGCTATCCACTCCGCCCTCGTCTCCCCTGGCCAGGGCGGCTGCGAACGAACTCGCCGAGTAGGGACGACCGGGTGGGTCGGCCACGAGCCCGGCCCGGAGGTGGGCGAGGTCGCCCGGCCGCCGGACCGCACGTTCCTTCGCACCGTGCCCGCCGTGCCGCCGCGCGACCGACTCGGCTGCCGCGTATTCCGGGCTCGCCAGATACCGCAACCGTTTGCGCGTCGGGAATCCTTCGGCCGCGAGGTCGTCGACGCTCACCGCCTCGCCCATGCCGAGGTCGGCGAGCAACCCGTGCGCGTCCTCGGCGCTCCACACGAGGCGGCGACCGGCGGTGCGATGGAACCATGCCCGCAGGTCCGCGGAATCCTCGGCCACCACCACGCCGCAGCGCGGCCGTCCCGATCCGGCCGTCACCCTGATATCCGATTCCCCGGGCGGGACCACGACGACCAGTCCTTCGACGCGGGCGTCGGGGGCGTGCCGGTGCGCGAGTTCGGCGAGAGTCGCGACGTGGCCGGAGACCCGGTCGAACGCGTCGGTGGCCGGTTCGTCGGCGGGGATCGGGTCGCCGTCGTAGCCGGACAGCCGCCACCGACCGTCCGCGCGCACCGAGAGCACGCCGTCCCTGGCGTCCGGTGCGGTGCCGCGGACCTCCATGACCAGGGTGAGGCGTGGCGTGAGGACGACCAGGTCGCCGCGGTGGCCGTCGAGCCGGCCGTGCAGCCGGTCGCCGGGGACGGCCAGACCCACGATGACGAACTGTCCGGTCCAGGTGCGCATCCAGTCGAGCACGAGCTGCCCGGCCGCCGCGATCGTCGTGTCGTCGTCGATGACCAGCATCGCGGCCGCCCTCCATCGCCGTCCCACTATCGACCGGTCAACGGTATGCGGTCCCGCATCGCCGGTTTCGCCGAAAGGCACTGTAGCAGCGGTGGTTTGGCGACGCAGGGGCAGTCACCGGGCGGCGCGGCGGCAACGGATCCGGCGATCCGGGCCCCGGCGGCAGCGATCTCGTGGCACACTGTTCGCCGCTGTAACACGATTGGAGCACAATGCGTTTCGCTGTAACCCTCGGCGCGTCCGCGGTCGCCGCCGCGGCCTTCGTCCTCACCGCCCCCGCGACCGCGTCGGCCGAGCCGTCCAACTGCCACCCCTCCTACACCCCCTGCGTCCCCATCACCAGCGACGTCGACTGCGTGGGCGGCAGCGGAAACGGCCCCGCGTACACCGGCCGCGTCACCGTCATCGGACCCGACGAGTACGACCTCGACCGCGACGGCAACGGCATCGGCTGCGAGAACAGCTGATCAGCGCGGCGCCGACGCCGGTTTGCGGAGAATCCGCCCGGCGTCGGCCCCGCACCCGCAGCCACCACCGAGCGCACCTCGCGCGAACAACAGTTCCGGTGCTGTCGCTCGGCTGATCGCACGGCCGGTCGACCTGGCACCGCCATCGCACTGCCGTTGTCCGTGCCGACCGCGACCTGGCCAGGCTCTCCGGCCCGACCACGCAATGTCGCACCGAGCCGACCACGGGCCACGAAGTCCACCCACCGCCCACCTTCGCGGCACCGCCGAACCTCCACCTTCACCGACCGCCACCATCGAAAGTTCGCGGCCATCCCTCACCCCCGGCGAAACGAACTCCCCTCCCCCACCGACACACCCGTCGACTTGTTCCGTGGCATCACCTCAGACGAGGAGCTCCGATGAACCGATCCCTCACCCGGCTGGCCTGTCTCGCCGGAGCGCTCGTCGCGCTCCCGCTGCTCGCGGCCGGGCCCGCGCAGGCGCAACCCGGGGCCGTGCATTTCAGCATGGGCGGGCTGAACTGCGCGATCTTCGACAACGGCACCGTCGGCTGCGATCTGCCGACCGCCACTCCGTTGCAGTACGGCCAGCTGCCGTTCGCGATCCCGGTGCACGAGATCGTCATGGACATCCCGTGGTTGCCCGCGCACCCCACGTTCGATCCGGGCACCCCTTACACGCTGCCCGGCGGCAATCCGCCCATCGACCAGGTGAAGACCGGTGACGGCCAGTGGGGCCCGTTCGTCGAGCACGCGGGCGTGCACTGCTACGTCGGTTTCCACGGCAGCGTCGGCTGCACGGCGGGTGGGCGCGGCTGGAGCATGTGGTCCGGCCGGATCTCCGCCTGACCTGGCGAGTTCGCCCGATCGCGGGACGTGCGGCCCGCCGTGGTGGGAAGCTCGATGTACCGCGGTGTCGAGGCGAGGAAGCGTGCCATGGTGGACGTCGACGTGGTGACGGTGGACCGGCCGGAACGCATTCGGAATGTGGCACTGGTCGGCCACAGCGGCGCGGGAAAGACCACGCTGGTGGAGGCGTTGGCGCTGGCCACCGGCGCGGTGAATCGCGCGGGCCGGGTGGAGGACGGCACCTGTCTGTCCGACTACGACGAGATCGAGCAACGCCAGCACCGGTCGGTGCAGGTGTCGGTGGTGCCGGTGGGCTGGTCGGACACCAAGATCAACCTTGTCGACACCCCCGGTTACGCCGATTTCGTGGGCGAGCTGCGCGCGGGACTGCGCGCGGCGGATGCGGCGCTGTTCGTGATCTCCGCGGCGGAGGGGCCGCCGGGGGTGGGCGGTGCGACGCGGGTGGTGTGGGCCGAATGCGAGGCGGCGAGGATGCCGCGCGCGATCGTGCTCACCCACCTCGACGCCGCCCGCGCCGACTTCGACGAGATGGTGACCGCCTGCGCGGACATCCTCGGCGACGGCGCGGCGGAGAAGATCCTCCCCCTGCACCTGCCCCTGTACGGCGCGCCCGGCGCGGACGGGCACCGCCCGGTCACCGGACTGATCGAGTTGCTGCCGAACTGCGTGGTCGACTACGCCTCCGGGGAGGCGGTGCGGCGCGAGCCCACCCCGGCGGAGGCCGAGGTGCTGCTCGAGGCGCGGAACCGGTTGATCGAGGGCATCATCGCCGAGAGCGAGGACGAGTCGCTCATGGACCGCTACCTCGACGGCGAAGACCTCGAACTGGCCACGTTGACCGCCGACCTGGAACGGGCCGTCGCGCGCGGCAGCTTCCATCCGGTGCTGTTCGCGGCGCCCGCACCGGAGGGCGCGCGCACCGGGCTCGGCACCCTGGAACTGCTGGACCTGATCGTCGGCGGCTTCCCCACCCCCGCCGAGCACGTGGTGACGGCCGCACCGGCCACGAACGGCTCGGGCCCGCGGCCGCTGTCCTGCGATCCGGACGCGGCGCTGGCCGCCGAGGTGATCCGCACGTCCTCGGACCCCTACGTCGGCCGCGTCAGCCTGGTGCGGGTCTTCTCCGGCACCCTGCACGCCGACGACACCGTGCACATCTGCGGTCACGGCCTGGCCGATCGCGGCCATCCCGACCACGACCTCGACGAGCGGGTCGGCGCCCTCACCGCGCCGTTCGGCAAACAGCAGCGCCCGCTGCCCCAGGCCATCGCCGGTGACATCGCCTGCGTCACCAAGCTCGGCCACGCCGAGACCGGCGACACCCTCTCCGGCACCGGCGCGCCGCTGCTGATCGAGCCGTGGCCGATGCCCGACCCCCTGCTGCCCATCGCCGTCCGCGCGCACAGCAAGGCCGACGAGGACAAGCTCTCCACCGGCCTCACCCGGCTGGCCGCCGAGGACCCGGCGCTGCGGCTCGAGCACAACGCCGACACCGGTCAACTGGTGCTGTGGTGTCTGGGCGAGGCGCACCGGGACGTCGCGCTGGAGCGGTTGCGCACCCGGTTCGGCGTGCAGGTCGACCTCGAGGAGTACCGGGTGGCATTGCGGGAGACGTTGGCGCGCAAGGCTTCCGCGCGGGGCAGGCATGTCAAGCAGTCCGGCGGGCACGGGCAGTACGCGGTGTGTGAGATCGAGGTGGAGCCGCTGCCGACCGGGTCGGGCATCGAATTCGTGGACAGGGTCGTGGGCGGGGCCGTGCCGCGGCAGTTCATCCCGTCGGTCGAGAAGGGGGTACGGGCGCAGGCGGCACGCGGCATCGTGGCCGGCTATCCGCTGGTGGACGTGCGGGTGACGCTGTTCGACGGCAAGGCGCACTCCGTCGACTCCTCCGACGCCGCCTTCCAGACCGCCGGCGCGCTGGCGTTGCGCGAGGCCGCCGAGTCGGCGGGCATCGTGCTGCTCGAACCGGTCGACGAGGTGTGGATCGTGGTGGCCGACGACTACCTCGGCACCGTGCTCGGCGACCTGTCCGGCCGCCGCGGGCGCGTGCTCGGCACCGAACCGCACGGGGCGGGACGCAGCCGCGTGCACGCCGAGGTGCCCGAGCTGGAACTGCGCCGCTACGCCGTGGACCTGCGCTCGCTCTCGCACGGCAGCGGTGACTTCAGCCGCGCCTACGCCCGTCACGAGCCGATGCCCGCGCAGGTCTCGCGCGGCCTGCTCGACACCGCGGGCTCCTGAACTCCGGGTCCGCGGTCGTCCCGGCATCGGCGGGTCCGCCGCGACCACTATCCTGAGTGGCATGGCAGCAGGTAAGGGCGGCAAGCCGTCGAAGGAAGCGAAGGCCGCGGCGAAGGCGGCGCGCAAGCAGGCGTCGAAGGAGCGGCGTCAGCAGCTCTGGCAGGCGTTCCAGATGCAGCGCAAGGAAGACAAGCTCCTGCTGCCGCTGATGATCGGCGCGCTGGTCGGCATCACGGCGCTGTTCCTGGTCATCGGTTTCGTCTTCGGCATCCCGTGGTTCCTGCTGCCGATCGGCATCCTGCTCGGCGCGCTGGTCGCCTTCATCATCTTCGGCCGCCGGGTCCAGCGCAGCGTCTACGCCAAGGCCGAGGGCCAGGCGGGCGCGGCCGCCTGGGTGCTGGACAACCTGCAGGGCAAGTGGCGGGTCAGCAACGGCGTGGCGGCCACCACCCAGCTCGACGCGGTGCACCGCGTGATCGGCCTGCCCGGCGTCATCCTCATCGGCGAAGGCTCGCCGCAGCGGCTCAAGGCGCTCATCGCGCAGGAGAAGAAGCGCACCGCGCGCCTGATCGGCGACACCCCGATCTACGACTTCGTGATCGGCAACGAGGAGGGCCAGGTCCCGCTCAAGAACCTGCAGCGGCACCTCACCAAGCTCCCGCGCAACATCGACACCAAGCGCATGGACCTCATCGAGGGCAGGCTCTCGGCGCTGAGCCGCCGCACCGGCCCGGCGCTGCCGAAGGGCCCGATGCCCGCGGGCGCGAAGATGAAGGGCATGCAGCGCACCATCCGCAGGCGCTGAGCCCCGACCCGCTCAGCGGGCGTTGACCAGGGCTGTTCCGGTGGCGCGGTCGTGCATGCCGCGGCCGTCGCCGTCGGTGAACAGCGCGGGCACCACGAACACCAGCAGCACCTGCCTGGCCAGCGCCCGCACGAAACCGACCGGCACGGGCGCGTCGATCCGCACCGTCCGCAGGCGCAGGAAGTACTGGCCCGGGGTGAAGCCGAACAGGGTGACCGCCGCGAGGCCGATGACGAACCAGATCAGCAACGGCAGGTTCGCGTTCACCCCGCGCGCGATCATCAGCGAGATACCGACCGCGATCAGCCAGTCCACGAACATGGCCGCGACGCGCCTGCCCATCGAGGCCAGCGAGCCCGCGCCCTCACGCGGCAGGCCCAACTGCTCCCCGCGATACTCGGAGGCGGCCGGATCCCCCGGGTCCGCCTCGGGTCCGGTGAGCCAGGATCCGGTGATACGTGCCATGGCCTCCAGTGTAGGCAGCACACCGCCAGCACCAGGACTAGCATGCTGATAGGACCCGGGTGGGCAATGCCACCCTGTCGGCCGTACGTGTAACACCGGCGAAACACAGGCTTGATTGCTGGGAAACACCGGCTACTTAGCGTCGTCCCGACGAACCCACGCAATCCACACTTGGCTGGGACCGATCCGTAAGGAGAACAAGTGACGTTCAGCACGGCCGATGAGGTCATCCAGTACATCAAGGAGCAGGACATCGAGTACATCGATATCCGCTTCAGCGATCTTCCCGGTGTGCAGCAGCACTTCTCGATCCCGGCCAAGGCCTTCACCGCCGACCTCGCCGAAGAGGGTCTGGCCTTCGACGGCTCCTCGGTTCGTGGCTTCCAGTCGATCGACGAGTCGGACATGCTCCTGCTCCCCGACTACAGCACCGCGCGGATCGACCCCTTCCGTGCCGCGAAGACGCTGAACATGAACTTCTTCGTGCACGACCCGTTCACCCGCGAGGCCTACTCCCGCGACCCGCGCAACATTGCGCGCAAGGCCGAGGAGTACCTGCGCTCGACCGGTATCGCCGACACCGCGTTCTTCGGTCCCGAAGCCGAGTTCTACATCTTCGACTCGATCCGTTACGAGTCGAACATGAACGGCGCCTTCTACGAGATCGAGTCGATCTCCGGCTCCTGGAACACCGGCGCGGAGTTCAACCCGGACGGCACCCTCAACCGCGGCTACAAGGTCCGCAACAAGGGCGGCTACTTCCCCGTCGCGCCCTACGACCACTACGTCGACCTGCGCGACAAGATCTCGACCAAGCTGCAGGACGCGGGCTTCGAGCTGGAGCGCGGCCACCACGAGGTCGGCACCGCGGGCCAGGCGGAGATCAACTACCGCTTCAACACCCTGCTGCACGCCGCCGACGACCTGCAGCTGTTCAAGTACATCGTGAAGAACACCGCGTGGCAGGAAGGCAAGACCGTCACCTTCATGCCGAAGCCGCTCTTCGGTGACAACGGCTCGGGCATGCACGTGCACCAGTCGCTGTGGAAGGACGGCAAGCCGCTGTTCCACGACGAGGCCGGCTACGGCGGCCTGTCCGACCTGGCCCGCCACTACATCGGCGGCATCCTGCACCACGCGCCGTCGCTGCTGGCGTTCACCAACCCCACCGTGAACTCCTACCACCGCCTGGTGCCCGGCTACGAGGCCCCGATCAACCTGGTGTACTCGCAGCGCAACCGCTCCGCGGCGGTCCGCATCCCGGTCACCGGCAACAACCCGAAGGCCAAGCGGATCGAGTTCCGCGCGCCGGACTCCTCGGGCAACCCGTACCTGGCCTTCGCCGCCATGCTGATGGCCGGCCTGGACGGCATCAAGAAGAAGATCGAGCCGCTGGCCCCGGTCGACAAGGACCTCTACGAGCTCCCGCCGGAGGAGGCCAAGAACATCCCGCAGGCCCCCACCAGCCTGGCCTCGGTCATCGACCGGCTCGAGCAGGACCACGAGTACCTCACCGAAGGCAACGTCTTCACCGAGGACCTCATCGAGACCTGGATCCAGCTCAAGCGCGACAACGAGATCGCCCCGGTCAACCTGCGCCCGCACCCGTACGAGTTCGAGCTGTACTTCGACGTGTAAGCCTGACCTGCGAGAATGGGCTTAATTGGCCCGTTCCGTACGCAGTGGGTACGCAGTAGCCGGTATCGAGTCCACCCGTTCGGTGATCACAGCCGCGATCACTCGGCGGGTGGACTCGTCCGCGTCCGGCCACAGATGCCCGTAGATGTCGAGCGTCGTCTTCGCGCTCGCGTGCCGGCCCCGCGCCTGCACCGTCTTGATGTCGGCGCCCTTCGCGATGAGCAGCGACGCGACGTAGTGCCGCAGATCGTGGAAGCTGAACTCGGCAGGCAATCCCGGCACCACCGCGGACTCCCGAACGTCCCGCATCGCGCGCTCGATCTGCCACGGGGAGCGGGCTTGCCCTCACCATTCGTCACGATGTGCTCGTGCGGCCACGCCTGCACCGAGGCCGACCAGTGCGCCACCCGCTGAACGTGCCTACTTCGGCGTCGGCCCCGTCGCGGTGGGCATCCCCCGACTGTTCGGCATGGAGGACGGCCGCGATCGTCCGTACTTCGACGCGAACGATCAGGCCACCCAAGAGCAGGTCGAGGTGACGCTGGCACGGCTGTCGCTCGCATCCACCCGCTTCGCCATCGACCCCGATACCGACGCGGTCCCCGACGGCGATGCCGTAGTGATCTGCGGACCGAAGTCGGCGCCTGTCGCTCGTCGGCTGCTCGCCGGAGACTAGACGATGGCCTTCGAAAAAGTCAGCGACACTTGGTATTTGGTAGAAAAGCGCACCGGAGCCCGGTACAGCTCGCCCTATCGGCGCGACAACACCCGCACCGATATCGGCTACCTCGCCCGCAACATCAGCGGCGGGTACTGGATTGCCGAAGCCGTTCCGGACGCTGCTCGGCACGCGCCGGTGCTCCGCTACGACCGGGATCGCATCGACTGGCTCATCCTCGCTACCGATGGCGCCCGAGACACACTCGAAGCTCTCGGCGTCCATGGCCCGAGGTCGCCGCACTGTCCTGCGAAGGCTTGCGAGACGTGCTCGAACGCTGCCACACCTGGGAAGCCGAGGCCGATCCCGACGGCCGGACGCTGCCGCGCTCCAAGCGTCACGACGACAAGACGCTCGCAGTGGTCCACCTCTAGACACTGAGCCCACTGCGCGGGAGCCGTTGCCGAAATTCGCTATAGAGTCAAGGCGCACCGGCGGCGCTGCGCGGCTCCCAAACAGCGCGGTCGCCGCGGCGCGTCGGTCGCGTCAGCGGCACACTGCGCCCGCAAGGTACCGCCCACGACACTCCTACCGCACTCTGCAACAACAAAGGCAGTGCTGGGCACCACCTGCGCCGTACCCGGCCTAACTCCCGCAGTCGTTCCGAATCAGCAGAGCTCTGCCCGGTCGACTGGCGGTGGTCCAGGTTCCACTGGAATCGGACAGGAGTAGTCATTGACGTCTACGACTCGGGCGACCTCTTCTTCAGGCCACGCAAGCCTATGCTTCCGAAGACGAACAAAATGCTCGCCGGTACGTACAGCAAGCTCCACCACGAGCCGTAAAAGAAGGCTGGGGCCGCAATGCCCGCCGCTATGGTCCAAACCACGAGCATCGTGATCACCTCAAGCCAATCGCGCCGTGCAATACTCTCTGCCGTTGTTAGCTGGTTGATCTGCGAACGAACGTGCTCGCGAAGGATTGCTACGGCTGCATCTTGAGGTTCGATCTCCTTTAGGAGCTTCAGTGCCTCCAAGTCAATCTTAATGCGGGCGCGAGCGTCCCGACTTGCCTGGCGCTGGGTGTAGATCGCGATCAGGAGTGCTCCCAGAGCGGGTACACCCCTCCAGCGTCAAGAGCGCTTCGCGTCCCTACGGGATGGGCTTCGCCACTCTTGACCACGGAGCCTCTACGCGAGAAGGGCAGGCTCTAGGGGCAGGCGGTAGCCAGCCCGCGTCCGGCGCAACCCACCACCCAGCAGGGCCAATGCTCGGTTACGTCCGCAGGTCGTCCGCAGCGCACCTTCAGCGAGCCATACGACCCGGTTCCGGTACTCATTTCCCGGAAACAGAACCGGCACGACGCCCCGTGTTTGCGTGTGGTTCGCCGAACGACGGTGAGTGAGCCGGGTTATGGTGCAGTTCACCCCGGCGGCAGGCACGTGGCGGGGAAACCAGGAGGACAGACTGACACCTTCCGAGCCTGGTGTGGCGAAGAAGGCGGCGGGTGGACAGCGATCGTGCCGGAGAATTGAATCGACCCCGTCGTCGTGCCTGTGCGGACTTTTGTCCCCGAACGCGGGTTACCTCGGTCGCCTGACCCGGGGAAACTGGTCCTGATCTGGGGTTTGGCCGTTGTCAGGTGCGGGCGGGAAACCCTAGCGTCCGTCCCATGTGGGCTATTGCGATTCTTGCCGTTGTCAGTTGCGTCCTCGTCGCCGTGGGATTCGCGATCGGCATTCCGGAGAAATAGGTCGGGCGGGTGGCGGCCCGAGCCGGATCTGCCATGTGCCGCCGACTCGGCGGGGCGCGGATCGTGCTCGCCGGCGGTGCCGGTGCGGTAGGAACGAAGCACAGGTGATCCGATCGGGACAGGATGTGGTCATGACAGCGCAGATGAGCAGATCGCATGACCTCGCACCGGTGGACGACGCGACTGCCGAGCGGTTGGCGGGGGCGTTGCGGTGCGCCACGGTGTCCGGGACCGGGGAGCGGGCCGATGACAGCGCCGACGGGGAGTTCGTGCGGTTGGCGGCGCATCTCGAGGCGTGTTTTCCGCGGGTGCATGCCGAGCTGGAGCTCGAGCGGTTCGGGCACAGCAGGCTCTACCGTTGGCCGGGGGTCGAACCGGAGCGGGTGTCGGCGATTCTGCTGGCGCATCAGGATGTGGTGCCTGCCGGGGACGGGTGGACGCATCCGCCGTTCGCGGGCGTCGTGGACGACGGGTTCATCTGGGGCCGGGGGGCGATCGACGACAAGAGCCGGGTGCTGGCGATTCTGGAGGCGGTGGAGGCGGCGCTCGCGGCGGGGGTGCGGCCGCGGCACACCGTCTATCTGGCGTTCGGGCACGACGAGGAGGTGTTCGGGGACGCGGGGGCGGTGCTGATGGCGCGGCGGTTGCGGGATGCGGGGGTGCGGGCGGAGCTGCTGCTGGACGAGGGCGGGGTGATCACCGAGGGGGTGGCCGACGGGGTGTCGACGCCGGTGGCGTCGATCATGGTCGGTGAGAAGGGGTATGCGACGGTGCGGCTCTCGGTGCGGGAGACGGGCGGGCATTCCTCGATGCCGGGGCGGCAGACCGCGGTGGGGCGGATCGCGCGGGCGGTGGCGCGGGTGCAGGATCGGCCGTTGCCGCTGCGGTTGACGCCGGTGATCGCGGACATGCTGGCGCGGTTGCGGACGGTGATGCCGCCGGCGCGGCGGATGCTGCTCGGGGCAGCCGGGGTGGCGGGGCCGGTGATCACGCGGGTGATGGCGGCGCGTCCGCAGACCGAAGCGCTGGTGCGGACCACGACCGCACCGACGGTCATCCGCGGCGGGGTGAAGGCCAATGTGCTGCCGCAGCACGCCGAGGCACTGGTGAATTTCCGTATCCTGCCCGGTGATTCGGTCGACGGGGTGCTCGCGCACTGCCGCCGGGTGATCCGGGACCGGGGTGTGACGGTGGAGTTGGTGGGGATGGCCTCGGAACCCTCCCGCACCGAGCGGCCGGGTCCGGCGTTCGACCTGGTCGCGCGGCTGGCGCGGCAGGTGGTGCCGGGGGTGGCGGTGACCAGCGGGCTGGTGCCGGGGGCGACGGACTCGCGACATTACGACGGGCTGGCGGCGACCCGCTGCAATTTCGCGCCGATCGTGCTGAGCGAGGCGGATCTGGCGACCATCCACGGAACCGACGAACGCATCTCGCGGGTGAACTACGCTCGCCTCATCGAGTTCAATCGGCGGTTGATCGGCGAACTCGCGGCCGGGCCGATCGGAGAGGAGCAGCGGTGAGCCAGACCAAGGACGGCTCGTTCGAGGGCACGGGGAGCCGGATCGCCTGGCGTGCCTGGCTTCCCGACGGGCCGGCGCGCGCGGCGATCGTGCTGGTGCACGGGGTGGCCGAGCATTCCGGCCGCTACGTGCACGTGGGCACCCGGCTGGCCGATGCCGGGTACGCGGTGTATGCGCTCGACCATGTGGGGCACGGCAAGTCGGCGGGCGGCAAGGCCAACATCGGGTCGCTCGACGGTGCCGCCGACAACGTCGCGGGCATGCTCGACATCGCCGCGCGCGAGCACCCCGGTGTGCCGCGATTCCTGCTCGGGCATTCGATGGGCGCGCTGATCGTGCTGTATCTGGCGACGCGCGCGCCGATCGACGTCGCGGGCGTGGTGGTCTCGGCGCCGCCGCTCGAGATTCCGGTCGGCAATCCGTTGCAGAAGCTGCTCGCGCCGGTGCTGACCAGGTTGACCCCGAATCTCGGTGTATTGCAATTGGATTCGTCGTCGATCAGCCGCGACCCGGCCGTCGTCGCCGCCTACGATTCCGATCCGCTGGTCTACCGGGGCAAGCTGCCCGCCCGCACCGCCACCGAGATCCTCGACGGCTCGCTGACCGTGAAACGGCGCCTCGGCAAGCTGACGGTGCCGACGCTGGTGCTGCACGGCACCGCCGACACGCTCGCCGCGCCGTCGAGCGCCGACCTCATCGAGCGCGGTGCCGCGGCGAAGGACCTGACCGTGCACCGTTACGACGGCCTCTATCACGAGGTGTTCAACGAGCCGGAGAAGGAGACCGTGTTCGCCGACCTGGAACGGTGGCTGCAGGACCATCTGACGACCCAGTAGGCTCGCGCCATGGGAACCACATCCAGCGCATCGGTGGCGTTCGTGCGCGCGACCTGGCACAGCGGGATCGTCGGCAAGGCGCTCGAGGGCTTCACCGCCGAGTTCGCCGACCTCGGCTTCGACCCCGCGGCCATCGACGTCTACGAGGTGCCGGGCGCGTTCGAGATCCCGCTGCACGCCCAGCGGCTGGCCCGCAGCGGCCGCTACGCGGCGATCGTGGCGGCGGCGCTGGTCGTCGACGGCGGGATCTACCGGCACGAGTTCGTCGCCTCGGCGGTGATCGACGGGCTCATGCGGGTGCAGCTGGACACCGATGTGCCGGTGTTCTCGGTGGTGCTCACCCCGCACCACTTCCACGAGCACCGCGAGCACATCGACTACTTCACCGGGCATTTCGTCACCAAGGGCGCCGAGGCGGCGCGGGCGGTGGCCACCACGCTCGCCTCGCTGCGGTCGCTGCCCGCCGCCCGCTGACCCGGTCAGACCGGTAACCGCAGCTCCGCGTACACGGCCCGGTGGTCGGATCCCGGGATGGTGATGCTCTCCACGCGCCCGGCGCCGCCGTCGGCGACCAGGACGTGGTCGATGCCGATCACCGGCCCCCAGGCGCGGTCCGCGGGCCAGGTGGGCAGCGGACCGGCACCGGCCAGCTCGGCGGCGGAGGCGAACCGGCCGCGCAGCAGGTCGCGGAACAGCGCGTGATCCATGGTGGCGTTGAAATCGCCGCCGACCACGGCGGGCCCCTGCTGGACGTCGAGGACCTCGCGGAGCCTGCGCATTTCCGCGCTCCAGGCGGGGAAGTTCATCGGCGGCGGGACCGGGTGGACCGCGAATACCGTGACCGGGCCGCGCTGCGGATGGTCCATCGTCGCGGAGAGGTTCGCCAGCAGGAACCCGTCCAGTTTCCGGGTGTCGTGCAGCGGATAGCGGCTGAAGATGCCCGTTCCCGCGCCGCCGGGGCCGGGCTCGAGGTGGTGATACGGCAGGTCGGCGGCGAGGTCGGCGGTCAGCTGGTGCGCCGCGTCGGGCGTCAGCTCCTGCACGGTGAGCAGTTCCACGCCGCGGCCGCGCACCTCCCCCACCACCGCGTCCAGATCCGATCCGCCGAACAGCAGATTCGACTGCAGCACACGCAGTTCCGGCCCGCTCGCGGCCCGGCCGTCGGGCACGAAGGCGGGCAGTTGCGTCCAGACCACCGCGGCCACGACCACCCCCGCCACGGCGGCGCTGCGCCAGCCGCGCACGATCAGGAACAGCAACAGCGCGACCAGCGCGCCGAGCATGAAGTAGGAAGCACCCGAGGCGGCCAGCGCCGGCCATTGCGACCGCCAGCCCCGCAGGTGCAACACGATTCCGGCGATCCCCACCAGCAGGCCGCACCAGCCCAGTCCGAGCACGGCCCGCATCGTCCACATTCGCATGTCCCCGACCCTAGGCGGCCCCGCCAACGGTCGACTTGCCACCCGCATAACGGCGGGCGTCGTACGCTCGGCGTGGGAGGCGAACCGATGTACTACGAACAGGTGACGGTGGCGGGCGGGCTCACCGCCGTGGACGCCGAGGAACTCGCGCAGGTGGCGGGCCGGTACCGGGCGCGGGTGACGTTCACCGCGCACGGCCGCAGTGTGCACGCGCCGGTGCTGCCGTACTGCTGGGACGTGCTGCGAGTGGCCGCGGGCGACACGGTGGCGGTGACGGTCGAAGCCGGACCGAGCGCCGACGAGGAGCGCGCCGCGCTGCGCGAGGTCGCGGCCCGGCTGGGCATGTTCGCCCCGCCTCAGGAGCCGAAGACGCGCTCCACGACCGCCCTGGCACGCCGGGTGATGCGCAGGTAGTGGTCGAGGAATTCGCTGCCGCCGTCGTTGTTCGGCCAACCGGCCACGGTGGCGACCGCCGAGAGCAGCCTGCCCGGGCCGGGTAGCTGGTCGGAGGGCTTGCCGCGCACCAGGACCAGTGCGTTGCGCGCCTTGGTGGCCAGCAGCCAGGAGTCGCGCAGCAGGGCGACGTCCTCGGCCGCCAGCAGCTCCGCCTTCTCGATGGCCGCCAGCGTCTCCAGCGTGGCGGTGTTGTGCAGCGACTCCACCTCGTGGGCGTGGCGCAGTTGCAGCAGCTGCACGGTCCATTCGATGTCGGCGAGGCCGCCGCGACCGAGTTTGGTGTGGGTGGCGGGGTCGGCGCCGCGCGGCAGCCGCTCGGAGTCGACCCTGGCCTTGATGCGGCGGATCTCGCGCACGGCGTCCTCGGACACGCCACCGGCCGGATAGCGGACCTTGTCCACCGCGTGCAGGAACCGCACGCCGAGCTCCTGATCACCGGCCACCTGGTGGGCCCGCAGCAGCGCCTGCACCTCCCAGGACTGCGCCCACTGCCCGTAGTAGGCCTGGTAGGCGCTCAGCGTGCGGACCAGCGCGCCGCTGCGGCCCTCCGGTCGCAGCCCCGCGTCGACGTGCAGCGGCGGGTCGGTGCTCGGTGCGCCCAACAGCCGCTGCACCCGCTCGGCCACCGTGTTGGCCCATTTCACGGCCTTGGTCTCGTCGACGCCTGGCCGCGGTTCGCACACGAACAGCACGTCGGCGTCGGAGCCGTAACCCAACTCCATGCCGCCCAGCCTGCCCATGCCGATGACGGCGAAGGCGGCGGGCGCCGGTTCACCCGATTCGGCCTCGCCGGCCCGGATCACCGCCGCTAGGGCCGCGTCCAGCACCGCCACCCACACCGACGACAGTGCCCGGCACACCTGCGGCACCTCCAGCATGCCGAGCAGATCCGCCGAGGCCACCCGTGCCAGCTCGTGCCTGCGCAGCGAGCGGGCCGCCGCGACCGCCCGGTTCGGATCGTCGTAACGGGCGGCGGCGGTGAGGATGCCGCGCGCGACCTCCTCCGGCTGCGGACCGAGCAACAGCGGGCCGTGCGGACCGTCGGCGAACATCCGGATGGTCTCGGGCGCGTTGATGAGCAGATCGGGCAGGAACTCCGAGGAGCCGAGCACGATCATCAGCCGTTGCGCGACCGCGCCCTCGTCGCGCAGCTCGCGCAGGAACCAGGTCTGCTCGTCGAGCGCTTCCGACACCCGGCGGTAGGCGAGCAGGCCCGCGTCGGGATTCGGTGTCTCGCCGAGCCATTCGAGCAGCGTCGGCAGCAGCAGCGCCTGGATGCGGCCCTTGCGCGACACTCCCCCGGTGAGCGCCTTCAGGTGGCCGAAGGCGTTCTCGGGGGCGGCGTAACCGAGCGCGGCCAGCTGCCGGACGGCGGCGTCGGGGCTCAGCCGCAGCGCGTCCGGGTCCATCCGGACGACCGCCTCGAGCAGCGGCCGGTAGAACAGCTTGGCGTGCAGGCGCCGCACCCGCACCGCGTTGCGGCGGATCTCCGAGCGCAGCACGCCCATCGCGTCCTGCCTGCCGTCTGGGCGGATGTGGGCGGCGCGGGCCAGCCAGCGCATGCCCTCCTCGTCGTCGTCGGCGGGCAGGGTGTGGGTGCGCTTGAGCCGCTGCAACTGCAGCCGGTGCTCGAGCAGGCGCAGGAATTCGTAGGAGGCGGTGAGGTTCGCGGCGTCGTCGCGGCCCACGTAACCGCCCGCCGCCAGCGCCGACAGCGCGTCGACGGTGCTGGCGACGTGCAGGTTCTCGTCCACCCGGCCGTGCACCAATTGCAAGAGCTGCACGGCGAATTCGACGTCGCGCAGGCTGCCGCGGCCGAGTTTCAGCTCGCGCTCCCGCAGTTCGGCGGGCACCAGATCCTCGACGCGCCTGCGCATGCCCTGCACCTCGGGCACGAAGTCGGGCCGTTCGGAGGCCGTCCACACCATCGGCATCACCGCGTCGCGGTATTCCCGACCCAGCTCCAGATCGCCGGTCATCGGCCGGTTCTTCAACAGCGCCTGGAACTCCCAGGTGCGGGCCCAGCGCTTGTAGTAGGTCAGGTGCGAGTCCAGGGTGCGCACCAGCGCGCCCTGCTTACCCTCCGGCCGCAGGGCCGCGTCGACCTCGAAGAAAGCCTGGCTGCCGACGCTCATCATCTCCGCGGCCAGCCGGGTCGCGGTCGCGTCGGCGGGCTCGGCGACGAACACCACATCCACGTCGCTGACGTAGTTCAGTTCCCGCGCACCGCATTTGCCCATCGCGATCACGGCCAGGCGCACCGGACACGGCTGGTCCTTGCACACCCGCGCCACCGCCACCGCCAGCGCCGCGGTGAGCGCCGCGTCGGCCAGATCGGTGAGGTGCCTGCCGACCACCCGATACGGCAGCACCGGCTCGTTCTCCACGGTGGCGGCCAGGTCGAGCGCGGCCAGCAACATCAGCTGGTCGCGGTAGCGGCAGCGCAGCAGCGCGACCGCCTCCGGGCCCGCGATCCCGGCACGGAACAGCATGGGTCCGGCGTGCGGGCCCGCCTCCGGGGTCGCCTGCACGGCCGCGAGGAGGTCGGCCAGCAGCTCGTCGCGGTCGGGCAGATCGCCGCGGCGCAACACCTCCCAGGCGGCGGGTTCGGCGACCAGGTGGTCGCCCAGCGCCGTGGAGGAACCCAGCAGCGCGAACAGCCGGCCGCGCAGCGAGGTGTCGGTGCGGATCGCGGAATCCAGCCGCTGCCAATCGCTTCCGAGCGCCTCGCGCAGCCGCATCAGGGTGTTCAGCGCGAGGTCGGCGTCGGGGGCGCGGGAGAGCGCCCACAGCACCGGGATGCTCTCGACGTTGTCCCAGCCCAGCTCGCGCAGCGAGGCCGCGGCCGTCGGATCGAGCAGGCCGAGCCGGCCCACACCGGGCACGGCGGAACGGGCAGATGGGGGCCGGACCATGAACCCAACCTACCGTGCTAGAGACCCAGGTACTCCCGCAGCTCGAACGGTGTCACCTGGCTGCGGTAGTCGGCCCATTCGCGTCGCTTGTTGCGCAGGAAGAAGTCGAACACGTGCTCGCCCAGCGTCTCGGCGACCAGCTCGGAACGCTCCATCGCCTGCAGTGCCTCGTCGAGGGTGCCCGGCAGCTCGCGGAAGCCCATCGCGCGCCGCTCCGCCGAGGTCAGCGACCACACGTCGTCCTCGGCCTCCGGCGGCAGCGTGTAACCCTTCTCGATGCCGCGCATGCCGGCGGCCAGCAGCACCGCGAAGGTGAGGTAGGGGTTGCAGGCCGAATCGGGGCTGCGGATCTCGACGCGGCGCGAGGACGCCTTGTTCGGGGTGTACATGGGCACGCGCACCAGCGCCGAGCGGTTCGACCGGCCCCAGGACGCGGCCGTGGGCGCCTCGCCGCCGTGGATGAGCCGCTTGTAGGAGTTGACCCACTGGTTGGTGATCGCGCTGATCTCCGAGGCGTGCTCGAGGATGCCCGCGATGAACGCGCGGGCCGTGGCCGACAGGTTGTCCGGGTCGTCCGGGTCGGCGAAGGCGTTGGTCTCGCCCTCGAACAGGCTCATGTGGGTGTGCATCGCCGAGCCCGGCCACTCCGCGAACGGCTTGGGCATGAACGTGGCCCGCACGCCCTCGTCGATCGCCACCTCCTTGATGAGGTAGCGGAAGGTCATCACGTTGTCGGCCATCGAGAGCGCGTCGGCGTAGCGCAGGTCGATCTCCTGCTGGCCGGGCGCGCCCTCGTGGTGGCTGAACTCCACCGAGATGCCCATCGATTCCAGGGCGTCGATGGCGTGCCTGCGGAAGTTCGGCGCCGCATCGTGCACCGCCTGGTCGAAGAAACCACCGGAATCGGCGGGCCGCGGCGGTGAGCCGTCCTGCGGGCCGTTCTCGAGCAGGAAGAACTCGATCTCGGGGTGCACGTAGCAGCTGAACCCGACATCGCCCGCCTTGTTCAGCTGCCTGCGCAGCACGTGCCGGGGGTCGGCCCAGGACGGCGAGCCGTCGGGCATGGTGATGTCGCAGAACATCCGCGCCGAGTGCTGGTGGCCCTTGCTGGTGGCCCACGGCAGCACCTGGAAGGTGGAAGGATCCGGCCGCGCGACCATGTCGGCCTCCGAGACCCGGGCGAAACCCTCGATCGCCGATCCGTCGAAACCGATCCCCTCCTCGAAGGCGCCTTCGAGTTCGGCGGGGGCGATGGCCACGGACTTGAGGTAGCCCAAGACGTCGGTGAACCAGAGCCGTACGAAGCGGATGTCCCGCTCTTCGAGCGTCCGCAGCACGAATTCCTTCTGGCGATCCATGCTCGCGAGCGTAGGCACCCGGCGTTAAATCCGTGTTACATGAGGAATATGTGTTGTTTTTCCGACCGCGGCGCGACTCAGCAGGTGAGGCCCGCGGGCGGGATCGTCAGGTCGACGAGATAGGCGATGACGGCGCTGTCCAAGCACTCGTTGCCCGCCACCAGCGCGGCGGTGTGGCGGTTGCCGCGGAAGGTGACGAGCGCGGCGCCGAGCTGGGCGGCCAGGTCGACACCGGCTTGATAGGGCGTGGCCGGGTCCTCGGTGGTCGAGACCACCACCGTGGTGGGCAGGCCCTGCACGGAGATGCTGTGCGGCTCGCCCGAGTTGGGCACCGGCCAGGCGGCGCACAGTTCCAGCGGGGCGGCGCCGGTGCCGCGACCGTCGTCCAGGAAGGGTGCGGCCTTGCGGTACTCGGTGTCCTGGCGGGCGGCCACCGCCGGGTCGGTGACGCGCGGGTCGTCCACGCAGCGGATGGCGTTGAACGCGTCCTGGGTGTTGCGGTAGGTGCCGTCGTCGCGGCGGCCGTCGTAGAGGTCGGCCAGTTGCAGCAGCGTGTCACCGCGCCCGTCGCGCAGTTCCTGCAGACCGAGGGTGAGCACCTGCCACAGATCGTCGGTGTAGAGGGTCTGGGTGACGCCGGTGATCGCGTCGTTGTAGCTCAGGCCGCGCGGGTCGGTGGTGGCGGCGGGCCGGTCCCACAGCGGGTCGACGAGTTCGCGGAAGCGGGCCACGGCCTGGGCCGGATCGGTGCCGAGCGGGCAGTCGGGGGTGCGGGCGCAGTCGGCGGCGTAGGCGTCGAAGGCGCGCTGGAAGCCCGCGGCCTGGCGCAGCGATTCCTGCACCGGGTCCTGGGAGGAGTCGACGGCGCCGTCGAGGACCAGCGCGCGCACCCGGTCGGGGAACTTCTCGGCGTAGAGCGAACCGAGCTTGGTGCCGTAGGAGTAGCCGAGGTAGGTCAGCTTCGGATCGCCCAGGACCGCGCGGATGACGTCCATGTCCTGCACCACCTCGCGGGTGCCGACGTGCTCGAGCAGTTCCGCACCGCTGCGTTGCGCGCACTTGGCCGCGTAGTCGCGGTTGTCGGCCTCGGCGGCGGCGATGCCCGCCGGGGTGTTGTCCTCGGGACGTTCGGCGCGCTCGGCGTCGGCTTCCGGCGGGGTCAGGCAGGTGATCGCCGGGGTCGAGGCGCCGACGCCGCGCGGATCGAAACCCACCCGGTCGAACCGCTCCGACAGCGGCGTCTGGTTCGCGATGGCGACGGTGTCGAGGCCGGAGACCCCCGGGCCGCCGGGGTTGAGTAGCAGCGAACCGATCTTGGCTCCCGACGCCGGAATCCGCGACAGGGCGATCTGCGCGGTCGGCCCGGCCGGATCGGCGTAGTCGACCGGCACCTCGATGCGGGCGCACTGCGCGTTGGGCGGCAGCCGCACCTGGTCGTCGGTGAAGCCGGCGCACGGTCCCCACGGCACCGCCTGCTCGTAGAACCGCTCCAGCCCGGCGGGCGCGGCAGGCATCGGCCCGGCCTGCTCACCCCGCTCGATCGTGCACCCGGCCGCCACCACGGCCAACGCCGCCACCAGCACCCCGCACCCACGCCGCAATCCCATGCCCCGATCCTGCCAGTTACCCCCGGCGATCAGGCGCTGCCCACGCGTGCCGCGCACCTCGAACCCGGTACCGGCACCCGACGTGGCCGTCGCCGACCGCACCCGCTCACGGGCGGAGCAGGAAGTCCACCAACTCGGCGCGCTCGGCGGCGGAGGGCCGGCCGCCACGCGGGGAACTGGCCAGGTGCAGGGCGCCGATACCGATCGCGAAGGTCCATTCGGCGCGGCGCGCGGCGGTCTCGGGGTCGAATCCGTGATCGGCGAAGGCGCGACGCACCGCGCGGCGGGCGTGCCGGTCGGAGGCGCGCACGCTGGCGGCGGCGCGCGGGTCGGAGCGGGCCCATTCGCGCATCGCCCGCTCCAGCGTCCAGTGCCGGGGGCTCACGAGCAGGCCCATCATGGCGACCAGGCGTTCGCGCGGTGGCTGCTCGGCCAGGGCGTCCATCCGGCGGTGCTCGGCGTCGCTCCAGTCGCCCCAGGAGTCCACCAGGGCGTTCTTGAACGAGGTGATGTCCTGGAAATGGTGGTAGAAGCTGCCCTTGGTCACGCCCAGACGGCGGCACAGCTCGTTGACCTTGAGCGCGCGAAAGCCCTGCTCGGCCAGCACCGTGTACCCGGCCTGGAGCCAATCGTCGACCGTCAGCTGGACGGCACCGCGTGCCCGCGCCACCGGGCCAGCTTAGGTCGGGATCGTCCGCCCGGCGCTCGCGGCCTCGGCCGCGACACCCGCCATGATCCTGTCGGCCACGGAGTGCGCGGAGCGGACGGGAACGCGGGTCGCCGGGCGGTCGACCGTTGGCAGCCATCGACGAGGCTGCGCGGTGGCGGATTCCGCGGTACCGCACGAGGACTGGGTGCTGTGCCCCGCGACCACGGCGCCGACAACATCTGCACCCCCGGTCACGCGCACGCATCCAACGCCGCGATCGGGCACCCGGACAAGGGACTGCACGAGATCGCCGACGCCAACCACTACTATCTGGTCCGAACCAGCGCGAGCCCCTCACCGAAGCGGTGCGGATCATCGGGGACTGGTTGCACCGACACGATCTGGCACCCACCACATGAACCCTTCCGACACCACCGAGACCCCCGGCGCGCTGGACGGCATCCGCGTGCTCGAGGTCGGCACCTTGATCTCCGGGCCGTTCGCCGCCCGCCTGCTGGGCGACATGGGCGCCGAGGTGCTCAAGATCGAGCCACCCGACCGTCCCGACCCGCTGCGCACCTGGGGGCAGGCCGAACTCGACGGCCACCACTTCTTCTGGACCGTGCACGCCCGCAACAAGAAGGCGCTCACGCTGAACCTGCGCGAGCCCGCGGGCCGCGACCTGTTCCTGGAGCTGGTCGCGCGCTCGGACATCGTCGTCGAGAACTTCCGCCCCGGCACCCTGGAGAAATGGGGCCTGGACTACGAGACGCTGCGCACGCGCAACCGCGGCATCATCCTGGTGCGGGTGTCCGGCTACGGCCAGACCGGCCCGGACGCGCACAAGGCCGGGTACGCCTCGGTGGCCGAGGCCGCCAGCGGCCTGCGGCACATGAACGGCTTCCCGGGCGGTCCGCCGCCGCGCCTGGCGCTGTCGCTGGGTGACAGCCTGGCGGGCATGTTCGCGGTGCAGGGCGCGCTGGCCGCGCTCTACCGTCGCACCGTCACCGGCGAAGGGCAGGTCGTCGACGCCGCGCTGACCGAATCCTGCCTGGCCATCCAGGAATCCACCATTCCCGACTACGACGTGGGCGGGGTGGTGCGCGGCCCGTCCGGCACCCGCCTGGAAGGCATCGCGCCCTCGAACATCTACCGCAGCGCCGACGGCAGCTGGGTGGTGATCGCCGCGAACCAGGACACGGTCTTCCGTCGCCTGTGCGCCGCGATGGGGCAACCGGAACTCGCCGACGACCCGCGCTTCGCCGACCACGTCGCGCGCGGGCGCAACCAGGACGAGCTGGACCGCATCATCGGCGACTGGGCGGCGCAGCGGCAGCCCGACGACATCATCGCCACGCTCAACGCCGCCGGGGTGATCTCCGGGCCGATCAACACCGTGGCCGAGGTCGTGCGCGATCCGCAGCTGCGCTCGCGCGGCATGATCGCCGAGCACTACGACGAGCGGATCGGGCGCGCGGTGCTGGGGCCCGGCATCGTCCCGGTGCTGTCGCAGACACCGGGACGGATCCGGAACGCGGGCTCGGCCCACCCGGGGCAGCACAACGAGGAGATCTACCGGGGGTTGCTGGGCAAGAGCGCCGAGGAGCTGGCGGAGCTGCGCGCGGCCGGGGTGGTCTGAACCGCCGTGGTGTCCGCGCTGCTGCTGCTCGTCGCGGCCGGGCAGCTGGCCTGTGTGGGGGTGTTGTGGACGCGGGTCACCCGGGTGCCGCGGGTCTGGTTGCTGGGTGTGGTCGGGGTGGGGCTGGCCTATGACTCTGCGGTGATCGGGCTGGGTGCGGTGCTCGGCGAGGGGGCTTTCCTGCACGTGCTGAGCGTGCCGCGGTTCGTCGCGCACGCGGTGCTCACGCCGTTGTTGATCGTCTGGGCGGCGGACCGGCTCGGGGCGCGGCACGGCACGGAGGACGGGCGTCGCGACCGATCGGTGTCCGCCGCACGCGGTTGGTGGTGGACGGCCGTGGTGCTCACCGGCGCGCTGCTGGCCGGGGGTGTGCTGACCGAACTACCCCATCTGCGGCTGGTGCCGCGCGAGTACGCCGACACCCTGCGCTACGCGGCCGAACATCCCGCGCCGCCGGTGCCCGCGCTGGTGGTCGGCATCGTCATGCTTGCCGCCGGAATCGTGCTGTGGCGCAAGGAGTCCGCGCGGACGCTGCTGATCGGCACGGTGGTGCTGATCGGCGCGTCGGCGGCCGCCGTGGCCGTGCCGCCGCTCGGCAACGTGGGCGAGGCGGCGCTGCTCGTCGGGCTGGTCGCCGCCGAGCTGCCTGCCCGGCGGGAGTCAGTCGGCGTCACCGTCTGATTCGGCCAGGACCACCACGCCGCTGTCGGCCTCGAGAAGCGGAATCGTCCGGGCCGCGGCGTCGTCGACGTGGATGCGGGGGTGCGTCGGCGGCTCGGATTCGTAGTAGGTGCCCGGGCCGTAGAGCTGGCCGTATCGGACCACCACACCACCGATCCCGAGGACGGCCCGTTCGTGGACCGCGACGGCGTCACCGCGACCGGGCGGCGTCCAGGCGATGCTCTGCGCCAGGAAGCGCGGCGCGGCGGCCGCGGTGGCGGCCGCGATCAGGTTCGCGGTGCCCTCCGTGCGGATGCGGGCGTTGGCGTCGGCACGGGCGGGGATCTGCGCGGGGTCGTCGGGAAGGTCGGTGAGCTGATGCATGACCAGGTCGGGACGGAATCCGACCACCGCGTCGGTCAGCGCCGCCCGGTCGTAGACGTCCACGACCACCGGCACGCCACCCGCCGCCGCGATCCCCGCGGCCCGCTCGACGGCGCGGGTGGTACCCGCGACCTGGTGACCCGCCGCGACCAGCAGCGGCAGCAGCCGAACACCGAGAACGCCGGTCGCACCGGCGAGGAAGACGCGCACGGGGGGAGTTTAATGTTCGTGACGGTGCGGCCGTTCGCGACCGGATGCCTCCTACGGTCGATTCGGGATGCGATCACGCGCGACGGCCGCGAGGTCGACCTGGCGATGGGCGTTCGACAGCGTCGTCACGGTGCAGGTGCCCAGCGGTCCGACGCGGTCGTACACGATCGCGGTGCCGATCGAGATGCCGGCGTCGGCGAAGGTGTTCTCGGCGTAGAGGCCGAGCTCGAAGCCCGCTGGCAGACGCGAGAGCGCCAGGGTGACATCGGCATTGATGTAACCGGCGCCGTGCGTGCCCCAGTGGCACACCTGATTCGCCGCGTCGGCGGTGAGTGCCGCCCGTTGGAAGGGCGTGGCCTGCTCTCCGATCACGACCGGCGGCATGCTGTGCCAGGACGCCTTGCGGTCGGCGTTCTGATTCGCCGCGAAATCCCCGGTCCAGGCCGCGCTGCCGCTCCGGAACAGCGGCGGCCCGCCGTCGACGGGCACGCAGCCCGGCGGCGGCACCGGCAGGTCGAGGTCCCGCGTCCACACCCGGCCCGGCGGCTGCTCGCCCCGGCGCAGAAACACCCCCGAGGCACGCACCCGTTCGTGCCCGTCCTGCACGATCCACACCTCCGCGACGACGATCCTGGAACCGGCGCGGATCACGTCGGCGCGGAGTTCGATCGGTGCGTCGAACACCGGCGCGAACAGATCGGCGGTGAATCGGGCGGGCACGAAGCCCGTGGGGCACAGCGCTTCCAACCCTCGGCCCAGCAGCCCGCACACCGCCACGCCGCCGAGATGGTCCGGCCGCCACCAGCTCACCGCCACCGGCTCGGGGTGGAACACCTCACCCCGTCTGGTGAAGAACCCCACCATCGCCTACCACCCGTTCGCCGCCGTCCCGATCCGATTGCCGCCCAATGTAACCGGCGAGGCGGACGCACGGCGGTGGATCGGCCGAGCTTCTTCGCGTGCCCGGCCTGTTCGACCCCGAGCACCCAGGCGACACCGCCTCGATCAGCCACAGCTTCGAGTACACGTCGACCCCGCCCTGGTCGCGGGCGCCGCCGGGCGGCACGACGGATTCTCCGGGAATGGCACTCGCCGCGGAGCTGCGGAACGCGAAGGTCTAGCGCGGTTCGCCGCCCAGCACCCACAGGTGGCCGAACGGGTCACGCACGCGGCCTTGCCGTCGACCGTACGGACGGTTCTCCACCGGAATCACGAGTTCGCCGCCGTGCCGGACCATCTGTGCCGCCGTCGCGCCGGGGTCGGGCACGGTGAGCATGATCAGCACCGGTGAGCCGCCGCTCGAGTCGGGGTCACACCATCCCCACTCCGGAACGCTGTGGGACAGGGCGACGGTGGCCGCCACGCCGCCCGGGAGGCGAACTCGGGCGTCACTCCCGGGGCACGGCGCATCATCTCGCGCAAGCGCCGTGGGCTCAGGTGCGCCTCGCGGGCCGGGGTCGACACCGGCACCGTCCCGCCACCGGCGCGGATACTGCCCAGCGTCCGGAAGGCGTCGTCGGGTCCGGCGGCGCGATCGGTACCGTCCAGCCGCTCGAGGAGGCGGACGCGCAGGACGTGCACTCGGTCACCGACCGGCCGGCCGGCCAATTCCTCGCACAGCGCGTCCACCCACGGCAGCACCGCGTCGGCCGCGAGACCGCCCGCGTCCACGTCGCTCAGCGGCACGCCGATGCCGCAGGGCTGCGGGCGCCAACTCGGCGTAGACCACCGGCTGCGGGGAGCGCAGCACCGTCGCAGGCGTCGCGCCCCCGGCCGCATCAGTCCGGTCCCCACGGTCCGGGCGGTATGGACGGCGCCGTCGTAGCGGAACTCCAGCGGGGCGGCCAGGCTCACCACCACCGCGTCGACAGCGCCGGGACCGCCCGGCGCACACGATCGGGTCCCTCGTGTTCGCCCGCGGTCACCACGCCGATGCCCACGGCCCGACACGCGCGACGCAGTTCCACCGTCGCGTCGTCGCACGGCGCGGCGGGCCGGGGGCGGTGACGGCGACGCATCCGGGGACGTCCCTGTGACCAATCGCACCCGCGTGCGCCCCTGTTTCCGCGGCGACCCCGGGTGGCACACTGGAGGCGTCAGAGAACCCGGGGACCCGAGAGTGGCCTCGAGGCGACAACACGAAAGGGACGACGATGTCCGTATCCGATTCGGAAACCCCTGCCTACGGTGCGGCGCAGCCGGCTCAGCCGCGGCGCAAGACGCGCATCCCGCACCTGCGGCAGATGAAGGCCGACGGTGAGCGCTGGGCGATGCTCACCGCCTACGACTACTCCTCGGCGCGACTGTTCGAGGAGGCGGGCATCCCGGTCCTGCTGGTCGGCGACTCCGCCGCCAACGTCGTCTACGGCTACGACACCACCGTGCCGATCACCGTCGACGAACTGATCCCGCTGGTGCGCGGCGTGGTGCGCGGCGCACCGCACGCCCTGGTGGTCGCCGACCTGCCGTTCGGCACCTACGAGGGCTCGGCGCAGCAGGCGCTGGCGGCCGCCACCCGTTTCATGAAGGAGGGCGGCGCGCACGCGGTGAAACTGGAGGGTGGCGAGCGCGTGGCCGAGCAGATCGCGCTGCTCACCGCCGCGGGCATTCCCGTGATGGCGCACATCGGTTTCACCCCGCAGAGCGTGAACACCCTCGGCGGGTTCCGGGTGCAGGGCCGCGGCGACGGCGCCGAACAGCTCATCGCCGACGCGATCGCGGTGCAGGAGGCGGGCGCGTTCTCGGTGGTGATGGAGATGGTGCCCGCGGAGCTGGCCGGACAGGTCACCCGCAAGCTCACCATCCCGACGATCGGCATCGGCGCCGGTCCCGACTGCGACGCGCAGGTGCTGGTGTGGCAGGACATGGCCGGGTACACCAGCGGCAAGACCGCCAAGTTCGTCAAGCGCTTCGGCGACATCGGCGACCAGCTGCGCGCGGCGGCGGCCGCCTACGCCGCCGAGGTCCGCGAGGGCACCTTCCCCGGGCCCGAGCACAGCTTCTGACACGGCATCCGAGCGGGCCGGCCGGTTCGCCGTCCGGCCCGCTCGTCCGTCGGTTGCGCGCCGCCCGCGGCGGGAAATGGCAGACTCGGAGCCGACATTCTCGACTCGAGCAGAGGTATCGATGCCGCACAGCCGTTGGATCTCCCGCAGCCCCATGCTGGTCGCCGCCGCGTTCGCCGTCGCGGCGTTGAGCGCGTGCGGCACGTCCGGTGACCCGAACCCCGCCGGTAGCTCGGGGCCGACCACCTCGTCGGCCCCCGCCACCCAGGCGCCCACCACCCAGCGACCGGAACCGCAGGTGAGCGAGGCGGCCGCGCAGAAGCTGTGCGACGCGATCCGCCCCGAACTCTCCAACTTCCGCGTCCAGGGCCCGACGCTCGGCCGGGTCGGATTGAACCTGATCGTGCACCCGTGGGGCCTGCAGAACGGCATCGACGTGCTCAACAACAAGACCGTCGTCGACACCGCGACCAGCAAGAGCTGCCCGGACGTGCGCCAGCAGGCCATCGAGGCGCTCGAGGTGCCGGATCTGGCGACGGTCGTCGTGGGGCTGTGATGCGCCGCGAACTGTATCCGCCGATCGAGCCGTTCGACTCCGGCATGCTCGACGTCGGGGACGGCCAACGGGTGTATTGGGAGGTCAGCGGCAACCCCGAGGGCAAGCCGGTGGTCTTCCTGCACGGCGGCCCCGGCGGTGGTACCGCACCGCTGCACCGGCGCTTCTTCGACCCGGCCTGCTACCGGATCGTGCTGTTCGACCAGCGCGGATGCGGCCGCTCCACCCCGCACATCGCCGACGGCGCGGACCTGTCGGTCAACACCACCTGGCATCTCGTCGCCGACATCGAGGCGCTGCGCGAGCATCTGGGCGTCGAACGCTGGCAGGTGTTCGGCGGGTCCTGGGGCTCCACGCTGGCGCTGGCCTACGCGCAACGCCATCCCGAGCGGGTCACGGAGATGGTGTTGCGCGGAGTGTTCCTGTTGCGGCGCAAGGAGATCGACTGGTACTACAACGGCGCCGCCGGCTACGTCTACCCCGACGAGTGGGAGAAGTTCCTCGCACCGGTGCCCGCCGACGAACGCGACGGCGACCTGGTGGCGGCCTACCACCGGCTGCTGCACTCCCCCGACCCCGCGGTGGTCGAGCGGGCGGCCGTCGCCTGGTCGGTGTGGGAGGGGTCGACGAGTTCCCTGCTGCCGCACCCGGATCGGGTCGCCGAGACCGCCGAGCCGCGGTTCGCGATCGCGTTCGCCCGCATCGAGAACCATTACTTCCGCCACGGCGGCTTCCTCGCCGAAGGCCAGCTGCTGCGCGACATCGACCGGATCGCGCACCTGCCGGTGGAGATCGTGCAGGGCCGCCACGACATCGTCTGCCCGGCGGTGAGCGCCTGGGAGTTGCACCGGGCGTGGCCGGGATCGCGGCTGCACATCGTCGACGACGCCGGACACGCCGCCAACGAGCCCGGCATCGTCCACCACCTGGTCGAGGCCACGGATCGGTTCGCGAAGGAGGGCTGAATGAGCGACGCCGGGTCCGCGCTCGCCGCCGCGCTGGCAGCCGACATCGATCGACTGCTCGCCGCCGAGCCCGAAGTGCGGGCCGACGCCCCCGATTCGGTGCACCAGATGCGGGTGGCGACGCGCAGGCTGCGCAGCGTGCTGAAGTCCTATCGCACACTGCTGCACAAGGATCCGGCCGCCGAACTCGGCGCGGAACTGCGATGGCTGGCCGGGTTGCTCGGCGCCGCCCGGGACGCGGAGGTGCGAGCCGAGCGTTTCACCGCCCTGCTCGCCGCCGACCGGGAGACCAGCGCGGATCACCGCGCGGCCGTCGCGGCCCGGCTGGTCGACGGCGAGCGGGAGCGCTACGCGAGCGCCCATGCCGCGGTGCTGGACGTCCTCGACGGCGAGCGGTACCGCGCGCTGCGGCGGGCCCTCGAGCGCTGGCGCGCGCAGCCGCCGCTGCGCCCCGCCCGTGCCGCCCGGCCCGCCGCGGAGTTCTTCGGTGTGGTGCTCGAACGCGACAGCGAACGGTTGGAGGCGCAGATCCGCGGCGAGCCGAGCGTGCCGGCGGCCGACCGGCTCGAGGCGCTGCACGACATCCGCAAGAGCGCCAAACGGCTGCGCTACTGCGCCGAGGCCGCCGAGCGCGTGCTCGGCGAGGCCGCCGCCACCCAGCGGGAACGCGCCAAACACCTGCAAACCGTCCTCGGCGATCACCGCGACGCGGTGGAGTCCGAACACGCCCTGCTCGACGCCGCCGCCGCGGCCGAACGGGCGGGCGAGGACACCACCGTCTACCGCAACCTGGCGGCCACCGAAGCCGCCGCGGCGCAGCGGTGCCTGGCGCGGTATCCGCACGCGGCGCAGGTATTCACGCGAGCAGACTGACTGGTGCCGGGGCGCGCCGGACGGGAACCGATCAGGCTCGGTACGCGAAGCCGATCGTGCGGCTCACCGGGTCGGCCGTCGTCAGCGTCACCCGCACCCGCTGCCCTTCCGGCGGCTCGCCGGTGCACGGACCGAGCAGGGGCGGATCGGCGACGAAGATCTCCGCGGGCCGGTTGCCCTCGGCCGCCCGCAGCACCGACGCCTCGAACTCGGTGCCGATCCGGGGCGCCAGCAGGGTGGCCTCGGTGAGGTCGATGCAGGCGCGGTCGACCTTGTTCGCGAGACCGTCGGTGCGCTTCATCGTGTCGGCGGCCGCGGCGAGGCCCGCGCGCACCCAGGACGGCACCTCGGTGCCCGCGCACCGGGCCAGGCAGATCTCGGTGGTGAACCGATCGGACAGCCTGCGCAGCGGCGCGGTGACGTGGGCATAGGGCGCGCCGAGCCCACTGTGGTGCAACGACTCCTCGCCGTCGGCGCCGGTGAGGATCGTGTAGGCGGCGCCGCGCAGCAGGCTGGTCGCCTCCGACATCAGCACCAGGCCGGCGGGGCTGTTCGGATCGAGACCGGCCAGCAGCCTGCCTACCGGCACGTCCGCGGGCCAGGGCACACCCAGTGCGGCGGCGGTGCGGCGCAGGGAGGCGACCGCGGATTCCGGTGGCGACGGCATGGTGCGCAGCAACCCGATCCGCTCGGGCGCCGGGGTGTCGAGCATGATCCGCGCCGCGCACATGCCGGTGAGCAGCGAGACCTGCTCGTTCCAGTCGTCGGCGGCGGTGCGCGGCTCCAGCACGAGCCGCCAGTGTCCGTGGTTGGCGCCGTCGCGCACGACGCTCTGCGCGGGCAGGCGCAGCCCGATCGCGCCGCGGGCCAGGCCCGCCTCGATGCGCCGGGTGCCGAACTCCGGCAGGGCCGCGATCGAGGGGTGCAGGCGGCCCGCGTCGGCGTCGGCCTGCACGCCCGCGTAGTCGAGGCGGGCGCGGGAGCGCACCAGCGCCCTGGTCACCTCGTAGTGGACCGGCTCGGCGGCCTCGTCGAGTTCGATCGTCCACAGCGCGGCCGGGCGGACGCGGTCGGGAAGCAGGCTGGCGGCGTCTTCGGCGAGCACCGGGGGATGCAGCGGGACGGTGCCGTCCGGCAGGTAGAAGGTCTGGCCCCGGGCACCGGACTCGCGGGCGAGCGCGCCGTCCGGGGCGATCACGGCGCCGACGTCGGCGATCGCGTAGTGGAGCAGGAAACCCGTCTGCGTGCGCCGCAGGCACAGGGCCTGGTCGAGATCGAGGGCGCCGGGCGGGTCGATGGTGACCAGGTCGATGTCGGTGCGATCGACCCGGGTGCCCGCGAACGCGTCGGCCGCGTCGCGGGCTTCCGCGATGGCCTCGGCCGGATACGCCGAGGCCAACCCGAATTCGGATCTGATGGCGCCGAAGTCGACCGGCGCCGAGACGATCCGCTGGTGCAGTTCCACGTACGGGTACGTTACTGCAGGGCCAGCATGGTGCCGTTGAGCTGATCGAGCGGACCGAACACGGTGAAGGTCACCCGCCCGGTCGGGTACTGCGACGACAGCTCGGCCGCGGCGTCGAGCGCCTCACCGAACGACGGCGCGGACGGATGCGGCAGGCTGCCGATCACCCGTCCGAAGTTGTTGTCGGCCACCCATTTCGTATCGGCGTGGCTCAGGTCGACCTGCACGCCGCCCGGCAGCGGGGTCACGGCCACCGCATTCGCGGAACCGGCACCGAGCACGGCGAGAACAGAAGCGGCACCGGCGATGAAAGCACCGGCGACCAGGGAACGAACTACCCGCATATGTGTTGAGACCTGCTTCCCGCATAGATGTAACGAATCGGCCCGCTGCTGCCCGGCACCGGGCCCTGCCAACGGCGACCACTCTATGACGTCCATCACCCTGTGTGCCACTTCCACACAAATCCCCCACGAGCCGTCCCGACCGTCTCGGCGCACCGGGCCCGGACTGCTAGTGTTCGGTGGCCGGACCGGGCCGGAATTCTCTCGCCCGTTTCCAGCGAAGCCCCTACGTCGAACAATTGGAGTACCGCACTGATGTCATCGATCGTTTTCGATTACCTGCTGCCCCTGGTCGGCCCCGAGCAGGCCGCCTATTGGGCGCAGGTTTTCCTGATCGACCCGGCCTGATCCGCCCGCTTCCAGGCCATCGAGTCGTCGCCTTCCGTTCACCCGACGGGAGGCGACCTTCGCCCCGGGGCGGATACCATCCCGCGGCGTGACGAGAACCTCCGCCGCACTCGCGGTAAGCACCACCCTGTTCGCCCTGCTCATCGCGGGCTGTGGCGACAACGCCGATGATGCCGGCGCCCCGGGCACCAGCTCCTCCCCCGCCGCGTCCGCCCCGGCGGGCAGCGTCCCCGACACCGCCAAGGCGGGCATGTTCGTGGTCAGCTACCGCAGCGCCTTCCCCAAGCTCGCCGAGGGGCGCAGCGACGCCCAGATCGCCGAGTTGTTCACCGGCACCTGCTCCGACATCACCGGCGGCAAGTCCGAGGACGCCGTGGTCGACGGCATCGTCGAGCGCACCGGCTCCGGCGGCACCGCCGCCACCACCGAGGAGGCCCGCGCGATCTACACCACCGCCAAGTACATGTGCTGATGCCCCGGCGCACCGCCGGCCGCGGCGGTGCGCCCCGAAAAGCGTTCCGCGCCAGGGCGAGCCGGCGGGGCGGACGAGTTGGTCTGTAAGCCGGATCCTGTCCCCGGTTCGCACCGGGTGGCGGCCATCCATCTGGGCACACCGTCGCCGGGTGCCTCGAGCGGTCCACCCGCAGGCTCGGGCGAGCAGCCCTCGAGCGCCTGCGCAGCCGCACTCGCGAACGAATGCGACCTTCGACCTTGCTCCGGGCGGGGTTTACCGAGCCGCCCCGGTCACCCGGGGCGCTGGTGCGCTCTTACCGCACCGTTTCACCCTCACCGCACGGCCCCGCAGGGCCGTGGGCGGTCTGTTTTCTGTGGCACTGTCCCGCGGGTCACCCCGGGTTGCCGTTAGCAACCGCCCTGCTCTGTGGAGTCCGGACTTTCCTCGGCGCCGGGCTGCGACACCAGCGTGCCCGTTCCCGTCGCCGCGGCCGCCCGACCAACTCGTCCGCCTGTCCAGACTACCCGCCGCGCCCGCCCCGGCCGGTGGGCGGGCCCGTCCGCCAGTACGGTTAGGGGTCATGGAACGTCTCGAGGTCAGTTTCGTCTCAGGGGGCCAGCAGTGCGCCGCCTGGCTGTATCCTCCCGCAGGCGTCCCCAAGCCCCGCCCGCTCGTGGTGATGGGGCACGGTCTGGGGGGCACGCGGGACATGGGGCTCGACAGGTACGCCCGCCGATTCGCCGCCGCAGGGATGGGCGTGCTGGTGTTCGACTACCGGCACTTCGGCGCCAGTGAGGGCGACCCGCGGCAACTGCTGCACATCGGCAGGCAGCGCGAGGACTGGCGCGCGGCCATCGCCTTCGCCCGCACCCTGCGCGGCATCGACAAGACCCGGATCGCCCTGTGGGGCACATCCTTCGGCGCGGGTCACGTGCTCACCGTGGCCCCCGAGGACGACTACATCGCCGCCGTGGTGGCGCAGGTGCCGTTCACCAGCGGCTGGGCGTCGGCGTGGGCCAAAGGGCCGACGAGCCTGACCAAGGTCGCCACCATCGCCGCCACCGATCTGGTGATCGGGTCGCTGCGCCGCAAACCGGTCCGGATCCGGCTGGCCGGGCGCAAACGCGCCGCCGCGCTGATGAGCGCGCCCGACGTACCGGAGGGCTACGGCAGGCTCGCCGAGGAGAGCGCGACCTACGAACCGAAAGTGGCCGCCCGGGTGGCTTTCTCCGCACTGTTCGACGCACCGGGCAAGCACGCCAAGGAGTTGAAGATGCCGGTGTTCTACGCGATCGCCGACAACGATTCCGTGGCCCCGGTCGAACCGGCGCTCAAAGCCGCGGAGCGCACCAAACACGCGGTGGTCAAACGGTATCCGGTGGGGCATTTCGACGTCTATTTCGACGACGTCTTCGAACAGGCCGTCTACGACCAGACCGAATTCCTGGTTTCGGTGTTGCGGCCGTGAATTCCGGCCCGCCCCGCGCTCAACGCGGGGCGGCGTCCGGGTCGTCGTCCCAGTCGTCCCGGGGCGGCAGAAACGGCTCCTGGTCGGGCGGCAGGCCCTGCTCGATCCGGCGCCCGCGGGCCAATTCGGCATCGAATTCCGCACCGAGCAGGACCGCGACGTTCGATATCCACACCCAGACCAGGAACACCGCGACACCGCCGAGTGAGCCGTACACCTTGTTGTAGGAACCGAAATTCGCGACGTAGAAGGCGAAACCGGCCGAGGCGAGCACCCACACCAGCACGGCCAGCACACTGCCCGGACTCAACCACCGGAAGCCCGGCTGGCGCGCGTTCGGCGCCACCCAGTACAGCAGCGCGAAGGCGAGGCTGACCAGCACGGCCAGCACCGGCCACTTCGCCACCTCCCACACCGCGACCGCGGTCGGTCCCAGGCCGAGCCAGTCACCGACCCGGCGCGCGACGCCGCCGGTGGCCACCACGCCCACGGCGGTCACCGCGATCAGCACCACCATCGCCGCGGTGAGACCGACCCGCACCGGCACCGTCTTCCACAGCGGGCGCCCCTCCTCCACCTCGTAGATGGCGTTGGCGGCGCGCATGAACGCCCCGATGTAGCCCGAGGCCGTCCACAACGACGTCGCCACGCCGAACAGCGCCATCGGCCCGGCCAGGCTGCTCGCGCCGCGCAACTCCCCGATGGCGTCGACGAGCAGCTGGGTACCGCTGCCCGGACCGATCTCGCGGATGCTCGTCACCAGTTCGTCGGTGGCCGTGGGGCTGAGCGCGCCGAGCAGTGCGGTGAGCACGATGATGCCCGGAAAGACCGACAGGACACTGTAATAGGTGAGCGCCGCGGCCCAGTCGGTGACGTTGTCGGCGCGGAACTCGGTCACCGTACGCCGCAACACGCCCCACCAGGATCGCCAGTTCAGCCGCGCGGGCCCGCCGGACCAGTCCAGCGCGGGACCATGCCGCACCGCCGTCTCGGAACTCATCAGACACTCACCTCCGACATCGCGGGCGGCATACCCGGGTCGCACCGTGCCAAACCGGAACAGCGGTCCGGACAAACGAATTCGCCCCCGCACCGGTCGGCACAGGGGCGAATCGGGGGACGGTCAGGCCGTGCGGAAGCCCGCGCCGACCCCGCCGATGGCGTCCACGGCGGTGAGGATCACCTCGATCGGCGCGAAATAGGCGGGCGAGTGAATGGGGTTGGCGGAGCTGCTGCACGGCAGATCGAAGCGGATGCCCGAGATGCCGGTGACCCGGCCCTGGTTCATCCCGACCAGCCGGTCACCGACGGTCACCGGGCCACCCGAATCGCCCGGCTTCGAGCAGGCCTGGTTGAGCGTGACGGTCTCGTCCAGATTTCCCCACACCACCCCGCAACCGGATCCGCTGGTGCGGCCGTTCGAACACACTGTCGTGCCCGGCGTCGGCGTCGCACCCAGGCCGTTGATGGTGGTCGGGCCGACCGTGCGCACCGGCGTCACCTTCGCCGGATCGAACTGCAACACAGCGAAATCCAAGCCCTCCCCGTTGTCGGAGTAGGCGACCACACCGACGACACCCGCGTCCAGCGCCGACTCCGCCGCCAGCCGGGCCCCGGTGGGGGCGCAGTGCCCGGCGGTGAGGCCGACCAACCGGTTCGCGTTGTCGTAGCCGATCGCCGTCAGCGAGCACGCCGAATTGTTCTCGAAGATCAGTCCCGAGCCGCCGCCCAGCACCGCTCCCCCCGGTGCGGCCTGCGCCGCCCCCGTGACGGCCGTGCCCACACCCGCGACGACGGCCGCCGCGGCCGCCATCCACCTCAACCTCACAGCAGTTACTCCCTCTCGAATACCCAAGACCGCACGCGGATTCGTCCCGCCACGCGGACGACGGCGCCGCTGCCGGTCCACGCTCGCGACAACCTTCGCATGCGGGCGGCGCCATGGATACCCATTTGCCCGAACCCGGCCGCTCCGGGCCGGCCGGGGCCGGTCAGGCCAGATAGGAAGTGTCGTTGACCAGGCGCACGGACGAGCCGCCGTCCGGATAGAACTCCGCGATCGACAGCGAGGCCAGATCCAGGTGCAGCCGGTAGAGCAGCGACGGGCCGACCCCGAGCGCGAGCTGCAACAACGTCTTGATCGGCGTCACGTGACTGACCACCACCAGGTTGCGTCCCGGATACAAGGCGACCAGATCGCGCCGCGCCGCCTCCACCCGGGCCCGCACCTGATCGAAACTCTCGCCGCCCGGGGCGGGCACCGACGGATCGCCCAGCCACGCGGCATGCAGTTCGGGGTCGCGCTCGGCGGCCTCGCGGAAGGTGAGGCCCTCCCATTCGCCGAAATCGGTCTCGATCAACCCGTCGTCGGTCTGCACGTCGACGCCGAGCGCGGCGGCCGCGGCCTCGGCGGTCTGCCGGGCGCGGCCGAGCGGCGAGGTGATCACCGCGGCGATCCCGCCCTTGGCGGCCAGCATCTTCGCCGCGCGGGCCGCCTGCTCGCGACCCAGCTCGGTCAACGGCGGATTGCCGCGACCGGAGTAACGGCGCTGCACGGACAGCTCGGTCTGACCGTGCCGCAGCAGCAGCAGGCGGGTCGGACGTCCGGTGGCGCCGGTCCAGCCGGGGGCCGGGTCGGCGGGGGTGTCGGGGAGCACGCGGGTGTCGGCAGTTCCGCTGTCCGGAAGGGCTGCCGCGCCCTCGCCGGCCGCCGGACCAGGACGTGCGGCTCCACGGTGCGCGCCGAGATCGGTGGGCGCGTGGCCCGCGTCGCGGGCGGTGCGCACCTCCTCGACCACGGCCGCGTCGTCCATCGCCTCGTTCGCCAGCCGGTCGGCGTGTGCGTTCTGCGCACGCGGGATCCAGGTGAAGGTGACCGCGTCGAACCCGGCCACCAACCGTCGGGCGCGATCGGCCAGCGGGATCATCGCCGCGTGCTTGACCTTCCAGCGGCCCGACATCTGCTCGACCACCAGCTTGGAGTCCATCCGCACGTCCACCGTGCGCGCGCCCAGCTCGGCGGCCGCCTCCAGCCCGGCGATCAGCCCGCGGTACTCGGCGACATTGTTCGTCGCGATGCCGACACTCTCACGCCGCTCGGCCAGCACCGCCACATGGTCGGCGTCGAACACCACCGCGCCGTACCCGGCAGGCCCCGGATTGCCCCGCGACCCGCCGTCGGCCTCGACGATCACCTTCGGATAGGACATGGCCTCACAAACCGGATTCCTTGGTACGCACCAGGATCGCGCCGCACTCCGGGCAGCGCACGACCTCGTCCGCCGCGGTCTTGGCGATGCGCGCGATCTCGCCGCGATCCAACTCGATCCGGCACGCGCCGCACCGGCGCGCCTGCAGCAGCGCCGCCCCCACCCCGCGCTGCGCGCGCTGCCGGTCGTAGACGGCCAACAGTTCGTCGGGGAACAACCCCACCAGCTCGCCGCGATCGTTCTCGCACCGGGCCTGCGCCACGTCCAGGTCGGCCAGCGCCTCGTCACGCTGCCGCTGTGCGTCGGCCAGCTCCTGCTCGGTCCTGGTCAGCTGCGCACCGGCATGATCGTGATCCGACGCCGAGGCCTCCCGCCGCTCCATCACCTCGAGCAGTTCGTCCTCGAGCACCCCGCGCCGCCGCTCCAAGCTGCCCAGCTCGTGCTGGATCTCCGACAGCTGCTTGGCACCCACCGACCCCGAGGTCAGCATCCCCCGGTCACGCTCCTCACGCTTGCGGACCGCCTCGATCTCGCCCTCCAGCTTCTTGATGTCGCGGTCCAGATCGTCGAGCACGATCTCCACCTTCACCGCGGCATCCTTGTGCTCGTTGCGCCGCGCCTCCAGCCGCGCCACCTCCTGCTGCTCCGGCAGCACCGTGCGCCGGTGCGCGATCCGCGTCAGTTCGGCGTCGACAGCCGCGAGCTGAAGCAGCTTGGCCTGGATCGATGGTTCGACATTCAACGGGGGCGAACTCCTGCACACTATGGACGGATGCGGCCACCGGCCACCCCGGCAACCAAGCCTCGAGCGTACCCCGCAGGCCGCCGCCTCCCCCGCGAACCCGGACCACGCGCCCTTCGCCACCCGTTTCCCACCCGAACAGCGGAACCGATCAGCCCCCGCCCGCGTCCTATAGTTACGCCGAGAGTTAGGCCGACAGTCCCGACGCCGCCAGGGGGAACCATGCGAATCGCAGTAGTCCTACGCGCCATCGTCGCCGCCGTGGGGGTTGTGGGGGTGGTGGGGTGTGGGACGACCGTCGATGGAGCGGCGACGACATCCACCGTTTCTGCTCCTGCGGACGTCTACGATCCCTGCGCACAACTGAGCGACTCTGCACTTCGCGAAGCAGGATTGGACCCTGCGAGCGAGAGCGTGACGACCAACGCGGACGGACCGGCGTCCTGGCGGATCTGTGGCTGGTACCCGGCGGATCACCGATACAAGGTCGACGTGCTCTCGACCAGCCACACGATCGCAGAGACTCGGGACAACGAGAAGCTCAACATTCTGCGTGAGGTGACAGTCGGCGGACGCCAAGGACTGGTAACACAGGACAAATCGGACAGACAAGGCAACAGCTGTTACGTAGCGCTACCCGCGCAGCAAGGCATGTTCGAGATCGCAATCGGCTGGGAGAGTTCGGCTGCGACGAAGCCCGATCTCTGCGCCTTGGCCGTGGAGTACGCGCACAAGCTGGAGCCCCACCTTCCTGGTTGACCGCCCGTGTCCTGCACGCGCCTCGGCACTCGATCTCGCGGGGAAGGCCGCATATGACTGATTCATACAACAACCATGAAGCCTCGTGGCGACAGCTCGAGTCGCAAGCTGTCTCCGGGGACTTCCAGATGGACTTCCAAGTTGGGGAGGCTTTGCGCTCTCGCTGTGAGGCACTGCTGCAGGAGCTTCGGTCCATGAGGACCAAAGCGCAGCGACTCGAACACCTCTCCGGGTATGGTCTGCTTCCTTCGTCTTTGGCGCTGAAGCAGAAGTTCGAGCGAAAAGCAGCGGGCGGCGGCGAGCACGATCTCAACGACTCGGCGGTCGCCCGCCTCGATCAGAACATCGCGATAGTCGAGCTGATGCATGACACCTACGCCGCGGCGATCGGCAAACTCCAGCAGACCGATCAATCTGCGGCAGGCGAGATGAATGCGCAGACCGAGGGGGTCGGCTGATGGTTGCGGGGCTGGACATCGTCAAGGCGGCGCTGGCCGGGATGGGGCAGCCGGTTCTGGCCTGGGGTGTGGACGGGCATCAGAGGTCGGCGGAGAACAACGCCCGGGACGAGTCGTTGCGGGAGGACGGGGCGAAGTTCTGGGAGGGGGATCGGCAGCATATTCAGAACGAGTGGGGGCAGCTGTCGAGCCAGTACAACAATCCGGCGCCGCAGGCGATCACGAACCCGGAGTCGTTCGAGACGTGGACGCATCAGCAGATCTGGGAGGCGTTGAACGGCAAGGGCGATCAGCGCGGTGTCGAGCAGGCCGAGATCAACGCGGGAGCGGACGGCTGGCGGCGGTTGTGCGAGCAGGCGACGCTCGCGATCGACACGTTCGAGAACGGGGTCGAGGAGGACATCGAGCGGCTGTGGAAGGGCCGAGCCTCCAACGCCGCGATGGACGCCACCCTCTCCTATGCGAAGGATTTCCGTCAGCTCACCGTCGGGTTCCAGCAGGTCGCCAACGGCATCGACCTGATCCAGGGCTATCTCGACCAGGCGAAGCGGTCGGTGGCGCCGCCGGAGGAGGTGAGCTGGGTCGACGAGTTCCTCGGGCACATTCCCGGCAACGGGGTGTTGAAGCTGGGCCAGCATCGCGCGAACGAGGCGACCGCGCATGCGCAGGAGGTCATGAAGGTCTATCAGCAGGGCGCGGAGACGGTCGACAAGCAGACGCCGATCCTGCCGGAGCCGACGAATCCGGTGAGCAATCCGGGTACGCCACCCGGTGGTGGCGGCAGCGGCACGCCGGGCGGGAATCCCGGTGCCGGAACCCCCGGCACGAATCCGGCGGGCACGAATCCGAGCGGGAATCCGAACACCCCGGCGGCGCAGGATCCTTCGAGCCGGAACGATCCCACCGCGGGCGACGACCCGGCCGACGACTCGCCGTACGAGGACCCGCAGGGTACGAATCCGCAGAGCAGCGAGCCGCAGAGTACGGTGCCGCAGAGCACGGTCCCCTCGGCCGCACCGCCGGGCTCGTCGCTGTCGGATCCGTCGGGCAGGCCGAATTCGAGCACTCCGAGCCTCGGTTCGCCCGGTCTCGGGGCTCCCGGCCTCGGTTCGCCCGGCGCGACGCCGAGCCCGGGGTCGAGTGTGCCGGGTGCGAAGACCGCCCAGCCCACCGGCCTCGGCGCCGCGGCGACGCGCGCCGCCACGGGTGCCGCCGGGCGCGCGGGCATGCCGGGTATGGGCGCGATGGGTGCGGGCGCGGGCCGCCGCGGCGACGAGGACGAGAGCGAACACAAGATCCCGGACTACCTGGTGCAGGACCGCACCACCGAATTGCTGGGCGAGCAGCCGCGCGTCCTACCGCCGGGCGGGGTCATCGGCGGATGAGCGAATTACGGTGGCAGCTGGACGGTCTCGCGTTCACGATCGCGCTGGAACTGCTGGGCCGCGACCGGCTGCCGTATCCGCTGAGTTACCGGCCGCCGTTCCTCGAGCATCGCGACGACTATCGGCGGCTGCGCGCGCAGACGGCGCGGCGGCTGTCGGAGGTGTTCGACGAGCGGTTGCACCGGGCGTTGACGGTGCTGCTCGAACCGCAGGTCCGCATCGAGGTGCACGGGTTCGCGGGACCGGATCTGCGGCAGGTGGTGCGGCTGCACGTCGGCATCGCCGATCAGGTCGCGACGGTGGCGGTGCAGCAACCGGGGCCGGATCGCGAGCACGGCCGTGACGTCGTGCTGACCATGTGTTACGCGCACACCGTGGCCACCGAGGTGGTCGCCCGGCTCCCGCGCAGCCGGGGCGGCGGGCACGCGCCGTTCACCGGGCGCCGCTCGGAGCTGGAACGACCGGTGTATTCGCGGCATCCGACGCGCCTGAACCCGGTGGAGGAGCTGAACCGCTTCTTCCGCAGGCCGCGCAGCAGCGCGGGCGAGATCACCGTTTACCCCGGCATCGCCTACGACGCCCGTCCCACCGACGACGGGCACGCCTTCATCTGGCTGGACTATCCCGACGACGGCCGCTACGTGCTGGTCAACCACAACGCCGACGACTTCTCGGTGACACCCGCGCCGGTGGCGGAGATGGTGCGCCAGGTGCAGCATCGCATCGACGCCGTGCAGCGGATGCGCGCGCCCGCCTGGTGACTCAGGTGTTCACCGGCCGGGTCTTGATGGCGTCGCGGGAGATGTAGACGTCGTATTCGCCGGGGGTGGCGATGACGGCGTTACCGTAGGCGGAGCGCACGAACGGGTCGGTCCACCAGGCGCCGTCGCGCATGTCCTCGAAGAAGTCGCGGTCCTCCCCGTCGAGGAAGATGTGGTTCTGGGTGGTGGCGACACCGTCGAGGCGCTGGCCGTAGAGCCTCGTCAACTTGTAGCCGGAATGGAAGCCCAGGGCGTTGACCCACGGTTCGAGTTCGACGATGTTGGCTTGCAGCACCCACAGATCGCCCTGGACCCGGAACGTCTCGCGGCGTTCGGGGGTGTCCTCGTCACCGTAGAGGGTGAGGTCGACCTCGAGCTGATGGTCTGCTCCGTCCACCGGTGTCACCACCGCGTGCGCGGCCTTGATCTCGCCGGTGAGACCGAGGTAGGTCTGCAGGACGGTCGCGAACCACAGCAACAGCACCGCCACCACGAGCAGCACCAGCCCGCCTGCGCCGCGCGCAAGCAGCACGCGCGGGCCCACCGCGCGCACCTTCAGCACGGCCGAGATCACCATGGCCACCGCGACGAGGATCAGCAGGATCAACCCGATCTGCGCGATCCCGAAATCCACCGGGAAGTTCATGGGCTAGTTGTACCCGCTTCGCGCAGGGGAATTCGGGCGAACCCGGCCGTGCTCCGCGCGCCTCGACGGACACGCCGGAACGAATCCCGGTGGGCGCGGTCAGCTTCCGGCGGCGAGGGTCCAGGGATCGGTGCGCAGCGTGGACACCCAAGTCTGCAGGTCGGGCAGCGCGGCACGGACGATCCCCTCGGCCTGCGCGCACCAGGGAAATTCGGTGGCCCAGTGCGCGGCGTCGACCAGGGCGGGGCCGTGTGTGCGCAGGTGCTCGTCGGCGGGGTGGTGGCGCAGGTCGGCGGTGACGTAGGCGTCGACACCGAGGCGGGTGACGGTGCCGAGGAAGGAGTCGCCGGCGCCGCCGCACACCGCGACCCGCTCGATCATCCGGTCCGGGTCACCGGCCGCCCGCACGCCCCACGCGGTCGGCGGCAGCGCCGCGGCGACGCGAGCGGTGAACGCGCGCAACGTCTCCGGTTCGGGCAGTGTGCCGACGCGGCCCAGGCCGACCCCGGACGGGAGCGCGGCCCGCTCGCCGACGTGGAAGGCGGGCTCCTCGTACGGGTGCGCGGCGCGCAGGGCGGCGAGCACCGCGGCGCGGGCGCTCGGCGGGGCGATGACCTCGACCCGGTCCTCCTCGACCCGCTGGAGTTCACCGAGCGTGCCGATCGCCGGATTCGCCCCCGCCACCGGGCGGAACTGGCCGAGCGCTTCGACCCGCATCGCGCAGTCGCGATAGGCGCCGCTGCCACCCGCCCCCGCCGCGAACAGGGCGGCCAGCACGGCCTCGGTATGGGTGCGCGGCACCTGAACTGTCCAGTTGTCCACGGCGGCCGCCGGTTTCGGCTCCAGCGGGCCGGTGACGGCGAGTCCGAGCGCGTCGGCGAGCGCGTCGGAGACACCGGGATCGGCGGAGTCGGCGTTGGTGTGCGCGGTGAACAGGGCGCAGCCGGAGCGGATCAGCCGGTGCAGCAGCGCACCTTTCGGGGTGTCCGCGGCGACGGTGTCGACGCCACGCAGCAGCAGTGGATGGTGCACGACCAGGGCCTGCGCCCGCCAGTCGATCGCCTCGGCGACCACCTCGGCCGTCGCGTCGACCGCGAACAGCACCCGGGTGAGCGCGTCCTCGGGATCACCGCAGACCAGCCCGACCGCATCCCACGACTCGGCCAGCGTCGGCGGATACGCCGCATCCAGCACCGCGACGAGATCCGCCAGCCGCACCACCATCACGCCTCCCTGTCCGTCACACCATCCGATCCAGTCTCGCATCCTCGACACGGACCGGACCGGCGCGCCGATGTGGCCCGTGGACCGCCTGGTCGCCGGCGCCGGTCGCAACCCGCCCGGAACCGCCCTGGCCTCGCACCGGGTCGCGGTCACCGAAGAATCCGATCGCCAGGGTCAGCCCCCGGCGATTCCGCGGCTCTCGCTCACACCCCCGCCGACCGCAACCCTTCGACCAACCGGTCGACGTCGGCCGACCCGCGGACCGCGACGCGCAGGTGATCCGGGCCCAGCCCCGGGAAGGTGTCCGCGCGCCGGACGGCGATCCCCTGTTCGGCGAGATGTTTGCGGGCCAGTTCGCCGTCGGCCAGGCGCAGCAGCAGGAAGGGGCCGTGAGCCGGGGTGTGGACCTCGATCCCGAGGGCGGTCAGGCGCTCGACCATCGCCGCGCGTTCGTCGGCGATCTCCCGCGCGCGCTGCTCGGCTTCGGCGAGGGCGGCGGGTTCGGCGGTGGCGGTGACGGCCTCGAGTTGCAGGGTGCCCAGGGGCCAGTGCGGGCGGCCGTGGCCGAGGCGGGCGAGCAGATCGGGGTGCCCGAGGACGTAGCCGCAGCGCAACCCCGCGAGTGCCCACGTCTTGGTGAGACTGCGCAGAACCAGCACGTCGGGGACCGACCACCCGGCCAGTGACTCCGGCTCGCCGGGGACGGCGTCGGCGAAGGCTTCGTCCACGACGACGAGGCGACCGGGCCTGCGCAGGGCGCGCAGGGTGTCGGCGGGGTGCAGCACCGAGGTCGGGTTGGTGGGGTTGCCGACGACCACGAGGTCGGCCGCGGCGGGGACGGCGGCGGGGTCGAGGGTGAAGGGCCGGTCGAGGACCACCCGGGTCACCGGGACACCGGCCTGGCGCAGGGCCAGCTCGGGTTCGGTGAAGGACGGGTGGATGACCGCGGCCAGCCGGGGCGCCAGGCGGGGCAGCAGCGCGAAGCCTTCGGCGGCGCCGGCGAGCAGCAGCACTTCGGCGCTGTCGCGGCCGTGCCGGGCGGCGACCGCCGCGACGGCCGCGGCGTGGTCGGTCGCGGCGGGGTAGCGGCCGAGGTCGTCCAGGCGGGCGGCGAGGCGGGCGCGCAGCCACGGCGGCGGGGCGCTGCCCTGCACGTTCACCGCGAAATCGAGCATCCCCGGACGCGCGTCGACGTCGCCGTGGTGGCGCAGCATCGCGTGGTCGACTGTGTCGGAGGGCACGAGTCCCCACCCTACGTGGCGGGCCCGCCCGCTCGACGGCCAGAATGGCTGTCGTGGGTGAGCTGCACATTTCGTTCGTCTGTACCGGCAACATCTGTCGTTCGCCGATGGCGGAGAAGATGGTCGCGCATCATCTGCGCCTGGCCGGGCTCGACGACCGGGTGCGGGTCTCCAGCGCGGGCACCACGGCCTGGCACGTCGGCAACGACGCCGACCCGCGCACGACCGCGACCCTGCACCGCTACGGCTACCCGGTCGGCCATGTCGCCGCCGTCGTCGGCCCCGATCACCGGGACGCCGATCTGCTGATCGCCCTGGACACCGGGCACGAGCGGGAGCTGGCCCGGCTGGGCGTGCCCGCCGAGCGGCGCAGGCTGCTGCGCAGTTTCGACCCGGACGCCGACGGCCCGGACGTGCCCGACCCCTACTACGGCGACGACGCCGATTTCGAACTCGTCCGCGAGCAGATCGAAGCGGCCATTCCCGGCCTGCTCGACTGGGTGCGCGCCGCGCTCGGCGAACCCGTCGCGGAAGGCAGCCGCTGATGCGGCGGCTGACGTTCCTGCTGCGGCCGAGCTGGGTGATCCTCGGCGTGGTCGTGGTGGCCTTCGCCTACCTGTGCTTCACCGTGCTCGCGCCCTGGCAGCTGGGCAAGAACACCGCGACCGAGGAACGCAACCAGCTCATCGCCGATTCCGTCCGCGCCGAACCGGTGGACGTCACCGGGGTGCTCGACGCCCCGGCCGACACCCGGTCCGAGTGGCGGCGGGTGATCGCCACGGGCGGTTTCGTGCCGGAGTCGACGGTGCTGGTGCGGCTGCGTCATCTCGACGGCGCCCCCGGGTACGCGGTGCTGGCGGCGTTCCGGCTCGACGACGGCCGCACGCTGCTGGTCGACCGCGGCCTGGTCGCGGCGGTCGACGGATCCCGCCCGCCGCAGGTGCCCGATCCGCCGACCGGGCCGCAGCGCCTGGAGGCGCGGGTGCGGTTGTCGGAGGGCGTGAGCGCGGAGCGGCCGCCGCTGGTGGAAGACGGCTATCGCCAGGTCTATTCGATCGACACCGCCCAGGCGGGCACCGTCATAGGGCAGCAACTCACCCCGATTCCGGTGGGTGAGCGCGGGGGCTACCTGCAACTCTCGGAAGGCCAGCCGGGCGCGTTCGCCCCGACCCCGCTCCCCCAGCTCGACGCGGGACCGTACCTGTCCTACGGGCTGCAGTGGCTGGCGTTCGGCATCATGGCGCCGCTCGGCCTGGGCTACTTCGTCTACGCGGAGCTGCGGGAACGGCGCAGGGAGAAGGCCGACGGCCAGCCACCGACCACCGACCCCGGCACCACCGAACCCGCGACCGGTCCGGCGGAATCCGCACCCGCCCCCGCGCCGAGCACCGAAGCCCGCCTGGCCGACCGCTACGGCCGCCAGCGCTGACTCAGTCCGCGGGCGCCCACCCGGGTCCGCGGAACAGGTGCCCGAACCGGGTGCGCCAGTCGCGCGCGGCCCGCACGTCCCGCCAGATCGCCACGAACTCGTGGGTGGCCACCCGCACCGGGTTGAAGGTGTCGATGTTCTTGGTCAGGCCGTAGCGCACCCGTTCGCCCTCGGGTTCGAAGGTGCCGAACAGCCGGTCCCAGACGATCAGGATGCCGCCGTAGTTGCGGTCCAGGTAGACGTCGTTGGCGCCGTGGTGCACGCGATGGTGCGCGGGCGTGTCGAACACCCACTCGATCGGCCGCCACAGCGTGCCGACCCGCTCGGTGTGGATGAAGAACTGGTAGAGCAGGCTGATCGACTGCTGGAGCAGCACCATCCACGGCGGGAACACCAGCGCCAGCGGCAGCCAGTACGGCAGCGCGGTGAACGGCGTCCAGGTCTGGCGCAGCGCGGTGGACAGGTTGAAGAACCTGCTCGAATGGTGGGCGACGTGGCTGGCCCAGAACAGCCGCACCGTGTGATGGGTGCGGTGGTACCAGTAGTAGACGAAGTCGTCGGCGAAGAACAGCAGCACCCAGGTCAGCGGGTGATCGGTCGGCAGGTGCAGCGGCGAGGCCAGATACACCGCGGCGTACACGGCGACCACCACGAGCTTCCAGCCGATGTTGATCACCACGTTGCCCAGGCCCATGAGCAGGCTGGTGACGGTGTCGCGGGCGTGGTAGCCGAGTTCGTCGTCGTCGGGCAGCAGATGGAACGAGACCGCCTCGAGCACGAGGCAGACGACGAAGACCGGGATGGCGTGCGCGATGAGGTCGAACATGATCAGGCTTCCGCGACGACGAACTCGCCGGACAGGGCGTCGACGAGACCGCTGAGCAGGGCGTGGGCGTGGCGATGGGCGCCCTCGGGGTCGCGGGCGGCGATCCGGTCGGCGAGCTCGCGGTGGCGGGCCCGGTCGAGGTATTCGCGGTTCAGGCCGAGGCGGACGATCGTCTCCCAGCCGATGTCGGTGTAGCCGGCGACGAGGGTGTTGAGGGCCAGACGGTAGGCGAGGTTGCCGGAGCCGTCGATGACGGCGGTCCAGAACGCCAGGTCGCCGCTGATCAGGTCGTCGAGGGCGGCGGTGGGCTCGGGGTAGTCGGCCGCGGCCGCGACGATGGCGTCCACCCGCCGCGGTTCGGCGCGTTCGGCGCAGAGCCGGGCGGAATCCGCGGCGACCGAGCGGCGCATCTCGGCGATGTCGCGCAGGATGCGCTGGGCGGGCACCGACCCGGACCGGGCCAGCGCCGACAGCAGGTCGAGCCCGCCGTTGGCCCGCCAGTCCAGCACCCGGGTCTTGCCGCCCTGCGCGACCCGGACCAGTCCGCTCTGCTGCACCCGTTTGAGTGCCTCGCGCACGGCATGCCGGTTGACCTGGAACGTCTCGGCCAGCTCCCGTTCCGCGGGCAGCGGCTCGTCCGGGGCGATGCGACCGGTGAGGATCGCGTCGACCAGCTGGCCGAACACGGCATCGGAGACGGCGGTCCGACCGACCACGGCGAATTCCATGCGTGCCAGTGTGAGGCACGACACGTCAACAGGTCAACTGGTTGGACCAATCGTGTCCGCGTACCACCGTCGTGCTCGTGGCAACGGTGAGCGTGAACCGGGAAGCGCCGTCGTCTCGCTCGGACGCGCGAGTTGCTTCGCGAGAACTGAACGCCCGAACCGCTCAGCGGCGCAGCATCGCCGCGGCAGCCGCCACCGCGACCGCACCCACCTGCACCGCCTCCGACAACCGCACCGCGCGCCGCAGGTCCGCGACCGTGGGCGCGGGACCGTCACCGAGGGTGGGCCGCAACTCGGTGCCGTGCCGATAGCGGGTGCGCCCGCCCAGCCGCACCCCCAGCGCACCCGCCATGGCCGCCTCCGCCACACCGGCATTGGGGCTCGGGTGTTTGCCCGCGTCCCGCCGCCAGGCGCGCAGGACTGCCCCGGGACGGCCGCCGACCACCGGTGCGAGGGCGGCGGTGAGCAGGCCCGTCAGGCGCGCCGGGAGCAGATTCGCCACGTCGTCGGTGCGGGCGGCGGCCCACCCGAAGCGCCGGTAGCGTTCGTCGCGGTAGCCGATCATCGCGTCGAGGGTGTTGATCGCGCGATACCCGAGCAGGCCGGGCACCCCGGCGATCGCGCCCCACACCAGCGGGCCGACGGCGGCGTCGGAGGTGTTCTCGGCGATGGATTCCAGTGCGGCGCGGGCCAATCCGTCGGCGTCGAGCACGGCGGGGTCGCGTCCGCAGAGGGAAGGCAGCAGGGCGCGCGCGCCGTCGACGTCACCGGATTCCAGCCGCCGCGCCATCGCGCGTCCGGTGCGGGCCAGGCTGCGGCCACCGAGCGCGGTCCAGGTGGCCAGCGCGGTCGCCGCCACGCCGCCGCGCCGCAACACCAGCCCGAACCCGACCACGGCGCCCACCGCGACCGACTCGTGCAGCAGTCCGGCCGTGCGCCGGTCGGCGTAGGTAACCGATTCGAGAGCCAGTGCCGCCGATCCGAATCCGGCCACCGGATGCCACCGGCGCGGATCGCCGAGCGCCCGGTCGAGCGCGAATCCGAGCACCAGACCGGCCGCGGTCGACTTCCCCGTACGCACGCGGGCAGCCTAGCGGTCCGCGGCGGCGGCGAGCCGGCCGGATGTCACACTCGTCTCCCCGGCGTCGTCAGCTGTACGACCCTGCCCGCACAACCGAAACGGTGGACCGATGACCTCCTTCGACCCGGACGCCGCGCCCGACACCGCCGAACTGGCCAGGCGCTTCGAGGAGCACCGCCCCTACCTGCGCAGACTCGCCTACAGCACGCTGGGCAGCCTCTCCGACGCCGAGGACGTGGTGCAGGAGGCGTGGCTGCGGTTGCAGCGACACCGCCAGACGGCGGGCGAGATCGAGAACCTGCGCGCCTGGCTCACCACGGTGACCGGCCGGCTCGCGCTGGACCACCTGGGGTCCGCACGGGCGCGGCGCGAGCAGTACGTCGGCGAATGGCTGCCCGAACCGGAGGTCTCCACCTGGGACGACCCGGCCGACCGGATCGCACAGGACGAGCGGGTGACCACCGCGCTGCTGGTGGTGCTGGAGTCGCTGTCACCGGCCGAGCGCACGGCGTTCGTGTTGCAGGAGGTGTTCGGCATGAGCAGCCCCGAGGTGGCCGAGGTGGTCGGCCGCACCCCGGCGGCGGTGCGCCAGCTGGCCTCGCGGGCCCGCAAGCACGTCGAGCAGGGCACGCCGCGGTTCCCCGCCTCACCCGACGAGCAACAGAAGGTGGTGTCCGCGTTCGCGCTCGCGTGGCGGTCGGGCGACCTCGGCGCGCTGCTCGGCGTCCTGGACGGCAAGGTCACCCTCACCGCCGACGGCGGCGGCAAGGTGCCCGCCATCCGCCAGGCCGTGCGCGGCGCGGAACTGGTCGCCAAGCTGCTGCTCGGCTGGTACCAGGTCCAGTCGAACCGGCCGGCGTGGGGCCGCTTCGTCCTGGTCAACGGCGAACCCGGCCTGCTGGTCTTCGACGGCACGCACACCGGCGTGTTCGCCTTCACGGTCGACGCGGGCCGCATCGTCGCCATCGACATCGTCCGCAACCCGGACAAGCTGCGCGACCTGCCGGTCGACGGACAGCCGGACTGGTTCATGCGGAGCGAGGACTAGCGCGGCCCCGACCCGACCCGCTCAGCCCGCCAACCCCATCGGGCGGGCCTCACCCAGTCCGTGCGCGGCGGCGACCTGCGGGGACAGCAACCGACCGTCCTCGGCGGTGACGCCCGCGGCGAGGTCGGGCCGGGCCGAACATGCCTCGCGCCAGCCGAGGTCGGCGATGGCGAGCACGTAGGGCAGGGTGGCGTTGGTGAGCGCGACGGTGGCCGTGTGCGGTACCGCGCCCGGCATGTTCGCCACGCAGTAGTACAGCGAATTCGCCACGTAGAAGGTCGGATTGGCGTGGGTGGTCGGCCGCGAGCCCTCGAAGCAGCCGCCCTGGTCGATGGCGATGTCGACCAGCACCGAGCCGGGCCGCATCGCCGCGACCATCGCCTGGGTCACCAGTTTCGGCGCCCGCGCACCGGGCACCAGCACCGACCCGACGACGAGGTCCGCGCGCAGCACAGCCCGCTCCACCTCGGCGGCGTTCGACGCGATGGTGCTGACCCGCCCCTGGAAGCGTGCGTCCAGCGCCCGCAGCCGGACCAGATCGGTGTCGAGCACGCTCACCCTGGCGCCCATCCCGGCCGCCACCGCCGCCGCGTTGCCGCCGGCCACCCCGCCGCCGAGCACCACCACCTCGGCGGGCCGCACGCCCGGGACGCCACCGAGCAGCATCCCGGCCCCACCGAGCGGCGCCAGCAGATGGTAGGCACCGACCTGCGCGGCGAGCTTTCCGGCGACCTCGCTCATCGGCGCCAGCAGCGGCAGCGAGCCGTCGGCGGCGCGCACCGTCTCGTAGGCGATGGCGGTGATGCCCGACCGCAGGATCGCCTCGGTGCACTCCTTCGAGGCCGCCAGGTGCAGGTAGGCGAACAGCACCTGCTCGCGCCGCATCCGGTGGTACTCCGGTTCGATCGGCTCCTTGACCTTCAACACCAGCTCGGCCTCGCCCCACACCTCGTCGGCCTCGGCCACCACCCGCGCCCCCGCCGCCCGGTAGGCCTCGTCCCCGAACCCCGATCCCGCGCCCGCACCTCGCTCGACGAGCACCTCGTGCCCGTGCCGCACCAACTCCGCCGCACCGGCGGGCGTCAGGGCGACGCGGAACTCCTGCGCTTTGACCTCCCCCGGCACACCGATTCGCATACCGCCATCGTGAACCTCCCGCGCCCGATTCGCCACGTTCCGGCGAAAAATCCTCCGGCGAGTCGCCGAGATGACCGGCAGAAGTGGCATGCGGAGCCCTTCTCGGCCCGAACTCTTTCATGAGCGGACGTGGTATCCGCATCCGACCATCCGCCGAGGCGCGTCCTTCCGATCGAGCCATGCCGCGGCGCCGCCGGGCTGCCGAGCCGACGCGCCGGGCACCGGGTTAGTTTCGACACATGAGGATTGAGGTCGGCGGGTTCGCGCCGGAGATCGAGGAGAGCGCCTGGCTGGCGCCCAACGCCACGGTGATCGGGCGGGTGCGGCTGGCCGCGGAGGTGAGTGTCTGGTACGGCGCGGTGCTGCGCGGCGATCTGGAGCAGATCATCGTCGGCGAGCGCACGAACATCCAGGACGGCTGCGTGCTGCACGCCGACCCCGGCGTTCCGCTCAACGTCGGCAGCGGAGTGTCGGTGGGACACAACGCGATCCTGCACGGCTGCACCATCGGCGACGACGTGCTCGTCGGCATGGGCGCGACGGTGCTCAACGGCGCGGTGGTCGGCGCGGGCAGTCTGATCGCGGCCAACGCGCTCGTGCCGGAGGGCGCGCAGATCCCGCCCGGCTCGCTGGTGGCGGGGGTGCCGGGCAAGGTGCGGCGGGAATTGAGCGAGGCGGAGCGGGACGGCATCCGCCTCAACAGCGCCGTCTATCTGCACAACATGGCCACCCATCGCGGCGCGCGCACGCTGTGGGCGCGAGAGTGATACACCGCACAATGGTCAATTGACCAGGATCCGGCGCTGATACCATTTTGCCTGCATGCGCGCAGTTCCGCGAGTCGGCGCGGCGCGCATGATGCGGTAACTGGCAGGAGGTACCACGGTGTCGTACCAGGATTCGAGTATGCACCGGCCCAAGGGGCGGATCAGCGTGGCCGATATCGCGGCCCAACCGGGGGGAATCGAAGCGCTGCAGCGGCGGGTTCACGAATTACGCGCGCGCGGCGTCGATTACGCGGCCAACGCCATCGAGCGGGAAATGGCGGATCTGGACCTACCGCGGATCTAGGGGTGGATACCGGACCGTACCGTACCGGGTGGATGAAATAATGATCCTCCCTCACCCGCAGCGTCGCGCCGCCACGCATCCGGCGGCCGTGCCGAAGGACTGGAGATCCGATGCCCGCCGTCCCCCCCATGCTCCAGCGCATTCTCGACAAGCCCGTCGCCGACGGGGAGAAACTGCTGGAGAGCGCGCTCTCGGCCTTCCTGGATTTCGGTATCAAGCGCACCAGCATGGGCGAGATCGCGCGGCGGGCGGGGATCAGTCCCGCCACCCTGTATCGGCGCTTCGAGTCCAAGAACGAACTGGTGGAAGCGGTCAGCGTCCGTGAGGCGCAACGGTTCGTCGAGTACATCGACAAGCGGGTGCAGACGGTCGAGGGCACCGAGAACCAGTTGGTGGAGATCTTCGTCGCGTTCATCACCGCCATCGCGGGCAACGAACTGCTGCGCCGGCTGCTGCGCACCGAACCCGACCTGATCCTGCCCCGGCTCACCACCGAGGCCGGTCCCGTCCTCGCGGTGGGCCGGGTCTATCTTGCCGAGAAGCTGCGCGAGCTGGCCGACACCGACATCGACGCGGACCTGGTGGCCGAGATCATGGCGCGCCTGGCACTGTCGCTCGCGCTGACCCCGGACGGTCTGATCCCGCTCGCCGACATCAACGCCGGGCGCGACTTCGCCCGCCGCACCCTGCTGCCGATGGTCGGGGTACACCGCGCTCAGGAGACGCCGAACGCCGCGGCCACCAGCGCGTCCAGCTGATCCGCCGAGCCCCGGCCCGCGATCAGCTCCGCGACCTCCTCGACGATGCGGCGGGCGGGCGCGCCCGCCGGGTCCGGCAGCGGCAGGCGCGAGACGTACTGGGTGATCCATCGCCGCCTGCCCGAATAGAGCCGGTTGCCGCACACCGCGTCGTAGTAGCGCTTCCCCAACGGTGAATTGGCCACGCCCATGAGCAGATAGGCCAGCTCGGCCGAGCCGCCGAGGTCGGCCAGCGAGATCCAGTAGCAGTCGCCGTTCACCACCGCCCCCGAATCGTCGAGCGCGAAACGCGGCTGCTCGCTGATGTCGGGGAACACCACCTTCGGCACCCGCCACAGGTGCGGGCGCTGCGGCACCCAGATCTCGTACCACTGCCGGCCGCTGCCGGTGAGGTACTCGCGCGCCGCCAGCGCCGCCCGGTGTCGTTCGAGATACGCTGCGGCACCGGGGAATTCCGCCAGGTCGACAGGGGCACGTTGCCGTTCGGACCGATCGTAGGGATACAGCACCTTCGTCACGGGCGCCCGGTCGATCCGCCACGGAGCCAGATCCCGGTGGGTGATGAGATCCAGCAGCAGCTGCGGCTCCGGCCGCGGTTCGACCGCCGCCCAGTCGTCGCGGATGAAGACCCGGTCCGCGTTGGTCTTGATGCCGACGCGCACCTTCGCCACCTCGCCGATCGTGCGCCAGGTGCGCGCGCCGATCGCGGCCAGCCAGGAATCCAGCACCGGATGCGACATCCGCCAGGGCGCATCGGGGGCCGACGGCCGCCGTGGCCGATCGCCGCCGGAGTTCCCCGGCTCCCCCGTCGCCAGCGTGCCCACCTCCACGGCGAACGTGCGGCCGTTGTGCCCGACCACGGTGGGCGCGTCGCCGAGCAACGCCTCGAAAAGACCGCCGCCGGAGCCGGTCCCGTCGCCCGGGATCTCGTAGGCCGAGACGTGCCGGCACACACCGCCGGTGCGCGCGCTGACGGCCACGGTGATCGCAGGCAACACCGCGGCCGCGAACAACTTCGTGTCGCCGAGGTCGTACAACTCGACCGGGGGTAGTTCCCGCAGCAGCACGGCACGGATGTTCGCGCCCGCCTTGGTGGTCAGAAACCGATTGGCGCACAACAGGCCCAGCACCCCCGCGGGCCGCAGCAGGCGCGGTGCGACGGTGACGAACGGGTGGGTCAGGTCGATGCGCCCGTGCAAGCCGAACTCCCGGCTGAGCAGGCGGGCGGTGTCGGCGCCGAGATGCTGCACCCGCACGTACGGCGGATTGGTGATGATCGCGTCGAACCGGCCCGGCCCCAGCCGGGCGGCTTCGGACAGGAAGTCGCCGGTGTGCCAGTCGGCCACCATGCCCGCGGCGGCGGCCCTGGCCCGGGCCCGGGCGAGTGCGGATTCGTCCAGGTCGTATCCGGTCATCCGGATCGGAACACCGGGCCTCACCCGGGCCGCTTCCCGGTGCAGGGCGAGCAGCAACTCCCCCTCGCCGCAGGCCGGATCGAGAACCTGCCACCCCGCCGCCGACGCGGGCGGCAGATGCGCGAGCACCCGTCGCGCGAGGAAGCGCGCCAGCTCCGGGGGCGTGTAGTGCCTGCCGTGCCGTTTCCGCTCGCCCGCGTCGCGGGCCGGGGCGCCCATGCCAGGGGATTCTGCCCTGCCGCGGCGCGTTCCGGGCCGAGACGAGCCGGACGGTTTCCGCCGCGCGCAGCCGGTTCCGCGACGACCCGCGGACCGCTAGCATCTAGTCTCAAAATGGAACTGATTGAAGGAGGCGGGTCCATGAGCCCGACCAGCACGCCGACCGCCGAGCAGGCGGCACTGGCCCGGATACTCGACGGGCGGTACACCTGCCGCCAGTTCCGTCCCGACCCGGTGCCGCGCGCGACGATCGAGACCCTGCTGCGGATGGCCCAGCGCACCCCGTCGTGGTGCAACACCCAGCCCTGGCAGGTGGTGGTCACCGAACCCGCCGCCACCGACCGGTTCCGCAAAGAACTGCTCGAACACATCCAGACCGCCACCCCCGCACCCGATCTGCCGTTCCCCGGCCAGTACACCGGCGCCTACCGCGACCGGCGGCGCGAATGCGGCAAGCAGCTCTACGAGAGCGTCGGCATCGCCCGCGGCGACAACGCCGGCTCCATGCGCCAGATGCTGCGCAATTTCGAACTCTTCGACGCGCCGCACGTCGCGATCGTCACCACCGAGGCCGAACTCGGCGTCTACGGCGCGGTCGACAGCGGCCTCTACATCGGCACCTTCCTGCTGGCCGCCCAGAGCCTCGGCCTCGGCGCCGCCCCGCAGGCCGCGCTCGCCGGCTATTCGCCGTTCCTGCGCAGCCACTTCGGGATCCCCGAGCACCGGCAGGTGGTGGCGGGCATCAGCTTCGGCTACGCCGACACCGAACACCCGGTGAATTCCTTCCGCACCACCCGCGCGGACCTCGACCAGGTGGTCACCTTCGTCGACTGAGCACGCGACGGCGCGCGGTCACCCCGCGGACTGCTCGCGCAGCAGGCCGGGCCCCAGTTCCGGCACGATGTCGCGAGCGGTCACCTCGGCGCCGCAGCTGTCGCATTCCAGCCGCACCCGCGCCTCCCCCGCGCAGTCGCGATGGCGGTAGCGCACCGGCGGGCCGTCCGGCGCCATGTAGGTGTCACCCCACGCGCGGATCGCCATGAGGACGGGGTAGATGTCGTGCCCCTTCCGCGTCAGCCGGTACTCCTCGTACGCGCCCTCCGCGGCCTTCTGCTTCACCAGGATCCCGTGCTCGACGAGCCGGTCCAGCCGGTCCTGCAACCGCCCCCGGGAAATGCCCATCGCGCTCTGGAAGGCGTTGAACCGGCGCACCCCCGAGAACGCGTACTTCAGGATCACCAGGGTCCACCGGTCCCCGAGCACGACCAGCGGGCGCGTGATCGAACACGGCTCGTCGGCAAGATCCTCGTAGCGCATCATCCGATGCTACCCAGCGCCGCATCTCCCGGCGGCCACGGAAAGCAGCAGGCCCCGGGATCGCTCCCGGGGCCTGCTCGCCCGATCTCAGGTCACAGCCCCGACCTGAGGATCACAGCGGAATGTTCTTGTGATGGCTCGGGCGCGCGGGCGCGGCGGCCAGCGCGGCGGCGATGACGCTGCGGGTCTTCGCCGGGTCGATGACCTCGTCCACCACACCGATCGCCAGGGCGCGGTCCACGCCACCCGCGATCTTCTCGTGCTCGGCGGTGAGCCGCTCGTGCAGCGCCTCGCGCTCCTCCTCCGGCGCGGCCGCGAGGGCCTTCTTGTGGAGGATGCCGACCGCGGCCTTGGCGCCCATCACGGCCACCTCGGACCCCGGCCAGGCGTAGACCGCGGTCGCGCCCAGCGAGCGGGCGTTCATCGCGATGTAGGCGCCGCCGTAGATCTTGCGGGTCACCAGCGTGACGCGCGGGACGCGGGCCTCGGCGAAGGCGTGCAGCAGCTTGGCGCCGCGGCGCACCACGCCCTCCCACTCCTGGCCGACGCCGGGCAGGTAGCCGGGGACGTCGGTGATGACGATCAGCGGGATGCCGAACGCATCGCACAGCCGCACGAACCGGGAGGCCTTCTCGGCGCTCTCGGAGTTCAGGCAGCCGCCCAGCCGCAGCGGGTTGTTGGCCAGCACGCCGACGGTGCGCCCGCCGAGACGGCCCAGACCGACCACCATGCTGCGCGCGTAGCCGCCCTGCAGCTCCTCGAACGAGGACTCACCGTCGACGTTGTCGAGCAGCTCGTGCACGATCGGCTTGACGTCGTAGGCGCGCTTGGGCGAATCGGGCAGCATCGCCTGCAGGTCGACGTTGCCGTGCTCGGCCGCCACCAGGTCGAATTCGCCCTGCTCGGCGAACATCGAGACCAGCTTGCGGGCGCGGTGCATCGCATCGGCCTCGTCGTCGGCGACGATGTGGCAGACGCCGGACTTCTTGCCGTGCGTCTCGGGACCGCCGAGGGTGGCCATGTCCACCTGCTCGCCGGTGACGCTGCGGACCACGTCGGGGCCGGTCACGAACACGCGGCCCTCGGGCGCCATGATCACGATGTCGGTCAGCGCCGGGCCGTAGGCCGCGCCACCGGCGGCGAAGCCGAGCACGACCGAGATCTGCGGGACGCGACCGGACGCGCGCACCATCGCCTCGAAGACCAGGCCGACCGCGTGCAGCGCCTCGACGCCCTCGGCGAGCCGGGCGCCGCCGGAATGCCACAGGCCGACCACGGGAACGCCGGAATCGATGGCGGTGTCGATGGCGTCGACGATGTGCTTGCAGCCCTCCACGCCCATCGCGCCGCCCATGACGGTGGCGTCGGAGCAGTAGGCCACGGTGCGCACGCCGTCCACCTCGCCGATCGCGGCGAGCACGCCGGACTTGTCACGCGGGTGCAGGGGCAGAACGGTGCCGGGATCGAAGAAACGCTGGAGCCGACCCATCGGATCGCGGGGATCGGTCGCGGTTTCCGGTTGAAACGCGGGAGCCATGATTGTCATCGCGTTTTCTCCTCAATCAAGAGTGTGTGCCGCCACAGCGGCTGCGTAAGTCGAAACACCGGTGGGGTCGAGCCGTGGTGTTCGGCCGACCCCACCGGGGATCGTTGAGCAGTCAGTCGAGCGGCTATGCGCGACCGAAGGCGAGGGCGACATTGTGCCCGCCGAAACCGAACGAGTTGTTGATCGCGTATTCGATTTCCTGGCGGCGGGCCTCGCCCTTCACCACATCGAGATCGATCTCCGGGTCCTGGTTGTCCAGGTTCAACGTCGGCGGCACGATGCCGTCGCGGATGCTCAGCACGGTGAGCACCGACTCGAGCGCGCCCACGGCGCCGATCGAGTGGCCGAGCGCCGACTTGGGCGCGTAGACCGAGGGGTGGTTGCCCACGGCCTTGTTGATCGCGTTGGCCTCCGCCGTGTCACCGATGGGGGTGGCGGTGGCGTGCGCGTTGATGTGGGTGATGTCCTGCTTGGTCAGGCCGGCGGACTGCATCGCGCGGGTCATCGCGCGGGCCGCGCCGGTGCCCTCCGGATCGGGGGCGACCAGGTGGTAACCATCGGAGGTGATGCCCGCACCCAGCAGGCGGGCATGGATGGTGGCGCCACGAGCCTTGGCGTGCTCCTCGGTCTCGAGCACCATCAGGGCGCCGGCCTCGCCGAAGACGAAACCGTCGCGATCCTTGTCGAAGGGCCGCGAAGCGCCCTTGGGATCGTCGTTGCGGGTGCTCATCGCGCGCATCATCGAGAACGCGGCGATCGGCACGGAGTCGATGTAACCTTCGACACCGCCGGTGACGACCACATCGGCGTCACCCATCACGATCATCCGCCACGCGTTGGCGATGGCTTCCGAACCCGACGAGCACGCCGAGACCGGAGTGACCACTCCCGCCCTGGCCTTCAGCTCGAGTCCGACACAGGCGGACGGACCGTTCGGCATGACCATCTGAACAGCCAGCGGCGAGATCTTGCGATAGCCACCGTTCTTCAGCTTGTCGACCGAGTCGATCAGCGCGTCACCGCCGCCGAGACCGGTGCCGATCGCCACAGCCAGGCGGTCGGGGTCGACCTCCGGGCTGCCGGCGTTCTTCCACACCTCGCGACCCAGAACGGTCGCGAGTCGCTCGACGTACGCCATGCGACGGATCTCGACCCTGCTCAGCAGGGTGTCGGGGTTGACCTTCAGGTGTCCGCCGATGCGAACAGGGAGGTCGTACTCCTCGATGAAGGAATCCTCGAGAACGTCGATGCCGCTCTCGCCGTTGAGGAGTCCCTTCCACGTCGCATCGACGTCGCCCGCGATCGACGTGGTAGCCGCCATGCTCGTCACGACGACGTTGGGGAAATTCCCGTTCAAGGTGGAAGGAGTGGTCACTGTTTCGGCCCTACTCGGCGTCGAACTTGGCCTTGAGCTCCGCGGCCGCGTCAGCGTTCTCGGCCTCGAGCTTCTGGATGTAGGCGACAGCGTCGCCGACCGTCTTCAAGCTGGCCAGATCCTCGTCCGGGATCTTCACACCGTACTTGTCCTCGGTCTGCACAGCGATCTCGACCATGGACAGCGAGTCGATGTCCAGGTCATCGACGAAGGACTTCTCGAGCGTCACCTCGGAGGGTTCGATGCCCGTCACCTCTTCGATGATCTTGCCGAGTTCCTCGACGATTTGTTCCTGGGTCAGAGCGGCCACTTGGTGGCTCCCTTCTTGTTACTTTGTAGGGCTTCTGTGTGGTTTTTCGGACCGCGCCCGCCGGGAGTTACCGTCGGTTCGGTCACGACCGGGCGTCATTTCCGGCGCACGGTCGCGCAGGAAAGCTAGCCGGAGGTTCCCAGCGCGGCCAACGCGGGGAGGTCGTCGGGGGTCTTGAGCGCCAGGTTCGGCGTCCCCTTCAGTTCCCGCTTGGCGATGCCGACCAGCGTTCCCGCGGGCGGCAGCTCCGCCACCCCGGCCACGCCGGCCTGCCGGACGGTCTCGGTGCACAGGTCCCAGCGCACCGGCCGGGTGACCTGCGCCGCGAGCTTCTCGATCGCGTCACGGCCCGAGCTCACCGGCTTGCCGTCGTAGTTCGACAGCAGGGTCCGGGTCGGCTCACCGGGCGTGATCTGCGCGATGGCCTTGGCCACCGCATCCTGCGCCGGTGCCATGAAGGCGGTGTGGAAGGCGCCCGCCACCGGCAGGGCACGCACCCGCGCCTTCTCCGGCGGGTTCGCGGCGAGCTCGGCCAGGGCGTCCAGCCGGCCCGCGGCCACGATCTGGCCCACCGCGTTGCGGTTGGCCGGAACGAGGTCCAGTTCGGACAACCGCGCCAGCACGGCGGCCTCGTCGCCACCGAGCACGGCGGACATGCCGGTCGGTTCCAGCGCGCACGCCTTCGCCATCTCCGCGCCGCGGATGGCGGCGAGAGTGACCGCCTCGTCCGGGGTGATCACCCCGGCCACGGCGGCGGCGGCGAACTCGCCGACCGAATGCCCGGCCACGATGGTATCCGCCGGCAGCGCATCCTGCCCGATCTCCGCGTAGGCGAGCAGCGCGGCGGCGACGACCAGCGGCTGGGTCACCGCGGTGTCGACGATCTCCTCGGCTGTCGCGGTGGTGCCGAGCCGGGCCAGGTCGAGGCCCGCGGCCTTCGACCACAGGGCGAGGCGATCATTCGCGCCGGGGAGTTCGAGCCAGGGCGCGAGCATGCCGGGTGTCTGAGACCCCTGTCCAGGGGCGAACAACGCGATCACGCCTCTAAGAAAACACTGTGAGCGCCACCGCAGGAGATGTCGGCGCGAATGAAGCTTGTCGGCCGCTTTTGTGGGGGTCCCACAAAACGCCACGTGGGTTGTCCCGATCGACCGATTCCCCTCGCGCGTTACAGCCCTTCCGAACCGATCGTGGCCTGCGATGCCTCTGGGGCAGGGGGTGACGATTCGTTACGCATTCGTGTCAAACGACCCACTGTGGCTGCGATCCGGAGTACATAGGCGTCCCGCGGATTCATCGGATCACGGCCCGTGATCTCGGCGATGCGCTTGAGCCGATAGCGGACCGTATTTGGATGGACGTACAGCTGACGCGCGCACGTCTCCACGGCTCCGCCGCAGTCGAGATAGGCATCGAGGGTATCGGCCAGCGCCGAACCCGCCGCGGCCAACGGGAGGACAACATACTCGTTCAGCGCGTCGATTGCACCTCGGTCCCCCAACAGGGCTCGTTCCGGCAACAATTCCGCGGCGTGGACCGGCCGCGGCGCCCCGCGCCAGCCCACGACGGCCTCCATACCGGCCAGCGCCTCGACCGCGCTGGCGTGCGCCGCGCCCAGGGTCCGCACGGTCGGGCCGATGACCACCGGCCCGTCGGAGAACACCTCGGCCAGCAGATCGGCCAGGAACGGCGAGGCATAGGAATCACCGAGGTGACCGCTGACCACCATCACCAGCCGGGCGCCCTGCACCACCGCCAGCGCGGCGCGCCCGTGCCGGGCGGCGATGGTGTGCACCGCTCCCACCGAGGACACGCCCTGCTCTCCCGGCGGCGTGCCCACCAGCACCGTGGCCGGTGCGGTGGCGTCCCAGTTCAGGGTGGCCGCCCGCGAGAGCATGTCCGGCCCGGTGTCCCCGCGCACGACGGCATCCACCACCAGGGCCTCGAGGCGGGTGTCCCACGCGCCGCGCGACTCCGCCGCGCTGGCGTACACCGAGGCGGCCGCGAACCCGAGCTCGCGCCCGTATCGCAGCACCGCCTCGGTGAGCGCCACCAGCTGACGGTCGTTGCGGGCCAGTGCGGGCAGCCACTGTTCGAAGAACTCCATGGCCACCCGCACCATGTCCACGGTCTGGCGCAGCGTGAGCCGCCGCGCCAGATCCTGCGGGATCACCTGGAAGGCGTCCAGGCTGAACCGGATGTCACTGTCCGGGTCCTGCAGCCACTCCAGGAAGTTCACCACCGCGGTCTGCACCAGCATCTGCACGCCCGCGCGTTGCGCGGCGTCCAGATCGGCGAAGAACGGCAGCCGATCCTGCATCGACCCCACCGCCTCGGTGGACAGGCGGCCGGAGAACTGCTTCACCCGTTTGAGCAGCGTGTCCGGCAGGGGGTCGCGGGTCTGGCGGTTCGGCGAGAGCGCGCCCGTGGGCAGATACACCTCGTGCTCGGAGGAGCCTTCGGAGATCCGTCTCGGCCGCGGCGGTTTACGGTCCACCATCCAATATTCCGCTATGCCAGATCTTCGTCCGAACTCACGGCCGCCTTCGGCGCGGCGTCGACGTCACCGATGCGGTACTTGCGCGCCGCCTCGACCGCCTTCGAACGATCGATCTTCCCGGTGCGGGCCAGGCCTTCGAGCACCGCGACCGCGATCGACTGCGCGTCGACGTTGAACACGCGCCGCGCCGCGGGCCGGGTGTCGGAGAAGCCGAAGCCGTCGGTGCCGAGCGTGATGAACTCGCCGGGCACCCACTGCCGCACCTGGTCGGGCACCGCCCGCATCCAGTCGGTCGCCGCCACGAACGGGCCGCCCGCGGCCGAGAGCACCTCGGTGATGTAGGGCGTGCCCACGTCGGCGCCGGGATCGCGCAGTGCCGCGATCTCCTTGGCCAGCGCCTCCTTGCGCAGCTCACCCCACGAGGTGACCGACCACACGTCGGCCTGCACGCCCCACTCCTCGGCCAGCAACGCCTGGGCCCGCAGCCCGTCGGGCACGGTGACGCCGGAGACCAGGATCTGGGCGCGCAGCTCGCCCTCGCCGGCCGCCCGGTAGCGGTAGATCCCCTTCAGCAGGCCCTCGACGTCCAGGTTCTCCGGCTCGGCCGGCTGCTGGTAGGGCTCGTTGTAGAGGGTGATGTAGTAGAAGACGTCCTCGCCGCCGAAGGTGTCGGTGTCGGGACGCTCCACCGGTTCGGTACCGGGCAGCACCGCCTGGTGCGCGGGCGGGCGACCGCCGCCGTACATCCGGCGCAGGCCGTCGCGCACGATGTGGGCGATCTCGAAGGCGAACGCCGGATCGTAGGTGACCACCGCCGGATTGGTGGAGGCCAGCAGCAGCGAATGCCCGTCGTTGTGCTGCAGACCCTCACCCGTCAGCGTGGTTCGCCCGGCGGTTGCTCCGAGCACGAAACCGCGCGCGAGCTGATCGGCCGCGGCCCACAGGCCGTCACCGGTGCGCTGGAAGCCGAACATCGAGTAGAAGATGTACAGCGGGATCATCGGCTCGCCGTGGGTGGCGTAGGAGGTGCCCGCCGCGGTGAACGACGCGGTCGAACCGGCCTCGTTGATGCCCTCGTGCAGGATCTGCCCGACGGTGCTCTCTTTGTAGGCAAGCATCAATTCCGCGTCGACAGATGTGTACAACTGCCCGTTGCGGTTGTAGATCTTCAACGAAGGGAACCACGAGTCCATACCGAAGGTGCGGGCCTCGTCGGGGATGATCGGCACGATCCGCTTGCCGATCTCCTTGTCCCGGAGCAGCTCCTTCATCAGGCGGACCAGCGCCATGGTGGTCGCCACGTTCTGCTTGCCCGACCCCTTGCGCACCGAGCGGTATGCCTCGTCGCCGGGCAGTTGCAGGGGCTTTGCCTTGGCCCGCCGCTCGGGCAGGAAACCGCCCAGCGCCTTGCGCCGGTCCAGCATGTACTGGATCTCCCTGGCCTCCATGCCGGGGTGGTAGTACGGCGGCAGGTAGGGATCCTTCTCCAGTTCCGCGTCGCTGATCGGGATGCGCTGCAGGTCGCGGAAGTCCTTGAGGTCCTGCAACGTCAGCTTCTTCATCTGGTGCGTGGCGTTGCGGCCCTCGAAGTGCTTGCCGAGGGTGTAGCCCTTGATGGTCTTGGCCAGGATCACCGTCGGCTGGCCCTTGTGCGCCATCGCCGCCGCGTACGCCGCGTACACCTTGCGGTAGTCGTGGCCGCCGCGCTTGAGGTTCCAGATCTCCTGATCCGACATGTTCTGCACGAGGGCCTTGGTGCGCGGGTCGCGGCCGAAGAAGTGGTCGCGGACGTAGGCGCCGTCGTTGGCCTTGTAGGTCTGGTAGTCGCCGTCCGGGGTGCTGTTCATCAGGTTGACCAGCGCGCCGTCGCGATCCGCGCCGAGCAGCGCGTCCCATTCGCGGCCCCAGATCACCTTGATGACGTTCCAGCCCGCGCCGCGGAAGAACGCCTCCAGCTCCTGGATGATCTTCCCGTTGCCGCGCACCGGGCCGTCGAGGCGCTGCAGGTTGCAGTTCACCACGAAGGTGAGGTTGTCCAAGCCCTCCATCGCGGCCACGTGGGCGAGGCCGCGCGATTCCGGCTCGTCCATCTCACCGTCGCCGAGGAACGCCCACACGTGCTGATCGGAGGTGTCCTTGATGCCGCGGTCGTGCAGGTAGTGGTTGAACCTGGCCTGGTAGATCGCGTTCATCGGGCCCAGGCCCATGGACACGGTGGGGAACTCCCAGAAGTTGTTCAGCAGCCGCGGGTGCGGGTACGAGGGCAGCCCGTGGCCGAGCCCGCCGTGGCTGTACTCCTGACGGAACCCGTCGAGCTGGTCGGCGGTGAGCCTGCCCTCGAGGAAGGCGCGGGCGTAGATGCCCGGCGAGGCGTGGCCCTGGATGAAGATCTGGTCGCCGCCGCCGGGGTGGTCCTTGCCGCGGAAGAAGTGGTTGAAGCCCACCTCGTAGAGCGCGGCCGAGGACGCGTAGGTGGAGATGTGGCCGCCCACCCCGATGCCGGGCCGCTGCGCGCGATGCACCATGATCGCGGCGTTCCAGCGGATCCAGGCGCGGTAGCGGCGCTCGACCTCCTCGTCACCGGGGAACCACGGCTCGTTCTCGGTGGGGATGGTGTTGACGTAGTCGGTCGAGGTCAGCGACGGGATCGAGACGCGGCGTTCACCGGCGCGCTCGAGCAGCCGCAGCATGAGGTAGCGGGCGCGCTGCGGACCCTCCCGGTCGAGCATCTCGTCGAACGACTCGAGCCATTCGCCGGTCTCCTCCGGGTCGATGTCGGGTAGGTAGGACGCCACCCCTTCGCGGATCACCCGCACGCGTCCGCCCGTCTGCTGTACCGGTGTACCGTTCCGGTCGCTGCGGGGGGCTTCGGCGGCGTCTGTTCCAGCGGATTTCGCCGGAACGGAAGAGTCGATGAGGTCGGTCAAATCTGCTCCTCGTACAGGGGGTGGACAAGCTGATGTGCTTCGGTATCCATGGACGGGACCGCTGGTGTGCGGACCGCCCGATGCGCGGGTGGGGCGCACCCTCCATCCTTGCCGAAGGTGCGTCCCAGGTCATCATGTCAGCCGGAAATCCAGTACCGTCTGCAGAAAATGGGTTACTGCCCAGTTGCCCCGGTGCGGTTCTGTGCGCCGGGCCCGCCAGGACCACGTCCACCACCATGAATTCCGGCACCACGAGCACGGGGAGGATGATGAAGCCGCTGAATCCACGCCGAGTCGGATTGGTGTGCGCGGCCGGCGCCGTCCTCACGGGCGCGGTGCTGGCCGGGTGCGGCGACCGCGTCCAGGGCACCGCCCTGCCCGACACGGTGCAGGTCTCGATCTACAAGACCGAAGCCGCGTCCTCCTCCGCGGCCGCCACCTCCTCGCGCCGGGCCGCCGCGCAGGCCCAGGCGATCGGCGAGAACTGCGGGGCGTTCCCGAACACCACCGGCGCCGGTGTGCGCGCCTACAACGAGTTCGTCGACGCCCACGACGCCAATGCCCCCGACTACGCGGCCAAACGCGACGCCGCCGCGCAGACCCTCGACGGCGCCGCGGGCACGGTGGAGGCCGGGGTGAACGCCGCGGGCGAGTCGCTGCCGCCGGATCTGGCCGCGAAATTCATCGAGTACGTGAACGCGGCGCGCCAGCTCGCCGAAGAAACTCGCAAGATGTCCTACCACGCCAACGTCGATGCCCTGAATGCGGCAAGCCTGCGGGTCAACGACGCGCGCAACGCCGTGCGCGAGGCCTGCCCGGCCCGGTGAACCGGCGCGACATGAGCCGGGTTTTCCACCGACTGGCTTGCGCTCGGGCCGATAACCATGTTCGCTTGCAACTACTTGTTGTCGGGAGTTGAGGAGGACACCACCGTGGTCGCCGCGGCGGACGCGCAGAACTACGCTCAGAAGCTTGGCATTACACACGGCATGGTGGTCCAGGAACTGGGCTGGGACGAGGACACCGACGACGACATTCGGGCCGATGTGGAAGACGCCTGCGGCAGCGAGATGGTCGACGAGGATTCCGACGAGGTCGTGGACGCGGTACTGCTGTGGTGGCGCGACGGGGACGGTGATCTCGCCGACGAACTGATGGAGGTCATCAGCCCGCTCGCCGACGACGGCTTCATCTGGGTCCTCACTCCCAAGACCGGGCGGCCGGGCCACGTCGATCCCAGCGAGATCGCCGAAGCCGCCCCGACCGCGGGCCTGACACAGACCTCGGCCATCAGCCTCGGCAGCTGGACGGGCAGCAGGTTGGTGCAGCCGAAGGCTCCCTCGAAGCAGCGCTGACCCTTTTCGCTATGGTTTCGCCCGGACGGTGGTGTGCCCGCCGCCCGAGCCGAAACCCGTCACGATGGAGGATTCGCGTATGCCAGCCGAGGTCGGCCCGCTGCCTGTCGGCACCGTCGCGCCGGATTTCACCCTGAAGGACCAGAACAACCAGCCCGTCACGCTGTCGGACTATCGCGGCCGCAAGAACGTGCTGCTGGTGTTCTATCCCCTGGCGTTCACCGGCGTGTGCCAGGGCGAGCTGTGCAAGGTCCGCGACGAGCTGCCCAAGTTCCAGAACGACGACGCCGAGATCCTCGCGATCTCCGTCGGCCCGCCGCCCACCCACAAGATCTGGGCGGCCGAGCAGGGCTACACCTTCCCGCTGCTGTCGGACTTCTGGCCGCACGGCGCCGTCGCCCAGGCCTACGGCGTCTTCAACGACAAGTCCGGGTTCGCCAACCGCGGCACCTTCGTCGTCGACAAGGCGGGCCTCATCCGCTTCTCCGAGATGAACGGCCCCGGCGAGCCCCGTGACCAGGCAGCTTGGGAGAAAGCCCTCGCCGCGCTAGATTCATAGACCGTTGCCCGTCGGGACGCCCGAGGGGCCTCGGGCGTATAGCTCAGCGGTAGAGCACTGGTTTTACACACCAGCGGTCGGGGGTTCGATCCCCTCTGCGCCCACTCGATAGTTCCTGGGTCAGTGGCTGTTTCTGAGCAATCGCCAGCCCGTCCGCCAGCGGTTCATAACCGCGAACTTGCCACGAACCTGCCAACGGGCCGGAGGACTACGTTCCCGTTGCTGCTCGGCAGCACCGAACAGGGCCGCACCGGTCGCTTCCAACGTCTCGTCATAGCACCGGCAAGTCGGCGCGCTTCGACTCCGTGTGCCTACGGCTGGACCTGGCAGCAGATCGTTGACGAACTCGGCTACGTCAGCCGATCAGGCGACTACCGCGCAGCCCCGTACGCACGCGATCGACTCCACCCGCCAACCCACAGAAGACAACACAACGTCGCTCACCGGCAGGCCATTCACGGCGACCGCCGCAGACAGTTACTCGTCGTAGTCGGATGGCCAGAAGATCATGGCGAACACCACCGCCAAGGGGAATCACGAACCGGCTCTAGGCGGACAACCCCTTCGCCGCCGCCGGGGCCAGGAACTCGACACGGAACGACTCGATGAACTCGCCGCGCCGGTCGAGGAAGCGCCGCGTGTGCGGCTGCCGCTCGTGTTCATCGAAAGCGGCCCGGTCTCGATACACCTCGTAGAACACCCGCGACAGCGGCTCACCTTCGACCGCGTGCGTGGCGTACACGAGCGTGCCGGGCTCATGGTCCCGAATAGCCTGGACGGTCTCGGCGACGAGCCGGTCGAACGCTTCCGCCTTGTTGGCGTCGATCAAGTGGAACTTCACCACGAGTGCGAACATTCGCCGACGGTACCGCAGCGGGTCAGCGCGACCCCCGTCTGACCGATGCCCCGGACACGCACCCCGCACCCCGCAGGCCGTGACGGGTACGGCGGGGTGCTGCCATGCGTCGATGGACGCTGCGCCTTCGCAGCTCAGGCGGTATTTCCATCCTGCCGAGAACCTGCAAGGACTGGGACGAACGGCGCGAAGGGGCCGCACGCACCGGACAAGACACAACCTCCGACAAGGAACTCGATCTGACCTATATTCAGAGAATGGTGAAGTTGGCCCGGCGGCTCACACGTCCTGGCGCTGAGATCGCTTTCGCGGACTTCGGTGGCGACGGCTCCTCGGTCGTGCTCATTCATGGTGCGGGAGTCGACCACTCGATGTTCGACGAGCAGGGCCCGGTGCTGACACAGCGGGGGTATCGCGTGATCGTCTGGGACCTGCGCGGGCATGGGCAGTCGGCGCTTTCTCCGGGGGAACGGTTCACCGCCTCGGATGCTCTGGAGGACCTCGACGCGCTGCTTGCCGAGTGCGGTGTCGATGCCCCGGTGCTCGTGGGGCATTCGCTCGGCGGCAACCTCGCGCAGGCATTCGCCCGGAAATTCCCTCGGCGGGTGGGCGGAGTGATCGTGCTCGATTCCACCTGGAATGCCGGTCCCCTGTCCGCGCTCGAGCGATTCGCCTTGCGGCTAGCTGCTCCCGGGCTCGCGGTGATCCCGGCTGGGAGGCTTCCACGGATCATGGCGCGGGCCTCGGCGACGACTCCGGAGGCGATGGCGAGAACAGAGGCGCTGTTCACCCGGATACCCAAGCGCACGTTCCTGGACGTGTGGCGCGCGACGGCATCGTTCGTGGCACCGGAGCCCGGCTATCGGTCCCCGGTGCCGCTCGCGCTCGTGCGCGGCGCCGAGGACCGCACCGGCAACATCGCCACGGCGATGCCGAGGTGGGCGCACGCCGAGGGGCTGGTCGAGCACGTCGTCCCGGGCGCCGGGCACATGGTCACCATGGATGCCCCGGCGGAGACGTCGCGGCTGCTCGTCAGCATTCTCGACGGCTGGGACCAGCGGCCCGTCGCATCGGAGCGTCGTTCGCGATGACCCCGGATCAGGAGCGGTTCGTCAACACGATGGGCGACACGATGGCGATGTGGAACCTTCCTCGCGCCACCGGTCGCATGTACGGTTTCCTCCTCCTCAAGGGGTCGCCTTCCAGCTCCGATGACTTACGTGCCGCTCTGGGGCTCAGTTCCGGAGCCGTCAGTACCGCGACGCGTGAACTGGTGTCGTGGGGTCTTGCTCGGACGATTCCACGGCCCGGCAGCCGGAGGCTTCTCGTCGAGGCGGCCGGAGGCTTCGAGCAACTCCTCGCGGCCAGCATCGAACGCGCGCGAACCTTCATCCGCGCGCTGCAGGACGCCGAGGAAATCACCGAGACGGCAGAGGCGGCCGCACGGCTGCGTGATGTCACAGACCTGTTCGCCGCCTATGTCGACGCCGGGGGCGACGTCCTTCGCCGGCGCCACAACTTGTAGAAGGAGGCGCCGCCGGGGTGGAGGTGCGAGCCGGTCGAGTGTCCCGAGAGCCGATATCTCCGATGTGCTGACCCGCGGTGAGGTGTCGCCCTCTGCGACGTGGATGCCGTGCGACCACATGTGCACGTACAACGAAGCGACCCGCTCGCCATGGACGATGTGCTCGATGACTCCGCCGGTCGGTCGGACCCCGCCGCCTTCTCGACGTCGATCAGTCGCCCGGCTCGGCGAGGACAGCGCGGCTCATCCCACGTCCCGGCGCAACCAGGTGACCTCCGCCCCCGCGACCTCGTCCCCGCTGCGGAACGCCTCGAGTTCCTCGTCCCACGGCGTCCCCAGCGCGCGGTCGATTTCGGCGGCGAGGTCGTAGCCGGAGTACTTTCCCACGCTGCGGGCGGATTCGAGCATCGAGCGCAGCCGCATCTCCCCCAGCGTCACATCGCCGTTGGCACTGACGGTTCCGCGCCACAGGCCGAGGCCGGGGGCGAAGCTGTAGCGTTCGCCGTCGACGCCGTCGCTGGGGTCCTCGGTGACCTCGAAGCGCAATACCGGCCAGGAGCGCAGGGATTGGGCGATGCGGCCTGCCGTCCCCACGGGGCCGATCCAGTCGCTGGTTGCTCGCAGGTGGCCGTCGGCGGGTTGGGTGGTCCACCGGAGCTTGGCGGGGGAGCCGAGGGCGGAGGTCAGTGCCCATTCGACGTGCGGGCACAGCGCGGCGGGGGCTGAGTGGATCCAGACCACACCCGCCGTCGCGTCCGCGAACTGACTCGATGCGCGCACCACTGACACCTCCAGCTCAGACGAGGGACGTCTTCCCCAACGACCACGTCTGCTGGCGTTGCCCGAGTGTACTCGAGTGTTCGGAGTTACACGTGTTACCGAGTGAGCGTGTTGCTCTCGGCGATCACCGCATCGCTGAGAACCGGCCATACCTCGCGCGCCCAGTCGCCGAAATTCTCGTCGGCCAGCGCGCAACACGCCAGTCCGTATTCCGGATCGATCCAGAGGAAGGTGCCGGACTGGCCGAAGTGGCCGAAAGTTCGCTCGGAGTTGGTGGTACCGGTCCAGTGCGGGGATTTCCGGGCGCGGATCTCGAATCCGAGTCCCCAATCGTTGGGGCGCTGCGAACCGTAGCCCGGTAACACGCCGTTGAGACCGGGGAACTGGACGGTGACGGCCTCGGCGTGGGTCTGCGGCGAAATGAGGCGGGGGCGTAGCAGTTCCGCGGCGAAGCGCACCAGATCGTCGACGCTGGAGCGGGCGCCGTGGCCCGCCGGCCCGGTGAGCGCCGTGGCGGTCATGCCGAGCGGCTCGAAGACCGACTCACGGAGGTAGTCGGGGAACGGGATGCCGGTCTGCTCGGTGATGAAGTCGGCGAGCACGTCGAAACCGGCGCTGGAGTAGATGCGCCGGGTGCCGGGGGCGGCGATGACGTCGGTGGTGTCGAAGGCGATGCCGGAGGCGTGCGCGAGCAGGTGCCGCACCGTCGCACCGGGCGGGCCCGCGGGCTGGTCGAGCTCGATGGCCCCTTCCTCGACGGCCACCAGGGCGGCGTAGGCGACGAGCGGCTTGGTCACCGAGGCCAGCGGGAAGACGCGCTCGGCCGCGCCCTGGACGCTGGATCCGGCCGCGGAGACGACCCCCGCCGCCGCGTGGCGGACCGGCCAATCCTGGATCTGCTCGAGTGCTCGCACACCGCGAGCCTACGAGACCGCGGTCGGCGCGCCCAAAATGCGGACGCCCGCCGCGGGAGGCGGCGGGCGCTGCGGAAGCCGGTCCGTGATTACCAGTCGGCCTCGGTGTAGCGGATGATGCCGCGCAGGTTCTTGCCGTCGAGCATGTCCTGGTAGCCCTGGTTGATCTCCTCCAGGGAGTAGCTGCGGGTCACCATGTCGTCGAGGTTGAGCTGGCCGGCCTTGTAGAGGGCGAGCAGGCGCGGCGCGTCCTGGCGGGCGTTGCCGCCGCCGAAGATGCAGCCCTTCACCGTCTTCTGCAGCATGGACAGCAGGAAGCTGTTCATCTTGACGGTGCCCTCGTCCATCCGGCCCATCGAGGTGACCACGAGGGTGCCCGCCTTGCTGGTGAGGATCAGGCCCTCCTCGACGTAGTCGCCGTGCATCTCACCCATGGTGAGGATGACCTTCTCGGCCATCCGGCCCTCGGTGATCTCCATCAGCGGCATGATCGCCTCGGCCATGCTGGCGTAGGTGTGGGTGGCACCGAACTTCTGTGCCTGCTCGCGCTTCCACGGCACCGGGTCGATGGCCACGACCTTCGAGGCGCCCGAGAGTACCGCGCCCTGCAGCGCGCTCATGCCCACGCCGCCGATGCCCGCGATGACGACGGTCTCGCCGGGCATCACGTTCGCGACGTGGGTGGCCGAGCCGAAACCGGTGGGCACGCCGCAGCCGACCAGGCAGGCGACCTCGAAGGGGATGCTGGGGTCGATCTTGACCACCGAGGTGTGATGCACGGTCATGTACGGGGCGAAGGTGCCGAGCAGGCACATCGGGATGACGTTCTCCCCGCGCGCCTGGATGCGGTAGGTGCCGTCGCTGATCGCCTGGCCCATGAGCAGGCCCGCGCCGAGATCGCACAGCGCCATGTGTCCGGCCACGCAGGCCGGACAGCGTCCGCACGCGGGGATGAACGACAGGATCACATGGTCACCGACCTGCAGGTCGGCGGGCACGTTCGGGCCGAGCTTGGTGATCACACCCGCGCCTTCGTGCCCGCCCATCACCGGGTAGCCCGGCATCGGAGTCGCACCGGTGACGATGTGGTGATCCGAGTGGCACATGCCCGCGGTCTCCATGCGGATCTGCACCTCGCCGGCGACCGGGTCGCCGATCTCGATCTCCTCCACCGACCACGGCTGATCGATCCCCCACAGGATCGCACCCTTCGTCTTCATTCCTGTCGACCTCTCGCGTGCACAGTGCTTCAATGTGACTGCACCCACAGTAGAAGAAAAGTGGAACGCGTTCTAGTACCGACCGGAAAATTCATCGCCGCGCCTCGGACCCCTGCCCGAACACGTTCTAGAAATGACTACCGTTCTCAGCCGCGCACGTCGTGCGCGTGGTGCACCAGATCGTGCAGGAAGTACCGGGCGAGGCCGTCGACGGTGAACAGCGCGCCGTCGCCACGCCGGGCGGTGCGGCCGCGCGCATCGGGCGGCACCGCCGCGAAGGCCGCCGCGACGCGCTCGGCGGCGTCGGTGAGTTCGGCCGCGACGGCGGCGGGGTCCTGGCGGTCGTAGCGGTCGGCCACGGCGGTGGCGTCCTGGTCCCAGTTGGTGAAGGTCGGCACCGCGCCGGCGGGGGCGGCCTCGCCCGGATCGAAGGCGGGCACGTGCGGATCGGCGGCGGGCCCGCCGGTCGCCACGGCGATCCGGAAGGCGAAGATCCGGCACACGTCCCGCACGTGGGCGGCGTATTCCAGCGGTGACCAGGTGGATTCGGTGGGGCGGCGGCGCGCGTCGGGGCGATCGAGGGCCGCGCGCACGCGGGCGGCGGCCGCCCGCGCCGCGTCGGGCACCTCGTCGTAGCCGACCTTGCCGCCGTCGTAACCACATTCGGGGCAGGGGCGTTCCAGCACCCAGGTCCAGTCCTTCACATCGGGAACGATCGCCATGCCCCGAAATCTAGTCTGGCCGGATATGAATCTCCATCCATATCCGGCCAGCGTTCGGTGAGATCGCGTCACTCCATCAAGCGGTGCGCCTTCTCGAACAGCTCGAGGGTGATCGCGTGCAGGAAGTCGCCCACATCCTTGGGCGCCTTGCCGGCGAACGCCCTGGCGTGCGTGCCCTCGAGCACGATGCCGAGCTTGAAGCAGGCCAGCACGGTGTACCAGGTGACGGCACTCAGGTCGCGCTGGGAGAACTTGCCGTAGTGCTCGACCATCTCCTCGGGAGTCGGCAGGCCACCGGTCGAACCGAGCTTGCCGACCAGCGCGGCGCCGGTGGTCCCGGGCTCCGGGCGGGTCGCGATCTGCCAGCCCAGATCCAGCAGCGGGTCGCCGATGGTGGACATCTCCCAGTCGACCAGCGCCGCGACCTGCGGACCGTCGTAGGAGAACATGATGTTGGCCAGGTGGCAGTCGCCGTGCAGAATGCCGGGGGTCCAGTCGGCCGGACGGTTGCGGTCCAGCCACTCGCCGACCCGCTCGATGCCGGGAATCTGCGGGCCCGGGTATCCCTCGTTGCTCGCGTACGACTCGAGCTCGCCCAGCCAGCGCGGCACCTGGCGCTCCAGGAAGCCCTCCGGCTTGCCGTAATCGGCCAGACCGAGTTCGCGGTAGTCCAGGGCGCCGAGCCGCGCGATGGCCTCGACCGCCGACAAGCCCATCTGCCTGCGCACCTCGGCGTCACCGGCGTGCAGGGCGGGCAGCTCGGTCTGCGGGTTGAAGCCGACAATGGGCTCCATCAGATAGAAGACGGCGCCGATCAGCGACTCGTCGGCGCAGGCCGCGATGATCCTGGGCGCCTTGACGTCGATGCCGTTCAGCGCGCCGAGCAGGCGCGACTCGCGGCGGATGACCTCGTTGCTCTTGGGACGCAGATGCTTGGGCCCGCGCCGCAGCACGTAGCCGCGACCGCCCCGGGAGAAGCGCAGCATGATGTTCTGGGTGCCGCCGCCGAGCGAGGTCACCTCGGTGAATTCGCCGCCGGGCAGCCCCTGTTCTTCCATCCATTTCCCGACGATCGCGAAATCGACGACGTCACGATCCACCTCGACCGGCTGCGCTACAGACATGCCTGACATTCTGCACCACCGGTCACATGGAACTGAAGGCATCCGACAACAGTTGCGTTCCGTGGGCTGGGCGTAGGGTTTTGCCCACCATGCGCACGCTGTTGATCGACAACTACGACTCGTTCACCTACAACCTGTACCAGCTGATCAGTGAGGTGAACGGGGTCGAACCGACCGTCGTGCGCAACGACGAGACCGATCCGGCCGCGCTGGACCTCGCCGCCTACGACAACATCGTCGTCTCCCCCGGCCCCGGCCGCCCGGACCGGACCCGCGACGTCGGGCTGTCGGCCGCGGTCATCGACGCGGCGTCCCAGCCGTTGCTCGGCGTGTGCCTGGGGCACCAGGGCATCGTCGTGGCGGCGGGCGGACGGGTCGACCGCGCACCGGTACCCCGGCACGGCTTCCTCGACCGGGTCGGCCACGACGGGCGCGACCTGTTCGCCGGGCTGCCGCAGGATTTCACGGTCGTGCGGTACCACTCGCTGTGCGCGCTGGAGCCGCTGCCGCCCGCCCTCGAGGTGACCGCCCGCACGCCCGACGGCGTGATCATGGGGGTACGGCATCGGCAGCGGCCGCAGTGGGGTGTGCAGTTCCATCCCGAGTCGGTGGCCGGCGAGTTCGGGGCGGCGCTGCTGCGCAACTTCGCGGAATTGACCCTGGCGCACGGCAAACCCGCGCGCAGGACGCGTCCGGCGACGCCCGTGACGCCCGCCCGTCCGGCCGCGACCGACCGGCCGCGGTGGCGGCTGCGGCACGAGGTGATCGAGCGCGCGGTCGACACCGAGGCCGCGTTCCTGCGGCTCTACGGCGCGTCGCCGACGGCGTTCTGGCTCGACAGCGAACACGTCGAGCCGGGGCTGGACCGGTTCTCCTTCCTCGGTGACGCGAGCGGACCGCTGGCGGAGGTGGTGCGTTACCGGGTCGGTGAGGACGTGGTGCGGGTCGAGGACGCCGCGGGAACGCGGACGGTCGCCGGGGACGTGCTGGGTTATCTGTCCACCCAGCTGCGCGAGCGGCACATCGAGCTGCCCGCACTGCCGTTCGACTTCGTCGGCGGATACGTCGGCTACCTCGGCTACGAGGTCAAGGCCGACTGCGGTGCGCGGGCCGCGCACCGGGCCGCCACACCGGACGCGCAGTGGATCTTCGCCGACCGGCTGATCGTGGTCGACCATGTCGCGGGGCAGACCCATCTGGTCGCGCTCACCGACGACGACACCGCGGCCGATCAGTGGCTGCGCGAGACCGGGCGGGTGCTGGAAACGCTGCCCGCGTGGGCGAATCCGGCGGAATTGGCGATCGAGTCCGCGCCGGCCTCGGTCGCGCCGCTGCTGAACCGGGGCCGCGACCGGTACCTCGCCGACATCGCGGCCTGCCTCGAGTATCTGCGCGCGGGCGAGTCCTACGAGATCTGCCTGACCGACAGCCTCACCGTCGACGCCGCGATCGGCGGGCTGGACTTCTATCGCACGCTGCGCCGCTGCAATCCGGCGCCCTATGCCGCCTACCTGCGCTTCGACGACCTCGAGATCGCCTGCTCCTCACCGGAGCGCTTCCTCAAGATCGACCGGGCGCGCACGGTGGAGAGCAAACCGATCAAGGGCACCGCCCCGCGCGGGGCCACCCCCGCCGAGGACGAACGGCTGCGCCGGGAGCTGGCCGACAGTCCCAAGACCCGCGCCGAGAACCTCATGATCGTCGACCTGCTGCGCAACGACCTCGGGCGGGTCTGCCAGATCGGCAGCGTGCACGTACCCGAGCTGATGGCGACGGAGTCGTATTCGACCGTCCACCAGCTGGTCTCGACGGTGCGCGGCACCCTGCGCCCGGACGTCGACGCCATCGACTGCGTGCGGGCCTGCTTCCCCGGCGGCTCGATGACCGGCGCGCCGAAGCTGCGCACGATGGAGATCATCGACGAGCTGGAAGGCGCGCCGCGCGGGGTCTACTCCGGCACCATCGGCTTCCTCGGACTCGGCGGCACCGCCGACCTCAACATCGTCATCCGCACCGCGGTGCGGCACGACGGGCGCTGGCAGATCGGGGCGGGCGGCGCGATCGTGCTGGATTCCGATCCGGCGGAGGAGTATCGCGAGATGCTGTGGAAGGCGGCGGCGACCCAGCGCGCGGCCACCGCCGCGGCCGCCACCTCACGGTGAGGGCCGTCGGCGGCGCTTGGGCGGCTCGGGTGGCGCCTCCCCCTCCCCGGTCCGCCCGAAACCGGTGACCTTGCCGAGCATGGCGACGCCGGGCAGCCGCGCGAGCGCGCCGAGCACGTCCTCGCCGAGGGCGATCATCGCCTCCAACCGCGGCAGCAGCCGGTCGTAGGCGGCGAAGGCCGGGTCGGCCAACGCCAGGGTGCGGTCGAGCCGGTCGATGGTGGAATTGAGACGGTCGATCGCGGTCGAGAGGTTCTCCACCAGATCGGGCAGCTGGGCGGCGATCTGCGCGGAGGCCGGCGGGAGTCGTACCGCCGCGTCGAAGGCGTGCCCGGCGGTCGTCTGCGCCGATTCCAGCGCCTGTCCGGCCGCCGTCTGCGCCGCGGCGGCAGCGGCTTGGGCGGCGGCCAGAATCTCCGCGGCGCCCGGCACCCGCGGCCCGCCCGGCCTGGGTGTCTGGTCGCGGCCCTTCCCCTTCGGGGTGCTCATGACTCCACTGTGCCCCAGCGCGGTGCCGGACGCCCGTATTTCCTGGACCAGCCGGTCTGTGTCGGGGCGGCCGCGGGCGTTCCCGCGCCGCGGACCGGGGTCGGCGCCGTGGTTCGCCTACGCTCACCGGGAGTGCTCCGGCCGAAAGGACTCCGATGTCGGCTCCCGCGACCCGATCCGCCGCTGTTCCCGGGCGCACCCTCGCCGTCCTCGGGGCGCTCGACGCGCTCTCGGTCGTCGCGTTCGTGCTGGCGCCCGCGCCCGTCGCGGCGCGCACCGCGGGTGGCGGCTTCGGAGACGAGGCCGCGGTGCGGGCGGCGTTCCGGGCGGCCTTCACCGGGTACTGGAACTCCGGCTCCCGGGATCTTCCGCCGGACACCGCGCATCTCGTCGAGTTCTGGTCGCACTATCACCTCGTCAAGGCGCTGGCCGCGGTGGCGGCGCTGATCGCGTTCGCGGCGACGGCGGTGCTCGTGTGGCAGGCGCTCGCCCGGACGGGCCGCCACCGGGCCGCGCTGCGCACCGCCGGTGTGCTGGCCACGGCGCTCGCGGCGGTGGCCGCGGTGCTGACGCTCGCCAATGTCCAGGGAGCGCTGGCGCCGCTGGCATCGCTGCTCCCGATGCTCGTCGACGAACCGGCCGACCAGGCGTTGGCCGGCACGCTCGCGCAGGTGCGGTCGGCGCTCGCCGATGCCGCGACCGCACCGCCCGCGCTGGCGGTGATGGTCGAGGACTTCGCGCGCTATCACCGGGTGCTCGCGGTGCTCGCCGGAGGTGTCGCGGTCGCGCTGATCGGCGCGAGCATCGAGTCGGGGCGGCGGTTCGCCGCGGGCCGGCACCGGCCGGTGACGGGCACGGTCGCGGTATCGGCGACGGCCGCGGCGCTGGTTGCGACCGTGGTGGCGGTGGCGAACACGACCAACGCCGCCGATCCCGCGGCGGGGCTGGCCGCCCTGTTCACCGGCGGCTGGTGAGGCCGCGGCGGGCACGGCGGAGATCGCCCGAATGCCCGGTGAATTCGGCGTGTCGGAGGGGCGTGGCAGGATGCTCGCACGATGGAACTCAGCAAGGGCGCGCACGCACCGGTACCGACATCCCTTCTAGCCGTGGCCGTTTCATGGCAGTCGGAGCATGTCGTGGACGCGCACGCGCTGTTGCTGGCCGCCTCAGGACGCGTGCGCACCGACCGTGATCTGGTGTTCTACAACGCGCCACGGCATATTTCGCAGGCGGTGACGCTGGATCAGGAGCCCGCGCCGGGCACCGCGCGGTTGAGCGTCTCGCTGCCGCGCACCGAGGCCGACATCGCGCGCATCGTGATCGGCGGCAGTCTCGACGGAGGCAGCTTCGCCGATGTCAGCGGGCTCACGGTCACCGTGCTCGCCGCCGAGGGCCCCGTGCTCCGATTCCGGCTCTACGCGCCGGATCCGGTGACAGCGCTGATGTTCGGCGAGTTCTACCGGCGCGACGGTGCCTGGCGGTTCCGCGCCGTCGGCCAGGGCTGGCGCAGCGGCCTGGCCGGACTGGTCACCGAATTCGGCGTCAGCGTGGACGATCCCGGCGGCCGGGCCGGCATCGCCCGCCCCGCCGACCCGTTCCGCCATGCCTCGGGCCCCACCGCTCCGGCCAGCCGGGCGCATCCCGGCAGGGCCGTCGGGGGAACCGATCGCACCGCCGTCACAGGTATCGACCCGGCCGCTGTCCGGGGGACGGACCGGGCCGCCGGCAGGGGGACCGACCGGGCCGCCGCCACGGGCACCGACGGGCCTGCCGCGACGGACCGGGCCGCCTCGGGCACCGACCGCGCGGCCGTCACCGGGCGAACGACGGGGTCGCCCCCATCGTCCACCGTTGGCGCCGCATCGTCGTCGGTCGCGCAGGCGGCCGCCGCGGTAGCCGACGCGGACGCCGCGGGCCCCCGCACGGATCCGATCCCGGCGGTGACGCACCGGCCGTCCGGAACCCCGTTCCCCACCCGCCGCCTGTCACCCGCGGACCTGCCGGACGCGGGTACCCCGCCCGGCGACGCCACGCCCGCCACGGCAGCGCCCCGGAATCCGGTGGACCTCGACGACATGATGCGTCCGACGGCGGCCGACGACACCGACCGAGCCGACGACCGCTCGCCGCGCGACCGGAACGGCCCCGACACCCTTCCCCTGACCCGGCTGTCCCGCGACGAGGACGCCCCGCCGCCGGCCGTTCCGGTCCCGGGTGCACGCCCGGTCGATCTCGTCCGCCGCCGCCCCGATCCGGCGCCCCGGCCCCCACCGCCGGACCCGGCCCGCGCCGACTGGTATCCCGACCCCACCGAGCCCGCCCGCATGCGCTGGTGGGACGGCGCGCACTGGACCTCCGACACCTACCTGCGCGAGCAGGACGATCCCCGGGACTGCCCGCGCTGCGGCTCACCTCGCCGCCGCAGGTTCTTCGGCGGGCTCGCGCCGTGCGCGCACTGCGAGGTGGAGATCGAGGAATTCCTCACGCACTGGCACAGCCGCGCCTGGCGCGTGCTCACCGGTTCGGGGCCGACGGGCGAGCAGTGGGAACATCTGTGGGCGTCGTTGCGGTATCAGCGCATCGACGAGGAACGCGGGCGGGCGGCCCTGCGCGATCTCGGGCTGAGCTATGTGGAGCGGCTGGTGACGTTCGCGTTCGCGGACGGCGAGATCGAGCAGGCCGAGTTCGAGATGTTCGAGCACGCGCTGGTGGAGCTGCGGCTGGGCGGCCCGCTGGTGGAGGATCTGCGCAGGCGGGTGCATCGCGGCCGGACGCTGTGTCGCTTGCGCGAGGGCGACCTGCCGGTGATCCGCACACCGGATCTGCATCTGGATTCCGAGGAGAAGGTGCACCTCGACCTGCCCGCCACCCAGGTCCGCACGCTGGCTCGCGGTCCACGGCACACCGAGGGCAGGCTGATCGCGAGCAACAAGAAGCTGCGCTTCGTCGGCACCGGTGCCGGGGTCGAGCTGCCCTGGACCCGGGTGGTTTCGGTGCAGGTGGCCGAGGGCGCGGTGGTGATCGCGGCGACCTCCGCGCGCGGCGGCGCCACGTTCCTCGTCGGCGACCCCGACTATGTGGCGGCGGCGCTGGAGGGTGCGCTGCGGGTGGCCAAACGGCTGGTGCTCACCCCGGGGCAGCGGGATTCGCGCAGCATCTCCCAGGAGATCAAGGCCGAGGTCTGGCAGCGTGACGGCGGCCGCTGTGTCGAGTGCGGCAGCGGGCACTACCTGGAGTTCGACCACATCATCCCGCTCAGCCGCGGCGGCGCCACCAGCGCGGCGAATCTGCAGATCCTGTGCCGCGCCTGCAACCGACGCAAGGGCGCCCGGATCTGAACCACCCGGATCTAGAGCTCAGCCTTCGAGCATGCCCGCCGATCGCGCCAGGTCGGCGAGCACGGCGTCGAACATGACCTCCGGGTCGCTCAACGGAATCGGGTAGTTGCCGAACACCTCCAGCGTCACGTGCCCGTAGAGGCGCGCCCAGATCTGGATCATCAGGTAGGTCACACCGAGATCGAGCTTCTCGGCCGGGAACTCCTGACCCGATTCCGACAACGCCGCCAGCAGTTCGGTGCGGAAATGCGCCAGGTCCTCCCGCAGCGCGGGTGGGATCACCTCGGTGGCGGGCGTGATGATGCGGTACCCGCTCAACAGCCTGCCCGCGGCGGCAAGGAAGATCCGCCCGAACGGTTCGGTGAACCGGCTCGACATGCCCGCCGCCGCGCCGGGCGAGGCGAACACCAGGGTGAACTCCTTGGTGTTGGCCAGCGCCCAACGCCGAAACCCCTTGCAGATGGCGAAGAACTGGACGAGCCCGTTGTCCGGCAGCGCGTCGATCTCGGCGGAGAGCTCGGCGGCCAGCTCGGCACAGCACTCCAGCCGCAACGCCTCCAGCAGGGCGTCTCGCGAGTCGTAGTGGCGATAGAGGGCGGGCGCGGTGATGCCCAGCGTCCGGGCGATGGCCCGCAGCGTGACCGCGTCCGGCCCCTGCTCGGCGAGCAGGGCGCGCGCCACCCGGCGGATGTCGGCCTCGGCCACCATCGGTGCCCGTCCGCGCGGCTTCGACTCCTTCATGGACGTCGATTCAAGCCTATTCGGCTCCGCCGCGGGACTTCCCCTCGCCCGGAGTCTCAGAGGAATCACCGATTTCGGTCCGGTGGTCTCAGGCTCCGATCACCGCGTTCATGATCGTTCCCGCGCTGGTGGCGACCACGCCACCGATCATCGCGCCCGCCACCATCTTCGGGGACTGCATGGCGTTGCCCGACCACTTCTCCCAGGCGAAGCGGCCGCCCGCGTAGACGATGCTGAGGATGCCGGACAGCAGCGCGAACCAGGTCGCGTAGCGCACGAACTGCATGATCTTGTCCGACAGGGGCGGCGCTTCCGGAGTCGGATTGCCGACCTGCGCCAAGGTCGAGAACGTGTCCCCAACCGACATCAGGATGATGCTCACTGTTCACACCTCGGAATTTTCAGCAGTACCTCGGATATTCGCCCGACCCGGCAGCCGGTGGTATCGCCCGCCGCGTCACCCCCCATGATCGCGACGCCGCCGATGTCCCGCAAGGACGGCGGCACGCACGGGGAGGTGCCTGCGCCACACCGGATTACCGGATACCATCCAAGGAGCGATTCTCCTTGTCCCGAACCCGGAATGAGTAGCACGACGATGATCCTGGCCGCCGCACTCGACACCCTGGCTCAGATCGGTAACCCGACGCCCGAGGCCCCACCGGTGTCCGACAAGATCCTGCAACTCGTCCGCTATCTCACCTGGTTCGTCCTGCTCGCGGGCATCTGCGCCATCATCTACGCCGGTGGCCGCTTCGCGTGGGAGAAGTGGACCGGCGGTGGCCTGGAGTCCCCGAAAATGGTGGCCGGAGCGATGATCGGCGGCGCCGTCGCCACCAGCGCGGGCACCATCATGAACGCCGTCATCGGCTGATCGGTCGCCGCGCCGCTCAGCGCACCACGCCGGCGGCCCGCGCCGCACGCAACCAGTCCGGGAATTCGCCCAGCAAGCGGGAATACAGCTGGGCGTCGTCCACCTGGTCGATGTCGTCGAGGGCGAAGAAGCCCGCGTTGTCGACGAGGCGTCCGTCGAGGTCGTCGAGTTCGCGCAGGAGCCCGTAGTTGGCCTTGCCGAGCCCGATGAACTGCCAGAACGCCGGTAGCGCGGCGGCTTCCCGGATCAGGTCGGCGATCTCGCGTTTCTTGGCGAAGCCGCCGTCGGTGAAGAACAGCACCAGCGTCGGGCCGTCACCGGGCCGCACGGTGTCGAGCACCGCGCGGATGATCGGCGGTTCGACGTTGTGCCCGCCGAGGCGGTTGTAGTCGATGCCCTCGTGCACCCCGGACAGGTGCAGATAGGTCTGCGCCCACTGCTCGGCCTCCGCGACCGTGATGTCGGGCAGTTTGGCGTAGGACACCGCGTAGAGGTAGGCCTCGAGGGTGCCGTCGTCGTCGAGCTGGGTGGCGATCGGAACCATCCGCTCGACCACCCGGTGTACGACCCGCCGCCGGTATTGCTTGTGCATGCTGCCGGTCTTGTCGATCACCAGCACGACCCTGGCCCGCACGCCCAGCGCCCGCTTGTCCAGCAACACCTTGGCGACCTCGCGTTTGCGCAGGTCGAGGGTGGCCCGCTTCTCCAGCGAGAGCGCCGCTTCCCCGGGTACCGTGCGCACCTGCGGGACCGCTTCGGCGGCAGCGGGTTCCCGCGCGGGCGGTTCGTCGTCGACCTGCACGCCGTGATCGGTGACGAGCGCCGCGAATCCGCCTGCGTAGCCCTGGCCCACCGCCCGGATCTTCCACTGCTGGCCGCGACGGTACAGTTCCAGCGCGATCACCACGGATTCGCCGGAGAGCCCGTCGATCCGGTACTCGACCAGCGGCGTGCCCGCGCCGTCGGCGACGGTCACCACCGGCGGCGCGAACTCGCCGAACCGCCTGCCCGGGTCGTCGAGGGTCAGCACCGCGCGCACCTGCGCGATGTCGGCGGGCAGCTGGGCAGGTGAGATCTCCAGCGCGGCAGGCGAGCCCGCGACCAGCCGCACGCCGGGTGCGACGGGCTGGTTGTAGAAGACGAAGTCGGCGTCGGAGCGCACCGTGCCCGCCGCCGTGACCAGCAACGCCGACACGTCCGCGGCCGCCTCGGTGCGTAGCGACACCACGACCCGTTCCGACTCGAGCAGGGCGTTCTGGCCCTTGACCAACGAGGTGACCACCGGCTGACTCCGTCCCGTGTGCGATGGGCTCAGCCTAACGGCGAGGTGCGTGCCCGGCAGGGCTTCAGGAGGCGCCCGGCCGCACGATCATCAACACGACCACGATGGCCCACAGGGTGTTGTAGATGCCCGCGTACATGCCGAGGGCACGCAGCCTGCGCCCGTCGTCGGGGTCGCGCAACGCCTCCCGTTGCAGCGGGTGGATCTGCACGGCGATCAGCCCGCCCGCGACCAGGGTGAGCACCATCGCCGTCGAGATCCAGATCTCGCCCAGCCGCCCCTGCAGCGCGGCCAGCGCGATGCCGACCACCGGCACGATCAACGCGACCGCCACGTACCGCCCGGTGATGCGGTGCAGCGCGGCGGCGACGGCGGGGTTGCGTTGGCCACCCGCGCTGTCGGCGCCCTCGGCCACCGGCGCATAGCGCGGGAACAGGCTGGCCGCGACGGCCGAGCCACCGACGAAGACGATCGCGGCCAGCACGTGGACCGACAGCAGGACATGCTCCATGACGAACCTCCAAGCTTCAATGTGATTGAAGCTTAGCCGATGCTTTCAGCAAGGCTGAAGGTCAGCCGATCCCGCCCGTCTCGAAGGCATGCCGGATCGCCGCGCCGAGCTTGCGGCGCACCGGATCGGCCTCGGCACCGAAGAGCCGCTCGTCGACCTCGCCGACCACCCGCCGCGCCTCGGCGAGCAACCTGGTCCCCGACGCGGTCAGTTCGATGGTCGAGGCCGCGCCCGGCTTGGCCGTGGAGTCGCGCACGAGCCCGGCCGCGGTCAGCGCTTTCACCGAGGTGTGCACGCTCTGCACGCTCACCCCCGCCATGCGGGCGAGCTCACTGAAGGAGACGCCGGGCATCCGGCCGACATGCCCGAGCAACCCGAGCTTGCGCACGGTCAGGTCGAGATCGGCCAGCGCGGCGTTGAGTTCGTTCTCCACGCGCCGGGCGAGCGCGAGCACGACGATCGAGGCGCTGGTGACGGGGGGCTCCGGGCGGCCGTTCTCGGTGGTCACCGCCCCAGTCTCGCCCATCGGAAGCCGAAATCGGCAGCGCGGTCACCTTCAATGATGTTGAAGCTTTCCGGATCCTCGGTTACGCTCGGCCGACATGAGCGAATCTACTACGGTCGGTAGTAATTCCGGCGTGTCGCGGCGCGCGTTGTTCGGCGGCGCGTTGCTCGCGGCGGGCGCGGCCTCGGCGGGTGTCGCCGTGGGCCGTCGCGGCGGATCGGAAACCTCCGCGTCCGCGATCGAGCCCTTCCAGGGTCCACACCAGGCCGGTATCGCGACCGCGCTCCAGTCGACCTCGCTGTTCCTCGCCTGTGACATGGCCCGGCCGGACCGCGCCGCGCTGCGCGACCTGCTCGCGAGCTGGACCGAGGCCGCCCGCGCCCTCACCGCCGGAGCGCGGGTGCCCGACACCGCGTCGACCCCGCCGGGGTTCAGCGCGCACACCGATTTCGCCACCGGCCTCGCCCCCGCGCGCCTGACGATCACCCTCGGCCTCGGCCCCGGCATCTTCGACGACCGTTTCGGCCTTGCCGATCACCGCCCCCGCCACCTGCACCCGCTGCCCGCCTTCGCCGGCGACGCGCTGAACCCCGCCTGGAGCGGCGGCGACGTGCTCGCCCAGATCTGCGCGGACGACCCGCAGATCGTCAGCCACGCCTTCCGCACCCTGCGCGCCCGGATGCCCGGCCTGGCCCGCATGCGCTGGACCCAGCAGGGCTTCCTCGGGCTGCCCGCCGACCGCGGCACCCCGCGAAACATGTTCGGCCACAAGGACGGCACCGCCAATCCGCGCCCTGGCACCCCCGAATTCGACCGCACCGTCTGGGTCGATTCCCCCGACGAACCCGCCTGGTTCCACGGCGGCAGCTACCTGGTCTTCCGCAAGATCCGCATGAAAGTCGCCGATTGGGACCAGCTTTCGCCGGCCGAACAGGACCGCGTCATCGGCAGACGACGCGCCGACGGCGCCCCCATGAACGGCGGCGGCGAATTCGATCCGATCGACCTCGACGCCCGCTCCCCCGACGGCGAACCGCGCACCCCGGCAAATGCCCACGTGCGCCTGGTCCACGGCATCCCCATGCTGCGCCGCAGCTACAACTACGACTACGGCGTCCTGATCGCCAACGCGGGCGGCTCCCCCGACCCCACCCCGGAACTCCTGCACACCCATGCCCCCGGCACCCCGGAACACAGCCACGGCGGCCACAGCACGCTCGATGTCGGCCTGCTCTTCGCCGCCTACATGAACAACCCGCCCGAGCAGTTCATCCGAGCCCAGCACGCCCTGGCCACCGACCGGATGAACGCCCTCGTCCAGCACACCGGCAGCGCCTTCTTCGCGGTTCCGCCCGGGGTGGGCGAGAGCGATCACCTGGCCGCCGAGCTCGTGCGGTGAGACCACGACAACGCGCGACGGCGGGCCCGGCACGATGGCCGGACCCGCCGTCCGCGAGCGTTGTGCGGCGCCGGATCAGCCGAGGCTGAACGGCTGACCCCACAGAGTGACGACCGACATCACGTTGTCGGTCTCGACCTTGACCTTCACGAAGGACCGCGCCTGGGCGTAGCCCGCGCAGCCCGACAGACCGATGGTCGAATCGGCCCAGGTGACCGAGCCGCTGTTGCCCTTGAACTTGTTGTTGGTGGCGTGATCCTCGTTGCCGTAGTCGTCCGGCTTCTCGATGTCGAGGATGTAGAACGACTTGGCCTGGCCGGGGCCGAGCGTCAGCTCGCCGCCGGACTCGGCGCCCACGCCACCGGTCACGGTGTCACCGCTCCAGTCGGCCGAGCCTTCCACGCCGCCCTCGACGCCGCCGCCGTCGATGTTGACCTGGCAGCCCACCACGTAACCGGGGTAGATCTTGCCGCCGACATCCTCGCCGCCGCCGCTGATCTCGACCTGCGCGCTACCGGACACCCACGCGTTGCGGTGCACCGGGGTGGCGCCCATCGACGGGCTGATGGTCGCCGACTCGCCCACCAGACGCACGGTCACCACCGTGCCGTCGGACAGGGTCTTGGTGATCTCGCCGCCGGGCAGCGGAACGAAGGTGTCGGCGTTGGCCGCACCCGCGGACAGCATGCCGAACGCGACGGTGGCCGCGGCGCAGGCGCCTGCCGCCCGCAGTGTGTTCTTGTGGATCTTCATAGTTCTGTGCAACCCCTCCGGGTTCGAGTTCGCTTCAGCGAAGACTGGTTTGACGGATTCGACCCACGTCAGCCGATGCTGAACGGCATCCCGTAGAGGGTGGTCTTCGAGTAGTGGTCACCGATGATCTCGACCACGGTGTAGGACCGCGCCTGGGCGTAGCCCGCGCAACCCTGGATCTGGATCTCCACGTCCTGGTACTCGACCGAGTAGACACCGGGCTTGGTGATGTCCTTGTAGTCGATCTGGACGAACTTCACATCGCCGGGGCCGAGGTCCAGGCCGATGGAGCCACCGATCGAGCCGCCCTCGAGGTCGATGCCACCGGACAGGCCGGCCGAGATGGCGTCGTCACCGATGCTGACCTGGCAGCCGACGATGTAGCCGGTGTTCAGCTGGGAGGCGCCGTGGGTCGAGGAGTTGTTGGTGCCCGGGTCGCCGGCCGGACCGTTGTTGGGGCCGACCTCACCCTCGGGGGTGACGGTGACATCCGCGGTCGCGTTGCCCGAGACCCACGCGACGCGTCCCGCGCCGTTGGCCGCCATCGAGGGCGAGATCACAGCATGCTCACCGGTACGGGTGATGGTGACGCCCGGGCCGACCTTCTGACCGTCCGGCAGCGGAACGAACGTGTCCGCGTTGGCAGCGCCGGTCGAGAACAGGCCGACGGCGATGGTGGCGGCGGCGCCGATCCCGACGACGCGACCGCCGCCGCGCAACCCACTGGTGCGGTTGTTGCTCATACTTCCCCTCATCAGGTTAAAGCGGTCCACCCCGTTCAGAGGCGGTAGAACCCCTTCGCGAGGCCGCTCCAGAGCTTGGCCGCCTCCCCTGACCACGAGATGAACCAAAATCCGCCTACCCGGTGAACGGTTCTGGTCGGAAATGTGAAGAGATTGTTGAGATCGGATAACGGAATCCGGCAAAACGGGCGGATACGCAGCGATTTCCCGGCATCCGCCCCGTAACTTCCGGGTGGATCAGACCGGAGGGCGGCGGTGACGGGCGGACGTGCGCGGCTCCGGCCACCGCCGCCGTCCCGGCTTTCCCGGCGGAGTCCGAGCATCGGACGAGCAATTCGCCCGGAATCGGACCGGGCGGTCGAGCCACGCGGCGCCCGGGATTCGTCCGGCGGGTGGCCCCGGCGGCGGTCCGGGTCGCGGCGATTCCCGCTGAGACACGCCTGCCGGAGAATGCACCCGTCCGGTCGCGGGAATTCCCAGGTCACTCGTCGGCATCCGGACAGGTCAGTCGAGGGCGCGCACGATCTCCTCCGCCAGCGGCCGTGACGACGCCGGGTTCTGTCCGGTGTAGAGGGTGCGATCGACTTCGATGTGCGGCGCCCACGGTTCGCCTTCGCGGTACTCCACCCCCAGCTCGCGCAACCGGTCCGCGAGCAGCCAGGGCGCCTTGGCGGCCAACCCGGCCTGCTCCTCCTCGGCGTTGCTGAACGCCGTCAGCCGGTAGCCCGCGAACGGGGAATTGCCGTCGGCGTCGGCGGTGGCCAGCAGTGCGGCGGGCCCGTGGCACACCACGCCCAACGGCTTGCCCGACGACAACGCCTGCGCCAGCACGCGCCCGGAGTCGGCGTCGGTGGGCAGATCCTCCATCGGGCCGTGCCCGCCCGGATAGAACACCGCGGCGTAATCGGCCGGATCCACCTCGGCCAGCGGGACGGGATGCTGCAACGGCGCGGCGGTGCGCACGGCCTCGGCCAGCTTCGCCGCGTTCTCCGGCCCCCCGTTGACCTCGGGCGCCAGGCTGCCCCGGTCCACGCTCGGCACCACCCCGCCCGGTGTCGCGACGGTCACCGTGTGCCCCGCCGCGGTGAACACCTCGTAGGGGGCGACGAACTCCTCCGCCCAGAACCCGGTCGGGTGCTTCGTGCCGTCGGCCAGCGTCCAGTGGTCGGCGCCGGACATGACGAACAAGATCTCGGCCATCAGTCTCTCCTCGCATGATCGGAATCGGTGCTGTTCTCCTCGCGTACCCACGCATCGGTCTGAGTCAGCCAGAACAGGTAGGCCAATGCCGGCAACACCGTCACCCCGGCCAGCGCCACCACGACCAGCAATCCGATCAGCGTGGACCGCGCGCCCGCCGCGTCGGCGATGAGCAGCTGGTCGACCAGGATCCACGGAGTCTGGGCCACCGCCCAGCCGAGCACGATCGCCGCCACCGCCACCAGCGCCGAGACCCGCGCCCACCCGAACCGTCCCCGGTACACCAACACGAGAGTGAGCACTCCCGCGGCGGCGGACACCACGATCAACGGCAGCGCGCGCCCGAGCAGCTCGTGGCCCAGTGTCGGGGCGTCGCGGCGGATCGGGGCGATGGCCGCGATCGCGAACGCGCCCGTCACCGCACCGACGACCAGGGTGCGCGGGCGCAGATAGGCGGCCAGCGCGTCGTCGCCGGAACGGGCGGCATCGGCGGTGAGGAACACCCCGGCCAGGAACGCCGAGGTCCCCACCGCCAGCGTGCCGCCGATCAGCGAGGTGGGATTGACCCACGAACCCACCAGGTCGCCGTATCCGTCGGCGGGCACCCGGCCCGAGGCGACCGCGCCGACGACCGTGCCGAAGAAGAACGGCGTGATCAGCGAGGCCCCGGCGAACAGCGCGCCGTAGAGGCGCGCCTGGTTGATCGTGGCCGAGTACTTGCGGAAGGCGAAGTTCGCCCCGCGCAGCACGATGCCGAGCAGGGCCAGGCTCATCGGAATGAACAGCGTGGTCATGATCGCGGCGAAGGCGCCGGGGTATGCCGTCCACAGGAACACCAGGATGTAGATGAGCCAGACGTGGTTGGCTTCCCAGACCGGGCCGATGCTGTGGTCGATCAGCACGCGCAACCGTCCGCCGCGCCGCGCACCGCCCGCGGTGAGGTCCCAGAACCCCGACCCGAAATCCGCGCCGGCGAACAGCGCGTAGGCCACCACCCCGGCGAACATCGCCGAGGCGACCACATCCGACAGTTCCATCACGGCCTCCCGGCGCGCTCGGCCTCATCGACCGGCGCCGCGCCCGGCCCGTACGGGGCGGCGATGTGCACCGCGCCGGCCCGCCACCGCCGCGCCATCGACCGCAGCACGACGACCGCGCCCACCGTCATCCCGAGATAGACCAGCAGCACGATCGTGAAACTCCACCACAACCCCTCGCTGGTGCTCGCCGCGTCCCTGGTGGTCAACACCTGCCACACCGTCCACGGCTGCCGTCCCACCTCGGTGGCGATCCAGCCGCACTCGAGCGCCAGCACCGCCAGCGGCCCGGCGACCACCGCGACCCGCAGGAACCACCGGTGGGCCAGCAGGTCGCGGCGCCGCCAGCGCAGCACCCAGAACACGACCACGAGCAGCGCGAGCGCGGTGCCGACCGCGACCATCGTCTGGAAGGCCAGGTGGGTGATGTTGACCGGCGGGTGTTCGTCGGCCGGGACGGTGTCCAGCCCGGGAATCGGCGCCGTCAGCGAATTGCGGGCGATGATCGACCCCAGCCGCGGGATCTCGAGCGCGCCCCGCACCTCACCGTCGATCAGCAGCCCGCCCAGCCGCAGCGGCGCCGGTCCCTCGGTGGTGGTGGCCAGCTCGAAGGCCGCCAGCTTCGCCGGTTGCGAATCGTGCACCCGCATGCCCAGCACGTGCCCGATCAGCGGTTGCGCCAGCGCGGCCACGGTGGCGAACACGAACGGCACCGTGAAGCCCAGCCGATGGTGCTCGTCGCGCCGCCCCCGCAGCATCCCCGCCGCGTACACCCCCGCCACCACGAAGCCGACCACCATGAAAGCCCCCACCCACATGTGCGCGAACTGCAGGAACGCCGCGTCGTTGAACATCGCCCGCCACGGGTTCACGTCGGTCACCTCGCCGTCGACCAGCCGGAACCCGGTGGGATTGTTCATCCACGCGTTCACACTCACCACGCAGAAGGTGCCCACCACCCCCGCCACCGCCATCGGCACCAGCATCAACAGATGCCGCCGCGGCGGCATCCGCCCCCACCCGTAGAGATAGATGCCGAGAAAGATCGCCTCCACGAAGAACGACAACCCCTCGAACGCGAACGGCAACCCCAGCACGTCCCCGTAGCGCCCCATCAACCCCGGCCACAACAGCCCCATCTCGAAGCTGAGCACCGTGCCCGACACCGCCCCGATCGCGAACAGGATCGCCGACACCGTCGCCCACCGCTTCGCCAACCCCAACGCCACCGCGTCCCCGCGCACGATCCCCCGTCGATGCACCACGAAGATCATCGCCGGAAACGCCACCCCGAAACACGCCAGCACGATGTGCCACCCCAGCGAGAACGCCATCTGCTGCCGCGCGGGCAGCAACCCCGGCGGCCCCTCCCCCGCCGCCAGCACCCCCCACATCTCCACCACCATCGACCGCCCCTTCCTCGATACCCGAGCCGACCAGCCCTTTCCCGAGGTATCCCCCATTCCCCGGCGAAATCACCCGGTCGGCCCAGCCTCCCGGATCAGTGGATCGTCCGACCCCCGAGCGGCCTGTGCGGCGTGGCTCGGTTGCCCCTCACCGCAGGCGGCGGATGTCGCGGGGGAATTGGGCGTTCCATTCGCGGCGGTAGCCCGGGGAGACGATGTGCACGCGCAGCCGCCCGTTGCGCTCCACGCACTCCACCAGCACGCCATCACCGGGGCCGGTGGTGATTTCGACGGTGTTGCTCGGCAGGACCGCCGACATCTCGGGTGCCTTGATCGAGACGGTCGGCGGCAGCACGCCGTCCTCGGCGGCGCGGACCGCGGATTCGGCGACGTCCAGACAGGCCAGGGTGCCGTTGGTGGTGACGAGGTAGAGCTCCTCGTCGGGGTACCGCACGGAGTAGGCCGAGCCGAGCCGGAGTCGAACGTCCACAGCACCGGCGCCGAACGGGCCGTGGAGCGCGAGCTGGCGATGGCGCGACGGGTGACCGAGCGCGCCGCGCGTGCCCCCATCACCGCGGGCGCGGTCATTTCCCCGGTCCCGCTCGTCGTCGGTGCGTCGGCGCGAAAGCTACCAGCACCCAGTGACATTCAGGCGGGGACATTCAGGCGGGCCGCGGCTGGTCCTCGATGATGCGCAGCGTCCCGCCCAGGCCGAGGAACGCCGTCGGCGTGAGGCCGAACATGGCGCGGAAGGTGTCGCTGAAATGCGACGGCGAAGCGAATCCGGCGTCGACACCCGCGCGGGTGATGTCGTGCCCGGCCGCGTACGCCCGCGCCACCCGCAGCATCCGCGCCCACTGCACATAGCGGCGGAAGCTGGTCCCGGTCTGCGCGGCGAAGGTGCGGAGAAAGTAGGAGGTGGACAATCCGGCTCCTCGTGCCTGTTCCGAGGCGCGTTGGGGTTGGGCGGGATCGGCGCGGATGGCGGCCGGCGGCGATCCGGGGATCGCGGATCACCGGCAGCGGCATCCCCGCCAGCTCGAGCACCCGGTCGACGTCGAGCGGGTTCCGCTCGCACAGCGCGATCAGCTCGGCTTCGTGCCGGTGTTCGACCGGGTAGCCACCGACGGCGCGGTTCATTCCGCCGAGACAGTGCGCGACGCGGGTGGAGGTCGGATCGAAGAAGCAGTAGAGCATCCGCCCGCTGCTCCGCGCGACGTGGTGAATCGTCCTGGCGCGGAACAGGAAACTTCGCGCTTCGATGTCGCCGTGCTCGGGCACCCGCACGAGGAACGGTGCGTCGACGCCGACACCGAGCGAGGGGATGGCGGTCGAGTGCGGGTCGAGCCCGGGGCTCGGGCCGAGGTAGACCGCGTGCCCGAGCCGCACCCACAGTCGGGCCGTGCCCACATCCGCGGCGCACGTTTCCGGAAGTGCGAACCGGGTCATGGGGCCGACGATACCCACAACCGAACAACCCCAGGGAGGCGATGATGAGCAGTTCCCTCGACAGCACCGTGCGGGAGACGACCGTCGACGGCGTCCGCGTGGCCTACGTGACCGCGGGCCGCGGCGGACCACTGGTGCTGCTGCACGGCTGGCCGGAGGATCATCGCGCCTGGTCGCATCAGCTCGCACCACTGGCGGCGGTGCGGCGCGTGATCGCGCCCGACCTGCCCGGCTGGGGCGCCTCCGACCGCGATGTCCGCCTGTCCCACGACTACGACAGCGAGGTCGACCGCCTCGCCCGCCTGCTCGACGCCCTCGGCCTGGACCGCGTCGACCTGGCCTGCCACGACTACGGCGGCTTCCTCGGCCTCGGTTTCCTGCACCGGTATCCGCACCGGGTCCGCCGGTTCGCGCTCCTGAACTCCCGCGCCCACGGCACCTTCACCTGGCCCTACCGCCTGCTGTTCGGCGCGTTCACCACGCTCGCGAGCCACCGCGCCACCCGCCGCTTGCTCACCGTGCGCGCGATGTATCCCCTGCACCGCTGGGGCCTGCGCGGATATGTCCGCAACGGCTCGTTCTCCCCCGGCCTGCTCGACGACTACCTGAGCATGCTGCGCACCCCCGAAGGCCGCCGCTGGTACGCCCACTTCTGGGCCGGTTACCGGGTGCGGGTGCGCCCCGAACTCGCCGCGGGTCTGGCCGCCGTCGACTGCCCGACCACCGTGATCTGGGGACGCCGCGACCCGGCCATCCCCCTGCACACCGCCCGGGAACTGGCGAGCCGCATCCCCGGCGCGCACCTGGTCCTGCTCGACGCCGACCATTTCGTGATGGAACAACGCCCCACCGAGGTCACCGAAGCACTGCTCGCCTGGCTCGACCGGCCTGTCGAGAACACTGCGGCGGCAAACTGATTCACTCCTCGAGCCACACCAGACAGAAGGTGTGCCCGACCGGATCGGTGTAGACGCGGAAGTTCTCGGCCGCCTGCACGAACTTCGCCCCGAGCGCCAGCACCGCGGGCTCGGCGACCTCCACATCGCGCACCAGGATGTCCAGGTGGATCTGCTGCGAGGCGCGCGGATCCGGGAAGGTCGGCGGCTGATATTCCGGTGCGAGCTGGAAGGCCAGCCGCCGCCCCTGCGGATCCAGCAGCGCCACCCACGTCCGATCGCTCTCCTCCTCGATGATCTCACCGCCCAGCAGACCCCGGTAGAACTCGGCCAGCTCCCGCGGCTCCGGGCAATCCAACACAACCGTCCGCAAACCCTTGACACCCTCCGCCGTCATCATCGACCTCCTCCGCTCGGACAACGCGGTGCGTGTACCCGGTGGGGTGGGGTGGAAACCGGCCGCCCTCGGGGACGAAGTGCCCGGCTGAACCAACTACCGATCCCGCACCGCCGTGCGATCCGGTGCCAGGAGTTCGATGAGTGCGGTGACACTGTGCGCGGCCCGCCCTCGTCGACGGCCCGGCGCAGGAGGTCGTGCATCGGCGAATGCCAGGACATGTCTACCCCGGTCTCCTCCCCGAGCCGCCGGTCGTCCTCGATCGCGGCATGGAACAGCCCGATCGAAGACCCGAGCCGCGTGTAATCGCGATGGTCGATCTCCTCGGCCAGCACCGGCAGCAGCGATTCGATCATCTGCAACCATTTGACCGAGTACGGCACCATCGACCGCGCCGGCAGCCCCCGCGACGCCACCATCGCGGCCCCCTCGAAGAACCCGAGCAACGCGGGGAGCAACGTCGCGCCGACCGCGGATTCGTAGAGCGCGGCGGTATCCGGCTCGGCCCCCAGGTGCACGAGGTCCCCACCGAGCGCCCGCAACACGTCGTAGTAGCGGTCGAAGATCTCCCGCTCCCCACCGAAATACAGCAGCGTGTCCGGCTTTCCAACCGCCCCGGGCACATTCTTCACCGCGCCACCGAGGAATCGTGCTCCCCTGTCGGTGACCCATTCGGCAAATTCCCTTGCGGATGCGGGTGTTCCGCTGTTCAACGTGATGATCGTCCGCCCACTCAGCGCATCCACCGCCGCACCCAGACTGTCCCGCGTAGCCGCGAAACTCGTCGCGGTCCCGATGATCAACGGGCTCGCCGCGACAGCCTCCGCAATCCCGAGTTCCTGCCGCGCCCCCGCCGCCACCGACGCCGCCGCACGTTCCGGGGTGCGATTCCACACCGTGGTCGGATGCCCCGCCGAAAGCAGTGCCTCGGCGACCGCGGTACCCATCGAACCGGTGCCGAGCACGGTCACCGAAGTGTTCTGGCCTGTCATGAAACTCCGATCACGGGGTTGCGCCGCGCAACCACGGCGAAATTCTCGATTGGGGCGAGTGTCGATGCGCGGCAGGGCGGCGACAAGTACGCACTTTTGCCGGGAGCTCCCCACCCCGAGGTAAGCGAACAGGTCAGAGCTGGAATCGGTGGAGCAGGCTGCCCGAAGTCACAGCCGTCGTACGACGGCCGCGCCGACGTCCGCACTCGGGTCCGGTCCGAAACCGCAACGCCAGCACTTCACAGCGCACAAGCGCCCTTCATCTCCGAACCGAACAGACCGGACACCGAGGAGCGCGCGTAACTCGAAATATTGTCGGCGTTGATCGAACGCATGACGTGAATAGCCGGCCATCGGGCCAAGGCGTAGGTCATTCGTCGTAGTCGGACGGCCAAAGGATCATCGCGACGACCACCGCAAGCGGCAGCGCGATAGCCACGATCAACCCGAACTGGGCCGTCACCGTTGCACCCCGCCCAGTACCGACCAGCGCGCGAAGGACACGCGCGGAGCCGCGCACTCGACGTCGGCGGCCGCCATGATCCGATCCAGCGTCACCGCATCCACATGTGCGGAAGAGGGCAACAAGATCGTCCCCACACCCGAGGACTCGACTTGCTCGGCCAACCCCAACACGGAACACGAATCGGCCCAGAGCAGGCGGTAGCCCAACCGCCGAGCCAACCGACGAACCTGCGCGATATCCCATTCCGCCGTAGGCGACGTCGGATCTCTCCATCCGAGCGCGAACATTCCCATCCCCTATTCCTCGTTCAGCCTCAGTCAGGGCCGCCGCGCACGCCTCCCTGCCCGGTCCACCGGGGCCTCGAGGTACGGATGCGGGTTGCGGCGACGCCGAGGGCCAGTCTTCTCCCGCGCACTGTCGCGTCGCGCCTCCGCGGGTGTCTCTCGTGGAACACGGATGGCTGGTAGCTTGATCTTCCGTGTCTCATCTGTGAGAGTCCCGGTCCCTCACCAAGCCTCAGGGGAAGCACCGCATGGCGACACTTCTCAAAGCTCTACTGCAGCAACGCCATCTGCAGACGGTTTCCGCCTTCAATCGCGAGTACGATCGAATAGCGCGCCGGATCGATCCGCACATCGTCGGCAGCGGTCCGAAGAAGGCACAGTTCTACCGATGGCTGTCCGGCAGCATCGCCGGGCTGCCCTACCCCCATCACCGCCGGGTTCTCACCGAGATGTTCCCGGGCTGGTCGATGGAAGAGCTTTTCGCGCCGTATACCGGCGGTATCGGTGATCTGGCCCGCAACCGCGCCGAGTCGGCCGGGAGCACGAACAACGACGCTCCGGGCGACCGCGTGATCGTTTATGGGAGCCGAGTGGACTTCCTGCGCGCAATGCCGCCGCAGGAACTTTTCGCGGCGGCCAACAGCATCGACCTGATGGGCATTTCCCTGAACCTCTTTTGTCAGCAGTTCTCCGACACCGCGCTGCTGAGGCTGCTGGAAGACGGAGTGGCAGTCCGATGTCTCTTCTTGAACCCAGAGGGCAGGCATACCGCCGAGCGAGAGAGGGAGGAGAATCATGCAGCGGGCACGTTACGTAGTCTCACTCGACTGAACATGCACGTGTTGCAGCGTGCTGCTGCCTTGGGATCCACACCGGCTTCCGCACGACTCGAATTGCGAATCTACGACGCGCCTGCGCGCTTCAATATCACAATCGTCGATCGAGAACTCTGTGTCATGCAGCCCTACCTCCCGCACTCTCGCGGTGTGGAAGCTCCGGCCTTCGTCACCCGGCGATCCGAGAAGGCGGGCGGCGTGTTCGATACGTTCGCAGCCGTGTTCCAGAGCACGTGGACCGACGCCCGGGAGGTGACTCGGTGACCAGTTCTGCTCAGCTCATGGATGTGGCGCGAGAAGCGGTTTCGAAAGGATCGAAGCTCCTGCTCAACGCCCCGGCAGGAAAGGTGAGCGCCAAGAGCGACCGCGATTACGTCACCGAATTGGACGTCGAGATTCAGATGGTGGTCCAGGAGTTCTTGGCGCGGCACACGCCGGAGATCGGCTTCCTCGGGGAGGAAGCGAACCCCGCACCGGACCTGTCGGAACAGTCTCGCTGGTGGACCTTGGACCCCATCGACGGCACCTCGAACTTCGTCCACGGACTCCCTCTCTGCGCCGTCTCGCTCGCCCTGGTCGAGCACGGGCGATCCGTGCTCGGCGTCGTCAACGCACCATTCCTCGACCTCGAGTATCACGCCGCCCTCGATGCCGGGGCCTCTGTGAACGACGCGTCGATGACCGCGAGTACCGTCACCCGCCTCTCCGACGCCGTGATCTCTCTCGGCGACTACGCGGTCGGTGCCGGGGCCGCGCGGAAGAACCGGGAGCGCCTGGCGATCACGGCCGCACTCGCGGAGCGGGTCGAGCGGGTGCGGATGTTCGGTTCGGCGGCACTCGACCTCGTGTGGGTGGCCGAGGGACGCACCGACGGCTGCGTCATGCTGTCCAACAACCCCTGGGACACCGCCGCCGGCGCTCTGATCGCCGCCGAGAGCGGCGCGCTGGTCACCGACACCGACGGCAGCCCGCACACCGTGGGATCGAAACACACCATCGCCGCTGCGCCGGGCCTGTCTGCCGAGCTACTCCGTCTGGTGGCCGATGCGAGAGCAGGCCATCACTGATCGAGCGGGAAAGCGCATACTCACTCGGCGACCGGGGATTGCGATTACTTCTGCTCGGAGAAGGCATTCCGCCCGGCATAGTTTCGCCGCGCCTCGAAGACCGGGCGACGCTCGGCTGCGCGCGGCGGGGCAGCGACCGCCCCACCACACCGGCTCGAACAGCGTTTTTCGAAGGCCGAAGACTCCTGGACACAGGCCGAGAAGTTGCAAATAGTTCCCAGGAAGAAGGGGTGGTGGGGCGGGCGGGGCTCGAACCCGCGACCAATGGATTATGAGTCCACGGCTCTAACCGACTGAGCTACCGCCCCGCTCCGCGGATGGGCCGCGGCGTGGTGGATGGTACCGGGTGCGGCGGGGCGGGCACCAGTCAGCGGGTGGGGTCGTAGGGTGGGTGGGGCTCGAAGGACATCGACGGCACATGAGCACACGAGTGAGGTGTGGAGATGGCGAATCTGTTCGTCCGCGCGTTGAAGGCCCATCAGTGGATCTACGAGCACAGCAACGGCTGGGTGGGGCATCGGCTGTTGCTGGGGAATCCGACCCTGTTGTTGTATACGGTCGGGCGGAAGACGGGGGAGCCGCGTACGTCGGCGCTGACGTACGCGCGGGACGGGGAGAGTTATCTGGTGACGGCGTCCAACGGTGGGTCGCCGCGACCGCCGGGGTGGCTGGCGAATGTGAAGGCCTCGCCGGAGTGCGCGATCCAGGTGGGGCGGAGGAAGCTGGAAGTCGTTGCGCGGGCGACGTATCCGGACGATCCGGAGTACGCACGCCGGTGGGCGCTGGTCGACGGGGTGAATCGGGGCCGGTACAGCGAATATCAGCGGATGACGAAACGGCCCATCGCCGTGGTGGTGCTCACTCCGACGCGGTGACCGCGGTTCAGTCGTCGGTGTCGGCCGCCCATCCGGCGCCGGCACGCGAATCTGCTGTGTCGTAACGACTTCGGTCGCGCGGGGGGCGGCTGGCGAATTGGACCACGGCGAAGACGAGGAAGAGGACGGCGATGACCACGCCGACCACGATCAGAGTTTGCACGCAGGCACCTTAACGTCGCTCACACTGCCACGACGGAGGGTGCGTGCTATGTCACAGTTTATGCTCGCCGACCGTTGGACATACCCAATTGCGTTGCGCGCTAATCGCGGTCGTCCGATAGCCGGCGGCTCTGGATCGCCCGCCGGGAGGGACCGCGCCGTCAGCCGCCACCGCCGCCGCAGCTGCTCCCACCGCCACAACTGCTGCTGCTTCCGCCGCCACAACTGCTGCCCCCACCGCAGCTGCTACCACCCGAACAGCTGCTTCCGCCGGACGAACCCTCCCCCGCCGAGCATCCGTCACCACCGGAGAATCCGTCACCGCTGGAGCACCCGAAGCCGCCGGGGTCGTGCCGGCCTGCACCACCGGCGTCGGCGGCCGACCACAGCGAGGTGTCGTACCCGTGCCTGCCCGCGCCGTACGGCGGCGGTGGCACCTGGGCACCGACGGATCTGATCATCCCGATGACGAAGACCGCGACGCCGCCCCCGATCAGCAGGATCATGATGATGACCAACAGGACTACCGCGAGCGTCACTCGTGCATGGTAGCGGCGGAACGCCCCTGTCCGCAGCGTTGCGCCGTACAGTGAATCGTGCGGATTTTTCCCTTCCGGAACCGGGGCGCCGGGCCGGTCGACCTGCGCGACGTCGAGCAGGCGGTGGCCGCGCTGGAACTGCCCGAGGCGGTGTTCAAGACCTGCCCTTGGCAGCCCCGCGAGCTGGTGGAGACGGGGTTGCGGCAGTGGCTGCGCTGCTGCGGCGCGGCCATGCGCGACGGCCAGGTGATCGGGATGCCGTCGCACGCGGTGGACGAGGCCTGGCACGGGCTGATCCTGTGCACGGAACGCTACGCCGCCTTCTGCGACGCCGCCTACGGCCGCTTCCTGCACCATTACCCGGACGGGTCCGGGTCACCGACGGCGGCGAAGCACGGCACGATGACCGAACAGCTCGGCCGCACCGTGGTGGCCTGGTCATTGGTCGCGCAGCCGGGCGAGACGTGCGTGTTGTGGGATCTCGACCGCCGGGTGGGGGTGGCGCATCCGTGGGGCATCGCGGCCGAGCGGGTGGCGGCGATCGAAGCGGAGTTGCGGCGGGCGGCGCCCGACCACAGCTGACCGGCCGAGGACGCCACAAAACTAGAACGTGTTCTAGTAGACTTCTGCTATGGAACGACTCACCGGACTGGATGCCAGCTTCCTGTACCTGGAGACCGGGACCCAGCATCTGCACGTGTGCGCGCTGCTGATCCTGGATCCGACGGCCGAGGGCGCGGACTACTCCTTCGACGCCTTCAAAGCCGAGCTGGGGCGCAGGCTCGCCTACGTTCCGCAGATGCGCAGGCGACTACGTCAGGTGCCGTTGAACCTCGACCATCCGCTGTGGGTCGAGGACGCCGACTTCGATCTGGACTACCACATCCGCCGCTACGGGTTGCCGCGCCCGGGCGGCCGCAAGGAGCTGGCCGAGCTGGTCGGCGACATCGCCAGCACCCCGATGGACCGCAGCAGGCCGCTGTGGCAGATGAGCGTGGTCGAGGGGGTCGACGGGGACAAGGTCGCGGTGATCTCCAAGTACCACCACGCGGCCGTCGACGGCATCACCGGGGCGAACATGATGATGCACCTGTGCGATATCGAGCCGGGCGCGACCAGGACCGAGGCGCCGGAGCCACCCGACGCGCACCGGCCGCCGCGCCCGGAGCCGCAGCCCAGCGACTGGCGGCTGCTGGCCGACGCGGCCGTGCGCTTGCCGGCCCGTGCGGGCGTGGTCGGCATGCTGCCCAAGACGGTCGGCATGCTGGCGGGCTTCGTCATGCGGCGGCGCGCCACCGACATGCCCGGCATGGCGATTCCGCTCACCGCCCCGCGCACGCCGTTCAACAAGGCGATCACCCCGCACCGCACGGTCGCCTTCACCGCGACCGACCTGGACACGGTGAAGGAGATCAAGGAGGCCTTCGCGGTGAAGGTCAACGACGTGGTGCTGGCCGCCGTCGGCGGCGCGCTGCGCCGCTACCTGGAGCGCCGGGGCGAGCTGCCGGACCGCTCGCTGATCGCCTCGGTGCCGGTGTCGGTGCACGAGTCCTCCCGGCACACCGAGGGCATCAACAAGGTTTCCTCGCTGTTCTGCGAGCTGGGCACCGACATCGCCGATCCGGTGGAGCGGCTGTCGAAGGTCGCCGAGGCGAACAAGGGCGCCAAGGACGAACACGAGTTGATCGGCTCGGACTTCCTGCAGGACTGGACGCAGTACGCGCCGCCGAACACCTTCCGGCTGGCGATGCGGCTGTATTCGTCGTTCAAGCTGGCCGAGCGGCACCCGGTGGTGCACAACCTTGTGGTCTCGAACGTGCCGGGCCCGCCGATGCCGCTGTATTTCCTCGGCGTGAAGGTGCTCGGCATCTATCCGTTCGGGCCGGTCTTCCACGGCGCCGGGCTCACCATCACCGCGCTGTCGAACAACGGCCACCTCGATTTCGGGCTCATCGCCTGCAAGGAGCTGGTGCCCGATGTGCACGAGCTGGCGAACGAGATCCCCGACGCCCTCGAGGAGCTGCGGCAGGCGGCGCGGCAGCGCGGCTAGAGCCGGTCGGCGACCGAGTCGCAGGCGGCCAGTACCGCGGGGACGAAGCGGTCCGCGCCGAACACGCAACCGGTGTGTCCGGTGCGGGCCAGATGGATGGTGGCGCCGGGGATCATGGTCGCCATCTCCAGCTGCCGGTACACCGGGATGGCGCGGTCGCGGGTGGTGATGACGACGGCGGTCGGCAGGTCGAGGGTGTGCAGCCACGGCGTGGCGTCGAACCGGCCGACCTCGGCGATCACCTGGGTCAAGGCCCAGCCGCTGGTGCTGCGGAACTCCGCCAGCGCCCAGCGCTCGAACTCGCCCGGCGCCCATTGCTGCTCGGGCACCTCCGGCAGCGCGTGCAGCAGCTTCTCCGCGCGGCGCAGCGACAGCGGGGCGATCACGTCGGCGAGGGCGCCGAACGCCTGATGAAAGGCCTTCTCGCGCCACTTCTCCCGGAACCGGTACGGCGTCGCGCACAGCACGAGCCCGGCCACCCGGTCGGGGTGACGGTGGGCGGTGGTCAACGCGACGGCGCCGCCGAGGGAGTAGCCGACGCAGACGGCACGCGGCACGTCGAGCGCGTCGGCGACGGCGACCACGTCGTCGGCGCAGTCGTCGAGACGGAAGGTGCGCGAGCGGATACCGCGGCCGTGCCAGCGCTGGTCGAACAGGATGACCCGGAACCGCTCGGAGAGCCCTTCCAGCGCGGGAAACCAGTTGAGCAGGGCGGTGCTGGCGGTGCCGTGCAACAGGATCAGCGCGGGCGCGCCCGCCGGGCCGGGGATGTCGACGACGTAGGTGCTGCCGCGACCGGGCAGCTCGATCTCGCGCCCACCCGGGACGCCCGCGATGTCGGGGACGCCCGCGCGCCGCACCAGCCGGTGGATCCGGGTCGCCCGCACGTCGGGTCCGGCCATCGTCGCCCTCCTCGCACCACCCCGGAAACTGGAACACGTTCTATACGTGTCCCCCAGGGTAGCGCGCGTGGTCAGCCGTAGTGGCAGACGTAGTGCACGGTCTCGAGCACCTCGATGGTGAACTCGCTGTCGGCGGGCACCTCGAAGGACTCCCCGCCCCGGAACGTGACCGGCGCGTCGGCACCGGGCAGGGTGACGCGGCAGTGGCCCTCGACCAGCTCCATGACCTCGGGCGCGGCGGTGCCGAAGGTCAGCGTCGCGGGCAGGATCACCCCGACCGACTTGGCGGTGCCGTCGGGGAATTCGATGCTGTGGCTGACACATGCGCCGTCGAAGTAGACGTTGGCCTTCTTCGCGACGCTGACATTCTCGAACTTCGACATACGCTCTTTCCCGATTCACCGAACTGCAAGCGCTCGCAGCGTACGCGAGGGGCGGCTGCGACCGGGGTCACAGCCGTGGCTCATGGCTCGAAGCGGTAGCCGCGGCCCGGTTCGGTGATCAGGTAGCGCGGCCGGGAGGGGTCGGGTTCGAGCTTGTGGCGCAACTGGGTGAGGTAGACGCGCAGGTAGTGGGTCTGGCCGACGTAGGAGGGGCCCCAGATCTCGGTGAGCAGTTCGCGCTGGCCGACGAGTTTGCCGCGGTGGCGCACCAGCATCTCGAGCATGCTCCATTCGGTCGGGGTGAGATGCACGTCGGCGCCGTCGCGGGTCACCTTCTTCGCCGCGAGGTCGACGACGAAGGCGTCGGTCACCACGGTGGGTTCGGGCAGGTCGGGGGTGGCGGCGGCGCGGCGGACGGCGGCGCGGATCCGGGCCAGGAACTCCTCCATGCCGAACGGTTTGGTCACGTAGTCGTCGGCGCCGGTGTCCAGCGCGGCGACCTTGTCGGCCGCGTCGGAGCGCGCCGAGAGCACGATCACCGGCGCCGAGCACCAGCCGTGCAGACCGGCAAGCACCTCGATGCCGTCCAGGTCGGGCAGCCCGAGATCGAGCACGATCACGTCCGGGCGCTGCTGCGCGGCGGCGCGCAGCGCGGAGCGGCCGTCGGCGGCGGTGACCACCTCGTAGCCGCGGGCGGTGAGGTTGATGCGCAGTGCGCGCAGGATCTGGGGTTCGTCGTCGACGACGAGAATGCGGGTCATGCCGGTGCCTCGGCCGACACGGCGGGCAGGTCGATGATCATGGTCGTGCCGCCACCGGGCGTCTCGGCGGCGGTGAGGGTGCCGCCCATGGCCTCGACGAAGCCGCGCGCCACCACCAGTCCGAGACCGGCGCCGCCGGTGCGCTGGTCACCGGTGCGGGGGAAGGCGGTGACGCCGGAGGCCAGCCCGGGTCCGTGGTCGGCGACCGTGACGGTGGTGCGCTCGCCGGAGTTGGTGGCGCACACCCGGATCGGGCCGTCGGGCGCGTAGCGCAGGGCGTTGTCGAGCAGGTTGGCCAGCACCCGCTCCAGCAGGGTGGCGTCGGCGCGCACGAGGGTGTCGCCGAGTTCGAGGGTGAGCCGCTCCCCCGCGTCCACCCCCAGGGACAGCAGCGCCGAGTGCACCACCTCGTCGACGTAGACCGGGCGCGGTTCGGGGGTGACGACACCGGCGGCCAGCCGGGACGAGTCGAGCAGGTTGGTCACCAGGCGGGTGAGCTGATCGGTGGATTCCTCGATGGTGGCGAGCAATTCGGCGGTGTCCTCCGGGGAGAATTCGACATCGGTGCTGCGCAGTCCGGCCGCCGCGGCCTTGACGGCGGCCAGCGGAGTGCGCAGATCGTGGCTGACGGCCGAGAGCAGCAGCCGGCGCAGTCGGTCGGTCTCGGCGAGCATGGCGGCGCGGGCGGCCTCGGCGGCGAGTTCCCGCTGCCGCACCAGGCCGGCGGCCTGTCCCGCGACCGCGGTGAGGACGCGCCGGTCCCGGGGGCGCAGCCGCGGCCCGGCCAGCAGCAGCGCGTAGGGGCTGTCCTCGACGTCACCGCGGGTGTCGGCGGCCGCCGGGGTGCTCGGCGGCTCGGCGCCCGCGGTGCCGAGCACCTCGACCCGGTCACCGGCCAGGCGCACCAGGCTGACACCCCGCTGGGCGTAGGTCTCGCGGACCTTCTCCAGCAACGCGGGCACGTCGGCCCCGCGCAGCACCGCGCCCGCGAACAGCGCCAGCAGTTCGGCCTCCCGCGCCGCCGACCCCGCCTCCCTGGCCCGCGCCGCCGCGGTGTCGACCAGCGCGGCCACCGCCACGGCCACCACCAGCAGCACCACCGTGGTGACGAAATTGGCGGGCTCGGCGATCGTGAGGCTGTAGAGCGGCTCGGTGAAGAAATAGTTCAGCAACAGACCCGACAGCAGCGCCGCGACGATCGCCGGGCCGACACCACCGAACAGCGCCACCGCGAGCACCGCGACGAAGAACAGCGCGTTCAGCCCGGCGGTCCCGGTCAGCCGCACGATGGCGGCCATCACCGCGGTCGCCGCGACCGGGATCAGGAAGGCGGCCAGCCAGGCGGCCAGCCGCCGGTCGTGGCGGCCGAGCAGCGCCGGTCGGGGCCCGCGCACGCGGTGCTCGTGGGTGACCATGTGGACGTCGATCTTGCCCGAGTCGCGCACCACCGCGGCGCCGATGCCCTCGTCGAGGATCCGCGCCCAGCGCGAGCGCCGCGAGGTGCCGACGACCAGCTGGGTCGCGTTCACCTGGCGGGCGAAATCGAGCAGCGTGGCGGGCACGTCGTCGCCGACCACGCTGTGCACGTCGGCGCCCAGCCCCGCGGCCAGCTCCCGCACCGCACCCATCTCCGGCGTGGTGAGCCCGTCCCCCCGCACGACGTGCACGACCAGCAGGTCGGCCCCGGCCTTGGCGGCGATCCGGCTGGCCCGGCGCACCAGCGTCTCCGATTCCGGCCCGCCGGTCACCGCCACCACCACCCGCTCGCGCGCCTCCCAGGTGTCGGTGATGGCGTGCTCGCCCCGGTACTTGGCCAGCGCCAGATCCACCTGGTCGGCCAGCCACAGCAGGGCGATCTCGCGCAGCGCGGTGAGATTGCCCTCCCGGAAGTAGTTGCGCAGCGCGGCGTCCACCTTCTCCGGCGCGTAGACGTTGCCGTGGGCCAGCCGCCTGCGCAGCGCCTGCGGGGTGATGTCGACCAGCTCGATCTGCTCGGCGCGCCGCACCACCGCGTCCGGGATCCGCTCGCGCTGCGCGACGCCGGTGATCTGTTCGACCACGTCGGCGAGCGACTCGAGGTGCTGGATGTTGACCGTGGACAGCACATCGATCCCGGCGGCCAGCAGTTCCGCCACGTCCTGCCACCGCTTGGCGTGGCGGCTGCCGGGGACGTTGGTGTGGGCGAGTTCGTCGACGAGGGCGACCGCGGGACGGCGCGCGAGCACCGCGTCGAGGTCGAGTTCCTCGAACTCGACACCCCGGTAGGTGATCCGCCGCGGCGGCACCACCTCCAATCCGGCGAGCTGTTCTTCGGTGCGCGGCCTGCCGTGGGTGTTCACGATCGCGACCACGACGTCGCCACCGCGCGCGATGCGCCGGTGGGCCTCGCCCAGCATCGCGTAGGTCTTGCCCGCTCCGGGCGCGGCGCCGAGGTAGATCCGCAGCCGACCGCGGCGCGGGGCGGGCGCGTCCGAGGTGCTCACCAGGACATCATCCGCCGACTCCGCAGCCCGGCGCCGTCAGCCCCAGCGCCACGTTCAGCGCGGGCACCTCGACCCGCTCGGCGCCGAGGAAGCCCGCCTGCCGACCGGCGGTGTGCTCGGCGACCAGCGCACGCACCCGTTGCTCCCCCAGTCCGGTCACCCGAGCCACCCGGGGCACCTGCAGTTCGGCGTAGGCCGGGGAGATGTGCGGGTCGACGCCGGAGCCGGAGCCGGTGACCGCGTCGACCGGCACCCGCTCGGGCGCGACGCCTTCCCGTGCCGCGATCGCCGCGCGCCGCTGCCCGATCCACCCGGCCAGCAGCTCGCTGCTCGGACCCTGGTTGGTGGGCAGGGCGGCGGCCGGATCGCCGGGGGCGAAGGCGTCGTCACCGGAACCGCGCAGCCGCGGATGGAAGTACGGGTCCGGCTGTCCCGCTGGCACGACCGGGTCGACGGCGAGCAGTCTGCTGCCCACCACGCAACCGTGCACGTCGGTGAGCGGCGCGCCCTCGGCGGCGGCGCGATCGATCCGGCTCACCGCCCACACCGCTGCCGGATAGGCCGCGCCGACCACGGCGGTGAGCAGCAGCAGCACGATCGCGCCCGCGCGGGTCTGTCTGGCCAGATTCGTCAGCAGAGTGCCGAAACGCATGGTGTTCACCCGATTCCCGGTATGTGGCGGACGACGAGATCGATCAGGGGGATCCCGAGGAACGGGGTGATCACCCCGCCGACGCCGTAGATGAGCAGATTGCGGCCGAGCAGAGCCGAAGCGCTTGCCGGCCGATACCGAACCCCTTTGAGCGCCAAGGGGATCAGCGCCACGATCACCAGCGCGTTGAAGATCACCGAGGACAGGATCGCCGACTGCGCCGTGGCCAGCCCCAGGATGTTCAGCGCCGCCAGCTGCGGGTAGACGCCGCTGAACAGCGCGGGCAGGATCGCGAAGTACTTGGCCAGGTCGTTGGCCAGCGAGAACGTGGTGAGCGCACCGCGGGTGATGAGCAGCTGCTTGCCGATCTCGACGACCTCGATCAGCTTGGTGGGATCGGAGTCGAGATCGACCATGTTGCCCGCCTCCTTGGCCGCGGAGGTGCCGGAGTTCATGGCCACGCCCACGTCGGCGCGGGCCAGTGCGGGCGCGTCGTTGGTGCCGTCGCCGGTCATCGCGACCAGCCTGCCCGCGGCCTGCTCGGTGCGGATCAACGCCAGCTTGTCCTCCGGGGTGGCCTCGGCGAGGAAGTCGTCGACCCCGGCCGCGGCGGCGATGGCCCGCGCCGTGAGCGGGTTGTCGCCGGTGACCATCACGGTGCGGATGCCCATCGTGCGCAGCCGGGCGAATCGTTCGGCCATACCGGGTTTCACCACGTCGGACAGTTCGACGACGCCGAGCACGGCCGCGTCCACGCCGTCGGCGCGCGCGACGACCAGCGGGGTGCCGCCGCCGCGGGCGATCCGGTCGACGGTCTCGGTCACCGCGTCGGCGAGCTGCCCGCCCTGTTCGCGCACCCACGCCGTCACCGCGTCGGCGGCGCCCTTGCGGATCCGCGCGCTGTCGAGATCGAGTCCGCTCATCCGCGTGTGGGCGCTGAAGGCGACGAATTCGGCGCGGCCCTCGTCGGCGCTCGGCAGTGTCGGCAGGCCGTGGTCCGCGGCGCACAGGTCGACGATGCTGCGGCCTTCGGGCGTGCCGTCGGCCAGGCTCGACAGCCGCGCCGCGGCGGCCAGCTCGCTCGCCGTGACGCCCGGCGCCGGGTGCAGCGCGGTGGCGCGGCGGTTGCCGAAGGTGATGGTGCCGGTCTTGTCCAGCAGCAGGGTGTCGATATCGCCTGCCGCCTCGACCGCGCGGCCCGACGTGGCCAGCACGTTGCGCCGCACCAGCCGGTCCATCCCGGCGATGCCGATCGCCGAGAGCAGCGCCCCGATGGTGGTCGGGATCAGGCAGACCAGCAGCGCGATCAGCTCGACCGGGCTCCGCTCGGCGCCCGCGTAGGCGCTCATCGGGCCGAGCGCGACGACGGCGAGCAGGAACACGACGGTCAGCGCGGCCAGCAGGATGTTCAGCGCGATCTCGTTGGGGGTCTTCTGCCGAGCGGCGCCCTCGACGAGGGCGATCATCCGGTCGACGAAGGTCTGTCCCGGCGCCGCGGTGATCCGCACGACGATCCGGTCCGACAGCACGGTGGTCCCGCCGGTGACGGCGCAACGGTCGCCGCCGGATTCCCGGATCACCGGGGCGGATTCGCCGGTGATCGCGGATTCGTCCACCGCGGCGATACCGTCGATCACGTCGCCGTCACCGGGGATCAGCTCGCCCGCTTCGACGACCACCCGGTCTCCCACACGCAGGTCGGTGGCGGGCACCCGCTCCTCGCCGTCGCCGCCCAGGCGGCGGGCGGTCATCTCCCGCTTGGTCCGGCGCAGCGTCTCGGCCTGGGCTTTGCCGCGGCCCTCGGCCACCGCTTCGGCCAGGTTGGCGAACAGCACGGTGAACCACAGCCACGCCGCGATCGACCAGCCGAACACGCTGGGTTCGGCGACGGCGGCGAGCGTGGTGATCACCGATCCGACGAACACCACGAACATCACCGGATTGCGCGCCATGCGCCGTGGGTCGAGTTTGGTCAGCGCGCCCGGCAACGCGCCGGCGAGCTGCCGCGGCGCGAACGCCGGGTGAGCCGCGCGCTGCGGGCGGTCCAGGACAGTGGTCATTGCAGTGCCTCCGCGATCGGTCCCAGAGCCAGGACGGGGAAGAAGGTCAGGGCCGCGACGAGCACGACGGTCCCGGTGAGCAGCCCCGCGAAACCGGCACCGGCGGTGGGCAGGGTGCCCGCGGTCGCGGGCGTGCGCGGCTGGGCGGCCAGCGAACCGGCCAAGGCCAGCACGAACAGGATCGGCAGGAACCGGCCGAACAGCATGCACAGTCCCAGCGAGGACTGGAACCAGTCGCTGGTGACGGTCAACCCGCCGAACGCGCTGCCGTTGTTGTTCGATGCCGAGGCGTAGGCGTAGAGCACCTCGCTGAATCCGTGCACGGCGCCCGGGGTGCCCGGGTCGCCGGAATTGCCCAGTGCGGCGGCGGTATCGGGCAGGATCACCGTGATCGCCGTGCCGATCAGTACCAGCGCCGGCATCACCAGCACCGCCAGGGCGGCCAGGGTGATCTCGCGACGGCGCAATTTCTTGCCCAGGAACTCCGGCGTGCGTCCCACGAGCAGGCCACCGACGAACACGGCGATCACCGCCAGCACGAGGATGCCGTAGAGCCCACTGCCCACCCCGCCCGGCGCGATCTCGCCGAGCAGCATGTTCACCAGCACGGCCCCGCCGCCGAGCGGGGACATGCTGTCGTGCGCGGAATTCACCGCGCCGGTGCTGGTGCCGGTGGTGGACACCGCGAACAACACCGAACCGGGGATGCCGAACCGGACCTCCTTGCCCTCGAGCATCGCGCCCGCGGCCGTCGCCGCCGCACCGCGCGCCCCGGATTCCGCCGCGGTGGTCACCCCCAGGATCACGGCGTAGATCCCGGCCATCACCGCCAGCACCGTCAAGCCCTGTCGACGGTTGCCGATCATGGTGCCGAAGGTGCGGGTGAGCGCGACGGGAATGAGCAGGATCGCGAGGATCTGCACGACATTGCTCAGCGGCGTGGGATTCTCGAACGGGTGCGCCGAGTTGGCCGCCAGCACGCCGCCGCCGTTGGTTCCGAGTTCCTTGATCGCTTCCTGCGAGGCGACCGGCGCCAGCGCCGTGGTGACCGGCCGCCCGTCCAGACCGACACCGGTGAAGCCGCTGCGGTAGGACTGGATCACGCCCTGGCTCAACAGGATCAGCGCGATCACGAAGGCCAGCGGCAGCAGGATGCGCAGCGTGCCACGGGTCAGGTCGACCCAGAAGTTGCCGACCTCCCCGCCGCGCCCGACGCGCACCAGACCACGGATCAGCGCCACCGCGACCGCCATCCCGACCGCCGCCGAGACGAAGTTCTGCACGGCCAGCCCGGCCGACTGGGTGAGCGGGCTCATCGTGGTCTCGGGGACGTAGGACTGCCAGTTGGTGTTGGTGACGAAGGAGACCGCGGTGTTGAAGGCCACCGCGGGGCTCACCCCGGCGAGCCCATGCGACAGCGGCAGCACCCCTTGGATCCGCTGCAGCACATACAGCACCAGCACACCGGCCAGCGAGAACCCGAGCACACTGCCCGCGTAGCCGTACCAGGTCTGCTCGGCGCGGGGGTCGACACGGGCCAGCCGGTACAGCCACGACTCGGCCCGCAGGTCGGACGAGGACGTGTACACCCGGGCCATGTAGTCGCCCAGGGGGACGTAGACGAGGGCGAGCACTGCCACCACGGAGGCGATCTGCAGGCCCGCAGCGAGAGCGGGGGACATCGCGACCTCAGAACCTCTCCGGATCGAGCAGCGCCACCAGCAGATACACCACCAGGGCCGCCGCGATCAGCACCAGCCCCGCGCTGGTGACCCCGGCCCACGTCATCGCCGCTCCCCCTTGCCGTGCAGGGCGCGCAGCACCAGCGCGCAGCCGAGGAATCCCGCGAAGATCAACACCACATAGGCGGCGTCAGCCATCTCATGTCCTTGCGATCGAAAGCCAGGACGCCGGTCGGCGTCCGCGCACCCACGATCCGCCGCCGCGCGCCGTTTCCGGCCGATCCATACGCGGAATTGACGCGGGCGGCCCGAGTCCTGACGCGTTCTTTACGCTCGGGGTTCGACCGCGCCGATCGGTCGCTGAACCGCCGTTCTCCCCCGCCGGTAGCCACCACCGGGGCGCTGCGGCGCAGCTCACAGTGGGTACCGGTGGCCGGGTAACGATCCTATGTTGCCCTCGAATTCCGATCTCGCGAGCAAACAATCAGCACAAACGTACTGGTCACAGGCTTGTGAACGCGCACAGCGCGGGCTTCGGAACGGCTATGAAGATGGGCAACCGACCAGTCGCGACTCCCCGGTCCGATCGTGGTTGCGCTATGTTCGCCGCGGACAGTGCCGTCGCCTACGGCCCCGGGCAGCCACCGCGGCGAAGGAGGTGCGCAGTCCCGGGGCGGATCCCACCGCACTGTTGCCCGTTTCGCCAGCTCGTCCTCCGAGGGCAGATCGTGTTCTGCCGGTCCACCCTCGGTGCTGCCTGATGTGTGAAAGAAGACCGTGTCCAGACTCTCGACCCGCATCCTGATCGTCCTGCTGAGCATCCTGTCGCTCGGCGTCGTGGGCGCGCCCGCCCAGGCCGAACCGCGCTACCCCGAACCCGATCCGGACCCGTTCTACACCGCACCGGCCGACATCGGCTCCTTCCAGCCCGGTGACGTGGTCCGCACCCGCAAGATCGACACCGGCCCCTACGTCGGCACCGAGGGCTGGCAGGTGGCCTTCCGGTCGACCAACTCCGGCGGCAACGCGATCATGGGCATCACCACCGTGCTGCTGCCCGCGGGCGTGCACAACCCGCCGCTGGTCTCCTACCAGGCACTGATCAATTCGCTGGGCTCCCGGTGCAATCCGTCGCGCTCGCTGTTCAACGGCGAACTGCAGGACGCCGTCGGCGCCATGCTGCCCATCGGGCGCGGCTGGGCCATCTCGCTGCCCGACTACCTCGGCCCCAGCGTCGCCTACGGCGCCGCCAAGCTCAGCGGCATGGTGACCCTCGACAGCGTGAAGGCCGTGCAGAAGGTCGCCGAGCTCGGCCTCGCCGACTCGCCGGTCGCCATCGCCGGCTACTCCGGCGGCGGCATGGCCACCGCGTGGGCCGCCGCGCTGCAACCCACCTACGCGCCCGACCTGAAGCTGGCCGCCGCCGTGGCCGGCGGCATCCCCGCCGACCTCGAGCAGATGGCGCTGAGCCTCGGCTTCGACCCGCATCCCGGCTTCGGCCTCGCCTTCGCCGCCGCGATGGGTCTCGAGCGCGAATACCCCGACCGCCTGCCGATCTCCGACCAGCTCAACGAGAACGGCCTCTGGTTCCGGGAATTCACCCACGACGCCTGCCGCCGCTTCCTGCTCTTCCACGGCGCCTTCCGCAGCGCCGAGCAGATGGCCGCGTCCAAGAGCCTCATGGACAGCCCCGCAGCGCGGGAAGTGCTGCGCGAGAACAGCTTGCGCTACTTCCCCGGCGTCCCCACCGCCCCCACCTACATCTGGCAGGGCCGCTACGACACCCTCACCGCCTTCGACCCCGTCGCCGAAACCGCCGACCGCTACTGCAAGGCGGGCGCACCGGTGACGATGGTGCCTTACGACATCGCCGAGCACATGACGGCGGCGGTCGCGGGGTTCGTCGACGCCTGGAACTACGTGGAGGCGCGGTTCCGGGGCGATCCGGTGACCAGTAGCTGCTGACGGCGGTGAACGGGGCGTCTCCGGGCGCCCCGTTCGTCGTTCGCCGGACGGCGGCGACCGGGCCACGCTCGGGGAAAAGCCCTGGTCATGGTTCGGGGGTAGGCTCGGTCGGTGAACCCGGCAGCCGCTCGGGCACAGTCGCCCGACGTCGCGAGCACCGAGGGAGCCGCCATGCCGAGCCTGTCGTTTCGAACGCGACCCGTTCGAATCCCCTTCGCGCGCAAGCAGTTCCGTCCCTGCCGCACGCAAGGTGCCCCCGCCGAGCAGCGTTCCCCGCGCGGCACCGGAACACCACCACTCGCCCGCGGTGCGGCCATGCTCGCCGCCGTGCTGATGCTCGCCGCGTGCGCCGACGACCCGGCCATCCCCGACGCGACCCGCACGGCACCGCCCGCGCCCGCCGAGATCCCCGGCTTCGGCCCCGCGGCGGAGATCGCCCGGGATATCGACGTGCCCTGGGGCCTGGCCTTCCTCCCCGACGGCGCCGCACTGGTCGCCGAACGCGACACCGGCCGCATCCTGCGCATCGAACCCGGCCGGACGCCCGAGGAGGTGTACCGCGTCCCCGGCGTCGCGGCCCGCGGCGAAGGCGGCCTGCTCGGCCTCGCCGTCTCCCCCCGCTACCCCGACGACGGCTACGTCTACGCCTACCTCACCACCGCCGACGACAACCGCATCGTCCGCTTCCGCCTCGACGGCCCCGCCGACCCGATCTTCACCGGCATCGCCAACGCCTCCTTCCACAACGGCGGCCGCCTCGCCTTCGGCCCCGACGGCCTGCTCTACGTGGGCACCGGCGACGCGGGCGAACCCGACCTCGCCCAAGACCCCGCCTCCCCCAACGGCAAAATCCTGCGCCTGACCCCCGACGGCGCCCCCGCCCCCGGCAACCCCACCCCGGGCTCCCCCGTCTACTCCCGCGGCCACCGCAACGTCCAAGGCCTCGCCTGGGACAGCACCGGCCGCCTCTTCGCCGCCGAATTCGGCCAGAACCGCTACGACGAGATCAACCTCATCACCCCCGGCGCCGACTACGGCTGGCCCGAAGTCGAAGGCGCAGGCGGCTCCGCCGACGGCTACACCGACCCCCTGCTCACCTGGACCACCGACGAAGCCTCCCCCTCCGGCATCGCCATCGCCGACCAGACGCTCTACGCCGCCGCCCTCCGCGGCGAACGCCTCTGGACCGCCACCCTCACCGGCGCCACCCTCACCGACGACCGAGCCGTCCTCGACGGCACCTACGGCCGCCTCCGCACCGTCACCCTCGCCCCCGACGGCGCACTGTGGCTCACCACCTCCAACACCGACGGCCGCGGAGACGTCCGCTCCGGCGACGACCGAATCCTGCGGTTTCCAGCGCAATGAGTTTCGCCGGACCCTGCACGGCAGGGCATTCCTCGGTGACAGCACCTGGCCGACGAGTAACCGCGAGCGGCAACATAAAAGCCCTCCACCCGCCGCCGTCCGGCATTTCGTATGACGGCGCAAGGCCGTTCGGATCGCACGTATGGTGTCGCCCGCGAGGGTCTTTTGGGCATCGGCGCGTCGGGCCGGTCCGCAGCATCGCGTAGAGCCGTGATTCTCATCGTGGTTCCCCTCGTGCGTTCGGTTTGTCGGAACGAAACGAGGGGGGCACGACTGCGGGCGTCGGTTTCTCCACGCACACGCAATGGCGCCCGACCCGCTTTCGGGTCGGGCGCCGTTGCGTGCGTTCAGGGCATGGACTGTTGCCCTACGACACGCAGCCTGTTGCGCCTGCGTTCCTGGATGCGGTGCGGCAGAGTGTCGTCGGGGTCGCTGTCGGTGGTCCATCCGTCCTCGTCGACGGTCTCCCATGTGCCGTCGGCGCGTTGGCGCCAGCCGGCGGGTTCGATGTCGCTCACTGCTTGGCCCGCCCCGAGTCCGGCACCAGCAACCCTTCCTCCGTGAGCAGGCGATAGGCCGCGGTCTTGGCGCGGCACTCGCCCACCATGCAGTCCCGATGGACCTGCATCGTGTGGTGGGCGTTGGCGACGCTCGTCGCTGCCCATAGCCCGTTGTTGCATGCGATCCGGTCGAAAAGCGCGCTGTCCCAAGTCATCGCGTCACCCCTGGTGTGAAGAAGTGGAGGGATGCCCGAGGGTCGCGGAGCGGCGGTTGCCGAGACCTCGGACCTCCCTTGTCGAACGGTAGAAGCGGACTGCGAACAAACGCCACGAAATTGCTTCGAATTGCTTGAATAAGTGGCTGGTGTGCGTGACTTTTCGCTACTTGCGGCGGGTCGATCTGGGAGAATGCGAGGACACATCCCCCTTCTCCCGCACGGAGCGACAACATGCGCTATTCGAAGCGTCTGCGATTTCTCGGCAAGAACACACAGGGCGAGCACTCCCCCACCCTCTACGCCACCGAGTACGGCACCTACGTTGTGCAGGGGTGGCGGGTGCAAGGCCATCCGGAGTTGATCGAGATCCCGCACCCGCTGTTGGGATTCCTCGAACCGGGCACCTGTTTGGGTGTGCTGCTGACTGATACCGGGCACGGCACGTTCACCCTCTCCGGCCCTGGTGTCACCGACCTGGAAGTGTTGCAGCAGATGGACATCCCCGATCATGAGACCTGCATCGAGGTTCCGATGGGGAAGGAGATCCGCGCGGATGCGCCATCTCATAGGTAGCGGATTCACCAACCTGTTCCGCACCTGCCAGCAGTCGGCGTTCCATCTCGAAGTGCACGACACCTACAGCACTCCAGAGGAATCGGAGCCTTTCCGGATGTTCCTCGCCGGCGAACCGGACGACTACGCGTGGATGAACGGCTGGACCGATACCGTCCGCGCCGGCGCTGCGCGTGGCGTCGCGTTCCAGCGTGTGCGTGTGGTTACCGTACCGCACACCGACTACACGCGGTGGGGGCTCGCGGTCTCGGAGGTCAATATCGCCGCTGGTGAAGACGTGCGGTACCTGCCACGCCACCAGGTCGACGCCGACCGGCTACCGTCCGACGACTACTGGCTGTTCGATGACACGATGGTTGCCTACACATTGTTCACACCGGAGGGGGCGGCCGCAGGCGCCGCGGTGACTACCGACCCGGTGCTGGTCCGACGCTGCATCGAGATCCGGGCAGTGATTTGGCCGCGGGCGATCCCGCGTGCCCGCTACATCGGCAGCCACACCACACCGTGACCAACGTCAACGAAACACGACACGCCTTCGGGCAACAACTGCGGGACTTGCGCAAGGACGCAGGCCTGAGCGGAAGCCAGCTCGCCGAGCGCGCGGGCTGGCAACCGTCGAAAGTGTCGAAGATCGAGCACGGCAAACAAACCCCGACCGAGGACGACATTCGCGCGTGGTGCCAGCACACCGATGCCACCGCCCACGTTCCCGACCTCATCGCCACACTCCGCAACATCGATGCCGCCTACCTGGAGTGGCGCCGCATCCTGGGCACCGGGATCCGCCGCCGGCAACGCCACGCGTCTGCCGTCGAGGCCGACACCAAGCTCATTCGCGGATACGACCCGGCCTTGATCCCTGGCCTGCTCCACACCCCCGAGTACGCGGCAGCGATCTTCCGCCAGGTGATCGAATTCAACCAGATCCCCAACGACGTGGACGCCGCGGTAGCCGCCCGCATGGAACGCCAGCAACAGTTCCTCTACCGCGGCGACCACAAAGTCCACTACCTCATTGGCGAACAAGCCCTATACACGACGGTGGGCGACAACGACGTGATGCTCGGCCAACTGGATCGACTCATGACAGCGATGACGTTGCCGCGTGTCGTGCTCGGAATCGTGCCCCGTACCGCTCCCTACCGGGTGTCGGCAACCAACTTCGTCATCTACGACCGGCGGCAAGTCCTCGTCGAGGGCATCGGGGCAGCGCAGACCATCACCCAGCCGCGGGAAATCGTCGTGCACGAGCGAGCGTTCGAAGCGCTAGCCCAGCAAGCCGCGATCGGCCACGCCGCGCGGACGTTGATCACCGCCGCCCTCAACACCCGGACCACGTGACGTCAGCACATCCGATGATCCGATTCAGGTTCTTCAGGAACCTGAGTTCGTCGGCCCTCAGCACTGCTCGGTGAGCCGAGGCGAGTAGCGCCTTGTTGTAGTCGGACAGTACCGAATCTCGGGCTCAGTGCCCCAGGAAGCGAGAAAGCCCTCACTGCTTACCTTGGCTACCCATTGGCAATCAATACCGGTTGCAGGGTCCGCGGCCCAGACCAGGAATCCGCGTCTCGGCGTCGACCACCTCGGACGCGACGAACTTGTGACCCGTCCACTCCCGCGCCCCGATAGGACCCGGCTAGAATTCGCGTCATGAGTGATGGGGGGACGCCAGCCTCTGGCCCGAATCTCTCCGTGGTACCCGATGAGGTGTGGGAACTCGGCAAGTACGTCTACGAGTTGGCAGATGCGCTGCGCGCGGCGCTGGACTCCGCCGCGAAGGACGTCGCCTCGCTCACCGATGGCAGCTGGACCGGGAATGCGGCCAACGAGTTCTCCGCGGGCTGGACCGATGTCCGTGACGCTGGCTCCCAGGTCATGAACGCCCTGACGGGTATGGCGGAGAAGCTCGGCGTCACCGCCGATACCTATCGGGCACGTGATGAGAGCAACGCCGCGTCCTTCAACACATCGAGCTTGGATCTGCCATGAACTCACGATTTTCGGTCGATCTCGACCACCTCGAAGAGATCGTCGCCCGCCTGTCGGGGCTCGCCGGCTTCATCGGCGAACATCTCGATGAAATCGATGACCGGGTCGCAACCTTGACCGGCACTGGCTGGGAAAGCGTCGCCGCTCGGGCGTATGCCGAGGCCCACGCTCAATGGGTCGCCGGGGCACGCGAATTCGTTGAAGGCGTTAGGGATATGGGCGATGCAGCGAAGGCTGCACACACGCGCTATACCCGTGCCGTCGACACCAATTACAAGATGTTCAACGGGGGGTAGCCCACCATGGGCGTACTGGTCATCGACTGGCAGACCTACTACGACGCCGCCAAGAAGTGCCATAGCCTCGCGACCGACCTCCGTACCGCCGACAAGCCGGTCCACGATGCCGTCAAAGGTGAGTGCGCTGGCATGGCCGGTGACGCGCCGGGCTGTGAGCAATGGGGTAAAGCCTATGACCGCGCCGCCCAGGAAACGATGCAGACCTGCACGAACCTGGCCGACGCACTCACAAACTTCGGCAACATGCTCTACGCCGCCGGATACAACTGGGCACTGGCCAATAAGTCCAATCCGGTGCCTGACCGCCCCGCCGCAACGGCGATGTTGGAATACAAGGTGTCGATTCCGACATCAGTGGGAAGCAACGGCGACGGCGTCACCGAGGGCAACGGCAGCATCCCAGGCTTCTACGACGCCCTGGTCGGCAAGATCCAGGACGAGTTCGGCAGCAAGCTGCCCAATGGCAACAAGGACAAGCTCGCCAAAGCCGAGTCCATTTGGAAGACCTTCGCCGAACACCCCACCATCACCGGCGCCCCCGCCCGCATCACGGCAATCAGCAGCCTCTTCGACGACATCCAGGACAAGAAGGGCCTCGAAGCCCTCCTCGGGCACCTCTCCACACTGAACAGCGGTGCCACACAACTCGCCGCCGCATCCGTCAACCTCGCCGCGCCCGTCGGCGAATACAGCGAAGCCACCGCCGATGTCCGCGACAAGTTCAAAGAAGCGGTCACCAACGCCCTAATAGCGGCTGGAGCCACAGTCGTCATCGGTGTCGCGGCCTCCTGGATCACTGCCGCTCTCAGCAACGTCGCCGCGGGCGTCGGCGTTCTGGCGATCGCCGGCAACACCGCCCGAGTGCTCAAAAGCACCTATGACATCAGCAAACTCGTCAGGATCATCGGCGCCGCAGCCGCGGCAACAGGCACTGCCGCCGTCGTCGTCACGGCGTTCGACAAAGTCCCCAGCCTCACCGATATCGCCGTCAAACTCGGCGCCATCATCGCCATGAAGGTGTACATCGATGACGACGGAAACCCCGCCAGCGAAGGTGACTCCTCCGGCGCTCCTTCGAGCGCGGTCACCGACGAGATGGCAAGAATGCTGCGAGAGGGCATCCATCCAGGCGAAGACTGTTCCGAGATCGCAGAACACTTGAAGAAGGTTGCCGCTGGAGCAGGAGAGATACTCAGAGTAGATCCCGCTCCCGGGCAAGAGGTAACCGTCGAAGAATATGGACAACGTGAACAATTCCTCTACCACGAGGTCTATACCGACGGAAAATACGTTTATGATCCCAGACACAGTCCAAACCCCATCCCTATCGAGCAATGGCGGAAGACTATTATGGGAGATAACCCCGGCGCCACAGTCAAGAAGGTAGGGTAATGAATTCTGGGGACTTCATCACTCGATTGAAGCGGTGCGGAGACCTGGAGTGGTACCGCCATGCGGGCGGCACCGGCGACGACGGTACTCCCACTCCACCACTTGTTGTCTGGCGCTTTTCCGAACCTCAGCCGGCTCGCCTTGCCGAACTCTTGCACGAAGCCGCGGTCGCCGACAATCGAGAGATCGACTGGCTGTTCGACACCAGTCGACGAAACTGGGTGCTTGTGCCTTCACGAGTGATGGCAGAGAAAGAGCACCACGGACTGGCAACCGAAGCACAAGCCGCCGACCTCCTGACGAGGATGGATCCAGAGTTTTGCCAGCAGTCAGTACGCGATTTCGAGCGAATCATCGCAGTATTGGATCAACATTCCGGCATCTGACCTCTAGTTCACGTGATCGAGGTCCGGCAGCGGATTGATGGGCCACATCGCGAAAGTCTGAGCCGGGCTCGTCGATGGGACAATCGGACGCGGAGAAAGTGCTGCAAGAAGGCATCCCCCAACAGGCGCGCGACCTGTACCGGATGGAGATCGAGGTCTCCACCGACTGCTGGGCGACCAAGGGCACCGTCAAGATCAAATCAGCGCTCGGCGGCCTGCGCGTATGGGAAGCCACGACCTCCCGCATCGACGCACACCTCGAGCGCATCGTGCTCAACGGACACCGCGAGAGTGCGCGCCGACAGCGGGTCATCCTCTCGGAGATGATGAGCATGGCCGTCCGCCGCGACGCCATCGCCCGCAATCTCGTCCGCGAAGTCGCCGACCTGCCCCGCAATCGCCAGAAACCGCGCGCAGCCGACCTGGAGACCTCGCCGAGCTGCGGACCCAACTCCAGGATCGGGTGGACGGAAAGCCCCTCGATGGAGCGCCCGGCTACATGTACGGCCCCAGACGCAACCCTCGGGTCCTCGACGTGGCCGACGTCGAACTCGACACCGGCCCGCGCCCCGGCAACGCACTCGCCCTGCGCTGGTGATGTCGATCTGCACGCCCACCCGCCGCGAATCACTCTCTCCGGCACGATCGTCCGCATCAAAGGCAAGGGGCCTGATCCACCAGGAATGGACCAAGACCGACTCCGGCGACCGGACCGTCGTCCTACCTCAGTTCGTGGTCGACACCCTCCGCCGCGTCAAAGCAGAGGACCATCGAGAAGGAACTGGACCTCGTCTTCCCCAACCGCGACGGCGGCATCTGGGACCCCCACAATTTCCGACCGGCCGAAGCACCCGGCGTCGCCGCAGCCCTGGGACGCCTCGCGGGGGGAAAACGTGTCGTTCGCCCCTCAAAACGGAAAAACCAGGGTCGAACTTGTACGTTCGCCCTGGTCACAGCTCCCCCATCTGGACTCGAACCAGAAACCTGCCGATTAACAGTCGGCTGCTCTGCCAATTGAGCTATAGGGGACTATCCTCGGTGGCTCTCCCGTTCCGGGCGGGCCGAGGAGAAACTTTAGCGTATCGGCCGTCCGGTTCCCAAATCGCGCTTCTACCTGCGATGATGCCGCCGGTCATCGCTGGGGCGGCTGGGGCGGGAGGGCACGGATGTGCCGGGGTGGCCGGATCGACAGGGGGTGTGCGTTTCGGGCAGGATGGTAGCCGCGAACAGGCGATTGGGAGGAGCTCTACCAGATGCTGCGGTTGTTGATCGGCGTCGCGGCCGGATATGTGCTCGGCTCGAAGGCCGGGCGGGCGCGCTACGAGCAGATCAGTGCGGCCACCCGCGCGGTGACGGGCAGCCCGGTGACGCGCAAGCTGGTGCTGGTGGGGCGGCAGAAGCTGTCGGACAAGTTGAGCACCCGCCCGCAGCTGGAGCCGATGGTGCCGCTGGACGAGCGGACCACGGTGCTGGTGCCGCACGATCAGCTGCGGCACAAGAGCAAGTGAGCTGAGGGCCGCCTCAGCCCGCGGCGAAGTCGTCGGAGTTGCCCATCGCCTGGGCTTCCAGGCTCTTGCGATACTGCTCGAGCGCGACGAGATCGCCGAACAGCGCGAGGTATTCGTCGGTCTGGTCGTTGGCGGACAGGCGCTGCAGCTTGGACTTCAGCGTGGCGATCTGCCGGCCGACGTAGGCTTCCTGGGCGCGAGCGAGCACGCCGGTGATGAAGCGGGGAATGTCGTTGACGCTCTTGACCGGCAGTTGCGCGCCGGCGAGTTCGGAGACCAGGGCGCGCAGGGTGAGGTCGTCGGTGGCGTCGGCGACGGCGTTGACCCATTCGGCGCCGCTGAGCCCGCAGGAGGCCCCGCCCGCCTCGGCGATCATGGTGCGGATCGCGGCGTAGGCGGGGTGGGTGAAGGCTTCCGGTTCGAGCGCGTCGAAGACGGCGCCCGCGATCGCCGGGTATTGCAGTGCGGCGCAGAGGCTTTGGCGCTGCGGCAGCAGGACGGGGTCGTTGGGGTTGGGGCGCGCGGCCGGATGTTCGGCGACCTTGGCGGGGGCGGCGGGGGCGCGGCGCGGGGCGATGCCGGTGCGGCCGCGCTTGGCCTCCTCACCGACGCGCCGCACGACGGTCTGGATGTCGTCCCAGCCGACCCAGCCGGCCAGCCGGGTGGCGTAGGCCTTGCGGGTGGCGTTGTCCTTGATCTGGGCGACCACGGGCACCGCCCGCCGCAGCGCCTCGACCTGGCCCTCCACCGTGTCGAGATCGTGCTCGGCCAGCAGGCCGCGGATCACGAACTCGTACAACGGGGTCCGGCGCGCGACGAGGTCGCGCACGGCGGCGTCGCCGCTGCGCTGGCGCAGTTCGCAGGGGTCCTGACCGTCGGGGGCGATGGCGATGTAGGTCTGCCCGGCCAGCTTCTGGTCGCCGGAGAACGCCTTGATCGCCGCCGCCTGCCCGGCCGCGTCGCCGTCGAAGGTGTAGATGATCTCGCCGCGCCAGAAGTTGTCGTCCATGAGCAGCCTGCGCAGGATGGCCATGTGCTCGTCGCCGAAGGCGGTGCCGCAGGAGGCGACGGCGGTCTTCACCCCGGCCAGGTGCATCGCCATCACATCGGTGTAGCCCTCGACGACGACGGCCTGGCGGCTCTTGGCGATCTCGCGCTTGGCGTGGTCGAGGCCGAACAACACCTGGGACTTCTTGTACAGCAGCGTTTCCGGCGTGTTGACGTATTTGCCGGGCATGGTGTCGTCGTCGAAGAGCTTGCGCGCGCCGAACCCGATGACCTCGCCGCCGAGATTGCGGATCGGCCACAGCAGGCGGCGGTGGAAGCGGTCGATGGGGCCGCGCTTACCCTGCCGGGACAGCCCGGCGGCCTCGAGTTCCTTGAATTCGAAGCCCTTGCGCAGCAGATGTTTGGTGAGGGTGTCCCAGCCGGCGGGGGCGTAGCCGCAGCCGAACAGGCGCGCGGCGGCGGCGTCGAAATCGCGGTCGGTGAGGTACTTGCGGGCGGCTTCGGCCTCGGGTTCGGCCAGCTGCGCCATGTAGAACTCGTGCGCGGCGGCGTTGGCGGCGACCAGGCGGGCGCGGGTGCCGCGGTCGCGCTGCACCGAGGTGCCGCCGCCCTCGTAGTTGATCTGGTAGCCGACTCGGTCGGCGAGCTGTTCGACGGCTTCGACGAAGCCGATGTGCTCGATCTTCTGCAGGAATTTGTAGACGTCGCCGCCCTCACCGCAGCCGAAGCAGTGGAACAGGCCGTGGTTGGGCCGCACGTGGAACGACGGGGACTTCTCGTCGTGGAAGGGGCACAGGCCCTTCATCGAGTCCGCGCCCGCCCGTTTCAGGGCGACGTACTCCCCCACCACGTCCTCGATCCGGACACGGTCGCGAATTGCCGCGATATCGCGATCAGGGAGTCGTCCGGCCACGGGGTGAAGTCTAGCGCCGGGCCCGCGCGCTGATCATCCGGCCAGTTGGGCGGCGACGCGTTCGAGCCTGCTCTCGGTGTAGGAGGCGATCTGGTCGACGATCACCCGCACGCGGGCGGTGTCGGAGTCGGCCTCGGCCCACCACGGCAGCAGCTGGGGGTCCAGGTGTCGCGGCGCGGTCGCGAGCAGGCCGGTGGCCACGGCCTGGATGCGTTCGCGCTGGGCGGCTTGGCGCTGCTTGTGCACCGGGTCGGACATCACGTAGCGCAGCGCCACGGTCTTGAGGATCGCGACCTCGGCGGCGACGATCGGCGGTATCTCCAGGCTCGCCTGGTATCGCACCAGCGGCGCGGGCCCGGCGACGGCACGGGTGGCGGTGATTGCGGCGGTGGCGAAGCGCCCGACGAGTTCGCTGGTGAGCCGCTTGAGCGCCACCGAGCTGGCGAAGGTGCCGTCGTAGCGGAAGGCGTCGGCGACCACCGGCAGTTCGGACAGGCGCTGGGCGGCGGCGATCAGCTCGTCGACGCCGAGTTCGGGATGCTGGCGATGGCCCATCGCGGCGAGCGCGGCCTGCTCCTGCGGGTCGGCCAGGGCGCGCAGGTCGATGCGCCCGGCGATCACCCCGTCCTCGACGTCGTGCACCGAGTAGGCGACGTCGTCGGACCAGTCCATGATCTGGCATTCCAGGCTGCGCACCCGGTCCGGGGCGCCCTTGCGGATCCAGGCCAGCCGGTCGGCGTCGATGTCGTAGGCGCCGAATTTGGTGCCCGGGCCGGTGCGACCCCACGGGTATTTGATGGCGGCGTCGAGGGCGGCGCGGGTGAGGTTCAGGCCCGCGCTGGTGCCGTCGGGGGCGAGCACCTTGGGTTCGAGGCGGGTGAGGATGCGCAGGTTCTGGGCGTTGCCCTCGAATCCGCCGTAGGGGTCGGCGAAGGCGTCCAGCGCCTTCTCGCCGTTGTGACCGTAGGGCGGGTGGCCGATGTCGTGGGCCAGACCGGCGAGGTCGACGAGGTCGGGGTCGCAGCCGAGACCGTCGGCGATGCTGCGGCCGATCTGGGCGACCTCGATGGAGTGGGTGAGCCGGGTGCGTGGAGTGTCGCCGTCGCGGGGACCCATCACCTGGGTTTTGTCGGCAAGCCTGCGCAGCGCGGCCGAGTGCAGCACCCGGGCGCGGTCGCGGGCGAACTGGGTGCGGTGCCCGGCGGTGAACTCGGTGTCGGGCGAGCCGAGCCCGGCGGTCTTGGCGCCCTCGACCACCATCCGCTCGCGGTCGTGTTCGGTGTAGTCGCCCATCAGGTCACTGTCCCGCGGTGTAGGGGAAGTCGGCGGAGAAATGCGTGAGCTGGTACCACAGCAGCGCGAAGGTCTCCCGGGCGATGCCGTGCGCCTGGGATTCGCGGGTGTAGACGGCGGGGCCGGTGCGGGTGGGCGCGGTCCACGCGCGCAGGCCGGCGTCGCGCGCCATGGTGCGGGTGCGCAGCGAATGCCAGGGATCGCTGACCAGCACGGCCGAGGACATCTCACGGGCCTTCATCGCCAGCGCGACGGCCTCCACACTGCGCAGGGTGTCCGAGCCGGTCTCCACGGCCAGGATGGCCTCGGCGGGGACGCCGCGACCCTCCAGGTAGATCTTGCCGGAGGCGGCCTCGGTGTAGAGGTCGCCTTCCTGTTTACCGCCGACGGTGATGACGCGGGGGGCGACACCGGCCCGGAACAGGTCGTAGGCCTGGTCGAGCCGGGCCTCGAACACCGACGAGGGCGTGCCGGAGTACTGCGCCGCCCCGAGCACCACGATCGCGTCGGCCGGGGTGTAGTCGTCGATGCGGGCCACCTGCCACACCCGCACCGCGGTGCCGCCGACCAGCACCATGCTCATGAGCACGGCCGCCGCCACGGTGCGCCGAATCCAGCGGGCGAGCCCGGCCCCCACACCCCGCGCGAGACCGGATTCGTACGCCGAAGCCGAGCGGTTGCGCTGTGGTGCCGAGATCACTCCACCAAGTCTGCCAGGTGGGTGCCGCGCACGCGGTGCGGGTGAAGGCCGGCGTGGTCCGCGGGCCTGTCACAGCGCGGCGTAGACGGCGGCGAGCAGGTCCTCGGCACGCCGGTCACCGGCGAGCGCTTCGCGGCGCATGTTGGGCACGAAGGCGAAGGCCAGGTCGTGGTCGGGATCGGCCAGACCGAGTGACCCACCGGCGCCCGGATGACCGAATGCGCCGGCGCGCGCGGCTTCCGGGACCGGCAGGGTCTGGGAGGGCAGCATCACGCCGAGTCCGAAAGCGCTGTCGAGAAGCAGGACCTCGTCGGCGCCGCGCACCCGCTCCCGGACCGCGTCGCGCAGCAGGGACTCCGGGATCAGGGCGCCGCCGAGCAGGTCGCGATAGAAGCCGGCGAGACCGCGGGCGGTGGTCACCAGGCCACTGGCCGGCCAGCCACCGGCGAGCACGGCCGGATCGTTGTGGGAGCCGCGCGGATTCGTCGAGGAGCGCATCAACAGGGAGTCCGGATCGCGGTAGGCGGCGGCGAGGCGGCCGATCACGGCGTCGGCGCTCGCGGAGTCGCCCGGCTCCCAGGTCATCTCGTGTGCGGCGGGGAACTCGAGCCGGGCCGCCTTCGCGATCACCTCGGCGGGCGGACCGAACCACAGCTCGCCGTCGACCAGTTCACGGACGAGTTCCCCGACGCTGCGGCCGGTCCCGCGACGGACCAGTTCGCCGACCAGCCACCCGTAGGTGAGCGCGTGATAGCCGTGCCGGGTGCCCGGCTCCCACAGCGGGGCCTGGCCCGCGAGTTCGGCCGCCATCGCGGCCGGATCGGCCGCCTCGGCCTTGGTGATCGGACGTTCGAGCACGGGCAGCCCCGCGCTGTGGGTGAACAGGTGCTCGGTGGTGACCGCGTCCTTGCCGTGCGCGCCGAACTCCGGCCACCAGTCGACGACCGGCGTCTCCGGCTCGATGCCCGTGCGCCGCATCACCGCCAGGGCGGCGACAGCCGTGACCGCCTTGCCGCTGGAGAACGCCACGCACGGGGTGTCGGCTTCCCACGCCCGCCCGGTTCGCCGGTCCGCCGTGCCGCCCCACAGATCCACCACCGGGCGGCCCCGCACGAACACCGCCACCGCCGCGCCGAGATCCGCGCCCGCGGCCAGCGACGCTTCGAAGACCTCCCGCACGACGGCGAAGGCCGGATCGCACGTGCCCGCAACGTTACCCATCACCGAATTAGAACACGTATCAGTTCAGTGGGCGGGCGGAAACGTGGACCCCGGTGCTCCGTCACAGGGCGATTCGCCGTTGGAGGCGGTTCATCCATCGTGCGCCCACCAGCAGTCGTCGCCGAGCAGTTTCATGGTGGCGGGCACGAGGAGCATGCGCAGCACGGTGGCGTCGATGATCAACGCGGCGCGACGGCCATGATCACCACCAGCATGTTCGACTGGATGGGCTGCGGGGTGAAGTTCAGCAGACCCGCGCCGTTGCCGTCGATGAAGATCCAGGTGAGGATGCCCAGCGTCGAGCCGAGGCCGAGCGCACTCATCGCGGCGGCCTCGAGGGGCAGCACCAGCGAGCCGAAGGTCAGGAACATCAGCACCGTGGTCACCAGCACCACCAGCGCGATCATCCACGGCATCCGAACCAGCAGGGCGTCGATGCTGTCCTTCTGCAACGCGGGCACGCCGCCGACGAGCATCCGCACGCCCGGGGGCCGGTCGGTTGCGGCCGAACGCGGCATCGGCGAGGCGACCGGCCTCGGACGATTCCGAGGTGGGGTCGAACATGCCGCCCGAACTCAGGTGGTCCGCCAACCCGTGACCGTAGCCCGCGAGCGCCAGCGCCGCCGCGGCGATCACGCCGATCACCAGGTACCGGGCACGGCCGACGAACCCTCCCCACCACTGCATACGGCCGACGTCCTTTCCCCGGGTGGTCCCGCGACGTCCCACCCCGCGCGCCGATGAGTTTCCGCCGCGCCGCCGGTCTGTATCGACAGACCGATCAGCATTGGAGGAACAGCCATGACCGCCGTCTACACCTTCGACGTCTTCACCAGCCTCGACGGCTTCGGCTCGTACGGTCCGGACGGGGACTGGGGCGGGTATTGGGGCAAACACGGCCCCGAGTTCCTCGACCACCGCCTGGCGCAGATGATCGAGGACCAGCGAATGGTACTCGGCGCCAACACCTTCCGTGAGTTCGTGGAGATGATCGGCGCGGTGCCCGACCTCGACCCCATCAACGCGCGCATGCGCGGCATGCCCACCACGGTCGTGTCCACGACGCTGACCGACACCGCCCCCTGGCCCGACGCCACCCTCGCCGCAGGCGACGCCGTCGACATCGTCGCCCGGCTCAAAGCGGAATCGGACGTGCCGCTGCGCTCACACGGCAGCCTGTCGATGAACCGCGCGCTCATGGCCGCCGGGCTCGTCGACCGTGTCCAGGTGACGATCTTCCCCGTCATCACCGGCCGCACCGGCGAGGCACCCATCTTCCGCGGAGCCGAAGACTTCGACCTCGAACTGCTCGACAGCCGAACCTTCGACAACCGCATCCAGGAACTGATCTACCGGCCCACCCGGCACGGGTGAGGATCGACCTCCCGACTGTCCTGCCTGCTGTCGTTCACCGGGACAGCACCGGCGCGGGAGACCGCCGGACCGGTGCCGCGCGTACCTCGAGGCTGCACCGCTGCGGCGATCATCTGGAATTGGGCCGGCGACTGTTCCCTCACCAGCCGCGTTCGCGCCATTCGTTCAGGTGGGGGCGTTCGACGCCGAGGGTGGTGTCGTCGCCGTGGCCCGGGTAGACGACGGTGTCGTCGTCGTAGCGGTCGAAGATCTTGGTGGTGACGTCGCCGAGGAGGGTGTCGAAGTCGGCGGGGGACCAGGTTTTGCCGACGCCGCCGGGGAACAGCGAATCGCCGGTGAACAGGTGGGTGCGGACGGCGGGTTCGGGGAGGGCGAGGGCGAGGGAGCCGGGGGTGTGGCCGCGCAGGTGGATGACGTCGAGGGCGAGTTCGCCGATCTCGACGGTTTCGCCGTCGTCGAGGAGGCGGTAGGGCTTGACGGGCAGGGGCTCGGCGTCGAGGGCGTGGGCGGCGGTGGGGACGTCGAGGGCGGCCGCGACCTGCTGCAGGGCCGCCCAGTGGTCGGGGTGCTGGTGGGTGGTGACGATCAGGCGGACCTTGCCGGGCATCTCCTGCTCGACCAGTTCGAGGATGCGGTCGGCTTCGTTGGCGGCATCGATGAGCACGGCGGCGCCGGTGGCCGCGCACTGCACCAGGTAGACGTTGTTGTCCATGCCGCCGACCGCCATCTTGACGATGCGGGCGCCGTCGAGGTCGCGCTGCTGCGGGTTCGATCCGGGGGACACGTGGCCGGTGTACGGGCGGTCGATCGTGATCACCCCACCGATGCTATTCCACGGCAACCCCGGCGGCGGGGGATACATTCATGGCATGCCGCTGCCGACGAGAAACCGTGTCCGCCGGTCCGCCCGGGTGATCGTCGGCCTGCTGCTGGTGATCCTCGCGCTGACCGGTGCCCCGGGCGCGCTGGCCGAGCCGCCCACCCGGATGGGCACCTACGTGGTGGACGAGGCCGGAGTGCTGGACGGCGACGGCGCGGCGCGGGTCCGCTCGGCGGTCGACCGTCTCTACGCCGACCACCGGATCCGGCTGTGGGTGTACTACGTCCACGATTTCGGCGGTGCGAGCCCGGAGCAGTGGGCGACCCGCACGGCCGCGGTGTCCGGGTTCGGCGAGCGCGACCTGTTGCTCGCGGTGGCGACCGATGCCCGCGAGTACTGGTTGGCGGGCAGCGTGCCGGGCGGCGTCTCCGACGGTGAGCTCGACACCGTGCTGACCGATCGGGTCGAGCCCGCGTTGCGGGACAGCCGGTGGGCCGAGGCGGCGGTGGCGGCGGCCGACGGTCTCGGGGCGGCGTTGAGCGGTGGCGGGATCAGCGGCCGTGCGGTGCTGGTCGCGCTGCTGGTGGTGGCGGCGTTGGTGGGCGGGCTGGTGCTCTGGTCCCGGAAACGCCGTCGCGACCGCGCCGCCACCGAACTGGCCGCCGCCCGCCAGGTCGATCCCACCGATTCCGCGGCGCTGGCCGCGTTGCCGTTGGCGGCGCTGCACGCCCGCTCGCGGGAGGTGCTCGTCGAGATCGACGATGCGATCCGGGCCAGTGCCGAGGAGCTCGCCCTGGCCGTCGGCGAGTTCGGCGAGACCGCGGCGATGCCGTTCACCACCGCGGTCGGCGAGGCGAAGGCGGCCGCGGGCCGGGCGTTCCGGATCCGGCAGCAGCTCGACGACGCGGTGCCCGAGACACCCGACGAACAGCGCAGGCTCCTGATCGAGCTCATCACCCTGGTCGGGCGGGCCGACCGCGAACTGGACGCCCGGGTGGCCGAATTCGACGCCATGCGCGACCTGCTCATCGACGCGCCGGGCCGGCTGGACGGCTTGACCCGGGATCTGGTCGAGCTCACCGGCCGCGTGCCGGCCTCGGAGGCCGAACTCACCCGGCTCGCCGCGGCGCATCCGGCCGGCGTGCTCGCGCCGATCGCCGACAACGTGCGGATGGCGCGCGAACGCATCGCCTTCGCCGAGGAGAACATCGACGCCGGGCGCGCCGCGCTGGCCCGGCCCGTGGGCGAGCAAGGTCCGGCGGTGGGCGCGATCCGCGCGGCCGAGAGCGCGATCGGCCAGGCCCGCGCCCTGCTCGACGCCGTCGACAACGCGGCCGCGAACATCCAGCAGGCCCGCGACGGGTTGCCCGCCGCGCTCGACGAACTGCGCAAGGACATCGCCGCCGCCACCGAGCTGGAGGGCTACGGCGGCGCGGAGCTGGCCGCCGCCACAGCCGCGGCCCGCCAGACCTTGGACGCCGCCACCGCCCAGGCCGACACCGATCCGCTCAGCGCGTTCCACGACGCCGTGGCCGCCGACGCCGACCTCGATCGGGCGCTGGTCGCCGCCACGGACCGCAAGCTCGCGGTGGCGGATCTGCGCCGTCGGTTCGATCACGCGATGACCGACGCGCAGGCCAGGATCGGCGCCGCCGCCGATTTCATCAGCACCCGCCGCGGCGGTGTGGACGCCACCGCCCGCACGCGGCTCTCCGAAGCCCAGCGCCACCTCGACGCCGCCCACGCACTGGCCGCCGCCGACCCGGCCCAGGCACTCACCCACGCCCAGTCCGCTGCCGGGCTGGCCGGTCGTGCCTTACAGGAGGCACAGGCCAGCGTGCGGGCCTTCGAGGCGAGCAGGCCGCCCTCGGGCGGGGCGCAGGCCGGGGCGATCCTCGGCGGCATCCTCGTGGAAGGGTTGCTCCGTGGCGCGATGACGGGCGGGCGACACGGTGGAGGTTTCGGCGGCGGTGGTTTCGGGGGCGGGGGTTTCGGCCCGCGCTCCTTCGGCGGTTCGAGCGGATCGCGGCGGGTCAGCCGCGGTGGACGGTTCTGACCGACCGGCGCTTCGCCCAGCCCGCCACGCCGATGCCGAGCGGCACCAGGACGGTGAGGAACCCCGACATCGGCTCGAACGCCAAGCCGAAGGCGGTCATGGCGGCGACGGCGGCCAGCACGGGCCCGGGGACGTAGCCGCGGGCCCGCTCCACCTCCATCACGGCCACGCCGAGGGCCATGCCGGCGACGCCGAATCCGGTGAACCAGAAGGACAATTCGGTCGGCTGATCCTTGGTGAGCCAGTCCACCACGCCGAGCCCGGTGTGGCCGGCGCCGATGACGGTGAGCAGGGATCCGACGAGCGGTGGCGGAGTTTTTGAATTCATATTCATAAACTATGCCCTAGGCTGTCCCCGTGGCAAGACCCCGGCGATTCACCGACGATCAGGTTCTCGACGCGGCGCGCGATCTGCTCGCCGATCCCGCCACGCTGCACCCGACCATCGCCGCGATCAGCGCCGCCTCCGGTGTGCACACCGGGTCGATCTACCTGCGGTTCCCCTCCCGCGACGAACTGCTGGCGCGGCTGTGGCTGCGCTCGATCCGCCGCTTCCACGTGGGGTTCGTCGAGGCGCTCGGCGGCCCCGATCCGTTGCTGTCGGCCGCGATCCACCTGCCGCGCTACTGCCGCGCCCACCCCACCGAGGCGCGGGCGATGAAGATGTTCCACCACGAGGAACTGCTCGAGGTGGGCCCGCCGGAACTGCGGGCCGAGATCGCCGGTGTGAACGACGACATGAACGCCGCGCTGCGGGCGGCCGTGGTGGCCGAGTTCGGCGCCGCCGACGAGCACCGGATGGCGATCGCCGAAGCCGCGGTCAAGGCCATCCCCTACGGCCTGGTCCGCGACTACATCGCGCGGGCCGCGCCCATCCCCGACTGGGTCGACGACGTGGTGGCCACCGCGACCGGCGCCGTGGTCCGCGAGTTCGGCAGGCGTCCCGCGCCGCGCTGACCGCGGGACTCAGGCGTCGATGGGTTCGGCCGCCAGGGCGGACAATTCGCGAGACACCGCATCCGGCAGCCGGTCGGCCAGCGCACCACCGCCGAGCACCCCCACGCACAACCGCGCCGCGAAGGTGTAGACGAGGAAGGTGACCGCGGCCGCGGCGCCCGCCGAGGGCCGCGGATGGGCACTGAGATAAACGATTTCGTAGTCGGTCACCGACAGGCCGGGTGGCATCGCGAAGGCGGGCACCACGCCGGTGTTGGTGATCGCGACGTGTCCGGCCAACGAATGCACGCGCCGGGGGCCGAAGAACTCCGGGAAGTGCAGCACCGACTGTTGAACGACGCCCTCGGCCAGATCGTGGCCGAGGCGCGCGGCGATGCGCCTGGCCAGCGGCACGAAGCCGGTCGCCGGGCCGATCTCGGCGGCGAACCCGGCCAGCCCGCCCATGTTGGTGCCCGCCGCCGCGGCCACCGGGGGGTCGAAGCGGGTGCGCAGATCCACCGGGTACACACAGGTCAGCGGCACGGATTCGCCTGTGGGACCGCCCTTCTCAGCGGCGACGGCGCGCAGCAGCGCGGCGGTGACCAGGCCGTTGACGGTGACGCCGTGCCGATGCCCGAGCGCGATGATGTGTCCGGTCGCGGCCGCGTCCAGCACCACGCGCGCGGGCCGGGCCAGCGTCGGCGGTGCGGGCGGCGGCGGTTCCAACGGCAGGGCGTGCGCGACGGTCGACAGCGGCGTGGCGACCTCCTCGAGTCCCGACAGCGCGCTGCGCCGGGCGCCCCGACGGGCGGCGTACCACTCCAGCGACTGCGGGATCTCGTGCGGCACCACGCTCGTCGCACCCTGCTGGACGCCCTCGGTGTAGTGCTGCCAGAGCCGCGCGAACAGCGCCACGCAGTGCCTGGCATCGGCGATCGCGTGGTGGGCGAACAGCGTGACGCGGGCGCGGTCGGCATCGGGCACGATGTCGAGGTAGGCGAGCTGGCGTCCGGGATCCACGGGTTCGGCGGGGATCCGGACGGCATCGACGTCCCCCGGCGCGACCCACGCGCCGATCGCCTCGCCGGGGCGCAGCAACCATCCGCCACCCGCGGCGTCCTCGACGATCCGGCAGACCAGCACCGGGTACTCGCGCTGCAGGGCGGTGAAAGCCGCTCGGAGCGCGGCGATCTCGAGCGCGCCGCGGACCACGATCGAACGCCCGGTGTACGTGCCGTGCCGCACGAACCGCGCCTCCGACGGCGCGAGCTCGCGCACCACCACGTCCTCATCCCACCACACACCGCAAGAGTGACGGGCGGGTCGCCGGTGCGCAAGTGGGACGAGCACCGGTGGCAGTGGGACGGCCCCGGACGGGCAGCGGCCGGGGATGCGCCAGACTGCGGGCATGAGTCTTTCCGCGCACCTGGAGGAAATCGGCCGCCCGCTCGTCGAGGAGCAGCGCCGCCATCCCACCGTCGCCGGCATCGCCGCGGGCGACCTGCCCGAGCCGGTGTTCCGCTCCTGGCTCGAACAGGACTACCTGTACCTACTCGACTACGTGCGGGTCTTCAGCCGGCTGGCCTGGCAGGCGCCCGACGCCCACCTCGGCGATCTGGTCGATCTGGCGCACAGCACCTTTCACGACGAGCTCGCCCTGCATCGCTCGCTGGCGGCGGAGTTCGGCGCCGACCTCGACAACGCGGTGAAGGGCGCGCCCTGTGCCGCCTACACCGCCTTCCTGCTCGACGCCGCCGCCGACTACGCCGACGGCCTGGCCGCGCTCTACCCCTGCATGTGGGGCTATTCGACGTTGGGCGCGCTGCTGGCCGCCGACCCGCCCGCCGAGCCGCGCTACCGGCGCTGGGTCGAGACCTATGCCGATCCCGGATTCGCCGCCCTCACCCGCCGCTGCGCGCAGATGCTCGACGAATCCGGCGCCGACCCGGCCCGCGCGGAAACGCTGTTCCGCGAAGCCATGCGGCACGAACTCGCCTTCTGGGACGTGCCCTGAGCACGCCGACGGCCCGCCACCGCGTGGTGGCGGGCCGTCGCGGTGCGGTCAGACGCCGATGAGGTGCTGGGCCAGGTAGCCCTCGACCTTGTCGAGCGCGATGCGCTCCTGCGCCATGGAATCGCGCTCGCGGATGGTCACCGCCTGGTCCTCGAGGGTGTCGAAGTCGACGGTGATGCAGAACGGGGTGCCGATCTCGTCCTGGCGGCGGTAGCGGCGGCCGATCGCACCCGCGTCGTCGAACTCCACGTTCCAGTGCTTGCGCAGCTGCGCGGCCAGATCCTTGGCCTTCGGGGTGAGGTCGGCGTTGCGCGAGAGCGGCAGCACGGCGGCCTTGACCGGGGCGAGCCTGCGGTCCAGGCGCAGCACCGTGCGCACGTCCACCCCGCCCTTGGCGTTGGGTGCCTCGTCCTCGGCGTAGGCGTCGACGAGGAACGCCATCAGCGAGCGGGTCAGACCGGCCGCCGGCTCGATGACGTAGGGGATGTAGCGCTCGTTGTTGGCCTGGTCGAAGTAGCTCAGTTCGGTGCCCGAGTGCTCGGAGTGCGTCTTGAGGTCGTAGTCGGTGCGGTTGGCGACGCCCTCCAGCTCACCCCACTCGCTGCCCTGGAAGCGGAAGCGGTACTCGATGTCGACGGTGCGCGTCGAGTAGTGCGACAGCTTCTCCTTCGGGTGCTCGTAGAGGCGCAGGTTCTCCGGGTCGATACCCAGGTCGGTGTACCAGGCCAGCCGGGTGTCGATCCAGTACTGGTGCCACTGCTCGTCCTCGCCCGGCTTGACGAAGAACTCCATCTCCATCTGCTCGAACTCGCGGGTGCGGAAGATGAAGTTGCCCGGGGTGATCTCGTTGCGGAAGCTCTTGCCGATCTGGGCGATGCCGAACGGCGGCTTCTTGCGCGCGGTGGTCTCGACGTTCTTGTAGTTGATGAAGATGCCCTGGGCGGTCTCCGGGCGCAGGTAGTGCAGGCCCTCCTCGTCGTCGACCGGGCCCAGGAAGGTCTTGAGCAGGCCGGAGAAGTTGCGCGGCTCGGTCCACCGGCCGGGCTCGCCGGTCTCGGGGTCGCGGATGTCGGCCAGGCCGTTGGCCGGCGGGTGGCCGTGCTTCTCCTCGTACGCCTCCAGCAGATGGTCGGCGCGGTAGCGCTTGTGCGTGATCAGCGACTCGACCAGCGGGTCGGTGAAGGTGGCGACGTGGCCGGAGGCCTCCCAGACCTGACGCGGCAGGATCACCGAGGAGTCCAGGCCGACGACGTCCTCGCGGCTGGTCACCATCGACCGCCACCACTGCCGCTTGATGTTCTCCTTCAGCTCCACCCCGAGCGGCCCGTAGTCCCAGGCCGACTTGGTGCCTCCGTAGATCTCACCGCACGGGTACACCAGACCCCGGCGCTTGGCGAGGTTGGCAACGGTGTCCACCTTCGACTTGGGTGCCACGCGAGATTTCTCCATCCACTGCGAGTCGGATTGGTTTACAAGCAATGCAATAGTGTGCAGCCGACACTAAGGATGGGACTAGCCTATCCGTAGCCGTGCGGCGGCCGTGCACCAGCCGCGTCGCGGCCGGGCAGCACCGGCGACTCGGCCCGTCCACCCCGACGTCGCCGCCGCGCTCCGCCCCTCGCTTCGGTCACTGACCTGCGGTTTCCCCGCTCCGAAGCAGTGCGGTTCGGATTCTCCGGCGCGCCTGTTTGACATGCGCAACTGTGCATATCAAAATGGGATCGCTTTCCATTAAGGAGATGGTTTCCGATGACCGCCGATACGGCCGCCGCGCACACACCGTACCGCTCCCCCGGGCCCGCCCCGGTGCCCGCCCGCAGCGTGCTCGAGGACGCCGGTGAACTGCTGCGCGCGCTCGCGGCGCCGGTCCGCATCGCGATCGTGCTGCAGTTGCGGGAGTCGCCGCGCTGCGTGCACGAACTCGTCGACGCGCTCGGCGTGACGCAGCCGCTGGTCAGTCAGCACCTGCGCATCCTCAAGTCCGCCGGCGTGGTGCACGGTGAGCGATCCGGACGCGAGGTGCTCTACGAACTCGTCGACGACCATCTCGCACACATCGTCGTCGACGCCGTCGCGCACGCCGAGGAAGGGTGATCCGTGCAGGACAAGACGTCCGCCCCGCAGAAGCCGGTCGGAATTCGCAGTACGCGCCAGCGCAGCGCGATCGCCGCGTTGCTCGGCGACATCGATGAGTTCCGCTCGGCGCAGGAGCTGCACGACGAGCTCCGCAAGCGCGGCGAGGGCATCGGCCTGACGACCGTCTACCGGACCCTGCAGTCCCTGGCCGACGCGGGCATGGTCGACGTGCTGCGCACCGACTCCGGCGAGTCGGTCTACCGGCAGTGCTCCAGCGGCCACCATCATCACCTGGTGTGCCGGCACTGCGGGCGCACGGTCGAGGTGGCCGGCCCCACCGTCGAGGCGTGGGCCGACGCCATCGCGGGCGAACACGGCTTCACCGACGTCAGCCACACCATCGAGGTGTTCGGCACCTGCCGCGACTGCGCCGAGCGCCGTAGCTGAGGACGGCGGACGCACAACGGTCGCGGCCGGATGCCGGTCGTGCCCCGCACCCCGGGGACACATCGATCGGGTGCGCGTCGCGGCGGCGATGCGCACCCGATTTCCGGTGTATCGAGGGTCGACGTAGGCCGGGTCCGTCGACCCGTTCAGGCCAGGGCGGGCTCGCTCGCCGCCGTGACCTCGCGCTCGGCACCGCCGGCCCGCTCGCGCAGCGCCGCCACACCGAGCAGCGCGATCCCGCAGGCGGCCCAGACGAGCAGTACCACAAGGGGTTTCGTGGCACCCGCGCCGTCGAAGAAGGCGACCGACCGCAGCAGTGAGGACGCCGCACCCGGCGGCAGCAGCTGGCCGAGCGCGCCCCACGGCTGCGGCAACAGTTCCGGGGCGGAGGTGGCCGCGGAGAACGGGTTGCCGATCAGGAGCATGGTGAGCGCGCCGAGCCCGATACCCGCCCGTCCGATCACCGCGTTCAGGCCCACGATCGCGCAGGCGACCCCGAACGAGGCCAGGCCTGCCACCGCAGCGAGCGCCGGATAGGAGCCGGGCAGCGCCGACAGCCAGCCCTGCGCGAGCGCCATGCTCAGCAGCCCACCCGCCACGCCGAAGGTGGCCACGCCCGCCAGCCGCGCGCCCGAGCCGGTGACCAGCAGGCTCAGCAGCACCCCGGCGGCGATGCCGGACATCACCAGCGGCAACACCATCGCGCCGAAGGCCGCCCCGCGCGGGTCGTCCGGGTCGGCGGCCACCACGTCCTCCACCGCGCCGCCCTGCGCACCCGACAGCTGCTGGGCCATCGCGGTGAGCTGCTGGGCCACCGCCGGGCTCGCGGCCGAGGCGACCAGGGTGCGCGGTGCGCCCTCGCCGGTGACGATCGCACCGTAGACCTCGCGATCCGCGATCGCGGCGCGGGCGGCCGCGCCGTCGGGCAGCGTGGTGACCGCGAAGGCACCGGGACTGTGCGCGGTGAGCCGCTCGGCGATCGCGGCGGCCTGCGGGCCGGCCACGGCGACCGGCAGGTCGCGGGGTGCCAGGTTGGCCGCCGGCCAGGCGAAGGCGATCAGCATCAGCGCTTGCAACAGGGCCGCACCGAGGCCCACCGCGAGCGCGCGTCGCAGGGTGTTCATCGCTTCTCCCAAGAAATCGAATGTCCGTTCTCTTTGTGCGTCCACGGTCCCACCGGCCCCGTTCGCTTGTCAAGAACGAACATTCGTTTTAATTTGGAACCATGCCCCGGGTCAGCGAAGAACACCTCGAACGCCGCCGACAGCAGATCCTCGACGCGGCGCAGCGGTGCTTCGCGCGCAAGGGCTTCTTCGAGACGTCCATGCAGGACGTCTTCGCCGAATCGGGCTTGTCCGCCGGTGCCGTCTACCGCTACTTCAAGAGCAAGAACGACCTGGTGGCGGCGCTGGCCGGGCAGACGAGCGTGCAACTGCGCGCGGTGATCACCGCCGCCGTGCGGGCCGAGCGGCTACCGACCCCCGCCGAACTGGTGCACACGGTCGCCCTGGAGGTGATGCGGCGCAGCGGACCCGACGGCATGGTCCGGCTGGCCCCGCAGGCCTGGGCACTGGCACTGGTCAACGAGGAGGCCGCGGTGGCGGTGCGCGGCGCGATGGGCGGGATCAGGGACCTGTGGTTCGAGTACGCCGCGCGGATGCGGGACGCGGGCCTGCTGGCCCCCGACGCCGACGTCGACGCCGTCGCCAAGACCCTGATCACCGTGCTGCCCGGATTCATCCTCGAGCACCTGATCCTGGGCGATGTGGATGCCGACACCCTCGCCCGCGGTGTCGAAGCGCTGATGCCGATGGCGGCACCGCTGCCCTCAGGGCGCGAGTAGCCCCTGCCGGGCGCGGCCCGCGCCGGAGAGCACCAGCAGCAGCATCGTGGTGAGCGCCTGATCGTCGAGCCCCGCGGCCGGGAAGGTGTAGCGCAGGATGACATCGGCCAGCTTGCCGTGCGCGATCACGGTGAGCGAGCCGAACTGTAAGGCGTTGTTGCGCTCGGCGACTCGCTTGTGCAGCTGCGGTTTGAGCGGGCGGTCCCAGGCCAGCACGCAGGTCAGGCTCAGCACGTCGAGGCCGGGCGCCAGATTCACCGCGCGCAGCGAGCACAGCGCGCCCTCGTACTCGAAGCCGAGCGAGCCCTCCGGGTCGACCCGCACGTCGACGTCGTAGCGGGTCAGGCACGCGCCCGCGCGGGCCTGTAGTTCCTGATCGGGGGTCACTGCCGCGTCCATCTCCGTGCCACCGTTCGCCTGCGTCGCGTCTACTTCGTGCCGCCGAATCGGCGGTCACGCGAAGCGTACTGGAGGCAGGCCTCCCACAGGTTGCGCCGATCGAAGTCGGGGAACAACGTCTCCTGGAAGACGTATTCGGCGTAAGCCGACTGCCACAGCAGGAAATTGGAGGTGCGGAACTCGCCGGAGGGGCGCAGGAACAGGTCGACGTCGGGCATGTCCGGCTCGTCGAGGAACCGGGCAACGGTGCGCTCGTCCACCCGTTCGGGATCGATCTCCCCCGCGGCCACCCGTCGGGCGATTTCCCGTGCCGCGTCGGCGATCTCGGCGCGACCGCCGTAGTTGACGCACATGGTCAGCGTCAGCACGGTGTTGTCCTTGGTGAGCTCCTCGGCCACCTCGAGTTCCTTGATCACGCTGCGCCACAACCGCGGACGCCTGCCCGCCCAGCGCACCCGCACGCCCATCTCGTGCATCTCGTCGCGACGGCGGCGGATCACGTCGCGGTTGAAGCCCATGAGGAAGCGCACCTCCTCGGGGCTGCGCCGCCAGTTCTCGGTGGAGAACGCGTACGCCGAGAGCCACTTCACGCCGATCTCGATGCACCCCTCGACGGTGTCCATCAGCACCGCCTCGCCGCGCTCGTGCCCGGCGGTGCGGGGCAGGCCGCGCTCCTGGGCCCAGCGTCCGTTGCCGTCCATCACCAGGGCCACGTGATTGGGCACCAGCTCCGGCGGCAGCTGCGGCGGACGCGCGCCGGAGGGATGCGGGGCGGGCGGGCGCACGGTGCGGGTCGCGGAGGCGGGGTCACGACGGAGGATCACGGGCTCCATCCTGCCCGATGGCGGCACGCCGCTCGGCGGGTGGGGCGCGGGCTCAGCCCACGTGCCCGGCGGTCGCCGCGTCGCGGGCCGGGCCGGAACGTTCGATCAGCGGCAGGGTGCGCAACTGCCGCTCGAGATGCCATTGCAGGTGCGCGGCGACCAGACCGCTGGCCTGCTTGCGGGTCGACTCGGGCACCGCCTCGATACCGTCCCACTCCCCCCGCGCCAGCGCGACGAGATGGTCGAGCACGCCCGGCGCCGGGGTGGCCGCGCCGGGCGGGCGGCAGTGCACGCAGACCGCGCCGCCCGCCGCCACGTGGAAGGCGCGGTGCGGACCCGGGGTGGCGCACTTGGCGCATTCGTCGAGCGCGGGCGCCCAGCCGGCGAAGCGCATGGCGCGCAGCAGATAGGCGTCCAGCACGAGTTCGTGCGGGCGCTGTTTGGCGGCGATGGCGCGCAGGGCGCTCGCGGTGAGCGCGTGCAGCTTCGGCGCGGGGGCGCGCTCCTCGCCCGCGAGGCGTTCGGCGGTCTCCAGGATCGCGCAGGCGGTGGTGTAGCGGCCGTAGTCGTCGATGATGTCGGCGGCGAAGGACTCCACCGTGTGCACCTGGGTGACGGTGTCCAGATTGCGTCCGGGGTGCAGCTGCACGTCGATGTAGGAGAACGGTTCGAGCCGGGCGCCGAACCGCGACCTGGTGCGCCGCACACCCTTGGCCACCGCGCGCACCAGCCCGTGCTGCCGGGTCAGCAGCGTGACGATGCGGTCCGCCTCGCCCAGCTTGTGCTGGCGCACCACCACCGCTTCGTCCCGATACAACCGCACGCCCTCATCCTCGCACGCGGGCGCGACAACCACGCTGCGGACATGGGGGCGGCGGCCGGACTCAGGAACGCAGCAACCCGCCGATCAGCAACACCAGGGCATCCAGGGCCTGCGCGTGGGCGGTGGCCTGGTCCTCGGAGTGCGCGACGATCATGCCCGCCTCGGTGACGGCACTGAGCACCACCTGGGCGAGCATGCGCACCGGCGCGTCGGCGAGCAGGCCGAGGCTGCGCGCGGCCTCGAACTGCTCGATGAGCAACCCGAGACCGTAGCGCACCTCGAAGTCGCGCCAGGCATGCCAGCCGAGCACGGCGGGCGCGTCCGACAGCGCGATCTGCACCATCTCCGGCCTGCGGCAGATCCGCAGGAAGGTGTCGAGTCCCTCGCGCAGGCCCGCCATCGGATCGTTGGAGGGCGGCACCGCGGCCATCGCGGCGGCGAGTTCGGCGCTGTTCTCCCGTTCGAGCTGTTCGAGCACCGCGACGAACAGCCCGCGCTTGTCGCCGTAGTGGTATTGCAGCGCACCGCGCGTCACCCCGGCGGCGGCCACGATCTCCTCGGCCGAGACGGCCGTGAAGCCGCGCTCGGCGAACAGTTCGCGAGCCGCCTGTTCCAGTTGCCCGCGGGTGCTGCGGGTGCGGTCGAGCTGGCTACGTCGCTGCATGCTGGCGGGTGAAGTCCAGGATCAGCTCGGTCAGCGCGGCGGGCTGGTCTTCCGGGATCGCGGTGTAGGAGTCGTCGACGAACCGCAGCGTGGCGTTCGGCAGGTCTGCGGCCAAGCGCTCGGCCAGCCGCACCGGGAACAGCTTGTCCTCGCGGGCCCACACCAGCAGCACCGGCAGGTCGATCTCGCCGAAGTGGCGCGCGGCTTCCAGCGTGTAGCTGTTGCGCGCGCCCGCCAGGAAACGGCGCAGGTCGTGCCGGATGGCGCCGGAGCGGCGGCTGGGCAGCAGGTAGGTGTCCACGACCTCCGGGGGCACCGGACGTTTGACCACCCAGCCCAGCGCGATCGGCAGCGGATGCAGGGCGCGGATGCGCAGCAGTTCGGTGGCCGGGCGCAGCGAGCCGGGAATCCGAGCCAGCGGGGTGAGGAGCTTGAACGGCGGCGGCAGGAACCGCTCGTAGCAGTCCACCGAGGCCAGCACCACGCGCGCGATCCTGGCCCGCTGACGGGCGAGCAGCACCTGGGTGATGGCACCGCCGGTGTCGTTGGCCACCAGGGTGACGTCGGTGAGGTCGAGCCGGTCCAGGAAGGCCGCGATGAGATCGGCGAGCCCGGCGGGCGACAGGTCGGCCTCCGGCACCGGGATCGAATGCGCCCCCAGCGGCCAGTCCGGCGCGAGGCACCGATACCCGGCGGCGGCGATGTCGGGGACGACCTTGCGCCACAGGTTGGCGTTGACGAGCAAGCCGTGCACGAACACGACCGGGGAACCGCTTCCGGTCTCGTAGTACCTGATCCGCCCGCCGGGCAGGTCGATCTCCCGCTGCCGGCCGAGCGCACTGCTGTGTGTCATGACCCCATCCCCTCTGCGAATCCCGTTGTGCGAGAACACGTCGAACATTACATACATTCCGTATGTATGTCCAGGGTCATCGTCCCGCCCGGCGCCCGAATCGTCGCATCAACGGCTCGTCGACCAGGTGGAAGATCAGCGCCGCCGCCAGCACCGAGAGCAGCAGGCACAGCACCGCCCAGCCCAGCCAGCCGAGGAAGCCGAATTGCCCGCCGCCGATGAAGAGGCGGGTGACGAGCACCATCACCGGGAACTGGATCAGGTAGAAGGCGTAGGAGATCTTGCCCAGCCACACCATCGGCGGCGCGGCGTTGAGTCCACGGACGCCGGCCAGATCACGCGCGGCCAGGGTGGCCACCACGGCGGTCATCGGAACCACCAGCAGCACCGACATCTTGTAGTTCACCGGCACCACGAAGGTCGCGAAGTACGCGACGACGAGGGCGGCCGACGGAACCAGCATGCCGGTGGTGCGCCAGCGGCCCTCCAGCACCAGCCGGGCGGCCAGCACGCCGAGGAAGAACTCCGGCAGCCGGGAGGCCGGGAAGTTGTAGCTGAGCCAGTACGACGGCGAGACCGGGATGTCGGGTTGGGCGAACCAGGCCGGGGAGGCGTGCAGTTCGTGATGCGGTGACACCTCACCCGGCACCAGGCGGGGCGCGAACGCGTTGGCGATCCCCTTCGGGCCGTCCACCCAGAGGTAGAAGCCGGTGTGCAGCAGGGCGATCGCGAGGAACAACACCGCCAGCGCGAGCCACAGCCGATGCGTGGGTATCCGTCGCACCAGCGGAAGAAGCAGCGGAAAGCTCAGGTAGAACAGGATTTCCGCGCACAACGACCACGACGGCACGTTGAGACCGCCGACCGTGGTCCATTTCGGCACCCAGGTGTGCACCAGCGCGAGGTTGGGCAACCACACCACCAGCCGGTGCAACGGCACGCTCGCCACCACGACGAACGCGGCCGCCGCCACCAGGTGCGTGGGATAGATCTTGAGCACCCGGCGCCAGTAGAAGCCGCCCACCGAACTGCCCGGCCGGAACGACCAGTAGATGATGAAGCCGGAGAGCACGAAGAAGAACGTCACGCCCGCCGCGCCGAGCTGCATCGGCAGTACCTGGTGGATCTGCCGGAACAACTCCGATTTCTGGAACGGGTAGACCGGCAGGAACACCAGCGCGTGCAGCACGAACACCGCGAACGCCGCCCACCACCGCGCCCCGGTGAGCGCGGGCAGGGCGGGCCTGCGCTCGGGCACGGGCGCCGCGGCCCGGTCCGAGACAGCCGCGGCGGGACCGGTCGGCACGGCCGCGGTCGGAGACGGTGCGGTGGTGGCGGGGGGAACGATCGCGGCCGTGCCCGCTCGCTCCCCCGTGTCGGCGGGGTACACGATCAGCTCGGGATCAGCTCGCGCAGCCCGGCCGCCACGGCCGCGTCACCGCGGGCCGAGGGATGCAGCGGAGTGCCCATGAGTTCGCTGCGCGGGTCGAGGATGCCGGCCAGCCACGGCTCCGGCGAACACAGGCCGTGTCCCGCGGTGACGGCCCTGGCGTCGAAGAACTCCACGCCCAACAGAGCCGCCGCCTCACGCTGGGCGGCGTCCATCCGGTCCCACAGGGCGATCGCCGCGCCCGCGCGCTGCTGCACGATGGAACCGAGACCGAGCACGTCCACGCACCAGTGCTGTTGGCCGGGCGCGTTCATCTCCGGGTAGCCGACCAGGACGATGCGCGCATTCGGCGCGTAGTAGCGCACGTATTGCACGACAGGCCGGATCTTGTCGGCATAGAGCGCGCCGTTCACCCCGCGGAAGTCGGTGGCCCGGCCCTGCTCGGCGGCTTCCGGCCCGCACCCGCGCACCAGGTCGAGCACGCAGTTCAGCAGGGTCTGCCGCAGTTTCACGGTGTTCTCGCCCCAGGCGTCGTTGAGCCCGGACTGGATGAACACCGCCCGGGTACGCGGGCCGAAGGCGCCCTGGGCATCGGCGTTGCGGGCCTGGTGCACCAGGGTCAGGCCCGGCCCGCTCACCAGGGACGCCCCGCGGCAGGACAGATCGGCGAAATCGGCCGTGCCCCACACCCCCGTGGCCTGGGCCAGCTGGGTGGGCCAGGAGGTCGGGCTGTGCGAGCAATCGGATTTCGCGCCGGGCGCGGCGTTCTCCACGGCGGCGGCGATGTCGCCGTTGGCGGTGAACGAATCACCGAGCACCACCAGCGATTTGCCCTCGGCGGCGGGTGCCGCCTGGGCCGGGGTGACGGCGGCGAGGACGAGTGCGGCCGCCCAGCCGAGCGCGGCGGCGGTCAGGCGGACACGGGAAGGGAGCGTCATGGCATTCCTCGTCGGACGTGGCGGGAATCGGTCAGTAGCCGGGGCGCGGTTCGAAACCGGGGTCGGGCAGGGTCGGCGGTTCCGGCTGCGGCGCGGGGGCCTGCTGCTGGGTGGGCGCCTGCTGCGGCGCCGGTTGCGGTGCGGGGGCCCGCTGGGGCGCCGGCGCCTGCTGGGGGGCCGGGGCCTGCTGCGGGGCCGGGGCGGGCGCGGCGGGCTCGGGCGCCGGGGCGGGCGCCTCGACCGTCGTGGTGGGCGGGGTGATGCTCGTGGTGGCGGACGCGGGTGCCGTGGTGGTGGGCCGCGTCGTGGTCGACCGGGTGGTGGTGGACTGCTCGGTGGACGCGTCGTCGTCACCGCAGCCCGCGGCGGCCAGGGCGAGGCCGGTGAGCATCGCGGCGACGGCGAACCTGCGGACGGTGCGGCGGGCGGTGTGCTGCATGGTGTTCCCTCTCCAGAGACGGATCAGCCGACGAGTTCGTCGAGGGTGGGCATGGTGGACGCGATCGGGCTACCGGTGAAGTCCCCGATCCAGCCGTCCTCGCGTTCGAAGAAGCGGATGGCGCAGAAGTGCGGCTGCGCACCCATGTCGAACCAGTGCGTGGTGCCCGCGGGCACCGAGACCAGATCGCCCGCCTCGCAGACCAGTGCGTAGACCTTGTCGCCGAGATGCAGGTAGAAGCAGCCGCGACCCTCGACGAAGAAGCGGACCTCGTGCTCGGTGTGGCGATGCTCGTCGAGGAAACGGCCGCGGGCGGCGGCGGCCCGGGCGGGCCACTCGGGGTCTTCGGGGGCGGGCACCAGCCGCACGACGTCGACGAACCGGTACCCGCCCGCGCGGCAGACCTCGTCCACCTCCGCGCGGTAGGCGGCGAGCACCGCGTCCTGGCCCGCGTCGGCGGGCAGCTCACGCAGCGGCCACCGGTCGAGCTGGATACCGAACGGCCGCAGGGTGTCGGCGATCTCGGTGCGGTCGGCGGTGCGCAGCACGACCTGATCGCGGTCGTCCTGTGCCATCACCTGTACGAGCGTCATGACCGGTCTCCTCCGGTTCGGAGCTGTAGGGCGCACAGCATTTCCAGGCACTCCATTCGGTTGCGGGCGGTCTCCAGGTCCGGGCCCCAGGTGGTGGCGCCGTGCCGGTCGATCAGGGCCGCGGGCACGGCGTCCGGCGTCAGCCGGGCCGCCAGGTCGGCGGCGATGCGCGGCACCTCGGCGTGATTGGTCAGCACCGGCACGGTGAACGGCCCGGCCGGGCGCGGACCGAAACCCTTGACGATCTCGAAGTCGTCGAACACCACCGTGCCCGCGCCGGCCAGCAGCGTGGCCGCGGTGGTCGCGGCCGGTGGGTGCGCGTGCACCACCGCGCCGCAGCCCGGGACGGCGCGGTAGAGGGCGGCGTGGATCGAGGTCTCGGCGGAGGGCCGCGCGCCCGCGTCGAGCGCGTCGCCGGTGGTCACGTCGACGGTGATCAGGTCGGCGGCGGTCAACGCCCCCTTGCTGCGTCCGCTGGCCGTCACCACCGCCCGGTCGCCGTCCAGGCGCACCGAGAGGTTGCCCGCGGTGCCGTCCAGCCAGCCGCGCCCGTACAGCTGCGCCGCGACCGCGGGCACGCCGAAACCGAGGGCCGGGCGCAGGGTCCGGCGTTCGGTGACGATCGCGGTGACCAGATCGCGCGGCGTCACGTCGAAGGCCGGGTTGTAGGCGGCCGTGCCCGAGGGCGCCACGGGCACGCCGGCGAAGGTGGTGACCTCGGCCGGATCGCGCTCCTCGAGGACGATCGCCGCCGGGTCGGTCAGCGACTCGTCCACCGTCGATTCCGGCGCCACCACCACGAACGGCACCCCGGCGCGCGCCGCCGCCAGCGCCAGCGGGTAGGTGCCGATCTTGTTGGCGACATCGCCGAGCGCGGTGATGCGGTCGGCGCCGACGAGCACGCAGTCGACGGCGCCGGCGGCCAGCGCGCCCGGACCGGCCGAGTCCACGCAGATCCGGTGCGGGATACCGGCTTCGGCGAGTTCCCATGCCGTCAGGCGGGCGCCTTGGAGCAGCGGCCGGGTCTCCCCGGCGAGCACCGAGTCGAGCTCGCCGCGGCGGGCCAGCTCGCGCACCGTGCCGAGCGCGGTCCCCCATCCGACGGTGGCGAAGCGCCCGGTGTTGCAGTGCGTGAGCACCCGCACCGGCCCCGGCCCGCACAGCGCGCGCACCTCGTCGGCGGCCCGCGCCGACATCTCTCGGTCGACGCGCTCGTCCTCGTCGAGCAGGGCCAGCGCCTCGGCCAGCACGGCCGCGGGCCCGTCCGGCAGCCGCGCCAGCACCCGGCGCACCGCCCACGCCAGGTTCACCGCGGTGGGCCGGGCCGCGGCGATGTGTTCGGCTTCGGCCCGCACCGCGGCGAGATCGGCGCCGTGCGCCCGCGCCGACAACGCCACGGCCAGCGCGCCCGCGGCGCCGATGGCGGGCGCGCCGCGCACGGTGAGCGTGCGGATCGCCGCGACGACCTCCTCGACGGTGCCCAGCCGCGCGATCCGGTACTCGCCCGGCAGCGCCCGCTGGTCGACGACGTGCACCTCGCCGTCGACCCAGTCCACTGAACGTCGCATCGGCCCGTCCCGTCAGGCCACCGCGCCGGGCGCGCCGACGGTGAAGATCTCGAACTGGTACACGAACGCGTAATCGTCGTGGTAGAGCTGCTCGCACAGCGCGTCGTCACGGCGCAGCACCGCCGCGAAGCTCGGATCGGGCCGGTGCCTGCTGAGGAAGTTGCGGTAGCAGATCCGCGCGCCCGGCCGGGCGACCCGCACCACCTCGGTCATCATGGTGGCGAACTGCGCCCGGTCGATGCAGCTGGTGACATCGGAGAGCGAGAACTTGTCGATCGAGCCGTCCGGCAGTGCCCGCAGGTGCGCCATCAGGTCGGCGCGCACCGGCTCGACCTTCGTCTCGGCGGATCGGATGGCTTCGACGCTGTCGCGCAACAGGTAGTGCGGCAGCACATTCCGGTCCGGGTAGCGGCCGTGCAGCATGAACGACACCCAGTCGTTGTCGCGGACCAGGTGCTCGGTGAGGGTGTGCTCGAGCCGTTCGAGCACGTAGTCCCCGCACGACCGCACATCGGTGACGACGTTGTAGGAGTCGTCGTTGAGCACCGTCTTGAGGGTGCGTTCGGTGAACCCGCGCCGGATCAGCGTGCGCCACAGCACCCCGTCGATCTTCTCCCGGTACACGCGGCGCTGCGCCTCGAGGTCGGCGGCGGCGAAGAGTTCCTTCATCGCCGAGCCGTAGAGCGTGCGCATCATCGGCGCCACCAGCCGCACGTAGAGCCGCTCGTGTCGCCCGGCCAGCAGCACGCCACCGCGAATCGCCTTGTGGTAGCGGGTGAAATAGGCGACGGCGCCGGGTGACAGCGCGGGGGTGAGCTCCTCGAACAGCCGCCAGCGGTCCCGGCTCGGGTCGACCCCGAGGAACTCGAGCAGGGTGTCGTAGGAGAAGTGCCGGATGGCGGCCAGCTTGAGTTCCAGCAGGTAGGTCTGCCCGGCGGAGCTGTCCACCGAGGTGACCGAGCGCGGATTGTGCACCACCAGACTCAGTGCGCGGCAACCGCTTCCGGTCACCGCCAGCACGTCGTCGCCCTCGCCGACGGTCAGCGCGCGCAACTCCGAGCGGGAATCCTCGTCGCAGGTGCTGTAGAGCAGCCAGCGATCGGTCACCGCCGTGGGGGTGGCGGTGGTGGCGGGTGCTGCGGTCATGACGACATCCCTTCCGGGGTTTGACGAGATTCGGAGTCCGCCGGGGCGGGATCGGCGTCGGGGACCGGCGCGCGGGTGGGCAGCAGACTGCCCGCGACGACCGCCGCGACCGCGCAGATGCCGGTGACGACCAGGCAGGAGATCTGGAAGCCGTGCAGGAAGGCGTGTTCGGCGCTGTCCACCAGCGTCGCGGCGACGCCCTGGCCGCCGGATTCGGCGACCCGGGCCGCCACCCCGAGCGCGGCGCCGACCGAGTCGCGGCTGTGATCGAGCAGGTCGGCGGGCAGGCCGGGCAGCGAGTCGGGCAGCTCACCGGTGTAGAGGGAGTGGTGCACGCTGCCCACGACGGCGATGCCGAGGGTGCCGCCGAACAGGCGGGTGGCATCGTTCATGGCCGAGCCGATGCCCGCCTTGTCGGCGGGGACGACCGCCATGATCGATTCGGTCGCCGGCACCGCCACCGAGCCGATGCCGAGACCGATGAGCACCATCTGCGCGGCGATCAGCGAGTAGCTGGTGTCCACGCCGTCGACGGAGAACCAGGCGTAGGCCAGCGCCATCAGCACCAGGCCGGTGGTCACCACCGCGCGGGTGCCCACCTTCAGCACCAGCTTGCCGCCCAGCACCGAGCCGACGACGATCGCCACGGCCACCGGGATCAGCCGCACGCCCGCGCCGAGCGGGGTGTAGTCCTTGAGGAACTGGAAGTACTGGGTCACCAGGAAGGTGAAGCCGTTCAGGGTGAAGAACGTGATGGTGATGGTGGCGCAGGCGGCCGAGAAGCGCAGGTTCGCGAACAGCCGCATGTCGATCATCGGATGCGGGGTGCGCAGTTCGCGGGCCACCAGCAGCGCCAGCAGCGCCGCCGCGCCGGCGAAGCCGAGCAGGGTCGGCGCGGCCAGCCAGCCGCGGTTGGGCGCCTCGATGATGCTGTAGACCAGCACACCGATGCCCGCGGTCGACAGCACCAGGCCGGGCACGTCCAGCCCGGGGGTGGCCGGATCGCGCGAATCCGGCACCACCAGCACCGTCAGCACCAGGCAGACCAGCCCGACCGGCACCACGACGACGAACACGCTGCCCCACCAGAAGTACTCGAGCAGCAGACCGCCGACGATCGGGCCGAGCACCACGCCGATGCCCGACACCGCACCCCAGACACCGATCGCGGCCGCCCGTTCGGTGCGCTCGACGAAGACGTTGGTCAGGATCGACAGCGTCGACGGGAAGATCAGCGCCGCACCGAGGCCCATCACGGTGCGCGCCGCGATCAGCTGCCCGGTGCTGGTGCACAGCGCTCCGAGCCCGGTGGCGACGGTGAAGATCACCAGGCCGAGCAGCAGCGTGTTGCGCCTGCCGAAACGGTCACCGAGACTGCCCGCGGCCAGCACCAGCGCGGCGAAGGTGAGCGCGTAGGCGTCGATGATCCATTGCAGACCGGCGGTGCTCGAACCGAGTTCGCGCACCAGGCTGGGCAGCGCCAGGTTCACGATCATCGCGTCCATGTAGATCGCGATGACGCACAGGCACAGCACGGCCAGCACCAGCGAGCGTGGCCGCGAGGACGTCGTGGTCATGAAATCGGTACCCCTGCTTCGCGTTCGGCACCCATCGCGGTCGCGGCGAGTGCGGCTTGGAAGGACAGTGCGAGCACGTCGTTGGTGACCAGCACCGCGCCGCGGGTGAGATCGCCGATGACGTGCAGTCCGCGGATCGGGGCGCCCTGTGGGCCGAGCGCCTCGAAGGTGGCGACATCGATGCGGACCCCGCCGTGCGGATGCACGGTGAGCCGCCCGGTGTCGAGCAGCTGGGCGAGCAGCGGTTCGCGGCGCAGCGCGTCCGGACCGGTGCCCGCGCCGGTCGCGTTGATCACCACGTCCGCCTCGTGGTCGGCGCCGCCGGCGTGCACGACGAACGCGTCACCGGCCGTCCGCACCGCCGCCAGTCCCCCGGTCACCCGCAGCAGGCCCGACTCCATCGCGGCCAGCACCCGTCGCGCGGTCGCGGGGGGAATGGGCGCCCCGTGCACCAGCAGCGGGGTGAGCCATTCGGCGAAGAACACGGCGCGGTCCTCGTCGGCGAGCAGTTGCCAGGCGGGCAACAGGGTGGGCGAGGCGCCGTTGACCACCCGCTGCCAGCCGCGGTCGGCGCCCGCGTCGACCTCGGCGAGTTCGGCGGCCAGCCGCGCGGCCGTGGTGGGCCCGCAGTCGCGCACTTCGCGCCAGTCCGGCGGGGTCGCCGAGGCGGCTTCGATGTCGGCCATCAGCGCCCGGCCGAAGTCCGCCAGCCGCAACGTGCCCGCCGCGAAGGCCGCGCCCATGCACGCCTCGACGTGCGGCACCGGCGCCACGTCCTCGGACCCGCGCAGGCGCGGCAACCTGCCGGAACGGGAGGCCAGCAGGATCGGCCCCTCGTGGCCGCGCGCGGCCAGCGTCAGGAAGACGTCGATGGCGGTGAGCCGGGTGCCGAGCACCGCGACCCGCGCCCGTGGCGGCAGCTCCGGCAACCGCCACGGGTCGGCGAAATACCCTGCGGCGCCGACGATTCCGGGGAACGGATCGGACTGTGCCTGCATCCCCAGGCACAGCACCACGCGCGGGGCCTCGACCGCGAAGCCGCCCGCGCATTCCACCCGGTGCGCAGTCCCCGCACCGGGCACGACCCGGACCGCGTCCGCGCGCACCACGTCCACCAGCACGCCCGCCGTCCGCGCCCGCTCGACGGCCGCGTCGAACATGTCGGCGACGTAGCGGCCGAACCAGCGCCGCGCCGGGAACTCCGGCACCGGCACGCCCGCCCGCGCGGCATGCGCGGTCATCCAGCGCAGGCATTCGTCCGGATCGGCCGGATTCAGGCTGGATTTCGCCGCCCTGGTGTTGATGAGGTGGGTGGGTTCCGGGGTGCCGAAGGCCAGGTGCGGCGCGTCCGGGTCACGGTCGATCACGACGTAGCGGGTGCCCGGGGCGAGGGTGGGCAGCAGCTGCCTGGCCAGCGCGGTACCGGTGGGACCGCGCCCGATCTGCACGACGGCCGCCTCGGTGAGCGTGCGCGGCCGGTCTGGCGTGGACATGATGCCTCGATCCGTGCTCAGGTGACGATGAGCGGTTCACCGGCGGTGAACCGGTCCAGCGGCTCGGCGATGCTCAGCCGCGACGGCGGGTGGAAGGCCAGCGCCCGGCAGCCCGCGTACCGCTGGGCGGACGAGCCGGTGAGGAAGGCGACGCCGCCCAGCAGTTCGGTGGCCGCCGCCGAGACCCGCTCGATGGCCCGCTGCGTCGCGAACCGCACGTGCAGTGCCCGCGCGACGGTGTCGGCCTCGCTGCCGCCGTTCATGATCTCGGTGGCGACGGCCTCGATCGCGGCCATCGCGGTGTCCAGTTCGCCGACCAGCAGCATCCGGTCGGCGGCCGAGCCGCCCGCCTGCTCGAGCACCTCGCGCACCAGCCCGCTCGCCATGCCCAGGTAGCAGGCCGACACGAGCAGCTCGAAGGTGAGCCAGCCCGCGGTGAGCGCGGCGTTGAGCCGGTCGGTGCGGCCGAAGAACGACACCGCCTCGTCCGGGATCTCGACACCGGTGAGCACCACCTCCTCGGTTTCCGAGGCGGGGAAGACCGGCGCGCCCGTCAGCGTCCGCACCGCGAGTCCCGGGCTGTCGGCGGGCACCACCACGAGCGCCAGTTCCGGCTCGTCGGCGCCGTCCGGGGTGAGCAGCACGCTGGCGGTGAGGATGTCCATCGAGCGGGCCAGGCTGCACGGCTTCTTGCTGCCGTCCAGCCGCCACCCGCCCGGGATCCGGGTGCCGCGCAGCTTCGGCGCGATCACGCTCGCGCCCGGCACGCCCTCGGCGAACGCCGAGGCGAGGTAGAGGTTTCCGGCGGCCACCATGCCGAGCATCGCCTCGGTGCCGGGCCCCTCCGGGATGGCGGCGACCGTGCACGAGTGCATGTTCACCGCGATGGCCAGCGAGGGCGAGTGGCTGCCGAGCAGCCGGTGGATCTGGGCGGCCTCCCACAGCGTGGCGCCGAGGCCACCGGCCTCCTTGGCGATCAGCAGGCCGGGCCCGCCGTATTCCTTGAACAGCGCCAGGCCGGGGCTGTCCGGCGATTCCAGGACCGGCAGCGGCACCTCGCGCAGCCGGGCATCGAGACCGGGCACGAACCGCTGCGCGGTCTCGAGCTCACGGGACATGAAACGCATTGCGTCCTCCGCAATTTCGGCCACTCCGCAGGGCGGGAGCGGTCAGAGCACGAACAGGTTGTCGGCGAGCATCTCGTCGAGGCTCTTGTCGAAGGCGTGCGCGATCTGATCGAGATCCTCGGTCGTGTGCGCGGCGCTGATGAGGAAACTGTGCAGTTCCGGCAGGTACACCTGGTGCTTGCGCATGTAGTACGCCAGCGCGATGGTGGCCTTGAAGTTGCTGCCCGCCATCCGGTCCCGGTACAGGCCGGCGGCGCGGTGACTGAAGTTCAGCGAGAAGATGGACCGGGAGGCATTGATGCGGCAGGCGATCTCGCGCTGGGCGGTCGCCTCGCGCAGCATCCCGGCCAGGCGCTGGGTGTTCGACTCGAGGTCGTCGTAGATCTCCCGGTGCGCGTCGAGATGGCGCAGCACCGCGAGCCCGGCCGCGCAGGTCAACGAGTTGCCGCTGAGCGTGCCGCCGGCGAACACCTTGTTCTCGTAGTCGTAGAACGGGTCCTGCGAGCTCTTGGCGGTGTCGATCAGCTCCGCCCGGCCCACCACCGCACCGCACGGCAGACCCCCGCCGATCACCTTGCCCAGGCAGGTCAGGTCCGGGTGCACGTCGGCGAGCACCTGCACACCGCCGTAGGCCACCCGGAAGCCGCTGACCACCTCGTCGAAGATCAGCGGGATGTCCAGCTCGGTGCACAGCCCCCGCAGCGCGGTCAGGAACTCGACGTTCAGCGCCACCACCGAGGTCGGCATCGGTTCGAGGATCACGCAGGCCAGCTCGTCGGCATGCTCGCGGATCCTGGCCAGCCCGTCGAGGTCGCCGTACTGCATCACCACCGTGTTGGCGACCGTCGCCGGGTCGACGCCCTGCGAGCCCGCGACCGGGTCGGGGCGGTGCCGGTCGCCGGAGAAGCGGAACCAGGAGCTGACCATGCCCTGATCGGAGAAGCCGTGGTAGTGGCCCTCGAACTTGGCCACCGTGGCCCGCCTGCGGTAACCGCGCGCCATCCGGATCGCGAACAGGATCGCCTCGGTGCCGGAATTGCACAGCACGGCCTTGTCCGCGGCCGGGAACGCCCGCACCAGTTGCTCGGCCAGTTCGATCTCGCCGGGATTGCCGATGCCGTTGACCAGCCCGCGCCGCACCCCGGTCGTGATCGCCTCGGTGATCGCCGGATGCCCGTAGCCCAGCAGGTGCGGACCGTAGCCGCCGGACAGGTCCAGGTAGTCGTTGCCGTCGAAGTCACGCACCCGCCCGCCCGCGGCCGACTCCACGAACACGGGGAAACCGCTGGGGAAGAAATAGCGGTCGATGTGGGTGGGTGCCACCAGCGTCGCCTGGGCGCGGTCGCGCAACCGCAGCGAGGTCGGCATCTGCTCGGCGAAACCGGCGGCGAAGCGGGCCTCCACCTCGGCGCTCATGTAGGGCGAGTACCGGTCGGTGAACCGCCGGGCGTTGGCCCAGATGTCGATGTCGGGATCGATCTGGGAGGCGAACCCCTCACAGGACAGGAAGACCAGTTCCACCTTGGTGAAGTTGGTGGTGTAGCGCGAGTCGTACTTGCGCAGCACCGCGCTGACGTCGTTGAAGTAGGAGATCGTCGACCACTGGCTCGAACTGATGTCGAAGTGGTAGCGCAGCACCTCGGCCATCTCCGCGTCGTAGGCGGCGCGGTTGCGGTGCAGCTTCTCGTCGGCCAGCACGAAATACCGGGTGAACCGGTCGATGGCGTTGTGCCACTCCTTGCGGGTGCAGGCGTAGTAGAACGAGGACAGGCCCCACTTCTCGTCCTCGGTCAGCTCCACCGTCACGCCGTAGTCCAGCAGGATCAATTCGCCCGTGGGACCGAACATCACGTTGCCCGGGTGCGGGTCGCCGTGGCACACCCCGTGCATGTACAGCATGGTGTAGATGACGTCCTGCAGCCGCCGGGCCAGCTGGTCGCGCGGGAACCCGACCTCCTCGACCCGCTTGCCGGGGATGCCGTCCATGAACTGCATCACCAGCATCCGGCTGGTCACCAGCTCGTCGAGCACCGCAGGCACCGTGACGTACGGGTGCCCGGCGAAGTTGGCGTGGATGCGCCGCTGCTGGGCGGCTTCGTGCGTCATGTCGGCCTGCGGGCGCAGCAGCCGCGCGATCTCGTCGAAGCGGGTGGCCACATCGAGTTCGCGCAGCCGCGGCGTGGCCCGGTTGAGCAGCCGCAGCAGGGTGGCGATGGACTTCAGGCTCTCCTCGATCTGTTCGGGCACGCCGTCCTTGACCAGCTTCACCGCCACCTTGCGCCCGTCGAGCAGTTCGGCCACGTGCACCTGCGCCACCGAAGCGCTGGCGACCGGTTCGGCGTCGAAGCGGCGGAACACCTGGGTCAGCGGCCTGCCCAGTTCCCGCTCGACGGCGCGCCTGCTCTGCGCGGCGGTCATGTGCGGGGTCTGGTCCTGCAGCACCCGCAGCGTCGACACCCAATCCGGGCCGAACAGATCCGAGCGGGTCGCCGCGATCTGGCCCATCTTGATGTAGATCGGGCCCATCCGCACCAGGAAGTCGAGGACGGCCTCCGCGCGGCGGCGGTCCCGGCTCGCGGGATCGCGGTCGCGCAGTGCGGCCAGCGAGTACTCGGCGGCGCCGCGCGCGGAGAGCACGCCCGCGCGGGCGAGGTGTTTCAACATCGGGTCACCTGTTCTGCTCGGCCGTCAGAGAACGAAAGAGAAAGCGGCGAAGGACATTCCGGCGCTGCCCACCCAGCCGACCGCGCGTTCGCCCGGTGCCAGCACGCCCAGCTCGAGCGCCGAGGCGATCGCCGCGGGCACCGAGGCCGACACGACATTGCCGGTGCGTTCGAAGACGTGGTGGATCGCGTGGCCCAGCCCGGCCTTGTCGGCCATGCCCTGCCAGTAGCGCTGGCTGGAGGCGTGGGTGAACAGTGCCGCCACCTCGTCGACGGGCGGGTCGAGCCGCTCGAACACCGCGTGCGCGTCGGCGGCGCCCTGCTCGTGCATCTCGAACCCGTAGGAGGTGAAGAACCCGACGCCGTTGGCGGCCAGCTTGTCCGAGGGATCGCAGTAGCCGTCGTAGCCGTCCAGGGTGACATTGCACAGCGGCGCGAGGTCCGGTCGCGAAGCGAACTCGAACCGCCACGGCTCGTTGTCCTCGGCGGTGAGCACCGTCGCGGTGGCCGCCTCGCCGAGGGTGTAGGCGGGGAAGACCGATTCCAGCGCGCCGACCTCGGGGATGCGGAACAGGTGCGGGAACACCACGCCGCCCGAGCGCAGGTTGCATTCGGCGTTGACGATCATCGCGGTGCGGTGCGTGCCCGACCGGAACAGCGCGTCGGTCACCTGCACCGCGCGGGTCCAGCTCATGCAGGCGTCGAGGATGTCGAAGCAGTGCGCGTTGCGCAGGCCGAGCGCGGCTGCCGAGTGGTAGGCGCCGCCGGGCTCGATGAAGCCGCGGCCGATGCCGGTGTAGATCAGCAGGTCCACGTCCTCGGGCCGCACCTCGGCGCGGTCGAGCGCGGTGTTCGCGGCGCGGCGCAGCAGGTCGATGGGCCGCTCCCCCGCGTCGAGCCAGCGCCGCTCCCGCGAGCCCGCGTAGCGCAGGTAGTAGTCCACCTTGCGCAGGGCGGCGTCGAGATCGCCCTCGAAGTGGCCCGCGCTGTGCTCGCCGATCCAGCCGACGATGTCGTCGTTGGTGACCACCCGCGCGGGCAGTTCCGCCACAGCCGAACGAATTCTCATGTCACTGCGCTCCTACGCCGGTGGGGTCTTCGGTGGGGGTCGCGGCGGGCTCGGCGGCGCCGGGCACCAGGAAACCGGCGATCACCTCGACCATTTCGTCGATCGATGGGGCGTCCCACATCAGTTCCGGCGGGAACCGCTTGCCCGACCAGGTCTCGAGCCGCTCGTGCAGGTCCATCTGGTCGACCGAGCCGAAACCGTTCTCGATGAGTGAGCGGGAGGTGCGGACGCGGCCCGCTTCGGCGCCGAGATTGGCGGTGATCCACTCGCTCACCTGGGTGGCCAGCCCCTGCCGGACCAGCTCCCGCATCGACGGCATGCCGCCGCCCGCGGGCGCCGCGCCGCCGGTGGTCTCCTCGGTGATCGTCACCATGCCCTCCCATCGGTGGATCTCCTGCAACGAGCCGGCCAGGAAGTCGGCCTTGCACTGTTGGCGGCGCAACTTGCCGCTGGTGGTGCGCGGGATCGTGCCCGCGGCGATGAGCACGATCGCGGCGGGCGCGACGGCGTGCTTGCGCGAGACCGCGGTGTGCATGACGGTGACGAGTTCCTCCGGCGCGCGGGTGGTGTCGGGCCGGTACTCGGCGACGAGCACCAGGTTCTCCTGCCCGTCCCGCTCGACCGAGAACGCGATCACCGCGCCGGCCCGCAGCGCCTCGTCGCTGCCGACCACGGTGGCCTCGAGATCCTCGAGGTAGTAGTTGACACCGTTGACGATCATCAGGTTCTTCACCCGGCCGCAGATGAAAAGCTCACCCTCGTGGACGAATCCGAGGTCGCCGGTGCGCAGATAGGTGCGGCCCGAGTCGTCGCCGGCGATGCGGGCGCGGAAGGTCTGCTCGCTGTCGTCGGGCCGGTTCCAGTAGCCGGGCGCCACGATCGGCCCGCTCACCCAGATCTCGCCCAGTTCGTCGTCACCGACCCGGCGTCCGGTCTCGGGCTCGACGATGGCGACCTCGGTCTCCAGCACCGTGCCACCGCAGCCGACCAGCTCGGTGGAGCCGTGCTCGGCGGTGCTCGGCACGATCTTGCGCCTGCCAAGCGCGGCATCGTCCAGCCGGACGGTGCGGTAGCGGCGGTCCGGGGTGCCCGAGCAGACCTTGAGGGTGGCCTCGGCCAGCCCGTAGCCCGGCGACAGCGCGGTGGGGGCCAGGCCGTGCGGAGCGAAGGTCTTCTCGAACCGTTCCAGTGTGCCGAGGCGGACCGGCTCGGCGCCGTTGGACACCAACCGCCAGCTGGCCAGGTCGAGCTCGGCACGTTCGGCGGGGGTGATCTTGTCCACGCAGAGATCGAAAGCGAAATTCGGTGCGCCGCTGTGCGTTCCGCGATACTCGGTGACCGCCGCGAGCCAGCGGAACGGATTCTTGACGAAGGTCGACGGCGCCATCAGCACCGCGCCGCCACCGACGTACACCGGCATCAGCACGCTGCTGACCTGGCCGAAGTCGTGGAAGTGCGGCAGCCAGGACACCACCACGCTGGTGGCGTCGACCTCCCAGGAAAAGGCGAGTTCGCGCACCTGCTGTAACGCCATCGCGTGATCGATGATCACGCCTTTCGGGGTGGACGTGGAGCCCGACGTATATTGCAGATAGGCGATCTGCGACCCGTCTATTTCCGGCGGTTCGAATTCTACCGGCAGGTCGTCGGTATATTCCGTCGAAACTCTCGGCAAACGGGAGACAAACAGATCTCCGGACAGATTCGCCATTTCCGCGAGCACCTCGGGGGTGCTGACGACGGCGGCCGCCGCACAATCTCGCGCCACGGCCTCGACATGGTTCACCCGATTTCGCTGCGGCGGAAAGAGCGGCACCGCGACGAGCCCGGCGTACAGGCAGGCATAGAACGAGACAACGTAGTCCAAGCCGGGGGGATGCAGCAGAAGAACCCGGTCTCCGAGCTTGAAATCCCTGGTCAGACGCGCCGCGAGGGCTTCGGCCCTGCGGTGCAGGTCGCCGTAGTCCAGCGCCTGCGCCTGCCTGCCCGCATCGTCGAGAAATACGAAGGCGATATCGTCGGATTTCTCGCTCGCACGTACACGGAGAAGTTCGTTCCAATTGCCGAACGAAAACTCGGAGGAATTAGGTGAACAACACATGAGCACCCCAAGAAGATTCGCTCGCCCCGCGCCGCGGACAGCAGAAACAACCGCAGTGGATATCGCCTCGTCCTTGAAGCCTGCGGGGCTCGGAGAAACTGGAATTGATGCGGGGCTGTGGCCGAGATTAGCCGATATCAGATGTCACGGTCAACCATTCTCGACAGAAATGCGCCCGTATGACATCCATGTTAACTGGGACAGGTTGCAGATTCTGGAGTGCATGATTCATGGTGCGAGCGTGCGCGGTGCACGCCTCACGTCACGGCGACACCCACCGCGCCGCCGGGGCTCGGGCTGTCCGAGCCGGCCGCGGTGCTCGCCGCCGGCACCGTGCGCTCGACCACCGTCGTCCGCGCGGCACTGGACGGCATCGAGGCGAGCCTGCCCACGTTCGACGCGTTCCCGGGGTGGTGCGGCGCGTCGCCGCGCTGGCGACGCCGACCGCCGGTGTGCGGCTGCCGCCGCCCGGCGTGCCCGTCGCGATCGAGGGCGACACCGACATCGCCCGGGCGCCCACCGCTTTCGGCTGCGGCTCACTTCCCGGCCGCGACCGCCGACGCCGAGGCGGTGTGGCGGCTGCGCGCTCGGCGGGCGTTGCGGGCGGCGCCGTCCCCGGCCGAGCGCTCTTCACCGCGGCCTGTCCTACACGTGGTCCTGGACCGTGCTCGGCCGAGCCGAGCGTGAACGTCCGGGCGGGCGGTCGCACCTCCGCCGCTGTCACCGCCGAACACGCGGCGATGTCGACGACAGTGGCGTGCCGCTCGGCGCGCAGCTGATGGGCCCGCCGTCCGAGCCGCTGCCGGTCGCCCTGGCCGCGCAGCCGGAGTCGGAACCGGGCTGGGAGCGCGACCGGCCCACCCGGTGGTGGTGACCGGGATCGCTCAGCCGGGCGGGTCGGCCCAGTCCTCGAGCGCGCTGCCGGTACCGGCCGGGCACCCGTCGCCCTGCGCACGCGGCAACATCACCAGGCACCGCTGCGGCCCCGTCTGGCCGACCGACTCGGTGACCAGCACCGCGATCGAGGAACCGTCGGCCACCCGCGACGCGCCGAAACCCAGTGTCCCGGTGATGCCCTGATAGTCGCGCTCGCGCAACTGCATCGCGATCGCGGTGCGATTCGGCGGCAGATCGGTGTGCCTGCCCGCGCGGACCGCCGCCAGGAACAACCCGCTCACGTCGAAGGCCAGACCCGTCCGGTCCCCCGCCCACGACGGGCGGTAGTCGGCCAGCTCGGGGTAGCGGCGCAAATCCTCGATCAGGCCGGGCAGCTCCCGGCACAGCTGTTCGTACTCGATCGGCACCGGCTGATCGCCCAGCTCCGCGACGCCGGTGATGCACCGCGCACCGCCGAGCAGCACCGGCGCGGCCTTGGCGACGTAACGCACGGTGAGGTTGGCGGGCAGCGCCGCCGTCGCGCGCGGGTCGGTGATGACCCGGGTGAGGGTGTCGTTGCCGAGGATGGCCGGGGCCTGACCGGTGAGACAGCCGCGACTCACCGAGCGGGCGAAGGTCGGGAAGTCCTCGTTGCGCCCGGCGTAGAACAGCAGCGTGCCCGGATCGAAATCGTCCGTCTCGCACGGCGCGGGGAAACGGTTCAGCTCCTGCTGGATCCGCCAGGTGTGGGCGTCATAGTCGATCGCGCGCCGGGCCAGCTCGGACTTCAGATCCGCCACCAACGTGGTGACGTAGATGTCCTCGGCCGCCTCCGGGTGGTACACGCTCACCCGCCGGTAGCGCGGCTGCCCGGCCTGCGCCGACCCGGCCGGATGGCGCGCGCCCTGCACGTAGTCGGCGATCAGCCTGGCCTGGGTGGCATTGCTCGGCGCGGCCTGGAAGTACAGCGGAGACGCCTCGGCCAGTCCGTCGGCGGACAGCGTCGTCGCGACCACGGGCACGCCGAACTCGCCGAGTCTGCCGATCGCGCGGCGGGTCTCGGCATTGCTGCGGTCCAACCCGATCACGCCGAGCACCCCGGGATCGTCAGCGATCAGCCCGCGCAGCTGATGGTCGACCACCCACGTGGCGTGCTGCATGTCCGAGCCGCCGTTGGCCACGATCACCCGCAGCAGCGGCTCGGATTCGTCGGAGGCCAGCAGGGCGCGACGCTGCTGCACTGCCAGCCCCGCCAGCTCCTCCACCTGCGCGTGCGGATAACGCACGTTGGTGTCGGTGTAACTGAGCCCGGAGAAGTAGACCAGCGAGACCAGCGGCCTGCGCGGATTGTCCCGGCGCGCCACCGCGGCGCGGGCGTTGAGCCGGAACACCTCCCGCTGCATCGCGGCCAGCTCGGGATCGTCGGTGAACACCTGATCGGCGTTGTCGCTGTAGCCCACGCACTCCTCGCCGCGCAGCTGCACCGCGATCCCCGAGGTCCACGGCCAGTGCGCGCACGGTGCCCCGCGCAGCGGCGGCACATACACCAGCGCCGCCGCCACCAGCAGCGCCACCGGCACCAGCACCGACATCGCCACGAACCACCGCCGAGCGGCCAGCGGCGGCGCGGGCGGCACCGCCAGATGCGCGTACCCGGGGTCGCGCACCCGACCGTTCAGCGGATCGGGCAGGCGCACCCGCAACGGCAGGAACCAGGCGTAGGACAGCCGGTTCGTGCGCATGTTCTCGATGTTGCGCAGCCAGCGCTGCAGCGGATCCGGCTCCTGCTCCGCGTACGGGCGATCGACCAGGCTCTCCAGGGTGTCCAGATGCGCCAGGTCCCCGACCCGGGCCAGGTCCCGCACCGGCGGCCGCGCGGGCGGGGTGTCCAGGCAGGCCAGCACGACCAGCGGATCGAACTGTCCGGTCTCGTTGCGGATGTCGTTGATCCAGCCGAGCAGGCGCGCGCCCGCGCTGCCCTCGGCCACCGGGCCGAGCAGCGCCACCGGATAGGCGGTGCGCCGCCAGCCGGACGGGCGCCAGATGTGCCGTCGATAGGCGTCGCGCAGATCCTCCAGGAAGGCGTGCACCAGCAGCTTCGCCAGCTGCTCTTCGTTCTCGTCGCTGCGCCGCGACGCGGTCAACCTGGTCGCGAAACCCAGGAAGGAGTCGGACAGCTCCGGAGCGAGGTACCGCTGGTGCATGAACCAGCGCGTCACCTTCGACATGCCGGGGATACGCCCGCTGATCCACAACCACAGCCGCAGCACCGGCCACAACGCGAACACCGCGAACACCGTGCGCGACACGATGTCGCCCGCCGCCGCCTCGCCCGCGTCGGTGGCCGAGGCCGCCGGTGAACCGCTGCGCAGCAGGCGCGGCAACCGGGCCCGCAACTCCACCGCCGCCTCGGTCTCGTCACTGGTCACCCGCTGTCGGGTCAGCCAGTCGGCGGTGCGGTAGCGCGGGAACTTGATCGGGCCCATGGCCGTGTCGTCGGTCGAGAACCCCTCCACCAACCGTTGCAGGATCGGCAGGCAGTGGCCGGCGATCTCCTCGCCGGTGGCGTTGGGGTCCGGCGCCAGCGCGTCGGGCGGCAGGTCGGCGGCCGAAAGGTCCACCCGCGCACGGGGAGTCGCGCGCCGCCCGCCGGATTCTCCGAGCCAGCGGTAGATCTCGACCAGCAGCGGCCCGGTGGCCGGGGTACCGACCAGCCCGACGATCGGACGCGGCAACGGCCGCCTGCGCCGGATCATGGTGCGCAGGACGCGGGGCCTGGCGTCCGGGACGTTCAGCGCGCGCACCAGTTCGAGCAGCTTGCCGATGTCGTTCGCCTCGGGCACTCGACGGCCTCCCCCGGAAATGTGTCTGGCGGGCGGGACCGCGATCCCGCGCGTAGGGGGACTGTACCGGGCGCGCTTCCGCGAGGACAGCCGGATCGGCCCGGACGTCACTGGGCCGTAATGCTTTCCGCGTCCTCAGAAGCCCAGCTTGCCCAGCTGTTTCGGGTCGCGCTGCCAGTCCTTGGCGACCTTCACGTGCAGGTGCAGATAGATCCGCACACCCAGGATGTGCTCGATCTGCTTGCGGGCGTTGGTGCCCACCTCTTTCAACCGCGATCCGCCCTTGCCGATGACGATGGCCTTCTGACTCGGCCGCTCCACATACAGCAGCGCGTGCACGTCGAGCATGTCGGGGTTCTCCTCGCGCGGGAGCACCTCCTCGATCACCACCGCCAGCGAATGCGGCAGCTCGTCGCGCACACCCTCGAGCGCGGCCTCGCGGATCAGCTCGGCCATGAGCGTCTCCTCGGGCTCGTCGGTGAGCTCCCCGTCGGGGTAGAACGCCGGGCCCTCGGGCATCTTCGCCGCGATCACATCGACCAGCACCTCGACCTGCTCGCCCCGCACCGCCGACACCGGCACCACCTCGGCCTGCGGGCCCAGCAGCTCCGAGACCGCGAGCAGCTGCTCGGCGACCTGCTGTCGGCCCACCTTGTCGATCTTGGTGACCACGCCGAGCAGCGTCGTCTTCGGCGCCATCTGCTTGACCTGCTGCACGATCCACCGGTCGCCCGGGCCGATCTTCTCGTCGGCCGGGATGCAGATCGCGATCACGTCGACCTCGGAATAGGTGTCGCGCACCAGGTCGTTGAGCCGCTGGCCGAGCAGCGTGCGCGGCCGGTGCAGGCCCGGGGTGTCGACCAGGATGAGCTGCGCGTGCTCGCGGTGCACGATGCCGCGGATGGTGTGGCGGGTCGTCTGCGGGCGCGAGGAGGTGATCGCGATCTTCGCACCGACCAGCGCATTGGTCAGCGTCGACTTGCCGGTGTTCGGCCTGCCGACGAAACAGACGAAACCGGAACGGAATACGGCGTCCGCGCCCCGCTCAGCCACCCTGCACCTCGGCGCCTGCCGCGTCGTCGACGATGTCGAAGACCGCGCCCGCCTTGTCGGTGAAGATGATCCTGGCCGCGCCGGACACCTCGCGCACCGCCGTCACGCCGGGGTCGGAGAACTTGCCGCCCACCACCACCGCCGCCTCGAATCCCTCGGCGCCACTGGAGATCGCGGCCGCGACCGCGGCCTGCAGCGCGGTCAGGCGCAGCGCGGCGAGATCCACCTCGCCCGCCGCGTAGGTGCGGCCGTCGGTGTCGCGCACCGCCGCGCCCGCGGTACCTCCGGTGCGGCCCAGCGCACCACGGGCCAGCACCACCAGCTTGGTGTCCTCGGCGTCCAGTTCGGTCATTCGGTGTCTCCGTCCTCGTTCGTTTCCGCGGGCACATCCCGCTGCGAGCCGTTGCCCTTGCGGCGGCCGTTGGTCCTGGCCGCGGCCTCGACGATCTCGGGCGGCTCCTCGGCCTTGCGCACCAGCACGGTGTGCACCCGCATCCGGCCGCGCGCATCGGGTCCGCCCTCACCGCGCAGCACCAGCCCGTACGCCTCGACCTTGGAGCCGGGCAGCGGCACCCGGCCCAGTTCGTGGGCGAGCAGCCCGCCCACGGTGTCGACATCCTCGTCCTCGATCTCCATGCCGTAGAGCTCCCCGAGATCCTCCACCGACAGCCGCGCCGACACCCGGTAGCTGCCGTCCCCCAGATCCTCCACCGGCGCGATCTCGTCGGTGTCGTATTCGTCGGCGATCTCGCCGACGATCTCCTCGAGCACGTCCTCGATGGTGACCAGGCCCGCGATGCCGCCGTACTCGTCCACCAGCAGGGCCATGTGGTTGCGCCGGCGCTGCATCTCGTCCAGCAGCGCGTCCAGCGGCTTGGAGTCGGGCATGAACACCGCCGGGCGCATCACCTCGCGCACCCGCACCTGCCTGCCGCGATCGGCGTAGGGCACCAGATCCTTGAGGTAGACCACGCCGAGGATGTCGTCGACGTTCTCGCCGATCACCGGAATACGGGAGTGCCCGGAGCGCACCGCCAGCGACAGCGCCTGCGCCGCGGTCTTGTCCGCCTCGATCCACACCATCTCGGTGCGCGGCACCATCACCGCCCTGGCCGCGGTGTCGCCGAGTTCGAAGACCGACTGGATCATCCGGCGTTCCTCGTCGGCGACCACGCCGCGCTCGCTCGCCATCTCCACGACCTCGCGCAGCTCGATCTCCGAGGCGAACGGGCCGTTGCGGAAGCCCTTGCCGGGGGTGATGGCGTTACCGAGCAGGATCAACAGCCTGCTGATGGGGCCGAGCAGCGCACCGATCACCTGGAGCGGCACCGCGGCGGCCAGCGCCAGCGAATAGGCGTGCTGGCGGCCGAGAGTGCGCGGGCCGACACCGATCACCACGTAGTCGACGAGCACCATGATCGCGGCGGTGACCAGCAACGCCACGGTGTCGGACCAGATGTCCATCAGGGCCGCGGCCAGCAGCACGGTGGCGCCGATCTCGCACGAGATCCGCAGCAGCACCATGAGGTTCACGTAGCGGGCGCGGTCGGCCACGATCTGGCTCAGCCGCACGGCGCCGGGACGGTCGGCGCGCACCATGTCGCCCAGGCGGGCCAGTGAGATGGTGTTGAGCGCGGAGTCGATGCCGGCGAAGAGTCCGCCGATCGGCACCAGCAGCACCGCGAGCAGGATGAGGGTCGGTGAACTCACGCCGGGCCCAGCGCGTCACCCGGCGCGGTGAATCCCGCCTTGCCGAGCAGCCGGGCGTCGCGCTCGGCGAGTTCGGCGCGGCGGCGTGCCTCGCGCAGACTCTCGTACCATTCCTCGAGCAGCCGCGCCTGCAGCGCGAACATCTCCTTCTCCTCCTCCGGCTCGGCGTGGTCGTAGCCGAGCAGGTGCAGGACGCCGTGCACGGTGAGCAGGGCGAGTTCGTGTTCGAGCGAATGCCCGGCCTTGTGCGCCTGGTCGGCGGCGAACTCCGGACACAGCACGATGTCGCCGAGCATCGACGGGCCCGGCTCCGGGCTGTCCGGGCGGCCGCCGGGCTCGAGCTCGTCCATCGGAAACGACATCACGTCGGTCGGCCCGGGCAGATCCATCCACCGCATGTGCAGATCGGCCATGGTGTCGAGATCCACCAGCACCATCGACAGTTCCGCGGCCGGATGCACGTCCATCCGGCCGATGACGAACCGCGCGACGCTGACCAGGTCTTCTTCGGGTACGTCGATCCCCGACTCGTTGGCGATCTCGATGCTCACGTGAACAGGGTATTCGGTGCGGCCGGTCCGGGTCCGCCCGGCTCGCGGGCCGGGGGCGGACGCCGGGCGGCATCGATCAGCGGCGCTCGCGCCCCGCGGCCCGCCGCTGCGCGCGGTTGCCCGGATAGTGCGGCCCGACCTGCGGGCGACTGGTCGCCTCGAAGCGGTCGTAGGCATCGACGATGTCGGACACCAGCCGGTGCCGCACCACGTCGCTGCTGGTGAGTTCGGCGAAGTGGATGTCCTCGATCTCGGTGAGGATCTCCGTCGCCGCCCGCAAGCCCGACCGCGCCCCGCTGGGCAGATCGACCTGCGTGACGTCACCGGTGACCACGATCTTCGAGCCGAACCCCAACCGCGTCAGGAACATCTTCATCTGCTCGGCCGTGGTGTTCTGCGCCTCGTCCAGAATGATGAAGGAGTCGTTGAGGGTCCGACCACGCATGTACGCCAGGGGGGCGACTTCGATGACGCCGGCGGCCATGAGCTTGGGGATGGCCTCGGGGTCCATCATGTCGTGCAGGGCGTCGTAGAGGGGGCGCAGGTAGGGGTCGATCTTCTCGTTGAGCGTGCCGGGTAGGAAGCCGAGGCGCTCGCCCGCCTCGACCGCCGGGCGGGTGAGGATGATCCGGTTGACCTGCTTGGATTGCAGCGCCTGCACGGCCTTCGCCATCGCCAGGTAGGTCTTGCCGGTGCCCGCGGGGCCGATACCGAACACGATGGTGTTGGCGTCGATGGCGTCGACGTAGCGCTTCTGGTTCAGCGTCTTGGGCCGGATGGTCTTGCCGCGCCGGGACAGGATGTCCAGGCTCAGTACCTCGGCGGGCGACTCGGAGGAGCCCTCGGTGAGCATGGACACCGTGTGCCGCACGGCCTCGGGCGTGATCACCCGGTTGCGGCCGGTGAGCGCGACGAGCTGCTCGATGACCCGCTCGGCCAGCGCGACCTCGGCCGCCTTGCCGGTGAGGGTGACCGAATTGCCGCGAACGTGGATGTCGGCGGCGAGGAGGCGTTCGAGTTCGCGCAGGTTCTCGTCGGCGGAGCCGAGGAACGGGAAGACGGATTCGGGGGCGAGCTCGATGCTGGAACGGACGGTCCGTGCTGCGGGGCCCGTACCATCGCCTGCACCGATGCCGGTCACGGGGTTGGTCGGGTCGCCGATCTCACCATGGGTTCGCAAAAGTGATTAAGCCCGCTTTCCGGTCTCGACAGTAGTTCCGCGCCGAACAGCGACCCGAGAAACCGGCTCCGACGAGCGGCTTCGAGAACTGTTCACCGATACTCGAAGTTTAACGCGGCCCACCGACACCCGACAGGGATTATCCGGGCGGTGCCGGTCACGGCCGGGTCGACACCGCGCCCAGCCCGCCCACCGCTCGCGGCACCTCCGGGTGGACTACCGTCCGATCCCCAGTGCCCGTGCCGCGCGCGCCATGAGCTGGGACATACGCGCGGGGAACGAATCGGGCGCGGGCACCGTCACCGGCCGCACCCGGCCGTTGTGGATCGCGGTGATCTTCCAGCCCGCGCCGGTGCGCAACACGACCAGCGTCTGGCGCGACAGCCTGCGTTTCGGGAGCCGGGAGCGCCACGGCATCAGCACCGACCCCGTGCCGTGCGCGACGGCGACGTCGTCGGTCACGTACCGGATCGATTCGAGGTCGCCGACCAAGGCCGATCCGGCCAGCACACCGCGGAAGAGCTGGTCGTGATTGCGCTGGTGGGTCGCGCGGCCGCGGGCCAGCGTGCCGTCGTAGGACACATAGTCGGAGTCCTCGGTGAACAGTGCGCCGAACGCGTCCGCGTCATTGGCGGTCCAGGCACGCAACATGTCGTGGAACAGCGCTCCGATCGCGGCGTCGTCGGAGGTGCGGTCGAGGCTGGCGTCGGTGTGCATCGGTATCTCCTGCTATTATTCGATGATCGAACAATACGCTAGCAGAAAGTTTCGAATGTCGAAAGATGATCTGATCGCCGAGATCGGCAGGCAACTCCGCCTCCTGCAACGCAGCTTCGACACCTTCGACGAGGCGGCGGCGGCGCATCTGCGGCTGAACCGCACCGATCTGCGCTGCCTGGACGTGGTGTCGGGATCGGACTCGTCGACTCCGGGGGAACTGGCCAGGGAGCTGAAGCTCAGCCCGGCCGCCACGACCACCGTGGTCGACCGGTTGGTGCGGGCCGGGCTCGTGACGCGGGCGCCGGACCCGGCCAACCGTCGCAGGGTGTTGGTCGCGCCCACCGACGCCGCCCGTGCGGCCGCCACGGAGATCTTCGAGCCGGTGGCGGTCGCGGGCGCCGAGGCGCTGGCGCGTTACGACACCGACCAGCTCGCGGTCGTGCTCGACTTCCTGCACACCGCCCTGGACGTCCACCACGACCAGACGATGCGCCTGGTCGCACGGCAGGCGCCACCCGGCGCCGACGACGCCAGGCAATGACATCGACCGGACACGAGTGTCGTTGCGCCGCAAAGCCTCGGGCGGTCCGCCGAACAGTGCACCCGCCGACTGGCCCTCACCAGCGCGGGGTCAGCGCTCCCAGTGCGCCGAGGGCGACCGCCGCGGCGGTGGAGGTGCGCAGGACGGTCGGCCCGAGCAGCGTGACCTGCGCGCCCGCCGCGGCCAACGCGTCGAGTTCGCCGTCGTCGAGGCCGCCCTCCGGGCCGACGATCAACACCACCCGCGACGCCCCGGCGAAGGACAGCTCGGTGAACTTCGCGGTGCCGGACTCGTGCAACGCCGCCACCACCGCGCCCTCGGCCCGCACGCCGCGCACCAGGTCGAGCACGTCGCGGGTGCGATGCAGGTCGGCGACCTCGGGAATGTAGGCGCGGCGGGACTGCCGTGCCGCCGAACGCGCCGCCGAACGCCACTTCTCGACCCCCTTGGCGGCCTTGCCCTCCCAGTTCGCCACGCACCGGGCGGCCTGCCACGGCACGATCGCGTCGGCACCCGCCTCGGTCATGAGGTCGACGGCCAGTTCCGAGCGGTCCGATTTCGGCAGTGCCTGCACGACGGTGACCTCCGGTGCCGGCCGCGGCGCGACGGTGCGCTCCACCACCCGCAGTTCCAGCCGATCGCGCTGGGCGGCAACCACTTCGGAGGCGGCCAGCAGGCCGCGCCCGTCCGACAGGGTGATCGGCTCGCCGACCCGGGTGCGGCGCACGGTCGCGGCGTGCCGCCCCTCGGGGCCGTCCAGCACCGCCACCCGGCCGGGCTCGGGAATGTCGTTTAGGTAGAAGACCGTGGCGGCCAACGGATCAGCGTCCGCTGAACGAGGCCCGCAGCCGGGCGAACAGGCCGCTGTTGTGCTCGGACTGCGCCGACATCACCTCGGCACGGTCGCGGTCGCGCAGCGCCTTGTACTTGCGCAGCAGGTCGGTCTGCTTGCCGTCCAGCTTGGTGGGGATGACGATGTCCAGGTGCGCGAGCAGGTCGCCGCGCACACCGGAACGCAGCTTCGGCATGCCGTGCCCGCGCAGCACCGACACCTCGCCGGGCTGCGTGCCCGGCGGGATGGTCAGTTCGGTGGGGCCGTCGAGGATGGTGTCGATGACGACGGTGGTGCCCAGTGCCGCGTCGACCATCGGCACCCGGATGGTGCAGTGCAGGTCGTCGCCGTCGCGAACGAACACGTCGTGCGGCTGCTCGACGATCTCCACGTACAGGTCACCGGGCGGGCCGCCGCCGGGGCCGACCTCGCCCTGCGCCGCCAGCCGCACCCGCATGCCGTTGGCGACACCGGCGGGGATCGGCGCGGCGATCTCGCGCCGCGCCCGCACCCGGCCGTCGCCGCCGCACTTGTGGCAGGGATCGGGGATGGTCTCCCCGGCGCCGCGACAGGTGGGGCAGGGCCGGGAGGTGAGCACCTGACCGAGGAAGGAGCGCTGCACCGACTGCACTTCGCCCGCGCCGCCGCAGGTCTCGCAGCGGACCGGCTTGGAGTTGCCGTGGGTGCCGGAGCCGTGACACGCGTCGCAGAGCACCGCGGTGTCGACGGTGAGGTGCTTGGTGACGCCGACCGCACACTCGGCGAGGCTGAGCCGGGTCCGCAGCAGCGAATCCGCGCCGGGCTGCACGCGGCCGCGCGGCTTGCGCTGCCCGCCACCCGCGCCGCTCATCCCGCCGAAGAACGCCTCGAACACGTCGCCGAGGCCGCCGAAGCCGGCACCGGAGAAGCCGCCGGCGCCGCCGCCGGACTCGAGCGGGTCGCCGCCCATGTCGACGATCCGGCGCTTCTCCGGATCGGAGAGCACCTCGTAGGCGGTCGACACTTCCTTGAACCTGGCCTGCGCCGCCTCATCCGGGTTGACATCCGGATGGAGCTCGCGCGCCAGCTTCCGGTAGGCGCGCTTGATCTCCTGGTCGGTCGCGTTCCTCGCGACGCCGAGCAGTCCGTAGTAGTCCCGTGCCACTTGAGTTCTCTAGTCCTTGGGTCGCTGTCACTCGCTGCCCCCACCGAATGCCGGTAGCAGCATAAGTCGGATGCACTCAACTTTATCCGGCCAGGAGTTCGAGCGTAGCAGCGCCGTGGGCGGGCACCGGTCTCAGCGCTCGGCCAGGACCTCGCCGATGTAGCGCGCCACCGTCGCCACCGAGGCGATGGTGCCCGGGTAGTCCATCCGGGTGGGCCCGAGCACGCCCATGCCGCCCAGCACCGAGCCGGACACGCCGTAGCCGGTGGTCACGACCGAGGCGCTGCGCATCTCCTCGACCTGGGTCTCCTCGCCGATCCGCACCGTCACCGTGCCCGGCTGCTGCGCCGCGGCCAGCAGCTTGAGCACCACGACCTGTTCCTCGAGCGCCTCGAGCACCTGCCGCAGGGAACCGGGCAGGCCGAAGTCGGCGGCGTTGCGCGTCAGGTTCGCGGTGCCGCCGAGCACCAGCCGCTCCTCGGGATGCTCGACGAGGGTCTCCACCAGCACGGTGGACACCCGAATCAGGACGTCGCGCAGCTGTTGCGGCGCGCTCTCCGGCAGTTCGGCGACCGCGGCGGAGGCGGCGGCGAGCCGCTTGCCGTCCATGGCCGCGCCGAGCAGCGCGCGCAGGGCCGACAGGTCGTCGTCGTCGACCACCGCGCCCAGTTCCACGATCCGCTGATCGACCCGTCCGGTGTCGGTGATGACCACCAGCAGCAGCCGCGCCGGGTTGAGCGCCACCACCTCGATGTGGCGCACCGTCGAGGCCGACACCGTCGGATACTGCACGACCGCGACCTGTCTGGTCAGCTGGGCGAGCAGACGGACACCGCGGCGCAGCACGTCGTCGAGGTCGACACCGGATTCGAGGAACTGCAGGATCGCCCGGCGCTCGGCCGCCGAGAGCGGCTTCACCTCCGAGATCCGGTCCACGAACTGCCGGTAGCCCTTGTCCGTCGGGATCCGGCCGGAACTGGTGTGTGGCTGGGTGATGTACCCCTCGGCCTCCAGCACCGCCATGTCGTTGCGGACCGTCGCGCTGGACACACCAAGGTTGTGCCGTTCGACCAACGTCTTGGAACCGATCGGCTCCTTGGTCGCCACATAGTCCGCGACGATCGCGCGAAGGACCTCGAAGCGCCGATCCTCGGTGCTCGACGACATCGGCCCCACCTCCTCGCTCCTGTAAGTACGTCGCAGGCCCGCCGACGTACCGAGCCCGCGACGACTCACCGCGGTGACCCGGTCGTCCGAGTATCCAGTCTAATTGCCCGCACGCCAATTGCCCGGCGACGCGGGCGTACCGGTGATACCCCGGATCAGCCCCTCCCCGTGGTGAGTTGGGTCACTGTCCGGCGAGCTTGCCCGCCTGCGCGTCCAGCCCCAGCATCGCCAGCAGCGATTCACAGTCCGCCGCGTCCTGCGCGTGCCCGGCGACCGTCCTGGCCGCCACCGCCCGCTTCTGCGCCAACGCCACCTTCTCGGCCGCGCGCATCTCGGCGAATTCGTACTGCTCGGGCACCAGTTGTGCGCGTCGTGTCTCGGCCAATGCGACTCCTCAGGGTTGCCCGGAGCCTACCTGGTCACCAGCCCAGGGCAATACCTGACAATCGATCGTCCGGGCTCACTCCACCAGCCGGCGGACGACGGCGTCGGCGAGGAGGCGGCCGCGGTCGGTGAGGACGAGGTGGGTGGGGGTGCGGGTGGCCAGGCCGTCGGCGACGACGCGGTCGAGGGCGGGGGCGGCGGCGGGGGCGAGGTCGGCCAGGGGCAGGCCGGTGCGCAGGCGGACGGTGAGCATGACCCGCTCGAGGTAGCGCTCGTCGTCGGTGAGGGCTTCCCACCCGGCGGCGGGCAGGCCGCCGCGGGCGACCCGCTCGGCGTAACGGGCGGGGTGTTTGACGTTCCACCAGCGCACGCCGCCGAGGTGGCTGTGCGCGCCGGGACCCGCGCCGAGCCAGTCGCCGCCGTCCCAGTACCCGAGGTTGTGCCGGCAGCGGGCGGATTCGGTTGCGGCCCAGTTGGATACCTCGTACCACGCCAGCCCGGCGGCGGTGAGCCTGCGGTCGATGCGCTCGTAGCGGGCGGCCAGCACGTCCTCGTCGGGGGCGGGCAGTTCCCCGCGCCGGACCCGCCGGGCCAGCGCGGTGCCGTCCTCCACGATCAGCGAGTAGGCCGAGACGTGATCGACGCCCGCGGCCAGCACGGCGTCGAGGGTGGCGTCGAGGTCGGCGTCGGTCTCGCCGGGGGTGCCGTAGATGAGGTCGAGATTGACGTGCTCGAAGCCGGCCGCCCGCGCCTCCCGCGCCGCGGCGACCGCGCGGCCGGGGGTGTGTGTGCGGTCGAGCACGGCCAGCACGTGCTGTGCCGCGGACTGCATGCCGAGCGAGATCCGGGTGTAGCCGGCCTCGCGGAGCCGCTCGAAGAACCGCGGCGAGGTCGACTCGGGATTGGACTCGGTGGTGATCTCGGCGTCGGCGGCGACGGTGAAGTTCGCCCGCACGGCGTCGAGCACCTCGGCCAGCCCCTCGCCACCGAGCAACGAGGGCGTGCCGCCGCCGACGAACACGGTGGCGACCGGCGGGACGGGGCTCGGCAGCCGCCCGAACTGCGCTGCCGCCGTGGCGAGTTCACCGCGCAGCGCCGCCAGCCAGGACTGCGGCGAGGCCGAGGTGCCCAGTTCGCCCGCGGTGTAGGTGTTGAAGTCGCAGTACCCGCAGCGAGTGGCGCAGAACGGCACGTGGACGTAGATGCCGAACGGCCCGCCGCCGAAATCGCGCAGCGCGGGCGCGTCGGCGTCGGGCTGCGTCGGGGATGCGGCGACCGAACTCACCCCTCCAGTGTGCCCGGCCCCGCGCACCGGGCCCGCGCGCGGTCGCACGCCGGTGAACGCGGTCACTCCGCGACGACCGGCGTGTTCTGGTTGGCGGTGAGCAACCAGCGCCCGTCCTCCTTGGTGAGCACGTACATCGGCGTCCCCTCGCTCGCCGGCGCGCCGTCGGCGTCGAAGTAGCGCTGGCGCACCTTCACCGCGGCCACGTCCGGGCGCAGGAACAGCACCCGCTCGATCTCGTAGGTGGCCGATCCGTGCGCGGTGGCGCCGGGTAGCACTCGCGCGGTGAATTCGGCGATCGCGTCGCGGCCGAACAGCCGCTTGCCGTGCCCGGTGGTCCACATGGCGTCCGGGCGGAACTGCCCGACGAACGCGCCGACGTCCTCGGCGGCCTGGGCCCGGTCCACGGCCGCCACCACCTCGCGCAGGGCGGCGAGTTCGGCGTCGGGGTCGGCGGGCAGGTACTGCGGCAGGTTCGCGTCGATGATCATGTCCTCAGCGTGCAACCTCGAGCGGGCTCGAGGTCAACGGCCGCCGGGCGAAACGGACAGATCCCCACCGCGGCGCGGCGGCGGACCTATGACGGCCGTCACACTCGAGCCGCTGAATCCAGGGCATTTCCCGCGATTTCACGGAAAATGCTGGTACCGGGGTTAGAACGGGCCACCGTACATGGCACAATGGGCGTCATGCGCGCATCAGGAGTTCGACTTGTGGCCCGTCGCCACGTCGACTACAAGCGCGTCTGCAGCGCCCGCTGTCTGCCCGGTTCGCACCGGTAGAGCAGCGACGCGTCACGTCCCCGGGTCTCGAACGATCCGTCCGAGCGCAGCCTGTCGCTGATACCGCGGCGCGGGTCAGCCCCTCGCGCCCTCAGCACGGATGTACCACCCACCCAGCAGGAGCGACCCCCATGACGTCGAGCACCGACGCCGGTCCCACCGTTCAGTCCAAGCCCACGCGTGCCCGTACCGGCAAGCCGGTGCGCCGCAAGTCCGAGGGCCAGTGGGCGCTCGGCTACCGCGAGCCGCTGAACCCCAACGAACAGAACAAGAAGGACGACAACCCGCTCAACGTCCGCGCCCGGATCGAGAACATCTACGCGGTCAACGGCTTCGACAGCATCGACAAGAGCGACCTGCGCGGCCGGTTCCGCTGGTGGGGTCTCTACACCCAGCGCGAGCAGGGCTACGACGGCACCTTCACCGGTGACGAGAACATCGACCTGCTCGAGGCGAAGTACTTCATGATGCGGGTGCGCTGCGACGGCGGCGCCCTGAACGTCGCGCAGTTGCGCACCCTCGGCGGCATCTCCACCGAGTTCGCCCGGGATACCGCGGACCTGTCGGATCGGGAGAACCTGCAGTACCACTGGATCGAGATCGAGAACGTGCCGGAGATCTGGCGGCGGCTCGAGGAGGTCGGCCTGCAGACCACCGAGGCCTGCGGCGACTGCCCGCGCGTGGTGCTCGGTTCGCCGCTGGCCGGTGAATCCCTCGACGAGGTGATCGACCCGACCCCGGCGATCCAGGAGATCGTGCGCCGCTACATCGGAGACAAGCGCTACTCGAACCTGCCGCGCAAGTTCAAGACCGCGATCTCCGGCCAGCAGGACGTGGTGCACGAGATCAACGACGTCGCCTTCGTCGGCGTGGTGCATCCCGAGCACGGCCCCGGCCTGGATCTGTGGGTGGGCGGTGGCCTGTCCACGAATCCGATGCTGGCCCAGCGGGTCGGCGCATGGGTGCCGCTGGACGAGGTGCCCGACGTGTGGGAGGCCGTCGTGGCGCTCTACCGCGACTACGGCTACCGCCGCCTGCGCACCAAGGCCCGCCTGAAGTTCCTGATCAAGGACTGGGGCGTGGAGAAGTTCCGCGAGGTGCTCGAGGAGAAGTACCTGAAGCGCAAGCTGATCGACGGGCCCGCGCCGGAGAAGCCGGTCCGCCCGATCGACCACGTGGGCGTGCAGCGGCTGCGCAACGGCCTCAACGCCGTGGGCTTCTCTCCCATCGCCGGCCGCGTGTCCGGCACCGTGCTCACCGAGGTCGCCGACGCGGTCGAGCGCATCGGCTCCGACCGCATCCGCTTCACCCCGTACCAGAAGCTGATCGTGCTCGACGTCGCCGACGACAAGGTCGAACAGCTCATCGCCGAACTCGAACCGCTCGGCCTGCAGGCCCGCCCGTCGGCATGGCGACGAAACCTGCTGGCGTGCAGCGGCATCGAGTTCTGCAAGCTCTCCTTCGTGGAGACCCGCAAGCGCTCCCAGGTGCTCGCCCCCGAGCTGGAGCAGCGCCTGGCCGACATCAACGCCGAGCTGGACGTGCCGATCACGGTGAACATCAACGGCTGCCCGAACTCGTGCGGCCGTTCGCAGATCGCCGACATCGGGTTCAAGGGCCAGCTGGTCGACGACGGCAACGGGAATCAGGTCGAGGGCTTCCAGGTTCATCTGGGTGGCAGCCTCGGGCTGGACAGCGGCTTCGGCCGGAAACTGCGCCAGCACAAGGTGACCAGCGCCGAACTCGGCGACTACATCGAGCGCGTCGTGCGCAACTTCGTCAAGAACCGCGACGGCGGTGAGCGGTTCGCTCAGTGGGCCGTCCGCGCCGACGAGGCCGACCTGCGCTGAGGCGCGGACACCGATTCAGTGGTGACGGGAGATCAACTGTGACAACCCAACTCGCGGAGAAGCTGGCCGAGGACGAGCTGCGGGCCATCGCCGAGCGCGGGGCGGCCGAGCTCGGCCCCGACGCCTCGGCGCAGGACCTGCTGCGCTGGACCGACGAGACCTTCGGCACCGGCTACATCGTCGCCTCGAACATGCAGGACGGCGTGCTGGTGCATCTGGCCGCCCAGGTCCGGGCCGGGGTGGACGTGCTCTTTCTGGACACCGGCTACCACTTCGCCGAGACGATCGGCACCCGGGACGCCGTGGAGGCGGTGTACGGGGTGAACGTGGTGAACGTGCGCCCGGAGCAGTCGGTGGACGAGCAGGACCGGCTGCTCGGCAAGGATCTGTTCGCCCGCGACCCCAACGAGTGCTGCCGGTTGCGCAAGGTGGTGCCGTTGCAGCGCGCGCTGGCCGGCTACAACGCCTGGGTCACCGGCATCCGCCGGGTGGAGGCGCCGACCCGCGCGAACGCGCCGCTGATCTCCTTCGACGAAGCCTTCGGCCTGGTGAAGATCAACCCGATCGCACCGTGGTCGGACGAGGACATGGACAGCTACATCGCCGCGCACGGCATCCTCGTCAATCCCCTGGTGGAGGAGGGTTATCCGTCCATCGGCTGCGCACCGTGCACACGGAAGCCGGAGCCGGGATCCGATCCGCGAAGCGGCCGTTGGGCCGGCCTCGCCAAGACCGAATGCGGGTTGCACCAGTCATGAACGACACCACGATCACCACCGAGACCGCCGAGCGTTCCCTCGGCATCAGCGATTTCGACACCCTCGCCGCGCTCGAGTCCGAGGCCATCCACATCTTCCGTGAGGTCGCGGGCGAGTTCGAGCGGCCGGTGATCCTGTTCTCCGGCGGCAAGGACTCCACGGTGCTGCTGCACGTGGCGCTCAAGGCGTTCTGGCCCGCGCCGCTGCCGTTCGCGCTGCTGCACGTCGACACCGGGCACAACCTGCCCGAGGTGCTGGAGTTCCGGGACAAGGTCGTCGAGAAGTACGGCCTGCGGCTCCATGTCGCCAGTGTCGAGGAGTACCTGGCCGACGGCCGGCTCACCGAGCGACCCGACGGCATCCGCAACCCGCTGCAGACCGTGCCGCTGCTGGACGCCATCTCCGAGAACCGTTTCGACGCGGTGTTCGGCGGCGGCCGCCGCGACGAGGAGCGCTCGCGGGCCAAGGAGCGGATCTTCTCGCTGCGCAACGCCTTCGGCCAGTGGGACCCCAAGCGGCAGCGCCCGGAGCTGTGGAACCTCTACAACGGCCGCCACGCCCCGGGCGAGCACGTGCGCGTGTTCCCGCTGAGCAACTGGACCGAGCTCGACATCTGGCGCTACATCACCCGCGAGAACGTCGACCTGGCCAGCATCTACTACGCCCACCAGCGCCCGGTCTACCAGCGCGACGGCATGTGGATGACCCCCGGCGTGTGGGGCGGCCCGCGCGAGGGCGAGGTGCTCGAGACCCGCTCGGTGCGTTACCGCACCGTCGGCGACGGCTCCACCACCGGCGCGATCCTGTCCGAGGCCGCGACCAACGAGGCGATCCTGGCCGAGGTCGCCGCCTCGCGACTCACCGAACGGGGCGCCACCCGCGGCGACGACCGGGTGTCGGAGGCCGCGATGGAAGACCGCAAGCGAGAGGGTTACTTCTGATGTCCGTTCAGCCGATCACCGCCGAGCGGAACGTGCGCACCGAGCCGCCGACCCAGCTGCTGCGGCTGGCCACCGCCGGTTCCGTCGACGACGGCAAGTCCACCCTGGTGGGCAGGCTGCTCTTCGACACCAAGTCGGTGCTGGCCGACCAGATCGACGCCGTGACCCGCGCGTCGGTGGACAAGGGCCTGGCCACGCCGGATCTCTCGCTGCTGGTCGACGGTCTGCGGGCCGAGCGGGAACAGGGCATCACCATCGATGTGGCCTACCGCTACTTCGCCACGCCCAAGCGCTCGTTCGTGCTCGCCGACACCCCCGGGCACGTCCAGTACACCCGCAACACCGTCTCCGGCGCGTCGACGGCGCAGCTGGTGATCCTGCTGGTCGACGCGCGCAAGGGCGTCATCGAGCAGACCCGCCGCCACGCCGCCGTGCTGGCCCTGCTCGGTGTGCCGAAGCTGGTGCTCGCGGTGAACAAGATCGACCTGGTCGAGGACGCGGCCGAGGTGTTCGCCCGCATCTCCGCGGAGTTCAACGAACTCACCAGTCGGTTGGGCTGGGCCGACGAGGACGTGCTGGAGATCCCGGTCTCGGCGCTGCACGGCGACAACATCGCCGGCCGTTCCGACAACACCCCCTACTACGACGGCCCCTCGCTCATCGAGCACCTGGAGTCGGTGCCGGTGGACGCCGACAGCACCGGCGCCCACTCGATCGGGCTGCGCTTCCCGGTGCAGTACGTGATCCGGCCGCGCACCGCCGAGTACCCGGACTATCGCGGATATGCCGGGCAGATCGCCGCCGGGTCGGTCGCGCCGGGTGACGAGATCGTGGTGCTGCCCTCGGGCGTGCGCACCACCGTCGAGCGCATCGACACCCCCGACGGCGAGCTGGCGGTCGCGCAGACCGGACGCAGCGTGACGCTGATCCTGTCCGACGAGGTCGACATCTCCCGTGGCGACCTGATCGCCTCGGTGGACGACGCGCCCGAGCCGCTGGACACCTTCGACGCCACCGTCTGCTGGCTGGGTGACAAGCCGCTGCGTCCCGGCGCCCGGCTGCTGCTCAAGCACGGCACCCGCACCACCCAGGCCATCGTCGGCGCCCTCATCGAACGCTTCGACGAGCAGCGCCTGGCGGCGCAGGAGAGCCCGGAGGCCTTGGAGCTCAACGACATCGGCCGGATCTCGGTGCGGGTCGCCGAGCCGATCCCGGCCGACGACTACCGGGTCAACCGGCACACCGGCAGCTTCCTGCTCATCGACCCGGCGGGCGGCAACACGCTGGCCGCGGGCCTGGTCGGTGACGTGCTGACGGCGGTCGAGGTCGGTACCGGCGCCTGACATGAACGCTGCGCTCGGCCCGCCGGGGCAGGCTCGCGGGGTGGCCGTCGCGCCGGCGCTCGTCGCCGTCGCGCACGGCAGCCGGGATCCGCGCTCGGCGGCGACCATGTCCGCGGTCGTCGACGCGGTCGCCGCGGCCCGCCCGGAGGTGGACGTGCGGCTGGCCTTCCTCGACCTGAGCACGCCCGCGGTGGCACAGGTCGTCGACGCCGTCGCGGCCCACGGGCACGCGCACGCCGTCGTGGTGCCGTTGCTGCTGGGCAGCGCCTTCCACGCCCGGGTCGATCTGCCGGGTCTGCTGGATGCCGGGCGGGCCGCGCATCCGCGGTTGCGCCTGGAGCAAGCCGAGGTGCTCGGCCCCGATCCCCGGCTGATCGCCGTCCTGGCCGAACGGGTGCGGGCGGCCGACCCGGCGGGCGATCCGGCTCGGCGTGGCGTGGCGGTGGCCGCGGTCGGTTCCTCCTCCCCCGCCGCCAACGCCCGCACCGCCGCGGTGGCCCGCGCACTCACCGCACGGACCGGCTGGCTCACCGAATCCTGTTTCGCCACGGCCGAACCCGGTCTGCCCGCGGCCGTCGCGCGGTTGCGTGCCCGGGGCGCGGACCGGGTCGTGGTCGCGCCGTGGTTCCTGGCGCCCGGCCTGCTGACCGACCGTCTGCACGCGGCCGCGCCCGACGCGATCCACGCCGACGTGCTCGGCGCGCACCGGGCGTTCGCCGAGGTGGTGTGGGACCGCTACGACGCGGCGGTGACGGCCGCGCTGCCGCTGTCGGCCTGAGCTGCTCGTGGCGGCGTTGCCGGGCAGATCACGGTGAGTCGCTGGATCAGACCGGACCGCCGCGCATTTCGAGCGCGATCTGGGCGGCGTCGATGTTCGACAGCGCCGCCTGCAACACCTCGGCGTCGAAAGCGCCGTCGTCGCGCGCGTCCAGGATGGCCGCGCGCTGGGCCGACAGGACCGCCAGCCGGTGCTGCTTCGGCGAGGCGGACGGATCGCGCGGTACCCCGGCCGAGACGGTGCGCAGCAGTTCGAGCACACTCGCGCGCTCGTCCCGCAAGTCGTCGCCCGGCCGGGCGGGGCCGAGCAGGCGGCGCACCAGCGGGCCGACGGTCGCGCCCTGGCACAACAGCGAGAGGGTCGCCACCGCGAACGCGACGAAGATCAACAGCGGCCGGTTCGGGGTGTCCGCGGGCAGGGTCTGCGCGGCGGCGACCGTGATCGCGCCGCGCATCCCGGCCCACACCACCACGAAGCCCTCGCGGGGGCCGAGCGGCTGGGCGAGGAAGTAGTCGATGTCGGCCAGCGCGCGGCGCACCCGGCTACCGGCCCGGCGCACCCGGCGCTCGGGGATCGACCGGCCCGCGGGCTCGCCCTCGGCCACGCGGCGGGCGAGCCGCTCGCCGAACTGCCGGATCCGCGGTTGCAGCGCGACGCTGCGGCGCGCACGGTGGGCCAGGGCGGCCAGCAGCAGCCCCACGTAACCCGCGCGCACCAACAGACCCAGCACCAGCGCACCCACCGCGACCAGCAACGCCGAGCCGATCCCGGCGTGCTCGCGGTGCACCTCGGCGACGATGCCCGACAGATGCAGGCCCATGGTGAGGAAGACGATTCCTTCCAGCACCACCTCGATCGTGCGCCAGTTCTGCGAGTCCGAGAGCCGGTGCCGAGCCGAGAGCATGCGCGGCGCGCGGTACCCGGTGACGATCCCGGCCACCACCGCGGCGACGAGCCCCGACCCGCCGAGCAGTTCGGTGGGGACGGACGCGACGAACGGCACCGTGAACGAAATCACCGTGTTCACCGTCGCATCGGCGACCCGGTGCCGCACCGCCAGATTCGCCCACCCCACCACACCGCCGACCACGACCGCCACCAGCACCGACCACGCGAACGTGCCCACCGCCGCACCGAAGGAGAACGCCGCCGCGGTGGCCGCGATCACGGTGCGCAGCAGCACCAGCGCGGTCGCGTCGTTGAGCAGCGACTCCCCGTCCAGGATCGCGACCACCCGCCGCGGCACGGGCGCCTGCCGGATGATCGAGGTCGCCACCGCATCGGTCGGGCTGATCACCGCGCCCAGCGCGATCCCCCACGCCAGGCTCAGACCGGGAATCGCCCAGGCGAAGAACACCCCGAGGGTCACCGCGGTCAGCACGACCAGCACCACCGAGAGCCCACCGATGGCACCGAAATCGCGGCGGAAGTTCATCGTGGGCATCGCGACGGCGGACGAGTACAGCAGCGGCGGCAGCAAGCCTTCCAGTACCCACTCCGGATCGATCTCCACCTCGGGCACGAAGGGCACCACGCTCCCGACGATGCCCACCGCGACCAGGATCAGCGGCGCGGCCACCCCGAGCTTCGGGCCCACGGTGGCCGCGCCGGCGATCACGATCAGCATCACGACCCCGCCGATCAACAACTCCGCCATGCTCCGACCCTCCCAGATCCGGGCGGACGAATCCCGGACCATCGCCGGGAGCGTCGGAACCGGCTGTCCCCGCTGCCGGATCGCACGCGGCGACCTCGTGGCGGGTCAGGTGAGCAGCCGGTCGATGATCGCGCGGGCCGTGGCGAGCTTGGTCTCGTCGCCCAGTTGACGGGCGGTGTTGGCGGCGGTGACCAGGGCGTCGAGTTCGAAGGCCAGGGCGGCCGGGTCGCGCCCGGGCAGTTCGTCGCGGTCGACGGCGTGGCGAAGTTGCTTCTCCAACAACGCCATCCACTCGGCGTGATCGGCGACCAGGGCGTCCCGGACCGGGCCGGGTCTGCTGTCGAACTCGGCCAGGGTCGCGGCGCGGAAACAGCCACCGGGAAACACCGGGTCGGTGATGTAGTCGAGCCAGCGGGTCACCAGGGCGCGGACCCGGGGCAGGCCACGCGGTTCGCGCACGGCGGGCTCGACGATCCGCTCGATGAAGACCTCGCGCGCGGCCCGCACCGCGGCCAGCTGCAACGCCTGCTTGGAGCCGAACAGGGTGGCGATGCCGCTCTTGCTGACGCCCAGATCGGTGGCGAGCCTGCCGATGCTGAGCCCGTCCAGCCCTTCCACGGAGGCGACGTCGGCGGCGTGGCGGGCGATCGCCGCGCGGGAGCGGGCGCCCTTGACCAGGCGTTGGTCGGTGATCGGTTCGGCCATAAGCCCCATTCTCCCACCGCGGGGTTGTGAATACGAACGGTCGGTCGTACTTTAAGTACACGAACGATCGTACTTTTTGTTCCCGTTCTCTCCTCGAAGGAACCCCATGACCACGGTGTCCGAGCGGACCCAGCGTCCGCCGAACCTCGCACGCCGCACCTTGCTGATCGCCTGCGGCGCCACCTTCATCGCCCTGCTCGACCTCTCGGTCGTCAACATCGCCTTTCCCTCGCTCGCCCGCGACTACCCCGACACCCCCGTCACGACCCTCACCTGGGTGGTCAGCGGTTACGGCGTGGCCTTCGCCGCCCTGCTCACCCCGGCGGGCCGCTTCGCCGACGCCCTCGGCAGGCGCAGGCTGTTCCTGATCGCGTTGGCCGCCTTCGCACTGACCTCGCTGCTGTGCGGGCTGGCACCCGACGCCGCGACCCTGATCGCGGGACGGGTGGCGCAGGGCGCCGCGGCCGCGCTGATGATGCCCGCCGCCCTCGGCCTGATCCTCGCCGTGACACCGCGCGAGCGGATCGGTGCGGCGATCGGCGCCTGGTCCGCCGCGGGCAGTTTCGCGGCGGTGGTCGGCCCGCCGCTGGGCGGGGCGCTGGTGGAGGCCTTCGGCTGGCGCGCCGTCTTCGTCGTCAACGTGCCGATCGCCCTGGCGCTGATGCTGCCCGCCCGCGGGCTCCCCGAGACGGGCCTGCGGCCACCGGGCAGCGCCCTGCCCGACCCGGTCGGCACCGTTGCCGTCGCCCTCGGACTCGGCGGACTCGTCGTCGGTGTCACCGAAGGCCAGCGGTGGGGGTGGGCCGCCCCCACCACCCTGCTCGCGCTCGGCGTGGGCGCGGCTCTGGTGGCGGTCGCGATCGCCCGCTCGGCCCGCCTGACCGTCACCGGGCGCGCGGCCGGCGCGGCGCTGGCCGTCGGCCTGTGGCGCAGCAGGCCGTACGCGCTGGCGAACGCCGCCTCCTTCGTGTTCGCGGGCGCGATGTACTCCTGGCTGATGGCCGGGCCGCTGTTCCTCGACGCGGTGTGGGGCTACTCGGTGCTCGGATCGGCGGGGGCGATGACGGCCGGTGCGCTGACCTCGATGATCACCGCCACGGCGGCCGGGCGGATCACCGCGCCCGCCGTGCGGCGGTGGGCGGGAGTGCTGGGCGCGCTGCTGTTCGCGGCCGCCGCGCTGTGGATGAGCAGCGACTCCTTCGGCCCCGATCCGGCGCTGTGGACGGCCTGGATCCCCGCCGGCGTGCTCGGCGGCGGCGGGATCGGGCTGGTGCTCACCGCGCTCGGCACGGCCGCGGCCGCGGCGCTGCCACCGGAGCAGTTCGCCGCGGGCATCGGCATGAACCTCACCGCCCGCCAGGTGGGCGGCGCGCTCGGAGTCGCCGTGATGGCCGCGGTACTCGCCGCCCATCCCGGCGACGCGCTCACCGGCCTGCACACCCACTTCGCCGTCTGCGCGGCCATCGCCGCGCTGACGGCCGTCCTCACCGCCCTCCCCTCCCGACAGGAACAGCCATGAGCGAGACCACGATCGGATCCCACACCGAGGCCGACGACCCGATGCTCCTCGATCCCGGCGCCGCCCGCGCGCTCCTGCGTGGTGCGCCGTGGCGCCGGTACGCGGTGCTCGGCGACTCCATCGCGCAGGGCATCGGCGACCCCACGCCCGGCTACCGCGCGGTCGGATGGGCCGAGCGCGTCGCCGACGCCCTGCGGGCGGTGGTCCCCGGCCTGGCCTACCTCAACACCGGCCGGATGGGCGCCACCTCGGCCCAGGTTCGCGAAGACCAACTTCCCCGGGTGCTCGAGTTCGCGCCCGACCTGGTGCACGTGATCTGCGGCGGCAACGACATGTTCGCCACCGAACCGGACCTGGACGGTCTACGCGACAACCTCGACGCGATGTTCACCGCGCTGCGCGCCACCGGCGCGCAGCTGTGTACGTTCACTGTCGCCGACGTGTGGGAGGTCGAGCGCATGGCGGACATGCGGCCGATGCGCGAGCGCATGACCGCCATGAACGCGGTGATCCGCGATGTCGCGGCCGACCACGACGCCCTGCTGGTCGACTTCTGGCGGCATCCGCTGCGTCTGCGTCCCGATCTGATGAGCGCCGACCTCATCCACTTCGGGACCGGCGGGCATGCCGTCGTCGCCACCGAAATGATCCGCGCGCTGGGCACTCTCGTGCCGGTGAACCCGGCCGCAGGCTGAGCGCCCACGTCCCCGTCGACCGGCTTCCCACTCCACACGGTGGCCGGCGCGACGCCGCGCCGGTCCGGTGACCGGTCGACGGGGACGGGTACGCCGGCGGTCAGCGGTCGCCCGAGCCACCGCCGGAACCGCCGTTCCCGCCACCGGAGCGGGAGCCACCGTCGGACTTGCCGCCGCCACCCTTACCGCCGCCCTTACCGCCGCCGGACTTCGAGCCACCGCCCGACCCCGCGCCGCCGGAATCCGAACCCTTCGACGACGTGCCGGACGAACTCGCCCCCGAACCGTCCCGGTCACCCGACGTCCCGCCCGACGACTCACCGCCGGAACCACCCGAACCACCGGCGGACGTGCCGCCACCGGAACCGCCGCCGGCACCGGAGGACGCCCCGCCCGAACCACCGGAGCCCGCGCCCGCCGAACCGCCATCGGAACCGCCGGAGTCCGCGGCCCCCGAGCCACCACCGGAAGCACCACCGGAACTCTCACCCCCGGAGGAAGCGCCGCCCGAACCGTCGGTGGTTCCGCCGGACGCGCCGCCCGAACCGGCACCGTCGCTTCCCGGCGCACCTTCGGCTCCGCCGCCGTCACTCGCGGCCCCCGAACCCGGTTGATCCCCACCGGTATTCGTCTCCGGCGTTCCGTCCGCGCCGGTGCCCGGCGCTGCCTCGGTACCCGCGGGCACCGACCCACCGGCAGCGGGAGCCGAGGGCTGCGCACCGCCCGGCGCGGGCACCCCGGGATCGCTGACCGGCGTCCCCTGGGCGGGGCCGGTGGCCGGCTGACCGGGCGCGGGGCCCGAACCCGGCTGTGCCGGCGGTGTGTTCGTGCCCGGCGCCGGGCTCGGCGGAGTCGGCCGCTCCCATTCGCTGTCGAGGGTGGCCCACCCGAACGGCAGCGGGTTGGTGAAGTGCGCCGGGTCGGCGTAGAGCGCGGGGTACCGCTCGGTCCGGGGATCGTTGTGCGCACCGCGGCGGGATTCCGCGATGGTCGGTCCGGCGGGCCGGTCGGTGGCGGTGGCGACGTAGCGGCCGTGCGGGTTGCGGGTGAGCCCGGCGACGGGCTGAGTCAACCCTAGTGGAACACCGTGGCGGACACCGTGATCCACGACCGCGCCGGTGTAGGACGCGTGCGGCAGCGCCTCCAGCGGCACCGGCAGTTCCGGGAAGCGCTGCAGGACCGGCGCCAGCACCGGCTCGGCGGTGCCGCCGAGCACGGTCGCCGCCGAGACCGCGATCGCGGACGCGACAGCGGCGCCCGAGAACACCACCCCGCGCGCGGAGTGCGACTCGCCGAGCTCGGGCGCGAAGACGCGCGCGGCGAAATGGGCCGCGCCCGCGGCGGTGATGTGTGCCGGGTCGGCGGCCGTGACCACCGGCCTGCCCAGCTCGGCCAGGGTCGCCGCCACCTCGGGCGGGCGGGCCGCACCGCCGACGACCAGCACGCGGTCGATGTCGGAGAGGCTGCGGCCGGTGGAGCGCACCGCGGCCCGGACGACCTCGAACGAGTCGCGCACGTGCTCGGCGCGCAGGCCGTCGACATCGACCAGCGAGGTGAGCGAGACCGACCCGGTGACCGCGCCGCGCGAGTAGCGGGCGAGCATCGTCCCGAGCGGTCGCCCGCCGAAGTCGTAGCAGCGCCGGGGATTTCCCACGATCGGGTGATCGGGCCAGTCCGGGCCGACCCGCACGACGGTGACGTCGAGGCTGGTGGCGCCGAGGTCGTACACCAGGACGAAGCCGGACTCGAGCGGGCCGTGCTCGTGCGCCAGCCACTCCGCGGCGGCGACCGGCTCGGGGACCAGCATCACCTCGCGGGCGCCGGAGAGGTCGAGCGCCTGGCGCAACAGGGCGACCTGCTTGTCCGAGTACACCGCCGGATAGGTGAGGACCGCACCCGCGACGGCCTCGGTGCCGCCGATCAGCTCACGGAGCACGGTGGCGACGAGACCGGGCGCGGTGTAGAGGCGACCCCCGAGTAGCAGCGGTTCGGGATCGCGCGCCAGATCCGCGAAATCGGTGACGGCCGAGTCGACCCGCGGCACGCCCCCGACGCGGACCGCCGCGCCGGCGTCATCGAAGGTGAGGGCGGTGCGTCGGACCCGGATCGACGACCGGGGCCGAGTAGTGGTGACCGCGGCGGACACGGAGTTCACCGCACCGATGCTGAAACCCACGCACAGAGACAATTCGCCATCCCGTCAACGCACCGAGACCACGTCCAGCACACAGTCCAGCCGTGTGGCCGCGGTCGTCTTCCAAACAGCTCACATAGGGTAACTGACGATCCGCGCCGCGCATGTCGATTCCGTATCAATTCATGTGCACTTCGGTACATTTCGGCACGAAGTCGCAGGAAGACGCGGTACAAGCGGGCATCAAGTCCCCTCGACACGCCGGAAATGCACTGAGCGGGAGGATCTTCCGCTACCGAGCAGCGACCATGACGTGAACCATGGCCACCCGCCGGGCCGCCCCACGAGCGCGCACGAGCAAATAGCGAGACATCGCTGGACACAGCGCATTTCCCCCATTGCCGGCGATTCGCTTGTTACCGGTCGGTCGGTATGCCAAGCACGACCGTCGCCGGACAATCGGTCTGTTTTCACCGCGCCGGCCGTACCGCGGGGAAAAGGAGAGCGGCGCATCGGTTTCCGATGCGCCGCTCACTCACCGCCGTTCGGGCCGCCCCACGGCGGCCCGCTCGCTCACACCCGCGCCAGCAGCTTCCGCAGCCCGCGCCCGTGTCGCGGCGCGACCGCGCCGCCGGCGATCGCCTCGGGCCTGCGCGCCCGCACGAGCCGGTCGAACTCCTCGGCACCGTGCACCGGGTCCGGCAGCCGTCCGGCGTTGAAATCGTCGGCCAGTTGCTGCACCGTCTCCTGCGCGCACGACTTGTTCGTGCCGATGAACCCGGTGGGGCCGCGCTTGATCCAGCCGGTCACGTAGGCGCCGGTCAACGGTTCGCCCTCGGCACGGTCGAGCACCCGCCCGGCGCGGTTGGGGATGACGCCGCCGCGCTCGTCGAACGGCAGCCCCGGCAGCGGCACGCCCCGGTAGCCGACCGAGGTGAGCACCAGACCGGCGTCGATGCGCTCGGTGACGTCGGTGGGCACCGCGGTGGTGCGGCCGTCCGCGTCGGTGACCAGCTCGTTGCGCGTCACCTCCAGGCCGGAGACCCGGTCGGTGCCGAGCACCTGCGCGGGCGAGGCCAGGTAGCGGAACACGATCCGCTTGCGCTCGCCCACCGGCCGCTGCGCGACCTGGTGCAGCAGGCGCAGCTTCTGCTCGATCTTGTACGGCAGGTCCGCGGTGATCTCGGGCAGCTCGCCCTCGACCACGATGTCCACGTCCGCACCGAGCAGGCCGACGAACTCCGGCACGGTGAAGGCGGATTCGGCCGGGCCGCGCCTGCCGAGCACCACCACTTCCTCGATCTTGCTCTCGCGCAGCGCAGCCAGGGCGTACGGCGCGACGTCGGTGCCCGCGAGAGTGGCCGGGTCGCTGGTCAGGATGCGAGCGACGTCGAGGGCGACGTTGCCGTTGCCGACGATGACCGCGCGCCGCTGGGTCAGATCGAACCGATCGTCGGCGTGGTCGGGGTGGCCGTTGTACCAGGCGACGAAGTCGGTGGCCGAGACGTTGCCGGGCAGTCCCTCACCGGGGATGCCGAGCTTGCGGTCCGAGGACGCGCCCACCGCGTAGATCACCGCGTGGAAGTACCGCAGCAGTTCCTCGTGCGAGATGTGCTCGCCCACCGCCACGTTCAGGTACGAGCCGAAGCCCGGCTGCGCGGAGATGACGTCGAAGAGCCTGCTGACCTGCCGGGTCTTCGCGTGATCCGGCGCAACGCCGTGCCGGGCCAGGCCGTAGGGCACCGGGAGCCGGTCGAACACGGTCACCGCGACGTTCGGCTGGGTGAGCAACTCGTCGGCGGCGTACATCGCCGACGGACCCGAACCCACGATCGCCACCCGCAGCGGGGACCGTTCGGTCTCGATCCGCGGCGCGGGCACCGGGCGCGCCAACAGTGGCCGGGGCCGCTCCTGCCGGTAGAAGTCGGCGTTGATCTCGACGAAGGGCAGCTGCTCGGCGGTCAGCTTCTTCGAGGAGGTGATCGCGTCGACGGGGCAGGCGGTGGCGCACGCACCGCAGTCCACGCACGCCTGCGGGTCGACGTAGAGCATCTCCGCCGTCAGGAAGTCCGGCTCGTCGGGCGTGGGATGGATGCAGTTGACCGGGCAGGCGTACACGCACGAGGCGTCACTGCAACAGGATTGGGTGACGACGTAGGGCATGGTCTTCCGCCGATCAGCCGGCCGTGACCAGGCGCAGCGGCTCGGACCGGTAGCGGCTGGACGGGCCGTCGATCTTCAGCAGCTTCCACACCCGCTTGGCGATCGGGTTCATCAGGCCCAGTTCCTTGGCCAGCGCGCGCACGTCCACGAAGTAGTCGCTGAAGACCTGCTTGGCCTCCTTCGAGCCGTAGAACAGCTCCTTGCGCACCTTCTCCGGGATGCCGAACTCCTTGAAGAACGACTTGGGCGGGGTGGCGATGGAGCGGCCAAGGATCCACATCACCAGCGGCATGGCCAGCGACAGCACGAACTTGTTGGCCGCGTTGACCTCGGGCACGTGGGTCTTGAGGAACTCGTGCGCGAAGGAGATGTGGCGGGCCTCCTCGGCGACGTGGATGGCCATCACGCCGAGCATGATCGGGTGGACCTCTTCGCCGGAGCGCAGGATCTGCTTCTGGATGTGGTCGATGGGCTCCTCACCCGCGAGCACGGCCATGAAGAACAGGTTGGGGGCGAGCGCGGCCACCGGCGCAGCCAGGTACTTGAACTTGCTGACCAGGGGGCCCATGCCCGGCACATCGATGCCGATGCGGTTGACCATCTCCTGGAACATCAGGGTGTGGTTGTGCTCCTCGATCATCTCGTGGGAGCAGTAGCGGAACTCCGGGGAGCCGTTGGGCAGGCCGAAGTTGTGGATCACCATGCCGCTGATGAGGATCGACTCGAACTGTAGGCCGACCTTGGCCACGTTGGCCTGGCGGTACTTGCCGATCTCGATCTGCTTGTCCTTGGGCAGCGCGAGGTACCACGGGTGCCGGCCGAGCGGATCGGCCGACTGCGGCAGGATCCAGCGCTCCTCACCGGCGGTGGCGGCGTAGTCGGGGTTGTCCCAGTCGATGTCCTCGAAGGGGTCGAAGTGCCGGTTCACCGAGCCCTCGGACAACAGCAGCAGCTTGGCGGCGTACTCCTGCGCCTTCGCGAGATCGGGGTCGATATCGGGCGTCGCGGCTGTCGACATCGTCGTCACTGCCTCTCCTCAGGGGACCGATTAACTGTTTCCAATAGTTACACCTACGCGCGAGTAGGTCAACCCGACAAGATCATCGATCGCCGTCACCCCGTCCCACCTGCGAAAACACACGGCACGCGACATGAAAAAGTGCCGGACGCCCAGCGGCGTCCGGCACTCTCGGTCACAGTTACTGCGTCGGCAGCTCCGGAATCCGGGTGGCCCGCACGTACACCGTCTCCCCGTCGGTCAGGCGCAGCGCCTCGGCGTCGCCGCGGGTCACCTGCGCGGAGAACAGGTCGCCGGTCGCGGCGTTGCGCAGCTCCACCCTGACCTCGAACCCGAGGTGCACCACCCGCTCCACCGTCGCCCGGGTGACACCCGCCGACTCCGCGGTGCCCTCGTGCGCGGCCAGCGCCATGCTGGGATCGCGGCCCACCCGGATGTCGTGCGGCCGCACCAGGTGGCCGTTGAGCCGGGCGACGTCACCGAGGAAGGACATCACGAACTCGTTCGCGGGCCGGTCGTAGACGTCCTCGGGGGTGCCGACCTGCTCGATGCGGCCCTTGTTCATCACCGCGATCCGGTCGGCGACGTCGAGCGCCTCCTCCTGGTCGTGGGTGACCAGCACGGTGGTGACGTGCACCTCCTCGTGCAGCCTGCGCAGCCAGGTGCGCAGATCGGCGCGCACCTTGGCGTCGAGGGCGCCGAACGGCTCGTCCAGCAGCAGCACCTGCGGGTCCACCGCCAACGCGCGGGCCAGCGCCATGCGCTGGCGCTGGCCGCCGGACAGCTGCGCGGGATAGCGGTGCTGGAAGCCGTCCAAGCCGACGATGCCCAGCAGTTCGTCCACCCGTTTGGTGATCTCGGCCTTGGGCCGCTTGCGGATCTTCAGGCCGAAGGCGACGTTGTCGCGCACGGTCATGTGCTTGAACGCCGCGTAGTGCTGGAAGACGAACCCGATGTCGCGCTTCTGCGGCGCCACCCGGGTGACGTCCTTGCCCGCGATCACCACGACGCCGTCGTCGAGGGCTTCCAGACCGGCGATCGAGCGCAACAGCGTCGACTTGCCGGAGCCGGACGGGCCGAGCAGCGCGGTCAGCTCACCCGAGGGGATCTCGATGGTGACGTCGTCGAGCGCGGCGAAGTTGCCGTAGTTCTTGCGGGCGTTGGTGACGGTGATCATGGCGTGCCTCTGCGGGTTCCGGTGGGCGGGGTGATCATGTGGCGTCCCGCTTGCGCTCGAGAACGGTCATCAGCAGCAGGGTCACCAGGGCTATGCCCATCAGCAAGGTGGCGGCGCAGTACGCGCCGAAGGTGTTGTGGTCGTTGATGTAGCGGCCGTGCACCAGCAGCGTGAGCGTCTGGGACTTGCCGGGCAGCGCCGAGGACACCATGATCACCGCGCCGAACTCGCCGAGCGAGCGCGCGACGGTGAGCACGATGCCGTAGGTCAGGCCCCAGCGGATGGCGGGCAGGGTGATCCGCCAGAAGGTCTGCCAGCGCGAGGCGCCGAGGGTCGCGGCGGCCTGCTCCTGGTCGTCGCCGATCTCGTGCAGCACCGGCTCGACCTCGCGCACCACGAACGGCAGCGTGACGAAGATGGTCGCGATGACCATGCCGGGCAAGCTGAAGATGACCTTGAAACCCAGGTTCTCGACGCCGCCCAGCCAGCCGCCCGCACCCCACAGCAGGATCAGCGCCACACCGACGACCACCGGCGACACCGCGAACGGCAGGTCGACGATGCCCTGCACCAGGGTGCGGCCCGGGAACCGGCCGCGCACCAGCGCCAGGGCGGTGATCACACCGAACACCACGTTCACCGGCACCACGATCGCGACGATGAGCAGCGACAGCTGGAAGGCCGAGATGGCGGCCGGGGTGGTGATGGAGTCGACGAAGGCGCCGATGCCGTTTTCGAACGTGCGCCACAGGATGACGATCAGCGGCAGCACCAGCAGCACGAACAGGTAGCCCAGGGCCACCGTCCGCAGCGACAGGCGGGTCAACGGTGACAGTCTCATCGGCTCGCCTGCTCCTTGCGCGCGGCGCGGTCGGCGAGCAGCCGCAGCACCAGCAGCGTCACGAACGCGATCGCCAGCAACGCGACCGACACCGCGGCGGCGTTGATCGGCCGATCGATCTCGATCTGCTTCTGGATGTACTGCGAGGCCATCTCGGTCTTGCGGGGGATCGCGCCGCCGATCAGCACCACCGATCCGTACTCGCCGATGGCGCGGGCGAAGGCCAGGCCGCCGCCGCTGATGACGGCCGGGGTGAGCGCGGGCAGCACGATCCGGCGGAAGGTGGTCCAGTTGTCCGCGCCCAGCGAGAGCGCGGCCTGTTCCACCTCGCGGTCGGCCTCGATGAGCACCGGCTGCACCGAGCGCACCACGAACGGCAGCGTGACGAACGCCAGCGCCACCACCAGGCCCGGCTGGGTGGCGTTGAGGTGGATGTCGATGGGGCTCTGCGGGCCGTAGAGCGAGAGCAACACGATGCTGGCCACGATGGTCGGCAGCGCGAAGGGCAGATCGATGAGGGCGTTGACCACGCCCTTGCCGGGGAACTCGTCGCGGACCAGCACCCAGGCGATCAACGTGCCCATCACCACGTTGATCAGCGCGACCACCACCGAGACGAGCACGGTGATGCGCAACGAGTCCAGCGCCGCGGGGGCGGTGACCGCGTCCCAGAAGCCGCCCCAGCCGTCCTCGAAGGAGGTGACGGTCAGGGCGGCCAGTGGCAGCAGCACGATGATGCTCAACCACAGCACCGCGGTGGCGATGCCGAGCGGGCCCACCGACCCGGTGACCCGCAGCCACGCCAGCGGCGAGCGCGTCGGTTTCCTGGTGACGCCGGTACCGAGGGCGGGCGTGCCCGCCTCGGTACCGGCGCTACTGCTGTCACTCACAGTGCTCGAGTTTCCCGTATCGATCCGGCTACTTGGTGGCGTTTTACTTGGTGGCGTTGTCGTAGATCACCGCGATGCTGCCGGTCTCCGGCGCGAACAGCTGCGAGTCCACCTGCTTCCAGCCGCCGAGGTCGGCGATGGTCCACAGCTTCTCCGGGGTCGGGAAGTCGGCGGTGAACTCCGCGGCGACCGCCGGGTCCACCGGCCGGAAACCGGCCTCGGCCCACGCCTTCTGGCCCGCGGGGGTGTAGAGGAAGTCGCGGAACGCCACGGCCTTCTCCGGGTTCTGGCTGTTCTTCAGCACCGCCACCGGGTTCTCGATCTTGAAGGTCTGCGCGGGCACGATGTGCTCGATCGGGTCGCCGTTGCGCTCGGCGAAGATCGCCTCGTTCTCGTAGCTCAGCAACACGTCACCGGTGCCCTGCAGGAACGTCTCGGTGGCTTCGCGGCCGGACTTGGGCTGCACCTTCACGTGCGTGAGCAGCTGGGTCAGGTAGTCCAGGCCCGCCTGCGGGTTCTTGCCGCCGTCGGACTTGGCGGCGTAGGGGGCGAGCAGGTTCCACTTGGCCGAGCCGGAGCTGAACGGGTTGGGGGTGACCACCTCGACGTCCGGGCGCAGCAGGTCGTCCCAGTCGCGGATGTTCTTGGGGTTGTCCTTGCGGACCACGATGGCCACCACCGAACCGAACGGGATGCCCTTGTTGGCGTCGGCGTTCCAGTTCGCGTCGACCAGGCCCGCGTCGACCAGGCGGGTGATGTCGGGTTCGACCGAGAAGTTCACCACATCGGCCTGGGCGCCGTCCTTGACCTTGCGGGACTGATCGCCCGAGGCACCGTAGGACTGCTGGATCTGCACGCCCTCGCCGGCCTCGGTCTGGTTGAACGCCGGGATCACCTTGTCGTAGCCCGGCTTGGGCACGGCGTAGGCGTAGAGGTTGAGGCTGCCGCCACTGCCGTCGGCGCCGCCGCCACCGGCGACATCGCTGGCGCCACCACCGCACGCGGTGAGGACGACCGCGGCGACCGTGGTGAGGGCGGCGGCGGCGAAGCGTCGGCGCGGGGCGAGCCAGGTTGTGCGAGACATCGGGGTGACCTTTCGGTGCTGACAGAGCTGCTGATCGTCGTAGACCGAACCGCACACGGCGGTGGCGCGACTTCGGCCCGAAGGCCGCCGGGGTTACGGGTCACGTCTGCGAGGGGCGCGCGCCGGTCTACGAGGCGGGAGGCGCGGACGTGCCCGGACGCCGATCAGCGACAGAGAATGTCGGCGACCGCGAGATTGCCGACAGCGATCAACGCCAATTCATGGCGGACCTGCGGGACGGCACTCGAAGACACGGGCAGACTTTAGCAGAGCCGCCCGTGGCTTCTCGAATCGAGAAACTCACCGCTCACGACATCAGCGGGTGAAGAACCAGGCCACCACGACGAGCACGAGCAGGGCGAGCAGGGCGAGTTGGACTCGGGAGCGCGGCATCAGCGGGCTCCGCTCTGCACGGGCTCGCGGCGCACGGTCTCGGCGGGCGGCGCGGTGGCCACCAGCGCGGCGGGCGGCGCCGGGCGTCGGTCGCGGCCGAGCAGGCGCAGGCACGCGCGCAGCCCGCGATCGAGCAGGTAGGCGATGGCGAAGCTCACCGGCACCATGCCCACCAGGACGACCAGGAACTGCGGGATGAACGGCAATCCCGCCACCCACAGCTCGAACCCGTCCCACCAGCCAGCGATGCGATCCACACCGCCAGCCTACTGGTCGCCGCGCGCCGGGCGCGCACGGCGTGCGGTGGACGATCGCGCCGCCGGGCACGGATGATGAAGTATGGCGTCGCCCCACGAATCGCACGACCCGACCGCATCGAGCACGCCGAGCGGCTATCGGCATCGGGCCGCGTATCCGCCCATCGACGACTACGCCTTCCTGTCCGACTGCGAGACCAACTGCCTGATCGCCGCCAACGGCTCGGTGGAATGGATGTGCCTGCCGCGGCCGGACTCCCCCAGCGTCTTCGGCGCGATGCTCGACCGCAGCGCGGGCCACTTCCGGATCGGCCCCTACGGCCGCAACGTCCCCGCCGCCCGCCGGTATCTGCCCGGCGGCATGATCCTGGAGACCACCTGGCAGACCGAGACCGGTTGGCTGATCGTGCGCGACGCGCTGGTGCTCGGCCCCTGGCACAACAACGACCAGCGCAGCCGCACGCACCGGCGCACCCCGATGGACTGGGATGCCGAACACATGCTGCTGCGCACCGTGAAATGCGTCAACGGCACCGTCGAGCTGGAGATGAGTTGCCAGCCCAGCTTCGACTACCACCTGGCGGGCGCGCGCTGGGAGTACACCGGCAAGGTCTACGAAGAGGCCACCGCCGTGCGCGCCGACGATCCCGCCGCCGGGCCGACCCTCGTGCTCACCACCGATCTGCGGCTCGGGCTGGAAGGCAGGGAGGCCCGCGCCCGCACCCGGATGCGCGAGGGCGACGAGATCTTCGTCGCCCTCACCTGGTCGGAGCTGCCCGCGCCGAAGACCTTCGAGGAAGCCGCCCACAAGATGCACCGCACGATCGAGTGCTGGCGGCAGTGGATCACCCTGGGCAAGTTCCCCGATCACCCCTGGCGCAGCTACCTGCAGCGCAGTGCGCTGACCCTCAAGGGCCTCACCTACGCCCCGACCGGTGCGCTGCTGGCGGCGGCCACCACCTCGCTGCCCGAACAGCCCGGCGGGCAACGCAATTGGGACTACCGCTACACCTGGGTACGCGATGCCAGCTTCGCGCTGTGGGGCCTGTACACACTGGGGCTGGACCGCGAGGCCGACGACTTCTTCGCCTTCCTCAACGACGCCACCACCGGGCCGAACGGCGAACCCGTGCCGCTGCAGGTGCTCTACGGCATCGGCGGCGAACGCGAACTCACCGAGCGCGAACTGCCGCACCTGGCCGGCTACGACGGCGCGCAGCCGGTGCGCATCGGCAACGGCGCCTACAACCAGGAGCAGCACGACATCTGGGGCACCATGCTCGACGCGGTGTACCTGCACGTGAAATCCCGGCAGCAGGTGCCCGAAGCGCTGTGGCCGCTGCTGGAACGACAGGTCGACGCCGCCATCGCACACTGGCGCGAGCCCGACCGCGGCATCTGGGAAGTGCGCGGCGAGCCACAGCATTTCACCTCCTCCAAGGTGATGTGCTGGGTGGCGCTCGACCGCGGCGCCAAGCTGGCCGAACTACACGGCCAGCTCGAACGCGCCACGCAGTGGGCCGAGATCGCCGAGGAGATCCGCACCGACGTCCTCGTGCACGGGGTCAACGAGGAGGGCGTGTTCACCCAGACCTATGGCGGCGACACCCTGGACGCCTCGCTGCTGCTGGTGGTGCTGGTGCGGTTCCTGCCGCCCGACGACCACCGGGTGCGCGCGACCGTCCTGGCCATCGCCGACCGGCTCACCGAGAACGGCCTGGTGCTGCGCTACCGCACCGAGACCACCGACGACGGATTGACCGGTGCGGAGGGCGCTTTCACGATCTGCTCGTTCTGGCTGGTGTCGGCCCTGGTGGAGATCGGCGAGGTGCGCCGGGCCAGGCACCTGTGCGAGCGCCTGCTCGGCTTCGCCAGCCCGCTGCGGCTCTACGCCGAGGAGATCGACCCGCGCAGTGGGCGGCACCTGGGCAACTTCCCGCAGGCGTTCACCCACCTGGCGCTGATCAACGCCGTCACGCACGTGATCCGCGCGGAGAACGAGCAGGACGCGGGCGGATTCCGCCCGGCGCACTCCCCCGCCCATCACCCGAACTGAGGCTCGGGCGCCCGGTTCGGCTCAGGCGGCCAGGTCGGCTGCCCGGTCGCGCACCGCGCGCAGCTTGCCCAGCTGCGCGTCCAGCTCGGCGAGGCGGTCCTCGCGGCGGTCGCCGTAGCGGCCGTAGGCCTCCTCGGCGGCCCGCAGCGCCTCGTCGGCGGCGCGCAGCGCGTCGGTGGCGATGTCGGTGAAGTGGTCACGCAACGACCGTTGCATGGCCCGCAACCGGTTCCGTGACTCCTTGCCCACCTGGAACACCACGTCGTCCATCAGCCGCGCCACCGCGACCTTGGCCTCGGCGCGGCGGCGCAGCTTGCGGTTCTTGCGGTCGTCCCAGATCGCGTTGACGCCCAGCAGCACACCGGCGCCCGCCGAATACCAGTTCACCAGCGACATCCCGAGCAGGCTGGTGGCCAGACCGACCATCAGGATGCCGCCGTAGGAGCCGCGCAGACCCGACAGCACCTGCTGGGTGACCCCGGGGGTGGCGCTGTCCAGCGACTCCAGCGGAGCCACGTGCTCGAGCACCTCGCCCGGATCGGTCAGCCGCAGGTCGGGCAGCGGCGGCGTGCGCGGGCCGGAGGGGAACTTCGCGGCCACCTGTTCGCACAGCTCCACCGAGCGGTAGTGCGCCATCACGAAGTTCTCCTCGACGGCCTCGCAGATTCGCGCGTCGAGGTCGGCGCCGAACTCCTTCCAGCCGCGGGCCGGATCGGTCCTGGCGATCTCGGCCTCGGCGTCGCGGGTGAGCCTGCGCAGCCGGTGCCGCAGATCGTGCTCGATGTCGGCCATGAGCTCGGCCGCGCCGTCGGCCAGCACGATCTGCCAGTTGGCGGTGCGCTGGCGCAGCTGGTCGGCCTCGTCGCGGGCCACCATCAGCTGCTGGGTGATCTCGCCGCGGCGGCGCGGATCGCGCAGCGCTTCGGCCTCGGAGTACAGGGTGACCGCCAGATTGTCGGCGCTGAGCAGGATGTCGCGCAGCGCGGCGTCGCGGGCGACGGCGTCGGCGCGCGCGATGACCTGATCGCGCAGGTGGTCGATCAGCTGCGGCACCCCGGATTCGATGTCGCGATGCGGGTCGGCGCCGGGGCGATGCATGCGCGCCGACACCGGGGCGACGGCGAAACCGAGCCCCGCCGCGTCCAGCAGATCCCGGTCCCGCTGCTGCACATGCGACCACTGCGGATACAGGTCGATCTTGTTCAGCACACAGATCACGGTGGGACAGAACTGCTGCACCCGCTGCAGGTAATCCAGTTGCGCGGGGGACAGTTCCGAGGACGCCTCGGTCACGTACAGCACCGCGTCGGCGGCGGCGATCATCGACCAGGTCACCCGTTCGTCGCCGCCGCCGGGCGCGTCCATCAGGACGATGCCGTCGGCGAGCAGCGCGCTGGGCTCGGTGAACTCGGCGCGGACCACGTCGGCGGCGGTGAGCGCCGGGCGCGAACTCAGCCGGTCCACCGACTGCCGCTCGGTGCGGCCCGGCCCGGCCGCCTTCACCAGCGTGGCGGTGGGCTCCGGACCGTATTCGACGATCACCGGTGCGCTGCGCTCGGCGTCGGTCGCGCTGACCTGCGCGCCGACGAGGCTGTTCACCAGGGTGCTCATGCCGTTCTTCGGATCGCCGACGACGACGAGACGCACCCGCGGATCGCTGATCCTGGCGCGCACCATGCCCAGTCGGCCGCCCAGGTCGTCGCGGCCCGCGGATCCGGCCATCTCCCGCAGTTCGTCGAGCATCCGGATGAGCGGCGCCATGGCGTCGGGATGTTTCACCGTCGCGGACTCCAGCCCGGCTGCGGCAGACAAGCCTCCTCCTTACTGCTGCATGTCGCGTCGTTCGACGAGCACGCTCCTGTCGTCGCGAGCTGCTCGGCTAGAACAGGACCGCGTCCGGTCCGGCGGTCGGGTGCACGTCGGCGACACCGCTGTCGGACCACAGGCCCGTGCCGAGGCCGTGCGCCAGTGTCGCATGGTCGGCCGGGGCGGTGTACGCCGCGTAGTGGTACAGGCTGCCACCGTCGTCGCTGATCGGCTTCGGCTTGGGATCCAGCGGCACCGGCGGCTTCACCGGCGCGACCGGAGTCGGCACGGCGGCGCTCGGCAGCGTCGGCACGTCCACCGTGGGCGGCACGGTGGCCCCGGTGGGCACGTCGAGGGTCGGCACGCTCTGGGTGGGCGGTGTCTGCGCGGGCAGGCTCGCCGTCGGCGCGCCGGGAGCGCTCACCGTGGGTTGCGGAACGGACACCGACGGCGCCGACGGCGTGGTGGGAGCCGTACCGCCACCGGAGGTGCCGCCACCGGTGCCGGTGCCCGGGGTGGTGATGTCGTCGTCGGGGGTGGGCACCTGGGTCACCGTGGCGCCGGGGGTCTTGGTGACGATGTCGGTGTCCGGCAGCGACGGCGTGGTCACCACGTCCGTCGGCAGGGTCGTGCCCGGGGTGGGCAGCGGCAGGCTCGGCGTCGGCACCGCGGGCGTGAGGGTGGGCACGCTCGGCGCGGTGGTGCCGGGCACGACGTCGGTGGGGCGCGGCGTGCCGGGTTCCGGCGTGGTGGGCGCGGGGGTGTGGTGCCTGCCCGGCAGGTCCAGCAACGCGGGCACGTCCGCGGCGGGCACCGTCAGCGGAGACGGGCCGCTCCCGCCGCCGAACACGTCGGCGATGGGGCGGGTGGCGGCTTCGGGCTGAATCGTGGTCTGCAACGGCGTGGCCACCACCGGCGCGGCGGCCGCGGCGGCGGGCGCCGCGGGGCGGGGCCGGGGCGACGGGGGCGACCGGAGCGACCGCGACGGGGGCGACCGGCGCGATCGGCGTCGCGGCCACCGCCGGCGCGATCGGCGCCGCGGGCGCGTGCACCGGGGCGGGAGCGGCGGCGCCGAGCGGGCTCGCGGCACCGGGCGCCCCGCCGGCCTGGCCCGCGCCGTGCTGCTGTTCGTTCAGCCTGCCGCCGCCGGGCCGCGAGCTGTCCAGCCACTGCGAGAAGTTGTCGATCTGGGCACCGACGTCGGTGCCTGCGGCGGCCTTGACCGTCAGCCCGGCGGAGGCCTCGACCCGCAGGTCGGTGGTGAGGTAGACGCCCTTGGGGCCCATCTCGAGGTCCACATCGAACTTCGCCCATACCTGGGCGTAGGCGTCGGTCTCGAGGTAGACGCCGAATCCCTCGCCGACGCCGTCGAAACCGGAGTACACGTCCGACCCGGTGTAGGGGTTGGTCGGGGTGGCCGGGTTCGTGTCGGCACCGAGCCGCACCGCACCCGAGGCGGCATCGGTCGCGCCGTCGGTTTCCTCCGCGACCGGCACCTTGGACAGCAACGGATTCGAGCCGGGCGGCAGGAATCCGCCGGCGCCCGGCATGCCGAAACCCGGTCCGGCCTGGCCGAGTCCGTGCCCGGGTAGCCCGAATCCGCCTGGCTGCTGCCACCAGTCCGACGGGTCGTCGGCGCCGGAGCCGAATTCCGGTCGCACGAAGGGGTTTTCGCCGCCGCCGTCGGTGGGTGCCGACCCCTCCGGGGCGCCGCCGCCGTAGCCCGGGTCGATGCCGTAGCCCGCGTCGGTGCCGGAATGCCGCCAGTACTCGTGGTATTCGGGGTACTCGCCGTAGCCGGAGCTGTCCGACCGCTCCGCCGCCGGTGGCGCGCCCACGGTGATGCCGAAACCCGGCGCGGGCGCACCCGGCGTGTGCTGGGCGACCGGCGCCGGACCGCCGGGCGTGCCGGGGGTGTAGGGCTCGAACGTGGGCTCGGGGTCCGGGAAGGTGACCACCGGGCTCGGCACGTCGGGGTCGGGATCGCTGTTGTGCGCCCATCCGGCGTTCCAGCTGTCCAGCCGCTGCTCGCCCGGCTCGGTGGGCATTCCGCCGCCGTGCGAGGCGACCAGGGCCCCACCGGTGACGTAGGCGCCCGCGCGCGCGACCCGGGCCACCCCCGAGGCCACCTTGTAGGCGGTGTCACCCCCGGGCTCGGTCACCTCGGTGTCGTCGTCGAAAGGCAGGTCGCGCGTCATACAAGCTCCACGTCTCGGGGTCTCCAGCCATCCTCACCCCGCCCGACCGAGTGAAGATCACATAACGATATTTGCGCCCGACCCGGCTGTCACATCCTCGCTGCGAGCAGGAGCCCCCGGTGTGACGAGCAACACATGTGCGCGTCTGCTATTTCTTGTCTTTCGGCTTGTCCGCCTGGGCATCCGAGGACAGTGCCGCGACGAAGGCCTCCTGCGGGACGTCCACCCGCCCGATGGTCTTCATCCGCTTCTTGCCTTCCTTCTGCTTCTCGAGCAGCTTGCGCTTGCGGCTGATGTCACCGCCGTAGCACTTGGCGAGCACGTCCTTGCGGATGGCCCGGATGTTCTCGCGGGCGATGATCTTCGACCCGATGGCCGCCTGGATCGGCACCTCGAACTGCTGACGGGGAATCAGCTCGCGCAGCTTGGTGGTCATCTTGTGGCCGTAGGCCTGCGCGGCGTCCTTGTGCACGATCGCCGAGAACGCGTCGACCGCCTCGCCCTGCAACAGGATGTCGACCTTCACCAGCTGCGATTCCTGCTCGCCCGACTCCTCGTAGTCGAGGCTGGCGTAGCCGCGGGTACGCGATTTCAGCGAATCGAAGAAGTCGAAGATGATCTCGGCCATCGGCAGCGTGTAGCGCAGCTCGACCCGGGTCTCCGACAGGTAGTCCATGCCGCCGAGTTCGCCGCGACGGGACTGGCACAGCTCCATGATCGACCCGATGAACTCGCTCGGGGAGATGATGGTGCACTTGACGACCGGCTCGAACACCTTGCGCACCTTGCCTTCCGGCCAGTACGACGGGTTGGTCACCACGTGCTCGGTGCCGTCCTCCATCTCCACCCGGTACACGACGTTGGGGGCGGTGGAGATCAGGTCGAGGTCGAACTCGCGCTGCAACCGCTCCCGGGTGATCTCCATGTGCAGCAGGCCGAGGAAGCCGCAGCGGAAGCCGAAGCCGAGCGCCACCGAGGTCTCCGGGGTGTAGCTCAGCGCGGCGTCGTTGAGTTGCAGCTTCTCCAGCGCGTCGCGCAGGTCCGGGTAGTCCGAGCCGTCCACCGGGTACAGCCCCGAGTACACCATCGGCCGCGGCTCGCGGTAGCCGGTGAGCGGCTCGGCCGCGCCGTTGCGCGCGGCGGTCACGGTGTCGCCGACCTTGGACTGGCGCACATCCTTCACGCCGGTGATCAGGTAGCCGACCTCGCCCACGCCGAGCCCGTCGGTGGGCTTGGGTTCCGGCGAGACGATGCCGATCTCGAGCAGCTCGTGGGTGGCGCCGGTCGACATCATCTTGATCTTCTCGCGCGGGGTCAGCTTGCCGTCCACCACGCGCACGTAGGTGACCACACCGCGGTAGGTGTCGTAGACCGAGTCGAAGATCATCGCCCGCGCCGGTGCGTCGGCGTCCCCGACCGGCGGCGGCACCTGGCGGATCACCTCGTCGAGCAGTTCCGGCACGCCGACACCGGTCTTGCCCGAGACCCGCAGCACGTCCGAGGGCTCACAGCCCACGATGTGGGCGAGCTCGGCGGCATAGCGGTCGGGATCGGCCGCGGGCAGGTCGATCTTGTTCAGCACCGGGATGATGGTGAGGTCCTTGTCCAGGGCCAGATACAGGTTGGCCAGGGTCTGGGCCTCGATGCCCTGGGCGGCGTCCACCAGCAGGATCGCGCCCTCGCAGGCCTCGAGCGCACGGGAGACCTCGTAGGTGAAGTCGACGTGGCCCGGCGTGTCGATGAGGTGCATGACGTAGTCGGTGTCGTCCACGCGCCACGGCAGGCGCACGTTCTGCGCCTTGATCGTGATGCCGCGTTCGCGCTCGATGTCCATCCGGTCCAGGTACTGGGCGCGCATCGCCCGCTCCTCGACCACACCGGTGAGCTGCAGCATCCGGTCGGCCAGCGTCGACTTGCCGTGGTCGATGTGAGCGATGATGCAGAAGTTCCTGATCCGCGACGGATCGGTGAACGTCGTGTCGGCGAAGCTGGCGGGCACTCCACTCCTCAGCTGGGTATCGGCAAACTGCCGTCCATCGTCCCATGTGCGCGCGGCGTGACTGCCCACCGGTCCCGCCGGGGCTCGGCCCACGCGCCCGCGCGCCGTTATTCTCCAGGGATGGCGCGTAATTGGAACGCTCTGGGCAAGCAGTTGAGCCTGATCGCGAAGGAGCAGGGTCCGCGGATCGCCAAACAGCACGGGCCGAAGCTGGTGGAGAAGCTGGTCGGCGGTCTCGCGCAGCGCCAGCGCCGCTCCCCCGGCGTGCCCGTGCGCCCGGCCGCCTCGGTACCGGTGCCGACCGAGCAGCGGGCCCGCCGGATCGTCTACTCACCGCACCTGGACGGGCGGGCCGATCCGGGCGAGATCGTGTGGACCTGGGTGCCCTACGAGGAGGATCCGCGCAACGGTAAAGATCGCCCGGTGCTGGTGGTCGGCCGGGACAAGCGCACCCTGCTCGGGCTGATGCTGTCGTCGAATCCCGAGCGGGCCCACGATCGCAACTGGCTGGCGATCGGCAGCGGTAGCTGGGATCACCAGGGCAGGCCGAGCTGGGTGCGCCTGGACCGCGTGCTCGACGTGCCCGAGGCGGGTATCCGGCGCGAGGGGGCGGTGCTCGCCCGCAAGACCTTCGACCTGGTCGCGCACCGGCTGGTGGTGGAATACAACTGGAGCTGACCTGCACCGGGGCGGCGGCCGTCGCGGCCACCGCCCCGGGCTGCGGTGTCGTCGGCGATCAGCTCACCATCTCGCGGCGGCGGCCGAACAGCAGACCGTAGACCAGCGCGCCGAGAACACCGCCGATCAGCGGGAACACCACGAACGCCCAGACCTGCCCGGCCGCGCCCTCCTGATAGAACGCGACGCCCAGGCTGCGGGCCGGATTGACCGAGGTGTTGTCGACCGGGATCGAGATCAGGTGCAGCACCGCCAGGGTGACACCGATGGACAGGCCGGCCAACGGCACATCCGAGATCTGGTCGGTGGAGGCGAGCACCACGAAGATCAGGATCGCGGTGAGCATCACCTCGACGATGATCATCGCCGCGAACCCGTAGCCGTTCTGCACCACGACCTCGCCCAACGGCCCGGTCTTGGCCGAGGGGCTGTGCTCGCCCCAGCCGTTGGCGCCGAGGCCGTCGGTCCTGCGGTCGTAGCTGGGCAGGTTCTTGGCGATCGCGAACAGCACGAGACCGGACAGGAACGCGCCGATCAGCTGGGCCACGACGTAGCCGACGGCATTCACCGCCGACACCCGGCCCAGGATCAACTGGCCGAGGGTGACCGCCGGGTTGACGTGGCAGCCGGAGATCGGGCCGATCGAATAGACCAGGAACATCAGCGTGAGACCGAAGGCCAGCGCCACACCCAGCGCCCCGACCCGCTCACCGGCCAGCACCGCGGTGCCGACGCCACCCATCACCAGCACGAACGTACCGAGGGCCTCGGCGGCCCACTTCTTACCATCGGGAATCCGCCGGTCCTCGGCGATTTCCTCGACCACTTCCTGAGCCGTGGGAGACATACAGACACACCTTCCGCCATCTCGAGCCGTTGCTACTGCTGTCCAGACGAGGTACTGCTGTGAAGCCGGGGCTGTTCAAGATCGAACGGTCCTGCCTGGAAACTACGCCAGACGAGGGCCCGGGACAATGATCCGGCGCCGGATCGATTTCGCGTGCCGCGCCCCGGCTGGTACTCTCGACCTTCGGCATGGCGTTACCCGGTGTTTCCGGGTGTGTCGCCGGCGCGAGACTTCTCCAGCACATCCACTCAGCGACAGGAACACGAGGAACAGGCGTGGCCAACATCAAGTCCCAGATGAAGCGGATCCGCACCAACGAGGCGGCGCGCAAGCGCAACCAGTCGGTCAAGTCCGCGCTGCGCACCGCGATCCGCAGCTTCCGGGAAGCGGCCGAGGCGGGCGACAAGGACAAGGCCGCCGAGCGCCTGCAGTTCGCCAGCCGCAAGCTGGACAAGGCCGCCTCGAAGGGTGTCATCCACCCGAACCAGGCCGCCAACAAGAAGTCCGCGCTCGCGCTGGCCTTCAACAAGCTCTGATGCGCCGGTCCCCTCGCCGGGACCACGTCATCCTCTGACGCAGCCGCCGCGGCCTCGACGACCACGGCGGCTTTTGTCGTGCCCGCCGCCGTGACCTCGCCGCGGTGCGCGTCAGGCGCGCGGGAGTTCACCGAAGGGTCGCGGCGATGTCGGCCGCGGGGGCTACCATTCCGCGCATGGTAACCGTGTACGCGAATCAGACTGTGGTCAGAGCCGAGGATCTGCCGGATGTGATCCGGGCGGCCGAGGTACTAGGGATCGGCCTGAAGATCGAGAACGTCATGGTTCCCGACGACGACGGCGGCTACGCGCCCGAATGGATCGTCACCCGCGAGGACGAGGTGCCCGTGTACGACGAGTGGGAGGGCCGTTTCGAGGAGCCCGACGACGAGGAGTTCTCGCTCGACTCGGCCGAATGAGTTTCGTCCCCTCGGCTCCGGCCGAGGGGTTCAGCCGTGCAGGTCCAGGATCCGGCCGAGCGCGAGTTCGAGCGCGAAGCCCGAGTCGGCCGCACCACCCTTGACGTCGGCGTTCAGCGTCGCCACCACCTGGAGCGCGGAGCCGATGGTGGCCGGTGTCCAGCCCCTGGCCTGGGCCTGCGCCTTCTTCACCTTCCACGGCGGCATGCCGAGCTGCTGGGCGAGCTTGAACGGATCGCCGCGGCCCGCCGAACCGACCCGGGCGATGGTGTGCACCGAGTCCGCCAGCGCGTCGGCCAACAGCACATGCGGCACACCGCGATCGATCGCCCAGCGCAACGCCTCCACCGCCGCACCGCGGTCACCGGCCACCGCCAGCTCGGCGACCTCGAAACCGGTCACCTCCGCCCGGCCCGAGTAGTAGCGGCGCACCGCCGCCACGTCGACCTTGCCGCCGGTGTCGGCCACCAGCTGGGAGCAGGCCGCGGCCAGTTCACGCAGGTCGGAGCCCACCGCCTCGAGCACGGTCTGCACGACCTCGCCGGAGACCCGCACCCCGGCGGCCCGGAACTCGGCACGCACGAACTCCACCCGCTCGGCGGCCTTGGTGAGCTTGGCGCAGTTGTGCACCGTCGCCCCGGCCTTCTGCAGCGCGGGCGCCATCGCCTTGGCCCGGCCACCGCCGGAATGCAGCACCACCAGCACCACGCCCTCGGGCGGGTCGGCCGCGGCCGTGGTGATCACGCCCACCGCGTCCTTGCCCGCCTCGGCCGCCGACTCCAGCACGATCACCCGGTCCTCGGCGAACAGCGAGGGGCTCAGCAACTCGGCCAGCTCGGCGGTGCTCGCGTCACCGGCCCGCAGCCGGTCCACCGGCACCGCCTCGGGGTCGGGTGCGACCGCGCGTACGTCCCCGACGATCGCGGCGACCGCGCGCTCGATCAACAACTCTTCCTCGCCGAGGACCAGGTGCACCGCCGCAGGCCGTTCGCTCACCCGGCCGATCCTACGGTCCGCGACCGACAGCACCGGATCGGCCGCGGTGTCGGTCGCGCGGGGGCGTTCTCGTCATGGAGGTGTCGGCGGCGCGACCGCGTCGCCACCCATCACCCGCGACCGGGTCCGCGCGGCCCGCCACTCTGTGAGGATCGAATCATGCGATACATGCTGTTGTTCCACTACCCCGAGGAGACCGAGGAGTCGCTCGGCGCCGAGGCGATGGCGTCCGGCAGGCAGCAGTTCGCCGCCTACGCCGCGACGCTGGAACAGGCCGGTGTCCTCGTATCCGGCCAGGTGTTGCAGCCCTCCGACCGGTCGACCACGCTGCGACTCGTCGACGGGCGGCTGCGCATCCAGGACGGCCCGTACGCCGACACCAAGGAGCAGCTCGGCGGGGTGATGATCATCGACGTCCCCGACCTCGACGCCGCCCTGGACCTCGCCCGTCAGGCACCGCCGCTCGGCTGGGGCTGCGTCGAGATCCGTCCGGGCGCGGTGCACACCGAGGACGGGGTCTGGGTGCCGTCGTGACCGGCGCGGACACCGCGGCGGCGGTGGCCGAGCACACCGCGCGCACGTCGTACGGGCGGCTGGTCGCGGTGCTGGCCGCCGGTTGCGGCGACCTGACGCTCGCCGAGGACACCCTGGCGGAGGCCTTCGAGCAGGCACTTCGCACCTGGCCCCGCCGGGGTGTGCCGGCCAACCCGGAGGGCTGGTTGCTGACGGTGGCGCGCAACCGTCAGCGCGACGTGTGGAAGTCGGCGGGGTACCGGCGCAGCGTGCCGCTCGACACCGAGGACCCACCCGTCGAGGGCGTCGCGCTGCTCGACGACCTCGACGCCGATGCCATTCCGGACCGGCGGCTGGCGCTGCTGTTCGTGTGCGCCCACCCCGCCGTCGCCGCCGAGGCCCGCACGCCGCTGATGCTGCAGACCGTGCTCGGCTTCGACTCGTCCCAGGTGGCCCGGGCGTTCGCGGTGTCACCGGCGGCGATGCAGCAGCGGCTGGTGCGGGCCAAACGCCGCATCCGCGATGCCCGGATCCCGTTCGTGGTGCCGGGGCGGGGCGCGTTGGCCGAGCGGTTGCCGCCCGTACTGGAGGCGATCTACGGGTGCCACGCCCTGACCTGGCGCGAGGGCACCCGGTCGCTCGCGGGTGAGGCCCGCTACCTCGCGGTCACGCTGGCCACCCTGCTCGCCGACGAACCGGAGGCGTGGGCTCTGGCCGCCCTGACCACCCTGGTCGCGGCGCGGAACAGCCCGGCCGACACCGTCTTCCGGCCGCTCGACGCGCAGGACCCCGCCGACTGGGATCCGCGGCTGATCACCGAGGGCGAGGACTACCTCCGCCGGGCCGAGCGGCCGGGCGCGGCGCCGGGCCGTTTCCAGCTCGAGGCGGCCATCCACGCCGTGCACTGCGCCCGGCTCACCACCGGCGACACCGATTGGCAGGCACTGCGCACCCTCTACACCGCCCTGGTCGCCGTCGCCCCCACTCTCGGCAGCCGCACCGCGCACGCCGCGGTGCTCGGCCGCACCGACTCCGCCGAGGACGGGCTGTGCCTACTCGACCGCCTGCCGCCCGAGCGGGAGCGGTTCCAGCCCTACCACGCCACCCGCGCGGATCTCCTCGCCCGCGCCGGACGGTTCGCCGAAGCCGCCGCCGCGTACGACACGGCGGCCACGCTCACCGACGACCCGGCCGTACGGGAGTTCCTTCGGGCGCGCGGAGCGGCGGTCCGTGGATCGCCGCGGCGCTAACCGGGACTCAACAGCCGGACCAGGAACAGCGTCGACAGGGCGGCCACCGCCACCACCGTCACGATCCGGCGCGGTTCCCGGTACCGCAACGCCGCGACGATCGCGACCACCACCGCGGCCGCGACGAACCCGCCTGCCGCCCCACCGGGCACCGACAGCACCGCGCCCGGCCACGCGGCGGCGCGGCCGGCGACGGTGAGCAGCCACCACAACGGCGGGATCGCCAGGTGCAGTACCACTTCCGCGAGCGGCGACCAGAACCAGGCGACCGCGGCCGCGGCCGCCCCGATGATCGTCACCGGCGCGATCACCGGAGCCACCAGCACGTTCGCCGCGACCGCGACAAGACTGACCCGGCCGGTCAATGCCACCAGGAGTGGCACGGTAACGGTGAACGCGGCCGCCGAGACGGCGACGATCTCGGCCGGGAGCTGCCACCACCCCCGCTCCCGCAACCAGTCCGCCCAGCTGGGCGCGAGCAGGATCAGCGCGCCGGTCGCCAGGACCGACAGCGCGAACCCCGCACTCACCGCCAATTCCGGCCGGTACAGCAGCAGCCCGATCACCGCGGCGCACAGCGCGGGCAGCGCCTGCTTGCGCCGCCCGGTCGTCACCGCCGCCAGCGTGACCACCCCCATCGCCGCCGCGCGCAGCACGCTCGGATCCGGCCGCGCCACCACCACGAACATCACCAACGCCGCCGCCGCGACCGCCACCGCGGACCGCGGACTCAGGCCGAGCCGCCGCGCCGCACCGAGCACCACCGTGAGCACGATCGTGAAGTTCGCCCCGCTCACTACTTGTTAGCGGTACTTGTTTGCGCAGCTGCGCGACCGACCTACGCCCTGGCTTCCCGAGCGGCGCGCGGCGAAATCGTCGTACCCTGAGCAGAAATGACCCCCGCAGCGGCGGCTACCGCTCGGGGGCCCGGACTCCTGGGATGGAGGAATCGTGTCTGATCGTACCCGCGACCTCGGCGACCGTCTGGCCTCGATACGGAAGCGGCGCAGCCTCACTCAAACCGAACTCGCCGCCGCGGCCGGCGTCTCCCTCTCTACCGTCTGCAAGCTGGAGCAGCACGAGCACGGCACCCCGCGCCTGGCGACGCTGCGCAAGCTCGCCGCCGCGCTCGGCGTGCCGACCAGCGTGCTCCAGGGCGACAGCCACAGCGACGCCGAATCCGCCGACACAGCCACCCTCGACCTGTGGGAGCCTGTACGTCACGCGCTCGCCGCCCCGCCCGAATCCGACGAGGCCGACCAGCCCACCGCCACCGAGGTGCGCGCCGAGCTGCGCCGCCTGCAAGGTCTGATGGCCGCGCACCGGTATTCGGAGATGGCCGCCGACGCGCCGGCGCTCCTGCGCGACTCCGCGACGATCGACGACCGCGGGCTACGGTCGGCCGCGCTCGGCATGGTCGGCTGGCTGCTCGTCCAGAATCGGCAGTGGGACGACGCCGCGGTCGTGCTCGACCAGGCCGTCGACGCCGCCGACGACGAGATCCTCGCCGCGGGCGCGGTCACCACCCGCGTGTGGTCGGAGATCCGGCAAGGCAATCTCTCCGAGGCCCGCACGCTGGCGATGTCCACCGCCGACCGCATCGAGCCGCGTTTCTCGCGGGCGACCGTGTCGGCGCTGGCGATCTGGGGGCGGCTGTGGCTGTACGTCGCCACGATCGCCGCCCGTGACAACCGCCCGCACGAGCACGACGACGCGCTCGGCCTGGCCCGCGCCGCCGCGGCCCGCATCGGCACCGAGGTGTGCACGGAGCTGGCGACCACGCGGATCTTCGGGCCGACCAGCGTCGAGCACCTGGCCGCCGAAACGGCCGCGATCACAGAGCAACCCGCGCTCGCGCTGGCGATCGCCGAACGCACGCCGCCGGCCACGCTGCTTCCCACCGCGGCCGGCCGCCTGCGTCACCGCCTCGACATGGCCAACGCGCACACCCAGCTCGGCCAGTGGAGTGAGGCGACGGGCGCGCTGTTGACGGTCGCGCAGGTGGCGCCCCAGTGGCTGGCGCAGCAGCGTTACGCCCGCGACATCGTGGGCGAGATGGTGGAGCGCCGCCGCACCCTGACCGACGAGATGCGCCAGCTCGCCGACACCGTGCGTCTCGAGCTGTGACTTTGCGGGATCCCGCAAAGTACTAGATGCGGCCGACACGGCCTGAATCTGTCAGTGCGGCAGCGTGTCCCGCTGGGTGAGGCTGAGGGCAGCCCCGGCGCCGGGAGTGCTCCCGCCCCGGCGTCGGGTGCCTACCAATCCACGCCGCCCCTGGGGGACACATGGCCGCACCCGACATCACCGAGCACATCGCGCTCGAGGACGCACTACTCGACCGCACGATGCTCCCGCAAGCCTGGCCGCACGAGGCACCCGACCGCCCTTTCACCGTCGATGCTGCGCACTACGCGATGCAGCGGCACGCCTCCTGCCCGATCGAGACGTGCGCCCGCAAGCGCGCCGCGCACCGGGTGCTCGTCGAGGCCGGCCACGTCGTACCCGACCCGCGGAGCACGCGGGGTCTCGAATGATGGATCTCGCCGAGCTGCGGGCGATGTGGGAAGCCGACGACGAAGCCAAGATGCAAGCCGCGCGTTCGGATGGGCCACGCGGATGGATGGTCGACGCCGACGGTGCCGTGTCAGTCCTCGTCGACCTCGGCGGGGACATGATCGCGGTCCCGGCCGAAGACTGACCGACGATGCAGCTCAGCGAACGCCGCGCGGATAACCTGCTTCTGCCGCTCAGACAGCGGCGGCCACTTCTCCACCTGCTGCTTGGCGATCCACGCATGCATCTCGGCCTCGTAGTCGCGCACCATCCCCGAGTGTCCTCTTCCCTCGGCCGCTCGACTGCTGAAACGCCGAATGCGCCCCCGCCGATCCTGTGAAGGATCAGCGGGGGCGTTCGTGTACAGGTAGCGTCCCTCCGTCGGAAGGACGAAGGGAGATGATGACCAAACCTCAGCTGGCGCTGATGCGATCGCTGACGGTAGCCGGTGCGGTGGCGTTGCTTGTCGGAGTCGTACTGCTGGTGTTCGACCTTGCGAACCCGCAGGAAGTGTGCAGCACCTCGATACTCGGCTACGAGAGCTGCCGTACGAACCCCTCGAACCGCGGTGCCTGGATCGCTGGCGGCGCAGTGCTGTTCCTGGCGTGCACGTTCGTCGCCTGGTCCACCCTTTCACCGTCCGACGCGCCCGTGCGAAAGTCCGGGCGCGGAGGTTCGCTGCGTGGCCTGTGGATCATCCTCGGTGGCCTGTTCGTCCTGGTAGTTGTGGCGGCCACGATCGACATCGCGACCAGCTAGGCCGCAGGTGGGACGTCGATCCACTGGGCGGTGACCTCGGCCTCCGCGGGGATCAGGCCAGCGGCCTTGAACTGGCTGGTCATGTTCGCGATGATCCGAGCCCGCAGCGCGGTGGTGTCGGGGTAGTCGGCCAGGGAGAACTCCTCCTCGGCGGACACCAGGATCGCGTTGCCGTCGTTGTCGGTGGCGATCTCGCCGGTGGTCGAGTCGTAGGCGTAGCCCATGCCCATCGCTCCGGGCCGGGCGGGGCCGAGGCCGCCGGGACCCCATTTCGTCTGCAGCAGCAGAGGTCCGGCGATGATGCTGTCCGCGGCCATGATGTCTCTCCTTAGCTGTCCTTGCCGACCCAGTTGTCGATGGCGTACCCGTATCCGGTGGGGGTGCCGGAGAAGTTCTCGGTGCCGGCGGTGAGGATGCCGACGTAGCGGTTGTTGGCGCCGATGCTGATGGCTCCGCCGGTGTCGGTCCAGGTGAGCGCTGGGGTGGAGCTGCCTGCCAGGTACACGCTGTACACGTTGCCGGAGGCGCGGATCCGCAGCGCGGTGCCGGAGGGGATGGCGGCGGGAATGGTGGCGCGTTGGGTGAGTGTGCCGCCGATGCGGGTGAAGATGTAGGCGTCGGTGTCGGAGACGAGCGCTTCGACCCGGTTGCCTGCGCTGTCGCAGCGAACGAACACCCCACCGCCGCGTTGCAGATTCGGCGCGGTGGCGGGGGTGATGACGACGCAGGACACTTCGTGGGTGTCGGTGGCGACCGGTTGCGCCCACCGCGCCGGGTACACGGTGCCGGTGTTGGACGGGCCGCTGGTTCCGGCTTGGGCCTTGTTGCCGTCGATGACGGGGGCGAAGCTTCCCAGCGTGACCCAGTTCGCGCCCAATGGTCCGTTGGCGCGGTCGAAGTCGTCGCTGTACTGGGCGCCGGTGAACACCACCGCCGAGCCCGCGCCGACCGCAGCCGCGGCGACGGTCACCGCCACGCTCGGGGTCACCGCAGCCGACCCTGCACCGGTCGCGGCGGCAGGCACCGTGATCGCTGGCGTCACCACCACAACCACTGCGGTGGTTCCTTGCCCGGCCGCTGCCGCAGCGAGCACCGACGCCACACCGGTTACCACGGCACCAGCACCAGAACCGGCAGCCGAGACGAGACCGGTAGCGGTGACCGCGACCAGATGCGAGGCCGCGCCCTCACCGTAAGCGGGTGCGTCGATGACGGTCTTCACCACCGTCGGGGTGCCGTCACCAGCCCCGGCGGCGTCGACGGTGATCGCTGTGGCTGCCACGAGCACCGCGGAGCCGGTGCCGCCGCCTGCCGCGGCGGCGTCACGCCAGGGGACGTGCACGATCACCGCGTGCGCGACACCGGCGGCCATGGCGGGGGCGGTGATGATCACCGCGAACACCGGCCGCGGCGGGAATGTCACCGATGCGGTGTCCCTGCCCGGCACCGTGAGTGTGCCGGTGTCAGGGCGTGGTGCGGGGAATGCGCCGGTGTCGGCGTCGGGTAGGCGCATCAGTCGCCGGTGTAGGTGTAGGAGGGGGTGACCTTCACTTCTCCGGCGGGGTTCACGATGGCGTCGGTGGTGTCGAACACGTTCAACAGCGTCGACCCGTTCCAGCGGCACATGTGTGTGTAGCTGCCCGCGACGACGGTGAAGGTGATCTGAGATCCGGTGACGGTGCCGGCGGATGCTGATCCCCAGGTGGTGTTCTGGCGGGAGTAGCCGCCGCCGGTCGCTTCGTTGGCGGTGCCCGCGGCGCCGGGGTCGCCGGTGTGCAGGGAGTAGGTGTTGCCTTGGGCGGCCCAGGCGTTGGCCATCGAGTTCTTCACGGCGGTGGTCGAAGACATGAAGGGCTCCTCACTGCTGGTATCGGGCGGCGCCGATGATCCACGGGTAGTCGTCGGTGGTGGAGGTTTCGGCGTTGGGGTAGCGGACCCAGATGGTGAACTCGGTTTGGTCCGGGACGAGGGCGACGGTGGCGGATTCGACGCGCCAGGACACGGTGTCGCCGTCGATGCTGCCGGGCCAGGTCTGCCCGTTCTCCCACTTGATCTCGATCGAGGTGCCGGGTGGGAAGATCCCGTCGGGGTTGGTGCGTTCGAGGATCCAGTCGGCGCCGGTGTAGAGGTTGATGTGGTTGCGGTGCGGCGCCCACCCGAGGCCGTAGCTTTTCACAGGGCTGCCTCCATCAGTCGAATGCTGTTCCACGATGCGGAGTTCACGCCGTCACGCTGCACCCGTGCGCCCATCCACGAGCCGGTCGGGCCGTTGGTGATCTCGCACAGCAGCACCACTTCTCCGTCGATTTCCAGCCACGCGAATTGCCCGTTGGCGCAGAAAGCGACGGGCAGGTTGTTGTCGAGGATTCCGTAATCGGCGGTGGTCACATACGTGACGGCCTCGACGGTGCCGCCGGACAGGATGCTGGTGTAGCGGGCGATGCGCAGGTCGTTGTCGGCGAAGGTCCCGATCAGCCCGAGGGTGCCCTCAGCGTTCCCGCGCACGATGAGCGACGAATAGCCGGTGGTGGGGTCGATGAACCCGCCGAGGATCCTTCGACCCGCTGCACCCCGTTGACGTTGCCGGAGTTGCGCAGGATCGCTCGGTTGCCGTTGGTGGTGCCGATCGTCGTCCATGACCCGGACCTGATCTCGGCGTTGACACCGAACTGGGTCCAGCCGTTTCCGACCGCTCCGTCCGGGCGGTTGAAGTCGTCAGCGAAGATCTCCGCCCACTGTGACGGCCGCAGGATCTGGTACTCCGGCGGGTAGTCGCCGAGGCGGAAGTTCTTCTGATACGAGGTGGCGCTGGTTTGGTTCAGGAAGCTCAGTGCCCGCTTGTTCGGTCCGGCTGCCAGTGAGTTCGGTAGCCAGTGCTGCAGGAGCAGGATGTCGTTGTAGTAGACGCGCACCAGGTGGTCGAGGCTGATGCGGATCTTCATCCGCCACCACGACCGCTGCATCAGCCCCGAGTACGCCTGCGTGGAGGCGAGTGTCTCGATGGTGGAGGCGTTGCGGTAGACGATGATCCGGATCGTGTTCACCGCGGAGGCGGCATCGCGGTACACGACCACGATGGGCACGTTCAGCAGGTCGCTGAACCCGACCTTCGACCAGGACGAAGAGATCGCCGCGCCCCAGAATTGGAGCTGGATGATGTTGCCGTCGATGTTCAGGTCGTACTCGGCGCCCCACTCCGGGGTGTAGCACATCTGCTCGTAGGAGACCCCGCCAACTTGGAACACCGTTTCGGAGTAGTCGGCGATGCGTAGTTCGTTGCCTTGCAGCCACACCGACCTGGCCATGTTGGTGCGTTTCCAGGGCGGCTTGATCGGGTTCTCGTCCGGGCGTGCGTGCTCGGCGTCGAGGTCGCGCCAGCCAGCCCACGCCCACGGTAGGTTCCGGCGCAGCAGGAAGCTCACTCGGACTCCACCGCGCCGGAGATCGTGCCACCTACCGTGACCAGGTGCTTGCGCAGGCTCATCAGCACGCCGCGGTTGCCGCGCAGTCCCACGATGTCGTCGTCGGCGAGCAGCGGCCGGAACGCCTCCGGGTCAGCGGTCAGCCGAGCGATCGCGGCGTCGACCACCGACACCGCTTGCTCGGCCGGGGTCATGTCGAACAGGTTGTCGAGTGACGCGACATCGAACAGCGCGCACCACAGGGCTTCCCGGTTCGGCTGGATCACGTAGTCGCGCACCGCCGCGCCCGAGGCGCTGACGCATTCGAATACTCGTGCCATCAAGACCACCTCATTCAGGGACGTAGACGCCGGCCACGCAGATCTGCAGCACCTGCGGAGGGACCGAACCGACGACAGCGGTGACGTAGGGGAAGAACCGTTCGAGGTCTTCGACCGGGACTGACAGCGCGGAGAAGCTGCGCCGAGTGGTGTTGGGTCCGAGTGAGCCTTCATGCGCCACCGTGTACGCGGTGCCCTCGGCGTTCCATTTGCGGGTCTGGATCGTCATGCCGTTGTGCTGTTCGAGCAACGCGACGTGAATGTCGGTGAGGATCGCGTTCAGGCCGTCGCGCACGTTCAGCATGGGCCCCACCAGCAGCTCGTTCACGCCCAGCAGCACCTCCGCTGAAGCGCACACGAACTCCAGGCTCCATTCCTGGCTGTTCTCGTACGCGGCGTCGGCCAGGTTCTCCGCGTTCGCGGCCGCGTTCGCGGCAGCTTGCGCGGTGGTGACGGCTTCGTCCGCGGTGCCCTGCGCTGACACGGCGATGAGGCGGGTGTGCTCAGCGGGTTCGCGGATCTCGGATCCGACCGCGCCCTGCACGCCGGTGAATTTCGTCTTGGCGCCGTTGGTGGAGATCGCGAGGATCGTGGCCTCGTCTAGGGTGGAGCCGAAGTCCGTGCCCCACTCCCACGCATAGTCGTCGTCGGGAGGCGAACCGCCTGGCGTGGTCATCCGGCCTCACTCCTCGTCCTCTGCAGACGGAGCAGGGTCGCCAGGAGATCGAGCACTGCCAGCACGATGGCCAGCAGGAGCAGCGGCCGGATGAAGTCGCGTCCGGGGTAGCCCCACAGCAGGGTGGCGGTGCCGTGGGTGCAGATCAGCGCCAGGCACACCATCAGCCGCATCACCCCCGGCCGGCGGCGGTAGAAGTCCACCTCGAGCGGATCCCGTAGGCGGCCACGAAGATCCAGCCGAGGACAGCGATCGTCGCCAGCAGCCCGTTCGCCAGCGCCTCGCGGTTCGGGACGAAGATGTACGCCGCTCCCCCGGCCAGGGTCGCCGCGGCCAGGACGATGTGATTCACGCGGACGCTCATGAAGCTCCCCTCCGGAGTGCGATGGACTTCTCGATTTGCTCCCCGAAGTGGTTGGCCTCGATCTTCCTGGCAATGAACGCGGCAAGGTTGTCGACGACGTTGCGTTGCCGTCGCACCGCCGCCAGCTCTGCCTCCGCCCGCTGTGCACCTTCGCGTGCCTGCCGGGTCGGCGCCGACTCCTTGCGGTCACTCCTGGTCTTGGGCCACATGGCTCTCCCTCGGAGCGACCGCCTGGAGCAGCGCCGTCGCCAGCTTCGCGGTGCTCAACAGCTCCGTGTTCTGTGTCGCCAGCTCGCTTTTCACGGCCTGCTGGGCGTCGATGTGCTTGCGCAGGTACTCGTTCTGCTGCGCCAGGTCGGTGGTCAGCTTGTCGAGCATGGACCGTGGCACGAGGCGCCCGGTCACGACCATGGCCATGACGATGAGGGCCAGGCCAACGGTGCCGACCGAGTCCCACGGCAGCGCGGTCAGCTCGCTCATTCGCGGGCATCACCGCGTAGCTGGTCCAGCATCCCGATCCAGGGCTCCGCCTTCTTCAAGAACACCAGGATCGGAGTGAGGAACAGGACGGCTGCGATCGCCCATTGTCCAACGGTGGCCAGCGCGCCGTCGGCGAAGGTGCTCGCCGCCAGACCGAGCAGGCCCACGATGGAGGTCAGCGCGGCGATGAGCGCCTTCGCGATCTGGGACGGCTTGTACCGCAGCGGGTTGAGCGAGGTCACTTCGCACCGCCTTCCAGCAGCCGGTCCAGCTTGGCCTCGATGCGACGCACCCGCGCCGCGGTGTCGAGCGTCCAACCGACCAGCGACTTCGGTTCGTCGTCGGTGGATTCGGGCAGCTCGAAGCCGTCCCACACCACCTCGTTCCAGACGTCGGCCCACATGTCGTAGGTCCACGGCTCGGCCGGAGACTTCGTGGACTCGTTGACGTGCTCGGGTGCTGGATCGGGCGGATCTTGCCGGGCCACGGGTGCAGCTGGGCGGCGGCCTCGGTGACGATGTCTCCCACGGGTCTTCCTCCTTGATCGATTCCCCACGAGGCCAGCAGCTCCGGCAACTCGAGGTCGCTGAAATTCAGGTCCACGCCCTCCGGCCACGGCGCGCACTGACCGCGGTCGGTGTACTGGTGGGCGAAGTAGCCGCGCGGCTTCTGCGCAGGCTGGCCGGGCGGGCGGCCGTAGGACGGCACCACCAGCCGCATCCCGTCCAGACGCGACGGCCACAACTCAGGGTCGGCGACGGGGTTCCAGTAGCCGATCACCCGCCGCGGGTCGCCGTACCACTTGCGCAGCCGGTCGACCTCGTCATTCACCTCCGGCGACTGATCACCCCGGATCCGCTTCACGCCGTTGAGGGGTGCGCCTTCGACGTCGACCATCGTCACCAGCCGCGGGTCCCCCCACAGCCCCGCCTGCTCCAGGATGGTCTTGTGCAGGTCGCAGTTGGCTTGGCCGGGCCAGAAGAAGTAGTAGGCGATCACCGCCTGGATCTGCCCAGCCTTGATCAGATCCTGTGCCCGCACCGCGTTCTCGATGGCGAGGGTGTCGATCTTGTCGCCGGAGTTGGTGCGGAAGCAGAAGACGGGGTGCGGGTAGCTCGCATCCACCGCGATCCGCTGGTGCTGCGAGACGTCGGCCCAGGTGGTGCCCATCAGATCCTCCTCGACGGCGGCAGCAGCTGCGCGAACCCGGTCCTGACGAACTCGCTGTACTCCGGCGGTGGAGGTGGGCCGTAGATGCCCAAGTGCCCGGCGCGCAGGCGTTGCGCGAAGCTCACCAGCACCGGGTCGCCTTCGAGCCGGCCGATCTGGTAGTGCATCTCGTCGGCTCTCGTCCAGTCCGCGCCCCAGAAAACGCAGCCCTCGAACAGCTGCAGCCCTGCACGGACCTTGTCCGCGAGATCACGGGCCATCACCCGCCGTCCCCACGGGTACTTCGGAGCGTTCAGATCGATCGCCGTGCCCGACAGGTGGTTGCTGTTGGGCACCAAGTTCTCGCGGGACCACCCCCACACCGGGGAGACGATCTCCTCAACGTTGCGGTCGTACCAGACCATCCACGCCCCGAGGATCGTGGCCGCGTCGCCGCGGCGGATCGGCGCGGTGTCGATGAACTCCAGCGGGACGTCAGCGATCACGCATTCGTCTCTGTCGCACATCGGCCACCCGTTCTCGGAATGGGTGTAGTCGTACACGGTTCGGAAGCTCATCAGGCTCCTTCCCAGCGTTTGAGGATTCCTCGGCGGGCCTGCCCGCGTTTCTCCTGGTAGAGCACGCGGCGTTTCTCCACCTCGTCGTCGTCGAGGTCGCGCAGGTAGGCGTTGACCTCGGTCACCGAGTGCGTGTGCGGGTCGAAGCGCGGTGGGTCGTCGATCGCGTCGATGACTTGGGCGACGGGCTTCGGCGCGAGGGGTTCGTTGATCCGGTACCCCATGTAGCGCAGCTTCTCCACCAGCGCGGTGCGTTCCGGTGGGGTCATCGCCGCCGGGTCCTGCAGCCGAACCTTGGGCGGGTCGGGCTCGTCGATCGACACCCAGTCTCCGAGCGGATTGAGCGGTGACTGCTCGCCGCGGTAGGGGGCGCGGAGCTTCTTCACCGCCTGCGCGGGGTCGACCGGGGGGACACCGCACTCGGTGAGGTGTTTGGAAATCGCGCGGGCCAACGCTTCCGGAAGCACGATCCGGTTGCGGCCGCCGGCGTCGGTGCCGAACCCGACCGGGATGTACTGGAGCACAGGCAGGAACCGCTGCTCAGGGTCGTCGGGGTCGATGTCCTCGAGCTGCCAGATCTTGCCCAATCCAACCTCCTACAGAACACCCAGGTCGCGGGCGATGGACATGACGTCTTGCAGCATTTCCAGAGCCTTGGCCACCGGGTCTTCGGGTTCGCGGTGACCGACGGTGATCGTCCACGCCGGGGTGGTGGCGCGGTCCCAGGCGAGGACGAGTTCGGTGATGCGGTCGACGTACACGCGGCCGGGCTTGCCCCAGTCGCGGACAGTGGTGCCGATGCGGGTTCCGAGGAAGGCGTTGCCCTTGCCCCGCTCACCGATACGCAGGTTCTCCACGCCGTCAGCGACGGTGACGGTGTGGGACGTCTGCTCCCGGGTCCGCCACATCCCCGTCCTCAGTGCGATCAGCGCGGACAAGGTATAGGCGCGGTCGGCGCCCTCGCACCAGGTCTCGAAGTAGTGCGACCAGCCCAGCTTCTGAGCGCGGCCGATGTCCTGCCACTTCATGAACGCCAGGAAGACGTCGGTGTAGAGCGGTTTGAGCAGGGCGTCGGCCATGCCGCCGACGGGCGGGATGAACAACGCGGCAGCCACCAGATCCCCGACCATGTTGATGGTGGCCGAGATCAGCTCGTTCACGCCGGGCATCGAGTGGCCGCCAGTGACGAACTCGGTGGCCGTGGCCGGTTTCCAGTGGAAGCTGTGGGACTGGATGCCGGTGCGTTCGCCGTCGCGCAGGATGATGCCCGGTGCCCGAGGGATCGTGCCCTTCCACCCGGGGATGGAGTACTCCGGCGGGAATGTCGGGTCGTCGATGATGTCGACGCCTTCGGTCATGCCGTCGGAGCCGATGGTGGTGAACGCGCGAACGAGTCCGGTGAAGATGTTGCCGCCGAAGGATGTTTCGGTGTCCCAGCCGGAGTTGTCGACGAGGTCCCACACCAGGCAGCCGTGCTTGAGGTTCGCGCCCTCCCAGGGCGGTTCGTCACCGTCGAGGTAGCGGCGCGGCTGCCATGTGAGCTGCGCGTCCGCGACCGCGCGCTTGGCGACGTCGTGCATGTACTTGAAGCGGGAGCTGATGATCGCGAACTGCGAGTGGTCGGTGCCGATCGGGGTCGGCGCCACCACCATCTGCCAATTCGACTGGTCGAGGTCGAGCCACTGCTCGGGATCCATCGGGTCGTCGGGCAGCGTCCACAGTCCATCGAGCCCTTGCAGGCGGAGGAGGTTGACGAAAAGCGTCAGCTTGAGCGCCCACTTCGCGGGCCCGAACAAGATCCACAGCCGGGGGAACTGGATCTCCGGCGGCAGGAACGGATTGCTGTAGGCGAGGATGTTCTTGAGGTGCTCGTAGTCCGACTTGAAGCTGGCCTTCACGACCCGGCGGCCGGTGTCGTCCTTGTAGCCTTCGAGGTCGTCGAGCATTCCGCCCCACCGGGCGCCGTCCTTGTCGACGGTGACGTGGACGTTGTGGAGGCGGTCGTCGTGGTTGGTCAACCACTTCGACAGGTAGTACTGGGCGGGAAGCTCGATCGTGCCGACGCCGGTTTCGTTCTCCGGCAGCGTGAACTTCGCGGAGATCTCGTTGTGGACTTCGCCGACCAGGTTCCAGTCGCCGTCCCAGATACGCACCAAGGGTTTGCGGATACGCCGTTCTTGGTCCTTGCGCAGCCGCTCGTCGATCTCGCCGAAGACCTGGTCGAAGTCGATCGTTTCGACGGTGGTCACGCTTCACCTCCCCACGGGCGCGGCCACGGCCGCGGGCAAAGCACCCGGATACCGGTCCCAGCGGGTGCGCCGGTCACGGTGACGGGGACTTGAGTGGGCTTGGTGCGGCCCGGGATCGAGTAGTTCAGGCGCCGGCCGCCCATCCGCTGGGGGAACTCGGTGTCCAGGGAGGAGTTGAACTGGCCGCCCCACGCCATCTTGTCGGTGTTGATCTTGAGATGCTCGCCGGCGAGCAGCGGCGCGAGCACCACTTTGCGGAGGGCATCTTCTTCGGCGCGGTCGTAGAGGTCGCTGCCCCACGAGTAGTCGGGCAAAGTGACCACCATCCCGGCGGCGGAGGCTTGGATCTGCCAGACCGGCCAGATCTCGTAGTCCTCCGGCAGCGGGTTCGACACCGTCACATACCCGGTCTCTGTCCCGCCTCCGGTGGTGTCGGTCTGGGTGATGAACGTCGACACAGCGGGGTCTTCGACCCAGCGCGGGTAGGCGCCGACCAGCGGCACCAGCAGCTTCCCGTACTGCTCGGAGTTCGGGTCGTTGACCGCCTTGATGTTGACCTTCGCGCCCAGCCGGACAGGGAGTCGGCGGCGCGAATCACCGGTGGCCACCCACAGTTTCGACTCCCGGCGGAAGCTCAGGGAGTTACGGAACGCGGAGTCGATGTACCGCCACGGCATACCCTTCTCGCCCTTGACGTGCAGGGCCAGGATGAAGTCGAACTTCTCCTCCCGGGTGCCGCCGAAGTGGGCGCCGACCTCGAACGCTGTCGAGTTGTAGATCGCGGTGACCGGCGACTCGTACATGCCGTCGAAGTCGGTGCCCTCATCCTCGTCGGCCAGGCACACCCCTCGCCCCCACTGGCCAGGGCCAGCCAGCGGCCACCATTGGCCGTCGCAGCCCTCCAACTCGATGAGTGTTTCGTCGGGCAGCTCGATCATGCGCGCGGCACCAATCCGCGCACCCGGTCCCGCTGATTGATCTGCAGCATCTTCCACTCGCGCTGGAACTCGCCCGCGCTCATGCCGGTGTGCAGGTTCTCGATGATCGTGCGGGCGTCGATGTTCTGCATCGGCCGGGACCGGCGGGTCGCGGCATCGCGCATCTGTGCGCCGGTGAGCACCCACTCGGTTTCACCGCTCGTGTTGATCGCGACGGTGTTGTTCGGCAACGGGCCGCCTTGGTCGCGGACGACCGCGGGGATGCGCAGCGTCTTCATCAACTCCTCGATCCAGCCCGGGCTTCCGGGCACGACGGGACCCTGCTTGGCCAGCTCGCCCGCACTGGGTGAGGCCGGTGTGGGCTTGTCCTGGGACTGCTTGGCCAGGTCGGCGGCGACACCGATGGCGGCGCCGGTGACTCCCCCGATGTCTCCGCCCAGTCCGACGACGTTGAGTGCGTCCTTGAGCTGCCCGGTGACGGCTTCGGAGATGGCGTCGCCGAGCATCTGGATCGGGCTGGTCCCGGTGTAGCTGGACCCGCTGGCACCGGCGAGGGATTCGCGTTGCTTCTTCTGCTCGGCGACGATGGCGTTCATCGCCGAATACACCTCGCGGTCGGCCGCGGCCCGGTCCTCGTCGGTAGCGTCGGGGTCGGCGTAGACCTCGTTGCGGTCGGCCTTGGCGGTCTCCAGCGCCTGCTGCAGGTCGGCCAACCGGATCTCGTCGTCTGACATCGACCCGGTCAGTTCTGGCGCTTCCGGGACCGGCCCGCCGGTGGAGTTGGCTTCGGCCTTCTGCTGCTCCATCTCTTCCACCCGCAGCTGGGCTTGGCGGGCACGGATTTCGGCTTGCCGCTTCTCGTCCGGGGTCTTCTTCGCATCCGCCAGATCCCGGTCGCGGTCCTCTCGTGCCTGGTTGGCCGAGATCCGCGCGGACTCCAACTCCAGCTCGTCGGACTCGTCCCAGGTGTCGCGGGTCGACGAGGACCGCGACCGACGGCTGCGGGAGGCGCCGGAGTCGGGCGGGTTGAACGCCGACGCGGGAAGGTAGAACTTCAATGGAAGTTCGGGGCTGGCCGCGCTCTGCGCCCCAGCACCGACGAGGACACCGTTGGCGCCCGACTCGAGCGCGACACCGGCGAGGGTGCCGGCCATGTGCGAATATTGGCCGCCGCCGCCGCGGAAGATCCCGATGTCCAAGCCGCGCCCGGTCGGGTCCTTGCCCTGCCGGAAGCCCAGCGCGGTGAAGTCCGATTCGGTGGTGAACCAGCGGATGTAGGGGTCCAGCCCCTTGAGCAGGGCGTAGGCGGCGGAGATGAACGCTGAGCAATCCCAACTCGGGTTGCCGACGCCTGCGTACTGGTAGGGCTTGCCGGATTCGCCGCGCAGGAAGTTCATGGCCCGGCCGACCGCGATACCGCCGTCAGCCATCTTCGTCAGCCCGAACCCGAACATCCCGGCGACCTGGTCGAGGATCTGAACGGAGCGGCCTCGCTTGGCGGGCGCCAGCGGAATGAACGCTTCTCCACCGGTTTCCGGTTCGGCCCACTGGTAGAGCCGTGACTTCGGGGACTGGATCACGGCCTGGCTGGGCAGGGGTCCGTCCACGCCTCCGTCGGCGCGGGGCTGCGGGATCACCATCGGGGCACGCCACTCACCGGAGGCGGTGGCTTCCTCGTAGGTGATGTTCACCTTCTGGGTCTTGTCCGGGAGCTTCTTCGCGATCAGCGAATCCAGGCTCGCCAACACCGCAGCCAGGTTCGGGGCGGTGACGCTGACGATTCCGGGCTTGCCGTTGACGTCCTCGATCTTCACGCCGACCTCGGTCAGCCGGGCCCGCGCTTCCTCGGTCAACGCTTGGACCGGGATCTCCACACCGTTGGCGTTGGTGCGCAGCAGACCTTGGATGACGAGCAGCTGTTGCTCGACGGAGTCGGCGTTGCGCAGGTTGGCCAGGATCTCGATGTCGCGCGGCAGGTAGCCCAGGGCGGCGGCCATCTGGTTGATCTGCTCCTGCGCCAGGCCGGTGGAGTTGGCCAACTGCGCGAACTGCTGATCGTTCTGCGCCAGGATCGGGCCCAGCGGCACCCCAGCCTCGGCCGCGGTGATGGTGGCGTCGCGGATCTTCGTCAGCGTCTCGTACAGGCGCTGGCCGTTGGCGGTGGCGGTGTCGACCTGCCCGCCCTGCCCGATGAGCTGGGCGCCGAATCCTTGCGAGGCGTCCCACGCCTCGGAGGTGGCAGCGGCGGTATCGCGAACCTGCTGGTTGTACTTGGCCAACGCGTCCTGAGCGGCGATCGGCTTGCCCGACATCACGTCCAGGGCGGTCTTCATCGCGTCGATCCGCTCGGCCGCCGACGACGACGCATCCGCGAGGACCTTCACCGCCTGGCTGAGGGTGGCGAACCCCGGCGTGGTGTTGCGGGCGGTCTCCTGCGTGCGGACGATCTCATCCCGCAACGCCTGCAGCTCCGAGAGCGCGAACCTGCCGTGGGTGCCCATCGTCTGCAACTTGGCCGACAGTTCGTTGAACTTGCTGCTGTCGGCGAGGGTCGCGGCAAGTTGCTCATCAGACAGCTTGAGGTCGTCGATGACCCGCTTGGCGCCCTCCCACTGCTCGGCGTACCACTGCTTGTTACGCGCCGAGTCCATCCACGGCGGGGTGAAGTTGCGTTCGAGGAAACCGGGCTTGAAGTTCGCCGCGTCGTCCAGGCTCTTCTTCATGATCCCGATCTGCCGGGTCACGTTCTGAATGGCCTGGTCGTTGAACGCGCCCTCGTTCAGCGCGAACAGCTCAGCGAGTTCACTTCGCGTGGCGCCGATTTCGCGGAGGCTGTTACGCATCGCCTTGGCGTGCTCTTCGCCCTTCCGCATCTCCGAGTACAGCTGGTACACCGCGGCGGCGGCGGCGGCGAGTCCGATGACCCAAGGACCGCCGAGGGCGCTGACCACACCGCTGACCGCGGACCGCACACCCACCGCGCCGGCGGCGACAGCGCCCTGGGTGCGGCCGAACGTGCTCGCGGCGGTGGCGGCGTTCATGTACGCCTGCTGCATCCGCGCCACCACCGGGGCGTGCTGGCCCAGTTGCTGGACAGCGGAGCCGAACCGGCCCATCGCGACCGCGCCCATACCGGCGACGTTGGCGACACCGCCGGTGGCGGTGGCGACGTTGCGGGCGGCGACGAGGAAGCTGCCTGCTGCGGATGCGGCGGTGGCGAACATCGCCGCGAGGGAGGTGGTGCGGAGCACGACGAACGCAGCGGCTGCCGCCAGCACCGGTGCGGGGAGGTCGGCGATGGTGGCGATCACCGGCGCGATCGCTTGCCCGACATCGATCGCGGCATCGGCGGTGGCGTGCAGGCCGTCGACGATGCGGGGTGTCATCGCGGTGATCTGGTTCGCGGCGCCCTCGGCTAGGGATTCCATCGGTCCCTTGACGAGGTCGTACACCTCGAGGGCCAAATTCTGGGCCGCGTTGGTGATGCGCTGCATCGCGCCGGGCAGGCCCTCCATTTTCGCCGCGGCGACGTCGATGGCAGAGCCTTGCTTCGACATGGCGTCGTGCATCTTGTCGAAGCCTTCGGCGCCCTTGTCGGCCGCGATGGACGCCAACCGCATCGCGTCGGAGCCGAACAGGGTGGCGGTGGCCGCCTGATACATCTCCGGGGTCATGCGCCCAGCTGCTGCGTCGAGCTGCTCGAACAACGCGTGCAGGCCGACGAACTGGCCCTGGCTGTTGTAGACGGTCAGGCCGAGCTTCTCCATCGCTTCCTGCGCGGGCTTGCCCGTGTCGGTGAGCGCGAGCAGCGCGGACTTGAGCAGGGTGCCGGCGTCGGAGCCCTTGATGCCGGTGTTGGCCATGAGGCCGATCGCGGCGGCGGTGTCTTCGATGGTCAGCCCGAACTGCTTGGCCACCGCGCCGCCGCTCTGCAGGGCGTAGGCGACTTCGGAGATCTCTGCCGAGGATGCGTTGGCGGTGTTGGCGAGCACGTCGGCGACCCGGCTGGCTTGGCTGGCATCCAGCCCGAACGCCTGCAGAGCCGAGGACTGGATACGGGCGGCTTCGGCGGCGTCGATCTGCGCTGCGGCCGCCAGCGCGAGGGATCCGCGGGCGGCGTCCATCGACTGCTGGACGGTGAACCCGCCCTTGGCGAGTTCGGTCATCGCCGCTGCGGCGTCGTTGGCGGAGGTGCCGGGCAGCTGGGCGTCGTTGCCGAGCTGCTTGGCCTTCTCCGACACCTTCGCCATCTGATCGGCGGTGGCGCCGGCGACGGCCTTCATCGTGTTCAGGCTGGTGGTGAAGTCGTTACCGATCTCGATGACCTTGCCGAACGCCACCGCGGCCCCGCCGACGGCGACGCCGAGGCTGGCGCCGATCGCCCCCGCCACCCCGACCGCTGGCGCCAGACCTGCCCGCATGGCAGGGATGAACTGGCGCAGGTCGGGTGCAACGAGGATGTCGATCCGGCCACCGGCCACAGGCTCACCTCCCAGCTTGAGCGCGCGCCTGATTCAATTGCGCGAGTTTCGACTTCGGACCAGACGAGCGTTGGTCGGGGATCTGATAGGGCTTCTGCGCTTCCCGGAACCGGGCGATCAGCTGTTCGGTGATCTCCGGAGGGCGTTGTGCGACCGGCGGCAGGATCGGGGTCGGGGGTGGTTTGATGCCGTACTTGAGGCGCCGTGCCCGCTCTGCCTTGACCTGAGGGTCGTCGGGGTCGGTGACTGCGGAGACGTAGCCGAAGGTGGTATCGAAGTCGCAGCGGTCCACGAGCATGGCGAGGTTTTCGCTGTCGCGGGCCCGCTGCGCGTCGCGGGCTTCGGCGTCTTCGATCAGTGCCGCCACATCGGTGTAGGGCATGGTCGCGAGCGCGACCCGCAAGTTCACCCCGTGGTAGTACTGGACTCTGGCGAAGGTTGCGCCCCAGCGGGATTGGTCATCCCGTAGCCCGGCAAGGGCGCGAGCAGGTTTCCCTCTGCCAGCTCGCTCAGGTTGATGATGCGGTTCATCGCCTTCGACGCCAGGTCCGGGTTGAGGTCGGCGATGAACTGCCACAGGCCGGGTCCGTCGGTGGTGATGAGGGTGAGCATCTGCTCGAACTCGCCTCGGCTGAGCAGCTTGTGGAACTGCACCACCTCATCGCCGGAGAACCCGCGACGCACATCGGCCTCGACACCGCCCAGGCGGATGGGAACGGGCGGCTTCTCGTCGGTGCCGAAGTCGGCGAGGATGTCGATGGCCTCCGCGGCCGGCGCGGGCTTGGTGGCCCGCGCCGGCCGGGCGGTGCGAGGGGTGGTCGCGCGCTTGGTGGTGGCCATCAGGAGATGACCACCGTGCCCGCTGGGGTGAGGCTCGCGCCGCTGGCCGACAGGGTGCCGGGCGCGGTGATGGTCACCGAGTAGGGGCCGCCGGTGGGGCCGGTGACCGTCGCGTTGCCGGTGCCCACAGTGGAGAGGGCTTCCAGCGCGGACTGCACCGTGGCCGCGGTCGCGTCGTAGGCGATGCCGGTGGTGGTCTGCCCACCGAACGACAGGGTGAACGTGCCGCCGGTGGTGCCCGCCGGGAGGGTGACGGTCGCCTGTGTCTGCAGCGGGTTGAAGCTGGTGAGCGGCACGAACGGTTCCAGGGCCAGCAGCTCGAGCTCGAACCCGTCCAGATCCTCACCGCCGAAGGTGCGCGGCGGCGGGGTGGTGAGGGTGACCAGCGGGGAGTAGAACGCTTGGGTGGCCGCGTCGTCGCGCAGCACCATCAGCAGCGCGAACTCTTCGTCGTCGCCCATCGACCACTCGTACACACCGGAGCCGGGCGGGACCTCGGCGATGCTGCCGCCCTGCAGCGCGGTCAGCACAGTGGCCACCGAGTAGTCCACCGGGCGCAGCTTGATCCGCTCCTCGGTCGGGGACTTGATGACCTTGTACGGGGCCAACCTGCGGTTCCATACCCGCTTCGGGTTGACGTCCCGGGTTGGGGTCAACTCGAAGCCGGCCTCGATGCCGCCGAAGGCATCCCAGCGGACCGACCCGCTGACAGGATCGATCGCGAACGGGTCTTCGGGGCGGGCGGTGCGGGCCGGGGCGCGGTAACCGTCGCCGTCGAGCCAGATGTAGGACTTTTCGGGTGCGGCGTGATCGCTCACGATGCCTCCTCTGGTGAGGTGCCCGCCAAGGCGGGCCGGAGATGGGGGTTAGTTGCGGGGCGCGCGCATCTTGAGCTCGACACGCACCGTCGCGCGGTACAGCGGTTGATCCGCGCCGCGGGTCTTGTCCACGCTGGTGATGGGTCCATCGGTCCAGCGGGCCGTCCACGCCGACCCTCGGAACTGTTGGGCGCGGGTTCGGCCGAGCAACTGCCCGGCCATGGCCGCGATGTCCCACGCGACCTCTTCGGGGTCCTTCTCGCCCGGGGCGGCTTTCGGCACCCACGCATCGATCTGGACCAGCGGTGACCGCAGCATCGGGTCGGAGCCGACGTTGCCGGGTGCCCTGATCGTGACGAACGGCCCGGTGATCGGGTCCGGCGCATCGCGCGTCGACACGGCCTCGGGCGGGCACAATGCAGTGAAGGCAGGCTGCGCGATCAGGAACAGGCGGACCGCGCCCGGCGCGAACGGGATCATCCGAGGCCCGTCTGGGCGCGGAACGCGCCGCGGTCGTTGTAGCGGGCGAGTTCACGTGCGGCGTCGGCGAGGATCGCGTGCGCGGGAGTGTCGACGGTGCCGAACTCCTTGATGAACGCCAGCGGGTCGTTGTCGACCAGAAACACCTGGTCGCCGTCGACCTCGACGTCAACTCCGTCGCGGTATGCGCCCGACACCACCGGCGCGAGCTGACGTGCCTTCGCGGCAGCCTGCTCGGCCATCTGAATCCGGGAGGGGGTCGATCCTCGACGGGCTTCGCTGTACACCGCGGCCTCGAAGATCTCCAGCCGCGCCCGCCCGCCACCGACGAAGTTGTTGCCGGCCATCAGGCTTCGGGCGCCTTCACGGTCACGGCGCGCCGCGGCTTCTCAGCCTTGTCCACCACATCCTCGACCGTCTGACCCGCGGCGGGGTCGATGCGGGTGTCGGTGTCGGGCTTGGCTTCGGTGCGGATACGGTAGGCCTTGGAATGCTCGTCGGCGTAGTGGGTGACGCCGGCGGGGTCGGTCCACGACTTGATCATGGTCTACTCCTTGAGATCGCTGCTGTGCCGCACGACGGCGGCGATGTATGCCGGGCGGCGAGATCCCCTAGCCGGTCGCCGGTTACGGGGGGTGCCCTGCACGGTGACGATGTCGCCGACCTTCACCAGATCGGCCACACTGGCGGGGCCGTCGAAACGCCACCGGTCACGGCGGTCGGTGCCGCCCGGCAGTCCGGGGTCGAGAAGCAGAATCAACCGCTGACTCGCTCGCCCGTCCTCGAACTCCTCCACCTGCAGGTCGGTGAGGCTGCGTTTCTGGAGCAGCCCCCACCACGGCACCTCGATCGGCGGACCGTCGATCCTGTTGCCGGTCAACGGGTCCTGGGTGGGTTCGCCGTCACGCAGCAGGGTCCAGCGTTCAGGCAGCCGGGTCATGCACTGACCCGGATCGTGAACGCGTCACCGCTTCCGGCGTCGTCGATCAGATCGGCGATGTCGTCGTCGGTGACCTGCACCAACCCACCCGCTGTGGCGGGTTCGTACTCGGTGCTGATTTCGGGGTATTCGGTGCGTCGCACACCGATACCGCGGCGCAGCGTCGCGACTGCGCGCAGCACGATCTCTGCACCGACGCCCTTGACCAGCACAGGGTCGAGGGCACCGGTGGAGATCCGCTCGTCGAGTCGGCTCACCTTGGTGCGTAGCTTCGCAGCGGCGATATCGATGAACCGTTTCACCTGGGTGGTTTCGGGTTCCTCGAACGTCTCCCCGGCGATGGCCTGGACGTCGCCGATGTCGAACAGCGACAGCGGGTCAGGAGCGGTCATCGGCCTGCGCGATCACTGCGAGGATGTCGGCCTTCTTCGTGGCCTCGCCGAGGTCGATGTCGTGCAGCTCGGCGTAGGCCTTGAGGTCGGCCACCGTCCACGACTCCGACGGATCATCGTCGGAGTCGCGGTTCGATTCCCAGACCGCAGGGTTGGTGATGCGCTTGGCGAGCTCGTCCGGGACGTTGTCTCCCGGGCCGAACACGTGCGCCCTGCCGTCGCCGTCGTACACGTGGACGTGCGCGATCAGCTGGCGCGCCATCACAGCACCTTCGCGACCATCGTGGCGTTGCCGTTCAACAGCATCGGCAGGCCGATACCGCTGGCCTTGGTCCACCGTTGGGTGGCGTCGGGGGTGATGAAGCTGCCGACGACGATGCCCGGCGCCTCGGTGGCGTCGATGCCGTACTGCGGCTCCAACGCTTCGGCGGTGGTGCCCCACAGCGTCTCACCGATCTTGGCGGCGCCGACGTAGACGATCACGTCGTCGGGGATCAGACGGGTAGCGTTGCCCTCCCAATCCTCCACCTGCGCGTCGAAGATCTCGAATGGCGGGTGCCCGAACGAGGTGAACAGCGCGTTCACCGCTTCTCGGGTGACGATGCCCTGAGTGGAGCCAACGGGCAACGCGTGGGCGCGGATCTTGTCATTGCGCATCAGCGCCGACATCACCCGCTGGGAGGTGATCGCCCGGACCGGGTTACCGGACTGGGTCACACGGAATGTGGAGAACCAGCTCTCCTGATCCAGGATCGGGTCAGCCGCACCGGCACCGGTGACGTTCCACAGCGTCGCCGCGGTGACAGTGTGCCCTGGGGCGCGCTTGAACTCGACCTTGAGCTCGAGACCGTTCTCCTCCAATGCGACCTCGCCGTTGACGATGGCGTCGGCCTTGGCCAGGACCATCCTGGTCCGCAGCGCCTGCGCCAGCTCCACGGCGTCGTTGAAGATGACGTTGCGGATCGCGTCGGGGACCTTCCGCATCCGCAGCCGGTCGTACTCGCCGAGCAGCCGCTTCTCGCTGAGCGGGGGCAGCTCACCGGAGATGCGTTCAATGCCCCGACGCCCCGAGATAGGAGCCTCCGTGTCGTAGGCACGGAACCGGCCGGCGCGGCGCAGACCGTGCTGGGTGATGTTGGCGCGGAACTCGATGTCGTCGATCATCGTGTCCGGCAACAGCTGGTCGACCAGTGAGAGGTCGTTGATCGGCTGGTCCGCCAACGCCTCACGGACGTAGCCGGTCAGCTCGGCGGGAGTGACGTAGTCACTGTTGATGACGAGAGCCACCATGGCTTACGCCTCCTCTCAGAAGTAGCTGATCTGCTTGGCCGTCGCCTGGCCTGCAGCATCGGGCGGATTGGGGACCTTGGCGGCGATGACGGCGCCATGCCAGTGCAGCGCGGCACCGACCTTCGTTACACCGGACGGAACAGTGACCGCGGTCAGCAGGTGACCCGCGATGTCCTCGGTGTCGCTGTTGCTGCGCTTGCCGTACAAGCCGGAAGCGAGCTTGCGCAGCGTCCACCCGGACTTGAGGTAGCCGTCGGCGTAGTCACCGGCGGCGAAGGTGGACATGTCGAGGGTGATCGACCGGGCACGTTCAGTGCCCTCACCCGATGCCAGCCACGACTGGTCGTCCTGGCCGAAGCTCTCGGTCTTCAGCTGGAGATGCATTGTTTCCCCTCCTTCTCTGGGGGTCAGGTTCGTTTGCGCTGCCGGTAGAGATCTCGGCCCGCGGTCATCGATCCCCCGGCATTGGTCTCGCCGCCGCCCTGCCGGCGGTCCGGCTTCGGGGTGGGGGCAGGTGCGGGGGTGTCGGGGGCGTTGATCCCCATCAGCTGCTTGAGCTGCCCGGCATCGGCGATCAGCTCCTCGAGCGTGGAGCCGTTGAGCCTGGCAGCGAGGGACAACGGCAGCTCCGCCTTCTCGGCCGCCTCGTACCGCAGAGCCTTCGCCGCGTCCTTCTCGAGCGCGGCGATGCGCTCCGCCGTCCGTTCGGCTTCGGTCTTCTGGGCGTCCTCGAACGCCTTGACCTTCGCCTCCAGAGCGGCCTGCGCCTTCTCCGCGGCCGCGCGAGCCTTCCGCTCCGCCTTCAAAGCAGCGAGGCCGGACTCGCCGAGATCACCGTCACCGGTGCCCGTCGCGGGCTCGGCGTTCGGTGTCGACACCGGGGGTGCCGTGGGCTCTGTCGTTCCGGGGTCCGCGGGGGCGGGGGTGCCGGTGGCAGGTGCCGTCATTACTGATCCTCCATCGCGGGGGAAATTCCGACCGGCCTCGCGCCGGACGGGAAGCTCTTCGGGGCTACGCGACGTAGCCGTACTTGCGGAGCAGTTCGATCGCTTCCGCGCGGGTCTCGGCGATCTCGTAGATCGCTTCGGGCATCAACCGGGGCGTGGTGCGGGCGTTGCGGCCGCGGGCGCGCATAGCCCGTCCAGCCTGGCCCCGGCGCGTCACACCCTCGGTGGTCGTCAGCAGTCGACGGCCGTACACCTCACTGCGCTGGGCGCGTCCGCCGATGATCGTCAGGCCGCGGCGGGCGTTCACCACCTGGCTCATGTCGGCGCCGTCGCGGATCGCCTGCGCGCCCGCCTGCCCGAAGGTCTTGTTCTGGTCGGCTTCGGACAGGGACTCGAAGTACTTCTTCGGGTCGGTGGTGATCTCGTCGGCACGGTCCTCGCGGGAGGGGATATGGCGGCAGTTGCAGTTTGATACAATGAGACTGTTAGCTGTGTGCCAACCCTCCGACGAAGTCAGGCTGAATACATGCCCGCTCCACTGGACCCTTCGCAATATGACAATGCGATCCAGCTCTACCTGGCCGGTGAGCCGGTCGAACAACTCCTTGCCACGACTGGCGTATCCCGCACGGCCTTCCACAAGGAACGGAAGCGCCGGGGCATCCCAACGCGTGGAGTTGACCTTCCCGATGACGCAATCGTCTCCGCCTATCTCGCTGGAGCCAGCGAATACGCCCTGGGGCGGCAGTACGGCGTCTCCAGGGCGATAATCCGCAAGCGCCTCGTGCAGGCCGGGATAACCCCCCGCAGCCACAGTGAGGCCGCGCTCAACCGGGCCGCCGCCATGACCGCCGATGAGCGCAAACGGCAAGCCGCTGCGGCCAATCGAGCTGCCAGAATGCGGCGCTTGCCACAAATCGACAAGTTGCGCAACGCTCTTCGCAACGAGCAGGCCGGACGATTCGGTTCGCCTGGTGAAGAACTGCTGTTCACGCTGCTGCGCGATCGCGGCATCGTGACCACACCACAACGTGCGATCGGGGCCCACAATGTCGACCTCGCCGCGCTGCCCGTCGCCATGGAAGTCCTCGGGGGCGGCTGGCACGCGGTGAAGACCGTTCACCGCGAACGAACCCCATACATCCTCGATGAGGGCTGGCACCTGGTGATGGTCTGGGACTACGAGGGGCGTAGCACCTTGGGGCCTGGTGCTGCGGACTACCTCGTCACCTTCATTGAGGAGGTTCGCCGGAACCCACCCGCCACGTGTCAGTACCGGGTGATTACCGGTCAGGGACAACTGCTTGCCGCTCGCGGTCGTGAAGACGACGAGTTCCCCCTCGAACCACCTCCGCGTGGCGGCCTCAGCTGACGGTCCGCTGACCACAGTCCCCGCCGGAAAGCAGTTCGGGTGCCGACGGAAGCCTCGTGACCAGTGGTAGTAGCGGCCCGCGAGGATCACGCATCTCGAGCAGGACGGTGGCACCAGCATCCGCACATAGCCGACGCCGAGACGCGAGACGATGCCCACTCCAGTAGCGGCACGGCCAGCGTCGGCGATCTCGTTGGAGATCACCCGGCGAGCCTCGTAACCGGCGTCCTGCCATGCCTTGTAGGCGGGGACACCCTCAGCCATCGCGGCGCGGGCGCCGATCACCGTCTGCGCCAGCAAGCCCTCGATCGTCCGACCGTCTGCGGTGACGCCCACCAGCCGCTCATGCGTGGGCGTGGCCACCTTCGGGGCGCGGATGTTCTGCTCGTCCAGGGCGTCGTCGACATACCGCTCGACGTCACGCACCGCGGCGGACTGCCCTGCCTCCACTGCCCGGGTCAGCCGGGCAATGTTGCGGTCGAACCAGACACCGAAGTCGTTCGGCGGGGAGGTCGCCCACCGCTTCGCGATCTCCTCGATCGCGTCCACCGCCGCCTGGCGCTGGAGACGGTCGAACATGGCCGCAGACTCCAAGTCCATCAGCCGGGTGGTGAGACCAGCCATCAGGCGCTGTCGTCCTCAGGTTCGGCGCGGTCGGCCTCGAGCTGGTCTTGCACCTGGGCGCGGGTGGCGGCGATGCTCTCCTGCTCCCGGATCGCCCGAGACACTTCGGGGTCCATACCTTCGTTCTCGAAGTACTTACGCTCTCTCGCCTTGCGGGGCTCGTCCCAGCCCATTTCGTCCCACGACCCCTCGCGGGAAAGAACCGGGTTGCCGCCGTTGAGCTTCTGGATCGCGTCCGCTTCCTCGGCGCGGGTGGGGGTGGCCGGGTTCCGCCACTCCACCGCGATCGGCTCACCCGCCGGCGGGAAGTTCCCAGTGCGGAACCTCTCGTAGAGGGCCAGCACCCAACCCAGCCCGACACCGAGGTGGGCATTCTTCTCCTCGGCGTTGGACACGATGCGAGACTCATCAGCCCTGATCGCGCCCTCCGCCGCAGGGTTTGCGGTGTTGGCGCCGAAGTACCGGAATGGCAAACCCGTCACCGAGCTGGCCAGTTCGGCGTACAGCTTCACCGTGTTGTGGAACCCGGCCAGGTCCGCACCCGGCAGCTGGCCGATGGTGACATCCTTCGACGACTTCTGTGTCGCCCACAGCGCGTCGAAGTAGGCCTTCCACACCGGCAGCGGCTTGCCGTCCTTATCGACGAAGTCACCCTTCGACACACCGATCGCGTACCGCTTCGGCACAGCTACGGTCTCCACGCCGTACTGAAGGTCCGTCAACGCACGAGCGCACGCATCGGTGAGGGGGATGACGTCTGCCATCTCCGTTGTGCCCGTCCATGAACCGAGGCGGCGGCGGTTGAGGAACAGCACCACCGGCACTCGGCCCAGGCCATGCTCGTCGATGCCGTTGTCGTCGCCCACCACGTCGATATCCCAGCCGTTGCTGCTCGCGACGAGCTGGATCGTCCTGTCCGGCAGGAACAGGGTCGCTACCTGCGTGCCGTCCTGCTCCCGATACCGGCGCAGCGCAGCATCCATGCGGCGTTTGCGCTGATTCACCAGGCACGACATCTGCCGCGGCGACTCCACGGTGATCAGCGGATGATCCTTGTCGTCCTCGTTCGTGCCGACACTGACGAAGCAGCGGCCGAAGATCATGTTCTCCTTGGCCAGAATCGGCACCTCAGCCTCGAGATTGTTCGCCTCGAACGCCTCCTGCAGCGCCGCATCCGCGGTGTCGACACCAGGCCGATAGATGCTCTTCACCTTCTGCCGGCGAGACACCTCATCGAGGTACATGCGCGGCCAGTTCGCTACGAGCTCGAAGATCCGCAGTTCCTCCGGAACCGCCAGACCGATATGGTCCAGCTTCTGGGTTCCCTCGTAATAGGCGTCGTACAGCCGATCCTTGTACGACAAGCGACCGAGCTGGCCGGTGAGCTTGTTGACCATGTCGCGCTCGTCGTCGGACAGCTTCGTGCGCAGAACGATCGCCACGCTCACCTCCTCAGCTGAAACAGAACATCCGACCGTCAACGTCCTCCCAGCCCGCGGCCCGCGCATCGCTGGCGGCTTCGTGAGCGAGGATGGAGGCGATCGCGACGTCGATCTTCTGGTGGTCGTTGGGTTTGCCGAGGACGTAGGTGTCACCCGGCTTGGGCACCTTGCGGCAGTTGTCCATGTGCTGCTGGGCGATCGGGCACCCGTCATGCGTGATACGGGTCTTCAGGTCGGCCTCGAACCGGCGGATCGCGCTGTACATCTGACGGGGACGGTTCGTCGCCCACTCGAACACGTGCTCCTCGCCGTGCTCCAGAGCCCACTCCCCACCCTCGGTGCGCCAGTCGTGGGGGTCGAAGTAGAACCGGGCCAGCTCGTAGGTGGTGAACACGTGCTCGACGGCGGCGTGCACCTCACCACGGGGGATCTGGCCGCCCCACTCGGCGGGGTTCCAGATCGCTGGACGCCGGTCGGGTCCGTAGCGGGGAGTGAACTGGAACCCCGCGCGGGTTTCGCACCGCAGCGCGGTCCAGTCGTTGTTCTCCGACCCGTCGAACCCGGCACAGATCGGCGTCCCCGACGGGGGGTTAGGAAGCCACAGCGTCGCCATACCGGCTCTCCCACAACCCTTGCGGCAGCCACGATCCCGACCTCGCCACCAGGCGGTTGCCGAAGAACCGTTCCGCCTGAGCGGGATCGGTCTCGTTCAACTCCATCGCCTCGGCCTCGATCGAATCCAAGTCCACCCACGGCGACCCGTCGTAGACGTAGCGCAGGATCTTGCGCCGGTCCCGCCGGTTCCCCCACGACAACCCCGCCGGGGGGATGCGGAAGAACTTGAAGATGTCCGGTCGCTGCGACTCGTAGGTGCGCTGCGCGGTCGAGTTCTCCGCCGGATCCCAAGCGTTCGTGGTCTCCATCGTGCGACCGTTCATGCCAGCCGCGCCGCGACGCTGATGCTCAGCGATCTCGACCATCTTGTTCCGCTTGGTGTACAGGCCGGACTCGTCCTGCAGCGCGAACGAGATCGGGTTACCGACCCGGCCCCGGGCGCTCGAGGTGACCGCGTCGATCCGGTCGAAGTCCTCCCCGCCATCGGAGCCGAGGATGCGGATGAAGTTCTCCCGCACCGCCATCAAGTCCGACAACCGCCCGAGCTTGATCATCGCCGCCAACGGCCGATACACGTTGCCGACCTGGTCCTCGTTGTTCGCCGTCAGCTGGATCACCGGCGAGGGATGCCGGTCAGCCATCGGCTCACCGGGCAGGTACTCGTACTCCCAGCCGCACCCGCAGCCGTGCTCCGAGCACGCCCACCCATCACCCTTGCCCGCCCACCCGGCGAACTGTGACGGGCCGGCAGCTTCTAGGCACACGATCGACGCGCTCCACGGCCCCTTGCCGGTCTTCTGCGGTGCCACGATCTGCGAACGCCGGTACACGAACGCCTGGTTGAACACCGGCTCGCCAGTCCATTCGATACCCGCCCGGACCTGGTAGTGCTTGGCAGCGCACCAGAACTGCCAATCGCTCCACTCGAACGGCTCACCGCGGTGCTGCTTGTCCGGGATGACGCAGTGCCGCTTCACCCACGCCTCGCCGATGTCCCCAAGAGTCGGGAAGTCGACGAGGAACCCGTCAGCTCCCTCCACCGGAGACAGCCCGCATCCGGCGCTTCGGCGGCTCAGCCACAGCCTCCGTCACCTTCTCCTGCCGCGCCGCGGCCACCTCGTCAGCGGCGATCACCCAGCCGTTCTCCCGCAGCCCCGCCGGCGTCAACCCGATCTGATCGGCGAACCGGTGCAAGCTCCCACGGTCAGAGGCGTTGGCCTCATCCGACTCGCAGATCACCGACGTCCGCACCCAATGCGCAACCGCCTGCCACCGCCACGGCTCACGCGACCACGCCACAGCCTGCGGCGTCCGCCACGCCCACTCCCACAGCCGAGCTTCCCGATCCCGCACCAGGTCCGTCGACTCCTCATCGAACACCTGATACCGGGCCCCCTTCTCCCCATGCTCCCAGCGGTAGATCCGCCTCGGCATCAACGGGAACTCTGGCGGCGCCCCGGCATACCCCTCAGCCGGCAGCCTCACGAACTCCAGGCCACGCCGATCCGACCGACCCGAGTTCGGGTCCGGCTGCGGCCCCGACCGGTTCCTCGCACCACCCTTCATCCGACACCTCCTCAGCCGGCATCGCGCCGCGCTCGGATCACCCCCCACCTGCCGTCGCAGCAGGCCAGGGCTCAGCAACCATCCAGCATCGCGCCGGGATGGAACCACCCGGTCCTACCCGGGTGTTCATGCCCATCACCCACACAAGACCGAGCGGTCCTAATCGGGTGATGTTGGTCTTCGCCTCACTTTCTGGACCCTCCGCGCGGTCGAGCGCCCTCCCCGAAGGTGGCGCGGCCGGCCGCCCGAGGGGTACCCCCCTGGGGTAGGGCGCTAATGGGGTGTTGATGAACTTCGCTCGAATAGGACCGGGCGGTCCTAATTGGGCGATCGTCGGGATGACTCGATTAGTGGCTACCGGTCAGCTAACGAACCCGCTCGGCTCACACCGGCGGGCGGTTGTCAACCCCTGTGGATAACTTCGCCCTGTGGATAACTCGCTAATCGGGCGTTGGTCGAGATAGGCCGAATAGCGCACCTTCGCCGGCCTGGTCCAGCGCTGACCCTGTGCACGGGTCCCTGCTTTCGACCGAGTTCAGTGTTGAGTTGCAACGCTTTGACCTGCGGATATGCCGATTCCGCTGCGTTTGCGCAGGTCAGAGGCGTGCGGTCCGGCGGGCTTCACCATCGGCCGTCGACCGACGTACGTTTGCACCGCTCTGACCTGCGGTTATGCTGCCTTGTGCGCGTTTGCGCAGGTCAGTGCGGTGAAACTCTCGCGCCCCTGGCCGCATTGCACCCACGGCACAGGACATCGAGTGGGCCGGCGGGGTCGCCGCCGGCAGCTATCGGGGTGCGGTGGTCGGCGGTGAGGTCGGTGGACGGGTGGGCGGGGCGTTGCCATCCTGGGCACCAGTCGCCGTGTGCGGCCCTGTGACGGGCTACAGCATCAGCCCTACGTCGCCGCTCCGCGGTGTCGCGTGTGGCCTTCGTGGGGGTCGTGCGGGCGTAGTGGCGTTCCCTCTCGCGCCTGTGCTCGTCGCAGCGGGCTTCGGGTTGGGCGTTAGGGCAGCCGGGCTCGGAGCAGACGCGGAGACGGGCTCGAGCCATCAGGGGTTATCCACTCGCCGCCACTCGGTCTCGTGCCGCTCGAACAACTGCTCGACGACCTCACCGGGTCGAGCGGATTGGCGGGCGTCCCGCTCGTCGTCTTCGAAGTCGCTGTGAGTGGTGCCGTCCGGCCTGCGGATGCGGTAGCGGCGGACGGGGTTCCACTCGCTCTGGTGCGCTGCGAGCCAGGCGGTGCGGGCGACGATGTCGCGGACGTCCTCGGGCTCCCATACGAGATACCGGAGGGTGTCGTCGTGCAGCCCCTCGCGGTCCGTGGCGAGGTCCACCGGGTAGGCGGTGCCCTGCTGCTCCATCTCGTGTTGGCGGTCGAACAGGACCTCGGAACTCTCGGCGTCGGGGCCGTCGATGCCGATCGTGAAGAAGTCGTTGATGTAGCCACAGTCGCCGATGAACAGCGCTTCCGGGCCGAAGGGCCATCCCCTCTTGCCACCCTCACGGAACTCGCTGTAGAGCGTCCCGATGGGCATGGCCTTCAACTCGGCGCGGGAGACGATCCTCATCGCTCCATCCTGCCGGGCAAGCCCTCGTCGACCCTGACCGTGAGCATGGGCGTCTGGCAGTGCTCGCACTTCGGGCAGTCGCCGGCACGGTGGATCTCCCAGCCTCGCACGACGCCGTAGCGGCGCTCCACGCCCTCGTCGTCGATCGTCACCAGGATGAGTGGATGAGGCTGCTCGGTCTCGCCAATGAGGAATCGAGCGCCCTCGCTGTCGGCGGGGATGATGAAGGCGATGCCGGTACTGGTGAGGTAGACGAGGGCGTCGTTCATCTCGCGGCGCAGCTCCCAGTTGCTGTCCCACAGGCGAACGCGGGCGCGGGGGATGCAGCGCTTGGGCTCGACGGGGCTCATCACAGCGCGCCGACGATCTCGATGATGGCCTTGATGATGATCAGGCCGACCTTGCCGGCGGTGACGATGGTGTCGAGGTCGACGCTGCCCATTGGAGTCTCCTGTCTGGTTACCGCTTGGTCATTGCTGGCGATGCGAGCCGATCGTGGCGCTGGCCGTGCTCGCCGTCCCAGGAAGCCACGTAGTCCACGAGCCGCTGGTATTGCTCTACCGATTCGGCACAGAAGGTGACGCGCCCGAACTTCTTGCCGTCGTCCCACGAACCGTAGGCGTTGATCTGCTCGAACTGGGCGACCCAGTCGATGATCCGCTCAACGTCTGACTCGGACTCGACCAGCACGTCTACCGACATCGCCTGGAAACCCTTGGTGGCGGTCACAGGTCGCGGTAGGGGTCCAGGCGGAGCAGGCGCACGATCAGACGAGTCACCCCGAACGTGAACGCATCCCACAGATCAGCCATCAGTTCCACCGTTCGATGAAGCATGACAAAATGTCCCGCTTCAACGACTCACCATCTCGCGATGGTGAGGTTGAGCCAGAGGCTCTTCCCGAGGCGATCCCACTGCGCCCGCGAACGGTCGTCTGACATGGGTTCCTTCGGGCTGCTCACGCACCAACTGTGCGCGGTCGACCGCCAAAGCGGCCAGATTCATTGCGGCGTTCACGTCCCGATCCAGGACGATCCCGCACTCCATACAGACATAGGTGCGTTCGGAAAGGGCGAGCTTGGCTTTCGCCACACCACATCCCGAACATGTCTTGGAGGAAGCGAACCAGCGGTCGGCGACGATCAACTCGACACCAGCCTGTTCGGTCTTGTAGGTGAGCTGTCGGCGGACCTCCGCCCAGCTGGCGTCCGCGATCCGGCGAGCAAGTCGCCGGTTGCGGACCATGTTCGACACCGCGAGATCTTCGATCACGATCACGTCATGATCGCGAACAAGCCGAGTGGTGAACTGGTGGATACCGTCACGCCGCAGGTTCCCGACACGAGTATGCAGGCGAGCGACACGGGCTTGCGTCTTACGCCAACGCTGCGACGGCTCCACGTTCGTTCGGCGGTCCGGTCCGCGACGGCGTGCCGCTTGCCGCTGGAGACGACGCAGGGACTTCTGCGCCTGATCCAGGTGGCGCGGGTTCGGCACCGTCTTCCCGGTGGACAGGATCGCCAACGACTTGATACCCAGGTCCACCCCGACAACCCGGCGGGTGGCGCGAGGCGCGGGGGTGGGGTCAGGCAGTTCGACGGAGAAACTGACATGCCAACGCCCCCGTTGGAACGACAGCGTCGCCGAACGGATACGGGCCGTCCCGTTCTCAACGCGGCGGGCCAGCTTACGAGTGGACTCCCCTGTGCGGACCATGCCGATTACGGGAAGCTGAATGTGGCGGCGGTCGCGACCGAGACCGAACGAACCGGTGGTGAACCGACAGGACAAGCGGGAACGATGCTTCGACTTGAAGCGCGGCATCTTCGCCCGCCCCGCCTTGCGGTTCCCCAGCGCGGTAGCGAGGTTGGCGCAACCGGTGGCGTATGCCTCTTTGCTGTTCTCCCGCCACCACGGCGCGACATCATCCTTGGCCGCGTTCCATGCCTTGCGCAGACTGTAGGCGGAGGTATTGATCCACGGGGTGAGCTGATCCCCGGTCAAGCCGTAGGACTGTTCAGCGGCGCGTTGGGCCCAGTTCGCTTTCACCTTCGCGAGGCACCAGTTGTAGGCGACACGCTGGGCCCCGCAATGCGACCGGAACTTCTCGACCTGCTCGGCGGTGGGGTCGAGAGCGAACAAGTAAGCGCGGATCACGACTCGCCCCCCGGATCGGTTTGCGCGGCACGCACAGCGGCTTCGGCTCGACGGGCAGCCGATCGGCGGCCGTACAAGCGGGCACACATGGCGGTCAGGATCTCGATCATGTCCCGCACTAGATCGTCGTGCACCTCGGTCTCATCGAGTACAACGATCGCGCGGCCAGTCGCGGCCATCGCCGCTTCCAAATATTCGACACCGAATCGGGCGAGTCGGTCGCGATGCTCGACAACGATCGTCCCGACAGTAGGGTCAGCGAGCAGCTTGCGAAGCTTGACGCGGCGGCCATTGAGCCCGGACCCGATCTCGGTGACGGTGCGATCGATCCGCAGTCCGCGCCCGCTCGCGCCGGTCAATACTCGCCCGGCCTGTCGTTCCAGGTCCGCCTTCTGGTCACGCGAGGACACGCGGCAATACGCCACGACCGCGGCAGTGTTCGCCTGTGGCGGGTCGACCAGGATCGTGCCGGTCGGCAGCTGCCGCGCGGGAACGGGAAGTGTTCCGGCATGGAACCAGTTCAGGGCGGTCCGGTATGACACGCCCTGTTCCTTGGCCCATGCACTCAACTTCACGAGTCTATTTTCTCACAGAATGGCGCATCCTTACTCATTCTGTCGAACAGATCACGACCCTCGGGACTCGCGGCGTTCGGGAGGCATCAGGGGGACGTGCCGGTAGGAGCCGCCCGCGCCGACGAGGATCACGCCGTCGAACTGGTCGGTGAGGTCGGTGACGGTGGGGCGGTAGATGTAGTGCGCCAAGCGGATCAGGGCGCTGGCGAGGCGCTTACGCATCCTCGATCGGCTTCCGGTCCACTGTCATCGACGTCCAACCCTCGACCTCGGTGTCCTCGAACGGCGACGTATGCGCCGTCCTCGTGCGGCCCACCGACGCTGGCGACGGTGACGAACGGCATCACCAGGTTGTAGCCGGGCTCGTCGTCCTCGTCGCTCACTGCGGACCCCACAGCTGCCAGGACAGCACCGGGGTCACGAACACCGGCTGCTCCAGAGACCGCGGGGTAGGGGTGCACAGGGCACGCAACCAGGTAGCGAAGTCGGGCATCAGGACTCCACGGGTTCGTAGGTCGCTCGGAAGATTTCATCCTTGATCGGGTAAAACTCGCCCTTCACGCCCCGGATCACCCAGTCGCCGAGCGTGGCGGTCATGGTGCCTTCGAGAGTGTCGATCCGGATCTCGTGCGGGCTGTCGACGTTCGTCCCGCCGCACCATTCGGCGATCCGGGAGCCAGCCGACACGTCGGTGAAATGCATGGCTTCGATCTCGACGGGCTTCTTGCGGTACCGCTGCGGGGGCATGAGGCTCCTCGGAAGGGAACTATTAACTCTCGGTTAAAGGTTGGGGGCTCCCTGCTGCCGGGGCCGACCGACTCAACGGGAGAGGTGGTAGCACTCCGGGCGTACCGGCCAGCAGGGAGAACAGCCGCAGCGCGATCACCGGCAAGTGCACCGCTGCGACGAATGAGGGCTACCGGCCTCGACCGGCAGCGTGACGGGTCGCCTTCTCACACGCAGCGATATCAGCGAGCCGATACAGCTTGCGGTTCCTGGCGTCCATACCCACCGCTGCCAGCTTGCCCAGCGACGCCCACTTCCGGATCGTCGCCGCGGTGACCGAGAAGATCGCCGACGCCTCGACAGCGGTGAGTTTCGAATCCAACCCGTCGGTCACGAGGACGGCAGCCATATCGCCTCCCGGAAACGACGAAACCCCCTCCACCGAAGGATGTGAGGGGGTTTGGGCATAGGGGTACTACTGCTCAGGTGTGAAACTACCAGGTCGACCCCCGGACTGTCATGCTGCCCGTTCGCTGGACAGCAGCGTGTCGAGGACCATGCGCGTGTAGAAGGGGTAGTGCTCCTCGCGGATGACGTGCCCGCACGAACCGCAGTCGATGGAGTCGGCGCCGACGTCGACGGAGCGGAACAGGGTCCGCAGCTCGCAGGACGGGCACGGGGTCGGTAACAGCTGGCGGGGTCGGGTGAGGCCGAGGCGGGAGCGGATTTGCCCGTGCAGGTCCCGCATCTCCACGGCGACGTCGCCACCGAACGGAGCGGCGGCGAGGCGGTCGATGCGGCACTCCAGGTATGTCCAAGCCGCCCGTACCCGGTACCTCTCCCCCACCCCGGGATGTGGGGGTGGGGTTTCGGTGAGGTGGTCAGCGAGAGCGTCGTGTGTTTCGTTCAGCACAGCCGCGATCTGGGCGGCGGTGTCGGATGCCCATTCGGCAGGGTGCCCGAACACTTGGCGGCCGCGGGAGACGCGTTCCTGGGCGCGGCGGGCTGGCGTGGGGAGAGTGGTGGTGAGGTTGACCCAGTCCATCGTGAGCCACCCGAGGAGCCGGGAGAACCGGGATTGGCAGGGATCGCACATGCCCAGGGAGGTGAGTGCTGGGTCGCCGGCGGAGTCGCGGCAGCCGGGGAATGTGCAGGGGCTGATACTCACGGCTGAGACCTCCACTCCCGGTTGCTCATAGATAGCAGGGTATCGATTTTCGGTGTAGATCTCGAGCCGCCGCGCACCAGGGGGGTTCCAAGGACCAGCAACTTTGCGGGATCCCGCAAAGTTGGTGTCTACAGGCTCAGAGACTGGCTGATACAGCTACGGCCACCCCGAGACTGGGGTGGCCGTAGGGTCTGCCGCAGCGTGTGCGACGGGTTGAAGCCGGAGCGGGAACTCCGAGACCTCAGGGGTTCGGCTGTCTCACAGCATCAGGATACCGGCACGCGATCTCCTCGCGGATGCGTTGGATGTCGGACAGGGTGTAGCCGTCGCTCATGCGGCCCCCTCCTCGCTCAGCTCCCACAGCATCCGGACCGGCGGATACTGCCCTGGCTCCAATGGGTGCAAGCCCAGCGCGATGTCGTGCCGGAGGTTGTCGAGCGCCTCGTCGAGGGACGGCTTGCGTGCGTCGCTGCTCACGACTGGCCCTCGTCATCGCTCATCACGACCGGCATGACCTCGCCGTCCGGGCGCATCATCTTGAACTCCGCGATCGGGTCGATGGAGGTGTGGTCCGCCTTCGCCATCGGGGCCACCTGCCGCGTCTCGCCGTACTGCTGTTCGATCGGGGCCAGCCAGGCGAGCAGCGTCTCCTGCGAGTCGATGCCCTCCGGTGCCGGGATGGCGGCGAGGTCGGGGAACTGTGCGCGCAGCGTGGGCTCGCACTCGCGGGCGGCGCGCGGCAGTTGGTGGGTCCACAGGGGTTCGCCGGTCATGTAGCCGAGCAGGTCGTACAGGCCCTCGACGTTGCGGGTGGACACGAGCAGTTCGGTGAGGACGCTGAGGATGTCGCTGATGTGGAACTCGCGGGTCTCGATAGAATCTGTCATGGCTGAATCCCTGTCTGCTCAGGTTGTGGATTTGCGATGTCGTCGGAGTAGAGGTGTTCGGCAGCGATCGGGTCACGGCCGTCGGTGAGGATGGTGTCGTCGCGCTCGCGTGCCCACTGCCAGTGCTGCACAGTCGCGCCGGTCTCGCGCCCTCGGGTGCCGATCGCCTCGCGGGCGATGGCTTCGTCTCGGTCGAGCCCGGCACGCAGACGGGACAGGGCATCGGAGGCGGTCACGCGATCCGCTCCCTACCGCCACGGCTGACCAACAGCGCCGCCTCCGACAGCTTGCCGTCATCGATCAGCCTGTTCGCCAGGACGAGAGCCTGCGCCCGCCGCGCCGGGTAGGTGATCCACCGCTCGCGTGGATACTCCAACTCGGGCCGCTCGGCTCCATTCGGAACATAGTCGGGTATGACCACCGCAGGCAGATCGGCTGGCAAGTCCCACTTCGGCATGGCCGCGTGCAACTTCTCGGTGACCCGCTGCTCCAACTCTGCGAGGGCGGCGCGGCTCTCCTCGGCCTCGAGTTCGGGGTCACGCACCGGGCAGCCATCCCCCTGGCTCACCCAGCAGCACCGTGCCGCCGTCGTCCGTCGTACCCGCGGACTGCCAGCGCCCGGACCAGCGATCCAAGGTCCGCTTATCGCCCCTGGTTTCGATGGTGACCGTGCAGTCCTTGAGGTCGACCGGTGGACGGCCAGGGAACGCGAACGCCTGCGGCCAAGGCGCGTACAGCCGCCCAGTCTCCGGGTCGTTGCGCCACAGCACGATGTGGACGCGGCGGCGGTGAGCGCGCCACCGGCCGCGAACCTTCATGTGCGGGAAGAACTCGCGCCGCCTGGGGCGCTGTCCGCTGCTCATGACGCCTCCTCGGGCCACAGCCCCTCGCTCAGGAGATCCAGGATCTGCTGGCACACCATGTCCCGGTACGCCACGAACTGCTCCTCGGGCCCCCATTCCTGCGCCTTGAGCTGCCACCGCTCGGCGACCTCCAGGAAATCGCCGACGATCTCGGCGCGAGCGCCCTCCAGCGTCTCGTCGCACGGACACTGTTCGGCGGCGGCGCGGTCGGCGGCGATGCGAGCCTTGATGTCGTCGTAGACGGTCACGAGTCCTCCTCGGGTCGCTGTCCGCTGCTCACGACGCCTCCCCGGGCCACAGTCCCTCGCTCAGGAGGTCGAGGATCTGCTGGCACACCATTCGATCGGTCACGAGATTCGCACCTTCCCGCCGTAGCCGACGAGCCAGCCCGCCTCGGCCAGCTTGCCCTGATCGATCAGCTTGTCCGCAAGAACCAGGGCCTGGGCGCGGCGGGCCGGGGCGATCGCCCACCGCTCCCAGGGGAACTGCGGCCAGTAGTCGGGAAGCGGCGGGGCCTCGACGGCCTCGGCGGGCAAGGCCGGGATGTCAGGCAGATCCCACTTCGGTCGCGCGGCTGCCAGCTTCTCGGTGACACGCTGCTCCAGCGCGGCCAGGTCGGCGTCGCTCATGCCTGCCACGTCCATTTCGCGTCGATGCCGAGGTAGTCGAAGGACCGCCGGACCTCCCGGCGCTGCCCCGACTCGACCATCGGATAGTCCTCCAGCATGTCGGCGACCCGACGCAGCGCGGAGAAGATCGCGTCCTGCTGATCCCGCAGCGACACGTTGCCCAGGTCGAGGCGCAGGACGAACTCGTTGTCGGTGACGGTCTCGGTAGTCTTATTCATGGCTGAACCTCCTGGGGGTTCGGTCGGTGGCCGGGTGGTGTGCAGCCCCCGGCCGCCATCAATTTTACCAGGTCAGAACACATTTCACGCCCTCGGTTCGGTCCCAGCACATGATCCACCGCCCGGTCACGCCGACTCCTCAACGATCTCCGGAGTGAGTGTGATGGTGATCCGTGGATGGTCGCTGCCCTGCTGCACCGAGTACGACTCCGACAGCACATGATCCGCGTCATCCTTCGCCAACACCCCCAAATCCACCAGAGCGTCGATCGCGGCCTTCCCGAAGGCATGAAGACTGCCAGCGTCGCGGGTGCGGCGGTCCGGGGCATGCCAGGTCACCGCCACATGACACCGGTCCAGGCGGGGCAACGTGTCCCCGCCGGCGGATCGGATGTGCCACGCCACTGCGTCGCGGGCGGCTTTCACTTTGGACCAGTGGGCGCCGCGCTGCTGGTTGGAGGTGAGAGGTGGGCGGGGTAGGGGGATGTCGAGTACGTGGCGGGTCACTGCTCCGGGTCCTTCCAGTCGGTTTGTCACGGCGCTCATGCGCCTGCCTCCCTGACCACCGACAGCTGCGGCTTGGCCCCGGCCGCAGCGAACACGGCCAGCATGTCCGACAGCTCCACAGCCACCTGTCGCATCTCCTCCGCGGTGCCGGTGGGCAGGGACACCACACACCGGCCGGACGGGGACCGAACAACGAAACTCACAACGCCTCCTCGGACACGCGGGAGGTTTTGATCTCGGTCATGAGTTCTCCTCGTCTGCTTCGATCGCGGCACGAGCGCGGTCACTGATCCGGGTTTCCCGCCACGCCAGCAGCCGCCTGTAGGTGATGCGGGCCTCCCACAGGACTCGACCGTCCCGCCACCGCCGCACCCGCCCGTCCGGGTACCAGGCGTCTTCCAGCCACTCACACCGGCGACCGACCAGCGCGGTCTTGGTGTGCTCGTAGTGGAAGCCGTGGCCACCGCCACAGCCTTCGCTGCGCCGCCAGCCCTCCACCGCGTACTCTCCGTCAGCGAGGAACGGGCCGATGTCCTCGACGCGGTAACGCATCAACGCGACCTCGGCCGGGGTGAACGGGTACCGGCCGCCGCTCACCGAACACCGCCCGTGAAGTCCCCGGCTTTAGGCGTGGGGAACCGTGAATCCTCCCCGTCGATCGCGCGGATGGTGGCGCACGGCATCGCCTCGCCGCAGCACTGGCAGTAGTCGCAGCACTGCGGGCATGTCGCATCGGGCACCGTGTGGACCGGGTTGTCGCACCCGTTCTCGGGCTGATGCAGCTTCCGCGCGCGGTCGATGGCGGCGCGAGCCTCGAACTCCTTGCCCAGCAGGAGAATCCGTATGTCCGACTGAATATCGGCCTCGGGCGTCCACAGGACGATGACCGTGCACCCGCATGTCCCGTCCGGCTCGGCCTCGAGGATGGCCTCGCTATGGATCGGGTCGGCGCTGCCGGTCGTGACCCACCACCCGGCGCCGAGGTGATCGAAGACCGCGGTCCCGTCGTGCACGAGAGCACCAGCCGGCAGTGCCGACAGCTCTTCGGGGTCGGCGATGACCCGGGCGGGTGGACGCCAGCCCGCGAGTTCCTTGGTGAGATGTCCCGCCAGCTCCGACCCGATGTCGGTCGGCCCGGGAAGGACGAGCCAAGCGCGATTCGGCCAGGAATCGACTGCGGCTCTCAGCGCGTCGGCCAGGGCCGCGGCGTCCTCGGGGGTCTCGATGACGCGCGGCTGCTGCTGCGCCTCCAGCTCGGCGACGCGGGCGCGGGCGGCGTTGAGCTGGTCGACCAGCTGATCGCGGTGGAGCTGACCGCGCTCGGCGCGCTCGCGCCACATGTCGCGCTCGGCGTCGATCTCCAGCTCACCGCCGCGGGCGGTCTCGACCGCGATCAGTCGCGCAAGCTTGCCGCCGCGCCGCCCGGCATGGATGAGCGCGGGGGGTGTCTGCTCAGGCATCAGCGGTGTCCTCGGTCGGCTGGTCGCCGAGCAGGGCGAGCCAGGGCGCGGGCGGCAAGCAGCTCCTGCGCCATCGCCGCGACTTCCGACTCGGCTGCGGCGTGGGGGTCGACGGCGAACACCTCCAGGTGCTCACGCGACAGCTCAGGCGCGGGCGGGACGCGGGTGCCGATCCGATCCAGCACGTCGGCGTAGACCGTGGTGCCGATCCGGGTGTATTTCGGCATCCTGACCAGGCGGACGGACGGTCGGCTGTCGTCACTGATCCGGGCGACGCGCCACCTACGGCCGTCGATGATCACGAGGTCGCCCTCGGTGTAGTCAGGCATGGGCGTGCTCCTGGGTGTGGGCGTCCGCACGGGACGCGGTGTTTTCGTGGCCTGTACGCCACGTGGACGGACGAACGGGGGTGGGTGTGGGTGTTGGTGAGGGTGCGGGGCGTGTGGGGCCTGAGATTCTCGATAAACACGGGATTTTCTGGGGGGTGTCGCGCTCGGTGACGCAGGCGCAGTTCGGTTCGGCCTTGCAGCGCGGGCACGGGCGGTCTATGGCGCCGTTGACTTCGTAGGCAGCCCACACCGGATCACCGGCGGCTCGGAGTGGCAGCCCGGCGCTGGACACGGGTAGCGCCGCGGTGACTGCGGCGTGAACCTCGGCGGCGGTCTCGCGTTCGGCGCGCTGACGGCGGGACTCGCGGGCGTGGTGGAGCAGGTCGCCGATGCCGATGGTGCGGCCCTCGGTCTGGCCCTCGTAGTAGCGAATCACGCCCTCGAGCAGGTCCGGGGCGTCGAGCTTCCACCGCTCGATGCTCTCGGCCCATGCCGCGAGCCGGGCCTTGTCCGGGTCGCCGAGCTTGTCGTCGTAGATGCGTGCCCGGGACCATGCTGCGGCCGCAGCGCGCACGCTGCGTTCACTCGCTGCGATCTCCAAGGGTTCTCACCTCCCGTAGCAGTTCCTCGGCGGCGGCGTGGGCGTCGACCGCCTTCTCGGTGGGTTTCGATCGGCCGCGCCGACCGCGGGCGTTGGCGGCCTTGTGGACGAACGCCGGTATCTGCGTGGGACTCCACGAATCCGATTCCGTCCACGCCTTGAGTCCGGCGGCGATGGCGGGCGGCGGGATACCGGCCGCGAGGCACGAGTCGATTTCGACGCCGACCTTTGCGAGCACGCCCGCCTCGAGTGGCACCGACAGCGCTTCGCTGAACGCGACCGCGATTGCGTGCGCCGGTGCGCTGCGCGCGGTCGCATTGAGCCGCGCCGCGACCTGTGCGCCACCGCGCGGCGCACGCAGCGCGACCACACCCCCGCTCGCGCGCGCGCCCGCGCGGTCGTGAGTTACGTCGAAAACTGGGGGACGTATATCTGTTCCCCTGTTCCCCTGTTCCCCTGTTCCAGGCGCGACACCCTCGCGAGGGCTCGCGACACCCTCGCGAGGGCTCGCGACACTCTCGCGAATGACGGACTCGCGATAGTCCATTGTGCCGTCTGGCCTGGGGAAACGTCCTTTGCCGGGCTTGTCGATGCGCTGTACCGCCTCCCACCACGAGATGTAGAGGAGGCGGGTCCCATCCACCTCGTAGCGATGGATGAAACCGTGCCGGTGAAGCTCGGAAACGGCTTCGGAAACCCTCGCGACGGTCTCGCGAGGGTTCGCGAGCATGTCGCGAGGGAACACGTCGGCGACGATCAGAGCCACGTCGTCCTTGCCGACGCCGTTGTCATCGACGTAGGACTCCAGGCCCTTGAGAACCAGCCGCGAGTCCCACGAGAGGGCGGCGATTCGCTCGGAACGCCAGAACTCAGGCTTGGTGCTGCGGATGCGCATCAGCCCTCCTATCCGGGGGATTCGTGGGGTGACTCGGAATCGCTGAGCGACCGGACATCCGCGGCGGGCTCGACGTAGGCGGCGGCCGTGTCGGGGCTGTCCCAGAAGCCGGGCTTGATCGTGCGGGATCGGGGCACTACGCCACCTCCAACACGAACTGCTCCCCGCACTCTGTCGGGACGACAGGGGGTTCTGGTTCCCCGTGGACCTCGCGCAGGTAGGCGCGCGCCTCACGTCCGACGAGATCGGTTCGGGCGGCGTCGGTCTCGGCGTACTCGTAGCGGGTCGGCCAGCGGCTGTGGTCGCCGTCGCGGATGACCCGCCCGCACAAGCACCACGTCTTGTCATGGACCGGGTTGTAGGTGACGGGCTCGTGGCGGGCGTCGATGCACCGATACCGGGCCTCGATCTCCCGGCCCGTGGGCGGGGAGGCCACGCCGGTGCGGCACTGACGGAAGGTGATCAACGCACCTCCTCGTTGATCACGTGCGCCAGCGCGGTGGCCAGCCCTTCGATCACGTACGCCTGGCCGTGGCGGCCGCCGCCGGGCGGGGACGGCAGGTAGTCCAGCGCCTGCCGGACCGCGCCGCCCCACTCCAGGACGAGACGCAGGTCCCACCACCGCTGGAACCGGTTCTGCCGGGCGCGCTGGATCAGCGCTTCACCCCACGCCCGCGCCGCGGCCGGGGACCGGATGGAGTAGTAGTCGAGGATGTCGGGCAGGGTGCGCAGCGGCGAGCCCGCGGGCAGCGCGGTGATCGGGTCTCGCTCGGCGGCGGCCCAGAACGCCGGCAGGCCGTGGACCGGCCGCTCGCCGACGATGCCGTACCCGGGCGCGGCCGGGCGGCCAGGGATGCCCGCGCCGCGCGGGCGTTCCGGGTCGGCGATGAGCGCGCAGGCGAGCAGCTGGCGACGCAGGCCGGTCAGCTCGCCACGTCCGAACTCGGCGGCAAGTCCGCCCGCGATCCCGGCACCCTGCGAGTAGCCGCCGATCACCACCCGGTTCTCCGTGGCGCACATGGCGCCGATGAGCGCCTCGCGGCCAGCCGCCCGGCTCTCCGCCCACGAGGGCTGGCCGCCGCCGAAGGTGGCCGGGTAGGGCACGATGCGGAAACGGAACCGGTCGGGGTCGAGGGCGCTCGCGAAGGTCTCGGAGACGCCGTCACCGCCGCGCGGGAATCCGGTGCCGCCCAGCCAGAGCACGTCGATCTGGTCGCTCATTGCCTGATCTCCGTCGCCTCGGCCACGCTGTCCAGCCGCATCCCCTGCTCGACCAGCTCGGCGAGCCTGGCCTCGATGGCGAGCAGCGCGTGCGCGGTGGCGGCCTGTGCGGCGAGGCTCATCGCGATCGGGTCGGACGGCAGCGCTGTCATGCCGTCGATGCCGCAGGCGATCCCGGCGAGCAGCTGCTCGGCGTCGGTGCGGTGGTGGTCGGTGCTCACTGGGCTCCTCCGGTGATGTGGTCGTACAGGCGCATGGCCCAGCGGGCATCGCCCATCGCGGTGTGCCGCTCGTCCTCGCTGGGCGGCCGGACACCGAGGAAGGTCGACACGGCGTCGGACTTCCACGGAAGGGGGACGCTGCCGACCTGGCGGGTGCCGTGGAGGTAGCCCACGGCCAGCGCCTCCACGTCGATCAGGTGGTGGTGCCAGGCCGGGCACAGTCCATGCCGCCGCAGCATCGCGGCCAAGCACTCGGTATCGAAGTTCGGGACGGCGCCGACGATGTGCGCGCCGCGGGTCCAGCGCTCGACGGTCACGGCGGCGTGCTGCTCGGGGTACAGGCAGTGGTCGACGCCGAGCTGGTCGTCAGCGGCCCACGGGTCGACGGTGTCGTCCGACTCGGTGTCGATGTCGAACGCGCCGCCGACATCCTTGCGGTACATCGGGTGGCGGTCGTGGAAGCGGCCGACCCGCAGCCCGATCAGCTCGGCGGACGACAGGTCCACGTCGGAGACGTAGATGGTCAGGCTCCGCTGCCGGTCGCCCTCGCGGCGGATCATGGCGATCTCCCACGGGCGGCGGTCGGCGTGCAGGCCGGTGGTTTCGCAGTCCAAAAACACTATGGGCGTGCTCACTGGTCCGCCTTCGTCTCGGCCTCAACCTGGCGGCGCAGCTCGGCGATCACGTCGCGGCCGTCTTCGGTGCTCAGCTCGCGCGGGTCGTCGAGGTCGGGCCGGTCGAAGTACCCGCGGTAGTAGGCGAGCCGCGTCTCGGTGGTGTCCGCGCCGAGCTGCTCGAGCAGCTGGCGCGCTTCGCCGAGCTGCTCGGCGGTGATGGGTACCGGCGCGGGCTCGGCGGCCTTCGCGCGGGTGCGGCGCTGGCGGGCCGGCTTCTCGGCGGCCTGCTCCTGGCGGGCCCGCTCAATCGCCTCGTCGATGCCCTCGGACGGGGGCGCGGAATCGGATTCAGGGTTTTCGGGCGCGGCCTGCTGCTCGTCGCCGGCCGGGCTGCTGGCTGGGGTTTCGTCGGCGGGGTCGCGGTCCGGGTTGCGCTTGCTGCGCCCGGCTGCGGTGATCTCGGCCGCGGACACCCCTTGCTCTGGCTCCTTCTCGGTCGGGAACTCGGCGGCGAGGCTGGTCTCGCCGCGCTTGATCGAGGAGTAGATGACGCCGAGCTGGCCCACGTCGTGCCCGGACCACTCTGCCGAGCTGCGGCCGAGCTTCGCCTCGAGCTGGGCGGCGCTCACGCCGATCTCGTCGAAAACGCGGATGGCGTCGGCGACCCGCTGCGGCAGCGGCTTGCCGCCGCCTTTCTCCAGCGTGGCGTCGACGTTGGCCTTGGCCTCCTCGACGAACCAGCTCGGCAGGACGGCGAGGATCTGCTCTCGCAACCTGCGTGCGCCGTTGTTGGCGTTGTTCTCGTAGATGTCGCGGGTCTCGGTGAGCTGCCTGCGGCCCTTCTTTGTGTCACGGATGTGCGGCACGATGAACGTCGTGGATGCCCGCGCGTTGGTCTGCATGTCCCAGGCGTGGGCGAGCATCTCCGACTCGCCCTTGGCATCGTCGCGCCGCATCTCCTTGATGCCGTAGTCGATGTTGCCCCAGCAGCGGGCAAGCTCGCGGGCCAGATGGATGGAGACGCCCGTGACGTTCTCGCCGCCGCGCGAGTACCGGAAGTACGCCTTCGCCGCGACGGAGTGCTGCCCGGTGGAGTCGCGCATCTCAGCGATCGCGGCGGCGGTGTTCCGGGGCCGCTGCTGGGCGACGAGCACCGCGGCCTGGACCTCGGCGATGGCGCGGGACTGCTCGATCGCGGTCGCCTGTGAGGTCGGGGCGATCCGGGTCGCCGGGGCGAATTCGGTCGGCTGATAGCGGTCGGGGTGGGTCATGACAGCAGCTCCTCGGCCCGGTAGCGGGCATTGGCGGGAATGGACAGGGTGTGGATCAGGTGGCTGTCGTCGGGCCAGCGGTCCTCGGCCATGCACTGGGCGAACAGCTCGATGGCCCGCCGGTTGAGCCGGTGCCCCAGCTCCACATCGCGCGGATCGATGCGGGCGACGGTCAGCCGGTAAGGCGGCTTCTTGCACTGGGAGATGAAGACGAAGTCGGCGATGTCGAACCCGAGCGCCCGCAGGACAGCGAGGTAGAACGGCTTCTGCATGAAGTAGCCGTAGTCACCCATCGCCTTGGCGAGCGCACCGGCGCCAGACGACCTCGAGGTCTTGTAATCGACCGCGACCATGCGGCCATCGGGCAGACGGGTCAGCCAGTCGACCCGGATGCGCAGGCGTACGCCGAACTCTTCGTCGACCCACCACCCCGACATCTCGGCCTCGCCTTCGGCGAAGTACGCGCCGACGAGGTCGTGCTCGAGCGCGACCCTCGCCATCGCGTGCGCCTGCTCGTCCTCCTTCGCCAGCAGCGGCACGAGCCCGCCCGCGCGGGCCTCGGCCCGATGCTCCTTCGCCCGCTTGGTCTGCCAGCTCGGCTCGTCGATCACCGCGATGCGCGAGCCCTTGCCGAGCACGTACAGGTGGGCGGCGTGCCCAAAGTCGTACTCGGCCTTGTCGACCCGAGGCCCGTACCGAAACTCGCTCGGGCTGTCGAACAAGATCGTGCGCGCCCCCGACGACGACAGGCTGTCGCGGTCGGAGTGATACACCTCGTCCGGGATGTCGGCGTACAGGCCGGGCTCCGTGGGGATCCGGGTCACCGGGCGGCAGTGCGGGCACACCTCACGGTCGAGGTCGGAGATCTGGCAAACGTCGTTGGGGCCGCTCACGACGCCACCGCCGTCCCGATTCCGGCCACCGCGAGGATTGCCCGCTCGGTCTCGGGCCGGATCTGGCGGACCTTGCCGCGCATGATGCCGATGAGCGAGCTGCGCGCCAGCCCGGTCGCCTCCTCGAGGGCCTTCCACGACGCGCCCAGGTCGCGCATCCTGGCGATGCGATCTGCGGCGCGTGCGGGCGAGACGAACTCAGCTCGCGGCGCACCCCCCTGACGATGGACCCGCGAATAGCACAGGTCGCACATGCCGTGCGCGCCTGTGCGCCGCAGCCCCGCCCCCGCCGCCGGTTTGTATGCCATCGGGCTCCCGCACTCGAGGCAGACCTGCGGCGGTGCCGCCTTGCTCGGCCCGGCGCTGCGGCACTTGCGGCTGCAATAGCCCGCGGTGCCCCACTTCGGGGAGTGCGCCTCGAGGGGCAGCTCCTTCCCGCACGCCGGGCAGGTGCCCGGCGTGCGCTTGTGCACCTCGTCATCGATCAGCCCCAGCATCGCCAGCAGGGTGGACGCGTCGGCCACATCAACGGAGTTGGCGGCCACCACCCGGCGCGCCGCGGCGCGCGCCTGCTCGTCATGCGGCAGGCCCGGAATCCGGTCGATCGCGTCAGGCTTCGCCATCACAACACCCCCAGCTGGTCGGGGACGTGGATCGACATGATCCGGTGAGCGATCTCGGGCTTCACACCCTCGGTCTCGCCACGCGCGATCCGCCCCACGGTCCGGCGGCTTACATCGGCGAGCTCACCGATGAGTGTGTGGTCGAGACCGGCACGGCTCAGCGCGATGATGTGCTCTCGCACTTCGGTGTCGTCGATGAGGCCCAGTCGGCAGGCGGCGCACTTGGACTGCCGCAGCCTGCCGGCGTGGACGATGGTGCGACCGCATGCGCAGTGCGAGGTGGGGAGCGCTTCGGCCTCGGCGTATGCACGCAGCGCGCCCTTCTCCTCCGGCAGCCGGAATCCTGCCCAGATGCCGGCGCTGTGCCCTTCTCTCAGCGCAGCCACCGCGCACTCCTTTCGCACGACGCAGCCGTGGCATGCGCGGCGCGCTTGTGTCGCTGGGTCGTCCGCCGATACCGGCCACCACAGCTCGGGGTCTTCGGCGTCACGGCATTCGGCGCTGTGGCGCCAGTCGCTGGTCAGGTTGTCCACTCAGAGCACCCCCAGCTGGTCGGCGACGCGGCGGTCGTGGGCGAGGTCCGGGTCGGGCTCGTCGTACTCGTCCGCGGTCTCGTCGACATCGGCGTCGACGGGATCGAGGGCCGCGGCCGGCAGGACGCGGGTGGCGCCGAAACGACCGCAGTAGCAGGGCCGCGCCTGCTCGACGGCCTCGACCATGCACGGCAGCGCCGTGCCGGTGCGCGGGATCGGGCTGCGCTCGAACGAGCCGTCCTCGTGCTCGACCAGGACGTATCCACGGCGGGCCCAGTCCATGAGGTCGGACAGGCAGGCGGCGGGGATGTCGCCGAGGCGGACCGCGATGTCGTAGCGGCGAGCCTCGTCGGTGATGCCGAGCAGCTGCGCGAGGGTCAGGTACTCGTCGTTGGGTCGGTACTCGGAGAGGTGGATGCCGAGGCGGACGAGCGCCCCGGCGATCTGGTCGGCCTGTTTGCTCGCGCCGTTGAATCGCAGCTCGGCGAGCGCCTCGACCAGGTCGCCGAGCGCTTCATTCCGGTCGGTGTCCATGCGGGAGTCGGTAGGCATCGGGTGCCCTTTCGGTAGGGTGCTGGTGCCCTGGCCCCGAGCGACTGGCTTTCGCTCGGGTCCGGGGGCCCAAGGGGTCAGTGGTCGGCGAAGTAGATGAGCCAGGCGGCGACAAGCGGGGCGTTGAAACTCGCGATCACCACCAGGTAGGCGCGCCAGAACGCCCAGTCGATTCGCGAGGCGGGGGCGCGGTGGCGGCCGGTCATCGGGTGGCCGCCTTCCGTCGCGGCCGAACCGTGCGGCCGAGCGCGGTCGGCGCGGCGCCGGTGCTCACCTCGCACAGGTGGCGCGCCGAGAGGAAGCCGAACGCCTGGGCGATCGTGTCCAGCTCCCCGGAGGTGGCGGGTGTGCCGTCCGCGTAGCGCGGTTCGGCCTGCTTTGCGGTCACGACGCCAGCCCCGTGCGCTCGATGGGACGACGCGGCTTGAGCACGCGGCGGATCAGCTGGGCTTGCCGGTCCGACAGCGGCGGGTGCTTGGCGCGCACGGCGTCGAGCCAGGCGCGCTCGGCCGCGGAGAAGGGTGGCTGTGGCTGCTGGTCGGTCATCGTGCACCTCCGATTCCCGAGATGTCGGTCTCCAGCGCGTCACGGGCGTCGGTCAGCGCCACGATGAGGTCGGTGACCTGGGCGGCGGTGAGGTGCGCAGAGCCGTGGGTGATGTCGCCGGATGCGCTGCGGGTATGGACGACGAGAGCGACGCGCTCGGCACCGTCGTGGCGTCCGCCGTCGACTTCCCCGGCGCCGACGGTGATCGTGGCGTCGCTGGTGGAGAGCACGGCGGGCTCGGCCCAGAAGGTCAGCGAGCTCATGCCGCACGCTCCCGCTCGATGAGACGAGCGACCGCCTCAGCGCCGGCCGGCGTGATCTTCAAGGTGTGCATGACCTCGCCCTTGAAGCGCGGGGCCTCATGCACCTCGACCGGCCGGAAGTACTGACGCTTGTGCGAGTACGCCGAGTAGCGGCGGCGGATCTCCATGCAGCCCTTGGTGTTCGACCAGCGGCGCTCGGTCTCGACGTAGATCCAGTTCTTCTCGAGGAGGAGGTCTCGCAGCCAGTCCTCGCCCACGTCGTTCGCCGCGGCGACGGTGCGAAACTTCAGCAGGTCCGAGTCCGCCACATACAGCTCGACGTAGTGCACCTTCGGCGCATCCTCGGCGACCTTCTCGGTGAGCGCCTGGTTCTCGGCGGTGAGGGCGCGGATCTTGCCCTGCTGGATCTCCAGCGCCCGCAGGACGATCTCGTCCTCGGACAGCTCGGCCGGACGGGACTGCGCCTCGACATCGAGCAGCATGTCCCGAACCCTGCGAGCGACGGCGGAATCCCGCAGCAGCATCCCGACACGGAGGACGGCCCGGCGCGGGAAGAGGCTCATCGTCGGCGCATTGCGCGGCATCCCCAGCTCATCGGGAGTCCTGGACAAGATGTCCACGACTTCCCGACGCCCGATCACCCGGAAGCCGTCGTCGTCCAGCTCGTCGCGGTTCCGCTGGACAACCTTCAGTACGGTCTCGCGGTCCACTTCGTAGAAGTCAGCGACCATGTCGGTGGTGACGTGCATGTCGTCGGGCAGGGTGCGCAGCACCCCGACCTCGCCGAGCACATCGACCCGCGCCGCGAGCGCATCACGCCGCGACCGCGCGTCTGGAGTGGTCAGGTCGACCGGGGTGGGGTAGTTTGTAGAGTCGTTCATCGACGAGCTCCTTTCGTTGTCATGGCCCTCACCTGTTCGCCCAGGTGGGGGCCTTTTTCATGCGGAGACCAAGTCCTTACGGCATACATTTCGCCCCCCACTGGGGGACGCTCGCGGCTCGAAAAGAACTTCGACCGGAACGTGAAGCGCCTCCGCGATGCGCTGAGCGAGCTGCGGTGTGCAACTCGATCGACGGCCCATCAGCAGGTGCGAGATGAAGCCCTTCGAGCAATCCGCGTAACGCGCCAGTCGAGCCAGGGAGAAATCGTCCTGGTTCATCAAGGCGCGCAGGGTGTCGGGACTTCGGAGTTTCATCCAGGTCCCCTTCGGGTAGTTGATTCGCTTCCGCATCACTGTCCCCCAGTAGACGGCTATCTGTCAAGCAGTACGGGACGATTGTGCGGATACTGGTAGCCGGTTGTCAACCCCAAGGGAGTCGAAATAACGCAACGACATTGGCATCCGACAAGGGGTGCGCGCTGATTTTGGTAGCCGTTCGACTAGCCTGGGCGCGTCCCCTGCTGGTAGACGGTTGGAGTTCCCGCATGGTTGCCGCCGCGCGTGATGGCTCAGACGATCCCTCCATGCCGACAATCAGTCAGCTGATCGCTGATCACATAGCCGCGACGGGCCGCTCATATCGCGACCTGACACATGCGTCCGGCGACCGCGTCAAACACCAGACGTTCCAGGAGCTAAAGAGCGGCCCGCCCCGGTCTTGGCCGAAGAGCACTGAGACAATCCGTGGGATTGCCCAGGCATTGGGGTTGAGCGAACGGGCCGTTGTGCTGGCGTTCGCGCGCAGCCTCGGCGTCGACGTTGAGGGCGCATCATTGTTTGCGCAGCAGCTACCGCCGGGCGTGGATGACCTCACGCCAGAAGAACGACGGGCCGCGATCGAGATGCTGCGCGTGCTGGTCGCCCAGCGCAAAGCCATCAACGAGCGAGCACCCGAACTTCATGCGACCACCGCCGCGCCACGGAGCCGCAGGCGAAAAGGAGAACCGGACTCCTCACTGCCCGAACAACCCAAGTTCGACCGCTCCCAGCTGCTGGCGGCGATGGCCGAGCCGGAGGGCGACCGCGAGCCCGAGGACGAGTTCCCGGTCGATCCGCCGAACGACGATTTCGAGGGGCGATGAGGTACCGCGAGCCCGGCGTCCAGGTCCACAGCCTCGAGTCGGTCCCCGACGAGTTCGGTGGCGCGAATCAATCATGGTGGGGACTGGCCACAATGCACGTCAAGGCGCAGGACGGCGACTGCCCATTCATGATCGCCAACGAGCTCATCTGCAGTCGCCTCGCTGCCGCCATGGGCCTGCCCGTGCTGCCGGGCGAGGTTGCGACTCTCGACGATCACACGAAGGGCTGGGCCACGCCGCAAATCAAGCATGACGGCGTCACCCCTCCGCCGTTAGCCAGAACCGACCAGATACTCGGACTCTACGGCGCGACGATCGCAGGCGCCTTCGTGTTCGACTGTTGGGTGCTGAACGAGGACCGTCACATATCCAACTTCTTGTTCCATCCGCGGCTCGGAATTTGGCTCATCGACCACGAGCACAGTCTCGGCGGGCGCCAAGGCGAGAGCATGAGCTCCTCGACCGCGCAATCAACCCCTCTGCGCTACCACGCCTTCCAGGATGTTGATCTTCCCCAGGAGGATCTCAACTATTGGATTCGGCGTGTTCGACATCTGCCAACGATGGTGGTGGACCTCGCCTTGGACGAGGCTCATGCGCGAGGTCTACTCGGGGCGAGAACGAACGTCGTCTCACTCCAGAAGCTCCTGATCTCGCGGCGCGACGCGATAGAGTCACTGGTGAAGGCATCGAAAGGCAGCGCAACCAAGGGCGCGAAAGTACTACCCTTCCGGCCCGCAAGCGACGGCCAGCTTGAGTTTCCCCCGTCCTGAGGAGGTGCCCCATGAACGCCACCTGGCACCTGATCCAGTACACAGCCGACATGCGCCGGAAAGAGCCCCGCAACATCGGCGTCGCGGCATTCGTGGACGGGATGTGGGCGGTCAAGTTCTTCGCCGTCGACGCTCAAGGACAGATCAACGGCAGGGCCCTACGACGGTTCGGGGTATCCAAGGAGGGCTACGCGGACTGGGTTGAGTACTACACATACATGATCGAGTACAAAAGTGACCCCGACCAAGTCCTGCGAGTCCAACAGAAGCGACCGAGCGAGTTCCGCATGGTCACCGGCGGCCTGACCCAGGTGCAGTGTTCAGCGAACGAGTTCGCCGAGCAGCTATTTGTCGAACTCGTGGCAGGTGACGACTCGCCCACGGCGGAGCCGTGGGCGAAGCTACTGAAACAACGAGTCGAAACGGTTCTGAAGGTCGCCGAAGTCCATCCGCAGCCCGACGTCGAGGTGCCAGCGGTGTGGGGCCCCAAGTCGCTGCGGACGACGCCGTCCGGTTTGATTACCGGTACACCAACGGTCAGGTCCACTTAATGGATAGGCTCCAGTTCCATCGGGTGACCGTGGACAGTGCCAAGAGCGTGGCCAGGGAGTTTCACGCTCGCGTCGCTGCGGCTCGGGCCGCGGGCGCGTCCGAGAGCTTCATCGCCTTCTACTCCGGCGAGGCTGTGGAAGCAATGAACTCGGACTCAATGCTGTCGCCCATCTTCAATCACGCAAAGATCGTCGATGTCGATGAACCGGAGCGGGCGGCAGGCCAGCTCCGCCATTTCGTGCACCTAAGTGCATGATCACTGGCTAGTGTCCAGCACACCCCTGGGCAAATCTATCGAACACATGTTCTAATGCGGGTATGCCGAGACTACGAGGGGTGGCGCACGTCTGGCATCCGTGGCGGCATATGCGCGATGCCTACCCGCACATCCGCATCAGCTGCCGCGAACACCTACCACCAGATCTGCGCGCCGCATGGACGACAGACGGGATCTACCTCGATCGCGCCCTCGGGCAGGCCGCCCGCCGGTGCGCGCTCACCCACGAGATCGTGCACCTCGAGCGCGGCCCTGTGCCCCGCAACCCCGTGTTGGCCGCGGCCGAAGAGCGGATCGTCGCCGACATCGCCGCGCGCCGGCTGATCCCACTGCGGTCGCTGCTGGACGCGTTCATGTGGGCCAAGCCGACCAACCACCACGACCTCGCCGATGAGCTGTGGGTCGACGTGCCGACCCTGCGCATCCGCCTGAGCGGCCTCGACCGCCACGAGGTCGCCGAGCTGAATCGGGCCATCGATCGGCGGTGGCCCTGGCATATCGACTGAAGCGGCGGCGCTCATCGACGCGTCGGATTCGGATTCAGCCGCAGAATCCGGCCGCGGGCGTACCCGGCGCGCTCGGCGTCGAGTACGCGCTGCCGCTCGGCGGCGTCGGCGCTGGACATGTGCGCGAGCACCTCGGCGATCGTGTAGTCCAGCGGGTCGCCGCCCTCGGCCAGGGGCAGGGGCGGGACCGGGCCGGTCGGTACGGGCTCGTCGGAACCGATCCACCGCAGGTGTATGTAACGCGGATTCACACGTCGCATCCCCTTGCGCGCCTTCCAGATCCGAATCTCGACCAGGGCTCGCACGACCTCGCGCTTCTGCGGCATCGTCAGGGTCTGCCAGGTACTCCGCGCGTGCGGCCCGGCAAGCTCGGCCACGAGCGGCGACGAGATCGCCGCTCGTGCCCGCCGTTCCGCCGCCGCGATCTGCGGCCGCAACTTCGCCTCGATCCGCGCGAGCGCATGCGCCGACAACGCACCCTCGGCGGCCTGGTCGATGAACGCGTCGAGGCGCTCGCGCAGCGTCCGCGCCTCCTCGTACGCTTCCGAGGCGGCCTGGTCGTCGCTCGACATCAGCGCCAGCACGTCAGGCGATTCGAGCCGCTGAATGATCGCCTCCTCGACCAGCTTGTCGACGTACGAGACAGCCCGGCCGACGCACTGATTCGTGATGCACGTGTACATGTCGTGCCCGCGTGGCTTGAGCCGGGCGATGGTGCCGCCGCACTCACCACAGGTCGCGATGTAGCTCAGCAGCCACCGCGGCGAGGTGCCGCGCTGCGTCCGCCGGCTCGGGTCCGACAGCAGCGCGACGATGCGCTCGTGCTGCTCGCGGGTGAGGATCGGCTGCCAGGTGCCCTCGCGCACCACCTCGCCGCGCACGGTGCGCAGGCCGGCATACGTCGGGGATTTGATCAGCGAGGTGATGGTCTGGGTGATCCACTGGCCAGGCTGCCCTGCCCGCGGGCCCTTCCGAATCGGCCGCGGCGCCGGGATACCTCTGCGGTTGAGGTCGGTCGCGATCGCGCGGATCGCCTCGCCAGCGAGCACCCGCTCGGCGATCTCGCGCACGATCGGTGCCGTCAGCTCATCGGGCACCCGGTCGATCGCCCGGCCCGAGCGCTGATCTCGCACGATGCGGTAGCCGAAGGCGACTTTGCCGTGTGGACGCCCGGCCTCGGCATTCGCGCGCATGTCGCGCAGGACGCGCTTGCGGGTCTTCTCGACCTCGAGCTCGTCGTCGAGCGCGTCCTGTCCGGTGCGGTGCCGGTCTCGCGGGTCGCGCATGTCGTAGACCTGGCCGTCGTAGCACCACAGCGCCCCGGTCTCCTCGCAGATCTCGCGCAGCCGGATGTACGCCCGCAGATCGCGTTGCGCGCGCGACGATTCCCACGTGACCAGGACTCGCCCCGGCCGCAATTCCTGCTCGAGCAGCGCCTCGTACCCGGTGCGCTTGGCCCGGCTGTAGCGGCTGGCGCCCTTGTCGTCGTCGATGATCTCCTTCGCGATCACCCAGCCGCGACGCTCGCACTCCCGGCGGCCGGCCGCGAGCTGCTGATCCACAGAGCGGGACCGGCCACCCCGGTTGTCGGACACTCGGGCGTACACGATGGCCTCTAGCTGCGCATTTGTCCCCATCGACCAATAGTCGCATAAGTACACCTAAAAAGTGATGAGTCCGCTCACTACTTGTTAGCGGTACTTGTTTGCGCAGCTGCGCGACCGACCTACGCCCTGGCTTCCCGAGCGGCGCGCGGCGAAATCGTCGTACCCTGAGCAGAAATGACCCCCGCAGCGGCGGCTACCGCTCGGGGGCCCGGACTCCTGGGATGGAGGAATCGTGTCTGATCGTACCCGCGACCTCGGCGACCGTCTGGCCTCGATACGGAAGCGGCGCAGCCTCACTCAAACCGAACTCGCCGCCGCGGCCGGCGTCTCCCTCTCTACCGTCTGCAAGCTGGAGCAGCACGAGCACGGCACCCCGCGCCTGGCGACGCTGCGCAAGCTCGCCGCCGCGCTCGGCGTGCCGACCAGCGTGCTCCAGGGCGACAGCCACAGCGACGCCGAATCCGCCGACACAGCCACCCTCGACCTGTGGGAGCCTGTACGTCACGCGCTCGCCGCCCCGCCCGAATCCGACGAGGCCGACCAGCCCACCGCCACCGAGGTGCGCGCCGAGCTGCGCCGCCTGCAAGGTCTGATGGCCGCGCACCGGTATTCGGAGATGGCCGCCGACGCGCCGGCGCTCCTGCGCGACTCCGCGACGATCGACGACCGCGGGCTACGGTCGGCCGCGCTCGGCATGGTCGGCTGGCTGCTCGTCCAGAATCGGCAGTGGGACGACGCCGCGGTCGTGCTCGACCAGGCCGTCGACGCCGCCGACGACGAGATCCTCGCCGCGGGCGCGGTCACCACCCGCGTGTGGTCGGAGATCCGGCAAGGCAATCTCTCCGAGGCCCGCACGCTGGCGATGTCCACCGCCGACCGCATCGAGCCGCGTTTCTCGCGGGCGACCGTGTCGGCGCTGGCGATCTGGGGGCGGCTGTGGCTGTACGTCGCCACGATCGCCGCCCGTGACAACCGCCCGCACGAGCACGACGACGCGCTCGGCCTGGCCCGCGCCGCCGCGGCCCGCATCGGCACCGAGGTGTGCACGGAGCTGGCGACCACGCGGATCTTCGGGCCGACCAGCGTCGAGCACCTGGCCGCCGAAACGGCCGCGATCACAGAGCAACCCGCGCTCGCGCTGGCGATCGCCGAACGCACGCCGCCGGCCACGCTGCTTCCCACCGCGGCCGGCCGCCTGCGTCACCGCCTCGACATGGCCAACGCGCACACCCAGCTCGGCCAGTGGAGTGAGGCGACGGGCGCGCTGTTGACGGTCGCGCAGGTGGCGCCCCAGTGGCTGGCGCAGCAGCGTTACGCCCGCGACATCGTGGGCGAGATGGTGGAGCGCCGCCGCACCCTGACCGACGAGATGCGCCAGCTCGCCGACACCGTGCGTCTCGAGCTGTGACTTTGCGGGATCCCGCAAAGTACTAGATGCGGCCGACACGGCCTGAATCTGTCAGTGCGGCAGCGTGTCCCGCTGGGTGAGGCTGAGGGCAGCCCCGGCGCCGGGAGTGCTCCCGCCCCGGCGTCGGGTGCCTACCAATCCACGCCGCCCTGGGGACACATGGCCGCACCCGACATCACCGAGCACATCGCGCTCGAGGACGCACTACTCGACCGCACGATGCTCCCGCAAGCCTGGCCGCACGAGGCACCCGACCGCCCTTTCACCGTCGATGCTGCGCACTACGCGATGCAGCGGCACGCCTCCTGCCCGATCGAGACGTGCGCCCGCAAGCGCGCCGCGCACCGGGTGCTCGTCGAGGCCGGCCACGTCGTACCCGACCCGCGGAGCACGCGGGGTCTCGAATGATGGATCTCGCCGAGCTGCGGGCGATGTGGGAAGCCGACGACGAAGCCAAGATGCAAGCCGCGCGTTCGGATGGGCCACGCGGATGGATGGTCGACGCCGACGGTGCCGTGTCAGTCCTCGTCGACCTCGGCGGGGACATGATCGCGGTCCCGGCCGAAGACTGACCGACGATGCAGCTCAGCGAACGCCGCGCGGATAACCTGCTTCTGCCGCTCAGACAGCGGCGGCCACTTCTCCACCTGCTGCTTGGCGATCCACGCATGCATCTCGGCCTCGTAGTCGCGCACCATCCCCCGAGTGTCCTCTTCCCTCGGCCGCTCGACTGCTGAAACGCCGAATGCGCCCCCGCCGATCCTGTGAAGGATCAGCGGGGGCGTTCGTGTACAGGTAGCGTCCCCTCCGTCGGAAGGACGAAGGGGAGATGATGACCAAACCTCAGCTGGCGCTGATGCGATCGCTGACGGTAGCCGGTGCGGTGGCGTTGCTTGTCGGAGTCGTACTGCTGGTGTTCGACCTTGCGAACCCGCAGGAAGTGTGCAGCACCTCGATACTCGGCTACGAGAGCTGCCGTACGAACCCCTCGAACCGCGGTGCCTGGATCGCTGGCGGCGCAGTGCTGTTCCTGGCGTGCACGTTCGTCGCCTGGTCCACCCTTTCACCGTCCGACGCGCCCGTGCGAAAGTCCGGGCGCGGAGGTTCGCTGCGTGGCCTGTGGATCATCCTCGGTGGCCTGTTCGTCCTGGTAGTTGTGGCGGCCACGATCGACATCGCGACCAGCTAGGCCGCAGGTGGGACGTCGATCCACTGGGCGGTGACCTCGGCCTCCGCGGGGATCAGGCCAGCGGCCTTGAACTGGCTGGTCATGTTCGCGATGATCCGAGCCCGCAGCGCGGTGGTGTCGGGGTAGTCGGCCAGGGAGAACTCCTCCTCGGCGGACACCAGGATCGCGTTGCCGTCGTTGTCGGTGGCGATCTCGCCGGTGGTCGAGTCGTAGGCGTAGCCCATGCCCATCGCTCCGGGCCGGGCGGGGCCGAGGCCGCCGGGACCCCATTTCGTCTGCAGCAGCAGAGGTCCGGCGATGATGCTGTCCGCGGCCATGATGTCTCTCCTTAGCTGTCCTTGCCGACCCAGTTGTCGATGGCGTACCCGTATCCGGTGGGGGTGCCGGAGAAGTTCTCGGTGCCGGCGGTGAGGATGCCGACGTAGCGGTTGTTGGCGCCGATGCTGATGGCTCCGCCGGTGTCGGTCCAGGTGAGCGCTGGGGTGGAGCTGCCTGCCAGGTACACGCTGTACACGTTGCCGGAGGCGCGGATCCGCAGCGCGGTGCCGGAGGGATGGCGGCGGGAATGGTGGCGCGTTGGGTGAGTGTGCCGCCGATGCGGGTGAAGATGTAGGCGTCGGTGTCGGAGACGAGCGCTTCGACCCGGTTGCCTGCGCTGTCGCAGCGAACGAACACCCCACCGCCGCGTTGCAGATTCGGCGCGGTGGCGGGGTGATGACGACGCAGGACACTTCGTGGGTGTCGGTGGCGACCGGTTGCGCCCACCGCGCCGGGTACACGGTGCCGGTGTTGGACGGGCCGCTGGTTCCGGCTTGGGCCTTGTTGCCGTCGATGACGGGGGCGAAGCTTCCCAGCGTGACCCAGTTCGCGCCCAATGGTCCGTTGGCGCGGTCGAAGTCGTCGCTGTACTGGGCGCCGGTGAACACCACCGCCGAGCCCGCGCCGACCGCAGCCGCGGCGACGGTCACCGCCACGCTCGGGGTCACCGCAGCCGACCCTGCACCGGTCGCGGCGGCAGGCACCGTGATCGCTGGCGTCACCACCACAACCACTGCGGTGGTTCCTTGCCCGGCCGCTGCCGCAGCGAGCACCGACGCCACACCGGTTACCACGGCACCAGCACCAGAACCGGCAGCCGAGACGAGACCGGTAGCGGTGACCGCGACCAGATGCGAGGCCGCGCCCTCACCGTAAGCGGGTGCGTCGATGACGGTCTTCACCACCGTCGGGTGCCGTCACCAGCCCGGCGGCGTCGACGGTGATCGCTGTGGCTGCCACGAGCACCGCGGAGCCGGTGCCGCCGCCTGCCGCGGCGGCGTCACGCCAGGGGACGTGCACGATCACCGCGTGCGCGACACCGGCGGCCATGGCGGGGGCGGTGATGATCACCGCGAACACCGGCCGCGGCGGGAATGTCACCGATGCGGTGTCCCTGCCCGGCACCGTGAGTGTGCCGGTGTCAGGGCGTGGTGCGGGGAATGCGCCGGTGTCGGCGTCGGGTAGGCGCATCAGTCGCCGGTGTAGGTGTAGGAGGGGTGACCTTCACTTCTCCGGCGGGGTTCACGATGGCGTCGGTGGTGTCGAACACGTTCAACAGCGTCGACCCGTTCCAGCGGCACATGTGTGTGTAGCTGCCCGCGACGACGGTGAAGGTGATCTGAGATCCGGTGACGGTGCCGGCGGATGCTGATCCCCAGGTGGTGTTCTGGCGGGAGTAGCCGCCGCCGGTCGCTTCGTTGGCGGTGCCCGCGGCGCCGGGGTCGCCGGTGTGCAGGGAGTAGGTGTTGCCTTGGGCGGCCCAGGCGTTGGCCATCGAGTTCTTCACGGCGGTGGTCGAAGACATGAAGGGCTCCTCACTGCTGGTATCGGGCGGCGCCGATGATCCACGGGTAGTCGTCGGTGGTGGAGGTTTCGGCGTTGGGGTAGCGGACCCAGATGGTGAACTCGGTTTGGTCCGGGACGAGGGCGACGGTGGCGGATTCGACGCGCCAGGACACGGTGTCGCCGTCGATGCTGCCGGGCCAGGTCTGCCCGTTCTCCCACTTGATCTCGATCGAGGTGCCGGGTGGGAAGATCCCGTCGGGGTTGGTGCGTTCGAGGATCCAGTCGGCGCCGGTGTAGAGGTTGATGTGGTTGCGGTGCGGCGCCCACCCGAGGCCGTAGCTTTTCACAGGGCTGCCTCCATCAGTCGAATGCTGTTCCACGATGCGGAGTTCACGCCGTCACGCTGCACCCGTGCGCCCATCCACGAGCCGGTCGGGCCGTTGGTGATCTCGCACAGCAGCACCACTTCTCCGTCGATTTCCAGCCACGCGAATTGCCCGTTGGCGCAGAAAGCGACGGGCAGGTTGTTGTCGAGGATTCCGTAATCGGCGGTGGTCACATACGTGACGGCCTCGACGGTGCCGCCGGACAGGATGCTGGTGTAGCGGGCGATGCGCAGGTCGTTGTCGGCGAAGGTCCCGATCAGCCCGAGGGTGCCCTCAGCGTTCCCGCGCACGATGAGCGACGAATAGCCGGTGGTGGGGTCGATGAACCCGCCGAGGATCCCTTCGACCCGCTGCACCCCGTTGACGTTGCCGGAGTTGCGCAGGATCGCTCGGTTGCCGTTGGTGGTGCCGATCGTCGTCCATGACCCGGACCTGATCTCGGCGTTGACACCGAACTGGGTCCAGCCGTTTCCGACCGCTCCGTCCGGGCGGTTGAAGTCGTCAGCGAAGATCTCCGCCCACTGTGACGGCCGCAGGATCTGGTACTCCGGCGGGTAGTCGCCGAGGCGGAAGTTCTTCTGATACGAGGTGGCGCTGGTTTGGTTCAGGAAGCTCAGTGCCCGCTTGTTCGGTCCGGCTGCCAGTGAGTTCGGTAGCCAGTGCTGCAGGAGCAGGATGTCGTTGTAGTAGACGCGCACCAGGTGGTCGAGGCTGATGCGGATCTTCATCCGCCACCACGACCGCTGCATCAGCCCCGAGTACGCCTGCGTGGAGGCGAGTGTCTCGATGGTGGAGGCGTTGCGGTAGACGATGATCCGGATCGTGTTCACCGCGGAGGCGGCATCGCGGTACACGACCACGATGGGCACGTTCAGCAGGTCGCTGAACCCGACCTTCGACCAGGACGAAGAGATCGCCGCGCCCCAGAATTGGAGCTGGATGATGTTGCCGTCGATGTTCAGGTCGTACTCGGCGCCCCACTCCGGGGTGTAGCACATCTGCTCGTAGGAGACCCGCCAACTTGGAACACCGTTTCGGAGTAGTCGGCGATGCGTAGTTCGTTGCCTTGCAGCCACACCGACCTGGCCATGTTGGTGCGTTTCCAGGGCGGCTTGATCGGGTTCTCGTCCGGGCGTGCGTGCTCGGCGTCGAGGTCGCGCCAGCCAGCCCACGCCCACGGTAGGTTCCGGCGCAGCAGGAAGCTCACTCGGACTCCACCGCGCCGGAGATCGTGCCACCTACCGTGACCAGGTGCTTGCGCAGGCTCATCAGCACGCCGCGGTTGCCGCGCAGTCCCACGATGTCGTCGTCGGCGAGCAGCGGCCGGAACGCCTCCGGGTCAGCGGTCAGCCGAGCGATCGCGGCGTCGACCACCGACACCGCTTGCTCGGCCGGGGTCATGTCGAACAGGTTGTCGAGTGACGCGACATCGAACAGCGCGCACCACAGGGCTTCCCGGTTCGGCTGGATCACGTAGTCGCGCACCGCCGCGCCCGAGGCGCTGACGCATTCGAATACTCGTGCCATCAAGACCACCTCATTCAGGGACGTAGACGCCGGCCACGCAGATCTGCAGCACCTGCGGAGGGACCGAACCGACGACAGCGGTGACGTAGGGAAGAACCGTTCGAGGTCTTCGACCGGGACTGACAGCGCGGAGAAGCTGCGCCGAGTGGTGTTGGGTCCGAGTGAGCCTTCATGCGCCACCGTGTACGCGGTGCCCTCGGCGTTCCATTTGCGGGTCTGGATCGTCATGCCGTTGTGCTGTTCGAGCAACGCGACGTGAATGTCGGTGAGGATCGCGTTCAGGCCGTCGCGCACGTTCAGCATGGGCCCCACCAGCAGCTCGTTCACGCCCAGCAGCACCTCCGCTGAAGCGCACACGAACTCCAGGCTCCATTCCTGGCTGTTCTCGTACGCGGCGTCGGCCAGGTTCTCCGCGTTCGCGGCCGCGTTCGCGGCAGCTTGCGCGGTGGTGACGGCTTCGTCCGCGGTGCCCTGCGCTGACACGGCGATGAGGCGGGTGTGCTCAGCGGGTTCGCGGATCTCGGATCCGACCGCGCCCTGCACGCCGGTGAATTTCGTCTTGGCGCCGTTGGTGGAGATCGCGAGGATCGTGGCCTCGTCTAGGGTGGAGCCGAAGTCCGTGCCCCACTCCCACGCATAGTCGTCGTCGGGAGGCGAACCGCCTGGCGTGGTCATCCGGCCTCACTCCTCGTCCTCTGCAGACGGAGCAGGGTCGCCAGGAGATCGAGCACTGCCAGCACGATGGCCAGCAGGAGCAGCGGCCGGATGAAGTCGCGTCCGGGGTAGCCCCACAGCAGGGTGGCGGTGCCGTGGGTGCAGATCAGCGCCAGGCACACCATCAGCCGCATCACCCCCCGGCCGGCGGCGGTAGAAGTCCACCTCGAGCGGATCCCGTAGGCGGCCACGAAGATCCAGCCGAGGACAGCGATCGTCGCCAGCAGCCCGTTCGCCAGCGCCTCGCGGTTCGGGACGAAGATGTACGCCGCTCCCCCGGCCAGGGTCGCCGCGGCCAGGACGATGTGATTCACGCGGACGCTCATGAAGCTCCCCTCCGGAGTGCGATGGACTTCTCGATTTGCTCCCCGAAGTGGTTGGCCTCGATCTTCCTGGCAATGAACGCGGCAAGGTTGTCGACGACGTTGCGTTGCCGTCGCACCGCCGCCAGCTCTGCCTCCGCCCGCTGTGCACCTTCGCGTGCCTGCCGGGTCGGCGCCGACTCCTTGCGGTCACTCCTGGTCTTGGGCCACATGGCTCTCCCTCGGAGCGACCGCCTGGAGCAGCGCCGTCGCCAGCTTCGCGGTGCTCAACAGCTCCGTGTTCTGTGTCGCCAGCTCGCTTTTCACGGCCTGCTGGGCGTCGATGTGCTTGCGCAGGTACTCGTTCTGCTGCGCCAGGTCGGTGGTCAGCTTGTCGAGCATGGACCGTGGCACGAGGCGCCCGGTCACGACCATGGCCATGACGATGAGGGCCAGGCCAACGGTGCCGACCGAGTCCCACGGCAGCGCGGTCAGCTCGCTCATTCGCGGGCATCACCGCGTAGCTGGTCCAGCATCCCGATCCAGGGCTCCGCCTTCTTCAAGAACACCAGGATCGGAGTGAGGAACAGGACGGCTGCGATCGCCCATTGTCCAACGGTGGCCAGCGCGCCGTCGGCGAAGGTGCTCGCCGCCAGACCGAGCAGGCCCACGATGGAGGTCAGCGCGGCGATGAGCGCCTTCGCGATCTGGGACGGCTTGTACCGCAGCGGGTTGAGCGAGGTCACTTCGCACCGCCTTCCAGCAGCCGGTCCAGCTTGGCCTCGATGCGACGCACCCGCGCCGCGGTGTCGAGCGTCCAACCGACCAGCGACTTCGGTTCGTCGTCGGTGGATTCGGGCAGCTCGAAGCCGTCCCACACCACCTCGTTCCAGACGTCGGCCCACATGTCGTAGGTCCACGGCTCGGCCGGAGACTTCGTGGACTCGTTGACGTGCTCGGGGTGCTGGATCGGGCGGATCTTGCCGGGCCACGGGTGCAGCTGGGCGGCGGCCTCGGTGACGATGTCTCCCACGGGTCTTCCTCCTTGATCGATTCCCCACGAGGCCAGCAGCTCCGGCAACTCGAGGTCGCTGAAATTCAGGTCCACGCCCTCCGGCCACGGCGCGCACTGACCGCGGTCGGTGTACTGGTGGGCGAAGTAGCCGCGCGGCTTCTGCGCAGGCTGGCCGGGCGGGCGGCCGTAGGACGGCACCACCAGCCGCATCCCGTCCAGACGCGACGGCCACAACTCAGGGTCGGCGACGGGGTTCCAGTAGCCGATCACCCGCCGCGGGTCGCCGTACCACTTGCGCAGCCGGTCGACCTCGTCATTCACCTCCGGCGACTGATCACCCCGGATCCGCTTCACGCCGTTGAGGGGTGCGCCTTCGACGTCGACCATCGTCACCAGCCGCGGGTCCCCCACAGCCCGCCTGCTCCAGGATGGTCTTGTGCAGGTCGCAGTTGGCTTGGCCGGGCCAGAAGAAGTAGTAGGCGATCACCGCCTGGATCTGCCCAGCCTTGATCAGATCCTGTGCCCGCACCGCGTTCTCGATGGCGAGGGTGTCGATCTTGTCGCCGGAGTTGGTGCGGAAGCAGAAGACGGGGTGCGGGTAGCTCGCATCCACCGCGATCCGCTGGTGCTGCGAGACGTCGGCCCAGGTGGTGCCCATCAGATCCTCCTCGACGGCGGCAGCAGCTGCGCGAACCCGGTCCTGACGAACTCGCTGTACTCCGGCGGTGGAGGTGGGCCGTAGATGCCCAAGTGCCCGGCGCGCAGGCGTTGCGCGAAGCTCACCAGCACCGGGTCGCCTTCGAGCCGGCCGATCTGGTAGTGCATCTCGTCGGCTCTCGTCCAGTCCGCGCCCCAGAAAACGCAGCCCTCGAACAGCTGCAGCCCTGCACGGACCTTGTCCGCGAGATCACGGGCCATCACCCGCCGTCCCACGGGTACTTCGGAGCGTTCAGATCGATCGCCGTGCCGACAGGTGGTTGCTGTTGGGCACCAAGTTCTCGCGGGACCACCCCACACCGGGGAGACGATCTCCTCAACGTTGCGGTCGTACCAGACCATCCACGCCCGAGGATCGTGGCCGCGTCGCCGCGGCGGATCGGCGCGGTGTCGATGAACTCCAGCGGGACGTCAGCGATCACGCATTCGTCTCTGTCGCACATCGGCCACCCGTTCTCGGAATGGGTGTAGTCGTACACGGTTCGGAAGCTCATCAGGCTCCTTCCCAGCGTTTGAGGATTCCTCGGCGGGCCTGCCCGCGTTTCTCCTGGTAGAGCACGCGGCGTTTCTCCACCTCGTCGTCGTCGAGGTCGCGCAGGTAGGCGTTGACCTCGGTCACCGAGTGCGTGTGCGGGTCGAAGCGCGGTGGGTCGTCGATCGCGTCGATGACTTGGGCGACGGGCTTCGGCGCGAGGGGTTCGTTGATCCGGTACCCCATGTAGCGCAGCTTCTCCACCAGCGCGGTGCGTTCCGGTGGGGTCATCGCCGCCGGGTCCTGCAGCCGAACCTTGGGCGGGTCGGGCTCGTCGATCGACACCCAGTCTCCGAGCGGATTGAGCGGTGACTGCTCGCCGCGGTAGGGGCGCGGAGCTTCTTCACCGCCTGCGCGGGTCGACCGGGGGACACCGCACTCGGTGAGGTGTTTGGAAATCGCGCGGGCCAACGCTTCCGGAAGCACGATCCGGTTGCGGCCGCCGGCGTCGGTGCCGAACCCGACCGGGATGTACTGGAGCACAGGCAGGAACCGCTGCTCAGGGTCGTCGGGGTCGATGTCCTCGAGCTGCCAGATCTTGCCCAATCCAACCTCCTACAGAACACCCAGGTCGCGGGCGATGGACATGACGTCTTGCAGCATTTCCAGAGCCTTGGCCACCGGGTCTTCGGGTTCGCGGTGACCGACGGTGATCGTCCACGCCGGGGTGGTGGCGCGGTCCAGGCGAGGACGAGTTCGGTGATGCGGTCGACGTACACGCGGCCGGGCTTGCCCCAGTCGCGGACAGTGGTGCCGATGCGGGTTCCGAGGAAGGCGTTGCCCTTGCCCCGCTCACCGATACGCAGGTTCTCCACGCCGTCAGCGACGGTGACGGTGTGGACGTCTGCTCCCGGGTCCGCCACATCCCGTCCTCAGTGCGATCAGCGCGGACAAGGTATAGGCGCGGTCGGCGCCCTCGCACCAGGTCTCGAAGTAGTGCGACCAGCCCAGCTTCTGAGCGCGGCCGATGTCCTGCCACTTCATGAACGCCAGGAAGACGTCGGTGTAGAGCGGTTTGAGCAGGGCGTCGGCCATGCCGCCGACGGGCGGGATGAACAACGCGGCAGCCACCAGATCCCCGACCATGTTGATGGTGGCCGAGATCAGCTCGTTCACGCCGGGCATCGAGTGGCCGCCAGTGACGAACTCGGTGGCCGTGGCCGGTTTCCAGTGGAAGCTGTGGGACTGGATGCCGGTGCGTTCGCCGTCGCGCAGGATGATGCCGGTGCCCGAGGATCGTGCCCTTCCACCCGGGATGGAGTACTCCGGCGGGAATGTCGGGTCGTCGATGATGTCGACGCCTTCGGTCATGCCGTCGGAGCCGATGGTGGTGAACGCGCGAACGAGTCCGGTGAAGATGTGCCGCCGAAGGATGTTTCGGTGTCCCAGCCGGAGTTGTCGACGAGGTCCCACACCAGGCAGCCGTGCTTGAGGTTCGCGCCCTCCCAGGCGGTTCGTCACCGTCGAGGTAGCGGCGCGGCTGCCATGTGAGCTGCGCGTCCGCGACCGCGCGCTTGGCGACGTCGTGCATGTACTTGAAGCGGGAGCTGATGATCGCGAACTGCGAGTGGTCGGTGCCGATCGGGGTCGGCGCCACCACCATCTGCCATTCGACTGGTCGAGGTCGAGCCACTGCTCGGATCCATCGGGTCGTCGGGCAGCGTCCACAGTCCATCGAGCCCTTGCAGGCGGAGGAGGTTGACGAAAAGCGTCAGCTTGAGCGCCCACTTCGCGGGCCCGAACAAGATCCACAGCCGGGGAACTGGATCTCCGGCGGCAGGAACGGATTGCTGTAGGCGAGGATGTTCTTGAGGTGCTCGTAGTCCGACTTGAAGCTGGCCTTCACGACCCGGCGGCCGGTGTCGTCCTTGTAGCCTTCGAGGTCGTCGAGCATTCCGCCCCACCGGGCGCCGTCCTTGTCGACGGTGACGTGGACGTTGTGGAGGCGGTCGTCGTGGTTGGTCAACCACTTCGACAGGTAGTACTGGGCGGGAAGCTCGATCGTGCCGACGCCGGTTTCGTTCTCCGGCAGCGTGAACTTCGCGGAGATCTCGTTGTGGACTTCGCCGACCAGGTTCCAGTCGCCGTCCCAGATACGCACCAAGGGTTTGCGGATACGCCGTTCTTGGTCCTTGCGCAGCCGCTCGTCGATCTCGCCGAGACCTGGTCGAAGTCGATCGTTTCGACGGTGGTCACGCTTCACCTCCCACGGGCGCGGCCACGGCCGCGGGCAAAGCACCCGGATACCGGTCCCAGCGGGTGCGCCGGTCACGGTGACGGGGACTTGAGTGGGCTTGGTGCGGCCGGGATCGAGTAGTTCAGGCGCCGGCCGCCCATCCGCTGGGGGAACTCGGTGTCCAGGGAGGAGTTGAACTGGCCGCCCCACGCCATCTTGTCGGTGTTGATCTTGAGATGCTCGCCGGCGAGCAGCGGCGCGAGCACCACTTGCGGAGGGCATCTTCTTCGGCGCGGTCGTAGAGGTCGCTGCCCACGAGTAGTCGGGCAAAGTGACCACCATCCCGGCGGCGGAGGCTTGGATCTGCCAGACCGGCCAGATCTCGTAGTCCTCCGGCAGCGGGTTCGACACCGTCACATACCCGGTCTCTGTCCCGCCTCCGGTGGTGTCGGTCTGGGTGATGAACGTCGACACGCGGGTCTTCGACCCAGCGCGGGTAGGCGCCGACCAGCGGCACCAGCAGCTTCCCGTACTGCTCGGAGTTCGGGTCGTTGACCGCCTTGATGTTGACCTTCGCGCCCAGCCGGACAGGGAGTCGGCGGCGCGAATCACCGGTGGCCACCACAGTTTCGACTCCCGGCGGAAGCTCAGGAGTTCGGAACGCGGAGTCGATGTACCGCCACGGCTACCCTTCTCGCCTTGACGTGCAGGCCAGGATGAAGTCGAACTTCTCCTCCCGGGTGCCGCCGAAGTGGGCGCCGACCTCGAACGCTGTCGAGTTGTAGATCGCGGTGACCGGCGACTCGTACATGCCGTCGAAGTCGGTGCCCTCATCCTCGTCGGCCAGGCACACCCTCGCCCCACTGGCCAGGGCCAGCCAGCGGCCACATTGGCCGTCGCAGCCCTCCAACTCGATGAGTGTTTCGTCGGGCAGCTCGATCATGCGCGCGGCACCAATCCGCGCACCGGTCCCGCTGATTGATCTGCAGCATCTTCCACTCGCGCTGGAACTCGCCCGCGCTCATGCCGGTGTGCAGGTTCTCGATGATCGTGCGGGCGTCGATGTTCTGCATCGGCCGGGACCGGCGGGTCGCGGCATCGCGCATCTGTGCGCCGGTGAGCACCCACTCGGTTTCACCGCTCGTGTTGATCGCGACGGTGTTGTTCGGCAACGGGCCGCCTTGGTCGCGGACGACCGCGGGGTGCGCAGCGTCTTCATCAACTCCTCGATCCAGCCGGGCTTCCGGGCACGACGGACCCTGCTTGGCCAGCTCGCCCGCACTGGGTGAGCCGGTGTGGGCTTGTCCTGGGACTGCTTGGCCAGGTCGGCGGCGACACCGATGGCGGCGCCGTGACTCCCCCGATGTCTCCGCCCAGTCCGACGACGTTGAGTGCGTCCTTGAGCTGCCCGGTGACGGCTTCGGAGATGGCGTCGCCGAGCATCTGGATCGGGCTGGTCCCGGTGTAGCTGGACCCGCTGGCACCGGCGAGGGATTCGCGTTGCTTCTTCTGCTCGGCGACGATGGCGTTCATCGCCGAATACACCTCGCGGTCGGCCGCGGCCCGGTCCTCGTCGGTAGCGTCGGGGTCGGCGTAGACCTCGTGCGGTCGGCCTTGGCGGTCTCCAGCGCCTGCTGCAGGTCGGCCAACCGGATCTCGTCGTCTGACATCGACCCGGTCAGTTCTGGCGCTTCCGGACCGGCCCGCCGGTGGAGTTGGCTTCGGCCTTCTGCTGCTCCATCTTTCCACCCGCAGCTGGCTTGGCGGGCACGGATTCGGCTGCCGCTTCTCGTCCGGGTCTTCTTCGCATCCGCCAGATCCCGGTCGCGGTCCTCTCGTGCTGGTTGGCCGAGATCGCGCGGACTCCAACTCCAGCTCGTCGGACTCGTCCCAGGTGTCGCGGGTCGACGAGGACCGCGACCGACGGCTGCGGGAGGGCGCCGGAGTCGGGCGGGTTGAACGCCGACGCGGGAAGGTAGAACTTCAATGGAAGTTCGGGGCTGGCCGCGCTCTGCGCCCCAGCACCGACGAGGACACCGTTGGCGCCCGACTCGAGCGCGACACCGGCGAGGGTGCCGGCCATGTGCGAATATTGGCCGCCGCCGCCGCGGAAGATCCCGATGTCCAAGCCGCGCCCGGTCGGGTCCT